>NZ_AP022593.1:0-4800000 GCF_010731815.2 Mycolicibacterium arabiense
CAACGTGTGAGCGACTCTTGTTCCCGCCCACCGGGATCAAGGCCCGCATCGATCTCATCACGGCGACCGGTCCCGTCCTCGTTGGGCCGGTCCTCGCGGTGGCGTTGATGATGACAGAGCCCGGGATGGCGTGTCTCTAACGCGTCCTGTGGCGCCACCACCGGCCAAGGAGGACTGAGACCCTCCTGAGGGTTGGCGACAGCGCTAGTCCTCGATGTTTCTGGACCTGTGGACGTCGGGCGATCAATGTCCTCATCGAGTGTGTCGACGATGACAATCGCCGCTGCGAGCGTCGGCCCCACTCAGGGCGATCAAAGCCGTCGGTATGAACCATTGCTGAACATCACGGCGACTGCGCAAAGTGCGGCAGCCACGGCCGGCCACGACGCGGCGACGGACAGGACCGCCAATCCTGTCCCCACCGGGAGCAGTGCGCCATCCACCCGGCGTGTCGGATGCGGAAATACGCTGTGAAAGGGCAGCCACACCACGATGACCACGTTGCCGCGGAATTCACCACCAATGTTGGGGCCGGCTAGATTTCGAAGGCGAGGCCGCTGACCAGGATGACGATGCCCAGGCCGATCAGGACGATCGGAAACAGGACGTGTTCCCAGCGTTCGAGGACTTCGGCGATCGGCCGGCGGGTGGCGACGAATCGGGCGGCGATGACCAGTACCGCGACGAGCACGGAGGAAGACGATGCAGTAGGCCACCACGGCCGCCGGTCCCACGCTGAGGAAGACCGGAACGTAGACGCCGATGTTGTCGCCGCCGTTGGCGAAGGTGACTGCTGCGACGGTCACGACGCCAACGTTCTTGCCCGCGGCCTTGCCGTCGTCGTCGTCGTCGTCGTTGCCGCGCCTTTGCCATGCCGCCCACACCCCAACGCCAGGGTACGAGCCCGAAGTACGGGGAGGAACGCCCCGGCGCCCAGCGTGACGAGCACTGCCGCGCCCAGGATTCCGGCGAATCCCAGGTATTGGCCTGCGGTGATACGGGCCGTGGTTCCGCGTTGGCCGAGCCGCGGGCGAAGAACAGTGAGCACGATGATGTCGTCGATGTTGGTCACGATGAACAGGCCGATCGCGGGCAGCACCGAGGACAAGATCATGCGTGTCTTCATGTCTGCGGTGTTGCTTGTTCGCCAGCTAGCCACGACGAGTGCGGCTGCCCCGGTGACGACGAAGACGCCGGCCAGGTTGAAGGTGGGGAACCAGCCGGTGTGCAGGTAGTCGGTGACCAGCCCATCCGCGGCGCGGTCGATCACGTTGGCCACCGCGCCGCCCAGCATCGCCGCTAGCGCCAGCACCACGGGAAGCGCGGCGGTGCGCGTCACGCGGACGGCGAACACCGCCAAACCGACCACGATGACGCCGGTGACGCCGAGCAGAGCCGCGGGGCAGGGTGTCGCCGAAACTGAATGCCACCCGGATTGAACGCCAGCCGCAAGTTGAGCGGCCCGAGATCTATTGAGCTGCCGTCATTCAGGGTGCGGCCGGCCCAGGTCTTCAATCCCAGGTCCAAGGCGGCGACGATGACCACGGTGGCGACCAAAGTGATCCGCGCCCGCCTCACCCTGGCCTCTGGGCTGGTGGGGCCGGCGGTCACGACGGTGCGCTCACCGGTGCCGCGCGGGTGGCTGGCTGCCGGATCGAGCGGGCGGCGGTCGGCGCGCCCGGCCCGCACACCGTTGGCGATCACCACGATCTCGGCGAGTTCATGAATCAGCACCACCGCGGCCAGCCCGAGCACCCCGAACAGCGCCAGCGGGACCAGCGCGATGATCAATCCGAGGACAGGCCGACGTTTTGCAGCATGATCCGCCGCGCCCGGCGCGCATGGCTGAACGCTTGGGGCAGATGGCGCAGGTCTTCGCCCATCAACGCCACGTCGGCGGTTTCGATGGCCACGTCGGTGCCCATCGCGCCCATCGCGATGCCCACGTCGGCGGTGCCAGCGCGGAGCGTCGTTGACGCCATCGCCGACCATCGCGGTGGGGCGTTGGGCGCGGAGCTGTTCGATCAATCGCGCCTTGGCTTCGGGCGCAACTCGGCGTGCACGGCGTCGATCCCGACGTCGCGGGCCAGCGCGGCGGCGGTGGCCTGGTTGTCGCCGGTGAGCATCGCCACGTGATAACCGTCGCGGCGCAACTGCGCGACCACTTCAGCGGCTTCGGGGCGCAGCTCGTCGCGCACTGCGATGGCCCCGATGACCTGGCCGTCGTCTTCGACGAGGACCGCGGTGGCGCCTGCCTGCTGCATCCGTGCGACGTCACCGGCAAGTGGGCCCGGGTCGAGCCAGCCGGGGCGGCCCAGACGAAGCGTGCCCTCGCGACGCCCGGTGAGCCCGGCGCCGGTGACGGCCTCGACGTCGGAGGCGGGTGTGACGTCATCGACTGCGGCGAGTATCGCCGCGGCCAGCGGGTGCTCGCTGCGCGCTTCCAGTGCCGCTGCCAGATCCAGAACCTGCTCGCGAGTCGCGCCGTTGATGGTGGCCACGTCGATGACGGCGGGCCGGTTCGCGGTTAGCGTGCCGGTCTTGTCCAAGGCGACGCCGCGGATCTTGCCCAGCCCCTTCCGGCGGCGCCGCCCTTGACCAGCGCGCCGAGCTTGCTGGCGGCGCCGATGGCGGCCACCACGGTGACCGGCACCGAGATCGCCAGCGCGCACGGTGAGGCGGCGACCAGCACCACCAGGGCGCGTTCGATCCAGGTGGCCGAGTCGCCGAGCAGGCTGCCGATCACCGCGATCAGTCCGGCGACGATCATGATCCCGGGCACCAGGGGTTTGGCGATGCGGTCGGCCAAGCGTTGAGACGCGCTTGCGGGACTGTTCTGCCTCTACGATGCGCACGATACGGGCCAGGAGTTGTCCTCAGCGGTGGTGCTGACCTCCACCTCCAGTGCTCCGGTGCCGTTGATCGACCCGGCGAACACCTCATCACCGGGCCCGGCTTTACGGGAACCGACTCGCCGGTGATGGCCGAGACGTCGAGTGCGGTGCGGCCCAACCGGATGATGCCGTCGGTGGCGACACGCTCGCCGGGTTTGACCATCATCCGGTCGCTGATCCTCAGATCCGCTGTCGGGACGGTTTTCTCGGCGCCGTCACGCAGCACGGTGGCCTCGTTGGGCACCAGCGACAACAGGCGCGCAGCCCGCGGCGAGTACGGGCGAGCGAGTATTCCTCCAGTCCTCGCTGATGGAGAACAGGAACGCCAGCATCGCGGCCTCACCCACCTCGCCGAGAACTACCGCGCCGACGGCGGCGATGGTCATCAGCGTGCCGACCCCGATCTTGCCTTTCGCCAACCGCTTCACGGTGGACGGGACGAAGGTGTAGGCGCCAGCAGCGCCGCCGCTTCCAGCGCGAGGACGACCGGCTCGGCGGCGTCGAGGAACCCCGCGATCACCGCTGCCGCCAGGAGCACTCCCGAGAGGGCGGCGAACCGCAGTTCCTTGATCTGCCGGAGCCGTTCGGGCTCACCGTCGACTTCGTCGGCGGCGCGGGGCTCGTCGTCGCCGCAACCGCATGCGTCGCTCATCGCCGAGCCTCCTGCGTACCCGTCGACGCGTCGATGCCCGAGTTGGTTCCGTAGGTAGGGCACAGCGCGACCGCGTTGCCGGTGGCGGCCAACAGCGTCTCGGCCGAGGCCAGCAGGTCCATCAGTTCAGGGCGAGTCAGCGAATAGAACACCTGCCGGCCCTCGGGGCGCCCGGTAACCAGCCCGCAGTCCCGCAGGCACGCCACGTGCGCCGACACCGTGGACTGCGCCAACCCCAGCTCCCCGATCAGATCGACCACGCGGGCCTCCCCGTCAGCCAGGCGGCGCACGATCGCCAACCGCGCCGAATCGGAAAGACTGTGAAACAGCGCCACCGCAGCATCCAGATTCGATGACGCTCTCGGGGAACAGCCGCACACCTATCAGACTTCTTCATCGCCATTCGACGATGATAGACGGTTCATGGCGATACTTCGAGCCTGCGGCAGGCCGCAGGCTGGACATGCGCCCGTTCGGAGCAACGCGGCGTCACTGGACATCCGCCCTAGCCGCGGGAGGGGCCGTCGATGCTTCGTGCGTTGGCGACGCTCGCCATTTCGTCTACTCATCTACGCATTCTGTTGAGCGGCTTCCCACGCGTTGAAGCCGCCCACGATGTCGCTCACGTCTCCAAATCCGCGCTGGCGCAACAAGCTCGCGGCTACCGAGGAGCGATATCCGCCGGCAGTACACGACCGTCGGCTTGGCTGGATCCAGCTCTTCGCACCGATCGGGCAATTGACCCACGGGATGGCGACGGCGTTCGGGATGCTTCCCGCCGCGACTTCGCCGGGTTTGCACGTCGACGACCTGCACGTCGGTGAACTCGGATCTGCGCTGGTCGAAGGATTTGGCCGTTAACCGAGGGGCGATCTGGACATCACTGCGGTGGTCGAACATGACCTCGAACGGGCGGTCGAGGTAGCCGACGACGCGGTCGAAACCGATACGCGCGAGACGATTTTTGCCTTCCAGTTCCTGACCGGGTCCGCTGAACAACACGATGTCGACGTCGGAGGGCAGCACCGACCCGGCGAACTCCGCGTAGCGGCCGTCGAGTCCGATGTTGATCGAGCGACGCAGGTGGCCCAGCGCGAAGTGATCGGGGCTACGGCCGTCGACCAGGAGTGCGCCGCCGTTGAGCGCGTCGAGGACCTCGGTGTAGTTCAGTGCGGTCGGCATCTTCGTCTCATCGAGCAGTGCGCGGTCCTGCCGGTTGAGCATGGCGTCGACGGCGAAATAGCTGGGTGCTGGCGGTTGTCCTTGGGTGACCAGATCCACGAACGTGGCCTTATCGGCGGCATGCAGGGCGTAGTTGGTCTGCTTTTGCTCGCCGATGGTCGACCACAGGTCGGTGGAAAGGTTCTTGCCACATGCCGAACCCGCGCCGTGCGCCGGTACACCCGTGGCATCTGGCAGTGTCATCAGCTTGCTGTGCAGCGAGTCGTACAGCATGCCCGCCAACTGTTCACGGGTGAACCCGATGGAGGCGAGCAGATCGGGCCGCCCGACGTCACCGATGAACAAGGTATCGCCGGTCAGGACGCCGTAGGGGACCTCATCGCCGCGGCGCTCGACCACGATGCTCATCGATTCGGGCGTGTGGCCTGGGTGTGGCGGAACTCCAGCGTGACCTCGCCCAGGTCATAGCGTTCGCCGTCGGCGACGCCCATCGACGCGAACTCGGTCTGCGCGACCGAGGAGTACACGATCGTGGCGCCGGTGGCTGCTAGCTCCAGGTGACCGGACACGAAATCGGCGTGGAAGTGAGTCTCGATTACGAGTTCGATTCGCCAGCCCAGCTTTTCGGCGTCCGACAGATAGTCCGCGACATCGCGCCGGGGATCGACGACGACTGCGCGGCCGGTGGTCTCGTCGGCAATCAGATACGACGCGTGGGACAGACATTCCAAGTAGTACTGCATGAATTTCATGGTTCAGGTGTTTCGTGTGTGGCGGTGAGTCACCGCCCCAGCAGGCCCCAGGGCGGAACGCGTACGGAGTTGCGGGTACCCCGGGGTATGCCACCATATCTGACTATACCCCCTAGGTATATGCCGAACGCCTGAAGGGATTCGCCGTGACGATGATGACCGCACCCACCTCCCCCAATCCCCACCACGTCGACGACGGTGGGTGCGCGTCGTCGACCCCTCACGGCTGGTCGACGTTCGACACACCGGTGAGTCCGAGACCGCACATTGCTCCGGCAATTGGCGATGACCGTGCTCACCGTCGGCCTGGCAGTGATCGTCGGCATGGTGCTGGGATTACTCGGCGGCGGCGGCTCGATCCTGATGGTGCCGCTGCTCGCCTATGTCGCCGGCATGGACGCCAAGCAGGCCATTGCCACCTCGCTGTTGGTCGTCGGTGTGACCAGCACGATCGGCGTCTCTCACGCACGGGCCGGCCGGGTGCAATGGCGCACGGGTCTCACTTTCGGCGCAGCGGGTATGGCGGGCGCCTACAGTGGCGGCGTCCTGGCTCGGTTCATTCCGGGCACGGTCTTGCTGGTCGGCTTCGCTGCGATGATGGCCGCCACGGCGGTCGCGATGCTGCGCGGCCGCACGGCCGTCGACGCCGCCGACCGACCACATGTGCCGGTTCCGAAGATCCTTTGCGTGGGCTTGGCGGTCGGACTGGTGACCGGCGTGGTCGGCGCGGGCGGCGGATTTCTGGTGGTGCCCGCCCTCGCCGTGCTCGGTGGGTTGCCCATGCCGGTCGCGGTCGGCACCTCGTTGATCGTGATCTCGATGAACTCGTTCGCGGGCCTGGGCGGCTACCTGTCCAGCGTGCCGATCACTTGGCCGGCAGCGCTGGCAGTAGCCACCGCGGCCGCGGTCGGTGCCCTCGTCGGCGCCCGCCTGACCGCCATGGTCAAACCCGACCTGTTGCGAAAGGCTTTGGGCTGGTTCGTCCTTGCGATGTCAACGGTCGTCGTGTCCCAAGAAATCCACCTCGGCGTGGGAATCGCCGCCGCGACACTCACTGCCGTTGCCGCCACCATGACATTCGCGTGTGCCCGGTACACCTACTGCCCCCTGCGCCGCCTCATCCCGATTCGGATCGCCGCGTGAGAACTGTCCAACCAATACCCCCACGGGTAACGTGGGGGTTTACCCCCGCTGCTGAAAGGACCCACAGTCATGGTCGGTGACGAAGACGCCATCGCCGCAGTGCTCAACAGGTTGCGTCGGGCCCAGGGCAGCTCGCCGGGGTGATCTCGATGATCGAACAAGGTCGCGACTGCAAGGACGTCGTCACACAATTGGCCGCGGTGTCGCGCGCCCTGGATAAGGCCGGCTTCAAGATTGTCGCCACCGGCTTACGCGAATGCCTGACCGGAGAGGCCACCGAGGGACAACAACCCATGACCGAGGCCGAGCTGGAAAAGCTGTTCTTGGCACTGGCCTGACTCGCGATGACGTAGCGCCAGTTGTCAATAGCCTCGATGTCACGACAGCGTTGTGCGACGAAACCGGCTAGTTCGAGGCTGGACCGAATGTCGGTGGCCGTGTCTCTGCCACGCGGGTGTCGGCGGCGGGTGCAAGGTGCACGCCGGGCGTGAACGGGTAGATCATCTGGCGCAGGTAGCTGCTGGGGTAGTCGGGTTTGGCGGCCATGCCCAGCTGGGTGGAGTCGAAGCGGCGGGCGGGGTCATAGGAGTAGGTGCGCATGAGGTGGTCCCACACGAGGGTGAACAGCCCGAAGTTGACGTCGCCGATGCCGGCCCATTTCAGGTGGTGGAAGCGGTGGCCTTCGTTGAGGGCCAGGACGTACTTGACCGGGCCGATCCGGTAGTCGGCGTTGGAGTGCTGCAGCAGCAGCTGGATCGCGACAGCCAGGGCAAGCGCGGAGGCGACGTTGACGGGCAGCCCGATCAGGATCAGGGGTGCGACACCGGCGGCCATCTCGACGGTTTGGTGCAGGGGGTGTTTCATCAGGCCGTTGAGGCCGTAGAAGCGGGTGATGCTGTGGTGCACCGCGTGAAAGCGCCACAGCACGCCGATCTTATGGCTGGCCAGATGGACGACGGTGATGCCGAAATCCGCGACCAGGATCGCGGCGAGGACCTGTGCGACGAAAGGCCAGCTGTGCCACAACTGCGGCGCGGGGACGATCGCTGCGAGCAGCGGGATCGCGGCGACGCTGGCCAGGATCAGGGTTTCGTTGACCGCCACGTGGATGCGGTCGCGGGTGCCATCGGCGCGGTCGTCGTTCCACTCGTCATACGGAATGACCCGCTCCACCAGGAACGCGGTCATGATCGCGGCCGCCAGAATCGCCAGCAGCCAGTACTTCGGCGCGCCGGCGGCCGCCACGGCGATGCCCACCCCGTTGAAGCCGATCAACATGAACGGCACGTAGCCGTAGCGGGCCACCGTCTGGACCGCGGTGATTGCCGTCGATGTCGAAGAGTTCGTTCTCATGCCTTGATCGTCGCGGCCGCCGCCGCGATATGGCTTGAATGATTCGGCTATTCGTTGTCGAGGTCCCAGGAGACGTGCCGGCTCAGCACCGAGGGTGGCAGGCCGAACATCTCACGGGTGGTGCGAGTGAGATGGGCACTGTCGGCGAATCCCGCGCCGTGCGCCGCGCCGGTCAGGTCATCGCCGGCCTGCACCCGGGTGATGGCAAGCTGCAACCGTGACCACAACACGTAGCGTCTCAACGGAATGCCGACCTGCTGAGAGAACAGATGCGTCAAGCGGCTCGCCGAGATCCCAACTATGGCGGCGAGTTTGGTTCCGCTGACCGTGCCAGCCGCCATGAGGTCGGGCAACAGACGTAATGCGTCATCGACGGCGGGATGGCGCGCCGTGTCACTGCCGTGAACAACTGGGGTAGGTGCCAGGCTCGCGATCAGCTCGTCGACGACCGCGGACAGCGCTTGTCGCCGAGTGGAACTAAGCAGAGGGGTGACCGTCCATCCGAAGTGGACGGCGCGCGAATGCGCGGCCCGGCCCGGCGCGGACTCCGGCTCCAGGAACACCACCGTGCCCTCCTGTGCGCCGACCTCGATCTGGTGTGGCGCGTCGGCGGGCACGACCACCTTCGTTCCGACGTGGCGGGCGCCGTGCCCATCGAGCACCGTCAAAGCCGATGTCGCGGTTATGACCTGCACGGCGTGGTGGGCGTGGGCATCGGTGGGGCCGATCGATCCGGTGAAGGCCAACACCCCCGGGCGAAGGAGCGCCGCGCCGCTCCAGCGTGGTCCGGCAGCTGCATGACCACCCGGGGTATTCATCGCCACTGAGCGACGATAGCGCCGCCCTGCATTGTGCCTCTAGTGGCGATGCCACCGATCCAATCTGATCAGCTCCTGCTCCGATCACACTAGCCGGGTGTACCTGCGGCGGTTGAATAGTGGCCCTCGGCCGTGAACACCAATGACGTCGACAACGTCTGCGTTCCGAGTCTGCCCAACGCGTCTTCGCTAAACCCGGTGGCGACAACACCATCGCCGACATCCCAGCCCGGGCCCGGTGGGCCCCGGCCTGCCCGAACGGCGACGATGGGCAGATGCGGATGCTGCACAGGCGCGTCACTCGATGATGCGCGTTACGTAAGGCGTCATTCCGGCTTTGCGCACCGGTGAGATCTTGATCGGAACACCCGTCTGTTGGGCCTCCAGCATTTGGCCGTTACCCAAATAGAGCGCCTCGTGCTGACTGCCTCCGGGACCCCAGAACAACAGGTCGCCTCGGCGGGCCTGCGACGGAGGGACCTTGCGGCCAGCGTTGTACTGGTCACCGGACCAGCGGGGTAGCAGAATGCCAACACCGGCGAAGGCGAATCGAGTCAGTCCTGAACAGTCGAAACCAACTGTGCCGGCGCCCTGGTCGATGCCGCGGCTAGGTCCGGTCAGGCTGCCGCCGCCCCATGAATAAGGCACCCCGAGCTGTGTGCCTGCACGGCGGATGACGTACTCGATGGCCTGACTGCCCGACACACGGCCCGACGCCAGCGGAGCGGCGCTGGGTTCGGCGCCTCCGAAACCCAAAGTGCGCAGGAAGTTGCGGCCGAGGTTCATCGTGGTCTCGGTAGCCATGGCGGTGGCGCGAAGTGAGGCGTTGGCGATGGCGAGGGGGTCGCCGGGTGCGCCAGCACTGACAACCTGTGGAAGGCTCGGATCCAAGGTCACGTCGCCCGGCGGCCGCGGGCGCGGCTAGGGTCACTGCGAGCGTGGCGATGCCATACAGCTCAGAGCCTTCAGGCGCCGGTGGAGCTTCGTGGACACGGTCCTCGCCTTCTCGGTCGTCGGCGCGCAGCGCATGGGTAGATCCCGCGTCGATCACCGGATGCTTGCCGACCGACCACCGACCGTCTACGTAGCAGGGCAGTACGTAGGTATCACGTTCAGATCAAACGTTAACATTTGTCACGTGAGGTGACTTGCGCCTCAAGTCTCGCTTGCGTAACAATTCACCGGCCGCGGCGCGGCGCGCGAAAGTTCGCGCGCGCTATGCCTTTCGCGGCCGTGTGTATCGGCTTCATGCAAGGGGGTGAATTCGACACGCCGCTGCCAAGAGTCTGTACTGCTCTACGTAGTAGTGCAGTATTTCCTAATGCGTGACGGCTTGATGGCGACGGCACCGGCCCCGGCGACGATGTTGATCGTCGGCGACCACCTCAGGTGGATCGAGGCGGTCGCCGACCACTTCCGCACCGATGAGGTCTCCTTGGTGGTGGCCGACGACGGTGATGAGGCGGTGGGCGCCGCCCAGCGGCTGCAGCCGGGGTTCGTCGCGCTCGACGTGGATCTCCTGGGTGGTTCGGTGATGCAGGTGTGCCGAGAAATACGCGACGTCTGTGATTCCCACGTCACGATGTGCACGAGTGCGGGCAACGAGAACGTCGTCGTGGCGGGCTTGCGAGCAGGCGCTGACGACGTCCTCACCGGTCCGCGCAGCAGCCGCGAGCTTGCGGCGCGGGTGCGGGCCGCGCTGCGGAGATGGCAGGCCAACGAAGCGCTTGCAGAAGGCGGCGATCCCATGCCACGGCGATTTTCGTACGGACCGTTGTCGATCGACGTTGGTCGACGTGAGGTGCGGATCGCAGACCAGCGGATCGGTCTGACTCGTACCCAGTTCGACATCTTGGTCGAGCTGGCCAGGCGGCGCGGTGCCGTGGTCACCCGCCGGGATCTGATGGAGGCGGTCTGGGGATCGCGGTCGAGCGCAAACACCGAACGGATTAGCGTGCACATCGCTGCGCTGCGCCGCCGACTCGGAGACGATTCCGAAGAACCGGCTCTGGTGCTGAGCGTGCGTGGCGTCGGGTACCGCCTGGCCGTCGCGCCCGGCCGCGTGACCGCGTGAGGAAACGCGATGGCCAGTCCCGTGACCGGCGGACGGGGTTGAGCATGGCCGCACGCGGAGAACGGTTCATCGTGGCCGCCGTCCGGCTGCTCATGCCACGTCGACACGACGCCCGTATCGGGAGACAAGCGGCCCGATACTGGTCCGCCTCCGATGGCGACCAGTCGTGGGACTCGAATTCGCATTGGCGACACGGAATCGGCGACGAGGCCTTCGCTGAGGTTGGTAGGGACCACTTGGAGATCTATCAGCGGTTCGCTCGCGCGCTGGAGGTCGACACTCCGACGACGATCATCGAATGGGGGGCGGGTGGGGAGCCAACGCCGTGGCCTTCGCGCCGCATGTCGAGCGCTTCATCTCCGCCGACATTTCGCCGGACAACCTCGCCGAATGCTTCCGCCAAGTGCAGGCCGTCTGCAACACCCCGGTGGACACCCTGCTCATCGATCTCGCCGACCCGAACGCAGCTGCCGACGGCCTGCGCCACGCGTGCGACCTTTCCTATGCCTCTACGTCATTGAGTTGACCACCGGAGTAGACGCCGTGCGCACCATCCTCCGCATCGCCCAACGCGTGCTTCGACCGGGTGGAATGGCCTTCGTGCAGGTGAAGTATCACACCAGCGACGGTCGTACCCGCGGACGGATCGGCTGGGCCTACGCTCGCAACCTGGCGCTCAACACGACGTTCACCATCGAGGAGTTCTGGAGACTCGCGGGCGAGTGCGGCCTCGAGCCGCAGCTAGTCACTCTGGTCCCGCGCAACCGCCTCGACAGCCGGTACGCCTACTACGCCTTGACCAAGCCGGTCAGCGGGATGGAACCGCAGTAGCGGTGTGACTCGGTCGCGCGCGGTCGGCCATGTACCGGTCAGCGCGGAGAAACGGCCCCGGCCGAACGTCGCGGCACGCGGCGTCGAACGCTACGTACCAAGCGTCCTGGGTCGATGTGTGCCGAATACGGTGTGGCATGTGCGGGTCTCGCAGCCCCTTCGAACCGGCTGCCTGGCAACGTGTTTGCGCTGCAGGGTAAAGGGCAATCTGGCTTCACCACGCGCACATTGCCGCTTGCCTTGGTCCACGTTCAAACTGTGCTGCCTCCCGGCGCGCAACTGCGATCATCAGATGCGTCTGGTGCGCCATGCCCTCGAATGTCGGGTAGCGCAACGCGATACCGACCCGCAAGCCGATCGGCAAGTGGCTTCATGCTGTGGTGACCGGGCCCACCGCCGTGAGGCATGACGATCAGCTCGCCGTTGCCGATCGCCTCGCCCATCAGCGGCCAGCCGTCGTTGCCCACGTGAAGCGTCCGCATCGTCAATCATCCCTTCCCATCGTTCAGGCCGCGAAGAGCATTGACGCGCGGATGGCACCTCGTTAGTCGGTAAACCCCACCCCTTGCTTCATACCCGCGGGGGGTATACCTTCAGAAGGTACCAATACCCCGTAGGGGTATCTACGGCATGCAGATGGGAGTCGGATATGAGCACGATCGAGTACACCGTCACGGGTATGACCTGCGGGCATTGCGAGCTGTCGGTGCGTGAGGAAGTGAGCGGGTGCCCGGGTTGAAGACGTCGAGGTCAGCGCCACGACTGGGACGCTGATCGTGACGTCCAGCGGTCCCATCGATGACGCGCAGGTTCTCAACGCCGTCGACGAGGCCGGCTATTCGGCGTTGCGCGTCGCATGAACGCCGCGGGACGGTTGGCCGCATTCGGTGCGGGGCTGGTGATGGCATTCGCGGCTGCGTACGGCGCCGCTGCGGCCGTCGCTCCTGACACCGCGGTGACCGCTTCGCTGAACCCCGGCGCGGATAGCCCTGGTGGTCGCGCCGCGACCACCGAGCAAGCGGCGCCGGTGTCCCTTCCGTCCGCCGATCCGCCAGGGTTGTCCCTCGCCCGAGATGGCTATGCGCTCAGCCCGGTACGGGCACCCGTCGCCCCTGGTGGTCGGGGAACGTTGAGCTTCGCCATCGTCGATCCTGGTGGCGAGCCGCTGCTTGACTACGCGACCGTGCACGACAAGCAGCTGCATCTCATCGTCGTCCGTTCTGATGGCCAGCACTTCGCGCACGTACACCCCGTCCTGGACCGCACCGCGGGCACGTGGTCGACGCCCTGGGCGTGGAACGCCGCGGGCTCTTACCGCGTGTTCGCCGACTTTCAGCCTGCCCGGGCAGGCAGCACGAAACTAACCCTCACCCGGACCGTGGAGGTGGCCGGCGTCTTCGCTCCGTCGCCCCGGGCCGCCACACGCATCATTGATGAGATCACCGACTACACCGTAGAACTCGACGGTGCGCTCACCGCGGGCGTCTCGAAGCAGCTCACTGCGACGGTCACCCGGGACGGGGAGTCAGTGACGACATTGCAGCCCTACCTGGGGGCCTATGGTCACCTCGTCGCGTTGCGTGAGGGAGACCTGGCCTATCTGCACGTGCACCCTGAGGGGGCTGGGCCGGTAGCGGGCCGCACTGGCGGGCCTGCGGTGTCATTCGCGGCGACCGCACCCACCGCCGGTCGCTACCTGCTCTACCTCGACTTCAAAGTCGATGACACCGTGCACACCGCCACGTTCGTCGTCGACGCCGCGCGCGGCGACACCGATCAGCCCGCGCCAGAGTCTTCGCGCGACGCCGGCCATGCCGGCGGGCACTGAAGACTTCCGCCTTACCCAGAGAATCGAAAGGCAGTGCCACGCATGACGACATCGACAGCAGTGTCCGGCCCGAGCGTTGAATTACGCATCAGCGGGATGACCTGCGCGTCCTGCGCCAACCGCATCGAGCGCAAGCTCAACAAGATCGACGGTGTCGCCGCAACGGTCAACTACGCGACAGAGAAGGCCACCGTCACGGTGCCTGACGGATACGATCCGGCGCAACTGATCGCCGAGGTGAAGAACGCCGGCTACAGCGCCACGCTACCGACACCGGAGAAGCCCGCCCCCAGCCGGGAAACAGGCGAAACCGACGACCCCGACATGGCGTCGTTACGCCACCGGCTGATCGGTTCGGTGCTGTTGTCGGTGCCGGTCATCGCGATGGCGATGATCCCCGCAGCGCAGTTCACGTACTGGCAGTGGGCGTCGCTGGCGCTCGCTGCGCCGGTGATCGTCTGGGCGGCGTGGCCGTTCCACCGCGCCGCCTGGACCAACCTGCGTCACGGCACGGCGACGATGGACACGCTCATCTCCCTGGGCACTTTGTCGGCGTTCCTGTGGTCGCTGTACGCGCTGTTCCTCGGGACCGCCGGCACCCCGGGAATGAAGCACCCCTTCGAACTGACGTTGGCACCGTCTCATGGCGCCGCCAACATCTACCTCGAGGTCGCAGCAGGTGTAACGACATTCATCCTGGCGGGACGGTATTTCGAGAAACGGTCCAAACGGCAGGCCGGCGCGGCTGCGCGCCTTGTTGGAGCTGGGCGCCAAGGAGGTGTCGGTGCTGCGCGACGGCGCGGAAGCGAAGATCGCCGTCGACGACTTGTGGTGGGCGACGAGTTCGTCGTGCGCCCGGGGAGAAGATCGCCACCGACGGGTGGTGACGTCGGGGACATCGGCGGTGGACGCGTCGATGCTGACCGGCGAATCGGTACCCGTGGAGGTCGGTCCAGGTGACTCCGTGGTCGGTGCGACCGTCAACGCCGGCGGGCGACTGGTCGTGCGAGCCACCCGCGTCGGTTCGGACACCCAGTTGGCGCAGATGGCGCAACTGGTGGAGAACGCCCAAACAGGAAAAGCCGAAGTCCAGCGCTTAGCAGACCGCGTTTCCGGAGTCTTCGTACCGATCGTCCTCGCGATCGCGGTGATCACACTGGGCGCGTGGCTGGGCGCAGGGTTTCCGGTCGCGGCCGCCTTCACCGCCGCCGTTGCAGTCCTGGTGATCGCGTGCCCATGCGCGCTCGGTTTAGCCACGCCGACGGCACTGCTGGTCGGCACCGGTCGCGGGGCGCAAATGGGCGTCTTGATCAAGGGACCGGAAGTGCTGGAGTCCACCCGCAAGGTCGACACTGTGGTGCTGGACAAGACCGGCACCGTCACCACCGGCAAGATGACCCTGGTCGATGTCATCACTGCCGCGGGGACCGAACGCGCAGACCTGCTCCGGCTAGCCGGAGCATTGGAGAACGCTTCGGAACACCCGATCGCCCAGGCCATCGCGACCGCCGCGACCGAAGAACTCGGGACGCTGCCCACCCCTGAGGATTTCGCCAATGTCGAAGGCAAGGGTGTACAGGGCGTCGTCGACGGCCACGCCGTCGTCGTGGGACGCCAATCTCTGCTCGCCGACTGGTCCCAACACTTGAGCCCGGAGTTGGTGCAGGCGAAAGAAGCGGCTGAAGCGCAGGGGAAGACGGTGGTCGCCGCCGGCTGGGACGGTCAGGTTCGCGGTGTGCTCGTCGTCGCAGACACCGTGAAACCCACTAGCGCGCAGGCTATCTCACAGATGCGTCAGATGGGTCTGACCCCCGTGCTGCTCACCGGTGACAACGAAGCCGTTGCGAGGCAGATTGCCGCCGAGGTCGGCATCGACACCGTGATCGCCGAGGTGATGCCGAAGGACAAAGTCGACGTCATCGTCCGGCTGCAATCCGAGGGCAAGACCGTGGCGATGATCGGCGATGGCGTCAACGATGCGCCCGCCCTCGCCCAAGCCGACCTCGGCTTGGCGATGGGTACCGGAACTGACGTGGCGATCGAGGCCTCCGACATCACCCTGGTGCGCGGCGATCTGCGCAGCGCCGTTGACGCGATCCGGCTATCCCGCAGAACGTTGTCGACGATCAAGACGAACCTGTTCTGGGCGTTCGCCTACAACGTCGCCGCCATACCGGTCGCAGCCCTGGGCATGCTCAACCCGATGCTCGCCGGCGCGGCAATGGCGTTCTCCAGCGTCTTCGTCGTGGGCAACAGCCTCCGACTGCGCGGCTTCAAATCCACAGCCTCTGCCCACTAACCCCCCTGCACTAAGGAGACCCCATGTCCGGCAACGAGAATGCGACGTCGAGCTGCTGCTGCAGCGGCTCACCACAAGACCTCGGCACGACGGTCATCAATCCCGCGCCCACCAACCTCCTCGAACCCGCAACGGACGAGACGACATGCCCGGTCATGCCCGGCACGCCAGTGGACAAGGTGGCCGCCGAAGCCGCAGGCCTGTTCCGCGATTACCGCGGTCGGCGGTACTGGTTGTGCTGCAAAGGATGTGGACCGCGGTTCGACCGTGATCCCGACAAGTACGCCGGCGTGGCCTGACCGCATTCGTCATGACGCCACCGTCTTCGGGACGCTGCCGCCGCAGGACCGGCCGACGACGCCAAACGCACTGAAGAGTCCAGATTGACCGACTCTGGCGGCCATGACGCGTGACAGCGGTGCATCTCGACGCAGTTGCGTCGGCCCTCCGATCGCTGCTCACACGTTCGAACCGACACATGAGTCTTCCAAGGAGCGAAAATGACACATCACGACGAGCACGCGGTGGCGGCGTCTCACGGCGGCGCGCACCCGGACCACGAAGGCCGCGGCGGAGACGGACGACGCCCCGAACACCAAACGAGCACCGGCCACGACGGCCATGCTGGACACGGGGGCCATGCCGGCCACGGCGGCGATCACGTCGCTGTGTTCCGGAGGCTCTTCTGGATCAACGTGATCATAGCCGTCCCGGTCATCGTGTTCTCGACCATGTTCGCAATGCTGCTCGGCTACGAAGTACCCGGCTTTCCCGGCGCCCGCTGGATCGCGCCGTTGCTCGGCACGGTCATGTACGTCGTCGGTGGTCGCCCTTTCTCACCGGTGCCGTCAGCGAAATCCGGTCTCGCAAGCCGGGAATGATGCTGCTCATCGGGCTGGCCATCACCGTCGCATTCTTCGCCTCCTGGGGCGCGAGCCTGGGCCTGCTCCACCACGAACTGGAGTTCTGGTGGGAACTGGCGCTGCTGATCGTGATCATGCTGCTCGGCCACTGGGTCGAGATGCGTTCCTCGCCCAAACCACCTCCGCACTGGACTCCTGGCCGCCCTGCTTCCCGACGAGGCCGAGAAAGTCGACGGCGACCGCATCATCACCGTCTCACCCGCCGACCTGCACGTCGGGGATCTGGTGGTCGTCCGACCCGGCGGCAGCGTCCCCGCCGACGGCAGAATCATCGACGGACGCGCGGACATGGACGAGTCGATGGTGACCGGTGAATCACGATCGGTGGCCCGTGGTCTCGGGGACGCGGTGACGGCCGGAACTGTCGCCACAGATTCTGGGCTGCGGGTCGAAATCACCGCCACGGGCGACGATACCGCGCTGGCGGGCATCCAGCGCTTGGTCACCGAGGCGCGTAACTCGTCCTCGCGAGCCCAGCGCCTCGCCGACCGGGCGGCCGGCTGGCTGTTCTGGTTCGCCTTGGGGACCGCCGCAATCACCGCCGCGGCGTGGTCGATCGTCGGAGACCCCGACGCCTCGGTCGTCCGGGCGATCACCGTGCTCGTCATCGCATGCCCCCATGCGTTGGGATTGGCGATACCACTGGTGGTGTCAATCGCGACCGAACGTGCCGCGCGGGGAGGTGTGCTGATCAAGGATCGCCTGGCACTAGAAGGAATGCGCACCGTCGACGCCGTCCTCTTCGACAAAACCGGCACCCTGACCAAGGGTGAACCGACGGTGACCGCCATCGAGGCCAGCGGCGACCTCGACGATGACACCGTGCTCGCCCTGGCGGCCGCCGCCGAGGCCGACAGTGAACACCCCCTGGCACGGGCAATCGTGAGAGCCGCCATGGAGCGCGCACTCAGTGTGCCTCGCGCCAGTGGCTTTTCGTCGTCTCCGGCGGTCGGTGTGACTGCCATCGTCGAGGGGCACGAGATCCGGGTGGGCGGCCCCCGCTTACTCGAGGAGATCGGCGGACAAGAGGTCGACACTGCCACCGCGTGGCGTGAGGAGGGCGCCATCATCTTGCACGTCGTCCGCGACGGCGCTGTGCTCGGCGGCCTGCGCTTGGCAGACGAAATCCGCCCCGAATCGCGGGAAGCGGTCGCCGCCCTGCACAAGCTCGGCGTCGAGGTGGTCATGATTACCGGTGACGCCGAGGCGGTCGCCCAGGCCGTGGGCCGCGAACTCGGCATTGATCGGGTGTTTGCCGGCGTGCGCCCGGAGGACAAGGCGTCGAAGGTCTCGGCTCTGCAGCACGAGGGCAAGAAGGTCGCCATGGTCGGCGACGGTGTCAATGATGCCCCGCGTTGGCGCAGGCCGACGTTGGCATCGCGATCGGCGCGGGTACCGACGTAGCGATCGCCTCTGCCGGTGTAATCCTGGCCAGTTCCGACCCGCGATCGGTGCTGTCGGTGATCGAGCTGTCCCGGGCGAGCTACCGGAAGATGAAGCAGAACCTGTGGTGGGGCGCCGGATACAACCTCGTCGCAGTGCCATTGGCTGCGGGTGTCCTCGCACCGATCGGGTTCGTGCTGCCGATGTCAGTTGGCGCGATTCTGATGTCCTTGTCGACGATCGTCGTGGCTCTCAATGCGCAAGTGTTGCGCCGCCTCGACCTCAGTCCTGAGGCGAGCACGCGCGCAGTTCTTGATCATTAGGACTGCGGAAGGCGAAGCTTTTCCGTGGTGCGCTGCGAATGGCAGGCCGCTTGCACGGTCGGGTTGAGGTTGGCGATAAGCGTCCCTAGACGTTGACTACTCGGCCTGACCGACGACGTACCCTGTGAGCGTTGATCTTTCGAGACGGGCCGACCGGATACCAACGGAGTAACTGTTCGATCGTCAAGGGGCCCCGAACAAGCGCAGAGATCGATTGTTCACTCGCTGTGATCATGATCGCTATCACCGTCTTGCGCAGGTACCGCGGGCGAAGCCGGGGCTTCTGCCGGCGCCGGCACCGCCGACTGGCCGGCGGGCTCGTTCACTGGCGGCGGGACGGCCGAATCATGGTTGCTCTCAGGGTCATGGGGCTCCTGAGCGCTGGAGTCGTGCTGATTGGCCTGTTCAGACTCAGCCTCATTGGCTTGTTGGTCGCTCTGTGCATCGTCGGGGGCGGTCCCGTGGTGCTCGCTTTGCGCGTCCCCGGGGGCTGTCCCGTGATGACCACCATCGGCGCTCGCTGGCGCGTCGTGGCCATGCCGCAGGCCCGAGGCAACGCCCACTGTCGACGCCAGCGCAACGATGCCGACCGCGCTCATGAGCACCGATGCGCTAAAGAACACCGGTACCGGCTCTCCCTGTAGGCCGCGGTACCACACCCCAGCTGGCGCCCATCACGACGTAAATTTGAAGTAGAAGCGCGCAGAGGTCCGCGGCTTGGACCAATTCCGCTTCTCCGGCGTTGGGACCGAACGGGGCTCCCGCGGTCCTAGATAACGCCCAGAGTGCGATGGCTCCAATGTTGAACACAATGCCAACAGCAAGCACAGGGGTCGTGGTTCGGGAGAGAATGAGCCGCGCCCAGAGCAATTGGAAGAGTGCGAGCGATGCGAAGAAGACGCCTGCTGGCATCCACTCCTGCCAGTGGTTCGGCACGACGGCGAAGTGAATTACTGACGCGCCGATCGAGGCGAGCGCGGCGAGCCGAGCGGCCAGCCTGCTGTCAGTCTTCCTCGCTGTTCTGGGTGCCACGGAACCAGGATGGCAGCGCGACCACCGGTAGTCGTTGAGTGACGCCACATTTAGACCCGACCGAGATGCATCCGTCACCGATGCCACGGACCGCGCAGGCGGTGGCGACGGCGCCACGCGCGAATGCCGCATCACGGCAGAGGGCAAAGCTCACTGATTCTGGACAGTGGCGTCTGCGGCGGCTTCGTTTCCCTTTCAGCTCGAAAATTCATCGTCTGTTCGTTTGCGCGTTGATTCGATCACTGTCAATATCGATGCATGTCGATTCCGGAGAGTGCGGGGGCGGACCGCTGCTGTGCCACGCCGCCACTGCTGCGCGAGCCACTGACTGAACTGGCCGCCGCCGAGATGGCGACGAAGCTGAAGGCACTGGCCGACCCGGTGCGGTTGCGGCTCTTCAGCGCGATCGCCAGCCATTCCGGCGGCGAGGCGTGCGTCTGCGACATCTCCGGCGGTATCGACGTTTCGCAGCCCACGGTGTCGCATCACCTCAAGGTGCTGCGCGCCGCCGGCCTGTTGACCTCTGAGCGCCGGGCATCGTGGGTGTACTACGCCGTCGTCCCGGAGGCGTTGCGCGAGATCGCGGCGCTGCTGGATCTCGACAGTCCCGCGCTGGCAGGGGTGACGGCATGACGGACACCGTGGCGACTTCCTCGACGCCGGTGGTGGGCAAGCTGTCCACCCTCGACCGGTTCCTGCCGGTGTGGATCGGTATCGCGATGGCCGCCGGGCTGCTGCTCGGACGATGGGTGCCGGGCATGAACGCGGCGCTCGACGGCGTACAGATCGACGGCATCTCGTTGCCGATCGCCCTTGGCTTGCTGATCATGATGTACCCGGTGTTGGCCAAGGTCCGCTACGACCGCCTCGACACCGTGACCGGGGACCGCAAGCTCCTGCTGAGTTCTCTGTTCTTGAACTGGGTGTTCGGGCCGGCGTTGATGTTCGCGCTGGCGTGGCTGATGCTGCCCGACCTGCCCGAATACCGTACCGGGCTGATCATCGTGGGCCTGGCCCGCTGTATCGCCATGGTCATCATCTGGAACGACCTGGCCTGCGGCGATCGTGAGGCCGCCGCGGTGCTGGTCGCGCTGAACTCGATCTTCCAGGTCGTCATGTTCGCCGTCCTGGGGTGGTTCTACCTGTCGGTCCTGCCCGGCTGGCTCGGCCTGGAGCAGACCACCATCGACACCTCGCCGTGGCAGATCGCCAAATCGGTGCTCATCTTCCTGGGCATCCCGCTGCTGGCGGGCTATCTGTCGCGCCGGCTCGGCGAGAAGGCCAAGGGCCGCGACTGGTACGAATCGAAGTTCCTGCCCCGGATCGGCCCGTGGGCGCTCTACGGGCTGCTGTTCACCATCGTCATTCTCTTTGCGCTGCAGGGAGATCAGATCACCAGCAGACCCCTCGACGTCGTCCGCATCGCGCTACCGCTGCTGGTGTACTTCGCAATCATGTGGGGCGGCGGCTACTTGCTCGGTGCGGTCATCGGGCTGGGGTATGAGCGCACCACCACGCTTGCCTTCACTGCTGCGGGCAACAACTTCGAATTGGCCATCGCCGTCGCCATCGCAACTTACGGAGCTACTTCGGGCCAGGCGCTCGCGGGTGTCGTCGGCCCACTGATCGAGGTGCCCGTGCTGGTCGCCCTGGTCTACGTCTCGCTGGCGCTGCGCCGCCGCTTCGCCGACCACACCTCTGTGCCGGCGTCAGCAGCCGACCGGCCATCCGCGACGAAGGAGTCCTGACCATGAACGACAGCCCATCTGCCCTGCGCCCCCACCGCGACCTTTCCATAGATCAACAACACGCCCTGAAGACCGCGGCCACCCGCCTGGAGCGCGACTTCGCAGACAGTTTCGGCGTCGAGACGATCGAACAGTTCCTGCACACTTCCTACGACCAGTTCGCCGGGCGCGCCACCGTTTCCAACTTCCTGCCCCTGCTGGCCGAACGATTCGCGCGCCAACGCCTGCACGCCTTGGCCCGAGTCGAAGGCAAGATCACCGACGGAAAGCCCACGGTGCTGTTCCTGTGCACCCACAACGCCGGTCGTTCCCAAATGGCGCTGGGCTTCTTCACCCACTTCGCCGGTGACGACGCGGTGGCCTGGTCGGGTGGCTCCGAGCCCGGTGACCGCATCAACCCCTCCGCTGTGGCGGCGATGTCCGAGGTCGGCATCGACATCACCGGTGAATTCCCCAAGCCCTGGACCGACGAAATCGTTCAGGCCGCCGACGTGGTGATCACCATGGGCTGCGGGGACGCCTGCCCGATCTTCCCCGGCAAGCGCTACGAGAACTGGGACCTGCCCGATCCCAAGGGTCAGGACGTCGACGCGGTTCGCCCGATCCGAGATGACATCGAAGAGCGCGTCCGCCGACTGTTGGCCGAACTCCACGTCACAGCCCGGCAGAACTGAGCAGGAACCCCATGACCGACCCGTCGACACCGTCGGTGCTATTCGTCTGCGTCAAGAACGGCGGCAAGTCACAGATGGCCGCCGGGCTCATGCGCCAGCTCGCCGGTGACACCGTGAACGGGCATTCGGCCAGCACCAGACCCGGTGGCGCAATCAATGATCTGTCAGCCCAGGCGCTGCTGGAAGTGGGTTTCGACATCACCGGTGAGCAACCCAAGCTGATCGATCTGGAACTGGCCCGCGACGTCGATCTGGTGGTCACCCTGGGCCGGGAAGCGCAGCTCGATGCGTTGCCCGGAACGCGGGTGGAGAACTGGGACACCGACGAACCCTCTGAGCGCGGGATCGACGGCCTCGAACGCATGCGCCTGGTCCGAGACGACATCACCGCCCGCGTGCAACGCCTGCACACCACGCTCACCGACGCCACTGCCTGACACCTACCTACCCCGCTGACTTTCACGCTGCAGCGCTGCAGCACGCCCTTCCCGCTCGATACACCGAGGAGACTTCGTCATGCCCGCACGCCATATAGTCGCCATCGGCGGCAGTGACGCCGGAATCAGCGCTGCTCTGCGCATCCGTGAACTCGACCCCAGCACCGAGGTCACCGTGGTCGTCGCCGACGCCTACCCCAACTTCTCCATCTGCGGCATCCCCTACTACGTCTCCGGGGAGGTCAGGCACTGGACCAACCTCGCCCACCGCACCGCCGACGACCTGGCCGCCACCGGCATGCGAGTGCTCACCGATGCCCGCGCCACCGCCATCAACGTCGCCGAGCACACCCTCGACGTCCTCGACCCCACCGGGGCGCCCACTGAATTGTCCTATGACGCCCTGATCGTGGGCACCGGCGCGGTCAGCGCCCGCCCGCCGATCGACGGCCTCACCGGACCCGACGCCCTCGGCCCCGAAGATGGTGTGCACCTGCTGCATTCGATGGGCGACACCTTCGCCGTCATGGACTCCCTGCAACAGCGCGACCCCAAGACTGCGGTCATCATCGGCGCCGGGTATATCGGCTTGGAGATGGCCGAAGGCCTTACCACCCGCGGTATCGCCGTCACCCAGATCGAAGCGCTGCCCGAAGTGCTGCCGACCGTCGACCCAGAACTCGGCGCCCTCATCCACGACGAACTGAAACGCCACGGCGTACAGGTCCTCACCAACACCACTGTCTCCGCCGTCACCCGCAGCAGTACCGGCGCGCTCACGGTGTCCGCGATCCGTGGCGGTGAAACTCTGCAGCAGACTGTCGATTTCGTGCTCGTCGTGGTCGGGGTGCGACCGGACGCGGAGCTGGCCGCCGATGCCGGCGCCGAACTCGGGATGAAGGGAGCGATGGCCGTCGATGAGACGATGCGCACAAATCTGCCGGATGTGTTCGCCGCCGGGGACTGCGTGCACACCCATCACCGCCTGCTCGGCGTGACGTGGTTGCCGCTGGGTACCACTGCGCATAAGCAGGGCCGCGTCGCCGGGGAGAACGCACTCGGCGGAAACGCCCGCTTCGCAGGCAGCCTCGGCACCCAGGTCGTCAAGGTCTTCGACCTCGTGGCCGCCCGCACCGGAGTGCGCGACCACGAAGTACTCACCGCAGACCGCGGCTGGACACCGGTCACCACCGCGGCCACACCGGATGACCACAAGGCCTACTACCCGGGCGCCACCCCCATCCACATCCGGATCACCGGCGACGAACGCACCGGCCGGCTGCTGGGCGCCCAGCTCGTCGGACACCGCAGCGCGGAGGTCTCCAAACGGGTCGACACCTACGCCGCCGCCCTGTTCCACGAGATGAGCGTCGAGGGCTTCTCCGAGCTGGACCTGTCCTACACCCCACCGCTGGGATCGCCCTGGGACGCGACGCAAATGGCCACCCAGACCTGGGCCCGCCAGCTCCGGGCGAAGGCATTCAGCTGACCCATCGGCGCTGACTGGTACCGCGCTAGTTTCCATCAGACGCCGCGAGGGGCGTACATGATGACGGCGACCCCGAGCAGGCAGACGATAGCGCCCGTGACGTCCCACCGGTCGGGTCGAAACCCATCCAGGGCCATGCCCCAAAGCAGGGAGCCGGCGACGAACACCCCGCCGTACGCGGCCAATATGCGGCCAAAGTGGGCGTCGGGTTGCAGGGTGGCGACGAACCCGTACGCGCCGAGCGCGATGACACCAAGGCCGACCCAGATCCAGCCGCGATGTTCGCGCACGCCCTGCCACACCAGCCAGGCGCCGCCGATCTCGAAGAGGGCCGCAACGACGAACAGCGCAACTGATTTGACGACCATCAAGAGAGTGACTCCTTGGTGGCGACGCCGGACAGATCGGCGATCAGCGACTGGGCGTCCGCGGGGCCGGCGACGGACAGTTCGATGTGCGTGCTCACTTGACGGTGAACTGCAGAAATGAGCAGCATGACTGCTCGGCGACGATTACATCGGTCAGCGCGGCGGATTGGGCGAGGGCAAGAGTCGCAACGAATCCGTCGGCCGTCGGGGTTACGCGCGTGTCGGCCAGCATCTCGTGCCAAGTCGCGAGCCGGTCGCGATACTCTTGGCCGCCGAGAGAACAGGACGTCGGCGTCGGGATGTCGACAAGCGGCAGCACAGTGGCGGGTTTGTGCTGATCGAGCAGGAACGCGCAGTTCGGGTCGCAGCGGTGGTCACGGTCGGGCAGCTCGTCGAGACGAAATTGCGCGTCCGCCAATTGGTCCCGCAGTGACTCCAGTTCAGTGATGGTGGCGTTGGTTTCCGCGAGCCGCTCACGGAGCAGCGGCCGTAACTGCTGTTTCACGGCGCGGCAGGCATCGGACTGCCAGACCGTGAGCAGATCGGCAATGGCCGGCAATGACAGCCGCAACCGTTTGGCTGCCTCGATGAACATCAGCCGCTCACGGGCTCTCTCGTCGTAGACGCGGTAACCAGCCGCGGTCCGCTCTGCCGGAAGCAGGCCGAGTTGACCGTAGTACCGCAGCGTGGAAGCGGGCACCCCGCTCCGGCGAGACAGCTCCGAGATCCGCATCGTGATCATATCCCGACGGTAAACCTTCAAGCCGACTCGAAGGTCAAGCCAGGAATTGAGTGGCTCTGCAGCGCAAGGCCGATCGAGGAGTGTTGCGCCGGGAATTAATGTTGTTGGGGTGAGAGACGCACCGGCCGCAATGTGCGTGGGTGGTGTCGGCGGGCACCACGACCTTCGTACCTGTGTGTGCCACCCCGTCCCCATCGATGACCGTCAATGGCGTTGCAGTGGTGGTGACTTGCACGGCGTGGTGGGCGTGGGTGTCGGTGGAGCCGATAGACCCGGCGAACGCGAGCACTCCCGGCCGCAGGAGTGCCGCACCACCCCAGCGCGGCGGGGCGCCGCTGTCGCCCGCGGAGCTATTCCGGTGAGGGTGGCTCATCGTTCGGGATGTTGTTGCGTCGGTGTCGCCGAGATTGCCAGAACGCGATGAGCCCTCCCAAGGTCAGACCTATCACCGCCGCGGTGAGGACGGAGGTCTTGGTGTCCGAGCCGAGTGGGCCGCTGGCGGTGGGCGCGGTGGTCGTGGGCGAGGCCGCGGTGCTCGTTGGCGATGGGCTGGTCGGGGGTGCGGCGGCCCCGGGGGTTGGGGCGACGGTGAAGGTGAAGGATCCCGACACGGGGTGGCCGTCTTTGGACACCACGCGGTAGCCGACGGTGTAGTCGCCGGCGCCGGGTAGGTCGGGGCTCACGGCGGCACGCACTAGGCGACCGGTCACCTGCGCGGGGCCATCGGCCCAGTTGCGATCATCGCTGCCGCCGATGACGACAGTGGCGAAGGCCGTGTTGATGTCTTCGGTGAAGGTCAAGGTGACGGCCGCAGGCGCAGACTCGGTCGTCGCACCTGCGGCAGGGTCCGAGCCGATCAACGCGGTGTGCGCGGCGGCGTTACCGGCTGCGCACGTCAGTCCCACCAAAGCGGCAAGGAGCGCCACTATCGTTCGTGCAACGGTGTTCACAGTTGCCGACCTCCTCTCGTACAGCGTGTCTGATTCGTGGTCACGATGCCGCTATCTCGGTGCCAGCAGGATGCGGCTGAGCGTTGTGGTGGTGGCCACGCCGTCGTCGTAGCCGCCCTCGTCGCCGAGTGCATTCATGATGGCCAGTGTGTAGCGCTGCTGCGGGCCCGCGAAGCCCACGGTGTTGACGACCCATCCGCCCTGCTCCTGTGACCACCCGTTCTTGTTCCCCGGTGCCATCGAGGCACCGGCGCCCCATACTCCCCACTGCTGCTGGCCGTCGACACGCTGCATTTCGGCCGACACGGCGGTCGCGTCCGCTGGCGTGAGGCCGGTCAGCACGTAATTCATCAGGCCGTCGAAGTCGTCAGCGGTGCCCTTCTGAAATCCCCAGCAGGGGTACACGTCGCCGAATCCGGACTGGGGGCGGACGTTGGGCATGCCGTAGCGCGCGAGGTTGGCATTGAACGCGCCATCGGTTCCGCCGTATCGCGACCACAAGGAGTCGGCTGCCTCGTTGTCGGATGTTCGCAGCATGGCGACCATCAAGCGCAGGTCGGCATCGCCGAGCCGAATAGATCCTGCCCGCTCGCGGGTCAGCAGGTCGGCGACCATCGCCAGCTTGATCGTCGAGGCCGTCCAGATCGGGGTGCCGGCATGGGCATTGCGGTACTTGGCCCCGGTCACGCGGTCGCGGAGCACGAAGCCGATCGTGCCGGGCCGGGTCGCCACATAGCGTTCGGCCTCGGCGATGCGCTCGCGCAAATCACACCCGACGTCATTGATCCCGCAGGCCGCGGCGGTCGGTGGCGCAAGGACCAGACCGGAGAGCAGCGCACACAGGCACGCGAGCACCGCCCACAGTCGTGAATGCATAGCTTATGAGCCCCTTTTCGATTGCGTGAACGTCCGCTCGTTCGCGGGGTGCCGCCTGCCTCAGCGCCATCTACGTCCTTGCTACGTAGATAGGTGTACCACCTCGAGTCGTGAGGTCGGACTTCATGGGCGTCACGCCGCGGACGAACAATCAGCGTTGAATGCTGTCGCTCACGGCGACAACTGCGCGGCGAGGTCGCTGGGAATGGGCATTGCAGTCATCAAGCCGGCATCGACCCGACCGGTGTTTCCGGGTGGGTAGCGACCACTAATCGAACCTGGCGCGGCGACGATCAGCCTGACCACCTGGCCAAGTGCCTCGCGGCGGTTCCGCTCGCGCAGCGCCATCACCAGCATCGCCGCGTGATTACACGTGTGTAGCCACGGATCTGGTTGCGACACTATGTGGGCCCGCTCTAGATGCCTCCACCGTTGGTCCGCAGTCGACGCGGTCTTCGCGGCGGCCATCTCCCGGCGGTACAAATCGCGAGTATGGAGTTCGAGACGTGCGCCCTCCATCAGTCCTCGCAGCAATCGCAATCGTGCGTCGAGGCGGCCTTAGTCGTGGCCATCATCGGCGCGGGGCAGCAGGTTCGACCTCGCCACGCTTCCAAGCCTTCCCGCACTGCAACTCCCGCGATGACCAGCGCGGCGATCGGGTCGGCCCAGGACCATCCGAGCACGCTGTTGAGCAGCAGTCCGACCAGAAGCACCCCGGACAAATACGTGCACAGCAGCGTTTGCTTGGAATCGGCGACAGCCGAGACAGCGATCCCAGTTCCCGCCCAGCGCGGCGCTGTGCCCAGGACAAGACGGGCATGATGGCCAGGCTGACGGCCGCCAGGACGATCCCGATCGTCGAATGGCGAGCTTCGCCGAAACCGAACAGCGCTCGAACCGCGTCCACGGTGACGTAGGCGGCGAGGGCGAAGAAGGAGAACGCAATGACCCGCAGCGCCGCCTTCTCGCGTGACTCCGGGTCCTTGCCGGCGAACTGCCATGCCACCGCGGCCGCCGAGGAGACTTCGATGACGGAGTCGAGGCCGAAGCCCACCAGCGCCGTGGAGGACACGCGCGCGCCCTCCGTCAGAGCGATTGTCGCCTCGACGACGTTGTAGCTGATGGTGGCGGCGACGAACCACCGGATGCGGCGGGACAGCAGCTGGCGGCGTTCGTCCGAAACGGCCGGCCTTGCAGAGGGAAGTCCGAGGTCACTCATCAGCAGCACCCGTCA
Source organism: Mycolicibacterium arabiense (assembly GCF_010731815.2). Taxonomy (NCBI): domain Bacteria; kingdom Bacillati; phylum Actinomycetota; class Actinomycetes; order Mycobacteriales; family Mycobacteriaceae; genus Mycobacterium; species Mycolicibacterium arabiense. The sequence continues at coordinate 28,006 of NZ_AP022593.1, forward strand.
TCGTCGCTCGCAGCGCAGCAAGCGGGGTCCACTGCCAGGACCAGGCCGGTCAGATCGTCGAGGGCGTGGCCGATGCGTGGGTCGGCGAGTTCGTATCGCGCCCGCCGACCCTCCGGAACCGCGACCACCAAGCCGCACCCACGAAGGCACGCCAAATGGTTCGACACGATCTGGCGCGACACACCGATGTCGTCGGCGAGGTCAGACGGATATTGAGCCCCATCCCGCAGGGTCAACAGGATTTGCGTGCGCGTCGGATCGGACAAGGCGTAGCCGAACCGCACCAGAGCGTCACGTCGAACGAGTGTCTCCATGAACCTGACAATACAGCGCGATCTGTATTCAGGAAACCCTGTACGTTTGTCCGATGCGCGGAATGAAACGTCCCACCCGGCTGGCGTACTCGCGGTAGCGCTCTCCGTGCGTGCGACGCAAATACGGTTCCTCCACGACACGCACCTGCAGCTCGATCGACACCACCAAGAGCACGAACCCGGTAATTGCCAACGGATTTGGGGCCATCAGTGCCACACCGGCGCCGAAAACCAACATGGCGGTGAAGATGGGATTGCGCACCCACCCAAACACCCCACTGTCGACGAGCCGGGTGACCTCACCGTCGTCGACACCGATCCGCCACGAGTCGCCCATCGACTCTTGCGCCCAAAGTGTCCCCGCGATACCCACCACCGCAGCCAACGTCCCGAGCGCAGCGATCGCAGGGTGGTCGACCGCGGCCACCGGCGACAGTGAGCCGGCAAGTTGCAAGATCGGCGCGACGGCCCCCAACACGATTGCCACCACGAAGCCCGCACCGGCGATCCACTCCAGCGATCCGGGCCGACCGTGGAAGCCACGCATGCCCGTGGATCCGGTGCGGCGCCACTGCCGGTAGCTTCGCCATCCGAACCCCGAGACGATGAACACTCCATAGAGCACCAATGCTGCCGTTGCCATTGCGGCCTCCTCAACTCGTGTCGTACCCGTTGTGAATCAAAGCTTTTGGATGATCACTGCGTATTCGATGACTCCGTTGCATCTTGGGCCCGCGGGTCGAACCGGTCGGCGCAGGCCCTCGAGCAGAAGCGGTAGATTCGTCCGTCACGGCTCAGGGTGGCTGCGGCGGACGTGGCATTGACGTGCATCCGGCACACCGGGTCCACGTGCTGCTGGTGACCCCCGGCGGTATCGACCGCGAAGAGCTCCATCGGTTCGGCCATGTTCCTGATGCTCACCAGTCCGAGCGCCTCAATGGGCAACTCGACCTCGCGCGCAAATGCGGCGACGTCGCGACATACGACGACCTGGCCGGGCAAAGCGAGCGCGGCCAACCGCGCGGCGGCGTTCACGGTCGTCCCGTAGACATCGCCGCCCCGTTTCACCACCGGCCCCGCACTGACCCCGGCGCGAAGCATCGGGAAGCCGTCGGCGCGCCCAACGGCTGCGCCCAACCGGCGCAGGAAGGCCAACGCGGCGGGTGCGTCTGCGCTGGCCACCATGACGGCATCGCCCATGGTCTTGATCAGTTCGTCGTCGATCCCCAGCGCTGCGGTGGCCATGTCGGCGAAGTCGACGGCGAACTGGGCGGCGACGTGATCGCCGTGGGCCTCGGTGAGCGCCGTGTAACCCGACATGTCGACGAACACGATGGCCGCCCTGGTATCGGCATGGCCGAAAGACGGTTCCATTGTTGGGACTTCCACGTGGTCACCGTCCCGCCGTCTCGTCATCACGCCACAATACATAGTGACATGCGCATGTGTCTATACTTTGTTAAAGCGAACGCTGAAGCAGAAAGCCCCTACGTGAGCGCCGAGCGAATGTGGCTATCCGCCGAACTGCACCTACGGATGTACTTCGTAGAGTGGCAGGACAGGACATTCTCCCAACGACTGAGCACAACAGCGATGTGGCGGGTTAGTACCCCGCGTGCCTGAGGCGTGTCCAAGCAGCGGCGCCGGCCGTGGCCACCCCTGCGTCCATTCCGTCGGTGTCCCCGACCGACCGCACGGCCCACCACGCACAGCTACGACGACACACATACCCGCAGAGGACCAATCCGCGGGAGTGAACCCGGCGTAGTGGGTCCTGGCGGGGGCACTGGCGGCCTCATCTTGGTCGCCTTCGCACTGCTTCGTGCTGGCCGGCCGACACGCACGCACCTGTCACGCGGCGGTTGAGCAAAAACTCATCGCGCTCAACATATTGCGCTATCCGCCGAACAAGAGGTACAGACCTGCGAACGTGTAGCCCACCATCGTCAGCATCATCGCCAGCTGCCCCGTGATCTGATGCCGTCGCGGCAGCAGGTGCAGGGCACGATCGTGGGCGGCGATGACCGCGACGATGTGTCCGATGACCACACACGACACCTTGATCGACCACAACACCGACGGGTGCTGCGACAGCACGTACTGAACGTCACCGGCGTCCAACCCCAACAGATGCCATCCGCGTCCCAGTGGGTCGGCCAGCCGAACGAGGGTCTCCTGCCCACGCTCAACCAGATACGACAGGTAGTGGGCGAAGATGTAGCCCACGACGATCGGGATCAGCGAGTGCGCAAGCCGGCCGGGCAGCTCTCGCCGCAGCTCCGCGTCCACGCCTCCTGTCGCTCGAGCCGCTGCCCAGAAGGTCAGCCCGACCACCGAGGCGAAGAGGAGCAGCCCGGCCGAACGCATCAGCGTCGCGCCCCAGGCTTCGTCCACCACCGGCACCGACATCGCATGCCGATCGACGAAGTTCCTGAACGCCGGGGCCGCGGAGAAGCTGTCGAACGCAGTCGATCCCAGCAGCACCGCGAGAACGGCGACCATCCCCGGCCGCACCGGCAGCGACGGGAGGTGATTGAGCGGATTGACGAACTCGACACGACCTGACTGCGAGCTTCGCCGGACCGGCGCCAACCGAGAGACCGCCATGCCATACACCTCGAACGGGTCGGCCCGGGCGAACCACCGCGATCCAAAGACGAAGGCGCCGGCCAGCATCACCACCGCGTAGACGACCAGCCACGTCTTGATGGCTGTCAACGATCCGGGATCCGGGCTCGCCAGTTCCAGCCACACGAACGCGAACAGGCCTACCGCGGCTGGCCAGTACCCCCACTTGGGTGGGTAGGGACGCACCGATCCCTCTGTGGTCTCGCGGCGTCGAAGACTCGCCAATCTGTAGACCGTCCGCAACGGCGACAGCAGCCGCCACACCGGTCCGACGACGACGGACACGGCGACCAAGCCCACCCACAGCAAGACGTAGAACGCACCTGGTAGGGCATTGTCGCTTCCCGGCGGACCCCATACGGCAGCGACGGCCACCCACACGGCTAGCACCAACGCCATAAGCGCAGCGGCCCAACGGGTTATCGGGGAGTCCACCGCTCGGGAAACCCACGCCGGCAGGTCCCGCCCGGGCATATCCGGATCGAAGCGCGGCTTCTTCCACGCCAGTGCAACGATCGCAAACGTCGCCGTGAGAGCCCAAGCAGCTCCGATCAAAGCGAACGACAGCGGCACGGGAAGGTCGGTAGAACCGCCAACGCCGTGGGCGACGAAGGTGAGACCCGTCGGTGTCACGGGCGGACTTGGATCGTCACGACGGTCCGGTTCAGATCGTGTAACTCGACGTCGACCTGGCCCGGCACGTCTACGGTGAACTCGAAGCTTTGATCGGGACGCGGCTTGATCGAGAACGTGTGCTCGGGCACAGAGTGCACGTGCAGTTGATCTGCGGTGTCGCTGGCGACCTGCAAGACGATGGGCTTGCCGACAGATGCGGTGGCCTGGCCATTGGTCGGAGTCACCGCGCCGTTGGCGATGGTGATGTCGACCGTCGTGCGGTCGGCGTTTGCCGGTGTCGGCGGCGCCGGCTCACTCGACGACGGTCCACCAGCCGAACTCGAGGCCGTGCTTTCCGCCGACGGGCTCGACGACTGCGACTGCGTTGTCGTCGACGTGGACCCGCAACCGACGACCAGGAGCATCAGGACGGCCGGCACGGCGCGCGTCGGGCACTTCACGGTGACCATCAATTCTCGGTCCTTCCGTCGTGTGGCGGCTCATTCTCAGTCGTTTCGGGGACCTCGGGGTGGCGACGACGGTCGCGACGGATGACGACGAACACCACCGCCACTACAGCGAGGGCCGGCCCGAACGCGGGGAGCGACATCCACAGCCCGACATCGGTGGCCAGGTAGGAAGAAGACGACAGCGTCACACAATCACCGCCTGCCGGCCGTTTGGCGGCAGCGCGCCGTTCAAGCGCCGACAGGCGACGTCGGTGATGAGCACTGTTTCCCTCCAGTTCCATTCAAGGCGACGGGGCACTGGCAATGAAGAATCCGGGGCAAACTACGGACTGCCCCGTACTTGGTACAGCAACATACCCGAACCGGCGGTACCGTTTACTACCCGTCGTAGACGTGGCGCCTCATGGAACCCTGCAACGGCGGCCGAGCCGGTCTCTTCACCCGGGCGGTCACGGCGGCGGGCGTAGCCAAGAGGCGCGGCAGCGGGCGATCGTTAGGAGCGCCGGAATTAGCGCCGCGTTGGTTCCGGTCCACTTAATCTGGTGGCAGCGGTGGCTAGAAATGACCGCTGGCTGTTCCCTCGCGGAAAGAATGCAAAACCCCCGCTGTGCCAAGAGTGTGCCAAGACCCGCAGAAACGCGCGAGATGGTGGAGACAGGGCGAGACAGTCGCAACCTGCTGACCTGGACATATAGGCACAGAGTGAACACGGTGAAATGCAATAAACGCTGGTCAAAGGCATTTACACACCAGCGGTCGGGGGTTCGAAACCCTCCGCGCCCACCAGCATGATTGCGGCTCAAGCTCCGTCGCCCGATCGCTCGCGGCCCGCGTTTACAGCGGCCTTCGGTAGCGTTGATAGGCGCAACCGCGTGCGATGCCGAGTATCTCGCCGATCTCGCCCCATTGGATACCGCGTCTTCGGGCGCGGTCGACGGCCAACTGCAAGTGAGCTTCGGCAATCGCGATGATCGCCCGGTCGCGCGACCGTTTGGAATTGCGCAAGCGCTGTCCAGCTGACGAAATGTCACTCAGCAACTTCTCACGGTGAGCTACCTCGGTTAGCTGCACTATTCATACCCCCGGTTTGAAGCGATCTCGGGTCGTTACTTAGTTTGCCTACCCCTGCTAGTGGGCTGCCAAACAGCAAACCCTTAAACCCGTCAGAGGGTCTCCACGACGCGTTGGGCGATGCTAGTGAGCTTTTCGTTGCTGGTCTGCGACAGTTTGCGCAGCATTTCGAAGGCCGCCACCGCGTCGATCTTGAAGCGCTCCATGATTATTCCCTTGGCCTGACCAATGAGATCGCGGCTGGCCAACGCCGACTCGAACTGCGTATGGCGGTCGCTGGCGATGATCGCGATAGCCGCCTGCGTCGCGAGCATGGCGCCGATGGTTTCCGTATGCATGTCGAAGGTCTGCGGTACGCGACTGAACAGGTTGAGCGCAGCCCCGCCCTTCTTGTGAGTGCAGAGCTGAAACGACAGCGAGCTGTAGACGCCGCGCTCGATGGCACCAGCGTCATGGTCTTCACGGCTCGTCATGAGCCTCTGCTTTCCCTCGCCGCGGATGGGAGTGGCGCGGGCGGTCAGTCATTCAGTTTGCGCCCTCGAAATCGACGTAATTGCCAATCACGAGCCCGAGTTCTTGCTGGACGCACAGCGGCAGTGGATCCCGTACTACAGAAGTCTGGCCGATGCATCGCCTCTGCCGGTGTCTCTCCACCGGACGCGCGGTCCGGTTGCGCCGCAGCATCTCTCGGGCAATCACGGCGGCAAGCGCACGACTCACGCCGAAATCAGAGCACTGGCGGCGAATTGGCTTGAGGCGGTTGAGGCCGTCGCCGGGTACGAGGTAGTCGCGGTGACCCGATTGGCCCTCGTCTCAGGCGAGCAGACCGCGGCCTCACGACGTGCTCGGGTCGAGCCGTGTCAGGCCGCCAGTAAGCTCACGGGGTGACTGGCGAGCCCCGCCCCGAGCTGCAGCGCGATGCCGAGCGCACCCGCGCGGATCTGCTTGCCGTTGCCACCGAGGTCTTCGCCGAGTCGGGTTTCTCGGGCGCCCGGGTCGACGAGATCGCCGAACGCACCCGCACGACCAAGCGGATGATCTACTACTACTTCGGCGGCAAGGAAGGCCTGTACATGGCCGTTCTCGAGCACGCCTACCGCGGCATTCGTGAGGCCGAGCAGCGGCTCCAGGTCGACCACGTCGATCCGGTGGTCGCGATGCGCAAGCTGGCAGAGCTGACCTTCGATCACCATCTCGACCACCAGGCCTTCATCCGCCTGGTGGCCATCGAGAACATTCACCGCGGCGAGTACATCGGGCGCATCGAATCCCTGCGTAGCCTCGGCCAGCCGGCCACCTCGCTACTGGACGAGATCCTCGCGCGCGGCCACGCCCAGGGTGTGTTCCGCGACGACGTCGAGGCGCTCGACGTCCACCTGCTGATCAGCTCGTACTGCGTGTTCCAGGTCGCGAACCGCTACACGTTCGGGTTCCTGTTCGACGTGGACTTCACCGACTCCCGGCGCCGGGCTCATCTGCGCAGAATGATCGGCGACGTCGTCGTCGGCTGGCTCACCGCCTCCTGACGGGCGATCCGGCTCACACACAATTGCTTGACGAGACCCAGGCCACAGTGCTGTACTCGATTACTAACGAACTAGTTAGTACATTGAGAGGCGGTGCCGCGTGGCTCCCAGCCCGTACCTGGTCGGTCTCGTCGGACAAGGCGTCGGTCCGTCCCTGACTCCGGCGCTGCACATGGCCGAAGGCCGAGCCAATGGGCTCGACTACGTCTACCGCACGATCGACCTCAACGCCGTCGGCCTCGCGCCCGACCGAATCGGGGACATCCTGACGTGGGCGCGCACGCTCGGATTCGACGCACTCAACGTCACGCATCCGTGCAAGCAGTCCGTGATCCCGCACCTCGACGCGCTGGACGACGAGGCGGCCGCCCTCGGCGCGGTGAACACGGTGGTCTTCGGGGGCCGGCGGGCAGGAGCAAAGCGACCCGGGGACGAGGACGGTGGCGCAGTCGGCTACAACACAGACGCACCGGGTTTCCGCACGGGGTTCGCCGAGGGGCTGCCCGGCGCGGCCACCCGCAGCGTGGTGCTGCTCGGAGCCGGGGGAGCAGGCGCAGCCGTTGGGCATGCCCTCCTCGACCTGGGCACCGAATACCTCACCATCGTCGACCTCGACGTCGACCGTGCCACTGCACTGGCCGGCGATCTCGCAGCGCGGCACCGTGACTCTCGCGTCGACGCGTCGGCCTTCGACAAGTTGTCGATCCTGGTGCCGCTGGCCGACGGTGTCGTGCACTGCACGCCCACGGGCATGGCGGATCACCCGGGCATGCCGTTCGACGCCGCGCTGCTGCGGCCCGACCTCTGGGTGGCCGACATCGTCTATCGGCCGCTGAACACCGAGCTGCTCGCCGCGGCCCGCGCTGCGGGCTGTCGCACCCTCGACGGCGGCCACATGGCCGTGCACCAGGCGAGCATCGCCTTCGAGTTGATCACCGGGATCACCCCGGACGCCGACCGCATGTCACGCCACTTCCGCACGCTTGCAACGTAACTCGCAAAACCCATTCAACGAAGAATGCAGGAGGAACCCATGAGCATCATCGACAGCACTCCACCCGACGGCGTCCCCGCCGCCGTACCCGAGCGGACGCCGAAGAAGGCCGCGCTGGCCAGCTTCATGGGCAGCGCCGTCGAGTACTACGACTTCTTCGTATTCGGCTTCGTTGCGGCGCTTGTCTTCCCGAAGGTCTTCTTCCCCGAGGGCAACGAAACCGTCGCGCTCGCACAGTCGTTCGCGACGCTCGGCGTCGCCTACATCGCCCGGCCGGTGGGCGCGTTCGTCATCGGCCACTTCGGTGACAGGATCGGCCGCCGAAACGTCCTGATGTTCACCCTAATCCTCATGGGTGTCTCGACATTCGCGATCGGATGCCTGCCCACCTACGGCATGGTCGGAGTGCTCGCGCCCATCTTGCTGGTGACGTGCCGCCTGCTGCAGGGCTTCTCGGCCGCAGGTGAACAGGCCGGCGCCAGCTCGCTGACCCTCGAGCACTCGCCCGACGGCCAGCGCTCGTTCTACACGTCGTGGACGCTGACCGGAACCCAGGGCGGCCTGATCCTCGCCTCGCTCGTCGTGATCCCGATCGTCGCACTGCCCGACGAAGACCTGTACTCCTGGGGCTGGCGAGTTCCGTTCTGGCTGAGCGCCGTCGTGGTCGTGGTCGCCTACTTCATCCGCCGCCGCCTGCACGAGACGCCGGAGTTCGAGGACGCCAAGGCCAGCGGCACCATCGCCAAGATGCCGCTCAAGCCCTTGATGCGCAACCACTGGCGTGACGTTCTCCGTGTCATCTTCTGCGCCTTCATCGCGGCCGTGTCGACGGTTTTCGCCAATCTGGCCATCGCCTACGGCAAGAAGATGGGCCTCAACTCCGACGAGACGCTGTGGCTGGTGGTGGTCGCCAACATCGTCGCCCTCGGCACGCAACCGCTGTTCGGCAAGCTCGCCGACCGGATCGGCCGCAAGCCGGTGTTCATCTACGGCGCGCTGTCCTCGGCTGCACTGATGCCGTTCTACCTGCTGTCGATGAGCGGCGGGAACGACGTGCTGATGTTCGCACTCGCCATCGCCACGTTCTCGTTCGGCTACGCCGCCGCCAACGCCGTGTGGCCGTCGTTCTACGGCGAGATGTTCGCCACCCGAGTCCGGTTCTCCGGCTTGGCCATCGGTACCCAACTGGGCTTCCTGGTCGCGGGTTTCGCCCCGGCCATCGTCACTGCACTCGGTGGCGTGGAGGAAGGCGGTTGGGTGGTCATCAGCATCTTCACCGCCGTCGTCTGCCTCATCGCCTCGGCCGCCGCGCTCACGGCCAAGGAGACCAAGGACGTGCCAACCGCGGAGCTGGGTGACAAGCCCACCACCGCGCGCAACCTCGTCGATCACTGAGGAGAGACCGTGCAGACCGACTCCGACAGCGCAATAGCCAGCCAGCAGGCCATCAGCGCGGAGATCGCGGCGATCGTGGCCGACTACGAGCGCGCAGGCGTCGAGGAGGCGCAACCCCGCCTCGACTACCGGCCGTACCGCAGCAGCCTGCTGCGGCACCCGACCAAGGACCTGCACCACGCCGACCCGGAGGGCGTGGAGTTGTGGACGCCGTGCTTCTCCGAGCGCGACGTCAACCCGCTGGAAGCCGACCTCACCATCCAGCACGGCGGTGAGCCCATCGGCGAGCGGATGGTGGTGACCGGACGGGTGGTCGACGGCGACGGCAGGCCGGTGCGGCGACAGCTCGTCGAGATCTGGCAGGCGAATGCGGGCGGTCGCTACATCCACAAGCGCGACCAGCATCCCGCGGCGATCGACCCCAACTTCACGGGCGTCGGCCGTTGCCTGACCGACGACGACGGCACCTACCGGTTCACCACCATCAAGCCGGGACCGTACCCGTGGAAGAACCACCGCAACGCCTGGCGGCCGGCGCACATCCACTTCTCGCTGTTCGGAACGGAATTCACGCAGCGAATGATCACTCAGATGTACTTCCCGAACGATCCGCTGTTCGCGCTCGACCCGATCTACCAGTCCATCACCGACCGGAAGGCACGCGACCGGCTGGTCGCCGCCTACGACCACGACGTCACGACCCACGAGTGGGCGACCGGATACCGCTGGGACATCGTGCTCACCGGCGCGACCCGGACACCCGTGGAGGAGGACCGATGAGCACACTGCTGACCGCCACGCCGGGACAAACCGTCGGCCCCTTCTTCGGCTACGCCCTGCCCTTCGACCGATGCCACGAACTGGTGCCGCCCAGTTCACCGAACGCCGTCCAGCTCTCCGGCATCGTCACCGACGGTGACGGCCGCCCCGTCCCCGATGCGCTGCTGGAGATCTGGCAGGCCGACGTCGACGGCACGGTGCCCCGGGCCGCCGGGTCCCTGCACCGGGACGGCTTCACCTTCACCGGATGGGGGCGGGCCAGCACCGGTGACGACGGGCGGTATTCGTTCTCCACCGTGATCCCCGGCCCCACCAGCCCGGGAACGGCGCCCTTCATCCTCGTCACCGTGTTCGCCCGCGGCCTGCTCAACCGGCTGTTCACCCGCGCGTACGTGCCCGGCGATCACCTGGGCGAGGATCCGCTGCTGGCCTCGCTGCCTGCCGAGCGCCGGGAGACCCTGATCGCCACGCGCGACGAGGGCGGACTGCGCTTCGACGTCTCCCTGCAGGGTCCCCGCGAGACCGTCTTCCTGCGCTACCCCGGGCAGCAACGGTGACCGACCTCTTCTGGCCGGGCGACCACCTCGCCGGCGACCTGATGAGCGACGAGGCGTTCCTCGCCGCGATGATCGCCGTGGAACGGGCGTGGCTCGGCTGCCTCGTCGACGCAGGCATCGCCCCCGCGGACGCCCGCGCGGACCTGTCCGTCGCCGACGGCGACGCCGAGGAGATCGCGCGTCGCGCCGACGTCGACGGCAATCCCGTCAGTGCCCTCGTCGCGATCCTGCGGGACCGCTCGGACCCGACGGCGGCGCGGTGGCTGCACCGCGGGCTGACGAGTCAGGACGTGCTCGACACCGCACTGATCATCTGCGTGCGCGACGTGCTGATCAGGGTCGGCGTCGAGTGCGCTGCGCAGATCCGCGCACTCGCCGACCTCGCCGAAAGGCACCGCGGCGCACCGGCGCTCGCGCGCACGCTCACCCAGGCGGCACTGCCCGCCACGATGGGCGCCAAGATCGCACGCTGGCTCGACGGCGTGCTCGACGCCGCGGAGCCGCTGGCCGACCTGCGGATGTCGTTGCCCGTCCAGGTGGGTGGGGCGGTGGGCACGCTCGCGGCCACGACCGAACTGGCCGGGTCGGTCGACGGAGCGCTTGCCCTCGGCGACGCACTGGCCGACGAACTGATCTTGGCGCCCACGACGCCGTGGCACACCACTCGCTCGCCGGTCACCCGGATCGGGGATGCGCTGGTGACGTGCTGCGACGCCTGGGGGCACATTGCCGCCGACGTGGCAACGGGCAGTCGCCCCGAAGTCGGTGAACTGGCGGAGGGGAGTGGCGGCGGGTCATCGACCATGCCGCACAAGCACAATCCGGTGCGCTCGGTGTTGATCCGCCGCGCTGCACTCACCGCAGGCCCGTTCGGTGCCACGCTGCACATCGCGTCGGCCGCGAGCGTGGACGAACGCTCCGACGGCGCCTGGCACGCGGAATGGGCCACGCTGCGGGCGCTCGCGCGGCGCACCGTCGTCGCCGCCGCTCACATGTCCGACCTGGTCTCCGGGCTCCGGGTCGACGAGGCCCGCGCCGCCGCCAACCTCGCCGCCGCCGATGGTCTGCTCGCCGAACAGCGGACGATGAGCGAATTGACCGGCAGAACAACGCTTCCCGACTACACGGGTGCGGCGGACCGACTCGTCGAGGCGACACTGGATCGGGCCCGCCGCTTCCTCGAGGAGTCCTCGTGACCGTTCCCGAACTCGCCGTCGTCGACTTCGGCGGACCGGCCGACGCCCCCCTGATCCTGCTGGGCCCCTCGCTGGGCACCTCGGCCGCCACCCTGTGGGGTGGGGTTGCCGATCGGCTCGTCGAGCACGCCCGCCTCGTCGCATGGGACCTTCCCGGCCACGGCCGCAGCGCACGACCCAGCGACCCGTTCGGCATCGCCGATCTCGCAGCCGCGGTGCTCGCGCTGGCCGACCGGCTCGGCGCCGAGACCTTTCACTACGCAGGCGATTCGGTGGGCGGCGCGGTCGGCATCCAGTTGGTCCTCGACACGCCGCGCCGGATCAGCTCCGCCACGCTGATGTGCACCGGCGCGGTGATCGGCACACCCGACGGGTGGCGCCAGCGCGCAGCCACCGTACGCGCTCAGGGCATCTGGCCGATGGTGGACGCCGCACCCGGGCGTTGGTTCGCACCAGGCTTCACCGAGAGGCACCCCGGCGTCGCCGCCATGTTGCTCGACGGCCTGAGCCACACCGATCCGGAGGCCTACGCGAAGACGTGTGACGCGCTGGCCGACTTCGACGTCGTGCGGCGGCTGCCCGAGATCACCGTCCCCGTCCTCGCGATCGCGGGCCGCGACGACGTGCCCACGCCGCCGGAGTCGTTGCAGCGCATCGCCTCCGGAGTCTCCGACGGCGAACTCGTCGTGCTCGACGGCGTCGGTCACCTCGCGCCGGCGGAGGCGCCCGACCGGGTTGCGGCGCTGATCGCCGAGAACGCCGGGCTGCCGGCGTCTCCCATTCCCGACACCGTCGACGACGTCTACCGGGCAGGCATGGCCGTACGCCGCGAGGTGCTCGGCGACGCCCACGTCGATCGGGCGGTGGCCGCCACCACCGACCTGACCGCGGACTTCCAGCGCATGATCACCGAGTACGCCTGGGGTGGCATCTGGACCAGACCCGGACTGGATTGCCGCAGCCGCTCGATGATCACGCTGACGGCGCTCATCGCGCGCGGCCACCACGAAGAGTTCGCGATGCACCTGCGCGCTGCCCGCCGAAACGGCCTGACCAACGACGAGATCAAGGAGCTGATCATGCAGACCGCGATCTACTGTGGCGTCCCGGACGCCAACTCCGCGTTCCGGATCGCCGCCGACGTGCTGTCCGACTACGACGCCCAGGGCGGTGCCCGATGACGTCGATCACCGGCGACCCGGCGGAGGCGGTGGCCGGCATCGCCGACGGGTCGACCGTCCTGGTCGGCGGTTTTGGCATGGCCGGCATGCCCACCGCGCTGATCGACGCGCTGATCGCCCACGGCGCCACCGACCTGACCATCGTCAGCAACAACGCGGGCAACGGCGACACCGGTCTGGCCGCGCTGCTGGCCGCCGGGCGGGTGCGCCGAGTCATCTGTTCCTTTCCGAGGCAGGCCGATTCGTACGTCTTCGACGAGTTGTACCGCGCGGGCAGGATCGACCTGGAGGTGGTGCCGCAGGGCAACCTCGCCGAACGGATGCGGGCCGCGGGTGCGGGGATCGGTGCGTTCTTCTGCCCGACCGGCTACGGCACCGACCTCGCCGAGGGCAAGGAGACGCGCACGATAGACGGACGCGACTACGTCCTCGAGTATCCGATCCGGGGGGACGTCGCCCTGATCGGCGCCCATCGCAGTGACCGGATGGGCAATCTCGTCTACCGCAAGACCGCACGGAACTTCGGACCCGTGATGGCGACGGCGGCCGACCTCACCATCGTCGAGGTGTCCGCCGTCGTCGAGACCGGCAGCCTCGACCCGGAAGTCGTCGTGACGCCGTCCATCTACGTCGACCGGGTCCTCGACCTCAGCGCAGCGACCAGCCAGGTATCGGAGGCCTTGTGACCAGCACCCTCAGCGTGTCGAAGACTGTCGAGAACCTCGACCGTGGACCACTCGGCCGGGACGAGATGGCCCAGGCCGTCGCCGCGGACATCCCACCCGGGTCGTTCGTCAACCTCGGGATCGGCCAACCCACCAAGGTGTCCGACTACCTGGCCCCCGACAGCGGAATCGTCCTGCACACCGAGAACGGCATGCTGGGCATGGGGCCCGAGGCCGTCGGCGACGAGATCGACCCCGATCTGATCAACGCGGGCAAGATCCCGGTCACCGAACTGCCCGGTGCGGCCTACTTCCACCACGCCGACTCGTTCGCGATGATGCGCGGCGGACATCTCGACGTGTGCGTCCTCGGCGCCTTCCAGGTGTCCGAGCACGGCGACCTCGCCAACTGGCACACCGGGGCACCGGGGGCGATCCCCGCCGTCGGCGGCGCCATGGATTTGGCGATCGGGGCGAAGGACGTCTTCGTGATGATGACGCTGTTCACCAAGGACGGAACGCCGAAGTTGGTGTCGCGCTGCACCTATCCGCTGACGGGCCTGGCGTGCGTCAGCAGGGTGTACACCGAACTCGGGACATTCGCCGTCGGCGCCGACGGCATCCGGGTCATCGCGACCTACGGAATCTCCGTCGACGAACTCCGGGAACGTCTGGAGCCGACGCTCCGACGGGTGGAGGAGCGATGACCCTCACGACGAATCGCCACGTCAAGACCATCGCGACGGTCTGCCTGTCCGGGACGCTCGACGACAAGCTGGTCGCCGCCGCCCACGCAGGGTTCGACGGCATCGAGCTGTTCGAGCCGGACCTCGTCGCGTCGACGTCGAGTCCCAAGCAGATCCGCGAGCGATGCGCAGAACTCGGACTGCAGATCGTGCTGTATCAACCGTTCCGGGATCTCGACAGCACCGACCCCGAGCAGTTCGAGCGGAACCTCAACCGGCTCGACCGCAAGTTCGACGTCATGACCGAACTCGGCGTCGACCTGATCCTGGTCTGCTCGAACGCATCGGCCGACGCGGTCGCCGACATGGACGAGCTGGCAACTCAATTGCGCGCGGCGGGGGAACTCGCCGACCGCCGTGGGATGCGAATCGCCTACGAGGCCCTGGCCTGGGGCCGCACGGTCGATCTGTGGCAGCAGTCCTGGGACGCGGTCCGGCGAGCCGACCATCCAGCGGTCGGGCTGTGCCTGGACAGCTTCCACATCTTGTCGCGCTCGTCGACGATCGACGAATTGGGCGAGGTGCCCAGCGACAAGATCTTCTTCCTCCAGCTGGCCGACGCACCACACAAGGACATGGACGTGCTGCAGTGGAGCAGGCACTATCGCCTGTTCCCGGGGGAGGGCGCGTTCGATCTCGTCGACTTCACCGCGGCGGTACTCGGCGCCGGGTACCGGGGCCCACTGTCACTGGAAGTGTTCAACGACGTCTTCCGGCAGTCCTCGCCGGTCCGCACTGCCATCGACGCGGTCCGGTCGCTCGGTGCGCTGGAAGCCGGACTCGACGACGCGCTGCCGCGGCAGCGGTTCGACGCCGCGTTCGTCGAACTGAGCGTCACCCCCACCAACCTCACCACGGCAGAACATGCGTTGTCGGCGTTGGGATTCAGACAGTCGGCGACGCACCGGTCCAAGCGCGTCACGGCGTGGACGCAGTCGAGTGCGACGATCCTGCTGACCGTCACGACCGATGCCGCCGAGGACGACTCCTCGGCACTGGCCGCCATCGCGTTCGACGCGGAGGACCCCACGGGGTTCGCGGCGTCGGCCGAGGGCCTCAACGTCTCCGCCCTGCCGCGCGTGGTGCGGCCGGGCGAGGCCGACCTGCCCGCCGTCGCGGCACCGGACGGTGTGTCGATCTTCTTCGTCTCGACCGAGGAGGGCCCGCTGGACTGGCGCCGCGACTTCGAACCCGTGCCGCCGACCGACGCCGCCTCCGGTGTGGGCATCACCGCGATCGATCACGTCTCGGTCACCGCGCCGTTCGACCGGTACGACGAGAGCGTTCTGTTCTACCGCTCCGTGTTGGGGATGCGCACCGAGGAGGTGGCCGAATATCCCGGGCCGTACGGGTTGGTGCGCAGCCATCTGCTCCGCGCGCCGGAACCTTCGGGATTCGGTGTGGCGCTTGACGGTCCGCTGCTGCGGCGCGGCAAGTGGACCCCGGGCGTGCAGACCCCGCAGCACATCGCGTTGCTCACCGACGACGTCCTCGCCACCCTGGACGCGCTGCCCGGGGACGCCCCGATCCTGCGCATTCCAGAGAACTACTACGTCGACCTTCGGGCTCGTCTCGATCTCGACGACGAGTTCGTGGAGCGGCTGCGTCGGTCGAACGTGCTGTACGACAGGAGCCCCGATGGGGAGTACCTGCACGCCTACACCACGGTGATCGGCTCGCAGGTGTACTTCGAGATCATCGAGCGGCGAGGCAACTACCGGGGGCGTCCCCTCGCGGACGCCCCGATCCGCATGGCCGCTCACGTCGCCGCGCGACGAGGCAGGACCGAGAAGTAGGCGGCGCGGGCATAAACGCCTAAAAAGACAGACTGAAAGCCGCAGCCTCTGTGGTCTGTCGAAGAAACCGCCTCGCAGCGGGATCCGCGCCTGCGCCGACAGTAGTCCGGCCGGCGGGCCCACGGCAAGGCTCACTGAGCGTTGCGCACGCCCGTCAGCGACACCAACCCCATGTCGCGGTACAGCGCCGCGGGCGGCACCTCTCGGAATCCCCGTACGCCCGCCCGTCCGGTCGCCGCCTGTGCGATCTTGCGGGCGATGCGGTAGTCGAGATCCTTCAGGACGCCCCGGTCGGTCGTCGCGTCGAGCAGCGCCGGCAGACCGGCGACCGAGAAGGGGCTGGCCGGGTCCAGCATGACGTTGGTGGCCGAGACGAGGTGGCGGGCCCGCTCCTCGACGGGAAGCGACGCCAACGCGGGCGCGGCACCGTCGATGCGGGTGACGATGCGTCTGATGAAGCGGCGCAACCGATGCGGCCCGAGCGCCACGGTGCCTGCATGCGTGACCGACAGGCCGAGACAGTCGATGCGACCGCGCCCGACGTAGGCCGGGTCGATCGTGCAGGGCCTGCCGTGGCCACTCAGCGCGGTGCGCAGCTCCTTGGACAGCTTGCGACGCACGCCCAGTCCGTCGGTAAGCCCGTCGATCCTCCGATCGGCCTCGTGGATCGCGTCGAGGTCCTTGTGGGCCAAGATGAAGTCGTCGTTGTAGCGGACGTAGAACATGCCGTCGATGTCCGAGATGGCCCTGTCCATGGGGACCACCGCGAGATTGCCCAGCAGTGGCACCAGCGGCGTCCCCATCGCGATGCCGTTCACCCGGGTGAACTCGGCTCCGTCGGCGTCCCGAACCACCGGGCGGATCAGCGTGGTGATGAGATCCCAGCTGCGAGAATCGATGTCACCGCTGACGCTGCCGAGTGAGGCGACCTCGCGCACGGTGCGCCACAGCGCCGCGCCGGGGCCGACGGGGAGGTTGTCCCCGTACTTCTCGAAGTCCGACTGCAGCACGTAAACCGGACCCGACGCCCGACCGCCCCGTTCTCGATGCGTTCGCACGAACCGGGCGAACGCGCGCATGGCGCCGAGGTTGGTCAGGCCAGGGAGATAGGAGTACACGCCCGGCAGGCCGTAGCAGCGGGCGTTGTGGGTCAGGATCTTGAACAGCGACGAGCCGATGACGTGGTCGACGAATGCAGGCTGGTGGGCGGCGCGTCGCTTGCCGTTGGTCTCCAGGAACCAGAGATCGACGGGCTGCGGCCGGTAAGTGCCGTCTGCGATGCTGCGTGCGATCGCGCGCGAGAGTGCCCGCCGGTCCGCCGCTGCGTCGAGATAGGTGACGCCGTCGGAGACCTCGTTGAAGCCCAGTCCGCGCTCGCTGCGCTTCGAGTAGATCCGGAGGATGGTGTCCTCGTAAGTCTTTGGGTCGACCAGTCGTCGTCCGATGTCGATCGGTTCACTTGGCATGGACGACGCCTTCGCCGGGGCGTCTACCGAGGCGCCACGTCTTCAGCGTCCGCAGCCACAGCTGGAACTGCTCGGGGGCGGGATCCGGTGGCAGTACGAACACCATCCGCACCTTGTTGCGGTCGAAGATGGGCGATAGCCAGCGCCCGGCCACCAGGATCACCAGCGCGTCCTCGTCGAGGCTCCGGACCGCCTTCGGCAGCAGCGCGACGAGCAGGTCCGGATCCAGGCCACGCATGGCGCGCGCCCCCGCACGGGTCCCGAGATCGGCGACGAGGCCGTCCGGGAAGATGGCGAGGAATTCCGGTTGCAGGAGAGCCGGATTCACCGGCGGTGCGGGCACGGTGTCGACGGGCCTGAGCCACTTCGAGTCGAGGATGCGGTCCAGCGCGGCAGCACCGTCAGCGGCCGAGTCGGACCAGTGGCGTCCGCGGTTCACGGCTCCTCCGGTCACGGCCTGCATGGCCAGGTGCAGTTGGCCCGCTCGGTCACCGTCGGCAGCCCGCTCGTAGAAGACCAGCGAGGTTGGCGAGTGAAACGCCATGCACCCTCTGTCGCGCAACTCTTCCCGCACCAGCCGCACCGCTGCCGACCGCTGTCGCGCGGGGATCCACTCGGGCACGTTGACCGTTCCGGCGCGCACGGGACCGGGTTCCGCGGCCAGCGCTCTGATCCAGTCGCCCAGCGGCAACTGCGTCGGACGTGACGGCACTCGGTCGTGGAAGTGCTGCAGGTTGATGTGCACGATCAGCAGGACGATCATCGCCGCGGTCAACTCCAACAGATCCGAGGCGGGGTTGGCGTCCATCCACACCAGCCCGAACAGGATTGCGGTGAGGACGGTGGTGGCGGTCAGGCTGTTGTACCGGCCCTCGGCGAACAGCCGGATCTGGTAGGTGCCGATGAAGCTGCGCACGACGAACAGCGGAAGCAAGGCGAGCAGGAACGAGAACGGGATTCCGGGCAGGACCCACGTGCCCAGTGCGGCCGCCAGGCCCCAGAAGTAAAGGGTCACAACCGGGGTCACCCACAGCAGCTGGTGGAAGAACCAGACGCGGTACTCGCGCAACGCGGGCAGGCGCCGCAGCCGCACGAAGTCGAAGTAGAACACGCTCGTCGCCTCGTAGGCCCCACGGAACAGGGGCAGCGCGAGGTAGAAGAACTGGAAGGCGTCGATCTCCCGCCAGGTCTGGAGGCCGGCGGTGAGGTCGAAGGCCCGGGTGGTCGTGCCGTAGATCCCGGCGATGGCGAGGACGACGACCGCGTCGAGTCGCAGTCCGATCCCCGCCAGCGTCGTCTCCAACCCGAGCCGGACGGGTATCGACGGCAGTCGAAGCCGGCGACGGCCAGGCGCGCGGACGTTGGGCCACAAGCCTGCGAGGCGGTAGAGGCGGATCGCGAAGGTGACCGTGATCCAGATGGACAGTGCGTTGGAGACGATGATGGCGACGACGACCGCGGCGGTCGGGTAGAACATCACACCCGCGCCGATGACCAGCAGTTGGACGACGGTCGGGGCGAACAGCGTCCACAGCGGACGGTAGACGCGCCTGGTGGCGAACATCCCCGAATGCAGTACGCGCACGGGCATTCTGAAGGCCAGTTCGATGACGATCAGGAACGCGTACACGTGGCCGATCGTGTCGCCGTCCTGCGGCAGCAGCGCGCTCAGCGTCCCCGCGCCTGCCACCGTCACCGCCGCCGCGGCGAATACCGACAGGACCAGCCACGCGCCGATTTCACGTTCGATCCCGTCCCGGTCTCCGGACTCGGAGAGACCGCGCACTCGCTCGCGCATGATCTCGAGCAGGCCCCACCAGGCACCGCTGACGAGCAGGCTGCCGACCCGCAGGATCATGACGGTGTAGGCGGCCAGACCGCCGAGTGTGGTGAGGATGACCAGGAATTCGGCCACGTGGACGGCGAAGTTCGTCCCGTCGACCACGAGTAGGTAGCGCAGGCGGTAGCGGAAGTACGCGAACATCCGCCCGGTCAGCAAGCACGCGTAGAGCGAGACGGTTCGGTTCTCGCGGCGCCGGGTCCTGTCGAACCACCGATCGATGTCGTTCACCAACATCCTCTCCAGCGTTGACCGCTGAACCTTCTGCCGGTGATTGCTCAACGGCGCCGCGACGCTGTGGGAGGCTGCGTTGGAAAGGCGTCGGCGACGCTCGTCCCACTCCGTTCAGAAGGGTGCCGCATGCAGCGAGGCGACGTTACCGTATTCTCCATATCCGCGGTCCTGACCGCAGTGGTGGCTGCCGCCGTCGCGTGCAGTTTGCTGATGTTCGACGGAAACCGGTCGACGCTCGTCTCCGACAGCAGTTCCGACTCGAGTTGGCTCGTGCTGACCTGGAGTCCCAGCTTCTGCAAGGCACAGCCCGCGGATCCGGAATGCCGTTCGGGCGAACTCGTCGGCATGGAGCGGACTTTGATCCTGCACGGCTTGTGGCCCCAGCCGCGGGACAACCAATACTGCGGCGTATCGCGACGGCTCGAGGAGGTCGCCTCCAAGGGGCGCGGCGACCTGCCGCCGATCGAGTTGTCCGACGGCGTGCGTGCCGGTTTGCAGTCGACGATGGCCAACTCCTCTCACCTGTCGTTGCACGAGTGGTACGCCCACGGCACGTGCTCGGGCGTGACACCCGACGCCTACTTCGGCGATGCGGTCGCGCTGACCGCCCGAGTTCGCGAGACGTTGGACCCATTGTTCCGGGACGCCGACGGCGGACAGCTCCCGGTGAGCGCGGTCCGCGCCCGCATGGATGAACGGTTCGGCCCGGGGGCGGGGGAGCGCGTCGGACTCAGTTGCCTCAACGCGAAGGGGGAGGGCGCCTACGTCGTCGACGTGCGCTTGTCACTACCGTCGGTCGCCGCGCTCCGCACCATTGACGAGTCGCTCGATCTCGGCACGCTGCTGAACGAGGCTCCGCCCATCACGTCGGAGTGTGCCCACGGACTCGTTCCCTGAGCGTCGTGTCCGCGCACGAACTGATCGACGAGGTACGCCGCGCACTGGCCGCTGCCGGGGACGCCGACCGCGCGCCGGCGATGCAGGCGTACATGAAATCCGACATGCCGTTTCACGGCGTTCGCATGCCCGACCTCCGTCGCATCTGTGAACCGATCTTCTCGGCGCATCCGATCGAGTCGGTCGACGCGTTCGACGACACCGTCGAGCGCTTGTTCGCCGAGGCGACCCACCGAGAGGAGCGCTACGCCGCCATCCAGCTGGCGAGACACCGGCTCTACCGCGCGCATCAGACGCCGGACCGGATTCCCCTCTATCGGCGGCTGATCCTCACCGGGGCGTGGTGGGACACCGTGGACGAGATCGCCGGCAACCTGGTCGGACCGATCCTGGCCGCCCATCCTATGGAGGTGCGCCCGATCGTGCTCGGGTGGGCGACCGACTCCGACACGTGGCTGCGGCGAACGGCGATCATCTCGCAGCTCAACCTGAAGGACGAGACGGATCTGGCGCTGCTCACGGCAGCCATCGACTCGAACGCCGAGGACACCGACTTCTTCATCCGCAAGGCCATCGGCTGGGCGCTGCGGCAGTACGCGCGCACCGACCCGGAGTGGGTAAGGGCATTCGTCGAGGCGCGGGAAGGCCGGCTCAGCGGGCTGTCCAAACGCGAGGCGCTCAAGCGCCTCTGAGGCTGCGGCACCCGTCGGGAAAGTGAACTGACCCAGGGGTCACGGGAGGCTCGCGCAACCATCCGTCGACGCCTCACCGAGCCTCGTCGAGTGGCCGGGGAGGCACGCCCGGCATGGCCAAGCTGCCTCTGATGGGTTTGCACGGCAACGCCGATTCGGTTGCTTTCTCAAAGTTTTTCACCACCGATCGCAAGGAATAGACGATCTAGTTAACGATCAACGGCCTATTTGCCTGGACCGTCAAAATCGTTCAGTTTCTGAACTGAGCAAACCAAAATCGCCCATCAGCTAACTTCCCTAGTCGGACGAACGAACCGATCATGACTTTGCTGAAATTGTGCACCCACGTCAGAAATTGGTCAAAAAATGCCGGTCGATCGTGCTATATGCGCAGCTCAAGGGCATGTCATGAGTCATTGGAGTGATTAGGGTCGCAGGTGACTGGGAACCTCAATCTGCGTGAGAGGGCAACGTTCGGGGACGGGGCCACTGGGATCAGGCATTGAGGAGCAAGTCATGTTGCAAACCAAGAACGAACTGTGCACACCGGGTCTCGCGCGCTTCTTGGTGATCGGCGCCGCGACGGTCGCCGTCTCCGCCTTCGGAGCGACCGCTATGACTCCGACTTTGCGGCCCGTCTCGATGGACGTTGCCGAGATGGCCGCCATCGACGAGTCGAACACCACCATCGGCATCGCGGATTCCGACCTGTACTTCGAGTCCTACGAGCAGATCGACGCCGCGCTCGACGAGATGCAGGCGATGGGAGTCAACACCGTCCGAATCGGCATCCCGTGGGCCGGTATCAACCCGGTCGAGGGGTACTACGACTGGTCACAGTCGGACTACCTGATCAACGCGGCCGACGAGCGAGGGATGGGCATCCTGGCGGTCATCACCACGACGCCGACCTATCAGCAGAACGGGTCGGGCATCTACAGCGAGCCGATCGACCCGGCCGCCTACGGTGAATTCGCCGGCTTGGCCGCCGAGCGCTACGCGGGGCAGGTCGGCGCCTACGAGATCTGGAACGAACCCAATGCGGCGCCGTTCTACGGTCCGGCGCCCGACCCGGCCGGCTACACCGAGCTGCTCAAGGCGGCCTACACGTCCATCAAGGCAGCGGATCCCGACGCGACCGTCGTCGGTGGCGTCGTCGGTTCCACGGTCACCTACGGGAACTTCACCTTGAACCCCGTCGACTTCGTCGACCAGATGTACGACGCGGGCGCACAGGGCTACTTCGACGCCCTGTCATTTCACCCGTACCAGTACACGATGCCGTTCTCGACCGGCGGCTACCACCCGGACTCGCCGCTGAATCAGCTCGACGACATCCACGACCTGATGGTCGCCAACGGTGACGGCGACAAGCTGATTTGGGCCAGTGAGTACGGACAGCCCACGGCCGTGTCGAGCGAGGCCGAGCAGGCCGCGTACCTCGAGGACATGCTGACCACGTGGCGCGAGATCGGCTACACGGGACCGGCTTTCGTGTACACCCTCGAAGACGACCTCACCGGCAGCACGAATCCCGAGGACACGTTCGGCCTGATTCGGGACGACGGCACGTGGAAGCCGGCGGCGTATGTCATCCAGGAGCTGGCGCAGTCGGAGGAGACCACCCCCGAGATCGCGCAGATGGCCCTGGCCCTGCCGCAGGCCGAGACCGCCGCGCCGGAGGATCTCGCGACACTGGAGGAGATCGCCGGCCCCACGGATCCGACGACCGAGGCGCAGATGGCCGCTGCCACCGAGCAGTTGGCCGCCACCGCGCCCACCGCGACCGTCACCGACCCGGCAGCACCGGCGGTGGTGGAACCGGTGATCGCCGAGCCCGTCCTGGCCGAGCCCACGATCGTCGAACCCACGATCGTCGAACCCACGCTGGCCGAGCCCACGCTGGCCGAGCCGACCATCGCGGTCGCGCCCAGCGAGCCCACGGCGATCCCGACGCCGGATCTCGACTCCACCCGGTCGGTCGAGCTGGTCGACACGCCGACCACCGAACCGACGGTCGAGGCGCCGACCGAGCCGACGCCGACCAGTGTCGTCGACCAGACCCGGTCGACCGACCTGTCCGACGTCCCGACCACGGAGTCGCCCACCGGCACCACGTCGGGCACCACTTCGGGTGCGACGACGGACACCACGTCGGGTACCACTTCGGGTGCGACGACGGACACCACGTCGGGTTCCACCGCGACGAGCGGGTCGACGTCGAGCGACTCGACCTCGAGCGGTTCGACCTCGAGCGGTTCGACGTCGAAGTCCGACACGCCGAAGAAGCAGCGCGCCAACCGCTGATCACGGGGGTTGGAGGCAGGCGGGTCGCGACGACCCGCCTGCCTTCGCGTGTGCGCCACCATGAGACGCTGCCGATGTGTTCGTTCCGACGTACCGTGGCCGCGCAGCCGGTCTCGCACTGGGCTGTCTCGCCGACGCGTTGTTCGGCGACCCCCGCCGCGGTCATCCGGTCGCGCTCTTCGGCAGTGCCGCAATGCGTCTGGAACGTGTCATGTACGCCGACCGGCGCGGTGCCGGCGTCGCGTACACGGGTCTGCTCGTCGGGACGGTGCTGGCCGCGACGGTCGCAGCGGACCGTGCGGCCGCCCGGCGTGGTCCAGCCTGGACGGCGGGCCTGACCGCCCTGTGCACGTTCATCTCTCTGGGCGGCACGTCGCTCGCTCGCACCGGCGCTCAGATGTCCGCCCCGTTGGACGCAACCGACATCGCGGGCGCTCGCGCGCTGCTCCCGTCCCTGTGCGGACGTGATCCCGCCTCGCTCGACGCGTCCGGTCTGACGCGTGCCGCGCTGGAATCGATTGCGGAGAACACCTCCGACGCGGCGGTGGCGCCCCTGCTGTGGGGGATGGCGGCAGGTGCCCCCGGACTACTCGTCTACCGCGCAGCCAACACGCTCGACGCAATGGTGGGCTACCGATCGGCCCGCTATGAGCGCTTCGGCTGGGCCGCAGCGCGTTTCGACGACCTGCTCAACTACCTGCCGGCACGGCTGTCCGGATTGCTGGTGGCGGCCTGCGCCATGACGGTCGACGGCTCGGCGGGCGCCGCGCTCGAGGCCTGGCGTCGCGACGCCCGCAGGCATCCCAGCCCGAACGCCGGTGTGGCCGAGGCGTCGTTCGCAGGTGCCCTCGGGGTGCGCCTGGGCGGGCCGACGCAGTACGCCCACCGGCTCGAGATCCGTCCCACGCTCGGCGACGGCCGGACGCCGTCGGTGCCGGATCTGCGTCGTGCGGTGCGTCTTTCGCGTGCGGTGCAGGTGGGCGCCGCCGCCGTGTGCTCGGCGGGTGCCCTCGGACTCAGCGGCGTCGGCCGTACCGGTCGGCGAGCTTCTGATCGGGTGTGAGCGGAGTCGGTTCCTCGGCGCCGGTCGGCGCGGGCTGCGCGGCGGCCTTCTCCCTACGGCGCTGCTTGTACTCGGCGATGACGAAGTACCCCACGCCGATCGGCGCGATGATGCCGAAGGCGATCCACTGGATGCCGTAGGACAGGAACGGGCCGGAGTCGAGGTGTGGCAGCGGTATGACGCCGAGGCCGCCGGGCTGATCCTCGACCAGCTGCAGGTACGAACCCGCGACGGGGATGCCGGTGATGTCGCCGATCTGCCCGGTGTTGATGGAGTACACCTGCAGCGCGCCGTCCTGCCGGAACGGCTCCCTGCCGCTGGCCAGCAGCTCGGAGTCCCGCAGACGTGCGGTGATCGTGACCGTCTCCGACGGCACCGGGTCGATCTCGGGCACCTTGTTGCCGTCGATCGGTTTGACGAAACCGCGGTCGACGAGCACCGTCGGCCCACCCTGAACGGCGAACGGCACCAGGACCTCGAAGGCGGGCTCGCCGTCGATCGACCGGAGCCGAGCCAGCACCTGCCCCTGGGGTAGGTAGGACCCCGTCGCAGTCACCCGCTTCCAGGTGTCGTCGTTCGCCGACGAGTCCTGGCGCGGCAGCACGGTCTTCACGGGCACCGGTTCGGCGCTCAGGGACGCCGAGATCTGGGCGTTCTCCCGGGTGGTCTTCGTGTTCTTGCCCAGCTGCCACGGGGCGAGCACGGTGAAGCAGAGGTAGGCGAAGCCGATGACGACGACGTAGAGGGCAAGCCACTGGGGCCTGAGAAGGAACGCCAGCCGGCGGGCAGGAGCGAAGCGACCCGGGGTGTTCGTCGGGCGCATCAGCTCGCAGCCTCTCGGGCGGCGAGTTGCCCGTCGACCCAGTCGTGCAGACCGGGCAGCGACGTCTCGATGACGTCGAACACGTCCTCGAAGTCGGTGCGGGTGCCGTAATAGGGGTCTTCGACGTCGAGCGCGTGCGCCCCCGAACGCGGGTCGAACGACCGCAGCATGCGCAGCCGTTCAGGCGGGACGCCCTGGTCGCGCAGGATCCGCACGTGATTGCGGCCCATGGCGACCACCAGGTCCGCGCCGAGGTGGTCGTCGTCGAGCTGCGCGGCACGGTGGAAGGTGGGATAGCCGCGGTCGGCCAGCACGTCGGCGGCACGCGCGTCGGCGCCGTCACCCGCGTGCCAGCCACCCGTGCCGGCACTCGTCACCCGCACGACCCCGGCGAGCCCGCGCTCGGAGATTTGGTGGGCGAACATCTTCTCGGCCATCGGCGAGCGGCAGATGTTGCCCGAGCAGACGAACGTGACGTGCAGCGCGGGCGCGGTCTCAGACACCCAACACCTCCCGCAGATCGTCGATGGTCGACACGTGCCCCGCGGCCTGAACCGCTCCGGGATCGTCGAAGTCCTTCGCACCGTATCCCCAGCCGACGACGACGGTGTCGATGCCGTGTGCGGCCGCGCCGAGCACGTCGTGGTCCCGGTCGCCCACCATGAGTACGTCGGCGGGCAGCGGACCCAGCTGGGCCAGGGCGTGTGCCACCACGTCGGCCTTCGAGGACCGCACGCCGTCCACGCTGGCCCCCGCGACCACTTCGAAGTGGCCGTCGAGACCGAAGTGCTCGACGATGCGCTGCGCCATGGGCTCGGACTTCGAGGTGGCGACAGCCAGCCGCACGCCCTTGGCCCGCAGGTCCGCCAACAGCTCGGGGATTCCCTCGTACACGGCGTTCATCGACCAGCCGCGCGTCGTGTAGTCGGCCCGGTAGGCGGCGATCGCCTCGTCGGCGCGTTCCCCGAGCCCCATCCCGGACAGCGTCACGTGCATCGGCGGGCCCACGACCAGCGCCGCGAGGTCTCCCTCGGGCACGGCCGCGCCGATCCGAGCCAGGGCATGGCGAAAGCTCGACACGATGCCGCTGGCCGAATCGGTCAGCGTGCCGTCGAGGTCGAAGATCACCAACTGGGCGCTCACGCCTCCATTGTCGCCGACTACTGTCGTGCTGTGGCAAGGCAGATCCGATCGGCGGCGCGGTACCACGGTGACGAGGCCTCCGGCCCCGGCATGCTGGACTTCGCCGTCAACGTGCGCGCCGACGCGCCACCGGCCTGGTTGGCCGACCGCCTGCGAGCCAGGATGGGCGACCTCGGGCGATATCCCGGCGCCGACGACGTGGCCCGCGCCACGTCAGCCGTAGCGCTGCGCCACGGTCGGGACGTCGCCGAGGTGGCGCCGTCGTTCACGGAGCCGGAGGCCGCACTCGCCGCGGCGGTCCGGCCGGAGTGGCCGGTACTCCTCGACGCGATCGTCGAGGCGATGCGATGAGCGTTCGGCTGGCCGACGTCATCGCGGTGCTCGACGAAGCGTATCCGCCCGCGCTGGCGCAGGATTGGGACTCGGTCGGACTGGTGTGCGGCGACCCGGACGAACTCGTGGAGTCGGTCACGATCACCGTGGACGCGACCGCCGCCGTCGTCGCCGACACCCCGGCGAGCAGCTTGCTGCTGGCCCACCACCCGCTGCTGCTGCGCGGAGTCGACACCGTCTCCGCCGACACCGCCAAGGGCGCGCTGCTGCACCGCTTGATCCGTTCGGGCAGCGCGCTGTTCACCGCGCACACCAACGCCGACGCCGCCGCACCCGGGGTGTCCGACGCGCTCGCCGACGCGCTGGGGCTGGTGGTCGAGGGCGTGCTGGATCGGGAGTCCGAAGGCCGACGCCTCGACAAGTGGGTCTTCTTCGTCCCGCGGGAGAACGCAGAGGCCCTGCGCGAGGCCGTCTTCGCCGCAGGGGCAGGCCGGATCGGCGACTACTCGCACTGCTGCTGGACCGTCGAGGGCACCGGCCAGTTCCTGCCGCACGACGGCGCGACACCGGCGATCGGCAGCGTCGGCTCGATCGAACGCGTCGCGGAGGACCGCATCGAGGTGATCGCCCCGGCCGGCGCACGCGCCGACGTCTTGGCGGCCATGCGCGCGGCCCACCCGTACGAGGAGCCCGCCTTCGACGTCATCGCGCTGGCGCCACTGCCGACCGGCACCGGCATCGGCAGGGTTTGCGCGCTACCGGAACCGCAACCGTTGTCCGCCTTCGTCGCCCACGCCGCCACGGCCCTGCCCAGCACGACGTGGGGCGTGCGCGCCGCAGGCGACCCGGACGCCTTGGTGTCGCGGGTGGCGGTGTGCGGCGGTGCGGGCGACTCACTGCTGGACGCCGCCGACGCGGCGGGCGTACAGGCGTACCTCACCGCAGACCTGCGGCACCACCCCGCCGACGAGTACCGGCGGGCGTCGGACGTCGCACTGATCGACGTCGCGCACTGGGCCAGCGAGCAGCCCTGGTGCGGGCAGGCGGCGGGCGTCCTCGAACGGCACTTCGGCACGGCACTTCCGGTACGGGTGAGTTCCATCCGCACCGACCCCTGGAACATCGGAGAACAATGAAGGCAGATGTCTGGCAACAACACTCACTGGTGGAGTTGACCGCACTCGACGCCGAGATCGGTCGGCTCGACCACCGAGCGAAGAACCTCGCCGAGGAGCAGGCGCTCGACGCCGTCGCCGCTGAGCATCAGGAGGCGAGCGACAAGCTCGCCGTCGTCGGGATCTCGCTGGAGGACCTCGACGGCGAAGTGGCCAAGTACGAGTCGGAGATCGCGTCGGTGCGCCAGCGCGAGGACCGGGATCGCTCGATGCTGCAGTCGGGCAACGTGAACTCCAAGCAGCTCACCGACCTCCAGCACGAACTCGAGACCCTGGAGCGTCGCCAGGCCAGCCTCGAGGACGACCAACTCGAGGTGATGGAGCGCCGCGAGCAGTTGCAGGAGGAGCAGGCCGCGCAGCAGCGCAAGGTCGACGAACTGCGCGAGGCGGTCGCCGCGGCGCGTGCGGCCCGCGACGAGGTGCTCGTCACGATCGACGCCGCGCGGCAGAAGGCGCTCGGACGGCGAGCCGAGATCACCGAGGGCATCGACGCGGCGCTGCTGGCGGCCTACGACCGTCAGCGGGCGAACGGTGGCGGCCCGGGAGCAGGCCTGCTGCAGGCGCGCCGGTGCGGTGCCTGCCGCATCGAGATCGACCGGGCGGACATGGCGCGCATGTCGGGCCTGCCCGAGGACGAGGTGCTCCGGTGCCCGGAGTGCAACGCAATCCTGCTGCGGCAACCGGGTTCGTTCACGTGAAGGTGGTCGTCGAGGCCGACGGGGGATCGCGGGGCAACCCCGGCCCGGCCGGCTACGGCGCCGTCGTGTGGTCCGAGGACCGCGCCGTCCTGCTCGCCGAGCGCAAGGAGTCCATCGGTACGGCCACCAACAACGTCGCCGAATACCGAGGGCTGATCGCGGGTCTCGAGGCGGCCGCCGACGTGGGGGCCACCGAGGTCGTCGTCGCGATGGACTCCAAGTTGGTCGTCGAGCAGATGACGGGCCGCTGGCGCGTCAAGCACGCCGACATGATCCCGCTCAACGAGAAGGCGCGTTCGCTCGCCGCGGAATTCGACCACGTGAGCTACGGGTGGATACCGCGGGAGAGGAACTCGCACGCCGATCGGCTGGCCAACGAGGCGATGGACGCCGCTGCGGACCAAACCGGTTCCGGCGCAACGGAGAACGAGAAGACGTCGACCGCGGTACGGACGTCACCCGCGGGGTGGACCGGCGCGCGTGGCGCGCCCACCCGCTTTCTGCTGCTGCGGCACGGGCAGACCGAACTGTCGGTGGAGCGCCGCTATTCGGGCAGGGGCAACCCTGCGCTGACCGAGCTGGGCCGGGCGCAGGCCGACGCGGCGGCGGCGTATCTCGCCGAGCGTGACGACATCGCCGCGGTGATCAGCTCACCGCTGCAGCGCGCCAGCGTCACGGCCGAGGCTGCAGCGAGCAGGCTCGGTCTCGACGTCACCATCGAGGCCGACCTGATCGAGACCGACTTCGGCGCCTGGGAGGGACTGACGTTCGGCGAGGCAGCCGACCGCGATCCCGAACTGCACCAGCGGTGGCTACGCGACACCAGCCTGGCGCCACCGGACGGAGAGAGCTTCGACGAGGTGGCGCACCGGGTGCGACGGGCACGCAACCGGCTCATCGCCGAATACGGCGACGCGACGGTGCTGATCGTCTCGCACGTGACGCCGATCAAGACGATCCTGCGGCTCGCCCTCGACGCGGGCAACGGCATCCTGTACCGGCTGCACCTCGACCTGGCGTCGCTGTCGATCGCCGAGTTCTACCCCGACGGCGCGTCATCGGTGCGCCTGGTGAATCAGACGTCGTACCTCTAGTCGGTCCGGACGTGCATCCGCTCACCGTGCGGACCGAACAGCGCGATGGCCTCCACCGGGCCGTCGACCACGCCGAACCAATGCGGTGTCCACGTCGAGAACTCAACGGCCTCACCGGGTTCGATGGTGAAGTCACGGTCGCCGAGCAGGAGTCGCAGCTTGCCGGAGAGTACGTAGAGCCACTCCTGGCCGTCGTGCACCGGTAGTTCGTCGGGCGGAGTGCGGCGCCGCGTGCTGACACGGATCTTGAACGCGTGCAGACCGCCGGCCGGGCCGCCCCTGGTGAGCGGCCAGTAGGTGACTCCGTGGGCGGTATGGGATGCACCGCGCACGCGCGGATCCTCGGCCTCGGGTGCGCGCATCAGTTCGTCGGTGGTCACCGACAGCGCGGAGGCCAGCCTGGGCAGGTGGTCCAGGGCGAGGCGGCGCTTGCCCGACTCGAGTCGGCTGAGCGTCGACACGTCGATGTCGGCGCGGGTGGCCACGTCCTCGAGGGTCAGTCCGTGCTGGGTGCGCAATTCGCGGAGTCGCCGCCGCACGCGTGCGTCGACGTCGTCGTGGTTTGCCTGCATGGCAAAACAGCTTGGCACTCAGGATCGCCGGGGGCAAGCTCGAGGACATGGAACGCGAATGGGATTGCATCGTCATCGGTGGAGGCGCCGCGGGTTTGAGCGCAGCGTTGGTACTGGGCCGCGCCCGGCGCCGCACGCTCGTCGTGGACGCCGGGAAGCCGAGCAACTCGGCGGCACACGGCATCGGAGGTCTGCTCGGCCACGACGGTCGTCCTCCCGCAGAGCTGTACGAGAAGGGCCGCGGCGAACTTGCCGCGTACCCGGACGTCGAGGTGCGCAGCGGTGAGGTCGTCCGAGGGGAGCGGGGCTTCGTCCTCGAACTCGCCGACGGCTCTATCGAGCGGTCCAAGACCGTCGTGCTGGCGACCGGCATGGACTACCGCATGCCGGACGTGCCCGGCATCGCCGAGGCCTGGGGACGGTCGGTCTTCCACTGCCCGTTCTGCCACGGCTGGGAGGCGCGTGACCAGCCGGTCGCCGTACTGGCCAGCGGCGCGCGCGCCGTGCACATGGCGCTCATGATCCGCAACTGGACCGACGACGTCGTGCTCCTCACCAACGCGGCCGACGACCTCGACGACGCGCAGCGCAAGCAGCTCGACGCTGTCGGTATCACCGTCGACCCGCGCGCCGTCGCACGGTTCGTGACGTCCGGCGGGGACCTGAGCGCAGTCGAGTTCGCCGACGGCACCGAGTTGCCAAGGCGCGCAGCGCTCGTCGCGACGACGCTGCACCAACGCTCGCCGCTGGCAGCACAACTCGGCGCTACCGCCGTCCCCAGCCCGCTGGCACCCGACGGTCTGTTCGTCGACCAGTTCCAGCGCACCTCGGTGCCGGGGCTGTTCGCCGCAGGCGACATCGGCGCTCAGATGCCACAGGTAGCCGCCGCGGTCGCGACGGGAAGCCTCGCGGGAGCATCGGTGGTGCAGACACTGCTCGGCGACGACGTCGGGCTGCCCGTGCCGCCGTGGCCGACCCAGGCACTGCCCGCCGACGAGTACTGGGAACGGCACTACGGTTCGCGCGATCGGATCTGGAGCGGCCGCGTCAAC
The DNA here is from genome assembly GCF_010731815.2 of Mycolicibacterium arabiense. NCBI lineage: Bacteria > Bacillati > Actinomycetota > Actinomycetes > Mycobacteriales > Mycobacteriaceae > Mycobacterium > Mycolicibacterium arabiense. The sequence goes on from NZ_AP022593.1 coordinate 59,329, forward strand.
GCGAGGCTCGAGGAGGTCGCGCGTGACCTGACCCCGGGCAGCGCGCTCGACCTGGGCTGCGGTGAGGGCGGCGACGCCGTCTGGCTGGCCGAACACGGATGGCACGTCACCGCCGTGGACATCTCCGAGACGGCGATGGGCCGCGCCCGCGACGAGGCCACCGCGCGCGGCGTGGCCGACCGCATCGCGTTCGAGCGGCACGACCTGTCCGAGACGTTCCCCGAGGGCGACTACGACCTGGTCTCGGCGCAGTTCCTGCACTCGACTGTCCGTCTGGAACGCCCACGCATCCTGTCCGACGCCGCAGCAGCGGTCCGGCCGGGAGGTCACCTCGTGATCGTCGACCACGGGGGAATGCCGTCGTGGGCGACCGGAGTGCCGCACGACTTCCCGTTCCCCAGCATCGAGGAGGTGCTCGCAGGGCTGAACCTCCAGGATGACCAGTGGGAACGGGTCCGCGTCGAGGCGATCGAGCGCGACGTCAGCACGCCCGACGGGAAGCATGCGCGCATTGCGGACAACGTGATGGTGTTGCGGCGCAAGCCCTGACGACGGGCATGTCCTAACCTGGGCAGCATGGCTGACGAATCGTGGACGGTGCAGATCGGTGAGGTTCCGGATCCGGGCGACACGGGCGTGCCGCCCGTCCCGACCACCGTCTACGACGGCGACGAAGCGGGCGCTCGAGCGGCCTACGCGGAGCACACGTCGAAGGCCGAGGCCGAGAACTACCGCTACGTCATGCTGCGTCACCTCGGCGACGTCGAAGAACTCTGGGGAACGCCGCCGGCCGTCGCCTAGCGGCCCTCGTGCCCTAGAACGGCGGTGGCTCCGGTTCGACGGGGAACGTCTCTTCGTACGCGTAGTCCTCGTCGAAGCGGTGCAGTGGTTTCGGTGTCGTGCGGTGCGCGTGGTTGGCGCGACGTTCGGCGAGGATGTCGGCGCTGCGTTGATGGCTGCGGGTCCGGGTGCGGCGCGGCATCATCGCGGTCCGGTCGGCGCACCGGTCGTCATCGGTGCGCACCTGGGGCGCGACCGGGCCGGTGTGCTCGCACAGGCTGGGGAAGACCGTCCCGCTGCCGGGGCCGGTGGGGTAGCACTCCCCGGCCGGTGAGGTCCACAGCACGGTCCCGTCGGGGAGTTGTTCGTCGCGCCAGCCCCAGAACGTCTTGGCCATGTGGTGAAAACGGCAGAGACACTTGAGGTTCGACGCGTGCGTCGCTCCGCCGGCGGCGTAGGGGATGGTGTGGTCGAGGTCGCAGCCGAACGCTGGGCGGTCACAGCCGGGGAAGCGGCACGTCACGTCGCGACACCGGACGTAGTCGGCCAACGCCCGCGAGGGCCGGTATCCGCATTCGGCGGCTGCGGCGGCACCGGGGTGGCGAAGGGGCCGCAGGCGGGCGTCGCGGGCCAGTTCGGTGATCAGCTCCGCGGGGAGCAGGCCCTCGTACCCGTCGAGGATGCCCCCGGTGTCCGGGTCGCCGTCGAGGGTGGATTGCTGGGCGATGACGTGCACCACGACCGAACTGGCGACCCGGCCACCCGCCGGGCAGTCGTCGAGGTCGCAGTGGCATGACATGCGGTCGTGCTGGGCGGCCATCGCGCGGATCGCGTCGGCACGCAGCTGGGCCAGGGTGCGGGGGTCGTCGTCGCAGACGGTGTCGGCCAGGGCCATCAAGCGTTCGGTGAACGCGCGGGCGTCGGCGGCGAACACGATGGCCGTGATCTCGGTCAGGCCGCTGTCGACGTCGCCCCAGGTGACTTGGCGGTCGGCGAGGCGGTCGTTGCGGCGGCGTACCGCGTCGAGGTCGTGGCGGCCGACGATCGTGTCGATGCGGGTGGCGAGTTGGCTGCGGCTGAGCCCGCGCCAGCAGGGGGCGCGTTCGGCCAGTGACTGGTCGACCCGGGCCAGCACGGCCGGGTCGACGATGAGGCCGGTGCGAAAGACCGCCGCCCGGAACACCGCTTCGTCGACGTCGCCGGCGAGGAACCGGGCCCCCAGCGCGGGCAGTTGGTGGCGCAGGGCGTGGGCGTAGCGCACGTGCGATGCCGCGAGGTGGCGGTTGACGTTGAGGGCTGCGCTGATCTCCAGGGTTGCGGCGTCGGTGGCGTCGACCATCCACTGGTCGGTGTCACCGCCGTCCTGAGCGATCCGCAACTCGACGAATTGGCCGATCGCGTCGAGCCGTTGCGCGGCGGCGCAGGCCTCGGCGCGCGCTGCGGACCCCATGCGCTGCAGGAGCAGCACCCCGGGGTCCACCGCGTCGAACATGTGTTCGATTCTACGGCCGCCCACCGACAAGTCGATGGGCTCACGCCCGCGGACCGCGAGCGCAGCGATACGCGGTACGGTGAGCAGCGCGGACGAGTTGGCCGGGCGGCCGCGGACATCGGGTTCAACCGGTGTTCGAGGAAAGTCCGGACTTCACAGAGCAGGGTGATTGCCAACGGCAATCCGAGGTGACTCGCGGGAAAGTGCCACAGAAAACAGACCGCCACCCCCGCCTTCGGGCAGGGGAGGTAAGGGTGAAACGGTGCGGTAAGAGCGCACCAGCATTCCGGGTGACCGGAGTGGCTAGGCAAACCCCACCCGAAGCAAGGCCAAGAAGGCCGCAACCTGGTTGCGGCTGCGCAGGCGTCCGAGGGCTGCTCGCCCGAGCCTGCGGGTAGGCCGCTCGAGACACCCGGTGACGGTGTGTCCAGATGGATGGTCGCCGCCCCGCCACCAGTAATGTTGGCAGGGAACAGAATCCGGCTTACAGGCCAACTCGTTCCGCCCCGCGGGCACTACCCGTCGCCCGCGGCCTTCTTCAGCTTCTCCAGCGCATCCTCGATCTGGGCCTCGGCGTCGCGCGCCACCTCGGCCTCCTTGCCGAACAGCACGCCGTAGGTGAACGTGTCCTCGCCCGCAGCGTGTGCGACGACCGCCTCCTGCAGCAGATGCGTGCGGCTGACCACGCTGTCTTGATGGTCGCCGAGCAGCGACTGGATCGCCTTGGCCCGGTCGGCCACCTTGTCGTCACCCAGCGCCGCGGCGGTGTAGCGAAGTTGCTTGGCACGCTTGCGAATCTTGTGCAGGGCCTCGTCGCGCTCCTCGGGCGAGACGTCGGGATCCTTCGCCGCTGCCTTGGCCTTCTTCGCCGCCTTGCGCACGCTGCCGTAGGACGACTCGAGGCTGGGCGGTGCAGGCTCCGCACCCGGGGTGGCCGACGACGGCTCCGCGGCGACCAGCGCCTCGAGACCGTCGAGCAGACGGAAGTAGCGCTCCGAGCGCATCGCCGACAGCGAGCGCTTCCAGCCCGCCTGATAACGCCGCTTGCCGCCCTCGACGAGGCGTTCGCGCACCGGACCGCGCACCAACTCGTCGGGAAGCGCATCGATTGCCTTGTCGTACTTCTCGGCGAGGACCTCGGCGTCACGCGCCACGCCGAGGATCCCGGCCAGCTCCTTCAACTCGTTCAGCAGCCAGGAGTCGTCGGTGAGCCCGAACGACTCCTCCGATGCGCGCAGTAGGCTGCGGATCTTGCGGGTCACGACGCGCATCTGATGCACGGAGTCCCAGGCGTCGGCCCGAACGGCACGATCCCAGACGATGAGTTCGTCGACCAGTTCGGCGACGGCGCGGTGCACCGGATCGGGGTGCGGCTTCTCGAGCGGTGTCGGACTCGGTTCCTCGCCGCGCGCCTGATCCAGCACCTTGGCCAGTTTCGAACCGTGGCCTGCCGTCTCGGCGCCCGCGTCGAACAGCCTGTTCGCCAATCGCGTCAGCAGCGCCGCGCCCTCGTCGGGCTCGGTGTCGCCGATCAGTTCGAGTTCCCACTCCCGCCACGTCTGGCGGTCGTCGTTGGCGGGCGTCGAGGCGGTCACCTCGTCGTCGCAGAACTCGGCGACCGGGCTACCCGACGGCCCTATCAGCAGGTCGACGGTGCGAGTGGTCTCGATGCGTGCCACCGGGGCCAGCGGCCGATCCCGCACGATCGCGAGCACGACGTCGCGGAGGTCCTCCGGCACGCTCGTCGGATCGCCGTCGCCAAGGGGGAGCCGCACCTCGGTGCGGGAGTCCGGCCCGGCGGGCAGCTTCAGGTGCCACCCCTCATCGGGTCCACCCGTGCGCCGCCGCAACGTGATGCGGTGCGCGGCCAGATCGTGTGCCGGTGTGTCGAAGTACACCGCGTCCAGCGACTGCACCGGCGAACGCTCGACACGGCTGATCGACGACAGACCCTCGAACGAGGGTGACACGGCGCTCTCCGACGGCGCGAACTTGCGCTCGATCTCGGTGTGGCGGGAGGCCTTGGGCTTGTCGGAGGGCATCTTCACCTTCGGTGGGGAGGGATGGGGCTCGAAGTGTTGAACAGGGTGCCACATCCAGGTGAACGGACGGCCTCACCGCCGCAGCCATGGTCACCAGGCAGCGGCCCGCGCCGTTACAGATGGAGGGTCGGCCGTAAGACGCGTGCGATAACGTCTGCTGCCATGCCCGAATTCGAGACGCTGACGTTCACCCAAACCGGACCCGTGACCAGCATCGTGCTGAACCGGCCCGAGGCCGCCAACGGCATGAACGACACGCTGACACGCGAACTGGTTGTCGCCGCCGCACTGTGTGACACCGAGGCCACGAAGGTGGTCACGATCACGGGCGCGGGCCGATTCTTCTGCGCCGGTGGCGACCTCAAGGCGATGGCCGCCGCACCCGACGCCGGCACCTTCGTCAAGGGCATCGCCGACGACCTGCACCGCGCGTTGTCGACGTTCGCGCGCATGGACGCCGTGCTGATCACCGCCGTGAACGGGACGGCCGCCGGCGCAGGATTCAGCCTCGCCGTCACCGGTGACCTGGCGATCGCCGCCGAGTCCGCGAAGTTCACGATGGCCTACACGAAGGCGGGCCTGAGCCCCGACGGCAGCTCGTCGTACTACCTGCCGCGGCTGATCGGCATCCGCCGCACCCAGCAGCTCATGCTCACCAACCGCACGCTCACGGCCGCCGAAGCACTCGACTGGGGCCTGCTCAGCGAGGTCGTGCCCGACGCCGACCTCACCGCGCGCGCCGACGAGCTGGCGCAGCAGATGGCCGCTACCTCACGCACGTCCAACGGTGCGGTCAAGCGGCTGCTGCTCGACAGCTTCGGCAACGGCATCGAGGAGCAAATGGAACTCGAGGCTCGCTACATCGCCGGGTGCGCACGATCCGCCGACGGCCAGGAGGGCATCGCTGCGTTCCTCGGCAAGCGGGCGCCTGCCTTCGGCTAGAAGGAGTGCTCCTCGGCGGGGAAGGCGCCCGTCGCCACGTCCTGGGCGTATTCGGTTGCCGCCCGGCGTAGTTCGCCGCCGACGTCGCCGAACCGCTTGACGAACTTCGCGGTCTTGCCTGCCGTCATGCCTGCCATGTCCTGCCACACCAGCACCTGGGCGTCGCAGTTGGGGCCTGCGCCGATTCCGACGGTGGGGATGGTGAGCTTGCCGGTGATCTGGGTGGCCAACTCGGCAGGCACCATCTCGAGCACCACGGCGATCGCACCGGCCTCGGCGACCGCTATGGCGTCGTGAATGGTCTGCTCGGCACCGTCCCCGCGGCCCTGCACACGGAACCCGCCGAGACCGTTGACGCTCTGCGGGGTGAATCCGATGTGCGCGACGACCGGGATGCCGGCCTGGGTCAGCGTCGCGATCTGCTCGGCAACGCGCTCGCCGCCCTCCAGCTTGACCGCTGCGGCACCGGTCTCCTTGAGGAACCGGGTCGCGGTGGCCAGCGCCTGCTGCGGACCGGCTTCATAGCTGCCGAACGGCAGGTCGGCGACCACCAGTGCATGCGGTGCCCCGCGGACGACGCCGCGGACCAGCGGGATGAGTTCGTCGGCCGTGACCGGCACCGTGGTGTCGTAGCCGTACACCACGTTGGCGGCCGAATCGCCGACCAGCAGAACCGGGATCTCCGCGTCGTCGAACACCCGCGCGGTGGAGTAGTCGTAGGCCGTCAGCATGGCCCACTTGTGGCCCTCTGACTTCCACTTCAGGAGGTGGTGGGTCCGTACCTTGGCGCGCGGCTTGCGCTCTGCGACGGTCGAATCGTTGGCAGCACCGTAGACACTTTGCTCAGACATCGTCGTCCCTCGTGTGGTCTGGTCGTCCTCGAGGCCCATCCGGGTCCCCGGGTCGTCTGACCGTTCCAGTGTGACACCCACGTTGCCGAAGGTGAACGCCCAGTGAAGTGCATTTCCTCACACCCTGGCAGGCGTCCGGCCTAACATCGGCGGAATGCAACGGCTAAGCGGCCTCGACGCCAGCTTCCTCTACCTCGAATCCGCCGCATTGCCACTGCACGTGTGCTCGGTGCTGGAGATCGACCCGTCCACCATTCCCGGCGGCTACTCGTTCGACCGGTTGCGCGACGCGCTGGCGCTGCGGATCAAGGCGATGCCGGAGTTCCGGGAGAAGCTCGCCGACAACCGGCTCAACCTCGATCACCCGGTTCGCGTGGAGGACAAGGACTTCGACGTCGACCGGCACCTGCACCGCATCGGGCTGCCCGCCCCGGGTGGGCGTGCCGAACTGGCCGAGATCTGCGGGCACATCGCGTCGTTGACGCTCGATCGCAGCCGCCCGCTGTGGGAGATGTGGATCATCGAGAACCTCGCGAACACCACCGACGGCAACGAGGGCGGTCGCCTCGCGGTGCTGACCAAGGTGCACCACTCGGGCGTGGACGGCGTCACGGGGGCGAACTTGATGTCGCAGCTGTGCGCCACCGAACCCGATCCACCTGCCCCGGAACCGGTGGCCGGCGTCGGGCAGGCGTCCGATCTCGAGATCGCGATCGGCGGAGCCATCAGGTTCGCCACCCGCCCGCTGAAGCTGGTCAACGTGGTGCCGATGACGGTGAACACGGTGCTGGATACCGTCAAGCGCGCCCGCAACGGCCTCACCATGGCGGCCCCGTTCAACGCGCCCAAGACGCGGTTCAACGCCAACGTCACCGGGCGGCGCAACGTCGCCTTCGCGCAGCTCGACCTCGAGGACATCAAGCTCGTCAAGAACCACTTCGGCGTCAAGGTCAACGACGTGGTGATGGCTCTGGTGTCCGGCGTGCTGCGCCGCTTCCTGCTCGACAGCGGCGAGCTGCCGGACAGCTCGCTGGTGGCGATGGTGCCGGTCTCGGTACACGACAAGTCCGACCGGCCCGGCCGCAACCAGGTGTCGGGCATGTTCGCCAGCCTGGAGACCAACGTCGACGATCCCGTACAGCGCATCAAGGCCATCGCGGAAGCCAATTCGCTTGCCAAGGAACACAGTTCGGCGATCGGCGCCACCCTGCTGCAGGACTGGACGCAGTTCGCCGCGCCCGCGGTGTTCGGCATCGCCATGCGGGTGTATGCGCGCAGCAATCTGAGCGGTGCGCGGCCGGTGCACAACCTGGTGGTCTCCAACGTGCCCGGCCCCCAGGTGCCGCTGTACTTCCTGGGCGCCGAGGTCAAGGCGATGTATCCGCTGGGCCCGATCTTCCACGGCTCCGGACTGAACATCACCGTCATGTCGCTCAACGGCGGGTTGGACGTCGGGCTGATCTCCTGCCCGGATCTGCTGCCCGACCTGTGGGACATGGCCGACGACTTCCAGGTCGCGCTCGACGAGCTGGTGGCCGCGACCAAGTAGGCGCGCGGTAGCGCCCTCAGCAGCGGCGATGGCAGGTCATGGCAGCATGGGCAGCCATGAACCTCAAGAGCGGGGTCCTCGCGGCCGCCATGGTGATGATGGTGGTCGTCGGCTGCAGCAAAGTGGTCGACGGACGCGCGCTCGTCGGCGCCCCGCCGCCCGGCACGCCCGTGGACTGGGCGGAGTGCGACGCCGACGCATCCGGTGACCTCCCGCTTCCCTCCGGCGCCGAATGCGGGATGCTCTCGGTGCCCGTCGACTACGCCAAGCCCGACGGCGACGTCGCGCAACTCGCGCTCATCAGGTTCCCCGCGACCGGCCAGAAGATCGGCTCGCTGTTCGTCAACCCGGGCGGGCCCGGCGAGTCGGGCGTCGCGGCGGCGGCCTCGCTGGTGGGCACCATGCCCGAATCGGTGCGCGAGCGCTTCGACCTCGTCGGCTTCGACCCGCGTGGCGTCGGGCGTTCCACCCCGGCGGTCTGGTGCAACTCCGACGAGGACAACGACAGGCTGCGCGCCGACCCGCAGGTCGACTACTCGCCCGAAGGCGTCGAGCACATCGAGTCCGAGACCAAGGCCTTCGTGGAGCGGTGCGTCGACAAGATGGGGGAGGAGTTCCTCGCCAACGTCGGAACCGTCAGCGTCGCAAAGGATCTCGACGCCATGCGTGAGGCGATGGGCGACGAGAAGCTGACCTACCTCGGCTACTCCTACGGCACGCGCATCGGCGCCGCCTACGCCGAGGAGTTCCCGGACAAGGTGCGCGCGATGATCCTCGATGGCGCGGTCGACCCCAACGCCGACCCGCTCGAGGCCGACATCCGCCAGGCCGCCGCCTTCCAGACCGCGTTCAACGACTACGCAGCCGACTGCGCGAAGAACCCCAGCTGCCCCCTGGGCACCGACCCCGCCAAGGCGGTCGAGGTCTACAAGTCGATCGTCGATCCGCTGGTGGAGCAGCCTGCCGAGACCGACGACCCGCGCGGGCTCAGCTACGGCGACGCGATCATCGGCACCATCCTGCCGCTCTACTCGCCCAACCTGTGGCGCCACCTGACCCAGGCGCTGACCGAGCTGCGCGAGGGCAGGGGCGACACGATGCTCGCGCTCGCCGACCTGTACATGGGACGCGACCCCGAGGGGCACTACAACAACTCGACCGACGTGCGCGTCGCGGTCAACTGCGTCGACGAGCCGCCGATCACCGACCGCGCGAAGGTCATCGAGCAGGACCGCCGCGCCCGCGAGGTGGCGCCGTTCATGAGCTACGGCGAGTTCACCGGCAACGCCCCGCTCGGGACGTGCGCGTTCTGGCCGGTGCCGCCCACCTCGACACCGCACGAACTCTCGATCGAGGGCCTGCCGCCCACGTTGGTCGTGTCCACGACCAACGACCCGGCGACGCCGTACCAGGCCGGTGTCGACCTGGCCAAGCAACTCGGCGGAGCGTTGCTGACGTTCGACGGCACCCAGCACACCGTGGTGTTCCAGGGCGACCGCTGCGTCGACGACATCGCAGCGAAGTACCTCGTCGACGTCACCGTGCCGCCCCCGGGCGCCCGCTGCTAGGCAAAGTCACCACGCCGGCGAGCTTGCGAGCCGGCAAAGTCACCGAAGCATCACCGTCCGGTTGCCGACGCATCTCCTGTGGACCGTGGATGCGGTGTCGAAGGCCTGTGCGTGCGAACATGATCGCCATGTGGCGGGTGGGCAGGACGTTCTCGGCACCGCTCGCGCTCGTGGTCCTGCTGGGCCTGGCCGGGCCGGTGTCTGCGGTGGCGTCGGCTGCGCCCGAAGGTGAACCGCTGCAGGCCTACGGTCAGTCACCGGCATGGGGCAGCTGCACGCCGCTCGTCGGTGACGTCACGCGGATCCCCAACGCGCAGTGCGGCGTCGTGACCGTGCCCGTCGACTACGCCGACCCGGCAGGCCCGCAGGCCAACCTAGCCGTCATCCGCATCCCGGCAACCGGCCCCAACCGCATCGGCGTGCTGATGGTGAATCCCGGCGGACCGGGCGCGTCGGCGGTCGACACCGTCGCGGGCATGGGGGCCAGCCTCGCGGGGACCGAGATCAACCGGCGCTTCGACCTCGTCGGGTTCGACCCGCGCGGCGTCGGCCACTCGACGCCAGAGGTCCGCTGCCGCACCGACGCCGAGTTCGACGCCTACCGCCGCCAACCGATGGCCGACTACAGCCCCGCGGGCGTCGCGGCGATCGAGTCGATCTACGCCGGGCTCGCGCAGGGCTGCCTCGAGCGCACCGGCACGCCGTTCCTGGCCAACATCGGCACGGCATCCACGGCCCAGGACATGGACGTGGTGCGCGCCGCGCTCGGCGAAGCCCAGATCAACTACCTCGGCTTCTCCTACGGCACCGAGCTGGGCGCGAAGTACGCCGAGCGCTACCCCGACCGCGTGCGCGCCATGGTGCTCGACGGTGCGGTCGACCCGGGCTCGGACCCGATCGGCGAGAACATCCGGCAACTCGCCGGCTTCCAAACGGCTTTCGACGACTACGCCGCCGACTGCGCGCGCAGCACCGACTGCCCACTGGGTCAGGACCCGACCCAGTTCGTGGCGCGCTACCACCAGCTGGTCAACCCCCTGGTCGCGGGCCCGGCGGCCACGACCGACCCGCGTGGCCTGAGCTACCAGGACGCCATCACCGGCACCGTCAACGCCCTCTACACCGAGCGCTACTGGAAGTACCTGACCAGCGGGCTGCTCGGACTGGCCCGTGGCACCGACCCCGGCGACCTGCTCCTACTGGCCGACGACTACCAGCAGCGCGACCGCAACGGGCACTACTCAAACCAGCAGGACGCGTTCACCGCGATCCGCTGCGTCGACGCGCCGTACCCGACCGACCCCGCCGTGTGGGCCGACGCCGACCGCCGGGCGCGCGAGGCCGCGCCGTTCATGGCCTACGGGGAGTTCACCGGTCTCGCCCCCCGCGACATTTGCGCGCTGTGGCCCGTACCCCCCACGTCGCAGCCGCAGGACGCGGTCTCGCCCGGTCCCGGCAAGGTCGTCGTCGTGTCGACCACGCACGACCCCGCCACCCCGTATCAGGCGGGCGTGGACCTCGCCCGGCAGCTCGGCGGCTCCCTCATCTCGTTCGAGGGCACCCAGCACACCGTGGTGTTCAACGGCAGCCCGTGCGTCGACCCCGCGATCGTCAGCTTCCTCGTCGACTCCGTGCAGCCACCGGCGGGTCTTCGCTGCTGACCGTGCCGCGGTGTCGGAGAACACGAACCGCAGCCGCCGCGTAACACGGATTTAACAGCCGGTGCATACGCTTCCGGACATGGACCGGCAGAAGGAATTCGTGCTGCGCACGCTGGAGGAACGCGACATCCGGTTCGTCCGTCTCTGGTTCACCGACGTGCTCGGATACCTCAAGTCGGTCGCGATCGCGCCCGCCGAGCTGGAGGGCGCGTTCGAGGAGGGCATCGGCTTCGACGGCTCCTCCATCGAGGGCTTCGCCCGAGTCTCGGAAGCCGACATGGTGGCCCGGCCCGACCCGTCCACGTTCCAGGTCCTGCCGTGGACGACGAGCGGGGGCAAGCACCACTCGGCCCGCATGTTCTGCGACATCACCATGCCCGACGGTTCGCCGTCGTGGGCCGACTCGCGTCACGTGCTACGCCGTCAGCTCGCGCGCGCCAGCGACCTCGGCTTCTCCTGCTACGTGCACCCGGAGATCGAGTTCTTCCTCCTCAAGCCCGGCTCCGACGACGAGCCACCCGTGCCCGCCGACAACGGCGGCTACTTCGATCAGGCCGTGCACGATTCGGCGCCGAACTTCCGCAGGCACGCCATCGACGCGTTGGAGTCGATGGGCATCTCGGTCGAGTTCAGCCACCACGAGGGAGCGCCGGGCCAGCAGGAGATCGACCTGCGCTACGCCGACGCACTGTCGATGGCCGACAACGTGATGACGTTCCGCTACGTCGTCAAGGAGGTCGCGCTCGGAGAGGGCGTGCGGGCGTCGTTCATGCCCAAGCCGTTCGCCGAATATCCCGGCTCCGCGATGCACACGCACATGAGCCTGTTCGAGGGCGACACCAACGCCTTCCACAGCCCCGACGACCCGCTGCAGCTCTCGGACGTCGCGAAGTCCTTCATCGCGGGCATCCTCGAGCACGCCAGCGAGATCAGCGCCGTCACCAACCAGTGGGTGAACTCCTACAAGCGCCTCGTGCACGGCGGTGAGGCGCCGACGGCCGCGTCCTGGGGTGCGGCCAACCGGTCGGCTCTGGTGCGGGTCCCGATGTACACCCCGCGCAAGGCGTCCTCCCGTCGCATCGAGGTGCGCAGCCCCGACTCGGCATGCAACCCGTACCTCACGTTCGCCATCCTGCTCGCGGCCGGCCTGCGCGGCGTCGAGAAGAACTACCAGCTGGCACCGCAGGCCGAGGACAACGTCTGGACGCTGACGCCCGAGGAGCGGCGCGCCATGGGTTACAAGGAGCTGCCCGGCAGCCTCGGCGTCGCGCTCAGCGAGATGGAGAACTCCGAGCTGGTCGCGGAAGCGCTCGGGGAGCACGTCTTCGACTACTTCCTGCGCAACAAGCGCACCGAGTGGGAGAACTACCGCAGCCACGTCACTCCGTTCGAGCTCAAGACCTACCTGTCTCTCTAGCGCGTCTGCGTAACCGCGGGCGGTGGCCGCTGCGCTAAGTTCGGACCGTGGCCAAACCCGCGACGCAGCGACCCACGCTGCCCAGTGTCGGCAGGCTGGGCCTGGTCGCTCCCACCGCACGCGACGACCTCGACCGACTCGGCTGGAACACCGACGCCCACGTCGAACTGCTGTGGTCGCTGTCGCGCGCCCCCGAGGCCGACGAGGCCCTGCGCGCCATCGTGCGCCTCGCCGAGGCACTCGACGGCGATTGGGACGAGCTGAACCGCGCACTGCTCACCGACAAACCCCTGCGGGGGCGCCTGTTCGGGGTGCTTGGCTCCTCACTGGCCCTCGGCGACCACCTGGTGGCCCGGCCCCAGTCGTGGCATCTGCTGGCTGGCGACGTCGGGCTGCCGTCGGCAGAGCAGCTCGTCCGCGAGTTCGTCGACGCCGCCGAGAACGTCACCGGCCCGGCGGCGGTACCCGCACTGCGCTCGCTGTACCGCGACCGGCTGCTGATACTGGCCGCGCTGGACGTCGCCCCCACCGTCGAGAACGAACCCGTGCTGGCCTTCTCCACCGTCGGCAAGCACCTGTCCGACCTGGCTGACGCGGCACTGGCGTCGGCACTGGTCGTCGCCACCCGCACCGTCTGCGGACCCGACACCGACGTGCCGAAGCTCGCGGTGATCGCCATGGGCAAATGCGGTGCGCGCGAACTCAACTACGTCAGCGACGTCGACGTCATCTTCGTCACCGACGACGCCGCCCACTCCAGCATGGCGCTCAACACCCGCGTCGCAGGCGAACTGATGCGGTTCGCAGGCGACGCCTTCTTCGAGGTCGACGCCGCGCTGCGGCCGGAGGGCAAACAGGGCCAACTCGTCCGCACCCTCGAGTCGCACGTCGCCTACTACGAGCGCTGGGCCAAGACCTGGGAGTTTCAGGCCCTGCTCAAGGCCCGCCCCGCTGCCGGTGACGCCGACCTCGGCGCCCAGTACGTCGACGCGCTGATGCCGATGGTGTGGACCGCCTGCGAGCGACCGGACTTCGTCCCCGACGTCCAAGCCATGCGCCGCCGCGTCGAGGAACTCGTCCCCGCCGGGGTGCGCGACCGCGAACTCAAGCTCGGTACCGGCGGGCTGCGCGACGTCGAATTCGCCGTGCAGCTACTACAACTCGTTCACGGCCGCACCGACGACGCACTGCACGTCTCCTCGACCGTCGACGCGCTGGCAGCACTCGGCGAGGGCGGCTACGTCGGACGTGACGACGCGGCCAACCTCACCGCGTCCTACGAGTTCCTCCGGCTGCTCGAACACCGGCTGCAGCTGCAGCGGCTCAAGCGCACCCACATGCTGCCCGAACCCGACGACGAGGAGGCCATGCGCTGGCTGGCGCGCGCCGCCCACGTGCGGCCCGACGGTCAGCACGACGCGGTCGGCGTCCTGCGCGAGGAGCTGAAGCGGCAGAGCATGCGCGTCTCCCGGCTGCACGCCAAGCTGTTCTACCAGCCGCTGCTCGAGTCGGTCGGTTCCCCGACGGTGGAACTCAGCGCGAGCCTGAGCGCCCAGGCCGCCGAAAGACAGCTTGCCGCACTGGGTTACGAGGGACCGCAGAGCGCGTTGACCCACCTGGCCGCGCTGACCAGCCACGGCGGCAGACGCGGACGCGTGCAGCAGGTGCTGCTGCCCACCCTGCTCGACTGGCTGTCCGACACCCCCGACCCGGACGCCGGCCTGCTGGCCTACCGCCGCATCAGCGAGGAACTCGCCGACGAGCGTTGGTATCTCGCGGCGCTGCGCGACGAGGGCGCCGTGGCCAAGCGGCTCATGCGGGTGCTCGGCACGTCGGCGTACGTGCCCGATCTGCTGCTGCGGGCCCCGGAGGTGATTCGGCAGTACGCCGACGGGCCCAACGGCGCCAAACTCCTCGAAGTCGAACCCGACGGCTTCGCCCGGTCGCTGGTCGCCTCGTCCGGGCGGCACGCCGATCCGGTGCGTGCGATCGCCGCGGCACGGACCCTGCGCCGCCGGGAGCTGGCCCGCATCGCCTCCGCCGACCTGCTCGGGCTGCTCGAGGTCACCGAGGTGTGCAAGGGGCTGACGTCGGTGTGGGTGGCCGTGCTGCAGGCCGCGCTCGACGCGGTGACCCGCGCCAGTACGCCCGCGGGCGGGCCACCCGCGGTGATCGCGGTCATCGGCATGGGGCGCCTCGGCGGCAAGGAACTCGGTTACGGGTCGGACGCGGACGTGATGTTCGTGTGCGAACCCGTCGGCGGCGCAGAGGAATCCGTCGCCGTGAAGTGGGCCACCTCGATCGCCGAGCAGGTACGCGCCAGGCTCGGCACGCCCAGCGGTGACCCGCCCCTGGAGGTCGACGCCAACCTGCGGCCCGAGGGGCGCAGCGGCCCGCTGGTCCGCACGCTCGCGTCCTACCGCGCCTACTACGCCCAGTGGGTGCAGACGTGGGAGGTGCAGGCGCTACTGCGCGCGCACTGCGTCGCCGGCGACGAGGATCTGGGGCAGCGGTTCCTGCTGATGATCGACGACATCAGGTACCCGCCCGACGGCGTGTCCGCGTCGGCCGTGCAGGAGATCAGGCGCATCAAGGCACGCGTCGACGCCGAGCGACTGCCCCGCGGCGCCGACCCGAACACCCACACCAAGCTCGGTCGCGGCGGGCTCGCGGACATCGAGTGGACGGTGCAGCTGCTGCAGTTGCGCCACGCGCATCGGATCCCCGCGCTGCACAACACCTCGACGCTCGAGACCCTCAACGCCATCGGTGCGGCCGAACTCATCGCCGAAGGCGACGTCGACCTGCTGCGACAGGCGTGGCTGACGGCGACCAAGGCCCGCAACGCGCTGGTGCTCGTCAAGGGCAAGCCGACCGACCAACTCCCTGGGCCCGGCCGTCAGCTCAATGCCGTGGCGCAGGCCGCGGGGTGGGCCAACGGCGACGGTAGTGAATTCCTGGACAACTACCTACGGGTGACGCGCCGCGCGAAGACCGTGGTGCGCAGAATCTTCGGAGAATAGATGGCGATGCAGGACTTCCCGTTCGACGTGATCACCGCCGACGAGTACGACCGGCTGCGCGCCGCCTACGAGCCGCTCACCGAATCGATGCGCAGGCTCGTCGCTGCGGGCATCCGCACCGGGGTGGACGTGGACGAGATCCGGCAGGCGCAGGCGGCCATCGACCTGGCGACCGAGGTGCTCGAACGGACGCAGCGCGACACCACGTCGACGCTCCGGCACGCAGGAACCGGGCGGCCGCTGGCGTGGGCGAATCCGGCCGTCGGACTGCGCAATGCGATCGCCCCGCCGATGGACATCCGGCACGAATCCGACGGCACCTGCTGGGCGGAGTTCACGCTCGGCCCCGCCTACGAGGGCCCGCCCGGCCTGGTGCACGGCGGCATCTGCGCCCTGGTGCTCGACCACATCCTCGGCGAGGCGGCCAGCGACGGGCTCACCAAGCCACTGTTCACCGGGACGATCACGCTGAAGTACATGCGCGGGACCCCGCTGGGCCCGGTGCGGGCGGAGGCGTTCATCGAGCGCACCGAGGGCATCAAGACCTACGCACGCGGGTATCTCGGTGACGCGCAGGGCCACACCGTGGAGGCTGACGGGGTGTTCATTCGCCCGGCGTGGGCGCGGGATCCCGGCGGGCAGGAGCGCAGCGACTCGGGGATTAGGGACAGCGCGTGAGGTTCTACGTCAGCACGGCGTTCCTCGACATCAAGGAGGTCGTCGAAGTGGCCAAGGCCGCAGACGATCTCGGGTACGAGGGCATGGGCATCCCGGATCACGTGATCAACCTCGAGACCCTCGAGACGCCCTACCCGTACACGAAGGACGGCTCCCGTCGCTGGGAGGCGTTCACGCACTGGCCCGACCCGTGGGTGATGATCGGCGCGATCGCGCTGGCGACGAGCAGGCTGAAGTTCGTCACGACCGTCTACCTGCCCGCGATGCGCGACCCGTACTCGGCGGCCAAGGCCATCGGCACGGCTGCCTGCCTGGCCGAGGGGCGGCTGGAACTCGGCATCGGCGTCGGCTGGTGCGAGGAGGAGTTCACCCTGATGGGCCAGCGGTTCGACCGCCGCGGCAAGCGCACCGACGAGATGCTCGAACTCATGCGGGCGCTGTGGCAGCCGGGGTGGACCGAGTTCGACGGCGAGTTCTACACCACGCCGCGGCTGGAGATGGAACCCACGCCACCACACATTCCGATCTACGTCGGCGGGCTGTCGAACGTCGCGCTGCGCCGAGCTGCCCGCAACGACGGCTGGATCGGCGACCTGATCACCACCGAGCAGGCCATCGCCTCGGTCGATCGGATCCGCGCCCTGCGTGCCGAAAGCGGCTTGGGCATGGACGACTTCACGGTCATCACGCCGCTGACCGACGCCTTCACCCCTGAGCACTACGCCCGGGCGGAGGCCGCGGGCATCGACGGCATCATCACGATGCCGTGGATGTTCTACAGCGGACCGACGGCGTCGCTGAGCGAGAAGATCGACGGCATGAAGCGGTTCCGCAAGGACCTCGGCCTCGACGCCTAGCGCGTGGCCGCGGTGCGTCGTCTACCGGCGAGCACGGTGTCGAGTGCGTATGCGCCGCCGCCGGCGAAGACCAGCAGGAAGAAGCCGAAGCAGAACAGCACCGGGGTCTCGCCGCCGTTCTGCAGCGGGTGCAGGCCGTCCGGTTGGTGCCGCCAGAAGTAGGCGACGGCCATCGTGCCCGAGGCGATGAACGCCGCGATCCGGGTGAACAGGCCCGTCATGATGAGCAGTCCCGCAACGACTTCGATCACACCGGCCCACCACGCCGGCCAGGCGCCGAAGGGCACTGGCCCGTTGCCCGTGTCCACCGGCCAGGCGAGCAGCTTCGCCCCGCCGTGCACCAGGAACAGCAGGCCGAGCACGACGCGGAACAGGCTCAGCACGGCAGGGAACAACGAGTTCAGGCGCAGCTCAAGGGATTGCGGCATGACGCCAACCGTACCGATTCGGCGGTTCGCCGTGGGGCCTAGCTTCTCGACGTCACCACTGTGACATCGGTGGCTCAGTAGCGGTTGCGGCGGAACCGGCTGAGCAGTCCGCCGCGAGGTGCCGCACCGCGTCCGGTGACCACTCCGCCACCCGGCGCAGCGGTGCCGCTGACGACGCGTTGTCCGCGCGCAGCCCCTCCGACCATCCCGCCGCGACGGCGAGCGTCGAGTGACAGGGATCCGCCGCCGAGCGCGGCCAGCAGCAGGAACGCGAAGCAGTACATGAGCGCGGGCTCGCCGCCGTTGCCACCCATGCCCGCGTCATAGGGCCAGAAGCCGTTGGGCATCCAGTGCTGCCAGATGTACGCGACGGCCATGTGACCCGACGCGATGAATGCCGCGATGCGGGTGAACAGCCCCACCAGAATCAGTAGGCCCGTGACCAATTCGATGATCCCGGCCCACCAGCCTGGCCAGGTACCGACGGGGATGGAAGCACCAAGGGGCCAGCCGAACACCTTCATGGTGCCGTGCAGTGTGAAGAGGAGTCCGAAGATGATGCGGAAGACGCTCAGGACGGGGGAGGAAAAGCCCGCGAGCCGGTTCTCGAAGGTCGCCATGGGCAAACCCTACGCCCGCCCCGGACAGGAACCTCTCAGGTTCACGCGACCGTTATCGGACTGTACTTCTCGAGCGCTTGCGGGTGGGCTGGGCGCGCATCGCGTCGAGTGCGTACGCACCGCCGCCGGTGAACACCAGCAGCAGGAAGCCGAAGCACAGGACGACGGGTAATTCGCCGCCGTTCTCGACGGGCCACGACCCCTTCGGGGGATGGATCATGAAGTACGCGAAGGCCATTTGGCCCGACGCGATGAACGCGGCGAACCGGGTGACGAAGCCGATCAGGATGAGGACGCCCGCGAGGAGTTCGATGACGCCGGCCCACCACAGCGGGAACGAGCCGAACGGGATGTCCACCGGCGCGGCGACCGGCCAGTCGAACAGCTTCTGCGTGCCTCGGATCGTGAACAGCAGGCCCAGCACGATCCGGAACACGCTCACGACCGTGGGCGTGAGCAGCGTCAGCTTCGACTCGAAGTTCGTCATGGCGCAGACCCTAGTGACCCCGCGCCGAACTGGAGAGTCACGTCGCCATCGCAGGGGAATCGCGACGTGACGCTCCAGTTCGGCGGCGAAGTCGGGGGGGACTCAGACGTCGTAGTACAGCGAGAACTCGTACGGGTGAGGCCGGATCTGGATCGGCATGATCTCGTTCTCACGCTTGTACGAGATCCAGGTCTCGATCAGGTCCTCGGTGAACACGCCACCCTCGGTGAGGTATTCGTGGTCCTCCTCGAGCTTGTCGATGACCGCGGACAACGAGGTGGGCGCCTGCGGGATCGCGGCGGCCTCGTCCGGCGGCAGCTCGTAGAGGTCCTTGTCGACGGGCGTCAGCGGCTCGATCTTCTTCTTGATGCCGTCGATGCCTGCCATCAGCATGGCCGCGAACGCCAGGTACGGGTTACCCGAGCTGTCCGGGCAACGGAATTCGAGGCGCTTGGCCTTCGGGTTGTTGCCGGTGATCGGGATGCGGACGCACGCCGAGCGGTTGCGCTGGCTGTACACCAGGTTGATCGGTGCCTCGTAGCCGGGAACGAGACGCTTGTAGGAGTTCACCGTCGGGTTGGTGAACGCCAGCAGCGACGGCGCGTGGTGCAGGATGCCGCCGATGTAGTGGCGGGCGAGGTCCGACAGACCCGCGTAGCCCGACTCGTCGTGGAACAGCGGCTGGCCGTCCTTCCACAGCGACTGGTGGGCGTGCATGCCGGAACCGTTGTCACCGAACAGCGGCTTGGGCATGAACGTGACGGTCTTGCCGTTCTTCCACGCGGTGTTCTTGATGATGTACTTGAACAGCAACACGTCGTCCGCCGCGTGCAGCAGGGTGTTGAACTTGTAGTTGATCTCCGCCTGGCCCGCGGTGCCGACCTCGTGGTGGCCGCGCTCGAGGATGAAGCCGGCGTTCTGGAGGTTGGTGGCCATCTCGTCGCGCAGGTCGACGTAGTGGTCGTACGGGGCGACCGGGAAGTAGCCGCCCTTGGGGCGCACCTTGTATCCCAGGTTGGGGCTGCCGTCGGCCTCGAAGGGCTCGCCGGTGTTCCACCAGCCGGACTCGGAGTCGACCTCGTAGGAGGTGCCGTTGATCTTGGAGTCGAACGTCACCGAGTCGAAGATGTAGAACTCGGCCTCGGCACCGAAGAAGCAGGTGTCGGCGATGCCGGTGCTGGCGAGGTAGTTCTCCGCCTTGCGGGCCACGTTGCGCGGGTCGCGGGAGTAGGCCTCGCGGGTGAAGGGGTCGTGCACGAAGAAGCTGAGGTTCAGCGTCTTGGCCTTGCGGAAGGGGTCGATGCGCGCCGTCTCGGGATCGGGCAGCAGCATCATGTCCGACTCGTGGATGGACTGGAAGCCGCGGACCGACGAGCCGTCGAACGCGAGGCCGTCCTCGAAGACGCTCTCATCGAACGCCGAGGCCGGGATCGAGAAGTGCTGGACGACACCCGGAAGATCGCAGAAACGGATGTCGACGTACTCGACCTTCTCGTCCTGGATCGTCTTGATGATGTCGTCGGCCGTCTTTTCTGCCACTTAGAAATCTCCTTTGACTGGATACCCGCCGACTGACGCTATGGACACGATGTTGCACGGCAGTCAACCGCATGTTGCGCCGACGTTACGCGTCGCCATTTCCCGGGCCCGATCGCGCTCGCCATATGCTGGACCGCATGGCCCGCACCTTCGGTTCTTGGCTCTCCGGTCCGCCCCAACCCGAGGCGGGCGACCCGAGCGCAGGACCCAACGAGTACCCCGGGCAGCAACTCGGCCTGCCGCCGTCGGGCAGCGGGTCGCTGGTCGGCTGGGGTCGCCGGATCGGGGCCCTGGCGATCGACTGGTTCATCGCCTATGGGCTCGGTGCGCTCGCCATGTCGATGGGGCTGGTGTCGATGAACGTGCTCTCGACCGCGGTACTGGTGATCTGGCTGATCCTCGGCGTCGTCGCGGTGCGGCTGTTCGGCTTCACCCCGGGCCAGGCCGCGCTCGGCCTACGCGTCGCCTCGGTCGACAACCGGATCCACGTCGGCATGGGCCGCGCGCTGATACGCGGCCTGCTGATCGCGCTCGTCGTCCCGCCGCTGTTCACCGACACCGACGGCCGCGGCCTGCAGGACAAGGCAACCGGCACCGCGATCGTCCGGCGCTGACCGCTTACTTCACCTCGAGCTGCACCTGACCGTTCATCATCGTCATCACCACGTTGGCGCGGTGGATGTCGTGCGGATCGCCCTCGAAGACGTTGCGATCCAGCACGATCAGATCGGCACGCTTGCCCACCTCGATCGAGCCCACCTCGGTGTCCATCCGGATCTGATGCGCGGCGCCAAGGGTATTGGCGTGCACGGCCTCGGCCACCGTCAGCCGTTCGTCGGCGGGTGCCAGCACCGGGGCATCGGGCTCTCCGACCAGCTGACGGGTCACGCCGATCTGAATGGAGTCGAGCGGTCTGTAGGTCGAGAAGTAACCCGCGGCCGGCCAATCGGTGCCCAGCGAGATTCGACCACCCGATTGAAGCACCGTCTTGGGCCGGTACATCTTGGCGGCACGTTCCGGGCCGTAGCGTTCGGCGAGGTTCTGCAGAGTGTCGGGGTCGCCCGACATCCAGTTCGCGGAGAACTGGGCCGTGACGCCGAGCTCGGCGAAGCGCCCGTTGTCGGAGTCGTCGACGTAGACGAGGTGTGCGATGGCGTGCCTGCGGTCACGCGGGGGATTGGTGACGATCGCCTGCTCGATGGCGTCGAGCGCAGTGCGGGTGGTGCGCTCACCGCAGGCGTGCACGTGCACGTCGAAACCGGCGGCGTCGACCGCGCCGATCAGCTCTTGCCACTGCTCCGGCGTGAACGGTGAGCCGCCGGTCGAGTCCGGCTGGTCGGCATACGGTTCGAGCAGCCAGGCCGTGTAGCCCTCCTGCGTACCGTCGCCGATGATCTTGACGACGTCGACCTGCACCAGGTCGCTCGACACCTGATTTCTGGTCTCGAGCAACCTCTGCGTCGCGGTGTCGACCGGCGGTGCCTTGACCGTGTAGCAGGCGACGACCCGCACCGGCAGCGCCCCGCGCTTCTCCACGTCGGTGTACAGCTGCAGCAGTGCGGCCTGGTCGTCGCCGATCGGCGGCACGCCTGCGTCGAAGAGCGTGGTGATGCCGGCCGCGGTCGCCTTCGGAAGCCACGCCTCCATCAGTCGCCCCATCGTCTGCGCCGAGATGGGTTCGACGGCGTCCACCAGGCCCAGCACCGCGTTCACCTCCAGGACGTAACCCGTCGGGTCGCCGTTGCGGTCGCGGGCGTAATAGCTGAACCGCGGGATCGGATCCGGCGTGTCGCGGGTGACCTTCGCGATCTCCAACGCCTTCGAGTTCGCCCACAAGCTGTGGCCGTCTATGGCGAAGAAGAACGCAGGCCGGTCGGGCAGGATGCGGTCGAGGTCGCCGCGGGTGGGGCCCTGCGGGCCGAACATGTCCACCCGCCACCCGAATCCGCGCACCGGGCCCTCGGGATTCGCCTTCGCGTACGTCTCGATCGCGGACAGCGCGTCGGCGAGCGTGGGGACCTGCAGATCGACGCCGGAGGTCAGGAACGCGCCGAGGAAGGGGTGGGTGTGCCCCTCGACGAACCCCGGCATCAGCAGGCGACCGTCGAGGTCCACCACTCTGGTCGCGGGCCCGATGAACGCGTCGGCGCCGGCGTCGTCTCCGACGTAGGTGATGCCGTCGCCCTGCACCGCGACGGCTTGCACCCACTCCTGCGGGCCGGCCACCGTGTAGACGCGGCCGCTGCGGAACACGACGTCCGCGGCGTCGTCGAGTTCGGGTGCGAGTGTGTCACTCGGCGCAGTCGATGGCTGTGTCGTGCGGGGAGGGGTCTCGGTCCCCAGTGACGCGAAGTGCGGCGCCCACTCGCATGCAGTGCACATCGGCGAACTAGCGGCGACGGACGGTGCGCTGCACGCCCTTCATCTTGGTGTTGCCCGGCATCGGACCCTTCGGCATGGCGGCCGGGCCGACGCGCGAGCCCAGCGCCACCAGGCGCGACTCCAGCGAGTCCATCTGCTTGACCGTGATGTTGGCAGGCAGCTTGGTCAGGTGGCGCTCCAGCTTCGACAACGGCACCTCGCCCTCGCCGTTGCCGACCACGATGACGTAGATCGGCACGTCGCCGACGAGTCGGGCGGTGCGCTTCTTCTCCTGCGCGAGAAGGGGTTTGACCCGGTTCGCGGAACCCTCGCCGACGAAGATGACCCCGGGACGGCCGATCACGCGGTGCACGGCGTCGAAGTGACCCGTCGCCGCGACGCCCGGCGTGACGCGCCACTTGCCGCGCAGGTTGTCCAGCGCCCAAGCGGCGGCACCGGTCTGCCCCTCGGCCTTGCGATAGACCGACTTCTGCGCGCGCCGACCGAAGATGATGAACGCGACCAGCGCACCGAGCAGGATGCCCAACGGGATCAGGGCGATCAGCGTGAAGGTGCTGCCCGCGATCAGCCCGGCGGCCACCGCAATGCCGACGATCAGGACGAATGCGCCGATCATGTACGGCAGGAGGCGCTTGTCCTCCTTGCGTTGGATCTGGAATGCCTGCCACAGCTGACTGCGCCGCTCCTTGGAGGCAGCCTTCCGCGTGGCCTTCGCCTGGGCCTTGGCGGCCTTCATCTCGGCGGTATTGCGCTTTTTCGCCATTGGATCAGGATACGGGTGGCCCGGGCATTCCCCATGCCCCGCCGGACATCAGGAAGCCGACGCCGCCCGGATGCGTGCGGTTTCGGCGTAGAGCCTGCCCGCGCGGTACGACGACCGCACCAGCGGACCGGCCAGAACGCCGGAGAAACCGACCTCCTCGGCGAACTTCGAGTGCTCGACGAACTCCTCGGGCTTGACCCAACGCTCCACCGGGTGGTGCCGCAGCGACGGACGCAGGTACTGCGTGATGGTGATGATGTCGCAACCCGCCTGATGCAGGTCGACGAGCGCGGTCCGCACCTCGTCGGGCGTCTCGCCCATGCCGAGGATCAGATTGCTCTTGGTGACCAGACCGAACTCGCGCGCCGCAGTGATGACGTCGAGGCTGCGCTGGTACCGGAAGGCCGGCCGGATCCGCTTGAAGATGCGGGGGACCGTCTCGACGTTGTGCGCGAACACCTCGGGCCGCGACTCGAAGACCTCGTTGAGCTGTTCGGGGATCGCATTGAAGTCCGGGGCCAGCAGCTCGACGCCAGTGTTCGGGTTGAGCAACTTGATCTGGCGGACCGTCTCGGCGTAGAGCCACGCGCCGCCGTCGGGCAGGTCGTCGCGCGCGACACCGGTGACCGTCGAGTAGCGCAGGCCCATCGCCTGCACGCTCTCGGCGACGCGGCGCGGTTCGTCACGGTCGAGTTCAGCAGGCTTGCCGGTGTCGATCTGGCAGAAGTCGCACCGCCGGGTGCACTGCTCGCCGCCGATGAGGAAGGTCGCCTCGCGGTCCTCCCAGCATTCGTAGATGTTGGGACAGCCCGCCTCCTCGCACACCGTGTGCAGACCCTCGCGGCGCACCAGCGCCTTGAGTTCCTTGTACTCCGGGCCGGTCTTCAGCGTCGTCTTGATCCACGGCGGCTTGCGCTCGATGGGGGTCTCGGCGTTGCGGACCTCGAGCCGCAGCAATTTGCGGCCGTCGGGGGCGATAGTCACTGGACCGATTCTACGCTCGCGGCCGACGAGGCACCGACCGCGATGCGGCCGTCGAGGGCGTCGGCGACGGCGTCGGCAACCATGTCGACGACGTCCGTGACGCCGACCGTGCGGCCCAGCTCGGCCGACAGTGACGTGACACCTGCGTCGGAGATGCCACAGGGCACGATCGAGGAGTACGCGCCGAGATCGCAGTCACAGTTCAGCGCGAAGCCGTGCAGCGTCGTCCCCCTGGCCACCCGGATGCCGATGGCCGCGATCTTGCGCGTCGGTCGCGGGCCGTCGGCAGGCACCCAGACCCCGGAACGACCCTCCACCCGGCACACCGGGACGCCCAGCGCAGTGCACACCGACATCAGCGAATCCTCAAGGCGGCGAACGAACTTCACGACGTCCATGGGCTGCGCGAGACCTATGATCGGGTAGCCGACGAGCTGACCGGGACCGTGCCAGGTGATCTTGCCGCCGCGGTCGGTGTCGACGACCGGGATCCCGCCCGAGATCCTGGGGTCGGGGCGCTCGTGCGGTTCGGTGCGCTTGCCTGCGGTGTAGGTCGGGGGATGTTCCAGCAGCAGCAGGGTGTCGGGACCGCCGGCGACCCTGGCGTCGGCCGTCTCGCGCTGCAACTGCCAGGCGGACTCGTAGTCGAGCGTGCCGAGCCGCCGCACGTCGATCCGCGACGACGCCGCGCGGACCGAGGCCGGCGCCGGGTCAGAAGACATGCCTGTCACGGTACGCCCGCTATCCGCCATCCTTGGCTGCCGTCGCGTACGCCAGTGCTTCGCCGATCGTGTTGTGCCGGAACTCGAAGCCCGCCCGCTCCAGCGCCGCGGGGATCGCACGCTGGCCGGCGAGCAGACCCTCGTCGGCGAACTCGCCGACGACCGCACGCAGTGCGAAGCCCGGCACCGCCGTCGGCGTCGGCCGGTGCAGTGTCCGGCCCAGCGCGGCGGTGAACTCGGCGTTGGTCACCGGCGCCGGGCCGGTGAAGTTCACCGGCCCCGATACGTCGTCGTGGCCGATGGCGAACAGCAGCGCCCGAATCTGATCCTCGAGGCTGATCCACGCCATGTACTGCTTGCCGTTGCCCAGGCGGGTGCCGAGGCCGAACGCGAACAACGGTCGCAGCCGACCGAGCACGCCACCGGACGGCGACAGCACGAGACCGGTACGCGCCAACACCACTCGCGCTCCCGCGTCGTGCGCCGCGGCGGTGGCCGCCTCCCAGTCCTCGCACAACTTCGCGAGGAACCCGTCGCCGCGCGGCGCACTCTCGTCGACGACGCGGTTGCGCGTGTCCCCGTAGAAGCCGACCGCGCTCGCGTTGACGAGCACCGGCACCCCGGCATCGGCCACCGCGTTCGACAGGACGTCGGTCGGCCCGATCCGGCTGTCGCGCAGGCTCTGCTTGAACGCCCCGGACCACCGCTTGTCCCCGACGCCGACGCCGCACATGTTCACCACGGCGTCGACGTCGTCGAGCACCCCGGTGTCCAGCTCGCCGGTGTCCGGGTTCCAGAACACGTCGTCGGCGTGGGCAGGCGTGCGTCGGACGAGCCGGACCACCCGGTGATCAGCGGCGCGCAGCGCACTGACGAGC
Organism: Mycolicibacterium arabiense; assembly: GCF_010731815.2. Taxonomy (NCBI): domain Bacteria; kingdom Bacillati; phylum Actinomycetota; class Actinomycetes; order Mycobacteriales; family Mycobacteriaceae; genus Mycobacterium; species Mycolicibacterium arabiense. Next base: position 84,992 of record NZ_AP022593.1, read on the forward strand.
GCCGTGCCGATGACACCGGACGACCCGGCGATCGCGATGACCGACACGGGATTAGAGCCCGAGGTCGGCCTCGAACGCCCCTTCTTCGAGTCGCCGCTTGATGGTGGTCAGGAAACGGCCCGCGTCGGCACCGTCGATCAGACGGTGGTCGTAGGTCAGCGGCAGGTAGGCCACCGACCGGACGCCGATCGACTCGTTGCCGAACTCGTCGACGATCACCCTCGGGCGCTTGACGATCGCACCGGTGCCGAGCATCGCCGCCTGCGGCGGGACCAGGATCGGCGTGTCGAACAGCGCGCCCTGGCTGCCGATGTTGGTGATGGTGAACGTGCCCCCGGACAGCTCGTCGGGCTTCAGGTTGCCCGAACGGGCGCGTGCCGCGATGTCGGCGATCGCGCGGGCCAGCCCGCCCAGCGACAGGTCACCCGCGTTGTGCACCACCGGGGACAGCAGTCCCTGCTCGGTGTCGACGGCGAAGCCGAGGTGCTCGGCGTCGTAGTAGGTGATCTGCTTGCTGTCCTCGTCGTAGCTGGCGTTGACGTTCGGGTGCGCCTTGAGTGCGTCGACGACGGCGACGGCGAAGAACGGCAGGAACGTCAGGTTGACGCCTTCGCGTTCGGCGAAGCTCGCCTTGGCCCGCGCCCGCAGCGCCACGATCTTGGTCAGGTCGACCTCGTGGGTCTGCGTCAACTGCGCGGTGGTCTGCAGCGACTCCCGGGTCTTCTTGGCCGTGATCTGCCGGATCCGGTTCGCCTTCTGCGTGGTGCCACGCAGATGCGCCAGCTTCGGGGCGGGTGCCGACTTCGCGGCGGCGGGTGCGGCCGCGGGAGCCGACGGCTCCGGGGTGGGCTCGGGAGCCTTCTTGGCCTCGGCAGCCGCGAGCACGTCCTGCTTGCGGACCCGACCGCCGACGCCGGTGCCCTTCACCGACGCCAGGTCGACGCCGTGCTCGGTCGCCAGCTTGCGAACCAGGGGAGTGACGTACGGGCCACCGTCGGACCCGGAGGCCTCGGCGGTCGCCGCGGGCGCCTTGGGCTCTTCCTTGGGTTCGGGCTTCGGCTCTGGCTTGGGCTCTTCCTTGGGTTCGGCCTTCGGTTCCGGCTTCGGCTCTTCCTTCGCCTCGGGCTCCGGCTCCGGCTCTTCCTTCGCCTCGGGCTCCGGCTCGGGTTCGGGCTCGGGCTCGGGCTCGGGTTCCGGTTCGGGCTCGGGTTCGGGCTCTGCCTCGGACGCCGCGTCCGCCGAGCCGATCTTGGCGAGTTCGCCGCCGACCTCGACGACGTCGTCCTCCTCGGCGGTGATGGACAACAGCGTGCCCGCCACCGGTGAGGGGATCTCGGTGTCGACCTTGTCGGTGGACACCTCGACGAGGGGCTCGTCCACCTCGACGCTGTCGCCGACCTTCTTCAGCCACCGGGTGACGGTGCCCTCGGTGACGGACTCGCCCAACTCGGGCATCTTGACCGCCGTGGCATCGCCGCCGCCCGAGGCTGCGGGCTTCTTCGACGGCTTCTCGGGCTCGGGCTCCGCCTCGGTCTCCTCGGCGGCCGGCTCGGACTGCGCGGCCGGTTCCTCGGCAGGCGCCTCTTCCTCGGCGGGCTCGTCGGAGGAGTCCTCGGCAGCCGAGTCGCCTGAATCGGCGTCGTCGGATCCCGAATCGTCGGAGCCGCCTTCGCCTTCTTCGCCGATCGTCGCGAGGTCACCACCGACCTCGACGGTGTCGTCCTCCTGGGCGATGATCTTGGTCAGAACACCAGCGGCGGGAGAAGGGATTTCGGTGTCGACCTTGTCGGTCGACACCTCGAGCAGGGGCTCGTCGACTTCGACGGTGTCGCCCTCCTGCTTGAGCCAGCGGGTCACCGTCCCCTCCGTGACGCTCTCACCGAGTGCGGGCATCTGGACGGAGATGGCCATGTGTGTTGACTCCCTCGAACGGTCGCGCGTGCCAGGTCGAAATATCGCGTTGCCCATCCTTCCACGTCCGCGCGCGTTGGTCGTCGCAGACCTGCACACGGCGCGCTCTGGCACTATCGAATCAAGCGTTGGCACTTCCGTGCCGAAGGGAGTCGGGTCGAGTTGGGGCTGTTCGACAGGTTGCGACGTCGCCGCGGTGGCCGTACCAGCAAAGCGGACTCAGCGGCCAACCTCGACTACCTGAAGCAGTGGGTCGCCACCCACACCGGTGTCGAGGCATTCATCGAGCCCCAGACCACCGTCACCGAGGTCACCGCGATACTCATCGCCGCCGACGGCGAGTGGACGCGCCGCCGCGTGGGCGGGCAGGCCGGTGCCCGCAGGCTGAACGCCCAACTCGGGATCCCCGTCTACGACGTACAGAAGGTCGGCTATCCGCAGCGGATGCGCGACTATGACGAGAAGCGACGCATCGAGCGCAAGCGCGCGGCGCGTCGCGAACTCGAAGATCGCTGAACCGCCCCGGGAAGGTCACATGACGGCCATGCAGGAGTCATTCGTCGAGAGCGCGGACGGCGTCCGGATCGCGGTCTACGCCCAGGGCAACCCGACGGGCCCGACCGTCGTGCTCGTACACGGATGGCCGGATTCGCACGTGCTGTGGGACGGCGTGGTGCCGCTGCTCGCCGACCGGTTCCGGGTGATCACGTACGACAACCGCGGCGTCGGGCGATCGGACGCTCCGCGGCGGGTCGCGTCGTTCGCGATGGCGCGCTACGCCGACGACTTCCAGGCCGTGCTCGACGCGGTCGCACCGGGCAGTGCAGTGCACGTACTGGCTCACGACTGGGGGTCGGTCGGCGTGTGGGAGTACCTCGCACGCCCGGAATCGGGTCAGCGCGTCGCCTCGTTCACGTCGGTGTCGGGGCCCAGCACCGACCACCTGAACCGCTTCGTCGTCGGCAACCTGCTGCGCCCCTACCGTCCCCGCAAGTTCGCCCAGGCCGTCGCCCAGTTGGGCCGGCTGTCCTACATGGGCCTGTTCTCCATCCCCGTGCTGGCGCCGACGTTGGTCCGCGCGTCGTTCAGGGCCGGTCAGATGCGACGAGTCCATCCCGGGAGCCCGTCGGTCTCCGATGCCGTGGCCAGCATGAAGGTGTACCCCGCCAACTTCTTCCGCGCGCTCGCGCACGCCCGACCCGACCATCACGTCGACGTACCGGTGCAGCTCGTCGTCAACGCCCGTGACCCGTTCGTCCGGCACTACGTCTACGACGAGACCGACCGCTGGGCATCCCGGCTGTGGCGGCGCGACCTGCGGGCGGGCCACTGGGCGCCGATGTCGCATCCGGCGGTGCTGGCGACGGCGGTGACCGAGCTGGCCGAGCACGTCGACGGGGCGGAACCCGCCCGCGGGCTGCGACGCGCCCAGGTCGGCCGGGACCGCAAGCACTTCGGCGACATGCTGGTCTCGGTCACCGGGGCCGGCAGCGGCATCGGCCGCGAGACCGCGCTCGCCTTCGCCGCCGAGGGGGCGGAACTGATCGTCAGCGACATCGACGAGCAGGCCGCATCCGACACCGCCGCGCGGATCGCCGCACGCGGCGGGGAGGCGCACGCCTACCGGCTCGACGTGTCCGACGCCGAGGCCGTCGAGGCGTTCGCCGCCCGGGTGTGCGACGAGCACGGGGTGCCCGACGTCGTGGTGAACAACGCCGGGATCGGTCAGGCCGGGGCCTTCCTCGACACCCCCGCCGACCAGTGGGACCGGGTGCTCGACGTCAACCTCGGTGGCGTGGTGAACGGGTGCCGCGCCTTCGCCGGCCGGCTCGTCGAACGCGGCACCGGCGGCCACGTCGTCAACGTGTCGTCGATGGCGGCGTACGCGCCGCTGCAGTCGATGAACGCCTACTGCACCAGCAAGGCCGCGGTGTACATGTTCTCAGACTGCCTGCGGGCCGAATTGTCCTCTGCCGGAATCGGTCTCACCACCGTGTGCCCCGGCGTCATCGACACCAACATCGTGCACACCACGCGCTTCGACCCGCCCCCTGGCAAGGCCGGTCAGGTCGCAGGCCGGCGCAAGCAACTCGAGGCGATGTTCGCCGCGCGCCGCTACGGTCCCGACAAGGTGGCCATGGCGATCGTGTCGGCGGTGCAGAAGAACAAGCCGATCCGCCCCGTGGCGCCCGAGGCCTACCTGCTCTACGGCACGTCGCGCATCGCGCCGCAAGCACTGCGCAGCACCGCCCGCGGCAACGTCATGTGATCAGCCGCGGGCGGCGACGTCCTCGATGACCGCGAACATGGTGCGAACTGGCACGCCGGTGCCGCCCTTGCCCGTGTAGCCCCAGGGGCCGCCGGTGTTGTACGCCGGGCCCGCAATGTCGACGTGCGCCCACTCGACGCCCTCGGCGACGAACTCGCGCAGGTACACCCCGGCGACCAGCATGCCCGCGAAGCGCGAACCGCTGACGTTGGCCAGATCGGCCACCGTCGACTTCAGGTCGTCCTTGAGTTCCTCGGGCAGCGGCATCGGCCAGCCGTTCTCGCCGACCTCCTGGCTCAGCGCCGCAACCCGGTCGCGGAAGTCGTCGCTGCCCATCACGCCGGGCGTACGCGACCCCAGGGCGACGGTCTGCGCGCCGGTCAGCGTCGACGTCTCGATCAGGTAGTCGGGGTCGTCCTCGCAGGCACGCACGATTGCGTCGGCGAGGATCAGCCGACCCTCGGCGTCGGTGTTGAGCACCTCGACGGTGATGCCGCCGTACTGCGTCAGCACGTCACCGGGCCGCTGCGCCGTCGACGACGGCATGTTCTCCGCCATCGGGACCGTCGCGATGACGTCGACCGCCACCTTCTGCTTCGCGGCCAGCACGACGGTCGCGATCACGGCCGCGGCGCCACCCATGTCCGACGTCATCTGGTGCATGTTCAGCGCCGGCTTGATCGAGATGCCACCGGTGTCGAACGTGATGCCCTTGCCGACCAGAGCGACTTTCTTCCTTGCGGTCTTTGCCTGCTGCTTCGCGCCGCGGTGGATCAGCCGCACCAACCGCGGCGGGCGCGACGAACCCTTCCCAACGCCGATGATGCCGCCGTACCCGGCCTTCTCCAGCGCCTTCTCGTCGAGCACCTCGACCTCGAGGCCTGCCGCCTTGCCCAGCGCCTTCGCGCGGTCGGCGAACTCGCCAGGGAAGAGGTGGCTCGGCGGGGTGTTGACGAAGTCGCGGGCCGTGGCAACCGCGGTCGCCACGTCGGTGCCGCGCGCGGCCTTCGCCTTCGCGTCCTTGGCCGTGGCCAGCGCCGTGATGCGGGAAAGTGCGGCGTCCTTGGGCGCGGTCTTGTCGCTGCGGAAATCGGTGAACCGGTAGGCGCCCAGGATCAGACCCTCGACGGCCGCCTCGGTGTCGATTTCGCTCAGCGTGGTCACCACCGACTCCGTGCCCGACAAGCTGCGGGCCGCGACACCGGACGCGCGACGGATCACGTCGGCGGGCCAGGAGTCGCGCGGCTTGCCCAACCCGACCGCCAGCACGCTCGCGACGGGGAGTGACTGTGCGACCACGCGAGTTGTCTGATCGGCCCCGCCCTTGGCGCCGAGGGCGGACAGCGCCGCTTCGATCTCGTCGACGGCCGCAGCATCCAGGAACGGCGTGGGCACCACCCGGGCGGCGTCGTCGTCACCGCTGACCACCGGGACGATCAGCACGGCCGAACCGACCCCGCGCTTGGGCAGGCCGGCGGCGACGGTGACGGTGGGGGACTGGTATCCGGGTGCGGTGCTCACGGGGACCAACCCTAGCTAGCTAGGCTGGTTCGGTGACCGACAACCTGCTGCAGGGCCCGCTCGAGGACCGTCACCGCGAACTCGGAGCGAGTTTCGCCGAGTTCGGGGGCTGGCTCATGCCGGTGTCCTACGCGGGCACCGTCACCGAGCACAACGCCACCCGCACCGCGGTCGGCCTATTCGACGTCAGCCACCTCGGCAAGGCACTCGTCAAGGGCCCCGGGGCGGTCGAGTTCCTCAACGCGGCCTTCACCAACGACCTGAACCGGATCGGGCCCGGTAAGGCGCAATACACGTTGTGCTGCAACGACTCCGGCGGTGTGATCGACGACCTGATCGCCTACTACGTGTCCGACGACGAGGTGTTCCTGGTGCCCAACGCGGCGAACACCGCCGCCGTCGTCGCCGCACTGCAGGCCGCCGCCCCGGCCGACCTGACCATCACCGACGAGCACCGTTCGCGTGCTGTGCTCGCCGTACAGGGCCCGAAGTCGCCGGAGGTGGTCGCGGGGCTGGGCCTGCCCACCGACATGGACTACATGGGGTGGGCCGACGCCGAGTACGGGGGCGTTCCAGTCCGCGTCTGCCGGACCGGCTACACCGGCGAGCACGGCTACGAGCTGTTGCCCGAGTGGGACCGGGCCGGGGTCGTGTTCGACGCTCTGGTCGAGGGCGTGCGGACCGCGGGCGGCGAACTCGCGGGCCTCGGCGCCCGCGACACCCTGCGCACCGAGATGGGCTACGCGCTGCACGGCCACGAACTGACGCTCGACATCTCCCCGGTGCAGGCCCGCTGCGGCTGGGCGGTCGGCTGGAAGAAGGACGCCTTCTGGGGCCGCGACGCCCTGCTGGCCGAGAAGCAGGCCGGACCCAAGCGCGTGCTGCGCGGGCTCAAGGCCGTCGGCCGCGGTGTGCTGCGCTCGGGCATGACCGTCCTCGACGGTGACACCCCGGTGGGCATCACGACATCGGGAACGTTCTCTCCGACACTCAAAGTCGGCATCGCGCTCGCCCTCGTCGACACCGCGGCGGGAATGACCGACGGGCAGCGGGTCGCGGTGGACGTCCGCGGCCGCGCGCTCGAGTGCGAGGTCGTCGCACCGCCGTTCGTGGAAGCGAAAACTCGCTAGCGCCGAGTTATACAATTCGTCCATGACCGACGGCCACCTCGACTTCTCGCTTGCCCGAAACGCATCACCGGCAAGCGACGAGGTACGTGCCGACATTCTGCGCGATCCCGGGTTCGGCCGGTTCCACACCGACCACATGGTCTCCATCGACTACAGCGACGGACGCTGGCACGACGCCAGGGTGCTGCCCTACGGCCCGATCGAACTGGACCCGTCGGCCGTCGTGCTGCACTACGCGCAGGAGGTCTTCGAAGGCCTCAAGGCCTACCGCTGGACGGACGGCTCGATCGTGTCGTTCCGGCCCGAGGCCAGCGCCGCCCGGCTGCGGCGGTCCGCCCGCAGGCTCGCGATCCCCGAGCTGCCCGACGAGGTGTTCCTCGAGTCGCTGCGGCAGCTCATCGCCGTCGACGCCGACTGGGTGCCCGCAGCTGGCGGCGAGGAGTCGCTCTACCTGCGGCCGTTCATCGTCGCCACCGAACCCGGACTGGGCGTGCGGCCCGCCAACCAGTACCGCTACCTTGTGATCGGCTCGCCGGCGGGCGCGTACTTCAAGGGCGGTGTCAAGCCGGTGTCGGTGTGGCTGTCCACCGAGTACGTGCGGGCCAGCCCCGGCGGCACCGGTGCTGCCAAGTTCGGCGGCAACTACGCGGCGTCGCTGCTCGCGCAGGCCGAGGCCACCGACCACGGCTGCGACCAAGTGGTCTGGCTCGACGCCATCGAACGCCGGTACGTCGAGGAAATGGGTGGCATGAACCTGTTCTTCGTGTTCGGCAGCGGCGGGTCGGCGCGCCTGGTCACCCCCGAACTCAGCGGATCGCTGCTTCCCGGCATCACCCGAGATTCGTTGCTGCAGTTGGCGACTGACGCGGGCTTCGCCGTCGAGGAGCGCAAGATCGACGTCGACGAGTGGCAGAAGAAGGCCGCCGCCGGCGAGATCACCGAGGTGTTCGCCTGCGGTACCGCGGCCGTCATCACCCCGGTGTCGCACGTGAAGTCCGGCGACGGCGACTTCACGATCGCCGACGGCGAACCGGGTGAGGTCACCATGGCGTTGCGCGACACGCTGACCGGCATCCAGCGCGGCAAGTTCGCCGACACCCACGGCTGGATGACCCGGCTCGGATAGGATTGGGGCGTCCCCATCGGGACACCGGACGAGCGGCACCGTACCCGGCCAGCGACAAGACGGCGCGTCGGAGGTCGACCGTGTCTTGGTTCGTGTTGTTCGTCTCTGGTGTCCTCGAGGCCTGCTGGGCCGTGGCGCTCGGCAAGTCCGAGGGCTTCACCCGCCTCGGCCCGTCCATCGTGTTCGGCGTCGCCGTGGTGCTGTCGATGATCGGGCTGGCCTACGCCATGCGCGAACTGCCCGTGGCGACCAGCTACGTGGTGTGGGTGGGCATCGGCGCGGTGCTGACCGCGGCGTATTCGTTCATCAGCGGTGACGAAGCCGTGTCGGTGGCCAAGGTGGCGCTGATCGGGCTCATCACCGCCTCGGTCATCGGGCTCAAGCTGCTGCACGGCTGAGCGCTCAGCCGACCGCCATCCCCAGTGCCCCGACGGTCGTCGTGATCTCGACGGCCGCGCCGAGGACGTCGCCGGTGACGCCGCCGAACCGTCGGACGCAGTGCGCGACCAGCAGTGCGGCGACGGCCAGCGCGAGCACGACGGCCACCGGACCCTGCCACGGCCGCGGGGTCGCGAATGCGCCGGCCGCCACCACCGCGAGAACCCACGCCGCCACCACCCACGGCGGCTGCGTGCCCGCCACCGCGCCGCCCAGCGTGCTGCCCGGCGCGGCAGGCACGCCGCGACGGCAGGCCACGACGACGGCCACCCGGCCCGCGGTGACCGCCACCACGACGGCGAGCGCCCCGGACGCCGAGAACGCGAACCCCTGCAGCGCGACGACGACCACGATCGCCGCCACGCCGAATGGACCCGCCGTGCCGTCGCGCATCACCGCGAGCGCGCGTTCCGGCGGCCCGTAGCACCCGAGCCCGTCGGTCGTGTCGGACAGCCCGTCCACGTGCAGACCGCGGGTGACCAGCAGCAGCGTGGCCACCGCGAGAAAGCCGGTCAGCGGACTGCCCACGCCGAAGGCCTGGCCCGCCAGCCACACGACGCCCGCGGCGAGCGCACCCAGGGCGGCACCGGCCACCGGCAGGGCGGTCAGCGCGCCCCTGCCGAACGGGCCCTTCGAGCGGATCGGCAGCACCGTCGCGAACGTCAGCGCCGACGCCAGCGAGGAGATCACGGTTCGGCGCGGTCGCTCACGGCGGCCTCGGAGAACGTGGCCATCGACGCCAGCGTGCCCACCGCCGCCCGCAGCACCGAGAGCGCGACGGTCGCGCCGGTGCCCTCGCCCAGACGCATGCCGAGATCCACGATCGGCTCGAGTCCGAGTCGCTGCAGTGCCAGCGTGTGCGCGGGTTCGGTGGAGCGGTGCCCGGCCTGCCACCACAGCCGCGCGCCGGGGGCCATGCGTTCTGCGGTCAACGCGGCCGCTCCCACCACGACGCCGTCGAGCAGCACGGGCGTGCGCCGCGTGGCCGCTTGAGCCAGGAACCCGGCCATGGCGGCCAGGTCGGCACCACCGCAGATGCGAAGCAGCGCAACGGGATCGGTCATCGACGGTCGCGCGCGGAACAGCGCGTCGCGGATCGCGGCGGTCTTGCGGGCCCAGCCGGCGTCGTCGACGCCGGTGCCGCGACCGACGACCGCGACGGGTTCGGCATCGGTCAGGGCCGCGATCAACGTCGTCGCGGGGGTGGTGTTCCCGATGCCCATGTCGCCCGCGATCAGCAGGTCGGCGCCGGCGTCGACCTCCTCGTCGGCCACGTCGCGGCCGGCCTGGATCGCGGCGTCGACCTCCTCGGCCGTCAACGCGTCCTCGACGGCGATGTTGCCGCTCCCGCGGCGCACCCGGTGGGCGCCGATCGCAGGCGACAACGGGCTGTCGGAGTCGACCGCGACGTCCACCACCCGCACGCCGGCACCCGCCAGCTCGGCCAGCACGTTGATCGCCGCGCCACCGGCATCGAAGTTCGCGACCATCTGCGCGGTGACCTCGGCAGGGAACGCCGAGACGCCCGCGGCGGTCACGCCGTGATCGCCGGCGAACACGACGACCCGCGCGCGTTCGAACTGCCGGGGCGGGCAGGCTTCCTGGCACGACGCAACCCACACCGAGAGGTCCTCGAGTCGGCCGAGCGACCCCGGGGGTTTGGTCAGCGTGGCCTGGCGGGCGCGCGCCGCGGCGGCCACCTCGGCGTCCGGCGCCGGGATGGAGGCGAAAGCGCTCACGCGGGTTCCTTCACCGTGACCGGCTGACCGGCCACGACCAGCACGACGCGGTCGCACGCGCGAGCCAGGCGCTGGTTCAGCGTGCCGAGGGCGTCGGTGAACAGCCGCCCCGACTCCGTCGCAGGCACCACGGTCAAACCCACTTCCGGGCTCACCAGCGCCAGCGGGGACCGGAAGGCGCCGACCGCATCCACCAGGTCGTCGACGTCGGCGTCGAGTGCGCCGGTGTCACCCGTCCACGCCTCGTGGCGGTCGAGTGCCGAGACCAGCCAGCCACCGACGTCGTCGACGAGTGTCGGCACGGTCGGCTCGCCACGCAATCCTCCTGCTACGTCGGCGGTTTCGACGGTGGTCCAGGTCGTGGGTCGACGCAGTTGGTGTGCGGCCACTCGGGCCGACCAATCCGCGTCGTCGGTCCGCAGCGCCCCGGTGGCCACGTAGCGGACCGGCTGCTGCTCGCCTGCCGCCGTCGCGATCTCCGATTCGGCATACGCCGACTTGCCCGACCGGATGCCGCCGAGCACCAGAACCCGCACCGCGGTCAGGCGATCTTGTCGCCGCGGTTGACCATGGGGCGCGGCGCCCGCATCCGACGGATCTGCGACGCACGGCTGGCCGCGTAGAAGCCGAGCTTCCAACCACTTTCGACGTTGTCCGGGAACTTCGCGTCGACCAGCTTGTTGACGCGTCGGCCCACGACGAAACCGTCGATGACCATGATGACGACCAGGACCAGCATCGCCGGCGACACCAGCTTCTGCACCTCGACCGAGGGAATGGACAGCATCACGAAGATCAAGCCCAGCGCCGCGGGCATGAACAGCCCGAGCACGTTGCGGCGGGCATCGACGACGTCACGCGCCAGGCGGCGGACCGGACCCTTGTCGCGGGGGAGGAGGTAGGCCTCGTCGCCGGACATCATCTTCTCGCGGCGCTCGGACATGGCGGAGCGGCGAGCGGCCTTCTCGGCGCGACGCTCCTCCTTGCTGAGCTTGGGGCCGCCGATCTCCTTGCGGCGCTTCCTGGCCTCGGCCGAGGTCATCGGCGCAGGCGCCACGGGTCCACGCCGACGGCTGGCCTCGTTGCGCTTCGGCGTCGGCTTGCCCTTGGGCGGCGTGATGCGGGGGTCGCCCGGCACCTGCGAAGCGGTCGACGCGTCGACCGGTTCCGGCTGCTCCGGCGCAGGGTTGTCCTTCTTGCGGCCCAACAGATTCACGTCAGCAAGGTTACTTCAGCCAATGCGCCGCCGGTCCGGGAGCCTTAACCTGCTGGCATGACGTCATCGGCCCTGCGCGTCCTGGTCGCCCCGGACTGCTTCGGCGACAGCCTCACCGCGGTCGAGGCCGCCACCGCGATCGCGCGGGGCTGGGGTTCGGCCCGGCCCTCCGATCAGCTGGTGTCGGCGCCCCAGTCCGACGGCGGACCCGGCTTCGTCGACGTGCTGGCCAGTCGGCTCGGCGGTCTGCGCACCGCCGAGGTCAGCGGCCCGCTGAGCGACGACGTCACCGCACAGTGGGTGTTCGACGAGGCGAGCGGCACCGCATACGTCGAGTGCGCGCAGGCCTGCGGTCTCGCGCTGCTCGGCGGACCACCCACCGTGGACACCGCACTCGCCGCGCACAGCAGGGGAGTCGGGCAGCTCGTCGACGCCGCGATCACCGCGGGTGCCACGCGCATCGTCGTGGGCCTCGGCGGCAGCGGCTGCACCGACGGGGGCCGGGGCCTGGTCGACGCACTCGGCGGGCTGTCGACCGCCCGCGACCGGGTGGCCGGCATCGAGCTGATCGCCGCCACCGACGTCGAACACCCGTTGCTCGGGCCGATGGGCGCGGCCGCGGTGTTCGGACCCCAGAAGGGCGCCGATCCCGACACCGTGGCGGTCCTCGAGCGTCGACTCGCCGACTGGGCCACCGAGTTGAATGCCATCGCAGGCCGGGACGTGGCCGTCGAGGCGGGCGCAGGCGCCGCCGGAGGACTGGGCGCGGCCCTGCTGGCGCTGGGCGCCAGACGCGCATCCGGGGCGGCGGTGATCGCCGACTTCACCGGCCTCGCCGACGACGTGGCCGCCGCCGACCTCGTCATCACCGGCGAAGGCCGCTTCGACGACCAGTCACTGCACGGCAAGGTCGTCAGTGCGCTGACCGGGATGGCCGACCCCGCCCGCACCGAGGTGCTGGTGCTGGCAGGCCAGGTCACGCTGACCGCCGAGGAACTCGCTGCCGCAGGGGTGGGCGCCGCGCGCTCGATCACCGACTTCGCCGGGTCCGTGGAGCGGGCCATCGACGATGCGGCCAACCAGCTCGAGGGCCTGGCCCGGGCAACGGCCGCAGAACGGGACGCGACTGGCGGGGAATAGCGGTCCGAGGAGGTACCGTTGAAGAAGACTGACGCATGACGATGCACAGGGAGATGCAATGACTGTTCAGAACGAAACCGCCACGACGACCCACGGTGCGACCCTGACCGACGCCGCGGCAGCCAAGGCGAAGGCGCTGCTGGACCAGGAGGGTCGCGACGACCTCGCGCTGCGCATCGCCGTGCAGCCGGGCGGCTGCGCCGGCCTGCGCTACAACCTGTTCTTCGACGACCGCACGCTCGACGGCGACCTGACCACCGAGTTCGGTGGCGTCGGCTTGACCGTCGACCGGATGAGCGCCCCCTACATCCAGGGTGCGGTGATCGACTTCGTCGACACCATCGAGAAGCAGGGCTTCACGATCGACAACCCGAACGCCACGGGCTCCTGCGCCTGCGGCGATTCGTTCAACTGATCTGATTCACCACCAGACGGGCCAGTTCCTAGAACTGGCCCGTTCTTGGTAGGTAGGAGCAAACGAGCACGTCGTCGCCCTGGGTCAGGATCTGCGCGACGGCCTGACGCTCCGCGCCACCCGGCGTGCGCGCAGCCTCGACCTGCATGGTGAACAACACCTGGGCCTGATTCGGCGACCACGTCACGATGCGGTCGATCGACGAGACCTCGGCGCTCTTGTACTGCCTGCGGAACGCGTCGCTGGCGAGATTGGCCAGAGCCATGTCGGCCTGGCGGTCCTTGATCTCGTCGAACAGACCGCACGACGCGTTGCGCGCAATGGTCTCGTCGTCGCCGTCGGTGAGCGCGTTGACGTAGTCCTGAATTGCCGACCTCGCGCGGTCCGGCGTCAACGCCGCGTCCGATGCGCCATCGTCGCGGCCGACGAGCAGCAGGCCCGCCACCACCGCGCCTATGACCGCGACGGCCAAGACGGCGAGGCCGATCCACTTGAGCGGGCGCCTGCGCTTCGGATAGGGGACCGGCGGCGGCAGCGCCCCGGGGTACGGCGACGGCACCTGCCCCGGGTAGCCCTGCGGAGGCGGCGGATAGAGGCCGCTGGGCGGCATCATCGGCTGCTGGGACGACGAATCGGGGTACGGGAATGGGCCGGCCATGACGTTGTTAGGCTAGCGCACCGACCTGCCCGCTCCAGGAAAGCAATGCTCGCGCGGGTTTCCGTAGACTTACTTAGTCGCATTATCAAAACGAGGGGTGCCTTCCGTGACCATTGCGGTGACCGGATCGATCGCAACCGACCACTTGATGACATTCCCGGGGAAGTTCTCCGAGCAGTTGCTCGCCGACCACCTGCAGAAGGTGTCACTGAGCTTCCTCGTCGACGACCTGGTCCTCCACCGTGGCGGCGTGGCGGGGAACATGGCGTACGCGATGGGCATCCTCGGCGGTCAGCCGACACTCGTCGGCGCCGTCGGCAAGGACTTCGACGACTACCGGGAATGGCTCACCGCCCACGGCGTCGACTGCGCGCACGTGCTCGTGTCCGACAGCGCGTACACCGCCCGCTTCGTCTGCACCACCGACCAGGACATGGCCCAGATCGCGTCGTTCTACCCCGGCGCGATGAGCGAGGCCCGTGACATCAAGCTAGCTGACGTCGTCGCCGCCAAGGGCAAGCCCGACCTGGTGATCGTCGGCGCGAACGACCCGGACGCGATGTTCAGGCACACCGAGGAATGCCGTGCGCTGGGACTGGCGTTCGCCGCCGATCCCAGCCAGCAACTCGCCCGGCTGTCCGGTGACGAAATCCGCACGCTCATCGACGGTGCGGCCTACCTGTTCACCAACGACTACGAGTGGGATCTGCTGCTGCAGAAGTCCGGCTGGTCGGAGGCCGAGGTGATGAGCCAGATCGAGCTGCGCGTCACGACGCTGGGGGAGAAGGGCGTCGACCTCGTCGGCGACGGCACGTTCATCCACGTCGACGTGGTGCCCGAGACGCACAAGGCCGACCCGACCGGCATCGGCGACGCGTTCCGCGCCGGGTTCCTGACCGGTCGCACCGCGGGACTGAGCCTGGAGCGCGCCGCGCAGCTGGCCTCGCTCGTCGCCACCCTGGTCCTCGAGGCACCCGGACCGCAGGAGTGGAGCTGGGACAAGGACGCCGGCGTCAAGCGGCTGTCCGACGCCTATGGCAGCGAGGCCGCGGCCGAAATCGCCGCAGCTCTGGCCTGATCCGCGGGTTCGCCGTGGCGGCCTAGAGCTGCACCGGGTAGTGCGGCTCCTTGATGTCCGGGGTCACGCTGCCCTCGACGAAGATCGCGTGCCACAGCATGAAGATCAACACCGTCCACAGCCGGCGGCTGTGATCGCTGACGCCACCGCGGTGCTCGTCGAGCATGCGGCGCACGGTCGCGACGTCGACGAGGTCACCGGCCTGCGACGCGGCCACCATGGCGTACGACCAGTCGAGTAGCTCGCCGGCGCGTAGCCAGTGCCGGATGGGCACCGGGAAGCCCAGTTTTGGGCGGTTGAGCACGTGCGCGGGCACCACCGGTTCCAGCGCGCGGCGCAGCGCGTACTTCGTCGTGGCGCGGGTGATCTTCTGCTCGAACGGCAGCCGTGAGGCCACCGCGAACACCTCGGGATCGAGGAACGGCACGCGCAGCTCAAGCGAGTTCGCCATCGTCATCTTGTCGGCCTTGACCAGGATGTCGCCGCGCAACCAGGTGAACAGGTCGACGTGTTGCATGCGGGCGACGGGGTCCCAGCCGTCCGACGCCTCGTAGAGCGGGGCGGTCACGTCGGTGTGGGTCCATTCCTGACGGAACTTGCGCAGCGTGGCGCGCAACTGGTCGTCGGAGAAGCTGCGCGCGTTGCCGTAGTAGCGCTCCTCGAGCGTCAGCGATCCGCGGTGCAGCAGGCTCTTGCCCCGCATGCCCTCGGGCAGCGGCCGCGACGCCTTGCCCAGACCCCGGCGCAGCGGGCGGGGCACGTAGTCGAAGGCCTTGAGCGACAACGGCTCCCGGTAGATCGTGTACCCGCCGAACAACTCGTCGGCGCCCTCGCCGGACAACACGACCTTGACGTGCTTGCGCGCCTCCCTGGCGATGAAGAACAACGGGATCAACGCCGGATCGGCGACGGGCTCGTCGAGGTACCAGACGATCTCGGGGAGCGCGGCCACGAACTCGGCCTGGCTGACCACCTTCGCGACGTGCCGCGCGCCGATCGCCTCGGCCGAGGCCACCGCCACGTCGACCTCGGAGAACCCCTCCCGCTCGAAACCTGTGGTGAACGTGATCAAGCGGGGGTTGTGGCGCATGGCCAGCGCCGCGATGGCCGTCGAGTCGATGCCACCCGACAGGAACGCACCGACCGTCACGTCGGCGCGCATGTGCTTGGCCACCGAATCCTCGAGCACCGCGGTGATCTCGTCGTACCGCGCCTGCTCGTCGCCCGCGACGAACGGGGTGGGCGCGAACCGGGGAGTGAAGTACCGCGTCACCACCGGCTCCTCGCCCGGCCGGATGCGGACGTAGGACCCGGACTCGAGCCGTCGTACGCCGCGGTGCAGCGTCTCCGGCTCGGGCACGTACTGCAGCACGGTGTAGTGCTGCACGGCGCGCTCGTCGATGCCGAGGTCCAGTCCCGCGACCTCCGCGAGGGCGAGCAGGCTCTTCTTCTCGCTGCCCAGCACCGTGCCGCCGGGACCCGTCGCCATGAACAGCGGCTTGATCCCGAACGGATCGCGGGCGCAGAACAACTCCCGCGCCACCGTGTCCCACAGCGTGAACGCGAACATGCCGCGCAACCGGCTCAGCGCCGCGGGACCCCAGTGGTGGTAGGCCGCGACGATCGCCTCGCCGTCACCGTCGGTCGCGAATCGGGCACCGTGGGAGGCGGCGAGTTCCTCGCGCAGTTCCAGGTAGTTGTAGATCTCGCCGTTGAACACCAGGACGTAGCGATCGGGCGCCTCCGGTGGACCCCACCGAAGCGGCTGATGACTGTGCGCGATGTCGATGATCGACAACCGGTTGAAGCCGAGCACGACACTCGGCGCCGACGTGTCGTCAGCCCACGTCCCTGGCTCGTCCGGACCGCGGTGACGCATCAGGTGAGATGCTCCGGATACCGCCTCTACCAGGCCATCTGCGGCGCTGGCGGACGGGTCGGTCAAGTAGGCCAGGAGTCCGCACACCGCGTCAGTATGCCGAATGGCGAAATGGTTTGCCCTCACCCGGACGGGCATCCCCCGGTCGCTTCGCCCACTCTCGAGCGCGTGGTCTACGCTGCGTAGTATTCACCCGGTTTCACCGACCGCCCAGCGGTCCACCGACTTCATAGGAGGCGCCGACGTGACCGCTCGCGGGCTGAAGCTTGTGGCGTTGTCCGTGGTTCTGGGCGGGATGACCCTCCTGCTCAGCGGCTGCAGTTGGTCCGAGGCGCTCGGCCTCGGCTGGCCCAACGGCATCACGCCGGAAGGCAAGCTGAACCGCGAGCTGTGGATCGGCTCGATCATCGCGGCGATCGTCGTCGGCGGCATCGTGTACGTGCTGATCTTCTGGACCAGCGCCTTCCACCGGAAGAAGAAGACGGACACCGAGCTGCCCCGCCAGTTCGGCTACAACATGCCGCTCGAGCTGACGCTGACGGTCATCCCGTTCATCATCATCTCGGTGCTCTTCTACTTCACCGTCGTGGTGCAGGAGGAGCTGCTCAAGAAGGAGCCGAACCCCGAGGTCGTCATCGACGTCACGGCATTCCAGTGGAACTGGAAGTTCGGCTACCAGAAGATCGCCTTCACCGACGGCACCCTCGAGTACGACGGCGCCGACGACGCACGCAAGGAAGCGATGGTGTCGCGGCCCGAGGGCGTCGACGAACACGGTGAGGAACTCGTCGGACCCATCCGCGGGATGAACCCCGAAGACCGCAGCTACCTGAACTTCGACAAGATCGAGACGATCGGCACCAGCACCGAGATCCCGGTCCTGGTCCTGCCGAAGGGCAAGCGCGTCGAGTTCCAGATCGCCTCCGCCGACGTCATCCACGGCTTCTGGGTCCCGGAGTTCCTGTTCAAGCGCGACGTGCTGCCGGACCCCAAGGCCAACAACTCCGACAACGTCTTCCAGATCAGTGAGATCCAGGAGACCGGCGCATTCGTCGGCCGCTGCACGGAGTACTGCGGCAGCTACCACGCGATGATGAACTTCGAGGTCCGCGTCGTCGAACCCAACGAGTTCAAGGCCTACCTCCAGTACCGCCAGGACAACCCGACCGCGTCCAACGCCGACGCCATGATGGCCATCGGGCTGCCAGGCACGGCGATCACGACCAAGCCGTTCGACACCCGCCGCGGCGAGCAGGCTCCGCAGGCGAGATAGGTAGGGACGACACACATGCACATCGAAGCCAGGTTGTTCGAATTCCTCACCGCGTTCTTCGCGTTGGCCGCCGTCGTCTACGGCGTGCTGACCTACCTCTACGCCAACGGTGGCATCGAGTGGGCGGGCTTCGTCGCGCTCGTCCTCACCACCGGGCTCTCGCTGATCACCGGGACGTTCTTCCGGTTCGTCGCGCGGCGCCTCGACACGCGCCCCGAGGACTATGAGGACGCAGAGGTCGCAGACGGCGCCGGCGAGCTGGGCTTCTTCAGCCCGCACAGCTGGTGGCCGCTGCTGATCGCACTGTCCGCCTCGGTCACCGCGGTCGGACTGGCCATGTGGTTGCCGTGGCTGATCGTCGCCGGCGTCACGTTCGTGCTGGCGACGGTGTCAGGGCTCGTCTTCGAGTACTACACCGGTGTCGAGAAGCACTGACCCACGTCACCGTACGACCGCCAGTCGGGCGACTGGCCGCGTCGTGTGAACCTCCGACGAGTGGCGTTGGGTAGTGTTGCCGGGGCAGCGGTCGGTCACGGTGACATCGCCGATCGAGCAGTCGAGAAGGATAGGCTGGTAGAGGACAGGCGATGAGCGGGCCGAATCCCCCTGGACCGGAATCTTCGACTCCGGAAGAACCGGGACGCGACGTACCCGCCACCGGTGAGACGGAGATCTACTCGCGGGCGTACTCGGCCCCCGAATCCGAACAGTTCACCGCTGGCCCGTACATGCCGCCGGACTCCGGGCTCTACGACTACGACTCCTACGACGCGGCGCCGACCCCGCCCATCGACCAGGAGCCGCCCAAGTGGCCCTGGGTAGTGGGCGTCGTCGCGATCATCGCCGCCATCGCGCTCGTCGTGTCCGTCACCCTGCTGGTCGCTCGCACCGACAGCACTGACCTCGCCAACCCCGCGACGACCACGACCAGCTCGGGTCCACCGGTCCAGGACGAGTTCACCACCACGACGACGACCACCACGACCACGCCGCCGCCACCGCCCCCGCCGCCCACCAGCGAGCCGCCGCCCCCGCCGCCCCCGCCGTCGAGCGAGCCGCCGCCACCTCCGCCGGTCGAGGCACCGCCGCCACCGCCCGTCGAGGCACCTCCGCCACCGCCACCGCCGGTCACCACGACCGCGCCGGCAGGTCCCCGGTTCATCACCTACACCGTGACCGGGACGAAGGCGCCGCTCGACCGCATCTCGGTGACCTACACCGACGCCTCGGGCCGGCAGCGCACGCAGCAGAACGTCTACATCCCGTGGTCGCTGACGGTCACCCCGATCTCGATGTCGGAGTTCGGCTCCGTGCAGGCGTCCAGCCTGCTGCGGCTGTCGAAGCTCAACTGCTCCATCACCACCAGCGACGGCCAGACGATCGCTTCGTCACAGACCAACGATTGGCAAACCAGCTGCTGATGACCAACGACATTCGCGCCGACGGGTCCTCGCGGCTGAACACCGAGTCACTCGACACGACAGACCGCATCCTGCTCGGTGCTGCCGCAGCCCTGTGGCTGACCGCTCTAGGTGCAGGCGTCGCGGCCGTCGTAGCCCTGTCGAACCTGGGCGGTGCCGACTCGGGCAGTGGGGGGGAGTCCGACACGCCCTGGCTGCTCTACGCGGTGATCGCCGTGTCGTTGATCGTCATCGTCGCCGCCGTGCCACTGCTGATCCGCGCGCGCCGCGCCGCGCTCGAGGGCCAGACCGGCGATGCGGCCACACCCGAGGCTGCTGCTCCGCGTTCCGACCGGACGGGCGGGGCATTCGGTGATCCGGTCGCCACGACGAACCTGCGGGCGCCCGGCGCTCCCACGATCAGGCGACAGTCCGTGCCGCCACCGGCGAGCAGCCGGGTCGGCTTCCCGACCGCGGCGGTCGAACGCATCTTCCTGCGCTGCCCGGCAGGGATCGCTGCCGCGATGGGCGCGGCCGCCACGCTGATCGGCATCGCGACGTACCTGACCGCGACCGACCACGACACCCCGGCCTGGATCGCCTACGGTCTGGCGGGGCTGGTCATCGTGGCGATGCCTGCCATCCCGGTGTTCTTCCTGCGCCGGCTGCGTTCAGTCCTGGCTTAGGGTTTCCCGCCGGCCGCCACGTCGGGATCGAGGATGTACAGCCCTGCGAGTGTTCGATCGTCCCGGAATGTGATGCGGGCGACGAAGTCACCGGCCTCGAAGGTCAGGGGCGTGTTGGTGGTGGTGAAGTCGCCCGCGCGCACGGAGTCGGTGTCGCCGTGGCCCTCGTAGGCCCCAGCCATCCCCACGATGTGGGCCCACGCCTCGGCGAGCCCCTCCTCGGTAAGCCGCTCGCGCATCGTGGCGTCGAAGCGAGCGCTGACGTCGGCCCACCGGGTGTGGGCGAGATCGTCGATGACCGTCCTGGCCAATTCGTCGGCACCGGGTAGTGGAGTGGTGTTCATGACTTCTCCCGTTCGTGGATCGATGGGCTTGCCGTAGCGCTGGAACACGGCCTGGCGCGAGACGCCGAGCACCTCGCCGATCTCCTGCCACGTTCGGCCGGCCTGTCGTGCCTGCTGCACGGCCGCGGCCATCAACGCCTCAGCCCGGTCCTGAACCCCGTGCGCTGCGCGTACCAGCTCGAGGGGATCGTCCTCGGCGCTGAGCACCGGGGCCGCGAGGATCTGGCCCAGCTGGCGGTGCAGCTGCTGACCAGTCGCCGTGAACGAATCGGGCATACGTCAATAGTGTCTTGACGGTACGCCTGCTGTCAAGCAAGTCTTGACGAGTCCGTACCCGGGACACAACAAAACTGCGATGGGGGTCGTGAACCTGTCCGGTTCACGACCCCCACCGCAGTTTCGATGAAGTGCTACTCGATCGTCAGTGATGACCATTCGACGAGCCATTGCCGTTCGAGCCGTTGGACCCATGGCCGTTGGTGCCGTGACCATTGGTTCCGTGGCCGTTCGTGGCATGGCCGTTGGAGCCGAACTCCTCGTCCTGGTACTCCTTGAGCGCCACCAGCGCCCGATGCTCGGAGGCATGCGCGGCCGCGGTGACGGCAGCGCTTTCCGACGCGGGATCCGGGAACAGGAAGCCACCGGTTCCGGTCGCTCCACCGGAGCCCAGCTTGTTCATCTTCTTCGGCAGAGCCGCACCCTGGTACTCGAGCGGGATGGGGTGACCGTGGTCGTCGACCGGGCCGAGCGGCTGATGCAGCTCGATGTAGGCGCCGTGGGGCAGACGCTTGATGATGCCCGTCTCGATGCCGTGCTCGAGAACCGCGCGGTCACTGCGCTGCAGCCCGACACACCAGCGGTAGGTCAGGAAGTACACGATCGCAGGCAGCACCACCATGCCGATGCGGCCGATCCACGTCGTTGCGTTCAGCGAGATGTGGAACTTCAGCGCGATGATGTCGTTCATGCACGCGAAGGTCAGCACGATGTAGAACGCGATCGCCATGGCACCGATGGCCGTACGGACCGGTGCGTCACGCGGACGCTGCAGCAGGTTGTGGTGTGCCGTGTCGCCGGACCACCGCTTCTCCAGGAACGGATACACGACCAGCAGGCCGAGGATCAGGCCCATCAGGACGGCGATCCACACCGGCTGCGGGATCGTGTGACCGAAGGGGTAGAACTCCCAGGCCGGCCACAGGCGGATCAGGCCGTCGGTCCACATCATGTAGAAGTCGGGCTGGCTACCGGCCGAGACCTGAGAAGGCTTGTACGGACCCAACACCCAGACCGGGTTGATCTGCAGCAGACCGCCCATCAGGCCGAGGATGCCGACCGTCATCGCGAAGAACGCGCCGGACTTGACCGCGAAGACGGGCATGACGCGGACGCCGACCACGTTCTTCTCGGTGCGGCCGGGGCCGGGGAACTGCGTGTGCTTCTGGAACCACACCAGCGCGAGGTGGGCACCGATGAGCGCCAGCATGATGCCGGGCAGCAGCAGGATGTGCAGGGCGTAGAGCCGCGGGATCAGGATCGTGCCCGGGAAGTCGCCACCGAACAGCGCCCAGTGCATCCAGGTGCCGATGACCGGAAGGCTCATCGTGATGCCGGAGAGGGCGGCGCGGATGCCGGTGCCCGACAGCAGGTCGTCGGGAAGCGAGTAACCGAAGAAGCCCTCGAACATGGCCAGGATCAACAGGATCGCGCCGATGACCCAGTTCGCCTCACGCGGCCTGCGGAAGGCGCCGGTGAAGAAGATGCGGGCCAGGTGGACCATGATCGACGCCGCGAACAGCAGGGCCGCCCAGTGGTGGACCTGCCGGACGAACAGACCGCCGCGGACCTCGAAGCTGATGTCGAGCGCCGATGCGTAGGCACGCGACATCTGCACGCCGTTGAGGGGCTGGTAGACGCCCTCGTAGGTCACCTCGGCCATGGACGGGTCGAAGAACAGGGTGAGCCACACGCCGGTGATCAGCAGGACGATGAAGCTGTACAGCGCGATCTCACCGAGCAGGAAGGACCAGTGCGTCGGGAAGACCTTGTTGAGCTGACGGCGCACGGCCGCCGAGGGGTGGTAACGCGAGTCCATCGCGTCGCCCTGCGCGGCAAGTCTGGCGCCGAGCTTGGATGTACCACTCTGTGGACTCATGACGATCTCTCCCAGAATGCCGGTCCGACGGGTTCGATGAAATCGCCGTTGGCGACGAGGTACCCGTCTTGGTCGATGGTAATCGGAAGTTGTGCCAACGCCCGTGCTGCAGGACCGAAGATGGGCTTCGCGAAGTGCAACGCGTCGAACTGCGACTGGTGGCAGGGGCACAGGATCCGATAGGTCTGCTGCTCGTAGAGCGACGACGGGCAGCCCAGGTGTGAGCACACCTTGGTGTAGGCGAAGAGATCACCGAAGTTGAAGCTCTCCTGGTTCTGCCGCTTGACCACCCGCGGCAGGTCCTCGGGCCGAATGCGGATCAGCATCACGGGGTTCCGGATGCCCATCGCGATCTCGGTGAGGTGGTGCGACGACTCGACGGTGGTGCCGTCGCCGTCGGACTCGCGCCACGGGAACACGGTCTCCATGCCGCCGGCGTCGAGGTCCTCGGGGCGCATCTTCACGAACGGCGACTCACCTGGCAGGCCGGTGGAGCGGGCCAGGAAGATCGTCTCGCCGGTGTATCGGGGCGTCCACCCCGACGTCCACAGCACGGCCTTCTTGCCCTCGGCCGTCGGGACGACGGGCTTCCACGGGTTCTTGATCAGACCGCCGAGGAAGGCGACCAGCGTGCCTGCGCCGAACGCGCCGAGACCGATGCCGAGCGAGAGGCCAATCATCTTGCGGCGCCTGATGGTCGAGCCATCGAGGGTCTCGGTCAGCTGTGCCGCGATCGTCCTGCGGTGGAGTTCGGGGGAGGCGCCGTCGTGGCGCTCCTGGATCGAGATCTCCTCGGGGATGAACTTCTTCTGATACAGCACGGCGCCAATGCCGATCGCGAGGACCGACAGGCCGAACGTGAGGCCGTACAGCGGCGTTGCGAGGCTGTAGATGCGCTCGCCTTCGGCACCGAAGGGCTTGTACTCCCACGGCCAGAAGATGAAGATCACCATCAGGGCCAGGCCCGAGATGCCGCCCAGTAGAAGCCAATAGGCCACCGCACGCTCGGCGCGCTTCTCGGCCTTGGTGCCCTCGACGGGGAAGCGGGGTCCCTTGAAGACGGTGTCGACGCCGTCGAGCTTGGCGCCGAGGCGAACGAGTTCCTCGCGCGACATCTTGGCGAGCTGCTCGTCGGTGGGCTGGCCGGGAGCGCCCAGCTGACCCGGCGCGTCGGTTCCCTTCGGCGTGCCCTCGGTGCCCGAGTGCTCGGTGCCCGTTTCGTTGCTCATGCTCGCGATCCCACCCACATTGCAGCGGCGATGACGCCGACCATTCCGATGATCCACGCGGCCATGCCCTCGGACGTGGGTCCGAAGCCACCAAGCCCGTAGCCGCCGGGATCGGGGGTCTGAGCCGCAGTCTTGACGTACGCGACGATGTCGCGCTTCTGCTCGGGGGTCAGCTGCCGATCGGAGAACTTCGGCATGTTCTGCGGACCCGTGAGCATCGCGGTGTACACCTGTGCGGGCACTTCGGCGGCCTCGCCGAGGTCGGGCGCCCACTTGCCGGACGACAGCGCACCGCCCTTGCCGGTGAAGTTGTGGCAGGAGGCGCAGTTCAGGCGGAACAGGTCGCCACCGCGCGCGACGTCGTCGCCGACGAGGGAGGCGTCGGCGATCTCGCCGTTCGCCTCGCGGGGCACGACGGGGCCGCCGCCGTTGGCCTGGACGTAGGCGCCGATCGCGTCGACCTGGTGCGGGTCGAACGCCGGGTCCTTGCGCTGCGCCTGTGCCTCGCCGCGCATCGCGGGCATGCGGCCGGTGCCGACCTGGAAGTAGACCGCGGCCTCGCCGGTGCCGATGAGGCTGGGCCCACGGTCGGGCACGCCCTGCAGGTTGGCGCCGTGGCACGACACGCAGGACGTCTCGAACAGCTGCTTGCCCGTGCGGAGCAGGGCCAGCTGCGACTCGTCGGCTTGAGCGACCTGAGGCTTGGGCGTCAGCGTCGCGGCCATGCCGCCCGCGAGTGCGAGTCCGATGAACAGCAGCAGGGCTGCCGACAGGCGTCGGCGGAACCGACGGCGGGACTTGCTGGTCATCGAAACCCTTCTCATCGGAAGCTTCATGGTCATCGAACGAAGTAGATGACGGCGAACAGGGCGATCCACACGATGTCGACGAAGTGCCAGTAGTACGACACGACGATCGCCGCAGTGGCCTGAGCCGGGGTGAACTTGCTCATCCGGGTGCGGATCAGCAGCAGCACGAAGGCAACGAGTCCACCGATGACGTGCAGGCCGTGGAAGCCGGTCGCGAGGTAGAACACCGAGCCGTAGGCGCTACCCGGGATCGTGGTGCCCTCCTCGACGAGGTGCACGTACTCGTAGCCCTGGCCGAGGACGAAGAACAGGCCCATCGCGAAGGTCAGCGTGTACCACCGGCGGAGGCCGTAGACGTCGCCGCGTTCGGCGGCGAAGACGCCCATCTGGCAGGTGAACGACGACGCGATGAGCACCAGCGTCACGGGCACGGCCAACGCGAGGTTCAACTCGGTCGGGGCGGGGGGCCAGTCACCCCCGGCCTGAGCCCTCGCGGTGAAGTACATCGCGAACAGTCCAGCAAAAAACATCAACTCGCTGGAAAGCCAGACGATGGTGCCAACACTCACCATGTTCGGACGGTTCAGCGAATGGACCCGCGACGTGATAGCGGTTCCGGAAGTGCCTACAGCGCTCGTCACAATAAGAAGTATGACGCTTTGTAGTTGTCGAACTCCACCCGGGTCGGGTGATTCGTAACATTCCCGTCTCATCGAGCGCTTCTGCCGCGGGCGGACGGTCCGGTGCCAGCCGATAGGCTCACCCGCGTGCCATCCGAAGAATCGCTCACCTGGCCCCAAATCCTCGGCCGTCTGACCACCAATCAGACGCTGCTCTCCGGGCAGGCGGCCTGGGCGATGGACCAGATCATGACCGGGGCCGCGACCCCCGCGCAGATCGCCGGATTCGCCGTCTCGATGAAGATGAAGCGGCCGACGTCCGCCGAGGTCGCCGAACTCGCCGACATCATGCTCAAGCACGCCCGCCGGGTGCCGACCGACGTCATCGGCCGCGAGGTCGTCGACGTGGTGGGCACCGGCGGGGACGGTGCCAACACCGTGAACCTGTCGACGATGGCCGCGGTCGTCGTCGCCGCGTGCGGCGTGCCGGTGATCAAGCACGGCAACCGGGCCGCGTCGTCGCTGTCCGGTGGTGCCGACACCCTCGAGGCGCTCGGCGTGAAGATCGACCTCGGACCGGACGACGTGGCGCGCAGCGTCACCGAGGTCGGGATCGGCTTCGCCTTCGCACCGCAGTTTCATCCGTCGTACCGGCACGCGTCGGTCGTGCGCCGCGAGATCGGCGTCCCCACCGTGTTCAACCTCCTGGGCCCGCTGGCCAACCCCGCCGCACCCCGGGCCGGGCTGATCGGCTGCGCGTGGGGCGACCTCGCCGAGGTGATGGCCGGAGTCTTCGCCCAGCGCGGCTCCAGCGTCCTCGTGGTGCACGGCGACGACGGCCTCGACGAACTGACCACGACGACCACCAGCACGATCTGGCGGGTGCAGGCAGGCACAGTGGAACGGCTGACGTTCGACCCGGCGGCCTTCGGCTTCCAGCGGGCGCACCTGAGCGAGCTGACCGGTGGCGACGCCGAGGCCAACGCCGCGTCGGTGCGGGAGGTGTTCGGCGGAGCGAAGGGCCCCGTCCGCGACGCGGTGGTGCTCAACGCGGCGGGCGCGATGGTGGCCCACGCCGGACTGTCCAGCGACGCCAAGTGGGTGCCGGCATGGGAGTCGGGACTGGCCCGGGCGACCGAGGCGCTCGATTCCGGTGCGGCAGAACGACTCTTGGGTCGCTGGGTGCGCTTCACCCAGAAGCTCTGAGCGGACGCGGCACGGGTGTCACCCCGTAGCGGTCGTCGAGTGGATCCTCGGTGAGCTGGCGCGCCGCCAGCCGCGCCGAGCGCGCGAGCGCCGCCCACTCGCGTAGGGCACCCGCGGCGCCGATCGGGCTGACGTAGCCGACGTCCGTGCCGGTCTGCGGGTCCGTTCGCGTCGCCACGCGAACGATCCGCACGCCCGGCTGGCTCAGCCACCGCGCGATCAGGGCGGTCTCCTCGACCAAGGCCCCGCCCAGGGGCGCAGGCATCGCGAGGATGGTCTGAGCACCCGCGCAGATGGCCTCGACGACCGGCATCGGCGGCACCCCGCGCGCGGCGTTGCCTGCCGCGCCGAGTTGACCGTTCCGCACGACCGCCAGGTGCCAGCCACCGCTCCCGTCCGGCCGTGCGGCGACCAGTTCGGCGACGTCGACCAGGGCCCGGAGCCGCTGCCCCCGCCACAGGACGTCGATCGTGGTGGCCACGTGGTCGCGCAGCCGCGCCGCGGTCTCGTAGAGACCCCGGGCGGCGAGGTCGTCGACCGCGGCCAGTGCCGAGGCGAGGGCGGTGCGCTCGGCGCCGGTGATGAGACGCCGGGCCCGCTCGCCCGCCGGGGCGTACTCGTCGGCGCCGATGTCGCGCGCAGCCGGGCACGGGGCAAGTTCTCGTTCGGGACACTTGGTGCCGTGTCGTGCGGTGCGGGCCAAGCGGCCGCCGCAGGTGCGCAGACCGGTGTGGCGCGCCATCAACTCTGCGGTCTCGGCGGCGTCGGCCCGGGCCCGGAACGGGCCCACGATGTCGTCGTGCGTCGGGTTGCGGACCACCGAGAAGCGGGGGAACGGCTCGTCGGTCAGGGCCACCCACCACCAGCGGTGCGGGAACTTGGAGCGCCGGTTGTAGGGCGGGGCGTGTGCGGCGAGCAGGCGTAATTCCCGCACGCCCGCCTCGAGGTCGTGTGCGCACTCGACGTGGTCGACCGCCGTTGCGAGAGCGACCATCTCCTTCATCCGGGTGCGGGTGTCGGCGCCGTTGAAGTACTGCTTGACCCGGCGGCGGAGGTCGATCGCGGTCCCGACGTAGAGCACCTCGTCGGCGGGTCCGCGGAACAGGTAGACGCCGGGCCTGCTGGGCACGGCGTTGGCCAGGTGCCGTTTGCTGCGCTGGGCCGGCGTGACGTCGGGGAGGTACGACCGCAGGTCCGGGTAGGTGTGTATGCCCTGGTTGCCGACGCGTTCGATCAGCGCGTGCAGGACGTCGACGGTGGCCCGCGCGTCGTCGAGCGCGCGGTGCGTCGGCGTCGTCGTCGCGCGGAACAGGCGGGCCAGGGCCGAGAGCTTGACACTGGGCGCCTCGTCACGGGTCAACACGCGGCGGGCGAGCTTGACCGTGCACAACACGGGCGGTCGCGGCCAGACGAGGTCGCAGCGTTCGGTCGCCGCGCGCAGGAAGCCGATGTCGAAACCGGCGTTGTGCGCGACCACGACCGCGCCCTTGACGAACTCCAGGAACGACGGCAGCACCGACTCGATGCGCGGGGCGTCGCGCACCATCGCGGTGGTGATGCCGGTGAGCGAGACGATCTGCGGCGGGATGGATCTACCCGGGTCGACGAGCGTGGCGAGTTCGCCGATGACCTCGCCGCCGCGCACCTTGACCGCCCCGATCTCGGTGATCTGGTCGTGGTCGCCCCGGCCCGGCGCGCTCTCGTTGGCGCGGCCACCCGTGGTCTCCAGGTCGACGACGACGAATGTGGTGTCACGCAGCGACAGTCCCGACTCGCCCTCGAGTTCGTCGAGCGTCATCTGCGCCGGTGCGGCGCTACGTGCAGTGGGCGGGCTGCCGGGTCGACCCATGGCGATGACCGTAGGCGGGGTGACTGACACCGGTGTAGTTCTCCGCCGCTCGCCGGGCGGCGTGTCCTGTCGGTGGGCGCCGTTAGCGTGCGGATGACTCAACGAGAGGAGTGCTCATGGCACGGGACGAGATGCCCGACACCGGCAGCGTCGTGATCGATTGCGACGATTGCGCGGTTCGGGGGCCCGGATGTGACGACTGCGTCGTCAGTGTGTTGCTGGGAATCCCCGAGACGTTGCGCGCCGACGAGCGCCGGGCGCTCGAGGTGCTCGCTGACGTGGGGATGGCGCCGCGACTGCGGCTGGTTCCGATCCACCGCCACGGTGAACCTGGCGTTGCCTAGAGTCGCCAAACCGTACTCGCAGCGAAAATATTCCCGTCCTGCTGCTAAATTCGGGGCTTCTGTTGGACAACCCCGAAGCCGTTTCGTAACCTATCTGAGACCTACGCCCGGATTGGCCCGCTACCCAACGGCAGTTGTGAGGACGCGAAATCTTGAGGTTCGACCGCACGCAACGGAATACACGTGGAATTCGTCGACCCGTCGCAGGTGCGCTAGTCGCGCTGGCCGTCATGTCGGGTGCGCTGGCCGGAGGTGTGCAGGCCGACCCCGCGGCTGACGCCCTGGCGAAGCTCAACGAGCTGTCCCGTGAGGCCGAGCAGACCACCGAGGCAATGCACAGCGCCCAGCTCGATCTGACCGAGAAGATCGCGGCGCAGGAGATGGCCGACGCGCAGCACGCCGCTGACCTGGCCGCGGCCGGTGCCGCGAAGGCAGAACTGGCAACCTTCCAAGGTGCTGTGAACAAGGTTGCTGCCGCGCAGTACATGGGAGGCCGCACCGATGGCCTCGACGCCATGCTGACCGCCGCCTCCCCGCAGCAGCTCATCGACCAGCTCGCTGTGCAGCGAGTGATGGCGACCGAGATGTCGACCCAGATGCAGACCTTCCAGAAGGTCAACGCCGAGGCCGCACGCTCGGAGGCCGCGTCGGCCAAGTCCGCCGCCGAGGCCAAGACCGCAGCCGAGCAGGCCGCCGCGGTCCGTGCCGAACTGCAGTCCAAGCAGAGCAAGCTGCAGGTGCAGATCGCCGTCGTGAAGTCGCAGTACACCGCACTGACCCCCGCCCAGCGCGAAGCGCTCGCCGCGATCCCGCCGGCACCCGCACCTGCTCCCGCCCCCGGCGCCGTGCCGCCGGGTGATGGTGGACCGCAGATCCTGGCCGCCGCTCCCGTCGGCCCCATGGGACCGCCCGAGGCCGCCGTCGTTCCGCCTGCGCCTGCCGCCGAGGGTCAGATGGCCGTGCAGGCCGCGCTCACCCGCATCGGCTCGCCGTACTCGTGGGGCGGCTCGGGACCCAACGCCTTCGACTGCTCTGGCCTGGTGATGTGGGCCTTCGGTCAGGCAGGCAAGAACCTTCCGCACTCCAGCCAGGCGCTGGCCCGCGGCGGTCAGGCCGTCTCGATGGACCAGATGCAGCCCGGCGACCTCGTCACGTATTACTCCGACGCCTCCCACGTGGGCATCTACATCGGCGACGGAATGATGGTGCACGCGTCGACCTACGGCTCACCGGTGGCGGTCGCTCCGGTGAACAATGCGCCGATCCACAACGTTCGCCGGTACTGAGTTCAACGACTCTGGCTTCATCTCACTCTGGCGCGCAGCGCTGGGTCTGCTCCTCGTCGTCGAGCTGGCTGCGGCCATCACGCTGCTTGCGTGGCCTGCCGCGTCACCTCCGACCCCGGTAGCCCCGCCGCCGCAGCCAGCGGCAGCGCGCACCGTGCAGGTCATACCGATGGGTCCGGTGGCGGCCGGGCTGGCCGACCGGATACGGGGTGACTTCGACGGTGCCGCCGACGCGGTCACGCGCTTCTGGGGTGACGACTGGCGCCGTGACGTCGTGATCGTGGCAACGGGTTCCGACGAACAGTTCGCCACACTCGGCGGTGGCGGCACCGGACCGGGTTCCGACATCGCCGCGGTCACCACGTCCGAGCGCATCGTGTTCGCCCCGGGCGCGGCCGGGATGAGCGACTCCTCGCTGCGAATCGTGTTGACCCACGAACTGTTTCACTACGCGGCCCGACCGGCCACGGCGAACGACGCGCCGCGGTGGCTCACCGAGGGCGTCGCCGACTTCGTCGGACGTCCCGCCACCCCGCGCCGACCCGACCGCGCCGACGTGGCCGAACTCGGCAGCCTGCCGACCGACGCCGACCTCGACGCGGTGGGGCATGCACGGTCGGTGGCATACGACCGCGCCTGGTGGTTCAGCCGGTTCGTCGCCGACCGATACGGCACCGACGTGCTCCGCGAGCTGTACGTCGCCGCCTGCCGGCCCGGCCACCCCGACACCGACACCGCCATCCGGGAGACGCTCGGCGCCGACGTGCCCGTCGTGCTGGCCGACTGGCGGCGATGGCTCGACGGTTAACCTGACCTGATGTCTCGGATCCTGCTGGTGACCAACGACTTCCCGCCGCGGCGCGGTGGTATCCAGTCCTATCTCGAGAACCTGGTCGACGAACTGGTCGCGGCGGGCGAGCACACGCTGACCGTCTACGCGCCGACGTGGAAGGACTCGCAGGCCTACGACCGCCACGCCGCTGAGGTCGGTTACGAAGTGGTGCGACACCCGACCTCGCTGATGGTGCCCGAACCCTCGGTGGCTCGGCGGATGCGCCGGCTCATCGAGCAGCACGAGATCGACACCGTCTGGTTCGGGGCGGCGGCACCCCTGGCCCTGCTGTCCCCGCTCGCGCGGTCCGCGGGCGCTGGCCGCGTCATCGCCAGCACGCACGGGCACGAAGTGGGCTGGTCGATGCTGCCGGTCGCCCGATCGGCGCTGCGGCGCATCGGCAACGACGTCGACGTCATCACCTACATCAGCCAGTACACCCGCGGCCGGTTCGCGTCGGCGTTCGGTCCGAGGGCGGCGCTCGAGCACCTCGCTCCGGGTGTGGACACCGAACGCTTCGAACCAAACTCGGTGGCGCGCGCCGAACTCCGGGCCCGCTACGGACTCGGGAACCGCCCCGTCGTGGTGTGCCTGTCGCGGCTGGTACCGCGCAAGGGGCAGGACATGCTGATCCGCGCCCTGCCCACCATCCGCGAACGCGTCGACGGCGCCGCCCTCGTCATCGTCGGGGGCGGCCCGTACCGCGAGACGCTGCACCGGCTGGCCCACGAGTTCGGCGTCGCCGACCACGTCGTGTTCACCGACGGGGTGCCCTCCGAGGAGCTGGCGGCCCACCACGCGATGGCCGACGTCTTCGCGATGCCGTGCCGCACCAGGGGGGCCGGTCTGGACGTCGAGGGGCTGGGCATCGTGTTCCTCGAGGCCTCGGCGACGGGGGTGCCCGTGGTGGCGGGCCGCTCCGGCGGTGCGCCCGAGTCGGTGCGCGACGGCGAGACCGGGCTGGTGGTCGACGGCTGGGACGTCGGAGCCGTCGCCGCAGCCGTCGGCGACCTGCTCGCCGACCCCGACCGGGCCGCCGCGATGGGGCGGGCCGGCCGGCGCTGGGTCGTCGAGGAGTGGCAGTGGAAGGCCAGGGGCCGCAAGCTGTCCCGGCTGCTGACGGCCTAGCGCCGGGTCAGCCGACCGCCTTGGCGTACCGCCTTGGCGTACAGCGCGTCGATGTCGCCTGCGAACTTCTCCGCGACCACCTTGCGCTTGACCTTCAGCGTCGGAGTCAGCTCACCGGTGTCCTCGGTGAAGTCCACCGGCAGAATCCGGAACTTGCGGATCGCCTCGGCCTTGGACACGGCCTGGTTGGCGTCTGCGACCGCCGACTCCACCTCGGCCACCAGATCGGGATCCTCGGCGAGGTCGGCGACCGTCGCGTTGGCGTCCTTGCCGTTGCGTTCCTTCCAACCGGGGAACGCCTCGGGGTCGATGGTCACCAGTGCGGCGATGAACGGCTGGGCGTCGCCCACGCACATGGCCTGACTGACCAGCGGGTGTGCCCGCATGCGGTCTTCGAGGATCGCGGGCGCGACGTTCTTGCCGCCCGCGGTCACGATGATCTCCTTCTTGCGTCCGACGATGGTGAGGAAGCCGTCGTCGTCGATCGCGCCGAGGTCACCGGTCTTGAACCAGCCGTCGGTGAAGACCGCCTTGGTCTCCTCCTCGTTCTTCCAGTACCCGCCGAACACCACGCCGCCCTTCACCAGCAGTTCGCCGTCGTCGCCGAGGCGCATCGCGTTGCCGGGCACCAGCTTTCCGACCGAGCCCACCTTCAGCCCGTTCACCCGGTTCACGGTGATCGCCGCGCTGGTCTCGGTCAGGCCGTAGCCCTCGTAGATCGACAACCCCACGCCGCGGTAGAAGTGGCCCAGCCGGGCACCCAGCGGCGCGCCGCCGGAGATCGCCGATCGGCAGTTCCCACCCAGCGCCGCGCGCAGCTTGCCGTAGACCAGGCGGTCGAACAGTCCGTGCTTGAGCCGCAGGAGCAGCCCGGCGCCGCCGGTGTCCTGGGCCTTGCTCCAGTCGATCGCGGTGTTCACCGCGAGTTCGAAGATGCGGCCCTTGCCGTCGTTGCGGGCGTTCTGCTCGGCGGTGTTGTAGACCTTCTCGAACACCCGGGGCACCGACACCACCAGCGTCGGCTTGAACACCGCCAGGGTCGGGACCAGGTTCTTGACGTCGTTGGTGAAGCCCAGCGTCACCTTGTTGGTGAAGGCGGCAACGGTGATGGCTCGCGCCAGCACGTGCGCCAGGGGGAGGAAGACCAGCAGCTTCTCGCCCTTGTCGAGCTGTTCGGGGAAGCACGCCTTCGCCCCGCGGATCTCATGGAGCAGGTTGGAGTGCGTCAACTGGCAGCCCTTGGGCCTGCCCGTCGTGCCCGAGGTGTAGATCAAGGTCGCGGCGTCGGCCGACTCGATCCCTGCGAGCCGGGTGGCCAGCTCCGACGGATCGGTAGCGGCCCCCGCCGCGGCGAGCTGGTCGAGCGCCGCCTCCGACGATCCCTCGATCCGCAGCACGGTGCGCAGCTCCGGCAGCTCGGCGCGCTGCTGCTCGATCTTGTCGGCGTGGGCGTCGGTCTCGGCGAAGGCGAGCACCGCGCCGGAGTCCGCGAGCACGAACCGGATCTGCTCGGCCGACGACGTCTCGTAGATCGGCACCGTCACCGCCCCCGCGGCCAAGATCGCGAAGTCGATGATGGGCCACTCGTAGCGGGTCGAGGACAGTACGGCGACCCGATCGCCGGGCTGGACACCCTCGGCGATCAGGCCCAGGGCGGTGGCGCGCACCTGCGCCGCGACCTCGGCGCACGTGACGTCGGTCCACGTGCCGCCGACCAGGCGCTGGGCAATGACGTGGTTCGGGTCCTCGCGCTCGTGGGTGAACACGACACCGACGATGTTGTCGTGCTCGTCGACGGTGAACGATGCGGGCACACTGAACTCGCGCACGATCTTGGCCTTTCGCTGGTTTGCCGGCAGCCGTGGGTCACGGAGGGAATACCAGCGTAATGGGCTCTCTACACCTGTCGGGTTCGGCTGCCACCGCATCGGGCGATGTGTGAAGCTATGGCGCGATGAACAGCATTCAGATCGCGGACGAGACATTCGTGTGCGCCGATCCCGAGGCCGTCGGTGCGGCCGTGGCGGATCCTGCCAGCTGGCGACGCTGGTGGCCGGACCTGCGGCTCACCGTCGTTCAGGACCGCGGCCCGCAGGGGCATCGCTGGACGGTGACCGGTGCGCTCACCGGCACGATGGAGGTGTGGCTCGAACCCGTCCTCGACGGCGTCGTGGTGCACTACTTCCTGCATTCCGAACCCTCCGGTGTCGCGGCCTGGGAGCTGGCCCGGATGGACCTGCCGAAGATGAACCATCGGCGACGGGTGGCGGGCAAGGAGATGTCCTTCGAACTGAAGCGCTCCCTCGAGAGAACACGCGAGATCGGGGTATCCCGGCTGGCATGACGGCGGGCCGGCACGAGGCACGGGTATCTTTCAGGGCGCAAGGGCACCGACTGGTGGTCCGCCGACAGTGGCCGTGAGGCCGGAGACACCCGGGGAAGGGAACACGTGGCGGACAAGACTGCACAGACGATCTACATCGATGCCGATCCGGGCACGGTGATGGACGTGATCGCCGACATCGGCTCCTACCCCGACTGGGTGAACGAGTACAAGGAGACCGAGGTCCTCGAGACCGACGACGACGGGTACCCGCGGCGCGCACGCCTGGTGCTCGACGCCGCGGTGCTCAAGGACACGATGGTGCTCGCCTACGAGTGGCCGGCCGACCGGCAGTCGGTGACCTGGTCGCTGGTGTCCAGCTCGCTGCTGCGGGGACTCGACGGGGCATACCGGTTGAAGCCCAAGGGGTCTGGCACCGACGTGACCTATGAACTCTCGGTCGACCTCGTGATCCCCATGATCGGCCTGCTGAAGCGCAAGGCGGAGCGCAGGCTGACCGACACCGCGCTCAAGGACCTCAAGAAGCGCGCCGAGGCTGAGTGACGGGCAGCGGGGCGGTGGCCGCAACCCGAATCAGCCTGTTCGTCGGCAAGGGCGGAGTGGGCAAGTCGACGCTGGCCACGGCGACCGCGGTCCGGGAGGCGCGCAGCGGTGCGCGCGTCCTGATCGTGTCGACGGACCAGGCGCACTCCACCGGTGACGTGCTCGGCACCACCGTGGCGCCGACGGGCGAGCGCAAGCCCACCAGGATCCTCGCCGACCTCGAGACCGGCCTGACGGGTACCGGGGGCGGGTTCCTCGACGCGCTGGCGCTCGACACGCTTGCGCTACTCGAGCGGCACTGGCGCGAGATCGCAGCCACGCTGTCGGCGCGGTTCCCCGAGTCCGACCTCGGTGACGTTGCGCCAGAGGAACTCTCGGCGCTTCCCGGCATCCAAGAAGTCCTCGGTCTGCACGAGGTGGGGGAGCTGGCGGCCTCTGGCGCGTGGGACCACGTCGTCGTCGACTGCGCCTCGACCGCCGACGCCATGCGCATGCTGACGTTGCCCGCGACGTTCGAGTTGTACCTGGAGCGCGCATGGCCCCGCCACCGCAGGCTGTCGCTGGCATCCGAGGACGACCGGGCCACGGGCGTCATCGCACTGCTCGAACGGATCACCGCGGGGACCCAGCGACTGGGTGCGCTGCTCGTCGACGGCGATCGCGTGGCCGCCCACCTGGTGCTCACCCCGGAGCGGGTGGTCGCTGCCGAGGCGGTCCGGACCATGGGCTCGCTCGCGCTGATGGGCGTGGCGGTCAACGAGCTGATCGTGAATCAGGTTCTGCTGCAAGATGATTCCTTCGAGTACAGCAATCTGCCGGACCACCCGGCGTTCGATTGGTACACCGAACGGATCGCCCAGCAGCAGGCCGTGCTGACCGACATCGACACCGCCGTCGGCGACGTCAAGCTCGTCCTGGTGCCGCACGTCGCCGGAGAGCCGATCGGGCCCAAGGCGCTCGGCGAACTGCTCGACGCCGCACGCCTGCGGGACGGCTCCCCGCCACCGCCGCCGCCCACGCCCATCGTCGACCGTGAATCCGGCTCCGGTCTGGACGCGGTGTACCGGCTACGGTTGGAGTTGCCGCAGGTCGATCCGTCGGCGCTGACACTTGGTCGCGTCGACGACGATTTGATCGTCGGTGCAGGGGGTATGCGGCGGCGGGTTCGTCTGGCGTCCGTTCTGCGGAGGTGCATCGTGACGGGAGCGCACCTGCGCGGCACCGAACTGACCGTCCGATTTCGACCCAACCCGGAGGTGTGGCCCACATGAGCGAGGATCACGCTCCCGAGTTGCGCCAGCTCGCGCAGGCCATTCTCGAGCGCCTCGACCCGGCCGTCCGGATGGCCGCCGCACGGGCCATGGGTGGCGGCCAGGGCAAGTGCGAACAGGTCTGGTGCCCGGTGTGCGCGATTGCTGCGCTGATCAACGGCGAGCAGCATCCGCTGCTGACCGTGGTCGCCGAGCACAGCGTCGCGTTGCTGACCGTCGTGCGCGCCATGGTCGACACCATGGCCGAGACCCCCACCGCGGCGGCCCCGTCGGCCGAGTCGCCCACGCCAGCCGACGAGACGCCCGCGTCGGAGCCGGGCCGCTATCAACGGATTCCGATCGACGTCGACGAGTAGGTCACCGCGCGGGTGGTCGTGTGGTCGGCCTCTCACCGCGTGGGTAAAGTCGTCTCAGGGCTCCGTCCGGGCGCCCGCTGCGGGAGGTTCCATGTGGTATTGGCTGTTCAAGTACGTCTTCATGGGACCTCTGCTGCAGGTGCTCGGTCGCCCGAAAGTGCAAGGGCTCGAGAACGTTCCGAGTTCCGGCGCGGTCATCCTGGCCAGTAACCACCTCGCCGTCGCGGACAGCTTCTACAAGTGCCTGGTGGTCAACCGCCGGATCACCTACCTGGCCAAGGCCGAGTACTTCACCGGCACGGGGCTCAAGGGCTGGTTCCAGCGGTGGTTCTACACCGCCGCCGGGCAGGTGCCCATCGACCGGACCGACGCCGACGCCGCCCAGGGCGCACTGATCACCGCGGAGCGCATCCTCGGTGAGGGCAAGGTGCTCGGCATGTATCCCGAGGGAACCCGCTCACCGGACGGGCGGCTGTACAAGGGCAAGACCGGGCTCGCCCGCCTGGCGCTGACCACCGGCGTTCCCGTCATTCCGGTCGCGATGATCGGAACCGACCAGGTGAACCCCCCGGGCAGCAAGATGTGGCGGTTCGGCCGCGTCGAGGTCCGGTTCGGCGAGCCGATGGACTTCTCCCGCTTCGAAGGTCTCGCGGGCAACCGGTTCATCGAGCGCGCCGTCATCGACGAGGTCGTTTACGAACTGATGCAGCTATCCGGCCAGGAATACGTCGACCTGTATGCGGCCGACGTCAAGACCGCTCAGGAGGGGGATGCCGGAAAGCCGGCCAGTAGGTTTCCGGAGTCCGCAGCCGGCTGATCCCGCCGACTAGTCGATCGCAGCCGCCCCGCGACCGCGCCGACCACGACGATCACCGCCAGCGCCCACCACAGGTAGGAACCACCGGCCAGCTGGCGCCACAGCGGCGCCGCAGTCTCCTCGTGGGGTGTCATCAAGGTGATCGGCGTCCACACCACGAGGGCGATGCCGCCCACGCTGACGACCGCGAGTGCGACGTCGCGGTAGCGGTAGGCGACGACGGTGGTCACCAGCAGCGTCGGCAGCACCCACACCCAGTGGTGTGACCACGAGACCGGCGACACCACCAGGCCGAACATGGCCACGCAGATCAACGCCAGCACCGGCGCCTCGTCGACCGCGGCCGGCGCGTCGGCGCGGTGGCCACGCAGGATGCGCAGCGCGGCCCACACCGTCAGCCCCAGCACGGCGAAGCACGCCGCCGTCCACAGCACGAACCGCAGGTCGTCGCCGATGCCGAGACGCGCCAGCAGACCCGCGATGTTCTGGTTGGTGTTCAGCGTCGCGGTGCCGATCCGGCCGGTGTCGTGCACGGTCTCGGTCCAGTACTGCAGCGAGTCGCGCCAGGCGAGCGCGACGCCGAGCAGGGTCGCCACGACGGTCGACGCGGCCGTGACGAGCACGGCCCTGGTGTCGCGGCGCAACAGTAGGTAGAGCACGAACACCGCGGGCGTCAGCTTGAGGGCCACCCCGATGCCGAGGAGCAGTCCGCGCGGCCACGGCGTCCGGCGCGGCACCAGGTCGGCGATCACCAGCGACATGAGCACCACGTTGATCTGGCCGAACTCGAAGTTCGCCCGGATCGGCTCGAAGTAGACGACGGCAGGCGCCACGACCGCTGCGGCGATCCACCCGCGGCGGGCCCAGGCCGGATCGGTCACGGCGGCGGAGGTCGACCACACCCCGAGGCGGGTCAGCACGATCCACGTCGAGGCGATGAGCAGCACGAACGTGATGACGGTGATCGTCGCGCTGGCCGCAGGCAGCGGCAGCCACGCGAACGGAGCGAACACGATCGCGGCCAGCGGCGGATACGTGAACGGCAGATCCAGCCCGGCCTCGGTGTGGAACACGGTGTCCGCGCTGTAGAGGCGCGTGCCGTCGAGCCACGCGCGACCGCCCATCCGGTAGACGTCGATGTCGATGCGATACGGCGTGTGCCCGAGGAGTCGCCAGCCCGCCCAGGCCACGGCGACCAGCACGAGGAGCTGGAACGACCGCCACGCCACGGTTGGCCACCACCCAGCCCGACCGGGCGTCTGCCGCTTACTCATGTCGGGTCACAGCGTATCGGTGGGGGTGGTGTCCCCTCGCGTCCGCTCTGCCCGCCCCGGCGCGTCCGGGACCCAACAACCCTGCGGCGGGTGCAGGTCGGCGTAAGTTTCCGGTCGTGCACCTCACGGTCCAATTCGACTTCGTCACGCGTGAACGCATTCCGTTGCTCTGCTGCCTGGTCGCGTTCATCCTGACGTTCTTCGTGACGCGCACGATCGTCCGCTACATCCGACGGCATGCCGGCAGCGACGCACCACGCAAGTGGTGGCAGCCGCGCAACATCTCGGCCGGTGGCGGTCTGCACATCCACCACGTGGTGATCGGCGTGGTCCTCGTCATGGTCTCGGGGGTGACGATGGTGACGCTCGCAGTGAACGGGGGAGTGGTCGAGTTCACTGTCGCCGCAGTCGGTTTCGGCATCGGCGCGGCACTGGTGCTCGACGAGTTCGCGTTGATCCTGCACCTGCAGGACGTGTACTGGGCCGAGGACGGCCGCACCTCGGTCGATGCGGTGTTCGCCGCGGTCGCCGTCGCCGGACTGCTCGTACTCGGTTTCAACCCGCTGTCGTTCTTCGACGTCGGCATCTGGCGTGACGACCACTCGATCGAGGCGAGGGCCACGGTGGTCGTCATCGCCGTGCTCACGCTGCTACTGGCCGTCGTCGTCCTGCTCAAGGGCAAGGTGTGGACGGGTCTGGTCGGCATGTTCATCACGCCGCTGTTGATCGTGGGGGCGGTGCGGTTGTCGCGGCCCCATGCGCCGTGGGCACGGTGGCGGTACACCACGCGGCCGCGAAAGATGCACACGGCGCTGGAACGCGAGCGCAAGCTGCGCAGGCCCGTCGTGCAGGCGAAACTGTGGCTGCAGCACATCGTGGCCGGTGAACCGCAGTTCCCCGACGACGCGAAGGTCGACGCGGAACTCGATCGCGAGATTCATGCCGCGCCCGCCCCGGCGGTCACGGCCCCGGCTACCAGGGGAGCGGCCTGAGCGTGCGGTACTTCTACGACACCGAGTTCATCGACGACGGCCGCACCATCGAGCTGATCTCGATCGGGGTGGCCGCCGAGGACGGCCGCGAGTACTACGCGATCTCCTCGGAGTTCGACCCCGACCGTGCAGGCCCGTGGGTCCGCAAGCACGTCCTGCCCAAGCTGCCGTCACCCGCGTCGCGACAGTGGCGCTCGCGCAGGGAGATCCGGTCGGACCTCGAGGACTTCTTCGACATCGACGGTGACCGGCCCATCGAACTGTGGGCGTGGGTTGGCGCATACGACCACGTGGTGCTGTGCCAGCTGTGGGGACCGATGACGGACCTGCCCCCGGCGATCCCTCGGTTCACCAGGGAGTTGCGGCAGTTCTGGGAGGAACGCGGTTCGCCGAGGATGCCGCCGCGTCCGCGCGATGCCCACGACGCGCTGGTCGACGCCAAGCACAACCTGCTCCGATATCGGCTGATGACGGCCGACGACGACGACGGGTCCTGGGCAGTGCGCTCCTGAGCTGCGGGTATGCCCCGTGCGGTGCCTGACGGTCGCTGGCGAAAACGACTGTTCATGCCCGCTACCATGGACGGGTGAATTGGACCGTCGACGTACCCATCGACCAGCTGCCGGATCTGCCGCCGCTGCCTGAGGATCTG
Source organism: Mycolicibacterium arabiense (assembly GCF_010731815.2). NCBI lineage: Bacteria > Bacillati > Actinomycetota > Actinomycetes > Mycobacteriales > Mycobacteriaceae > Mycobacterium > Mycolicibacterium arabiense. The sequence continues at coordinate 124,922 of NZ_AP022593.1, forward strand.
CGCCACCGGCTCGACGCCGCGCTGGCCAAGCCCGCGCTGCAGCAGCCCAGCTGGGATGCCAGCCAGGCGAAGGCGATGCGGACGGTGCTCGAGAGCGTCCCGCCGGTGACCGTGCCGTCGGAGATCGAGCGCCTCAAGGCTCACCTGGCCGACGTGGCGCTGGGCAAGGCGTTCCTGCTGCAGGGTGGCGACTGCGCCGAGACGTTCGTCGACAACACCGAGCCGCACATCCGCGCCAACATCCGCACGCTGCTGCAGATGGCCGTGGTACTCACCTACGGCGCCAGCATGCCGGTGGTCAAGGTGGCCCGCATCGCCGGGCAGTACGCGAAGCCGCGGTCGTCGGACATCGACGCGCTGGGCCTGCGGTCCTACCGCGGCGACATGGTCAACGGCTTCGCGCCGGATGCGTCGGTGCGCGACCACGACGCGTCCCGGCTGGTGCGTGCCTACGCCAATGCCAGTGCCGCGATGAACCTGGTGCGTGCGCTGACGTCGTCGGGCATGGCCTCGCTGCAGAAGGTGCACGACTGGAACCGCGAGTTCGTCCGGACGTCGCCCGCGGGTGCCCGCTACGAGGCGCTCGCCGGTGAGATCGACCGCGGCCTGCGCTTCATGAGCGCCTGTGGAGTCGACGACCGCAACCTGCAGACCGCGGAGATCTACGCCAGCCACGAGGCGCTGGTGCTCGACTACGAGCGGGCGATGCTGCGGATGGACTACGACGGGGCCGAGGTCGACGGGTCCAGCCCGAAGCTCTACGACCTGTCCGCGCACTACTTGTGGATCGGGGAGCGCACCCGCCAGCTCGACGGCGCGCACGTCGCGTTCGCCGAGGTGATCGCCAACCCGATCGGCATCAAGATCGGGCCGAGTACGTCACCGGAACTGGCGGTCGAGTACGTCGAACGCCTCGACCCGAACAACGTGCCGGGCCGTCTGACCCTGGTCAGCCGGATGGGCAACGGCAAGGTGCGCGACGTGCTGCCCGCGATCATCGAGAAGGTCGAGGCCTCCGGCCACCGGGTGATCTGGCAGTGCGACCCCATGCACGGCAACACCCACGAGTCGTCGACCGGGTACAAGACGCGGCACTTCGACCGGATCGTCGACGAGGTGCAGGGCTTCTTCGAGGTGCACCGCAGCCTCGGCACGCACCCGGGTGGCATCCACGTCGAGATCACCGGTGAGAACGTCACCGAGTGTCTTGGTGGGGCACAGGACATCTCGGACACCGACCTCGCCGGCCGGTACGAGACGGCATGCGACCCGCGGCTGAACACGCAGCAGAGCCTGGAGCTGGCGTTCCTGGTTGCGGAGATGCTCCGGGACTAGAGCCCCAGCGCAGGCAGGTTGCTGCCGAGCGTCCAGGCGCCTGCGGCGATCAGGCCGGTCAGCGTCAGGATGGCGATCAGCCAGAACGTGGTGACCCGCTTGCCGCGCTGCCTGGCCAGTTCGAGTTCGTCGATCTCGATGCCGGCGAATAGGCCTGCGGGGCGGCGGTATTCGACCTCGTCGGGACTGGACGGACCCCTGGTGAAGGCCCGGGTCGGCCGCCGTACGTGGTGCACGGTGGCCGCGGCGTGCTGAGCCGAGTTGCGCGGGGCGGGCACCCGGAACGCGGGCAGGCCGAGTTCGGTGACGACGTCGTCGAGTTCGGCGGCCATGTCCTGGGCGTCGGCGAACCGGGCGTCGGGATCGCGGGCCGTCGCGCACGCCACCAGGTCGTCGAATTGGCATGGGACGCCTGCGATCGCAGCGCTCGGCGGCGGCACGTCGTTGTCCATCCGCTGATAGGCCACGGCCAGCGCGTTGTCACCGGTGAACGGCGTGGCGCCGGTGAGCAGTTCGTAGGCGAGTATCCCGACGGCGTAGACGTCGCTGCGTGGGTCGGCGTCACCGGTGCCGACCTGTTCGGGCGACAGGTAGGCCGCCGTACCCAGCATGACGCTGGTCGACGTGATCTTCGCCTCGGCGACGGCACGGACGAGCCCGAAGTCGGCGATCTTCACATCGCCGTCGTCGGAGATCAGCACGTTCTCCGGCTTCACGTCGCGGTGCACCAGACCCGCGCGGTGGGCCACCGCCAGCCCGCCGAGCACGGGGGCCAGCACGGCCGCGACCGCGTGCGGCGGCATCGGGCCGCGCTCCTCGAGCAGTTCGCGCAGTGTGCCGCCCTCGACCAGTTCCATGACGAGGAAGGCGTGCCTGCCGTCGAGTCCCTGGTCGTACACCGAGACCAGCCCCGGATGCTTCAGCCGCGCGACAGCCCGTGCCTCGCGCTGGAACCGGACCATGAACTGCTGATCGCCCGCATACCGGGGATCCATCACCTTCACCGCGACGGGCCGGTCCAGGCGGATGTCGAGACCGCGGTACACGGTGGACATGCCTCCCGTCGCGATCGGGGTGTCCACCCGGTATCGGCCATCCAGGACGGCACCGACGAGCGGGTCCGAACACTGGCTGGTCTCCACGCGTGCATCTTAGACTCGGTGCCGTGAGCAACATTCCGGCCGCCGATGACGTCCTCGACTCCGACGAGGCGGTCTACGACCTCCCCGCCGTCGCATCCCTTCTGCGCATCCCCGTGTCCAAGGTGATCCAGCACCTGAAGGAACGACACCTTCTGGGGGTGCGCCGAGGCGGCTCCGTCGTGGTGCCGAAGGTCTTCTTCGAGAACGGCCGCGTGGTCAAGTCGCTACCCGGTCTGCTGGTCGTGCTGCACGACGGAGGATTCGAGGACACCGAGATCGTGCGGTGGTTGTTCACCCCGGACGAGTCGCTCACGGTCATCCGCGACGGCGGCACGGCGCCTCAGTCCAACGCCCGGCCGGTCGACGCGCTGCACTCGCATCAGGCGCGAGAGGTCGTGCGGCGCGCCCAGGCGATGGCATATTGACCGTGCCACGGTCGTGGCCTACTGACGTTCCATGGTCGCCGGCTCCGCGGTGTGCGACAGCGAGTACCACGCCGCCAGTGCGCACGCCGTCGCCAGCAGCACGTGGATCCAGGAGTACATCCCGTGTGAGCCATCGGGTTTGAAGATGACCATGATCCACGTCGAGAACCCGGCGATCACCGCGATCCCGGCCCGGCTCTGAGCCAGCGCCGACAGGATCGCCAGCGGCCAGGTGTAGTACCAGGGGAGCGCGGCAGGCACGAACAGCACGACCACCAGCATGGCCGCCGCGATGCCGGTCAGCGCCTCGCGGTCGTCGTGCCGGTAGCGCCACCACAGCAGTGGCAGCGCGATCGCGATCGTCGCGACGCCGATGATCCGGGTGACTTCGAGCACGGCGTAGAAGTTGACCGGCAGGAACAGCCCTCCGATCACGTTGACCAGGTTCGCCGCGGCGGTCGGGAGCGTGAGCCAGTTGATGATCTTCACCGACCCGGCCAGCGCGGTGAGCCAGCCGAGGCCCACCCCGGCCAGCAGTGAGACCACGGCGAAGACGGCCACGAAGATCGCGGCCGACGCCGCCGTCGCGACCGCGAACGCGCGCACCGGGCCCAACTGCCGTTTCTCGCGCAACCGGTGCATCCACATCCACACCATGAACGGCAGCGCGATGCCCGCGGTCGCCTTCACCGCGACGGCCAGCGCGATCAGCGTGACGCCCCAACCCGGCCGGTCTCCGAGCGTCAGAGCGATGGCGGCCATCATCAGGCCGACCATCAGCATCTCGTTGTGCACGCCACCCATCAGGTGGATGATCACCAGCGGATTGAGCACGCAGATCCACAGCGCCGCAGGGCCGTTGGCACCGATGCGGCGGGCCACCCTGGGCGCCGCCCAGATCAGCAGCACCAGCCCCGGCAGCATGCACAACCGCAGCAGCATCGTGCCCGCGACCACGTGATCGCCGACGATCAGCGTGACGAACTTCGCGATCAGGATGAACGCGGGGCCGTACGGCGCGGTGGTGGTGGTCCAGATCGGGCTGACGTTGTCCAGCAGCGAGTTCACGTTGTCGACCGGCCCCACCGCGTACGGGTCGAGACCGTCGCGCAGCAGGGCCCCCTGCGCCAGGTAGGAGTAGGTGTCGCGGCTGAACACCGGCACGCTCAGCAGCAGCGGTGCCAGCCAGAACCCGGTCGTCGCCACCATCGTGTACTCGGTGACGGTGTGGGCGATGACGCGCCTGCCCAACCACAGCCACGACACCAGCATCACCGCGACGCCGCCCCACAGCAGCAGTGACGACACCACCAGGCCGTGGCCGAACCGCAGCCACGACATGCCCATCGACTCGAGCAGGGGATCGTGCAGGCGCGTGCTGCCTGCGCCGAGCCCCCCGAGGGTGATCAGACACGCGCCGAGGAAGCCCAGGCGTGCCGGTTTGCCGTCGGGGGACCGGATGAAGTCGACGAGGCCCGACACTCCCTTGCGGGGACGGGATTCCGACTCCTGCGTCGGTGCGGAGGACGTGGCCATGGGCGTCAGGCGGACCGGGTCGACGCCAATCTGGCGAGTTCGGAAAGACCGACCTTGGCGTGATCGTCGATCGGTGCGGCAGCGAGGACGTCGAGCCCGCGGTGGGTGAGTTCGGTGATGCGCGTCTCGACGGCGGCCAGTGCGCCGACGGACTCGATGGCCGAACGCAATTCGCGGACCTGGTCGTCGGTCAGCTCGGTGCCGATCGACGTGCGCAGCAGCTTGGCCGCCACCGGGTCGGTCTGGTCGGCGCGTTCGAGGGCCTCGGCGAGCAGCACGGTGCGCTTGCCCGAGCGCAGGTCGTCACCGGAGGGCTTGCCCGTGACGGCGGGATCGCCGAATACGCCGAGGACGTCGTCGCGGAGCTGGAACGCGACGCCGAGGTCGTTGCCCAGCTCGTGGAAGATGGCCTGCACGTCGGGTCGGTCGGCGGCGGCCGCGGCGCCGAACTGCAACGGGCGCGACACCGTGTAGGACGCGGTCTTGAACGTGCAGACGTTCAGCGCCGACGCCACGGTCTCGGCGCGGCTGGACTCTACGGCGATGTCGAGGTACTGGCCGCCGAGGACCTCGGTGCGGATGTCCGACCAGACGCGTCGCACTCGGCGGTACGCGTCCACTGGTAGGTCCGAGGTCGCGACGACGTCGTCGGCCCACACCAGCGACAGGTCGCCCATGAGGATCGCCGCCGAGAGCCCGAACTGCTCTGAGTTGCCGTGCCAGTCGCGGCCTCGGTGCAGGTCGGTGAACAGCATGTGCACCGTCGGCAGCCCGCGCCTGGTGGCCGAGGCGTCGATGACGTCGTCGTGAATGAGTGCGCATGCGTGCAGCAGTTCGAGCGCCGAGACGAGGCGCAGCACGTCGGGCGGCATCGCATCGCTGGCCGTGGCTTCGGGGTCCGCGACGGCACGCCATCCCCAGTACGCGAAGGCCGGTCGCAACCGCTTGCCCCCGCGCAGCACGAACTCCTCGAGTCCGGCGGTCAGTTCGGCGTAGTCCTCGCCTATGTAGGCGGCGTCGCGCCGACGCTCGCTGAGGTACTCGCCCAATCGTTCGGTGACCGCGGCCACCAGTTCCACGGCCGACGGTGCCGCTGCATCCACGCTCAGCGGACGCCCCTTTCTTCGATCGACACCCGTGCACTTGAAGAGTAGAGCCTGCGGCGGGACCTAGCGCGCAGGGTCTTGCGGGTTGGCGAGGACGGGGCTGCGGTCCCTGCTGTTCCACGCCAGGGCACCGATCACCCCGGCGACGAGGAACGAACCGACCGTCAGCCAGATGGCTGCACCGGTGAAGGAGCGCGCGCTCGGATCGGTGTACCGGGCTTGGGCGTTCATGGTGCTGACGACGCCGGGCCGGAGCTTCCACTCGACGATCTCGGTCGACACCTGGTCGCCGTTGGTGGAGGTCACCTCGCCGGGGAACGACACGCTCAGCGAGACGTCGGCCTCGGAATCACTGAGCGACGTCAGGTCGGCACGGCCTTCCAGGATGACGAGATCGCCTGCCCTGCGGAGGTTGATGTCGACGCCCGCGGCGTCGCGGTTCATGCCCGCCAGCTGCGGCAGTTCGGCGAACGTGAGGTCGGAGAACACGGCCTGGGTGCCCACGAAGTCGTCGCGCGAATAGGGCGACACCGACACCTTGTTGCTGAACGGCAACGTGTTGAGCAGCTGCGGTCCCTTGTCGTCGGCGTTGCGGGGTTTCGCGGCCGCGACGATCTGGCCGGAGACCCGGTCGTCGGGCGAGACGGTGATCGAGGCCCGGACCCGCACGCAGCCCGCGGCGGTCGGCACGATGATCAGAAGGAGGAGCAGGGCCAGCAGCCGCTGGCGACGCCTGGCGTGCACCCGGTCATCGTGCCAGACCAGGCGGATCGAGGAGCTCAAAGGGGCAGGCTGCGGCCCAGGATCGCGAACGGACGCGGATCACCGGCGAAGTGGTAGCCGCGGATCACGTCGGCGAATCCCAGTCTGCGGTACAGCCGCCAGGCCCGGTTGGCCTCGCCGTTGATCTCCGGCGTCGACAGCAGTACGTGCGATTCCGTGCGGCCGTCGAGGAGTCGACGGGCCAGCGCCTCGCCGAGGCCGCGACCCTGCGCGCTGGGCCGGATGTGCAGTTCGGTCAGTTCGAAGTAGCTCGTCATCAGGTCGGAGATACGGCCGGCGTCGGTGCCGCCGCGCCGAAGACCTGCGACGACCTGCTGCTGCCACCACTGGTCGGGGGCACCGCAGTAGCCGTAGGCCACGCCGAGCATGGGCGCCGACGCGATGGCCTCGGGGGAGTCGGGCGCTTCGCCGGTGCTGCCGTCGGTCGCCGTCTCGACGACCGCGACCGCCTTCCAACCGTGGCGCCGCGTGTGCTCCAGCCACATCGAGGCACGCTGTTCCTCGGTGCCGCGGGGGTAGCGCATCGCTTCGACGTAGACGGCGAGCGCGTCGCGAAGCCGCCGCTGCATGTCGGCCGGTGACAGGTCGATCAGAAACGTCGCCAACGCCGGTTGCCCTTCACGGTTCGAACTCCGAAATCGTTCTCATCATCGACTGCTCGACGTGGTATCTCGCCCACTCGCAGCGGGCCGTACAATCGAGCATTGAACTAGGTGGTACGGCTCAGATTGACCTCGTATCATCAGTGTTGGGTGTCCGTCGATGCGGGCATACCCGACGTTATACGAGTTCGAACGAACTACGGCCCGCGGCAATTAGGGAGGCACGGATGCCACTCTCCGATCATGAGCAGCGCATGCTCGACCAGATCGAGAGCGCTCTCTACGCCGAGGACCCCAAGTTCGCGTCGAGCGTTCGCGGGGGAAACCTGCGGGCACCCTCGGCGCGGCGCAGGCTCCAGGGCGGAGTGCTGTTCGTGCTCGGACTGGCGCTCCTGGTTGCCGGCATTGCGTTGCGGGCCACGTGGATCGGGAGTCTGCCCGTTCTCTCCGTGGTCGGGTTCATCGTGATGTTCGGTGGCGTGGTGTTCGCGATCACCGGGCCGCGCGTCGCCGGTGGCCGAGACAAGTCGGCACCCGAGACCGGGTCGGCACGGCCCCGCAAGGCCAAGGGTTCGGGCGGTTCCTTCACCAGTCGCATGGAGGACCGGTTCCGCCGCCGGTTCGACGAGTAGTCACCGTCCTCCCGCCACAGGGGTAGCTCCGCAAGGGGCTGCCCCTTTTTTCCATGTCTCGACACGCCGGGCGCACTGCGGCAGCCGGGGCGGAGGGCGTCGTTTCCCCCACCACGCCCCACTTTCGGCTGGAGTCGCCCGAGCTGCGGTTATCCGTCACGAACTGGTCATCGGTGTGCCCACTGCCGGCCGCCAGCCGCGCGTCAGTGGTGGTTGGTGGGGCGGAGGGGAGAACTTGCACCGCGAAGTGGAACAAAGTGGGGGATTGTGGGGTAAAGTGGCGCTCAGCGGAGCGAAAGAGGCTCCGGTACGGCGGGCAGAAGCGCAGCGACTCGGGATTGAACCGGGGGAGGTAGCGGGATGTTTCTCGGCACCTACACGCCAAAGCTCGATGACAAGGGGCGGCTCACGCTGCCCGCCAAGTTCCGCGACGCACTGGCAGGGGGGTTGATGGTCACCAAGAGCCAAGACCACAGCCTCGCCGTGTACCCCCGTGCGGAGTTCGAAGCACTCGCGGAGCGTCTGACGCAGGCATCGCGGAGCAATCCGGAGGCCAGGGCCTACCTGCGAAACCTCGCCGCGGCGACCGACGAACAGCATCCGGACGCCCAAGGCCGGATCACGCTGACGGCCGATCATCGCCGGTACGCGAACCTGACCAAGGAATGCGTGGTCACCGGTTCGATCACGTACCTGGAGATCTGGGACGCCCAAGCCTGGCAGGAATACCAGGCAGCCCACGAAGAGAACTTCTCCGCGGCCAGCGATGAAACTCTGCGCGACATCATCTGATCCGGAGGCCAACCCTGCCGATGCCCGTGTCTCGTGGCCTCTGTCCGAACCGACCCTGACGTACTTCCCCGACGCCAGGTTCGCGATCTCGGACAGGGACCTCGAGACAGGGGCACGACATCTTCTGCGGCGCACTGAGGGGAGGCCGGTTCCGATGCCCGACTCGACTACCGGCCCCGACCGCACGCCGCACGTACCCGTGCTGCTGGACCGCTGCGTCGAACTGCTCACGCCGGCATTGACCCGGCGCAGCCCGGACGGCAGCGGTGCCGTCCTCGTCGACGCCACGCTCGGCGCAGGCGGCCACGCCGAACGCTTCCTCACCGACCTCCCCGGTCTCCGGCTCGTCGGCCTCGACCGCGACCCGTCGGCACTGGCGATCGCAGGGGAGCGGCTCGCGCCCTTCTCCGATCGCGTGCGGTTGGTTCGCACCCGCTACGACGGCTACTGGGACGACCGCAGCGAGGGGGCGATCGACGGCGTGCTGTTCGACCTCGGGGTGTCCTCCATGCAGCTGGACCGGGTCGAGCGCGGCTTCTCCTACTCCCACGACGCGCCGCTGGACATGCGGATGGACCCCGATGCGCCGCTGACCGCCGCCGACATCGTCAACACCTACGACGTGAAGGCCCTGGCCCGGGTCCTGCGTGATTACGGCGACGAGCGCTTCGCCTCCAGGATCGCCGCCGAGATCGGCCGCAGGCGTGCCCGGAACCCGTTGCGCACCACCGGCGAACTGGTCGAGGTGCTGTACGCGTCGATTCCCGCCGCGACCCGCCGCACCGGCGGTCACCCTGGCAAGCGCACCTTCCAGGCGCTGCGCACCGCGGTCAACGGCGAGCTGGACTCGCTGCGCGACGCCCTGCCCGCCTCGCTCGACGCGCTGGCCGTCGGCGGCCGCGTCGTGGTGATGGCCTACCAGTCCCTCGAGGACAAGATCGTCAAGACGGTGTTCACCGCCGCCACGGCGTCTCGTTCACCCGAGGGTCTGCCTGTCGAACTACCGGGCTACGAGCCCGAGTTCGCCTCGCTCACCCGCGGCGCCGAGAAGGCGCCCCAAACGGAGATCGATATGAACCCCCGCAGTGCATCGGTTCGGCTGCGCGCGCTGGAGAAGGTCGTTGGAAGGGAAGTGTCGTGATGGCCAAGCGGAGAGAACCAGTGCGTCGCGGGGGCAAGCAAGGCGACGGCAAGGTGCGCAGGCCGGCCCGTGACGGTGCCGTCGCGCGCCGGGCCGCCGACGCTCCGACCCGAGGCCGCCGGCCGGTGCGCGACCAGCGCCCGCCGCGGTCCAAGGGATCGGGCCCCGGCACCAGCCCGATGCAGCGGCCCACCGACGCGCCGGGACGGCCGAAGAACGCCGCCCAGGCCAAGGCCAGGGCCAAGGCGCGAAAGGCGAAGGCGCCGAAGATCGTCCGGCCGCCGCTGCGCGAGCGGATCCTGATCAGGCTCTCCGCCATCGAATTCAACCCACGCCACCTGGTCAGCCGGGTTCCGTTCGTGGTGCTGGTGATCGGCGCCCTCGGCCTCGGTCTCGGCGTCACGCTGTGGCTGTCGACCGACGCGGCCGAGCGGTCCTACGAACTCGGCCACGCCCGGGAGACGAACCAGGCGCTGCTGCAACAGAAGGAAGCGCTCGAGCGCGACGTGCTCGAAGCCCAGGCCGCCCCTGCGCTCGCGGAGTCGGCGCGCCAGCTCGGCATGATCCCGTCGCGCGATACCGCGCACCTGGTTCAGGACCCGACGGGTGCCTGGATCGTGGTCGGCACGCCGAAGCCGGCCGAGGGCGTTCAGCCCCCGCCGCTCAACGCCCCGATCCCCGAGCCCGGCCCGCCGGCCCCGCCGCCGCCGCCCGCGCCCCGCGTCGTCGAACCGCGTGAGCTGGCCGTGCGAATCCCGGCCCGCCCCGCGACCGCAGCCAACCCGGAGGTCCCGACCGTCGCCTCCGCGCCGCTGCCCGGTGGTGTCCCGGCAGCCAATGGCGCGCCCGACGCGGCGCACCTTCCCATCCCCGAGGCGCCCGCGCTGCCCGGTCCCGCCGTCGAGGCCGCCCCGCCTGCGCCGCCGGCCGCGCCGCCCGCACTGGAGGTCCCGCCGCCCGCTCCGGTCGACCCCGCCGCAGCACCCGTTCCCGGAGCACCGGCATGAGTTGGGGTAGGAAGCGCCGCGCGGTCCCGGTGACCAAGGGCCGCACCGATCAGCCGCACTCGGCCAGGACGCGCCGCGTCCGCGAACCGATTGCCGAGACCGGGCCGCGCAGCTCGTCGTTCGCGTTCCGCCACCGCGCCGGCAACGCCATCATCGCGCTGGTGCTCCTCGTGGCGGGAACCCAGTTGTTCACCCTGCAGGTGCCCCGCGCGGAGGGCCTGCGCGCCGAGGCCGCCGGGCAGCTCAAGGTGACCGACGTCGACAAGGCCGTGCGCGGCAGCATCGTCGACCGCAACGCAGACAAGCTGGCCTTCACCATCGAGGCGAGGGCGCTGACGTTCCAGCCGGTCAAGGTGCAGAAGCAGCTCGCCGACGCCAAGGCCGCCGACCCCTCGGCACCGGATCCGGCCAAGCGGCTCGCCGAGATCGCAGGTGGCGTCTCGGGTCTGCTGGAGGGCAACCCGGACCGGACGACGCTGCTGAAGAAGCTCTCCGGCAAGGAGTCGTTCGTCTACCTCGCGCGCGCAGTCGACCCTGCGGTCGCCGACGCCATCGCGACCAAGTACCCCGAGGTGGGCTACGAACGTCAGGACATCAGGCAGTATCCGGGTGGCTCGCTGGCCGCGAACATCGTCGGCGGCATCGACTGGGACGGCCACGGCCTGCTCGGGCTCGAGGACTCGCTGGACTCCAAGCTGGCGGGCACCGACGGCTCGGTGACCTACGACCGCGGCTCGGACGGCGTCGTCATCCCCGGCAGCTACCGCAACCGGCACGACGCCGTCGACGGCTCCACCGTCCAGCTCACGATCGACGACGACATCCAGTTCTACGTGCAGCAGCAGGTGCAGCAGGCGAAGAACCTGTCGGGCGCCAAGAACGTCTCCGCCGTCGTCCTCGACGCGAAGACCGGCGAGGTGCTCGCCATGTCGAACGACAACACCTTCGACCCCTCGCAGGACCTCGGTAGGCAAGAGGATCGCGAGATGGGCAACCTGTCTGTCACCTCGCCGTTCGAGCCGGGGTCGGTGAACAAGATCATCACCGCCGCGACCGCCATCGAACTCGGGCTGACCAATCCCGACGAGGTGCTGCAGGTGCCCGGGTCGATCGACATGGGCGGCGTCACCGTCGGCGACGCGTGGGCGCACGGCGTGATGCCGTACACCACGACCGGGGTGTTCGGTAAGTCGTCCAACGTCGGCACGCTGATGCTGGCGCAGCGCGTCGGGCCGGAGAAGTGGGCCGAGATGGCCGACAAGTTCGGACTCGGTCAGCGCACCGGCGTCGGACTGCCCGGCGAGAGTTCCGGCCTGGTGCCGCCCATCGACCAGTGGTCCGGCAGCTCGTTCGCCAACCTGCCCCTCGGACAGGGTCTTTCGATGACGCTGCTGCAGATGACCGGCATGTACCAGGCCATCGCCAACGACGGCATGCGCGTCCCGCCGCGGATCATCAAGTCAATCATCGGAGACGACGGCACGCGTGCCGACGAACCCCGTCCCGAGCCGGTGCGCGTCGTATCCGCCGAGACCGCGCGCACGGTGCGGAACATGTTGCGCGCCACCGTCCAGCGCGACCCCCGCGGCATCCAGCAGGGCACCGGCTCCCAAGCCGCGGTCGAGGGTTACCAGATCGCGGGCAAGACGGGCACGGCGCAGCAGATCAACCCGGCCTGCGGCTGCTACTACAGCGACGTCTACTGGATCACCTTCGCGGGCATGGTGCCCTCGAACGACCCCCGCTACGTCGTCGGAGTGATGATGGACCACCCGAGCCGCACCGCCGACGGTCAGCCGGGAACCACGTCGGCCCCGCTGTTCCACAACATCGCGTCGTGGCTGCTGCAGCGCGAGAACGTGCCGCTGTCGCCGGATCCCGGACCGCCACTGGTGCTGCAGGGCTAGAGATCGGGGCCGCCTCCGGCGGGTCGGTACTGTGTCAACGCCATGAATTCGCGTCCTTCGCACCCGGTGGGTGCCGATCTCGAGCACCTGGCGTCGCACGTGGGCGCCACGCTCGTGCCGCGGGAGGGCGACCTGCGGGTATCGGGTGTCACGCTGCGCAGCGGCGACGCCCGCCCCGGTGATCTCTTCGCGGCACTACCCGGCGCATCCGCGCACGGCGCCCGGTTCGTCGACGACGCGCTGGCCCACGGCGCGGTCGCCGTCCTGACCGATGGCGACGGCGCGGGCCAGCTCCAGGGCGTCGACGTCCCCCTGCTCGTGCACGACAGCCCGCGCTCGGTGCTCGGCGAGGTGGCCGCCACCGTGTACGGCCACCCGTCGGAGCGGCTGCGCGTCGTCGGGGTGACGGGAACCTCCGGCAAGACCACGACGACCTACCTGGTCGAGGCCGGACTGCGGGCCGCGGGCCGGGTGGCGGGTCTGATCGGGACCGTCGGCATCCGGATCGACGGCGTCGACGAGCCGAGTGCGTTGACCACGCCCGAGGCGCCCGACCTGCAGGCCTTGCTCGCGGTGATGCTCGAGCGCGGCGTCGACACCGTGGTCATGGAGGTCTCCAGCCACGCGCTCACCCTGGGCCGCGTCGACGCGGTGCACTTCGCCGTCGGTGGCTTCACCAACCTGTCCCGCGACCATCTCGACTTCCACCCCACGATGGAGGACTACCTGAACGCCAAGGCCCGGCTCTTCGACCCCGAATCCGCCACCCACGCAGACGTTTCCGTGGTGTGCATCGACGACGACGCGGGTCGCGTCATCGCCGGGCGGGCGAATAACCCGATCACCGTCGGCATCGACGGGGCCGCCGACTGGCGCGCGGAGTCGATCCGGCCCGTCGGGCACGGCGGCCAGGAGTTCGTCGCCGTCGACCCCGCCGGCGTGCACCATGGCCTGCGGCTCGCGCTGCCCGGCCGCTACAACGTCGCGAACTGTCTGCTCGCGACCGCCCTGCTCGACGCGGTCGACGTGTCGCCCGACCAGGCGGCGCCAGGCCTGCGCAATGCGGCCGTGCCCGGTCGGCTGGAACCCATCGACCGCGGTCAGGACTTCCTCGCCGTGGTGGACTACGCCCACAAGCCCGGTGCGCTGCAGGCGGTGCTGGAGACGCTGCGCCAGCAAATTGGCACAGGCCGTATCGCGGTCGTCTTCGGGGCCGGTGGCAACCGCGACGCCGGCAAGCGCGATCCGATGGGCCGGGTGGCGGCCGAGCTGGCCGACCTCGTCGTCGTGACCGACGACAACCCCCGCGACGAGGACCCGGCGACCATCCGGGCCACGATCGTCTCGGCCGCGCGTGCGGCCGCAGGCCCCGGGACCGACGTCGTCGAGCTGGGTGACCGCCGGGCGGCGATCGACCACGCCGTCGCATGGGCACGCGCCGGAGACGCGGTTCTGGTTGCGGGCAAGGGGCACGAGGCCGGGCAGACCGCGGCCGGCGTGACGAAGCCGTTCGACGATCGCGACGAACTCGCCCGCGCACTCGAGTCGATCGGAGCGCGGCCGTGATCGAGCTGACCGTCGCCGAGATCGCCGACATCGTGGGTGGGGAACTCGCCGACGTGTCGCCGGACGAGGCACGTCGCCTGCGGGTCACGGGCACCGTCGAGTTCGACTCGCGCGCCGTCGCACCGGGCGGGCTGTTCCTCGCACTGCCCGGAGCGCGCGCCGATGGTCACGACTTCGCCGCGGGCGCGGTGGCTGCGGGTGCGGTCGCGGTGCTCGCCGCGCGCCCCGTCGGCGTGCCCGCGATCGTGGTCCGGCCCAGCTCGGTATCGGGGGATCCGGACTCCGGGGTCCTCGAACACGACACCGACGGCTCGGGCGCCGCGGTGCTCGGCGCCCTGGGCAGGCTGGCGGCCGCCGTGGCCGCGCGGCTGGTCGACGGCGGCCTGACGATCGTCGGCGTGACGGGGTCCTCGGGCAAGACGTCGACCAAGGACCTGCTGGCGGCCGTGCTCGAGCCGCTCGGTCAGGTGGTCGCCCCGCCGGGGTCGTTCAACAACGAACTCGGCCATCCGTGGACGGTGCTGCGTGCCACCACCGACACCGACTACCTGATCCTCGAGATGTCGGCGCGCCACCCCGGCAACATCGCCGCACTGGCCGCGATCGCACCGCCGTCGATCGCCGTGGTGCTCAACGTGGGCACCGCGCACCTCGGTGAGTTCGGCTCGCGCGAGGCGATCGCGGCGACGAAATCGGAACTGCCACAAGCGGTTCCGGCGTCCGGCGTGGTCATACTCAACGCCGACGACAAGGCGGTCGCCGCGATGGCCGACGTGACGGCTGCCCGCGTGGTGCGCATCGCCCGTCAGCCGGGCGCGGATCTGTGGGCCGACGACGTCGTCCTCGACGAGCTGGCCCGGCCGCGGTTCACGATGCACTCTGCCGCCGGGTCGGTGCCGGTGCAGCTGGCCGTGCACGGCGATCACCAGGTGTCCAACGCGTTGTGCGCCGCGGCCGTTGCGCTGGAGTGCGGGGCCGATCTGGAACAGGTCGCGACGGCGCTCGCGGGCGCGGGCCCGGTGTCCCGGCGCCGCATGCAGGTGACCACCCGCCCCGACGGCGTGACGGTCGTCAACGACGCCTACAACGCCAATCCGGACTCGATGCGCGCCGGGCTCAAGGCGCTGGCCTGGATGGCGAAGTCGGGTGCGGACGGGGGAGGCGAGCGGCGCCGGAGCTGGGCCGTGCTCGGCGAGATGGCCGAACTCGGTGACGACGCGATCGGTGAACATGACAGCATCGGACGACTGGCCGTGCGGTTGGATGTGTCACGACTGGTCGTCGTGGGAACCGGGAGATCGATGAGCGCCATGCATCACGGGGCCGTCATGGAGGGATCGTGGGGCAGTGAGTCGGTCATGGTCGACGACGCCGATTCCGCGCTCGCACTGCTGCGCGACGAGCTGCGCGAGGGTGACGTGGTGCTGGTGAAGGCCTCCAATTCCGCGGGTCTCGGCGTGCTGGCCGATGCGCTGGCTGGCGATGGGGGAGCCAAACCCGCATGAGGCAGATCCTGATCGCCGTCGGCATCGCGCTGGCGGTGTCGATCCTCTTGACGCCCGTGCTGATCCGGTTGTTCACGCGGCAGGGCTTCGGCCACGAGATCCGCGAGGACGGCCCGCCGAGCCATCACAAGAAGCGCGGCACGCCGTCGATGGGTGGCGTCGCCATCCTCGCGGGCATCTGGGCGGGTTACCTGGGCACGCACCTGGTCGGTCTCGCGCTCGACGGACGGGGCCCGTCTGCGTCGGGCATGCTCGTCCTCGGTCTGGCCACGGCGCTGGGTGCGGTGGGCTTCCTCGACGACCTGATCAAGATTCGGCGCTCCCGCAACCTCGGCCTGAACAAGACCGCCAAGACCGTCGGCCAGCTGGTCGCGGCGGTGCTGTTCGGCGTGCTCTGTCTGCAGTTCCGCAACGCCGACGGCGTGACGCCCGGCAGTCCCGAACTCTCGTACGTCCGCGAGATCGCGACCGTGACGCTGGCGCCCGCGGTGTTCGTGCTGTTCGTGGTGGTTCTGGTCAGTGCCTGGTCGAACGCCGTGAACTTCACCGACGGACTCGACGGTCTGGCGGCCGGCGCGATGGCGATGGTCACCGCGGCGTACGTGATCATCACGTTCTGGCAGTTCCGCAACGCATGCGCCACCAGCCCCGGGCTGGGTTGCTACAACGTGCGCGATCCGCTGGACCTGGCGCTGGTGGCCGCGGCGACCGCTGGCGCGTGCATCGGCTTCCTGTGGTGGAACGCCGCGCCCGCCAAGATCTTCATGGGCGACACGGGGTCGCTGGCGCTGGGCGGGATCATCGCCGGGCTGTCGGTCACCAGTCGTACCGAGACGCTCGCGATCGTGCTGGGCGCTCTGTTCGTCGCCGAGGTGACGTCGGTGGTCGTGCAGATCCTGGCGTTCCGCACGACCGGGCGCCGGGTGTTCCGGATGGCGCCTTTCCACCACCACTTCGAGCTGGTCGGGTGGGCTGAGACGACGGTCATCATCCGGTTCTGGCTGCTCACCGCGATTGCGTGCGGTCTGGGCGTCGCGCTGTTCTACAGCGAATGGCTGACTGCCGTCGGGGGCTGACCGCAGCGAACTCCGACCCGCTTTCGCGACACGCGCCGGATGTCCGACCCATCGAGCGTGTGACAGGGGAGGATTTTGGGGTGCTTGCGACAGATGAGTCATGTGATGCAGGTGTGACTCGAGTCGCACGGCCAGCGGGGTGGGCGTGACAGCGCTCCTGACCCGGCTGAAGCTGCGCCGGAAGCCTGACGCGACCGCGAATGCGGGCAGCGTCACCGCGCGGGCCGAATCGGCTCCGCAGGCGCCGCGTACCCGGTTCGGCGCCTGGCTGGAACGACCCATGACGTCATTTCACCTGATCATCGCGGTGGCGGCTCTGTTGGTCACGCTCGGACTGATCATGGTGCTGTCCGCGTCGGGAGTGCACTCCTACGACGAGGACGGCACGCCATGGGCCATCTTCGGCAAGCAGGTGCTGTGGACCTGCGTCGGCCTCGTCGCGTTCTACATCGCCATCCGGATGCCGATCAGCCTGATGCGCCGGCTGGCGTTCCCCGGCTTCGTCTTCACGATCATCCTGCTGATCCTGGTGCTCATCCCCGGCATCGGTACGTTGTCGAACGGCTCCCGCGGGTGGTTCGTCGTGGCCGGTTTCTCGATGCAGCCGTCGGAGCTGGCGAAGATCGCGTTCGCGATCTGGGGCGCACATCTGCTGGCCAGCCGGCGCATGGAACGCGCGTCGCTCAAGGAGATGCTGTTCCCGCTGGTGCCCGGCGCCGTGCTCGCGCTGCTGCTGATCGTGCTGCAGCCCGACCTCGGGCAGACCGTGTCGCTGGGCATCATCCTGCTCGGCCTGCTCTGGTACGCGGGCCTGCCGCTGCGGGTGTTCCTGAGTTCGCTCGGCGCGGTCGTCGTCGCGGCGGGCGTCCTGGCGATGTCGGCCGGCTACCGGTCGGCGCGCGTGCAGTCGTGGCTCAACCCCGCCGCAGACGGCCAGGGCGCCGGTTACCAGTCACGGCAGGCGCGGTTCGCCCTGGCCAACGGTGGCTTCTTCGGTGACGGGCTCGGGCAGGGCACCGCGAAGTGGAACTACCTGCCCAACGCCCACAACGACTTCATCTTCGCCATCATCGGCGAGGAACTCGGCTTCGTCGGCGCGGGCGGCCTACTGCTGCTGTTCGGTTTGTTCGCCTACACCGGCATGCGCATCGCCCGCCGCTCGGCCGACCCCTTCCTGCGCCTGCTCACCGCGACGACCACGCTGTGGGTCCTCGGGCAGGCGTTCATCAACATCGGCTACGTCGTCGGCCTGCTCCCGGTGACCGGTCTGCAGCTGCCATTGATCTCCGCGGGCGGCACGTCGACGGCCACGACGCTGTTCATGATCGGCTTCATCGCCAACGCCGCGCGACACGAACCCGAGGCGTGCGCTGCGCTGCGGGCAGGCCGCGACGACCGGATGAACCGAATGCTGCGGCTGCCGTTGCCCGAGCCGTACGTGCCCAGTCGCATCGAGGCGGTCCGCGACCGCCTGCGGACCAAGCCGAAGCCGCCGAAGGCTCCTGCGAAGCGCGTGGCGAAGGCACCCGCATCGAGGGCGGGCGCCAAGGCGCAGCCGAAGGTCAAGCCGAAGTCCGCCAAGGCCGCCAGGTCCGCGCAGGCCAAGGCGAGGGCGGGCACGCGGGACAAGCCGGCCCGCGACGACCGCAGACGAACCGCGCAGGCGGCCGACCGACGCGAGGGCGGCGCAGTGCATAGTGGAGGCCGTCAACGCCAACCGAGCCGTCGGGCTCGCCCATTGGAAGGCCAGCGTTACGGGTGAACGGACCCGCCACTCCCGGCCCCCGGGAGCAGTCCGCGACAGCGCGGATGGACGGTAGCGACCGGGGGATATCAGTCGTGCTCGCCGGCGGCGGCACCGCTGGACACATCGAGCCCGCGATGGCCGTCGCCGACGCCCTCGTCGCGCTGGACCCCGAGGTCAGGATCACCGCGTTGGGCACCCACCGCGGTCTGGAGACCAAACTCGTCCCCGAGCGCGGCTACGACCTGCGGCTGATCACCCCGGTGCCGTTCCCGCGCAAGCCGACCGGCGACCTGCTGCGCCTGCCCCTGCGCGTCCAACAGGCCGTCCGCGAGACCCGCGCCGTGCTCACCGGAGTCGGCGCCGACGTGGTGATCGGCTTCGGCGGTTACGTCGCCCTGCCCGCCTACCTGGCCGCCCGCGGCGGCGCGGGCCGCCGCCGGGCCGTCCCCGTCGTCATCCACGAGGCGAACGCCACCGCGGGCTGGGCCAACCGGGTGGGCGCGCGGACCGCGCGGCGCGTGCTCTCGGCCGTTCCCGATCCCGGGTTGGGCCGCGTCGAAGTGGTCGGGGTGCCGGTCCGGCACGCGATCACCACGCTCGACCGCGCCGCGTTGCGCAGCGAGGCCCGCGCGCACTTCGGATTCTCCGACGACGACCGCGTGCTGCTGGTGTTCGGCGGGTCACAGGGCGCCCAGTCGATCAACCGGGCGGTCTCCGGTGCAGCCGAAGCCCTTGCCGCAGCCGGGGTTTCGGTGCTGCACGCCCACGGGCCCAAGAACGTACTCGACCTCGCACCGTCGGCGCCTGGCGACCCGCCGTACGTGGCGGTGCCGTACCTGAGCCGGATGGACCTGGCGTACGCCGCTGCCGACCTGGCGATCTGCCGGTCCGGCGCGATGACCGTGGCCGAGGTGAGCGCCGTCGGGCTGCCCGCCATCTACGTCCCGCTGCCGATCGGCAACGGCGAGCAGCGGCTCAACGCCCTGCCGGTGGTCGAGGCGGGCGGCGGGATGGTGGTCGACGACGCCGACCTCACCCCGGCGTTCGTCGCCTCCACGGTCTCCGGGCTGATGTCCGACGAGCAGCGGCTGACCGCGATGACGTCGGCGGCCGCGCTGGCCGGACACCGGGATGCCGCGCAGCGCGTCGCCGAGGTCGCGCTGGCGCTCGCGCGCGAGGCCAGGGCGGCCGCGCGATGACCGCCCGGGAGCTACCCCCGGAGCTGCGGCGCGTGCACATGGTCGGCATCGGCGGCGCGGGCATGTCGGGCATCGCGCGGATCCTGTTGGACCGCGGTGGCCAGGTGTCGGGTTCGGACGCCAAGGAGTCCAGGGGACTGGCCGCGCTGCGGGCCAGGGGCGCCCAGGTCCGGGTCGGTCACGACGCGGCGGCGCTGGACATGCTCGAAGGCGGGCCGACCGCGCTGGTCAGCACCCACGCGGCGATCCCGAAGGACAACCCAGAACTCGTCGAGGCTCGGCGCCGCGGAATCCCGGTGATCATGCGGCCCGCGGTGCTGGCCCGGCTGATGGACGGCTACACCACCGTGCTGGTCAGCGGCACGCACGGCAAGACCACCACGACGTCGATGGTCATCGTGGCGTTGCAGCGCGGCGGGTTCGACCCGTCGTTCGCGGTGGGCGGGGATCTCGGCCAGGCAGGCACCAACGCCCATCACGGCAGCGGGGACGTCTTCGTCGCCGAGGCCGACGAGAGCGACGGTTCCCTGCTGCAGTACGCACCGGACGTGGCCGTGGTGACCAACGTCGAGGCCGATCACCTCGACTTCTTCGGCACCGAGGAGGCCTACTCCCGCGTGTTCGACGACTTCGTCGCGCGCATCGTCCCCGGCGGCGTCTTGGTGGCCTGCACCGACGACCCGGGCGCCGCCGCGCTCGCCGAACGGTCCCGCGCCCTCGGCGTGCGGGTGCTGACCTACGGCAGCAGCGGATCCGACCTCGCCGCCACGCTGCTGGACTGGACGCAGCAGGGGACCGGTGGCGTCGCGACGATCCAGCTCGCCGGCGAGTCTCATCCACGCGGCATGCGGCTCGCGGTGCCCGGCAGGCACATGGCCCAGAACGCGCTCGGCGCACTGCTCGCCGCGCGGGAGGCCGGGGCCGACGTCGGCACGGTGCTCGACGGGCTGGCCGGGTTCGAGGGCGTCCGGCGCCGCTTCGAAGCCGTGGGCACCGCCGCGGGCGTCCGCGTCTTCGACGACTACGCGCACCATCCCACCGAGGTGCGCGCGACGCTCGACGCCGTGCGCTCCGTCGCCGGCGACGCGCGGTCGATCGTCGTGTTCCAGCCGCACCTGTACTCGCGGACCGAGGCGTTCGCCCGCGAGTTCGGCGAGGCGCTCAGCCTCGCCGACGAGGTGTTCGTGCTGGACGTCTACGCCGCGCGGGAGCAACCGCTGCCGGGTGTCAGCGGTGCGACGGTCGCCGAACACACCAGCGTGAAGACGCATTACGTGCCGGACTTCTCCGCGGTCGCCGAGCGCGTGGCCAGTGTGTCGCGGCCCGGCGACGTCGTGGTGACGATGGGCGCGGGCGACGTCACCCTGCTCGGGCAGGAGATCCTGGCGGCACTCACCGACCGGGCCCGGCAGCCGTGACCGGTCCCGACGACCATGCGTCCGAGGTACCCGAGCCGGCCCCCGTCGCAGAGGCGCCTCCCGACGCGGCCCCGCACGCGGACCCGGATGTCGACTCCGACGGGGACGACGGCGAGGACTTCGAAGGGCCGCGCCGCCGGGCGCGCAGGGAGCGCGAGGAGCGCCGTGCCGCCCAGGACAGGGCGACCGCGATCGAGAACGCGCGCCGCGAGGCGAAGCGGCGGGTCGAGGGCAAGCCGCCCGAGCAGGCCAAGCGTCCCGCCCGTGGACTGATCCGCGGATTGAAGGCACTGCTGTGGTCGGCGCTGGTGAGCGTGATCGCCGTCGGCCTCGGGCTGCTGCTGTACTTCACGCCGATCATGGCGGCCAGGTCGACGGTGATCGTCGGGCTGAACACGATCTCCCAGGAGGAGATCCTGCAGGCCGCCGCCGTCGTGCCCGACACCCCGCTGTTGCAGATCGACACCGACGCGGTGGCCGAACGGGTCGCCACCATCCGCAGGGTGGCCAGCGCGCGGGTGCAGCGCGAGTATCCGTCGACGCTGCGGATCACGATCGTGGAGCGGGTGCCGGTCGTGGTCAAGGACTATCCCGACGGGCCGCACCTGTTCGATCGCGACGGCGTCGACTTCGCCACCGACACACCGCCTCTCGGCCTGCCGTACCTCGATGCCGACAATCCCGGTCCCACCGACGCGCCGACCAAGGCCGCGCTGCAGGTGCTGCTCGCGTTGCGACCGGAGGTCGCGGGGCAGGTCGGTCGCATCGCGGCGCCCTCGGTGGCGTCGATCACGCTGACCTTGATCGACGGTCGCGAGGTCATCTGGGGGACCACCGACCGCACGGAGGAGAAGGCGCTCAAGCTCGGTGCGCTGCTGACTCAACCGGGCCGCACCTACGACGTGTCGAGTCCGGATCTGCCCACCGTCAAGTGACGTGCCGTGCCCGGCATCGGAAAAAGACGCGAAACACACGAACACGTCGGCGCGCCTGCGCGGATCGTTGTCGAGTGAGCCCTACCGTTCTGTTCGTACGGCACTACTTGACATAACTCTAAGCCTGTGGTTGAGGTTGAGGGTTTGACTCGAGGGGTACCGACGGACATGTAGGCACATTCAGGAGGAAGGCGACCGCAATGACGCCCCCGCACAACTATCTCGCCGTCATCAAGGTGGTCGGCATCGGTGGCGGCGGCGTGAATGCCGTCAACCGGATGATCGAACAGGGCCTCAAGGGCGTCGAGTTCATCGCGATCAACACCGACGCCCAGGCGCTGTTGATGAGTGATGCCGACGTCAAGCTCGACGTCGGCCGCGACTCCACCAGGGGTCTCGGTGCAGGCGCCGACCCCGAGGTCGGACGCAAGGCTGCCGAGGACGCCAAGGACGACATCGAGGAGCTGCTCCGCGGCGCCGACATGGTGTTCGTCACCGCGGGCGAGGGTGGTGGCACCGGAACCGGCGGCGCGCCCGTCGTCGCGACCATCGCGCGCAAGCTCGGTGCGCTGACCGTCGGCGTCGTCACCCGGCCGTTCTCGTTCGAGGGCAAGCGGCGGTCCAACCAGGCGGAAGCCGGCATCACCTCGCTGCGCGAGAGCTGCGACACGCTGATCGTGATCCCCAACGACCGCCTGCTGCAGATGGGCGACGCGGCCGTCTCGCTGATGGACGCGTTCCGCAGTGCCGACGAGGTCCTGCTGAACGGCGTGCAGGGCATCACCGACCTGATCACCACGCCCGGCCTGATCAACGTCGACTTCGCCGACGTCAAGGGCGTCATGAGCGGCGCGGGCACCGCCCTGATGGGCATCGGGTCCGCGCGCGGCGACGGGCGGGCGCTCAAGGCCGCCGAGATCGCCATCAACTCACCACTTCTCGAGCAGTCCATGGAGGGTGCTCAAGGCGTGTTGCTGTCGGTGGCAGGCGGCAGCGACCTCGGCCTCTTCGAGATCAACGAGGCCGCGTCGCTGGTGCAGGACTCCGCACACCAGGACGCGAACATCATCTTCGGAACCGTCATCGACGACTCGCTCGGCGACGAGGTCCGGGTCACGGTGATCGCGGCGGGATTCGACGCGGCGGGGCCCAGTCGCGCCCCGGTCACCGGCACCCCCGGCCAGCCGATCGCGCCCGGCCGGGCGGGCAAGGTCACCTCGCCCTTCGTCGAGTCGACCGATCCCGCCGCCGTCCCGGTGCACACCAACGGGGCGACGGTCAGCATCGGTGGCGGTCGCGACGACGGCATCGCCGACGACGACGTCGACGTGCCGCCGTTCATGCGGCACTGAGCGCGCCCAGCTCGATCCCGGATACTGACACCGTGAGCCGCCGCGTCCGCCGTGTCACGACCACCCGCAGGGGCGGTGCGTCGAGGCCACCGTTCGACGCCTTCAACCTCGGCGACCACGTCGGGGACGACCCGGCCGCAGTCGCCCAGAACCGCCGACGCCTCGCCGCCGCGACGGGTCTCGGCGCCGACGGCGTCCGCTGGATGAACCAGGTGCACTCCGACCGCGTCGTGGAGGTGGACGGTCCCGGCCCCACGGTCGACGCCGCCGACGCGATGGTGACGACGACACCGCGGCTGGCCCTGGCCGTCGTGACCGCCGACTGCGTTCCGGTCCTGCTCTCAGATGCGCGTGCCGGGGTCATCGGCGCCGCACATGCCGGACGGGTCGGCGCGCAGAACGGCATCGTCGTGCGGACCGTGGAGGCGATGGTGCGCCGCGGCGCCCACGCCGAGGACATCTCCGTATTGCTCGGCCCAGCCGTCAGCGGCCGCAACTACGAGGTGCCCGAGGCAATGGCCGCCGAGGTGGAGGCGGCGCTGCCGGGCAGTCGCACCGTCACCGCGCGAGGTACGGCCGGGCTCGACCTGAGGGCCGGAATCGTCGGGCAGCTGCGCGAATTGGGCATCTCGGCGGTCGACGTGGACCCGCGGTGCACGTTCGCCGACCGCGATCTCTACAGCCACCGCCGGGGTGCGCCCACCGGCAGGCTCGCGTCACTGGTCTGGATGGAATGACGGTGCGGCCGACATGACCGAGGATCGCGAAGCCGAACTGCGCGCCTCGCTCGAGGCATTGCGCAGCCGGCTCGACGATGCGGTGCGGGCGGCGGGCCGGGCCGATGGCGACGTCGAACTGCTTCCGGTGACGAAGTTCTTTCCCGCCTCGGACGTCATCCTCCTGCGGGGGATGGGGTGCGAGGCCTTCGGCGAGTCCCGGGAGCAGGAAGCGTCGAGGAAGGCCGTGGAGGTGGCCGAGCACTTCGCGGGCGACGGCACGACGGCTGCCATCCGGTGGCACATGATCGGTCGCATCCAGCGCAACAAGGCCAAGGCCGTCGCGAGTTGGGCGTACGCCGCGCACTCCGTCGACGGCATTGCGCTGATCAGGGCGCTGGGCCGTGGTGCGACCGAGGCGCTGGCCGACGGCAGGCGGGCGGAGCCGATGTTCGTCTACGTGCAGCTCAGTCTCGACGGTGACCCCGACCGGGGTGGCGTCGACATCGGTGACCCGGCCCTGGTGGACGAGGTCTGCGCGGCGGCGAACTCGACTGAGGGGCTTCGGTTTGCGGGTCTGATGGCCATCCCGCCGCTGGGCGCGGCGGCCGAGGAGTCCTTCGTGCGTTTGGCCGCCGAGCGCGAACGGGTACAGGCGGATCACCAACAACGGCTCGGTCTGTCGGCAGGTATGTCGGGGGACCTCGAGACGGCGGTTCGACATGGGTCCACGTGTGTGCGTGTCGGAACCGCGCTCATGGGGCAACGCCCACTAACGTCACCGTGAGTAGTCACACCAGTCACAACGTCATCACAGACAACACACATCACAGTCTTCAGAAGGGTCCTGAGATGAGTACGCTGCACAAGGTCAAGGCTTACTTCGGTATGGCCCCGATGGACGACTACGAAGACGAGTACTACGAGGACGACGACCGTGCGTCGCGCCCGTACCCGCGTCGTAGCCGCGACGAGCGCTTCGAAGAGGATTCGTACGGCCGCATGGAGGCCCGCGGATACGAAGAGCGGGTCGGCGCAAGGGAATTCGAGCGCGAGTTCGGTCGTGAAATGGACCCCGTGCCCGCCGGGTATCGTGCCGGCGGCTACGTCGACGAGCCGGCCTTCCGTGGCGGCAGGCCGCAGTTCGACCGGCCGCGCTTCAACACCCTGCGCGGGGCCACCCGCGGAGCGGTCGCGATGGAGCCGCGCCGGATGGCGGAACTGTTCGAGGCGGGGAGCCCGTTGGCCAAGATCACGACCCTGCGTCCCAAGGACTACAGCGAAGCCCGCACGATCGGCGAGCGGTTCCGCGACGGCACCCCGGTGATCATGGATCTGGTGTCGATGGACAACGCCGACGCCAAGCGACTGGTGGACTTCGCAGCGGGCCTCGCGTTCGCGCTGCGCGGCTCGTTCGACAAGGTGGCGACCAAGGTGTTCCTGCTCTCGCCCGCCGACGTCGACGTCAGCGCGGAGGAGCGCAGGCGCATCGCCGAGGCCGGCTTCTACTCCTACCAGTAGGCACCGGTGGCACCCCCGCGGGACGGGTAGACTTGCGGACGAATCGTCGCGCGGTCGAACCTCGCGCGTACGTTGACCCTTCCGCATCTTCCCGCTAGTGAGGTCGCCCAGTTGGCGCTGTTCTTCGAAATCCTGGGCTTCGCGCTGTTCGTCTTCTGGTTGTTGCTCATCGCCAGGGTCGTCGTCGAGTTCATCCGATCGTTCAGTCGAGACTGGCAACCCAAGGGCTTCACCGTGGTGGTCCTCGAGCTGATCCTGACCGTGACCGACCCTCCCGTGAAGCTGCTCCGCAGGCTGATTCCGCAGCTCACGATAGGTGCGATCCGCTTCGACCTGTCGATCATGGTGCTTCTGCTCGTAGCGTTCATCGGGATGCAACTGGCGTTCGGCGCGGCGGCCTGACCCCGTCGGCAGGGGTCCGCGAGAGCGAGCGGTCGATCTCGGAAAGATTGAGTTTCGCTCTTAATTCCGGACCTCTCATGCAACCGCCGGGTCCCCTGTGACAGGATGGACGCCAGTTACTTCCACATGGCTCTACACTTTGAGACCGGTTGACGGTCCCGACTCCTAGGGGGCAGACGATGCCGCTCACACCCGCCGACGTTCACAACGTCGCGTTCAGTAAGCCACCCATCGGCAAGCGCGGCTACAACGAGGACGAAGTCGATGCCTTCCTCGATCTGGTCGAGAACGAGCTGAGCCGTCTCATCGAAGAGAACGCCGACCTGCGCCAGCGGGTCAGCGAGCTGGATTCCGAACTCGCGTCGGCACGCGCCGGTGGCGGATCGCAGCCTGCGCAGGCCGCTCCGCAGTACCAGGCGCCGGAGCCCGAACCGGAGCCCGAGCCCGTCGCGGCGCCCGCGCCGGTCTACGAGGCTCCTCCCGCCGCAGCGCAGATGTCCGCGCAGAGCGAGGAGTCGGCCATGCGTGCGGCTCGCGTGCTCGCGCTGGCCCAGGACACCGCGGATCGCCTGACCGGCACGGCCAAGGCCGAGTCCGACAAGCTGCTATCCGACGCGCGCGCCCAAGCCGACCTCATGGTCAGCGAGGCCCGTCAGACCGCGGAGACCACCGTCTCCGAGGCCAAGCAGCGTGCCGACGCACTACTGCTCGACGCCCAGACCCGGTCGGAGTCGCAGCTGCGTCAGGCTCAGGAGAAGGCCGACGCCCTGCAGGCCGACGCCGAGCGCAAGCACTCGGAGATCATGGGCACGATCAACCAGCAGCGCACGGTCCTCGAAGGCCGGCTCGAGCAGCTGCGGACGTTCGAGCGCGAATACCGCACCCGCCTCAAGACCTACCTGGAATCGCAGCTGGAGGAACTCGGCCAGCGTGGCTCCGCGGCACCGGTCGACTCGACCGCCAACAACGACGGCGGCGGGTTCAACCAGTTCAACCGGGGCAACAACTAGCTGATCGGCTGAACCCTTGCTCATCGTTGCGCTCGTCCTCGCCGTCATCGGCTTGGCGGCACTGGTCACCGCCGTCGTCACCAGCAACGAGCTGATCGCCTGGGTGTGCATCGGCGCCAGCGTGATCGGCGTGCTGCTGCTGATCGTCGACGCGCTGCGGGATCGTTCGCGTGACTCCGACGACGCCCGCACCGACGACGCCGTCGACGACGGCGCTGCCGAGGACTACCCGGACGACGCCACGACGCAGATCCCGACCTACACCGACGGCGATTCAGACGCCGACACCTCGACCGTCGCGCACGAGTCCCACGCCGACGTCGACGACGCGCCCACGGAACTGACCCCGGCCGTCGAGGACCGCACCGAGGTGACGCCCGTCGTCGACGAGCCCGCCACGAGCGACGAGCCCACCACGCGCGACGAGGCCGTCAAGCGCGACTAGCGCGCCGTCGCGAGAGCCTCGCGCACCTCGTCGTCGTCGACCTGATGGAAGTCGGCGTACACCTGGCCCACGGCGCGGAATCGGTCGGGCGTCACTGCGCAGACCACGTCGTCCGCAATCGACCGCATGTCCCGGCACACTGCGCGCGGGCCCACGGGGACGGCCACCACGACCGACGCCGGGCCGAGCGACCGGACGGCATGCACGGCGGCCTTCATGCTGGCCCCGGTCGCGATGCCGTCGTCGACGAGCATGGCGACCCGACCGCGCAGGTCCACCTGCTCGCGTCCGCTGCGGTACGCCGATTCGCGGCGGCGTAGTTCGGCCGACTCCCGTGCGATCGCCTCGTCCAGCGCGGCGGACGAGATGCGCAGGCTCTCGATCAGCGGCTCGTTGAGGACCACGCCGCCGCCGCTCGCGATCGCGCCCATCGCCAATTCGGGCCACTGGGGCACGCCGAGCTTGCGCACCAGGAACACCTCCAGCGGCGCCCGCAGCGCGATGGCAACCTCCCGCCCGACGGGCACGCCGCCGCGGGCCAGCCCGAGCACCACCACGTCGGATCGGGAACCATAGGCCGTCAGGTGCCGGGCCAGGACCCGGCCGGCCTCCCGGCGGTCCTGGAACGTCCGATTCTCCGGTGCGTGCGCGATGTCAGCAGCGTAAGCCGCGATCGGGCCATCCGACCGGCGCTCGGCAACGAAGATCAACACGTGGGCATCGAATTCGAGAGCGTGGTCGACCATCCCCTGGACGAGGTCTTCGCCTGGCACACCAGGCAGGGCGCGATGCGCCGCCTGGTGCCGCCGTGGCAGCCGATGAGGGTGGTGGCGGAGACGGAGTCGTTGGCCGACGGCACGGCGATCCTCGGCCTGCCGGGCGGACTGCGCTGGATCGCCAAGCACGACCCGGCTCAGTACGACCCGCCGCACCGCTTCGTCGACGTGCTGTCCTCGGACGGGTTGCGCTCGCTGCCGCCGCGGGCGATCGGCTGGTGGCGCCACACCCACGACTTCGCCGACGGCCCCACCTCGGGGTCCACCCGGGTGCACGACCACGTCGACACCACCGTTCCCGGTGTCGGGCTGCGTTCCACGTTCGTCTATCGCCACCGCCAGCTCGCCGACGACCTGGCCGCCCACCGCGACGCCGAACTCGCGGGCGCCGGGTCGATGACGGTCGCGGTCACCGGGTCGTCGGGACTGGTGGGAACCGCGCTGTGCGCACTGCTCAGCACCGGAGGGCATCGCGTCGTCCGGTTGGTGCGCGGCGCGCCGGGAGCCGGGCAGCGGCAGTGGGATCCACTGGCACCGGCCGCCGACCTGCTCGCCGGTGTCGACGCGGTGATCCACCTCGCGGGCGAGTCGATCGCGGGCCGGTTCACCGACGCCCACCGGGCCGCCATCGTCGACAGTCGCATCGAACCCACCCGCAGGCTCGCCGAGGTGGCCGCACGGACCGTCGACGGGCCGCGCACCTTCGTCAGTGCCTCGGCGATCGGTTACTACGGCTACGACCGGGGCGACGTGTCGCTCACCGAGGACGCCGGCCGCGGCGACGGTTTCCTCGCCGGCGTGGTCTCCGACTGGGAGGCCGCCACCGCGCCTGCCGCGGACGGTGGCATGCGCGTCGTGACGGTGCGGACCGGCATCGTGCAGTCGGCCGAGGGGGGCACGCTGAAGCTCCTGCGACCGCTGTTCGCCGCGGGACTGGGCGGCAGGCTGGGCAGCGGCCGACAGTGGCTGTCCTGGATCGGCCTCGACGATCTGCTGGACGTCTACTACCGCGCGCTCTACGACGACCGGCTCTCCGGTGCCGTCAATGCGGTGGCGCCCAACCCCGTTCGCAACGACGAGTACACCCGGGCGCTGGCCAAGGTGATGCACCGGCCGGCGATCCTGCCCGTACCCGGCTTCGGTCCCCGGTTGCTCCTCGGCGAACAGGGGGCGCGGGAGCTGGCCGAGGCGAGCCAGCGCGTCCTGCCGGCCAAACTCGCGGCCGTCGGTCACCGCTTCCGGCAGCCCGAGGTCGCCGACGCGCTGTCACATCAGCTGGGGCACGGCTGACGCGCGACACGGGCGAGGAAGCCGCGGACCAGAGCGTGTAGTCGCCGGTCGGCGTCGGACTGCAGCCGCGCCGTCTGGTCGGCCAGGGCGTCCGCGTCGATGCCCAGCGCAGCGGCCTCCGCGCCGTCGTTGGCCAGCCAGGCCCGAAGCAGCGGACCGTCGAGTTCGGGGTGGAACTGCAAGCCGAGCGTGTGGCCGATCGTGAAAGCCTGTGTGGCGCGGTCATTTCGGGCCAGGACGGTGGAACCCGCCGGCGCGCTGAAGCGGTCGAAGTGCCATTGGAACCAGGGCCCGCCGGGCACTAGGTCCGGTGCGTCGGTGTCCACCGGGCACCACCCGATCTCGGGCTCGGACGAGCGCGCCACGGTGCCGCCGTGCGCTCGGGCCGCCACCTGTCCGCCGAAGCACACGCCCAGTACGCCGACACCGGCTGCGTCGGCGTCGCGGATCATGGTCATCTCGTCGGCGATCCAGGGCAGCGCCTCGTCGTAGGCGGCCCACCGCGCGCCGAGGGGGACGATCACCTCGTAGGCCAGCGGGTCCGGGAACTCGACCGTCAGGCCGGGGGTGTCCGCCGCGTCGGCGGGCACCACCTCGAATATCGCGGTGTCGTATCCGAGGTCGGTGAAGACGTCGCCCAGCAGGGCGGGCGGTGCGACGGGGTCGTTGACGACGAAGAGGACTCTGGGTGCCACCACAGCACCCTAGGGTGGCGCGTGTCCGGGTGCGAGTTCGGCACCGCAGACGGCTTCGCACGCGGGTCGGGAATGCGACTGGCATGCTGGATCGACGACCGAGACCTCAGGAGGGCCACGACGTGACCGACCCGACCGGATGGTTCCTCGCCGAATCCGAGCGCGGAAACCCGGACACCGACGTGCCGTTCTGGCGCGACGGGAACGTCGCCGAGCCCCTGGTGCACGGCAGGACCTACTTCGAGGAACTGGCGCAGGAGGTGGAGGCGTGCGGTCCGGGTGACTACGTGTTCTTCACCGACTGGCGCGGGGACCCCGACGAGCTGGTCCGCGACGACGGCCCGACGGTCGCCGAGCTCTTCTCTGACGCAGCCGAGCGCGGTGTCGTGGTCAAGGGTCTGGTGTGGCGGTCGCATCTGGACAAGCTGCAGTACAGCGAGGAGGAGAACCGGCATCTCGGGGAGGCGATCGAAGAGGCGGGCGGCGAGGTGCTGCTCGACCAGCGGGTGAGATTCGGTGGCTCCCATCATCAGAAGCTGGTCGTGATCCGGCATCCGAGCGAACCCGAGCGCGACGTGGCGTTCGCGGGCGGGATCGACCTGTGTCATTCGCGTCGCGACGACGCGCGCCACCTCGGTGACCCCCAGGCGATCCAGATGTCGAAGGCCTACGGCGACCGACCACCGTGGCACGACGTGCAGCTGCGGCTGCGCGGTCCGATCGTCGACGTGCTGGATCAGACCTTCCGCGAGCGGTGGGAGGATCCGGCGCCACTGGACATGCTCAACCCGATCGCGTGGGTCCGCGACAAGCTCAGCGGCGCCGACCTCACACCCGACCCCTTGCCGCAGCGGCCACCGCCGGCGCCTGCGACGGGCCCGCACGCTGTGCAGGTGCTGCGCACGTATCCCGATGCGCACTTCTCCTACGACTTCGCAGCCGAGGGCGAGCGCAGCATCGCCCGCGGATACACCAAGGCGATCCGGCGGGCGCGCAGGCTCATCTACCTCGAGGATCAGTATCTGTGGTCGCGGCAGGTGGCCGACCTATTCGCCGCGGCGCTGCGGGAGCATCCGGACCTCCATCTCGTGGCCGTCGTACCCCGCCATCCCGACGTCGACGGCAAGCTGGCGCTGCCGCCCAACCAGGTCGGCAGACAGCAGGCGATCGACGTGTGCAAGAGCGCGGACCCGGAGCGGGTGCACGTGTTCGACTTGGAGAACCACGAAGGGACGCCC
The DNA here is from genome assembly GCF_010731815.2 of Mycolicibacterium arabiense. Taxonomy (NCBI): domain Bacteria; kingdom Bacillati; phylum Actinomycetota; class Actinomycetes; order Mycobacteriales; family Mycobacteriaceae; genus Mycobacterium; species Mycolicibacterium arabiense. Next base: position 156,221 of record NZ_AP022593.1, read on the forward strand.
GTCTACGTGCATGCCAAGGCGTGCGTGGTCGACGACGTGTGGGCGTGCGTGGGCAGCGACAACTTCAACCGGCGCTCGTGGACGCACGACAGTGAATTGTCCTGTGCCGTGCTAGATTCCACGCGCGACGAGCGTGAGCCGGTCGATCCCGCGGGTACCGGTGACGGCGCACGGGTGTTCGCCAGGAACCTTCGTCTGGAGCTGTTGCGCGAGCACCTCGACCGCGCCGCCGATGGCAGCGAGGATCACGACCTCGTCGACCCCGGTGCGGTGATCGAGGCGGTCACGGCGGCCGCAGACGCGCTGGAGGCCTGGTACGCCAACGGTCGGGTCGGCCCGCGGCCGCCGGGCCGGTTGCGTCCGCACCGGCCCGAGCAGATGTCGCGGTTCACCAAGCTGTGGGCCTCACCTGCGTACCGCTTCTTCTACGACCCCGACGGCCGGTCCTATCGCGACCGCCTGCGGGGCCGGTGGTGAGTCCTCAGTCCACGAGGCGGTAGCGCCGCTCGGGCCGTCCTGCGCCGTACTGCAGGCGTAGCTCGACCACGCCTGCGCCGAGATAGTGCTCGAGGTAGCGGCGTGCGCTGACGCGCGAGATGCCGACCAGCTCAGCGCATTCCGCCGCCGACACCTCACCCGCTGACTGCATTGCCTCGAGCACGAGCCTGCCGGTCTCGGCGCCGAGTCCCTTCGGCAGCTGCCCGCTGCGCGCCGCCGTCGCGCCACCGAACAGTGCGTCGATCAGGGACTGGTCGGCGCCGGTCGCGGCGGCCAGCGCGTCCACGCGGGCGGCGAACGCGTCGAGCTTGCTGCGGAACTGGTCGAATTCGAACGGCTTGATCAGGTAGTCGGCGGCACCGCCGTCGAGTGCCCCTGCGACGGTGTCGAGTTCGCGCGCCGCCGTGATCATGATGACGCCGACGCGGTCACCGCTCGAGCGCAGCCGCTGCAGGACGTCGAGACCCGTCATGTCCGGGAGGTAGACGTCGAGCAGCAGCAGGTCGGGTCGCAGGGCGGCGGCCTGCTCGAGCGCCTCGGCGCCGGTGCGCGCCACGCCGACCGACCGGAACCCGTCGACGCGATCGACGAAGCGGCGATGGATGTCGGCGACCATGAAGTCGTCGTCGACGACCAGCACGTCATGCATCGGTGCGCCCTGCCGCAACGGCCGGTGTGCGCTCGGCCGACGCCAACCGGGGAAGCCGGACCTCGAACACCGCGCCCCCGCCCTGGCCGTCCGACACGTCGACCGACCCGCCGAGTTGCGCACTGACCAGGCGCACCAGGGCGAGCCCGATGCCGCGCCCGCCTGCGACGTGCGGCTTGGACGTGACGCCTCGGGCGAAGATGCTCTCGCGCATGTGCTCGGGCACGCCGGGCCCGGAGTCGGCCACGGTGATCGTCAAGCCGTCGTCGTCGGTGACCGCGACGCGAACCACTGCTCGGGGCGAGCCCTCCGACACGTCCACGGCGTTGTCGATGAGGTTACCGAGCAGCGTGATGACGTCCGTGGCCAGTGCCGGATCGAGCGCACTGAGGTGGCTGCTGTCGTCGAGCACCAGGGACACCCCGCTCTCGGCGGCGAGCGAGGTCTTCGCGATCAGCAGCGCGGCCACGGCGGGGTCGGTGACGTGGCGGGTGACGGCGTCGCTGATCTCGGCTCGCCGACGGGTCAGGCTGCCGACGAGGTCGCGCACCGCGTCGTACTCGCCGAGCTGAACGAGGCCGGAGATGGTGTGGAGTTGGTTGGCGAACTCGTGGGTCTGGGCCCGCAGCGTGTCGGTGACGCTCTTGTGCGACGACAGCTGACCCTGCATCGAGGCGAGCTCGGTGCTGTCGCGCATGGTGGTGACGGTACCTATGCGTTTGCCGCGAGTGCTCGCCGACCGGCGGTTGAGCGCGAGAATCCTTGTCGTGGTGGTGATCACCTCGTCGTGGCCCTCCTCGCCGGACAGCAGGAAGTGCTCGACAGCGGGGTCGAGGCCCAGCTCGTGGACGGGGCGACCCACGGCGTCGTCGCCGACGTCGAGCAGGTCCCGTGCACTGTCGTTGAGCAGGGTGACGACGCCGCCGGTGTTGACGGCGACCACGCCCTCTCTGATGCTGTGCAGCAAGGCCTCCCGGTGGTCGGCCAGGCCTGCTATCTCGGCGACCTCGAGTCCGCGGGTATGCCGCTTGATCCGACGCGACAGCAGCCACGACGCCACCACGCCGAGCGCGGCACCCAGCCCGAGGTACACCAGGAGCCGCTCGCCCGCGCCGCTGAGCAGTTGCCACGTCGAGGGATACGGCTCGCTGACCGAGACGACGGCCAGGACCGCACCATCGGTGGACAGGATGGGCACCTGGCCGACCAGCGAGTGCGTGCCGTCGATGTCCAGATCACCCGACCAGGCCCGCCCCTGCACCACCAGGCTGGGCCCGAAGTCGACGCGGCGGCCGGCGCGCGACGGGTCCGACGACGCCCGCACGACGCCGTCGGGTGCGATGAGTTCGACCAGCCGGGCGCCGGACAGGGCGATGGCACGGTCGAGGTCGGGGGCGAGCACGCGGCCCGCCAGCGGGTCGGCGTAGCGATCGCGGACGATCGGCGTCGATGCGAGGTTCTCGGCGACCGCGATCATCCGCTGGCCCCGGACCTCGCGGAACTCGCGGGAGGACTGGGCGACCGAAACCGCCGCGACCGCAACGAGTACCACCGCGACCACGACCATCTGGAAGAGCAGGAACTGGCCGGCGAGACTGCGCGCGGTGAGCTTCCTGCCCGCCCACTTGCCCCCGGTGGCCCTACTCCCGGTGCCCTTACTCAATGACCACAACCTTCTTTGTCTACTAAAGAGTGACCTGAGTCACTCGTAGGCACCAGTATTGCTGAGCATCACATGACGAAGGGACGACGGTGTGACGACACGACCTGTGAAGAGGGGGCGAGCCACCAGATGGCTCGCGCTTGCGCTGCTGTGCGCAACGGCCCTCACCGGATGCGGGGTGACCCGCGGAGACGACCCGTCGGGCCTGCACCGCCTGCGCATGATGGTGCCCAACAGCCCGGGCGGCGGCTACGACCTCACCGCACGCACGGCGGTGAAGATCATGGAGGACCGGGACATCACCGGTCGCGTCGAGGTGTTCAACGTGATCGGTGCCGGTGGCACGGTCGCGATGGCCCGACTGATGAACGAGCGCGGCAACGACGACCTGATGATGACGATGGGTCTCGGCGTCGTCGGGGCCACGTACACCAACGGGTCGAAGATCAAGGCCTCAGATGCGACGGCCATCGCGAAGCTGATCGAGGACCCGGGTGCGATCTTCGTGCCCGCCGACTCGCCGTTCAAGACGGTGCAGGACTTCGTCACCGCGTGGAAGGCCGACCCCGCGAAGGTCACGATCGGTGGCGGTTCGTCGCCCGGTGGACCGGACCATCTGTTCCCGATGGAGTTGGCGAAAGCCGTTGGCGTGGACCCGAAGAGCGTCAACTTCATCACCTACGACGGTGGCGGTGACCTCCTCACGGCGCTGCTCGGCAACAAGATCACCATCGGCACGTCCAGCCCGGGTGAACTCATCGACCAGATCGAGGCCGGTCAGCTGCGGGTGCTCGCCGTCTCCAGCGACGAGCGCGTGGAGGGCGTCGACGCCCCGACCCTCGTGGAGTCGGGTATCGACCTCACGTTCGCCAACTGGCGCGGTGTCCTCGCGCCGCCGGAGATCTCCGACAGTGCCAAGCAGGCGATGGTCGAGGTGCTCGAGGAGATGCACGCGACGCAGGAGTGGACGGACGCGCTGGTGAAGAACGGGTGGACCGACGCCTTCGTGACCGGGGAGCAGTTCGAACAGTTCCTGGTGGATCAGGACAACCGGGTCTCGTCGACGCTGACCGAGCTGGGGCTGCTGTGAGCGCCCCGGAGCAGGACCGACCTCGGGTCGTCGTCGACTACGCCCAGTACCTCGTCGTCGCGGTCCTCGTGCTCGTCGGCGGGTTCCTGGTGGTGAGTTCACTGACCCTGGCGGAGGGCTTCGCCAAGGTGGACCCACTCGGGCCGAAGTTCTTCCCGATGGTCATCGGGATCGCCGCTCTGCTGCTGGCGGTCATTCTGGCCGTAGCCATCCCGCGTGGTTCTAAGGGCGAAGCCGACGCGGGCGAGGACATCGATCCCGACATGCCGAGCGACTGGCGAACCGTGGGTCTATTGGTGGCGCTGTTCGTCGCGATGATCCTGCTGGTCAACCTGCTCGGCTGGGTCATCATGAGTTCGATCTTCTTTGCTTGTGCTGCAACGATTCTGGGCAGCAAGCATTACGTGCGCAACATCGTGATCGGCGTGCTGCTGGCGCTGGCGAGCTTCTACGCGTTCTACTCCGGGCTCGGCATCCCGCTGCCCGCAGGCATTCTGGACGGGATCCTCTGAGATGAACAACTTCGACTGGCTCATGCAGGGGTTCGCCGAGGCGGCGACTCCGATGAATCTCCTGTACGCCGTGATCGGCGTGCTACTCGGTACCGCCGTGGGCGTGCTGCCGGGCATCGGCCCGGCGATGACGGTGGCGCTGCTGTTGCCGATCACCTACAACGTCAGCCCCAGCGCCGCGTTCATCATGTTCGCGGGCATTTTCTACGGCGGCATGTACGGCGGGTCGACGACGTCGATCCTGTTGAACACGCCGGGGGAGTCCTCGTCGGTGATCACGGCGATCGAGGGCAACAAGATGGCCAAGGCGGGCCGAGCGGCACAGGCGCTCGCCACCGCGGCCATCGGATCGTTCGTCGCGGGCACCATCGGTACCGTTCTGCTCGCCGCGTTCGCGCCTGCCATCTCACGCTTCGCAGTGAGCCTCGGCGCGCCCTCGTACTTGGCCATCATGTTGTTCGCCCTGGTCGCGGTGACCGCCGTGCTGGGTAGTTCCAAACTGCGCGGCGCGATCTCGCTGGTCCTGGGTCTAGCCATCGGCGTCGTCGGCATCGACTTCCTCACCGGCCAGCCTCGAGCGACGTTCGGCATCGCGCAGCTGTCCGACGGCATCGACATCGTGGTGATCGCGGTGGCGATCTTCGCCCTCGGCGAAGCGCTCTGGGTCGCCGCTCATCTGCGACGCAGGCCTGCCGACATCATCCCGGTGGGACGTCCGTGGATGGGGCGCAGCGACTGGCGCCGGTCCTGGAAGGCGTGGCTTCGCGGCACCGCCTTCGGATTCCCCTTCGGCGCGCTGCCGGCCGGCGGTGCCGAACTGCCCACGTTCCTGAGCTACATCACCGAGAAGAAGCTGTCGAAGCACCCCGAGGAGTTCGGCAAGGGTGCCATCGAGGGCGTCGCAGGACCGGAGGCGGCCAACAACGCCTCGGCTGCAGGCACTTTGGTGCCGATGCTGTCGCTCGGCCTGCCGACCAACGCGACCGCAGCGGTGATGCTGACGGCCTTCGTGTCGTACGGGATTCAGCCCGGCCCCACCTTGTTCGAGAAGGAGCCGCTGCTGATCTGGACGCTCATCGCGAGCCTGTTCATCGGCAACCTGCTCCTGCTGCTGCTCAACCTGCCGCTGGCTCCGCTGTGGGCCAAGCTGCTGCGCACGCCGCGGCCGTACCTGTATGCGGGCATTCTGTTCTTCGCGACGCTGGGTGCCTTCGCGGTCAACGTGCAGCCGCTCGACCTGGCTCTGCTGCTGGTGTTCGGACTACTCGGCCTCATGATGCGTCGCTTCGGACTTCCGGTGCTGCCCTTGATCATCGGGGTGATCCTCGGGCCGCGCATCGAACGTCAGCTGCGCCAGAGCCTGCAGCTGGGTGGAGGCGAGTGGAGCAGCCTGTTCACCGAGCCCGTCGCGATCGTCACCTACGTCCTCATGGCGATTCTGCTCATCGTGCCGCTGGTGCTGCGCCTCATGCACCGCGACGAGGAGACGCTGCTCGTCGTGGAAGACGACAGGGATCAGAGAGAGAAGGCCCAAGCGTGATCGTCATCGGATACACGGCCGACCGGTTCGGACAGGCCGCTTTGGACCACGGCATCGAACAGGCACGGCTGCGGGACACCGGGGTACTCGTCATCAACTCGACGGCGGGCGATGCCTACGCCGATTCGACCTTCGCCCAGTCCGATGGCGTGCGGGATCTGCAGGCCAGGCTGAGCACGTCCGGGGTGCCGTTCGAGTTCAGTCAGCCGGTCGGCGTGGACGCCGCCACCGAGCTCCTGACGGCCATGGACAGGCCCGAGGCCGAGATGTTGGTGATCGGCATCAAGCACCGGAACCCGGTGGGCAAGCTGCTCATGGGCAGCGTCTCCCAGCAGGTTCTGCTGGAGTGCCCCAAGCCCGTGCTCGCGGTCAAGCCCGCCGAGTAACAGGCAACGTCGTTCAGTTTCGGGTCGAAGTGACTTCCGATGACGATTTCGACGGGGAACCCCGAGAAGCGAAATGTTAGCCACGCCTAAATGGACACCAGTCGAAAGGCATCGGCAGCACACTGCGCGTCGAACTCGGGTAGCAACCCCGCGCAAATAGTGGCTCGGCGGTGTAACCGCTTCGCGGAGAGATAAACGTCCGATCTGCCGGCGGGGCGTCGGACTCGGGTTTCGACGACGTGCGTCAGCCGCCGGATCGCATGGCGTGAGTAGGCGCGACGTACCGAAACGGGAGCCGATCCTCCGGTGCCCTGCCGGATGGCGGGCGCCCGATCGACGGTCCGTCCGGACGACACTCCGGTCTGCCCGCTGAGCCGGATCCGGCGGAGCGGAGCCCGGCTGCAGGTCAGCGAACTGTCCTGACGACGGTCTTTGTGCGCCGGGCGGCAAGCGATGGTCGTGTGACCCACGACGCGGGTAGTTGCCAACGGTGCATACTTCACCCCCGCCGCGCGTGACGTGGCTAACACCTCTCGACCGTTGAGCTAGTGATCAGAAGGAATCTCCGCTTCCGTCAGCGACACCACCGACCTCGGCTGTGCGTCTCGGCTGAACGTGTGCTGAATCACCACCATGATGTTCCTCGTGCAAAAGCCAGGAAGTTGCCAGAAGATCCCAATTCAAGCGCACGGCAATACGGACCACAGCAAACTCTGGCAAACGATCATGAGCGCCCTGAAAGCGTTCGAAAGGTCTGATTGCAAATGTCTAGTTATCGACGTTGCAGTCAGGTAACTTTTGCTAATCGAGTTGGTTCTAATTAGGGGGTTGCCATGCAACTTGCTCTCCGTTCACCCCTCTCGGCCGGCATTGCGCTGGTCGGAGCAACAGCTATCGCACTCAGTCCGATCGCGCCGCCTGCGCCGGATCTGACCATCAAGGCAGAGCACATTTCGTCGGTCTACGCGGACTACACGCCGACCGGTCTGGCGACCGCCCTCACCGAACTGGTCAACGGCGTCGGAACCGCGGGCAACCAGGCCATCCAGGGGATCGGCGGCATCGGCAACACCGTGATCGCCACGGTCGGCGGGCTGGGCAACGCCCTGAGCGCCACGGGGGTCGGCGCGCTGGCGACGATCGCCTCGAATCCGCTGAACCCGGCGGCCTACCCGGCAGCGCTGGCACTGCTGCTCACCGGCGGCGGCGCGGCGATCACCGGCGGCATCGCAGGTCTCGGCGCGGCGGGTCAGCAGGCGCTGGCCACCCTCGGTGCCATCGGCAACACCACGCTCGCGACCATCGGGGCGATCGGCAACGAACTCGTCGGCGGTGCCGCCCTCGCAGCGCTCGCCTCGCTCGCCCCGGGTGACATCCTGGCGGCGATCGGCGTGCTCGCGGCCGGAGCGGCGACTGCCATCAACGACGCATTCCTCGGCATCGGCGCGGTCGGAACCCAGCTCGTCGGCGGCCTCGGTGCGGTCGGCGTACAGGCGCTGGCCGGATTCGGCGGTGCGGGCGCAGGCCTCATCGGCGGTCTCGGCGCGGCGGGCATCCAGACCATCGGCGGTCTCGGCGCCACGGGCAACGCGTTCATCAACACCGTTGGCGCGGTGGGCAACTCGGCGATCCAGACCATCGGCGCCGTCGGCAACACGCTGTCGGGCACGTTGCTCGGAGCGCTGGGCACCATCCTGTCCAACCCGCTGAATCCCGGTAGCTACGCCACCGCGCTCAACACGCTGGTGAGCGGCGTCGGAACCGCGGTCAACCAGGGCTTCCTCGGTGCAGGTGCCACCGGCACCCTGCTGGTGAACGGCCTGGGCGTCACCGGCGGAACCCTCCTGGGCACCCTCGGTCTGGCCGGCTCCACCCTGGTCGCGACCCTCGGCAATGCGGGTGCCGCCACCATCGGCACGATCGGGACCATCGGCAACACGCTGATCTCCACCGTCGGCGGCATCGGCAACACCGTGCTGGCCACCACCGGAGGTGTGATCGGGACGCTCGGCAACGCGCTGGGCACCGCGTTCGGCCTCATCACCGGCCAGCCGGTCATGCAGAACGTCCAGTTGGCCGCGCTCGCGGCACCGGGTGACGTCTCGACGCTGGCGCTGACGCCGGGCGACGTCGGGACCGCGGTGGGTGTGCTGCTCAACGGCGCGGGAACCGCGGTCACGCAGGGCATCGTCGGCTTCGGCACGGCAGGCAGCCAGCTCATCGGTGGTCTCGGCTCGGCGGGCGTGACCACGGTCGCCACCCTCGGCGGACTGGGCTTGATCGGCCTGGCAACCGTTGGCGCGCTGGGCAACACGGCCATCCAAACCATCGGCGCGGTCGGCAACACGCTGCTCGCCGGCGGCGGTGCCGCGCTCGGGGCCATCCTGGCCAACCCGCTGAACCCGGCCAGCTACTTCGCGGCCATTCAAACGGTCGTGAACACCATCGGCGCGGCGGTCAACACCACGCTCCAAGGCATCGGCACGGCTGGCAACGGCTTGATCGCCGGTATCGGGCAGGCGGGCAACCTGGCCCTCAACGGCTTCGGCCAGGCGGGCAACCAGGCCATCGGTGCGATCGGCGGCGCAGGCAACACGGTCGTGCAGACGGTGGGCCAGGTCGGCAACACGCTCGAGGATGCGGTCGGTGACGCCGTCGGCGTCATTACCGGTCCCACGGCGCCGCCGGCGCCTCCGGAACCCCCGGTCGAGGAGCTGTCCGGCGACGCACAGATCACCGCACGCGTCGCGTCCGTACCCGCCGAGGACGTGGAGGAGGCGCCGGTCGTCGACGAGACGCCAACCGACACCACCGGCACGAACGACACGACGGGCACGGACGACACGGGCACCGGCACCGGCACCGACACGGGTGCGGGTGACTCCGACACCGGCGGCTCGGGAACGGGCGGCTCGGGAACGGGCGGTTCGGGGACGGGCGGGTCCAGCACCGGCGGCACGGGAGCGGGCGGCTCGACGGACACCACCGGCGGCAACAAGGTGTCGCCCGACACCAAGGCCGGCGGGTCCTCGAACACCGGCGGTGGCTCGAATGACTCCGACACCAAGGGCACCGCGAAAGACGGGTCGAGCGACGCCGGTTCCGGCAGCGGCAGCGGTTCGGGCAGCGGCAGCGGTTCGGATAGCGGTTCGAAGGACGGCGGCGACAGCTAGGAACGCATGACGCGACACGCATGACACGGCCGTGGGCCTCCCGAAAGGGGGGCCCACGTTCGCGTCAATATCTGGTTTGCGCCCATGATCAACCGGGGTACACGCCGGCATGACCGACACCAAGGGCGCTGTAGCGAATGCTGCCGACAATCAGTGGTTCGAACGTGCGGCGCGGACAGGCTTCATCGCCAGCGGCGTCCTGCACCTGCTGCTCGCCTGGATCGTGCTCCGGCTTGCCTTCGGTAGCGGAGGCAACGCGGACCAATCCGGCGCCCTGGCCGCTCTCGGCAGCCAGACCGGCGGCGCGATCATGCTGTGGCTCGCGGCCATCGGTCTCGCGGCACTCGGCCTGTGGCACATCGCGGAAGCAGTCGCCGAGGAGGAAGTCAAGGACAAGGTGAAGGCCGTCGCCGTCGGCGTGGTGAACATCGCGCTCGCCGTGTCCGCCGCGCGATTCGCCTCCGGCAGTGGCCAGTCCAGCGGTCAGCAGAACGCGGGCATGAGTGCCCAGCTCATGCAATCCGGCTGGGGCAAGGCGCTTCTCATCATCGTCGCGCTCGTCCTGATCGGCGTCGGCGGCTACCACGTCTACAAGGGCGCGACCAAGCGCTTCGAGAAGGACTTGACCCGCTCACGGGGATCGATCGTCACGCCGGCCGGCATCATCGGCTACGTCGCCAAGGGCCTCGTCCTTGCAGGCGCAGGCATCCTGGTCATCATCGCGACCGTGACGTCCGACCCCGCCAAGGCCTCGGGCATCGATGCCGCCGTCAAGGCCCTCGGCAACGCGCCGTTTGGCCGGATCCTCCTCGTCCTCGCCGCTCTGGGCATCGCGGCCTACGGCGTCTTCAGCCTGATCCGCAGCCGCTACGCGGACATGTCCTAGTCCCGGCCGCAGTCGAGCGCGACGCGTATCGCCCCGGTGGCGTCGACGGTCGCCTCGTGCGTGCACACGCCGAGTCCGGTTCCCGTGACCTCGCGTCCGGTCTCGAGGTCGTAGTTCAGCCCGTGCAGGGGGCACACGACGACCTGGTCGTCGATCAACCCGTCGGCGAGCGGACCGCCGCGGTGCGGACACACCGCGCTCAAGGCGCGCACCGAGCCGTCGCGCATGCGGTACACCGCGATCTGCTCGCCGTCGATCGCGAACGTCCGGCCCTCCCCGACGGGGATCTCGTCGACGTGGCCCACCGAGACTCGCGTAGTCATCGGACCGGGACCTGGGGCAGCGGCAGCAACGGCAACGACGTCCTGAACTGGCCCTCGGTAGCGGGCTCCCTGCCGTCGAGCCACGGATCGCGGTAGGCCGCAACGGACTTCGCCATGTTGGCGTCGAGCTGCTCGGCCAGCCCATCGGCGTCGTCGACCACGATCTCCCGCAGCCGTTCGATGCCGATGCGGGGGACGAAGGCGTACGTCCGCTCGAGCCAGTTGGCGTTCTCCCGGTAGTACTGCAGGAACCGGCCGGTCAGCGTCATCACCTCCTCGGGTGAGTCCACGGTGGCCAGCAGGTCGCCCTTGCGGATGTGGGCGCCGGCCGCCCCGCCGACGTACATCTCCCAGCGTCCGCCGACCCCCCCTTCTATGGCGACTATCCCTACGTCCTTGCACAGCGCCTCGGCACAGTTGCGCGGACACCCGGTCACGGCCAGCTTCATCTTCGCGGGACTGGCCAGACCCTGGTAGCGCTCCTCGATCGCGATGCCCAGCGCCGTCGAGTCGCCGACGCCGAATCGGCAGAAGTCGCTTCCGACACAGGTCTTCACGGTCCGGAAGCTCTTGCCGTAGGCGTATCCCGACGGCATGTCGAGATCCGCCCACACCGATGGCAGGTCCTCCTTGCGGACCCCCAGCAGGTCGATGCGCTGACCGCCGGTCAGCTTGATCATGGGGATCTCGTACTTGTCGGCGACGTCGGCGATCCTGCGCAGCTGCCTGGAGTCGGTGACCCCGCCCTTCATCTGCGGCACCACCGAGAAGGTGCCGTCGCGCTGGATGTTGCCGTGCACGCGGTCGTTGATGAACCGGGCGTCGCGTTCGTCGACGAACTCGTCGGCCCACATCATGTCGAGCAGCGAGGCCAGCGCCATCTTGGAACTGGCGTCGGGCTTGCCGTCGGGAGCCAGTGCGGCGAAGACCGATGACACCGAGTGCAGTTGGAGTTCCCGGACGTGCTTCATCAGGGTCGGCTTGTCGTACGGGATCGCCGGCACGTACCACGACGCAGACGGATCCTCGGTGACTGCGCCATCGGCGGCCCACTCGACGACCTGGCCGACCAGCTCCTTGCAGGACCCGCAGCCCTTGCCCGCCTTGGTCTTCGCCATCACGCCGCTCACCGACGTCACACCGCCGCGCACGCAGCCGACGAGGTCGCCCTTGGAGACGCCGTTGCAGTTGCACACCTGGGCGTCGTCGGCGAGTTCGGCCACGCCCACTCCGACGTCGGGGGTGCCGATGTCGAACATCAGCGATACCCGCTCGTCGGGGAGTGGCAGGCCGCTGTCGAACGCCTGGGTCAGGAACGACACCTTGCTGACGTCGCCGACGAGCGTGGCGCCCACCAGCTTCCCGTCGCGGATCACGATGGTCTTGTACACGCCGTGCCTGGGCTCGGAGTACTGCACGAACTCGTCGTCCTCGCGTTCCGGCGCCTTGATCCCCATCGACGCGACGTCGACGCCGGCCACCTTCAGCTTCGTGGCGACGCGGGAGCCGTGATAGGTGGCGGCCGGATCGCTGCCGGTGAGGTGGTCGGCGAGCACCTTGGCCTGCTCCCACAGCGGAGCGACCAGGCCGTAGACCTGGCCGCGGTGCTGGGCGCACTCGCCGACGACGTAGACGTCGTCGTCGTCGACCGACCGCATGTGATCGTCGGTGACGATGGCCCGCTCGACGGTCAGCCCGGCCCGTTGCGCCAGCCCGACGTTGGGTCGGATGCCCGCGGCGATGACGAGCATGTCGCAGTCCAGGCGCGTCCCGTCGGCGAACGCGATGCCCGTGAGGCGGCCGTCGTCGACGAACACCTCGGTGGTGCGCATGTTGGTGTGCACCCCAATGCCGAGGCTTTCCACCGACTTTCGCAGGATCGCGCCCGCGAGGTCGTCGAGCTGGGCGTTCATCAGCACCGGCCCGGCGTGCACCACGTCGACGGTCAGCCCCCGGTTCTGCAGGCCCCGTGCGGCCTCCAATCCGAGCAGGCCGCCTCCGATCACGACGGCCTTGGTCCGCATGCCTGCCTCGGCGATCATCGCGGAGGTGTCGTCGAGGGTCCGGAACCCGTACACGCCATCGGCGAGGTTCTTGTCGTCGGCCCACAGCCCCTTCATCGGGGGGAAGAACGATCGGCTGCCGGTGGCCAGGATGAGCTTGTCGTACCGCATGCTGGTGCCGTCGTCGGCGTGCACGAGGTGGGCGAAGGTGTCGACGCGCACCACGCGAACCCCGGCTCGCAGGTCGATCCGGTTGTCGGAGTACCAGTCCAGCGCGTTGAGGTAGATCTCGGCGGGATCGTCGCTGCCGGCAAGGACGTTCGACAGCAGGATGCGGTTGTAGTTGCCGTAGGGCTCGTCGCCGAACACGGTGATGTCGAACATCTCACCGCCACCCCTGGCGAGCACTTCTTCGATGGCGCGGATGCCTGCCATGCCGTTGCCGACCACGACGAGCCTGCGCATCAGACCTCCACCAGCCCCAGGTCGACGACAACGGTGCCCGCGCAGCCGACGGGCGCGGCGATGGCCAACTCGAGCACCGTGTCGCCGAGCAGGTCCTCGACCACCCGCAGCGCGACGTGCGTCGCACCCTTGGCCGCGATGGGGAAGTAGCGCATCGGTGCCCCGTCGCGGAGCAGGACGACGCTGACCATCTCGTCGCATGAGTTGCCGCCGCGGAAGTAGACGGGTTGGGACACGGCTCCCGCGGGCACCACGTAGCGCAGCGTCCCGTCGATCGGAACCGGTTCGTCGAGGCCCTTGCCCTCGAATTCGAAGGCGCCCTGCAGGAATCGTGGGGTGCTTCCGTCTGTCATGTTCTACCAATAGGCGGCCATTGTTTCGTGTTCGTTTCCTGCGCGATGCGCCCATGAATACCGTTGCGCACCTCGGCCACGAGCCGACGTGTGAGCCAGTCTTGACATGACGGTCACGGAGGCGCAACGGATACGGCATGGCCTGGCCATAGAACTATCGCCATGACGACGCTCTTCCGCAGCCGCGACACCGAACGCCCGCGGCGCAGCCGTGACATCGAACACTGGGACGCCGAGGACGTCGAGGCGTGGAACGGTGGCAACGACAGGATCGCCAAGCGCAACCTGATCTGGTCGATCGTCGCCGAGCACGTCGGGTTCTCGATCTGGTCGATCTGGTCGGTGATGGTGCTGTTCATGCCGCAGGACGTCTACGGCATCGACGCGGCCGGCAAGTTCTACCTCGTCGCGGTGCCGACCCTCGTCGGCGCGTTCATGCGCATTCCCTACACGGTGGCGCCCGCCAAGTTCGGCGGCAGGAACTGGACGATCGTCAGCGCGCTGCTGCTGCTGATTCCCACGCTGCTCACGCTGTGGGCGATGCAGAACCCCGGCACCTCGTACACGACGTTCATGGTGGTGGCGGCCTTCGCCGGCTTCGGCGGTGGCAACTTCGCCTCGTCGATGACCAACATCAACGCCTTCTACCCGCAGCGGCTCAAGGGCTGGGCGCTCGGCCTGAACGCCGGTGGCGGAAACATCGGCGTCCCGGTCATCCAGCTGATCGGCCTGCTGGTGATCGCCACGGTGGGGAACACCGCGCCCGAGCTGGTGTGCGCCATCTACCTCGTCCTGATCGCGCTGGCGGCATTGGGCTCGGCGTTCTTCATGGACAACCTGCGCAACCAGAGGTCCAATCTCGGAGCACTCGCAGAAGCGCTGCGCTACAAGCACTCCTGGGTGATGAGCTTCCTGTACATCGGCACGTTCGGGTCGTTCATCGGCTTCTCGTTCGCGTTCGGGCAGGTGCTGCAGATCAACTACCTGGCAGGCGGCGACACTCCCGCGCAGGCAGCGCTGCACGCCGCGCAGATCTCTTTCCTCGGGCCGCTGCTCGGTTCCATCTCGCGTCCGTTCGGCGGCAAGCTGGCCGACCGGATCGGCGGCGGCAAGATCACGCTGTACACGTTCGTGGCGATGATCTTCGCCGCGGGCATTCTGGTCGGCTCCGGAACCATGGACGACGGCGCCGCGGGTGCTCCGACCGGTGCCCAGATGACCGGGTACGTCGTGGGATTCATCATCCTGTTCGTGCTCTCGGGCCTGGGCAACGGCTCGACCTACAAGATGATCCCGTCGATCTTCGAGGCCAAGGCGCAGGACAAGGACGGCTGGAGCGCCGAGGAGAAGGCAGCGTGGTCGCGCCGCATGTCGGGCGCGCTGATCGGGTTCGCCGGAGCAGTCGGGGCACTGGGCGGCGTGTTCATCAACGTCTCGCTGCGAGTGTCCTACACCGGTGCTGACAAGTCGGCGACGAGCGCCTTCTGGGTCTTCCTCGGGTTCTACGTCGTCTGCGCCATCGTCACCTGGTTCGTCTTCCTGCGGATGAAGTCCGTGCAGGCCGTCACCGGCGAGAACGTCGGACGGGCGGCGGCACCGGTGGGGGCGGGGTGACCCAGACGACTCGGACCGCATGCTCGTACTGCGGGGTCGGCTGCGGGATCTCCGTAGAGACCCGCGCCGACCCCGCTACGGGCGCGCCGGTGATCGCACGGGTCTCCGGGGACCGGTTGCACCCCACCAACTTCGGTCGGTTGTGCACCAAGGGCGCCACCCACGCCGAGCTGATGCGGGCCGACGAGGGACGGCTGACCACCGCGCTGGTGCGGGATTCGCGCGATGACGAGCTGACCACGGTGGCTGTCGACGACGCGGTCGCCGAGGCCGGGCGCCGCTTGCGCGCCATCGTCGACGAACACGGTCCCGACGCCGTCGCTCTGTACGTGTCGGGTCAGATGTCTTTGGAGTCGCAGTATCTGGCGACCAAGCTCGCCAAGGGGTTCCTGCGCACCAAGTACATGGAGTCGAACTCCAGGCTGTGCATGGCCAGCGCCGGGACCGGCTACAAGCAGTCCCTGGGGTCGGACGGCCCGCCGGGGTCCTACGCCGACTTCGACGTCACGAACCTGTTCTTCGTCATCGGCTCGAACATGGCCGACTGCCACCCGATCCTGTACCTGCGGATGGCCGACCGGCTCAAGGCCGGCGCCAAGCTCATCGTGGTCGACCCGCGCCGCACCGCGACCGCCGACAAGGCGGACCTCTACCTGCCGATCAAGCCGGGCACCGACTTGGCGCTGCTCAACGGCATCCTGCATCTGCTCGTCGAGAACGGCGACGTCGACGCGGACTTCATCGCCGAGCACACCGAGGGCTGGGACGCGATGCCCGCGTTCCTCGCGGACTACCCGCCGGCCACCGTCGCGGAGATCACGGGTCTGGCCGAGGCGGACATTCGTACGGCCGCGGCGATGATCGCCGAGGCGGGGGACTGGATGACCTGCTGGGCGGTCGGGCTGAACCAGAGCACCCACGGCACCTGGAACACGAACGTGATCTGCAACCTGCACCTGGCCACCGGCGCCATCTGCAGGCCCGGAACCGGCCCCATGTCGCTGACCGGGCAGCCCAACGCCATGGGTGGGCGCGAAATGGGTTACATGGGCCCAGGTCTGCCCGGGCAGCGTGCGGTCACCTCGGCCGAGGACCGGGCGTTCGTGGAGGAGCAGTGGGGCCTGCCGCCCGACACGATCAGGACCGAGTTCGGGCCCGGCGCGGTCGACATGTTCGAACGGCTCGCCTCGGGCGAGATCAAGGCATGCTGGATCATCTGCACGAATCCAGTTGCCACGATGCCGAATCGGTCGACCACCATCGCAGGGCTGCAGAAGGCGGAGCTGGTGATCACCCAGGACGCCTACCGCGACACCGCCACCAACGCGTATGCCGACATCGTGCTGCCCGCGACGCTGTGGGCCGAGTCCGACGCGGTGATGGTCAACTCCGAACGCAACCTCACCCTGCTGTCGCAGTCCATCCCGGCGCCGGGGCAGACGATGCCCGACTGGGAGCTGATCTGCCGCGTCGCCGAGCACCTCGGGTTCGGCGACGACTTCGACTACAAGTCGAGCGAGGAGGTCTTCTCCGAGATCCGCCGGTTCACCAACCTCCGGACGGGCTGGGACCTGCGCGGCGCGAGCTACGAACGGCTGCGCGAGACGCCGCTGCAGTGGCCGGTGGCGCCGCAGTCGCCGGACCGCAACCCGATCCGCTACCTCAACGACGGGGCGAGCCAGGACGAGTTCGTCGACGCCGACGGGCACAGGCCGCGGCTGGCGTTCGCGACGCCGTCCCGTCGCGCGGTGTTCCTGCCGCGGCCGCACGTCGACGCAGCCGAACTGCCCGACGCCGAGTTCCCGATGGTGCTCAACACCGGCCGCCTGCAGCACCAGTGGCACACGATGACGAAGACCGGCAAGGTCGAGAAGCTCAACAAGCTCAACAGTGGCCCGTTCGTCGAGGTGCACCCCGAGGATGCCAGAGCGCTCGGCATCGTCGAGGGTGGCCGGGTCGAGCTGACGTCGCGGCGCGGCAGGGCCGTGCTGCCCGCGGTCGTCACCGACCGGGTGCGGCCGGGGGACTGCTTCGTGCCGTTCCACTGGAACGACGCGCACGGCGAGGACCTCACGATCAACGCCCTGACCAACGACGCCGTCGACCCCATGTCGCTGCAGCCGGAGTTCAAGGTGTGCGCGGTGCGGCTGGCGGCCGTCGCGTCGGACGGCGTGCCGGGGCTGCCTGCTTCCGCACCCGCTCTCGAGGATGCCGAGAAGCTTTATCTCGCTGGGTTCTTCCACGGTCTCGAGGAGACCGTCACCGGCGTTCCGGTACTGCCCGCGATGGCGCCCGTCCGCCCCACCGTGCGGCTGTGGGTCGACGGCCTGCTCGCCGGGCGGTACTCCAGAGCGGCGGACACCGCCGAGGTGGAGACCGACGGACCCCTGGTGCTGTGGGCGTCGCAGACCGGTAACGCCGAGGGGTTCGCTTCGACGGTGGCCGATCGGCTCGGTGGGTCGCGGTTGGTGGCGATGAACGACGCGACGGTGGCGGATCTGACCGAGCGCCGTGACGTGGTCATCGTGACGAGCACGTTCGGCGACGGGGGGCCGCCCGACAACGGCGCGCAGTTCTGGGACCGGCTCGAGGCGCCGGACGCTCCGGCGCTCGACGGGGTGCGGTTCGCGGTGCTGGGGATCGGGGACCGGTCCTACGACGACTTCTGCGGGTACGCCAAGGCTTTGGACCGCAGGCTGACCGACTTGGGTGCGACCAAGCTCGTGGATCGGGCGGAGTGCGAGGCCTATGACGACGAGCCCATGGCGGAGTGGACCGACCGCTTGGCCGACGTGCTGGGCGGCGACGGTGGAGTCGCGGTCGCACCGACGCGTCCGGCGCCCGTCGCCGAACCGTTCACCCGCAATCGGCCGCTGCGGGTGCCGCTGGCCCGCAACGTCCTGCTGACCCCTCGCACGGCGGCCAAGGAGGTCAGGCAGTTCGGCTTCGACCTGTCGGAGCACGACGTGACGTACTCGGTCGGTGACGCGCTCGGCGTCTTCGCGACCAATGCGCCCGCCGTCGTCGACGCGTGGCTGTCGGCCACGGGTCTGGCCGGCACCGAGACCGTGCATGTCGACGGGGCCGACGTCGACCTGCGTGCGGCGTTGACGGCGTCGTTCGACGTCAGCCGGGTGACGCCGAACCTGCTGTCGTTCGTCGCGCAGCGGTGCGGCGACAAGGCGGCCGCGAAGACGCTGGGGAAGTCCGGCGCTGCCCGTGATGCGTGGCTGACGGGCCGCAACGGACTCGACGTGGTGGAGGAGTTCGGCGTACGCGCCGAACCGGCCGAGTGGCTGGACGCCCTGGTGCGGCTCACGCCGCGGTCGTATTCGATCGCGTCGAGCCCACTGGTGAGTCCGCGCGAGGTGCAGCTGACCGTCTCGGTGGTGAGATATCGCAGTCCGCGGGGCGGCGAGCGCGGTGGTGTGTCGTCGACGTTCCTGGCCGACCGCGCGTCGCACGCCGAGATCTTCCTGCAGCCGTCGCCGCACTTCCGCCCGCCAGAGGATGGCGCGACGCCGATGATCATGGTCGGCCCGGGTACTGGCATCGCGCCGTTCCGCGGATTCCTGCAGGAGCGGCGCGCGCTGGGCCATGCAGGCCCCAACTGGTTGTTCTTCGGTGACCAGCACCGCGCCGAGAACTTCTACTATCGCGACGATCTCGAGGACATGGCGCGCGACGGCCTGTTGAACCGGCTCGATCTGGCGTTCTCCCGCGATCAGCCCCAGCGGGTGTACGTGCAACACAAGATGGCCGACTACGGCGCGGACGTGTGGCGCTGGCTCGAGGACGGCGCCCACTTCTACGTGTGCGGCGACGCGTCTCGGATGGCCAAGGACGTCGACGACACCCTTACCACCATCATCCGCCGCCACGGTGGCCTGTCCGAGGACGCGGCGCGCGACTACAAGCGCGAGCTGGTCGCGACGAAACGGTATGTGCGAGACGTGTATTGACGCCGTCAGTAGTGGCTGACGGGCGCGGTGTCGTTGCCCTGCTGCGCCCACGATTCGATCACCGGTAGCACGTCGGGGCACATCTTCTGCCCGGCGGCGTAGACGACGATCCCCGTCTCGTACGGCGCGTACCCCGAGCTGGCGACGTTGTTCAGCGCGGCGGGTACCGCTGCCCCCAAGCGCAACATGCGGCAGGTGTACTTGCCGAGGTCGATGACGTCGGTCATCGACTCGTAGTACACGCCCTCGTCGTCGAGCACCATCACGTACTCGATCGGGTCGGCTGCCGCAGGCGGTGCCAGCGTGACCGCGAGTGCCGCCGCCATCGCCGCCAAACAGCCGACCCTGGTTGCCATTCGATTCATTTCCCCACCCCCTGTGCGCGGTCCCCCGACCGCTATGTAGACGGTATCGCGGGAGTCCGACAAGTGCGCGGTGCTGCATCAGAACGGCGGTGGGTTGGCGTCGGCGCCGGCGCGGTTGATCGCGCGTTCCTGGGCGATGCGGGCGGCTTTGTCGGCGGCGCGGCTGCGTCGTCGTCGTGGCATGGCCCATGTCTTGGCGGGGGTGTCGGGTGGGGGTGCGCCGCGTGGTTGGTGCTCGCCGGTGGGGGTGGCCAGTTGGGGGAAGAACCACGCACCGAGTGGGGTGGTGGTGTAGCGGCGGCCGCTGGGTGAAGTGAATTCGATTGTGCCGTTCGGGTGTTGGACGTCGCGCCAGCCGCCGGGGCCGTCCCAGAACGTCTTGAGCAGGTGATGGTGGCGGCAGTATGCCTTGAGGTCGGAGGGGTGGGTGCGGCCGTGGGGCCAGGGCACGGTGTGGTCGTAGTCGCACTTCTGGGCGGGATGGCTGCAGCCGGGGAAGCGGCAGGTGAGGTCGCGGAACATCAGGAACGCGCTCAATCCGCGGGAGGGCCGGTAGCCGGGTTCGGGTGGGGCGTCGGGGCCGGGGATGGTCAGCGGCCGGGTCGTGGCGCGGCCGGTCCCGACGAGGTCGCGGACCGTGGCGGCGGGGACGGGGCCGTGGCCGGGCAGGTAGGCCGGGGCGTCGCCGGAGCCGTCGAGGGTGGCCTGTTCGGCGAGTACGTGCACGATGACCTGCGTCGGCGCGGGAGCCGGGGTTGGCCTGGGAGCGTCGGTCTCGCCCCCGGCGGGGCACTGGTCTTGCCCGCACCGGCAGTCCAGGGACTCCCGACGTTCGGACAGGGCCAGGAGGCCGTCGACGCGGCGTTGGGCCGCGGTGCGGGGGTCATCGCGGCACACCGTGGCGGCGATCGCGTCGAGACGCTCGTCCAACGCGGCCCCGTCGACGGCGCTCAGGCGGCCGTGGATCTCGCTGAGCCCGTGCTCACCGGGTGTGATCTCGACGTGGCGGTCGTCTCGACGGTCGCGGGCGACCCGCTTGGCCTCGGGGTCCAGTTGCACGACCAGCCAGTCCACGACCTCGGTGAGCTTCTCCCGCGATAGCGCGTTCCAGCGTGGTGCGGCCTCGGCCAGCCTGGCGTCCAGCTCGGCGAGGACCCCGGGGTCTTGGACCAGGGTGGTGCGGTTGTCGATGAGCGCGATCACCCTCGGATCCACCTCGCCGGCCAAGAACCGGTGGGCTAGGTGGGGTAGCCGTTGGACCAGGGTCAGTCCGCGGGACATGTCGGCTTCGGCGCGGAAGCGGCTCAGGCCCAGTTCGGCGCCGACTTCGGCGGCAGCAGCAGTGAAGTCCTCGACGCACCAGCGTTCGGTCTCCGAGCCGGGGCCGGCTTCATGGCGCGCGGCGAACACTCCGGCCGCGCACAGCCGGCGGGCGGCAGCGGCGCGTTCGACGTGCAGCGAGTCGCCCATCACCGCGAGCAGCGCCCCGTCGTCGAGGGCCTCGAATTCGTCGAACACGTATTCGATTCTTCTCGTTCCGGTCTTGGGTGACCAGGCCATCACCAACTCCGGAGGCCAATCTGGGGATGAATCACGGACTGTGCACAACGTGCCCGAAGTCGCTGCCGCGCAGCCTGACTCGTCGGACCCGTGTGGTAGGGGAGCGGCACGGAGTAGCTTCGCCCTCGTGATCAATCCCGCCACCGTCACACTGCCGGGCCGGCTCGGCGACCCGACGCTCGAGATGCGTACCGACCCCCGCTCCGATCCGCGGATGCTCGCGCTGTTCGCGCCGTTCGGGCTTGACGTTGCCGCGGCGGAACTGCCCGTCCACCGCGGATCGCCGCTCGACGACCTGCTCGCCACGGCCTTGGCGGCAGAGCAGGCATTCACCGGGGTGTTCGCGGCCCTGCTGGCCGGCGTGCCGGCCGTCGACGGCGTGGACAGGAGCGTCGAAACCGTCACCGGTGTCGACGGCAACGCGATCACTCTCTACGTCGACCGGCCGTCCGGCACGCAGGGCCGGCTGCCGGGCCTGCTGCACCTGCACGGCGGCGGCATGGCGATATTGCAGGCCGACACTGCGGCTGCTTGGCGCAATCAGCTCGCTGGCCGCGGATGCGTCGTGGTCGGGGTGGAGTTCCGCAATGCCGGCGGCGCGCTCGGCCCGCACCCGTTCCCCGCCGGCCTCAACGACTGCGCCAGCGCGCTGGACTGGATGCACGACCGCCGCGACGAGTTGGGAATCTCGACCATCGTGGTCACCGGCGAGTCCGGCGGCGGCAACCTGTCGCTGGCCACGGCGTTGAAGGCGAAGCGGGAGAACCGGCTCGACCGCATCGACGGCGTGTACGCCCAGGTGCCGTTCATCTTCGGCGGGTACGACGATCCCGACCCGGCGCTGCCGTCGCTGGTCGAGAACGAGGGGTACTTCATCGGCCCTAGCGTCATGACATTGATGGCGTCGCTGTACGACCCCGGTGGACGCCACAGGACCGACCCGCTGGCGTGGCCCTACTTCGCGACCACCGACGACCTCGAGGGGCTACCGCCGCACGTCATCACGACCGACGAACTCGACCCGCTGCGCGACGAAGGCCTGGCGTATCTACGCGCGCTGCAGAAGGCGGGAGTTCAGGCGTCGGGCCACGTGTACAACGGCGTCGGCCACGCCGGAGAACTGCTGGCTGCCGCGGCAGTACCTGATCTGTTCGACCGGGCAGTGCGCGACGTCGTCGCGTTCGCGCACGGCACCAGCCGGTGAAGAAAGTGTGTCCGAGGGGGGACTTGAACCCCCACGCCCGTTAATAGGGCACTAGCACCTCAAGCTAGCGCGTCTGCCATTCCGCCACTCGGACAAGAGCGCCTAAGGCTAACGGATCACCCGCCCCGGACCCAAACCAGCCCGCCCGGGTAATGGTACGAATGGGACTGTGACAGACGCCCCGGAAGCCGTCAGCGAGGTGGTCGGCCTCGTCAGCGAGCTGATTCGCTTCGACACGTCGAACACCGGTGAGCTGGCGACCACCAAGGGCGAGGCGGACTGCGCCCGGTGGGTGGCCGCCCAGCTCGAGGAGGTCGGCTACGAGACCGAGTACGTCGAATCGGGCGCGCCCGGCCGCGGAAACGTCGTCACCCGATTGCGTGGCGCAGACCCGAGCAGGGGAGCGCTGCTGATTCACGGCCACCTCGACGTCGTGCCCGCCGAGGCGGCCGACTGGAGCGTGCACCCGTTTTCCGGAGCGGTCGAGGGCGGTTACGTGTGGGGCCGCGGCGCGATCGACATGAAGAACATGATCGGCATGATGATCGCCGTGGCGCGCCAGCTGAAGCGCTCGGGCGTCGTGCCACCCAGGGACCTCGTCTTCGCGTTCGTCGCCGACGAGGAGGCCGGCGGCAAGTACGGCTGCGGCTGGCTCGTCGAGAACCGTCCCGACCTGTTCGAAGGCGTCACCGAGGCGATCGGGGAGGTCGGCGGATTCTCGCTGACGGTGCCGCACCGCGACGGCGGCGACAAGCGTCTCTACCTGATCGAGACGGCCGAGAAGGGCATGCGCTGGATGCGGCTCACCGCGCGCGGCCGCGCAGGCCACGGCTCGTTCGTGCACGACGACAACGCCGTCACCACCCTCGCCGGTGCAGTGGACCGGCTGGGCCGCCACCAGTTCCCGATCGTGCTCACCGACACCGTCGCGCAGTTCCTCGCTGCCGTCGGCGAGGAGACGGGGCACTCGTTCGATCCCGACTCGCCGGACCTCGACGGCGTGGTCGCCAAACTGGGCCCGATCGGGCGCATCGTCGGTGCGACGCTGCGGGACTCGGCGAACCCGACGATGCTCAACGCCGGGTACAAGGCCAACGTCATCCCTGGCTCGGCCGAGGCCGTCGTGGACTGCCGGATCCTGCCCGGCCATGCCGCCGAATTCGAGGCCGCGGTCGACGAACTCATCGGACCGAACGTCACCCGCGAGTGGATCACCGACCTGCCTGCGTACGAGACCTCGTTCGACGGCGACCTGGTCGACGCGATGAACGCCTCACTGCTCACCGTCGATCCCGACGCCCGCATCGTGCCCTACATGCTGTCCGGCGGAACCGACGCCAAACACTTTGCCCGCCTTGGCATTCGCTGCTTCGGCTTCATCCCGCTGCGCCTCCCGCCCGAACTCGACTTTGCGGCGCTGTTCCACGGCGTCGACGAACGGGTACCCGTCGAGTCGCTGACGTTCGGCACGGAGGTCCTCAACCACTTCCTGCTGCACTGCTAATCCCGACCGTTCTCGAAAGGACGCACATGAGCACGCCGTACGACGCGCTACCGCAGTTGCCCACCTTCACCCTCACCAGCAAGGCCGTCACCGACGGCCAACCGCTCGGCAACGAGCAGGTAAGTGGAATCATGGGGGCCGGTGGCTCCGACGTCTCACCGGACCTGGCGTGGTCCGGGTTCCCCGAGGAGACGCGCAGCTTCGCGGTCACCATGTACGACCCCGACGCACCCACCGGATCGGGATTCTGGCACTGGGCGGTGGCGAACCTGCCCGCGACGGTCACCGAACTGCCCGAGGGCGTCGGCGACGGCAGCCACAGCGGATTCCCGGGTGACGCAATGACGTTGAGCAACGACGCCGGATTGAAGCGCTTCGTCGGTGCCGCGCCGCCCCCCGGGCACGGTCCGCACCGCTACTTCATCGCCGTGCACGCCGTCGACGTCGAGAAGCTCGACCTGCCCGAGGGTTCGACGCCGGCATACCTGGGCTTCAACCTGTTCAGCCACGCCATCGCGCGCGCCGTCATCCACGGCACGTACGAGGTGAAGAGCTGAGCTAGCGGGACGCCGAGCCAACGGCATCCGCGAGGGACGCGAACCCGCCCTCGCGGAGCCGTCGCGCCAGGCCGTCGTGAATGTGCTTCGCCCACAGGCCACCGCCGTAGACGAATCCGGTGTACCCCTGCACCAGTGACGCCCCCGCGGTGATGCGCTCCCACGCGTCGTCGGCGGTCTCGATGCCGCCCGCGCTGATCAGCACCAGCCGATCGCCGACGCGGCCGTGCAGACGGCGCAGCACCTCCAGCGACCGGCGTGCCACGGGCGCGCCGGACACGCCGCCCGCGCCCAACTGGGCCACGCCGGGTGTGCGCAAGCCGTCGCGCGAGATCGTGGTGTTGGTGGCGACGATGCCGGCCAGTCCCAATTCGACCGCCAGGTCTGCGATCTGATCGACGTCCTCGTCGGAGAGGTCGGGTGCGATCTTGACCAGGACGGGCGTGTCGGTCTGCAGTCGTACGGCCGCCAGGATCGGGCGCAGGGACTCGACGGCCTGCAGGTCCCTCAGGCCGGGGGTGTTCGGGGAGCTGACGTTGACGACCACGAACGCCGCCAGCGGGCCCACCTGCCTGGCGCTCTCGGCGTAGTCGCCGACCGCGTCCTCGGCCGGGGTGGCCTTGGTCTTGCCGATGTTGACCCCGATCGGGACGTCGGCGCGGTGCCGGGCCAGACGCGCGGCCAGCACCGCCGCGCCGTGGTTGTTGAAGCCCATCCGGTTGAGCAGTGCGCGGTCGTCGGCGAGGCGGAACATCCGCGGCTTCGGATTACCCGGCTGCGCGTGGGCCGTCACGGTTCCGACCTCGGCGTAGCCGAAGCCGAGTGCGCCCCAGGTCGACAGGCCCGAGCCGTCCTTGTCGAATCCGGCAGCCAGCCCCAGCGGCCCGGGAAACCGCACCCCGAAGACCGTCGACTCGAGTACCGGGTCCGTCGGTGCGAGCCAGCGACCCAGGGCCCGCCGCAGCGGTGCCACCGCAGTGACGCCGCGCAGGACGGCGAACACCCACGTGTGGATGCGCTCCGGGGGAATGAGGAAGAACACCCGGCGCAGCAGGAGGTACATCAACTGCCCGGCTGATCGCCGACGCCGAGCCGGTCGGCTGCAGTCTTCCTGCGCCGCAACAGGACTCGGCGGCTGCCGTCGGTGTAGAGCCGGACCCGGGTGAGTTCCCAGCCGCGGTACTCCGCCTCGATCGACAGCCGCGTGGATGCCGAGACGCGCGTCACGTCCGGGGGCAGCCGCAGCGGAATCCACTCGTACTCGTCGGAGAGGTCGGCCTCCCACGCCGCGGGCATCCGACCACGCTGGCTCCGGCTCATCGGGCCCATCTCCTCCTCGCGCAAGCGCTCATCGGGCCGCCTCCTTGATCACCTGCACACCCGCCCCCGAGCCCGACACCACGAACAACGTGTTGGACTCCTCGTCGTAGGCCAGGGAGTTCGGTTGCCGAACAGTTGAATAACGCACCTTCTCCACTGGTATTCCGGTGGCGAGATCGTAACCAACGACGGTATTCGTCGCCGTCTCCGAAACCCACGCCAGCCGCGCCGAACCCGCCAGTCCGTAGGGTGCGCCGCCGACCGGGTAGCGCTGCCGCAGGATCAGCGGATCGGCGCCGAACACCAGCAGTGCCCCGCCGCGGGTGTCGGCGACCAGCACGCGTCCGGCCGGATCGGCGGCGATGGTGGTGGCGCCCTCACCCGCGCGCAGCGCCTGACCTGCATCGTCACCGGAGGGATCGACCGTCGTCACAGACGTCTGACCGCGGTCGAGCACCACCACGGTGTCTCCCTGGGCGGCGAGCCCGTCCACCCGCGCGAAGATCTGCAGGCGCGCGGCGACGGCGATGTCGGACTCCAGCGTGTAGACCGCGCCGTCGGCGGTGCCCAGCGTGAGCCGTCCGTCGCCTCGGCGCGTGATCGCCGTGAAGTCGACGTCGGCGGCGCCCTCGACCTCGAACGGCGTCACCACGTCACCGGCCAATGCGAGGCGAACGTAACCTCCGCGAACGGCGGCGTAGACGGTGCCGTCACCGTCACCGGCCAGCGAACTCGCGGGCGTGGGCAAGGTCACGGTCCGAGCGGCGCCCGTCGTCGGGAACACCGCCAGCGTCGAGCCGTTGCTACCGGTCCCGGTGAGGACGACCAGGCTCGACGTTGCCCGGTCGAACACGGTGGTCAGGCCGGGTCCGTCGATCGTGCGCACCTCGCCGGCCGGCGGTGCGGCAGCAGGCGGGGAGTCGGCTGCGGTAGCCGGTGTGATCGTTGGCGGCGGTGCCTCGACGGGATCCGACGAGCACGCCCCGACCGCGACGACCGTCACACCAGCAATGGCTGCGTGAAACAGGCGACGTCGTAGGTTTCGATGAAAAGGCAAAGGGTAGCTCTCGGGGCGTGCGGATAAGAGGTCACTCGCAGGTCGAGTGTAGGGAAGCCGACGTTCACCGTTCGGTCGCGTCCGGCCTGCCAGGTACGCGTCCCGGCGTTAGTGTGCGTCAATGACCCTGGCTGCGGACCGGCCCGCGGTGGACCAGCGATTCCGCATCGAAGACATCTCGACGGGGCCGTTCGCCAGTGGCTTCGGCGTCGTCGGTGACGGCAGATCCTTCAGCTTCCACGTCGAATTCCAGGTCGATCGCCACGCCCTCGTCATCGAGGTCTACCGGCCCCGTCTGGCCGGCCCGGTACCGCAGGCCGAGGACGTGGTGGCCACGTCGACCCGCAGCCTGGCGAACATAGACGTCGACGACGAGCGCAGCCTCGCGGCGGCGGTACGCGACGCCGTGGCCGACGCCCACCCGGTGCCACGCTCGAATCGCTGATCCACCCCGCGCGGTACGGTCTTCGGCGTGATCGTCGAGGCCATGTCCTGGCTGCAGGTGGTGGTGTTGGCCGTACTGCAGGGGCTCACCGAGTTCCTGCCGGTGTCGTCCTCGGGCCACCTCGCCATCGCGTCCCAGCTGTTCTTCGACGACGATGCGGGTGCCTCGTTCACCGCGGTGACGCAACTCGGCACCGAACTCGCGGTCCTGGTCTACTTCGCCGGCGACATCCGTCGCATCCTGATCGCCTGGTTCGGCGGTCTGCGCGACTCGGCGCGGCGCACGTCGGACTACTGGCTGGGCTGGTGGGTGATCATCGGCACCATCCCGATCTGCGTATTGGGTCTGGTCTTCAAGGACCAGATCCGCGGCGGGGTGCGCAACCTCTGGATCGTCGCCATCGCGCTGATCGCGTTCTCGGCCGTCATCGCCGCCGCGGAGTACTACGGCAAGCAGAACCGCACCGTCGAACAGCTGACGTGGAAGGACAGCGTCATCGTGGGTCTGGCGCAGTGCCTGGCACTGGTTCCGGGTGTCTCGCGATCGGGCGCCACGATCAGCGCGGGCCTGTTACTCGGCCAGAACCGAGAGGTGGCCGCCCGCTTCGGGTTCCTGCTGGCCATCCCGGCGGTGCTGGCGTCGGGTCTGTTCTCGCTGCCCGACGCGTTCGCCCCGGTGACCGAGGGCATGAGCGCCACCGGCCCGCAGCTACTGGTGTCGATCGTCATCGCGTTCGTCGTCGGCTACGCCGCGGTGGCCTGGTTCCTCAAGTTCCTGGTCCGGCACGGCATGTACTGGTTCGTCGCCTACCGCGTGCTGCTCGGCGTGGTCGTCCTCATCCTGCTCGGCACCGGCGTCCTGGCGGCCTCCTGACATGACCGTCATCCTGCTCCGGCACGGACGCTCCACGTCCAACACCGCCCACACCCTCGCCGGCCGGTCCGAGGGCGTCGACCTCGACGACAAGGGCCGCGAACAAGCCCTCGGCGTCGTCGCCCGCATGGGCGACCTGCCGGTGAAGGCCATCGTCCGCTCGCCCCTGCTGCGCTGCGAACGCACCGTCGAACCCCTCGCGGACGCCCTGGGTCTGAACCCCGTCGTCGACGACCGGCTGATCGAGGTCGACTACGGACAGTGGACGGGCCGCAAGATCGGCGACCTCGTCAAGGAACCGCTGTGGGCGGTAGTGCAGCAGCAGCCCAGCGCCGCGGTGTTCCCCGAGGGCGAAGGACTGGCGAACGTCCAGGCCAGGGCCGTCAGCGCGATCCGTGAGCACGACCGCAGGCTCGGCATGGAGCACGGCGGGGACGCCCTGTGGGTGGCGTGTACGCACGGCGACGTGATCAAGGCGGTGCTCGCCGACGCGCTCGGCGTGCATCTCGACGGCTTCCAGCGCATCACCGCGGACCCGGCGTCGATGAGCGTCATCCGCTACACCCCGGTGCGCCCGTTCGTCCTGCACGTCAATCACACTGGCGCAGACCTCACATCGGCGCTGGTGCCCAAGCCCGCGGAGACCGCGGCCGACGGCGCCGTCGGCGCCTCCGACGCGGTGGTCGGCGGTTCCACCGAGTGACCTACGGCCGTGGGAATTACGGCAGCTCAGCCGATACCGGTATTTTGGAAGGGCCATGACCCGCTCGATTCACGTCTTCCGCTCACCCGACCGCTTCGTGGCCGGGACCGTCGGGCAGCCGGGAAACCGGACCTTCTATCTGCAGGCGGTCCACGACGCGCGGGTGGTGTCGGTGATGCTGGAGAAGCAGCAGGTCGCCGTGCTGGCCGAGCGCATCTCCGCGCTGCTGCTCGAGATCAACCGCCGGTTCGGCACCCCGATCCCACCCGAGACCGATGAGGTGGGGGACCTGAGCCCCCTGGTCATGCCCGTCGACGCGGAGTTCAGGGTCGGCACCATGGGCTTGGGCTGGGACTCCGAGGCGCGGACGGTCGTCGTCGAACTGCTCGCGGTATCGGATACCGAGTTCGACGCGTCGGTGGTCCTCGACGACGCCGAGGACGGCCCCGACGCCGTGCGGGTGTTCCTCACCCCCGAGTCGGCGCGCGAGTTCGCCAACCGTTCCAACCGCGTCATCTCCGCGGGGCGGCCGCCGTGCCCGCTGTGTGACGAACCCCTCGATCCCGCAGGCCACATCTGCGTGCGGACCAACGGCTACCGGCGCGGCGCCTTCAGCGGTGCCGACGATGAGCCCGACTTCTGACGCAGCGGTCGGAGAGGTCCTGAGTCGCGGTGAACTGACCGTCATCGGACGCATCCGATCCGCCAGCAACGCGACCTTCCTGTGCGAGGCGCATCTCGACGACCGGCAGGCGCACTGCGTCTACAAGCCGGTCGCCGGTGAGGCGCCGCTGTGGGACTTCCCCGACGGCACGCTCGCGGGCCGCGAGTACGGCGCCTTCCTGGTCTCGGATGCCCTCGGCTGGGAGATCGTGCCGCACACCCTCGTTCGCGAGGGACCGGCCGGGCCCGGCATGGTGCAGCAGTGGGTCGACCAGCCTGGCGACGCGCTCGACGACTCCGGCGCCGAACCCGAGGGACCCGATCTGGTCGACCTGGTGCCCGCGGGGCGCGTCCCGCCGGGCTACCTACCGATCCTGCAGGCCTACGACTACCAGGGCGACGAGGTCACGCTCGTGCACGCCGACGATGCGCGGCTGCGGCTGATGGCCGTGTTCGACGTGCTGATCAACAACGCCGACCGCAAGGGCGGCCACATCCTGGCGGGCACCGACGGACGCGTGCGCGGCGTCGACCACGGGGTGAGCCTGCACAGCGACGACAAACTGCGCACCGTGCTGTGGGGGTGGGCGGGCAAGCCGATCGACGACGACACCCTGGCTCGCGTCGCGGTGTTCCGAGACGCACTCTGCGGCGACCTCGCCGACGCGCTCAGCGGTCACATCACCAACCGCGAGATCGACGCCCTGTACGCCAGAGCCGTTCTGCTGCTTGACGATCCGGTGATGCCGACGCCCGACCGGCACCGGCCCATCCCGTGGCCCGCCTTCTGACGGGCGCAACCCCGCTCTCCACGCCTCCGCGTGTTCTACGCTGGCGGTCATGACCGATCATGACCGGGCCGCCGCCCGCCGCGAGATCACCGATGCCCTGCAGAAGGCGCTCGACCTCAGGCACGAAGTGCTCGACGTGATCGTCGAGGCGGACGACAAGGCCTCAGCGGTCGAGGCCATCGCCAAGCTGCTCGGCACGTCGCAGCTGGGTGGCGAGGCGGTGATGGCAATGCAGTTCGACCGCCTCACCCGGGATTCGCGCAGGCGCATCGCCCAGGAACTCGACGACCTGAACAAGCAACTCACGTTCACCTTCGCCGAGCGGCCTGCCAGCTCGGGGGAGGGCCTGACCTTGCGTCCGTTCTCCGCGGAGCTGGATCGCGACGTGTTCGCGGCCCGCACCTCCGACGTCGGCGCCAGCGGCGACGGATCGGGCGCCCCGGCAGGCAACCTCGACGACGAGATCCGTTCCGCGGTCAGCCGCGTGCACGCCGAGGAAGCGGTGTGGTTCGTCGCCGAGGAGGGCTCGCAGAAGGTCGGCATGGTCTTCGGTGAGCTGGTCGACGGCGAAGTGAACGTGCGCATCTGGATCCACCCCGACCACCGGCACCGCGGTTTCGGCACCGCCGCCCTGCGTCGCTCGCGTTCGGAGATGGCGGCCTACTTCCCGGCCGTCGCGATGGTGGTGCGCGCCCCGGCCGCCGCGCCGCAGTCGACACCGTCGGCGTGACGGACGCGGCGCTCGCCGCGCAAGTGGCGAAGGACGTCGGCGCGATGCTGGTGGACCTTCGCGAGGAGGTCGGGTTCTACGACCCCTATGACCTGGGCGACATCGGCGACCGGCGGGCCAACACGTTCATCCTGGACCGGTTGCGCGAGGCCCGGCCGGACGACGCCATCCTGTCCGAGGAGGCGGCCGACGACCTGGCGCGGTTGGGTGCCGACCGGGTGTGGATCGTCGACCCCGTCGACGGCACGCGCGAGTTCTCGATGCCCGGCCGGGTGGACTGGGCCGTGCACATCGCGCTGTGGCAGCGCAGCGGCGCACCGGACGGCGGCCCCGACGGGGGCATCACCGATGCCGTCGTCGGACTGCCCGCCAGCGGTGAGGTCTACCGCACCGACACCGTGACGGGCCCGCCGCCGCGCAGGCCCGGCCCGATCCGCGTCGCCACCAGCCGCAACCGGCCCCCCACCGTGCTGTGGTGGCTGCGCGACGTCCTCGACATCGAGCTGATCGGCATCGGCTCGGCGGGTGCCAAGGCAATGGCCGTGGTGCGTGGCGACGTCGACGCCTACATCCACGCGGGCGGGCAGTGGGAATGGGATTCGGCCGCGCCGGCAGGCGTCGTGGCTGCCGCGGGCCTGCACGCCTCGCGAATCGACGGCTCCCCGCTGCTCTACAACCGTCCCGACCCGTACCTCCCCGACCTGCTGATGTGCAGGCCCGAGTTCGCCGAGATCCTGCTCGAGGGGATCCGCTCGATCTACTAGTCGTGGACCCCTCCGGGAATGGAATCGGCGGCTCCGGCGTCCCTCTTCAAGCACACCCCCGTACGTGAGGAGCCCGAAATCGTCTCTAGAGTCGGAGCCATGCAATCGTGGTCGGCGCCCGTCGTTCCGGAGCTGCCCGGACGGGGACCGGAACTGCGGCTGTACGACAGTGCCGACCGGCAGGTCCGCCCGGTGTCCACGGGCGAGACGGCGTCGATGTACGTCTGCGGCATCACCCCGTACGACGCGACCCATCTGGGCCATGCCGCCACCTACCTGACCTTCGACCTGGTCTACCGGCAGTGGCTGGACTCCGGTCGCCGGGTGCACTACGTGCAGAACGTCACCGACGTCGACGACCCGCTGTTCGAGCGGGCCGCGCGCGACGGCATCGACTGGCGCGACCTCGGCGCCAGGGAGACCCAGCTGTTCCGCGACGACATGTCGGCACTGCGCGTGCTGCCCCCGCACGACTACGTGGCCGCCACCGACGCGATAGACGAAGTGATCGAACTCGTCGAGAAGCTGATCGCCTCGGGCGCCGCCTACGTCGTCGACGACCCCCAGTACCCGGACGTCTACTTCCACGCCGACGCCACGGTCCAGTTCGGCTACGAGTCGGGCTACGACCGCGACACCATGCTGCGCCTGTTCGGCGAGCGCGGCGGTGACCCCGACCGGGCCGGCAAGGCCGATCCGCTCGACGCCCTGCTGTGGCGTGCCGAGCGACCGGACGAGCCGAGTTGGCCGTCCCCGTTCGGGCCGGGGCGGCCGGGCTGGCACGTGGAGTGCGCGGCGATTGCGCTCACCCGCATCGGCACGGGCCTCGACGTCCAGGGCGGCGGCAGCGACCTGATCTTCCCCCATCACGAGTTCTCCGCCGCGCACGCCGAATCGGCAACGGGCGAACGGAGATTCGCCAGGCACTACGTCCACGCCGGCATGATCGGCTGGGACGGCCACAAGATGAGCAAGAGCCGCGGCAACCTGGTGCTCGCCTCCCGGCTGCGCGCCGACGGCGTGGAACCGTCGGCCATCCGGCTCGGATTGTTGGCCGGGCACTACCGCACCGACCGGTTCTGGACCGACGGGGTGCTCGACGACGCCCGCGCCAGGCTGGCCAGGTGGCGCGAAGCGACGGCGTTGCCGGCGGGACCCGACGCAGGAGACGTCATCGCCAGGGTGCGCCGGTACCTCGCCGACGACCTCGACACCCCCAAAGCGCTTGCCGCGTTGGACGCGTGGGCCACCGACGCGCTCACCTACGGCGGTCACGACACCGAGGCCCCGCGGTTGGTGGCGACGGCCGTCGACGCGTTGCTCGGGGTTGCTTTGTAGGCGCATCGCCCGCCGGCCGGACGGCCCGGTGTCGTACCCTTCGCGTCATGCCCATGAGTCACTCCGTACGCGGTCGCGTCGTTCTGATCACCGGTGGAGCAGCGGGAGTGGGCGCCGAGGTGGCCCACGGACTGCACGCCAGGGGCGCCACGGTGGTCCTGACCGACGTCGACGAGCGGCAGCTCGCGCGCACCGCCACCGCGCTCGGCAACGAACGCGTCCTCACCGTGGTGGCCGACGTCCGCGACCTGGCGTCCATGCAGGCCGCCGCCGACGCGGCGGTTGCGAAGTTCGGCGGCATCGACGTGGTGGTGGCCAACGCAGGCATCGCCAGCTACGGGTCGGTGCTGCAGGTCGACCCCGAGGCGTTCAAGCGGCTGATGGACATCAACGTGCTCGGCGTCTTCCACACGATCCGTGCGACCCTGCCGTCGATCATCGACCGACGCGGCTACGTGCTGATCGTCTCGTCGCTGGCCGCCTTCGCCGCGGCCCCCGGCCTGGCGCCGTACAACGCGTCCAAGGCGGCCGTCGAGCAGTTCGCCAACGCGCTGCGACTCGAGGTCGCCTACCGCGGCGTGGACGTCGGTGTGGCGCACATGTCGTGGATCGACACCGCGATGGTCCGCGACTCGAAGACCGACATGTCGACCTTCGCCGAGATGCTGTCGCGGCTGCCCGGCCCCCTGTCTACGACCACGTCGGTCGACAAATGCGGCGAGGCGTTCGTCAAGGGCATCGAGAAGCGCAAGTCGCGGATCTTCTGTCCCGGCTGGGTGGGCGCACTGCGGTGGCTCAAGCCGGTGTTGTCCACCCGGGTCGGGGAGATCCCGGTGCGCGCGATGGTGCCCGACATCCTGCCCAGGATGGACGCCGAGGTCGCCGCACTCGGCCGCTGGACCAGCGAGCGCAATCACGGCTTCCGGGGGGAATGACCCGGCGTCGCTAGCCAGCCTCCCAGGGGTTTGCGGTAGATACCGGTAGCCTCGACCCTCATCGCGATGCCAACCGGCCGCTGATCACACTCGACGAGCGGACGGCGGGCCAACGATGGCGCGAACGGTGAGCGACCTGGACCTGCTCCGGGAACTCGAGCCCGTGGCCGAAGCGGGCATGAACCTGCACCTCGCGGCGACCAAGGACTGGAACCCACACGACTACGTGCCGTGGTCGGCCGCTGCAGGCGCGGGCGTCGGGACCGCGTGGACGCCCGAGGACTCCGGACTGACGGAGGTGGCCAGGATCGCGATGGTCACCAACCTGCTGACCGAGGACAATTTGCCGTCGTATCACCGTGCGATCGCCGAGCACTTCAGCCTCGACGACGCCTGGGGTGCGTGGGTGAACCGCTGGACCGTCGAGGAGAACCGGCACGGGATCGCGCTGCGCGACTATCTGCTGGTCACCCGTGCGGTCGACCCGGTCGCCCTGGAGCTGGCGCGCATGCAGCAGGTAACCGCCGGGTTCAGCCCCGGCCAGCAGGGCCAGGGCTCGGTGGCGCCCGAGTCGATGCTCGATGCGCTGGTCTACGTGACCTTCCAGGAGCTCGCGACCCGCGTGTCGCACCGCAACACCGGTCGGGCGTGCACAGAGCCCTACGCCGACGCGCTACTGAAGCGGGTCTCCGCCGACGAGAACCTGCACATGATCTTCTACCGCGGGCTGGCCGCGTCGGCGCTGGAGTTGGCACCCGACCGCGCGATGCACTCGATCTACCGGATCCTGCTCAACTTCCAGATGCCCGGGTTCTCGATCCCCAACTTCCGCCGCAACGCCGTCAAGATGGCCGTCGGCGGGATCTACGACATGCGTCAGCACCTCGACGACGTCGTGCTGCCGGTGCTGCGGTACTGGCGGATGTTCGACCGCGACGACCTCACCGGGGCGGGGGAGCGCAGCCGCGAGGAACTCGCCGAACTCATCGGGCGCATGGAGGCCGAGGCGGCCAAGTTCGAGGCCTCCAAGGCCCGCTACCTGGACCGCGACAGGTCCAGGGGCGCGCGCTCGGTGTCGGCCTAGCCCCTAGCCCCGGAAGCCGGGCCCGCGGCGGCGCAGGTAGCGCTCGAACTCCGCGGCAAGTGCGTCGCCGTCGATCTTGCCGATCGCCTCGGACATGTCGACCTCGGCGTCACCGCGCTCTTCGAGGGAGTGCACGTATTCGGCGATCTCCTCGTCGTCGGCGGTCATCTCGGTGACTGCCTGCTCCCACTCCTCGGCAGCAGCGGGCAGGTCGGCGAGCGGTACCTCGACGTCGAGCACGTCCTCGACGCGCCGCAGCAGCGCCACGGTCGCCTTCGGGTTGGGCGGCTGCGACACGTAGTGCGGGACGGCTGCCCAGAACGTGACGGCGGGTATGCCGGCCGCGACGCACGCGTCCTGGAACACGCCCGCGATGCCGGTGGGCCCCTCGTACCGGGTCTCCTCGAGCCCGAAGAACTTCGCCGACTCGGGCGAGTAGGCCGCGCCCGACACCGGCACCGGGCGCGTGTGCGGGGTGTCGGCCAGCAGGGCGCCGAGGATGACGACGGTCTCGACGTTCAGCTTGTCGGCGATCGCGAGCAGCTCCGCGCAGAACGTGCGCCACCGCATGTTGGGCTCGACGCCGTGCATCAGCACGATGTCCCGGTTGCTGCCCGGCGGCCTGCAGTGCGAGATGCGTAGCGACGGCCACACCAGCTCACGGGTGACGCCGTCGATCTGGCGGATCACCGGGCGGTTGACCTGGTAGTCGTAGTACGCCTCGTCGTCGATCTCGACGATGGTGTCGGCCTCCCAGATGGCGTCGAGATGCTCCAGCGCATCGCTTGCCGCATCCCCGGCGTCGTTCCACCCCTCGAAGGCCGCGACCACGATGGGGTCATGCAGTTCGGGCAGGTCTGTCACCATGCCAGCCTAAGCCCTGCACCGGACGGGGGAGCGGCACCGTGGGGCGGGTCTGTCGCCCCGACGTTTCGCGGCGAGCGACTACCATGTGGACCGACGTGCTGCGATCGCGGCGCACGAGTTGGGCGTCCCAGACGTCGGTCGGATGACGACGTAGACTTGTTCGGTCGAGAGGCGTTGCAACGGGTCCGGGTTCTCGAAAACCGGTATCCGCCACGCTCGGCAGAGTTAAGGACGCCTTCCGTTACGGAAGGAGTGCACGTGGACGCCTTGAAACCGGACAGCGCTGAACCGAATATTCGCCCGGACTGCACCGAGGAACTGACGGCTGCTCTGCGCGAGCGGATCATGGTCATCGACGGCGCCATGGGCACGGCGATCCAGCGGGACCGGCCCGACGAGGCCGGCTACCGCGGCGACCGGTTCACGGAGTGGCCGACCGCGCTGCAGGGCAACAACGACCTGCTCACGCTCACGCAGCCGCAGATCATCGAGGGCATCCACCGCGAGTACCTCGAGGCGGGCGCCGACATCCTCGAGACCAACACGTTCAACGCGAACGCGGTCTCGCTGTCCGACTACGACATGGCCGACCTCAGCTACGAGCTGAACTACGCCGGTGCCGCGCTGGCGCGGGCGGCCGCCGACGAATTCAGCACCCCGGACAAGCCGCGCTACGTCGCAGGCGCGCTCGGGCCCACCACGCGGACCGCGTCGATCTCACCCGACGTCAACGACCCCGGTGCCCGCAACGTCTCCTACGACCAGCTGGTGGCCGCCTACCTCGAAGCCGCCAACGGCCTGGTCGACGGCGGCGCCGACCTGCTGATCGTCGAGACGATCTTCGACTCGCTGAACGCGAAGGCGGCGGTGTTCGCCGTCGAGACGCTGTTCGAGGAGCGTGGCCGCCGCTGGCCGCTGATCATCTCGGGCACCATCACCGATGCGTCCGGCCGCACCTTGTCCGGTCAGGTCACCGAGGCGTTCTGGAACGGGATCAGGCACGCGCGGCCGCTGGCGGTCGGCCTCAACTGCGCCCTCGGTGCGCCCGAGATGAGGCCCTACATCGCCGAGGTGTCTCGCATCGCCGACACCTTCGTCTCCTGCTACCCGAATGCCGGTCTGCCGAATGCGTTCGGCGAGTACGACGAGGACCCGGAGCGCCAGGCCGGATACATCGCCGAGTTCGCCGAGGCCGGACTGGTCAACCTGGTCGGCGGGTGCTGCGGCACGACGCCCGAGCACATCGCCGAGATCGCCAAGGCCGTGGAGGGCAAGCGTCGTCGCGAGCTGCCCGAGATTCCGGTGGCCACCCGGCTCTCGGGCCTCGAGCCGCTCAACATCACCGACGACTCACTGTTCGTGAACATCGGCGAGCGCACGAACATCACCGGCTCCGCCCGGTTCCGCAATCTGATCAAGGCCGAGGACTACGACACCGCCCTCTCGGTCGCCCTGCAGCAGGTCGAGGTCGGTGCGCAGGTCATCGACATCAACATGGACGAGGGCATGATCGACGGCGTCGCGGCGATGGACCGCTTCACCAAGCTGATCGCGGCCGAACCGGACATCAGCCGCGTCCCGGTGATGATCGACTCCTCCAAGTGGGAGGTCATCGAGGCGGGCCTGAAGAACGTGCAGGGCAAGCCGATCGTCAACTCGATCTCCATGAAGGAGGGCGAGGAGAAGTTCGTCCGCGAGGCACGGCTGTGCCGCAAGTACGGCGCCGCCGTCGTCGTCATGGCGTTCGACGAGCAGGGCCAGGCCGACAACCTGGAGCGCCGCAAGGAGATCTGCGGGCGCGCCTACCGGATCCTGACCGAAGAGGTCGGCTTCCCGCCCGAGGACATCATCTTCGACCCGAACTGCTTCGCGCTGGCCACGGGCATCGAGGAGCACGCGACGTACGGGATCGACTTCATCGAGGCCTGCGCCTGGATCAAGGAGAACCTGCCCGGGGTGCACATCTCCGGTGGCATCTCGAACGTCTCGTTCTCGTTCCGGGGCAACAACCCGGTCCGCGAGGCCATTCACGCGGTGTTCCTCTTCCACGCCATCAAGGCAGGCCTGGACATGGGCATCGTCAACGCTGGCGCGCTGGTGCCCTACGACTCGATCGATCCCGAGCTGCGGGACCGCATCGAGGACGTGGTGCTCAACCGTCGCGAGGACGCCGCCGAGCGGCTGCTGGAGATCGCGGAGAGGTTCAACAGCTCAGAGAAGGCCGACGACCCGGTCGCGGCCGAGTGGCGGTCGCTTCCGGTCCGCGAGCGGATCACCCACGCCCTGGTCAAGGGCATCGACGCCAACGTCGACGACGACACCGAGGAGCTGCGCGCCGAGATCGCCGCGGCGGGTGGGCGACCGATCGAGGTGATCGAGGGCCCGCTGATGGACGGCATGAACGTCGTCGGCGACCTGTTCGGCGCAGGCAAGATGTTCCTGCCCCAGGTCGTGAAGTCGGCCAGGGTGATGAAGAAGGCCGTGGCCTACCTGCTGCCGTACATCGAGGAGGAGAAGGTCACCTCCGGTGCGGCAGCTTCGAAGGACACCAACGGCACGATCATCATGGCGACCGTCAAGGGCGACGTCCACGACATCGGCAAGAACATCGTCGGAGTCGTCCTGCAGTGCAACAACTACGAGGTGATCGACCTCGGCGTGATGGTGCCCGCCCAGAAGATCCTGGACGCCGCCAAGGAGCACGACGCCGACATCATCGGGCTGTCCGGCCTGATCACCCCGTCGCTGGACGAGATGGTGAACTTCGCCGTCGAGATGGAGCGCCAAGGTCTCGAGATCCCGCTGCTGATCGGTGGCGCCACCACCTCGCGCGCCCACACGGCGGTGAAGGTCGCACCGCGCCGCAAGGGTCCGGTGGTCTGGGTCAAGGACGCGTCCCGCTCCGTGCCGGTCGCTGCCGCGTTGCTCGACGACAAGCAGCGTCCGGCGCTGCTGGAGGCCACCGAGAAGGACTACGCCTCGCTGCGGGAACGCCACGCCCAGAAGGGCGAGCGGCCGATGCTGACGCTGGAGAAGGCGCGCGCCAATCGGACGCCGATCGAGTGGGACGGCTACACGCCGCCGGTGCCCGCCCAAGGACTCGGCGTGCGTGAGTTCACCGACTACGACTTCGCCGAGCTGCGCGAGTACATCGACTGGCAGCCGTTCTTCAACGCCTGGGAGATGAAGGGTCGATTCCCCGACATCCTGAACAATCCGGTCTCCGGCGAGACGGCGCGCAAGCTGTACGACGACGCGCAGGAGATGCTCGACACCCTGATCAAGGAGAAGTGGCTGACCGCCAACGGGGTGATCGGCTTCTTCCCGGCCAACGCGGTCGGCTCGGGTAACGGGGAAGACATCGAGGTCTACACCGACGAGAGCCGCACCGAGGTGCTGACGAGGCTGCACAACCTGCGCCAGCAGGGCGAGCATCGGGATGGCATCCCGAACCGGTCACTCGGCGACTTCATCGCCCCCAAGGAAACGGGCCTCCAGGACTACGTCGGTGCGTTCGCCGTCACCACGGGGCTGGGCATCCGCGACAAGATCGACGAGTTCAAGGCGGCCAACGACGACTACAACGCGATCCTGCTCGAGTCGCTCGCCGACCGGCTGGCCGAGGCGTTCGCCGAGCGGATGCACCAGCGGGTCCGCAAGGAGTTCTGGGGGTTTCAGCCCGACGAGCAACTCGACAACGAGGACCTGATCGGCGAGAAGTACGTGGGAATCCGGCCGGCCCCGGGCTACCCGGCCTGCCCGGAGCACACCGAGAAGGCGACGCTCTGGGACCTGATGGACGTCAAGGAGCGCACCGGCATCGAGCTGACCGAGTCGATGGCGATGTGGCCCGGAGCCGCCGTCAGCGGCTGGTACTTCTCGCACCCGCAGTCGCAGTACTTCGTGGTCGGCCGCATCAGTCAGGACCAGGTGGCCGACTACGCGAAGCGCAAGGGCTGGACGCTGAAGGAGGCCGAGCGCTGGCTCGCGCCCAACCTCGGCTACAACCCGGAGGACTGAGCGGGTCAACGTGTGACGCCCGCAACGGGATTGGGATGACACCGCCCTGCGATGACACAATGGGCGGCATGCGCGCGGTGCTGTGGGACATGGACGGCACCCTCGTCGACTCCGAGAAGCTCTGGGACGTCGCGCTGCAGGAGCTGTACCGCCGCCGCGGTGGCGAGATGAGCGCCGAGGTCCGCGAGAGCACCGTCGGTGGGTCGGCCGAGAACGTGATGGCGATCGTCTACGCCGACCTCGGCGTGGTCGCCGACGCCGAGTCGACGGCCCGAGAGATCGACTGGCTGCACGAGTACACCGGGCAACTGTTCGCGGCGGGTCTGCCGTGGCAGCCCGGTGCCCGCGAACTCCTCGACGCGCTGGCGGGCGAGGGCGTGCCTATGGCGTTGGTGACCAACACCCGCCGCGACCTCACCGAGCAGGCGCTGGAAAGCATTGGGCGGCACTACTTCTCGGCGACGGTCTGCGGTGATGAAGTGCCGAGCGGCAAGCCCGCACCCGACATCTACCTGCGCGCTGCGGACATGCTCGGCCTCGAACCCGGCCAGTGCCTGGCGGTCGAGGACTCGGTGACCGGAACCATGGCCGCCGAGGCGGCCGGCTGCGTGGTGGCGGTGGTACCCAGCGACGTCGAGGTGCCCGAGAGTCCACGGCGCAGACACGTCGGGAGCCTGGCCGGACTGGGCGTGGCGGACCTGCGTGCCATCCACGCCGACCTCGACCCGAGGGCCGAAGCGCTGCCGCGCGCCTGAGGGTCCTTTGGCTACCCCCATCCTGGGGTCTCACTTGGCAACCCATGCCCAGCGGCAAAGCCGTTGAGGCGAGGAGTATCTGATCATCGCGCGAGGCGCGCGGACGATTCCCGGAACACGCAATGCGGGGGCGCGCGAGTGCTTGAATGGGGTCCACGTCTCCGCAGCGCAGCGAAAGGACTCCTCATGGCTGGTCAAGGTCCGCCCGTCGACGATTCGGCGTCGGCGATCACCGACGAGGACTTCTCCTCCGGCCGCACCGCAGTCCGGATCGCCTCGGTCGCCGCGCTCGGTGGCCTGCTCTTCGGCTATGACAGCGCCGTCATCAACGGAGCGGTCGACTCGATCCAGGAGGACTTCGGGATCGGCAACGCCGAACTCGGCTTCGCAGTCGCATCCGCACTCCTCGGCGCCGCCGCCGGTGCGATGACGGCAGGTCGCATCGCGGACAAGATCGGCCGCATCGCGGTGATGAAGATCGCCGCGGTGCTGTTCCTCGTCAGCGCGTTCGGAACCGGTTTCGCCCACGAGGTGTGGACGGTGGTGCTCTTCCGCATCGTCGGCGGCATCGGGGTCGGCGTGGCGTCGGTCATCGCTCCCGCGTACATCGCCGAGACCTCGCCGCCCGGCATCCGAGGCCGACTCGGATCGCTGCAGCAACTCGCGATCGTCTCCGGCATCTTCCTGTCGTTCGCCGTCAACTACCTGCTGCAGTGGCTTGCAGGCGGGCCCAACGAACCGCTGTGGTTCGGGCTCGACGCCT
The DNA here is from genome assembly GCF_010731815.2 of Mycolicibacterium arabiense. Taxonomy (NCBI): domain Bacteria; kingdom Bacillati; phylum Actinomycetota; class Actinomycetes; order Mycobacteriales; family Mycobacteriaceae; genus Mycobacterium; species Mycolicibacterium arabiense. The sequence continues at coordinate 197,636 of NZ_AP022593.1, forward strand.
GGCGGTGGATGTTCCTGGTGATGGCGGTGCCCGCGGTGCTGTACGGCGCGCTGGCCTTCACCATCCCCGAATCGCCGCGCTATCTCGTTGCGAGCCACCAGATCCCCGAGGCCCGCAGGGTCCTGAGCACGCTGCTCGGCAAGAAGAATCTCGAGATCACCATCACCCGCATCCGGGACACCTTGGAGCGCGAGGACAAGCCGTCGTGGCGCGACATGCGCAAGCCCACCGGCGGCATCTACGGCATCGTCTGGGTGGGCCTCGGACTGTCGGTCTTCCAGCAGTTCGTCGGCATCAACGTGATCTTCTACTACTCGAACGTGCTGTGGCAGGCCGTCGGTTTCAGCGCCGACGAGTCGGCGATCTACACCGTGATCACCTCGGTGATCAACGTCCTCACCACCCTCATCGCCATCGCGCTGATCGACAAGATCGGCCGCAAGCCGCTGCTGCTCATCGGTTCGACGGGCATGGCGATCACGCTCATCACGATGTCGGTGATCTTTGCCAACGCCACCGTCGGAGCCGACGGCAACCCGAGCCTGCCGGGAGCGTCGGGCGTGATCGCGCTGATCGCAGCCAACCTCTTCGTCGTCTCCTTCGGCATGTCATGGGGGCCGGTGGTCTGGGTGCTGCTGGGCGAGATGTTCCCCAACCGCATCCGCGCCGCAGCGCTGGGCCTCGCCGCCGCGGGACAGTGGGCAGCCAACTGGCTGATCACCGTCACCTTCCCCGGTCTGCGCGAGCACCTCGGCCTGGCCTACGGGTTCTACGGGCTGTGCGCGGTGCTGTCGGGTCTGTTCGTGTGGCGCTGGGTCATGGAGACCAAGGGAATGGACCTCGAGGACATGCACGGGCAGATCATCGCGACCCCGAAGACCGCCACCAACCCCTGATCCGGATTCACTCGTCACGGCGGTGAAGGGAAACCGCCGTGACGGCCCGGTCGGCGGCGTGGAACAATCGCCTGCCGTGAAGACCTTCGATGCCCTGTTCGCCGAACTGAGCGAGCGTGCGCGCACCCGCCCCGAGGGCAGTGGGACCGTCGCCGCGCTCGACGACGGCGTGCACGGGCTCGGGAAGAAGATCCTCGAGGAGGCAGGCGAGGTCTGGCTGGCCGCCGAGCACGAGGGTGACGAGGCGCTCGCCGAGGAGATCAGCCAGCTCCTGTACTGGACTCAGGTGCTGATGATCAAGCGGGGCCTCACCCTCGACGACGTGTACGCGAAGCTGTGAACGACTCTCTTCGCGCAAGCGGCTCATCGGCGAACGAAACACCTGCGAACCTGTTGCGCGTCGCCGTCCCCAACAAGGGCGCGCTGAGCGAGTCCGCCGCCGAGATCCTGTCCGAGGCCGGCTACCGCCGCCGCCGGGACGCCAAGGACCTGACCGTCATCGACCGCGTCAACAACGTCGAGTTCTTCTTCCTGCGTCCCAAGGACATCGCGATCTACGTCGGGTCGGGCCAGCTGGACCTCGGCATCACCGGCCGCGATCTGGCCGCCGACTCCGGGGCAACGGTCTCCGAGCGGCTCGCGCTGGGCTTCGGGAACTCCACCTTCCGCTACGCGGGCCCGATCGGCCGGGACTGGACCGTCGAGGACCTCGCGGGCACGCGCATCGCGACGTCGTTCCCGAACCTCGTCCAAAAGGACCTGTCGGACAGGGGGATCGACGCCACGGTCATCCGGCTCGACGGAGCGGTGGAGATCTCGGTCCAGCTCGGCGTGGCCGACGTGATCGCCGACGTCGTCGGCTCCGGCCGCACGCTGGGCCTGCACGACCTGGTCGCGTTCGGCGACTCGCTGTGCGATTCCGAGGCCGTGCTGATCGAGAGTTCCGACCCCGACCCGGGCACCGCCGCGGCGCGCGCACAACTCACCGCGCGCGTGCAGGGCGTGGTGTTCGGCCAGCAGTACCTGATGCTCGACTACGACTGCCCGCGTACCGTTCTGGAGCGCGCCACCGCCGTGACACCCGGTCTCGAATCGCCCACGATCGCACCGCTGGCCGATCCCGACTGGGCTGCGGTCCGGGCGTTGGTGCCGCGCCGCGACGTCAACGCGATCATGGACGAACTCGCGGCCATCGGCGCCAAGGCCATCCTCGCCTCCGACATCCGGTTCTGTCGCTTTTGACGTGTTAGCGTCCTGCTCATGACGCACGCGCTCGTCCTGCTTCTCGCTGTTCTGATTGGTGTCGTCGCGGGGCTTCGGGCGCTGACGCCTCCCGCCGCGGTTGCGTGGGGGGCCATGCTGGGCTGGCTCCCCGTCGAGGGCACCTGGGCCGAATGGATGGCTCACCCCATCACGGTCACGGTGCTCACGATCCTGCTAGTCGTCGAGTTGATCACCGACCAACTGCCGAAGACGCCACCCCGAACGGTTCCGCCGCAGTTCATCGCCCGGTTGCTCACCGGCGCCTTCGCGGGCGCCGTCATCGGCGCCGGGTTCCACCACACGTTCAGTGCGCTGGGCGCAGGCATGGTCGGCGCGGTGCTGGGCACACTGGGCGGATTCCACGCCCGCCGTGCGCTGGTGGCCAAGAACGGCGGACGCGACCTGCCCATCGCAGCCACCGAGGACGTCATCGCCGTGGTCGGTGGTTTCGCCGTGGCCGCCCTCGTCGCGACGCTGTGATGGCCGACATGCCACGCGAATTCGACGCGATCGTCATCGGCGCCGGGCAGGCGGGCCCGCCGCTCGCAGGCCGATTCACCGACGCCGGGCAGACGGTGGCGGTCATCGAGCGCAAGCTCGTCGGCGGAACCTGCGTCAACTACGGTTGCATACCGACCAAGACGCTGGTGGCGAGCGCGCACGCGGCCCACATCGCCAGGCGTGGCTCGGATTTCGGTGTCGGTACCGGTGACGTCACGGTCGACATGGCGAAGGTGAAGGCACGCAAGGACCGGATCATGCTCGACGACCGCTCCGGCCTGGAGTCCTGGCTCGACGGGATGGACGGGTGCACCCTGATCCGCGGCCACGCCCGCTTCGAGGGGCCGAACACCATCCGCGTCGGCGACGAGTTGCTCACCGCTCCCAAGATCTTCCTCAACGTCGGCGGGCGCGCCACCGTGCCACCGATCCCCGGGCTCGACGACGTCGACTACCTCACCAACGTCGGAATCCTCGACCTCGACGAGCTGCCAGAACACCTGGTGGTCATCGGCGGCAGTTACATCGCGCTCGAGTTCGCGCAGATGTACCGGCGTTTCGGCGCCCGGGTGACCGTCGTGGAGCGCGGGTCACGGCTGACGGCCCGCGAGGACGAAGACGTGTCCGCCGCGATCAAGGAGATCCTCGAGGCCGAGGGCATCGACGTCCACCTCGACGCGACCGAGATGCGAGTCGAGAAGCACGACAACGGATCCGGTGGCTTCGATCTCTACACCCGCGACGGGGCCGAGCCGGTGTCGGGAACGCACCTGCTGGTGGCGACCGGCCGCAAGCCGAATACCGACGACCTCGGCCTCGACGCCGCCGGTGTGACCACCGACGCCCACGGCTACGTCGAGACCGATGACCAGTTGCGCACGAGCGTCGACGGCATCTGGGCGATGGGGGACTGCAACGGCAAGGGTGCCTTCACCCACACGTCCTACAACGACTTCGAGATCGTCGCGGCCAACCTGTTCGACGACGACCCGCGGCGGGTGAGCGACCGGATCACTACCTACGCGCTCTACACCGATCCGCCACTCGGCCGGGCGGGCATGTCGGTCGACGAGGTACGCAAGACGGGGCGAAAGGCGTTGGTGGGCAAGCGTCCGATGACACGCGTCGGTCGTGCCGTGGAGAAGGGCGAGACTCAGGGCTTCATGAAGGTGGTCGTGGACGCGGAGACCGAGCAGATCCTCGGCGCCGCGATCCTCGGTGTGGGTGGCGACGAGGTGATCCAGGACATCCTCGACGTGATGACCGCCAAGCTGCCCTACACCGCGATCTCCCGCACCATGCACATCCACCCGACGGTGGGCGAGCTGGTGCCGACGATGCTGCAGGATCTCAAGCCGCTGAAGTAGCTTGGCCCGCAACGCGTCCGGCGATCAGCTGCCGCGTCACGACGGCGACGCGGTGGCCGAGGTGCTCGCACGTGCGCAGGTCGGCGGGGTGCACCTGCTCGGGGTCGGCGTCCACGTCGGTCTGCGATCCGGCACCGAGCCAGAACCCCAACCGGTTGAGGTCGTGCTCGCTGCCTGCCGCACTGTTCCACCCAGGGCCCAGCCCGAGATTCACCCAGTGCATGTGGTGCTGTGCGGCGAAGACCGCCAGCGACACCAGCGCGGTGAGCTTGTCACCGCTCTTGGCACCGGAGTTGACGAAGCCCGCGGCCACCTTGTCGCGCCACGTGCCGAGCGCGCACCGTTGACCGGTCCGCTCCGCGAACGTCTGAAACCCCGCGGCCACGTTGCCCATGTAGGTGGCGCTCCCGAACACGATGGCGTCGGCGGCGTCGAGCAGCTCTCAGTCCGGGTCGGTGATGTCGGCGACGGCGATCGACGTCACCTCCGCTCCGCCCGACTTTGCGCCCGCTGCGACCGCCGCGGCGAGCGTGGCGGTGTGGCCGAATCCCGAGTAGTGGCATACCGCCACGCGCGGCAGCTCGACGTCGTTGGTCATGAATCCTCCTCAGGGAAGCGGTGATACGCCTGCGATGTCCTGGTACCGGTCGGCCCAGTTGGGTAGCGGTCTGCCGTCGAGGTGTGCCTCGAGCCGGTCGAGGAAGGCCTGGGTGCCGGGGCGGAAACCGTTGGCGTTCGGGATGCCGAGGCCCCGGTGCGTGAAGGTCAGCAGGGTGCCGTCCCCGTCCGGTGTCAGCTCGTACCGCACGACGCCGGGTTCGACGATCACCTGATTCCATTCGTGCTCGAACACGTGCGGCGGGTCCCAGACCAGGATCCGGCCCGTCATCCGCTTGACGTCCGGCGGCAGCGCCGGGCCGGATGCCACCGTTTCGATGGTGCCGCCGGCGCGGCCGTCGACCGCCGAGCGGCCCATCCAGCGGTCGCGGTGCACCGGTTCGGTCAGGGCGGCCCACACGGCTTCGGGAGGGTGTGCGAGCCGTCGCTCGAATACGAGGACGGCGCGGTCGCCGTCGACGGTGAGTCGTCCCTCGGGATCGGTCATGGTTGGTCTCCGAACGTCGTATCGAGGTGGCGTTCCAAGGCATCGAGGTGATCGGCCCAGTACTGCCGGTGCCGGGAGATCCACTGGTCCATCTCCGTCAGGCCGTCCGCACGCAGGGCGTAGATCCGGCGCTGCGCGTCGGGCCGCACCTCCACCAGCCCGACCTCGCGGAGCACCCGCAGATGCCGTGACACGGTGGGCTGCGCCAGACCGGGCAGTACGTCGACCAGTTCGCCGGCCGTTCGTTCACCCGCCGTCAGCGCGTCGAGCAGTGCGCGCCTGCCCGGATCGGCGACCGCCTCGAATACGTCCACCCCCTGAATATCGCACGAGAGCTATATAGATGCAAGCGCATATACCTAGCCCGTGGTGGCGCGGATCATCCGGATCTGGCCGATCTCTGCGGCGTTCTTCGCGAGTTCGACGTTGAGCCAGGCCGTCATGTGCGCCACCGTGCGACCGGCGTCAGCCGGCCACGGAAATGCCGACGGTCGAGCCAGATCCTCGTCGTCGAGTGCGGTGAGCGCGGTCCGCCATCGGGTGCACAGGTCGCGCAGAGCGGCGATCGCCGCCATGCCGGAGCCCGGCCACGTCACGTCGTGGCGGTCCGGAGGATCTCGCTGCTCCAATCGCGCCAGCGCCGTCGTCCAGTACCAGAGCATCTGCCACGTCAACCAGGCGACGGTGGTCGCTCGGCGGCCACCCGAAGTCGTCTTCGCTCAGCGCCGTGAGGTGTAGTTCGGTCAACGCCCACACCAGCTCGAACTGGTCGAGCAGGATCTCGCGCACCGAGACCGTGGGCATCACCGACGCTGTACGAGCAGCGTCTGCGCCGACGTGCCGATGAAGCCGTGCCGGTCGAAGATCTCGGCGGTGGTCACGCCGATGCCGTCCGGGCCGATGGAACCGCGCGACCGCAGCGCGAAGTCGTTGCCGCGCGGCGAACGGTGCAGGTGCACCGTCGTGTCGGTGTTCATGAACACGAACTCGTCCGGGTCGATCGCGGCACCTACGCCATTCGCGGAGTCGACGACCATCGCCAACCGCTGCAGATCGGTCAGGGGATCCTCGTCGACCAGGTGGCCCAGCGGGCTCATCCACACCACGGCGGCGTCCCCGTCGGCGGTGGCCTGCTTGCGCCAACTGACCGTCTCCAGATAACCGGGCGCTCCCAGCCAGGCGTGCGAGTTGGGCACCTCCTCGCCCTCGACCAGGGCGGGATAACGGTCGGTGGCCGCGTCGGCGGTGTCGCTGGGCGCCAGCAGCCACGCGCTCACGCGTCCCACGGCGCGTTCCGCGCCGTCGGGCCGGACGGCCAGCATCTCCGCCATCACCAGCGAGATGCGCTTGCCGGGACGGTCCACCCAGGCCCGAACCTTCACGGGCGCAACCGGAATGGCTCCGAGGATGTCGAGGGTCAACCGACCCACCCGCAGACCCCCGCCGGTCCCGAGTTCCTCGATCGCCTTCGTCATCAACGCCAACGGTGGCGACCCGTGCTGGATCGTCGGGTCCCAGTTGCTCGCCGTACCCATCGTCGACTCGAACACGTGGAAGTCACCGCCGTCGGGCAGTCGACGGTAGTGCGGATCGATCACGCGGCGGGCTCCGTCACCTGGGGCCAGCCGGGGTAGGGCGGCGGTGTGCCACCGAAGACGGGGCAGTGCTCGTGGTGAGCGCACCAGTCGCACATCCGCGACGGCATGGGCCTGAAGTCACCGGTCTGTCCGGCCGCCTGAATGGCGCGCCACATCGCCATCAGCGTCTTCTCGAACCTGATCAGTTCATCGAGATCGGGGCTGTAGTCCAGCACCTGGCCGTCGGCGAGGTAGATGAGCCGCAGCCGGGCAGGCAACACGTCGCGGGAGCGCAGCAGCGCAACGGCATAGAACTTCATCTGGAACATCGCCTTGGCCTCGGCGAGCGCACGGGCCGCCGGGGGCGCCTTCCCGGTCTTGTAGTCCACCACCCGCATCTCGCCGGTCGGGGCGACGTCGATCCGGTCGACGAAGCCGCGCAGCAGCGTGCCGTCGGCGAGTTCGACCTCGACGCGCTGCTCGCAGCTCTGCGGGTCGAACCGCGTCGGATCCTCGAGCCGGTAGTACCCCGACAGCAGTTTCCCGGCCTGCTCGAGCATCTCGGCCCGCAGTTCCGGTGCGAACTCCGCCGCGAAGTCGGGACGTTCGACTGCCACCCGCTCCCACGCGGGCTCGATCAACGACATCGCGGTGGCGGGCCCACGGTCCGCGGCGGGCAGCGAGTACAGCTGCTCGAGTGCGGCGTGCACCAGCGTGCCGCGAACCTGGGCGGGCGACGACGGCTCGGGCAGGCGGTCGATCGCGCGGAACCGGTACAGCAGCGGGCACTGCTTGAAGTCGCTGGCCCGTGACGGCGACAGGGCAGGGCGACGCGGCGGCTCGGCGGCACGCCCCTGCAGCTGATCGGTCACCAGACCAGCCTATGACCGGGGTCGGACAACCCCGGGCACCGGCTCCGGCGCGCCCGGTGGCAGGCTGAACCGCTGTGAACCGCACCGGTCCGTTCGTCGTAGGAGATCGCGTACAGCTGACCGACGCCAAGGGACGCCACTACACGATGGTCCTCAAGCCGGGCGACGAGTTCCACACCCATCGCGGTGCGATCGCGCACGACAACGTCATCGATCAGCCCGAGGGCAGCGTCGTGAAGTCCACCAACGGCGACTCGTTCCTCGTCCTGCGCCCGCTGCTGATCGACTACGTGCTGTCGATGCCGCGCGGTGCCCAGGTGATCTACCCGAAGGACGCTGCGCAGATCGTCCACGAGGGCGACGTCTTCCCGGGCGCCCGCGTCCTCGAGGCAGGCGCCGGCTCGGGTGCGTTGACCTGCTCGCTGCTGCGCGCCGTCGGGCCGCAGGGCACCGTCACCTCCTACGAGATCCGCGACGACCACGCCCCGACCGCGGTGCGCAACGTCGAGACGTTCTTCGGCGAGCGGCCACCGAACTGGGACCTGCGCGTCGCCGACCTCGCCGACTACGACGGCGGGGAGGTCGACCGGGTGGTGCTCGACATGCTGGCGCCATGGGAGGTGCTCGAGGCCGTCGGCAGGGCGCTCATCCCCGGCGGGGTCCTCATGGTCTACGTCGCGACGGTGACCCAGCTGTCCCGCACCGTCGAGGCACTGCGCGAACAGCAGTGCTGGACCGAGCCGCGAGCTTGGGAGAGCCTGCAGCGGGGCTGGGACGTCGTCGGCCTCGCCGTGCGACCCCAGCACTCGATGCGCGGCCACACCGCATTCCTGATCAGCGCCCGCAAGTTGGCCCCCGGCGCGGTCACTCCCACGCCGCTACGGCGCAAGCGCCACCTCTAGCAGGCAGCGCTCAGTCGTCGGTGCTGCGGCGCAGACCCCGTCGCGTGGACAGCAGTTCGATCTCGGGGCGCATCGCGACCAGACGCTCGGCCTTGTCGAGCACGTCGACGACGTGGGCGCGGTCGGCCGCCACGACGGCCACGCCGATGCCCGCGCGACGGTGCAGATCGAGGTCGCCCGTCTCGGCGGCCGTGACCGAGAACCGCCGCCGGAGTTCGGCGATCACCGGCCGCACCACCGAACGCTTCTCCTTGAGGGAGTGCACGTCACCGAGCAGAACGTCGAATTCGAGCCAGCCGATCCACACGTCGGTCAGCGCGGCGGAGTCGGCTGCCCGGCGGGGCGCAGCAGGGGAAGGAGTTGTTCGGCACTGCGCCGGGTGATCTGCCACCCGCCGCGGAACGGGGTGAACTCCATCGGGTAGGTGAACGGTCGCAGAGCCGGGTCGGATCCGGTCAGCGTCAGGGTAGCGGTGACGTTGCCGGGCCGCGGCGCCCACGCCACGTCGGTCGCGGCGACCGTCAGCGGGGCGTAACCATTGGCGGCGAGCGCTTGGCCGAAGTTGACCAGGGCCGGTTCGTCGTCCACCGAGCCGTACTGCAGGAGGCCGGTCTTCTGCTCAGCGGGAACCGAAGGGTCGGCCAGTTGGTACAGGACGGCGGTCAGGGCGTCCGTGGCAGGCAGCGGGGCAGCCGCGGGGGCGGCGGTCGTGGCGGGTTGCATGCGCGGCGCAGAGGGTTCGGCGCGGTCGGCACCACACCCGGACAGCCCGAACGCCGCCACCAATATGGTGACGGCGCTCGGGACTGCTACGAGGGTGCGGCGCACCGTGAGGGTCAGCCCACGGACGACAGAAGGGCCAGCGCCGACTGCTTGGAGAGCTGCCAGCCGGTGGGGCTGGGCCCGTTCACGAAGGTGACCGGCTGCGAGGCGGTGGCCCCGTTGGCGGCGGTGGCGGTGACGAACGCGGTGGCGACCGGGCCGTTCTGGTCCACGTTCGCGATCACGAAGTTCAACGGGAAGTAGCCCTTGGCTGCGGCATCGCGGTACTTGGTGTCGGCCAGCCGGGTCTCCACGCGGCCCAGGCCGCCCTCGATGTAGGACTCCTTGCTGGAGAACGAGCCGGGTCCGACGAGACCGTTGAGGGTCTGCACCAGGGGTGCCTGCAGGTCGGGGGCGGGAGCCTGCGGCATCGGCAGGTCCCAGACGACCGGCGTGATCGCGGGCGCGGCGGACGACGCGCTCGAAGCAATCGACGTCACACCACCCGCGGCTGCGGCAACCACAACAGCTGCGGTCATGCCGGTAACGAGGGTTTTCAGGGTCACGACGGTCCTTTCATTCGGGCCAACTTCATCAGAGGTTATCAGCGTGCCTGGTGTGTCGAATTACTACACCGCACACGAAGACTGAATCGCCGGTAGCGTTGAAGTCGTTACTGCACCAAAGTTCGGGTGCGGGGAGGAGCGCAATCATGAGTGAGTCGGAGCGTTCGGGAGCCAGCCCAGAAGACTTCACTGCTTCCATGTCCAGCAACGAAGCTGCTGAGTTGGAGGAACTCCGTCGGGAGGCGGCGGTGCTGCGCGATCAACTCGCGCAGGTCGCCGGTGCGCCCGCCGGGTCGCGGAGCCCGCGAGACGTCCACCAACTGGAAGCCAGGATCGATTCGCTCGCGGCACGCAACGCGAAGCTGATGGACACCCTCAAGGAGGCGCGGCAGCAGTTGCTCGCGCTGCGCGAGGAAGTCGACCGGCTCGGGCAGCCGCCGAGCGGCTACGGAGTCCTGCTGGCCACACACGAGGACGACACGGTCGACGTGTTCACCTCTGGTCGCAAGATGCGCCTCACCTGCTCACCGAACATCGACACCGCCGAACTCAAGCAGGGCCAGACCGTTCGCCTCAACGAGGCGCTGACCGTCGTCGAGGCCGGTTCGTTCGAGTCGGTCGGCGAGATCAGCACGCTGCGCGAGGTCCTCTCCGACGGGCACCGTGCCCTCGTCGTCGGCCACGCCGACGAGGAGCGCATCGTGTGGCTCGCCGAGCCGCTGGTCGCCGCGGAGTTCCTCACCGAGGGCGCACCGCTGGCCGACGACGAACCCAACGACGACTCCCGGCCGCGCAAGCTCCGCCCGGGCGACTCGCTGCTCGTCGACACCAAGGCCGGCTACGCGTTCGAGCGCGTGCCCAAGGCCGAGGTCGAGGATCTCGTGCTGGAGGAGGTGCCGGACGTCAGCTACGAGGACATCGGTGGCCTGACCCGGCAGATCGAGCAGATCCGCGATGCCGTCGAACTGCCGTTCCTGCACAAGGACCTCTACCGCGAGTACTCACTGCGTCCGCCGAAGGGCGTGCTGCTCTACGGCCCGCCCGGCTGCGGCAAGACGCTGATCGCCAAGGCGGTCGCGAACTCGCTGGCGAAGAAGATGGCGGAGCTGCGCGGCGAGGACTCTCGCGAGGCGAAGTCGTACTTCCTCAACATCAAGGGCCCCGAGTTGCTCAACAAGTTCGTCGGCGAGACCGAGCGGCACATCCGCATGATCTTCCAGCGGGCTCGCGAGAAGGCGTCCGAGGGCACCCCGGTGATCGTGTTCTTCGACGAGATGGACTCGATCTTCCGCACCCGCGGCACCGGCGTCAGCTCCGACGTGGAGACCACGGTCGTGCCTCAGCTGCTGTCCGAGATCGACGGTGTCGAGGGCCTGGAGAACGTCATCGTGATCGGCGCGTCCAACCGCGAGGACATGATCGACCCGGCGATCCTGCGGCCCGGCCGCCTGGACGTCAAGATCAAGATCGAGCGCCCGGATGCCGAAGCGGCACAGGACATCTTCAGCAAGTACCTGACCGAGAACCTCCCCGTGCACGCCGACGACCTCGCCGAGTTCAACGGCGACCGGGCGTTGACGGTCAAGACGATGATCGAGAAGGTCGTCGACCGGATGTACGCCGAGGTCGACGAGAACAGGTTCCTGGAGGTCACCTACGCCAACGGTGACAAGGAAGTCATGTACTTCAAGGACTTCAACTCCGGGGCGATGATCCAGAACGTGGTCGACAAGGCCAAGAAGTTCGCGATCAAGTCGGTGCTGGAGAGCGGTCAGCACGGCCTGCGCATCCAGCACCTGCTGGACTCGATCGTCGACGAGTTCGCCGAGAACGAGGACCTGCCCAACACCACCAATCCGGATGACTGGGCACGGATCTCGGGCAAGAAGGGCGAGCGGATCGTCTACATCCGCACGCTCGTCACAGGCAAGTCGTCGAGCGCGTCGCGGGCCATCGACACCGAATCGAACCTGGGCCAATACCTCTAGCGGCTGCCGCTAGGTCCTCTCGAGTGCGAGGTACACGTCGCGCCCGGCGAGGCTCACCGCCACGTCCGCGATCAACGGGTCGAAGAACCGCTGGCGGTACAGCGGGTCGACGCTGGTGCTCACGGTGAAGTAGAGGCCGGACAGCACCCCGACGAGTAGCGACATGTGCACCACCGTCTGTGGCACGGGAACGTGGACGCCGAACCACGTTCCCGCGCACGGTGGTTCGCCGACCGCGCAGTACTCCTCCGCCGACCACAGCACGGCCACCTCGTCGGGTATGGCGATGGTCCCCAGTGCGAGGTAGAACAAGAACAGCCCGGCGGTGAAGAACACCACCTGAATGGCCTGGGACACCACCATCACCGCGACGACGTTGACCTGTTCGCCGCGGGACAGCGGCAGGCGTACCCCCGGATCGGGATGGCCGGACAGCGGAGTGTCGGCGAGCAATTGGGCGGTGTCGGTCTGCTCGGCGCGGTCCTCGCGCAGCGCCCGTACCTCGTCGCGGATGGTGGTCACCATGAACGCCAGCGCCACCAGCGCGAGGAATCCGATGACCTCCCACAGACGTTGGCGCGTCATCCGTGCGGCCAACTGCCACAGCTCGCCGGTGAAGTACACGACGACGGTCAGCATCAGCAGCGGCAGCGCCCGGCTCATCAGGGTGCCAAGGGCTCCCAGTTGCACCCACGCGAACCGGAAGGCCCACGCGGCGATCGCGCCGAATCCCAGATAGGTCAACCAGATCGCCAGCAGCGTGATCGCGATGAACGCCGGCGCCTCGGCCGCCGCCTCCGCGGTCCAGCCGCTGACCGTGATCGGCATGACCACGACGAGAGCGTGATCACCAGCGTCGCGGCGCTCCGTCGGCCGGCATCTCTGAGCCGGGTGTCCATCCGGTGCAGCAGGTGCAGCGCGAACGGGGCCGCGACGAGCAGTGCGGCGATGATGCCGAGCCGCAGCGCGTACCCATAGTCCGGGGCGTCGCCGGTCACCTCCGCCAGCAGCATCGTCACCGCCGTCAACGCCCCGACGCCGCTGACCATCGGTGCCGAGCGCTTGATCAGATCGCGCGACCGCACCCGCCGCGTCAGCACCAGTGGCAGACCGCGATGCAGGAACCAGTCGTGGATCTGCTGCATCTGCAGCGCTTCGGGCACGGTCGAAATTGTGATGGACTGGACCGACTATGGCGAGAGGGTTGAACTGGGGCATCTCGGCGCGTTCGGCATTCGTCGCGGCGTCCATGGTGTTCGTGGCCCTGGCCGTCGCCGGTGCGGGTCTGGCCGCGGTGCAGTACCAGACGATGCTCTACGGCGTCGACAGCGCCGCCGCGTCGCGGGTCGAAGCGCTCGCCGAGGAGGTCCGGTTCGCCGGACCGGACGCCGTCGATCCCGCTCTGCTGGACACCGACGAGCGGATCGTGGCCGTGCAGATCATCTCGTCCGACGGGTCGGTGGTGCGGCACTCGGCGTCGGCCCCGACGACGCCGCTGCTGCCGATCTCCGAGGTCGGCACCGGGCTCCTGATCGGAATCCCCGGGGACAGCTCGCCCTACGGGCGCATCCGCTTCGGCGCGCAGACCGTCGACGGACCCGAGGGGCGCTACACGATCCTGGTCGGCGAGGGCAGCGCCACCATCGTCTCGACGGTGCGCAACGTCGCCATCGTGCTCGCGCTCGCCGCGCCCGTCGTCATCGGTGTCTCGGGGCTGGCGACCTACCTGCTGGTGCGCCGCTCGATGCGGTCGGTCGACGAGATCCGTTCCCGCGTAGCGGACATCAGTACCTCCGACCTGACCGGCCGGGTGCCGGTGCCCGCCAGCCGCGACGAGATCGCCGCACTGGCCGTCACGATGAACGAGATGCTCGCCCGCATCGAGGCGGGGCACGCGGCACAGCAGCGGTTCGTCGGAGACGCTTCGCACGAGTTGCGCAGCCCGCTGACGACGATCATCTCGGCGCTGGAGGTGGCCGTCGCGCACCCGGAGGTCTTCGACGCCGAACTTGCCGCAGGCACGCTGATTCCCGAGGCGCAGCGGATGAAGGCATTGATCGACGACCTGCTGCTACTCGCCCGTGCCGACGAGCGCGGCCTGACCGTCGCGCGCGACGACGTGGACCTCGACGACGTCGTCGCCACCGAGGTCGACCGCCTGCGCCGGCGCACCACCTTGACGGTGCGCTCGGTCATCCCGCCCGCCCGCATGACGGGGGATGCGGCCGCGCTCTCGCGGGCGGTGCGCAATCTGCTCGACAATGCGGCGCGACACGCCAACTCGCGCATCGACGTCACGGTGACCGCCGAAGCCGACCGGCTGCTCGTCGAGGTCTGCGACGACGGTTCGGGCATTCCGCCTGCCGACCGGATCCGCGTCTTCGACCGCTTCGTCCGGCTCGACCCCGACCGGTCGCGCACCGCGGGCGGCACCGGCCTGGGGCTTGCGATCGTCCGTGAGATCGTCGCTGCCCATGGCGGCACGGTGACGATCGGGGACCGCGACGGCGTGGGAACCGCGGTCAGCCTTCAGCTTCCGCTGACGTGGGCGCCGGAGTCGAGACGGTAACCGACGCCGCGGATGGTCTGAATCGTGTTGGTGCCGAACGGGATGTCGATCTTGCGGCGGACGTAGCCGACGTACACCTCGACGACGTTGTCGGCGCCCTCGTAGTGTGCGTCCCAGACGTTCTGCAGGATCTCGGTCTTGGTGACCACGGTGTCCTTGTTGCGCATCAGGAACTCGAGCAGACCGTATTCGCGCGGCGTCAGGGGAATCTGGGTCGAGTCCCGGTGCACCATCCGGCGTGACGGGTCCAGTGTCAGCGATCCCGCGGTGAGGATCGCGGGTCGCTGGGGTGCCGAACGCCGGACCAACGCACGCAGCCGCGCCACCAGCACGATGAACGAGAACGGCTTGGTCATGTAGTCGTCGGCGCCGAGGTCGAAGGCGTCGGTCTGGTCGTACTCGCCGTCCTTGGCGGTCAGCATCAACACCGGTGTCCAGACGTCCTTGGCCCGCATCCGCCGCAGCACCTCGTAGCCGTTCAGGCCGGGCAGCATGATGTCGAGGACGATGACGTCGAAGTCGTTCTCCACGGCCTGCCACAGGCCGTCGACGCCGTTGGCCGCCTCGACGACCACGCAGCCCTCGGCCCGCAGTCCGATGGCGAGGGTGGACGCCAACAGGGGTTCGTCTTCGACGACAAGCACCTTCATCGCGACGTGGATTCTGCCATCACCCGGCCGACCACCCGCCCGGCGGCGTCCCTAGTTCATGTTCCAGGGCTGGCCGTAGGTGGTGACGCTGTCACCGGTGCTCGAGATCAGCCGGGCGAATGGACGCAGCAGCACGCCACCGGCGGCACCGGTCACAGTGCCGTGCGCGTTGGACACCGCGACGGAACCGTCAAGTCCGGCGACATCGACCGAGAACGTGGCGACCTCCTGGATGCCGGGGCCGTTGCCCAGGTCGGCACTGATCGAGACGCCGGGGAACAGGTTCGGGGTGATGACCGAGTCGAGGCCGAACGGCGGACCGGTGATGTCGGCCGAGTCCAACAGGATGTTCGGGGTGGTGTACGAGAAGTTGATTCCGACACCCAGCGACCAGGGGAAGCCGATCTGATACCCCAGCTCCAGCGTGCCCTCGAACTCCTCGGCACCGGGGCCTGCGACGACGTAGCGGGCCTTGCCCGAGTGGAACCACTCGCGGGTGAGCCGGTTGCGATCCAGCGGGAACACGCCGTTGAGGAACGTGTCCCACTGCTGGATCGTCAGCGTGCGGTCCTTGCCGTCGACGAGACTCAACTCGTTGTCAGCCCGGCGTGAGCGGTACCGGTGCTCGCGAACAATGCCGCGACGGTGGCGACGAGCGCGACGAAACTCCTACTGATGGCCTTCATTTCTCCCTCTGCACGACTCGACGTTGGCGGCGAGGTTGGCAGACCACCGCTGAGAGGACGCTGAGGAACTGATTCATGCCTGCTGCGGAATGTGTTGTAGGACACATGCATCCGTCGGGATGCCCGTCGCAGCGGACCGTGCCGCTCGGTCTCGGGCAACGCGCCGACCGGTCGAAACGAGCGTCACCTAGGCTTGACGCATGCAACGGATCATCGGGACGGAGGTCGAGTACGGCATCTCATCGCCGTCCGATCCGACCGCGAACCCGATCCTGACGTCGACGCAAGCCGTGCTCGCCTATGCGGCCGCCGCCGGGATCCAGCGGGCCAAGCGCACCAGGTGGGACTACGAGGTCGAATCGCCGCTGCGCGACGCGCGCGGGTTCGATCTGAGCAGGGCGTCGGGACCGCCTCCGGTGGTGGATGCCGACGAGGTCGGCGCGGCCAACATGATCCTCACCAACGGGGCCCGGCTCTACGTCGACCACGCGCACCCGGAGTACTCCGCGCCCGAGGTCACCGACCCGATGGACGCCGTGATCTGGGACAAGGCGGGGGAGCGGGTCATGGAGGCCGCGGCGCGCCACGTCGCCAGCGTGCCGGGGGCCGCCAAGCTGCAGCTCTACAAGAACAACGTCGACGGCAAGGGCGCCTCGTACGGCACCCACGAGAACTACCTGATGTCCCGCCAGACGCCGTTCTCGGCGATCATCTCGGGGTTCACGCCGTTCCTGGTTTCGCGCCAGATCGTGACCGGCTCGGGACGGGTCGGCATCGGCCCGGCCGGTGACGAGCCCGGCTTCCAGCTGACCCAGCGCGCCGACTACATCGAGGTCGAGGTCGGACTCGAGACCACGCTCAAGCGCGGCATCATCAACACCCGCGACGAGCCGCACGCCGACGCCGACAAGTACCGCCGGCTGCACGTGATCATCGGTGACGCCAACCTGGCCGAGACGTCGACCTACCTCAAGGTCGGCACGTCCTCCCTGGTGCTCGACCTCATCGAGGAGGGGCCCGCCCACGGCCTCGACCTCTCCGACCTCGCGTTGGCCCGGCCCGTGCACGCGGTGCACGTCATCAGCCGCGACCCCACCCTGCGCGCCACGGTGGCACTCGCCGACGGCCGGGAGCTGACGGCGCTGGCGCTGCAACGCATCTACCTGGAGCGGGTGGCCAAGCTGGTCGACGCCCGGGACCCGGACCCGCGGGCATCCCACGTCCTGCAGACCTGGGCAGAGGTGCTCGACCTGCTCGAACGCGATCCGATGGAATGCGCCGAAATCCTGGACTGGCCTGCCAAGCTGCGGTTGCTCGAGGGCTTCCGCCGCCGCGAGAACCTGGCGTGGTCGGCGCCCCGGCTGCAGCTCGTCGACCTGCAGTACTCCGACGTGCGACTGGACAAGGGGCTCTACAACCGGCTGGTCGCCCGCGGGTCGATGAAGCGGCTCGTCACCGAGCAGCAGGTCATCGACGCCGTCGACAACCCGCCCACCGACACCCGGGCGTACTTCCGCGGTGAGTGCCTGCGCCGCTTCGGCGCCGACATCGCCGCCGCGAGTTGGGACTCGGTGATCTTCGACCTGGGTGGCGACTCGCTGGTGCGGATTCCCACGCTCGAGCCGCTGCGCGGAAGCAAGGCGCACGTCGGGGCGTTGCTCGATTCGGTGGACAGCGCCGCGGAACTCGTCGAGCAACTCACGAACTAAGCGGGCACACCATCCCGGCTCGTGTGGCAGGGGACCGGTAGTGTGGTGTGACTGACGGGCAGCTGTGAGTCCGTCGCAAAGACGCAGGAGGCAGCGGTGGCTCAGGAGCAGACCAAGCGCGGTGGTGGTGGCGGCGATGACGACGACGCCACCGGCAGCACGTCAGCAGGCCAGGAGCGTCGCGAGAAGCTGACTGAGGAGACCGACGACCTCCTCGACGAGATCGACGACGTCCTCGAGGAGAACGCCGAGGACTTCGTGCGCGCCTACGTTCAAAAGGGTGGCCAGTGACCTGGTCGAATCGCGACAGGCAAGCCATCAACCCCTCGATCTCCGGGCTTCCCGGAGCGCCATCGCTACAGGTGGATTCATCGTCGTTCTCCGAACTGCTGCGTAGGCAGGCGCCGCACTTGCTGCCTGCCTCGGGCCCGGCCGATGGCTCGCCGTCGCCGACGAACGCGGTGCCGCACGGCACCACGATCGTCGCGCTGAAGTTCCCCGGTGGCGTGCTGATCGCCGGTGACCGCCGGTCCACGCAGGGCAACATGATCGCCGGACGCGACGTGCAGAAGGTCTACGTGACCGACGACTACACGGCCACCGGCATCGCGGGTACCGCTGCCATCGCCGTCGAGTTCGCCCGGTTGTACGCCGTCGAACTCGAGCACTACGAGAAGCTCGAAGGCGTTCCGCTGACGTTCGCGGGCAAGGTCAACCGACTCGCGATCATGGTGCGCGGCAACCTCGGTGCCGCGTTGCAGGGCTTCATCGCCCTGCCGCTGCTCGTCGGCTTCGACCTCGACGACAAGGAGCCTGCCGCGGCGGGCCGCATCGTGTCGTTCGACGCCGCGGGTGGGTGGAACGTCGAGGTGGAAGGCTATCAGTCGGTCGGCTCGGGCTCGATCTTCGCCAAGTCGTCGATCAAGAAGCTGTACTCGCGGGTCACCGACGCGGAATCGGCGCTGCGCGTCGCCGTGGAGGCGCTCTACGATGCGGCCGACGACGACTCGGCCACCGGCGGGCCGGACCTGGTCCGGGGCATCTACCCGACCGCGGTCGTGATCGGCGCCGACGGCGCGGAGGAGATCGCCGAGGAGCGCATCGCCCGACTCGCACGCGAGGTCATCGAAAGTCGTTCGCGGGCCGACACGTTCGGCCCCGACTCGGCCAATCACCCGGGAGAGGTCGACCTGTGAGCTTCCCGTACTTCATCTCGCCCGAACAGGCGATGCGGGAGCGCAGCGAACTCGCGCGCAAGGGCATCTCCCGCGGGCGCAGCGTCGTCGTGCTGGCCTACTCCGGCGGCGTGCTGTTCGTCGCCGAGAACCCGTCTCGGTCACTGCAGAAGGTCAGCGAACTCTACGACCGCGTCGGCTTCGCCGCGGTGGGCCGATTCAACGAGTTCGACAACCTGCGCCGAGGTGGCATCCAGTTCGCCGACACCCGTGGTTACGCCTACGACCGGCGCGACGTGACCGGCAGGCAGCTGGCCAACGTATACGCACAGACGCTCGGCACCATCTTCACCGAACAGGCCAAGCCGTACGAGGTGGAGCTGTGCGTGGCGGAGGTGGCCCACTTCGGCGAGACGAAAGCGCCTGAGCTGTACCGCATCACGTACGACGGGTCGATCGCTGACGAGCCGCACTTCGTGGTCATGGGTGGCACCACCGAGCCCATCGCGACGGCGCTCAACGAGTCCTACGCCGAGAACTCCACCCTGGAAGAGGCCGCCAGAATCGCGGTGGACGCCCTGCGCACCGGCGCAGCCGCCGCCAACGGCGCCGAGACCCGCACGCTCGGGGCGTCCACCCTGGAGGTGGCCGTACTCGACGCCAACCGCCCGCGGCGCGCCTTCCGGCGCATCACCGGCTCGGCGCTGGAAGCGCTGATCCCGGAGGCCGAGACCCCCGAACCCGCCGCCGAGTAAATCCGTTCACCCCAACCGCACGGCGCGGAACACGTCGAGTGGGTAATGTCCCATCTCGTCGAGAAGGGGTGACCCATGGACGGTGAACCGGACCTGTACATCGGGGGACGGTGGTGCCACGCCTCCGACCGCGGTACCAGGGACGTCGTCAACCCGGCGGACGGATCGATCGCCGCAGTCGTCGACGAGGCGACCCCCGACGATGCCACCGCCGCGATCGCGGCCGCCCGCGCCGCGTTCGACGACGGGCCGTGGCCCGACACGGCGGTCGCCGAACGCGCCGCCGTGCTCGACCGGATCGCCGACCTGCTGCAGCGGGACAAGGAAGAGCTGTCGCTGCTGGAGACCCGCGACACCGGAAAGACGCTGGCGGAGAGCAGGATCGACATCGACGACGTCACGTCGGTGTTCCGCTACTACGCGAGGCTGATCGCCGTCGCGGCCGACCGCCTCGTCGACGTCGGTGATCCCGCGATCGTCAGCCGCGTCGTGCGCGAGCCGATCGGCGTGTGCGTGCTGATCGCCCCGTGGAACTACCCCCTGCTGCAGATGTCGTGGAAGGTGGCGCCCGCGTTGGCCGCCGGCTGCACGATGGTCGCCAAGCCCAGCGAGGTGACCCCACTGTCCACGATCGCGTTCACCCACCTCGTCGAGGAGGCGGGCGTTCCCGCTGGTGTCGTGAACCTGGTGCAGGGCAGCGGCGCAGTGCTCGGCGAGGCGCTGACGACCTCGGCCGACGTCGACTTCATCTCGTTCACCGGCGGGTTGGCCACGGGCGCCACCATCTCGAGGGCCGCGGCCGACAACGTCACCAAGGTCGCCGTCGAACTCGGCGGCAAGAACCCTCACATCGTGTTCGCCGACGTCGCGACGGACGTCGCCGGGCACTCGGACTGGGACGCCGCCGTCGACCACGTGCTCACCGGCGTCTTCCTGCACTCGGGGCAGGTCTGTTCGGCGGGCACGCGGCTGATCGTCGAGGAGTCGATCGCCGACGACTTCGTCAGCGCACTCGCCGCACGGGCCGAGACGATCCGCATGGGCGACGGCATGGATCCCGCCAGCGAGACCGGACCGCTGGTGTCCGAGCAGCATCGGGCGAAGGTCGAATCGTATGTGCAGCTCGGCATCTCGGAGGGCGCCAAGCTGATCACCGGCGGCGCGCGACCGAGTGACCCCGCACTGGCCGACGGCAGCTTCTACCTGCCCACCATCTTCGACCACTGCGACCGGTCGATGCGGATCGTGCAGGAGGAGACCTTTGGGCCGATCCTCACCGTGGAGCGGTTCACCGACGAGGCCGAGGCCATACGCCTGGGCAACGACACGGAATACGGTCTGGCAGCCGGGGTTCGGACCTCCGACCCGGCGCGGGGCCAGCGGGTCGCGCGCGCCCTGCGGCACGGCACGGTGTGGCTCAACGACTTCGGCTATTACACCGCGGCCGCCGAGTGGGGCGGCTACGGCAAGTCGGGCAACGGGCGCGAACTGGGTCCGTCCGGTCTGGCCGAATACCAGGAGACCAAGCACATCTGGCACAACACGGCACCGGCGCCCGCCGGCTGGTTCAAGGGCTAGGGGAGGACGCGTCATGGTGATCAAGCAGCCATCTGGGGCGAGCGGAGCGACGGGGGGTGTTCATGCCGACAGTGGCATGGAGGACTTCGGGTATCGGGAGTCGCTGGACCGCAGCATCGGCAAGTTCGCGAGCTTCGCCGCGGGCGTCAGCTACATCTCGATCCTGACGGGCACGTTCCAGCTCTTCTACTTTGGCTTTGGCACCGCCGGTCCGGCGTACCTGTGGTCGTGGCCCATCGTGTTCGTCGGGCAGATGGCCGTCGCGCTGTGCTTCATGGAACTCGCGGCCAAGTACCCGGTGGCGGGTTCGGTGTACAACTGGTCGAAGAAGTTGGGCAGCAAGCTCGTCGGCTGGATGTCGGGCTGGCTGATGCTCACCGCGTCCATCGTGACGATCTCGGCCGTCGCGCTGGCCTATCAGCTGAACCTGCCGCGGCTGTGGAGCGGCTTCCAGATCATCGGCGACGGCACCGGTGAGTACGACTACGCCGCCAACGCCGTCCTGCTGGGCACCGTGCTGATCGCGTTCACCACGCTCATCAACGCCCTCGGCGTGAAGCTGATGTCCCGCATCAACAGCGCAGGCGTGTTCATCGAACTCATCGCCGCGGTGCTGATCGTCATCCTGCTCGCGGTGAACGTGGAGCGCGGACCGGACGTCTTCTTCTCCAGCAACGGCTACGGCGCGGGGGAAAGCGGCGGTTGGCTGGCGGCGTTCCTGATCGCCTCGCTGGCATCGGGTTATGTGATGTACGGCTTCGACACCGCGAGCTCACTGGGCGAGGAGACCGTCGAACCCCGGCGCACCGCACCCAAGGCCATCTTCCGCGCGATCCTGGCCTCGTTCGTGATCGGCGGCGGCATCCTGGTCTTCGCCGTGATGGCAGCACCCAACCTCGAGGATCCGGCGCTGGGCGAGAGCACCGGCGGACTGCAGTACATCGTCGAGCAGGTGATGTGGGGCCCGCTCGGCACCATCTTCCTGATTTGCATTGTGATCGCGGTGACGGTGTGCACGTTGGCCGTTCACACCGCGGCGATCCGGCTCACGTTCGCGATGGCGCGCGACAACGCCCTGCCGTTCGGTGAGCGACTCGCCACCGTCCACCCGAAGACCCAGACCCCGATCATCCCGGCCGTGACGATCGGCGTCATCTCGGTGATCATCCTGGTCATCAACATCGGTCAACCGAAGATCTTCACGGTGCTGACGTCGATCGCGATCATCATGATCTACCTGGCCTACCTGATGGTGACCGGTCCGCTGCTCAAGAAGCGCCTGCAGGGGCAGTGGCCGCCGAAGGACCTCAAGGAAGGCGGCTACTTCACGATGGGCCGCTGGGGGTTGCCGGTCAACGTCGTCGCGGTGGTGTGGGGCGTGGGCATGGCGCTCAACCTCGCCTGGCCGCGTTCGGCCGTCTACGGCGATCCCTGGTACAACACGTGGGGCGCGTTCGTCTACATCGGCGTGATCCTCGGCGCCGGGCTGCTGTGGTACTTCCTCAAGGGCCGCAACCACATCGGCTGCCTCGAGTCGCATGCCGCCACGACGAAGAGCGAGGCACTGCCGGATGCCTGAGGGCACGACCGAACCCGCTGCTGAATTCGACTACGTCATCGCAGGCGGTGGCACCGCAGGCTGCGCCCTGGCCGCCCGGCTGTCCGAGGATCCGTCGGTGACGGTGTGCCTGATCGAAGCCGGGCCGTCGGACGTGGACGACGACGGCATCCTGGTGCTGAGCGACTGGATGCGGCTGCTCGACTCGGGATACGACTGGGACTATCCGGTCGAACCCCAGGAGCGGGGCAATTCGTTCATGCGCCACGCCAGGGCGAAGGTGCTCGGCGGGTGCTCGTCGCACAACTCCTGCATCGCGTTCTGGCCGCCTGCCGAGGCGCTCGACGACTGGGCCGCGATGGGCGCGACGGGCTGGAGCGCCGCCGAGATCCTGCCGCTGCTAACTCGTCTCACCGAAACGGTGGGCCTGCGGGACGTACCGCCGCGGGACCCCTGCGGCTCGGCCGTGCTCGAGGCCGCTGCGCTGGCGGGTCTGCCGACGGTGGCGTTCAACCGCGGCGAGACGGTGCGCAACGGCGCCGGATGGTTCCAGATCAACGCCTCCGAGGACGGCCTGCGCAACTCGAGTTCCCGGGCCTATCTGCACCCGATCCTCGGCACCCGGCGCAACCTCGAGGTGCGCACCGACTGCTGGATCGCCGAGGTGCTGTTCGACGATGGCAAGGCCGCGACCGGAGTGCGCTACCAGCGCGCCGACCTCACCGGCTACGACGCGGTCACGGCCCGCCGCGAGGTGATCCTGTGCGCAGGCGCGATCGACACGCCGAAGCTGCTCATGCTCTCGGGCATCGGGCCGACGGCACACCTGCGCGAGATGGGCATCCCGGTGCGGGTGGACTCCCCGGGGGTCGGCGCGAACCTCGACGACCACGTCGAGGGACTGGTGTTCTGGGAGGCGGCCCAGCCGATGGTCACCAGCTCCACCCAGTGGTGGGAGATCGGGCTGTTCACGACGATCGACGACGGGCCCAACCAGCCCGACCTGATGATGCACTACGGCAGCGTGCCGTTCGACATGAATACGCTGCGGCGCGGCTACCCGACCACCGACAACGGATTCTGCTTGACGCCCAACGTGACTCAGGGCCGGTCGAGGGGAACGGTCCGGCTGCGCACCCGCGACTTCCGCGATCGTGCGCGGGTCGACCCGCGCTACTTCACCGACCCGGACGGCTACGACGAGCGCATCATGCTCGCCGGCGTGCGCCTGGCCCGCACCATCGCCGAGCAGACGCCGCTGAAGCCATGGGTGGCACGGGAGTTGGCACCGGGTCCGGAAGCGACCACCGACGACGAGATCCTCGACTACCTCCACCAGTGCCACAACACCGTCTATCACCCGGCTGCGACGGCGCGGATGGGCGCGGCCGACGACCCGATGGCGGTGCTCGACCCGCAGTTGCGGGTCAAGGGTGTCACGCGGTTGCGCGTCGTGGATGCCTCGGCGATGCCCAAGCTGCCTGCGGTGAACCCCAACATCACCGTGATGACGATGGCGGAGAAGTGCGCTGACCTCATCCGATCGAGCTGAACCGCCGGAGGATCTGGCGGCGTTCCTTGGCGCGCACACCCCGTTCCAGGGGATGTCCGACGCCGAACTGAGCGAGCTGGCCGCGGGGGCCAGCGTCGTCGAGTTCCCGGCGGGGTCGGTGGTGGTCGACTACGCCAATCGCGAGCCGGACCGCGTGTGGATGGTGCGCACGGGTCAGGTGACGTTGCAGGCGGCCGACGGCGCGATGATTGACACCGTGGGTCCGGGCGGATTGTTCGGCTACACGCCGCTGCTGACCGACGGTGACGTCGAATTCAGCGCTCGGACAACGGCTTCGAGCACGCTGCTGCGACTTCCGGACGGTCTGGTTCGGGAGCGGTTCGCCAAGCCGGCCGGCCTGGCCTACCTGGCTGCGTCGGCGTGGAACCTGGGCACGCCCGAGCGTCCCACCATCGCGCCCGCCACCGACAGCAGGCCGGTCGCCGAACTGCTCCACGGCGATGCGCTCGTACTGCCGCCCGACACCTCGGTGCGCGACGCCGTGGTCGCCATGACGGCACGGCAGGTGTCCTACGCGCTCACCCGCCTGCAGGGCGGTGAACTCGGCATCTTCACCGACCGCGACCTGCGCACCCGGGTGGTCGCGGCGGGTGTTCCCGTCGACGTGCCCATCGCCGAGGTGGTCAGTGCGCCCGCGCGCACGGTCACCGTCGACCTGACGGCCGAGTCCGTGCTGATGGAGATGCTCGAATGCGGGCTGCGGCACATGCCGGTCGTGACGGCCCGCGGCGAGGTGCTCGGCGTCCTGGAGGACGCCGATCTGCTGGCCGCGTCGGCACGGCAGAGCTTCCTGGTGCGGCGGGCGATAGGCCTCGCCGCAGATCCCGCGGCGCTGCAGGTGGTCGGGCGGCGCGTTCGGGGGATGGCGGCCGACCTGTTCCGCAACGGGACCAAGGCCTCGGCGACCAGCGCCATCCTGTCGGTGGTGGTCGACGGCATGGTGCGCCGGGCGCTGCAGCTGGCGTTGGCCGAGTCGCGGGCACCGACCGACGGGGTGGCCTGGCTGTCGCTCGGCAGTGTCGCCCGGCGGGAGGCGATGCCGTCCTCGGACGTCGACAGCGCGCTGTCCTGGCGCGACGATCTCGACCCGGCGGGTCCAGACCTGCGGGCGTTGGCGGCGCGGGTGCACGAGATCCTCGACGGCTGCGGCCTGCCCTCGGACAGCAACGGGGCCGTCGCGTCGAGCCCGACGTTCGCGCGGTCGCGGTCGCAGTGGACCGCCGCGGCGGCGGGTTGGCTCGACGATCCGCTGCGCGACCGCGGCCTCATCCTGTCGTCGCTGATGGTCGACGGCCGGGTGGTGTGGGGCGAGCCGTCACTCAACGCCGTGCCCGCCGCCTACCGCCGGATGCGCAGCGAACACCCCAACGCCCTACGCCTGCAACTGCTCAACGCGCTGTCGGAGCGGGTGCGGGCGCGTTCGCTGCGCGACGTGCTGTCCCGGCGCGGCGGCACGTTCGATCTGAAGGCACACGCGGTGACGCCGATCGTGAACCTCGCTCGCTGGGGTGGCTTGGCCGCCGACGTGACGTCCGCGAGCACGCCGGAGCGCCTACACGCGGCGGCGGACGCAGGGGCACTCTCGGAGCGCGACGCGACCACCCTCGGCGACGTCTTCGCGATGCTGCACCGGCTGCGGATGACCCATCAGGTGGCACAGGTGTCGGCGGGGCACCCGCCCGGTGACGTCATCACGATGTCGGAGTTGTCGCCGCTGAACCGCAGTCTGCTCGGCGACGGCCTGCGGGAGATCGCCGCGGTGCAGCGCAGGATGAAGGGCGCCGGATACCTGCTCGGGTGACGTCGTACCGGCAGCCGTTTACGAATTCGGCGGCGTCTGTCACGACCGACGGCCCGCGGCCACGGAACACACCCTGGGCCACTACCGCAACCTCCGACGTCGAGAACCCGTAAGCTCGGACACGTGCAACGGCGAATCATGGGCATCGAGACCGAATTCGGTGTGACGTGCACTTTCCACGGCCACCGGCGACTCTCACCCGACGAGGTGGCGCGCTACCTCTTCCGGCGGGTGGTGTCGTGGGGCCGCAGTTCGAACGTGTTCCTCCGCAACGGCGCGCGGCTGTACCTCGACGTCGGTTCGCACCCCGAGTACGCGACCGCCGAGTGCGACAGCCTGGTGCAGCTGGTGACCCACGACCGCGCGGGTGAGCGGGTCCTGGAGGACCTGCTGATCGACGCCGAGCAGCGCCTCGCCGACGAGGGCATCGGCGGCGACATCTACCTGTTCAAGAACAACACCGACTCGGCGGGCAACTCCTACGGCTGCCACGAGAACTACCTGATCGTGCGTGCCGGCGAGTTCTCCCGGATCTCCGACGTGCTGCTCCCGTTCCTCGTCACGCGTCAGCTCATCTGCGGTGCGGGCAAGGTGCTGCAGACCCCCAAGGCCGCGACGTTCTGCCTCTCCCAGCGCGCCGAGCACATCTGGGAGGGCGTCTCGAGCGCAACCACCCGCTCGCGTCCGATCATCAACACCCGCGACGAACCGCACGCCGACGCCGAGAAGTACCGCAGGCTGCACGTGATCGTCGGCGACTCGAACATGTGCGAGTCGACCACCATGCTCAAGGTCGGCACCGCCGCCCTGGTCCTCGAGATGATCGAGGCGGGCGTGCCGTTCCGGGACTTCTCGCTCGACAACCCGATCCGGGCCATCCGCGAGGTCAGCCACGACCTGACGGGCCGGCGCCCGGTGCGGCTCGCGGGCGGACGGCAGGCCAGCGCCCTGGACATCCAGCGGGAGTACTACAGCCGCGCGGTCGAGCACCTGCAGACCCGCGAGCCCAACGCCCAGATCGAGCAGGTCGTCGACCTGTGGGGCCGTCAGCTCGACGCGGTCGAGGCGCAGGACTTCGCCAAGGTCGACACCGAGATCGACTGGGTGATCAAGCGCAAGCTCTTCCAGCGCTACCAGGACCGCTACGACATGGAGCTGTCCGACCCGAAGATCGCGCAGCTCGACCTCGCCTACCACGACATCAAGCGTGGCCGCGGCGTGTTCGACCTGCTGCAGCGCAAGGGTCTGGCCGCCCGGGTGACCACCGACGAGGACATCGAGGCCGCCGTCAACGAGCCGCCGCAGACCACGCGGGCCAAGCTGCGCGGTGAGTTCATCAGCGCCGCCCAGGCCGCGGGCCGTGACTTCACCGTCGACTGGGTGCACCTCAAGCTCAACGACCAGGCGCAGCGCACCGTGCTGTGCAAGGACCCGTTCCGGGCCGTCGACGAGCGAGTGAAGCGGCTCATCGCCAGCATGTAGGGGTTGGGGGTTGCGTGTCCGGCGGACGGGGGAACCGTTGCCCGGGACTAAACTCGACCGGTGGGGATCTCCAAAGTCGAGCGGTTGATGAATCTCGTCATCGCACTCCTGTCCACCCGCAACTACATCACCGCCGAACGCATCCGCAAGACCGTCTACGGGTACGGCGACAGCCCGAGCGACGAAGCATTCTCGCGAATGTTCGAGCGCGACAAGAACGAACTGCGCGACCTCGGCATCCCGCTGGAGACCGGCAGGGTCTCCTCGATGGACCCCACCGAGGGCTACCGGATCAACCGCAAGGCCTACGCGCTGCCGCAGGTCGAGCTGACCGCCGACGAAGCGGCCGCCGTGGCGATCGCCACGCAGCTGTGGGAGTCGCCCGAACTCGTCACCGCCACCCAGGGCGCGTTGCTCAAGCTGCGCGCAGCCGGTGTCGACGTCGACGCGTCCGACAGTGACGTCATGATCAGCACCAATGCCTCGATGCCGGGCCTGCGCGGGTCCGAGGAGGTGCTCGGAATCCTGTTGGCTGCCATCGACTCCGGGCAGGCGGTCCGGTTCCAGCACCGGGCGACGCGCAGCGCCCCCTTCACCACGCGCACCGTCGAGCCGTGGGGTGTGGTGACCTACCGCGGCCGCTGGTACCTCGTCGGGCACGACCGCGACCGCGATGACACCCGCACGTTCCGGGTGTCGCGCGTCGGTTCGGAGGTTGAGGCGATCGGTCCGCGCGGCGCGGTGCGTCGCCCCGAGGGCGTCGACCTGCGTGAGATCGTGCATCGCGCGGTGGCGGAATGGCCGCCGGGCGCCCAGGCCCGGGTGTGGGTCGCCGAGGGCCGGGCCACCGCCCTGCGCCGGTCGGCGACCGAGATGGCGACCAGGACCATCGGCGGCCGGGCAGGCGACGAACTGGCCGTGGACATCGGCATGCACGACAGGCTCGCCCGCGAGATCGCCGGATACGGCGCCGACGCGTTGGTGCTCGACCCGCCTGCGCTGCGTGATGACGTCATCGAGCGGTTGAGGGCACAGGCGGGGGTGGATCGCGCATGACTTACCAGCGAGAAGCGGAGCGGGATCGCGCATGAGCCAGGTATCGACCCGCCTGGTGCGGTTGCTGAACATGGTGCCGTACTTCCAGGCCAACCCGAAGATCACGTTCGAGGAAGCCGCCCTGGACCTCGGGGTCACCGAGAAGCAGCTGCGCGACGACCTGCAGCAGCTGTTCCTGTGCGGGTTGCCCGGTTACGGACCCGGCGACCTGATCGACTTCGAGATGTCCGGCAAGACCATCGAGGTCACGTTCTCGGCCGGGATGGACCATCCGCTGCGTCTGACCTCGCCCGAGGCCACGGGCATCCTCGTCGCGCTGCGCGCGCTGCTCGAGGTGCCCGGCATGGTCGACCCGGCCGCAGCGCGCAGCGCGATCGCGAAGATCGAGTCGGCCGCGGGAACGGCTACCGGCGAGGAGGACGGCGCCGTCGTCGCGTCCGACGAGCCGGCGCCGGTGGAGAACGCAGCGGCGGCCGCGGTGCGGTCGGCGGTGCGCAACGACCACGCGCTGACCATCGACTACTACTCGGCGTCCCACGACGTCCTGACCACGCGGACCGTCGATCCGATCCGCGTGGTCCTGGTCGGCGACCACAGCTACCTCGAGGCATGGTGCCGTACGGCGGAGGCGGTGCGACTGTTCCGGTTCGACCGCATCGTCGAGGCGCGTGAACTCGACGAACCGTCGGCCCCGCCCGAGCCTGCCGTGCAGGCCGGGCCGGACACCTCGCTGTTCGACTCGGACCCGTCGCTGCCCTCGGCGACCCTGCTGGTACACCCGTCGGCGGCCTGGATGTTCGACTACTTTCCGCTGCACGTGGTGCGGGAATTGGCCGACGGGGCCTGCGAAGCGACCATGACGTACGCCTCGGACGCGTGGATGTCGCGCTTCGTCTTGGGCTTCGGCTCAGGGGTCCGGGTTTTGGAGCCGGAATCGCTGGTCGAGCGGGTGCGGGAATCCGCAGTGGCCGCGCTGGCCGCGTACGAGTCCCTTGCCGCCGAGGTCGGCGGGTAGACTCGTGCTCGACTTCTGGAGGTGACCGAATGGGTGCTCTGCAACCCTGGCATTGGTTGATCGTTATCGCAGTCTTCGTCCTGTTGTTCGGCGCCAAGAAGCTGCCGGACGCTGCGCGTTCGCTGGGCAAGTCGATGCGGATCTTCAAGTCGGAGATCAAGGAGATGCAGGCGGACGGCAAGTCCGACGCTGCGTCGTCGTCCGACGCGGCGCCTGCCACGCCGATCGCCTCCGAGCGCGTCGTCGACCCGGCACCCGCCACGGGGGCCACTCCGGCGTCCGAGCAGCCCGACAAGCGCACGGCCTGACCCACGCCTTCACCGGCCGCGACGACTCGTCGCGTCCCTAGTCGGTGTCTTCACACGATCCCGTGCGTACTCCTGGAATCATCAAGAGGCTGGACCCCCGCCGTCGCCGCGCGCGGGTCAATCCCGACGGCACGATGTCGCTCGTCGACCACCTCGCCGAGCTGCGCAACCGGCTGCTGATCGCGGCCGCGGCCGTCGTCTTCACGACGATCCTCGGCTTCTTCTGGTACACCCACGGTGTCTTCGGCACCCCCAGCCTCGGCGACTGGCTCCGGCAGCCGTACTGCGCGCTGCCCGAGTCCGCCCGCGCGACGATCGCTCCCGACGGACAGTGCCGGCTGCTCGCGACCGCGCCGTTCGATCAGTTCATGTTGCGGTTGAAGGTGTCGCTGACCGCGGGTGTCGTACTGGCCTGCCCGGTCTGGCTGTACCAGCTGTGGGGATTCATCACGCCCGGGCTGTACAGCAAGGAGCGCCGGTTCGCCTCGGTGTTCGTCGCGTTCGGCGCCGCGCTGTTCATCACGGGCGCTGTGCTCGCCTACGTCGTACTGTCCAAGGCGTTGGACTTCCTGCTCACCGTCGGTAGCGACGTTCAGGTCACCGCCCTGTCGGGCGACCAGTACTTCGGCTTCCTGATCAACCTGCTGCTCGTGTTCGGGATCAGCTTCGAGTTCCCGCTGCTGATCATCATGCTCAACCTCGTCGGCGTGCTGTCCTACGAGCGACTCAAGGCGTGGCGGCGCGGGCTGATCTTCGGGCTCTTCGTGTTCGCGGCGTTCTTCACACCCGGCTCGGATCCGTTCTCGATGCTGGCCCTGGCAGGCGCGCTGACCGTCCTGCTCGAATTCGCCATCCAGGTGGCGCGTTTCAACGACCGGCGCAAGGCCAAGCGGGCCGCCAACGAGGCCGTGCCCGACGATCAGGCCGCGCCGATCGGCCCGGTGGAGGACGTCGAGGCCCCGTCCGCCGTGCCGACACCGTCTCGCGTGAGCGTCGATGACCAAGCCACCTGAGCCGCTGGGCGGAGAGCTGGCCAGGTTCGCCAAGGAGTTGCCGTTCGCACTCGACGCCTTCCAGGTCGACGGGTGCCGCGCGCTGGAGAGCGGCCACGGCGTGCTGGTGTGCGCACCGACCGGCGCAGGCAAGACGGTGGTGGGCGAATTCGCCGTGCACCTCGCGCTCGCGGCAGGCCGAAAGTGCTTCTACACCACGCCGATCAAGGCCCTGAGCAACCAGAAGCACGCCGACCTGGTCCGCCGCTACGGCGCCCAACGCGTCGGTCTGCTGACCGGCGATCAGTCCATCAACGGTGACGCCGACGTGGTGGTGATGACCACCGAAGTGCTGCGCAACATGCTCTACGCCAACTCGACCGCGCTGTACGGCCTCTCCCACGTCGTGATGGACGAGGTGCACTTCCTGGCCGACCGGATGCGTGGGGCGGTGTGGGAGGAGGTCATCCTGCACC
The DNA here is from genome assembly GCF_010731815.2 of Mycolicibacterium arabiense. Lineage (NCBI taxonomy): Bacteria > Bacillati > Actinomycetota > Actinomycetes > Mycobacteriales > Mycobacteriaceae > Mycobacterium > Mycolicibacterium arabiense. The sequence continues at coordinate 228,818 of NZ_AP022593.1, forward strand.
TGCCAGAGGAGGTGCGGCTGGTCAGCCTCTCGGCGACGGTCAGCAATGCCGAGGAGTTCGGCGGCTGGATCCAGACCGTCCGCGGTGACACCACCGTCGTCGTCGACGAGCACCGCCCCGTTCCGCTGTGGCAGCACATGCTGGTCGGTAAGCGGCTGTTCGACCTTTTCGAGGGTGGGCAGGCCCGCCCTGGCAAGCCGCAGGTCGACCGTGAGCTGTTGCGGCACATCGCGTTGCGCCGGGAGTCGGACCGGCTCTCGGACTGGGAGCCGAGAGGCCGCGGCCGTGGGCGCCGCGACCAGGGTGGCGGCAGACCGACCATCTACCGCCCGCCCGCTCGCCCCGACGTCATCGCCACACTCGACCGGGAGGGGCTGCTACCCGCGATCACGTTCGTGTTCTCGCGGGTCGGGTGCGACGCGGCGGTCAAGCAGTGCCTGCGGTCACCGCTGCGGCTCACCAACGACGCGGAACGGGCGCGGATCGCCGAGGTCATCGACCGGCGGTGCGCGGACCTCGCCGAGGTCGACCTCGTCGTGCTCGGCTACCACGAATGGCGCGAGGGGCTGCTGCGCGGTCTGGCCGCCCATCACGCGGGCATGCTCCCGGTCTTCCGGCACACCGTCGAGGAACTCTTCACCGCCGGTCTGGTCAGAGCGGTGTTCGCCACCGAGACACTGGCTCTCGGCATCAACATGCCTGCCCGCACGGTGGTGCTCGAGCGCCTGGTCAAGTACAACGGCGAGCAGCATGCGCCGTTGACGCCGGGGGAGTACACCCAGCTGACGGGCCGGGCCGGTAGGCGCGGCATCGACGTCGAGGGTCACGCGGTGGTGCTGTGGCAACCGAACGACACCAGCGTCGACCCGGCCGACGTCGCGGGATTGGCGTCCACCCGCACCTTCCCGCTGCGCAGTTCCTTTGCGCCGTCGTACAACATAACCATCAACCTGCTCGGGCACATGGGACCGGCGCAGGCGCGCAGCCTGCTCGAGCGGTCGTTCGCCCAGTTCCAGGCCGACCGGTCGGTGGTGGGTCTGGTGCGCGGCGTCGCGCGCGGCGAGCGGATGCTCGACGAGATCGCTGCCGAACTCGGCGGCCGGGACGCGCCGATCCTGGAGTACGCGCGGTTGCGCGCGGCGGTGGCGGCACGCGAACGGGCACAGTCGCGGTCGTCCCGGTTGCAGCGCCGCAAGGCGACCAACGATGCGTTGACGTCACTGCGCCGCGGCGACATCATCGCGATCGGCCAGGGCAAGCGCAGCGGGATCGCCGTCGTCCTCGAGCCGGCAGCCGACGTCGACGACCCGCGCCCGCTGGTGCTCACCGAAGAGCGTTGGGCGGGCCGCATCTCGTCGGCCGACTTCACCGGCGCCTCGGCGAAGCTCGGGACCATGACGTTGCCCAAGCGCGTCGAGCACAGGCAGCCGAAGGTCCGGCGGGACCTGGCCTCGGCGCTGCGCAACGCGGCCGCCGGACTGGATCTGCCCTCGCGCAGGCGCCGTCGCGACGCGGCGGCAGAACCCGACGTCGACCCGGAGGTGGCGCGGCTGCGCGACGAGGTCCGCGCCCACCCGGCGCACCACGACCCGAACCGCGACGAGGGCGTCCGCGTCGCCGAGCGCTACCTGCGCATCGAGCGCGACAACGCCGAGACCCAGCAGAAGGTCGCCACCGCGACCAACTCGCTCGCACGCACCTTCGACCGGATCTTGCTGCTGCTCACCGAACGTGGCTTCATCGACGGCGCGGTCGACGGGGCAGCCGACGAGGATCCGAAGGTGACCGACGACGGCCGGCTGCTCGCGCGGATCTACAGCGAGAGTGATCTGCTGGTCGCCGAATGTCTCAGGCGCGGAACGTGGGAGGGGCTGCGGCCCGCCGAGTTGGCTGCCGTGCTGTCGACCGTGCTCTACGAGTCCAGGGGCGACACGCCGGGCGCCGCACCCAACCTCGACGAATCGAGCGCGGGACTGCGGCGCGCACTCTCGGCGACCCGCCGTACGTGCAGCGAGATCCGTGCCGACGAACAGCGCCACCGACTGTCACCGAGTCGCGAGACCGACCCCGGTTTCGTTGCGGCGATCTACCAGTGGGCCAGCACCGGCGACCTGACCGCGTCGCTCGCCGCCTCGGATGCCAACGGCAGCGGATCACCGTTGTCCGCTGGCGATTTCGTCCGTTGGTGCCGTCAGGTCCTCGACCTGCTCGATCAGGTGCGAAACGCAGCCCCGTCACCGGCGCTGCGGTCCACCGCGAAACGCGCGATGGGCGACATTCGCCGCGGCGTCGTGGCAGTTGATGCAGGGTAGGGTGTTGCCAACGCCTCAGCGCAGACCGGCATGGTAGCCAGCACCAAGGAGAGACGATGAGCGGACCGCAGGGAACTGATCCGAACCAGCAATGGCCGGGTCAGCAACCGCCGCAGGGTGAACCGTCGGCCTGGCAGCCGCAGCCGGATCAGGGGCAGCCCGCGGGTGAGACCCCGGCGTGGCAGCAGCAACCCCCCGCGTACAACCCGCAGCAGTACCCGCAGGGCGAGCAGTACGGGCAGCCCCCTTCGGCTTACGGGCAGACGCCGTACCAGCCCCCGCAGACCGAGCAGTACGGCCAACCGCAGTACGGGCAGCCTCCGCAGTACGGCCAGTACGGAGCGCCGCAGTACGGCCAGCCGCCCCAGTACGGTCAGCCGCAGTACGGGCAGCCCGGCCAGTACCCGCAGCAGTACGGTCAACCGACGCAGCAGTACGGCCAGCCGGATCAGCAGTTCTCGCCGTACCCGCCGCCGGGCTCCGAGGCCGGCTCGAAGAAGTCGATGAAGCTCCTGCTCGCGGTGGCGGGCGGCATCGTCGCGCTCATCGCGATCGTGATCGTCGTCCTCGGCTTCTTCACCCCGGGCTGGTTCGTCGAGAAGCGGCTGGACGTCAATGCCGCTCAGACCGGTGTCGCGCAGGTGCTCGGTGACGAGGCCAATGGCTACGGCGCGAAGAACGTGTCCGACGTCAACTGCAACGACGGCGCGAACCCCGAGGTCAAGAAGGGTGACACCTTCACCTGCGAGGTGAGCATCGACGGCACCAAGCGGCAGGTCACCGTGACGTTCCAGGACGACGACGGCACCTACGAGGTCGGCAGGCCCAAGTAGGTCGCAGGCGTCAGTTGGGAAGCGCGTCGAGCGCCTTCTGCAGCCGCCCGACCGACGACACCACGCCGTATTCGGCAGCCAGTTCGGCGACCTTGCGCGGGTGACGCGCCGACAGCGGCAGCGCGTCGAAGTCGTTCGACATCCGCACGGGCGCGTCGTGTGCCACCTGAACCACGGGTATGGCCGCGGTGATGTAGTCGGCGGCGCCGAGCAACTTCTTGCGCTGTGCGGTCGGCAGCTTCGACTTGGGGTCGTTCGCGGCAGCCAGGATCGCCTCGAGTGAGCCGTGCTGCGCCAGCAGCGTGGCCGCGGTCTTCTCGCCGATTCCCGGTACGCCGGGCAGACCGTCTGAGGGGTCGCCGCGCAGCAGTGCGAGTTCGGCATAGGCGGGCCCGGCACGGCCGACCGGCACTCCGTAGGTCTCGGCGACCTCGGCAGGCCCGTAGAGGACGGCCTTCGTCAGTCCGCGGCCGATGTAGAACACCCGCACGGCCACGTGTTCGTCGCCGACGAGTTGCAGCAGGTCGCGGTCACCGCTGACGACGACCACCGGGTCGGTGCGTTCCCTGGTGGCCAGCGTGCCGAGCACGTCGTCGGCCTCGTAGCCCACCGCACCGGCGGTGGTGATGCCGAACGCGTCGAGCATCGCCATGATCATGTCGACCTGCGGGGTGAGTTCGTCGGGAACCTGCTCGACGTCGGGTTCGTCGGCCTGGACCTCTTCGACGCGGTGCGCCTTGTAGGAGGGGACGAGGTCGACGCGCCACTGCGGACGCCAGTCGAGGTCGAGGCAGACGACCAGGCGGGCCGGCCGGTGCGTGGTGACGAGGGTGGCGACGCTGTCGAGGAAGCCGCGCAGGGCGTTCACCGGCCTGCCGTCGGGGGACGTGATGGACGACGGTACGCCGAAGTACGAGCGGAACCACATGCTCGCTCCGTCGAGGAGTAGGACCGGTGCGCTCACCCGAGTGACAGTAGCCTCGAGGGCATGGACTCCGGGCGATTCGGTACCGACGTGTATGCACGACGACTGCAGTCGGCGGCCGATGCCGCCGCAGCGGCGGGTCTGGCCGGCCTCGTCATCACCCCCGGTTACGACCTGCGCTACCTGCTGGGTTCGCGGGCGCAGACGTTCGAGCGCCTCACCGCCCTGGTGCTGCCGGCCTCCGGTGACCCGACGGTCGTGGTCCCGCGGCTGGAACTGGCATCGCTGCGCGAGTCGGCGGTGCCGGAACTGGGCCTGGCCGTGCGGGATTGGGTGGACGGTGAGAATCCGTACCGCCTGGTCGCCGACGTGTTGGGCGGTGGGCCTGACTCGAATCCCGGGTCGCTTCGCTCCTGCCCGCCGATCAAGACCGCGGTCACCGACGCCATGCCCGCACTGCACCTGCTGCCGCTCGCCGACGTGCTCGGCGCGGTGCCGATTCTCGCCACCGACGTGCTACGCCGGCTGCGGATGGTCAAGGACGCCGCCGAGATCGATGCGTTGCGCAAGGCGGGTGCGGCGATCGACCGCGTCCACGCCCGGGTGCCCGAGTTCCTGGCGCCGGGCCGCACCGAGGCCGACGTCGCCGCCGACATCGCCGAAGCCATTGTGGCCGAAGGGCATTCGGAGGTCGCGTTCATCATCGTCGGGTCCGGCCCCAACGGCGCCGACCCGCACCACGAGTGCTCCGACCGCGAATTGCGGGAGGGCGACGTCGTGGTGGTCGACATCGGCGGTCCGTACGAGCCGGGCTACAACTCCGACTCGACGCGCACCTACAGCATCGGCGAGCCGTCGCCGGAGGTGTCGCGGCAGTACGCCGTGCTGCAGCAGGCGCAACGGGCTGCGGTGGCCGCGGTGCGGCCAGGCGTCACCGCGGAGCAGGTCGACGCCGCAGCGCGTGACGTGCTGGCGGCCGAAGGGCTCGCCGAGGTCTTCGTGCACAGGACCGGTCACGGCATCGGCCTGTCCGTCCACGAGGAGCCCTACATCGTGGCGGGCAACGATCTGCCGCTGGAGAGCGGGATGGCGTTCAGCGTCGAACCCGGAATCTACTTCCCCGGACAGTGGGGTGCTCGGATCGAGGACATCGTGGTCGTCACCGAGGACGGTGCGCTGTCGGTGAACAATCAGCCGCACGAACTGGTCGTGGTGCCGGTGGCCTAGTCGCCGCGTCGGCGGAGCCGACTACTCACCGGAGCGGTCGAGCAGCTCCGAGGAGCCGAGTACGCGTTCGACGCGCACCTCGATCACGACGCGCCGGGGGTTGACCCGGGGAGTGCGGTACCGCTGGGCGTAGCGCAGCTCGGCGTCGCGCACGGCGTCCGGTTCGTCCTTCACCGTCGACTTGCCCTCGAGCGACAGCCAGCGCGCGCCGTCGACCTGGCTGAGGACGGCCACGCCGCGCTCGGCTGCGTTGACTGCCTTCTGTGAGCCGCCCGTGGTGATCACCCGGGCGACGTGCGTCTTGGGGTCGAAGGTGAACCCGACGGCCACGACGTGGGGTGAATTGTCCGACCGCAGCGTGGTCAGCATGGCGAGATGGCGTTCGGTGAGGAACGCGATCGCGTCATTGGTCAGCCGGGTCGTTGCCTTGCGACCAGAAGTAGCCATCGGGGCTCAATCTAGCGCAGGACATAATCACGACCATGGACGACACGACGCGCACGGTGGTGATCTTCGGCGGCCGCAGTGAGATCGGCGTCGAGCTGGCGACGCGACTGGCCCGGGGCGCGACCGTCGTCCTGGCGGCGCGGCGGGCCGATCAGCTCGCGGTGGAGTCCGACGCGCTTCGAGCGGCCGGGGCGGCGGCGGTGCGGACGGTGGAGTTCGACGCCGACGACCTGGCCTCGCATCCGCGCGTCGTCGCGTCCATCGTGGCCGAGCACGGCCGCATCGACACCGCGGTGGTGGCGTTCGGCATCCTCGGCGACCAGGCCCGCGCGGAGCGGGATGCCGCGCACGCCGCGGCGATCGTGCACACCGACTTCACCGCGCAGGTCAGTCTGCTGACGGTGCTCGCGGACACCATGCGGGCCGCCGGTGGCGGCGACATCGTGGTGTTCTCCTCGGTCGCCGGTGCGCGGGTGCGCCGCGCCAACTACGTGTACGGCTCGGCCAAGGCGGGGCTCGACGGGTTCGCGCGCGGTCTGACCGATGCGCTGCACGGGTCGGGGGTGCGGGTGCTGCTAGTCCGGCCGGGTTTCGTGATCGGGCGGATGACCGAGGGCATGTCGCCCGCGCCGCTGTCGAGCACGCCCCGTCAGGTCGCCGAGGCGACGGCCGCCGCGCTGGCCAAGGGGCGTAGCGAGGTCTGGGTGCCGCGGTCGTTGGGCCTGCTGGTGGTGGCGCTGCGGTTGCTCCCGCGCGGGGTGTGGCGGCGGTTGCGGCGATGAGCGCTTGCGCGAAGAGCAGAGTGGGCCGATGAGTATGGGTCGCATCGTGGTCGTCGGCATCGGCGCCGACGGCATGGCAGGGCTACCGCCGGCGTCTGCCGACGAATTGCGCCGCGCGACCGTGGTATACGGCTCGCCGAGACAACTCGACCTGCTCGACGATTCGGTGTCGGCGGACCGGAGGCGGTGGCCGTCGCCGATGCTGCCAGCGCTGGTCTCGCTCTTCCAGGAGGCCCGGTCGGACGTGCACGTGGTCGCCAGCGGCGACCCGATGTTCCACGGCATCGGGACGACGCTGACGAAGTACTACGGCGTCGGCCGGGTCACCGTGTTGCCCCACGTGTCGTCGGTGACGCTGGCCTGCGCCAGGCTGGGCTGGGCGGTACAGGACGCCGAGGTCATCAGCCTGCTGACGGCGGCGACGCCGAGCGCGGTCCGCCGGGGCGGGCGTTCGATCGTGTTGAGCCGCAACGAGTCCAGCGCGGCCGAGTTGGCTCGGCTGCTGACCGCGACCGGCCGCGGACAGTCGGTGCTGACCCTGCTGGAGCAGCTGGGCGGGCCGCAGGAGAGCATCCGGTCGGGCACCGCGCTGGAGTGGTCGACCCGACCGCCGGACGACGTCGACCCGCTCAACGTGGTCGCCGTGGACTACCGGCCCGACGAGCGGATCCTCACGACGCTGCCCGACGACGCGCTTGCCCACGACGGCCAGCTGACCAAGCAGTCGATGCGCGCGGTCACGATGGCGGCGCTGGCGCCTCGTCCCGGAGAGCTGCTGTGGGACGTGGGCGCCGGCTCGGGCAGCATCGCCATCGAGTGGGCCAGGGGCTCGAACAGGTGCGATGCCGTGGCCTTCGAGCGGGACGAGGCACGCCGGGAGCGGATCACGGCGAACGCGAAGGCGTTCGGTGCAGCGGTCGAGGTGCGTGGCCCCGCGCCGGAGAGCTTCGAGGGCGTGCGGGCGCCCACGGCGATCTTCATCGGCGGAGGGCTCACCCATCCCGGGGTGCTTGACGGCTGCTACTCCCATCTGATGGGAGGCGGGCGGCTGGTGGCCAACGCCGTGACCATCGAATCCGAAGCAGTTCTCGCGCAGTGGCATTCGAAGCACGGCGGGGAGATGCGCCGGTACCAGCACTACCGCGGTGAGCCGGTCGGCGGCTTCACCGGGTGGCGCGCGGCGATGCCCGTCACGCAGTGGACGATGATCAAACCGTGACGGTCTACTTCATCGGGGCTGGCCCGGGCGCCGCCGATCTCATCACCGTGCGGGGCCAGCGTCTGCTCGGTCGGTGTCCGGTGTGCCTCTACGCCGGGTCGATCATGCCCGACGATCTGCTCGCGCTGTGCCCGCCGGACGCGCGGGTGGTCGACACCGGGCCGCTGACCCTCGACCAGATCGTCGACGAACTGACCGAGGCACACGCCGCCGGTCTCGACGTGGCCCGGCTGCACTCCGGTGACCCGTCGCTCTACAGCGCGCTGGCCGAGCAGTGCCGCAGGCTCGACGAGCGCGGCGTCGACTGGGAGGTCGTGCCCGGGGTGCCGGCGTTCGCTGCCGCGGCAGCCGCGCTGGGGCGGGAACTGACCGTCCCCGGTGTCGCGCAGACCGTCACGCTGAGCAGGGTGTCGACGCTGTCGACGGCGATGCCCGACGGTGAGGATCTGCGCACGTTGTCCGCTCCGGGCGCCACCCTGGTGCTGCACCTGGCCGCTGCGCAGATCGACGCGATCGTGCCCGAGCTGGTGGCCGGCGGGTACCGGGCCGAAACCCCCTGTGCGGTGGTGGCCTTCGCCAGCTGGCCGCAGGAGACGGTGATCCGGTGCACGCTGGCCGACGTCGCCGAGCGGATGAAGGCCGAGGGCGTCACCCGGACGGCGGTCATCGTCGTCGGCGACGTCCTCGCCGCCGAGGGCTTCACCGACAGTTACCTGTACTCGACCGGCAGGCGCCGGGGGAGTCGGCACTAGTGCGCCTGCTGCTTCTCGGCGGCACCGGCGAGGCCCGCGCGCTGGCGGCTCGGCTGCACCCGGACGTCGACGTGGTGAGTTCGCTGGCCGGTCGGGTTCCCGACCCCGCGCTGCCGGTCGGGACGGTACGCATCGGTGGCTTTGGTGGGGCCGCCGGTCTGCGGACATGGTTGCGCGACAACGACATCGACGTCGTGGTCGACGCGACGCATCCGTTCGCCGCGACCATCACCGCCAACGCGGCGCAGGCGTGCCGCGCCGAAGGCGTCCCGCACGTGGTGCTGGCCCGTCCGGCGTGGCCGCCCGGCGCCGCCATCGTCGTGGACTCGGACAGCGACGCCGCGCGGGTCGTCGCCGAGCGCGGGTGGGAGCGGGTCTTCCTCACCACGGGTCGATCCGGTACCCGGGCGTTCGTCGACGTCGACGCGTGGTTCCTGATCAGGGCGGTGACCGCTCCGGAGTCCAGCTCGCTGCCGCGACGACACGAGCTGGTGCTGTCGCGCGGGCCCTACCGTGTCGGCGACGAGCGGGAACTGTTGCAGCGCTGGCGCATCGACGCGCTGGTCACGAAGAACAGCGGCGGCGACATGACCAGGGCGAAGCTCGAGGCGGCCGACGACCTCGGTGTGACGGTGGTGATGGTGGACCGTCCCCGGCTGCCCGACGGCGTCGAGGTGGTCTCGACGGTCGACGACGCGGTGCGGTGGGTCAGCGCGCGTCGATGAGTGCCAGGCTGTCCAGGTCGCGGATCGCCTGGCAGCCACGTTCGAGCATGACGCGCATCATCTCGTCGCCGCGTTCGGTGTTGCTCGTGAAAGCGCAACCGAGGGTGGTGATCAGCGGCGCCTGCAGCATGCCGAGCCGGTAGTCGCGCCAACACGCGTCGCGGTCGTAGCCGGTGATCCCGTAGCCGAGCAGTTCGTCGTGATAGGCCGCCACCAATTGCTCGTCGAGGTCGGCGCGCTGCTCGGGGAGCAGGCTGGTGGCCGTGAAGTAAGCCAGGTCCCGGGCGGGCAGACCGGCACCGAGGGTCTGCCAGTCGACCACCGTCACCTCGGTGCGGTCCGGTGTGAACAGCAGGTTGTCCAGCCGGTAGTCGCCATGCATGAGCGAGAACCGGCCAGGTTCGGACAGCAGCCACGGCGTGGTCAGGGCCATCGATTCCGTTGCCGTCGCGCGGTTCTCGGCGCTCATCCGGTCGCCGAGGCGGTCCAGCGTGATCTGCGTGGCCATGATCGCGACGTCGCCGAGGCCCTTGGCGGCGTCGCCCGTCGCCATCGACATGACCAGCCCGGGGAATTCAGCCCATTTCGGGTCGCACCACGTCGGGCCGTGCAGGCCGGCGAGAGCCCGCACGGCGAGTTCGGCCTCGACTCCGTCGCATCCGCGGATCTGGTCGCCCTGGACCGCGGGTGCCATGTCGGCGAGCAGCAGGACGATGTCGCCGCCGTCGTCGGAGATGTCGCAGTAGTAGTGCCGGGGGATCGGCACGCGGACGGCGTCGGCGACGTGAGTGTAGAAGGCGTGCTCGGCGCGGTAGCCCAGTGCCACTCGTTCGCGCACGGTCTCGTCCTGTGATGGCAGCTTGACGGCGAACGTGGTCGGCAGGTCGCGTTCCTGCTCGCCGGAGTAGGTGACCGTGAGGCGGTACGTCGCCCCGGTCTGCCCGGTGCCGATCGGTGCGGTCTCCACCGTCGTCACGTCGGCGCCCAGTGCGGTGCTCAACCATTGCGGCGTCACGTCTTCGGGGCAACGCGGAATGGCGGCGGCCGTGGTCATGGGGCCGGACACTAATCGGCCCGCTCGACAGCTGTCAACGATTCTCGACGGCAGTCATGGACCCATATTCAACACTTTGTGGAGACGGATTCAACATTTTGTTGTAGCGTCGCGCAGATCACACCTTGGAGGTTCCGATGCGATCATCGTCGCTCATCAGTTCACCGCTCCGCGTGCTGTTCGCCGGAGCCCTCATCGCCGGCGTCACCGCATGTGGTAGCGGTGTCGGCAGCGACACCGCAGGAGAGTCCGCCGCAGGCGGCAGCCAGTCGGCGATCCCGGACAACGCCTCGCTGATCTCCGCCATCGAACCGGATGAGGCGCTCGCCGCGCGGCTACCGGCGCCCGTCGCGCAGGCCAAGACCGTCAACGTCGGGTCCAACGTCCAGTCGGCGCCCAACAACTTCTACGCCGCAGACGGCACGACGCCGATCGGCTACGAGGTCGACCTGGCCAAGGCCATCGGCCGCAAGCTCGGCGTCGACATGGCCTACCAGGACATGGCATTCGGCTCGTTGATAACCAGTCTGCAGTCGGGCCGCATCGACATGACGATCGCCGGGATGAACGACACCAAGGAACGCCAGCAGCAGATCGACTTCGTCGACTACTTCTCCTCCGGCATCACGATCATGGTGCAGAAGGGCAATCCCGAGGGCATCACCGGTCCCGACGCGTTGTGCGGCAAGAACGTCGCAGTCGTGCAGGGCACCAGCCATCAGACGTTCGCCGCGGCGCAGAGCGAGAAGTGCGTCCAGGCGGGCCAGCCCGCGGTCACGGTGACCGCCACCGACAGCGACACCCAGAACCAGAACCAGCTCCGCACCGGGCGCGTCGCGGCGATCCTCAACGACCTACCGAGTGCCGCCTACATCTCCCGCACCGCCGGTGACGGCAACACCTTCGAGGTGGTACCCGGTCCGCCGATCGAAGGCGGCCCGTACGGCATCGGCTTCGCCAAGACCAACGCCGGCCTTCGCGATGCGGTCAACGAGGCACTCGGCGAGCTGATCAGCGACGGCACGTACCTGCAGATCCTGCAGAGCTGGGGCGTCGAACAGGGCGCACTGAAGGAGTCCGCCATCAATGGCGCATGACGCACCCGCTCAGGCGCTGCCGATAGTCCGGCTCCGGCACTGGGGCCGCTGGATCAGTGCCGTCGTGATCGTCGGCCTGCTCGCAGCGCTCTTCGTCGCGCTGTCCGAAGCGCGCATCGACTGGGCCTCGGTGCCCGACTTCGTCGTGTACCGGGTGATGCTCCTCGGTCTGGTCAACACGGTGCTGCTCGCCGTCATCGCGCAGTCGGTCGCCATCGTGATCGGCATCGTCATCGCACTGATGCGCCGCAGCGCGAACCCGGTGGCGAAGGCGTTCGCCGCGGGCTACATCTGGTTGTTCCGCGGGTTGCCCGTGCTCCTGCAGATCCTCATCTGGTACAACCTGGCGCTCGTGATCCCCAGGATCTCGATTCCGTTGCCGTTCGGCGGATCTCTGATCGACGAGCCCACCAACGTGCTCGTCAGCGCGTTCACCGCGGCGCTGCTCGGACTGGCGCTCAACGAGAGCGCCTACATGGCCGAGATCGTGCGCGCAGGCCTCAACAGCGTCGACAGCGGGCAGACCGAAGCCGCGAAATCGATTGGCATGGCGCCGAATCTGACGCTGCGCCGGGTGGTGCTGCCACAGGCGATGCGGGTGATCATCCCGCCGACGGGCAACGACTTCATCGACATGCTCAAGGGCACCTCGATCGCGTCGGTGATCGGCGTGACCGAACTCCTGCACGCGTCCAACAACATCTCCTCGCACAACCTGCTGGTGATGGAGACGCTGTTCGCCGCCGCGATCTGGTACATGGTGGTGGTGACTGCGGCAGGCATCGGACAGCATTACTTGGAACGCACCTTCGGCGCTGCCGAGCGCAGTGTCGCCGCCCAAGCCGCCAAGGCGTTGCGAGCCATCCCGTTGACGAGGGGCGCCCGTGTCTGAGCCGCTGCTGAGAGCCATCGGCGTTCGAAAGAGCTACGGGCACACCGAGGTCCTGAAGGGCATCGACCTCGACGTACGCCGCGGTCAGGTGGTCTGTCTGCTCGGCCCGTCGGGAGCAGGCAAGAGCACCTTCCTGCGCTGCCTCAACCATCTGGAGACCATCGACGCCGGCCAGGTGTGGGTGGACGGCAAGCCCATCGGATTCGAGCTGCGCAACGGCAAGCTCTACGAGCTGCGCGAGCGCGACGTGGCCAAGCAGCGCCGGGACATCGGGATGGTGTTCCAGCGATTCAACCTGTTCGGCCACCGCACCGCGCTGGAGAACGTCATCGAGGGACCCATCCGCGTGCTCGGCGTCGCGCCCGACGTCGCCCGACGGGAGGGCCGCGAACTACTCGACCGCGTCGGACTCGGCGAGCGCGGGGATGCGTACCCCGCGCAGCTGTCCGGCGGCCAGCAGCAGCGCGTCGCGATCGCACGCTCGCTGGCGATGAAGCCCAAGCTCATGCTGTTCGACGAGCCGACCTCCGCGCTCGACCCGGAACTGGTCGGGGAGGTGCTCGCCGTGATGAACGCGTTGGCCGCCGACGGCATGACGATGGTCGTCGTCACCCACGAGATCGCGTTCGCTTCCGAGGCCGCCGACGAGGTCGTGTTCATGGCCGACGGCGCGGTCGTGGAGACGGGTCCACCCGAGCGCATCCTCAAGGCGCCGGAACACGAACGCACGCGCCAGTTCCTGGCCAGGGTGCTCGCGTGAGACCCATCTCGCCGCGCTACCTGTTGCAGTTCGCCGAGCCGGCCGGCTACCTCGACTTCGCCCGCTTCGGGCCGCCGTCGCATGCCGTGCTCGACGCCACGGCCCGACTCCTCGAGAAGGCGACGCATGCCGGGCCGTCCACCGTGGACGAGCTGATGAGGGAGGAGACGCGCGCCAAGGCGGCCGCGGCTCGCCTGTGCGGCAGCGACATCGACCACATCGTCCTGCAACCGCACACCAGCCTCGGCCTGTTGCAGGCGGCGTTCAACGCGCCGGGTGGCACCGTGCTGGTGTCGGCGGCGGAGTTCCCGGCCAACACCTACCCGTGGGCGCGTGCCGAGCAGGCGGGGCGCCTGTCGATGCGCCGTCTGCCGGGTGGCTACGTCACGGCGGATCTGGTCGCCGAGGCGCTCACCGACGACGTGTCCATGGTCTCGGTCAGTGCCGTCGACTACCGCACCGGCTACCGCGCCGACCTGGCCGCACTCCGCGAGGTCGTCGGCGACCGATTGCTCGTCGTGGACGCCATCCAGGGCTTCGGCGTGATCGAGGCGCCGTGGGAGGTGGCCGACATCCTGGTCACCGGCGGACAGAAGTGGCTGCGGTCGGGCTGGGGGACCGGGTTCGCGATGCTGTCGGACCGTGCGCTGGAACGGATGGATCCGGTGCTCTCGGGTTGGACCGGCGCGCGCGATCCCGGACTGTTCGACGAGACGATCCATCCCGCGGACACCACCGCTGCGGCGTGGTCGATCTCGAACCTGAGCCCCGTCACCTCGGGGGCGTTCGCGGCGGCGCTTGAACTCGTCGAGGAGGCAGGCGTGGCCTCGATCGCCGAGCACGTCGCGGCCCGGGTCGAGATGCTCGAGGACGTCCTCCTGACCTACGGGGCACACATCGTCTCGGCACGCGAGCGGCGGGCGGGCATCCTGGCGTTCACGTTGCCAGGGCATGCACCCGAGCAGATCGGTGCCGCCATGAACGCGGCGGGGATGGCGGCAACCGTTCGGCCCGAACACGTTCGGCTGTCGCCACACGCATCGACGTCGCTCGACGTCGGCGACCGGCTCAGGGAGGTCCTCGTCTCGCTGACGCAACCGCACCGGCCCGCGTCCACGCCACACCCTGTCGTGGCGGGCAGCGTCACCCACGATCTGCTGGCGTCGATGGTCCCCACGGTGCACGGGCTGGCGGCCATGCTGGGTCCCGGCAACGAGGTGCTGCTGCACGACCTCTCGCGGTTGCCCGACTCGATCGTGGCCATCGCCGGCGACCTCACGAACCGCACGGTCGGCGGACCGATGACCGATCTGCTCCTGGGACTGATTCGCCGCGGCACCACCCAGGACCTGATCAACTACCGAACCAACGGACCGGACGGACGGCCGATCCGATCCTCGACCCTGTTCCTGCGCGACGCCGATGGTGCCGCGGTCGGGTGTCTGTGCGTGAACAGCGTCGTGCCGGAGGCCGTCGCGTCCGACGTTCCCGAACGCGACGAGAGCTTTCCTCCGGACGTCGACAGCCTCCAACGGTTCCTGGTGGACGGTGCCATCGCCAAGGTGGGGGTGCCGACGGTGCAGATGAAGAAGCACCACAAGGCCGCGGTCGTCCGCGAACTCGACGAGGCCGGTTTCTTCCTGATCAGGGATTCCGTGGACCACGTGGCGGGACGGCTCGACGTCACGCGCTACACGATCTACAACTACCTCAGCGAGATTCGGGGCTGACGCTCCGCGACCGGTGTCAGCCGGGGTAGCGGCGCAGCGTGTAGACGCGGTCGACGCCGTCGTCGGACTGCCACTGCGTCTGCGACGAACCGATGATCAGCAGGCAGCGCATGTCGACGTCGCCTGCATCGAGATCGGCGAGGCGCACCACCTTGACCTCCTCGCGCGGGCCCGACACGTCGCGGCCGATCACGACCGGCGTGCTCGGGTCACGGTGCTCCAGCAGCAGATCCCGCATCGCGGCCACCTGCCAGGTGCGCGTCTTCGACGCCGGGTTGTAGATGGCCAGCACCAGGTCCGCTTGTGCGGCCGCGGTGAGCCGGGCGGTGATGACGTCCCACGGCTTGAGCCGGTCGGACAGCGAGATCACCGCGTAGTCATGGCCCAACGGGGCGCCCACCCGGCTCGCGACGGCCTGGGCCGCGGTCATGGCGGGGATCACCCGGACGTCGACGCCCGGCCACTCCTTGGCCTCCTCGAGCACCGCGGTCGCCATGGCGAACACACCCGGATCGCCGGAGGACACGACTGCCACCGCGCGGCCCTGCTCGGCGAGCATGCAGGCCAACCGGGCGCGCTCGGGTTCGTCGGTGTTGTCGCTGGGGTGTCGCGTCTGACCATCGCGGGCCCCGACGCGATCCAGGTACGGGCCGTACCCGATCAGGTCTGTCGCGGTGGCCAGTTCACGGCGCGACTGCGGCGTCATCCAGTCCACGTCGCCGGGTCCCAGGCCGACCACGGCGACGCTGCCGACGGGCCCCGGCGGGCTGGAACGCAGCGACTCGGGGGATGTCTTCAGCCGGGGCATCATCCCCGGCAGCATCGCGATCGCGAAGTAGGGCACCGAGTCGGCGTCGGCCTCGGCGGCGGGCAGCACGCGCTGCCGATCGGTGCTGGCCCGCTCGACGTAGAACGCCTCGTCGATCCGACCCGTCGCCCGAAGCGCTTCCAGCACAGCGGGATACGACCGACCGAGCTTCATGATGACCGCGGCGTCGGTGTCGGACAGGCGGCGCTCGAGTTCGGCGGGCGGCAGCGTACCCGGCAGGATCGTCAGCACCTCGTCGCCCTGGACCAGCGGTGTGCCGGTGGCGGCCGACGCCGCACTGACCGACGTGACGCCGGGCACGATGACGGCTTCGAACCGCTCCGTCAGCCGGGTGTGCATGTGCATGTAGGAGCTGTAGAACAGCGGGTCGCCCTCGGCGAGCAGGGCGACGTCACGGCCGGCCTCGAGGTGCACCGCGATCCGCTCCGCCGACTCGCGGTAGAAGTCCTCCATCGCCCCCGCGTAGCCGCCGGGGTGCTCGGTGGTCTCCGTCGTCACCGGATAGACGAGGTGTTCCTCGATCTGGCCGGGCCGCAGATACGGTGCCGCGATGCCGCGGGCGATGCTGCGGCCGTGCCGTGCGCTGTGATAGGCGACGACGTCGGCCTCGCCGATCACGCGGGCGGCCTTGACGGTCACCAGTTCCGGGTCGCCGGGGCCGAGGCCCACGCCCCACAGGGTGCCCGTCATTCGCGTTCGCTCGCAATCGCGTTCACCGCGGCCGCAGCCATCGCGCTGCCCCCGCGCCGTCCAGTCACCACCAGGTACGACATGCCGCGCGGACGGGCGATGAGTTCGTCCTTCGACTGCGCGGACCCCACGAACCCGACCGGTCCGCCGAGCACGGCAGCCGGCACCGGTGCGCCGTCGTCGATCAGTTCCAACAGCCGGAACAGGGCGGTGGGTGCGTTGCCGATCGCGAGCACGGCGCCACCGAGACGGTCGGCCCACAGGTCGACCCCCGCTGCCGACCGCGTGCTGCCGAGCTTGGCCGCGAGGTCGGCCGCGCGTGCGTCGCTCACCAGCGGGACCACCTCGTTGTCGGCGGGCAGCCGCGACCGGGTGATGCCCGAGGCCACCATCGACGCGTCGCAGAGGATCGGGGCCCCGGCCGTCAGCGCGGCGTGCGTGCGGGCCACGACGTCGTCGGTGTAGGCCACGTGGTCGGCGACGTCGACCTGACCGCAGGTATGGATCAGCCGCACCACGACCCGCGAGACGTCCTCGGGGAAGCGGTCGAGGTCGGCCTCGGCACGGATCGTCGCGAACGACTGGCGGTAGATCTCCGCGGCGTCGCGGACGTAGTCGAGCACCCGCTCACCCTACGGGCGACGGGGGCGGTACCCGTCTCCGGTCGCCACCAGCACCTCGCCGTCGGGCGGGCTGCCGCAGGCACGTTCGCATCCGACGAAGTGCCGGTGTACGGCGGTCGACGACGGCTGCGCGGTCGACGCCGCGTCGGCGGCGTCGCTGCGCACGTCGGCCACCGAGTGCTCGCAGCCCGGGCTGCCGGTGCACGAGCTGATCGACAGCCACGGCGAGTCGGCGTCGAACACCAGGCCCAGCGGCGCCAGCACCCGCAGTGCCACGTCGGCCACGCCCTCGTCGAGATCGCAGAGCAGCACCGAACGCCACGGGGTGACCACCAGCGGCGCCTCGACGGCGGCCAGGAACTCCGCGGTCCTGGCATCGAGGACGCCGAGGCGGATCGCCGCGCCGAGGGTGACCCGGCCGTCGTCCTGCTCGATCCAGCCGACCGGTGGTGCCGTCACGGGTGGCCAGGTGGCACCGGGGTCGGCTCCGCGCGTCAGCCCCGCCGTCAGCACCGCGGGGTCGGGCAGTTCGGTTATCCGCCAGTGCTTGTCGCGCACCTCGACGAAACGGGCTGCGACTGCCGCCATGGTCGGCACGGCATCGGGCAGCGCCATGCGCACGCCGGTGTCGACTCCGCCAACCAGTAGTGCTGCGGCGTCCGGGGACAGTACGTGCGCGCCGACGTCGGCTCCGAGCCCGCTGACGTCGCCGCGGCCGTCGTCGATCGCGAACAGGAACCGCCCGGGCAGCCGGGCGAGTGTGGCGTCCCGCTGGATCGTCGCGTCGAGGTCGCCGATCAGGTCGCGCACGTCGGCGATGCCGCCGGACCTGCCGGTCAGTGGTGACGCCAGGACGTTGCGCACCCGCTCGTGGGCCGGCGAGGGCAGCAGTCCGGCGGCCGCGACGGCCTCGGCGAATGCGTCGCGGTCGGTGACGCCGCGGGCCTGGACGTTGCCGCGGGAGGTGAGTTCCAGGGCGGACGAGCCGAATCGGGTCGCCGCGGCCGCGAGGGCGCCGAGTTGCGCGGCGGTGATGATCCCGCCGGGGAGGCGGACCCGCGCGAGGGCGCCGTCTGCCGCCTGATGCACCTGCAGTGCGCCCGGACAGCGATCGTCGTCGCGGGTTCTGCTCACCCGTCTACGGTACGGCGGTCAGCCGCCTTGACGATCGCGGCGGTGCCACGATCTGCGAGTAGTGCGACGCGTCGCCGGTGATGACACGGCTGGTCGCCCCGTGCACGTCGACGGGGACGTCGCCGGCCAGCGTGATGCGGCTCAGCTTGCGGTACTGATCGTCGTAGTCGGACACGGCGTAGTGCTGGGTGGCGCGGTTGTCCCAGATGGCCAGATCGCCCGGCTGCCAGTTCCACCGGATCGTGTTCTCCAGCCGCGTCACCCGGGCCTGCAGCAGGTCCAGCAGCGTCGCCGACTCGCGGGTGCCGAGGCCCACGAAACGCTTGACGAAGTGGCCGAGCAGTAGCACCTTGCGGCCGGTCTCCGGGTGCACGCGCACGACGGGGTGCTCGGTCTCGAAGGTGTCGGAGACGAACTCGTCGCGGTACTCCCGCGCCTTGTCCAGCGCCGCGTCGCGGGACTCGTCGAAGTCGCGGACGTAGTCGTAGTCGTTGGTGTGGATCGCCCACAGGTTCTCGACGAGGTGGCGCAGTGATTCCGGCAGCTGGTCGTAGGCCGCCTCGGTCGACGCCCACGTGGTGGTGCCGCCGTAGGAGGGCAACGTGACGGCGCGCAGCAGCGACGCCTTCGGGATGCGGTCGACGAACGTGACGTCGGTGTGCCACGAGTTCGCCTTGTCGTAGCGCGAGTCGATGGGCAGCACGTCGGTGCCGCGCGAGAGCACGGTCGGGTGCGCGAGCGTCGGGGTGCCCAGCGTGCGGGCGAAGGCGAGTTGCTCGGCGTCGTCGAGGTGCTGCTGATCGCGGAAGAAGATCACCTTGTGGGTCAGCAGGGCGTCGTTGATGGCGTCGACGGTCGTGGCGTCGAGGTCGCCGCCGAGGCGGACGCCGTCGATGCGCGCGCCGATGTGCGCGCCGAGCTTGACGACGACGGGGAGGTCGGGGCTGGGGGACGGGGAAGCCATTGCTTCATTCCCCCACTCGCGGGGCGTTGCCGACAGGGTTTCGCTTCCCGCGATCCGAAGTCGCCGACCGAGGTCGGAGCCTCGTGCACGGGTTGGGTGTGACTTCGGTCACCAACGCGTCAGGTGTGTTCTCTGCCACACGATTCGATCGGAAACGGTACCGCCGGTACTAGGTTTCGAGACAGCCCGCCCGCCGACACCGGAGTCGGCGGGCGGCATACAGAGAGGAACGACCATGGTCGGTCTCATCGTTTTCGCCGTACTGGTACTCGCCCTCATCGCGCTGGTCGGGTTGCCCTACCCGCAGTCGTGGCACAGCCGCTGGGGTAGCTCCGACCGCTGAGCCCTGGCGACCGAAGCCGCGGGGGCTCGATTGCGGCGGCGTGCGGTACGAATGGTGGGTGGCTCCCACTCCGTCGGTTCCGACCGTCCTGCTGCTGTCGACGTCCGATACCGATCTGATCGCCGCGCGTGCCAGCGGCGCCAACTACCGCTGGGCCAACCCGTCCCGCCTGATCGACGGTGAACTCGCAGGACTCCTCGCCGACGTCCAGGTGGTCGTGGTGCGCATCCTCGGTGGCTACCGGGCGTGGGAGGACGGCATCGACGAAGTCGTCGCGTCCGGCATCCCCACGGTCGTCATCAGCGGTGAACAGGTGCCCGACGCCGATCTGATGAGCCATTCGTCGGTGCCCGCGGGCGTCGCACTGGAGACGCACGTCTACCTCGCCCAGGGCGGCGTGGCCAACTTCGCCCAGCTGCACGCGTTCCTCTCCGACACGATCCTGATGACGGGGTACGGCTTCAGCCCGCCGGTCAGCACGCCCACCTGGGGAGTCCTGGACTGTCCGGAGGGGTACGAGTCCACCAACGACGGCCCGCGCGTCGCGATCCTCTTCTACCGCGCGCAATATCTGGCCGGCAACACGGCGTACATCGGTGCGCTGTGCCACGCCATCGACGCGGCGGGTGGCCGCCCCGTGCCCATCTACTGCGCCTCGCTGCGCACCGCCGAACCCGAACTGCTCGACCTGCTCGCAGGCGTCGACGCGATGGTCACCACGGTGCTCGCCGCCGGCGGTGCCACGCCGGCCGCGGTGGGCGCCGGCGGCAGCGACGAGAATTGGAACGTCGCGCATCTCGCGGCACTCGACATCCCGATCCTGCAGGGGCTGTGTCTGACGTCGTCGCGGCATGCCTGGGAATCCAACGACGACGGCATGTCGCCGCTCGACGTCGCCACCCAGGTCGCGGTGCCCGAGTTCGACGGCCGCGTGATCACGGTTCCGTTCTCGTTCAAGGAGATCGACGACGACGGACTGATCTCCTACGTCGCCGACCCCGAGCGGTGCGCGCGGGTGGCGGGTCTGGCGGTGCGGCATGCGCGGTTGCGCCACGTCGCACCGGCCGACAAGCGCGTGGCGCTGGTGTTCTCGGCCTACCCCACCAAGCACGCCAGGATCGGCAACGCCGTCGGACTCGACACCCCTGCCAGCGCGGTCGTCCTGTTGCGGGCGATGCGCGACGCGGGCTACGACATCGGCGAAGTTCCCGGCGTCGACGCAGGCGATGGAGATGCACTCGTACACGCCCTGATCGAGCGTGGCGGCCAAGATCCGGACTGGCTGACCGAGGAGAAGCTGGCAGCCAACCCGATCCGAGTGTCGGCCGCCGAGTATCGAGAATGGTTCGCGACGCTGCCAGAAGACTTCGCCGACGCGATCGTCGAGCACTGGGGTCCGCCCCCCGGCGAGTTGTTCGTCGACCGCAGCAACGACCCCGACGGTGAGATCGTCATCGCCGCAATGAAGTCCGGCAACGTGGTGATTTTGGTCCAGCCCCCGCGCGGGTTCGGCGAGAACCCCGTGGCGATCTATCACGACCCCGACCTGCCGCCGAGTCACCACTACCTGGCGGCGTACCGATGGCTCGACCGTGACTTCGCCGACGGCTTCGGGGCCGACGCGGTGGTCCACATCGGCAAGCACGGCAACCTGGAATGGCTGCCGGGCAAGACCCTCGGCATGTCGGCGGGCTGCGGCACCGACGCGGCGCTGGGCGACATGCCGCTGATCTACCCGTTCCTCGTCAACGATCCGGGGGAGGGCACCCAGGCCAAGCGCCGCGCGCACGCCATCCTGGTCGACCACCTGATTCCGCCGATGGCGCGCGCCGAGAGCTACGGCGACATCGCCCGCCTCGAACAGCTTCTCGACGAACACTCGATGATCTCGACGCTCGACCCGGCGAAGCTGCCTGCGATCCGACAGCAGATCTGGACGTTGATGCGCGCCGCCAAGATGGATCACGACCTCGGGCTGGAGGACCGCCCGGATGAGGACGTCTTCGACGACATGCTGCTGCACGTCGACGGCTGGCTCTGCGAGATCAAGGACGTGCAGATCCGCGACGGTCTGCACGTGCTGGGCCAGGCGCCTGCCGGCGACGTCGAACTCGACCTGGTGCTGGCCATCCTGCGCGCCCGCCAGCTCTTCGGTGGTGAGCAGAACGTGCCGGGACTGCGGGAGGCGCTGGGACTGGCCGAAGACGGTCAGGACAGTCGCACCTCGGTCGACGCCGCGGAGGAGAAGGCGCGCGAACTGGTCGCGGCGCTGCAGGAGTCCGGTTGGGACGCCGAGGCGGTCGACGGGATCACCTCCGATCTCGCCGTCGCGTCGGTGCTTCGCTTCGCCGCCACCGAGGTGGTGCCGCGACTGCGGGGCACGGCACGGGAGGTCGACCAGATCCTGCACGCGCTGGGCGGCGGCTTCATCGACTCCGGTCCGTCGGGGTCGCCGCTGCGCGGCCTGGTCAACGTGCTCCCGACGGGCCGAAATTTCTACTCCGTCGACCCCAAGGCGGTGCCGTCCCGGCTCGCATGGGAAACCGGTGTGGCGCTTGCCGATTCACTACTGGAGCGGTACCGCACCGACCACGGCGAGTGGCCGCGTTCGGTGGGGCTGTCGGTGTGGGGCACCTCGGCGATGCGGACGTCGGGTGACGACGTCGCCGAAGTACTCGCCCTGCTCGGGGCGCGACCGGTTTGGGACGAGGCGTCGCGGCGGGTCGTCGATCTCGAGGCGGTGTCACTGGCCGAACTCGGCCGACCGCGCATCGACGTCACGGTGCGGATCTCCGGCTTCTTCCGGGACGCGTTCCCGCACGTGGTCGCCATGCTCGACGACGCAGTTCGTCTCGTAGCCGGACTCGACGAAGCCGACGAACACAACTACGTGCGCGCCCACACGTCGGTCGACTTGGCCGACCACGGCGACCAGCGGCGCGCGACCACCCGGATCTTCGGGTCCAAGCCCGGCACCTACGGCGCGGGTCTGCTGCAGCTGATCGACAGCCGCAACTGGCGTGACGACCAGGATCTGGCCGAGGTGTACACGGCCTGGGGCGGTTTCGCCTACGGCCGCGACCTCGACGGTGCACCCGCCACCGCCGACATGAACGCGAACTACCGCCGCATCGCGGTCGCCGCGAAGAACACCGACACCCGCGAACACGACATCGCCGACTCCGACGACTACTTCCAGTACCACGGCGGCATGATCGCGACCGTCCGCGCGCTGACCGGGAAGGCTCCGGCCGCCTACATCGGGGACAACACCCGGCCCGAATCGGTCCGCACCCGCACCCTGTCGGAGGAGACCACCCGGGTGTTCCGGGCGCGCGTCGTCAACCCGCGCTGGATGGCGGCCATGCGGCGCCACGGCTACAAGGGTGCGTTCGAGATGGCGGCGACGGTCGACTACCTGTTCGGCTACGACGCCACCGCGGGTGTCATGGCGGACTGGATGTACGAGCGCCTCGCCGGCGAGTACGTGCTCGACGACGAGAACCGCAAGTTCATGGCCGAGTCGAACCCCTGGGCGATGCACGGAATGGCCGAGCGCCTCCTCGAAGCCGCGGGCCGCGGGATGTGGGAGTCGCCGGAACCGGCGACCCTCGACGCGTTGAAGCAGGTGCTGCTCGAGACCGAGGGCGACCTGGAGGGGTGAGTGGAGGCGTCGGGGAAGTAGGTTGATCACATGCCCGTGACCTTCGCCGACGTCGCCAAGTCCGAGTACATCCTGCTCACCACCTTCACCAAGGACGGCAGGCCGAAGCCCACCGCCATCTGGGCTGCCCCTGCGGGTGACGCCCTGATCGCGATCACCCAGGAGAAGTCCTGGAAGGTCAAGCGGATTCGCAACACCCCGCGGGTGACGATCGCCGAGTGCGACCGCGGCGGCAAGCCGAAGGGCGAAGCCGTCGAGGCCAGGGCGACGATCCTGCCGAAGTCGGCGAACGGGAAGACCTACGACGCGATCGGCAAGCGTTACGGGTTGATCGGCAAGACGTTCAACGTGTTCTCGAAGTTGCGCGGTGGCATGACCAAGAACGTGACGATCGAACTGACTGCCGCCGGGGACCCGGGGGCGAGCTGACATGGCACCGGAGTTCAAGGACGTCTACGGCGAGAAGTACCTGCTGCTGACCACGTTCACCAAGGACGGGCGGCCCAAGCCGACCCCGGTGTGGGGCGTTCCCGACGGCGACAGGCTGGTCATCAGCACCGACGCAGGGTCGTGGAAGACCAAGCGCATCAACAACACTCCGCGCGTCACCATCCAGAAGTGCGGCGTGCTCGGCAAGGTGAAGGGTGAGCCGGTCGAGGCCGTGGCCCGCAACCTGCCGGAGTCGGAGACCCGGCGGGTGTTCGACATGGTGACCAGGCGCTACTGGTGGCACGCGTGGTGGTGGATCCCGCAGGCGCGCCTGCGCGGGGGAGTCGACAAGGTGCACGCGGCCATCGAGGTGCGGGCGGCAGACCCGGCAGACCCGGCGGGCCCGGCGAGCCCGGCGCCCTCCGGAACCTGACCGGCACGCGGAACGTTCTCACGACATGGCTATGCGGCTCTTCCTGGTGTACGTCCTCGCCGAACTGGCGGTGGTCGTCGGCCTCGCGTCGACGATCGGCTTCGGCTGGACCCTGCTGATCCTGGTGGGCACCTTCGCGATGGGGCTGGCACTGGCCGGTTCGCAGGCCAAGCGTCAGATCCGCAAGCTGCAGTCCGGGCTGGCCACGCCCCAGGGCGCGGTCACCGACGGCGCACTGGTCGCGCTGGGCAGCGTGCTGACCATGGTGCCCGGGCTGCTGACTTCGGTACTCGGGCTGATCCTGCTACTTCCGCCCACCCGGGCGCTGGCACGTCCCGCAGTGGCGGCACTGGCGGCACGCCAGCTGGGCCGCATGCCCCTGATCGTCACGTCGGCAGGCCCGGGCGGGTTCCGCACCACGCGCCGGGACTACGTCGACGGCGAGGTCGTCGACGTCGTCGACGTCACCGACGTCCAGCAGCCGGGACTCCCCGGTACGACCGGCCGACCGCCCGTCGACTGACTTGACGACGCTACTGGTCAACGGGCGGATACACAGCCCGGCGATGCCGGACGCCACGGCGATGGCGGTGACCGACGGCGCGGACGCCGCGGTGCGGTGGCTGGGTTCCGACGAGGTCGGCCGCGTCCAGTTCCCCGACGCCGAGGTCGTCGACCTCGAGGGCGGCTTCGTCGCCCCGGCGTTCGTCGACAGCCACGTGCACCTGACGTCGACCGGACTCAACGTCGGTGGCCTAGACCTGCGCGGTGCCACCTCGCTGGAGGATCTCGTCCGGCTGGTCGGCGAGTACGCGCGCCGCAATCCCGATGGACCGATCTGGGGGCACGGGTGGGACGAGACCGCGTGGCCGCGACCCGTGCCGCCGACCACGGCCGACCTCGACGGCGTGGTCGGTGACCGGCCCGCGTACCTCGCGCGCGTCGACGTCCACTCGGCGGCCGCGTCGACCGCCCTGCGGCGCCTGGCGCCCGAGGCCCAGAGCGCGACGGGTTGGCACGGTGAGCGGCCACTGACCGCGGCCGCCCATCACCTGATCCGGGCCGAGGCCCGGCGACTGCTGACGCCTGCGCAGCTGGACGCGGCACGCCTTGCGGCGCTGGACCTGGCGGCGCGGTCGGGGATCGTCGCCGTGCACGAGTGCGCGGGTCCGGAGATCGGCGGGCTCGACGACTGGCTCGCGGTGCGCGCGCTGGACCACGGCGTCGACGTCGTCGGCTACTGGGGCGAGGCGGTCGACTCGGCTGAGCGCGCCCGTGAACTGGTCGCCGCGACGGGGGCGGCCGGCCTGGCAGGCGATCTGTTCGTCGACGGCGCGCTCGGTTCGCACACGGCCTGGCTGCACGAGCCGTACGCCGACGCGGACACGTGCGGGAACGCCTATCTCGACGTCGACGCGGTCGAAGCCCACCTGGCCGCGTGCACCGACGTCGGTGTGCCCGCCGGATTCCACGTCATCGGCGACGCCGCGGTTGCGACGGTCGTGGCGGCCCTCGACCGCCTCGTCACCCGCTTCGGGGCTCCGGCGGTCGCGCGGTGCGGTCACCGCCTCGAGCACCTCGAGATGGTGTCGGCGGAGCAAGCGGCCCGGCTCGGTGCATGGGGTGTCATCGCCAGCGTGCAGCCCAATTTCGACGCGCTGTGGGGCGGTACGGACGGCATGTACGCCCAGCGCCTCGGCGCCGAACGAGCGCTCGGGCTCAACCCGTACGCCCTGTTAGCATCCTCAGGCGTGCCCCTCGCCTTCGGTTCGGATTCGCCCGTGACCGGCGTCGATCCATGGGCCACCGTGCGCGCGGCAGTGCATCACCGCACACCGGGCAGTGCGGTGTCGGCCCGTGCGGCGTTCTCCGCGGCAACCCGCGGCGCCTGGCGCGCGGCCGGGATCCGCGACGGAGTCACCGGCACGCTGGTGCCCGGCGCACCGGCCTCCTACGCGGTGTGGGACCTGCCCGGCGGCGCCGACGATCTCGAGGTGGCGGCGCCCAGCGACACGGTGGCGCGCTGGTCGACCGAGCCGAACTCGCGCGTGCCCGCCCTGCCGAGCCTCGACCCGTCGCGCGCGCTGCCGACCTGCCGTACGACCGTGCACCGGGGTGCGGTGCTCCATGGCTGACCCCGGCCGGGTGTGGGGCTGGGCCAATCCGCGCCTGGTGCGGCTGAGCGTCTCGATCGCCGCCGGGCTGGCGATGTGCCTGGCCTTCCCGCCGTTCGGGTGGTGGTTCCTCGCACCCATCGCCGTCGGCGCCCTCGGCTGGGTGCTGCTGCACCCATCGACCCGGCCGGCGGGCGGCTTCGGGTACGGATTCCTGTTCGGGCTGGCCTTCTACCTCCCGCTGCTCCCGTGGATCAGCGGACTGGTGGGGTCGGTCCCATGGGTGGGGCTCTCGGTGCTCGAAGCGCTGTTCCCGGCCGTCTTCGGCCTGCTCGCGGTCGTCGTGCGCAAGCTGCCGGGCTGGCCGCTGTGGTTCGCGGGCGTATGGATGGTCGCCGAATGGCTCAAGTCCGTCGTGCCGTTCGGCGGATTCCCATGGGGTGTCGTCGCGTTCAGCCAGACCGACAGCCCGCTGCTGCCCGCCGCCCGTCTCGGCGGCGCCCCGCTGGTGTCCTTCGTCACCGTCCTCGCCGGGTTCGGCCTGCTGGCGCTGGTGCTGGAGGGCGTGCGCTGGTGGAAGCACGGTGACCACTCGGTTCACCACGTCCTGCACGCGGTGGTCGTGCCCGGTGCGTGCATCGTGGCCGTGCTGCTGCTCGTCGCGCTCGCCGGGCCGTCGGTCCGCAAGTCGGCGCTCACCGTCGGCGACGAGGACACGGTGACCGTCGCCGCGATCCAGGGCAACGTGCCGCGGCTCGGCCTGGAGTTCAACGCCCAGCGCCGTGCGGTCCTCGACAACCACGTCCGCGAGACGCTGCGCCTCGCCGACGACGTCCGGGCGGGACGGGCTCCCGCGCCGGACGTCGTGATCTGGCCGGAGAACTCGTCCGACATCGACCCGCTGACCAATCGCGATGCGGCCGAGCAGATCGCCGTCGCCGCCGACGCCATCGGCGCGCCGATCCTGGTGGGCGCTGTGGTCAAGGCGCCCGGCTACAGCCCGGCCAACCCCGTCTCGCTGAACTCGGTGATCGTGTGGAACGGGGCGGGCCAGCAGGATCCGGCCGGTCCGGGGGAGCGCCACGACAAGAAGATCGTGCAGCCGTTCGGCGAGTACCTGCCGTGGCGCAGCTTCTTCGCCAAGCTCTCGTCGTACGCCGACCGCGCGGGCTACTTCCTACCGGGGACCGGAAGCGGCGTGGTGCATGCCGCCGGGATCCCGATCGGCGTCACCACGTGCTGGGAGGTGATCTTCGACCGCGCCGCCAGGGAATCGGTCCTCGAGGGCGCCCAGCTGCTGACCGTGCCCGCCAACAACGCGACGTTCGACGAGGCCATGAGTTCTCAGCAGCTCGCCTTCGCCCGACTGCGCGCCGTGGAGCACGACCGGTACGTCGTCGTGGCGGGCACCACGGGCATCAGCGCCATGGTGGCGCCGGACGGCGCGGAGCTGGCAAGAACGGCGTTCTTCGAGCCCGCCTACCTGGACATGCAGCTGCGTTTGAGGTCCGATCTCACGCCCGCGACGCGGTGGGGACCCGTCGTCCAGGCGCTTCTGGTGGCCCTCGGCGTTTCGTCTGTGGTCGCCTCGATACTGCACAATGGGAGTTTCGCGCGTCGCCGCAAGCCGGTGACTGCACGCGCAGGGAACGACGAAGGAGTGGGCGCATGAACCAGCACGAGGTCGACGGGGATCGACCGAGCCAGCGCACCCTGGTCATCGTCCCGACCTACAACGAGCGCGACAATCTGCCGCTCATCGCGGGCCGCCTGCACGCCGCGCGACCCGACGTCCACCTGCTCGTCGTCGACGACGGCAGCCCCGATGGCACCGGTGAACTCGCCAACGAACTGGCCCTGGCCGACCCCGACCGGGTGCACGTCCTGCACCGCACCAGCAAGGACGGGCTCGGCGCCGCCTACCTCGCGGGCTTCGCCTGGGGACTGGGCCGTGGTTACACCGTGCTGGTCGAGATGGACGCCGACGGCTCGCACGCGCCGGAGGAGCTGTACCGACTCCTCGACGCGGTCGACGCCGGAGCCGACCTGGCAATCGGTTCGCGCTACGTCGAGGGCGGCGAGGTCCGCAACTGGCCGCGACATCGAAAGGTGTTGTCGCGCACTGCGAACGGCTACTCGCGCATATCGCTGGGGGTCGACGTCAACGACATCACCGCCGGCTTCCGTGCCTACCGGCGCGCCGTGCTCGAGAAGATCGACCTCGCGGCCGTCGACTCCAAGGGCTACTGCTTCCAGGTGGATCTGACCTGGCGCACGATCAGCGCGGGATTCGTCGTCGCCGAGGTCCCCATCACGTTCATCGAACGCGAGCTGGGCAAGTCGAAGATGAGCGGTTCCAACATCCGCGAGGCGATCGTCAGGATCGCCCAGTGGGGCATCCGCGGGCGCTTGGACCGCGCCCGCGGCGTCGTCAGGTAGGCCTGTCGGCCCGACCTCGGATCAGCTGCTGCTACTGCTGCCGCGGCGACGGGTCTTGATCAGGTCGAGCCGCTCCTTGAGCAGTTCGTCGAGTTCCTCGATCGAGCGGCGCTCGAGCAGCATGTCCCAGTGCGTGCGCGGCGGCTTGACCTTCTTCTGCTCGGGAGCCTCACCATCGATGAGGGTGCCCTCCATGCCGTTGCGGCACGGCCAGGTTCCGGGGATCTCCGCGTCGTCGGCGAAGGGAACTTCGAATTCCTCGCCGTTGTCGGTGCGGTATCGAGCGACCTGACGCGGTGCCAGGTCGTGGTTGCGGTCCGTCTCGTAGCTCACGGCTCCGAGTCGGCTACCCCTCAAGACACGATCAGCCATCGTCATCACTCCTCTTCACATGCGTTTACGTCCGGGAACATCAACGCAACTCGAGGTTGCGAAGTTCCCGACCCAACGGTCCATGATACCGGGATACCCACCGACTGCCGTTTAGAGTCTGATTCGTGGCCTCCACGTCTACCGGGATCTCGCCCGTGACCCCGACCGTCAACCGCCGACGCGCACGTCCACAGCCCTGCCGGTGGTGCGGGCGCGAGGTGGCCGACGCCGGCATCGGGCGCCGTAGGCAGTACTGCCGGCAGTCGTGCAGGCAGCGCGCCTACGAGCAGCGAGCCCTGGTCAAGGGCACGTCGGTCCCCGCGGATGCCGTCGTCCTCACCGCAGAGGAGGCGTCGGAACTGTCCGACCGGGTCTTCCAGGTGCGCTGCGCGGCCGAGGACGTGGCGACCGCCGTGGAGGAGGGCGCGGACCAGGCCGAGTTGCGCGACCTCTGCGACGCGCTGATGCAGGCCGCCAAGGCGGCTGACGGCTGGCGCTAAGCAGGCCGGAGCGGCCCGTCCCGCCGCTAGGATGCGAACGAACGCATCAAGATCGGATCGACGTGTCGCCCACCTCATCGCCGCCTGCGAGTCCGGGTTCGGAGCCGACCCCGCCCGTCGCCGCAGGACGAGTGTGGCGATTCGAGGACTTCACACTGGACACCGCGCGTTTCGAACTCCGTCGGGGTGACGACCCGATTCGCGTCGAGCCGCAGGTCTTCGACGTGCTCTCGCACTTGGTGACGAATCACGACCGTTGCGTCAGCAAGCAGGAACTCTTCGACACCGTCTGGCGCGGGCGATTCGTTGGCGAAGCCGCACTGACGAGCCGGATCAAGGCGGCTCGTCGGGCCATGGGTGACGACGGTGAGTCGCAGCGCCTCATCCGGACGGTGCGCGGTCGTGGCTACCAGTCCGTCGGAACCATCGACGCCGGCCCCGCCGACGCCGGGCGGGTGGCCGCGCCTGCGCCCCGCCAGCACATCGCGTTCTGCTATGCCAGAGACGGTGTGCGGTTGGCCTACGGGGTGACGGGGGAGGGGCCGCCTCTGGTGCGGGCCGCGAACTGGATGACCCATCTCGGGTACGACATCGAGAGCCCCGTGTGGCGGCACTGGGTTCGAGATCTGGCTGCGCGTCGCACCTTCATCCGCTACGACGAACGCGGCTGCGGACTGTCGGACTGGGACGCAGCGGACTTCACGTTCGAGGACTGGGTGAACGACCTCGACACGATCGTGCAATCGGTTGGCTTGGAACGCTTTCCGCTACTCGGGGTCTCGCAGGGTGGCGCCGTCGCCGTCGCGTACGCGGCGCGGAACCCAGAGCGGGTCAGCCACCTCATCCTGTGCGGCGCGTACGCACGTGGGCGCGCCGTGCGGGCGATGAGCGACCAGGAGAGCGGGCGGCGGCACTGGACCTCGACCTTGCGCGGGTGGGATGGGGAAGTGACGACCCGGCGTTTCGCCAGGTGTTCGCGGCGCAATTCCTGCCCGACGGCACGCGTGAGGACTGGGAGGCGTTCGACCACCTGCAACGCCGCACCACGTCGCCGGAGAACGCCGTCCGATTCCTCGAGCAGTTCGCCGGCATCGACGTCCGCGACCTCGCGCGATCCGTCACGTGCCCGACGCTGATAATGCACTCGCGTGACGACCGCCGGGTGCCCCTGCGCTACGGCGAGGAATTGGCGGCGCTCATATCCGATGCGCGGCTCGTCGCCTTGGCGAGCAACAACCATCTGCTCACCGAGACCGAGCCGGCCTGGAAGGTCTTCTGCGACGAGGTGGAGGCATTCCTCGCCGGCTGAACGGCGCGACGGCGGCGGCGTCTCGAGCCCGCGCCAACCTCCCTCCAATCTCCACCAAATCTTCATGTATCGCCGCGACGCGGCGGCCATGCTGTGGGCATGAAGAAACAACTCCGCACCCTGCTGGTGGGGTTCAGCGCCATGGTCGCCCTGGGCTCCCTGTCCGCCTGTTCGAGCGGTTCCTCGAACGAGTCGTCGTCCACCACATCGTCTTCGACGACGACCACGTCTGCGGTCGCCGCGCCGTTCCCGACGACGGCCACCTTCATTGCCGACACCGAGGCCGATGGCAAGAAGATGACCATCGGGATCTCCGTGGAAGGCGAGCAGATCACCGCCTACGCGTGCAATGGCGTCGACGACGAAGCGTGGTTCTTCGGCAGTCAAGCCGGTGGCGACATCGACATCACGTCGAAGTTCCGCGACACGTTGACCGCCTCGTTCAACGGCACCGATCTGACCGGTGATCTGAACATGAACGGCGTCAGCTACGACTTCACCGCCGCACCCGTCTCCGAGCCGGCGGGCGTGTACACCGCCGACCTCGACGGTGTGCGCTCGTCGTGGATCGTCCGGGCGGACGGCTCGGCGATAGGCGTGCAGTTCAACGGGGGCATCAGTGGCCGGGACTTCGAACAGGCCGAACTCCAGCAACTCAACGCCGCGCAGTTTCAGGCACAGGTGCGAAACAAGCGCCAACTCCAGCAGGCCGACCAATCGGTCAAGCTCAGCAAGGGATCCCTCACGTCGCGGATCAACGGCCGCGACGTGACCGCCACGCGGGTGAGTGGAACCACCCGGTTCGGCTGACCTCCGCGCACGACCACCCACGGCCCCGCCAGGCCACGCCGGTTTCCGGCTGCCCGGCGGGGCCGTTTTCCGTGGTCGAGGGTCGCCAGAAACTTTCTTCGATCCGGGTTGAACCATTTCGGGGGTTGGCCCGTCGTTCCTTTCGACGGCTCCCAACGGGAGCATGACGCCTGAAGGGATACATCGTGACCGTGCACTTGCCGCTTCCCGCGAACCCATCCGCGATCGAGTCCGCAGTTTGGCACTTCGGTGAGTTCGTTCTCGACCTTCCTCGTTACGAGCTGCGGCGCGACGGGGTTTCGGTGCGAGTCGAGCCGCAGGTGTTCGACGTGCTGACACACCTCGTTCGGCACCGGCACCGGGTCGTGACGAAGAACGAGTTGTTCGACACGGTGTGGGGTGGCCGCTTCGTGGGTGAAGCAGCCCTGACCAGTCGGATCAAGGCAGTCCGGCGCGCGCTCGGCGACGACGGGGAGTCGCAGCACTACATCCGGACGGTGCGGGGCCGGGGCTACCAGTTCGTCGGGGTCCTCGCCGAACCCGAGGTCGATCCCGCCGGGCGCACGGTCGATGCCGACACGCGGGGGCCGGAGGTGGTCCTGCACCTCGGTGACGCCGTCGCACGACTGCACCGCACGTCGCCCCACCGTTTGCGCCGACCGCACGGGCATGGGCGGGCACGCTACCGCGTGGCACCCTCGACGCGGCGCAGGGAATTCAACGGTCCGCCGAGATGAGACCGTTCGCCCCCACGGCCATTACGCCAGGTCGGCTATGCTTCGAGAGCGGTCACAGGCGACGATCTCGGAACTCATCCGCCTACCATCTGCGCTGTCACAGTCGTCAGCTGCGAGACCACGGAGCGATAGAGGTACAGCGCACGATGACGGACTCTGGCCCGGGGCCACGGCGCATGAACGATTCGGCGGGGGCCGAACTCATGCGGGGCATCCACGACGCACACGGGCCGGCGCTGAACCGGTACGTGTTGCGTCTCACGCGTGGCGACCGCGGATTCGCCGAGGACGTCGTTCAGGAATCGCTGCTTCGGCTTTGGCAGAACGAGAACGTCCTCACCACCTACTCCGAGGAATCCACCCGGGCATGGCTGCACACGGTGGCCAGGAACCTGGTCATCGACGACCGGCGCAGTTCTCGCTTCAAGCGCGAGATGCAGACCGAGACCATGCCGGAGCAAACCTCTCCGGACATGTTCGGTCCCGCGGTGGACAAGTGGGTGGTGTCCGAGGCGTTGCGATCGCTGAGCCCGGAACATCGGGCCGTCTTGGTGAGGGTGCACTACCTCGGACAGACCGCCGTGGAAATCGGTCGCCTCGAGGGCATTCCACCGGGAACCGTGAAGTCTCGGCTGCACTACGCACTACGCGCGCTCCGCGCGGCGTTGGAGGAAAGGGGGGTAGTGCAATGACCTCCGACCGGGGCATGGCCGAGTGGGACGCCGCGTACCTACTCGGCGCACTCACAGCAGAGGAAGCCGCCGAGTACGAGCGGTATCTCGCCGATTCTCCTCGACGCGCGGAACTCCAGGACGCCGACGACATTCCCGGCATCCTGGACGTTCTGACCCCAGAAGAGGCGCTCGCTCTGATCGACGAGGCGTCGACATCCGAAGTACGGGGAGAGGTTGCCGCCCAGCCCACGTCGCTCGGCGCGGCAGCGGAGAGGCGGCGCCTTCGGTCACGCCGTGCCCGGCTGGCCGGGGCACTCGCATCGGCCGCGGCCTTCCTCCTCGTCGGCGGCATCGTCGGATACGCCGTCATTCCCCATGAACCGTTGTCGACTGGCGTCTCGCTGCAGGCGATGGCAGCCGGCGAACGAGAGGGCGTCAGCGCGTCACTCGCGCTGTCGGAGGAACCGTGGGGAACCCGGCTCGATTGGCAGTGCGAATACACCAAGGCGTGGGCGGCGAACGTCAAGAGCTATGACCTCGTCGTCATGACGAAGGATGGTTCGGAGTCGACGGTCGCGTCCTGGCGACCCTCCGGTGACGAGGCGACGAACTTGGCGGCAGCGACCGTGATTCCGACGTCGGACATCCGCAGCGTCGTCATTCGCGAGGCCGGCACCGCCACTCCGCTGGCCGTCACCACCCTGACCTAGAGGTCCCTTCGGCTCAGGTCGAGTCGAATGCTGTTCGGACACAGTACGGCTGCGTAGCGTCGCCTCATCGTGACCACCTCCGTCGATGCATCCACCGTGACCACGGTCGCCACGCGCGCCCCGGGCCGGCCGCGGCGCCAACGCAAGTGGGCGCTCGTCCGACTCGCGTCGCCGATCGTCCTGCTCGCGCTGTGGCAGTTGGCCAGCGCGCTGGGGATCCTGCCGCAGGACGTCCTGCCCGCACCGTCGCTCATCGCCGAGGCAGGCGTCGAGGTGATCGAGAACGGTCAGCTCGCCGACGCCTTGGGCGTATCCGGCCTGCGGGTGCTCGAAGGGCTGTTGCTCGGGGGCGTCGTCGGCGTGGCACTCGGCACGGCCGTCGGCTTGTCGCGGTGGGTGGAGGCCACCGTCGACCCACCGATGCAGATGGTCCGCGCCCTGCCGCACCTCGGCTTGATCCCGCTGTTCATCCTGTGGTTCGGGATCGGGGAACTCCCCAAGGTGCTCCTGGTCGCCCTCGGCGTCAGCTTCCCGCTCTACCTGAACACGTTCTCGGCGATCCGGCAGGTCGATCCAAAGCTGTTCGAGACCGCCCGGATACTGGGATTCTCGTTCTGGCAGCGGTTCCGGAACATCATCGTGCCGAGCGCCGCGCCGCAGGTGCTCGTCGGCTTCCGGCAGTCGCTCGCCATCGCCTGGCTGACGTTGATCGTCGCCGAACAGATCAACGCCGACAAGGGAATCGGGTTCCTGATCAACAACGCTCGCGACTTCCTGCGCATCGACGTCATCATCTTCGGCCTGGTGGTCTACGCCCTCCTCGGCATCGGCACCGATGCCATCGTCCGCGCTCTCGAGCGCCGAGCCTCGAGGTACCGCTCGTGACATTGACATCCGAACGTCGCACCGAGACCGCGGGCGAACTCCGCCACGTCGACATGTGGTACGGCGACCACCACGTGCTGCGGGACGTCTCCGTCCGGGTCGGTGAGGGCGAGATCGTGGCCTTGATCGGCCGCAGCGGGTCGGGCAAGTCGACCGTGCTGCGCGTGCTCTCCGGCCTCGTCGGTGATCACACCGGCGACCGGACGGTGCTCGGCGCGCCGGCGCTGGCGTTCCAGGAGCCCCGACTGTTCCCATGGCGCGACGTGCGCACGAACGTCGCCTACGGGCTCACCCGCAGCAGGCTCACGACGGCCGAATCCGCCGCGCGGGCGGACCGGGCACTCCACGACGTCGGCCTCGCCGACCGGGCCGGAGCGTGGCCGCTCACGCTCTCGGGTGGTCAGGCGCAACGGGTTTCGCTCGCCAGGGCGCTCGTCGCCGAGCCCCGGCTGCTGCTGCTCGACGAGCCGTTCGGCGCCCTGGACGCACTGACCCGGTTGAGCATGCGAGCACTGCTGCTCGACCTGTGGCGCGAGCACGGGTTCGGCGTTCTGCTGGTCACCCACGACGTCGACGAGGCCGTCGCGCTCGCCGACCGCGTACTCGTCCTCGAGGACGGCCGCGTCGCGCACGAGCTGGCGATCGCCGATGCGCGCCGCCCCGCCTCCGACCCGTCCGCCGACACCCAGCGCCACCGGGCAGAACTGCTCGACGTGCTCGGCGTCCGCATCTGACCGTCACCCGTCATTCACGACTCGAAGACGAAGGGAATCCCGTGCCATATCAGTACGCACGCACACGTTGGGTGGCGCTGCGCCTCGCGGCCGCGCTGGCCGTGGTGGGCCTCGTCGCGGGATGCGTGTCCCGCGAGGAGAACTCGGCGGCACAGGAGGCGCCGGCCGACGTCGCACTGAGCGAATTGACCGACGTCACCCTGCAGATCAGGGATCAGAAGGGCGGCACGGAGGCGCTCCTGAGTGCCGCCAACGCCCTCGACGGTCTCCCGTACCAGGTCGCGTTCTCGACGTTCACCTCCGGTCCGCCACAGATCGAGGCCGCCACCGCGGGCAAGATCGACTTCGCCATCACGGGCAACACCCCGCCGATCTTCGGCGCGGCGTCCAACGCCAAGGTCAAGGTGGTGTCGGCCTACGACGGAGGCGGATTCGGCGACCAGATCCTGGTGCACGCCGACTCACCGATCCAGTCGGTGGGGGAGCTGCGCGGCAAGAGCATCGCCGTCGCGAAGGGCAGTTCCGCGCACGGGCACACGCTGGTGCAACTCGACCGGGCCGGCCTCGGCCCGTCCGACGTCAAGCTGGTGTTCCTGCAGCCCGCCGACGCCCTGACCGCGTTCACCCAGCGCCGCGTCGACGTGTGGGCGGTGTGGGACCCCTACACCGCGCAAGCCGAGACCGACCTCGACGTGCGGAGCATCGCCCACGCAACCGGCGTCACCAACGGCGCGGGGTTCGGCGTGGCGTCGGCCGCAGCACTGGCCGACCCCAAGCGCAACACCGCGCTGAGCGACCTGCTGGTGCGCTACGCGAAGGCAATTCGATGGGCGCACGACAACCCCGACGAGTGGGCCAAGAGCTACGGCGAGTCGGTGGGGCTCGATCCCGAGGTCGCCGCTCTCGCGCAAGGCCGCAGCCTCCGGCTGCCCACCGCGCTGTCGGACGGCCTGATCGGTAGCGAACAGGAACTCGCCGACCTGTTCGCGAAGTCCGGGCAGATCGCCTCGGCGCCCGACTTCGCCCGCTGGGTCGACCGGCGGTACGACGCCGCGCTCGCGCCCCTATATTTCGACCGCGGATAGGAGGGTGGCGGTGTCTGCGGCTCCGGCCCAATCGCCGACTTCGTCGGCTAGGTTCTTCTGGTTCCTCCCCACCAGCGGTGACAGCCGCTCGATCGTCGGCTCCTCGCACGCGTCGTCACAACAGGTCGTGCCGGACGGGTATCGCGCACCCACCCGCCGGTACCTCGCCGAGATCGCCCGCGCCGCAGACCGGCTCGGCTTCGAGGGCGTGCTCACGCCCACCGGGACCTGGTGCGAGGACGCGTGGCTGACGGCCTCGGCGCTGCTTGCCGAGACCGAACGGCTGAAGTTCCTCGTCGCATTTCGTCCTGGTCTGGTGCCGCCCACCCTGGCCGCCCAACAGGCCGCGACCCTGCAGCGCTTCTCCGAGGGCAGGGTGCTGCTCAACATCGTCAGCGGCGGGGACGATGTGGAGCAACGCCGCTTCGGCGATTGGCTCGGTCACGACGAGCGCTACGCCCGCACGGGCGAGTTCCTGCACATCGTGAACTCGGTCTGGCGCCAGGACTCGCTGGACTTCGAGGGCACGCACTACACGGTGAAGGACGCGAGGGTGTCCGCACCGCCGGACCCGCTGCCGCAGATCTATTTCGGAGGCTCGTCGCCCGCGGCGCTACCGATCGCCGCGCAGTACGTCGACGTCTATCTCACCTGGGGCGAGCCGCCCGAGGCCGCGGCCGCCAAGATCGCACGGGTGCGGGAACTCGCCGCCGCACGAGGACGCACCGTCAGGTTCGGCATCCGTCTGCACACCATCAGCCGGGACACCTCCGAAGCGGCGTGGGCGGTGGCGAACGGCCTCGTCGCCGAGTTGAGTCCCGAGCAGATCGCGAAGGCCACTGCGCTACACGCGAAGTCCGAATCCGAGGGGCAACGACGCATGACCGCCCTGCACGGTGGGCGCGTCGACGACCTCGAGATCTACCCGAACCTGTGGGCGGGCGTCGGGTTGGTCCGCGGCGGCGCGGGTACCGCCCTGGTCGGCAGTCACCAGGAGGTCGCCAACCTCATCCACGAGTACCACTCGGTCGGGTTCGACGAGTTCATCCTCTCGGGCTACCCGCATCTCGAGGAGGCGTACTGGTTCGCCGAGGGCGTGCTGCCGCTGCTGCGGCACGAGGGGGCCGCCTAGGCAGAGGCTTGGAGCAGCTGCGCCTAGTCTCCTGTTGTGGACGAATGGTTCGAACGCAGCCCGTTCATCGGCTTCGCGCCCTGGGTCGTCTACTGGGTGGTCGCCGAGGGGCCCAGCACGTGGCTCTTCGGAGCGTTGTGCGCCGTGCTGTCGGCCGTGATCCTCGGCATCTCGATGGGGTTCGGCGCGCCGCGCCTGCTGGAGATCGTCACGATCGGCTTCTTCGTCGTCGTCACCGCGGCGGGGGTGATCGTCGGTGCAGCCGACCGTGACTGGATGGACACCTACGCCACGACGCTGTCGAGCGGCGTACTGGCGCTGATGGCGCTCGGCTCGCTGGCGTTCACGCCGTTCACCGAGCAGTACGCCCGGGTGGCGCGGCCGCTCGAGGACTGGGAAGAGCCGGCCTTCCGCCAGACCAACCGGGTCCTCACGCTGATGTGGGCGCTGGTGTTCGCGCTGATCGCGATGCTGGGCTTCTTCGCGACCCAGGTGCCGCAAACGAAGGACTGGACGAACTGGGTGATCCCGATCGTCGTCCTCGTCGGCGCCGTCGGCATGACGCAGACCTACCCCGCCAAGGTGCGCGAACGCGCCAAACCCGCATCATGATCAGCGGCTGAGCGTCCCGGCACGACGGTGGCCGGGCGGGACGGCCATACGAATCTTCGCTACCGTCTTGTCATGCACGAACGCACCGTCCGCGTGACGATCGACAGCGGAACCATCGAGGGCTTCACCCGCGACGGCGTCCACCGGTGGCGTTCCGTCCCCTACGCCCGCCCACCCGTCGGAGCGTTGCGCTACCGGGCGCCTCAGCCCGTGGAGCCGTGGCGGGGCGTCCGGTACTGCCACGGTTACGCCTACTGCGCGCCACAAGATCGCAAGTACACCCTGCTGCGGCCCGGAAAGTACCAGCCGATGAGCGAGGACTGCCTGACGCTGAACGTGGTGGCGCCGGAGAAGCCCTCCGACGAACCGTTGCCCGTCATGGTCTTCGTTCACGGCGGCGGCTACATCCTCGGTAGTTCGGCCACCCCCATCTACGACGGTGCGGCCCTGGCCCGGCGCGGCTGCATCTACGTGTCGGTGAACTACCGGCTCGGCCCGCTCGGGTGTCTGGACCTGTCGTCGCTGTCGACCGACGAACATCCAATCGACGACAACCTGTTCCTGCGCGACCTGGTTCTCGCGTTGGGCTGGGTGCGGGACAACGCGGCGGTCTTCGGTGGTGACCCCGAGAACGTGACGGTCTTCGGCGAGAGCGCGGGCGCGCACGCCGTGGCCACCCTGCTGGCGACGCCCGCGGCGAAGGGCCTGTTCCACCGCGCCATCTCGGAGAGCCCGGCCAGTGGGATGGCGGGGACCCCCGAGATCGCGGCGGCGTTCGCCGACGACTTCGTCGGCTACCTGGGGGTCACCCGCGAAGAGGGCGCGGCCGCCGTCATGGCTGCGCGCCCCGCCGAACTCGTCGGAGCGCTGAACGACCTGATGCGCGACGGCATGAAGAAGATGCGCGGGGCGTTCCCCGTCGGCCCGACCTACGACACCGAGTACCTGCCCCAGGACCCGGTCGTGGCGATGCGTGAGGGGACCGCCCACCAGGTGCCGCTGATCGTCGGCACCAACGCCGACGAGGGCAAACTGTTCACCCGCTTCCTGCAGTTGCTTCCGACCAGCGAGCCGATGATCGAGATGCTGCTTGCCGACAGTGACGTCGAGGTCCGCGAGCGGATCACCTCGGCATACCCCGGCTACCCGAATGCGTCGGCGTGCGTGCGACTCGGCGGCGACTTCGCCTTCGGGACGGCGGCCTGGCAGATAGCCGAGGCGCACGGCAGGCATTCGCCGACCTACGTCTACCGCTACGACTACGCCCCCCGTACGTTCCAGTGGTCGGGGTTGGGCGCCACCCACGCCACCGAACTGTTCGCGGTGTTCGACGTGTACCGCAGCCGGTTCGGCTCGCTGCTGACGGCCGCGGCGGACCGCCGCTCGGCACGACGGGTCAGCAACGAGGTGCAGAACCGGTGGCGCGCGTTCAGCCGCGAAGGGGTGCCCGGGGACGGCTGGCCGACCTACACGCCGGAGGAGCGGGCCGTGCTCGTGTTCGACCGGCGCACGCATCTCGAACACGACCCCAACCCGGAACGCCGCCGCGCGTGGGAGGGCTTCTCGCTCGCCGCGAACTAGGCGGCGCCGGTCTCTGCTCGCCGTGCCGGAAACACTGCGACGCCGGGCACGGTGTGGTTGCGTGAGCGGGTGACCCACCCCTTGGATCCGCTGTCGGCCGACGAGTTCCGCACCGTCGCCGAGACGTTGCGACGGGACCACGGCGTCGATTCCGGTTGGCGCATCGCGTCGATCGAACTGGCCGAACCGGGCAAGGCGGACCTGCGGGCGTTCGACGAGGGCGGGCCGACGCCACCGCGCCGGGCGGTCGCCGTGTGCCTCGACCGTTCGGCGAACGCCACCTACAAGAGCGTGGTCTCGATCGACGACGGCCGCACCGAGGCGTTCGACCACGTACCCGGTGTGCAACCCAACTTCACCGTCGACGAGTACACCGAGTGCGACCGGGTGCTCCGGGCGCACCCCGACGTGATTGCAGCGCTCGAAGCCCGTGGCATCGTCGGCGTCGAGAACGTCTTCATGGACACTTGGACCTACGGCGACGCGCTGATCCCAGAGGAGTACGGCGACCGGCGGCTCGGCTGGTCGGACACCTGGCTCAAGGAGGGGCCTGGCCGAAATCCATACGCGCACCTGGTCAGTGGTCTGCACTGCATCATCGACCTGAACACCATGGAGGTGCTGCGCGTCGAGGACGACGGCCCGTTCGCCGGCGGTGAGACCGAAATGCCCTCGGTGATGGGCGAATACGTGCCCAGGTACGTGCCCGAGCGCATCCGGTCCTCGTCGCGGCGCGAACCGCTCAAGCCCCTGCACGTCACCCAGCCCGAGGGTCCATCGTTCACGCTCGACGGCAATCTGCTGCGGTGGCAGAACTGGTCTCTGCGGGTCGGGTTCAACTACCGCGAGGGCATGACCCTGCACACGGTGCGCTACCAGGACGGCGACCGCAACCGGTCCGTCGCCCACCGCATGTCGTTCGCGGAGATGGTGGTGCCGTACCGCGACCCGTCACCGGACCACTACCGCCGCACGGCATTCGACATCGGAGAGTGGGGGCTGGGGTTCATGACCCAGTCACTGGAACTGGGCTGTGACTGTCTGGGCGAGATTCGCTACCTCGACGCGGTCCTGCACGACAGCAGCGGGGAGCCCTACTCGATCGCCAACGCGATCTGCATCCACGAAGAGGACGACGCGGTGCTATGGAAGCACGTCGACCACGACAGCGGTGCCGAGGTCCGCCGCACGCGCAGGCTCACCCTGTCGTTCCACGTCACCGTCGCCAACTACGAGTACCTGACCTACTGGCGGCTGTATCAGGACGGCAACATCGAGTGCGAGGTGCGCGCCACCGGGATCATGGTCACCACGCCGTTGGCCCCGGGACAGTCCAGTCCGAACGGCACCCTGGTCGACGAGCGCACGTACGCCCCGTTCCATCAGCACTTCCTGGTGGCCCGTCTGGACCTCGACGTCGACGGGCCCGACAACACCGTCGTCGCGACCGAGTCCCACGCCGAGCCTATGGGCCCGGACAACCCTCATGGGCTCGCCCTGGTCGTCCGCAACGTCCCACTGCGCACCGAGTCCGAAGGCAAGCAGGACGTCGACTTCGCCACGCAGCGGGCGTGGAAGGTGGTCAACCCCAACGTCGTCAACGGCCTCGGCACGCACCCGTCGTACAAGCTGGTTCCCGGCGGGGCGATCCCGCCCATGTTCGACCCCGCGTCGCCGGTGCTCAAGCGCGCGAACGTCATCGGTCACACCCTGTGGGTCACGCCGAACCACCCCGACGAGCGTTGGCCTGCAGGCGAATTCGTCAACCAGTCGGCTACCGACGGCGGGCTCGGGGCGTGGACCAGGGCCGACCGCCCGATCGAGAACACCGACGTCGTGCTCTGGTACGTCTTCGGGCTGCACCACATCACTCGGCCGGAGGACTGGCCCGTCATGCCGGTGGACGTGGTGTCGTTCTGGTTGAAGCCGTACGGATTCTTCGACCGCAACCCCAGCCTCGACGTGGAACCGTCGCCGCCACGCGAGTGTCACCGCCCCAGTTGACACGCGTCAACATCATTGGCCGAAATCGGCGTGTCGGGCGCGTCGGGTGTCCTACGTTGACGTGGTGCACCCGGACTCCGCTGCCTCAACGCGCCCACCGCTCATCGAACGCCCCACCGATCTGACCGCCGAGTGGCTCACCTCGGCGATCGGGCAGGGCGAGGTCACGGGGTTCACCGTCGACCGCATCGGCACCGGCCAGATGAGCGAGTGCTACCGCGTCGACCTCACCTACGCCGACGGAGGCAGCGGTCCGGCGTCGGTCGTCCTCAAGGTCGCCGCCGCCGACCCCAGCAGCCGGCAGACCGGTCTGGCGATGGGGCTCTACGAACGGGAGGTGCGCTTCTACTCGGAGGTCGCCCCCGGCCTCGGTGCTGCGGGGGGAATCACTAGCCCCGTCTCGCCGTGCTTCCACAGCGCCTACGACTCGGCGACCGGAGCGTTCGACCTCCTGCTCGGAGACGCCGCGCCCGCCGTCGTCGGCGACGAGATCCGCGGCGCGACAGCCGAACAGGCCACTCTGGCACTCACCCAGCTCGGGCAGGTGCACGGCCGGTTGCTGGGCGACGAGGCCCTGGCGGGCGCCGAGTGGCTCAACCGCGACTCCCCGGTCGACCAGGGTCTGATCGGCGCCCTGTACGCGGGCTTCATCGACCGCTACCGCGACCAGGTCGCACCCGAGCACCGCGAGGTGTGCGAGCGGTTCGTGGCGACCTTCGACGCCTACATGGCGGCCGAGGCCGAGGCGGGCCAACCGCGCGGGCTGGTCCACGGCGACTACCGGCTCGACAACATGCTGTTCGGCGGCGACGGTGCCGATCGCCTGCTCACGGTGGTGGACTGGCAGACGGTGACATGGGGGCCGGCGTTCACCGACGTCGCGTACTTCCTCGGCTGCGCCTTGCCGGTCGGGCGACGGCGGGAACTGTACGACGATCTGCTCCGGGCCTACCACGATGCGCTGGGGCCCGATTCCGATGTCACGCTCGACGACGTCCGGGAAGGCGTCCGGCACCAGACGTTCTTCGGTGTGCTCATGGCGATCGTCTCGCCGATGCTCGTGGAGCGGACCGAACGCGGCGACGAGATGTTCATGGCCATGATCGAGCGGCACTGCCAGCACGTCATCGACACCGACGCGTTGAGCATCCTGCCTGCGCCCACCGTGCCGGAACCGTTGCAGCCCAACGCCGATGACGAAGGGGCCCATCCGCCCACCGATGAACCGCTGTGGAGCGAGAGCTGGTACTTCGACTTCGTCGACGTTGCGCAGGACGTCGGCGGGTGGATCCGGCTCGGCCTGATTCCGAACCAGGGCCATGCCTGGATCAACGGCCTGCTGTGCGGACCCAACGTGCCGACGATCGCGGTGCTGGACTTCGAGGCGCCGCTGCCCGCGGACCACGGGCACGTCAGCACCGGTGCGATCGACCTCGTGCTGGAACCCGGGGAAGCGCTTCGCACCTATCGGGTGTCGCTGAACGGGCGCGGTGAGGCGTTCGACGATTCGGCAGCCCTGCTGCGGGGAGAGCAGGGCCGTCCCGTCGACGTCGCGATCGACCTGACGTGGACCACCGCGGGCACGCCTTACCAATACCGGCTCTCCACGCGGTACGAGATCCCGTGCACCGTCTCGGGCAGGGTGGTCGCCGACGGGCGCACCTACGAACTGGCCGACGTGCCCGGGCAGCGCGACCACTCGTGGGCCGCGAGGGACTGGTGGAGCATGGACTGGGTGTGGAGCGCGCTGCACCTCGACGACGGCACCCACGTGCATGGCCTCGACCTGAGGATCCCGGGCGCACCGCCGCTGGCCGCGGGGTACCTGCAACGCGCGGGGGAGCCCTTGGTCGAACTGGATCGCGTTACGGCGCGGGAGACGTTCGGTCCCGACGAGCTGCCCGTGTCGACCGTGCTCGAGTGTGCGCCCGGCGATCTCACCGCGACCGTCGACGTGCGAGGGCACGCGCCGGTGCTGTTGACGTCGCCGGACGGCAGGCTGAGCCGCTTCCCGCGGGCCTGGGCGACGGTCACCACCACCGACGGCCGCACCGGCGTCGGCTGGCTGGAGTGGAACCGCAACCTCACCCCCTAGTCCCTCTTCCGCGATTCTTCGGCGAGCGTGCGTGTCTGCGGGCGACACGCCGTGTCCTGACCCGATTCCACGCACGCTCGCGGCA
Source organism: Mycolicibacterium arabiense (assembly GCF_010731815.2). Lineage (NCBI taxonomy): Bacteria > Bacillati > Actinomycetota > Actinomycetes > Mycobacteriales > Mycobacteriaceae > Mycobacterium > Mycolicibacterium arabiense. The sequence goes on from NZ_AP022593.1 coordinate 272,560, forward strand.
GGCTATCGGTGATGGTCATCAAGTCGATTGCACTGTTCGTGGCGGCCGCGCTGCTGGAGATCGGCGGGGCCTGGCTGGTCTGGCAGGGCGTGCGCGTACATCGCGGATGGCTGTGGGTCGGCGCGGGCGTCCTCGCGCTCGGCGCTTACGGGTTCGTGGCCGCTTTCCAGCCCGACGCCAACTTCGGCCGGGTACTTGCCGCGTACGGCGGTGTCTTCATCGCGGGGTCGCTGCTGTGGGGAATGATCGCCGACGGGTTCCGGCCCGACCGCTGGGACGTCAGTGGCGCCGTGATCTGCCTCGTGGGAGTCGGCCTGATCATGTATGGGCCGAGGTAAGCGGCTAGTCGCAGCAATCGCATACGCCGGTGAGCGTCAACTGCATTCCGCAGTTGCAGAAGCCCGCTTCGCGGCGGTTGCCTTGCGATCTCGGCACGCTAGGACGGACCCGGGTTATGGGGTGCGCCACGTACCACGCCCCCTTGCGCGTGCTGGGGCCACGGTCGACGCCTTCACCGAGCGTGCGGATGACCTTTTCTTCCGAAACGAACCCATTCATGTAGCCCCACGCCACTGCTAACCCGCAACCGGAACGCCACCAGCTTGCTCATCGTGGTGGCGCCGTAATCGAGTGGGTTGGTCTCCGCGGCGAGGCGGTTAAGGATGCGGTGTTCGGTTACCGGCAGCAGCCGCCGGACGGACTCGACGTCGTCCATGGCGGCCATCAACTCCGCGACCGTTGCGGTGTCGGTGTCGGCGGCGATCAGGTCGGCCGCCGCGGCGCGCAACGCTGCTGCCGCGTCGACCAGACTGGGTGCCATACATCGAACACTAGTGCGAGGGTCCGACAAGTCACGCCCGCATTGTTATGTGTGAAGCCGTTGTGACGCATGAGTTTTGGCGAATCGCCGAGTGTCGAAGTGTGTCACGCGTGAAGCCGTTTCGCGTGCCTCAACCCATCACTCGCCGACACCTCACCGCCCACGCCAACACCCCCCAACCCACCCGCGAGCGTGCACAAACTCCCGCCCCAACCCGGCGTGTCGCCCGCAGACACGCACGCTCGCCGAAAGAGGGAAGAAAGCTACCGCACTAACGCAGGTGGGGCTTGTCGTCGTCGAGGTCGTCGCGGCCCAGGCCCATGGGCGTTGCGGCGGGGATGTCGCCGGCTGCGATCACCGTCCGCGTGATGGGCGTGAGCGTGCGGAAGAGCAGCGTCAGGTCGGCGTCGTCGAGCGCGTCGAACGCCGGCAGTGCCAGCGCATCGGTCGTGTCCTCGATGCGTTGCTTGAGGTCGCGTCCGGCGTCGGTCAGCGCCCCGGCGTCGTCGACCAGGCCGCGTTCCACCAGACGACCGGTGCAGTCGCGCCACTCGTCCTCGTCGTAATGCCTGCTCTTGACGATGAACTCGCGCGGCACGCGGTCGGCCAGGGAATGCAGCACGTTGCTCTCCCGCCCGCTGATCCCGTTGGCGACCAGCACGGCCACGTGGGCGTCGCCCCGCTGTTCGCGCAGCAGGGTGGTGGCGTGCCAGAGCCTCGCCACCGGGTCGTCCGGCCACGGCAGCGCGAGGTTCGCGGCGAACAGCGGGCGCCCGGCCCACGGTGCGCTTCGCGCAGCTCGCTTGAGAAGTGCAGTGGCAGTGCGCGTCTGGTCGTCATCGGCGATACCGCACCGCCGCAGCGCCGCGGCCGCGGACTGTTCACGGGCCTCCAGTGCGGCCGAGGGTGGCGCGAAGGTCCACGCCGACGGCAGGGCGCGAGCGACGTGCGCCGGGGAGAAGTTGTAGAACTTCGCCGCCACCACCTCCGCCGCGACGGCGCCCAGCGGTGCCGAGCGTCCCGCGAAGTAACTCATCCAGAACCCGCGATAGCCGGCATTGTCGAATGCCGAGATGGACTCCGGCGAGAAGTAGGTCAGGGCGTGTACGGGTTCGAAGCGGTCGAACAGCCGTCGGGCGAGCTGCGGTGTTCTGGTCACCATCGCAGTCAAGCATGCGGCCCGGTCCTCAGGACTTGAGGACCGCCGTGCCGCCGGCCAACTCGTCGTGCTTGCCCTGCCTGGTGGGGCTGCCACTGATCGTCACGGCGATAACGAGCATCGCCACGACTCCGAGCAGGCCGCCGACGAACGGAACGATCGGCAGCAGTGTGAACGCGTTGCGGATGGCGGATTGCTTGAGGTCGGGCTTGGCGAATCCGCCTGCGCCACGCACGTGCAGCCCGAGCACCTTCTTGCCCGGGGTCCACCCCTGGGTCACCTCGAACAGCACGAAGTAGCCGAATGCGAGCGCGCCGGTGAACAAGCCCGTGACCAGAATGCTCGACAGCGAATCGGTGGCGTAGGCGAGGAAGAATCCCACCACGCCGACTATCAGGCCATCGATGACACGCGCGAGCCACCGGGTGAACAAGCCACCCGGTTGGCCTCGCGTCGGGTCGGTACTGCCGTATGGAGCGGAGAGGGGATTACCAGCCGTCATGCGGCACAATCTACGCCGGAAACGCGGCGCTCAGCGTCAGCTGCGACGCTGCTTCTTCGCCTGCTTCTTGGCCTGCTTCGCCTGCTGACGGGCGTTCTCGGCGATCTCCGCGCTGCGGTCTGCGGCCAGTTCGGCGATCAGTGCGCTGCGGTCGCGGGCACGCTCGGCGAGTTCGACGCTCCGCTCGCGGGCGAGGGTGGCCAGCTCGGGTGCCCGCTTCTGCGCCTTCACGGCCAGCTTGTCACTGCGCTTCTGCGCCTTGGCGGCCAGCTTCTCGCCACGCTTGGAGGCGACCTCGGCGATCTCCGTGCTGCGCTTGGTCGCCACGTCGGCGAACTCGGCGCCGCGCTTGGAGGCCACGTCGGCGAACTCGGCGCCGCGCTTGGAGGCGACCTCGGCGAGCACGGCGCCACGCTTGGACGCCACGTCGGCGAACTCAGCGCCGCGCTTGGAGGCGACCTCGGCGAACTCGGCGCCACGCTTGGAGGCGACGTCGGCGAGTTCTGCGCCGCGCTCACGGGCGACGTGCAGACCGCTCTGCAGGTTGTGGCCGACGCGGTCGACGAGTTCACTGTCGACGAGCGCGCCGTTCGACGAGCTGGGCAGCACGCCGGACACGGAGGCGGACACCTTCTTGGCGGCGCGGCGACCGCGCCAGCCCAGTGACGGCCGTCCTTCGGTGTCGACCGAGGCGATGATCAGGCCGCCGATGAGGCTGAGGTCGGCGAGGAACGCGCGACGCTCCGAAGCCATCCGCTCGGGATCGGACTCATTCCAGAATGCATGTGCACCAAGGCTTCCCGGGACCACACTGAACGCCAGTGCGGCCGAGGCGAGACGGGGGAGCTTGCCGGTGGCCAGCAGCAGTCCGGCACCGACTTGCACACCCGCGGTCACCTTGGCGACGGTCTCGGCGTTGGTGGGGACGTTCGGGCCCACCGGGTCGGGCAGCTTGGCCAGGCCCTCGAGCGTGGGCTTGGCGGCGTCGGCCGCCGGCTTGGGACTACGAAGCGACTCCACTCCGCGCGCGATGAACGTGGTGGCAAGCATGGGTCGTGCGACGCGACGAATCAACATGCGCCCATCATTCCCCGCCGATCATGATCACAAACACGCCGAGGCCCCCCTTCGGGGTAACTTCGCATTAGGTCCAAGTTCTGCGTAACCAAAGGAGACGGCGTGGCGCTCGTCGCTGGAATCGACTCGTCGACCCAGTCGTGCAAGGTCGTGGTGTGCGACGCCGATACCGGCGAGATCAGGCGGTCGGGGGCTGCCCCACACCCCGGGGGGACCGAGGTCGACCCGCACGTGTGGTGGACGGCCCTGGGAGAGGCGGCACACGCGGCCGGTGGCCTCGACGACGTCGCCGTCGTGTCGGTGGGCGCCCAGCAGCACGGCATGGTCTGCCTCGACAAGAGCGGTCAGGTCGTTCGCCCCGCGCTGCTGTGGAACGACACCCGTTCCAGCGCCGCCGCCCGTGACCTCGTCGACGAACTCGGCGGCGCCGGACAGTGGGCGCAACGCATCGGCGTCGTCCCGGTCGCGGCCATCACGGCGGCGAAGCTGCGGTGGCTGGCCGACAACGAGCGGGATCACGCCGACGCGACGGCTGCCGTGTGCCTGCCCCACGACTGGTTGACCTGGCGGCTGTCCGGCTCCACCGACATCGAGGACCTCCGCACCGACCGCAGCGACGCCAGCGGCACCGGGTACTTCTCCGCCGAGGACGGGTCCTACGACCTGGACCTGCTGAAGCTCGCGATGCGCGGGCGACGCCCGCTGGTGCCGGAGATCGTCGGCCCTGCCGAGGCGGCGGGGCGGACCACCACCGGTGCGGCACTGGGCGCCGGCGCCGGTGACAACGCCGCCGCGGCACTCGGCATCGGTGCAGGCCCCGGTGATTGCGTCGTGTCGCTCGGCACGTCCGGTGTGGTCAGCGCGGTCGGTGACGCGGCGCCGCACGACGCGAGTGGTTTGGTCGCGGGATTCGCCGACGCCACCGGGCGGCAGCTGCCGCTGGTCTGCACGCTCAACGGTGCGCCCGTGCTCGCAGCCGTCGCCAAGACGCTCGGCGTGGACTTCGACGAACTCGACCGATTGGCGCTCTCGGCGCCCGCGGGTGCCGAGGGGCTGTCCCTGGTTCCGTACTTCGACGGGGAGCGGTCGCCCAACCTGCCCGAGGCCAGCGGTGCGCTGCAGGGCATGACGACGCGAAACATGTCCTCGGCCAACGTCGCTCGCGCGGCGGTCGAGGGGTTGCTGAGTTCGATCGCATTCTGCCTCGACCAGATCGATGCCCAGGGCATCGAGGTGCGGCGGGTCATCCTCGTCGGCGGCGGCGCGCGGTCCGAGGCCGTCCGCCGGATCGCCCCGGCGATCCTGGGCAAGCCGGTGCACGTGCCGACGCCCGCCGAGTACGTCGCGCTCGGCGCTGCACGGCAGGCGGCCTGGGTGCTGTCGGAGTCCGACGAGCCGCCGTCGTGGTCGTTCGGCGTCACCGCGACCTACGAAGCGGAGCCCACCCCCGGCGTGCTCGAGCGCTATCGGGCAGCGCAACGGCTCACCCTGGGACAGTGAGACTCGGTCAGCGACGTGCCTGCGGCCGGGGCCACGCAGGCTGAGGCAGATCGTCGGCGCCCGGGCGCAGCCGATCGACGACGGCTCGCAGCGGCGGCCACGTAGACCGGCCGGCCCGGGTGACCGCATAGGCGGTGAGCACGACCGTCGGGTCGGTGAGCCGCAGCACCTTCACGCCGTCGCTGGTCGGCCTGTCCCGTGGAAGCAGGCCGACGCCGTATCCGGCGACGATCAGTTCTTCGACGAGATCGAGACTGTCGATCTGGTGCGCGATGCGTGGCGTGAATCCGGCCATCGCGCCGAGCGTGCGCACGGCGTCCTCGTCAGCGGTGTTGCGGGAGTTCACGATCCACGTCCGGTCGGCATAGCTCGCGAGGTCGACGGGCCCCTCCGGCTCGTCGGTGGGAACGCCGAGACCCCACGCCGTCGACCACAGCGCGACGGCCTCGAGCACCGGGTTCAGCGACGCCGGCGCGAGGTTGTAGTCGTAGGTCAACGCGAGGTCGAGGTCGTCGTCGACGAGCATCGCGAACGCCTCGATCGGCTCGTACTCCGAGATCACCACGTCGATCGCGGGGTGGCGCCTGGTGAGTTCGGTGAGGATCGGCAGCAGCGACACCCGAATCCCGGTGGCGAAGCCGCCGACCCGCAGCGTCCCCGCCGGGTCGGCATCCGGATCGAGGTCCAGTCGCGCGGCATCGACTGCGGCGAGGATCTCGACCGCGTGGTCGGCGAGCCGTCGCCCGGCCGGGGTCAACCGCACCCGTCGCCCGTCCGGCTCGATCAGACGCGTGCCGGTCTCCCTGGCGAGCGCGGCGATCTGCGCGGAGACGGTCGAGGTGGTCAGATGGTGGCTCTCGGCCACCGCGCGCATGGACCCGAGCCGCGACAGAGCCAGCAGGAGCTGGAGTCGGCGGGTGTCCACGTGCCCATTCTGTGCCATTGCGTTCGGCATGCCGCCGTCTCCCGAAGACCGGTGCCGGAACACGCCTGTGCGACGATGCCGAGATGACCGCTCGCCCGGCCCACTTCGTGAAGACCTCCGACGACGTCTTCGAACCGACGCAGTTCGCGCAGAGCCACTGGGGCGCCGACCATCTGAACGGGCCTGCCCTGGTCGGCCTCGCGGCGTCGGTCCTCGACGAGCGCTACGGGCTGCCGGACTTCACCCCGGCCCGGCTGACCGTCGACCTCTTCAAGGCGGGCAGGGGAGTGCCGACCACCGCGGTCACCCGCCTCATCCGCGAGGGACGTCGGGTCCGCAACGTCGAGTGCGAGCTGATCCAGGGTGGCAGCACGATCGTGCGCGCGGTGCTGGTGCAGTACCGCAAGTCCGAGGCCCCGCGGGGTGAGGAGTGGTCGCCGACGGCTCGTTTCACGCCGCCCGCCGACGTCGACGACACCCAGCACATCTACGTCGGTTGCGACGAAGCCGGGTGGACGGGGGCGATCGCCGATCACCAGAACGCCGCTCGCAAACGCTGCATGAACCGTTCCATCGACGCCGTGGAGGGCAGGACGAACAGCCCACTCGCCAACGCCGCGATGGCGGCCGAGGGAACCAGCCTGGTGACCAACCTCGGCAGCGCAGGTGTCGGCTACATCAACGGCGACCTGACGGTGGCGCTGTCCCGGTTGCCCGACGATCAGTGGATCGGCGTCCAGGCCGACTCGCACTGGGTGTCCGACGGCATCAGCGTCGGGACCGCGACGCTGTTCGACGCCCGCGGACCCTTCGGGACCGGCATGGTGACCGCGGTCGGCAACCCGGCGGCGCAGATCGACTTCTCCGCCGACCCGTTTCCCGAGCGCACGCGCTGACCGAGTCGCTGTTTCTGGTTAGTCCCTGCACGTAGGGTTGGCGCCGTGGACCTGCTGCTCGGCATCGACATGGGGACGGGAAGCACCAAGGGCGTGCTCGTCGACGCCGCCGGCACGGTGATCGCCTCCGAGACCGTCGCGCACGCCGTGAACCTGCCCCGCCCCGGCTGGGCCGAGGTCGACGCCGAGGGACTGTGGTGGCGCGAGGTCTGCGAGATCGCGGCCAGGCTCACCGCCCAGATGCCCACCGGGGGCGTCCTGGCGGCGATGTGCGTCAGCGGGGTGGGTCCGTGTCTGGTGCTGTGCGACGCCGATCTGCGACCGCTCCGGCCCGCCATCCTCTACGGGATCGACACCAGGGCGACGGCCGAGATCGCTTCGCTGACCCAGGAATTCGGGGAGGACGCGATCCTGGACCGGGCGGGCACGCTGCTGTCCAGTCAGGCGGTGGGACCGAAGCTGGAGTGGGTGTACCGGCACGAGCCCGAGGTGTTCGCCGGCGCCGCAGGCTGGTACGGCTCGAACTCCTACATCGCGGCCAAGCTCACCGGTGAATACGTGATGGATCACCACACCGCCAGCCAGTGCGATCCGCTGTATGCCACGCGCGACTTCGAGTGGAACCAGCCGTGGGCCCGACGCATCTGCAGGGACCTGCCGCTGCCGAGGTTGGTCTGGCCCAGCGAGGTCGTGGGGACGGTACACGCGGAAGCCGCTGCGGCAACCGGTGTTCCGGTGGGCACGCCGGTGGTGGCGGGTACCGTCGACGCGTACTCCGAGGCCTTCTCGGTAGGCGTCCGGCACCCCGGTGATCAGATGCTGATGTACGGCTCGACGATGTTCCTGGTGCAGATCATCGACGCCTATCACAGCGACCCGACGCTGTGGACCACCGCGGGCATCGAGCACGGCAGCCTCGCGCTGGCCGCGGGCACGTCGACGGCGGGCAGCCTGATCGGTTGGTTGCAGACGGTCACCGGCGGTGCGCCGTTCGACGAACTGATGGCCGAGGCCTCCCGGGTCCCGCCGGGCAGCGAGGGCCTCCTCGTCCTGCCGTACTTCGCGGGTGAGCGCACCCCGGTGTTCGATCCCCAGGCCCGTGGCGTGCTGGCCGGGTTGACGCTGCGACACGGCCGAGGGCATCTGTTCCGGGCTGCCTACGAGGGCATTTCGTTCGGCATCCGGCAGATCCTCGAGCGCTTCGACGACGCGCACACCGGCACCAGGACCGTGGCGGTGGGCGGGGGACTGCGCAGCCCGGTGTGGGCGCAAGCGGTCAGCGACATCACCGGCCGTGTCCAGGAGGTGCCCGAACAGGCGATCGGCGCCAGCTACGGTGACGCGCTGCTCGCGGCCATCGGGGTCGGTCTCGTTCCGCCCGAGACGGATTGGACGAAGATCGAGCGCGAGATCAAGCCCAATCCCGAAACGCGGGCTCTGTACGACGACCTGTACGCGACCTGGTGCGAACTGTATCCGGCGACCAAGGAGCAGGTGCACCGGCTCAGCCGGTGACCTCGGCGTTGGAAGCGGCTTCCAGCAACGCCTCGGCAGTGGCTGGATCGGTGACCAACCGGTTGAAGTGTCCGCCGCGCGCCCCGGCGGTAATCGAGTCGAGCTTGTCCCGGCCCACCGCAACGGCGATGGTCACCGGAATGTGGTGCAGCGCCTTCAATTCCAGCGCGATGAGCCGGTCGCTGCCGTCGAAGTCGACCTCGTCGCCCGCGCGGTCGTAAAAGCGTGAGCAGACGTCGCCGACAGCCGCCCGCAGCGACGTCGAGCCCGTCGGTACGAATCGCGGGATGTCCGAACGGGTGAGCGGCGGTGCGCCGACGCCCATCAGTGCGCATCGCGCGGTCGGCCACTGGTGCAGCACGCGTTGGATGCTGGGGTCGTTCCGAAGCGACTGGTACAGCTCGGGCCCCGGCAGTGCCGGCGCGAAGAGGTAATTGGCTCGCCCCCCAACGCGATTGGCCACCAGGCGGGTGATCTCGTTGGTCTGATACCACTCCTCGGGCTGATCGTTGCCACCCACGGTGGGCGCTATCACCACCCCGGGTAGCGGGGTCAGATCGTGTTGCGCCAGCTCGTAGACGGTGCGTCCGGAACTGACCAGTAGGACGTCGCCGGGCAGCAGGCCGGCCTCACTGAGGGCCCGGCCCGTCGCTGGTGCCAGTGCCCGGCCCATCACGTCGACGATGCCGCGACCGGGGCCGGGGGCGGGCAGGGGGGCGCAGAGGTAGACCCGCTCGAGGCCGAGGGCACGCGCGAGACGGTCGGCGAGGTCACCCGGGCGGGCTTCGGCGGGTGGGACCACCTCGATGCGCACGATGCCCTGACGCTTCGCTTCGGCCAGAAGTCGGCTGACGGTCGCGCGGCTGGTGCCCAGACGCTCGGCCACCTCGGCCTGGGTCGCGTCGTCCTCGTAGTACAGCCGTGCCGCCGTGTACAGCAGCGATGCCGAGAAGTGACTGCTCTCCGCCGGGGTGTGCCCGTCGGGCACGGCACCGTCCACCGCTGCAGTAGCGGGGTGCGTCTGAGCCGGACGTGGCATGCGACGAGTATGGCATCGAACCACATTCTGAACATCTGTTCTGCACGAGATCTTGCTGAACATCGGTTCTGGACAAATGTGCACGCGCCTGGATAGTGTGAGCCCGACCACACGTGCGAAGGAGTGCATTGATGAGTGACCAGATCCCCGAGAAGATGCAGGCCGTCATCTGTCACGGCCCGCACGACTACCGACTCGAGGAGGTCGCCGTCCCCCAGCGCAAGCCGGGGGAGGCGCTCATCAAGGTCGAGGCCGTGGGCATCTGTGCCAGCGACCTGAAGTGCTACCACGGCGCCGCCAAGTTCTGGGGCGACGAGAACCGCCCCGCCTGGGCCGAGACCATGGTGATCCCCGGACACGAATTCGTCGGCCGGGTAGTCGAACTCGACGACGAGGCGGCGTCCCGGTGGGGGATCGCGGTCGGTGACCGCGTCACGTCCGAGCAGATCGTGCCGTGCTGGGAGTGCCGCTTCTGCAAGCGCGGCCAGTACCACATGTGCCAGCCGCACGACCTCTATGGATTCAAGCGCCGCACGCCCGGGGCGATGGCCTCGTACATGACCTACCCGGTGGAGGCGTTGGTGCACAAGATCTCCGGCGACATGCCGCCCGCGCACGCCGCGTTCGTCGAGCCGCTGTCATGCTCGCTGCACGCCGTGGAACGCGCACAGATCACCTTCGAGGACACCGTGGTGGTGGCGGGCTGCGGGCCCATCGGCCTAGGCATGATCGCCGGTGCCAAGTCCAAGAACCCCATTCGCGTCATCGCGCTCGACATGGCGCCCGAGAAGCTGGAACTCGCGAAGCTGTGCGGGGCCGACGTCACGATCAACATCGCCGAGGAGGACGTCGACGCCATCGTCAAGGGCATGACCGACGGCTACGGCGCCGACGTGTACCTCGAGGGCACCGGCCATCCGTCGGCCGTCCCGCAGGGGCTCAACGCATTGCGCAAGCTCGGCCGCTACGTCGAGTACGGGGTGTTCGGCAGCGACGTCACCGTCGACTGGAGCATCATCAGCGACGACAAGGAACTCGACGTCCTCGGCGCTCACCTGGGCCCTTACTGCTGGCCCGCAGCGATCAAGATGATCGAATCCGGTGTGCTGCCGATGGATCGGATCTGCACGCATCAACTGCCCCTCGCCGACTTCCAGAAGGGCCTGGACCTCGTGGCCAGCGGCAAGGAATCGGTCAAGGTCTCCTTGATCCCGGCGTGAGCGAAGGATTGAATCGAATGAGTCCAGAACACTTCAGAGCCTCACGCCAGCTGTCGCGCCGAAACATGTTGGCCGCGATGGGCCTTGCCGGCGCGGCCGCTGCCACGCTGCCGGTGCTGTCGGCCTGCGGGGTGGGCGGCAAGGCCAGCGCACCCAACGGCGCGGACGCCGTCACCGGCGGCTTCGACTGGCGCAAGGCCGCGGGGTCCACCATCAACGTCCTGCAGACGCCGCACCCCTACCAGGTGTCGTATCAACCGTTGCTCAAGGAGTTCACCGAACTCACCGGGATCAACGTCAACGTCGACCTGGTGCCCGAGGCGGACTACTTCACGAAGCTGAACACCGAGCTGGCCGGCGGCTCCGGCAAGCACGACGCATTCATGCTCGGTGCCTACTTCATCTGGCAGTACGGCCCGCCGGGATGGGTCGAGGACCTCGGGCCGTGGCTGCAGAACAGCGCCGCCACCAGCGCCGAGTACGACTTCGACGACATCTTCGAGGGACTGCGAACCTCGACGCGGTGGGACTTCACGCTCGGCAATCCGCTGGGAACCGGTGGGCAATGGGCGATTCCGTGGGGTTTCGAGAACAACGTGGTCGCCTACAACAAGCGGATCTTCGACGAGAAGGGCATCACCAAGCTGCCCGACAACCTCGACGACTTCATCCAGCTCGCCGTCGACCTGACCGACCGGTCGGAGAACCGGTACGGACTGTCGACGCGCGGGTCGAAGTCCTGGGCCACGATCCACCCGGGCTTCATGACCCAGTACACGCGCCAGGGCGCGGTCGACTACACCTGGAACGGCTCGGAACTGGTCGCGGAGATGGACAGCGACCAGGCCATCGACTTCACCCGCAAGTGGATCGACCTCCAGCACCAGGCCGGACCCACGTCGTGGACGACCTACGACTACCCCAACGCGACAGGCGATCTCGGCGACGGCAAGGCGATGATGGTGTTCGACGCCGACAGCGCCACGTACCCGAAGAACAAGCCGGGGGCGAGCAAGGAAGCGGGCAACATCGCGTGGTACGCGGGACCCGCCGGGCCGGACGGCAACTACAAGACCAACCTGTGGACGTGGAGTTGGGCGATGAGCGCCAACTCTCGCAACAAGTTGCCTGCCTGGTTGTTCATCCAGTGGGCCACCGGCAAGGACTCGATGAACAAGGCGGTCGAGGGAGGCTCCTACGCCGATCCGGTTCGCCAGTCCGTGTTCGACACCACGTTCAAGCGGGTGGCGGCGGATCAGTTCGGCTATCTCGAGGCGTTCGAGACCGTCATCGGTGAGTCGAAGATCCAATTCACGCCGCAGAAGAAGTTCTTCGACACCACGCAGAACTGGGCCGTTGCGCTGCAGGACATCTACGGCGGGGACGACGTGGCATCGCGCCTGCGCAGTCTGGCCAAGACCAACACCTCCAAGGTCAACCTCTAGGAACCGTTTCCAATGAAGAAGCCGTGTCCCATGACGAAACTAGGCCCCACATGACCACACAGACCCCGAAGGCACCGGCCACGTCACCCGACGAGCCGACCACCGAGACGCGCCGCCGGCCGCCCGAGGTACCGAGGTGGCGGCGCAAGCTGCGGCCGTACCTGCTGTCGATCCCGGCCCTCGTCATCGTCATCGGCATCCTCTATCCCTTTGCGGTGGGCGCCTACTACGCGTTCCTCAACTACGCCGCGGTCAACCCGGACCCGCACTTCGTCTGGTTCCAGAACTTCGGCTCCGTCCTCGGCGACCAGGTGTTCTGGAAGAGCGTCCAGGTCACCGTCACGTTCGCGGTCGCCGCCACGGCGGTAGAGACCGCACTCGGCGTCGGCCTCGCGCTGCTGCTGAACCGGTCGTCGATCATCGGCAAGATCTTCGAGAAGGTGCTGATTTTGCCGCTGATGATCGCCCCGGTGATCGCGGGCGTCATCTGGAAGCTGATGTTCAACCCGCAGTTCGGCGTCCTCAACCACGTTCTCGGACTGGGCAACACGTTCGACTGGCTGTCGGCGGGCAACGCCCTGTTCTCGGTGATCCTCGTCGACGTCTGGATCTTCACCCCGTTCGTCGCCATCCTGGTGCTGGCCGGCATCCGGTCGCTGCCCAAGGAACCGTTCGAGGCGTCCGAGGTCGACGGTGCCAACTGGTTCTACATGTTCCGCAAGCTGATGCTGCCGATGCTGTGGCCATACATCCTGGTCGCCGTCATCTTCCGATTCATGGACAACCTCAAGGTGTTCGACCACATCTACGTGCTGACCGCGGGCGGTCCGGGTGTCGCCACCCGATCGCTGCAGATCGGCGCATTCGAGGACTCGATCATCAACCTCGACTACTCACGCGGCAGCACGTACATGCTGCTGCTGTGGATCATCGTGTTCATCACGGCGCGCTACCTGGTGAGCGTGCTCGGCAAGGCGCAGCGCCGTGCTGCCGGAGCGGAGTCCTAAGACATGGCCACCAAGTCGATGTTCAGCAGAGCCGAACTGCTCCCCGGGCAGAAGCGGTTGTCGATCGGATCGGTGGCCGCCGACGTCGGCGTCGTCGTCTGGTTCGTGTTCTCGCTGTTCCCCATCTTCTGGATGCTGATGCTGGCGTTGAAGAACGCCGAACAGCAGACCACCACCTTCTTCCAGTTCAGCCCCACGTGGTCGAACTTCGCCACGGTGCTCTCGGACAGGGGCACCGAATTGACGAGCGTCGACTTCAAGACGTCGATGCTCACCAGCCTGCTCAACTGCGGTGGCGCAGTGATCGTCTCGCTGGTCATCGGCATCCCGGCGGCCTACGCCGCGGGCCGCTGGCAGTACAAGGGCAGCAACGACCTGATGTTCCAGATGCTGTCGTTCCGGTTCGCCCCGGAGCTGATGGTCATCGTCCCGCTGTTCGTCATCTACAACCAGATCGGGTTGTTCGACACCAAGGTCGGCATGATCTGGGTGCTGCAGCTGGTGACGATGCCGCTGGTGGTGTGGATCCTGCGGTCGTACTTCCAGGACCTGCCCGAGGATCTCGAACAGGCTGCGCTGCTCGACGGGTACACCCGCAAGCGGGCCTTCCTGATGGTCGCGCTGCCGATCGTGCGGCCCGGCATCGCGGCGGCCGCGCTGCTCGCGTTCATCTTCGCCTGGAACAACTACGTGTTCCCGCTGATCCTCGCCGACAGCAACGCGGGCACCGTGACCGTCGCGATCACCAAGTTCCTCGGCGGCGGCGGGCAGGCCTACTACAACCTCACGGCAGCCGCGGCGCTCATCGCCGCACTGCCACCTCTCATACTCGCGCTCACGATCCAGCGATACCTGGTGCGTGGCCTGTCGTTCGGGGCGGTGAAGGCCTGATGGCCAACGTAAGACTGCAGAACCTGTCCAAGTCGTTCGGCAAGACCCAGGCCGTTCGCGACGTGTCCGTCGAGATCGCCGACGGCGAGTTCTTCGTCATCCTCGGCCCCAGTGGCGCGGGCAAGACCACCACGCTGAAGTCGATCGCGGGACTCGTCGACATCGACGCCGGCGAGGTCTCCATCGGCGGGACCGACGTCACGAACGTCGAGCCCTACCACCGCAACGTGGCGATGGCGTTCGAGAGTTACGCGCTCTACCCGCAGAAGACGGTCAGCGAGAACCTGGCCTCGCCGCTGAAGTCCGGCCGGACCGGGACCTACACCGAGGCGCAGCGCACCGAGCGCATCGACCAGGTGACCAGCACGCTGGGAATCAACCACCTGCTCGGCCGCTTCCCGAGGGAGCTGTCGAACGGCCAGCGCCAACGCGTGGCCCTGGGCCGGGTGCTGGTGCGGCCCGCGGACGTGTACCTGCTCGACGAGCCGCTGAGCCACCTCGACGCCAAGCTGCGCGCGGCGATGCGGGCGGAGCTCAAGCAACTCGGCGCGATGTCGAACACGACCACCGTCTACGTCACGCACGACTATCAGGAGGCACTGGCCCTCGGTGACCGCATCGCGGTGATGCGCGGGGGCGAGTTCGTCCAGATCGGTACGCCGGAGGAGATCTGGCGCGCTCCGGCCGACACGTTCGTGGCACGGGCGCTCGGTCAGCCCGAGATCAACATGCTCGACGGTGTCGTGGACAACGGCCGGATCAGGCTGGGGGACAGCTCGTTCGACGTCCCGGTGCCGGCCGGCGTCACGGTGTCCGCCGGTGACCGGGTGCGCGTCGGCCTGCGGCCCTGTGACCTGCACGTGTCGCCGTCCGGATCCCTGCGCGGCACCGTGCAGCTCGCCGAGCGGCTGGGCCGCAACGTCGAGCTGACGGTGGCCATCGGCGGGGAGCAGCTCATCGTGCTCGCCTCGGGCCGCGAGGGCGTCGGCGAGGGCGCGCCGGTATCCATGACCGTCGCCGACCACGACGTCCACGTCTTCCGAGCACTCGGGGACTCGGCGACGACCGCGGGCGATGGTGACACCACCCGGCTGGGTGCACACGACGACGAACTGGAGGCAGCACGGTGATGACGACGACGACGGAGCCACCCGCGACCACCACCGCCCAGAGCCTGACGCTGACCGACCTGGTCAAGACCTACACCGCGCGCGGCCGGGAGAGCTTCGCGGCGGTCAAGGGCATCAACTTGGACATCGCGCCCGGCGAACTGGTTGCGCTGCTGGGTCCGTCGGGATGCGGGAAGACCACGACGCTGCGGATGATCGCCGGGCTCGAGACGGTGACGAGCGGCTCGATCAAGATCGGTGATCGCGAGGTGTCGCAGCTCCCCGCAGCCAAGCGCGGCATCGGCGTCGGGTTCGAGAGCTACGCGCTGTACCCGCCACTGTCGGTGCGGGACAACCTGCTCTACGGGCTGAAGGCCCGCAAGGTCAAGGGCGCCGAACAGATGGTGGGGTCGATCAGCGCGCGCCTCGAGATGGACGATCTGCTCGAACTCCGCCCCGCGGGCCTGTCCAGTGGTCAGAAGCAGCGGGTCGCGTTGGCGCGTGCCCTGGTCCGCAACCCACCGGTGCTGCTCCTCGACGAGCCGCTCAGTCACCTCGACGCCGCGGCGCGCCAGCGGGTGCGCCGCGAGCTGAAGATCCTGCAGCGCGAATTCGGTTACACCACGATCGTCGTCACCCACGATCAGGTGGAGGCGTTGTCGCTCGCGGACCGCCTCGCAGTGATGGACGCGGGCGTCGTGCAGCAGTTCGGCACCCCCGACGAGGTATTCGACGATCCGGCCAATCTGTTCGTCGCGCAGTTCGTCGGCGAGCCGGCCATCAATGTCGTCCGCGGTGTGGTGAGGACCTCGGGCGGAACCACTCGCGTCGAGATCGGCTCGCGCGCCGGTCATCTCGAGACCACGGCGACCGACGTGCCGGACGGCACCGAAGTCACCGTCGGCGTCAGGCCGCAGGACTGCGTGTTGAGCACCGACGCCGCGGGTGCGGGCGGCATCTCGGTCACGGTCGCCTACTTCGAGCACCTCCTCGAATTCGGCCTCGCCACCACTACGGTGGCAGGCATGGAGGAGGGCATCGTCGTGCAGACCCCCGCGCAGGACTCCTTCGAGCCGGAACAACAGGTGGTCGTGACCGCGCCGCCGGAGCGCGTCTACCTGTTCGACACCGATACGGGGCAAAGGCTGCGATGACCAAGCTGTTCAACGATCCGGCCCGCTTCACCGAGGACATGCTCGTCGGGTTCCTCGACGCCAACGCCCGGTACGTCGTCGGCGTGCCCGGCGGCGTGGTGCGTGCCCAGCAGACCCGGCCGGGCAAGGTCGCGGTCGTGATCGGCGGGGGATCGGGCCACTACCCGGCCTTCTGCGGCACCGTCGGGCCGGGATTCGCCGACGGCGCCGTCGTCGGCAACGTGTTCACCTCGCCGTCGTCCGAGGACGCCGCATCGGTGGCGAGGGCCGCACACGGTGACGCCGGCGTGCTGCTCACCACGGGCAACTACGCCGGTGACGTCATGAACTTCACCCTGGCGGTGACGCAGTTGCGCAGCGAGGGCATCGAGGCCGAGTACTTCGCCGTCACCGATGACGTGGCCAGCGCACCCAAGGGCGAGGAAGCCAAACGCCGGGGCATCGCAGGCGATTTCACGGTGTTCAAGTGCGCGAGCGCCGCCGCCGAGGCGGGACTGGACCTGCCCGGCGTGGTCCGGGTTGCGGAGGCGGCCAATGCGGCGACCAGGACACTGGGCGTCGCGTTCGACGGCTGCACGCTCCCCGGTGCCGACCATCCGTTGTTCACGGTGCCCGAGGGGCAGATGGGCCTCGGGCTCGGCATTCACGGCGAGCCGGGCGTGGCCGACGAGGACATGCCCACCGCGGAGCAGTTGGCGCACACCCTCGTCGACGGTGTGCTCGGCGACTACAGCGAGGGCGACTCGAAGCGGATCGCGGTCATCCTGAACGGGCTCGGACGCACCAAGTACGAGGAGCTGTTCGTGGTGTGGGGGACCGTGGCCGGACTCCTGCGCGACCGTGGCTACGAGATCGTCGAACCCGAGGTCGGCGAGCTGGTGACCAGCCTCGACATGGCAGGCTGCTCGCTGACGGTGATGTGGCTCGACGACGAACTCGAGCAGTACTGGACCGCACCGGCGGACAGCCCGGCGTACCGCAAGGGCGCGGCGGTACCGACCGAGGGGCAGCAGCGCCTCGACCCGGTGGCCGACTCCGCCGCGCCGTCAGTGGATCTGGCCGGACTCGCCGACGACGACGGCCGCTCCGGCGGCCGGCTCGTGGCGCGGGCGCTCGAGGCGATGGCGGCGATGCTCGCCGACGCGGAGGACGAACTCGGCCGCATCGACGCGGTCGCCGGTGACGGCGACCACGGCCGCGGCATGGTGAAGGGGTCGTCGGCCGCATCGGCCGCCGCCGCAGCCGCCGCTAACGAAGGCGCCGGTCAGGGCTCGGTACTCGCTGCCGCGGGCCGGGAGTGGGCGGCCAAGGCCGGCGGGACCTCGGGCGTGCTGTGGGGAGCGATGCTCGGCGCTCTCGGTGCCCGACTCGGTGACACCGGACGACCCAACGCGGCGACGGTGGCGGCAGGAATGCGCGAGGGGTACGACGCGTTGGTCTCTCTCGGCGGTGCCGCACCCGGTGACAAGACGATGCTGGATGCACTGCTGCCGTTCGTCGAGGAGTTGGAACGGCGTGTGGCCGAGGGCGAGTCGTGGCAGGACGGGTGGCGCCGCGCCGCCGACGTCGCGACCACGGCCGCTCGGGACACCGCAGGCATGCGGCCGAAGGTGGGGCGAGCCCGCCCGCTGGCCGAACGAAGCATCGGGACACCCGATGCGGGAGCGACCTCGCTAGCGATGTGCGCGCACACGGTGGTCGAGAGTTTCTCGACGAGTACCAAGGGAGACAACTGATGAGTGACCAGGGCGGGCTGCGCATCGTCGTCGGTTCCGACGATGCGGGATCCCAGTACAAGGAGGCGCTCAAGAGCGACCTGCAGGCGGACTCGCGCGTCGCCGACGTGATCGACGTCGGCGTCACCGCCGACGAGGACACCGCCTACCCGCACGTCGCCGTCGCGGCGGCGAGGCTGATCGCCGAGGGCAAGGCTGATCGCGCACTCCTGGTGTGCGGCACTGGACTTGGCGTGGCGATCAGCGCGAACAAGGTGCCGGGCATCCGCGCCGTCACCGCGCACGACAGCTACTCGGTGGAGCGGTCGGTGCTGTCGAACAACGCTCAGGTGCTCTGCTTCGGGCAACGCGTCATCGGACTCGAGTTGGCGCGTCGCCTCGCTGGTGACTGGCTCGGCTACGAGTTCGATCCGCAGAGCCCGTCGGCCGAGAAGGTCGCCGCGATCGGTGGGTACGAGTCAGGCGGCTCGTCCTGCTAGGACAGCCCGGCCAGCTGTAGCGGGTTGGTGGTTGCCGCCGGGGGTATGCCGAAGTTCGGGGGAATGGCACCGGTAGCGGGCAACCCGGCGGGTAGTGCTGCGTTGCTCATGCCCAGCAATTGCATCAGCGGTGCGACGTTGCCGTTGGCGAGTTGCGCCATGGCGTTGGGGCATTGGGATTGAATCACCATGCCCGCGACCGCACCTCCGACCGACGACACCAGCCCGCCGTTACCACCTGCCGCGAGGGCGTTGGACGCGAGGCCGCTGCCGGGCTGCACCAGTAGCGGGCAGAGTGCTTGTCCCACTTGGGCTATCGCGTTGGTGATCGTGCCGTTGCCCGTGATGCCCGTACTGCCGAGCACGTCGGTGTACGAACCGCCCACCGGCTCGGCCTGGGCCGGCGAGGACCACGCGACGGCGGCGATCAGGATCGCGCCCGCTATGAGCACCGGACGCAGCACCGCGTCCACGACGACGATGACCTTGGCGGTGGTGACCCCGACACGCCGGGTTCCTCCCCGGCGTTGCACGCTCAGAACGGCCATGTCAGCTCCTCGTCACGCTTCAGTCCCCGGCACTGGCCTTCGGCGGTGGGTAGCGCTGCCACATCAGCCACTGGTTTCACTTCGATAACGATGGACTACTCGTGTCACAGAATGGCCACGGTCGGATAAACGTTCGACTTTCCGCCGTTTCCTTAGCGTGCTCTCACAGTGTCGCGTGTGAAACTGCGCGGCTTCCGGCGCCGCCGAGCAAATGGGCTGTGCCCGAGGTCAATCGGCCTTCGGCATCGGAATGCCCTCGCTGGCGGCGAACTGCGCGTCCTCCTGCGACGACAATCCGATCGACACGACCGAGCGGTCGAACACGGCGTCGGTGAGGTAGGCCAGCGAGACGGCCCAGCGGTTGACGAACCTGGGAATCGCATAGAGGTGGTAGGCCCGGGTGACCACCTTGGCCGGGAAGCCGGACAGCGCGACGTTGAGCGGATTGGCAACCGCGTACCCCGGGCCGAGATCCACGACCAGGCCCATGTTGCGATGCTTGTACAGCTTCTTGGTTCCGTAGCCGAGCGTGGCAGCGACGTTGCGCGCCAACGTCTTTCCCTGGCGGGTGGCGTGCTGCGCGGTGGGCGGGGTGATCTTGCCAGGCTCGGTGAGGTCCGGCACGGCCGCGGCGTCGCCCGCTGCGAAGACGTGGG
The DNA here is from genome assembly GCF_010731815.2 of Mycolicibacterium arabiense. Taxonomy (NCBI): domain Bacteria; kingdom Bacillati; phylum Actinomycetota; class Actinomycetes; order Mycobacteriales; family Mycobacteriaceae; genus Mycobacterium; species Mycolicibacterium arabiense. Next base: position 292,238 of record NZ_AP022593.1, read on the forward strand.
GATGGCCCGCTACCGACAGATCCGCCTGCACCTTCAGCCGGCCGCGCTCCATCTCCAGGCCGAGGTCGGCGATCAGTGGTGCTCCGGTGACGCCGGTGACCCACGCGACGGTGCGCGTGTCGATGCGCGAGTCGTCGGTGAGGATGACGTGATCGGCGTGGACTTCCTTGAGCGTCATGCCGAGTCGGACGTCGATGCCGCGCTCCTGCAGCACACGCATGGCCGCAGCGCCGAGTCGATCGCCAACCTCCGGCATGACCTGCTCGGCCATGTCGAGCAGGACGAAGCGGACGGTCGCGCGGTCGAAGCCCATCTGGTCGGCGGCCGCGTCCGCCAGTGCCCGCAGCTGCACGGCGAGTTCGGTGCCCGAGTACGACGCGCCGACGATCACGACCGTCCGGCGGGCCTGGGTCCGCTGTGGGTCGTCGTCGATGCCGGCAAGCTCCAGCTGCTCGAGCACGTGGTCGCGTAGATAGAGGGCCTCGGCGGTGGACTTGAGCCCGCGCGCGTGGGTTGCCAGGCCTGGCACGTCGAACAGGCGCGTGACCGATCCGGGGGTGAGCACCAGTCGGTCCCAGGAGTGGTCGCGCCGTCGGCCTTCGGGGTCGGTATAGGTCAGGGCACGGCCCTCGATGTCGACGGAGTCGACGCGACCCCGCACGATCTTCACCCCGCGCAGCGTGTTGGCCAACGGAATGGTGACGAAGCGTGCGTCGACGACGCCGCCCGCCACGTCGGGCAGCAGCGGTGTGTACAGCATGTAGTCGACCGGCGAGATCATCGTGACGTCCACCGCCGCATCGTGTTTGCCGAGGATGCGGACGAGTTTGCGCGCGCATTCGAACCCGGTGAAGCCGCTGCCGACGATGACCACTGACGTCATGGACTCCACCCTCCCAGCACGAAGTCCCACTACCCAGCGCGCCGGTGGCTGAAACGGCGAGGCCCTCGTCGACCGTTCGTCATCTGCGAACGGTATGTCCGGATAAATCGCGTGGACGCGAACGGTCGGCCTCCCGTTCAATGCGAGGGTGACTTCTCAGGCGGCGAGCACGAACGCGCGCACCGGTGCGCTCATGGCGACCGGGTCGATGCTCAGCGTGCAGGTGGGGCTGGCCCTGTCGTTGAGCCTCATCGACCGCATCGGCGTGGAGGGAGCGGCGTGGCTGCGCCTGGCCTGGGCCGGCGTCATCCTGTTGATCCTGGTGCGGCCTCGCCCGTCGGCGTTCACCAGGTCGGCGTTCTTCACCTGCGTGGCGCTCGGGATCGTCACCGCGGGCGTGACGCTGCTGTTCATGGCGGCCATTGCGCGCATCCCCCTCGGTACCGCGAGTGCGCTGGAGTTCCTCGGTCCGCTGGGCGTCGCCGTGCTCCTCGGCAAGGGCAGGCAGCGCTTCGTGTGGCCGGCCGTCGCCGCCCTCGGCGTGATCCTCCTGACGCAACCGTGGGCGGGCACCGTCGACCTGGTGGGCGTGGCCTTCGCGCTGGCGGCCGCGGTGTGCTGGGCCTGCTACATCCTGTTGACCCAACGCGTCGGCGACGCCGTCGAGGGCATCAACGGCCTGGCCGTGTCGATGACGGTCGCCGGCGTGTTCGCGACCCTCGTCGTTGGCCACTCCGTGCTGCCCAGGGTGACCCCCGAGATCCTGCTCATCGGCATCGGATTGGCGCTACTGCTGCCCGTCGTCCCGTTCTCGCTCGAGATGCTCTCGCTGCGGCGACTCACCACCGCGGCGTTCGGCACGCTGATGGCACTCGAACCCGGATTCGCGATGCTGATCGGCTTCGTCGTGCTGCACCAGGTGCCCGGACCCGCCGGCCTGGTGGGCATCGCGATGGTCGTGGCGGCCGGCATCGGCGCCGCGCGCAGCGGTGCCCGCACGGTGCCGCCAGTGCCCGCCGAAGTGGGTTGAGAACTCAGGCGTCGATGCGCTTGCGTCGGTACAGCGTCCCGACTGCGAGCAGGAGCAGGCTGATCAGCAGGATCGCCGTGGCGAGCACGTTGATCTGCGGCGGTACCGCCGCCTTGACCGCCGCGTTGACGTACAGGGGATAGGTCACCGAGGCGCCGCTGACGAAGTAGGTGATGATGAAGTCGTCGAGCGACAGCGCGAACGACAGCATCGCCGCCGCGACGATGCCCGGCACGATCAAGGGCAACGTCACCCGGAAGAACGTGCGGAACGGGGTGGCGCCCAGGTCCATCGACGCGTCCTCGAGTGTCCAGTCGAAGCCACGGACCCGCGCGCGCACCGTCATCGCGATGAAGCTCACCTGAAAGGCGATGTGGGCGACGACGATGGTGGTGTACCCCGCGGCCCAGTTCAGGTCGAGGAACAGGGTCAGCAGCGACGCGCCCATCACCACCTCGGGTGCGGTCAGCGGCAGGATCAGGAACGTGTCGACCGCCTTCGACCCGCGAAATCGTTGCCGCACCAGGGCAATGGCGACGAGGGTGCCCAGCACCAGGGCGATCAGCGTCGACACCGCGGCCACGTTGAGGCTGAGCTTCAGCGCGTCGGTCAGTGCCGGGTACTTGAACGGATCGGCCCAGTTCTCGAGCGTGAAGCCGCGCCAGGTGTAGTTGAACTTGCCCGTCGGCTTGTTGAACGAGAACAGGATGATGACGAAGATCGGCAAGAACAGGTACAGCAGCACGAGTCCTGCGACGACCCGTAACAGGTTGTCGCCCAGGTTGAGTCGCTGCGCGAGCGTTCGCTTCGGGGTCACGTCGCCGACGTCCTCGTTGGCCGCGGCGATCCGGTCTGCAATCGTCATACGAGGTCCTCGGTTCCGAGTGCCCGGGTGTAGAGGAGCACGCCGACCAGGATCAGCGCCATCAGCAGGAAGCTCAGCGCCGCAGCGGCGGGATAGTCCTTGACGACCAGGAACTGTTTCTGAATCACGTTGCCGATCATGGTCGTTTGGGTGCTACCGAGGTAGTCGGCGTTGATGAAGTCACCGACCGAGGGGATGAACACCAGCATGCTGCCTGCCAGCACGCCCGGCACCGACAGCGGCAGGACGACCTTGCCGAAGCTGCGAGGCGCCGACGAGTAGAGGTCCTTCGAGGCCTCGAGCAGCCTCGGGTCGATCTTCTCCAGGCTGACGTACAGCGGCAGGATCATGAAGATGATCCAGTTGTAGATCAGGCCGCCGATGACTGCCCACCCGGTGGACAGCAATCGGCCCTCCTCGGGAAGCAGCCCGACGGTGCCCAATGCCTGAACCACCCACCCCTCGTCGGCCAGGATCGTCTTCCAGGCGATGGTGCGGATCAGGAACGTCACGAAGAACGGCAGGATCACCAGTCCAAGGATCAGGTTCTTGTATCTGCCTGCCTTGAACGCGATCACGTAGGCCAAGGGGTATGCCAGAAGCAGACACACGACCGTGGCGGCCGCCGCGTAGGTGAAGGAGCGGATGATCTGGTCGTCGTACTGCCGGAACGCGTCGACGAAGTTGCCGAAGTTCCAGTCGAACGTCAACGTCGGCAGGTACACCGATCCGCCCGACGACGACAGCGAGGTGCGGCCGAGCGTGAACAGCGGCACCACGAAGAAGATGCCGAGATACACGAGGGCCGGCAGGATCATGAGGTACGGGGCGATCTTGCTCCGCTGCCTACCGCTGGCCGCGACTCCTGCCATGCCTCAGCCGCCGGTGACAGCGGCGTACAACGTGTTGTACTCCTGCGTCTGCTCGTCGGTCAGCGCCGCCCAGCCCTGGACCTTGTCCAGGATGTCCTTGGGCGGGTTGATCAACGGGTTGTTGGCGATCGCCGGGTCGATCTTGTTGAGTTCGTCGGTCATGTCCGAGAGGACGGGCACGTACTGCACGAACGCGACCAGCTTGGCGTAGTTGGCGCGGTCGTAGACGTAGTTGATCCACGTCTCGGCGCCCTTCTGGTTCTGGGTCGTGTACGGGATCACCATGGTGTCGACGAACGTGGTGCCGCCCGACTCGGGGACGATGAACTGCAGGTCCGGGTTGTCGGCCTGCAGCTGCACGACGTCACCCGAATACGCCTGTGCGATGGCGATGTTGCCCGCGGCGAGGTCGTCGGCGTAGTCGTTGCCGGTGAAGCGGCGGATCTGACCCTTGTCCTTCTGCTCCCTGACGAGGTCGACGGCCTTGGTGATGCTCTCGGTCGTCGGGTCGGTGACCGAACCGCCCTGGGACTGCATGATCATGCCGAGTCCGTCCTGGGCGTCGGAGAACAGGCTGACCCTGCCCTTGTACGCGGGGTCCCACAGGTCGTCGATCGTGCGGATGTCACGACCGGTGGCGGCGCGGTTGTACGCGAGCCCGACGAGGCCGGACATGTAGGGCGCGCTGTACTTGCGGCCCGGATCGACGCCGGCCTCGAGCAGGTCGGGCCGGATGTTCTGCTTGTTCGGTACGCCGGCGTCGCTGATGTCGTTGAGCCAGCCCAGGTTGTGCAGGCGGACCGCCATGAACGTGGTCGGCACGGCGAGGTCGGCACCGATGTCCTGCTTGCGCGACATCGGCTCCTTGACCTTGGCGAACCACTGCTCGTTGTCGTTGAAGTCCTCCTTGTAGTCCACCGTCAGGCCGGAGGAGGTCTGGAAGCCCGCGACGAACCCGTCGGCCATGTACAGGGGCCAGTTCGAGATCCGCAGCATGTTGCTCGAGGTGCCGGTCGTGTCGCTCCCGCTCGACTCCGAACCCTCGCCCGACGAGGAGCTGTCCGAGCCGCAGGCGGCCAGGAACGACGGGCCGAGGATGGCTGCCGCTGCAGCGGCCGCTCCGCCGCCGATGAAGCGCCTGCGGTTGGTGCGGGTGGCGGTCAGCCGGGACATCAAGCGGGGGTCGATGCTATTGGAGTTTCCAGCGGCCATGGCGGCACTGCCTTTCGTCGGTTGCGGAAGGGGGCGGAGTCTTCGTGGGGCGGACGCGCGTGGGCTAGTCGTCGAGCATTTCCTCGAGGTCCTCGGTGGTGGGGATGTCTGCCGCCGGCAGCACCAGGGCTGCCTCGGCATCCCAGCCGGCGTAGACCCGGTCCCCGGGCCTGACTGCCGGAAGCTTCTGCTCCGCTCCGACGTGGGCCAGGACGATCGAGCCGTCGGGTGCCACCACCGACACCCGCATCACCGGACCCTGGAACGTCAAGTCCTGCACGGTGGCCGGCACCGACGCGGCGTCGCCGCCCAACGGTTCGACCGAGACGCGCACCCGCTCGGGGCGGACCATGACCGTGGCCTGGCCCCCGGTCTCGATCGTCGTCTCGCCTGAGCGCGCGCGCAGCGTGGTCCCGAGCACGGCGACCTCGGCGAAGCCGCCGTCGCGGCCGGTCTGGCGACCGGGCCAGAGATTCGCCTGCCCGATGAAGTTGGCCACGAAGACCGTCGCCGGCGCATCGTAGATCTCGGTCGGCGACCCGATCTGCTCGACGTTGCCCGCGTTCATGACCGCGATGCGGTCACTCATGGTCAACGCCTCCTCCTGGTCGTGCGTCACGTAGATGAACGTGATGCCGACCTCGCGCTGGATGCGCTTGAGTTCGAACTGCATGGCGTGACGCAGCTTGAGGTCGAGTGCGCCGAGCGGTTCGTCGAGCAGCAGGGCGCTGGGGTAGTTGACCAGGGCGCGGGCCAGTGCGACGCGCTGCTGCTGGCCGCCGGACAGTTGTGACGGCCTGCGCTTGGCGAAGTCACCGAGGCGCACGATGTCGATGATCTCGTCGACGCGCCGCTTGATCTCGGCCTTGTCCTTCTTCATCGAGCGCGGGCCGTAGGCCACGTTGTCCCACACCGACATGTGCGGGAACAGCGCGTAGTGCTGGAACACCGTGTTGACGTTGCGCTTGTGCGGCGGCACCTTCGACACGTCGGCGCCCTCGAGCCGGATGGCGCCGCTCGTCGGGGTCTCGAACCCGGCGATCATCCGCAGGGTGGTGGTCTTGCCGCATCCCGACGGGCCGAGCATGGAGAAGAACTCGCCGGAGGCGATCGAGAAGTGCGCGTCGGCGACGGCCACGTAGTCCTCGAACCGCTTCGTGACGTGGTCTATCTCGATGACCGGGCGTCCCGTGCCGAGGGCTGCCCCGTCCTCTCCTGTCGTGTGGTCGACGGCTGTGCTGCCTGTGCCGGTCAGATCAGTTCTCCCTCGTGCTCGCACGGCGGCTGTCCGTTCAGAGGCCATGGCAGCCCCATGCAGCCCGTGCGCTGTGGGTAAACCTTCACCCATTGGACGTACCTTCGCAACCGTTTCCGCAACGAATTCAGATTTTCACGATGGATTCCCTCATCGCGGGCGTTGCTCAGGCGCAGAATCCGCGTCGACGCTCTATCGACCGAACGGCTGAAGGGACGCCGACCGACTGAGACCGCGGCCGAGCGTGATCGAATGAGCGGATGCCAGACCCACGTTCCGCCGCATCGATCGCCGGGGAGGGCTCGGTCGCCACGAGCGCCCTGAGCGCGGCTCCCTTTCAGGGCCGCAGCCCGACGGCAGCGGGTGACTTCCACGTCGAGACGCACGGCATCGCGCCCGTGGCGATCGACAAGCGCTACGGCAGCCCGCGTCGACTCTTCACCGTCTGGTTCGCGCCGCAGGTCAACATGACCGGCGTCTTCACCGGCGCCCTGGCGATCGCGCTCGGGTTGGGGTTCTGGCTCGGCCTGCTCGCGATGCTCATCGGCACCGTGCTCGGTTCGCTGGTCGTCGGCTATCTGTCCACCTGGGGACCGCGCACCGGGACCGGCCAGTTGCCGACGGCGCGAATGGCGTTCGGCGGCACCGTGGTGGTGCCCGCAGCGTTGCAGTGGCTGTCGTCGATCGCGTGGGACGCGCTTGTCGGGCTGTTCGGCGGCGAGGCGCTCTCGGCGCTGCTCGGCATACCGTTCTGGGCTGCGGTGCTGATCGTCCTCGGCGTACAGGGCGTGGTCGGGTTCTTCGGCTACGAACTGATCCACCGACTGCAGGCCGTACTCACCGTGGTGTTGCTCGCGACGTTCGTCGTGTTCGCCGTCAAGCTCGTCGGCGGTCACGACGTGATCGTGCCCGCGACCGTCACCGGCCCCGACCTCGTCGGCGCGTTCATCCTCGAGGTGACGATCGCGTTCAGCCTGTCGGTGTCGTGGGCGAGCTATGCCGCGGACTTCAGCCGCTACTTGCCCGCCGACTCGTCGCGGATGCGGGTGTTCGGGTACACCTTCGCCGGTATCGCGCTGGCCTACACCTTCATCCAGGGCATAGGCGTCGCCGCGGGCGAGCTGGTGTCCGAGCACTCCGTGGAAGGCGTGCAAAGCGTCATGGGTGGGGGAGTCATCGGCGCCCTGGCGCTGGCGATCATCGCCCTGGCCTCGGTGGGGTCTGGGGTGATGAACGACTACAGCGGCTCGCTGGCCCTGCAGACCTTGGGCGTCCGGGTGCGCAGGCCGGTGTCGGCAGTGGTCGTGACGGTGCTGGCGTTCGGGCTGATCCTGTGGCTGCACGCGGCCGACACCGCCACCCGCTTCCAGGACGTGCTCTTGCTCATCGGGTACTGGATCCCGGGGTTCGTCGCCGTCGTCGTGGTCGACTGGATGATGCGGACGCGCCGGGGAGCCGACGGCAGGGGCAGGGCGACCATCGATCCCAGCGTCGAGAGCACGGGGCGCACCGATGCGATCGCAGCGCTGGTGGCCTTCGTCGTCGCCTACCTGGCCGCAGTGCCGTTCATGAACACCTCGCTGATCCAGGGGCCGGTGGCCGTGGCGTGGCACGGCGCCGACATCGCCTACTTCGTCGACTTCGCCGTCGCGCTGCTGATCTACGGCGGTTACCGCGTGGCGCGGGGTCGCCCCGCTACTGTTCGGAATTGACGGCCGCGGCCAATCCAGGCGACCGGCCAGATCGAAAGGAACGACCATGCGTCCCGCAACACTGGCCAAGACGGGTGCCGCCGCGTTGACGACGGCGGTCGTGGGCGGCCTGGCTAGCCGTCCCGCGCAGTCAGCCTGGTACGCGAGCCTGCGCAAGCCGAGCTTTCAGCCTCCGCGGCAGGCGTTCCCGATCGTCTGGCCAATCCTGTACGCCGACATCGCCGCGGTGTCGGCGAACGCGATCGACTCGCTGACCGAGCAGGGGCGGCGCGACGAGGCGAAGACCTTCGCGGGACTGCTCGCGCTCAACCTCGTCCTCAACGGCAGCTGGTCGTGGCTGTTCTTCAACCAGCGCAAGCTGGGCACCTCGGCGATCGCCGCGGGAGCGCTGGCAGCCAGCAGTGCCGACCTCACCCGCAGGGCCGTCGCGGTGAACGGCGCCTCGGCCGCTCCGCTGGGCCTGTACCCGCTGTGGTGTGCCTTCGCGACCGCGCTGTCGACTCGGATCTGGATGCTCAACCGGTGATGGCGAAGTCCGAGGGAGAGAACGAGGAGGACCGGCAGCGCCTCGCCGACCGCGTGCTCGGCTGGGTCGAGGACGCGATCTACTGGGCCATCGCCGCGGTCCTGGTGCTGGGTTCGGTGGCACTGCTCGTCGCGCAGTTCAACAAGCTCCTGCACCTCAAGGACACGCCCACCTCGACGCTCACCGTCGAGATCCTCGACGGACTGCTGCTCATCTTCATCTTCGTGGAACTGCTGTACGCGGTCCGGGTGAGCCTGCGCTCGCACGAGATCGTCGTCGAACCCTTCCTCATCGTCGGCATCCTCGCCGCGATCAAGGAGATCGTCGTGCTGTCGGTCGAAGCGGCGACCCTGTTGACCAAGGGGCCGGAGTTCTCCCGCGCCGCAGTGGAGATCGGCCTCCTCGGCGGTGTGGTCCTGGTGCTGTCGGCGTCGGCGTACATCATGCGAGAGCGCAGGAAGGATGGCGGCGTCCAGGCCGAGACCTGAGGCCTCAGCGCACCGTCGCGAAGAACGCCCGCACGTCGTCGACGAACAACTCGGGCTGCTCGAAGGCCGCGAAGTGGCCGCCGCGCGGCATCGTCGTCCAGTGCGTGATGGCGTAATTCGGCTCGCACCACGACCGCGGCGGCGCACCGATCTCCTTGGGGAACGACGCGACGCCCGTGGGCAATTCGACGCGGCCGAACGACCCGAACGACGCCATGCTCTCCCAGTACAGCCGGGCCGAGGACGCGCCAGTGCCGGTGACCCAGTAGAGCATCACGTTGTCGAGCATCTCGTCGCGACTCAACGCGTTCTCGGGATGGCCGTCGCAGTCGGTCCACGACCAGAACTTCTCGACGATCCATGCCAGTTGCGCGGCGGGGGAGTCGACGAGGCCGTAGCCGACGGTCTGCGGCCGGGTCGCCTGCTGCTTGAAGTAGCCGCTGTCCCACTGCCGGTAGTAGTTCATGCCCGCGAGTGCGGCCTTGTCCTCCTCCGTCGGGTTGGTCTTGGCCTCCTCGGTGGGACCGGCGATCGGGAAGTTGGTGTGGATGGCGCAGCAGTGCCCGACGTTGCGGCCGATCTGCGCGGTGACCGCGCCGCCCCAGTCGCCGCCCTGTGCGCCGTAGCGGTCGTAGCCGAGCCGGACCATCAGCGTCTCCCAGGCCCTGGCGATCCGGTCGACGTTCCACCCGGTCGCCGTCGGCTTGCCCGAGAACCCGTAGCCCGGCAGCGATGGACACACCACGTGAAAGGCGTCCTCGGCCCGACCGCCGTGAGCGGTCGGGTTGGTCAGCGGCTCGACGACCTTCGCGAACTCGACCACCGATCCGGGCCAGCCGTGCGTGATGACGATCGGGAAGGCGTCGGGATGCGGCGAACGCTGATGGATGAAGTGCACGTCGAGGCCATCGATCTCGGTGACGAATTGGTCGAAGCGGTTGAGCGCGGTTTCGCGTGTCCGCCAGTCGTATTCGTTGGCCCAGTAGGCGGCGAGTTCCTGGGTGTAGGCCAGGGGGATGCCCTGGCTCCAGTCGAGTTCGTCCCCAGATCCCACGGCCTCGGGTTCGGGCCACCGCGTGTGGTTCAGCCGCTGGCGCAGATCGGTGAGCACGTCGTCGGGTACGTCGATGCGGAACGGGGTGACGCGGTCGGGGTGGTCTGTGTCGTCGAGGATGTCGCTGCCATCAGTGTCGGGTGCCATGCACCACATTGTGGTCGCGTGGCACCGAGATCCGGGTGGGTTCCGATCGGCCGCGCAGCAGGACGGGGTCACGGGAGTCCCAGTGGGATCGTTCGTCGCCGTCGGCGCGGTCCAGCGCGGCACCCGAGGCCAACGTCCGGCTGACGATCTGCTTGGCGGCGTCGGCCAGTCGTGCGGCTTCGTTCACCGGATCGCCGATCACCGTGTATTCGTAGCGGTTCTCGGCGCCGATGTTGCCAGCGAACACCGGGCCGGCCGACACGCCGATGCCGAAGTCGACCACCGGCAGGGTGCGAAGCTGCTCGGCGAGGGCTCGGGCGGTGTGCAGCCCCGCCGTGGCCGCGCCGTCGGTGGCCACCGGCGCGCCGAACACCGCAAGGGCGGCGTCGCCCTGGAACTTGTTGATGAGGCCGCCCCGTTCGTCGACGGCCGCGACGACGATGCGGAAGAAGTCGTTGAGCACGTCGGCGACTTCGCGTGGGGAGCGGTGCGCAGGCAACTGGGTCGACCCGGCCATGTCGATGAACAGCACCGCGACGTCGCGCACTTCCCCGGGTGCAGCGCCGTCGGACTCGGCGAGCCGGGCGACGTCGGAGCCGACGTGGCGGCCGAACAGGTCGCGGAGTCGGTCGCGTTCGAGCAGACCCGCGACCATGCGGTTGAAGCCGTTCTGCAGCCTCCCGATCTCGGACTGCTCGTAGACGTCGACGGTGCGGCCGATGTCGCCGCGCTCGACCTCGGCCATCGCGGCGACGACGTCGTTGAGCGGATCGGAGATCGAGCGCGACACCAGGATCAGCGACCGGATTCCGAGCCCCACCGACACCGCCGACAGCACGACGACGGGAATGACCAGTGACGCGCTGCGGGGGATGAACCAGCCCTGGGAATGGAACACGACGAGCAGCGCGATCGCGAGACTCGGGAGCGCCGAGGTCACCAGCCACATCAGGACCAGCCGGGCCACGACGCCCGGCGCGGTCGCGCGGCTGACGAAGTCCTTGCTCGCCGCCGCGACGATCGGTCGTACGACGCGCAGCGTGAACAGCAGTCCGGAGCTGACGCTCGAGGTCGCCCCGAACAGCATCGCCATGACCAGCAGCACCGTCGGCCCCAGGCCGGCGTCGGCGTTGCCCGCGACCAGCACGAGCGTGCAGACCACCCAGATGCCCAGGAGGATCGCGCTCTGGCGCCGCACCAGGTTGATGGCGTGCTTGCGTTGCGCGGCATCGGGTTCGACACCTGCGGGGAACCAGCGCAGCGACCGCGCGATGCTCCAGTAACCGCCGAGGGCGGTGCCGAGGACTCCGAAGGCGATGAGCGCGACTGGGACGGCGAGCCGGGGTGGCGTCAGTGCGGTGTTCGCGCCGAAGGACTGCCCGCCAAGGGAGATGGCGACGGCCGCAACCTCGACGGCCGTGATCAGTTGGGCATACGTCAGGCCGAGGACGTAGCGCGTTCCGATGCTCCGCGCGGTGCGCGGTGCCCTGCGCTGAGCGTTCGGCATCCTTGGCGGCATTCCTGTCGTGGGCCGGATCGGCGGGTTCGGCTGTGGTGGTAACGCTCCCACAGTCGCGTCGACTGCGACGTTCGTTTCCGGACGGGGCACCGGTTGGCCGAGGCCCGCCCGCAGTGTACATTCGTTCACTGAACCGCGACGCGGTTGCTCGTTCCATCGCGCCGCCACCGGCCGCATGGCCGTCGGATCATCGAAAGGACCTGTCGCCATGACGTTCTCCCTGGAGCTTCCCGAAGACGTCGTCGACGTCCGGGACTGGGTTCACGACTTCGCTGCACAGATCGTCAGGCCTGCGGCTGCAGAGTGGGACGAGCGCGAGGAGACGCCGTGGCCGATCATTCAGGAGGCAGCGAAGGTCGGTCTCTATTCGATGGACCTCTTCGCGACCCAGGCCGCGGAGCCCAGCGGCCTCGGCATGCTGACGGTCTTCGAGGAGATGTTCTGGGGTGACGCGGGTATCGGCCTCTCGATCCTCGGGACCGGTCTGGCGGCGGCGTCGCTCGCGGCCACCGGTACCGCGGAGCAACTGGGCGAGTGGCTGCCCCAGATGTTCGGCACGGTCGACGAACCGCTGCTGGGTTCGTTCTGCGCCTCGGAGCCGGGCGCGGGATCGGACGTCTCGGCCATCATCACGCGGGCCCGCTACGACCAGGCGACCGACGAATGGGTCATCAACGGCACCAAGACGTGGGCGACCAACGGCGGTATCGCCAACGTGCACATCGTGGTCGCATCGGTCGAGCCGGACCTCGGTTCGCGCGGCCAGGCGACGTTCATCATCCCGCCCGGCACCAAGGGCTTCAGCCAGGGTCAGAAGTTCAAGAAGCACGGCATCCGCGCCTCGCACACCGCCGAGGTCGTGCTCGACGACGTGCGGCTCCCGGGCCGGCTGATCATCGGCGGCAAGGACAAGTTCGACGAGCGCATCGCCCGCTCGCGCGAGGGCAAGCGCTCCGCGGGCCAGGCGGCGATGAAGACGTTCGAGCGCACCCGGCCCACGGTCGGCGCGATGGCGCTCGGCGTTGCGCGGGCCGCCTACGAGTACGCCCTCGAATACGCCCAGCAGCGCGAGCAATTCGGTCGCAAGATCGGTGACTTCCAGGCGATCGCGTTCAAGCTCGCCGACATGAAGTCCCGCATCGACAGTGCCCGGCTCCTGGTGTGGCGTGCGGGCTGGATGGCGCGCAACGACCTGCCGTTCACCAACGCCGAGGGATCGATGGCCAAGCTGATCGCGAGCGAGACGGCCGTGTATGTCACCGACGAGGCCATCCAGATCCTCGGCGGCAACGGCTACACCCGCGACTACCCGGTCGAGCGCATGCACCGCGACGCCAAGATCTTCACGATCTTCGAAGGCACCAGCGAGATTCAGCGTCTGGTGATGGCCCGCGCGATCACCGGCCTCCCCCTGAAGTAGCCCGAGAGTCCTTCCGCGAGCGTGCGTGTCTGCGGGCGACACGCCGCCCCGCGACCCGAGTTCGCGCACGCTCGCGGGGGGTGCCTCAGCCGCGCTACACGCCGCCGCGGCGCAGCATCCGGCCCTGCGGGGTCGTGAAGTCGATCTTCTTGCCGCGCAACCAGGTACTCGTCACGACACCGGCGAGCGCGCGCCCGTCGTACGGGCTGATCGGGTTCTTGTGGTGCAGCTTGTGTACGTCGACCACCTGGGCGGACTCGGGCTCGAAGATAGCGAAGTCGGCGTCGTAGCCCAGCGCGATCTTGCCCTTGTTGTTCAATCCGGCGAGCGCGGCGGGCTTGGCTGCCATCCAGTCGATCACCTGCGTCAGTTTGATGCCGCGACGCTTGGCCTCGGTCCAGATCAACGACAGGCCGAGTTGCAGCGACGCGACGCCGCCCCATGCGACGCCGAAGTCGCCGTTCTCGACGTCCTTCAGGTCGACCGTCGAGGGGGAGTGGTCGGAGACGATGCAGTCGATCGTGCCGTCGAGCAGGCCCTGCCACAGGAGTTCCCGATTCGACGCCTCGCGGATCGGCGGGCAGCACTTGAACGCCGTTGCGCCATTGGGGATCTCCTCGGCCAGCAGCGTCAGGTAGTGGGGGCAGGTCTCGACGGTGATCTTGACGCCGTCACGCTTGGCGGTCGCGAGCATGGGCAGTGCGTCCGACGACGACAGGTGCAGGATGTGCGCACGGACGCCGGTCCACCGAGCGCGTTCGATGACTTCCGCGATCGCCACGTTCTCGGCGCCGCGCGGCCGCGACGCGAGGAAGCGCTCGTACCGGTCGCCCTCGGCCGAGGGGGCTCGATCGATGGCGCGGGAGTCCTCGGCGTGCACGATCATCATGGAGTCGAAGCCGGCCAGTACGGCCATGTCCTTCTCCATCTCGTCGGCGTCGAGATGCGGGAACTCGTCGACGCCGGAGTGCAGCAGGAAGCACTTGAAGCCGAAGACGCCATCGTCGTGCAGGCCGCGCAGGTCGCCGGTGTTGCCGGGGATGGCACCGCCCCAGAAACCGACGTCGATGTGCGTCTTGCCCGAGGCGGCCGCGCGCTTGGCGTCGAGTGCGTCCACGTTGACCGTCGGCGGAATCGAGTTGAGCGGCATGTCGATCAGCGTGGTCACGCCGCCCGCCGCCGCTGCGCGGGTAGCGGAGTCGAAACCCTCCCACTCGGTGCGGCCGGGCTCGTTGACGTGGACGTGGGTGTCGACCAGGCCGGGGATCATCACCTGCTCGTCCGTGAGTTCGACGACCTCGGTGCCGGTGAGACCGCTTCCGAGCGGCTCGATCGCGACGACGCGACCGTCGCGGATGCCGATCTCGCGGGCGACGATTCCCGCCGTCGTCAGCATGCGTTCGCCGCGGACCACCAGGTCGAAACCGGATTGGTCGGGGGTGTCGGCGGTCATCGGCGGCTCTCCGTCACTAAGAGATGAATTCCTCATCGTGGAACTGAAACTCCATTCCTGGGCCGACTCTAGATGTGAGCGTGGACACAGTCAATCGCGCCAAAGCCTTGACACGCCCTGTCGCGATACGACTTACTTGTCTAATCCGTGGAATATTACTTCCACACCGTGGAATATTTGCGGCGGCGCTGGGCGTCGGCGCTCCGACCGTGACAGGCGTATCCATGAGCACAGAGTCCACCGGTCTGATCGGCGACCCCAGTCGTGACGATGCCACTTCGATCGCCGACGTCAGTCCGTCCCTGTACAACCCTGAGCTCGCGCCCACGAAGCGCGAGGGTCGCCGGTGGAGCGCGTACAACATCTTCACCCTGTGGGCGAACGACGTGCACAGCCTGGGCAACTATTCGTTTGCGATCGGGCTGTTCGCGCTCGGCCTCGGCGGGTGGCAGATCCTGTTGGCGCTCGGCCTGGGCGGCGTCTTCCTCTTCCTGCTGCTCAACCTGTCCGGGTTCATGGGAGAGAAGACCGGTGTCCCGTTCCCGGTGATGAGCCGCATCTCGTTCGGCACCCGCGGCGCGCAGATTCCTGGGCTCATCCGCGGCGCGATCGCGATCGCATGGTTCGGCATTCAGACCTACCTCGCGTCCGTGGTGCTGCGCATCATGATCATCGCGCTCGTACCGTCCGCCGAGACCCTCGACTCGAACAGCTTCCTGGGGTTGTCCACGCTCGGCTGGATCTCGTTCATCGTGCTGTGGGTGATCCAGGTGATCATCGTCAGCTACGGCATGGAGATGATCCGCAGGTACGAAGCCTTCGCCGGCCCGGTCATCCTGTTCACGATGATCGCGCTCGCGATTTGGATGCTCAGCAACGCCGACTGGACCATCGCGTGGACGACACCCGACTCGCTCACCGGGGTCGACATGTGGTTGCAGATCATCGGCGGCGCCAGCCTGTGGGTCGCGATCTACGGCACGTTCGTGCTGAACTTCTGCGACTTCACCCGGAACGCGACGTCGAAGCGGGCCATCGTGAAGGGCAACTTCTGGGGCATCCCGCTCAACATGCTGGTGTTCGGCGCCATCGTCATCGTCCTTGCCGGCGCCCAATTCCGCATCGACGGACGCATCATCGAAGCGCCCGCCGACATCGTTCAGGAAGTGCCGAACACCCTGCTGCTGGTGCTCGCGGCACTGGCCCTGCTGATCCTGACAGTCGCCGTGAACCTGATGGCGAACTTCGTCGCCCCGATCTATGCGCTGAACAACCTCTTCCCGAAGCAGCTGAACTTTCGTCGGGCAGCATTCATCTCGGCCGTCATCGGCCTGATCATCCTGCCGTGGAACCTGTACAACTCGCCTGCGGTGATCAACTACTTCCTCGGCGGGCTCGGTGCGATTCTCGGGCCTCTGTTCGGCATCATCATGGCCGACTACTGGCTGGTGCGTCGTTCCCGGATCAACGTGCCAGCTCTGTTCACCACCGATGCGAACTCCGAATACCATTACGCCAAGGGCGTCAACATGCGCGCCGTGGTCGCGCTCGTCATCACGGCGGTGGCGGCATTGCTGATGGCGTTCGTTCCGGCGTTCAAGATCGTCTCCGAGTTCTCCTGGTTCATCGGCGCAGGACTCGGTGCGATCGTGTACCTGGTGGTCGCCGACCGACGGGGTCCGTTCAACGACGTCTCTGGCGAGCCCATCGCCGTGGCGAGCACGCACTAGTAGGGACTGCCATGCGAATCCTCGTAGCCAACGTGAACACGACGGCCTCGATGACCGATGCCATCGCCGAGTCGGCGCGCCGTGTCGCGTCTCCGGGTACTGAGATCGTCGGCATCACACCGCGTTTCGGTGCGGACTCGTGCGAGGGGAACTTCGAGAGCTATCTCGCGGCCATCGCCGTCATGGATGCGGTCACTTCGTACCCCGAGCCGTTCGACGCCGTGATTCAGGCAGGGTACGGCGAGCACGGCCGGGAGGGCCTGCAGGAGTTGCTCGACGTCCCGGTGGTCGACATCACCGAGGCTGCCGCGTCGACGGCGATGTATCTCGGACACAAGTACTCGGTCGTCACCACGCTCGACCGCACCGTCCCGCTGATCGAGGACCGTCTCAAGCTCGCGGGTCTCGATGCACGATGCGCGTCGGTGCGCGCGTCCGGCCTCGGAGTGCTCGAACTCGAGTCGGATCCGGGTCGGGCGGTCGAGGCGATCGTGCGCGAGGCGCGAGAGGCAGTGGAGAACGATCACGCGGAGGTGATCTGCCTCGGTTGCGGCGGTATGGCCGAACTCGAGGAGAAGGTGACGGCCGCGACCGGCGTCCCGATCGTCGACGGCGTCCGCGCGGCGGTCACCATCGCCGAAGGATTGGTCCGGATGGGACTGTCCACGTCGAAGGTGCGTACCTACGCGACGCCACGCTCGAAGAACATCACTGGCTGGCCATTCCAGTCGTAGCTCAATGTCTCAGAGCATGATCTGTCGGTTGACGTCCTTGTACAGCAGGTAGCGGAAGTTCGACGGTCCGCCTGCGTAGCACGCCTGCGGGCAGAAGGCGCGCAGCGACAGGAAGTCGCCCGCCTGCACCTCCACCCAGTCCCTGTTGAGGTGGTAGACGGCCTTGCCTTCGAGCATCAGCAGGCCGTGTTCCATCACGTGGGTCTCGGCGAACGGAATGGTCGCGCCGGGCTCGAAGGTGACGACGTTGACGTGCATGTCGTACCCGAGGTCCTGCGGGTCGAGCATGCGCGTCGTGCGCCACTTGCCGTCGGTCCCGGGCATGGCCGACGGTTCGATGTCCTGCTCGTTGCCGAACTTCACCGATACCGTGTGGCCCTCGACGGCCTCGTAGCGCTTGCGGATCCAGACGAACGTGGCGTCGGCGTTGCCGTCGTTGCGGGCCGACCAGTCGGTGCCTGCCGGGAGGTAGGCGAAGCCGCCTTCGGTGAGTGTTTGCGATTGTCCTGCCGCGTCGACGGTGAGTGCACCGGACGTGACGAACAGGAAGCTCTGCACCTCGGGTTGCGGCTCGGGTCGCTGCGCCCCGCCGCCCGGCTTGACCTCGACGATCGCCTGGTAGTACGTCGTAGCGCCACCGGCGACGGGCCGGTTGACTATCCATGCGCGGGTGTCGGTCCACTCCGGGAACACCGAGGTGACGATGTCGGAGAGGACCCCGCGCGGGATCACCGTGTAGGCCTCGGTGACGATCGCGCGGTCGGTCAGCAGATCGGTCTGCGGGGGCAGGCCGCCGCGGGGCGTGTAGTAAGAACCAGTGGTCGGTGGAGTAGTCATTGCGTGCTCCTGATCGGGCGGCCGAGCGCAATGTCACGCGCGGTGGACATGGGGAGATCGGTGGCTGTCTCGATCTCGTCGACGGTGAGGGCGCCGCACGCGTTGCCGCGATGGATCACGCTGGCGAGGGCGCGGGCGGTGGCCGGCTCGTCCATGACGGTCGAGTCGAGCTGGTGAACGTAGTTGCGCAGCCGCGTCGCGGCCGGTAAGAAGGCGCCTCGGTAGAACACGTAGGTCGCCAGGTATCGGGTGACGAGTTGGGCGGGGTGCATGTCCCAACCCTGGTAGATGCCGCGTTCCAGGTGGCGCCGGACGAGGCGGGCGTGCAGCTTCCACGCCATGGCGACGTTGTCGGCGTCGCCGACGGGGAGGATGTTGGTCGAGCCGTCGGACATGTGCACACCGGTGCCTGCCACGGCGAGTTGCATGACGTTCTTGGCGTGGTCGGCCGCCGGATGCTCCATCGACTGGTAGGCGGCGGCGATGCCAAGGGACGCCGAGTAGTCGTAGGTCCCGTAGTGCAGCGCGCTGACGCGACCGTTGCCGGCGTGGATGAACTGGGCGACGGGTGCGCGGCCATCGGCACCGAGGATCGCCTGCGGTGTTTCGACCTGCACCTCGAAGCGGATGCGGCCCGCGGGCAGCCCGTTGGCACGTTCGAGGGCGCTCGCGACGGCGACCATCGCCTCGACCTGGTCGACCGACGTCACCTTGGGCAGGGTCAGGGTCAGGCCGTCGGGGAGGCCGCCGGAGTCGACGAGTCCGCTGACGAACAGGTCGAGCGTGCGCAGTCCTCGGGCACGGGTGCCTGCCTCGAGGCATTTGAAGCGAGTGCCGACGAACGGCGTCGAGGTGCCCGAGTCGAGTGCGGTCCGCAGTGCGGCGACCGCTCGCGCGACGTCCGCGTCCTCGGTGCCGTCCGAGGGGGAGTAGCCGTCTTCGAAGTCGATGCGGAGGTCTTCGATGGGTTCGGTGGTCAGCTTGTCCTCGACGAGGGCGGCGAGAGTCTCCGGCTCGCAGTCGGTTCCGCTGCTCGCGCCGACGAGCGTGGCGACCGCGTCGAGTCCGCCTGCGTCATGCGCCGCGGCGAGAGCGGCGGACCCCCAGTCGGCGGGCGTCGTCGCCGAGTACCGGTTGCCCGGGACGTAGACGGTGTGGACCGGCTGCCGACGACCGTCGTCGCCGGGATATCCGGCGACCAGTCGGGCGTCGGCGTCCGCGAGGCGGCTGTCGACGTCGGCCAGCACGGCATCGTCGAGGCGTCGTGTCACCGTTGTCCCTTCCGTGGGTGGAAGTGTCCGTCACGACAGAATTCCACATTGTGGAGTTTAGCGCGAGGGTGACACCCTTGCGGATACTCTCAACGATTCCGTATTGCGGAAGTCATTTTCAGCATGTTGGATGGAACGACATTCGACGGCTGAAAGTGGGTCGCATGGCGGAGAAGTCGGGCGGCGTGCAGTCGGTGGAGCGCGCGTTCGAGTTGATGGAGCTGATCGGACGCGCGGGAGGAGAGTGCTCGCTGACGGAGTTGTCGGCGGAGTCTCCGTTACCGCCGCCGACCATCCACCGTCTCCTGCGCACGCTGGTCGGACTCGGCTACGTGCGGCAACTGCCCAATCGCCGCTATGCACTGGGGCCGAGGTTGATTCGGCTTGGTGAGGTGGCGAACCGTCAGTTGGGCGCGGTCGCCGGGCCGGTGCTGCAGTCGCTGGTCGACGAACTGTCGGAAACAGCGAGCCTCGCGGTGCTCGACGGTGACATGGTGATCTACACCGGGCAGGTTCCGTCGAAGGTGATGCGGGCCAACAACGAGGTCGGCAAGCGCGTCGGCCTGCACACGTCCGGTGTGGGCAAGGCCGTCCTGGGTGAACTCGACGATGCACGCATCCTCAAATTGGTTACGCAGTCCGGACTTCCGGCACCGACCGACAACAGTGCCTCGACCCTCTCCGCGGTGTTCGCGAACGTCGAGCGCGTGCGCGCCGACGGCTATGCGGTCGACGACGAGGAGTTGGAGGTCGGTGTTCGGTCCGTCGCAATGGCGGTACCGGGTGCTCCGACTCCGATGGCGATCGGCATCTCGGGTCCGTCGGCTCGTGTCAGCGACGAGTTCGTCGCTCGCGCCCTCCCTGCATTGACGAAGGCAACCGGCGTGATCTCCGAAGCCCTGATCGGGGCGAGGGAGGGGTAGGGCCGCCGTTACCGTGCGGCGTCGAGCGCCTTCTCGTCGATGCGAAAGCCCATGGCCTCCAGTTGGACTCGCATCAACTTCCTCTGGTGGGCAGCCGGCAGCCGCTTGGGGAACAGCTCGGCGTGCACCGACAATCCGTCGATGACGGCGATCAGCAGCTCGGCCACGTCGGCATCGGTCAGGTCGCTGTCGAGCCGTCCCGCTGCGCGGACGTCGGCGATCAAGGTGCGTATGCGCTTCAGCAGATCGTTGGCGGCGTCGCGTTGGAACTCCCGCGAGGCGGGGTTCGACACCGCGCGCGGCCAGAAGGTCATCTCCATCAGGGTTTCGACGCGGCGTTCGCGGTCCAAGGGGAGGTTCTGCATCAACATGGCCCACAGCCGGCCGAACTCGTCCTTGCCGCGCATGCTTTCCTCGACGCGGCCCATGAATTCCCGGTGCGTCTTCACGAGGATCGACTGCAGGATGTCGTCCTTGTCCTGGAAGTAGTGACTCAGGACCCCGTTGGAGTAGCCGGACTCGAGCGCAATCGCGCGGGTGGTGGTGTTGTCCAGCCCCACGCTGTCGATGACCCGGATCGCCGCACGCAGGATCTCCTCGCGGCGTTCGTCGTGATCGACGATCTTCGGCATCGGGTCCCCTCGGCTGTCCGGCTGTGAACGAGTGTAGGACCCGGGCCGGATGCTCCTCAGCTGCCGTAGGAAAGGCGCCGACTCTGCTCGGCTACGGCATCCAGATCGTCGTCGGTGAGGACCGCGGGTGTGCCGATGCTGCGTGCCGCCAGATAGACGTCGCACACCCACTCGATGAGGCAGGCGTGCTCGACGGCCTCGGCCAGCGATCCCGCGCTGCTGACCGCGCCGTGGTTGCGCATCAGCACGGTGCCGAAACCCCCTGCGACCGCAGCTCCCACCGCCTCGGCCAATTCGTCGGAGCCGAACAGGAAGTAGGGAATGGTCGGGATCCGGCCGCCCAGCCTCAGCAGGTTGTAGTGCACCAGGGGCATCTGGTCGCACACCAGCCCGACGGCGACGGAACTCCGCCCGTGGGTGTGGACGACGGCCTGGCCGGCCGAGCGCTCGTAGATTCCCAGGTGCAAGCCCGTCTCGGAGGACGGTCGGGAACCGACGAGGACGTCGCCGGCGTGGCTGACGACGGTGATGTCCTCCGCCGTTGCGGTCTCGAAGCGCATCCCCGCCCGGGTGATCAGGATCGTGTCCTCGGACCGCACGCTGACGTTGCCCGCGCCGGCCACGGCCATGCCCTGCGCCGCCAGGTCGCGACAGCGCGCCGCCACGTCACCGCGTAGCGCCTGCAGGTTGCTCACGAGCGGGGATACCGTGCCCGCAGCGCAGCGAAGGCGCCGTCCAGACCGGTGAGAGCCATGTCGAGGTCGCCGTCGGTCATCGCGGCCGAGACGAACCAGTTGTGCTTGGGGTGTACGTAGACCCCGCGAGCCTGTGCCTCCGCGCTGAATGCAATGGATAGCTCGTAGTCGGAGTCGTTGCCGAACAACAGGTTCGGCATCTGAGCGGGCCCGGTGTAGTGCACGTCGAATCCCCATCGCTCGGCGCTGGCGACGATGCCGGTGCGCAGGTGCTGCCCGAGGTCCCGCATCCGGGACACCGAGTCGCGGCGCGCCAGTTCGGTGAGCGTGGCCAAGCCGGCGGCCATGTCCACGGCTCCCATCCAGAACGAACCGGTGACGAAGATGCCACCGGCGGCGTCCCGGTATCGGTCGGTGCCGGTAACCGCGGCCAGCGGATATCCGTTCGCGATGGCCTTGCTCCAGGGCGTCAGATCCACTGGTACGCCGAGGGGTTCCCAGCTGCCGCCGTGGTGCAGCCGGAAGCCGGCGCGGACGTCGTCGAGGATGAGCGCCGCGCCGATCTCGTCGCAGTAGGCACGGACGTCCCGCGCGAAGGTCGGGTCGACGAATTCCTGGTCGTACCCGGCGTCGTGCCGGAAGGGGCTGACGATGATCGCGGCGACGTCGCCTGCCCGATCGCCGACGGCGGCGCGGATCGAGGCGACGTCGTTGAACTGGTACTGCAGCAGGTTGGCGCGGTCCGCGGCGGTGACGCCCGCGGGGAACGGGGTGCACCAGGGCGCGGCACCGTGATAGGCGCCCTCGGCGACGAGGATCATCGTGCGCCCGGTCTGGGCGCGTGCGATCGTGCAGCACATCGTGGTGGCGTCGGTGCCGTTCTTGGCGAACATGGCCCAGTCGGCGTCGGCAACGGTTTCCACGAAGGTCTCTGCCAGCTCCACCATGACGGGCGCGGGTCCGTTGAGGCAATCACCCTGTCGGCGTTGCTCTTCGGCGGCTGCATCGACCACCGGGTCACCGTGGCCGAGGATGACCGGGCCCCAGCTGCACATCAGGTCGACGTATTCGTTGCCGTCCACGTCCCACAGCCGGGCTCCGCGCGACCGCGCGATGAACTGGGGGATGGCCGGGAACGCGTTCATGTTCTCGTGGCCGTACATGCCGTTGGGCACGACGGCCTTGGCGCGGCGGCGCAGCTCGGTGTCGGCGCTGCGCTGACGTCGATCAGCGGTGACGTCGATGTCGGTGGTCACGGTGTTCTCCCTCTGGTGCAGTGAGTTTGGTCAGGCATCGAGCGCAGCCGTCTCGCGCGCGGCGAGTTGGGTGGCGATGCGGTGCCCCGCCTCGGGGTTCGATGCGGAGACGAGCGTGAGCACGCCGTCGAGGTCCTCGATGCCCGCATCGGATCCGAGCCCGGAGGCCACCAGTGCGCCACACGCGCAGCCGACGAGGGCGGCGTCCGCTGCGGTGCATCCGGCCAGCAGGCCGGTGATCATCCCCGCGTTGAAGGAGTCGCCGCATCCGGTGGTGTCGACCACGGTGGTCGGCAGAGCCGGAACCGAGACGGGGTCCGCGTCCGGCCGCACCAGCAGCGCACCGTGTTCGCCGACGGTGACGGCGACGGCACCCACCCCACGTTCCAACAGGATCCGCGCCGCGTCGACGAGGTCGTGGACGCCGGTGAGTCCGCGCAGCTGCTGATCGTTGGGCATGAACCAGTCGATCAGCGGCAACAGCGGACCGAGTAGTTCGAGCGTCTCGGGCCGCCCCGGGTAGAGCAGATCCACGAAGACCGGCATTTCTGCGGCCCGTACGGCGCGGAACAGGTCGACGCCGTCCGGATCCAGCAGTCGTGGTGTCGTTTCCGGGCCGCCGAAGAGCACCGCGTCTGCGGCGAGCAGGGTCGCGCCGTCCACGTCGGCGGACCGGAGCGACGCCATCGCACCGGGTACGTGGAGCGCGGGCCGTTCCCCGTTGGGTCGGATCGGCAGGATCGTCGACGCCGTCTTCTGCCCGGCCTTGGTGACCAGACCGGCGGTGTCGACGCCGAACTCCCGCAGCTGCGTGACGAGGAGTCGGCCGAGGACGTCGTCTCCGATGGCTGCGAACGACGAGACGGTGGCGCCGAGCTTCGCGAGGTCGACCGCCGCGCCGCCGCCGGTTCCGGCCACCGTGACCCGGATCTCGTCGAGGACGACGCTGCCCTGGCCCGCGGGGATCTCGGAGACCGGACGGCCGAGGACGTCGATGAGGTGCGGGCCGATCACCGCCACGGAACTCACGGCTGGGCTCGACTCTCGGCTGCCGGTGCGGGGTCGAAGTCGACGACGAGGTCGCGGCGACGGTGGTAAACGACGAACCCGATGACGAACGCCAACGGGATGCACCAGGGCAGCAGGTTGGGCAGCATGGCGTCGGTCCCCGTGAGCACCGAGTAGTTGGCGATGATCAGGCCCGTGGCCGTCAGCAGGCCGAGTGCGCCGATGGCGGGGGCGGTCATGGTCTTCCAGAGCCGTGGGTCCTTGCGCTTGCGGAAGAACACCACCACGGTGACGGCGACCGCGCCCTGCATGGCCACGATGCCCACCGTGAAGAGGCCTCCGAGGCTGGTGTAGACGCCAAGGTAGGGGTCGAGGCCGACGATCACGAACAGGGCCACCAGCGCGGCGGTCAGAACGGACAGCGCCTCGCTGGCACGCGCCGGCCCCCGGTATCGCGGGTGCAGGACGCCCAGGAATCTCGGCATGGTGCCCTGGGCGCCCATCGTCTGCAGGTAGCGGGTCGTCGCGTTGTGCAGCGCCACCAGCGATGCCAGGACGCTGGTGAGGAAGAAGATCTGCATCAGCGTCGTCAGCACGGTGCCACCTTGCTGACCCGAGAGGGTGAACAGGAGGTCGCCCTGCGCCTCCTCGGCCACGGGCACGATCTGATTCACGCCGACCGAGCCGACGATGAGCCAGACGGTGAGGAAGTAGAAGACCGAGATGACGCCGACGCACAGGTAGATGGCGCGCGGCACCGTCTTGCCGGGGTTACGCGCCTCGTTGGCGTAGATGACCGCGGATTCGATGCCGATGAACGAGGTGAACGCGATCATCAGCGCGGGGCCGACGCTACCGGAGAACACCTGCTTCGGGGAGAACACGTCCAGCGGGAAGGCCGAGAGCCCGCTGTGCGCGAGGATCAGGACGTCGAGCACGATCAGCATCGCGAACTCCGCGACGATCATCACGAGCAGGACCTTCGCGCTGAGGTCGGCGGCGTAGCGCCCGATCGTGCCGACGATGACCATGGCGACGATGGAGTAGAGCCACCAGGGCAGATCCAGGCCGTACGGCTGCGCGATCACGTCGGCGAAGTAGCCGGCGGCCGCGGTGATGGCGATCGTCCCCGACCCGTACGCCACGGTGGTCGCGTAGGCCGCGCCGAGACCGGCCCCGGGCCCGAATCCCGCGTGCACGTAGCGGGCGAATCCGCCTCCGCCGGGAACGGCCCGGTTGATCGCGACGTATCCCGCCGCGAAGCACGCGAGGACCAGACCCGCCACCAGGAAGATGATGGGAAGGCCGGCACCGTTGCCCAGGGTGAAGCCGATCGGCGTGTTGCCGATGACCGATCCCAGCGGCGCGGCACAGGCGATGACGAGGAGTGCGACCCGGCCGGTGCCGAGATTGGCCTTGAACCCGGTGGTGCCGGTGGCGGCCCCGGGATCTGCGGACGCCACGGGGGCGGCGTCCGGTGCGTGTGATGACATTCGTCTTCTCCCAGGCGATCTCGCGGGCTATTCGTGCCGGATGGCGGGATGCGCTCCGGCTCGTCGGTGACCTGGATCGCACGCTCTCCGGAACAGTAGACGGACGTCCGAAATAGAACAAGACCCGGCGGGACTGTTAACCGGATGGAAACTCGAGGCCGGTTCCGGGGCAGCGCGGGGCTATCGCGGAGGCAAGAGCGGAGGCATGCGTTGCCGGCGTGGCCTCAAGACCGTTTGTCTGCGTTCGTGATTCGATCGACGACCTCGAGGATCCCCTCGTCCGCTTCCAGCGGTTCCGGTTGGCCGCCCAGGGCGCGGTTGAGGGCGTTGTAGTAGAGCCCGTCGCCGATCAACTTCACGGCGCGTGCGACGTCGAGGTCTCCGAGCGCGTCGTGCAGGAGATCTAGCCAGGCCTCGGATGCGGCTTCGATGACGGCGCCAGCTCGGCCGTCGCCCGACTGTCGCAGCCGGGATACGGCGACCAGTGCGCGGTCCAGTGGCGTGTCGGCGTAGTGCGACGAGCGGACGTAGTAACGCGCCGGCCCTTCGTCCGCGGTGCGCATCGCCTCTGCGTCTTCCGATGCCAGAGCCGCCAAGCGTTCGCAGAGGCCGACGGCGAGCTGATCCTTCGAGGGGAAGTGGTAGAGCAGTCCGCCCTTGGATACCTCCGCGCGGGCCGCGACGGCTTCCAGGGTCGCATGACGCTCGCCTCCGGTGATCAGGAGGTCCGCGTACGCGTCGAGAATGCGATCCCGCGATGACGTCACACGCCCACCCTACGATGACGTCCACAGCTGTGTGTACCGTCTGGACGGTACAGTGCGACGAGCAGAGGACGGCGACGATGGGCACCTACCGGAACCTGCTGCGGGTGCCGGGTGTCCTGAACGTGACGGCCGCGCAGTTGTTCGCACGTCTTCCGCTGGGCATCCTGTCGCTGGCGATCCTGTTGCACGTTCAGGGTCTGACGGGGTCCTACGCGCTGGCCGGTGCCGTGGTGGCGAGTGTCGGCGTGGGGGAGGCCATCGCCATGCCGGTCACGGCGCGTCTTGCCGGGCGTCTCGGCGTGGCGCGTACCTTGGCGACTGCCAGCGTCGTGAATGCTACGGGCACACTCGCTTTGGCGTTCGTCGGGTCATCCGCCGGACTGCTGGTGGGGCTGGGATTGCTCACGGGTGCCTCGATGCCACCGCTGATGCCGGTCGTGCGAGCCCTGTACCCGAGGATGGTTCCCGGTGACGAGGTGCGGACGCTGTTCGCCCTCGACACCACGGCGCAGGAACTGATCTGGGTCGTCGGCCCCGTCGCGGCCACGGTCCTCGCCTCGGCCATCGCCACTACGTTCCCGTTGCTGCTCTGCGCCGCGGTAGTGCTGCTGGGCACGGCGTGGTTCCTCCTCGGCTCCCGTCGGCTTCATCCCGCCAGGGCGGTGAACGACACCAGGTTCGGCCGAATCCTGTTTCACCGGGCAGTCCTGCTGGCCGGCGTCGCCAGCCTCGCCCTGGTCGCGTCGTTCACCGCACTGGAGGTCGGCATCATCGCCGCGCTGGGCAGCAATGGCCTCGTCGCGGGCGCGGCGATCGCCTCGGCCAGCGTCGGTTCGCTGATCGGGGGACTTCTGCTCGGACACCGTCAGCTCGGACTCAGCGGCGTCGTCGCAGCGCTGGCAGCGGTTGGCCTGGGTGTCGCTCTCTACGGGGTCCTCGACAACCTCGTGCTGCAGTTCGTCGCACTGCTCGTGTCCGGCGTGGGTTTCGCGCCCGCCATGTCGGTCCTGCACCTGATGGTGTCCCGAGAGATCGGTCAAAACGTGGCCACGGAGGCGTTCGGCTGGTTGAGCAGCGCCGCAATCGTGGGCGGCTCCATCGGCACCGCCCTGGCCGGCGTCGCGACCGACGCCCATGGTGCACGCGGTGCCGTGATGGTGTCGGTCGGGTTGGCGGCGGTCGCCGCGATCAGCCCGCTGTTGGCGCGGGCATTTGGTCCGCTGCCCGGGCTGGCGAGGGTGCCGGAGACGACCGCTTGACGCCTTTGAGTAATGCCGAGGTCTGCGCTCAGCCGGTTCTGCGGTGATCGAGTAGTGCTGTGCCGCACCAATTCTGCTGATTGAGTTGGTCGAGCATCGCCATCTCGGCGGAACCCGCATTGCGCCGCATGCCGAGGAGAACGGGCTCGGTCAGGGAAGGCAGCAGCGGGCAGGTCAGTTCTTCGAAGCCTTCGGGTACGGCCGAGGCCGGAACCACGGTGACGCCCAGGCCCTGCGCCACCAGCCGCACCGCGGTGGAGATCTGCGATGCTCGGGCCACCGTGGGTGGACTGACGCCCGCATCGGCGAGCAGGCGGGCAAGGTACTCGTCGAGCAGGCTCGTGCGCCGGAACCGGACCCACCCCTCAGACGCCAGGTCCTCCAGGCGCAGGGCGACGCCGTCCGACAGGAGCCGGTGCCCTCTCGGCAGGACGGCGACGTAGGCTTCCTCGCCCAGACGGTGGGTGTCGAAGGCGCATCCAGTGGGGATGCTGTGCACGAGGACCATGTCCAAGGTTCCCTGACGAGCCAGTCGTTCCATGTCCGCGGGATCGGGCTCCTCGTAGAGAGTCACCTGCAGCTTCGGGTGGCGAATCCGCAGCTGCCCCAGCGCCTGGGGCAGCTGGCGTGCTCCCAGGCCCATGTGAACGGCGATGATGAGTTCGCCCGTCAGTTCCCCGTCTGCGGCGCGGGCGGCCGTGACGGCACGCCGGGACGCGGCCGTCGCTATCTCCGCCTCGGCGAGGAAGGCTCGCCCAGCCACCGTCACCGTGACTCCGCTGGGGGTGCGGGAGAACAGCTGCACCCCGAGGTGCTTCTCCAAGGCGCCGATCTGCTGTGAGAGCGAGGGCTGAGTGACACGCAGACGGTCCGCCGCCGCTGTCATGGAACCCTCCTCTGCGACCGCAAGGGCGTACTCGTATTGACGCAGGTTCATTCGAAGCCACCTCGATCGGCATAGGGCATGTCTATGCAGAGTATGCAATACCACTATTTGCGTCTATGTCAGCGTCGTCCTACCGTCGAATCCATGGAGCGCAGCACGGGCTGCCGGCAGGGGCCTGCACGATCTGGCTCGCTCCAAAACCCAATGGCAACAACGGAAACGATGGGACAGCGCATGAGTCGACCACTACGCATTGGAGTTCAACTGTGGCCTGGCGGGGCACCGGACTACCAGAGCTGGCGCAGTGCAGTGCTACACGCCGAAGACATCGGCGCCGACATGATCCTCGGCTACGACCACTTCCACAGACCAACCTTCGGCGAAATCGTCGACGGCATGCCCGTGCTGGACGAAGTCCAACCCGACGTCAACAACTTCGAGGGTTGGACGGCGCTGGCCACGTGGGGTGAGATCACCCACCGCGCCGAGATCGGGCTCCAGGTCAGTGGTATCGGGTACCGCAATCCCGACCTGCTCGCCGACATGGCCCGCACCGTCGATCACATCAGCGGGGGCCGGCTGATTCTCGGCCTAGGTGCCGGTTGGTACGAAAAGGACTACACCGTCTACGGATACGACTTCGGTACCTGAAAGACGCGTTTCGATCTGCTCGACGCAGGTCTGGACCGCATCGCGGCGCGCCTCGCGGTCCTCAAGCCCGCTCCGGTGCGCAAGATCCCCATCCTGATCGGCGGATCGGGTGTCAAGCGGACGCTGCCCGCGGTGGCTCGACACGCCGACATCTGGCACACGTACATCGGTCTCGACAAGTTCCACGATGCCAGTGCGCGCCTAGACGACCTGGCCGCCGCCGCAGGGCGCACCGGCACTGACATCGAGCGGTCCGTGGGTTGGGAAGACGCCAATAGCGCGAACGCCTTTCACGACGCCGGAGCGACGACGTTCACCACCGAGATTCACCCGACGCACGAGGGCTACGACTTCTCGGTCCTCAACGAGATGCTCGCCTGGCGCGACGCACAGCAGTGACCACACCGATTTAAGGAGAAACATGCGTCTCGAGAACAAAGTAGCCCTCGTGACCGGCGGGAGCGCGGGTCTCGGTCTGGCGATTGCTCAGAGATTCGGACGGGAAGGCGCCCACGTCTACATCACGGGGCGACGGGAAGCGGCGCTGGAAGCCGCAAGGGCTTCGATCGACGGTCATGTCACGGCTGTCGTCGCGGACGCGACGGTGTCGGATGATCTCGACGAGGTGGTCGAGAAAATCCTTCGGGAGAGCGGGCACCTCGACGTGATCGTCGCCAACGCCGGGAGCATCGAGCGGAAGAATCTCGGCGACGTCACCGAGGAACACATCGACCAGACATTCGACCTGAATGCCCGCGGCACGCTGTTCACGGTCCAAAAGGCGCTACCGCTCCTGAGAACGGGTGGCTCGATCATTCTGATGGGCTCGATCACGGCGTTCAAGGGGGATCCCGGGGCGGGGACGTACAGCGCGGCGAAGGCCGCCGTGCGTTCCTTCGCGCGCACGTGGGCAGCGGAGTTCGGCGACCGGGGCCTCCGGGTCAACGTGCTCAGCCCGGGGCCGATCGACACGCTCATCATCGACGGACAGGCCGAGTACTTCGGGCAAGACCCAGCCGCTCTCCGAACCCAGATGAGTGCTCTCGTACCGATGGGCCGCCTCGGGCGTCCCGAAGAAATAGCCAGCGGTGCCCTGTTCCTCGCCTCGGACGAAAGCAGTTTCATGACAGGCGCAGAACTCTGCATCGATGGCGGGATGGCTCAGGTGTAGCACTTGCGTCTAGCGCCACGGGGTGTTGGACGGTAACCGGGAATGACTCGTTCGCAGCGCGGCGACCGCCGCCCACGCGATCAGGACTTGACGATGAACCCGGCGTCGATCGTCAGAGTTGATGCGGTGATGTAGCGGTCGGATTCGCCGACGAGGTAGAGGATGGACCTGCTGACATCGATGGGTTCCATCCAGGGCACGGGCAAGATATGAGTGCGGGTGAACGCGTCTTGCGCGGATTCCCTGGTGGGCGTCGGGTTCTCGGGGTGGAAAAGGCCCAAGACGTAGGGGTTTTGGATCATGTTCGTTTCCACACACGTTGGGTTGGTGGCGCGCTGGCTCGATGACGGGGTCGTCCCACGCGGGGCAGTCGGCCAGGCTCCGGGTGAGCAGAAAGTGCGCGGCTATGACTGGCCGAGGCGATGGAGAACGGGCCGCACGCGCTCGGTAAACCAGGGTGCACAACTCGGTCACCGAACAGAGAGGGACCTGGGATACGCGGCTGCGCGAACTGGCGGTTGCCGGAAGCGACTGAGCGCTGCGGAACGCGCCTGACGCCACAACCATTGCCGAGCGCGCAGGCACGCCGAAGAATTCGAGCGGTGACCCTAACGGGCAGGGCTGACGCCGCGTTCGAAGGTCCGGATGATGAGAGGGGCGACGGTGTGCCGCGGCAGGGCCCCAGCTATGGCTTGTTCGCAGCCTCGCAGGATCAATGCGTAGAGCGCGTGCCAGATCCAGGTCGGGTCGAGATCTGGGTCGAATACGCCTTCGTGTTGTCCGCGTGCGATCAGATCGATCACCACCTGCTCGTTCGGGGACTGGGCCGGCGGGATGTCGCGGAGCACCGCTGGGTCGCCGAAGATGAAGACCAGCCGTTCACTGATGGAGACGCCGGCGGTGATGAATCGCCGCATCGCGTCGAGGGCGGGCCCGTCCTCGGTGGCGGCCTCGTCCACCGCTTCGATGAGCACGCGGATCGAGTCGAGGGTTGCCTCGTGGATCAGCGTCTCGCGGTCAGCGAAGTAGCGGTGCAGCGTGGTGCGGCCGACTCCGGCCACGGTCGCGATCTCGGGCATGGTGGCCGTTCGGTTCGCAGCCAGCGCGGAAGCGGTCGCAGCCAAGATCGCCGCTCGAGTTCGGGCTTGCACACCCGAAAGTTGCTTTGTCGAGGCAATCACGATGCGATCCTAACTCGACCCGGAATAGAACATTGACGTTCCGATATTGAACAACTAAGTTCATCTGAGGCGGCGGCGATCCCGGAGCTGCCGAAGACCGGACTTTGGTGCTCCGACACGATCCGAGCATCGTGCCTTCCCAAGGGAAGAGCGAAAGCGTTGTCTCTAGGAGGAATTGGCATGAACATCACATGGGACTGCGTCATCGTCGGTGGCGGGGCCGCGGGCTTGAGCGCGGGTCTGGTCCTGGGCCGGGCGCGGCGGCGCACGCTGCTCGTCGACGCGGGTCAGCAGAGCAACCGGGCCGCCCACGGCATCGGCGGGCTGCTAGGCCACGACGGCAGAGCGCCGGGCGAACTGTACAAGGCCGGGCGCCAAGAGATCTCCGCTTACCCGTCCGTCGAACTGCGGACCGGCGAGGTGGTGGCCGGCCAGCGTACCGGCGACGTGTTCGAACTGGAACTGTCTGACGGTCGGTACGAACGCGCGCGCACGGTGCTGCTGGCCACCGGAGTCGAGTACCGACCGCCCGCGCTGCCGGGTCTCGCGGAATTGTGGGGCCGGTCGGTGTTCCACTGCCCGTTCTGCCACGGCTGGGAGGTTCGCGACCAACCGTTGGCGGTGTTGGTGAACGGTATGCGGGCGGTGCAGCCGTCGCTACTGCTGACAGCCTGGAGCGACGACGTGGTGCTGCTGACGGGAGGGCCCGCGGATCTCGATGACGACACCCGATCCCGACTGGCGGCAGCACACATCCCCATCGACGAGCGGCCCATTGCCGAACTCGTCTCGACCGACGGCAAACTGCAAGCCATCGTCTTCACCGACGGCACTCGACTGGCGCGCAGCGGCCTGCTCGTCGCGACGACACTGCATCAGCGCTCACGGTTGGTCGAACAGCTCGGAGTGGGATTCGGTGAGCCGGGGCCCGCCGCAGCAAGTCCCATCGCCGTCGATGTCCTATGCCGGACCACAGTCCCCGGAGTCTTCGCGGCCGGCGACGACACGAGTGCGCAGATGACGCAGGTGGCCTCGGCGGTCGCGTTGGGTTCGCTCGCGGCCACGTCGATTGTGCAGAGTCTGTTGGCCGAGGATGTCGGCTTGCCTGTACCGGCATGGCCGGGACCACCACCGGCGACGGTCGGCTGACTGCATCTCGACGTGGGCCGTGACGCGTCAATCCGCGCCCTGATCGACGACGTGATCGGAGGCGGTGGCGAAACGGATCGTGGCGTGGGCCCAGTAGCCCCGACGCATGTGGTTCGGCAATCAACTATTGAGATTGAGGTCTCAATTGTGTAGGTTCAGGAACCTCGACCTGAGCCCGTGGAAAGGCAGCGCTGATGACGACCACGTCGGCCGACGGCCGTACTCAGCGCCGGCACCGCAACGCCGAACGCCTTTACGACGCGGCGTGTGAATTGCTCGCCACCACATCCTTCGACGAGCTTGCCGTCGAAGACATCTGTGCTCACGCGGGGGTCGCCCGCGCCACGTTCTTTCGCATCTTCGACAACAAAGCCGGGCTGCTTCGCGAGTTCAACCGTCGCCTGGCGCTGGACGCCGCGGACGGCGTCGCCGCCGCCGGTACCGCCGACATCGCCGAGACCTTGGAAGTCATCCGCCAGTCGATTTACCGAGCTTGGCTGGGAGCTGGGCCGGGCCTGATACGGATGGCCGCCGAGCATGCCCATAGCGCCCCGTCTTCGGACCCGCACGCCGCGCACCCCGAGCTGTTCACGTTGGTGTTAGAAGCCGTCACGGCAGCGATCGCGACGGGCGAGTTATCCGACGCGGTACCGGTGGATTTGGCTGCATCCCTGGCCCTGGTCCAGATGATCGCACCGATGACCTACGTGCTCTCCGGAAGCGACGTCGACATCGAGGCATTGTCCAAACTCCTGCTCCACCAGTGGTTGCGCGGCATGGCGCCGACCGGAATCGAGGACCGACGGTCATGACCACGTCTCGAGCGCGGCCTGTCCCCGCGAGAACTGCTGGCCCAGAGGGCACCACGGTCGCGAAGAAAACGTTCTGCTGCATCTGCGAAGCGTCCTGTGGACTGATCGCGACAGTTCAGGACGACCGGGTGATCTCGCTGGCACCCGATCCCGCCCACCCGTCCTCCCGGGGTTTCGCCTGCTCGAAGGGCGTGCAATTCCACGAGGTCGTCGCCGATCCCGACCGCGTCGTGCACCCCATGCAACGAATGCCCGACGGCTTGTTCGCACCACGGACGTGGGACCAGGCACTAGACGACATCGGGGCCCGCCTACGGGCAATCCGCAAAGCGCACGGCGCGCAGTCCATCGGCGTGGCCTACGGCAACCCGGTGGCGTGGAACTACGCGGGCAGCACGGCCATCGCCGGACTCGCCGAAGTCCTTGGCACGAAACATCGTTTCTCATCAGCCTCGGTGGACGTCAACAACTACTTCGTCGCTGCCGACATGCTCTACGGCAGCACCATGGTCAACCCGCTGCCTGACTACGCCCACACCGACTTCGCGTTACTGGTCGGCACCAACCCGGTGGTCTCGAAGGGCAGTCTGGTCACGACAGGACGCATCCGCGACACCCTGGTCGGCATCACTGCCCGCGGGGGGCGGGTGATCGTCCTGGACCCGCGCCGCACCGAAACGGCTCGGCTGTTCGAGCACGTGCCCATCCGCCCGAATGCCGATCCCTGGTTGTTGGGCGCCATGCTGCGAGTGCTGTTCGACGAGGAACTCATCGATGCCGAGGCGATCGCCAGGCAGACGGTAGGCGTCAATGCGTTGCGCGCGTTGGCCGGATCCTTCGACCTCGACCGCGCCGCGCGTGAAACCGGCGTCCCGGTCGAAACCATCACGTCACTGGCTCGCGATCTGGCTGCAGCCAGGAGTGCCAGCGTGCACGGCAGGTGCGGTGCCTCACTGGGGCAGTACTCGACGCTCACGAAGTTCCTCCTCGACGCGCTCTCCATCGTCACCGGTAATCTCGACCGGCGAGGCGGCATGGTGTTCGGGGACCCGATGGTCGACCTCGACGGCATCGGAGCCAAGACCGGCGCGTTCGGCCGCAACCGATGGCGCACCCGCGTCCACGACATCGGAGAGGTCAACGGCACGGCGCCGCTGGCATGTGTGGCAGCAGAGATCACCACGCCCGGCGAGGGGCGGCTACGCGCCTTGATCGGGTTGTCGTCCAACATCGTGACCAGCTCACCAGGCGCTGCCCACACTGCCGCCGCACTGGACGAACTCGACCTGATGGTGTGGCTGGACCCGTACGTCACCGAGACCAGTCGGCATGCGCACTGGATCCTTCCGCCGGCACTCTGGCTGGAACGCGAAGAGATGCCCATCTTCACCCAGGGCCAGTCCCTCATACCCAACGCGCAGTGGGTCGCGCCCGTGGTTCCACCGCGCGCAGATGCCCGCTCCGACGCCTGGATCGTCGATCAGCTGGCACGCCGTCTGGGCATCCTGGCCTTGGCGGTGCCCGGCGGTCAGCTGTTGGCGAAGCTCGGGCTCCGCAT
Source organism: Mycolicibacterium arabiense (assembly GCF_010731815.2). NCBI lineage: Bacteria > Bacillati > Actinomycetota > Actinomycetes > Mycobacteriales > Mycobacteriaceae > Mycobacterium > Mycolicibacterium arabiense. The sequence goes on from NZ_AP022593.1 coordinate 326,687, forward strand.
CAAGCCGCACCACGTCATCGATCTCACGCTGAGAATCGGAAAGCACGGCGACCTGTTCGGTCTGCGACCCAGGGGATTGAGCCGCAAGAAACTGATGGCGACCCAGGGCGCGGTGAAACTGGCCGACGACTGCGCGGTAGGTGTGTTCGCCAAGAAGATCTTTCACGACGACCATCGAGTGCATCTGGATCAGCCGGACATGGCCGCCGAGACACGACGACTGATCGCTTCGACCGACGATGCCCGATACCCGATGCGTCTTTTCAGTATTCGGACGCTGCGGTCACACAACACGTGGTTGCACAACGTACCCAGACTGATGACCGGCGGCGAGCGACGATGCCACGCCGTGATGTCCTGCTCCGATGCGGTCGCGGCGGGTGTGCACGACCGTGACCCGCTGACCATCACATCCCAGTGGGGCCAGATCACGGTTCCGGTGATCGTGAGCGATGAAGTCATGGAGGGAACGGTCGGTCTGACCCACGGATTCGGTCACGGTGGGGGATGGCGACGCGCCGTCGCTGCCGGCGGTGCGAACTACAACGTGCTCACGCCCGACGACCCGAGTTACATCGATCAACCTTCGGGCAATGCGTTCCTCAACGGCATCCCCGTTCGCGTCGAACCAGGGAGCGCGCCGTGACGTATGTGATCACGCAGAACTGCTGCAACGACGCCAGTTGCGTACAAGCATGCCCCGTCGGATGCATCCACCCCACGCCGGAGGAACCGGGCTACCTCGCCGCGGAAATGCTCTACATCGACCCCGACGCGTGCATCGATTGCGCCGCCTGCGTCGACGCATGCCCGGTGAATGCCGTGTACGCCGAAGACGAGCTGCCCCAGGACCTCCGGGCGTACCTCGCCATCAACGCCGACTACTACAAAGACAATCCGGTAGAGCACCGGCCCGTGTCGATCCCCGATCCGCCACCGCTGCCGGCGTCGGACCAGCCGCTGCGCGTGGCCATTGTGGGCGCGGGCCCGAGTGGGTTCTATGCCGCGGCTGAGCTGTTTGCCAATGGCGTGCGCCACGTGGAGGTGTCGATGTTCGAACGGCTGCCCGTTCCCTTCGGACTGGTCCGCCACGGTGTGGCACCCGATCATCAACACACCAAGGAGATCGACCAGCTGTTTCGCCGTGTCGCAGCACATCGCGATTTCGCCACGTTCTACAACGTCGACATCGGCACGCACGTGACCCATGCCGATCTCAGCGCCCACCACCACGCCGTGATCTACACCAGCGGAGCCGCGCACGCTCGCCCTCTCGGAATCCCCGGCGAGGACTTGCCCGGCAGCCACTCGGCGACGGATTTCGTCGCTTGGTACAACGGCCATCCCGACTTTGCCGATGCATCGTTCGATCTGTCGGGTGAGCGCGCCGTCGTCGTGGGCAACGGTAACGTCGCCCTCGACGTGGCCAGGGTGTTGTTGCAGGATCCGGAGAGGTTGGCCCGAACCGACATCGCCGATCATGCGATCGCTGCGTTGCGCGAGAGCAACATTCGCGAGGTCGTCCTGCTCGGCCGCCGTGACTCCACCCACGCCGCGTACACCACGCCCGAACTGCTCGGCTTCGCGGCGCTCGACGGTATCGACATCGTGGTCGAATCCGGTGACAGCCAGGCCGGCCCGCCCGCAGAGGACTTCGTCGGACGCTGGAAAGCCCGCGCCCTCGACGACGTTGTTCGCGTAGGGCAGCGCCAGGCCACCTCGAACAGGCGCCTGGTACTGCGATTCCTGGTGTCCCCGGTGGCCATCGTGGGAACCGATCGGGTCGAGGCCGTCGACATAGCGCGCAACCGGATGGTCGTCGACGGCGACGGCAACGCGGTTGCCGAGGCCACGGAACACGTCGAGACCATTGATACGGGTCTGCTGTTGCGGTCCATCGGCTACCGCGGCCAAGCGCTGGTGGACCTGCCCTTCGACGCCAGGACCGGGACGTTGCCCAACCGGGATGGACGCGTCATCGACCCGGCGACCGGCGCCGTGTTGCGCGGCACCTACACCGCCGGCTGGATCAAGCGTGGCCCCTCCGGAGTCATCGGCACCAACCGTGCCGACGCCGCAAGCACCGTCGAGGCAGTGCTCGATGATTACCGCCGGGGCCGGCTCGACACGCCAACCGGGACCGCCGCGGAACTGGTCGACCTCGTCGCAGTGCGCCAACCCCAACGCGTCGACCGCGCGCGCTGGCAGCAGATCGACGAACAGGAAACCGCGCGGGGCCGCGCGCAAGACCGGCCCCGCGTCAAGTTCACCAGCACCGACGACATGCTGGTGACCGCGCAAACTCGCGGCGGCGCTACCTCGAGTACGCAGACTGGCGAATGACGAACTCTGCTGTATCGAACGGTGATTCGGCCCCGCCGGTCACTGCTTCGCCGCGGCAGCGAGAGAAGGCCCGTCGGATTCTCAGCGACAACCGCACAGCCGCAGCACCGTAGCGAGCGCGTCGAGCGCCGGTTTGGCGACGTCCTGCATGGTGCCGGTCGACATCAAGGCGAAGGTCAGTGCGCGGCCATCGACGTCGACGACGTATCCGGCGAGGGCGTTCACGTTGTCCAACGTGCCGGTCTTGGCGCGGACCCAGCCGGCCCCGGGTGAGGGGGCCACGAACCGGTCCCATAGCGTTCCGCTTCCGCCCCCGACGGCGAGGTCGTCCACCATTGCGCGCAGCTTCTCGGACTGCTCACCGGTGCCCGTGGCCGCGGTGACGACGTCGTCGACGACCCGGGCGGGGATCCGGTCGTCGGTCGACAGACCGCTGAGGTCAGACAGGTCCAGCCCGTCGAGGTCGACGCCCGCTTCGACGAGTACGTCGGTCACCGCCTCGACGGCCCCGTCGAACGTCGCGGGCTTGCCTCTGACGAGCGCGACCTCCCGCGCGATGGTCTCCGCGGTGACGTCGTCGGAGAGCACCATCATCTGATGCAGGCGCACGCTGAGCGGTGCCGACCACACGGTCGCAACGGGACTGGCACCCGGCGGTGCCTGGCCGGCCGTCACCGCCGACGGGTCGACCCCGAGCCGGTCGGCCAGCGCGCGGCCGGTGTCGAGTGCAGGTGTGGCGGTGCGGGGGGAGTACGTGACCAACGGTTGTCTGCGGCCGCCGTCGAGCATCACCGGCTCGATCGGGGCGATGCTGCCGCCCTCGATGTCGACGGGGTTCCATCCGCGGGCCATGGTGGGCCCGGGGAACAGCGCGGTGTCGACCACGACGCTCTGCGCGGAGACGCCCGATGCGAGTACCTGCTCAGCGAGGTCGTCGAGGCGCGGGGCATCGACGTAGTAGCCGGTTTCGCCCACGGGCTGGGCCGTGAGGGTCGGGTCACCGCCGCCCACGAGCACGACCTGGCCCGGGACGGAGCCGGGCACCACCGTGGTCGCCACGCGGTGTGCGGGTGACAGCGCCAGCAGCGCGGCCGCCGCAGTGAGCACCTTCGTCACCGAACCGGGCGTCTGCGGCAGGTCCGGGTTCTGCTGCCACAGTACGTCACCGGTGGTCGCGTCGGCGACGCGACCGGTCAGTAGGCCGAGATCGGGGTTCGCCAGAGTGGGCGCCAACGCCGCAGCCAGACCGGCCGAGGTGGGTATGGGGGCGTCGGGGGAGAGCGTCGCGAACGGGGCTGCGGCGGCTGGCGACGGCCGGGGATCGGACGTCACGGCCTCGCCTGCGCCGAAGTAGTCGCCGCGTGTGACGGCGACCGCGCCGACGGTCGAGGCGGCCAATACGACGACGACGGCAGCGATGACAGTCGCTCGCCGCCGTGTGGTCACGCCCGATTGTCGACTACGCGACTCGTCGTGGGCAAACCAACGACACCGTCACTTGGTGCCGAACATGCGGTCACCCGCGTCGCCCATGCCCGGCACGATGTATCCGTGCTCGTCGAGTTCACGGTCGACTGCGGCGGTGTAGATGGGGACGTCCGGGTGTTCGGCGTGCAACGCGGCGATGCCCTCGGGGCACGCCAGCAGGCACACGAACTTGATAGACTTGGGTCCGGACTCCTTGAGTCGCTCGACGGCGGCGACAGCGGAGTGTCCGGTTGCGAGCATCGGATCCACGACCACGACGTCGCGCTCGTCGAGGTCGGTGGGCAGCTTGAAGTAGTACTCGACGGCGATCAGCGTCTTCGGGTCGCGGTACAGGCCGATGTGCCCGACCCGAGCGCCGGGTACCACCGCCAGCATCCCGTCGAGGATGCCGCTGCCCGCCCGCAGGATCGACACGAACACCAGCTTCTTGCCGTCGATGGCCTTGCCGCGTGTCACCTCCAGCGGCGTCTCGACCTCGACCTCGTGCATCGGGATGTCCCGCAGCACCTCGTAGGCCATCAGCATCGACACCTCGTGCAGGAGTTCGCGGAAGCTCTTCGTACTGGCGTCCTTTCGGCGCATCAACGTCAGCTTGTGCTGCACCAGCGGGTGGTCCACCAGATGCACCTCGGTCATCAGAACACCGTCCCGTCGCTGTCGATGGTCAGAGGCGGCAGGCCGCCGCGCAACTGCTGGGCCAGAATTCGGCCGGTCGCCCACGTGCCACCCTCCAGCACGCAGGCCAGGGGGACGTCGACACCCAGTTCGCCGCGAACGAGGTCGGCGAGTTCGTCGAGCAGGGCGACGGTGAGCGCGCGCCATTCGACGACGAGTTCGTCGCCAGCCGACCACGTGCGCGAAGCCCATTCCGGATCGCGCAGAGCGAGCACGCCAGTGTCGAGAAGTAGTCCTCCGTTGCGGTATTCGGGCAAGCCGGTCAGTGCGTCGAGACCGTCGACGGTGACCCCGGCCCACTGGAACGGCTCGAGGAGTGAGTAGGTGAGCCACTGGGAGAGCTTGTGGAACGGCACCCAGCCTGCCGTGAGCCCCGGCCCCGGGACCGCGTCGTGGCGCCAGCAGTCGCCGAGTGCGACACCGTCGATCGCGTTGGCCGCTGGCCAGATGTTCGACAGCGACGACAGGAGCGCGGTGAGGATGGCGTGCGCGGCGACGTGACCGTCTGCTCCGACGAGGGCACCCGCCATGCCACCCGGGCGCGCCGGGCTGCCGAAGACGTCCGGTCGGTCGGCCAACGCGTCGCCGAGGCGGCGGAGCACCTCGACACGGCCGTCGAGCCCGACGAGCGGATTCGACGCGTCGGCCTGGAATGCCTTGCCGATGTCGTCGACGCGCAGGGCGCGCAGTCCGTCGGCGTCCGCGCGCAGCGGGTGCGACGGGTCGCTCGAGAACACACCCGCGGTGAAGGCGTGAAAGCTGGCGACGCCCAGCCCCTCCGAGCGCGAATACCGGTCGCCGCCGACCTCGCGGTAGTGCCAGTCCGGTCCGGCGCCGGCGTCGAGGAGCACGCTGACGACGGCCAGGTCGACCATCGCCCGCAGCCGCTCGCCCGACTCGGGCAGTGCGTCGTCGAGGATCGCCTTGCGGTCGACGTCACCCGCCTCGAAGTGGCGCCAGCGACTGTGGAACGGCACCGCCAGGTCGGGGTACCGGGTGCGCGTCGTCTCCGCCACGAGCGTGGCGGCGCCGGGCATCTCGTCGTCGTCGACGGTGAACCAGGGCGATTCGTCGGCACGCGCACGCGCCAGCAGCCAGGAGGCGCGCTCGCGAACGGCCGCGGTGGATCGCAGCGCGGTCGCCGCAGACTCCGGGCTGCTCACGGGTTGGGCACGTCGAGTGGGTCCAGCGCGCCGAGTGCGTCCAGCGCATCGAGCCGCCGGCCCTTGGCCTTCTTGAGTTCGTCGGCGTCGGGTACCGGGCCAGGGGTGAAGTACCCGGCGGCCGTCTTGGCGTCGATCTCCACTCGCGCGTCGGGCGGGACCAGTTCGTCGGGGATGTTCACGCGCTCGCCGACGTCGATGCCGGACCCGGTGATGGCGTCGTACTTCATGTTGCTCATCGAGACCAGACGGTGGATCTTGCGGATGCCGAGCCAGTGCAGGACGTCGGGCATGAGTTCCTGAAAGCGCATGTCCTGCACGCCCGCAACGCATTCGGTGCGGGCGAAGTACTGGTCTGCGGTGTCGCCGCCGGCCTGGCGCTTGCGCGCGTTGTACACCAGGAACTTCGTCACCTCGCCGAGTGCGCGACCCTCCTTGCGCGAGTACGCGACGAGGCCGACGCCTCCGCGCTGTGCGCCGAGGATGCACTCCTCGATGGCGTGAGTCAGATAGGGCCGACACGTGCAGATGTCGGAACCGAATACGTCGGAGCCGTTGCACTCGTCGTGCACGCGTGCCGTCAGTTCCACGGCGGGGTCTGCGAGATCGGCGGCATCGCCGAACACGTAGAGCGTCTGGCCACCCACCGGCGGCAGGAACACGTCGAGATCCGAGCGCGTGACGAGTTCGGGGTACATGCCGCCCGTCTCCTCGAACAGCGCACGGCGCAGATCGGCCTCGGTGCAGCCGAAGCGGCGTGCGACGCCGGGCAGGTACCACACCGGCTCGATCGCCGCCTTGGTCACCAAGGCGGCGCCGCTGGCGAGCAGGAATCGGCCGTCCGGCCGCAGTCGGCCGCGTGCGATCGCGTCGGCGATCTCGGGGAGGATCACGTGCGCCTTGGTGACGGCGATCGTCGGCCGGATGTCGTAGCCCGCGGCGATCTCGTCGGCGAAGACGTCGACGACCGTGCCGCCCCAGGGGTCCAGGCTGACGATGGCCTCGGGGTCGCTCCACTGCGGGTGGGGCCCGATCACGTCGGTGGGCGAGGTGTTGGTCAGATCGGCGCGGTGCTCCCGCGACAGCGAACCCGCCGCGACGGCCAGGGCGCGGTACACGCCGTAGGAGCCGCTGTGGGTGCCGACCACGTTCCGGTGCCCGCGGGTGGTGGTGGTGCCCACGACGGGGCCGCGTTCGGCAGCGGTGGCGGCACCCCAGGTGATCGGCATGGCGGCGTGGCCACCACTGTGCGAGGTCAACCGGATGTGGCCGGCGGAGCGGGCAGGTGGTCGCACGGGTGTCACGTCAGCCGCCATCGTGCCTCCTGTGGGGAAAGTCGCCAGCTTAGCGACTCGTCGTCGTCACCGCCGGTCGACTACGTTGGCCGGGATGTCCAGCGCCCGGAGTTCTCGGTCGTTTCCGCGGGGGATGACGCTGCTGGTGTCCGGGGCCTTGTTCATGGAGATCCTCGACGCCACGATCATCGCCCCGGCCGTTCCGCTGATGGCCGAGTCGTTCGGAGCGCAACCCGTCGACGTCGGCGTGGCGATCTCGGCCTACCTGGTGACCGTCGCCGTGTTGATTCCGGCCACCGGGTGGATGGCCGACCGGTTCGGCGTCCGCAGGGTGTTCCTGGTGGCGATCGCGTTGTTCACGATCGCCTCGATCGGTTGCGCGGCCAGCGCCTCGCTCCCGACGCTGGTGGCGATGCGCGTGCTGCAGGGGATCGGCGGCGCGATGATGGTGCCCGTCGGTCGGCTTGCGGTGCTGCGCAATTCGACCAAGTCCGACCTGGTGCACGCCATCGCCATGTTGACCTGGCCCGCGCTGACCGCACCCATTCTCGCCATTCCCCTCGGTGGGGCCATCGCGACGTTCGGGTCGTGGCGGTGGATCTTCGTGATCAACATTCCGATCGGCATCATCGGATTCCTGTTCGCGCTGCGCCTCATTCGCGGGTCCGCGGCGCCGGAGGCACGGCCGCTGAACTGGCGCGGACTGGTGCTGAGCGCGCTCGGCATCGCCACCGCGCTGATCACCGTCGAGCGGTTGCGGATGCACGGAGTCGAATGGCACACCGTCGCGATCGGTGCCTCGGCGGCCGGCCTGTTGCTGGGCTGCGCCGTACTGCACCTACTGCGGTCGTCGAACCCGCTGGTACAGCTGCGGGTCCTGCACGTGCGCACGCTGCGCATCACCGTCTCGGCCGGTGGCATCTACCGCGCGGTGATCTCCGCGGTGCCGTTTCTCCTCGCCCTGCAGTTCCAACTCGAGTTCGGTTGGTCGCCACTGGCGTCGGGCGCCGTGGTGGCCGCCTTGTTCCTCGGGAACGTGGCCATCAAGCCGGCGACCACTCCGCTGATGCGGCGCTTCGGAATCCGCAACGTGCTGATGGTCAACGCCTTCGCATCGGTCGGAGGCTTCGCCCTGCTGGCCGTGCTGCGACCAAGCCTGCCCATCGCCGCGATCACGGCGATCGTGTTCGTCAGCGGCGCACTGCGGTCGATCGGGTTCACCGCGTACGCCACCCTGGCATTCTCCGACGTCCGGGGCGACGACCTGACGCACGCGAACACTCTGAACGCCACCGTGCAGGAGCTGGCGTCGGGCTTCGGCATCGCCATCGCCGCACTAGCCCTGAGCCTCCTCGGCTCCTATTCGTCGACCTATCTGTTCTTGGGCGTGCTGATGGCCGGCACGCTCGTCGAAGCGTTCCGACTACCGGGCGACGCAGGTCGGCACGTCAGCGCACAGGCCTGATGGAGCCTGCTCAAGGCGCTTCGGGCGTCGTCGCGGTCACGGGCGGGGTGGCGACCTCTGGGGAGTCCGGTGCGGCGGATGCACCGGGATCCACAGTCGGCTCGATCAGCGTCATCTCCGACGTCGTCACCGGACCCGGCGGGGCGGGCTCGGGTTCTTCGGCCTGGCTCGCGCCGCTGAAGCCCACTGCTACCGCGGCGGCGACTGTGGCCGTCGCTCCGGTCAGACCCATCAACTTCTTCGTCCGAGTGCGCACCACGACCATCACTCCTCTTACTCCGGTGGCGGCCACGTTGCCGCCGTCACACGAACGGCTACCCCGCAGCGGATCCGGATATGCAGACGGTTCGTGGTCGGCTCAGCCCCACTCGTGGTTCATGGCGCGGGAGTCGACGTTCGGTTCGGCGGAGCGACCCCTTCCCTGACCGGCCCCCGACACGGCGATGAGGGTCATGGCGAGCGCGGCGGTGACGGCGCCGCCCGCGAAGATCAAGACGAAGGCGTGCTCCGAGGGCAAGCCGGTGCCGGTGCTGGTCGCCGACCGGGCGAGCAGGACGGCCACGGCCGCCGCGGCGATCGAACTGCCGACGGTGCGGGCGATGGCGTTGACGCCGGTGGCGACTCCGGTCTCGCCGCTGTCGACCTCGCTCACGACGAGTGCGGGCAGCGCCCCGTAGCCCAGGCTGATGTAGGCGTTGACCCAGATGCCCGCGACGATCACCTGCCAGGACTGATCGTGTGAGATGGCGAGCCAGAGGAAACCGATCACGCCGGTGACCGCGCCGCTGACCAGGACCAGGCGCGCGCCGAAGCGGTCGATAAACCGGCCGCTCAACGTCGCGGTGACGAAACCGGCGATCGCCCCGGGTAGCAGGAAGACCACGCTGGCCTGCAGCACCGTCGCACTGAACCCGTATCCGGCCGCGTCGCGGTCGATCTGGACGAATTGCGTCAGGCCCAGGAAGCCGAAATAGAGCCCCATCCCCACGAAGATCGTCGCCAGATTGGTCAGCAGCACCGCTCGCCGCGACAACATGGCGATCGACACCAGCGGGTGGCGTTGTCTGCGCTCCCAGGCCCACCACGCCACCAGCACCGCGATGCCGAGCGCGGTGACGCCGAGGGTCGCCGGCGAGAGCCACCCCCACGAGTTGCCCTGGGTGATGGCCAGCAGCAGCGCCGACAGGCCGACCGCCAGACCCAAGGCACCCAGCCAGTCGATCGTGCCGACGCCTCGCGTCGTAGCGCTCGGCACGATCGTCGCGGCGAGGACGAGCACCGCAAGGGTGAAACCCGTGGTCAGCCAGAACACCCGGTGGTACCCGGCGTCACCGTCCATCAGCAGCCCGGTGACGACCAACCCGGCGCCGCCGCCGAATCCCAGTGTCCCGGACAGCACGGCCAGTGCGCCGACGACGGCGCCTTCGGGCAGCGCGTCGCGCAGGATGGCCACGCAGATCGGATACAGCGAGAACGAGACGCCCTGCAGCACGCGGGCCACGATGAGCAACGCCAGCGACGAGGTGACCGCCGCCAGTATGGAGCCCACCAGGACGGCGAGGAGGACGGCGAGCAAGACGTACTTCTTGTTGTAGAGATCCGCGAGTCGGCCGATGAGCGGCGTCGACGCCGCTGCGGCGAGCAGGTTGGCGGTGACGGCCCAGCTGACGGCGACGGTGGAGGCGTGCAGTTGCTCGGCGATGATGCCGAGGACCGGGACGACGGCGGTCTGCAATACCGCCACCGTGAGCGCCACCATGCTGAGGGCGACGACGAGGAGTCGCGGACGCGGGTACTGCTCGGCGGCGCTCGTGGGGCCCACGCCCGCACCGCTTTTTCGCATGCCTAATTATGTGGGCTACCGATTGCTGCGGACGAGGCGGTCGCCGGAAGCGCCGGATGCCGCACGTCGTGGAAGGCTCTTGGTTCGGCGGGGCTCGAGCGGTGAGGGAGACGATGGCAGGCGAGGACGCACACTTCTACCGGACGGCGGATGGCACCGGCCTTCCACACGACCCGTTCAACGCGATCGTCGGCCCGCGGCCGATCGGTTGGATCTCGACGGTGAATGCCGAAGGCGCCCCCAACCTCGCGCCGTACAGCTTCTTCAACGGGTTCAACTACCGCCCGCCGGTGGTCGGCTTCGCGTCGATCGGGTGGAAGGACAGCGTCGCCAACGTCGAGGCCACGCGTAACTTCGTGTGGAATCTCGCGACCCGCGACTTGGCGACCGCGATGAACGAGACGTCCGCGTCCATCCCGTCGGGGGAGAACGAGTTCGAACGCGGGGGATTGACCGCGGTGCCGGCGTCGATGGTCGACGCGCCTCGGGTGCTGGAGAGCCCGGTGAACTTCGAATGCGTTCTGACACAACTGATTCAGCTCACCGACGTCGACGGCAACGACGTACCGACCTGGCTGGTGCTAGGGCAGGTGGTGGCCGTGCACATCGACAAGCACCTGCTGGTCGACGGCATCTACGACACTGCGGCGCCGACGCCGATCCTGCGGGCTGGTGGGCCCGCTGAGTACGTGGCGGTGGCGCGGGAGGCGATGTTCGAGATGGTGCGCCCCGACGACCGTCCGTGAGGCCGAGCCGCTACGGTCCGCCCTTCCAGTGCTCGATGCGGTTGTGGTCGGGTGTGAAGCCGTGCTTGACGCCCCAGAGCACGGCTTGGGTTCGGCTCGACGCGTCGATCTTGCGGTAGATCGTGCGGATGTATGACTTGATGGTGTTGGGACTGAGATAGGTCAGCTTCGCCACCTCGGCATTGCTCTTGCCCTGGGTGATGAGGGCGAGGATCTCCGATTCGCGGTCGCTGAGTCCCTCGCCGCGCCCCGGCCAGTCGAGTCCGACTGCGCTGCGAGCCCGCGGGGGGACGTCGCTGATGATCTTCTCCCCGGCATGCACGGCCTCGAGTGCCGTGACCAACTCGCGGGCAGGCAGCGTCTTCGATAGGTACCCGTGCGCACCCTTCTCCTGGGCACTGGCGATGAGATCGGGGTGAAAGTTCCACGTGTACACCACGACTCGTCGAGCCCGCGGGTTCGCGACGAGGGCGGCGATCTCGTCGTGGTCGGCTTCGGGTTGAGCGAAGGAGTCGTAGAGCACGATGTCGACGGAGTCGTCGAGGCTCATGTTGGCGTCGATCTCTGCGACGACGACCCGGTCGCGGTACCGGTCGAACATGTTGGCCACGCCCATGAGCACGACGTCGTAGTCGTCGACGAGGGCGACGGTGATGGGAGAGTTCGGCGGCGGTGCCATGCGTCCAGATTACCTCCCTAAGGGTGTACCGGTACCCCCCTTAGGGGTGGTGAGCTGGCTTTACGTCGAGCGACCGCTCGATCCACTCGATCGCAGCGCGTTCTGCGCGCTGAACAGAAAGGCTTGCAGCCATGATCGGACTAATCGTCACCATCCTCGTCGTCGGGCTCATCGCAGGCGCCCTTGCGCGTCTGCTGGTTCCGGGCAAGCAGAACCTGTCGATCCCCATGACCATCGTGCTCGGCGTCGTCGGCTCATTCGTCGGCGGATTCCTGGGCTTCTTGATCTTTGGCAAGGACAGCGCGCAGGGGTTCCTGCAGCCGGCCGGCATCATCGGCTCGGTCATCGGTGCCGTCATCGTGCTGGTGATCTGGCTCAAGGTCGGCGGCCGTAACTCGGTCCGCTCCAGGTAGATCGGCCCCCGTGCGGCGGAGATCCACTTCGATCCCGAAGTGGGTCTCCGCCGTCACCGACTCGAACGGAGAAGGCCATGAACTGCCAAGAAGAAGAAAAGACCATTAGTGGTCTCGGACTCGCCGAGACCTGGTTCGGCGACGTCGCCGTGCTGGGTGTCTCAGGGGAGTTGGACATGTTGACCGCGCCCGAGCTTGCGAGGGTGATCGAGGCCGTGGCGCGCAAGAAGCCGGCGGCGCTCGTCGTCGACCTGTCGGCGGTGGATTTCCTGGCGTCGGCGGGGATGAGCACGCTGATTACTGCCCACGAGGACATTGCACCGCAAGCCAGGTTCGCCGTCGTGGCCGACGGTCCTGCCACGAGTCGGCCGTTGCGACTCGTCGGAATCGACCAGATCTTCGCCGTGTATCGGACCCTCGACGACGCGCTTGCGGGTGTCGGGTCGGAACGGCACGGGCGCTCGGATTCCTAGCCGACTTCTGGGCCAGGGTGCTTGCGCTTCCTGGGCGTGGCTTGAGGAGAACGTAGGGACTTGCGTAACCTGCGCGGCGCTCGAATGTGATGAGACGTACGTCTCGAAACATCCGATCTCCAGGCAATCTCCAAGCTTGCCGAAGGTTCAGGTGAAACACATTGACCAGGAGGCACATTCACAGCGGATCTCCACGCAATCTCCATGCAACGGGAGGACGGGCTGTGGAGCATGAGACAGGGGAGAAGCCCACCTAAGAGCGAATCGAGAGCAGAAATCATGACTGCAAGCCCCTTTCCCGTTACCGTCCGGCAATTTGGATTCGACGAGGATTCAACGCGGCGCCGTGAATCACTCGACGCCGCCCTGCAATTGGCTGATGAACTCGCCGACGAGTTCGTCGTCGATTCGGCGAGGCGAGAGCGGGATGGCACGACCTTGCTGCCGCAGCTCCGCAGGATCGAACAGTCGGGACTGTTAGGCGTCACGGTTCCCGTCGAACACGGCGGTCTGGGGGCGCCACCGTCGGTACGGGTGGAGATCATGCGCCGGCTGGCGAGGGCCGACAGTTCGATCGGTCAGTTGCTGTTGTCGCATTTCGTGGGCAGCGAGGCCCTTACGGGACTGGGACACAATGCTCCGGCACCCGAGCTATTCGCCGATGTGATGGCGGGTGGCAGGTTGGGCAATGCCGCTGCCGAGCGTGGCACGAAGTCCACGCTCGACCTGCGGACCACGATCACGCAGAACGCTGATGGCACGTGGGTGATCGATGGCACGAAGTACTACGCCACGGGTGCGCTCGGCGCGACGTGGATTGCGATCGTCGCCGTCGTCGACGAGGGCAACGGGCTGCCAGGCAACGAGACTGCGATCGCGTTCGTGCGTCCTGATCAGTCGGGCGTGGAGCTGGACCTGGGCCGGTGGGGTGCGTTCGGCCAGCGGGGGACCGCAAGCGGCGAGGTGCGGCTGCGCCACGTCGTGGTGGAGGGCCAGTACGTATTGCGACAGGGCCCGCCACCGGAGGTGCCGGCGGACGGACCGACTGACCTGATCGGCACGTACGACCAGGCGCTGCACGCTGCCATCGACATCGGAATCGCCCGTGCCGCACTGGAAGACGGTGTGTGCTTCGTCAACACGCGGTCCCGACCGTGGCAGGAAGCGGTCATGGCCGGCATCGAGCACGCGAACATGGAGCCGCACGTCGTGCGTCGCTTCGGCGAACTGGCGGCTCGGTTGTGGGCCATGGAGGCGCTGTTGGCCCGGGGAACGGCGCTGCTCGACGAAGGATCCGCCCACCCGTCGGCCTCCGTCGCCGCGGAGGCGACGTTCACGGTCGCCGCCGCCAAGGCGCTGGCCCAGGAGTACGCCGTCGAGATCGCCAGTGGCATATTCGAGTTGACCGGCACGTCGGGGACCGACGCCGATGCGAATCTCGACCGGCATTGGCGCAACGTTCGGACCCATTCGCTGCACGACCCTGCTCGGTGGAAGTACGTGCACCTGGGCAACCACGTGTTGCGGGGGAGTCAGGCGCCACGGCTGGGCCTGTACTACTAGGCGCCGCCAGGATCGAGGCTTCGCCAACTCGCCCCGATGGGAAACTCCACGACCGCTCCAGCATCCGTTCGGTGCAGATCGGACGACCCGAAAGGAAGTACCGTGTTCGCAGATTCGCTCTCCAGCAGAGTGTTCGAGAATCTAGCCGCTTCATCGCCAGCGCAGACCCTCGACTGCTTTGGCGGCTACATCGAGATTCTCAGCAAGCACTCGGACTTCTGGGTACTGCGCGGCACCGTGCCGCCCGGTTCGGCCGTCCCAGCGCACCACCACCCCGACCCCGAGGACTTCCTCATCCTGTCGGGGCGCCAGCAGGTCCTCGTCTCCGACGGAGACGCCATGGCCTGGCGCGAGGCCCGTGCCGGTGACTACCTACGCGTACCTGGCGGTGCGCTCCACGCCCACCGCAACGTCACGGATGAACCGGCGGTCGACCTCATCGTGACGACGGAGCGCCTTGGCACGTTCTTCGAAGAGATCGGCCGACCCGTGACCGACGACCTTCAACCGCCGACGCCCCAGGAGGTCGCGCACTTCGTCGCCAAGAGCATCGAATACGGGTATGTCCTGGCCACTCCTGAGGAGAACGCCGCGTATGGCATCGAGTTGTCCGGGTTCACGCTCTGATCCCTCGAAGGACCACCCTCGCCGACGACTAAGTATAGTGAACAATACTTAGATTTGGATTCCGCCTGTCGGTGGAGGGGAGTGGTTTCGTGAGCGAGCCGAACAGCGTCATCGATCACCCGTCGAGACGACTGGTGATCGCGTTGCCGATGTCTTACGACGACGCACGTGCCAGGTACGAGGCCGTCGTGCCGGTCTACGACGCGACGGCGTTCGCCGATGCCCAGTCATGGGACGACACGTTGGCCATCGCCAACGTTCAGGCGCCGCACGGGTTCATGCTGTACGCGCGGTTCGACGTGACGCCGATGTTGGCGGGCTCACCGTCCGCGGGGCGCGCGACGGAATACCTGATGGGCAACCACACGATCGCCGAGACGATGTTCCGACACGATCCCTGCGTCATGCTGCACGCGCCCTTGCGCACGGTGATCTGCGAGGGTGCCGACGGTTGCGCGCGGTTCGTGGTGGACCAACCCAGCCTGCAGTTCGGTTCCTTCGGTAAGCCCGAAATAGCCGCGGTAGGCCGGCACCTCGATGAACTGCTCGCAGGGGTCATCGGGCTGCTCGGCGCGGAGGTGCCGGCAGAACTCGGCGGCTAGGACACGGTCGATCCGACGATGCGGGCCGCTCGGCTGCCCCGCGCACGGGTCGTCATCAAGTGATGACGCACGCGGTCGGGCCGGTCCGCCCTTACTCCGGTCGTCTGATCTCGGTCGTGTCCTCGGTCGGTTCCTCCGCGGCGTGCCGTCCGCGCGCGCCGGCCAGGGCGAGTTCGCGGGTCCGGCGGTCGGGGCGCTGGCGCACGTTCAGGGGCCACCAGAACCATCGGCCCAGGAGCGCCGCGATCGATGGGGTCATGAACGAGCGGATGACCAGCGTATCGACGAGCAGACCGAGACCGATGGTCGTGCCCACCTGAGCCATCACCTTCAGATCGCTGATCGCGAACGACATCATGGTGAAGGCGAACACCAGGCCTGCCGAGGTCACGACACTGCCGCTGCCCGCAATGGACCGGATGATGCCGGTGTTCAACCCGGCGTCGCGTTCCTCCTTGAACCTGGAGACGAGCAGCAGGTTGTAGTCCGACCCCACCGCGAGCAGGATGATGACCGACATGGCCAGCACCAGCCAGTGCAGCTCTAGCCCGATGATGTGCTGCCACAACAGGACTGATAGTCCGAACGACGCGGCCAGCGACAGCACCACCGTGCCGACGATCACCAGCGAGGCGATCGCGGCCCGGGTGATGATCAGCATGATGATGAAGATTAGGCAGATCGCGGAGACGGCGGCGATGACGAGGTCGTAGTTCGAGCCGTCGCGCATGTCCTTGTACGTGGCGGCAGTACCGCCCAGGTAGATCTGCGACGTCTCGAGTGGGGTTCCCTTGATGGCCTCGAACGCGGCGTTCTTGATCTGGTCGATGTGCGAAATGCCCTCTGGCGTCGCGGGATCACCCTGGTGCGAGATGATGAACCGCACCGCTTTTCCATCGGGCGAGACGAATTGCTTGAGACCCCTCTTGAAGTCGGGGTTGTCGAACACCTCGGGCGGTAGGTAGAACGAGTCGTCGATCTTGGACTCGTCGAACGCCCTGCCGATCGCGTTCGGGTCGGACTGCTGCCTGTCCTGCAGACTCTGCTGACCCTCCTGCGTCGCGTAGTTGGTCATGATCTGGTCGCGATTGCGTTCCTGGGTGGCGATCTGTGGTGGCAGCAGCGCGAGCAGTTTGGGTTGCAGGGCGTTGATCTTGTCGAGGCTCGCCGTCGTCTGCCCGAGCAGCCCTGACAATTCGTTGATCCCGTCCAGCGCGTCGAACAGCGATCGCAGCGTCCAACAGACGGGTATGTCGTAGCAGTGCGGTTCCCAGTAGAAGTAGTTCCTGATGGGCCGGAAGAAGTCGTCGAAGTTGGCGATCTTGTCGCGCAGGTCGTTGGTCACGTCCACCGTTTGTTTCAGCAGATCGCTCTGTTCCTGTTGTGCAGAGGCACTTTGGGACTGCAGCGTCAACTGCTGACGAAGGATGTCGATGGAATTCGAGATGTCCGCGGCCTGCGTCAGGAGGTCGGCCGTCCGCTGCTGGGCGTAGGACTGGCCGAGCTTCTGGTTCACGCCCTGCTGGCCGACGATGTAGGGGATGGAGCTGCCCTCGATCGGCGTTCCCAGCGGCCGGGTGATGGTCTGCACTCTCGCGATGCCTGGAAGGTGGAACACGTCCTTGGCGACTCGGTCGACGATGAGCATGTCCGTGGAGTTCCGCAGATCGTGGTCGGCGACGAGCATCAGGACTTCGGGATTGAGCCGCGCCTGCGGGAAGTGTTTCGCGGCAGCGGCGTAACCGATGTTCGCCTCCACGTTCGCCGGGAGGTACTTCTTGTCGTCGTAACTGGTGGAGTAGGACGGCAGTGCGAGCAAGCCGACGAGGGTCACCGCGATCGACGCCACCAGGATCGGGCCCGGCCACCGCACCACGGCAGTACCGATGCGCCGCCAGCCCCGATTGTTCGTTGCCCGTTTGGGTTCCAGCAGGCCGAAACGGGAGGCGACGGTCATGAGCGCCGGCGCCAGCGTCAGCGCAGCGATCGTCACCACGAACATTCCGATGGCGAGCGGGATGCCGAGGGTCTGGAAGTAGGGGAGTCGGGTGAAGTGCAGGCAGAGGGTCGCGCCGGCGATCGTCAGACCGGATCCCATGATGACGTGGGCGGTGCCGTGGTACATGACGTAGAACGCGTCTTCTCGACTATCGCCGAGGTTGCGCGCCTCGTGGTAACGGCCGACCAGGAAGATGGCGTAGTCGGTGGCAGCCGCAATCGCCAACAGCGTCAACAGATTCACTGCGAACGTCGACAACTCGATGATGTGGTGATAACCGAGGAACGCCACCACACCGCGTGCGACGGCCAGTTCGAGCACGACCGTCAACAGCACGATGAGCACCGTCACGATGGAGCGGTAGACGAGCAGCAGCATGGTCACGATGACCACGAAGGTCAGCGCCGTCACGAGTTGGAGACTCTCGTCGCCGGCGTGTTGCTGGTCGGAGTTCAGCGGTCCGGCGCCGGTGACGTAGACCTTGAGCCCCGGTGGCGGCGGGTGGTCGGCGACGATGTCGCGTACCGCCTCCACGGACTCGTTGGCCAACGTCTCGCCCTGGTTGCCGGCGATGTAGAGCTGGACGTAGGCGGACAGGTTGTCTGCACTCTGCGAGCCGGACGACGTCAGCGGATCGCCCCACAGATCCTGGATGTGCTGGATGTGGGTCGTGTCCTTGCGCAAGTCCGCGATCAGGCCGTCGTAGTACTCGTGGTCCTGAGCGCCAAGGGGTTTGTCGCTTTCCAGGACGATCATTGCCGAGCTGTTGGAGTCGTACTCCTCGAACAACTTGCCCGCCAACTGGGTGGCCTGCAGCGAGGGCGCGTCGTTCGGAGTCAACGACGTCGAGTTGGCCGCTCCCACGACCTCCAGCTGCGGCACCACCACGTTGACGAACGCGGTGAGCGCGAGCCATCCCAGTAACACCGGCACGCAGAACAGACGCAAGAAGCGAGGAACCCGGGCGCGTCGGCCCGTCGTCAGCTCGCTCATGCCGACTTCACCAAGCACGACACCTGAGCGTTGACCCCGGTCGACGATTGCTCGTCTCGTACTTCGTCGTCGACCACGACGCGGCAGCCGATGCTGTCACCGTCGCCCTGGGCGATGATCGTGGCGCTCGCCGACGGCTTCGTGGTCCGCAGTGTGATCGTCCACGGTAGGGATGCGTCGTCGACCCGTTGCGGCGTGGCATCGAGGTCGAGGTAGTTGATGGTCGCCACGGCGCCTGCCATTCCGAAGATCTCGTAGGTCACGACCTTGGGGTTGAAGGGTTCGGCGTCGTCGGCCAGACCTGCCCCCGGGCGGGTTATCTCGTTGTCGGATCCGAAGAGGCCGTGCATTCGATAGACCAGTGCGCCGGCGAGTACGACCACCACCACGATGAGCAGCGGTATCCAGGCCCGCTTGACTATCCCGACCATCTGGGCCCCTTCTGTTCGACCGCCCACCACGAGGTGGCCGAGTCGTGCCGCAGGCGCCAGAGCAGAGCCGTACGAGCATTGTTTAGCTGAGCGAACTTTAAGGCGTTGATCTGCGTTCGGCAAGCCAAACGGCTAACTCGACCAAGTCGATCGTCTGGAAGGAGACCGCGCGCCGACTTCGCGGGCTAACCTCGTTGCGGAAACCGGAGGAGGCGAATGACGTGGCAAGACCCGCAGCATCGCGAGGCTTGGCCCGCGGCCGGGTCTTGGAGGCCGCCCTCGCCCTGTTCGCCGAGCACGGCGTGCACGGCACGTCGCTGCAGATGATCGCCGACCGCGTCGGAGTCGGTAAGGCCGCCGTCTACTACCAATTTCGGTCCAAGGAAGACATCGTCTTGGAGGCCATTCGGCCGACCATCGAGGACATGGCCCGGGTGATCAGGACCGCTGGAGCGCTGCCCGATCCCGAGCAGCGCCGCGTCGTCGCCGTGAGCGGGATGGTCGAGATGGTGGTGCGAAACCGGCAGCTGGCCGTCATCTTCCATGGGGACCCGGCCATCGACCAGATCATGAACGACGAGCCCGATTTCAAGGCCGTGTCCGATGGACTCCGTGAGATAGTCGAAGGGCCCGAACGGAACGTCGCCGAGCGGATCAGCTGTTCGGTGTTCCTGTCCGGGGTGGGCAAAGCTGCCGCCGACCCGGAGTTGGCCGACATCGACGACGACGAGCTGCATCGAGCGCTGCTGGAACTATCCGGCCGGATTCTCGCACCCGCCGCCGAACCCGCCTCGCGCTGACGAGCGCGCCGTACGCGTCGGGTAATCGAACCGCCCGGTCATGGGCCCAAGCGATAGTGTCGTGACGTGCCGCTGAGTCCGCTTCCAGAAATCGCCGCCATCCTGCAGGCGGCGGCGCCGCCCCCCGATTCGGGTCCCGAACCCGCCGTAGGCGATGTGGCAACGCGTCGCAGCAACACTGCGGCGATGTTCACCGCACTGGCGTCGTCGCTGGAGGTCCCCGACGACGTCGAGGTCAGCCACTATGACCTCGAGGTCTCCGACGGCACCGTGCTACCACTGGCGTGGTACGAGCCGACAACCGGAGACCGGACCGCGAGCGCGGCGATGCTCTATCTGCATGGCGGGGGCATGATAGCGAGCCTCGAGCAGACAGCTCCCGTGTACGACATCGCTGTGCGGCAATACGTTTCGGGGTCGGGCGTGCCGGCGTTGGTGGTGGATTACCGCGTCGCTCCTGAGCATCCTCATCCCACCCCGGTGGAAGACTGCTATGCCGCGCTGCAGTGGCTGGAAGCGCACGCTGCCAAGCTGAACGTCGATCCTGCACGCCTGGCCGTCGGCGGCGACAGTGCGGGCGGCGGCCTGGCGGCGGGCGTCGCTCTGCTGGCTCGAGACCGCAGGGGCCCGAAGCTCGCCTTGCAGCTCTTGATCTATCCCATGCTGGACGACCGCACCGTGGTACCCGACCCGCAATTTCCGACCGAGTTCCTGGTCTGAAATTACGACGACAACGTGACGGGTTGGGGAGCGCTTCTCGGCGACGCCTCCGAGAGCGCCGACGTCTCCCCGTATGCCGCGCCAGCGCGAGCCGCGGACCTCGCTGGTCTGCCACCGGCCTACATCGATGTCGGCGACCTAGACATCTTCCGTGACGAAGACATCGACTACGCCCGCCGCTTGCTCGCGGCGGGCGTACCCACGGAACTGCACGTCTTTCCGGGTTGTCCCCACGGCTTCGAGATGATCGCCGGCGACTTACCGGTGTCACGTCAGGCGCTCGACAACCGGGTCAGGCGCTTGACGGAGCTGTAAGAACCGAGCCGTGGACCCGGCAGCACCAGCGGTGGGTCTTGGACATCGAGATCCGCGAGACTTGCTGCGCTGCAACAATTTCGTCAACGGAGCGTCATGGTGACGAATCGTCCGTACATTCCAGGTCTGGCGAGTCGGCGCATCTCGGTTCCGGTTGTTGCGAGACATGGCTCAGCTAACGTGCAGGCGACCATGTTTACCGCAAACGAAGGAGGGGCAAATGCGCATCTTGACCACGGGTCAGCGCAGAACGATCGGAACGGTGGCTGCCGTGGCCGGATCGCTCGCAATCGTCGCGCTGGCTGGGACTGTACCGGCGAGCGCTGCCACAGACGACCCTGGATGCGAAGCGTTCGGTTGGCGGCACCCCATGTGCGCCGGCGGCGCGTGGGCCAACGATGAGACGGCGTCCGAGGAGTGGGGCCCAGCGAACATTCCGAATCCCGTGACGCCGGGCGGCGACATGTCCATGACGTTCCCGGGTTCGCCCAATACGCCTTAGGTATTGCGATGTGGGCCGCGCTGGCCTTAAAAAGCCTGTCGGACAGGCAGTTCACGGATCCGCCGGAGCCATCAAAACGTCACTGCGACGTATCGGCGACGATCTCTCGGTTGGGTGCGAGTCATGATGGCGGGCGTGTTCTGCATCTGCGGGCAGCCGCGCGCCGAGGCGTCTATGACACGCCGTCAGCGATCCGACGGTATCGAGCTGTTGGCCACAGCTTTGGAGTGCTGGTGCACGCGTACGAGATTGCCCGGCGGGTTGGTGATGTAGCGCAGACCGTGATTGCGGTGATGGTTCATGGTGTCGGCGACGTGCACCAGGCGCAGCTTGTCGCCCGCGGCTCGCATGATGTCGCCCATCGCGCCACCCATGTGGAAGGTGCGGCACGTGCGGTAGACCATCCCGATGACCGGAAGAACGCCCGCTCGGACTCCTCGGCTTTCTCGGGCCTGCCGGAGAACTCGGTGTTGACCACGTTCACCCGAGGTCGACGGTGATCTGCAGGGAATGTCAACTCCAGTGTGGACCAGGATGACGATTTGATTCGGGTCTAGGTCGACGCGAGAAAGTTCAGGTTAACTGCTCACTGGTCCACCGACCTCGGACGGCAGCCGAACCGAGGCGAACCTTGATTGGAGCTACCCGTGAGCGCGATATCGCGCGGCTGGGCGTTGAAGAAGCAGAGCTGGGCGGTGGCGCGAGCCCACAGGCCGTTGGCTTTCCTGTCGGTGTTGTCCGCATTTAGTTCTCTGGTGGGACTGGTCGCGTTATGGACGGCCGTTGCCCTGTACACCGGGGTGTGTGGGGTCGTCGACCCAGACAATCCGGTGTTTTGGGTAGCCACCGCGTCGACGTGCTTTCTGACACTCTTCACAGGAACTTTCTTCAATGTCGCCTTGGCCGCATGCGCGGCACGGTCGCTACGCGGCGAGGACCTCACCGCCGTCGAGGGCGTGGCGACGGCAATCCGGCTGATCGGTTCCGTCCTGGGGTGGACGGTCACCAGAGGCACCGTCGGTGTCTTTCTGATCACGGCGCGGTCCAGCGTGCTAGGACGCGAGATTGAGGAGCGGATCACCGGCGCAACGTGGGACGTCGCCGCCTTCTTCGTCGTCCCACTGATCACCTTCGAACACATCGGGCCGAGCAGTGCGCAGAAGCGCTCAACTCAACTTGTTACAGCGACCTGGGGCGAGGACGCGAACCCGGCAGGCATTCACCTGGACGATCTGGTGACCACGGGCCTAGCCGTCATCGGCGGCGCCGGATACGTCTTCTTGACCACCCAGGGATTCTCCGTGTTCTGGTTTGCGGTGACCGTCGTCGGCGTCGCGTCGGCGGTCCTGTCGAGCATCATCACCAGCGCACTGAACGTGATCTTCCGCGTCGCGGTGTATCTGTACCTCGTGACCGGCCAGGCCCCCCACGCCTTCGATGCCACGGTCGTGAGGGGGGCGTTTGAGCGCAAGCAATGACGAGGGCGCAGCGTTTGGGGATCATCGCGGACCGAACCATCGATTCCCTGAAGGGAGACGAGATTCGAGTCGCCGCATCGTTACTCGCGACTGAACCCTCGCTGGAAGTGGGGGAGTCGCTCACGATCAGGCCATGAGTCGTGAGTGAAAAGATTTGCGCCACAGCCGATGCTGCAGGCCAGGAAGATCGAGACGGAGGACGAAAACCAGACTACGACGAGAGCGGAATAGTGTCCGGTTTCTCGTAGCCTTTGTCGCCCGTCAGCGGCAAAGGTGCCAAGTGGCTGCAGCCTGTGAATGGGCATCTTTGCCAAGGCGTGTGGGGCGGGTGTCACGCACACCAATCGGGTCAGCCGACAGACGCACACGCTTGTCCGTCGAGCCTGATGCGTGTCGATCCCGGTGGTGCTGCTGATCAGCTGGTTCCGGGTCGTGCTAGCCGGGTTGGCCGTTGGTCCCGTTCTTGCCAGCTGAGCCGTCGGCTCCGGCTGCCCCGGACGCGCCGGTGTCACCCGTGCCGCCGCCCGTGCCCGTCGCGCCGGTCGCACCCATGCCGCCGGGCGCTCCGTGAGCGCCGGTGGTGCCGGTGCTGCCGGGGGCACCCAGGAGCCCGCCGGGCCCGCCGGCCCCGGCCGCGCCACCGTCTCCACCGACGCCACCGCTGCCACCGACGCCACCAACCCCGCCAGAGCCACCACTGCCGCCGGTGCCGGCCTGACCGGCGGTGCCACCCTTGCCGCCGGCACCCCCCGTGCCGCCACCTCCGGGCCGACCAGAAGACCCACCAGGGGTCGACGTGCCGCCGTTGCCGCCGTTGCCGCCGTTGCCGCCGTTGCCTCCCGCGCTCCCGGTGCCGCCACTGCCGCCCGCACCACCGGTGCCGCCGACGCCGCCCGCACCACCGGTGCCACCGACCCCGCCCGTACCACCGGTGCCACCGACCCCACCGGCACCACCAGCGCCACCGTTGCCGACCAGGAGACCGCCACGGCCCCCGGCACCCCCGGCGCCAGCAGCACTGCCGGTGCCACCTGTACCACCATTGCCGCCGGTTTTTCCCGTGCTGCCAGGCCCGCCGTTCGTGCCGTTCCCGCCGTTTCCGCCGGCGACGCCCGCACCACCGGCACCACCACCGGCGCCGTCCCCGGCGAAGACGAGGTTGCCCGTGGGGCTTACAGCGCTGCCGCCGTTCCCGCCGTTGCCTCCGGCTGCGCCGGTGCCGCCCGCGCCGCCGATACTGCCGGCGCCGGCGCTGCCGCCGGCGCCGGCCAGGGCGACGAGGTTGCCGCCGTCGCCTCCGTTGCCGCCTGCAGCGCCGGGCACGCCGTTACCTCCGGGGCCACCGTTACCGGCGACGGCGGAGGCATTGCCGCCGTTGCCGCCGTTGCCGCCGGGGTTGCCACTACCGCCGGGGCCACCGTCGCCGGTGAACGCTCCGGCTCCTGCATTGGTGCCGTTGGTGCCGGCAGCGCCAGTGGGGGTGGGGTTGACCCCATTGGCGCCGGTGGTGCCATTCTCACCCGGTGTGCCGGTGGCGCCCGTGGCTCCGGTAGACCCGGTCTGGCCCGTTGCACCGGTCGCCCCTCGGCCGCCGGCCCCGCCGGCCCCGCCGTTGCCGATGAGCAGTCCGGCGTTGCCGCCGTTGCCGCCGGCCTGACCTACACCGACGGCGTTGCCGCCCGCGCCGCCGTTACCGATGAAGAACGCGCTTCCCCCCTTACCGCCGTTGGCGCCGTTGCCGCCGTTGCCGAAGAACAAGCCCCCGTTGCCGCCGTTGCACGCCGCACCCACGCAGTCGGCGGCGGCGTCGGCGCCGTTGCCGAACAACCCGAACAGCGGACCCACCGACGCCCCCACGCCGGGCGCCGACGGCACCGCCCCGATCAACGCCACCCGCGCCTGCGGACCCGCAAACCCCTCGGTCGATGCCGACGACCCGAGCATCAACACGCACAACGGATCAGAGCATCCGCTAGTCACGGCGGGCGCCGCCGCCACAGCTGGCGACACCGCCGATGACCTCGATTGACTGGAATCGGCCCACGCCGCTGATGGGGAGGTGATCATCGCACCTGCCCCCAACGCCACCGCCAACGCTCCGACCCGCCCGACATACGTGCTCACGCTCACTGCAGAATCCTTCTCGCCGCTTTTGCGCGGGAACGACTCCCAGCGCATCGGCGCGAGATTCCCACGACTGACCCCACCACCGGCATCTGTTGACTACTGCACTCTTCGCACCGACTACTGCACTTTGCCCCTCCCGTCGCCAGCTACGGCGAACCCGTCGCACGGGGCCCGGTGTCAGATGTCGTCGATCAGCCCGCCCAAACCGGCGCGTCCGGTGACACCGGCCTTGATGCTGGCGCGGTAGATGTGGCTTTCCACGGTGCGTACCGACAGCGATTCGATGTCGGCGATCTGACGGTTGCTCAGCCCTCGAGCCACCAGGACGACGATCTCGCGCTCGCGGTTGGTGAATGGCGCCGCGAGCTCGGCGGAGGCGATCGCCGGGCTGGTCGCCCCACCGCACAGCGCGGCCAGCTGCCTGGCGCGGGCAGCAGCGGACGTAGCGGCGTGAACGCGCCTGGCCCGTCGATGCGACGTCGCCGCCTGCGCTGCAGCGTCCGCCGCGGCCAGCCGATCGCCCATCGACTCCCACAGCGCCGACACCGCGTCCAATTCTCGGGCGTCATCTCCGCTCAACGCGGCCGCGTAGCGCGCCGCCACCGCAGCGCGCACGGTCCCCACCCGTTCGGCGAGGACAGCCAACCGGGGCGCGGCGTCGGTGTCGTCGAGCTGGACCGCCGTCTGCAGGCACCACACTTCCCGCGCCCACTGGTGGTGGTCGCGCGCGAAGTCGGCCGCGGCCAGCGCCAGGGACCGGGCGGCGCCGAATCGTGATCGTGCTGCGGCGATCCAGGCCTCGGCGATCAGGTCAGCCGAGTCGTAGTAGTGGTAGGCCGGGGGGCGACACTCCCGCGCAGTCTCCAGTGTCCGTTCTGCGGCATCCATATCGCCCACCCGGGCCAGCGCTTGGGCGCGGAGCAACGCGAATCGGGGGAAGCTGTTGGCGGCGTGAAACCCTCGACCGATCCAGCTGCTCGGGTCCGGGCTGGCGGGTAGGTGCTCAAGGGCCGCGCGCAGGTCCCCGGCGGCTAGCTGCGTCATCCCCAGGATCTGCTGGGCGACGTGGTGCATCGCGGCGGCGCGGCCGTCGCGGCTGCGGGTGAACCGCTGCGCGATCGCGACGGCGTCGGCGATCCGTCCCGAGGCAGCCAACGCGCTGGCGTGGACCTCGGTGAGAGGGCCGTGCAGGTGCGCGCCCTCGATGCTCGAGGCCAACGCTTGCGCCGATACCGCGACGGTGGAGGCTAGTTGGTCGAGTTGGCCCAGCTCGCCATGCGCCATGCACGCGGCGATGCACGCCATCGCCGTCCCGTAGGGGTCGAGTTCGCGGTCGTCGACCTGCTCCAGGGTCTGCAACACCTCGAGGGTGCGGCCGGCCAGGGCCAGCTGATTGGCCCGGAAGACCAGGATCTGCGCACGCCGTTCACCGGTCTCGGTCCTCAAGGCCTCCTCTACGATCTGCCAGGCCTGTTGGGGTGCGCGGGTGGCCCACAACGCGGTCGAGGCGGCCAACACCACCTCGTTGCGAAAACCCGGGCCCACCTCACCCTGGCGTGGTGCTTGAGCCAGGACGTCGCCGGCGGAGTCGCCGTCGCCCATCATGAACAGCGTCCAGGCCCGCGACACGTGTGCCCGCGGACCGATCCCGGCCTCTGCGGCTGCGGCGAACAATCGTTCGGCCAGGTCGAAGTCGAGCAAGGAATTGGCTGCGCTGCCCGCCGACACCAGCAGCTCGGGGCGCACGGGCAAGTCGGACTCCAGCCACAGCAGGCCACGCTTGACCGCGACCGCGGCGCTTCCGCCCTCATCCATCGCCTCCGCAACCTGTCCACGCAGCCGTGCCAGGCGAGCCGACCCGCACCGCGCGCGCCGGATCTCGGCGAACAGGGGATGGCCCACGTAGACCTCGTCGCCGGTGATCCGGATCAACCCGCGCTGCTCGGCTTCCTCGACGGCGTCCGGCTCGGCCAGCAGCGCCAGGCAGCGCCGATCCAGCGGCTCGGCGACGGCAACCGTGTCGATCACCTCCAGTACCGGCCCCCGCGGTGCACCGACCTGACTTTCGACGACCTCGGCCAGCGACCCGGACACCACGACGTCGCCGCCCCAGCGCAGTTCCCCGTCGGCCACGGCCAACCGTCCGGCCTCGGCTTCCTGTTCGGCGAGCTGCCGCACGAACAGCACGTTCCCGCCGGTGAACGACCAGAATCGATCGCGACAGTCGGCGTCTGGCGGCGCTTCGAACGCGGCCGCCAGCACCGTGCCCAGCTGTTCGGGTGACAACGCCGCCACCTCGCGCCACACCACCTGGCCGTTCTTGACCAGCGCGCTCAGCGCCGCCGGCATGGGCTCGCCAGTCCGGATGGTCATCACCACCGTCGCAGCCCCGGACCCCACCAGGTGCTGCACCACCAGAACCGACAGCTCGTCGAGCAGATGGGCGTCGTCGACGACCAGCACCAGCCGACCCGCGTCGGTATTGGCAACCATGGCCTCGCCCACCCGGCGTACCAGCGCCGCCTCGCCGCCACCGACGTCATCGGTCCACTGGGCACACGCCCCCAACGGGACGTGTCGACCGGTGGCCGTCCCCGTGATCGTCCGAACGGACCACCCGTTGGCGGAGGCGCGATCGGCCGCCTCCCACGCCACCCTGGACTTCCCCACGCCAGCCGGGCCCGACAGGACGATGCCACGCACGTTGCGCCCCTGAATCGCCGCGATCACCTCGCCGACGAGGTCACCACGACCGGCCATCGGCCACTTCCGGGTCACAGCCGAACATTAGCTGGAAGGGTCGGCCAGTGCGACACATCGACGTCGTCGGCGAGTAGATCACACACACCACATGGCATTGCCACGACTGCCAAAACCGCTATCCGCGGGTCACCCGGGTGACGGGGCGGGCTCTTCCACCCGATCCATGCCGCAGCCAACGGCGCTCGCAAGCAACCCCGTCGCATCTATCGGCGTCGCCAGATCACGTCACCCACGTGTCGATGCAGCGCCATCATTTCTCATCGAGCTTCGGCCAACGATGCAATGGAGGCCACTGTGTCGGCGACCATGGCGTCGCTGGCCTGACTCTGCAAGAACAAGGCCGCTTGTCGGTCGATCTCGGCGTCGAGTTGTTCGAGCGTCCGTTGCGCCGGGACCGACACCGTCTTACCTGCCGACGCGCCGGCGCCCGGGCCGAGGATCACGTTGACCTTCGCGGTGTAGTCGATCTTGCCGGAGGCGGAGGTGAAGGTGCCCTGAGTGTCGGTCCCCCGCACGTCGATCTGCAACGTCGCCGGACGCGCCACGCTGGGCGGCGACGTGGGGGTGTGGACGAACGTCCCGCTTGCCGGGTCGAGGGTGAAACCCGCGTCGAAGCCGGGGACCCTGACGATGCCCACGAAGTACTTCAGCGGCTGTCCTTCTCGGTCGACGTAGACCGCCCGGCCCGTGATCACTCCGGTGTCGGGATCAGTGATGGTGACGATCCTCGACAGCACCGGCGCGTAGTTGAAAGGGTTGACGACGGTCGGTGCGGGCTTCGCGAATGCAGCGGCTTGGGCGTCGAGGTAGGCGTAGGCCGGGGACAGCAGCCCGGTCTCGGACGCGTCGATCGCGGCGTACTTGCGCAGCAGAATCGTCAGTTCGTCGTCGCTCACCGTCCGATTCAGTCTTTTCTCGAGCCTCGCTCTTTCAATTTCTCCGGTGATCTTGTCTCCGCGCTGGTCAGCGGCGTTGATGTCACGCAAGTTCCTCTCGACCTCGACCAGAAGAACTTCGGTGTCGATTGATGTTTGCCCGCTCGTGAAGACGACAAGCGACGCCCGAGCGCTCGCCGTCGCCGCGGAGCGTTCGGCGAGGACGTCGGTGAGGACGGCTCGTGCTGCGGCCATCGTTGACGCCGGAGTCGTCGCGGCGCGTGGACTCAGGTCCACCGAGATCGATTGAACGATCGACGCGCCGTGGCCGTCGTTGACGGTGACGGTGAACGCGTCGAAGTCCGAGCCGTCGGTGATTGCGGCACCGTTTCGGGCAATGTCGGTCGGGGTGTAGGTGAAGGTGCCGTCGGAGTTGACCACCACGGCACCCTTGGGCGTCGGTCCGCCGCCGGTGACGGTCAGGGCGTCGCCGTCGCCGTCGGTGAAGGTAAGGGTGCCGGTGACCTTGCCAGTGACGGCGTCGGTCGTGAAGAGCGTCGGTGTGTATTGCGGCACCGCGTTCGCGCCGACGACGGCGACGACCACGGAGCGCGACAGAGTCGCTCCGTGACCGTCGGTGACCTCGACGGTGACGCTGTCGGACTTGTCGGCGGTCGTGGCAGTGACGGCGGCAGCCTGGTGCCGCGTCGCGCCGGTCGGTGTGTAGACGAGGGTGTAGGTGCCCGTCGCCGCGTCGACCAGGGTGGGGCTGGTAACGGTCGCTTTGCCCCCGACCGGAGGGTTGACGGCGAACGTCAAGGGGTTGCCGTCGGGGTCGACCGACCGGACGGTCACGGTGACCGCGCCCGTTGATGCGTCGGGTGTCCCGGCCGAAAGGGTGAGTGACGGTGGTGTGTTGAGGACGACTTGGACGGTGGCCGTCGCTGAGTGACCTGGCGTGCCGAGAAGCCCGAACGTCAGCGCGTTGATGAGGCCAGAGATTCCGTGAATGTGCGGGTTGGTGGAGTCGTCGACGGTGACGGTGACGGTGTCGGTGCCCGTCTGACCCGCGCGGGGCGTATAGGTGAAGGTGTGGCCGTCGGCGTTGAGCGCGACGGATCCCTTCGTGCCGCCGGTGGCGTAGTACCTCAGCGGATCACCGTCGGCGTCGGTGGTGGGAAGGCTGATCGCAATGTTGCCCAGGACATCCGGTGCGGAGACGGTAGGGCGGATGGTAGGTGTGTCGTTGCCGAATTGTCGTCGCACGTAGGCCAGAACCGTCCACAGCAGTGGGGATTCGGCGGGAGCGCCGGGCGTAGACCCGAACAGCGGTGCGACGACGGCGGCGAACAGGTTGGCGGCGGTGGCGATCACGGTGACGGGCACCGTGACAAGTGCCGCAATCGGATCGGCAGGGCGGGTCCTGGGCAGCGCAGGCGTTGCGGTGCCGGTGAGTGCGGTCACGCGCCACGCAGGTGGCTGGGACGCAAGCTGGCCGGTGTCGACGCCAAGACGTCGTGGCTCGGGCGCCGCTGCGGACGGGGCGGTCACCGCAGCATCGAGTCTGGCGGACCCCGTGCTCGACACTGGCGGCGAGGACTCTCGTGCGACGACGTCGGGGGCCTCGGGGGCTGGGCGTGGCGACGGACTCGACGTGCCGGGTCCCAAGTCGTTGGCGGTCAACGTCGGCTCGCTCACCGGCGTGATGTCCGCCGGCGTCGGTTGTGGGACGGCAGGCAAATCGGAGGTGTACTGACTCGACGTCAGTGCCCCGCCGGAGCTGCGGACGACGACGCCGGGAGCCGTCTGAACCGTCTCCGATGCAGGCTGCAGGGGGTCAGCGGCCGTCGACGCGCCGGGCGTGGTGGGCGTCGCCGACGGACTGTCGGTCGGGTCTGAAGACTGCGGCGCGGGTGTGGACTTCGTGGGTGTGTCGGCTCCGGCGGCGGTGGTGTCGGACGTATCCGACTCTTCCGCTGTATTCGACGTATTCGACGTGTCCGACATGCCGGCGGTGCTGCTGTCCGCGGAGGGACTGGCCCACGCGACACCGGGGCTCGTCACGACGGCGACACCGATGCCGAGCGCCACGGCCAACGCACCTATCCGACCGATGTGTCGGGAGTACTGGCCCGTGGGCACCTGAAAATTCGCCGATTCCACTGTTTCTCCTGGAGGTAGACGCGACATGCGTCGCATTCGGTGAGGTTTCGTCGAGGTGGCAGCGAGCCGACGCTATGGGACGCGTCGCACCCGTCGACACGGGTGCGAAGAAGGGGGTTGTGGCCTGTCGTGAGCGTGGCCGCGGTTTGCTGAACGACTAACGCCGACGCGAAATATAACCGACCCACCACCCTCAGCGACCCCAAAGACGGTAACGGCAGCGGAAGTGCAGTAGTCCCGCGCCAAGTGCAGTAGTTCGCGCGCCGCACCGCAGCGGTTGCCGCCGACGATCGCCGCAAGGAACTGGTGCCAAATGACTGGCCAGGATCCGAACTATTGCTTGACCGCGAAGCTGTCGCCGCAGCGGCTTTCCCGAGGTGGCGGTGGCGAGCGGAATACATGAGCACCACCAACCGAATTTGCAAACTCCTATAGATGGTCATCCAGTCCAGGCGTCCTGCACTCACCAAATAGCCCGAGCGACCGCGAAACCGACGCGATCGGTCCAGCCTCCGCGGTCGCGGGACTACTGCAGTGGCCCGATGGGCGAATGCGGGACAACCACACTGTGATGTTGGCACTACTGCACATTCGCCTTGTCCGGTCGTCGTATTCAGCGGTTCACCCGAACCGGGGATCCCGAAGTTGAAGCATGGAGATTCGAGTGACCGCGCCGAAGCATCTGCGAACGCACGTGTGATCGCGGTTCACGGGAGCACTCGCACGTCCTCGTCCTAGAGCCGCTGGCTATCCGTTTCATGGATGATGAAGATCATCCATTACGCGAGATCCGCTGCAGCAGTAGGGGATTGGGGTGGTGAGCGTACGCCTTCGAGGCCCTCGCCGAGTGTGATCGCTTCATGCACTCCGAATTGTCTGTCCTTGGTCGGGCATCGGGTGCGGGAGCAGAACTGTCTCGGCCTGCGACGCTTGCAGGCACACCCTCGTAAGCTCACATCTGCAGATGCTCGACCTGCTGGCCGGTAGGGCCCTTAAAGCGTCACAGTGACGAAAATTCGTGGTGGTGCCAAGCGTGGCGCAAGGCGGGCAAGTGCGCCGTCAGTGGGTTCGGTTGGCACTCGATTGGCGGGCTCGGCACGAAGTCCGATCACGCGACCCAGCGCGGAAGCATCGCGATAGTGATAAGTCGAAGATCAACTGAAAAAAACAGACAAACACCGATGGCGCAGTTCGCGCATGCTCACGGGCGTTCCTGCGGATGGGCCCACGTCAGCTTCGTACCGATAAGCCACGGAAGCATCGCGATAGTGATAAGTCGAAGATCAACTGAAAAAAACAGACAAACACCGATGGCGCAGTTCGCGCATGCTCACGGGCGTTCCTGCGGATGGGCCCACGTCAGCTTCGTACCGATAAGCCACATTATGTCAAGTTAACGTCGCCGTTTTCATTGGGTGAATCAGGGCCGCTTCGAGCGGCCCCCACCCGCCGCGTTAAGTCGAGTTGTCGAAAGCCGCCGCGTTAAGTCGAGTTGTCGAAAGCGCCTCGACAACAACAGGTTGAACGGGTTGGGCCAGGCTCGCACCACCTCCGTCCGGTGTGGTTGCCGCGACACGCGCCTATCAACGTTCGTTCCACGATGGACTGATGTAGACCGGCGATCGATGCGCTCGTCTTGGCACAGATATCGCGTGCTCATTTGTCGGACCTCTAACACCTCGAAGCCACCCACCGCTGAGGCGCGAGTGTTTCGCGAATGGCAGTTCGAGCCCAGAGATAACTCCCGGATCGACAGGAACCTACTGCTCGCGTTCGCTTGTCGACGGCTCTTGAATTCGCGGACGTGCACTCCTCCTCAAGCCGCGATCTTCGACCTTGCTCCTATTGAGCCCCACGCGCCGCCGCCAGCGATTGCCGCAGCGCTTCGGCGAGACGGTCGACGTCGTCGTCTGCTGTCGTCCAGTTGGAGAAGGACACGCGTATCGCCGATCGACCGTGCCATTCGGTTCCCGCGACCCACGCCTCTCCGCTGCGTCGCACCAATTCTGCTACACGCCACGTGCGCTCATCGCTTTCGTCGGCACGGATCAGGACCTGGTTGAGTACCACGTCGTTGCATACGGTAAAGCCGTCCGTGGCTTGCATCATCTCGGCCAGGCGGCGGGCATGCTCGCAGCAGCGTTCGATCAGTTGTCGCAACCCCTGCCTGCCCAGCGATGCGAATGCTGCGTAGACGGGTACCGCGCGTGCACGCCGGGACATCTCGGGCACGAGGACGCCGGGTTCGCGCTCCGCGCTCGTGGGTAGATAACTCGTGTTGGCACCTAGTGCTGAGCGGGCAGCTTGGGGATCGGCAACGATGGCCAGGCCGCAGTCGTAGGGGACATTGAGCCACTTGTGTGCGTCGGTCGACCAGGAATCGGCCAGCTCGACACCTCGAACAAGTGCCGACAGTCGCGGCGATGCGCAAGCCCATAGTCCGAATGCGCCGTCGACGTGAACCCAGCCGCCGTGCTCGTGGGTCGCCGCGACGATCTCTGACATCGGGTCGCACGCTCCGGAGTTCACGTTGCCGACCTGCGCGCACACGATGGCGGGGTCGGAGTCGGCGGCGAGCGCGTCGGCGAGCGCGTCGGCTCTCATCGCTCCTTGTGGGTCGACCGCCACGCGCTCGACGTTGCGCGATCCCAAACCGATCATCTGCAACGCCTGTAGTACGGAGGGATGGACCTCGTCGCCCACGAGTACGCGAATTCGGGGTGCCTGGGCGAGCCCGTCGGCCTCGACGTCCCAGCCTCGCCGCGCTAACAGAACGTGCCGTGCGGAGAGCAACCCGACGACGTTTCCGGCCGTGGCTCCTGTGACGAACCCGACGGCCGCGCGTGTGGGCAGCCCGAGAGCTTCGAGAACCCAGCGCTCGGTGACGGCATCGATCGCAGCGCCAGCCGGCGACGACATCCGGCTGTACGCGGTCTGGTCCCAGGTCGATACCAGCCAGTCGGCAGCCAGCGCCGCGGGTAGCGATCCCCCGACGACGAGGCCGAAGTAGCGAGGGCCGGCGCACGCAATGGTTGCCGGACCGAGAGTGGCGGCCAACCGCTCGACTACCGCGACCGAGTTCGTACCTTGGTCGGGCAACGGCCCGCTGAGTGCGTCGACGACCTCGTCGTAGCTCGTGCTCGCGTCGACGAGCCGGTGTGGCAAACCCTCCAAATAATCTGTCGCCAGTTCCAAAGCCCTCGGCAGAGCCGCGTACACGTCGTCGGTTCCAACCGGGGTGGAATGACCATCCATTGACAATGTCCTTGTTCTCGAGTTCATACCGTGCACATGGGTTCCGAAGGTCGTTGCGGACGCGGTTTCCCTAGGGTGGGCCATCCGGTTTGGCGCGCCGTCATCGCCTCAATGCCGCTAACGCAGTATGGCGTTGGATACTCGTCTGCAGGGGCATTGCAGGCCGATTGCGTGCTGCAACTGATGAATCATCGCCCCCCTGCTCCCCGGTCTCAATGCTCCTGAGCCGGTGGGTCGTGGTCGAACGGTGCAGGCGGCCACGTGTAACACGACTGCTCGACGCGGGTCGGTTAACGGTCGAACGCCGGGGAAACGAACCGGTGCAGAACCTCGGCCTCGATCTGCTCGTCCCCGAGCGGCAGGTAGGCCATTGACAGCACCACGTGAACGATCCACAAAGCTGCTGCTGGGTGATCATCGGTGATCCCGGTGAGGTCGGCGGCCATGGCGCTGAGCACCGGCGAGGAACGCAGGTCGCTCAGTGCGGGTGCTTTGCTCGACGTCATCATCAGTCGTCGTATCGGGTGGGATCTGATCTGTTGTAGCGCAACGACGATCGCCGTGACGACGCGCTCCGAGCCGGTTAGGCCCTTGACCTCAGCGCGAACAGTGTCGGTGATGCCTGCGGCGATGCGCAGTAGCACGGTGTCCCGGATGTGTGCCTTGCCGCCGGCGTAGCGGTAGATGGTTGCTCTCGAACAGTGCACCTGCTTGGCCAACGAGTCGATGTCGAAGGCGTCCAACCCGTCTCGGACCATCAGGTCGGCAGCAGCGCTGTAGATGCGTTCGGCCGCTGCGGCCCGGCGATCCCCACCGACGACCCAATCCTGTTTCGCCATCGGCCGCACTCCTTTGTCGCCTCGGAACCATATTCTCAGGTTTGAGACGTAAGGATTCCGAATGTCCCGTATTTGTGCAGTTCAGCTGGCACGGCTGAGACGCCGGCCATCGGCCATGGTGGCCGGCGGTATCGACTTCGTAGCGATAAGTTGACCCCTTCGGCTGAGACCCTCAGCGTGAAGCGATGACACAACGGGCAGGGGCGCTGGGGCTGGCGCTGTTCGATGACCAGTTCATCCAGGATCCGTATCCGCTCTATGAGCGCATGCATGCCGAGGGGTCCGTGCACCGGATCGGCGGTTCGGGCTTCTACGCGGTGACAGGGTGGGATGCCGTGATCGAGGCTGTGGCGCGGTGTGATTACTTCTCCTCGAACCTCACCGCCACGATGATGCGTAATGCCGATGGGACGGTGGGCGCCTTCCCGATGGGTGAACTCGGTGGCCCTACCCAAGCGCTGGCCACCGCCGACGATCCCGATCATGCCGTGCACCGCAAGGCGCTGATACCGCAACTAGCGGCCAAGCGGATCCGTGCCATCGAGTCCTTTGTCGCCGACGCATCGACTCACATCTGGGACACCCGGGTTCAGGGCGGTCGCATCGAATGGATGGCCGCGATGGCCAACCGGCTACCGATGATGATCGTCGGGCGCATCATCGGTGTCCCTGACGAGGACACCGACAAGCTGATCCGGTGGGGCTATGCCGCCACCCAGTTCGTGGAAGGGCTGGTCACCCAAGAACAGCTCACCGCTGCCGGCATCGCGGTCATGGAACTCAGCGGTTACATCAACGACCAGTTTCAGGACGCCACCGCCCACCCACGAGACGATTTGCTCGGCGATCTCGCTTCCGCCTGCGCCACAGGCCAATTGAACCAGTTCACCGCGCTCGCAATGATGATCACCCTCTTCAGCGCCGGTGGCGAGTCGACGGCATCGCTCATCGGCTCGGCTGCCTGGATCTTGGCCACCCAGCCCGCAATCCAACAGCAGGTGCGGGAGCAGCCAGAGTTGCTGGGCGCGTTCCTGGAGGAAGTGCTGCGCTTCGAGCCGCCGTTTCGTGGTCACTACCGCCACGTCGTCAACGACACCGAGCTGGGCGGCGTTGTCCTGGAAGCTGGTTCACGGCTGCTCCTGATGTGGGGGGCAGCCAACCGAGACCCCAGGCATTTCCAGGACCCTGACCAATTCCAGCTCGATCGGACACTCGGGAAAGGTCACCTCACCTTCGGCAAGGGAGCGCACTTCTGCGTGGGTGCGGCCCTGGCCCGGATGGAAGCGACCGTCGTGATCCGTCAACTGCTGCAACGCACGACACACATTGACGCTGCCCACGTGGGCCGCTGGTTGCCCAGCCTGCTCGTACGTCGGCTTGATCATCTCGAACTGGTAGTCGCATGACGGGGCAGACGGAGCCGATCGGCTACTACGAACAGACGCAGAAGTTCCCAGCGGAAGGATGGATCGACTAGCTCACGCGGGCGTGAACGTGAACCGCGTCTCCCCCACCGGACCGGTGGTACCGCAGGGGTTGGGGCCGTTGAGCGTGGCGAGGCCGTTCGTACCGTCGAGGTCGAAGGTGTTTCTGATGAACACGTCGACCGGGCGACCGTCCGGGCAGAACGCGCCACCAGGAACGAACTGGTCGAGCACGTACTGATTGCCCTGGACGTGCGCCTGACCCTGGTCGGTATTCGACGTGAGGTTGAGGATCGAGATGCACCCGGGGCCACAGTTCGTCACCCGCATCAGGTTCTCGGTGACGATCCC
Source organism: Mycolicibacterium arabiense (assembly GCF_010731815.2). Classification (NCBI taxonomy): domain Bacteria; kingdom Bacillati; phylum Actinomycetota; class Actinomycetes; order Mycobacteriales; family Mycobacteriaceae; genus Mycobacterium; species Mycolicibacterium arabiense. Next base: position 363,097 of record NZ_AP022593.1, read on the forward strand.
GTTGGCCATGACACTGCGGTGTTGGTAGTTGCCCGGAGCGAGATCCGCGTTGGCGGGCGCAGCCAGTCCGAGGCCGACGGCGGCGCAGCCCGTCGCGATCGCGCCGATGATCATGTTCTTCATGGCGTCGAGTGAATACCGTCCAAGTGCCTACCGATCCCAATTTCGCAGAACCGACCCGCCTTGATCAGAAGGCGCCACGTCGCACGAAGAAGCCGTCAACGTGCGGGCTTGCCAGCTGCGGAGATGTCCGTTAGGGATGAGGCATGGCAGACCAATCGGCGGAACTCGGTTCGTTCTTACGAGCGAGGCGCCAAGCGGTGACGCCGGAGGACGCCGGCCTCGTACCGGGCGACGGGCGGCGGGTTCGTGGCCTCCGTCGAGAAGAGCTGGCTCTCCTTGCCGGGTTGAGCACCGATTACTACCGACGGCTTGAACAGGGGCGGGAACACCGACCGTCGCTGCAAGTGCTTCGTGCGCTCGCACGAGCACTGCGACTCGACGCGCCCGCGACTGCCTACCTCGTCTCCCTCGTCCATCCCCTCCCCCTCGCGATGCCGACTCACGCCACCACGGTCTCGGCGGGAGTCCGGCTGCTCCTCGATTCCGGCTTGCGCGTACCGGCAATCGTCGTCGACATAGGCCTCAACATCCTCGGAATCAACGCGGCTGGTCGCGCGATGTACAGCGGCTTCGGCGACACCGAGAACCTTGCCCGCATGGTGTTCCTCGACCCTGCCGCCAGAGATTTCTACACGAACTGGCACCAGGTGGCCACTCAGATCGTCGGCAACCTCCGTTCAGGCCTGACACGATTCCCGAATGACGACCGCGTCGCCGAGGTGGTCGATGACATCTCTGCTCGCACTTCGGTATTCGTCGAATTGTGGGCGACCCACGATGTGCGTCCGCGCACCAGCGAGGACAAGGTGTTCAATCATCCGCAGGTTGGCGAGCTACACCTGCACTTCGAGGCGCTCGAGGTAGCCGGTGCGCCTGACCAGCGGCTGTTCGTCTACTGTCCGCTCGAGAACGGACCGTCTCCCGACGCCGTCGCCTTGCTGGAATCGCTGGCAACGGAGCCCGCGTCGGCGGCGATCAATTGACAGCCACCGTGAGCTGTTCGAGCTGATCCGGTGTCAACCGAATGTCCGCGGCGGCCACGTTCTCTTCCAGATGCGTGCGGCGCGACGTGCCGGGGATGGGAAGCATCGCCGGTGAAAGGTGCAACAACCAGGCGATCGCCACCTGACCCACGGTGCACTGGTGCGCCCGGGCAACGTCTGCAAGCGCTTGGTGGGCCGAGGCGAGACCGCCCTGCGCCACCGGCGCCCACGGAATGAACGCGAGCCCATCGCGCTCGCACACCTCCAACATGTCGTTGGCGCTCCGGTCGATGACGTTGAACCGACTTTGCACACTGACGATGTCGGCGATCTGCCGTGCCTCGTCGAGCTGTGCGACCGTGCATTGCGACATGCCGATCTCGCGGATCTTCCCCTCATCCTGAAGCGCCTTGAGTTCACCAATTTGGTCTGCCAACGGCACTTTCGGATCCACCCGATGTAGCTGCAACAGATCGATCTGATCGACCCCCAAGCGGCGCATGCTCATCAGTACCTGCTGTCGGAGGTATTCGGGTCGTCCGACCGGTGGCCACGCCGCCGGCCCGAGGCGTTTCGGCCCGTCGTCAGTGTCGATGACATCGGGTCCGTTTCGGGTCAAGCCTGCCTTGGTCGCGATCACGATGTCGTCGGGGTAGGGATGCAGCGCCTCATGCAGGATCTGTTCGGCGACGTGCGGACCGTAGGAGTCGGCCGTGTCGATGAACTGCACGCCGAGGTCAACCGCCCGACGGGCCACGGCGATGCACTCGTCCCGGTCCTGGGGCTCACCCCAGATCCCGCGGCCCGTGAATCTCATCGAACCGAAACCCAAGCGCGACACCGTCTTACCGGCAATACTGATCGTCTGCGGCTCCACGTTCACCATTGCGACTACCTCCACTTCACTGCGTTTCCATTGTCGTGTGCGGTCCCCCGTGCTGTCGGGGACGTCAGGGCCACCGCGACCACGTTAAGTGGCCTTCGGCGCGCTCAGGGGGGAGAAATACACCCCCTTTAGTTCGGGGCTCGCAATCGCTAAGCGGTTGCGCCGCGAGCGGCCGCGTCGAATTCGCAGAACATCTTGACGAAGTACTCTGGCTGCTCCTCAGCCACCCAGTGGCCGCAGTCCGGGACGAGGTGATCCGTCACCGAATCGGCGATCTCTTCACACATCGCCCGGAAGTTGCTGGCGAGCGGCCCGGAAGCACCTCCCGAAGCCAACACCGGGATGGTGAGCTTGCCATGTCGATGCAGCGCGGCGCGATTGTCGTCGGCGTCGCGGTCGAGTTCCCGATACACCTCGCACATCGCGCGCATGGCTCCTGGTGCTTCGTAGGCGCGGGCATAGACGTCGAGGTCGTGATTGGAGATCGCATCCGGTTGGTAGGTCAAGTCGTCGAAGAACCGGTTGACGTACCAACGCTCACGTCCATGCACGAGGTACACCGCGACGTCCGGGTTCGCATGAAAGGAGAACTGCCACGCTGACTTCTGAGCCACGCGCCATTCGTAGTAGGCAGTGCCCGGCAGCGGAGCCTCCATGAAGGTGACGCTCACGGTGTCATCGCGGTACCGCAGCGCGAAACTCAGAGCCAGCGTCGACCCGAGGTCATGGCCGACGAGCGAGATGGGCTCTGCCACGCCCAGGGTCTCGCGCACCAGACTGTGGACGTCACCGGCCATGGTCCACTTGTCGTACCCGTCACGGGGTTTGTCAGACGCGCCGGCGCCGCGATAGTCGGGCATGATCACCCGATAGCCGGCGGCAGCCAGTGGCATCATGACCTTGCGCCACTCGTATCGCGTCTGGGGGGCGCCGTGGAGAAGCACGACGGTCTTGGTGGGTTCGGGTGGAGTGACGACCGTATAGCCGAGGCGAACCGTCTGATCCGGGTCGACCCAGGCCCGACCGTGGTGGACGTCGACGTCGCGCGCTGTGGTCATGATCTTTCGCCTTTCCGTGGGGCAAGCCCATCGGTCACGAGTGTCGTCGCAACGTCCCCACCAAAGGGGGGCACGAGTCGGCCCCCCGGACCACTGGGCGCGGCATTATCGTGAACCGGCGGTGAGAGACAGGACGAATCTCGATGACAGTAAACGCTGACTGGACGGTCTTTCCTCGCGTGCGGCTGGGGAAGCTCGAGTTCGGTATGTCTCCGGCGCAGGTGGACGCGCTGTCCGATGTGTACGGCGCCATTACCGGGCGGGCCCATGATCGAATCCCCGATGACCTTCTGCACGACACGCTGGAAACGTTCGGCTATGCAATGAGCGAAGAGGATAAGCAGGCGCTCATTGCCGCGTATGCAGACATCGGCCCTTCCACAGACAGCGTGACCGAGGTCCGCGGCAATCCTGGTCTGGTTCTGCGTTACGAGGCCGACCGCCTCGTCGAGATCATGCCGGCAATGAAGCAGCGCCCGCTGTTCGTTGGTGGCAGCGACATATTCTCACTGCGCGCGCTAGAGCCAATGGCGTTGCTGGAGCGGCTCAATGAGAGTCCCGGACGCTACGCCGACACCGAAGCGGCGTTCGACAACCTCGCCATCTCACTGGAGGGGTTCTGCGTCACCGACCCGGATGCCGGCGTGCGCACCCTGGACGAAGCTGACGAGCGTTTTCAAGAACGCACTGTTACGTTGCGGCCGAGGCCTTATCTACCTGAAGGCGAGATGGATCGGTTCGTCCTGCATTCGGTAACCGGCCGTACCCGACAGGAACAATGAGCCGGGAAGATCGCGGATGGTCCTGACTGGTGAGTTGCGCAAACCACTGTGCGACCAAGGGGAGGTTATCCCCCACCAGAATCGGGGATAACCCCGGCGACACGGGCTCTCGTGAGCAGCATGCTAGTGGTCATGGCACTGGGTGGCGTGGTGAGTTGCGCGACCACTGTGCGACGAAGTGGGGGCCTATCCCCCGTGACACCAATACTCTTGATCGGCCTGCTGGTGGTCATGACCGTCGGTGTGCCTGCGGCGCGGGCCGACGGAATCGGATCGGACGCGGACGTGCACGTCGCCCAGTCGCTAGGCGGTCGCGAATTGACGGTCACGATCCGGCGAGTCGGCCCGGTCCTCGGGCCACTGCACGTCGACGTCGTCACGCATCACGGCGATCCTCCGGGCGCACTGCAACTCACCGCCTCGGCACCGGGGGCCACGACCAGTAGAGGGCAGGTAAGGCTCGGCACGCCCGGAATCCATTCGGCGACACTGAACGTCGACAGGGCCGGGCCGTGGGAACTGATCGTGGACGACGGCCACACTGCGGCGCGGATCCCGTTTCTGGTTCCTGCACAGGTGATTCCGCCGTGGAAGAAGGCCAGTGACTACGGCTTCTTCGCCGCGGGCGCGCTGCTGATCGTCGCGCTGGCAGCGACATTGCGCACGCGCCGCAACTGGATGGCGCTAGTCCCGGCGACCGGCATGATGGTTGCGCTGACCGTGGCCGTCACCGGCGCGACGCTGTCGGCGTACTCCCCTCCGCCCCCGCAGCCGGGCCAGGACCTCGACCCGACCCTCGAGAACGTTCGCGATCCCTACGCGCGTGTTGCGGCCAATTCCCAGAATCCAGTCGACTATTCGCGGCCGCCGGTGAACATGTCGGTGTCCGCTAGCCAGGCCACGCTGCGTCTGAACCTCACCGACTCCTCCACCGGGCGACCCGCCGACGACCTGCTGATTCACCATGGCGCGCTGATCCATCTCATCGTCGTCTCACCTGGGGGCACCATGTCGCACGTGCATCCCGTCCGCGTCGCGCCGGGACGGTACGAGGCAAAACTCGACACCAGAGAACGCGGGACATACGCGATGTCCGCCGAGATCGCCAGGCGTGGTGGCGGAGTGCAACTGCTACGTGGCTCGGTCGACGGGCAATCCTCTACTGCACCGCCGACCGCGGCGCCACCCTCGCAGGGCCAGATCACCGCGACCGTGGCGCCGGCGGGCATCCCGAGCACCATCCGGGCAAGGTTTGGGGACACCCCCGATCTGCAGCCGTGGCTCGGGATGGTCGGACACATGATGGTCGTCGGCCCACTCCCCCACGGCCCCGACGTCGGCAAACACGCACTCATAGCGCCGGTCTGGTCTCATGCGCACGCCATGGTGCCGCCCACGATCGGCGCCTCAGGCGGGCAGCCCGACGAAACGGTTGCCCGGTACGGGCCCGAGATCGACTTCACGTACTCGTTCGCACTGCCCGGACGATACAAGGTGTGGGTGCAGGCCGAACGCGACTACGCCATCCTCACGGCGCCAACCGAAATAGAGGTCCGCCTACCGTGAGTCGCCACCGTCTCCTCGTCATCGCCGCGATCGCCGCCGTCGTCGTCGGTGCCGGAGTCTGGTTGCTGTGGCCGAAATCGACGGACGATGGCGCGGCCACCGCAACGGCAGGACCGTACCGCGTGCAGCTGATCGGCGAGTCGCTGAAGGCCGGAATCAGCCCGGTCACCGTCGAGATAACCGGCAACGAAAGCCAGCCCCCTACACCGGACTCGGTCAGCTTCGAACCCGCGATGCCTCAAATGGGTCATGCCACAACACCTGTGGCCACCGTGGCCCAGGGTGACGGCCGGTACCGCGCCGACGTCGATCTGTCCATGGCCGGGCAGTGGGACATCACGGTCCGCATCGCCGCCAGCGGCGCAGTGCATGAAGCAGTTCTGAGCGTCACCACCAACGGCTAGGAAGGCCCACCGCCATGACGAAGACCGATTCGCGCGCCAAGATTCCGGCGTTCGTCATGCTCGCAGGCACCCTGATTTCGCTGTCGGGGTTGACCTGGGACATCGACTGGCACCTCGACGTCGGGCCGGATAGCTTCTTCACGCTGCCGCATCTGTTCATCTACTCCGGCGGCGCGATCGCCGGGTTGACCAGCTTGGCGATGGTGCTGCGGGCCACCGCCGCACAGCGCAATGGCGAGGACCCCGATCCGACCGTCGGCGGTCGCTCGTTCAAGGTCCTCGGCGCGTTCGCCGCGCCCATCGGCTATCTGGTCGCGGGCATCGCCGCGGCCTCGTTCCTGCTCTACGGGCTGTACGACGAGTGGTGGCACGGCCTGTACGGATTCGACGTGACCGTCGCGTCGCCGCCCCACCAAGGGTGGCTGACGTCGATCTGCGTCACCATGATCGGCACGGCCATCGTCTTCGCCGCGGCTCGCGAACACCGCTGGGGCCGTTGGGGGTTCATGGTCGCCATCGCGGCGTTCGGGCAGTACGCCTCGATCCAGAGCGGCGCGCTGGCAGATCTCGACCTGAGCGCGTCCATCGATTGGGCCACCCTGACCTGGCTGTCCATTCCGCTCGTCTGCGTGCTGCTCGGATCCCAAGTCGTGCCGCGCGGCGGAGCCATCGGCACCGGCCTGCTCACACTGGTACTCAACCTGGCGACCTGGTCGTTCGCCACCTGGGCAGTCGGCTGGTACGCCGACCTCCAGCACTTGGCGCTTCGCGACTTCGTCGAGTTGGGCTTCCCCATCGACATGGTGCTGACCCCCGCCATCGTCTTCGTGTTCGGCGTCGTCGTCGAACTCCTGCTGCGATGGACGGGTTCGAGCGCCCGGCTGCTGGCCGCGTGCGGCGCGGCAGGTGCGGTAGCGATCATCTGGCTGCTCAGCTCGATGGAATCCGGGGGCGTCGACCTGGGTGGTGAGGACGGCGGCGGAGGCGCGGGCAGCATCCTGCTCACGTGCGTCGCCGGGGCGCTGCTCACCGGGGTGCTCGGTGGCGCAACGTGGCGACTCGGCCGGGCACTCCGTGCGTCGAACACGACGCCTTCCGTCGGCGCACCGGCATGACCATCCACAGCAGGTTGCGAGCGCTGGTCGCGACGCTGTGCACCGTCGCCGCGCTGTCGATCGGCGTGGCGCCGGCCGCGGCCGCCGATCCACTGGACTACGTCGTGCACACCGAGCGCGTCCAGGTCGGCCCCTACCCGGTGACGGTCGGTTTCACCGTGTGGCCGCTGCGCGCCATGCAGTCGTTGGATTTCACGTTCGAACCGGACGGCGGAATCGCCGACAAGTCCGGCACCATCGCGGCGATCGCTCCCGACGGCTGGGGCGACGCAGATCGTCTGTCCCGGCATCCCCGCAACCGCGACGTGTGGGGGCTTGACGTCGAGTCACTCACCTCCTCGGGGAGATGGACGCTGCGGTTCACGATCGACGGCCCCCAGGGTGAAGGCACAGGCGACCTGAGGGTCGACGTGCTCGAACAGCCGGGACCCCCGCTAGCGCTGAGCTGGCTCGTCGGACTGATCCCGCTGGCGCTGACGTTGGTGTTCTTCGCGGTGGTCTGGATCCGCACTGGTCCCCGCAGCATCGCCGACGCGAATTCCTAGTGGTCCGTCTCAGCTCCGCGCATGGCTACGACATGAATCACGTTGGCTACCAACGTCATCTACGCTCAGCGGTAATACGGTTCAACCGTGCCACTGAGCTTGACGACCATGGGATTTCCGCGGCGATCCTTCGCGGTGGGGACTTCGACACGCACCCAACCCTCGGCGACGTCGTATTCGACGACATTGGTCTTCTCGGCGCCATTGAAGCGAATGCCCACGTCGCGGAGGAGCACCTCCTCGCTATAGAAGGCGCTGCGCGGATCGACGGAGAGGTGGTTTGGTGGAACGTCTGCGTTCTGATCCTCGGACATGACGGCCTTCGTTTGGTGCGTTGAGTGCTGGGATGGTTCTCGGAGAATCTACGCGACCCCGGCGACGGTGTGCGCACGCGGACGCGGTCACAGCTTTCCGCGCCACGACAGGCTCTGCGCGTTCAGCTGACGCAGAAGCGGGTCGCCCTCGCGCATCACTCGTTCGGCGAGTGCAACGGCCTCGGTGAGCTGGTCGTCGTCGAGTTGGGTGAATGCCGGTGAGCGACGCCGGTCGAGCGCGTCGTACCAGCAGCCGCCGACGGCATGGTCGAGCAGGATCCGGCCGAAGCAATGATCCTTGGTCACGACCCAGCGGCCAGCCCGACCCCGCTGCGGCAGCTCGTGGCGCACCAACTCTCGGTAGCGAGCCAGCAACTGATCACGTGTCACGCCTCAGCTATACCCGCCTGGACAATGGAACGCTTGATCTGCCGAGCGACTGCGCCGTGCCTTCGAACGAGCTGGCCGTACACGGTGGAATCAAACAGGACTGTAGTCCGTTTGTTTCGGAGTCGTGTCGAGCAGGTCGGCACCAGAGACGGATTGGCGACCATGACTGCGACCGCGCGGATATTCGAACTGCTCACCCGGAACCTTCAAGAGGTCTTCGGTGAGGGAGATGCGACGCGGCGGCGCGCCGCCATCGAAGAGTTCTACATTGACGACTGCGTGGTCTACACGCCAGACGGCACGTATGTCGGGCACGACGCCTTGGACGAGTTCGCCGGCGATCTGCGGGCGACGCATCCGCATTTCGTCTACACCCACAGTGGAGAGCCGCAGGTGCTGGCGAATGCCGGAATCATTGCGTGGGGCTCGGGTCCTCGAGGCGAACAACCGAAATACACGGGGTTGGACAGTCTCTTGGTCCGCGACGGCAAAATCGTTGCGCTGTATGTCTTCTTGAATCCCACGTTGTCATAGTGGGGTGAGCCGGGGAGCAGGCGACGGCGTGGGGGCTGGATCGTCTGCGACTATCCGAGCCTCGGCCCTGCCACGCCCGGCGGGCACGGTCCCGGCAGGAACAGACCCCAGCACCATCCCGGCGGAAGGGGCGGCGGAGGGGCGAACCCCATGCCCGGTGGTGGTCCGGGCGGGTTCGGTCCGTCCCACACGTTCTGCGCGACATTGCCCTGCCCGTGGTACACGAGCCAGTACTCATGGCAGATTCCCTCATCCCAGCGCACCGGGTTGTACTTCTTGTTTCCGGTTTCCACCGGCGGATCACCTGGGCACCAGCTGAAGGGGCCGTCCGGCGGGGTGCCTGCCTCAACCGTACCGACGGACAAACCCAGACCGGCCACGGCCAAACTAGCGGACATCAGTGCCCCGGCGACGATCCGCCTTCGGTTGTTGAGTGGTCATGGTGTGCTCCCCTGTCTCGCGCCGCTCGAGTGGCGTCGTCGAGACGAGTTCACCGGGGCGTTGGCGCTACCGATCCCAAACTCTTGCCGGCTGCCGGCGTCTCTTGGCTGGCCCATGACGCCAACAGGGCCAGCTTGTCGGCGGTCGGCCCTCCCGCAGTAGCCGTGTACACGTTCATCTGCAGTCCAGGTTCGGTGGGCAGATCCATGGACTCGAAGTTCAAGTCGAGCCGACCCACCACCGGGTGGTTCACGTGCTTGCTCCCATATCCGTGCACCCGCACGTCGCGCGACGCCCACTGCTGCCGGAACGACGCACTGCCCGCTGATAGTTCACCCACCAGGGCGAGCAGTTCCTCGTCGTGAGGATTACGGCCCACTTCCATGCGCAACATCGCGGCCGCATTCCGCGCCGCCTGGTCGTAGTCGACGAAGAACGCCTTCGCCTCGCTGGGATGCAAGTACACGAATCGCGCTGTGTTCGCGGGCCGTCGCGGGTCGGCCAGCACCGGTGAATACAGCGCGCGACACAGGTGATTCATGGCAAGCACGTCGTGGCGCCCATTGCGGATCAGCGCCGGCGCACCGGTGATTGCGTCGAGGACCTCTTGTAGCGCGGGACGCGCTGTCGTGGGAGGTTCGTCGTGCGGTCGACCACCGGGCGCCCCGGACTGGCGTGCGAGATGCACGAGGTGATCGCGCTCCGCTTCGTTGAGCTGCAAGGCCGTGGCCAAGGCGTCGAGTACGCCCTGCGAGGTGCCGGCAAGGTTGCCGCGCTCGATCCGTACGTAGTACTCGACCGATACGCCAGCGAGCAGCGCTACCTCCTCGCGACGCAGACCCTCGACGCGACGCCGACCGCCGTAGGCGGGCAGGCCAGCCGTCTCAGGGGCGATGCGGGCGCGACGCGACCTCAGAAACTCTCGGATCTCGGTGCGCAGGTCAAGCGTGGCGGCCATCCACCCACCGTAGGCCTGCACCGCCGGCGAAGGGAGGTTCCGCCAATACCCTGAAGTCTCCGGATCACGCGGTCGTGGCGATCCCTCCATCGACGGGGATGATGGTGCCCGTCAGGTAAGCGCCTGCGCGGCTGGCAAGGAACACGGCGACACCCGCCATGTCGTCGTCGCGGCCGATCCGACGCAGCGGAGCCGAGGCCGCGATCGCATCGCCGAACTCGTCGAGAGTCGACGCCATCATCGTCGACGGAAACGGCCCCGGCGCGACGGCGTTCACCGTGATGTGTTGCGGACCAAGCTCTTTTGCGAGCACTCGGGTGAGCTGGTGCAGCGCCGCCTTGCTGCTGGAATACGAGTAGTTGGGCCGCGCCGGGATGTGTATCGCCGCGATGCTGCCGATGTTGATGATCCGCGCGGGGTCGTCGGCGACACCAGCAGTGCGAAGTGCCGGCAGCAGCGCCTGCACCAGCCAGAACGGCGACTTCAGGTTGAGATCGACGACCGTGTCCCAAGCCGCGTCCGGGAACGTCTCCAACGGCTCGTCCCACATCGCGCCCGCATTGTTGACCAGGATGTCGAGGCTCCCGGAATCCGCGGTGACGAGGTCGGCGAGACGCTCACACTCGTCGTGGCGGGACAGATCGGCGGGGATGGCCCAGACGTCGCCGTACTCGGACAGCTGTTCTTGCGCCTGAGCGCACGCTTCGGCGTTGCGCGAGCTGATGGCCACGCGGGCGCCCGCCTGAAGGAGCCCGCGCGCGATCATCATCCCGATGCCCCTGGTGCCACCGGTGACCAGGCCGCGCTTACCAGTCAGGTCGAAAAGTTCTGTTTGCGTTGCGAATTGGCCGTCCACCATGTGCCGCCTTTCTCGTTGGCCGGACAGAGCAGGGCAAGCTCGGATGCTTCTCCCTCGTTCAGTCGAAACCCTTCACAGGAAGTTAGGCGCTTTTTCAGACGCCAAGGAGATCCCCGCAGTAGGGGTACTGCCAGACTCCCCCTCGTCCGGGCGAGTGGCCGATGCCGTTGCCACCTTCGGGTGACGCCCAGGGTTGCGATGTCGCATAGCGGGAACCCCCCAAGGACCGGCGCCGTCAATCGACGAGTCAGCCGAGCGAACTTCGCGCCCGCGGCGCGAGAACCCGATGGAAAAGAGCCGAAACATGACAACCGCAGACGCACGCGGACAGTCCGAAGCCACGACGACCGACGCGAACGCCGACTTGGAGGTCGATCACGCGGCCTTGGACGAGCCCCGCGGCCAATGGCAGGCCGCCGAAGAGGAGGCCACCCGGGCTGAGAACCAGCTGTCGCTCGTGCTGGAACGTCTGGAAGACAATGCCGCACGGCGCACCGCCGACGAGGCTGCGCTGCAAGCCGCCATCGATCAGCAGGCCGAACTCAAGCGTGCGATCAAGGCTTCGGCGGAGCAGCGGGAAACGCTGCGCAAGGCGCGCAGCAAGGCCCAACGCGAGGCAGAAGAGGCGCGCAAGCGGAGCCAGGCCGCTGAGGCTAGGTACGACGAGGCCCTACTCGCTGAGGTGCTGGCCGCGCAGAAGGCGAAGGATCTGTCTGCGTCCACTGACGGGACCCCGGCAGTCGAAGATGAAGCCGATGCCGTGTCGACACCCATCGAACCGTCCACCGCACAGGCGACGGCCGCAGCCGTAACGGCTCGCAACGCGGGCGTCTAGCTTCCAGAAGGGCCAGGTCGAGCACCATCGACCTGGGTCTGAGTTGGCCTTCCGCACTATCTGAGGGCGGTTCGGGTCGGCACGAAGCGGGCACACGTCACCGTTGACACATTCCTGCGGGACGAGCCCCGCGGAACGATCCAAGGAGGACCCACCATGTCGATGCCCAGCGATGCAGCAGACGCAGTCGAGTCCAAGGGTGCCAACGAGGGCCCGCGCGACCACGAACACACCGACACCGAGCACGCACCCTACGTCGATGACGACAACGTTCCCCACCCCGGTGATGCCAACGAAAGTCGTTGACCGCTGGGGCCGCGAATCTCGCTCTGCGCGGACTGATCTCCCCGATGACAGCGCGCCGCGACTTTCGGCGACGAACTCACCACTCGTGTGCAAGGGTCGGTTGCCGCACCGATGCCATGGAGGAAGATGAGCCCCGCCGAGTTCGACTTCGTCATCGTGGGAGCGGGCAGCGCGGGCTGCCTGCTCGCCAACCGGCTCAGCGCCAACCCCGACCACCGGGTGCTGTTGATCGAGGCCGGCGGCAAGGACGACTGGTTCTGGATCAAGGTGCCGGTGGGCTACCTGTACACGATCGCCAACCCGCGCACCGACTGGTGTTTCGCGACCGAACCCGACCCGGGACTGGCCGGCCGCAGCATCCACTACGCGCGTGGCCGGGTCATCGGTGGCAGTTCGTCCATCAACGCGATGATCCACATGCGCGGGCAGGCATCCGATTACGAAGCCTGGGCTCGGGCCACCGGTGACGAGCGGTGGCTGTGGGGCGGCACCGACGGGTCCGCTGGCGAGACCCTGACGATCTACAAGGAATTGGAGGACTACTTCGGCGGCGCCGACGACTGGCACGGCGCCGGCGGTGAGATCGCGGTCGAGCGGCCACGCGTGCGCTGGAAGGTCTTGGACGCCTGGCAGGCCGCTGCTGCCGAACTGGGCATCGAGCCGATCGAGGAATTCAATCGCGGAAGCAACGACGGCAGTGCGTACTTCCACGTCAACCAGCGGCGCGGCCGCCGCTGGTCGATGGCGGATTCCTTCCTGCATCCCATCGCCCATCGACCGAATCTCACCATCTACACCCACACCCAGGCCCTGCACCTGCTGATGGACGACCAGGTCCACGAAGGTCAGCGGGACGGCGCCTGGACCGAGGCTCAGCACCGCGCCACCGGGGTGCGGCTGCGCAAAGACGGCCAGATCATCGACGTCCAGGCCCGCCGGGAGGTGATCCTGAGCGCCGGAGCGATTGGCTCGCCGCAGCTCATGCAGGCCTCGGGTCTCGGACCGGCCGGGCTGCTCACCCAGCATCAGGTGCCGGTAGCCGTCGATCTGCCGGGAGTGGGTGAGAATCTCCAGGACCACCTGCAGCTACGAACGGTCTACCGGGTGCGGGGCGCTCGGACCGTCAACACGCTCTATCGAAACTGGATCACCCGTGCCGGCATGGGACTCCAATACCTGTTGCTTCGGTCAGGACCCCTGACCATGCCGCCCTCCACGCTGGGGGCCTTCGCCAGGAGCGATCCCGCGTTGGCGAGTCCCAACTTGGAGTGGCATGTGCAGCCGTTGTCATTGGCCAAGTTCGGAGAGCCCCTGCATCCCTTCGGAGCGATCACTCCCTCGGTGTGCAATCTGCGCCCCACCTCACGAGGTCACGTGCGCATTGCTGGGGCAGACCCGCTGACCTCACCGAAGATCTCCTGCAACTACCTGTCCACCGACGCCGATCGTGAGATCGCCGTGCGGGGCTTGAGGATGACCCGACGGATCATGGCGGCGCAGCCGCTGGCCCGGTACCGCCCGGAAGAGGTGTTGCCGGGCCCACGACTAGAGAGCGACGACGACCTCGAGCAGGCGGCCCGGGAGCTGGGAACGACCATCTTCCATCCAGTGGGCACCTGTGCGATGGGGGCCTTCGATTCACACGGTCGGCCACGGTCGGCCGCAACGGTGCTCGACACCGATTGTCGCGTGTACCGCGTCGCCGGCCTCCGCGTGGTCGACGCGTCGGCGATGCCCACCATCACTTCGGGAAACACCAACGCACCGGTCATGCTGATCGCAGAACGCGCTGCGCGGGCAATCCTGAACTGAGCGCGAGCATCTAGTCGATGCGGAATAAACACCGCATTAGGTGAACTTGGCTCAAGGGTCGCCCTTCCCCGACTCAGGAGCATCCATGACCCGTCCCGTCCGCGTCGCCGTGCAGATCCAGCCCGGCGGCACGCCCGATTACCGCACTTGGCGCGATGCCGTCCTGGCCGCCGACGACCTCGGCGTCGACGTGATCTTCGGCTACGACCACTTCCACCGTCCGGCGATGAAGGAAATCGTCGACGGCAAGCCGGTCATGTTCGACGAGCAGCCCGACGTCGCCAATTTCGAGGGGTGGACCGCGCTCGCGTCGTGGGGCGAGATCACCTCACACGCCGAGATCGGTCTCCTCGTCACCGGCGTCGGCTACCGCAATGCGGACTTGCTCGCCGACATGGCGCGCACCGTCGACCACATCAGCGGCGGACGGCTCATCCTCGGCCTGGGCGCGGGATGGTACGAAAAGGACTACACCACCTACGGTTACGACTTCGGCACCTTCGGCTCCCGCTTCGACCTGTTCGACGAGAGCCTGATCCGCATCGAGAAGAGGCTCGCTGCACTGATCCCGCCGCCGGTGCGCAAGCTCCCGATCCTCATCGGCGGCACCGGTCCCAAGCGCTCACTGCCCGCCGTTGCCCGGCACGCCGACATCTGGCACGCGTTCACCGACCTCGACGCCTTCCGCAGGTCCAGCGACCGCGTCGACGAGTTGGCAGCGTCCTTCGGCCGCGACGGCGCCGACATCGAACGCTCCACCCTGTGGGAGAACGCCGACAGCGCCGATGAGTTCCGCCAGGCTGGAGTCACGTTGTTCCAGACCGAACTCACCCCCGACGACGGTTACGACCTGTCGTCTCTCAAAGAGGTGCTCACCTGGCGGGACAACGGATAGGTCACTCCCCCGATGAGAGGCCTCGGGTCAGGACGAGACCTCCGCGGCGAGCCGGGATAGCGTGTCGTCCAGTTGATCCTTGGTCACCAGCGGGAACGACACCTTCTCGAGGATCTTCTTGTCCGTGACCTTCGACCAGTCGTAGGTGTGGCGGACCAAAGTCTGATCAGGTCCCTGAGACTCGAACTCCCACAGCCATTCCCACCCCGGAGGATCCGTGCCCTCGGGCGCGGTCTTCCAGGCCAGCAGCTTGTCCTTCGCATAACCGGACACGTGGTTGTCGGTCTTGTACTCCCCGCCCATGTGGTCGCCCTGCATGTTCATCGTGAAGACCTCGCCGACCGCCTGGATCCGGTCAGCGTGATCGACGCTGCGGACGAAGCCCGAGCCGTCGAGCGCTGGATGGCGCTCGGGATTGGAGATGACGTCGAAGACGTCGGCCACGGACGCATCGATGGTTCGTTCAACGGTGACCTTCGCGTTTTCGCTCATCCCCCCACACTGCCGAAACTCAGCCGTGACGGCAACGTTGCGCGGAGATCGAGGTCTTCCCGTCGCTCCTCCATCGCCCGACGGCGGTCATTTCTTGGCCAGATTCGCCGAGAACGACACCGTGACGTCGTCAGCCACCCGCAGCGATCCCATCATCAACGAATACGGTTTGACGCCGAACTCGGACTGGCGGACGACGGAGTCACTCGTCAGGCGCCACGTGTCGCCGAGGTCCGTCACCTGAAGGTCGATCGCGCGCGGGTGAGTCTTGCCGTGGATGGCGAGCGAACCCGCCAGTCGGTAACCGCCGTCGGTCGCCACGATCTCGTCGCTCCGGTAGCCGATCGTGGGATGACGCTTTACATCGAGCGCACGCAACGCATTCGATCGCACCAGCGCCTTCTCCGCTCCCGAGAGCGACTTCACTCCCCCGTCACCACGCAGGACTGACAGTGAGGCTGACTGGACGGTCAGAATCACGGCACCGGGACGTCCGTCGACCCAGGACACCTCGGCGATCCACACGTCCATGACCAGCGTCAAGTCGTGACCCAGTCGCGCCGCCGGGCCCTCGGCCTTGGTGCCCACTCGCAACTCACCCATGGAGGGGTCGAGCGTCCGCGACGAGGTATCCATTGCGCCGACTGTATAGCCGGGGCCTCCGCGCCCTCCTGCAGCTAGGTCGCAGCGGCCGAGGGATTGCCGGCAACGAGTCCGGCCAGCGTCGACGTCACCTCGTCGACGAATCTGTGCAGACCGGCTTCTCCGTGGTCAGCCGCCAGCCATCGCCGATAAGCGATCCGAAACAGCTGGATCCCCACGTCGGCCGCGAGTTCGGCGACGTGTGCCGCGACACCGCGTTGCTCCAGTGCGCGACGGAACTCGTCGGCCATCTGCTGCTGCTTGATGAGTTCGCGCTCGAGCAGATCTGGGTTCGCGTCGATCATGGCGCCCCGTTGACGTTGGACGTCCCGTGATCCCAGGCTCTCCCAGTCGAATCCGGCCAAGGCGCCCATCACCGTCTGCAGCGGCTCCGCGACCGTCGTCGCTTGCAGGATTCGCTCGACGAGCGCCGCGCGGAGCGACTCGGCGTCCGCGAACACCAATGCTTGCTTGTCGGAGAAGTACCTGAAGAAAGTGCGAGTGGTTACGCGCGCTCGGTTCGCGATCTCGACGGCGGTCGTGTTCGCGAACCCCTGCTCGTCGAACAGTTCCATTGCGGCCTGCTTCAGGCGGTCTTCGCTGCCGTGCTCCCACCGAGGCATGGCCCAACGCTACTAAACGCCATGACACGTCGTGACAACACCGGACGGAATTCCGGTCCATCGAGTGCGACGATTGACGGATGTCTTCAATGACCCACGGGTTGGACTCGTCGACGAGACATTTCTGGCGGGTGGTCGGCCGGCCCGTCGACATCGAGGACGAACACCGTTGGCTCGACTCTCCCTACACCGCCCGGGGCGGGAGCGGAGATGACTGGCTTCGCGAGTTCGAGCGCAACGGGCAGGTACGACGACCTGACGCCTGCGACGGGCTCGTAGAGTCGATGACCGATCTAGACGGTCCCGAGTTCACCGCAGGACGGTTGGACCCCCGCATCCGGGATTTCTACGAGCACACGGCCGCCTGGCGAATGGAAGTGTGGTCGCAATGGAATGCGCTGTTCGCGCCCGCAGGCGAACTGATTGCGCGGGTCTGGGGCAGACGCGTGCAACAGTTAGCGCTGCCGGTTGAGCCGTTGTCGGTCAGCCGCGGGATGTCGAGCGTCGTGCGGGTCGTCGAACATGACGGCATCCGCGCCGGCGCCGCATGGATTCGCAATCTGCGAGGAGACGGATCACGGGTGTACAGCGGCTACTACCGACTGGGCACACTACCGGGAATCCCGCAACCGCACGTTCACGTCTGCTTTCCGTTGGAAGACGGCAGTATTCAGGTGTACTTGGCTCCTCGAAACGATGCCGACGGGTCGCTTTGGCTCGAGTCGCGGTCTCGCGCATTCGGCCGCGACGGCGCTTATGCCGTAGTGCGTTTCGGGGATCAGTGGTACGCATCGTCCATTCCCCTGCGGGAGACGTTCCACGTCTTCGCAGACGATGAAGGTGTCCTCCGCACCGACCACTCGTTGCGGATCGGCCGATGGCAGGCGCTGCGACTTCATTACCGGCTCGACAGGGCCTGACGGCTCACCAGGCTGCTAGTCCCTCGGAATCGCAACGGTTGCCACCAGAAAATCGCTGCGCTCGAACATCTCTGGCGTGCACGCGACTCCAGTGATGCGCTCGGCGAGCGCGAATCCCGCTGCGCTGAGGTCGACGTCATTGATGTCCTCCGGCTCGGCATCGACCAGGATGCCCACGCCGCCGATGTGTTAGGCGAGTGCGTCGGGATCCGACCCGTACCGTTCCGTTGGAAACATCGGGTCGAAGTCCACCAGCAACCGCCCGTCATGCCACCACTGGAACCGGTGCACTGCGTTGACATTGCCGAAGTGCGACACGACCGTCCGGCCGGAGGAGACCGGCCCGATTTATGCCTCGGTGACGCCTGCGTAGCCGTTGATCTCGGCGACGAGAACCCAGCCGTGCCCGATGTCCGCTATGCCGATCTTCGCCGTGAACGGGTCGTAATCCTCGGGCCAGTCCTCGACGACACGCTCGTAGAGTGCGTCGATCCCCTGGACCCGAGCGACCGCGTGCGCACGTAGAGAATCGACGACGTCTTCGACGGTGGCGTCGCTGACGAGGGTCACGCAGTGGGCCTCAGCCCAGGACGGACGCCATTGCCTCCACCACGAATAATCCTCGGCTGTCACGGACAACGCCGGCTCCCCTTCCATGCACGCGCCGCTTCGGTTCTGTCATGCGCACCGCTCGAGCCATCGACCGATTCCTCGAACCAATCCTAGGTGTGCCGCACGAGTAGCTCGTCGAACCTCGGGAATGCCGAGCTGATGTCACGGAGCGACATCAGTGATATGTTGATGTCACGCCGCGACAACAAAGAGAAACGAGGGCACCCATGACAGCGAACGACGAGTCACGACCGCGAGTGCTAATCGGACGAGCTGGGGCGTCCCCGGCGTACTGGTATCGCGGCGCGCTGTGGAACGTCTTGATGTCCGCCGACGAAACCCGGGGCGAATTCACGCTTCTCGAGCAGATCGTCCCCGCAGGAGCCGGCCCGCCGGCGCACGTCCACGAGCGGCAAGCAGAGGGCTTCTACGTCCTGTCTGGCGAACTGGAGTTGGTCGTCGGGCCCGGCGACGAGGTCGTGCGGGTGGGACCGGGATCGTCGGTCTGGGTTCCGAAGTCGACCAGACATTCGTTTCGGGTCGTGTCCGACGAGGACGCTCGACTGCTCAACTTCTATGCGCCAGGTGGATTCGACGATCACCTGCCGTTCTATGGCATCGCAGCGACGGCGCAAACACTGCCGCCGGCCGAACTCGGAGTGTCCGTGTTGGACCGCGAGCGCATGGCCACCTCGCAGGAAACTCGCGCCGCCTATCTGCAACGGCTCGCGGACCTTGCCGAGGGAACCTGGGACTTCTCGATCGCCGACCCCACCGCGCCCTCCCCCGACTGACTACGCGTAGCCGACCCACCCCCGGAAGTTGAACGCTACGAAGAACTCCGTGACGTCGGTGAAGCCAGCCTGCTCCAAGATGGTTCGGTCCTGCTCGGGCGTCAGGACGGGAACGTCGAGTTCGATTGCCTTGCGCGCTTTCTCGGTGATGTCGGAATCCATGCCGGTCGCGACGAGGTACGCCAGGTGCCGGTCTATCCAGGTCCGGCGTTCGGCGTCGTCGCGGTGGGAGATGCTCAGGTGCATCGCGACGAAGGGAGCCCCGGGGCTCAACCGGCGCCGCACCTCGGTGACGGTCCGCAGCCGCTCCTCGGGTGGGAGGAAGTGCAGCGTCAACAGGCTAGTCGCTGCGTCGAAGGGGCCGAGCGGTGCGTCGTCGACGTATCCGTTGTGCATCGTCACCCGTGACGCGTCGAGTCCCAGGGTCTGCACCGCCAGATCCAGCATGGCCGTGGACGGGTCGACGGCATCGAAGGTCCATCCGGGACGGAACCCCGCCAACGCCTTGGTCTCCAGTCCCCCGCCGGCACCCAGTACCAGAATCCTGGCGTCGGCAGGGGCGTTCTCGTCGACGAGGACGCCGACCAGTCGGTGAATGTCGGTCAGGGCGGGCACCATCTGCCCGGCGCGCTCGGCGTACATGGCGACGTGGGCTGGATCGTCGAAGGGGTTCGCTGGTGTGGTCACACGATGATGGTGGACGCCGTGGCCAAGCCTCGGCAAGGCAACTTGCCGTATGGGCAAATTGCTATCTGGTGCCATCTCTAACCCTTTCGGCGGATGTTTCTGGGCTCCCACAGGCGTTCTCGGGGGAGACAGCATGTCCCATCGCCTTCGGTTGAGGCGCTCACCAGGAGAAGACACACATGACTCTGATCGATACGTCAGCCGCCGGAACGCGGGCCCTCGATGAACTGGTGCCCTCGCGCTACGCGGTGAAGGTCGGTGACATCGACGTGTTGGTGATCAGCGACGGCGTGCTGCCGATCACCGCCGTCACCATGGCCACCAACGCCGCGCCGGAGGATTTGTCGGCCTGGCTCGAGGACATGTACCTGCCACCGGAGATCACCGACTGGCCACTGAACGTCGCGGTCGTGCGAAGTGGCGGGAAGACCATCCTCGTCGACTCCGGGCTGGGGACGGAGTTTCCGGACTTCCCGCGGGCGGGGCAGTTGGCCGCGAGGCTCGTCGCTGCCGGGATCGACCCTGCCGCCGTGACCGACGTCGTGCTGACCCACCTACACATGGACCACATCGGCGGCTTGCTCGTCGACGGGCTGCGGAACCGGCTGCGGCCGGACCTGCGGGTCCACCTGGCGTCCGCCGAGGCGGAATTTTGGACGCAGCCCGACTTCTCCCGCACCGTCATGCCCGCGCCGATCCCGGACGTCCTGCGCCGGACCGCCACACGGTTCCTCGACGTGTACCGCAGCCAACTGCGGCCCTTCGAGACGGAGTACGAGGTCGCACCCGGCGTGCTGCTGCGCCGCACCGGCGGCCACACCCCCGGCCACAGCATCGTGCGCCTCGAATCCCGGGGTGAGGCACTGACGTTCGCTGGTGACGCGGTTTTTCAGCCCGGGTTCGACAATCCCGAGTGGCAGAACGGTTTCGAGCACGACCCCGAGGAATCGGCCCGCGTGCGCATCCGGCTCCTGGGTGAATTGGCAGCCAGCGGCGAAGCGCTGGTCGCCACTCACCTGCCGTTCCCGTCCGTCTGCCACGTCGCCGCCGCAGGCAACGGCTTCCGGATGGTTCCGGCCACCTGGGATTACTGATCAGGCCGTCGTGCCAAACTCATCCACATGGTCGAGAAGAGCATCTGGATGCAGCAGGTCGCGGCCGATCCCGGGCATTCGCACTGGTACGTCGAACGATTCCGTGCCAAGGCCCGCGCCGGTGAAGACCTCACCGGCGAGGCCCGCCTCGTCGACGCGATGGCTCCCCGTGGCGCCCGCATCCTCGACGCCGGGTGCGGCCCCGGCCGACTGGGCGGGTATCTCGCGAAGGTCGGCCATCACGTGGTCGGGGTCGACGTCGATCCCGTACTGATCGACGCGGCCAAGCAGGACTACCCCGGCCCGGACTGGCTGGTCGGAGACCTCGCCGAACTCGACCTGCCCGCGCGCGGCGTCACGGAGCGTTTCGACGTCATTGTCTCAGCAGGCAACGTCGTCACGTTCCTGGCCCCGAGCACCCGGGTCCAGGTGCTGGCTCGACTACGTGCTCACCTCGCCGTCGATGGCCGCGTCGTGATCGGCTTCGGAGCCAACCGCGATTACGAGTTCACCGAATTCCTGGCCGACGCAACCGAAGCCGGCTTCGTTCCGGACCTGCTGCTGTCCACGTGGGACGCGCGGCCGTTCACGGACGACTCCGACTTCATGGTCGCCGTCCTGCGGCCGTCGTAGCTCAGAGTCGCTTCTGCTCGTCGGCGGCGTTCGCGTTTTGGTCGTCCGCCGTGGCCGGCTCGTCCCCGTCCGGCTCGGGGTGCGGCGTCGCCTCGCCTGCACGTTCACTCACCTGCTCGCCGTAGTACCGGATGATCACCGCGAGGGCGGCGGCCACCGGCACGGCGAGGAAGGCGCCGATGACGCCGAACGTCGAGGCGCCCAGCGTGACGGCGAGCAGGACGATCACCGCGTGCAGGTTCATGGACTTCGACTGGAGCCATGGCTGCAGGACGTTGCCCTCCAGTTGCTGCACGGCGAGGATGATGCCCAGCACGATGAGCGCCGTCACCGGTCCGTTGGCCACCAATGCGATCAATACGGCGAGGCCACCGGCCACGAACGCGCCGACGATCGGCACGAAGCCACCGATGAACGTGATGATCGCCAACGCGTAGGCCAGTGGCACTCCGAGCACCAGCAAGCCGATCCCGATCAGCACCGCGTCGACCAGGCTGACCAGGGCCTGGGTCCGGATGAAACCTCCGAGCGTCGACCAGACGCGCTGCAGGACCTCCGCGAAGTGCGGCGCAGCGGGCATGCCGACCGTACGGCGCAACCATGGCACGAAGCGCGGGCCATCCTTCAGGAGGAAGAACGTGACGACGATCGTGGTGAAGAGCGTGACCAGCGCGGAGGTCGCCGCGCCCACGCCCGTGAACACACCGGATGCGATCTGCGTACTGCTCGAGTTGAGCTGATCGTTGATGGCCGTGACCGCGGAATTCAGTTGCGTCTCACTGATGTTCAGCGGTGGTCCGCCGAGCCAATCCCGCACCTGCACGACACCGGCCGTGGCCTGTTCCGCCAGCTCGGTCGACTGTTCGACGATCGCGGGCGCCACGGCGGCGAGCACTCCGGCGATCACGCCCATGGCCAACAGGAGCACCAGCAGCACCGCGAACGCCGGTGCCACGCCCTTGCGCAACAGCCAGCCCACCGGCGGCCACAGCACCGTGCAGACGATCACGGCGAGCACCACCGGCAGGAGGATCACCCACGTCTCCCCCACCACCCACGCCAGCACCCACAACGCCGCCGCCACCAAGACGAACTGGAATGCGACCGTCGCACTGGACTGCAGATGGGACTTGAAGATCGAACCGCGAGTCGGAGCCGCCATGGCTTCATCCAACATGAACTACCTCGTTTCCCTCGCGCGCCCTCCTCGACTGGCCCTCGATTCCCCGTTCGCCCTGCCGGAAACGACCGGTTCACCTCGGCTGTACCGTGGCGACCGTGAACTTCTCCCGTGGGTCTTCGTCCGTCGCCATCGCGGCCTGCGCTGCGTCTCTCGTCGTCACGCTCGCCGCATGCGGGTCGGACACGGAGGAAACGTCGGCGAGTTCGTCGTCGGCCAGCACCTCCTCCGACGTGTTCACACCGCCCAACCTCACGGAGACGGCCAACGAAGCGGGTTGCCCCACCGCGGCCCCGGCCGAAGGCGGCGCCCCGGAGTGGACGCTGCCCGGAGCCACCGGCAGCGTCGACGTCACCGGATCGACCGACGCGGCCGCCCCGAGCGTGAAGGTCACCGCTCCCTTCAGCGTGACCGAGACGCAGGTGCAGACGCTCAAGCCCGGCGACGGCCCGGTCGTCTCCGACACCGCCACCGTCCTGGTCTGCTACATGGGCGTCAACGGGCGCGATGGCTCGGTGTTCGACAGCAGCTATGAGCGCGGCGCACCGGTGGACTTCCCGCTCGACGGCGTCGTCACCGGCTTCCAGAAGGCGATCGCGGGCCAGAAGGTGGGCTCCACGGTCGCCGTCGCCATGACCTCCGCCGACGGCTACCCCGACGGCCAGCCCGGTGCCGGCATCCAGCCCGGCGACAGCCTGGTGTTCGCCATCAAGATCCTCGACGCCTCGAGCTGAGCGTCGGCGGTGCACGCCGCCGACCACGAGGACTCTCGCGAGATATTGGCGGGCCTGAAGATTTGGGTACCCCCGTTTCCATGACGGTCATCGGATTCCACTGTTCGCACGAGCAGATCAGCCCGGCGCAACTCCTGCGCGACGTCCAGCACGCCGAACGGGCCGGGTTCACCGCCGGCATGTCCTCGGATCACTTCAGCCCGTGGAGCGAACGGCAGGGCGAGTCGGGGTTCGCGTGGAGCTTCCTCGGCGCGGCGCTGGCGACCACCGATCTGCCCTTCGGCGTGGTCAATGCGCCCGGGCAGCGCTACCACCCTGCGATCATCGCCCAGGCCATCGCGACGCTCAGTCAGATGTTCCCCAACCGTTTCTGGGCCGCGCTCGGCTCCGGTGAGGCGTCGAACGAACGCATCACCGGCGAAGCGTGGCCGCGCAAGGACGTGCGCGACCAACGGCTGATCGAGTGCGTCGACGTCATCCGGCGCCTGCTGCGCGGCGAGGAGGTCAGCCACGAAGGGCTCGTCGAGGTCAATCGGGCCCGGCTGTGGACGCTGCCGGACACGGTGCCCGACCTCGTCGGCCCTGCCGTCACCCCGCGCACCGCGGCCCGCCACGCCGCCTGGGCGGACGGCCTCATCACCGTCAACCAACCGAAGGACACGCTCCGGCAGGTGCTCGACTCGTATCGCGACGCCGGCGGACGCGGCCCGGCCCGGCTGCAGATCCACCTCAGCTGGGCACCGTCCGACGACGAGGCGTTGGCGATCGCCCACGACCAATGGCGCAACAACGTCTTCGAGCCGCCCGTGTCCTGGGACCTGGAAACGGTCGAGGCGTTCGACATCGTCGGCGGAGCGGTCACGGCCGACCGCGTCCAACAGTCCGTGCTCGTCTCCGGCGACCTCGGCCGCCATGCCGACTGGCTCGCGGCGTTCGTCGACCAGGGCTGGGACGAGTTGTACCTGCACTTCGTCGGTCAGCAGCAGGCCGGTTTCATCGACGCCTTCGGCGAGCACGTGCTGCCCCAGCTGTCCCCCACCGCGCCGGCAACGACCGCGGCGATGGCATGAGGAAGTCCGATACCGGCGACCTGTGGTGGAAGAACGCCGTCTTCTACTGTGCCGACGTCGAGACCTTCTACGACTGGAACGGCGACGGCTGCGGCGACCTGCGTGGCATGAGCGAGCGGATCGAGTATCTCGCCGATCTCGGCGTGACCTGTCTGTGGCTCATGCCGTTCTATCCGACGGCTCGCAAGGACGACGGCTACGACATCGTCGACTTCTTCGCCGTCGATCCACGCCTCGGTACGCTCGGCGACTTCGTCGAACTCGTCCGCACCGCCAAGGCGAGCGGCATCCGGGTGATCATCGACTTCGTCATGAACCACACGTCGGACGCCCACCCCTGGTTCAAGTCCGCGCGACGAAGCACCGATGACCCGTATCGCGACTATTACGTGTGGAGCGCAACCGAACCCGAGTCCAGTCCCAAGGACGTCGTCTTCCCCGACCAGGAAGACAGCATCTGGGAACTCGACCCCAAGACGGGTGAGTGGTACCTGCACCACTTCTACAAGCACCAACCGGACCTCAACATCGAGAATCCCAAAGTGCAGGAGGAGATCTCGCGCACACTCGGATTCTGGTTGCAGCTGGGCGTCGCGGGTTTCCGCGTGGATGCCGTGCCGTTCCTGTTCGCCAAGGACGGGGTACCGGGCAAGCCCGACGGCTTCGACCCGGCGCAGTACCTCGGTGACTTGCGGAACTTCGTCACCCGCCGGGTCGGTGACGCCGTGCTGTTGGGCGAGGTCAACGTCGACTACGAGCAGCAGAAGGAATTCTTCGGCGGACCCGATGGCGACGGCCTCAACATGCAGTTCGACTTCATCGGGATGCAGAACCTGTTCCTCTCGCTGGCGCGCGGTGACGCCGGTCCGCTCACCAAGGCCCTCGAGCAGCGCCCCACGCTCGACATCACCAGCCAGTGGGCCAACTTCGTGCGCAACCACGACGAACTCACCCTCGACAAGTTGAGTGACGACGAGCGCGCCGAGGTGTTCGAGGCGTTCGGCCCCGACCCCGACATGCAGTTGTACGGGCGGGGGTTGCGCAGGCGGCTGCCGTCGATGCTCGGTGGCGACACCAGGCGGATGAAGATGGCGTACTCGCTGGCCTTCTCGATGCCAGGCAGCCCGGTGCTCTTCTACGGCGAGGAGATCGGCATGGCCGAGAACCTGGACGTGGAGGGACGATTCGCGGTTCGCACCCCGATGCAGTGGACCGGCGACGTCAACGGTGGGTTCTCCAAGGCCGCGAAGCGCAGACTTCCCCGGCCCATGACCGACGGCCTCTACGGTCCGGATCACGTGAACGCCGCCGACCAGCGCCACGACCACGGTTCCTTCTGGTGGTTCATGCGCAACCTCATCTACACCTACCGGCAGCAGCCCGAGATCGGGTGGTCGACGGTGCAGGTCCTCGACCAGCCGCACTCGGCGGTGCTCGCGCACGTGTGCCGTGAGGACGAGTCCAACTGGGCGATGGTCGCCCTGCACAACTTCGGTGCCGACGGCTGCCTCGTCCCGCTCACCCTCGACGACCTACCCCCGGGGTCGGTTCTGGTGGACCTGCTCGACGGGCTGAGCGAGCACGAACTCGACGCCTCGTGCCGCGTCGAGTTCAGTCTCCCGCCCTACGGCTACCGGTGGCTGCGCGTGCGCAAGCCGGAGGACGATCCGATCATCTGATCCAAAGGCGTTGCGCGCCCGAACAAGTAGCCCTGGGCCAGTCGGCAGCCGGCAGCGAATACCGTGTCGGCCTGGGTCTGGTGCTCGATGCCCTCGGCGATGACGTCCAGGCCCAGCGAGCCGCAGAGGCCGATCACCGAGCGGTACAGGGCCAGGTCCCGGTCTGGCTCGGCGCCGACCGCCAGGCTGCGATCCAGTTTGACGGTGTGCACCGGCAGCGTGTGCAGGTACGTCAGCGAGTTGAAGCCTGCGCCGAAGTCGTCGAGGGCCACCTTGACGCCCATCGTGCTCAACCGCCTGATGGCGGCGGCACCCGCGGTGAGGTCGACGATCGGAACCGTCTCGGTGATCTCCAGGACAACCCGGCCGGCCTCGATGTCGTGTCGGGCCAACGTCTGCACCACCACTTGCTCAAACGCGGCGTTGCCCAGCCGTGCTGCTCCGATGTTGACGTGCAAGTCGAGTTCCAGGCCGGCTGCTCGCACCTCCCGGCACGCCACGTCGAGCACCATGGCGTCCAGAGCCGCTCCCAGCCCGGCTCCCTCGGCGACCGCGACGAACGTCTCCGGCGGGATTTGCATGTCGTTGGGCGCAGTCCAGCGCGCCAGCGCCTCCACCGCCACCGGTACGCCGTCGGGCAGGCTCACCACGGGCTGGTAAACCAGGCGAAAGCCCGCCGGAACCCCACCCTTCGCCTGCCGCAATGCGCTCGGGAAGTCGACCGACACCCCCGAGGACGGCCGGTAGACGACGGCGGTGTTCTTGCCGAGGCGCTTGCCCGCGTACATGGAACTGTCTGCCTGCCTTATCAAGTCGTCCGACGTCGGCGTCGGCTCGCCGCTGGGTGGCCGGACGAGGCCCATGCTGGCGCGCACGCGCACCGCCGAGCCGTGCACGGCGAACGGATCCCGCAGCGCGACCCTGGGCCGATCGGCGACGACCTCGGGAAGCTCGTCGTCGCCCTCGACCAGGACCGCGAACTCGTCGCCGCCGATGCGGGCCAGCGTGTCCGACGGCCCGACGCAGCGTTTGAGCCGCGCGCCGACCGCGCACAGCAGGTCGTCGCCCGCGGCGTGCCCGTACTGGTCGTTGACCTCCTTGAAGTCGTCGATGTCGACGAAGATGAGCACGAACCGGCCGTCTCGCAGCGCTTCGTCCAGTCGTTGGGCGAACAACAATCTGTTCGGCAACCCGGTGAGCGGGTCGTGCTGCACCTGATGGGCCAACCGGCGCTGGGCTTCGTAGAGCCGTTGGGTCAGCAACTGCTGGGCCCGCATGGCCACCACCTGACGGGTGGTGACGAGCGCGATCAAGGCCAACGCCATGCAGATCAACGTCGAAGTCAGGCGCTGCCCGATCATGAGGTGGAACGCCAGGAGGCTGAAGATGGCGACGAAACCGATGTACGGCACGACCGACTGCACCCAGTCCATGGCGTGCGCGCCGCCCCTGCCCGAGAACTCCGGCTGGCGCTCGAGGACCGAGAACGCGATCAGCAATGGCCCCAGGATCGCTCCGACACCACCCCAGAGGTCGCCACCCTCGACGCCTGCGGTCCTCAGGTAGGCAATCAGCCGGTCGGAACCCGCGATGATCACCACGCCACCGGACAGCAGCAGGTAGTTCGCCCGGTACGGTCGGTCGCGTCCGTACGCCATCGCCATGAGCACCGCGAGTACGACGACGATCAGCTCGAGTACCGAATAGGCGATCACGAGCGTCGTGTTCTGCGACCGTGGCAGCGCCGCGCCCGTCTTCGCACCCAGCCCGGCGATGAGGACCAGTATCGAGAAGGCCACCGCGGCCACCAGGCCGTCGAGCCCGGCGATGACCCGGGAGTGCGGCATCGCGGCACCGCGCCGGGCGCTCAGCCCGGCGGACCGGGCCAACAACATCATCGCCAGCAGCGAGAGCACCGGCGGCATGAAGTAGGCAACGACACCCGGCAGCGGTGCCGTGTTCGCGCCGTCACCCGTGCCGCCGAACCACCAGAACAGCTCACCGACGAGCCAGCTCGTCATCGCCGCGATGACCAGCAGCCGCCACCACCGCGCGATCCCGGCCACCCGACGCGCGACCGTCACCGCGCAGACGAGTGCCCCTGCGCCCACGCCCGCCTGCAGGACGGCCGCGATCCAATGGGCCGCGCCGTGCCCGAACAACGCCAGGGCGTTCATCCACGCGAGCACTGCCACCACGGTGAACAGGCCGAGCCGAACGTTGCTGCCGTTGACGATCACGGCCCCCCGTTCGTCGTCCTATGTGTCAGCGATCGCTCATCGTCCCACGCCGGACGGCCGATCCGAGTCGCGATGACCAGGCCGACCGCGAATTG
Source organism: Mycolicibacterium arabiense (assembly GCF_010731815.2). Lineage (NCBI taxonomy): Bacteria > Bacillati > Actinomycetota > Actinomycetes > Mycobacteriales > Mycobacteriaceae > Mycobacterium > Mycolicibacterium arabiense. The sequence goes on from NZ_AP022593.1 coordinate 391,398, forward strand.
CTTCGCGACGGGCCGACGATCAACTCGCCGCGCCCCGGCATCGCGTCGAGCAGTAGATCACCTGATCCCACTGTCCCCTCGACCGCCACTTCTTCCTGTTCGAGAACGGTCGGCCGCACGTGGCGCACGTCTTCGTCTCGGTGTTCTTCTGCACCCAGCACGCATACCCCAACTGTCCGCGCCGGCACCGCCGAACCGTTGTAGCATTTTGCTACGAGCTGTAGCAGTATGTAGTCGGGAGGTAGGCCATGGCGAACATCGCCGATCGTGTCACCAGGGTTGCTGCCGACCTCGTCGAGAGTGCAGCGGTCGAAGGCGCCCGCCAAAGTCGTTCGGCCAAGCAGCAGCTCGATCACTGGGCTCGCGTCGGACGGGCGGTGTCCAGCCACCAGACCGCATCTCGTCACCGCGTAGAAGCGGCACTGGCAGGCGATCTGGACGTGACCGCGCTGGCGGACGAAGAAGGCGTCGTCTTCAACGCTGAGATATCCGCCGCCATCGAGGAGAGTCTCGCCTCCACGAACTATGGGGACGTCCTCGCCCGACGTGGCATCACGATGGTTGCGCTCGACGACGACGGTGAGATCGTCGAGTACTGGCCGGACGGCACGTCGGCCGTGGTGCGCATCGACGAGTGAGGCCTGACCGCACTGCCGTCGACGGGCGATCCCGGTGAGGCGGCTCGATCTCGTCGTCGGTCCGAACGGTGCGGGTAAGTCGACCTTCGTCGCACTGACTCTGGCACCGCTGCTGCCTCGCAGCGTGTTCGTCAACGCCGACGAGATCGCCAAGCAGCGCTGGCCGGACGATCCGATGGGCCACGCCTATGACGCGGCGCGCGTCGCCGCCGAAACCCGGGCGAGACTCATCGAACTGGGCAAGCCCTTCATCGCCGAGACGGTGTTCTCGCACCCGTCGAAGCTCGAACTCATCCGCTCCGCACGCACGGCCGGGTTCACCGTCGCCCTGCACGTCGTACTCATCCCCGAGGACCTTGCAGTGGAGCGCGTGAAGCGCCGGGTGATGCACGGCGGACACGACGTGCCCGAGGGCAAGATCCGGGAACGGCACCGCCGGCTGTCGGAACTGGTGGTGACGGCGATGCCCACGGTCGATACGGCGACGGTGTACGACAATTCGCGCCGACGGGGTCCACGCATCGTTGCGCAGATGACCGCGGGAACGATGATCGGTGCACCGTCGTGGCCGTCCTGGACGCCGGCGCCGCTGGTCGAGCGCTGGCCGGCTTGACCACCTGCTGCGACTGCCGACGGTTCGACTGCGGCCCGCCGGGGTAGTCGGCGCGGGTTGTCGTCGTCGCAGGTGAAGGGGTGGGTATGGAATCGTCCGAGAGCGTCCCGTCGAAGACTGCCGAAGACCAACGGGACGCGCCCGGGCAACTCACCGGCGCCGTGGTGATCGTCGCGCTGGTGTCGGCGATCTCGGGCGTGCTGTACGGCTACGACACCGGCATCATCTCCGGCGCGCTCCTGCAGATCACCGACGACTTCGGCATCGCCGAGACGTGGAAGCAGGTCATCGCCGCCAGCATTCTGCTCGGCGCCGTCATCGGAGCACTGACGTGTAGTTACCTGTCGGACAAGCGCGGTCGCAAGGGCACGTTGCTACTGCTGGCAGTCGTCTTCGTCGTCGGTGCGCTGTGGTGCGCGTCCGCGCCGAATCCCGTTCTGCTGTCGCTCGGTCGGCTCGTGCTGGGGTTCGCCGTCGGTGGTGCCACGCAGACGGCGCCGATGTACGTCGCCGAATTGGCACCGCCGAAATACCGTGGTCGCCTGGTGCTGTGCTTCCAGATCGCGATCGGCGTGGGGATCGTCATCGCCACGATCGTCGGTGCCACCGAATCGATTTCGTGGCGCCACTCGATCGGTGCCGCGGCCGTCCCCGCCGCGATCATGCTGGGGCTGCTGCTCCGGCTGCCGGAAAGCCCGCGGTGGTTGGTCAAGCAAGGCAACGGCGACGAAGCGCGCAGCGTGCTGCAGCGGGTGCGCCCGTCGAACTACGACGTGGAGCGCGAACTCGACGAGACGGCGAACCTCGCCCGGGTCGAGCGGACCGCCAAGACGCGTGGGTGGCCGGGTCTGCGTGAGGCCTGGGTGCGCCCCGCGCTGATACTGGGGTGCGGCATCGCCATCTTCACTCAGCTCAGCGGCATCGAGATGATCATCTACTACTCGCCGACCATCCTGACCGACAACGGATTCGACACCTCGGTGGCGCTTCAGGTGTCGGTGGCGCTCGGCGTGACCTACCTCCTGGCGCAACTCGGCGGACTGGCGATCATCGATCGGGTCGGCAGGCGTCGACTCACGCTGATCATGATTCCCGGTGCCGCGGTCAGCCTGTTCGTCCTGGGATTGCTCTTCGTCACCGGCAACAGCGGTCGCGACTCGATGCCCTTCATCATCGCGTGCCTGATCGTGTTCATGCTCTTCAACGCAGGCGGGTTGCAGCTGATGGGCTGGTTGACGGGGTCGGAGACCTACCCGCTGGCCGTGCGTCCCGCGGGCACCGCCGCCCAGTCGGCTGCGCTGTGGGCAACGAACCTGTTCATCACGCTGACCCTGCTGTCGCTGATCACCGCGATCGGTGTCGGTCCGTCGATGTGGTTGTACGCCGCGTTCAACGTGGCGGCATGGGTGTTCGTCTACTTCCGGATGCCCGACCTCACCGGTAGGAGTCTCGAGGAAATCGAGGGCAAGCTCGCCGACGGCAAGTTCCGCCCGGCGGACTTCGCGCGCTGAAAGCCCGTCAGGAGGTGGCGCTCTCGCGTGCCTTCTCGAGTTCGGCGATCAGCGCGTCGACGTCCGCGCGACGCTCGGCTGGGACCTGCAGCGAATAGAACGTACCGATGCTGACGGTGACCTGCAGCAGGTGCTCCTTCTCGGTGCCGAACAGCTTCTTGCGCCTCGTGAACTCCTTGACGTCGGTGCCGGAGTACTGGTCCGCGGGGTTGCGGCCACGCGACGTGCCGGTACGCAACTTCTCGACCCAGTTGCCGTCCACGACGATGCTCTCGCCGTTGATCCCATCGATGCGGAACATCAGTACCCGATCTCGTCGCAGATCGGCGGAATGATGAACAGGGATCCCCGCGGACTGCAGAACGGGCGCGGGCCGGGCGGAGGCGGAGGGGGCGGCGCCGGCGCGAGTACCGGCGGCGGTTCGGCCGGCCGCGGTGTGCCGGACCACGGGTACATGGTGTTGGAGGTGACGTCGACGATGCCATAGGAGTTCCAGTACCAGTCGTGGCACGTGTTCCAGTCCCAACTGACCACCTGACTGCCCGGCGGCAGCGGATCGCCGGGGCACCAGTGCGTGCAGGTGAGGCCCTGGGGGCAGTTGCCGCCCTGGTAGCTCGGACCTTCCGCGATGGCGGTGGCCGTGCTCAGGCCCGACATGGTCAGGCCGGCGGCCACCACGGCTGCCGTAGCCAAGCGAGACAGTCGAATCACGTGAATACCCCCTTCGTGGCCCCACCCTCGTGGCGGCGCCCGTCGGCATCGAGTACATCGTCAGTCGACCCCATACCGATCCCAACAACGATGCACCCGACGCAGACCCGCCGCAGCGATTTGGGCTACCGGGCGCCACGCCCGTCGTCGTCATCCTGGCCCTGATGCGACTCGTCGTCGTCCTGCCCGTCCGACCGAACCGGTTCGAGGGCGACGCTCAGCGATCGATGGCTCCCGGTCGCGCTGGCCTGTTCCGGCTCAGCGGGCTGCAGGCGTACGACCCGGCCCACGGCACGGCGCAGCCCCGGTGGTCCCTCGATGCGGAAGAAGTCGCCGAGCCGTCCGGCGCGGTACCGCAGCGGGGACCCCACGAACTCGCCCAGCACCACACCGCTGCCCAGTGCCAGCGCCACGGCAGTTGCCGAGAGCAGTTGCGCCAGACCGTCGTCGAAGTTGCCATCGACCGCGAGGTAGAACACGGCACGGAAGACCGCCAGACCCGGCAGCATCGGCATGATGGCGGCGGTCGCCGTGATGAGAGCCGGGGCCTGCCTGCGGATCGAGATGAGGGTGGCCACGAAGCCGACCGCGACCGCGGCGGTCCCGGTCGCCACGACCTGGCCGACGCCCGCCGTCCCGAGTGCGATCAGGAGCCACTCGGCGCTGGCCGCGGCAATTCCCGCGATGACCACGGACCGCAGCGGGGCGTAGCTCGCCACGGTCAGGCACGCTCCCGCCAATCCGGCGCCCACCACGGCGATGGCGATGGTCAGCGGCTGGTTCGGGATGATGAAGCTCTCGGTGGCGTCGACGTGGAGTTCGATCGAGATGCCGGCGAGCGTCGCGACCTGCAGCCCGGCGACGATCCCCACGACGATCCCCGAGGTGAGGAACAGCGCCTCTCCGAGCCGCGCCACGGCAGTGAGCATGTTGCCCGTCACCGCGTCCTGCATGGCGCCGACGAACGTCAGTCCCGACAGGAGCATCACGATCCCGGTGGCCACCAGCGCGGTCGGGTTCAGTCCGGCGAAGAGGTACGCGGCGACGGCCACGAGTGTCGCGATCGCCGCGCCCGTGACGTGCTGGAAGAAGAAGGGGGTGCCGATCCGGTTCAGCAGCCGGCCGGTCTGGTCGATCACGGCCGACGTCACCGCTGCCAGCACGCACGTCAGCCACGTGCCCCCCAGCAGCATGGCGATGCCCAGCGCGAACCCGGCCCAGCCGACGGTCGCGAGCCAGCGCGGGTAGCGATGCGGTTTCTCGGTCAACTCGTCCATGGCGTCGTGCGCCTCGTCGACCGTGACGCCGCCGGAGGTGATGCGTTGCACCAACTGGTCGAGATCGGCCAGCCGCGTGTAGTCGGTCGACCTGACGTGCACGGCCCGCACGATGGTCACCGCCGGGCTGTCCGCGGTCGGCAACGCCGACACCAGCGCGGTCGTCCCGAAGACGTCGACGACGCAGTCGGTGAGGCGATACGCCAGGGCCACGTCCTCGGCGGTCGCGATGACGTCGGCGGTGCCCGCACCCGACGACAGCATGACTTCGGCGAGCCGGATGGTCAGGTCTAACACGCGTCGGGTATGCAGGTCGCCCACGTCCCGAACGGTCCGCCTGCGCTGCCCGGCGATGGGTGCCGGGTCGCGGCGGCCGGGCAGCGCTATGCGTACCGCCCGGCGGGTGCGTGCGCTGTCATCGGATCGGTCGCGTGCCACTCGCAGCAGGATACTGGCGCGTGGCACGCCGACCCGAATCGCTGCGCTCCCGTCCCCGGGACGCACCGGCCGAGCGGCGCGGGATTACTCCGCCGGCGGTTCGAAGAGCTGCAGGTCGTTGCCCTCCGAATCCTTGAACGTCGCGATCTTGCCCCACGGGTGCTGAGCCACCTCGTCGATGAACTTCACGCCCGCATCAGTGAGGCGGACGATCTCGTCGTACAGGTCGACGTCCGGCTGGAAGGTGAGGATCGCTCCCCCGCCTGCGCCGCCGTGTGTCGACTCGCGGGCGTTGAGACCGATCGTGACTCCGTTGCCGTCGACCTCCGACCAGTCATCGCCCTCGTTCTTCACGGTGAGTCCGAGCGTCTCGCCGTAGAACTTCACCGCTCGGCTCATGTCCTCGACTGGAAGCCACACCGTTGCAATACCGCTAGCCACTGTTCCTCCAAGAGATTTCGGGATTCGTACACCCGCTGATCTACCCCGTACCGGCCGTGCCACACCACGTCGAAGCGAGCCGAATGTGACGTCGTCGTCACGAGTGGAACCGTCGTCGAGGACGATGGAAGGGTGCCAGAGGGTGACACCGTCTACGCGTTGGCCCGGCGCCTCGATGCCGCGCTGCTCGACCGAGTCCTGACCCACGGCGAACTGCGCGTGCCCGCACACGCGACCGACGACCTCGCCGGGCTGACGGTGCTGGGCCACGACACCCACGGCAAGCATCTGCTGACGCGGTTGTCCGACGGCCTCACGCTGCACACCCATCTGCTGATGTCCGGTTCGTGGACCGTGTCGGCCGAGGGGCGGTGGCTCCCGCCCACGGTCATGCCCGACGTCCGCGTCGTGCTGCGCACCGACGGGCCTGCCGCCTACGGGGTGCGGCTACCGATCGTCGAACTCATCCGGACCAGGGACGAAGCCGACGTCGTGGGCCACCTCGGTCCGGACCCGCTGCGCGCCGACTGGGACCTGGCCGAGGCCGCACGACGCATCACAGCGGATCCCCGGCGGCCGCTCGTCGCGGCGCTGCTCGACCAGCGGTGCGTCGCCGGCTTCGGCAATCTCTGGGTCAACGAGTTGGCGTTCCTGCGGGGCCACAGCCCGTGGACCCCGGTGCAGTCCGTCGACGTCGTCGCGCTGCTCGAACTCGGTGCCCGGGCACTGCGCCACTCCGCCACGGTGCCGGGCGCGATGCAGGTGACGACGGGCACCAAGCGCAAGGGCGAACAGCACTGGGTGGCGGGCCGCGCGGGTCGGCCGTGCCTACGGTGCGGTACGCCGGTCCGGGTGGTGGCCGAGGTGTCGAACGACCCGGAGAGACGGCGTACGTGGTGGTGCCCGCACTGTCAGCCGGGCCCGACGGAGCCGCCGCCGTCCGGCCGCGACTCGACCAACCGTTGACATGCAAGTAACGGCTTGCCTATTGTTCTGGCGTGGGTGACGTCTCCGGCGCCGACGTCTCCAAGGCCGACGTCTTCAAGGCGCTTGCCGACCACACCCGCCGCACGATCCTCGACGAACTGACCGACCGAAATGGCCAGACCCTCTTCGAAATCTGCGCACGTCTGACGACCAAGCATGGGCTCGGATCGTCGCGACAGGCCGTCTCCCAGCACCTCGACGTCCTCGAGGCCGCCGGCTTGGTGACGACCCGCCGAGACGGTCGCTACAAGTTCCACTACATCGACACCGCGCCGCTGGAGCCGATCCTGCGGCGGTGGCTCCCGGGCACCGCCGGTGGCCACCCCGACCCCGAAACCGAGAAGGGAACTTCATGAAGATCAACCTGACCAGCATGCTCGTCGACGACCAGGACAAGGCGCTGCGGTTCTACACCGAGGTCCTCGGCTTCGCCCCGAAGCACGACATCCCCATGGGGCAGCACCGGTGGATCACCGTGGTGTCGCCCGAGGATCCCGACGGCACGGAACTGGTCCTCGAACCGGACGAGCATCCGGCCGTCAAGCCGTTCAAGGACGCTCTGATGGCTGACGGCATCCCGTTCACGTCGTTCGCCGTCGACGACGTGCGCGCCGAATGCGAGCGGCTGCGCGGGCTCGGGGTGCGGTTCACCCAGGAGCCCACCGACATGGGCAACGTCACGACGGCGGTGCTCGACGACACGTGCGGCAATCTGGTCCAGATTGCGCAGATGATCGCCTAACCCCCGGAGCATGATGGACTCCGTGGAGTCGACCCGGGTAGATCGATGGTTGTGGGCGGTCCGGCTGTCGAAGACGCGACCGGACGCCGCCTCGGCGTGCCGGGGCGGACACGTGCGCGTCAACGACCGCGTGGCGAAACCGGCGACGATGGTTTCGCCTGGCGACCAGGTGCGCGCTCGAGTCGGCGACACCACCCGCATCGTCGAGGTGGTCAGGGTCATTCAGAAGCGAGTCGGCGCGGCAGACGCCGTCACCTGCTACCTCGATAGGACTCCCCCGCCGCCGCCGGTCGCCTCCATTCCGGTGGCCGCTCGCGATCGCGGCGCAGGCAGGCCCACGAAGCGGGACCGGCGGGTACTCGACAGGTGGCGTGCCAGCCAATTCTGAACGACCGCAGGGAGGTTCGTGCCGGACTACTTCGCTGGCCGCGGCTCCGGCACGGGTACGACTGCTTCCCACCGGGCGCGACGCTGCTCGTCGGTCTGCTCCCACCACGGCGGCGTACCGCGTTCCCCCAGTGCGACCTTGACCGCCTGCACACCGGCACGGGCCGCGGACTCCTCGTCGGTGCCCTTGGTCCGGCGGACCTCCCTGCGCCACGACATCAGCGCGGCGACTAGTTCGGTGCGTCGATCCTCCGGAATCGACGGGTCCGTCGCCCGCCACCGGCGGCCGTCGATGACGTAGTAGTGCCCGTCTTCGGTGAGTGGCGGTTGGCCCACCCGGTGAGTTTAGGGCGACAGGCGAACCCGGCGCCGAGATGGTTGTATATCGGTCGATACAAAACTCGACCGCCGGCTTCGCGCCGGCACGAAGAAGGGATGACCATGAGCTACTCGATCATCGGCTCGGGGAACATCGGTTCGGCAGTGGCCAGGGCGTTCGCCCGCATCGACGTTCCGGTCCGCGTCGCGAACGCGCGCGGCGTCGAGGCCGTGGCACGTCTCGTCGATGAGATCGGCCCGCAGGTCGAGCCGGCGGAGTTGTCCGACGCGCTCGCCGCGGACGTCGTGATCCTCGCCGTGCCGTTCGAAGCGGTCCAGGGACTGGCGGAACGGGTCGCGGATTGGAGCGGACGAATCATCGTCGACGCCACGAACGCCATCGACTACACCGACTTCTCCCCCGCCGACCTCGGCGGTCGCCCGTCGTCGGATCTCGTCGCGGACTGGGCCACCAATGCCCGAGTGGTCAAGGCCTTCGGACACACCTGGGCCCGCGTGCTGGCGCGCGAGCCAGGAGACGGCCGCGGAGGCCGCCGCGTCCTGTTCCTCTCCGGCAATCACGCCGACGCCAACGCCGAGATCGCCGCCCTCATCGACCGCATGGGCTTCGAGCCAATCGATCTCGGGCGCAACGACCAAGGTGGTCTCCTACAGCAGTTCGGCGGCCCGCTGACCACGCGGAGCTTCGTGTCCCAGGCGATCGGCGGGTCGAATCCGGCGGAGATGGACCTCGTCGACCCGTAGTGATCACCGGGACCGCCAATCCCGGGAGATGTGTGCCGCAAGTGAATATCCGGCCGAGAATGGGTAACGCTTCCTTCATGACATCAGATGACGTTGCTGACTTGAACCAGGTGATGGTGCCGACCGAAGAGGTGCACCCGGATCATCGGGAGCACGCCAAGGAATCCAAGCACCTCGACGACGGCGAACTGGAACGCCGCACGCAACACGAGCGCGAGATCGTCGACGCCGAGCGGCCCAGTCAGGAGCGATGATGACGAACCCCGAGAGCAACGACCCCGAGCAGGACCAGACACCCGAGAACGACGTGCCGGCGGCGAATCCCGCGTACTCGACACCACCGGCCGACGGTCTCCCCGACGCCGAAACCGACTGAGCCAACGCCTTCGTGATGGAATCCCTCGACGGCGAAAGCCAATGGGAAGTGGTGACCGCGAAGCCGGTCAACCGTGGTGACGCGGGCGACGGCGCCTCCGAGGACGTCGTCGCCCGCGGATCCGAGGACGAGTGTCGCCGCGTCTTCGCCGATACCGTGGCGGTCGCAGCCGCGGAGGACTACCAATACGTCGTGCTGCGTTCCGGTGGCCAGGACGTGGACTCCTGGCCCCCGCTCACGGGCTGGACCTGCTAGGTCCACTTCGTTTTTCGGACGTTTCATGCGGCTGATCCCGGCAATCGTCCAAGGGTGTCGCAACAATGGGAATGCGCGGTCGTCGGTGCGGGAGCCGCTGGCCTGAGCGCCGCCCTCGTCCTCGGACGGGCCCGCAGGCAAGTCGTGGTCATCGACGCCGGCCATCAGAGCAACCGGGCCTCGCCCACGATCGGTGGGTTACTCGGCTACGACCAACGATCGCCCGCGGAGCTGTACGCGCAGGGGCGAAGCGAGCTGGAGGCCTATCCATCCGTCGAATTCCGCACCGGAGAGGTCGTGCGCGGCAGTTCGGGCGAGGACGGTTACCTGCTGGACCTGGCCGACGGCGAAACCCTCAGTGCACGAAGGGTTCTCCTGGCCACTGGAATGAACTACAACCCGCCGGACCTTCCCGGAATCGGTGAGCTGTGGGGATCGTCGGTCTTCCAGTGCCCGTTCTGCCACGGCTGGGAGATGCGGGACGAGCGTTTGGCGGCCCTGGCCTCCGGGGAAGAAGCCGTCCATGCCGCCCTGATGCTGCGGGGCTGGAGCGACGACGTGATGTTGTTGACCGACGGGCCAACGCAATTGGATTCCGAGCAGCTCCGGATGCTGCAGGTGGCCAAAGTGGAGGTGGACCAGCGACGCGTCGCGGAACTGGCCAGCACCGAAGGCCGGCTCACGGCCGTCGTCTTCGCCGACGGCGACCGGCTCGAGCGCGACGGCCTGCTCGTCGAGGCGCCGCTGAGTCAGCGGACCCGGTTGGCCGAACAACTCGGCGCGGCATGCACACCGGGCCCACTCGCCGGTGACGCGCTCGACGTGGACCAGATCCACCGGACCAACGCGCCGACCGTCTTCGCCGCCGGTGACGTCTGCACCAAGCAGCCCCACCTCGCCGGCGCCATCGCCGCAGGATCGCAGGCCGCGATGATCATCGTCCAGAGTCTGCTGTCGGACGACTTCGGCCTGCCCTATCCGCCGGCGTGACCGACGACCGGTGACCTGGGTAACAGCTCATCCAATGCCTCGAGTTCCGTTCGGCTGACCCACGATGGGTTGGCCTGCTGCGGCGACCGGAAGACCTCCATCGTGCGCAACACGGGCACGGTTGTTAACTCCTCTGCGGTCACCGGATCGTCGAACAGACCGATCTCGGTCGGAACGCGCAAGCCGTCGGCTTCGGCATACGGCCTGCCGGCGATCCGGCCCGCGCCCCAGATCCCGCGGCGGGGGTGCGCCGACACCCAGAACAGCACGCGCTGACCAGTTTCGATCAACCGCGAACGATAGTTGTCGGCAATGCACCAGGACGGCTTCGCCCGGCCCGCCGCGACCATCGGTTCCAGCGCGGTCGACTTCGGGTTGCACTTGATGACCCAGGCACCGAGCGTCTGCTCGGTCACGGGCCGCGACGGCGACGTCACCGGCGCACCGTACTCAACCCCGTTCGATGGACCCGGGGTCACCCAACGGCGGTGACGCCGTTCCGCCGTCCTCGGGCTGGAATTCCGCCGAGCCGTCGTCCTCCTCGGCCGTCAGGTGTTCTTCGTGCCGCTGATCCGTGGGATCGGTCATGTCGCGCCCTTCCACTTGGTAGCGAACCGCGTACCCAGTCGACCTTCCCGCCAACCCGCGGTGTCGTGCTCAGTCCAGGCAGAATTCGTTGCCCTCGGGATCGGCGAGGACGATGTGGCCGGCGTTCAACGGCGGCTCCGGCTCGTGCCGACCGATGCGGGTCGCGCCCACGGCCACGAGGCGAGCGCATACGGCCTCCAGCGCCACCATGCGCTCCTCACCCGTCAGGTCCGGTGCTGCGCGCACGTCGAGGTGGACGCGGTTCTTCGCGTCCTTGCCCTCCGGGACGCGCTGGAAGAAGATCCGCGGTCCCGATCCCTCGGGATCGACCAAGGCCGACGCGTCGTTGCGGTGCTCCTGCGGGACCCCCATCGATTCCAACGCGGCATCCCAGGTGTCGAACCCGGGAGGTGGAGCCTGCACCTGGTACCCCAACACCTCGGCCCAGAACGTGGCCAGTGCGGCGGGGTCGGCGCAGTCGAACGTCACCTGAACTTCACGGGACACGAAGTAGTCCTATCGTCATGGTCGTCCTTTCGACATGCGGGCTAGGTCACGTCGGGGGTACCCGTTCCACCGTTGGGGATTGCATTCGGGCCGCGAGGGCATTCTGGGCCCGTGGAAACCGTCGAATACGCCCCGGGACGCAAGGCCGATCTCCATGGCGAGCCCTCCCGTCCCACCGTGCTGATGTGGCACGGCATGCAGACCGACGCCAGAGCGTCCGTCGCTGTGCTGGCCGACCTCGTCGCCGGCCACGGCCTCCACGTTCTTGCCTCTGATTGGAACTCCCACGCCGACGATCGAGGGCGTTCGGACCTGCTGGCGTCGTTGGACTTCGCCAGGGGCTTCGGGTCCGGTCCCCTGGTGCTGGTCGGGTGGTCGATGGGCGGGCTCGCAGCGGCGGACCTCACGGTGCACGCGCATCGGCTCGAGATCGATCTCACCCACACGGTGTGCCTCGCGGGCGCGTTCATGGCCGCGGGCCCGATATCTGGCCTGCACGTGACCGAGAGCCTCTCCTCCGAGGAGATCGGCACGCCGTTCACCCTCCTGCACGGCGCGGCCGACGACGTGGTGCCCCCGAAGGCCAGCACCGAATTCGGGGAGGCATTGCGCGCGGCCGGTTGGCCGGTGGAGGTTGCGATGCTGGATGCCGACCACGCCTCGATCGCAGGCGCCGCCCACGACTCAGTGGCCGACGTCTACGTCCCCGCGACCGATGGCGCGACCCGAGACGTCGCCTCCGACGTGGCAGCGCGCATCGCGGCAGTGGTGGGCGTTCGGCCCGACTAGGGGGGACGACTTGGTGGACGACTTAGGTGGACGACGGCCTGGACGACCGCCGGGTCGCTGCGCGGGCTGCGAGGTAGAGCACGGCGCCGACTGCCAGCAGGATGGCGCCGAACAGCCAGACCGTCGCAGTCTGCTGGGTGAGCAGCAGCACGCACGACAAGACGCCGAGCACGGGCACGAACGTCCAGACCCGGAAGTGATCGTGCTCGACGGCGTCGCGGCGGAGCACCAGCACGGCGACGTTGGTCGAGATGAACACGAACAGCAGCAGCAACACGACGGTTTCGGCGAGCGTGGAGAGGTCTCCCACCAGGGTCAGCACCATCGCGACCGCCGTCGTCGCGACGATTGAGACCCACGGCGTCCGACGTTGCGGCAGAACGCGATTCAGCACGCTTGGCAACAGGCCGTGCTCGGCCATCCCGTACGCCAGTCGGCTCGACATGATCATGGTCAGCAGTGCGCCGTTGGCCACGGCGACCAGTGCGATGGCACTGAACAGCCAGTCCGGGACGTTGACGCCCGAGGCGCCGACCACCGCGAGCAACGGGCCCGATGACTCCGACAGCTCGTTCGCGGGCAGGGCGATGGCGCTGGCGATTCCGACGAGCGCATAGACGACGCCTGCGGTGACGAGTGCGCCGAACAGTGCGGCGGGATACACCTTGCTCGGATTGCGGATCTCCTCGGCGACGTTGGCCGAGGTCTCGAATCCCACGAATGAGTAGTAGGCAACGATGGCGCCGCCGAGGATCGCCATGGCAGGCACCGAGCCGTCCGGGAACTGCGTGATCCTGTCGACCTCGCCGCGGCCACCACCGACCATCACCGCCACCGCGACGATCACGATGAGCAGACCCGACAGTTCGATCACCGTCATCACCATGTTGCTCTTCATCGATTCGCTGATGCCCCGGGCGTTGAGGCAGGCGACGAGGACCAGGAACACCATGGCTGCCGGCACCGCGGGCACGTCGATGAACGTCGACAGGTAGTCCCCCGCGAAGGCAAGGGCGAGGCCGGCGGCGCTGGTGACACCCGCGGCGAGCATGCAGAAGCCGATGAGGAACGACAGCACCGGTTGCTTGAACGCGCGCTCGGCGAAGACGGCGGCGCCGCCGGCCTTCGGATACTTGGTGACCAGTTCGGCATAGGAGCCCGCAGTCAACAGCGCCAGCACCAGCGCCGCCACGAGCGGCGCCCACAAGACGCCGCCGACGTCCTCGGCCAGCACTCCCATCAGCGCGTAGATGCCCGCACCGAGCACGTCGCCGAGGATGAACAGGAACAGCAGTGGTCCGGTGATGCCGCGCTTGAGCTTGGTGTCCTCGCCGACCTCGGTGTCGTCGTGCGCTCGAGCTTCCGATGTCATGTACGCCTCCCGCACTGCATGGCAGGCGACCCCGTCATCGCCAGTTCGGCATAGGTCATACCCCGTCGGGGTTGAGCTACGCATCTCCTGTGACGTAGCGGTGACGTGTCGTGTGATCCCGCTGCCTTCGGGTACAGCACCCTCATGACTGACATGGCAGAACGATTCGTGTCCGCATTGGGCGAACTCCACACCAGCAACGACGTCGACCCGCTCGTCGAATTGTTCGGCGACGACGCCACCTTGAGCAAGGCGGGTCTCCCGCACGAGGAAAGCGGCAAGGACGGTGCGCGCGCCTTCTGGCAGCAGTACCGCGACGTCTTCGGCGACATCGAATCCGACTTCAAGCATCAGGTGGTCGACGGAGACCTCGTCGTCCTCGAGTGGACCTCGAACGGAACCCTGCGCGACGGCAGTGACTTCAGCTACGACGGCGTCAGCATCTTCGAGGCCGACGGCGAATCGATCACGGCATTCCGCACCTATTACGACACGGCGGCGTTCCTGAGCGCCGAGGCGAAACGCTGAGCCGATCGCCCAACGCGAGGATCTCGAGTCACCGGTGGCACAGTGAGCGGTGTGAACGACACGACGGCTCTGGCAACGCGTCTATCCGGCGAGAAGTTCGTCTCGCTGACGACGTACAAGCGCAGTGGTGAAGCAGTCGCGACGCCGATGTGGATCGTGCGCGACGGTACTCGTCTCTCGGCGTGGACGCCCGCAGACTCGTGGAAGGTCAAGCGAGCGCGCCGCAACCCCCGGGTGACGCTTCGCGCGTGTGGGCGGACCGGGAGGGTCGACGCCGGCGAACCGGTGCTCGAGGGCACCGCCGAGGTGGTGACCGATCCGGCCGAGGTGTCCAGGGTGGAGAACCTGGTGAAGCAGAAGTACGGCCTGGAGTTCCGGGTGATGACCCTGATCGAGACCATCGCCGCGCGGGGGCGCAAGAGCCGTGTCCTGCTGCGCATCTCGCCTCAGCCGACGAAGGGTAGTTGATCCGACATGAGCAGGGCGCGCCCCAAGGTACTCATCATCGGCGGTGGTTTCGGTGGACTGTTTTGTGCGCGGCGACTCGGCAAGGTCGACGTCGACGTCACGGTGCTCGACCGCGCCGCATGCCACGTGTTCCAGCCGCTGCTCTACCAATGTGCGACCGGAACGCTGAGCATCGGCCAGATCAGCCGGTCGCTCCGCGAGGAACTGGCCGACTACCACAACGTGCAGACCCTGCTCGGCGAGGCCGTCCGACTCGACGCCGACGCGCGGACCCTGACCGCGCGCCGTCCCGACGACAGCCAGTACACCCTCGACTACGACTACCTGGTGATTGCCGCCGGGATGCGGCAGTCGTACTTCGGGCATGAGGAGTACGCCGCGTGGGCACCGGGGATGAAGACCCTCGACGACGCGCTGAGCATCCGGCGCCGCCTCTTCGGTGCCTTCGAAATCGCCGAGACGCTGCCTCCTGGTCCGGAACGGGACAGCTGGCTCACCTTCGCCGTCACCGGCGCGGGCCCCACCGGCGTCGAATTGGCCGGGCAGATCAGGGAACTCGCGACGCGGGCGCTGGCCAACGAGTTCCATGCGATCGAGCCGGAGGAAGCGCGGGTGCTGCTGTTCGACGGCGGTGATCGCGTGCTGAAGACCTTCGCGCCGGCCTTGGCCCATCAGGCTGGCCGGACGTTGGAGGAACTCGGCGTCGAGATGCACTTCGGCGTGCACGTCACCGACGTCCGGCGCGACGGCATCACGGTGAGCCCGAAGGGGGGCGGGCCGGACGAGGAGTACGCCACCCGGACGGTGTTGTGGACCGCCGGCGTCGAAGCCGTGCCATTCGCCCGTCACGCCGCAGAGATGCTGGACGCGACCACCGATCGCTCCGGCCGCATCACGGTGAACGAGGATCTGTCGGTGCCAGGTCACCCGGACGTGTTCGTCGTCGGTGATCTCGCTGGGCGCGAGGGGCTACCGGGTGTTGCCGAGAACGCAATGCAGGGCGGCTGGCACGTCGCGGCGTGCATCCGGCGTGACCTCGCCACCCGCGGTCGGCGGAAGTACCGGTATCGCGACCTCGGATCGGCGGCGTACATCAGCCGCGGACATGCGCTGCTGCAGGCTGGTCCGGTGAAGCTCACCGGTCGGCTGGGTTGGCTGGGCTGGGGGTTCATCCACATCGCGTTCCTCACCGGGGTGCAGAACCGGGTCAGCACGGTCGCGACGTGGATGGCCTCGATCGCGCGTGCCAATCGCACGGACCGCACGTTCATCCTCGGTGGTTCCGGTCATCCCGAGGAGCCGTACACCTGGGAGTCGCCCGTTCACCAGGGCAACCACGCGGCCAAGGACGATCAGAAGGCGTAGCGGACGCGGCAGGTCGGCAGCTTCTCGTCGATGAGATCGGTGAGCTGTTGGACCCAGCGGCCCTTCCAGGGTGACTTGTAGCGGACGTTCCACTGACCGTTCTGGCTGCGCTTGGCCTGCTGCAGGTCCGGCCGCCACAGCAGGTCCTCGCCCCTGGGGTGCCACAGCATGTTGACGTCGTGCAGACCCTCGTTGTGGGTGAGGAAGATGATCTCCGCCGCGAGCTGGGCCTTGGTGCGGTCGTTCGTTCCATCGGCCACCTGCTCGAGCAGCTCGGCCCAGTCGGCGAGCCAGTTCTCGTGCACGATCACGGGACTGAAGTTGAGGTGCACCTCGTACCCGGCGGCGACGAAGTCGTCGATGGCGGCGATGCGGTCGGCGACCTTGGACGTCCGCACGTCGACCAGGCGCGACGTCTGCTCCGGCATGAGGCTGAACCGCACCCGGGTCCCGCCCCTCGGGTCGTAGTCGAGCAGGTCACGGTTGACCAGTTTCGTGGCAAAACTGGCCTTGGCGTTGGGAATTCGAGCGAAGAGGCCGACGAGGTCGCGGACGTTGTCGGACACCATCGCGTCCGCCGAGCAGTCGCTGTTCTCGCCGATGTCGTAGATCCAGTCGACCGGATCGCACTGATTGGGCACGAGCTTGGGGCCTTGGCGCTTGGCGTGGCGTTCCAGGTACCCGGTGATCTTCTCGATGTTCGCGAACACCGTGATCGGGTTGGCGTAACCCTTGCGTCGCGGCACGTAGCAGTACGAGCAGGCCATCGCGCAGCCGTTGGCCGTCGACGGTGCGATCCAGTCGCTCGAGCGTTCGTTGCGGCGCGCCGCGAGGCTCTTCTTCTCGCCGAGGACCAGCACCTCGCGCTTGTTGCGGACCCAGTCCGCGGCACTGCCCTCGTTGCCGTAGAGCCCGGGGATCGCCTGGTGCGACAGGATCTGGACGCGCTCGGCCTCGGGGAACCGATCCATCACGTCGCGAGCCCGCGGGAACCGCTCGATGTCGGGTTCGTGATAGATCCGCTTGATGTCGATCAGCCGGTCGGCCAGCTCGGCCGGGGTGCGGCGAACAGGCACGTCAGGGGACGTGGACGTCATGCTAGGTACAACGCCCGCCGGTGGGCTGGGAGTTCCAGTCGGCAACGTGTGATGGGTCCTATTTCGCGTGCCCGGGGCCCAAGGTGTCGAGGCCGGCCAGCGCACAGGCCTCGTCGTCGGCGGTACTCGCACCGCTCACCCCGACCCCGCCGACCACGACCCCGTCGATCCACACTGGAACGCCACCACCGAAGATGACGAACCGGCCGCCGCCGTTGGCGTGCAGTCCGAACAGCTCCCCTCCCGGCGCGGCGAGCGTCGCCAGTTCCGACGTCGCGATGCGGTTCGCGATGGCGGTGTATGCCTTGTCGACGGCGAGTACCGGCCCGGCGATCTCGGCGCCGTCCATCCGGCCGAACGCCACGAGGTTCCCGCCCGCGTCGACGACTGCGGCGGACACCAGGACCGCCCGTCGGCGTGCTTCGGCGTGTGCGCCGGCGATGATGCGATTCGCGGCATCCAGGTCGAGGGTCACGGGAGCGATCCATAGGTTCGTTCGGTCACCGACGAAGCATACCGATGGGTTTACCCGAAGCCGTCGTCGCGTGTACGGTCAATCCAGTAAACCGCTCGGTGTACCCGGCGGCCAACCAAGAACTGGAGCAGGGAATGACCTCACTGGCCAATCAGACCGTCCTCGTCACCGGAGCCAATCGCGGCATGGGGCGGCAGTACGTGACGCAGTTGCTCGACCGGGGCGTGGCCAAGGTCTACGCGGCGGCCCGCGACGCCTCTCGAATCGACGCATCCGATCCGCGCGTCGTCGCACTGCGCCTCGACGTGACCGACGCTGCGTCGGTGGCCGAGGCCGGGCGCGTGGCTTCCGACGTCTCCGTGCTCATCAACAATGCGGGCATCGCGCGCGGCGCATCGGTGCTGTCCGCGGACACCGCGTCACTGCGAGAGGAGTTGGAGACCAACCTCTTCGGGCCGCTTGCCATGGCGTCGACGTTCGCCGACGGAATCGCCGAGCGGTCGGGCGCGATCGTCAACGTCGCCTCGGTGCTCGCCTGGCTGCCCATCGGTGCCAGCTACGGCGTCACGAAGGCCGCACTGTGGAGCGCGACGGACTCCATGCGGCTCGAACTGGGTCCTCGCGGCGTGCAGGTGGTCGGCGTCTACGTCGGTCTCGTCGACACCGACATGGGCAACGCCTTCGCCGACACCCCCAAGTCGGATCCCGCGGACGTCGTGCGAGCGGTGCTCGACGGCATCGAGTCGGGCGCTGAAGACGTTCTCGCCGACGACATGACGCGCACCGTCCGCGCGTTGCTCGACAAGCCCGCCTCCGAGCGTCTCGCCGCCATGTCCTAGCGGCTGGCCGCGGGTTGGCTTCCTCCGCGAGCGTGCGTGTCTGCGGGCGACACGCCGACTGAGAACGGCAGTTTGCGCACGCTCGCCGAGGTGACGGGCGGTAGCAGGCGTGTCACTAATCTCGCGGATATTGGCATTGCCGCCACTGGAGTGTGTGGATCGCGGGCGCGACACTGGGAGGGACAACCCGTCCGCCGCGCGCTAGAACCACGATGAGGAACTCCGTTATGACCGATCTGATGAAGGCCGTCGTGCTCGCCCGGTTCGGCGGGGCTGATGCCTTCGAATTGCGTGACGTCGAGGTGCCGCGGGTCGGGGCGCGCCAGGTGCGGGTGCGGGTGCACGCGAGCGCGGTCAACCCGCTGGACTATCAGATCCGTCGCGGAGACTACTCGGATCTGGTGCCGCTGCCGGCGATCATCGGCCACGACGTCTCCGGTGTGATCGAAGACGTCGGGTCCGACGTGCGCGAGTTCGGCGTCGGCGACGGCGTGTACTACACCCCTCAGATCTTCGGCGGCCCCGGCTCTTATGCCGAGCAGCACGTCGTCGACGTCGACCTCGTCGGCCGCAAGCCCGAGAACCTCACGCACCTGGAGGCGGCGAGCCTGACGCTGGTGGGCGGAACGGTATGGGAGGCCCTGGTGACCCGGGCCCAGCTCAGCGTGGCGGAGACGATCCTCATCCATGGCGGGGCGGGCGGTGTCGGCACGATCGCGATCCAGATCGCCGCGGCCATCGGCGCTCGGGTGATCACCACCGCCAAGGCCAGCGACCACGAGTTCGTGCGTTCCCTGGGGGCCGATGTGGCCATCGACTACACCTCCGCCGATGTCGTCGAGGCCGTGGCCGAGGCGACGCACGGCAAGGGGGTCGAGGTGGTGTTCGACACCATCGGTGGTGACGCGTTGACGCGAAGTCCGTTGCTGCTCGCCGACTATGGACGGGTGGTGAGCATCGTCGACATCGCCCAGCCGCAGAACCTGATCGAAGCGTGGGGTAAGAATGCCGCTTATCACTTCGTGTTCACCCGGCAGAACCGGGGCAAGCTCGACGCGCTCACCACGCTGGTCGAGCGCGGTCTGGTGACGCCGGTGATCGGTGCGACGCTGCCGCTGGCTCGAACGGGCGAGGCTCTCGAGCTGCTGGAGAACAGGCGCTCGTATGCACTGCGCGGCAAGGTCGCCATCGACGTGGCAGGCGACACCGTCGAACTTCCGCCTCGCATCGCGTAGTCGGTCAGCTGCGCCCGGCGAAGGTGGCGCGGTACTCCGAGGGCGACACGTCCAGAAGCCGACGAAAGTGCAGCCGGAGGTTCGACCCGGTTCCCAAGCCGACCTGCTCGGCGATGCGGTCGACCGACAGCCTCGTGCTCTCCAGGAGTTCGCGGGCTGTGTCGACCCGCGCCCGCAGGATCCACTGCAGCGGGGTGCTGCCGGTCTCCTCGGTGAAGCGCCGCATGAACGTGCGGGGCGACATCCGCGCGTGTGCGGCGAGTCCGGCGATCGTGAGCGGCTGGTCGAGCTGCGTCAGAGCCCATTCACGCGTCGTGGCAAGGGAATCGCCATGTGCTGTAGAGGTGGTCTTCGGCAGGTACTGAGCCTGTCCCCCGGTCCGGTAGGGCGCGGTCACGAGTCCCCGTGCGATCTCGTTCGCCGCGCTCACGCCGAGGTCGCGGCGAACGATGTGCAGGCAGAGGTCGAGACCGGCGGCGGCACCCGCCGAGGTGAGGATGGCTCCCTCGTCGACGAAGAGGACGTTCGGCTCAACCGTGATCTCCGGATGCCGCTCCGCGAGCTTCTCCGCAGCATCCCAGTGCGTCGTCGCCCGCAGGCCGTCGAGCAGGCCGGCATCCGCGAGGGCGAACGCGCCGTAACAGATCGACGCGATGCGCGTCCCTTGGGACGCGGCGGTGCGGAGCGCTTCGTGCACCTCCACCGGTATCGGCCGGCCCGAAGGGGCGTACCCCGGGACGACGATCGTGTCCGCGTCGGCCAGTGCGTCCAGGCCCCGCGGGACCGCGTACCCGAAGCCCCCATTGGACGGCACCGTTCCGGCCATGACCCCGCATGTCGACACCTCGTAGGGGAAGCCCGTCTCCGGATGGAACACCTCGGTCGGGATCCCGACGTCCAACGGCAGCGCCCCGTCGAGTACGAGGACCACCACCCGGTGCGGTCGCTGCATCGCCCGACTCCGATCCGGCCGGCGCGTGCCGACCGCGTCGCCATCCTCGCACGTGTGCGCGTTACCGCCACGTGCTCGGCGGCGCTCTCCCGTCGGCGAGCGTGCGCAATCTCCTGTTTCTCGCCGGCGTGTCGCCCGCAGACACGCACGCTCGCGGAAAGGGGGCTGGGTGGGCACACGTCGGTGGTCTTGCGCGAGCGCTCAGTCGAGCATGTCGCGGAAGGCCTTGGATGGATGCGCGGTGGCGCCGGCGCGCCGAACCCGTTCGACCAGAACGGAATCTGACGTCACGACGACGACCTCGCTGGCGTCGCGATGCGCGGAGACGAGTCGGACGATCTCGTCGTCGGCGGAGTTGGGTGCGGCCGCAGGGGCGAATGCGATCTCCACGACGCTGCTCTCCATCGGCGGCTGCGGCGGACGCTCGAACACCACCGTGACGGCGTCATCCCGCGCTGCGGCCCACCGGTCGAGGCGGCCAACGAGCGCCTCCATGGCCGAACGGCGATCCCGCCACCAGCCGTCCGGACGCGAGCCGATCACGTTCATCGCGTCGACGATCCAGTGCATCGACCGACCGTACGGGTCTGGGCAACCCCGGCACGACGTGACACCATCGCCACGTGGCGAGCCGAGCGGCAGAAGAGCAGCGACTGCACGACCTCAAGCTGCTGCGACGCGTCCGCGATCGGATCGACCGCGAGTACGCACGGCCGCTCGACGTCGAGGCCCTGGCGCGCGGGGCGGGCATGTCGGCAGGACACCTGTCGCGACAGTTCAAGGCCGCATTCGGCGAAGCGCCCTACTCCTACCTGATGACGCGCCGCATCGAGCGAGCGATGGCCCTGCTGCGCCGCGGCGACCTGACCGTCACCGAAGTCTGCTTTGCGGTGGGGTGCTCGTCCCTGGGCACCTTCAGCACCCGCTTCGCCGAACTCGTCGGCATCCCTCCGAGCGAGTACCGGCGCCAGCACCAACGGGCCACCGAGGGCATGCCGTCCTGCGTCGAGAAGCAGGCGACCAGGCCGGTCCGCAACCGGGACGCACCCGTCGCCCAGCTCCACCGGGCTTGACGCCCGGCGCGCCCGGGGCATCGATCAGGAATCGAGAAGCATCGGCTGCCCGGCCGCACCTAACGTCACCGCCATGGACATCACCATTCACAACACGTTTCTCCCCCACGACGACCCGGAGGAGTCGCTCGCCTTCTACCGAGACGTGCTCGGCTTCGAGGTCCGCCTCGACGTCGGCGGGGGCAAGATGCGCTGGATCACCGTCGGCCCCGTCAACCAACCCGGCACGTCCATCGTGCTGCACCCTCCCGCCGCCGACCCCGGCACCACGGACGACGAACGCCGCCTCATCGCGGAGATGATGGCCAAGGGCACCTACGCGATCATCGTGCTGGCGACCAAGGACCTCGACGCCACCTTCGAGCGACTGCAGGCGAGCAACGCCGAGATCGTGCAGGAGCCGACCCAACAGCCCTACGGGGTGCGAGACTGCGCCGTGCGGGATCCCGCGGGCACCATGATCCGCATCCAGGAACTGCACTGAGCTGACACCACCAGCTACGACAGGAAGGGAAGCATGGCGACGAAGAGCCGCAGCACCGCCGCCCAACCGACCGCCGACGCCCACGACCTGATCCGCGTCCTCGGCGCGCGGGAGAACAACCTGAAGAACGTGAACGTCGAGCTGCCCAAGCGCAGGCTCACGGTGTTCACCGGCGTATCGGGGTCGGGCAAGAGTTCGCTCGTGTTCGGAACCATCGCCGCGGAGTCGCAACGGCTGATCAACGAGACCTACAGCACCTTCGTGCAGGGCTTCATGCCGACGCAGGCGCGGCCCGACGTCGACGTCCTGGAGGGGCTGACGACCGCGATCATCGTCGACCAGGAGCGGATGGGTGCCGATCCCCGCTCGACCGTCGGCACCGCGACCGACGCCGGCGCGATGCTGCGAATCCTGTTCAGCCGGCTCGGTGATCCGCACATCGGCTCACCGCAGGCATTCTCGTTCAACGTGGCCTCCATCAGCGGCGCCGGTGCGGTAACCATCGAACGCGGCGGCAGCACCGTCAAGGAGCGACGCGAGTTCAGCATCACCGGCGGCATGTGCTCCCGCTGCGAGGGACGCGGCTCGATCAACGACATCGACCTGACCGCGCTGTACGACGACACCAAGTCGCTCAACGACGGTGCGCTGACGATTCCCGGCTTCAGCATGGAGGGCTGGTACGGCCGAATCTTCAACGGCTGCGGCTTCTTCGACCCCAACAAGCCGATCGAGCAGTTCACCAAGAAGGAACTCGACGCCCTCCTGTACAAGGACGCCACCAAGCTCAAGATCGACGGCGTCAACCTCACGTACCTCGGCCTCATCCCGCAGATCAAGAAGTCCTACCTGTCCAAGGACGTCGAGGCAATGCAACCGCACGTCCGCGCGTTCGTCGAGCGGGCCGTCACGTTCACGACCTGTCCGGACTGCGGCGGCACGCGACTCTCGGAGCTCGCGAGGTCGTCGAAGATCAAGGGCGTGAACATCGCCGAGGTCTCGGCCATGCAGATCACCGAACTCGCGGACTGGGCGAAGGACATCGAGGACCCCTCGATCGGGCCGCTGGTGGACGCGCTCCGCCGCACGCTCGACTCGTTCGTCGAGATCGGCCTCGGCTACCTATCGCTGGACCGACCGTCCGGCACGCTCTCCGGCGGAGAGTCGCAGCGGGTCAAGATGATCCGGCACCTCGGTTCGGCGCTCACCGACGTCACCTACGTCTTCGACGAGCCGACCATCGGCCTGCACCCGCACGACGTCGACCGGATGAACGACCTGCTACTCCGCTTGCGCGACAAGGGAAACACCGTGCTGGTCGTCGAGCACGAACCGGAGGCCATCGCCATCGCCGACCACGTCGTCGACCTGGGCCCCGGCGCAGGCAGCGACGGCGGTGAGGTGGTGTTCGAGGGAACCGTCGCCGAACTACGCAAGAGCGGCACCCTCACCGGGCGCCACCTCGACGACCGGGCCGCCCTCAAGGACGAGGTGCGTACCGCCGACGAGGTGCTGCAGGTGCGCGGAGCCAACGCCCACAACTTGCAGGACGTCGACGTCGACATCCCACTCGGAGTCCTGGTCGTCGTCACCGGAGTTGCGGGCTCGGGCAAGAGTTCCCTCATTCACGGCTCCGTGGCAGGCGTCGATGGCGTCGTCGCCGTCGACCAGACCCCGATCCGCGGTTCCCGGCGGAGCAACCCGGCCACCTACACGGGGCTACTCGAGCCGATTCGCAAGGCGTTCGCCAAGGCCAACGACGTCAAACCGGCTCTCTTCAGCGCCAACTCCGACGGCGCCTGCCCGAACTGCAAGGGCGCGGGCGTCATCTACACCGATCTGGCGATCATGGCCGGCGTAGCTGCCCCGTGCGACGTCTGCGAGGGGAAGCGCTTCGACGCATCGGTACTGGAGTACCGCTTCGGGGGCCGCGACATCAGCGAGGTGTTGGCGATGCCGGTCGACGAGGCGCTCGAGTTCTTCGGCGACGGCGAAGCCAAGACGCCGAAGGCACACGAGATCCTCGACCGTCTCGCCGACGTCGGACTCGGGTACCTGACGCTCGGTCAGCCGCTGACCACGCTGTCCGGCGGTGAACGGCAACGGCTCAAGCTGGCGACCCACATGGTCGCCAAGGGCCGCGACAAGCCGGAGGTCTACGTCCTCGACGAGCCGACGTCGGGCCTGCACCTCGCCGACGTCGACCGGCTGCTCGCCCTGCTCGACCGCCTCGTCGACTCCGGGAAGTCGGTCATCGTCATCGAGCACAACCAAGCCGTGATGGCGCACGCCGACTGGATCATCGACCTCGGGCCTGGCGCTGGCCACGACGGCGGACGCGTCGTGTTCGAGGGCACCCCTGCCGATCTCGTGGCCAAGCGGGACACGCTGACCGGCCAGCACCTTGCGGACTACGTAGGGGCCTGAAATCGCAGCAGCTCAGCCGCTTCCGTCTGGTACGCATGTTCGGCCCAGCCGAGCGGGGTCGTTCCGAAGCGGCCGTCGGTGATCGTCGGGTCGGCTCCTGCGGCCAGCAGCTCCCGGATGCGGGTCAGGTCGCCGTCCCAGGCAGCGTGGTGCAGGGGTGTCGCGCCGTCGTGGTCGCGTGCGTTCGGGTCCGTCGGTGCGGTCGGTTCGACGAGGTCGACGCCGGAGACGTCGATGCCGTGCCGATCGAGCAGTGCCAGCCGTTTACTGAAACCGTGCTCGGCGGCCCACTGCACCTGCCGACTCCACATGTCGGCGCGCGATTCCATCGCGTTGCCCAGGAGGCGTTCCCAGGGGCTCGGCCCGGCCGCGGCCAGTCCGTGCGCGAACAGCAACTCGAGATGTGAATCGTCGGCGCGGAACATCCGGTTGTAGAGCGTCTGCTGGTCGACCGGGTGAGCGCCGCGTCGAAGCAGCAGCGTCGCCAGCTCCGTGGCGCGGGGATGTCTGGGTTGCCTGCGCGGCCCCTGCTCCCCCTCGCCGAAGACGCCCGTCAGAACGGTGAACGGCGGCGTCATGCCGCGCCACAGGTAACCCGCATTCGGGTCGGCGCCGGCATCCAGCAGCATCGTCGCCGCGGTCACGACGTCGGCGCCTTCGCCCGACGGGGGAACACGCGAGTACGCCAGGTACATCAGCGGCGTCCAGCCGAACGGCCCTCCGGCCGCGTCGGCGACCGCGGCGTTCACGAGGTGCTCCTGGAGCGCATTCACGTCGGCCGCCGTCGAGGCGGCCCACACGTGCTGACGCACCACGTCGGGATGTGCAGCCAGGAGATCGCCGGCAGCCCGCCATCGGGGCGGCGCATCGGTGTCGTCGTAGCGCAGCGATGCCAAGGCGCAGAATCGATCCGCCGGTTCGCCGGTGGTGTCGTCGACCCGCGACGGGTCGACGATCAGCGGGCGGTCAGGACGTGAATCGGCCACGGCGGTCCTCCTAGCCGCCAGTGGTCGGCGGGCTGACCTCGACGAGCATCTTGCCGATGTTCGCACCGGTGAACAGGCCGTTGAGCGCGTCGACGCACGACTCCACGCCCTTGAAGATGGTCTGCCGGTGCTTGAGCAGGCCGTCGCGCTCCCACCTGTGCAGGCAGGCGAACGCCTCGTCGAACCGGCCCCACTGGTCGAGCGCGTTGAAGCCCTGCATCGTGGCGGTCTTGGCCAGCAGATTGACGTAGTTCGCCGGGCCCGGGTGGTCGCCGTCGAGGTAACTGGAGATGACGCCGCACAGCACCACCCGCGCGTTGCGGGCCAAACGCCCGAGCACCGCGTCGAGGATCGGCCCGCCGACATTGTCGAAGTAGACGTCGATGCCCTTCGGGCAGTGGCGCTTGAGTTCCGCGGCGACGTCGCCGCCGCGGTAGTCGATGCACGCGTCGAAACCGAAGGATTCGATTGCCGCACGGCACTTCTCGGGTCCACCGGCGATGCCGACGACCCGCGCGCCGTGGACCATCGCGATCTGCCCGGCGATCGAGCCCGTCGCGCCCGCCGCCGCCGACACCACGACCGTCTCCCCCTGCGTGGGCTTGCCGATGTCCATCATCCCGAAGTACGCCGTCGCGCCCGTCGGCCCGTAGACCGACATGATCGCCAACTGATCGTTCAGCCCCGGCATCGGCGTGGAGAACAGGTCGTCGCGGATCAGGGTGTACTCCTGAAAGCCCGACAGCGTCGTCACGATGTCGCCGACCGCGAAGGCATCGCACTTCGACGCCACGACCTCGCCGATGCCGGCAGCCCGGATCACCTCACCGAGCTGAACCGGCGGCAGATAGCCGGGCTGATCGTTGAGCCACGTGCGGACGGCTGCGTCGATGCCGACGTAGGTGTTGCGAAGCAGCGCCTCGCCTTCGGTGGGCTCGGGCATCGGAGAGGACACGAGTTCGGTGTCCTCGGGAGCCACCAGACCGGTCGGCCTGCGCCGCAACACCACCTGGCGATTCAACGTTTCTGGCACGCCGCGACGCTACCCAACGCCCGAGTGGTTTCGGTGGGAATGCCGACGCGAGGCGTGCGCGGGAGTCGTTCGCGACCGATGCGGCGACGGCGTGGGAGAGGATGCGAACGTGACAGACCTCCGTCCGACGGTTTCCGACGTCCTCGCCCGCCGGGCCCGCGAGTCCGGCGACGTGGAGTACGTGGTCACCCCGACCGACCGGCTCACCTACCGCGAGGCCGAGCGACGGTCGGCCGATGTGGCGCGCCGACTGCTCGCCACCGGAGTCGGCAAGGGTGCGCGCGTCGGCCTGTTCTTCCCCAACGGTGCCGAGTGGGTGGTCTGGTGGCTGGCCGCGTCGCGCATCGGCGCCGTGGTGGTGCCGCTGAGCACGCTCTACACGCCGGCCGAGATCGCCAAGGTCGTGCGCCTCGGCGACATCGGCCTCCTCGTCGCCCCCGCCCGGGTGCTGCACATCGACGTCGCCGAGCGCCTCGAGGCGGCGTTCCCCCACCTCACCGGCCAACGCGCCAACCGGATCGCCATGGCCGACGCGCCGTACCTGCGCGCGGTGGTGCTCGTCGACGCGTCGGACCGGAGGTGGGCGACCCGCTGGGACACGACGGACGACCTGCTGGTGCCCGAGGAGGTGCTCAGGAGCGTGGAGCGAGAGGTGACGCCGGCCGACCTCGCCGTCATGGTGCACACCTCCGGATCCACCGCCGACCCGAAGGGCGTGCTGCACACCCACGGCACCCTGATCCGGCAGACCTCGACCTGGCCGGTAGCCATCCGGGCCGTCACCGGATCCACGGGCGACGCGCGGATCCTGTGTGCCATGCCGTTCTTCTGGATCGGCGGGCTGCTCGCGACCACGGGCGCACTGCACGAACCGATCACGCTGCTGGTGCTGCCGCGGCTCGACGCCGAGGCCGCTCTCGACCTGATCGAGCGCGAACGGGCCACGGGCATCGTGGGGTGGCCGGCCTTCACCCAGCGGCTGCGCGACCATCCGAGCTTCGCCACCCGCGACCTCGACAGCGCACCCATGCTGCGCGACGGGCCGGTCGACATCGCGATGACCGACGTTCCCGACGGATTCCCGGCGCACCGCACCATGTCCGAGACCGCCGGCGGCTTCTCCTGCACCGAGATCGCCGTCGTCGACGAGGACGGACGTGCCGTGCCCGACGGCACGACCGGCGAACTCCTCATCCGGGGCGTCGGCGTCATGGCGGGGTACAACAAGCGCGAGCGGGCCGACACGTTCGACCCGGACGGGTGGTACCACACCGGCGACCGCGTCTACCGCCGCGAGGGAGACCCTCGACTGTTCTACGTCGGACGCACCAGTGAGCTGATCAAGTCGGGCGGAGCGAACGTCTCACCGCTGGAAGTCGAAGCCGTGGTCAACGACTTCGCCGACGTGACCCAGTGCGTGGTCGTCGGTCTCGAGCATCCCGAGCGCGGTGAGGAGGTATGCGCCGTCGTCGTGCCCGCCGGCGAGGACGTCGACGTGGACGCACTCACCGAACGCGTTCGCATCCGGCTCTCGGCGTACAAGGTCCCCACCAGGTGGGTGATCACTACCGCCGACCGCATCCCGACGCTCGCCAGCGGCAAGCTGGACCGTCGGACGTTGCGGGCCATGGTGCTCGACGACGCCTTGGCGTGATCAGAGGTGTCCGACGACGACCGCGCCCGCTGGGACGCCCGCTATGCCGAAAGGCCAGCGGCGACAACGGATTCGATCGGGCTGCCGGAGGCGTTCCGGCCCTTCGTCGCGCAGTTCCCCTCGGCCGGTTCGGCGCTGGACGTCGCGTGCGGTGACGGCGCGGCGGCGGTCTGGCTGGCGAGTCGGGGCATGGACGTGCTCGGCGTCGACGTCTCGCCCGTAGCGGTACGCCGCGCCATCGAACTCGCCGCCGCCGCAGGTGTCGCGGAACGGTGCCGTTTCGAGGTCGCCGACCTCGACGAGGGGCTGCCTGCCGGGCCGATGGCGGACGTCATCCTCTGCCTGGCCTTCCGCAACGCCCGCCTCGACGCCGCGATCACCGCGCGTCTCACCCCGGGCGGTCTGCTGGCTGCGAGCGCACTCAGCGAGGTGGGTGGGTACACCGGCAGGTTCCGCGTCGCAGCCGGCGAACTGGACCGCGCCTTCGCCCACCTCGACGTCCTGGCCTCCGGGGAACGCGACGGACGGGCCTGGCTCCTGGCACGGCGGTGACCGCGGGCTGCGGCCTCGGCGATAGGGTCGGTGAGGTGCTCGACGACCTATGGACTGCCGCCACCCAACACCCGTTCCTGCATGCCGTGCGCGACGGCGCGATAGCCGACGCCGCATTCGACCGCTGGCTCGCCCAGGACGTCCTGTTCGTCACCGATCTGCTGACGTTCCAGGCCCGACTCCTCGCACGTGCGCCTCGTGGCGCCCAGTCGGCCCTGGCGGGTGGCTGCGTCGCTCTCGTCGACGAACTCGACTGGTTCGACGCGCAGGCCACCCGCCGCGGCATCGACCTCGACGTGGAACGCCTACCCGCGACGCTGGCCTACCGCGATTCGCTCCGGCGCCTCGACACCGCGCCGTTCGACGACGCGATCACGGCACTGTGGGCGCTGGAGCGCGTCTACCTGATGGCGTGGACGACCGCGTCGTCGGAGTCCTCACCGTTCGCAGAGTTCACCGAGCACTGGACCCATCCCGGCTTCGCGGACTACGTCGACGCCCTCGGCCGGCTGGCCTCGCCGCAGGGCCGGGACGACGTGCTGGCCGAGGTGCTCTCACTCGAGGTCGGCTTCTGGGACATGGCGATGGAATGACGGCGCGGGTGCGCCACGGGGTCGGTCAGCGCGTGGGCTCGACGGGTACCAGTTCGGTCAGCCCGCTGACGTTGAGGACCGGCAGCAGAATCGGATTCGCCACCACCGCTATCCGGCCCGCGTGGGCGAACAGGGCGTTGATCGCACCGCTGTCGAGGTAGTCGACCGCGCCGAGGTCGACCGCCACCGTCTCGGACCGTGCGGCCTCGATCGCCGCGTCGAGTGCCTCGGCGAACGAC
Organism: Mycolicibacterium arabiense; assembly: GCF_010731815.2. Classification (NCBI taxonomy): domain Bacteria; kingdom Bacillati; phylum Actinomycetota; class Actinomycetes; order Mycobacteriales; family Mycobacteriaceae; genus Mycobacterium; species Mycolicibacterium arabiense. Next base: position 421,103 of record NZ_AP022593.1, read on the forward strand.
TTCACGTTGCTCAGGTCGATCTCACCCGCCGCGACGACGACGTAGGTGCCGTCCCCGCGTCCCCGGGTGTCGACGGTCAGCGGAGTGGTCATGACGCAATCCTCGTGTGGAAGGAGACCGTCGTCCCCGTGGGTTCGTGGTCGATGGTGACTTCGTCGACGAGGGCCCGCATGAGCGCTATCCCCCGTCCCCGGCTCGAGTCGGGGACGGTGCGTTCCGTCTTCCAGGCGCCCCTGTCGACCACCGTCAGCTCCAACCGGTCCACCAACGCGGAAGCTGCGATCGTGATGACGCCGTCGGTGCTGTCCCGATGACCGTGTTCGATGGCGTTGGCCACGGCTTCGCCCGCCGCCACCAGCAGCCCCTGCACCTGTTCGTCCGCCAGGCCGGCCCGTCCCAACCAGTCGCGCAACGCGTTTCGGGTCGCTGCCAGATGGCTGACGTGCGGTGGGATCTCCACGCGTAGCGGCGCGGGCTGCCGGTAGAGCAGCAGAGCGACGTCGTCCTGATAGCCGTCGGGCGGCGTCAGGGTCGACATCACGTTGGTCGCGAGGGCGTCGAGCGTCGACGCACTACCCCCGGAGACGAGTTCGGTGGCGCGTGCGATGCCCTGGTCCAGGGAATCCTGCCGCCGTTCCACCAAGCCATCGGTGTAGAGCAGCAGGGTGCCGCGTGGCGGGATGATCGTGCGAGCCTCCGGCCGCTCGCGGTCGGGTCGGATGCCCAGCGGGATCGTGTGACCGTCTTCGAGCACCCGCGTCGTGCGGTCGGCGTTCACGAGGATGGGGGGCGGGTGCCCGGCGCTGGAGTACACCAGTTCGCCGGTCGAGGTGTCGAGTACCGCGCAGAACGCGGTCGTACAGACCGCACCGGGCAGGCGGGCTGCGAAGCGGTCGAGCGCTGCCAACGCCGCACGCGGACTGGGTTTTTCGAGCAGCAGTGCGCGGCACGCACTGCGCAACTGGCCCATCACGGCGGCTGCGGCCAGGCCATGGCCGACGCAGTCGCCGACGACGAGGGCGATCCGGCCGTCGTCGAGATCGACCACGTCGTACCAGTCGCCACCGACCTGCAGCGGCCGCGTGGCGGGTTGATACCGCACCGCGAAACCCTCTGGCAGGTTGGCCGGACCCAGGATCGAATGCTGCAGCGCCAGAGCGGTTTCCCGCTGCTGGTCGAGTTGGTTCACGCGCTGCAATCCCTGCCCCAACCGTCCGGCGAGCACGGTGAGCAACGTCTGATCCTCCGGCGTGAACGGCCGCTGCTCGATCAACTCGATCCACAGGACCAGAACGCCGCGGGGGTGCTGCAGGGCGATGCCCGCCGACCCTGGGTGATCGGTCCGCGTGACCAGTAAGTCGCCGTCGGCGAGCGTGCGGACGGCCTCACGGGCCTGGGCGGTGAGGTCGTTCCATCCGGCCGGGGCACCTGCGACGATGGTCTGCGCGTCATCGGGCAGAGCGCCCTGGCTGCGGAACGTGATGGCCAGAACGCGGTGCGCCCGCCAGACCCTGCGCAGTTCCTCGGTCGTCGCACGCAGCGCCTCGCCGACGGTATCGGCCTGTGACAGAACCCGATTCAGTTCGGCCAGCGCCGTCTGGCGCTGAACGGTGTAGTGCTCGGCCGTCGCATCGCGCAGCGTTCCGACCATCACCCGACGCCCGGTCTCGGGGTCGGCGGCGTGGCTGAAGCTGAACGTCACCCACAGCCGGTGCCCATCCCGGTGGGTCACGGGCACCGTGTAGGTGCCGTGCGCCTGACCCATCAGCCCGCCGAACGATTCGGCGACCTCGCGGTACGCCTCGGGGTCGGTCGCCTCGTCCGGCCACCACGGGTGCACGGCCGGGTACGGCAGACCCTCCGGGCCGTAACCGAGTACTTCGGTGAACGCTGCGTTGATCTCGATGACGGTGCCCTCTTCGTCGCAGACGAAGAAGGCCTCCTGCATCGCGTCGACCAGGGCCGTCCGCCAACGGGCGTGGTGGTTGCGCAACCTGGCCAGTTCGACGTTGCCGCGGACGCGGGCAAGGAGTTCCGCCGCGGCGAACGGCTTCACCAGGTAGTCGTCGGCCCCCGCCTCGAGTCCCTCGATCGACTCCTCCTGCCCGGCGCGTGCGGACAGCAGCACGACGGGGACCGCCGCAGTGCGCGGGTCGGTCCGCAACGCAGCGACCAGTGACAGGCCGTCCAGGCGCGGCATCATGACGTCGCTGATCACCAGATCCGGTAGGGACGCACGGATCTTCTCGAGCGCCTGCTGTCCGTCGACCACAGGCTCCACCTCGTAGCCGGCGGTGCGCAGCAGACGGGTCAGGTACTCCCGCATGTCCGAGTTGTCGTCGGCGACGAGTACCCGCGCGGGCACCCTGGCCGTCGACGTCGCCGTGACCGCGCCGTCGAGCGAGAGTTGTTCCCCGGTCTGCGCATCGTGCGAGTCGGCATCGGCGGGCAACCATCGCAACGCCTCCTGCACGTAGGGATCGGCGATGGCCGAGGTCGGACGGCCTCCGGCCGCCGAACCCACGAACTCGGCAGGCAGGTGGGCGGCGCCGAACGGCAGACGGATCGTGAACGACGTGCCGGCGCCCTCGGCACTGCGCGCGGCGATGGTCCCGCCATGCAGACCGACTAGTTCCTTCACCAGGGCGAGGCCGATACCGCTTCCCTCGTGAGACCTGCTGCGCGCATTCTCGATTCGATGGAACCGTTCGAACAGCCGCGGCATCTCGTTCGCAGGCACACCGACACCCGTGTCGGCAACGGTGACCACCGCCGCGTCCACGTCTTGGGACACCCGGACCGAGATGGACCCGTCGAACGTGAACTTCAGCGCGTTCGAGAGCAGGTTCAGGACGACCTTCTCCCACATGTCCGAGTCCAGGTAGACGGGCTCGTCCAGTGGTGCACACTCGACCACCAGATCGAGCCCGGCCCGGTCCACCGCCGAGCGGAACACGCTCGCGAGTTCGGCGGTGACGGCGGACAGATCGACGGGTTCATACGAGGCCTGCATGCGGCCTGCCTCGATGCGGGAGAAGTCGAGCAGCGTGTTGACGAGCTTCGCGAGCCGTAACCCGTTGCGGTGCACCACGTCCAACTCGGCGCGGGTACGGTCGTCCACGCCGTCGACTCTGCTGCGCAGGTCTGCGACGGGAGCGAGGATCAGCGTGAGCGGGGTGCGGAACTCGTGGCTGATGTTGGAGAAGAACGTCGTCTTGGCGCGGTCGAGTTCGGCGAGTTCCTCGGCGCGTCGCTGCTGAGCCCGATAGCTTCTGGCACTGCCGATCTCCGCCGCCAAGTGCGCGGCCACCAGGTCGACGAAGCCTCGGTAGGCGTCGTCCAGGGGCCGGAACCGGTTCAAGCCGGCCACCAGGAAACCGCACGGCGATGCGCCCTGCTGAATCAGCGGCACCACCAGTGCCTGAGTGGGTGGCTGCGACCAGTCTCCGACGGGTAGATCGGCGAAGCGCTGCCCCTGGAAGTCGACCAGCACCGACTCGCCGCGTCGGGCCGCGGCGCTCGGCCACGTCGACGTTCCGTCGGCGGGTAGCACCGTCGGGGCGACGGGGTGGTCTCGCTCGATGCCACTGGCGGCCGCGAGGTGGGTGGTGCCGTCGTCGTCGAAGAGGTAGGTCAGAGTGAACGGCAGGTCGCGGAGATTCCTGGTGAGTTGCGCCGAAGCGGCGGTGAGAATCTGGTCCTCCGACGGAAGCACGCTCGGGTCGGAGCCGAGGTCGCGCAGGGTCGACATCCTCCGCTCACTGATCACCCGCTGGGTGTCCTCGCTGACCACGCAGAGCATGCCGACCACGTCGCCCGAGTCGTCTCGCAGTGGACTGTAGGAGAAGGTGTGGTAGCTCTCCTCGGGGTATCCGGATCGCTCGACGAACAGCAGCAGGGCGACGTCCCAGGTGGCCACCCCCGTCGTGAGCACCCGCTCGATCCGCGGACCGATGTCGTTCCAGATCTCCGCCCACACTTCGCGTGCGGGGCGCCCGAGCGCCCAGGGGTACTTGCTGGCCAGCGTGTCACGTCGGTAGGCGTCGTTGCAGAAGAAGGTCAGGTCCGGACCCCATGCCATCCACATCGAGAACCGCGACGACAGCAGGATGCTGACGGCCGTCAGCAAGCTCTGCGGCCACTCCGATGGCGGTCCGAGCGGCGTGGCCGACCAGTCGACCTTCGCGAGGTCCGCACCAACGATGGGATCGGCATCGAACACCGACGAGTCTGCTGCGGTCGGGACAGGTCGGCTCGCCTGCTCACCACTCACCGAACGTCCTCTCGCCGACTCGCCTAGTGTCCCCCCGCAACCGTCATCCATCCTCCGACTTCAGCCGACCGGTGCACCCATTTACCCGCGCTGCGACCTTACGCAAACCTTGGGGTCGCCCCAGCCCGCCACGCCGCCCCCCGCGCCGGTTCAGAATCGTCACGAGTGGAAGCAGTGCGCCCGATCCGCGCGGCGGCGAAGATCACGCCGGTGACTCGCACCATTCGCTTCAACGCCTTCGACATGAACTGCGTCGCCCACCAGTCCCCGGGTCTGTGGCGACATCCGGACGACAGGTCCGCCGAGTACAAGGACCTCGCGTACTGGGCCGATCTGGCCCGGCTGCTCGAGCGCGGCAGGTTCGACGGACTGTTCATCGCCGACGTCCTCGGCACCTACGACATCTACGGCGCCAACGACGAAGCCGCGATCCGCCAAGCCGCCCAGATCCCGGTGAACGACCCCCTGCTGCTGGTGTCCGCCATGGCGCTGGTCACCGAGCACCTCGGGTTCGGCATCACCACGGGAACCGGTTTCGAGCACCCGTATCCCTTCGCCCGCCGCGTCTCCACCCTCGACCACCTCACCAAGGGCCGGGTCGGCTGGAACGTCGTCACCGGTTACCTTCCCGCGGCCGCACGCAACATGGGGCAGACCGACCAGCCCGCCCACGACGCGCGCTACGACCACGCCGACGAGTACCTCGAGGTGCTCTACAAGCTGTGGGAGGGCTCCTGGGAGGACGACGCGGTGATCCGCGACCGCGAGCGTGGCGTCTTCACCGACCCGGACAAGGTGCACCACATCGGGCACCAGGGTGAGCACTTCAGCGTGCCAGGCATCCACCTGTCCGAGCCGTCGCCTCAACGCACCCCGGTGATCTTCCAGGCCGGGTCGTCACCGCGCGGGGTCCGCTTCGCGGCCGAGAACGCCGAGGCGATCTTCACGGCCGCACCCACCAAGGCGATCCTGCGGGAGACCGTCGACACGATCCGTCGCGAACTCGAACTCGCAGGCCGTGATCCGTACTCGGCGAAGATCTTCAACCTGTCCACCGTGATCACCGCGGCCACCGAGGAGCAGGCCCGCGCCAAGCACGCGGAGTACCTGTCCTACGGCGACCCGGAGGGCGCGCTGGTCTTCATGTCCGGGTGGATGGGCGTCGACCTGTCCCGGTACGGGCGTGACGAACCGATCGCCGACGTCGACTCGAACGCCATACTGTCTGCGGTCAAGGCCTTCCAGTCCGCCGATCCCGACGGCGGCGAATGGGCCGTCGACGACATCGCCACGTGGGGCAAGATCGGCGGCATGGGGCCGCTGATCGTCGGCTCGGGCACCCGGGTCGCCGACGTGCTGCAGGAGTGGGTCGACGAGACGGACGTCGACGGCTTCAACCTGGCCTACGCGGTCACCCCGGGATCGTTCGCCGACTTCATCGACCACGTGGTGCCCGTGCTCACAGAACGCGGCGCCTACCAGGAGGAGTACGCGCCAGGGTCGTTGCGCAACAAGCTGTTCGGGCGGGGTGATCGACTGCCCGACGAGCACCGGGGTGCGAGCTACCGCGTCGGCGGTCCCCGATCCACCATCATCGAGCGACCGTCGACGGTGCCGTCCTCGTCTGCGTCCGTCGCCTCGCAACCCACTTCTGGTCGATAGGATTTTCCCGTGTCCGTGAAACTGCATTGGTTCCTGCCCACCTACGGTGACAGCCGGCTGATCGTCGGCGGTGGTCACGGCACCCCGGCCGGCGTCGCGCACAGCGACCGCGACGCGTCGATCGACTACCTGGCGTCGATCGTGCGGGCCGCCGAGACGTTCGGCTTCACCGGGGCGCTCATCCCGACGGGTGCCTGGTGCGAGGACGCGTTCGTCACCGCGGCGCTGCTCGCTCGCGAGACGACGTCGCTGGCGTTCCTGGTGGCCTTCCGGCCCGGGCTGGTCAGCCCGACTCTCTCCGCGCAGATGGCCGCGACCTTCGCCCGCCACGCGCCGGGCCGCATCCTGCTCAACGTCGTGGTGGGCGGTGAGGCGCACGAACAGCGTGCGTTCGGCGATCACCTGGACAAGGACGCCCGGTACGAGCGCTGCGACGAGTTCCTCGACGTCGTGCGCAGATTGTGGGCCGGTGAGACCGTCACCGCCGACGGCACGCACATCAAGGTGGAGGAAGCGTCGCTCGCGACGTTGCCGAACCCGGTGCCGCCGCTGTACTTCGGGGGCAGTTCGAAGGCGGCGGGCCCGGTCGCGGCTCGGCATGCCGACGTCTACCTGACGTGGGGCGAGCCGCCCGAAGCCGTCCGCGAGAAGATCGAGTGGATCCGCAAGGAGGCCGCGAACGAGGGCCGCACCGTGCGATTCGGCATTCGGCTGCACACGATCTCGCGCGACACCGCCGACGAGGCCTGGGTGCAGGCCGGCAAGCTGATCGACGCCCTCGACGAGGATACGGTGCGCAACGCGCAGGCTGGGCTCAGCCGGAGCCAGTCGGAGGGACAACGCCGCATGCTCGCCCTGCACGAGTCGAGCCGGGCCGACGGGTCGTGGAACGATGCCCGCAGCCTCGAGATCGCGCCGAACCTGTGGGCCGGTGTCGGCCTGGTGCGTGGCGGTGCGGGAACGGCATTGGTGGGCAGCCACACCGACGTCGCAGACCGCATCGCGGAGTACGCCGAGATCGGCATCGACGAGTTCATCTTCTCCGGCTACCCGCACCTGGAGGAGCTGTACTGGTTCGGCGAGGGCGTCGTCCCCGTCCTGCGGCAGCGCGGACTGTTCGACGGCGGTCACTCCGATGCCGCCCCCGCCTCGATCCCGTTCGTCGGCTCGGCGCGGTGAACGCCCCTGCCCGCGAGGCAGGTTCCCTGACCGACCACGACGCGTTGGCGGTGGCCGAAGACCTGGCTGCCGACTTCGCTTCGGGTGCGGGTGACCGTGACGCCGGCCGCCTCCTCCCCCACGACGAAGTCGTCGCACTCAAGCGGAGTGGGCTGCTCGCGCTGTCGGTGCCCGTCCGGTTTGGCGGCCCCGATCTGCCCGCGACGGTCGTAGCCGAGGTGTTTCGGATCATCGCTCACGCGGACCCGTCACTGGCCCAGATCCCGCACTCGCACTACACGTTCCTGGAGGCGCTGCGGGCGCAGGGCAGCCCGTCGCAGCAAGGCTTCTTCTTCGGCCTGGTCCGCGACGGGGCGCTGTTCGCCAACGCCCAGACCGAACGCGGCCCGCACCCGGTCAACGTGGACGGCACCACGCTCGCGTCCGACGACGCAGGCGGCTTCGTCCTGTCGGGCCGCAAGTTCTACGCGACGGGTTCGTTGTTCGCCGATTGGCTGATCGTCCGCGCGTCCCTGGCCGAGGAGGGCCAGACGCCGGACGCCTCGACTCCAAAGGCGTTGGCGTTCATCCCGCGTGACGCGGCCGGTGTCGAGCTGGTCGACGACTGGGACGGCCTCGGCCAGCGCACCACGGCCTCGGGCACGGTGACGCTCGACTCCGTGCGCGTTCCCGCCGAGCACGTGGTGCCGTTCTCGCCGATCTTCGACGGCCCATCAACCTACGGCGCGCACGCTCAGCTGCTGCACACCGCGATCGACGTCGGCATCGCCACCGGGGCGCTGGCCGAAGGCGTGCGCCAGACCGCCAAGGCGCGGCCGCACTTCGAGGCCGACGTCCCCGCTGCCGCGGAGGATCCGACGCTGATCCAGGTCGCCGGCGACCTCGTGGTCACGGTGCGGGCTGCTCGCGCGCTGCTGGCCGAGGCGGCCCGTGAAGTGGACCGTGCGCGTGCCGACGTCACCGAGGACAGCACCGCGGCGGCATCGGTCGCCGTTGCCGTCGCCAAGGTGGCGGCGGTGCGCGCGGCGCTCGAGGCGTCGAGCACGCTGTTCGACCTCGGTGGCACGCGCAGCGCGTCGGCGTCGGCGAACCTGTCGCGGTACTGGCGCGATGCCCGGACCCACACGCTGCACGACGCCACCCGGTGGAAGCTGCAGCACATCGGCCGCTACGCCCTGTCGGGCACGCGGCCCCCGCGCCACGGTCAGGTGTAGACGGGTCAGCCGTCGAAGGTCCCGGCGAGATACTCGGCGCGGCAGGCATAACGGGCCAACTTGCCGCTCGTGGTGCGCGGAATGGTGCCTGCCGAGACGAACCGCACGTCGGCCACCGTCAGGTCGTGTCGTTCGGCGACGGCGGACCGGATGGCCTCGGCAGACGGCTCGGGGTCGACCCGACTCGTGCGCGCCGCCCGTTCGGCCACGACGACCACGCGCACGCCGGCGGCGTCGTCGGCGGGCACGGTGAAGGCCGATGCGTAGCCGCGCCGGACCAGTTCGGTGGCGTCGGCGACGGTGGCCTCGACGTCCTGGGGGTAGTGGTGGCGGCCGTCGACCGCCAGGATGTCGGCCAGCCGGCCGGTGACGTAGAGTTCCCCGTCGAGGCGGTAGCCGAGATCGCCGGTGCGCAACCAGGTTTCGTCGTCCGGCACCCCCTCGGCGTGACTGCCGGCCGTCAGCCGGGATGACGGCCTGGCGGTGAACGCCTGTCGGGTCTCCTCCGGGCGGCCCCAGTAGCCGCGGCCCACGTTGTCACCGTGCAGCCAGATCTCACCCACGCTGCCGTCGGGGAGTTCCGCCGCGCTCTGCGGGTCGACGATGATGCACCACTGACTGCGGGCGATCTGGCCGCAGGCCACCTGGGGTACCGCGCCAGGGTCGTCGGCGGCGACCAGCACCGCCCGGTCGAGCGTCAGTTCGGTGCGGTCGAAGTGCACCACGGTCGGCGGCACGTCCGGCGCCACCGTCGAGACGAACAGCGTTGCCTCGGCGATCCCGTAGGACGGCTTGATTGCGTTCGGCGACAACCCACGTGGCTCGAACTCGGTCTGGAAGGCCGTGATCGCCGACATGCTGACCGGCTCGGATCCGATGATCATCACGACGTTCGTCAGATCGACGTCCGCCTCCGGCGGAAGCTTGCCGCGTGCTGCCGTCCACTCGTAGGCGAAGTTCGGCGCCGCCGTGACGACCCGCCCGTGCCGGGATTCCTCCGACAACGCCTCGATCCAACGCTCGGGCCGACGGACGAACGCCGTGGGTGAGAGCAGGGTCGAGTGGCCACCGTAGACCGCGGGGAAGCCGATCATCGACAGCCCCATGTCGTGGTACAGCGGCAACCAACTGACGCCGTGGGTGTTTCGGTCCAGCAGATCGATGGACAGGATCATCTGGATCAGGTTGGTGCCCACCGCGCGGTGGGTCACCTCGACGCCGACGGGTGGACGCGTCGAGCCGGAGGTGAACTGCAGGTGCGAGACCGCCTCGACGTCGATCTCGACCGCCGTGAACCGATCTCCTTCGGAGTCCGCGACCTCGTCGATGACGACCACTGCCGGTCGTCGTGCCGTAGGCAATCGTCCGAGGAAGTCCTCGACCGATCCGAGCGCGGACGCCGTCGTCAGCACCGCGGTGGGCAGCGCATCGGCGAACGCCGTCTCCAAACGCTCGGCGTGGCCCTGCAATTCGGGGGCGAACAGCGGGACGGCGATCGTCCCCGCCTTGATGGCCGCGAAGAACCCGGCGACGTAGTCGAGCCCCTGCGGCGCGAGTATCGCCACGCGTTCCCCGGTGCGGGCAACGCGTTGGATCGCGGCTCCGATGGCACGCAGGCGCGTGCCGAGCTGCGCCCAGGTCACCTCGACGGCGCGCACACCGGCGGACCCGGTGTGGTCCAGGTACCGGTATGCCACGCCGTCGCCGACGTTGTCGATGTTGCGCTCGATCAGCGAGATCAGGTTGACCCCGGGCGGAAGCACCACACGTCCCCGTGCGTCGAGGCAGTCCTCGATCCGCAGCAACCCGGGACGGTCCGAGGAACCAACCGAATGACCATGGCTCACAACGCGATCCATGGTCTTCAGTCTAGGCGTCAGCCTGCTGCTGCGACCGCTGCGTCGTAGTCGGGCTCCTGGCCGATCTCGGGCACCAGTTCGGTGTACGCGACGTTGCCGTCCGCGCCCACCACGATGACCGCACGGCCCAGCAGGCCCGCCATCGGGCCGTCGGTGATGGTGATGCCGTAGTCCTCGCCGAACGAGTCGCGGAAGGCCGATGCCGTGGTGACGTTCTCGATGCCCTCGGCGCCGCAGAACCGCTTCTGCGCGAACGGCAGGTCCTTGGACACGCACAGCACGGCGGTACCCGAGGAGGCGGCCCGCTCGTTGAAGGCCCGGACGCTGCTGGAGCAGACGGGCGTGTCGACCGACGGGAAGACGTTGAGCACGAAGGGCTTGCCACTGAACTGGTCACTGGTGACCTCGCCCAGATCGGTGCCGGTCAGCGTGAAGCTCGGCGCAGGACTGCCGACCGCGGGCAGTTCACCGACGGTGTTGATGGGGTTTCCGCGCAAGGTTATCTGTGCCATGCGGACAGTCTGCCAAGCGCGGCGGTTCCGCGGTCGGCCAGGGTGGCCAAGATCGGTCGGTTGGTCAGGCGCCGCGCGCCGTCACCACTCGATCACGCGGGAGAGGTACGGCGCCATGTCGGTGGTGCGGACCGGAGACACTGCGACGGCGGTATCGCTCACGCCCACCATCTGGCCGTTGCCGATGAACATCGACACGCTCTGCGTGCCGTCGGGTCCGTAGAACAGCAGATCGCCCGGCAACGCCTCCGACGGGAGGATCTTGCGACCGACCTTGTACTGCTCGCCCGACGAGCGCGGCATCTTGATGCCCGCGCCGGCGAAGGCGTATACGATCAGGCCGGACGCGTCGAAACCTGGGACCCGCGGTGCCACCGGCACGCTGGGTGCCGCCGGGGTGACGAGGCCGGGGAACAGCGGGTCGGGATTGGCCGCGGCCAGGCCCGTCGCGGACTGTTCGGGCTGCTGCAGGCGCTCCGTACTCACCGGCGGCAGCGAGGGGCCGTTGACGTCACCGCCGCCGTAGGTGAACGGCACGCCCTGCTGCGACATTGCGCGCTTGATCACGTACTGAATGGCCTGCTGACGCTGTGCCGACGTCGCGTCGGCGCCGGCCAGGCCGGGTGTCGCGACCAGCACGGTCATGCTGACGGCGAAGGCGGTGATCGCTGCGAATGCCCTGGTGAGTCTCATCGGTCTTTCTCGTTCGTGCGGTCGGCACCGGTCGGGACCCCGTTTCGGCGGGCCGCCGGCGAAGTCACGCTCTTCACTTCTGTCACTTCCACACCACATCGTGCCATCTCCGTCGTCAATAACGGCGTGCCGAGCGGATTCTTGGTCAGACCGTGACCGAACGGTGATCATGAATGTGTGTTGCCAATCACGTTCACCCAGTTGCGATTTCACGTATCCCGGGGAGAGTGCGGCGTGGCAGGATGCGATGCGTGCATGCACAGACCGAACCGACCTGGTCGCAGCGCCTGTGGCGCGAGATCGAACCGACGTTCGCCGCCATCCTGGCCCACCCGTTCGTCACGGGTCTGACCGACGGCACCCTCGACGAGCGAGCCTTCGCGCAGTACGTCGCGCAGGACGTCCACTACCTGCGTGACTACGCCCGCGCGCTGGCGATCGTCGGCGCGAAGGCCCCCACGCTCGCCGATACCGCGACGTTCGCCCGGCACGCCGCGGAGGTCTTCGACGTCGAACTCCAGCTGCACGACTCACTGCTCCCCCAGCTCGGGCTCGACGCCGACCTCTTGGCCCGCTCACCCGTCCTGCCCACCACCCGCGCCTACACCAGCTACCTGGTGGCGACGGCCTACGGCGGCACCTTCGCCGACGGGCTCGCGGCGATACTGCCCTGCTACTGGATCTACGCCCGCGTCGGAACGGCGCTCGCCGAGCGCGGTTCGTCCGACCCCAGATACCAGCTGTGGATCGACGGCTACTCCGGCGAGGAGTACGCGGCCACCGTCGACGAGGTGCTGGCGGTGACCGATCGCGTCGGCCCGACGCTCACCGCAGCCGATGAGGCCGCGGCGCGCGCCCACTTCGTCACCACCGCCCGCTACGAGTGGATGTTCTTCGACGCCGCCCACCGGTTGGAGAACTGGCCCGTCTGAGCGGCCGAGCCGGTCGAATTCGTGCCGCCGCGCCGACTCCTCGGCGACGCCGTCACGCTCTAAATGCCTGCCTGCTGATCCCGTGTTTCCGGCCGGGGTATTCGGGAACATCCACACCCCCGCCGACGTTGACGTGGCGCCGGACCAGAACGAAGGGAACTGCATTGGCCACCGACTACGACGCCCCACGCAAGACCGAGACCGACGACGTCGCCGACGAGTCCCTGGAAGCACTCGCCGGACGTCGAAACGACGCCGCGACAGCCGTGCTCGACGTGGACGACGGCGAGGACGACGATCTGTTCGACCTTCCCGGCGCCGACCTGTCGGGCGAGGAACTCACCGTGCGCGTCGTCCCCAAGCAGGCCGACGAGTTCACGTGCTCGCGGTGCTTCCTGGTGCAGCACCGCAACCGCCTCGCCCTGCAGACCGACCGCCAGCAGATCTGCTCGGACTGCGTCTAGAGTTCGTCGATCCTGCCTGCGATCGCTTCGAGCATCGCGTCGACCCGACCCGCGTCGAAACCCCGCCGTCCCAACGGCGGTTTGGGGAATCGCACGCCGCGGACGTCCGCCGCGCAGAGATGGCCGCGGCCGTCCAGCCGTCGCGCCGCGAGTTGCAGGAAGTCGTTGACCGACTTCTCGTCGTACCCGCGCTTGCCCCACGGCGGCTTCTCGAACGTCGCCCCCCGAACGTCTTCCGCCGTCAGGCGCGTCTCACCGGTCACGCCGCTGAAGATAGTCGACCAGGACGTCGGCCATCGCCGGAACGGCTTGCCGGGCAATGACTTCGTACCCGTGGGTGCTCAGCGTCGGCAGGCACAGCAGGCCCGCCTTGGCCGTCGAGCCGTTGGCCTTGGCGTGCGAGGCATCCGATTCGAAGGCCCCCAGAACCGCCGCCTGGGGCGACAGACCCAGCCCGCCGGCCACGTCCACGAGCGCATCGGCGACGTCCTTGTCGTAGGCGCACAGCGCATCGCTGTACCCGATGACGGGACCACCGTGCACCGTCGTCCCGTACTCGGGCTCACTCGGGCCGACCTCCAGCGCGATCACGAGATCGCCCGGCAGGGTGCGGCTGGCATACGAGCCCCCGATCCCGCCCACCTCCTCGTTGGTCGTGAAGACCAGGTAGGCGTCGCGCGCTGGACGCCTGCCCTCTTCGCGGATCGTGCGCGCGGCGCGTAGCAGCGCCGTGATCGCGGCGCGGTCGTCCATGAAGTAGGACCCCACGTAGTCGCCGAACTCGACCAACGTCCGCTTGGTGCGGTCGACGCACACCCGCGTCCCCGGCCTGATCCCCGCGTCGGACAACTCCTCGGGCGTGCGGCCGGTGAAGACGTAGACGTGCAACCAGTCCAACGCCTTGTCGCCCTGATCGGGCTTGGTCTCCCAGATGCGTTGACTCTCCTTGGTGGTGTGCTCCGACCCGAGGGTCAGCACGCCACACAGGGTGGCCCGGTCGCCGAGCATCGCCACCGGTCCCAGACCGAAGTTGCCGGGATACATCGTCCCCAGCGGCGTCAGACGCACCGTGCCGTCGTCCTCGATCCGCTTGACGAGCATCGACAGTTCGTCCAGGTGCGCGGTCACCCGGGTCGCGACGCGACCCCCGCGCTCGACGCCGTGCACGAGCCCTACGAGGTTGCCTGCCTCGTCGATCCACGTCTCGTCGACCAGCGGCTCGAGTTCGCGCAGGCACACCCGGCGAACGTCGTCCTCCTGCCCGCAGGGGCCGTAGGTGGACACCAGTTCGGCCAGCAGGTCGAAATCGGATTCCTTCACTCCATCAAACCCTTCGTCATTCCAATGCCGTGCGCACCAGCCGCCGCCACCACTCGATCCGCTCCGGGTCGGTGATGGCATAGCGGGCGACGAGAGCCGGATCCGGTGCAGGCGGCATCGGGGCCACCGGTAGTCGACCGTCGCGCGGCAGCAGCGAACGGACGGGCGACACGACGTCCCCGGCCAGAAGCGCGCGCGTTCCCAGTGAGCAGGCGAAGTCGAGCGTGGGCAGTGCACCGGCGAGTGCCACCCCCGCGGCGAGGCCGATGGTCGTCTCGGCGGTCGAGGACACCACGCACGGCAGGTCGATCGTCTCGGCCAGTCGCAGACCGCGGCGCACGCCACCGGCGAGCCCGCACGCCAGCACCGCCACGTCGGCGACCTGCTTCAGGTCCACGCCTGCCGGGATGCCCGCGGAGATCCTCGCGGCGATGGGCACCGTCACCCGCCGGCGCAGCTCGCCGAGTTCGGCAGGCGTCCGGCACGGCTGCTCGACGAACTCCAGATCGCCCACCGCGTCGACGAATGCCCCGATCGCGGCCGTCGCCGTGGCCACGTCCCACCTGCCGTCGGCCCGGCAGCGGATCGACCCGCCGGCGCCCAGTGCGGCCCGTACCGCCACCAACCGGGCCACGTCCCGATCGATGCCGTCGGCGTCCGACCCGACGACGACCTCGGCCGTCGCGCAGCCCGACGCCCGCACCAATTCACCGGCGAGCACGTCGTCCACGGCCGGGATCGCCGCCGCGACGGGCACGCGGCCACGGACGGGTTCCGGCCACGCCACCGTCCCGGGTTCCGTGGCAGCCGTGAGCCACCGCGCGACCTCGTCGCCGGTGCTGCCGGGCAGCGGGCTGAACTCGCCCCACCCCTGCGGCCCCTCCAGCAGGACGCCTTCGCGCGCGCCAGGGCCGTGGGCGAACGGGATGGCGAACACCAGCGCGGCGTCGAAGTCAATCAGCGTCCTCATCGCGGTCCACGCTAATGAGTCGGCGCCGCGGCCTCCGGCTCACCCACCCGGTGACGACCAGTGCACCACCTTGACCGCCGTCATCTCGTCGAGCAGTTCGGGTCCGAACCCGAAACCGTTGCCGCTGATGCGTCGTGGCTCGGCAGCGCCGCCGGGGGCGCCGCCGAAGACGGCGTTGATCTTGACGGTGCCCACCGGCAGGGACCGCCAGGCGAGCTGAGCACGCCCCATGTCGGGCGTCAGCACGGTCGCCGCGAGTCCGTAACGGTCGTCGGCGGCCTCGGCCACCGCGGTCCCGAAGTCCGGGACCACGCGCACCGGAGCGATGGGCCCGAACGTCTCCTCGGTCAGCACCAGCATGTCCGATGTGCAGTCGGTGAGCACGGTGGGCGGGTAGAACGAGCCGGGTCCGGGCCGGGGTTCGCCGCCGAACGCGACGCGCGCACCCGCCTCGACCGCGTCGAGAACGTGGGCGTGCACCTGCTGCCGATGCCGTTCGTCGACCAGCGGTCCGATTCGGCCGTCCCATTCGCGTGCCTCGGCCACCAGGTCGGTGACGAAGGCCTCGGCCTGCGCCTCGACGACGTAGATGCGTTCCACCGAGGTGCAGATCTGACCGGCGTTGGCGAACGACCCGAGCGCGGCCTGCGCTGCAGCCCAACGGGTGTCGACCCCGTCGTCGACGATCAGCGCATCGTTGCCGCCGTTCTCGAGCAGCGCCTTGGCTCCTCGGGCGGCGCAGGCCAGCGCGATGTTGCGGCCGGTCGCACTGCTGCCGACGTGGGCGACGACGTCGACGAGGGGGTTCTCCGCCAGCCGGGTGCCCGCGGTCCCGTCGCCGTCGACGATGTGCAGCACGCCCTCGGGCAGGTGCTCGGCCAGGATCTCGGCGAACCGGCGGCCGGTCTGCGGACAGCGCTCGGAAGGTTTGTGCACCACGGTGTTTCCGGATACGAGGGCCGCACCCAGCAGTCCCGCGGCCACTGCCACCGGATCGTTCCACGGAGTCAGCACCGCGACGACACCGCGCGGTTGCGGCACCATCAGGTCGGTGGCGGCCCACTGCCCCTGCAGTACCCGGCCGCCATGCAGCGGACCCAACTCCGAGTACTGCACCAGCGTCCCGACGCCTGCCTCGACGCCGCCCAGTGCGTCGTCGTGCGGCTTGCCCGTCTCCCTCTCGTTCAGATCGGCCAGCTCTTCGGCGGCTGCCGACACGGCCTTGGCCGCCGCAGCCACGGCTGCCGCACGGTCGGCGGGGGCGGTCCGCGCCCAGCCGGGCGCCGCGGCGCGGGCGGCGTCGACCGCGGCATCGCACGCCGACGGCGGCGCGAGCGGCATGCGGGTGACGACGTCGCCGGTGCGTGGGTCGAGAACGGTTATCTCCAGGGTTTGCGACACGGTTCCCCGATACCCGCCCACCGCTGGTGAAACCGTCGACTTCGCGGGGCATGGCACCCCCTGATCCACCACTAGGCTGGACTGATGGTCGATCAGACGACGGAACGCCGCGCCAGCGTGTTCGCCGACGTCAGCACGCTCGGCGGCGCCCGCCGGCAGCCGCCGTGGTACCGCACCGGCAAGCTCGCCTCGGTGCTTGCCGTCGTCGCGATCGGCGTTGCCGCGACGTGGGGTGCGATCTCCGTGCTGGACACGCCCGACGGCGCTCCGCCCGCCGTGTCCCCGGCCGGCCGACCGGACGTGGGACCGCCACCGATCGAGGGCAGCAGGGGCGACCCGATTCAGGTGGCACCACCCATGCCGCCGCCTCCTCCCCCGCCGCCCTCGACGGCCGAACGGCTCGACCCCGGCCCGGTGTACCGCAACCCGTATCCGCGTTCGTCGCCGTCCCCGTCGAGTGACGGACCCGAGATCGGTGTCACGCGCACGCCGGTGACGCGGGCACCGATCAGCGTCGCGCCGGCTCCCCGCAAGTCACCGGGCAGTGACTCCTCTACCCCCGGTGACGCACCGAAGCGGGGCGGCTGGCCGTGGTGAGCCACCGCTGAGGGTTCTCGCGCGGGCCGTCATTCACAGCACGACGTCCGTTCGGTGCCGACGGGCGTCGCGCAGCAGGTCCGGCCACGCCACGCTTCGATGCCCTCGCGCACCGCGACCCCGGCGATGACCAGACCGGCGATGGGGTCAGCCCACGACCACCCGAGTACCGCGTTGGCCAGCAGGCCGACCAACAGCGCGGCCGAGAGATACGTGCACAGCAGCGTCTGACGCGAATCGGCAACGGCCGACGTCGAATTCAGCTCCCGGCCCGCCCGTCGCTGCGCCCAGGACAGCAGCGGCATCACGGCCAGGCTGACGGCGGCGAGCGCGATGCCCACCGGTGACGGCCGGGCCTCGCCGTCGCCGAGCAGGGCCCGCACCGAGTCGACCGTGACGTACGCCGCGAGCCCGAAGAACGACGCCGCGATGACGCGCAGCGCCGCCCGTTCCCGGTCCTCCGGCCGCGCCGCGCTGAACTGCCAGGCCACGGCGGCAGCCGACGACACTTCGATCACCGAGTCGAGCCCGAAGCCGATGAGCGCGGCCGACGACACCCTGGTTCCCTCGAGCAGCGCGATCGCCGCTTCCACGACGTTGTAGGCGATGGTGGCGGCAACCAGCCAACGCACCCGTCGGATCAAGACGTCCCGCCTGTCCTGACGTGCCGCGGTACCCATCAGCAACAGCCCTGCTCGGCGCAGCACGCAGGGTCGACGGCCAGGACCAGCCCGACCAGATCGTCGAGCGCGTGGCGGATCCGCCGGTCGGCCAATTCGTAGCGGCTACGGCGCCCCTCGGGCACGGCGACGACGAGTCCGCAACCGCGAAGGCAGGCAAGGTGATTCGAGACCGTCTGGCGAGACACCCCGATGTCGTCGGCGAGGTCGCTGGGGTACCGGCCCCCCTCGCGCAGCGACAACAGGATGGACGACCGCGTGGCATCCGACAGCGCGTAGCCGAATCTGGCGAGGGCTTCTCGGTGCATCAGTTCGGGCACGGCACAACGGTACATCCACTTCTGTATTCAGAAAAGGATGTATCGATTCCGGACGTGGTCAGCGCAGCCGCTCGCCGTACACCTTCTCGACAGCGAGGGTCATCAACACCCGCCGGTCGCCGACCATGACCGAGCGGTATTCGGCCCAGTCCGGATGCTCGCCCGCAGCCGCACGGTAGTACTCGACGAGCGCCTCGACCTCGGGTCCGTCCGGATCGGAACCCGGTCCGACGAGGGACACCGAGCCCTCCGCGGTAGCCCATGCCCACCCGTCGGAACTGGTGACCTCGAGCGCCGCGCGTGGATCCCGGCGCAGATTGGCGGTCTTGGCGCGGCCCTCGGTCATCGACACCAGGATGCGGTCGCTGGAGCGGTCGTAGAACGGTGTCACCGGCGACAGCTGCGGCATGCCGTTCGCCTTGATGGTCGCCAGCACCCCCAGCCGGGCGTCGGCGAGGAGGTCTCGGGGGTCGAACGCGTCGGAGGTGTCTGGCATGTCGTGAGAGAACGCGTGAGCCGTGCGGGCCATTCCCCAGCCCGGGATGACAGCATGGCTGCGGTGATCGACCTACCGGCGGCCGTGCGCGACATGGCGGCGCGCGGACCGCAGTGGGCCGACTGGGTCGACGAACTCCCCAGGGCGGCCACCGGGCAGCTGTCCGAGTGGGGCCTGCGCAGTGACGGGGCACCGGAATCGGGCGGCGGCTCGCTGGTCCTGCCCGTGCGGACGGGTGACGGCGAGCGTGCCGTCCTCAAACTGGCCTTTCCGCAGGGCGAGACGGCCTTCGAGCACCTGGCGCTGCGCAGGTGGGCAGGCGCCGCGGCGGTCAGGCTGCTGCGCGCCGATCCCCATCGACGCGCCCTGCTACTGGAACGCGCGCAACCGACCGACCTCCGAGACTCGTGGGACATCGAGGCCTGCGAGATCGTCGCGGGGCTGTATCCGCGGCTGCACCTGTCACCGATGCCGCAGCTGCCGAACCTCTCCGACCTCGTCGCCCGGTGGGTCACCGACCTCGGCGCCCTGCCGCGCAGCGCCCCGATCCCGCACCGGCTGGTCGAACAGGCGATCGCGCTCGGCCGGGCATTCGCGACCGACGACGCGACCAGCGCGACGATGCTCCACGGCAACCTGCACTACCGGACCGTGCTGGCAGGCGACCGCGAGCCCTGGCTGGCGATCAGCCCACGGCCCGTCAACGGCGACCCGCACTACGAGATCGCACCGATGCTCTGGCACAGGTGGGACGAGCTGGCCGGCTACACCCGCGACGGCGTCCGCAGGCGGTTCTACGCGCTCGTCGACGCCGCCGGGCTCTCGGACGAGCGGGCCAGGGACTGGGTGGTCGTTCGGATGACGTGCCACGCCATGTGGGCGTTGCGCGGCGGGTCGACCGACACCGCGTGGCTCACGACGTGCATCGCCGTCGCCAAGGCCGTGCAGGACTGACGCGGCGTCAGGTCGGCAGCGGCAACTGCGCGCCGATCAACGGCGCGATCCGATCGGCCATGAACGCGTGCCCCGCATCCGTCGGGTGCACGCCGTCGCGGCCGATGAGTTCCGGCCTGCCGACGAACCAGCCCTCGGCGATAGGGTCCACGAACGTCGCCCCGGCGATGCCTGCGGTCATGCGGAGCACGTCACGGATCTGCAGCACCGCGGGCGGGACGTCGGCCGTCGGCCAGGGCGGACCGATCACCAGCAGCCTGGCGGCTGGCGCGACGCGACGGGCCTGATCGAAGGCGCCGCTCGTCATCCCCGCCAGCACCACGGGATCGCTCCCCTGGTCGTTACGCGAGCCGTAGAAGACGACGAGGTCGTCGTCGGGACGGACCGCGCGTGGGGCGAGGTCGCCGAAGACGTGGCCGTCGTAGCCCCGCACGACGTAGCCGGCGCGGCCCTCCGCGGCGACGTCGGCGTCGATCTGCCTGCCGTTGGACGCCAGCTTCTGCCACGCCAGCGTGGTCCAATTCGCAGCGCCGTTGCCGCCCTCGCTGCTGCCGGTCGTGTACGAGTCGCCGACGATGGCGACGTGGTTCAGCGACGTCTCGCGCCCCACCGCGCGGTAGGAGGGCTGCGTCGAGGACGCGACGATCGCGAGGACGAGCGCAACCAACACCGTGGCCGAACGACCCACCACAACCTCCAGGTCAGCCGGCGCGGGCCGGTAGTGACTCCGACCGCGGCTCGTGGTCGGCGAGGTTCTGGAGCTTACCGGCGTTCGCTGAATCCTTCGCCAGGGTGGCGCGGGACGCCGGGACCGCCCTGACGTCGACCATGCGCCGCATCCACCGCCGCGCCGGTTCCTCGACCAGGTAATACATCAGGCAGGCGACGGCCAGTGCCACGCCCAGGAGTCCCAGCAGGATCCAGATGCCTGCCGAACCGGACAGGGTCAGCTCGAACTGCTTGGCCGCCCAGATCCACGCGTTGTGCACGATCTCGTGCACCATGTAGAGCCCGAACGACACCTGACCCAGGTAGACCATGACGCGCGTGGACAGCAGGCGTGGCAGCGTGCCTGCCCCGATCGCCAGCGTCACGACCAGCGGAACGAACAGCAGATCCACCAGTCCGCCGGCGTCGGGGATCCTCGGGTTCGGGTGGGCGTCGAAGTAGTACAGCGCGCCGACGATGATGGCGATCAACGCGAGCGACGCACCGCCGGCCACGTGCCTGGTGCGCCTCGTCGGCCAGAGCTTGCGCACCGCTGCGCACGCCAGGGCACCCGCGGTGAACTGCATGACGATCCGCGGCAGCCAACTCCACGGCGTGTAGAACTCCCCCGACGCCAGCAGCAGCACCACAGGGGGCAGCGACGCCGCCATCGCGAGCACCAGCAGGCTGCGGGCCCGCGTCGCGCGTGCCACCCGGAAGACCACCAGGATCAGACCGCCGAACAGCAGGTAGGCCAGCCACTCCGCGCTGATCGACCACGCCGGCCCATCCCAGCTCGACCCGTCGAAGAACGGCTGGAACCACAGCTGCACGAGGAACAACTGGCGGAAGTAGCTGGTCGCGTTGAACTCGTCGACGCTCTCGGGCGGTACGTGCCCCACGTAGATGGTGAAGATGACCAGCAGGGCGGCGAGGTGGAGCGTGACCAGGTACACCGGCCACACCCGGGCCAGCCGCAGCCACAGGAAGCGCACGGTGGCCTTGGTCGACCACGTGCGTCCCATCTTGTCCAGATAGTTCCACGTCAACACGAAGCCGCTGAGGATGAAGAACAGGTCGACGCCCTGGGCGCCACGATCCAGCACGGGCGACAGCGCCGACGAGAAACCCGGAGCAGCCTCGGCGAACAACGGGCGGAAGTGGAACAGCACCACCCAGACGGCGGCCACGATGCGAAGACCCGTCAGGGCCCTGATCTCACCGCCTCGCACGACGTCCTTCCCGTATGTCCTTCAGCCGTCTCTCTGCGGCCCGTTCGTCTCGTGTGCGCCTCGCGCCCCTGCGCCGGCCGTCCGGGCGGTCGACGAGACCTAGCAGCCGGCGGCACTGGCAGGGTAACAGCGGCGCGGGTCCGATCCGGGGACCCGAGACCTGTGAATGTCCCGTGCGCGCCCACGATCTCCACGCGATCTCCACACGGTCTCCATGCGAGGGCACCCCCGGCCCGCAGAAGCTCTTCACATGCAGAACAACAAGATTCGCGGTCCCGTCATCACCTTGGCCGCGGTAGCCGTACTGGGTGGCGGACTCTGGTGGGCCAACGCCGACCAGGACACCGGTACAGCACCCGCCCCATCGGCCGCGGCGGTCACCGCGCCCGCACCCAGCGCCACACCCAGCGCCGCACCGCCCGCTGCGCCGCCGCCGGTTCAGTTCCCGGCGTCGGCGGACTACGTCGGCCGCGTGCCCACCAAGGCCGAGACCATCGAGCTCGACATCGCCGTCGACGGAGCCACCGGCACCGCCTACGTCTGCGACGGGGCCGCGATCGAGGTCTGGCTGCGCGGCAGCGCCACCGACGGCGCCCTCGCGCTCGCCAACCCGGACGAGAGCAGCCGGATCCAGGCCAAGCTGGTCGGTGACGACCTCGCTGGCACGCTGTTCATCGGCGAACGCAAGTGGGACTTCACGGCCGCGCGCAAGGCCGTCGCGTGACGACCAGCGAGTCACCGACCGTCGCCCGACCGGTGGCGTCGAGTCGCGGCGGGGTGGCCGTCGTCGTCGCGGTGCTGGCCGGATCCGCCGTGGCGGTGGCGATGGGCGTGTTCGGATCCGTCCACGACCCGCGCTTCTTCGCGATCAACGTCGCCGGCTTCTCCAGCGGTTCGGCCGTCAAGACCTGGACCGCATCGCTGTCCCTCGGCCTCGCGCTGTTCCAGTTCGGGTCGGCCTTCGCGATGTACGGGCTGCTCCGCAGGGGCCACATCCCCCGCTGGCTCGGCACGGCCCACGTCTGGTCGGGGCGGCTCGCGGTGCTGGCCAGCGTCCCGGTCGCCGTGCACTGCCTCTACGCGCTGGGCTTCCAGTCGACCGACGCCCGCGTGCTGTTCCACTCGCTGTTCGGCTGCTTCTTCTACGGCGTGTTCGTCACGAAGATGCTGCTGCTCACCCGAAGCGGGCTCCGGCCGTGGGTCATCCCCGTCGTCGGCGGGCTGACCTTCTTCGGTCTCGTCTTCATCTGGTTGACCTCCGCGCTCTGGTTCTTTCAGACCAGCGGCGTCACGCTGTAGACCAGCCCACCACTGTTGCCCATCATCACGACCCGTCACCACCGAACCAAGGAGCGTCCGCCCGTGCCCGTCGAACTCACCCCACCATCGAGGCGCACCGTCCTGGCGTGCGCCGGCCTCGGCATCGCCGCCACGACCCTCACCGCCTGCAGCACCTACGGCGACAAGCCACAGCCGCAGTCGGCAGCGCCGAACGGCGGTGCCCCCGCGGCGCTGGCGGCCACGGCCGACGTGCCGGTCGGCTCGGGCGTCATCCTCGACGACGTCGTGCTGACCCAACCGACCGCCGGAGTCTTCAGGGCGTTCTCGGTCCGCTGCCCGCATGCAGGGTGCTCGGTATCCGAGATCACCGATGGCAACATCGTCTGCCCGTGCCACGGCAGCCGCTTCGACCTCGAGGGCGCGGTCGTCAACGGCCCGGCCGCGTCGGCACTGTCACCCAAGGCCGTGACCGTGCAGGGCGACTCGATCGTCGAGGGCTAGGTGTCCCACCCCTCGCCCGACGCCCACCTGCCCCACCTCGCCGACGTGGTGCCCGCCGTGCTCACCGCGATGGGCGCCACCGGGTTCCGCAGCGAGATCGCACTACCCGCCGACGTCACCGGTGCCTGCGTACTGCTGATCGACGGACTCGGAGCCGACCTGCTCGACGCCCACGCCGCCGACGCCCCCGTCATGTCGGGCATGCGGGGTCGCACCCTGGGCGTCGGGTTCCCCTCGACGACCGCCGCGGGGCTGGCCGCGGTGGGCACCGGCCGCCGGTCCGGTGAACACGGCATGGTCGGCTACACCTTCCGGCTGCCCGACACCGGCGTCGTCAACGCCTTGACCTGGCGCGAGCACCCATGGGGCGAGGACCTGCGTGAGCGGGCGAAACCCGAACGCGTGCAACCTCGTTCGACGAACTTCGAACGCGCGGCGACGGCGGGCGTTCGGGTCCGGGTGGTCTCCGACGCCCGGTTCGCCGACTCCGGGCTGACGCGCGCGGTCCTGCGCGGTGGCCGGTACGTCGGCGTCCACGCCATGGGCGATCTCGCGGCGACCGTGCGCTCCACGGTCGCAGCCGGCGGTTTCTGCTACGGCTACCACGCCGACCTCGACATGCTCGGCCACCTGCACGGTCCCGGCTCCGACGCGTGGCGGATGCAGCTGCGCCAGGTCGACCGTCTCGTCGAGTCGGTGGTCGACGGGCTACCACCGGGCGGCCTGCTCGCAGTCGTCGCCGACCACGGCATGGTCGGCGTCGACGCGGCCGACGCGGTCGACGTCGACGCCTCCCCCGCGCTGCTCGACGGCGTGCTCGACGTCGGCGGCGAGGCGCGGGCGCGGCACCTCTACGTCCGCGACGGCGCGGTCGACAGCGTCCTCGACACCTGGCGGTCGACCCTGGCAGATAAGGCCTGGGTGGTCACCCGCGACGAGGCCATCGCGGCAGGGTGGTTCGGGCCGAAGGTGACCGACGACGTCCGCTCACGCATCGGCGACGTGATCGCCGCGGCCTCGGGCCAGGCCACGCTCGTTCGGCGCGCCACCGAGCCCGTCGAATCCGCGTTCCTCGGACACCACGGGTCGCTGACCGCCGCAGAGCAGCGCGTCCCCCTCCTGCTGGCACACCGGGACCTCGGTTAACGTCATCGCCCGTGATCGTGCTGTTGCCGCCGTCGGAGACCAAGCGCGCCGGCGGCGACGGCCCACCCCTGCGTCTCGACGCGTTGGGCGCGCCCGAGCTGGGACCGGTGCGCGCGACGCTGGTCGACGAGTTGGTCGCCCTGGCGGCCGACCGGCCCGCCAGCCGTCGGGCGTTGGGCATCTCCGCCTCGCAGGACGCCGAGATCGACCGCAACGCACACCTGCTCGCGTCGCCGACCATGCCTGCGATCCACCGCTACACCGGCGTGCTGTACGACGCCCTCGACGTGGAGTCGCTCAAGGGTGCCGCGGCCGTGCGGGCACGGGCACGGCTCGCGATCGGCTCGGCGCTGTTCGGACTGTTGCGCGCCGACGACGCGATCCCGGCCTACCGGCTGTCGGCGGGGTCCAAGCTGCCCGGTGGCGGAACCATGGCCGCCCGCTGGAAGCCGGTGCTCGAACCCGTGCTCGCCGCGCTGGCCCGCGACGAACTCGTCGTCGACCTCCGGTCGGGCGCCTACGCCTCGCTGGGGCGGGTGCCGGGAGCGGTGGACGTCGACGTCGTGTCGGAGCGGCCCGACGGCAGCCGCGCCGTGGTGAGCCACTTCAACAAGGCGCACAAGGGGCGGCTGGCCCGCGCCCTGGTTGCTTCGCGGGCCGAACCGGACGACGCCGGACGCGTCGCGGCCGTCGCCCGCCGGGTCGGCATGGCCGTCGAACGCAGCGGCAACGCGCTGACGGTCGTCGTACCCGCGTAGGCCGCGAGATTTCTCCGGCGAGCGTGCGTGTCTGCGGCCGACACGCCGGGCCGGAGCGCGAGTTCACGCACGCTCGCGGGTAATGCCGTCAGCCGATCTAGGTGATGCCGGGCGCCGGCGCGTCCCACCGGTCGGCGTTGACCGCCGTCTGCCACGGCCGCCTGCGCACCGGGCCGTGCCTGCCCTTGGGCCAGCCGACCACCACGTGCCCGGCGAGCATCCAGTCCTCCGGCACCCCGATTGCGTCGCGCAGCAGGGGCTCGCCGCCGTAGGAGGCCCAGCTGGTCAGGCAGGCGCCGAGACCCTGTGCGCGGGCTGCCAGCAGGAAGTTCTGCATCGCCGGGAAGATCGATCCGCCGAGCAGCATGTCCGACGCCAGACGCAGACGCCGTTGCACGAACAGCACCGACGTGAACTCGCCCGCCCGATCGTGCAGTTCGTAGGTGGCCCTGTCGTTGCGGGCGCGGTGGGAGTCGTCGTCGGCGGCGGGCCGCGTCAGGCTGTACGCCTCCTCGATCACCGTGAGCGCCTGACTCGCCGCCTGCGCCACGACCGCGCGCTGCTCGGGTGACCGCAGCACGACGAACCGCCACGCCTGCGCGTTGGCCCCCGAAGGCGCCCAGGTGGCGGCCTCGAGACAGCGTCCGAGGACGTCGTCGCCGACCGGTTCGTCGGTGAACCGCCGGATGGTCCGCGCGGTCGACATGACCTCCCAGACGTCCGCCACCAGGTCGGCCATCTTCAGTCGCCCATCTTCAGTCGGCCATCGTCAGAGCGTTCCGAACAGCTCGATCGAATTGCCATCGGGATCGGCGACGAACATCCAGCCCATCCCGGGCACCGGCGCGAACTCCGTCGGCGGCTCGACGACCTCGTGCCCGGCGGCCTCGAACGCCTCGGCGGCCGCCCGGAGTCCGTTGATGCCGATCGTGAAGTACCGCAGCCCCGCCTGGGCATGGCCACCGCCCGGTGCCACCGGTGCCGCAGGCGGTGAGTCGTACGTGACGAGCTTTAGCACACTGGCGCCCAGCACGTACCGCCGCTGTCTGCCCCCGACGAACTCGATGTCGCCCTGCGATTCCAGGCCGAGGAAGCCCTCGTAGAAGGCGACCATCGCATCGAGGTCGGTGGTCACCAACCCGATCTCGACGGTGGGGCTGAGCAGTTCGAATCTCACGAGGCGGGAGCCTAGCCGGTCGGCTGCGGGCGACCGTATCCTCTGACCCCGTGAAGACGTTTTGGCGCTACGTCCAGATCCAGGCGTTCGTCTTCGTCTGCGGCATCGTGGGGCCGATCTTCCTGATCGGGTTCTTCGCCAGCCAACCCGACCCGTCGTTGAAGTGGATGTACTGGTGGGGGCTGTTCATCACCGCCGCCGACGTGCTGATAGCCCTCGGCCTGGCGTCGGCCACCGACGGCAGGAGGTCGGTGAAGACGCGCACCAAGAAGGTCATCGAGGGCGACTGACGTCGGCTGCCCGATTTCCCGGCGCCCTGATCGTCTGACAGACTGTGCGCCGAGGGGAGTATTCCTTCGCCGCGGTGTCGTCATCACGTCGTTCATGGTTGACCGGCCGGTGCCGTGGGCCGCGATGCGCGGCGGCAGAGACCTCGGCCGTTTCGTCACGTCCGGAGGAACTTTTGAACGTATCCAGCATCGAGTGGATCATCACGCTCAGCGTGACGGTCGCCGTCCTGCTGTTCGACGTGGTGATGATCGCCCGCCGACCCCACGAACCCACACTGCGCGAATGCGCGATCGCCCTGTCGGTGTACGTGGGCGCCGCAGTCGCCTTCGGCCTGTGGATCTGGTTCTTCCACGGCAGCGACTTCGGCATCGAGTTCTATGCCGGCTGGCTGACGGAGTACAGCCTCTCGGTCGACAACCTGTTCATCTTCCTGATCATCATGGCCAGCTTCAACGTGCCGAAGAAGTACCAGCAGGAAGCCCTCATGGTGGGCATCATCCTGGCGCTGATCTTCCGCGGCATCTTCATCGCCCTCGGCGCGGTGGCCATCAACCAGTTCTCCTGGATCTTCTACATCTTCGGCGCGTTCCTCGTGTACACCGCCGTCGGCCTGGTCCGCGACAGCGACCACGACGACGACGGTGACAACGCCGTGGTGAAGTTCGCCCGCACCCACTTCACGCTCACCGACAAGTGGGACGGGCTGCGGCTGTGGATCAAGGAGGACGGCAAGCGTCTGATGACGCCGATGTTCCTCGTCATCGTGTCGCTCGGCACCACCGACCTGCTGTTCGCCCTGGACTCGATCCCCGCGATCTACGGCCTGACGCAGGAGCCCTACCTCGTCTTCACCGCGAACGTCTTCGCGCTGATGGGCCTGCGCCAGCTCTACTTCCTGCTGGGCGGCCTGCTCAAGCGTCTGGTCTACCTGTCCTACGGGCTCGCGTTCATCCTGGCGTTCATCGGCGTCAAGCTGGTGCTGCACGCGCTGCACGAGAACGAGCTGCCGTTCATCAACGGCGGCGAGCACGTCGCGGTGCCCGAGATCCCCACGCTGGCCAGCCTCGGGGTCATCATCGTCACGCTGGCGATCACGACCGCCGCCAGCCTGTGGAAGACGCGCAAGGACGACAAGGCGGCAGACGCCGAGGACGCGGCACCGGACACCACCTCCGCGGCGACGCCCGAGCCCAGCAAGCCCACCTCGGACCCCAGCTAGTGGACGAGCCTCGGCCGCCACTGCCACCGTTCGACCTGGCCTCGGCGACGGCGAAGGTGCAGGCGGCCTCCCTCTAATCTCATTGGACGCGTGGAACACCCGAGACCCGCACCGCGTCAGCCTCGCCTACACCGAGGATTCGCAGTGGCGCAACCGCGACGTCTTCCTCACCGGTCGTGCCGCCATCGTGGAGTTCCTCACCGCGAAGTGGGAGCGCGAACTCGACTACGTCCTGCGCAAGAGCCTGTGGTGCTACGGCGGTGATCGCATCGCCGTCCGATTTCAGTACGAGTGGCACGACGCCGCAGGCCGCTGGTACCGCAGCTACGGAAACGAGTTGTGGGAGTTCGACGATCGCGGGCTGATGCGGCGCCGCGAGGCCAGCATCAACGACGTGTCGATCGACTCCGCCGAACGCCGGCTGTTCGGACCGCGACCGGAATCCGAGCGCGGCGCGCCGGTCGACATCCCACTGCGGTGACCCGCACCGGCCCGAGTTGCCCGGCGCGGCGACAGGCCCGATGATCCGTCGATGGATCTGAACTCCGCGCTGGAACTGGCCGACGTCGACGCAGTCGGGCAGGCGGCGCTGGTGGCCGCGGGTGACGTCAGCGCCGTCGAACTGCTCGACGCCGCGATCCTGCGGGTCGAGGCGACGCGCGGCCTGAACGCCGTCATCACCGACCTGTTCGACCGCGGCCGCTCCCACGCCACCCAACTCGACGAGTCCGGCGTGCTGCGCGGCGACGACCTCGGACCCCTGGCGGGTGTGCCGTTCCTGCTCAAGGACCTCGGTGCCTCGCTCGCAGGCGCTCCCGAGGCGATGGGATCTCGGGCGCTGCGCACCCACGTCGCCACCGAGTCGGCGTGGATCGTCGACCACTACCTGCAGGCCGGCCTGGTCCCGTTCGGCAAGACGAACACCCCGGAGTGGGGCAACCACTGCACGACCGAGCCCTCGCTCTACGGCCCGACCGTCAACCCGTGGTCGCCCGACGCGACGCCCGGAGGCTCCAGCGGCGGATCGGCGGCGGCCGTCGCCGCGGGCGTGGTCCCTGCGGCCTCCGGCGGCGACGGCACGGGGTCGATCCGGGTGCCCGCATCGTGCTGCGGCCTCGTCGGGCTCAAACCGCGCCGCGGCCGTACGTCGTTCGCGCCCGGCGCCGGGCACGGGCTCGAGGGACTGGTCAACGAGCATGCGCTCACCCGGACCGTCCGCGACAGCGCGGCCCTGCTGGACGCCGTGACCGGGTCGGCACCCGGTGACCCGTACAGCGCGCCGCTGCCCACGACGCCGTTCCTGCTGTCCATCGCGAACGACCCCGGCCCGCAACGCATCCTGACGACCACCGAGTCGCCGTTCCCCGGGGCGACGACCCACCCCGACGTGATCGCAGGCGTCGACGCCGTGGCCAGGACGCTGGCCGGCCTCGGGCACCGCATCGAAACGGGTTCCCCCACAATAGATCCCGACGCCGTGGCCGATGCGATCGCCGTACTGCACACCGTGAGCAACGTCCAACTCCACGCGCTCGCCACCGAGCACCTCGGCCGCGAACCCCACGAGGACGAGTTCGAGGCGAGCACGTGGGTCATGGTTCGCGAGGGGTTCGGTACCACCGGGCTCGCCTACGCCGAGGCCATCGCCGCGGTGCACGCCCAGACCCGCCGATTCGCCACCGGCATGGCGGGTCACGACGTACTGCTGGTGCCCACGCTCCTGACCCCGCCGCCGCCGTATGCGCTGCTCGACCAGCCCCGCGGTACGACGCGGAAGTTCTTCGACGTCGAGTTCGCGACGACGGGATGGACGACGCTCGCCAACGTCACCGGCTGGGCCGCGATCTCGCTGCCGCTCGCGACCACCGCCGACGGCCTGCCGGTCGGCGTGCAGTTGATGGCGGCCGACGAGGCGGTGCTCCTGCAACTCGCCGCACAACTCGAGGACGCCATGCCGTGGCGCGACCGCAAGCCGGCAGGCTGGGTGTCCGGTTGAGCTAGCGCCGCGGCGCGAGAGTCACTGTGCGGGAACGGGAATGCGTGCGGTGACGGTGGTGCCGACGCCTGCCCGGCTCGCGACGTCGAGCCGGCCCGACACCGCTTCCACCCGGTCCCGGAGACCGATCAGGCCGCTGCCACCGCCGGTCGACGCGCCACCCACCCCGTCGTCGACGACGACAAGACGCAACTCGTGGTCGTCGAGTTCGGCACGCACGTCGACGGCCGAGGCCTTGGCGTGCTTGGCGACGTTGACCAGGGATTCCGCCACGACGTAGTAAGCGGCCACCTCGATCGACTCCGGCAGTCGGCGATTCACCTCGAGCTGGAGACCCACCGGGACCACCGAGCGTCGGGACAGCGTCTTGAGTGCGGGCCCGAGTCCGCCCTTCGACAGGATCGCCGGGTGGATGCCCCGCGACAGCTCCTGCAGCTCGGTGTACAGATCGGCCATGCCGTTGATGAGGTTCTCGACCTGCTTGCGCAGCGCCGCGTCGGACTCGGGAATGGAGGCCTCGAGCGTCCGCAGCCCGAGGCCCAGCGATACGATCCGTTGCTGCGCACCGTCGTGCAGATCCCGTTCGATGCCGCGGCGGGCCTGATCGGCTGCCGTCACGACCCGCGCGCGCGACGCCTGCAGCTGGGCGCGGGTCTCCGCATTGCCGATCGCGGTCCCGATCAGGTCGGCGAAGTCGCACACCCTGTCCTCGGTCTCCGGTGGCAGCGGCGCCGTGCCCGTCGAGCCCACGACCAGTGCGCCCCTCGTCGAGCCGTCCACGGTCACGGGGGAACCGACTCCCGAGTGCAAACCCAACCCGCGAAGCCGCTCGGCTATCGAGCCCGCCACGCCCGCGTAGTCGTCGATGCGGGCCGGTGCGCCGGTGTCGCGCACCCGCAAGGTGACACTGTCCCCGTCGAGCGAGAGACGCTCCCCCACCGCGAGATTGGGCGTGCCCTCGACCTCGGCGGCCGCGGTCACCACGCAGTGGTCGTCCCCCTCGAACGTCAGCAGCGTCACGTGTTCGACGCCGAGGCCCCTGGCGAGTTCGGCCACGGCCACCGGATACACCTCGGCCGGCTCGGCGCCGCGCGCGACGACGGTCGCCACCCTGCGCAGCGCGGCCTGCTGACGTGCCAGCGCGTCGGCCTCGCGACGGCGCCGCTCGGATTCGGCCGCCCGCAGCCGCGCCTGCCCCGCCAGCACGTTGGCGAGCAGCGCCAGCGGCAGGAACACGAACAGCGCCGCCGCCACCCCGTCCATGTGGAAGTACAGGTACACCAGGGTGCTCGCGATGGACGTGGCGATCGCCAAGCCGAAGTTCCAGCCCGCGGACACGACGAGCACGCCGAGCAGGAAGATGGCGCCGAACGCGTTCTCTGGCGCCACCCGGCCGAGGAACAGCACGACGGCCGTCTCGGCGACCAGGAAGCCGACGGCGACGACGATCCCCCAGCTCAGCGGGCGCGCGTCGGGGCGCAGCACCACTGCCAGCAGGCGACTGCGCAGTGACCGCCGCGTGTCGGTGGGTTCTCCGCGCTCTGTCATCGCACCGGATGTTAGTGCGTCTTCCCTACCGGGGTATTCCAGCTAGCAGCAATGCCACCCGCAGACCCCGCTGGCACAGTCGGGGCATGGCCAATTCCGGAGGTTCCCCGTGCGCTGCCTGATCGTCGACGACAGCGCCAACTTCCGCGACGCCGCCGCCAGCATGCTCGAGCGCGCCGGAATCGAGGTCGTCGGGGTGGCCAGCACCGCCGACGAGGCGCTGTCCCAATACCGCGAGCTCCGGCCCGACGTCACCCTCGTCGACGTCAACCTCGGAACCGAGAGCGGGTTCGACGTCGTCGACCGCCTGCACGCCACCGAAGATCCCGCACCGTCGACGATCCTGATCTCGACGCACTCCGAACACGACTTCGCCGACATGATCGCCGCGAGCCCGGCGCTGGGCTTCGTGCCGAAGTTCGCGCTGTCCCCCGGCGCGATCCTCGGCCTCCTGGGCGGGACCTGACGGCTCAGAGCGAGTCGAGGTACAGGATGACCGCACGCACCCGGCGGTGATCGTCGCCGGTCTCGGGCAGGTTCAGCTTGGTCAGGATGCTGCGCACGTGCTTCTCCACCGTGCCCTCGGTGACCCAGATCCGGCGCCCGATGCCCGCGTTCGACAACCCCTCGGCCATCAACGTGAGCACCTCGCGTTCGCGGGCACTGAGCGCTTCCAGCGGGTCGTCGCGCCGCCGGGCCGACACGAGTTCGGCGACCAGGGCCGGATCGACCACCGCGGCGCCGTTCGCGATGCGTCCGACGGTGTCGACGAAGTCGGCCACGTCGGTCACCCGACTCTTCAACAGGTAACCGATCGAGTGTCCGCCGGCCAGCAGTTCCATGGCGTGATCGACGTCGATGTGCGACGAGAGCACCAGGATCGCGACGTCGGGCCACTGCTCGCGAATCGTCTTCGCCGCATCGAGGCCCTCGGTGCTGTGCGACGGGGGCATCCTGATGTCGACCACCGCCAGGGCAGGCCGGGTGTCGCGGACCAGATCGAGCAGACCCGTCGCGTCACCCGCCTGACCCACCACGTCGAAACCGGATCGCTCGAGAAGGCTGGACAGCCCCTCCCGCAGCAGGACGTCGTCGTCGGCGACCACTACTCGTACGGCGTTCATCACACGGGATTGTCGCACCGATGCGGGCGGGCTACCGGCTAGCGGGGGGACCCGGGTATGGGTAACCCCCGCCGAAGATGGCGGCCAGCCCCGGCGACGACGGGACGCCCGTCGCGCGACAGTAATACCGACGACCATGGGGCGCGAGGAGTGGGGCCGATGCCGAAGATTCGATGCCGCAGCGAGATCGACGCGCCGTCCGGCGACATGCACGCCATCGTCGCCGCACTGAGACGGCTAGCCGGGCAGACCACGACCGGAGAGCGGCCGGGCTCGCGAGACCTGACTCTGGACCCCGAAGATCTGGACTACGCAGCCCTGGACTACGACGCCTCGATCGAGGTGTTCGACGTGTTGGACGACGAGAGTGCCGAGACCGGACGCGCACTGGTGGTGTGGACGGTGACGTTCTCGGTGCGCGACGTCTGCGCCGCAGCAGTACAGCGCTACCGCGACGCGGCGTTCACGGACTTCGTCGAACGGCTGGGGCTCGAATGGCCCGCGGTGGTCGGCATCGCGTCCTGACCGCCGGCTGGTGCGGCGAACCCGACTGGCCCGGGCTGTGACCCATGCGACACTCTGCGGATGGCCATGTCAATCGAGCGCCCCAAGTTGGAAGGCAACGTCGCCGTCGGGGCCGACCGTCAGATCGGTTTCGCCGAGTTCGGTGATCCGCAGGGCCGTGCCGTCTTCTGGCTGCACGGCACTCCCGGCGCCCGCCGCCAGATACCCGTCGAGGCGCGCGCATACGCCGAGGCCAAGCGGATCCGGCTGATCGGCGTCGACCGCCCGGGCATCGGATCGTCGACACCGCACCAGTACCCCAACGTGCTGGCCTTCGCCGACGACCTGCGCACCATTGCCGACGTCCTGGGCATCGATCAGATGGCGGTCATCGGACTGTCCGGCGGCGGCCCGTACGCGCTGGGGTGCGCTGCGGCGATGCCCGATCGCATCGTCGTGACCGGCATCCTCGGCGGCGTCGCACCCACCGTCGGTGCCGAGCGCATCGGCGGCGGACTCATGGGCTTCGGGTCGAGGGTCGCTCCCGCACTGCCCTTCATCGGACTACCGCTGCGGCTGGCCGCCGTCGGCCTGGTCCACGCCATCCGGCCGATCGCGCCCGTGGCCCTGCACGCATACGCCGCGGTGTCACCGGAGGCCGACCGGCGTCTCCTCCTTCGGCCGGAGTTCGGCGCGATGTTCCTCGACGACCTGCTCAACGGCAGCCGCAAGCAGCTGTCCGCGCCGTTCGCCGACGTCGCCGTGTTCGCCAAGGAGTGGGGTTTCCAGCTCGAGGAGGTGAAGGTGCCGGTGCGCTGGTGGCACGGCGACGCCGACCACATCGTGCCCTTCGCCCACGGCCAGCACGTCGTCGCGCGTCTGCCCGACGCCGAACTGTTCACCTTGCCGGGCGAGAGTCACCTCGGCGGTCTGGGCGTCGCCGAGGAGATCCTCGGCAGCATCATCGACCTGTGGGACTCCGTCGACGCCGAACGGTGAGGACGTGACGTACTACCAGCCCCTGCCCCCGCCGCCGCCCGCAGCGCCTCCGCGCTCGACGGCCGACGTGGTGATCTCGATCGTCGTCATGGTGCTGACGGTGCTGTTCGGCGCGGGTGCCGCGCTGATGGGCTTCTTCCTGCTCGCGTTCTTGGACCACTGCCCACCGCAGACGTGCAGCGTCGACGGCGCCGTGACCGCCGTCGGCACCGCCGTGGTGGCCGCGGCCGCGATCGCGCTGGTGGGCTTCGCCATCACCGTCGTGCAGCTGGTGCGCAGGAAGCCGGCGTGGCCGTTCGCCCTCGGGACGTTCGTGCTGTGCGCCGTGGCGTTCGCACTCGGCGGCATCGGGTACGACGCCGCAGTCGGCGGCTGAGTTCAGCTCGATCCGGGCTCAGCGGATCCGGGTGTTGCCCGGGTCGTAGATCGCCTTGCGCGACACGGTGATCGGGTACGGGGTGCCACCGACGTTCACTTCGTAGGACCCGGTGTCGATCCACGTCGCGTCGATCGGCTCGCCGTCGGCGGACCGGACGTACGCCAGACCAACGCACGCCCCCGTGGTCTCGCCCCACGCCGCCGACGTCACCTGGCCGGCGACCCGGCCGTTGCGCAGCACGAGTTCACCACCCCAGAGCATGGCTTCGGGCGAATCAACCTGGAATCCGACGACGCGGCGGCGCGGTCCGTCGGAGCGGGCCTTCTCCACGGCGGTGCGTCCGAGGAAGTCCACGTCACCGGTCAGCTTGCAGGCGAACAGGAGTCCGGCTTCGACGGGTCCGTCGCCGGGGGTGAGTTCGCGCCCGAAGGCCCGGTAGCCCTTCTCGAGGCGCAGTGACTCGATGGCGTAGTAGCCGCCGCGGGCCACGCCGAACGCCGCGCCCGCCGTCATCAGGTCCTCGTACACGCCGACGGCGAACTCCGTCGGAACGTAGAGTTCCCAACCCAACTCGCCGACGTAGGTGATGCGGGTGGCGCGAACGGTGGAGTACCCCAGCGAGATCAGCCGACTCGTCCCGAACGGGAAGCCGTCGTCCGACAGGTCGGCGTCGCTGAGCGATGCCAGCAGGTCGCGCGAGCGGGGACCCATGACGCCGAACACCGCCATGGCGGAGGTGACGTCGACGAGCGCAGCGGTGTTGCCCGGCGGGCGGTTCTTCACGATGTGGTCCTTGTCGCGCTCGGTGGTCGCGGCGCTGCTGACGATCAAGAACTCGTCCCGCGCGGTGCGGGTGACCGTCACGTCGGCCTCGTAGGTGCCGCGGGCGTTGAGCATGCCGGTGTAGACGGTGCGGCCCACGTCGACGGCGACGTCGGCGGTGCACAGCCACTGCAGCGCGGCCTCGGCATCGGGCCCCACCATCAGGTACTTCGAGAACGACGTCTGGTCGAACACCGTCACGCCGGTCCTGGTGCTGGCCTGCTCGGCCGCCGACCACGGCAGCCAGTTCGGCTTGCCCCAGCAGTATTCGATGACGGGGGGCTCGCCGGCGGGGGCGAAGAAGTTGGCCCGCTCCCACCCCATCCGGCTGCCGAAGTTGGCCTTGGCCGCGACCAGCAGGTGGTGGACCGGGGACCGCCGGAACGGTCGCGCGGTGGTCAATTCGCGATTGGGCCAGGGGATCTCGTAGTGCACGCCGAGGACCTCGGCGACCCGGTCGTGCAACCACCGGTTGTTGCCGTTGAACGGGGCGAAGCGCCGGATGTCGACCCCGGTGAGGTCGCTGGTCGGCGCCCCACCGACGATCCACTCCGCCAACGCGCGGCCGGCGCCACCCGCAGATGCGATGCCCACGGAGTTGAAGCCTGCGGCGACGAAGTAGTCGGCGCACTCAGGAGCCTCGCCGA
This sequence comes from Mycolicibacterium arabiense, assembly GCF_010731815.2. NCBI lineage: Bacteria > Bacillati > Actinomycetota > Actinomycetes > Mycobacteriales > Mycobacteriaceae > Mycobacterium > Mycolicibacterium arabiense. The sequence goes on from NZ_AP022593.1 coordinate 456,961, forward strand.
GGATGAACTGGTTGTCGGGCGTGAAGCTCTCCGGCCCGTTGTACAGCTTCTTCAACCCGGTCTGCTCCAACACCGGTATGCGCAGCAGGGCGTTGTCCATCAGGATCTGGAAGTGGTCCCAATCCTCTTCCAGGAGCTGGAATTCGAAGGGGTACGGGATCTGGTCGGGGCCGACCCACGGTTTGGCCTCTGGTTCGAAGCCGCCGATCACCAGGCCGCCGACCTCCTCCTTGAAGTACGTGTACCCGTCGGGGTCGCGCAGGATCGGCAGGTCGGGATGCACGCCCTGGACCGCCTCGGTCACGACGTAGAAGTGCTCGGCCGAGTGCAGTGGGACGTTGACGCCCGCCATGGCAGCGAGCTGCTTGGCCCACTGTCCCCCGCAGTTGACGACGATCTCGGCCTCGACGTCACCGGCGTCGGTACGCACGCCGACCACGCGGCGCCGACCGCCGTCGTCGGCCACCGTCGTCCCGATGACCCTGGTGCGCTCGACGATCCGCGCGCCGCGCAGACGAGCGCCCTTCGCCAGCGCCAACGTCAGGTCCGTGGGGTTGGCGCGACCGTCGGCTGGGAGCCAGATCGCACCGACGAGGTCGTCGATCCGCATCATCGGGTAGTGCTCGAGCGCCTGTTCCGGTGTGATCAGCTCACATTCGAGGTCGAAGGCCGCGGCGTTGGCGGCCGTGCGCCGCAGCTGCGTCATGCGGTCCTCGGTGCGCGCGACGATGACTCCCCCGCACTGCCGGTAGCCGGCGGTGAGGCCGGTCTCCGCCTCGAGTTCGGTGTACAGCTGAGTCGAGTACTGCACCAGTCGGGTACCGCCCTCGGACGCGCGCAGCTGACCCACCAGACCGGCCGCGTGCCACGTGGTCCCAGACGACAACCGGCCCTGCTCGATCAGCAGCACGTCGGTGTACCCGAGCTTGGTCAGGTGGTAGGCCACGCTGGTTCCGATGACACCGCCACCGATCACCACCACTTGGGCGCGGGTGGGGAGGGCAGTGCCGGTCGTGTCCTGGTTCGCTTCCTGAGTCACGTCGTTCCTTAGTCCGGTGCTCGCGCGTCGTCGAGCAGTCGAGTGAAGTCGGGACCCCGGAACTCCTCAACGGCGCGTTCGTAACGCTCCATGGCCCACTCCCAGAAGTCGAATTCCAATGCGCTGGCGCCGTTCTGAATGCAGCCCCACAGGGTCCAGCCGTACTGCGACACCGTGCCCTGCAGCCGGGCCCGCGCGAACGTGCGGCGCGACGCACGGCCGTGGTAGGCGGTGACGAGTTCGGAGAACTGCTCGAGCGACAGGTTGCACTCCCGCCAGACGTTGCCCAGCTCGAAGCACGGATCGTTGTTACCGGAGTACTCGTAGTCGATGAGCCACACGTGGTCGCCGTCCTCGACGAAGTTGGCCGCCAGCAGGTCGTTGTTGCACGGCACGGTGGTGTGGTCGTCGGCCAGCGCCTCGCGGATCGCCGCGAACCGCTCGGCGTAGTCGTGATAATCATCGGGTATGCGAAACCCGTTGTCCGAGATGACCTTCAGATACGACGGCTGAAGGGTGAACATGTCGAAGTCGTCGCGGAAGCGCGGCCCCGCGTGCAGTGCCCGGCAAGCGTTGGCCACCTTGGCGATGACGCCCGGGCGGGCGAAGTCGTCGTCGCACAGGGTGCGGCCCGGCACGAACCCGATGAGCAGGATGCCGAGGTCCGGGCGGTAGTCGATGACCGGTGCTCCCACACCGGCCGCCTCAGCCGCGCGACTGTTGGCGTACTCGTTGTCGCGGTCGATGCCGAGCAGGCTGCTCGACGTGTCGCAGCACCGTGCGACGTAGACACCCGACTGGGTGGTCACCTTGACGTTGCGATTGGTCAGGCCGCCTGCGAGGTCCTCGAGTTCCCGTGGACGACCGGCGAGCACGGGGAACTGCTCGAGGAGGGCGTCGAGTTCGGCCAGTTCGACACTGCCGAAGGAGAACGGCAACGCCGCTCAGCTCCCCCGGCTCGGTGTCGCAGCACGGCTGAGCACCGAACGCAGCAGGTGCATCGCGACGGTGGTGGACCGCTCGCGGACGTCGGATCGGTCACCGGGCAGCAGAAGGGTTTTCGTCATCGTGGTGCCGTCACCGAGCCGGACGCTGAAGCAGACGGTGCCGACCGGCTTCTCGGCGCTGCCGCCGCCAGGTCCGGCGATGCCCGTCGTCGCGACGGCGGTGTCGGCGCCGAAGCGTGCGAGCGCTCCGGCGGCCATCGCCTCGGCGACGGGCTCGGACACTGCTCCGTGCGACGCGATCAACGCAGGGTCGACCCCGAGCAACTCGGCCTTGGCGTCGTTCGAGTACGACACCACCCCGCCCGCGACGTAGGCCGATGACCCGGCGCGATCGGTCAGGCGGGCGGCGATCATGCCCGCGGTGCACGATTCCGCCGTGGCGATCGTCCGGCCCGCGAGCAGTTCGGCAACCTGGTCGTCGATCAACGCTCCGTCAGTGGAGAACATCTCTGCGCCGTGGTGGGTGCGCAGCAGCTCGACGAGCTGGTCGTAGATCGCGGCGTCCGCGGGCTCGTAGCGGGTGACGATCTCGAGTTCGCCCCGCCGCAGGCACGTGGTGATCTCCATGCGGTCGAACCCGTCGATACCGGCCTCGCCGATGCGCAGCGTCTCGGCCAGCCCCGACTCGGGCAGCCCGAACATCCGGATCGTCTCCTGGCGGTAGACGGTGCGACCGGCGATCGCCTCCTGCACGGCTGCGGTGGCGAGCGCGCGCGGCCACATCGGCTGCAGTTCGCGGGGCGGGCCGGGCAGCACCACCACCGTCGGGGTTCCGGGCACCACCACGCCGGGCGCGGTGCCCACCGGGTCGAGGACCTCCGCACCCTCGGGGACCATGGCCTGCTTGCGGTTTGCGGTCATCACAGCGGCGAAGTCGACACCGGCGCGGTTTCCGATCAGTCGCCGCAGGATGCCTGCGATCCGCTCCTCGAGCGCGTCGTCGAGCACGAGGTCGCGGCCGCAGAACTCGGCCACCGTCGCCACGGTCACGTCGTCGGCGGTGGGGCCGAGGCCCCCGCTCGTGATGATGAGGTCGACGCCCTCGGCGGCGAGGAAGCGCAACTGCGCGTCGATGTCGGCAGGCCGGTCCCCGCAGATGGTGACGTGGGCCAGTTCCACGCCGAGTTCGAGTAGCTGATCGGCGAGCCACGGCCCGTTGCGGTCCTGGACCCGCCCGGTCAGGACTTCGGTACCCGTCACGACGATTCCCGCGCGTGCGCTCACCCGGACGACCCTACGTCGACCGCGGGCCCCGGCGCGCGTGGTTGCCTTCCGTTCAGGTCACGGTCATCCGTCCCCGGTAGCTTCGGCGGCCGTGACGAGCGCCGTACTGGCCATGCCCGAGGTGCTCGACCCGATGTACTGGTTGGGTGCCGGCGGACTGTTCGCGTCGGCGTTGCTTCCGGGCGTCATGTTGATCGTGTTCATCGAGACGGGCCTGTTCTTCCCGTTCCTGCCGGGCGACACCCTGCTCTTCACCGCGGGACTGCTCGCCGCGCAACCCGATGCGCCGATCGGCCCGTGGCCGCTGGGCGCCGGTGCGGCGGCTGCGGCCATCGCGGGAGGGCAGCTCGGCTATCTGATCGGCAGGCGGCTGGGCCCGGCGCTGTTCAGCCGCGACGACGCCCGGTTCTTCAAGAAGAGGTACCTGGCGACGTCGAGGGCGTACTTCGAACGGCACGGCCGCAAGACGATCGTGATCGGCCACTTCGTCGGCGTGGTGCGCACGTTCACACCCGTCATCGCCGGCGCGTCGGGCATGCGCTACCCCGTCTTCCTGGCCTTCGACGTAATCGGCGCCGTCGCCTGGGGTGTGGGCCTCACCGCGGTCGGCTACCACCTGGGCGCGCTGCCGTTCGTCGCCGCACACCTGGAACTCATCGTGCTGGGCATCGCGCTGCTGTCCGCGCTGCCGGTGCTGCTGTCGGTGGGCCGGGCCGTGCTGCTGCGACGGCGTGGCGAGGCCGCGCCCACCGGCTAGCATCGACGCGCTGAAGCGGGGCTGAGTCAGCGGGCCTGGCACGCGCCGCTACCGTGGTCGCCATGGCCGACAACTCGACTGACGACCGCATCGACGACGTCGCAGCAGGCGACCTGATCGACCACGACCGCGGTGACGGCACCCGGACCTACCGAGTGGTGCACCGCGACGACACCACTCGCGACGACCGTTCGATCGTGTTGGTGACGCTGGAGACCGACGGCGGCGAGACCTTCGACGTCGAGTTCGCGGCGGGCACCGTGGTCACCCGATCGCTGGAGTCCAAGTGGGAGTCCGAGCAGGTCGGTCGCGAGCCGGACCAGTCCTAGCCGCGCCGCTCGTCGGCTTCGTCCTCGACGTCGACGACGGTCTGCTGCTGCTCGACGTAGTCCGCAGGGTCGCTCTCGAGGTCGACCTCGCGGTCTGACGCCGCCATCTGGTCATCGGGCCAGTCGGCGGCGTCTCGCACCTGTTCGGCGACGTCGACGGGGTTGGCCTCGCGCACCGGTTCCGCCTCGCTCAGTGGTTCCATGCCGGTCACTGTTCCGATCTCCCTTCTGCTGTCGCGCACCTGATGTCATGGACTGATGTCACGGGGCGTGCGATGCCCCGACCGCGCGGGTACCCACCCGTCGACGGCGAAACACGGATCAGCGCGGCTCGATCGGCGTGACGGGCACCTCCACGGCCGCAGCATCGTAGGGCGTGACACGCACCCAGTTCGCGGTGACCAACGGGCTGGGCACGACGCCCCTGACCTCGACGCTCTCGCCGGGGAACACCGTCACGTAGTTGTCGTCGTAGGTGATCGGCAGGATCTCGTCGCCACCGCGCGTCGCCGTCAGTTCGGCTCTGGCGAAGAACGCAATTCGCGTGGTCGGGTTGGTCAGCCGGATGGTGACCTCGTCGCGGCCGGCGCCGTCCACGCTGCGCTGCGCGGTCACCGTCAGCGGGGCGGCAGGCAGCGAGTTGAGCGCCGTCATGTCCGCCCAACTCGACTGGTTGAGTTGGAACGCGAAGTCGCGGTTCGGGTCGACGTCGTCGTTGCGCTGGGACTGCCAGTAGACGTTCTCCGTCACGACGGTGCCTGCGGCGTCGAGCAGTTCGCAGCGCACGAAGAAGACCCGCGAGTCCCGCGCCTGGCGGGGCAGGGTCAACGCGGGAACGGCGCCACCGGGCGGCAGGGTCAGCGCATCGCTGGTGCGGTCGTCGCGGATTCGGCCCGCGAGGTCGTAGACGCGGGCCCGGACGCGCATGCCCGTGGCCTCGTCCGGGGTCTGGTTCACCGCGGTGACGTTGGCGCGGTCACCGGTGGCGTAGGAGTCGAACACGGCCGTCAGCGGACGGAGTCCCTTCTTCGCGCCGAAGTAGGCGCCGCCGGGACGCAGGTAGTAGTCGAAGAGGTTGCCGAAGAAGGACGGCCAGTGGTTGTTCAGCATCCAGTAGAGCGTCATCTTGTGGCCGGCCCAACCCAGGGCGGCGTAGGCCTCGAACTGGGCGCGGGTCGACTCATAGTGCGCCAGTTGTGCCTTCGCGGCGAACTGCTCGGCGCCCGACGACGGGCCGTAGCGCCGGGTGATTACGCGCTGGATGCTGCGCAGCACTTCGTTGTCGGTATTGGATCCGGCGTGGAAGTACCAGTCGTCGTTGATCGGCCACAACCGGTCGGGCGGGATGAACTTCTCGAGGCTGGCGAACGGTGGGATGTGCTCGTTGTCGCCCTGCTCGGCAGAGGCGCCGCGGGCAGCGCGGTACTCGCCGCTGAACCAGTAGGTCGGCGGCCGCCAGGTGTACGGACCCTCCATGTGGATGCCGTCCCACAGTCGCTCGCCGTTGGCGTCGACCGTGTACGACGAGACGCTGTCGACGACGGCGTTCTGCCAGTGCAGGTCTCGCAGAATGGCGTGGTAGTCGCCTGCGAGCGGCATGGGTGGCCGTCCGTCGCTGGCGTTGGCCCACACGAACGCCGACGCATGCGACCGCAGCATCGACACCTGCGAGCGGACACTGGCCCTGGCGACGGCGTTGTCCTCGGCGTCCCACTGCGCCCACTTCTCCCATTGGTTGCAGCACATCCAGCCGACCATCAGCGGGATGCCGAGTTCGTCGGCCCGCTCGACGAAACCCTCGGTGGGGATCTTCGACTCCAGCCGAAGCATGTTCAGGCCGAGGTCGCGCGTGTAGGACAGGATGGCGTCCTCGCGGTCGGGGTCGTAGTCGTAGAGCAGGTCCGGGGTGTAGTTGGCGCCGCGGACGAGGAAGTCGCGTCCGTTGACCCGGAGGTAGAAGTTGCCGCCGCGGCCAATCTCGGGAAATCGCTCGTCGTCGTCGCGCAGCTGGGTGACCTCGCGGACGCCGAAGCGCTGCGTCCTGGTGTCGACGGGCGTTCCGCGGGATACGAATTCGATGCGCAGGTCGTACAGCTTCGGCTCGCCCATGGTGTACGGCCACCAGAGGTCCGGGTCGCGCAGCACGAGGTCCGGGAAGTCGTCCGGGGTGAACCGCTCCTCCCTGGTTTCGCCGGGTGCGAGTGCGACGTCGCGTTCGACGGTGAGCGCCGCCCGACCGGGCCTGCTGATCGTGGCGCGCAGCACTCCCCCGGTGCGGGTGGCCCCGGAGTTGCGCAGCGTCGAGTACACGGTCAGTCGAGCACTGTCGGTGGCGGGCAACGGCAGATCGGTCGTGACCGTCGAAGCCCCGATGGCAACGGCACCGGACGACTCGAGGTAGACGGGTTTCCAGATGCCCGCGTTGCGGTCGGCGACGAAGGAGTTGCCGTTGGCGGGGTTCTTGCCCGGCCCCTGGTAGCCGAGGTAGTTCCAGTTGATCCAGTCGAACCAGCTGTCGGCGAGCTCCACCCCGTCGACGTCTTGCAGGGCCCGCTCGGGAACGACCTTGACCGCCAGTGCGTTCGGGCCGCCGGGCACGATCCATCGTGAGACGTCGAGGTCGTGCTCGACGTACATGCCGACCACTTGGCGATCGCCGGCGACGAGATGGCCGTTGAGCCAGACCTCTGCCCGGTAGTTGATGCCGGGGAAGGTCAGGTGGTAGGCCGTGTGGCCGGCGGGTGCGTCGAACGTGGTGCGGTACCACCAGTCCTGCTGCCACAGATCCTGCGGCACCTCGTCGCGAAGGTTCTTCCCGTAGTACAGGTTCGGGTACGTGCCGTCGTCCTCGAGGGCCTGCAGCACGGTGGCGGGCATGCTGGCGACCGTGTGCCAGTCGGCGGGCTGGTAGTCGGTGCGCGAGAGCGCAGACCCGTCGGCGTCGAGACCGCGTGCCGACCTCAGTTGCCAGCCGTCGGCGATCTCGCTACGCAGCGATGGCGGCTCAGGCGTCGCGAAGCGGGGCAGGTCACCCGCGCAGATCGCCAGGAGCAACACGGTGACGAGCAGTAGGACGGGCCCACGCACGGCCGTCCGGCGCGTCTCGGTCGCGATGGCGATGCTCTCCCTCTGCCGGGGTCGAACCGACCGGCCCAGAACCTACATTGTGCCCGTGGCGGCGGGCCGGCGCGTCAGTCGCCTGCGATACCGCTGATCAGGCGGTCGCACACCATGACCATCTGCCGGAGCGCGTCGTCGCCGTCCCGAGCCCGTGCGATGTACAGCGCGGCCTCGTCGAGGGCGCCGAGCAGCACGTGGGCGGTGGGGCGCAGGGGCTGCTCGGGTATCACGCCGTCGGACATGGCCTGGGCCAGCATCGCCTCGACGATGCCGAGCCCGTACTTCATGCCCACCTCACGCCACCGTGCCCACCCCAGCACGGCGGGAGCGTCGATCAGCACGATTCGTTGGACCGCGGGCGCCGAGCACTCCTCCAGGAACAGGCGGGCGCCCACGCGCATGGCCGCGAGTTGGTCAGCGGGCGCCGCGGAGGCGATGCGCTCGGTGATGGCGGCGACCAGACCGCGTTCCACCTCCTCGTACACCTCGGCGAACAGCCCTGCCTTGTCGCCGAATTGGTGGTACAGCGCGCCGCGGGTGACTCCGGCGGCTTCGACCACCGCCTGGGTCGAGACGGCGGCGTAGCCGTGGCCGGCGAAGAGTTCGCGGCCCGCCTCGAGTAGCCGGGCGCGGGTCGTCGCGGTGCGCTCTGCCTGCGTGCGGCGTCGAGCCGGCTTCTCGCCATTGACTTCCATACAGTGTGCACGTAACTTTCATACCGAGTGTTCGTAAGTTGAGGAGAGGATAACGGAGATGGCCGAGGTCAGGCTGCAGGGCGCGACGATCCACTACCGCGTGTTGGGTCCGGACGACTCGACGCGTCCGCCGGTCGTGTTCGCGCACGGCATCCTGGTGGACCACCGGCTCTGGCTCGAGGTCGCGGAGGCGTTGGCAGGCAACGGCTTCCGATGCATCCTGCCGGACCTCCCGCTGGGGTCGCACGTCCTGCCCGTCGACGACGAGGTCCTGCGCAGCCCGCAGGCCGTCGCCGAACTGCTGCACCAGTTCCTGGTCGCCCTCGACCTCGACGACGTCACGCTGGTGGGCAACGACACCGGAGGCGGGTTGTGCCAACTACTCGTCGACGCGCACCCTGAACGCATCGGAAGGCTGGTGCTGACCAACTGCGACGCGTTCGAGAAGTTCCCGCCGTTCCCGTTCAACGTCGTCTTCGCGACCATGCGTGGACCGCGGACGATCAAGGCGCTCGCCGGGCTCATGCGCATACCCGCGCTGCGGTATTCGCCCCTGGGGTACGGCCTACTGCTGCGGCGCAGGGACGACCTCACGGCGTCGTGGGTCCGGCCGTGCGTCGCCGATTCCCGGATCGGGCGCAACCTCGCCACGCTGTTGCGCGGCGTGGCCGCAACGGATCTCACCGACGTCGCGACCCGGCTGCCCCGGTTCGACAGGCCCGTCACGCTGGTATGGGGCCAGGCCGACCGCAGCTTCACACCCGAACTCGGCAGACGCCTGGCTGCGCTTTTCCCCAACGCCACGCTCGTCGAGGTACCGGGCGCGCGCACGTTCGTCGCGCTCGACGCCCCGCACGCCGTGGTCGACGCGATCGCGACCGCGGACGCGACGCGCTAGAAAAGGTCCCCCGCGGCGGCAGCCGCTAGAACAGGTCCTTGTGCGGCACGTCGGTGACGAGCCCGCCGTCGACGATGTACTCGGCGCCCGTGGAGAACGACGACTCGTCGCTGGTGAGGAACACCACGAACGTCGCCACCTCCTCCGACTGGCCGGGACGGCCCAGCGGGGTGGTCACCATGTCGTCGGGGAAGTGCTTGGTCATGGGGGTCCGGATAAAGCCCGGGTGCAGCGAGTTCACGCGAATGTTGAACTTGCCCAACTCGATGGCCGCGGACTTCGACAGGCCGCGCACCGCCCACTTGGTGGCGACGTAGGGGTGCACCATCGGCGCCCCGCGCAGACCCTCGATCGACGACACGTTGACGATCGAGCCCCCGCCAGCGGTCTTCATCGCGCCAACGCAGGCCTGCATGCCCAGGAACGTCCCGGTGAGGTTCACGTCGAGCACCTTCTGCCACTTGGCCATGTCGAACTTGCCGATCTGGCCCATCGCGACGATGCCCGCGTTGTTGACCAGACCGGTCAACGACCCGAACTGATCGACGGCCGCGGCGACGGCGGCGTCCCACTGCTCGGCGTCGGTCACGTCGAGGTGTGCGTAGAGGGCGCTCTCGCCGAGTTCGTCGGCGAGCGCCTTGCCCTCGTCGTCCAGGATGTCGCCGATGACCACTTTGCCGCCCTCGGCCACCAGGGCCTTGGCATGTGCGGCGCCCATGCCCCGAGCCCCGCCGCTGATCAGTACGACTTTTCCGTCCACGCGTCCCATGACGGGTCAGGCTACCGTACGGGGTTTTCGAACTAGAACCTGTTCCAATTCGGCGGGTCAGCACGCATACTGCGTGGGCTTGAGTCGGATGGCACCGTCGGGAGGAACATCAGCATGGCGATCCGCGTCGCACTCATCGGTACCGGAAACTGCGGCAGCCTCGCGCTGCGCCAACTGATCGAGGATCAGCGCTTCGAGCTGACCCACGTCTGGGTGTCCTCGGACGCCAAAGTGGCAAGGGACGCAGGAGATCTCGCCGGACTCGACGTGACCACCGGCATCGTCGCGACCAACGACCTCGACGCCATCGTGGCGGCCAAGCCCGACTGCGTCGTCTACTGCGCGATGGGCGACACGCGACTGCCCGAGGCCATGGCCGACGTCCGCCGGTTCCTGAGTGCGGGCATCGACGTCGTCGGTTCGGCGCCCGGAGTGCTGCAGTACCCGTGGCAAGTGGTTCCCGACAAGTACATCGGCCGCGTCGAAGACGCTGCGCGCGAGGGCAATTCGACGGTGTTCATCACCGGTGTGGATCCGGGGTTCGCGACCGACCTGCTCCCCTTCGCGCTCGCGGGCACCTGCCAGAGCATCCAGCAGGTCCGGACGATGGAGATCGCCGACTACGCCACCTACGACGGTGCGACGGTGATGTTCGACGTGATGGGCTTCGGCAACCAGATCGGCGACCTGCCCATCCTGTTCCAGCCCGGCGTGCTCGGCATCGCATGGGGCACCGCCATCCGGCAGCTGGCTGCCGGGCTCGGCGTCGAGGTCGACGAGATCAGGGACTCGGTCGAGCAGGAACCGGCTCCTGAGGACATCGACGTCGCGGTCGGCACGATCGCCAAGGGGACCGTCGCCGCGCTGCGGTTCCAGATCGAGGGCATGGTGAAGGGCCGGCCGGTGATCGTGGTCGAGCACATCACCCGCCTGCGCGGCGATCTGCGGCCCGACTGGGCGCAGCCTGCCCAAGAGGGCGGGTCCTATCGGGTGGAGATCACCGGTGAGCCGTCATACGTCATGGACGTCTGCCCGACCAGCCGCAACGGCGATCACAACTACGCCGCGATCCTCGCGGCGGCGGGACGCATCGTCAACGCCATCCCGGACGTGGTGGCCGCGGCACCCGGCATCCGGACGACGCTCGACATGCCGCTGGTCACCGGCAAGGGAGTGGTGCGCTAGCGAGCTTCGGCGCGTCCGACGTTCGTCCACTCGAGCCGGACCTGCGTGCCCGCCTCCGACGCCTCGATCGAGGAGCGGTCCGCAAGTGCTTCCATCAGCGGGATGCCGCGGCCCCGGCTGAGCGCCCTCGGCGACTCGGGGTTGCGCCAGCACCCGCGGTCCGCGATCACCACGACGATCGTGGACTCGGCCGGCTCGAACCAGGCCTGCAGGTCCATCGTCCCCGCGCGCGGCGCGCCGACGTACGCGAACTCCGCGCAGTTGGCGAGCGCCTCGTTGATCGCGAGGACGAGATCACTGATCCGGGTGGGATCCAGGGTGAAGAAGGTCCGCAGCCACGCGGCGAACTCATCGCGAATCTGGGCGGCTGTGCGTGCGTCGGCGGCAGCCTCGAGTCGCTCGAAGTGCTCCGCGTTGGCAACGTCGGCGGTGGACATCGAATCGATCATGGCAGGTGATGCGTACCCGGTCGATCGTCTCGGTAAGCGTGTCTGCGAGCCGAGTTCACGGGGGTACCTCAGGAATCGAGTGCGGCGAGCGCTTCGTCGAGGGTGGCGTACAGCGGAACGATGTCCGCGATGCCGACGAGCTTCAACGGACGGCTGGTTGCCGGGCCCTCGGCGACGATGCAGAACTTGGTGCCGTCGTCCTTCTCCTCGTGTGCTGCCACGATGACGCCCATGCCCGCCGAGGCCAGGAATTCGACCGCGGTGAGGTCGACTACGAGACCGGCCGGCTTGTTGCTGAGGGCGGTGCGGATCGCCCCTTCCAACTGTGGCGCGGTCAGCATGTCGACCACGCCGGAGGGTGCCACGACGGCGACCTCCCCGATCTGCCGCTCGCTGACCTCGCACGCCGATGACGACGATGAGGCCGCGTTGGCGGCTGATGCTTCGCGTTGTTCGTCCAAGGCCCATCTTCCCTGTTCGGCCGCATCGCTGGCTGCGAATCGGCGCTGCTTTCATGCTCGCGAGGCTTCAGACTGAACCAGGCAAGAACGAAACTACTGTGGTCGAACCTAGCCGATGGGCCCGACTTCGTACCTATCGGCTACCGTCTGCACCCCCGCGAGTCAGCCGGTGATGCTCAAATGGGGTCGGAGCCGACGACGACTCACCCCATCGAGACTCGGCCCCAGCCAGGAGGCAGATGACCCCGCACCCGCAATTGTCGGCCATCGCGTCGAGCGCGGCCGACGCGCGCATCGGTGCGTTCTTCGATCTCGACGGCACGTTGGTCTCCGGATTCACCGCGACGGTGCACGCCGGCCACCGCATCCGCAGTAGGCAGGCGCGCATCGGCGAGGTGCTCGGCGTGATCGAGGCGTCGGTGCGCTACCGGCTGGGGCGGATGGAGTTCGAACGGCTGATGTTGCGGGCGGCCGGATACCTGCACAGCGAGTTGCTGGCCGACCTCGACGAACTCGGCGAATACCTCTTCCGCACGCACATCCAGGCGCGGGTGTTCGACACGATGCGCGGGATCGTCGCCGCCCACCAGGACCGCGGCCACACCGTCGTGTTGAGTTCGTCGGCGCTGACCATCCACGCCGAGCCGGTGGCGCGCTACCTGGGCATCGACCACGTCATCTGCAACCACTTCGACACCGACGAGCGCGGAGCGCTCAACGGCGGCATCATCCGGCCGGTCGTCTGGGGGCCGGGCAAGGCCGCGGCCGCGCGCCGCTTCTGCGAGGCCAACGACGTCGACCTGTCGCGGAGCTATTTCTACGCCGACGGCGACGAGGACATCCCGTTGATGCGGGAGGTGGGGTCACCCCGGCCGGTGAACCCGCGGTCGCGGCTCGCTGCGGAGGCGGCGAAGCAGGGCTGGCCGGTGCTCGAGGTCAGCGGTCCCGGTCGTCCCGCGTCGGCGCGCCTGCTGCGGCGCCGGGGTGGGCGTCGATGATCGCGCGCACCGTGCGCCTGCAGCGACCGCACTCCGAGCCTGCGCCGCAGGCCGCGGCGACTTCCTTGGAGGTTCTGGCGCCGGCCGCCACGGCGTCGGTGACGGCCTGATTGGTGACGCCCACGCACAGGCAGACGTACATCAGCTGCCGCCCGTGGTGTCCTCGGAGCCTGGGGAGGGAATGCGCAGTATCTGGCGCAACCTGCCAATGAAGATGGGTGGATAGGCGCCGATCCCGGCCCGGCCCAGCCATTCGGAGTTTAGTTCCGAATCGCGCAGCCAGTGCCGGGCATGGCGCTCGTCGTCGATCTGGAACAGCATCATCACCTCGCGCTCGTCGTCGAATGCGCTGAACACGGAGGCCTTTCGGACGCCGGCGGCGCGCAGGTCGCCCGCGGTCTCCCGGACGTGGTCGACGAGACCGGGAACGCTCGCCACCGGCGTCACCACCGAGACCATCACCTCCGGCGCGGTCGGCGTCGTCTCCCCGACGAAGTCGAGTCGGTCGATCAGCTCACCCGCGAACACGGCCGGGATGTCCTCGACGCCGACGGCGTCGAACCAGTCGAAGAAGACGCGTGACCGCAACAGCTCGATGATCGTCTCGCGGGTGTGGATCGCCATCAGGACCATGACCCGGTCCGGTTCGGTCGTCGAGGTGTACACGAGGACGTGGTGCGCGCCGAGGTCGGCCAGCGCATCCTGGCGGCGTTCGAGCAGCGGAAGCACCCGCTCCGGATCGGGGATGCGGTAGTCGGAGGCGAGGACGAGCGAGTGGTTCAGCCAGTGCGTCACGGTCTGCGGTCCTTCGTCGAGACGATCACGTGTTGCAACGCGATGCGCGAAAAACGGTAATGACATTCTCCAGCGCTGTCGAGTCCCGATGCGCGCCGTCGAATGGATTGACCCGGGGCGGGGTGGGCGGGTACTAAACTAGAACACGTTCCAATTCGAAGCTCACCGCTCGAGCCCCACCTAGGAGCTGGCATGCACACCCCCCTCTGCGATCAGATCGGCATCGAGTTTCCGATCTTCGCCTTCACACATTGCCGCGACGTCGTGGTCGCCGTCAGCAAGGCCGGCGGATTCGGCGTATTGGGAGCCGTCGGGTTCACTCCCGAGCAGCTCGAGATCGAGCTGAAGTGGATCGACGAGCACATCGGCGACCACACCTACGGCGTCGACATCGTCATCCCCAACAAGTACGAGGGCATGGACGCGAACCTGTCCGCCGACGAGCTGGCGAAGATGCTGCAGGACATGGTTCCGCAGGAGCACCTCGACTTCGCCAAGAAGATCCTCACCGACCACGGCGTCCCGCTCACCGCGGAGGACAACGAGAGCACGCTGCAGCTGCTCGGGTGGACCGAGGCGACCGCCACCCCGCAGGTCGAGGTCGCACTCAAGCACCCGAAGATGACGTTGATCGCCAATGCGCTCGGCACGCCGCCGCGGGACATGATCGAGCACATCCACGCCGAGGGCCGCAAGGTCGCCGCGCTGTGCGGCTCGCCGAGCCAGGCGCGCAAGCACGCGGATGCGGGCGTCGACATCATCATCGCCCAGGGCGGCGAGGCCGGCGGCCACTCGGGCGAGGTCGGCTCGATCGTGCTCTGGCCCCAGGTCGTCAAGGAGGTCGCACCGGTTCCGGTCCTGGCGGCCGGTGGCATCGGCAGCGGCCAGCAGATCGCCGCGGCGCTCGCACTCGGCGCTCAGGGCGCCTGGACGGGATCGCAGTGGCTCATGGTCGAGGAGGCCGAGAACACGCCGGTGCAGCAGGCGGCGTACGTGAAGGCGGGCAGCCGCGACACCGTGCGCAGCCGTTCGTTCACCGGCAAGCCGGCGCGCATGCTGCGCAACGACTGGACCGAGGCCTGGGAGAACCCGGACAACCCGAAGCCGCTCGGAATGCCGCTGCAATTCATGGTGTCGGGGATTGCGGTCGCCGCCACCAACAAGTACCCCAATGAAAGCGTCGACGTCGCCTTCAACCCGGTGGGCCAGGTGGTGGGCCAGTTCGAGAAGGTCGAGAAGACCTCGGCCGTCATCGAGCGGTGGGTTCAGGAGTACCTCGAAGCGACCAACACGCTCAACGAGTTGAACGAGGCGGCGTCGGTCTAGCCACCGCGCCGCTCGGTCCGACGAAGGCCCCCTCCCGCTGCGGGAGGGGGCCTTCGTGGCGTTCGGTGCGGCACCGACTCTCGGGGCCTACCCGTCGGCCACGCCGCTATGTATGCTGCTCTACATAATCGACAAGGAGGCGCCTCAGTGGTCAGTCCACGGGAACGGATGGTCGTCTCGACCGCTCTGCTGATCCGCGAGCGCGGCGCACATTCGACCGCGATCTCCGACGTCCTCGCACACAGCGGCGCCCCGCGCGGGTCGGCATACCACTACTTCCCCGGCGGCCGGAACCAATTGCTCTGCGAGGCAGTGGATTACGCCGCCGACTTCATCGCCGCTCAGATCGACGCCGCCCCCAACGCCCTCCAGGTGCTCGACGTCGTGTTCGACGGCTTCCGCACCTCCCTCGCCGAATCCGACTACCGCGCCGGGTGTCCCGTCGTCGCAGTGGCAGTCGAGGCGGACAACGCACCGGCGCTCGACCGGGCGGCCGCGGCGTTCACGCGCTGGATGGAGTCGATCCGGCGCCGACTCGAGGACGACGGTGTCTCCCATGGGCGTGCCGAGGAGATCGCGATGCTGCTGATGACCTCGCTAGAGGGCGCGATCGTGGTGGCCCGCGCGACGCGCGACGCCACGCCGATCGACCTCGTCCACCGACAGTTGCGCGCCATCGTGGCGGCAGAGACCGGAGAAGGGAACTCGTTGCGATGACCGCCGACGTCACCACCGAATGGCGGGCCACCGCCTGCATCCTGTGCGAATGCAACTGCGGGATCGTCGTGCAGACGCAGGACCGCACGATCGCCAAGATCCGAGGCGACAAGGCCCATCCCGCATCGCAGGGCTACACCTGCAACAAGGCGCTGCGCCTGGACCACTATCAGAACGACCGCAACCGGCTGACCTCTCCCCTGCGCCGCCGCGCCGACGGCTCCTACGAGGAAGTCGACTGGGCCACCGCCATTCTCGAGATCGCCGAGGGCTTCGCCCGGATCCGGGACGAGCACGGCGGGGACAAGGTGTTCTACTACGGCGGCGGCGGCCAGGGCAACCACCTCGGCGGCGCATACAGCGGCGCCTTCCTACGGGCCATCGGCTCCCGCTACCGCTCGAACGCGTTGGCACAGGAGAAGACCGGTGAACACTGGGTCGACCGGCACCTCTACGGCGGCCATACCCGCGGTGAGTTCGAGCATGCCGAGGTGTCGGTGTTCGTTGGCAAGAACCCGTGGATGTCGCAGAGCTTCCCCCGTGCGCGCGTGGTGCTCAACGAGATCGCCAAGGATTCCGGACGCTCGATGATCGTGATCGACCCCGTCGTCACCGACACCGCGAAGCTGGCGGACTTCCACCTACGGGTCCGGCCCGGCACCGACGCCTGGTGCCTCGCTGCGCTCGCCGCGGTGCTGGTCACCGAGAACCTGTGCGACGAGGCGTTCCTCACCCAGCACGTCACCGGCGTCGACGCGGTGCGCGAGGTGCTGCGCGAGGTCCCGATCGCGGACTACGCGCAGCGCTGCGGCGTGGCGGAGGACTTGATCCGCGGCGCCGCGCGGCGCATTGCGGCCGCGTCGAGCGTCGCGGTGTTCGAGGATCTCGGCGTTCAGCAGGCGCCCAACAGCACGCTGTGCTCCTACCTCGACAAGCTGCTGTGGATCCTCACCGGCAGCTTCGCCAAACGCGGTGCGCAGCACCTGCATTCGATGTTCGCGCCGTTGTTCGCCACCAGCGGGGTCGGACGGACGCCGGTGACGGGGGCGCCGGTCATCGCCGGCCTGGTCCCCAGCAACGTCGTGCCGCAGGAGATCCTGACCGATCACCCCGACCGGTTTCGCGCCATGATCGTCGAGAGCAGCAATCCCGCACACTCGGTGGCCGATTCGGCCGCCGTCCGGGAGGCGCTGTCGTCGCTCGAACTGCTCGTCGTCATCGACGTCGCCATGACCGAGACGGCCCGCCTCGCCGACTACGTGTTGCCCGCGGCCAGTCAGTTCGAGAAGCCCGAGGCGACGTTCTTCAATCTGGAGTTCCCGCACAACACCTTTCACCTGAGGCACCCGATATTCGAGCCGTTGCCGGGCACGCTGGCCGAACCCGAGATCTGGGCGCGGCTGGTGCGTGCGCTCGGTGTGGTCGACGAGGAGGACCTGCGGCCGCTGCGCCGGGCCGCCGAGTCCGGGCTGGATGCTTACGCGCAGGCCTTCTTCGTCGCCGTGAGCGCCAACCCCGCGCTGGGCCGGGTGCTGCCGTTCGTGCTGTACGAGACCCTCGGGCCCACCCTGCCCTACGGCCTCGCCGGCGCTGCCGCGCTGTGGGGTCTGGCGCAGAAGACGGCGATGACCTATCCGGAGGCCGTGCGGCGCGCCGGGCATGCCGACGGCAACGCGCTGTTCGAAGCGATCCTGTCCAGCAGGTCCGGCGTGACGTTCAGCGTGCACGAGTACGCCGACGACTTCGACCTCATCACCCACGAGGACAAGCGGATCGCGCTCGAGATGCCCGAGATGCTCGCCGAGATAGGCAGGCTACGCGACGCGCCCGCGCGTCTGACGAGCGACGAGTTCCCCCTCGTGCTGTCGGCTGGCGAACGGCGTGCCTTCACCGCCAACGACATCCTGCGCGATCCGGCGTGGCGCAAGCGCGACGTCGACGGTGCGTTGCGCATCAGCGTGGAAGACGCGATGGCCATTGGACTGGTCGATGGTGGATCGGCGCGCATCACGACCGCCGCCGGATCGGCCAGAGCGACGGTCGAGATCAGCGATGCCATGCTGCCGGGTCACGTGTCGCTGCCCAACGGTTACGGCCTCGATCACCGCGACGCCGACGGCACGTCGCGCACGCCCGGCGTCGCGCCCAACGCGCTCACGTCGTCGGACTGGCGCGACGCGTACGCCGGAACGCCGTGGCACAAGCACGTGCCCGCGCGCGTCGAAGTGGGCTAGAAACTGGTGGACTGAGCGTCGAGTTCGGTCAGGCGCCGGGAGGCGGCAGCAGCAGCGGGCCAGGCGCAGGCGCGGGGGCCGAAGCCGGTGCGGCGGCGGGGGCCGGTGCAGGCGCGGGCGGCGGTGGCGCCAGCGGCGCCGGTGCCCCGGGGACCGCGGCGGGAGCGGGGGCTCCGGCGGGAGCGGGAAGTCCGGCGGGAGCGGCCGGATCGACACCGCTGCGCGGCACGTTCGGGCCCGCGGCCTGCTGGGGGTATGGCGTGTTCATGCCCCGCTGCGCGAGCCCCATGATCAGGGCCTCCTTGCCGCTGATCTCCTTGTTCTGCACCGCCTGCCAGAGGTCCTTCAGGTAGCTGACGTTCGGATCGTCGTTGCCCTTGGCAGCGGGATCCATCGTCGACCCCGGAGGCAACGCGTCCGGGCTCGGGATGTGTGGCACTCCCTCCGCGGGGGCGGGCGCCGGAAGGGCTTCGGCCGGGGCCTGCTGACCGGCAGCGGCCTGCAGCGGTGCGGCGGGCGCGGGACCGGCAGGGGGCGCGGGAACCAGAGGCCCCGCGACCGGCGGGACGGCAGGCGGCGGAGGCGGTACTCCGGGGTCGGCTGACGCGGTCGCGGTCACGCAGACCGCAGCGATCAGTCCGGACGCGCCGCAGAGCGCGGCGGTCAGAAACCTTCGTGTGTCGTTGCCCATCACGGTGGCCTCTCGAGGTGTTACGGCTGGTACGGAAGTTACTCAGGGTCGCTCAACGAGTATTCCGAATTCTGCCGCACTTCGTTACACGGGCGCATCCTCAGGGGCGAGATCGACGGCGGCCAGCACGGATGAACACGTTCTACTCGGAACTTTCCCCAACCTGCCGCGGTACCTCCGACGTGTGGTGTAGCTATGGATTACGCCACTAGATCGCCTCGTGTGAGGAGTGCTGAAGATGCCGGAGACTGTCACCGGTCCGAACCTTCCAGCCGGCTTCGACTTCACCGACCCGGACATCTATGCCGAGCGGTTGCCGGTCGAGGAACTGGCCGAGATGCGCAAGGTCGCCCCGATTTGGTGGAACGAGCAGCCCGAGGGCGTCGGCGGGTTCGGCGACGGCGGCTACTGGGTGGTCACCAAGCACAAGGACGTCAAGGAGGTGTCGCGCCGCAGCGACGTCTTCTCCAGCCTGCAGAAGACGGCGCTACCGCGATACAAGGACGGCACGGTCGACAGCCAGATCGAGACCGGCAAGTTCGTGCTGCTCAACATGGACGCGCCGCACCACACCCACCTGCGCAAGATCGTCTCGCGCGCCTTCACCCCACGGGCCGTCGAACGGCTGCGCGCCGACCTGGCCCAGCGTGCTCGCGACATCGCGCAGAAGGCCGTTGCCGAGGGCACCGGCGACTTCGTCGAGCAGGTGTCGGCCGAACTCCCCCTGCAGGCGATCGCCGGACTGATGGGCGTGCCGCAGGAAGACCGGATGAAGCTCTTCCACTGGTCCAATCAGATGGTCGGCGACATGGACCCCGAGTTCGCAGGCAACGATGCCATCAGTGCGTCGGTCGAGTTGATCACCTACGGCATGCAGCTGGCCGCCGAGCGCGCGGACACCCCGGGCGAAGACCTCGTCACCAAGCTGGTCCAGGCCGACGTCGAAGGGCACAAGCTCAGCGACGACGAACTCGGCTTCTTCGTCATCCTGCTGGCCGTGGCAGGCAACGAGACGACCAGGAACTCGATCACCCAGGGGATGATGGCCTTCGCCGAGTTCCCGGATCAGTGGGAGCTGTTCAAACGCGAACGGCCCGCCACCGCCGCCGACGAGATCGTCCGGTGGGCCACCCCCGTCACGTCGTTCCAGCGCACCGCGCTGGAGGACACCGAGCTGTCAGGCGTCCAGATCAAGAAGGGCCAGCGGGTGGTGATGATGTACCGCTCGGCCAACTTCGACGAGGACGTCTTCGACCGCCCCTACGAGTTCGACATCCTGCGTGATCCCAACCCACACGTCGGATTCGGCGGTACCGGTGCTCACTACTGCATCGGCACCAACCTCGCGCGCATGACGATCGACCTGATGTTCAACGCCATCGCCGATGCGATGCCGGACCTGACCCCGCTTGCCAAGCCCGAGCGACTCCGGTCGGGGTGGCTCAACGGGATCAAGCACTGGCAGGTCGACTACACCGGCGGCGCCAAAGGGGCCGCGGCGCACTGACGTTCGATACCCCGGCGCCCTCCGGTGTCGTCGGGTAGTCGAGGATCGACCGCCAATAGTCCTCGGGGATCTCCTGGCCCGACCGCAGCACCAACGCCAAGCCGGTGGCCATGGCGATGCCGAGCAGCCCGAGCCACAGCCCGGCCAGCGCGATGAGTACCCACAGCGCCGCGGTGACGGCCGGCCACGGGGACACCACGGCCAGTGCGGGGGCGAAGAAGAACCCCATGCCGACGTACCACGACGAGCCGGCCCGATCGCACTTCAGCACGGCGCGCAACCAACGCGGAACGGGCGGGGCGGGACTGCGGGGGTGAGACGTCATCGTCTGCTCCTCGGTCGGTCGGACACCATGAGCGTCCCCCCGCGACGTAACCGATGCAATTACCCGTGAGGTAGTGGCTTCCGCGAGCGCACCTGCGTGACACTGGCGTGGTGACCGCCGCTTCCTCCGCCCCGTTCGGCACGTTGATGCGCCAGTGGCGGCAGCGCCGTCGGCTCAGCCAGCTGGACCTCGCGCTCGAGGCCAACGTGTCGTCGCGCCACGTCAGCTTCATCGAGACGGGACGGTCGTCGCCGAGCAGGGCCATGGTGCTGCGCCTCGCCGATGCGCTCGATGTGCCACTGCGCGAACAGAACCAGCTGTTGCTGGCCGCTGGGCTTGCCCCGATCCACGCGGAACGCTCGCTCGACGACCCGGAGATGGCTCCGGTGCGGGAGGGCGTTCACCGCGTGCTCGCGGCCTACGAGCCCTACCCCTGTCTGGCGGTCGACCGTGGCTGGCGGATCGTTGCGATGAACGCGGGCGCGGGCGTCCTCGCCCAGGGCGTCGCCGCGCATCTGCTGGAGGCACCGAATGCGCTCCGCCTGTCGCTGCATCCCGAAGGACTGGCGCCGCGCATCCGCAACCTCGGTCAGTGGCGCCACCACGTGATCGGCCGGTTGCGCCGCGAGGTCTCGGCCGGCGGGTCCGACGAACTGGCGGCCCTGCTCGCCGAGATCGAGGCGTACCCAGGCGTTTTCGACGAGACCCGCGATCTGGGCGGCGTGGTGGTACCGCTCGTGATCGAGGGAGCCGACGGCGTGGTGCTGACCTTCCTGAGCACCGTCACGACGTTCGGTACGGCGCTGGATCTGACCGCCGCCGAGCTGAGCATCGAGGCGTTCCTGCCTGCCGACGACGCCACCGCGGCGGCGCTGCGACCGGGTTAACTGGTATGACCACTTGACCTCTTACCGTCCGGATGGCAGATTCAGGACATGGCCCTGCAACCCGTCAACCGTCGATCGGTTCCCGAGGACGTTTTCGAGCAGATCGTCATCGAGGTGCTCAGCGGTGACATGCGCCCCGGTGACGCGCTGCCCAGCGAACGGCGACTCGCCGAGGTGCTGGGGGTGTCCCGACCCGCCATCCGGGAGGCGCTCAAGCGACTGACCGAAGCCGGCCTGGTCGACGTGCGCCAGGGGGACGCCACGACCATCCGCGACTTCCGCAAGCACGCCGGGCTCGACCTGCTTCCCCGCCTGCTTCTGCGGGCAGGCGAACTCGATCTCTCCGTGGTGCGCAGCATCCTCGAGACCCGGCTGCACAACGGGCCGAAGATCGCCGAACTCGCGGCGCGGCGGCGCACCCCGAACGTCGCCGAACTCCTCGACGAGACGGTCGCCACGCTGGCGGCCGAAACCGACCCGGTCGAACTCCAGCGCGTCGCGCTGACCTTCTGGGACCACGTGGTCGACGGCGCCGACTCGATCGCATTTCGGTTGATGTACAACACCCTTCGGGCCACCTACGAGCCCGCCCTGCCCGCGTTGGCCACCATGATGGCCGACGAGGTCGGCCGCGCCGACGGCTATCGCGCCGTGGCCGACGCCATCCGCGCCGGCGACCCGGACGCCGCCGAGTACGCCGCCCGAGCACTGCTCGAACCCGCCACCACGGCACTGCTGAACGTGATCGCCGAACTGGAGGAGACCCGATGACCACCGCACCGAAACCACGCGCCGAGCGCCGCGCGTTCACCCTGTCCGACGCCGTCGCGGAATTCGGCAGGCACCCGTCGCCGTGGATGATCGGGGCGGTGCTGACGGGCGCGCTCGCTGCGCGCGGCGTCGTCGGCGACTGGCGGGTCACCGACGCGGTGGTGCCGCTGGCCATGCTCGCGGTGTTCCCGTTCTTCGAGTGGCTGGTGCACGTGTTCGTGCTGCACTGGCGCCCCAGGCGCGTCGGCGCCGTGACGGTCGACTCGCTGCTGGCCCGCAAGCACCGAGAGCATCACGTCGACCCGCGCAACGTCCCGCTGATCTTCATCCCGTGGCGCGCCCTGCTGTGGGTGCTGCCGCTCGCGAGTGCCATCGCGGTGTTCGCCTTCCCGAGAATCAGTCTCGGCCTGACGTTCCTGGTATTCCTGGCGATCCTCGGACTCGCGTACGAGTGGTGCCACTACCTCATCCACAGCGACTACAAGCCGAAGTCCGCGCTCTACCGCGCGGTGTGGCGCAACCACCGCCACCACCACTTCAAGAACGAGCACTACTGGTTCACGGTCACGACGACCGGCACGGCCGACCGGGTGCTGGGAACCTACCCGGACCCGGCGGCGGTGCCCGCCTCACCGACGGCGAAGAACCTGCACGGCGCTACGACTGGACGATGACCGGATCGCCCTTGCTGACGTTGTCGAAGTACCAGGAGGCGTTGTCCGGGCTGAGGTTGATGCAGCCGTGGCTCACGTTCGCGTAGCCCTGCGAGCCGGTGGACCACGGCGCACCGTGCACGTAGACGCCGCCCCAGGTGATGCGCACCGCGTCGTAGACGGTGAGCTTGTAGCCCTCGGGATCGCTGAGCGGGATGCCGATGGTGCGCGAGTCCATCACCACGACGTCCTGCTTCTCGAGCACGGTGAACGACCCGATCGGCGTGGAGAACTTCGGCTTGCCCATCGACGCGGGCATCTCCCGTGCCACCACGCCGTCGATGCTGACCGTGAACGTGTAGGCGTTCACGTCGGCGACGCCGACCACCGAGGCACCGGTCTGGAAGTTGGTCTTGGTGCCACCGACCGACAGCGAGATCGTGCTGTGCGCGGGCCAGAACCCGGTCGGCTTGAACTGCACGACCTCGTCGGAGAGCCAGACGAACTCGCCGGCGGGTACGGGCGACGACGTGAAGTCGATGCTCCGTTGCGCGGCGAGCCGGTTCGCCACCGGGGCGCCGAACGTCACCGTGACGGGGTGACCGACGCCGACGACCTCCCCCGCAGCGGGCGAGACGGCCGCCACCGGCACGGCCGTGGGCACCGCCATGCCTGCACTGCTCACCCCCGCCCCGGCGGTTCCGGCCAACAGCACCAGGGACAGGCTGGCGGCAGATGCTGCCAGCACACGTTGCACGGCGTTACGCAAGGTCAATCCTCCGAGGTCGATGGCCTTCTCCATGCTAGATCGGTTCTGGAGCGCTAAGTGTTAGCCGCGCGTGTCCGTGAGGACGCCGCCAACAGGTAGCCGATGCCGAGGAAGCAGCTCAGCAGCAGGCCGCAGTTCACCAGAACCGTGGGTACGCCGACGCTGGTGGGGTCCAGGAAGTAGTACGGCGCGCGACGGCCGGCGGAGTTCAGCACCAGGAACGCCAACGCGCCGTAGGCGGCCGGGTAGGCCAGCCACGCGATCGGCTGCCACCACCGCACCACCCGGTCGTCCCGCCCGATCGCGAACCAGTCGACGAGCGCCAGCGCCGGAACCACGACGTGCAACAGCAGGTTCGCCGGTGTGTATCCCATGCTGCGCCCGGTGAGGAACAGGTTCCACACCAGGCCCGCGACGACGACGTAGACCACCACCGCCCCCCGGAATCCGTTGCGACGGTTGGCCTCCGGCGAGACGAGGGTCAAGGCGTAGTAGGCGGCGGCCAGCACGTTGACCTGGTAGGTGAACGTGATCAGCCGCCATGCCACGCCGGAGCGCGACGTGAGTTCGACGAGAACGACGGCAGCGACGACCGCGCCGACGATCGCCAGCCGGAGCGCGATGCGGAGGCCGTCACGGGCCCCGTTGGGTGTGGCCAAACCGTCGACCGGCTACTGACCCGGAACGTACGGGGGCGTCACGGGCACGGCCGGAGCCACCTGCGACTGATCGTCGTCGCCGAACCGGAGCTTGTCGCGGATCCGGCCAAGGATGCCCGGCTTCTTGGTGGGAGCCGTGTAGTTGGGAACCAGCGGACCAGTCCCCGTGACCGGTGGCGTGACGACCGCCGGCGGCGGTGCGATCACGGGAGCCGCCACCGGAAGCTCCTCGTAGACCGGCGCGAGCGGCGGGGCCTCGGCGACGACGGGCGCCTCCGGGACGAAGGCGGCGTCGGGCGCCGCGACGGGTGCGACGTCGATCGGCGGTGCCTCGGGCGCCGGTGGGGCCTCCGCGAGCACCGGTGGCGCGGCGGGAGCCGGAGGAATCGCGATCGGCGGGGCGAGCACCGACGGGTTGGCTCTGGCCGCGGCCGGTACCCGAGGCGCGTCCGCGGAGGCGGCGGCCGGGCTGGCAGGCGCATCCCTGCGCGGCGACAGTTCGAGGCTGACCGCCACGGAGACCGACACGACGAACGTCAGCACACCGGCGACGAGCATCCCTGCAGCGCCCACCGGCACCCGGCCGCGCCGGGTCTGCCTGGCGCCCGCACCGGTGGTCAGCGCGTAGGCGGCGAATTCGCCGCCGGGGTCGAGCGGGCCGTCGATGCTCTGCGCCGAGGCGAGCGCCGCTCCCCTGGCCAGTGCCAGCTGGGCCTCTTCGGGGGTGAACACCGGAACCGACAACGCGTCCTCGAGTTCGGGCACGATCGACTCGAATCCGCCTGCCGAGCCCACCACGACCAACGCCTCGGGCTGCCAATCGGCCTTGGTGAACACGGTGCTCAACCAGCCGATCAGGTCGTCGTCGGAGTAGATGGCGTGGTTGAACGCGGTCTGCACGGCGCCGGTGCTCGCGTGCACGACGAGGCTGATCACCGTCTCGGGTTCGATGACGCACACGGCGGTGGTCTCGTAGCCGACCACCGCGGCCATGCCGCGAGCCAGTGCTTCGGTGGCCTCGGGCATCCGGATCGGCACCACGTTGTCGAAGCCGGATTCCGACAGCGACCTCATCAGCATCGACGCCTCGGCGTCGGCCTCCTCGCTCCACGTCACGCCGATCGACGTCAGCCGCAGGCCGCGCGTCGCAGCCATGGCCTCGGTGCGCCGCACGGCGGCGGCCGCCTGCTCGGAGGTCTCGACCGCCCCCGCGTGCACGTCGAAGGCGTTGCCGTCCATCGTTGCGCCGTCGGCGTCCTGTCCCTCGACGAGGACCAGTCCGACGGACGTGGGAGTCATCGACAACCCGAGTACCGCGTCCACTTGCACCCCTATTTCGAACCCATGCGGTGGCCACGTCGAACGGATCGTTGGCGCCGGGACAGGGCCCGGTCCGTACCGAGGCGCGACGAGCGCGGCGACGACGTGTGGCACACCTTCGACGTGACACTACCGAACCGGCGGGTGTGCAGCGCGCCGGCGGGGTGACCGAACCGTGACTGGAGCTTCACCGGAATCACCGTCGGCGTCCGCGATGATGTGACCACGGTCACACCGCGGCTCAGGAGGTGGCACATGGTCATGGCATCACCGCGCGACGCCCTCGACGGCGTCGAGCACGGCACGGTCCTCGTCCACGCACTTGGCCTGGGTCACTCGGTCGCGGTCTGCTCGTGCGGCTACTCGGGTGGTCGCCGGTTCCTCAAGGCCGCCGCCGAGCAGGACGCCTGGGAACACGCCATGGTGCGGCACTGCGAGGTGTCGTCGCCGCTGGTGGTCGCCTGGTAGTCGGTCAGCCCGCCAGGATCTCCGACAGCAGGGCCGGCTCGACGTTCCCGCCGGACAGGATGACGACCGTCTTGCCGGGTCGTGCCGCAACGCGGTAGGCCGCCAACGCCACCGCGCCAGACGGCTCGGCGATCAGGTGCGCCCGCATCGCCAACTCGCGCACCGCTGCCCGAATGTCGTTCTCCGACACCGTGATCAGCTCGTCGAGCACCCGCCGTAGATGCGCGAACGTCAGCTCCGACGGTTGCGACCGCAGACCGTCTGCGATCGTCCGGTTGCGGTCCTCGATCGACCAGTCGACCGGATGGCCGACGCGCAGTCCCTCGGCGGTGTCCGCGGCGAGTTCCGGCTCGACGCCGATGACCCGCACCTCCGGACGCAGCGCCTTGAGCGCGGTACCGATTCCCGAGGCCAGTCCTCCCCCGCTGACGGGCACCATCACCGTGTCGACGTCGGGCGTGTCCTCGACGATCTCGAGGCCGATCGTGCCCTGTCCGGCGATGACGTCGGGGTGGTCGAACGGCGGGATCAGGACGCCGCCGGTGTCTGCGACGACCTGGGCGGCGACGGCCTCGCGCTGCCCCGCGGCGCAGAGCACCACCTCGGCGCCCCACGTCCGGGTCGCCGCCACCTTGATCTCGGGCGTCTCGACCGGCATCACGATGTGCGCCGTGATGCCGTAGCGCGATGCCGCGTATGCGACCGCCTGGGCGTGGTTGCCGCTCGAAAAGGCGACGACGCCCCTGGCCCTGGTTGCGTCGTCGAGCGAGGCGATCGCGTTGAATGCGCCGCGCACCTTGAACGCGCCGATGGATTGCAGGCTCTCGGGTTTGATCCACAGGCGCTGGTCGCCTTCGCCATCGGCCCACGGTGCCGGGATCAGCGGCGTGCGCAACACCGACCCCCGGATCCGGTCGGCCGCCGCACGGACGTCGTCGATGGTGACCTGCTGCATCTCGTCCTCCGCACTGAATCCGCTACTGCTGACCTCGCGAGCCTAGTGACGCTCCACCGTTGCCCGGGGTGCCGGCACCGGGCACAGTGACGGACGTGAGTCAGCCTTTCGAATTCCCGGTGGTGCCGCGCTACGCCGAGATCGACCAGCAGGGCGTGGTGTTCAACGGGCACTACCTCACCTGGTTCGACGAAGCCGCCACGGCGTTCTTCGACCACCTCGGCATCTCGTACGCCGAGCTGAACGCAGCCGGCTGCGACCTGCAGGTCGTGCACACCGAACTCGACTATTCGGCGCCGGTGCGGTGGCGGGACGCGGTACGCGTGCTGGTGACCAGCGTGGCGACCGGCACGACGAGCCTCGCGCTGGGCTTCGAGGCCTGGCGGCGCGGTGCCACCGACGACGCCGAGCGCATCGCGGTCACCGGGCGCACCGTCTACGTCGTCGTGTCGACCACGGACTGGACCAAGCGGGAGATCCCGGCGGAGTTGCGGACGGCGCTGACATCCGTTGCGGCGCAGAGCTTGCCGACGGGGGGTACGGTCACATCATGAGCCACCAGCACGAGCACGGCCCGCAGCGCGATCTGCCGCCCGGCATGGCCGAGCAACTGGATCTGCCGTACTCGGGGCTGGCGTCGTTCGGGCACCGCCCGTTCCTCACCGAAACCGAGCAGCTCGATTCGTGGCAGCCCGACGTCGCGATCGTCGGGGCGCCGTTCGACGTCGCCACCACGAACCGGCCGGGAGCGCGGTTCGGCCCCAGGGCGATCCGGGCCACGGCCTACGAGCCCGGCACCTATCACATGGACCTCGGGCTCGAGATCTTCGACTGGCTCGAGGTCGTCGACTACGGCGACGCATACTGTCCGCACGGCCAGACCGAGGTGTCGCACAACAACATTCGCGAACGCGTGCACGCCGTCGCATCACGCGGGATCGTCCCGGTCGTGCTCGGCGGTGACCACTCCATCACGTGGCCCTCGGCGACGGCGGTCGCCGACGTGCACGGCTACGGAAACGTCGGCATCGTGCACTTCGACGCGCACGCCGACACCGCCGACATCATCGACGGCAACCTCGCCAGCCACGGCACTCCGATGCGCAGGCTGATCGAGTCGGGTGCCGTCCCCGGCACCCACTTCGTCCAGGTCGGCTTGCGCGGGTACTGGCCGCCGCAGGACACGTTCGAGTGGATGCAGTCCCAAGGCATGGTGTGGCACACCATGCAGGAGATCTGGGAGCGGGGCTTCAAGCCGGTCATGGTCGACGCCGTCGGCGAGGCGCTCGCCAAGGCGGACAAGCTGTACCTGTCCGTCGACATCGACGTCCTCGACCCCGCCCATGCGCCGGGGACCGGCACCCCCGAACCGGGCGGCATCACGAGCGTGGACCTGCTGCGGATGGTGCGCCAGCTCTGCTACGAACACGACGTCGCAGGAGTCGACGTCGTGGAGGTGGCACCGGCCTACGACCACGCCGAACTGACCGTCAACGCGGCGCACCGCGTGGTGTTCGAGGCACTGGCAGGCATGGCCGCCCGGCGTCGTGACGCCGCAGGCGGCGAGGTCGGCCCACCCGCCCGACCCAGGTCCTAGGCCCAGCCGGTCACGAGCCGGCGCGTAGTCGGCCGCCGATCTCGGTCCACACGCCTTCGGTGGTGACGGCGTCGACGGAGCACTCGCTCGAGAGCCGCATCGTGGCGACGTCGAGGCGCTCGGGATTGCGATGGACGACGGCGACCACACCACCCCTGGTGAGCTTCTTGCCGAAGTACTCCGCCACGACTCCCGAGTCGACCCAGCCGTCGGCGACCATGTCGGCTGCCACGCGGTTGAGGTAGCCCACGGTGTTGCCCGCGGGCAGCGCGAACGTCATGTGCACCACCGGGCGGTACGGCGGTCCGGCCGCCGACGCGCACGACATGCTCGTCCGTCCGCCCGCCGGGCCCGTCAACCGGGCTGCGACGACGGCGTCTCGCGCAGCCGCCGTCACCAGTTCTGCGGCTGCGGCCTCGGTCATCCGGGGCACGCCGGCGGCGGGGTCGGGACCCGGACGCGACAGCACGAGGAGTGCGCACACGCCGAACGCCGCGGTGAGCGTCAAGGTCGCGGCCAGCAGCACGACTGCCGCCCGCGAGCGGAGCCAGGCCGGGGTCCCGCCGTTCGTGGCGGTCAGCCCTTGGTCAGGGTGAACTGCGCGACGTCGGTGTAGCCCTTGCGGAACAGATCGGCGCAGCCGGTGAGGTACCGCATGTACCGGTCGTAGACCTCTTGGGACTGGATGGCGATCGCCTCGTCCTTGCGCGCCTCGAGTGCTGCCGACCAGATGTCGAGCGTCTTTGCGTAGTGCAGGCGCAGCGGCTGCACGAGCTTGACGTCGAACCCTGCCTTCGTCGCGTGCTCGACGACCGCCTTGGCCTGCGGCAGGTCACCGCCGGGGAAGATCTCGTCCATGATGAACTTGAAGAACCGCAACAGGGTCATCGTCATCGGCAGCGCGCGCTCGGTGTACTCCTCGTCGCTGGGCTTGATGATCGTGTGCAGCATCATCACGCCGTCGTCGGGAAGCGCGTCGTAGGCCATCTTGAAGAAGTCGGCGTAGCGGTCTCGACCGAAGTGCTCGAAGGCGCCGATCGACACGATGCGGTCGACCTTCTCGTCGAACTGTTCCCAGCCCTGCAGCAGCACCCGCTTGCTGCGTGAGCTGTCTTGGGCGTCGAGCAGCTTCTGCACGTGTGCCTGCTGGTTGCGGCTCAGGGTCAGACCCACCACGTTGACGTCATGGCGCTCGAGCGCACGGTTGATCGTGGCGCCCCAGCCGCAGCCCACGTCGAGCAGCGTCATGCCGGGTTCCAGGCCGAGCTTGCCGAGCGACAGATCGATCTTGGCGAGCTGGGCCTCCTCGAGCGTCATGTCGTCACGCTCGAAGTATGCGCAGCTGTAGGTCTGCGTCGGGTCGAGGAACAGCCGGAAGAAGTCGTCGGACAGGTCGTAGTGCGCCTGGACGTCTTCGAAGTGCGGCGTGAGGCCCTCGGTCTGGCTAGGTGTATCTGACAAGGTGATGGCCCTTTGGCGTCGTGAGGTGGTGTCGGCTGATTCGTGTCAAACGAAGGCTCCACCGGGCTCGGGAGCCTCGCCCGTAGGTCCTGGGCAGTGTATGCACAGTACCCGAGCGGTTCGGCACCCGGCGAATCCCGCACCCGCGCGCGCGTCGGAGCGACGTCCAAACGAAAGTCGCCCTGAACTGGGCTTTCCGTCACGATCCAAGGGGTCGGGCAGCGCCGCTCACGACGTACTCGGCGACCGATGCATCGAGCAGCGCTGCGTTCTGTTCATCGCTGGGGCCGTCGCCGCGGAACGCCTCGACGGCGGCACGGGAGTCCCATCGTTCGAAGACGTTGATCCGGCCGGGTTCGATCAGGTCGGCTCCGATCGCGAAGTCCAGGCAGCCCGGAGCCGCCCTGGCAGCGCGGACGACATCCGTGCAGCCCCGTAGGTACTCGTCCCGGGTCTGCGGTGCGACGGTCAGGTGTCCGGACACGATCACGTGCTCGGCCATGGGGTCCTCCTCGTGGCGCTAGTTCTCCCGAGGCAGCAGTTCGGCGGCGAACGTCTCGACGAAGGCGTCGAGGTCGCCACCGCCTGCCGGCCTCACCACGAACTTGGACAACCCGGCCGCGGTGAACTCATCGATGAGGCGGTGCAGTGACGGCCAGCCATCGGCGACGAGGTCGGCGGGATCCACGTCGGGACGGCGGCTGCGGACCGCCGCCACGAGGTCCTCCCCGAGCCCGCCCTCGCTGACCGCGAGGTTGATGCCGAAGTGGTCGGCTTCGATCTGCCGTCCTGCCTCGGCGGCGGACTCCTGGATCAACTGCACCGCTTGCCGTGCCTCGTCGGGCGTGACGAAGCTGCCGAGCCAGCCGTCGGCGAGCCTGCCGATGCGGCGCAGTCCGGCGGGCGCGGACCCGCCGAGCCAGATGTCGAGCGGCCTGGCCAGGCGCGGCTGCACCTCGGGCGAACTCACCGTGAAGAACTCGCCGTCGAACGGCCCGCCATCGGGCTGGAGTGCGGCGCGCAGCAGGCGCAGCGACTCGTCGAACACCGCGGCCCGCTTGCCCTCGGGCACCACGAACAGGTCGCGCTCGGTCGCGATCGCGGACCGCAGCCCGAACACCGGCAGCACCCGCTTGGGGGCCAGCGCCGCCAACGACGCGAGCTGCTTGGCCACCAGCACCGGGTGTCTGCCCGGCAGCACGACGACCGACGTGCCCACCTTCAGCCGCGTGGTCCGCGCCAGGGAATAGGCCATGCCGACGAACGGGTCGACGGCGTTGGAGTACACCAACTCCGAGAACCACAGCGAGTCGATGCCGAGCTCCTCGAGGCGGTCGACGATGCCGGGCAGCGCGTCGGGGGCGGTCTCGCCTGCCAGGCCGACGCCGAAACGGATCTTCACGACGGGCCCACCGTCCTACTGGGGACGGATCGGGACAGCTCGGCGCGCATCTGCATGAACCGGAACAGGCCTGCCCGTCCGGCGATGGGCTGATAGGCCTCGACGAGGTCGGCGACGAACCGGTCCCGCTCGCCCGTGTCGAGCCGGTCGGTCCACCCGGTGGTGCCCACTGCGCACCACCTCGCGAACGCCTCGGCCGAGCCGAAGTCCCACTCGCGGTCGGTGACCGTCAGCTGCGACAGCGACAGGCCCGCGTGCGCCGCGAGAGCGCCGTAGTCGTCGGGGTCGACGTGGACGAACGGCGCTTCGAATCCGTCGAATCGCGGCAGCCACGTCGTGCTGCGGCTGACGTCCATGGCGACCGCCTCGAGGCTGGGGCGCGGGCCCGCGCACACCATCTGCACGGTCGCGCGCGCCCCCGGCTTGAGCGCCGCGGCGATCTGGCTCAGGGCCTGGTCCTGCTCGGGCACCCAGTGCAGCGCGTTGAACGACACCACCGCGTCGAAGGTCTCGGTGAATGGCAGCCGCCGCGCGTCGGCGACGGCGAACCGGGCGGCCGATCCCCGCTCGGCCGCCGCAGCGTGCGCCGTGGCGATCATCCGTGGTGAGGCATCGACGCCCACCGCGATCCCCGAGGGCACCTCGTCGGCAATCATCCGGGTGAGATACCCGTCGCCGCAACCGATGTCGAGCACGCACTCCCCGGGCTCGACGTTCAGTCCGGCGACGGCGGCGGTGATCATCGCGCGTTGCAGTCCGCTGACCTCCGCGTAGTCGTGTCCGCTCCAGTCCGCCACGATGCCCAGTATCGCCCTACCCGGCGCTGGTTCGCCGAGCGAGGGTGGCACGCTGAGTCGGCGGCCTGCACGGAGGCCGACCAATCGGACTCAGACGAGGGAGTGCCCCCATGAAGGCAGCAGTGACGGTGTCCATGGCCGCCCCGCCGCAGCAGGTGTGGGAATTGGTGTCGGACGTCCGGAACACTGGCCGGTTCTCCCCCGAGACGTTCGAGGCCGAGTGGCTGGGCGGTGCGACGGGTCCGGAGTTGGGCGCGAAGTTCCGCGGCCACGTCCGGCGCAACGAGATCGGTCCCGTCTACTGGACGACGTGCCGCGTAACGGCGTGCGACCCCGGTCGCGAATTCGGCTTCGAGGTCCTCATCGGCGACCGTCCCGTCAACAACTGGCACTACCGGTTCGAACCGACGGCCACCGGCACCGACGTCACCGAGTCGTTCTTCATGAACGAAAGCGTGTTCACCACGCTGTTCGGAATGTTCGGGGGTCAGTTGCGCCGCCGCCGCAACGTCCGCGACATGCGCAAGACGCTCGAGGGGATCAAGGCGGTCGTCGAGGCGTGACCCTCGATCGTCGATAGCCTCAATCGAAGACGAAGTCCGCGGCGTTCACCGCCCGCGTCCATCCCCAGTAGTCGACCAGCCGCCACGGGCTGAGCGTGTACACCTCGCCGTAGGCGTTCTTGTAGAACGAGTGCTCGATCGACGGCTGCGACCACACCATGGTCCGCATCTCGTCCTGGCTGCGGCGCACCCAGTCGTCGCAGACGTCCTGGCGGGGTTCCATCGACCGGTGGCCGCCTGCGATCAACGTCGTCAAACAGTCGGTGATGTAGCGCATTTGGCATTCCGAGTGGAAGATCAGGCTGCCGCCGCTGGCGAGGTTGGTGCCCGGGCCGTACATGCAGAACAGGTTCGGATATCCGGGCACGGTGATGCCGAGATAGGCCACCGGTCGCTCACCCCAGCGGGCCGTCAGATCGTCGCCGTCTCGGCCGCGGATCGTCATCGGCCACAGCACCCGGTTGGCGTGGAACCCGGTCGCGTAGACGATGACGTCGGCCGGATGACGCACGCCGTCCTCGGTCACGACGGCGTCGGCCTCGATGCCGGCGATCGGGGTGCGTACCAGGTCGACGTCCTCGCGCGTCAACGTCTTCAACCACGTCCCGTTGTCCTGCAGCGTGCGCTTGCCCGTCGCCGGATAGTCGGGCACCACCTTCGCGGCCAGTTCGGTGTCCCCGTCGAGCTGGCTGGTGATCCACTCGGTGAACACCGACCGCGTCGCCTCGCTGATCTCGCTCACCGCACGCTGCTGGTCGGGGTAGTCCGGATCGACCCGGGCGGCGTCGAGCCCCTTGTCGCAGCCCGGCCAGAACAGCAGGAACCGGTACCACCTGCCGTAGAACGGCAGGTGCCGCAGCGCCCACTGGACGCCGGCCCCGACCTCGGCGTGGTAATTCGGGTTGGGGAACATCCACTGCGCGGTGCGCTGGAAGACGGTGAGGTGCGCGACCTCGTCGGCGATGGCCGGGGCGATCTGGAAACCGCTGGCGCCCGCCCCGATCATTGCGACGCGCTTGCCCGCCAGGTCGACCGAGTGGTCCCACTCGGCGGAGTGAAACGCCCTGCCCGCGAACGTGTCCCGGCCAGGTATGTCGGGCACCTTGGGCCGGTTCAACTGGCCGACGGCGCTGATGACCGCACGC
The DNA here is from genome assembly GCF_010731815.2 of Mycolicibacterium arabiense. Taxonomy (NCBI): domain Bacteria; kingdom Bacillati; phylum Actinomycetota; class Actinomycetes; order Mycobacteriales; family Mycobacteriaceae; genus Mycobacterium; species Mycolicibacterium arabiense. The sequence goes on from NZ_AP022593.1 coordinate 490,934, forward strand.
GCGGTCAGGTCGGCGCGGTTCCCGTCGCGATCCCGCGTCGAGACCGTCCAGGTGGCGGTGTCGTCGTTCCAGCGAGCCTGGGTCACCTCCGTCTCCCAGCGCACGTGCGGGCGGATGCCATGGCGGTCCATGACGCCCTCGAAGTACGCCTGCAGTTCGTGCGCCTCGGCGAAGAAGTGGGTCCACTGATCGGTGGGTTCGAAGCTGTAGCAGTAGAAGTGATTGCCGACGTCGACCCGGGCGCCGGGGTACGTGTTCTGATACCAGGTGCCGCCCACGCCTGCGTTGCGCTCGACGATGGTGAACGGGATTCCGGCCTCCCGCAGGCGAATTCCCGCCAGCAGTCCGGACTCGCCGCACCCGATCACGACGACGGGGAAGTCGGCGCACGCGGCCGGGTCCAATGCGTTGGGCGCCCGGCCGTCGCGGCCGTCGAGCTCCATCTCCTCGGCCAGCATCGGCACGTACTCCTCGGGCACGGGCTCGCAGACCAGCCACTCCATCATCTCCTTGAGGAGTTCCGGCCCGATCGGCTCGGGCTCGGGGCAGCCGCGGTCGCGGTAGTCGCGGATCACCGTCAGCGCGAGGTCGCGCGCGGCCGCCTTGTCCTCCTCGGACATGTAGCCCTGCACCTCGTTGAGGAAGAGCCCTGCCGGCTTGAGCGCCCCTCGGATCAGTTCGGGGTCGCCGGACATGTGCACCAGCGACAGCATCAGCGTGGGGACGCTGACGTCGAGCAGTGCCCGGGCGATCTCCTCGTCGGAGTCCGTAAAGGGTTGTCCGGCATGTGGGTTGCGCACCGCTGAGTGCTATCACGTTTTCACGCCAACCGTGCGGGTATTTGGGATCGGTGACCGAGCACGCCAATGACGACAAGCCCGCCGCGCCAACCAATGACGGCACGCCCGCCGATCATGACCGCAAGTTGCCCGACGACGTCTCCGACGCGACCGTCGAAGCGGTCGGGTCGGTGTCCGAGGCCCTGGAGTGGGTCGAACGCGCCCGTGGACACCTTTACTCCTTCCACCAGTTGATGGGACATGCCGACCTCACGCTCGGCGACGCCTGCGACAAGTTGCGCGACGCTGGCCACACCGAGGTGGCCGACCGACTCGAGGCCGAGATGGTCGGTCGCAACGTGCTCAACGGCCGGTGGACCTTCCAGATCGTCGAGGACTTCGACGACAACTACTGGTCGGTGCTGCGCGACCACGAGCGGCGCGTTCGCGACGAACTGCAGCAGGGTTACCGGCACGTGTTCGAGGCCAGGATGAAGGAGGACCGGCGCACCCACGGCCGCGTCGGACACGAGGGCGCCCCGTGACTGGCGCTACGCTCGACGGCATCTAGTCCTTCGACGGTGAAGGGGGCGACGTGGGTATCACGCCCCGGGTGAATGGCTCCGCTCCGCCCGACGTGCCGCGCTCGGAGATCAACCTCGGCTCTTGGGACTTCTGGGCGCTCGACGACGACCTGCGCGAGGGTGCGTTCGCCACGCTGCGCCGCGAAGCGCCGGTGTCGTGGCATCCGGAGTTCATCCAGGACGGGTTCGAAGGCGGCCGCGGCCACTGGGCCGTCACCCGGTACGACGACGTGTTCTATGCCAGCCGCCACCCGGAGATCTTCAGCTCGGCCCAGGGCATCACGATCGGCGATCAGACCCCCGAGCTCACCGAATACTTCGGCTCGATGATCGCGATGGACGACCCGCGGCACACCCGGCTGCGCAACATCGTCCGCAGTGCGTTCACGCCACGCGTCCTGGCGGTGATCGAGGACTCGGTGCGCGACCGCGCGCGCAGGCTCGTCGAGCAGATGGTGGCGAACCATCCGGACGGCCGCGCCGACCTGGTGACCGAACTGGCGGGCCCCCTACCGCTGCAGATCATCTGCGACATGATGGGCATCCCCGACGCCGACCACGACCGGATCTTCCACTGGACGAACGTCATCCTCGGCTTCGGCGATCCCGACATCACCACCGACTTCGACGAGTTCTTCCGCGTCGCGATGGACATCGGCGCCTACGCGTCGGCGCTGGCCGACGACCGCCGCGCCAACCCGGGCGACGACCTCACCACCAGTCTGGTCCGGGCCGAACTCGACGGTGAGGGCCTGACCTCGAGCGAAGTCGCGTCGTTCTTCATCCTGCTGGTGGTGGCGGGCAACGAGACCACGCGCAACGCGATCAGCCACGGCGTGCTGGCACTGAGCCGCCATCCCGATCAGCGTGACGCGTGGTGGGCCGACTACGACGAGGTCGCCCCGTCCGCAGTCGAGGAGATCGTGCGGTGGGCCTCACCGGTGAGCTACATGCGCCGGACGGTCACGCGCGAGGTCGAGATCGGCGGCGTCACGCTCGGCGAGGGCGACAAGGTCACCCTCTGGTACGGCTCGGCCAACCGCGACGAGTCGAAGTTCGCCGATCCGTGGACGTTCGACGTGCACCGGCATCCCAACCCGCACGTCGGGTTCGGTGGCGGAGGGGCGCACTTCTGCCTCGGCGCGAACCTGGCCCGCCGCGAGATCACCGTTGCCTTCGAGGAACTGCACCGCCAGATTCCCGACTTGACGGCCACCGAGGAACCGGATCGTCTCCAGTCCGCGTTCATCCACGGCATCAAGCGGCTCCCGGTGGAGTGGACGCCGGCCTCTCGCGCTTAGAGGCTTCAGAGGCTCTAGGGGCTCACGCGGCCACCGACGCGTCGCACAGCTCGCCCAGGTCGACGGGACCGTCCGCAACGGGCGGTCGCCAGCCCGATGCGTAGACGCTGCGCGCCAAGGGCTCGACGGCTGCCAAGGTGTCCGGAAGCGCGTCCATCCGGGCATACGGCTCGGCCCCGCGGCGCACGCGGTCGTCGACCGCACCGGCGGCCACGATCAGGTCCGAAGGCAGCGGGCGGGTCAGGTCGACGTCGCCGCCTGCCCATCGGCGCAGCCGGTCGGCATCGGCATGCCGATGGTCGTCGAACCACGGTCTGATGGCCGACGTGCACCACGAGTCGAATTCCATTGCAGCCGAGTCGACGTCGGCGCCGTGGTGGTCGATGATCGCCGTGAGCCGACTCGCCTGCGCGAGAGCCAGGGTGACTCCACGTCCCGCCAGCGGCGTCGTGGTGCACACGGCGTCGCCCACCGAGATCATGCCCGGCGCTGCCAGCGCGCCGTGCTCGTCGCACTGACCGCGATACCCGTTGTGCAGTCGGCCCCCCGGCAGCACCGGGGTCATGGGCTCGGATGCGGCCCCGTCGATCCACTCTCGCAGACGCGGAATCCTGCGCACCACCGACTCGAAGACGTGCGCGTGTCGCAATGCCCGGACCCGTGGGTCCCGGCCGTCGTGGGCGATGGTGATCGAGAAGGTTCGGGCGTCGTGCAGGAACGCGACTGCGAAGTACCGGGCGAAGGCCAGCGACAGGCCGATCGGCGAGTTCGTCGGCGGATGGTCGGCCCCTCGCCTGCGCCGGTACTGCCGGGTCACGTAGGCGACGCCGCACGGTTCACCGATCGCCCGGGGTCGGATCCCCGCCGAGAAGCGGCTCGCGCGTCCCGAGGCGTCGAGCACCAGGTCAGCGGTGACGCGGCGTCCATCGACCTGGACGCCGCGTACGCGGGCGCCGTCGTCGATGGTCCGGTCGACGTGGCCGGTGACGAGGTCGATCCCTGGGCGTTCCGCGGCGACCTCACGCATCGTGGCCTCGAACGTGCTGCGCCGGCACAGCAGTGCGGCCGGTCTGCCGTCGGGCATGGTGGGGATGGACGCACCGGCGGAGACCAGGCGGTCGAGGAAGTCGGGCATGTCCTCGCGCAGCAGGTCGACGACCGGCCCGCGGAAGGTGTGGGCGTGCTCGAACTGCATGACGCCCCGCCGGCGCCACGGGCCCGAGCGCGGCGGTCCCGGGTCGCGGTCGACGACCGCGACGCGGTGCCCTCGTCTGGCGAGTGTCGTGGCGAGGTAGAGCCCGGTGGGTCCGGCGCCCACGATGGCGATCTGCATGGGTACTCCACAATTGAGGTAACCTACGGTGTATTGAATACCTGAAGGGTGAACTCGAATGGCGGATCATGTCAAGCGCGATTACCGGTCCGCGTTGCGCGCCGCCCAGGCGGACGACACCCGGCGGGCCATCGTGAACGCGGCCGCGAAGCTGTTCACCGCCGACGGCTATGGAGCGACGACCATCGACGCGATCGCAGGTGCGTCGGGCGTCAGTCGCAAGACCGTGTTCAGTGCCGTCGGCGGGAAGGTCGCATTGCTCAAGACCGCGCTCGACTGGGCCGTCGCCGGTGACGACAGGCCGGTGGCGCTGTCGGACCGACCGGCGTTCCAAGACCTGTTCGCACTGGAGGATCCGCGCCGCCTACTGCGGGAGTGGGTTCGCCTCCAAGTCCAAATCGCCGAGCGTGCCGTGGGGCTGTTCCGCGCGCTGGAGGTGGCCGCCGAGACCGACGGCGAGGCGCGTGAATTGCTGACCACGGTGCACCGACAGCGCCTGGAGGGGGCCGCGCAGATCGTCGACCGGGTCGCCGAACTCGGTGCAGACGGGGCCGCGGTCCCCCGCGACCACGCCGTGGACGTGGCGTGGTTGGCGGCCGACCCGGTCGTCTTCGATCGGATGGTTCGCCAACGCGGATGGGCGACCCACGCCTTCGAGGCGTGGGTCGCCGATGCGTTGATCGTGCAGTTGCTCCGCGACTAGCGGGTCGGGCGTCCGTCGGCGTGGCGTCCGTGCACGTCCTGGCCGTGTACGTCCTGCGCCTGCACGTCGTGCCGAGCGTCCTGACGCACGTCCTGCGCCTGCATCTCGTGCCGACCATCGTTGCCGTCGCGCACGACGACGCGATCCGACTCGTCGACCTGGTCGTCGGCCCGGCCGGACGACTTCACCCGCGGATCAAGCGAATCGGCGTGCTCGCGACGCTCGTCGAGATTCGAGCGCGTCGAGTCGACCACCTCGCGATGGCTGCTCGCCCGATCCTGCAAGCGCGCGGCCTCCGCAGCCTTGGCCTCCGCCTCGGCCTGCGCTGCGCGTGCCTTCGCCTCGGTCTCCGCGGCGATGGACTCGCGCCGCTCCAGCTTGCGGCCCTCGACGTGCACTTCTTCGCGGATGCGGTCGGCCTCGGCGGCACGCTTCTTGTGCGACGCGCTGCGCACCGCGAACGCGATGAGCGCGAGCACGATGACCGCAACGACGGCGATGATGATCCATGTGGTGGTCGTCATGACGACTCCTTCGGTCGGCGGCACGGCGGGGCCATGGACGACCCACGATATTTGACGTACCTGTAACCCGGGTGCCCCCGGGCGAACGTTCCCAAACGCCTCCGAGCCCCGACCCACCTATCGTCCGGCGGCGCCCAGGGCGTCGAGCATGCCTTCGGCCGACCGCGGCCAGGGGAACTCCTCGGCCCGCCTCCTGGCGCTGCGCCTGCGCACCGGTTCGGGTCGGTCGATGATCGACGCGACCGCCTCGGCGATGGCCCCGGGGTCGTTGTCGGCGGCCACCCCGCTGTCATCGGACAGGATCTCGGCGAGGGCGGACGTCTTGGACACGACGGCCGGGGTGCCGCAAGCCAGCGCCTCCAGCGCGGCCAACCCGAAGGTCTCGTGCGGCCCGGGCGCGATGGCGACGTCGGCGGACGCGAGGATGGCCGCGACGGTGTCCCGGCAGCCGACGAACCCGGTGAAGTCGACGGGCAGGCGGGCCGCCTGCCGTTCCAGGCGCGATCGCATCGGACCTTCACCAACGACGACCATCCGCGCGTCGACCCCCGAATCGCGCAGGGCCGCAACGGTGTCGATGCTCCGGTGTACGTGCTTCTCGACCGAGAGCCTGCCGCAGTGCACCAGCAGCGTCTGCTGCGGTGCGGCCCACCGGTTGCGGACGAGTTCGCTTCGCCACCGCGGATGGAACTGTTCGAGGTCGACGCCGAGTGGCACGGTCACCACGTTGCGCGCGCCGATGCGATCGAATTCCGCCCGCGCGAAACCGGTCGTGCAGACCACGACGTCGTAGTCGGCGGCGGTCCGCCGGTTCGCGACGTCGGCGACCGTCCTGGCGAGTCGCCGTGGCAGCAGTTGTCCTGCCAGGCGGTCGAGGCGCTCGTGGGAGATCATGACGGTCGATACGCCATGTGCCCGGCCCCACTGCCCCAGTGAGCGCAGCGTCAACCGGTCCGACACCTCTATGGCGTCGGGTCCAAGACGCTCGAGCAGCGCGGTGACGGGGCTCGGCCGCACCGCACGATAGCCGCCGGTGAAGGGAATCAGTCTGGCGGGCAGCGAGATTCGCCGAACGCCCGAGGGCAGTTGGCTGACGTCTTCATCGGCGCCGGGAACCACCAGGAACACCTCGTGGCCTGCAGCGCAGTACTCCGCTCCCAGGCGGTCGACCGCGGTGCGCAGCCCGCCCGAACGGGGGCCGTAGAAGTTGGCAACCTGGACGACCCGCATGTCCATCCATCGAATCCGGGCCGTGTGTGCGGGGGCGAACGTCGGGTCGACGACGAAGCGAACGGCAGGCGAACACGCCTGCCGCGGTCGGCGCCGGCCGACATGGTGGCGAGGTGGTCGTCAGCCGACGTGTTGGCTCAGCCAGGCCCCCACGCGCTGCCATGCGTCGGCAGCGGCGGTCGGGTCGTAGCGCTGTCCGGTGTCGTTGAAGAACGCGTGATCGGCGCCCTGTTCGACGACGAGTTCGTGGACGAGGCCGGCCTTGGTCAACGCTTGCTCGGCGGCGTCCTTGGTGGCGTTGACGCGGGCGTCCTTCTCGCCGTAGAAGCCCAGCACCGCCGCGTTCTTCGAGCCCGCGAGGTCCGCACCCTCGGGCAGCGGGCCGTAGAAGGGGAACGCCGCAGCCAGGCGCGGTTCACCGGCGGCGAGCAGTTGCCAGGTGAGTCCGCCGCCCATGCAGAAGCCGATCGCGGCGAGCTTCACACCGGGCGCGCGACGGGCCACTTCGTCGAGACCGGACCGCAGGTTCGCCACGAAGTCGGCGGGTGAGATCTTGCTCAACGCCGCGGTGGCCTCCGCCGGGTCGGTGAACGTGGCCGTGCCGCCCTGCCCGGAGAGCAGGTCGATGGCGAGGGCGGAATAGCCGATGCCCGCGAACCGTCCCGCGACCGACCTGGTCCAGTCGGTGAGGCCCTTGTTCTCGTGAATGACCAGCAGGGCGCCCTTCGGCGTCCCGGCGGCTGCCCACGCGCCCTGCAGATCGCCCTGCGGGCCTGCCCACGTGACGGGTTCGGTGGGGACCTCGGCGTCGGCCCCGGGTGGCGGTGCCGCACTGGTGCTCTCGGCCGTCGATCCCCCGCTCCCTGCCGTCGTCGCGCTGCTCTCGGGGGCCGCGGAGTCGTCCCGGTTCCCGCCGCAGGCGGTGATCAGTGCACCTGCGGCGGTGGCGCCCACGCCGATCAGCGCCATCCGTCGCAAGGCCTCCCGTCGGGACAACAGGCCGTCGACGTGGTCGGTGGCGATCTCCTCGGCGATGTAGCGCTGCAGTGGGGTCACCTCCGCGAGTATGCCCCGGTCCGCCGAACTGCCGCTGGAAACGGGCCTGACCACCGATACTGTGCAGGTGGCAACCCCCTCCCCGACCCCGACGCCGGACCTGCGCGGCCGCGTCGCCGTGGTCGCCGGAGCTACACGGGGTGCGGGCCGGGGCATCGCCGCAGCCCTCGGCGAGGCGGGTGCCACCGTCGTGTGCACCGGCCGGAGCAGTGCGACGGGGACGCTGAAGTCCGACTACGACCGCCCCGAAATCATTGAGGAGACCGCCGAACTCGTGACCGAACTCGGTGGCGTCGGCGTAGCCATCGCGGTCGACCACCTCGATCCCGACCAGGTGCGCGGTCTCGCCGACCGGTTGCGATCCGACTACGGCGCAATCGACGTGCTGGTGAACGACGTGTGGGGTGCCGAGATCCTCAAGGGCGCACCCCGGTCGTGGAACCGGCCGGTGTGGGAGCACGACCTCGACGACGGCCTGCGGATCCTCCGGCTGGGCGTCGACACGCACCTCATCACCTCGCACTGTCTGCATCCGCTCCTGGTCGCGCGACCGGGCGGACTGTTGGTCGAGGTCACCGACGGGACGGCGGACTTCAATGCGAACCACTACCGGGTCTCGGTGTTCTACGACCTGGCCAAGGTCTCGGTGAACCGACTGGCGTTCAGCCACGGTCACGACCTGGCGCCCTACGGCGCCACCGCGGTGTCGGTCACCCCGGGGTGGCTGCGTTCGGAGATGATGCTGGACAACTACGGCGTCACCGAGAGCAACTGGCAGCACGCGATGAACCCCGACCGGGCCGACGGCTACCCCGTCGCGCCCCCGGGCTTCGACGCGTCGGAGAGCACCCGCTTCGTCGGTCGCGGCGTTGCCGCGATCGCCGCGGACCCCAATCGTGCCCGGTGGAATCAGCGCTCGGTGAACTCGGCGCAACTGTCCTGGGAGTACGGCTTCACCGACGTCGACGGCAGGCGGCCCGACGCGTGGGTCGAGCAGTGACGGCCAATCGGTAGACAAATATCGAAATCTGTTCACGATTTCGTTGACACCGGTGGTCGCCCAGGGTTGCATGGCCTAGTGACCTACGACACGATCATCCGCAACGGCCTCTGGTTCGACGGCACCGGCGGCCCTTCTGCGGTGCGCAATCTCGGCATCCGCGACGGCCACGTCGTCGCGATATCGGCCGATGAACTCGACGCCACCGACTGCCCCCAGGTGGTCGATGCCACGGGCAAGTGGGTGCTGCCGGGGATGCTGGACATCCACACGCACTACGACGTCGAGGTGCTCGCTGGACCCGACCTGTCGGAGTCGCTCCGGCACGGCGTCACCACGATCATGCTCGGGTCGTGTTCGCTGTCCACCATCCACGTCGACGGCACCGAGGCCGGCGACCTGTTCGGCCGCGTCGAGGCGATCCCGCGCGACCACGTCATCGACGCGGTGAACCAGCACAAGACGTGGAGTACGTGCGACGAGTACGTCACCGCACTCGAGGCGCGCCCGCTGGGGCCCAACGTCACGGCGTTCATCGGTCACTCCGACATGCGCACGGCCGTCATGGGCCTCGACCGGTCCACCCGCAAGGACGCCAAACCCACCCGGCGCGAACAGGCTCGGATGGAGCAGATGCTCGTCGAGGCGTTGCGCGCGGGCTTCGTCGGGATGTCGTCGCAGCAGTTGCTGTTCGACAAGATCGATGGCGACGCGTGCCGCTCCCGCACGCTGCCCTCGACCTACGCCAAGGCGCGCGAACTGCGGCGGCTGAAATCGCTGCTCCGCAAGTCGGGCCGAATCCTGCAGTCCGGCCCCGACATTCAGAACCCGTTCAATCTCGGGTCCCAACTGTTGCAGTCGGTCGGCATCATCCGCAATCCCCTGAAGACGAGCCTGCTGTCGGCGGCCGACGTCAAGTCCAATCCCTACGCGATCATGCTGATGGGTCCGCTGTCCCGTTTCGTCAACACCCTCGGCGGCAACTTCCGCTGGCAGCATCTGCCGGTGCCGTTCGAGGTCTACGCCGACGGCATCGACCTCGTGGTGTTCGAGGAGTTCGGCGCGGGCGCTGCGGCGCTGCACCTGGCCGACGAGGTCGAACGCAACGAGCTGATGCGCGACGAGGACTACCGGCGCCGGTTCCGCAAGGACTACGAGAACAAGTTCGGCATGCGCGTCTGGCATCGTGACTTCTTCGACGCGCACATCTCCGAATGCCCGGATGCGGCACTGGTCGGCAAGTCCTTCGGCGAGGTCGGCCAGGAGCGCGGCCTGCACCCCGTCGACGCGTTCCTCGACCTGGTGCTCGAACACGGCAAGGCACTGCGGTGGCACACCACCATCTCCAACCACCGGCCGGAGGTGCTCAAGAAGATGGCCCGGGAGCCGGGGATCCAGATGGGGTTCTCCGATGCCGGGGCACACCTGCGCAACATGGCGTTCTACAACATGGGGCTGCGGCTGCTGCGGCACGTCCGCGACGCCGAACTGGCGGGCAACCCGTTCATGACGATCGAGGCCGCGGTGCACCGGCTGACCGGTGAACTCGCCGACTGGTACCGCCTCGACGCGGGCCACCTGCGCATCGGCGACCGCGCCGACATCGCGATCATCGATCCCGAGCGTCTCGACGACCAGCTCGATGCATACGCCGAGGAGCCCGTCGAGCAGTACGGCGGACTGTCGCGCATGGTCAACCGCAACGACGAGGCCGTGCCAGCAGTGTTCGTCGGCGGGCGTCAGGTGTTCGCCTCCGGCGTGCCCACCGAACTCGTCGGCCGCACCCGCACCGGCCGCTTCCTGCGGGCCGCGCACCGCTCCCCCGCTCTGCCCGTCGAGAAGGACGTGCTCACCAGTGTCGGCTGAGACCGAGTTGAGTATGTCAACCGAGACGGTGTCGATCGAGGACGTCGTCCTGGGGATGTGGCGGGCGCTGTCGGCGCGGGACTGGGAGGGACTCAAGACTCACCTGTCCGACGACTGCATCTACCTCGACATGCCCGTCGGACCCGCGGCGGCCGCCAAGGGTCCCGACGACATCGTCAAACGGCTGAAGATCGGTCTCGAGCCGCTGGCGTCCTACGAGAACTTCGACGGCCTGCTGGTGGAGAACGGCAGTGACGCCATGTACGAGCACCACGAGGAATGGCACTGGGCCTCAGGCGAATCCGCGGTGCTGCGGTTCGTCTCGGTGCACCGAGTGTCCGGCGGCAAGATCACGCTGTGGAAGGACTACTGGGACATGAGTGCCCTGGCCAACCACGCGCCGCCGAGCTGGCTCGAGGACTTCGCCACCGCGGACATGTCGTGGGTCTACGACGCGACCGGCGAGGTTTGAGCGACGCGCCTACAGCGTGATCTTGCAGGCCTGACCGATGTCGAGGGTCCGCAGCATGCGGCCCATCCCGATCCACATGGCGCACGACAGCGCGAGATCGGTGAGCAGTTCGTCGCTGAACTGCTCACGGCACCGTGCCCAGAAGTCCTCGTCGTCGCGAAGTCCGGTGTGGTCGGTGGCGAAGCGCTGGGCGAACTCGGCGGCGATCCGCTCCTGCTCGCTGTAGCCGGGCCAGGTCCGCCACTCGGTCGCGTGGTCGTAGAGGTCCTCGTCGACGCCGGCCGCGATCCCGTCGGCGTCGCGGGTGTTCTGGCAGACCACGCATTCGTTGTCGAGCGCGATCACCATGCGCGCGAGTTCACGCACGCGCATGGGCAGCCGGTTCTTCTCGTAGACGGCGTGGGTGAACTTCGCCATCGCGGTCCCGATGTCGGGCGACTTGACGATCCAGGCCGCGGCGTCGTCGTCGGCGAATTCTCCGATTCGGCTCATGGCCGGAATCGTACGCCCGCGGGCCGCGGATTGGAACGTGTTCTAGTTTCGTGTCAGCGGGCGGTGGCGAGCGGTCCCGGACCGTCGGCCCAGTCCCGTTGCACCAGCATGCGGTGCGCTATCCGCTCCAGGGCGATCTCCACCTGCTCGCGGTCCGGGCGGCCCTCGAACGTCGGCGACTGCGCGAGCTTGTCGACGATGCGTCCGACGATGCTGGCCGACAGCGCGTTCACCCGGGCCGCACCGGCTTGGGTCAGCCACAGCTTGCCGCCCGTCCCGAGTGCCAGACCGTCGTCGATGACCCGGTCGAAGATCGGCTCGACGACCTCCGAGGGCACGCGCAGCCGGTCGGCGATCGCGCCCAGGGTGGCGGAGCCAAAAACCTGGTTGTGCCGGTAGATCTGAAGCAGCGCCCATGCCCGCGGCACGTCCAGATCGCAGCCGGGCTCGCGGGAGAGGCTGCGCAACCGGATCTCGGGCGAATCGCGGAACATCCTGCCGACGGCGACCTCGAGGATCTTCTCCGGCGTCTCGGTGCTGGGCATGCCGAAGCCCTCGCCGAGATCGGTCGCCGACGACGCCTCGATCTCGCGCAACGGAATCTCCTTGAGGAACAACGAGACCACGAAGCCGACGACGGCCACCGGCACCGCGCACAGGAACACGGCGCCCAGCGAGTCGGCGTACGCGTCGACGATCGGACCTGCCATCTCGGCAGGCAGCGTCCGGAGCAGCTGCGGCGACTCCGCCGCCTGCGGTGGCGCGCCGCCGGACGCCAGCGCGGGCCCGATGTCGGCGGCCAGGAAGTTGGCGAACAGCGAGCCGAAGATCGCGGCGCCGAACGAGGAACCGATGGTCCGGAAGAACGTGACACCCGACGTTGCAACCCCGAGGTCGGCGAAGCTCGACGTGTTCTGCACGACGAGCACCAGCACCTGCATGCACAGCCCGATGCCGGTGCCGAGCAGGAAGAGGTACAGCGACTGCTGCCAGGTCGGGGTGGTCGCCGTCATCTGGGACAGCAGCGCGAATGCACCGGCCATGATCGCCGTGCCCGCGACGGGGAACACCTTGTACCTGCCGGTGCGTCCGACGATGTTGCCGCTGCCGATCGACGTGATCAGCATGCCGGCGACCATCGGCAGCGTGCGCAGGCCGGATTCGGTGGCCGAGACGCCGTCGACGAACTGCATGAACGTCGGCAGGAAGGTCAGGGCGCCCAGCATCGCGAACCCGACGATGAAGCCGAGGATGCAGCACACCGTGAACACGGGGCTGCGGAACAGCCGGATCGGCAGGATCGGTTCGCTGGCGCGCATCTCGACCCGGACGAAGACGGCCAGCGCAACGGCGGATGCGGCGAACAGGCCGATGATCACCGGTGAGTCCCAAGCGTATTCGCCGCCGCCCCAGCTGGTGGCCAAAGTGAGACCGGATGCCGCGAGACCGACGAAGAGGATGCCCGCGAAGTCGATCTTGGGTCGCGCGGCGGCCCGGGTGAGCGACGGGATCGCGGCGATGCCGACGAGCAGCACCACGATGCCGATCGGGACGTTGATCCAGAACGCCCATCGCCACGTGAGGTGGTCGGTGAAGAGCCCGCCGAGCAGCGGGCCGATCACCGTGGTGACGCCGAACACCGCTCCGAGCGCGCCCTGGTAGCGCCCCCGCTCGCGCAGCGGAATGACCTCGCCGATGACGGCCATCGCGGTCACCATGATCGCGCCGCCGCCGATGCCCTGCAGCGCCCGCGCTGCGACGAGCATCGTCATCGATCCGGCGAGCCCGCAGAGCACCGAGCCGCCGAGGAAGAACAGGATGGACGCGCAGAACACGGCCTTGCGGCCGAACAGGTCACCGAGCTTGCCGACGATGGCCGTGGCGATCGTGGAGGCCAGCAGATAGCTGGTCACGACCCACGACTGGTGTCCCGCCCCGCCGAGGTCGGCGACCACCGTCGGGAGCGCCGTGGCCACGATCGTCTGATCCAGCGCCGCCAGCAGCATGCCGAGCAGGACGCCGACGAAGATGAAGTTCCGCCGCTGCGGGCTGATCATCGCGTTGGCGGACTCAGGGTCGATCGCCGCTGCCGCCGGGACGCCCGCACCCTCCGTCGTGCTCGTCATACCGTCCTTCCGAAGTCCTCGATGCGCCGCAACGGCACAGGAGGCATATCGTTAGGCAGGCTAAAAGAGTTACCGCCGCGTCGTCACTGTGGCGGACGCGACACGCACTGCGCGGCGTACAGCTGCTCGCCCAGCTTGTTCATCAGCTCGAGCTGAGTCTCCAAGTAGTCGACGTGCATTTCCTCGTCGGCGATGATCGCCTCGAAGATGTTGGCGGTGGTGCTGTCTTCCTTCTCGCGGCAGAAGACGATCGCCGGCTTGAGGCGGGCGAGGACCTCGTACTCGATGGCGAGGTCGGCCTCGAACTGCTCGCGCAGCGTCTGCCCGACCCGCAGCGACGCCAGCCGCTGATAGTTCGGCAGGCCGTTGAGCATCAGGATGCGATTGGTCAAGGTTTCCGCGTGCCGCATTTCCTCGAATGACTCGTCGCGGGTGTGCTTCGCCAATTCGGTGAAACCCCAGTGCTCCTGCATCTTGGAATGCAGGAAATACTGATTGATGGCGGTGAGTTCGCTCGTCAATTGCTCATTCAGGAGCTTGATGATCTCGGAATCGCCTTGCATGGTGGCTCCTCGAGCACCTCGACGGCCGGAGCCGGCGCGGTGCCATCGCTGGGGTTCGTCGCAGGGTTGCGCACTGGGCCGGGGGCTGGCCGGCACCCCTCAATCTAGTGCACCCACACCACGGGACGCGACTGCGAAACTCGGCATTTTGGCCCGTTCACGTGCGACGTTTGGTAAGGCAAACCTCTGAATCGCGGGTTTGCGGGGCCGGGTTATGGACTGGCTAGCCTGAGTAAGGTTAGACTGGGCTAACTTGAAGGCGGCGCTGCCCGTGATCCACGTACGGCGCCCTCGAAGTGAGGCGGAACCATGGACGCGGACCGGAGCCACTCGTGGTTCGCGCCGCGCGCCGCCCAATTCTCGTGCACCGCCGAAATGGCCGATGAATTCGAGCGGCGTCGAATTGATGCGCGCCACTTTCCAGCGAATGGCGCGCCATTCGAAATGGCACGGGGCCGCTGATGTTCGTTTGCCTGTGCACCGGCGTCACGAGCCAGGTGGTCACCGATCTCGTAGCCGGCGGGGCGTCCACGTCACGGCAGATAGCCGACGCGTGCGGTGCGGGTTCTGACTGTGGTCGATGCAAGCGCACCGTGCGGTCGATCATCGCTGCCAGCGCGCAGCGCCGGGATTGCCCCGTCCACGCGGGGCGCTAGCTCACTGCGTCTTGCGCTCGGCGAAGTCCGACAGCGCGTCGGCGTTGGCGACCGACCCGAGCAGCACCTCGAATTTGGCGTACTCGCGTCTGGCGGCTTCGGCGATCGCGTCACGGGTGGGGTCGACGATCGTCTCCTTGACCGCCATGAGGCTCGGGATCGACCGCGAGGCCAGTACCGCGGCGTGACGCCCGGCCTCGGCCATCAGGTCCTCCGGGTCGCACAACTTCCAGGCGAGCCCCATCCGCAGAGCCTCGTCGGCGTCGACCCATTCCGACGACAGCAGCATCCAAGCGGCATTCTGCCGACCGATGAGCCGCGGCAGCAGATAGGACGAGGCCGCCTCGGGGGCAACCCCAAGGCTGGTGAACGGGCACTTCAGCCGTGCATTCGACGCCATGAACACCAGGTCGGCATAGCCGAGGATGGTCGCGCCGATGCCCACCCCCAGCCCGTTGACGGCCAGGATGAGCGGCTTGCGCAGCGCGGTGAGTGCCTCGATCATGCCGGGGAAGCCGTGTTCACCGGACTGGAAGTCCGGATCGGTGATGCGGGCCTGCATCTCGACCAGGTCGTTGCCCGCCGAGAAGGCCCTTCCGGTTCCCGTGAGCACCACGACCGCAACGTCCGGGTCGGCGTCTGCGTCGCGCAACGCCACGGTCGTCGCGTCGTACAGCGCCTCGTTGAACGCGTTGAGCGCCTCCGGCCGGTTCAGGGTGAGGGTACGGACGCCGCCGTCGTCGTCGATCTGCACGAGCACGCTCGCAGCGTAAGCGGCGGCGCCTGCCCGACCGGGGCCGGGTCAGGTGCCGGCGTCCGCCAAGAACGGGCTGCGCAGGAGGTAGCGGCTGGTGGGCACGGTGTCGACGTTCTCGTTGGCGCCGAACGCCGCCGTGCTCGCCATCATCCGGGACATCCGGTCGCTGAGTTCGGCGTCGTCGGCTGCCCCGAAGAAGGCGTGCAGGTCGCGCGTCGCCTCGATGGGGAAGTTCTCCTCCACGATCGCGGACACGTGCGGCGCGTCGGGCGTGAGTGCCCGCACGACGGTGTTCTGGGTGTAGCCGAACGTCGACTGCGTCGCCATGGCGACCGGCGTGTGGTCGACGTGCCACCGGTCGAGCCAGGTCGCGGCGTCGAGGTGCTCGGGCCGGCGCAGCAGTGCGACGTTCGCCAGACCGGGCGTGCGCTCCCCCAACTCGTCGGGCGGAGCCACTGGGACCGACTCGGTGACGAGATACGCTGCGAGACGGTCGCATTCGCGATCGAGAGTGGCGATCGCGGCACGGGTGGGCAGCCCGTAGTACTGCTGGGTCCAGATGGTGACCACCGCGACCACCGGCGGATCGAGCGTCGTGAGCGTCATGAACGAATCGCGCACCGCGTCGTCGCGTACGTTGACGGCGAGCCCGGCCAGGCCGAGGTCGAGGAGCTCCTCGCCGACCTCGCCGCGCAACCGGTCGCACCACGTCTGGTCGGCATCCGGGGTGCGCAGTGTCACGATCAGCTTCTCCACGAATCGAACCTACCGACCGGCAATGATGGGTTGGCAGGCGCGGTCGGGGTAGAAAGGTGGCCGTGATCAAGGGTCTGGCGCTGCGGCCGAGCGTGCCGGACTTCGGTGCGGTCGCGCGGAGCTTGCTGGGCGTGCTCGTGATCGCCGCGATCGGACTGTGGGTCGTGGGTCCGACCGCCGCCATGGCGGCCGCAGGCGCGGCCACCATCGCGGGCGCGACCGCGCTACAGGACAGTCCGCACGGCCGGATCCCGCTCGTGGTCGGGGTGTCGGTGGCCATGGGGCTTGCGGTGCTCGTCGGGGCGTCGACGTCGGCGTACTCGATGCCGTTCATCGCAGTCGTCGCCGTCGGCTGCTTCCTGGCTGGGCTGGCGTGGGCGGCGGGCACGAACCCGGGACTGATCGCAGCGGCGGCCGCCGTGCTGCTCGTCACCGCTCCGCCCGTGCCGCCGACCTGGACGACGGTGTCGGCGTCCGTCCTGCTCGCCGTCGTCGGCGGGCTGGCCCAGGCCGCCTTGATCGGGTTGTGGCCGCGCCGGCGTTGGCGCGTGCAGCGCGAGGCACTGACCCGCGCCTACCGCTCACTGGCCGCGGACGCTCGAGCGCTCGCCGCCGATCCGTCTGGGCACATCGAACAGGAACCGCTGCGGGCGCTGCGCGAGGCCTTCACGTTCACCCACGGCCAGGCCGTGCGGCACCCGCTCGCCTACCGCGCCTGGTACGGCCTGCCGGAGCGGATTGCCGTCACACTGGCCGCGCTGGCCGGGCGGTCGCGCGGCGACAACGGCGTGTCGAGCGTGCTCGCCGCTGCCGCCGACGTGCTCGATGCGGTGTCCCGTCCCACCCGGGCCAACGCGAAGGCGACCGGGTACGCGATGGGTCGCTTCGATGCGGTCGCGGCCAGCACCGCTGAGCTTGAATCACCATTGGTGCGGCGGCTTTCCGCACAGCTGAGGGATGCCGCTGCGTTGCGGTTCGGGGACGGGTCGGCCGACGTTGTTCCGGCGGGCAGGAGCGAAGCCAACGGGGGCGTGCAGCATAGCCCCGGCCTGGTCGGGACCTTGGCGCACGCCGTGGCGATGATCCGCGACCAGTTGAGCGCGGAGTCGCCGGTGATGCGGCACGCCATCCGCCTCGGGCTCGCGGCGGGGTGTGGCGTCGCCATCGCCCGCGTCGCCGAGGTCGCGCACGGCTACTGGATTCCGCTGACGGTCGTGATGGTGCTGCGGCCGGAGACGGCCCACACCTACACGCGGTGCGCCGGGCGGGTGGCGGGCAACGTCGCCGGGGTGATCCTGGCGACCGGCATCGCGCTGGTGCTGCACCCGGCAGGACTGTTCGCCGCGGTGTTCGCCGTCGTGCTGCTCGGCGTCGCGTACGCGGTGTCCGGCTGGGGGTACGTGGCGGTCAGCGCCGCACTGGCCGCGGCCATCGTGTTCTTCGTCGACGTCTCCGGGGCGGCCAGCCTGGCGACCATGGGCGACCGCGTCCTGGCGACGCTGATCGGTGGTGTGCTCGCCGTGCTGGCTCACGTCGCGCTCCCCGACCGCGACGACGTCCGGCTGCGGCAACGCGCCGGCGAACTGCTCAAGGCCGAGATCGACTACGCCGCAACGGTCATCAAGGCCTCGGTGCACGACGTCGACCGACCCGGCGAGATGGTGGCGTCGTCGTGGGAGCGCGCGTTCCGGGCCAGGGCGGCGTTCGAGGCGGCGGCGGCGAGCGGCCTGATGAACGACAGGCACCTGCGCCGCTGGCTCAGCTCTTACCGTGCCGGGCTGAACGCGGTGACAGCGTCGTGCACGGCGCTCGAGGCGAACCTGCCCGCCCGGCGCGCTGCCACGACGAGCACGGCGCTGCGCAGTGCGGTCGACGAGTTCGTCGAGGCGCTGCGCGGTGACCCGCAGACCGCAGGCTCGCCATGGACGCTGGACGTCGACGTGTTGACCGCAGCAGCCGCCCGGGTGCGCGCGGAACTCTCCGACGTCGACGACGCGTCGGCGCGGGTGTTGTTGACCGAGATCGATGCCGTCACCGAACGGCTGGTCGACATCGCCACGGCGATCCCCGACTGACGCCGGCTCCGCACACCTGGGTCAGCGCGCCCACTTCGGGGTGATGAATACGCCCTCGGCCTCGACGGTGACGCCGTCGGCGTCGGCGATGTGGCCGACCGCGAACGTCTTGACGCCCTCGGTTCGCACGATCCTGGCCTCGGTGTGCAGATCGCCCAGTGGCGTCGTGCGGAGGTAGCGCATGGAGATCGTGCCGGTGAGGCGCGGGTTCTGCGCGGAACTCGCGGCTTCACCGAGCACGTGGTCGAGGATCAGTGCCGAGACGCCCCCGTGCACGTGGCCGGGCGGACCCTCGTAGGCGGCACCGAGGTGGAAGTCGGCGTGAATGCCGCCGTCGGCCGAACGCCGCATCACCAGCGGCGGCGCGATGGGGTTGCGCAGCCCGATCACCGGGTTGCCCCAGGGCATCTGGCCGCCCTCGGACAACCGCACGCCGAACGGTCCGTCGAGTTGGGCGCTCCGCAGCCGGGCGGTGATCGCGTCGATCTCCGCCTTGGCGGTCGCCACGACGTCGGCGTCGACCTCCGTGCGGATGGTGGCGTCGATCAGTTCCCTGACGGAGTCGGTGAACGGCCCGAACACGCCGCGCAGCCGCTCGACCTCTTCGCCGTTGAGGTTCTGGACGGTGAACTCGACCATGAACGAACTAGAACACGTTCTATCCGCGGTGTCGAATCACCGTCCGACCGGCGCATCCCCGACGAGCAGCTGCCGGATCACCGGCCGCGCCCAGGCGATGAGTTCGTCGTGACCGAGGTTGGCCACCGCGGGGTTGGCCAGCACGTACCTGGTGGTGGCGAGCCCGATGATGAACGCGCCCATCAGCCCGGCCCGCTGCGCGTGATGGTCCGGGGCCACGGCGGCCAGCGCCGGTGCGACCTGCGTCGCGAACACCTTCCGCATCGCGTCGGCAGCCGTCGGGCTGGTCATCGCGGCGCGTAGCAGTGCGACGAACGTGGCGTCGTCCTCCCAGACCGCGAAGAACCTCGGCAACAGGGCGTCGGCGATCTGGTCGGCGTCCACCCCGGTCAGGTCGGGCAGGTCGATGGTGAAGTCGGCGGCGGCGGCGAACAGGTCCTGCTTGCTGCCGAAGTACCGGATCACGAGCGCGGCGTCGACGCCCACGTCGGCGGCTATCGCGCGCAGTGTCGTGCGATCGAAGCCGTCCGTCCCGAATCGCGCGCGGGCCGCGGCCAGGATGTCGGCGCGGGTTCCGGTGGCGTTGCGGGGGCGGGTGGTGGCCATGGAGACAGCATAAGTCGCCCATCGTTGACAACTCCGGCACCGCGACCTAGCGTCTAAGTCATCAACCGTTGATTTAGGAGTTTCGATGACCCGCACCGAAGACCTCCCCGTCCTCATCGTCGGCGCCGGTCCCACGGGACTCACCGCCGCCGTGGAACTGGCCCGCCTCGGCGTCGGCGTCCGGATCATCGACAAGGCACCGGCACCCTCGTCGACGTCACGGGCACTCGGCATCCAGGCCAGGACACTCGAGCTGCTCCGGCCCCGCGGCATCGCCGACGAGCTGCTGTCGCTGGGCAACCCCGTGCGCGCCACCGCTCTGCACGCCGGTGGCCAGCGCCTCGGCGGCATCGAGTTCGGCACCATGGCAAGTGAATTCGACTACATCCTGATGCTAGCGCAATCCGAAACCGAACGCCTGCTGGCCGAACACGCGGCGGCGCTAGGCGTCACGGTGGAACGCGGCGTCGAGTTCGTCGGCCTGGACCAGGGCGACGACGTCCGGGTGGTGGTGCGCGACCAGGACGGACACTCCGGCACCATCGCAGCGTCGTACGTCATCGCCGCCGACGGATCGCACAGCCCGGTCCGCAAGGCGCTCGGTCTACCGTTCGAGGGGCGGTCGCTCCCCCAGGACTACGTGCTCGGCGACGTGCGCCTGTCGGGTGATCTACCCGATGACCAACTGTCGATCTTCCTCGCCGCGAACGGCTTCCTTGCAGTGTTCCCGATGGGTGGTGACCGGTTCCGGTTCATGGCCACCGACCCCGAGGGCATCACGGGTGACGCCGCCGAGCCGACGCTGGCCGACGTGCAGGCGCTCTACGACCGCACCGTGCACGTTCCGGCTCGCTGCCACGATCTGGCCTGGAGTTCGCGGTTCCGGATCAACAGCAGGCACATGACGACGTTGCGATCGGGGCGGGTGTTCTTCGGCGGCGACGCCGCCCACGTGCACAGCCCGGCAGGCGGGCAGGGCATGAACGCCGGGATCCAGGACATGATCAACCTGTCCTGGAAACTCGCGATGGTGCTGCGAGGCAGCGCCCGCCCGGAACTGCTCGACACCTATGGGTCCGACCGGCTGCCGGTGATCCGCCAACTGGTCGCGATGACCGAGCGCGCCACCAAGGCGTTCAACTCGACCAATCCCGTCGTGCACGGTCTGCTGGTGCGTGCCGTGCCGAAACTGGTGCGGCGCAACCGGGTTCAGGTCGTGGCGGCGCCGCGGCTGGGGCAGATCGCCGCGTCCTACCGTGGGGCGCCACTGGCCCGCGGTGGCGGCCGGCTGGGTGCGCTGCGGGCCGGTGACCGCGTTCCGGATCTGCGCCTGCCCGAAGGGCGGCTCTACGACCTGCTGGATCCGGTGTCGCCGACCCTGCTCGTCGATGGTGCAGACGAGCTCCGCCGCGTCTGCGAGCTGTGGACGGGCGTCCTGCCGGTGCGCAGCGTCACGCTGCCCGACGCGATGGCCGCGGGACCCGCATGGCTGCTGGTGCGCCCCGACGGCTACCTCGCCGCGGCGGGTGGCCCAGCCGACGGGCGTCGGCTCGGGCGATGGCTGGAGCACTGGTTGCAGCCGGCCGGCGCCGAAGTCGCGGCCCCCGCGCCCCGCTAGCCGGCCGCGACCGGGTGACGGCCCGCGGCGGAGGCGAAGCCCAGCCAGGTGTGCCGGTTGCCCGCCCAGCACCACCCGACCTTGGGCGCGTTCCGGTTGGCGACGCCGTCGCGGCCCGTGCCGTTGCTGATCCAGATGGCCGGGGTGCGGGTGTCGAGCGCACCCCCCGGCTTGCGCTTGCGCGAGCCGATGGTCATGAAGCAGTGGTTGCGTTCGAGTGCGCCGGGCTGCTGGAGCAGCCACGTCAACCCCTCGGTCAGTGTCAGCGGCGTTCGGCCGGCAGCGCTCAGGTCGGGGTCCACCTCGTCGGGGCTCCAGTTCGCGTAGCCGTCGCCGCGGTCGACGTCGGTCACCACGTAGACGTCGGAGTCCGGCAGTGGGACAACGGCTTCGAACTCGTCGACGTCGCTCATGTCGGTGACCACGAACCCGGGCTTGCCCGCGTGCCGGAGCAGCGGGGCGAGGGCGGACGCGGGCAGCAGGCCCGGGTGGACGGCGAGCAGGCCCGGTCCTGCCGAGGCGGTGGTGGCGAGGTTTCGCAACCGGGAGGCGGACAGGCCGGCGCGGTGGTGAAGGTCTAGTTCGACGAGCCGGGCGGCCTGGTCGGCGAGGCTGGGCAGGGCTGAGGTGGCGGTGACCATGGGGACGCAACGAAGCGGAGCGGCGGGAAAGTTCCTACCATCGTCGCCATCGGCACGACACCCGCACGAGAGGACCGGCATGGCGACGGGCAGGCAGGAGCCCGCGGGGACTCTGGTCGACGTCGCCGCGCGCCGGGTGCGTGACGCGATCTTCAGTGGCGCGTTGCGCCCTGGCGAGAAGATCGTCGAGGAACAGCTGTGCACCGACCTGCGAATCAGCCGGGCCCCACTGCGAGAGGCGCTGCGGCTGCTGAGCCAGCAGGGTCTGGTCCACTACGTGCCCCGGCGCGGCACCAGGGTGGCCGAGTGGTCGACCGAGGACGTCCTGCAACTCTTCGCGTTGCGCCACGTTCTCGAACGGCACGCCATGGAGAGCGTGCTGCCGCTCGCCGACGTCGAGCGGGCGATCGTACCGGTGCGCGACGCGCTGGACCGGATGCGTTCTGCCACCGACGATCTGGACCGCGACGATGCGCACCGGGCCTTTCACGCCGCCGTGGTGGGGCTCGCGGGCAACCGGCAACTCGACATCGCGCTGGAGCCGATCCTGCTCAAGCTGCAGCTGCCCATGGCGATGAACCTGCGGGAGGAGGCGCGCCACCACCGGGCCGACGACGGCATCGCCCGGCACGAGGCGATCCTGACGGCGCTGGGGCGCAACGACCTCGGCACCGTCGTGGCCGCGCTCGAGTCGCACGGCCACCTGCACTACCTCGACCTCGATCGGCGGTCGTCGCCAGATCGTTGACACGATCGACACACGCACGTTCCAGAATCGCCATCATTTTGTCGACAATCGGTAGTCATGATCGTCGACGCGCCGTGTGTGGGGCCTTCCGTGGCCGAGATCCTCACCTCGCACGAGAGTGGCACCGGATCACCCACCAGGACGGCGGCCAGGGTCGCCGACGCGATCGCCGCGCGCGGCGACGACGGCACGTGGTTGTCGACCGTCCCGCGTGAAGCCCTGCTCGCCGCCGCCGCCGAGATCGAGGGCAGGCCGGGGGCGCGGACCCTGCCCCTCTACGGGGTGCCGTTCGGCGTCAAGGACAGCATCGACGTGGCGGGCGTTCCGACGACGCTGTCCTGCCCCGACTATGCCTACGTGGCCGACGCGACCGCGCCGGCCGTCCGTCGCCTCCTCGACGCGGGTGCGCTCTACGTCGGCAAGACCAACCTCGATCAGTTCGCCACCGGACTGAACGGCACCCGAACCCCGCACACCATCCCGCGCAGCGTCTACGGCGGCGAGATGATCTCGGGCGGTTCGAGTTCCGGGTCCGCCCTCGCGGTCGCGCTCGGCCAGGTGCCGTTCGCCGTCGCCACCGACACCGCCGGTTCCGGCCGCGTGCCCGCCGCGCTGAACGGCGTGATCGGCTTCAAACCCTCGCGCGGGCTGATCAGCACGGTGGGACTAGTTCCCGCGTGCAAGTCGCTCGACTGCATCAGCGTCATGGCGGGCAGCATCGACGACGTCGACCGCGTCCTCGACGTGATGGTGGCGCGCGACGACGGTGATGCGTGGTCGCGTGACCGGGGCCCACGCTACGACGGCGAGCGTGTGCGGGTCGGCGTGCCCCCGGTCGGCGAGCTGGAGTTCTTCGGCGACACCGACATGCAGGCAGCGCATCTCGGGTTCAGGAACCAGCTCGACCGGTCGCACGGCTGCACCGAGGTGTCGCTGGCGCCCTTCCTCGCCGCAGGCGCACTGCTCTACCAGGGACCGTGGGTGGCCGAACGGCTGGTCGAGTTCGCCGACTTCCTCGCCGAGCGTCCAGATTCCATTCATCCCGTGGTGCGCGAGATCCTGCGCAGCGGCGAGAAGTACACGGCCGTCGACGCTTTCGCCGCGCTACAGCGGCTGCAGGAACTGAAGGCCACGGTCGCCAGGGTGTGGGAGCACGTCGACGTCCTGGCGGTCCCGACCATCGGCACCACCTTCACCGTCGACGAGGTGCTCGCCGACCCGATCGGCTGCAACACCAAGCTGGGTCACTACACCCACTTCGGGAACCTGTTGGACCTCAACGGCGTCGCCGTCCCCCTCGGCGTGACGGCCGGCGGGCGGCCGTACTCCGCCATGCTGCTCGGCCCGGCGCTCAGCGACGACACGGTGCTGCAGGTGGCGGCGACGCTGCTCGACGAACCGCGGACCGCTCCCCTGGGTTCGACCGACCACTCAGCCAGAATCGAGGAGTCCGCATGACCGAGGTCGCCGCCGAACCGTCACCGTTCACCCTCGCCGAAGGGCGCACGGCCCTGATCGTCATCGACATGCAGCGGGACTTCCTGCTGCCCGGTGGCTTCGGCGAGAGCCTCGGCAACGACGTCGGCCAGCTGCTCAAGGTCGTTCCCCCGCTGGCCGCCCTCATCGCCGCCGCCCGCACGGCAGGCGTCATGGTGATCCACACCAGGGAGGGCCACCAGCCGGACCTGTCGGATTGCCCGCCCGCCAAGCTGACCCGGGGTGCACCGTCGAAGCGCATCGGCGACCCCGGCAAGTACGGGCGCATCCTGATCCGCGGCGAGTACGGGCACGACATCGTCGACGAACTCGCGCCGGTCGACGGCGAACTGGTGATCGACAAGCCTGGCAAGGGCGCCTTCTACGCCACCGAACTGCAGGACGTCCTGGTCTCCGCCGGCATCACGCAGTTGCTCGTCACCGGCGTCACGACCGAGGTGTGCGTGCACACGACCACGCGCGAGACGAACGACCGGGGCTACGAGTGCCTCGTCGTATCCGATTGCGTCGGTTCGTACTTCCCCGACTTCCAGCGCATCGGGCTGGAGATGATCAAGGCCCAGGGCGGCATCTTCGGCTGGGTCGCCGACAGTTCGGCCGTGATTCCCGCGCTCCGCGGGCTCGCCACGACCGCCGCCTGAGAGGACCCGGCCATGTCCACCGACGTCACGAACACCCCCGTGGATCCTCCGCCCGCGGATCAACCCGACGCCGCAACGCGGACGGCCATCCCGTGGTGGACGCGCGGTGACACCAACGCGTTCTTCGGCCTCGGCTTCAACATCCTGGTCAACGTGCTCACCCTGACGGGGCTGATGATCGGCGTCGTCGCGGTGCCCGCGGGTGACGTCCTGGGTACCGTGCTGCCCGCGCTGGGCGTCGCGCTCATCCTGGGCAACCTCTACTACACGTTCCTGGCGCGTAGCCTGGCCCGCCGCGAGAACCGTTCGGACGTCACGGCTCTGCCGTACGGACCCAGCGTGCCGCACATGTTCATCGTGGTCTTCGTGGTCATGCTGCCGGTGTACCTCGCGACCGACGACCCGATGCAGGCGTGGCAGGCCG
The DNA here is from genome assembly GCF_010731815.2 of Mycolicibacterium arabiense. Taxonomy (NCBI): domain Bacteria; kingdom Bacillati; phylum Actinomycetota; class Actinomycetes; order Mycobacteriales; family Mycobacteriaceae; genus Mycobacterium; species Mycolicibacterium arabiense. The sequence continues at coordinate 516,021 of NZ_AP022593.1, forward strand.
GGCTGGCGTGGGCGTTCCTCATCGGCATCATCGTGATGATCGGTGCGTTCGTCGGGCCGTACATCCGCAAGCTGACTCCGCGCGCGGCCATGCTCGGCACGCTCGCGGGCATCTCGATCACGTTCATCTCGATGCGACCCGCCGCGCAGATCTGGGAGGCGGCCTGGATCGGCCTCCCGGTGCTGGCGATCATCCTGATCGGCTTCTTCACCGACGTGAAGCTGCCGTTCGGCATTCCAGTGGGTTTAGCGGCACTGCTCGTCGGCACCGCGATCGGCTGGATCGGCGGCTACATGTCGGCACCCGACGTGGCTCAGGCGGTGTCGGACATCGCGATCGGAGTGCCCGACCTGCGGCTGGACATGCTGTTCTCGGGCCTGGCCGACCTGGCGCCCCTGCTCGGCACCGCGATACCGCTTGGCGTCTACAACTTCACCGAGGCGATGAGCAACGTGGAGAGCGCTGCCGCGGCCGGCGACGACTACAACCTGCGCAGCGTCCTGCTCGCCGACGGTGCGGGTGCGGTCGTCGGGTCGGCGTTCGGATCACCCTTCCCGCCCGCGGTCTACATCGGTCACCCCGGTTGGAAGGACGCCGGCGGCAGGGCGGGCTACTCGCTGGCCAGCGGCGTCGTCATCGGAATCCTGTGCTTCCTCGGGTTCTTCGGCGTGCTCGACGCCGTGCTGCCGGTGCCCGCGATCGTGCCGATCCTGCTCTACATCGGCCTGCTGATCGGGGCGCAGGCCTTCCAGGCCGTGCCCCGGTTGCACGCGGTCGCGGTGGTTGCCGCGATCCTGCCGAACCTCGCGCAGTGGGCTCACGGCCTGATCGACAACGCGCTGAACGCCGCAGGCACCTCGGCGAGCGAGGTCGGGATGGAGGCGCTCAACGGCGCGGGCGTGGTGTACGAGGGCCTCAAGACACTCGGCGAGGGTGCGGTGCTGGTGGGCCTGATCCTCGGGGCCATGGTGACGTTCGTCCTCGACAAGAAGTTCCTCTATGCGGCGGCCGCCGCGGCGGTGGGCGCGGTGCTGTCGTTCGTCGGGCTCATCCACGCGCCCGAGGTGGCCTGGGCCGCCAATCCCCCCGTCGCGCTGGGCTACCTGTTCTTCGGCCTGGTCTGCGCGCTGTACTGGCTGCTGCCGGGTGCCAAGGATCCGGTGGTGGTCGACGAGGCCGACGTGGTGGCGGGCCACTGACTGCTCGCGAGACGTGCATCACGCGCCGGTCGCCGAGGTGTCATAGATAACCTATGTTTTCGTAGTCATCTGTCTACGAAGTGGCCTACAGTCGAAGCATGGCCAGCCGATCCGACAGCGTCGACCCCCGCGCCGAGCGCGTCCGCGCCCAGCTGCGCGACGCTGCGGTGGCACTTGCCGCCGAGCGGCCAGTCGACGAACTCACCGTCGGTGACCTGGTCACCCGCGCCGGTGTCAGCAGGCAGGTCTTCTACCGCCACTTCGCCGATCGCGACGATGCCGTGGCGACCGCGTTCACCGCGGCGTTCCGGACCGCCACCCGCGACATCGACGGCGACGCCCGCACCCGGATCCTGGGCCTGTTCGACCTGGCCGCCCAGCACCGGGCCATCTACCGCAACGTGGTGCCCAGCGCCGTCACCCAGCGCGTGGTCGCCGCCTTCCGCGCCGAACTGCTGCCCGCCTGCGACGAGATAGCAGCGCAGGCGCTGGCGGTGATCGGCGCCGATCCGGCCGAGCCCGGCCTGTCCCCCGAGGCCGTCAGCCGCTTCCTCGTCGGCGGCTTCCAGGAGGTGCTGCGGTCCTGGATGGAGGACCCCGACGCCACCGACCTGCACGGGCGCGTGACCACCGCACTGGACACCGTCGACGCACTGCTGCGTCTGCCCGCCACCACCCACTGACCACGCGCGTACCGACCAAGGAAGAGGAACCCATCATGGGCAAGCACAACGATTCGCGGCCCACACCGACCGAGCACCAGCTCACCCGCACCGACGTGCGCCGAGTGGTGCTGGTGATGGCAGTCATGACCGTGTTCGTCGTCGCGATGATCGCCAGTTACTCCGGCGCGTTCGCCAAGCCGACGCTGCACCACCTCGACGTCGCCGTGTCGGGTCCCAACCAGCTGGTGACCGCGATGCAGGAGCAGGACGCACTCGACGTCACGCGCGTCGCCGACGCCGCCGCCGCGCGGACGCAGGTCACCGAGCGCCGCACCGACGCCGGCATGGCCGTCACGCCCACCGGTGAACTCGAGGTCTACGTCGCGGGCGGCGGCGGTCGCAGCGTCGCCAACGCCGCCGATTCCGTGGGCCGGGGCGTGGCCGCCAAGGCGGGCCTGACCCCGGTGATCACCGACGTCGCCCCCACGTCGGCCGCCGATCCGCAGGGCACGGTCGAGTTCTATGCGGTGATCTTCCTGTCGATCGGAGCGTCGTTGGGCGCCACCGTGTTCGGTTTCCTGGTCGGACGCGTGACGCATCTGGCGACGCTGGCCAGGCGCACGCTGAGCCTCGTCGCATACTCGGCCGTCCTCGCCGGCGCGGTCACCGTGTACGTGGACGCCGCGCTGGGCGCACTCACCGGTCACACGTGGCAGGTATTCGGGGCGCTGTGGCTGTACGCGCTGGCGGTCAGCGGCGCGGTCACTGGCGTCTCCGCCGCATTCGGCACGATCGCCTCGGCGTCGCTCACCATCTTCCTGGTCATCGTCGGCAACGCGGCGGCCGCAGGGCCCGTGGGCCTGCCACTGCTGTCGGGTTTCTACACGACGCTCAACGGCATCGTGCCGCAGGGCTCAGGGGTGGCGCTGCTGCGCAGCATCGAGTACTTCGACGGTCACGGCGCGGTGACACCACTTGTCACGCTGGTGATTTGGGCCGCGACGGGAGCGGTGCTCGCTTTGGGCGCAGTGCTCGCCCCTGCGGCGGCGAAGGCCTATCGTGCCCACCATGACCAGCGTGACGGAGCAGTACTACGACCTGGGGTCCTATCACCGGCCGATTGACACCGCGGCGCCCGAGGCGCAGACGTGGTTCGACCGGGGCATGGTCTGGGCGTACGCGTTCAACCACGAAGAGGCCGTCCGGTGCTTCGAGCGTGCGCTGGAGGCGGACCCCGACCTGGCCGTCGCACGGTGGGGCATCGCGTACTCCGTGGGGCCCAACTACAACAAGGCGTGGGAGGCGTTCGACCCGGTCGACCTGGTCGAGAGCCTCACCCGGGCACGCGCCGAACTGGACCGCGCCGCATCGGGCCGGGCGTCGGAGGTAGAGCGGGACCTGATCGACGCTCTGGCGGCGCGCTTCCCGACGGCCGATCCGACCGACACCGATGCCCTCGACGCCGGCGGCGTCGACTACGCCGATGCGATGGCACGTCTGGCCGAACGCCATCCCGGCGACGTCGACGTCCAGGCGCTGGCCGCCGACGCCCTGGTCAACGTCACCGCATGGGCGCTGTGGGACGGCCGCACCGGAGAACCCGCGCCCGGCTCGCGAGTAGTCGAGGCGAAGCGGATCCTCGACGCGGCGCTGGCGACCCCCACCGGTCGCGTGCATCCTGGCGTGCTGCACCTCTACGTGCACGCCATGGAGATGTCGGCTCATCCCGAGGAGGCCCTGCCGGCGGCCGACCTGCTCCGCGGCCTCGTCCCGGACGCCGGTCACCTCCAGCACATGCCGAGTCACATCGACGTGCTGTGCGGTGACTACCGCAGCTCGGTGATCGCCAACCAGGCCGCCGTACGCGCGGATCACCGGTTCGTCGAGCGGGCGGGGCCGGTGAACTTCTACTCCCTCTACCGGGCGCACGACCTGCACTTCATCGTCTACTCCGCGATGTTCGAGGGGCAATCGGAGGTCGCGCTGCAGGCCGCGGGCGAACTGGCGGAGCAGTTGACGCCCGAACTGCTGGCGATCGAATCGCCTCCGATGGCCGACTGGCTGGAGGCGTTCGTGCCGCTGCGCATCCACGTGCTGGTGCGGTTCGGGCGCTGGGACGAGCTGATCGCCGAGCCGCTGCCCGTGGACCCGCTGCTGTACTGCACGACGACCGCCACGGTGCACTATGGTCGCGGCGTTGCCTACGCCGCGACCGGTCGGCTGCCCGAGGCCCACGCCGAACGCGACGCGTTCGAGGCGGCCTACGCCGCGATCCCGGAGACCCGCTATCTGTTCAACAACACCGGCCGCGACATCCTGGCGATCGGGCGCGCGATGCTCGACGGCGAGATCGCCTATCGCGAAGGGCGTTTCGAGGAGGCCTTCGAATCGCTACGGCAGGCCATCGCCCTCGACGACGGGCTGCCCTACGACGAGCCGTGGGGATGGATGCAGCCCACCCGACACGCGTACGGCGCGCTGCTCCTCGAGCAGGGCCGCGTCGAGGAGGCTGCGGCGGTCTACGCCGCCGACCTCGGTCTCGACCCGACGCTGAGCCGCTCGTGCCAGCATCCCGGCAACGTGTGGAGTCTGCACGGCTACCACGAGTGCCTCACCCGGCTCGGCCGCGACGACGAGGCGACGATCATCGGTCGCCAGTTGCAGTTCGCGAGAGCCAGGGCAGACGTGCCGATCGAGGCCTCCTGCGCGTGCCGGCTGGACGCTGGCGGGCCCGACTGCTGCGCCTAGGTAGCAAAGCCGGCGTGGCAACGTCCCCGCACGTGCAGGTTTGGCAACGTCCGACGAGGGAACCAAACTCACGTCGTGCGTCGCGGCGCCAGGCATGGAGTGCCGCTCGGTAATCGCAAGACCGCCGTTGAGCTGGTCTTGGGGTTTCGTGGCGCGTTGCCGTTGACGTGTGCGTAGAATCCGACGAATGGTATGGAAGCTTGCTGTGGCGACTTTGGTTACCCTCGGGTTCTTCGGTGGCATCTTCTGGCACCACTCCACTCGGACACCCGAGGCGGCGTACGTGCCGATCGTCGCGACCGAGCGGGCCCCGGCCGCCGAGGTCGAAACCGCGCTGCACCAGTCGATCGATCCGCGTGCCCGCGATCTGTGCGGAACGATGTACGCGCCACCGTGGTGCTGAAGCCGCTGCGTAGACTCGGCGGCTGTGGGCATCAGCGACGACGACCTCGGATACCTGCGCCGCTGCGTGGAACTCGCGCGCGAAGCCCTCGACGATGGTGACGCCCCGTTCGGGTCGGTCCTGGTAGACGCCGACGGCGTCGTCCGCTTCGAGGACCGCAACCGCACGAAGGACGGCGACGAGACCCGGCACCCCGAGTTCGAGATCGCCCGCTGGGCCGCGGCCAACATGGCACCGGTCCAACGCGTGCGCGCGACCGTCTACACCTCTGGTGAGCACTGCCCCATGTGCGCCGCCGCGCACGGGTGGGTCGGCCTCGGCCGCATCGTGTACGCCGCATCGACCGAGCAGATGGTGGCGTGGCAGATGGAATGGGGCTCGCCGCCGTCGCCGGTGTCGGCCCTGCCCATCACGGCGATCGCGCCGCGGGTCCCGGTCGACGGTCCCGCGCGGGAGTTGGAGTCGGAGATGAAGGCGCTCTACGAGGCCAGGTTCGGGCCGGATGCCTGACTCCCCCGGCTGGGTCGAGCACGCGATCTGGTGGCAGGTCTATCCCCTGGGCTTCGTCGGCGCACACCCGGCGGACCATCCACCGACGGCCGACGAGCATCGCCTGAACCGCCTCACCGACTGGCTCGACCACCCCGTCGCACTCGGCGCGTCGGGCATCGCGCTCGGGCCCGTATTCGCCTCGGCCACACACGGTTACGACACCATCGACCACTACCGCATCGACGAGCGGCTCGGCACCGACGAGGACTTCGACCGCCTGATCGCCGAGGCGCACCGGCGCGGGCTACGCGTGCTGCTCGACGGGGTGTTCAACCACGTCGGCACCGACTTCCCACGCTTCCGCGAGGCCTCCGACGGCGGCCCGGATCATCCGTCGGCTCGGTGGTTCCGCCGGCGCCGCGGGCGGTTCGAGACGTTCGAGGGCCACGACGGGCTGATCGCGCTCGACCACGCCAGCCCCGAGGTCGTCGACTACGTCGCCGACGTGATGTCCACGTGGCTGCGCCGCGGCGCGGACGGCTGGCGACTCGACGCGGCCTATGCAGTGCCCGACCGGTTCTGGGCCGAGGTGCTGCCGCGCGTACGGCGCGAGCATCCCGACGCCTGGTTCGTCGGCGAGGTCATCCACGGCGACTACGCGTCGATGGTGAAGGCGGCCACCTATGACTCCGTCACCCAGTACGAGCTATGGAAGGCCATCTGGAGCAGCCTCAACGACGGCAACTTCCACGAACTCGACCACGCCCTGGGTCGGCACGACGAGTTCCTCGACGTCTTCGTGCCATTGACGTTCGTCGGCAACCACGACGTGACCCGAATCGCGAGCAGGCTCGACGACGTGCGCCACGTCGAACACGCCCTCGCCCTGCTGTTCACCGTCGGCGGCACGCCAAGCATCTACGCCGGCGACGAATGGGGCTACCGCGGCGTCAAGGAAGACCGCTTCGGCGGCGACGACGCCGTGCGCCCCGAATTCCCGCCGCACCCGCCCGAGACGGACCCGGGCGACGACGTGCGCCGGACCCACCAGCACCTGATCGGGTTGCGCAGGCGCAACCCGTGGCTGCACGCGGCCCGCACCACCGCCCTGACGTTGACCAACGAGCGGTACGCGTATCGCGTGCATGCCGGCTCGGACGCCTTGATCGTCGCGCTCAACGTCGGCGACGATCCGATGCGCGTGCCGTTGTCCGAGCACGGCGTGCGGAGCGGGCGAATCGTCGCGGGCTCCGGGGCGCCCGCCGAAGACGTCGTCACCGAGTTGGAGGTCGCTCCGCACGGCTGGGCGATCGTCGCCGACGCACCCTGATTCAGTCCCGCTCGGCCAGCGACTCCCACATCTGGACCGTCGTGGCGTCTTCCTCGCCGTCGTAGAACTTGCCCAGTACGTCGCGGAAGTCGCGGGCGTCGGCCCCATCGGCCGCGCGAGCGAACAACGTCATCGAGGATTGCAGTTTCAGCTCGTCGGGCCAGCCGAACACCTCGCGAGCCGATCGGCCGTCGATGGCATGGGTCAGCCGTGCGCACTCCCGCAGCCGCGGCCCGAGGTTCGGGTGCGCCAGATAGGCCCGTGCCTCGGCCCGCGACCCGATGCCATAGGTCATCGCGGTGCTGCTCCGGCCCAGGCCCTTCAGTTGTGGGAAGACGAACCACATCCAGTGGCTCTGCTTGCGGCCGTCGGTGAGTTCGTCGACCACGTCGGAGTAGATGCGGTCCTGCGCAGCGACGAAGCGCTGCAGGTCGAAGGGATCGTCGATGCCGGCCATCCCGCAACGGTCGCACTCTGAGTGAAGTGATCGCAACGATTCCCTTACAGCCATCCCGACGCCGCGATCAGCGGGTTAGGGTTCGGACTTCAATGATCACCACCACCAGCGAGTCCGCCTCGACGCCGGACACAGGGCCGAACGCGGGGCCGACGCCCACGCGACGGAAGCTGCCGCGCCCCGTGGCGTCCCGGATCAGCATCCAGTCCAAGCTGCTGGTCATGCTGCTGCTGACCAGCATGTTGTCCGCGGCGGTGGTCGGCGCGATCGGCTACCGGTCCGGGCAGTCGTCGCTGCGCGCCTCGGTGTTCGACAGGCTGACCGAGATCCGCGCCTCCCAGTCCCGGCAGCTGCAGACCCAGTTCGACGACTTGAAGAACTCGCTGGTGGTGTATTCGCGCGGCGCGACGGCGACGCTCGCGCTGGAGGCCTACACCGCGGGCTTCGACCAGCTGGCCAACGCCACGATCGACCCGGCGCAGCAGCAGTCGCTGGTCGACTACTACGCCAACCGGTTCGCGCGGGACGAGGCCGCGCAGACGGGCATGCAGGTCGACATCGCCTCGGTGCTGCCCACTTCACCGGCCCAGCGCTACCTGCAGGCTTACTACACCGCGCCGTTCGACGACTGGCAGAAGGCCATCGCCTTCGGTGACGCCCGCGACGGCAGCGCCTGGTCGGCGGCCAATGCCCGGTACAACGACTTCTTCCGGCAGATCGTCGAACGCTTCAAGTACGAGGACGCCCTGCTGCTCGACACCCGCGGCAACGTCGTCTACAGCGCCTACCGCGGCGTCGATCTCGGAACGAACATCTTCAACGGACCCTACAAGGGCAGCAATCTGGACGACGCCTACCGGGCGGCGCTGGACTCCAATGCCCTTGGCTACGTAGGTGTCACGGACTTCAGCGACTACGAGCCCGCCGACGAGCCGACCGCGTGGCTGGTCTCCCCCGTCGGTCCGGACGGGCGGGCCGAGGGCGTGCTGGCGCTGCAGTTCCCCGTGTCGAAGATCAACGACCTGATGACCGCGAACGAGCAGTGGGAACAAGCAGGCATGGGCCGCACCGGCGAGACGTTCCTGGTAGGGCCGGACAACCTCATGCGTTCCGATTCGCGTCTGTTCCTGGAGGATCCCGAGCGGTTCAAGCGCGACGTGGTGAACGCGGGAACGCCGCCGGAGGTCGCCGAGGACTCCATCCGGGAGGGCGGCACCACCTTGGTGCAGCCGGTGGAGACCGACGCCACCCGAGATGCCCAGCGCGGCCAGACCGGATCGTTGATCGCGCGCGACTATCTGGGCCACGAGACGCTGCAGGCCTACGCCCCGGTGAACCTGCCAGGGCTGAACTGGTCGATCGTGGCGAGCATCGACACCGACGAGGCGTTCGCGCCGGTATCGACATTCACCCGCAAGCTTGTCCTGTCGACCACCGCCATCATCTTCATCGTCTGCGTGGCGGCCATGCTGCTGGCCAGGTTGTTCGTCCGGCCGCTACGACGCCTCGAGGCAGGCGCACAGCAGATCAGTGCGGGCGACTACGCGGTGGCGCTGCCGGTGCGCACCCGCGACGAATTCGGCGACCTCACCGTGGCCTTCAACGACATGAGCCGCAACCTCGCGATCAAGGAGGACCTGCTCAACGAGCAACGACGGGAGAATGACCGGCTCCTACTGTCCCTGATGCCCGAACCCGTCGTCGCGCGCTACCGCGAGGGCGAGGAGACCATCGCCCAGGACCACCAGGACGTCACCGTGCTGTTCGCCGACATCGTGGGACTCGACGAGCTGTCCGAGGAGCTGACGTCCGACGAGGGACTGGCGATCGTCAACAAGCTGGTACGCCAATTCGATGCGGCGGCAGTCAATCTCGGCGTGGAGCGGGTGCGCACCCTACGCAACGGCTACCTCGCCAGCTGCGGGCTGAGCGTGCCCAGGCTCGACAACGTGCGGCGGACGGTCGATTTCGCCGTCGAGATGCAGCACATCGTCGATCGGTACAACGCCGAGTCCGGCAACGACCTGCAACTGCGCGCGGGCATCGACACCGGAACGGTCAGCAGCGGACTGGTCGGCCGGTCGAGCCTCGCCTACGACATGTGGGGCGCGGCGGTCAACGTCGCCTACCGTGTGCAGAGCGGGTCAGCGCAACCCGGGGTGTACGTGACGTCCCGGGTCTACGACGCGATGCGCGACACCCGCAAGTTCGACGAGGCCGGGCACGTCGGTTCCGACGACGACACCGAGCCGATCTGGCGTCTGGTGGAGCGTCAGCAGTGACCGGCCTGCTCGACGCGCCCTGGTTCTACTGGGCGGTCGGCGTCGCCATCGGATTCCCGGTCCTGCTCATCCTGCTGACCGAACTGCAGAACGCGCTGCGCCGCCGCGGCAGCGTGCTGACCCGCCCGGTGTATCTGCTGCGGGCCTACATCCTGCCGCTCGGCGCCTTGCTGCTCCTGCTGGTCCAGGCCATCCAGGTCAACGGCGAGGCGACACCGGTGCGCATCGTGGCCACCGTGTTCGGCTTCGTCGTACTCGTCCTGCTGCTGTCGGGGCTCAACGCGACGCTCTTCCAGGGGGCACCGGAAGGCACGTGGCGCAAGCGGGTTCCGTCGATCTTCCTCGACGTGGCGCGCTTTGCGCTCATCGCCGTCGGCGTTGCGCTGATCTTCGCCTACATCTGGGGCGCCAACGTGGGCGGCCTGTTCACGGCGCTCGGCATCTCCTCGATCGTCCTCGGCCTGGCGCTGCAGAACTCGGTGGGCCAGATCATCTCCGGCCTGCTGCTGCTGTTCGAACAGCCGTTCCGGCTCGGCGACTGGGTCGACACGGCGACGGCGCGTGGCCGGGTGGTCGAAGTCAATTGGCGCGCAACGCACATCGAGACCGTGGCCGGGCTGCAGATCACCCCCAACTCCGTGCTGGCCGGCCAGTCGTTCACCAACCTGAGCAGGCCCGAGGGCGCGCACGTCATCACCGTGCAGACGGTGTTCGCGCTCAACGACCCGCCCGACGACGTCTGCGAACTCCTGACCCGGGTCGCCGCGACACTGCCCCAGTTGCGGCCCGGTGTTCAGCCGTCGACCCTTCCGTTGGGTGGCACGGAGTACGCGACGACGATTCCCCTGCGGTCCCCCGCCGACGACGCCGCGGCGCGGTCGACGTTCCTGCGCTGGATCTGGTACGCGGCCCGGCGGGCCGCGCTGCACCTCGACGAGGCCGACGACGACTTCGCCACCGAGGAGCGACTCACCGCGTCGCTGCGGATCGTCGCGCCCGCTCTGCGGCTGGGCCCCGGAGAGGAGTCCGAACTCGTCGCGCACGCCCGACTGACCCGCTACGCCGCCGAGGAGACGCTGCAGTTCGCAGGCGAGGTGCCGCGCCGCATGTCGTTCATCGTCAATGGCAACGTCAAGCTGTTCGTGGCGGGTGACGACGGCGAGGTAGTCCCGGTACGGACCCTGAGCAGAGGCGACTTCATCGGGCAGACGGCGCTGACCCGCGAAGCCGTGTCGGCCTCCGCCCGTGCCGTCGACGAGGTGACGGTCGTTCAGGTCGACCGTGAGCACGTCGAGGAACTCGTCGCGCGAAAGCCGTTGCTACTACAGGACATTGGTAGGACCATCGAGGATCGCCGGCGCAGTGCCCGGCGCGCGTTGGCCGCCGTCCGCGACTGACCGGCACCCGTCGCCGGCCGGTCGCCGGCAAACCACAACAGTCACTTCAGTCCCACCCGTCACAGCGCACGATGGCCGCCGTAGGTGTCGGGGCCGAGTCCTGATCGTTAGCCATTCGCGACACGACACGACGGCGTTGCCCAGGGATGTGCCGTCTCCCTGCGTGTTTCACTGACGACCGCAAAGCAACGGAGATTGCTTTAGGACCAGAAGAGAAAGGCAGGTCGGTTGCCGTTATGAAATTCGTCAGAAAGATTCGTGGAGCGTGGTTGCGTCGGTTGGCGGTGGCCGCCCTCACCGCCGCGACCCTGCCCGGATTGATCGGCGTCGCCGGGGGCACGGCAACCGCAGGAGCGTTCTCGCGTCCGGGCCTGCCGGTCGAGTACCTCGACGTGTTCTCCCAGTCGATGAACCGCAACATCCGGGTCCAGTTCCAGGGCGGCGGCCCGCATGCTGTCTACCTGCTCGACGGCCTGCGCGCCCAGGACGACTACAACGGCTGGGACATCAACACCCCGGCATTCGAGTGGTACTACGGCTCGGGACTGTCGACCGTCATGCCCGTCGGCGGACAGTCGAGCTTCTACACCGACTGGTACCGCCCCTCGCAGGGCAACGGTCAGGACTACACCTACAAGTGGGAGACGTTCCTGACCCAGGAGCTGCCGGCCTACCTCGAGGCGAACAAGGGCGTCGCGCAGAACGGCAACGCCGTCGTGGGTCTGTCGATGGCAGGCGGCACCGCACTGACCTACTCGATCTACTACCCGCAGAAGTTCGTCTACGCCGCATCGCTTTCCGGCTTCCTCAACCCGTCCGAGGGCTGGTGGCCGATGCTGATCGGGCTGGCGATGAACGACGCAGGTGGCTACAACGCCGAGAGCATGTGGGGCCCCTCGAATGACCCGGCATGGAAGCGCAACGACCCGATGGTCAACATTGCTCAGCTCGTCGCCAACAACACCCGCGTCTGGATCTACTGCGGCACCGGCACCCCGTCGGATCTCGACACCGCAGGCGGCGGTGGCAACCTGATGGCCGCGCAGTTCCTCGAAGGGTTCACCCTCCGCACCAACCTCACCTTCCGCGACAACTACGTCGCCGCGGGCGGCACCAACGGCGTGTTCAACTTCCCGGCCGCCGGCACGCACAGCTGGGGTTACTGGGGTCAGCAGCTTCAGATGATGAAGCCCGACATCCAGCGAGTGCTCGGCGCGCAGGCAGTCGCCTAACCGCCCAGCACGACTGCAAGACCAAGGGAGCCTGCCGCAACCCCCCGAGCGGCAGGCTCCCTTCTCGTACGTCCAGGTGTCCGTACCAACCCGAAGCAGCGCTGAGGAGGCGCCATGATCACCGACGGCAGCGTGCGCGTGGGCAATCGCGGGGTCGCCTACACAGAGGTCGGCGACCCCGAGGGCCCGCTGGTGCTGCACAACCACGGAGGGCCCTCGAGTCGCATCGAGGCCGAGCTGTTCGACGTTGGTGCCACGGCTCGCGGCCTTCGATTCGTATGTCCGGACCGACCGGGTTTCGGCCGTTCGGACCCGCATCCCGATCGCAGCTTCGAGTCGTGGGCACGCGACCTGGTCGCGATCGCCGATTCCGTCGGTGCGCAGCGCTTCGCCGTCACGGGCTGGTCCGAGGGCGGGCCATGGGCCTTGGCGGCCGCCGCATACGTCGCGCCGGCCCGCCTCGCCCACGTGGCGTCGATCGGCGGTGCCGCCTACGGCGCGTTCGGTGCCAATTGGGCCGCCAAGCACCTCAGTAGCGCCGACGCCCTCGGCGGGCGACTTGCGCTGCACTTCCATCCCGGCTTCAGGCTGATGTACGACGTGCTCGGGTTGACCGCCAAGCACTTCGAGGCCTCCTACGCCACGTCGATCAGGAAAGCGGTCAGCGACGTGGACCGTGAGGTGCTCGCCGACGACGCCGTCATGGAGCCGTTCCTGCGCGCGTCCCACGAGTGCTTCCGCCACGGCGCCGGCGGGCTGGTCCTCGACGCCACGCTGCTCTACCAGACGTGGCCGTTCGACCTGACCCAGGTGACCAGGCCCGTCCACGTCTGGCACGGCGACGCGGACACCCTGGTGCCGGAGGTCATCGGTCGGACCGTTGCCGAACGGACCCCCGGCGGCGTCTGGCATCCGGTGGCCGGCGAGGGTCACTTCATCGCGGTGAGCCACTGCGACGAGGTCCTCTCGCTCGTCGCGGGAGATCTCGCGACCGCCTGAGCCACCCCAGCGCGGGGCAGCATCGTCGGTGATCTCCATTTCGCCCAGGGCTACATCAACACCCCGCGGGAACAAAGCCGAACCGCCCAAGGTTGAGCGCATCAGATTCAACTTTGGAGGATTGATGCCAGAACCAATCGCAGTCCCCGTCCTGTTCATCAGCGAGCCGGTCGTGCTGCCCGGAATGGTGGTGCCGGTCGAACTCGACGACGCGGCCCGCGCGGCGGTCGACGCCGCCCAGGCAAGCGAGTCGGGCAAGCTGCTCATCGCCCCGCGTCTCGACGACCGTTACCCCACCCACGGCGTGATCGCCTCGATCGTGCAGGTCGGCCGCGTGCCTGGCGGCGGTGCAGCCGCCGTCGTGCGCGGTGAGCGGCGGGCGCACATCGGCTCCGGCACCACCGGGCCCGGTGCGGCGCTGTGGGTCGAGGTCACCGAGGTCGTCGACGACCCGGCCGGCCCGGCCAACGAGACCAAGACGCTCGCGGCGGAGTACAAGAAGCTGCTGTTGGCGATGCTGCAGCGCCGCGAGGCGTGGCAGATCGTGGACGTGGTCAACAAGATCAGCGACCCGTCCGCACTGGCCGACACCGCCGGGTACGCGTCGTACCTGACCGACGTGCAGAAGCGGCAACTGCTGGAGACCGAGGACGTCGCGGCACGCCTGCGCGTCCTGATCGAGTGGACCGGCGAGCACCTGGCCGAGACCGAGGTGAACGACAAGATCGCCGAGGACGTCCGCGCTGGAATGGACAAGCAGCAGAAGGAATTCCTGCTGCGCCAGCAGCTCGCGGCGATCCGCAAGGAACTCGGCGAGGGCGAGCCCGAAGGGTCCGACGATTACCGGTCCCGCGTCGAGGCCGCCGACCTGCCCGAGAAGGTGCGCGAAGCCGCGCTGCGGGAAGTCGGCAAGCTGGAACGCTCCAGCGACCAGAGCCCCGAGGGCGGCTGGATTCGCACCTGGTTGGACACCGTCCTGGACCTGCCGTGGAACGTGCGCACCGAGGACTCGACGGACCTCGCCGGGGCCCGCGAGATCCTCGACGCCGACCACCACGGGCTGGACGACGTGAAGGACCGGATCGTCGAGTACCTGGCGGTCCGGGCCCGACGTGCCCAGCGCGGCATGGCGGTCGTCGGCGGCCGTGGCTCCGGCGCCGTGATGGTGCTGGCAGGCCCTCCCGGCGTCGGCAAGACGTCGCTGGGTGAGTCGGTGGCCCGCGCGCTGGGCCGCAAGTTCGTGCGCGTCGCCCTGGGTGGCGTGCGCGATGAGGCCGAGATCCGTGGTCACAGGCGCACCTACGTCGGTGCGCTGCCCGGCCGGTTGGTCCGCGCGATCGGCGAGGCCGGGTCCATGAACCCGGTCGTGCTGCTCGACGAGATCGACAAGGTGGGTTCGGACTACCGCGGCGACCCGAGTGCGGCGTTGCTCGAGGTGCTGGATCCGGCGCAGAACCACACGTTCCGCGATCACTACCTCGATCTCGACCTCGACCTGTCCGACGTCGTGTTCCTGGCGACGGCCAACGTCATCGAGAACATCCCGCAGGCACTGCTGGACCGCATGGAGCTGGTGCAGATCGACGGGTACACCGAGGACGACAAGGTCGCCATCGCTCGGGACTACCTGCTGCCAAGGCAGCGTGAGCGTGCGGCGCTGACGACCGAGGAGGTCGAGGTGACCGACGACGCGCTGCGCAAGATCGCGGCCGACTACACCCGGGAGCCCGGCATGCGCCAGTTCGAGCGGTTGCTGGCAAAGGCGTTGCGCAAGGCGACGACGAAGTTGGCGGGTGGCGTGGAGTCACTCGTCATCGACGAGCCTGATCTCGTTGCGTACCTGGGCCGTCCGCGGTTCACGCCGGAGTCCGACGAACGCACTGCGGTGCCGGGTGTCGCGACCGGCCTGGCCGTCACGGGTCTGGGCGGCGACGTGCTCTTCATCGAGGCGAACTCGAACTCCGGTGACGCGGGTCTGCGACTGACCGGTCAGCTGGGCGACGTGATGAAGGAGTCGGCGCAGATCGCGCTGTCCTACGTCCGGGCGCACGCCGAGCAGTTGGGCGTGGACCCGGAGGCGCTGGATCGCCAGATCCACGTGCACTTCCCGGCAGGCGCGGTGCCCAAGGACGGTCCGTCCGCGGGTGTCACGATGGTCACGGCGCTGGTGTCGATGGCCACCGGACGCAAGGTCCGCGGTGACGTGGGCATGACCGGCGAGGTCACGCTGAACGGCCGGGTGCTGCCGATTGGCGGCGTCAAGCAGAAGCTGCTGGCGGCGCAACGGGCCGGGTTGAAGACCGTCTTCATCCCGCAGCGCAACGAGCCCGACCTGGACGAGGTGCCCGCCGAGGTGCTCGAGGCGTTGGAGGTCAAGCCGATGACCGACGTGGCCGACATCGTCGCGCTGGCACTGGAGCCGCTGACCGAGGCCGCGACCGTCGCTGCCTGACAACCGAATACCGCGAGCAGACGCAAAATCCCCTCGATCACGCCGAAAGAGGGGATTTTGTGTCTGCTCGCCGAGGAAGGGGACTACGAAGATGCCACGTCGCGGAGAACCGTTGCGCAAGCTCGGGTTCCTGACCATCGGGCGCTTCGACCCGGCCAACCCCGGGCCGGGCATGGAGGAGACGCTTCGGACCATCGAGCGGGCCGAGGCGCTCGGGTACGACAGCGTCTGGCTGCGTGACCGGCACCTGCAGCCCGGCATCTCCTCGCCCGTCGCGATCATGGCGGCGGCCAGCCAGCGCACCAGCCGCATCGAGCTGGGCACCGCGGTGATCCCCCTCGGCCTGGAGAACCCGTTCCGCCTCGCCGAGGACCTGGCCACCGTCGACATCCTGTCCGGCGGCCGGATCAACCCGGGCGTGTCGGTCGGCACGCCGATGCTCTACGACCACTACAAGACCGCGCTCTACCCCGAAGCGCATGACACACAGGACTTCTCGAAGGAGCGCGTGCTGCGTCTGCTGCGTGCGCTGCGCGGCGAACCGGTCAGCGACTTCGCCGGCACCGTCGGCGTCGAACAGTTCACCGATCGCATTCAGCCGCACTCCCCGGGTCTGGCCGACCGGGTCTGGTACGGCGGCGGCCTCGAGTCGGCCAGGTGGGCGGGCGAGCAGGGCATCAACTACCTGACCAGTTCGGTGGTGAGCACGCAGGGCACCTCGGGGGAAACGCCGTCAACTGACTTCGCCACCATCCAGGGCGAGCAGATCGACGCCTATCGGGCACACCACCCGCGACCCGAAACGGCAAGGGTGTCACAGGGTCTCGTCGTCATCCCGACCGACTCGGCCACCGACGACCAGGCCCGGCGCTACCGCGAATACGCCGCCAGCCGATTCGAACGGACCACCGCTCCGCAGGGACCGCGCCGGATGCTGTTCTCCCCCGACTACGTCGGCACCTCCGACGAACTCGCCGACCGGCTGTTCGACCATGCCGGCTTCCAGCGCGCCGACGAGGTGGCGTTCGCGCTCCCATTCACGTTCGGCGCCGACGACTACGCCCAGATCATCGACGACATCGCCGAGAATCTCGGCCCGCGCCTGGGGTGGCAACCACGCATGTGACAACCGGCGGTCAGCGGGTATGACACCGGTCGTGAGCGTCCGGATCGGCACGTCGGGGTGGTCGTACGACCACTGGAACTCGGTGCTCTACCCGACGGGCATGCCCGTGTCGCGACGCCTGGCCCGGTACGTGCAGGAGTTCGACACGGTGGAACTCAATGCGAGCTTCTACCGGTGGCCCAAGGACTCCACGTTCGAGGGCTGGCGCCAGCGGCTCCCCGAGGGCTTCACGATGACGGTCAAGGCGCACCGCGGGCTGACGCACTTCCGGCGGCTGCGGGAACCCGAGGCGTGGGTCGAGCGGTTCGAACGCTGCTGGCGCGCCCTGGGCGACCGACGCGAAGCCCTGCTGGTTCAACTGCACCCTGCGCTCGCCTGCGACGACGCGTCGACCGCCCTGCTGGACCGCTTCCTCACGCTGATGCCGGACTGGATTCCCGTGGCCGTCGAGTTCCGCCACCCGTCATGGGACGCGCCGGCCGTCTACGACCTGCTCGAGCGCCACGGCGCGGCGTACGTCGTAACCAGCGGCGCTGGCCTGCCTTGCGTGCTGCGCGCCACCAGCCGCCTGGTGTACGTGCGCATGCACGGGCCCGACGACGAGCACCTCTACGCCGGTTCGTACTCCGACGACTCGATGCGCTGGTGGGCCGACCGCATCGGTGAGTGGCAGGACCAGGGCCGCGACGTGCTGGTCTACTTCAACAACGACGGCGAGGGCAACGCCGTGCGCAACGCGTGGACCTTGAAGGACCTGCTGAGTTCCAGCCCCTGACGACCGGTGACCCGGCCTAGAATTCCTGCCCATGGCGTACGACGAGGACCTCGCCAACCGCATCCGCGAGGTGCTGGCGGGTGAACAGGCCGTCGAGGGGCGCGCCGTCGACGAGAAGCGCATGTTCGGCGGGCTCGCGTTCCTGGTCGGCGGACACATGGCCGTCGCGGCCAGCGGACGCGGCGGGCTGATGGTCCGCGTGCCACCCGAGGACACCGAGACGCTGCTGGCCGCAGACCACGTCTCCCCCATGGTGATGGCGGGCCGCGAGACCAAGGGCTGGCTGCGGGTCGCCGACGACGGCGTGCGCACCACACGCCAACTGCGGACCTGGGTGCGCCGCGGTGTCGCCCACGTCACGACGCTCCCACCGAAGTAGCCCGCGTTTTGGTGCCCGACCCCACGGGTATCGCAACGAAGATGAGGGATACGAAGCAATTCGTGCGTCGTCTCATCCGGACGGCGGGCAAGACCTACGCCGAGCAGAGTGGCATCAGGCTGAAGGACAAGCCGATGCCGTTGTTCCAGCTCCTCGTACTCGCCATGCTCGCCAGCAAGCCGATCGGTGCCGACGTCGCAGCCAATGCAGCTCGCCAGCTCTCCAAGGCCGGCATGCGCACGCCGCGTGCCGTGCTCTCCGGGGACCGACAGAAGGTGATCGCCGCCTTCGGCCGCGCCGGGTACGCGCGCTACGACGAGAGTTCGGCGACGCGGCTGTGCGACATGGCACGACGCGTGCAGGACGAGTACGACGGCGACCTGCGCAATCTCGGCGTCCGCTGCGGCCAGGACCCCCGCCGGGCGGCCGAGGAACTGATGAAGTTCAACGGCATCGGGCCCACCGGCGCCGACGTCTTCCTGCGCGAGGTGCAGGTCGTGTGGCCGTGGGTGCGTCCGCACTTCGACGACAAGGCCATCGCCGCCGCCCGCGAACTGCACCTGCCCACCGCGCCGTCCGACCTCGCCGCGCTCGCACCGCGCAGCAACGCCCAGCTGGCCGCGGCGCTGGTGCGCGTCTCGCTGGACGACGAGCTGCGCGACGAGGTCATGCGCTCCTCGGTTTCCGAGCGATAGGTCACCCGCCTGCGCCGTCGCGTGTGCGTTCGGGCACGCTGGGTGGCCGATATGCGTGCCATGAAACGAACCGCCGCGTTGAGCCTCGCGCTCCTAGCCCTCGGTTGCTCCGGGCCGGTCGTCGACACCGGCGAACCGCCCGTCACGACCAAGACCACGCCCCCGTCGCCTGCCCCGCCGCAGCAGCCGCGGGTGGAGCACCAGGTCAACGGATTCGACTACGCGGGCGAGGTCAACGGCGCCACCTGGTACTTCTTCACCACTCCCAGCGGCCGATGGGAGTGTGCGATCGTGCCCCGGGTGACGGCCGGCTGCCAGGCCGCCGGCGGACAGTCCAGCCTGGGCATCACGGGAGCGCCCGACTCGGTCCTCGACGCCACGGGCGAGGAGAGCACGCCGAACGCGATCGAGGTGCCCCGCGACGGCGAGCCACGGTTCAGCGCGGTGGATCCGCCCGGCTTCGGATTGGCCGAGGGCACGCCTGCCGAACTCCCGTTCAATCGCGTGCTGTCGGTGGCCGGGTTCCGCTGCAACGTGCAGGAGGCGACCGGGGTGTCGTGCATGTCCGACAAGAGCCGCCAAGGCTTCACCTTCTCCGCCGAGGGCTTCACGCCCGCCTACGTCGAGGTACCTGCCGACGCACCGTAGCGGGACGACGGCGGGCGGCGGCGGCGGTCGCGGTGAGGCACGATGAGGACCGGTGGGTCAGGCCGAGGGGGTACGGGTGAGCATGGCCGACGACTGCGTGCCTGCGTCCGCGCCCACCTGGGCGGGCCTCCCGCTCGACGGCGTGACCCGCGTCGCGGGCGTCGATCGCGCCGCACTGTCCATCAGCCTCGACCCGCTCCCGGACGGCGCTCCGGTGGTGATCGGCTGCGACGTGGCCCCGGCCGGTTCGGCGGCCACCGTCGTCGACGAGGTACTCGCCCAACTCGAGGTCGTGGCCCGCGCGGTGTTTCCCGCATGGCTGCCCGGCGGAGAACACCTCGAGGGCGCAACCGCATTCGAGCGCCGCACGGCGCGACGCCTGGCCGAGTCGTTCGCCGCGCACAGCACGCACTACGGTCCGTTCCTCGCAGCGCTCGCCGAGGGCGCGCTGATCGGCCGCGAGGTCGACGGTCATCCCGCCGACGTCCGGGCCCGCGGCCTGATCCGCGTCGTGGCGGCCGCCTACGGCCGGGACCGCGTCGCGGTACTGCTCGACTGCGTCACGCCTCTCGACCTCGACGGCCGGGCGTTCGTCGCCGCGGCGGCATCCTGGCTTGCCGACCACTCGGGTGCGGCCGTCTGGCTGGTGGGCGCCGAACTCGCCGAACTCGACCGCTTCCCGACCCGCCGACCGACACTGCCTGCCTTCGTCGAGACCCTGACCCCGACGCCCACCGCCCCCGCGCCGCCACCGGAGTACCCCGCCGTCGCGGGGCGACCGCACCCCCGCAGCACCGCGGAACGCGCACTCGAAGCCGGTCTCGCGCGGTGCGCCTGGGCCGCGGGCCGCACGTGGAACCAGGTGCACCAGCCGCATCCGCTGGACGTGCCGATCCGCGTCGACCTGATGTGGCACGACGCCCGCTGCGCCGTCGAGATCGACGGACCCGATCACCGGGGTGCCCTGAAGTACGCCGACGACCGCCGCCGCGACAACGCCCTGGTGCTCGCCGGGTACGCGGTCCTGCGATTCACCAACGACGACGTCCACCGGGACACCGCGACCGTCCTGGCCACCATCGAACGACTCCTCACCGACCGACGGCAGAAAGGCAACGCCACGTGAGCGTTCTCCCCGACGAGTTGACCGGAACCGAGCAGGCGGTCCTGCTGGTCCTGATGGCCGAAGCGGCTCCCGTGCCCAATCCGCGACTGCGGGACCTGGGACCCGAACTCAAGAAAAACCATCGAGACCGGTTGCGCGACAAGGGACTCATCGACGTCAAGCCCGGCAGCCCGATGGTCCTCGAACTCACCGACGCGGGCTGGAAGCTGTGCCGTGCCATCATCGGCACCGACGCACCCGACGGCGTGCGCGGCCAGAACAAGACGCTGTATACGTTGATGAAGGCGCTGGGCCGGTATCTCGATCACGCCGATCTGGCGCTGGCCGACGTGTTCGCACCCGTCGACGACTACGCGGCGGTGGGCGTCTCGACCGAGGGCGTCGCACCGGAGCGGGAAGGCACGGTCGGAGGGGACGTGGAGGACAGGATTCGCAGCGCATACCGGCAGCTCGCCCGTCGTCCCGGCAGCTGGGTCGGGCTGGTCAAGGTGCGGTCCGCACTGCCCGACGTCTCGCGAGACGAGATGGACACGGCGCTGCTGCGCCTCTATCAGGCGCCCGGGGTGAGCCTCATCCCCGAGGAGAACCAGAAGACGCTGACCGATGCGGATCGCACCGCGGCGGTCCGGATCGGCAACAAGGACAACCACTTGATCGCGATCGAACCGTGATGGACACCGGCCAGCGCGACGCCCTGGCGGGGCTGCGCCTGACGTGGGCGCCGACCGCCGACGACCTCTGGCACTCCCAGGGTGCCCTCCACGTCGGCGGACTCAACGAATTCGCCCTCGAGGAGGTCGATGCCGCCTTCTCCGACGCGGCGGAGAACCCCGACTCCAACCCGCTGGGCGTGGTCATCCGGGGCCGCGCGGGGTCCGGCAAGACGCATCTACTGGGTCAGGTCCGCGAACGCGTTCAGGCCCGCGGCGGGTTCTTCCTGCTCGTCGAACTGCTCGACGCCACCAGCTTCTGGCAGTCCGCCCACGGCGGCATCCTCGACAGCCTCAACCGGCCCGGCGGCGAACGCGAGACCCAGCTCAAGGACCTGCTGTGGCAACTCTCGACGCTGGCGCACGTCGGTCGCGCGGACCGTCGATCGCTCATCGGCGACGACGACGTGACACCCGAGATCGTCGAACGCTTCGTCAACGCACTGCACCGCGAACACCGCGCCACCGTCAGGGAATGCCACCACACCTTGCGCGCCCTGGTTCTGCTCGGATCCGGCGACCTGGGACTACAGGACGTCGGACAGGCCTTCCTGTCCGGCAACGACCTCGACGACGCCGCCCGCGCCGCCTGGCGGCTGCCCAACCCCACGCTGACACCGCAGGAGTCGGTGCGCCAGATCTCCCGGATCATCGCGCTGGCCGGACCCGCCGTACTGGCGATCGATCAGATCGACACGCTGCTGGCCCAGTCGACCGATGCCACCGACGTGGCAGGCCGCACGGACAACCGCGACCTCGAACACGTCGCCCACGGCCTGATGGCGATCCGTCAGACCATGCGTCGCTCCCCCGCCGTCATCGCGTGTCTGCCCGCCGTGTGGGAGTCCATCGAGACCCGCGCAGTGGGCACGGTGAGCGACCGGTTCCGGGTCACCGCACCGCTGCGGCCGCTGCCGACCGCCGATCTCGGCCGCGCGATCCTCGAGCGCCGATTCTCCACCAGCTACGCCGCGAAGGGCTTCACGCCGCCGTACCCGAGCTGGCCGATCCTGCCGTCGGCGTTCGACGAGGCGCCCCAGTTCACGCCGCGCGAACTACTCAAGCGTGCCGACGCCCACGTCCGCCGCTGCCTCGAACGCGACACGCTGGTCGAGTTGGCCTCACTCACCGCGCCCGACGAGGTGCCCGCAAGTGAACCCCGGTCCGGCGACACCGATCCGACAGGTCTGGACGCCGTCTTCGCCGAATACCGGCGCCGCGCAGTGCCCGCCGCGGCGCTGGAACCCGACGGCGAGGACACCACCGTGCCCGCCCTGCTGGGTGCGGTGCTCGACGCCTGGATCGCCGAGCTGGGCGAGGAGGAGCAGGCATTCCGGCTCGATCCCCCGCCGGGGCACAAGCCGCCGCTGCACGCCCGGCTGCGCCAGAGCCTGGACTCCTCCACCGACGACGAGCGGCACTGGGCGTTCCGTGCGATCGCCGCCACGAATGCGATCGCGGCGCAGACCAGGATCCGAAATGCCAGTAGCGCAGCGGGTTCCGCGTCCGGCTCACAGAAGCGGCGACTGTTCCTGCTTCGCAACACACCGTGGCCGAGCGGCAGGAAGACCGCAGAACTGATCGCCGAGTTCGAGGCCGCCGGTGGCCGCACGCTGCCGATGTCCGACGACGATCTGCGCACCAGCTTCGCGCTGCGGGACATGCTGGAGGACGACGACGCCGGGCTGATGGCGTGGTTGCGCACCCGCAGGCCCGCGCACTCGGTGGCACTACTGCGCACGGCCTTCGGCGACCTCGCCGGAGACGAACCGCCGCCGGTGCCGGCGCCCTCGGTTCCGGTGCAGGCCGAACCGGCCGCCGCGGCCTACCCGACGGTCGCGGCCTCGGCGCACGAGTTGCCCCTCGGCGTCGACGCAGGCGACGGCGCGGTGACCGTCGACCTCGCCGCATTGCGCAAGCACACCTCGATCTTCGCGGGTTCGGGCTCCGGCAAGACGGTGCTCATCCGGCGGCTGATCGAAGAGGCAGCCCTGCGCGGGGTGTCGTCGATCGTGCTCGACCCGAACAACGACCTGTCCCGACTCGGCGACCCGTGGCCGCAGCGCCCCGACGGCTGGAACCCCTCGGACGACGCTCGCGCCGAGCAGTACTTCGCGGGCACCGAGGTCGTGGTGTGGACGCCCCGTAGGAACTCCGGCCGACCGCTGTCGTTCCAGCCGCTGCCCGACTTCGACGGAGTGCGCGACAGCGCCGAGGAATTCGAGGACGCCGTCGACTCGGCGGTCGCCGCGCTCGAGCCGCGCGCGTTGATCACCGGCAACACGGCGAAGGCGATGCAGTCGCGCGCCGTGCTCAAAGTCGCACTGCGGCACTACGCTCGGCGCGAAACCCAGGCCACGCTACCGGGATTCATCGCCATGCTCGGTGACCTGCCCGACGGCGTCAGCGAGCTGCCCAAGGGCGCGAAGCTGGCAGCCGAACTCTCGGCCAACCTGCATGCCGCGATGGTCAACGATCCCCTGTTCGGCGGCAGCGGTACCCCGGCGGATCCTGAAGTGCTGCTCACGCCGTCGGACGGCTACCGCGCCCGGGTGTCGGTGATCAACATGATCGGGTTGACCAGCGACCAGCAGCGCGAGGGCTTCGTCAACCAGTTGCAGATGGCGCTGTTCTCCTGGATCAAGCGGAACCCGGCGGCCGACCGCCCGCTCGGCGGACTGCTGGTGATGGACGAGGCACAGAACTTCGCACCGTCCGACCGCTACACCGCCTGCACGCGAAGCACGCTCGCGCTGGTCTCCCAGGCCCGAAAGTACGGTCTGGGACTGGTATTCGCGACGCAGGCGCCCCGCGGCCTGCACCTGCACATCCCCGGCAACTCGACCACGCAGTTCTACGGCCTGCTCAACGCGCCCGCCCAGATCGCCACGGCCAGGGAGATGGCCCGCGTCAAGGGTGGTGAGGTGCCCGACATCAGCAAGCTGCGGGCAGGCAATTTCTACGTGGCGCTGGAAGGGCTTGCCTTCCATAGGATCCGGACGCCGTGGTGCCTGTCGCACCACCCGCAGAGTCCGCCGACCACCGACGAGGTGCTGGAGATCGCTCAGCGTCCACTGCGGCCGCGACCCGCGACCTAATACTCGACGCGGAAGTTGCCGATCAGCCGGATCAGGTTGCCGTCGGGGTCTCGAAGCGTCGACAGCTGGACGCCCTTGTTGACATCCTCGACGTCACCGGGCGCCAGGCCCTGCTCGGCCGCCTGGGCGACGTGCCGGTCGAGATCGTCTACGGCGACGTTCAGCAGGCCGGATCCGGCGCGGTCGGCGTCGACGAACACCTGAACCCAGCCACCCGGTACTAACTGCCATTCGACGAGCACGGGCATGGGGTTGTTGTCGGCGGGGCGCCCGAAGAGCTTCTGGTACCAGGCATTGGCCCGGTCGAGGTCGGACACCGGGACGACGGCGAGCACGTGTTCGATCGACACGATCTGTTCCCTTCGTTGGATTCTCCATACCGACCAGGTGCGGGCCAGAAACTCATCGCGAGACGAGTATGGGCCCCGTGTACGCACGTCACGCGACGCGCGTACACGGGGCCCACGGTCACCCCGTCGAGAACCTGCCGGTATCCGCGACTAGGGCTGCTTCTGCCCCGGAATCCCCTCGTAGGCGATGTCGCCGCTCTTGAGGTTCTGCGCGGTCAGCTCGGTCAGGCCGTCCAGGAACTTCTGGCGGTCGGTGACGACGTGCTCGAGTGCGACGTCGACGTTCTCCTTGGTGATGGCGGGCATGACGTACACCGGTTCGGTGTTCACCTGCTCGCCCTTGACCAGCGCGTTGGCCACGGCGAGGCCCGCCGACAGCTCGACGGTGCCGTTCTGCAGTGAGGTGCCGATGAATTCACCGCTCTTGACGGCGTTGAGCCCGTCCTCGATGCCGTCGATCCCGACGATCGGGACGTCGGTGCGGTTGGCCTCCTTGAGCGCCTGCAGCGCGCCGAGACCCATGTCGTCGTTCTGGGCGACGACGCCGTTGATCTCCGGCCCGAAGCTGGAGATCCAGTTCTTCATCTTGTTGACCGCTTCGTCGCGCTTCCAGTTCGCGGTGTCCTTGGCGAGCACCTTGATGTCCGGGTACTTGGCGAGTACCTGGTCGATTCCCTTGCCGCGGTTGATCTCACCGGATCCACCGAGCGGGCCCTGCAGCACCACGATGTTGCCACGGCCACCCAGCTTGTCGGCCATCATCTGCATCTCCTGGGCACCGGCGGCGACGTCGTCGGGCTGCACGTTGCCCGCCAGGTCCGGGGTGTCCAGTGCAGCGTTGACCGCGAGCAACGGGATGTTCTTCGCCTTGGCCGACGCGACCTGCGGAGCGAGTGAATCCGCCTGCACGGGAACGACGATGATCGCGGCGACGCCCTGGTTGATCAAGGAGTCGACCTGGCTGGCCTGGGTAGAGACGTCGTTGTTGGCCGAGTTCCACACCAGCTCGATGTCATTGGCCTTGGCATAGGTCTCCATGCCCTCCTTGCCTGCGGTGATGAACGAACTCATGTCGTACACCGTGACGCCGATGCGGGTGGTTCCGCTGTTGGCCTCGGTGTCGCCCGCGCCGCAGGCCGTCATGCCGAGTGTCAACAGCCCTGCCGAGGCGACTACGCCCAGTTTGGTCGTCAGTCTCATTCGATTCCTTCCTGTTTCGCGATTCGTGGAGCATTTCCCGCGGTGAGCGCGGGAGATGCTCCACGAATCGCACGTGTTTACTAGGCCTGCTTCTGTCCGGGGATGCCTTCGTAGGCGATGTCGCCGGTCTTGAGGTTCTCGGTGGTCAGCTGAGTGAGACCCTCGAGGAACTTCTGCCGCTCGGTGACGACGTGCTCGATCGCGACGTCGACGTTCTCCTTGGTGATGGCGGGCATCACGTAGACCGGCTCGGTGTTCACCTGCTCGCCCTTGGCGAGCGCGTTGGCGACCGCCAGTCCGGCGGCCAGTTCGACGGTGCCGTTCTGCAGCGACGTGCCGATGAACTCACCGCTCTTGACGGCGTTGAGCCCGTCCTCGATCCCGTCGATGCCCACGATCGGCACGTTGGTCTGGCCGGCCTCCTTGAGTGCCTGCAGCGCACCGAGACCCATGTCGTCGTTCTGGGCGACGACGCCGTTGATCTGCGGCCCGAAGCCCGAGATCCAGTTCTTCATCTTGTTGACGGCCTCGTCGCGCTTCCAGTTGGCGGTGTCCTTGGCCAGCACCTTGATGTCCGGGTACTTGGCCAGGGTCTGCTCGATGCCCTTGCTGCGGTCGAGTTCGCCTGACTGTCCGAGCGGGCCCTGCAGGATCACGATGTTGCCGCGGCCGCCGAGGCGGTCGGCCATCATCTGCATCTCCTGGGCACCGGCGGCGACGTCGTCGGGCTGGACGTTGCCTGCGATGTCCTTGCTGTCGAGTGCGGCGTTGACCGGCACCAGCGGGATGTTCTTGGCCTTGGCCGAGGCGACCTGCGGCCCGAGCGAATCAGCCTGCACGGGAACGACGATGATGGCGTCGACGCCCTGGTTGATCATCGAGTCGACCTGGTTGGCCTGGGTCGAGACGTCGAGGTTGGCGGAGTTCCAGACCAGCTCGATGTTGTTGTCCTTGGCGTACTGGTCCATGCCCTCCTTGCCCGCGGTGATGAACGAGCTCATGTCGTACACCGACACGCCGATGCGGGTGGTGTCGCTGTTGGCCTCGGTGTCGCCGGCTCCACAGCCGGACAGTCCCAGCCCCAGCACTCCTGCCGCGGCGATGGTGACGAACTTCGTTGTCAGTCTCATCTGGTCATTCCTTCTGGTTGTGTCGGTGTTCGAAGCGATCAATGGGGTAGGCGGGTCAAGTTCTTCGGCGGTTGGACCAGACGTCGACGGCGACCGCCGCGACGATCAGGACGCCCTTGATGACGTCCTGCCAGTAGGCGGGCACGACCAGGATGTCGAGACCGTTGTTGAGCGTCTGAATGATGAACAGGCCCAGCACCGTTCCCCAGATGGTGCCGCGGCCGCCCATCAGGCTGGCGCCACCGATCACCACGGCGGCGATGGCGTCGAGCTCGTAGCCCTGACCGAGGTTGGGCGGACCCGAGATGACGCGTGACGCCAGCATGACCCCGGAGATGCCTGCCAGCAGGCCGGAGAAGGCGTAGACGCTGAACAGCACGTTCTTGGCGTTGATGCCTGCGATCTCGGCGGCGTTGCGGTTGCCGCCCACGGCGTACACGCGCATGCCGTAGGTGGTGCGCCGCATGACGACCATCAGGACGATGATGCCGATGATCATCACGAGGACCGGGATCTGCAGGCCGAGGATCTTGGTGTTGGCGATCGACCCGAACTCGGCGGGCAGGCCGTTGATCGGTGCGCCGCCGCCGATGACGTACGCCAGACCCGACCCGGCGGTGAGCGTGCCCAACGTCGCGATGAACGGTGGAACGTTGATGCGCGAGACCAGGATTCCGTTGACCGAGCCGACGGCGAGGCCGACCACCATGGCGACCAGGACCGTCATCCAGACCTGGCCGGGGTTGGCCTTGGCCGTGGCGGCACCTGCCATGGCCGACACCGCGATCACGCTGCCCACCGACAGGTCGATGCCGCCGGTGAGCACCACCAGCGTCTGCCCCAGCGCGATCAGGGCGAACGGTGCCGCCGCGACCAGGATCGTCACCAGGTTGTCGACGGTGCCGAATCGCGCACTGCGGTAACTGAAGTACGCGATCACCAGCAGCATGATGATCACCATCGAGTAGCGCAGCGCCATGCCGCTGAGCCATTCACGGGAGAACAGCCGCACGGGTTCGCCCGTCGTCGGCGACGCGACGACCGTCTTGGATCCCTCCTGGCCGCCTTCGGTGTCGAGTTGGGTGGTCACGATGCTGCCTCCGGTGACTGGGGCCGATCTCCGGCCGTGGGGGTTGATGGGCTCTCGGGGTGCTGGGGCCCGTCGAGTGCGGTCGCCATGCGGAATACGGATTCCTGGACGGCCGGGTGGTCGAGCGCGTCGCGGTCGAGTTCTCCGACCAGCGCGCCGTCGCGCATGACGAACGCCCGGTGCGACAGACCGATGATCTCTGGCATGTCCGACGACGCCATCACCACCGCCATGCCGGCCTCGGCGAATTCGGTGATGATGCGGTAGATCTCGCTGCGGGCGCCGACGTCGACGCCGCGGGTGGGCTCGTCGAGCAGCAGCACGTTGACGTCACCGGTCAGCCACCTGGCCAGCACCACCTTCTGCTGGTTGCCGCCCGACAGCGTCCCGACCTGCTGGCTCAGGCCGCTGCTGCGCAGCCGCACCGACTTCATCACGTCGGAGACGGCCGTCGTCCTGGCCTTGCCGCGCAGCCATCCCGCGACGCTGAACGCCGACAGGCGGGGTAGCGACCCGTTGTCCAGCACGCTCATCGACAGCACGACGCCGGAGATCTTGCGGTCCTCGGGCACCATCGCCATGCCGTCGGCGATGGCCGCTGCCGGGGAGTTGCGCTTCACGGTCCGGCCGCGCACGACGATCTCGCCGGACGAGGTGTGCCGCGCACCGAAGATCGCCTCGAGGAGCTCGGTGCGTCCGGCACCCACGAGGCCTGCGAGGCCCAGGATCTCGCCGGACCGAACCGAGAACGACACGGGCCGAGAAGCTCCGTCGACCTGCAGGTCCCGGACCTCGAGCACCGCCTCCGCCTTGGGGTCGACGCGAGCGGGGAACAGCGCGTCGAGCTCCCGGCCGATCATCGCGGTGACGATGTCGTCGTCGGTCACGTTGGTGAGCGGCTCGTCGAGGATGAGGCCGCCGTCGCGCAGCACCACCACCCGGTCGGCGATGGCGCGGATCTCGGCCATCTTGTGCGTCGTGTAGACCATCGCGACGCCGTGGTCGCGCAACCGGCGCACGATTCCGTAGAGGCCTTCGACCTCGCGTTCGGAGATCGCGGACGTGGGCTCGTCGAGCATGACGACCTGCGCGCCGGTGCGCGCGGCCTTCACGATCTCGACGATCTGACGTAGCCCGACGGGCAGGCTGCCCATCCGCGCCGTCGGAGTGATGGCGACGTCGAACGCCGAGAGCGTCTCCCTGGCCTCGTCGATCATCGCCTTCCGGTTCAGGAACGGCCCGCGCTTCAGTTCCCGCCCCACGAACAGGTTCTCGTAGACCGTCATGTCCTCGATGGACGCGAGCTCCTGGGGCACGATCGCCACGCCGTGCCGGACGGCGTCACGGGGATTGCCGGGCGCCAGGTGGGTGCCCTGGACGGTGACGTCACCGGAGTCGGCGCTGTACTGGCCGCTGACGATCTTCATCAGCGTCGACTTGCCAGCACCGTTCTCGCCCGCCAGCGCCGTGACGGTGCCGGGTTCGAGGTTGAGCGTGATGCCGCGCAGCACGGGCACCCCGCCGAAGCTCTTGGTGATGTCCGAGCACTCGAGGATCGCTGCCTGCGGTGCGTGCACCGAGGGGGACGCAGAGGTCATGACGAGCTCCCCACCGATGCGGCGCCGACCGACACGGGCTCGCCAGTGCTACCGACCGACACCACCACCTTGACGTTCTCGGGATCCGCCGACGCAGCGAACGCCTGCGCGGACTGCTCGAGGTCGAAACGGGCGCTGATGAACTCGTCGATCGGCACGGTGCCCGACGCCAGCAGATCGATCGCGGCGAGGAAGTCCTCCCGCACGTACATCAGGTTGCCGATCAGCGAGAGTTCGCGGTCCTGGACGAGGTCGAGCCGGACCGGCGTCGCACCGGACGAGACGCCGACGATCATGATCGCGCCGCCCTTGTCGACGAGGTCGACGGCCTGGGCCACCGAACTCTCGATCGCGACGCAGTCGATGACGACGGCGGCCGGTCCACCGAGCAGGCGGTGCGCGGCCTCGACGGCGTCGGTGGCGGTCGGATCGAAACTGCCTGCGGCGCCGAGGCGTTCGGCACGTTCCCGCTTCGATGCCAGCAGGTCGGCGACCACGACGGTGGCCCCGGCCTGACGGGCCGCCAGCAGGGCGAACAGCCCGATCGGTCCCGCGCCGATGACGACGACGGGGCGCCCGCGCAGGTCGCCCACCGCTGCCGCGGCACGGCGCACGGCGTGGATCGGCGTGGCGAGCGGCTCGATGAGGATGGCGTGATCGTCGTCGAGGGTGGGGTTCAGCGCGACCACGCGATCGGCGGCCACGGTGAAGCTGTCGGCCAGTGCCCCTGGCGTCTGGCACCCGAGGACCAGCAGCTCGCGGCACACGTTGTACCTGCCCGCTTCGCACTGGGGGCAGTGCCCGCACGCGAGGTTGGGCTCGACGGCGACGCGGCTGCCGACCCAGGAGTCGTCGACACCGGATCCAACGGCGTCGATCACGCCCACCACCTCGTGGCCTGGCCGGTAGGGCAGGTCGATGAAGGGGTGGTGGCCGCAGGCCGCGTGCAGGTCCGATCCGCAGATGCCGACGACGGTGCTGCGCACGCGCACCTCGCCCGCGCCCGGTTCGGCCTCGGCCACGGTCTCGATGACGACGTCGTCGAGGGAGTTGACCACGACCCGGCGGATCGGCTCGGCGGCGGTCACCATGCGGTGTACCCGCCGTCGGCGACCAGCACGGACCCGGTGATGAACGAGGCTGCGTCGCTGGCCAGGAAGACCACGCTCGGTGCGATCTCCTCGGGCATGGCGTAGCGCAGCAGCGGCGCGTCGTCGATCCAGTGCTGCTTGAACTCCGGACGGTCGACCGGCGCCATGTCGGTCTTGACGTAACCGGGCGCTAGGGCGTTGACGCGGATGCCGAGCGGACCCCATTCGGCGGCAAGCGATTTGGTGAGGTGGTGCACGGCGGCCTTGCTGGCGTTGTAGGCGGGCTGCCACTGCGGGCGGTTCACGATCAGCCCGGACATCGAGCCGATGTTCACGATCGAGCCGGATCCCTGCTCGCGCATGTGCGCACCGACGGCGAGCGAGCATGCCCACAGCGCCTTGACGTTGAGGTCGAACACGTCGTCCCATTGCTGCTCGGTGACGTCCCATGACTCCGCGTGGTAGCAGGTGCCTGCGTTGTTCACGAGGACGTCGATGCGGCCGAGTGCGTCGAGCGCCTCGGCCGTCATCCGGTCGACGTCGGCCTGGGAGGTGATGTCGGCGGTGATCGCGTGCAGGTCGATGCCGGCACCGGAGGCCTCGGCGACCACCTTCTGGTTGCGCTCGGCGTTGCGGCCCGAGAACGCCACGCGGGCGCCGGCCTGGGCCAGCCCCATCGCGAAGGCCTTGCCGAGGCCCTGGTTTCCGCCGGTCACCAGGGCGGTGCGGCCGGTGAGGTCAAAGGGGTTCTGTGTCATCGAGGATTCACAATCGACTTGAGGCTGGCAGGGTCGGTGTCGCTGTCGAGGGCATCGGCGACGTGTTCGAGGTCGTAGCGTCCGGTCACCATCGAGTCGAGGTCGATCGCCCCGCTGGACACCAGATGGATTGCCGCGGGCCAGGTGTCGGTGTAGCGGAACACCCCGGTGACGGTGATCTCCAGATTGGCGATGTGGCTGACCGGCAGCGCGTACTCGTCGGCGCCCATGCCGACCAGCACGACGTGTCCGGCCGGGCCGACCGCCTTGATGCCGCTGACGACGGCGGCGGGCACTCCGGTGGCGTCGACGAAGGCGTCGACGGGTTCGATCGCCGACACGTCGACCGCGGTCGGGTCGAGCACCTCGGTGGCGCCGAACTTCAGCGCCTTCTCGCGACGGGACGAGAGGAGGTCGGTGACGACGATGCGTGACGCGCCGAAGGCACGGGCGGTCTGCGCGCAGAGCACGCCGATGGGTCCGGCGCCGGCGATCAGGATCGACGAGCCCGGTTCCACCCCGGCCTTGCGCATGGTGGTGATCGCCACCGACAGCGGCTCGAGCAGCGCCGCCGCGTCGTCGGACATGGAATCCGGCACGGGGTGGGCGAATTCGGCGTCGATGGTGACGTAGCGGCAGAACGCGCCGTCGATCGGCGGCGTCGCGTAGAACTCCATGTACGGGCAGAGGTTGTAGCGCCCCGCGGTGCACTGCTTGCAGCGTCGGCACGGGTGCTGCGGCTCCACGGCCACCCGCTGGCCGACGCGCGTCGGGTCGACGCGTTCACCGACCGCCGCGATGCGCCCCGAGAGTTCGTGGCCGAGGATCATCGGGTCCTCGACGACGAAGTCACCGATCCGGCCGTGCCGGTAGTAGTGCACGTCGGATCCGCAGACGCCGACCGCGGCGACCTCGACGAGGACCTCGTACGGCCCGGGCGCCGGGACGGGCCGGTCCTCGATCTCGAGCGTCCCCACGTCGGTCATGACGCTGGCCCGCATCGTCTCGGGTGGGGTGGTGGGTGACGTGGAAGTCATGTGGTTTCCCTTCATGTCGTGGTGAGCAGAGCGCGGCCGACGACCATCTGGTGGACACCGGCGGCGGCGCACAACGGCGCGACGTCCTCGGTGACTCCCCCGTCGACGGCCACGGGTAGTTCGGAGAACTTGGCGGTACAGGCGGTGACGAGCCCGATCCGGTCCAGCCGGCAGCGGTCCTGGGTGCCGGGCTGGATGAGCATGACCAGGACGCCGTCGGGTTCGGCGGGCCACTGCGGTTCGCCGAGCCCGTCCCATTCGCGCCACACGGCGATCCACGCCGACCCGCCTGCCATTCGGATCGCGTCGGCACGCGCGTCGGTGAAGGCCTGCCACGGTAGGAACACCACACCGGGGTGCACGGCGAGGATCTTGGGCAGCACGGCGTCGACGAAGTCCTTGGACCCGATGACGTGGACTCCGATGCGCTCACTCGGGACGACGGCCGAGATGCGTTGCAGCTCGTCGAGACTGACCCCTGCGGGCAGGCCCTCCGAGACGGCCATCACGTCGACGTGGACGTCGATGCCGGTGTCGGCCAGCGTCTGCGCGGCCGCCACCCGCGAGCCGTGGGCGGCGTACACCGAGCCGGCCAGCAGCCCCGGGAAGTCGGCGTGCCAGGACGCGAGGTCGTTCACTGGGCGCCCCCCTCCAGCACGGGTGAGGCGGCGAGCTGGGCCCACCGGGTGCGTAGCGCGCCAAGGTCACGACCGTGTGCCCGCGGCGTCACGCGTGCGCGCGCGTCGGGATGCCACCGCTTGGCGAGGTCGACGAGCCCAGCGCGGTCGGTACGCGACGCCACCGCGGCGGCCTGGATGCAGGCACCGCGGGCCGTGGCCTCGTCGACGTCGGGCACCGTGACCTCGTCGCCGAGCAGGTCGGCGAGCAGCTGCAGTGTGGCGGGTGAGCGTGCTCCGCCGCCGACGACGGTCGCCGCGCCGCTGGTGTCGACGCCGCAGTCGGCCAGGCTGTCGCGTCCGGACATCAGGGACAGCAGCGGCCCCTCGACGAATGCGCGGGCGAGTTCCTCGCGGGTGGTCCGCGACGTCACGTCGGCGATGGCGCCGCGGGCATCGGGTCTGTCGGGGGTGCGTTCACCGTCGAGGAACGGCGCCACGACGGGACCCTGGGTGGGCCCGGCCGCCAGCGCCAGCGCCGAGATGCCCGCCAGATCGGTGCCGAGCAGGACGGCGGCCCGGTCGACGACGCGGGCGGCGTTCAACGTGCTCATCAACGGCAGGTAGCCGCCCGTCATGTCGGCGACTCCGTCGACCGCACCGGTGGTGTCGAACACCGGGCCGCGCGAGGACGTCGCGACGACGCCGGAGGTGCCGATGCTGAAGTACAGGTCGCCGTCGGTGAGGCCGAGGCCGAGGTAGGCCGCGTGCTGGTCACCGCCGCCGGCACCGACCAGCACGTCGGCGCCGATGCCGAGTTGCTCGGCTCTGGCAGGCAGCACGGTGCCCGCGGCGTCGGCGGGGCCGAGGACGGTCGGCAGCGTGGCGGCCCACTCCCGGCTCCCGGCAGCGAGTTCTAGGTAGGAGGGGATCCACAGCCCGTCGGTGGCGTCGAAGTAGCCGGTGCCCGAGGCGTCGGAGCGGTCGGTCACCTTCTCCCCGGTCAGCCAGTAGGTCAGGTAGTCGTGGGGCAGCAGGATCGTCGCCAGGCGGTCGAGCAGTCGCGGTTCGTTCTCCGCGACCCACGCCAGCTTGGCGATCGTGAACGCGGCCGTCGGCAGCGTGCCGATCCGCATGACCCAGCGGCGCGCTCCGATGCGGTCGACCAGGCGGGTCAGGTTCGGCGCGCCGGTCGTGTCGTTCCAGAGCTTGGCGGCGCGCAGCACGTCGCCGTGCTCGTCGAGGAGCACCATGCCGTGGCACTGCGCCGCGACCGAGATCGCCCGGATCTCGGGCCGCTGGTCGCACGCGGCCATCGCCATGCCGGTGGCAGCGACGAATGCGGCGACCCATTCGTTTGGATGTTGCTCGGCGACGGGCGGGAAGGCCGGTGGGTGCGGGGACGAGCCCGAGCCCAACAGTCGACCGGTGGCCAGGTCGCGGATCTCGACCTTGCACGACTGCGTGGACGAATCGACGCCCAGCACGGCTGGATTGCTCACGCGGGTACCACCGGCGCCGTCTCGTCACCGGGTCGGTGACCACGAACGCCGACACCTCCCGCGGGATGGCTGTCGATGACGTCGCCGACGGTGTGGCCGCGCATCGACATCGTGACCACCGCGACCGCGTCGCTCCACGCGCCGACCGCCAGGGTGCTCGCCATCGCGATCATGTCCCCGGGGTCCGCGCCGGGCGGCGTTGGCGGCAGCGCTGCGACGCTGCCTGCGGCGAGCGCGAACGGCGATGCGGGACTCTCGGTCAGCGCCACGACGTGAATGCCCTTGCGTCCCAGACGTTCGACGAGGTTGACGAGTTCGTGGGACTGGCCGGTCTTGGAGATCGCGATCACCAGATCGGCGCCGGTGATGGCGCCCATGCCGCCGTGCAGTGCGTCCATGGACGGCAGGTACACCGCGGGCGTGCCGCACACCGACAGCAGGTGGGCGAGACGCTCGGCCATGATCCCGGACGTGCCGGATCCGGTGGTGACGACCTTGCCGGTGACGGCGAGCATCTGCCGGGCGACCGCGACGACACTCGACTCGACGTTGCCGACGAGTGCGCCGAGCGCAGCCGATTCCCGGGACAACACCGAACTGGCCAGCGATGCCAGCGCGTTGTCCTCATTGCTCATCTGTGATTCCCGATACTCATGTGTCTATGTGATGTGGATCATGCAATGCGTATGCTCATCTGTCAACGGGCTTGCACATATGTGCAGCGGCAGGTGAGCATAGCGGCTCTCGACCCATGGGAGGGGACGGATGGGGCCAGACGAGTTGTTCCAGCGGGCGGTGATAGCCCGGCGCTACTACCTCGAGGGGCGCACCCGCATCCAGATCGCCGAGGAGTTCGGGCTCTCGCGCTTCAAGGTCGCCCGGATGCTCGACGAGGCCATCGAGTCGGGCATGGTCGAGATCAAGATCCACAACCCCGGCTCGATCGACGTCGACCTCTCCACGGCCCTGCAGCGTCGCTACGGCCTCGAGCACGCCTACGCCGTCTCCGCCGACACCAGCAACGCCGCCGACCGGGTGCACGCCGTCGCCAAGGCGATGGCCGAACTGCTCCAGTCCATCCTGCGCGACGGCGACGTCGTCGGCGTCGACTGCGGCCGCACACTCACCCACATCGCACCGTTCCTGACGTCCCTACCCCGTTGCGACGTCGTACAACTCACGGGCATGGCCGGGGCCATCACCTCCAACGGCGCCGACCTGGTGCGGCGCATCAGCGAGGTCAGCGGGGGCGAGTCCTGGCCCCTCTACGCGCCCCTCGTGGTGCCCGACGCGCGCACCGCCGCGAGCCTCGCCAGCAACCCACAGATCCGGGAGACCGTCGAACGGCACCCCAAGGTGAGCTGCGCGATCGTGTCCGTCGGAGCGTGGGCGCCCGGCGCCTCCCAGGTGTACGCGTCGCTGACCGACGAGGAGGTGGCGACGCTGGCCGCTGCCGGGGTGTGCGCGGAGACCTGCGCCCTGCTGCTCGACGCCGACGGCAACCGCATCCCCGGCCTCGACGAACGCCGGATGGGCATCGACGAGACCCAGCTGCGTGCCATCCCCACCCGGATCGCACTGGCGACGGGACCCGAGAAGGTGGCCGCCACCAAGGCCGTCCTGCGTTCCGGCCTGGTGTCGTCGCTGGTGACCGACACCGACGTCGCCGCAGCCGTTCTGGACTGACCGACCGACCCCCAACTACGACGACACCGAGGAGACGATCACGTGCCCGAGACAGCAGAACCCACAGTCGACTTCGACTTCCGCCTCGACGGATTGGTGGCGCTCGTGACCGGCGGGGCGTCGGGCATCGGCGCGGCCATCGCGGCGGCCTTCTCCGCCAAGGGCGCCCGGATCGCCGTGGTCGACCTCAACGAGGCGGGCGCTTCGGAGCTGGCGGGCACGCTGCCCGGCAGCCGCGGATTTGCCTGCGACGTCTCCGATCCCGAGTCCGTGACCACCGTGATCGACGCGGTGATCGCCGAGTTCGGCCGGATCGACGTCCTGGTCAACTGCGCGGGCATCGCCAGGCTCGCACCCGCCGAGGAGCTGTCGCTCGCGGACTGGGACTCCACCATCGCCATCAACCTCAAGGGCACGTTCCTGATGTGTCAGGCGGCAGGCAGGCACATGCTCGACGCCGGCACGGGCGTCATCATCAACATGGCCTCACAGGCCGCGAGCGTCGCGATCGATCAGCACGTGGCCTACTGCGCGTCCAAGTTCGGCGTGGTCGGCATCAGCAAGGTGCTTGCCACCGAATGGGCGCCGAAGGGCGTGCGGGTCAACACGATCTCGCCGACGGTGGTACTCACCGACCTCGGGATCAAGGCATGGGACAACCCCAGGGGCGACGCCTTGAAGAAACTGATCCCCACCGGCCGTTTCGCCTACCCCGACGAGATCGCCGCAGCCGCGGTCTTCCTCGCCTCGGGCGCATCCGCGATGGTCAACGGCGCCGATCTGGTGATCGACGGCGGCTACACCATCAAGTAGCGCCGGTCGAGGCGCGCGCCGCCAGCTCCGGCCGGAACACCACGTGCCGCGGCTCGGCGTCCGGGGACTCCGCGGCGGCGAGCAGGAGGTCGACCGCCGTCACCCCGATGTCGGCGCTCGGCTGACGGACCGACGACAGTGGGACCGCTGCCGAACGGGCGAAGTCGATGTCGTCGTAACCGATGACCGCGACGTCGTCGGGCACGCGCAACCCACCGATCGTCAACGCCTGCAGCACCCCGATCGCCAGCAGGTCGTTCGCACAGAACACCGCGTCGGGCCTGCGACCGGCGGGCAGTGCGCACAACCGCTCCCCTGCCGCGCGACCGGCCAGCACCGTCGGCTCGTCGGTGTCGAACTCCTCCAGCGCGACACCCGGATGTTCGGCCACGGCGGCCCTCGCACCCGCCAGGCGGTCGGCGACCTGCCGCAAACCGTGCGGCCCGCCCACGAACGCGATGCGGGTGCGGCCCCGATCGCACAGGTGGTGCGCAGCCAGCCCGCCGCCTGCGACGTCGTCCACGGCGACCGACGGAAACGGCGTGCCCGTACCGTCGCGGTCCACCAGGATCACCGGAATGCCCCGGCGGCGCGCCACGTGCAGGCGCTCGAGGTCCTCGCCCACGGGGGAGATCAGCAGGCCGAACACGCGCTGCTCCTCGAACGTCTCGAGGTAGGCCCGTTCGCGCTGGGCGTCGTCGTCGGTGGTGCCGAGCAGCACCACCAAATTGCTTCCCGCAGCTCGTCTCTCGGCCGCGCGGGCGACGTCGGTGAAGAACGGGTTGCCCACGTCGAGGACCAGCAGGCCGACGCACCGCGACTGGCCCGCCCGCAACTGCCGCGCCGCGTCGTTGCGGACGAAGCCCAGCTCCTCGATCGCGGCGTGTACGCGCGCGACCGTCGCCGGCGCGACCCGCTCGGGCGAGTTGAGCACGTTGGACACCGTCCCGACCGACACCGACGCCGCGAGTGCGACGTCGCGGATCCCCACGGCCTCCGACCGGCTCACGCCGCTACTCCCCCGCGCGCTGCCGAGGAGCCAGGCGCACCAGTTGCGTGACGTGCTGAGGCGTCAGCTCCTCCAGGCACGTGACGCCGAGCAGGCGCATCGTGCGTTCCACCTGGTCGGTCAGGATCGCGATCGCGCGGTCCACCCCTGCCTCGCCACCGGCCATCAAGCCGTACAGGTAGGCGCGGCCGATCAGCGTGAACCGTGCGCCCATCGCGATCGCCGCGACCACGTCGGCCCCCGACATGATTCCGGTGTCCAGCATGATCTCGACGTCGCCACCCACCTCGGCCACCACCTCGGGCAGCAGGTGGAACGGGATGGGGGCCCGATCCAACTGTCTCCCACCGTGATTGGACAGCAGCACGCCGTCGACGCCGAGGTCGGTCACGGCCCGCGCATCGGCGACCGTCTGAATGCCCTTCACCACGAACTTGCCCGGCCACTGCGACCTGATCCACGCCAGGTCGTCGAACGTGACCGTCGGGTCGAACATCGTGTCCAGCAGTTCGGCGACCGTGCCCGACCACCGGTCCAGCGACGCGAACGACAACGGCTCGGTGGTCAGGAAGTCGAACCACCACTGCGGACGCGGAATCGCGTTGACCACGGTGCCGAGCGTCAGCGCGGGCGGGATCGACATCCCGTTGCGCTTGTCGCGCAGCCGCGCACCGGCCACCGGCACGTCCACCGTCACCATCAGCGTGTCGTACCCTGCCGCCACGGCGCGCTCGACGAGCGCCATCGAGCGGTCCCGGTCCTTCCACATATAGAGCTGAAACCAGTTGCGTCCGAACGGGTTCGCAGCCTTGACGTCCTCGATGGCCGTCGTGCCCATCGTGGACAGTGCAAACGGAATGCCCGCCCGCGCCGCCGCGTGGGCGCCTGCGATCTCGCCCTCGGTGTGCATCATCCGGGTGAACCCCGTCGGCGCGATGCCGAACGGCAGGCTCACCGGGGCGCCGAGCACGTCCCAGCCGGTGCTGACCTTCGACACGTCCCGGAGGATCGCCGGGTGGAACTCGACGTCGGCGAAGGCCTGCCGCGCGCGCCCGATCGACAGCTCGGCCTCGGCGGAGCCGTCGGTGTAGTCGAACGCTGCCCGCGGCGTGCGGCGCTTGGCGATGCGCCGCAGATCCTCGATGGTCAGTGCCTTGTCCAGGCGCCGCTTCGTGGCGTTGAGTTCCGGTTTCTTGAACTGCATCAGCGGGGCCAGGTCGTGCCTGTTCGGCAGCCGCCGCCTCGTCTTCTCG
The DNA here is from genome assembly GCF_010731815.2 of Mycolicibacterium arabiense. NCBI lineage: Bacteria > Bacillati > Actinomycetota > Actinomycetes > Mycobacteriales > Mycobacteriaceae > Mycobacterium > Mycolicibacterium arabiense. The sequence goes on from NZ_AP022593.1 coordinate 555,368, forward strand.
TTCATGGCTGTCACACCCTTCCGGCCGGAGCCCGTTGCGGTACGTAGCGCTCCGTGGGCACCGAAGCGCTGATCGTGCCACGCAGAGCGTCGAGGTCCCCGCGCAACAGGCCGTGCGCGCGGGCTTGAATCAGGACGTTACCGATCGCCGTCGCCTCCACCGGCCCGGCGACGACCGGCCGATCGACGCGATCGGCCACCAATTGGCACAGCAGGCGGTTCAGCGCGCCGCCCCCGACGAGGTGCACCGTCTCGACCCCCACGCCGGACAGCGACGCGGCCTCCTCGACACCACGCGCGAAACCCGCGGCGAGGGACTCGACGATGGCGCGTGTCATCTCCGGCCGGCTCCGGGGAACGGGCAGTCCACGCTCGGAGTACCAGGCGGCGATGCGTCCGGGGACGTCGCCGGGCTCGACGAACCGCGGGTCGTCGCCGTCGAACACCTCGTCCGGTGGCGCACAGGCCGCGGCTTGCTCTAGTAGGTAGGGCAGGTCGACGTGCGAGCCGTCACGCTGCCACTGTCGCACGCTCTCGCTGAGCAGCCACATGCCCATCACGTTGCGCAACAGGCGGATCCGCCCGTCGGCGCCCACCTCGTTGGTGAAGTTGGCGGCCCTGGCCTCCTCGGTGACGACGGGCCCGCCCACCTCGACGCCCACCAGCGCCCACGTGCCGCACGACACGTAGGCCGCCGACGCGGCGGTCATCGGGACGGCGACCACCGCGGACGCCGTGTCGTGCGACGCCACCGTAGTGACGCGCAGACCGCCGGGCAGGCCGGCTCGCTCGACGAGGTCGGGCAGCACCGGCCCCAGCTCCGCGCCGGGTTCGCTCAACCTCGGGAAGAGACCGACGGGAAGCCCGAGCATCGCCTCGAGGTCGGCGTCCCACTGCCCGTCGATGCCCAACAGCCCCGTGGTCGAGGCATTGGTGCGCTCGGTGGACATCTCGCCGGTCAGCCAGTACCCGATCAGGTCCGGCACCAGCAGCGCGGCGTCGGCCTGGTCGAGCAGCCCCTCGATGCGGTCGGCGGCCAGTTGGAACACGGTGTTGAACGGCAGGAACTGCAACCCGTTGCGGGCGAACAGTTCGTCCTGGGGCACGGTGGCGTGCACGGCGTCGACGCCGCGGGCACACCGGGCGTCGCGGTAGTTGTACGGCAGCCCGAGCAGCTTGCCCCCGCGCAGCAGGCCGTAGTCCACCGCCCACGAGTCCACCCCGACACTCGTCAGGTCCGGCGCCTCCCGCCCGGCCTCCGCGAGACCGGCGCAGACGCCGGCGAACAGAGCGGGCAGGTCCCAGTGCATGGCGGCGCGTTCACCGTTCCACAGGTACACCGGATCGTTCGAGAACCGGTGCAGCGCACGCATCTCGAACGAATCCGGGCCGACGTCGGCGAGCATGACCCGACCGCTGGTGGCGCCGAGATCGACCGCGACGAAGCGCCCGGATTTCATCGGCAGCCCTCGCTCTTCGCGCAAGCGCTCATCGGCAGCCCTTGCTCTTCGCGCAAGCGCTCATCGGAGAAACGCTGCTGCCACGCCCGCATCCACCGGCACGTGCAACCCCGTCGTATGAGAGAAGTCCGACGTACACAGCGCGAACGCCGCATTGGCGATGTTCTCCGGCAACACCTCTCGCTTGAGCAGCGTGCGCTGGGCGTAGTACGCGCCCAATTCCTCCTCCGGCACCCCGTACACCGCGGCCCGCTTCGCGCCCCACCCGCCGGCGAAGATGCCGGAACCGCGCACCACGCCATCGGGGTTGATGCCGTTGACCTTGACGCCGTGCTCGCCCAGTTCGGCCGCGAGCAACCGCACCTGGTGCGCCTGATCGGCCTTGGCGGCCGAGTACGCGATGTTGTTCGGGCCGGCGAACACCGAGTTCTTCGAGGAGATGTAGATGATGTCGCCGCCGAGGCCCTGGTCGATCAGCGCCCGCGCGGCCGCCTTCGATACCAGGAACGAACCGCGTGCCATCACGTCGTGTTGCAGATCCCAATCCTCGGCCGTGGTCTCCAGCAACGACTTCGACAGCGACAGACCGGCGTTGTTCACGACGATGTCGATGCCACCGAACGCCAGCACGCAGGCGTCCACCGCCTCTTGGACGGCGGTCTCGTCGGTGACGTCCGCGGCGATGCCGACCGCGACGTCGGCGGTGCCGATCCCGGCTGCGGCGGCCGATGCCTTCTCGGCGTTCAGATCGGCGATCACGACGCATGCCCCCTCGGCGGCCAGACGCGTCGCGATGGCCTTGCCGATGCCCGACGCCGCCCCGGTCACCAGCGCGATGCGGGTGGCCAGTGGCTTGGGTTTGGGCATGCGCGCGAGTTTGGCCTCCTCCAGCGCCCAGTACTCGATGCGGAACTTCTCCGCTTCGTCGATCGGCGCGTAGGTCGAGATCGCCTCGGCGCCGCGCATCACGTTGATGGCGTTGAGGTAGAACTCCCCCGCCACCCGGGCGGTTTGCTTGTCCTTGCCGTAGCTGAACATGCCGACGCCTGGCACGAGGACGATCGCGGGGTCGGCGCCACGCATGGCCGGGCTGTCGGTCGAGGCATGCCGCTCGTAGTACGCCCGGTAGTCGTCGCGGTAGGCCGCGTGCAGTTCCGCCAGCCTGCGGCGGCACTCCTCGACCGGCGCATCGGCAGGCAGGTCGAGCACCAAGGGCTTGACCTTGGTCCGCAGGAAGTGGTCGGGGCAGCTGGTCCCGAGCGCCGCGAGCCTCGGATGTTCGGCGGCGCCCAGGAATTCGAGCACCCGTGGATCGTCGGTGAAGTGTCCGACCTGCGCGCGGTCCGTCGACACCAGGCCGCGCAGGAACGGCGCGAGTTCGGCGGCCTTGGTGCGGCGCTGCGCATCGGGCAGCGCCCCGTAGCCGGGCAGCGGCGCGCCGAACGGCTCAGGCCGGCCGTTGACCTCGATGTAGCGGGCGACGGTGTCGATGATCTCCAGCGAATGCGCCTCGGCCTCGGCCGAGGTGTCGCCCCACGCGGTGATGCCGTGTCCGCCCAGGATCGTGCCGATCGCCTGGGGGTTGCGCGCCTTGATCTCCGAGATGTCGAGGCCGAGTTGGAAACCCGGGCGTCGCCAGGGCACCCAGATCACCCGGTCGCCGAAGATCTGCTTGGTGAGCGCCTCGCCGTCGGCGGCGGTAGCCAGCGCGATGCCGGAATCGGGATGGAGGTGATCGACGTGGGCGGCGTCCACCAGGCCGTGCATCGCGGTGTCGATCGACGGCGCTGCGCCGCCGCGGCCGTGCAGGCAGTAGTCGAAGGCGGCGACCATCTCGTCCTCGCGCTCGACGCCGGGATACACGTCGACGAGTGCGCGCATCCTGTCGAGCCGCAGGACGGCCAGCCCGTTCTCGGTCAGGGTGCCGAGGTCTCCCCCGGACCCCTTGACCCAGAGGAGGTCGACCGGCGCCCCGGTCACCGGGTCGACCTCGGACCCCTTGGCGGAGGTGTTGCCGCCGGCGTAGTTGGTGTTCTTCGGATCGGCGCCGAGCCGGTTGGACCGGGCGATCAGTTCGGTGACGGTGTCATTGCCGTTGGTCATGGTGTCCTCTCACGCTCCCCAGCTGGACTGGGTGCCGCCGACGCGTTCGGCGTCGATGGTGTTCTGGTATCCCGATTCGGCGAAGGCACGCATCGGGTCTGCGGGCAGTCCGCGCTCGGTGCGCCACTGCGCCACCGCGGGCCGGACGTCGGTGTAGAACGCGTCCATCACGATTGCGTTCGCGGTCAGTACGTCACCGCTCTCCTGCGCGGCGGTCAGCGCCTCGGTGTCCACCAGCAGGGCACGGGCGGTCATCTCGGCCACGTTGAGCACGGAGCGGATCTGACCGGGGATCTTGGCCTCGACGTTGTGGCACTGGTCGAGCATCAACGCCAGATCGGACCCAGGTGCGAGCCCGCCGCCCCGGATGACCTCGAACATGATCCGGAACAGCTGGAACGGGTCGGCGGCCCCCACGATGAGGTCGTCGTCGGCGTAGAACCGCGAGTTGAAGTCGAACGAGCCGAGCTTCTCCAAGCGCAACAGCTGGGCGACGATGAACTCGATGTTGGTGCCCGGCGCGTGGTGACCGGTGTCCAGGCACACCTTCGCCCGCTCCCCGAGCCCACTGACGTGCGCGTAGGACGTGCCCCAGTCCGGCACGTCGGTCATGTACATCGCCGGCTCGAAGAACTTGTACTCCAACACCATTCGCTGACCGGGCCCGATGTGCTGGTAGATCGTCGCCAGCGATTCGGCGAGGCGGTCCTGCCTGCCCCGGATGTCGCCCTGTCCGGGGTAGTTGGTGCCGTCGGCCAACCAGATCTTGAGGTCCCGAGACCCCGTCTGCTCCATGATCTCGATGCAGGCCAGATGGTGGTCGATGGCCTTCTGCCGCACCGTCTTGTCGGTGTGGGTGAGGCTGCCGAACTTGTAGTCGTCGTCCTGGAAGGTGTTCGAGTTGATGGTGCCCAACCGGACACCGTGCTCGGCGGCGTACGAGCCGAGCGCCCCGTAGTCGTCGACCCGGTCCCACGGGATGTGCAGCGCCACGCTCGGCGCCATCCCGGTCAGGCGGTGGACCATCGCTGCGTCGGCGATCTTCTCCTCGATGGTGCGCGGCGTGCCCGGTGTGCCGAAGACCTTGAAGCGCGTGCCGGAGTTGCCGAACGCCCAGGAGGGCAGCTCGATGGCCAGGTTGTCGAGTTGGGCGTTCATCGTGTCGCGACCTCCGTCTCGGTTCCGTCGGCCAGTGTCGTCGGCGGGGTGACACCGTCGACTTCACTCTCCACCTTCCCGTAGCGCTCGACTTCGATCTGACGCAACGTCTTTCCGCGGGTTTCCGGGGCCCAGACGGCGCCGATCACGAGGGCGACCGTGAGCAGGCCGATCAGCAGCAGACCCACCCCGGTGAGGCCGGTGACGGCCAGCAACGTCGGGAAGAAGTAGCTCAGCAAACCGGTGAAGCTGCGCACCACGCAGAACATCACGCCCTGTGCGCTGGCCCGGTAGGGCGTGGCGAACAGCTCGCTGGCCCACAGGCTGTAGAACGCCTGGGCGCCGATGCCCGCCGACACGCCCCACAGCACCGCGAACGCCAGCATCGTGGGGACGCCGCGGTCGGTGAAGGCCACCAGCACGATCCAGCCGACGATGCCGAGTGCGGCGCCGATGACGTAGAGCCGTCGCTGCGACATCCGGTCGGCGTACCGCATGAAGCCGAAGTACGTGGCCGCCACCGTGCAGCCCCAGACCAGGACCTGCAGCATGTTCTGCGCTACCGGGCTGTGCAGGCCCGCGGTGTCGTACACCCGTGGCATGAAGATGCCGGCCTGACCGGCGACGGTGTTCCAGAACAGGTAGATGCCGCCGAGGAACAGCAGCGCGGTGATGTTGACCCGCCGCGAGAACAGGCCCCGCAGGCCGCGGGCGCCGAGCACCGAGGCCTGACCGCTCGCCGTCGCTCCGCTCGCCTGGGCGGCGGTGGCGGAGCCCTCCTCGGTCCAGATTGCCGACTCGGCCAAGCCCTGGCGGACCCACCAGACGACCGCCGCGACGACGAAGAGGTGCAGGAAGATCAGCCTCGAGCCCAGTAGGCCCAGCGGCGCGAGCGCAGCGGCGAGCGCGAAGCCGATCAGCGGTCCCACCGACCACGCCAGCTGCGCGGTGCCGACGTGCTTGGCGCGGCCCTCCGACGGTGCCTGTTCGGCGATGTAGGTCCACGACGCCGGTACGCCTGCGCCAACGGCGATGCCGGTGATGACGAATGCAGCCAGCAGCATGGTGAAGTTCACGGCGAAGGCCGCGAGCAGCACGCCGACCATGTAGACCAGCAGGTCGTAAGTGTAGATCGCCTTGCGGCCGAACCGGTCGCATAGCGGCCCGCCGAGGATCGCGCCGATCGCTGCGCCGAAGGCGTTGGCGCTCAACGCGGCGAGCAGTCCGACGGCGAAGTCGCTGATGTCGAACTCGGCCTGCCAGAACGCGAGACTGGTCGCGATGGCGATGATCGACCCTGCCTCGATGTAGTTGGACATGGCGACCGCGATGGTCGCCCGCCATCCGGTGGTGCTGCGCGCTCCGATGTTCATGGTCGTCCCTGTCTGGTGTCGTCGGTGGAGATGGTGGTCAGTCGAGGTGGAAGTACTCGGTCAGCGGTCGCATCGCCTGGTCGGGCGCTACGCCGGCCGGGTTGTCGAAGAAGTCGGCCATGCCTGCCTGCCAGCGGGCGTTGACCTCGGTGGCGGCCATCGAGGCCTGGGCCGCTGCGAAGTCGTCGGTCTCGAGGTAGCCGACCACCAGGCCGTCGTCGGGGCGGACGAACAGCGAGTAGTTGCGCCAGCCGGCGTCGCTCAGCGCCTCGAGCATCTCCGGCCAGACGTGCTGGTGGGCCTCGACGTACTCGTCGACGCGGTCCGGCTTGAGCCGGAGCACGAAGCACACCCGGTCGGTCACTGCGTCGCTCATCGCGTCCTCTACGTTTTGAAACGTTTCAATTAGTGGCTTGCGCCACACTAGGCAGCACGCGTGTGGCACGTCAACCCCCGGGGGGCTACAGCAGCGTGGCTCGGCCTCCGACGTCGACGCGCACCTTGGCACCCGCGATGTCCCCGTCGACGCTGGCCTGGGCGTCGGAGGCGTCGGTGAGCACGGCGAGCGCGCGCGTGTCCGACGGCGTGCGGACGGCCACGAACGCCTTCTCCGGCGTGCCCTCGCGGGTGAAGGGCGTCGTCCACGTCTCGACGGTGCCGGTACCGGTCCAGTCGCCCTCGGCCACCCGCGTCGGCTCGGCGTCGACCGCCGATTGCACGTCCTGCCACCGGAATTCGTCGGCAGGCGTGGCGCCGTAGATGCCGAAGCTGTGCTTGGTCAGGTAACCGCCGTTGGCGGTGATCAGTCCGACCGTGTCCGGTGCCGCCGCGAGACGCTCGGCCATGGTGGCGATGGAGTGCGACACATAATTGTTCCACGGCCCGCCGGCGAAGGTCAGTCCACCGGTCACGGTCAGCGGCCGCGCCGGATCGTCGAGCGCCAACCCGAGTTCGCGGGCGGCGACCTGGACCGCCGACGGGAAGCACGAGTACACGTCGACGAGGTCGACGTCGTCGATGCCAACGCCTGCGAGTTCGAGCGCACGCGCCCCGGCGATCCTGATCGCGGGCGAGCGATGGAACTCGGCGCGTTCGCCGATCAGATAGGTGTCGTGGGCGTCGGTGCCTGCGTACGGGAAGATCCAGCGGTCACGCGAAATCTGAAGGTGCGTAGCCTTCTCCGCCGACATCAGCACCAGCGCCGCGCCCTGGTCGACCATGTTGTTGGAGTTCATCAGCTTGGTGTACGGCCACGACACCATGCGATTCGTCGGGCTGGGCTGCCAGATGTCCTCGGCGGCAACGGCTTCGGTGCTCCACGCATGCGGATTGGCCTCGGCGACCGCGCTGAAGCGCGCCCACAGGTCCCCGATGCGGCGACGGTGCTCGTCGGGCGACTCCCCCGCGTCGATCCGCACCGCCTGCTCGAACATCGGGTACACGTACGCCGGACGGTCCAGCTTGATGCCGATCTCGACGTCGCCCGCCATCTGGAACTCGTCGTCGGCACCGGGCGGCTCCGGCACCGAGTCGTCCTGCTTCGTCCACTCCAGCTTGGTGCCCGCGGCACGGGCGCGCGTCCTGGTCCGCCACGTCTCGGCACCCGCGATCAGCACCGTGTCCAGCTTGCCGCTCTGGATGTCCAGGCACGCCTGATTGACCAGCGACTGAGGCACGTTGCCACCGATGCTGGTGTACCGGCCCTCGGCATTCGCCGCTCGAATGCGTTGCGCCAGAAGCAGACCTGGATTCCGATAGCGCCAGGACAACAGGTTGACGATGCGCACCGAGTCCACCGCCTCCAGCACGCGCGGGTCGGCCGCGGCGCGGGCGGCCGCCTCCATCAGGTCGACGGGTTCGACCGTGGGATCGGTCTCGCGCTGGTTCACCTGGCCGTAGCCGACGAGTACCGGCGTGCGGGGATCGATGGTCACGAGGACACCTTTCTGGGGTGGCGGTTCACTCGGCGGTGCCGATGCGAGGGTGGGGGTCGGCGTCCGGTCGGGTCCACTCGAATAGCGCGCCCGCGGTAATCAATTCGTCGATCAAACCGGCCGGCATCTGCAGGATCTCGGCGCAGATCGCCCGGGTGTGCTCGCCGGGCATCGGCGCGGGCCGCAGGTCGGCGTCGGGCAGGTGGCGGTAGCGCGCCGGCCGCGTCTCGGTGGGCATGGGCGCAGGGAACAGTGGATGGCTCGCCTCGGTGAAGACGGCCCGCTCGACGATCTGCGGATCGGCCAGCACGTCGGCCGCGCGGTACATCGGGCCCGCGGGCACGCCCGCCTCCTGCAGCGTCCGTGCGGCGTCGGCCTTGTCCCGGCGGGCGGTCCACGATGCCAACCCGGCGACGAGATCCACTGCCGGCGAATCGATGACGCCCAGCAGCGCGCGGCGGCGGTCGTCGGAGGAAACCGAGACGACGCACCATTCGTCGTCACCTGCGCACGGCAGCACCGCGTGGACGGCGGCGTCGTCGTCGAGCGCGGCGCCCGACGCGCGGGCGGCGTCGACGACGTAGGCCGCCGCGAGTTGGTTGATGGCCACCTCGGCTTGGGACACGTGCACGCGCGTCGCGTCCTCGGGACGGCCGATCAGTGCCGCCAGCGCCGCGATCGCGGTGATCTTCGCCGCGACGTGATCGGGGAAGATGGTCGTGGCGTCGAAGAACGCGCCGCCGGAACCGCCGGGCGTCTGGTCCGACCACAGCCTGCTGACGCCGGTGGTGGCACGTACCAGGGGGCCGTACCCCATCCGGCCGCTCCACGGCCCGTCGGCACCGAAGGCGCTGCTCTCTGCCAGCACGACGTTTGGGTTGAGCGCCCGCAGTTCGTCGAAGGACAAGCCGAGCGCATCCAGCGTGCCCGGCTTGAAGTTGGCGAACACCGCGTCGGCCGAGGCGACCAGACCGCGGAACACCGCGGCACCGTCGGGGTGGCGCAGGTCGATGCCGAGGCTGCGCTCGTTGCGGTGGGTCAGCGCCCAAGACCGGCTCATCGGCTGGCCGGGCGGCGTCTGCCGGAGCCCGTCGGGATAGGCGGCGCTCTCCACCTTGACGACGTCGGCGCCCATGTCGGCGAACAGCCTGCCGAGTTCGCCACCGGCGACGATGACGCCGAGGTCGAGAATCAGCAGGTCGTCGAGCGGTCGTCGAGCCGTCGGCTCCTCGGGTGCGGCTGCGGTGGGCCCCGCAGCGAGCCACCGTGCGGTGTCCGTTCCGACCGCGGGCGCCGGTTCGCGCAGCCCGGCGCGGGCGCGATCGACGACGAACGCCCCGGTCGGCACGTCGAGCCGGACGCCGTCTGCGAACTCCGCGGAAGTCAGCGCGCGCACGGCGCGGAAGTGCTCGGAGGCCAGTGCCTCGGCCGGGTCGAGCACCGCAGCGATCGGCACGCCGCGGGCCTGGCCCTCGTCGACCAGATGACCCATCGTCTGCTCGGCGAACAGCGAGGCGATCAGCGCGTTCAGTTCGGCCGACGCCGCGTAGCGCGCGCCGATGGTGTCGAACTTCGGGTCGGAGAACTGCTCCGGCTCGCCGAGCCATTCCCGCATCGCCCGCCACTGCCTCGGCGAGAGCAGGCAGATCCGGACGTGCCCGTCCCGGCAGGGAAACGTCGGGTAGATCTGCTGATTCCGGGGACGGCCACGCCACAACTGGTTCGACGCCTTCTGCCCCACGGCCGCTTGACCTTCGGAGCCGAACGGCGGGTCGAGGGTCTGCACGACCGCCTCGAAGCGGGAGAAGTCGACGTGCTCCCCCGTGCCGGTGCGCAACCGATGGCGGTAGGCGACGAGCACGGCCCACGCCGCCTGCACGGCGGCCGTGGCCGACGCGATGCCCAACGGGGGCAGGACCGGTCGGCCCGCCGTCGGACCCGAGCGCGACAGCGCGGTCGACATCGCGCACAGCACCGCATCGGTCGCGCTCCACGACGCATACGGCCCGGTGCTCCCGAAGTCGGTCATCGACAGCGCGACGAGGTGCGGGAAGCGGTCGGCCAGGTCGGCAGCCGTGGTCCCGAAGGCCGCGCAGCCACCGGGTCGACCGCCGTCGACGAGCACGTCGGCCTCGGCGACCAGGTCCAGGAACCGGTCGCGATCGGCGGCAGGGTCGAGGACGGTGCAGCGCTTATTGGCGTTGTCGATGGCGAACGCGATGCCGACCCCGGCCACGGTCGGACGGGCCGTGCGCGCCGCCGCTCCGCCGGGCGGCTCCACCTTCAGCACGTCGGCGCCCAGATCGGCCAGCAGTCGCCCGACGCCGTCGGACTTGGCGCCACCCACGTCGAGGACCCGCATCGCGGCCAAGAGCTGACACCTGTCAAGCACGGGCATCAGTATCGTTCAGCACCCCGCGAACCCACGCCGCGGGTATGCCCGCCGACGGCTGCACGGCTCGTGATCTGCCGATACGCCGCTGCCACATACACTTGGCCGGTCATGTCCGAGACCAGTGCGCTGCCCGCCGATGCCGTTGCGCATCCGCTGCTGGGCCAGTTGTCCGCACTGAACCACTACCGCACCTACGTCGACATCGGCGTCGTGGTGGTGGTCCTCGCACTGACCAACCTCATTGCGCACTTCACCACGCCGTGGGCCAACGTCGTCACCGTGCCGCTGGCGGCGGCCGGTCTGGTGGCGCTGGTCCGCTCGCGCGGCCTGGGGTGGGCCGAATTGGGTCTCGGACGCGAGCACTGGAGGTCCGGCGCGGGTTACGCGCTGGCGGCCGTCGCGTTGGTCGCGGCGGTGATCGCGATCGGGGTCGCCCTGCCGTGGACGCGACCGATGTTCATGAACGACCACTACGCGACGTTGTCCGGGGCGTTCCTCGCCTCGATGATCATCATCCCGCTGCAGACGGTGATCCCCGAGGAACTCGTCTTCCGCGGCGTCCTGCACGGCGCGATGACGCGGGCGTGGGGTTTCCGCGGCGTGGCGGCCGCGGGGTCGTTGCTGTTCGGCCTGTGGCACGTCGCCACGTCACTCGGGCTGACGAGCAGCAACGTCGGCTTCACCCGCATCCTCGGCGGCGGCGTCGCGGGGATGGTCGCGGGCGTCGTGCTGGCCGTGATCGCCACGGGGGCAGCGGGTTTCGTCTTCACGTGGTTGCGCGGTCGTAGCGGCAGCCTGATCGCGCCGATCGCGCTGCACTGGTCGCTCAACGGTCTCGGTGCCCTGGCCGCGGCCCTGGTCTGGCACGTCTCGACCTGATCGGTCTCAGCGCGTCGAGCGCCTGCGCGCCCGGAACTCGCGGTTCTTGAGCTTGTTGCCGCACCCCGACATGTCGCACCACGTTCCCCCGTGGTTGCGCGAACGGTCGTAGAACGCCCACAGGCACTCGTCGTTCGCGCAGGCCTTCAGCAGCTCCCAGGTGCCTGCGCGCTGCGCCTCGGACACCACGGTCAGCAACCCGGCGAGGCGAGCGCGTACGGAATCGTCGGCGGGCGCCACTGCCACGGCGCCCGAGGCGTCCAGCCGAACCCGGAGCAGCGCGTGGTCCCCGAGGTCGCGAATCGGCCGCAGCGCGCGGGCATCGGGTCGAGGGCCACCGGCGTTGTGGAGGACGAGTGCGTGCAGGGCTTCCCGTACCCCGGTGACGGCATCCAGATCGCTGCCGTCGAGCCGGGCGTCGGGGCTGAGCAGGCCGAGTTCCACCAGCAGGGGCGGGGCGCCCTCGCGGTCGGCCAGCTGATCGTCGTTCGTCTCGCGGTCGAGGGTGTTGATCAGCGCCTGCACCCGACGCAGCGGGCCGGGCGCGGGTTTGGTCTCGTCCGGGTCGTCGAGGACGAGGGTGGCGGGCATGGACCGACTATAGCGCTTGATGACCAGTAAAAACGGTTGACCGGTCATGCGTGACCGCTATAGCGTGAACACCAGTCACCGAGGAGGTCGTAGACATGCGAGAAGAACGATTGGCTTCGAACCCCGGCGCCGTCGCCGACGAGGTCGGGGCGGGCTACCCGGTCGTCGCGCCGTCGGTCCTGGCGCGACTGCGTGCGCGGGTCTTCTCCTACCGCTACGACTGCGAGTTGGAGGCGGGCGTGGATCCCGGACCCGGCTCGGCGCTCCAGGTGCACGGCGCGCGCCTGTCGACCGACGCCGAGCGAGCCGACCTGGCCAATGCACTTCGCGTCGTGCTGCACGACGCCGAGGCCGGCACCTCGCTGAGCCAGGGACGCGTCCCCGTACGCGGCGACGCGGTGCATCAAGCCGCCGACGTCATAGACAGCGTCATCGACCGGTTGGAGTCACCTTCGCCTGCCCGCGTACGCGGGGTCGCGCGGCTGCGGATCCTGCTCGCCGACGGGCGAGGACCGCTGTACCGATCGGACCGCGGCAGTGTCGCGGCAGCGATGCGCGGCGTGCTCGCGGCGCTCTGAACGTCAGCGCTTGCGCACCGCGCCGACGATGGCCAGCAGGATCACCGAGCCGAGGATGGCGGTGAACAGCGTGAACCACCAGCCGCCACCGGCCGTGTCGAGGAAGAAGCTCAGCAGGAACCCGCCGATCAGCGCGCCGATGATGCCGATGACGATGTTCATCAGGATGCCCGAGCCGCCGCCCTTGACGATCTTGCCCGCGATCCAGCCGGCGATGGCGCCGATGATGATGTAGCCGATCCATCCAACGCTGGTCTGCGTCGTGGAGCGGGCCAGGAACTCGGTAGCAGCCATTACGTCCATCGGAAACTCCTGCCTTCATGGCCACGGCGAAGTGCCGGGCCTGTCCCCGGTATACCCAGCGCGGGTAACGATCCGGGGAACGAAGGCAACACGATCGGGGCTACCCGCGAACCCGACTCAGGGCGGCGGCATCATTCCGGGAGGCGCGTCGGTGACCGGAACCGGGACGCCCACTCCGGGGCGGGCCGGCGGCGCGTTCGGGTCCGGCGGCGGCGCGTTGGGGTCCGGCGGGGCGTTCGGGTCCGGTGGCGGTGGTGGTGGCGGCGGCGTGTACGGGCGGATCGACTGTGCCAGCGTGACGGCGGCACCCTTGTCGACCGGGTTGTTGGCCGTACCCAGCCACACCACGAACCAGCGTTCCGGAGCGCGTTGGCTGCGGGGGGCGTTCGGCGGCAGCGGGTTCCCGACGACGCCTGCCCAGATCTGGCCGTTCGGCTTCGTGGTGTCGGTGAACTTCACCTCGTAGGAGGAGAAGGCGCCCGGCATGCCTGCGGCGTCGAGCGCACCCGATTGCTGATTGAGCCGCGTGCCGGCGAACGGCATGAAGAACTCGCCCATGTCCGATGCGAGGCGAGCCGCGGCCTTCGCGTTGTCGGCCTCGGCGCCCGCGAACAGCTTGAGATCGAGGCGGCCCAGCAGCACGCTGGTGTCGTTCGGAGCCTGCTCGCTGCCTGCGGGCGGGATCTTCGTCAGCAGCGCCTGGCCGTAGGACAGCTGCGTCTGCTCCGACACCTTCCATCCCTCGGGGACGACGTAGCTCAGCCCGCCTGCGGCGTTCTCGACGCGGCCCGGCTCGGGCGGTGGTGGTGGTGGCGGTGCGCCGGGGGCGGGCGGCGCGTTCGGATCCGCGGGCGGTGGTGGCGGCGCGTTCGGGTCCGCAGGCGGCGGGGGCGGCGGCGCCTGGACCAGAGGTCCCGGGGGCGGCAGCGGAACCGCGGGGGCGGGAGCGGGCGGCGGCGGCGGAGGCGCCGGAACCGGCTCGGCCGCGGCGGAGCCCGGCAGGATCAGGGAGAGCGCAGTCGCGCTGGTGGCCGCGGCGGCGGCCAGTGTCGTGAGACCTGCGCGTCGTCGGGAGCGTCCGTCGGGGTGTTGCATGGGGAAGAAACTACCGTGTCACCGCTGTGACGCAAGTGTGAGTTGCTCTTAAAGTGTCGAACTGCGAGGTTGCTGCGACCAGAAAATGACAGCCGAGACCGGATGCTTGAGTTTGCTGGCACGACGAGGCCCCGGACGGCCGCGCCACGCCGGTGCCGGGGTGTTCTGACACGTCCATCGCGCCCGTCCCGTAGGGCGTTACGGCCGGGAGTGGAGCGTGACCGCCTGACTCTTGACGGTGAAGAACACCCGCTCGCCGGGGGCGAGCCCCAGATCGGCCGCCGCCTCCCCGGTGACGTCGGCTGCCAGACCCGGCGCCCCGTCCGGTTGCTCGTCGGCGCGCACCCGGATCGCCGGACCGCGGCTGTCCAACTCGGCGACCACCACCTCGACGGTGTTGCGCGGGCTGCCGTGCGGCTCGTCGCGGTAGACGGCCACGGCCGACGGCGGGAACACCGCCACCACGGGCTCGGCGGCCGACGTGTCCCGGGCCGCCGGATCCAGCGCCGCCGGTTCTGGGGCCTCCCCGTGCCAGGTGCTGCCCCACTCGGTCACCAGTGAATCCGGGCCCGACCGTCGACCGGCCACCAGGTTGACCCCCGCGAAGCGCGCGCCGAAGAAACTGCGTGGCGCGCCGAGTACACCCGTGGCCGTGCCGGATTCGACGATGCGCCCCTGCTCGAGCACCACCACGCGATCGGCGAGCGTCACGACGTCGAGCAGATCGTGGGTGACGAGGATCGCCGACCGGCCACCGGCGGTGAGCACGCCGCGCAACACCTTGCGCATCGCGGTCGCGACGGCCACGTCCAGCCCGGCCAACGGTTCGTCGAGCAGCAACGCGTCGGGTTCGGCCGCCAGTGCCCGCGCCAGTGCCACGCGCTGCGCCTGACCGCCCGAGAGGCGTGCCGGGCTGCGGTCCACCAGATCGGCTGCATCCACCTCGGCGAGCCAGCGCCGCGCTGCCTCGCGAGAGTCGTTGCGGCCCAGACGCTTCGAACTCCTTGGCCCGAAGGCGACGTTCGCGGCGACGGTCAGGTGCGGGAACAGCAGCGGATCCTGCAGGAGCAACCCCACCCGCCGATCGTGCGTGGCGACATGGACACCGCCCGCGGCGTCGGTCAACGTGCGGTCGGCGACCCGCACCGAGCCGGCATCGGGCGCAACGATGCCCGCGATGACGTGCAGCACCGTCGACTTGCCCGCACCATTGGGTCCCAGCAGCGCCAGCACCTCCCCCGGTGCGACCGACAACTCCACGTCCAGACCCCGTGCGCCGACCACCGCGCGCACCGAGATGCCGCCGCCGCCAAACGCACTACCGTCACCACGCATTGGCGCCGCCCGCCCTGAGCCTGCGGCTACCGAGGCCGACGACGACCACCGCGGCCACCACCACCAGCAGCACCGACAGCGCGACCGCCGCTTCCGGATCGGACTCGCGCTGCAGGTAGATCTCCAGCGGCAGCGTGCGGGTGACGCCCTCTCGGGAACCGGCGAAGGTGAGCGTCGCGCCGAATTCGCCGAGCGAGCGGGCGAAGGCCAGCACCGCCCCTGACACCAGGCCCGGCGCCAGCAGGGGCAGCGTGACCCGCCACCAGACCGTCGTCGGCCTGGCGCCCAGCGTCGATGCGACCATCTCGTAGTCCGTGCCTGCAGTGCGCGCTGCCCCCTCGAGTGCGATCACCAGGAACGGCAGCGAGACGAACGTCTGCGCGAGGACGACCGCGGTCGTGGTGAACGCGATGTCGACGCCGAGGGCCTCCAGGTGCCGACCGAGCAGGCCCAGCCTGCCGAACGCGTACAGCAGCGCGATGCCGCCGACGACCGGCGGCAACACGAGGGGCAGCAGGATCAGCGGCCGGGCCCACCGCACGACGCGCGAGCCGCTGCGGGCCAGCACCAGCGCCATCGGCACGCCGACGACGATGCAGAGCACCGTGCTGGCCGCCGCGGTCTCGAGGCTCAGTCGCAATGCGCTCAGCGAGGAGGGGCTCGTCACCAGGCCGGCGAAACGCGGCCAGTCGACCCGGGCGACCACCGCGACGAGCGGCAGCGCCACGAACGCCGCCCCGATCGCCGCCGGGACGAAGAGCCAGCGCGGCAGACCCGCGGGCCGGCTGGTTCCGGACACGAGCCAACCCTAGGTCACCGGCCGACCACGGTTCGGCGACGGACGGCGTGGCGAATTTCGCGCCGTAGCTACTGTCCAGTAACATGGCGTCGACTCGCTGGGTTCAGCGTTGAACACGAGGAGGTCGTGGTGTCTGAGGTGCTTCTCACCGGCGGTGACACGGAGCTTGGTCGCGCCATCGCACAGGGTTTCCGCGATGCCGGGCATCAGGTCGTGATCGCCGGTGCCCGCCGTGACGAACTAGAGGTCGCCGCAAAGGAACTCGACGTCGACTTCATCGTCCTCGACAACACCGACCCCGCTGCCCTCGAGGCCGCGCGTGGCGAGTTCCCGCATCACATCGACACCATCGTGAACGTGCCATCGCCGCGTCGGAACGACGGCGACCCGCGCACCTACTCGCTGGCCGACCGCGCCGCCGCGTGGCGATCCGCTCTCGACGCCACCATGCTCTCGGCGGTGCTGACGGTGCAGATCCTGGGCGACCAGCTCAACTCCGGCGGATCGATCGTCAACGTGGTCCCCGGCACCGTGGCCGAAGGCAGCCCGGAGGCCGCTGTCAAGGCCGCCATGTCGAACTGGACCGCGGGGCAGGCCACGCACTTCGGCATTCGCGGCATCACCATGAACACGGTGGCAGCGGGCAAGGGCGCCGAGCCCGGGTACGACGGCGTCGGCGACACCAGTGCGTCAGTCGCCGCGGAGATCACCCGCCTCGCGCTGTTCCTGACCACTCCCGCAGCCCGGCACATCACCGGCGAGACGCTGCACGTGAGCCACGGGGCACTGGCGAACTTCGGCTGACGCCGGTTTATTCCCGCAGCTGGCGGGCTTCGCGCCGAGCGAAACGCACGACGGCGCACACCACTTCGTGGATAGGGTCGAATGCGTGACGATTCGACTCGGACTCCAGATCCCGAACTTTTCCTACGGCACCGGTGTCGAGGAGATGTTCCCCACCGTGATCGCCCAGGCGCGTGAAGCCGAAGCGGCCGGCTACGACTCGGTCTTCCTGATGGACCACTTCTATCAACTGCCCGGCCTCGGCACGCCCGACCAGCCGATGCTGGAGGCCTACACCGCGCTCGGTGCGCTGGCGGCGGCGACCGAGAAGGTGCAGCTCGGCACGCTGGTCACCGGCAACAGCTACCGGCAGCCCACGCTGCTGGCCAAGGCCATCACCACCCTCGACGTGATCAGCCAGGGCCGCGCCATCCTCGGCATCGGCACCGGCTGGTTCGAACTCGAGCACGACTCGCTCGGCTTCGAGTTCGGCACCTTCACCGACCGCTTCAACAAGCTCGGCGAGGCACTCGACATCATCCTGCCGATGCTCGCCGGCGAGCGGCCGACCGTGTCGGGCAAGTACTACAAGACCCAGGAGGCGATGGCGGAGCCGCGCTTCCGCGACCACATCCCGCTGATGATCGGCGGCAGCGGCGAGAAGAAGACGATCCCGTTGGCGGCCAAGCACTTCGACCACCTCAACATCATCGCGGGCTTTGACGAGCTGCCCCGCAAGTTGGCTGTCGTCAAGGAGCGCTGCGAGGAGATCGGGCGCGACCCGGCCACCCTCGAGACCAGCATGCTCGTCGTCGCCATGATCGACGAGAACGTCACCGCCGACCTCATCCCCGAGGACTTCCGCCAGCAGGCGGTCTTCGGCAGCCCCGAGCAGGTCGCCGACCAGATCAAGACCAAGGTGCTCGACGCGGGCGTCGACGGTGTGATCCTGAGCCCCGTGACCAGCATCAACGGCTACCAGCCCGGCGGCGCCACCGCGGTTGCCGAACTGCTCAAGCCGCTGCTCACGGCGTGACGCCGTAGCGGCCGACTTCGTGACGCCGTAGCGCGGTGGGTTATCTCACCGCGCTACGGGGAAGCCCGCAGACTAACGTGGTCGTTGTACACAACGTCAGAAGCGGGTCATCGGTCGAGGAGCAGAAATGAGCCATCCCGGAGCTACGGCATCGGATCGGCACAAGGTCGTCATCATCGGGTCGGGGTTCGGCGGATTGAACGCCGCCAAGGCGCTCAAGCGCACCGACGTGGACATCAAGTTGATCGCCCGTACCACCCACCACCTGTTTCAGCCGCTGCTGTACCAGGTGGCCACAGGCATCATCTCCGAGGGCGAGATCGCTCCCCCGACGCGCCTGATCCTGCGCAAGCAGCGCAACGCCCAGGTGTTGCTCGGCGACGTGACGCACGTCGACCTCGAGCGCAAGATGGTCGACTCCGTGCTGCTGGGTCACACCTACCGCACGCCCTACGACACGCTGATCCTCGCCGCGGGCGCGGGCCAGTCCTACTTCGGCAACGATCACTTCGCCGAGTGGGCGCCCGGCATGAAGACCATCGACGACGCGCTCGAACTGCGCGCTCGCATCCTCGGTGCCTTCGAGCAGGCCGAACGGTCCAGCGATCCCGAGCGGCGCAGGAAGCTGCTGACGTTCGTGGTCGTCGGCGCAGGCCCGACCGGCGTCGAGATGGCCGGGCAGATCCAGGAGCTCGCCGACCAGACGCTCAAGGGCAGCTTCCGGCACATCGACCCCACCGAGGCGCACGTCATCCTGTTGGATGCCGCGCCCGCCGTGCTGCCGCCCATGGGCCCCAAGCTGGGCAGGAAGGCGCAGGACCGGCTGGAGAAGATGGGCGTCGAGATCCAGCTGAACGCGATGGTCACCGACGTCGACCGCAACGGCATCACCGTCAAGGACCAGGACGGGACCAGCCGGCGCATCGAGTCCGCCTGCAAGGTGTGGTCGGCCGGTGTGGCCGCCAGCCCGCTGGGCAAGGACCTCGCCGCCCAGTCCGAGACCGAGGTCGACCGGGCGGGCCGCGTCAAGGTGAACCCCGACCTGTCGATCCCGGGCCACCCCAACGTGTTCGTCGTCGGCGACATGGCCTCGGTCGAGGGCGTGCCCGGCATGGCCCAGGGCGCCATCCAGGGCGCGAAGTACGTCGCGAAGATCGTGCACAACGAGGTCAAGGCGCGCGAGCACGGCAACATGCCCAAGCCCCGCGAACCGTTCAAGTACTTCGACAAGGGCTCGATGGCCACGGTCTCGAAGTACAACGCCGTCGCCCAGGTCGGCAAGCTCGAGTTCGGCGGCTTCCTGGCCTGGCTTGCGTGGCTCGGGCTGCACCTCATCTACCTCGTCGGGTTCAAGACCAAGATCGCGACCCTGCTGTCCTGGGCCGTGACGTTCCTCGGCCGCCAGCGCGGGCAGCTCACGATCACCGAGCAGCAGGCCTACGCCCGCACCAGGATCGAGGAACTCGAGGAGATAGCGGCCTCGGTGCAGCAGGAGGAGAAGGCGGCGTCCTAGCCGGGGCGACCGGGAGTTAGAGCCGGTCGCCCTGCCACGTCGCGAGGCAACCCCCCGCGGCGAGTTCCAGCAGCGTCCCGCGCGCCTCGAAAGCCGGTGCTGGATAACGCAATTCGCTGACGCATGCCCGCGGCGCGCCCAGCGCGTCGTCGGCGACCGCCCCGGTGCCCAGCTTCACCCGGTGGCGCAGCAGCGGTAGGTCGTCGACGTCGGCGTGCAGCGCCGCCGACCAGAATCCCTGCCGCTCGAACGACCGCCCGATCTGCGCGCGTTCGCGCAGCCGCGCGGTGCCGCCACCGCAGACGGTCAGCCGCGTGGACGTGACGTGGCGGGAGTCGCCCGCCACGATGGTCGGTTGCGGGTCGAGGTCCAGGTCGCCAGCCACCTGCAGGTCCCAGGTCGAACGCGATTCCCGCGACGTGGTTCCCGGCAACGCCATCGTCGCCGCGGCACTGCGCACGACCAGCCGGGCGCCGGCCTCCACCACGATGCGGATCGAAAGCGTGTCCCCGCCCAGCGGTGTCGCCGCCGCCGACACCAGGTGCACGGTGTCGCGCTCGGTGCGCCGGGCGGCGAGCCCGCCGTGACACTCGATGTGCGGCTGACGCCCCTTGCGCGCGACGATCAGGACCTCGGAGAGCACGGCTCGCTACACCGACACGCGCAACTGCTCGCGCACCCACTGCAGCACCGGGCCCGCGGTCGGGTCGTCGGTCAGCGAGATCAGCACGAACGGCCGGTCGTCGCGCACCTTGGCCGCGTCGCGCCGCATGACGTCGAGGTCCGCGCCGACCATCGGCGCCAGGTCGGTCTTGTTGATCACCAGCAGGTCGGAGAACGTCACGCCCGGCCCGCCCTTGCGGGGCACCTTGTCGCCACCGGCCACGTCGATCACGAAGATCTGGACGTCGATCAGCCCCGACGAGAACGTCGCGGTGAGGTTGTCGCCGCCGGACTCGACGAGGATCAGGTCGAGCCGCGGGTTGGCGGCGATCAGGTCGTCGATGGCGTCGAGGTTGGCGGTGATGTCGTCGCGGATCGCGGTGTGCGGGCAGCCGCCGGTCTGCACGGCCGTGATGCGCTCGTCGGGCAGCACGGCGTGCCTGCGCAGGAAGTCGGCGTCCTCGGTGGTGTAGATGTCGTTGGTCAGCACCGCCAGTGACAGTTCGTCGCGGAGCTGCCGGCACAGTGCGGCGACCAGAGCGGTCTTGCCCGATCCGACGGGTCCGCCGACGCCGATGCGCAGCGGTTCCCCCGGCCGGCGGGCGCGACGCGGGCGCTCGACGTGGGTGTGCGGTTCGCCGTCGATGAGATGCGGTGGCATGAGGGGCCTTTCAGGAGACGAAGAGTGGTCGTTCGCGTTCGACGTGGCGCTGGGCGAGCACGTCGAGCAGTGGATCGGACAGGTCGGCGAGTTCCTTCGCCGCCTCGGCGGCGGTGCGTTCGCACAGCCCCGACAGTTCGAAGGTGAGGGCGGCGACGTCGCCAGGGTCGAGGGCCAGGAGGCGTTGCGCGGCCGTCGCCGAGCCGGTCATCGTCGTGTACACCAGCGACAACGCGGTCTGCTCGGGCGACAACCCGCTCGCGGCGCCCACGGCGCCGGCCGCGACGCCGAGGTGCGGCTTCGTGCCGAGCGGCGCCCAGTCGCGCTCCTGCCAGACCCGCCGGGCCAGCCGCAGCAGCCCCCTGCCCTGCGCGCGGGACGCAGCGCGCGCGGCCGGTGCCGGTGTGCGGGCGTCGGTTTCGAGATCGGCGCGGGCCGGGTCCAGCGTGCCACCGTGCACCGCGGCGGCCATCGAGGCGGTCACCAGTCCGTGAGTGCGGATGCGGCGGACCAGGAACGCGCGCAGTGCGGGCAGGTCGGCGACGAGGCCGCTGGTGACGGCCTCCTCCACGCCGCCGGAGTGCACGTGCCCGCCGGTGGGCAGGCGCGAGTCCGAGAGCGCGAGCAGCGTGGCCAGTCCGGTCATCGTCGACGGCCCGGCTAGAAGAGGAAGTAGCGCTGCGCCATCGGCAGTTCCGCGGCGGGTTCTTCGGCCCACACGTCGCCGTCGATGCGAACGGTGAACGTGTCCGGGTCGACCTCGATGCGCGGCAGCGCGTCGTTGAGCGGCATGTCCGCCTTGCCCACCTTGCGGACGTTTCCGACGGGGACCAGGCGCCGGATCACGGCCAGCCGGTCGGCCAGACCGTCCTCGATCGCCTGGGGCGAGACGAAGTGCACCGACGTCGCAGCGGCCGCTGCCGGCGACGCCCCGAACATCGGCCGTGGCAGGACCGGCTGCGGTGTGGGGATCGACGCGTTCGCATCGCCCATCGCGGCCCACGCGATCATCCCGCCCTTGAGGACGGCGTGGGGTCGGACGCCGAAGAACGCAGGCTCCCACAGCACCAGGTCGGCGAGCTTGCCGACCTCAACCGAGCCGACTTCGTTCTCCAGACCGTGCGCGATCGCCGGGCAGATCGTGTACTTCGCGACGTAGCGGCGGGCGCGGTTGTTGTCGGCGCGCCCGTCGCCCTCCAGTGCGCCGCGCCTGCGCTTCATCACGTGCGCGGTCTGCCACGTGCGCAGCACCACTTCCCCGATCCGGCCCATCGCCTGGGCGTCGCTGCCGATCATCGCGATGGCTCCGATGTCGTGCAGGAGGTCCTCCGCTGCGATGGTGGACGGCCGGATCCGGCTCTCGGCGAACGCGAGATCCTCTGGCACGCTGGGGTTCAGGTGGTGACACACCATCAGCATGTCGAGGTGCTCGTCGAGGGTGTTGACGGTGTGCGGTCGGGTCGGGTTGGTGGAACTGGGCAGCACGTTGCCGTGCGAGACGACGGTGACGATGTCGGGCGCGTGCCCACCGCCTGCGCCCTCGGTGTGATAGGCGTGGATGGCGCGCCCGTTGATCGCCGCGAGCGTGTCCTCCACGAAACCCGCTTCGTTCAGCGTGTCGCTGTGCAGGTTCACCTGCACTCCTGCCGCGTCCGCCACGGTCAGGCAGGCGTCGATGGCCGCCGGCGTCGTGCCCCAGTCCTCATGCAGCTTGAAACCCGCTGCCCCGCCCCGCAATTGCTCCCACATCGAGTCGGCCGACACGGTGTTGCCCTTGCCGAGCAGGGCGACGTTCAGCGGCCAGGTGTCCAGGGCTTCGAGCATGCGGGCGAGGTGCCACTCCCCCGGCGTCACCGTGGTGGCCTTGCTGCCCTCGGCAGGGCCCGTACCGCCTGCGACGATCGTCGTGATGCCGCCGCCGAGTGCCTCCTCCATGATCTGCGGACAGATCAGGTGGACGTGGCAGTCGATGGCGCCCGCGGTGAGGATGCGCCCGTTGCCCGAGATAACCTCGGTCGACGGTCCGACGACGAGGTCGGGATGGACGCCCGACATGATGTCCGGGTTGCCCGCCTTGCCGATACCGACGATGCGGCCGTCCCGAATGCCGATGTCGGCCTTGATGATTCCCCAGTGGTCGAGGATCACCGCGCCGGTGATGACGGTGTCGGGCGCTCCGTCGGCGCGGGATGCGCGGGACTGCCCCATCGACTCGCGCAGCACCTTGCCGCCACCGAAGACGGCCTCGTCGCCCGCGAGTCCCGGCCCGCCGCTGCGGTCCTCGGTGATCTCGATGACGAGGTCGGTGTCGGCGAGCCGGATGCGGTCGCCGGTGGTGGGGCCGAACAGTGCGGCGTACCGCTCGCGGGACAGTGCGGTCATGAATCCAGCCTTCCCGGCGGCGTGAGCGACAGTCCGTACACCTCACGCGTCCCGCTCAGCGGTACGAGTGAGACCCGTTGCGCCACGCCCGGTTCGAAGCGCACAGCGGTGCCTGCGGCGATGTCGAGCCGGTGGCCGTGCGCGGCGGCGCGGTCGAAGTCCAGCGCCGCATTGGCCTGCGGGAGGTGGACGTGGCTGCCCACCTGCACCGGCCGGTCACCGGTGTTCACGACGTCCAGTTCGATCCGGGCCGCGCCCGCGTTCAGCTCGATCTCGCCGTCGCCGAACAACACCTCACCGGGCACGACCGGTGCCCGTTCCGGCTGGGGATCCTGGCTGGTCATGGCTGCCTCACGAGATCGGGTCGTGGACGGTTACGAGCTTGGTGCCGTCGGGGAAGGTCGCCTCGACCTGCACGTCGTGCAGCATCTCGGGGATGCCGTCCATCACGTCGTCGCGGCCGAGAACGCCACGGCCGCTGACCATCAGCTCGGCGACGGTGCGCCCGTCGCGAGCGCCCTCGAGGATGTGGTCGGTGATCAGCGCCACGGCCTCGGGGTGATTGAGCCGCAGTCCCCGGGCCCGTCGGCGGCGGGCCAACTCCGCGGCATAGGACAGGAGCAGACGTTCCTGCTCATGGGGGCTCAAACGCATAGTGCGCGATCCTGCCACGGCGCGCCGCACTCGGCAGCGCTCACGTGCGAGCGTGCGGGCGCGTGGGCGCCGACCCCAGTTCTCGCGAGAACTACACCAGCGTCGTGGATCCGTCGGAATTCACGACCGTGGTGTAGACGTCGCGAGGCGTCAGGCCTCCGGGACGTCGGCGGGCAGGTTCTGCAGCCGCACCTGGCCGCGCGCGACCAGCCGGCCGTCGACGCCGGCGATCTCGACCATCCACAGCTGCTGGCGGCGGCCCCGATGGATGGGCGTCGACGTCGCGGTCACGACACCGGCCTTGATGGCGCGCAGGAAGTCGGTGTTGTTGTTGACGCCGACGACGTTGCGCCCACCGCCGGTGGACTCGAGCCACACGCCTGCCGAGACGCTGGCGACGCTCTCGACGACCGAGCAGTACACCCCGCCGTGGACGATGCCGTGCGGCTGGAGCAGGCGGTCGTCGATGAGCAGCTCGGCGCGAACGCGATCGGGCGTCGCCTCGAGGTAGGTCAGGCCGAGTACGTCACTGAAACCGCCGTCGAAGGCCGACATGTCAGAAGTCACGGTCATAGGTCTAACACGCTCTCGGTCGCCCGCCGCGTCGTACCCCGGAGATGCGGGAGGACCCCGCACGTGATGTGCGGGGCCCTCCCTTCGAATGGACCGGGGGTCTCTGCAGCCCTCAGGACTCCGGCTCGGTCCGGTGGTTCATGGAGTTGTCGTCGTTCGTCGCGCTCGAAGTAAGCATAGGCAAGGCTTGCCTAATTAAGCAAGACCTTCGTCGCGCAGGTTCTGCTCGAACCGCGCACGGGCGCACCAAAGCCCACCAGGGCGTCGAGAACGGCCTGCCCGCGACGCATGGCGGTCAGCTCGCTCGACCCGGCCAGTAGCGGCACCTGCGTCGACGCGCTCACCACGGCGCCCCCTACGAGGTGCCACATCGCGGCGACCGACAGCGCTCCCTCGCTCACCGCGTACAGCCGGTCGAACAGCGGCTCGAGCGCCCGGTGACTGCGGTGGGCGACCCACGTGGTCAGGGCGGCCTCGCTGGGCAGCGCGACGATGCGGTCGCGCGCGGCGTGCCTGCGGCGCATGCCGGGGCGGCCGCCGAAGTACGGGTCGTCGGGTAGCGCCCGCAGCGTCGGATCGACGACGCCGACCCAGTCGATCGCGCCCTCGGAGTCGACGTGCACCCACAGGTTCTCGAGCCCGGTGTCCCAGGCTCGACCCTCGATCGCGAGTAGCGGGACCACGCGGCCGACGACCACGTGCGCGAGCGTCGCGGCCAGCTGCTGGCAGACCGCGGCGCGGCTGTCGGTCTCGGCCACGGCTGCCTCGTACATGTGCGCGAGCCGGTCGGTCGTCAGCGCCTCGGCCAGTGGCCACCACCGGCGGCGGGACAGATCGCCCATCACCGCCACGCCGTACACCCGCGGGCACTCGGGGTAGAGCTCGCGGAGCCGGCGGCTGGATTCGTGCAGCGGCAAGGTCTGCGCGATCGCCATCCGCGAGATGAGCGGGTCGTCGACCACGATCGTCATGGAGTCTCCCTCAGTTAGGTTAGCCTTACTATAGTGAGGGCGAAGAAGGGCGAAATACGTTGTGACTGGACTCACAGACGATCGGGAGATGGCGGCGCACTGACGAACTCGTTGGATCCGGTGACGACGCCGAATGGCGATCACCGTGGATACGACGCACCGTAGTACGCCGTAGTACTCTGATCTCACTGCTCAGGAGAGTGAACGGACCGTGGCTGTTGGGAAGAGAATGGCGAAGATGACGCGACTCGGAGAACTCGAGCGCGAGGTGATGGACCATCTGTGGTCCTCGCACGAGCCACAGACCGTGCGCCAGGTGCACGAGGCGCTGGCGGCTCGACGCGACCTCGCTTACACGACGATCATGACGGTCCTGCAGCGGCTGGCCAAGAAGAATCTGGTCGTTCAGCACCGCGACGACAGGGCGCACAGGTACGCACCCACCCACGGCAGGGACGAACTGGTCGCAGGTCTGATGGTCGACGCTCTCGACCAGGTCTCCGACTCGGGCAGCCGCGAAGCCGCCCTCGTGCACTTCGTCGAGCGGGTCAACGCCGACGAGGCCGACGCCCTGCGCCGCGCGCTCGCCGAACTCGAGGCCAAACACGGCACCGGGCCGGGTAGCAATCCTGGTACCGGCTAGGGAAGACTGACGGCGTGACCGCGCTGGCCTTCACGCTCGTGGCACTGGCCCTGGTAGGGCCGGTGCCCGCATTGCTGGCGCGGGCATCCTGGCCGCTTCGTGCACCGAGGGCCGCGATCGTCCTCTGGCAGTCCATCGCGCTTGCCGCGGTGCTCTCGGCGTTCAGCGCAGGCATCGCGATCGCGAGCAGGCTGTTCGTCCCAGGCCCCGACGGCCGACCGACCGCCACCATCACCAGTGAGATCGACGCACTCGGGTGGCCGCTGTGGTTGCTCTACGTCACGGTCTTCGCCGTCACGCTCGTCATCGGCGGCCGGCTGATGGTGGCCATCCTGCAGGTCGCGATCGCCACGCGTCGCCGCCGCGCCCACCACCGCATGCTCGTCGACCTGGTCGGCACCTCGCATCACGACGCTCCCCACGTCTGTACCAAGGCCAGCGGGCTGCGCATCCTCGACGTCAAACAGCCCCTGGCCTACTGCCTGCCCGGAGTCCGCAGTCGCGTCGTCGTCAGCCAGGGCACGCTGAACACGCTGTCGGACACCGAGATCGCCGCCATCATCAGCCACGAACAGGCTCATCTGCGCGCCCGCCACGACCTGGTGCTCGAGATGTTCACCGCCGTCCACGCGGCCTTCCCCCGATTCGTCCGCAGCGGCAGCGCTCTGGACGCCGTCCGCCTCCTCATCGAATCGCTCGCCGACGACGCTGCCGTCCGCACCGCGGGGCCCACTCCCCTGGCCCGCGCGCTCGTCGCTTGTGCCGCAGGGCGCACCCCCTCCGGAGCGCTCGCCGCGGGCGGCCCCACCACCGTCATCCGGGTACGCCGCCTCGGCGGCAAGCCGAACAGCGCAGCGCTCTCGGCGATCGCCTACGTCAGCGCCCTCGCCGTACTCGTCGTCCCCACGATCGCGGTCGCCGTTCCGTGGCTCAACGAACTGCAACGTCTGTTCGCCGCACTGCCCTGACGCTCGTCAGGCCGGATACTTCAAGCGCTTCGACCAAGCGCTACGACCAACCAACGAAAGGCTGCCCGTGACTTCGTCCGACACCACCGCCACCGCACAAATCGGGGTCACCGGCCTGGCGGTGATGGGGTCCAACATCGCCCGCAACTTCGCGCACAAGGGCTACACCGTCGCCCTGCACAACCGCTCGGTCTCCAAGACCGACGCGCTGCTCGAGGCACACGGATCCGAGGGCAAGTTCGTCCGCAGCGAGACCATCCCCGAGTTCCTCGCGGCGCTCGAGAAGCCGCGCCGGGTGCTGATCATGGTCAAGGCGGGCGATCCCACCGACGCCGTGATCAACGAGCTCGCCGACGCGATGGAGGACGGCGACATCATCATCGACGGCGGCAACGCGCTCTACACCGACACCATCCGCCGCGAGAAGGCGATCCGCGAGCGCGGTCTGCACTTCGTCGGCGCCGGTATCTCCGGCGGTGAGGAAGGCGCGCTGAACGGACCGTCGATCATGCCGGGCGGCCCCAAGGAGTCCTACGAATCGTTGGGCCCGCTGCTCGAGGAGATCTCGGCGCACGTCGACGGGGTGCCGTGCTGCACGCACATCGGTCCCGACGGCGCGGGGCACTTCGTCAAGATGGTGCACAACGGCATCGAGTACTCCGACATGCAGCTGATCGGCGAGGCCTACCAGCTGCTGCGCGACGGGCTCGGCAAGACCGCGCCGGAGATCGCCGACATCTTCGCCGAGTGGAACAAAGGCGACCTGGACAGCTTCCTGATCGAGATCACCGCCGAGGTGCTCCGCCAGACCGACGCGCAGACCGGCAAGCCGTTGGTCGACGTGATCCTCGACGAGGCCGAGCAGAAGGGCACCGGCCGCTGGACGGTCAAGTCCGCGCTCGACCTGGGGGTGCCGGTGACGGGTATCGCCGAAGCCGTGTTCGCCCGCGCGCTGTCCGGCTCGGTCGCCCAGCGTCAGGCCACCACCGGGCTCGCCTCGGGTGACCTCGGGACGAAGCCGTCGGACGCCGAGCGGTTCACCGACGACGTCAGCAAGGCGCTCTACGCGTCGAAGATCGTCGCCTACGCCCAGGGCTTCAACCAGATCCAGGCGGGCAGCGAGGAGTACGACTGGGGAATCAAGCCCGGCGACATGGCGAGGATCTGGCGCGGCGGCTGCATCATCCGGGCGAAGTTCCTCAACCGGATCACCGAGGCGTTCGACGAGGACGCCAACCTGCCGTCGCTGATCGTCGCCCCCTACTTCCGCAGCGCGATCGAGGACGCCATCGACAGCTGGCGCCGCGTCGTCGTCACCGCCACCGAACTGGGCATCCCGGTGCCCGGCTTTGCGTCGGCCCTGTCCTACTACGACGCGCTGCGCACCGAGCGCCTGCCCGCCGCCCTCACCCAGGGGCTGCGCGACTTCTTCGGGGCGCACACCTACGGTCGCGTCGACGCCGACCGCGACGAGCGCTTCCACACGCTGTGGAGCGGTGACCGCAGCGAGGTCGAGGCCTGACCCCGGCCCCGTAGAATCGCAGGCGATGCGATTCCTCGAAGGCCACAACCCGCCGTACGACCTGACCTACGACGACGTCTTCGTCGTACCGGGACGTTCCGACGTGACGTCCCGGTACGACGTCGACCTCGCCACGGTCGACGGCACGGGCACCACCATCCCCGTGGTGGTCGCGAACATGACCGCCGTGGCGGGCCGCCGGATGGCCGAGACCGTCGCGCGCCGCGGCGGCATCGTAGTGCTCCCGCAGGACCTCCCGATCAGCGCGGTCCAGGCGACGGTCGACTTCGTCAAGAGCCGCGACCTCGTCGCCGACACCCCGGTACTGCTTGCGCCGGACGACTCGGTGTCCGACGCGACCGCGCTGATCCACAAGCGCGCTCACGGCGCCGCGGTGGTCGTCGCCGACGACCGCCCGGTGGGACTGGTCACGGAGGCATCGTGCGCCGGCGTCGACCGGTTCGCCCGCGTCCGCGACGTGGCGCTGACCGACTTCGTCACCGCGGCGGTCGGCACCGCCCCGCGTGAGGTGTTCGACCTGCTCGAGCACGCGCCCGTCGACGTCGCGGTGCTCACCCGGCCCGACGGCTCCGTCGCAGGCGTGCTGACCCGCACCGGCGCCATCCGCGCGGGCATCTACCGCCCGGCGGTCGACGACTCCGGACGGCTGCGCATCGCCGCGGCGGTCGGCATCAACGGCGACGTGGCCGCCAAAGCCCGTTCACTGGCCGAGGCCGGCGCCGACGTCCTCGTCGTCGACACCGCGCACGGCCACCAGGAGAAAATGCTCGACGCGATCAAGGCCATTGCCTCGCTGGGCCTCGGACTTCCGCTCGCCGCGGGCAACGTGGTCTCGGCCGAGGGAACGCGGGACCTGATCAGCGCCGGCGCCACGATCGTCAAGGTCGGCGTCGGACCCGGTGCCATGTGCACCACGCGGATGATGACCGGCGTGGGCAGGCCGCAGTTCTCGGCGGTCCTCGAATGCTCGTCTGCCGCACGGCAATTGGGTGCGCACGTGTGGGCCGACGGCGGGGTCCGGCACCCCCGCGACGTCGCGCTCGCCCTGGCCGCAGGCGCGTCGAACGTGATGATCGGGTCCTGGTTCGCGGGCACCTACGAGTCGCCAGGCGACCTGCTCTACGACCGGGACGGCCTGGTGTACAAGGAGAGCTACGGCATGGCGTCCAAGCGTGCCGTCGCCGCCCGGACCGCGTCGGACAGCTCGTTCGACCGCGCCCGCAAGGGTCTGTTCGAAGAGGGCATCTCCACGTCCCGGATGCGGCTCGACCCCGCCCGCGGCGGCGTCGAGGACCTGCTGGACCACATCACCTCGGGCGTCCGCAGCACCTGCACCTACGTCGGCGCGGCCACGCTGCCCGAACTACACGAGAAGGTGGTGCTCGGCGTGCAGTCCGCCGCGGGCTTCGCCGAAGGGCACCCACTGCCGACGGGCTGGTGAGCACCCGCCGGTCCCCCGGCTCCACTTCGCTGCGCTCGACGGGTTTCGCCGACGTCGCTGCGGCTAACATGTATCCGAATGTCACCGATCGAAAGGGATCCCGTGCCGCAGGCACCTGCCGAGGCCCCCGGTATTGGGACGGGCGCCGACAGCGAGCGGCCCGCCCACGAACCGGCTGACGCCGAGCCCTCCAGTAGGAGGCCGGGCCACGTGTCCGGCGCCCCACGGGCGGGCCTCCGATGAGCCTGACCGTCACGCTGCTCAGCGTGCTCGCCATCATCGTCCTCACCGCCGGGACCGCGGTCTTCGTCGCCGCCGAGTTCTCCCTCACCGCACTCGAACGCAGCACCGTCGACGCCAACGCCAGAGACGGCGGGTGGCGTGACGGCGTCGTCCAGAAGGCGCACAAGTCGCTGTCCTTCCAGCTCTCCGGAGCGCAGCTGGGCATCTCGATCACGACGCTGGCAACCGGCTATCTCGCCGAACCGGTGGTCGCCCGCCTGCTCATGACGCCGCTGACCGCAGTCGGCCTGCCCGAGGGATGGGTCGACGGCGTCGCACTGGTCCTCGCGCTGCTGATCGCCACCTCGCTGTCGATGGTGTTCGGCGAACTGGTTCCGAAGAACCTCGCGGTGGCAAAGCCCACCGCGACCGCGCGCTGGGCCGCGCCGGTGCAGTGGTGGTTCTCCAAGCTGCTCACCCCGGCGATCAACGTCACCAACGGCACGGCCAACTGGATCCTGCGCAGGCTGGGCATCGAACCGGCCGAGGAACTGCGTTCGGCGCGGTCCCCGCAGGAACTGGTGTCGCTGGTGCGCAACTCCAAGCAGAGCGGCTCACTGGACGCCGGCACCGCCGATCTGGTCGACCGCTCGCTGAAGTTCGGCGAGCGCACGGCCGAGGAGCTGATGACCCCCCGGTCGAAGATCGAATCGCTGGCCACCGACGAGACCGTCGCCGACCTACTGGTCAAGGCGATGGAGACCGGGTACTCCCGCTTCCCGATCATCCGGGGCGACCTCGACGAAACCGTCGGCATCGTCCACGTCAAGCAGGTGTTCTCGGTGCCGGTCGACCAACGCGCCCAGACCCGCCTCTCGACGGTCGCGCTGCCCGTGGCCACCGTCCCGTCGTCGCTCGACGGTGACTCCGTCATGACCGAGATACGCGCCAACGGCCTGCAGACCGCCCTGGTGGTCGACGAGTACGGCGGCACCGCGGGCATGGTCACCGTCGAGGACCTCATCGAGGAGATCGTCGGCGACGTCCGCGACGAGCACGACGACGCCACCCCCGACGTCGTGGAGATGCGCAACGGCTGGCAGGTGTCCGGTCTGCTGCGGATCGACGAGGTGAGCACCGAGACGCCGTTCCGGCCCGCCGACGGCGAGTACGAGACCATCGGTGGGCTGGTCATGCAGGAACTCGGCCACGTCCCCGAGCCCGGAGAGACCGTCGAGCTGACCGAGTTCGACCCGGACGGTCCGCTCGACGACCCGATCCGCTGGCAGGCCAAGGTGATTGCGATGGACGGACGGCGCATCGACGTGCTGGAGCTCACCGAACTGGGCCGCCGCGGCGACGACGAAGACGGAGAGAACTGATGGGCTCGGACGTCTTCGGCGTACTCCTGACCGTGGTGCTCCTCGGTCTCAACGCGTTCTTCGTCGGGTCGGAGTTCGCGCTGATCTCGGCGCGGCGCGACCGCCTCGAGGCGCTGGCCGAACAGGGCAAGAAGAGCGCCGTGACCGTGATCAGGGCCGGTGAGCACCTGTCGCTGATGCTGGCGGGCGCGCAGCTCGGCATCACGATCTGCTCCATCCTGCTCGGACGCGTCGGCGAACCCGCCGTGGCGCACCTGCTCGAGATGCCGTTCGGTGCGCTCGGCATCCCGGACTCGGTGCTGCACACGGTGTCGTTCGTCATCGCGCTGGGCCTGGTCGTGACACTGCACGTGCTGCTCGGCGAGATGGTCCCGAAGAACATCGCGATCGCCGGGCCGGAGTCGGCGGCGATGCTGCTCATCCCCGTCTACCTGGTCTACATGCGGCTCGCGAAGCCGTTCATCGCGTTCTACAACTGGTGCGCGAACACGACGCTGCGGGCGATGCGGGTCGAACCCAAGGACGAACTCGACGTCACCGTCTCGACGGTCGAGCTGTCCGAGATGATCGCGGAGTCGCTGTCGGAGGGACTGCTCGACCCCGAGGAGCACGGGCGCCTCACCAGGGCCCTGCAGATCCGCAACCGCGTCGTCAGCGACGTGTCGATCCCCGTCGCCGACATCCGGGCCGTGCCGGTCGCCGCGCCGGGCCGGGGACCGACCGTCGCTGCGATCGAACGCGCCCTTGCCGACACCGGCTACTCGCGCTTCCCCGTCACCGACGACACGGGTGGCTACACCGGCTACGTGCACATCAAGGACGTGCTGTCGCTGATCAACGACCCGGAGGCGGTCGTCGAGGCGTCGATGGTGCGGCCGCTGCCGACCGTGTCGTCGTCGCTTCCGCTGCCGGTGGCGCTGTCGCGGTTGCGCCGCGACAACAGCCACCTCGCGCTCGTCACCACCGAGGGACGCGTCACGGCCATGGTGGCGCTGGAAGACCTCGTCGAAGACCTGGTGGGGACGGTGCGCGACGGGACCCACCGTGTCTGACGTCGCAGTGTGGGATCGGGCGGTCGTCGACAGCACGGTCCTGCCCGAATCCGAGTGGACGCAGCGTGAGGAACGACACGCGGTGCGCGCTGAACGGTTCGTCGGCCCGCACCGGGACCGCGCGAGCCGCGGCGAGCCGCACCCGGTGTGGGACTTCCTGTTCACCTACTACAGCCTGCGGCCGCGCCAGCTGCGCCGGTGGCACCCGGGCTACGGCGCACGCCTGGCGGGTCCGGCGGCGGCGAAGTTCCTCGGGCGCACCGGCTACGGCAGCGTCGACGGCACCGTCACCGTCACCCGCGAACACGTGCTGACCCGGCTGCCGACGGTGGAGTTCGTGCACGAACTGCTGCGGGCGACGGCCGCCCGCCCGGCCCGGCTCAACTGCTTCGGGCTGCACGAGTGGGCCATGGTCTACCGCGACCCCCTGCCACGCCACGAACGCGTTCCGCTGCGCCTGGGCGCCACCGGCACCGACGCGGTGGTGGAGTCGATGCCGTTGCGGTGCAGCCACTTCGACGCCTACCGCTTCTTCACCGAACCCGCGACCGGCCGCAACGCCGAGCGCCTGACCCGCGACGCGCAGGTCGCCACAGAACAGCCGGGCTGCATCCACGCCTCGATGGACCTGTACAAGTGGGCCTACAAGCTGGGGCCACTCGTCGCCTCCGAGCTGGTGATGGACGGCCTCGCCCTGGCGGCCGACGCGCGCGAGATCGACATGCGCGCGAGCCCATACGAACTCACCGACTATGGTTTCGAGCCGATCGCCATCGAAACGCCGGCGGGTCGCGCCGAGTACGTCCGCGCCCAGCAGGCGATCGCCGACCGTGCCGCGCCCCTGCGGGCGGCGCTGGCCGACGCGTGTGACCTGCTGCGGCGGGCGGCGCACGGCGGTTAGCTGCCATTACCCGCGGGTAAGCTTGATCGACGCTTCAGGAGGAGAATCATGAGTGAGCCCACCACGCCCGGCAGCGATCGCGTGTCCGTCGGCAGTCTGCGGGTTGCCAAGGTGTTGCACGACTTCATCACCAACGAGGCGCTGCCCGGCACCGGTCTGGACGCCGACAGCTTCTGGGCAGGCGTGGACAAGGTGGTCGCCGACCTCGGCCCTCGGAACCAGGATCTCCTGGCGCGGCGCGACGAACTGCAGGCCCAGATCGACAAGTGGCACCGCCAGCGCGTCATCGAGCCGGTGAACCTCGAGGCCTACAAGCAGTTCCTCGGCGAGATCGGCTACCTGCTGCCCGAGCCAGAGGACTTCACCGTCACCACCTCCGGCGTCGACGACGAGATCACCAAGACCGCCGGGCCGCAGCTGGTCGTCCCTATCCTCAACGCCCGCTTCGCCCTCAACGCCGCCAACGCGCGGTGGGGCTCGCTGTACGACGCGCTCTACGGCACCGACGTCATCCCCGAGACCGACGGCGCCGAGAAGGGCAGCAGCTACAACCGCGTCCGCGGCGACAAGGTGATCGCCTACGCCCGCGGGTTCCTCGACCAGGCCGTGCCGCTCGCCAGTGGGTCGTGGTCGGACATCACGGCGCTCACCGTCGACGACGGTCGGCTGTCGGTCGCCCGGGGTGACGACACGGTCGCCCTCGCCGAGCCCGCCCAGTTCGTCGGGTACCTCGGCGAACCCGATGCGCCGACGTCGGTGCTGCTGGCCAACCACGGCCTGCACGTCGAGATCCTCGTCGACGCCGACTCCCCCGTCGGCTCCACCGACCAGGCCGGCATCAAGGACGTCGTCCTGGAGTCGGCGATCACGACGATCATGGACTTCGAGGACTCGGTGGCCGCCGTGGACGCCGACGACAAGGTGCTCGGCTACCGCAACTGGCTTGGCCTCAACCGCGGCGACCTGTCCGAAGAGGTCAGCAAGGGCGACAAGTCGTTCACCCGCGTGCTGAACGACGACCGCACCTACACCGCCCCGGACGGCGGCGAACTGGTGCTGCCCGGCCGCAGCCTGCTCTTCGTCCGCAACGTCGGACATCTGATGACCAACGACGCGATCGTCGACGCCGAGGGCCGCGAGGTGTTCGAAGGCATCCAAGATGCCCTGTTCACCGGCCTGATCGCCATCCACGGTCTACGCGACGGGTCCGTCGACGGCGGTGCCAGCGGCCCACACGCCAACAGCCGCACCGGATCGGTCTACATCGTCAAGCCCAAGATGCACGGGCCCGACGAGGTGGCATTCACCTGCGAGCTGTTCAGCCGCGTCGAGGACGTCCTCAACCTGCCGCAGGGCACGCTCAAGGTCGGCATCATGGACGAGGAGCGGCGCACGACGCTCAACCTCAAGGCGTGCATCAAGGCCGCCGCCGACCGCGTGGTGTTCATCAACACCGGCTTCCTGGACCGCACCGGCGACGAGATCCACACGTCGATGGAAGCCGGGCCGATGATCCGCAAGGGCGCGATGAAGTCGCAGCCGTGGATCAAGGCCTACGAGGACGCCAACGTCGACGTCGGTCTCGCAACGGGGCTCTCCGGCCGCGCGCAGATCGGCAAGGGCATGTGGGCGATGACCGAACTGATGGCCGACATGGTCGAGCAGAAGATCGGGCAGCCGAAGGCAGGCGCGACCACCGCGTGGGTGCCGTCGCCGACCGCCGCCACGCTGCACGCCATGCACTACCACCAGGTCGACGTGTTCGCGGTGCAGAAGGAGCTGGCAGGCAAGACCCGCACCACCATCGACGAACTGCTGACGATCCCGCTGGCGAAGGAACTTGCCTGGGCGCCCGAGGAGATCCGCGAGGAGGTCGACAACAACTGCCAGTCGATCCTCGGCTACGTGGTCCGCTGGGTCGAGGCGGGCGTCGGCTGCTCGAAGGTGCCCGACATTCATGACGTCGCTCTGATGGAGGACCGCGCCACGCTGCGCATCTCCAGCCAGCTGCTGGCCAATTGGCTGCGCCACGGCGTCATCACCGCCGAGGACGTCAAGGGCAGCCTGCGTCGGATGGCCGCGGTGGTCGACGAGCAGAACGCCAACTCCCGCGATTACCTGCCGATGGCGGCCGATCCGGACGCGAGCATCGCGTTCCAGGCGGCCGAGGAGCTGATCCTGTCCGGTACCCAGCAGCCCAGCGGCTACACCGAGCCGATCCTGCATCGCCGCCGCCGCGAGTTCAAGGCACGTCACGCCGGCGTGTGACTAGACTTCGGCGGAGCCGAGTGACCGGTCGCTCCCACGCGGCCGTACTCGACGGTGCAACGAGTCTCATGACGACCAAGAAGACGACGCGCGAGCAGAAGGAGCACAGGGGTTAGGAATGGGCAGGCACAGCATTCCCCACCCCGACGACTCGGATCAGCAGCCCGGGGCCGACGGTCCCGTCGACCGGTCTGACGACTTCGCCCAAACCGGTTACGGCGCAGACGATTTCGACCGGCCGGACCCTGACCGTCCGCGATATGGCGACCCGGTCGACGACGGACCCGACTACCGGGACGACGGGTACTGGCAATCCGAGCGCGAGGCCGGCTCCGACGATGCCTACGGCAGGTCGGACGACGCAGCAGGCGAGTTCGACGACGCCACAGCCGACGAGTCGCCGACCCGCGCATTCGCATCCCGACCGCCGTCGACCGGCCCCGCGCACGGCGGCGACTGGGACGGCGGCGAGTGGACCGGAAGCCACCGCGCGGTCACGGCCAAGCGGCGCGGCGTCAGCGTCGGCGTGATCGTCGCGCTGGTGACCGTCGTGGTGGTCGTCGCCGGAGTCATCATGTGGCGCTTCTTCGGTGACGCCCTGTCCAACCGGTCGGAGGTGTCGGCCGCCCGCTGCGTGGAGGGCGAGGTCGCCGTCGCGGTCATCGCCGACGCGTCCGTCGCCGAGCAGGTGCAGACCGTCGCCGACCAGTACAACGAGACGGCCGCGCCGGTGGGCGACAAGTGCGTGAAGGTCGGCGTCCGTCCCGCCGACTCCGACCAGGTGGTCGGCGGCTTCACCGGCCAGTGGCCGGGTGAACTCGGCGAGCGGCCCGCGCTGTGGATCCCGGCGAGTTCGATGTCGGAGGCGCGGCTCGAGACGGCGGCAGGCGCCGCCACGGTCAGCGACAGCCGCTCGCTCGTCACCTCGCCGGTACTGCTGGCCGTGCGTCCCGAGCTGAAGACCGCTCTCGCAGAGCAGAATTGGGCTGCCCTGCCCGGCCTGCAGAGCAACGCCACGGCGCTGGACGGACTCGACCTTCCGGGCTGGGGTGCGCTGCGCCTTGCCCTGCCGAGGTCGGGTGACGCCGACGCCACGTATCTCGCGTCCGAGGCCGTCGCCGTCGCCGCTGCGCCCCGCGGCGCCCCGCCCACCGCGGGTGCGTCGGCGATCAACACGCTGCTGGCAGGCCAACCGGAACTCGCCGACGACAAGACGTCCACGGCGCTCGACGCACTGCTGGCGGGTAGCGACCCGGCAGCCTCGGCCGTGCACGCAGTCGCCGTCACCGAGCAGCAACTGTTCCAGCGGGGTGCCTCCCTCTCCGACGCCAAGGACAAGCTGGCGGGCTGGCTCCCGTCGGGTGCCGCCGCGATCGCCGACTACCCCACCGTGCTGATGTCGGGTGACTGGCTCGCCCAGGAACAGGTCAGTGCGGCCAGCGAATTCGCGCGCTTCCTGCGCAAGCCCGAGGCACTCGCGGAGTTCGCGAAGGCCGGCTTCCGCGCCGAGGGTGCCGAGACGCCCACG
This sequence comes from Mycolicibacterium arabiense, assembly GCF_010731815.2. Lineage (NCBI taxonomy): Bacteria > Bacillati > Actinomycetota > Actinomycetes > Mycobacteriales > Mycobacteriaceae > Mycobacterium > Mycolicibacterium arabiense. The sequence goes on from NZ_AP022593.1 coordinate 592,554, forward strand.
AGCGACGTCGTCGACTTCGGTGAGCTGGGCGCTCCGCTGGCCACCGGAGACAACGCAACCCGCGCCACGCTGGCCGAGGCCGTCGCATCGCCCGCCCAGAGCCCGGCCGTGACGATCATGCTCGACCAGTCGATGAGCGCCGACGAGGGCGGCCGCAGCCGTCTCGCCAACGTCACCGCCGCGCTGGAGGAACGCGTCCGGGCACTGCCGCCCACCGCGGCGCTGGGCCTGTGGACGTTCGACGGCGTGGCGGGCCGGTCGGAAGTCCCGCTCGGACCGCTGAGCGACCAGGTCGGCGGACAGCCTCGCTCGACGGTGCTGGCCGACAACCTGCGCGGCCAGAGTGCGTCGAACGGCGGTGCGGTGTCGTTCACGACGATGCGGCTCGTCTTCAACGAGGCGATGGCGAACTACCGCGAGGGACAGCCGAATTCGATCCTGGTGATCACGTCGGGGCCGCACACCGATCAGTCACTCGACGGTGCCGGCCTGCAGGACTTCGTCCGCGGCGCCTTCCAGCAGGGACGGCCGGTCGCGGTGGACGTCGTCGACTTCGGCGCCGACCCGGACCGCGCCACGTGGGAGGCGGTGTCGCAGATCACCGGCGGCACCTACACCAACCTCAACGCCTCCACCGGGCCCGAACTGGCCTCGGCGCTCACCGGCGCCCTGGGCTAGCCCCGCTCCCCACTTCTCGCCGAACGTCGGTTACCGCCACGCCCCCAAGGGGTTTCGCGTGGCGGTAACCGACGTTCGCGGGGGTCAGGCGGTCAGGCGAAGGCTTCGACCGGCGGGCAGGAGCACACCAGGTTGCGGTCGCCGTACGCACTGTCGATGCGACGCACGGGTGGCCACACCTTCGCGCGGTACGCCTTGCCCAGCGGGTAGGCGGCCTGCTGGCGGGTGTACGGGTGCGTCCACTCCTCGACGAGCAGGCTCTCCGCGGTGTGCGGGGCGCCGCGCAGCGGGTTGTCGTCGACCGGCCAGGTTCCCGAACCCACCTGGTCGATCTCGGCGCGGATCGCGATCATCGCCTCGCAGAACGCGTTGACCTCGTTGAGACTCTCACTCTCGGTGGGCTCGACCATCAACGTGCCCGCCACCGGGAAGCTCATCGTCGGAGCGTGGAACCCGTAGTCGGCCAGGCGCTTCGCCACGTCGTCGACCGTCACGCCGGTGTTCTTCGTGATGCCGCGCAGGTCGAGGATGCACTCGTGGGCGACCATGCCCTTCTCGCCCGTGTAGAGCACCGGGTAGTACTCGTCGAGGCGCCGCGCGACGTAGTTGGCCGACGCGATCGCCGTCAGCGTCGCCGCCCGCAGGCCCGGGGCACCCATCATGCGGATGTACATCCACGTGATCGGCAGGATCGACGCCGACCCGTACGGTGCCGCCGAGACGGTGTACGTGTCGGAGAGCTCCCCGGCCAGCGGGTGGCCCGGCAGGAACGGGGTCAGGTGCGAGCGGACGGCGACCGGGCCGACACCGGGGCCTCCGCCGCCGTGCGGGATGCAGAACGTCTTGTGCAGGTTGAGGTGGCTGACGTCGCCACCGAACTTGCCGGGCCGGGCCAGACCGACCAGCGCATTGAGGTTGGCGCCGTCGACGTACACCTGGCCGCCCACGTCGTGCACCGCGGCGCAGATCGCCTCGACGTCCTGCTCGAACACGCCGTGGGTCGACGGGTACGTGATCATCAGCGCCGCAATCGCATCCGCGTGCTCGGCGATCTTGGCGCGCAGGTCGTCGAGGTCCACGTCGCCGTTCTCCCGGCACGCGACGACCACGACCCGCATCCCCGCCAGCGCCGCCGACGCCGCGTTGGTGCCGTGGGCGCTCGACGGGATCAGGCAGATGTTGCGCTGCTCGTCACCCCGGCTGAGGTGATAGGCCTGGATGGCCAGCAGGCCGGCGTACTCGCCCTGGGACCCGGCGTTGGGTTGCAGCGACACCGAGTCATAGCCGGTCAGCTTGGTCAGCCACGTCTCGAGTTCGGCGATCATCGAGCGCAGGCCCGGGGTGTCCGAGGCCGGCGCGAACGGGTGCTGACGGGCGAACTCGGGCCACGTGATGGGCTCCATCTCCGCTGCCGCGTTGAGCTTCATCGTGCACGAGCCCAGCGGGATCATGCTGCGGTCCAACGCGATGTCCTTGTCCGACAGCGACCGCAGGTACCGCATCATCTCGGTCTCCGTGCGGTACCGGGTGAACGCGGGGTGGGTCAGGAACTCCGACGAGCGGGTGTGCACCGCAGGCCCACGCCAGTGCTGGCCGCCGCGAGTGGCGCCGAACGCCTCGAGGACGTGCTCGACGTGCAGGGCGGTGGTGGCCTCGTCACACGACACGGAGACGTGGTCGGCGTCGACCAGCCACACGTTGATGCCGCGCTCCTTGGCTGCGGCGCGCACCTGCTCGCCGCGGCCGGGCACACGGGCCAGCACGGTGTCGAAGAACGCGTCGTGCACGACCTCCACGCCCGCCGTCTCGAGCCCCGTCGCGATGCCCAGTGCGTGGCCGTGCACGCGGTGTGCGATCGCGGTCAGCCCGTCGGAGCCGTGGTAGCTGGCGTACATCGCGGCCATGACGGCCAGGAGCACCTGGGCGGTGCAGATGTTGCTGGTGGCCTTGTCGCGGCGGATGTGCTGCTCACGGGTCTGCAGAGCCAGGCGGTAGGCGGGTGAGCCGTCGGCGTCGACGGAGACGCCGACGAGGCGACCGGGCAGCTGGCGGGCGTGCTTGGTGTGCACCGCGAGGTAACCGGCGTGCGGGCCGCCGAAGCCCATCGGAACGCCGAAGCGCTGGGTGGTGCCGAACGCGACGTCGGCGCCGATGTCACCGGGCGGGGTGAGCAGCGTCATCGCCAGCAGGTCCGCGCCGACGGCCACCAGCGCGCCGCGCTCGTGGGCCTGCTCGATGAGCCCGCTCCAGTCGGTCACGCAACCACTGGCACCTGGCGACTGGACGATCACGCCGAAGAAGTCGCCCTCCGGCAGGCCGTTGCGCAGATCGGTGGTGACGACCTCGATGCCCAGCGGCTTGGCCCGCGTCTCGATCACGGCCGCGGTCTGCGGGTAGACGTCGGAGTCGACGGCGAGGCGGTTGACCGACCGCTTCACCGCGCGCTGCATGAGCGTCATCGCCTCGGCGGCCGCGGTGGCCTCGTCGAGCATCGACGCGTTGGCGACCTCGAGGCCGGTCAGGTCCTCGACCATGGTCTGGAAGTTGAGCAGCGCCTCGAGCCGGCCCTGGCTGATCTCGGGCTGGTACGGCGTGTACGCGGTGTACCAGGCGGGGTTCTCTAGGATGTTGCGGCGCAGCACGGCCGGGGTCAGCGTGTCGAAGTAGCCCTGCCCGATCATCGACACCGCGACGGTGTTCGACTCCGCGCGCTCGCGAAGTTCGGCCAGCGCCTGCTCCTCGGTCGCGGGGGCGGGCAGGTCGTCGAGGCCGGGTGCGAGGCCCTCGGTGGTCAGCGCGTCGAGAATGCCTGCGGGCAGTGCCTTCTCGGCGAGTTCGCTGAGCGACTCGACCCCGATGACGTCGAGCATGGTCGCGACCGCGTCGGCGTCGGGACCGATGTGACGGTCGGCGAACCGGGGCACGTGGTGCTCGTTCGAGGGATGGGGATGGCTACCGGACACGTGGGCCTCATTTCGACACGGGGGCGCAGGACGCTACCCAGAACCGCTCGCGGTCCTCCCCCTCTGTCGTCGACCCGTAGCGGGCGCCTGAGAGATTCGGCGTCTGAGGCGTCTCTGCCTCGGTGTCGTGGCGCCTTTCCCCATGGGCGGGTGTGCCGGACGTGCCGACGCACCACTTTCCAGAGGCATCGGGGCCCCAAGCGGTCCTTGTGCCTGAGAGGTTGATGGAGAGGTATTGCTCCTTCGGCGCCCGTCGCTGGCGACGACGGAACTCTCCCGCAAGGGGGACGATGCAGGTCGAGTCTACCGAACGGTTGGGTCAGCCGCGTCCGCGGCGGCCGTGAACCGCGGCGGCGTCAGTCAGCCGATCTTGCGGTCGCGGCTCTTGCGGCGCGAGGCCAGTTCGTCCTCGGGTGCGGCGATCGACTCGCCGCCGTCGGCACGCTCGCCGGGGAAGTCCGCGATCGCACCGGTCAGCTCGCGCATGGCGCCCGAGACGGCGATGCCGAACACGCCTTGGCCGCCCTGCAGGAGGTCGACGACCTCTTCGGCCGACGTGCACTCGTAGACGGTGGTGCCATCGGAGAACAGCGTGATGTTGGCGAGGTCCTGCACGCCGCGCTGACGCAGGTGGTCGACCGCGACGCGAATGTTGTGCAGCGAGATGCCGGTGTCGAGCAGTCGCTTCACGATCTTGAGGACCAGGATGTCCTTGAACGAGTACAGACGCTGGCTGCCGGATCCGGCCGCGCTGCGGATCGACGGCACCACCAGCGACGTCCGTGCCCAGTAGTCCAGCTGGCGGTAGGTGATGCCGGCGATCTGGCATGCGCTGGGCCCGCGGTAGCCGACGAGTTCGTCGGGCACTGAGTCATCCGGGAAGAGGCGACCCTGCACGTATTCGTTCACGACGGCCGGTGGGGCCTGCGTGTGCGCGCCATCGGAAGTCGAATCCAACTCTCCTTGACGTGGCGTGTCGCCCACTGCCCATCCTCTCGCCGAATCGAACCCGCTTCGTGCGCCGCAGCCGGAACTCCGACGCAGCACGGTTGCTCAAGCTCGAGTGTGTCGAGCATACGCTCCCGGCCGGGCCCTTGAATGACTGAAGTCTGATCCGAGTATGGCTGCCCGGCACGCGGATTCTGGAAACATGCGCCGCGTGTCGAAGCTCGTCGGCCAGATGAGACGCATCCGTGACCAACGGCCGTCAGGTGGCCTTGAAGTCGTCGGGTGACACCGAATCCAGGAACTCCTTGAACTTCTCCACCTCGTCCTCGCGGACGGCGCCGGTGCCCTCTTCGTCGTCCTCGTCGGGGATCAGCAGGCCGGCCTCGGCCAGCACCGCCTCCTCGACGTAGATCGGCACGCCGACGCGAAGCGCGATCGCCACCGAGTCCGACGGCCGCGCCGAGACCGTGATGTCGCGGTCGAAGACGAGGTCGGCGTAGAACGTCCCCTCCTGGAGGTCGACGATCCGCACCTCCTTGAGCGAATGCCCCAGCGCGGTGATCAGATCGCGGATCAGATCGTGGGTCAGCGGCCGCGCGGGTTCCACGCCCTGCTGTTCCAGCGCGATGGCCGTGGCCTCGGTCTGACCGATCCAGATCGGTAGATAACGGTCGCCATTCGACTCGCGCAGCAACAGGACCGGTTGGTTCTGCGGCTGTTCGATGCGAATGCCGACTACGCGAACCTCGCCCATCTGTGCCTGCCCTCCGCACCCTCAGATCGTCGATCCGAGTCTAGTCCTCAGCGATCCAGAACGTCGCGCACGGCGGACTTGATCAGCGAGGTGTGCAACGTGATCGCCAGAGCAGCCACCTCACGCGCCAGATCGTCCGCCCGGTCTCGTGCACCCTCCCGGCGGGCCTTGTCCACCGGTCCCGCAATCTGTGCGATCAGGTCCGACTGCCGGTCGGCCGCCGACCGGAACGCGCGCAGGTGCCGCGGCTCCACGCCGTACTCGGCGAGCGCCTTGGCGCACTGGGCCGTCACGACCGCGTACTCGTCGAAGAACCCCGCCGCACCCGGCTTGATGACGCCTGCCTTCACCAGCGACCCGAGCAGGGCTTCGTCGACGCCGGACCGCGCGAGCAGGTCCTCGCGGCTGAGTCGGGCGGGCGTGCGCGCGACCGACGCCGCGTCGGCGCCCACCCCGTCGGCGCCGGCGTCCGACACGGGAACCAGGCGGGGCGCGGCGTAAGCCGAACCCACCGTGGGCAGTTCGCCGTCGGGTTGCTCGTCGAGTTGCGCCTTGATGACCTTCAGCGGCAGATAGTGATCGCGCTGAGCGGTCAGCACGAAGCGCAGCCGTGCGCAGTCATAGGCGGTGAAGCGCCGATACCCCGACGGAGTGCGTTCCGGCGTGACCAACCCTTCGGCCTCCAAGAACCGGATCTTGGAGATGGTCACGTCCGGGAAGTCGGGTCGCAGCAGGTCGAGGACCGCCCCGATCGACATCCCGGCGAACGCAGGGGTGTCGGGGGCGGTCACTAGCCGCTCGAGCTGCCGTCGTCGCTCTTGGGCCCGGTCAAGAAGACCAACCGGAACTTGCCGATCTGCACCTCGTCGCCGTTGGAGAGCACCGCCGAGTCGACGGGCTCGCGGTTGACGTAGGTGCCGTTGAGGCTGCCGACGTCGACGACCTGGAACTCGCCGGACTCGAGACGGAACTCGGCGTGCCTACGGCTCACCGTCACGTCGTCGAGGAAGATGTCGCTGTCGGGATGCCTGCCCGCCGACGTGGTCGCCTGGTCGAGCAGGAATCGCGATCCCGCATTCGGGCCGCGCTTGACGACCAGCAACGCCGAGCCCGTCGGCAACCCCTCGACCCCAGAGACCGAACCCTCGGTGCCCGACGAGGCCGGGGCGTCCAACTCGTTGAGGAAGTCGGCCCGGAAGACCGAGGTCGTCTCGACCGTCATTTCCTCGTTGGAGTCGGCTCCCGAACTGGTGCTGTTATCCGTCACGCGCTGCTCCTAACTGGCTGCTGTGGCGATGTCTGCCTGGCCACCCCGTACTGCGGGCGACCGTAATGGGACGTACTCGACCGTACCGTGAGGCGTAACCCGGTGGGTCCACCACCGCCGGAATTCCTCATTCGTCGAGAGTGGCACGGTACCCGTCGGCGTCGAGCAAAGCCGACATGGCCTCCTCGATGGCGTCCGGGTCGACCTGCAGGTCGATGAGCCAACCGCCGCCGTACGGGTCGGAATTGACCAGTTCCGGCGAGTCGGCCAGATCCTCGTTCACCGCAACCACTTTGGCGGTGATGGGCGCATAGAGCTCCGATTGCGACTTGGTCGACTCGACGTTGCCGAACTCGTTGCCCGCCGTGACCTCGTCGCCGACAGCGGGAAGGTCGACGAACACCACGTCGCCCAGCGCGGACTGCGCGTAGTCGGTGATGCCCACCCGTACGGTGTCGTCCCCGGTGAGCCGGACCCACTCGTGGTCGGAGGTGTAGGACAGGTCGGACGGGGTCTCGCTCACGGCGCTCCTTGTTCTCGTCGCTCGGTGTCACCGGCGAGGCCGTCGGGCCTCACTTGACCGGCTGAGCGTATTGGCGGGGTTTCGGTTGCCGCAAGGCGGTCACGTCGACCGTGTCGGTCTGCTGCACGGTCATTGTGCCGCCGACCCGTTCGACGCTGTCCATCGCCCCGCCGGGGATGTTCATCGCGGCCGCCAGCGTGGCCGGATCGCCAATGGCGAGAACCGTATACGGCGGATTGATCGTGATGCCGTCGACCACCAGCGCGCCCGGCACGCCGACCACCCAGGTGTCCACGCCCACCCTGATCCGCGTACCCGCGGGCGTGCTGATCTCCATCGCCTCGGCACCCGCGGCGCGCAGCTCGTTGACGACGTCGAGCATCGTCTCCGGCGACACCCCCGGCGCGTCGTCCTCGATGGTCAGGATCACGCCCGGCCCGGTGGCGGCGACGGTACCGATCAGGATCGACAACGCGGCCAGGCGGTCGCGGGCGTTGGCGATCGCGGCGGCGTCGTCGCTGCCGGAGGTCTCCAGCGCCGTCAGCGTGCGCTGCAGATCGGCGACCTCGGTGTTGAGTGCGGCCTCGCGCTGCTGCAGCGAGTCCAGCAGCACCAGCAGATCGGCGGGCCTGGCGTTCTCCAGCGAGTCACCCGAGTCGGTCTGGTGGGCCTGCGTGGCGATGGCGATGCCGAGCAGCAGGCACAGCAGCACCGCCAGCGTCCCGAACAGGAGTTGCGACCTCCCCCGCCGGACCACGCCTGCCACACCCGCTGACTGCAGGTCCCCGATCGGCCGGGACGCGTGGTGCGGCGGGAGCTCGTGGCGACCGTGGTGCTCGCCGTGTCGACTCCCCGAGTCGCTGCGCTCCTGCCCGCCGTGTCGACTCCCCGAGTCGCTGCGCTCCTGCCCGCCGGTCTCGCTCACGTCACGCCCCGAACAACCTGCGCCGCAGCGCGGCGGCGTTGCCGAAGATCCGGATGCCGAGTACGACGATGATCGCCGTCGACAGCTGCGTGCCCACTCCGAGCTGGTCGCCGACGAACACGATGATCGCCGCGACCAGGACGTTGAACACGAACGAGATCACGAACACCTTCGAGTCGAAGATGCGCTCCAGGTACGCGCGCAGGCCGCCGAACACCGCGTCGAGGGCCGCGACCACCGCGATCGGCAGGTAGGGCTGGATGACGTCGGGCACGCTCGGGTGGAACACCAGCCCGAGCACGATCCCGACGACGAGTGCGGCGATTCCGATCATTCGACTCCGATCACTGGCCCACCGGTTTGGCGAAGCCGAGGTCGCGCACGGCGCCTGGCTCGACCGTCAGGTCGTCGGCGGCGCTCACGTTGACGCCGACCCCGTAGGACGCCTCCAGCAGCCGCAGGCGCTGCAGGCCGGGGCTGCGGTCGAAGACGTCCTGCATTGCATTCGGCGGCCCGATGGCGTCGACCTCGTACGGGCTGCTGATCGGCTGATTGTCGACGAGGATGCCGCCGCCCGCCTGCCGAATCGTCACGTTCGGCCCGATCCGGATCCCGCCGACCGCGATCGCCTCCGCGCCGCTGGCCCACAGCGAGTTCACCACCAGCTGCAGGTCCCGGTCGAGGATCGCCTGCCTGCCGCCCGGGATGCGCTGCTTGGACACGTCGGAGAGGTCGAGCGAGGTGCCCGGTTCGGTGGCGGTGACGGTGAGCCCCGGCCCGTGTACGGGCGTGGCCGCGGCCGCGAACTCGGCGTCGTCGAGGCGGTCGAGCAGCACCCGGCCCTCTTCGTCACCCTCGAGGCGGGTGCGCCGTTCGTCCTCGACCCGGGCGGCCAGCGACGAGCGCTGGGCGGCGACGGCGTTCGTCGACTCCTGGGCGGTCCGCACGCCGTCGGCCAGCACGTGCTGCGTCTCGCGGGTCGCCGGAGCCACCGCCCTGGCCTGTGCCGCGGCGGTCGCGAGCACGGCGGCGACCGCCAACCCGGCGGTGAGCTGCCAGGCCCACTCGACGCCGCGGCGCCGAGGGCGGCCGCCCGACTTCTCGGCTGCGGCGGCATAACCCGGGTCGAGATGGTCGGAGAGCAGTGAGCGCAGCAGTGACGGCACCGGGAGCAGCGTGGGGGCGTCGGCCTCGTGGGCATTGCGGCCGGCGTCGCGACTGAAGCCGCCGAGCGCACGCTCGTCGCCGGACATCAGGTCAGGCTTTCCCCGGCACCGAACGGCGCGGCAGCCGGCGCATCACCATGCCGACCTGGATCAGGTACAGCACCCCCGACCACAGGTACAGCGCCAGCCCCCAGATCACGAACGCCCATCCAATGGCCAGCACTACGCGACTCCACAGCGCGTCCCACTGGCCGAGCAGTATCAGCGGGAAGCCGGACATCAGCGCGAACGTGGCGGCCTTGCCCAGGTAGGTCACCGGCAGCGCGGTCAGCCCGCGGGTGCGCAGCATCGGCAGCGTCGTGGCCAACACGGCGTCTCGACCGATCAGCACCAGCACCAGCCACCACGGGACGATGTGCGCCGCCGCGAAGGCCACCGGCACGGCGAACATGTAGATCCGGTCGACCGCCGGGTCGAGGAGTTCCCCGAGCCGCGAGGACTGGTTGTCGTAGAGCCGCGCGATCTTGCCATCGGCCCAGTCGGAGGCGCCGCTGAACATCAGCACCGCCACCGCGGGCCCGTACGAGTGCGCGACCAGCAGCAGGTACAGGAAGACCGGGACGAGGATCAGGCGCACGACGCTGAGCACGTTCGGGATCGTCAGGATGCGATCGCCTATCTTCGCGCTCCTGCCCGCGGCGTTCGATCCCCCGGTCGCTTCGCTCCTGCCCGCCGGACCCATGGTCATGAACCTAGCGGAACACTCCCGGCAGGCTCAGCGCTGACATCGAGTCGTCCGCCAACGGGTTGTCGTGAATCATGTACGTCCACGTCGACGTAGGCCGCGCCAGCTTCGACAGGTCCAGACCGGGCTCGTCCTCGGTGACGTTGGCGGTCTCGAACGTCTGCTGAGCGGCCTCGATCGCGTCGGCGGCCAGCGAGCCGAACGCATCGACGGCCAGGCGGTGGAACTCGTCGAGCGGGTTCTGCCGACCGAGCGCGCGAAGGTGGATGCTCTCCCGGACGTCGGACAGGTAGGCCTGATGATCAGCCCAGCCGCGGTCGAGGTGGTAGAGCATGATGAGCCGGCAGATGCGCTCCAGCCGCTCCTCGCCGATCTCCTCCAACAGCAGTTCGTAGCGCTTCGGCGAACGCTCCGCGAGTTCCTGACGCGCGGTGTCGGTGCGCAGCAGCTTCTCCCGGCGCTCCGAGATGATTGACCGCTGCTGGGCCACCAGCTGGTTGTAGCGCCAGGTGTTGGCGTGCACGTCGAGCAGCTTGCCCTCGGCGACGCGCTGGGCGTGACCGAGCAGCTGGGCCGCCTTCTCGTGCACGATCCGGCCGTCTTCGTCGGTCTGCATCGGCAGCTTTTGCTGCTCGAGATTGGCGACGACGACGTCGTCCTCCCAGCTGGCGAAGAACACCGACGAGCCGGGGTCGCCTTGGCGCCCGGCGCGGCCGCGCAACTGGTTGTCCAGCCGCTCGGTGTGGTGGCGTCCGGTGCCGATGACGTGCAGGCCGCCAAGTTCGGCCACCTCGTCGTGGCCGGATTCGTCGGATCCGCCCAGCCGGATGTCGGTGCCGCGGCCCGCCATCTGCGTCGAGACCGTGACCTTGCCGAGCGTGCCCGCCTCGGCGATGACGGCGGCTTCCTCGGCGTCGTTCTTGGCGTTGAGCACCACGGCCGGGATGCCGCGCTTGACCAGACGCTCGTGCAGTTCCTCGGACTCGGCGACGTCGCGGGTGCCGACAAGCACGGGCTGACCGGTCTCGTGCACGGTCGCGATGTGCTCGGCCACCGCGGCGTTGCGGGCCGCCGCGGTGATGTACACCCGGTCGTCGTCGTCCTCGCGGATGTTGGGCGTGTTCGGCGGGATCGGGGACACGCCGAGCTTGTAGAACTGGCGCAGCTGCTCGCCGGCCGCCAGCGCGGTGCCCGTCATGCCGCACACCCGCGGGTACCGGTTGATCAGCGCCTGCACGGTGATGGTGTCGAGCACCTCGCCGGTCTCGGTGGGCTCGATGCCTTCCTTGGCCTCGACCGCCGCCTGCAGTCCGTCGGGCCACCGCTGCAGCGCGGCGATGCGGCCGCGGGAGGCGTTGATCAGCTGCACCCGGTCGTCGCGCACGATGTAGTGCACGTCGCGCTGCAGCAGGACGTGGGCGTGCAGCGCCACGTTCACCTCGGTCAGCGTCGTGCTGACGTGCTCCTCGGAGTAGAGGTCGATGCCGCCGAGCGCCTTCTCCAGCTTGCGGGCGCCCTCGTCGGTGAGGTGCACGTTGCGGCGGTCGGCGTCGGAGTCGTAGTCCTTGCCGGAGACGAGTTCCCCGACCAGCCGGATGACCTCGAGCCGCGGCGTCTCCCGGTGCGTGGTGCCCGCCAGCACCAGCGGAACCAGTGCCTCGTCGACGAGCACGGAGTCGGCCTCGTCGATCAGCGCCACGTCGGGGTGCGGGGACACCAGGTCGGCGACGTCGGTGACCAGCTGATCGCGCAGCACGTCGAAGCCGATCTCGTTGACCGATGCGTAGGTCACGTCGCACCCGTAGGCGGTGCGCCGCTCCTCCGGAGTGGACTCGGCGGTGATCCACCCGACGGTCAGCCCCATCGCCTCGAGTAGCGGGCCCATCCACTCGGCGTCGCGTCGAGCGAGATAGTCGTTGACCGAGATGACGTGCACGCTGCGGCCCGCGATGGCGTATCCGGCCGCCGCGATCGCCCCGGCGAGGGTCTTGCCCTCACCCGTCGCCATCTCGACCACGTCGCCGGCCAGCATGCGCAGCGCTCCGAGCAGCTGGACGTCGAACGGGCGCAGGGTGGTCGCCCGCTCCGACGCCTCGCGGGCGATGGCGAGGAACTGCGGGATGTCGGACGACTCGGCCAGGTCGCCGAGTTCGAGGAGCTTGGCGGCCTTGCGGAGCTGTTCGTCGTCGAGTGCCGCGGCCTTGTCGTCGAAGTCCAGCGACTTCGTGACCAACTCCATGGAAACGGCTTGGTCCTTGTCGGTGCTTGCGCCGAGCATCTTCCAGAAGCGGTTGCTCAGGCGGCCCGACGAACGGGTCTTGGGCGATGTCTTGCCGGCAGTCTTGGCCACGTGCTTCAAAATACGCGGCGCGAGGGGCCGGTCCTCACCGACGCGTCGTGAACTCGATCGCCAGCCAGTCGCCGACGGGGCGGAAGCCGATCCGTCGGTAGATCGCGTTCGACACCGGGTTGGCGAGGTCGGTGAACAGCACGACGTCTCCGGCGCCTCCCGCCAGGGCGATCGAGGCGGCCGCCGCCGTCACCGCAGAGCCGTAGCCGTGCCCCCGGTCCGCGTCGGGCGTGTACACCGGGCCGATGCGTGCGACGCCGACCACCGTGGGCCGCAGCATCGCCATGCTGACCGGCCGGTCGTCGCGCAGCCAGAGCACGAAGCGCGCGCCCGCCCGCGTCTGCGTCGTGACGAAGGCCCGGTGGTCGGCGATCGGCCGCGGCGCGACGCCGAACGCCTCGACGAAGAAGCGACCCGACCACTCGGCGAGCAGGTCGGTGTCCGAGGTCCGGTGGGTCCGGTGCTCCCCCGTCACCGTCGGCGCCTCGAGCCGGTCGAGCGCGTGCAGGCGCTCCTCGGTTCGCCCGTCGACCGCGGCCCCGGTGCGCTGCGTCCACGCCGCGGCGAACCGGGTGGCCACCTCGAGTGGGCCGCGCGTGGCCGTCAGCCGCGGGGTCCGGTCGGCCAGCGCGTCGACCGCGGGTGCCACGGCGCCGTTCGGCAGTCCCCCGCAGGCGAGCGGATACGGCGGCGTCTGGACGGCGGCACCGACCACGCGCCCGGCGTCCCACGCGGTCAGCAGCACCGCGGCGGCCGGCAGCGCGGGCGCGGCGAGCCCGGCGAGCTCGACGGTGAAGCCGATCGGGTCGCGGCGGTAGACCGGCCCGGCCAGCGAGCGGAATTCCTCGGCCGAGTCGTGTGTCCGCACCTGCACGGGTTCAGCTTGGCGGGTCCGGCCCGGCCCGTCGACCGGTCACGGCCGTTGGCAACCCTTTCCGGGGCCGACTTACCTCGTGCCGTGATCCGAATTCGGCGGCATCTCGACCGCCACTGCCAGTTGAACCCTCGGCACGGCTCCCGCCGGAATGTGCGGGTACCTTGCCCTGCATGGAGATGTTCACCCCGTCGCTGGACTGGGGCAATGAGCTGTGGACGTCGCTGATCTGGATCGCCCGAGCATGGGCGATCGCTGCGGCGTGCACGATGGCGATCCTTTTCCTGATCGGCCGCTACACGACCTGGGGGCGGCAGTTCTGGCGGATCACCGGCGACTACTTCAAGGGCCCCGACAGCGTCAGGGTGTGGCTGTGGCTCGCGGCGCTGTTGCTGTCGGTGATCGCAGGCGTTCGGTTCACCGTGTTGTTCAGCTATCAGGGCAACGACATGATGACCAGCTTCCAGGTGGTCGCCGCCGGACTGGGTGACGGTGACGACGCCGTCCGGAACTCCGGCAAGGACGGGTTCTGGATGTCGATGGGCGTGTTCGCGGTGCTGGCCGTGATCCACATCTCCCGAATCATGCTGGACCTGTTCATGACTCAACGGTTCATGCTGGCGTGGCGGGCCTGGCTCACCGACCGCCTGACCGGCGACTGGCTGGACGGCAAGGCCTACTACCGCGGGCGGTTCATCGACGACACGATCGACAACCCGGACCAGCGCATCCAGGCCGACATCGACATCTTCACCGCGGGCGTCGGGCCGTTGCCGAACACGCCGAACAACACCTCGGCGGCGACGCTGCTCTTCGGCGCGATCAACGCGATCGCGTCGATGATCTCGTTCACCGCGATCCTGTGGAACCTGTCGGGCACGCTGACCGTCCCGATCATCGGCACCGAGTTGCCCAAGGCGATGTTCTGCATCCTGCTGCTGTACGTCTTGGTCGCCACGATCTTCGCGTTCTGGATCGGGCGTCCGATCATCTGGCTGTCGTTCGACAACGAGAAGTTCAACGCCGCGTTCCGCTACGCGCTGGTGCGGCTGCGCGACGCGTCGGAGGCCGTGGCGTTCTACCGCGGCGAGATCGCCGAGCGCACCGGGTTGCGGCAGCGCTTCTCGCCGATCGTGTCCAACTACAAGCGCTACATAAACCGGATGATCGGCTTCTACGGCTGGAACCTGTCGATGGACCAGGCGATCGTGCTGCTGCCCTATGCGCTGCAGTTCCCACGGTTCTTCTCCGGCGAGATCGTGCTCGGGCAGATGACGCAGTCGGCGTCGGCGTTCGGCAGCATCCAGGACGGATTGTCGTTCTTCCGCAACAGCTACGACCAGTTCGCCGGCTACCGCGCGGCGATCATCCGCCTGCACGGCCTGGTCATCGCCAACGAGGAGGCGCGTGCGCTACCCGAGCTGCAGATGGAGGGCTGCGGCGACGGGACGGTTCAGCTCGACGACGTGGAGGTGCGCACCCCCGACGGCAGGCAGCTGGTCAAGCCACTCGACCTGCACCTCGACCCGGGCGACACGCTGGTGGTGACGGGCCCCTCGGGCGCAGGCAAGACCACGCTGCTGCGCAGCCTCGCGCAATTATGGCCGTACGCCAGCGGCAGGATGAAGTGCCCCGACGAGGAGAACTCGACGATGTTCCTGTCGCAGTTGCCCTACGTGCCGCTGGGCGATCTGCGGGCCGTCGTGTCCTACCCGTGCAAGGAGGGCGAACTCACCGACGACGAGCTGCACGCGGTGTTGGCCAAGGTCGCCCTGCCGCATCTGAGCGACCGCCTCGACGAGGTGCTCGACTGGGCCAAGGTGCTCTCACCGGGCGAGCAGCAGCGGATCGCCTTCGCGCGCATCCTGCTGACCAAGCCCAAGGCGGTCTTCCTCGACGAGTCGACGTCCGCGTTGGACGAGGGGCTGGAGATGACGCTGTACCAGCTGGTGCGCAGCGAGTTGCCGCACACGATCATGGTCAGCGTCAGCCACCGCAGCACCGTCGAGCAGCACCACGATCTGCAGCTGCACCTCGTCGGCAACGGCGAGTGGCTGCTGGGTGACGTGGTGACGCCGACCCCTGCGGGCGCAAGCTAGGAACGGTGCCCCGCGGCGTGGGTGCCGGCGCGCCTGCCGAAGAACGAGCCCTCGCCGAGCTGGGTGCCGCTGGCGTATCCCTTGCCGTCGTGTGCGATGTTCGAGGCGCAGGCGCCTGCGGCGTAGAGGCCGGGAACGATTGATCCGTCGGCCCGTTGGACCTCGCCGTCGATGCTGACGGTGAGCCCGCCCATCGTGAAGCCCGAGTACATCGCGACGCCCAGGGAGAGGTCGAACGCCGCCCACGGTCCGTGATCCTGGGCTGCCACGTAGTCCGGATGCTTGTGGAAGTCCGGGTCCTCGCCCTTGGCGGCGTGCTCGTTGTAGCGCTCGAGGGTGGCGGCCAGCTTGCCCTCGGGGATCCCGAGCGCGGCCTCCATCTCCGCGACGGTCTCCCAGCCGTCGATGAACTTGATCAGCGGCATCTCCGGCATCTGCATGTGCGCCTCGTCGACGATCAGGTAGGCCTGCTGGTCGGGCTGTTCGAGGACGAACGCCGACGTGCGCGAGTGGTACGAGTCCTCGGCGACGAACCGCTGGCCCTGGTTGTTGACGATGACGCCGGTGAGCAGGATCTCGGGCGGGTACGCGGCGGCCGTGATGAACAGCCCGTCGAGGTTCTTCACCTCACCGCCTGCCGACATGCCGAGCCGGATGCCCAGCCCGTCGTCGTGCGGGTTGCCCAGGATGTAGGGCTCGACGTCGCCGTGGTGCTTGGTCTTTCGCTTCTGGGCCAGCGCAGGCGTGTGCTTGGCCACCATGTCGGGGTTCATCGCGAACCCGCCTGCCGCGATGACGACGGCCTTGGCGCGGATCGAGCCGGTGACGCCGAAGTTCTTCCACCGCACGCCGGTGACGGCGCCGTCGTCGTCGGTGATCAGGTTGGTCACGCCGGTCTCGTAGCGAATCGACACGCCGAGTTCGGCGGCGCGCTTGAGCAGTAGCTGGATGACCATGTCGGCTCCGCCCAGTTCACCGGGGACGGGCACGGAGTGGCCGCGCGGAGCGGGCTTGGCCTGTTCGGAGAACGGCCACACCTTCTCGTTGCCGGTGTAGGACAGGCCTTCGGTGCCGGGCGGCACCACGACCTTGCCCTTCCAGTAGCTGCGCTCGAACTGGAACCCGAGCGATTCCAGCCAGTCGAAGTGCTCGACGCTCTGCTCGCAGTAGGCGCGGATCTTGTCGAGGTCGGGGTCCTCGGACACCGCGACGAGGTAGTCGTACATCGCCTCGGCGGTGTCCTCGTGGCCCGTGGCCTGCTGCACTGCGGTGCCGCCGCCGAGGTAGAAGTGGCCACCCGCCATCGAGGTGGTGCCGCCCGCGGCGGCGGCCTTCTCGAGCACCAGCACCTTGGCACCGGCGGCCGCGGCGCTGACGGCGGCGCAGCCACCCGCGATGCCGAATCCGACGACGATGACGTCGAATTCGTCGTCGTCCCAGTCCGTCACGTCGGACGCGGCGACGGTCTGTGGGATGTCTGTCATGGTTGCTCCTCGGGCGAGCGCTCGGTGGTCATGTCTGTTGCCGCTTGACGTGGTCGAAGAACGCCTGGATGTCGGGCGGGACGTACGCGATCTCCAGGTAGGGCACGCCTGCCTGCGGTGCGGACAGGTAGGCGAAGTGCATGCCGCCGGGCATCACACCGCGTCCGACGACCTCGACGCCGTCGGCACCCGAGGCCTCGGACACCATCGCGTCGAAGGCGTCGACGTCGGGTGCGGTCGTGCACACGTGGTGCAGCCCGGGGCCGGACGCGTCGAGGAACTCGGAGTACGGCCCGACTCCGGAGATCGGCTCGATGAGTTCGAGCTGGGTGTCTCCGGAGTAGGAGAACGACACGTGCGCGGTGAAGTCGGCGGGCTGACCGCGGTAGGTGCACGTGTCGGGCGGGAAGTGAACGTCGGGCATGCGCACCCAAGTGGTGGCGCCGAGCACGGCGGTCAGGGCCGTCTCGGTCGCCGCCAGGTCACGCGTCACCCAGGCGATCTGGACAGGTGTCTGGGCAAGCATCGCACCGAGGATATCGCTCGTCCCGGCCGCTGGCTAGAACGTGTTCTAGTTCGACTCAGGCGGCGAGCAGGCCCGTGAGGAGCCGCACCTGGCCGTCGAACAGCGGCGAGACGTTGCCGAACGTGTCCGGCCCGTACTGCCCGAACACCTCGAGGCTGATCGCGCCGATCAGCCCCGCCCACAGCGTCAGGCAGCCGAGCAGCGAGGCGTCGTCACCGGAGAAGCCGAACTCCTCGCGCAGGCCGTCGAAGTCGCGTGCGGTGGCGGGTGGCACCGGGGTGTTCCGCTGCGGCACCTGACCGGCCTGGATGCCTACGTCGACGGCGGCGAGCAGCGAGCCGACGACGCGGGTGCCGGGTTCGACGGTCTGATCGGCGGGAGCGTGGTAGCCGGGCACCGGGCTGCCGTACAGCAGTGCCCACCTGGCCGGATCGGCCACCGCCCAGGCCCGCGCAGCGTGGGCCATCGCGAGGATCTGCTCGTGCCATTCCCCGTCGGGCGGGCGCGCGGCGTCGACGGCGTCGGCCAGTTCGGTGTAGGCGTCGATCAGCAGCATGGTCAGCAGCTCGTCGCGGCTCGCCACGTAGCGGTACACCGCCGAGGACACCATGCCGAGGTCGCGGGCGATCGCGCGCACGGAGAGTCCCGCGGCACCGTCGGTCGCGAGCTGGCGGCGTGCCAGCTCGATGATCCGTCGCTCGATGCGGTCCCGCGCATCCTGCCGCTTGCCCACCGACGCAGTCTCGCACATTCGAGAGCACTGCT
The DNA here is from genome assembly GCF_010731815.2 of Mycolicibacterium arabiense. NCBI lineage: Bacteria > Bacillati > Actinomycetota > Actinomycetes > Mycobacteriales > Mycobacteriaceae > Mycobacterium > Mycolicibacterium arabiense. The sequence goes on from NZ_AP022593.1 coordinate 610,621, forward strand.
CTTGAAATTGCCCGCCGGGCGTGGCACATTGGAAATAGAGAGCACCGCTCTCGGAACCGGAAGGGACTGACATGACCACCAGATACGACGAGCCCGGCGTTGCGGCACGGGCGTTGAACGAGGTGTTCCGAGTGCTCGCCGAGGCCGGCGTCAGCATCGCGGGAACCACCGCGCTGCGCGTGCGCGGCCGCAAGACGGGCAAGGTGCGCGGCGTGGTCGTCAACCTGCTCGAGGTCGACGGCAGACGGTTCCTGGTCTCCCCGCGCGGCAACACCCAGTGGGCGCGCAACGCGCAGGCGGCCGGCGAGGTCGAGCTGGGACCGCGCTGGCATGGACGCCGCGTCACGGTCACCGAGCTACCCGACGAAGCCAAGCCCGCGATCCTGCGGCCCTATGTGCGGCGGTGGTTCTGGGAGGTCAAGGGGCACATCGGCGGCCTGACACCGGATTCCACCGACGACCAGATCCGCGCGGTCGCGCCCTCGATCCCGGTGTTCGAACTCGGCCGGTGACTCTAGGAGCCGTCGCGGATCATCCTGGCGATGGTGTCGGCGGTCTGCTGGGTCAGGTCGCCGGAGAGCTGGATGGATTGACCGTCGATCGGCTGGGTGATGGCGGGTGCGGCCAGCACCAGACCGTCGCGCACGAACGCGACCTGCGTACCGACGTTGGCCGTCGTGTACTGGGCGAAGGCAGCGCTCGAGCGGGTGTCCATCACGATCTGCACGCTGTAGAACTCCGACGTCGGCAGCTTGATCGTCTTCGCATTCGTCAGGCCGAGTTCGATGGCCACCGGCTGTAACTGATAGTGCGCCTTGCGTTCCACGTCGCACGCCGGCTGTGGGTCGACCGGCGGCGCCGGGGCCGGCGGCGGCTCGCACTGGCCGGGTTGCGCCTGAAACGCCTCGACGACGGGGCGCACCGCGAGCGGCTTGATCACCAGGCGCGGCTCGGTCGACGTCGGCGTGGGCTGTGCGCGCGCCGGGACGTCGCCGGGATCGGGCTGCAGGAAGGGCATCGCAATCGAGGCGAACGTCGTGCCGACCATCGCCAGGATGCCGATGGACGCCAGCACTGCGATCGTGATCTTGCGGCGCGTCCAGCGGCCGGTCGAGAGCCTCACCCACGCATCCTAGGACGTGAGCCGCTTGGCATTTCGCGTCGACACGGCGACGGGCGTCAGGCCGCGGGCGGCACCGCGGGTCCCGGCGGCGCGACGGTGCCCGCCGAGGACGTCACGACCTCCTCGCGGATCTCCTGGTTGATCGACTGCCACGACACCGCGGCAGGCAGGCTCCCCCACGTGCTGTTGAACATGCCGATGATGACCGCGCGACCATCGTCGGTCGGCACGTACACCGGGCCGCCGGAGTCACCCTTCTTGCTCACCACGCCGTTGGTCATCGTGAACCAGCCGTTGTTGACCGACTCGATGGTCCCGCAGCTCTCCCCCGTGACGATGCCGAAGTGGCAGACGCGCTGGCCCTGCGTGGGGACCACGGACGGGTCGGCGACCAGCGGGCGGCCCCCGGGCAGCACGTCGTTGATCACGACCTCGGGCGCCAGCGCGATCGTCTGCCAGTCCGAGATCTGATAGTCGGTGGCGACCGTCGCCCCGTCGGGAGTGTTGTCGCGGAACATCGTCTGGCTGCCGACGAACACTCCGTTGCGATCGTTGACCACGCCGCCGCCCCTGCAGTGCCCCGCGGTGTACCCGGTCCGGGTCTGGAGGTCGACGAAGCCCAGCGTGCAGACGTTGAGGTCCTGCCGGATCTCCATGCCCGGCGACACGACAAGGCCGGGTTCCGCAGCGGCGCTGGGCACCGGCGCACCCACCACGGCCGTCGCGGCGGCAGTCAGTACGGCACTGGCGAATACGATCGCCCGCAAACACTGCTGCCGCATCGCCGGCTCCGATCCATGTGGGTAGACGGGGTCTTCACCCTACCCATATCCGATCGTGGCCTGCTCGTTACAAAGCGCGACGGGAAGGCCCCCGCACGGCACCGCGGATCACGAGTCGAAGCCGAGACCGACCGCGTCGAGCGTGCGTAGCAACAGGTTGCGGCGCCCCGCCGAGTGGTCGGCACGGTCGAGCGACCATCTGGTCGCCTGAATGCCGATGCTGGCCAACGGCTCCGGCGGGAACGGCATCGGCTTGCGGCGGACCATCTCCAGCTCGGTGCGGGGTGTGGGGACGCCCTCGAGCAGGTCGAGACAGACGTCGGCGGCGAACCGGGCCGCGCCCACGCCGAGGCCGGTGAAGCCGTTGACGTAGGCGACCCGGCCGGCCCTGGCCAGACCCCAGTGCGCGCAGAAGCGGGTGTTGGTGTCGATGGCGCCTGCCCACCGGTGGCTGAACCGCACGTCGTCGAGCTGGGGGAAGGTGAGGAAGAAATGCTGCGCGAGCCTGCGGTAGCTCTCCGGGCGGTCCTCGTATGCCGGGTCGACCCTGCGCCCGAAGTGGTAGACGGCGTCGTAGCCGCCCCACACGATCCGGTTGTCCGCCGTGCGGCGGTAGTAGTGGAACTGGTTGGCGGAGTCACCGATCCCCTGCCTGCCGACCCATCCGACGCGGTCCATCTGTTCCTCGGTCAGCGGTTCGGTGGACAGCACGTAGTCGTAGACCGGAACGGTACGCAACCTGTTGCGCCGCAACAGGTGATGGAAGACGTTCGTGGCCAGCACGGCATGGCGGGCGGTCACCACCGCGCCGCCGGTGTCGATCCGCACGGCGGCCCCGCCCGAGTCGAGCGCGACGGCGTTGGTGTGCTCGAAGATCTGAACACCGGCCTCCCGGCAGGCACGCGCGAGTTCGAGCGCCAGCTTCGCCGGGTGCACGATCGCGCACGTGTCGGGCTCGAAGAGCGCGGCGCGGTAGGTCGGCGAGTGGACCTCGTCCTGGATCTCGGCCTGCCCGAGGAAGCGGCCCTCTCCGGCCTCGGCGGCCTCCTCGAGCCACGGCACCTGGTGCGGCTCGGTGGCCACCGCCAGCATCCCGGAGCGCTGCCATTCGACGTCGAGGCCGAGTTCGGCGATCTCGGCCTGCATGCCGTCGAGGTTCTCCAGACCCATCGCCGTGAGCGTGTCGAACTCGTCGGGCCAGCGGCTCTTCCCGTTCTCGGCGCCGTGGGTCAGGCTCGCCTCGACGAACCCGCCGTTGCGCCCCGACGCCGCCCAGCCGATGCGGTTCGCCTCGAGCAGCACGATGCGCTGGTCGGGGTGGCGGCGCGCGGCGTGCAGCGCGGTCCACAGCCCGGTGTACCCGCCGCCCACCACCACCAGGTCGCAGGTGATCGACCCCGGCAGGGTCGGGTGGTGCGGGCGCTCGACGTCGAGCCACATCGATCCGTGCACGCTGCCCGCCAGCGAGCGTTCGACCAAACCTGGATCGACGTCATCGTCGAAGACCGTCTTCACACTGCGACAGTACGGGGTCCGCGGGCCGCTCGACGGTGCGGAATCAGTTGCGAACGGGCGAAGGCGCGGCAGATCGCGTCGCCGTCATCGGCTCCGGGATGTCGGGCTGCACCGTGGCGGGCGGTGCCCAGCCTGGCGGGCCGAACGCGTAACCGAACCGGTGCCGCCACCGTGTGGCCCGGCGGACGTCGCGGGCGATGGCGGCGTACTCGTGCGTCTGCAGCGTCCAGATGTTGAACGTGTCGACCTGCTTGGTCAGCCCGTAGTGCGGGCGGAACGTCTCGTCGGCGTAGCTGCCGAACAGTCGGTCCCACAGGATGAGGATGCCGCCGTAGTTCTTGTCGAGGTACTCGGCGTCCATCCCGTGGTGCACGCGATGGTGCGACGGTGTGTTGAACACGAATTCGATTGGCCGCCACAGCCGGTCGATGCGTTCGGTGTGGACCCAGAACTGGTAGATCAGGTTCAGCGAGAAGCTGGCGAACACCATCCACGGGGGTACGCCGAGCAGCGGCAGCGGCACCCACAGCAGGATCTCGCCGCTGTTGTTCCACTTCTGCCGCAGTGCGGTGGCGAAGTTGAAGTACCTGCTGGAGTGGTGCGCCTGGTGGGTGGCCCAGACCAGCCGCACCCGGTGGGCCATCCGGTGGTAGGCGTAGAACAGCAGGTCGACGCCGAGTATGGCGATCACCCACGTGTACCAGGCACTCGACGACAGGTGCCACGGCGCGACGTAGGCGTAGATCGCGGCGTAGCCGAGCAGGGCGATGAACTTCCAGGCCCCGGTGGTCGCCACCGACACCAGGCCCATCGAGATACTCGCCCAGGCGTCGCGTCGCTGGTAGGCACCGGCCGGCGCGCGGTCGGCGTCCTCGAGGTGCTCGAGCTTGCGCGCAGCGCTCCATTCGACGATCAGCAGCAGCAGGAAGAACGGGATCGCGAACAGCACTGGATCCCGCATCTGCGGCGGGAGCACGTCCAGGAACTCGCGGATCTCGGCCAGCACGGTCACGTCGTCACCTCCGAGCCGGAAGCTTAGCCAGCGGCCGTCACCGGAAGCTCAGAACGGCGTCACCCCATGCCGCGCGCATGTCCCGGTCGGGGTCGTCGAGTACCGCGTCGCGCTTGTCGATGACCAGCGTCGCGCGATCCGACTCGCGGTAGGGCCGCCACCGCGGTTCGCCGGGCAGCCCGTCCGGTTCGCCGTGGGCGGCGAAGTTCAGCCACCGGGCGCGCACCCGCTCGGACACCGCGGTGCCGGTCTTGAGCCCACCCAGCTTGAACGTCGGGTCTCTCGGCCCGATGACCAGGTTGCCCCACACGTACGGCAATTCGGTGGCGTGTGCCGCGCCGAGCCGCAGCATCCGCAGCATCGGGGTGGCCCAGTCGAATCGGTAGGTGTACACCGGCGCCACGCGGCCATGGCCCTCGGCGAACCAGATCGACGGCATGCGGAACCCGATGTCGCGGGCGACGCCCATTCCCGGCGTCTTGCCGCGACCCCGGTACGCGGCCTGCAGCTCCGCCTCGGTCGGCAGCCGCAGGTCGGGCTGCTCGGCCGCGATCTGGGAGAACATCGCCTTGATCGCCTCGGGCGTGATCGGCATCAGCGGTGACTTCATGAAGCGGAACAGGGCCGCCTCGTGCCGATTGGTGCCGATGATCAGCGGGACGGGGTGGGTATTGCCCGCGCGGGCCACGTTCACGGGGTAGTCGGGGACCAGGTCCCCGTCGACGATCGGCGCGAACCCCAACGTGCCCGGCGTGCGAACCGGCACGTCGTCGAACAGCCGCTTGGACGCGGTCAGCAGCTCACCGGTCGGCGCAGTGACCAGCCGGTCGGCGTCGCTCGCGTCGAGTCCGAGGACGTCGAGGAACTGCTCGGCCACCCTGCGCGCACGGCCGGCGTCGTACACCGAGGTCACGGGCGAACTCTGCGCGATGGCGCCGGCGAACAGCCCGCCGGCCTCCGGGGTGGCGAGCAGCGTCGTCACGATCCCGCCGCCGGCCGACTCCCCGAACAGGGTCACCCGTCCCGGGTCGCCACCGAACGCGGCGACGTTGTCGCGTACCCACTGCAGGGCGAACAGGACGTCGCGCAACCCGAGATTGCCCTCGAACCGGGTGCGCGGCGTGCTGAACGACGACAGGTCCATGAACCCGAACGCACCGAGCCGGTAGTTGAGCGTCACGACCACGGCCTCGCCCGTGCCTGTCAGTACGCCGCCGCGGTACAGCGGCTGCGCGGCCGAGCCCAGGATGTACGCCCCGCCGTGCACCCACACCAGCACCGGCTTGCCGTCGCCGGGTTGGGTGTCCGACGACGCCCACACGTTGAGCGTCAGACAGTCCTCGCCCTGCGGCGCCCCCAGGTCGACGGGGATGCGCGGATCGGTGGGTTGGGGACACGCGGGCCCGACCCGGGTGGCGTCTGCGGGCTCGGTCCAGGGTTCGGGTGGACGCGGTGCGCGCCAACGGAATTCGCCGGACGGCGGCGCCGCGTAGCGGACGCCCCGCCACACCTTCACCGATCCGTCGTCGACACCGCGCACGGGTCCGTATGCGGTGTCGACGACCGGGTGACTGCGAGGGCCTGGCGACTTGGAGCCGATGGAATCGGGCACGCTGGGATCGGACTGACCCGTCACCGGTTCCCGCCCAACGACGCCTGTCGTTCCTCCGGTGAGAAGCCCGGCGCCGCGGATCCCGTGCGGGAGCGGCGCTGCCGCGACACGTAGGCGGTGGTCGCGCTCATCGCCGACGCCACGCCCTGGTCATTCGCGCCGTAGGTCATGGAACGGGACTGGTCGAAGCCCATCTGCGCCGCGACCGCGACCGCGTCCATGTTGGCGCCCAGGAATACGAAGTACCAGGAGTATTCGCTCTCCTGCCGCTTGATCGCCGCGCTGACGGCCTCGTGCGTCCACTCCCGGCTGGAGTTCTCGAGCCCGTCGGTCATCACGACGACGATCACGTGACCGGGGCGCTGCGCCTCCGGCAGGCTCGCCAGTTCGGCTCCGACGTCGGTGATCAGCCGACCGAGCGCGTCGTAGAGCGCCGTCATGCCACGCGGCTGCAGGTCTAGCGGCGGCACGTCTTCGATCGGCCGATCGGCGTACACCACCTCGTAGTGCGTATCAAACTGTGCGAGAGTGACTCTCGCCTCCCCCGGCTCGTTGCGCTGCTGTTCGACGAACGCGTTGAAGCCACCTTCGGTGTCGTCCTTGATGGCCTGCATGGAGCCGGACCGATCGAGCAGTACGGCGATGAGGGTGCGCTGAGGATCGGTCATCGATGGCTCCTTGTGTCGCGAGGGCGGTGGGCCGCCCTGATGGATGCAGGTTACCCGCGCCCTCTGACGAACAGCCTGACCAGCACGTTCGTGGCTCAACCGCTGGCAAACACCGCTCGGGTTGATTTGCGGTGTCCCGGAAGTCGCCCTCCGGCAACGGTCTACGTTGACGGGGTGCAGAAGTGGGGACTGTTGACCGCGGCCATCCTCAGCGAGGTCGCCGCCACGCTGTCACTGCGGGCAGCCCAGGACGACGGCGCCTGGCTGGTGCTCGTGGTGGCCGGCTACCTCGGCTCGTTCGTGCTCCTCACCCTCGTCCTGCGGGCAGGGGTTCCCGTCGGGGTCGCCTACGGCATCTGGGGCGCCGTGGGCACCGCAAGCACGGCGGTGCTGGCCGCGCTGATCTTCCGCGATCCATTCACCTGGCAGATCGCGGCGGGCATCGGCCTGATCATCGTCGGGGTGCTGTTCGTCGAGTTCGGCTCGCACCCCGCCGAGCGGGAGCCGGCGCCGTGACGTGGCTGGTGCTGGTGGCCGCGATCGTCATCGAGGTCGGCGCAACGCTCGGCCTGCGGGCATCGGACGGCTTCCGCAAGAAGGCGTGGATCGCCCCCGTCGTCCTGGGTTACCTGACGTCGTTCTACCTGCTGTGGCTGACGTTGTCGCTCGGCGTCCCGGTCGGCGTCGCGTACGGGATTTGGACGGCGTGCGGCGTGGCGTTGGTGGCGGTCGTTGCCCGCTACCTCTTCGGTGACCCGTTGACCCGCAAGATGGTCATCGGCATCGCGTTCATCGTCGCAGGCGTCCTCACGATCGAGCTGGCGAGCGCCGTCCACTGAGCACCCCCGCCGCGGCGAACACCACGACCCCGGCGATCGGAACGATCAGCAGTCCGACCCGCAGGCTGGTGGCATCGGCGACCGCGCCCACCAACGGTGGAGCCCCGACGAACCCGACGCGCATCAACCAGGCGAGCGCGGTCAGCCCGGCCCCGGGGCGCAGGCCCGGCAGCCGGTCGGCGCAGTGCATGGCCGCCGGAATGGCCGTGGCGATGCCGATGCCCGCCGCGGCGAACCCGGCGATCGTCGCGGGAACGCTCGGCGCCCACAGTGCGGCTCCCATGCCCGCCGCCGTGACCAAGCCCCCGGTGCGGGCCACGGCCCGCTCGCCGAAGCGGTCCACCAGCGGGTCGCCGAGGACGCGCCCGACGAACTGGAAGCCCAGGAGGGCGATGTAGCCGAGCACCGCGATCGCACCCGCGGCGCCCAGTTCGTCGCGCAGGTACAACGTCGCCCACGTGCTGCCCGCGTCCTCGACCACCGCGCCCGCCACCGCGATCAGCACCAGCAGCATCAGCGCCGCGTAGACGCGGCGTCCGGCGCGGCGGAAGCCGCCCGGTGCCCACTCCTCCGGGTCGGTGTCGGGCCCGCGCAGCAGGAAGCGGTACGCGACCAGCGTCACCGAGGTGAAGACGACCGCGGTGACGACGAGGTGCAGTTGCCGAGGCACGCCGGTCGCGATCGCCGCGGCTGCCATGGCGCTGCCCAACACCGCACCCATCGACCAGACCGCGTGCAGCGAGTTGATGATCGACCTGCCGTAGACGCGTTGCACCCGCAGCCCGTGCGTGTTCTGGGCCACGTCGGTGATGGCGTCGCTCGCACCACCGATGAACAGGGCCATGGCGACGAGGACGGCCATCGGCGACGACGCGGCCACGGCCACGAGCACGGCAATGCCCGCGGAACCCACCACCGCCATCCGCGCGGAGGTGAACCTCCGGATCAGCGGGCCTGCCAACAGGCCCGCAGCCAGCGCACCGGTCGGGAACGCCGCGACCACGAGGCCGTAGGTGGTGTTGTCCAGGCCCAGATCGGTCTTGATCTCGGGCAACCGCGGCGCGAGGTTGGCGAACAATGCCCCGTTGGTGAGGAACAGTGCGGCGGTCGCGAACCTGGCGCGGCGGGCCGTCTGGGCGTGCATCGAATCCACCGGGCCCGCGACCATTACGGCGACGATACTGGCCCGGTGACGACATCGATCGAGCCCGTCGCAGACGATCTGCTGGGCCTGTTCCCGCCAGACGCCCGCGTCGAAGACGACGGCACGCTGATCATCGGAGGGTGCCGCCTCGACGACGTCGCCGAGGAGTTCGGGACCCCGGCGATCGTGGTCGACTCGGGCGCCCTGGCGCGCCGGGCCCGCGACTACCTGGCGGCCTTCCGGAGCCGCTGGCCGCGCGCCGACGTCGCGTTCGCGTCGAAGTCGTTCCCGTGCACCGCCGTGCAGCGCGTGATGGTCGCCAACGGGCTGCACCTCGACGTCGCGGGCGGCGGCGAGATCCTGGGCGCGCTCAAGGCGGGCGCCGATCCGGCCGCGCTGGTCGTGCACGGCAAAGCCAAGTCCGACGAGGAGATCGCGATGGCGCTCGACCACGGCGTCGGGCTCGTCGTGGTCGACAACTTCGACGACATCGACAGGTTGGAGTCGGCGGCCCGGCGGGCCGCCGCGCCGCAGCCCTGCCTGGTCCGCGTCATTCCCGGGGTGGCGGCGAGCACGCATGCCTCGCAGGCCACCGGCCACACCGGGTCGAAGTTCGGGCTGTCACCCGAACAGGCGCGCGAGGCGATCGCCCGGATCGACCGCAGCCCCGTGCTGCGGCTCGACGGGCTGCACACCCACGTCGGGTCGCAACTGCTCGACGTCGACGAACTCGCCGCGGCCGTGGCACCCATCGCCGCACTGGGCACGTTCGACACCTACGACCTGGGCGGTGGGCTCGGCGTGCGATACACCTACGGCGAGCACGCGCCGGACCTCGACGCCTACGCCGACGCCCTGGTGGATCGGGCACGCGAACTGCTGCCCGCGGGGTGCCGGATCATCGTCGAACCCGGCCGCAGCATGGTCGCCGCGGCGGCGTGCACGCTGTATCGCGTCACGACCGTCAAGCGCGGGACCGTCACCCACGTCGCGGTCGACGGAGGCATGGGCGACAACCTCGAGGTGTCGCTGACCGGGCAGCGGTTCGAAGCCGCGATCGCGACGCGGTTCGGGCCGGGCGGCGAGCCGGTGACGGTCGTCGGCAGGCACTGCGAGTCCGGTGACCAACTGATCGACCGCATCTGCCTGCCGGGGCCCGCCGTCGGCGATCTGCTCGCGGTTCCGGTCACCGGCGCCTACTGCTACACGATGTCGAACCAGTACAACGGGGCCCGCCGGGTGCCCGTGGTGTTCGTCGAGGACGGCGTCGCCCGCCTGGTGGTCCGACGCGACACCTGGGCCGATCTGCTGGCCCGCGACGTCGACCCGTAGTCAGGTCGGGGCGGTGCGCGCGGTACGCCGGGGTTCGGCAGTATTGCGGCCATGAGCGAGCTTCCCCCGTCCCTGGTCGACCTGGCTCGTCGTCACGGCGTGGCCACCGGCTTCGATGACTGGAGCGGACGGTATCGACCGGCTGCGGAGTCGACACTGGTCGCGGTGCTCGAGGCGCTGGGGGTGCCCGCCGCCGACGACGAGCAGCGCGCGGCCTCCCTGGCCGAGCACGATCGCAGGCACTGGCAGCGTTGCGTGACGCCGACGATCGTCACCCGCACCGACCGGTCGGCGACGTTCTGGGTGCACGTCGAGCACGGCGCGCCGGTCGAGCCGTGGATCCGCCTCGAGGACGGTTCGGTGCGCACGGGTCTGCGTCAGTTGGAGAACAACGCGCCGCCGTTCGACCTCGACGGTCAGCTGATCGGCGAGGCCACGTTCGAGCTGCCCGCGCACCTGCCCATCGGGTACCACCGGCTGCACGTGCGGGCCGGCTCCCGGGAGGACACGGCCACGGTCATCGTCACCCCCACCACGCTGCCGCTGCCCGCCCGGCTCGCCGTCGGGCGCAGCTGGGGCCTGGCCACCCAGCTCTACAGCGTGCGCTCGGACCGGTCGTGGGGCATCGGCGACCTCACCGATCTGACCGATCTGGCGGTGTGGTCGGCAGGCGTGCACGGCGCGGGCTTCATCTTGGTGAACCCCCTGCACGCCGCGGCGCCCACCGCGCCGATGGAACCCTCGCCGTACCTGCCGACGTCGCGCAGGTTCGTCAACCCGATCTATCTGCGGGTGGAGGCGGTTCCCGAGTACGCCTACGCGCGCGATCGCGGCCGCATGCGCAAGGCGCGCAAATCGGCCCAGTCACGGGCTGCGGCAAGCGAACTCGTCGACCGCGACGCCGCGTGGAAGAGCAAGCGCGCTGCGCTGAAGCACCTCTACCGGGTACCCCGTTCGGCGGGCCGCGAGCTGGCGTACGCCGGGTACCGCGCCAGGGAGGGAGCGAGCCTCGACTCGTTCGCGACGTGGTGCGCACTGGCGGAAGTGCACGGCAACGACTGGCACGCGTGGCCCGAGGAGCTGCAGCACCCGTCGAACCCCGCGGTGGCGAAATTCGCGGCGAAGCATGCCGACGCGGTGGACTTCCACCGGTGGCTGCAGTGGCAGCTCGACGACCAGCTGACCGGCGCGCAGGCGACCGCTGTCGCGGCCGGGATGCCGCTGGGCGTCATGCACGACCTCGCGGTCGGCGTCGACCCCGACGGCGCCGACGCCTGGGCCATGCAGGACGTGCTGGCGCTCGGGGTGGCCGCGGGCGCGCCGCCCGACGAGTTCAACCAGCTCGGCCAGGACTGGTCGCAGCCGCCGTGGCGGCCGGACCGGCTCGTCGACACCGCCTACGAGCCGTTCCGCGCCGTCGTCGGGGCGGCGTTGCGCCACTCCGGCGGCGTGCGGATCGACCACATCATCGGGTTGTTCCGGCTGTGGTGGATCCCGCGTGGGGCCGCACCCACCGAGGGCACCTACGTGCGCTACGACCACGAGGCGATGATCGGCATCGTCGCGCTGGAGGCCTACCGGGCCGGGGCCGTCGTGGTCGGCGAGGACCTCGGCGTGGTCGAGCCGTGGGTGCGCGAATACCTGCTCGAGCGCGGCCTGCTCGGCACGTCGATCCTGTGGTTCGAATCCGACGGGGAAGGTGGGCCGTTGCCGGCCAGCCGGTGGCGGGAGTACTGCCTGTCCGCGGTGACGACCCACGACCTGCCGCCCACCGCCGGCTACCTGGCCGGCGAGCACGTCCGGATCCGCAGCGAACTCGGTCTGCTCACCCGGTCCACCGAGGAGGAGCTGGCCGCCGACCGGGCCGAGCAGGAGGCGTGGCTCGCCGAGCTGCGCAGGGTAGGCCTGCTGGCCCAGGACGCCGAGGTGGACGACTCCGTGGACGACGTGGTGCGCGCGCTGTACGAGTACCTGGGCCGGACGCCGTCGCGACTGCTCGCGCTGGCCCTGCCGGACGCGGTCGGCGACGTCCGCACCCAGAACCAGCCCGGCACCGTCGACGAATACCCCAACTGGCGCGTTCCGCTGGCCGGCTCGGATGGCCGCGTGATGCTGCTGGAGGACGTGTTCGCCGACGCCCGCGCTGCGACCTTGGCCCAGGTGATGCACGATCAGGTAACGCCCGACGATGAGTGACCGAAGTTTCTCATGGGACTGAACTGCGATATGTTCGCAGCCGCACCCCGACACACGGAGGTCACGTGAAGAAATTCGCCGTTCTGGGCGCTGGCGCCATCGCCGCCGCCACGATCGCTCTCATCAGCCCGGGTGTCGCCTACGCGGAACCCGCCAGCGCCAGCTCGCTGAACGTCGTGGGCGAGCCCTACGCACGTGCGCTGGCAATCCTGAAGAGCCAGAACGTCAAGGCCTTCTTCGGCGGAGCGGTCGGCAGCGACTACCCGCAGGCCGAGTGCATCGTCTCCCAGCAGAAGGTCACCGGCGGTGGCCGGATGTACCTCAACGTGGACTGCACCGAAGAAGCCGTGCTCAACGCCACGGCCAACACCCCGGCCGGTGCGGGCCAGGCCAAGCCGGGCCCCGGTGGGAACGCACCCGCGCCCGGCGCGGGTCAGGGCACCTACGGCGGCCCCGTCGGCGTGCCGGTACCCGTCGGCTGACCTCGTCACCGCACCTACGCGCTACCGGCGGTCCCACGTAGCGTCGTAGACTCCCCCTGCCACGTCCTGAGGAGGGGGCCACATGTCGCGTCCGCAGCGCACCATCACCGAGATCGACCCCGGGCCGGTTCAGATCCAGGCCCGCAAGGTCCACTTCGACGTCGGGGACATCCCGCTGCAGTGGATTCCGAAGCACCCCGTGGCGTCCAACGTCATCAGCCTGCTCAACGTCGTACTGCCCGCCGCCGAGCGGTGGTTCGTCGAGACCTACAACGAGGCGCTCCCGCTCGTGAAGGACCCGAAGCTCGCCGAGGACATCCGCGGGTTCATCGGCCAGGAGGCCACGCACGCCGACGTCCACGACAAGGTGTTGCGGGAGTACATGGTCCACCACGGCGTCGACGTCGGACCGATCCTGGACCAGATCGAGTACGTGTTCGAGAAGGTGCTCGCGCCCAGCAAGTCCTCCGATCCGGCGAAGCGGCTCAACCACCTGTGCGACCGGTTGTGGCTGATCGCCGCCATCGAGCACTACACCGCGGTGATGGGTGATTTCGCGCTGAACTGCGCGTGGGACGAGCACGGCGCCGACCCGACGATGGTCGACCTGTTCCGCTGGCACGGCGCCGAAGAGGTCGAGCACCGCATGGTGGCCCATGACGTCGCGATGTACTTCCACGACAGCTACCTCGACCGGATCCGCGCGATGGCGGTGTCGATCGTCATGATTGCGACGTTCTTCCAGCGCGGGGCGTGGTACCTGACGAAGTCCGATCCCAGCCTCGACGTCTCGTGGTGGCAGATGCAGCGCATGCGCATGCGTGACTCCAAGGTGGGACTGTTGCCGTTGTATCGAAAGTTGTTCGGCGCCAACACCTTCGTGTACTTCAAGCCGAGTTTCACGCCCGAGGAGATGGGCTCGACGGCCCAGGCCGTGTCGTATCTGGCCACGTCGCCGGCCGCCCGCGCGGCGCATCTTTGATGGGGATCGTCGCCCGGATGCGGCAGGCGCCACCGAGCGCGTCGGGGAGGCTGCGCCACGACTGGAGCCTCGGCATCGCCGACGTCGCGGTGAGCGGCCTGTTCGCGCTGTCGGCCGCCGTCCGCAAGGTGGCGCCGCTGCCCGAGGTCGACCGCGACGTCGCGCTGGTGGTCGCCGACCGCACGGTGGTCGCGCACGACCAGGACGTGATCGCCCTGCGGCTGACCCCGCCTGGCGGCGGGCCACTGCCGCGCTGGCATCCCGGATCGCACATCGACATCCGCCTCCCGAGCGGCAGGCTGCGCCAGTACTCGCTGTGCGGTGACCCCGACGACGAGTCCGCGTACCGCATCGCCGTGCGCCGCATCCCCGGCGGCGGCGGTGGATCGGTCGAGGTGCACGACGACCTGCACGTCGGTTCCCAGGTCACCACGAGTGGCCCGCGCAACGCCTTCCCCCTGACCGTGCCCGGCTACGGCTCCCCCGCCCGCCGCGTCCGGTTCATCGCGGGCGGCATCGGCATCACGCCGATCCTGCCGATGCTGGCCGCGGCGCAACGGCTCGGCGTCGACTGGTCGATGGTCTACGTCGGACGCAGCGCCGACAGCCTGCCGTTCCTCGACGAGGTCGCCCGCTTCGGCGAGCGCGTGACGATCCGGACCGACGACGAGTCCGGGTTGCCCACTGCGGCCGATCTGGTCGGAGACTGTCCGACGGGCACCACGGTGTACGCCTGCGGCCCCGCGGCCCTGTTGACGTCGGTGCGCACGCATCTCGTCGGCCGCGACGACGTGGAGTTGCACTTCGAGCGGTTCGCCGCGCCGCCCGTCGTCGACGGCCGTGACTTCACCGTGCGGGTCGCGGGTACGGATGACGTGGTCCGGGTCGGAGCCACGACGACGGTGCTGTCGGCCTTGGTGAGTTCCGGCGTGCACGTGCCGTATTCGTGTCAGCAGGGTTTCTGCGGCACGTGCCGCACGCGTGTGCTCGCAGGCAGCGTGGACCACCGCGACACACTGCTGACCGAACCGGAACGGGAGGCGGGCATGATGCTGGTCTGCGTTTCCCGGGCCGCCGACGACGAGGGACTCGTCCTGGACCTCTGAGGTCGCTGGCGCATCGAGAGCAAGGCGGTCAGTCGGCTGCGAGATGCTCGAGCAGCGAATCCAGCAGCGGCAATTGACCTTTCAACAGCTTCACCCGGGCCGCCTCGATCGGCAGCCATGCCACCCGGTCCACCTCCGGGTACTCCTTGACGCGGCCCGACCCCTTGGGCCACTCCAGCTCGAAGGTGTTGCTGACGCTGTCGGTGACGTCGAGGTCACCCTGGACCGCGAACGCCGTGACCACCTTGCCGCCGGCCTGCTTGACAGGGGGCAGGTCGACCCGCGGGCCGTCCGGGGCGTCGAACCCGATCTCCTCGCGGAACTCCCGCCGCGCAGCCGACCACGGGTCCTCGTCGGTCGTGTACTCGCCCTTGGGGATCGACCAGGCGCCGTCGTCCTTGCGGGCCCAGAACGGGCCTCCGGGATGGCCGAGCAGCACCTCGACCCCGTCGTCGGTGATGCGGTACAGCAGCAGTCCGGCGCTGAGCTTGGGCACGCGACGAGCCTACGGAGGGCCGGCGGGGCGCCCGCGCTGCGGACCCCTGCGGTTGGCACGCGATCGGGGATGCACGATGCTGGACCGGTGACGCGTCCCTGGCCGCTCCGCCACTGGGATCCTCGTCGCTCACTCGACGTGCTGGCCAACACCGGGGTGACGGCGGCGTATCTGAGCACGTTCATCACCATCCGCGGGCTGATCAGGGGCCGTCGTCTGACGGTGCGGACGGGCGGTGGGCGCCTGGAGCTCACCGTCGACGACCTGGTGTCCCGGCTGGATCTGCGCAGCGTGGGGGCTGGGCGACTCGACGACATCCGGCTCACCGCGCGCGACGTGCGGTGGAACGGCCACGCCCTGGACCGGGCGAGTGCCGTGCTGCACGACGTCCACGTCACGCCGACCGTGCCGCCGGTGCTGGTCGCCGCACCCGTCGACGTGAGCGTCGACGTCCCCGCGCCGACGCTCGACCATCTGTTCCGGGCCGGTGCACCCAGGCTGGGCGGCCGCGTCGACGCCGACGGCGTCGCCCGGCTGCACGTCGCCCGCAGGGAGGGCGCGGGATCGCTGGAGGTGACGGCGCGGCTCGAGGGCTCCACGCTGTGGCTGGTGCCGCAGGCGGTGGTGCGCCGCCGCCGGTGGTCGCTGCCGAACCGCACGCCCGGCTATCGGGTCCGGTTGCCCGACCTGCCGCACGGGTTCCGCATCACCGAGGTGGACTTCGCCCCCGGTGTGGTGCGCATCAGCGGCACGCTGGACGAATGGCGGGCCGACGTACCGCGTACCCGCCTCGAGGACGTCGTCGCGCAGCTGAGTTCCGTGGGTGGGCCGTTGCAGGTGATCTGGCCCGGCAGGGACCGTTGAGGTTCCTTCGCTAGAGTTTCGGCCGTGCCGAAGCGCCCCCCACCCCACGGATTTCAGCGCTACGTCGCCCTCGGCGACAGTCAGACCGAGGGTTTGTGGGACGGCACCGATGCCACCGGCGTTGCCGGTTTCGCCGACCGTCTCGCAGCGCACCTCGATGCGTTGCATCCCGGTCTGCGGTACGCCAATCTCGCGGTGCGCGGCAGGCGGATCCGCGGCGTGCTCGACGAGCAGCTGCCCGCGGCGCTGGCGATGGCGCCGGATCTGATCACCACGTGCATCGGGATGAACGACGTCACACGCCCTGGCCGCACCTTCGACCGCGCGCTGGCCGACCTCGACCTCCTGCACGACCGGCTCGCGGAGTCCGGCGCGACGGTGGTCACCACGACGTTCCCCGACCTCTCGCATCCTTCCCGTCGGGCGGCTGATCGCCGGGCGCGTCGTGGAGATCAACGACGTCATCCGCGCGGCGGCGGCCCGGCACGACTTCCGGCTGGTGGATCTGTACGGCGCGCCATCGATGAGTGACCCGCAGACGTGGAGTGACGACCGCGTGCACGGCTCACCCGCGGGACACGCCTTGTTCGAGGCCGCGGCGGCCGAAGCCCTGAATCTGCCTGGCAGCAACCATGACTGGGCCATGCTGCGGCCGGACGTCGTCATGCCAGGACTGCAATCGAGGATGTACTCGCAGGCGCTGTGGGCCCAGAATCTGCTGATGCCGTGGGTGCGGCGGAACCTGCGTGGGCTCTCCAGCGCGAACGGCCGTGGGCCGAAGCGGCCGGAAATCCGCTACGTCAGTGCCGTCGCCGAACGCTCAGAAGCCGAGTAGCCCGAACGGAATCGGGTTCTGTCCGTTGCCGATCGACGCGATGGCGCCGGGGCAGAACATCGAGATGGCCAGGCCGGTGAACATGGTTGCCGGTCCCAGGGACATGCCTGCGCCGTCGGCGACCTTCGCAGCGGCGTCGGCGGCGGTCTGGCCGGGCTCGGAGAGCATGGGGCAGACCGACTGTCCCATGGCCACCGCGTCGGCCGGGTTCGTCGCCGTCATGGCCACGCCCGCGTTGTCGAGTGCATTGAGGAAGGCGTCGTCGACCGGGTCAGCGTGAGCGGGTGCGGCGGCCAGCACGGTCGTGGCGGCGATGCCTGCGACGAGGGCGGCCACGCGAGCAGCCTGGAATCTACGATGCACGCCCGAAGCGTACGGCCCGGGCGGCGGCAGGCCCAACTCAGACGCCGGTCCAGGTCTCGTCGAGTTGCTGGGCCACGTCGATGACCTTGGCCTTCACCGATTCCGGGCTGTCGATCTCCCCGGCCACGTGGGCGGCGATGAACCGCTTGATCTCGGCGTCGACGCCGCCGACGATCCGGACCACCTCGGCGCGCAACGTCTTCGACGTCACGTGAATGGCGATGTCGGCCGCCCGGGGCTTGTGCACGTCGAGGATCAGCAGCAGCGGCTCGGCGGCCATCGCCTCGGCCCGCAGCGAGATCTCGCCGAACACGACGAAGCGCGGCTTGTCGATGCGCAGGTCCACGACCATGTCGATCTCGAGCGGGATCCGGATCGAGAACGTGATCGAGTCCCCCACGTGCCGGGTGACCTGCGGGGTCTGCACGTTGACCTTGGCCGTGACCTTGGCGAGCTTGCCGGGCCCCTGGGCGATCGGGCCGATGGTGAACTCGTCGCCGGCGATCGACGCGATCGCGTCGCCGACGCGCTCCTCGGACACCGCAACCTCAAAGAACCTGCGGCCGAATTCCTCGTATGTCAGATACTGGTGGTCAGGCATGGTCCTGCTACGTTCTCACGTCCGCAGGCGCAGTCAACCCGACCCGCCCGAACTTCACCGGTCCTCGACGAACAGGCGCACGGCACTGACTGCGCCGCGGCCAGAACCCACGTCGGCGAACAGCACGCCCCGCTGCCCGTCGACCTCGACGCCGGCGGTGACGGTGC
Source organism: Mycolicibacterium arabiense (assembly GCF_010731815.2). Classification (NCBI taxonomy): domain Bacteria; kingdom Bacillati; phylum Actinomycetota; class Actinomycetes; order Mycobacteriales; family Mycobacteriaceae; genus Mycobacterium; species Mycolicibacterium arabiense. The sequence continues at coordinate 628,740 of NZ_AP022593.1, forward strand.
TGCCCGCGGCGATCGCCTTCTGCCACCGTCCGCCGCGCAACCGGGCCGCCAGATCCGACGCGGTGATCCGGTCTGCGTCGCCGACCGTCACGGGCACCCCGCCGGACAGCCGTCGCCGGACCGCGACTTCGTTGCCCGCGCACGCGTCGTCGAGCAGGTCGGTCACCTGGCGACGCCGCCCGGCGCCCGCGCGCCGGAACCCCGAGGCGAATCCGACGGCGCCGGCGGGTCCCTGGTTGCGCAGCAGTCCGCGCCCGAGGCCGAGGCCCGGCCGTACCGACGCGATGCCGCCGCGTGCGAACTCGAGGACCATCGAGGGCAGTTCCCAGTGCGCCCGCAGCCGGGTGATCGCGTAGCCGTCCCGAACGGGCGTCAGGTCGTAGCGCAGGTAGGCCGGAATGGCCATGGTCAGCTCGGCGCCCATGGTGACGTGCAGCGTCAGGTCGCGCACCACGGTGAAGCCGTGCACGACGTCGACACTGCGGCCGAACGCGATGTCGCGCGGGCCGATGAATGTGTCGTAGAACCGTCCGATGCGGTCGTGGCCGCGGTGCGGCGCCGATCCGACGGGGTCCTCGATCTGGCCGTCGTCCGCGAACAGCCCCACCCATGCCGAACGGTCGTGGGCTGCCGCGGCCTGCGGCGAGCGGTCGACGGCGGCCAGCAGGTCGCCGCGTGCGGGGGTTCCAGGAGCGGGGGCAGCTGAGGCAGGCGGTTCCGACACCGACACATCGTCGCCCAGGCACGTGAGGTCCGACGGCCGATCGTGGCGAACCGTCCGTTTCACGCGCACACTGGTGGGGTCGCCCGCACCAGCCGGGGTCGACCAGTACGAGGAGGATGGCGATGAGCCAGAACGGACCGTTCGGAATCGACCCCGAGGACTTCGACCGGGCCATTCGCGAGGCCGGCGAGGGTTTGCGCGACGCGGTCGACAAGATCAGCAGGGGTGCCGGCTGGGCGACGCTGCTCGGCGACCTCACCCAGACGTCGCGCCCGAAGGCCGAACCGGAGACGACCGGTGAGAAGGGCGACGGGGTGTGGTCGATCTACACCGTCGACGCCCAGGGCGGCGCGCACATCGAAGAGGTCTACCCGACCGAACTGGACGCGTTGCGCGCCAACAAGAACAACACCGACCCGACGCGGCGGGTCCGCTTCCTGCCGTACGGCATCGCCGTGAGCGTGCTCGACGCCGCGTCCGAGTGACCCGGTCCCGTTCGACCCCGGCCTGACCGGAGCGAAACCGCTCGACGCCCGAGGCGCACCCGTTAGGCTTTGCCACGACGTCGAGGAGGGCACCACAATGATTCGCGAACTGACGATTGCCGCCGCAGTGGTGGCCGCCGCGATCGGGCTGGCGCCGGCCGCAGGCGCCGATCCGAGCAACGACTTCTCCGACGAGCCGGGGCGCTACCCCACCGACGTTCCGGGTATGCGGTACGACGCTGCCCTGGCCGGCCCGTGTGACAACTACGAGCGGTTCATCTTCGGTCGCGGCCGGGGTGGTCAGGCTCTGATGTGCCACTACATCCCCAACCAGTGGCCGCCGGTCTACACCGGGTTCTGGGTGGCCTCGGAACCGTTGCACGGCGAACAGCAGATCGGTGCACCGTGCAGCGTTCCGGAAGGGGCGGCGCAGTCCCCCGACGGTCGACCGATGGTGTGCCTCGGCGCGCGTGGATGGCAGCCCGGAGTACTCACCGGCGCTGGGTTCTTCCCGTGGTGATCTCGCCGACCTCGGCCATACATACCGTCTAGAGCTGTATGGTCATCGGCTGTGAGCGGTGACGTGAAGTTCAACCTGTCCGACGTCTTCGGGTCGGTCGCGAAGTCCATTCCCGACGAGACGTTCCTTGTATGGCGCGACCGCCGGATGACCTACGCCGAGGTCGACGCCCGCGTCGACGGCTTCGCCCATTACTTGGCGTCCGTCGGCTTGGGTTGCCACACCGAACGCGACGGCCTGGCCGGCCACGAGTCCGGGCAGGACCACCTCGGCATCTATCTGCGCAACGGCAACGAGTACCTCGAAGCCATGATCGGCGGGTTCCGCGCGCGGGTCGCACCGTTCAACGTCAGCTACCGCTACGTCGAGGAGGAACTGCTCTACCTGCTCACCGACTCGAAGTCGCGTGCGCTGGTCTACCCCTCGGAGTTCGCGCCGCGGGTCGCCGCCATCCGGGACCGGCTGCCCCACCTGACGGTGCTGATCCAGGTCGCCGACGACTCTGGACACGAATTGCTGCCCGGCGCAGTCGACTTCGAGTCCGTCGTCACCACACCGCCGCCGGCGAGCGGTATGCCGACGCCCACGGGCGACGACCTCTACATCCTCTACACCGGCGGGACCACGGGCATGCCGAAGGGCGTGCTGTGGCGCCAGCACGACATCTTCCTGTCCTCGATGGGCGGACGGCCCTGGGGCAGCGAACAGCCGCTGGCGTCCTACGAGGAACTCGCCGCCAAGGCCGGCGCGTCCCCCGGGGCGATGTCGATCCTGATGATCCCGCCGCTGATGCACGGTGCCGCCCAGTGGGCCACGTTCAACATGGTCACGATGGGCGGACGCGTCGTGATCCCCGACGACGTCGAGCGCATGCGACCCGCCGAGGTGCTCCGGTTGGCCGAGCGGGAGCGGGTGCTGAGCATCCCCGTCGTGGGCGACGCGATCGCGCGGCCGCTGGTCGAGGAGATCGAGGCGGGCGACTACGACCTGTCGGGGTTGGTGACCATCTCCAACGGCGGAGCGCCGATGTCGCCGACGGTCCGTGCGCGCATCCTCGCCGCCCTGCCGAACATCATGGTGATGGACGCCGTCGGGGCGTCGGAGTCGGGCGCGCAGATGAGCACGTTCAATGCCGCGGGCGCCGAGGCCACGCCTGCGACGTTCACCCCGCAGTTCGACACCGCCGTGGTGTCGGCCGACCTCGACCGCGTACTCCGACCGGGTGAGGGCAAGGGCTGGCTGGCCCGCCGGGATCTGATCCCGCTCGGCTACCTCGGTGACGCCGAGAAGACCGCCCGCACGTTCCCCACCATCGACGGCGTGCGCTGGTCGGTGCCCGGTGACCGCGCCAACGTGCTCGACGACGGGCGCATCGAGCTGCTGGGCCGCGACTCGGTGACCATCAACTCCGGTGGCGAGAAGATCTTCGTGGAGGAGGTCGAGCGGGCCATCGCGGCGCACCCGGCCGTGTACGACGTGGTGGTCGTCGGAAGGCCTTCGGAGCGCTGGGGCAGTGAGGTGGTCGCGGTCGTGCAGTTCGCCGAGGGCGCTTCGGCCACCGACGAGGAGCTCGTAGCGACCTGCCGCACGTCGATCGCGCGCTACAAGATCCCGAAGGCGTTCGTCCGGGCCGAGGCCATCGTCCGCTCGCCCGCGGGCAAGGCCGACTACCGCTGGGCCAAGAGCGTCGCAGCCGAGGGCGTGAGGTCTCGGTAGTCGGCCAGTACCGCCGTGGTGCGGTACCGGAAGGTCTCGGTGGGTGCGACGTCGAGGCACGTTCGGGCTGCCATCAGAGCGCGTGTCTTGAAGGCGCGCGCCGCGGAGCTGAGGACGTGCACGACGGGTTCGAGACCCGGCACCAGGGCGGCGTCCGCGTCACCCCAGACGATCACCTCGGCGAGGCCTCGCTTGGCGGTGCGGGTGACGGCGGTGCGCAGCTCCTCATCGGTCGCGATCGCCGCTGCCGACACCGCGACCGACTGCGACCGCAGCGGCGCGATCGAGTCGTCGTCTGCGTCTGGCAGGTCGGCGTGCATGCCGAGGATCCGCAGGGGTAGCGGGTCGCAGTCCTCGGTCAGCACGACCGAGACGTCCCAGCCCGCCATGGCGCGGTCGACGAGCCATCCACCGGCGTGCGCCACCACCTCGGTGGCGTTGAGCGCCGTCACCCGGAGTTGGTACTTGCCCAGCCTGCTGGTGATCGGGGCACCCGCCCGTGCACCACCGACGCCGTACGTTCCAGTGCTCGCCACATTCGCTCCCGGGGTTGTCGTGGGCTTCCCGACACTACCAAGAGCGTGACATTAAGGAGGCGATCTGTAAAGAACCAACGCAGCCCGGCGTCGTCGGCCCAATCTTGAAAGGAACTGGCTCGCAGCGGTTCCGCGCCGCCGGAGCCTATCGACCGGTCGGCTGAGCAAAACGACGCCGGATGCCGGCGAGCATCTCGACGTGGGCGGCCGTGGCCTGACGAACGGTGACCGAGGCCAACGGTGCGGGCGCCACCACGCGAAGACGCTCGGTGACCCGGGTACCTCCGGCGCTCGGCTCGAACGACACGACGCCGTCGAGGCGCACGTAGGGGAACTGGCGCGCCTCGGTGAGCACGTCGCCGGCATCGGGAACGGTCAGGGTGGCGGTGTAGGTGACCCCCACGGTGAGGTGGCCCAGCCGGATGCGGTCGCGCACCCGATAGCTCTGCACGTAGCCGTCGCGGCGCCGAACCCGATCGGTCGGGCGGACCGACACGACCAGCGGGTGGACTTCGCGGATGTTGCAGAGGTCGACGTAGAAGTCGCGGACGACTTCAGGGGGCGCGGGCACGTCCTCGGCGAGCACGCAGTCGGCACTGCGGGTCCACCACGTGCGGCCGCGCGTCATCCGCCGAACCTAGCCGGGCGGCCGGGTAGCTTGTCGCCATGACGGGCTTCTCGCACCCACTCTCACTGGACGGCAAGACGGCCATCGTCACCGGAGCTGCCCGCGGCGTCGGGCGGGGCATTGCCCGCGCCCTGCTTAGCCGTGGCGCGCGCGTACTCGGCGTCGACCGCGACGACGACGGGCTCGCGGCCACGTCCGAGGGTTTCGCAGCCGACGGGTTGGACATGGATTCGGCCGTGATCGACCTCCGCGATCCGGACAGCCCCCGGCTCGTCGTCGAGGCGGCGCTCGCGGCGCACGGCCGCATCGACGCGCTGATCAACAACGCCGTGGCCACCAATGAACCCAAGGCGCTCGTCGACGTCACCGTCGACGACTACGACCTGGTGTTCGACACCGCACCGCGGGCCACCTTCTTCCTCATGCAGGCCGTGCATCCGGTGATGGCGGCTGCCGGTGGCGGGTCGATCGTCAACCTCGGATCGGCGTCCGGCACCGGCGGGCAAGCCCGGTTCGCGGCCTACGCCGGCGCGAAGGAAGCAGTGCGCGGCATGTCGAAGGCCGCCGCCCTGGAGTGGGGGCGCGACGACATCAGGGTCAACGTCGTCTGTCCGTTCGCGGACTCCGAGGGTGTCCAGGCTTGGGAACAATTGGCTCCCAAGGACTTCGAGCGAGCCGTTCGCTCCGTGCCGCTGCGTCGCGTCGGTCGTACCTGCGAGGACATCGGCGCGGTGGTCGCATTCCTTATCAGCGACGATGCCGGCTACGTCACCGCACAGACCATTCACGTCGACGGGGGCATGGGCGTCCATCGCTGAGGGCCGGCATGCGCGTCATGGGATCTCGGGCGCGAACGTGACGCTGGAGTCACGCTCGGGCGCGAACGTGACAGTGGGTCACGCTTGCAAGAAGTGCAAAAGGCTTGTGCTGTCTTATATCTCGACTCTCCCCATACGCCACCGGCACCGAAATCGGCCCTGGCGAACGCGACCCGAATGCGCGTTCTCCAACCCGTGTGAAATCGCAACGCGCTCAACGTCTTCTGAGACCCACACCATGACCTGAATCAAACGTGACCGCTGCCACATATTTTGGCCCTAGCTAAAACCCGTTGCTAGCGTCCGGCGACATGATTGGATTCGCGACCGCAACGCTGTTGACACTCGTCAATCAGGTCTCGGGGACGCCGTACGTGACGGGTGGCGACTCGCCCGCAGGCACGGATTGCTCCGGACTGGCGTCCTGGGTGTCCAACGCGGCAACCGGCCGACCCGTCTACGGCGATCGGTTCAACACCGGCAATCAGGAATCGGCTCTGCTGGCCCGCGGGTTCCGGTACGGCTCCGAACCGGGCGCACTGAACATCGGCTGGAACTCCGGCCACACCGCGGTGACGCTGCCCGACGGCACACCGGTCTCCTCCGGCGAGGGCGGCGGCGTCAAGGTCGGCGGCGGCGGGGCCTTCCAGTCGCAGTTCACCAAGCACATGTACCTGCCCGCCGAGGCGCTCGCCGGACCTCCAGCGCCACCGGACGCACCGCCGCCCCCGCCGCTCGACCCGTTCGCCCCGCCTCCACCTCCGCCGCCCCCCGCGGACGTCGTGAACGCCGGGTTCGCGCCGCCGGCGCCCGACCCGCTGAGCGCGCCGCCCCTCAACGTGCCCGCCCCACCGGTGAACCTTCCCCGGCCCGCCCGAAGCGGTCCCCGCACCCGCCCCCGACCTGGTCCCTGCACCGCCACCCGCCGCGATCTAGCCCGCCCCCGGCCCGGCGCCCGCCTCCCCCGATTTGCTGCGCCCGGCGAACTTCCGTTTGCCAAACGTTTCACCGGGGTACATTCGGCGGGCACCGAAGCACCCGGTACGGAGAGGCGCGGTACTTGATGGGGTTCGTGGACTTCGTACGAGACCGCTGGTCGGTGCTGTCCTTCCTCGCCTATCAGCACATGAGCCTGGTGGTTCAGACGCTGCTCCTGGCGACCCTGGCCGCAGTCCTGGTCGGCGTCCTGATCTACCGCTCCAGATGGGGCCTGGCCGTCGGCAACTCCTTCACCTCAATCGGCCTGACCATCCCGTCCTATGCGCTGCTGGGCGTGCTGGTCGGCATCGTGGGAATCGGCGTCCTGCCCTCGGTGATCATGCTGGTGTTCTTCGGGTTCCTGCCGATACTGCGCAACGTCCTGGTCGGACTCAACGGAGTCGACCGCACCCTGATCGAGTCGGCCAGGGGCATGGGCATGAGCCGGGTCACCACCCTGGTTCGGCTGGAACTCCCCCTGGCATGGCCGGTCATCATGACCGGCGTCCGGATCTCGGCGCAGATGCTGATGGGCATCGCCGCGATCGCCGCCTACGCGCTCGGTCCCGGCCTCGGCGGCTACATCTTCTCGGGTATCTCCCGTACCGGCGGTGCCAACGCCACGAACTCGATCGTCGCAGGCACCGTCGGCATCCTCATTCTCGCCGTCGTCCTCGACACCGTCCTGAACTTCGTCACCCGGCTCACCACCCCTAGGGGAATCCTTGTCTGATTCAGCGACCATCGACTCCGGCGCCACGCAGGACGCCGGCCGCTCCGGCGGCGCGCGCATCCTGCTCGACGGCGTCACCAAGCGCTACGACGCCAAGAGCGCCGCGGCAGTGGACAACGTGACCCTGGAGATCCCGGCCGGCGAGATCGTGATGCTGGTCGGCCCGTCGGGTTGCGGCAAGACCACGACCATGAAGATGATCAACCGTCTGATCGAACCCACCAGCGGGCGCATCTTCATCGGCGACGACGACGTCACCCAGCGCGACCCCGACGAGTTGCGCAGGCACATCGGGTACGTCATCCAGGGTGCCGGCCTGTTCCCGCACCTGACCGTCGGCGACAACATCGCGATCGTTCCGCGTCTGCTCAAGTGGGACAAGAAGCGGATCTCGGCGCGCATCGACGAACTGCTCGAACTGGTCAACCTCGAGCCGGCCAAGTACCGCGACCGCTATCCACGCGAACTCTCCGGCGGCCAGCAGCAGCGCGTCGGCGTGGCCCGGGCGCTGGCCGCGGACCCGCCGGTCCTCCTCATGGACGAGCCGTTCGGCGCGGTCGACCCGATCACCCGCCAGCGGCTGCAGGACGAACTGTTGCGCCTGCAGGAGGAACTCCGCAAGACGATCGTGTTCGTCACGCACGACTTCGACGAGGCAGTGAAGCTCGGCGACAAGATCGCGATCCTCGACCAGGGCTCGAAGATCGTCCAGTACGACACACCCGAGGAGATCCTCGGCAACCCGGCCAACGACTTCGTGCGCGGCTTCGTCGGTCACGGCGCCGCGCTCAAGCAACTCACGTTGACCCGGGTCCGCGACGTCGAACTGCACGAAGCGGCGGTCGCCCACGTCGGCGGCGATCCCACCGCGGCCATTCGTGCCGCGGAGGCGATCAGCCGTCAGCACGTCATCGTGCTCGACGAGCAGGATCGCCCGCAGCGGTGGCTGTCCCTGGACGAACTCGCCGCACCGAACGCGCTTGCCGACGTGTCCCGCGACGAGGGCCTCGAAGTCGTCAGCCTCGCCTCGACGCTGAACGACGCGCTCGATCTGATGCTCACGTCCTCGCACGGCGTCGTCGTCGTGACGGGCCGGCGCAACGTCTACCAGGGCGCGATTCGCGTCGAGACGATCATGGACGCGATGGCCGACCTGCGCGGTGCTCCGGCGCGGGAGGGCTCGTGACGTCGGCGCTTCCCGCGATCGTCACCACTGACGTCCCCGCCGCCGGCATCGCCCGGCCGGGACGGCTCCGCTGGATCCTGCAGCCGACGCTGTGCGTGGTCGCAGTCGTCGGCGCGCTGCTCTACGTGCACGCCGCCAACGTGTCGGAGTCGGAGAAGCGCTCGCTGGCCGTCCCCGAGCTCCTGACGCTGCTGCGCCAGCACATGGTCGTGAGCCTCGCCGCCACTGTGCTGACCTGCCTGATCGCGATCCCGGTGGGCGTCTTGCTGACCCGCGGCTCGATGCGGCGGTTCTCCAAGCCCATCATCACCGTCGCGGGCTTCGGCCAGGCCGCGCCGGCGATCGGTCTGATCGCACTGGGCGCGGTCCTATTCGGCATCGGCGCGACCGGCGCCGTGGCCGCTCTCACCGTCTATGGCGCGTTGCCCATCATCGCCAACACCGTCGTCGGTCTCGACGGCGTGGACCGCAAGCTGGTCGAGGCGGCGCGCGGCATGGGCATGTCGGCGTTCTCCACGCTCAGGCGGGTCGAACTCCCACTCGCCCTGCCCGTGATCATCGCGGGTGTGCGCACCGCGCTGGTGCTCATCGTCGGCACCGCGGCATTGGCCTCCTTCACCGGTGCGGGCGGACTCGGCCAGCTGATCACCACGGGCATCAAGTTGCAGCAGAGCACCACGTTGGTCGTCGGTGCCATCCTCGTCGCCGCTCTGGCGCTGGCCATCGACTGGCTGGCGCGCGTGGTCGAGATGGTCGCATCGCCGAAGGGACTGAAGTGATCACGTTGCGTCGCACCACCGCCGTGCTCGCCGGGCTGGCCATCGCGTCGACCGCCCTCGCGGGGTGCGGCCTGCGCTCGGCAAGCGGCGCCGTACTCGAGGCGCGCCCCGGCGCGATCCAGCACTACGACTCGCTCGACGGGGCGAAGATCACGGTCATCGCCAAGGACTTCACCGAGCAGCTCATCCTCGGCAACATGGTGTCGATCGTGTTGGCTGCCGCGGGCGCAGACGTCACCAACCTGACAAACACGCCGGGTAGCTTCGGCGTCCGGCAAGCGATGCTCGACGGCAACGCCGACGTCTCGCCCGAGTACACCGGCACCGGCTGGATCAACTATCTCGGCAACGAGCAGCCCGTGAAGGGTGCCCAAGCCCAGTGGCAGGCGGTCAACGAGGCGGACCGGGCGAACGACCTGACGTGGCTGCCGCCTGCGCCGATGAACAACACCTACGCGTTCGCGATCCGCGAGTCCGAGGCGGAGCGGCTCGGGGTGACCAAGCTGTCCGATCTCGAGCGACTTCCCAAGCAGGAGTTGACGTTCTGCGTCGAGAGTGAGTTCGCCAGCCGCAACGACGGTTTCGTCCCCATGCTGGCCACCTACGGCTTGACGCGCGAAGACCTCGGCCGGGTGACCAACCTCGACACCGGCGTCATCTACACCGCAACGGCCAACGGGGACTGCAACTTCGGCGAGGTGTTCACCACCGATGGCCGGATTCCCGCGTTGAACCTGCGCGTGCTCGAAGACGACCGCCAGTTCTTCCCGCTGTACAACCTCACCGAGGTGATCCGGACCGAAGTGCTCGAGGCGCATCCCGAACTCGCGGAGATCTTCGGCCAGCTCAATCCCCGGATGACCAACGAGGTGATGCTGACCCTCAACGCGAAGGTCGACAACGACGGCGAGGATCCGGCGCTGGTCGCCAGGGACTGGCTGATCGAGCAGGGTCTGCTGACGTAGCAGAAGCGATCCGTGACGAATCGTTCACGATCGCCAGCAACCGTCGCCTGGCCGGTAGGCTTCCCGGCGTGTCCGACTGGTCCGCCGAGCCAAGGCCGAGCCTGCGCGAGCGGAAGAAGCGAAACACCCGCCGCATGCTGGTCGACGCCGCGGTGCGCCTCTGCCTGGAACAGGGCTACGAGAACACCACGGTCGAACAGATCTCGGCGGCCGCGGAGATCTCGACCCGAACCTTCAGCCGCTACTTCGCGACCAAGGACGCCGTGTTCATCGCGGTGCTCGACGACCTCGCCAACGAGATCGTCGTGCAACTGGATTCGCTTCCCGAGGACCTCGGTCCGATGGAGGCGTTGCGGGCTGCGCACATGGCGGTGCTGGACGGCGTGTCGCGCCGCTCGCTGGAGGGACTGACCACCGACCGCATCGCACTGATCCTGCGCATCGTCAACTCCTCGGACACGTTGCGGCAGGCCGCGATCGACTATCGCTGCCCGGCGGCGGTCGAGGCGCTGGCCCGCAAGATGGGCGTCGCACCCGACGATGGGGATCTCGACCTCGCGGTCGCCCTGTTCTCGACGACGATCGTCACCGCCTGCCGCGACCTCGTCGAGGACGGCGACGACGCGGCCCTGGGGCCGGAGATCGTGATGGACCGGTTGGAGCGGTCGCTGGGTCACGTGGCGCGGTTCGCGGCCGACATGGACGTCCGGCAGACCGCCGCCGACTAGTTGCGGCGGGTGCGCCAACCGCCCACGGCCAGCGCGACGCCGATCAGCGCGATGATCGGGCCGAGGACCGTCCACGTCGTCGTGTTGCTCATGGGGCTGCCGCCGACCACGCCGATGCCCTGCAGCGTGAACAGCAGGCCGAACAGGGCGACGACCACGCCGACGCAGATGATGGCGAAACGCATGGCCCGACCCTAGACGTCCGAACGCGGCCTGCCGCGCAGCGCGCCCCACAACCCGACGCCGATGCCGACCACGGCGCCGCCCAAGCCGATGACCTGCTGGCCACGCTTGAGGTCGTGGTGCACGCTCATGCCGCCGAGCAGATCGGCCGCGTCCGCGCCGCCGGAGGCGAGGAACCAGCCGCGCGTGTCGTCACCGCGCAGCGCCGCGGCCAGCAGCAGGCCACCGATCAACGCGTCGCGGTAGCCCATCGACCGCAGCAGCAGGCGCGCCGACGGGCCTGGATCGTCGGGCTCACCCCACAGCCGGTTCGCTCGCAGTGGGTCGACGAGGAAGGACACTCCGCTCGCGAGGCGGATGCTGCCCGCCACCAGGGCGGCGCGATCGGTCGGCATGGCTGGAGCCTAGGTCGCCGCGGCCCGTCGCCATCCCGGATTGGTCGACCGCAGAAAACCTGAGAACCCGCTCAGCAACGGTCGCACCCGGGATACCTAGTCTGCTTTACTAAGGCGATCGAGTAAGGCTGTCCTAACGCTGCCGAGTGAGGAGTCGCGACCGGTGACGCACCGATGACCACCGGGATCACCGACCCGATTCCGTCGAGCACCCACCCGCACCGCTCCGGCCTGGCGAAGTGGATCCGCAGGCTGGCGGTTCCGATCATCATCGGGTGGGTCCTGCTCGTCGCCGCACTGAACCTGACGGTGCCGCAGCTCGAGGTCGTCGGCCAGATGCAGTCGGTCTCCATGAGCCCCGCCGACGCACCGTCGGTGATCGCGATGAAGCGCGTCGGCACGGTGTTCGAGGAGTTCAAGTCCGACAGCTCCGCGATGATCGTGCTCGAGGGCGACATGCCCCTCGGCGACGAGGCGCACCGCTTCTACAACGACATGGTCGCCCGGCTCGAGGCCGACGACCAGCACGTCGAACACGTGCAGGACTTCTGGGGCGATCCCCTCACCGAAGCCGGGGCGCAGAGCGACGACCTGAAGGCCGCCTACGTCCAGGTGTACCTCGCGGGCAACCAGGGCGAGGCGCTGGCCAACGAATCGGTCGAGGCGATCCAGGGCATCGTCGAGGGGCTCACTCCCCCGCCGGGCGTCACCGTGCACGTGACCGGCGGCTCGGCACTGGCCGCCGACCAGCAGATCGCGGGTGACCGCAGCGTCCGCATCATCGAGCTGGCGACTTTTGGCGTCATCATCTCGATGCTGCTGCTGGTGTACCGGTCGCTGCGGACGGTGTTCCTGACGTTGGTGCTGGTGGTGCTGGGCCTTGCGGCATCGCGTGGCGTCGTGGCCTTCCTCGGCTATCACGACCTCATCGGGCTCTCGACGTTCGCCACCCAGCTGTTGGTGACGCTCGCGATCGCCGCGACCACGGACTACGCGATCTTCCTGATCGGCCGGTATCAGGAAGCCCGCACGATGGGCGAGGACCGGGAGTCCGCGTACTACACCATGTTTCATGGCACGGCCCACGTGGTGCTCGGCTCGGGCATGACGATCGCCGGCGCGACGTTCTGCCTGTCGTTCACCCGCCTGCCGTACTTCCAGTCCTTGGGCATCCCGCTGGCTGTCGGCATGACGATCGCGGTGTTGGTCGCGTTGACGCTGGGGCCCGCACTGATCACGGTCACCAGCCGGTTCGGGTGGTTGGAACCCAAGCGCGCCATGCGCATCCGCGGGTGGCGCAAGATCGGGGCGGTCATCGTGCGGTGGCCCGGTCCGGTGCTGATCGGAACGGTGGCCCTGTCCCTGATCGGACTGCTCACCCTGCCCGGGTACGAACCCAACTACAACGACCGCAACTACCTGCCCACCGATCTGCCTGCGAACCAGGGCTTCGCCGCCGCCGAACGGCACTTCGACCCCGCGCGGATGAACCCCGAGTTGCTGTTGGTCGAGAGCGACCGGGACCTGCGCAACTCCGCGGACTTCCTGGTGATCGACAAGATCGCCAAGGCCGTGTTCAGGGTCGAGGGCATCGGGAGCGTCCAGGCCATCACCCGGCCCGACGGCAAGCCGATCGAGTTCAGCACCATCCCCGCGCAGATGGGCCTGTCCGGGATCAGCCAGGACCTCAATCGCAAGTACAGCCAGGACCGGATGGCCGACATGCTGGTTCAGGCCGACGAGATGCAGAACACCATTGACACGATGACCAAGATGTCGTCGCTGATGGGCCAGATGAACGCGGTGACCCAGGAGATGGTCGTCAAGACCAAGCAGATGGCGGTCGACGTCGCCGAGATCCGGGACTCCATCTCCAACTTCGACGACTTCTTCCGCCCCATCCGCAACTACTTCTATTGGGAACCGCACTGCTACGACATCCCGGTCTGCTGGGCGATGCGGTCGATCTTCGACCTCCTCGACGGCGTGAACACCACGACCGAGGACATTCAGATGCTGGTGCCCACGCTCGAGCGGCTCGCCACGCTGCTGCCTCAGCTCGAGGCGCTGCTGCCCGGACAGATCGAGTCGATGCGCAACCAGCGCGACATGATGCTCAAGATGCAGGCCACCCAGAGTGGCGTGCAGGACCAGCAGGCCGCGGCGTCGGAGAACCAGACGGCGATGAGCGACGCGTTCAACGACTCCTGGAACGACGACACCTTCTACCTGCCGCCGGAGATCTTCGACAACGAGGACTTCAAGCGCGGCATGGAGAGCTTCATCTCACCCGACGGCAGGTCGGTGCGGTTCATCATCTCCCACGAGGGTGATCCGTTGTCTGCCAGTGGCATCGAGCGCATCGATGCGATCAAGCTGGCCGCCAAGGAGGCCATCAAGGGCACGCCGCTCGAGGGCTCGAAGGTGTACCTCGGCGGTACCGCGTCGGCGTTCAAGGACATGCGGGACGGCAACGGCTACGACATGCTGATCGCCGGGATCTCGGCGCTGACGCTGATCTTCATCATCATGCTGCTGATCACCCGGAGCCTGGTGGCGGCCGCGGTCATCGTCGGCACCGTCGTGGTGTCGCTTGGCGCGTCGTTCGGGCTGTCGGTGCTGGTGTGGCAGCACGTGCTCGGAATCCCGCTGCACTTCATGGTGATGGCGATGGCGGTCATCGTGCTGCTGGCGGTGGGCGCGGACTACAACCTGCTGTTGGTGGCGCGTCTCAAGGAGGAACTGCACGCCGGGATCAACACCGGGATCATCCGGGCGATGGGCGGAACCGGCTCCGTGGTCACCGCCGCCGGCCTCGTGTTCGCCTTCACCATGATGGCGATGATGGTCAGCGAGATGACCGTGGTGGCGCAGGTCGGTACGACGATCGGGCTCGGTCTGCTGTTCGACACCCTGGTCATCCGGGCGTTCATGACGCCGGCCATCGCGGCCCTGCTGGGTCGGTGGTTCTGGTGGCCGCAGGTGGTGCGCAAGCGTCCGCTGTCGGCGTCCCCGATCAGCCGCTAGCGGTCACCGACCGAAGCCGGCGTCGCGCAGCGCCTGGGCCATCGCCCCCGATGCGGCGGGCGCGCTCTTCCGAGAGTCGTTGCCGGCCTTGGGGTTGCGGCGCTCTCCCGCAGCCTGCGGCCGGTCGCGGCGGGGCTGTCCACCGCGGTCGGGGCGCTTGCCCTGCTCGCGCTGCGGGGTGTCGTTCAGCCGCAGGCTCAGGCCGATGCGTTGCCGGTCGACGTCCACCTCGAGGACCTTGACCTTGACCACCTGACCCGACTTCACCACCTCGTGCGGGTCGGAGACGTAGCGATCCGACATCGCCGAGACGTGGACGAGGCCGTCCTGGTGCACGCCCACGTCGACGAACGCGCCGAAGGCCGCGACGTTGGTGACCACGCCTTCGAGGATCATCCCCGGCTTCAGGTCGGACACCTTCTCCACGCCGGCGGCGAACGTGGCCGTGGTGAACGCCGGCCGCGGGTCGCGTCCCGGCTTCTCGAGTTCGGCGAGGATGTCGGTGACCGTCGGGATGCCGAAGCGGTCGTCGGCGAAGTCGGCGGGCCGCAGCGACCGCAGCGACCGCTCGTCGCCGATCAGTTCGGCGAGTGTCACGCCCGAGCGGTCCAGGATCCGCCGCACCACCGGGTATGCCTCGGGGTGCACGCCCGAGGCGTCGAGGGGGTCGGTGCCGCCGTTGATTCGCAGGAAGCCCGCGCACTGCTCGAATGCCTTGGGTCCCAGCCGGGGAACCTGCAGCAGCGCCTTGCGGCTGTCGAATCGCCCTGCCTTCTCCCGGTGCGCGACGATGGCCTCGGCCAGGGTGTCCGTCACGCCCGAGACGCGGGCCAGCAGCGGCACCGACGCGGTGTTCAGGTCGACTCCGACCGCGTTCACGGCGTCCTCGACGACCGCGTCGAGGCTGCGCGCCAGGATGCCGGGCGTCACGTCGTGCTGATACTGACCCACGCCGATGGACTTCGGATCGATCTTGACGAGTTCGGCGAGCGGGTCCTGCAGGCGGCGCGCGATCGACACCGCCCCGCGGATGGTGACGTCGAGGTCCGGCAGTTCGTGTGCGGCATACGACGATGCGGAGTACACCGACGCTCCGGCCTCGCTGACGATGGCCTTGGCGGGCGCGGTGGCGCCGGCCGATCGGATGTCGGCGATGAGTTCGGTTGCCAGCGCGTCGGTTTCGCGCGACGCCGTGCCGTTGCCGATGGCGATCAGCTCGACGCCGTGGCGAGCGACGAGCGCGGCTAGCGTCGCCTTCGCGGCGTCCCACTGCTTCTGCGGCTGGTGCGGGAACACCGCGCAGGTGTCGACCACCTTGCCGGTGCCGTCGACGACGGCGACCTTCACTCCGGTCCGGAAGCCGGGGTCCAGACCCAGCGTCGTGCGGGTGCCTGCCGGCGCAGCGAGCAGCAGGTCCTTCAGGTTGCGGGCGAAGACCGCCACCGCGTCCTGCTCGGCTCGCTGCCGCAGCTTGATCCGGGCGTCGACCGAGGCCGAGACCATGAGCTTGACCCGCCACGCGAAGCGGACGGTGGTGGCCAGCCACGGCGTCGCGGCGCCTGGCGCACTGAGGTCGACGCCGAGCGCCTGGGCGACCAGCACCTGGTAGGGCTCGTCGTCGCCGCCGTCGAAGGTCAGCGCCAGCACCTGCTCCTTCTCGCCGCGCATCACGGCGAGCACGCGGTGTGACGGCATCTTGTCCAGCGGCTCGGAGTAGTCGAAGTAGTCGCGAAACTTCTGCGCCGCGGCGCTCTTGCCCACCTCCTCCGACGACGGCGCCGTGCGCAACGTGCCGTCGGCCCAGAACTTCGCGCGGATCGCGCCGACGAGTTCGGCGTTCTCGGCGGCACGCTCGATGACGATCTGGCGCGCTCCGTCGAGGGCCGCCGCGGCGTAGGCCACGTCGTCGCCCAGGAACTCCGCCGCCACGTCGTTCGGGACGAGCGTCGGGTCGGCGAGCAGGCGGTCGGCCAGCGGCTCGAGACCTGCCTCCCGGGCGATCTGGGCCTTCGTCCTGCGCTTGGGCTTGTACGGCAGGTAGATGTCCTCCACCAGCGACTTGGTGTCGGCGGTCAGCAGCGCCGCCCGCAGCTCGTCGGTGAGCTTGCCCTGCTCCTCGATCGACGCCAGCACCGCCACCCGGCGGGCATCGAGTTCCCGCAGATAGCCGAGGCGCTCCTCCAGGGTCCGGAGTTGGCCGTCGTCGAGGCTGCCGGTGACCTCCTTGCGGTAGCGCGCGATGAACGGGACGGTCGAACCCTCGTCGAGCAACCGGACCGCGGCTG
This sequence comes from Mycolicibacterium arabiense, assembly GCF_010731815.2. Lineage (NCBI taxonomy): Bacteria > Bacillati > Actinomycetota > Actinomycetes > Mycobacteriales > Mycobacteriaceae > Mycobacterium > Mycolicibacterium arabiense. The sequence continues at coordinate 645,426 of NZ_AP022593.1, forward strand.
CCACCTGGGTCTCCCCCACGGCGAGTTCCGCAGCGAGACGGGCGTTTACGGTCTTGACGGGCGGGGTCGAAGTCACGCGGCGACCCTACCGAACGGCTCCGACGGGTCCGCGCGGGCACGGATTCGGCCGATTCCGCCCGCCTCGGCTCTCGGTTGATCTAGATTTGGCCCGCCAGCCAGTGTGGAACGGGGACTCCATGAGTACTGCCGCAGAACGTGCCGCTCAACTCGACCTGGTCGCCCGGCTCGAGTCGGCCTATCCCGAACTGCCGGACGCTCCCACGCCCGATCTGCTCGATCACGCACGGCTCACCGCGTACCTGAAGCCGGTGCACGACGTCGGCGGGGAACCCGACGCTCCCATGAAGTACGAGAACAAGCAGTACGAGCTGTGGGAGCACATGACCTACGTCATCTGCGAGGTGCTGGCGTGGCGGGGCATCTGGCTCTCCGAGGAGCGCCGGCGGATGGGCAACGTCGACGTGGGCCGCGCGGTCTACCTGGGCCTGCCGTACTACGGGCGCTGGCTGCTCTCGGTCGCGCGGATCCTCGTCGAGAAGCATCACATCGGGTTGACCGAGCTGAGCGAACGCATGGCCGAGGTGGCCGACCGCTACGCAGGCGGGCTGGACGGGCAACGCCCCGAGGCCCAGCCGAAGTTCGAAGGCGACGGTTCGGCGGTGAAGCGCAACGCACACCACCTGCACGCCGTCGGCAAGGGCGACCCGCAGGTCTACGCCGGCATGGCCGGTGAACCGCGCTTCGCCGTCGGTGACGCCGTCGTCGTCCGCGAACTGCCGGTGCTGTTCTACACCCGCACCCCGGAGTACGTCCGCGGCGCGACCGGCGAGATCGCGGCGGTCGCCTATGAGAGCCCGGCAGCCGAGGACGAGACGTGGGACCGCCCCGACGCCAAGCCCGAGTGGTTCTACGTCGTGCGCTTCACCATGGCCGACCTGTGGCACGGCTACACGGGCACGGCCGCCGACTCCCTGCGCACCGAGATTCCCGAACGCTGGCTGCGGCCGGCCTGAGCGCGCCAGAGCGACGACGAGGAGGGCACGTGAGCCACGACCACGACCACGGCGACCACGACCACGACCGGACCGTGAAACCAATGGTCGACGAGATCACCGACTTCGAGGTGCTCGAGATCGCGCTGCGCGAACTGTGCATCGAGAAGGGCATCTTCACTGCCGAGGAGCACCGTCGCTTCACCGAGTTCGCCGAACACATCGGCCCTGCTCCGGCCGCCCGCCTGGTCGCCCGCGCGTGGCTCGACCCCGACTTCAAGGCCCTCGCCCTGGCCGAGCCGATGACGGCCAGCAAGGAGGTGGGCGTCGACTGGATGGAGCCCACCGGCTTCGGCACGCCCAGCGACTTCACGGCGTTCTCGATCCTGGCGGACACCCCCACGGTGCACAACGTCATCGTCTGCGCACTGTGTTCGTGCTATCCGCGGCCCATTCTCGGCAACTCGCCGGAGTGGTACCGCACGCCGAACTACCGTCGCCGTCTCGTCCGGTGGCCGCGGCAGGTGCTCGCCGAGTTCGGTCTCTACCTGCCCGACGACGTCGAGGTGCGCGTTCAGGACTCCAACCAGAAGCACCGCTTCATGGTGATGCCGATGCGTCCCGACGGCACCGACGGCTGGACCGAGGATCAGCTCGCCGAGATCGTCACCCGGGACAGTCTCATCGGCGTCGCCCTGCCGAAGCCAGGGGTCACGTCCAACGTGATCGTCGACACCCGGCCCGCCGTCCATCCCGCCGCCGACTGACCGCCGGGAGCAATGGTGAGCACTTCGCGCGAGATCGGGCCCGTCGAGAGCGAGACGTTGCAGCGCATCGTCGAGCGCGACCAGGTGTGGCCGAAGATGGCGGCCAAGTACGGCGTCGAGAATCCGGTGCCGCCCTGGAAGACCAGTCTCGACGGTCTCTGCGACGCCCTCGACAAGTCGTCGTGCGAGTCGGCCGCCCCCGACTTCGCGCAGCGGCGCGACGAGGAGGACGCCCTGTCGGCGAGCGTGTACTCCACGCTGCCCTACCCGGAGAGTCAGCTGATGTCGCTGGCCCACTCGCTGATGGTCCGCGGGATCATCACCGAGCCGGAACTCCGTCAGCGGCTGGCTGCGGTGCGGGCGCGGCTGGAGTCCTGAGTCGCCGACGACCCGATGCTGACCCGCGCCGCCGCCGCGGCGGCGAGGAAGCATCCCAGCGACCCCCACCCGTCCACGCCGGTCAGCCCGTTCTTGGCCATCAGGACCAGCGCGACGCCCGCCGCGCAGACGAACACGCCGGCGAGTGTCGACCTGACCCCGGTGGCGGTGCTGGTGGCGTCCCACCACGGCAGCCGACGGTGTTCCAGCGGTGAGAGCAACCAGAACGCGGCCGCCATGACGACTGCGAACACCACGGCCCGCAACGCGAGCAGCCCCCAGAACCCCGGGGCATCGACCTGGTAGGCGTCGAGGCCGACGGCGTGTAGCGCGAAGGTGGCGGCGGCGATCGCCGGGATGTGCCAGAGGTAGATGGTCATTGCTCCGCCGTTGCCCGTGGCGACCACCCGCCACACCCGCGGCCGGCTCGCCCATCGCCGGATCGGGCCGGACGCGGCGACGAAGGCGCAGGACATCCAGGTGCAGTGCAGCGCGAGCAGCAGCGTGGGCGGTGACACGTTGGACATCCGCTCGGCGCCGGTCACCACCAGTGCCACCTCGTAGGGTCCCGCCAGCGCGACGACCACCTGGGCGGCCAGAGCGGCAGCCGCCACCACCAGTGCCGGGCGTGGTAGCACCACCTTCTTGGCGTAGCCCACGCCGATGACGACGGGAATGAGCCAGACGATCAGCAGGTTGGCCGCGCCGGCCCACGGTGTGCCGACCGCGACGCGGATCCCGTCGACGACCGCCGCGGCGGCGATGAGACCCACGACTGCGGCCGCGACGCCGCGCCACGACCCTAGGCGCATCAGCGCCGGTACGAACGCCAGGGCGACCAGGTAGACGCCGAGGAACCACAGCAGCGCCACCGATTCGCGCCCGATGCCCGCCGCGGACGCCGGTCCGAGCACGACGCGCACGACGAGCACGCCGACCGTCCACGCCGCGAGGTACCAGAACGCCGGTCGGCACAGGCGTTGGGCGCGCGTGAAGAGCCAGGCGCCCCAGGGCGTGCCGGGCCGCCATCCGTAGGCGCCCGCGGCGCCACCCGCGAGGAAGAACAGCGGCATGATCTGCGCCACCCACGTGAGCGGGGCGAGATCGGGTATCTCGCCGAGCAGGTTGCCGATGCGCAGCCCGCGGGTGTCGATGGTCGCGAGCAGTAGCGCGCAGTGCCCGAACATGACGACCACTAGGGCGCCAAGCCGGGCGACGTCCACGGCGCGGTCGCGTCCCGGGTTGGTCTCGCCGGCGACCTCGGGTACGTCCGACGCGGGCTTGGTGAAGGCCATGACATCAGCATGCCGGGCCGGCGCGGCGATGCCCACGAGTAGGACTACGCGTTCTCCGAGAATTCGGGCTGGCGCCCGGCATCGCCTACATTGCTAGGCAATGCGATCTGCACTGGTACTCCTGGCCTCGTTCCTCGCCACGACGGCGGTGACCGTCACCACGCCCATGGCCGCGCCCGCCCGGGCCGAGGCTCCGATGCCCGATCTGAGCGGTTACGCGACGGTCGCTCCGGATGCGTTCGTCGCCGACGGCGAGGCCTACTTTCAGACCCCCGACGGGCTGCTGTGCTCGATACAGCCAACTCGGGGCACCGCCGGCTGCGACGGGAAGCTGCCCGCGACGTTGATCGGCGTCAACGAGATCGTCCTGGCTGCCGACGTCAATGCCCGCGGACTTCGTGCGACGGCCAACCCGAGGTTCGTCAAGGCGTCCGGTGACGCCGCCCCGGTGCTGCACGACGGTCAGAAACTCGTGTTCGGCGACTTCGAATGCGCCGTTGGCCCGGGACCGCGTACGGCGTGCACGAAGGGCAGCCCCGCCGCGCAGTGGATGGTCGTCTCCCCCGGCCGCACCGGCATCGGCCCGGCGACCGACGGTCTGCCCGAGGGGTTTCCGGACCCCAACGACTTCGTCGTGGGCGACGATACCTACATCGTCGGTACCGGAGCCAAGAACCTGTTCCCGGTGTTCACCGTCGACGGCGGGCTGACGTGTTCGATCGTCGTGTTCAGCGGCGGCGAGATCGGTTGCAACGGAACGCTTCCCGGTGTGGCAGCCGGCGAGAACGAGGTGTTCGCGCAGCTGCCCGGCGGCGCGGGCATCCGCCGCACCGACGACCCGAAGTTCGACCACCCGGCCTACCCGGGCAACGTACGCCAGCTGCCGGTCGGCTACCGGGTCAACGGGTCTGGCTCCACCTGCATGGCCGTCACCGGCGGAGTCGCCTGCTACGGGACGTTGGCAGGCGCCACCCGGGGCTTCCAGGTGGGTCCGGAGGGAACCACGACGTTCGGCGGCTAGCAGTCAGTCCGACCCGACCAAGACGCGGCCCAGCGGCAGCGCAACGCCTCCGAGTTCCTCCCACAGCGCGGCGAAGTAGAAGTAGACGACGATGCCGGCGAAGGCGAAGATCAGCCAGCCCGCAGCCTGGTTCGCCGCGGTGCTCCCGGTCTGATTGCCGATCAGAAGCAGCACCAGCGCCAGGTCCACGATGGCCAGTACGGCCGGGTACAGCCACGGCAGCCGGATCGTGAGCGCGGTCAGCAGGCCGATCGACAGCAGCCAGCTGGCCAGCCACAGGGCGGTGGTCTGACGCACGTCACTCTCGGCGATGCCGAACCAGTCGTGAGCGAAGCCAAGTGCCAGAACGCCGTAGCTGCCGTAGAAGCCGAAGAACGTGCCGTAGATCGTCGCGTTGACGTTCTGCCGCAGTGCCGCCGACCAAATGGTGGTGACCAGCAGCCCGATCGCCGTCGCAGAGACGAGGACGGGTATCGCTGCCGCGGACGCGCTTACGAGCCCGGTGTTGGTCGCACCCAGCCCGATGGCGCCCGGGATGATGAGCGGCAGCCCGATCAGCCCGGGATTGCCCTCGGGTCTCGGTGGCGTGACGGGGTGGTCGACTGCGGGTGGGGCTTCGATTCGGTCCGCGACACTGGTCATGTCCGCACAGTAGGAGCGCCTGGGCTGCCCGGCCCACAGTTGTAATCGGCGTCAGTGGAAGTCGACTCGGGCACGAGCGCGTCCGCGGTCACCGAACCGTGCGGTCGATCTGCATCTGATGCCGGTAGCCGACCACCACGCTGGTGATCAGAGAGATGGAGATGATGGCCTCGGCGATGAAGAAGGCCATGAAGTCGATCACCGAGCCGATCGGCGGGTTTCCCGGTATCGCGCTGCGCAGCGGCACCATTGCGAAGAGCAGGGCCGCCATCAAGCCGTAGGCGCCGAGGTGGAAGCCCTGGCGGTGGCGGATCACGTAGTACGCGGCAAGTGCGGCGGCGAACGAGAGCCCGAGCATGAGCACCATGATGAAGACCCCGAACACCAGCGTGGGCGTGCTGCGTTCCACGTCGAGGTCGATGTTGAGCCAGTCGTCTTGTTCCGGGTCGTAGGCCGGAGAGATCACGAAGAACGCGTCGGTGCTCCAGATGGTCACCGACAGTGGGATTTCGGTGCCGTCGGCACCCGTCATGCGAAGGGACAGGTACGACGTGTACCGATCGAACGGGAAGTCGGTGACGGCCCCGTTCATGGCGAAGGACTGCTCCAGGTTCGGCAACGAGTCACCCGCAGCCACGTCGACGGGTTCGTTGCGCACCGCGTTGGTCTCGAGTCTCGCGCCGTCGGTGAACGTCCCGTCGGGTCGGGCCAGCGAGCCCTGAGGCCGCACGTCGGCCAGCGTGATGGCGACGGTCTGACTCTCGACGTCGACCCGGGTCACCCATGCCGCGATGTCGACGCGGTCGGCGGTGGTCTCGTCCTCGCCGAAGACGATCGAGGGCGCCTCGGTGGCCTCGCGACTCGCGAGATAGCCGCCAAGGCTCAGCGCGATCGTCAGGATCACGGCCACGCACAGGGCCAGTCCCCTGGCGATCGAACGCCGGCCGTTGCGCATCGTCGGGTTGGCCGTCATCGTGGTGCCTCCTCCGGGGCAGTCGGCGCGCGCCTCGCCCGGACGGCGACCAGGCCGCCACCGATCACCAGGACCATGCCGAGATACGTGGTGGCCGAGGGTACTTGGCCCCATACGATCCAGTCGAGCACTGCGGTGAACACGATCACGCTGTAGATGAACGGGCCGACCTTCTCCGCCGAGGCGTAGCGGTAGGCCAGCACGATGAGTATCTGCGACGCCAGCTGGGCGAAGCCGAGCCCGATCAACCAGCCAAGGGCCTGCGACGGGATCGGCTCCCAGTCGAGCACCGCGATCGGCACCGACAGGACGGTAGACAGCAGGAAGTAGTAGAACAGGACACGGGTGATGGGTTCGGTCGCGCCCAGCCAGCGGACCGACATCATCGCCACGGCAAGCAGAATCGCTCCGGCGAAGGCCGACAGTTCCCCGACGTCGAAGCTGTGCCCCTGGGGCTGCAGTACCAGGACCACACCGGCGAAGCCGAGGACGGCGCCCGCCCAGGTCGCCGTCGACACCCGCTGTCGCGTGACGAGCCACGCGATGAGCGGCATCCACAGTGGTGCGCTGTAGGTCAGCAGGGTCGCGTTCGCGAGCGGAATGCGGGCTATGGCGAAGAACAGTGCATACCAGCAAGCGGTACCCGCGACGGCGCGCAGCACGTGCAGCCCGATCTTGGAGGTCCGCAGCGACGACGGGCCGTTGCGCAGGACGACGGGCACGATGAAGAGGAAGCAGATCAGGTTCTGGAACAGCAGCAGGACGCCGGTCGACGTGTACTGCCCCGAGACCTTGGCCAGCGCACCGACCAGAGCGACGCAGAAGAACGCTGCGGTCGTGAGACCCGCTGCGACTGGCAGGTTCTCGGGCCGGTGACCCGTGACGGCGCCGGTCACGGCATACCGGACAAGACGCGCACCACTTCCCGCAGCGGGTCGACGGACGTCGAGATCGTGCCGACGAATGGATGGGCGAGTTCGAGGACGAGGAAGAGGTTCGTTGCCACCACGGTGCTGACGATCGTCACCATCGGATAGTGCATCCCGGGTTTCTCCACGCCGTAGATGACCACGGTGCCCAGGACCATCGCGCTCGTCAGGAAGATCACCGCCCAGATGGGCCACGGGAGTCCGTTGTCCTCGTCCGCGGTGAGAAGTCTCACGGTGCGCGCCTTGCTGATCTCGTCGAGGTTCCCCAGTGACGTTGCGAGGACTGACTTCTGCAGGTCGGTCTCGGCTCGTACGTCGCGGTAGGCCGTGTACACGTCGGCGAGCGCGCCGTCGGCGGTCGTGGATGGAAGGTCGTCGACGCGGGACCATTCGTCGATCGCCTGGCGCTCGTAGACGAGCAGTGCCTCTCGGATGCGGTCGGCGTCGGGTTGGGGGAACACCGCGAGGTTCCTGGCCATCTGAACCCCTGTCGCGCCCTCGGCGCGCGCGCTTGCGTCGGCGGTGCTGACCTGGCCCCACATCGACGAGACGACGAAACCGATGAAGAAGGCGTAGAGGAAGCCGATGAAGCCGTAGGTGAACTTGGTGACGTCGTTGTGGTCGCCCGCGGCGAGCGTGGGGAATCGGCGACGCACCGATCTCTGGACGAGGACCGTTCCCCCGGCGATCACGATGATCAACGCGGCGAGCAGGACGCCGGAGGGTATCTGGGTGACCAGCCACCGGCTCATCGGTGGCTCCCGGTCGTCTCGGCCGCGGACGTTCTGGAGTTCATGCGGGCGGTCTCGGCCTCGAAGATGCGGTTGACTCTGCGAGGCGCCAGGACGTCGACGGCGCGCAGCGCCAGCGCCTTTCGCGGTGCGATGCGGATCGGCCGGTCGCGCACCGCCGTCACCATCCATTCGGCCGCTTCGTCGGGCGAGAGTGCCGCCACCCCGTCGTAGGCGCGGGTCGGTGCGATCATCGGCGTCGCGACCAACGGGTAGTAGATCGTGGTGGAGTGCACGCCGGCCGTGCCGAGTTCGGTGTCGATGACGCGGCTGACGGCGCTGAGTGCCGCCTTCGATGCGTTGTAGGCGGCGAACAGCGGCGAGGCTTCCGGCAGGACGCGCCAGGTGGCGATGTTGACGATGTGGCCGTCGCCGCGTTCGATCATGCCCGGCGCGACGCCTCGGATGAGCCGCAGCGGGGCGAAGTAGTTGAGCGCCATGACGCGCTCGACGTCGTGCCATCGTTCGAGCGATTCGATGAGGGGTCTGCGGATGGACCTGGCGGCGTTGTTGATGAGCACGTCGACGGGCCCGACCTCCTCCATCAGCTCGTCGATCCGTGCCAGGTCGGTGAGGTCGGCGGGTAAGGCGGTCGCGTTGCCGCCGGCGGCGCTGATGCGGCCGACGAGTTCGGCGAGGAGGCTCTCCCGGCGCGCGACCGCGATCACCGTCGCCCCCTCGGCGGCGAGTCGTTCGGCGGCGACCGCACCGATGCCCGACGACGCACCGGTCAGCAGAATTCGCCTGCCTCGCAGGTCAATCGACGTGCGGGCGGGCCATCGGGGCATGGGACGCATTCCTGCCAGCCGCAGCGTCTTGCGGATGTTGGGGATCACGGCCTGCACCTCTCACCGACCCTGTTCGTCCAACGCAGCCTTGACGTCCGCCTGGGTGTCGGCGAGGAAGGTCTGGAACTCGTCGCCGGTGGCGAAGGTCGTCGTGAAGTGGTTCCGCTGCGCGATCTGCTCCCAGGCCGGCGTCTCGACCATCTCGCCGAGTGCCTTCTGCCAGTAGGCGACGGCGACCTCCGGCATGCCAGGGGGCCCGTAGAGCCCCCGCCAGTTGGACAGCGTGACGTCGAGTCCCTGCTCTCGTGCGGTCGCAGCGGCGAGCCCCGGCAGGCGGTCCTCCGACAGCACGCCCAGTGCCTTGAGTTCTCCCCCGTCGAGCAGGTCGACGAACTCACTGACTCCGCCGATCGCGACGTCGACGTCACCGTTGCGGAGCGCGGCGATCTGGTCTCCTCCGCCTTCGAACGGCACGTAGTTCACCGATGAGGCATCGCCGCCTGCCGCGGTCACCAAGAGGTCGAACGGCGCCTGATCGTCGTTCGCGGCAGCGACGGCGACCTGTCCGGGACCCTTCTCGATTGCGGTCATGACGTCGGAGAGGTTCGCGTAGGGGGTGCCGGGAGCGGTGACGACGACGAAGTACTCCGTCACCAGGCGGGCGATCATGGTGACGTCGTCGTAGCCGTACTTCGACGCGCCGCGCAATTCGTTGATCATCATCGCCAGGGACGTGACCGATATCTGGTCGGCGGCGCCGTCGTACTGCTCGACCATGGTGGCCAGGAAGTCCGCTCCGCTGCCACCCGGCTTGTTCTGCACGGGCAGCGGCACTTTCACGATGCCCTCCTGCTCGAGGGCCTCGACGACCGAGCGGATCGTGATGTCGAATCCGCTACCCGGGTTGGCGCCCGCCGTCATCGTGATGGGTCCCGTGGGATAGCTCGGCGCGTCGGCCGCCGGTTCTGAGGACTGACATCCGGTGAGCATCAGCGAGGCGGCCAGCACGGCGCCGATGACGGTTGTGTTCACTGGTGAATGACTACACGCACGAAGGCGTTCGTGTCCCACTTCTGGGAAGACTCCTGGAAACGTCACACCCGGTATCGGTTGCGAGCGACGAGCGTGGTGTGCAGGTCCTCGATGAGCGGGGTCAGGAAGTCTCGCTTGTACTCGTCGTCGCCGACCGAGCGGGCGCTGACGTACATGAACGTCAGCGCGCACAGGATGAGCGTCATGTGGATCAGCGACTGCGGCACCGGCAGCGTGACGCCGAGGATGGTCCCGTCGCTGGGACCACCACCGCTCCACTTGGCCAGCAGCTCGGGACTCAGCACGATGAGACCGAGGGTGAAGAAGATCGAGGCCGTGCAGATCGCGACCACGACCAGGTGTGCGATTTGCGTGGTGGCCATCACCAGCACCACGTTGACGCGCTCCGCGCGCGTCAGCGGATCGGGGGACGGACGTTCCGGCATGGCTGCGAACGGCGTTCCGCTCAGGTCGTGCTCGGTGCCGTCGGGTATTCCGACCGACTCGAGCATCGGGCGGACCCGGGACCGACTGCTCGAGACGATGAACGCTGCGGTGACCGCGAACAGGAAGAACAGCGCGAGGAACAGGCGTGCCTGGCTGATGGTGGAGGCCAGGATCCACACGTAGCCGTTGAAGAACACCACGACGGTCAGCAACATCACCGGTAATGCGCTGACGAGGAGTGCACCCATTGCCGAGACCTGCGTGACGGTCAACCGCAGCGCCCAGCCGAGTACTGCGCCGACGCCCGTGGCGGTGGCGACGACCACGACCGCAACGGCGACGATCGTGGCCGGCAGTTCGGCGAGCCCGCCCTGAAACACGCTGGCGCCTACGGCCACGGCTACGGCGCCGACGGACACGATGGACTGCGTGCGGCGGCTCTGGATGCGGGAGACCATCCGCCCGGTGACCAGGGCCAGCGGGACGACGAGCACGATCACGACCAGCACGACCGTCTCGGCCGCGGTCGGGGCGCCGTCGATGTAGACCTCGCTGGAACCGGTGACGAAGAAGACCACCAGCAGTGCCAGGACGATCGTCGCGTATCCGGCCAGCCCTGGCGCCGATCGGGGCAGCAGGTGGCGGGAGCGGTTGCGCGCCGTCAGCGCCGTGGGCAGGCCCCGCTCGAGGAACCAGGCCTGCGCAGCATCGCGATCACCGTCTCCGAAGGGCACGGGGCGGCGGCGTGGGCTCGCTTGGCGGTCGATGCAGGAACCCTAGACGCGGGCTAGCTGATCTGTCTGATCAACGAGTCCATGTCGAGCAGATCCCAGACGGCGGCGAACTTGCCGTCCTCCAGGTGGTACAGCGTGAACTCCGAGACGTCGACGCGGCGTCCGGTCGCCTCGATGCCCGCGAAGGCGCCGCGGTGGGTGCCCGTGACTGAGAAGTGCACCACGATGTTCTCGTCGTCGGTGACCAGGTGGGCGACGTCCCAGTGCCAGTCGGGGAACGCGGAGATGAGCGGCTCGAACTGCGCCGTGACGGCGCCGGGGTCCATGGGTGACCCGTTGACGGTGATGCCCGGCGCGTAGAACGAGGCCATCGAATCGAAGTCGTGCGCGTTGCAGTATTCGAGATAGGACTGGTACAGCGCTCGATACTCGTCGTGCAGGGTCATGGTGTCGCCGCCTCACGTGTCGTCGCTTACCCCGCTCATCTTGGTCGATCGCCGGCGAGGTCGCCCACCGCACCGGGGTCGACGGGCATCGCCGCACCGCGGGTCTCCGGTGCGAACACCAGTCCGCAGACGGCGATGAGACCGAGGGCTGCCACCGACGCGGTGGCGATTCCGAGGTCCCCGCCGAACCACGAGGTCGCGATGACGCCGGCCGTGAGCGGACCCAGCGCCGTGACGTAGCGACCGACGCTGTTGCACACCGCCAGTGCGGTGGCCCGGACGCTGGGCGGGAACAGTTCGGGTGCGTAGATGAACGTGCCGGACAACGCTCCGAACAGTCCGAATCCCAAGAAGGGCATGGCCGTGAGGAATTGGCCGTAGTCGCGCTGGAAGGGGAAGGCCCAGCCGATGGCCGCGGCCGACACTGCGAAGCTCACCATGAAGGCTCGCCGCCGTCCGATGGCGTCGGCCAGGAACCCCCACGAGGCGTACCCGATGATGCCGCCGGCGTTGAACAACATCGCCGCGGTCGCCACCCGGTGGTCGGCCAGCGCCTGCGGCAGGTTCTCGGCGGCCGTCATCTGACGGATGATCTGCGGGTACCACGTCGACACGCTCCAGAACGCGATCAGGGCTCCGGTCGCGAGTGCGGTACACACCACCATCGGACGCAGCAGCGGAGGTGAGATCAACCTCTTGAGCACGAATCCGTCGTGGGAAGCGCTCTCGCCGCGGGCCTTTCGTTCCTTGCGCGCCTGCATGTGCGCGTTGATCTCGGGTGGTTCCGGCACGTAGCGGCGGATGAACCACACCAGGAGTGCGGGCAGGCCTGCCAGCAGCAGCATGGGCCGCCAGCCGTGGCTACCGAACGCCGCGTAGGCGGCGGCCGCCGCGAAGAACCCTGCGGCATAGCCGGCCATCATCACCCCGCCGGCACGGGCGCGGAAGCGGTTGCGCCACGTCTCGGCGATGAGTGCGGCTCCGACGGGTGCCTCGACACCCGATCCCATGCCCGCGATGAAGCGAAGGATGCCCAACTGCCACCAGGTGTCGGCGAACGCCGCCAGCGCACTGAACACCGCGTAGGTGAGGATGCCGATGGACAACACCTTGGTGCGCCCGAAGTAGTCGGCGAGGATGCCGAACAGGATGCCACCGGTCGCCCAGCCGATCAGGAACAGCGCCACGGTCAGCCCGCCGTAGAAGCCGATCGAGGCACCGGTGGGATCGACGCCGCTGTTCGGCAGCAGCTCGGTCATCGTGGGCCCGAGGACCAGCACGTAGAGGCTTCCGGCGAAGCCGTCCAACCCCCAGCCGAGCGTGGTTCCTGCCAGCACCAGCCACTGGGTGCGGGTGATCTCGTGGTGCCACCGGGTGCGGGTGATCTCGTGGTGCCACCGGGTGCGAGTTCCCGACGTATGGGTTCCTGGTTTGGGCATGCGGGGTCCAATCAGTCAGCGGTGATCCGGGCGAGGGTGGTCAGTTGAGTCGGCGCTGGTCGGCGTCGCCGTACCAGTCGACGTGGTCGGCGGCGGTCCTGACGACGATGGACTTGATCCACGAGAAGTCGTCGAACGATTCGGTTCCGGCGTCCTTGCCGATGCCCGATTCCTTGACGCCGCCCCACGGCAGCGACGGTTCGAGCCGGTGATGGTCGTTGACCCACACCATGCCCGCGACGATGTTCGAGGCGACCCGGTGCGCGCGGGCGATGTCGGTGGTCCATACGCCTGCGCCGAGGCCGTACTCGTTGTCGTTGGCCATCGCGACGGCGTCGGCCTCGGCGTCGAAGGGGATGACCACGGCTACGGGGCCGAAGATCTCCTCCCGTGCGACCGTCATCGCCATGCTGGCGTCGGCCAGTACGGTCGGCTGCAGGAAGAACCCGCCTCGAAGTTCCTCGGGCAGTTCGGGAATCCCGCCGCCGGCGGCCAGTCGGGCGCCTTCGGCGGTGCCCGTGCCGATCAGGTCGAGCACCTTGTCACGTTGCCGTGCGCTGATCAACGGTCCCATCTGCGTCTGCGGCAGGCTTGGATCACCCACCCGGATCGCTTGCGCGCGTGCCGACAGTGCGATGACGAACTCGTCGTAGACGTTGCGCTGCACCAGGAAACGGGAGCCGGCGACGCAGGACTGACCGGCTGCGACGAAGGCGGCGAATGCGGCGCCCTCGGCCGCGACGGCGGGATCCACGTCGTCGAACATCACGACGGGTGTCTTGCCGCCGAGTTCGGCGGTCACGCGGGCGAACCGGGACGCGGTGGCGATGGCCGCCGCGCGGCCGGCTTCGGTGCCGCCGGTGAGGGTGATCTTGGCGACGTCGGGATGCCGGGTGAGCCGCTCCCCCGCTGGCCGCCCGCCGGTGACGACGTTGACGACTCCGTCGGGAACGCCTGCCTCGGCCAGGATCTCGGCCAGTGCGAGTGTCGTCAGCGGTGTCATCTCCGACGGCTTGACCACGACGGTGTTGCCGTTGGCCAGTGCGGCGGACAGGCTTCGCGCCAGGATCAGCAGTGGATGGTTGAACGGGGTGATGATGCCGCACACGCCGAGCGGAAGTCGCTGCTGGTACGTCAGATACGGGCCGTCGCCCGGGAGGACGGCCAGGCGCTGCGCAGCGAGCAGACCCGCGTTGTAACGGAACCACTCCGGGACCCGGGACAGCTGGGCCCTCGTCTCGGTGATCGGACGGCCGTTGTTGCGGGCCTCCAGCGTGTACAGCCGCTCGGAATTCGCTTCGATGGCGTCTGCGACGCGCAGCAGCAGGCGGGCGCGTGCGCTCCTGACCAGCGCGGGCCATGGCCCGCTCTCGAACGCCGCGCGGGCACGCGCCACGGCCGCGTCGACGCCCTCGGCGTCCTGTTCGGCCACGGTGGCGATGACCGCACCGCTGCTCGGGTCGATGATGTTGCGGGTGTCACCGCTGTCGGCTCCGAGGGGGCCTGCGGACGCTGCGATCGTGTGAGTCATGGTCTCCGAGTCTCGTCAGTGGGTGGGTGGGATCCGGGCGATGTCCGTGGGGACACCGGGGTACGCCGCTAGAGTTCGAGCGGTGGGTTCGCCGAGTCGAGGTGTTCCACGGTGGTGAAGATCAACTCGCTGTCACCGGCGTTCTCGATGTCGTGCAGCAGGAATTCCCCTTCGGCGAAGGTGAAGTGTCGCGTCTCCCCCGCCGAGTAGGACACCTCGCGGGTGGTGCCGTCGGCCGTGTGCTGGCGGCTGGTGCCGGCGATGACCGCGGTCCAGAAGTAGTCGAGCACGTGCCGGTGGGCATGGAAGCGGTCACCGGGGGCGAGGCGGATCTCCCACACCCGTACCCGCTCGTTCTGGCTGAGCAGCCGCGAGCCGACGTGCCCGTCGTGGGCATGCGCGTCGAACTCGGCGCGCAGCTCGTCGGTCCAGCCGTCGAAGTCGGTGCCGACGAGCGTGCCGGCCAGCGGTGCGTCGGTGAGGAACTCTGCGTGCTGGGGCGAGCGAAGCGACGGGGAAGTGTTCTGGGTCATGCGAATCTCCTTAGTGTCCGGGGCCGTAGAGGCCGAAACGGTTGTCCGGGTCGCCGGGGACCCAGGTGCAGTCGAACTGGGAACGGGCGCCCATCTCCTTGACGCGGCGCATCAGCCGCTGCCCGAGTTCGAGTTGGCCGGGCTCCCACTTGGCGAGCGCCTCGGCGATGTCACCGCTGTCCGACAGCGCGTCGTAGAGCGCCCATGCGTTGGCCGCGGCCTTCGCGGTACCCGCCGCGGCGTGCGGCCGGGCAGCGCTGGCGGCGTCGCCGACGAGAGCCACGCGCCCCATCGCCATCCGGTTGGTCACCGCGTCGTACACCGCCTGCAGGTAGGGCTGCTCGGTGCGCAGCACCACCTCGGCAGCCGCTGGCGCGAGCAGTTCGGTTGCTGCCGAACGCATTTCCTCGACGAAGCGGTCCTGCACCCC
Source organism: Mycolicibacterium arabiense (assembly GCF_010731815.2). Lineage (NCBI taxonomy): Bacteria > Bacillati > Actinomycetota > Actinomycetes > Mycobacteriales > Mycobacteriaceae > Mycobacterium > Mycolicibacterium arabiense. The sequence continues at coordinate 660,615 of NZ_AP022593.1, forward strand.
GCCCGGGTGCAGCGACACGCCGGCCAGGAAGCCGCGCTTGTCGGTCATGAGCTCGTCGAGTTCGTGCCCCTCCGGCACGTTGCGGTACCAAACGTAGTTCAGCAGCCGCTCCCCCACGGCGAGCCCACCGTCGGTCGACGGGATCGGATAGACGTTGATGTGGGTGTGCGGCGCGACGCTGTAGGTGATCGAGTCGTGCAGCAGCTCGAACGTCTCCGGGGACACCTCGCGCTCGGGCACGGTGCCGCGCCACCCGACGTACCCGGAGTACTCGAGTTTGGTGTCCGGCGAGATGCGCCGCCTGCTGGGCGATCCGATGCCGTCGGCGAACACGACGAGATCGGCGCGTTCGCGGCGGCCGGAGGTGAAGCGCACCTCGACCCCGTCGGCGTCCTCGTCGAACCCTGCCGCGTACTCGCCGAGGTGGTAGTCGTCGGTCCCGAAGTCGGCGAGCAGTGCCCGGTAGAAGGTGCCCCACGACGTGTAGCTCCACGGCGCGTTCTCACGGTGCACGACGGAGTTGCCCGGCCCGAGGTACTGCACGTAGTGCGTCGAGGTGCTGACCTGTTCGGGATGCTGGTCACTGCACTCGACGAACCAGCGCAGCGTGTCGGGCTGCAGCACGATGCCGCCGCCGCGACCGTCCAGGTTGGTCGGCGTGCGTTCGAAGACGGATACGTCGAACCCCAGCCTGCGCAGCAGCAGAGCCGTCGTCAGGCCGCCGATGGATCCACCGATCACCAGGGCGCGGTGCCCACTCCAGTCGTGGCGGGTGTCGAGACGTTCAGACACGGTTCTCTCCTTCATCGAGCCCGAGGAAGCGTCGGGCGTTGTCTTCGAGGGCGGCGTCGTCGATGCCGACGGAGTGCGGTAGGTCCAGCGGGAGCGCGATGCCCATGTCGAACGGATAGTCGCTGCCGCACATCAGGCGTCCGGGATCGGCGTGCGCGCGCAGCAGGTCGAGCGCCGGGCCGTCGTGGGTGAGGGTGTCGAACCAGAGGCCGGCGAAACCCTCCCGCGGCGAACGGGTTCGAGCACTGCGCACGTCGGCGCGCTGCGACCAGCCGTGCTGCCAGCGGCCCACCAGCGCAGGGGCGCAGCCCCCGCCGTGCAGCATGCAGATGCGCAACGATGGCAGCTCCTCGAGCACGCCGCCGAGCACCAGTGATGCGGCGGCGGTTGCCGTTTCGACGGGGTTGCCGATGAGGTTGGTCAGGTAGTACGACGACCACTCCGGCCGCGGCAGCTGCATGGGGTGCACCAGCACCGCCGCGTCGTTCTCCGCCGCGATCGCCAACACGTCGCGCATCGGCGCCACGTCGAACGAGGTGTGCCCCAGCAGCGGCGGAACCGCGATGCCGCGCACCACGCCCGTCGACGCCATGGCCTCGATCTGCTTGCGGGCGGCATCGGGATCGTGCAGTGACACCAGCCCCAGTCCGAGCAGCCTGCCGGCACTGTCGCGGCACACCTTGGCCAGTTCGTCGTTGAACGCACCCACGTAGTCGTCGACGCCGGGGGCGTCGGCGACCGGGAAGGCGAACGGAGGCGCCGAGATCACGCGCGCCCCGAGCCCGGCGGCGTCGGTGTCGGCCAGCACGCGGGCGGGGTCGCTCATTGCCGCGGTCTGGATCGACAGCGGCAGGTCCCCGAGGTGCAGCTGGCCGTCGCGTCCGTTGAGCGGGGGCACCGGGGACCCCGGTGGCAGCCCGAACAGGTCCTCGGGGAGCCAGTGGGCGTGGACGTCGATGGGTCCCGAGCGGATGGTGGAGGTCATGCCGCCGCCGCCTCGAGCGCCTCGAACCGGGCCAGGATCTCGGCCTGCAGGACGGCCACCGCCGGATCGGAAGCCCTTCTGGGACGGGGCAGGTCGACGTCGATGATCTCGTGCACCGTCCCGCCGGGAGCCAGCACGACGATGCGGTCGGACAGCTGCACGGCCTCGGTGACGTCGTGGGTCACGAACATCACGGTGCGCCGCGACTCCAGCCAGATCCGCTCGAGATGCTCGCGCAGCGTGCGCGAGGTCATCGCGTCGAGGTGGCTGAACGGCTCGTCCATCAGCAGCACGTCGGGTTCGACGGCGAACGCCCTGGCGATGCCGATCCGCTGCTGTTGACCGCCGGACAGTTGGGCAGGGAAGCGGTCCGCGCAGTGGCTCAGTCCGACGAGGTCGAGGTAGTGCCGCGCGCGCTCCTCCCAGCCCGGGCGTTCGTGTTGTACGAAGCCGAGATTGGCCATGACGGTGCGCCATGGCAGGAGCCGCGGGTCCTGGAACACGTAGCCGACGCGGGCGTCGTTGCCGCCGTTGCCGACGAGGTCAACGGTGCCGGAGCCGTGCGTCTCGATGCCGGAGACGATGTTGAGCAGTGTGGTCTTACCGCTGCCCGACGGCCCGACGACCGACACGAACGTCTCGCCGGAGATGGTGAGGTCGATGCCGTTGATGACGCGGGTGCGGTTGCCGCTGCGGTCGTGGAAGTCCTTGACCAGGTCGCGGATCTCGATGGAGGCCATGATGTCTCGCTTTCGGATGGGAGGTGTGGTGGGCGGTCAGGCGGTGCGCCAGCGGGTGGCGCGGCGTTCGATGGGGCCGAGGATCAGCAAGTCCGCGATGACGAGCACGATGATGAACACCAGCACCCAGGCGAAGAACCCGTCGAGCTGGTTGGCGTCGTACCAGTACCGCGACCGCCACCCGACACCGGAGGTGGAGCCGAACCACTCGGCGAGCAGCAGACCGTTCCAGGCGCTCATGATCGCGAACCGGACGGCAGCGACGGTCGAGCCGGCGACCGCGGGAGCGACGATGTGCCGCAGTACGTTTCGCCGTGGTACGCCGAACGCCCGGGCCATCAGCACCAGGTCGGCGGGTACCGCCCGGGTGGCCTTGGCGATGTTGACCACCACGAACGGCAGCCCGGACAGGAACACCGTCACGACCGGGGTGAGCCAGCCGAACCCGAACCACATGGTGGTCAGCAGCGCCCAGATCACCGCCGGGATGGCGAGGGCGGCGGCGTTGACGTCGGAGAGGGCGAGGTCGGCCCACTTCGACAGGCCCATCCACACGCCGATCGCGGCACCGACCACCAGCGCGAGCGCCAGGCCGAGGGCGAAGCGGTTCATGCTGATCGCGAGGTTGCCCCAGAGCTCGCCGATGGCGGCCTCCGAGATCAGGCTGTCGACGGTCTGTGCGGGCGACGGAATCCGGTTGCCGATCACGACGGCGAGCTGCCATGCGCCGAGAATCGTGAGCAGGGCGGCGCCGATGGCGGCCAGCGACGTCGACTGTCCGCGGAGCTGACGACGCCAGGCGGGCGCCGGGGACGAGAGTGCCTGGGTGATCACGAGATGTCCTTCCGCCATGCGAAGAAGCGGTTCTCGAGGTAGGCGAGTCCGCGTTCGATGAGGATCATGGCGACGATGAAGAGCGTGGTCCACGCCAGCATGTCGTCGACTTGGAATTCCTGGTAGGCCTTGCGGATCATGAAGCCGACGCCGTCGCTGGCGCCGAACACCTCGGTGAGGGCCTCGACCTTCCAGGCCATCGCGAATCCGTAACGCACACCGGCGAAGACGAAGGTCACCAGCGCCGGCAGGTAGAGGTGGCGCAGCACGTCGCGCCGGTTGCGTTCGAATGCCCGGCACATCGCCAGCAGGTTGCCGTCCACCGACCGCACTCCCTCGGCGACGTTCATCGCGATGAAGGGCAGCGCGACCAGGGCCGAGACCACGATGGGTCCGCCCGCACCGACGCCGAAGATCAGCAGGCCGAAGACCGCGTACGTCAGACCCGGCATGTTGCCTAGGACGAACAGCGGCAGCGAGAAGTACGACGACATGAAGCGGCCCCAGTCCACCCGCCCCTGCTTCGCCCGCCCGAAGCCCATGAGGAACCCGATCACCAGGCCGAAGACCATGGCGATGGCGAAGCCTGCCGCAATCTTGCCGATGCTGGAGGCGAAGTTGGTGAACGCCTCCCCCGACACCGTGATCGCGACGACGCGCTCGAAGACACCGAGCGGTCGCGGCAGGATCGGGTCGTCGATCCAGGCGGCCACGGCGGCCCAGGCGGCGATCGCGGCGACGAGGGCGATGCCGGAGACCAGCCACCTTCGCGGTCCCGTCGTCGCCGGCCGCGTCGCAGGCGGGGCCGGTTCCCGCGGCGCCGGATCGGCGTCCGGCGGCGTGATGGTCTGCGTCACTTCTCGACTCCTTCTCCGGGCAGGAACTTCGGATCGGCTTCGTCGTCACCGATGACGCCGGTCTCTCGCATCAGGTCGAAGATCGAACTCTCGTCGTCGGCCCACTTCTGGTCGAACCGCACGTCGTCGACCACCCAGTCGTGTTGGGCGACGTAGTCCTTCATGAACGCGATGTCCTCGGGCGTGTCGACGGCGAAGTGCTGTGGGTAGCGCTCGACCATTTCGTCGCGGTGCCCCTGCCACTCGGCCAGTCCGCGCGTCCACAGGTCGAGGAACGCCGACACCTCGCCGGGATGGTCGTCGACCCAGTCCTTGCGGGCGACGAAGACGTTGCCCATCGGGCCGTCGTGGCCGGGTGCCTCGAGTTCGGCGAACACCTCCGCCGAGGACTTCCCGTCGTACAGCGGGCGGACCGTGCCCTCGCGGAGGTCGCGGGCCGACAGGTCGGGATAGCAGATGCAGGCGTCGATCTCGCCGCGCGCCAACAGGTTCGAGAGATTCTGGATGTCGGCGACCACGATCTCGTAGTCGTCGGCCAGGTTCACGTCGTGCATCTTCTTGAGCAGGGCGCTCCACACCAGGGTTCCCGAGACCGTCGTGAACACCCCGAGGCGCTTGCCCTTCATGTCCGCCAGCGTCACGGCGGGGTCGTCGGCGCGCACCATGATGCGGCTGCGCTCGGAGTTGTAGCGGCCGATGATCGTCGTCTCGCGCTGGGTCTGCTCCTCGAGGCCAGGCACCTCGAACGAGGCGGTGGAGATGATGTCGGCGTGGCCGCCGGCGAACAGGCCGAACTCGTCCCACGTGGCGCTGCTCTCCACCTCGTAGCCCGACTGGCGCTGCCACTCGTCGACGATGCCCGTCTCGTTCATGTAGTCCCAGATGGGGTCCGGAGCGAACGTGAACCGGATGACGCCGTCGCGGGCCGCTCGGGACGACGCAGGCCCACCGAGGCCGGCGGAACATCCCGCCGTCAACGTCATCATCGCCGCCGCCGCGACGGCCACCGCGTTGCGCATCACCCGAGTGCTACGTCGCACGGGAACCTCCTCGATGTCGTGTGACGGCTGTCACCGTCGAGATTCAGCCTGAGGCAGCGGGGCCAATCGCGACAATGTCTGGCGACACACACTTATGCTCGATCTCATGTCACCAAAGACACTGAGGCCCGACCTCGAGCGCTGGCTCGACGCGCTGGCCGACATCGGCGAGGCGGTGGGTGGCGACGAGCCCGTCGCCGCCCTGGTCGACCGCGTCGCACGTACCGCGTGCGACCTTCTCGACTACGACTTCTGCGCGGTGTTCCTCCCCACCGAAGACGGCCGGGCGCTGGTGATCGTCGGATCGCACGGCCTGTCCCCCGACTACATCGCGCAGGTCAACGCGGACCGGCCGATCCTGCTCGACGTGACCGGTGCCGAGGAGGCGCCTACCAGCGTGGCGTTCCGCACTGGCGAGGTGGTCACGCTCGAGGACATCGAGACGACGCCGGGAATCGGACCGTGGGGTGGGGTCGCTCACGAGCAGGGCTACCGGGCGCTGGTGTCGGTGCCGCTGCGTCGCGCCGGGTCGATCGTCGGAGCGCTCAACGGCTACCGCACCGAGCCGCACCGGTTCGACGCCGTGGAGGTCGGCTTGGTGACGACGCTGGCCTCCCAGGTCGCGGTCGCGCTGCGTACCGCCCAACTGCGGTCCCGCGAGCAGGACACGATCCGCGAGCTGCGCCGCGCCGAAGAGGTGCACGGACTGCTGACGGCGACCGCACTGCGCGGCGAGGGTGTCTCGGGGGTGGCCGCGGCGCTCGCGGAACTGCTCGCCCGGCCCGTGCTGATCGAGGACGTCTACGGCACCGCGCTCGCAGCCGTCGACTGGGCTCCCGGCGGGTCGGACGAACGCGTCGGGTCGCAGGACGACGGCGTGTCGGCGGATGTCACGCTCGGCGGCGAGGTGGTTGCCCGGGTCCGCGTCGAGGTCACCGACGCGGAGCTGTCCCGGCTCGACGTACGCGCCGTCGAACACGCAACGGTGGTGACGGCGCTCGAGCTGATGCGCGACCGCACCGCGGCGGAAGTCGAACAGCGCCTTCGCGGTTCGCTAGTTGCCGACCTGCTGAGCACCGACGGCGCCGACATGCCGGCGCTGCTCGATCGCGCCCGGCGGCTCGGCTGGGACCTGTCGGGCGACCAGTCGCTGATCTCGGTGCGGAACATCGACCCCTCGGCCGGCGACGCCAGGCCCGCCACCGACCGGCTGCTGGCAGGCGCCGACCGATTCGCGGCCACCATCACGCCCCGCCCGCTGGTTGCCGTGTACCGGGGTGATCTGCTGTTGATCGCGGCGCCGGGCGCGGCCGCTCCGGGGCGGGTCAGTGGCGCGGCGGCGATCGCGCGTCGTCTGGTCGACTACCTGACCGACGCCAGGGAAGTCGGGAAGGCGGTGGCGGGGGTGACGCCTGCCGTCGCGGTCCGCGAACTACCCGACCTGTTCCGCACGTTGCGCGGTGCGCTCGATCTGGCAGCGGACGGGGCGGGCAACGCGGTGATCGACCTGCGCGACGTCGCGATCGACCATCTGCTCCTGCAGCTCGACGACCCGGAACGGTTGCGTGCCTTCGCGACATCCGTTCTGGGTCCGGCGTTGGACTACGACCGCGACCACTCCAGCGAGCTGTTGCGGACGGTGCGGGTGCTGATCGACCGCGACATGGACCGCCGGTCGACGGCCGACGCGCTGCACCTGCACCCGAACACGGTGGCGCAACGGATGCGCCGCCTGGAGGCGCTGACGGGTCTGCACCTGAACCGGCCGCGGGACCTGCTGCAGCTCACGTCGGCGCTGACGGTGGCACGGGTGGCCGGCCTCGGCTGATCGTTGGTCCGTTTCGGTGATTCGTGGAAGATCACTTGCGCTCACCGCAGGAGATGCTCCACGAATCGCGTGGTTTGGGGTGGTCAGTCGAGCGGGTTGCGGCGCGTGACGATCAGCGGGTCGGCAGGGGTGAATGGGAACTGCGGCAGGTCGACGATCTCGCCGTCGAGAAGCGAGGTGGTGTGGCTGTTGCGAGCGATCGACGTCGTCACGGGGTCTCCTGTCGGTGGTGATCGGGCGGTCGGGGTTGAGCGTTCGTCGATGACCACACTCGTTCACGAGAGGTCCCGCAAACATTGACGCCTGCACCCCCCGGAGCGGTGCCAATTGGCCTACCAATCTCTTCCTGCTAGCTGGCATTGGCATCGAAGTCGCCGTGAGTGAGGATGATTCACGCCCCGATGGGACGGCGGCACACCAGGCGAAAGGACACTGCTTCATGACGGCGACCGTGGATCGGGATGACCGGTCGGTCGACCGGGTCGAAGGTAGGCAGAAGGTCACCGGGTCCGCCCACTACACCGCCGACGTCGCGCTGCCGGGTCAGGTGCACGCCGTGCTCGTCCAGTCCGAGGTCCCGCACGGCCGCGTCACCGAGGATTCGTTGCGCGCCAGCACCTCTCGCGCCTCGGCGGCTCCCGGGGTGCTGTACGTGCTGACACCGCTGAACTCTCCGCGCCTGGGCGTGGTGCCCGACGAACTGACGTGGGACCTGCCCCTGGAGCGGCGGCCACCGCTGTCGGACCTGACGGTTCAGCACGTCGGACAGCACATGGCGCTCGTGGTGGCCGACACCTTGGAGAACGCCACGGCTGCGGCAGCGTCGTTCGACCTGTCCTACGAATCACTTCCGGCGCAACTCGACTTCCACGAGGTGGCGGACGCGTCGCGAGAGCAGGTGGGCCCCGTCCGCCACGGAAGTTACGAGCCCGATCACTTCGTCAAGCTCTCCGAGGAGAAGCTCCAGGACGTTCGCGGCGAGGAACCTGCCGGCGGAGCCAGCCGGGTCGCCGCCCGCTTCACGACCCCACTCAACGCCCACTACCCGATCGAGTTGTCCGCCACGGTCGCCGCATGGTCGGGCGACCAGCTGACCGTGCACGACAGCACCCGCTGGATCGCCGGTGAGCGGACCGCATTGGCGGCGTACCTACAGATCCCCGAGGACAGGGTGCGCGTCTCGTCCCCTCTGGTCGGCGGGGCGTTCGGCTCGAAGAGCTTCCTGTGGATGCACGTCGCGCTGTGCGCCGTCGCGGCCAGGGAGGTCGGACGGCCGGTCAAGCTGGTGCTCACCCGCGAACAGATGTTCTCCTCCACCGGGCACCGGCCACGCACCGAGCAAGACCTCGTGCTCGTCGCCGACGAAGACGGTCGCATCCTCAGCACCGAGCACCACACCCTGACCGAGACTTCCACCGTCGCCCACTTCTGCGAGCCGGCGGGCCTGTCGACGCGGTTCCTCTACCAGTCACCCCATCTCGAGGTGTCGCACCGCACCGCCCGACTGAACGCGCCGACCCCCAGCTTCATGCGCGGTCCGGGCGAAGCACCGGGGTTGTTCGCCCTCGAATCGGCCATCGACGAACTCGCCCATCGGGTCGGTGCCGATCCGCTCGAGCTGAGGATCCGCAACCACGCGGATTCAGACCAAGCCAGCGGCAAGGCGTGGTCGGGAAAGCACCTGCTCGACTGCTATCGGATCGGCGCGCAGCGGTTCGGCTGGGCTGAACGGCCGCTGGCGCCACGCGCCATGCGGTCCGACGGTGAACTGGTCGGCTGGGGCATGGCGACGGCGACGTACCCGGGCCGTCGCATGCCGGCGAGTTGCCGGGTCACCACCTCGCCCGACGGACATGTCCGATTCGCCTCGGCCACACACGAAGTCGGCAATGGCGTGCGTACCGTCATGACGCAGGTCGCCGCCGAGGTCACCGGGCTTCCGCTGTCGCGGGTGGCGTTCGACTCCGGCGATTCTGACTTCCCGGCCGCGCCGTACAGCGGTGCGTCGCAGACGACGGCGACGGTCGGCTCGGCGGTGCACGCCGCGGCCACCGAGTGGAGGCGCCGCCTGTCGGCGCTGACGTCCGTCGGCGACGGGGCCGACCTCGTCGCGCTGGCAGGCGCGCACCACGAGCAGCTCAGCTTCACCGCCGACAGCGATGCGGGAGACCAGAGCGCCGAGGCATTCCAGTCGTTCGGTGCCCACTTCTGCGAGGTGCGGGTCGACGAGCAGATCGGCAGGGCGACCGTCACCAGGTGGGTCGCGGTCATGGACTGCGGACGGGTACTCAACCCGAAACTCGCCCGCAGCCAGGTGATGGGCGGCATCACCTTCGGTCTCGGCATGGCGCTGCTCGAACAGGTGCCGTACGACGCCGATACGGCTCAGATGATCGGCGAGTACTACCTGCCCACCCACGCCGACCGCCCCGAGTTCGACGTCAGCTTCGTGGAGAGCACGGACTTCGGCCTCGATCCGATCGGCGTGCGCGGCATCGGGGAGATCGGCACGTGCGGCGTTCCCGCCGCGATCGCGAATGCCGTCTTCCACGCCACCGGAAAGCGTATGCGCGACTTGCCGATCACCCTGGAGAACCTCATGACGCCATACCGTCCACCCACAGCCGAGGAGCCGTGAAGACCCAGGACCATCTCGTGGAGCTCCGCATCAACGGCGAGACCCACCGCGTCGAGGCCGACGTGCGAACCACGCTGCTCGATCTGCTGCGCGAACGCCTGCAGCTGACCGGGACCAAGAAGGGGTGCGACCACGGGCTGTGCGGTGCGTGCACCGTCGCCGTCGACGGTGAGCGGGTGGTGAGCTGCCTGACCCTCGCGGCGTCGATCGACGGTTCGGACGTCCTGACCATCGAGGGCATCGCCGACGGCGACCAGCTGCACCCGCTGCAGCGGTCGTTCATGGCGTGCGACGGGTTCCAGTGCGGCTTCTGCACGCCGGGGCAGATCTCGTCGGCTCGTGCCATGCTCACGGAGCATGCCCGCGGTGACCTCAGCACGGCATCGTTCGAAGGCTCCCGAGCCGACGTCGTCGACGGCTGTGCGCGGCTGACCACCGCGGAGATTCGAGAACGCATGGCCGGCAACATCTGTCGATGTGGCGCCTACGCCAACATCGTCGCCGCGATCGAAGCCGTGGCGCAGGAGCGCACCGCGTGAAGACGTTCGAGTTCCGCCACGCGACGAGCGTCGACGACGCCGTCACGGCGGGCACTGCACCCGGCACGAAGTTCCTCGCGGGCGGGACCAATCTCCTGGACCTGATGAAGGGCGGTGTCGAGCAGCCCGAGTCGCTGATCGACCTGCGGCGGCTGGGCCTGACGACGATCGCCCCGACCGCCGAGGGTGGCGTGTTCATCGAGGCCGGCGTGTCCAACAGCGCCGTCGCCAACCACCCGCTGATCCGCACGCAGTACCCGGTGCTGTCACACGCCATCCTCAGCGGTGCCACCACGCAGCTCCGCAACATGGCGACGGCCGGCGGAAACCTGTTGCAGCGCACCCGCTGCCCGTACTTCATGCAGACCACGTTCTCGTCCTGCAACAAGCGCGATCCCGGTAGCGGATGCGCAGCACGACACGGGTTTCACCGCGAGCACGCCGTCTTCGGCGCCAGCGCCGACTGCGTGGCGATCCATCCGTCCGACATGGCAGTCGCCTTGGCCATCCTCGACGCCGTCGTCCACGTCCAGGGGCCAGACGGTCGGCGCACCATTCCCATCGAAGGCTTCTTCGCGTTGCCGGGAGACACGCCAGAGGTCGACAACACGCTCGGAACGGGCGAGCTCGTCCTGGGCATCGAATTGCCGCCGTCTCGATTCGCCGACCACTCCTGGTATCTCAAGGTGCGCGACCGGCACAGCTACGCCTTTGCCCTGGTATCGGTCGCGGCGGGTCTGCACGTCACCGACGGTGTCATCGATTCGGCTGCTCTGGCCCTGGGCGCCGTGGCTGCCATGCCATGGCGCCTGCGCGAGGCCGAGGCGGTCCTCGTCGGCCGTGCACCCGGCGACGAGGCGTTCCACGCGGCCGCCAGGCTGGCGATGAACGGCGCGGAACCACTGGCGCAGAACGCGTTCAAGGTCGACCTCGGCCGGCACAGCGTGGTGCGGGCGCTGACCCGGGCCGCGGCCGTCCGCATCGACGACGAGGATCAACCGTGACGCTGCGCGTGTCGACGCGATGACTTATGCCGGCCGATGCAGTCTGCTCTGCATGGGCACACTCATCTATGGCTTCAACGTGTCGGTGGACGGGTACGTCAACGACGCGAACGGCAGCATCGACTGGTCCGAACCGAGCGACGAACTGCATCAATACTGGAACGACTTCGTGCGCGGGACTGCGTTGACGTGCTACGGGCGGCGACTCTACGACCTGATGTCCGCGTACTGGCCGACCGCTGACGATGACCCCGACGCCCCACCCATCATCGTCGACTACGCCCGCGTCTGGCGAGCCATGCCCAAGGTCGTGTTCTCGTCCACCCTGGACTCCGTCGACTGGAACTCCCGCCTGGAACGCGGCGACCCGGTCGACGTGGTCAGGAAGCTGAAGGCCGAGACCGACGGCAGGCTGGAAGTGGCCGGCGCGACGCTGGCGGCGCCCATCGTCCGGGCCGGACTGGTCGACGAGTACCGGATGGTGATCGCGCCCACCCTCGTCGGCGGCGGCACGCCGTTCTTCCCGCCACTGCCCTCGTGGATCTCGCTGCGCATGGTGGAGAACCGCACCTTCCCATGCGGCGCGGTTCTGCTGCGCTACGAGGCAAAACGCGACTGATCGGCCGCGTGCGGCGGCCCCGCCGCTCCCTATGAGCCTGCTCATACGCCGCCAAGCCTGCGCGAAGATGTCCGACTCGGCGTCTACCATTCCTGCGGCACACCCATGACCGATGGAAGGGGCGAGCAGTGGCCTACACCGCCGCCGACATCACCGAACTCGACGATGTCCAGCACACACGCCTGCGGCCGGCGGTCAACCTCGGTCTGGACGTCCTGAACACCGCGCTGCGCGAGATCGTCGACAACGCGATCGAAGAGGTCGCCGACCCCAGCCACGGCGGATCGACCGTGACGATCACCCTGCACGCCGACGGCTCGGTCAGCGTCGCCGACGACGGCCGCGGCCTTCCCGTCGACTCCGACCCGGTGAACGGCAAGAACGGCATCGTCAAGACCCTCGGCACCGCACGGGCCGGCGGCAAGTTCTCCGCGCACGTCGACGCCGCCAGCACGGGTGCCGGCCTGAACGGAATCGGCGCAGCCGCAGCGGTGTTCATCTCCGCGCGCACCGATGTCACGGTGCGCCGGGCCGGAAAGACCTACCTGCAGAGCTTCGGCGGCGGCTACCCGGGTGTATTCGACGGCAAGGACTTCGACGCCGACGCCCCGTTCACCCGCGCCGACGCCCAGAAGCTGCGCGGCACCGCCAATCGCAAGCCCGACGCACACGGCACGGAAGTGCGAATCCTGTTCGACGCAACAGTGGTGCCGGACTCCAGCATCGACGTCAACGAGGTGCTGCTGCGGGCCCACGCAGCGGCACGCATGTCCCCTGGCGTAAATCTGTTCGTCGTCGACGAGGGTTGGCCCGGCGACGAGGTCAGGCCCGAACTGCTCGAGCCGTTCCGCGGACCGTGGGGCACCGACACCCTGCTGGACCTCGTCTGCGTCGCCGCCGGAACACCGGTACCAGGCGTGCGAGCGGTGGTGGAGGGTCGTGGCGAGTACACCACAGGCCGTGGGCCGACCCCGTTCCGCTGGTCCCTGACGGCAGGGCCCGCCGAGCCGGCCACGGTCGCCGCGTTCTGCAACACCGTGCGCACCCCTGGCGGCGGATCGCACCTCACCGCAGCGGTGAAGGGTCTGTCCGAGGCACTGGCCGATCGAGCCTCCCGCATCCGCGACCTGGGACTGGCAAAGGGTGAAGAGGGTCCCGAGGCGCAGGACTTCGCGGCGGTGACGGCGCTCGCCGTGGACACCCGGGCGCCCGACGTGTCGTGGGACTCCCAGGCCAAGACCGCGGTGTCGTCGCGCTCGCTGAACGTGGCGATGGCCCCGGACGTGGCGCGCAGCGTCACCATCTGGGCCGCCAACCCCGGCAACGGCGACACGGTGTCGCTGTGGACGAAGCTCGCACTGGAGGCTGCCAGGGCGCGGCGCAGCGCCGAGGGCGCCAAGGCCCGCTCCCGGGCGGCGTCGAAGGCCAAGGGCCTCGGGACGAACCTGTCCCTGCCGCCGAAGCTGCTGCCCAGCCGCGAGACCGGACGCGGGTCGGGTGCCGAGCTGTTCCTGTGCGAGGGCGATTCCGCGCTGGGCACGATCAAGGCCGCGCGCGACGCCACGTTCCAGGCGGCCTTCCCGCTGAAGGGCAAGCCACCCAACGTCTATGGGTTCACGCTGAGCAAGGCGCGGATCAAGGACGAGTTCGACTCGATCGAACGCATCCTGGGCTGCGGGGTGCGCGACAACTGCGACCCGGAGTCCTGCCGGTACGACCGGATCCTGTTCGCCTCCGACGCCGACCCCGACGGCGGCAACATCAACTCCAGCCTGATCTCGATGTTCCTGGACTTCTACCGGCCGCTGGTGAAGGCCGGGATGGTGTACGTGACGTTGCCGCCGCTGTTCGTGGTGAAGGACGGCCAAGAACGGATCTACTGTCAGGACGAGGTAGAGCGCGACGCCGCCGTGGCCGAGCTGCGCGCCAGGTCGAGGCGCAAGGTGGAGGTGCAGCGCAACAAGGGCCTCGGCGAGATGGACGCCGACGACTTCTGGAATACCGTGCTGGATCCGCAGCGGCGCACCGTGATTCGGGTGCACCTCGACGACGGTGATCCGAGACTGCATCACACGCTGTTCGGCGGGCCGCCCGAGGGTCGGCGGACGTGGATGGCCGACGTCGCCTCCCGCGTCGACACCGCTGCTCTCGACTTGACCTAGGAGTACGACGACCGTGACCGCCACCCTCGACGTTCCCGAGCAGAACCCGGATCTGGTGCTCGACCAGAGTGCCGACGACTACTGGAACCACTACCAGTTGACGTTCGCGCTCTACAGCGTCAGCGACCGCGCCATCCCGTCGGCGTTCGACGGGCTCAAGCCCGGCCAGCGCCGCCTCCTGTATCAGATGCACGAGTCCAGGCTGCTGCCGGGAAACAAGCCGCAGAAGTCCTCGAAGGTCTGCTCGGCCGTCACCGGCAACCTGCACCCCCACGGCGGAGCGTCGATGTACGGCGCGGCCGCGCTGATGGCCGCGGAGTTCCAGCGCGTCAAGGTGATCGACGGTCAGGGTGCCTTCCCCCGCATCCAAGGCGACATACCCGCCGCCGACCGCTACACCGAGATGCGGCTGTCGGCACCCGGTGCGGCGTTGACCGCCGAACTCGACGACCACGCCGTGCCGATGGTGCAGACGTTCGACGGTGAATGGGTCGAACCGACGGTGCTGCCCGCGCGGTGGCCGGTGCTGTTGTGCAACGGTGCCGTCGGCATCGCCGAGGGGTGGGCCACCAAGGTGCCTGCGCACAATCCGCGCGAGATCATGGCCGCCTGCCGGGCGCTGCTGAAGACGCCGAACATGACCGACGACCGGTTGGTCAAGCTCATTCCCGGTCCCGACTGGGGTTGCGGCGCCACCGTGGTCGGCAGCGCCGGGCTGCGCGAGTACATCACCACCGGCCGTGGCTTGTTCACCGTGCGCGGCACGGTCTCGGTGGACGGCAAGAACGTCATCGTCACCGAGCTCCCACCGGGCGTGGCGAGCCAGACCGTCCAGGAACGCATTCGGGCGCTGGTCGAGTCAGGCGAGCTGTCTGGCGTGGCCGACATGTCGGATTTGACCGACCGGCGCAACGGCCTGCGGATCGTGGTCACCGCCAAGCGCGGCCACAGTGCCGAGCAGATCCGTGAACAGCTGCTGGCCTTGACACCGTTGGAGGGTTCATTCGCCGCCAGCCTGGTCGCCCTGGACGAGGACCGGGTGCCGCGCTGGTGGTCGGTGCGCGAGCTGATCTCGGCCTTCCTGCACCTGCGCGATTCAGTCGTGTTGCGCCGCAGCGAACATCGACTCGAGAAGGTCTCGGCACGGCGCCATCTGGTCAGCGGCCTGATGACCATCCACCTCGACATCGACGCCGCGGTCGCCGTGATCCGCGGATCCGACACCGTCGACGAGGCCCGCCAAGGATTGCAGGACCGGTTCGGCATCGACGCCGTACAGGCCGATTACGTTCTGGCGCTTCAACTGCGACGGTTGACCAGGCTCGACGTCATCGAGTTGCAGGCCGAGGCGGAGAAGCTGGACGCCGAGTTCCTGGAGCTCACCGAACTGGTGTCCAACCCCGATGCACGCCGCAAGGTCATCGACGACGAACTCGTCGAGACCGCAAAGCTGTTCAAGGGCCCCGAGTTCGATCGGCGCACCGTGCTCGACTACGAGGCCACCCCCACGGTCTCGAGTTCCGACGACGATGCCCGCGAGCGCAAGGTCAACGCCGCCTGGCGGCTCGACGACCGAGGCGTGTTCTCCGACAGCCACGGCGATCTGCTCACCTCGGGCCTCGGCTGGGCGGTGTGGACCGACGGCCGGGTGAAGTTCACCAACGGCAATGGGTTGCCGTACAAGATCCGCAACATCCCCGTGGCACCCGACATCACCGGACTGCTTCGATCGGGGGTGCTGGCGCCCGGCTCCCATCTGGCGCTGGTCACGCGCCGCGGGAAGGTGTTGCGCATCGATCCCGCCGCCGTGAATCCGCAAGGTGCGGCGGGCAATGGCGTGGCAGGGGTGAAGCTGGCCGCCGACGGCGACGAGGTGATCGCGGCGCTTCCGCTCACGTGCGGCAACGGCGAGGCCATCCTGTCGATCTCCGAAAAGGCATGGAAGGTCACCGAAGTCGCAGACATCCCGGTGAAGGGCCGTGGCGGTGCCGGCGTCGGCTTCCATCCGTTCGTCGGCGGCGAGACTGCGCTGATGGCGGCCGCGGTGTCGGCGACCGGATTCGTGCGCGGCACCAGGGCCGTCCGGGCCGAGAAGCGCGCGAAGGCGTCGATCAAGGGCTCCGGCGCGGACGTGACGCCGGCGGGATAGACGCGCTCCAAACGTCCGGTCTGGCGGCTCGATCGTCCAGCCGTAGATGTCGGACCCCTCTGCGATGATGGGGTCATGTCAACGACCGCAATGCCTTTGGAGACGCAGGCCGCTCCGGCCGAGCGGCTGGAGGCGTTGTTCGAGGAGTTGGCCGAGCTGACCGGTCAGCGCAACGCGATCGACGGACGGATCGTAGACATCGTCGCCGAGATCGATGACGACCAACTCTGGGGCGCCACCGGCGTGCGCTCGCTGTCGGCCCTGGTCGCCTGGAAGACCGGCATCGCACCGCGCAACGCCGACACCGTGGTCGCGATCGCCCAGCGCGCCGAGCAGTTCCCCCGGTGCGTGGCGGGCCTGCGCGAGGGCCGGCTCTCCCTAGACCAGGTCGGGGTCATCGCCGACCGGGCCGCCGACGGCTCCGACGACCACTACGTCGACCTGGCCGCCGTCGCCACGGTCACCCAACTGCGCACGGCGGTCAAGCTCGAACCCCGGCCCGAACCCGAGCCCCGGCCCGACACACCGCGGTCGGTCACCAAGACCAGCAACGAGCACTCCACCACGTGGCGAATCACGTTGCCTCACGACGAGTCTGCGACCGTCGATGCTGCCGTGCAGTCCCACCTCGACGCGCTGGTCACCGACTGGCGACACGACCGCGAGACCAGCACGCGGGTCGGCGACCAGGCTCCGCCAATGCCGGGCACCGTCGACGCCTTCATGGCCCTGGTCACGGCTGGTTGGGATGCCGAGGTGGCGCGTCGACCCCACGGACAACACACCACCGTCGTCCTACACGTCGACGTCGAGAAGCCCGCCGCACTTCACCTGGGCCCGCTGCTCACCGACGACGAGCGCCGATACCTGCTCTGCGACAGCACCTGCGAGGTCTGGTTCGAACGCCGCGGCCAGGTCATCGGCTCCGGACGGACCACCCGCACCATCAGCCGGCGATTGCGTCGTGCACTCGAACACCGCGACCGCTGTTGCGTGGTCCCTGGCTGTGGGGCCACCCGCGGACTGCACGCTCATCATCTCGTGCACTGGGAGAACGGCGGCCTCACCGAGCTGGAGAATCTGGTGTTGCTGTGCCCTTACCACCACCGACTTCACCACCGGGGCGGACTCACCCTCACCGGGCCCGCATCACGACTCTCCGTCACCGACGGCAGCGGCCGACCACTCACCGGAGCCTCCTTGGCCCGCCCACCCACGACACCACCACCTGACGTGCCACCCTGCGCCGGGCCGCTGGGCGAAAGCGCCCAATGGTGGTGGTACACACCCTTCGAACCACCACCCGCGAGCGAGAACTAGTTTCACCGTCGCTCGACTACGGTCGGAGTGATGAGGATGTCACGCACTCACCTCGCCCGGCTCCGAGCTGCGGGCGTCGTCGTGTGCACGCTCTCCGCCGCGGCATGCGGACACTCTGCGCCTCCCCCGCTCGCCACCGGCACGTCGACCACGACCGCCCCCACGACCACCACCTCGCAGGCACCAGCGGTCGCCGACGTGAGTCCGGCTGGTGACTTCTCCCCCGTTTCCCGCTTGATCGACGACGCGATCGCGGCGCGGCGGCTACCCGGCGCGGTCGTCCAGGTCGGGCATGCCGGCAAGATCGTCTTCCGCCAGGCGTTCGGGGCGCGCAAGCTCGACGGCGAGCCGGGGCTCGACGGCGCACCCGCCCCCGCCGAGCCGATGACCGAGGACACCATCTTCGACATCGCCTCGTTGACGAAGAGCCTCGCGACCACGACCGCGATCATGCAGCTCTCCGAGCAGGGCAGGGTCCGGATCGACGAACCGGTGCAGACGTACTTCCCCGAGTTCAACCCGGCCGGCGATCCCCGCCGCGCGCAGGTCACACTGCGGACCTTGCTGACCCACACCTCCGGCATGGCGGGAGAACTGAGCATGGACGGTGCGTGGGGGTTGGTTCGAGCCGCCAAGGCCGAGGGCGTTCGCCGAGCGCTCGCCGCGGTGGTGGTGTACGAACCCGGAGAAGGCTTCCACTACTCCGACATCAACTTCATCATCCTCGGCGCGCTGCTCGAGAAGATCACCGGCGAACCCGAGGACGTCTACGTGCAGGACAACGTCTTTCGGCCGCTGGGCATGTCGGACACCCACTATCTGCCGGCCGGCAAGGCGTGCGGTCCACACCAGATCCGTGGAGCGGCAATCGCCTACGATCCGCGAGGACCGGCGCCGGGCGATTGCATGCCCGACACCTGGAGCACCGACCTCCTGCAGCGCACGGCACCGACGGCCATCGACGAAGACACCCCGGGCGTCAACCCCGACTTCGGTCACCCGCTTCGCGGCACCGTGCACGACCCGACGGCACGCCGCATGGGTGGGGTGGCCGGGAGTGCCGGCGTCTTCACCACGGTGCACGACGTAGGCCTCTTCGCGCAGGCCCTGCTCGATCGTCTCGACAACCGGCCCAGCACGTTTCCGTTGACTCAGGCGAGCGTTGAGACGATGACGACGCCTCAGCAACCCGGCCGCCACGCGGGTCAAGTCGAAGCGGCGAACGAGGCCAGCGAGCGTGCCTCCAACACGGCGGATCCCCTGCTGGCAGCGGACTACCCGGCGATACCGGGAGAGGACCTGCGCGGCTTCGGCTGGGACATCGACACTGCGCACTCGAGACCGCGCGGCGCGGTCTTCCCCGTCGGCAGCTTCGGCCATACCGGGTTCACCGGGGTCACCGTGTGGATGGACCCCGGGTCGGACACCTACGTCGTGATCCTGGCGAACGTGATCCATCAGCGCGGCGGCCCTCCGATCGCCACACTGAGCGGTCACGTGGCCACCGAAACGGCACGCGCCCTTCACCTCTACGGCAGCTAGGTCGACGGCGGCCCGCGTCAGGCCGTCAGCCGACTGACCACCGCGACGATCTCGTCGTACTCCCACGTGTCGCTGCCGCGCGCCTCGGTGTGGTCACGCCAGGCGTGGATCGCGTTGTCCAGCGCGACCGTGGGCGGGACGCCACCGGCACGCTGAAGCGCCGTCATCGCGAGGAGCAGCGCCGTGGTCGCGGGCGAATAGAGCGGGTGATCCGACATACCGCACAACCTACGACGCGCCGCGCATCACGGAGTCAACGGCGGTGAAGCGCCCGCGTGGTGCTGAAGGGGTCGAAGTCCTCATTCCACGTCGGCAGTGTCGAGGCATCGGCGAGCCGGTCGCCTCGGCGGATCAGGCCGACCAGGTCGCGGCCGACGATGCTTGCTGCTGCGTTGACCCCGCTCAGCATGGAGCCCACCGTGCCGGGACCCCACGCGGTGCTCGTCCCGACGGTGAAGAGTCCAGGGATGGGCGTGGTGTCCCTCGGTCGCATCGGGCCGGTCTGCGACAGTCGCAGTTGCAGTCCGAAGGGCGCACCGGCGGTGTTGTTGACGAAGCGCGTCTGCGTCGCCGGAGTGCCGAGTTCGCTCAGCACCACCTTCGACGACGACCCCGGAAAGGCCTGCTCCATTCGATCGAGCATGCCGTCCATGACGATCTTCTTGACTTCGCGATAGGCGGTGTCGTCGGAGTACTCACCGCTGGCGACGTCGTAGCCGTCAAAGCCCCACAGACGTGGATCGGCCGGGGTGACCGTCTGAACCTCGATTGTGGCGTGGCCGGGCGGCGCTGCGCGGTGATTCGACGGGTCGCGACGCGACGATGATTGCACGAACATGGGTTGTCGACGAGCCATGTCGCGCGCCCACTCGGGACCCGAGTCGAATCCCTTGCCGTTGAGAGTGTTTCGGCCGAAGGATGCCATGCTTCGATACGAGTCGGCCGGTCCCCACTCCGGGATGGCGAAGTAGTTGCCGTTCGAGCGCTCGGAGAGGTCGATGTCGACGCCGAAGAACCCGTTGATGAGCGGTTGCGACATCTTCCACCCGGCGACGCGCCTGCGGAACAGCCGGGGAAGCCGACTGAGACCGATCAGGTCCGTGTACGTCTTGACGATGTCGGCGTCCGAGACGACCGTCGACGCCGCCAGCGCTTCACCGTCGGCCAAGCGAATGCCGCTGACCTGCCCGGCGTCCAGGGTGATCTCGGAAACCTCTCTGCCCGTGCGTATCTCACCGCCATGAGCGGAGATCACCGCGGCGAACCCTGCGGCAAGCATTTGCCCACCGCCCTTGGGATAGTAGGACCCGGTGCCCACGTAGTCCTGGAAGAACGCCGCCATCGCGGCCGTCGGCAGGACGGTCGGGCTGCACGCCACAGCACCGGACTGCACCGAGAGCGCGTATGCCGCGCGCGGCGACAACCCCAGCGCGGCCAGCGTGGCGCCGTACGGCACGGCCATGAGCGTGGCGCCGCGGCCGGCCCGGGCAGCCCACCGGGCCATCCCCGCGGTGGTCACCATGTCGTTGCGGTCGTGCGCCTCACCGATTCTGCGCATGACGTCGTGGAAGCGAGCGACCGCTCGCTGCTCCCCGGGAAAGGCGTCGAAGAGGCTCTCCCGGTACGCGTCCCATCCCACCGGTGTCGCGAGTTCGAAGCCCGGAGCGATGATCCGGTCGAAACCCGTCTGGTCCATTGGCAGCCAGGTGATCCGGTCCTCGAGGCCGATCCCCCGCATCATGGCGGTGACGATCCCGTCGGGCCCGCAGTGGCTGACGTAGTGGACGCCGCAGTCGAATTCCCACCGTCCGCGCCGGGCGAAGACGTGCGACGAGCCGCCGAGGGTCGTATACCGCTCCACCAGCAGGGTCTTGCGCCCGGCGGCAGCGAGGTAGGCCCTGCCGCCAACCCACCCAACCCCGAGCCGATCACGATTGCGTCCCATCGGTCGCGCTGCTGCACTCGAACCCCTCGTCACTCGACTGAAGACGTGCCCGACTTCACCGATCGGTAAACCCGCGTCGGGTCGACGATATACACCGATCGGTAAAGTGGCAACCCGGCGGCACCGACACGGTGCGGCGCGCGACGACCGAGGGGCTCTCATGACGGCACGGGATGCGTTGATCTTCAGCACGATCGATCTCTTGCGCCGCCACGGGGTCGCGGGAACGGGGATCGCCGCGATCACCGACCACAGCCACGTCTCACGCCGGTCCATCTACAACACGTTTCCGGACGGGAAGACCGAACTGGTGAGGGAAGCCACGCAGGTGGCCGGAATGTTCATCGGGCACCAGATCGACAAGGCCCTGGACAAGCCCACCCCTCAGGAGTCACTCGCCGAGTTCGTCGCGCAGTGGAAGGAGGTCGTCGCCGGCGGCGACTTCTCGGCAGGCTGCCCGATCGCCGCCGCGGGACTGGCACGGTCCTCGGAACCGGACATCGCCGACGCCGCCGGCGAGGCGTTCACACGGTGGCAGACGGCCATCGCCGACTCCCTGCGCCGTCACGGCATCCCCGGGCCGACGGCAATGCAGCTGTCCAACACGGTTCTCGCCGCGGTCGAGGGCGCCGTCCTCATGGCCGTCGCGCAGCGATCGCTGACACCACTCGACGACGTTCGGAGCCAGGTCGAGATCCTGATCGACCATCACCTCGCCCGCGCCACGCACCAGTAGCGGTCGGTACGAGCCGAACCCTCAGCCTCGCAGTGCGGCTTGGATGTCGGGCGCGGTCACGGAATGCCCCTTGGCGCAACGGACCTCGACGTCGATGGGCGCATCGCAGTCGATGTGCGACAGCCCCACGCGGCCGCCGTCGGGCCGGGCCCATCGGTCTCCCCAACGCATCAGACCCAGCAGTATGGGGAGGAGTTCCTCGCCCTTCTGGGTGAGGTGGTAGTCCTCGCGGGCCCGTTGCCCGGATTCGTGGTAGGGACGCTTCTCCAGGATTCCCTCGTCGACGAGTTCGCGGAGCCGGGTGGCGGTGATCTTGTCGCTGAGCTGCGCGCGGCGCGCGAACTCGTCGAAGCGATGCGCCCCGTAGAACGCCTCGCGCAGCAGGAGCAGGCTGGCTCGGCGGCCGACGATGTCCAGTGCCGCCGCCATCGAGCAGTCGTCCGCCCGCCAGGAGTCCCGATCGGCGAGTCGGCCTACCAGCGTCGCAGAGGTCATACCCCACATGGTGCCACGCTGACTTGCCTTCAGTAAAGTCAGCGCGTTAGAGTCTGACTAGACGCCAGTACAGTCAGGTGCGGCGACGAACGAGGGGTGGGCGCGTGACCACTGAATCGCCGATCAGGCCGACCGTCGATGCCGACGTCGACGACCTCGAGTCGGCGCACCGCGCGGAACTGCTGTTCCAGCGTGACCCGCAGTACCGAGCGTCGCTCCCCCGTCAGCAGGTCGTCGACGCGGCCCGACGGCCCGGCCTGCGGCTATCCCGGGTGCTGCACACCCTCGTCGAGGGGTATGCGGACCGACCGGCCGTCGGCACCAGATCGGCCACAACCGTTGTGGACGAAGCCACCGGCCGTCGCTCCAGGCACCTCCTGCCGGCCTTCGACACGTTGTCCTACGGCGAACTCTGGTCGCGCGTGCGCGCCGTGGCCGGCGCTTGGCACCACGACCCCCACGCGCCGATCGCGGCAGGCGAGTTCGTCGCCACCATCGGGTTCGCCAGCGCTGACTACCTGACCCTCGACCTGGTGTGCGGTTACCTCGGCCTGGTCGCAGTTCCGCTGCAGCACAACACGTCTGCTGTGCGCCTGGCACCCATACTGGAGGAGACCGCGCCTCGGGTCCTCGCGGTCGGCGCGGACTACCTCGACCTGGCGGTCGAGTCGGCAGTGGGCCAACCATGGTTGTCGCGGCTGGTCGTCTTCGACTACCGACCCGACGATGACGACCATCGCGAGCGCCTCGGTAGAGCGCGCGCCCGATTCGCCGACGCCGGTGGGGACGTCGTCGTCGAGACCCTGCCCGACCTCATCGCCCGCGGCACCCAACTCCCGGATGCGCCAATGTATACCGAGGGGTCAGACGACCGACTGGCGATGATCCTCTATACCTCGGGGAGCACCGGAGCGCCCAAGGGGGCGATGTGGAGCGAGCGGATGGTCGCCACCCTGTGGACCATTCCCCTCAAACAGCCCGATGCAGTGGTCATCAACCTCGACTTCATGCCGCTCAACCACCTCGCCGGGCGCCTCCCGGTATCTGCCGCATTCCAGGCAGGCGGCACGAGCTACTTCGTCGCCGAACCCGACCTCTCGACGCTGTTCGACGACTGGGCGCTGGTGCGGCCCACCGACCTTGGTCTCGTTCCCCGGGTCGTGGACATGCTTTATCAGCGCTACCGGCAGATCGTCGATCGTCTCGTGGTCGCCGGCCGCGATCGCGCGACCGCCGAGCGGACGGCCATGAGCGAGGTCCGCGACGAGGTGCTCGGCGGTCGGGTTCTCTCCGGCTTCGTCAGCACCGCACCGCTCGCTGCCGAGATGCGCGCCTTCCTGCGGTCCTGCCTGCAGGTCGACGTGGTCGACGCCTACGGCCTCACCGAGATCGGCGCGGTCACGACCGACGGCACCGTCGTCCGGCCACTCGTCCTCGACTACAAGCTCGTCGACGTCCCCGAACTCGGCTACTTCAGCACGGACCGGCCCCACCCTCGCGGGGAGCTCCTGGTAAAGAGCGCAGCAGCCATGGCCGGTTACTACAAACGCCCCGAGATCACCGCGGAGGTGTTCGACGCCGACGGCTACTACCGCACCGGAGACGTCGTCGCCGAACTGGCGCCGGACCGCCTGGCGTACGTGGACCGGCGCAACAACGTCATCAAGCTCTCCCAGGGCGAGTTCGTCGCGGTCGCACGACTCGAAGCCGAGTTCGCGCGGACCCCGCTGATCCGGCAGATCTTCCTCTACGGCAACAGCGAACGACCAGCCCTGCTGGCCGTCGTCGTCCCGACCGACGACGCGCTGACGGCGCATGCCGGGGTGACCGACGAACTCGTGGCGGCGATCCGCGACGGCATCTCACGCACGGCGCGCGACGCCGATCTGCAGCCTTACGAGGTCCCGGTCGACTTCCTCGTCAAGACCGAACCGTTCAGCACCGCCAACGGGTTGCTATCGGGGGTGGGCAAATTGCTGCGTCCGAAACTCAAGGAACGCTACGGTGCCGCCCTCGAAGAACTCTACGAGGACATCGACAGCGCCCGTGCCGATGAAGTCCGCGCACTGCGTACCAACGCCCAGCATCAGCCGGTCGTAGACACCGTCATTCAAGCGGCAGCCGCGTTGCTCGGCAGCCCGACTGCAACCGTCACTCGTGACGACCACTTCGTCGATCTGGGCGGCGATTCGCTCAGTGCGTTGACGTTCTCGAACCTGCTGCAGGAGCTGTTCGGCGTCGAGACCCCCGTGGGGTTGTTGACCGGGCCGACGACGACGCTCGCCGACATCGCCGACCACGTGCAGAAGGAGAAGGGCAGCGGCCCGTCCGGACCCACCCCCGACGGCGTGCACGGACCGAACGCCACGACCATCCGCGCAGCCGACCTCGACTTGGACGAGTTCCTCCCGGAGGACCTCTTGGCCAGCGCCCGGACGCTCAGGCTGCCGGGGGTGCACGCACCCACCACCGTGTTGCTGACCGGCGCCAACGGTTACCTGGGGCGCTTCCTCGCGCTGGAATGGCTGCAGCGGCTCACCGAGACCGGTGGAACACTGATCTGCCTCCTGAGAGGTGCCGACGACGACTCCGCGCGGGCACGCCTGGAGCAGGTCTTCCACGACGCGGACCCGGAACTCAGTTCGCGGTTCCGGGCGCTGGCCGCCGAGCACCTCGAGGTCGTCGCCGGCGACATCAGCGAGCCGCAGTTCGGGCTGCACCAGCAGGTGTGGGACGCGCTGGCGGAACGCGTCGACCTGATCGTGCATCCGGCGGCACTGGTCAACCACGTGCTGCCGTACCGACAGTTGTTCGGGCCCAACGTCGTCGGGACGGCTGAGATCATCCGGCTGGCACTCAGCAGCCGCCTGAAGCCGGTCAACTACCTGTCGACCGTCTCGGTTGCCATGACCGTGGCGCCGGACGACTTCGACGAAGACGGCGACATCCGAGTGGTCAGTGCGCAGCGCCCCGTCGACGACTCCTACGCCAACGGCTACGGCAACAGCAAGTGGGCCGGCGAGGTGCTGCTGCGCGAAGCACACGACCTGTGCGGACTGCCGGTCTCGGTGTTCCGCTCCGGGATGATCCTCGCCGACCGTCGGCATGCCGGACAGCTGAACGTCCCCGACATGTTCACCCGGCTGATCTACAGCCTCGTGGTCACGGGTCTGGCTCCGGGATCGTTCTATCAGCGGACCCCTGAGGGCGGACGACCGCGGGCGCACTACGACGGACTCCCCGTCGACTTCGTCGCCGAGTCGATCACCACGCTGGGAGCCTCGGCAGCTCGTGGCTTTCGTTCCTACGACGTGATGAACCCCCACGACGACGGCGTCTCGCTCGACGTCTTCGTCGACTGGCTCATCGAATCGGGACATCCGATCCACCGCGTCGACGACTACGGACAGTGGCTCAGCCGTTTCGAAACCGCTCTGCGAGCACTGCCCGACGCGGTCCGCCAGCACTCCGTGCTCCCCCTGTTGACAGCCTATGGCCGCCCCGAGACACCGGTGAACGGCTCCCTGGCGCCGGCGAGCGTTTTCCGGAAAGCCGTGCAGCAGAACGGCATCGGCGCTGACGGAGACGTTCCGCACGTGTCCCGGCGGCTGATCGACAAGTACGTCGCCGACCTCCGTGTTCTCGGACTCCTCCCCGCCTGACACACCGCTACGAACGAAGGAGCGTCCTCCCATGACGACATCGCAACGGGTCGCACTCGTCACCGGCGCCAACTCGGGCCTCGGCAGGTTCGCCGCCCGCGCCCTGGTCGACGCCGGTTACCAGGTGGTGGGCACGAGCCGCAACGCCTCGGGTCTGGCCGACGAGCGGGGCCTGTCCTTCGTGGAACTCGACGTCACTCGCGACGAATCCGTGGCTGCGGCGGTCGACGCGGTGATCGCACGGTTCGGACGAATTAACGTTCTGGTGAACAACGCCGGCATGGGCCTCAATGGGGCCAGCGAGGAGAACTCGATCACCCAGTCGCAGCGACTGTTCGACATCAACGTCTTCGGCGTCATGCGGATGACCAACGCCGTCCTACCGCACATGCGCACGCAACGCAGCGGACGCATCGTGAACATCTCGTCGATCTTCGGGTTGATGCCCGCACCCTTCATGGCCGCCTACAGCGCGACGAAGTTCGCCGTCGAGGGGTACTCCGAATCCGTCGACCACGAAGTCCGTGACGACGGCATCCGCGTCGTCCTCGTCGAACCCGGCGGCACCAGAACCGGTTTCGACGACAACACGGCCGAACCGGACAACCCGTTGCCGGTCTACGAACACCGGCGGCGACGGTCGAATCAGGCCGTGGCAGAGCAGGTCAATAACGGGGACGATCCCGCGGTCGTGGCGAAGGCCGTCGTGGCCGCCGCAACGGACGAGAATCCGAAGCTGCGCTACCCGGCCGGCTCCGCGCGACAGTTGGTCGCACTGCGTCGATTCGCTCCCCGCAGGGCCTTCGACAAGCAATTGCGCAAGTCGCTCGCTGCGGGGAAGTGAGCCGAAGACACCGGCCCAATGGCCTCTGGGATGCTCGATGACGTTGTTCCGTCCGTCGTCACGGGCTTCGACGTGTCCTGGAGCCTCGGGGGTTTCGGAGCGTCGACGGTGTACCTAGGGCTGACGACATTGAGACGGTCAGTACCGCTGACGGCAGCGACGGCTCGCCCCAGACGCCCGTCGCAGCGGGTATCCGTTCAGTCATCAGGGTTCAGGAAGCGCCATGCCCTCGTCGCCGCGTGCAGGTTGAATCGGGTATCGACATTCCGGAGGTCGTGGCCGGTGATCTCAGCGATGCGTGCCAACCGGTAACGAAGAGTGCTGCGATGAATGTGCAGTGCAGCCGCGGATTCGTCGTAATTTCCGCCGCACTCCAAGTAGTCGCTCAGTGTCATCACCAGGTCGGAACTCTTGCAGTGGTCGTAATCCAGCAGTGTGCCCAGCCATTCGCGTACGAAGCTCTCGACTTCTCCACCGCCGTGGGCGGCATCGATGAGACGATAGAATCCAAGTTCGTCGAACGCCGCTGCACCTTGCGGACTGGCTGAACGCAGGCGAATGCTCATGACCCGACGGGCTTCCACGAAGGATTGCGGAAAGTCATCGGGTACCAGGCATCGGGAGCCGATGCCAACGACGCTGGTGGTCTTGCCGAGTATTTCACTGATCGTGCGGTGCAGCGCCCCTGGGTCTGGGCGGCCATCGGTGAGCAGCACGACCAGACCGCCGTGGCGTCCCTGTAAGTAGTTGAGATTCAACGCGGTTGCGGCCCGCCCGGCTGCGATTGTCAGAGCGTTCTCGGTGCGACCAGCACTCTGTACTACCACTACGTAGTGGGGGCGCCGCAGATCATGGTTCAGGGCGTCGGCACGACCGTAGGCCCCGTCCCGGTCGGTACCTGCCAAGAGATCGTCGACGAGCTCGCGGCGTAGGTTGAGTTCGATCTCGGCGACGGTCCGCTGATGGGAGAGCTCCAGGGCCAAAACGGTGGCGCCGTGGTGCAGGGCGAACAAGTCGTCGTCGGTCACCGTACCGTTCGGGTCGTTCAACGCTAGGACGCCGAGGGTCTCGGCCCTGGGTTGGATGAGGGTGAGGACCCGCCGTCCGATTCGTGCTCGACCGCCCTGTGCGGCCAGTTCGTGGAGTAACTGCTCGCGCTGGGGCGCCCGTTGTTTGGGGTAGGGGTGCGGTAGTCCGGGCCCGGCCCAGCACAGCAGGTTGCCGAATCGATCCTCGACAGCCACCGAATGCCCCGTCAAATCGCTGAGTACATCCGCGATTCCTTGCTCGCCCGTCCCCGCAGCCAGTGTTGTGCTCAAGGCTTCGTGCACGTTCGTCTGCCGCTGCAGCCGCGCCACCGCTTTGGCGAGTTCACGGTTCCTGTCTTGCAAGTCGGAGATTGATTCCGTCAGCCGCGCCGCATCGTCCGAGTCGCGTTTGCGCGTTGCGGCATGTGCCAGGGCGGCGCCGGTCTGCTGGGCCAAGATGGCCAGCAGTTCGGTTTGATCCTTCGTGGGTGCGCTGGCCGCGCTGACCACCAGGCACCCGTGGATCACGCGTCGGTGACGCAGTGGAAACGCCCACCCCCACCGGCCGTCCTCGACGTCGATCCGACCATCCCAGTTGGACTGGCGGTGCCGTTCGATCTCCGGGTGTGGTGGCTGGGATGTTGGAAACCGTACGAATTCGCCATTCATCGACTGATAACTGGCCTCGACCTGGCAGGGTCCGAGTCCGCCAACGGTGGCCGAGGCCGAGTGGAAGATCTCGCCGGCGTCGGCATCACTGAAGCTGACGCGCGACAGCGCGGCCAAGCCGGCAGACAATGTCTGTCCGATCTGGGTGCTCGCTCGGGGGCCGTGCGTTTCGTCGTTCATCTCGGAGTGGCCACGCTGGGCGCCTCTCTTGAACAATTCGTGGGCGGGACTGTCCGCTAGCGTGGCGTCGTCGGGCAGGCGTACCCGAAGTGGCAGTCCCAAGCGCCCTTCCGAATCCGCTTCTGCCCACTTGCCATCCGCTGATTCGACACTACTCCGTTCCGATGCTGACAGGTCGCTTCGACGAGCAGATGTTCGATTCACACCAGAACCGCACCAGATTGGCTTGCCTCACCGCACGGTTCCCGCTCTGCCGGTTCCTATCTGAGGTCGCCGCCACAGCTCCCACGCGAGTCGCAGCACCCCAATCACGGTGAGAACGGCCAACGACCAGACGGCAGGGGCAGAGATCGCCATCGGGAACACCAAGAGAGACGCGGCGGCAGCAAGGAGCCGATCGACTGTGACCTGATGGTGGTCACGCCATCGGTAGGCCACCTCGGCGGCGTAGAACATTGCCACCCCTCCGGTGAGTGCGAAGGCGGCCAGCGGCGCGAGCGGGTCGTCGACGTGCTCCACCGAAACCCGGATCCCCACGGCGAAGAAGACGATTCCCGCGACGAGCGGCAGGTGTAGGTAGCTGTAAGCGTCAAGGGCCAACCGTGGCCGATCTTCGGCGGCCGTTCGCCGCATGCGTTCTTCGGCTCCTGTGGTGAGGCCAAAGTATGTCCACCACAGGGTGGCCGAGATCAGCACGCCGCACACCACGGCGCCCAAGACACCCGGGTGGCGGAGGTCTTCGGATGCCACCGCCCCTAGCGCGATGATCGCCTCACCTAGCGCGATGATGATGACCGAACCGTGGCGCTCGATGAAGTACGACGGGACGACTCGAAGTCCGTTCGTTCCCGCTAGCCGCGGAGTGCCGAAGTCGACCGCCGCCGCGGCGACCCATAGCAGTTCACGATACGGCGAGGGCACGAATGCAGCGGCAACGATCAAGGCAGGCCCGATGAGTAACCCCGGCACCAGTCGGCGGATCGTCGACGCCGATTCAACCTCGTCGCGCCATGACGAGGCGATGAACATACCGGCGTTGATGAGGCGAACGGCGAGCAATGCGAGACCGAAGACGAACGCACCGGTGGTGAAGGCGCTCGGCAGCGCGATGACCGCGATCATCATCGCCGCCATCGCGAGGATGATCAGCGTCGTGTGAGCCACCCGCGCCACGTCGAACATGTTGGTCAGCCAGGCGTAACAGACCCACGCCCACCAGAGGGCCAGCAGAGCTAGCACCCCCCGGCCGAATCCCTGCCAGGACACGTCACTGAGCATCAGGTGGGTGACCTGCGACATCGCGTAGACGAACGTGAGATCGAAGAACAACTCCAGGTTGCCCATCGACCGCCCGTCCGCCCCCGGCGACTCCCGCAACTCGTCGGTGTGGGGCTCGCGGCCGGTTGATCCCCCTGCGGCATTGCCGCCGTGGGCCGTCATCGTCGACCGGTGGTCATGATCATCGACTGTCCTGTTCACCGGCGATGTCGTTCTCCGACAACACCTTCTGGGATCCACCCGCGGACGCCGACCGCCCCGACGATCTGGCCGCTCTTCTCGGTCTGGGCTGCCTCACGGGTGCAGGATGACCTTCGTCCATCCGTCGTCGCGGGCATCGAAATGTTCATAGCCCGACGGAGCCTCGTCCAGCGAGAGTTGGTGGGAGACGATCCACGACGGCTTGGCCCTGCCCTCGTGGATCAGGTCGCGAAGCTGGCGGTTGTAGTGCTTGACGTTGGCCTGCCCGGTACCGATCTTCTGACCCTTGAACCAGAACTTGCCCATGTCGAAGGCGATCTTGCCCTCCTGCTCCAGTTCGTCGGGCGCGTTCGGATCCTGCGGCAGGAAGATGCCGACCACTCCGATGTGCCCGGTGAATCGCACCGAGTCGACCAGTCGGTTCATGGTCATGGCCGAGTCTTCATGTCCCTGTGGGTCATGTGCTTGATAACCGACGCATTCACAACCCTTGTCGGCACCCCGTCCCTGAGTCTGTTCGAGCACCTGCTCAACGGGATCGCCCTTGGAATCGTCGATGGGGATGACGCCGATCTCTTCGGCAAGACGCAGACGGTCGGGGTGACGATCGACGATCATCACCTTGCTGGCGCCTTGGATCATCGCCGAGTATGCGGCCATCAATCCGACCGGGCCGGCCCCGTACACGACCATGGAATCGCCTGGCTGCATGTCGGCCAGGCGAGTGCAGTGCCATCCGGTAGGAAAGATGTCGGCGAGCATCACGTAGTCGGCTTCCTTCTCCTGCGCGTCCTCGGGGAGTCGAAGGAGATTGAAATCACCGAACGGCACCCGCAGATACTCGGCCTGCCCACCCCAGAACGGTCCCATCCCGGCGAACCCGTAGGCGGCGCCCGCCATTTTCGGATCCGGATGCGCTGTCAGACAGAAGGCCGTCAGGCCCTCCTCGCAGTTACGGCAGAAGCCACAACCTATGTTGAAGGGGACACACACTCGATCCCCAGCCGATACCTTGACGACCGCATTGCCCACCTCGGCAACGATGCCCAGATTCTCGTGCCCGAGCACCATGCCCGGCTCCAGGTTGGTGCGGCCTTCGTACATGTGCAGGTCCGACCCACAGATGTTGGTGGCGGTGATCTTCACCAGCACGTCCGTCGGATGCTCGATCTTGGCGTCCGCAACGTCTTTGACGACGACGTCGCGCGGTCCGTCATACACGAGTGCTTTCATTCTCGAATCTCCTCAGCCATCTGGTGCCGTTCTGGATCGTGCTGGTCCCCCTTAGTGTGCGATTACGAGGGGATGCCAAGGAGTGGGCCGGCAAGCCCAACATTCGGGGCCACGTTCGCCCTGTCAGTACGAGCCGCGGGCACCATCCTCGGCCTGGCGGCCACTCGTAGACATGCGAACCGGCTGCTCACGCTGGGTCGCAGGGCCGTCAGGTGCCCGAGTGCGGCGTGGCGCGCCTGCGCTACGACCGACACCTTCTCGGCGATGAACTGGCACACCGGGATGAAATCTCGAATGAAACATCAATCCAGCGTGGCCAGGACATCGGCGGGTCAAGCACCGAGTCTTGGGTCGGCAGGCGACTGACGCGCCTGCGACTACGTCCCGAGACAAGGAGTCCGCCATGGCGAATACATTGCAGGGCAGGAGGATCGCGATCCTAGCTGCGGATGGCGTGGAACGCGTTGAGTTGGAGACCCCGCGCGGCGCGGTGCAGGACGCCGGCGGGGAGACCGAACTGCTGTCGTTGAAAGCGGGTGAGATCCAGGCGCGCAACAACGACCTCGAATCCGCGGGTACGTTCGTCGTCGATCGAGTGATCGCCGACGCATCGGTGGACGACTACGACGCCTTGCTGCTGCCCGGCGGGACCGTCAATCCCGACAAGCTTCGCATCGATGAAACCGCCGTCTCATTCGTGCGCGCCTTCGTGAACTCGGGAAAGCCAGTGGCCACGATCTGCCACGGCCCGTGGACGCTGGTCGAGGCCGGCGTGGCCAACGGGCGCACACTGACGTCCTATCCAAGCGTGCGCACTGATCTACGCAACGCGGGTGCCACCGTCGTAGACGAGGAAGTCGTCGTCGACGGGAATCTGATTTCCAGTCGGTCACCCGACGACCTACCTGCGTTCTGCAACGCGATCGTCGATGCATTCGCCCGACCGCGAGCGGGCGCAACGGGGCGATGACGTTGCCGTCCGTCCCGCTGGCCGTGGTCCCGGGAGGTCTACTCGGAGGACGACTCTTGGGCCTGCCGGGACGACGCTGCGAATTCATTCAGTGGGCAAAGTGGTTCACCAGAAGTGCGGGTTTCCCGTCGTCCACCACCTACCAGGAAGATCGACATGGCTACCAAGGCATTGCTGGTACGGCTCGAGGCCAAGCCGGGCAAAGAGGGCGCTGTAGAGGAGTTCCTTCTCTCGGCGCTCCCACTCGTCGAGCAGGAGCCCGGCACGAAACCGTGGTTGGCAGTTCGGTTCGGTCCTTCCACGTTCGGCATCATCGACGCGTTTCCGGATGAGTCGGCACGCGAGACGCATCTTGGCGGGCCCGTCGGAAAAGCCCTCGCGGACAAAGCCGACGAACTCTTTGCCTCGCCACCAGACATCACCAAACTGGACGTTCTCGCCAACAAGCTCTAACCGCGTCCGCCGTTCGCTTCCGAGCCGGCGTCCGGCGCTGCGGCGGGCGCTGGTGCTCGAAACGGCCTCGCGC
Source organism: Mycolicibacterium arabiense (assembly GCF_010731815.2). Taxonomy (NCBI): domain Bacteria; kingdom Bacillati; phylum Actinomycetota; class Actinomycetes; order Mycobacteriales; family Mycobacteriaceae; genus Mycobacterium; species Mycolicibacterium arabiense. Next base: position 693,431 of record NZ_AP022593.1, read on the forward strand.
CGTTGGCGTTCAACGTTCGTGAGTCGGGTTCAGATGACTGCAGCGAACCTCCAGTCGCGGCAATGTTTGTGACGTCCGTGCCCGGGTATCGCCGCCGCAGTCCAGCAGAAGAGACGAACCCATGGCGATCCATGCGCCTGCGCGCCTGATATCCGAGGTTGCGCTCGCCGTGGTCGACCCGTGGGACCGGCCGCCCACGCCCCCCGGTAGAACCCGCGAGTCGGATTCCAGGCGAAGTCAGGCGCGCAACCGGTGCTGACCGCATTGCTGTGGGGGCTGGTCGCCTCGTCCTCGTTGATCATCGGCGCTCTCGCCGGTGTGGCCCGCACCTGGAACCAACGCCTCATCGGCCTGGTGCTCGGCTTCGGCGCCGGTGCCCTCATCGCGAGTATCTCGTTCGAACTGGCAGAGGAGGGGTTTCGCGTCGGTGGCGCGCTGCCAGTCGGGCTCGGTCTGGCGGCCGGTGCAGTGGCGTTCTTCGTCGCCGATCAGTTGGTCGACCGCCTCGGCGGTAGCGGTGATGCCAGCCGTGCGGCGGGGGTACCCCTTCTGCTCGGCGCGCTGCTCGACGGCATTCCCGAGCAGGCGGTGCTCGGTATCGGCATCGCCAGTGGCGGCTCCATCAGCCCGACTCTGCTCGTCGCCATCTTCGTGTCGAACCTCCCCGAGTCGATCGGGTCTGCCAGCGACCTGCGCAGCGCTGGTCGTCGCGGTAGGCGCATCGTGCTCGGCTGGGCGGCCGTTGCGGCACTATGCGCGGTCGCCACCGTGGGCGGCTACCAGCTTCAGGAGATCGCCGGGGCGGCGCTGCAGGGCGGAATCGACGGCTTCGCGGCGGGCGCGCTGCTGGTCATGCTCGTCGGATCGATGATCCCGGAAGCGACTGAGAAGGCACGCGGACAGTCCGGCTTGGCCGCAGTGCTCGGCTTCGCGCTGGCGGCCGGGTTGTCGCTGGCCCAATAGCCTCGTGCCGCGTCGGCGGCAGGTGTTCGCCATGCGTCGAGAGGTTCATATGGGACGCGTAGTTGTGCTCCACCGGGCCGAGGTGCGAGGGGCATTGACCCCTGAAGAATTGGTGATTCAGTGGAGCTTCACCTATGCGCTCGACCAACGCGTCTGAGAGGCGGCCGACGAATGAACGAAGCTCGATCCGTGCCACTACGCTCCGGCGAGGACACCGCGGCCTTGGGCCAGGGAACCTGGTACTTTGCCGAGAGCCCTGGGCGGCGGGCCGACGAGATCGCCTCGATCCGGCTCGGTGTCGATCTGGGAATGACGCTGATCGACACCGCCGAGATGTACGGCGACGGAGCGGCGGAAGTCCTCGTCGGCGAGGCGGTCGCCGGTCGGCGCGGCGAAGTATTCCTCGTCGACAAGGTGCTCCCCCACCACGCCACCCGGGCGGGTACCGTCCGCGCGTGCAAGGCAAGCCTCGGCAGGCTCGGCACCGACTACATCGATCTCTACCTCCTGCATTGGCGCGGCACCATCCCACTGGAGGAGACGATTGCAGGTTTCGCCGAGCTGAAACGCGAGGGGATGATTCGGCACTGGGGAGTGAGCAATTTCGACGTCGACGACATGGTCGAACTCGTAGGCCTCCCAGGCGGCGATGAGGTTCAGACGAATCAGATCCTCTACAACCTGACCCGCCGAGGCCCCGAGTACGCGCTCCTGCCGTGGCTGGCCCAACACGGCATCCCGGCCATGGCCTACTCACCGATTGAGCAGGGGCGACTGCTCGAGCACCCGGCGCTCAAGCCGATTGCGCAGCGGCACAACGCGACCCCGGCGCAGATCGCACTCGCCTGGGTGCTTCACCACGACGGCATCAACGCCATCCCACGCGCGGGAACACCTTCTCACGTTCGACAGAACGCCGCCGCCCGCGACATCGAGCTGAGCCGCACCGACTTCCACGACCTCGACCAGGCGTTCCCGCCGCCTACTCGGCCGGTTCCACTCGAGGTTCTCTGAACGGTGGCCCGGGGGCCGAGAACTTGTTCCCGCCGGCAATGCATCCTTTCGTGCTATCAGGACCAATTCTGATGGATACTTCTGACCCATTGGGAGCGCGTGGTCAACGAAATCGACTGTCACACTGATTGTTCTGACGCAATCAGCGGGCGCTACGTATGACCATGAACTACCACTTGCCGTGGGCTATGCGGAAACCGGCCCTGACGGCCCGACGGAGGAGTTCTGGTGGGAAATGACATCGTCACCTGCCCGCATTGCGGTAAGCGCAACCGCGTACCCGAGGCCGCCTCGGGCAAGCCGCGGTGCGCCAACTGTCACCAGTGGTTGCCGTGGGTTGTCGCAGCGGGCGACTCGAACTTCTCGAACGTCGCCGAGAACGCCTCGGTGCCAGTGCTCGTCGACCTGTGGGCGACCTGGTGCGGGCCGTGCCGGATGGTGAGCCCGGCACTGGAGCTGCTCGCAGGAGAGCGGGCCGGTCAATTCAAACTGGTCAAGGTCGACGTGGACGGTGCACCGCTGATCTCACAGCGGTTCACGGTACAGGCGGTGCCGACCCTGCTGCTCCTCGACCACGGGCAGGTACTTGCACGACGTTCGGGCGCTGCTCCAATTGCTGCGCTTCGCAAATGGCTGGATGAGACTTTGTCGTTGGACGGCTCGAGGGAGGCACGATCATGACGTCTGTGTACATGGATCCACACGTGGTGGAGATACGCCCGGTGCGCCCGCGCTCGAGCGGCTGTGAGGAATGCGTGCGGATGGGCACGCCGTGGCTGCACCTACGGCTGTGCCTCACGTGTGGACACGTCGGCTGTTGCGATTCGTCGCCCATGCGGCATGCCCGGGCACATGCCCAAGCAATCGGTCACCCGATCGTGCAGTCCTTCGAACCCGGTGAGAACTGGCGCTGGTGCTACGTCCACGAAGACTATGTCTGAGGTCACGGTCGACCAGCGTGAGTCGTCTGCGCTGGCCGAGACCCCCGACGTGTACGGCGCGTACCCGCGACTGTCCGACGATCAGATCGCCACCCTCGAGACGGGCGGAGCGCGGCGCACCGTGGGCACGGGTGAGACGCTCGTGCGCGAAGGCGAGCGCGCCGACTACTTCTTCGCCATCCTTGCCGGCAAGGTGGCCGTCAGCACCACCGACGACGCGGGTAACCGGCGTGTGAGGCGGGTCCACGGCGCGAGGCGGTTCCTCGGCGAATTGGGCGACCTCGAGGGCCAGGCAGCGTTCTACACCGCCGAGGTCGTGGAGCCAGGTGAAGTGCTGTTGGTCCCGACCGAACGGGTGCGAGACCTGGTCGCCCACGATCAGGCGCTCAGCGATCTCATCCTGCGCGCATACCTGTGGCGGCGCTCGCTGCTCATTCAGGACGGCTTCGGATTTCGGATCATTGGTTCCTGCTACTCTCCGGACACTGTTCGGTTGCGCGAGTTCGCAGCACGAAATCGGTTGCCGCACCGCTGGTTCGACCTGGAACGTGACCCGCAGGCCGAGCGGCTGCTCCAGCGATTCGGGGTGACCGCCCAGGACACACCGGTGGTGATTTGGGGCGGCGCGGTGCTGCGCAACCCGACCAACGCGGAGCTGGCCAGACGGGTGGGACTGCCGGTGCCGGACACGGCGGCCGGCGAATCCGACGTCGTCGTGGTGGGCGCCGGTCCCGCCGGACTCGGCGCTTCGGTCTATGCCGCATCAGACGGCCTGACCACCGCCACCATGGAGCGGATCGCGACGGGCGGGCAGGCCGGGACGTCGTCGAGGATCGAGAACTATCTTGGCTTCCCCGGCGGCATCTCCGGAGGCGACCTGGCCGAACGTGCTGCCCTGCAGGCCGCGAAGTTCGGAGCGCGGATCTCGGTGTCCGCGGAGATCATTCGACTGGAATCCAGTGACGGGCAGCACCAGTTGACGACGGCGGACGGTGCGACCTTGGTGGCCAGGGCCGTCGTGCTCGCAACGGGCGCCAGGTATCGCAAACTCGCCGTCCCCGGAATCGAATCGTTCGAGGGCGACGGCGTCTACTACGCCGCCACCGTTCAGGAAGCGCTGGTGTGCGGCACCGGGCCGGTGGTCATCGTCGGGGGCGGTAATTCCGCGGGACAGGCGGCAGTCTTCCTTGCCGAGCGCGTCTCCCGGGTGTACGTGGTGATCCGCGGCGAGAACCTGAGCGAGAGCATGTCCCGATATCTCATCGAACAGGTCGAAAGGCACCCTCGCGTAACCATCCGGTCGTGCACCGAGGTCCGGGAGGTACACGGGGACCAGAAACTCGGCGAGGTGGTGATCGAGGACAACCGAACGGGCGAGCGGCAGTCGATTCAGACCCGTGCGTTGTTCGTCTTCATCGGCGCGGACCCCCACACCTCGTGGCTCGACGGTGCCGTCCAGCTCGACGACCGCGGCTTCATCCCCACCGGACCGGCCGCGCTCTACTCTGACGTCGCCGGCAGTCAGACGCGCAACCCGCGTCAGCCAATGACGCTCGAGACCAGCCGACCCGGCGTATTCGCGGTCGGAGACGTACGCAGCGGCTCGGTCAAGCGGGTTTCCTCCGCCGTGGGGGAAGGTGCGATGGCCGTCCGGCAAGTCCACGAGTACTTCGGGACGTGACGACGAGTAGCCGAACCGCCGTCATGGAGAAGAGGCGATCCGCGCGGCGTAGGCGGAGAACGCAACACGATCGCCGCGAAACCGGTGTTGAGAGAGTGCCAACGGCCGACCGTTCGTCGGCCCCGGGTAATTAGACCGTCGGCAGCATCTCACGCCGTGGAGGTCAGCGCGCGCGCCGGTCCTGGTCACACCCAACGGGTGGACCTCCACGTACTGCGCTCCCGAATCGCGGCGAGGTCACGGTTCATCACTCCGGGATACTGCTTGCCTGGATACCAGGGTTGCGTCGTGAGTCGGTCGAATCCCGGCATGGCGAGCAGGTGGTCGAGCATCCGGGTCCGCATTGCCGCATCGGGCAGCGGGCCTCGGCAGGCGGCCATGTTGTCGGACAGGTGGTCGGGGTTCGAGGTCGCCGGGAGGGCGACGGTGACCGCCGGATGCGAGATCACCCATTTCAGGAAGTACTGCGACCACGTCGAGATCCCCACCTCGGCGGCGAAGTCCGGCAGCGGCCGGTCTCCGACGAATTGGTGCAAGCGCCCCTTCTCCAACGGCATGTTCACCGTGACCGCGACGCCGTTGTCGGCCGCCAGTGGCAATATGCGTTGCTCGGCGCTACGTTCGGCGATCGAGTAGCGAGTCTGCACGAAGTCGAGGTCGCCGGTCTGGATCCACGTAGCCATCGGCCCGAAGTAGGCCGGGTCGTGATGAGTGACGCCCAGTCGGTGGATGCGCCCCTCGGCCTTCCAGGCGTGTAGGACCGGCACGATCATGTCGACGTTGACCAGCGCGTGACATTGCATGACGTCCATCGGGGCGCTACGCGTCAGCCGCTGCATGGAATCGTTCAAACTCTTTGCAGCGTGGGAATCGTCACCGAGATGATCTCCGGTAGCCCACACTTTGTTGGTCACGAAGAGGTCGTTCTGAAAACCGTCGGCCACCGCGGAGCGCGCGATGTTCTCCTCAGCCAGACCATAGAGCGGTGAGGTGTCCACCACTCGCCCGCCAGCAGACCAAAACCGGCGCAACACGTCGTCGCGAACCGCGCGGGCTTGCTCGGGGATGGCATCGAAGGTCTGGAAGGTACCTAGCCCGACGGCGGGCAGGTAGATGTCGGTCCCGGGTATCCGCTTCGAGATCACGCCAGCAGCGACGGGTGCGACAGGCGCCAGGGTCGGGCCGCTTGCTGGCGCGGTGGTAGATGGCGCGGGGCGACTAGGCGGCCCCCCGGTGGCAATCGCGGCGAGGGCACCGCCGCCGGCAATGGTTGCCGCCACACCTAGTTGGAGAACCCGGCGACGGGAGGGTCTCCACCCATCGTGATCGGGACTCACTTCATCGGGGTCAGTCACGATCGTCTTCTCCTGGAGTTCAATTGTCGGCGCTGGTTGCAGGCGTGGTCATGATGTCGGTGAAACTTCGACGGTGGTAACGCAATTCGCTGCTTGCGGCGGCGAGAATGAGGGGTGCATCGACTGATCCCAGGATTGCCCACGCGACGACTCGACTCACCGGCCAACGGGTCGGACGAGGGACCAGCGATGGACTCCTTCGCACTCAGGCGGCCACGAGGAGTCGTCGGCGACGGGCGGCGCCGCCCAGATCGACACGGAGCTGTCGGCGTGCCCGATGGAGCCTGGACATCACGGTCCCCAACGGCGTGTTCATCATGTCGGCGATCGCAGCGTATGGATAACCCTGCACATCCGCCAGGTAGACGACCATTCGAAACTCGTCGCTCAACCCGGCCATGGCCGACTGCACCTCGGTATCCGGTTGTGCGGCAATGACCGTCAGTTCAGGGGCAGCGACGCCGCTCTGCTGGACGACGCCATCACCGGGCCCTTCGGTGAACTCCTCCATCGGCACTTCGGTCAGCCGGCGTTGTGATGCTCGGTAGTTGCTGATCCACGTGTTCTTCAGGATCCGGTACATCCATGCCCGCACATTGGTACCGGGACGGAAGGTCCCCAAGCTGCGGTAGGCGCGCAGGACCGTGTCCTGGACCAGATCTTCGGCGTCCGGCCCGCGGTGGGTCAGCCGCAGCGCTTCGCGCAGCAGTTCGGCACGGAGCGGAATTACGTCCCGCGTGAAACATGGTCTGAGGCGATCACATTGGCATTGATCGAGATGGCAGCTTGTCGTTGTCAGCGCTTCCGGTGAGGTCTCCATGCTTTCAAGCTATGGGCCGTGGAGGCCGGGTAGCCCGTTCTCAGAGCGAACACAAATGTTTCACCGAGATAGGACGTCGACAGTGACTCCACCAGAACGAGGACCACGACGAACCCGGTCCCGGCGAGCCGGTCCTTCACTCCGGGCGATCGGGTCATCCACCGATCGCCAGCCCCTGGTTGTGGATTCGGACACGTCATACCCTGACCAACCATCTGAATTCGGAGGCGGAGGCAACACCAAGCGCAGCGAGTCAAAGCGCGAATTCACATGGCGGCGGGAAGATGAGCATTACCGCGTCAGGACGGTCATTGTTCAAGGCATCCGCCATCGGCGGTGCGCTGGGCGCCACCGAACAGATACGCCAGATTCACCCTGATGCGAACGTTCGTTTCGAACGGTTGGACCTAACGGATCTGTCCTCCGTCGATGCGTTCGCCGACAGGGTCAGGTCTTTCCGTCAGAGCATGGACACGCTCATCAACAACGCGGCCCATGGTTCCCCCGCAACGGACTGTGACGGTCGACGGATTCGAACGACAGCTCGCTACGAATCACCTCGGTCATCTTGCACTCATCGCTCATCTGCTGCCGTTGCTGCGTCAAGGGGATGCACCTCGCGTCGTGAACATGGCGAGCCTTGCCGCGAATGGGGGCGCCATCGATTTCGATGACCTCCAGGCGGAGCGGCGATACGACGCCACGGGTGTCTATGCGCAATCCAAACTGGCGCAGATGATGTTTGCCCTGTCCCGAATCTTCACCAACGACGACGTGCCCCGCATGTATCTGGTCCAAGATCACCCTTGCGCTTGAGCGGTCCTTTGCCGCCGGCGCCCGGGTGGCCTGTGTGCGGCTGAGCCCCGCACGGGCAACCCCCAGTAGTCGGCACTGCCGCGTTGCAGCCCCGGCTACGCCGAACTATGGAAGCAACACGGGGTTGTGCACCCCAGGCGAGGACATGGCGCGGGCTGCCATCGACGGGCTGGCAGCCAGGCTCGGCCTCGAGGTCGTCGTCGTACCCTGGTTGTCATACAGATGGAAAAAGGCACCTCCGGATCTCCGAAAGTGCCCCTGACCTGCGTCGGGCTGACAGGATTTGAACCTGCGACCACTTGACCCCCAGGCATCGACCGCGTGTTTGCCAACGTTCGCCGATGTACTCATCACCGTTCTGTGTCAACGGTTTTCGACCTGAAGACACTCCAGCGGATAAGTGCAGACGATCGTGGATTCTCGCCCTGGTTTGGGTAGCGGTTTGGGTACCGAGACGCACGGCGCTATGAACGCTTCGCGCTAGTAGTGATCAACTGCATCCACGCCTCGTCTGTCGGCCGCTCAGAAAGGGGGAAGCCATGCTGGTTCACCAATCGCGGTACGGGACCTGCGACCTGTACACGTCAATACCGACGCTTGACGCGACCTCCGCCCGCTTGAAGCTGGTGTTGTCAAAGTAGGTCCGGAGCGACTGACAACGTAGATCACTGTGCGCTCCTGGCCCTACGATGACAGAGTCGATCGCGTCGGGCTTGATAGGTAGCTTGAGGCGCGGCACCAGGCCGTACCGGTGCGGGGTGAAATGGTTTGGAGTTCCTTGGACGGCGAGGCGAACTTCATTCTCTTCTCGGAACGTGATGTCCTTAAGGTATGCAATCATGAGCATCATTTCTCGGCCTATAACTGAATTTCGCTCGTCTGTGTCGTTGCAGTCTCCCCCGATGAGATCTAATCGCCGTTGCATCGCGAATTCGACAACCGGTTGCAAGTATTCCTCGTTCGTCACATGCCCGTCGTAGTACTTGACATTCCGAAGCGTAGCTTTAAGCGCAGGCGCGTCCGATAGACCGCGGAGCAACGCCTCGGTCGAGAACCGTATACACACGCCATTCTTCGCGTAGGCACGCCATTGGCTTAGTTGATCCAGCTCCTTGGACATGCTGAAGATGAAGCAGGTTGTGTCAAGTACGGCGGCTTCACAGGCTCCCTGCAATTCCCCGTAGAGGTCGCGCTCCTCCGCGAGCGGTCGCAAGACCGCCTCGTCTTCCGGTTCGAGCGTTCGCTTCTCCTCCCTAAGCATTTCAAAGTAGGCCAAAAGCTCGTCCTGGCGAGCATCCTGTAGCTCCCCAAAACGTTGCTGCAAAGCACGGGGGCCGAGTTCCGTTTCGGAGATGTCGTTGAGAAACCGTGAATTTGTAGCCCACACCTCCCCGTACTCGAAGACGCTTTGCAGTGCGCGGTAGTCGGTATAGTGATAAAGGTAGGGCGGCAAGTCGTCATCATGCTCGATGTGAACCACGTGCGCAGCCTAGCGGGCACCGCTGAAAAGATGTCGAGGTCGAGGACGTCGTTGGCGCCTCGGACTCAGCAAGTCGTTACGACGTCTGCGCCCAACTATCGGCACCTCGTGATTGAGGGTTCGACACGGACACGTCTGGGAAGATCGCTCGATTGACGATCTCGCGCTCAGAGGCCGGGCTGCGGGAGAACAGATTCGAGGCAGGACCCACAGCTTTGACCTCAGCCTGAGGTTGCAACGTCCAACCGCGCACAGCACTTTCCACCGCGGCCCAAAGACTTGACGGGCGGCCGGCCGTCTCACGGCGCTCACGCTGAAACGCTCGGTGAATGTTGAGGTCCGGCGTTTCCTGGGAAAATATCTGGATACTTTGATGTCCCGTCTTGGTGCGCCGCCAACTTTCCACCCCTCCCCCCGGCCTGGGGTTGCCGCTTCACCCGAACGGCGCGGCTCGAAGAGGAATCGGTCGACTACGGATCGGAATTCGAGGTCTCTTGCTGCAAGCTCCACGCGAATTGCCGCGTGGTCGGGGCAGCGTTGCGTGCCTTCGCGCGTGCGGTTCCGTCGCCCAGGCATTTGATCGCAGACCAGAACGTCAGAACCCAGCACCCCCATCCCCGAATGTGATATGCGACGGTTACAGGTATGAACACGCCTCCGGACAGTGTCGACTATGAACATTTTGTAGAGAGCTTGGTCAGGCAACTGGCCGAGCGGACACCCGTGAGGACGGAGCGGATTCGGTGGGACCAACACATCGAAGGACGCGCAACAACCAACCAAATCGATGTTCTATGGGACTTCACTGACCAGGATGGTCAGCCTCATAGGGTGGTGTTTGAGGCGCGATCGTATAAGTCCGACATAAAGCAGGGCCAATTGCATGCTTTCAGATCGGTCGTTGACGACATTCAGGATCCGTCCCGCCCGGTCACTGGCGTGATGGTTACAACGGCTCGGTATCAGGCCGGCGCGAAGAAAGTGGCGTCATCCTACGGAGTAGTAGTACTGGAACTTCACTCGCCGAGCGATGGGGAGCTAGCCGGTCAGCTCCAGAAAATAGTTGTGAATGCCAGCCCGGTGCTAGCGGTAGTCAAGGACGTCAAATTCGAACCCGTGAAGCTGCTCGACGACAACTTCGCCGACGGGCTCTCCATGCTCGGGGCGTTCGAAGTCTCGGTAAACGGTCGAGTAGAGCCGTTGTCGAATGTGCTGTGCGAGGGAGAGCTTGGTACCAACGAATTGAAACCCGTCCACAGTGTCAGACGAGAGTTCGACCCACCCGCTGTCCTGCTGATGAATGGAAACGAAGTAGCACTGCTCAAGGCGCTAGGTGCTGACGTCGGTGATTTCCTCGCACCTAGTGTGTCGGCGACGGTTGCTGGTCCTGAGGCCGTCGCGTGGCTGCTTATCAACTCATTGACGGATGCAAGGGCTTGGATTGCCAGCGATGGCGGGTTCTGGACGATCGGCGCGTGATTGAGGAGCTGCCTACCCGAACGACATGACTACGAGCGCGGGCGATTTTACGTGCGCTCGCGTCACACAAACGATTGGGGAGTGGAATCGCTTCTGCCTGGCAGGCTGTCTTCGTATGCTGGACTACTGCGCGGAGGGAGTCGCAGATGATCATGAAGGAAGTCTTCAAGGAATGCCCGCTCTGTCACCGAAGGGTCAGGGCGCACCCCTTGACCGGGCGTTTCGTTGCCCACAGCCCGAAAAGGGGTAAGCCCAAGGACTGCCTGGGCATTCTCAACACGGAGCGCGGAGCCATCATTGCGGCAGGCGACGCCGAGCGTCCTATTGGACGCGACCGAGATCACCGCACCGTTTCCGGCGGGCTGCCCACCCTTGGCAGGAAGTAGCAAGCAGCCGCTTTCATCGGCCCCGTGCGGAGGCCCGACTCGACCCAATCTCAATGGCGTATATCGCGCGCGGTCAACACCCCGGTGTCTCAAAAACGATTTTCGCTGTCGAATGGCCACAGATATCCACCGACATACGATGCCGAGGGTTTTGGAGGCAACCGGGGAACGGGGTGTCGTGAACGGAGAAAGATCGGCGCGGTGGTTCCGCCGGAGTGAGGGGACACATTTGAGGGACGAAGTTCGTGTTGATCGGCCGGGAGGGCGGGGCTAGCCATGCCACACGACTACTTCGACGCCGTTCCCAACTACGCCGACACTCTTCCCGATTACAGAAGGCTGGGCCGCGAAATCGGACAGAGCATCGCCGCCACCCGGCCGCTGGTGCACAACGGGCGGGTGTTCTGGAAGCTCACCGACGCCGACAGTGGAGCACTGGCCTGGCTCGCATTCACCCGGCCGGATGTGCGGTCGGTGCTGGTCCGGCGCAAGGTGTGGACATTGATCCCTCACCTGCAGGTATTCATGGCGAACTTGGTTCGTGAGCGTCGACCATGAGTCTCACCGAGCAGAGCCGGTGGGTACATACAAACATCGACGTTTGTGAGGCGCGCGAACTGGCGCTGCTGGTGCCGCAGCCGACTGCCGGGGACATGAAGCGGATCACCCACCCGAAGCGGTGCTGACCCTCGACGACATCGACCGGCACAAAGTGACGACGGTACTGGGCAAGGGGACTGCACACGCGATGAAGGCTCTGCGATGACTCACCGGAACGAACAGGGATTTTGGGAGTGGGCGTACGGCGACCTGCTGTCTAACACAAACCGCGGCGTGCTGGCTGAGTACATCGTGGCCACAGCGCTCGGCATTCACGACACGAAGCGCGTCGAATGGAACCAGTACGACCTCGAGTTCGGCGATGTCAAGGTAGAAGTGAAATCAGCTGCATACGTGCAAGCATGGGAGCAAAGTCGGCTATCAACGATCAAGTTCGGCATTCGCCCCGCAAGGGGCTGGGATTCCCGCACCAACATCTCAGCGACCACTGCACGGCGAAGCGCGGACGTGTACGTCTTCTGCCTGCTCGAGGGTGAGGAACGCGATCGCATCGACCCGCTCGACGTCGAACAATGGACGTTTTATGTGCTGTCCAGGCATGAACTCGACCGACAGGTTCCGGAGCAGAAGACGATTGGGCTCGCGCCGCTGATAGCAAAATTCGGTCCGCGAAAGTGTGTCTACGGTGAGCTCAAGGCCGCCATTCATGAGGCAGCAGCGGAGAATCGCGGCGCCTAAAGCGTCGTCCGCCGTCGCATCGACGCCCATAGCGACGCGGTGCCGCCGGCGCAGGCCGCGGCGTGACTCGGCCGGAAGGCGACGAAATTCCGCGATCTCCGTGTCTCGAAAACGAAGAATTGGTGAGAGCGAGACGGCGTGGCGGACAGTGTCACCGCCACCTGCGCTAACACCACTGCCCGGCTGTCTCGAAAACCTGTCTCATAAGCGTTTTCTCGGAACTAGGCGGCACACGGGTTTTTGAGACAGGGGCGTGCAGTGGCAAACATCGGATACGCGAGGGTTTCGACCGCCGACCAGAACATGGCGCTGCAGCTCGACGCTCTGCGGCACGCCGGAGTGGAGAAGATATTCCGGGATCAGGGCGTCAGTGGATCGCTCGCGGAGCGACCGGGTCTCGACCGTTGCTTGGAACACCTCCGCGAAGGCGACGTCCTCGTCGTGTGGAAGCTGGACCGGCTGGGACGCAGCACCCGGCACGTGCTGTCCGTAATCGACGAGCTGACTTCACGCGGCGTCGGGTTCCGCAGTATCACCGATGGCCTGCAGACCGAGGGCGCAATGGGCAAGGCGATGCTGACCATTATGGCCGCCTTCGCCGAGCTGGAGCGCGACACGATGATCGAGCGAACCCGCGCCGGTCTCGCTGCAGCCGCGGCTGACGGGCGCAAGGGCGGTCGCCCCCAAAAGGAAGACCACTCCGCCGTGACAAAAGCGCGCAGCATGCGCGAGAAAGGCATCAACGCCTCGGACATCGCGAAGATGCTCGGAGTCTCCCGCGCCACCGTGTACCGATACCTCGCCGATCTCAGTCTGCCGAGATAATCAGACATCCTGCCGGAGCCAAAGACGCAGGGCTTCCTCGATGACGTCGTCAGGCTTGCTGCCATCGACGGCTGCGGCACGTTGAACAGCGTCGATCAAGGTCAGTGACACCTGCCCGGGAAATTGGTTCCGCGAATCTTGGCGTGGTGGCGGTCGACGCAGAAGTTCGGCCCACGGCCAAAGCCGCACCACCTCTGTGTACATGGGCGAGGTCAGGTGCATCCGCTGTCCCTCCTCAAACCAAGACAGAATCTGGCAGTTCGCGGTTCCACGTTTCGCGATGCCGCCGTTGTGGATCATGTCGTTTCGAATTTTGCCTAGATCCCCAAGTAGCGGGAATTGATAGTCACGGTGACTGCAGTCCCATACCTTCGCTAGCTCGAACCGGTAATGGTCGTTCCACTCCGCAAAGATGAAGCTGATCCACTGAGAACCTTGGATGCGTTGTACCTCGGTGGTCCGAGGAGGGGAGGCTTCACCTCGGATGGCCTGTAGAAGCCCCTGCACCCCTGGAGCTGCCGACTGATAGACCTCCTCGATGCTGATCGTCGTGTCACTTGGCTTACCAACCACGCTGACCGGCACGCTGCCCACTTCGACCCAACGGGCCTGTGGTGGTGGGTATTTCAGTTCTTCCAGTCGGGCGCTGAACTCCGCGTCTGCCAGTTCAACGATTCCCGATGAACCGAGGAGCGCTGAAAGCATCGACACCTTGATCGACCGTCTCAGTTCTTCGACCAACTCGGTAACCGTCGCGGGTTCGGGATCAATCAGCAGAGAGTTAAGCGCATCGTCAGCCGAAGCCATCGCTTGTTCCAACCTCAACATTGCGCCACGGACATCAGAATCGGTGGTCACAAGTTGCACTGCTTCGGTAAGAGGCGCGATCGCCGCTTCGACCTCACTGCCTGTGCGTGGTGGCGTAGCGGCAAGGGCGTAAGTAAACGGCATTGTGAATGCGCTGAACGCGAAGCGTCGGTTGTATTGGGCGTTGCGGCTACCTATGCGGAGGTTGTACTCGATGTTGTCGACAACCTGCGGAATGGTCGTCGCTATCATTTCTCGCATGCTTCCCAGGACGTCGAGCCAACGAGCGGCGGCCTGAACACTGGTGGGATAGGTGTCAGCCTTGCGAAGCCGCCGCGCTTCTCGACAAGGCCAGGCCGCATCCTGGGTGTGCGCTCCAGTACACGTTGCGTCCCATTGGCCGCCGGTCGGCTGATGCTCGACCAAAATCTGCCGGTATCGCTCGGCGGTGGTGTTCCCGAACTCCATCGTCCTGGCGAAGCGGTCAATCCGTGACGTGATCGCCGAGTTGAACTCCACGACCTGAGCGTCCAGGTCGGTCACGCTTCGTCAACTTCGCCGGTTCTGCGCATGCGTCCTCGCTGCGCAATGTGTTGGAGGAAGTCGGCGGTCTCAACGAGTGCGTCGAACGGGAGTACAAGCGTCAACGTCTCCTCTTCGCCACCTCGGCGACGCACACTGATTGGCACGGAATATCCGTTGTGGTCGGCATGGCTCACGACACGACTACTCTGAGCATGCACCGTCAGCTTCTTGATTGGCGCTAGCACCACAAATTCATTCAACTCAGCGAGCATTGGGCCAACCAAGAGTCGTCGGCTTCCGTCACCCTCGTTAAGAAGCACCCACTCCGTGGCGGAGTCAGACAGTTTATCCTTGTGGATCTCGCATATGACGACGTCTGTGGGGAAATCGAATGGCCCGCTCGGCTCCTTGAGGCGATGCATCGTCGTCGCTGGGAACTTGCAGCGTTCAACTTGGCATTCAGGCCCTTTAGGCATTGCGCCGTTCTCCTTCCAATGAGCCGGACCGCACGCGGGCGCGCGGTGGATTTACGAATCTTTGTGCATATAGCCCCAACTTCAGGAGTTGTTGTACTGAGCAGTGTCCACCACTACATCTCCTCGGCCGAAGAGATCAACCGACGGATTGCATCTTTTAGATCGCGGCCCGAGAACGGACCGGTCCACCTGACGGCTGTCACAGGCTCCAACCGGTTCGTAAGCGCCTCGCCCACTTCGCTGACACGGGGGGACAGCGGAGCATTAGTAACTACCAGGAGCGGAAGACCCTTACCGCGCATCTGATCCGCGATGGCTTCCAACTCCCGGTGACTGAGCGGCCCTTTGGCCCGGTACTTCACTTCGACTGCGACTGTGACCCCGTTCGCTTCGAAGTAGAAATCGTAAGGGCTATCTGCCGATTGCGGTTCGAAGACCTTATGGGGATACAAGTTATGAATTGCGGTGAAAACGTCGCGTTCGTAGCCTCGCGCAGACGCGAACGAAGTGTCTCTCCAAGAACCATCAACAATCGCTGCCGCATCCTCGTAAGCGTTCGCTACCTCTGCGGTGGGCGCGCTCTCCGCTTGTTCCGTCAACTCCCGTCGAATACGCTTCCTGGTCAATTCCAGGGATTGCTCGCCGGATGACAGCTTGATTAATGGCGTCCCCTGGGTGCCGATGACCAAGAATGCCAGGGCTATAACAAGCAGGCCTGCCGTTCCGGCTTGATTGGCCGAGGCGAAGACTGCGACAGCGCCACCGCCGAGAGCCGCAAATCCAATCAGAAGCGCCATTGCACGTTCCCAAACAGCCAACGAACCGCCGTCGTCAGGGCTCGGGTCGCGGGCTTCATCACCGGTATCCGAAGTCATCGGGTCTCTCATCGTCTTGGTAGTGGCCCGGCGGGCGGCCAATTTGCGGATGAAAACTGAGTTAGGCTGCCAAGTCTGGCTGCCCGGTACAAAGATAATGTGCTCGGATCAATGAGCGGCGAGCTGAAGGCCGCAAACTTACGTCAGAGCTTCGGAAATCAAGACTGGCCGCGGACCTCAGCGCGAGTGTAGATCGTGCCGATGCCGACCTTGGCGAGATCAATGCGGATTCCAGCCCGCTCTGCAGCCTCGATGATGTCGAGGCGCAGATCCAGGGCAGCCTTTCCGTCCTCCCAGGAGTCAAGGTCGCCACCCTTCGCCAACCCCCACGCCGCTCCGCGAGCGAGTTCGGCCAGCTCCGCCTCCGCCGTGCTATTGCTCATCACGTTCGCTTCCGATCGTCAGCCCACATTGTCGTAGCCATCCAACAAGGTCATCGTGTCATCTCGATCTCAAGATCACAGTCCCTCTCGGGGACGACAACACGTGATCGGGCATGCACCGGCGAAGGGTTACTTGAGTACCGCTGGAGCGGCCTCCGAGGCCGCAGTTCGGAGTAACTTCACCTCGGGCCAGTCGTTGCAAGAGGGGGTCGGTGATTGAGCCATGACCGAGCCGCAGACGATCCAGATCTACCTTCCGTCGGGCGAACCCTCCGGCCCCGTGTAGTGAACCTCACCACGCGCATGGTTCGGGTGTTCGAGGCTCCCCGCGCACTCTTGCCCGTCCCTGAAGCGCCAAGAGGCCGCCTAGGTGGGTCTGCCACCTCATAGTTCTGATCATGTAGCAGGAATTGGAAGCGACGGGCTGACAGCAGGTGCCTGAGACCCAGGCGATCCGAGTTCGGCGCGGTGATGAACGCCGTGCCGTATAAGCGTCTGTACTTCGGGATTAAGTTGCGGCCCAACGACGGCGGGTGCCACTCAAAGTGCGGACCAAAGGCAGGAGGGCTGGTCGGGCTGCTGGTACGCCAGCCCAACCCGACCAACTCGACACCACGGAGTTTCCTCGCGCCAATTAGAACCCACTCCTCCCCCAAGGGTCTTGATGCCTTGGGGTGGAGTTGGGCAAAGATGTCTTTTGTTCTTGATTCTTAGTAGGCGTACCTGTTTAGGCACGATGAGTGCGTCTGTGCTCGGCACACTGAAACGTCGGCGACGGTGCATGGCGTACTCGTTGAGGTACACCCGATTGCCGCTGCGGTGCTTGGTATAGCGGAGCCAGCCTGCGGCCTCAAGACACCTGATCGCCTTCCCGATGCGCGACACGGTCGGGATGCTGAGGGCTTTGGCGATACCTCGCTGGCCGCACTCGATTTTGTAGCCGTTGCGCTGCGACAGGAAGTAAGTCCCGACTCGCACGGCATCGGAGGTAAGGCCGGCATCGAACAGGAGCGCGTGCGGCACCATCACGAAATACCTCTCCGGACGGTCACCGAGCAGGGTGACCTTCGACTGTTCGGTGTAGCCCACTAGCCGACCAGGGTCCGGTCGCCCAAGGAAAAGTGCCGACGCTCGTCCACGGGCGCCACAGCGGCTAGCGCCGGTATCAACTCGTAAACCTTGAACCACGTCACGACGTCGTCGCCGTGCAGTGACCCGTCGGGGCGACGGCGCGTTGGTCCGAACGATACGCGGTACTCGATCAGGTGCGGGCGGTCGTCAGGATTAACCTCCACGACGGTGGCGCGCCGGCCGCGGAACGCGGGCCACGTGCCCTTCGACGGGTACTTATTCTCGTCGCGTCGAATGACGACACAATCGCCAACACGGGGTGTGTCCAGGCCGAGGGCACTGGTGCCGATGTCCTGTGGAAGATGGTCGACGATCCTCACGCCGCACCCTCAAGCGCGCCCACGAGGCGGTCCACGTATGCGGCGATCGATGCAGTGGTGATGAACGCACGTCGGCCAATCTTTACTCGCGTGATTTCTCCGGCGTCGATCAACTCGTACAGGCTGGATCGCCCGATGTGGCCTAGCGTCACCATGGCTTGGGCGTAGTTCTGAAGCAGTGGCCCAGTGGTGGTCGGCATGTATCTCCTTCGTATGTCCGTGTCCGCAGTAGTCGGCGAACTACGTGTAGTGTGTCATGTCAACATGACAGTATGCACCTGACAGCGAGGATTTTCTGATGTCATCCGAACGAATCTTCGACGGACCATGGGAGAAGGACGACGACGGCTGGGAAACGGTCCCGACCAAGAACGTGAAGTACCGCGCGTCGGACGGAGGGATCGTGGTGGTGGACGACACTGGCGACTACGCCGCCATCGGCGACGGCTTCGCCTTTCGCAAGTGCGCTTATCACCGCGACGGCGTCTCGGTTGCCTGGGAGATACGTGACGGCACGCCCCAGTGCCTCGGGGTCATGGTCCGAGCGAGTGAAGACGCTGGGCTGCGTACTAAGGACCTGCATGCCATACGCCTCGACGACATTCGCGAGATTGTGTACCTCACTATCGGCATCGGCACCTTCAGCTCTAACGGCGAGGACTACGAAATGCAGCCGAGGGATGCGCGCAAGGTGGTCGCTGGGGTGAGGCGAAAGGTCACTCCCGCTCTGCTGAAGAGGGTCGCCGAGATTCACCGAGCGGCGCCGGAGGGCCGTCGAGTCGCGGCGGTGAAGGCCGCGTTCGACGTCCATGAACGAACCGCCCTGCGCTACATCAAGCAAGCAAGAGAGGCAAGGTACCTCTGATGAGTAAGCGCGCGAACGGCGAGGGCAACGTGCGTCAGCGGTTGAACGGCCGCTGGGAGGGCCGCGTGTCCTACGTCGACCCAGTAACGGATGATCGGCGCAGCGTGTCCGTGTACGGAGCCACTGCCGCCGAATGCCGGCGGAAACACCGCAACGTCCGCAAGCGAATCGAAGACGGGAAGCCAGCGAAGGATGCGTCCGACACCGTCGCGTCCTGGTTAGTGCAGTGGCAGATCTCGTCGCTCGCAGCGTCGGATCGCAAGGCGACTACCAAATCGCTCTACGGGTCGTTGTCACGGAAGCACCTCGAAGGCGGGCCTATTGGGGCGAAGGGGCTCGACAAGCTCAAGCCGTCCGACGTCGAGATGCTCATCGTGCAGCTTCGCACTAAGGGGCTTGCGGACTCTACCGTCAGGCAGGTGTACACGGTGCTGCGGCAAGCGTTGGACGTGGCAGTGCGTGACGGACTGCTGGGAAGCAACCCGGCGGCAAAGGTGAAGCGTCCCGGTATCACGCGCCGGGAGGCCGGCTACCTCTCGGCGGCCGACGTCGTGCGGCTGCTCGATGCGGCGAAAGGTCTCCGGTACTACGTCGCGGTCGTGCTGCTGGCTGCGACCGGCCTGCGCCGGGGTGAGGTGGCCGGCCTGCTCTGGACGGACGTTGATCTAGACAAGGGCGAGCTGACCGTCCGACACACCCTCGCCCGCGTGGACGGCGAACTTATCCTTTCGGCACCGAAGACGGAGCGAGCCAGGCGCCGCGTCCCCCTGCACGCCGGCGTGGTGACCGCACTCAAGGGATGGCGCTCTCAGCAGCTCCAGGAGCGTCTCGCTGCAGGTGATCGATGGACGGACACGGGAGCCGTGTTCGCCACGGAGTTCGGAACCATGCTCGACGCGAGGAATCTGCTGCGAACTGTCGAGCTAGCCGCAAAGAAAGCGAAAATCGAGAACGTTACCGCCCACTCCCTTCGCCACAGCGCCGCCGTCGCCTGGCTCGAGTCGGGGGGTGCACATCAAGGCGGCCGCCGACTTACTCGGCCACTCCTCGATCTCAGTCACCGGCGATCTCTACGGCCACACCTCCGACGACGCGGCACGCGCGGCGGTCGATGGTCTGGGTAGCGCGCTGGGTCTATGAGCCAAAAGCAAGGTCTAGCGCTGTAGTCGCTACTTCCGACGGAACAGGCGCCTGGCAACGAAGCCACCAATACCGGCTGCAGCCACGATGGGAAGACCCGCCACGCCAAGGGCACCGACCGCAACGCCGACGGCGACAGCCGCGCCAGCGGCTGTCGCGACATCACCAGCATTAACACCCCCGGACTCATCTCTCGCCGACGGTCCTGCATGCGCGTCTGATTCCTGGAATAGCACGCCGTCATGCCAGTGTTTGACTGAACCGTCAGGACAATCGCAGTAGCGACCGCAGTCGCACATTTGCCCGTATCGGATGTTCGCGACTGGGTCAGGATGCGCACCGCGCTCACCCATCGTTCGCCGTCTGCGCTCACTCATTGACTCTCCCCCCGCCTTCCCGATGCCCAAGTTACGGCCTCTCAACCGGCGCACGCCACGGGTCGCCAGAAGAGGCAAACGTGTGTGCGACCCGGTTTGGGTAGCGGACTTGGGTACGAAAGGAAAAAGGCACCTTCCAGATGTCCGGAAAGTGCCCCTGACCTGTGTCGGGCTGACAGGATTTGAACCTGCGACCACTTGACCCCCAGTCAAGTGCGCTACCAAGCTGCGCCACAGCCCGCGGTGCTGCCGGGATCGCCAGCAGCGGTCGAAATGCTACCTCACGGTCCGCCGTCTCCCCGAATCGCACGGGCCGTGCGTCGCCACTGCCTCGCGCGGGTAGTACGTCCAGGTGACGAAGGTTGGCGACGACACCCCGCTCTGGCTGTTCGCCGATCAGCTCGGCACCTCGACGTACGGCGGGGAACACTCCCACCGCGAGGTGTTGCTGGTCGAGGCGCAATCGGCCCTCCGCAAGCGGCGCTACCACCGCCAGAAGCTGCACCTCGTCCTCTCCGCGCTCCGCCACGCGGACAAGGGCCTGGGCGACCGCGCGACGCTGCTCAAGACCGACGACTACACCGAGGCGCTCGAGCAGTTCGGCCGACCCGTCCTGGTCTTTCAACCCACGTCGTTCGCCGCCGAGCGCTTCGTGAACAAGCTGCACGAGCAGGGGCTGGTGGCCGACGTGCTGCCCACACCGACGTTCGCGCTGCCGCGCAGCGACTTCAAGGAGTGGGCCGGCGAGCGCACCCGCTTCCGCATGGAGGACTTCTACCGCGACCAGCGGCGCCGCTTCGACGTCCTGATGGAGGGCAAGGATCCCGTCGGCAACCGGTGGAACTACGACGAGGAGAACCGGGGATCGCCGCCGAAGAAGCAGAAGACCCTCGGCGTCCCACAGCCCTACCAGCCGCGCGAGGACGAGATCGACGAGCAGGTCCGCGCCGACCTCGACGCGATGAACCTGGACACCGTGGGGGTCGACGGCCCGCGCCTGTTCGCCGTGACCCCGCTCGAAGCAAAGCGCGCTCTGGACCGCTTCATCGAGCAGCGCCTGTCCTCATTCGGCCAGTACGAGGACGCGATGATGGGTGACGACTGGGCCATGTCGCACTCGCTGCTGTCGGTGCCGCTGAACCTCGGCGTCCTGCATCCGCTCGACGCCGTGCACGCCGCCGAACGCGCCTATCGCGAGGACGGCGCACCGCTGTCCGCCGTCGAGGGCTTCATCCGCCAGATCCTCGGCTGGCGCGAATACATGTGGCACCTCTACTGGCACTTCGGCGAGGACTACGTCGACGAGAACGAACTCGGAGTGCACCAGCCGCTGCCGGACTGGTGGACCGAACTCGACGCCGACGCGATCACCGCGGAGTGCCTGCGCCACGCGATGATGGGCGTCCGCGACAGGGGCTGGACCCACCACATCCAGCGGCTCATGATCCTGGGAAACCATGCGCTGCAACGCGGATACCAGCCGCGGGAACTCACCGAGTGGTTCTCCACCGCCTTCGTCGACGGCTTCCGCTGGGTGATGCCCACCAACGTCGTCGGCATGAGCCAGCACGCCGACGGCGGAAGGCTCGCCACGAAGCCCTACGCCTCGGGCGGCGCGTACATCAACAAGATGAGCGACCACTGCGGCGACTGCCAGTACGACCCCAAGAAGCGCCTCGGCGACGACGCGTGCCCGTTCACCGCCGGCTACTGGCAATTCGTGCACCGCAACCGGAACCTGCTGGCAGGCAACAATCGCACCCGGCGCGCCGTGTCGTCGATGGATCGGCTCTCCGACCTGGAACCCGTTCTGGAGCAGGAAGCCGAACGCAGCCAGTTCTAGACCGTGACCAGGCGGTAGAGCCCGATCAAACCCACGATCACGATCACCGCCCGCAGCGCGTTCGGCGACAGCCGACGACCGTAGTGCGCGCCGAGGAACCCTCCGATGAGCGACCCGATCGCGATCAGACCGGCGGCTGCCCAGCTGATCCTGTCGAAGGCCACGAGCGTGTACGCCACGGCTGCAACCACGTTCACGATCAGCGACAGCAGGTTCTTGGCGGCATTCATCCGCTGCATGTCCTCGGGCAGCAGCGCACCCATCACCGCGATCAGCAGGATGCCTTGGGCGGCAGTGAAGTAACCGCCGTAGACACCCACCGCGAACGTCCCGACCACCAGCGCGGCCATCCGGCCCCGCGAGATGTGTTCCAGCGACCGGCCGGCACGCTCCGAGCGCGCCCTGGCCCACGACTGGATCTTCGGACCGATGATCACGAGGATCAGTGCGCCGATCAGCAGCACCGGCACGACGGTGATGAAGACCCGCTCCGGCAGGTGCAACAGGAGCCAGGCGCCGCCGATCGCACCGAGCAGCGAGCCGGGGATCTGCCACTTCAGCCGGTGCCATTGGCCCCGTAGTTCGCGGCGGTACCCCCACGTGCCGGAGACACCACCCGCCACCAGGCCGACCGCATTCGACATCGTCGCGGTCACCGGCGGATAGCCGAGCGCCACCAGCGTGGGGAACGTGATCAGGGTGCCTGACCCGACGACCGCGTTGATGGCGCCAGCCCCCACCCCCGCGAGGGCGATCAGGATCATGTCGATGACGGGCACCGAGGAGACGTTAGCGGGTCACCCCGGGCCCGCCGTCACCGAGCGTCATCGGCCGCGTGCACAGGACGCGGTGCGGCGTCGAGCCCCGGCGGAACGTACGCCGGCGCCTTGGTGATCCTGGCTGCCAGGACGACTAAGAAGGCCCACGCGAGCACTATCACGCCGTAGATGACCGTCGACCACGGGGCCGTGACGCCGAAGTAGTCGACTAGTTTCTGGGCGTTGGTCAGTACGACGACGCCACCAACGCCGGTACCGAGCAGCGCCGGACTGATGCGGCTCACCAGCCACGCTGCCAACGGCGCTGCGATGACGCCACCGACCGCCAATCCGAGCATGATCGGGAGATTGTCGAAGAACTGCTCACGCAGCCCGACGAGGAAGCCCAGCGATGCCGATACCGCTACCAAGAACTCCGATGCAGAGACCGAACCAATCACGGTCCGCGGCGCGGTCTTCCCGCTCGACAGCAACGTGCTGGTGGTCACCGGACCCCAACCGCCACCACCGGACGCATCGATGAACCCGCCGAACAGACCGAGCGTTGCGAGGAACTTGGCGCCGTGTTTCGTGGTGCCGGCCTTGACCGCCGGTGGAGTACGCAGCGAGAAGCGCAGCAGTACGTACACGCCAATCGAGAGCAGGATGGCCGCCATTACGGGCGCGGCGTCCTCGGTCGACAACGAGCTGAGCACCGTGGCTCCGAGGAAAGCACCGAGGGCGCCCGGCACGCCGAGCTTGAGCACGATGTGCCAATCGATGTTCCGGAACTTCCAGTGCGACAGCCCCGAGGCGAGCGTGGTGCCCACCTCGGCGAGGTGCACGGCCGCACTGGCTTGAGCCGACGCGACGCCGCTGAGCACCAGCAGGGTCGACGCGGTCACGCCGAACGCCATGCCTAGGGCACCGTCGACGAGCTGCGCACCCACGCCGACGAGGGTGAAGATGATGAGCGAACGCATGGGTTCGTTGACTTTCGACGATGAGGCCGCGTGCGACCGTCAGGTGTGCAGAGACGCGTATCTAACGACGCGTACGACACCATTCGTCGAATGCCATCAGCCGTCGGGACGGCCAGAACGGCTCGAGCGCGAACGCCGAAGAGGGGGCGGTGCGATAGGCATGTTCAGCCACGGCCACTCCTCTCGACTGCTCGGTCAACCATACTCAACGGGCGTTCATCGGGGTTATTCCGACCAGCTAGCGCTTCGAGCCGGCTCCGCGCTTCTCGCGCACCCGCACGTTGATCCGGATCGGGCTGCCCTCGAAGCCGAACGTCTCGCGCAGGCGGCGCTCCAGGAACCGGCGGTACCCGGCCTCCAGGAACCCCGTCGTGAACAGCACGAAGGTCGGCGGTCGGGCCGTCGCCTGGGTCGCGAACAGAATCCGCGGCTGCTTGCCACCGCGCACCGGCGGCGGCGTCGCGGCGACGACCTCCTTGAGGAAGGTGTTGAGCCGTCCGGTCGAGATGCGGGCATCCCACGACTCGAGTGCGCTCTCCAGCGCCGGAGCCAGCTTCTGCACGGCGCGGCCGGTCTTGGCCGAGATGTTGATCCGATGCGCCCACTGCAACTGGGCGAGCTCGCGCTCGATCTCCTTGTCGAGGGTGTATCGCCGGTCCTCGTCGACCAGATCCGCCTTGTTGAACGCGATCACCAGCGCCCGGCCGGACTCGATCACCATCGCCAGGATCCGCTGATCCTGCTCGGTGAGCGTCTCCGACGAGTCGATCAGCACGATGACGACCTCGGCGGCGTCGATTGCCCCGCGGGTCCGCACGGAGGCATAGAACTCGTGCCCGCTGGCCTGTCCCACCTTGCGACGCAGGCCTGCCGTGTCGATGAACCGCCACAGCTTGCCGTCCATCTCGATCAGCGAGTCGACCGGATCCACCGTGGTGCCCGCCACGTCGTGCACCACCGAGCGTTCATCGCCGGCCAGGCGGTTGAGCAGTGAACTCTTGCCGACGTTCGGCTTGCCCACCAGCGCGACGCGGCGCGGTCCCGCGCCACCGGAGGCCACCTCGGACGCCTCGGGCAACTTCTCCAGGACCACGTCGAGCAGGTCGGCCACGCCGCGCCCGTGGATGGCACTCACCGAGTACGGCTGCCCCAGCCCCAGCGACCACAGCGCGGCGGCCTCGGATTCGACGCGCTCGCTGTCGACCTTGTTGGCAGCGAGGAACACCGGCTTGCCGGCGCGCTGCAGCTTCTTGGCAGCGGCCTCGTCGGCCGACGTCGCACCGACGACCGCGTCGACGACCAGGATGATCGCGTCCGCCGTGCGCATCGCCACCGACGCCTGCTCGGCGACCAACTGCTGCAGTCCCTTGGCGTCGGGCTCCCACCCGCCGGTGTCCTGCACGACGAATCGACGGCCCAGCCAGTTCGCGTCGTAGGACACCCGGTCCCGGGTCACGCCGGGGATGTCCTGCACGACGGCTTCGCGACGGCCGAGGATGCGGTTCACCAACGTCGACTTGCCGACGTTGGGCCGTCCGACCACAGCCACCACCGGTGGCGGCGCGAAGTCCTCCTCGAGTTCGGTCTCGAACTCCTCCGACCCGACCTCCCAGTCGGTTTCGTCGTACCAGGTGCCGTGCTCTTCGTCGCTCATCGCTGCCTTCTGCTCTTCGCGCAAGCGCTCATCGCTGCCCTCTGCTCTTCGCGCAAGCGCTCATCGCTGCCCTCTGCTCTTCGCGCAAGCGCTCATCGCTGCCTCACTCGCGCACGCTGCTCAACGAGATCCCGCAGATGTGCGACGACCTCGGCTTCGGTCATGTCACTGGAATCGACCACGATTGCGTCGTCGGCTGCCCGCAACGGGGAGACCGCGCGCGTGGAGTCCAGGTGGTCCCGGCGCCGGACGTCGGCAAGCACCGTCTCGTAGTCACCCGGCAAGCCGTTGGAGACGTTCTGCCGATCACGGCGACGGGCGCGCTCCTCGGCCGATGCGGTCAGGAAGATCTTCACGTCGGCGTCGGGCAGCACCACCGTTCCGATGTCCCGGCCCTCCACCACGACGCTGCCGGGGCCGTCGGCGAGTTCGCGCTGCCGCTGCACCAGGCGCGTACGAACCTCCGGCACCGCCGACACTGCCGACACCGCCCGCGTCACGGCATCGCCACGGATCTCGCCGGAGACGTCCTCGCCCCCGAGGTAGGAACGGTCTTCGTCGGGGTCGAAGCCCACGCCCAAGTCCACTCCAGCCGCCAGATCCGCGACGGCACCCGAGTCCGACGGGTCGACGCCCGCACGGAGAACGGCCAGCGTCACGATCCGGTACATCGCACCGGTATCGAGGTAGCGCGCACCCATGGCGCGCGCCAAACCCCGTGACACCGAGGACTTTCCGGTTCCGGCCGGCCCGTCGATGGCGATGGTCGCCTCCGTCACATCCCCACCGCCTTGTACAAGTCGCCAATCTCCTTGCTGGTCAACACCCGGATGCTGCCCGGCCGCTGATCGCCCAGCTCGATGGAACCAATGTCTGTCCGCACCAATTCCTGCACCGGGAAGCCGACCTCGGCCAGCAGGCGTCGCACGATGTGCTTGCGACCCTCGTGCAACGTGATCCGGACCATCGACTTGCCCGGCACCGCGCCAACGACGGCGAAGTCGTCGATCGCGACGGGGCCGTCGTCCAACTCGATCCCGGCGCGCAGCTTCTTGCCCATTCCTCGCGGCACCGTCCCCAGCACCGTCGCGAGATACGTCTTCGGCACCTCGAACGACGGGTGCATCAACCGGTGTGCGAGCTCCCCGTCGTTGGTCAGGATCATCAGACCCTCGGTGTCGGCATCGAGGCGTCCCACGTGGAACAGCTTGTGGTTGCCGCGCACCCGATGCTCCACGATGTCGCCGACGCACGGCCTGCCGCGATCGTCGGACATCGTGGACTGCATGCCCTTCGGCTTGTTCAGCGCGAAGTGAACGAGGTTGTCGTCGACCATGATCCGGGCGCCGTCGACGCGGATGACCGACTTGTCCGGATCCACCCGGCTGCCGAGTTCGGTGACGATCTCACCGTCCACCTCGACGCGCCCGTCGGTGATCATGCGCTCCGCGACGCGGCGCGAGGCGACACCGGCCTGCGACAACACCTTCTGCAGGCGGACGCCTTCATCGTCTCCAGTCACGTCAGTCCTTGTCCACGTCGAATGCCAACGGCTGGCTGCCCGCCGCCGGGTTACCGCCGAGCTTCATGAATCGTGGCTCCTCGCTGAGTGTTTCGGTGATGTCGTCGATGACGTCGACGTTGGGCAGAAGTGGTGCGATGTCGGGCAGGTCGCGCAGCGACGTCAGCCCGAGCCGTTCCAGGAACAGCTCGGTCGTCGCGAACGTCACTGCGCCGCCGTCGGGATCGACACCCGCCTCGGTGATGAGTCCGCGGGCCAGCAGCGTGCGCATCACCGCGTCGACGTTGACGCCTCGCACGGCGCTGACCCGAGCCCTCGTGACGGGTTGACGGTAGGCCACCACGGCCAATGTCTCCAACGCCGCGCGCGTCAACTTCGATCGCGTGCCGTCGAGCAGCAGGCGCTCGACATAGGTCGCATACCGGGCACGGGTGTACATCCGCCACCCACCGCCCGCCTCGCGCAGGTCGATCCCGCTGTCGCGGGCGGCGAGGTCGCCGGCCATCTGCTGCAGTTTGGCCTGCACGCGATAGGCGGGCTGCTCGCACGCCCCGGCCAGGGCGTCTACCGGGACTGGGGCGTCGACCACCAGCAGCAGCGCCTCCAGCACGGCGCCCAGTTCGGCGTCGCTCATGTCGGTGGGTTCGGCGAGGTCGATGCCGAGATCGGTGTGCTCGACGTGGTCCTGCTGTGCGGGGTCTTGGTCGCTCATGAGTCTTCTTCCACCGCTGCTGCCAGATGCTCGTTGGTGGGCCGATCGCCGGTCCACGAAACGTGCAGCACTTCAAGCGGTTCTGGTTGCTCGAATGTTACCGCTCTGGCGCGGTACAACTCGAGGAGCGCCAGGAAGCGGCCCACGATCTCGAGCCCACCAGAGCAGTCGGCGACCAGGTCGGAGAACGTCGCCCACTCCCCCACACCCCGAGCTTCGAGCAGCGCCAGCAGGCGCTTGGCTTGCTCGGGGACCGACACCGCCGGCTCGTGCATGTGGTCCAGGCGCACCGACGGAACCGGTCGGGGCGTGAACGCCGCGGCGGCGATGTTGGCGAAGCTGTCCGGGTCGACCCCGAGCATCACCTCGGGTAGCAGATCGGCGTACCGATCCTCCAACGACACCGACCGTGGGTAGCTGCGCATCGCCGCCGCCTCGAGTTCGGCGAACATCAGCGCGACGTGCTTGAACGCCCGGTACTGCAGCAGGCGCGCGAACAGCAGGTCGCGGACCTCCAGCAGTGCCAGGTCCTCCTCGTCGTCGACGTCGCCCGACGGCAGCAGACGTGCGGCCTTGAGGTCCAGCAGGGTGGCCGCGACCACGAGGAACGCCGTGGTCTCGTCGAGTTCCAATTGGCGCCCGATCGCCTTCGTGTAGGCGATGAATTCGTCGGTGACCTGGTGCAGTGCGACTTCGGTGACGTCGAGCCGATGGGCGAATATCAGCTGCAACAGCAGATCGAACGGTCCCTCGAAGTTGCTCAGCCGCACCTGAAAGCCGGCCTGGGGTGTTGCCTCCTCCGACGTCGCCGTGTCCGTGCTCACGCGCCGAACCGGTCGATGACTTCACGGGCCAGCGATCGATACGCCAGTGCGCCGCCCGACTTGGGGGCCCACGTGGTGATCGGCTCGCCGGCGACGCTCGTCTCCGGGAAGCGGACGGTACGGGTGATCACAGTGTCGAAGACCAGGTCGCCGAAGCGCTCCACGACGCGTGCCATCACCTCGCGGGCGTTGACCGTGCGCGGGTCGTAGCGGGTGACCAGGATGCCGCTGATCGACAGCTTCGGGTTCAGCCGGTCGTGCACCTTCTCCACGGTGTCGGTCAGCAGCGCCAGCCCGCGGAGCGAGAAGTACTCGCACTCGGTGGGGATGATCACACCGTCGGCGCAGGCCAGTCCGTTGACCGTCAGCAGACCGAGGGACGGCTGGCAGTCGATCAGCACGTAGTCGTAGCGATCGAGCACGGGATACAGCGCACGTGCCAGCGACTGCTCGCGGCCCACCTCGTTGACCAGCTGGATCTCCGCCGCGGACAGGTCGATGTTGCTCGGCACCAGGTCCAGGCCGCTGACGCGGGTCTTGTACAGCACCTGGTCGATGGAAACCCTGGGCTCGACGAGCAGGTTGTGGACGGTCTGGTCGAGTTCGTAGTGCGGGACGCCGAGGCCTGCCGACAGCGCACCCTGCGGGTCCAGGTCGACCAGCAGCACCCGGCGGCCGTACTCGGCGAGGCTGGCGCCCAGGTTGATTGTCGACGTAGTCTTGCCGACCCCGCCCTTCTGGTTGCACATCGCAATGACCTTGGCCGGGCCATGGCTGGTCCGCGGCTGCGGTTCGGGGATGTGCCGAACCGGGCGCCCCGTCAGACCGGTGCCGTCGGAGGTGCCGCCGGACTCCTCGGTGCTCATGCGTAGCCGCCGCTGGTCATGCAACCCCCGGGCTTGGCGAACATCCGGTGAAGTCTAACGGCGATGAGGCCCCGGCAACGCCAGACCCGCAGGCCGGGCGTCACGTCGGGCACGGTCGGGCTCACCGGGCCCGGGGATGGGCCCCGGCCCAGACTTCCCGCAGCGCGCTGACCGTGACGAGGGTGTAGATCTGCGTGGTCGTCACCGAGGCGTGGCCGAGGAGTTCCTGCACGACGCGGACGTCGGCCCCGCCTTCGAGGAGATGGGTGGCGAAGGAGTGCCGCAGCGTGTGCGGGGACACCGCGGCCGAGATGCCTGCCCGCTCGGCCGAGTCCTGGAGCACCTGCCAGGCGCTCTGCCGTGACAGTCGGCCACCGCGGGCGTTGAGGAAGATCGCAGGCGTGCCCTTGCCGCGGCGCGCCAGGTCGGGTCTGCCGCGGACCAGGTAGGCGTCCAGAGCGCTCACCGCGGGTCTGCCGATCGGCACCAAGCGCTGCTTGCCGCCCTTGCCGCGGAGCAGCACCGACCGCGAGTGGACGTCCACGTCGTCGACGTCGAGCCCCACCGCTTCGGAGATCCGGGCGCCGGTGGAGTACAGCACCTCGAGCAGCGCACGGTTGCGCAGCGTCAGCGGTCCGTCGGCCTCGCCGTCACCGCCTGCGCCCTCGAGCAGTGCCAGCACCTCGTCGACACCGAGACTCTTCGGCAGCCTGCGACCGGGCGTCGGCGGTTTGACTGTGCGCGCGACGTCGACGTCGGTGAGCCCCTCCGCGGCGGCGAAGCGGTGCAGTCCGCGCACCGCGATCAGCGCACGCGCGGCAGACACGGCCGACAGCGCCACCGCGCCCGCCTCGGGATCGCCCTTGCGCAGCGCCACCAGGAACTCGCTCACGTCGACCTCGGTGACGTCGCGCAGATCGGCCACGCGGCGGGACGTGAGGTGTTCGGCGTAGCGGCGTAGGTCGCGTCGGTAGGACGTCAGCGTGTTGGCTGCCACCCCGCGTTCGATGGTCAGGTGATCGAGGTAGCCCCGAAGCTGTTCGTCGAGCACCGCGGTGTCACCCGTGGACTCGGCGCGCGCTTCGAAGGTGGTCACCTCTGCCGGGTCCTGAAGGCATTCGAGCGGTCACGCCACGGCGCGTCGACGCCTCGCAGCGTCTCGACGTCGGTGATCGTGGCAGCGGCCAGGATTCCGGCGACGGCAAGGGAGTTCACGATCTCGCCGGCCAGCACCATCTCGACCGCCTTCGCGAGCGGCATCCGCTCGACGGTCAGGTCGGCCTCCTCGTCGTGAGCCTCGGGCCGGTCGACCTCGGTCAGGTCGGTGGCCAGGTAGATCCGCACGCTCTCGTCGCTGAAGCCGGCCGCGGAGATGACGTCGACCAGCACGCGCCACGTACCGGCGGCGAGGCCGGCTTCCTCCATCAACTCGCGGGCCGCGGTCTCGTGCGCCGGTTCGTCACCCATGTCGAGCAGGCCGGCGGGCAGCTCCCAGAGCCGTCGCTTCACCGGGTGCCGGTACTGATGCACCATCACGACGTTGCGGTCGTCGTCGAGTGCCACGATGCCCACCGCGCCGTAGTGCTCCACGATCTCGCGCCGGGCGGTGCCGCCACCGGGCATCCGGACCTCGTCGGCGCGCAGGGCGAAGATCTTCCCGACGTACAGCGTCTCGCTGGCGACGGTGTCGAATTCGTGGTCAGCCACGGGCGGCTTGCTCGAGTTCGGCGGCCGTAGTGGGCTCTTCGTGCTCGTCGAACTCCATCGGAAGCCGCTCTGCCGCCTTGTAGTCCAGCGCCGCGCCGACGAACGCCGCGAACAGCGGGTGCGGACGCGTCGGCCGACTCTTGAGCTCGGGGTGCGCCTGCGTGCCGACCAGGAAGGGATGGGTCTCGCGGTCGTACTCGACGAACTCGACGAGGTGACCATCGGGCGATGTGCCCGAGAACCGCAGACCACTCTTGGCGATCTTGTCCCGGTAGGCGTTGTTCACCTCGTAGCGGTGCCGGTGCCGTTCGGAGACGTCGATCGACTGGTACGCCGTGGCCACGATCGAATCGGGTTGCAGGACGGCCGGGTAGGCACCGAGGCGCATCGTCCCGCCGAGGTCGGCCTCCCCCGCCACGATGTGCTCCTGGTCGGCCATGGTCGCGATCAC
Source organism: Mycolicibacterium arabiense (assembly GCF_010731815.2). NCBI lineage: Bacteria > Bacillati > Actinomycetota > Actinomycetes > Mycobacteriales > Mycobacteriaceae > Mycobacterium > Mycolicibacterium arabiense. The sequence continues at coordinate 724,709 of NZ_AP022593.1, forward strand.
CGGATCCGGAGTGTCCGGGTCGAACTCAGCAGAGCTGGCCTCGGTGAGCCCCACCGACCGCGCGGCCTCGATGACGATGCACTGCAGACCCAGGCACAACCCGAGGACCGGAATGCCGTGCGTGCGGGCGAACTTGATCGCGCCGATCTTGCCCTCGATGCCGCGGATGCCGAAGCCACCGGGGATCAACACGCCATGGACGTCGTTGAGCGCAGCGGCGGCGTTCGCGTCCAGTTCGCAGTCATCGGAGCCGACCCAGCGAATCTCCACCTTGGCGTGCTGCTTGAAGCCACCCGCGCGCAGCGCCTCGGCCACCGACAGATACGCATCGGAGAGGTCGATGTACTTGCCCACCAGTGCGATTCGCACGGTCTCGCGGGGTTCGTGGACCCGGTGCAGGAGGTCGTTCCACTGCGTCCAGTCGACGTCGCGGAACGGCAGGTTCAGCTTGCGCACCACGTACGCGTCGAGTTCCTCGCGGTGCAGCACCTTCGGGATGTCGTAGATCGACGGCGCGTCCGGTGTGGAGATGACGCCGTCGATGTCGACGTCGCACATCAGCGCGATCTTGTTCTTCAACGGTTCCGGTACGTCGCGGTCACACCGCAGGATCAACGCGTCGGGGCTGATGCCGATGCTGCGCAGCGCGGCCACCGAGTGCTGGGTCGGCTTGGTCTTCAGTTCCCCGGAAGGAGCCAGGTACGGCACCAGTGACACGTGCAGGAAGAAGCAGTTGTCCCGGCCCACCTCGTGACGGACCTGACGGGCGGCCTCGAGGAACGGCAACGACTCGATGTCGCCGACGGTGCCACCGATCTCGGTGATCACGACGTCGGGCCGGGTGCCGTCGGCGTCCGGCAGCGCCATCGCCAGGATGCGGCGCTTGATTTCGTCGGTGATGTGCGGGATCACCTGAACGGTGTCGCCGAGGTACTCGCCACGACGTTCCTTGGCGATCACCGTCGAATAGACCTGCCCGGTCGTCACGTTGGCCGAACCACTGAGGTTGCGGTCGAGGAAGCGCTCGTAATGCCCGACGTCGAGGTCGGTCTCGGCGCCGTCCTCGGTGACGAACACCTCACCGTGCTGGAACGGGTTCATGGTGCCCGGGTCGACGTTGAGGTACGGGTCGAGCTTCTGCATGGTCACCTGCAGACCCCGCGCCGTGAGCAGCTGCCCGAGGCTACTGGCCGTCAGGCCCTTGCCCAGAGAAGACGCGACACCACCACTGACGAAGAGGTGTTTGGTCGCGGTCTGCGGGTGCTTGCGTAGTGATGGCAACAGCGACCTCCGTGGTGATGGGGCAGGGCTTGGTTTTCCGGGCTGAAGCCTGGTTCGGGGCCTGCCGACCCACGGAATCTCACCCTAACACCGACGCCGTCGGAGTGTCGTTGGCGCGCCGCAGATGCGGTGTCGCCCACACCTGCGCTACTGCGGCAGGGTGACCGAGGCGGCGCCCTGGCCGACGCCGTACTGGCCGGGACTCCCGCCGCCCGCGAGGTCGGCGAGGGCGAGGACCGCGGTGATCCGACCGGACTGCGCGTCGACGTCGTCGACCGTGCTCACCGCACCGCTCAGGCTCGGGTCGGATCTGATCACCGACACCGCAGCCGTACCCGATGCCGAGCCGTCGCGGCCGACGACCACGGTCCCGGCGCCGTGCGGGGCGAGACCGCCCGCGAGGCGGGCGACGGTGGACCCCTGGTTGCCTGCGTCCTCGGCCAGGCCTGCGCCGGTGACGATGAGGGCGGTGTCGGCGAGCCCGATGCGCTGCTCGCCGTAGGTCAGGAAACCGGTGTCGCGCAGCGTAGCCAGCACGGTGTCGCGTTGCGCGTCGTCGACGCCCGCGGCGGCGGGGTCCTTGCCGCGCAGCAGCGACAGGCCCAGCAGATCGCCCGCCTGGGACCCCTGGTCCACGAGCTTGGTGCTCAGCTGGCGGCCCGCGGGAACGATCGGCGAGTTCACGACCGATAGCAGCTTCTCCGCGGAGTTGGCTTCGACGAACTCCTGGGTGAGCGCGATCGTGCCCGTGACGGTGCCGCCTGCCGTACCCACGTAGCGGGTCAGCGCGTCGACGTCGTCGTCGGCGGCGTCAGGTGTGCGGAACACGACGACCGACTTGTCCTTCAGCGCGTCACGCAGGATGCGCGGCGACATCGACGAGTCGAAATCACCGGCGGCACTGAGCCGTTCGTTGAGAGCGTTCTTCTCCTCGGTGAGGTCGTCGATCTGCGTCTGCAGTTCGGCCTTGTCGTCGCGCAACCCGGCCAGCAGCGTGTTCGACAGCAGACCGGAACCGAGCATGACCCCGATCGCCAGGGCCAGGAACACCGCGGCAAGCGATATGGCATGCGAGCGAAGCGAGATCACCGTCGAGCCCTAGGTGACCAGACCCTGGACCCACAGGGAGAACTGATCCCAGTAGGTCGAAACCCATTGCAGTACTGCGGCATCGGCGCGCGACACCCACAGCGCGACGATCACGGCGACCAGCATGGCGAGCACCAGCAGGGCGATCGCGCCGCCAGAGATCCGGCTGCGGTACAGCGTCGCCACGGCCTTGGCGTCGACGAGCTTCTCGCCCACCTTGAGCCGGGTGAGGAACATCGACGGGTTGCTGTCCTGGCGGGTGCGGTCGAAGAACTCCTCGATGTTCGCGGTGTGCCCCGCGGTCACGATGAGTGACGCCCCGTGGTGATCGCACAGCAGCAGCGCGAGGTCGGCAGCCGAACCCGCCGCGGGGAACGTCATGGCGCCCACGCCGAGGTCTTGGATGCGTTCGAGGCCCTTCGCGTGCCCGTCGGCGTCGGCGGGCAGCACCACCTGTGCACCCGACCGGAGCACCTCGACGCTCATGACGTCGGGATCGCCGACGATCAGGGCGGGCCGATAGCCGGCCTTGCGCAGGATGTCGGCTCCCATGCCGACGCCGACCAGGACCGGCTGGTACTCCTTGATGAACGGCTTGAGCGCCTTGAGGTCGTCGGCGGCAGCCGGCCCCTCCGCGACGACGACGACGTGACGGCGGCTGACGTCGACGTCGATGTCGGGGATGCCCATCCCGTCGATCAGCAGGGGGCTCTCGCTGCGGATGAACTCGATCGTGTTGCCCGCGAACGCCTCCAGATGTGCGACCAGACCCGTCTTCGCCTCGATCATCAGATCGTGGATCTCGAGGTCGGTGCGCTCGTGCCCGAGTGCGAGACGACGATCGCCGGTGTAGACGCCGCCGTTGTGCAGGCGGACCCGCGCGCCGTCCTTGACCTTCTTGAAGATCTCGGGGCCGGTCTCGTCGATCAAGGTGACGCCGTTGGCCACCAGCACCTCGGGGCCCAGGTTCGGGTAGCGCCCGGAGATGGAGGGCGACGCGTTGACGACGGCGGCCACCTGAGCCTCGACGAGCGCGTCGGCGGTGATCCGGTCGAGGTCCAGGGCGTCGATGACCACGATGTCGCCCGGCCCGACCCGCCGCAACAGTCGGTCGATGTCGCGGTCGACGCGGGCGGTACCTGAGACGCCGGGGCGGGTACCGGCGTTACGGGAGAGCAGCGCTGACATCTTCATGAGGGCGATTCTGTCGGCCAACCCTCAAGTTGAGGTGGAGGCGCGCCGAAACATGCGTCACTCCAGTTTCCTTTTGTCACATCTGCAACACGCATCGGGCGACGTTCGGTGACGATTCCGCTCAGGCGGTTTGGCCCGCGTCCTGCAGCGCGTGGTCCCGCGCAGCCTCGAGCAGTTCGCGCGCGTGCGCGCGCCCGCTGTCCGACTCCCCCAAACCCGCGAGCATGCGCGCCAATTCGGCCACCCGCGCGTCGTCGTCGAGCCTGCGGACCTCGCTCGACTTTCCCCGTCCGCCGGTGCTGTCCACCATCAGGTGGACGTCGGCGTACGCAGCCACCTGCGGCAGGTGGGTCACCACGATCACCTGGTGCGTCCGCGCGAGCCGGGCCAGACGCCGGCCGATCTGCACGGCTGCCCGGCCGCCGACGCCAGCATCGACTTCGTCGAACACCATCGTGGTGCCCTCCGCCGACTTGGCGAGCACGACCTCCAGCGCGAGCATCACCCGCGACAGCTCACCGCCCGACGCGCTCTTGGACAGCGGCAGCGCATCCGACCCCGAGTGCGGCGTGAAGCCGAATTCGACCGCGTCGACGCCGTGATGGCCGGCGTGCACGATCTCCCCGGTGGGCAGCGTGAGCGGCGCCGAGTCGTCGGCCCGCGCGGGCATCGGCGACACCGAGATGGAGAACCCCGCCCCGGTCATCGCGAGACCCGCGAGTTCGGCCGTGACGGCCTTGGCCAGCGCCTTCGCCGCCTTGGTACGTGTCTTGGTGATCGCGACGGCAGCGGTCACGACCGCGCCCTCCAGTTCGGTGACGCGCTGCGCCAGCGTGGCCAACGCCTCCTCCGACACGTCGAGCTGCTGCACGCGGCGCCGCGCGTCCTCCGCCCACGCCAGCACGCCGTCGATGTCGGCTGCGTACTTGCGGGTGAGTGCGCGCAACTCCCCCTGCCGGGCCAGCTTCGTCTCCAAGGTGCTTGCGTCGCTGGGCAATTCGGACAGGAAGTCGCCGAGTTCGGTTGCCACGTCACCGATCACGGCCATTGCCTCGGTCAGGCGGTCGCCGAGTGTCCGCAGCGCAGCGTCGTCGGTGGCGCTCAGCGCGGCCTTGGCCTGGCCCACGCCGTCGGCGGCCGACGTGCCCTCGGCTGCCGGTTCGTCCACCGGTCCTGCCAGCGCCGTGCGCGCCACCAATGCGGCATCGCGGACGGCGTCGAGTTCGGAGAGCCTGCGGATGTCGTTGACGAGCGCCTCGTCCTCCCCCGGCAGGGGCGCCACGGAGTCGATCTCCTGCAGACCGAACTGCAGCCGGTCCGCCTCCTGCGCCATCTCCCGGGCCCGTTGCCTGCGGTCGGCGAGATCGCGCCGCGCCGTCAGCCACGCCTCCCGCGCACTGCGGTAGCGGCTCAGCGCCGACTCGACGTCGACGAACCGGTCGAGCGCAACGAGCTGTTCGTCGGGCCGCATCAACCGCAGCTGATCGTTCTGCCCGTGCAGGGCCAGCAATTCGGTGGTGAACGTGCTGAGTGACTTCGCCGGAACGCTGCGGCCGCCAAGATACGCCCGGGACGGGCCGTCGCGACTCACCGAGCGTGCGGCGATGACGCTGCCGTCGTCGTCACGCACCGCGCCCGACGCGTCGAGCACCTCGTCGATGCGGGCGGCGACGTCGGGAGTCAGGTCGTCGGTGCTGAACCGTCCCTCGACGACGGCGCGGTCGGAACCCGACCGCACGCGGTTGGCGTCCGCGCGTGCACCGCCGAGCAGATGCAGACCCGTGACGACCATGGTCTTGCCGGTGCCGGTCTCGCCCGTCAACACCGTCAGCCCGCGGTCGAACTCCGCGGTGGCCGCGTTGATGGCGCCCAACGCCTCGATGCGTATCTCGGAGAGCACTACTGTCCGCGCCAACCCGTGACCGGCAACCGGAACTTCCGCACCAGGCGGTCGGTGAACGGCGCACTGTCCAATCGGATCCACTTGAGCGGCGTTCCGCACCGGGTCACCTCGAGGCGGCCTCCCGCCGGCACCTGCATCTCGCGGCGACCGTCGCAGAACACCATCGCGTCATAACCGCCGGCTTCGACCTCGATCGCGATCGCGGCATCCGGGCTGGTGACCATCGGCCGCGCGAACAGCGCATGCGCATTGTTCGGCACGACGAGGATCGACTCGAGGTCCGGCCACAGGATCGGTCCGCCCGCAGAGAACGCATACGCCGTCGACCCGGTCGGCGTCGACACCAGCACGCCGTCGCACCCGAATGCCGAGACCGGCCGTCCGTCGACCTCGAGCACGACGCCGAGGACGCCAAGCCGCGGGCCCTTCTCCAGGCTGGCCTCATTGAGCGCCCAGCCGCGTTGCGCGATCTTGCCGTCGACGCGCACGGCGACGTCGAGTGTCATGCGTTCCTCGACCCGGTAGTCACGCTGGATGACGTGCTCCAGCACGCTGTCGAGCGCGTCGGCCTCGGCTTCGGCGAGGAAGCCGATCCGGCCGAGGTTGACCCCGAGCACCGGGATCTCCACGTTGCGTGCCAGTTCGGCTGCCCGCAGGAAGGTTCCGTCGCCACCCAGGACGAGCACCAGCTCGCACCCCTCGGCGGCCCGCTCATCGGCGTCGACGACCCCGCTGTCCAGACCCCACTCCGTCGGGTCATGCGGCGCCAGCCGCATGGATCCACGGTCGACGGCCTCGGCCGCGAGCACCCGCAGGGCCACCCCGTTGTCGCGGAGCACCTTCTCGACCCGGCGCGCGGTCTCCGTCGCGTCGTCGCGGCCGGTGTGCACCACGAGCAGAACAGTGCGTTCGGTGGTCACTGGGGCCCCTTCTCGACTGCGTTACGGACGGCCGCGTCGAGCGCGGCACCGTCCAGCGATTCCGGCGCGGGCGTCCGCAGCCGGAGGAAGAACTCGACGTTGCCGGACGGCCCGGGTAACGGGCTGGACGTCACATCGACTGCGGGCCAGCCCAGTTCAGCGGCCCGGCGCGCGACGGTCAGAACGGCGTCGATCCGCAGTTCGGGATCGCTCACCACGCCACCCTGACCGACCCGCTCCCTGCCGACCTCGAATTGCGGCTTCACCATGGGAACGATATCGGCGTCCGGGGACGCGCACGACGCGAGCGCGGGTAGCACCGTCGTCAGCGAGATGAACGACAGGTCCGCGACGACCAGGTCGACCGGTCCGCCGATCATCTCCGTGGTGAGGTTGCGGACGTTCGTACGCTCGACGACCGTGACGCGATCGTCGGAGCGCAGCGACCACGCGAGTTGCCCGTATCCGACGTCGGCCGCCACGACCTCTACGGCGCCGCGGTCGAGTAGTACCTCGGTGAACCCTCCGGTCGACGCACCCGCATCGAGGCACCGGCGGCCGGTGACGTCGATGCCGAACGCGTCCAGAGCGCCGATCAGCTTGTGCGCTCCGCGCGACACCCACGTCCGTTCGTCCTCGGCCACGGTGAGGCGGGCGTCGAGTGCCACCGCAGTCGCCGGCTTCGCGGCCGGTATGCCGTCGATCCGGACTCTGCCTGCGCCGATCAATTCGGCCGCCTGCTGCCGCGACCGTGCCAGACCACGTCTGACCAGTTCGGCGTCGACCCGGGCACGACGAGTCACGCGCCTCCGCTCACCTGGCCACGCTCGACCGACTCCAAGGCCTGAACCAACAGGTCGTGCGCTTCTTCCAGGCGCACGGCGATGGCTTCCACGTCCGCGCCGGGGGCATGGGCTGCGGGCAGATCAGCGAGCAGCGCCTCGATCTCCACCCGAATCTGATCGGGGTCGGTACTCATGTCGACTCTCACGCTAGCCGATGCGGCCGTCAGACCAGCGACCAGCGTTCCAGCGCCTGCCGCGCCACGTCGTCCCCTGCGTCGACGACGAACCCGGGCTCGATGCCCGATTCCCACACCGCACTGGCGACGGCGCGCACCACCGTCAGTGAATCGTCGGTTGCGGAACCCTTCGCATGGACGGTGACCCGATCGCCATCGACGTCGACGCGCCACGCCGGATGCGGCGCGACGCGCAGTGTGTCGGCGTCGTCGTGCAAGGACCGCAGGTCGGCTCCGAGGTAGTCGGGGCGCTCTCGGGGGACGGCGCGCACCATCTCCGGTGCCGTGCTCACGCCGGTGAGCACCATGAGGCTTGGCAGCCCCGCGGCATTGGCGCCAGATATGTCGGTGTCCAGGCGGTCGCCGACCACCAGCGGCGACTCGAATCGTCCGCGGGCCAGTGCATCGTTGAGCAGGGTCGGCTCCGGCTTACCGGCCACCTGGGGATCCTGGTCGGTGGCGGTCCGCAGCGCAGCGACCATCGAGCCGTTTCCCGGCAGCAGGCCCCGTTCCGATGGCAGGGTGCGGTCGACGTTCGCGGCGACCCACGTCGCGCCGGAGCGGATGGCGAGCGCGGCCTCGGCAAGGTTCGCCCAGCCGGTCTCGGGTGAGTGTCCCTGCACGACGGCCGCGGGGTCGTCGGTCGCTTCGCGCACCGGTACGAGCCCGACGTTGCTCATCTCGTCGGCGAGCGCATCGGTGCCGATCACCAGAACCCGTGCACCCGAGGGCAATTGAGACGCCAGCAGCTTCGCGGCACTCTGTGCGCTCGTCACCACGTCGTCGGCATCGGCGACGAAGCCCATCTCGTTGAGGTGCTTGGCCACGTCGCCGGGTGCGCGGGAGGCGTTGTTCGTGACGAACAATGCCCGACCCGTCACCGACGCGAGGGTCTCGACGGACCCCTCGGTCGCCTGGTGGCCACGGAAGACGGTGCCGTCGAGATCGAGGAGCAGGCAGTCGTGTTGCTCGGCGAGAGTCGTCACCTCAGGAGAGCTCCGTGATGCGTTCCTCGGCATCGGTGAGCCCTTCGAGGTCGGCAGCTGCGGCGTGGATGAACCACTGCAGGGCATCCGCCGTCCGGCCCAGTTCGAGGAGTGTGTCGGCATAGACGTAGAACAGTCGCGCGGCGGTCTGGCCGGTACGCGTGGAATCCAGTGGCGGCGACGACAGCCCCGCCAACGCCTGTTCGTGCTGACCCAGATCGGAGCGTGCTCCCGCGACGACGATCCGGAGTTCGTCGGCGTCGTCACCGGTCAGCGCGGCCGCCTCGGGGGTACGGGACAGTTCGACAGCCCGTTCCGGTCGGCCGACGCCGCGCTCGCAGTCGGCGATCAACGGCAGGAGCGCCGACTTGCTGCCCATGCGGCGGGCGGCGCGGAACTCCGAGAGCGCCTGGGCCCAGTCGCCACAGTGGTAGGCCGCGATGCCCACGGCCTCACGCACGGCGGCAATCCGGCCTGCACGGCCACGGGCCGCCTGCGCGTGCTCGAGCGCCTTCTGCGGGTTCTCCTCGAGGAGATCGCCGGCTGCGACCAGATGGCGGGCGACGTAGTCGGCAGTCGACTTGTCCAGGGTGAGCAGTTCGCTGCGCACGTCGGGGGCGAGCTGCTTGGCCTCGATCTGTGGCGGCAGGGCAGGGCCCGACCGTTCCCCCGAATCTCCGTCGGAGCGCGGCTGATTCGGCCGGGCTCGATTCGGGCCGGACGAACGGGGGGCGCCACGGGAATCACGCTGTGGCCGGCGAGGCCCACCCGATCCCGAGGGACGCTGCGACCGTCGGTCACCGCCTTGCCTGTCTTGGGCCACGTGATGCCTTCCTACTTCTCGCGCTTCTCCGCCGAGCTTACGGTTCATTCAGCCGGCTGGCGATGACGGCCCATTTCTTGATTCGAATTCGAATGCAGAAATGCCAGTGGCCCCCAATCTTGGATTGGGGGCCACTGGGCTTAAATGGGTGTTCGGCGGTGTCCTACTTTTCCGCCCGGAAGGGCAGTATCATCGGCGCTGGCAGGCTTAGCTTCCGGGTTCGGGATGGGTCCGGGCGTTTCCCTGCCGCTATTACCGCCGTAACTCTATTCTTTTGCAGCCCCAGGTGTTTTTGGTGGTGGGGTGTGGTCTGTTCGATATCGTGGATGTGCGTGGTTGCGAACGCGTTGTGGTGCTTACACGATTTTCCCTTGATGGGTTTGTGTGTAAGTTTTCGGCCGGTTAGTGCCAGTTCCCTACGACCATTACTGGTCTTCTAGGTCTGGTCTATCAATCCCGTGGTCTGCGGGGGGCCTTATCCCACTAAATGGGTGAGAAGCCTGGTCTTGGAGGGGGTTTCCCGCTTAGATGCTTTCAGCGGTTATCCTGTCCGAACGTAGCTATCCAGCGGTGCCCCTGGTGGGACAACTGGTAGACCAGAGGTTCGTCCGTCCCGGTCCTCTCGTACTAGGGACAGGTTTCCTCAAGCTTCTGACGCGCGCGGCGGATAGAGACCGAACTGTCTCACGACGTTCTAAACCCAGCTCGCGTGCCGCTTTAATGGGCGAACAGCCCAACCCTTGGGACCTGCTCCAGCCCCAGGATGCGACGAGCCGACATCGAGGTGCCAAACCATCCCGTCGATATGGACTCTTGGGGAAGATCAGCCTGTTATCCCCGGGGTACCTTTTATCCGTTGAGCGACACCCCTTCCACTCGGGGGTGCCGGATCACTAGTCCCGACTTTCGTCCCTGCTCGACATGTATGTCTCGCAGTCAAGCTCCCTTGTGCACTTACACTCAACACCTGATTGCCGTCCAGGTTGAGGGAACCTTTGGGCGCCTCCGTTACTCTTTTGGAGGCAACCGCCCCAGTTAAACTACCCACCAGGCACTGTTCCTGAACCGGATATACGGTTCGAGGTTAGAAGCCCAATACGATCAGAGTGGTATTTCAACGATGACTCCACCCACACTGGCGTGCGGGTTTCACAGTCTCCCACCTATCCTACACAAACCGTACCGAGCGCCAATACCAAGTTGTAGTGAAGGTCCCGGGGTCTTTTCGTCCTGCCGCGCGTAACGAGCATCTTTACTCGTAGTGCAATTTCGCCGAGTCTATGGTTGAGACAGTTGAGAAGTCGTTACGCCATTCGTGCAGGTCGGAACTTACCCGACAAGGAATTTCGCTACCTTAGGATGGTTATAGTTACCACCGCCGTTTACTGGGGCTTAAATTCTCAGCTTCACCCCCCGAAGGGAGTTAACCGGTCCTCTTAACCTTCCAGCACCGGGCAGGCGTCAGTCCGTATACATCGTCTTGCGACTTCGCACGGACCTGTGTTTTTAGTAAACAGTCGCTTCTCACTGGTTTGTGCCACCCCCTCCCGCTGCCGGCCGCAAGGGCCATGACGATATGGGGGTCCCCCTTCTCCCGAAGTTACGGGGGTATTTTGCCGAGTTCCTTAACCATAGTTCACTCGTACGCCTTGGTATTCTCTACCTGACCACCTGTGTCGGTTTGGGGTACGGGCCGTGTTAGCACTCGCTAGAGGCTTTTCTTGGCAGCATAGGATCACCGAATTCGCCTCACTCGGCTATGCATCACCTCTCGGACCATGTGACACCCGGATTTGCCTAGATGTCGTCCTACGGGCTTGCCCCAGTATTACCACTGACTGGTACGGCTACCTTCCTGCGTCACCCCATCGCTTGACTACTACCAGCGAAGGTCCCGCGCAGCCCCACACCCCCATCACCCCGAAGGGATCAAGTGAGCATGGATTTGGGCGGTTAGTACCGCTGATTCATCAGGGACGCGCACACACGGGTACGGGAATATCAACCCGTTGTCCATCGACTACGCCTGTCGGCCTCGCCTTAGGTCCCGACTCACCCTGGGCGGACTGGCCTGGCCCAGGAACCCTTGGTCTTTCGGCGGGCAAGGTTCTCACTTGCCTTATCGCTACTCATGCCTGCATTCTCACTCCCACACCCTCCACCACACCATCACTAGGTGGCTTCACCGGTGTGCAGGACGCTCCCCTACCCAACCTCACCTAAAAGGTGTTGGTTGCCGCGGCTTCGGCGGTGTGCTTGAGCCCCGCTACATTATCGGCGCACAATCACTTGACCAGTGAGCTATTACGCACTCTTTCAAGGGTGGCTGCTTCTAAGCCAACCTCCTGGTTGTCTTCGCGACTGCACATCCTTTTCCACTTAGCACACGCTTAGGGGCCTTAGCCGGCGATCTGGGCTGTTTCCCTCTCGACGCACGGAGCTTATCCCCCGCCGTCTCACTGCCACACTGTTGACTTACCGGCATTCGGAGTTTGGCTGACGTCAGTAACCTTGTGAGGCCCATCGGCCATCCAGTAGCTCTACCTCCGGCAAGAACCATGCAACGCTGCACCTAAATGCATTTCGGGGAGAACCAGCTATCACGGAGTTTGATTGGCCTTTCACCCCTACCCACAACTCATCCCCTCAGTCTTCAACCTAAGTGGGTTCGGGCCTCCACGCGGTCTTACCCGCGCTTCACCCTGGCCATGGGTAGATCACTCCGCTTCGGGTCCAGAACACACCACTACACCACACACTCTTGTGTGGATACGCCCTATTCAGACTCGCTTTCGCTGCGGCTACCCCACACGGGTTAACCTCGCGACATGTCCCTGACTCGCAGGCTCATTCTTCAAAAGGCACGCCATCACCCCACGCATGAACGAGGGCTCTGACGGCTTGTAGGCACACGGTTTCAGGTACTATTTCACTCCCCTCCCGGGGTACTTTTCACCATTCCCTCACGGTACTAATCCGCTATCGGTCATCAGAAGGTATTCAGGCTTACCGGGTGGTCCCGGCAGATTCACAGCAGATTCCACGGGCCCGCTGCTACTCGGGAAACACCATCAAGGCAGACATCGGGTTTTCACGTACCGGGCTCTCACCGTCTACGGCAGGCCATCCCAAGACCACTTCCGCTAACCACGACATTTTCTCACTGCCCACCAGGGAGGTAGCCCCGATAAGATGGGTCCCACAACCCCGCACACACAACCCCTACCCGGTATCACATGCATGCGGTTTAGCCATCCTCCGCTTTCGCTCGCCACTACTCACGGAATCACTATTGTTTTCTCTTCCTACGGGTACTGAGATGTTTCACTTCCCCGCGTTACCTCCCGCACCCTATGTATTCAGATACGGGTAACACGACATCACTCGTGCTGGGTTTCCCCATTCGGACACCCTCGGATCAACGCTCGGTTGGCAGCTCCCCGAGGCATATCGCAGCCTCCCACGTCCTTCATCGGCCTCTGATGCCAAGGCATCCACCATGCGCCCTTAAACACTTACAAAGCACAAAACCATTAAACAAAGAAAAATCACACCACAACACACCACCAACAACACCCACCACGCCCACCCCCGAAGAGGCGAACACGACGACGGCGCCATCAGCAGTCTGATGCTCGCAACCACTATCCACGAATCAAACACCACACCCCACCACCAAGCGGGGCAACAACAACACCACCCGAAACCAATCGGGCCGACCCCCCCACACACCCCCCACACCCCCAACGGGGCGCCTCGGAGCAATGCACTCGGGTCGCGGGCCTGTTGTCTCAAAGCCCAATAGCGTGTCTGATGATTCCCTGCCCACAACGGTTTTCCCGCCGCGTGAGCATGTTTGCCATGTGCACCAGACCCCCACCCACTACAGGCGAGAGGCCATCCAACGAATCGTCCAGATCACCGAACTCCCACAGTCGTGGGCGGGCCTGACTCTCGTGGTGCTCCTTAGAAAGGAGGTGATCCAGCCGCACCTTCCGGTACGGCTACCTTGTTACGACTTCGTCCCAATCGCCGATCCCACCTTCGACGGCTCCCTCCCACGAGGGGTTAGGCCACCGGCTTCGGGTGTTACCGACTTTCATGACGTGACGGGCGGTGTGTACAAGGCCCGGGAACGTATTCACCGCAGCGTTGCTGATCTGCGATTACTAGCGACTCCGACTTCATGGGGTCGAGTTGCAGACCCCAATCCGAACTGAGACCGGCTTTCAAGGGATTCGCTCCACCTCGCGGATTCGCAGCCCTTTGTACCGGCCATTGTAGCATGTGTGAAGCCCTGGACATAAGGGGCATGATGACTTGACGTCATCCCCACCTTCCTCCGAGTTGACCCCGGCAGTCTCTTACGAGTCCCCGCCATGACGCGCTGGCAACATAAGATAGGGGTTGCGCTCGTTGCGGGACTTAACCCAACATCTCACGACACGAGCTGACGACAGCCATGCACCACCTGCACACAGGCCACAAGGGAACTGATATCTCTACCAGCGTCCTGTGCATGTCAAACCCAGGTAAGGTTCTTCGCGTTGCATCGAATTAATCCACATGCTCCGCCGCTTGTGCGGGCCCCCGTCAATTTCTTTGAGTTTTAGCCTTGCGGCCGTACTCCCCAGGCGGGGTACTTAATGCGTTAGCTACGGCACGGATCCCAAGGAAGGAAACCCACACCTAGTACCCACCGTTTACGGCGTGGACTACCAGGGTATCTAATCCTGTTCGCTCCCCACGCTTTCGCTCCTCAGCGTCAGTTACTGCCCAGAGACCCGCCTTCGCCACCGGTGTTCCTCCTGATATCTGCGCATTCCACCGCTACACCAGGAATTCCAGTCTCCCCTGCAGTACTCTAGTCTGCCCGTATCGCCCGCACGCCCACAGTTGAGCTGTGAGTTTTCACGAACAACGCGACAAACCACCTACGAGCTCTTTACGCCCAGTAATTCCGGACAACGCTCGGACCCTACGTATTACCGCGGCTGCTGGCACGTAGTTGGCCGGTCCTTCTTCTGCACATACCGTCACTCGCGCTTCGTCTGTGCTGAAAGGGGTTTACAACCCGAAGGCCGTCATCCCCCACGCGGCGTCGCTGCATCAGGCTTGCGCCCATTGTGCAATATTCCCCACTGCTGCCTCCCGTAGGAGTCTGGGCCGTATCTCAGTCCCAGTGTGGCCGGTCACCCTCTCAGGCCGGCTACCCGTCGTCGCCTTGGTAGGCCATCACCCCACCAACAAGCTGATAGGCCGCGGGCCCATCCCACACCGCAAAAGCTTTCCCCCACCAGACCATGCGGCCAGCGAGGTGTATTCGGTATTAGACCCAGTTTCCCAGGCTTATCCCAAAGTGCAGGGCAGATCACCCACGTGTTACTCACCCGTTCGCCACTCGAGTACCCCGAAGGGCCTTTCCGTTCGACTTGCATGTGTTAAGCACGCCGCCAGCGTTCGTCCTGAGCCAGAATCAAACTCTCCAAACAAAAACAACCCAACCAAAGTCAGGTGCAGTGCAAATCAGAGAAATCCGATCAGACAAAAGACACCAAAAACTGGCATCCAAAAAACATCCACACCCCCCAAACGAGAAAAAAGGGGCATGACCAAACAACAAACAAAAACCACCAAACACACTATTGAGTTCTCAAACAACACACCCGTTTCGACCGCGCAACGAACCGCGGCTAAAAGCCGCTGATCGGTACTGCGGGCGAAGAGGACCCCCACCGAAGTGTGGGCTTCCCTCTGGGAGTCTGCCGCGCTCCCCGGTCCGGAGACCGTGTCGCGGCGACCTGAGATAAGTTACGTCAGTGGAAACTCGGAGTCAAATCGCCTGCTAGTCGCGATTTTTGGCGGCCGGCACGCGGCCACTCCCGGGCTCACTTCGAACTCATCCGATCGGGCCTCTCGACCCAACCGAGGTGTTCAACGGACGCACACTCCCCCGTGTTCCCGAGCCGGCGAGATCGACGTCACTCGACCGTTCATCCGATGCGCTGCACTGTTCACCCGATGCGCTGCACTCCCGCGATGTTCCGCTTGCCGCGGCGCAGCACCAGCCACCGACCGTGCAAGAAGTCCGTCGGCTGCGGCGTCCATTCGTCGGTGTCGATCCGAATGTTGTTGACGTACACGCCACCTTCGGCGACGGTCCGGCGCGCAGCGCCCTTGCTCGCAGACAGACCGGTTTCCACCAGGAGATCGGTGATGGAGTCAGGCCCGTCCGGTGCGAGTTCCGCGACCTGGTCGTTGCCCGCCTCGCGCAACGCGGCGGCCAGCGTTCCCTCGTCGAGGTCGGTGAGTTCGGCACGTCCGAACAGAGCCTGGCTCGCGAGTTCGACGCCCTCGGTGGCGGCTTGCCCGTGCACCAGAGTGGTCAGTTCCCGGGCCAGACGGCGTTGCGCAGCCCGCTCGTGTGGCCGGCTCCGGGTGGCCTCGTCGAGGTCGTCGATCTCCTCGCGCGACAGGAACGTGAACCACCGCAGGTAGGGAACGACGTCGGCGTCGGCAGCGTTGACGAAGTACTGGTACCACGCATACGGGCTGGTCAGCGCTGGATCGAGCCAGAGGTTCCCACCACCGGTGGACTTGCCGAACTTCTTGCCCTCCGAGTCGGTCACCAACGGCGTGGTCATCGCGTGCACGCTGGCGCCGGCCTTCTGGCGCACCAGTCGCACGCCGGCGACGATGTTGCCCCACTGGTCGGAGCCGCCGATCTGCAGCGCACACCCGTGCCGCTGGTACAGCTCGACGTAGTCGTTGGACTGCAGCAGCATGTAGCTGAATTCGGTGTAGCTCATGCCGTCACCTTCGAGGCGGCGTCGCACGGTGTCCCGGTCGAGCATCACGTTCACCGAGAAGTACTTCCCGACGTCGCGCAGGAACTCGATGGCCGACAGCTGTCCCGTCCAGGTGAGATTGTTCTCGACCACGGCGCCGGTGGCCGACGAGTCGAACTCGACGAACCGCTCCAGTTGGCCGCGGATTCTGTCGGCCCAGTCGGCCACGGTGTCGGCCGAGTTCATGATCCGTTCCCCGGTGTCGCGTGGATCGCCGATCATGCCGGTCGCACCGCCCGCCAACACGATGGGCCGGTGACCTGCCTGCTGGAACCGTCGCAGAGTCAGCAGGGGGACCAGATGTCCTGCATGCAGGCTGGGCGCCGTCGGATCGAATCCGGAATACAGGGTCAGCGGGCCCGCGGCGAGGTCGTTCGCCAATGCCTCGCGATCCGTCGACTGGGCGATCAGCCCGCGCCATTCCAGTTCATCGAGGATGTCGTCAGCCATGCGTCGATCTTCCCGCATCGCGCTTCGCGCACTGCACTCAGTCGCTGGCTCCCGGCGCGGGCGCCCTGGGGCTGCGCCGGTACGCCGACACCTCGGGCCGACCCGACACCCAGTACCGCCACGGCCGGTCGGCGGCGGTGCTCACCCCGACCCGTGGCCCCGCGGCGGCGTCGAGCGGCACGCCGAGTTCGAGGCGCACCGCACCGTGCGGATCGAACAGGTCGATCCCGTTGTCCAGCAGCGTGATTCCCAGTGCCGAACACAAGTTTCCCGGGCCGCGGGCAAGCGCGACGGGCGTGACGGTCGGTCCACGCCGTGCGGCGGCCAGGGGTTCACCGTCCTCGATCACCGCGGCCCTGAGGAGCACCGCTCCCGCGACGCCATCCTCGGCGCAGACGACGTTGGCGCAGACGTGGATGCCGTGGCTGCGGTAGGCATACAGCCTGCCGGGGGGCCCGAACATGACCGCACTGCGCGGCGTCGGTCCGCGAAACGAGTGGGCCGCGGAGTCCGGCCACGGCCCGTCGACCGGCCCGCCGTACGCCTCGGCCTCGACGATCACGGCCGCTACTCCGCGTCCGAGCAGACGGGCGCCGAGCAGGCGTCGCGCGGCCTCGCGGGGATCGGCGGGGACGTTCGTCGGACTCACTTCAGCGATTCTGCCGAGTCCATTGACACGCCTTTCACTGGGGAGGATATTCATCTCATGATGAACTCATCATCTGATGAATTAATCGCAGGCACGTCGACTCCGGCGGTGGCGATCGAGCACCTGACCGTCACCCGGGGTGGGCGCCTCGCCGTGGACGACCTGACCGTCGAGATCCCACGCGGCACGATCACCGGGCTGCTCGGTCCGTCCGGCTGCGGCAAGACGACGCTCATGCGGTGCATCGTCGGCACCCAGCTGATCGCGTCCGGCACGGTCACGGTGCTCGATCACCCGGCCGGGTCGGCCGACCTGCGGGGACGCGTCGGCTACGTAACTCAGCAGGCGACGATCTACGACGACCTGCGGGTCGTGGACAACGTGCGCTACTTCGCCTCCCTGTACGGAACGGGAGCAGGGGCGGCCGACGAGGCGATCGAATCGGTCGGCCTCGCCGATCATCGGACGGCGTCGTGCGCGAATCTCTCCGGCGGTCAACGCACCCGGGTTTCGCTGGCGTGCGCACTCGTCGCGCGACCGGAGCTGCTGGTACTCGACGAACCCACCGTCGGCCTCGATCCGGTGTTGCGGGTCGACCTCTGGCAGCGCTTCGGTGAGCTGGCGCGCGAAGGCACGACCCTGCTGGTGTCGAGCCACGTGATGGACGAAGCCGACCACTGCGGCGACCTGATCCTGATGCGCGAGGGCCGTCTGCTCGGCCACACCACCCCCACCACACTGCGAGAGGACACGGGATGTCAGTCACTGGAGGAGGCGTTTCTGTCCGTCATCCGGCACAGCACCGGGCCCACCAGCGTCGCAGCCGGCTGAGTCCCGCGGCGTACGTCGCGACGACCGTGCGCATCCTGCGCCAACTCTCTGGCGACCATCGCAGCGTCGCGATGATCCTGGTGGTGCCCAGTGCGGTCATCACGCTGCTGTACTTCATGTTCCAGAACGCACCGCACCGGCCGGGGACGCCGTCCCCGTTCGACAATGCGTGCCTGATCATGCTGGGCGTCTTCCCGCTGATCGTGATGTTTCTGATCACCTCGATCACGATGCAGCGGGAGCGGGTGTCCGGGACGCTCGAGCGCATCCTCACCACTCCCCTGCGCAGGCTCGATCTGCTCGCCGCCTACGGCACGGCATTCTCGATCGCCGCTGCGGCGCAGGCCACCTTGGCCTGCGTCGTCTCGTTCTGGCTGTTGGGCCTCGACACCGCGGGCAGCCCGGCGCTGGTGTTCGCCATCGCCATCGTCAACGCGATCCTCGGCGTGGGACTCGGTCTGCTGTGCAGCGCGTTCGCCCGCACCGAGTTCCAGGCCGTGCAGTTCATGCCCGTCGTCATCGCGCCGCAGTTGCTGCTGTGCGGCATCATCGTTCCCCGCGAGGCGCTGCCGGAATGGTTTAAGTGGATCAGCAACGCACTCCCCGCGAGCTATGCGCTCGAGGCGCTGCGCGAGGTGGGCGCGCACCCCGACCTCACCGGGACGGCGGCGCGTGACATCGCGGTGGTGGTCGGCTTCGCCGTCGTCGCCCTGGGTCTCGCAGCTGCCACGTTGCGACGAAGGACTCCGTGAGCAAGCGGCCCGGACGTCCGCGGGGTCAGTCCGACACCCGCGACAGGATTCTCCTCAACGCTCGAGAACTGTTCGCCCGCAACGGCTTCGATCGAACATCGGTCAGGTCGATCGCCGGCGCCGCCGGAGTCGACGCGGCGCTCGTCCACCACTACTTCGGCACCAAGCAGCAGCTGTTCGCCGCGGCCATCCACATACCGATCGACCCCATGCAGGTGCTCGGACCGATGCGCGAGACACCCGTGGCCGAACTCGGCTGGAAACTGCCGTCACTGCTGCTTCCGCTGTGGGACTCCGAACTGGGTTCCGGCTTCATCGCGACGCTGCGGTCGCTGCTGGCCGGAGAAGACGTCAGCCTCGTGCGGTCGTTCCTGCAGGAGGTCATCTCGGTTGAAGTCGGCCGTCGCGTCGACGACCCGCCCGGCTCGGGCCGGATCCGCGTGCAGTTCGTCGCGTCTCAGCTCGTCGGCGTCGTGATGGCGCGGTACATCTTGGAACTGGAGCCATTCGCATCGCTACCGGTCGAGCAGATCGCCGAGACGATTGCGCCGAATCTGCAGCACTACCTGACCGGCGACCTGCCGGGGTTGGGCTAGCTTCCCGCGAGTTCGAGCAGTCGAGCGTGCTCGGCGTCGTCGGAGATGGTCTCCGCCTCGTCGACGAGCAGCACCGGCACGTCGTCCTCGACCCGGTACGCGCGACGCAACCTTGGGTTGTAGAGGGTGTCGCGTTCGCCGGAGATGAAGAGCAACGGGCCACGGTCCTCGGGGCAAACGAGGATGTCGAGTAGACGCTGGTCGAGCACCGGATCAGCCGAACGGGCCGATGGAGATGCCGCCGTCATCGTCGTCGTTGTCGCCCGGGATCGGCGCGTTGTTCCTCGGCGGAATCTGGTTGATGGCGCCGCCGTTCGACTGCGCTTCCTGCTGCGCCATGCCGCGCTGCATGTTCCGGCGTTGGAACGCCAGCGTCTGCTCGAGGGCTTCGCGGAGCGGAACTTGATTGGGTCGCTTGGCGAGCCCCTCCTGCAGCGCGATGACGTTGCCCTTGGACGGGTAGAAGCCCTGCGAACGGAGCAGCATCACGCTGTGGATCAGCTTGGCGATCTGACCGCCACCGTTCCCGGTGTCGTATTGCGCGGCGATCTCCGCGAGCGCCTTGTCACCTGCCACGGCATCGTTGGCCGCTGCCTCTGGAGCCTCGGCACCACCAGGGGTGATCGGGCTGCCCGGCGCGGCCGCGACCGGTGTGGCCGGGTTGGCGGGGTCGACGGGTGCGGGCTCGGACAGCGCGGTGGGCGCCGTCGCCAACATGCCGACCACCAGGCCGCCTGCCATCACGCCCGTCGCGGCGCGACGCCAGCCGGTCGAACTGCTGGTCTGCGATGTCATCGAATCCTCCATGCCCGTTTCGAGCGGTACGCGCGGCCATGCGACGCCTGCCGCCAGCCGGAGCCTAACAGTGTGACCAATGTGACGCACGACCTCAACTGGCCGAATCCTCGCCAAGCAATTCGGCACGCACCGCGGCCGTGAACCGCTTGTACAC
This sequence comes from Mycolicibacterium arabiense, assembly GCF_010731815.2. Classification (NCBI taxonomy): domain Bacteria; kingdom Bacillati; phylum Actinomycetota; class Actinomycetes; order Mycobacteriales; family Mycobacteriaceae; genus Mycobacterium; species Mycolicibacterium arabiense. Next base: position 745,004 of record NZ_AP022593.1, read on the forward strand.
CCCTGTGTCGTCGTCGCGATACCAGGCGTTACGCGACGCCTTCGGAATCCCGGCGGCACGCAGCGGTCCGAGCAGCGGTCGGTAGGACGCGCTGAGCTTCATGTCCGGCACGACGTGGACGAGGTCGGGTTGTGCGCCCACGGGCAGCGCGGCGAGTGCCTCGTTCAGGTCGGCGGTTGGCACGCTTCCGCCCGGTGCGAGCGTGAGTGCGGTGACGGCCACCGCCCGTCCGCCGACCTCCACCTTGTAGGTGACCGCGAGGTCGACGGCGCCGATCCGCCCGACGGCGTCGTTCACCGCGGCGCTGAACACGGGTCCGCGTGCGGTGCGGATGACGCTTCCCCGGTTGTCGACGGCCCAGAAGTCGCCGTCGTCGTCACGCCGGAACAGGTACTCCGTCGACACCCAGGTGTCCGCGGGCGCGAAGACTCCGCGCTTCACCGATGCCGTCGGGTCGATCGGGCCGCGCGGGTGAGCCAGGAGCACGCCCACCTCGTTCGGGCCCGCCAGCGCGACGAAGCCCCGCTCGTCTTCGAGGATGAGGTCGTCGTCGACGTCGTAGGCGGCGAGCTCGATGCGGCCACCGCCCGGCAGCGGCCTGCCTGCGCTGCCGACCTTGGCGCCGGAGACGTTGGCCAGCACGGCCTGCCCGTCGGTCGTCGCGAAGAACTCGACGACGTGGGCGGGTGCGAACTCCTCCTCGACCCGCTCCCACAGGCCCGTCGGCATGCCCGAGCCGATGAACAGGCGCACCGGGTGGTTGCCGTGCAGCGCGAACGACGGGTCGTCGATGACGTCGCGCAGCATGGCCCACGTGTAGGAGACGACGGTGACGCCGTACTGGCGCAGTTCGTGGACGAAGCGGTCCGGGCGCAGGCCGCGCGACAGGGCGATGCGGGTGCCGCCGACCACCGCACCGCCCAGGCTCACCAGCAGGCCCGATTGATGGTGCAGCGGCGTGAGGCAGTACACGGTGTCGCCTCTGCCGAGGTTGGCCGCCGACGCGGTGCCGAACGCCGACAGCGCCCAGCGGAAGTTGGTGATCTGGCGGGCGACGAGCTTGCCGCCGACGGTGGCGAACGCGATGTAGGCCAGGTCCCTGGCGAAGCCGGGGTTGGGCCGGTACCAGCCCGGAAGCGCGACCACGTCCGGATCGATCTGCTCCATGTCAACCACGTTGGGGTTGCCGTGCGGTTCGAGGTCGCGGTTCTCGCCACCACCCAGGACCAGCACGCGCAGCGGAAGACGGGATGCAGCGTCGAGGTTGCTCGGATCGGCCATGACGTCGGTGACCCCGCCGAGCGCCGCTGCCTCGGCGAGGTCGGCGTCGGCAGGCATCAGCACGGCGACCGCACCGAGACGCGACAGCGCCGCGATGGCCACCAGCGCGCTGGGCCGGGTCTCCATCAGCACGCCGACGCGGGCGCCTTGGCGCACCCCGACGTCGATGAGGCCGCGCACCACGTTGTTGATGCGGCGGTCTACGGCCTCATAGGTGTGCACGCGGCCGTCGAAGAGCAGGAACTCGCCCTCGGGCGTTGCGCTGGCCTGCTCGCTCATGATGCGGCCGAGCGAGATGCGGGTGTGGTCGTTGATCTGTCCCAGCCGCGTGAGCCTCGGCAGCGTCCTCGCGGTCTCCACGACGAGCGCGCGCGCCGACTTGTTGGCCGAGACCAGGGCGCCCGCCGCGGACCGCGCGATGCCGAACGTGACCTCCGTGGCGGCGGCAGCACCGTGGGCGACCCGGGATGCGAGCGGCACGCCGCTCTCGCTGGGTTCGGCAGGCCGCAGTGCCATCGGGACGACGTCGTCGGACAGGTCGCCCTCGCCCTCGAGCCACTTGACCCAGCTCGCCACCGTCGGCCACGTCTGCGTGGCGGCCTTGCTCCCGACGACGAGGCCGAAATGGCCTGTGCGAATTAGGTATTCGTAGACGTCGGCCTGCGGCGCGGCACGCTTGATGCCGCGCACCGACGCGGGCTGACCAATGTCGTCGACTTCGCCCACGACGGCGAGGATTGGGCAGTCGATGTCGGACAGCGTGACCAGGTCGCCGCGGATCGCAAATCCGCCGCTCATCATCCGGTTGTGGGCGATGAACTGCTTGAGCAGTTCGGCAATGGCCGGGCCGGACCACGCGATCCAGCCCTCGTTCGACAGGAAGCGGCGCTGCTGTTCGCGTGGGAGCAGTGCCTCGCGGTCGTGCAGCTGCAGCAGGAAGTCGATGCGGGCCTGAGCGGTCTTGATCGGGTCGAGCATCTGAAATCCGGTGCGGGCCAGCCAGCCCGGGATGTCGATGCGGCTGAAGACGTGGTCGGCCATGAAGTCGGCCGCTGCCGCACCGAAGTTGGCTGGAAGATTCAGCGGAAGACCGGCGAGTGTGTCGACGGGCGACCCGAACGCGACGATGCTCGCGAGGTTCTTCGCATGCCGGTAGGCGGCGGTCTGATACGCGAACATCCCGCCCTGCGAGTAGCCGGCGAGGTGGACGTCGCGGTCGGTGACCTTGCGGACGGTGTCGATGGCCTCGCTGAGCGCGACTACGTGGTCGGCGAGGTTGCGCTGCATGCCGCCCTCGACCTGGTCGGGCGATCCGAAGTCGATGACCCAGGGATCGATGCCCGCAGCGTGCAGGATGCCGACGGCACCCTCGGCGCGCGTCACGTCCCACATGTCGGCCGACATCATCATCGGGTGCACCATCAGGACCGGCGGCCCGGGCGGAGTCGCACCGGGCCTGACGTCCGGCGGGAAGTACCGACGCAGGCGGTACATCGGAACGCTCTCGATGATCTGGAAGGGCGATGGCACGGCGCCCGTCTCGAGGCCGCCGTAGCGAAGCACCTCGAGCCCGTTCTGTGCAGTTGCCAGCAACCGTCCCACGGGCCTGGTGAACGGAGAGAGGTCGACCACGTTGCTTCCTTCCCTGCACCCGAAGCCGCAGTTTGCAGACGTCATCATGGCACAGCGCTCCGGCGGGCCCGCTGGTATCGGTGGGACGGCTGCGACGTGGGAGACACTGCGGCGCCGCCTATGATCGACGGTCGATGGCCAACCTCTTGAACGTCGAACGCGTGAGCGTCGGCTACGGCACCCGCACACTCCTCGACGGCGTCAGCCTCGGCGTGGACGAGAGCGATGCGATCGGCGTCGTCGGGCGCAACGGCGACGGCAAGACCACCCTCCTGCAGATCCTCACCGCCACCCGCCCGCCGGACTCGGGCCGGGTGACCCATACCTCGGGCCTGTCCGTCGGATACCTGCACCAGGCCGACGACTTCGCCGCCGAGGCGACCATCCGCGACGTGATCGTCGGCGGCAGGCCGGACCACATCTGGGCGGCCGAGGCCGACACCCGTGCCGTGGTCGAGCATCTGCTGTCCGAGGTCTCCCTCGACCAGGCGGTGGACAACCTCAGTGGTGGCGAACGCCGCCGCGTCGCGCTGGCGGCGGTCCTACTTGCCGGCCACGACGTGCTGGTCCTCGACGAGCCGACCAACCACCTCGACGTCGAGGTGATCGGCTGGCTCGCGGGCCACCTGGCGGCACAGCGCACGCAGGCCCTGGTCGTGGTCAGCCACGACAGGTGGTTCCTCGACGCGGTGTGCACGCGGATGTGGGAGGTCCACGACGGTGTCGTCGACGCCTACGACGGTGGCTACGCCGCGTACGTCCTGGCCCGCGCCGAACGCATGCGCGTGGCCGCGGGCACCGAGACGCGGCGCCGCAACCTCATGCGCAAGGAACTCGCCTGGTTGCGGCGCGGCCCGCCGGCGCGGACGTCGAAGCCCAAGTTCCGCATCCAGGCGGCCAACGACCTGATCGCCAACGAGCCCGACCCCCGCGATTCGCTGGCGCTGCAACGGTTCGCGACGGCCCGGCTGGGCAAGGACGTGTTCGACCTGCACCGCGTGGTGCTCGAACTCGGCGGCAAGACGCTGCTCGACAAGCTGGACTGGTCGATCGGCCCCGGTGCGCGCATCGGCCTGGTCGGGGTCAACGGAACCGGCAAGTCCTCGATCCTCAAACTGCTGATCGGAGAACTGCCTCCCACCTCGGGCACGATCAAGCGCGGCAAGACGCTGTCGATCGGGTACCTGAGTCAGGCGCTGATCGAGTTGGAGCCCAACGAGCGGGTGCTCGACGCCGTCGAGAACAGCCGCCGCATCACCGAGACCGCGAGCGGCAAGGAGGTCAGCGCCTCGACGCTGCTCGAGGACTTCGGTTTCACCGGCGACAAGCTCACCACCCGGCTGGGCGAACTCTCCGGCGGCGAGCGGCGTCGGCTGCAGTTCCTGCGGCTACTGCTCGAGGAGCCCAACGTCCTGCTGCTCGACGAACCCACCAACGACCTCGACATCGACACGTTGACGGTGCTCGAGGACTACCTCGACGGCTGGCCGGGCACGCTGATCGTGGTCACCCACGATCGCTACTTCCTGGAGCGCGTCGCCGACGTGACGTACGCGTTGACGGGCAACGGTCGCTGCGACCTGCTGCCCGGCGGCATCGAGCAGTACCTGGAGGGACGCGCAGGCGCCGACGCTCCCGAGCCCGCCAAGGCCGCCGACCGGGGCGAGTCGCACTCCGCGCGGTCGCGGCGCACGTCGAAGGACCTAGCCCGCATCGAGAATCAGCTGACCAAGCTCGACGACCGCATCGCGAAGGTGCACGAGGCGATGGCCGTTGCCGCCGCCGATCACCTCAAGGTCGCCGAACTCAACGACGAACTGCGAGAACTGGCCGGACGCAAGGAGTCCCTCGAAGAGGAGTGGCTGGCGCTGGCCGACGACTAGCGCAGCTGGACCCGCAGCCGGTCGGCGGTGTCTCGCACGGTGCCGAGCTGGCGGGCGACCTGGACGGGTGCCGTGCCTCCGCGGGCGTCGCGCGAGTTCACCGATCCGGCCACCGTGAGCACCTCGCGCACCTCCGCGGTGAGCCCGGGGTGGATGCCCGCGAGCTCGTCGTCGGCGAGTTCTTCGAGCCCCACGCCTCGCGCTTCGGCCGTGCGAACTGCGGCGCCCGCCGCCTCGTGCGCGACGCGGAACGGAATGCCTTGGCGCACCAGCCATTCCGCGACGTCGGTAGCGAGCGTGTACCCCAGCGGCGCGAGTTCGACCATCCGGTCGGTGTCGAACGTCAACGTCCCGACGAGGCCGGCCACCGCCGGAAGTAGCAGTTCGAGCTGCGTGACGGAGTCGAAGACCGGCTCCTTGTCCTCCTGCAGATCGCGGTTGTAGGCCAGCGGCTGCGCCTTGAGCGTCGCGAGCAGTCCGGTCAGGTTGCCGATCAGCCGGCCCGACTTGCCACGGGCGAGTTCGGCGATGTCCGGGTTCTTCTTCTGCGGCATGATCGAACTCCCGGTGGACCAGGAGTCGTGCAGCATCACGTAACCGAATTCGGTGGTGTTCCAGAGGATGACGTCCTCGGCGAGCCGGGACAGGTCCACCGCGATCATCGCCAGCACGAACGCCGCCTCGGCCGCGAAGTCCCGGGAGGCGGTCGCGTCGATCGAGTTGTCCGCCGCCGCAGCGAAACCCAGCTCGCTGGCGATCGCGTCGGGGTCCAGGCCGAGGGACGACCCGGCGAGCGCCCCGGAACCGTACGGGGAGACGGCCGTGCGGCTGTCGAAGTCGACGATGCGGGCGACGTCCCGCAGCAATGGATGGGCGTGGGCCAGGAGGTGATGCGCGAGCAACACGGGCTGGGCGGACTGCAGGTGTGTCTTGCCCGGCATGATCGCCGTGGGGTGCGCGGCCGCCTGGGTGGCCAGCGCGGCCACGACGTCGAGCGCACCGTGGCCGACCCGCTTCATCGCGTCGCGCAACCACATCCGGAACAGTGTGGCCACCTGGTCGTTGCGCGAACGTCCGGCACGCAGCCGTCCGCCGAGGTCCTCGCCGACCCGGTCGATGAGGCCACGCTCGAGGGCACCGTGCACGTCCTCGTCGGACGGCAGCGAACCGAAGCTGCCGTCGTCGACGTCGGATCCGAGGCTGTCGAGCCCGGCCAGCAGCCCGTCGCGCTGCTCCTCCGTCAACAGCCCGGCACCGAACAGGACCCGCACATGCGCCTTCGACGCGCGGACGTCATACGGTGCGAGCACCCAGTCGAAGTGCGTCGACTTGCTCAGCGCGGCAAGGGCATCGGAGGGGCCGTCGGTGAACCGACCACCCCACAGTGAGCCCTCGTTGGTCGTCACTGCTGCAGGTCCCGCTTCGCCGCGATCTTCGAGGAGAGGCCGTGCACGTGCACGAAGCCCTTGGCGCTGGACTGGTCGAACGTGTCGCCCTCGTCGTAGGTGGCGAGGTTGAAGTCGTACAGCGACTGGCTGCTCCGCCTGCCGTTGACGGCGATGTGGCCGCCGTGCAGCACCAGCCGGATCTCGCCGGTGACGTGTTCCTGGGTGTGGTCGACGAATGCCTCGAGCGCCCGCTTGAGCGGTGAGTACCAGAGGCCGTCGTAGACTAGCTCGCCCCACTTCTGGTCGGTGTTGCGCTTGAATCGGCCCAGCTCGCGTTCGAGCGTGACGTGTTCGAGTTCGGTGTGCGCGGTGATGAGCACCATCGCGCCGGGGGCCTCGTAGATCTCCCGGCTCTTGATGCCGACCAACCGGTCCTCGACGACGTCGAGGCGGCCCACGCCCTGTGCGCCCGCCCGCCGGTTCAGTTCGACGATGGCCTCCAGCACCGAGACGCGGCGCCCGTCGATCGAGACCGGCACGCCCTGCTCGAACCCCACGACGACCTCGTCGGGGCTGCTCCAGTTGACCGTCGGATCCTCGGTGTAGTCGTACACGTCCTTGGTGGGCGCATTCCAGAGGTGCTCCAGGAAGCCGGTCTCGACGGCACGACCCCACACGTTCTGGTCGATCGAGAACGGCGACCGCTTGCTGACGTTGATCGGGATCGCGTTCTCCTCGGCGAAGGCGATGGCCTTCTCCCGGGTCCACGCGTAGTCCCGCACGGGTGCGAGGACCTCGAGATCGGGTGCGAGCGAAGCGAATCCGACCTCGAAACGGACTTGGTCGTTGCCCTTGCCGGTGCAGCCGTGCGCCACGATGCCGCCCCCGTGCTCGCGCGCCGCGTCGACGAGGTGCTTGACGATCAGCGGCCTGCTGATGGCCGACACCAGCGGGTAGCGGTCCATGTAGAGGGCGTTGGACTTGATGGTCGGCAGGCAGTACTCGTTGGCGAACTCGTCGCGTGCGTCGACGACGACGGCCTCGACGGCACCGCAGTCCATCGCACGCTGACGGACCACCTCCATGTCCTCACCGCCTTGACCGAGGTCGATGGCGACCGCCACGACCTCTCGGCCGGTCTCCTTGCCGATCCAGCTGATCGCGACCGAGGTGTCCAGACCGCCGGAGTACGCCAGGATGACGCGTTCGGACATGTACCAATCTCCTTCTAGTTCTCAACGAAAATTCGTGTGCTCAATGCGCTTCTTCGAAGCGGCCGGCGAGTTCCGCGCCGGTCATCGGGTCACGCGCCACCACGAGGATGGTGTCATCGCCGGCAACCGTGCCGACGACGTAGGGCAGCGACGCGCGGTCGATCGCGCTGGCCAGGTAGTGCGCCGCCCCTGGCGGGGTGCGGAGCACAGCGAGATTACCGCTCGCGTCGGTGGACACCAGCAGGTCGTTCAGCAGGCGCGCCATCCGCTCGGTCCCACCGGACACCCCGCGCACGGGGCTGCCGTCCTCGGGGACGACGTAGACGCCGGTACCGCCGTCGGCGCCGCGCAGCTTGACCGCGCCCAGTTCCTCGAGGTCCCGCGACAGCGTGGCCTGGGTGACGTCGATGCCGTCGGCGGCCAGCATCGTGGCGAGTTCGCTCTGGCTGCGCACCGAGTTCGACGACAGCAGCGACACGATGCGTGCCTGCCTGCCCGCCCTCGTCGAGGCCGACGTCACGAGCCGCTCATCCTCGGCGCTCCAACAGCCAGACCAACAGCGCCTTCTGCGCGTGCAACCGGTTCTCCGCCTCGTCCCACACCGCACTCTGCGGACCGTCGATCACGTCGTCGGTGATCTCGTGGCCGCGATGGGCGGGAAGGCAGTGCAGCACAACGGCGTCCGGCGCGGCCGATTCCAGCAGTGCTTCGTTGACCTGGAACGGGCGGAACGGTCGCACGCGGTCGAGGCCGTCGTTCTCCTGGCCCATCGACGTCCACGTGTCGGTGACCAGGACGTCGGCACCCTCGGCGCCGGCACGCGCGTCCGAGGTGACCGTGACGGTGGCACCGGTCTCGGCGGCGCGCTCGGCGGCAGCCGCCACGAACATCGGGTGGGGTTCGAAGTTCTGCGGTGCGGCGATGGTGACGTCGATGCCTGCGGTGACGCCGCCCAGCATCAGCGAGTGCGCCATGTTGTTGGCGCCGTCGCCGAAGTAGGTCATCTTCAGGCCCTGCAGTTTGTCCTTGCGCTCGGCGAGCGTCTGCAGGTCCGCCAGCACCTGGCAGGGGTGAAACTCGTCGGACAGTGCGTTGACGATGGGCACCGTCGACCCGGATCCCATGGCGCTCAACCGCTCCTGCGCGAATGTGCGCCACACGATGGCGTCGACGTACCGGGACAACACCGCCCCGGTGTCCTCGAGGGTCTCCTCGCGGCCGAGCTGGGTGCTGCGCCCGTCGACGACGACGGCGTGCCCGCCGAGCTGAGCGATCCCCATCTCGAAGGAGAAGCGAGTGCGCGTCGAGTTCTTCTCGAAGATGACCGCCACACCGCGCGGGCCCTCGAGTGGACGGGCGCTGAACGGCGCCTTCTTCAACTCGGCCGCCAGGGCGAGGACCTCGGCCTGCTCGTCGGGCGTCAGGTCGTCGTCCCGCAGGAAGTGTCGCAGTGTCATGATGCCTCCGTCGCGGCGTCGAGGATGGCGGGTAGGTCGCCGACGAACGCGTCGATCTGCTCGTCGGTGACCACCAGCGGCGGTGCGAGCCGCACGACGTCGGGCGCCGCGGCGTTGATCAGGTAGCCGGCGTCACGTGCCGCGGTTTCGATGGCCTTGCCGACCGGGGAGGTCAACACGATGCCCCGCAGCAGACCCCGCCCCCGGACGTGATCGACCAGGGGGTGTCCGATGGCCTCGATGCCGTGCGCGAGCGTCTTGCCCAGCACGTCGGCCCGCGAGATCAGATCGTCCTGCGCGAGTGTCGAGAGCACCGCCAGCGCTGCCGCCGTGCACACCGGGTTGCCGCCGAACGTGCTCCCGTGCAGTCCCGGGGTCATCAGCTCGGCCGCATCGCCGATCGCCAGGCAGGCGCCGATGGGCAGGCCGCCGCCCAGCCCCTTGGCCAGGGTCACGACGTCGGGAGTGATGCCGTCATGGGCGTGCGCGTAGAACGTGCCGGTGCGGCCGACACCCGTCTGCACTTCGTCGAACACCAGCAGTGCGCCGTGTCGTGCGGTGATCTCGCGCGCCGCGACGAGGTAACCCGGCGGCGGCGTCACGACCCCGCCCTCCCCCATGATCGGCTCGAGGAACACCGCGGCGGTGTCGTCGGACACGGCTGCCGCGAGCGCGTCCGCGTCGCCATACGGCACGTGGGTGACGTCACCGGGCAGCGGCTCGAACGGCGCCTGCTTGCTCGGCTGGCCGGTCAGCGCCAGCGACCCCATCGTGCGGCCGTGGAAGGCGCCGTCGGCCGCGACCAGCTTGGTGCGACCGGTCAGACGGCTGATCTTGAACGCGACCTCGTTGGCCTCGGTCCCGGAGTTCGCGAAGAACACCCGCGCGTGGACGTCGCCGCCGAGGTGGGCCACCAGCGCCTCGGCGAGCGCGATACCCGGTTCGGTGGCATAGAGATTCGACGTGTGGCCGAGCGTGTTCAGCTGCCGGGTGACGGCCTCGATGACGGCCGGGTGCCGGTGGCCGAGCACGTTGACCGCGATGCCGCCGAGCAGGTCCACGTAGGACTTGCCGTCGACGTCGGTCACCACGGCGCCGTCGCCCGTCGCCAGGACCAGCGGCGGGGTGCCGTAGTTGTTCATCATCACGGCGCCCCAACGGGCCTGCAGCTCTTCGGTATTGGTCATCTCGGCACCACCTTTGTCCCCGATCCCCCATTGGTGAGCAACTCGACCAGCACGCAGTGCTCCACGCGACCGTCGATGACGTGTGCGCTCGGCACACCGCCCCCGACCGCGCGCAGACAGGCCTCGATCTTCGGCACCATCCCTGATTCCAGCTTCGGCAGCAGACCCGTCAGCTCGGCCACGTCGATCTCGCTGACGAGCGATCCGCGGTCCGGCCAATTCGTGTACAGGCCTTCGACGTCGGTGAGCATCAGCAGGCGCTCGGCACCGAGCGCCTCCGCCAGGGCGGCCGCGGCGGTGTCGGCGTTGATGTTGTGCACCACGCCGTCGGCGTCGGGCGCGATGGTCGAGACCACCGGGATGCGCCCGGCAGCGATCAGATCCATGACGGCCGACGTGTCGACCTTCTCGACGTCGCCGACCAGACCGATGTCGGTGGCGACACCGTCGACGGTGACGTCGCGCCGGATCGCGGTGAATAGGTGCGCGTCCTCGCCGGTGATGCCGACTGCGTACGGCCCGTGGGCGTTGATGAGGCCGACGAGTTCCCGGCCGACCTGGCCGAACAGCACCATGCGGGCGATGTCGAGCACCTCGGGGGTGGTGACGCGGAAGCCGCCCTTGAACTCACCTGGGATGCCGAGGCGCTCGAGCATCGCGCTGATCTGTGGGCCGCCCCCGTGCACGACGACGGGGTGGATGCCGCAGTTGCGCAGGAACGCCATGTCCGCGGCGAACGCGGCCTTGAGCACGTCGTCGGTCATGGCGTTGCCGCCGTACTTGACCACGACGATCTTGCCGTGCAGTTGCTTCAGCCAGGGCAGCGCCTCGGCGAACACGGCGGCAGCAGACGTGGTCACGACGAGTACGCCGAGTTCTCTTCGACGTAGGCGTGCGACAGGTCGGTGGTGCGGATGGTCGCCGCGCCGCTACCGACCCCGAGATCGACGACGACCTCGATCTCCGCGCCGGACAGGTCGACCTCGCGGGCGTCGGGCGTTCCGGCGCCGTCGACGCACACGGGAGAACCGTTGAAGGACACGCTGATCCGTCCTGGCTCGAGTTCCACGGGCGCCATCCCGACGGCCGCCAGCACGCGGCCCCAGTTCGGATCGGATCCGAACAGCGCGGTCTTGACCAGGCTGTCGCGGGCGATCACGCGGGCCGCCGTCACGGCGTCGTCTTCGGAGAGCGCACCGGTGACCGTGATGGCGATCCGCTTGGTCACGCCTTCGGCGTCGGCCTGCAGCTGGGCGCACAGGTCGTCGCACACGGCGAGGACCGCGGCGTCCAATTCCTCCTGGCTCGGAGCGACTTCGCTTGCGCCAGAAGCCAACAGCAGCACCGTGTCGTTGGTCGAGCAGCTGCCGTCGACGTCGAGGCGGTCGAACGTACGCGCCGAGGCGTTGCGCAGCGCGCGGTCCAGGGCGTCGCCGTCGGCAACGGCGTCGGTGGTGATGACGCACAACATCGTGGCCAGGGAAGGCGCCAGCATCCCGGCCCCCTTGGCCATACCGCCCACCGTCCAGTTCTGCGGGTGGTGCAGCGCCACCTGCTTGGGGACGGTGTCGGTGGTCATGATGGCCTGGGCGGCCTCCTTGCCACCGCTCAAACCGCCTGCCATCTCCTGCACGACGGCCTTGACCCCTGTCAGCACCTTGTCCATCGGGAGCCGGTCGCCGATCAGGCCCGTGGAACAGACGGCCACTTCGATGGCCCCGGTCTCGGTCCCCCAGGTCGACAGCGCGGCCGCGACGGCCTCCGCGGTCGCGTGGGTGTCCTGGAACCCGCCAGGTCCGGTGCAGGCGTTGGCGCCGCCGGAGTTGAGGACGACGGCGCGCAGCCGGCGCGTCGTCATCACCTGCTGCGTCCACAGCACCGGCGCGGCCTTGACCTTGTTGCGGGTGAAGACTCCGGCCGCGGCGTGGTCGGGCCCCTCGTTGAACACCAGCGCGAGGTCGGGTGCCCCCGATGCCTTGATGCCCGCCGCGATGCCTGCGGCGCGGAAACCCGCGGGTGCCGTGACGCCCTGGGTGCGGATCAGGCTCTGACTGGTTGTCACGGTGCTACTCCCACGGTCGAAAGCCCTTCGGTCTCCGGCCATCCCAGCGCCAGGTTCATCGATTGCACGGCGGCCCCGCCCGTGCCCTTGACCAAGTTGTCGATGGCGCACAGCGCGACCAGCACGCCGGCATCCGCGTCGACGGCAACGGCGACCTGGGCGGCGTTGCTCCCGATCACCGACCCGGTCTTGGGCAGGCGGCCCTCGGGCAGCAGGTGCACGAACGGCTCGCTGCCGTAGGCCTTCTCGTAGGCCGAGCGGATCTCGGAGGTGGTCGCGGTGGTGGGCGCGGTGCAGGTCGCCAGGATGCCGCGCGAGGTCGGGATGAGCACCGGCGTGAACGACACGGTGACGTCGCGGTCGGTGACGAGGCGGAGTCCCTGCGCGATCTCGGGCGTGTGGCGGTGCGCGCCGCCGATGTTGTAGGCGCGGGCGGAGCCGATCACCTCGGCGCCGAGGAGGTCGACCTTTGCCGCCCGGCCTGCGCCCGAGGTACCGCTGACGGCGACCACCGTGATGGCGGGCTCGATCAAATCGGCGGCCACTGCGGGCAGCAGTGCGAGCAGCGCGGCGGTCGGGTAGCACCCCGGGACCGCGATGCGCTTGGTGTCCTGCAGCGCGTCCCGGCCGCCGGGCAGTTCGGGAAGGCCGTACGGCCAGCTGCCTGCGTGGGTCGAGCCGTAGTAGCGCTCCCACGCCGACGGGTCGGTGAGCCGGAAGTCCGCGCCGCAGTCGACGATCAGCGTCTCGGGGCCGAGCTGCTCGGCGATCGCCGCGGAGTGGCCGTGCGGCAGCGCGAGGAAGACCACGTCGTGGCCGGCGAGCACCTCGGGTTCGGTGGGATCGAGCACCCGGCCCTCGAGCGGCAGCAGGTGCGGGTGGTGTTCGGTGATGTCGGTTCCAGCACTCGACGCCGCGGTTAGCGCACCGATCACGAGGCGCCCGTCGCGGTAGGCGGGGTGGCCGAGGAGTAGGCGAAGGATCTCGCCACCGGCGTAGCCGCTGGCTCCGGCGACGGCGACTGAAGTCATGCATCGATCTTGCATGTTTATGCAGACGGTTGCAAACTGATTACTTGCGCTGCGTGGCGCCGACCCGTTGCGTCGCCAGGGCCACGGCAGCGTCGCGGGCCGCGCTCGCTTCGTCCTCGGTCAGCGTTCGGTCGGGAGCACGGAACCGCAGCGCCAGGGTGAGCGACTTGTTGCCACCGCCGACCTGCGGGCCGGTGTAGACGTCGAACAGTCTGACGTCCTCGAGCAGTCCGCCCGCGCCCTCCCGGACGGCGTCGACGACGTCGCGTGCCGCCACGTCGTCGGCGACGATCAGGCTGACGTCCTGGAAGACGGCAGGGAACGGCGAGACCGCAGGAACCGGCAGGGGCTCGGTGATCGGCACGGCGTCGAGATCCAGTTCGACCGCGCAGGTGCGCTTGGGCAGTCCTGCCCGTTCGATGACCGCCGGGTGGAGTTCGCCGGCGTACCCGATCACCCGGTCGCCGATCAGCACCTCGGCGCAGCGGCCGGGATGCCAGGGCAGCTCGCGGGCCGCGCGCAGCGTGACGTCGACGTTGCAGGCGCGGGCGATGATCTGGACGGCCTCGATGGCGTCGGCCGCCTCCACCGGACGGCCGGAGCCCCACGGTCCGGCGGGTTCACGGCGGCCGGCGAGGACCACGCCGACGTGCAGTGGTTGCCGCGGCAACGAGTCGTCGATGGTCGCGATCTCGTCGTCCGTGGGCCTGCGGTCCACCGGGATGCGGTCCAGCGCGCGGGTCTGCGGCGTGGCGAGCACGACCTGCTCGATGCCGAACAGCGCGACGTCGGACGCACCGCGAGACACGTTGCGCGACAACGCTTCCAGCAGCCCTGGCAGCAGTGTGGAGGCGAGTTGGGGCCGGTCGGCCTCCAGCGGGTTGAGCACCGACATGGTGGCCCGGCGCGGATCGTCGACGGCCAGACCCCACGCGTCGAAGATGCCTGCGGGCAGGAAGGGTGTCGGCAGGATCTCTACGAACCCGCTGAGCGCGAGGGACTTGCCGATGGCGCGGCGGCGCCGCTGTCCAGCGGTCAGGCCGCGTCCGGGCGGGGCGAGGGGCAGCACCGACGGGATGCGGTCGAGGCCTTCGAGGCGGAGCACCTCCTCGACGAGGTCGGCGGGCTCGCGCAGGTCGGGCCGCCAGCTCGGGGGTGTGACCGTGACCGTGCCGTCGGCGACGTCCACCTTGCCGCCGATCTGGGTCAACCGTCGCGCAGTGGCGCCCTCGGCGTACTCGATGCCCGCCATCCGGTCGGGAAGGTCGACGGGCATGGTGACCGGGGCCGGGGACCAGTCGTCGCGGGGTGGATCGCCGCGCCAGTCGGTCAACGTGGGCTCCACGGTGCCGCCCGCGATGTCGGCGAGCAGCTCCGCGCAACGATCGATGGCTGCGACGGAGATGGCCGGGTCGACCGTGCGCTCGTAGCGTCGGCCGGCTTCGCTCACCAGACGCAGGCGGCGCTGGGTCCGCGATACCGCAGCGGGATCCCAGACGGCGGCCTCGAGGAGGACGTCGACGGTGGTGTCGCGCACCTCGGTGGTGCCTGCGCCCATGATGCCGCCGATCGACGCGGTCGCACGCTCGTCGACGATCAGGACGTCGCCGGTATCGAGCGAGCGGGTGACGTCGTCGAGGGTGACGACCTTCTCCCCCGGTTCGGCGAAGCGCACGTCGAGAGCACCCGAGATGAGCGTCCGGTCGTGTGCGTGCAGCGGGTGTCCGAGTTCGAGCATCACGTAGTTGGTGACGTCGACCGCGGGCGAGATCGCGCGGATGCCGCTCAGGAGGAGGCGCCGCTGCATCCACCACGGGGACACCGCAGTCGGGTCGATGCCGGTGACAGGGCGCAGACCGAACCGCAGCACGCCGGTACCCGGTTGCACGGTCAGCGGCCAGGCTTCCCCTTCGGCCGGCAGCGGCGGGACGTCGGCGGGATCGACGAAGTCGAGGTCCATGGCGCACGCGAGTTCCCGGGCCATGCCGCGGATCGACAGGCAGTAGCCGCGGTCGGGCGTGATCGCGAGGTCGAACACGACGTCGTCGAGTCCGACGACGTCGATTCCGGAGTCACCGGGCTCGGCGGTGCCGGGGGGCAGCACCAGGATGCCGGTGTGATCGGCGCCGAGGTTGAGTTCGGACGCCGAGCAGATCATCCCGTCGGAGGTGCGGCCGTAGGTCTTGCGCTTGGCGATGGTGATACCGCCGGTCGGCTCGTCACTGGGAAGCACGGTGCCGGGAAGCGCGACGACCACCAGGTCGCCGACGGCGAAGTTCGTTGCGCCGCAGACGATGTCACGCGGCTCGCCGTCGACGTTGTGGGCGCCGACGTCGACCTTGCAGGCCCGGATCGGCTTCTTGAAGCCGGTCAGCTCCTCGATCTCGGCGACGCGGCCGACCACGAGCGGACCGGTTACCGGCCCGACCGGAATGATGTCCTCGACCTCGTGGCCGATGTCGATGAGCGTGCGTTCGAGTTCGTCGACGGACACGTCCCAGTCGGGGGTGCCGGCCCGGACGACGTCGCGCAGCCAGCTATAGGGAATGCGCATCAGGCGCCCACCCCGAACGGCAGCGAGAATCGGACGTCACCCTCGACCATGTCGCGCATGTCGGAGATGCCGTTGCGGAACTGGAGCGTGCGCTCCAAGCCCATGCCGAAAGCGAAGCCGGAGTACTCGTCGGGGTCGATTCCGCAGGCGCGCAACACGTTCGGGTTCATCATCCCGCAGCCGCCCCACTCCACCCAGCCGGGCCCGCCCTTCTTGTTCTCGAACCAGACGTCGACTTCGGCCGACGGCTCGGTGAAGGGGAAGAAGTGCGGGCGGAATCGGGTGCGGCCGCCGGGGCCGAACTGGGCGCGGGCGAACGCGTCGAGGGTGCCCTTCAGGTGCGCCATGGTGAGACCGCGGTCGACGGCCATTCCCTCGACCTGGTGGAACACCGGGGTGTGGGTGGCGTCGAGTTCGTCGGTGCGGAACGTCCGCCCGATCGAGATGATGTAGACCGGCAGGTCGCGTTCGAGCAGGGCGCGGACCTGTACGGGCGAGGTGTGGGTGCGCAGCACCTGCCGTGATCCGTCCGGCGCGACGTGGAACGTGTCCTGTTCACTGCGCGCAGGGTGGTCGGGCGGGAAGTTCAGGGCGTCGAAGTTGAACTGCTCGGTCTCGACTTCCGGCCCTTCGGCGAGTTCCCAGCCCATGGCGACGAACGTGTCGGCGACGTGCTCGGCGAGGATGGTGATCGGGTGGCGCGCGCCGAGGGGCTGGCGCGTGGTGGGCAGCGTGACGTCGATGCGTTCGGCGACCAGTGCGGCGGCGTCGCGCTCGGTGCGCAGGACTTCGAGGCGCTCGTCGTAGGCCGCTTGCGCTGCCGTGCGGGCCACGTTCACGCGCTTGCCGGCGTCGGCTCGGTCGGTCTTGGGCAGCGAGCCAAGGGCCTGTCGTGCCAATGCAATCGGCGACCGATCGCCGAGATGCTCGGTCTTGGCCCGCGCCAGCTCGTCGAGACTCGAGGCAGCGTCGAAGGCGCGCCGAGCCTCGCCGACGGCGTCCGTCAGCGCCTGCTCGGTCAAACCCGGGGTTCCCGCAATGTCATTGCTGGGCTGCTCAGCCACCCGGCGATCATAGCGACGGGTGGGGTGTGACCCGCGCTACCCTCACGCCTGGGTCGAGGAGTTCGGCCCCTGCTTCGTTGAGTCTGCGGTCGTCGGCGATGCGCCGGGCACGATCCCGAGCGCGGGTCTGTTTGCGGCGGGGCATGGTCAGGCCCGGGTTGGTCTCGGATGCCGCGGCCGTTCTGGCTGCGTCCGTGATCGCCACGGGCCCCGTGGGCACGCAGAGGCTGGGAAACAGCAGCTTGCTGCCCGGCTCGGTGGTGTAGGTCCGGCCGCGGGGCGAAGTCC
This sequence comes from Mycolicibacterium arabiense, assembly GCF_010731815.2. Classification (NCBI taxonomy): domain Bacteria; kingdom Bacillati; phylum Actinomycetota; class Actinomycetes; order Mycobacteriales; family Mycobacteriaceae; genus Mycobacterium; species Mycolicibacterium arabiense. The sequence continues at coordinate 762,045 of NZ_AP022593.1, forward strand.
AGATGATGGTTCCGTCGGGCAGTTGTCGGTCCCGCCAGCCGTTGGGTCCGCCCCAGAAGGTCTTCAGCAAGTGGTGTCGACGGCATAGGCATTTGAGGTTCGACGCGCAGGTCGGTCCGATCGGCCAGGCGATGGTGTGGTCGATGTCTGCGGTTGTGGCTGGTTCGCTGCAGCCCGGGAAGCGGCACGTCAGGTCTCGGCAGCGCACGAATTCCGCGAGCCGGCGTGACGGGGTGTAGCGAGGTTCGGGTGGACTATCGCCGGGGTGGCAGACCTTGCGGATCTTCGCGGTGAGCGCGAAGCGTCGGGCCAGTGCGCCGGGGAGGAACGGGCCGCCGAGGATCGCGCCGGGTCGAGTGGCGGGCTGGTCGCGGTTGGTGTGGGCGCCTGCTCCGCCTGAGCCGCCCGGTTCATCCGGTACATCGTGGTTCGCATCCGTTTCGGCTGTCGGACTGTCGGCGTCCGGTACCCCGTCTGCGGTTTCACCTTCGGCATCCGCGTGGGAGCGATCGCTTTCGTCCGATCGATCGGCATCGCCCACACCGATCTCAGAGTTGGTGACCTCGGCCTTGATGCCACGGACATCGTCGGCGTTACCACTCAACTCATCCACACGTCGTGATCTCCGACAAGGGCTTGTCGAACAGCGGGTCGGGGTCGCCGTCGAGCGAAGCGTCCTGAGCCTTCGTGGCGTCGGACTCGTCGTCGAGGGTGTCCTCGTTCACGACGACGTAGACCACCGCATTGCCCTTCGGAGGCGTCTTGGGCCCGGGGCAGTCGTTGCCACCGCACAGGCACGGCAGGTAGTCGAGTGCATGGGTGATCGAGTGCACCGAGTCGGCGCGACGCTGCTCGACCGTCCGTGGGTCGCCCGGGCACACGGTGTGGGCCAGGAGGTTCAGCCGCTTTTCAAGGGCCTTGCCGTGGGTGGCGAATAGCGTGCCGAACATGGTGGCCATGCCGGAGCCGTCGTAGTCGAACTGGATGTTGCGGCCCTTGGCAGTGAGCTTCGTGCGGTACACACCGTGGGGGTCGTGTTCGGCGACGATCGCGTCGATGGTGGTGTTGAGCTTCTCTTCCGACATCGGCGCCCAGCCGGTCAACACGTCAGCGAACGCCTTATCGACGGCCTTCTGCGCATCACGGTCCCGCACCAGGGCCGTCCGCGTCGTGATCGCAGACGCGACGCGGTAGGACACCAATCCGTCGGCGAACAACGCTGCCAGGTGAGGCAGTCGGTCGCGCAGTGCGGTGGCGATCAACAACTGATGCGACGCCGCGCCCTGGGTGATGTTCTGCTCGGCCCCGATCTCCGCGGCGACCGCGCCCCAGTTGTCCAGGTACCACTGCTCCCGATCGGCCGAGCCATCGGCGGCAAAGGCCTGATCCAAGAGCACGACCATCGCCGCGAGACGACGCGCGGTGGCTGCGGCCTCGACCCGCGCCCACCCCGCGACCGTGCGGGAGGCCTGAGCTTCGGTGGCGATCACTTCGAACATGCTTTCGAATCTACCACCTGGGTAAGACACGGAGCCGCACCAAATACCCACCCTGACCAGGCTGTGGATGAATTCGGCACTGGGGATGAAGGAGCCCTGCGACGGTCGTTGCGTCAGACCGGAGGCGTAGTGCCGCAGCGGTCATGAGTCGCACCCAGGTGGGCGCGACGAGCAGCAGTCAGCGCGCCAGCCACGACCGCCCCCACGGCGCCGCAGGCCGCTGCAGGCGCCATCGCCTCGACCGTGCCTGCGAGCATCAGGAACCCGAACCACGATGCGACGCCCAGTAGCGCGAACCGCCACCCGGTCCAGGCACCAGGCGCTCCGAACCGGGTCGCCACTGCCATCCCCAACAGCAGGGCGACGCCGTGCCCAACGTCCGTGAAGTCCCGCCCCACCGCGACCGCGGCCACGCCAACGCCCAACCACGCTCCGATCACGGCGGGCCGCCACCGCCTTGGCACCGCAACGGCCAAGGCGCCGAGAACCGCGGTCGCGCCATAGCTGGTGCCGACATCGGTCGCGCGGGTGATCTCCGCCGGCGTCCAGCCGGACTCGACCCCGACCGTGAGCCCGATGGCCACCAACAGCGTGGCGCCGACGTGTCCGGTCACGAAGGCGTAGATCAAATGCCTACTCCCCCAGATCGACTCGGCCAGTCCGAGCAGGCACAGCAGACCCGGCAACCACAGTGCAACCGGTCCGGCGTCCACGACGAACGCGCTACCGAGCAGCGTCCCCACATGACCGTGACCGAGATTGTGCAGGTTCGTGCTCGCGCGCTCGACGGCACGGGCCTGCGCCTGCGGCCCGAGCGCGACGAGTGCCGACGTGACGGCCAGCAGGATCGCTCCGTAGAGGAGCGTCGCCCGCAGCCGTCCCAACGACCGCAGCGGCTGCCACCGGGACACGAGTGCACGCACCACCCGGTCGACTATGCCCCCGGTGGCCTTCGTTCCCGGGCATCGTCAGCTGGCAGATCCCTGCGGGTCTTCACCCAGTACATTGCGAGATCCTCTGGAACGCCGGAGATCTTCGGCGCGAAGAGCTGCTTGCGTATGCGCTTGACCGTCAAACCGAGCGCCTGGAGATCGTCCTCGGAGATCTCGTCGAGTGTCGTCTGCGACACCACGAGCCCGCCCCTGGTGGCACGCTCCATGACGCGCGCAGCGATGTTCACGTCGATGCCAAGCCAGTCGGACCCGATGCGCTGCGGCCGGCCGGTGTGCACGCCTGCGCGCATCAGTGGCGTATATCCGTCGACCTCAACGGTTTTGACGGCCTCCAGCGCGTCGATCACGGCGCGTACCGCGGTCGTCGGATCGGTGAAGACCGCCATGGCGCCATCACCCATCCGCTTGACGATCTGGCCACCGGAGGCCAGCAGTGGTGGCTCCATCACCTGGGCCACGCGTCGCAGCAACCGCAGCGTCGCATCGTCACCCGCGGACAGCGACCAGTCGGAGAAACCCACGAGGTCGGTGAACACCAGGGTCACCTCGCGGTAGGCGGGACGTCCCGACACCCTCTCGGTGAGTGCCTGCCACACCTGCAGCGCGCCGAGGCTCACCTCGCGGGAGGCGGCATGCCGATCCAGAATGCGATCGGCTGCGCGCGCCGCCGCACGTGGGCCACCAACGCCCGCTGCGGACAACGGATCACCGAAATCCGGGTCGCCGGGCAGCGCGCGACGGGCCCGCCTGACGAAGTCGACGACACCCGGGCTGTGATTGGTGGCCTTGAGCCAGCCCAGCGGACCGCTCGCGCCGTATCCCGACCCGACGCGCTCTTGCCCGTCCGATCGGTCATCCGGCGATTCGACATCCACCACTCAACCCTAGGTGGCGCCCGGATCGACCGGCAACGACGTTGGCGCGCGGCGCCTCCGCCCCCAGCAAAGGCGCTGGTCAACCGATCTTGATAGAGCGAACTAGACGCAGCTCACACCCCTACGTCGCAACCTCGCATCGGTCCAGCCTCCGTTGGGCAGCAGCGTGCGCGGGCCGTGGACAACGACCGTTGTCAGGAATAGTCTGACCGCCAGGCACCCTGGGCATCGGCGGAGGACACATGACCGCAACGAAGGTCGACGACACTCCTCCGGACTCCGGAGCGGCGAGTTCCGTCCCACTCGGGCCCGAATCCCTCACCTGGAAGTACTTCGGCGATCTGCGCACCGGACTGATGGGCGTGTGGATCGGCGCGATCCAGAACATGCACCCGGGCCTCGGTGCGGGCGTCGAGGACCACTCGATCCTGCTGCGCGAGCCGCTGCAACGCGTCGCACGCTCGGTCTACCCGATCATGGGGGTCGTCTACGACGGCGAGCGAGCGCCCGCCACGGGTGCGCAGATCCGGGGTTACCACGACACGATCAAGGGCGTCGATTCCGCCGGCCGGCGCTATCACGCGCTCGATCCCGAGACGTTCTACTGGGCGCATGCCACGTTCTTCATGCTGATCGTCAAGTGCGCCGAGTACTTCTGCGGCGGCCTCACCGAGGCGGAGAAGCGGCAACTGTTCGACGAGCACGTCCAGTGGTACCGGATGTACGGCATGAGTGCGAGACCAGTACCCGGGACGTGGGAGGAGTTCTGCAAGTATTGGGACCGCACCTGCCGCGACGACCTCGAACTGAATCGGGCCGCACGCGACGTGCTGAACATCCGCATCCCCAAACCGGGCCTCGTTCCCGTGCCGACCCCGTTGTGGGACCACGCATTCAAGCCGTTGGTGGCCGGACAGCGCTGGATCGCCGCCGGACTGTTCGACCCCGCGGTGCGCGAGAAGGCCGGCCTGCGGTGGACGCCCGGCGACGAGGTCCTGCTACGCCTGCTCGGCAAGGCGATCGAACTCGCGTTCGTCGCCGTACCCGACGAGATCCGGCTGCACCCGCGAGCATTGGCCGCCTACCGCCGCGCTGCGGGCCGGTTGCCCGTCGACGCGCCATTGGCCGAGGCACCATCGTTTACCGCCCCACCCAAGGACCGACGCGGACTGCCGGTGCACTACGTACCGCCGTCCAGGTCGATGCTCGAACGTGCCGGATCACTGGTACACACCACGTTCTCCCTCGCCGGGCTGCGACCCGCGCGCGGCCGACACACTAATGATCGACGAAAGGCAGCCTGACACATGCTCGAATGGTCCGAGGTCGACCTCGCCGTGCGCGACGCCGTTCGCGACTTCGTGGACAAGGAGATCAGGCCGCACCTCGACGACCTCGAGAGCGGTGACATGCCGCCCTACCCCATCATCCGAAAGCTGTTCAGCACCTTCGGAATCGACGCGATGGCCAAGGAATCGCTCGAGCGGCGGCTGGCCAAGATGCGCGACGGGTCGGAACCGACGGGCAAGTCGGCGGGGGGCGGCATGTTCGGCGGCGGCGGCGACCAGGCAGGCATGGGTTTCGTGCTCATCAGCGAGCTGTGCCGGGTCAGCATGGGCGTGGTCACCGGCCTGGGCGTCAGCCTGGGACTCACCGTGCCCACCATCGCGTCCCGGGGCACCCTGGCGCAGCAGGAGCGCTGGCTGCCGGAGCTGGTGACCTACGAGAAGGTGGGTGCCTGGGCGATCACCGAACCCGACTCCGGCTCCGATGCGTTCGGCGGCATGACGACCTCAGTGGTCCGCGATGGCGACGACTACATCCTCAACGGACAGAAGACGTTCATCACCAACGGTCCCGACGCCGACGTGACGGTGGTCTACGCGAAGCTCGACGACGGCGACCGCAGCGTGGACAAGCGCAAGCGCAAGGTCCTCACCTTCGTCCTCGACAAGGGCATGGACGGCTTCGTGCAGTCGAAGCCGTTGCGCAAGATGGGCATTCACAGCTCGCGCACCGGTGAACTGTTCTTCACCGACGTGCGCCTCGGCCGCGACCGGCTGCTCGGCGAGACCGAGGACAACGCGTCGGGCGACGGGCGCGACAGCGCGAAGTCGAACTTCTCCTCCGAGCGCATCGGGGTTGCGGCGATGTCGCTCGGCGTCATCGAGGAGTGTCTGCGGCTGTCCGTCGACTACGCGAAGTCACGGAAGCTGTGGGGCCAAGAGATCGGGCAGTTCCAGCTGATCCAGCTCAAGCTGGCGACGATGGAAGTGGCGCGGATGAACGTGCGCAACATGCTCTTTCGCGTCATCGAGGCCGCTCAGACCGGCACCCCGATCTCGCTGGCCGAGGCGTCGGCGATGAAGTGGTACTGCTCGCAGGCGGCAACGGACGTCGCCATGGAGGCGATTCAGATCTTCGGCGGCAACGGCTACATGACCGAGTACCGGGTCGAACAGCTCGCGCGCGACGCCAAGTCGCTGATGATCTACGCAGGGAGCAACGAGGTTCAGATCACGCACGTCGCGCGAGGACTGCTCAGCGGGTAGCCCTGGCGCTCTGGTACAGACAGATCGCCGCCGCGGCCGCGACGTTGAGACTCTCGGCGCCACCGGCCATCGGGATCCGCACGCGGACGTCGGCCGCCTCGGCGACCTCGACGGGCAGACCGTGCGCCTCGGAGCCGAACAGCCACGCCGTCGGCACGTCGAGGTTCACGTCGTCGAGCGACGTCTCGCCATCGAGCGTCGCGGCCATCACCACCAGCTCCGCGTGCACCAATTCGGCGATCAGCGCGAGCGTGTCGGGCGCGTCGACGACGGGCACCGAGAAGATGCTGCCCGCAGAGGCGCGCAGACACTTCGCGTTGTAGGGATCCACGCTATCGCCGGCCAGGACGAGAGCGTCCGCGCCAAGGGCGTCGGCGAGCCGGATCAGCGTCCCGGCGTTACCGGGGTCGGCGGTGTCGACCGCGACGGCCACCAGTCGGGGCGCCGCCAGCACCGAGGCGAGCGTCACCTCCGGCATCCGGCATACCGCCACCAGCCCGACGGGTGTGACGGTGTCCGACAACGCCTTTGCAGCGCGTTCGGTCACCAGGTGAACGGGGGCGTCGATCAGGAGGTCGCGAAACCGCTCGGCGGCGGCCTCGGTGACGAAGACCTCGTCAACGAGACCACGCCGCAACGCCGACTCGACGAGGTTGGAACCTTCGGCGAGAAAGCGTGCGGCGTGGCGGCGTCCAACGGGACGCTGCAGCTTGATCGCCGCAGCTACCCGATTGGACTTCTCGGTCAGTGCTGAACCCCGTGTGGTTCCGCTCCTGCCCGCCGGTGCTGTCAGGCGGCTTCGCCCGACGGAGCGTTGACGTCCTCGGGAAGCGCCTTCCTGGCGACCTCGACGAGGGCGGTGAACGCAGCCGGGTCGCTCACGGCGATCTCGGCGAGGTTCTTGCGGTCCACCTCGACACCGGCGGCCTTGAGACCCTGGATCAGCCGGTTGTAGGTGATGCCGTTGGCGCGGCCCGCGGCGTTGATGCGGGAGATCCACAGCTTGCGGAAGTCACCCTTGCGCGCCTTGCGGTCACGGTAGGCGTACGTCAAGGAGTGGAGCTGCTGCTCCTTGGCCTTGCGGTACAGGCGTGACCGCTGGCCGCGGTAGCCCTTCGATGCCTTGAGGACGGTACGCCGCTTCTTCTGGGCGTTGAGTGCGCGCTTCACGCGTGCCATTGGGGTGTTCCTATTCTCGATCGGTCAGGTGGGAGGCCGCGAAGGCCTGCAGGCAAGGTCAGCCGTTGAGCATCTTGGTGACGCGGGCGGTGTCGTTCGCCGCGACGGTGGTGCGCCCGTCGAGGCGGCGGGTGCGCTTGCTCGCCTTGTGCTCGAGCAGGTGGCGCTTTCCGGCCTTCTGCCGCACGATCTTGCCGGTTCCGGTCTTGCGGAACCGCTTCGATGCGCCGCTGTGGGTCTTGGCCTTGGGCATGAGAGTCCTCAGTTCTGTGGTGGATCGGTCGGTGCTTCGGCGGCCTGTGCGCTGCCGCGCTGGCCGGCGGGTGTGTCTGCGTCGTGCGCCGCCTTGGCGCGAGTCTTCGCGCCGCGGTGCGGTGCCAGCACCATCGTCATGTTGCGGCCGTCCTGCTTGGCGGACGTCTCGACGAAGCCGTAATCGGCGACGTCGGCGCCCAGGCGCTGCAACAGGCGGTAACCGAGTTCGGGCCGCGACTGCTCGCGACCGCGGAACATGATCGTGACCTTGACCTTCGACCCCGCCTCGAGGAAGCGGACGACGTGACCCTTCTTGGTCTCGTAGTCGTGGGGGTCGATCTTGGGCCGCAGCTTCTGTTCCTTGACGACGGTCTGCTGCTGGTTCTTGCGAGACTCGCGCAACTTCTGAGCCGTCTCGTACTTGAACTTGCCGTAGTCCATGATCTTGCAAACCGGCGGTTTGGCATCTGGAGCTACTTCGACGAGGTCGAGATCGGCATCCGCGGCGACGCGAAGGGCATCTTCGATGCGCACGATTCCCACCTGTTCACCGCCCGGTCCAATCAGGCGGACTTCAGGTACGCGAATGCGCTCGTTGATGCGTGTCTCAGTGCTGATGGGGCCTCCTATGTAGTCTTCGAGGAGGCCAACGCCATCGGCGCCCGAAAAGGGCCGAGCCCCGCATGTAGATGCAGGGCCCGAATGCCGACCGGTCGCGACGTACGTCGCCCGTGCAACGCACGAAACGAACACCTCGCGGTGTTCGTGACCGGACCGCTGAGCCGTGAGGCCAACGGTGGGAGCGGGACTCCACTTGCTGTCCCGGCCAATGCCGAGACGGTCGCGCATGCAAGTCTAGCAGGCATGACCGATGATCCCGAACTCCCCGACGAGGCGGCTGAACTGCCCGTCCGCGAACTGGCCGAGATCCCTGCAGTCGAGGTCATCACCCGCGCCGCGGTCATGCTCATGAGTGCAGCGGCCGAGAAGCTCGGCCTGGCCGACGGCAACCCCGAAGACAGCCCACACCAGGATCTCGACGAGGCGCGCCGCCTGATCAACGCCCTTGCCGGTCTCCTGAAGGGCTCCGTCGAGTACCTGGGACTGCACGCCGGACCCATCAGGGACGGGCTCAAGGGTTTGCAGCTGGCGTTCAAGGAGGCCAGCGCCTTCCCCGAGGAGCCGGGCAAGGGCCCGGGCGAATGGTTCACCGGGCCCGTTTGGTGACACACGGTCCCCCGCAGTCCCACCCATTTCCCCGGTAGACCGAATATCCTCGCGCCCTATGACCCTGGCCGCGGCGAGCAAGCCGGCGAACACCAAGCACCGCTCAGCCTTCTGGTGGGTTCCCGCCGCGGCGGGATGGACGGTCGGGATCATCGCGACCCTGTCGCTGCTCGCCAGCGTGTCCCCACTGATCCGGTGGGTCATCCGCATCCCGCGCGAATTCGTCAACGACTACATCTTCAACTTCCCGGACACCAGCTTCGCGTGGGCCTTCGTCCTGGCGCTGCTCGCGGCTGCGCTCGCGGCCCGCAAGAGCGTCGCCTGGTGGATCCTCGTCATCTACATGGTCGCTGCCGTCGGGTGGAACGTGGTCGGCCTGACCACCGGCGACGAATCGATCATGGAGGACGTCGGCGAGGTCATCGGGCTCGCCTTCCACGTCGCGGCGATCGCCTTCCTGATCCTGGCCCGCCACGAATTCTGGGCGAAGGTCCGTCGCGGTGCGCTCATCAAGGCGGCGTTGACGCTGGTGGCCGGGATGGCGATCGGCACGCTCGTCGGATGGGGCCTGCTGGAACTATTCCCCGGGTCCCTCGCCCGCGGCGACCGCCCGCTCTACGCGCTCAACCGGGTGAGCGCGTTCGCCGGCGCGGCGTCGGACAACTTCGCAGGCCATCCCCACGTGTTCGTCAACGCGCTGCTGGGCCTGTTCGGTGCGTTGGCCCTGATGGTCGCGGCCATCGTGCTGTTCCGGTCGCAGCGGGCGGAGAACGCTCTCACCGGGGAGGACGAATCCGCCATCCGAGGCCTGCTCGAGCTGTACGGCAAGAACGACTCGCTGGGGTACTTCGCGACCCGCCGCGACAAGTCGGTGGTGTTCGCACCGAACGGGCGCGCGGCCATCACCTATCGGGTCGAGGTGGGCGTCTGCCTGGCCAGCGGTGACCCGCTGGGCGACCCCAAGGCGTGGCCTGCGGCCATCGGCGCGTGGCTCCAACTGTGCCAGTCCTACGGCTGGGCGCCGGGTGTGATGGGCGCGAGTTCGGCGGCGGCACAGGCGTTCAGCGCGGCCGGCCTCAACGCGATCGAACTCGGCGACGAGGCCATCCTGCATCCGGACCGCTTCAAGCTCTCCGGCCCCGACATGAAGCCGGTACGCCAGGCGGTGACGCGGGCGCGTCGCGGCGGTCTCACCGTGCGCCTGCGTCGGCACCGCGACCTGAGTCCCGACGAGATGGCGGACGTCATCCGACGCGCCGATGCGTGGCGCGACACCGAGACCGAGCGCGGCTTCTCCATGGCGCTCGGGCGGCTCGGCGACCCGGCCGACGGCGATTGCCTTCTGGTGGAGGCGGTCCAGGAACGGAGCGACACGGGTGACGGTGAGGTCGTCGCCATGCTGTCGCTGGTGCCGTGGGGCACCAACGGCGTCTCGCTGGATCTGATGCGCCGCTCACCCCAGTCCCCCAACGGCACCAACGAACTGATGGTCAGTGAGCTGTGCCTGCAGGCTGAGGAGATCGGCATCAGCCGCATCTCGCTCAACTTCGCGATGTTCCGCTCGGCCTTCGAGGAAGGCGCGCAACTCGGCGCGGGACCGGTCGCGCGGCTGTGGCGTGCGCTGCTGGTGTTCTTCTCGCGGTGGTGGCAGCTGGAGACGCTGTACCGCTCGAACATGAAGTACCAGCCCGAGTGGGTCCCCCGGTACGCCTGCTACGACGACGCGCGTCTGGTGCCGCGGGTCGGCGTCGCATCGGTGATCGCCGAGGGCTTCCTGGTGCTGCCGTTCAGCAGACGCAACAAGCAGCACACCGGTCACCACTCGGCCGTGCCCGAGTCACTGGCGAAGTCAGGTCTGCTACACGGCGACGGCACCGCACCCGACCTCAGCGGCATCGCGGCCGACGACGGTGAGGGCGCCGGCGGCCCCCGGTTGCCCGAGCAGGTACGGGTCCGGATGGCCAAGCTGAAGACGTTGCAGGACAGCGGGATCGACGCGTACCCCGTCGGCCAGCCACCCAGCCACACCGTCGCCACGGCCGTCGAGACCAGCGACGTCACCGTCAGCGTGTCGGGCCGCATCCTGCGGATGCGTGACTACGGCGGCGTGCTGTTCGCTCAACTGCGCGACTGGTCGGGCGAGGTTCAGGTCCTGTTCGACGACTCGCGTCTCACCGCGGGCCGCACGGCCGACGTCACCAACGCGATCGATCTCGGCGACCTCGTCGAGGTGACGGGGACCATGGGCCTGAGCCGCTCGGGCAAGCCGTCACTGCTGGCCGACCACTGGCGTCTCATCGGCAAGTGCCTGCGGCCGCTGCCGGACAAGTGGAAGGGACTCACCGACCCCGAGGCTCGGGTGCGGACGCGCTACGTCGACCTGGCCATCAACACGGAGTCGCGCGACCTCATCACCGCGCGGAGCAGGATCCTGCACGCCATTCGCGAGACCCTGGTCGGCAAGGGCTTCCTCGAGGTCGAGACGCCGATCCTGCAGCAGATCCACGGCGGTGCGAACGCACGCCCGTTCATGACCCACATCAACGCCTACGACTTGGACCTCTACCTGCGCATCGCCCCGGAGCTGTACCTCAAGCGGCTCTGCGTCGGTGGTGTCGAGCGCGTCTTCGAACTCGGCCGTGCGTTCCGCAACGAGGGCGTCGACTTCAGCCACAACCCCGAATTCACGCTGCTGGAGGCGTACCAGGCGCACGCCGACTACAACGTGTGGGTGCACGGGTGCCGCGAACTCATCCAGAACGCAGCGCAGGCGGCCAACGGCGCCCAGGTCGTCATGCGGCCCGGCGAGACCGAGGGCACGTTGGAGGCCGTCGACATCTCCGGTGAATGGCCGGTGAAGACCGTGCACGGGGCGGTGTCCGAGGCCCTCGGCGAGGAAGTCGATCCGACCACCGACCTCGCCACGCTGCGGTCCCTGTGCGATCGCGTGGGCGTGCCCTACCTGACCCATTGGGACGCAGGCGCGGTCGTGCTCGAACTCTACGAACGGCTGGTCGAGGGGCAGACCCTGCAGCCGACGTTCTACAAGGACTTCCCGACGTCGGTGTCGCCGCTGACGCGACCGCACCGGAGCATCCCGGGGGTCGCAGAGCGTTGGGACCTCGTCGCGTGGGGTGTCGAATTGGGCACTGCCTACAGCGAATTGACCGATCCCGTGGAACAACGCAGGCGGTTGCAGGAGCAATCGCTGTTGGCTGCCGGTGGCGACCCCGAGGCGATGGAACTCGACGAGGACTTCCTGCAGGCGATGGAGTACGCGATGCCCCCGACCGGCGGGTTGGGCGTCGGCGTCGACCGCGTCGTCATGCTGATCACCGGCCGCAGCATCCGCGAGACGTTGCCGTTCCCGCTCGCCAAGCCACGCTGACCCGATCCCCGGGTCGCTTCGCTCCAGCCCGCCGGGACCCGCTTCACAGCCGGTCCCCAGGAACGGCATCCACGATGATGCGGTGACGACGTCGACACCCCGATTCGCCGAGCACCTCTCGCTCATGCACGGTTGGCTGCCGCTGTTGGTGCAATTGATCGCCGTGACGCTTCTGGCGCTGGCCGTGGGATGGCGGAATCGACGCTGGCGGCTCGTATGGCTCCCGGTCGCGGTCGTCGCAGGCTTGATCCTGACGGCAATGGCCTACTGGTACGTGACCACCGAGGGGCTCGCGGGCGATCCTGCGCCACGGCGACTGTGGGCGTGGACGACGGTGACCGGCGCGGCACTCGTGGTGCTGATCGCGGGGTGGCGCAGCGCGGGATGGTGGCGGCGAAGTGCGTCGATGCTCGCGGTTCCGCTGTGCCTGGTGTGTGCTGCGCTGGCGTTGAACCTGTGGGTGGGGTACTTCCCCACCGTGCAGACCGCGTGGAGCCAACTGACCGCGGGCGCGCTGCCCGACCAGGTGGATCAGGCCGCGGTCGTGGCCATGCAGAAGGAGCGCAGGATTCCCGACCGGGGTTCCGTCGTCCCGGTGACCATCGGTTCTGCCGCATCGGGTTTCAAGCACCGCGGTGAGCTCGTGTACCTGCCGCCGGCCTGGTTCGCGTCCGACCCACCGCCTGCGCTGCCGACGATCATGATGATCGGCGGTGAGTTCAACACACCGGCCGACTGGCTGCGCACGGGCAACGCCATCAAGACCGTCGACGACTTCGCCGCTCAGCACGCGGGCAAGGCACCGGTGCTGGTGTTCGTCGACTCCGGCGGAGCCTTCAACAACGACACCGAGTGCGTGAACGGTGCGCGCGGCAATGCCGCCGACCATCTGACGAAGGACGTCGTCCCGTTCATGGAGCAGACCTACGGCGTGAGCGCCGAGAGCGCCAACTGGGGCATCGTCGGGTGGTCGATGGGCGGCACGTGCGCCGTCGACCTGACCGTGATGCACCCCGACCTGTTCAGCGCATTCGAGGACATCGCAGGCGATCTCAGCCCGAACTCGGGCACCAGGCAACAGACGATCGACCGGCTGTTCGGCGGCAGCGAAGCGAAGTACGCGAGCTTCGACCCGACCACCGTCATCACCCGTCACGGTCCCTACCGCGGAGTGGCCGGCTGGTTCGACGTCAACGGCCCCATGCCGTCTGCGCCGGCGGTGGTCGACGTCAGGGACGACATGGGCAACGGCGCGGCGGGCGGCAAGGCAGTCGCACACACCAGTGACCAGGAGGCAGCGGCCGACTCGCTGTGCGCCCTCGGCAGCAGCCGCGGAATCGACTGTGCCGTCGTAGAACAGCCCGGCAAGCACGATTGGCCCTTCGCCTCACAGGCGTTCGCCGCTGCCCTGCCATGGATGGCCGGACGCATCGGTACGCCGGGGGTGCCGTCGACGCCGCTGCCGACGCCGGGCGCGGGACTTCAGGCCACCGCAAGGTAGGCATAGTCTGTCGGGCATGGCCGACTTCACAGCAGCAGCAGCCATCATCGGCACCGGGTTCATGGGCCGGGTGCACGCGGAATCGCTGGCCCGCATCGGGGTTCGCGTGCTGGGCATCGTCGGCTCCACGCCGGAGCGGGCAGCGGCGGCGGGAATCGCGCAGCCCTACTCCGGCATGGACGAGATGTTGGCCGACGACAGGGTGAACGTGGTGCACGTCTGCTCGCCCAACCACCTGCACTACGAGCAGGCACTCGCTGCCCTGCGCGCTGGCAAGCACGTGGTGTGCGAGAAGCCGCTCGCGATGACGCCGGCGGAGGCCCGGGAACTCCGCGACACCGCCCGCGAACTGGGTCTGGTCAACGCCGTGTGCTTCATCAACCGCTTCTACCCGCTGTGCCAGCAGGCCGCGGCTCAGGTGAGTTCTGGCGCACTGGGTGCCGTGCGACTCGTCACCGGCGGCTACCTCCAGGACTGGCTGTCGAAGGACACCGACTGGAACTGGCGTCTCGATCCCCGACTCGGTGGGTCGTTGCGCGTCGTCGGCGACATCGGTTCGCACTGGCTCGATCTCGCGAGCTACGTCACCGGCCAACGCGTCGAGTCCGTGATGGCCGACCTCACCACGACGATCCCGACCCGCCATCGGCCGCTCCGTTCGGTCGAGACGTTCACGCAGGCGGTGGACCAGGAGACCGAACCCACCACGGTCACCACCGAGGACATCGCAGGCATCCTGCTCCGATTCGACGGGGGCGCGCGTGGCGTTCTGTCGTTGTCGCAGGTGTCCCCGGGCCGCAAGAACAACCTGACCTTGGACCTCAGCGGTTCCGACGGTTCGCTCAACTGGGGGTTGGAGAACCCGGAACGGATGTGGATCGGTCACCGCGACGATCCCAGCCAGATCCTGATGCGTACCGAAGGCGACTACCCACCGGGGCACGCGCAGGGGTACCCGGACACCTTCAAGGCGCTGCACCACGCCGTGTACACCGCGGTCGCATCCGGTGAAGCCCCCACGGAACCCGACTTCCCAACCTTCGACGACGGGCTCGAGCAGGCGCTCATCGGTGAAGCGATCGCGCAGAGCGCTCGACTCGAACAGTGGGCCACCGTCGAGCGCTGACCGCGATCAGTAATCGGCCTCGGCCGCAAGGATCTCCGCGAGGAACGCATCGGCGCCTGGACGTGCGAGCCGACCGCGGGCGTAGTCCCGGATGCGCTGACGCATGACGTCGGCGTCGGGGGCGGGATCGACGTCGGCGCCGACGCTGACCGTGGTCGGTGCCCAATCGTGGTTCCAGGCGACCACCTCGGCGACGGGACCGGTATCGCCGGCCAGGTCGAAGCGTGCCAGCCCGTCGTCGTCCAGGACCCCGGCCCCCGACACCGGACCCGATCGCAGGCGCACCGGCACACCCGCAGCAGGACGGGTGCCTGCGGTCGCCACCCGAACCGTTGCGACGGCACCGGTGTCGGTGACGTCGACCCGCCACTGGATGGTGTCGTCCGCGGCATCGAAGAGCCCCGACGGAACCGCCGCCCAGTCGATCGAACCGACCCCGCTGGCCACCGACGGCTGCGCCCGCCCGCCCCGGCCGCCCGCCGCCAGCGCGTAGTCGGCACGACGCGCGGAAGCCGGTAACGCGGCGTCGACGTCCCACACGCCCGCGTCGTCGGCGACCTCGGCGCACGCATCGACCAACTCGACGACCCGCGGATCACCGTCGCGGCGGTGCGCCAGCAGCGTCGCCTGGTGCGGGGCCAGTAGGCTCGCCACGTCGGCGTCGAGGGTGTCGTCGTCGAAGTAGTCCTGTGCCGCCGTGGCGAGCAGCGCGACCTCGGCGTCGAGCAGTGCGGCATCGAGAGTCGGGATGCCGTCGCGCAGACTTCCCGGCCACCATCGACGCGCCCAGTGGCCGATCGCCAGACGGCGCAACGGATTCAGCGCGTCGGCGTCCAGCTCGACGCCGGGGAGGTCGACGGAACCGTCGACGGCCTCTCCCCCGAGCGCGTCGACCAGGGCACCGTGCCCCGTTGCGCCGACCAGTCGCCAGAGCCATTGCGCCGCACCGACGTCGGTCACCGTGACGAACGTGGCCGACGCGCCGGCGGGATCGTCCACCGTCCACTCCAGAATCGCACCCGCCACCTCGAGCACTGCCACGGCAGGCGGTTGCGCGGGAGTGGGCCCGAAGCTCCACAGCCCGGCTCGTCCGTCGATCCTCACCGGGCCACCTCCACTTCCAGCATCGCCTTGATCCGCTGCCGGTGGTCCAGGCTGACCGACCGCGCCACACCCTCGAGCAGGGCGCGCACGTCGTCGACGTCGTCGCACGATTCCTGCCAGACGTCGCGGCCGTGCAGCCGCGCCCACAGCCGGTTCAGGTACGGCCGCGCGAAGCAGGTGAGGTCGTCGACCACCTGCCTCTGGCGCGGATGCAGGGCCTCCCCCTCGACGAGGTACCGGCGCGCGTGCATCACGTAGGCCTCCTTGCGAAGCCTGGCCTGGATACTGCGGCCGAGGTCGTAGCGGGTGGGCGTGGAGTCGCTCAACGGCGCGAGGTCGACCGCGATCTCGATGCCCGCGACCAGCGTGGCCTGGATGTCTTCGGCCATCAAACCCCATGGCGCACAGGCGCGGTCGACCTCTTCCGCGCACAGCGACGGGATGTCCGGCAGCTCGTCGCGGTCCAGTGCCCTGCGAAGCGTCGCACGCACCCTGTCGACCACGCTGCGGTCCAGCGGGCGCGCGGCCTCGGAGCCCGGCGGGACCGCTGGCGGTAGCTGCGGTTCCGTCGAACTGAGGCCGACGTCGACGATCGACCACGGAATGCCCTGGGGGGCGACCCTGGCCCTGGCGCCGAAGTTGTAGGGCGTGGCGTCGCCGATCAGCGCCGACCACACACGCTGGCGCGCCATTCGTCCGTTGTGATCGTCGGCCGTCCCGAGCACGGTGGTCAATCCAGCCAGGAACGGACCCGCGATCGTGTCGCCCGGCCGGACGTCGCGCCAGCTGCGTTCCAGCTGTGCTCCGAGCGCGTCGATCACGCGTCGGTCGTCGACATAGCGATTGAGCACCTCGATGGCCGTACGGTCCCGGTCGTCGTGCAGGTCGCGCAGGACCGACTCGACGAACTCGCCCTGCGAATCTCGCTGGGACGGATGGCCATCGGTGACCGCCAGCTCGAAGCACACCGGGAAGTAGAGTTCCTGGGCATTGCCGGTAGTGATGCGCAACCGCCGCCGCTCGGCCTTCAGCAGCGCGAACCAGGCCGCCGCACAACGCAATCGTTCGGCGTTGTCGACGATGGCATCGATGAGCTGGGCGGCGACGTCGGGCTCGAGCATCGGCGCGGAGAACTGCGGGTTGGACCGCAGCCGCAACACGAGCGGGTCCAGGATCCGCTTCACGGTTCGACGCAGCGGCCCGCCGTCGGCGCCGCTGAGCACCTCGACGCCTTCGCCGATCGCCCGCCACGCCTGGTCGATCGCCGCGCGCCGAGGCACGGCGACGGCGACTGACGCCGCAACGTTCCCGGTACTCATCGCATCAGGATAGGTGGCCGGCGCCGGTTTGGTCGCCGAGAAAGTTGGGTTCGGTAGGGCGCCGGGGCGACCAATCTGGTCGGCATGTCCTACGCCATCGCGCCCCCGCTGCTCGCACTCGTCCTCCTGATCGCCCTCGTCGTCCCGAGCGCACTCAGGCGCCGCCGACCCAACCGACCGAAGCCGACCTCCGAGAATGAGATGGCCGTCGGGATCGGCACGGTACGCACGGTTGCCGAGCGCATCACCGTCGAGGTGGAGAGCGTGTCCGGGCAGACCTTCGTGGGCAGGCTGCAGCAGGCGGACGACGACGTCGCGGCACGGCTGCGGCCCGGCGTCGTGCTGCTCGTCTCGTTCGACCCCGACGCCCGCGAGCAGCTCACCCTCGCCGACGACGTGCTCGCCGTGCGTGCGGGCACCGTGGCACCCGAGGACCTCATCAGGCACGGCACCAAGTCCTCCGGGGTCGTCACGGCAGTCCGCCCCGGGCACGAGGACTACCGCAAGGTCGAGTTGGACGTCATCGTGCGCAAGCCCGAGGGCGGTCAGTTCCCGGCCCGCGAGACCGCGCTGTTGCCTGCCACCGCGCTGGACGCCGTGAAGCCCGGGAGCGTCGTCGACGCGTACTACCGCCACGGTGACGAGAAAGCAGTCGCGGTGTGCGTGCCGCCCTGCTGAGCGGTCACCGCGCACCGTCCACCGCGAACGACACCACCGCCGCCCAGTACAGCGGGCTGGCGGTGGTATCGCCGATTCGCCACCGGCGCATGCGTTCTCGTTGCCATTGGTCGAGCGCGCATCCCGCGTCCTGGGCGACGTGCGCTCGGTCCACGGCGACGACGACCTCGGTCATCGGGTCGGCGTCACCGCCGACGAATCGCCGGTAACCCGCCGTCGTCGGCAGCGACCACAGTGTGGCGGTGACCAGCTGAGCCCCGCCGAGGACGGCTGCCGCCACCAGGCCGGTGGCCTCGTCGAACCGGTAGTCGCCACCGGATGCGCACGCCAGCAGCGCGACCCGGGGCGGAAGCGCGAGTTCCAGCGCCATGACGTCGGCAGCGGTCAGCGGCCGCGGGTCGGCCAGGTGCAGCGCCGACTGATCTGCGCTACCCGAATCCGCCGCCGTGGCGTGTCCCACGTAGAGCAGACGCGACGGCCGGCGCCCGAGCATGTCGGCGAGCCACCATCGGTCACTGTCGCTGCGCCGGAACAGTTCCACCACGCCGTCGACGGGCGGTAGCACCGATCCGTCGGCCAGCAGCGGTGAGAAGTGGCGTGCCAGCGGCATGTCGGCATCCGGTCGCCCGAGCACCGAGCCCAACGACGAATCGGCCCGTTGGCCCGGCACCCGAGGGTCCAGCACCAGCAGCGGCGGACCACCGGCCGCGTCGTCCCAGGACCGCCGCGGCCGCTGCGCGTTCGCGATGTTCGCCGGTACTGCCATCAACACGTCGACCAGTTCCATCAACCGTCGGCCGTCGGTGGGTGACGCCACCGCGACCTCGTCCCACGGAACCTGGGCCGCCGCGGTTCCGGCGAACGTGACGGCGGCGGCGCGGGCACGCACCAGGGAATCGGCGGGCGGCCGCGCCGACGGTACGGCGAGCAGTCCCCAGGGCACCCGCCCCAGCCGGGCACTCGGCGACACGAACAGCACCGCACGCGGGTCGGAGGCGCACGCGATCAGCAATTCCCACGCCGGATCCGACAGCAGGAGCACCCCCAGCCGGTAGGCGAGCACCGCCTCCGTCTCGGGTTTCGCCAGCGGCCCCGTCACCAGCGCACGCTCGAGACCGTCGGCGACCGACTCGTCGCCGATGGGCTCGGGCAGGCCGATGTCGAGTTCGGCGAGCGCCGCCAACAGGAGGGGTTCCTCGACCACCCACGTGACGGTGCGCGACGGATCGCCGACCACGCGCAGGCTCGCGTAGGTGGCGATGCCGACGTCGGCGAACCGCAGCACCAGCGTCGGCCGGCTCACGGCCACGTCGTCCAGGCGCTCTCGTCGGTCGTCACGTGCTGCCCGTAGCGCTCGAGCGCCAGCCGCCGGTAGCGGCCGAGCACCGGGCCCGCCGTCGGGTCCATCGCCAGCGGCGGCAGCGGGCCCAGCCGCGTCAGCGACGGCCCGGTGTCGATCCTGGGCCCCGAGGCGACCTGCGCCAGCTCCTCCAGGTCGCTGATGGGCGCCGGAGCGGTCGTGACGCGCGACCAGTCGACGTCGCCCGGTGCCTCCGCCGTCGCGAAGGTGCCACGCGCACTGTGGTATTCGATCAGCTCGCCGACGAGTTCGGTGTTCTCCGACTCCCAGGCGACGGCGAATGCGCCGGCCAGCATCGGCGCGGAGATGCACTCGGCCCACTGTGCCCTGGCCTCGGCATCGGTGATCGAGTAGCGGACCGAGTCCACTGCCAGCGCAGCAGGCACCTTCAGGTCGGCGGCCCGCGCGAGCTTGTCCATGGCCGAGGCGAACCGGGGGCTACCGGGTTCGGCGTGGGTGGCGCCCAGCGACGCCCTATAGCGGGCCTCCAACTCGGCCCAGTCGTCGTCGGCGTGGCCGGCGCCGTCGAAGCCGAGGTCGGCCAGCGCGTCGGATCGCCACACCGTGCCCAGGTGGTCGTCGAGACGCGCGTAGGCGACCCAGCTGCTTCGTGGCGACTCGTCGAGGCAGGCCCTGGCGCGTTCGACCATGTCGATGGCGTCCTGGAAGCGCCCGCGGATGATCGCAATCCAGCTGCGTTGCAGCAGTATCCGGTGGATGTGCAGTGGCCGGCCCAGCTCGCGCCAGTGCCGTTCGGCGTGCTCCCAGCTCTCGTCGGCGGCCTGCAACGCCCCCGCGCCCATACGGGTCAGGCCGAAGTACAGCCAGCACCGCGAGACGTCATGTGCCCGAGCGTATTCTGCGATCACCGGGTACGCCTCCATGAGCAGCCGCTCGGTGGAGAGTTGATCACCGCGTGCCCAACACACTGTGGCGCGCTCGAGCTTGGTACGCGACACGGGTAGGTCCCATCCCCTGGCCTGTGCCCGCGCACCAGCGCGCTGCAGCCAGGGCTCCGCCTCGGCCAACCGCCCGGTCTCGATGCAGAACCTGGCGTAGCCGACGGCGCCGAGGACGAACAGGTTGTCGTCGTCCTCACCCGTGGAACCGGTGTCGACGTCCTCGATCACGCTGCGCCACAGCGGGATCGACTTGACGTGCATGTCGTCCTCGCAGAGCGCAGCCGCGCACTGGATGCGCGCCAGAGTCCCCAGGTAGGCGTGTTCGGAGGCCAGGTCGGCGAACTGGGGAGCGCTCCACTCCCCCGACGCCATACCGTCGAGCAGCACCAACGCCGCAGCCGCGCCCTCGTGGTCACCGAGTGCCGCCAGGAGACCGACCTCGAGTGCCTGGGCACGCCGGCCGTAGCGGCACGTCATGTGCAGGATGGCATCAGTCGACATCGTGGTGCGGTC
Organism: Mycolicibacterium arabiense; assembly: GCF_010731815.2. Taxonomy (NCBI): domain Bacteria; kingdom Bacillati; phylum Actinomycetota; class Actinomycetes; order Mycobacteriales; family Mycobacteriaceae; genus Mycobacterium; species Mycolicibacterium arabiense. The sequence goes on from NZ_AP022593.1 coordinate 782,476, forward strand.
GATCACGTCGGGCGCCGCGGTGCCGTCGAGCACCGACGCGTAGACCGCCAGGCACTCCCTGATCCGCCGAATCCCCTCTCGCACACCCTCGTAAGCGGTGCGCACCAGGTACAGCTCGTCCAGTTGGGCCAGCACCTCGAGCATCAGGTCGTCGCGGTCGGCCTCTTCGATCCGAGGCATCAGCGACAGCAACAACTCCTTGGCCGACGTCTCGTCGGCGGCCAGCGCAAGGTGGCGGGCCCGCTCGAGTTCGCCGGGGATGGACACGGCTCGATGATAGGTCGCGCGAGTCCGTGCACAGACGGGAAAGCGGCGGACGTGCCGAGCACGTCCGCCGCCCGCGGGGTGGCCCGTCAGGAGCAGGTCACCTTGATCTCGAACTTCTTCGTGATCATCCCCGCCATCGGGTTCGCCATGTCGGCGCCCTGCGCCTCGCCGGTGATGGTGTAGGTGCTGCCGTCCACGGCCACCGCGGCCGAGCCGGTCTTCATTCCGCCCATCTCCGACACCGCGAGGGCGCTGCCGTCGACGACCAGGCCGAGGGACTCCACCTTCGGCGTCTCCTCGTCGGTCATCACGACACCCAGCCCCTGCGCGCCGCCTCCGATGGGAGCACTGGCGACGTTGATCTTGCCTGCCTGCTTGACGCACGTCACCGACTTGAGATCGAGGCCGGCGAGGTCCTGACCCTCGACCTTGACCTCGTTGCTCCCGTTGGTGCTGACCTCGCTGGTTCCGTTGCCCGCCGCCGCGCTCGAAGCCGGTGTGGCCTCGCCCTTGTCGTCGGAACACCCGACCACCATCAGGGAGACCGCAACCAGTCCGACCCCTGCCGTGATGACTCGCTGCACGCCGATCAACATGTCTGCTCCTTCGTTCGCGTCGCCCCGATGGCGTCGTCGTGTGATCAGTACAGAGGGCTGCGATCGCTACCGATCCCAACTATCGGGCCGGTACGGTGACTGGGTGTCCGACACGAACCCGGCCGAACCGCCCGCTGACGAGCCGGCTCCCGACGACGTCGGCGTCGTCGACGCCGAGGTGGTCGAGTCCGCCCCAGTCGAGCCAGGTTTCGAGCCCGTCGTCCCGCCGGCACCGGCCGATACCGGCTACACCGCGAGCGGGGTGCCGACCTTCGATTTGGTGCGCGAGAAGATCGAGACCCGGTTTGGCACGTCGATGGGTGCCGCGGAACTCGCCGCCGAGACACCCGAGGGCCGCAGCGTCGAGGAGCAGTACGAGGCGCGGCAGAAGGCGGCGGCCGAGCGGCTCGCTCAGATCCGGGCGTCGATGAAGCCCACCGACGAATCCTAGAACCGGTGCGGCGCTTCACCGTCGCCGAGCGGCGTGCGCGGTTGGCGCGACGGCATCTGCTCGCCGACGGTCCGAATCAGGACGTCGCGGGCGCGGCCGCCCAGCTGGTCGGCCTGCACGCAACCGACCCGGCGACACCGTATCTGACCCTGTGGGCTCGCCTTCCCGGGTTCGGCGTCGGCGACCTCGACCACGCACTGTACGGGGCTCGGTCAGTGGCCAAGCACCTAGCGATGCGGCGGACGCTGTGGGTGTTCGCGACCGCTGACCTCGGGCTCGTGCAGCCGTCGTGCAGCGATCGCGTAGCGGACAACGAGCGCAGGCGGCTGGTCGCGGACCTGGAGAAGTCCGGGGTCGCCGACGACGGCGGAGCCTGGCTCGCCGCCGCATCCGCCGCGGTCCTCTGTCACCTCGCCGAGCACGGTCATGCCAGCGCTCGGGAACTGCGGGCCGCCCTCCCGGAACTGGCGGGCAGTTACGACCCGGCGCCCGGAAAGACCTGGGGTGGATTGGGTCCCGTATCACCACGGGTGATGACGGTGATGGGCGTGCGCGGCGACCTGATCCGCGGCCCCAACGAAGGCGCGTGGACGACGTCGCGCCCACGATGGCTGCTGACGACCGACTGGCTGGGGGCTCCGGTGGTGCCCGCTGCCCCCGACGAGGCGCGCGCCGTCATGATCCGCAAGTGGTTGCGGGCCTTCGGGCCGGCCACCGAGGCCGACGTGAAGTGGTGGTTCGGCCACACCCTGACGTGGACGCGCGCGGGCCTGCGGGACGTCGGCGCGGTGGAGATCGAGCTCGAGGGCAGCAGCGCACCCGGGTACGCCCTGCCCGACGACCTGGAGCCCGAACCCCCCGTCGAGCCGTGGTGCGCTCTGCTGCCCGGGCTCGACGTCACCACGATGGGCTGGCAGGCGCGCGACTGGTACCTGGGCGCCCACCGCGAGCAGGTGTTCGACCGCAACGGCAACGCTGGGCCGACTGCGTGGTGCGATGGCCGGGTGGTCGGCGGATGGCGTCAGGACGCCGACGGTCGCGTCGAGGTCCAAATACTCGAGGACGTCGGTCCCGCCGCCCGGAAGTCGTTGCAGCGCAAAGCGAACGAGCTGACCGCCTGGCTCGACGGCGTCCGGATCAAGCCACGCTTCCCGTCCCCACTGTCGCGGTCTTGACGCCTGGGCCTCCGGCTACGCGCTGACCTTGCGCCGTCGCTTCGGCGCAACCGCCGCCGGTGCGGCGGGCGGGACGGACAGCAGCTCGCCGAGGAACTGGCCGGTGTAGCTCTCCGGAGTGGCGGCGATGTCCTCGGGGGTTCCGATCGCGACGACGGTCCCGCCGCCGCCACCGCCTTCGGGTCCCATGTCGACGACCCAGTCCGAGGTCTTGATGACGTCGAGGTTGTGCTCGATGACGATGACGGTGTTGCCCTTGTCCACCAGACCGTTGATGACCTTGAGCAACTTGCGGATGTCCTCGAAGTGCAGGCCCGTCGTGGGCTCGTCGAGGATGTACACCGTGCGGCCCGTCGACCGCTTCTGCAGTTCGGCCGCCAGCTTCACGCGCTGCGCCTCGCCGCCCGACAGCGTCGGAGCGGGTTGCCCCAGCCGCACGTACCCGAGACCCACGTCGACGAGCGTCTTGAGGTACCGGTGGATCGACGAGATCGGCTCGAAGAAGCCCGTGGCCTCCTCGATCGGCATGTCGAGGACCTCGGAGATCGTCTTGCCCTTGTAGTGCACCTCGAGGGTCTCGCGGTTGTACCGGGCACCGTGGCACACCTCGCACGGGACGTAGACGTCCGGCAGGAAGTTCATCTCGATCTTCAGGGTGCCGTCACCGGAGCAGGCTTCGCAGCGTCCACCCTTAACGTTGAAGGAGAACCGGCCCGGCTGGTAGCCGCGCACCTTCGCCTCCGTCGTCGCGGCGAACAGCGTCCGGATCTTGTCGAAGACGCCGGTGTAGGTCGCCGGGTTGGACCGCGGCGTGCGGCCGATCGGCGACTGGTCGACGCGGACCAGCTTGTCGAGCTGATCCAGCCCGTTGATCCTGGTGTGCCGTCCCGGCACCTGGCGGGCACCGTTGAGTTTGTTGGCCAGGACCGACGCCAGGATGTCGTTGACCAGGGTCGACTTGCCCGAACCCGAGACACCGGTCACCGAGGTCAGCACTCCGAGCGGGAACGCCACGTCGATGCCGCGCAGGTTGTGCTCGCGGGCGCCGACGACCGTGATCTGCCGCTTGCGGTCGATTGGCCTGCGGATGTCGGGGACCGGGATGCTCTCCTTGCCGGACAGGTACGCGCCGGTGATCGAGCGGGCGTTCTTCAGCAGGTCCTTGTAGGTGCCGCTGTGCACGATCTGGCCACCGTGCTCACCGGCAGCGGGACCGATGTCGACCACCCAGTCGGCGTGGGCGATGGTGTCGAGGTCGTGCTCGACGACGATCAGCGTGTTGCCGAGGTCGCGCAATCGCACCAGGGTGTCGATGAGGCGCCGGTTGTCGCGCTGGTGCAGGCCGATCGACGGCTCGTCGAGGACGTACAGCACGCCGACGAGGCCGGAGCCGATCTGCGTCGCGAGCCGGATGCGCTGCGCTTCGCCGCCGGACAGGGTGCCCGCGGCGCGCGAGAGCGACAGGTAGTCGAGGCCGACGTCGAGGAGGAAGCCCAGCCGTGACTGCACCTCCTTGAGCACCTGGCCGGCGATCGCGGTCTCGCGGGAGCCGAGTGTCAGGGCGTTGAGGAAGCCCGAGCAGTCGGCGATCGACAGCTCGCACACCTCGGCGATGGACTTGGGACCGTACTTGCCCGCCGTCAACGAGACGGCCAGGATCTCCGGCTTGAGCCTGGTGCCCTGACAGACCGGGCACGGCACGTCGCGCATGAAGCCCTCGTACCGTTCCTTCATCTGCTCGGAATCGGTCTGCTCCATGCGACGGTGCAGGAACGCCATCACGCCTTCGAAGTCGGCGTAGTAGGAGCGGGTGCGCCCGTAGCGGTTCTTGTACCGGACGTGCACCTGCTCGTTGCAGCCCTCGAGAATCGCCTTGCGCGCCTTCGCGGGCAGCTTGTTCCATGGCGTGTCGACGCTGAAGCCCAGCGCATCACCGAGGCCGGTCAGCATGCGGGTGAAGTACTCGGCGTTGTGGCCCATCGACCACGGCGCGATGGCGCCCTCGGCGAGGGTGAGTTCGCCGTCGGGGACCACCAGCTCGGGGTCGACCTCCTTGCGGATGCCGAGGCCGGTGCACTCCGGGCAGGCGCCGTAGGGCGAGTTGAACGAGAACGACCTGGGCTCGAGGTCGTCGACCGCGAGGGGGTGGCCGTTGGGGCAGGCCAGCTTCTCGGAGAACCGCTGCTCGCGCTGCGGCGTGTCCTCCTCCTGGTCGACGAATTCCAGCACGACGATGCCGTCGGCGAGGCCGAGCGCCGTCTCCACCGAATCGGTAAGTCGCTGCTTCGACGAGGCCTTGACGGTGAGGCGGTCGACGACCACCTCGATGTCGTGCTTCTCCTGCTTCTTGAGCTTCGGCGGCTCGGTCAGCGGATACACGACGCCGTCGACGCGCACCCTGCTGTAGCCCTGCGTGTTCAGCTTCTCGAAGAGGTCGACGAACTCGCCCTTGCGGGTGCGGACGACCGGCGCGAGCACCTGGAAGCGGATGCCCTCGTCCATCGCGAGCACCTGGTCCACGATCTGCTGCGGGGTCTGGCGCGCGATCCGCTCACCGCAGACCGGGCAGTGCGGAGTGCCGGCGCGTGCGTACAGCAGGCGGAGGTAGTCGTACACCTCGGTGATGGTGCCGACGGTCGAGCGCGGGTTGCGGTTGGTCGACTTCTGATCGATCGACACCGCGGGCGACAGACCCTCGATGAAGTCGACGTCGGGCTTGTCCATCTGGCCCAGGAACTGCCGGGCGTAAGCCGACAGCGACTCGACGTAGCGGCGCTGGCCCTCGGCGAAGATGGTGTCGAACGCCAACGACGACTTGCCCGACCCCGACAGGCCGGTGAAGACGATCATCGCGTCCCGGGGCAGGTCCAGGTCGATGCCCCGAAGGTTGTGTTCGCGTGCTCCCTTGACGATCAGGCGGTCAGCCAACTGATCCCTTTCCTGGTCCCATACCGCTTACTGCAGCGCAGAAAGCCGTCCGGCGCCCATGCTATGTGCACCCACCGACAAGCCTCAGCCGAGCCCGATACCGTGGCCTCCATGACTGGCACACACATCTCGGTCACCGACGAATACACCGGGCACGTAAATCCCGGTACCGCCGCGCGCCGGAACCTCCCCGGCGCGACCATCGTCAAGGCCTCGGTGGGCCAGATGGACAACAACGCCTACCTGGTCACGTGTTCCCGAACCGGCGAGACCCTACTCATCGACGCCGCCAACGACGCGAACGTCCTGCTCGACCTCGTCGCGGACTGCGCCCCGAAGCTGTCGCTGATCGTGACCACGCACCAGCATCCCGACCACTGGTTCGCCCTCGAGGAGGTCGCAGGCAAGACCGGCGCCCCGACCGCCGCCCACCAACTCGACGCCGAGCCGCTGCCGGTGCGGCCCGACCGCCTGCTGGCCGACGGCGACACCGTCGAGGTCGGCGACCTCGTCTTCGACGTCGTCCACCTGCAGGGACACACCGAGGGATCGGTCGCGCTCGCGCTCGGCGGAGACGCGACCGGCGGCGTCGTACAGCTGTTCACCGGCGACTGCCTCTTCCCCGGCGGCGTCGGCAAGACCTGGCGGGACGGCGACTTCGAGCGACTCCTCGGCGACGTCAGCGCCAAGGTGTTCGACGTCTACCCCGACTCCACGGTCGTCTACCCCGGCCACGGGGACGACACCACCGTCGGGGCGGAACGCCCGCACCTCGACGAGTGGCGGGAGCGTGGGTGGTGAGCGGCTGGCCCACCCCCGACAAGCCCGGACCCGGCCAAGAGTCCGTGTGGGACTACCCGCGGCCACCCCGGCTCGAGGAGTTCCGCGGCTCGATCACCGTGGAGCTGGGCGGTCAGACCGTCGCCTCCACCGAGCGTGGCTGGCGAGTGCTCGAGACGAGTCACCCGCCCACCTACTACCTGCCGGCCTCGGCCTTCGCCGAGGGCGTGCTGCGCGAGGCCGACGGCTCGTCGTGGTGTGAGTGGAAGGGTCGGGCCAGCTACTACGACCTGGTGACCCCGATGCGGACGGCGGCGCGCGCCGCATGGACGTACCACTCCCCGACGCGCGGATTCGAGCCGCTGGCGGGAGCGATCGCCGTCATCGCTGCGCAGACCGACCGCTGCACCGTCAACGGTGAGCAGGTCCAATCGCAGCCCGGCGGGTTCTACGGCGGCTGGATCACCAGTTGGGTGGTCGGCCCGTTCAAGGGCATCCCTGGATCGATGGGCTGGTAGCCCGCCGGATCAGGACGTGTGGACGATGAGCACGTCGGTCTTGGACCGGCGCGCGACGTTGGCGGGCACCGACCCGAGCAGACGCCCGGCGATCGTGCTGAGGCCGACGTTGCCGACGACGAGCAGGTCGGCCTTCACGTCTTCGGCGAGTTCCACGAGCGCGTCGACGGGAGCGCCGACGATGGCCTTCTCCTCGATGTCCGTGGCCCCCGCGGCGTGGGCACGGTCCCGAGCCTCACGAAGGATGGCGTAGATCGGGGCGTTGCCCGACATCTTGTAGCCCTCGTCCTTGAGCAGGTCGGCGGCGCGTGCGTCCTCGTTCTGCGGGAAGTAGGCGGTACTGACGATCAGCTTGGCGCCCGAACCGGCAGCGATCTCGCCTGCCCGATCCACTGCGCGCAGCGACGAATCCGAGCCGTCCGTTCCGACAACCACGGTCTTGTAGCTGCTCATGCATGCCCTCCAAGTATCGATTCCAACGCCACCGCCGAACAGTAACCGGTCGACCCGCAAGTGGGGTGCGATTCGCCGGATGGCGAGCGTTCTACCGGCACTGATGGTAACCGGAGGGCGTCGGCGCGCGGGCGAGTGGTGATGAACGGTACCCCCGCCGGGGGTCGGTGCCCGCGTCGCAATGCGAGGGGCGTCGTGACCTGAGTCATGGTCGCGGCGGCCGCCACGGAATCATCGCCTCCGTCAACGGCTTTCGCACGCGGACTCACTTGCGGCCGAAGTACAGCTCCTGCGTCGCGATGCAGATGACCCGTCCCGACCGGTCGTACATCGTCGCGGTGGCCAGGCCGCGGCCGTCGATCCCACTCGGCGAGAACTGATCCGAGAGCACCCATTCCGCGGGATCGAACGGACGGTGGAACCACAGGGCGTGGTCGATGAGCGCGTTGAAGGTGCTGATGGGCGTGGCCCGTCGCATGACCAGGGCCGTCTCGAGCATCGTCGTGCCGGACAGATACGTCAGCAGGCAGCTGTGCAGTACCGGGTCTACGGGCACGGAATCGGTTGCCCGCCAGAACATTCGCAGGCGCGACGACGGATCCGGGTGTTCGAGCGCCAGACGTGGTGGCGCGTCGACGTAGCGCAGGTCGAACGGCAACGGCCGCAACCAGTAGCCGCCGAGTTCGTCGGCGTAGTCCGCCAGCTGGTCCTGCATGGCCGGCAGCGTCTCCGGGTCCGGCACGTCCGGCATGGCGCTCTGATGTTCCGGCCCTCCGACCTCGGTGCTGAACGACGCGAGTGCCTCCAGCAGCACCTGATCGCCCTGCGTCGCCGTGATCCGACGAGTGGACAGCGTTCCGCCGTCGCGTGACCTCACGACCTCGAACTCGACGGGAAGTCGGGCGTCGCCGGCGCGCAGGTAGTAGACGTGCACGCTGTGCGGCATGCGCCCCGGTGCGGTGCGACTGGCCGCCATCAACGCCTGCCCGGCGATGTGTCCACCGACGATGTGATGCGCCGGGTTGTCCAGCTGCGTCGCGACGAACTGCCCGTCGCCGACCTGCTCGACCTGCAGCGTGGTGATCACGTCGGCCAGCGACGGCGATGGAAAGCTCACGGCGGCATCATGCCGCAAGCCCGTTCGCTACCAGTCGCCGCGTCGCGCGTCGCTCGGAGTTGCTCCGCCGGGCTCGGTCGACCGCTCTGCAGACCAGGCGGTGCCCTCGCACACCAGGTCCCTTGGTATGGGGAGCGTGCTCGGCAATTGCAGACCCATGTCGGGAAGCGCGCTGCCGATCGGGATGCCGGGCGGTGCAGGCACGACGGGCACGGGTGGCACCGCGAGCGCGGCGGCGTCGACGATCGGCGCCGCCGCCGCGGCTGCCGCGGCTTCGGGCGCGAGGGCCGGTGCCGATAGCGGTGCTGCGGCCTCGGTCAGCGTGGCGGTCGCCGGTGGCGGGAGTGGCGGGGCCGGCTCGGCCGGTGGCGGTGGCGGCGGTGGTGGCAGCTCGGCGGGGGGCGGCGGTGGTGGCGGCTCGACGGGAGCGGGGGGCGGCGGCGGCGGCTCGGCGGGAGCCGGGGGCGGCGCGGCGGCAGCTGCTTCGGATACCGGCGCTGCGACCGGAGCCGGGGCAGCTGCGGCCATGTCCGCGACGGGGGCCGCGGGCACGGCGGGCGGAATCGCGACCGGCGGCGCGATGGCGGGCGGAAGAACCACGGGCAGCGGCGCTCCGGCAGCCGGAATGGCGGCGGGTAGAGCAGTGCCCAACGGGATGGCGGTGGCCGCGGCGTCGACGACCGGTGCTGCCGCGACCGCCGCAGGCGGGAGCGCGCCCGCGGCGTCGACCACCGGCGCAGCCGTGGGCGCCGAGGCCAACGCCGGCGTGACGAGGTCGAGAGGCACCGTGGCCGGCGGAGCTGGTGGCGGCACCGGCGGCACTGGCGGCGGCGGCACCGCATTCACCAGGGCTGCCGCCGCTGCGTCGTGCACCTCGGCCTGACTCGGCGGAGATGCGGCGAGATCTTCGACGATGCCCATGCACGGCACCCCGGGGCTCACTCCGGGATCAGCCCAGCCGCTCGGACAGACGAGCAGTGCGGGCCAGAGGAGACCGGACGTGAACGCCGCCGCAGCCACCCGATTCGTCGCGCTCAACGTGCCTTCCCCGGAGAGTATGTCGACGCGGGAAGTCCGCTGCGGACGTGCGTCACGAGAAACCTAACGTGTGACTGATGTGGCGCAAGTGGCCACGAATGCGCGGTTACCGAACCGTTGCCGCGCAGAGGCGGATCCGAGACCACCTGCGGGTACCACCGAATTTGCTGCGAGAACCGTTGTCTGCGAATCGAATTGACAGACGGTGTTTGCCCGGGCGACCCCTGTGCCGCTGTACTCGCTGGGACCCGGTGGTTAGGGCAGCTAAGCTGGACCACCATGAGGTCCACGAAGGCATCGGTCGCTGCGGCGATCACACTCGTCGGCATGTGGGCGTCGGCGGGCGTGGCCGTCGCCGAGCCGGCGCCGGCGCCCGCGCCGCCGCCTGCCCCCAAGAACACCATCGACACCGACGGCACCTATGCGGTGGGCGCCGACATCGCGCCCGGCGTCTACAAGTCCGCGGGCCCCGTCGACGGGGGCGCCTGCTATTGGAAGCGCACCAGCGGCGAGAAGATGATCGACAACGGGCTGACGAAACGAGCACCCGTGGTCACGATCGACCCCACGGATACCTCGTTCACGACGAACGATTGTCAGACGTGGCAGCTGACCGATTGCTCCCAGTCGGTATGCCCACCCCCGCCTGGCCCGCCGTCCGGCGCGATCGGGCCAATCCTGAGCATCCTCGGTTCGCAGCTCGGCTCGGCAGCAGGTGCGCCGCCCCCGCCGGCCGGTTGATACGGCACTGAGACAACGCGACACCGCCCGCATCTCGGAGGATGCGGGCGGCGTCTGCGCGTTTCCTACCGCTGGCGGCCGGGGGCGTTCTCGGAACCACCGGGTCCGTTCTGCGTCACGGTGACCGGCCCTGCTGCGCTCTCGCAGAGGACCTCTTGGTCGTCCGATCCGGCGTCTACGGCAGTGGCCAGCGCCGTCACGTTCCCGACGTCGACGACGTCGCAGACCAGAGCGGTGATCTGCGCCGCTACGCCGACGTTGACGTCCTCGAGCACGGTGATGTCACCGAGCGCGAGGTTGACCAGGCCATCCTGAATCTGGACCGGCTCGGCACTCGCGAGGCCGAGGCCTCCCGTGAACATCAACGACCCGCCGAAGACGGCGCCTGCTGCTGCTTTCGTGAGCGTGTTCTTCATGAGTAACTCCCTTGATGAGCGGAAGCAGTAAGCCGGACCCCCGACCAATCGTGCTGCATACCGGAGGCGGGAATGGCCCGCCAGCGCTAGGTGCACCTTCTGCTTCCAGCAACGGAAATTGCCCACGGCGCGGATAGTCAAACCGAAATCACAGGAAATGTTAATGAGCGACGCGTACAATGCGGCTAGCTAATTAACTGCGGCGTAAGTATTGATCTTCATCACACCACGTCAGCCTTCGATCGGTAAGTCGGGTCGCCATTCATGATCGTTACTGACCTTGAAGAGAAATTCTCGACAACCTTCTAGCAGGGCGCTGAACTGCACAGATCGCCCAGTCCGTCGAACCGGCGTCGAGCTTGGAGGTAACGGGCGTCGCCGCAGGCTCGATAAACCGTTTGCAGCCGCCGATTTCGGAATGGGCGCTCGTCGCCATTCGAATGAGTCAGGGCATATCGGCGGCCGCAACGAATCGAAGGAGCACCGAAGATGAAAGTCAAGAAGCTCGCAGCAACGTCGGCTGCCGCTGCCGCACTCTCCGCGGGAGCGCTCGGCTTCGGTTCCGCGACCGCGCAGGCCGACCCCGATTACTGGTGGATCGAGCCACCGCCGCCCGGACAGGTCGGTCAGCTGATCGGCGTTCCACCGGGACACGTCGGCCAGTTCGTGGGTGTGCCGCCCGGTCACTGGGACAAGCCGTGGAAGTGGCTTAAGTAGCGACCCCGATCCAGCGGTACCCGGTCCATCGGGCCCGGCGGCGATCTACCATCCGGGTATGAACCGGAGCGTCGTGGTTCTCACCGCCCTGTTGGCCCTGGCTCCGGGTACTGCTGCGGGTCCGTTCACCGCGCACGCCGAACTCCCACCACCCGGCACGCCGTGTTCGTTCACGCTGTCGCCGCCGCACGTCGTGCCGTCCCCCGACGGCGACGTCGTCACCGCCACGGTGGCTCCGGCCGGGTGCCTTGGCCCATTCAGTCCTCGCGTGAGCGTCGTGTGCGTTCAGCGCATCGACTCCACACCCCAGTGCAGTCAGGGGCGCGGGTCCGGCACCGCTGCGGTGTTCACGACCCACGAACCGGGGGCCGCCTACACCTCGACCGGCAGGGGCCTCGGCGCCGTGTTCGACGATGCCTCCGGGCCCAATTGGCAACTGCTGGGGCCGATTACGGCCGTCCTCTAGCTCCGACGGAGCCATACGCGAGCGAGTGACGGGATTCGAACCCGTGTAAACGGCTTTGCAGGCCGGTGCCTAGCCACTCAGCCACACCCGCGTTGTCCATGACGATGCCAGTGTGTACCGCTGCGCGCCCAGGGTTTCGCTCCCCGTGATTGCTACTGGAGTGGCACCCCGACGGCCGGTCCGTTCTGCGGCCAACCCTCGGGTGAGTCCTCCCAGGCCTCCTGGCGCCCATAGGGCGTGATGTCGAGGAACGGATAGCCCGCCGACGACGGGTCCAGGCCGCGCGCGTAGGTGGTGTAGGTGTGGAACACCTCGTCGCCGCGGCGCAGGAACACGCTGGCTCCCGGCCAGTCGCCCCGCAGTTCGTCGTCGGACCAGCCGTCGGCGTGCAGCTCCGCCAGGGACTTGTAGTTGTACTCCACCGCAGCGCGATACGGGTCGAGCGTCACGTGGAGGTCGTAGGTGAAGTCCCCGTCGCGCGAGGAGTACCACGGGAAGGTCCAGCCGCGTTCGTCCCGATAGCGGGCGATGCTGGCGTACGGCGCCCTCGATACCGCGACGAACGTGACTCCACGGGCATTGAGCAGGGCTCGGTCCCGCTCGGTGAACGTGAGGTCTGCTGCCACGGTGCAACTCGGGCAGCCACGGTCGGTCGCGTCGATCCACATGAAGTGGTGGACGTAGAGCTGCGGTCGTCCCTCGAATAGGTCGGCCAGGCCGACGACGCCATCCGGACCCTGGAACGCATAGTCCTTCTCCACCTTCACCATCGGCAGCCGTCTGCGCTGGGCGTTGACCGCGTCGCGAAGGTGCGTCGCCTCCCGCTCCCGCACGAGCAGCTCTCGGCGCGCCGTCAGCCACTCGTCGCGGCCGACGACCTCAGGACAGGCGGTCGAATCGATGTTCATGGCGTCCCCTTTCGAACGGTCACCAATGGAGACCGCCCGGCCGCCGGGAACTCATCGCCGATGCGACCGCGTCGCGATACCTTGTCGGCATGCTGCAGCTGCTCGCCGACCCACCGTTCTTCGGCGGCCCCGGCCAAGGCACCCGCCAGATCGTCGAGTTGTTCGTGGCCTTCGGGCTCACCGCACTCATCGGCCTGGAACGCGAGGTGCAGGGCAAGAGCGCCGGCCTGCGCACCCAGACGATCGTCGGCACCGCCGCTGCGCTGATCCTCCTGGTGAGCAAGTACGGATTCCAGGACGTCCTGCAACCCGAACTCGTCGTCGTGGACCCGTCCCGCGTCGCGGCTCAGATCGTCTCGGGCATCGGGTTTCTCGGAGCGGGCATCATCATCTTCCGCCGCGGCTCCGTCCACGGACTGACCACTGCCGCCGCGGTCTGGGAATCGGCCGCCATCGGGATGGCCGCCGGCTCGGGGTTGCTGCTGCTGGCCTGCACCGTCACGGCAATGCACTTCCTGATCGTGCTCGGGTTCATGCCGGTGGCCAGGCGGCTCGCGTCACGGCTCAGCGGGTCGATCCGAATGCACGTCGTCTACGACGAAGGGCGCGGCGTGCTCACCCGACTGTTGCAGGCGTGCGAGCGCCGCGGCTGGCAGCTCGCCGAACTCGCCAGCGACCCCGCGGGCGAACCGCTCGGCGCCGGGCACGGACAGTCCGGCATCGTTCTCACGTTGTCGGGCAACGGAATAGTCAACGCGCCCGCCGTGCTGGCGACGATCGAGGGCGTGACGGCGATCCGTCGACTCGACGACGACCCCGACCCGGACTAGGCCCGTTCCCGGCTCGCACGGTAGGACGCCACCGCGCCGAGGACGGCCAACGCGGCGAACGTCGCGAACAGATACCGGGCGGCCGTCTCGTCGCCGCGGTCGGTCATGTTGACCACGACGCCGGCCAGGCCCGCGCCGAAGGCGCCGCAGATGAGCTGCACGGTGTTGATCGCGGCGGCAGCCGTGCCGCCCTCGGCCGGGTCGTCGACGGAGCCCATCGCCCACGCCGACAGGTGCGGCCACGCGATGCCCACGCCGGTCCCGGTGATCGCGAGTGCGACCACCCACACCGCGACCATGCCCGCCGTGGCGCCGTCCACCAGGGTCATCGCGCCCACGGCGAGGCCCGTCGCCATCACCAGCGGCGCGGACATCACCAGCCGCCTGACGTTCCGGGGGCCGGTCACCGAGGCGCTGGAGATCTCGCCGACGGTCCATCCGACGGCCAACGCTGCGCCCAGGAATCCCGCGGCCACCGGAACCAGCCCCGCCAGGCGCTGACCGAACAGCGGCACGTACATGTCCACCATCGTTGCTGTCATCAACATTCCGAGCGTCAGGTAGATCCACTTCAGCGGGCCGGGTCGAAATGCCGTGGGCGGCAGGACCGATGCCGCGAGACGCCGGTCGACGACGAGGAACACGCCGACCAGCACGGCGCCGACGCCGAGCAGGCCCGCCGTCATCGCCGCGTGCTTCGCGATTCCCGCCGCGCTGATGGCGAGTGCGGCCGCACCGAGCAGCAGCAGCGACCACACCGGGATGCGCTGCACGGCCGGTCCATGCCCGGCACGCCGGGGCAGGACGAACGGGACGAGGACCGCCATCGCCGCGGTGAGGATGGCGAGCACCCCGAATGCCCAACGCCACGAACCGAACTGCGCGAACAGACCACCGGCAGCCGGCCCGACGATGGTGCCGACTCCCCACATCGCCGACACCAGGGCCGACGCCTTGGTCCACAGCGACTGCGGCATGGCCGCATTGATCACGGCGTAGCCGAGCCCGGCCATCAAACCACCCGCAGCGCCCTGCACGACCCGCCCTGCCAGCAGGAGTTCCATGGTCGGAGCAACGGCGCACAGCACGCTGCCCGCACCGAACACCGACAGCGCCGCCACGTAGGCCAGTCGCGGCCCGAGGCGGGACAGCGTGGAACTGACCGTCGTGGCGGCGACGACCGAGGACACCAGGTACACCGTCGTCACCCACGCGTAGAGGCGTTGCCCACCGATCTCGCCGACCGTACTCGGCAGCAGGCTGATGGTGAGGAACTCGTTGGTGGCGTACAGCGCGACGCCACCGGCGAGGACCGTCGAGGCCCCGACGTGCTTCGGGCCCAACAGCTCGCGCCAACCGCTTCGAGCCACCTCGAGTTCCGTCATGCGCTCACGGTAGGAACTGAACCGAGGTTGAGGTCAAGCTACTTGAGGCCGGCGGCATCCATGCCGCGCAGCTCCTTCTTCAAGTCCGAGATCTCGTCGCGGATGCGAGCCGCCAATTCGAACTGCAGATCCCGCGCCGCGGTCATCATCTGAGCCGTCAGATCCTTGATCAGGTCGGCCAATTCGGCCCGCGGCATCGACTTGGTGTCGCGGCCCTCGTAGATCCCCGCACTGACCGCACGGCCCGGCTCGCCCTGCGCACGCCGTCCCCTGGACGCGTTGCGCCCCGATCCGCCGACGTCGACGGTCGCCTCGGTGTCGTCGGCCTCGCGGTACACCTGGTCCAGGATGTCGGCGATCTTCTTGCGCAACGGCTGTGGGTCGACGCCATGCTCCTGGTTGTACGCGATCTGCTTGCTGCGCCGCCGGTCGGTCTCCTCGATGGCCTGCTGCATCGAATCGGTGATCTTGTCGGCGTACATGTGCACCTCGCCCGACACGTTGCGCGCCGCGCGACCGATGGTCTGGATGAGGCTTCGCGGCGACCGCAGGAAGCCCTCCTTGTCGGCGTCGAGGATCGCCACCAGCGACACCTCGGGCAGGTCGAGACCCTCGCGCAGCAGATTGATGCCGATCAGGACGTCGTACTCGCCGAGGCGCAGCTGCCGCAACAACTCCACGCGGCGCAACGTGTCGACCTCGGAGTGCAGGTACCGCACTCGAATGCCCGTCTCCAGGAGGTAGTCGGTGAGGTCCTCGGCCATCTTCTTGGTCAGCGTCGTCACCAGCACGCGTTCGTCGCGTTCGGTGCGCTTGCGGATCTCCCCGATGAGGTCGTCGATCTGGCCCTTGGTCGGCTTGACGATGACGTGCGGGTCGACCAGACCGGTCGGCCGGATGACCTGCTCGACGAACTCGCCACCGGTCTGGCTGAGTTCGTAGGGGCCCGGCGTCGCCGACAGGTACACCGTCTGGCCGATGCGGTCGGCGAACTCCTCCCACGTCAGGGGGCGGTTGTCGACCGCCGACGGCAGCCGGAAGCCGAAGTCGACCAGGTTGCGCTTGCGGGACATGTCGCCCTCGTACATGCCGCCGATCTGCGGCACGGTGACGTGCGACTCGTCGATGACCAGCAGGAAGTCCTCGGGGAAGTAGTCGATCAACGTCGCAGGCGCCGTGCCGGGACCGCGCCCGTCGATGTGCCGCGAGTAGTTCTCGATGCCGGAGCAGAACCCGACCTGCTTCATCATCTCGAGGTCGTAGTTGGTGCGCATCCGCAACCGCTGCGCCTCGAGCAGCTTGCCCTGGCCCTCGAGTTCGGCCAGCCGGGCCTCGAGTTCCCGCTCGATGCTCTCGATCGCCTGCGCCATGCGCTCGGGCCCCGCCACGTAGTGCGTGGCCGGGAACACCCGCAGCGAGTCGACCTTGCGGATGACGTCGCCGGTCAGCGGGTGCATGTAGTAGAGCGCCTCGACCTCGTCGCCGAAGTACTCGATGCGGACGGCCAGCTCCTCGTACGACGGAATGATCTCGACGGTGTCACCCCGCACCCGGAACGTGCCGCGCGTGAACGACATGTCGTTGCGGGTGTACTGCACGTCGACGAGCAGCCGCAGCAGCGCGTCGCGGGGCACCTCCTGGCCGACCTGGAGTTCCACCGAGCGGTCCATGTACGACTGCGGCGTGCCGAGGCCGTAGATGCACGACACCGAGGCCACCACGACCACGTCGCGGCGCGACAGCAGGCTCGACGTCGCCGAGTGTCGCAGGCGCTCGACGTCGTCGTTGATCGAGCTGTCCTTCTCGATGTAGGTGTCGGTCTGCGCGATGTACGCCTCGGGCTGGTAGTAGTCGTAGTACGAGACGAAGTACTCGACGGCGTTGTGCGGCAACATGTCCCGCAGCTCGTTGGCCAGCTGTGCGGCGAGCGTCTTGTTGGGAGCCATCACCAGCGTCGGCCGCTGTAGGCGCTCGATGAGCCACGCCGTGGTGGCCGATTTGCCGGTACCGGTGGCACCGAGGAGCACGACGTCGCGCTCCCCCGCCCTGACGCGGCGTTCCAGTTCCTCGATGGCCGCTGGCTGATCGCCCGCTGGCTCGTATTCGCTGACCACCTCGAACCGGTTTCCGGCGCGCACCATCGCCTCGACTGGGCGGTACTCGGAGTGCGCGAGTACGGGATGTTCGGTAGCGAAGGCCATGGTCTCCAGATTAAGCGCGTCCCCCGACAAGTTCATTCCCGCCGTGCCCCGCGACGGGTTAGCGTGACGCCGTGCGCGAACCGCTGCGAGTCGCCCTCCGACTACTCGGCCTCCTCCTCCTACTGGTCAGCCTCGGCTGCGCCGTCGCGCTGATCTGGCCCGGGCCGGGACGCGTGGCCGACCTCATGGGCGTGAGCTGCGGCGACAACGGTCTCGGACCGTCCAGCCAGTGCGGTTGGCTGGATGCCGCCAGCCTGCTGTGGGCCGGGTTCGCGGGGTGCCTGCTCGCCGGCTTCTTACTGCGGATGCTGACCCGGCCCGACGGTCATCGGCCGCTCGTCGTCGACCTTCGCCGGTACCGCTCGTGACGCCGCCGATCCATCCACCCAAACGAGAGACCTTCGACGTACGGCACCGCACCAACACCGACCCGAAGGGCATCGTGCGTGACGTCGAGGTCTACACCGTCACCCCGTGGGGCCTGTACATGGCCCGCCCGGCTCCCGGCCGGGCGCAGTTCCACTACCTGGAGTCATGGTTGCTGCCGAGTCTCGACCTGCGGGCGACGGTGTTCCACTTCAATCCGGGCTACGAGCGCGACCAGGACCTCTACCTGGACGTGGGCCGGATCTCGGTCGACGGGGACGTGTGGCGCACCGAGGATCACTACCTGGACCTCGTCGTACGAACCGGGCGCGGCGTCGAACTGGTCGATGCCGACGAACTGGTGGCCGCCGTGTGCGGCGGGCTGCTCGACCAGGAAACGGCGGACCGGGCAATCCACACGGCGGTCGCGACTGTCGACGGTCTCGCCCGGCACGGCTATGACCTGGACCGGTGGCTTGATCAGCGTGAAATGGTCCTCACGTGGCGCTCGGCGTAAAGTCTGCTGTCATGAGTTTCAGCAAGCGCGGGCGGCACGCGGCGTTCGTCGTGACCGTCCTCGCGGTGGGTGCGCAGCTCGCTGCGCCCGTCGCGCTGGCAGACCCCGCGGCACCCCCGCTGCCCGACGTGCAGCAGGAGTCAGCTGCCACCCCGGCCGAAGGCGCCACGCCCCCAGCCGAACCCGCGGCACCTCAGTTCGGCGAGGGACCGCACAACGTCGTGTACCGCGCACGCGTCGACGGCGTCTCGCGCGGCGCCACGATCACCTACAAGCTCTCCGACACCGAGTTCAACACCGCCGATCCGACGATGGTGCCGGGACGCACCTTCGAGACGACCGGCGTCGTGTCCGATCCTCAGCAGGCCGGCATGCAGGTCGCGATCCAATGGCCCTACTCCGCGAGCCTGCACTGCGAGATCCTGGTCGACGACCAGATCGTCGCCCAGGCCGACCAGTTCGTCGCTCCCCGGTTCACGCCGCAGCGCAACGACCCCGGCTACGGCGTGCTCAGCTGCGGGTCGGTGGGCAACTTCCCGCAGGGCAACACCGCACCGGTCGACGCACCCGCACCCGTACCCGCGGCGCCGCTGCCGCCTGCCGACCCCGCAGTCGCTCCGCCTGCGCCCGTCGCCTGACGGACTAGGCAGTCCAGCCGGTCCGTTCGGCCCAGTCCACGGCGCGACCGTAGGCGTCGGCGAACCACGGCTCCTTGGCGTCGGCATAGTCTCCGGACGTCAGATGTCCGGCGTCGGCGATCCGCTTCTTCAGCTCGAGGTACTCGCCGCGTACGTCGGGCTCGGCCCGCAGCCAGTCCCGGAACAGCAGCGCGAAACGCTGATTCGGCCAGCCCTCGACGCGCAGGTGCACGTTGGTGGGCCTACCGGGGTCGGCAGATGCATGAAAGCGCTTCTGCCACAGCGCCGACTCGTCGGTGTGTGCGACGTCGGCAACGATCGACTCGACTCGGGGATAGCCCGCCGCGGCCAATGCCGAGCCCAGCTCGTCGGCGACGTCGAGCGACTCGACGGTGACCTGGACGTCGATGACGTCCTTGGCGTCGAGGCCCGGTACGGCAGTCGACCCGACGTGGTCGATGCGCAGCGCCCGATGGCCGCAGGACGTGTTGAGCCGGTTGACGATTCGCGTCGCCTGCTCGGGCCACGACGAGTCGGCGGGCACCAGGACCGGCGCCACGCGGGCCGGCTCCCCGGCCTGGACGTTGTGTGCGAACGGCACGATCCGGTCGTGCCACAGCGCCCTGGCGGCCGCCACCAGATCCTCTGCGGGGCCGGAGTTGTCGAGCCACACGTCGGCGACGGCACGACGCTGCTCCACGGTCGCCTGCGCGGCGATGCGGGCTCGGGCGTCGGCCTCGGTGAATCCCCGGTGCTCGATGAGCCGGGAGACCCGTAGGTCCTCG
Source organism: Mycolicibacterium arabiense (assembly GCF_010731815.2). Lineage (NCBI taxonomy): Bacteria > Bacillati > Actinomycetota > Actinomycetes > Mycobacteriales > Mycobacteriaceae > Mycobacterium > Mycolicibacterium arabiense. Next base: position 801,769 of record NZ_AP022593.1, read on the forward strand.
TCGGCGTGGACGATGATCACGAGCGGAAACATCGGCGCCATCTGTGATTCGACGAGCAACGGGATGTCCTCGACGATCACCGCGTCCGCAGGTGCGGCGTCGATCAGCTCCTGACGTCGCCTGCCGACCAACGGGTGCACGATGCCGTTGAGGGTGGCCCGCTTGGCGTCGTCGCTGAACGCGACCGCTGCCAGCGCGGGCCGGTCCAGCGCGCCGTCGGGGCGCAGGATGTCCTCGCCGAAGGCCTCGACCAGCTTGGCGAGCCCCTCGGTTCCGGGCTCGACGACCTCGCGGGCGATCACGTCGCCGTCGACGACGATGCCGCCGAGTTCACCGAACGTCTTGGACACCGTCGACTTGCCGGCACCGATACCGCCGGACAGACCAATTCGCAGCACGGCACCAGTCTGTCAGGGGCGCCGAAACGGCGAACGCCCCGGCTCCAAGAGCCGGGGCGTTCGTCGTACTGGCCGTGGTTAGGCGTTGCCTGCAAGCTTCTCGCGCAGCGCTGCCAACTGAGCGTCGCTGGCGAGCGTGCCGCCGGTCGACTCCTCCGGGCGGGAGGACGACGAAGACGACGTCGTGCCGGCGTTGGCGGGCCTGCTGGCCGCCTCCGCGTCGGCAGCGGCGAACTTCTCCATCTGCGCAGTGTGCATCTTGTGGCGGCGCTCGGCCTCGGCGTACCGGGCCTCCCACTCGTCACGCTGCTTCTCGAAGCCCTCGAGCCACTCGTTGGTCTCGGCGTCGAAGCCCTCGGGGAAGATGTAGTTGCCCGCTTCGTCGTAGCTGTCGGCCATGCCGTACTTCGACGGGTCGAACTCCTCGGTGTAGTCCTCGTTGGCCTGCTTGAGGCTCAGCGAGATCCGGCGACGCTCGAGGTCGATGTCGATGACCTTGACCATCGCGTCGTCGCCGACCTGGACCACCTGGTCCGGGACCTCGACGTGACGCTCGGACAGCTCGGAGATGTGCACCAGGCCCTCGATGCCCTCCTCGACGCGGACGAACGCACCGAACGGCACCAGCTTGGTGACCTTGCCGGGCACGATCTGACCGATTGCGTGGGTGCGGGCGAAGTGGCGCCACGGATCTTCCTGAGTCGCCTTGAGCGACAGCGAAACCCGCTCGCGGTCCATGTCGACGTCGAGGACCTCGACCGTGACCTCGTCGCCCACCTGGACGACCTCGGACGGATGGTCGATGTGCTTCCAGGACAGCTCGGAGACGTGCACCAGGCCGTCGACGCCGCCGAGATCGACGAACGCGCCGAAGTTGACGATGGAGCTGACGACACCCTTGCGGATGGCGCCCTTCTGCAGCTGGTTGAGGAACTCGCTGCGCACCTCGGACTGGGTCTGCTCCAGCCAGGCGCGGCGGCTCAGCACCACGTTGTTGCGGTTCTTGTCCAGCTCGATGATCTTCGCCTCGATCTCACGACCGATGTACGGCTGCAGATCGCGGACGCGACGCATCTCCACCAGCGACGCGGGCAGGAAGCCACGCAGGCCGATGTCCAGGATCAGGCCGCCCTTGACGACCTCGATGACGGTGCCCTTGACGGCCTCGTCCTTCTCCTTGAGTTCTTCGATCGTGCCCCAGGCGCGCTCGTACTGAGCCCGCTTCTTGGACAGGATCAGACGGCCTTCCTTGTCCTCCTTGGTGAGGACCAGCGCTTCGACCTCGTCGCCGACGGACACAACCTCTGAGGGGTCCACGTCGTGCTTGATCGAGAGTTCGCGGGAAGGAATGACGCCTTCGGTCTTGTAACCGATGTCGAGCAAGACCTCGTCGCGGTCCACCTTGACGATGGTCCCCTCGACGATGTCGCCATCGTTGAAGTACTTGATGGTCTTGTCGATCGCGGCGAGAAAGTCCTCAGCCGAGCCAATGTCGTTGATGGCTACTTGCGGCGAGGTGATGGAGGGACTTGGCATATGGTGGGTGGCTCCGGACAGGTTTAATAGTAGGGACGTATTCATTGCTCCGGCGCGGGTGCGCCGAGATGTGACACTGCACCCGTGATCTTGCACATACGAGTACCCATCGAGGGTACTCGACTGAGGACACGCTGGACAAACCCGGTCCCACGCACCGTTACCCTGCACCCGTGCACAACCCTTCGCCCGCCTTGCCGCCGCACCTGCCGATGCCGGCTCTGCCGAGGCGGATCCGCAAAGTCGGTGCACCGATCGGCGTCCTCATCCTGCTCGGCCTCATCGCCGGCTTGATCGTCATCGGGTTGACCGCGCTCAATCCGGTCGGCACCGCCATCGGTTTCGTGCTGTCCACGGTCGCGATCGCCGTCGTCGTGCTGGCCTACGTGTGGCTCGACCGCTGGGAGCCCGAGCCCCCGCGCCTACTGATCCTCGCCTTCCTGTGGGGTGCGTCGGTCGCCGTCATCGTGTCGATCGTCCTGAGCCTGTGGTTCGAGACGCTGGTCAACCCTGGCGCGGTGGAGACCGCGTCGGTCAGCTTCGTGTCGGTCGCGGTCGGTGCGCCGCTGATCGAGGAGGCCGCCAAGGGAGCGTTCCTGCTGGTGATGCTCACGGGGCGCCGACGGCACGAGATGAACTCGCTCACCGACTGCCTCGTCTACGCGGGCCTGGTCGGCGCGGGCTTCGCCTGGCTCGAGGACATCCTGTACATCGCGAACGGCGAGTCGCTCGGCGAAGCGCTGGTAACCGCCGCCATGCGGCTGATCATGGCGCCGTTCGCCCATCCGCTGTTCACCACGATGTTCGGCATCGGCGTCTACTTCGCGATGAACCGACGCGGCGTGGCGGCCAAGGCGGGCTTCCTGCTGCTCGGGTACGCAGGCGCGGTCGTCATGCACGGGTTGTGGAACGCCTCGTCGCTGATGGGCGCCGAGGCGTACTTCGGCGTCTACGTGCTGTGGATGGTGCCGATCTTCGCGCTCGCGATCGTCCTCGGAGTGAACAGCCGCCGCCGGGAGCAGCGCATCGTCTCCGCCAAGCTGCCCGGCATGGTGACCGCCGGCCTCGTCACACCTGCCGAGGCCACCTGGCTCGGCTCCATGCAAGCCCGCAAGCACGCCGTCGCCGCGGCTCGCGGAATCCACGGCAAACCCGGCGCCACCGCAGTCGGCGCCTTCGCCGCGCAGGTCGTCGAACTCGCCTTCGTCAAGGACAGGATCGACCGTGGATTCGGCGATCAGCGGGTGCACGCGCTGCTGGCCGAGGAGTCATACGCGGTACACGCCGCGCGAGCAGCCGCCCCGACGCTGCAGTGGCTGGCCGGTTACCGCGCGCCCGGACGGTGAGGCTCTCCGAGGCCGCGGTCCCAGCCGTCTCCTAGGTTCGCGTCGTAGCGTGCGCCCGTGATCCAACACATCGCCAATTACGCGGGCATCGCCGTCCTGGCCGCCTCCGGCGCCGTGGTGGGGATCCGCAAGGGATTCGACCTCTTCGGCATCGCCACGATGGCGGTGCTCACCGGCGTCGGCGGCGGCGTCCTGCGCGACGTGCTCCTCGACATCGACCCGCCCAGCTCCCTGCAGCATTGGCCCGACGTGACCTTGTGCGTCGCGGTGTCCATCGTCACCACCGTCTTCGCCAAGCTGGTGATCCGGCTCAACCAGCTGGTCACGGTCCTCGACGCCGTCGGCATGGGCTTCTTCGCGACGTCGGGGGCGGCGATCTCCGTCGACCACGGTGCGAGCTGGTTCGCGGCGGCCCTGCTCGGAGCGGTGTCCGCCGTGGCGGGCAGCGTGCTGCGCGACGTCGTGGCCGGCGACGTGCCGATCGTGATGGGCCCCGACGACATGTACGCCGCGCCCGCCGTGCTCGGGTCCGTCATCTACGTCGTCGTCGACCATGGCGGGTCGCAGTGGCTGGGCGTGGTGGCGGGATCGCTGGTGGCCACGCTGCTGCGACTGGCCGCCATCACGTTCCACTGGCGGCTACCGACGGGTCCGCGCGAGCTGATCTCCCACGAACACCGTCACCGAACGGTCGCGGCCCCTCAGTGCGCGGCGGCGTCCCAGCTCCGGCCGTATCCCACCGACACCTCGAGCGGGACGTCGAGCGGGTAGGCGCCGCCCATCTCCTTGCGCACCAGTTCCTCGAGTACCTCGTGCTCGCCGTCGGCCACCTCGAACAGCAATTCGTCGTGCACCTGCAGCAGCATCCTCGACGTCAGACCGGCTTCTGCGATGGCGCTCTCGACGTTGACCATCGCGACCTTGATGATGTCGGCGGCGCTGCCCTGGATCGGGGCATTGAGCGCGGCCCGCTCGGCGGCCTCGCGGACGTTGCGGTTGCTGCTGTCCAATTCGGGCAGGTAGCGCCTCCGGCCGAAGACCGTCGAGGTGTACCCGTCCTTGCGAGCCTGGTCGACGACGTCGCGCAGGTAGTCGCGGATGCCGCCAAACCGGGCGAAGTACTGGTCCATCTGGACCTTCGCCTCTTCGGTGGAGATCTTCAGCTGTGCGGCAAGGCCGTAGGCACTCAACCCGTAGGCCAGACCGTAGGACATGGCCTTGACCCGGCGCCGCAGCTCGGGCGTCACCTCGTCGATCGGCACGTCGAAGGCGCGGGACGCGACGAACGAGTGCAGGTCCTCGCCGGTGTTGAAGGCCTCGATCAGACCCTCGTCGCGGGACAGGTGCGCCATGATGCGCATCTCGATCTGGCTGTAGTCGGCGGTCATCAACTCGGCGTAGCCCTCGCCGACCACGAAGCCGTTGCGGATCCGGCGGCCGTCCTCGGTGCGGATCGGGATGTTCTGCAGGTTGGGCTCGGTGGACGACAACCGTCCGGTCGCGGCGATGGTCTGGTTGAACGTCGTGTGGATGCGGCCGTCGGAGGCCACGGAGTTGAGCAGACCGTCGACGGTCACCTTCAGCCGCGTCGCGTCGCGGTGGGCCAGTAGGTGCTGCAGGAACGGGTGCCCGGTCTTGTCGAAGAGTGACTGCAGCGCATCCGCATCCGTCGTGTACCCGGTCTTGGTGCGCTTGGTCTTCGGCATCTCGAGTTCGTCGAACAGCACGACTTGGAGCTGCTTGGGCGAGCCGAGGTTGATCTGCTTGCCGATCACCGAGTAGGCCGCCTCTGCCGCGTCCCGGATCAGGTCGGCGAACTGGCTCTGCAGTTCGCCGAGCAGGTCCAGGTCGACGGCGATGCCACGGGACTCCATGGCGGCGAGCGCCCGCTGCACCGGTAGCTCCATCTGGCCGAGCAGCGACGAGGAGTCGATGCGGGCGAGTTCCTCGTCGAGCGCATCGGCGAGGTCCATCACGGCCGATGCCCGCAGCAGCAGCGTCTGCACCGCCTGATCGTCGACGCCGTCGGCATCGTCGAGCAGCGAGAGCTGTTGCTGCTCCGGGCCTTCCGCACGGAGTTCACGGCGCAGGTAGCGCACCGACAGATCGTCGAGGGCGAAGCTGCGCTGGCCCGGACGGACCAGATAGGCCGCGAGCGCGGTGTCGGACGTGACCCCGCGCAGCGTCCAGCCGCGTCCCTCGAGGTCGTGCATCGCCAGTTTCGCCTCGTGCAGGGCCTTGGGCGGGCCGGGGTCGGCCAACCACGACGACAGCGCCGCTTCGTCCTCCGGGCCGAGGGTGGTCGTGTCGATGTAGCAGCCCTCGCCGTCGGCGGCCACGATCGCCAGCGCCGTCGCGTCACCGTCGTACGCCAGGTGGGTCCCGACGACGGCCAGCCCGAACCGGTTGCCCAGGCTGTGCTCGGACAGCCATGCCGCGAGGGTGCCCGGCTCGAGGACGCCGCCGCGGACGTCGAAGCCGACCTCGACCTCGGGGTCCGCCGACGCGAGCGTCTCGAAGAGCCGGTCGCGCAGCACCCGGAACTCGAGGTCGTCGAACAGGCGGTGGATCTGATCGCGGTTCCACGGCTGCATGCGCAGCGTGTCGGGCGTCTGCGCGAGCGGGACGTCCTTGACCAGCTGGGTCAGCTCGCGGTTGAGGATCACGTGAGAGACGTTGGCGCGCAACGCATCCCCGACCTTGCCCTTGACGGTGTCGACCTGGTCGACGAGGGCCTGCAGCGAGCCGTACTCGACGATCCACTTCGACGCCGTCTTCTCCCCCACCCCCGGGATGCCCGGCAGGTTGTCGCTGGGGTCGCCGCGCAGAGCGGCGAAGTCCGGGTACTGGGTCGGCGTCAGGCCGTACTTCTCAACGACGGCCTCGGGCGTGAAGCGGGTCAGCTCGCTGACGCCCTTGCGCGGGTACAGCACCGTCACGTCGTCACTGACCAGTTGCAGCGCGTCGCGGTCGCCCGTGACGATCAGAACGCGGTACCCCTCATTCTCGGCCTGGGTGGCCAGCGTGGCGATGATGTCGTCCGCCTCGAACCCCGGCTCCGCGAGCACCGTGATGCCCAGGGCGCCGAGCACCTCCTTGGTGATGTCGATCTGCCCGCGGAACTCGTCGGGCGTCGCCGAGCGGCCCGCCTTGTACTCCGGGTACCTCTCCATGCGGAACGTCTGCCGCGACACGTCGAAGGCCGACGCGATGTGGGTCGGCTGCTCGTCGCGCAGCAGGTTGATGAGCATGGCGGTGAATCCGTACACCGCATTCGTGGTCAGACCGCCCTGGGTCTTGAAGTTCTCCGCAGGCAGGGCGAAGAACGCCCGAAAGGCCAGCGAATTGCCGTCCAGCAGCATCAGTGTCGGCTTGGTATCGGCCGACGGGGTTCCGGCGGCGCGCTGCGGCGCGGTCTTGGCAGGGCTCACGCCCTCACTCTATTCATCGGGTCCGACGCGCAGTCGACGCCGAGCCATCTCGACCAGAACCCGCGCCGCCGGGCTCATCGGCCCGTCCGCACGCCAGGCGAAGACGAGGCGGCCCCGCAGTTCCGGCACGATCGGCAGCACGTGCAGGCCCGCCCGCGCCGCCGCGGCCACCTCGGGGAGCAGCGCGACGCCAAGGCCACGCTCGGCGAGGTCGGCCAGCGCACCAGGCGTCGTCGCCTCGAACGCCACCCGGACCGCGACCCCCGCCGCCGCGCACGCCTCGTCGAACCGGCGGCGGATGCCCGTGCCCGGCGGCAACGCGATGACGGGCCGTTCCGCCAGATCGGTGACCGCGACGGCGCGCCGTCGCACCCACGGGTCCGCCTTGCCGACCGCTGCGACGATGCGCTGATCGGTCACCACCTCGGCGGCGAGCCCGTCCGGAACGTGGTCGGAGATCGACACGATCGCCGCGTCGAGCCGCCCCATGCGGATGCCGTCGATCAGCGCCTCGGAGTCGTCGCTGCCGAGCGAGATGTCGACCCCGGGGTGCGCGACGTGGAACTCCGCCAGCAGTCCGGGAAGGTCGACGTCGTGGGCGGTCACCGCACCGATCGCGACCGAGCCACGGACCAGTTGGCCGAGTTCGTCGACCGCGGTGCGCGCGGCGGCCACCGAAGCGAGCGCGGCGCGTGCATGCGGCAGCAGCGCCGTGCCGGCCGCCGTCAGTCGCACCTCGCGCTTGCCCCGATCGAAGAGCGGTTCGCCGAGCTCGCGCTCGAGCCGGGCGATCTGCGCACTCACCGCCGGTTGCGCGACGTGGACGCGACCCGCCGCACGGGTGAAGTTGGCCTCTTCCGCCACCGCGACCACGTATTCGAGCTGACGCAGTTCCATAACTGATGATTATAGTTTGGTGTCGAAATCGCTATTGGACTTATGATTACGGGGCTTCCACGCTGGAGTCATGTCCACGAACTCCAACGGCATCACCTTCGTCCTGGTCCCCGGAATGTGCCACGGGGCCTGGTGTTTCGACGAGCTGGCAGCATCCCTGCGCGAGGCGGGCCACCGGGTACTCGCGGTGACGCTGACCGGCGTGGCCGAGCGGGCGCACCTCCTCCACGGCGGGGTCAACCTCGACACCCACGTCACCGACGTCGTCTCAGCCATCGATAACGACGACGCCGCTGACGACCTGGTTCTGGTCGGGCACTCCTACGGCGGCATGGTCATCACCGGAGCCGCCGACCGCATCTCGGAACGCGTCGACGCGCTCGTCTTCATCGACGCCGTGGTGCCGCACGACGGCGAGTCGTGCTGGGACGTCGTCGACGAGGAAGAACGACGGTGGTACGTCGGCGTCGACGACAGCGGGTTCGGCGTGCCTCCCCTGCCCTTCTTCGACGAGCGGGCCACCGCCCATCCCCTGGCGAGCGTGATGCAGCGGCTGCGGGTGAGCGGCACCCTCGACCGGTTCCGCCGCCTCGAGTACGTCTACGCCCTGGACTGGCCCGGCGAGTCGCCACTTCGCCCGTCCTACGACCGGGTGCGCGACGACCCCCGATGGAACTGCCACGAACTGGACGGCAAGCACAACCTGATGCGCGACAACCCCGACGATCTGCTGCGGATCCTGCTGGACGTCGCCCAACGGTAAAACTGCAACACGTTTCAGTTCCGCGCCCATGATCGTTTAGGCTGACCGGGTGCCAGGTGATACCGATGCCGCAACGCAACTACCGGCCATCGACGGTTGGTGGAGCCAGGACGATTCCGGCGCCACCTCATTGATCGCAGGCAAGTGCACACAGTGCAGCACCTACGTCTTTCCCCCACGGGCCAACAACTGCCCGAACCCCGCGTGCGACGGCGACGAGCTGGCGCAGGTGCCGATCTCGCGCCGCGGCACGGTGTGGAGTTACACCGAGAACCGCTATCCGCCACCGGCCCCGTACCCCGCGCAGGAGTCCTTCGAGCCCTTCGCGATCGCCGCGGTGGAACTCGCCGAGGAGGGCCTGATCGTCCTCGGCAAGGTCGTCGACGGGACGTTGGCCGCCGACCTGAAGGTCGGCATGGAGATGGAGCTGACCACGATGCCGCTGTACACCGACGAGGACGGCTTCGTGCGCAGCGTCTACGCCTGGAGGATCGCATGAGCGCTAGTACGCCGGAACCGCTCTACATCCTCGGCGCCGGCATGCACCCCTGGGGCAAGTGGGGACGCGACTTCACCGAGTACGGCGTCGTCGCCGCCCGCGCCGCGCTGGCCGAGGCCGGACTCGACTGGCGCCAGATCGAATTGGTCGCAGGCGCAGACACGATTCGCAACGGCTACCCAGGCTTCATCGCCGGGTCGACGTTCGCCCAGAAGCTCGGCTGGAATGGCGTGCCCGTCAGCTCGAGCTACGCCGCCTGCGCCAGCGGATCGCAGGCGCTGCAGAGCGCGCGTGCCCAGATCCTGGCCGGCTTCTGCGACGTCGCCTTGGTGATCGGTGCCGACACCACGCCCAAGGGAGCGTTCGCGCCCGTCGGCGGAGAGCGCAAGAACGACCCCGACTGGCAACGCTTCCACCTCATCGGCGCGATGAACCCGGTGTACTTCGCGCTGCTTGCTCGCCGCCGAATGGATCTCTACGGCGCGACGTCGGAGGACTTCGCCCAGGTCAAGGTGAAGAACTCCCGCCACGGCCTGCAGAATCCAAATGCCCGCTACCGCAAGGAATCCGCCGTCGAGCACGTGCTCGCCAGCCCCGTCGTGTCGGACCCGTTGCGACAACTCGACATCTGCGCGACGTCCGACGGCGCCGCGGCACTGATCGTCGCGAGCAAGTCCTTCGCCGAGAAGCACCTCGGCTCACTCGAAGGCGTGCCGTCGGTGCGCGCAGTGTCCACGGTGACGCCGCGCTACCCCCAGCACCTGCCTGAATTGCCGGACATCGCAACGGATTCGACCGCCGTGGTGCCCGGCCCCGACCGCGTGTTCAAGGACCAGATCCTCGACGCGGCGTACGCCGAGGCGGGCATCGGGCCCGAGGACGTCAGCCTAGCCGAGGTCTACGACCTGTCGACGGCGTTGGAGCTGGACTGGTACGAGCACCTCGGGCTGTGCGCGAGGGGCGAGGCCGAGCAGCTGCTGCGCAGCGGCGCGACCACGATCGGTGGCCGCGTGCCAGTGAACCCGTCCGGCGGGCTGGCGTGCTTCGGCGAGGCGATCCCCGCGCAGGCGATCGCGCAGATCTGCGAACTCACCTGGCAGCTCAAGGGTCAGGCCACCGGCAGGCAGGTCGAGGGTGCGAAGGTCGGCATCACCGCGAACCAGGGCCTGTTCGGCCACGGTTCGTCGGTGATCGTCGCGCGCTGACGTCCGCGAGCATGCGCCGACTCGGGTTCGAGCGCGGCGTGTCGCCCGCAGACACGCACGCTCGCCGGAGAACGGTCAGGCGACACCGAGGTAGGCGGCGCGGATGCTGTCGTCCTTGAGCAGGTCGCGGGCGACGCCTTCGCGGGTGACGCGGCCGGTCTCGAGGATGTAGGCCCGGTCGGAGCGGCTGAGCGCCTGCTGGGCGTTCTGTTCGACCAGCAGCACGGTGGTGCCCTGGGTGTTGATCTCCGAGATGATCCGGAAGATCTGCGAGATCACCATGGGTGCCAGGCCCATCGAGGGCTCGTCGAGCAGCAGCACCTTGGGCCGCGCCATCAACGCCCGCCCGATCGCGAGCATCTGCTGCTCACCGCCCGACAGTGTGCCGCCGACCTGGCTGCGGCGTTCGGCCAGGCGCGGGAAGGTCTCCAGCACCCAGTCCAACCGTTCGCGGTGCTCGGAACGGCTCGGGAACTTCCGCCCGTAGCAACCCATTTCGAGGTTCTCGACCACGGTCATGCCGGGGAAGACACCGCGACCCTCGGGCGCCTGGATCAGGCCGTCGGTGACCCGGTTGTGTGCCTTGATCCTCGAGACGTCCTGCCCGTCGAACCACACCGACCCCGACGTCAGGGGCCGTAGTCCGGAGATGGCCCGCATCATCGTGGTCTTGCCTGCGCCGTTGGAACCCAGCAGTGTGACCAGTTCACCCTCGCGGACGGTCAGCGACACCCCGTGCAGCGCCTGGATGCGGCCGTAGTGCACCACGGCGTCGCGGACCTCGAGCAGCACCGGCCGGGGGTCGAGGTCGGTTGCCGGGGTGGTCTCAGGTGAGTTCGTCATCGGGTACTCCAAGGTAGGCGGCGATCACGGCGGGATCCTCGCGGATGTCGGCGGGCAGGCCGTCGGCGATCTTGCGACCGAACTCAAGGACCACGATGCGGTCGGTGACCCCCATGACCAGACGCATGTCGTGTTCGATGAGCAACACCGTGTACCCGTCGTCGCGGATCGCCTGGATGAGTTCGATGAGCGCGGACTTCTCGCTCGGATTGAACCCCGCGGCCGGTTCGTCGAGGCACAGCAGCTTGGGTTCGGTGGCCAGCGCGCGGGCGATCTCCAGCCGCCGCTGATCACCGTAGGGCAGGTTCTTGGCCTTCTCCTCGCCGCGATGGGCGATGCCGACGAACTGCAGCAGCGCAGCGGCACGCTCGATCGCGTCGCGCTCCTCACGCCGGTGCCGCGGCGTACGCACCAGCGCCCCGGGTACCGACGTCTTGTGGCGGGCGTCGGTGCCGACCACGACGTTCTCCAGCGCGGTCATCTCACCCCACAGGCGGATGTTCTGGAAGGTCCTGGCGATGCCGCGGCGGGTGATCTCGTGGCGCTTGATCTTGCCCAGCGGAGCGCCGTCGAACAGCACGCTGCCCGACGTGGGCCGGTAGACCCCGGTGATGGCGTTGAAGCAGGTGGTCTTACCCGCGCCGTTGGGTCCGATCAACCCCAGGATCTCTCCGCGCTTGATGTCGAAGGTCACCGAGTCCAGCGCGGTCAGACCGCCGAACTTGACGGTCAGGTCCTGGGTCGCGAGTAGCGTCTCGCCCTCGGCCACCGCGACCTCGCGGTGCAGGACGGCGAGATCCTCGTCGATCAACGGTTCCTCGGTACCGGGCTGATCGGTCATGCCGCCGCCTTCGTCTCATCGGCGCTGCGCAGCAGCTTCTTCGCCGACTTGCCGTACGCCAACAGCGCCTGGCGCACCGGGAACAAGCCCTGGGGACGGAAGATCATCAACACCACCAGCGCCAAGCCGAAGAACAGGTATTTCAGGTCGCCCATGTTGACGCCGAGGAACTCCACGCCCAGCAGGCGGTTGGGCAGGTAGACGATGATGAACGCGCCGAAGATCACGCCCAGCTTGTTGCCTTGGCCACCCAGGACCACGGCGCACAGGAACAGCATCGAGTTGATGATGTTGAAGGTCGGCGGCGCGACGTACTGCACCTGACCCGCGTACAGCGCACCGGACAGACCGCCGATCGCGGCGCCGATCACGAACGCCCACAGCTTGAAGCGGAAGGTGTTGACGCCCATGACCTCTGCGGCGTCCTCGTCCTCGCGGATGGCCACCCAGGCGCGGCCGACGCGGCTGCGCTCCAGATTGCCCACCAGCAGCAGGATGCCGACCATGAACAACAGGCCCAGCCAGAACCACCAGGTGCCGTAGTTGGCGTCGCCGGCGGAGTTGCCGTTGGAGAACACGCCGTCGGGCAGGCCCTCCTTCTCCCCCACGTGCGGGTACGCGATCTGGTTGAGCCCGCGCGGACCGTTGGTGACGTCGGCGAGGTTGTCGGCCATCAGCCGGATGATCTCGCCGAACCCGAGCGTCACGATGGCCAGATAGTCGCCACGCAGGCGCAGCGTCGGGGTGCCGAGGATCAGTCCCGCCAGCGCCGTGACCGCCATGGCCAGCGGAACGCACGACAGCCACGCCCAGTCCGAGCTGAAGAACCCGCTCGGGCTCATCTGGTTCCACGGACTGTCCGGACTGGTCAGAAGGGCCACGGTGTAGGCGCCGACGGCGTAGAAACCGACGTAGCCCAGGTCCAGCAGACCCGTCTGGCCGACCACGACGTTCAGCCCGATTGCGATGATCGCGATCATCGCGAATTGGGCCATGGTGCCGCCGAAGCTGATGCCAGGGGTGTCCAGGAACGCCGGGGTGTACAGCGGCAACAACGCCAGCAGCGTGAACCCGATGGCGCCGATCACCCACTTGTGCGACCGCCTCAGCCCGTCCCACCACTGCCGCAACCCGTCACCGGGTGCCAGCAGCCGTGACGCCGTGGTCGACGTCTTCTTCGCGTCGGCGCCGGTGTTCGTGTCGGTGTCGTCGTGCGCACTCATGCTCGCGCCTTCCCCAGACTCTCGCCGAGTATGCCCGTCGGGCGGATCAGCAGAACCAGCACCAGCAGCACGAACGCCACCACGTCACGCCACTGGGTGCCGAACAAGGCCTGGCCGTAGTTCTCCATGATGCCGAGCAACAACCCGCCCAGCAGAGCGCCGCGCAGGTTGCCGATGCCGCCGAGGACCGCCGCGGAGAACGCCTTGATCCCCAGCAGGAATCCGCCCGAGTAGATGATGCCCTGGGGCACCTTCAGCGTGTACAGCAGAGCCGCGGCACCGGCGAGCAGACCACCGATCAGGAATGTCGTCATGATGATCCGCTCCCGCGACACGCCCATCAACGTCGCCGTCGTCGGATCCTGTGCGACCGCGCGGATCCCGCGGCCGAACTTGGTGCGGTTGATCGCGACGTCGGTGAGCAGGGCCAGGATCAGCGCAGCCACGACGATCACGATCGTCACGTTCGACACCGCGGCGCCGAAGATCGTGAACTGAGTCTTGGGCTGTACCAGCACGACCGGCTGCTGAGCGTTGGACCCGCCATACCCGTCGATGATCTGCGGCAGGATGAAGTGCACGAACTCCTGCAGCACGAACGACATGCCGATCGCGGTGATCAGGAACGTCAATGGACGCGCATTGCGCTTGCGCAGCGGCCGATAGGCGACGAACTCCAATCCCACTGCCGCAGAACCCGACACCAGCATCGCGAAGATCATTGCGATCGCCAGATACAGCACCGTCAACGCTATGCCCTTGTTGTAGGCGTTGCCGCTCGGAGTGAATCCCAGGATGACGTCGAGGCAGAAGTACGCGCCGAACATGCCGAGCATGAAGATCTCTGAGTGGGCGAAGTTGATCAGCCGCAGCACGCCGAACACCAGGGTGTACCCCACCGCGACGAGCGCGTAGATCGCACCCCAGGACAGACCGTCGATCGTGAACTGCCAGAAGCCGTTCAGCAGATTGTCGACGTTGAAGTTGATGTTGGCGGCAGTACATGCGTACTCGCCAAGACAGTCGGACGGCATCCGGCGGCGGCTCCTCGTGACGGTGGTGTTCGCGTCTTAGACGAGAACGCGTCCGGAACCGTACTGTTCCGGACGCGTCCCCGTCGTCGAATGTCCTACTGGACCTTGAACATCCAGATCAGGTTGGTCGTGAGCTCCCCATTCGGAGTCCACTGGTAGTTGCGAGCCACACCCTGGCCGTTGTAGTTCCGGACGAAGTCCAGCAGCGCCGGGCGGGTGATGGCACCCGAGTCGATGCCCTTGAGCAGGATGGTGCCCAGGTCATAGCCCTCGGTGCTGTACGTGCCGGGATCGGCGCTGAACTTCTGCTTGTACTCCTCGGCGAACGAGCCCGTTGCCGGGCCGCACGGGCAGGACAGCAGCGCGTCCTTGGACGCCTCGCCTGCCTGATCGACGAACTGCTGATCCTTGGTGCCGTCGGCGCTGACGAACGTCGCGGTGACGCCGCCGTCCTTGAGCTGCTGGACCAGCGGCGCGGCCTCGGAGTAGTAGCCGCCGAAGAACACGGCCTCGGGAGCCGCTCCGTTGATCTGTGTCACCGCGGCGGAGAAGTCCTTGTCGCCCTTCTTGACCGAGATGTTGCACTGCGAGTCGGCAACCGGGCCGAGCGTCTCGCGCACCGCGGTGGCGAGGCCGAGGCCGTAGTCGGTGCTGTCGTCGACGACGCAGATCTTCTTCAACCCCATGGTGTTCTTGAGGTAGTTGGCGACGGACGGGCCCTGGACTGCGTCGTTGGCCAGTCCGCGGAAGAACGTCTTCCACCCGTTCTCGCTCAGCGTCGGGTTGGTGGCCGACGCCGTCGCCGAGACCAAGCCCGCCTGGTCGAACACCGTTCCGGTCGCCTTGGTCTCGCCGGAGAACGCAGGACCGACCAGGCCGATCGTGTACTGGTCGTCGACGATCTGCGGCGCGATGGCGGTGGCCTTCTGCGGGTCACCCTCGGTGTCGAACTTCTTCAGCTGCACCTGGCAACCCGGGTTGGCCGAGTTGTGCTTGTCGATGGCCAGCTGCACGCCGTTGACGATGTTGATGCCAAGAGCGGCGTCCGGGCCGTTGAGGGCACCGGCCATCGCGATGGACACCGGTGGGCACGTCGCCTTGCCGTCGCCCGCGGGGTCGGCCGGAGCCGCGCCCTCGGCGGCTTTGACTTCCGCGCCGTTCTGGTCGATCTGGACCTGCTCGACGATCTTCAAGTCGGACTGCGACGAACTCTCCTCGGGTGCGGACTGATTGCAGCCGGCCATGGCCAGCACAAGCAAGCCCGCGCCGCCGAGAGCAAATGCACTCCGTGCCACGCGACCGTGCACGTTTCACCTCCGGGTCAGGGTTTTCATCGACATCGACGTCACGGCGCGGATCGGCCGGGTCGGCGATGCTTCGGGTAGAACATAGCCAACGCATGGCCAAAGTGCGTGGTGTTGGGAAATGCCGCACCTGGACGGGCTGAACAACCCGCTGGAATGGGCGATTTCGAAACCTCGTCGTTACGAGTCGCCGGGTTCGTCGAGCGTCTCGAGCACCACTTCGGCCACCCGCTTCATCGTCGTCCGCCGATCCATCGCGGCACGCTGAATCCACTTGAACGCCTCGGGCTCGGACATGCCCTGCTTCTGCTGCAGCAAACCCTTGGCGCGTTCCACCATCTTGCGCGTCTCGAGACGGTCGGACAGCGTCGCGACTTCCTGTTCCAGAGCGGCGATTTCGCCGAACCGGCTGACCGCCACCTCGATGGCGGGGATCAGGTCGGTGATCGAGAACGGCTTGACCAGATACGCCATGGCTCCGGCGTCACGCGCCCGCTCCACGAGTTCGCGTTGCGAGAACGCGGTGAGCACCACGATCGGTGCGATGCGCTTGGCCGCGATCTCCGAGGCGGCGTCGATGCCGTCGCGCCGCGGCATCTTGACGTCCATGATGACGAGGTCGGGCCTGAGGCTCTCGGCGAGTTCGACGGCCTCCTGCCCGTCGCCCGCCTGGCCGACCACGTCGTACCCCTCCTCGCGGAGCATCTCGGCGAGGTCGAGGCGAATCAGCGCCTCGTCCTCGGCGATGAGGACACGTCGCGGCCTGACGGCATCGGGTGTGGTCATGACGCCATTGTGGCGTGGCGCGCGCAGATCAGCGACTTCGGGGCCATGACGAACGCTTCACCTCATCATCTATGGTGGGAAACCGCACCAGCGAAGGCCCTCGTATCCCAACTGGCAGAGGAAACGGATTCAAAACCCGTCCAGTGTGAGTTCGAATCTCACCGAGGGCACCAGAAAAACCAGTTCAGAGCCGGTTTTCATATGGAAGCGTCGAACCACGTTCAGCGGCAGTCCGCACACAGTCCGCAGTAGCGGGAGTACGCTGTGGGCTATGTCGCAGGTCAAGCGCAATGTTCGTGCCGGTGTGGAAGACCGTTGGCACCGACCAGCCCGACGCGATGAGCACGTCCATTTCCCTGCGGACCAGTCCGCAGGACCGGTGTGGTGCATCGACCCAAAACACTCCAAAGCCCCGGCGACCGAGGTGTGCACCGTTCGGCACGGTCAGGGCAAACGCTGGCTTGCTCGGTGGGTTGACCACGACGGCGCAGAACGAACTAAGGCGTTCGAACGTAAGGCCGACGCACAGAGACACATAGACGCGACGACAACGGCGCTGGGCACCGGAACCTACGCGGACCCGCAGCGTTCAGCGACCACGTTCGGGACAGTCGCCGAAGCGTGGATTGCAACGAAGAAAGCCGCGAACCGGGCACCGAAGACCATCGCCGGATACCGGGGCCTGCTAGACGTGGTGATCTTGCCGAAGTGGCAGAACGAACGACTCCGCGACATCGACCATGAGCGTTTACAAGAGTGGGTGTCGTGGCTGTCGAAAGATCCGGCAGCCCGTAAGCACAAGGGCAGCGACGATACCGGCCTATCCCCCGCCCGTGTCATTCAGGTTCACCAGGTGGTCCACCAGGTGTTCGCGTACGCCATCCGCCACGGATACATGGCCGTCAACCCTGCGGACAGCATCGAACTTCCCAGTAAGCCGCAGAGCAAGGATTTAGCCCTGACTCACAATCAGGTGAACCGGCTTGCCGAGGAAACGGCCAACGCGGAAACGTCATCGGTGCGGCACCGAAGCGACACAGCGCCATCCCTATTGCCGCCGCACGCCCTTGCCACCATGGTCCGATTCTTGGCCTACACCGGTCTGCGGTATGGCGAGTGCGCAGCACTGCGAGTGCGTGACGTAGACGTTGACAACCGCCGCGTCACAATCGCCAAGTCGATCACGGGCGTTCGCGGTCAGGGCCGCGTAGAGGGCGACACGAAGACTCATCAGAAGCGAAGCGTTCCGATCCTGACCACGGGCTTGACCGAGGAACTGAGACAGGTGGTCGCGGGCCGCAGTCCGTCCGAGTTCCTGTTCCCTGGCCCCGATGGCAACGCCATGACCGTGGGTTGGTTCCGGGTCCGCTTTGATCGGGCAACGGCCAAGCTCAACCTTGTCGGCGTCACTCCGCATACGTTGCGGCACTCCGCTGGTTCGCTGGCGCTGGCGTCGGGTGCGTCCGTGGTGACTGTGCAGAAACTGTTGGGGCACCGGAACGCCACAACCACGATGAACGTGTACTCGCACATGTTGCCGGATGACTTCGACAACCTCGCCGCTGCGATGGACAAAGCCGTTTCCGCTGGTCAGGCTTAGAAATATCGGGTGGATAATTGATGGATGGCGTTAACTCTCGATGATCTCCCCGACCTCGCTGGCATTCCCGAGGTTTCCGCAGCAACCGGCATTCCGGTTGCAACCCTGCGCTGGTACCGCGCGACCGATCAGGGTCCGCGCAGCGTGAAGGTTGGCCGGCATGTGCGCTACCGCAAGGGCGACGTTCTCAAATGGGTTGAGGCACAAGAGTCCGCGAGCGCACGCGGCGGCATCCGATGAGTGAAGATCTGTCACCCACGGCGGCAGGACTCTGGGAGTACCTATCCGCACTCTCCGGCGACGGCAAAAAGGTGCACGTCACTTTTGAGGACGTAGCCGAAGTATTCGCCTGGCCGATGAGCACGGTCCGGGCGGCGCTTGACGAACTTGTCGCAGCGGGCAAGCTGTTTGAAGATACCGACCGGCGGACCTGGCATCAGTCCTAGCAGGGGCAGGAACGCGTACAGAAGCGTGCATCGACGCACTGACCAACTGAGGACGAATCGCGTTGCGCCAGGGACAGATACAGCGACGACACGGCATGTGACCAAGATCACATTGACAAGTCAGTAGGTGCTCGTCTCGTACGCGATAGAATTACTATGAGGGTGAAAGATGATGGCAGACAACGCCACACGGCTAGGCAATCGTCGTACGGGTACGGTGTTCAGGTATCACAAGCCTAGCGACTACCGCCCAGCGGGCAAGTCGTACAAGCCGAGCACGTGAAAGCGCAAGTAGCACAACCACTCTCAAATTCCGAGTACCAAGCGGGCAGGTCCGGCGCTATAACCGGACGTGGTGGATAACCGGGTAGTTAGTCGTCACTGACCCTAAGCAGCGCAAGCTGTGAGCGACCCCTAGGCCTCTCCAATGACGATCCAGTTCCCAAAACATAGAAATCCTATGCAATGCGATCATCCACCGCCCAACGGTAAAGCATCCACCAACGCCCCTCAGGGCGAAGGGGTTTGGGGATTGTCCCCGGTAACGGAACCAACCGCCCAGACAGTAACTAGCCACGCAAGGCTTGACGAACCCTCAACCCCTCTGGGCTTGTTTCGGAAGTGCGGCAGGCTACGGACAGCGACGTACCCGACCGTCGAAGGAAAAGAAAAATAATTCCGTTTCGGTACTTGCCCACCTTGGCAAGGTAACGGTCCCCTGGCAGGTGAGCGGCTAAGCAACGATGGCCCGGACGACGGGAAGGTGAGCAGCCCGCACGGGGTACCCGGTTTGGTTTCGGGCTTGGGTCCACAGATTGATCGGTTCCAGTCGCTGCGCTCCCTTCACCTACGGGGAAGCCGCTGACGCGGCGTGAGAAGTTTCACCGGCCACAATTCCCTCATCCCTGCCCGTCAAACCCCGGCAGGCGACCACAGAGGCACCACCACGCACGTCAGGAGCAGAGACGTGGAGAACATCTACAAGTGCGAACGATGCGACCTCAGGGTCCGCGCGGGCGACGGCTACATCCACACCGAGAACGGCGTGAATTGGGCAATCCATCACCGGGATTGCTTCGAATTCACCGACTCTTACTGCATCGCGGTACCTCGCAGCTGGCACGACCTACTCAGCGCACATCATTATCTGTCGCAGCACAAGGTGACCGCACGATGAGGGCACATTTCGAACCGCCCGCCCCCGTACGCCGACCCAAGCCCGCACGCGGGGACCGTCAAATCTTCCCCGCTGATGTGGCCGTGCTAGGTGACCCGCGCAACGGGGTAGTGGACGTGGTACTTGACCCCGGCGGCGCGGACCCTGTCGAAACTGTAACTCTGACGGTAGATCTCGTTGCGGCACTGCATGTGAAGTTAGGACGTAAGCTCGCACAACTACAGGAGAACCCGTGAGCGACAGTGACATTGGTGTTGATGAACTACTACCAGCACACGGACTCGCGGCTATCTCCGCGTTCAAGCATGGCCCCGGCTATGTCCTCGCCCTTCTAGGTGACGACGGAGAACTCCACACCTACACGCTGTCCGGGCCGCGACTACGCCAGGTGGTCACCATCATGTGCAACGCAGTCCGGGGCATCCCGTCCGGGTCGGTGAGCACACTCCAGCACATCGAGTGAAGCTGTGCGTCGAGTGCGGCACACCCTGCGAAAGCAGCAGGTGCCCCGAGCACAAGCGGCGCAGATCCAACCGAGGATCAGCGACCGAACGCGGATACCCCGCATGGTGGTCGCGGCTATCGGAACGGGCACGGCAACTACAGCCCTGGTGTACCGACTGCCTGACACCAGGCACAGCCGGCAACCCGCTCACCCTCGACCACACCCCACAAGCGTGGACGCTGATCGAACAGGGCAAGCGGCTCACCCTCAAGCACGTCGCAGCAGGTCTGCTCACCGTCGTCTGTGCGTCCTGTAACCGGAGGCGAGGAGCGGCACGCGGCCACCACGTCAACCGGTCGGATGCCTAGACATCATTTCCGCTGGTCAGGGCCTATGCGATGCGGCGAGTTATGACCCTGGGGCACCACCCCTGACCTGGGACAACAGCGGACGCCCACGCGATAGCAAAGTTCGAATTACTCTGCGGTGCCCATGTCGATGATCAATTCGGCAGTGTCTTGGAGCACTTCATTGGCTTGATCCGGCGTGAGTCCCTTGCTGAGACACAACTGGGCGGTTAACGCAACGCTGAGGTTCAGTAGGCCGCTGACCAGTCGGGTGTGTCCGTCTTCCGGGTTTTCGTGGACGAACGTGGTGGCGAGTTCACCTGCGAGCGTCTTATGCCTGCCCTTCTCACCGTGCGCGGCTGTCAGCAGCGATAGCGCTGTGAGTGTGTCTTCCGTCAGTTGGTCTGCCATGAATCGAGTTTGTCATGCGTGCTGGTCCGAAGGGCAGTGTTGCGGTCGCTCCGCTGCAGTTTCGGCGTTGGCCGCGTGATCGTGCGAAGCGTCGTGAGAGGTTCATTCGTGAATTTCTGACGGTGCCCCGTGGTCACGGTGTTGGTAAGCCATTCCGGCTAAGGGACTTTCAGCGGGAGATCGTGCGCGGTGCATTCGCTGAGGGTGTACGTACGGCGTTGGTGTCGATTCCCAGGGCGAATGGTAAGACGATGCTCGCGGCTGCGCTGGCGCTGGCTGAGTTGTTCGTCGGTCCGCCGTCGGCTGAGGTTCTGGTGGTCGCCAGTGACCAGCGTCAGGCGAACATCACCTTTCGGTATGCGAAGCGCATGGTGGAGCTGAACCCGATTCTTGCTGAACGTGTGCAGGTGTATGCCGACAGGCTGTATCTACCCGAGAATGACGCCACTCTGTTGCCTCTCCCGGCTGAACCTGGCGCACTGCACGGACACGATCCGAGCTTGCTCATTGTCGATGAGTTGCACGTGGTCACTGAGGGCGTGTGGGAGGCGATTACGTCGATGGCCGGTAAGCGTCCCGAGTCGTTGACGTTGGCTATCTCGACGCCTGCCAGTTCGGCGGACAGCGTCATGTGGCGTTTGGTGGAGCATGGCCGTCGTGGCGATGATCCGTCGTTTTACCTCCGTGAGTTTGCGGCACCGGTCAACTGTGACGCCGACGACCGGGAGGCGTGGCGGATCGCCAACCCGGCGTTGTCCTGTGAGAACCCGTTTCTCGCTGAGGATGGCATTGCGTCGGTTCGTAAGACGCTGCGTGAGCCAGTGTTTCGCCAGTTGCGTTTGGGTCAGTGGGTTTCGGGTGTCGATTCGTGGTTACCGTTCGGGGCTTGGGATGCTTGCTGTGAGGAGCGTTCGATTCGTGGCCCAATCGTCGCCGGTTTTGATGGTTCGGCGTCGGGCGACTCGACTGCTCTTGTGGGATGCACGATGGACGGGCACCTGTTCCTAATCGGCCTGTGGGAGAACGACGGCACACCTGACTACCGCGTTCCGCGTGAAGAGGTCAGCAACGCCGTTGATGTGATGTTCGACCGGTACGAGGTTTTGTCCCTTGCCTGCGATCCGTGGGGATGGCGTTCGGAGATCGACGCGTGGGGCAAGAGGCACGGCGAGAAGCGGGTTGTGGAGTACAACACCGGGTTTGTCGGTCGTATGGCACCGGCTACCGACAGGCTGTATCAGGCCATCGTGGACGGCACGGTGACTCACGACGGTGACCCTCGTCTTGCTGCTCATGTGGAGCATTGCGTGGCCCGTCCTACGCCGCAGGGTGACGTGATTGTGAAGGACAAGCGTGGTTCGCCCCGCAAAATTGACGCTGCTGTGGCCGCGATCATCGCGTTTGACCGCAGGGCGTTCCATTTGAACAACCCTAAGAAGCGCCATCGCGCAGCATCTTTCGCTTAAGGACAATCCATGACCGATGATTTCATCGCTCTTCTACAGGCTCTTGATTCACACCAGTATCGCTATGGTCTGCTGGACAACTACTTTCAGGGCGTCTCGCCCCTCAGTTTCTTGAGCCGTGAGGCGAAGGTGGCGCTCCAGAACTTCGAGCAGATCAGTTCGAACCTGTGCCGCACTGCTGTCGTCAGCTTGCAGGAGCGTTTGCGCCTATCGGGCGTGACGGGTGCTGATGCGTGGAGCCTGTTTGAGTACTCAGACCTTGACCAGTTGGCCGCGCAGGTTCATCGTGACGCCCTGCTTTACGGGGTCGGTTACGTCCTCTGCTGGACCGACGCGAGCGGTCGTCCGCGTGCCACCGTGGAATCCCCAAAGCAAGTGGCTGTGACCCGCGATCCCGTGACCCGTGAGATCGTCTCGGCTGTGAAGCGAGTTCGTACCGCCAAGACAACCGAAGCGTGGGTGTATTACCCCGACCGGGTTGAGCATTGGACGGCGAACACACCGAGTGCGGGTAACGCAGGGTTCGAACTGGTGAACAAGATTCCGCACGCGTTGGGTTGTGTGCCCATCGTCGCCATCGGCCATGAGGATGAGCCGAGCGCGATTGATGACCTGCTGTCGATCCAAGATGGCGTCAACAAGCTTTTGACGGACATGCTCATTGCTTCCGAGTACGCAGGCCGCCCCCGCAGGTTTGCGAGTGGAATCGAGTTGACCGAGAAGCCGGTTATTGATGACGTGACGGGGTTGCCCGTCCTCGATCCCGTCTCGGGCGAGGCTGTTACCGAGGCCGTCAATCCATTTCCAGAGGAAAACAGGATGATGGTGTCCGAGGATGCCTCTTCGCGCTTCGGTGCCCTGCCTGCCGCCGACCTCAAGACGTTCGAATCGGGTATCCGTGTCCTGATCTCGGCCGCGATGATGGTGTCGGGTTTGCCCGCGCATTACGTCGGTTTACTACAGGATTCGGTCATGTCAGCCGACGCGTTGCGTGCCGCTGAGGCTGCGCTCGTGGCCCGTGCTGAGGCACGTCAGCGTCAGTACGGCGTTGGCTGGGAAGCGGTCGCCCGTCTGCTGGTCGCCATCCGCGACGGCGTTGACCCTGACACGGTGACCGCTCGCGTGGTGTGGAGTCCTGCGGATACCCGCAGTGAAGCCCAAAGTGCCGATGCGGCGGTGAAGCTCTTCCAGGCGGGTTTGTTGAGTAGGTCAGGATGCTTGAAGCGTCTTGGCCTCACCGCCGACGAGATTGTCGAAGAGTTGAAGAACAGCACCAACGAGGCCATGGCTGTCGCTGACGCCCGTGCCGCGAACATGGCATCGGAGATCGGCGCTTTGAGCCGTAGCAAGCCCGCAGCGTAGCTGCCACTGATCCGCCCATACCCGCCGCGTTGGTGGCTGTGCGTGGCGTACAGGCCCCCGTTTGACCCCTTCTGAAAGAGAGGAACCGTCGTGTCTGATACCGACGTAACCCCCACCGACACCACTGACGCCGAAGCTCCCAATGGTCAGGTTGAGGACGACGAGCGTCAGGACGAACCCGACGAGAACGCCGACACCTTCCCGCGTGCCTACGTCGAGAAGCTGCGGAACGAGAGCAAGGGTTACCGCGAACGCGCCAAGACCGCAGAGGCGAATCTAGATGCGACCCTGCGGGAACTGTTCGCCGTCAAGGTAGCCGCGACCGGCAAGCTAGCTGATGGCGAGGACTTGCCCTATGACGCTGACCTGTTGGCCGATGAGGACAAGCTAACCGAAGCGATTGACGAACTGATAAAGCGCAAGCCGCACCTTGCCGCTCGCAAGGTTTCCGGCAGCGTCGGCCAGGGTGTCACCGGCACCAAGGATGAGCCGTTCTCACTTCTGGGCCGCTTGCAGCGATCCGTTTGATAAAATTGGGGTGACGAAAGCGATTGATTCGCAGTCACTCTCAGTA
This sequence comes from Mycolicibacterium arabiense, assembly GCF_010731815.2. NCBI lineage: Bacteria > Bacillati > Actinomycetota > Actinomycetes > Mycobacteriales > Mycobacteriaceae > Mycobacterium > Mycolicibacterium arabiense. The sequence goes on from NZ_AP022593.1 coordinate 825,703, forward strand.
CTTCCCGGGCCTGACGCCCAATTCAGCACTCCTGTCCTGATGACAGCGGTATCGCTCTGTCTATCAAGGACTTTCAGAATGACTATTCAGACCCCGGGTAATAACCCATCCCTAACCGCTGCTGAGGTGGCGAAGCTCCTCGTTCAGCCGCTTGAGCAGGCGTCCTCGTTCCTCGCTGCGGGACCGCAGATCATCGACACCGCTGGGCCTTTGCGTGTGCCGCGCATCGCGTCGGGTGCGTCAGCCGCATTCGTTGCAGCCGGTGCCCAGATTCCCGAGAGCGCACCGACGTTCGATGAGGTGCAGCTACTACCCTCGACCCTCAAGGGCATCAAGAGTCTTACCAAGCTCAGCGCCGAACTGATCCGCGAGGCCACCCACACCGTGGGCGCACTCGACCAGGTCATCTCCACCCGTCTCGTCACCGACGTGTCCAACGTTCTCGACACCGCCCTGTATGACGGCACCGGAGCAAGTGACACCATCAAGGGAATTTTCCGCCAGACCGGCATCACTACCGGCGTGCTGGACCTCGCGGACCCGGACAGCCTCATCGATGGCCTTGCGGCTGCTCAGGGCAACCACGTGGCCGCAACGCACTGGGTGATGACCCCGCAGTCGTTCGCCGCGCTACGCAAGCTCCACGTCGGCACCGATGACGCCCGCTACCTGCTTGATCCGAATCTGCATGAGGGCACTCAGTTCACCCTGTTCGGTCTTCCAGTGATCATCACCGATTACATCCCGAACACCGGCACCGCACCGGGTAAGGCACGCGTGGCGCTGGTCGACTTCTCCAAGGTCATCGTGGCCCGTGATCAGTCGCCCTCGGTCACGGTCCTTGATCAGACGTTCGGTGACTATGACACCGTGGGTATCCGTGTCACTGCACGTTTCGATGTTGGCCTGCTATCCCCGAAGGCCGTCACCCTGTTGACTGAGGCCTAATCATGCCAGCGCCAACCTATCTGGATCTTGGCGATTTGATGGGCAGGACGGTTCGCCCGGAGCAGGGCGAAGCCGTCATTCAGAACATCACGGCAATGGTCAAGGCGTACACCCGTGGCGTGGGATTCGCCAACGGGGTGCCTAACGATGAGTTGCGGGCAGTGATCCTGTCGGCGGCGTGCCGCATGATCGCCAACCCGCGAGGCATCGAGCTAGGCGAGAGTGTGGGGCCGCAGTCGGTGTCATTCCGTGGTGCGTTCACTGGTTGGAGTGTTGCGGAAGCATTCACCCTCAACAGGTACCGGAAGCGTGCTGAGTAATGGCGTCTGCACAGGTGTTTCGCCCTTCGCGTGATTGGAAGGGTCAGACGGTCGGCCAGTTGGACGACTACCTGATCGGCACTGTTACCGGTGTGGTGATGGGTGGTCCTTCGGTTCAGCCCGTCCGCAACTTCCCGGGCACTGTGAGCACTGAGGGCCAGATTGGCATCCCGTTCGACCAGGAATCCGAGGTGGTGGTGCAGCAGCACGACCGGCTGTTGATCGGTTCGACGTTGTATGCGGTTGTGTCGGATCGGCTTTGGACTGATGTGAATGTCTTGACGGGTAGTCAGCCGTCTTACTACTGGGTCGAGATTCGTTCGACCACATAGACAACGCCGCTGGGGAACTTTGAATGTCCACCTCAGCGTGCGGGGTGCGGGCCTTTTGGGAGATTGGTCACCCGCACCCACCCAAGCACAGGCCCCACACGCGAACAGGTCTCTCTCTGACCTGCGGGCACGTGTGGGCGTCTGAGGGATGGGAGTGATGACCCCATCCCGAGCACATGCCCCCGGTTCCCCTGTTTCCTGCAATTCCAGGGTTGAGCCGGGGGCGTTGTGTGCTTACGAGCAACCCGGTTTTGAGTACGGGCCGGGGGTGCTGTCGGAATGGAGTACAGCACCAGGGGATGCCCCGCATGCTTTCGGCGTGCGGGGTCTTTCTCGTTATGTACCGTCTTCGGCAGCCGCTTTGAGCTTCTCAATCTGATTTTCAAGGCGCGTAATCGATTCCGCCGAATACTCGATCATCAACTTGTTTCCGGTCTGCACCCACGATTCGTGAACACTCCGAACGGCTTCTAGCTGTCCTTCGCAGAGTGCAACCGGGTCAAAGTCAGTGAAGTCGGTGACCTCGTGGCCGGGGTGACTATTCCATTCGCACTCGCCACAGTCTTCGAAATAGTCTCCGTCGGGGGCGATGTCAGAGTCGTAAAACTTTCGTACTGCACGTGACCCGCAGCGGGGACATTGGTCCGTGCGATCCCAGAGATCCCGCGTCATGATGTTGGCCATGTGGACGACGATGGTATCGACTGCACGCTTAGCAATGAGGGCAGCTGTTCGGTTCGCGTTCGTGTGGTGCGTAAGGTGATTGACCAGTTCCCAAGCTTTGTCGGTTGTGGCCTTGAGATAACCCCTGAGCTTCTCGTTCGAGCCACCGGGGCAGTAGTGGTTGTAAAGCAGCTCACTCCACGCCTTGACGTTGGCAGCCTGCGGCTCCTCCGTTTCTGCCGGTAGCTCAGTTCTCCGGCGTACCGCCGTTATAAGCGAGACCATGCACTCCCGCAGTTGCATTCCGACACCTTGAAAGTCGACAACCTCGACGGCATGTTCAAGGTCGTCTTCGGCCTGGCTCAGCCGACGTAAGACCTCGTCGAGGGGTGTTACGAAATCGGCTCCGAACTTCTCCTCTCGGCTCCTGACCCGCATCATGAGGCCGACATGAAAGGACAGCGTGTAGTCCATGCTTGGGAAGTGGCGCTGTGAGTACAGGTTCGTCATGCCGGTGATGACCCAGTAGCGATCTTCATCTGTGGTCACGTCCCATACTTCGTAGGGAGTCGCCATGACATATTCGACGGTTACCCGCTCGACGTGTTGAACTGTCTCGCCGCGAGCCTGACCCTCGACGTACTCCGAGATTTCCTTCTCGGCGTTGTAGTCGCGTTCGGGGCTGTATCGACCTAGCTGGTCCGCAGGGACAGGATGATCGGGCGGAAGTGTGCAGTCACCCTCGACTGCGTCTGCTGTGGGTTCATCGCTCACCTTGCCCAGCGTAGATCGGGACCACACTTGGACCACAGAATCGAATCCCATGGTGCGGGGGCATTACCACGTCTACGGGCGTGGTAGCCAGTCCGCAGTCAGTCCGCAGCGCACCCCATCGTCACCAACAGATACCCAACCTGTCCCACGGACGAAAGGGCGTCTGACGTGCAGCTATCCGCCAGTAACCGCGACTAGCCCACATCTACCAACAAATGCCGTGACCTGCGGAAACGCAGCAGACACCATTTCAAAACCCGTCCAGTGTGAGTTCGAATCTCACCGAGGGCACCATCTCGCGTGACGGCCGCGGAATGACATCCCGACGCAGTACCGCCGCGACCCCCGTGGGAGATCGCGGCGGTACGTAGCCCGGCGGGACCGACTATCAGTCGTCCGACCCGCTGCTCGAGGAATCCGAGGACGAGCCCGCCGAACTCGTAGAGCCGGCCTTCGACTTGTCCGCACCGCTGTCGGTCGTGGACTTCGTGGTCTTGGCCTCCGGCGTCTTGGCCTCGGTCTTCGACGCGCTGGTCGAGTCAGAGGCGTCCGACTTCGTCGACGAGGTGGTCGAGTCGCTGGTCGAATCAGAGGAGTCCGACTTCGTCGAACTCGAGCTGTCACCCGACTTCGTCGACGTCGCCGACTCGGTCGACGGCTTCCCCTCGCTGCCGTCGACCGACGTCGGCTCGTCTGGCTGCTCGTCGACCGGTGCCGGCTCCTCCGCCGTCACGTCGGGAACGGCCACCTCGGGCGCCACTACCTCCGGCACCGATACCTCGACGACCGCAGGCGCCTCGACCGGTGTCTCCACCACAACCGGATCCACGTCCGCGACAACGGGTTCGACGTCAACAGGCGCCGCGGGTTCGGCCGACACGGTGTCGATGCCTTCGTCCGCCACGACCGTGGCGTCGCCCTCCGGTTCCACCGTGGCGGCCAGCTTGCCCGCGACGGTCGGTTCGGGCTCGGTCAGCGCCAGCGTGGCGACCGTGGCGGCCGGGGCCGCGGGACGCAGGAAACCGAACAGGTTGGAGATCGCGTTGACGAATCCCTGGATGAACCCGCTCGGATTGAACAGGTTGCCGATCGCCGCCTGGAACGACTTGGCCATCTGCGCCATGGCGGCGAAGAACTGCGCCAGCGGGTTGGACGGGGTTCCCGTTCCCGGTCCCGGCGGCGGAGTGGTGGTGCCGGGGGGATGAGCGGCGATCCAGTCCTTCAGCATCTGGGCCGCGTCCTTCGGGTTGCCGACGAGGTCCCACAGCCCGAAGAAGTTCTCGAGATCGGCTGGATTCTGCGGGTTGACGAGGAAGTCGCGGACGGTGTGCAGGAACACGGGACCAACGACGTCGGGGTCGTAGGTCTGCCAGTGATCGAGCAGGTCCTTGATCCACGCGGCCTGCTGCGCTTCACTCACCCCGGCCGGTCCCGTCGCCACGCCGTACTCGGTGATCCACACTTTCTTGCCGGTGACGAGAGCCATGATCGCCTCGACCTGCTGGCGAGGGGTCAACACCGTCGCCGGGCAGCTCGGACACGAACCGGAGTACTTGATCTGGTCGCCGTAGGGATGCACCGAGAGAGCATCGAAGAAGTCGGCGGCGCCCGCAGCGAGCATCTTCTGCACGAATTCGACCGGGCTCACGGTGAATCCGGGGAACGTCTGCGTAGCGCCGACTGCGCCGGCGACCACGGTTGCCGTGGGATCGATCGCCTTGAGGACGGGATAGACCGCCTTGAGGAGGTTGGCATAGGCCACCGGGTCGATCGGGTTGAGGAACTGGAAGTAGTTGGGCTCGTTCCAGATCTCGTACGCCGAGACCGTGCCCTTGTACCTCGTCGCGAACTTGGACATGAAGTCCTTGAACAGATTCGCGTTGGGCACACCCGATCCGAGCGGGAGGTTGGGGCCGTTGGCCACACCCCACACGGGGGTGCCGTTCACCTCGGCAAGGACGCCCATGTTTCGCGCCGCGGCCGCGCTCATGATGTCGTCGATGCTCGACCAGTTGAAGAAGTTGTCGACCGGTTCGACCAGCCCCCACGGAACGAAGACGCGAATATTGGTGACGCCGATGGCCAGCATGTCGTCGAGTTGCTTCTCGATCGCCGCCTTGGGCTGTCCGTACAGCGGCGACGTCGCGATGCCGACTGTGCTTGGCGTGGTGGTGATCTCGGCGACGGTTTGGAACTTCGCCTCGGCGAGACGAGGCGGTTCCATGAAGAGACCACTGGCGTAGGCGCTCGCAATCGCCACGGGCAGCGCAGCGAGGACACTGCGGGTCGCGATGCGGCGAAGCAAACGCTCCTTGGACTTTGCCATTCCCTGATTCCCCTTGTCTTAGAGGTTCGAATTGTCGGCACCGTCAGCCGATGCGCTGAATTTACAACTCCGTCAGCAAATTTGCATAATCAAAATCAAAACAGGGAAATGGTCTTGAAATCGGCCGACTTTGCTTCGTCGAATAACGCAAAGAATGGCGACCATGGCGAAATTAGCGACGTTAGCCTCGTCGCCATAAGGTCTGTTACGGGAGTGACTCCCGCGTGAATGTCTCCAGTTCAAAGCCATGCACAGACGAGCCGATCGGCCACTTGGATTTCGGTATTGCCGCTACCAAAACGGGTTTCAGCAATGAATGACGCGGTCCTGACCGTCCGGTCGGTGCGGCGCTCGAGAATTGTGACAGCCACGGTCACAAATAACATAAGTCCGCTTGGCAAACGCCAAACGCCACGGTCCCTGCGAGGCAGGGGCCGTGGCGCGTCGGCGGGTCGATTAGGTCGGCTAACCCTCCGCTTCTGATCCTGGGTCGGACGTGGCTGCTCCGGTCGAGACGAGTCCCGACCTGGATCCCGAGCCCACGGCGGCGCCCGCGCGTTGGTCATGCCGGTGTCCCGACTTCGACGTCCCAGAATCGGGGGTCGACTTCCGCACCGACTTGGAACCCGCCTCATCGGATCCGGCCGGATTGCCCGTGGCATCCCCCGCCTTCGCCGGCTTGGCGGAATCCTGCGCGGTCGACGAGTCGCCGGCCGCCGGTTTGGCGTCACCCGACGGTTCCGGAGTACCCGTGGCCGGCTTGGGCCCGGCTTCTTCGGCCGCATCGTCGGCCACTGGCTCGGCCACCGTCGGATCCGTATCAGGTTGTGTCGTCGCCTGTTCGGCGACTTCCGGATCAGTGGCCTCCGGCTCGGTCACGACGGGCTCGGTCACGACGGGCTCGGTCACGACGGGCTCGGTGACGACGGGCTCGGTCACGTCCGGCGCCGGGGCCTCCGGCGCCACGTCGGCGTCAGCGGCGATCGGGTCCGCACCGGCGTCGGTGGTCCCGTCCCCCTCGATCGGCGAATCGCTTTCCGTCACCGTCGAAGCCGGCTCGGCCCCCTCGGCCACCGTGGCATCGGCGGCTGCCGCCAGATCGGCCAGCTTGGCTTGCACGGAGGACTCCACGGCCTCGGTTGCGACGAGCGTCGCCGCAGGCGCAGGAGCGGCGAACTGCGCGAAGAAGTTGGCCAGGGCCTGCGCAATGGCTTGTGCCACCGCCTGCGCCACCGCGGCGAAGAACTGCGCGATCGGATCGATCGGGTTCCCCGGATTGCCCGGGTTACCTGGATTTCCCGGTCCCCCTGGCTGATTGGCGGCCAGCCACTTCTTGAGCATCTCGGCGGCGGCCTTCATGGCACCGGCCTCGGTCCAGAGTCCGTAGTAGTCGTGCGGATTGGTCGGGTTCAGCGCATTCGGGGTGTCGCGCCCGGTGTACAGGAAGATCGGACCGACCAGGTCTTCGTCGTAGGTCTGCCAGTGATCCAGCAGATCCTTGATCCACGCTGCTTGCTGCTCCTGCGTGAAGGGTCCGCCGGGGGTGGTGGGCAAGCCGTATTCGGTGACCCAGACCTTCTTGCCGTTGAGCATGTCCATGATCGACTCGACCTGCTGACGCGGCGTCAGCACCGTCGGCTGGCACGTCGGGCACGACCCGGAGTACGCGATCTCCTCGCCGTACGGGTGAACCGAGAGTGCGTCGAAGTAGTTTGCGGCGCCGGCTGCGAGCATGCGTTGCACGAACTGAACGGGGTCCATGGTGAAGGACGACGTCTGCGTTGTTCCGACGGCGCCGGCGACCACGGTGGCGGTGGGATCCAGGTTCTTGATCACCGGATAGACGGCCTGCAGCAGCGCCGCGTAGGCCTCCGGATTGATCGGGTTCGAGAACTGAACGTAGTTGGGCTCGTTCCAGATCTCGTACGCCGAGACCGTTTCGTCGTACCGATTGACGAAGTCGCGCATGAAGTCGGTGAACGCCCCGACGTTCGGAGTGTCGGCTCCCAATGGGAAGCCCGGAGCGTTCGGGTTCGGTCCAGCCCACAGCGGAGTCGCGTTCACCTCGGCCAGCACGCCCATGTTGCGCGAAGCCGCGGCGGTCATGATGTCGTCGATGTGGCTCCAGTCGTAGGTGTTGTCCACCTGTTCGACGAGTCCCCACGGCACGAAGACACGGATGTTCTGCACGCCGATCGCCTGCATCTCGTCGAGCTGCTGGTTGATCTGAGCCAGCGTCTGCCCGTAGAGGGGCGAGGTGGCGATGCCGACTGTCGTTGGCGAGACCGATATCTCAGCCACCGGGAGGTAGTCATAGGCGGCGAGTCGCGGCGGCGAGGTGAAGATGCCACTCGCATAAGCCCCGATCATCGCGACGGGAAGCGCGGCAATCACCGTCCGCGTCGCGAGGTTGCGGAGCAACCCGGCCTTCTTCTTGCTCATCGAGGCTCCTATGCACATTCGTGATTCGTCGACTGCGTCAACGTGGTGGCCCAAACCTAATCATGCGGCAGCAAACCTGTACAGCTATTGATCAGAACTTCCTGATGAGTTTGCTCAGCGGTTTTCAGCACAAGATCGAACGGGCCTGAATCACGGCGGATAGGTGCAGATTTAGCAAATACCGGCGAATGGAATCAAATCGGACCTGTTTGCAGACTCAAAGGTCACAAACCGCGCCATAACCCCTGTTTGAAGCACCTGCAGCGAACTCGAGTCCGCGCGACTAGAGTGACCGCAACACACCCGGGAGGTCCCGGTGGTGGCTACCGGCAATAACTACTCTTAGGTAGCTTTTCACCGGGGCTGCGAAGCAAACCTAAATTTACTTAGCCGCCAATAACGGTGGCAAGCATCTGGTTAATCGATAGTTACGCTCATCACGCGCCGATCACGGGGCGTGAGACAGCGCGCACCAACGAAGACACGCCGCCCGCTACGTCAGCGGGCGGCGTGCAACGTGGCCGTGCGTATGAGTCCTTCGACTAGACCTTGCGATTCTCCGACTTGATCAGCCACGCGAGCTTCTCCAGCCCGTCGATGAGCTGGTGCAAGACGTCCGCGGTCGTGGCGTCCTCGGCATCGACGTCGTCGTGGACGGCGCGCATGGTGTCGACCGCCGCGTACACCCGAGTGGTCACCAGATCGACGGTCTCCGCGGTGCTCACCTCGTATGCCGGGAACCGGGGTAACGAGGTGCTGGCCGCGACGGTGTCGGACCGTCCGTCCGGCACGCCGTCGAGTGCGCGAAGTCGCTCGGCGATCGTGTCGCTGCCGGTGCGGGCGAAGTCGACCAATTCGTCGAGTTGCAGGTGCAGATCGCGGAAGTTGGTACCCACGACGTTCCAGTGCGCCTGCTTGCCCTGTAGGTGCAGTTCGATCAGGTCCACGAGCACGCGCTGCAGATTCTCCGCCAGGCCTGCCGAGGCTCGGAATCCGGTCACGTCGGCCTCGTCGCGGCGCTTGGTGTCGGTGGTGTTGGTGGTGGTGTCGACCATCGTCTGCTCTCCCCTCGTCTGTCGAGTACGAACTCGTCTGCCGGGTTCAACAGCGCCACCGCGGCCAGTGGTGGCGATTGCCGCCGTGAGAGTCCTCACACGCGCTGGTCCTGATGCGTCAGCATCCGCGCATACCCGGCTCCCATGCCGAGCAGGACGAGCCCGACGACGATGAACACCACCACGCGGAAGATGCCGTCGAGGGTGCCCAAGTCGAAGACGAACAGCTTGGCCATCGCCGCCGCAACGAGGGCGAGACCGCCCACGAGCGCCGCCGAACGCTCCGTGCGCGGCATTCGAGCGGCAATCCACAGCAGACCGGCCGCCACGCCGATCCACACGATGGTCGCCGCGACGTGGCCCGCGTAGAACCCGGCACCCTCACCACCGACGAGGACGCCCGATGTCACGAACAGCACGGTGCTCGCATACAGCGCGGCGACGCCGCAACCGCCCCAGACGATTCGAGTGACGTCGGTACCGGGATCGGGCCGGTGCGCCAGCGACCAGACGATCGCCGATGCGCACGCGATGACGAGGACGCTGGTGATGAGTGTCGACACGGCGATCGCGCCGGTGACCTCCGTGGGCGCCACCAGTGCGTCGACCGATGCGGATTCCAGGTAGAAGAGCCCACCCACCGACGCAAAGGCGACCGCCGCACCGTCGGCCAGACCGCTGTGCCGTCCGGCCACGGCCAGAACGCACGCCATCGCCACGAGGACGGGCGCGGCAACCGGGCCGTCGAACGCGGCGATGACGGCAACCAGACCCGCAACCGTCGCCAGAGCCGTCCAGACCCGGCGGACCGACCGCGTCACTCCCGGCAACTCGCGGCCCAGCAGCACGATGCCGAGGACGACGGCTGCGAGCGAGGCGTCCAGGACGGCCGACGTCACACGGTCGGCGACCAGGGGCAGTGCCAGCACCGGCAACGAACCCACCGCGCCGAGCACCGCCGTACCGACGGGACGATTGCCGTGCGGCAGCAGGAGAAGTGCTCCGACCACTGCGAGCACGGCGGCGATCGCACAGGCTCCGGATAGCCAGCCTGCCGACGACGGCGCTGCCGCGATCAAGGCGACCAACAGGGGCAGCGTGGCGACCGCGATGCGGGCGGCGTGCATCGCCGTCCAGTCCCTGCCCAACTGAACCGGCAGGGCTGCCGCCGACAGGGACAGGAGGAATGCGACCACCAGCAGGGTCAGATCCCCTGCGACCGCAGGCGCCAGGGCGAGCAGCGGTACGAGCACGAGCAGCCCCAGATGCTCGGAGTTCCACCGTCGGGCCAGGGTGAGTCCCCCGCCGGCCACCAGGGCCGCGATCACGAGGCCCGCCGGCGGCGGCACCCACGCGTAGATGGTGGTCACCGCGACGACGTCGATGTACGCGGCCGCGATACCCGTTGCCGCCAACGCGATCGCGCCCACCCGACCACCTGGCCTGCGGTTCAGCCGGCAGCTGGTGGCCACCAGACCCGCGGCCAGGACGGCACCGGCGCCGACGCGGACGCCCGGCGCGAGGATGCCCGCCTGGGCGGCCAGTACCAGGAGCAGTGCGATGCCGATCAGTGTCACCGCCACTCCCGCGACGGCGAGTGCCTTGCCGATCCATCCCTCGGATCGCTTTGCGGCGGAATGCCTTTCGGGTGGCGGCGCAACGGGTCGCGGCAGAGGCTGCTGCGGAACCGGCGAACCCGCCGCCCAGTACGGTGCGACGGGCACCGCAACCGGCGGCGCGTACGAGCCGGCGGTGTCCGCGCGACGCTCGGCGACGATGCGGGACAACTCGTTGAGGTCGGCAGAAGCCCGGGCGAGGTAGCTGGCCATGACGGCGAAGTCCGAGGAGAGTCTGCCGATCACGACCTGGTCCGATTCGGTCATACCGCCATGGTTTCAGTCTGCGGTGCCTCCGCGGATGAGTAGTACTACCTCAAAGTCCAGGGTGCGTCGGTCAGTCGTCGAGGCCGTGCTCGATCGCATACCGGGCCAGCTCGACGCGGTTGGCCACCTGCAACTTTCGGAAGGTCGCCTGCACGTGGTTCTCCACCGTGCGATGACTCAACGACAACCGCTCGGCGATCTGCCTGGCAGTCAGCCCCTTCGCGACGTATCGGAGTACGTCGGTCTCCCGTTCGGTCAACCGCGGCGTCGACGGGCCGGCGTCGGGCGTCCGGGCGATCCGCCGGTACTCCCCGAGCACTAGACCGGCCAGACCGGGGGTGAACACTGCCCGGCCCTCCGACGTGGCCGCAACCGCCTGTGCCAGTTCGGTCTTCGATGCGCTCTTGACCAGGTAGCCCAATGCGCCCGCCTTGACCGCCTCGAGGACGTCGTCGCGTTCGTCGGACGCCGAGAGCACCAGGACCCTGCTCCCGGGCGACACCTCGAGGACCGCCGCGGTCGCTTGCGTTCCGGTGCCGTCGGACAGACGCATGTCCATCACGACGACGTCCGGCTTGACCACCCCGGCACGTCTGCGCGCGGACTCGACGCCGTCGGCGGTGGCGATCACGTCGAAGCCCTGCTCTGCCAGATCCCGCGCCACGGCGTCGCGCCAGATCGGGTGGTCGTCGACGACCATCACGGTCGGTGTCCGATCAACCTCGGTCATGGCGCCCTCCCCGTCGCGGCACGGTCAACTCCCATTCGGTCCCGGCGCCGGGTTCGGTCGTCAGCACCGCCGTGCCACCGAGCGAATGTAGCCGACCAACAATGGATTTCGCGATGCCCAGACGCCCTTCGGTGACCGCCTGTTCGAGCCTGCCCGCGGCGATGCCGACGCCGTCGTCCCGGATGCTGACCACCACCGCGTCGTCGAGGTCCTCGAGCAGCAAGTACGCCCTGACATCCGGCCCGGCATGTGCTGCAACGTTGTCCAGCGCGTTGGCCACCGCAGCGGCCAACTCCGTTGCCACGGCTGCGTGCAGCGGCACCGGGTCGGCGGGCAGGCTCAGCGACACCCGGTCGGTCTGCCGCGACCGCAGCAGCGCGGCCACGTCCACGGTCTCACCCGGTCCCGGCGTCTCCGCGCTCCCGTTGCTGACCAGCCGACGCAACGCCCGCTCCTGCTCGGCGGCGAGTTCGGCCAGTTCGGCGGTGTCCCCGCCGATCTCACGGCCGCGCCGGGCCACCAGCGCCAACACCTGTATGGCGCCGTCGTGCACCTCGCGCGACAGCCGCTCGCGCTCCTCCAGCGCCGCTGCCAACCGAGTCGCCTTCTCGAGTTCGGCGTGGGCCCGGCGGGCGGTCAGGGCCGCCATCCCGACCGCGAGACCCACCGCGAGTTCGATGACGATGGTCGCGTTGCGGCCCAGGTTGATGCTGACGTAGCCCTTGTAGGCCGCGTTCGCCGCCATCACGACGAGCCCGGCCAGCATTCCCCCGACGGGTCCCAGCAGGATCGCCGCCGAGATAGTGGCGTTGGTGGCCCACAGCGTGGTCGGCCACGACTGGTTGTCCAGCACCCACTGATCCGACGCCACCAGCTTCGTCGAGAGCACCAATGCGACGACCACCAGCAGTTCGGCGCCGACCCACGCAGGCCGCCGGCCGAAGCCCTCGAGGTAGGCGAACCCGCACGCCGCACTCCAGACGAGCAGGACGACGAACAGTCCCCAAGTCAACCCGTGGTGTTCCAGGTCGTCGTTGACGACGACCTGGAAGTACGCCGCGTAGCCACAGCTGAGGAGACGGAACCCCTGCGCGGCACGCCACAGCGGCGCGGCGGGGTCGGGTGCCGCCGGTTCGCGCATGGCTCCTACTACACCACCCGGCTATACCACCCGGCTACATGACCTTGGACAGGAACGCCTTGGTGCGTTCGTGTTTCGGGTCGGCCATCATCTCGCGCGGGTTACCCCGTTCGACGATGACGCCGGCGTCCATGAACACCAGGTCGTCGGCGACCTCGCGCGCAAAGCCCATCTCGTGGGTGACCACCAGCATGGTCATGCCCTCGGTCGCCAATTCCTTCATGACCTCGAGCACCTCGCCGACCAGCTCGGGATCCAGCGCGGAGGTGGGTTCGTCGAACAGCATCAGCTTGGGGTCCATCGCCAGTGCCCTGGCTATCGCCACCCGCTGCTGCTGACCACCGGACAACTGGGCCGGGTAGGCCTCGGCCTTGTCGGCCAGGCCCACCCGGTCGAGCAGTTCCCGACCCCGCTCCAGCGCCTTGTTCTTCTTCAGGCCCTTCACGTGAATGGGCGACTCGATGACGTTGCCGAGAGCCGTGCGATGCGGGAACAGGTTGAAGTGCTGGAACACCATGCCGATCTCGCGTCGCTGTTTCGCCGCGTCCCTCGGGGCCAGCTCGTGCAACTTGCCGCCGCGTTCGCGGTAGCCGATGAGGTCCCCGTCGACGTACAGCCGGCCCGCGTTCACCTGCTCCAGGTGATTGACGCACCGCAGGAACGTCGACTTCCCCGACCCCGACGGACCCACGATGCACAGCACCTGCCCGCGTTCGACCTCGAGCGTCACGCCCTTCAGCACGTTAAGGGCGCCGAAGTTCTTGCACACCTGTTCGGCGCGCACCATCGGCGTCATGCCGCACCCGTTCCCAACTGCGCCTTGGCCAGCGCCTCGAGTTGCTTGGTGGTGAGCTTGCGCGACGCACCACGGGAGAAGTACCGCTCGAGGTAGAACTGCCCGACCATCAGCACGCTGGTGACGATCAGGTACCAGGTGGCGGCCACCAGGAGCATCGGCACGGGTTCGAAGGTACGCGCAGCAATCTCGCGACTGGCGATGCTGTACAGGTCGAACGCGTAGGGCACCGCGGTGACCAGCGACGTGGTCTTCAGCATGCTGATGACCTCGTTGCCGGTGGGCGGGATGATCACCCGCATCGCCTGCGGCAGCACCGTCCGGCGCATCGTCATCACCCACGACATGCCCAGCGCCGTCGACGCCTCGCTCTGTCCCTCGGGCACCGATGTGATTCCCGCTCTGATGATCTCGGCCATGTAGGCCGACTCGTTGAGCGCGAGCCCGAGGGTCGCCAGCAGGAACGGGATCGACAGACTCTGCACGTCCAGCTGGAAGAACGTCGGGCCGAACGGCACCCCGATCTGGATCTTCTGGTAGATGACCGGGATCAGGCCCCAGAACACCAGCTGCACGTACACCGGGGTGCCGCGGAAGATCCAGAGGTACACCCACGACACCGACCGGAACACCGGGTTGGGTGACAGACGCATGATCGAAAGCAGCACGCCGAGCACGATCGCGAGCACCATCGAGTAGACCGTCAGCTGCAGGGTGTTGGACACCCCGAGCAGGATGCGGTCGTTGAACAGGTACTGCAGGTAGGTCTTCCAGCCGTAGGCCGGGTTGGTCGCCGCCCCGTACAGGAACAGCCCGACCAGGACGACGATGACGATCGCCGCCACCCAGCGCCACGGATGCCGCAGTGGCACGGCGTCGATCGCCGCGGGTCCGCCGGGTGGCGACGACGCGTCAGAGGTCATCGGGCATGACTTCTCTTCGCGCAAGCGCTCATCGGGAGAATCAGCTGACCGCGCCGTTGATGACGGGCTTGTCGATCATGCCGTTCTCGACACCCCAGTTCGATGCGATGGTCTTGTAGTCACCAGTCTCGATGAGGTGCTCGAGCGCCTTCTGCAGCGACTGCGCGAGCGGCGAGCCCTTCTTCACCGGCCAGCCGTAGGGTGCCGAGTCGAAGATCTCACCGGCCTGCTCGAGCTTGCCGTTGCTCTGCTTGATCGCATACGAGATCACGGGCGAGTCCGCCGACATGGCGTCGGCCTGGCCCAGCACGACGGCGTTAGTGGCGGCATCCTGGCCGTCGAACGGGATGATCTCGATGGCGGGCTTGCCGGCATCGGTGCACGCCTTGCTCTTGGCGGGCAGTTCGTCGACCTCCTGGGTCGTGGTCGCCTGCACCGCGACCTTCTTCCCGCACGCGTCGGTCGGGTTGATCCCCGCACCCGGCTTCTGCGCCCAGCTGGTGCCTGCGGAGAAATAGGTGACGAAGTCGACCGAGGCCTCGCGCTCCTTGGTGTCGGTGAACGAGGACATGCCCACGTTGAAGCTGTCACCCTGGATCGACGGAATGATCTTGGCGAAGTCCGCCTCGCGGTACTCGGGGGTCAGACCGAGCGTGGCGGCGATCGCGTTCATCAGGTCGACGTCGAAGCCGACGATCTTGCCGGTCTCGTCCTTGAACTCGTTGGGCGCGTACGGGATGTTCACACCGACGATGAGCTTGCCGGAGGACTTGATGTCCTCGGGAACGGTGTTGGCGATCTCGTCGACCTTGCTGGCATTCGCCGCAGTCGTGCTCGTCGACGGTCCTGCACTGTCGGTGCTCGACGAACACCCGGAAACGATCAGTGCGCCGCTCGCGGCGACCGCCGCGGCAAGGCGCCACATCTTTCCAACTGACACGAGTTGCCTCTTCTTTCTTCGTCGGGCCGTCGTCGTCCCCTCCAGCGGAGGAGGTTAACGACCGTTGAGCCAGCACGCATGGCCGGTAACGGAACATTAACGACCTTCGGTAGTCGGTGACGGCGTTATCGCCCGCTACGGGCGTGTACGAACGCGAATCGGCCCTCCCCCGATGACCCTGTGGAACACTGCGGGCATGACAACCCACGCGGGCCCAAGTCTGTTGCCCCACCTGTGGAAATCGGCTCTCGTCTCGGGCGTGTTGGCAATCGCCCTCGGCATCGCGGTGGTCGCGTGGCCGGACATCTCGATCGCCGTCGCGGCCATCTTCTTCGGCGCCTATCTCCTCATCACCGGCATCCAGCAGGTGGTGTTCGCATTCAGCCTCGACGTGGCGGCGGGCGGGCGCGTGCTGCTGTTCATCAGCGGCGCGGCATCGCTGATCTTGGCCGTGCTGGCGTTCCGGCACCTGTACGACGCCGTCCTGCTGATGGCGATCTGGATCGCGATCGGCTTCATCTTCCGTGGCGTCGCCACGACGATCTCGGCGATCAGCGACCCGACGCTGCCCGGGCGTGCCTGGAACGTGTTCGTCGGCGTCATCAGCCTGATCGCGGGCGTGGTCGTACTCGCCTCGCCGCTGACGTCAATGGAGACACTGGCGCTGGCGGTCGGTATCTCGCTGATCGTCATCGGGTTGTTCGAAGTGGTCGCCGCCATCGGCATCCGGCGCACGACGAACGCACTGCACCACGTCGGGGCCCACACCGGGGCGCACCCGGTGTCTCCCACCACCTCCGCGCCGGTGGCCTCCGACCCGGTCGCGCCCAGCCCCGACGCACCGCCTGCGAAGGACACCACCAGCTAGAAGAGGCGTTCGCCACTTTCCTGGGACCCGCGGCCCGCGCCTACTACGATGTGTCGTAGGTAGGGCAACGGGGCCCCGAAAGAGGTGCACATGGACGCGCTCGACGTCTCTCGATGGCAGTTCGGCATCACGACCGTCTACCACTTCATCTTCGTTCCGCTGACCATCGGACTGGCACCACTGATCGCGGCGATGCAGACCGCGTGGGTCATCACCGGCAACCCGGCGTGGTACCGACTCACGAAGTTCTTCGGCAAGCTGTTCCTGATCAACTTCGCGCTCGGCGTCGCCACCGGCATCGTGCAGGAGTTCCAGTTCGGGATGAACTGGAGCGAGTACTCCCGATTCGTCGGCGACGTCTTCGGCGCCCCCCTGGCGATGGAGGGGCTGGTCGCGTTCTTCTTCGAGTCGACCTTCATCGGGCTCTGGATATTCGGCTGGACCAGGCTGCACCGGCTGGTCCACCTGGCCTGCATCTGGATCGTCGCGATCGCCGTGAACGCATCGGCGTTCTTCATCATCGCGGCGAACTCCTGGATGCAGCACCCGGTCGGCGCACGGGTGAACCCGGAGACGGGTAGAGCCGAACTCACCAGCATCGTCGCTCTGTTCACCAACAACACCGCCACGGCTGCGTTCTCGCACGCAGTGGCGGGTGCGTTCCTCACTGCCGGGACGTTCGTCGCGGCCGTGTGCGCCTGGTGGCTGGTGCGCACACTCGACCGCGAGCAGGCGCGGACGATGTACCGTCCCGCAACCATCATGGGCTGCCTCGTCGCCCTCGTCTCCGCGGGTGCGCTGGCCTATACCGGCGACGTGCAGGGCAAGCTCATGTTCGAGCAGCAGCCGATGAAGATGGCGTCTGCGGAATCGCTGTGCCACACCGAGACCGACCCGGACTTCTCCATCCTCACCGTCGGCAGGCACAACAACTGCGACAGCGTGACCCATCTCATCGAGGTGCCCTACGTACTGCCCTTCCTGGCGCAGGGCCAGTTCGAGGGCGTCACGCTCGAAGGCGTCAAGGATCTGCAGGAGCGCTACGAGACCCAGTTCGGTCCCGGCGACTACCGGCCGAACCTGTTCGTCACCTACTGGTCGTTCCGCGCGATGATTGGCCTGCTCGCGGTACCCGCGCTGTTCGCGGTCGTCGCGCTCTGGCTCACCCGCCGCGGGCGCCTCCCCAGGCAGCGGTGGTTCGCGACGTTCGGACTGCTCACCCTGCCCACGCCGTTCCTCGCCAACAGCGCAGGCTGGATCTTCACCGAGATGGGACGGCAGCCCTGGGTGGTGGTGCCCAACCCGACCGGCGACCAGGACCTGCGACTGACCGTCGCCCAAGGCGTGTCGGGACACTCGGTCGGTCTAGTGCTGACGTCGCTGATCCTGTTCACCGCGCTCTACGCGGTGCTCGCGGTGATCTGGTTCTGGCTCATCCGCCGGTACGTGGTCGAGGGTCCGCTCGAGCACGACGCCGAACCCACCCCGCCCGCGCCACCGGGGGACGACGCCGTCGCTCCACTGTCGTTCGCGTACTAGGAGCACGACATGGCACTTCAGGACTTCTGGTTCATCGCCCTGGCCGCACTGTTCCTCGGCTTCTTCGTGCTCGAGGGCTTCGACTTCGGCGTCGGCATGCTCATGCGGTGGTTCGGCGGCTCGAACACCGAACCTGGTGGCGATGCCGACGACCGCGAACGGCACCAGCGGGCCGTGCTCAACACCATCGGACCGGTGTGGGACGGCAACGAGGTCTGGCTGATCACCGCGGGCGGCGCCATGTTCGCCGCGTTCCCGGCGATGTACGCCACCCTGTTCTCCAGCCTCTACCTGCCCCTGCTCGCAATCCTGCTCGGCATGATCGTGCGGGTCTGCGCCATCGAGTGGCGCGGCAAGATCGACGACCCCCGCTGGCGCAGCTGGGCCGACGGCGCCATCGCGGTCGGATCGTGGCTACCCGCCGTGCTGTGGGGCGTGGCGTTCGCCGCGATCGTGCGCGGGCTTCCCGTCGACGCCGACGAGCAGATGCACCTCGGGGTCACCGACCTGCTGAACGGCTACACGCTGCTGGGCGGGCTGGCGACCGCGGGCCTGTTCGCGTTCCACGGTGCGGTGTTCATCCGCCTGAAGACCGAAGGCGCCGTGCGCGTTCGGGCTACGCACTTCGCCGCGCTGCTCGGCCTCCCGGTGACGGTCGTCGTCGCCGGCTTCGGCCTGTGGACGCAGGTGTTCTACGGCAAGGACTGGACCTGGCTGGCGTTCGGCATCGCGGTGGCCGCGCAGCTGACCGCCGTGATGCTGGTGTGGGGACGCGGCAGCGACGGCTGGGCATTCGCCTGCACGGCCGCGGTGGTCGCCTCCGTCGTGATCCTGCTCTTCGGCTCGCTCTACCCGAACGTGATCCCCTCGTCACTCGATCCGGCGTGGAGTCTGACCGTGGACAACGCGTCGTCGGCGCCGTACACGCTGACCATCATGTCGTGGGCGGCACTGCTCATCACGCCGTTGGTGATCGGCTACCAGGGATGGACGTACTGGGTGTTCCGGCAACGGATCTCGGCCGAGCGGATACCCGACCCCATCGGGCTGTCACGGCGCACGCGATGACACCGGCGACCTACTCCCCCGCCATGCGGCGACACATCGCCGCGTCGGTGGGCTGCGGAACCGTCATCGCGGCCAGCGCCATCGCAGGCGCCGTCACGCTGGCACACGTCGTCGCGGGGATCGTCACGGACCCGCCGAGCCGCACCCTCGATCACTGGTGGCCGGCGATGGCGCTGCTGTCCGCGCTGTGGCTCGTCCGTGCAGCCGCCCAGTGGGCCCAGGCCAGGCTGAGCCAGCACGGCGCCACGGCGACCATCGCCGAACTCAACCGCGACGTGCTCGCACGGGTCACGGCGCTGCCACCCCGGCGCCTCGCCGAGGTCCGCGACGATGCCGCAGTCCTGGTGACGCACGGCCTCGACGGCCTGCGCCCGTACTTCACCCGGTTCCTGCCTGCCGTCGTGCTCGCGGCGATCGTCACCCCGGCCGCGGTCGTCGCGATCGCCTGGTACGACCTGCAATCCGCGGTCATCGTCCTCGTCGCGCTGCCGCTCATCCCGTTGTTCATGGTGCTGATCGGCCTCGTCACCCGGGACCGGTCGGCGGCGTCACTCGCCGCGATGGGCACGCTGCAGTCCCGGCTGCTCGACCTCGTCGCCGGCATCCCCACGCTGCGCGCGCTCAGCCGCGCCGACGGCCCTGCGGTGCGCATCGCGGAACTCGGCGATGCCCACCGACGCTCGGCGCTGGCCACCCTGCGGATCGCGTTCCTGTCGTCACTCGTCCTCGAACTCCTCGCCACCCTGGGCGTCGCGCTGGTCGCGGTCAGCGTGGGGCTGCGTCTGGTGTTCGGCGAGGTGGCGCTCGCCGACGCGCTCACCGCGCTGGTGCTGGCCCCCGAGGTCTTCTGGCCGCTGCGCCGCGTCGGCACCGAATTCCACGCCGCTCAGGACGGCAAGACCGCACTGGAGCGGGCACGCGCCCTGCTCGCCGAACTCCCCCAGCCCTCCGCCGGGGACTGCACCGTCCCCGGCGCCGCGGTACACGTCCGCCTCGACGACCTGAGCGTCGCCGGCCGTGACGGACTGGCGCCCCACGGCCTCGACGCCGACCTGCCACCCGCGGCGGTGACCGTGCTCGCCGGACCCAACGGTGCGGGCAAGAGCACCGTGCTGCAGGCGATCCTCGGACTGACCCCGCCGACTTCCGGCCGCGTGCTGATCGACGGGTGCGACGTCACCACACTCGACCGCGCCGCGTGGTGGGCCAGGGTGGCCTGGCTCGCGCAGCGACCGGTGCTGATCCCGGGCACGATTCGAGAGAACCTGGAACTGTTCGGACCACTCGAGGACATCGCATCGGCCTGCGCGGCATCGGGTTTCGACGAGGTGCTCGCCGAGCTGCCGGATGGGCTCGACACTCCCGTCGGACGCAACGGCGTCGGGCTGTCACTCGGGCAGCGCCAGCGGCTCGGCCTGACCCGCGCACTCGGCTCCTCCGCGCCGGTGTTGCTGCTCGACGAACCGACGTCGCACCTGGACGCTGCCTGCGAGGCGCGGGTGTTGGCCGCGATCGTGGACCGCGCACGCGCGGGAGCGACCGTCGTCGTCGTCGGCCACCGCGACGAGGTCAAGGCCATCGGCGATCACGTCGTCCAGGTTGGAGGTGAGGTCCTTGTCCACCACTGACGTGTCCCCGGTCCGCTTGACCGCGACGGCATTCGACCTGCTGCGTCCCCGGCTGCCCCGGCTGGCGGCCGCTGCCGCACTCGGCGTGGCGTCGCTCGGCAGCGCGCTGGGGCTGGCAGCGGTGTCGGCCTGGCTCATCGCCAGGGCGTGGCAGATGCCGTCGGTGCTGGACCTCACGGTGGCGGTGGTCGCCGTACGCGCACTGGGCATCTCACGCGGTGTCCTCGGCTATTGCGAGCGACTCGCCACCCACGACACCGCGCTGTGTGCCGCCGGTTCGGCACGTACCCGCCTGTACCGCCGACTCGCCCACGCGCCCAGCGAGACGGTCATGCGCTGGCACGGCGGTGAACTCGCGTCGCGGCTGGGCGGGTCGGTCGACGAATTGTCGGACGTACTGGTCAGATCCGTGCTTCCGATCGTGGTCGCCGCGGTCCTCTCGACGGCCGCGGTGGCCGCGCTGGCGTTGATCTCCGTCGGTGCGGCGCTGGTGCTGGCCGTCAGCCTCGCGGTGGCGGGGTGCCTCGCACCGTGGCTGTCCGCCCGCGCCGCAGCAGCCGAGGAGGACGTCGCGGCCGAACACCGGTCGGCCCGGGACACCGCGGCGATGCTCGCGCTGGACCACGGGCCCGAGCTGCGGGTCGCGGGCCGCCTCGACCACGTCGTCGCCGAATGCGAACGCAGTCAACGCGATTGGGGTGCAGCATCCGATCGCGCCGCCCTTCCCGCTGCCGCGGCCGCCGCTGCGCCGATCCTCGCCATCGGAGCCAGCGTGCTCGGCGCGATCGTCGCTGCACTGTCGCTGGGGTCCACGTTGGCACCGACCACGGCGGCGATCCTCGTCCTGCTGCCGCTGTCGGCATTCGAGGCGACGACGGCACTGCCCGCCGCCGCCGTCCACCTGGTGCGGGCACGCATCGCCCTGCAGCGCCTCACCGACCTCACCGCACCCCAGCCCACCCGTCAGCGGCCCGCCGTTGCGGCACCCGACGTGGTCGCCGGTGACCGCCTCGCGGTCGTCGGTCCCAGCGGCGCGGGCAAGACTACGCTGCTGCTGGCGATCGCGGAAGCACACCGGGTTTCCGGCGAGGCGGGCTTCTTCCCCGAGGACGCCCACCTGTTCGACACGACGGTGCGGGACAACCTGCTCGTCGCGCGCGGGAACGCGACCGACGCAGAACTGCACGCCGCGCTCGACGCCGTCGGACTCCGGGCCTGGGTCGACGGCCTTCCCGATGGCCTCGCCACCGTGCTGCACGGCGGCGCAGCGGCCGTCTCCGCCGGACAGCGCAGGCGACTGCTGCTGGCCCGGGCGTTGGTGTCGGACTTCCCGATCGTGCTGCTCGACGAGCCGACCGAGCACCTCGATGCCGCCGCCGCACAGCGCATCACGATGGATCTGCTGACACCGGGTGCCCTGTTCTCCGCCGACCGCGCAGTGGTCGTCGCGACGCATCAACTGCCCGACGAGGCATGCTGTCCCGTCGTGACGGTGGGCCGCGACGCGTATTCTCGGCAGGCATGACCGGGTATCCGGGCGGATATCCGCCGCCGCCACCGCCGCAACAGCCATACCCCGGCTACGGGGGCTACCCGTACCAGTACGGATCGCCGCCGGTGGCGCCGCGCAACGGCTTGGGGATCACCGCACTCGTCTTGGGCATCGTCGGGCTGCTGTCGTTCTGGTCGGTGCTCGGCGGCGTCGTGTTCGGTGTCGCCGCCGTGATCATCGGCATCGTCGCCCGCGGCCGCGTCAAGCGGGGCGAGGCGAACAACGGCGGAATAGCGGTGGCCGGCATCGTGCTGGGCGCCGTGGCCGTCGTCGTCTCGCTGGCCTTCATCGCGGTGTGGGCCGGCGTGTTCCGGGAAGTCGGTGGGACCGACTACCTCGACTGCGTGTCCCGCGCCGGGTCGGACCAGCAGGCGCTCGACGGGTGCATCGACCAACTCACCGATCGGGTCGACGGCCAGTTCAGCACCACCCCGTCGCGCTAGCGCTCGGGGAAGTACTTGACGATGCCCTCCTGGACGACGGTGGCGAGCACGCGTCCGGACTCGTCGAAGAAGTGCCCGGTGCCCAGTCCGCGGGATTCCGCGGCCACCGGCGACACCGTCGAGTAGAGCACCCAGTCGTCGAACCGGATCGGGCGGTGGAACCACACCGAGTGGTTCATCGTGACGGCGAAGATGCGGTCGAAGCCCCACGACAACCCGTGGGTGGTGATGATCGAATCGAGCACGGTCGTGTCCGACGAGTACACCAGCGCCGCGGCGTGCAGCACGGGGTCGGCTGGCATCGCGCCCTGCGACTTCATCCACACCCGGTTGTGCGCGAGGCTCCCGCCGCGATCGCGCATGACCCACGCCGGGTCGTTGGTGTAGCGCCACTCGATCGGCCGCAACGCGTTCGCGAAGTGCGGCACCGTCTCCTCGTACCCGCGCAGCAGATCGTCGATCCCCGGCAGGTCGTGTGGGGGCGCGACGTCGGGAACGTCGACGTCGTGTTCGAGGCCACGCCCGCCGGACAGGTGCGACACCAGAGCCGACCCCAGCAGCAGGCCACCCTGGGTCACGTCGACGCGACGGTTGGCGAAGCGCCGCTCGTCGCGCAGACGGACCACCGTGAACTCGAGGTCCACCTCGGGATCGCCGCCGGCGATGAAGTGCATCGACAGGGCACTCGGCGGCAGCCGGGCATCCACCGTGCGGCTGGCCGCCACGAACGCCTGCGCCATCATCTGGCCACCGAACGTCCGAACGGGGTTCTTGCTGGGGTGCGACCCGGTGAACGCGTCGTCACCGACGCGGGTCAGGGCGAGGACCCGCAGCAACTCCAGGAAGTCGGGATGCGACGGGTCACCGACGGGGGCCTCGGGGCCGGACGACGAAGGGCCTGACAACCGAAGGGCCTCCTGGGATCACTCGTTACGCGTGGTCGTCCTCGCCGATCCGGTGCACGTGGATCAGGTTGGTCGAGCCTACTGTGCCGGGAGGGGCACCTGCGACGATGACCACCAGGTCGCCGCGCTTGTAGCGGCCCAGTGACAGCAGCGACTCGTCGACCTGCCGGATCATGCCGTCGGTGGTCTGCATGTGCGGAACGATGAACGTCTCGGTGCCCCACGTCAGCGCAAGCTGGCTGCGCACCTCGGGCAACGGCGTGAACGCCAGCAGCGGCAGCGGCGTGTGCAGCCGGGCCAGCCGCTTGACCGTGTCGCCGGACTGGGTGAACGCCACCAGCGCCTTGGCGTCGAGCCGCTCGCCGATGTCGCGCGCCGCGTACGAGATGACGCCCCGCTTGGTGCGCGGCACGTGCGTCAACGGCGGAGCAGCCGTCGAGTTCTCCTCGACGGCGGTGACGATCCGGGCCATCGTGCGGACGGCCTCCAGCGGGTACTTGCCCACCGACGTCTCGCCCGACAGCATCACCGCGTCGGCGCCGTCGAGGACGGCGTTGGCGACGTCGGACGCCTCGGCCCGGGTGGGGCGGGAGTGCTCGATCATCGACTCCAGCATCTGGGTGGCGACGATCACCGGCTTGGCGTTCTCGCGCGCCATCTGAATCGCCCGCTTCTGGACCAGCGGCACCGCCTCCAGGGGCAGCTCCACGCCGAGGTCGCCGCGGGCCACCATGATCGCGTCGAACGCGAGGACGACGGCTTCGAGGTCCGCGATGGCCTCGGGCTTCTCGAGCTTGGCGATCACGGGCACGCGGCGGCCAACGCGGTCCATGACCTCGTGGACGAGTTCGATGTCCGACGGCGAGCGGACGAACGACAGCGCCACCAGGTCGACGCCGAGCTGCAGCGCGAACTCCAGGTCGGCGATGTCCTTCTCCGACATGGCGGGCACCGAGACGTTCATGCCGGGCAGCGACAGGCCCTTGTTGTTGCTGACCCGTCCGCCCTCCGTGACGGTGCACACCACGTCGTTTCCGTCGATGTGCTCGACGACGCAGCCGACGTTGCCGTCGTCGATCAGCAGGCGGTCACCGGGCGAGGCATCGTTGGCGAGCTGCTTGTAGGTGGTGGACACCCGGTCGTGGGTGCCCATGAAGTCGTCGACGGTGATCCGCACCGTCTCGCCTGCGGTCCACAGCGTGGCGCCCGTGGCGAACCGGCCCAGCCGGATCTTGGGTCCCTGCAGGTCGGCCAGTATGCCGACGGCACGCCCCGTGGCGTCCGACGCGCTGCGCACGCGGTTGTAGTTGGCTTCGTGGTCGGCGTGGTCACCATGGCTGAAATTGAGCCGGGCGACGTCCATGCCCACCTCGACGAGGGACTTCACCATCTCGTCGGTGCCTGTGGCCGGACCAAGGGTACAGACGATCTTTCCGCGTCTACTCACGTCTGGTGAGCATAGTCCCTAATCGATTCAGATGACGGCTAGCGGAAGCGCGCCCGGCCTGACCGGCGCAGGAAGCTCGGACTCGCCCATGAGGTACGCGTCGACCGCGTGCGCCGCGCTGCGGCCCTCGGCGATGGCCCACACGATCAGCGACGCCCCACGATGGGCGTCCCCGCACACGAACACCCCCGGGGCCTCGGTCTGCCAATCCGACCCGCACGGCAGCGCGCCACGCCCGTTCAGCGTCAAGCCCAGCCCGTCGAGCAACGCCATGTGCTCGACGCCCTCGAAGCCGATGGCCAGCAGCGCCAGGTCGCACGGAATCTCGATCGGCTCGCCGACCGGGGTGACGATCCGGCGGCCCTCCGCGTCCCGCTGCACCTTGACCTCCGCGATCTGGAGCGCGCGCAGGTTCCCGTCGTCGTCACCCACGAAGCGCTGCACGGCCACCTCGTAGCGGCGGGCACCCCCCTCGTCGTGGGCCGGGGACAGCCGTGCGCGCAGCACCAGCGGCCACGTGGGCCACGGGGAGCGTGACTCGTCGCGCTGTCCTGGTGGCTCGGGGTTGTAGTCGAGCTGGGTCACCGAGATGGCCCCTTGCCGGTGGGCCGTGCCGAGACAGTCGGCCCCCGTATCGCCGCCGCCGATGATCACCACGTGCTTGCCCTTGGCGGAGATGGGCGACTCGCCGTCGCCCTCGCACTGCTTGTTCGCGGGCACCAGGTGGTCCATCGCGAGATGCACCCCGCGCAGTTCCCGACCCTCGACCAGGTTGTCGCGCGCCCGCAGCGCGCCGACTGCGAGCACCACCGCGTCGTGCTGGCCGCGCAGCGCCTCGACGCTCAGGTCGACGCCGACCTCGCACTCGGTGACGAAGCGGGTGCCCTCGGCGCGCATCTGGGCGAGACGGCGATCGAGTGTCGACTTCTCCAGCTTGTACTCCGGGATGCCGTAGCGCAGCAGCCCGCCGATCCTGTTGTCGCGCTCGTAGACCGTGACGTGATGGCCTGCACGCGTGAGCTGTTGTGCGGCAGCCAGACCCGCCGGGCCCGAACCGACCACGGCCACGCTGCGGCCGGTGGCGATCGCGGCGGGCTGCGGCTCCACCAGACCGAGCCGCCACGCCTGGTCGGCGATGGTGTTCTCGATGCGCTTGATGGTGACGGCGCCACCGGTGGTGTCCTCGCCGATCGAGAGTACGCACGCCGACTCGCACGGCGCCGGACACAGCCGCCCGGTGAACTCGGGGAAGTTGTTCGTGGCGTGCAGGCGATCGCTCGCAGCATCCCACCGGCCCCGCCGCACCAGGTCGTTCCACTCGGGGATCAGGTTGCCCAGCGGACAACCGGCAGTACCCGAGTGGCAGAACGGGATTCCGCAGTCCATGCAGCGCCGCGCCTGCTCGGACACCTCCCGCTCACGGTCCTTGGGGTCCTGGCGCTCGTAGACCTCGTGCCAGTCGCCGACGCGTTCGTCGACGGGCCGCTTGGGCGCATCGACCTTGGGCACCTTCAGGAATCCGGTGGGGTCAGCCACGGGTCGCCTCCATGATCGCCGCGTCCACGTCGCGTCCCTCGGCCTTGGCCATCCGGGTCGCCTGCAGCACGCGTTGGTAGTCGGTGGGCATGATCTTGGTGAACTGCGCACTGCGCCTTGGCCAGTCCGACAGCAGCGACTTGGCCACCGTGCTCCCGGTGAGGTGCGCGTGCGCGGTGACGGTCTGGCACAGCCACTCGAGGTCCTCGGACTCGGGACGCTGCAACTCGACCATCGCGGGGTTGACGTCGGCCGGGTCCAGCCCGAGCACGTAGGCGATGCCGCCGGACATGCCTGCCGCCATGTTGCGGCCGGTCGGGCCGAGCACGACCACGCGGCCGCCGGTCATGTACTCGCAGGCATGGTCGCCGACGCCTTCGGCGACCGCGACCGCGCCGGAGTTCCTGGCGCAGAAGCGCTCCCCCACCCGTCCGCGCAAGTAGACCTCACCCGAGGTCGCACCGTAGAGCAGGGTGTTGCCCGCGATGACGTTCTCCTCGGGGATGAACAGCACGTCCTCCGGCGGGCGGACGACGATGTGCCCGCCCGAGAGTCCCTTGCCGACGTAGTCGTTGGCGTCGCCGATGAGTTCGATCGTGACGCCCGGTGGCAGGAAGGCACCGATCGACTGCCCCGCCGACCCGGTGAGCGTGACGTGGATCGTGTCGGTCGGCAGGCCCTGGGCGCCGTAGCGCCGCGTGACCTCGGCGCCGAGCATGGTGCCCACCGTGCGGTTGACGTTGCGCACCGGTAGATCCAGCCGCACCGGGTGGGCGTCCTCCAGTGCGCCCTCGGCCAGCGCGATCAGCGTCTTGTCCAGCGCCTGGTCCAGTGCGTGGTACTGGTCCTTGACCTTCCGGCGCTGGGTGAGCTGCTCGCCGTGCGCGTTCTTCGGCATCGCGAAGATCGGGCTCAGATCCAGCCCCTTGCTCTTCCAGTGGGCGACGCCGACAGCGGTGTCCAGCGCGTCGGCCTGCCCGACGGCCTCGTCGATGCTGCGGAAGCCCAACTCCGCGAGGTACTCCCGCACGCCCTGGGCAATGAAGCGGAAGAAATTGACCAGGAACTCCGGCTTGCCGTTGAAGCGGGCGCGTAGCTCGGGGTTCTGCGTGGCCACGCCCACCGGGCAGGTGTCGAGGTGACAGACCCGCATCATGATGCAGCCGGCCACCACCAGCGGTGCGGTGGAGAAGCCGAACTCCTCGGCCCCGAGCAGGGCGGCGACGATCACGTCGCGTGCGGTGCGCATGCCGCCGTCGGCCTGCACGGTGATCCTGTCGCGCAGCCCGTTGAGCACCAGAGTCTGCTGGGCGTCGGCCAATCCGATCTCCCAGGGCAGGCCCGCGTGCTTGAGCGAGGTCAGCGGCGCCGCACCGGTGCCGCCGTCCCAGCCGGAGATGAGCACGACGTCGGCGTGCGCCTTGGACACCCCGGTCGCGACCGTTCCGACGCCGACGGAGCTGACCAGCTTGACGTGGATGCGGGCCTGATCGTTCGCGTTCTTCAGATCGTGGATCAGTTGCGCCAAGTCCTCGATCGAGTAGATGTCGTGGTGCGGCGGCGGCGAGATCAGTCCGACGCCGGGCGTGGAGTGCCGGGTCTTGGCGATGCTCGGGTACACCTTGTAGCCCGGAAGTTGGCCACCCTCACCGGGTTTGGCGCCCTGGGCCATCTTGATCTGGATGTCCGAGGCGTTGACCAGGTAGTCGCTGGTCACGCCGAACCGACCGGACGCGACCTGCTTGACCGCACTGCGACGGCGCGGGTCGTAGAGCCTGTCGACGTCCTCGCCGCCCTCCCCGGAGTTGGAGCGGCCACCGATCTGGTTCATGGCGATCGCCATGGTCTCGTGCGCCTCGGCGGAGATCGACCCGTAGCTCATGGCGCCGGTGTTGAACCGGGTGCAGATCGACTCCACCGACTCGACCTCGTCGAGCGGCACCGGCGGCCGCTGACCCTTCTTCAATTCGAACAGCCCGCGCAGCGTTCCGCCCTCACGGGACAGCCGGTCGACCTCGTCGGTGTACTGCGCGAAGACCTCGTCGCGGCCGGTGCGCGTCGAATGCTGCAGCAGGAACACGGTTTCGGGGGTGAACAGATGCAGTTCGCCTTCACGCCGGAAGGCGTACTCGCCGCCGACCTCCAGCCGCCGGTGCACGCGCTCGGTGGGATTCTCCGGGTAGGCG
Organism: Mycolicibacterium arabiense; assembly: GCF_010731815.2. NCBI lineage: Bacteria > Bacillati > Actinomycetota > Actinomycetes > Mycobacteriales > Mycobacteriaceae > Mycobacterium > Mycolicibacterium arabiense. Next base: position 854,148 of record NZ_AP022593.1, read on the forward strand.
CGCCGGTGGCGCAGCTTGACCTCCTCGGCGACGACGTCGAGACCGATGCCGCCGAGCCTGCCCGGGGTGCCGGTGAAGTACTCGTCGACCACCTCCCGGTCGATGCCCACCACCTCGAAGGCCTGTGCGCCGGTGTAGGACGCGACGGTGGAGATGCCCATCTTGCTCATCACCTTCATCACGCCCTTGCCGAGCGCCTTGAGGTAATTGCGGACCGCGGTCTTGGTCTCGATGCCGGTCAGCTCGCCCTCGCGGATGAGGTCCTCGATCGACTCGAACGCCAGGTACGGGTTGACCGCTGCCGCGCCGAAGCCGATGAGCAGCGCGATGTGGTGCACCTCGCGGGCATCGCCGCTCTCGACCACCAGGGCGACGGTGGTGCGCTCCTTGGTCCGGACCAGGTGGTGGTGCACGGCCGACACCGCGAGCAGGGATGGAATCGGCGCGCGGGTGTGGTCGGAGTCCCGGTCCGAGATGACCAATGTGCGGGCGCCGCGGGCGATCTCCTCCGACGCACGCAGGCGGAGGTCCTCCAGCGCGTCGGTCAGCCCTTCGCCGCCGCGTTCGACGTCGTACAGCGCACGCAGTACCGCGGTCTGGAATCCGGGGTGGTCGCCGTCGTCGTTGATGTGGACGATCCGGTTCACTTCGTCGTTGTCGAGAACCGGCCAGCGCAGCAGGATCTGCCGGCACGACGCGGGCGTCGGCTCGAGCAGGTTGTGCTCGGGGCCCATCACCCGGGCCATCGACGTCACGATCTCCTCGCGGATCGCGTCCAGCGGCGGGTTGGTGACCTGGGCGAACATCTCGACGAAGTAGTCGTAGAGCAGCCGGGAACGCTGCGACAGCACGGCTGCGGGGGTGTCGGTACCCATCGAGCCGAGCGGTTCACCGCCCGATGCGGCCATGGGCGTCAACAGGATTCGTAGATCCTCTTCGCTGTAGCCGAAGGCGATCTGACGGCGCACCACCGAGTCGTGGTCGGGTTGCATCCTGACGCGATCGGGCAGGGTCGCGACGTCGAGCAGGCCGGCGTGCAACCATTCGTCGTACGGATGGTCGGCCGCGATCTCGGCCTTGATCTCCGCGTCGGAGATGATCCGTCCGGCCGCGGTGTCGACGAGGAACATCGTGTTCGGCTCGAGCCTGCCCCTGGCGACGATCTCGGCCGAAGGGATGGGCAGTACGCCGCTCTCGCTGGCGAGGATGATCCGGTCGTCGATGGTGCGCCACCACCGCCCGGGCCGTAACCCGTTGCGGTCCAGCACCGCTCCGACGACGGTGCCGTCGGTGAACGTGACGCAGGCGGGCCCGTCCCACGGTTCCATGATCGACGAGTTGAACTGGCACAGCGCCCGGCGCGCGGGGTCCATCGCGGTGTTGTTCTCCCACGCCTCGGGGATCATCAGCATCACCGCGTGCGGCAGGCTGCGACCACCGAGGTGCAGCAGCTCGAGCACCTGGTCGAACGACGCGGAGTCCGACGCGTCGGGCGTACAGATCGGCGAGAGCCGCGCCAGGTCGCCGCCGATGAGAGGACTCGACAGCATCGCCTCCCTGGCGTGCATCCGGTTGCGGTTGCCGCGGACGGTGTTGATCTCGCCGTTGTGCGCGACGAACCGGAACGGGTGGGCCAGCGGCCAGGACGGGAACGTGTTGGTCGAGAAGCGGCTGTGCACGATCGCGATGGCGCTGGTGCAGCGTTCGTCGCGCAGGTCGGTGAAGAACAGGGGCAGCTGCTTCGTGGTGAGCATGCCCTTGTAGGTCATGGTGCGGCTCGACAGACCGGTGAAGTAGACGCCGGTTCCGGCGTCTTCGTCGCTCGGCACGTGGCCGGCCCGCTTGCGCAACGGGTACACGCGCCGGTCGAGATCGATTCCGCCGAGCCGCTTTCCGTCGACCTCGGGCGCGGTGACGAAGAACTGCGCCATGTGCGGCATGCATCCTCGGGCGGTCTCCCCCAGGTCTGCACCGTCGGGGTCGACCGGCATCGAGCGCCAGCCGAGGACGACGAGGCCCTCGTCGTCGGCGATCCCCTCTACGCGCCGCATCGCCGCGGCCCGTTGGGTGGGGTCCATCGGAAGGAAGCAGACACCGGCGGCGAAGGCGTTGGTGCCGTCTGCAGCCGGTGGCGGCAGTTCGAAGTCGACGACCTCCCTCAGCAGGTCGACGGGCAGTTGCATGAGGATGCCTGCGCCGTCGCCGCTGTTGGTCTCGGCGCCGGCAGCGCCGCGGTGATCGAGGTGCTCGAGAGCCAGCAGGCCGTTGGCGACGATGCCGTGCGAGCGGCGACCCTTGATGTCGGTGACCATGGCGACGCCGCACGAGTCGGATTCGTGCTCCGGGTCGTACAGACCCTGCGCCTGGGGAAATGCCGAGAACAGCATCGAGGAGTACCTCCGCAGTCCGGAAAATTGATTTCCGGGACTACAGCGGCCCGAGTGCCGATTCTATCAGCGCACTGTCAGGTCTACCCTGTGACGAACGTTGGTACCAGCGGAAACCCGGGCAGATTGCGCACCACGGTCCACACGATCGCAGCGACGGCGATCGTCACCATGGCCGCCACGGGCATCAACCTCTGGCCGCGACGCCACCGCACCAGCAGCCACACCGCCAGCAATGGCAACCCGACGAACGCGAAGACGTTGTCGGTGACCGCGGCCGCGAGGTCGCCGTGCAGGACGTCGTGGGTCATGCGGATGCCACCGCAGCCCGGGCACTCCAGTCCCGTCAATGCCTTGAACGGGCAGGGCGGGAAGAGGAAGCCGGGACGGTGCGGATCCGCGAGCCCGACGTAGGCCAGCCCGCCGGTGACGAGCGCCGCGGCACCGACCGCGACGTGACCCCGCGTGAGGCGAGTGCCCGCCCTAGGTGCCATCGCGGAGCGGGCGGCCCTCCGGGTCGCGGACCTTGTCGGTCAGGATCAGCACGGCGTCGATGATGCCCCACACCACGGCCGCGATGCCGCAGGTGAGGAGGCCGACGACGATCTGGATCACGCCGAGCTTGGTGTAGCCCAGGTAGATCCGGCCGATTCCGACGAGGCCGACGAGCCCGACGAGCTGCAGCAGTCCAGCTACGAGCTTGGACTTCTCCGAGTACGGCTCGCCGGTGACGGGATGCCTGCCGTATGGGGCCACCGGGTCGTGGTAGCCGCCTACCGGTGGCGGCGGGTACTGCTGTCCGTAGCCCTGCTGCGGGTACCCCTGCTGCTGCGGGTACCCCTGCTGGGGGTAGCCCGGCTGGGAGAAGCCCTGCTGGGTCTGGTCCTGCTGGGAGTAACCCGGCGGCGGCGGGGGCGGGGTCGACGGAGTTCCATCCTCGCGGCCCCCGAACTGCGGTTCAGTCATGCGGCCCAGCATGCCAGACCGGGGTGGCGCTCAGGGGTCGAAGATCGATCAGCCGCGGTTGCGCTGCCACCAACGTCGACGGGTCCGTCCAGTCGTAGGCGGTGCGGGGGCGACAGGCGTCGTGGTGTCACCGGCGAGCGTCTTGGCGTCCTCTTCCCCAGCCACCGCAGCGTCGTGCGCCTCTTCGGCGTCACCCTGGGCGGCAGTCACCTCGTCACCGTCGACCGAGCCGAGACCTTCCTCGGGAGCGGCACTCGACTCGGGGTCGTCAACACTTGATGACGCAGCGGGCTCGGACTCGTTCTCGGCTGCGACGTCATCAGCCAACGACTCAGCCTCATCGGCACCCACCACCGCGGCCTCGTGCACCTCCTCGGCGTCACCCTCAGCGGCAGACACCTCGTCACCGTCGACCGAGCCGAGCCCCTCCTCAGGAGCGGCACTCGACTCAGGCTCGTCAACATTGGATGACGCAGCGGGCTCGGACTCGTCCTCGGCTGCGACGTCATCAGCCAACGACTCGGCCTCATCGGCACCGACCACCGCAGCCTCGTGCACCTCACCGGCGTCACCCTCGGCAGCAGTCACCTCGTCTCCGTCGACCGAGCCCAACCCCTCCTCGGGAGCGGCACTCGAGTCGGACTCGTCAACACTTGATGACGCAGCGGGCTCGGACTCGTTCTCGGCAGCGACGTCATCAGCCAACGACTCAGCCTCATCGGCACCCACCACCGCGGCCTCGTGCACCTCATCGACGTCACCCTCGGCAGCAGTCACTTCATCACCGTCGACCGAGCCGAGCCCCTCCTCAGGAGCGGCACTCGACTCGGACTCGTTGGAACTCTCGCCAGCCACGTCGTCAGCCAACGACTCCGCCTCATCAGCACCGACCACCGCAGCCTCGTGCACCTCACCGGCGTCACCCTCGGCGGCAGTGACCTCGTCACCGTCCACCGAACCCAACCCCTCCTCAGCGGCGGCACTCGACTCAGACTCGTCCTCGCCTACCACGTCATCAGCGAGCGACTCGGCTTCATCCGCACCAACCACCGCAGCCGCGTGCACCTCACCGGCGTCACCCTCAGCGGCAGTCACCTCGTCACCGTCGACCGAACCCAACCCCTCCTCGGGAGCCGCGTCGGTCGAGCTGACTTCGCCCGGCTCGGATTCGTCGCGGACCCCGTCGGCAAGCGTCTCGGCGTCGTCGGCACCGGTGACCGCTGCCGCGTGTACCTCGGCCGCGTCGCCCTTCGCGGCAGTGACCTCGTCGCCGTCGACCGAGCCGAGCCCCTCTTCGGGAGCGTCGGACCCGGGGTCGGCTTCCTCGGCCGGCACGTCCTCGACCAACGACTCCACGTCGTCGGCAGGATCGTCGGTCGATGCGACGGCGTCGGCCTCGGCACCCAGGTCGGCGGCGAGCGCCTCGGCCTCGAACGCACCTTCTGCGGCCGCTTCCTGAACCTCGGCGGCGTCGCCTTCGGCAGCGATGACTTCGTCACCGTCTACCGAGCCGAGACCCGCTTCTGGCTTGTCGGCGTCATCGGCCTCGTCGCCTGCCTCGGCGAACGCCTCTGCTTCGGCGATGTCCTCAGACGACGCGGTCTCCACCTGCTCGACCAGATCCTCCGCCTCCGCAGCGGCCTCCGACTTCTTGCCGTCGAACTCGTCCTCGGGGTTGGTTTCGACGTCGTCCACGGCGGCGCCGTCGGCCTCGTCGCCTGCCTCGGCGAATGCCTCTGCCTCGGCGATGTCCTCGGACGACGCGGTCTCCACCTGCTCGACCAGATCCTCGGCCTCAGCAGCGGCCTCGGACTTCTTGCCGTGCAAGTCGTCGGCGTTGTCACCGGCTCCGGACGCGGTGGGTTCGTCTTCCTTGCCTGCCACCACCGCAGCGGCGACCAGTCCACTGGTCGCGGCGGCCGCGGTCACGTTCTCACCGGCGTCGTCGACCACGGACTCGCCACCCGCCACGGTGTCCTTGCCTCGCAGCGTCCACGGCTCCTCGCGGCCCTTCGTGGCAACCATGACGTAGACCACCGCCGCGATGAACACGAACGTCGACGTGAAGGTGTTGACGCGGATTCCGGTGTCGCCGATCGTCGTCGCGTAGTCGCTACGCATCAGCTCGATCCAGAAGCGGCCGACGCAGTAACCGGCCACGTACAGCGCGAACAGCCGGCCGTGACCGATGCGGAACCGCTTGTCGATCACCAGCAGGAGCCCGAAGACCAGCAGGTTCCACAGCAATTCGTACAGGAACGTCGGGTGTACGACGTCGACCAGCTGCCCCGTCGACACGCCGTTCAACGAGTCGGGATAGCCCGCGGCGTTACGCCGTTCGTAGACTTCCAGCCCCCACGGCAGCGTCGTCGGCCTGCCGTACAGCTCCTGGTTGAAGTAGTTGCCCAGCCGGCCGATGGCCTGGGCCAGGATGATGCCGGGCGCGATCGCGTCGCCGAACGCAGGTAGCGGTATCCCCCGCCGCCGGCACCCGATCCACGCACCGACGCCACCCAACGCGACGGCACCCCAGATACCCAGGCCACCGTCCCAAATCCGCAGCGCCGCACCGAAACCCTTGCCGCCGTCGCCGAAGTACGTCGTCCAGTCGGTGAGCACGTGATAGAGCCGGCCACCGATCAGACCGAACGGGACCGCCCACAGCGCGATGTCGTAGATGACGCCCGGCTCGCCGCCGCGGGCCGACCAGCGGCGGTCGCCGAGGATGAGCGCCGCGACGATGCCCGCCAGGATGCACAGCGCATAGGCCCGGATGGGGAACGGGCCGAGATGCCACACTCCCTGGTCGGGGCTGGGAAGGTAGGCCAGAACAGTCAGGGTCACGCGGTAATCCTTTGTCGCACTCCGTCAGCCAGTTCCTCGGTCAGCGCCCTGACCGCCGGGATCCCGTTGGCCAGCGCGGTCACGAGTGCCGAGCCGACGATGACCCCGTCCGCGTAGCCGCCGATCTCCGCCGCCTGCGCACGCGAACGCACGCCCAAACCAACGCCGACCGCGATGTCGGATACCTCCTTGACGCGGGCGACCAGTTCCGGCGCCATGTTCGACACGGCGTCACGTGCGCCGGTCACCCCCATCGTGGAGGCGGCGTAGACGAATCCGCGCGAGGCCTCGACGGTCGCGGCCAGCCGCTCGGGCGTCGACGACGGCGCGACCAGGAAGATCCGGTCGAGGTTCTGCTCGTCGGACACCTGCATCCACTCGTCGGCCTCCTCGGGAATGAGGTCCGGCGTGATGAGGCCCAGTCCGCCTGCCGACGCGAGGTCGCGCGCGAAGGGCTGGACGCCCTTCTTCAGAACGGGGTTCCAGTACGTCATCACCACGGCATTGCCGCCGGCATTGCTGATCGCCTCGACCGCCGACAGCGCGTCGCGCACCCGCACTCCTCCGCGCAAGGCCATCTCGGTCGCGGCGGCGATCGTCGGTCCGTCCATCCCCGGATCGGAGTAGGCGATGCCGACTTCGATGATGTCGCAACCGGATTCGACCATCGCGACCATGGCGTCGATCGACGTCGAGACGTCGGGGTAGCCGGTGGGCAGATAGCCGATCAGCGCAGCACGCCCCTCGGCGCGGCAGGCAGAGAACAGGTCGGTCAGTCGGCTGGTCACGTCGCGGCCCCCTCGTCGTCGAAGAGACCGAACCACTTGGCAGCGGTCTCGACGTCCTTGTCACCGCGACCCGAGAGGTTCACCAGAATCACCGCACCTGCGCCGAGTTCGACGCCCAGCTTGAGCGCCCCGGCGATGGCGTGGGCGGACTCGATCGCGGGGATGATGCCCTCAGTGCGGCACAGCAGCGCGAACGCGTCCATGGCCTCGGCATCGGTGATGGGCAGGTACTGGGCCCGCCCCATGTCCTTGAGGTACGCGTGCTCGGGGCCGACCCCCGGGTAGTCCAGACCGGCCGAGATCGAATGCGACTCGATGGTCTGCCCGTCCTCGTCCTGCAGCAGGTACGAGAACGAACCCTGGAACGCGCCGGGCGTTCCGCCGGTGAACGTCGCGGCGTGCCGACCGGTCTCGACGCCGTCGCCGGCGGCCTCGTAACCGACCAGCCGAACACTCGGATCGTCGATGAAGGCGTGGAAGATGCCGATCGCGTTCGAACCGCCACCGATGCAGGCCGTCACCGCGTCGGGCAGACGACCCAGCCGCTGCTGGATCTGGGCGCGCGCCTCGAGACCGATGACGCGCTGAAAGTCACGGACCATCGTGGGGAACGGGTGCGGGCCCGCAGCGGTGCCGAAGCAGTAGTACGTCGCGTCGGCATTGCTCACCCAGTCGCGGAACGCCTCGTTGATGGCGTCCTTCAACGACTTCGAGCCGGACTCCACCGAGACGACGCGCGCCCCGAGCAGGCGCATCCGCGCCACGTTGAGCGCCTGCCTCGCGGTGTCGACAGCCCCCATGTACACCACGCACTCCATGCCGAGCAGCGCGCACGCGGTGGCCGTGGCCACGCCGTGCTGGCCCGCGCCGGTCTCGGCGATGACGCGCGTCTTGCCCATCTGCCGCGCCAGCAGCGCCTGGCCGAGCACGTTGTTGATCTTGTGAGACCCGGTGTGGTTGAGGTCTTCTCGCTTGAGGAACAGCCGCGCTCCCCCGGCGTGCTCCGACAGACGCGTGGCCTCGTACAGCGGTGACGGACGCCCGCTGTAGTCGCGCTGCAGGCGATCGAGTTCGTCGAGGAACGTCTGGTCGGTGCGCGCCTTCTCGTAGGCGGCGGTGACCTCCTCGATGACGGCCATCAGCGCTTCGGGCACCAGCCGGCCACCGTAGGCACCGAAGTGCCCCCTGGCGTCGGGGTCGTGCACGGTGGGTTCCGCGACGGCTGCGCTGGAACGCGGCAGCTCCGGACCGGCGAGATCGGACATGGCATTCTCTTCTCCGCGCAAACGGCTCATCGGATCTTCTTCTCTTCGCGCAGGCGGCTCATCGCATCGTTCTCATCGCGCGAGCGGTTCGCGCCAGGTCAGCGCGACGGTTTGGGGCAGGACGGGTGATTGCCTGCGTTGACGAGATCGGCCACGGCACTCCGGGGGTCACCGCTGGTGACCAGACCTTCACCGACCAGGACGGCATCGGCGCCGGCTCCGGCATAGGCCAACAGATCGGCAGTGCCGCGCACACCGGACTCGGCGATGCGGATCACGTTCGAGGGCAGGCCCGGTGCGATTCGCGCAAAGCAATCGCGGTCGACCTCGAGGGTCTTCAAATCCCTTGCGTTGACGCCGATTACGCGCGCACCGGCCTGCAGTGCCCGGTCGGCCTCTTCCTCGGTGTGCACCTCGACCAGCGGCGTCATGCCGAGGGACTCGGTGCGGTCGATCATCGACTCCAGCGCCTGCTGCTCCAGCGCGGCGACGATCAGCAGCAGCATGTCCGCGCCATGCGCGCGTGCCTCGTGGATCTGGTACGGGCCCACGATGAAGTCCTTGCGCAGGACCGGGATCGACACTGCCGCGCGGACGGCGTCGAGGTCGTCGAGCGACCCGTTGAACCGACGCTCCTCGGTCAGGACGCTGATGACGCGGGCGCCGCCGTCCTGGTAGGCGCGGGCCAGCTTGGCGGGGTCCGTGATGTTCGCCAACGCACCGCGCGACGGGCTCGCCCGCTTCACCTCGGCGATGACGCCGATACCGGGTTCGCGCAGCGCGGCGAGTACGTCACGGGCGGGGGCCGCGGCCTTCGCCTTGGCCTTGACGTCGGTCAGACTGAGCGCGGCCTCGCGCGCGGCGACGTCGGCGCGGACTCCCTCGATGATGGAGTCGAGCACGGTAGCCGGGCTCATGTGCCGTCGATGTCCTTCCGAGCAGGTCCGGGGACCCGGATGCAACCGGATCGTTCAGAATCAAAGGGTAACCGCCAGCCGGCCATCTGCCGTCACCGACCCTCGGTGTGATCGGTGGTCGGGTCACGGCCCTCGTCGAGCGCATCCCAGATCAAGCGTTCGTTCAACTTCTCGTCACCGGATTCGGCCGCCAGCTCGCGTGCCGCCTCCTCGCGCCGGGCCGCGGGCGCGGCGTACTTCGTGCTCGTCACGCGGGGTTGTTTCGCCGATCGCAGGAGGAGCACGGCCGCCACCAGGGTCATGACGGCTGCGAGCAGCGTGAGGATCGCACCCACGTACTGCCGGTCGCTCCCGACCAGCGCGTGCACCGGCAGGTCGACGGCGGACGCGGCATAGGCGGCCACGTCGGGCACCACCCACAGCGAGATGGCCAGGTAGCCGAGTCCCGCACTGACCACCGCGAGCAGCACCGCCACGGCCCGCAGCGCCCAGCCGCGGACGGCCAGCGGCGCCAGGGCGGCCGCGGCGAGCAGGAGCGCGACGGGCACCATCGCCGCCGACCACGTTGCCCCGGACAACGTCGTCGTGCGTGGCTGACCCAGCCCGTCGGCCGACTCGAGGGTCACCCACGTCAGACGCGACGCCCCCCACAGCGCCAGGGCGGCCGTCACCAGGAGCAGCTGGCCGATCCGGGTCACGGCTCGGCCAGTGTCTCGGCGGCGGCGATGGCCGCCAGCACTGCTCGCGCCTTGTTCGACGCCTCGGCGAATTCGTACGGGCCGTTCGAGTCGGCGACGACGCCGCCGCCCGCCTGCACGTAGGCGGTGCCCGAACGCATCAGGGCGGTCCGGATCGCGATGGCGAAGTCGGCGTTCCCCGCGAAGTCGAGGTAGCCGAGGACGCCGCCGTAGAGGCCGCGCCTGGTCTTCTCGACCTCCTCGATGAGTTCCATGGCGCGGACCTTCGGCGCCCCCGACAGCGTTCCCGCGGGGAAGCACGCGGTGATGGCGTCGAGCGCCGACTTGTCCGGCGCGAGTTCCCCGGTGACGGTCGACACCAGGTGCATGACGTGGCTGTAGCGCTCGATGTGGCTGTAGTCCTCGACGCGGACGGTCCCCGGCACGCACACCCGCCCCAGATCGTTGCGCCCGAGATCGACGAGCATCAGGTGCTCGGCGCGCTCCTTTTCGTCGCTCAGCAGGTCCTTCTCGAGCAGGACGTCCTCCTCCTCGGTCTCGCCGCGCCAGCGAGTCCCCGCGATCGGGTGGGTCGTCGCCCTGCCGTCCTTGACCGTCACCAGGGCTTCCGGGCTGGACCCGACGATGGAGAAGTCCAGTTCGCCGGCGTCGTTCGGGACGTTCAGCAGATACATGTAGGGACTCGGGTTGGTGACCCGCAGCATGCGGTACACGTCGAAGGGATCCGCCGCGGTGTCCATCTCGAACCGCTGCGAGGGCACCACCTGGAACGCCTCACCGGCTTCGATGTCGCCGACCAGCTTGTCGACGATGGCCGTGTACTCCTCCACGGTGCGTTGCGAGCGGTGCTGGGGCTGGGGGCGGCTGAACGTCGCGACGGTCGATCCGAGGGGCTGGCCGAGCGCAGCGGTCATCACGTCGAGACGCGTCACGGCGTCCTCATAGGCCCAGTCGACGCGCTCCTCGGTGCCGTTCCAGTTCACCGCGTTGGCGATGAGGGTGATCGTGCCCTCGTGGTGGTCGACGGCGGCGACGTCGGTCGCCAGCAGCAGCAGCATGTCCGGCAGCCCGAGGTCGTCCACCGTCGTCGACGGCAGCCGCTCCAGGCGGCGGACCATGTCGTAGGCGAAGAACCCGACCAGTCCACTCGACAGCGGCGGCAACCCGGGCACCGCAGCGGTCGCGAGCAGGTCCAGCGTGGACCGCAACGCCTGCAGCGGGTCCCCGCCACTCGGCGCATCCTTGGGCGTGACCCCCAGCCAGGCGGCTTCGCCGTCCCGCACGGTCAGCGCCGACGGGGCGCCCGCCCCGATGAACGACCACCGCGACCACGACCGGCCGTTCTCGGCGGACTCCAGCAGGAACGTGCCGGGGCGGTTGCCTGCCAGCTTGCGGTAGGCCGACAGCGGCGTCTCACTGTCGGCGAGCACCTTGCGAGTCACCGGAACCACCCGGTGCTCGGCGGCCAGCGCGCGGAAGGTCTCACGCGAGGTGGTCACGGCGAGCGACGAATCCGCAGCGGCCGACGAGCGCTCGCGCGAAGGACTGGTGGCGTGTTGCACGCGTCGATCCTCCCAGATCGCGGGCGGGGTGCCGCGACTCAGCTAGTCGAACACCGATGCCAGCGGTGTCGCGGCTCCCGGCTCGACTGGACTCGTCAGCATGATCGGCGCCTGCGCCATGAACCGCGGGGTGTGGCCGCGGTGCTCGTCGGCGGCGTGCACGGTGAACGGATGCAGCAGGTACATGTCGCCCGGCTCGCCCGTCGCACGGTGCACCGGTCGCCCCGCGCTCGCCGCGTCGACGATGGGCCCCGCGACGAACGGGTCCAGCGGGTCGGGAGTCAGCACCCGGGCGACGTCGCGGTGCGAGCCTGCCCGGATCCGGGTCGGCGCATCGTGGGGTCCCACGTCGGAGAGCAGGGTCAGCAGCAGCACGGTGTGCGGCCGGCCCGAGACCGCCCACGACCCGTCGGCACCCGGGGTGTTCGCGTCGACGTGCCAGCCCCGGTCGTCGGCCGTGGGCGGCACCGGAAACCGGACCGGGACGTTGCCCAGCGATCCACGGGGACGCCACCGCCCGACGCCGCAGATCCGGTCGAGCGCCGCCGCCAGGGCGGGGCTCGTCACCAGCTCGCCGAACGGCCCCTCTCCGGTCAGGTCGGCGGCCCACCGCACGGGTTCGGTCCACGGACCGTCGGGTGACGCACCGAGCTGGCGCCACAGCCGGTCGCGCGCATCGTCGGCGACCGCGCGCGGCACGGCCTGCTCGATGCGGGCGTATCCGTGGGCCAGGAAGGCGTCGAGTTCGACCATCGCCGTGAGCTTGTCACCCGCAACACCGGCAGCACCAACCATTTTCGGGTGCGCTCGTCCACGGTCGGGGGCGATCACGAAACGGGGCGTAGCGTGACTGCCCATGACATCGATCAAGCGGGGCGACCGCGTCGCCGACTTCGAACTGCCCGATCAGACCGGAACGGCCCGCAGCCTGACCAGCTTGCTCGCCGGCGGGCCGGTCGTCCTCTTCTTCTACCCCGCCGCGATGACGCCGGGGTGCACCAAGGAGGCCTGCCACTTCCGCGACCTGGCCGGCGAGTTCGCCGCCGTCGGCGCAACCCGGGTCGGCATCAGCGCCGACGCCGTGGACAAGCAGGCCAAGTTCGCCGAGCAGCAGAACTTCGACTACCCGTTGCTGTCGGACGTCGACGGCGCGGTCGCCACGGCCTTCGGCGTCAAGCGCGGTCTACTCGGCAAGCTGATGCCGGTCAAGCGCACCACGTTCGTCATCGACACCGACCGCACGGTGCTCGACGTCATCGCCAGCGAGTTCAGCATGGACAGCCATGCCGACAAGGCGCTGGAGGTGCTGCGGCAGCGTCAGTCGGCGTGACACCCGTCCTCGAACTGGCGGACGTCACCTTCCGCCGCGACGGCAAGCAGATCATCGACGGCATCTCCCTCACCGTCGAGCCCGGCGACCACTGGGCGCTGCTCGGCCCCAACGGCGCGGGCAAGAGCACGCTGCTCGGATTCTGTGCAGCGGTGACGTTTTCGACCACGGGGACCGTCAGGGTCCTCGGCCAGCAGATGGGCCGGGTGGACCTGGCAGCCGTGCGACGCCACATCGGGCACGTCAACCCCCGGCACCGGCTGCAGTCCCCGCTGACCGTGCGGGAGGTGGTGCTGACCGGGATCACCGCCACCATCGACCTGCCCATCCGATGGACGCCCGGCCCCGCCGAACTGGCGCGCGCGGACGCGATGGTGGAGTCGGTGGGGTTGTCGCACAAGGCCGATGACCGGTGGCCGATGCTCTCCCAGGGCGAGCGCGGCCGGGCACTGATCGCTCGGGCACTGGTCGCCGAGCCCCAGTTGCTGCTCCTCGACGAACCGACCACGGGCCTCGACGTCGCTGCTCGCGAGCAACTGCTGGAGACCATGGACGGCCTCGACGACACGCACCCCGACGTCGCGTCGATTCTGGTCACCCACCACCTCGAGGAACTCCCGACGACCACCACGCACGCGCTGCTGATCGCCGACGGCCGCACCGTGGCGTCGGGCCGCGCCCGCGAGGTCATCACGACCGACACCGTGACCACGGCGTTCTCGCATCCGGTTCGGGTCGGCTACTCCGAGGGCCGCTGGTCCGCGCGGGCCAAGGCGACGCGCTACGACGTGTGAGCCCGCGGTGTTCGGTGCGGCGCTACCCGTCCGCCGCGAGCAGCACGTCCGCGTCGAAGCAGGCGTGCGCCCCGGTGTGACAGGCCGCCCCCACCTGGTCCACCTCGAGTAGGACCGTGTCGCCGTCGCAGTCCAGACGCACCGAGTGCACGTACTGGGTGTGCCCGGAGGTCTCGCCCTTGACCCAGTACTCCGCGCGGGACCGCGAGTAGTACGTCGCATTCCGGGTGGCCAGCGTGCGCGCCAGTGCCTCGTCGTCCATCCACGCGACCATCAGCACCTGACCGGTCGCGCGCTCCTGCGCCACCGCCACGAACAAACCGTTCGCGTCGCGCTTCAGGCGTGCCGCGATCGCCGGGTCCAAGCTCGAGTTCATCGGGTCCCTCGGCTCTTCGCGCAAGCGCTCATCTCACCACAATCCCTTGCTCCGCCATCGCGGACTTCACCTCGCCGATGCTCAGTTCCTTGAAGTGGAACACGCTGGCGGCCAACACCGCATCGGCACCCGCGTCGACCGCGGGCGCGAAGTGGTCTGCCGCGCCGGCGCCACCGCTGGCAATGACGGGAACGGTGACCGCGGCCCGCACCGCGCGCAACATGTCGAGGTCGAAGCCGGCCTTCGTGCCGTCGGCGTCCATGGAGTTGAGCAGGATCTCGCCGACGCCGAGTTCCGCTCCGCGCCTTGCCCATTCGACGGCGTCGATGCCGGTACCGCGACGTCCGCCGTGCGTGGTGACCTCCCAGCCCGACGGCGTCGGCGCCGAACCCGCCGGCACCGTGCGGGCGTCGACCGACAGCACGATGCACTGCGAGCCGAACTGCCGCGACAACTCGCCCAGCAGGTCGGGCCGCGCGATCGCCGCGGTGTTCACCGAGACCTTGTCGGCACCAGCGCGCAACAGGGTGTCGACGTCCTCGATGGAACGCACCCCACCGCCGACGGTCAGCGGGATGAAGACCTGTTCGGCGGTGCGCCGCACCACCTCCAGCATCGTCGACCGCCCCGACGACGACGCGGTGACGTCGAGGAAGGTGAGTTCGTCGGCGCCCTCGGCGTCGTAGACCGCCGCCAGTTCGACGGGATCCCCGGCGTCACGCAGATTCTCGAAGTTGACGCCCTTGACCACGCGCCCGGCGTCGACGTCCAGACACGGGATGACCCGCACGGCCAGACCTTCGCCATGGTGGTTCATCGGTAGTCCCCCGGATCGCCGATCGATGCGAACACCTCGAGCAGTTCGCCGTGCACACCCGGCGACCCGGCCAGCGCCGACTGCGATTCGATCGTCCACTCCTGCCCGGCGAGGTCGGTGACGACGCCGCCCGCCGCGCGGACGAGCGCCACACCGGCAGCGTGGTCCCACACGTGGTGACCGAAGCTGATCGCGGCACCCAGGACGCCCGCTGCCGCGTAGGCGAAGTCGACGCCCGTGGCGCCGTGCATCCGCATCCGTGAGCATCGCTGGCTCAACTTCTCCAGAAACGCCACCCGGTAGGCGCCGGGGAACCTGCCGCGGGAGTCGATGTTGAAGGAGCCGCTGCCCACCACGGCGTCGTCGAGGTTGGTGCGCTCCAGGCGGGGCTGCTCGATCCCGTTGACGCGCAACGGGCCACCGACCACCGCCGTGTACCGCTGGCCCGTGAACGGCAGCCACGTCAACCCGGCCACCGGCTCGCCCTCGCGCAGCAGACCCAGCAGGATCCCCGCCGTCGGCAGTCCCGCGGCATAGTTGAACGTTCCGTCGATCGGGTCGAGCACCCACACGAGGTGCGACTTCAGGTCGGCTCCGCCGAATTCCTCACCGTGCACGCCGATCCCGGTCGTCGACTCTAGCGCGGCCACCACCTGACGTTCGATCGCGAGGTCGACCTCGGTCGCGAAGTCGTTGCCCTTCTTCTGCACGGCGGAGTCGGCCCGGTGGCCCGCAACGAACGGCTTGGCCGCGTCGTCCAGGACCGCGGCGGCGGCGCTGACCAGACCGTCGAGGTCCGCATCGTCGAGAGCCACTACGGCTACCGACTCACGGCGTCGAGAGCCTCGGGCAACGTGAACCGCCCGGCGTACAGCGCCTTTCCGACGATCGCGCCCTCGACGCCCTCGCCGGTCAGCGTGGCGATCGCCCGCAGGTCGTCGATGCTGGACACCCCGCCCGACGCGATGACGGGAGCCTCGGTGCGCGCCGCGACGGCGGACAGCAACTCCAGGTTCGGGCCGTTGAGGGTGCCGTCCTTGGTCACGTCGGTGACGACGTAGCGCGAGCACCCCTCGGCGTCGAGCCGGTCCAGGATCTCCCACAGGTCGCCGCCGTCGGTCTCCCAGCCGCGACCGCGGAGTCGATATCCGCCGCCTGGCATCGACGGGTCGATCTTGACGTCGAGGCCGACGGCCACCTTGTCGCCGTGCTCGGCGATCATCCGCGCGCACCACTGCGGGTTCTCCAGCGCCGCGGTGCCGAGGTTGACTCGGGCGCAACCGCTTTCGAGTGCGGCCTGCAGGGACTCGTCGTCACGGATGCCGCCCGACAACTCGACCGCCACGTCGAGCCGGCCGATGACCTCGGCGAGCAGTTCGCGGTTCGACCCGCGGCCGAACGCCGCGTCGAGGTCGACGAGGTGGATCCACTCGGCTCCGTCGCGCTGCCAGGCCAAGGCCGCGTCGACCGCGGAGCCGTAGTCGGTCTCGCTGCCTGCCTGGCCCTGCACGAGTCGAACGGCCTTGCCCTCGACCACGTCCACGGCGGGCAGCAGGATCAGCGGTGCGTCATTCAATGTCGTCAGAGCCCCTCGACCCAATTGGTGAGCAGCGTCGCACCTGCGTCGCCGCTCTTCTCCGGATGAAACTGCGTGGCGGACAGGGCACCGTCCTCGACGGCCGCCAGGAACGGCACGTGATGCTTCGCCCACGTGAGGCGTGCGTCGTCACTGCCCTCCCACTTCTGCGCGGCGTAGGAGTGCACGAAGTAGAACCGCGTGTCGGCGTCCAGACCGCGGAAGAGCGTACTGCCCGGCGCCGCGTCGACGACGTTCCACCCCATGTGCGGGATGACCGGAGCATCCAGCCGGACGACGGCGCCTGGCCACTGTGCGCAACCTTCGCTCTCCACCCCGAATTCGACGCCGCGGGTGAACAGGATCTGCATGCCGACGCAGATCCCCAGAACGGGATGTCCGTTGCTCAGCCGATCGGCGACGATCTTGTCGCCACCGACCGCCCGCAGACCGACCATGCACGACTCGTAGGCGCCGACGCCGGGCACCACCAGGCCGTCGGCCGCTGCCGCGGCGTCGGGATCGGACGTGACCTCGACCTCGGCACCGGTGCGTTCCAGCGCGCGCTGGGCGGATCGCAGGTTGCCGGAACCGTAGTCGAGGACGACCACGGACTTCTTCGTCACAGGCTGCCCTTCGTGGACGGCACACCCGTCACTCGGGGATCGGGCTCGACGGCTTGACGCAGCGCGCGCGCAACGGCCTTGAACTCGGCCTCGGTGATGTGGTGCGGGTCGCGGCCGTACAGCGTGCGCACGTGCAGGGCAATCCGGGCGTTGTAGGCCAGCGATTCGAAGACGTGCCGGTTGA
Source organism: Mycolicibacterium arabiense (assembly GCF_010731815.2). Lineage (NCBI taxonomy): Bacteria > Bacillati > Actinomycetota > Actinomycetes > Mycobacteriales > Mycobacteriaceae > Mycobacterium > Mycolicibacterium arabiense. The sequence goes on from NZ_AP022593.1 coordinate 871,278, forward strand.
TGACCGTGTGGTACGGCGCGCTGGAACCCGCGATCGTGAAGTGCACCATGAACTCCGGCTCGCCGGTGTGCACGAAGTATGGCCTGCCCGATACGTCGACGGCGGCATGCGCCAGGGTCTCGTCCATCGGGATGAACGCGTCGCCGAAGCGCCGGATGCCCTTCTTGTCGCCGAGGGCCTCGCCGAGCGCCTGGCCGAGCACGATCGCGGTGTCCTCGACCGTGTGGTGCCCCTCGATCTCGACGTCGCCCTTGGCGTGCACGGTGAGGTCGAAGCTGGCGTGGCTGCCCAGCGACGTCAGCATGTGATCGAAGAACGGGACGCCGGTGCTGATGTCCACCTGACCGGTGCCGTCGAGGTCGATCTCGACGACGATGTCCGATTCCTTGGTCTTGCGTTCGACTCTCGCGCGGCGGTTCGCCGGGTTCGTCATGAGGCTCCTATGGGGCTGGTGGTGGTAAGTTCCGTGTCGGCCAGGAGCGCGCTGGCGTCGAGGAACACGTCGTTCTCTTCGTCGATGCCGACGGTGGCGCGCAGGTAACCGGGGATTCCCACGTCGCGGATCAGTACGCCGGCGTCGAGGTAGCGTTGCCACGCGGCGGGTGCGTCGGCGAACTCGCCGAACAGCACGAAGTTCGCATCGCTGGGGATGACGCGGAAACCCATGTCGCGCAGCGCATCCGATACCCGGTTGCGTTCGGCGATGAGCGTCGCCACACTGCCGAGCGTGTCGTCTGCATGGCGCAGGGCGGCGCGCGCGGCGACCTGCGTCATAGCGGACAGGTGGTAGGGCAGCCGGACGAGCAGTAGCGCGTCGATGACGGCCGGGTCGGCCACCAGGTAGCCCAGGCGCCCCCCCGCGAAGGCGAAGGCCTTGCTCATGGTGCGCGTGACGACGAGCTTCGCCGGGAAGTCCGCCAGCAGGTGCGCCGCGCTCGGCTGTGACGAGAACTCGCCGTAGGCCTCGTCGACGATCACGATCCCCGGCGCCGCCTCGAGCAGTCGGCGCAGGTCGTCGAGCGGGATGCTCTGACCCGACGGGTTGTTCGGGCTCGCGACGAACACGACGTCGGGCCGGTGGTCGCGCACGGCCGCCACGGCCACCTCGACGTCGAGACCGAAGTCGTCGGCCCTACTGGCCTCGACCCAGTCGGTCTGCGTCCCGTCGGAGATGATGGGGTGCATCGAGTAGGACGGGACGAAGCCGATCGCGCTGCGGCCGGGCCCACCGAAGGCCTGTAGCAGCTGCTGCAGGATCTCGTTGGAACCGTTTGCGGCCCAGACGTTCTCGAGCGTGACGGGTACGCCGATCTGAGCGCTCAGGTACGCCGCGAGGTCGGTGCGCAGCAGGACCGCATCCCGGTCGGGGTACCGGTGCAGCTCCGCGGCCGCGTCGCGAACCGATGCCGCCACGTCGTCGACGAGGGCCTGGGTGGGCGGATGCGGGTTCTCGTTCGTGTTCAGCCGCACCGGCACCGACAGTTGCGGGGCACCGTAGGGCGACTTGCCCCGCAGGTTTTCGCGCAGCGGCAGGTCGTCGAGGGTGATCTTCTGCGTCACTTCGCTGATCCCATCCCCGAGTCGCTGCGCTCCGGCCCGCCGAACCTCCGCCGGACGGCCTCGCCGTGCGCGGGGAGGTTCTCCGCGTTCGCGAGCGTGACGACGTAGCCGGCCACGTCCTTGAGCGCCGCCTCGCTGTAGTCCACGACGTGAATGCCACGCAGGAAGGTCTGCACCGACAGACCACTGGAGTGCCGCGCGCAGCCGGCGGTGGGCAGCACGTGGTTCGACCCGGCGCAGTAGTCACCCAGGCTGACCGGTGACCACGCCCCGACGAAGATCGCTCCGGCCGAACGGACCCTGCCCGCCACGGCGGAGGCATCGACCGTCTGGATCTCGAGGTGCTCGGCGGCGTAGGCGTTGACGACCCGCAGGCCCGCGTCGAGGTCGTCGACGAGCACGATCGCCGACTGCTTGCCGCTCAGCGCCACCGTGACCCGCTCACGGTGCACCGTGGTCTCCACCTGAGCGGCGAGTTCGACGTCGGTGGCGTCGGCCAGCTCGGCGCTGGTGGTCACCAGCACCGAGGCGGCCATCTCGTCATGTTCGGCCTGACTGATCAGATCGGCGGCCACGTGAACCGGGTCGGCCGAGTGATCGGCGAGGATCGCGATCTCCGTCGGTCCGGCCTCGGAGTCGATGCCCACCTGCGACCGGCAGATCCGCTTGGCCGCGGTGACGTAGATGTTGCCCGGACCGGTGATCATGTCCACCGGCGCGAGGTCGGCGCCGTCGGTGTCGGTGCCGCCGTAGGCCATCAGCGCCACGGCTTGCGCTCCACCGACCGCCCACACCTCCTCGACGCCGAGCAGCGCCGCGGCAGCGAGGATCGTCGGGTGCGGCAGTCCATGGAAGGGCCCCGAGGTGCCCGACGGGTCGGTCTGCGGCGGGCTCGCGATGACGAGTGACTCCACGCCCGCGGTCTGCGCGGGGACGACGTTCATGACCACGCTCGAGGGATAGACGGCGTTGCCGCCCGGCACGTAAAGACCCACCCGCTCGACCGGCACCCAGCGCTCGGTGACCGTGGCCCCGGGAGCGAGCGTCGTGGTGGTGTCCGTGCGCCGCTGATCGGCGTGCACGGTGCGCGCCCGGTCGATCGAGACCTCCAGCGCCTCCCGGATATCCGGGTCGAGGCCGGCCAGCGCGGCGGCGAGACTCTCGACGGGAACGCGAACCGCTCCTGGCCGCAGCCCGTCGAAGCGTTCGCCGTACTCCAGCGCGGCCTCGGCGCCCCGTTCCACGATGGCGTCGATGATCGGCCGGACGACCGGCACCACGGCGTCGACGTCGACCCCGCCGCGCGGCAACGCGGCGCGCAGATGGGCGACGGACAGCCGTTCGCCACGCAGGTCGATGCGGGCCAACTTCGGCGATGGAGCACTCACGTTGACTATTGTCCCAGAGCAGTACAAATCGTATTGGAGCCGCCATGTCCGACCTGCCAAGGATGTTCCCACCGTGGCTCGACCGCATCCAGATCAAGTACTTCAACCCGGTGATCAAACCGCTCGCGGGGCGCGTGCCGGGACTGGCCAAGCTCGAGCACCGCGGCCGGACCTCAGGCCGCACCTACGAGACGATCGTCACGGCGTACCGCAAGGGCGGCCAGGTGGCCATCGTGTTGGGGCACGGCAAGACGGACTGGGTCAAGAACGTGCTCGCGGCCAACGAGGCGGACATCGAGATGTCCCGCGAGACCATCCACCTCGTCAACCCGCGGATCGAACCCACTGGTGACGGCGTGGCCGCGCTGCCCGGCATGGCGCGCAGGCAGGCGCGCAACGTCGCGGTGTTCGTCGCAGACGTCGCCTCCTGACCCGGGTGCGAAAACTCGGTTGAGCCGACCCCGGGGGCCTGCCACACTTCGACCATGGCGTTCCAGGCGTGGCTGGCGTTCTTCGGTGCGGCGATCCTCATCGCGGTGTCCCCGGGCGCGGGTGCGATCCAATCGATGGCGACCGGTCTGAGCCACGGGGTCCGCCGCGGTTACTGGAGCATCCTCGGGCTCGAGATCGGCCTCATGCTGCAGCTGACGCTGGTGGCCATCGGGCTGGGCGCGCTGGTCACCAACTCGATCGTCGCGTTCAACGTCGTGAAGTGGCTCGGCGTCGCCTACCTCCTGTACCTCGCCGTGCGGCAGTGGCGCTCGGCCACCAGGGACCTGCAAGAGCAGGTGGGGACGTCCGCCGTGGGAGGCCGGCGCGCGCTGGTGTTGCGCGGGTTCCTCGTCAACGCGACGAATCCGAAGGGCCTGGTGTTCTTCCTCGCCGTCACGCCGCAGTTCGTCGTGCCGACGGCCCCGTTGCTACCGCAGTACCTCGCGATCGGCGCCACCATGGTCGCCGTCGACCTGGTCGTCATGGGCCTCTACACCAGCCTTGCGGCACGGCTGCTGCACTGGCTCAACACACCCCGTCAGCAGAAGATCGTCAACCGCACGTTCTCCGGATTGTTCGCCACCGCAGCGGTGGTGCTCTCCCTGGTGCGGCGCGGCGCCACGGCCTGACCACTCTCGCCAAGCCCACTCCCGGGGCCCGTTCTCGTCAGCAAATCGACGTCATGGTAAAGCCGTGCATCGGTGTCACACACGGTCTCACCACGTAAAAATGACGCCCGAGTAGATGCTGGCTAATACCTGCTGGTAGCGTAAACGAACGTTTACCGGGCGTCGCACGTGGGTAACGACCCGGGCGCTCATCGCCACCATCGACGCACAGGGGAGAACTCGGGATGCCATCTTCGAGCAGCAACGCCAGCCGACCGACCATGTTCACGGCAGCCATCGCCGTCGGCGTCATCGCCGTCGCCGCGGGTGCCGGGCCGGCCGGCAGTGACCACGGCTCGCAACCCGTGACGTCCCAGGCGCCGTCGAGCGCCCCGCACCACCCGGCATACGCGCCGGTGCTGGCGGCCGCCTCGACCCCTACCCCCCTACTCGCGGCGATCCTGCTCGGCGGCGAGGCGGCACCGGGCGACGTCGTGGTTGCGGAGTCCGCGGCGTCGGGCGTCCGCGGTCCGTCGACCACGACGACGACCACTGACGGCGCGAGCCTCGGCCGCAACACCGCCTCGGCAGGCCACACCGCCATCACCGCGGCACCGGTTCCGCGCACGGCCGCGACCGCGGCGAGCGTCGGCGACGACCGTGCCGACCTGAGTGGGTCGGCCGTGTCAGCCCGCTCGGCAGCGGCGGTTTCCGCCGTCGCACCCTCGCTGCCCGGCACGCCGCCGCCGGATCTCGGGACGTTCATCCAATCGATGGTCAAGGTCTTCATCAGTGACGGCGGCCCCGGCCAGAACGCCGGTCTGCTCATCGGCAACGGCGGCCATGGATTCGCCGGCCAGAACGGCGGCAACGGCGGCCTCCTGTTCGGAAACGGAGGCGACGGCGGCTACGGCTTGCGCGGCGGCTACGGCGGTACGGGCGGCAACGCGGGACTCTTCGGCAACGGCGGCAAGGGTGGTACCGGATCGTTCAGCATCGTCGGGTTCGGTACCGCGACCGCAGGCAACGGTGGCCGCGGCGGCAATGGCGGCATGCTGGCGGGCAGCGGCGGCCGAGGGGGTGACGGCGGCGTTGCCTACACGGCCGACGGCGTCGCCACCGGCGGCCAGGGCGGTGCCGGAGGAACCGGCGGAATGCTGTCCGGCGACGGTGGGGACGGCGGCACCGGAGGCCTGGCCGAGAGCCCGCGGTCGTCGGCCATCGGCGGGCGCGGCGGAGACGGCGGCAATGCCGCGACCGTGGGCAACGGCGGAGACGGCGGCACCGGCGGCTCGGCGACCGGCGTCGGCGACACGCGCGGCGGCTCGGGCGGTCTTGGTGGAAGCGGCGGCACGGTGTCCGGCGACCCGGGTAGAAACGGCACCGACGGCGCGGCCACGAACACCACGTCGACGACGGCCAAGAACGCCGCCGCGGATGCCTCCAAGGACACCCCCACGGACACCCTCAAGGACACCGACAGCAGCACGTCGAAGTCGTCCGACGCGGGCGCCGGCGAGGACTGACCCCTAGACGTCGAGGCCGATGTCCAGGACCCGGACGGAGTGCGTCAGGGCACCGACGGCGAGGTAGTCCACACCGGTACCCGCGTAAGCGGCAGCCGATTCGAGGGACAACCCGCCGGAGGACTCCAGCTTGGTCGCCGGCGAGCGGTCGTTCTTGCGCTGCACGGCGATCTGCGTCTGCCATACCGGGAAGTTGTCGAGCAGTACGAGTTCGACGTTCTCCGACAGGATTTCGTCGAGCTGCTCGAGTGAGTCGACCTCGACCTCGCAGGGCAGGTCGGGGGCAGCGGTGCGAACGGCCTTGAGGGCCTGCAGCACTCCCCCGGCCGCGGCGACGTGGTTGTCCTTGATCAGCGCGGCGTCGCCCAGGCCCATTCGGTGGTTGACGCCACCGCCGACCCGCACGGCGTACTTCTGCAGCATCCGCAGGCCCGGCAGGGTCTTGCGGGTGTCCCGGATCGCCGCGCCGGTGCCCTCGACGGCCTCGACCCAGTGCGCCGTAGCGGTGGCGATGCCGCTCAGATGCGACACCAGGTTGAGCGTGGTGCGTTCGGCGGTCAGCAACCCGCGGGTCGCCGCCTCGACGGTGAGCAACGAGGCGCCCGCCTCGAGGCGGGTGCCGTCCTCGACGCGGTCGACGATGCGGTAGCCGCCGCTGCCCAGCACGTCGTCGAGCACCATCAGGGCCAGGTCCACGCCGGCGGCCACGCCGGGTTCGCGGGACACCATGGCCGCGACGGTCGTGGCGTCCGAGGGCACGGTGGCCTCGGTCGTCACGTCGGGGCCGTAGCGCAGGTCCTCGGACAGGGCGCGCCGGATGACCTCGCGGGCCTCGACGCATTCGTCATCGGTGAGTCGCATCAGCACACCCCTTCGGGTTGGTCGACCGTCACGCGCCCGCCTCGCAGACGCACGGTGCTGCTCAAGGCCCGGGCCGGGTCGGCTTCCGGGTGATCGGATCGGTGGTGGCATCCCCGCGACTCGGTGCGCTCCGACGCCGCGGCGGCGACGGCCAGCGCCGTCGCGGTGAGCGCGGCGTCCTCGAACGCGGCACGGCCGCGCGTCGGCGCCGGCGACGCCGCATGCAGGGCCTCGGTCAACGCGTGCAGTCCATCCGAATCGCGGACCACCGAGGCATGTCGCCCCATGGCCTCCTGCAAGTCTCTGCGTGGCAATGAGATTCGACGCTCGTCCAGGTCCGGCTGGGCACGCACCGCGCCCGACTCGGCTGCGTGTGCCGCCGCTGACCGGCCCGCCCGGCCGCCCACGACGAGCCCTTCGAGCAGGCTGTTGGACGCCAGCCGGTTGGCGCCGTGCATCCCGGTTCGGGCCACCTCGCCCGCGGCGTAGAGCCCCGCCATCTCGGTGGCTCCAGTGACATCGGTGACGACGCCGCCGCAGCTGTAGTGCGCGCCGGGGACCACCGGGATGGGCTGGCGGCTCGGGTCGATGCCCATGGCGAGGCATGCCGCGGTGACCGTCGGAAAGCGCGTCGCGACGTCGGTCACCCCGCGGGCGTCGAGGTACACGCACGGGTCGCCGGTCGCGCGCAACCGGGTATCGATGGCCGCGGCCACCACGTCGCGGGGCGCGAGGTCGCCCATGGGATGCACGCCGTCGGTGACACGCGCACCGCGGGAGTCGACCAGCACCGCGCCCTCGCCGCGCAGGGCCTCGGTGATCAGCGGGCGACGCCCGGAGGCGGACCCGTCGAACAGCATCGTGGGGTGGAACTGCACGAACTCCAGGTCGCTGACGGCCACCCCGGCCCAAAGGGCAAGGGCCACACCGTCGCCGGTCGAGCCGTCGGGATTGGTGGTCGCGGGATACAGGTGGCCGAGCCCTCCGGTCGCGAGGATCACCGACGGAGCGTGGATCACGCCGGGACCGTCGCCGTTGTGGACCAGGACGCCGGTCACCGCGCCGTCACGATGCACGACCTGCTGAGCCACGTGGTTCCGCCGGACGTCGAGCATGGCCGAGGCGCGGTCCAACGCGCGTTGCACCTCGGCTCCGGTGGCGTCACCGCCCGCGTGCACGATCCGCCGGCGGGAGTGACCCCCCTCCCTGGTCAGCGCCCAGCGTCCACGCCCGTCGTCGTCGAATCTGGCACCGTCGGAGACCAAATCGGCCACGGCGGCGTAGCCGTCGGCGACGATCGAGGTGACCGCCGCGGGATCGCAGAGACCGCCGCCCGCAGCCAAGGTGTCGGCCACGTGGGCCTCGACCGAGTCGTCGGTACGCGGCACCACCACGGCGATGCCGCCCTGGGCGTAGAACGTCGCGGTGTCACCCGCCTTGCCCAGCACGGCCACCCGGGCGCCGCGCCTGTGCGCCGACAGCGCGGCGGCGAGCCCAGCGACGCCCGTGCCGACGACGACGACGTCGGCCCGCTGCTGCCAGAACCCGGCCCCGCCGCAGCCCGCCGCGTTACTCATCCCCCGGGTCGCTTCGCTCCTGCCCGCCGGTGTCATTCTCCGCCGCCGGGCTGCCCGATCTGGATCATGCGCTGCACGCTGCGTCGAGCCGCGGCTGCGACGTCGGGGTCGACGTGGACCTCGTCGGCGCCCTCGATCAGGCAGCGCAGCAGCGCTGCGGGCGTGATCATCTTCATGTATCCGCACGACGCGCGGTCGTTGACGGCGAGGAACTCGACATCGGGTGCGGCGCGGCGCAACTGGTGCAGCATGCCGACCTCGGTGGCCACCAGCACCTGCCGGGCGCGCGTCTCCCGGGCGGCGTCGAGCATGCCGCCGGTGGACAGGATCTTGACCCGGTCGTCGGGCACCGCGCCCTCGCCTGCGAGGTAGAGCGCGGAGGTCGCGCACCCGCACTCGGGGTGGACGAACAGCTCGGCGTCGGGGTGGCTGCGGGCCTGGTCGGCCAGCTCCTCGCCGTTGATGCCCGCATGCACGTGGCACTCACCGGCCCACACGTGCAGGTTCTTGCGCCCGGTCACGCGGCGAACGTGTGCGCCGAGGAACTGATCGGGGCAGAACAGCACGTCGCGGTCCTCGGGAATGGAGGCAACCACCTCGACCGCGTTCGACGAGGTGCAGCACACGTCGGTGAGCGCCTTGACCGCCGCGGTGGTGTTCACGTACGACACGACGACGGCGTCGGGATACTCGTCCTTCCACGCCCGCAGGTCGTCGGCGGTGATGGAGTCGGCCAGAGAGCAACCGGCCCGCTGATCCGGGATCAGCACCGTCTTGTCCGGGCTGAGGATCTTGGCGGTCTCGGCCATGAAGTGCACGCCGCAGAACACAATGGTGTCCTCCGGCGCCTCGGCCGCGATGCGCGACAGCGCCAGCGAGTCACCCACGTGGTCGGCGATGTCCTGGATGGCGGGCAGCTGATAGTTGTGCGCGAGCAGTGTCGCGTTGCGCTCCTCGACGAAGCGGCGGATCTCGCCTGCCCACTCCTCGTCGGCGACGACGCCGCCGTAGCCGGCGGGTCCGTTGGTGATCCGTGCGGCCCAGCCGCCCCGTGAACCTGCCGCGAGGTCGAGAACCGTCATGGCCGTCTCCTTTGACTCAAGAGGTTTTCGACTTATGATCGAAAACATGCCTCATGCTAGCACTTCGCACGAAGTCCTCGCCGTCGTGTTTCAGGTGCGCCAGCTCGACACGGGAAATCCGCAGCTCAGCGCGCTGCTCTGGGAACGCGCGATGGAACCTCAGCGAGGCGCATGGGCGCTGCCCGGCGGCCAGCTACGCGACGACGAGGACATGTTCACGTCGGTGCGCAGGCAACTCGCCGAGAAGGTGGACCTGCAGGAGATCGCCCACCTCGAACAGCTCGCGGTGTTCAGCGACCCCGGCCGCGTTCCGCACGCGGTGTTCGGCTCGCGGGTCATCGCCTCGACCTTCCTCGGCCTGGTGCCCTCCCCCGCCACGCCAGAACTGCCATCCGATACGCGCTGGCATCCGGTCGACGCCCTGCCGCCGCTGGCGTTCGACCACCAGACGATGATCACCAACGCCCACACCCGGCTCGTCGCGAAGCTGTCCTACACCAACGTCGGATTCGCATTGGCGCCAAGGCAATTCGCGCTCTCGACCCTGCGAGACGTCTACGGCGCCGCACTGGGCTATCAAGTGGATGCCACCAATCTGCAACGCGTCCTGGTCCGACGCGGTGTCATCACCCCCACCGGCACCACCGCCAAGTCCGGACGCAGCGGAGGCAGGCCAGCCGCCCTCTACCGGTTCACCGAATCGCGTTACCGCGTGACCGACGAGTTTGCCGCACTGCGGCCACCCGGCGTCGGCGCCTGACCCGTCTTTAAGGGATCCGTGAGAGACTGGCCGGATGGATTTTGGCAACGCAGCCGAGGCAACCGGTGCGGAGTGGATCGGTCAGGTCCCTCACCAGGACCTTCAGCCCCGCGAGCGGCCGCTGCTGCCCGAGCGTGATCCGTTCTACCAGCCACCGGACGGTTTCGAGCACGCCCGGCCGGGCACCGTACTGCGATCGCGGGACGTGTCGCTGGCCTTCATGGGCCTGGTGCGGCAGAAGCTGACCGCAACACAGCTGCTCTACCGCACCACCGACATGAACGGCAACGCGGACTCCACCGTCACCACCGTGCTGGTGCCCACCGAGCGGGACACCGTCCGACCCTGCCCGATCGTGTCCTACCAGTGCGCCATCGACGCCATCGCCGGCCGGTGCTTCCCGTCCTACGCGCTGCGACGCGGCGCGAGGGCCGTGGGCGCGCTCGCCCAGTTCGAGTTCCTGCTCATCTCCGCCGCACTGGCCGAGGGGTGGGCGGTCTCGGTACCCGACCACGAGGGGTCCGACGGCATCTGGGGCGCCCCCCGCGAGCCGGGCTACCACATCCTCGACGGCGTACGGGCCGCGCTGAACACCGAGTCGCTGCGGCTGTCCCACGAGGCGCCGGTCGGCCTGTGGGGCTACTCCGGCGGCGGACTCGCCACGGCGTGGGCGTCGGAGGTCTACGCCGACTACGCACCGGAACTCAACGTCGTGGGCGCCGTACTCGGGTCCCCCGTCGCCGATCTGGGCAGCGCGTACCGGCGACTCAACGGCAGCATCTTCTCGGGCCTGCCCGCGATGGTCGTCGCCGCGCTCACCCACGTCTACCCGGACCTCGACCGGGTGATCGCCGAGCACGCCACCGCCGACGGCAAGAAGATGCTCGATCGCGTCCACCGGATGACCACCGCCCACGCCGTGCTGTGGCTGATCCGCAAGGACATGGACGATCTCGTCGACCAGCCGCTCCAGCAGATCCTCGACACACCCGAGGTCCAGCACGTCTTCGAGAGCATCCGGCTCGGCAACACCGCGCCGACCCCGCCCGTGCTGATCGTGCAGGCCGTTCACGACAAGATCGTGTCCGTCGACGACATCGACCGGCTGACCGAGACCTACGAGCGCGGCGGCTCGCACGTGACCTACCACCGCGACATGTTCAGCGAGCACATGCTGCTGCATCCGCTGTCGGCACCCATGGCGCTGCGATGGTTGCGCGACCGCATCAACGACCGGCCGCTGTCGGAGAACCGGCTGCGCACGGCGTGGCCGACCATGCTGAACCCCTCGACCTACCGAGGCATGCTGCGGCTGAGCCTGATCAGCGCGAAGGTGATCCTGGGTCGACGGGTGGAACGTCGGCCGCTGTCCGTCCTGGATCAGTGACCGTCGGATCGGTGACCGGGGCCTGATCGACGCCGACGGGGCCCACGGGCGTCCCCGTCGGGACGAATGCCCTCGGTTCCACCGGCGGCCACGCACCCAGGTCGTCGCGCGGCGTCGACAGCACGCACAGCGCGTAGGCCAGCGCCGCCAAGCCCGCCGGGAAGACGATCGTCAGTGCGATCTGCAGCGGCGTGTGCCCGAAGAACACCGCGGGCGCCTCCGTCACGTAGTGGATGCGGTGCTCGGGCGACACCGGCGCACCGGCCACGTCGACTGCGCCATACCGCCAATGAGCCAGTACCGCACCGACTCCCGCGGCTGCGGCGGCCGCGATCATCGAACCCACGACCAGCGCTCCGGCCAGCACCGGACCGCGATGCGCGCGCCACCGCCACACCGCTGCCGTCGTCACGATCGCGACGACCGACACCATGCCCGGGATCAGGAACGCCCCGAGGAACAACTGATCGGCCGAGTCGCCGACGAAACCGCGCACGCGATCACCGGCGCGGGTCAGCCCGACGACTCCCGCGACGGGAGGAGCCAGCACCGCCCACAACGCCCCGACCGCGACGCCCGCCAACGTCAATCCGAGCACCACCGTCGCCGCAGCGCGTCGACGCGTGACGCGCGGTGCTGCGGGATCCTCCGGCAGCATCACGGCGGGTTCGGTGGCGTTGGTCATCGGTTCTCCAGATCCTTGGAGTCGAGGGCGTCGTGGCGCGAACACCTTGCGGACCACCCGTCGGGGCGGACCTGAACGATCATGCGCCTGCCGCACTGCGCGCAGAACCGCGGTGGCTCCAGACCGAGTCGAGCAGCGGCCGGGACGTCGGACGACCCCGCGCCGTCCTCGGCCTGCCCGGTGTAGACGTTGAACTTCTGCGGCATCGCCGGCGCTCAGATGGTGGCGTTGAGCGCTTTGATCGGCATCTGCAGATCGTCGAGCAGTTCGAGGTCCGCCTCGGCGGGCCGACCCAGCGTGGTGAGGTAGTTGCCGACGATCACGGCGTTGATGCCGCCGAGGATGCCCTGCTTCGCGCCGAGGTCGCCGAGGGTGATCTCGCGCCCACCCGCGAACCGCAGCATGGTGCGCGGCAGCGCGAGGCGGAACGCCGCGACGGCCTTGAGCGCCTCCGATGCCGGCAGGACCTCCAGGTCGCCGAACGGCGTGCCCGGACGCGGGTTCAGGAAGTTCAGCGGCACCTCGTGCGGGTTCAGTTCGGCGAGGTTCGCGGCGAATTCGGCACGCTGCTCCAGGGTTTCACCCATGCCGAGGATGCCGCCGCAGCAGACCTCCATGCCGGCCTCGCGAACCATCTCGAGGGTGCCCCAGCGCTCCTCCCAGGAGTGCGTGGTGACGACGTTCGGGAAGTGCGACCGCGCGGTCTCCAGGTTGTGGTTGTAGCGGTGGACGCCCATCGCCACGAGGCGGTCGACCTGCTCCTGGTTCAGCATGCCCAGCGAACACGCGATCTGGATGTCGACCTCGTTGCGAATGGCCTCGATGCCCGCGGCGACCTGGGCGAGCAGCCGCTCGTCGGGTCCGCGGACCGCGGCGACGATGCAGAACTCGGTGGCACCGGACTTCGCGGTCTGCTTGGCGGCCTCGACGAGGTTCGGGATGTCGAGCCATGCGCTGCGCACGGGCGACGCGAACAGTCCCGACTGCGAGCAGAAGTGGCAGTCCTCGGGGCAGCCACCGGTCTTGAGACTGATGATGCCCTCGACCTCGACCTCCGGGCCACACCACTTCATCCGGACCTCGTGGGCGAGCGCGAGCAGATCCTCGAGGTGGTCGTCGTCGAGCTGCAGTACCGAGAGCACCTGCGCCTGATCGAGACCCTCGCCCCGTTCGAGCACCTGCTCCCGGGCCACGTCCAGGACATTCGTCGCCGCTAGGGTCACCGGGCACTCCACTCTTCATCCGTCGTCAACATCGAACTTGAACGGTGTTTAGGATACAGGCGTGGACACGCACCGCCGCCACGGCCGGGACGAGGTGGTCGCCAAGGCCGCTCACCTGCTCGACGAGTACGGCCTCGCCGACCTGACCATGCGACGACTGGCGCGCGAACTCGGCGTCACGCCAGGCGCGCTCTACTGGCACTTCGCCGACAAGCAGGAACTGCTTGGCGCCGTCGCCGACCGCATCCTCGAACCCACCTGCCGAGAACCCGCCGACGCGCCGTGGGCAGCGCGCATCGTCGCCATCGGATCGGGCCTGCGCGAAGCGCTGCTGTCGAGCACCGACGGGGCGGAACTGGTGTCGGCCACCTTCGCGTCCGGCACGTCGCAGGCCCTGCGCGGCATCCTCGAGCGACTGGTCGCGGCCGCCGATGACGCGGGCTTCGTGCCCACCAACGCCGAACTCGCCGCTCGCACGATCGTCTACTACGTCCTCGGGTTCACCGCCGACGAGCAGTCGCGGCTGCAGTGGGACGCCGCGGGCGCGCTGCCCCACGAACAGTCGGTTCTGACGTCGAACCCCAACGCACGCTTCACGTTCGGACTGCGGCTGCTCACCGACGGGATGGCTGCGCGGCAGGCGTCAGACGCCGATGACGGTGTCGATCCGGGCGTCGCCGTCCCAGCGCCGTAGCGCCGCGAACGTCCCGGCCACGTCGTCGCCGCCCAGCACCTCCAGGGCGGCCGGCAGGTCGCCCGGCGGTAGACGCCGGCACACGGTCACGTGCGGGGTCCACTGGCCCGGCAGCGCATGGGGGAACGGCCCAGGGTCCTGATGGCCGATGCTGCGCTCGTGCACGTCCCGATGCAGCCGCAGCAGGGGTTCGCTCGGGATCACCAACCTGACCACCGTCAGCGACCGCCGTCCGAACACCATCACCGCGCCGATGCGACACGGCATGGGCAGCGACCGCGCGGCCTCCGCCAGCTCCCCGTCGACGGACGCCGAGATGCGCTCGGACACCGCGAGCGTGACGTGTGGGCGGTTGGTCGGCGACCGGTGCCGGGCCTGACTCGGCAGCCCTGCCTCGGCGAGCGCGGTCCAGTCGCGGCGCAGCGCATCGTCGGTGGCCTCGTCGAAGATCAGCTCGATCGAGTGCGCCACTACAGCAGACTCCGCAGCCAGTCCGGTGAGAACACCCGGGCACTCAGATCGGCGAACGACGCCGGATCCAGCGCGCCCGAGCCGGACGGCAGCACGGCACGCACCGGCGCGATCTCCGCGAGCGCGTCGAGGTTCGACGCCTCTGCGACGTTCGGCGCGGCGGGATACGCACCGACGATCACACCGGCACACGGAACACTCTGCGCGCCAAGGGCTTCCACCGTGAGAGCAGTGTGGTTGAGCGTCCCCAGCCCGGCGGCGGCCACGACGAGCACCGGGGCGCCGACGTCGCCCGCGAGGTCGCGCAGCGTCGCCCGTTCCGACGACAGCTCGACGAGCAGACCACCCGCCCCCTCGACGATCACCAGCCGATCCGGCGCATCGGACCCCAGGATCAGATCGCCCAACTCGGCCCGGCTGGGCAGCACGGCCCCCGATCGCAGCGCCGCCGCACGGGGCGCCAGCGGCTCGGGATAACGCCACCCGCGGATCAGTCGGTCGACGCCGGCGAGCCTGCCGATCTCAGCGAGGTCGTCGTCACCCTCGACGAGGGTCGGGCCCGATCCCGTCTGCACGGGCTTGCACACGGCGACGTCGATGCCTGCGATCCCGGCCGCGCATGCCAGCGCTGCGGTCGCCACCGTCTTCCCCACGCCGGTGTCGGTGCCCGTCACGACGACGATGCTCATGATCGCGCCGTCGCCAGGACTTCCGTCAGCACCCGGCGAGCCAGGTCCAGATCGTCGTCGGTCAGGGACGCACGCGCGGTGAGGCGCAGGCGCGACGTGCCCACCGGTACCGTCGGCGGCCGGAAACAGCCCACCCGCAGACCCCGTTCCAGGCACCCGTTGGCGGCGGCGAGCGCGACGTCCGGCTCCCCCAGGATCACCGACACCACCGCCGACCCCGGCGTCTCGGACACACCGCAGACCTCAGCCAGCGCACGGGCATTCGCGAGTACGGCGTCCGCGCGCCACGGTTCGGCGATCAGCACGTTCAGAGCGGCCCACGCCGCACCCACGGCGGCAGGCGCAAGGCCGGTGTCGAAGATGAACGGCCGGGCGGCGTCGATCAGATGGTCGCGCACCGGCCTCGGCCCGAGCACCACGCCGCCCTGACTGCCGAGCGCCTTGGACAGCGTCGTCGTCATCACCACGTCGGGCGCACCGGCCAGACCGACCTCGTGCAGCAGCCCCCGACCGCCGTCGCCGCGAACCCCTAGGCCATGGGCCTCGTCGACGATCAGCAGCGCACCGTGTCGGCGGCATACGTCATGCAGTCTGCGCATCGGCGCCATTGCACCGTCGGCGCTGAACACCGAGTCGGTCAGGACGACGGCCCGCTCCTCGCTGCGCGCGGCGAGCGCCTCGTCGACGGCGTCGACGTCGCGGTGCGGCGTCACCGCCACCCGGGCGCGGGAGAGTCGGCACGCGTCGACCAGCGAGGCATGGGTGTAGGCGTCGGACACCAGCAGCGAGCCGGGCCCGGACAGCGCGACGACGGCACCGAGGTTGGCGGTGTAGCCCGAGGAGAACACCAGGGCCGACTCCGCGCCGACGAACTGCGCCAGCGCCTCCTCGAAGCCCTCGTGCAACTCGGTGTTGCCGGTGACGAGTCGCGACCCCGTCGAACCGGCGCCCCACGTCCGCAGCGCCTCGACACCACCGTCGATCACCGCGCGGTGCGCGGCCAAACCGAGGTAGTCGTTGGAGGCCAGGTCCAGTTCGGTGCCCACCGGCGGCCGGGCCCGAAGCGACCTGCGCAGGCCGGCAGCGCGGCGCTGACGCTCGACGTCCTCCAACCAGGACAGCGGTGACAGCGCAGACGTCGGAAACGACCGTGGCACCCGAACTCCCTCCGACACTTGAACACCGTTCAGGTTAGTGCACGCGCGACCGCCACCATCCCCGACCCGATGCGAGCCACCTCGTCGGGAGTGCACACGAACGGCGGCATGGCGTACACCAGATTCCGGAACGGACGCAGCCACAGGCCGTGGTCGAGCGCCACGGCCGTCGCCCGCGGGACGTCCACGGCCTGCGCCATCTCGATCACGCCGATCGCGCCGAGAACGCGGACGTCGGCGACGCCGTCGATGCCTGCCGCCGGCGCCAGGCCCGCGCGCAGTCCCGCCTCGATCTCACCCACCCGCGCCTGCCAGTCCTGACCGAGGAGCAACTCGACCGACGCGACCGACACCGCGCACGCCAACGCATTCGCCATGAACGTGGGGCCGTGCATCAGCGCACCCTCGTCGCTGGCGCTGATCACCCCGGCCACCTCGCCGGTGCAGAGCGTCGCCGCCAGCGTCAGGTAGCCGCCCGTCAGGGCCTTGCCCACGCACATCACGTCTGGGGTCACCCCCGCCAGGTCGGCGGCGAACAGCGCACCCGTGCGGCCGAACCCGGTGGCGATCTCGTCGAAGACCAGCAGCACGTCGTGCCGCGAACACCCGGCGCGCAGGTCGGCGAGGTAGCGCGGATCGTGGAACCGCATGCCACCGGCGCCCTGCACCACCGGCTCGACGATCACGGCCGCGACCTCGTCCGCCCGCTCGGCGAGCTGACGCGCGAAGGCCTCGGCGTAGGCCGGGTCGTACTCCGAGGGCACCTGCGGTGCGAAGACCTGCGGGCTCAGCACGTTGCGCCACAGCGTGTGCATCCCGCCGTCGGGGTCGCACACGCTCATCGGCGTGAACGTGTCGCCGTGGTACCCACCACGCCAGGTCATGAGGCGGTGCCTACCGGGCCGGCCGCGCGCCACCTGATACTGCAGCGCCATCTTCGCGGCGATCTCGACCGCCACGGACCCGGAGTCGCTGAAGAAGACCGCGTCGAGGCCCTCGGGGGTGATCTCGACCAGCAGCTGGGCCAACCGGGCCGCGGGCTCGTGGGTCAACCCGCCGAACATGACGTGGTTCATCGTCGCGAGCTGGTTCGTGATCGCGGCGTCGAGCACCGGATGGCCGTGGCCGTGAATCGCCGTCCACCAGGAACTCATCGCATCGATCACCTCGACGGGGTGGCCGTCCCGGATGACCGTCAGCGACGCGCCCTTGGCGCCGACGGCCACGACCGGCGCCATGGCCTCGGCGCCGATCGTGCTGTACGGGTGCCACACGTGGGCGGCATCGATCGCACTGATCTCGTCGGGCGTCAACGCAGCCACGGCCCATCGCTCCCTTCACGTGGGGGCTCATCGTCGAGATGAGCGCACACCCCGCCGCACGGTAGATTGTCCGACGACCATGCTGACCCTCGCCCCTACCCGGACGGCGTCGCGTACCGAATCCGGGTCCGCTTCGCCTGCCGCCATGGGCACCAGGACGTCGGGCTTCTACCGCCACGATCTCGACGGTCTCCGGGGCGTCGCGATCGCGCTCGTCGCGGTGTTCCACGTGTGGTTCGGCAGGGTCTCCGGTGGCGTCGACGTCTTCCTGGCACTCTCGGGTTTCTTCTTCGGTGGTCGCCTGCTGCGCGCGGCGCTGACCCCGACCGCGTCACTGGCACCGCTGCCCGAGGTGAAGCGGCTGGTGCGCAGGCTGCTGCCCGCACTGGTCGTGGTGCTGGCGGCCTCGGCGGTGCTCACGATCCTGGTGCAGCCCGAGACCCGGTGGGAGACGTTCGCAGACCAGAGCCTCGCCAGCCTCGGTTACTACCAGAACTGGGAATTGCTCAGGACCGCATCGGATTACCTGCGGGCAGGCGAGTCGGTCAGCCCGCTGCAGCACATCTGGTCGATGTCGGTGCAGGGCCAGTTCTACATCGCTTTCCTCGCGCTGATCTTCGGCGTCGCCTTCCTGCTGCGCCGCATCGTCGGACGGCACATGCGCGCACTGCTGATCGTGCTGCTGACGGCACTCACCATCGCGTCGTTCGTGTACGCCGTGATCGCGCACGGCGAGAACCCCTCCACCGCGTACTACGACAGCTTCGCCCGCGCCTGGGAGTTGCTGCTGGGCGCCCTGGCCGGAGCGGTGGTTCCGTACGTGCGCTGGCCGATGTGGCTCCGCACGGTGGTGTCCGTCATCGCCCTGGCAGCGATCCTGTCCTGCGGCGCGTTCATCGACGGCGTCAGGGAGTTCCCCGGCCCGTGGGCGCTGGTGCCGGTCGGCGCAACCATCCTGTTCATCCTGAGCGCGGCCAACCGGGCAGCCGACCCGCACGTCGCCAAGGCCGGCGCCCGGATGCCCGCACCGAACCGCCTCATGGCCACGGCGCCGTTCGTCAAGCTGGGTACGATCGCGTACTCGCTGTACCTGTGGCACTGGCCGCTGCTGATCTTCTGGCTGGCCTACAGCGGCCACACCCGCGCCAACTTCGTCGAAGGCGCGATCATCCTGCTGCTCTCGGGCGTACTGGCGTGGCTGACCATGCGCTACGTCGAGGAACCGTTGCGGCTGCGCGCGCCCGTGGCCACCCGGCCGACGGTGTCCGTTCCGCTGCGCAAGCGGCTGCGCCGACCCACGATCGTCCTGGGGTCGATCGTCACGCTGCTCGGCGTCGCATTGACGGCGACGTCGTTCACGTGGCGTGAGCACATGACCATCCAGCGGGCGAACGGCAAGGAACTCAGCGGCCTGTCCTCACGCGACTACCCGGGTGCGCGCGCACTGGTCAACAACGCCCGGGTGCCGAAGCTGCCGATGCGACCCACGGTCCTCGAAGCCCAGGACGACCTGCCGCAGACCACCATCGACCAGTGCATCAGCGACTTCGACGACGCCGGCATCAGAAGCTGTGCCTACGGCGACGAAACGGCCACCCGCACGATCGCCCTGGCCGGCGGCTCGCACGCCGAACACTGGATCACCGCGCTCGACCTGCTGGGCAGGCTGCACGGTTTCAAGGTCGTCACCTACCTCAAGATGGGGTGCCCGCTGACCACCGAGGAAACTCCGCTCGTCATGGGCGACAACCGCGAGTATCCGAAGTGCCGGGAGTGGAACCTCAAGGTGATGCCCCGCCTGATCGCCGACCATCCCGACTACGTGTTCACCACCTCGACCCGGCCATGGAACATCAAGGACGGCGACGTTATGCCCAGCGCCTACGTCGGCATCTGGCAGGCATTCGCAAAGGCGCGCATCCCGGTGCTGGCCATGCGGGACACGCCATGGAACGTCCGCGACGGCGAACCGTTCTTCCCCGCTGACTGCATCGCCGGGGGCGGCGACGCCAGCACCTGCGGCATCAAGCGCTCGGAGGTACTGTCCGATCACAACCCCACGCTGGACTTCGTCAAGCAGTTCCCACTGCTGAAACCGCTCGACATGAGCGACGCGGTCTGCCGTGAGGACCAGTGCCGCGCCGTCGAGGGGAATGTGTTGATATATCACGACTCCCACCACTTCACCACGACGTACATGCGCACGATGACCAACGAATTGGGGCGCCAGATCGCCGAGATCACCAGGTGGTGGTGACTCCCGCGGACGTGAGGACACCGACCGGCACGGCCCACGTTGGGAGCGAATGACACATGGTCTCTGCCATCTGGCCGGGAACGGCCTATCCGCTGGGTGCCACCTATGACGGTGCGGGCACCAACTTCTCGGTGTTCTCCGAAGTCGCCGACTCGGTCGAACTCTGCCTGATCGAGAAGGACGGCACCGAGGAGCGGGTGGTACTCGACGAGTGCGACGGGTTCGTCTGGCACGGC
The DNA here is from genome assembly GCF_010731815.2 of Mycolicibacterium arabiense. NCBI lineage: Bacteria > Bacillati > Actinomycetota > Actinomycetes > Mycobacteriales > Mycobacteriaceae > Mycobacterium > Mycolicibacterium arabiense. Next base: position 891,253 of record NZ_AP022593.1, read on the forward strand.
TACCTGCCCACCGTCAGCCCCGGGCAGCGGTACGGCTTCCGCGTGCACGGGCCGTGGGATCCGGCATCGGGTCACCGGTGCGACGCCAGCAAGCTGCTCCTCGATCCGTACGGCAAGTCCTTCCACGGCGAGTTCGACTTCAGTCAGGCGCTGTTCTCCTACGACCTCGACGCCAACGACCTCGCCACCGGTGGCACCCCGCCGCGGATCGACTCACTGGGACACACCATGACCAGCGTCGTGATCAACCCGTTCTTCAACTGGGCGTCCGACCGTTCGCCGAACACGCCGTACCACGAGACGGTCATCTACGAGGCGCACGTCAAGGGCATGACCCAGACCCACCCGGCCATCCCCGAGGAGCAACGCGGCACGTACGCCGGCCTCGCGCACCCCGCGATCATCGAGCACCTCAAGTCGCTCAACGTCACGGCCATCGAACTCATGCCCGTGCACCAATTCCTGCACGATCATCGACTGGTCGAACTCGGCCTGCGAAACTACTGGGGCTACAACAGCTTTGGCTTCTTCGCCCCGCACCATCAGTACGCGTCGAACCAGAGCGCGGGTGGCGTGGTCGGCGAGTTCAAGACCATGGTCCGCTCGTTCCACGATGCCGGCATCGAGGTCATCCTCGACGTCGTCTACAACCACACCGCCGAAGGCAACCACCTCGGCCCCACGCTGAACTTCCGCGGCATCGACAACGCGGCGTACTACCGCCTCCTCGACGGCGACCCGCGGTTGTACAAGGACTTCACCGGCACCGGCAACAGCCTCAACGTCCGCCATCCGCACACGCTGCAGCTGATCATGGATTCGCTGCGGTACTGGGTGATCGACATGCACGTCGACGGGTTCCGGTTCGACCTCGCCTCGACGCTGGCCCGGGAACTGCACGACGTGGACCGTCTGAGTGCGTTCTTCGACCTGGTGCAGCAGGACCCCGTGATCAGTCAGGTCAAGCTCATCGCCGAACCGTGGGACGTCGGCGAGGGCGGCTACCAGGTGGGCAACTTCCCGGGTTTGTGGACCGAATGGAACGGGAAGTATCGCGACACAGTGCGTGACTACTGGCGGGGAGAGCCCGCGACCCTAGGCGAATTCGCATCTCGATTGACCGGCTCGTCGGACCTCTATGAGGCCACGGGTCGGCGACCGAGCGCGAGCATCAACTTCGTCACCGCCCACGACGGGTTCACCCTCGCGGATCTGGTGTCGTACAACGAGAAACACAACGAGGCCAATGGTGAGGACAACCGCGACGGCGAGAGCCACAACCGGTCGTGGAACTGTGGCGTCGAGGGTCCGACCGACGACCCGGAGATCCTGGCACTGCGCGCTAGGCAGATGCGCAACATCATGGTCACCCTCCTGGTCAGCCAGGGCACGCCCATGATCAGCCACGGCGACGAGTTCGGCCGCACCCAGCACGGCAACAACAACGTGTACTGCCAGGACTCCGAGATCTCGTGGATGGACTGGACGATGTGCGAGACCAACGCCGATCTGGTCACCTTCACCCGCCGGGTCACCGAACTGCGCAAGAAGCACCCGGTGTTCCGGCGTCGCCGCTTCTTCGAAGGCAAGCCGCTGCGCACCGGCGACGAAGTGCGCGACATCGCATGGCTCACCCCGTCGGGGACCGAGATGACGTCAACAGAATGGAATTCGGGGTTCAAATTCGTGGCCATGTTCCTCAACGGCGATGCCATCCCGTCGCCGAACGCACGCGGTGAGAGGGTCGTCGACGACACCTTCCTGCTGTGCTTCAACGCTCACCGCAACCCGGTCGACCTCATCGCACCCGATGCGAGCTATGCCGCCCACTGGGTGGGCGCCCTCGACACGGCCGATCCGACCGGCGCCTGCGACCACTCCCTGTCGGCCGGCGACACCACGTCGCTGCCCGGCCGGTCCGTTCTCGTCCTGCGCAAGACGGCGTGACGACGGTGACTCGACCAACGACGACCACACGACCCATCCTGTCGACCTACCGTCTGCAGATGCGTGGTGACCAGTTCACCTTCGCCGATGCCGAGGCGCTGATCGACTACCTCGACGACCTCGGCGTCAGCCACGTCTACCTCTCCCCCATCCTCACCGCCGCCAAGGGCTCCACCCATGGCTACGACGTGACCGACCCCACCACGGTGTCGCCGGAACTCGGTGGAGCCGACGGGCTTTCGCGGCTCGCCGACGCCGTGCACCAGCGCGGCATGGGCATGATCGTCGACATCGTGCCCAACCACGTCGGCGTGGACGACCCCACCCAGAACGCATGGTGGTGGGATCTGCTCGCCCACGGGCGCGACTCGGCGTACGCGCCGTACTTCGACGTCGACTGGACCCTGGATCCCGACGGTCGCATCGTCCTGCCGGTACTCGGCTCCGACGACGACCTCGACGACCTCACCGTCGACGGCGACGTGCTGCGTCTCGGCGACCGCACCTGGCCGCTGGCGACCGGCACCGGCTCCGGATCCGGCCGCGACGCCCACGATCGGCAGCACTACAAGCTGATCAGCTGGCGCCACAACGTATGCGGCTACCGGCGGTTCTTCTCCATCACCTCGCTCGCCGGACTGCGCCAGGAGGATCGCGCCGTCTTCGACGCCACCCACGTCGAGGTGAAGCGCTGGTTCGACGAGGGCATCGTCGACGGGATCCGCATCGACCATCCCGATGGTCTGACCAACCCGACGCTGTACCTGCAGTGGCTACGAGAACTCACCGGCCCCGACGCGTGGATCGTCATCGAGAAGATCCTCGCCGTCACCGAGCCGCTGGACCCGACGCTGCCCGTGCAGGGCACCACCGGATACGACGTGCTGCGCGAGGTCGGTGGCCTGTTCGTCGACCCGACGGGTCGCCGGGCCCTCACCGAACTCGTCGACACCTCCGGCGTCGACCACGGCCAGATGACCACGATGGCACGCGAACTCAAGTCCCGGGCCGTCACCGACACCCTCGGCAGCGAACTCGCCAGGCTGTGCCGGACCATCGTCGCGGCCACCGGGGAGGACCACCCGGACCTTCCGGACGCCGTGGCAGCACTGCTGACCCACGTCGGCGTATATCGGTCGGACTACCTGTCGCTGTCGTCGATCATGCCGGTCGCGGTCGCCGAGACCATCAGCGAGGCACCAGAACTCGACGAGGCCCTCGCGATCGTCACCGCAGCCGTGGCAACCAGTCCGGAGGCCGCAGCGCGACTGCAGCAGCTGTCCGGGGCGGCGACGGCGAAGTCGATGGAGGACTGCCTCTTCTACCGCGATGCGCGCCTGGTGTCGCTCAACGAGGTCGGCGGCGAACCGGAGTGGTTCGGCGTCGGCAAGGCCGAGTTCCACGACCGCAACGCGGTGCGCGCCAAGCTGTGGCCGTCGGCGATGACCACGCTCACCACCCACGACACCAAGCGCGGCGAGGACGTCCGGGCGCGGATCGGCGTGCTCTCCCAGGTGCCGTCACTGTGGGGCGAATTGGTCGGTGCCTGGTTGGCCGCGACACCGGCCCCCGACACGGGTACCGCACTGTTCCTGCTGCAGAACGTCTTCGGCGTGTGGCCGGTCACCGGCCACGTCACCCAGGAACTGCGCGACCGGCTGCACGCCTACGCGGAGAAGGCGATGCGGGAGGCGGCCACCCACACCACGTGGAACGACCCGGACGGCGATTTCGAGTCCGCCGTGCACGCGTGGCTGGACGCCGTCGTCGACGGCCCGGTGGCAACGGAGCTGACGTCGTTGGTGGGGCGCCTCGACGAGTACGGCCGCAACGATGCGCTGGGCCAGAAGCTGTTCCAGCTGACACTGCCCGGCGTGCCGGACGTCTACCAGGGCACCGAACTGTGGGAGGACAGCCTCGTCGATCCCGACAACCGCAGGCCGGTGGACTACGCCATGCACCGGCAGGCGCTCAACACCCGCGACCACAACAAGTTGCGCGTCACGGCCGCCGCGCTGCACCTGCGCCGCGAGCGACCCGACACGTTCGTCTCGGGCGGATACCGACCGGTGCTCACCGACGGGGCCGCTCGTGAACACGTGGTGGCCTTCCAGCGGGGTGACGACGTCGTGGTCGCCGCCAGCAGGTGGACCGTGCGCCTCGCCGAATCCGGCTGGGGCGACACTACGTTGAACCTTCCCGCCGGTCGCTGGACCGACCGGCTCACCGATCGCGAGTTCACCGGACGGGTCGCGATCGCCGACCTGTACGGCGACCTGCCCGTCGCACTCCTGGAGAGAAACGTTGACTGACCACGAATTCGCGGTGTGGGCGCCGAGGCCTGAACTGGTCCGCCTCGACGTCGACGGCACCGTCCACGACATGACCCGGTCCAACGACGGGTGGTGGCGGGCAACTGTCGACGTGCCGTCGGACGCCCGCTACGGCTTCCTGCTCGACGACGATCCGAAGGTGCTGCCGGACCCGCGGTCGCCGCGCCAGCCGGACGGCGTGCACGAGCGATCGGCGCTGTGGGATCCGGCGACCGCGCAGTGGAACGACGGCGGCTGGGCCGGGCGCTCGATCGAGGGCGCGGTCATCTACGAACTGCACACCGGAACCTTCACCCCAGAAGGCACCTTCGAGGCGGCGATCGCCAAGCTCGACCACCTGGTCGACCTCGGGGTCGACTTCGTCGAGTTGATGCCCGTCAACGCATTCGGCGGCACCCACGGCTGGGGCTACGACGGCGTGCTGTGGTACGCCGTGCACGAACAGTACGGCGGCCCGGACGGTCTGGTGCGGCTGATCGACGCTTGCCACCAGCGCGGCCTCGGCGTGCTGATCGATGCGGTGTTCAACCACCTCGGACCGTCGGGCAACTACCTGCCGAAGTTCGGCCCCTACCTCTCGTCGGGCAGCAACCCGTGGGGCGAATCGGTGAACATCGCCGACGAGGACTCCGACGAGGTGCGTCGGTACATCATCGACTGCGCGCTGCGCTGGATGCGCGACTTCCACGCCGACGGACTCCGATTGGACGCCGTCCACGCGCTCGTCGACGTCACCGCCGTTCACATCCTCGAGGAGATGTCGACCGAAACCGACGCTCTGGCAGAGGAAGTGGGTAGGCCGCTGTCGCTGATCGCCGAGAGCGACAAGAACGACCCGCGGCTCATCACCCCCCGCGATCAAGGCGGGTACGGGTTGACGGCGCAGTGGGACGACGACATCCACCACGCCATCCACACCGCGGTCTCCGGCGAACGCCAGGGCTACTACGGCGACTTCGGTTCGGTGGAGACGCTCGCCCAGACGCTGAAGAACGGGTACTTCCACGCCGGCACCTACTCGACGTTCCGGCGTCGCCGCCACGGCCGGCCGCTGGACACCAAGGCGATCCCGGCGACGCGACTGCTGGCCTACACGACGACCCACGACCAGGTGGGCAACCGAGCGGTCGGCGATCGGCCGTCACAGAACCTGACCACCGGGCAGCTGGCGGTCAAGGCCGCGCTGGTGCTCGGATCGCCGTACACCGCCATGCTGTTCATGGGCGAGGAGTGGGGATCGTCGAGCCCGTTCCAGTTCTTCAGCAGCCACCCCGAGCCCGAGCTGGCGCGCGCGACCGCCGAGGGTCGCAAGGCCGAGTTCGCCGAGCACGGCTGGGACGCCGACGAGGTCCCCGACCCGCAGGATCCGGAGACCTTCCAACGCTCCAAGCTCAAGTGGGACGAGGTCGGCGAGGGCGACCACGACCGGCTCCTGGACGTCTACCGCGGGCTCATCGCGCTGCGTGGTGACGAACCGGACATGGCCGACCCGTGGCTCGACGACCTCGGGGTCGACTACGACGAGGACGCCGGCTGGATCGTGCTCCGTCGCGGTGCACTGGCCATCGCCTGCAATCTCAGTGTCGATCCCGTGTCCGTGCCGGTGAGTGGTGAGGTCCTGCTGGCGTGGGACGAGCCGCGCGCCGGCGACACGCTCGAACTGCCGGGTCATTCGTTTGCGGTGGTACGTACCTCGGCGAACTAGCCCGTCAACCAGTCATCCCCAGGCGTCGCGCCTGTGGATGGCTGGTTGAGTCGAACGTGGGCCACGCCCACGATGACACGCATGAGCCTGCTTCCGATCCCGCCGATCGATACCGCCACCGACCCCATCACCACACCTGCCGACTTGAGGCAGCGATGGCGAGCACTGATGGGCCCCCTGGGTTTCGACGAACGCCTGCTGCGGTTTTCGTTCGTGGGGCCCGATCGCAGGCTCGTCAAGCTCCTGAGCGACGTCCCCATCGGCCGAAGTCCCACACCGGCCATGGTGGACGACTTGATGTCCGCCCTCGAGGTTCTGGTGCACGACGTCGCCGAGGGCGGAACCGTGGCGTTCCTGCTCACCCGCCCCGGCCTCGGCTCGGTGTCACGCTGGGACCAGCAGTGGGCGGATGCGCTCGTGGCCGGCGCAGCCGAGCGAGGCTTGGCGATCGAGCCGATCTTCCGGGCCCACGATCACGACGTCGCGCTCGTGGCGCCGCGAGCGTTGGCGGCCTACGCCAGGTAGCGGTAGGTCGGCGAACCCGGCTCGAGGAGTTCGACGTGACAGTCGGACTCGTGCATCCTGGCGACCAGCCCCTCCAGGTCGGCCGCCGAGCCCATCTCGATGCCGACGAGCGCCTCGCCGGTGTCGCGGTTGTTGCGCTTGACGTACTCGAACAGGGTGATGTCGTCGTTGGGGCCGAGGACCTCGTCGAGGAACCGGCGCAGCGCGCCCGGCTCCTGCGGGAAGTCGACCAGGAAGTAGTGCTTGAGGCCGAGGTGCACCAGTGACCGCTCGAGCACCTCGCCGTAGCGCGACACGTCGTTGTTGCCGCCCGACACCAGGCACACGACCGTCGACCCCGGCGTGATGTCGGCCTCCACCAGTGCGGCCGCCGACAGCGCGCCGGCCGGCTCGGCGATGATGCCCTCGTTCTGATAGAGATCGAGCATCGCGGTGCACACGGCGCCCTCGTCGACCGTGGTGATCGAGAGCATGTCGCCCGCGGCCGTCAGCGCTGCGAACGGGAGTGCCCCGGCCCGGGCGACCGCCGCACCGTCGACGAACTGGTCGACGTTCTCGAGCGTGACGGGTTCCCCGGTGGCCAGCGCCGCGACCATCGCCGCGGCACCCGCGGGTTCCACGCCGAGCACCGACGTGTCGGTCGTCCGCTCGGCGAAGTAGGTCGTCATGCCGCTGATGCACCCGCCACCGCCGACGGGCACGATCACCAGGTCCGGTTCCCCGCCGAGCTGCTCGAGGATCTCGACGGCGATCGTTCCCTGACCGGCCATCGTGCGGAGGTCGTCGTACGGCGGCACCAGCGTGGCGCCGGTCCGCGCGACGTCCTCGACCGCCGCTGCCGCGGCGATGTCGTAGGTCTTGCCACCGACGATGACCTCGATGAAGTCGCCGCCGTGGTACCGGATGCGGTCGCGCTTCTGCTTGGGCGTCTTGGCCGGCACGTACACCCGCCCGTGCACGCCCATCGAGCGGCAGGCCAGCGCGAAGCCCTGCGCGTGGTTGCCTGCCGACGAGCAGACCACACCTGCGGCGAGTTCGGCGGGGCTCAGCTGCATCATCAGGTTGTAGGCGCCCCGCAGCTTGTACGAGCGGACGGCCTGGAGGTCTTCGCGCTTCAGGTAGACCTGCGCGCCGGTCAGCGTCGACAGCCGATCGCTGAACTGCAAGGGGGTCTTGGCGACGACACCCGAAATTCGCTGGGCAGCCGCATCGATGTCGGCCGCCGACAGAGGTGATTCGAGCGGCGACCGTTTCGTTCCCTGGCTCAGCTCAGCAGTCACCGGTCAATGGTGCCACTGTGTCGCGCGCGACCGGAAATCCGTTTCCGAGCACGCATGAATGTCCCGACGAACGGGTAAGTCCACATGGTCCTGATTCGGAGTTTCGGCTAGCCGAAACCATGGTTGAGAGGTATCGTCGAAGACATGACCACCGCCGGGAACTTTCACTCGACCGTCGCCCGCGCGACGTGCGACGTGCCCGTCGCAGGCGTGCCGTGGCCGGCGTACAAACTGATCGCTCTGCTGGTTGGGGCCGTGGTGCTGCTCGTCGTCGGCGTCGTCACCATGACCGCATCGACGGCCGTGCTGTCCGGCGCCGCCATCGGCACACTCACGTGGCTCGGGCTCAGCGCCTACTGCTCGTCCTGCCGCTAGTCCTGCAGGAGATCACGCAGCGTCGCCAGGTCCGCGGCGACCGCAGCCGCGTCCGCCTCGAACTCTGCATCCGGGGTGCCGGGTCGGCGGCGCAACGTGAAGACGACTTCGCAGCGCGCCTCACCCGTTCCGGCGGCCAGCACTCGCATCGGGTTGTACGTCGACTCCCCCGTCGGCAGCGTCACCACGTGGTCGAGCACACCGAAGGCATTGACCGGAGCGAACTCGACGGTCGCGGTGGTGAGCGTCGGGTCGGCGAGACCGGCCGCCCAGCGATGCAGTTGGCGCGGGTCGGAGGCGAACGCGTACACCGCCTCCGGTGCGGCATCGATCCACACGGAGACGTGCCGCGACGGCTCGGGCTGGTTCATCAGCCGCCCAGGCAGCCCGGTCCGAGCAGCGCCTTCAGATCACCCATCAACGCCGACGACGGCGTGACGCGCAGCGTCTGATCCAGTTCCAGCGTCGTGATCCGGTCGCCACTGATCAGCCGCAGGTGCACCTGTGAGGTGCCGGGGTGATTGGCGAGGACCTGCTTGAGTGCCGTCACCTTCTCGACGGTGCACTGCCGGGTCGGCAGGCTCACCGCGAGCGGGCGGTCGGCCTGGGCGCTGGAGAAGTCCGGGACCACGAGGTCGTTGACGATCAGCGACAATCGGTCGTCGCGGGCATTGACCTTGGCGCCGATGATCACCACTGCGTCGTCGGCGATGTCACCGCCGAAGGTGGCGTAGGTTTGCGGGAAGAACATCACCTCGATGCCACCGGTGAGGTCCTCCAATTGGGCTGACGCCCAGGGCAATCCGTTCTTGTTCACCCGGCGGTTCACCGACGCCAGGATCCCGCCGACGCGCACCTGGGTGTCCGCGGCGACGTCCCCGTCGAGGATCGCGGGGATCTGCGTGTCCACCTGCGCGGCAAGCAGGTGCGCGACCCCGTTGAGGGGGTGCCCGGATACGTACAGACCCAGCATCTCTCGCTCCAGTGCGAGTTTGTGCTTGTCCTCCCACTCGTCCTCGGGAACCTTGATCGTGAACACCGCATCGGTCGCCGTGTCAGCACCGCCGAACAGGTCGAACTGCCCCATCGCCTCGGCCTTCTTGGTGCCGAGAACCGAGTCGACCGCATCGGTGTGGATCAGGAACAGCCCCTTGCGGGAGTGCCCGAGTGAGTCGAACGCACCGGCCTTGACCAGCGACTCCGTCACCTTCTTGTTGCAGGCGGTGATGTGGATCTTGTTGAGGTAGTCCGAGAAGTCGGTGTACTTGCCCTTCTCGGTGCGGGTGTTGATCAGTGAACTGACGACGTTGGCGCCCACGTTGCGCACCGCCCCCAGCCCGAACCTGATGTCGGCGCCGACCGAGGCGAAGTTGAGCACCGACTCGTTGACGTCCGGCGGGAGCACGGTGATGCCGAGCCTGCGGCAGTCGGCCAGGTACACCGCCGCCTTGTCCTTGTCGTCGCCGACCGAGGTGAGCAGGCCCGCCATGTACTCCGCGGGGAAGTTCGCCTTCAGGTAGGCCGTCCAGTACGACACCAGCCCGTAGCCGGCGGCGTGCGACTTGTTGAACGCGTAGTCGGCGAACGGGAGGACGGTGTCCCAGAGCGCCTTGACCGCCGCCGCGGAGAAGCCGTTGGACTTCATGCCCTCGGAGAAGCCCTCGAACTCCTTCTCCAGGACCTCGCGCTTCTTCTTGCCCATGGCCTTGCGGAGGATGTCGGCTCGGGCGAGCGAGAAGCCGGCGACCTTCTGCGCGATGCGCATGATCTGCTCTTGGTAGACGATCAGGCCGTAGGTCTCCGAGAGGATCTCGCGCAGCGGCTCCTCGAGTTCCGGGTGGATCGGCTTGATGGCCTGGCGGTTGTTCTTGCGGTCGGCGTAGTCGTTGTGGGCGTTCATGCCCATGGGACCGGGCCGGTACAGCGCGATCACGGCCACGACGTCCTCGAAGACCGTTGGCTGCATGCGCCGCAGCAGATCTCGCATCGGCCCACCGTCGAGCTGGAACACCCCGAGGGTGTCACCCCTGCCGAGCAGCTCGTAGGTGGCGGGGTCGTCGAGCGGGATTGCGTCGAGGTCCAGCTCGATGCCGCGGTTGGCCTGGATGTTCTCGATGCAGTCACCGATGATCGTCAGGTTCCGCAGGCCGAGGAAGTCCATCTTGAGCAGGCCGATGGCCTCACACGACGGGTAGTCCCACCCCGTGATGATCGCGCCGTCCTGGGGCCGCTTCCACAGTGGAATGGCATCGACGAGCGGCTCGGAACTCATGATCACCGCGCAGGCGTGCACGCCTGCGTTGCGGACCAGACCCTCGAGGCCGCGCGCGGTCTCGTAGATGGTCCGCACGTCTGAATCGGTGTCGATGAGCGCGCGGACCTCCGCGGCCTCCTTGTACCGCTCGTGAGCCGGGTCGGTGATGCCCGAGAGCGGAATGTCCTTGGCCATGATCGGTGGCGGCAGCGCCTTGGTGATCCGGTCGGCGATCGCGAACCCGGGCTGGCCGTAGTTCACCCGGGCCGAGTCCTTCAGTGCGGCCTTGGTCTTGATGGTGCCGAACGTGATGACCTGGGCCACCCGGTCGCTGCCCCACTTGTTCGCCGCGTAGCGCAGCATCTCGCCGCGGCGGCGATCGTCGAAGTCGATGTCGATGTCGGGCATCGACGCGCGCTCGGGGTTGAGGAACCGCTCGAACAGCAGCCCGTAGGTGATCGGGTCGATGTTGGTGATGCCCATGGCGTACGCGACCAGCGAACCGGCGGCGGACCCACGGCCGGGGCCCACCCGGATGTCGACGGAGCGGGCGTAGTTGATGAGGTCGGCGACGATCAGGAAGTAGGACGGATATCCCTTGTCGCAGATGACCTTGATCTCGTACGCGGCCCGGTCGGTGTACTCGGTGGGCACACCGGCGGGAAACCGTCGCTGCAAACCCGCGGTGACCTCGTGGGCGAGCCACGACGCCTCGTCGTGGCCGTCGGGTACCGGGAACACCGGCATACGGTCCTTGGGTGCCCAAACGTCGGCGTAGGGCTGAACGCGTTCGGCGATCAGCAGCGTGGAGTCGCATGCGCCGGGCACCTCGTCGTCCCACAGTGCCCGCATGTCCGCGGCCGACTTGAGGTAGTAACCGTCACCGTCGAACTTGAAGCGCGCGGGGTCCGACAGCGTCTTGCCCGTCTGGACGCAGAGCAGCGCCTCGTGGTTCCGCGACGCCTCCTTGGTGACGTAGTGGCAGTCGTTGGTCGCCAACGGCGGAATGCCGAGCTTGCGACCCACCTCGAGCAGGCCGTCCCGCACCCGACGTTCGATCTCGATGCCGTGGTCCATGAGTTCGAGGAAGAAGTTCTCCGGCCCGAAGATCTCACGCCATTTCGCCGCGGCCTCGAGCGCTTCGCGCTGGTGGCCGAGACGGAGCCGGGTCTGCACTTCGCCGGACGGGCAGCCGGTGGTGGCGATGATGCCCGAGGAGTGCTCGGCGATCAGCTCGGCGTCCATCCGCGACCACTTGCCGAGCTGGCCCTCGAACGACGCCAGCGAGGACAACTTGAACAGGTTGCGCAGTCCGGTCGCGTTCTCCGCGACCATGGTCATGTGCGTGTAGGCGCCGCTGCCCGAGACGTCGTCACCCTTCTGGCTGGGATCGCCCCACTGCACGCGCTTGGTGTCGAATCGCGACGCCGGGGCGATGTACGCCTCCACGCCGATGATCGGCTTGACGTTCGCATCGATCGCAGCGTTGTAGAACTCGCTGGCCCCGAACATGTTGCCGTGGTCGGTCATCCCGAGCGCGGGCATCTCGAGCCGGTTGGCCTCGGCGAACATGTGCTTGACCTTCGCCGCACCGTCGAGCATGGAGTATTCGGTGTGGTTGTGCAGGTGCACGAAGGATCCGCTCATAGGGTCGTCAGTCTATGGCCGACCTCCGACGGCGTTCGGCGTGTCGCGGTACGTGTCTTCGGACACCGACCCGATCGAGGGACTGTCCAGCAATCCATGCGAGAAGAGGATCTGCAGTTGCTTGGTTATCGCGTTCATCGTCGCGCCGCGATCCGGGAACCCTGCGCACAGGCCGACCCCCCAGAGCACCGAGTGGAGCATGTCCGCGATCGGGGTGGCGCAGGTGTCCGACGGCAGTTCCCCGCGCCGCACCGCGTCGCCGACGAGCGTGATCAGGTAGCACCGCAACGCGTCGTCCCGGTCGTCGCGCAGCTCCGGGTTCCGGGTCGCCTCCAGCCGGGAGCTGATCAGGAAAGACACCTGCGAGCGGTCCCGACGATCGGTCTCGTACATCACCGAGACCAACGCTGACAGCGATTCCGCCAGCGTCTCACGGCTTCCCGCCCGCGCGATCCAATTGCCGACCAGTTCGCCCGCCTCTTCGACCAGGGCTGCGTAGATCTCGTCGCGCGTGGAGAAGTAGTAGTGCAGCGTGGGCCGACTGAGATCGGCCTCGAGCGCGATCGCCTGGAACGTGGCCGCGGGATAACCCCGCTGGTTGATCACCGACCGTGCGGCCTTCAGGATGCGGTTGCGCGTTTCCACCGAGTCGGAGCCAACCGGTCGACCCCGGCGCCGAGTGGCCTGCAGTGGTCTCTCATCGGTTTGCGACATCGTCCTGACCTCACCGACGAGGAGATTGGCTCTCCTCGTTCAGCAAACAGTATGGCATTGCTATCGACCGGTCAACCGCGTGGTTGCGGCAAACTAGCCGACGCGGCGCGAACTCGTGTCCGTCAGGCCGGGGGCGTTTCGGTGGCCCGGGGAGCTGCGGTCGAAGTGGCCGCGGTGGCCTTCGATGCCGACTTGCCGCGCAACGCGCCGAACGTCATGACGAGCAGCGCGACCCAGATCAGACCGAAGCCCACCCACCTCGCGGGCGGCATCGGCTCGTGGCCGATGACGACGCCCCACGCCATCTGCAGGGCCGGGTTGAGGTAGAACAGCAGACCCATCGTGACGAGCGGGAGTCGCTGCGCCGCTGCGGCGAACAGCAACAGTGGCACCGCTGTGACCGGGCCGGCCAGCACCAGCAGCCAGGCATGCCCGGTTCCATGGTTCAGGAAGTGGCCCTGGTCGGTCGACTGCAGGAAGATCAGATAACCGGCGGCGATGGGAAGGGCGATCAAGGTCTCGACGGCGACACTGACCCGCGGGTCGGCGTCGACGACCTTCTTGACCAATCCGTAGAGCGCGAACGTGAACGCCAGCACGACCGCGATGTAGGGCGGGGCACCGACGCCCACCGTCAGGACCACCACGGCGATGACCGCGAGGACCAGGGCCGCCAACTGCCAACGCCCGATCCGTTCCCGGAACACCACCACGCCCAGAGCCACGGTCACCAGCGGGTTGATGAAGTACCCGAGCGCGGCGTCGACGACGTGGCCGTGCGTCGCCGCGTAGATGTAGGTGCCCCAGTTCGCCGATACCAGCGCCGACGCGGCGGCGAGCAGCAGCCAGCTGCGACCACTGAGGCGGCGCAGGTCGCCGAGCCTGCGGGCCACCGCGAGGACGCCGACCATGCAGACGACGCTCCACACGATGCGATGCGCCAGCACCTCCATCGATCCCGCGGGCAGCAACAGCGGGAAGTAGCCCGGACACAGTCCCCACCAGACGAAGGCGCCCACGCCGAACAGCACGCCCGAACGGCGTTGCGCCGCTCCGGCGTCCGCGGTCGTCACGACTGGTGCCGGCGCAGCACGTCCAAGGCGTGGCTCAGGTCCGCCGGGTACGGGCTGGTGATCTCGATGCGACGGCCGTCGGCGGGATGGGCGAAGGCCAGCGAGCGTGCGTGCAGCCACTGCCGTTCCAGGCCGAGCCGCTTCGCGATCGTGGGATCGGCGCCGTACGTCAGGTCGCCACAACAGGGATGGTGCAGCGCCGCGAAGTGGACCCGGATCTGATGCGTCCGGCCGGTTTCCAGGTGGATGTCCAGCAGGCTCGCGGAGACGAACGCCTCGACCGTGTCGTAGTGCGTGACGCTGTCCCGACCGTTCTCGGTGACGGCGAACTTCCAGTCGTGACCCCGGTGCCTGCCGATGGGGGCGTCGATGGTGCCGCTCGACGGGTCGGGGTGCCCCTGCACCAGAGCGTGGTACCGCTTGTCGACCGTGCGTTGCTTGAACGCCCGCTTCATCAGCGTGTACGCCCGCTCCGAGATCGCGACGACCATCACCCCGGAGGTGCCGACGTCCAGGCGGTGCACGATCCCCTGGCGCTCGTGGACGCCCGACGTCGTGATCCGGTAACCGGCGGCAGCAAGCCCGCCGAGGACGGTGGGCCCGGTCCAGCCGACCGAGGCGTGCGCAGCCACGCCCGCGGGCTTGTCGACGGCCACGATGTCGTCGTCGGAGTAGAGGATCGTCATGCCCTCGACGTCGACGGTCGGGTTCTCGGGCGGCGCAGGCGGTTCGGGCAACGTGACCTCGAGCCACGCACCCGCGGTCAAGCGCTCGGACTTGCCGACCGGGACGCCGTCGACGGCTATCCCACCGTCCTCGGCCAACGTCGCGACGACGGTCCGGGACAGCCCGAGCAGTCGCGCCAGACCCGCGTCGACGCGCATCCCGGCCAGCCCCTCCGGGACCGGCATCGACCGGGTCATCGGGTGGTGTCGGATTCGTCCGATGCGGCACCGGCGGCCGGCTCGTCGACGACCGGTGCAGGTTCGGGAGTCGGTGCCACCTCATCGGCCGGACGCCGTCCGTCTGCGTCATCGGCCGGACGCCGTCCGTCGGTATCGAAGTCGAAGCCGAACAACGACAGCCCCACCAGCAGGATCGCTCCCCCGACCACTGCGGGATCGGCGACGTTGAACACCGGCCACCATCCGATCGACAGGAAGTCGACGACGTGTCCGCGCAGCGGTCCCGGCGACCGGAAGAACCTGTCCACCAGGTTGCCCAGCGCGCCGCCCAGGATCATGCCGAGCCCCAGCGCCCACCACGGCGACACCAGACGGCGGCCCATCCACACGATGCCGAACACGACGCCGGTCGCCACCAGGGTCAGCACCCAGGTGTAGCCGGTTGCCATCGAGAACGCCGCACCCGAGTTGCGCACCAGGGTCCAGGTGACGGTGTCGCCGATGATCGACACGGGTTGGCCGGGCGTGAGCAGCCTGACCGCCAGCACCTTGGTCACCACGTCGAGCGCGAGCACCACCAGAGCCACCGACAGCAGGAGGCGCAGGCGACGGCGGGGCGACGGCGGTACGGGGTCCCCGTCCGCGGTCACGGGCTCCACCGAACCCGACGTTTCATCAGTCACGCTCCCATCATCCCAAAGACGTCGTGGTGAACAATCGGCGCATGAGCGAAGCGTGCGAAGCGAGTCGACCGCCGAGGCGACAAGCGTGCGAAGCGTGCCACCGAATCCGCCTGGCATGACCCGCGTCGTCGTCGTCACCACCGGCGGCACCATCGCCACCAGTACCGATGCCGACGGGGTGGCGCGGCCGACCCACGGCGGCACGGATCTGCTGTCGACCGCGGGCACGGCGAACCGTCGGGTCGTCGACCTGCTGGCGCTGGATTCCTCGGAGATCGGTCCGCCCGAGTGGCAGCTGATCGGCGGTGCCGTGGCAGCGGCCATCGGCGACGGCGCGCACGGGGTCGTCGTCACGCACGGCACCGACACCATGGAGGAGACCGCGCTGTGGCTCGACCTCGTCCATCACGGGCCGGAGCCGGTGGTGCTCACCGGTGCCATGCGCAGCGCCGACTCCCCCGACGCCGACGGCCCCGGCAACCTGCGCGACGCCTTGGCGGTGGCCGGCGACCCACGCGCCGAGGGCACCGGCGTGACGGTGTGCATGGCGGGCACCGTCTGGCAGCCGCTGGGGTTGACCAAGACCGGATCGGGGTTCACCGGCGTCGCCATCGGTGCGGCGTCGCCGGACGGCGTCGTGCTCGACGGGGTCAAGCGGCGGCCGTCGTTCGCCGGCGGCCTCGCCGAGGCGCCCCCGCGCGTCGACGTGGTGGCGACCTACGCCGGCAGTGACGCCGTGGCGCTCGATGCCTGCGTGGCTGCCGGGGCACGTGGCGTCGTGCTGGAGGCGATGGGCTCGGGCAACGCCGGACCCGACGTCGTCGACGGCGTACGGCGTGCCACAGCCCGCGGCGTGACCGTGGTCGTCAGCACCCGCGTGCCGGGTGCCAGGGTGTCGGCGCGGTACGGCCCCGGCCTGGCGCTGGCCGAGGCGGGCGCGGTGCCAGTGCCGGTGCTGGGCACACCGCAGGCGCGCGTGCTGCTGATGGCCGCGCTGGCCGCCGGCGCCGACGTCGGCGACGTCTTCACCGAGTGGGCCTAGGACTGGTCGTCGTCGGTGAGCGCGCCGACGAAGTCCGGCCAGTCGAGGCTGTCGACGGGATTGGCGCGCCGCACCTCGGGAGTGTCGACGGGCATCGTGCGGGCGGGGCCGGGTCCCGTGCCCCGGGTCTCGAACCGCACGGTCATCACGCCGTGACCGGCCCCCTGCACCCAGCCGTGGCCGTAGGACTCGTGCGTCACGTCGTCCCCGATCCGCCACCCCGCCGCGGGCGACCCAGACGCCGCGGCGGACGCCGCCGCCGCCTCGTGGGTCGCGGGCACGCCGTCGGCGGTCTCGAGGGTCTGCTCGAGATCGGGGAACAGTGACTCCTGCTGCACGTCCGAGAGCCCGGAGAAGCCGACGCCGAGCAGTCTGATGGGCCCCACTTCGATCGGGTCGAGCAGGAGCCGCCTGGCCGTGGCGGTCAGCGTGGCCGCGTCGTCGGTGGCGTACGGCAGCGTCGCGGACCGGGTGAGCGTGCTCATGTCGGACTTCTTCATCTTGACGGTGACCGTGCGCGCGCCGCGGCCGTCGCGGAGCAGGCGACTGTGGGCGTGCTCGCCGATGGGGCCGACGGCCTCGCGCAGCTGGCCGATCGTGGTGAGATCCTCCGGGAAGGTGGACTCCGAGCTGATCTGCTTGGAACTCGACCGCTCGGCGACCGGGCGATCGTCGATCCCCTGGGCCAACCGGTGCAGCGCAGGCCCGACGGTTCCGCCGAGCACGTCGGCCACCTCCGAATCCGCAAGGGCGGCAAGGGCACCGATGGTGTCGATGCCCAGCCGGTGCAGACGATCCTCGGCGACCGGTCCGATCCCCCACAGCCGCCGCACCGGAAGGCCGGCGAGCACGGCCTTCTCGGTGGCCCGATCGACTACCCGGACGCCGTCGGGCTTGGCGAGGTCGGAGGCGATCTTCGCGATCTGCTTGCCCGACCCCGCGCCCACCGACGCCACAAGGCCGGTCTCCGACCGCACCCTGGCGCGCAGGTCCTCGCAGAACGCCTCCACCTCGGCAGCCGTGGCACCGACCAGTTCGGCGGGCTCGCCGAACGCCTCGTCGAAGGACAGCTGTTCGAGGACCGGAACGACTGCCCGGACGGTCTCGAGGACCCTGCGGCTGGCGACGCCGTAGACGACGCCGCGCGGGGGCAGGACCACCGCGGCGGCACCGACTTGCCTGCGCGCCTGGTGCATCGGCATCGCCGACCTGGCGCCGAACACCCTTGCCTCGTAACTGGCTCCGGCGACCACCCCGCGTCCGCCGAGTCCCCCGACGAGCACGGGCCTGCCCCGCAGCGTCGGACGCGTCAGCTGCTCGACGGATGCGAAGAACGCGTCCATGTCGAAGTGCAGGACCCAGCGGCCGTCCATGGTGGCGATGCTAGGGGCCGGCCGACGAACGAAGAGAAGAGGCCGAGGCCGACACGCCTGGACACGCCGATGCGGGACTAGCCTGACGGCCATGGACCACGACGTGCCGATCGGCGACGAATCCATCCGTCTGGGCCAGTTCCTCAAGCTGTCGTCGCTCATCGACAGCGGTTCGGACGCGAAGGCTGCGATCGCCGACGGTCTGGTCGCGGTCAACGGCGAGGTCGAGGTGCGCCGCGGCCGCCAGCTGCACCCCGGCGACGAGGTGACCATCGGCGGGTCCACGGCGCGGGTGGCCCGTGCATAGCATGACCGCGTGGACAACACGCTCGCCTACATCGACCAGGGCTCGTTCCTCGCGCTGAGGGCACTGGGCCGCGGCCCACTGATCCAATTCACCTGGATCTACGACCGTCCGATCGACCTTCAGGGGCTGCGACGGTTCCACGCCAACCTCGGATTCGGCCTGCTGGGCAGGCGCATCGAGCGTTCGCCACTCCCCTTCGGCCGCGACAGGTGGGTCGCCGCACCGGGTCCGGCGGCCATCGAGATCGCGGCCGAGGACCGTCGGCGCGAGGACGTCTGGCTGTGGGCCGACGAGCGCGTCCGGGTTCCCATCGACCCGCAGGCCGGGCCGTCGTGGCATCTCGGCGTGCAGCCCCTCACCAACGGCGGGGCCGCGGTGACGCTGGTGGTGTCGCATTCGGTCGGCGACGCGATGGCGATCCACATGGCGATCTCCGACGCCGTGACCGGCGTGCGCCGCGACCTCGGCTACCCGCCGCCGGGTTCCCGTACCCGGGCGCGCTCGGTACGGGAGGACGCCCGGCAGACCGTGCGCGACGTGCCGGACATGGCCAGGGCGGTGGCCTCGGCCGCTCGCGTCGCCCGGGCCGAGCGCGAGAACCTCGCGACGTCCGCTAAGTCGGGTTCCAAGCAGCGGGGCCGCGGGACCGCCGAGCAGATCGTCGTGCCCAACGCCACGGTGTTCATCGACCTCGAGCACTGGGACGAGCGGGCGAAGAGCCTCAACGGCACCAGCAATGCGTTGTTCGCCGGCTTCGGAGCCCGGCTGGGCTCGCTCCTCGGCCGGGTGGGTGACGACGGGTTCGTCAGGCTGTCGCTGCCCGTCAGCGAGCGCGCACCCGGTGACACCCGGGCCAACGCACTCACCGAGGCAACGGTCGTCGCCGACCCCGCGAAGGTCGTCGCCGACCTCGCCGAGCTGCGCCGGGACATCAAGCGGGCCTTGACCGCGCTGGCCGAGTCGCCCAACGAACTGCTGGGCCCCCTGGCGCTCGTACCGCTGACCCCGGCGCCGCTGGTGCGCCGACTCGAGGGCATGGTGCAGCAGGTGGGCAGTCCGATCGGGTGCTCGAACCTCGGTGAGTTCGCGCCGGAGGTCAACCGCCCCGACGGCACCGACGCCGACTACTTCGCGGCCAGGCTGCTCGAGCCCAAGGTCACCACGAAGGTCCTCGACCGAATGGGCGGCTCACTTTTTCTGGGCTGCACGCGCATTCACGGCCGCATGTCGGTGTCGGTGACCAGTTGGGTGCCCGGCGGAACGAACACCCGTGCAGCCCTGCGGGATGCGGTCGGTCAGGCGCTGGCCGACATGGCGCTCACCGGCACCGTCGAATGATGGTCACGCCTTCGCCAGCGACACCCTGACGCCGTCACCGATCTCGGTGCCGTCGACCGGGTCGCCGAAGTCGAAGCTGGTGGCCAGGATCTCCTTGGCGATCAGGTCGGCGTGCGTGCGCGCCCACTCCTCGCGTTCGCCGGGCACGGCGACGACGACGCGGATGCGGTCGGACACGTCGAGACCCGACGACTTGCGCAGATCCTGCAGTTCGCGGATGCGGTCCTTGGCCCAGCCCTCGGCCTCGAGTTCGGGCGTGACCTCGCCGTCGAGCACCACCAGTCCGGCACCGTCGGGCAGCGCCGCGGTGAAGTCGGGGTCGGCCGCGACGAGCCGCGAGCTGTACTCCTCCGGAAGCAACGTCGCCGGCCCGGCCGTTAGCGTGCCGTCGGCGTTGACGACGCCCTGACCGGACTTGACGGCCTTGATCGCGGCCTGCACGTCCTTGCCGATCCGCGGTCCCGCGGCACGTGCGTTGACCGTCAGTTCGAAGCGGCCGTAGGCCGGGACGTCGTCGGTCAGCTCGACGGTCTTGACGTTCAGTTCGTCGGCGATGAGGTCGACGAACGGACACAGCCGCTCCGGATCCTCAACGGCCACGGTCAGTTTGGGCAACGGCAGCCGCACCCGCAGCTTCTTGGCCTTGCGCAGTGACGATCCGGCCGAGCAGACGTCGCGGACCTGGTCCATGGCGGCCACCAGCTCGGGGTCCGCAGGCACGACACCGGGTTCCGGCCAGTCGGTCAGGTGCACGGATCGTTCCCCCGTGACGCCCCGCCAGATCACCTCGGCGACCAGCGGCAGCAGTGGCGCCGCGAGCCTGCCGGTCACCTCGAGGACGGTGTGCAAGGTGTCGATCGCATCGGCGTCCTCCTCCCAGAACCGCGAACGGGACCGGCGCACATACCAATTGGTCAGGGCCTCGGTGAACTGCCGCAGCTGGTCACACGCGACGGAGATGTCGCAGACGTCGAGCGAGGCCGTCAGGTCGTCGCGCAGCACGGCGAGCTTGGCCAGCACGTACCGGTCCAGGACGTGTGGCGAGTCGGTGCGCCAGGTGCCCTTCTTCGGCGCGTACAGCGACAGGAACGTATAGGCGTTCCAGAACGGCAGCAGCACCTGACGGACTCCGTCGCGGATGCCCTGCTCGGTGACGACGAGGTTGCCGCCCCGCAGGATCGGCGACGCCATCAGAAACCACCGCATCGCGTCGGACCCGTCGCGGTCGAACACCTCGCTGACGTCGGGGTAATTGCGCAGCGACTTGCTCATCTTCTGGCCGTCGTTGCCCAGCACGATGCCGTGGGCCACACACGTCTGGAACGCGGGCCGGTCGAACAGTGCGGTGGCCAGCACGTGCAGCGTGTAGAACCAACCGCGGGTCTGACCGATGTACTCGACGATGAAATCGCCTGGGAAGTGCGCTTCCTCACCGTCCGATCCGTCGAACCAGTCCCGGTTCTCGAACGGGTAGTGCACCTGGGCATAGGGCATCGACCCCGAGTCGAACCACACGTCGAGGACGTCCTCGATGCGACGCATCGTCGACCTGCCGGTCGGGTCGTCGGGGTTCGGTCGCGTCAGTTCGTCGATGTAGGGCCGGTGCAGATTGTCGGGCCGTACGCCGAAGTCGCGCTCCAGCTCGTCGAGACTGCCGTAGACGTCGATGCGCGGGTAGGCGGGGTCGTCGGACTTCCACACCGGGATCGGCGTGCCCCAGTAGCGATTTCGCGAGATCGACCAGTCCCGTGCGCCGGCCAGCCACTTGCCGAACTGACCGTCCTTGACGTGCTCGGGATACCACGTGATCTGCTGATTCAGCTCGACCATGCGGTCCCGGAACGCGGTCACCTTCACGAACCACGACGAGACGGCGCGGTAGATCAGCGGATTGCGGCACCGCCAGCAGTGTGGGTAGGAGTGCTCGTAGGTCTCGTGGCGCAGGAGCAGCGGCGCGTTCACCGCGGCCGGTCCGGTTCCGTTCTTGAGGTCGCGGATGATGTCCGGGTTGGCCTCGAACACCTGCAGGCCGAGGTAATCGGGCACGGTCGCGTCGAACCGACCCTTGGCGTCGACCGGGGTCACCGCGACGATGCCCGCGGCGTCCGCGGTGGCCTTGTCGTCCTCGCCATAGGCAGGCGACATGTGCACGAGCCCGGTGCCGTCCTCGGTGCTGACGAACTCGGCGGGCAGTACCTGGAAGGCGTTGGCCGCCCGCTCGGAGTCCACGAAGTACGGGAACGGGGGCAAATAGCGCAGGCCGAGCAGCTGGTGCCCGGTGTAGGTCGCGACCACGCTCGGCTCCTCGCCGAGTTCGCGCGCGTAGGCCCCGAGCCGGGCCTGAGCGATGACCAGACGGCGACCGTCCGCCTCGACCACCGCGTAGACCACCTCGGGATTGACCGCGACCGCCTGGTTGGACGGCAGCGTCCACGGCGTCGTCGTCCAGACCAGCAGGTACGCGCCGTCGAGGGCGGGGTCCGCCGCCTCGTTTCCGTCGATCCGGAATCCGACCGTCAGCGCCGGATCCTGCCTGCTCTGGTACACGTCGTCGTCCATGCGCAGCTCGTGGCTCGACAGCGGAGTCTCGTCGTTCCAGCAGTACGGCAGGACGCGGTTGCCCTCGTACGCCAGACCCTTGTCCCAGAGCTGCTTGAACGCCCAGATCACCGACTCCATGAAGCCGGGGTCCAGCGTCTTGTAGTCGTTGTCGAAGTCGACCCAGCGGGCCTGGCGGGTCACGTAATCGCGCCACTCACCGGTGTACTTCAACACCGACGCCCGGCACGCGTCGTTGAATTTCTCGATGCCCATCTCGTCGATCTGGGCCTTGTCGGTGATGCCGAGTTGGCGTTGCACCTCGAGTTCGGCGGGCAGGCCGTGGGTGTCCCAGCCGAATCGGCGTTCGACCTTGTATCCGCGCATCGTCCGATAGCGCGGCACGATGTCCTTGACGTAGCCGGTCAGCAGATGCCCGTAGTGCGGGAGGCCGTTCGCGAACGGCGGCCCGTCGTAGAAGACGTACTCCTCGGCGCCGTCGCGTCGGTCGATACTGGCGCGGAAGGTGTCGTCGGCGGCCCAGAACTCGAGCACGTCGAGTTCCAGCGCGGGAAAGTCCGGCGTGCCGCCCGCAGGCTTCGGGTATGCGCTCACTCGTGCGTCGTCTCCTGTGCCGAAGGTTCAGGCACGGGGACGACGTCGCGCACGTGCGCGAACACCGCGGTACCACCCCGCTTGCGCACCAGGTGCGCCGCTCGTGGAGGCGATGACGGGCCCACCCGTTCGGTTCTACTGAGCGCTCGAGAGAGCGCCGTTCTTCCGAAGGCTCCCCGGTGATGGCCGGATCGACGCCGTGCGCCTAGATTCTAGGCGCTCTCGACGGCAGGTCCCAACTGGTCGCGAGCCGACTAGTAGGACATCGCGAGTTCGGCGCTGATCAAGATGGGCGCCGACGCCTCGGAGGTCAGTTCGATGAGCGCGAGCGGCAGCTGCTCGGCGAGTTCTTCGATCGTGTACGGCTCGAAGCTGCGCGCGTCGTACCACCACTCGAGGACGACGACGCCGTCGCAGCGGCGGGCGTGCAGCTCGAGTGCGTGTCCCCAGCCGGCCGGACCGGGAGTGACGTCGTCGACCGCGAGCAGCACGTTGGCGACGGCGGTGTGGTCGGCGAACTCGTGCAGCGCGCGATGCAGCGAGAGGGCGGCGACGGCCTGGTGCACGGTCGCGAGCATGTCCGTTGCTGGTACGGCCACCGGGCCTGCGCAGGAGAGGGCCACCGGGTGCACCGAGGTCCCGATCCCCGTGAGGTCGACTGCTACGACGCCGGCGCCGACGGTCCGGTCGATGGCACGACCGAGCGCAGCGAGCAGGACTTCCTCCACCGTCAGCCCGAGCGCGGCGCACGCCCCGTCGAGCTCCATGGTGAGGACGTCGGACAGGGGCGCGGAAAGCCGCGCGAGATCGTCGCGCACCGGCCGGCCATCGGCGTCGTAATCAGTCAGCTGCATGTTTGCGCACATCATGTGGGGAACGTTACAGGGTCATTCCCAGAAATGGGATACCTCTGCCAAAACCGTGACGGCCATGTCAATTAAGAGCAACCACTCCAAGATCTGGCTCGCGCTGCCCAAATCCGGGATGGCCAGCTATGGTGTAGCGATGCCCCGCACGGATGAGAACGGCCGGCAGCTCAAGGCACTGCTCGACTACCTGCTGGATGGCGACATCGACGCCAAGGCGATTTACGACGCCCTGGGCACGTCGAGCAGCACGTATTACCGACGCATCAAGGAGCCGGACTACCCGAACGCCGAGGAGTTGCGGCGGGTGGCGGATCGCTTCGACCTCAGCTATCCCGACCTGCAGGTTCGGTTTGGCCTGATGAGCCGCGAAGAGGTCTGGAGCTATCTCGACTCCGCCCCGCTCAGCGTGGCCACCGTCACCGAGCCAGTTACTTCACAACGCACCGTTCGGCGACAGAAGTTGTCGCAGTTGGTGCCACGCCAAGACGCGCCGCCGCTTTAGCGATAGGCTTTGCTGAACAGCAATTCCGCTCGAAGGCGAATTCCATGGCCCTTGCAGTACTCATCGCGATCACGATTGCGTGCGTGGCATGGAGTTTGTGGATTCGGCGAGTGACGTGGTCGTGCCGCTGGGAGGTCGCCGCCACGCTCAACGTCGCACTTCAGGGCGGCGCAGTCCTGCTGATGTCGCCGCTGGCGTCCGAGACGCTCGGCCATTGGCTGCACGCGCTGACCGGTAAGTGGAATCTCGAGGACTACCTCGGCCACGACCTCTACATCGTCGCCGCATCGGCCGTCGTCTACAACGCGCTGGGCCGTTTGCAGGACGACCATTCGCTGCAGCGGACGTTCAAGCAGTACGTCGAACTCCCCGCCACCATCTGCATCCCACTGCTGCTGGTGGCCTTCTCGATGGGCAACGGTGCGGCGATCTACCGCCCGGACTTCTTCAAGGTGCCCACCGACTTCTGGCTCGGCTCCTACTGGGTGCTGCTCTGCGGCACGCTGATCTACCTGCTCGGATACGGCTCCCGGGCGCTCCTGATCCTGCGCAAGGACCCACGTTCGCGCAAGATCGCAAACATCTACCTGTTCGCGTCGTTCTGCGGGATCATGGCCTGCGTCGTGCGGATCGTCACGTCCTTCGTCCCGGCACTGCAGCCGGTCGAGAACGGCACGCTGGTCTGGTTCTTCGCCTGCATGTGCGGCGCGGCCTTCGCACTGACCTCCGCGCATTCCTGGCGCATCAAGACCAAGTGGTTCTCGACGGCCGACCGCTGACGCTCCGGTCCGGGGCCCGCGGGTAGCTGGGTCCCCGTCGGCGACGACCGGACCCCGCCACCACCGGGCACGAGCCCCTGGCGAGTGTCGTGAACCGACGCGGGTGCTGGCTACCGACGCGAGCCGCCGCCGGCCGAACCCATTCCGCCCCCAGGGCCGACGATGCGCTGTTCGGGCGCTGATGACCACCGAGTGCACGGCCAATCCGCCGAAAGGTATTGAAACCTGGTGAACAACAGCCAGTTTGCGGGAGAAACACGGCTGCTCGAATTCCACCCGGGCAGAGCCGCTTCAGCTAACACACTGCGACTTAGTCGTTTTCGCTATGCTGCGCAGCGCGTGGTTTCATTCCTTAAGCTCGACACAACGCTTTAGCTTCCGCCGCAGAGAGGGCCCCGATCCATGCTCGACTCGTCGATTCCCGCGATTCTTCGCGAGCGAGCCAGCCTTCAACCGAACGACACGGCATTCACGTTCCTGAACTACGACCAGGAGTGGGAGGGCGTCGAGGAGACGCTCACGTGGGCGCAACTGCAGCAGCAGGTCGTCTCGCTGGCGGCCGAGATCCGCACCCACGCCCAGATCGGCGACCGCGTCGCGATCCTCGCGCCGCAGAACATGTCGTACATCCTCGGCTTCCTCGCCTCCTTCGAGGCCAACGTCATCGCCGTGCCGCTCTCCCCACCGTCGGCGGACTCGCACGACGAGCGGGTGGCAGCCGTGATGCGGGACGCCCAACCCACCGTTCTGCTCACCACGTCCGACACCGCAGCCGTGGTAGCGCGCTATGCCACGTCCCAGGACGGCAACCCGGCCCCGGTGGTGCTGGAGGTCGACGCACTCGACCTGAGCGTGCGCCGTCGATCGACGTCGCGGCGCGAGACACCACCCGACACGGCCTACCTGCAGTACACCTCCGGGTCCACCCGCACCCCCGCCGGCGTCATGGTGTCCCAGCGGAACCTGTTCGCGAACTTCGAGCAGCAGGTCGCCGCGCTGCTCATCGAGTACGGCAAGGTGCCACCACCTGGGACGACGTCGGTGTCGTGGCTGCCCTTCTATCACGACATGGGACTCATCCTCGGCATCTGCGCTCCGATCCTCGGCGGGTGGCATTCGGTCGTGATGAGCCCCATCGCGTTCCTGCAGCGCCCCGCGCGGTGGATCCAGCAGATGGCGACCAGGGGGCGCGCCCTGACGGCCGCCCCGAACTTCGCGCTGGACCTGGCCGCGGCGCGCACGACGGACGACGACCTGACCGGTCTCGACATGAGCAACGTCCTGGCCATCATTTGCGGAGCGGAGCGCGTGCAGCCCGTTTCGGTGAAGCGGTTCACGCAGCGCTTCGGCAAGTTCGGCTTCCCCGGTCGGGTGATCCGCCCGTCGTTCGGCCTCGCAGAGGCCACCCTGTTCGTCGCCACCGACGACCCGGCCGTCCCGCCCGTCGTCGCGACCTTCGACACGGAGAAGCTCACGGCAGGCACGGCCAGGCGCAGCACGACCGGCACGTCCCTGATCAGTTACGGCGTGCCGCAGTCGCCCGCCTTGCGCATCGTCGACCCGGACACGCGGCAGGAGTCGCCCGCCGGGCGGATCGGCGAGATCTGGGTCCGCGGCGACAACGTGTGCGCGGGTTACTGGAACAAGGCCGAGGAGACCGAGCACACCTTCGGTGGCGTGATCGCAGGATCGTCCGACGCCGCGGCTGAGCAAAAGTGGTTGCGCACAGGCGATCTCGGGTTCATCGACGACGATGAGTTGTTCATCATGGGCCGCATCAAGGACATGTTGATCGTCCGCGGCCGCAACCACTACCCCGACGACATCGAGGCGACCGTGAGCGCGGTGTCCAACGGTCGGGTCGCTGCCATCTCGGTGGAGGACGGCACGACCGAACAACTCGTGGCGATCATCGAGATGAAGGAGCGCGCCACCCCCGAGGAGACTCAGGAGCGCCTGCGCAGCGTGAAGAGCGAAGTGATCTCCGCGATCTCGCAGGCGCACGGGATCAACGCCGCCGATCTGGTCTTCGTGGGCCGCGGCTCCATTCCGATCACCACCAGCGGCAAGATCCGCAGGCAGGCCTCCGCCGAGCTGTACCGCGAGGGACGCTTCGCCCGACTGGATTCGTGAGCCCGTGATCGAGCTCATCAATGTCGCCAAGACATTCGGCCAGAGTGTTCCCGCGCTGCGCGACGTGAGCTTCTCGGTCCCCACCGGCTCGGTCTGCGCGTTGCTGGGCCACAATGGCGCCGGCAAGACCACCACGGTCAACATCCTCTCGACGCTGTTGAAGCCGTCGTCCGGGCGGGCCATCGTGGCCGGCTACGACGTCGCCCGTGAACCAACGGAGGTGCGCCGCAACATCGGCGTCACGGGCCAGGACGCCGCGCTCGACCTCCGGCTGACCGGCCGGGAGAACCTCGTGCTGTTCGGTCGGCTGCGTGGATTGCGCCGGGACGCGGCGCGAGGACGCGCCGAGGAACTGATTCAGCAGTTCGACATGGCTCATGCCGCCGACCGGCAGGTCAGCGGCTACTCGGGCGGTATGCGACGCCGCATCGACATCGCGGTGTCGCTGGTGGTGCCACCGAAGGTGCTGTTCCTCGACGAGCCGACGACCGGGCTGGATCCGCGCAGTCGTCGGGACGTCTGGAACCTGGTGTCCGGCATGGCGGCCCAGGACATCACCGTCCTGTTGACCACCCAGTACCTCGAAGAAGCCGACATCCTCAGCGATTCCATCGTCATCCTCGACCAGGGTCAGATCGTCGCGAAGGGCACCGCGGACGAACTCAAGCGGCAGACCGGCAGCAGTTACTGCCAGATGACGGCGCTCGATCCCGAGGACCTGCCGCGGATCTCGAACGCGTTGGCCGACTTCGTCGAGGTCGAGGTGGACGCAGACACGAGTTCGGTGTCCGTGCCCGCACAGCAGGGCGTGGCCACGCTGTCCGAGATCGCCCGGCGGATGGACGAACTCGGCGTCGAACTCCTCGACATCTCGCTGCGCCGCCCGTCGCTGGACGAAGTGTTCCTGCACCTCACCACCACGCCGGTCACGTCGAAGTGACCCCCTTCGCACTTCTGACGGCCCGAACGTTGCGACGCGGTCGGTTGGACCTCGTCTTCGCCGTCGTGGTGCCGATACTTGGTCTGGTCGGGCTGACGTTCCTGCTGCGCGACGTCATCCCCACCGGTGAGATGAGCTACGCGCAATACGTCCTGCCCGCGATGGTGGTTCAGGCCATGCTGTTCGGCGCACTCACCACCACCGATCGGGCGGCCTGGGACAAGATCAGCGGTATCAGTGCGCGGATGCGCACCCTGCCCATCTCGCCATACACCCCGCTGATGGCCCGGATGGCGTATTGCCTCATCCGCGGCGTGCTGGCCCTGGCCGCGTCGGTGCTGGGCGCGTACTTCTTCGGCTTCCGAGTGACGAGCGGCTTCTGGTACGCCGCGGCGTTCGTCCTGATGGCGCTGACGCTGACGCTGGCGCTGTCACTCGGGGCGGACGCAACCGGCAACAAGGCCGCACGGACGGAGGTCGCCAGCCAACTGCTGTTGGTCCCCCAGGTGCTGCTGGTGATGCTGTCCACCGGCCTCGCACCGGTCGACGCGTTTCCCAACTGGCTGCACCCCTTCGTCCAGTATCAGCCGGTCTCGCAGATCATCGAGACGCTGCGCGGGTTCACGATCGGCCAGGTCGAGACCGGCAACGTCGTGACGAGCCTGGCCTGGTGCCTCGGCCTCCTGGTCGTACTCGGCGCCGTCGCCATTCGCATTCAGGGGCGCACGGCATGACGTCGACGTCCGAGCGACCGCACTCGCTGCTGGCCGAGAGTTGGATCTTCGCCGGCCGACTGTTCGTTCAGTGGCGCCGGTATCCCGTGGTGCCGATGCAGGCCCTGCTGTTCCCCGCCGGGTTGCTGCTCATCTACGGCGTGCTGGTCGGCAAGTCCATGACCCGTCTCACCGGAAACAGTGGCCTGGACCTGCTGATCCCGGTCTGCACGCTGGCAGGCGCCATGTCCGGCGCCGTCGGCGCGGGGCTCGCGGTGCCCTACGACAGGGACAGCGGTCTGCTCACCCGGCTGTGGATCATGCCGGTGCATCGAACGTCTCCGTTGACCGGCGCACTGGTCGCCGAGGCGGTGCGCACGTTCGTCGCATCCGCACTCGTCGTGGCGATCGGGTACGCAATGGGATTTCGCTTCGGCGGCAACGTCTTCGGACTCCTGCTCTACCTGGTGATCCCCGTCGTCGTCGTCGTAGTCTTCGCCACGATCGTGATCACACTCGCGTTGCGACCGCAGGGCCGCATCATCCTGATGTGGACCAACACCGTGTGTACGGGGTTGGCCTTCGCGACTCTCGTTCCCGTCGAGAAGCTTCCGGCGCTGCTGCGACCCATCGCCGAGTATCAACCGCTCGCGCCTGCGGCCGCAGCCATGCGTGCGCTGTCCTCGGGCGGCGAGATCTGGCTGCCCGTCGTGCTGACCGTGCTGTGGGCACTGCTGATCGGGGCGCTGTTCCTGCCGATGACGGTGCGCGGCTATCGGACCGCCGCCGAAGGCGGCAAGCTAGGCGGCTGAGCGGCCGGGTGCTACCCGTTGTCCAACGTGGGGATCACGTCGAAGGGCACGGGCATCTCGAACTCCGATCGCTTCAACCATGCGGAGATGAAGCCGTACTGGAACGCGAGGCCCACCAGGGCATTGGCTGCCAGTTCGCTCACCGGTCGGCCCAATTCGGCGCGCACGGTCGTCCAGGCCTCACCGGCCGACAGGCGAGCCGACGACTGCTCGCCCCTGCTCAGGTCGTCGTTGCGGTGCACCCAGCGCAGGTATGCGTTGCTGTGACCGTAGCGCTTCCACTGACTGCCCATGTCGCGCATCGCAGTACGCGGCTCCCACTCCATCAGGACGCGGGTATCGGTCCCTATCGTCCCGAGCCCCTGTTCCTGGATCCGCCAGCAGATGTCGAGGTCGCCACCGCCACGCATCTGCCTGAAGCCTCCGACCTTCGCGAACGCGATCCGGTCGATGCCGAGGTTCGCCGTCGGGTAGTAGTCGGGCTTGGGCGGCACCATCCCGATGGTGGCCTTCATCGCCCCACCCCCGCGGGGCAGCATGAACGGCTGCATCGCGGCGGCCATGCGTGCTGCGATGGTCGCTCCGGTGACGGTGCGAACGTTGGTGCAGGACAGCGCGACTCCCGGCTGCCGCTGGAGTTCGCGATGCGCGTCGAGCAGCCCCGGCAACGGTCGGCACCGCCCATCGGTGAAGAGGAGGATGTCGGCGCGGGACTCGCTGGCGGCGAGTTGGCGGGCGTAGTACGGCCCGCGACTGTTCGTCACGGTGACGACGTTGGCGCCCAGGGACCGCGCCACGGCAGCGGTGTCGTCGGTGGACGCGTCGTCCACGACGGTCACGCGATCACCGTCGGCCAGCTGATCGAGTATGGGCCGAAGCAGTTTCGGTAGGTGATCGGCCATGTCCCGAACCGGGATGATCACCTCGATCGTCTGCCCCACCATGATTCACTCTCCTCGTCGCGACTGCTGATCGGCGGCACCGCTGCGCTGGCCTACGTCAGGCCTTCGGTCCACCACGGCCGAGGCCGAACATCTGCCATCCGGCGTCGGACCAGTACTGGCGGTCGATCGCGTTGCGGGTGTCGAGGAGCCGTGGCTCTCTGACGACCGATCGGAAGGCCACCGGATCGATGGTGCAGTATTCCTCCCACTCGGTCGCCAACACGATGAGATCGGCGTTCCGGCAGGCCGCTTCGGCGCTGTCGAAGTAACCGAGCGTCGGGAACCGTGCCCTGGCATTCTCGATGGCCTTCGGGTCGTGCACCCGAACGTCGGCGCCCTTGAGGTGCATGGCTGCGGCCACGTTCAGCGCAGGCGAATCGCGGACGTCGTCGCTGTTGGGCTTGAACGCGGCGCCCAGCACTGCGATGCTCTTGCCGAGGAACTCTCCCCCGACCGCTGCACGGGCCACCTCGACGGCCTTCTCGCGCTGACGGATGTTGATCTTGTCGACCTCGTGCAAGAACCTCAGCGCGTGCGACGCGCCCAGCTCGCCGGCCCTTGCACTGAAGGCGCGGATGTCCTTCGGCAGGCACCCGCCACCGAAACCCAAGCCCGCGTTGAGGAATCGTGCGCCGATGCGGTCGTCGTAACCCAGTGCGCGACTGAGCGTGACGACGTCCGCGTCGACGAGGTCGCATACCTCGGCCATGGCGTTGATGAACGAGATCTTGGTCGCCAGGAACGCGTTGGCAGCAACCTTCACCAACTCCGACGTCGCGAGGTCCGACGTCAGGTGCGGCGTTCCGGCGTCGATGATCGGCCCGTAGACCTCCTGCAGCGTCTTCTCGGCATGTTCGGACGTGACGCCGAACACGAGCCGGTCCGGCCGCAACGTGTCCTCGATGGCCTTGCCCTCACGGAGGAACTCCGGATTCCACGCCAATTCGAGACCCAGCGGCGACGTCGCCAGTTCGGCCGCGAGGCGCTGCGCCGTGCCGACCGGAACCGTCGACTTTCCGACGATCAGGCCGTCGCAATCGGCGTTCTCGGCGACCATCCTGAATGCTCCGTCGACGTACTGGACGTCGGCCGCGTCAGAGCCTGGCAACTGCGGCGTTCCGACGCACACGAAGTGCACCGTTGCGCCAGAGACCGCCTCTACGGGCGATTTGGTGAACCGCAGCCGACCCGTGGCCAGCACGGTGCCGAGCAGCTCGTCGAAACCCGGCTCGTAGAACGGCGAGGAACCGGCCGACAGCATGTCGATCTTCGAGGCATCGGTGTCGTAGGCGACCACGTCGTGCCCGAGGTGCGCCATGCAGACGGCGTGAACGGCACCCAGGTAGCCCGTTCCAATCACGCTCATTCTCATTCAGCTCAACTCCACGCTCTACCAGTAAGTTCGGACCACGCACATCGGGTGTCAGTACATCACACGGCACGGCGTCAGCGTCATGTCGCGTGATGCGCACCAGGGCACGCGCACCGTTGCTCAGCAACTCCCCCGAACCACGTCCGTGCTTGCTGAGCCACGCACCGCGGACGCCAGACGACCACCTGAATACGCAACCAATCGACGGGGGCAACTAGACGTACCCGTCTACCTCTCGTCACGCCGGTGAACATCGGATACGGCACCGCGCTCGACACGCCACCTGCTGCTACCGTTGGCACGGCGTAGGACCGCGGTGCTGAGTCGATACCCGGTGGGAGAAGCTGTGTTTGAGCGAACTGGCTACCAGTTCGACACGAGCGGAACTACGAATTGACGTCGGCGAAGATCACGCGGGCACGGCCCGACGTTCGCGTCCTGGCGTGGCCGCGGTGGTTCGACAACCCCTATCTGCCAAGCCTCGTGGATGGACTCAACCGAGAGGGATTGCGCTCCGGTTCGGCACCCATGCTGCTCGCCGCGACCATGCGGCTGCGCGAGGGTGACTGGCTCCACGTGCACTGGCCGGGCGAGACCCACACCCACGCTGCGCGATGGAGGTACGAACTCGGCGCGAGGACGGTGCACGCCCAGTTGCGCCACCTCAAGCGTCGCGGCGTCCGAATCGCATGGACCGCCCACAATCTGCTGCCGCACGACGATCCCCATCCCGACCTCGGTCACCGGGCCAGACGCGACCTACTCGGGATGGCCGACCACGTCTTCGTCCACTTCGAGGGCGCCCGCGCCGAACTGACGAGGGAATTCGGATACACCGGCCCCAGCACCGTCGTCCATCACCCCAGCTACGTGGACGCCTATCCCGCGCCGCCGCCGCAGCAGACAGCCCGCGAGGCCCTGGGTCTGCCGGAACGGGGATTCGTGGCACTGGCATTCGGGCGCATCCGGCCGTACAAGGGCCTCGACACGCTCGTCGCCGCGTTCCGCCGGTGCGCGGGAGAAGACGATCGCCTGGTCATCGCGGGGTCGCCACTGGGCCCGGTGCACCCGAGCGTGAAGTCGGCAGCCGACGATCCGCGAATCATCCTGCGAGCGCGCAAGATTCCCGATGCGCAGGTACCGACGTACTTCGCGGCCGCCGACGTCGCCGCGATCACCCACCGCGCCTTCTTCACCTCGGGCAGCGCGCTGCTCAGCCTCAGCATGGGCTGCCCGATCGTGGGTCCGCCGGTGAACCACCTGGCCGACCTCGCCGGTGACCACCGACTGTTCCCCGCCGACCTCAGCACGGACGGCTTGACGGAGGCCTTGCGGCGGGCACGCGACGAGACACCGTCGGTCGATCGGACGGCCATCCGCGGCTGGGCCCGGGAACACGGCACGTGGCAGACCGCGACCGACACGATCGCGGCCGTCCTGTGCGACCGCAGCGGAAACGAGTCCGGTTCGTCGAACTGAGCCGCAGCGCGTGCCTTCTCGGCCGCTAGGGGTTGTCGTCCCGATCGCCCCACGCCAGCCGTACCGAACTCGCCGTATGCACAGCGGTCGCGTAGCCGTCGTCGGTGTCCACGACGTCGTCGTCGCCGTCGTCATCGGGAACACGGCCGCTCCGGATCGGCCCCGTGTCGGCGTCACCGTGCTCGTCGAACCACTCCTGGTCGACGCCGTCGGCGTCCGCGGCGCGCTTGGCGCGTGCCAGCGCGAGTAATTGGCGCGGGGTCTTCGACGGCCACCAGTTCGCGTCGCCCACCATCACGGCCAGGGCCGGCACCGTGATCGTCCGCACGATGAAGGTGTCCAGCAGCAAACCGACGCCGATGATGAAGCCGAGCTGCACCACGGTCGCCAGGCTGCTCACCGTCAGCGCCAGCATCGACGCGGCGAAGATGAGCCCGGCCGACGTGATGACACCGCCGGTGGCGCCCACGGTCTTGATCACCGCGGACGGCACACCGAGTTTCGCCTCGTCGCGGATGCGTGAGATGAGCAGCAGGTTGTAGTCGGCACCCACCGCCACCAGCACCAGGAACGCCATACCTCCGACGCTCCAATAGATGTCCTGATCCAGGATCACCTGGAAGAACAACACGCCGATGCCCATCGCGGACACGTAGGACAGCACCACAGAGAGCATCAGGTAGACCGGCGCCACCACTGCCCGCAGGATGAGCGCCAGGATCAGGAAGACGACGACCAGCGTCATGATGATGATGTAGCGCAGATCCGCGTTGTAGTGGTTGCGCATTTCGTTGTTGAAGGCCGAGAACCCGACCATCCTGATGTCGGCGTTCTGCAGGCTCGTGTTCGGCCGCGCACTGTTGGCAGCGTCGACGATCTCGTCGACCTGGTCCATGGCCTCGACGCCGAACGGGTTCAACCCCGTCTGGACCAGATAGCGGACGGTGTGCCCGTCCTCGGAGACGAAGAGTTCCGCCGCCTTCTGGAACTCCTTCTGGGTGAGGATCTGCGGCGGAATGTAGAAGCCGGACATGGCCGGGTCGCTCGCGTCGCGCTTCATGGCCAGCAGGAAGCTCGAGGCCTGATCGAGGCCACCACCCATGTTGCGCGTCTGATCGACCAACAGCTTGACGCCGTCGGCGAGCTGATTACTCGAGTCGGCGAGTTTGTTCACACTGGTGCGCAGCTCGCCCAGCCTGCGGTCGAGGTCGTCCTCGTCCTCGATCCCCAGCTGCTGCAGACCCCCCAGCGCCCGTTCAAGGTTCGAGCCGACGTCGCGGATGACGTCGTCGACGCGGTCGGTGCCCTTCGTCTCCCTCAGGCCCCTGCTCAGCGCCTCCAGGTAGGCGACATCGGCCTCGTTGTAGCCGTCCACCCTGCGTTGCAGTTCCGCCCGAGCCGCCACGCAGGCGGGATCGATGTTGCAGGCCACGTTGTTGTTGAGGGCGACGAGCATCGACTTCGACGACCGGTAGGCGTCGGTGACCTGCTCGAGGCTGTCGCCCAGCGAGTCGCCCACCGACTGCATGTTCGCCAGCAGACTCGCCTGCTGCTCGAGTTCGGCGAAGGTGACGTCGTCACCCATGGCCTCCTTGATGGCGATCAGCCCGCCGACCACTTCGCGGATCGACGCGAAGGAGCCCAGCACCTGGTCGCGGAACTGGTTGTGCACGTCGGCGAGTTGCCGGGCGCCGTTGCTCAGCAGGTTCAGGTTGTTGTTGTTGTCCTCGATCAGCCCGGACGCGTCGGCCAGCTTGGAGCCGACCTCGCCGGCCTGATAGGTGGACTTCGCCTCGTTCAGCATCTCCCCGGTGGGGCGGGTGATACCGCGCACGATGTCGATGCCAGGCACCTGGGCGACGCGCTGCGCCATCTGCTCCAGGTCCGCCAACGACTTCGGCGATCGCAGGTCGACGTTCGGGTCGTGGACCATGATGAACTGCTGCATCGTGGTGCTGACCGGGAAGTGCTTGGTCAGGGCGTCGTAGCCCTTGTTGCTCGCCGCGTCGGCGGGGATGTTCTTGCGGTCGTCGTAGTTGTACTGCACGAAGGCGGTACAGGCAGCCAGCGCCAGCAGCACCGCCAGGCTCGCCACCAGGTGGATCCTCGGCCGTCGCACGATGTGCACGGCGGACTTGCGCCAGAAACGCCCCGTGAGGTCCTTCTTGACCTTCACCCAGCCGCGCCGCCCGGCGAGCACCATGAGGGCAGGCAGGACCGTCAGCGAACCCAGCACGCCGATCAGGATGGTGACCGCCAGCGATGGACCCACGGTGAGGAAGACGCCGAGGGTCGCGAACGACAGACCCATGAAGGTCAGGGCAACCGTCGCCGCGGAGCCGGTGATCACCTCGCCGATCGTCGCGATCGATCTGACGACGGCTTCGTCCGAGCCCATCCCGTTGCGCAGACATTCCTGATATCGGCTGAACAGGAACACGGCGTAGTCGACCCCGGCACCCATCATCATGCCGGTCATCAAGATCATCGTCTGCGGGCCCAGTGGCAAGCCCAACTCACCCAGCCCGGCGACCACCTGCTGGGCGACGGCCATCGAGATGCCGATGGTGATCAGCGGCATCAACATCGCGACCAGGTTGCGATAGACGATGATCAGGATCGTCAGAATCGTGACGACCGTGGAGACTTCGATGATCAGCTGATCGCGGGCGCCGATCTCGTTCAGGTCGTCGAACGTCGCCGCTCCGCCCACGACGTTGACTTGCAACGACGAGCCTGCCGTCGTCTCCTGGACGATCTTCAGGGCAGCGCGGTACGCCTTCTGGCCCGACCCGGAACCCATCGTTCCAGCCAAGCTGATCGGCAGGGTCCAGGCCTTCTTGTCCTCGCTGGTCATCGCCTGGCGGAGTTCGGGGATCGTCACGAAGTTCTGCGTGGACTTCACGTTCGTCGTGTCGCCGGCCAGTGCCTCGACGAGTCGCCGGTACACCTCCTCGTCCGCCGGGGTGAGCTCGTCGTCCTTCGACAGCACGACCACCGCGACGTTGCCGCCGTCGGCCCCCTTGAAGGCCTCCTTCATCAACGCGGTCGACGCGAGCATCGGCGAACCCTCCGGCAGGAGGGCGGGCGGATTCTTCTGCGAGACCACGAGCAGGGGGCTGATGGTCAGGAAGAGCACGACTGCCAGCGACACCCAGAAGACGAGGATCGCGATGGGTCGCCGAACCACGAATCGCCCAAGCGATTCGAACGCCCCATGTACAGAGGCGCCACGGGCATCGGCGCGGCTGAACACCATGTGAGGTTACACCGACCAGCTACCGTCAGTCCTCGGTTGACGTGTCGCCTCAGGCGTCTCTCAGCAACGTGCATTGTCGGGACGTGCTGTAATCGTGTGTGCTTCGAGCGAAATCGGGAAAGTCGTTCCAAAACTGCGCTCTTTCATACCAATCGGCGAAATGCGTGGTCAGCCCGGGATTGGTTGCGTGGTGACGCAGAAGACGTTCGTGATCGCCGTGCACGGCACTCGCGGCGACGTCGAGCCATGCGCGGCGGCAGCACTCGAACTCCAGCGCCGGGGGCACTGCGTGCGCATGGCCGTACCCCCCAACCTGACCGCGTTCGTCGAATCGGTCGGCCTCGGGCCTGCGGCAACGTACGGAGTCGACTCGCAGAAGCAGCTGGAAGCCGACATCTTCAAGGACTGGTGGAAGTTTCAGAACCCGATGACGGTGTTGCGGCGCAGTCGCGAGTACGTCACCGAGGGCTGGTCGGAGATGAACGACACCCTGGTGGCAAACGCGAAGGACGCCGACCTGATCCTCACCGGCACCACGTATCAGGAGGTCGCGGCCAATGTGGCCGAGGCGCTGCACATCCCGCTCGCGGCGCTGCACTACTTCCCCTGCCGCGAGAACGGCCAGGTACTCCCCGTGCCGCTGCCCCGGCCGGTGCTGCACGCCGGCTGGTCGACGGCGGAATGGGCGCACTGGAAGGTCCTGAGCAAGGCGGAGAACGACCAGCGCGAGGCGCTCGGGCTGCCGCCGGCGAAGACGCGCGCCATCCGCCGCATCGTCGAGGGCGGCGCGTTGGAGATCCAGGCCTACGACGAGGTGTTCTTCCCCGGACTCGCCGAGGAGTGGCGGGGCGTTCGTCCCCTGGTCGGGTCGCTGTCACTCGAACTGCCGGCTGCCGACGACGATGACGTCCTGGCCTGGATTGCCACGGGCACTCCGCCGATCTACTTCGGTTTCGGCAGCATGCCGGTCGAGTCACCCGCGGACGCCGTCGCCATGATCACCGCCGTCTGTGCCGATCTCGGCGAACGTGCGCTGATCAGCAGCGGCGTCTGGGACGTCGCCGACCTGCCACGCAGCGACGACGTCAAACTGGTCGGCGCGGTCAATCACTCGAAGGTCTTCCCGGGTTGCCGGGCCGTCGTACACCACGGTGGCGCAGGCACCGTCGCCGCGAGCGTCCGCTCCGGCGTGCCGACGGTGGTGCTCTGGGTGTCCGCCGATCAGCCGGTCTGGGCGGGGAAGGTGAATCGTCTGGGAGTCGGCGTGGCCCGGCGCTTCTCGAGTACCGATGCCCGCTCGTTGACGAAGGCGCTGCGGACGGCGATGAGCCCCGCATGCCAGGAGCGCGCCCGCGAGGCAGCCACCCGGATGACCTCACCCGCGCGATCCGCGTCGACCACGGCAGACCTCCTCGAGGAGGCGGCAGACCGGGGGCGCGACTAGATGATCGTCGCCTTGAGTTCCAGCGTGGCGAGCGTCTCGGTCACCCGGTCCCCCAGCCATTCTCGCGTGTTGTCGGCGCCCACCTCGTAGCCCACGACACCGATCGAGATGAAGGTCGACGTGCGGCCTGCCGCCAGGACCAGCTGGCCTCCGGTGCGCTCGATCGTGGCACGCGAGACGTTCTGGTCCATCGGCCGGAACAGGACGTAATCGGCAGCGCTGCCGTCGATCCGCAGCATCTCCGCCGGTACCTCGCCGAGGTTGGAACAGGACACGGGGAGATCACCGAACAGCACGTCGGCGGTGCGCCGGACCGCCCGCTTCGGTACGTAGGGCGTGATGGGCAGCAGCAGGTGGGTGTCATCGGGGACGTCGCGCACCACCGCGAAGGCCTCTCGCACAGCGGATCTGGTCCCGGCGAGGTCGGTGGTCACGTCGGACGGGTCGATCGTCGCCGTCGCGATCTTCATGGCGTTGCCGCGCAGATCGTCGTCGCCGGCCCGGTCGCTGATCGCAATCAGGGTGGTCACCGTGCCGTCGTCGCGGACGCGCCCGAGCCGCTTGCCCAGCAACGCCCCGAATCCCGCGAGCAACGAATACGTCGTACCACCAAGCGCTTCGGCGCGAGCGTCCCAGTCCCGTGCATCGACGATCGCGGACACCGCGGGCAACACGACGTCGCCGTCGGGCACGTGGGCAGCCGGCGGCCGGGATGCGCCGGAGGAGGAGGAGATCTCGCCACGCTTGCCGTAGGCGAACTTGGCGGCGTGCACGACCGTGCGACCGAAGTCAGGGAGATCGCGGACGACCTGCCGAACGTCGGACGTGAACCTTTTGCGCCGGGGCCGGGCCGCGGGCATGTCGTAGCCGAAGTCGCGCCGCCCGCCATCGACGGCCTCTGCCATGGCCAGCAGTGAGCCGCCGCCGTCGAGTAGGCAGTGCGACAACACCAGGGTCACCGCGGACGTGCCGTCGCTCATCGGCAGCACGCCCAGATGCCACCCGGGGCCGTGCACGGGATCGACCGGGGTCTGCGACCGTTCCTCGATCCACGCGCCGAGTTGGCCCGGCGGCCGCGGGTCGGCGACGTCCAGCGGCGCGGGCGCCCCGGCTGCCGACACCCAGCGGTGGCGACCGAAGGGCAGGACGGAGTGCTCGATCAGCCGAGCCGCCAAACCCTGGCCGAAGTGGGCGTGGAAGCGCCGGAGGCCGTCCATGTCGACTTGGCGCTCGTACACCCAGACGAACTGGGCCAGCTGTTGCCGCCCGGTGGCCGCGAACGACAGGTACGTCGCCTGGTCGATGTAGGCCAGACGGTCGTCACTGTCGGCGAGACGACCTCGGCTCACAGGACTTCCCCACCGAGCCCGAACTCCGCAAGCGCAGCGGTGACGCGCTCGCGCAGAGCGGCCTTGGTGTTCTCCGACCCTGGCTGGTAGGCGACGATGGTCAGCGTCACCTTGCCGTCGATCCTCGCGCCGACCACCGTCAGCAGCCCCTGCCGCTCCTCGAGCACCCGGCGCGTGACGTGCTGGTCGATGCCGCGCAGCATCACCCGCTCGGCGACGGTCCCGTCCGGGCGGGCAACGTCGGTCGGCAGGTCACCGAGATTGGAGCACGACACGGGTTGTGCGGTGAAACCGAATGCGAGGTCGGCCGATTGGCGTACGGCAACCTTCGGGATGAACGGGGTCAGCGGCAGCAACTCGAACGTCGTGTCCGGTTCTTCGCGCATCACTTGAAGAGCCTGCCGGATCGCGGTTCGCGTCTCGGACAGGTCCTTGGTGACGTAGGTGGGGTCGGCGCGCACGTAGGCCAGCGTGACCGCGTTGGCACGGGTGTCCTCGAGCGTGCGGTCGTTGATCGGGACGATCAATCCGACCGTGCCGTCGTCGGCGAGTTCCCTGCCCTGCAGGATGGCCAGCCGCGCTGCCACGCCTGCCAGCATCGAGTGGCTGTTGCCGCCCAGCTCGGCGGCGCGGGCATCCCAGTCCTCGAGGGGAACGAACGCCGACACGACCGGCACCACGACCGGGGTGTCCGGGTGGCGCTGCGCGGGCTTCTGCTTGGACGCGCCCGCGGACTCCTTGCGCCTGCCGTTGAGGAACTTGGCGGCGGCGACCAGCGTCCGCCCCAGTTGCGGTGCGTCCCGTGCGGTTTGGCGTAGATCCTCGAGGATCGCCGCGCGCCTCGCCCGCGATCGGGGTGGCGGATACCCGAGGTCGCGACGGGTGCCCGCCACCGCCTCGAAGACCGCGAGCAATGCGGCGCCACCGTCACCGATGCAGTGCGATCCGACCAGGCTCACCGCAGTCGACCCGTCGGTCATGGGCAGTACGCCCATGTGCCAGGCCGGTCCGTGTTCCGGATCGATGGGCCGCTGCGAGTGCTCGTCGAGCCAGTCGCTGAGTTCCGAGCGCGGCCGCGGTTCGGCGACCACCTCGAGCGGTGCCGCAGGACCGAGTGCGGCGACCCACCGGTGCCGACCGAACGGCAGCGGCGAGGGCTCGATCAGCCTGCCCGCCATGCCGTACCCGAAGTCCCGGTGGAATCGCCGGAGTTCGTCCCAGTCCACCGGATGGTCGTACACCCACACCATCTGCATGGCGGCGGCCTGCCCCGTGGCCCGCAGGCCAAGGAACAACGCCTGATCGACGAACTCGAGCAGATGGTCGGGCTGCTCCCGAGTCTGCGGAACCGACATGCTCAGCTCTTGGCCGCCGGTACCGGTTCGCGGTCGCGGACACCGTTGTGGTGCTTGGAGTCTCCGTGACCCACGTGGCCACGGGTGCGGCCGTGCGCGGCGCCGTCGGCGACACCGACGTAGATGGCGGTCATCGCCTCGAGGTACCGGTCGATGGACTCCCGGGCGATCGGGTTGTTCGGGTACGCCACCGTGACGGTGGTCTCCCGCTCACCGCGGTTGACCCACAGGCCGATCTGGTAGGCCGAGCGCGCGTCGCCGAACACCCTGCCGTTCATCCGTTCCCACTCGGCGATGATGCTGGCGGACAACGGAGGCAGGCCGGCGTCGAGGAACGACACCATCGGCACGCCGGGCGGCGGGCTGTGCAACCCCAGCTCGGGATCGGCCAACTCCAACACCCGGTCGAACGGCACGTCCGCCATGTACATGCGGCCGTCGAACGACTTCTGCGCAGCGCGAGCCGTGTCCCCGAACGACGCCGGATCGACGTCCACCGAGATCGGCACCACGCCGGTGAACCACCCGGTGGTCTGGAACTCCTCGGGCGTTTGCCGCGTCGTGGTGGGGGTAATGACGTGGTACTCCGTGGAGCCGGTCAGCACCTGCTGCGCCATTGCAGCACAGGCGAATACGCCGCCGATGAACCGCGCACCCGCCGCGGTGCAGGCGGCTTCGAAGCGATCTGACTGCTGCTTGTCCAGCAACCGCACGGTGAGGAGGTCACCCGACACCGACCACGGCGGATCGCCGAGGGGGAAGGGGAAGTGCGGCAACGTGCCGTCGTTGCGCTGAGCGAACTCGAC
The DNA here is from genome assembly GCF_010731815.2 of Mycolicibacterium arabiense. NCBI lineage: Bacteria > Bacillati > Actinomycetota > Actinomycetes > Mycobacteriales > Mycobacteriaceae > Mycobacterium > Mycolicibacterium arabiense. The sequence goes on from NZ_AP022593.1 coordinate 932,663, forward strand.
CCACTCTCGAACGGCGGGCGTCTCCGCCGTGAGCGCGGCCAGGTAGTCGCGCTGACGGACGCAGTAGTCGTCGTAGCTACCGGCGGCAGGCAGCGGGATCGGCGCGGAACCCGCGGCGAGTGCGGCGTACATCATGTGGATCTCCACCAGCACGATTCCCATGAACATCGCGTCGGTGTGGACGTGGTCGATGCTGATGTAAAACGTGAAGTGGTCGGCACGCTGGATGATGCCGAACGAGAAGCAGTCCCACTGCAACGGATCCGGCGTGCTGAGCACGTGCTCGCGCCACTGCGGCGCCGTCATCTCGCCGTGCTTGGTGGGCACGAAGTTGATGTCCCTGGGATTCGCGACGGTATGCCGGACGATCTGGTCGTCGTCGGTCATCTCGAACCAGCTGTGGTAGGTGTCGTGACGGCGCAGGTAGGCGTTGATGACGTGGCTCATCGCGCGTACGTCGCACTGACCCTGCATATCCCAGGCCGGGATGTTGAGCCGGGCCATGTCGGTGCCACCGGCCAGATGGCTGAGGTAGCCCCGGATGTGCTGTGCCTGCTGGTAACTCACCGGCACGTCGCTCACCGGCGCCTTGGCCACCTTCGCGCGGCTCACGGGCGACGGGTGCCAGGACACGACGTCACCCGACGTCCCGATCCAGTCGTGGATCGCCTTGATCGCAACCATTTATCTCTTCCCCGCTCGTTGTCTGGCAATGAGCGACGTCATCGGCGCTGATCGGGCCATCACGACGACACCGTCGTGGATTCGTTGTCGATGTTCATGGCGCTGGCGATCGTCTCGCTCAGGCGCTCGGCCAACGCACGCACCGTGGTGACGTCGGTCGAGCCGATGCGGACCCCGGTCTCGGCCTCGAGCCGCGTGCGCAGCTCGAGCGTCCCGAGTGAGTCGAGGCCGTACTCGGACAGCGGTCGGTCGGCGTCGACCGAGCGCCGCAGGATCAGGCTCATCTCCTCGGAGATCAAGCGGCGCACCCGCGCTGCCCAGTCCTCACGCGGCAGGAGTCGCAGCTCCTCGAGGAACTCGCTCGTCCCGGACCGGTCCTGGCCCATCGATGCGAACGCCTCGGCGAACGGGCTGGTCTGCGCGAACGCGGTGAGCCAGGCGGCTCCCGCAACCGGCGCATAGCCGCTGTAGACCCTGGTGTGCCGCATCAGGGCATCGAATGCGTACGCACCGTCCTCGGGGTCGATGGCCATGCCGTCGTTGTCGGCCATCGCCTGGCCGGCACCGATCTGAGCCCATGCGCCCCAGGCGATCACCTGTGCAGGCAGTCCCTTGGACCGACGCCACCGCGCGAACGAGTCGAGCCAGCTGTTGGCCGCCGCGTACGCACCCTGGCCGGGTGACCCGACCATCGCCGCCGCCGAGGAGAACCCGCAGAACCAGTCCAGCGACGCCGTCGTCGTGGCCTCGTGCAGACGCCAGGCACCCAGCGCCTTCGGCGCCCAGTCCCGGTCGAGCAGATCGTCGGTGATGTTGGCCAGCGTCGCGTCCTCGACGACCGCCGCGGCGTGCAGGACGCCGCGCAGCGGGATGCCCGTCGCGGTGGCGCAGGCAACCAGCCGGACGGCCGTGCCGGGAACCGCCACGTCGCCGAGTTCGACCTCGATCTCGGTGCCCTTGCGCCGGATCCGGTCGATCACGCGTTGCGCCTCGGGACTCGGCGTGGAGCGACCGTTGAGCACGATGCGCCCACAGCCCGACTTGGCCATCATCTCGGCGAGGAACAAACCGAGCCCGCCGAGACCACCGGTGACGACGTACGCGCCGTCGCTGCGGAAGGCCGGCGCGCGGTCGGCGGGCACGACGGCGGCGTACTGCCCCGCACGCGGCACGTCGAGCACCAGCTTGCCGGTGTGCTCGGCGGCACCCATCGCGCGAATCGCGTTGGCGCCGTTGGCCAGCGGGTAGTGCGTCGTCTGCGGCGGCGGCAGCTTGCCGTCGGCGATCTGCTGGTAGATCGTCTCGAGCAGGCTGCGCAGCGTGTCCGGGGTGACCAGGGTCAGCAGCGCGAGGTCGACCGCGTAGAACGACAGGTTCCGACGGAACGGGAACAGGCCCATCTTCGTGTCGCCGTAGATGTCGCGCTTGCCGATCTCCACGAACCGACCGCCGAAGGTCAGCAGTTCGAGGCCCGCCCGCTGCGCGGCACCGGGCAGCGAGTTCAGCACGATGTCGACGCCATAGCCGTCGGTGTCACGCCGGATCTGGTCGGCGAACTCGACCGTGCGCGAATCGTAGACGTGGTCGATGCCCATGTCGTTCAGCATCTTCCGACGCTCCGGGCTACCGGCGGTGGCGTAGATCTCCGCCCCCGCGGCCTGGGCAATCGCGACCGCGGCCTGACCGACGCCGCCGGTGGCCGAGTGGATGAGCACCTTGTCGCCCGCCGTGATCCGGGCCAGGTCGTGCAGCGAGTACCACGCGGTGGCGTGCGCGCTGGGCACGGCCGCCGCGGTGGCGTCCGGCAGGTCCTCGGGAATGCGCACGGCGAGGTTCGCGTCGCACGTGACGAACGTGCACCACGCACCGGTCGCCGAAATGCCCGCGACCCGGTCGCCGATCTGGTGATCGGTCACACCGGCACCGACCGCGGTCACCACGCCTGCGAAGTCGGCGCCGAGTTGCGGCATCCGGCCCTCGAAGGACGGGTAGCGGCCGTAGGCGACCAGGACGTCGGCGAAGTTCAGGTTCGACGCCGACACCGCGACCTCGATCTGGCCGGGGCCCGGTGGAGTCCGCTCGTAGGACACGAGTTCGGCCGACTGCAGGTCGCCGGGGGTGCGGATCTGCAGGCGCATGCCGTCGCGCTCGGGGTGGACGACGGTGGTGTGCCGCTCCTCGGCCTGCAGCGGCGTGACGTTGAGTCGGGCCGCGTAGTACTGACCCTCGCGCCATGCCGTCTCGTCCTCGTCGGAACCCGAGAGCAGTTCGGCGGCAATGGATTCCGCGTCGGTGGTGTCGTCGACGTCGATCTGCGTCGGACGCATCGACGGCTGCTCCATGCCCAGGACGCGCACCAGGCCGCGCACGCCGCCCTGGGCGAGATGCGGCACCTCACCGGACAGCACGGACTGCGCTCCCCTGGTGACGACGTAGAACCTGGGCGGCTCGCCGGGCACCTCGGGGATGACGCGGGCGATGCGCACGAGGTGGCGCACGTGGTCGGCTCCGTCGGCGACGGGGTCGCCGTCCGCGCGCTGCGGATCCTCGACGATCACGACACCGGCGAACGGGCGGGCCGTCAACGTCTCACGCAGTCCTGCGGCCACGGCGGCGTGATCGTCGTGCGCCGACCAGCTCGTGGTCGTCACGTCGGCGTCGCGGGACTTCAGCACGTCGGCCAGTCGAGCGGCCATCGGGTCGGAGCCGGCGCCGGTGTCGACGACCATCCACGCCCCGGTGCCCGCCACGTCGGCGACGGGGGTGTCCTGGCGGCGCCAGTCGATGGTCAGGAGCCGGTCGTTGAGACGACGCTCGCGCTCCCCCTGCTCCGAGACTCCGGTCCCGAGCCGCAGACCGGACACGGTCAGCAGCACGTTGCCGTGCTCGTCGAGCACGTCGATGTCGGCCTCGACCCCGGTGGGCGCCACGCTGGTCAACCGGACCAGGCAGTAGTGGGCGTTGCGGGTGGAGGCGTACGCCTTCAACTCGCGGACGCCGAGCGGGAGCATCAGCGCGCCGCTGGTGTCCGAGAACAGCTCGGGATGGGCACCCACGGCCTGGAAGCACGCGTCCAGGAGTGCCGGATGCGCCACGAACGAGCCTTGCTGCGAGCGGATCGAACCGGGCAGCGCGACCTCGGCGAGGACCGACGGGCGGTCGCCGTCTGCGGTGTGGGCCGCGGTCAGACCACCGAACGCCACGCCGTAGCCGATGCCGCGCGCTGCGTAGAAGTCGCGCAGCACCTGACCCTCGACCCGCACCGGGTGTGCGGCGAGGAGGTCGGCGACGTCGTACGGGGTGGGCTGATCGCCCTCGTCGGCGGCTTGCAGCACGGCAGAGGCGCGCTGCACCTCCTCGTCGTCGGCGTGGGTCTTCACGGCGAACTCGACGACGCCCGTCGGCGTCACGGACGCGACGGCCGACAGCGGGGTCTGCTCCTCGAGCAGCAGCATCTGCTCGAACGTGACGTCGCGCACGGATGCCCCGTCGCCGAGGACCTGGCGGGCGGCGGACAGTGCGATCTCGCAGTAGGCGGCGCCGGGCAGTGCGGCCACGTCGTGCACCCGGTGATCGTCGAGCCACGGCTGCGCCACGGTGCCGACGTCGGACTGCCACACGTGGCGTTCCGGCGTCTCGGGCAGCCGGACGTGTGCACCGAGCAGCGGGTGGATGGCGACGGTGGCGCCGCCCTGGCCCTGCTCGTCGCGGGTCAGCATGAGGTGGGTGTGCGTCCACGTGGGCAGCGGCACGTCGAGGAGGTCACCGTCCGGCCAGAGCACCGAGTAGTCGATCGCCGCGCCTGCGCCGTGCAGGTCGGCGACGAATTCACGCATGCCGTGCGGCAACTCCTGCTCGCGACGGATGCTCGCCAGCGCCGCGAGGCGGATGTCGAGGCTGCGGGCGTTCTGGTCGACCGCGTGGGTGAGCAGCGGATGCGGCGACAGCTCGCCGAACACGCGGAAGCCGTCTTCCAGCGCGGCCTGGACGGCCGCGGCGAAGCGCACGGCGTGCCGCAGGTTGTCCGCCCAGTAGTAGGCGTCGAAGTCGGCGGGATCGCGGGGGTCGTACAGCGTCGACGAGTAGTACCGAACGGTCGGTTCCATCGGCTCGATGTCCTCGAGCGCCTCGGTGAGCTCGTCGAGGATCGGGTCGACCTGCGGTGAGTGCGACGCCACGTCCACGGCCACCTCGCGCGCCATGATCCCGCGGGCGTCCCACTCGGCGATCAGCGCGCGGATCGACTCCTTGGCGCCGCCGACGACGGCCGAGGACGGCGACGCCACGACCGACAGCACGACGTCGGTGACGCCGCGGGCGGCGAGTTCGGAGAGCACCTGCTGGGCCGGCAGCTCGACCGACGCCATGGCGCCCGAGCCGGACACCGTCGCCATGAGGCGCGACCGGCGGGTGATGACCTTGACGCCGTCGGTGAGCGACAGGGCGCCTGCGACGACGGCGGCAGCCGCCTCGCCCATGGAGTGCCCGATGACCGCCCCGGGGGTGACGCCGTAGGCCGCCAGGGTGGCCGCGAGACCCACCTGCACGGCGAAGACGGTCGGCTGCACCCGGTTGATGCCCGTGACGACGTCGGCCGAGGACATCGCCTCGGTGACGGAGAAGCCGGATTCGGCCTCGATCAGCGGTTCGATCTCCGCGATCTTGGCGGCGAACACCGGTTCGGTGGCGAGCAGCCCCTTGCCCATGGCAGCCCACTGCGAGCCCTGGCCGGAGAACACCCACACCGGCCCGTGGTCGCCGGTGCCGACGGCAGGCTCGATGGGGCCGTCGCCGGCGGCGATCTCGCGCAGCGCGGAGACGAGTTGTTCGCGGTCTGCGGCGATGACGACGGTGCGCACCGGTCGGTGGGCACGTCGGCGCGCCAGCGTGTACGCCAGGTCGGACAGTCCGGTCGTGTCGTCGGCGTCCTGGGTCGCAACCCAGTCGGCCAGCCGGCCGGCCGTACGGCGCAACTCCTCGACCGAGGTGGCCGACAGCGGGAAGAGCTTCGGGCCGTGCGACGCGGCGTCGGCCAGATCGTTCTGTTCGACGCGTCGCGTCGACTGCCCCTCGGGGGCGGCCTCGAGGACGGCGTGCACGTTGGTGCCCGACAGGCCGTAGGAGGACACCGCGGCACGACGGGGGTGGTGGCCGTTGGTGGGCCAGGGGGTCGTCTCGACCGGCACGAAGAGATTGGTCTCGATCCGGGCCATCTCGTCGGGCATCTCGGTGAAGTGCAGGTTCTTGGGCACGGTGCCGTGCTGCAGCGACAGGATCGCCTTCATCAGGCCGATGGCGCCGGAGGCCGACTGGCCGTGGCCGAGGTTGGTCTTCGCCGATCCGAGCGCGCACGGTCCTGCGGTGCCGTAGACCTCGGCGAGGCTGGCGTACTCGATGGGGTCGCCGACGGGCGTACCCGTGCCGTGGGCTTCGACCATTCCGACGGTCTCGGGGTCGATGCCACCGGCGGCGAGCGCCGAGCGGTAGACGTTCACCTGGGCCGGGCGGGACGGCACGGCGATGTTCACCGTGTGGCCGTCCTGGTTGGCGGCGGAGCCGCGCACCACGGCCAGGACGCGGTCGCCGTCGGCGAGGGCGTCGTCGAGCCGCTTGAGCAACAGGACCGCGGACCCCTCGCCGCTGACGAAGCCGTCGGCGTTGACGTCGAACGCGTGGCACTTGCCGGTGGGCGACAGCATGCCCTGAGCGGAACCAGACGACATCTTGCGGGGTTCGAGCATGATCGACACGCCGCCGGCCAGCGCCAGGTCGCTCTCCCCGTCGTGCAGGCTGCGGCAGGCCATGTGCACCGACAGCAGGCTCGACGAGCAGGCCGAGTCGACCGTGTAGGCCGGGCCGTGCACGCCCAGGTGGTAGGCGATGCGACCGGAGGCCAGGCTGAAGTTGTTCCCGGTGAAGCCGTAGGGGCCCTCGACGGCATGCGCGTCGACGGCGAGTAGCTGGTAGTCGGCATGGGTCATGCCGATGAATACGCCCGTCAGGGAGTCGGCGATGGTGGCCGGGTCGATACCGGCGTGCTCGATCGCCTCCCAAGCCGTCTCGAGCAGCAGTCGGTGCTGCGGGTCGATGGCCGTGGCCTCGCGCTCGCTGATGCCGAAGAAGTCGGCGTCGAATCCGGCGACGTCGTCGATGAACGCGCCCCACTTGGACACGGAGCGGCCGGGTACGCCTGGCTCGGGGTCGTAGTACTCCTCGGCGTCCCAGCGGTCCAAGGGAACCTTGGTCACGGTGTCCTGGCCTCGCAGCAGCGCGTCCCAGAGGGCCGCAGGCGAGTCGATGCCCCCGGGCAGTCGGCACCCCATGCCGATCACGGCCACCGGAGTAACCAGAGTGTCAACCACGTACTTCAACCTCTTTCACGAACGTTCGGAGCCCGACTCGATGGGGCGTGCAGCCTGCGTCAAATGTGGGTTCGCCGCATGTGTGCTGCAGTCCCTCGCTTCCTGCCGACATTCGCCTGTTTCGGCTCGAACGACGCGAATGCAACCGGCCAAACCCGAGATACCTCGGCAAACCTACATCCGCTCATTCACCCCAACCTTTGCTCGGCGGAAAGGTTACACCCCGGTAGGTCAATTCGTCTTGTCTACCAGGATCATGCCCCTGGCCTGCGCAAATAAGCAAAATTAACGATCTTGGTCAAATCTGGTTACCTTCACGGTGATGCCCCAAAGGTTCGCCTTGTGTTGATCTAGCAAACTAAACAGGCGTCAAAACAAGGCCCGCGCGGCAGTGATCTACGCAACTCCTTGCGTGTGGCAGGACCGTACGCATCGACGACCTATGTTTGCTGACTGATCATGATTTTTTGGAAAACGCCCTGCTGAGAGGCATGGGACCAAAGGTATGTGTTAGCCGGATGTGACAGCTGGGCATTCAAGCGCGCCTGCGGCCGGCGGCACGGGTCACGACGACTGGCAATGGTGAGCGGAGTAACGCATATTGTCGACACCGTCGTATCGGCAACCGATCAGGCCAAAGGTCGGTTTTGGCCCGGCAAACCGTACTGGCTCAACGTCTTTGGGCCAAAACCGCTGCTACACAAGCCAATCGCGTAATCGCGGTACGTGACCACGCGGTTTCAGGAACGTAGCCAGTCCGTCAGACGGCATCCTCCGCGAGGCCGTCGAACGACGATCCAAAATGGCCGATCGGGGTGTGTCCATGCTTGCGGGCATTGGCCACCCCACGTCGAATCAGTGCAGCGGTCGCCACGAAGCCCGCCTGGTCCCCGACGACCATCGGAGTTAGCAGGCGGTTGTGCACGAAACCGAACGCCAGGCCGCTGCTCGGGTCCGCCCAGCCCAGCGATCCGCCGAGACCCACGTGTCCGAAGCCCGGCATGATGCCGCCCAGCGGCAGCCCGTGGTACCCGAGATGGAACGACATCGGCATGAGCAGGGTGCCGTCGGGGTGCAGGCTACGACGTCCGGTGAGGCTCGCCGTCAGCTCCTGGGACAGGAACCGCGTCCCTCCCACCGTGCCACCGTTCGCGATGGCGCCGTACATCCGGGCGAGACCGCGTGCCGTGGCCACGCCGTTGGCGGCAGGCAGCTCGGCGTCGAGCAGCGGGATGTCGCGCTGGACGGTCGCCTTCATGCCCGGGAAGTAGAGCGACCCGAAACCACCGGCGATCGGGAGCGCCGCGATGCGCGGTGCGACCAGGTTGAAGATGGGGTTCTGCAACCGGCTCTGCGGTCCGATGATGCGGGCAGGCTGGGTGGGCGCGCTCAGCGGTGGGCGTCCGAGGTGGATGCCGTCGGTGTCGAGCGGTTCGGCGAGTTCGGTGCGGAACAGGTCGCGCATGCCGCGTCCGGTGACGGCTCGGGCGAGACCCGACACCAGCCAGCCGAAAGTGATCGCGTGATAGGCCGGTCGACCCCGCAGCACGCCCATCGGAGCCGCTGCCATGCGCTCCTCCATGAGCACGTGGTCCATCATGTCCACCGACGTGGCGCGGTTGAGGTGGGACAGGCCGGCACGGTGCCGCAGCATCTCCCGCACCGTGACGCGTGACTTGCCGTTCGCGCCGAACGCGGACCAGTACTCGGCGACCGGGGCGTCGTAGTCGATCAGACCGCGGTCGGCCAACCGGTGGATCACCGTCGCGGCCGCACCCTTGGTCGCCGAGAACACCATGGCACCGGTGTCGGCAACCCAGTGTCGCCTGCCGCGCCGATCGGCCCAGCCCGTCCACACGTCGACGACGGGTTCGCCGTCGAGGTAGATGGCCAGCGCGCCGCCGCCGAGACGGGGATGCGGGAACAGCGTCGCGAACGCGCGCACGGCACAGGCGAAGTTGGGGTCCGCCGCGCCCTGAACGCCGTGCGGAAGCGCCTCGCTGCGCTCCCGAAGTGTTGCTGGGGTCACAGTCGAGAAGATTACAGACAGGTGTCCAGTTAGGGACCACCCGTTATCGATCCGATGAGGATTCGACGGTGACACCGTTGCCTGACCGCGCCGGGCCGCCGAATCCGGGGCTAGTCGGCGGACGCGTCGAGGATCGCCTGCGCGGCGAGCGCGGGCGTGAGTTCTCCCTCGCGCACCTGCCGCTCGACGTCCGCCCGGATGGCCTTGACCCCCGGATGGGACAGCACGCGGTCGAGCACGGTGTCGCGCACCATCGACCACGTCCACTCGACCTGCTGGGTGCGGCGCCTCGACTCGAACTCACCGGCATCGGTCAGTACCCGCCGGTGCTCGAGGACGGTCTCCCACAACTTCGCCAGACCATCGCCGGTCAGCGCACTCATCGTCAACACCGGTGGCCGCCAGAGGGTTTCGCGTGGGTAGATCAGGCGGATTGCGCCGGCGAGTTCCCTGGCGGCCGCCTTGGCCTCGACCTCGTGCGGGCCGTCGGCCTTGTTGACCACCACCACGTCGGCGAGTTCGAGCACGCCCTTCTTGATGCCTTGGAGCTGATCACCGGTGCGCGCCAGGGTCAGGAACACGAACGAGTCGACCATGTTGGACACGGTCACCTCGGACTGACCGACGCCCACGGTCTCGACGAGGATCACGTCGTAGCCGGCCGCTTCGAGCAGCACGATCGTCTCGCGGGTGGCCCTGGCCACCCCGCCGAGCGTCCCCGACGTCGGGGACGGCCGGATGTAGGCGTCGGGATGCACTGCCAGGCGCGCCATTCGGGTCTTGTCACCCAGTATCGAACCGCCGGTTCGCGTCGACGACGGATCCACCGCGACCACCGCCACGCGGTGCCCCCGTTCGATGAGGTGCATGCCCAGCGCCTCGATCGTCGTCGACTTCCCGACTCCCGGTACGCCGGTGATCCCCACGTGGTGGCCGCTGCCCGCCTCGGGCATCAACTCCAGCAGCAGTGCCTGCGCCCGATCCCTGTGATCGGACCGGGTCGACTCGACCAGGGTGATGGCACGCGCCAATGCGGAACGGTCGCCGCCGCGCACGGCCTTGGCGAGGTCCTCCACGCCGTCGGTCATCTAGCCGAGGTCGTAACCGAGCCGCTCGGCCAGCTTCTGCAGCAGACCGATGGCTGCATCGGCGATCACGGTGCCCGGCGGGAAGATCGCGGCCGCGCCCGCGGCGTACAGCTCGTCGAAGTCGCCGGGCGGGATGACGCCGCCCACCACGACCATGATGTCGGGCCTGTCGACCGCTGCGAGGGCGTCGCGCAGGGCGGGCACCAGCGTCAGATGCCCCGCCGCCAACGAGGAGACGCCGACGACGTGCACGTCGTTGTCCGCGGCCTGCCGCGCCACTTCGTCGGGCGTGGAGAACAGCGAGCCCACGTCGACGTCGAAGCCGATGTCGGCGAACGCCGTCGCGATGACCTTCTGCCCGCGGTCGTGCCCGTCTTGGCCCATCTTGGCCACCAGGATGCGCGGCCGCCGACCGTCCGCCTCGGCGAACTTCTCGACCAGTTCCGTTGCAGCGCTGACGTTGCTCGCCTTACCCACCTCGTCCCGGTAGACCCCTGCGATCGTGCGGATCTCGGCCTGATGCCGCCCGTAGACCTTCTCCAGCGCGTCGGAGATCTCCCCCACCGTCGCCTTGGCGCGCGCCGCGTCGATCGCGAGCGCCAGCAGGTTGTTCCCCAGGCCGTCCGCCCCGGATGGACCGGAAGCCGCTGCGGCTCTTGTCAATTCGGCCAGCGCGGCCTGGGTGGCGGCCTCGTCGCGATCGGCGCGCAACTGCTGCAGCTTCGCGATCTGCTCGGCACGCACGCGGCTGTTCTCGACCTTGAGGACCTCGACCTCCTGGTCCTCGTCGACCTGGTACTTGTTGATGCCGATCACCGTCTGCGCACCCGAGTCGATCCGCGCCTGGGTGCGGGCGGCGGCCTCCTCGATGCGCAGCTTCGGGATGCCCTCGCCGATCGCCTGCGCCATCCCGCCGTGCTCGGCGACCTCGCGGATGTGGGCGCGCGCCTTCTCGGCCAGCTGATGGGTCAGGAATTCGACGTAGTAGGAGCCACCCCACGGGTCGATCGGTCGCGTGGTGCCCGACTCCTGCTGCAGCACCAACTGGGTGTTGCGGGCGATGCGCGCCGAGAAGTCCGTGGGCAGTGCCAGGGCCTCGTCGAGTGCGTTGGTGTGCAGCGACTGGGTGTGGCCCTGCGTCGCGGCCATCGCCTCGATGCACGTGCGCGCCACGTTGTTGAACGGATCCTGCGCGGTGAGCGACCACCCCGAGGTCTGCGAGTGGGTGCGCAGCGACAGCGACTTCTCGTTCTTCGGTTCGAACTGCGCGACGAGTTCGCTCCACAGCAGACGGCCCGCACGCAGCTTGGCCACCTCCATGAAGAAGTTCATCCCGATGCCCCAGAAGAAGGACAGCCGCGGCGCGAAGGAGTCGATGTCGAGGCCGGCATCCAGACCGGCCTTGAGGTACTCGACACCGTCGGCCAGCGTGTAGCCGAGTTCGAGATCGGCTGTCGCCCCGGCTTCCTGGATGTGGTAGCCCGAGATCGAGATCGAATTGAACTTCGGCATCTTCACGCTGGTGTAGCCGAAGATGTCGGAGATCACCCGCATCGACGGCTTGGGCGGGTAGATGTAGGTGTTGCGGACCATGAACTCCTTGAGGATATCGTTCTGGATGGTCCCCGCCAGCTTCTCCGGCGGCACGCCCTGCTCCTCCGCGGCCACGACGTACAACGCCAGGATCGGCAGCACGGCGCCGTTCATGGTCATCGACACCGACACCGTCGACAGGTCTATCCCGTCGAACAGCTGCCGCATGTCGAGGATCGAGTCGATCGCCACGCCCGCCATCCCCACGTCACCGGCGACGCGCGGGTGGTCCGAGTCGTAGCCGCGGTGGGTGGCCAGGTCGAAGGCCACCGACAGGCCCTTCTGCCCGGCGGCGAGGTTGCGCCGGTAGAACGCATTGGACTCGGCGGCCGTGGAGAACCCCGCGTACTGGCGGATGGTCCATGGCTGGTTGACGTACATCGTCGGGTACGGCCCGCGGACGAACGGCGCTGCACCGGGGAAGCTGTCCAGCGGATACCCCGCGTCCACGATCGCGTCGCGGTCGGCGGCGATGAACACCGGCTTCACGTCGATGCCCTCGGGCGTGGCCCAATCGAGCTGCTCGGGGGTGTAGCCGTGTGCTTCGGCGGCTTCGGCGACCTGCGCGTCCACCGCGGCGGGAGTGGCGGGTTCGCCCGTCTTGTCGCCGCGCAGCGGCACGTCGGCGAAGCTGGCGATGGCCGTGGTGTCGGACGCGGCTACATCTGATACGGCCATGTCAGGCCCCCAATCTGGTGAGCAGGGTCGACAGCGCGGCGATCGCGTCGATCTTGGCGGTGAGGTACTCGTCGGGCTTGGCTGGATGATCCGCGACCGCCTTCTCCGGGCCGGCCAGGTAGACGTGCGACACCCCGGCCGCGCGTGCGGCTTCGGTCACCTCGGCGGCCTCGTTGCCGTAGCGGGAGTCGGTGCCGCAGATGACGACGACGCTAGGGTCGCCGGCTTCGGTTACCGCGGCGGCGACGCCGGGGGCGCTCACCGTGCCGGGGTTGACGGTCAGGACGCCCCCCGATGCCAGCAGGTTCGCGGCGAACGTGGTCCGGATGTTGTGCTCGGCGAGCGGGCCCAGCGGCAGCAGCAGCGCCGTGGGGCGGGACCCGTGGGCGGCGAGGAAGGCGTCCGAGCGGTCGCGCAGCGCTTCGAAGTCGGCACCCCAGCGCACCACCGCCGGCTCCGAGTCCGCGAGCACGTTCGCAGGCAGCGGAGCCTCGGCGAGATTCGGGTACTCGTTGACGCCGGTCACGGAGGTCCGCCGGTGCGCGACGTCGGCACGACGGCGATCGCGGACCTCGGCGATCTGGGCGCTCACGTAGTCGGCCGAGCGGTCGAACCCGCCGCGGGCCTCGACGTCGGTGAAGTGGGTCCACGCCTGGTCGGCCAGTGCCTGGGTCAGGTCTTCGACGAACCACGATCCGCCTGCGGGGTCGAGGACGCGTCCGACATGCGACTCCTCGAGCAGCAGCAGCTGAGTGTTGCGTGCCATGCGCCGCGCGAACGTCGTTGCGACACCGGGCAATCCGCCAGGGATCGCGCTGTCGAAGGTGTAGACCCCGACGGTGTCCGCTCCCCCGACGCCAGCGGCGAAGGCGGCAAGCGTGGTGCGCAGCATGTTCACCCAGGGATCGCGCTGCGACATCATCGACATGGAGGTGACGGCGTGGATGGTCGCCGCACCGGCGTCGGGCGTCCCGACCACCTCCGCGACGCGCGCCCACAGTTGGCGTGCCGCACGCAGTTTCGCGATCGTCATGAACTGGTCGTCGTCGGCCGCGAAGCGGAAGCTGATCTGGCGCAACGCATCGGGCGTCGGTACGCCACCGTCGGTCAACGCTCGCAGATAGGTGACGCCGACCGCGATCGCCGCACCCAGCTCCCAGGACGCGCTCGCCCCGAGACCGTGGAACGTCGGCCCGTCCACCGTGATGGCACGGACCCCGCCGTCGTAGCCGATCGCCGTGGTCGCGGTGGACACGACGTCGTCGACCGACGGTGCCGCGCGACCCGTCAGCGCTGCGGTCAGCGGGTCTGCGCCCAGATCGATCGACAGCCGTGCGCGCCGATCGTCGTCGAGATCGGTCACCAGCGCCAGCACCGCGTCCGCCGCGGCGGTGTAGTCCGCGCCCGCCTCGAGTATCACCGGGACCAGTTCGAGGAAGACGCCTTCGAGGAGGCGGTCGAGGTCCGCCGCGGGGATTCCCGTCGCCCCGACGCGAAGGGCGAGCGCGCTCGCCCCCTCGGTCAGTGCACTGAGCACCGCTCCGTTGCCTTCGGTCACCGACACCTGTCCCGGCAGCGGGAACGTCTCGACGACCTTCCACCCGGACTTCACGTCCCGGCGGGCATCGCCACCGCGGACGAACGGCCACCGGCCCGGCAGCGGGGGCTCGGGCTGGGAGTCGAGGATCGTGTACAGCGGGCGGATGGGGAAGCCCTCATACGTCTGCGAGTCCAGAAGGTGTTCCGGTTCGGCGCCGAGATCGCTGGGATCCTTCCGGCTGCTCTTCGCGAGGACGCCGGCGACCGCCGCACGCCACTGGTCGCGGTCCGACTCAGCAATGCTGAGCTTCGAACTGGACACCTGTTCGGACACCGATGACTCCCCTGCTATCGACCCTGATGCAGCGTGTGACTTGACAACCGTCCATCAGGCTAAATGATCGGCGTCACGGCGCGAACCAGCAGGCCGACGCTACTGGCGGGTAGCTCGGCCGCGTCGCCCGAGGCGGCGGCGCACGGCCCCGTACCCTTGGAAGACGTGAAGTCCGTCGTGAGCACGTTGCGCGCGGTCCGGGGCGCAATTGCATCGACCGCGACCCAGGTGCCGCGCCGCAAGCTCGTGGCCATCGCGACGGCGATTGTGATTCTCGTCGCAATCGCGCTGCTGGTGCCTCTTCCGTCTGCCGTGCAGCTGCGCGACTGGGCCACCTCGGTCGGGCCGTGGTTCCCACTGGCGTTCTTCGCAGCGCACGTGGTGGTGACGGTGTTGCCCTTCCCCCGGACTGCGTTCACCCTGTCGGCCGGGCTGCTGTTCGGCCCGCTGCTCGGGGTGACCATCGCGGTGGCGGCCAGCACGATCAGCGCCGTCGCGGCACTGTTCCTGGTTCGCGCGGCCGGCCTGCAACTCGGTCGGCTGGTGTCACACCCCAGGGTCGGCATGGTCGACAAGCGGCTACGGGCCCGCGGCTGGGCCACCGTGCTGTCGATGCGGCTGATCCCCGCCGTGCCGTTCTCGGTGCTGAACTACGCCGCAGGTGCGTCGGCGGTGCGCCCGCTCCCCTTCACCCTCGCGTCGTTCGTCGGTCTGCTGCCCGGCACGGCCGCGATCGTGATCCTGGGCGACGCACTGACGGGGAACGTCAGCCCGCTGCTGTTCCTGGTCTCGTCGTGCACGGCCGCGCTGGGAGTCGCGGGACTGTTCTACGAGATCCGGACGCACCGCAGGTCGGAGACCGCAGCCGAGGCGGAGTCGCCGACCCCCGACGCCGAACCCGTCGTCACGACCTGACCGACGCTCCCCTCACGTCCGCGGCGGGCCCTTCGCCGTCATCGTCGCGTACAGGCCGAGGAACCCCGACGCCGCAACGATTCCCGGGCTCCAGTCCCTGGCCTTCACGTGGGCCCCGACGGCCAGCACGAAGTACACGGTCAGCATGAACGTCGTCAGACGCGCCAATCCCGGAAAGCGGTAGACCGACAGCAGCCCGATCGCGGCGGCACTCTTCACGACCGGGATCAGTGGACGCAGTTCGGGCGCGAGGTTGACGTCGTCCAACGCCTTCTCGATGGGCGCGACGGGGATCGCGCACGCGACGGCGTCACCGGCCTGGATGGCGGCCAACACGGCGTAGGTGCGCTTTGCCGTCAGGACGCTCATGACTCGGGTGACCCGTGCCGCGGTGCCTGGGCCGGCTGACGGAAGTCCATGGCCGGGGGCTGGGCCTGCTGCGAGAGCGGTGCGTACTGAGACGGGGCGTCGATGGCGCTGGCGACGGGCTTGCGCGCCTCCGCCTCCGCTCTGGCCACCGCCTCGGCGATCTCCGGGTCGGTCTTGGTGTTGAACCACTCGGCGACCTCGGCCGTATCGTCTTCGGGCTTGGGCAGGTTCTCCTCGACCGGCGACGGCTGATAGCGGAACACGCCGTCCTCGCCGGGCGCTCCGAGCATCTTGGTGAAGCCCTGCAGCGCGGAGCCGAAGTCGCTGGGCACCAGCCAGACCTTGTTCGCCTCGCCCTTGGCCATCAGCGGAAGCGTCTGCAGGTACTGATAGGCCAGCATCTCCGGTGTCGGGCGCCCGGCCTTGATGGCTGCGAACGTCTTCTCGATCGCCTTGGCCTGGCCTTGCGCCTGGAGGTAGGACGCCGCGCGTTCGCCCTGTGCCCGCAGCATCCTGGACTGCCGGTCGGCCTCGGCCGCGAGGATCGCGGCCTGCTTGGCACCCTCGGCCGACAGGATCTGGGCCTGCTTCTGCCCCTCGGCCTGTTTGATCGACGCCTCGCGGTTGCCCTCCGCGGTGAGGATCATCGCGCGCTTCTCGCGGTCGGCGCGCATCTGCTTCTCCATCGAGTCCTGGATCGAGGGAGGCGGGTCGATGCTGCGGAGTTCGACGCGGGCCACGCGCAGTCCCCACCGGCCCGTGGCCTCGTCGAGGACGCCGCGGAGCTGACCGTTGATCTGGTCGCGCGAGGTGAGGGTCTGCTCCAGCGTCATGCCGCCGACGACGTTGCGCAGTGTCGTGGTGGTCAGCTGTTCGACGCCGACGATGTAGTTGCTGATCTGGTACACCGCGGCCTGCGGGCTGGTCACCTGGAAGTAGACGACGGTGTCGATGTTGACGGTCAGGTTGTCCTCGGTGATGACCGGCTGCGGCGGGAAGCTCACCACCCGCTCGCGCAGATCGACCCTGGCGCGGATCTTGTCGACGAACGGCAACAGCAGGGTCAGCTGCCCCGACACCGTCTTGCTGTACCGACCGAGTCGTTCGATCACCGCGGCCTCGGCCTGCGGGATCACCTTGACCGACTTGGCCACGACGACGATGGCGAACAGTACGAGTACGGCAACCAGGACGAGTCCGGCGACAGCACCTTCCATTGCGGTTTCCCCTTACTCAGACGGACTTGAAGACGACTGCGGTGGCGCCGTCGATGCGCACGACGGTGACGTGGTCCCCGGGTTCGTAGACGTCGTCGTCGCTGAGTGGACGCGCCGTCCAGACCTCGCCGTCGAGCTTGACCTGTCCCTCGTGGCGGGCCACCCGGTCGAGCACCAGTGCGCTCTTGCCCTCGAGCGCCTTGGCGAAGTCCGGCAGTCCCGTGCCTGCCGCGAACCTGCGCCGCAGGGCCGGTCGCACCAGGACCAGCAGCAGGATCGACACGACCGCGAAGACGACGCCGTCGACCACGAAGTTGTCGAACAGCAGGCTCGATCCGACTGCGGCCAGGGCGCCGCCGCTGAGCATGAGCAGGAACAGATCGCCGGTGAGGGCCTCCGCCCCGGCCAACCCCACTGCGGCGATCAGCCAGAGCAACCAGACGGGCATGTCGCCAGCGTATCGCGTCGGCGGCCGGTGCGGCCGTCAACTATTACACTGCGGTCATCATGTGGTGTCCCAGTGTTTCCCTCTCCGTGTGGGCCAATGCCTGGCTCGCAGGCGTCGCGGCGCCAGATGACGTTCTTGATGCGCTATCCCTTTGGGCGCCAAGGCATTCGGTGACCGCGTACGACTCGGTTGCCGCCGGCCGGACCGGTCTGCCCTGGCCGGACCTGACCGACGCGGGTGCGGTGTCGATGCTGCAGACGCTGCGCACCGCGGCGGGCCCGACGACGGTTGAACCGGCGTTCCACGTCGTCCTGCCCGTGCCGGGCGACGTCCGTGGGCTGGCACCGGGCACGCAGTTCCAGACCGACGCCATCACCGCGGGCGAGGCCATCGTCGTGACGTCCGCGCGCGGTGACGCGGTCGGGCTGGTACCGGACTTCGTCTACGACGACGACGCGGACTACGACGTGGAGGCCGAGTACGGCGACCCGTTGGCGCTGTCCTGGACCGTCTACTCGCTGCCGACCGCGCCGATCGCCGACTACCACGACCTCGGCCAGGCCGAACTCGACCTGCGGTCGGCGGTGCGTTCCGCCGCCGATGCCCTCGGCACGCTGCGGGCCGGGACCGTCGGCGCGGACGTGGCCGATCCACGCGGCCTCGTCGAGCAGATCCTCGAGTCCGGGAGCGCTCACATGGCACCCGAGCACGCCCCCGCCCGGGCGCTGCGGGTGCTCGAGAACGCTGCGCGTGTCGACGCGATCATCACGGTGAGTTCCGGTCTGATGCCGATCGGCCTGCAGACCACCCACGACATGCAGATCGCCAACGACGCGCTGCGGCCCCTGACCGGGGTGGTGCGCTCGGCGCGCCTGGCAGCGGTGGGCGCGATCCTGCAGTCGGCCTGGCGCGACTAGCCGGGCGGCCGGCCCGCCGAGGCCTCGCCGGGCCTGCGTTGCGACACGCACTGCGGCGTGCACAGCGCGCCGTCGACCGTGCAGCCGTAACCGGGGACGGGTGCCGGGTCGGTCACCCTGAGGGGATCGAGGCCCAGGCGCAGCTCGTCGACCAGATCCACGGCCAGGCGCGCGAATTGCCTGCGCGCGTTGGGCGTGCTGGCCCGCGCGAACGCGATGCCGGCCTCCTCGGCCTGGTCGCGCACCTCGTTGTCGAGGTCCCAGACCACCTCGATGTGGTCGGCGACGAATCCGATGGGACAGACGACGACGGCCTTGGTGCCCGCCTCCTGTAGCGCGGAGAGATGGTCTCCCACATCGGGTTCCAGCCACGGCACCTGAGGCGGGCCGGATCGCGACTGCCACACCTGGTCGTAGGTGGGGAAACCCGCCGCCGCAGCGACCAGGGCCGAGGCGTACGCCACCTGACGGCCGTAGAGGTCGGGGCCGCACAGCGATGCCGCGCGCAGGGGAATCGAGTGGGCGGTGAACACCAGCCGCGCCTCGGCGCGCAGGTCGTCGGGAAGCGTTGCGGCGGCCTCGGAGATCGACTCGGCGAACATCTCGATCAGCAACGGGTGGTCGAAGTACTGGCGCAGCTTCACGAGTTCGGGTGCGCCGTCTCCGGCGGCCGTACGAGCCCGGGCGATGTCCTCCTGGTACTGGGTGCATCCGGAGTAGCCGCCCCACGCGGACGTGGTGAACACTGCCGCGCGCCGGACGCCGTCGTCACGCATCCGCGCGACGGTGTCCTCGACGTAGGGCTCCCAGTTGCGATTGCCGAAGTACACCGGGAGCGTCATGCCGCGGTCGGCCAGTTCGGCCTCGATCTGTTCGATCAGCGCGCGGTTGATGCCGTTGATCGGTGACACGCCACCGAAGTGCAGGTAGTGCTCGGCGACGCCGTCGAGTCGCTCGGGCGGGATGTTGCGTCCGCGGGTCACGTTCTCGAGGAACGGACGAACCTGCTCGGGCCCCTCCGGGCCACCGAACGAGAGCAGGAGCAGCGCGTCGAAGTCCTGCCGGGTACCGCCGCCGAGTTCCATTGCAGCGCGGTATCTACAGCAGCTGCGTGTGTGCGCCACCGTCGGCGTACACGACGGTGCCGGTGGTGGCGGGGAGCCAGTCGGACAGCAGCGCGCACACCGTCTTGGCCACCGGGGTGGGGTCCTTCATGTTCCAGCCGACGGGGGCACGCTGATCCCAGCCCTCTTCGAGCAGTCGCATCTGGTCGCCGGCCTCGGCGCCGAGCGCTCCGCCGACGATCGCGCTCATCGCCAGGGTCCGGATCGGTCCGGCCGCAACGAGGTTCGAGCGGACGCCGAACGGTCCCGCTTCGCGGGCGACGAATCGGTTGACCGATTCGAGCGCACTCTTGGCGACGGTCATCCAGTTGTAGGCGGGCATCGCTCGCGTCGGATCGAAGTCCATGCCGACGATGCTGCCGCCGGAGTTGAGCACCGGCAGTGTCGCCTTCGCCAGCGAGGCATACGAGTACGCCGAGATGTGAATGCCCTTGGCCACGTCCTCGTATGGCGCGTCGAAGAACGGGTTGACGCCCATGCCGGTCTGCGGCATGAAACCGATCGAGTGCACCACGCCGTCGAGCTTGTTGCCTTCGCCGATCACCTCGGTGATGCGGCCGGCGAGGCTGTCGAGATGCTCGCTGTTCTGCACGTCGAGTTCGAGCAGCGGCGCCGGGTTCGGCAGCCGGTCGGCGATGCGCTGGATCAGCTTCATGCGGTCGAAGCCGGTGAGCACCAGCTCGGCACCCGCCTCCTGCGCGACCTTGGCGATGTGGAACGCGATCGACGAGTCGGTGATGATGCCCGTGACGAGGATGCGCTTGCCCTCGAGAAACCCTGTCATTGTGCTGACTCCTTGGTGGGGGAAGTGGTGGCGAGCCGAAGCCCGTAGGTCAGTGGCCCATGCCCATGCCGCCATCGACGGGGATGACGGCCCCGGCGATGTAGCTGGCGTCCTCGGACGCCAGGAAGCTCACGGCGCCGGCGACCTCTTCGGCCGTCCCGACCCGCTTGGCGGGGATGTACTCCAATGCGCCGGTCTGGATCCGCTCGTCGAGTGAGCGGGTCATCTCGGTGTCGATGTAGCCCGGGGCCACGACGTTGGCGGTGACCCCTGCCTTGGACAACTCGCGCGAGATGGACCGCGCCATGCCGATCAGACCGGCCTTGGCCGCCGCGTAGTTGGCCTGGTTGCCGATGCCCCACATGCCGGAGACGGAACCGATGAAGACGATCCGGCCGAACCGCTTGCGCTGCATGCTGCGCGAGGCGCGCTGGGCGACCCGGAACGCGCCGGTGAGGTTGGCGTTGATGACGTTCTCGAAGCGCTCCTCCGTCATCCGGATGAGGAACGCGTCCTGGGAGATACCGGCGTTGGAGACCAGCACCTCGACGGCACCCTGATGCTCCTCGACCTCCGTGAAGGCGCGATCGACGGCAGCGCTGTCGGTGACGTCGCACTCGACGCCGAACAGGCCGTCGGGTGCTCCGGAGCCACGGTGGGTGACGGCCACCTTGTGTCCGTCGGCGGCCAGGCGCTGGGCGATGGCGAGACCGATGCCTCGGTTGCCACCGGTGACGAGGACTGAGCGCGATACGAAGTCCGGCATGCTCGCCAACCTATCGCCTCGGTCGGGCGTGATCGAAATCGGATCCGCGGTGCGGCAGGGGCACGACGGGCGGTTCAGCCCGGCAGCCGGCGGTTCAACAGCAGCGCGCCGAGGGCGGCGAATGCCAGGAGGAACGCGCCCAGCCGGAGCCAACCGACGCTCGCGTCACCCTTGATCGTCTCGTATCCGATCTGCTCCTGCAGGGTCGTGAACACGTCCTTGAGCTGCTGCAGGCTGGACGCGGTGTACGCGCTGCCCCCGGAGAGGTCGGCGATCTTCTTCAGCATCTCGTCGTCGACGGGCACCGGCTGACGCTGCCCGTTGATCTCGACGAAGCCATACGGAGTGCCGAACGACACGGTCGAGACGGGCACGCCCTGGTCCTTGGCCGTGCGGGCCGCGGTGTAGGCGCCCTTCGGGTTGTCCGGATTCGACGGCACCGTCTCCTTGCCGTCCGACATCAGCACGACGCGCGCAGGTGGGGCGTCCTCTCCCCCGCCGATCACCGCGCCGACGGTGGCGATCGCCTGCAGGGCGGTGAAGATGCCCTCGCCGGTTGCGGTGCGGTCGGCCAGCTGCAGCTTGTCGATGGCGGCCTTCGACGCCTCGCGGTTCGTCGTCGGAGCCACCAGCACGGTCGCCGTGCCCGCGTAGGCGATGAGACCGAGGTTGATTCCGGGCGTCAGCTGATCGGCGAACTGCTTCGCCGCCTCCTGTGCGGCCACCAGGCGGTTCGGGGCGACGTCGGTGGCGCGCATCGACTGCGACACGTCGATCACCAGCATCACCACCGCGCGATTGCGCGGTATGCGAACGTCGTTCGTCGGCGCGGCCATCGCGACGGTGAAGAGCACCATGGACAGGACGAGCAGGATCGCGGGCAGGTGCTTCCAGCGCGTGCTCCGCTTCGGGGCGATGCTCTCGAGCAACTCCATGTTCGCGAAGCGCAGCATCCGCTTCTGCCGGGCCAGCTGCGCCACGACGTACAGCCCGGCGACGGCGGCGACGACGATCAGGAACAGCAAATACCAGGGGTGTTCGAAGCCGGACAGGCTCATCGGCCCGAGCAGGGGTAACGTCATGTGTTGCTTGCCATTTCAGCCCGAATCCCTCGCTACCGGAGAGCCAGACGGCGGTTCGCCACGAACCTCACCACGTCGGCGATCCAGTCGCGGTCGGTGCGCAGGGTCAGCAGCGGCGCACCGCACCGGCGCAGCGTCCTGGCCACCTCGGCGCGGTGTGCGCCTGCCGCCTTCGCGAAGTCCTCGCGCAGCTGAGCATCGATCGTGAACTCGCGCGTCACACCGGATTCGGTGTCCTGCAGGATCACCTCGCCGACGTCGGGCAGTTCCACGTCACGGGGGTCGAGCACCTCGATGCCCAGCACCTCGTGCCGGCCGGCGATGGCGCGCAACGGCTTCATCCACGTGATCGGCCCGAGGAAGTCGCTGATGACCACGGCCATGCCGCGGCGCCGCTCCGGCCTGCGCAGTGCATCGATGGCCGCCGCGAGGTCACCGCGCACGCCCACCGGCGCCTTGGGCATCGTCGCGATGGTCCGGAGGATCTCCTGCTCGTGCAACCGGCCGGACAGCGCGGGCACCCGCTTGGTGGCGTCACCGTTGGTGATCACGGCGCCCAACCGGTTCCCGCCGCCACTGTTGAGGAATGCCACCGCCGCCGCCGCGGCCACTGCCAGGTCGCGCTTCTCGCAGCCCGCCGTGCCGAAGTCGAGGCTCGCCGAGACGTCCACGACCAACCACGTCTCGAGTTCGCGGTCGGCGATCATCTGCCGCACGTGCGGGGTGGTGGTGCGCGCCGTGACCGACCAGTCCATGCGGCGGACGTCGTCGCCGGGCTGGTAGACCCGGGACTCCCCCGGTTCCGAGCCCGGTCCCGGGATCAGTCCCTGATAGTCGCCGTGCAGCACGCCGTCGAGCTTGCGGCGCACCGTCAGTTCGAGCTTGCGCAGCGCTGCCGAGAGTTCGGGGTCACGGATCTGACCCCGTTGCAGTGACGGCAGATCGACTGCCCGGCCCTCGGACCGGGTCACCGACCGCTTGCCGCCGCTGCCGCGGTGGGCACAGCGGGCGCCACCGAATGGCCTTGCTGCGGAATGGCATTGACCTGGGGCAGCGCGACCGTCTGCAGGATGCGGTTGACCACGGTCTCCGCGGACACCTCGTCGGCGAGCGCATCGTAGGTCAGCACCAGGCGGTGCCGCAGCACGTCCGGGATGATCTCCACGACGTCGGTCGGGATGACGTAGTCACGTCCACGGATCAGCGCCAGCGCTCGCGACGCGGCGATGATGCCGAGCGACGCACGCGGCGACGCACCGTAGGCGATCCAGGCCTTGGCGTCGGGCATGCCGAAGCGCTCGGGCTCACGCGTCGCGGTCACGATCCGCACCACGTAGTCGACGAGGGCGTGGTGGACGAAGACGCCTGAGGCCACGCCTTGCAGGCGCAGCAGGTCGTCGGGGTTGAGGATCTGCTTCGGCGTGGGCGGGGTGACGCCCATCCGGTAGATGATCTCGCGCTCCTCCTCGGGCGACGGGTAGTCGATGTTGAGCTTGAACAGGAAGCGGTCGCGCTGGGCTTCGGGGAGCGCGTAGACGCCCTCCTGCTCGATCGGGTTCTGCGTCGCCATGACCAGGAAGGGGTTGGGCAGCGGGAAGGTCTTGCCGCCGATCGACACCTTGCGCTCGGCCATGACCTCGAGCAGTGCCGACTGCACCTTGGCGGGTGCGCGGTTGATCTCGTCGGCGAGCAGGAAGTTCACCATGACCGGACCGACCTCGGTGTCGAACTCCTCCTTGCCCACGCGGTAGATGCGGGTGCCGACGATGTCGGTCGGGACGAGGTCGGGCGTGAACTGGATGCGGGCGAACGTTCCGCCGACCACCTTGGCGAAGGTCTCGACGGCGAGGGTCTTGGCGACACCGGGGACGCCCTCGAGCAGGACGTGCCCCTTGGCGAGCAGCCCGACGAGCATGCGCTCGAGGAGTTGATCCTGGCCGACGATGATGCGCTTCACCTCGAAGATCGCGCGTTCCAGCGTGTGCACCTCCGACTGGAGACCTGCGCTGGCAGGCGGCGGCGTCTGCTGCGGACCGCCGGCGTAGCCCTGCGCCGGGCCGGGACCGGGAAATCCTCCGGCGCCCTGCTGCGGCCCACTCGGTGACGTCATCAAGCACCCTCCACATCGCTCGCGTCAGACCTACCGGTCCGACTCGCCCAGCCAGACGGCGGGCGCTAGTCCCCAACTATTCCAGGCAGTTCGAGATCCGTCGACGTTGCCCGGTTCGGGCGAGTGTCGCGACCCGCGTGGTTCAGGACTCGATGATGCGCGCCAGGTACGGCTGCAGACCCGCTGTGCGCAGGGGGCTGACCGTCACCTTCTCGGCGCTTCCCGACGCCTCGAGCATCTTGCCGCCGCCGAGGTAGATGGCGACGTGCTGGCTGCCGCCGGGGCCCCAGAACAGCAGATCGCCGCGCTTGGCTTGGGACTGCGGCACCTTGCGTCCGGTGTTGTACTGGTCGCCCGAGTACTTGGGAATCTGCACGCCGACGCCGGCGAAGGCGAAGCGGGTGAAGCCCGAGCAGTCGTAGCCGACCTTGCCCGCGTCGTAGTCGACGCCGGCGCTCGGCCCGTTGAGCGCGCCGCCACCCCACGAGTACGGCACGCCCATCTGCGAACCGCCGCGCCTGATGACGTACTCGATCGCCTGCGGCCCGCGCACGCGTCCGCCGGGCAGCGCCGCCGCGGCGGGCTTGCCGCCGAGACCGATGCTGGAGAGGAATTGCTGTCCGAGGTTCTGCGTGGTCTGCAACGCGATCTGGCTCACCTGGAACGACGCGTTGGCGATCGCCACCGGGTCACCGGGCGCCCCCGAGCTGGCCACCTTCGGCAGCGTCGGATCCCACGCACCCTCGTCGGGCGCCGCCGTCGCGGGCACCACGAGCCCGATCATCAGCGCGAACGCGCCGAGCAGCGGTACGAGCGCCTTCGCGATGCGAGAGGACTTGGGAGCCAAGGAGATCACCATTCAATGAGTCGGGTTGCGTACGGCGTCATGCCGCTGGTCCGGACGGGTGAGACCTTCACCACCGAACCGGTGTACGGCGCCTCGAGCATCTGACCGCCGCCGAGGTACATCGCGACGTGCTGGCTGGCATTGGGGCCCCAGAACAGCATGTCGCCGCGCCGCATCTCCGACGTCGGCACCTTGCGGCCCGCGTTGTACTGGGAGCCGGAGTAGTGGTCGAGCTTGATGCCGACGCCGGCGAACATGTAGAGCATCAGGCCCGAGCAGTCGAAGCCGACTGTGCCCGAACCGGAGTCGATTCCGCGACTGGCGCCGGCAGCGTTGCCGCCACCCCACGAGTAGGGCGTGCCCATCACGGCCATGCCGCGCTTGATGACGTACTCGGTGGCCTGCTGTCCGTAGACCCGCGGGATGGCACCGTTGGTGATTCCCGTTGGCGTGGGCAGGATTCCGAGCTTCTGCAGGAAGCTGCGGCCCATCTGCTGGGTCGCCTGCACCGACGTGGTCGCGATCCCCAGGATGGCGTTGATGATCGCGACGGGGTCACCGCTGACGAACGCGCTCGGAATTGCAGGCAGCGTCGGATCCCACGGCGTCGCCCAGTTTCCGCCGGCCGGTGCGGGCGCGCCGGGGGTGCGGTCCCAGTCGGCCGAGGGGCCCGACGGCGTCACCGCGTTTCCGGCGGGCGCAGCGGCCGAGGACGCAGTACCCGCCGGAGCCGTCGAGGACACCTTGCGGACCTCCGCCAGCTTGGCCTGGGCCGCAGCGCGTTCGGCGCTGAGGCGGTCGAGTTCGCGCTGCTGATCCTTGAACGTCTGCTGCGCGTCGGTGAGCGACTTGACCGCGGCGTCCTCGCTCGACTGGGCGTCGGCGAGGGCCTGGTCGGCCTTCTGCTGGGCCATGCGGGCCGCCGAGTCGCGATTGACCTGCTCGGTGCGGGCGCGCATCAAGTCGTCGATCGCCTGACGGGAACTGACGGCGAGCGTCTGCCCGGTGGCGGCGGTGTCGATGATCTCGCGCGGATCGTCGGCGGTGAGGTAGGACGCGGACGGGCCGTTCACGTAGGCCGACGCCGCGAACTGGTCGAACCGCTTTTGCGCGGAGGCGATTGCGGCGTCGGCCTGGGTGAGGGCCGACTTGCTCGCCTCCACTTCGCCGCGCGCCTTGTCGGCGGCTTCCCTGGCGCTCTGCACGCCGACGAGTGCCTGGTTGACGCTCTCCTGCTCGGCCTGGATCTGACTGCCTAGGTCCTGCAACTTCTGATTGGCATCGGCGACTTCGGCCACCAGCGCGGAAATGCCTTCTGGGCCGCCCGGTTCAGCCACGGCGATCCCCGGGCCGTGGCTGAACACCGTGGCGACGAGGACTCCGAGCACTAGTGAGCATGCGCCGACCCGGCCTGACAGGCGGTAGGCAGAGGCGCTCGTGATGCGTCTCATGGGTCTCCGGTCTCCTAGGGCTGCGCGCGAACGCGCCGGAATGTCCGTCGAGTGTCGAGTCACATGAGTCACATTGAACGCACCTGCAACACCGAGCACCTTCTGCACCGTACGTCACAAAAAGCGCTAAAGAAACGCCAGTAACGAATTACAAAGTTGTAATTGAAACCGGCGTTATCGAAAGGTTATGAAGCCTTTTCCGAAATGCGAAGATCGGGTCAGTTCGCAGGCGGCGCAGCGTTTTCCGCGACGTCGGAACCGGCGGGCGCACGCCTCGCCCGAACCTGCAGCAGCCGGGTCGCCACGGCCGCCGCCAGGACGCCGATCACCAGCACGACCGTGAATGCGGTCCACGGGAAGTGCGTTGCCTCCAGTTCGCCGACGAAATTCGTCGCCGATTGCACCGGATTCCCTGTCTTCGCGACGTCTTGGCCGGCCTCGAGGGTGGCGCGGTCGAATTCCTCGCTGTAGGTGCCCGCGAAGGATGGGCTGATCGTCAGCACCGTGGAACCCGGGTGCGCCTGCCCCACCTCGGTGGCGATGTCGCGCAACGGGGTGTCGATCGGCGGGTTGGTTGGGACCACCACGATCTTCAGGTCGATGCCGTTGGCCTTGGCATCGGCCACGACCGCCTTCAGCCCCGGCACGTCGGCCGCAGGCGCACTGACGCCGTCCCTGCTCACCGCAGCGTTGACGGCGACGATGTCCACGTCCGGCGGGATGTAGGCCGGGAACGGAATGACGTGAGGTCCGGTCACACGCGCAGGGTACGGGATCACGCACCCGATGAGTGGGATCGACTGGCATCGAACACGGATCGAGACAAGACTGGACCCCGGCCTTGGTCGCTTAAAAGGACAAGCGTACTGTAGGAATCGGAAGCGCCGCCGACACAGCCCCGTCGCGGCGATTACTACACCGGGAGTTGATGTGAGCAGCGTGAATTCATTCTCCGCGCGCGACACCTTGAAGGTCGGCGACGAGAGCTACGAGATCTACCGGTTGGACGCGGTACCCGGCACGGAGAAGCTCCCGTACAGCCTCAAGGTGCTCGCCGAGAACCTCCTTCGCACCGAGGACGGCGCGAACATCACCAAGGACCACATCGAGGCGATTGCGAAGTGGGATCCGTCGGCCGATCCCAGCGTCGAAATCCAGTTCACCCCGGCCCGGGTGATCATGCAGGACTTCACCGGCGTGCCGTGCATCGTCGACCTTGCCACCATGCGCGAGGCCGTCGGCGACCTCGGCGGCGACCCGCAGAAGGTCAACCCGCTGGCGCCCGCCGACCTGGTCATCGACCACTCGGTGATCGCCGACCTGTTCGGCACCGCCAACGCCTTCGAGCGCAACGTCGAGATCGAGTACGAGCGCAACGGCGAGCGCTACCAGTTCCTGCGCTGGGGTCAGGGCGCGTTCGACGACTTCAAGGTCGTCCCCCCGGGCACCGGCATCGTCCACCAGGTCAACATCGAGTATTTGGCGAGCGTCGTGATGCTGCGCGACGGTGTGGCCTACCCCGACACCTGCGTGGGCACCGACTCCCACACCACGATGGAGAACGGCCTCGGCGTGCTCGGCTGGGGCGTCGGCGGCATCGAGGCCGAGGCCGCGATGCTGGGTCAGCCCGTGTCGATGCTCATCCCCCGCGTCGTCGGCTTCAAGCTCAGCGGCGAGCGCCGCCCGGGCGTCACCGCCACCGACGTCGTCCTCACCGTGACCGAGATGCTGCGCAAGCACGGCGTCGTCGGCAAGTTCGTCGAGTTCTACGGCGAAGGCGTCTCCGAGGTGCCGCTGGCCAACCGCGCCACCCTCGGCAACATGAGCCCCGAATTCGGTTCCACCGCAGCGATCTTCCCGATCGACGAGGTGACCATCGACTACCTGCGCATGACCGGCCGCGACGAGCAGCAGCTGGCACTGGTCGAGGCGTACGCCAAGGCCCAGGGCATGTGGCACGACCCGAGCCGTGAGCCGAAGTTCTCCGAGTACCTCGAACTGGACCTGTCCGACGTGGTGCCGTCGATCGCCGGCCCCAAGCGGCCGCAGGACCGCATCGCGCTCGACGACGCGAAGTCGGCCTTCCGCAAGGACATCCACAACTACGTCACCAACGGTGAGGCTGCACCGGAGACCCAGCTCGACGAGGCGGTCGAGGACACGTTCCCCGCGAGCGATCCTGCGACGCTGAGCTTCGCCGACGACGGCTCCGCACCGTTGCACTCCGCGGCCACCAACGCCGAGGGCCGTCCCACCAAGCCCGTGACCGTGCGCTCCTCCGAGCGTGGCGAGTTCGTCCTCGACCATGGCGCCGTGGCGATCGCGGCGATCACGTCGTGCACGAACACCTCGAACCCCGAGGTCATGATGGGTGCTGCCCTGCTGGCGAAGAAGGCCGTAGAGAAGGGCCTGACCGCCAAGCCCTGGGTGAAGACCACGATGGCCCCGGGCTCGCAGGTGGTCACCGACTACTACGACAAGGCCGGCGTGTGGCCCTACCTGGAGAAGCTGGGCTTCTTCCTGGTGGGTTACGGCTGCACCACCTGCATCGGCAACAGCGGACCGCTGTCCGACGAGATCTCGGCCGCGATCAACGAGAACGATCTGTCCGTGACCGCGGTGCTGTCGGGCAACCGCAACTTCGAGGGCCGGATCAACCCGGACGTGAAGATGAACTACCTGGCCTCTCCGCCCCTGGTGATCGCCTACGCGCTGGCGGGCACCATGGACTTCGACTTCCAGAACGACGCGCTCGGCAAGGACGAGCAGGGCAACGACGTCTTCCTGAAGGACATCTGGCCGACGCAGCAGGAGATCTCCGAGACGATCGCCTCGTCGATCAACCAGGAGATGTTCCGCAAGAACTACGCCGACGTGTTCAAGGGCGACGACCGGTGGCGCAACCTGCCGACTCCCAGCGGCGACACGTTCGAGTGGGATTCCAAGTCGACCTACGTGCGCAAGCCCCCGTACTTCGACGGGATGCCCGCCGAGCCGCAGCCGGTGACCGACATCAGCGGCGCTCGGGTGCTGGCGCTGCTGGGTGACTCGGTCACCACCGACCACATCTCGCCTGCAGGCAACATCAAGGCGGGCACGCCGGCCGCGCAGTACCTCGACGAGCACGGCGTCGACAAGGCGGACTACAACTCCTACGGGTCGCGTCGCGGCAACCACGAGGTGATGATCCGCGGCACGTTCGCGAACATCCGGCTCAAGAACCAGCTGCTCGACGACGTCTCCGGCGGTTACACGCGCGACTTCACGAAGGATGACGCGCCGCAGGCGTTCATCTACGACGCGGCGCAGAACTACGCCGCCCAGGGCACTCCCCTGGTCGTGCTCGGCGGCAAGGAGTACGGCTCGGGCTCGTCGCGCGACTGGGCGGCCAAGGGCACCTCGCTGCTCGGCGTGCGCGCGGTGATCACCGAGTCGTTCGAGCGCATCCACCGGTCGAACCTGATCGGCATGGGCGTCATCCCCCTACAGTTCCCCGAGGGCGAGTCCGCGGCGTCGCTCAAGCTCGACGGCACCGAGGTGTTCGACATCTCGGGCATCGAGGCACTCAACGAGGGCAAGACGCCCAAGACGGTGCACGTGACGGCGACCAAGTCCGGCGGCGACAAGGTCGAGTTCGACGCGGTGGTGCGCATCGACACCCCCGGCGAGGCGGATTACTACCGCAACGGCGGCATCCTGCAGTACGTGCTGCGCAACATGCTGAAGTCGAACTGACCGCAGGCAAAAGAAGTAGAGAAGACGAGGCGCTTCCTTGCCCCGGGTGACCGAGGACCATCTCGCGGCGCGCCGTCGCGAGATCCTCGACGGTGCAAGGAAGTGCTTCGCTCAGTACGGGTACGACAAGGCGACCGTGCGGCGGCTCGAACAGACGATCGGGCTGTCGCGCGGCGCCATCTTCCACCACTTCAAGGACAAGGACACCTTGTTCTTCGAGTTGGCCCACGAAGACGCCGAGCGCATGGCGGACGTCGCCGCCCGCGAGGGACTGGTTCAGGTGATGCGGGACATGTTGGCCGCGCCGGAGCAGTTCGACTGGCTGGCCACGCGGCTGGAAATCGCCAGGAAGTTACGCACGGATCCGGTGTTCAACAAGGGCTGGGCTGAACGCTCGGCGGAGCTGTCGGCAGCGACCACCGAACGGTTGCGTCGGCAGAAACAGGCGGGCCGGTTGCGTGAGGACGTGCCGAGCGAGGTGTTGCAGACCTACCTCGATCTGGTCCTCGACGGCCTCGTCGCCCGACTCGCGTCGGGCGACGACACCGAACGCCTAGGCGCAGTACTCGATCTGGTGGAGGCGTCGGTTCGCCAACGGTGAATCGGGTCTGACTAGCTTCGGGTGCGGTGGTTCGGTCCGCCTCGGCTACGCATGGTGGTGCCGGATTCGCGCAGCATGGCGTGGATGGACCCGTAGGACCGTCCCGTGCTCGCCACTAGCGATCGGATGCTCGCGCCTTTTTCGTAAGCGCTTCGCAGTTCGTCGAGCAGTTGGTCGCGCGACTTGGTGTCTCTCATCAATACCCTCCCGGCAACTCTTCCGGATGTGTGCGGGTGTTGTAATACCCTGCCCATCCGGATTCAATCGCCATGGGCGAGAACTGAGTTTGCGGAGGAGACGGCCCGGCGCGGCCGCGGCATCAGGCCAATTCGATGAGTTCGCGGTATTCGTCTGACCAGAAGTCCTCGGTGCCGTCGGGAAGCAGCACCACGCGCTGCGGTTCCAACGCCTCGGCGGCGCCCGGATCGTGGGTCACCAGAACGACCGCGCCGGCGTAGCTGCGCAGGGCGTCGAGCACCTGCTCACGAGACGCCGGATCCAGGTTGTTGGTCGGTTCGTCGAGCAACAGCACGTTGGCAGTCGACGCCACCAGACCCGCCAGCGCCAGACGCGTCTTCTCGCCACCGGACAGCGTGCCCGCCGGTTGCTCGAGCTGGGGTCCGGTGAACATGAACGCACCGAGCAGACTGCGCAGCTCCTGTTCGCCGGTGTCGGGCGCCGCGTGCCGGATGTTCTCCCACACCGATGCCAGGCCGTCGATCGTGTCGTGCTCCTGAGCGAAGTACCCGAGCTTGAGGCCGTGCCCGGGCTCGATGGCCCCCGCGTCGGCCTTCTCCACGCCCGCGAGGATGCGCAGCAGCGTGGTCTTGCCCGCGCCGTTCAATCCCAGCACGACGACGCGGGAACCCTTGTCGATGGCCAGGTCGACGCCGGTGAAGATCTCCAGCGAGCCGTAGGTCTTGGTGAGGCCCTTGGCCACCAATGGCGTACGACCGCACACCGCTGGCGTCGGGAACCTGATCTTGGCGACCTTGTCGGCAACGCGCTCGTCGTCGAGTTCGGCGATCATGCGCTCGGCCCGACGCAGCATGTTTTGTGCGGCAACGGCTTTGGTGGCCTTGGCGCCCATCTTGGCGGCCTGCGTGCGCAGCGCGCCCGCCTTCTTCTCGGCGTTGGCCCGTTCGCGGCGCCTGCGCTGCTCGTCGGTGGCCCGGGCGTCGAGGTACTTCTGCCAGCCCATGTTGTAGACGTCCGCCTCGCCGCGCACCGCGTCGAGGAACCAGACCCGGTTGACGACGTCGGCGAGCAGCTCCACGTCGTGACTGATGACCACCAGTCCACCGGAGTGGTTCTGCAGGAACGACCGCAGCCACCCAATCGAGTCGGCGTCGAGGTGGTTGGTGGGTTCGTCGAGGAGCAGCGTGGTGTCAGAGCCCGAACCGGTGTCCGACGCCGCGAACAGGATGCGGGCCAGTTCGACGCGGCGTCGCTGACCACCGGACAGGGTGCGCAGCGACTGGGTCAGGATGCGCTCGGGCAGGCCGAGGCTCGCGCAGATGCGGCCCGCCTCGCTCTCCGCGGCGTACCCACCGAGCGCGGCGAAGCGCTCCTCGAGTTCGCCGTAGCGGCGGACCGCCTTGTCACGGGCGGCGTCGTCGGCGACCTCGGCCATGATCGTCTGCTGCTTCTCGAGGTCGGACAGCAGCGTGTCGAGCCCGCGCGCCGAGAGGACGCGGTCCCGGGCCAGCATGTCGAGGTCGCCCTCCCTGGGATCCTGTGGGAGGTACCCGATCTCGCCAGTCCGCTCGATCCTGCCCGCGTAGGGCTCGCCCTCCCCCGCCAGGATGCGCATGGTGGTGGTCTTGCCTGCGCCGTTGCGGCCGACCAGACCGATGCGGTCACCCGGTTGGATGCGCAGTGCCGAGCCTTCGGTGGACAGCAGCGTGCGCGCGCCGGCGCGGACCTCCAGGTCCGTTGCGGTGATCACGCTGCTGACCTACCCCTCTGTGTGTTCGTCGTCGTTACTCGTCGTCACTTGTCGTCGGTGAAGACCGCGGGCCGTTTCTCGGCGCGCGCAGCGACCGCCTCCTCGAAGTTGGCGGTGAGCAGACGCACGTAGAGTTGGCCCAGACCTTCGGCCTGCATGTGACCTTCCAGGCTACCGGCGTCCAGTCCACTCCAGAGCGTGCGCTTGGTCAACTCGATACCCGGCCGGGAGAACCCTGCGATGCGCTCGGCCATCTCGTAGCAGGTGTCCAGTAGCTCGCCGTCGGGCACGGCGCGAGACACCAGTCCGATGCGCTCGGCTTCGGCGGCGTCGACGTCCCGCCCGGTCAGCATGAGTTCGAACGCCCGCGAGGTGCCGATCGCCCGTGGTAGCAGGTAGGACAGCCCGAGTTCGCTCGCGGTGAGACCGTTGTTGATGCCCGCCGCGCGGAAGTAGGCGCCCTCGGCGGCGACCCTGATGTCGCAGGCCAGTGCCAGACACAACCCGCCACCGATGGCCGCCCCGTTGACCGCCGCGATGACGGGCTGGTGCAGCTTGCGTATGGCGAGGATCACGTCGTCGAGCACCTCCATCGACCGCAGCGCGAACGTCGGCCGGGTGAGGCCGGCGACGTGCGGGACCGATCCTGCCGACTTGTGGTCGGCTCCCGACGAGAACCCGCGTCCTGCCCCGGTCAGCACCACGGCGCGCACCGAGTTGTCGTGGGTCAGCTCGTCGAGGGCCGCCTTGAGGGGCACCATGACGTCGAACGCCATCGAGTTCATCCGCTCGGGGCGGTTGAGGGTGACCACTGCGACGTCTGGCCGCGTCCGGTCGACGAGGACGAGGGGCGCGTCGTTCTGCTCGCTCACGACGTGCACGCTATCGCGTGCGCGCGCCCGTTCCTCGGACCTCGCCGAAGGTCAGGCCTGGTCGGCTTCGCCCTGCGAGGCGATGGCCGCCTCGATGTCGAAGTCCTTGATCTGGGAGATCACGGCGTCCAGGTCCTTGGCGGGCAGCATCCCGGAGTGCCGGAACACCATGTGGCCCTTCTTGAAGGCCATCAGAGTCGGGATCGCCTGGATCTCGGCCGCCTGGGCGAGTCCCGGTTCCGCCTCGGTGTCCACCTTGGCGTGCACCACGTCGGGGTGCTTGTCAGACGAGGCGGAGAACGTCGGCGCGAAGGCCTTGCAGGGACCACACCATTCCGCCCAGAAATCGACCAGCACGATCTCGTTGTCGGTGATGGTCTCGTTGAACTTCTCGGCAGTGATGTCTTGCGTGCTCACGTCATTCCTAACGTCGTGTTCCATCCCGTTGTTCCAGGGCGGGAACGGGCTGTCGGCTCGGTGTTCTCAGTTCAGAGCGGCCAGTGCGCTGCGGGCGTCGTAGCCGCGGAACCCCTCCAGGGTTCCCGCTCGCAGCCGATTGACCCATGTGGGGTCGGCCAACAATGCCCGCCCGATCGCGACGACGTCGAATTCACCCGTGGCGAACCGTTCGATCAGGGTCTCCACCGAAGCCGGCTTGATGACCTCACCGTCCTTCTCACTGCGGAACTGGGTCTGCAGGCCCACCGACCCCACCGCGATGACCGGTGCTCCGGTCACCTTCTTGGTCCACCCCGCAAGGCTGCGCTCCGGGTCGAGATCGGGGAAGGCCGCTGCGTAGTGCCTGCGGGTCGACGGGTGTAGGACGTCCACGCCGGCGTCGAGCAGCGGAGCCAGGATCGCCTGCAGTTCGGTGGGGTCGTCGGCGATCGACGCGGCATAGTCCGTCCCCTTCCACTGCGAGAACCGGAACACGATCGGGAAGTCTGGTCCGACGGCGGCCCGCACCGCCGCGACCACCTCGGCGGGGAACCGCGTGCGCTCGACGGCGGAGCCGCCGTAGGCGTCCGTGCGCAGGTTGGTCCTCTCCCAGAGGAAGCTGTCGAGCAGGTATCCGTGCGCACCGTGCAACTCGACGGCGTCGAAGCCCGCCGCCTTGGCGTTCGCGGCGGCAGTGGCGTAGTCCGCGGCCACGTCGACGAGTTCGTCGGCGGTGAGCGCACGGCCGCGCGGCTTGCCTGTGCCGCCGACGCCGGACGGGCTGACCGGGGTCACTCCGTCGGCGTGGTGACGCTCGCCGCCCTGGTGCCAGAGCTGCGCGGCAATGACCGCGCCGTGGGAGTGCACGGCGTTCGTGACCGCGCGCCACCCGGTCACGGCGTCGTCGCCGACGAGCGTGGGCACCGAATCGGGGTAGGCCGATTCGGCTGCTCCCAGTCGAATGCCCTCCGTGACGATGAGGCCGACTCCCCCGGCCGCCCGACGCGCGTAGTAGTCGGCGACGTCACGTCCGGGGACGCCACCCGGTGACGCCTGTCGCGTCATCGGCGCCATCGCGAAGCGGTTGGGGATCGTCATCGATCGAACGGTCAACGGCGTGAACAGCTCACCGGGGTCGGAGGTCATGTAGGCGTGCAACACCCTTCGACTTGGTGCGATTCCGTCGTGATCGTCACGATCAGGCGGTGGCGCGGCCCTCGGCGAAGAACCCGGCGATCTCCTCGGCGAGGCGGTCGACGTCGTGGCCGGGATTTAGCGGCCGCAGCGCGCCGAAGGGAGCGTTCCAGAACGCGCCCGTGCGGGGCGTCCAGGGGCCGACGTACGCATAGGGCAGCGGGTGCTGCTCGTCTCCCGCCGAGACGCCGTAGTTGACCTCGGCCTCGGTGACGGAGACGTCGAAGTGCTCGGGCCACAACACGGGGTGCTCTTCCGGCAGTGCCTGCTTGAGCGCGAAACCGCCCGCGTAGAGGCACCGATGCAGCAGCTCCGCCGCGCCGGGGTCGATGTCGAGTTCGGCGTCGGCGGGTAGCGGATCGCGCAGGTCGTACACCCCCACCGGCGGGCCGTAGTCGACGCCCGCGGCCGCCGCGATTGCCCCGACCGGACCGGTTAGCGGGGCAGAGTCGTCCTGCCAGGTGAACTCGGTGGCGTGCACCGATAGCGGCAGCGCAGTGGCGGCGAAGCCGTCGGGGCGCACCGCGAGGCGGATGGTGCCGGCGGCTCGGTATTGCGGTCCGGCGACCAGGCTCTCGGCGATGCCGCGCAGCTGCCTGCGCGTCGATGCGTAGACCCCGATGGCGTCCTTGGTCCCTGACACGTTGCCTCCCACGGTGCATCCACGAGCACCCGAAGCCGGGCCCGCGGCCAACCTACTCCCGCGGGTCCGGTCAGGGTTGTCCGCGCTGCACCTGCTCGAGTGTCGGAAGTGTCCAGTGCTTGCCCTGCTCGACGTCGAAGCTCATCGGCCGATAGCGGAGTAGTCCGCTGCCCGGGTACGGGGTGTACTCGCCGAACCAGACGGTCCCGTCGACGGCGTAGAGGTCGATCCTGATGAAGTCCCAGCCGGTGCCCAGCGCACTTGCGATCTCGAGCATCGTCTCCAGTTCCGGTGGGCGGGGTTCGTCGGCGACGGGCATGATGCGCCAGCACACGTCCAGCCGATTCCAGTCGGTGTCGAGGAAGGTGGCCGTTTGGGACGTGAAGCGGCCGCGATTCACCTGGATGAGTTCCACCCGGCCGTCGAAGACGAAGAACTTGTAGTCGGTCGGCGCCGCGCCGTCGGGGGTCGGGATGCGTTCCTCGATGAGCAGGCCTGGCCTCGCTTCCGCGTAACCCCACTCCCCGAGCGCGACGGGGGTGTGCTTCCCCCAGTGCCGCGTCTGGTGGACGAGCGCGTCGAGGCCGGTTTCCGGGTCGGGCCCGAAGAGCACCTGCCCGCTGCTGTGGTTGGGCTTGAGCACCCACGGCGGCAGCGCGAAAAGATCTGGCGCAGAGCGCAAGTCGGTTCCGAACCAGTAGGTCTCGGGGATCCGCAACTTCGGCCCCGGGTAGGCCGCCCGGGCCATCTCCTTCATCCGCATCTTGTCGCACGCAGCGACGATGCGGTCCCGCCGATCGTTGAAGATCCGCCAGTTGGCCTTCTCGTTGAAGGTGCGTGGCCGACGGAAGTTGCCGAACTTGCGAATCATCCCGAGGTAGAGGACGTGGCGCAGGAGACGCGTCGGCACCAGACGAGCCGTCCACGCGTGCACCGCCCGTTCCACCCACCGCATGAATGCCTCGATCGACTGCTGCGGTCGCTGGCCCCGATCGGCTCGGACGGGTGCATCCGTTTTCAGCAACTCGGTCATCGATAACACTCGATCAAGGTCATGCGGGATGTCTTACCAAATTATGACGGCGTTGTGGGGGCTACGTTCGAGAGTTTGCTGGTGGAAGGGTTTCGGTGAAAGCGCCAGACCGCTGGCGGGGCTGATTTGACTATCGTGACTGAGCTTAGGCTAGGGTAACCTCCGGCCGCGCCAGCAACGTCCCCCAAGATCGGGACCCCGACCCGTCCGGCCCCGACTCATGGAGGAACTCAGCGATGCGCGTCGTCTTCTTCGGTTTCCAGACGTGGGGCCGCCGCACCCTGCAGGCCCTGCTCGACTTGGACCAG
Source organism: Mycolicibacterium arabiense (assembly GCF_010731815.2). Taxonomy (NCBI): domain Bacteria; kingdom Bacillati; phylum Actinomycetota; class Actinomycetes; order Mycobacteriales; family Mycobacteriaceae; genus Mycobacterium; species Mycolicibacterium arabiense. The sequence continues at coordinate 969,772 of NZ_AP022593.1, forward strand.
GACGTTCCGCTGGTGGTCACGCACCCCGCGAGTACGCAGTCCTACAAGGCGATCTGGTCGGACTCAGTCGAGGAACTGGCCCGCGAGCACGACATTCCGGTCCATCTCACCGACCGGATCGACGCCGAGACGATCGATCTCGTCAAGCGATCCGAGCCCGACGTCAACGTCGTCAACAGCTGGTACACCAAGTGGCCTGCCGAGTTGTACGACCTACCGCCGCACGGCACCTTGAACTTTCACGACTCGATGTTGCCTAGGGGCACCGGGTTCTCGCCCGTGCTGTGGGCGCTGATCAGCGGGGAGACCCACACGGGCCTGACCGTTCATCGCATGGACGAGGGCTTGGACACCGGCGACGTGCTCGTTCAGCGGTCGTTGCCGATCGGAAACACCGATACCGGCACCGAGTTGGTCCTGCGGACCATGGACCTGATCCCCGAGGTACTCCGCGACGCGCTCGACGCGCTGGAATCGGGGACGCCGGTCTGGCGGCCGCAGAACAGGGACGAGCAGACGTACTTCCACAAGCGTTCGGAGCGGGACAGCCTGCTCGAACTGTCATGGCCTGCAGAGGATCTCGAGAGGTTCGTGCGCGCGCTGTCGGCTCCGTATCCGCGGGCGTTCACGTTCTACCGCGGCGAGCGCCTGGAAGTGCTCGAGGCGCACACGTCGAAGGCGCGGTTCGGCGGCACGGTCGGGCGGGTGATCGTGCAGGAGGGCGGCGGCGCCGTGGTGTGCGGCCCGAACGCCCACCGGGGCGCCAACCGTGCCTTGGTCATCACGCGGGTACGGGGCGCCGACGGCGTCGAGCGCGCGGGCAGCGACGTGTTCGCCCGTGGCGGCTATTTGCAACTGTCGGCGTAGGAAACCGGGGCTCCGTTCGGCTCTTCTTGTCGGACCCCGTTGGCATAATCGAACACATGTTCGACATGCTGGACTTCGACCCCACCACGGTGGACGAGGCCGGCCTGATCGACCGCATCGCCCAACTGGAGCGACTCAAGGCCACCGCCGCCGCAGCCCAAGCCCGCATGACCGCCGCCCTGGACCTGAAACGCCGCACCGCCGAAGCCGACGCCGGGGTCCCGATGCGCAAGCGCGGCCAGGGCCTCGCCTCCGAAGTCGGGCTGGCCCGCCGGGAGTCGCCGAAACAGGGCAGTCGCCACCTCGGATTCGCCCGCGCCCTGGTCCACGAAATGCCCCACACCCTGGCCGCCCTGGAAACCGGGATCCTCTCCGAGTGGCGGGCGACACTGCTCGTGCGGGAATCGGCCTGCCTCGAAGTCGAGGACCGCCGCACCCTCGACGCCGAGATGTGTGCCGACCCTGCGACGCTGGTGGGTAAGGGTGACAAGCGCATCGAAGCCGACGCCAAGGCCATCGCCTACCGCCTCGACCCCCACGCCGTGGTCGACAAGGCTCGCCGCGCGCACGAGGACCGGTGCGTCAGCATCCGCCCCGCCGCCGACACCATGGCCTGGGTCAGCATCCTGCTTCCCGTCGCCCAAGGCGTGTCGATCTACGCCGCCCTCAAACGCGCCGCCGACACCACCAGCGACGGCCGCAGCCGCGGGCAGGTCATGGCCGACACCGCCGTCGAACGCATCACCGGCCGCACCGCCGACACCCCCGTCCCGGTCACCGTCGACGTGGTGATCACCGACGAAACCCTGCTCGGCGGCGACACCGAACCCGCCCGCGTTCCCGGGTACGGACCGATCCCCGCCACCGTCGCACGACACCTGATCTCCAACGCAGTGGGCGACGAGCGGTCGCGGGCGACGCTGCGCCGGCTCTACCGCCACCCGAAGACCGGAGCGCTGGTGACCATGGAATCCCGCGCCCGGCTCTTCCCCAAGGCGTTGGCGACGTTCATCGCCCTACGCGACGACACCTGCCGCACCCCCTACTGCAACGCACCGATCCGCCACACCGACCACGCCGAACCCAACGCGCGGGGTGGGCCCACCTCCGCAGTCAACGGCAACGGACTGTGCGAAGCGTGCAACTACGCCAAGGAAGCACCCGGCTGGCGCGTCCGCACGTCCCACGAATTCGACTGTCACACAACCGACGTCACCACGCCCACCGGCACCACCTACAGCTCGAAGGCACCACCACTACCCGGCCTCAACACCGAACACGTCACCAGCATCGACGTCGCACGCTTCCGAGTGGTGGTCCGCCGCGCCGCCTAGACGGTGAAGCCGAGCGCCCGCAATTGCTCGCGGCCGTCCTCGGTGATCTTGTCCGGCCCCCACGGCGGGTTCCACACCCAGTTGATCTTGATGTCATTGACCAGGCCGGCACCGACGAGCGCGCTGCGCGACTGATCCTCGATGACGTCGGTCAGCGGGCAAGCGGCCGACGTCAGCGTCATGTCGATGAGCGCCACCTTGCCGGTGTCGCCCTCCTCGACGTCCAGGCCGTACACGAGGCCCAGGTCCACGACGTTGATGCCGAGTTCGGGGTCGACGACGTCACGCATCGCCTCCTCGAGGTCGGCAACGAACTCCTCATTGGGCACTACGGTGTCGCTCATCCGGCGTCTCCTCACTGGCTTGCGCCTCGATCTGGTCTTGTGGCATGGCCTCGGCCAGCGCGGCCTTGAACGCCATCCAGCCCAGCAGCGCGCACTTCACGCGCGCCGGGTACTTGGCTACCCCCGCGAAGGCGATGCCATCGCCGATCACGTCCTCGTCACCGTCGATCGTCCCGCGCGACGACACCATCTCGCTGAACGACGCGACGGTCTTCATCGCATCCCCCACCGTCAGGCCGATCACCTGGTCGGTGAGCACCGAGGTCGAGGCCTGGCTGATCGAGCAGCCCTGGCCGTCGTAGGACACGTCGGTGACAGTCTCACCGTCACCCGACAGCGTCACGCGCAACGTCACCTCGTCGCCGCAGGTCGGGTTGACGTGCGACACCTCCGCCGCGAACGGGTCGCGCAGCCCACGGTTGTGGGGCCGCTTGTAGTGATCGAGGATCACTTCCTGATACATCTGCTCCAGGCGCACGACGGTCAGTCCCCCGCCCCGAAGAAATCGATCGCCCGACGAACGCCCGCGACCAGTCTGTCGACCTCGTCGAGCGTGTTGTAAACGGCGAACGACGCACGCGCCGTCGCCGCGATGCCGAACCGACGGTGCAGCGGCCACGCGCAGTGGTGGCCCACCCGCACGGCCACGCCTTCGTCATCGAGTACCTGCCCGACGTCGTGGGCGTGCACGCCGTCCACCACGAACGACACCGGGGAGCCGCGATTCTCGAGCGAGGTCGGCCCGATGATGCGGACGCCGTCGATGGCACCGAGCCCCTCGAGGGCCGCCGCCACCAGCCGCGACTCGTGCTGGTGCACCGCGGCCATCCCGATCTCGTCCAGATACCGTGCGGCGGCGCCCAATCCGACGACCTGCGACGTCATCGGGGTACCTGCCTCGAAGCGCTGCGGCGCCGGTGCGTAGGTCGTCGCCTCCATCGTGACGGTCTCAATCATCGATCCGCCGGTCAGGAAGGGCGGCATCTGCTCGAGGAGCCGCTGCCTGCCGTAAAGCACGCCGATCCCGGTGGGGCCCATCATCTTGTGCCCGGAGAAGGCGGCGAAGTCGACGTCGAGGGCATGGAAGTCGACGGGCTGGTGCGGCACCGACTGGCAGGCGTCCAGCACGGTCAGCGCTCCGACGGCCTTGGCGCGCGCCACCAGCTCAGCGACCGGCGCCACGGCACCGGTGACATTCGAATGGTGGCTGAACGCCACGACCTTGACTCGCTCGTCGAGTTCGAGGGAGTCCAGATCGATACGACCGTCCTCAGTCACGCCATACCAGCGCAGCGTCGCGCCGGTGCGCAACGCCAGCTCCTGCCAGGGGATCAGGTTGGCGTGGTGCTCGAGTTCGGTCGTGACGATCACGTCGCCGGGGCCGACCGCTCGCTCGAAACGCTTGTCGCCCAACGTGTAGGCGACCAGGTTGATGGCCTCCGTCGCGTTCTTGGTGAACACGAGTTCGTCGGTGCCGGCCCCCACGAAACGGGCAATGTCCGCACGCCCCTGCTCGTAGGCGTCGGTCGACTCCTCCATCAGCTGATGGGCCCCGCGGTGCACCGCACCGTTAGAGGTCAGCAGGAAGTCGCGCTCGGCGTCGAGAACGGCGAGCGGCTTCTGCGACGTGGCACCGGAGTCGAGGTACGCCAACCGATTTCCGCCACGCATCACCCGGTCGAGGATCGGGAAGTCCGTGCGAATCCGCTCGACGTCCACGGCCACGTCGACGTCAGAGGTCCGCGTGGCCGTCACGTCAGGCTCCCGAAGCGGCAGACTGCGTGAAGCGCTCGTAGCCGTTCTCCTCGAGTTCGTCGGCCAACTCCGGACCGCCGGACTCGATGATCCGGCCGTCGAAGAAGACGTGCACGAACTGCGGCTGGATGTAGCGCAGGATGCGCGTGTAGTGGGTGATCAGCAGCACGCCGGCGTTCTCCGCCGCCGCGTAGCGATTGACGCCCTCGCTGACGACGCGCAGCGCGTCGACGTCGAGGCCCGAATCGGTCTCGTCGAGGATCGCGATCTTCGGCTTGAGCAGGCCGAGCTGCAGGATCTCGTGGCGCTTCTTCTCACCGCCGGAGAAGCCTTCGTTCACGCTGCGCTCGCTGAACGCCGGGTCGATGTCGAGATCGCTCATCGCGGTCTTGACCTCCTTGACCCAGTGCCGGAGCTTCGGCGCCTCGCCGCGGACGGCGGTGGCCGCCGTGCGCAGGAAGTTCGACATCGACACACCGGGCACCTCGACGGGGTACTGCATCGCCAGGAACAGGCCCGCGCGGGCGCGCTCGTCGACGCTCATCTCGAGGACGTCCTCGCCATCGAGGGTGATCGATCCCGACGTGACGGTGTACTTCGGGTGGCCGGCGATGGCGTAGGACAGCGTCGACTTGCCGGATCCGTTGGGTCCCATGACCGCATGGGTCTCGCCCGACCGCACGGTCAGGTTCACGCCCTTGAGGATTTCGATGTCGGCGCCGCCCTCGGCGGAGATGACGGAGGCGTGGAGGTCTTTCACTTCAAGAGTGGTCATGTCAGCTACTTCTCGATTCGGTGATGGCTAGTTCTCGTTCGATGGCTTCGGTCAGTCGCTCACGCACTGCGGGCACGGCGATCTTGGCGATGATCTCGCCGAAGAAACCGCGTACCACCAGGCGACGGGCCTGCTCCTCGGGGATGCCTCGGGCACGCAGGTAGAACAGCTGCTCGTCATCGAAGCGGCCGGTCGCACTGGCGTGTCCGGCGCCGGCGATCTCACCGGTCTCGATCTCGAGGTTGGGCACCGAGTCGGCGCGGGCGCCGTCGGTGAGCACCAGGTTGCGGTTCGCCTCGTAGGTGTCGGTGCCGGTGGCCTCGGCACGGATCAGCACGTCGCCGATCCACACCGTGTGGGCGTCGGGCTTGTTGGAGTCCGGATCGCCTTGCAGCGCACCCTTGTACAGCACGTCGGACTTGCAGTTCGGCTGCGCGTGGTCGATCAGGAGCCGTGACTCGAAGTGCTGTCCGTCGTCGGCGAAGTAGGTGCCGAGCATCTGCGCGTCACCACCGGGGGCGGTGAAGCGCACGTTGGCCGCGGTACGCACGACGTCGCCACCGAGGGTGACGTTGACGTGGCCCAGCACGGCGTCCTTGCCGAGCTTTGCGTGATGGGCACTGACGTGGACCATGTCGTCGGCCCAGTCGGCGATCCAGATGACGCCGAGTCCGGCGGCGTCGCCGACGATGATCTCGACGTTGTCGGCAAGGGTGCCGCTACCCCGCAGGTCCACCACGACGATGGCCCGGGACAGTTCCTCGATGCGGATCTGCAGGTGCCCGTAGGCCACCGCGCCCTCGCCGGGTCCGTCGACGGTGATCTCGATGGGCTCGGACACCTCGGTGTCGCGCGCGACCGTGACGATGGTGGCCTGTTCGAACGACGAGAATGCCTGCGCCGCAACCCGGTCCGACGGCACGCCACCCTGACCCAGGCGCGCGTCGCCGCGGGCGACCGTCTCGACGGTGACACCGGGACGCTCGGTGACCGTGATCGCCGCCGAGCCGGTGGCGGGAGCCGATCCGTCGTGCAGGCCGCGCAGACGCTTGAGCGGGGTGAACCGCCACAGTTCGTCGCGACCGCCCGGCACCTCGAACGCGTTGACGTCGAACGACGAGAACAGCTCGCCCTTGTTGAGGGCCGCGAGCGTCGACCCGCCGTTCTTGGCGGCCTCGGCCGCTTCGGTCAGATTGTTCTGGGTCACCCGACGGCGCCTTCCATCTGCAGTTCGATGAGCCGGTTCAGTTCGAGCGCGTACTCCATCGGCAGTTCCTTCGCGATGGGCTCGACGAAGCCGCGAACGACCATCGCCATGGCCTCGTCCTCGGTCATGCCGCGGCTCATCAGGTAGAACAGCTGATCCGCACTGACCTTGGAGACGGTGGCCTCGTGGCCCATCGTGACGTCGTCCTCGCGGATGTCGACGTACGGGTAGGTGTCGCTGCGGCTGATCGAATCGACCAGCAGCGCATCGCACTTCACGCTCGAACGCGATCCGTGCGCACCCTTGTTGACCTGGACCAGGCCACGGTAGGACGCCCGACCGCCGCCACGCGCCACCGACTTCGAGACGATGTTGCTCGACGTGTTCGGCGCGAGGTGGAGCATCTTGGCGCCAGTGTCCTGGTGCTGGCCCTCGCCCGCGAACGCGACCGACAGGACCTCGCCCTTGGCGTGCTCTCCGGTCATCCAGACCGCCGGGTACTTCATGGTCACCTTGGAGCCGATGTTGCCGTCGACCCACTCCATGGTCGCGCCGGCCTCGGCCCGCGCCCGCTTGGTGACCAGGTTGTAGACGTTGTTCGACCAGTTCTGGATGGTGGTGTAGCGGCAGCGGCCACCGGGCTTGACGATGATCTCGACGACCGCGGAGTGCAGCGAGTCGGACTTGTAGATCGGCGCGGTGCAGCCCTCGACGTAGTGCACGTAGGCGTCCTCGTCGACGATGATCAGCGTGCGCTCGAACTGGCCCATGTTCTCGGTGTTGATGCGGAAGTAGGCCTGCAGCGGGATGTCCACATGGACGCCCTTGGGCACGTAGATGAACGAGCCACCCGACCACACCGCGGTGTTCAGCGCGGAGAACTTGTTGTCACCGGCCGGGATCACCGTGCCGAAGTACTCCTGGAACAGCTCGGGATGCTGCTTCAGCGCCGAGTCGGTGTCGAGGAAGATGACGCCCTGGGCCTCGAGATCCTCGCGGATCGAGTGGTAGACGACCTCGGACTCGTACTGCGCCGCGACACCGGACACCAGGCGCTGCTTCTCGGCCTCGGGGATGCCCAGCTTGTCGTAGGTGTTCTTGATGTCGGCCGGCAGGTCGTCCCACGTGGCAGCCTGCTTCTCGCTGGACCGCACGAAGTACTTGATGTTGTCGAAGAAGATGCCCTCGAGGTCGGAACCCCAGTTCGGCATCGGCTTCTTGTCGAAGGTGCGCAGTGCCTTCAGGCGCATGTCGAGCATCCACTGCGGTTCGCTCTTCTTGGCCGAGATGTCGCGCACCACGGCCTCGCTGAGGCCACGCTGGGCACTGGCGCCCGCGACGTCGGAGTCCGCCCAGCCGTAGCCGTAGGTGCCCAGCGACGCGATGGTCTCTTCCTGGGTCAGCTGTGGTGCCTCGGGGGTGGTCGTCATGTCGACGCTCCTTGCTCGATCGTGGTGGTGGACTCGGCGAGGGCTGGATGCCGAGGGAACTGCGTGTCTGGGGCGTGCGCGCCGGTGGCGTGCTTGCCTGGGTCGACGGGAACGTGCGTGGTGCAGGCGAAGTCGCCGTTGACGATCGTCGACAGCCGCTGGACGTGGGTGCCCAGGATCTCGGCGAACGCCTCGCGCTCGGCGTCGCACAACTCGGGAAACTCCTCGGCGACGTGCGACACCGGGCAGTGGTGCTGGCAGATCTGCACCCCGCTGAGCGGGCCGGACACCGGCGCCGTCGTGGTGGCGTAACCCGCCTCGGTCAACGCGTCCGCGACGCGGTCGACCTTGGTCGCAACGTCGGCTGGGCCGTCGGATACTCCCGAGAGGATGGTGTCGATGCGACGCCTGGCGAACGTGCGGATCGCGTCGTCGCCGCCGATCTCGCGCAACTGACGCATCGCGGCGACGGCGAGGTCGTCGTAGGCGTGCTCGAGCTTGGCCCGGCCACCGGCGCTCAGGCGGTAGCGGCGTGCGGGACGGCCACGGCCACTGTGCTGCCAGCTCGCGGCGGCCACCGACTCGGCGTCACCGGCCTCGATGAGGGCGTCGAGGTGACGACGCACCCCTGCGGCCGAGATCCCCAGCCTGTCGCCGATCGCGCTCGCGGTGATGGAGCCCGATTCCAGCAGCAGCCGGATGATCGCCTTCCTGGTGTGCCCGTCCTGGGTCGCAGGCATGGCGTCATGCCCACGCGCGACCTCGGAACGGAATTTCACAACACCAGTGTGACGCAATTCCAGGGGTCGGTCTAGCAAGGTGACCCTTAGCTCGCGGGGAGAACAATCACACCTCCGGACGGGAATACGACGCCGGTTACGCTGCTGTGATGGCAACCCGCCTACAGTCTCTCAGCTCGGCCGTCGCCCGTTGGCACGCCGACGAGGTCGCGATCGGGTCGCCTCTGAAGGCCGACGAGGTGGCGCTGATGCGCCGCACCCGCGTGTTCGGCGCGACGGGCACGGTGCTCATGGCGATCGGGGCGCTCGGCGCGGGTGCCCGGCCCGTGGTCCAGGACCCCACGTTCGGCGTCCGACTGCTCAACCTGCCGTCGCGCATCCAGACCGTGTCGCTGACGATGACCACCACCGGCGCGGTCATCATGGCGCTGGCCTGGCTGATGCTCGGCCGCTTCGCGCTCGGTCCCCGGCGCATGTCACGCAGCCAGATCGACCGCACCCTGCTGCTGTGGGCGTTGCCGCTGCTGATCGCTCCCCCGATGTACAGCAAGGACGTCTACTCCTACCTCGCGCAGAGCGCGATCGCCCGCAACGGGCTGGACCCCTACGTCGTGGGACCCGCGCCGGGTCTGGGTCTCGACCACGTCTTCACCCTGTCGGTGCCGAGCCTGTGGCGGGACACACCCGCCCCCTACGGACCGCTGTTCCTCTGGATCGGCAGGGGCATCTCCGAACTCACCGGCGACGACATCGTGTTCGCGGTGCTGCTGCACCGCCTGGTCGTGCTGCTCGGCGTGGGCCTGATCGTCTGGGCCACGCCGCGCCTGGCGCGCCGCTGCGGCGTCGCCGAGGTCAGCGCGCTGTGGCTGGGACCGTGCAACCCGCTGCTGTTCATGCACCTGGTCGCGGGCATCCACAACGAAGCGCTGATGCTCGGCCTGATGCTCGCGGGCACCGAGTTCGCGCTGCGCGGCGTGCAGGCCGCGGGCCGGCTGCTGCCCCGCCCGCTGCGGCGGCCGCACGGCCGGGACGAGTGGGCGCAGTGGATGCCCATGGCGATGCTGCTGCTCGGCACGGTGCTGATCGCACTGTCGTCGCAGGTGAAGCTGCCGTCGCTGCTGGCGGTCGGGTTCGTGGCGATGGCCCTGGCGTGTCGGTGGGGCGGGACCGTCAAGGCGTTCTTCCTCGCGGGCGGATCGCTGGCCGCCGTGTCGGTGGCCGTGATGGCGCTGGTCGGTTGGGCGAGTGGACTGGGGTTCGGGTGGCTGTTCACCCTCGGCACGGCCAACGTGGTGCGGTCGTGGATGTCGCCTCCGACGCTGGTGGCGCTGGGCACCGGTCAGGTCGGCATCCTGCTCGGACTCGGCGACCACACGACGGCGATCCTCGGCCTGACCCGCGCCATCGGTGTGATCATCATCGCGATTCTGGTGACCTGGCTGCTGCTCGCAGTGCTGCGCGGGCGCCTCAACCCGGTCGGCGGCCTCGGCGTCGCACTGGGCGCGACGGTGCTGCTGTTCCCCGTCGTCCAGCCCTGGTACCTGCTGTGGGCGATCATCCCGCTGGCCACCTGGGCGTCGCGGCCCGGGTTCCGCGGGACGACGATCGTGTTGTCGCTGGTCGTGGGCATCTTCGGGCCGACCGCGAACGGTGACCGCTTCGCGCTGTTCCAGATCGTCGATGCCACGGGTGCCAGCGCGATCATCGTGGCCCTGCTCATCGCGTTCACCTACCGCCGGCTGCCGTGGCGCCCACCGCTCGAGCCCGAGGTCGCCGACGTAGGCCGGCCCGGGCCGCCCAGCGCAGGGTCGAACCCACCGCCACCGCCGACCGCGCGGCCCGACGCCTACGCTGAATCTCCGTGACCTCCCGTTCCGACGTTCCCGGCTCCGCGCGCGAGGGTTCCCCGGACGTCGACGACTCGGGGGACGCCGTCGTCCGTCTGCGTGGCATCACCAAGCGGTACGGCACGACCGTGGCCGTCGACGGCCTCGACCTCGACGTGCGGCGGGCCGAGGTGTTCGCCCTGCTCGGCCCGAACGGCGCGGGCAAGACCACGACGATCGAGATGTGCGAGGGCTTCCTCAAGCCGGAGTCGGGCAGCATCCGGATCCTCGGACTGGATCCGGTCGCGGACAACGCGCGGCTGCGCGAGCGGATGGGCGTCATGCTGCAGGGCGGCGGCGGCTACCCGGCGGCGCGGGCAGGCGAGATGCTCGGTCTGGTCGCCGCGTACTCCGCCCGGCCGTTGGACCCGGCCTGGCTGATGGACGTCCTCGGCCTCACTGACTCGGCCCGCACCACCTACCGACGACTCTCGGGCGGTCAGCAGCAGCGGCTGGCACTCGCCTGCGCCATCGTCGGCAGGCCCGAACTCGTGTTCCTCGACGAGCCGACCGCGGGCATGGACGCCCACGCGCGGATCGTCGTGTGGGACCTGATCGACGGGCTGCGCCGCGACGGCGTGACCGTGGTCCTGACCACCCATCAGCTGACCGAGGCCGAGCAGCTCGCCGACCGGCTGATGATCATCGATCGCGGCGCGGCGGTGGCCACGGGTACGCCGAGTGAGTTGATGCAGCGCGGCGCGGAGAACCAGCTCCGGTTCTCCGCTCCCCCGAAACTTGACCTGTCGCTGCTGATCTCGGCCCTGCCCGAGACGTACCGCGCGACGGAGGTGGCGCCCGGCGAGTACCTGGTGGAGGGTCACGTCGATCCGCAGGTGCTGTCGACGGTGACGTCCTGGTGCGCCCGCCTCGACGTGCTCGCCACGGGCATGCGGGTCGAGCAGCGCAGCCTGGAGGACGTGTTCCTGGACCTGACCGGACGGGAGCTTCGGCCGTGACGAGCGCTTGCGCGAGGAACCAATGGATATGACGAGCGCTTGCGCGAGGAACCAATGGATATGACGCAACCATCGCCGACGAACAGGTTCGAGCCGGGCACGTTTACCCCGGACCCCCGGCCCGCGTCGGTGCCGAAGATGCTTGCTGCCCAGTTCGGTCTGGAGCTCAAGCTGCTGCTGCGCAACGGCGAGCAGCTGCTGCTGACGATGTTCATCCCGATCACCCTGCTGGTCGGGATGACGCTGCTGCCGCTTGGCGACTTCGGTCCCAACCGCGCCGCGACGTTCGTCCCGGCGATCATGGCGTTGGCCGTGATCTCGACGGCGTTCACCGGTCAGGCGATCGCGGTGGCGTTCGACCGACGCTACGGAGCGCTGAAGCGTCTCGGTGCGACGGCTCTGCCGGTGTGGGGCATCATCGCGGGCAAGTCGCTGGCCGTCGTCACCGTCGTGTTCCTGCAGTCGGTCCTGTTGGGTGCGATCGGCATCGGGCTCGGTTGGCGCCCGGAACCCGGTGGCCTGGCGCTCGGGGCGCTGGTGATCGCGCTCGGCACTGCCGCCTTCGCATCACTCGGACTGCTGTTGGGCGGAACGCTACGCGCCGAGATCGTGCTTGCCGTCGCGAATCTGCTGTGGTTCATCTTCGCAGGATTCGGCGCGCTGACACTCGAGGGCGGGATCGTCTCGAACGCCCTGCATTGGATCGCGCGACTGACCCCGTCGGGCGCGCTCACCGAGGCGTTGACTCAGGCGATGACGTTGTCGGTGGACTGGTTCGGCGTGGCCGTGCTGGCCGCGTGGGGTCTGGTCGCCGCGTTGTGCGCGCTGCGGTGGTTCCGCTTCACCTGAGCCGCCCGGCCCCCTACTACGGCCTGTAGTTCGGTTTGTCCTACCATCGAAGCGTGGCCATCCGACGCTTGTTCATGAAGGGCGTCGACCTGCTGCCCCTACCCAGCCTGCGCGTGCAGCGCATCATCGCGGCGGTCGTCGTGCTCACCCAGGGCGGCATCGCGGTGACGGGCTCGATCGTCCGCGTCACCGCGTCGGGCCTGGGCTGCCCGACGTGGCCCCAGTGCTTCCCCGGCAGCTTCACTCCGGTCCCGCACGCCGAGGTCCCCGGAATCCATCAGGCCGTGGAGTTCGGCAACCGCCTGATCACGTTCCTGGTGGTGCTGACCGCCGCGCTGGCCGTCCTCGCGGTACTGCGCGCCCGCCGTCGCCGCGAGGTGCTCGTCTACGCCTGGCTGATGCCTGCCTCGACCGTCGCGCAGGCGGTCATCGGCGGCATCACCGTCCTCACCGGGCTGCTGTGGTGGACGGTCGCGATCCACCTGCTGGTGTCGATGGCGATGGTGTGGCTGGCCGTGCTGCTGTACGTCAAGATCGGCGAACCCGACGACGGAGTGCCTCAGCGGCTGGTCCCGAAACCGCTGCGCCAGTTGACCTTTCTGAGCGCCATGGCGCTGTCGGTGGTCCTCGTCACCGGGACCATGGTCACCGGTGCGGGCCCGCACGCCGGCGACAAGAGCATCGACGCGCCCATCCCGCGGTTGGGGCTGGACATCGTCACGCTGGTCTACCGGCACTCCGCGCTGGTGACCGCCTACCTCTGCCTGCTGATCGGCCTCGCGTTCGCGCTGCTGGCCGTGCGCGCACCGCGCCCGGTCACGATGCGGCTCGTCGTGCTGGTGATCCTGGTCGCCCTACAGGGCATGGTCGGAACGGTGCAGTTCTTCACCGGCGTGCCCGCAGCCCTGGTGGCCGTGCACGTCGCGGGCGCCGCGATCTGCACGGGTGCGACGGCCGCGCTATGGGCGTCGATGCGACAGCGGACCCAGGCCGAACCCGTCGAGAGCCGACTCGACGGCGAGCGCGAACTCTCGCTGCCGTAACGCACGGTCTTCGTCGCTCAGCTGCCGCCATCCCAGCGACGGCTCGACCAGTTCCAGTTCGAGCAGGCGCGGATCGTCACGCTCGCCGATGACGTCGACGCGGGCGTAGAGGAAGTCCGACGGCGCCCTGCCCAGACGGTCCGCTGCAGCCGTGAGTGCTGCGTGCCCGACTGCCCACAGTTCGAAGTCGGGTTCTGCCGGGCGCAGCGACTCCTCGGCGTACGTGCCGGATTCGTCCATGGCGGGGGCACTACCCGGCGGTGGCAGCAGCGGGCCCTTGGTGAAGGCGTGCGACTGCTGGCCGGCGAGGAACACCAGCGCCGTCTCGCCTGCCTCGATCCTGGGGTCGTACGGCTGTACGAGCGCGGTGCGGCCGGAGGCCTGCAGTGCGGCGGCGTGTCGGCCGGCGGCTTCGGGGTCGGTGAAGCGCCGGGCGCCAACGGAACCCGCGCCCACTGCGGGTTTGACGACGACTTCGCCGTCGGGCACTCGCACGGCCGCACCGGGCGCGAAGAACAGGCTGGGCACAGTCGGGACGCCGGCCGTCGCGAGATCGTCGAGGTAGCGCTTGTCGCTGTTCCACGCCACCACGTCGGGACCGTTGAGCAGGTTGGGCACCCGCCTCGTCCACGCCAGGAACTCGTCGAGACGGTCGGTGTAGTCCCACGTCGCGCGCAGGATGACCAGGTCGGCCCGCTCCGTATCGGGGTCGTCCCAGGCGAGCCAGCGCGCGTGCAAACCACGCGCCCGGAGCGCTCCCGCGAGCCCCGCGTCGTCACCGTCACCCTCGACGAGGGCCTTGCAACCTGCGAAGACGATGCGAGGATGCCGAACGTCGGGCCGTGCGAGTTTCACTGTTGGAATGATAGGTGGCATGCACGCCATCGAAGTCGCCGAAACGGGCGGACCCGAAGTCCTCAACTACGTCGAGAAGTCTCAGCCCGCACCCGGGCCGGGCCAGGTTCTGATCAAGGCCGACGCCATCGGCGTCAACTTCATCGACACCTACTTCCGTTCGGGTCAGTATCCGCGCGAACTGCCCTTCGTCGTGGGCACCGAGGTGTGCGGCACGGTCGCCGAGGTCGGCGAGGACGTCGCCGCGCTGGCCGTGGGCGACCGCGTGGTGACCGCCCAGGCCGTGGGCGCCTACGCCGAGTACTGCCTGGCCCCGGCCGACTTCGTCGCGTACGTCCCGGACGCCGTGTCCGCTGACGTCGCCGCCTCGGCGCTGCTCAAGGGCATGACGGCGCACTACCTCATCAAGTCCGTCTACCCCGTGCAGCAGGGCGACGCCGTGCTGGTGCACGCCGGCGCGGGCGGCGTGGGGCTGATCCTGACCCAGTGGGCCACCAGCATGGCCGTGAAGGTCATCACCACGGTCTCGACGCCGGCCAAGGCCGAGCTGTCGCGCAAGGCGGGCGCCATCGAGGTCCTCGACTACCCCGGCGACGACCCGGCGGAGTTCGGCGCGAAGGTGCGCGACCTGACCGGCGGTGTCGGGGTTGCCGCGGTGTACGACGGCGTGGGCGCCTCGACGTTCGAGGCGAGCCTCGCCAGCCTGGCGATCCGGGGCACGCTCGCGCTGTTCGGCGCGGCGAGCGGCCCGGTGCCCCCGTTCGACCCGCAGCGGCTCAACGCCGCCGGTTCGCTGTTCCTGACCCGACCGACGCTTGCCCACTACGCCTCTACCCCCGACGAGTTCTCCTGGCGGGCGGGCGAACTGCTCGACGCGATCGCGACGGGCACGCTGGAGGTGACGGTCAGCGAGCGGTACCCGCTGGCGGAGGCCTCCCGGGCGCACGCCGACCTGCAGGGCCGCAAGACCGTCGGCTCGGTGGTCCTGGTGCCCTGACGTCGGGACCCCCTCGTGCCACGCTTGTCGGCGTGGCCAGGGACCTGAACGTGACACGGACGTTCGTCGTGTCCGGGTCCGAGCTTCACGAACGGTTCTCCCGTTCGTCGGGACCCGGCGGGCAGGGCGTGAACACGGCCGACACCCGCGTCGAGTTGTCGCTCGACGTGGCGCACTCGCCGTCGATACCGGAGACGCTGCGCTACCGGATGCTGTGCCGACTACGCGGGCGGCTCGTCGACGGCGTGCTGACGGTCACCGCGAGTGAGCACCGCACGCAGCTGCAGAACCGTGAGGCTGCTCGCGAACGGATGGCGAAGCTACTGCGCGACGCCGCGGCGGCACCTCCGCCCACGCGCCGGCCCACCAGGCCGACGCGGGGTTCCAAGGAGCGCAGGATCGCGGAGAAGAAGCGCCGGGGCCAGACCAAGCAGGGTCGCCGCGCGGGCTGGGACGCGAGCTAGCCGACGGTCAGAGGTGCAGCAGCGTCGGCAGTGCCAGGGCCGAGTCGACGGCCAATGCGCAGAACACGACCGCGAGGTAGTTGTTCGACTGCAGGAACAGCCGCAGCGGCTTGACGGCCTCGCCGCGCTTGACGCCGCTGTAGAGCTGGTGGGCCATGACGAGGAACCAAGCACCGGCGAGCAGTGCCACGACCGCGTACAGCCAGCCGGTGGCCAGCACGAGCGCCAGCGTCGCGAACACCGTCAGCCACGTGTAGATGAGGATCTGCCGGGTGACCTCGCGCTCGGTGGCGACCGCGGGCAGCATCGGTACGCCTGCGGCGCGGTAGTCGTCCTTGTAGCGCATCGCCAGCGCCCAGGTGTGCGGTGGCGTCCAGAAGAAGATGATCGCGAACATCACCAGCGCGGGCCACTCGATGGTGCCCGTCACCGCGGACCAGCCGATCATCACCGGCATGCAGCCGGCGGCCCCGCCCCACACCACGTTCTGCGAGGTGCGGCGCTTGAGCAGCAGGGTGTAGACGAAGACGTAGAACGCGATCGTGACGACGGCCAGCACGCCCGAGAGCAGGTTGGTGGTCGTCCACAGCCAGAAGAACGAGCCCACGGACAGAATCAGGCCGAAGATCAGCGCATTGCGGGTCGGGACCGTGGCCCGGGCCAGCGGGCGCAGTGCCGTGCGCTTCATCACCTTGTCGATGTCGGCGTCGGCCACGCAGTTGAGCGTGTTGGCACCCGCCGCGGCCAGCATGCCGCCGACGAGGGTGTTGAGGATCAGCAGCGGGTCGACGGTGCCGCGATGGGCCAACAACATGGCGGGGATCGCAGTGACAAGCAACAGCTCGATGACCCGGGGCTTGGTCAGCCCGACATAGGCCATGAACGTGGTGCGAATCCGGCTCGGCGCCCCGCGCTCGCGAATGCTCACGCAGTTGACTCCTCGGTTTCTTCGCGGCAGCGCGCAGCTTCTACTACAGACGATGGTAGACCGCTTTGCGGCCACGGCCGAACCGCAGGGTCGGTTCACCACCCCGACTCGGCCCGGTGACCAACAGTTCTCCCCCGCCGTCTGCGGCGGGAGACCCATGAGCACTAGGGTGGACTCGTCTGGCTTTCCTACCTGAGGAGTGAGTTCGTGACCACCGTGGAAGAGATTTCCGCACTCACCCAACCCCACCATCCCGACGACTGGACGGACCTCGACTCCGCCGCCGTCGACACCGTCCGCGTCCTGGCCGCCGACGCCGTGCAGAAGGTCGGCAACGGCCATCCCGGCACGGCGATGAGCCTCGCGCCGCTGGCCTACACGCTGTTCCAGCGGCAGATGCGCCACGACCCGAGCGACGTGCACTGGTTGGGTCGCGACCGATTCATCCTGTCCTGCGGGCACAGCAGCCTGACGCTGTACCTGCAGCTCTTCCTCGGCGGGTTCGGCCTGGAACTCGAGGACATCGAGTCGCTGCGCACGTTCAAGTCGAAGACGCCGGGCCATCCGGAGTTCCGGCACACCAAGGGCGTCGAGATCACGACCGGCCCGCTGGGCCAGGGTCTCGCCTCGTCGGTCGGCATGGCGATGGCGGCACGGTTCGAGCGCGGGTTGTTCGACCCCGACGCAGCTCCGGGCACCAGCCCGTTCGACCACTTCATCTACGTGATCGCCTCCGACGGCGACATCGAAGAGGGCGTGACCAGCGAGGCGTCGTCGCTCGCGGCCACGCAGCAGCTCGGGAACCTGATCGTCTTCTACGACAAGAATCAGATCTCGATCGAGCACGACACCAACATCGCGCTGTCCGAGGACGTGCCCGCGCGTTACCGCGCCTACGGCTGGCACGTGCAGGAAGTCGAGGGCGGCGAGAACGTCGCTGGCATCGAGGCCGCCATCGCGGAGGCCAAGAAGGTCACCGACAAGCCGTCGTTCATCGCGCTGCGCACGATCATCGGCTATCCGGCACCCACCAAGATGAACACCGGCGGCGTGCACGGCTCGGCGCTGGGCGACGAGGAAGTGGCCGCCACCAAGAAGGTGCTCGGGTTCGACCCGGACAAGACGTTCGAGCTGCGTCCCGAGGTGTTCGAGCACACCCGCAAGCTCGTCGAACGCGGCCGCGAAGCCCACGAGAAGTGGCAGCCGGAGTTCGACGCCTGGGCCGAGCGCGAGCCGGAGCGCAAGAAGCTCCTCGATCGCCTCACGGCCGAGGAACTCCCCGACGGGTGGGACTCCGACATCACCTACTGGGAGCCCGGCTCCAAGGCCGTCGCCACCCGCGCCGCGTTCGGCCAGGTGCTCAACGACGTGGCGCCGAAGCTGCCCGAACTGTGGGGTGGCTCCGCCGATCTCGCGGGCAGCAACAACACCACGATCAAGGGCGTCAAGTCGTTCGGCCCGCCGTCGATCTCGACCGAGGACTTCCAGGCCGACTGGTACGGGCGCGTCCTGCACTTCGGCATCCGCGAGCACGCGATGGGCTCGATCCTGTCCGGCATCGTGCTGCACGGACCCACCCGCGCGTTCGGCGGAACGTTCCTGCAGTTCTCGGACTACATGCGCCCCGCGGTTCGGCTCGCGTCCCTGATGGACATCGACACGATCTACATCTGGACGCACGACTCGATCGGCCTCGGCGAGGACGGTCCGACCCACCAGCCGATCGAGCATCTCGCGGCACTGCGCGCCATCCCGAACCTGTCGGTGGTGCGGCCGGGCGACCCGAACGAGACCGCCTATGCGTGGCGCAGCATCCTGGCGCGCGGCAACGGCAGCGGCCCCGTCGGTTTCATCCTGACCCGCCAGGGCATCCCGGTGCTGGAGGGCACCGACTTCGAGGGCGTGTCCAAGGGCGGGTACGTGCTCGGCGGCGGCAAGCCGGCCGATGACGCGGACGTGATCATCATCGCCACCGGCTCGGAGTTGCAGCTGGCAGTGGAGGCACGAAAGCAGTTGGCGGAGAAGGACATCGTCGCCTACGTGGTCTCCATGCCGTGCGTCGAGTGGTTCGAGAGCCAGCCCAAGGAGTACCGCGACAGCGTGCTCCCGCCCGAGGTGTCGGCCCGCGTCGCGGTGGAAGCGGCGGTGGCGCAGAGCTGGCACAAGCTGGTCGGTGACACCGGCGAGATCATCTCGATCGAGCACTACGGCGAATCGGCCGACGACAAGACGTTGTTCCGCGAGTTCGGCTTCACGCCGGAGGCAGTGGTGGCCGCCGCGGAACGATCGATGGACAACTAGCGCGACATCTAGCAGAAGAGGCAATCGCATGACTCAGAACCCGAACCTCGCGGCGCTGAGTGCCGCAGGAGTATCCGTATGGCTCGACGACCTCTCGCGTGAGCGACTGCAGTCCGGCAACCTGCAGAACCTCATCGACACCCGCAGCGTCGTCGGCGTGACCACCAACCCGTCGATCTTCCAGGCCGCCCTGTCCAAGGGTGACGCCTACGACGGGCAGATCGCCGAACTCGCCGAGCGCGGCGCCGACGTCGACGCCACCATCCGCACGGTGACCACCGACGACGTCCGCAACGCCTGCGACCTGTTCACGAAGACCTTCGAGGCGAGCGGCGGAGTCGACGGGCGGGTGTCCATCGAGGTGGACCCCAGGCTCGCCCGCGACGCCGACAAGACCATCGCCCAAGCCATCGAGCTGTGGAAGATCGTCGACCGGCCGAACCTGCTGATCAAGATCCCGGCGATGGAGGAAGGCCTGCCTGCGATCACCGCGGTGATCGCCGAGGGCATCTCGGTCAACGTGACGTTGATCTTCTCGGTCGAACGCCACGAGGCCGTCATGGACGCCTACCTCGCCGGCCTCGAGAAGGCCAAGGAAGCCGGTCACGACCTGACCAAGATCCATTCCGTCGCTTCGTTCTTCGTGTCCCGCGTGGACTCGGAGATCGACAAGCGACTCGAGGCGATCGGCTCCGACGAGGCACTCGCGCTGCGCGGGCAGGCCGGTGTCGCCAACTCGCGACTGGCCTACGCCGCCTACCAGAAGGTGTTCGAGAGCGGACAGCGCTTCGGCGAGCTGAAGGCCGCCGGCGCCCGGGTGCAGCGCGTGCTGTGGGCGTCGACCGGCGTGAAGAACGAGGACTACTCCGACACGCTCTACGTGACCGAGCTGGTCGCGCCGGACACCGTGAACACGATGCCGGAGAAGACGCTCGAGGCCGTCGCCGACCACGGCGAGATCAAGGGCGACACCGTAACCGGCACCGCAGACGCGGCGCAGGAAGTGTTCGACAAGCTCGAAGCCCTGGGCCTCGACCTCACCGACGTCTTCCTGACGCTCGAGAACGAGGGCGTCGAGAAGTTCGACAAGTCGTGGAGCGAGCTCATGGAGGCCACGCAGCAGCAGCTCGACGAGAAGAAGTCCTGACGCAGGTGGCGAGCGATTGCGCGAACCGTCCGGCCGACTGGGTGAACCCACTGCGGGACAAGCGGGACAAGCGCATGCCGCGCATCGCGGGGCCGTGCGCCGTGGTGATCTTCGGCGTGACGGGCGACCTGGCCCGCAAGAAGTTGATGCCCGCGATCTACGACCTCGCCAACCGTGGGCTGCTGCCTCCGTCGTTCGCGTTGATCGGGTTTGCACGTAGGGACTGGGCCGACGAGGACTTCGGCAAGGTCGTCTACGACGCGGTGAAGCAGCACGCGAGGACGCCGTTCCGCCAGGAGGTCTGGGACCGGCTCGCCGAGGGAATCCGGTTCGTCCAGGGCACGTTCGACGACGAGTCGTCGTTCGAGCGGCTCAAGGCGACCCTCGACGAACTCGACGTCGAACGCGGCACGGGCGGCAATCACGCGTTCTACCTGTCGATTCCACCCAAGGCCTTCCCGGTCGTGTGCGAGCAGCTGTCCAAGTCGGGGCTGGCGAACAAGCCCGATGGCTGCTGGTCACGCGTCGTGATCGAGAAGCCGTTCGGCCACGACCTGGAGAGTGCCGAGGCGCTCAACGGTGTGGTGAACAGCGTCTTCCCGGAGTCGTCGGTGTTCCGCATCGACCACTACCTGGGCAAGGAGACGGTGCAGAACATCCTGGCACTGCGGTTCGCCAACGAGTTGTTCGAACCGGTCTGGAACTCGCACTACGTCGACAGCGTGCAGATCACGATGGCCGAGGACATCGGTCTCGGCGGTCGCGGCGGCTACTACGACGGGGTCGGTGCGGCGCGCGACGTCATCCAGAACCACCTGCTGCAACTTTTGGCGCTGACCGCCATGGAGGAGCCGGTGAGCTTCTCGCCCAGTGAATTGCAGGCCGAGAAGATCAAGGTGCTCTCGGCCAGCACGCTCGCCCAGCCGTTGGACGAGACCACCTCCCGCGGCCAGTACACCGCGGGCTGGCAGGGCGGCGAACGGGTCGTCGGACTCCTCGAGGAGGAGGGATTCTCGGAGACGTCGACGACCGAGACGTTCGCGGCGATCACCGTCGACGTCGATACCCGCCGGTGGGCCGGGGTGCCGTTCTACCTGCGAACGGGGAAGCGGTTGGGGCGCAGGGTGACCGAGATCGCGCTGATCTTCAAGCGCGCGCCGCACCTGCCGTTCGACGCGACCATGACCGAGGAACTCGGCCAGAACGCGCTCGTCATCCGCGTGCAGCCCGACGAGGGCATCACGCTGCGATTCGGCTCGAAGGTGCCCGGCAACGCCATGGAGGTCCGCGACGTCAGCATGGACTTCTCCTACGGGTCGGCGTTCGCCGAGGAGTCCCCGGAGGCCTATGAGCGACTGATCCTCGACGTGCTGCTGGGCGAACCGTCGCTGTTCCCCGTCAACGCGGAAGTCGAACTGGCGTGGAAGATCCTGGACCCTGCGCTGCAGTACTGGGAGTCGCACGGCAAGCCGGATCCCTACGAGTCCGGCGGCTGGGGTCCCGACTCGGCGTTCGAGATGATGAAGCGGACCGGCCGTGCCTGGAGGAGACCGTGACGAGCGCTAGCGCGAGGAACCGACAACCGTGATAGTCGACCTGCCGAACACCAACACCGGCGCGATCAACAAGAAGATTCAGGCACTGCGCGAAGAGGGCGGCGCGATCACGCTGGGTCGCGTGCTGACCCTGGTCATCGCCCCGGATACCGAAGCGGTGCTTGAGGATTCGATCGAGGCCGCCAACGCGGCCAGCCGCGAGCACCCCTGCCGCGTGATCGTGGTCAGCCCCGGCGACCGCCTGGCTTCCGACGCCCGGCTCGACGCGCAACTGCGCGTCGGCAGCGACGCGGGTGCGAATGAGGTCGTGGTGCTTCGCCTCTCGGGTCCGCTAGCCAACCACGCCAGCAGCGTGGTGATGCCGTTCCTGCTGCCGGACACTCCGGTGGTGACGTGGTGGCCGGACGTCGCGCCGGACGTGCCTGCGCGAGACCCGTTGGGCCAGTTGGCGCTGCGCCGCATCACCGACGCCACGAACGGCGAGGATCCGCTGGCCGCGATCAAGGGCAGGCTGGCCGGTTACTCGCCAGGCGACACCGACCTCGCGTGGAGCCGGATCACCTACTGGCGCGCGCTGTTGACCTCGACGCTCGACCAGGGGCCTTTCGAGGAGATCCAGTCGGCGCACGTCTCTGGCCTCAAGAACGAACCGGCGCTGGACATCCTGGCCGGCTGGTTAACCAGCAAGATCGACGGTCCGGTGACCCGTGGGGTCGGCGAGCTGAAGGTCGAACTGGTCCGCGCCAGCGAGACCATCACGCTGAGCCGACCGCAGGAGGGCGTGACCGCGTCCCTGACCCGGACCGGCAAGCCCGACGCCCTGGTGCCGTTGGCACGCAGGGAGACTCGCGAATGCCTCGCCGAGGACATGCGACGTCTCGACGCCGACGAGATCTATCTGGCCGCCCTGCGGGGCATCGACGAGGTGACCTATGTCTGAGACCGTGATCGAGAAGTACGCCGACACCGATGCGTTGGTGACGGCAGCGGGTGACCGCCTGGTGGCCGCGATCACCGCGGCGATCGACGCGCGCGGCGTTGCGCACGTCTCCCTGACCGGCGGCGGCACCGGCGTCAAGCTGCTCAAGCGCGTCGCCGAGCGCTCGGCCGAGGTGGACTGGACGAAGGTCCACGTCTACTGGGGCGACGAACGATTCGTCCCGGCCGACGACGACGAGCGCAACGAGAAGCAGGCCCGCGAGGCGCTGCTCGACGGCATCGACGTCCCGGCGGCCAACGTGCACCCGATGGCGCCGAGCGACGGCGAGTTCGGCGACGACATCGACGCCGCGGCCGCTGCCTACGCCGACGTCCTCGCTGCCAATGCCTCGGGCGGCGGTCCCGTGCCCGAGTTCGACGTGCACCTGCTCGGCATGGGCGGTGAGGGTCACGTGAACTCGCTGTTCCCGCACACCGAGGCGACCCGGGAGACCGAGCGGTTCGTCGTCGGGGTGCTCGACTCCCCCAAGCCGCCGCCGAAGCGCATCACGATGACCTTCCCCGCGGTCACGAAGTCCCGCGAGGTGTGGCTGGTCGTCTCGGGCGGCGAGAAGGCCGACGCCGTCGCAGCGGCGGTCGGCGGGGCCAGCGCCGAGGACTTCCCCGCGGCGGGGGCCGTGGGCACCGAGGCCACCGTGTGGCTTCTCGACGAAGCCGCCGCGGCCAAGCTGTAGCACGCCGCATACTCACCTCATGGCAGACAGAGGTGACGGACGCAGCAGGGCCGCGCACGGTCGGCAGCGCATCAAGACGCTGACCCAGGCTGCGCTCAACGCCGACGTCACCGTCGAACAGGTCGACACCCTGCTCACCGAACTCGGCGACACCCTGGTCGACCTCAACCGATCGACCAGCGGTCTGGACGTCACGCTCGAGCGGTTCAACGAGACCATCACGCGCATCGACGAACTCGCGCCGCGCCTCATCGCGGTCGTGGAGCGCCTCGAACGCATCGTCGACCGGGTCGAGCGGATCGTCGGTCTCGGCGAATCTGTGGTCGCGCCATGGGCGGCCACCGAACACGTGGTGCGCGGCGCGCTCAACGCCGTCCGCAAGAGCACCGGCCTGTAGGTGCCCGCACCGCAGGACGTGCTTCCGGTCGCCGACGGCGTGGGACTGCCTTGGGACGTCGCGGTCGGTGACGCCGTGGGTGCCATCGCCGACGCACGCGGGGCACACGGCGACGACTTCGTCGTGATCAGCGGCGGCGACCGTTACGTGTTCACCTTCTCCCCCACCGGCGTCGAGTCGTTCTACGCGTTGCCCGAGGAGGTCGCCAGCAAGGGGCTGGCCGACTACCGGATGCTGTGCCGCAAACTGCCCGACGAGATCTTCACGGGCAGGCGCACACTGCCCGGTTCGCTGTTCCGGCGCGACGACGTGACGTCCTATCTCGCCCACCTCGGCCACGCGCTCGACGTGACCGGAGACGAGTTGGGCGAGCGCGGCGACGTCGACGTCTTCGCGGTCACCCGCAGGCTCGGTCACCGAATGGGGCTGGCGTCCTGGGCCGCGCCGGGATGCGCCGACGGGGAGCCGTTCGAGCGACTCGTCCGTGCATTCGACGCACTCGACGGATCGGACGCCTTCGTGCACCCGGACGCGATGGCCGCGGTCGCAGCGTCGGGCAAACGGGTGGAACGGGCCGCGCTCGCCGAAGTCGCCGACGTCGTCGAAGGCGCTCTTGCACGGCACGATCCGGCACCGGGGTCACTGTTCGCCCGCATCGTCGCCGGGTGGGCCGACCAAGACCCCGAGGCCCGCGCCCGCGGGGTCGCCATGGACGTCGCACTCATCCACATCGCGTCGATGTCGAACCTGATGGCCGCGTTGGGCTGGGCCATCGTCGATCTCGTCGAGCACCCCGATGCGTTGCGGACCGTCGCGAACGGTGACGAGGACTTCGCCAGGCGCTGCGCCCTGGAGAGCACCCGCATGGCGCAACGCTCCATCATGTCCCGCGCGGTGCTCGCACCGGTCGAATTCCGCACGGGCGCAGGCGTCGTCGACGTGCCTGCGGGCTGGACCATCGCGACGCTGCTGCCGCTGCTCAACACCTCGGCCGAGCCGAGTCTGACCGAATGGGACCCCGACCGGTGGCGCGGGCACCGGCTCGCCGACGTCGGAGGCCTCGCGTCGCCGATGCTGGTCACCGCGTTCGGGCACGGCAGGCACACCTGTCCGGCGCAGCCGTTCTCGCTCGCGGCGATGACCACTGCGATGACGCGCCTGCTCGGCCGCTACGACGTCAGCGCCCGATGGAGCGCACACCCGCGCCCGGTGGCCGCGCAGATCGGCGGGGTCGCTCGCTCCGCCGGGCCCGCCACGATGCGCTACGCCCTGCGCTGAGCCTCAGCCGCTGTTGCGCAGCGCCGTCGCCAGCCCACTCATGGTGAGCAGGATTCCCCGCTGCACCAGCTCCTCGGCGTCGCCCGCGCGGTACCGGCGCAGCAGCTCGACCTGGAGGTGGTTGAGCGGTTCCAGGTACGGGAAGCGATTGAACACCGACCGGGCCAGCGCGGGGTTGTCGGCCAGCAGGTCGTCGTGACCGGTGATGACCTCGTGCATGCGGACCGTGCGGTGGTACTCGTCGACGATCTTGTCGAACACCCTGTGCCGCAACGCCTCGTCCTCGACCAGCTCCGAATACCGGGCAGCCAGACCCATGTCGGCCTTCGCCATCACCTGCGCCATGTTGGACAGCACGGAGCGGAAGAACGGCCACCGCTCGTACAGGTCGCGCAGCACGGCGAGTTTCTCGTCCGGGCTCTCGGGGCCGCCGTTGATCCACTCCTCGACAGCCGTTCCCGTGCCGTACCAGCCGGGCAGCATCACCCGCGACTGACTCCACGCCAGCACCCATGGGATGGCCCGTAGGTCGGCGATCGACGTGGTGGGCTTGCGCGACGTCGGCCTGCTGCCGATGTTGAGCGCCCCGATCTCGCTGACCGGCGTCGAGGCCTTGAAGTACTCGACGAAGCCGTCGGTGTCGTGGACGAGGTCGGCGTAGGCGCGCTGTGCGCGTGCCGCGAGGTCGTCGAGCACCTCGTAGGCCGGCTCGGCCGTGTCGCCGAGTCCCTCGACGTCGAGCAGCGTCGACTCCAGCGTCGCCGCGAGCAAGGTCTCCAGGTTGCGGTGGGCCGCTCTGGGTTCCGCGTACTTGGCGGCGATGATCTCGCCCTGCTCGGTCAGGCGCAGCGACCCCTTCACCGCACCGGGCGGCTGCGCCAGGATGGCGTCGTAGCTCGGGCCGCCGCCGCGCCCCACGGTGCCGCCGCGGCCGTGGAACAGCCGCAACCGGATGCCGGTCTTGCGGGCCGACTCCACGAGATCCAGCTCCGCGCGGTACAGCGCCCAGTTCGCGGCGAGGTAGCCGCCGTCCTTGTTGGAGTCGGAGTAGCCGAGCATGATCTCCTGCTGCTCACCCCTGGCGTGCACCATGGCGCGGTACAGCGGGAGATCCAGGACGGCTTCGAGGATCGACGCCCCGCGCTGCAGGTCGTCGATGGTCTCGAACAGCGGGACGATGCCGACGGGCGCGTAGGGATGCTCACCGGAGGCGTCCAGCAGCCCGGCCTCCTTGAGCAGGATCGCGGCCTCCAGCATGTCCGACACGGACTGGCACATCGAGATGATGTAGTTCGGCACGGCCTGCGGCCCGAAGACCCGCACGGCCCGCGCTGCGGCGGCCACGATGTCGAGTTCCTTGCGGGCGAGTTCGGACAGTTCGGCGTTCTCGCCCACCAGGGGTCGGCGGGTGCCGAGTTCGGCGACCAGGATCTCCACGCGGTCGTCCTCGGACAGCGACGCGTAGTCCGGGTGCACGCCTGCCCAGGCGAGCAGTTCGGCGATGACCTCCTCGTGTACGTCGGAGTTCTGCCGCATGTCCAGACCAGACAGGTGAAAGCCGAAGACGTGCACGGCTTCCCGCAGTCGGGACAGCCGATCGTCGGCGACGACCGCGCTGCCGTTGGCACGCAGTGAGGCGTCGACGACGTCGAGGTCGGCCAGCAGTTCGTCCGGTGCGCCGTACCGGTCGAGCCCCAGGTCGAGTTCGCGTTCGGGTTGGCGGTCGAGGATCGCCCGGGCCGTGGCGGTCAGCCGGCCGTGGATCCCGCGCAGCGCGCGCCGATACGGCTCGTCGGCGCGGGCGGGTTCGGCGCAGGTCTCGGCGAGTGCGGTCAGTTCGTCGGTGACCTTCACCAGCCGCGCCGACATCGACAGCTCCTGCTCGAGAGCCGTGATCTCGGAGAAGTAGTGGTCGAAGGCGGTGTAGGCGGCGTTGCCGGTCGCGAGCCGAACCACCTCGGCCGTCACGTTGGGGTTGCCGTCCCGGTCCCCGCCGATCCACGACCCGGGCCGCAGGATCGGCTCGGACAGCAGGTTGGCGTCGGGCCAGCGGGCCTGCAGCGCCGTGCGTACTTCGGCGTTGACCTTGGGGATGACGTCGAAGAACGCCGCCGGGTAATACCGCAGACCGGTCTCGATCTCGTCCTGAATCTTCAACCGGGACAACCGGATCAGTGCCGTCTGCCACAGCGTCAGGATGCACCGGCGCAGTTCCCGCTCGATGTCGCGCCCGTCGCCGGTGGTGGTGAGCCCGCTGGCGCGTAGCCGCATCAGCTCGGTGATGCGGTGCTGGGTGTCGAACACCGTGCGCCGCCGCGTCTCGGTCGGGTGCGCCGTGATCACCGGCGAGACCAGCGCCCCGGTCAGCGCGTCGGCGACCGTCGCCGAGTCGAGTTCGGCCGACTCGAGTTTCAGATACGTCGCCGCCAGGCTGCTGCGCTGCGGCGGCTCCCCCGCCGCCACGTGGACCGCGCGGCGCCGTTCCCGATGGATGTCCTCGGCGACGTTGGCGAGCAACGCGAAGTGGGTGAAGGCACGGATGACGGGAATGGCCTGGTGGACGTCGACGCCGTCGAACAGCGCCGCGAGCTGATTCCGGTCGATCTCGGAGCGGCGGACCTGGAACGACTCGACGCGGGCGCGCTCCACGAGGTCGAAGACGTCCTCGCCGCTCTGCTCGCGCACCGTGTCACCGAGGATCGCGCCGAGGAGCCGAATGTCCTCGCGCATCGGTTCGGTCGCCTCGCGGCCCACCTGTGTTCGGCGCACCGGGCCTATGGGTTCGAGCGCGGTATCCGTTCCGTCTGCCATGCGTCCAGTATCGACGGGGTCCGACGGTGACGCAGGGTGAGAAGTCTCCTAGACGCCGTACTTGATCTGCAGCGCGATGCCGACGATGGACACCAGCCAGATGCCGGTGACGAAGTACGTCAGCCGGTCGAGGTTCTTCTCGACGACGGTCGATCCGGACAGGCTGGACTGCACGCCGCCGCCGAACAGCGTCGACAGGCCGCCACCCTTGGCGCGGTGCAGCAACACCAGCAACACCACCAACAAGCTGGTGACGATGAGGGTGATCTGCAAGGCCAGGTACATGGCTCCCAGAATAACGGGTGAACCGACCGTTCCCCGCCAGGGGGTTACGGCAGGGGGCCGCCGGCCGCGATGGCCGAGAGCGTCGCGAACTGCTCGCCGTCCAGTGACGCACCGCCGACGAGGGCTCCGTCGACGTCGGTCTGGCCGACGATCTCGCCGACGTTCTTCGCGTTCACCGAGCCGCCGTACAGCACCCGCACCGTGGCCGCCACGTCGACCGACGCGAGTTCGGCCAGCTCCCTGCGGATGGCCGAGCACACCTCCTGCGCGTCGGCAGCACTGGCCACCCGGCCGGTGCCGATCGCCCACACCGGTTCGTAGGCGATGACGACCTTGCTCAGCTGGTCGGCGGACAGCCCCGCCAGCGAGCCCCTGAGCCGGTCGACGTTGTAGGCCACGTGGTCGCCCGCCTCGCGGACGTCGAGGCCCTCGCCGATGCACACGATCGGGGTGAGGCCGTGCTTGATGGCCGCGGCAGCCTTCGCGGCGACCAGCGCATCGTCCTCGCCGTGGTAAGTGCGCCGCTCGGAGTGCCCGACGACGGCGAACGAGCAGCCCAGCTTCGCGAGGAACGCGCCGCTGATCTCGCCGGTGTAGGCACCCGAGTCGTGCTGCGACACGTCCTGCGCGCCGTAGGTGAGCCGCAGCCGGTCGCCGTCGACAAGCGTCTGCACACTGCGCAGATCGGTGAAGGGCGGGATGACGGTGACGTCGACCTTGTCGAAGTACTTGTCCGGCAACGAGAATGCGATCTTCTGCACCAGGGCGATGGCCTCGAAGTGATTGAGGTTCATCTTCCAGTTGCCTGCGATGAGCGGTTTGCGCGCCATGTGACTCAAGACTCCAGGATCTGGATGCCGGGCAGTTCCTTGCCCTCGAGGTACTCCAGTGACGCACCGCCACCGGTGGAGATGTGCGAGAACCCGTCGTCGGGCAGTCCGAGCTGGCGGACCGCCGCGGCGGAGTCGCCGCCACCGACGACGCTGAAGCCGCCCTTGCCGGTCGCCGTGACGATGGCCTCCGCGACGCCCTTGGTGCCCGCCGCGAACGCCGGGAACTCGAACACGCCCATCGGGCCGTTCCAGAACACCGTCTTGGCGTTCGACAGCAGGGCGGTGAAGCGCTTCACCGACTCCGGCCCGATGTCGAGCCCCATCTTGCCGTCGGGGATCTCGTCGGCCGCAACGGTCTCCGGTGGCGAATCGGCCGCGAACTTCTCCGCCACGACGATGTCGACCGGCAGGTGGATGACGTCACCGAAGTCCTCGAGGAGCTTGCGACAGGTGTCGATCATCTCCTCCTGCAGCAGCGAGGACCCGACCGAGACACCTTGAGCGGCAAGGAAGGTGAAGCACATACCGCCGCCGATGATCAGGCTGTCGGCCTTGGTCGCCAGGTTCTCGATCACCGCGAGCTTGTCCGACACCTTCGACCCGCCGAGCACGACGGCGTACGGGCGTTCGGTCGAGCTGGTCAGCTGCCTGAGCACCTCGACCTCGGCGGCGACGAGGTTGCCCGCATAGTGCGGCAGCAGCGTCGCGACGTCGTACACCGACGCCTGCTTGCGGTGCACGACGCCGAAGCCGTCGGAGACGAACGCTCCGTCTTCACCGACCAGTTCGACCAGCGCCTTGGCCAGCTTCACGCGTTCGGCGTCGTCCTTGCTGGTCTCCCGCTCGTCGAAGCGGATGTTCTCCAGCAGCAGCACGTCGCCGTCGGTCAGGCCCTCGGCTCGCGCCAGTGCGTCGGTTCCCACCACGTCACCGGCGAGCTGGACGTGCCTGCCGAGGTGCTCGCTGAGCGCCTCCGCAACCGGCGCCAGCGAGAACTTCGGGTCCGGTCCGCCCTTGGGGCGACCGAGGTGGGCGGTGACGACGACCTTGGCACCCGCGTCGGCCAGCGCCTTGAGCGTCGGTACCGACGCGATGATGCGACCGGGGTCGGAGATGTTGCCGTCGTCGTCGACGGGGACGTTCAGGTCGGAGCGCACCAGCACGCCCCGACCCTCGACGCCTTCGGACAGCAGGTCGGACAGGGATTTGAGCGCCATGGCTGCTGGACGGACCTACAGCGACTTGCCGACGAGCGCGACCAGGTCGACGAGGCGGTTGCTGTAGCCCCACTCGTTGTCGTACCAGGAGACGACCTTGGCCTGGTTGTCGATCACCTTGGTCAGACCGGAGTCGAACAGCGAGCTGTGCGGATCGGTGACGATGTCGCTGGACACGATCGGCGCGTCGTAGTACTTGAGGATGCCCTTGAGCGGTCCGTCGGCGGCGGCCTTGAACGCGGCGTTGATCTCCGCGGCGGTGCCCGGCTTGTTCAGCTCGGCGGTCAGGTCGGTGACCGAGCCCGTGGGGATCGGCACGCGCAGCGCGTAGCCGTCGAGCTTGCCCTTGAGTTCGGGCAGCACGAGGCCGATGGCCTTGGCGGCGCCGGTCGAGGTGGGCACGATGTTGATGGCCGCGGCGCGGGCGCGACGCAGGTCCTTGTGCGGGCCGTCCTGCAGGTTCTGATCCTGCGTGTAGGCGTGGATCGTGGTCATCAGGCCCTTGACGATGCCGAACTCGTCGTTGAGCACCTTGGCCAGCGGGCCGAGGCAGTTCGTGGTGCACGACGCGTTGGAGATGATGTTCTGGCTGCCGTCGTACTTGTCGTCGTTGACGCCCAGCACGATCGTGATGTCCTCGTCGCTCGCGGGCGCCGAGATGATGACCTTCTTCGCGCCGGAGTCGAGGTGGCCCTGCGCCTTGTCGCGCGCGGTGAAGATGCCGGTGGACTCGACGACGACGTCGACGCCCAGATCGCCCCACGGAATCGCGGCGGGGCCCTCCTTCACGGCGAGCGCCTTCATGGAGTGACCTCCGACGACGATGGTGTCCTCGCCCTCGAGGCTCACGTCGTAGGGCAGCCGACCCAGGATCGAGTCGAACTTGAGCAGGTGAGCGAGCGTCGCGTTGTCGGTGAGGTCATTGACCGCGACGATCTCAATGTCGGTGTTCTTGCCCTCTTGCTTTTGCGCATCCAGTGCGCGGAAGAAGTTTCGCCCGATGCGGCCGAAGCCGTTCACGCCTACCCGGATGGTCACGCAAGTCTCCTTAGTCGGTGATGGACTGCCCTCGGCCAGCCTAGTAGCGGGCGATCGAGCGCGCGCAGCCTGGTCATCACGCGAGGTGAACTCAGGCGTCGTCGAGCAGATCCGGCGTCACCGCGGATTCGGTGTCCGGAATGCCGTCCTGTTTGGCCTTGCGGTCGGCCATCGACAACAGCCGCCGAATGCGGCCGGCGACAGCGTCTTTGGTCATCGGCGGGTCTGCGAGGCGACCGAGTTCCTCCAGTGATGCCTGGCGGTGCTCGACGCGCAGCCTGCCTGCCGTCGACAGATGGTCCGGCACGGTGTCGCCGAGGATGTACAGCGCCCGCTCGACGCGCGCGGCGGCGGCGACGGCGGCGCGCGCCGACCTGCGCAGGTTGGCGTCGTCGAAGTTGGCCAGACGGTTCGCGGTGGCCCGCACCTCGCGCCGCATCCGGCGCTCCTCCCAGGTGAGCCTGGTGTCCTGGGCGCCCATCCGGGTGAGCAGCGCGCCGATGGCCTCGCCGTCGCGCACCACGACCCGGTCGGCACCGCGGACCTCGCGGGCCTTCGCGCTGACCCCGAGCCGCCGTGCCGCGCCGACCAGTGCCAGCGCCGCCTCGGGTCCCGGGCAGCTGACCTCCAGCGCCGACGAGCGACCGGGCTCGGTCAGCGATCCATGCGCGAGAAACGCACCGCGCCAAGCCGCTTCAGCGTCCCCGACGCTGCCGCCGACCACCTGCGCGGGCAGCCCGCGCACCGGCCTGCCACGCAGGTCGAGCAGACCGGTCTGCCGGGCCAGCGCCTCGCCGTCCTGGGCGACCCGCACGACGTAGCGGGTGCTCTTGCGGATGCCGGTCGCCGACAGCACGTGCACCACGGCGTTGTAGCCGTACAGATCGTGGATGTCCTTGCGCAGCCGTCGCGCGATGATCCCGAGGTCGACCTCGGCCTCCACCACCACGCGTCCCGCCACGATGTGCAGTCCCCCCGCGAACCGGAGCAGCGACGCCACTTCGGCGCGCCGTGCGGTCACCGAATTGATCACCAGCCGGCTCAGTTCGTCCTTGACCTCGGCAGTCATCGCCACGTAACTGTCACCTCTCGTCGACCGATCGGACGGTGGGCGTGGGAATCGTCGGCTCCACGGTGGGCGCGGCGGTGCTCCCCCGTAGCCGCACCCGGTCCAGAGCCGCGGCCAACCGCGCCGGGTCATGTAATGGTGTACCAGGTCGGGAGACGTCGGAAAACTCGACGGCGGCGTCGAGGGTGGCCGCGGTCCGTCTGAGTTGCTCGCGTTCCCGTTCACTCGGCACGCTGGCGGCGTCGACGACGATGTCGTGCACCCGAAATCCCGGCGCGTGCTGGGCCAGCACGTGCAGGTGCCGCTCGGCGGAGAAGCCTGCCGTCTCCCCCGGCTCCGACACCAGGTTGAGGACCAGCGCACGGCGCGCCTGCGTCGCCTGCAGGGCGGCGGCCAGCTGCGGGACCAGGACGTGCGGGATGACGCTGGTGAACCACGAGCCGGGGCCCAGCACCACGAGGTCCGCGGCCATGATCGCGTCGACGGCCTGGCGGGTGGCGGGCGGGTTGCCCGGCAGCAGCCGCACCCGGCGCACCTTGCCGACGGTGGTGGCGATTCCGACCTGACCGCGGATGACGCGGCTCATCCGCGGATCGGTCTCCAGACCACCGACGTCGGCCTCGATCTGCAGCGCGATCGGGCACATCGGCAGCACCCGGCCCTTGAGCCCGAGCACGCGGCCGAGTTCGTCGAGCGCTGCGACCGGATCGGCGAGCACCTCGTTGAGCCCCGCCAGCATCAGGTTCCCGATGGGGTGGCCTGCCAGCGCGCCGCTGCCACCGAAGCGGTGTTGGATGATGGTCGCCCACAGTTGACCGTGCGGAGTGTCGGCTGCCAACGCCGCCAACGCCATTCGCAGGTCACCGGGCGGTACCACGTCGAGTTCGTTGCGCAGCCGGCCCGACGAACCGCCGTCGTCGGCCACCGTCACCACGGCGGTCACGTGCGGCGTCAGCCGGCGCGCGGCGGACAGCGTGGCATAGAGGCCGTGCCCGCCGCCGAGCGCGACGATGCGTGCACTCATTCGCGCCCCATGTCGCGGTGCAGCACCCGCGCGGTCACCTGCTCGCCACCCTCCAGCCGGGCCGCGAGTGCCTCCGCGATGGCGACGCTGCGATGCTTGCCGCCGGTGCAGCCGATGGCGACGGTCATGTAGCGCTTCCCCTCCCGGCGGTACCCATCGATGACGACTTCCAGAAGGCGATGGTAGGTGTCGAGGAACTCCATCGCGCCGGGTTGCCCCAGCACGTAGTCCCGAACCCCCGGATGTTGGCCGGTATGTCGCCGCAGCTCGTCGACCCAGTGCGGGTTGGGCAGGAACCGCACGTCCATCACGGTGTCCGCATCCATCGGCAGCCCGTACTTGTAGCCGAACGACTCGACCGTGACGCTGGTGTGCGCGACGGCCTCCGTGCCGAACGCACGCTCCACGCTGGCACGCAG
Organism: Mycolicibacterium arabiense; assembly: GCF_010731815.2. Classification (NCBI taxonomy): domain Bacteria; kingdom Bacillati; phylum Actinomycetota; class Actinomycetes; order Mycobacteriales; family Mycobacteriaceae; genus Mycobacterium; species Mycolicibacterium arabiense. Next base: position 1,003,253 of record NZ_AP022593.1, read on the forward strand.
GTCGTGTACCGACAGCTTGGAGGTGTCGATGACCAGGTCGGCCGCCGCTCGCACCGGGGCGAGCATGGTGCGCTCGGCGGCGATGCCCTCGGCCAGCGTCTGATTGCCCTGCAGCGGGTGACTGCGCCGGTTCTGTTCGTAGCGCCGGACCAGCATGTCGTCGGACGCCTCGAGGAACAGCACGCGCGGGGTGATGTTGCGCGTGGCCAGGTCGCTGCGCACCCAGTCGAGGTCGCCGGTGAACCCGCGCGAGCGCACGTCCATGACGAGCGCCAGCCGCTTGATTCGCGAACCCGCGGCCAGGCCCAGCTCCACCATCCTCGCGATCAGCTCGGGCGGCAGGTTGTCCGCGACGTACCAGCCGAGGTCCTCGAGCACCTTGGCGGCCGTGCCGCGTCCCGCCCCGGACAGCCCGGTGACGAGGACGACGTCGATGCCGTCCTCCTCGGCGATGCCGCCGTCGTGCAGTTCGTCGCTCGTGTTCTGTTCTGTCATCCGGATGCCCTCGTCCGATCATGGTCGATCAGCGGCTCGTCCGGGACCGGTTCGGCCGGTGCGGCCACGGCTTCGGCATCCCGGACTTCCACGCCGAGGGCCTCCAGTACGGCCCTGGCCGTCGTGACGCCGATGCCGTGCACCGAGGTGATCTCGTCGACCGTGGCCTCCTTGAGCCTGGCCACCGAGCCGAAGTGCGTCACCAGCGCCTTGCGGCGGTGCTCGCCGAGGCCGGGCACCGAGTCGAGCGCCGACGCCGTCATGCGCTTGGACCGCTTGCTCCGGTGGTAGCTGATCGCGAACCGGTGCGCCTCGTCGCGGATGCGCTGCAGCAGGTACAGGCCCTCGCTGTTGCGCGGCATGATCACCGGGTCGGCCTCGGCGGGGACCCACACCTCCTCGAGCCGCTTGGCCAGGCCGATGACGGCCACGTCGGTCACCCCGAGTTCCTCGAGCACGGCGGCCGCGGCGTTCACCTGGGGTGCGCCGCCGTCGACGACGTACAGGTTGGGCGGATAGGCGAAGCGACGCGCCTTGCCGTCCTCGATCAGCGGACGGTCGGCCTCGCCGATGTGGCGCAGGAAGCGTCGCCGGGTCACCTCGGCGATCGACGCCACGTCGTCGCTGCGGCCGTCGCCCGCGGCCTCCCTGATCGCGAAGTGCCGGTAGTCCGACTTGCGGGGCAGACCGTCCTCGAAGACCACCAGCGATGCGACCACGTCGGTGCCCTGCACGTGGCTGATGTCGACGCACTCGATCCGCAGCGGCGCATCGGCCAGCCCCAAGAACTCCTGAATGCTCTGCAGCGCAGCCGATCTCGCGGTGAAGTCACCCGCGCGCTTGAGCTTGTGCTGCGTCAGCGCCTCCTTGGCGTTGCGGTGCACCGTCTCGGCCAACGCCCGCTTGTCGCCGCGCACCGGCACGCGCAACCGCACCCGTGACCCGCGCAGGCCCGTCAGCCAGGTGGTCAGTTCCTCGGCGTTCTCCGGCAGGCACGGGACCAGCACCTCGCGCGGCACCGGCGCATTCGCCTCGTCCGCCGAGCCGCCCAGCTCGGCCTGCTCGCCGTAGAACTGCGTGATGAACTGCTCGACGAGGTGCTCCTGGCCGGATTCGCCGGGCTCGCCGGACTTCTCGACCACCCAGCCGCGCTGACCGCGCACCCGGCCGCCACGGACGTGGAACACCTGCACGGCCGCCTCGAGGTCGTCGTCGGCGAACGCCACGACGTCGGCGTCCGTGCCGTCGCCGAACACGACGGTCTGCTTCTCGAGCGCCCGCTTGAGTGCACCGATGTCGTCGCGCAGCCGCGCCGCCCGCTCGAAGTCGAGTTCCTCGGCCGCGGCGTTCATCTGCTTCTCGAGGTCGCGGACGAGGCGATCGGTCTTGCCTGCGAGGAAGTCGCAGAAGTTCTCGACGATCCTGCGGTGCTGCTCGGCGGTGACGTTGCCCACGCACGGCGCCGAGCACTTGTCGATGTATCCCAGCAGGCAGGGGCGCCCGATCTGACTGTGCCGCTTGAAGACCCCGTTGGAACAGGTACGCGCCGGGAACACCCGGGTCAGCAGGTCGAGGGTCTCGCGGATGGCCCAGGCATGCGAGTACGGCCCGAAGTAGCGGACGCCCTTGCGCCGCGGCCCGCGGTAGACGAACAGCCGGGGGTACTCCTCGTTCAGCGTGACCGCCAGCACCGGGTAGGACTTGTCGTCGCGGTAGCGGATGTTGAACCGCGGGTCGAATTCCTTGATCCAGTTGTACTCGAGCTGGAGTGCCTCGACCTCGGTGTTGACGACCGTCCACTCGACGCTGCCCGCGGTGGTGACCATCTGCCTGGTCCTGGGCGCCAGCCCGGACACGTCGGCGAAGTACGAGTTCAACCGGCTGCGCAGGCTCTTGGCCTTGCCGACGTAGATGACCCGGCCCCGCGGATCGCGGAAGCGGTAGACGCCCGGCTGCAGCGGGATGGACCCGACGGCGGGTCTGTACGTCTGTGGATCGGGCACGGGTTCCAGGTTAGTTGGGTGGGGCGACGCCGGCGGACGCGCTGCCGGTGGGGCTGGTGAGGGCGTCGATGAACTCGCAGAACGCCGCGCCCTTGGCCTCGTAGTTCGCATACAGGTCATAGCTCGCCGCTCCCGGCGAGAGCAGGACGACGTCGACGTCCGGTAGGCCGGCGGCGGTCCGCACGGCCTCGCCGAGGTCCGCGACGACGCGGGTGTCGGCGGGGTGGGTCATGGCGAAGCGGCGGCCGATCATGGGCCCGTTGCTCGGCGATTGGATGAGCGTGACCCTGCGGGCCCCGCTGCAGAGGTAGTCGTCGACCTGCTCGTAGTCGAGCTGGCGGTCCATGCCGCCGACGATCAGCGCGACGGTGGCGTCGGCGGGCGTCGACCGGAGTGCGGCGACGACGCTCTCCCCCGTGGTGGCCAGGGTGTCGTCGACCCACCGGATCGGCTTGGTCCCAAGGTTCGTCGTGCGGACGGTCTGGAGCCGGTGCGGGAGTCCCTCGAACGCGGCGGCGGCGGCGTGCACGATCTCCGCGGCGATGTCGCGGCCGGTGACCTCCCGTGCGGCGGCGACCGCCAGCGCGGCATTGACGGCGTTGTGCGGCAACGACATCACCGACCCACCGGGGATCGGCGGTACCGCGGCGGGATCGACGAGGTGCAGGGTGTCCGGGAGGTCGGTGACCCCGATGCCGCGCAGCCGCTCGACGACCTCCGGCGTGCACACCAGCGCGCCGGCGCCCCTGCGGAAGACGTTGGCCTTCGCGGCGTAGTACGACGCAGTGTCGCCGTGCCAGTCGAGGTGGTCCTCGTAGAGGTTGGTGATCACCGCGACGGCGGGCGAGGCGGTGAGCAGCGCGGCCTGCTGGCTGGACAGTTCGGCGACCACCACCTGACCGGGCCGCGGCGCCAGGTCCGACAGCGGGGTGCCGATGTTGCCTGCCACGACGTTCTCGACCCCGAGTTCGCCGAGGAGGCGGCCCAGGAAGGACGCGGTCGTGGACTTGCCCTTGGTGCCCGTCACGCCGATGGTCTGGGCGCCGAAACGGCTGACGAACCAGTCTGCGGCGCTGGAGATCTCCGTCCCGGACTCCCGCAGCTCCGCGAACACGGGGTGGTGCCACGGTACGCCGGGGCTGACGAACACGACGTCGCAGTCACGCAACCGGTCCAGGTGCTCGGGCCCGCGGTGCACGGTGAGCCGGTCGATGCCGTCCGGCGTCTCGTAGGGCAGCCTGCCGACGTCGTCAACCGCGTCGACGCGCGCCGCGCCGGCTGCGGATGCGGTGCGCGCCATCGAGATTCCCTCGCGACCGAAACCCCAGATCCCGACGACGCGGTCGGTGAGGTTCAGCCGGGTCCCTGCGGTGTTCGAGTCTCCGGTCACGTGCGTCGGCTCAGTCCAGCGTCGCGGCGTACCGGTCGGGCACGTAGTGCACGTCCGATGCCGTCGGGTCCTCGGTGGTGGCGACGGTCACCAGTTCGGCGCGACGCGGCCGCACGGCCTCGACGAGCGGCAGACCGCCCCATTCACCGTCGTCGAGGATCGCGAGCATCGCCTCGGCCGCCTCGTAGTACTCGCCGACGCACTCGAACGGCTTGTGTGCGCCGAGGCCGACGATGTCCTCGACCCCTGGCTGATTGTCGGTGTCCTGCAGGACGTTGCGGCCGAAGATCTTCTCCAGCTGGACGCGGCCGAGCCGAGGTCCCATGAGCAGGAAGACGAACAGGCACTTCGGGCAGTGCCCGCACCACGATGCGGCCCGTCGGCCGGGATCGAGAGCGAACGGGCGATTGCAGCTGATGAACGCGCCGAAGTACTGGGGGAAGTCACGGAACCGGTCGGCGATCTCGGACTCCGAGAGTGCCCGCAGCAGCGAGAAGTACCGGTCGGGGTTCATGCCGTGCTCGGTAAGGGTCGTGCGCAGCAGCGTCTCGTAGGAGATGCTCTTGGACCACTGGTGATTGACGTCGCGACCCAGCCACTGCACGTTGCCGACGTTGGAGGACCGCTCGTTGGAGAACACGACGGGGCCCAATCCCCTGGCGTCGGCCACGATCAACCCGATCACGCTGTTGATCGCCGTCACCGGGACGTGCCCGTTGTACGCACCGCGGGAGTTGAGGTCGATGAGCGTCCGGTCGATCGAGCGCCGGACCCGGGTGCTGTCGAGACCGCTGATCTCGATGCACCGGTCGATCGGGTCGAACTCGTTGACGCTGAACAGCATCGGGTCGAAGCCGTGGCGCTTGAGCAGTTCGATGGTGACGACCGAGTCCTTGCCGCCGCCGACGGGCACCAGCGGCCTGGCCGTGGCGTCGAAGCCGTCGGGATCCCCGGGGGCGGGCCGGTCCGTCGGCGCGTCGGGTCCGACGACGTCGGGCGTCAACGCCGACGGCAGCGAGCTGCGGTAGGCGAACTCGCCGAGTCCGCCCGCAATGAGTTCGCGCAGGTACTGCTTCTCGAATTCCGCTGTCGGGAAGCCGATCTCGATGGCCGGCGGGACAGCCGCCTTGTAGTAGCTCGGCGAGCACGTCAGCGCGAGCAGACGGAGCAGGCGGTCGTCGGCCCGGCCCGGCAGGTCGGTCCCGAAGTCAACGACCTCGGCGAAGTGGACGTCGTCGGTCCCGTCGCGGCCGCGGAGCGAGTACCGCGCGGTGAACCTGCCATCGGTCAGGTCGTAACCGTCGATGCTGAACGCCCGGTAGGCGTCTGGGTCGAAGTGCTCGGTCATCGTTGCTCCACGAAGGGCGGGGCGCCGTGCGCCGGGAGGCTCGTACCGTCGAGGTCGGCCACGGGATGGATGAGGAAGCGCGGTGAGACCCACCACGCCCGGGTCACGTCGGCGGGCACGCGACCGGTTCCATCGACGTTCGCAATGACGCCGCAGGCGGCGAGCTGGTCCAGCAGTGAAGCAGGCTCCGGATCCTCGATTCCGGACAGCCCGGCGGCGGTCTCGACGACCAGCGCACCGAGGTACGGCGCGTCGGACGGCTTGGCATGCGGTACGGCAACGGGAACGGCGTCGACCCAACCCTGATCGGCCAGCCACCGCTGGAACTGGTCGAGATGACCCCTGCTGGTGGTGCGTCCCGCCATCCGGCGCCACACCGGATCGGCCGAACGCGGGACCAGGCCGACGGCATCGCAGCGGCCGATGCGCACGGGTGCCGGTCGCACGGGCTCGACCGGTTCGCTCGCGACGACCACCCGGCTTTGCCCGTCCACGTCGAACACCGTGGCGGTGACCGCCAGCAGCGTGCCGACGGGTCGGGTGACCGGCAGCTGCTCGAGCACCGCCACCCGGAAGTCGTCCAGCCCAGGCATCGCGATGCCGAAGAAGTCGGCGACCTCGGCGAGCCGGTGCCACGCTGCGTCGACGTCGGGTTCCACGCCGACGACGACGGGCATGGTCAGCATCGGGTTGGTGCCGAGGTGGGTGATGACTTGCGTCACAGGCAGAAGCGGAGTAACGATCTCGGGTATCGAGTGCGTCGAGCGGGACCCAGACGGGGACGACACGTCCACTGCCGCCGTCATGCCCGCGTCCGATCCAAAAGCCCTCACTATCAGCGAATTCTATCGCACGCGACGAACGCGGCCGTGCGGCCCGACGAGCGCCGGCGCCTAGGCACCCGGTGACGGCACCGAGCGTGGTCAGGCTGACCGAGGAACAGTGGCGCGCCTTCGCGGCCGTGCGCCTGCGGGCACTGCGCGACACCCTCGGCGCCCAGGACCGGCAGTACCGCAGCGAGGAGGCCTTCACGGCGGCGCAGTGGCGGCGCAGATTGCGGGCGCACACCCAGTTCGCCGCGGTCCTCGACGACCGCATGGTGGGCCTGATCGGCGTGCAGCGGGAGAGCGCCGACTCGGCGTACCTGTACTCGCTGTGGCTGGAACCGTCTGCGCGGCGGCGCGGGCTCGCTCACGAACTGGTCACTGCGGCCGTCGACTGGGCGCGCGATGAACGGATGCGCACCGTCACGCTGCGGGTCGAGGAGGACAACGACGTCGCGCTCGGCGTGTATCAGGACCTCGGGTTCACCATGGACGCCACCGTCACCGCGGGCAACCCCGACGAGGTCACGATGCGTCTGAACGTCGGCTGACATCGGTGCGGTAGCGCGCCATCAGCTCGCGCACCCGGTCCATCGACTCCACGGCGCGCATCTTGTCGACTGCCTGAATCGCCATCGCCGGGACGTACTCGTCGTCGGGGAGGTCGACCCGGGCCCACCGCGTCCCTGGCGGGAACGACACGTCCACCACCTCGGACCAGGGAATCAACCGGTACGTCAACAGGTTCCGGACGGCGATGCCCTCGCTGCCCACCCGCAGCCGGGGCCGGGCGAAGAGCAGGACGAGGCCGCCGATGATGATGCCCAGCAGGGCGATCGCCACCTGGTCGGCCGTCCGAAAGATCACGCCGCTCGAGCCGATCTTGAGCAGGAACCCCACCGTGATGTGCGCAGCGGCGATGAGAAACGCTGCGCCGTAGGCGAAGTACGGCGTGAGGTGCGGACGCACCTCCAGATCCCAGCGGCCGGAGTCGGTCACGAGCCGCGGATCTCCCGCAGTGTCACCGCGGTCGACAACGCGGCGGCCGCCGCCTGCGCGCCCTTGTCCTCGCTGGAGCCGGGCAGGCCGGCACGGTCGATCGCCTGCTGCTCGTCGTTCACGGTGAGTACGCCGTTGGCGACCGGGGTGGACTCGTCGAGTGACACCCGGGTGAGTCCCTGGGTGACCGCGTCGCACACGTAGTCGAAGTGCGGGGTCTGGCCCCGGATCACCACGCCGAGCGCCACGACGGCGTCGTGCTTGGCTGCGAGAGCCTGGGCGACCACCGGGATCTCGATTGCGCCGAGCACGCGGACCACCGTGGGTTCGACCACGCCGGAGTCCTTCGCGGTGCGCACCGCGCCGTCGAGCAGCGCGTTGCAGATCGTGTCGTGCCAGGTGCTGGCGACGATTGCGAGGCTCACGTCCGAGGCGTCGATGGCCGGCATGTCCGGCACCCCACTACCGCTCATGTTCGTACTCCGTCCGAGCTGCTCACGGCGCGCCACCGGTCTCGTCGGCCGTCGGGGGCAACCGGTCCCCCAGCATGTAGACCGCCTCGTCGTAGCCGTCCATGCGGACCGACTCGTCGAAGTCGTCGAGCCCGGACAGGTCGTGACCCATCCGGTCGCGCTTGGTCATGAGGTATCGGATGTTCTCCGAGTTGGCGCGCACCGGCAGCGGGACCCGCTCGATGATGTGCAGCCCGTACCCGTCGAGTCCGACGCGCTTGGCCGGGTTGTTGGTGAGCAGCCGCATCGACCGGATGCCCAGGTCGACGAGGATCTGCGCACCGATGCCGTAGTCGCGTGCGTCGGCGGGCAGACCCAGCTTGAGGTTCGCGTCCACGGTGTCGGCGCCCGCGTCCTGCAGCTGGTAGGCCTGCAGCTTGTGCATGAGGCCGATGCCCCTGCCCTCGTGGCCGCGCATGTAGAGCACGACGCCGCGGCCCTCGCGGGCGACCATGGCCAGCGCCGCGTCGAGCTGGGGGCCGCAGTCGCACCGGCGTGACCCGAACACGTCGCCGGTCAGGCACTCGGAGTGCACGCGGACCAGCACGTCGTGGCCGTCGCCCTCGGGTCCCGCGATGTCGCCGCGCACCAGCGCCACGTGCTCGACGTCCTCGTAGATACTGGTGTAGCCGACGGCGCGGAACTCGCCGTAGCGGGTGGGGATGCGGGCCTCGGCGATGCGCTCGACGTGGCGTTCGTGCTTGCGGCGCCACTCGATCAGGTCGGCGATCGAGATCAGGGCCAGGTCGTGGTCGTCGGCGAAGACGCGCAGCTCGTCGGTCTGGGCCATCGCGCCCTCGTCCTTCTGGCTGACGATCTCGCAGATCGTGCCCGCGGGCTGCAGACCGGCCAGCCGGGCCAGGTCGACGGCGGCCTCGGTGTGGCCGGGCCTGCGCAGCACGCCGCCGTCCTTGGCGCGCAGCGGCACGACGTGACCGGGCCTGGTGAACTCGTCGGCCTTCGACGACGGATCGGCCAGCAGCCGCATGGTGGTGGCGCGGTCGGACGCCGAGATGCCCGTGCCCACGCCCTGCTTGGCGTCGACGGTGACGGTGTAGGCCGTCTGATGCTTGTCCTGGTTCACCGCGTACATGGGCAGCAGGCCCAGCCGGTCGCAGACCTCGCCCGAGAGCGGCACGCAGAGATAACCCGAGGTGTAGCGCACCATGAACGCCACCAGCTCCGGCGTGGCCTTCTCGGCCGCGAAGATCAGGTCGCCCTCGTTCTCGCGGTCCTCGTCGTCGATGACGACCACGGCCTTGCCGGCAGCAATGTCGGCTATCGCCCGCTCGACGGAATCAAGCCTCGTCATCTACGTCACCTACTTCGAAGGGGCCGCCACCGGTGCTCACCGCGTCGATCGCGCGGTGCCGTCCGGGGCGTCCTGGACCTTGTGAACCGACTTCAGTATGAACCACTGAGACGGGTGAGTTATTGCCGCGCCCGACCACCGGGTTGGGACCGGCTGTCGAGTCCGCTACGCGTCCCTGCTGTTGAGCAGTCGCTCGACGTACTTGGCGATCACGTCGACCTCCAGATTGACCGGGGTGCCGATCTCCGCGCGTCCGAGCGTCGTGAGCCCCAGCGTCGTCGGGATCAGCGACACCTCCAGCCAGTCGTCACCCAGTGCCGACACGGTCAGCGACACCCCGTCGATGGTGATCGACCCCTTCTCGACGACGTAGCGTGACAGCGTCGCGGGCACCGAGATCCGCACGATCTCCCAGTTCTCCGACGGCGACCGGGAGACGACGTGGCCGGTGCCGTCGACGTGGCCCTGCACGATGTGTCCGCCGAGCCTGCTGTTGACGGCAGCGGCGCGCTCCAGGTTGACCCGGCTGCCGACGTCGACACCGGCGAGGCTGGACCGGTTGAGGGTCTCGGCCATGACGTCGGCGGTGAACTCGCCGCCGGCGCGCACCTCCACGACGGTCAGACAGACGCCGTTGACGGCGATCGAATCACCGTGACCGGCATCGGCGGTCACCAGCGGTCCGCGGATGACGAAGCGCGCGGCATCGACCAGTTCCTCCTTGCCGACGACCTCACCCAGTTCTTCGACGATTCCCGTGAACACGTCTCCAGGCTAGTCAGAATCGCTGATCACGGACCATGGCAACCCTCACAGCCGTAGCCCGGGGAACCTGATCACCGAGCCCGACCCTCTACGATGCAAGCATGCAGACGCGCCCCCGGCTTGCCGTCCGATCCCTGATCACCGCCCTCGTCACCGCCACCCTGCTCGTTGCAGGGTGTTCGTCGTCCGACAAGGCGTCCGATGCCCCACTCCCCGAAGCGGCCACGCTGCTCCAACAGTCGGCCGACACCACCAAGGCCCAGCAGAGCGTTCACCTGCAGCTGACCACCACGGGTGAGATAAAGGAACTGCCCATCGCGTCGCTCGACGGTGATCTCACCCTGACCCCAGCGGTCGCAGCGGCCGGCAAGGCGGACATCGTGTTCCTCGGCCAGAAGCTCGAGGGCGTCGGTTTCGTCGTCGCCGACAACCTGCTCTACGGAGCGATCACGCCGGACAGCTGGCAGGACTTCGGTCCGGCCGCGGACATCTACGACGTTGCGGCGCTCCTGCGACCCGACACCGGTCTGGCCAACGTCATCGCGAACTTCTCCGACGCCAAGACCGAGGGCCGCGAGAACGTCAGCGGCGTCGATGCGGTGAAGATATCGGGCAATGTCAGCGCCGACGCAGTCAACAAGATCGCCCCGCAGCTGAAGGCCACAGGACCCGTTCCTGGCACTGCCTGGATACAGGAGGACGGCGATCACCAGCTGGTGCAGGTCAAGATCGACCCGACGCCGGACACGAGCATCCAGATGACGAGTTCTGACTGGGGTAAGCCCGTCACCGTCACCAAGCCCGCGGTGTGATGGCACACCAAGCCACCACCCAGTCGTCCGGATCGGCGACCAGTCGCCGGATCGCCATCAGCGCAGGCGGTCTCGCGGTGCTCCTCGGAGCGCTCGACACCTACGTCGTGATCACGATCATCCGCGATGTGATGATCGACATCCAGATCCCGATCAACCAGATCCAGCGGGTCGCGCCGATCATCACCGGTTACCTGGTGGGCTACATCGCGGCGATGCCGCTGCTGGGCCGCGCGTCCGACAGGTTCGGGCGCAAGCTGCTGCTGCAGATCAGCCTCGCCGGGTTCGCCGTCGGCTCGATCATCACCGCGATGTCGGGCGATCTCACGATGCTCGTCATCGGGCGCGTCGTGCAGGGTGTCGCCAGCGGCGCACTGCTGCCCGTCACGCTCGCGCTGGCCGCCGACCTGTGGGCCGAACGCAAGCGGGCCGCCGTTCTCGGCGGCATCGGCGCGGCACAGGAGTTGGGCAGCGTGCTCGGCCCGCTCTACGGCATCGCCGTGGTGTGGGCACTCAACAGCTGGCGCGACGTGTTCTGGATCAACGTGCCGATGGCGGTCGTCGCCATGGTGATGATCCACTTCAGCGTCCCGGCGAAGCAGAAGACCCAGGGCCCACCCGAGAAGATCGACGTCATCGGCGGAGTCCTGCTGGCGATCGTGCTGGTGCTCGTCGTGTTCGGGCTCTACAACCCCGCCCCGGACGGCAAGCAGGTGCTGCCCGAGGGCGGCTGGATCCTGCTGTGCGGAGCAGCCGTCGCGACGGTCGCCTTCTTCGTCTGGGAGAAGATCGCCAAGACCAAGCTGATCGACCCCGTGGGCGTGCACTTCCGGCCGTTCCTGTGTGCCCTCGGTGCGTCGTTCGCCGCAGGGGCCGCGCTGATGGTGACGCTGGTCAACGTCGAACTCTTCGGCCAGGCCGTGCTGTCCCTCGACCAGAACGAGGCGGCATTCCTGCTCATGCGGTTCCTGGTCGCGCTGCCCGTCGGCGCCCTACTCGGCGGATGGATCGCCACCCGCGTCGGCGACCGCGTCGTGGCGTTCGCAGGCCTCGTGATCGCGGCGTTCGCCTACTGGCTGATCTCGCAGTGGCCCGTCGACCTGCTCGCCGCGCGACACGACTTCGGGTTGTTCACGCTCCCGACGATGGACGTGGACCTCGCGCTGGCCGGCTTCGGGCTGGGCATCGTGATCGGACCGCTGACCTCGGCGGCGCTGCGCGTGGTGCCTGCGCCGCAGCACGGCATCGCGTCGTCGCTGGTGGTCGTAGCCCGCATGACCGGCATGCTGGTCGGCGTCGCGGCACTGTCGGCGTGGGGTCTGTACCGGTTCAACCAGCACCTGCAGAGCCTGCCGAAGTCCGCTCCCGGGGGAAACCTGTTGGACACCATCAGGATTCAGGCCGACAACTACCGGGTGGCCTATGCCATGCAGTACGGCGAGATCTTCGCGATCACCGCGGTCGTCTGCGTGGTGGGTGCGCTGCTGGGATTGTTCATCAGCGGGAAGAACGAGTCCGCTGAGATTCCTGCGGATGACCCGGACGCGAACCCGGATGAGGCAACCGAGGCCGTCCGGGCCACCCGCTAGGAGTCGGGCGCCGCGCTCAGCAGCGCTCGATGCCCGGTTGCTGCAGCTTGAACTCCTTCGGGTCCACCGGACCCGAGGAGTTCAGCACTGCGCGCAACGGGCGGCACACCATCTCCATGATGGCGCCCTGATCGACCGGGCGAAGGGTGATCCAGTCCTGCAGAGCAGTCATGCTCGTCGTCCTCTTCTCGTGCTTACGTCCGCGCAACGTCGTCGGTAAGGCGCGATGTCAGTGTCGGTGACGTGCATCCGAACACGCCTTCGATTCTACCGAGCCCTACTCGGGCGATCGGTGTCACCGAAGGCGGATGGAGTCTCGAACTGGTAACGAGTCCCCCAACTCGCCGCGATCCACGAGTGACGCCAGTCACAGTGGCGCGCAAAGGAATTCCACGTCACCCCGAGGGGCGGCATCAGGTCAGGTCGGCACCAGGCTCAACCGCAGGTCCGGACCGATCCGCTCGGTGCCGTCGAAGCGCCACCGTTGGGCGTTGCTGATGGTCAGCACGCCCACGTCGTCGACGGCCGCAATCGGCCCGCCGAGCAGGATCGGGGCGACGTAGGCGAGGATCCGGTCGATCGCCCCGGCGCGCAGGAACGCACCGGCCAGCGTGGGCCCACCCTCGAGCAGGACGTCGGTGCGGTCGGACAGCGCCCGCACGACCTCCCACGGATCCCGGGTGCGGATCACCATGGTGCGCGAGTCGTCGTTGAGGACCCGCGCCTCGGAGGACACCTCACGCTGGCCGACGACGACCCGAAGCGGTTGCCGGGCGGCGAGGCTCCCGTCGGGCAGCCGGGCGGTCAGCGTCGGGTCGTCGGTGAACACGGTGCCGGTTCCGACCACGATCGCGTCGACCACGGCCCTGCGCCGGTGCACGTCGGCGCGGGACGCCTCGCTGGTGATCCACTGGCTGCTGCCGTCTGCTGCGGCGCTGCGGCCGTCGACGCTGGTGGCGTACTTCCACGTCACGTGCGGGCGACCGGTGCGCTGCTTGTGCAGCCACTCGCGCAGCGGACCCCCGGCGGCCTCGTCGGCCAGCAGCCCCGCCTCGGTCCGGACGCCGCCGTCGGCGAGCCGGGCCGAACCGCCGGCAGCCGCCGGATTGGGGTCGGCGATGGCGTACACCACACTCGCCACCCCGGCCGCGAGCAGTGCGTCGACGCACGGCGGGGTCCGCCCGTGGTGGTTGCACGGCTCGAGCGTCACCACCGCGGTACCGCCGACCGCCCGCTCGCCGGCGCGGCGCAAGGCGAGCACCTCGGCGTGCGGACCACCCACCGGTTCCGTGGCGCCGACGCCGGCGATCTCACCGTCGCGATCGAGGATCACCGCACCGACCGGTGGGTTCGGGTAGGTCGATCCCTTGACCTGCTCGGACAGCTCGATGGCGCGCCGCATGGCGGCCTCGGCACCGCTCACGACAGATGCGGTGACGCGGCGGCGGCCCGCCGTCGCAGCGACGCCACGGCCTCGGCCGGGTCCGCTGCGCTGTAGACCGCCGACCCCGCGACGAAGCAGTCCACGCCGGCCTCCGCGGCCGCCTCGATCGTGTCGGCGTTGATGCCGCCGTCGATCTCGACCACCACGGTCAACTCCCCCGCGTCGACCAGCGCGCGCACTGCCGCCACCTTGGCCAGGACCTCGGGCATGAACTTCTGACCGCCGAAGCCCGGCTCGACCGACATCACCAGCAGGGTGTCGAAGTCGCGCAGGATCTCGAGATAGGGGTCGATCGGCGTACCCGGCTTCACGCTGAGGCCTGCCCGCGCGCCTGCCGCCCTGATGTCGCGGGCCACGGCGCGGGGATCGTCGGTGGCCTCGGCGTGGAACGTCACGTTGTAGGCGCCTGCCTCGGCGTACGGCGGCGCCCATCGTGCCGGGTCCTCGATCATCAGGTGACAGTCCATCGGGATGTCGGTGACCTTCAGCAGACTCTCGACGACCGGCAGGCCCAGCGTCAGGTTCGGCACGAAGTGGTTGTCCATGACGTCGACGTGCAGCCAGTCGGCGCCGTGCACGGCCGCCGTCTCGTCGGCCAGTCTGGCGAAGTCCGCGGCGAGGATCGACGGCGCGATCAGAGGTGCCTGGGCGAGCGAAGCGACGGGAGATTGGCCAGCCATGGCGGTCACCCTACTTGGGGCTCTTCGCGCGAGCGCTCATCGCACTTGCAGCGCGGCGGCGAACATCGCGTCCGTGCCGTGGCGGTGCGGCCACAGCTGGACGTGGCTGCCCTTGCCGACCACGGGGTCGAACAACGGCCAGGTGTCGATTGGCTCGACGGGATGACGGCGCACCGCGTCGGCGACCACCCCGACCGTCTCGGCCAGGTGCGGCGAACAGGTGGCGTAGAGCACCACGCCGCCGGGGCGGGTCAGCGCGATGGCCGAGGCGAGCAGTTCGCGCTGCAGCTTGACCAGCGGCGGCACGTCACCGGGCTGACGCCGCCAGCGCGCCTCGGGACGGCGACGCAGCGCACCGAGACCGGTGCACGGCGCGTCGACCAGGACGCGGTCGAAGGACGCGGCGGGCAACCCGGTGTCGCGCCCGTCGACGCGGAGCACCTCCACGTCGAGACCCTTGGTATTGCGCTCGACGAAGTCCGCCCGATGCGGGGTCGGCTCCACCGCCGTCACGCGTGCGCCGGCGCCCGCGGCGATCGCGGCCAGCAGTGCCGTCTTCCCACCCGGGCCCGCGCACAGGTCGAGCCACCGGCCGCCATCCCCCTCCACGGGCGCCAATGTCAGTGCGCGCGCGACGAGTTGGCTGCCCTCGTCCTGCACCAGTGCCTCGCCGTCGCGTACCGGCGCCAGCAGACCGGGATCACCACCGGCCAGGTACACCGCATACGGCGAGTAGCGGCCGGGCGTCCCGTCCACCGCGGCCGCCAGCTCCTCGGAGGTTCGGATCCCCGGCCGGGCCGCGAGGTGCACGACGGGCCGGTGGTCGTCACTGCTCAGCAGGTCCTCGAGTTCGGCCGCGTCGGCGCCCAGCGCGTCGGCGAAGCACTGCGCGATCCACCGCGGGTGCGAGTGGGTGAACGCCAGATGCCCCACCGGGTCCTTCTCGGCCGACGGGGCCAACTCCGCCATCCAGGACTGCTCGTCGCGCTTGGAGATCGACCGCAGCACGCCGTTGACGAAACCCGCACGGGGGGTGTCGACTTCGATGGCCGCCTGCTCGACGGTGGTGTCGACCGCGGCGTGCGCGTCGACCCGGGTGCGCAGCAACTGGTAGGCGCCGAGCCGCAGCAGGTCCAGCAGGACGCCGTCGATCTGATCGACGGGCCGCCCCGACGCCGCGGCGATCACCGCGTCGAGGACGCCGAGGCTGCGGCAGGTGCCGTAGGCGAGTTCGGTGGCGAACGCGGCGTCGCGGTCGGTGATGTTCCGTTCGCGCAACAGTGCGGGCAGCGTCAGGTTGGCGTAGGCGTCCCGTTCGGTCACCGCACGCAGGGTGTCGTAGGCGACCCGGCGCGCGGGATCCAGTGGTGTGCGACGGGTCGGGCGGCGGGGGCCGCGTCCCCGGTCCGGCCGGCTCACGAGGCCCGCGCCGTGTCGTCGAGGCGGGCGCCACGGGCCCAGTCGGCCGCAGCCATCGGTTTCTTGCCGGGCGGTTGTATCCACCCGAGCCGCACCGGCGACGAGGCCGTACCCACGTGCACTCCCTCCCGGTCGGCCCGAATGTCACCGGGCGACAGGGCTTCCCGTTCGGTCGGGGTCACCGGTCCCAGCTTGACGCGCAGGTCGCCGATCGTGGTCCAGGCTCCCGGATTGGGCGTCACGGCCCGGATCCTGCGGTCGACCACGTGGGCGGGCAGATCCCATCGCACGCGCGCCTCCTCGACGGTGATCTTCGGGGCGACGGTCACGCCCTCGCTGGGTTGCGGCACGGCGGTCAACGATCCGTCGTCGATGCCGTCGAGGGTGGACTCGAGCAGGCCCGCGCCCGAGTCGGCCAACCGTCCCAGCAGATCGCCCGCGGTGTCGGTCGGCCGGATCGTCTCGGTCACGACGCCGAAGACGGGGCCCGAGTCGAGGCTCGGTTCGATCTGGAACGTCGTTGCGCCGGTGACGGTGTCGCCCGCCGCGATCGCGGCCTGGACCGGCGCCGCGCCCCGCCATGCGGGCAGCACCGAGAAGTGCAGGTTGATCCATCCGAGGCGGGGCACGGCCAGCAGCCCGTCACGCAGGAGCGCACCGTAGGCGACGACGGCGCAGCAGTCGGGCGCGTAGCCGGCCAGCTCGGCGACGAATTCCTCGGAGTTGGGCCGCTCGGGACGCAGCACGGGAATGCCCTCCGCGAGTGCCAGCGCCGCGACCGGCGACGGCGCGGGCTTGCCGCGTCGGCCGGACGCCGCGTCCGGCCGGGTCAGCACGGCCACCACGTCGTGGCGCGGCGAGTCGATCAGGCGGCGCAGGGACGGCAGTGCAGGCTCGGGCGTGCCTGCGAACACGATTCGCATGGTGGGTCTTCGTCCTCGGATCTGGAGTCTGGATGTCTCGGCCGTGTACGTCTCAGCCTGGCATCTGGTAATACTCGCGTTCGCCGACGCCTGCCAGCGGGGCGACGAGCAGCCACGGGATGGTGCCGACCAGTCGGTTCAGGGTAGCGACGGCGTCGTTGTAGTACTGGCGCGCGAACGCCAGCGTCTTCTCGGTGTCGGCGAGGTTCTCCTGCAGGTTCAGGAAGTTCTCCGACGCCGCGGACTGCGGCTGCGCGCGGCCGGCGGCGAGCAGCCGGCCCACCGCGTCGTCGAGGTCGCGTTCGGCGGCACTGCGCTGAGCCACCGACGTGCCGCCGGTCGCCGACGTCAGTGCGTTCTGCGCCGTCACGACCCGTTCGAGCAGCGTCCGCTCGTGCGCGGCGAAGGTCTCCACCGTGTGCACCAGGCTCGGGATCAGCGATGCGCGCCGGGTCAGCTCGACGTCGATACCCGCCAGCGCCTCGGCGACTCGGACGTCGGCGGACCGAATCTTGTTGTAGCCCACCACGAAGCCGACCAGCACCAGCGATAGCAGCACCAGGACGAGGACGAGGACCGCGGTCACCACGAGCCGCCACCTCCTCCCCCACCGCCGCCACCGCCACCGCCACTACTGCTGCTCGAACTGCTACCGCTCGAACTGCCCGAGGACGACGACACCTGCGACGCGGTGTACGCGCCGATCGACGAGGACAGCGCCGACTCGAACCCGTCGAAGTCCGCCCCGCCGCCCGAGCCGAACGACGAGTCACCGTCGCCCGAACTCGACGAGGACTGATACCAGACGGGCTGCGGGGCAACGGTTCCCATCGTGGTCTCGTACTTGCGCGCCCACGCCGCCGCGCTACCCGCCGCCACGGCGTAGGGAACGTAGGCGGTGTAGAGGTCCTTGCGTGCGGCGAAGTCGAAGCGCGTCTCCGCGGAGTCCGTCGACAGCAGCCGGTGGAAACCCTCGGCGCGCGACCACAGTTGGCGGCCCGCCTCGGTGCGCCGCGTGCCGACGCCTGCGGCCCACGCCCCGACGGTGAGTGCGAAGAACGCCGCGAACGGCAGGCCCCACATCGTCGTCGGGAAGCCCCATCGGAAGAAGCCGCACAGCGCGAGGATGGCGGCGACGGCGTTGGCCGAACGGATCCACAGTTCCTTCCTGCGCGGCACGATCAGCCCCTCGTCGCGCGCCCACTTGCGGACTGCTTCGGCCATTTCGGTCTTCGCCTTCTGCAGCTTCGCTCCCGCCTTGGCCGATTTCCTCGCCTCGAAGACCGTTCCCCGGCCCATCACCTTGAGCGTCGAACCGACCGCCACGCCCACCGGGTCGACGTCGATCCAGTCCTTGCGCTCGGCGATGCCCCGCACGTTCCACTGCGCATTGCTCACCTGACGCAGTTCGACCAGGTTGCGTTCGGCGAGGTGAAACAGGGTGGCCGTCAACCCGTTCCAGGGCACGCGCTCGGTGCGGACGTACTCGGTCTGCACGGGGCCGAGCCCGGGCGGTGGTTCGTACTGCACGGGCGACCCGGGCACCGGCTCCACCGTGGTGCGGTACCAGAGGTAGCCCGCCGCGCCTGCGGCGACCGCGATGCCGAGCACCCACGCCGCGGTGACGACGGACTGGCCGAACACGCGGTCCCAGGGCTGCGACCACGGCAGCTCGACGCGCTGCGGCGTCGGCACGTCCACCCCTGCCCGCAAGGTCACCGGCGTGCGCGGTGGCAGGTCGGTCGCCGAGAACTCGACGGTGTCGCCGTCGAGGGTCAGGCCGGTGCACGGGCGCCCGACCCCGAACCCGACCGCACACCGGGCACCGGTCACGTCGCCGGGCATGGTGGCGCGGATGCGCACGCGCTCGATCTCGTTGTTCCACGACGGCGCCACGACGTTCCAGAAGAACGCGGATTCCGAGTCGGGTCGACCGACGTCGGTGGCGAACCGGCGATCCGATCCGGTCGAACCGGGGTCTAGCACTCCGTCGATGGCATACCGGATCTCGTAGGTGTGGGCGCCGGGCCATAGCGTGCTGTAAGGGTCGCCGATCTTGGCGACGCGGAAGCGGTCGGCGTCCTCCCAGAGCATCTGGTAGTCCACGGGCTCGCCGTCGAGGAGGATCGACGTGATCTCCGGGGTCTGCCGCACGGACGGCTCGTTGGGGTTGGCGACGTCCCAGTACCGGAAGATGCCGTGCCGTCCGGACGGGAAGTCACCGGTGATCGTCTCGACCGCGGTGAGGTCGCCGTCGGCGCCGACGGTGAAGTCGGCGCGGTAGTCGGTGATCACCACGGGGTCGTCGGCGGGGCCTGCGGCCGAGCCCGAACCGAACGCCAGCGGCCACAGCAGTCCGAGGGCGATGAGCCCGAGGAGGAGCGACCAGCCGAGGATCCTGCGCACGTCACCTCCCGGGTTTGGACGCCTTACCCTATGTGCAGCGGGTCGATCTGTACGCGAACGGGCGCTCCGTCGTGGCGGGCACTGGCCACGCCGGTGGCCTTGCGCAATGCCGCGGCCAATTCGAGGCCCTGCTCGCGTGGCACCCGGACGAGCATGCGGATGACCGGCCCGTCGACCGGTTCGCCCGCGGGGCGACGAGCACCGGGCGGCAGGTCCACCGGCCCCAGGACCTCGGCCCCCTCCGGCAGTGTCGCGGTGTCGATCAGCGCGGCCGCAGACGCGACGTCGCCGTCGATGGCCGCCATGTGCGCGGCGGGCGGCAGCCCGACCTCGGTCCTCGCGTCGAGTTCGGCCTCGGCCGCCGCGACGGGATCCCACCGGACGAGTGCCTGCACCGTCGGGATCGCCGACTCGGCGACGACGGCGACCACGCCGCCCTCGGACCGCGGCCGCACCAGCGCGCCCGCGGCCATCCACCGGCGCAGCGCGTCCTCCCCCGCGCGCAGGTCCTGCCTGCCGAGCAGCGCCCATCCGTCGAGCAGCAGCGCGGCGCCGTATCCGCCCGGGGCAACGGGTTCGGCGCCCGGCGTCGCGACCACGAGGGCGGGGGTGTCCGGGACCGTCGCGAGCACGGCGTCGCCGCCCGAGGTGACGACGGTGGTGCCCGGGAAGGCCCTGCCGAGTTCCTCCGCGGTGCGCCTGGCACCGACCACGACGGCCCGCACGGCGTCCGACCCACAGCGGGCGCACCGGAGTGCGGGTTCGTGCCGGCCGCACCAGCGGCACACCGCGCCGGTCGTGTCCCGGTCGGGCAGTGACAGCGGCCCGGTGCAGTGCCTGCAGCGGGCGATGGTCCGGCAGCGTCCGCACGCGAGTGCGGGCACGTATCCGCGGCGGGGCACCTGCACCAGCACGGGCGCGCCTGCCTTCAGGGCGGAGCGAGCGGCGTCGAGCGCCATCGTGGGCAGCCGTGCCGTCCGCGCCGCCGGGTCGCGCTCCTGCGCATGGGCACTGTCCTCGATGGCGACGACCCGCGCCGCCCTGGCCCGCACCTGTGGGCGGGTGGCCACCAGGTCGTGTGCCCACCGGGACCGCACCAGGGCCTGGGCCTCGGCGGTCCGCGAGTACCCGCCGATCAGCGCCGCGCAGCGCACCTGGTGGGCGCGCAGCATCGCGACCTCGCGGGCGTGCGAGTACGGTGCGCGCGGTTCGGCGAGGCTGTCGTCACCGTCGTCCCACACCATGACCAGTCCGAGGTCGGCGACCGGTGCGAACACCGCACTGCGGGTGCCGATCACGAAGCGCGCGCCGCCGCGCAGCACGGCCAGCCAGCGGCGGTACCGCTCGGCGGGGCCGAGCCCGGCCGACAGCGCGACCACCCTGGTCGGGTCGACGTGCCGGGACGCGGCGGCGTGCAGCGCGTCGACGTCGCTCTGGTCGGGCAGGACGGCCAGCGCGGCCCGGCCTGAGTTGACCACCGCCGCCCCCGCCTCGGCCAGCCGATCGGCCCACTGCTCCCCCGGCAGCGCCTGCCACACCGCGCGCGCCGCCCGGCCCTCGGCGAGTGCTGCCAGGAAGGCCTCGGCCCGTCCGTACACCGACCACCCGGCCGGATCGACGTCGGCGGTGACGAGCGGGGCCAGCTCGGGAACGGCCTGCTTCTCGACGTTGGCGTGGCGCGGCGGCACGGCCAGCCGCAGGACGTCGGGCCGGGTTCCGGCGTACCGGGTCGCGACGGCCTCGGCGAGGCGCCGGACGTCGGGGGTCAGGACCGGCTCGGCCGACACGACGCGGTCGAGCCAGCCCAGCTTGCCCACGTGGTCGGTGTCCGAACGCCGTTCCAGGATGAAGGCGTCGACGAGCCTGCCGTGGAAGCGGACGCGGGCGCGCACGCCCGGTTGGGCGTCGTCGGACTGCTCGCTGCTGACCAGGTAGTCGAATTCTCGATCGAGATGCGGCACCGACAGCATGGGCAGCACGCGTGCGATCGGCTCGTGTTCGGCGGCCTGTCTGGTCGTGCTCACTCGGCCGGTGTAGCAGCGCCCGCCGACGCCGTAGGTCCTCGACCGAACAGGAATCCCGCGGTGATCAACAGGATCGACGCGGCGTACGCGAACCAGATCGGGACGGCGAGCGCCTCGGAACCGAGCACGAACTTCCCGATGCCGATCATGCCGTCGGACACCGCGAAGCAGACCGCGCCGAGCGCCGTCCACGGCGTGGGCAGGTCGGCCAGCAGCGCCGCGCAGGCCATGGCGCCGAGCACCACGATGTAGAGGGTGACCGGCACGGCCATCCCCTCGGCGACCAGGCGCGGCCAGAACCAGACGAGCAGGGCGACGCAGGCGACGACGAGGACGGCGCATGCCACGACCCGCGGGGTGGTGCGGCGGGCCAGCGGGAGCAACGCGGCCAGGAAGCACAGGTGCGCGACGAGGAACGCGCCGAGGCCGAGCACGAACGACGGCTCCCACCACGGGACGGCGAGCAGGGAGTCGCCCGCGGCGGAGAACACCAAAGCCGCGACGAGCCAACGACGTTCGCGCACCACCCGATGACCGAGCGCGGCGACTGCGAGCAGCACGGCGGTCAGTGCCTTGACCGCGGGCTGCAGGGCGAACTGGCCCGTGAGGTCGGCGCCCGAGGGCAGCCGCGCGGCGGTCACGACGAGGAACACGCCGTACGCCGCACCGACCACGCCTGCGGCGACCCACGCGATGCGCGATCGCGACGATGCGTACGTTGTGCCCATGCCCGCAGACGACGCTCCCGTCAGCCCGATGCCACTCGACCCCATCCTGGAGAAGGTACTGGAAGCGGTTCCCTTCCAGCTGACGACCGAGGGCGGCCCCGAGGCCACCCGCCAGCGGTTCCGCGACGTGCCGCGGCCCGAGGTCCATCCGGAGGTGACGGCGGAGGACCGCGAGATCGGCGGACCCGGCGGCCCGCTACCCATCCGGCTGTACCGGCCCGCCGACGCGGGCACGTCGCCACTGCCCATCGTCATGTTCTTCCACGGCGGCGGCTGGGTGGTCGGCGACCTCGACACCTACGACGGCGCCGCCAGGGTCCACGCCGCGGAGACCGGCGCGTTGGTCGTGGCCGTCGACTACCGGCTCGCGCCGGAGCACCCGTATCCGGCTGCCGTCGACGACGTGTGGGCCGCCACGCGGTGGGTCGCCGAGCATGCCGACGAACTGGGCGCCGACGCAAGGCGGATCGCCGTGGCCGGCGACTCCGCGGGTGGCAACCTCGCGGCGGTCGTCGCGCAACTGGCCCGTGACGCCGACGGTCCCGAGCTGCGGTTCCAGTTGCTCTGGTACCCGGCCACGACGTGGGACGTGACCCTGCCCTCGTTCACCGAGAACGCGAACGCCCCGATCCTGGACACCGTCTCCGTCGGCGGCTTCTCCCGGTGGTACGCAGGCCACGTCGACCTGTCCAACGCACCGGCCACCCTGATCCCGGGCCGCGCCGAATCACTGGCGGGCCTGGCACCGGCCTACATCGCGGTGGCGGGCCACGATCCACTGCGTGACGACGGCATCCGCTACGGCGAACTGCTGACCGCCGCCGGGGTGCCCGCGGAGGTGCACAATGCCGCGAGCCTGGTGCACGGCTACCTCGGCTACGCCGGCATCGTTCCGGCGGCCACCGAGGCGACCCAACGCGGGCTCGCGGCACTGCGCGCCGCGCTAGGTTGAGACCGTGACGGACACCTCGGCGAGCACGACGCCCGGGCAGCGGCCCGACATCGACCCGATCCTGAAGATGGTGCTGGACGCGGTGCCGCTGGAGTTCACGATCGCCGACGGCGTCGACGTCGCCCGCGAGAAGTTCCGGGCAGTCAAGCCGCCGCCGGAGATACTGCCCGACCTGCGCATCGAGGCTCGCGTCGTCGGTCACGGGGACCTGACCGACGTGCCGGTCCGCATCTACTGGCCGCCGGTCGACCAGCACGCTCACCTGCCCGTCGTCGTCTTCTTCCACGGTGGCGGCTGGTGCATCGGCGACCTCGACACCCACGATCACGTCGCCCGAGCGCACGCCGTGGGCGCCGAGGCCATCGTCGTGTCGGTGGACTATCGCCTGGCGCCCGAGCATCCCTTCCCCGAGGGCGTCGAGGACGCGTGGGCGGCACTGCAGTGGGTCGCCGACCACGCGACCGAACTCGGCGGCGACCCGGCCCGCATCGCCGTGGCAGGCGACTCCGCGGGCGGCAACCTCGCGGGGGTCATGGCGTTGCGGGCGCGTGACGCAGGCGGGCCGCCGCTGGCGTTCCAGCTGCTCTGGTACCCCGTCGTCGTCGGTGACCTGTCGGCGCCGTCGTTCACCGAGAACGCCGATGCGCCCATCCTCAACCGCGACGTCACCACGGCGTTCCTCACCTGGTACCTGCCGGGGATGGACATGACCGATCCCGCCGCACTGCCGACCGATCTCGCGCCCGCGAACGCCGCGACGCTGGCGGGTCTGCCGCCCGCGTACATCGGCACCGCCGAGCACGACCCGCTGCGCGACGACGGCGGGAGGTACGCCGAATTACTCGGCGCCGCAGGGGTTCCCGTTCAGCTGTCCAACGAGCCGACCATGGTGCACGGCTTCGTCAGCCTCGCATTGGTGGCCCCTGCGGCGGCCGAGGCCACCCAGCGCGGACTCGCGGCACTGCGGGCCGCGCTGCATCCGGCCGGGGGGGACGCGCGATGACCACGCCCGACCACCACACGATCATCGTGGGCGCCGGGTTCTCCGGCATCGGCGCGGCCATCGCCCTGGACCGGGCGGGCCTGCACGACTACGTCATCCTGGAGGCCGGCGCCGAGCCCGGCGGAACCTGGTACTGGAACACCTATCCCGGCATCGGGGTCGACATCCCGTCGTTCTCCTACCAGTTCTCGTTCGAGCAGAGCACCAGTTGGTCGCGCACCTACGCCAAGGGCGGCGAACTCAAGGGCTATGCCGACCGCTGTGTGGACAAGTACGGGCTGCGCCGCCGGATCCGGTTCGGCATGCACGTCGCCGCGGCGGTGTTCGACGACGAGAACGACACGTGGCGCGTGGATCTCGCACACGGCGGGTCACTGACCGCGCGCTTCCTGATCAACGCCAGCGGCGTGCTCACCGTGCCCAAGCTGCCCGACATCGACGGCGTCGACACCTTCGCCGGTGTCACCATGCACACCGCGCGCTGGGATCACACCCAGGACCTGACGGGCAAGCGAGTCGCCATCATCGGCACCGGCGCCTCGGCCGTGCAGGTGATCCCGGAGATCGCACCCAAGGTGGAGCACCTCACCGTCTTTCAACGCACGCCGATCTGGTGCCTGCCGAAGTTCGACGTCCCGCTGCCCGCTGCCGCGCGCCTGGCGATGCGGATCCCCGGCGGCAAGACACTGCACCGGCTGATCAGCCAGGCCTACGTGGAACTGACGTTCCCGATCTCCGCGCAGTACTACACCGTGTTCCCACTGGCGGACCGCGCCGAGCGGCTGTGCCGGGCCTATCTCAAGCGCGAGGTTCGCGATCCCGTCACGCGAGACAAGCTGACCCCGCGTTACGCCGTCGGCTGCAAGCGCCCGGGATTCCACAACACCTACCTGTCGACGTACAACCGCGACAACGTGGCTCTGGTGACCGAGCCCATCCGCGAGGTCACGCCGTCGGGCGTCACGACCGCCGACGGCACCACCCACGAGGTCGACGTGCTCATCCTCGCCACCGGGTTCAAGGTGATGGACGTCGACGCGGTGACCTTCGACGTCACTGGAAGCGGCGGCGTGGAGCTGGCGGACTACTGGGAACGCAACAGGATGCAAGCCTACGAGGGCGTCAGCATCCCGGGATTCCCGAACTTCTTCTCCGTGATGGGTCCGTACGGCTACGTCGGGTCGTCCTACTTCGCGCTGATCGAGGCGCAGACGCGCCACATCGTGCGGTGCCTGAGCCAGGCCGCACACCAGTCGGCGTCGCGGGTCGAGGTGTCGCAGGAGGCCAACGACCGCTACTTCGCCGAGATGATGCGCAAGCGGCACCGCCAGATCTTCTGGCAGGAGAGCTGCAGCAAGGCCAACAGCTACTACTTCGACAAGAACGGCGACGTCCCGCTGCGGCCTGCCACCACGTTCGAGGCCTATCTACGCAGTCGTCGCTTTCCGCTGCGGGACTATTCGTTCAGCGCCTAGAACTGCACGCCGCGGGTGAGCGCGCCGTCGACCACGAGGTTTGTGCCGGTGATGAAGCTGGCGGCCGAACTGCTCAGGAAGACAACGGCATTCGCGACCTCGCCGGGGGTTGCCATGCGCCCGGTGGGGTTGAGGCCGAGCGCGGTCGCGAACAGTTCGGGGTCGTCGCGCTCGATGGACGGCCACACCCCACCCGGGAAGTAGGTGTTGCCGGGGCTCACGGTGTTGGCGCGGACGCCCTTGCCCGCGAGGTCGAACGCCAAGCCCTGGGTGTAGTGGATGATCGCGGCCTTCATGGTCCCGTATGGCCCTGCGGCGAAGTCGATCTCGCGTCCGGACACACTCGAGATGGTGACGATCGAACCCGTTCCGCTCTCGAGCAGGTGTGGTAGCGCCGCCTCCACCAGGCCGACGGTGCCCATGAGGTCGACGTCGAAACTCGTCCGCCAGTTCTCCGCGTTGGCCGGGATGGCCAGGGCGCTGACATTCGCCACCACGCCGTCGATGCCGCCGAGTGCCTCGGAACTGGCGGCCACCCACTCCGCGAGCGCGGTGCGGTCCCCCACGTCGACGGCGCTGCCGATGACGGTCGACCCCGTGGCGGCCAACTCCGTCTGGGTGGTCGCCACGGCGTCGGGCGTCCGGGCGCAGTAGGCCACCGCGGCGCCCTCGGCCAGCAGGCCGTCGACGACGGCCCGTCCGATGCCGCGGGTGCCCCCGGTGACGAGGAAGCGCTTGCCGGAGAGTCCAAGATCCATGGTGCCGAGTTCCGATCAGTAGTCGATGGAGCCGAGAGAACTGGCGGTGCGGCGTAATTCGGCGTGCAGGCCGTCGTAGGCGGGTGCGGGTGGCAGCAGCCGCTTGTCGATCTTGGTGACGGCGCTGTAGTTCGTGTCGACGACGTTGGCGATCGGCACCTGCGAGATCTGGGTCAGCAGCTGATACGCATCGAGCCGGTCGAGCCCGTACAACTCCCCCAGCCAGCCGATCATCTCGACCTGACTCGCACGCCACGCCTCCTCGAGCGGCCGCCCGGATCCGATGCACATCAGGTGCGTGTCGGTCTCCAGCCGCGGCCACGCCGGACCGCGGCCCTTGACCAGGTCGACGATCGCCGTCACGTGCATGGCACCCTCGACCGCGGTCCCGCACGACTCGCCCTCGCCCTGCCGGTAGTGGCCGTCACCGAGTGAGAACAGCGCTCCCTCGACGTTGACCCGCAGGTAGCAGGTGGCGCCTGCGGTCATCTCCGGGGTGTCCATGTTGCCACCGAAGTCGCTCGGCACCAGTGACGTCCGTACCTCGCGGCGGCCTGGGGCGACGCCGACCGTGCCCAGCATCGGGTTGGCGGGCAGGCGCACCGAGAAGTCGCTCGCCTGGGCGTCGAAGCCGACGGTGTGCGTGCCGGCGTCGTAGTCGTAGACGTAGGTGCGTTCGGGCAGCGGGTCCTGCAGCGTCGGGCTGACCGGGATGCTGGTGAGGCCGCCGAAGAACGGGATCAGCGTGGAGGCGCCCCACGTCCGCGCCGGGGTGAGGTCGACCAGGTGGACGGCCAGCGTGTCGCCGGGCTCGGCGCCCTCGATCCAGAACGGTCCCGTCTGCGGGTTGAGGTCCTCGGTGTTCAGCGCGGTGCTCGCGACGTCGTCGCGGCTGGTGATCCGCCCGCCGTAGGCGTCCTCGGTCCACAGCGACAGCACGGTGCCCGGCCGCACGCGCATCACCGCGGCGGCGCCACCGAAGGTGTAGGTCAGCTGGTCGACGGTGGGAATGAAGGTCACCTGGTCCATGACCACCATCCTGCTCGACTTCCCCCCACCGCGCGAGCAGACGCAAAGGCCCCTGTTCCTGACGGAAACAGGGGCCTTTGCGTCTGCTCGCGTGGAGAGATCGGGAGGTTAGACCGAGGCCTTGAGGTCCTCGACCTTGTCGGTCCGCTCCCAGGGCAGGTCGACGTCGGTGCGACCGAAGTGGCCGTACGCGGCGGTCGGCGCGTAGATCGGCCGCAGCAGGTCCAGGTCGCGCACGATCGCGCCGGGGCGCAGGTCGAACACCGACGTGATGGCCTTCTCGATGCGCGCCGGGTCGACGGTCTCGGTGCCGAAGGTCTCGACGAACAGACCGACGGGGGCGGCCTTGCCGATGGCGTAGGCCACCTGGACCTCGACGCGCTCGGCGAGGCCCGCGGCGACGACGTTCTTGGCCACCCAGCGCATCGCGTAGGCAGCTGAGCGGTCGACCTTCGACGGGTCCTTGCCGGAGAACGCGCCGCCGCCGTGGCGCGCCCAGCCGCCGTAGGTGTCGACGATGATCTTGCGGCCGGTCAGACCGGCGTCGCCCATCGGGCCACCGAGGACGAACTTGCCGGTGGGGTTGACCAGCAGCCGGTAATCCGACGTGTCCATGGAGTCATGGTTCAGGTCGGCGAGGACGGTGTTGACGACCTTCTCGCGGATGTCCGGCGTGAGGCCACCCTCCAGGTCGATGCCGTCGGCGTGCTGGGTGGACAGCACGACCGTGTCCAACCGGACCGGGGTCACGCCGTCGTACTGCACGGTGACCTGGGTCTTGCCGTCGGGACGGAGGTAGTCGAGCACGCCGCTCTTGCGCACCTCGGTGAGCCGGCGGGCAAGTCGGTGCGCGATCGCGATGGGGAGCGGCATCAGCTCGGGCGTGTCCCGGATGGCATAGCCGAACATCAGGCCCTGGTCGCCGGCACCCTGGGCATCCAGCGGGTCGCCTGCGCCTTCGACGCGCGCCTCGTGGGCGGTGTCGACGCCCATCGCGATGTCGGGCGACTGCGCGCCGATGCCGATGTTCACGCCGCAGGTCTCGCCGTCGAAGCCCTTGTCCGACGAGTCGTAGCCGATCTCGAGGATGCGCGCGCGAACCGTCTTCGGGATGTCGGCGAACGCCTCCTTGGCGGTGGTCGTGACCTCGCCGACGACGTGCACCTGGCCCGTGGTCACCAGCGTTTCGACGGCGACGCGAGACTTCGGATCCTGTGCGAGCAGCGCGTCGAGCACGGAGTCGCTGATGGCGTCACAGATCTTGTCGGGGTGGCCCTCGGTTACCGACTCACTGGTAAACAGCCGAGCTTTGCTCACGGTGTAGTCCCTCTCCATTGCTTAGTCATGCGAATGATATAGCCGTCAGTTGTAGGCAAACGTGCAACCCATGCGCTCGCAACCCTTGTGCTCAGGCTGCGGAGTGCGCCGCGTCACCCCAGGCGCAGGAATGCTCCGATCGCGTCCACGATACGGCTGGCCATCAGGGTCTTCGAACCGTGCTCCAACGCAACCTCGTTGCCGTCGGCCGACAGGAGCCACCCGTCGTTGTTGTCGACTTCGAAGGCGCGGCCCTCGCCGACCGCGTTGACGACCAGCAGGTCGCAGCCCTTGCGCGCGAGCTTGGCCCTGGCGTGGAACAGCACGTCGCCATTGGCGTCGCCCGTCTCGGCCGCGAAGCCGACGATGGCCTTCATGTTGGGCAGCTGCCCGTCCGTCCGCGCGCGTACGGCGGTGGCGAGGACGTCCTCGGTGCGCGTGAGTTCGATCGCGGGTGCGTCGGAGGCGTGTCCGGGTTCGTGCGACTTCTTGATCTTGCTGGTCGCGACGTGCGTGGGCCGGAAGTCGGCGACTGCCGCCGCCATCACCAGGACGTGCGACTCGGGCGCGTGCTTGGACACCGCGTCGTTCAGCTGGTCCGCCGAGCCGATGTGCACGACCTCGACGCCTGCCGGGTCGCCGAGACCGACGGTGTTGCCCGCGATCAGCGTGACGTCGGCACCGCGCTGGGCGGCTACGCGCGCGACCGCGTATCCCTGCTTGCCGGAGCTGCGGTTGCCGATGAACCGCACCGGGTCGATCGGTTCGCGGGTGCCACCGGCGCTGACGAGCACCTTCACGCCGGACATGTCGTAGGGCAGCGCGTCGGGTCGCTCCAGCAGCAACTGGGCGAAAGTGCTGATCTCCTCGGCTTCGGGGAGGCGACCCGAACCGCTGTCGGCGCCGGTGAGCCTGCCTGCGGCCGGTTCGAGCACGATGGCACCTCGACGCCGCAGCGTCGCCACGTTGTCGACGGTGGCGGGGTGGTGCCACATCTCGGTGTGCATCGCCGGGGCGAACAGCACCGGGCACCGCGCGGTCAACAGCGTGGCGGTCAGCAAGTCGTCGGCGCGGCCCGAGGCCGCGCGTGCGATCAGGTCCGCGGTCGCCGGTGCCACGACCACGAGGTCGGCCTCCTGGCCGATGCGGACGTGCAGCACCTCGTCGACGTTCTCGAAGACCGTGGTGCGGACCGGGTTGCCGGAGAGCGCCTCGAACGTCGCGGCGCCGACGAACTTCAGCGCGGATTCGGTGGGCACGACGCGAACGGAGTGCCCGGCCTCGGAGAGCTGGCGTACCAGGGTGCACGCCTTGTACGCGGCGATGCCCCCGGCGACGCCGACGATGATCTGCTTGCGCTCAGTCATTTCGCTCGCCCGAGACCCCGCCGCTGGCCGCTACTCGCCGCCCTCGGTGTGCTCGAGGAGGTCGGCGTGGATCTCGCGCATGGCGATCGACAGCGGCTTCTCCTGCAGACCCGGCTCGACGAGCGGGCCGACGTATTCGAGGATGCCGTCGCCGAGCTGGTTGTAGTAGTCGTTGATCTGGCGCGCGCGCTTGGCGGCGTAGATGACCAGTGCGTACTTGCTCGACGCGCGATCGAGCAGCTCGTCGATGGGTGGGTTGGTGATGCCCAGCGGCGTGTCGTAGGCGGTGGCGGCGTCGGAGTCGAGGCTCTCGACAGGGTTGCTCACGAAGAAATCTCCCGGTGTTTCGGAGTAGCTGCTGGATGTCTGATGGGCTTGTCCGGCGGCCTCTCCAACACGTTCAGGCGCCCGGACGGTCAACGGCCCACCAGCAAGGATACCAATTCAGCGCACGCCGACTCCAATTCAGCGTTGACGACGACCGTGTCGAAGCTGTCCTGGGCGGCCAGTTCGGCTCGCGCGGTGTCGAGTCTGCGAGCCATGACCTCTGGAGTCTCGGTGCCGCGGCCGACGAGTCGGCTCTCCAGGGCGTCCCAGCTGGGTGGGGCCAGGAAGACCGACACCGCCTCGGGCATCGCCTTCTTGACCGCCTGTGCCCCGGCCAGGTCGACCTCGATCAGCACGGGACGCCCGGCGCGGGCGGCCTCTCGGACGGGTCTGGCGGGCGTGCCCGAGCGGTGCAGGCCGCCGTGGATGTCGGCCCACTCGAGCAGTTCGCCGTCGTCGATCAGTTGCTGAAACCGTTCGGGGGTGACGAAGGCGTAGTCGACGCCGTCCACCTCACCCGGTCGCGGGGACCTGGTGGTGGCGGAGACGCTGAAGTGCAGGTCGGGAATCCGTTCGCGCAGACATCGCACGACGCTGGACTTACCGACAGCAGAGGGACCGGACAGCACCACGACGCGTGTCATGGCCGTCCGGCCCCTCGGCCGGCGAACACTTGATCCCTAATCGCTGGTGAAGTCGAACTTCTCCAGGAGGGCCTTGCGCTGACGATCGCCGAGGCCGCGCAGGCGGCGGGTCGGAGCGATCTCCAGCTCGGTCATGATCTCCTGAGCCTTGACCTTGCCGACCTTGGGCAGGGCCTCCAGCAGTGCGGAGACCTTCATCTTGCCCAAGACCTCGTCGGTCTCGGCGTCCTTGAGAACCTGCTTGAGGTTGGTGCCGCCGCGCTTGAGTCGATCCTTTAGTTCGGCTCGCGCTCGACGTGCGGCAGCAGCCTTCTCCAACGCTGCCGCGCGCTGCTCGTCGGTCAACTGGGGAAGGGCCACGGGGTTCCTCCGTCTCTTGCCGTCATGTGTTGTGTCTTGACTGGTTAGACAACCAGCCAGCGGGGACGACCGTACCCACGCTGACTGACGAAAGCTAACCCCACCCCCGGCTCGAGGAGCCGTTTTCCCAGCGTGTAGGACGCCAGCGAACCATGCCGGCGCCCCCGGAATCGCGCCTCACCCGGCGCCAAGAAGCGTCGTCGACCTCGGATGTGCCTGTTCACCAGCGGTTTTGGCGCGGCGCCCCGATCCGGGACGGCACGCCCGACCCAGCAGGCCCGGCGATGCCGGTTGGCGGCACCCCCGCTGGGGAGAAATTTTCCCAGGTCACCGCGTGTCGGGCGTGTCGGAACGCGCAGTCCACGACCCGGGCGTCACCCCCGTCACTCCAGTGACAGGCGTCACATCAACCCTCACCGAGCACTCACACGCGCCCCGAAGGCCACGCACAGGCAGGCGCCTTAGCGTGCGGTGGTCGGGCCGATCCCGCCGAAGCCGGCCCAACCGAACCAGCCACGGCGCGTGCGGCCGGTGGTGATGACACCGCCGGCCGCACGCCATCGTCGGTTGCGTTCGCCGGCAGTCGTTCTCGACTCACCAACGGACGCACAGCGCGCACCTAAGCCGACCACAGAGCCGACCCATCCCCGCTTCCTAGCGTCACCGGTACGTGCGGCGAACACGCGCCTCGCGAACGGAGACGGAGTCGAACGACATGACCTTCAAGACAGCCCTGAGCGCATCGACGATCGCGATCGGCGTCGGACTCGGTGCGTTGGCCGGGATGGGCACCGCCGCGGCGAATCCGGGCCAGCCCTGCAACGCACCGGGCGCCCCGGCATGCCAGGACCAGCGCGGAGCAAACGATCAGAACCGCGGCAACACCCCGACCGACTGGCGGCAGCGCGGGGCTGACCAGGCCCGTCAGGACCACCAGCCGTTCAACTGGAACGGTCAGCAGGTCAACCCCATGCGTGCGGGCAACGGCGACGGCTGGGGCTTCTGGTTCCTCGGGCAGTGGATCCGGCTCTAGCCGGCACCCGCTAGCGCGCCAGGTGTGCGACGGCGTCCCGCATGCGCTCCCCCACCGTGCGGAGCGCCGCCACATCGGGCCCGGCTCGCAGCACGTCGCGCGAGACGGCGGGCAGCAGCGTGCCCGGTGCGGCGCCGCCCAGCCCTGCCAACGCCTCGGGCCGCCCGCCCTGGGCGCCCACGCCCGGCACCAGCACCGGGCCGTTCAGGGCCGTCAGGTCGGGCACCTCCGACAGCGTGGCGCCCACCACGACCCCCACCGAACCCAAGCCCACCGAAGCGACGTTCTCCGCCGCCGCATGGTCGACGATCGACTGCGCGACGGACCTGCCGTCGGCGATGGCGCGCTGCACGTCGGCACCCTCGGGGTTCGACGTCGCGGCGAGGACGAACACGCCGCGCTCGTTGGCCGCGGCCAAGTCCAGCAGCGGACGCAGCGACCCGAACCCCAGGTACGGCGACGCGGTCACGGCGTCGCACGACAGCGGCGATGACGCCGCCCAGGCGGCGGCGTAGGCCGCCATCGTGGTGCCGATGTCGCCGCGCTTGGCGTCGGCCAGCACAAGTACCCCGGCGCCGCGCAGCGCGACGATCACGTCCTCCAGCACCGCGAAGCCCGCCGACCCGTACGCCTCGAAGAACGCCACCTGCGGCTTCACCACCGCGAACCCCGCGAACGCCTCGACGCAGGCGTCGGCGAACGCGCGCAGACCGTCGGCGTCCGCGCCGAGACCCCACGCCCGGAGCAGTTCGGGGTGCGGGTCGATGCCGAGGCACAGCGGACCCCGCGCGGACACCGCCTCGGTCAGCCGCGCCCCGAACGTGGTCACGTCCGGCCGTTCGCCTGCTCGCGTGCCCCCATGCTGCTGTGCAACTCCTGCAGCGACATGACGCCGATGTCTCCCCGGATGCCTGCCTCGATGCCCTGCACGGCCGCGGACGCGCCCTGAACGGTCGTCACGCACGGGATGTTCATGGCGACCGCTGCCGAGCGGATCTCGTACCCGTCGACGCGTGGACCGGAGTTGCCGTAGGGAGTGTTGATCACCATGTCGACCTCCCCGGCCTTGATGGCGTCGACGGCCGACGTCGCAGGCCGGTCCGCGCTGGGCGCCTCGAAGTGCTTGCGCACGGTGTCGCACGGAATGCCGTTGCGGCGCAACATCTCGGCGGTTCCCTCGGTGGCCAGCACCCGGAACCCGAGATCGGCCAGCCGCTTGACCGGGAACACCAGTGAGCGCTTGTCCCGGTTGGCCACCGAGACGAAGACCGTACCGGCGGCGGGCAGCGAACCGTATGCCGCGGTCTGGCTCTTGGCGAACGCGGTGCCGAAGTCCCGGTCGATGCCCATCACCTCGCCGGTCGACTTCATCTCCGGGCCGAGCAGCGAGTCGACTTGCGAGCCGTCGGCCTTGCGGAACCGGTTGAACGGCAGCACCGCCTCCTTGACCGCGATGGGCGCGTTCGGTGCGACGTCGGCACCATCGCCGGTCGCGGCGAGCATGCCCTCCTGGCGCAACTGGGCGATGCTCGCGCCCAGCATGATCCGGGCGCAGGCCTTGGCCAGCGGCACGGCCGTCGCCTTCGACACGAACGGGACCGTGCGGCTGGCCCTCGGGTTGGCCTCCAGCACGTAGAGCACGTCGTCCTTGAGCGCGTACTGCACGTTGAGCAGTCCGACGACGCCGATGCCGTGGGCTATGGCCTCGGTCGCATGCCGTACGGCGGCGATGTCCTGCTTACCGAGGGTCACCGGCGGCAGCGCGCACGCCGAGTCGCCGGAGTGGATGCCTGCCTCCTCGATGTGCTCCATCACGCCACCGATGTAGACCTCGGATCCGTCGCACAGGGCGTCGACGTCGATCTCGATGGCATCCTCGAGGAAGCGGTCCACCAGTACGGGGTGCTCGGGCGAGAGTTGCGTGGCGCGAGTGATGTACCCGCGCAACGTCTCATCGTCGTAGACGATCTCCATGCCGCGCCCACCCAGAACGTAGGACGGGCGTACCAGAACCGGGTAACCGATGTCGGCGGCGATGCGTCGGGCCTGCTCGAAGCTGGTCGCCATGCCGAACCGTGGCGCGGGCAACCCGGCGTTCTTGAGCACCTCGCCGAACTCGCCGCGGTCCTCCGCGAGGTCGATGGCCTTGGGGCTGGTGCCGACGATCGGGACGCCGGCGTCGGAGAGTCGCTGGGCCAGGCCCAGCGGCGTCTGCCCACCCAGCTGCACGATCACGCCGACGACACCGGGTCCGCCCGCGCCAGAGGCCGATTCGGCGTGGTAGACCTCGAGGACGTCCTCGAAGGTCAGCGGTTCGAAGTACAGCCGGTCGGCCGTGTCGTAGTCGGTCGACACCGTCTCGGGGTTGCAGTTCACCATCACTGTCTCGAAGCCGACCTCGCTGAGCGTGGTCGCCGCGTGCACACAGCTGTAGTCGAACTCGATGCCCTGACCGATCCGGTTCGGACCCGACCCGAGGATCAGCACCTTCGGCTTGTCGGTCTGCGGAGCCACCTCCGTCTCGGCCGCCGGGTCGATCTCGTAACTGCTGTAGTGGTACGGCGTCTTGGCCTCGAACTCCGCGGCGCAGGTGTCCACCGTCTTGTAGACGGGATGAACTCCCAGCCGCCGCCGCAGCGTCCGCACGCCGTCCTCGCCTGCGAGTTCGGGCCGCAGTGCCGCGATCTGACGGTCCGACAGGCCGCTGTGCTTGGCGGTGCGCAGCAGGTCCTCGTCGAGGACGGGCGCGGCGCGCAGCTCCGCCGCGAGGTGCACCAGGCGAGCGATCTGGTCGACGAACCAGGGGTCGACGCCGGAGGCCTTCGCGACGTCCTCGACCGACGCACCCTGGCGCAGTGCCTGCTCGATGTCGTACAGGCGACCGTCGGTGGGCGTCTTGAGCCGCGTCAACAGCTCCTCGACGGTGATATCGGGATCCACGCCGGTCCAGAAGCCGCCGCGGCCCGGCGTCTCCAGCGACCGCATCACCTTGCCGAACGCCTCGATGAAGTTGCGGCCCAACGACATCGCCTCACCGACCGACTTCATGGTGGTCGTCAGCGTGGGGTCGGCGCCGGGAAACTTCTCGAAGGCGAACCGTGGGGCCTTGACGACGACGTAGTCGAGCGTCGGCTCGAAGCACGCCGGCGTCTCCTTGGTGATGTCGTTGACGATCTCATCGAGGGTGTAGCCGATCGCGAGCTTCGCGGCGATCTTGGCGATCGGGAAGCCGGTCGCCTTCGAGGCCAGGGCACTCGACCTGGAGACCCGCGGGTTCATCTCGATGACGACGAGCCGCCCGTCGACCGGGTCGATCGCGAATTGGATGTTGCAGCCACCGGTGTCGACGCCGACTTCGCGCAGAATCGCGATACCGAGGTCGCGCATCGTCTGGTATTCGCGGTCGGTGAGCGTCATCGCGGGCGCCACGGTCACCGAGTCACCGGTGTGCACGCCCATCGGGTCGAAGTTCTCGATGGAGCAGACGACCACCACGTTGTCACGGTGGTCCCGCATCAGTTCGAGTTCGAATTCCTTCCACCCGAAGATCGATTCCTCGATCAGCACGTTGGCCGTCGGCGAGGCGGACAGGCCGTCGCCGGCCATCCGTTCCACGTCCTCGACCGAGTACGCCATGCCGGAGCCGAGCCCACCCATCGTGAACGACGGCCGCACCACGACCGGCAGACCGAGCTCGGCGACGGTGTCCCGGACCTCCTCCATCGTGAAGCAGACCCGTGAGCGCGCGGACTCGCCGCCGACCTTGGCGACGATGTCCTTGAACTTCTGCCGGTCCTCGCCCCGCTGAATGGCCTCGAAGTCCGCACCGATCATCTCGACGCCGTGGCGGTCGAGGGCCCCGTTCTCGTACAGCGCGACCGCCGTATTGAGCGCGGTCTGCCCGCCGAGCGTGGCCAGCAGCGCGTCGATCTTGTTGCCGCGCTCGGCCTGCTGGACGATCACCTTCTCGACGAACGCCGCGGTGATCGGTTCGATGTAGGTGGAGTCGGCGAACTCCGGGTCGGTCATGATCGACGCCGGATTCGAGTTGATGAGCGTCACCCGCAGGCCTTCGGCCTTCAGCACCCGGCACGCCTGGGTGCCCGAGTAGTCGAACTCGGCGGCCTGCCCGATGACGATGGGGCCCGATCCGATGACCAGGACGTGCTCGAGGTCTTCCCGACGCGGCATTAGCGCTCGACCTTCCCTGCCTTGGCTTCGGAGATGAGGTTGACGAATTGGTCGAACAGGTACGCGGCGTCATGGGGTCCCGCCGCCGACTCGGGGTGGTACTGCACCGAGAACGCCCTTCCGTCAACCAGTTTGATGCCCTCGACGACTCCGTCGTTGGCGCAGGTGTGGCTGACGATCGCCCGGCCGAACTGCGTGTCGAACTCCTCGCCGGCCTCCCCTTCGAGGGCGAAGCCGTGATTCTGCGAGGTGATTGCGACCCGTCCGGTCAGGTGGTCGACCACCGGAACGTTGATCCCGCGGTGACCGAAGGCCATCTTGTAGGTCGAACGCCCCAGGGCGCGGCCCAGGATCTGGTTGCCGAAGCAGATGCCGAAGAGGGGTATCCCGGCCTCGAGGACCTTGCGGGTCACCTCGACGACGTGGTCGGCGGTCGCCGGGTCACCGGGACCGTTGGACAGGAACACCCCGTCGGGATCGAGCGCGGCGACGGCGTCGAAGGTGGCGTTCGACGGCACCACGTGGGTCTGAATGCCCCGCTTGGCGAAGTTGCGCGGGGTGTTGGTCTTGATGCCGAGGTCGAGCGCGGCCACCCTGAAGCGTTGTTGCCCTTCGGCTTCCACCACGTAGGTCGTGCCGGTGCTCACCTCGCCTGCGAGGTCCGCACCCAGCATCGACGGCTGACTGCGCACCCGGGCGAGCAGCTCGTCCACCTCGGCCAGGGCGTCGCCCGAGAAGACGCCCGCCTTCATCGACCCCGCACTGCGCAGGTGCCGGACGACGGCGCGGGTGTCGATGCCCGCGATCCCGACGACTCCCTGGCGGACCAGTTCGTCGTCGAGCGTGCCGGTGGCGCGCCAGTTGGAGGCGCGCGGCGAGGGGTCCCGCACGGCGTATCCCGCAACCCAGATCTTGTCGCCGCGGCTCTCGGCGTCCTCGCCGTTCCACCCGGTGTTGCCGATCTGCGGTGCCGTGGCGACCACGATCTGACCGTGGTAGCTCGGGTCGGTCAGCGTCTCCTGGTATCCGGACATGCCGGTCGAGAACACCGCCTCGCCCAAAGTCTGTCCCACGGCGCCGAACTCGGTGCCGGTGAATACCCGACCGTCGTCCAGCACCAGCACTGCCCGACCGGCTTTCCTGCTCATCCGGCGTCCTCCTGTACCCAATTGGCGAGTTCGCGGCGGTCGTCGCCGCGGAACCCCGTGTCGATCTCGGTGCCCGACGGCAGCGTCCAGCGGATCGCCAGAATGCCGTCGTGCGTCACCACCTTGCCCGCGATGGCCCGTTCCGTTCGTATCGCTCTGATGGACTCGTCGGGGATCCAGATCGGGCTGGCGCCCGTGCGCTGCAGCATGATCCCCTCGGGGTACCGCGTCAGCACCGCCTTGCTGCGGAAGCCGAGGTCGCCGACCGCGACCCGATCGAGCCAGGCCGACGAGCCGCGCGCGGCAGGCGACTCGGACTCCTGCCCCGGGCCGCCCTGGGGAAGCGGCTCGGATCGGACGATGGTGCTGCCGACGTAGAGGCCGCGGGTGGCGGGAATCAGTGCGGGCCCGACGGTGTCCGGCATCGGCGGCAGCTTGCCGATCTGCTCCACCTGGCGCTGGGCGCGGCGCAACCAGCCGCGCATCATCTGCCGGATCAGCAGCGCGATGATCACGGCCAGCACGGCGGCCATGATCAGCGAGGTGATCAGCGTTGCATCGTTCATGCGCGATCCCGCTTCGCTTCTCGCTGCCCTTCATCCGCGAGTCCGCTCTTGCCCTCGCGCGCAGTCACCCTGCCGCGCAACAGTGTCAGCGTCACGGTCGCGGGCAGGGTCATGGCCTCGTACGGCGTGTTGTCCGAGCGGCTGGCCAGCGTCCGTCCGGTGACGGTCCACTCGGTGTCGGGGTCCACCACGGTGAGGTTGGCCGGCTCCCCCACCTCGAGCGGACGCCCCTGGTCGGGCAGCCCGACGATCGCGGCGGGCGCCTCGCTCATCACCCGTGCGACGTCGCGCCAGGTGAGCAGACCCGGCTGCACCATCGTCTGGACCACGACCGACAGCGCCGTCTGCAGACCGAGCATGCCGGGCCGGGCGGAGGCGAACTCGCACATCTTCTCGTGTTCGGCGTGCGGCGCGTGGTCGGTGGCCACGCAGTCGATGACGCCGTCGGCGAGTGCCTGACGCAGTGCGATCGCGTCGTCGGCCTCTCGCAGCGGGGGGTTCACCCGGTTGCGGCCGTCGTAGTCGGCGAGGCGCGCGTCGTCGAGCAGCAGGTGATGCGGCGTGACCTCGGCCGTGATCGAAATCCCCTGCTCCTTGGCCCATCTGATGAGTTCGACCGTGCCGACCGTCGACGCGTGGCAGATGTGCACGCGGGCGCCGGCATCGCGGGCCAGCAGCGCGTCGCGCGCGACGATCGACTCCTCGGCCGCACGGGGCCAGCCGGCCAGCCCGAGGCGGGCGGCGTTGGGTCCCTCGTGCGCGACGGCGCCCACGGTGAGCCGCGGCTCCTCGGCGTGCTGGGCGATCAGCACCCCGAGTCCGGTGGCGTACTCCAGCGCCCGCCGCATCACCAGCGGATCGTCGACGCAGACACCGTCGTCGGAGAACATCCGCACCTGGCCGACGCCCGCTGCCATCAGGCCCATCTCGGTGAGTTGCTTGCCCTTCAGCCCGACGGTGACCGCACCGACGGGGTGCACGTCGACCAGGCCCACCTGCTGGCCGCGGTGCCACACGTGGTCGGTGACCACGGCGGTGTCGGCGACGGGATCGGTGTTGGCCATGGCGAATACGGCGGTGTAGCCACCCAGTGCCGCTGCCGCCGAACCGGTTTCGATGTCCTCGGCGTACTCGCGGCCCGGTTCGCGCAGATGGGTGTGCAGGTCGACGAAGCCCGGGAGCAGGACCTGGCCGCGGGCGTCGACGACGTCGGCGTCGTCGGGTGGGGTCAGGCCGGCGCCGACCTCGGCGATCTGACCGTCGGACACCAGCACGTCGACGGGCTCGCCCTCGCCGTAGGGGCGGACCCCGCGGATCAGGATCGGCTGGGACCCGTGCACTCGAGACGTCATGCGCTGACCTCCGCTCCGCTGCCGACCAGGAGGTGGAACAGCACCGCCATCCGAACGTGTACACCGTTGGAAACCTGTTGCAGCACAGCCGACTGCGACGAATCGGCGACCGACGACGCGATCTCCATGCCGCGCAGCATCGGGCCGGGGTGCAGTACGACGACGCCGTCGGCGAGCCGGCCGAGGCGCTTCTCCGACAGCCCGTAGCGCACCGAGTACTCGCGCGCCGAGGGGAAGAAGCCGCCGTTCATCCGTTCGGCCTGCACCCGCAGCATGAGCACCACGTCCGCACCGGGAAGTTCGGCGTCGAGGTCGTGCGACACCGTCACCGGCCACGACGCCACCCCGGTGGGCAGCAGGGTTGGCGGCGCGACGAGGACGACCTCGGCCCCGAGCGTGGCCAGCAGCAGCACGTTGGACCTGGCGACCCGGCTGTGCAGGACGTCGCCGACGATGACGACGCGCTTGCCCTCGACTGCCCCGAGCCGCTGCCGGATCGTCAACGCGTCGAGCAGTGCCTGGGTCGGGTGCTCGTGCATGCCGTCGCCGGCATTGATGATCGAGGGGCCTGAGCCGTCTCGTTCCGCCGTCCAGGCCGCCAACTGCTGGGCCGCACCCGACGCCGGATGCCGGATGATCAGCGCGTCGGCGCCCGCGGCACGCAGGGTCAGCGCGGTGTCGCGCAACGACTCTCCCTTCGAGACCGACGATCCCGACGAACTGACGTTGATCACGTCGGCGCTCATCCACTTTCCCGCGACCTCGAAGGACACCCGGGTCCGCGTGGAGTTCTCGTAGAACATCGTGATGACGGTGCGACCGCGCAGCGTCGGCAGCTTCTTGACCTCGCGGCCGAGCAGGGCCTCGCGGAACCGGTCGGCGTCGTCGAGGATCGCGGTGGCCTCGTCGCGGCCCAGATCGGCCACCGACAGCAGGTGTCGAGTCATCGCTGGGAATCCTTGCTCATCGCGGGGGCCCTCCCGTGTTCGCAATCGTCACGCCGTCGGCGCCGTCCTGTTCGGCGAAGCGCACCTTGACGTTGTCCAGGCGTGACGTCGGCACGTTCTTGCCGACGTAGTCGGCGCGGATGGGCAGTTCGCGGTGGCCGCGGTCGACGAACACCGCCAGCTGCACGATCCGGGGGCGGCCCACGTCGCGCAATGCGTCGAGGGCAGCGCGGACGGTGCGACCGGAGTACAGCACGTCGTCGACGAGGACGACGATCGCGTCGTCGACGCCACCGTCGGGGATGGTCGTCTCGGCGAGCGCACGCGGTGGCTTGGACATCAGGTCGTCGCGGTACAGCGTCACGTCGAGCGCACCGGTCGCCACGTCGACGCCGGAGAAGTCGGAGATGTTGCGGGCCAGCCTGGCGGCGAGGGTGACGCCCCGGGTGGGGATGCCGAGCAGCACGACGCGCGGCGCATCGGGACCGCCGAGTGCGGTCTTCTCGATGATCTGATGCGCGATGCGGGAGATCGTTCGGCTCACGTCCGCCGCGGACATCAGTTCCCGAT
This sequence comes from Mycolicibacterium arabiense, assembly GCF_010731815.2. Classification (NCBI taxonomy): domain Bacteria; kingdom Bacillati; phylum Actinomycetota; class Actinomycetes; order Mycobacteriales; family Mycobacteriaceae; genus Mycobacterium; species Mycolicibacterium arabiense. The sequence goes on from NZ_AP022593.1 coordinate 1,043,965, forward strand.
CGGGACTGGCGTCGGCAGAGCCGGCTGAGGCATTGGGCATGACGTACCCGGACCTCCTTCTCCGCCTCGCTGGACGGATCGTTAAAGGACGTCGAACTGCGCCGAACCATACCACCGGCGCGGTGGACCCGATTCGACGGCCTACGCTGAAACGCGATGAATCTCGACGGGAACCAGGCATCCATTCAGGAGGTCATCGACGCCGGGCTGCTGGCCGGCGCCGTGACGCTCGTCTGGCAGGGCGGCCGCGTGCTGCAGGTCAACGAACTCGGCCACCGCGACGTCGCCGCACGCGTCCCGATGCATCGGGACACGGTGTTCCGCATCGCGTCGATGAGCAAGCCGGTGACCGTCGCCGCGGCCATGACGCTGGTCGAGGAGGGCCGGTTCGCCTTGACCGACCCCGTGACGCCCTGGCTGCCCGAACTCGCCGACCTCCGGGTGATGGCGGATCCGGCCGGGCCGCTCGACAAGACCGTGCCGGTGCGCCGCCCCATCACGTTCGACGACTTGATGACACATCGCAGCGGTCTGGCGTACGCGTTCTCGGTGGGAGCGCCGCTGAATCGGGCCTACGGCAAGCTGATGTTCCGTCAGGACCAGGACCGCTGGCTGGCCGAACTGGTGAAGCTGCCGTTGGCCCACCAGCCCGGTGACCGCCTGACCTACAGCCACGCGACCGACGTCCTCGGAATTGCGCTGTCGCGCATCGAGGGCAAGCCGCTCTCCGAGGTGCTGGCCGAGCGGATCTTCGAACCGCTCGGGATGACCGACACCGGGTTCTCCGTCACCCGCGAGGGCCGCAGCCGGGCGGCGACGATGTACAAGCTCGAGGAGTCCGGCTCCGGTGGGCTCACGTTGCGCGACGACGCGATGGGACCGGCACCGTTGACGCCGCCACCGTTCTGCGCTGGCGGAGCAGGGCTCTGGTCGACGGCCGACGACTACCTGGCGTTCGCCCGGATGCTGCTGCACGGCGGCACCGTCGACGGAGTGCGGGTGCTGTCCGAGGACTCGGTCACCGCGATGCGCACCAACCGGCTGACCGACGAGCAGAAGCGGATCCCGTTCCTGGGCATGCCGTTCTGGCGCGGGCGCGGTTTCGGGCTGAACCTGTCGGTGGTGACCGATCCCGCCCAGTCGCGTCAGCTCTATGGCCCCGGCGGCCTCGGTACGTTCAGCTGGCCTGGGGCGTTCGGCACTTGGTGGCAGGCCGATCCGTCGGTCGACCGCATCATGATCTACCTGATCCAGAACCTGCCCGACCTCAGCCCCGACAGTGCTGCCGCAGCGGTCGCGGGCAACACGTCCATGCTGAAACTTCAGGCAGCGCAACCCAAGTTCGTCCGCCATACCTACCAGGCACTCGAGGACTGAGCATCAGACCTTCGCGATGTCGGCGGCGCGGGTTGATCGGTGCCGACGCTGCACGATGAACCCGGCGCCGACGATGAAGACTGCCGAGATGGCCGACAGTCCGATCGCCTGCTGCTGATCGGAGTCGAACGCCATCAGCACGAGGATCGCGATGATCCCGACGATCGTCACCATGGTCAGACCCGGGAACAGCCACATCGCCACCGGCGCCCGTTCACCCGCCGCCCGCATCTTGCGGCCCAGCACCAGTTGACTGGATGCGATGGCCAGGTAGACGAACAGTGCCACGGCCCCACTGGTGGCCAGCAGGTACCCGAAGATCTTCTCGGGCAGTAGGTAATTGCCTGCAACGGCGAGGAATCCGACGACCATCGACGCGAGCACCGCCACCCACGGTGCGCCGTTGCCTGCGACCTTGCGCACGGCCTGGGGCGCGTCGCGACGTTCGCCGAGCGAGTAGAGCATCCGGGAAGCCGTGTAGAGCGCCGAATTCAGGCACGACGCCACGGCGGTGAGGATGACGAGGTCCATGATCAGCTTGGACCCGGGAATGCCGATGGCCTCCAGCGTCGACTGGTAGGAGCCGTCGGACAGTTGGTCGTACGGCATCAGGGCGACGATCACGAAGATCGAGCCGACGTAGAACAGCGAGATGCGCCAGATGACCGAGTTGACTGCCTTGCCGATGCCCTTCACGGGGTTCGGTGACTCCGCTGCGGCGATGGTGACGATCTCGGTGCCCATGAACGAGAACATCGTGATGAGCAGACCCGCGATCACCGCGCCGAATCCGTTGGGCATGAACCCGTCCGGCTGCCAGAGGTTTTCGATGCCACTGACCCCCGAGTCGGGGATGAGCCCGAAGATGGCAGCGACGCCGATGCCGATGAACGCGACGATGGCGACGACCTTGATGAGCGCGAACCAGAACTCGAACTCCCCGTAGTTGCCGACGCTCACCAGGTTCGTGATCGTCAGCAGCAGGGTCACCGCCAACGCCCAGATCCATTGCGCGCCACCGATGAGGTCGGTGAGGATCGCCGCGGCAGCCGTCGCCTCGACCGGGATGACCAACACCCAGAACCACCAGTAGAGCCAGCCCACGGAGAACCCCGCCCAGTGGCCGAGCGCCCGCTCCGAGTACACCGAGAACGATCCGGTGTCCGGGTTGGCGGTCGCCATCTCGCCGAGCATGCGCATCACCAGTACGACCAGCGTGCCCGCCAGGACGTAGGAGATGAGGACCGCGGGCCCGGCCTCCTTGATCGCGTTCGCCGAGCCGACGAACAGGCCCGCGCCGATCACCCCGGCGATCGAGATCATCGTGATGTGGCGTGGCTTGAGGCTCGTGCCGAGACCTTGCTGCTCCCCCGCCGCCGGCTCCGGTCCCACCGTGGTGTCGTCAGTCATCGACCTGCCCCCCGTTCCAGCGAGCTGAGTGTCAGTGCGCGTGCAGGAGCCTAGACTGCCCAGCGATCGAATCGGCGAAACCCCACTATGGATCGGGCCCAGACATGACCGCGTTGAGGACACCGGACGATCGTTTTGCAGGCCTGCCGGGTTTCGACCACGAGCCGAGCTACGTCGACGTCGAAGCCCGCGGCATCCCGCCGCTGCGCATGCACTACGTGGATGCCGGCCCCCAGGACGGTCCGGTCGCGCTGCTCCTGCACGGGCAGCCCACGTGGTCCTACGCGTACCGGACGGTCATCGACGTGCTGACCGCCGCGGGCATGCGCGTCATCGCCCCCGACAACATCGGATACGGCCGCTCCGACAAGCTCACCGAGGCAACGGATTACACGTTCGTCAGGCACGTCGAATGGCTGACGAGCCTGGTCACCCGCCTGGACCTGGCCGACGTCACCCTGGTGGTGCAGGACTGGGGCGGGCCGCTGGGGCTGAGCGTGCTGGCCCGGCACCCGCAGCGCTTCGCCAGGGTCGTCGCCACCAACACCATCCTGCACACCTGCGACCCCGCGCTGGCCGGGCTGCTCACCTGGCCGCACCACGGGGTCGGCGACGACCGGGTGCTGCACGCCGAGACACTGCTCGACTACGTCAGCTTCTACCAGCGCGCCCCCGACATCACGCCGAGCTTCTTCCTCGACGCGGTCGCGGGGCCACTGCCCGCCGACGTCCTCGCCGCGTACGACGCACCGTTCCCCGACCGGACCTACAAGGCGGGGCTGCGCCATATGATCGCGCTGGTCCCGCTGACTCGCAACGACCCCGGCGCCAAGATCGGCCGGGCCACGATGGGCGCCCTCGAGCAGTGGGAACGGCCATTCCTGACCGCGTACTCCGACGGCGACCCGGCCACCGCGGGTTGGGACCACGTCTTCCGCAGCCGCATCCCCGGCGCCCAGGGCATGCCGCACCGGGTGATCAGCGGGGCGGGCCACTTCGTGCAGGAGCAACGCGGCGAGGAACTCGGCGAGATCGTCGTCGAGTTCGTCCGAGCGACGAGCTGACGGACCCTAGGCCGAGCGGGACAGCACGCGGCCGAACTGCATCAGCCGCTGCATCTGTGCCAGCCCGCCGTCGTCGACGGTCTTGGTGTAGCGGAACGACTCGCAGAACAGATCGGTGTCGACGACCGACTTCTGCCGCGCGCGCGTGAGGAGTTGGGTGTACATCCGCAGCCGCACCTCGGCGAGCCTGCGGGTGCCGTCGGGAAGGATCTCGAACTCCGTGGTGAGGATGTGGTCGGTGATCGTCGACAGCAGGATGGTGCGCACCGACGCGTCGAGGATGCGGCGGGGTTCCGATCCCATGGTCACCGACGCGTCGTCGTCGGCCCGCCACAGGATCAGACGCCTGCCGTCGGTGGCCACGACCTCCTGCCAGACGGCTTCGCCCCACGGTTCGTCGCTCTCACCGCGGGACATGATGAACGACGTGATCGACGAGAAGTCGACGACGGAGCGGAGCTGCTCGAGCGCCAGGTCGGGATCCCGCAGGTAGACCCGGGCTGCCTCGTCCAGCGAGGTGTAGGGCGCCCAGTCCTGCGGGACGCCCACGCTCAGGCGTCCTCAGCCGGCCCGGCGGTGCCTCGGACGGCCGCCGCGGCCGCCCGGATCTGCGGCGTCACCAGCATGACCTGGCCGAGCACCCCGTTGACGAACCCCGGCGAATCATCGGTGGATAGCTTCTTGGCCAGCTCGACCGCCTCGTCGACGGCGACGGGCTCCGGCACGTCCTCGGCGTGCAGCAGTTCCCACACCGCGACGCGCAGGATTGCCCGGTCGACCGCGGGCAGCCGTTCCAGCGTCCAGCCCTGCAGGTGAGCCGAGATCAGGTCGTCGACGTGAGCGGCGTGCTCGGTGACGCCCTTGGCGACGGTGACCGTGTACGGGTTCAACGTCGACACGTCCATGTCGGTGTGCGCCAACGCGTTTCGCGACGACGCGATCTCGGCGGGCGTCATGCCGCGGGCCTCGGCCTCGAACAGTAGGTCTACCGCGCGCTTGCGCGCCTGGTGCCTACCCTTGTCCGGACCCTTGCGACTGCCTTCGTCGCCCGAGTAACTCCACTCGCCCTTGCTCGATATCCCGTCGCCCCGGTTCGATATCCCGTCGCTGCGCTCGCCCCGGTTCGAGTCAGGCATTGACCCTTCCCAGGTAACTGCCGTCACGCGAGTCGACCTTCAGCTTGTCGCCGGTGTTGATGAACAGCGGCACCTGGATCTCGGCGCCGGTCTCCATGGTCGCGGGCTTGGTGCCCGCGCTGGACCGGTCGCCCTGCAGTCCCGGCTCGGTGCTGGCGACCAGCAGCTCGACGGTGACGGGCAGCTCGAGGTACAGCGGCGCGCCGTCGTGGAAGGCGATCTGCACCGGCATGCTTTCGAGCAGGTAGTTGGCAGCGGTGCCGACGAGCGCATCGGGCAGCGAGTGCTGCTCGAAGTCCTCGGAGTCCATGAATACGAAGTCGCTACCGTCGCGGTAGAGGTAGGTGGCGTCACGGCGGTCCACCGTGGCGGTCTCCACCTTCACGCCGGCGTTGTAGGTCTTGTCGACGACCTTGCCGGACAGCACGTTCTTGAGCTTGGTGCGTACGAAGGCCGGGCCCTTGCCGGGCTTCACGTGCTGAAACTCGGTGATCTGCCAGAGCTGACCGTCGATCTGCAGGACGAGCCCGTTCTTGAAGTCTGCGGTCGATGCCACGTTGGGTACTACTCCTCAGCATTCCGTGAGCGGCCTACCTCGTTGTCACGAGAGAACTGCAAGTTCCTTGGGGAACCGGGTAAGCAACTCGGGTTCGGGTGTGTGATCCCCGCCCACGACCAACGTGTCCTCAATGCGGACGCCGCCGTAGCCGGGCAGGTAGACACCGGGCTCCACGGTGACCGCAGAGCCAGCAAGCAGTGTACCGGCGGATGACGCGCTGATTCCCGGCGCTTCGTGGATCTGCAGTCCGACGCCGTGCCCGAGCCCGTGGCCGAAGTTCTCCCCGTAGCCGGCATCGACGATGACCTGGCGCGATGCACCGTCGACCGCGCTGAGCGACACACCCGGCGCGAGCGCCTCGCGGCCTGCGCGCTGCGCGGTGGCTACCAGGTCATAGACGTCGCGCTGCCACTGCGCCACCGGCGCCAATGCGAACGTGCGGGTCATGTCCGAGTGATAACCGGCGACCAGCGCGCCGAAGTCGATCTTCACGAAGTCGCCCGCCGCCAGCACGGCGTCGGTCGGACGGTGATGCGGGATCGCCGAGTTGGTGCCTGCCGCCACGATGGTCTCGAACGAGACGCCGTCGGCGCCGTGGTCGAGCATTCGCGACTCGAGGTCGCGGGCGACCTCCTTCTCGGTGCGGCCCGCCCGCAGCCCGCCCGCGGCGACCAGGTCGGCCAGCGCGGCGTCGGCGGCCTCGCAGGCCAACCGGAGCAGCGCGATCTCGCCGGCGTCCTTGACCTCGCGCAACGCCTCGACGGTTCCCGCCGCCCGGACGAACTCGATCCCGTCTGCTGCCTTCTGCAGCTGCGCGAAACCGTCGACGGTCACGACGTGGCTCTCGTACCCGAGCCGTCCGACCCCTCCGGCCGCCGCGCGCGCCGCGAGGTGAGGCCCGCAGGCCCGCTCGATGACCAGTTCGGCGTCGGGAGACTGGGCGCCGGCCTGCGTGACGTACCGCCCATCGGTCGCCAGCACCGGCACGTCGTGGTCGGCGAGCACCAGTAGTGCGGCGTTCGATCCGGTGAAACCGGACAGATAACGCACGTTGACCAGGTCCGTCACCAACATCGCGTCGAGATTCGCCGCGTGCAGACGGCGACGCAACCGGTCCCTGCGGTGGGAAATCGTCACGGCGCATGACGCTACTCGCTACGCTGTGCCCTCATGAGTAAGTGGTTGCTGCGCGGATTGGTCTTTGCCGCGCTCATGGTCGTCGTCCGGCTCCTTCAGGGCGCACTGATCAACGCGTTCGAATCAAGTGCTCTGATCATCAGCATCGCGCTGGTCGTCGCGTACGCGGTGGCCGCGTTCATCTGGGGCAACATCGACGGTCGCGCCGACGCCCGCGCCAACCCCGACCCCGACCGTCGCGGCGACCTCGCGATGACCTGGCTGCTCGCCGGGCTGTTCGCGGGCATCGTCAGCGGCTTCGTCTCGTGGCTCATCTCGCTGTTCTACGACAACCTCTACGCCGAGGGGCTGCTGAACGAAGTGACGACGTTCGCCGCGTTCACCGCCCTGCTGACGTTCGTCGCCGCGATCGCGGGCGTCTCGCTCGGCCGCGTGCTGGTCGACCGCAAGGCGCCGCCGGTGCAGCGCCGCTCCGCGGAGGACGACCGTGCCGACACCGACGTGTTCGCAGCGGTCGGCGCACGTGACTACCCCGAGGACGACCGGGAAGCCGAGGGCGCGCAGGCGGCCAGGACCGACCAGATCGGGACCACGGTGACCAGCCCCCGCGAGTCCGAGGAAGCGGGCACGGCGCCCACGACCACCGAAGGCCGCCAGCAGGCCTGACCGGCCCCTAGGACGCGGCCGCGAGGTAGCGCAGCGCGAGCAGGTAGCCCTGCACGCCCAGCCCGACGATCACTCCGGTGGCGACGGCACTCAGGTACGAGTGGTGCCGGAACTCCTCCCGAGCGTGCACGTTCGAGATGTGCACCTCGATCAGCGGTGCCGTCAACTCCGAGCAGGCGTCCCGCAGCGCGATCGACGTGTGCGTGAAGGCTCCCGCGTTGAGGATGACCGCCTCTCGAGCGTCGGCGGCGTCGTGCACCCAGCCGATGAGGTCGGCCTCGCTGTTGGACTGGCGCACCCGGACCGTCAGCCCGAGTTCCTCCGCCTCGCGCTCGATCAGACCCACGAGGTCGTCGTGGGTGGTGCTGCCGTAGACCGCGGGCTCGCGCTTGCCGAGCCTGCCGAGGTTGGGCCCGTTGATGACGTTGACGGTGGCGGCGGTGGTCACGTGCGCGTTCCGATCTCCGAATAAGCCCCAACCACCAGGGCCGGGTCCGGCCCCTCCAGCCGGCCGGGCTTCGCCAGCCCGTCGAGCACGACGAACCGCAGCACGCCCGCGCGGGACTTCTTGTCCCCCGCCATGTACTCCAGCAGCTGCGGCAGGGCGTCTGCGTCGTAGTCCACCGGCAGTCCCAGTGAGGTCAGGATGGTGCGGTGCCGGTCGGCGGTCGCGTCGTCGAGCCGCCCGGCCAGGCGGCCCAGTTCGGCGGCGAACACCAGGCCCACCGAGACCGCCGCGCCGTGACGCCAGCGGTACCGCTCGCGGCGCTCGATGGCGTGGGCGAGCGTGTGCCCGTAGTTGAGGATTTCGCGCAGCGCCGATTCCTTCTCGTCGGCGGCGACTACCTCGGCCTTGACCGCGATGGAGCGGCGGATCAATTCGGGCAGCACGTCGCCTGTCGGGTCGAGAGCGGCCTGTGGATCGGCCTCGATGAGGTCCAGGATCACGGGGTCGGCGATGAAGCCGGCCTTCACGATCTCGGCCATGCCTGCGATGATCTCGTTGCGCGGCAACGACTCCAGCGTCGCGAGGTCGACGAGCACTGCCAGCGGCTGATGGAACGCGCCGACCAGGTTCTTGCCCGCGTCGGTGTTGATGCCCGTCTTGCCGCCCACTGCCGCGTCGACCATGCCGAGGAGCGTGGTCGGCACGTGCACGACGTCGACGCCGCGCAGCCAGGTCGCGGCGGCGAAGCCGGCGACGTCGGTCGCCGCACCCCCGCCGAGGCTGACCACGGCGTCCCTGCGGTCGATTCCGATGCGGCCCAGCACTTCCCAGATGAAACCGAGGACGGGCAGTTCCTTGCCCGCCTCGGCGTCCGGGATCTCGATGCGGTGGGCGTCGATACCCTTGGCAGCCAACGCATCCCGGATCGCCTCGGCCGTCGCGGCGAGGGTCGGCTGGTGCAGGATCGCCACCCGGTGCCTGCCGTCGAGCACGCGGGTGAGGTCCTCGAGCAGACCACGGCCGATGATCACCGGGTATGGCCGCTCGACGTGGACGTCGACGGTGACGGGTTCAGTCATTGCGCGCTTCCGCTCTGCGGGCCAGTGCCGCCGGACTCGGCGGGGCCTCGGTGGTGGGGCCGGGGTTGAGGACGGTGGGTAGTCTGCGCCACGCCGATCGGCGACGTCGGCGCAGCGGGTGGTCGCCGGAGGCGCACTCGAGGCGATGGACGATGTGTCGCACCACGGCGCCGGGGTTGCGCCTGTTGGTGTTCACCCGCAGCGTGGCCACCTCCCGGTACAGCGGCACCCGGGCGGACATCAGCGCGCGGAACCTCGCGTCGGGGTCGTCGGTCGCGAGCAGTGGCCTGCCCCCGCCGGAGGTGCGCCGCACGCCTTCGGACGCGCTGATCTCCAGGTACACGACGGTGTGGCCGGCCAGCGCCTCCCGCACCGCGGGCGTCGTCACCGCCCCGCCGCCGAGCGACACGACGCCGTCGTGCTCGGCCAGTGCCGCGCAGACGACGTCGGCCTCGATGCGCCGGAATTCGGCTTCGCCGTCGACGAAGATGTCGGCGATGCTGCGGCCGGTCGTCTCGACGATCTTGGCGTCGGTGTCGAGCAGTGGGACGCCCAGCGCCTTCGCCAGACGGCGGCCGATGGTGGACTTGCCCGAGCCGGGCATGCCCACCAACACCGCTCGGGGCGCCATCAGCCCAGCGCCCTGGCCGACTCGGTGTGAGCGCCGCGCGCGGAGATCGAACGCAGGTAGGTGTCGACGTTCGCGCGAGTCTCGGTCAGCGAGTCGCCGCCGAACTTCTCGAGCGTGGCGCGCGCCAGGACCAGCGCCACCATCGTCTCGACCACGACGCCGGCCGCGGGCACCGCGCACACGTCGGAACGCTGGTGAATCGCGACGGCTTCGTCGCCGGTGGCCATGTCCACGGTGGCCAGTGCCCGGGGCACGGTGGAGATGGGCTTCATCGCGGCGCGCACCCGTACGGCCTGTCCGTTGGTCATGCCGCCTTCGAGGCCGCCTGCCCGGTTCGTCGACCGCATGACGCCGTCGGGCCCCGGGTAGATCTCGTCGTGCGCGACGCTGCCGCGCCGGCGCGCGGTCTCGAACCCGTCGCCGATCTCGACGCCTTTGATTGCCTGGATGCCCATCACCGCGCCGGCCAGCTGGCTGTCGAGCCGGCTGTCACCGCTGGTGAAGGAGCCCAGGCCGATGGGCAGCCCGTCGGCGACGACCTCGACGACGCCGCCGAGCGTGTCACCGTCCTTCTTGGCCGCCTCGATCTCGGCAATCATGGCGGCTTCGGCGTCCTTGTCGAAGGCACGCACCGGGCTGTCGTCGATCGCGTCGAGGTTCTCGGGCCGCGGCGGAGGGCCGTCGTAGGGCGTCGATGCGCCGATGGACACCACGTGGGAGAGCACCTCCACCCCGAGCGCCTGGCGCAGGAAGGCCCTGGCTATGGTGCCCGCGGCGACGCGCGCTGCGGTCTCTCGCGCGCTGGCCCGTTCGAGTACCGGACGGGCGTCGTCGAACCCGTACTTGAGCATCCCGGCGTAGTCCGCGTGCCCCGGCCTCGGCCGGGTCAGCGGGGCGTTCCGCGCGACATCCAGATCCCCGGCGTCCACCGGGTCCGACGCCATCACCGTCTCCCACTTGGGCCACTCGCTGTTGCCGATCTGGATGGCGATCGGGCCACCGAGCGTCACGCCGTGGCGCACACCGGCGAGGATCGTCACCTCGTCGGCCTCGAACTTCATCCGCGCGCCGCGGCCGTAGCCGAGCCTGCGCCGCTTGAGTTCGGACGCGATGTCGTCGGAGGTGACGTGGACGCCCGCAACCATGCCCTCGACCACGGCGACCAAGGCCCGTCCGTGGGATTCACCTGCAGTAGTCCATCGCAACACGCGTCCGATTCTCCCACGCCCGCCCCCGCCCGGCGAAAACGCCGGGCGATCCCCTCACGCGAGGCTGCGCTGCAGCAACACCGTGTCGACGAAGCGGCCGTGCTTGAACCCCACCCTGGCGAGCCGCCCGGCCTCGGTGAAGCCGAACCTGCGGTGCAGCGCGAGCGACGCCGGGTCACCGCTGTCGGCGACGACGGCGATCACCTCCCTGATCCCAGCTGTTCGGCAGGCTTCGAGCAGAGCCTCGAGTAACTCTGCGCCGCACCCGCGTCCGACCGCCCACGGCGCCACGTACACGGAGTCCTCGACGGTGGCCCGGTACGCGGGCCGCGTCTTCCACGGCGCGCAGTAGGCGTACCCGGCCACGACGCCGTCGCGTTCGGCGACCAGGAAGGGCAGCCCGGCGGCGTCCACGGCGGTGAACCGGCGGTGCCATTCCTCGGCGTCGGGCGGTTCGATCTCGAACGTCGCCACGCTCGTCGTCACGTAGTGCGCGTAGATCTGCGCCACGGTGGTCAGGTCGGCGGTTCCTGCGGTGCGGGCCACGTCAGCAGACGGTAGGGCTACAGAACCGCCAGCGCGAGCGCCCCGGCGCTGGCAGCGCACATCGCCGGGCCGTGCGGCAGGGCGCGACGCCCGGCAAGGATGCCCACCGCCGCCGTGAGCACCGGGGCGCCCAGTGCGGCCAGCAGCCACACGTCCGGGCCGAACGCACCGGTGAGCGCTCCCACGCCGATGGCGAGCTTGACGTCACCGGCGCCCATGCCCGACGGTGCGACGAGGTGGACGACGAGGTAGGTCGCGGTCAGCGCCGCCGCACCCGCCAGTGCCGCCACGCCGCGGCCGTGTGCCGCGGCGAACGCGAGCACCAGCACGGCGCCGGTGAGCGTCAACGCGTTGGGCAGCCTGCGGTGCCGGACGTCGTACAGGCTCAGCACCGTCAGCCAGGCGAGCACCACCACGCACGCACACCCCGACCACACCCCCACCCTCGAAGGCTAAGGCCGCGAAAGCGCCGCTCTCATCACCTCTTTGGGGGCTGGGCGCCCGGTGAACTGCTCGACCTGGGCGAAGGCCTGGTGCAGCAGCATCTGCAGTCCCCCGACCACGCGACCACCGCCGGCCTCCACCGCGAGCGCCAGCGGGGTCGGCCACGGGTCGTAGATCGCGTCGAGCAGTAGCGGCACCCCGGCGATCGATGGGGCGTGCGCGGCCGCGGCGTCCGCCGGGATGGTGCTGACGGCGGCTGCGAGGCCGGGCAGTCGCGTGCCGAGCCCGACCCAGCGGGTGGCGACGTCGAGGCGCTCCCCCAGCGCGACGAGCGGCGCGGACTTCTCCTGGCTGCGCGCCACGATCGACAGCTCGGTGACGCCGAGGCCGGCGAGCGCGACGACGGCCGCGGGTGCGGTCCCGCCCGACCCGATCACGGCCGCGGAGCCGGTGACCGGCCCCAGCGCACCGGCCACGCCGTCGACGTCGGTGTTGTCGGCGCGCCACCCGGTCGCCGTGCGGACCAGGGTGTTGGCGGAGCCGACCAGCTCGGCGCGGGCGGTCCGCTCGTCGGCGAAGCGCAGCGCCGCGAACTTGCCGGGCATCGTCACCGACACGCCGACCCATTCCGGCCCGAAGCCTGCCACCAGCGACGGCAGCCGCTCGGCGGTGCACTCGATGCGCTCATAGGTCCAGTCGGTCAGACCGAGCGCGCGGTAGGCGGCCAGATGCAATTGCGGTGACCGGGAGTGCGCGATCGGCGATCCCAGTACCGCGGCCCTGCGGACGGTCACTACCGCGCGCTGTCCAGCACCCCGTTGCGCAGGGCGACCTCGATGTTGGCGAGATGTTGCGGGTAGTCGCGGGTGAACAGGGTCGTGCCCTGCATGTCGACCGTGACGAAGAACAACCAATCCCCCGGCTCGGGATTCTCCGCGGCGACCAGCGCCGGCTGTCCTGGTGAGCAGATCGGTGACGCGGGCAGGCCCTCGAGCGCGTAGGTGTTCCACGGGGTCTGCCTGGCGCGGTCGGCGTCGGTGGTCGCGACCTCCTGCCGGTCCAACGCGTAGTTGACCGTCGAGTCGAACTCGAGGCGGCGGTAGACCGGGTCGTTGAGCCGGTTGTAGATGACGCGCGCGACCTTGGCGAAGTCGTTGGGCAGCGACTCCTTCTGCACCAGCGAGGCCACGATCAGGATCTCGTAGGGCGAGAGGTTGCCTGCCGCACCGGCGGTCAGCAGTCCGCCCGCCTCGTATTGGGCGACGCTCGCGCCGACGAGCGTGTGCAAGATCTCCGGTGCGGTTGCCGACGGGTTGACGTTCCAGGTGCCCGGCGCGATCAGCCCCTCGATGCGACGGTGGTCGTCGGCGAGTGCGGCGATCGGTTCCAACGCCCACTGCGGGATCGCCAGCGCCGCGGGGTCTGCGGTGGCGGCGGCGTTCTTCAGGTCGTCCACCGACACGCACTGCTGGGCCCCGTCGAGGTCCACGCACGTGGCCTTGGAGATGAGCGAGAAGATGCCGTCGGTCACCGAGCCGGTCTTGACGTCGGTGCTGTCGTCGAGTTGCCTGCCCTCGGGAATGACCAGGCGCCCAACTCTGTTCGACGGGTCCGCCAGCCGCTTCACCGCGTCGGCCGCGGGTATCTCGGTGCGCACCTTGTAGAACCCGGGCTGGATGGAGGTGATGGCGTCGTTGCCCGACGCGGCGGTGACGAACGCCGCCGGGGTCGCCACCACTGCGGCGTTCTTCAGCGTCTCGCCGATGGCCGTGGTCGAGTCGCCGTTGTTCACCTCGATGACGACGTCCTTGACCCCCGCCCCCTGGTAGTCGTCGTCGGTGCCGCCGAACATGCCGCTGAACAGTTGCGAGCCGAGGAACACCGCGCCGACGACCACGACGACCAGCGCGGCGATCGAGAGGACCGTGACGTTGCGGCGCCTGCGGCGATTGCGCTTGGCCCTGGCCCGCTCGGTACGACTCATCGCGCGCCGGGGCGCTCCGACCGCCTCCGGCCCCGGCCGGTCGTGGCCCCAGGTGGAGAAGCCCTCGTCGGTCGCCCCGTGGTCGAAGTGGTCGTCGTCCAGGCCGTAGCGCTCGTCGCCTCTGGCGCGACCGTAGTGGTCGTCGTACCCGAAACCGCGCCCGCGGTCATCACTCATCGTCGGCTCCGCCGTGTTCCGCCAGCACGTGGCGTCGTTGATCCAGCCAGTTCTGCAGGATGCCTACGGCGGCAGCCTGGTCGATCATCGCCTTCTGGCCCTTGGCACGCACCCCGGCCTCGCGCAGCGAGCGTTGTGCCGTCACCGTGGTCAGTCGTTCGTCGGCCATCCGTACCGGGATGGGTTCGATTCGTGCGGCCAGGGTGTCGGCCAGGTCCATGGCGTCCAGTGCCGACGTCCCGGCCCGGTCGGCCAGCGTGCGGGGCAGTCCCACCACCACCTCCACGACCTCGAGATCGGCCGTCAGCCTGGCGAGTCTGCGAATGTGCTTGTCGGACTTGTCCCGACGCACCGTCTCCACCGGCGTGGCGAGGATGCCGTCGGGGTCGCACGTCGCGACGCCGATGCGCACCGTGCCGACGTCGATGCCGAGCCGTCGTCCGCGGCCGGGGTCGGAACTCCCGGGGCGGTCGGGTTGACGGTCGGTACGGCTCACCCAGCTAGCTCCGGCCTACCTCGGCGCGGAGCGCGGCGAGCGCCGCGTCGATGCCGGAGGCACCGCGGCCCGAGCCCTGCGCGAGATCGGCCTTGCCGCCCCCGCGTCCGTTCACCGGCGCGCCGAGCACCTTGACCAGGTCGTTGGCGCTGAGCCCCAGATCCTGGGCTCCGGCGTTGACGGCCACGACGAACGGCACCGCGTCGTCGTCGCCCTCGGCGATCAGCGCGACCACCGCGGGCTCGGCGCCCAGCTTGCCCTTGATCTCACCGACCAGGCTGCGCAGATCGGCCGCCGAGATGCCGCCGGCCATCCGCTGTGCCACGACACGGACCCTACCCACGAGTTCCGCTCCGGCTGCCGCGTTGGCCGCCGCGGCGCGCGCGCCTGCCAGCCGCATGCGGTCGAGTTCCTTCTCGGCGACCTTCAGCCGCTCGACGAGGTTGGCGACGCGCGCGGGCACTTCCTCCGACGGCACCTTGAGCGACGACGCCAGTCCGGCCATGAGGGCACGTTCCTTGGCGAGGTGCCGGAACGAGTCGAGCCCGACGTAGGCCTCGACGCGGCGCACGCCGGATCCGACCGAGGCTTCGCCGAGGATCGTGACCGGCCCGATCTGCGCCGAATTGTGCACGTGGGTACCGCCGCACAGCTCGATGGAGAACGGTCCGCCGATCTCGACGACGCGCACCTCGTCGGGGTAGTTCTCGCCGAAGAGCGCCATGGCGCCCATCGCCTTGGCCTTGTCGAGTTCGGTGTTGAAGGTGTTGACCGCGAAGTCCGCCTCGACGGCTTCGTTGGTGACCTCTTCGATCTGCGACCGCTGCTCGTCGGACAGCGAGCCCTGCCAGTTGAAGTCGAACCGCAGGTAGCCGGGCCGGTTGAGCGAGCCCGCCTGAACGGCGTTCGGCCCCAACACCTGTCGCAACGCGGCGTGCACCATGTGCGTACCGGAGTGCCCCTGGGTGGCGCCGTGGCGCCACTTCGGGTCGACGGCGGCGGACACCGTGTCGCCCTCGACGAACTCGCCGGACTCCACGTTCACCCGGTGCACCCACAGCGTCTTGGCGATCTTCTGCACGTCGGTGACGGCGGCCTTGGCGGTGCCGCTCGACCCGATGCCCGAGATGGTGCCGACGTCGGCGATCTGACCGCCGGACTCCGCGTACAGCGGTGTGCGATCGAGGACGAGTTCGACGCGTTCGAACGCTGCGCCGTCGGGGCCTGCCGCACCGTGGGCGACGACCGGGACGCGCCTGCCGTCGACGAAGATCCCGAGAATCGTTGCATCCGAAGTGAGTTCGTCGAAGCCGGTGAACTCCGTCGGGCCGGCGTCGACGAGTTCGCGGTAGGCGCTCAGGTCGGCGTGGGCGTGCTTGCGCGCGGCGGCGTCGGCCTTGGCGCGCTGACGCTGCTCGGCCATCAGGCCGCGGAAGCCCTCCTCGTCGACACTGAGGCCGTGTTCGGCCGCCATCTCCAGCGTCAGCTCGATCGGGAAGCCGTAGGTGTCGTGCAGGGTGAACGCGTCGGTGCCCGAGAGCACGGTGGCGCCCGAGGACTTGGTGGTGCGGGCCGCGTCGTCGAACAGCTTGGATCCCGAGGCCAGCGTCCGGTTGAACGCCGTCTCCTCGGCAACCGCGATGCGCTGGATGCGGTCGAAGTCGGCGACCAGTTCGGGGTAGGACGGGCCCATCGAGTCGCGGACGGTCGCCATCAGGTTGCCGACGATCGGCGTGTCGATCCCCAGCAGCTTGGCCGAGCGGATGGTGCGGCGCAGCAGGCGGCGCAGTACGTAGCCGCGGCCGTCGTTGCCGGGGCTGACGCCGTCGCCGATGATGATGGCCGCCGTGCGGCTGTGGTCGGCGATCACGCGGTAGCGCACGTCGTCGTCGTGGTTTCCTGCGCCGTATCCGCGGGGCGCGATGCTCGCGACGAGGTCGATGACGGGGCGGACGAGGTCGGTCTCGTAGACGTTGTCGACGCCCTGCAGCAGGCACGCGACGCGTTCGACGCCCATGCCGGTGTCGATGTTCTTGCGCGGCAGCGGGCCGAGGATCTCGAAGTCCTCCTTGGAGGTGCCTTCGCCGCGCTCGTTCTGCATGAACACGAGATTCCAGATCTCGATGTAGCGGTCCTCGTTGGCTTCCGGGCCACCCTCGACGCCGTACTCCGGACCGCGGTCGACGTAGATCTCCGACGAGGGGCCGCACGGCCCGGGGATGCCCATCGACCAGTAGTTGTCGGCCTTGCCGCGGCGCTGGATCCGCTCGAGCGGCAGCCCGGCGACCTCCTGCCACAGTTCGATGGCCTCATCGTCGTCGAGATAGACCGTCGCCCAGAGCTTTTCGGGATCGAAGCCGTAACCGCCCTGATCCTGCGGGTTGGTCAACAGGGTCCAGGCGAACTCGATGGCGCCCTTCTTGAAGTAATCGCCGAACGAGAAGTTGCCGGCCATCTGGAAGAAGGTGTTGTGCCGGGTCGTGATGCCGACCTCGTCGATGTCCGGGGTGCGGATGCACTTCTGCACGCTGACCGCGCGGTTCCAGGGCGCGGTGCGTGCCCCGAGGAAGAACGGGACGAACTGCACCATGCCTGCGTTGACGAACAACAGGTTCGGATCGTCGAGGATGACCGATGCGCTGGGCACCTCGGCGTGTCCCGCCTTCACGAAGTGATCGAGGAAGCGCTTCCTGATCTCGTGTGTCTCCACGTGCTGTTCGTCCTTAATGACTCATGGGTGGTCCGCGCGGGCCGTTCCTGCGACGGGCCGAAGCCCGTCGACCGCATCACAGTACCGGTCCCGGGCAGGTGGGCAGACGCGGTGATCAACCCTCGACGAAGCTCAGGCGGACCGACCGACGGGGATTGTCGCGGTTCAGGTCGACGAGCACGACGCTCTGCCAGGTGCCCAGCAGCGGCTTGCCGTCCTGCACGGGCACCGTGACCGATGGCGCCACGATGGCAGGCAGTACGTGGTCCGCGCCGTGGCCTGGTGAACCGTGCGCGTGGCGGTAGCGGTCGTCGCGCGGCAGCAGGCGCTCGAGGGTGTCGACGAGGTCGGAGTCCGACCCGGCTCCGGTCTCGAGGATGGCCACGCCTGCAGTCGCGTGCGGCACGAACACGTTGCACAGGCCGTCTCCGCGGCCCGCGCAGAACGACCGGACCTCGTCGGTCAGATCCACGGTCCGCTGCCTGGTGGTGTCTACGTCGAGCACGTCGGTATGCACGATTCGAGCCTACGGGCGACAACGATTTTGACGCGCGGGTTTATTAGGCCGATGCCGTTGGGTACTGCTCTGTCACCATTCATCGGCTGGAGGAAGAAATGACCATCACCGGCATCATCACCGCGATCCTCATCGGCATCGTGATCGGCGTGCTCGGCCGACTCGTCGTACCTGGCAGGCAGAACATCTCCGTCATCGTGACGATCCTCGTCGGCATCGTCGCGGCGTTCCTGGGCACAGCCCTCGCTCGCGCGCTGGGCCTGCCCACCGCCACCAACGGCATCGACTGGATCGAACTCCTGGTCCAGGTCGTCGTCGCCGCCATCGGCGTCGCGCTCGTGTCCGCACTCATGGGACGTCGCCGCACCGGGGTCGTGCGCCGCTAGCCGAGAAACCTCAGCGCAGCGGGCGATCCCCCTCGATCCCCTGCCCGCTGCGCCCCCGCGTTGCCGCCGGATTCGGCTCCGCAGACATCGTGCTCCCAAACACGGCCCGTCGCGGAAGCCGATCACCCGGCGGCAACGCCCATTTGGGGGTCCATGTCAGGCCCTGAGCAAGGCATCCAGCTTGTCGTACGCCTCGACCATGCCGCCCTCCATTCCCGACGACAGCAGACCGTCGCGAGCTTCGAGGCTCGGGCAGATCGATCGACCGCGGAGCCGGCTGCAGTCGGCGCCCAAGTCCTCGAACCGCAGGAATTCGATGTTGACCATGTCCGGTGCACCCTCGAACTCGAAGGTCTGGATGATGAGTTCGTTCTCCCGGACGGTGTGGAAGACGCCGTTGAACGCGTACTCGCCGTCGGCGTCGGCGTGGACGTAGCGGTATCCGCCGCCGGTGCGGAAGTCCCACCGGTCGATCGTCATCTTCAAATCACCCGGGCCGAGCCACCGGGCCACCAGGTCGGGTTCGGCGTGCGCGCGGAACAGCGCCTGCCTGCTCGCCGCGAACTCGCGGGTGAAGTCCATCGCCAGCGTGTCCACCGGCGCCATCAGGTCGAGTGCGTTGGTCATCGGTCCTTCTCCTCGTTCTCTCTGGTGTTCTCCGTGTTCTCCGACATCGCCGCCAGCAGCCCGTCTAGCCGGCGGTAGTTGCGTTCGGCGTCCAGCCGATACCGGTCGATCCACGACGTCAGCGCCTCGAGTGCCGCCGCGTCGAGATGAACGGGCCTGCGCTGGGCGTCCCGGCTCCGGGTGACCAGGCCGGCCTGCTCGAGCACCTGAATGTGCTTGGACACCGCCTGCTTCGTGATGTCGAACGGCTCGGCCAACTCGTTGACCGTTGCCGGACCCCGCGACAAGCGCGCCACGATCGCCCGGCGAACTGGATCGGCCAGCGCCAGGAAGGCCCGGTCGAGTCCGTCCGCATCGCCATCACTCCTCAATCGTCAACCTTCTCTTTGATCAACCAATTGATTGATTACAACGGTAGGAGGGCTGCGAAGGAGTGTCAAGAGCGTTGTGCAGACGGTCTTCGAACGGGGGCTAGCGCAACGCGTCGCCCGGGAAACCCGTGCACGGATGCACGTCGTAGACGAACACGCCGGATTGGACGCCGGGATCGCCGTCCATGATCGCCTTCGTCTCCTCGATCGTGGCCGCGAACACCCCGACGCCGCAGGTGCCCGAGTCGTCGGTGACCGGCAGCACGACGGCCAGCCGACCGTCGTCGCGCAGCCCGAAGTTGCGGCGGCCGTGCTCCCAGATCACCGACTCGGTGTCCGGCCCGCCGAAGTTCGGCCCGGCCCGCAGCACCATCAGGGTGTAGGTCTTCGCCGTCGCCAGCATGGCCTGCATCTCGTCGTCACCGAAGACCTTCACTGGTCGCCTCGCTTCCTGCGGATGATCGCCCTGAGCTTCTCGAGCCGGCCGCTGATCTCGCGTTCGACCCCGTGCGAGGTCGGCCGGTAGTAGTCGACCCCGACGAGTTCCGCGGGCGGGTACTGCTGCGGCACCACGCCGCCCGGGTCGTCGTGCGGGTAGGCGTAGCCCTGCGCATTGCCCAGCGCCGCGGCACCCGAGTAGTGCCCGTCACGCAGATGCGGCGGAACCAGTCCGGCCTTGCCCGCCTTGATGTCACCCATCGCCGCGGCCAACGCGGTGGTGACGGCGTTCGACTTCGGCGCGGTGGCCAGGTGAACGGTGGCGTGGGCCAGCGTCAGCTGTGCCTCCGGCATGCCGATCAATTGCACGGTCTGTGCCGCGGCCACCGCGGTGGGCAGTGCCGTCGGATCGGCCATCCCGATGTCCTCACTGGCCAGGATCATCAGTCGGCGCGCGATGAACCGCGGGTCCTCCCCCGCGGTCATCATCCTGGCGAGGTAGTGCAGCGCGGCGTCGACGTCGGAGCCGCGCACCGACTTGATGAAGGCGCTGATGACGTCGTAGTGCTGGTCGCCGTCGCGGTCGTAGCGCACGGCGGCCTTGTCGAGTGACTGCTCGATGGTCTCGACCGTCAGGTGGTCGCCCGCCTCGGCGGCCACCTCCAGGGCGGTCAGCGCGCGCCGGGCATCGCCTGCGGCCAGCGACACCAGCAGGTCCACCGCGTCGGCGTCGACCTCGATGGCGCCTGCCAGGCCGCGTGGATCGGTGATCGCCCGTTCCACCAGAACGCGGATGGCGTCGGCGCCGAGCGGTTGGAGCTGCAGGATCAGCGATCGCGACAGCAGCGGCGCCACGACGGCGAACGAGGGGTTCTCGGTGGTGGCGGCGACGAGCAGCACGATGCGGTTCTCGACGGCTGCGAGCAGGGCGTCCTGCTGGGTCTTCGAGAAGCGGTGCACCTCGTCGATGAACAGCACGGTCTGCTGGCCACGCAGCAACGCCACCCTGGCCTGCTCGACGACCGCCCGGACCTCCTTGACGCCCGCGGTCAGCGCGGACAGTGCCTCGAACCGCCGTCCCGTGGCACCCGAGATCAGGGACGCCAGCGTGGTCTTCCCGGTGCCGGGCGGACCGTAGAGGATGACCGACGCGGCACCCGACCCCTCGACGAGACGCCGCAGCGGAGAGCCCTGCCGAAGCAGGTGGTCCTGGCCCACCACTTCGTCGAGGTGCGCCGGCCGCATGCGCACCGCGAGCGGCGACGCCGCGGTGATACCCGAGCTGCGTTCAGGGACCGGGTCGTCGAACAGTCCGTCGGACACGACTTCTGCTTACCACGCCGGTCAGTCGGCGGGCTGCGTGACGAAGTCGATCAGTTCCTCGACGCGGCCGATCAGCTCCGGCTCCAGATCGGTCCAGTCCCGCACGCTCCCGCGGATGCGTTGCCAGGCCCTGGCGATGTCGGCCTGATCCCGGTGCGGCCAGCCGAGCGCGTCGCACACGCCGTGCTTCCAGTCCACCCCCCGGGGAACGACGGGCCACGCCGTGGCGCCGATCCGGGCGGGTTTGACGGCCTGCCAGATGTCGATGAACGGGTGCCCGACCACCAGGGTGTGCGCTCCCCCCGGCCCACGCGCCACGTCGGCGGCGAAGCGGGCCTCCTTCGATCCCCGCACCAGGTGATCGACGAGGACGCCGAGTCGCCGGCCAGGCCCGGGGCGGAACTCTGCGACGATCGCCGCCAGATCGTCTACGCCACCGAGGTATTCGACGACCACGCCCTCGATGCGCAGGTCGTCGCCCCACACCTGTTCGACGAGTTCGGCGTCGTGGCGGCCCTCGACGTAGATCCGGCTGGCGAGCGCCGTGCGGGCGCGCACGTTCGCGACCGCCACCGAGCCCGACGCCGTGCGCGTCGGCGCCTTGGGTGCGGGCCGTCGCGGCGGCGGGTTGAGGATGACCGGCTTGCCGTCGAGCAGGTATCCCGGGCCGAGCGGGAAGGACTTGCGCCTGCCGTGCCGGTCCTCCAGCTTGATCGCGCCGTACTCGACGCCGACGATCGCACCGACGTAGCCGCTCTGCGCGTCCTCGACCACCAGGCCGATCTCGGCGACGCGCTTGGTGGACTTCGGCCGCCTCCGCGAGTGTGGGTCGCTGGCGAGCACGTCGGAGCCGTATCGATCGTTCACCCGAGCGATCCTAGGAAGGAGTGAGCGCCGAGTGCCGCATCGCCACGCGCGGTCACCCGATCGACGCGAGACCCTCGCTACTCCGTGGGCTCGAGTTCCTGGAGATCGAAGGTCGCCTCCTTGCCGTTCACCTCGACGACCTTCAGGTGCGCGAGGTACCCCGTGCCCTCGGGACCGGTGAAGGCGCATTCGAATTCGACACCGACCTGCGCCTCGATGCCATCGGGACACGTCACGTCCTCGGGCGTGAACTGCGTCTGCTTGGCGACGAGGTCCGCCACGAACTGCTGCGTGGGCCCGGGCTCGATCGTCGACTCACCGCATGCCGAGAGGGTCAGCGCGGCCGCGCCGAGGAACAGGCTGACGCCGACGCGGGCGCCACGGGTGGAACTCATGGTGCCGAATGCTGCTGCACCGGCCCGTGAAAGGTCAAAGGACACGCCGCGCGCTAGCCGCCCGCCGCCGCCGCCAGCTTGGCCGGGTCCGAGGTCACTTCGTCGATCACGGTGTGGATGAAGCGCATCTTCTCCAGCACCGCGGGCGGTAGGACGAACGGATACAGGTCGTCATGCCCCATCGACCGGTTCACCATGTTGAGCGCCCAGGACAGCGGCAGCCACATCTCGATGATGGCGTCGAAGCCGCTCGGCCCGAGGTTGCGCCGGTCGAAGGTGGCCGCCGCTGGTGCGAAGCTGAACGCCGCTGCGGTGTCCAGGGTGTCGCGGATGTGCAGGTAGTGGGCGAACGTCTCGGCCCAGTCCTCGGCGGGGTGCATGGTGGCATACGACGAGACGAAGTCCTTGTTCCACCCCGCGGGCGCGCCCTGGCTGTAGTGCCGGTCGAGCGCGGCCTGATAGTCGGCGTCGGCGTCGCCGAACAGCTCCCGTGCCCGTTGCTGATACTCGGGGGCGGTACCGACGAGCCGGTAGTAGTAGTAATGCCCGATCTCGTGCCGGAAGTGGCCGAGCAGTGTGCGATACGGCTCGTCCATGGCGATGCGGAGTTGCTGGCGGTGCACGTCGTCGCCCTCGGCCAGGTCGAGGGTGATGACGCCGTTCGCATGACCGGTGAACACCTTCTCGTCCGCGCTGGACAGCAGGTCGAAGGCCAGGCCGAAGTGGGGATCGTCGTCGCGGCCGACGATGGGGAGCTTCAGGTCCACCAGCTCGACGATCAACCGCCGCTTGGCCTTCTCCGCGGCGGCGAAGGAGGCCAGCGCCACCGTGTCCCCGTCCCGGGGACGCGTCCTGGTCAGCGCACACGACGTGCACAGCTTGCGCACGGGCGCCACCTCGACCAGCCAGTTGCACTTCGCCAGATGGAGATTCGCGCAGAGCTGGTATTCGCTGGCGTCCACGGCGCCGCCGTGTTCGCTCTCGGACCCCTCGGCGATGACCAGGAACGCCATGTCGTCGAGAGAGAAGCCGAGCTTGCTCTTGCAGGACAGACACACCGAGTTCTCGAACGCCAGCCGCTGACCGCAGTTGGGGCAGATGAAGTCACGCACGGAGCAGGCCGCCCTGCAGCGGCGCCACGTCGACCGAGACGTCGATCACGCTGCTCTCGGAGTCGGTGTAGATGATGCCGCGCAGCGGTGGCACGTCGGCGTAGTCCCGACCGAAGCCCACGACCACGTACCGCTCGTCGACCATCGTGTCGTTGGTGGGATCCAGCCCCAACCAATGATTTTGCGGCGTCCACACCGCGGCCCATGCGTGTGTCGCATCGACACCCACCATGCGTTCCCTTCCAGGAGGCGGATCGGTTGCCAGGTATCCAGACACGTAGCTGGCGGCGAGACCGTTGGCTCTCAGGCAGGCGATCGCCAGCCGAGCGAAGTCCTGACATACCCCTTCCCTGGCCACCAAAACCTCCGCCACCTGGGTCGACACCGTGGTGGATCCGGACCGGTAGGTGAAGTCGGCGTGGATCCGGGCATTCAATTCGGTCAGCACGTCGATCAGTGGCCGCCCAGCCTCGAAAGTCGGTGCCGCGTAGGCACGTAGTGCCTCGGTGATCTCCGGTGGCCGCAGATCGAGGGTGAACTCGGTGGCCAGCGCGCCGTCCGCCCCGACGGGCCTGGCGATCTCCCACGGCGCCAGCGCCGAGCCTGCCCCGTAGGACTCCGCCGGTGGCGGGTCGACCGCCACGACGGAGTGACTGGTCACCGACAGCGTCCGGTGCCGGTCGGTGACGTGGAAGTACGAGCTGACGTTGCCGTAGCCGTCGCGGCTCGTCGAACGGTCGGCGGCCTCGGGGTCGACGACCAACTCGTGCGAGAGGCAGCGCTGCGTGCCGGAATCCCTCGGCGTGAGGAAGCCCCGGCCGTAGGAACTCGTCACGTCGTCGGAGTAGCGGTAGGTGGTCCGGTGGGTGATCTCGTAGAGCCTCCCGCCCTGCGAACCCGGTTCGCGGGGGGTCATGCCATCACCCGGCGCTCGGCGGGTCCCCACAGCGGTTGCATCTCCCCCGGTACCGACAGGTGCGTCGCGGTGATGACGCGCGACAGGTCGCGCAGGTCGGAGTGCAGGGCGCCGAGCAGTTCGGCGAAGTCGGCGCGCCGACCCTCGGGTGTGACGTTCTCCAGGTCGGTGGGGTCGGTCCGGCGCAGCCGGGCGATCACGTCGTCGATGGACCGTTCCGGACGCGTCGACCCCGACGAGGACGGAAGTGCCTTGAGGTCGGCCCGGATTCGCTCCAACTGGTAGACCAGCGACCGGGGATTCCCGTCGTCGAACAGCAGCAGGTCCGCCACCGCGGCCACGCTGACCTTGCCGAGGGTCCGCCGCCGGTAGCTGACCGACGACTCGCATGCCACCAGCGTCGACTCGGTGATCGTCTGTTCCGCCTCCGGGCCGCGCACCGTGGTAAGCGTCGCACCGAGCAACGCCGTCAGCCAGGATCCCCGTTCGATGCGCTTGCCGATGTCCATCACCGTCCAGCCGACGTCCTGGACCATCGACTCGGCCGCCACGCCCGAGAGCGCGAGCATGCCCACCAGCGTCTGACTGTGTGCCGCCGCGAGGTACGTCTCGCCCTCGGTCTGGGAATCGGGCGGCAGCGTCGTGGGTTGCAGCACGGCACGCTCGACGGCGGCGAGCACCATCCACGTGTCGTTGGACAATTGGTCGCGCACGGCCCGGGACGCCTGGGCGAGACGGTCGATCGACTGCGCGAGCGACCCGGGGCGATGCCGGTCGGCGGTCAGCGACCACAGCGTGGTCGGCGTCGTGGCGACCATCTCGGCGTGATCGCCGTCGGCGCCGGTGTCCGTGCCGGTGATGTCGCCGAGCGAGGTCAGCAGCACGGGAACGCATTCACTGCCCGCCATCTCCCGGCGGTAGCGGAATTCGTGATAGCGCTCGCGGGTGACGGTCAGCAGACGCGCCATGCCCTCGGCGCGTTCGGCGTACCGACCGAGCCAGAACAGGTCCGCCAGCATGCGCGGGGAGCTGACAGCGCGGGTGGCGCTCGGCGTCAGGACGGGCAGGTCGACGACCGGCGACGGCGTCCACTCGGCGGTCCCGCGGCTCGGGGTGCGAACCCAGACATCCTTTGCCGCAACGGTATTCAACCGGTGGGCGGCGCTGCCAGGAGCCACGAGGTAGCCGAGACCGCCGACCATCGGCGCATAACCGCTGCGCTGCGCGACGGAGAACAGCCGCATCCCCACCTTGCCCGCAGACAGGCCGCCGCGTCGCTGATCGGTGGGGGCCGTGGCGAACTCGGGCAGCTCCTGCCCCACCCACTGCCACGGCGTGGCCGAGATCCGCGCGCCGAGGCGATCGAGTTCGGCCTTGGACAGCTCGGGTCCGACGATCGTTGCGGTCCCGTCGACGGGTCTGATCACCAACGAGCCCAGATGCGACAGCAGATGCGAGCGTTCGACGTCGATACCACCCCAGTACGCCCGAACCGACCGCAGTGCGGGGGTCTCACCCAGGAGCAGCTGGGCCAGTTCGGGCAGGAAGCGTTGCACGCCGGCGCTTTCCAGTATCCCGCTGCCCAGTGTGTTGACGACCGTCACCGCGCCTCGGCGGAGCACCTCGACGAGACCGACGACGCCGAGGCGCGAATCGGCCCGCAGATCCAGCGGGTCGACGAATTCCGCGTCGACGCGGCGCAACACGACGTCGACCCGCTTGAGCGTGCCCAGCGAGCGCATCCACAGCTTGCCGTCGCGGACCACCAGGTCGGCGCTCTCCACCAGCGGGAAGCCCAGTACGCCCGCGAGGTAGGCCTGATCGAACGCGGTCTCGGAGTGAACGCCGGGGCTGAGCACCACGACGACCGGTTCCGCCGCCGACTCCGGCGCGGCGTCGACGAGCGCGAGCCGCAACGCCTGCGCCCACGGCGATGTCGGGCGCGGGCCGATGCCCTCGTACAGGTCGGGCACGGCGTTGGCCACGACGCGTCGGTCTGCCAGTGCGTAGCCGGCGCCCGAGGGCGCCTGCGTCCAGTCCGCGTTGACCACGAACTCCCCCGATGCGCTGCGGCTGACGTCGCACCCGTGCAGGAACAGTTGGTGGCGTCCCGGCACCTCGATGCCGCGCGCCGCGCGGACGTACCCGGGATGTGCGAACAGGAGTTGGGCGGGCAGCACGCCGCTGGTGATCGACTTGCGGTCGCCGTACAGATCGGCCAGCACGGCGTCGAGCAGTCTGGACCGCTGCACCAGACCGGCTTCGAGGACGGCCCAGTCCGCGGCCGACACGACCATCGGGAGCCCATCGAGGTACCAGGGCCCGGGCGCCGCAGCCACGCCGTCGCCGCCCGCGGCGCCGATCACCGACCCGTACCGGTCGGCCTGGACGTAGGTGATGCCGTAGTCGTCGACGAGGCCGCGCACCGTGGCCCGCAGCCGTTCCAGACCACCGTGGCCGCGGTCGGACACGCACTCGGCGAGTTCCCGCCAGGCGGGTCTGACGCCACCGGTCTCGTCGACGAACTCGTCGTAGTCCGCGCCGTCGCGGACGTCGAACAGCGCCCGCTGCGCGATGGCGGTCTGGTACGCGCCGACGACGTCGGCGGCGGACGCACCCGCACCGCCGATCGTCGACATCGGCTCTGGGAGGCCGCCGGCTCGAAGCACCATCAACGCAGAACGGTACGCACCCGGCCGCTACTTGCGCATCTCGTGGCGAACCAGCCGCCCGCTCGGGCGCAGCATCAGCACCAGGACTCCGGCCACCACGATGCCGACGAGGTTGACCACCAGCTGCAGAGCGGACTTCGCCGCGACGTCCCACTGTCCGACGGTGGCGGCCACGACCGCGAAACCGGCTGCGGTGACGGTGTATACGGAGATGAACACCCCGACCAGCCCCGCGGACCTCGACGAGACGAGTGAGAGCATGCCCGCCGCGCCCGCGAGCAGGGCGACGACGAACGACAACGGGCCGACCCGGAAGATGAAGTCGACCTCCTGTACGTGTTCGACGCTGTCGGGGCTCAACCAACCGACGGCCTCGGCCGCCATGGTGGTCAGCGCGGTGATGCCCATTGCGATGGGGAATCCCACGATCAGCGCGGCCGCGGCACGCCGGGCGAGGTTCGCCCTGCGCTGCACCAGCGCGACCGACAGTGCCGCCAGCGGGCCGAACTCCGGGCCGAGGATCATGGCGCCGACGACCGTGACGGTGGAGTCGGTGACCACGCCGATGGCCGTCAGCAGGCATGCGAGCGTGAGGAACAGCACGAACGTGACGCTCAGCGACGCCTCCTCCCGCGTGCGACCAATCAGCTCGTCCCAGATCACGGCGTCGGCCGGGTCGCCGTCCGCCTCCTTCTCGGCGTGGTGCGCACGGGTGGACAGGACGGTGTCGAGGACTTCCAGCGTGATCGCTCCGCGATGTTGAACGTCGAGGTCCTTGAGACGCTTGATCACGTCGTTGGCGCACTCGCGCGCGATGTCGGCGGTGATCTCGTCACCCTCCGGTTCGATCGCCGCCCCCGGGTGCAGCAGTAGGTTCGCGACCCCGGCCTCGCCGCGGAGGACCCCGATGACGTCGTCACGTAGATCCTCGGGTGCGATGACGCGCAAGTGCAGCACGCTCGCACGGTATCGAGGCGATGCGGTGTCGGGGGCCGCCATCGGCAAACCGCCCGGTGTGTCGCCTACCCGATCTCGACCCGGGTACCGGCGTGCCGCTGCTCGATGCCGCTGCTGACACCGGTGAAGAGGTCGTGCGCGTCGACGTCGACGAAACCGTGCAGCTTGAACGTCACGGTGCCGTCGTGGTCGATGACCTCGACGTTGGCGTGTCGCGACATCGCGTGGTTGATGCCCTTGGCGGTCGGACTCGTCTCGCCCGTCGCCTCGTAGCCGTACTGATCCGACAGTCGGTCGCGCAGATCGTCGACGACCTCGCGGATGACTTCGGTGGAGGACGTTCCGACTGGGACGGACACGGTCATCTCTGTCATCGGGAGGTGGTACCCGCTCTGCCGGGGCCGTATTCCGGCGGGCGTGCCGCCCGCACTGGACGGGAAATTCAAGGAATCGTCGTCGAAGTGTGGGCATTCCACACCGACCTGTTATAGATTCACATCCATCGCGCCGCGACGTGCATGTTTCGGTTGTGTTTCGCGGCCACGATGTGAATTTCGAACACATCCAACTCCCGGAAGGGTCGGTGACGTCGACGGTGGATGCCAAGTCCCGGCGGGATCGCATTGCTCGACGCGTGCGTACCGATCGCGAGGTCGGCTTCGCCGAACTGGCGGCTGAGTTCGACGTGTCGGAGATGACGATCCGCCGCGACGTCGAGTCCCTCGAGATGCTCGGACTGGTCCGGCGCGTGGTGGGCGGCGCGATCGCGCTGTCCCGCAAGGACTCCGAGCCCTCCTTCGCTACCCGGGTCGCCAACGCCGCCGAGGAGAAACGCCACATCGCCGACGCGGTGGCCGACCTGATCGGACCCGCCGAGACGCTGATCTTGGACTCGGGCAGCACTGCCCTGGCCGTCGCTCGCTCGCTGCGGGGCCGTGGATTGGGCCTGACGATCGTGACGCCGAGCCTGCTGGCGGCACTGGAACTGGTCAACGAGGCCGACACGACCGTCGTGCTGACCGGCGGCGAACTGCGGCCTGGCGAGCTGAGCCTGATCGGGCCAGCGGCCGAGGACACCCTTGGCAACTACAACTGCGACACGTTCGTCATGGGCGTCGCGGGCATCGACGGCGAGCGCGGAATCTCCGACTACCACCAGTCCGAGAGCCGGGTGAAGCGCGCGGCCAGCCGACGCGCCGACCGGGTCGTCGTCGCGGCGGACAAGAGCAAGCTCGGCCGGGTGACGTTCGTGAGCATCGCCGCGCTCGCGGAGGTCGACGTGATCATCACCGACGGCCCGAGTGACCACCCGGCGCTGGTGGCGGCGCGCTCGCTCGGGGTCGAGGTCGTGACCGTGGCCAGCCACGAAGCGGATTCGCTGTCGAGCCGCGCCGGCGAGGCAGGCACGCGGTGAGCACGCACACGATCGGCATCGACATCGGTACCACCGGCACCAAGACGGTGCTGTTCGACCCGTCGGCCGGCATCGTCGCCCAGGCCGGCCGGGAGTCGACCCTGCACTCCCCGGTACCCGGTGGCGCCGAGGCCGACACCGCGCAGTGGCACGCCAACGTCGTCGACACCATCCGCGAGGTCCTGCGGGTCAGCGGTGTCGACGCCGGCGCGGTGGGCGCCGTCGCGGTGTCCGGCATGGTGCCCGCGGTGATCCCGGTCGACACCCACGGAAAGGCGTTGCGCCGGGCCATCCTTCAGAACGACGCCAGGGCCACCGACGAGGTGCGCCGGCTGGCCGAGGCACTGACGGACGTCGACTTGGTCGCGCTGACCGGTTCGGCGCTGACCCAGCAGTCGGTCGCGCCGACGACGCTGTGGCTGCGGGAGCACGAACCCGACGTCTACGAACGCACGGCGTACTACGTGGGCTCCTACGACTGGGTGCTGATGGCACTCGGCGCCGACGCGCACGTCGAGCAGAACTGGGCGCTGGAGTCCGGCCTGTTCACCATCGACGGCGAGGTCGCCCACCGGGTGGCGGCGGCCTCCGGACTCGACGTCTCGACGTTGCCGCCGGTGTACCGGCCCGGCACCAAGGTGGGCGAAGTCAGCTCCGCCGCAGCCGAACTCACCGGCCTGCGCCCAGGTACCGCACTCGTCGTCGGGGGCGCCGACCACGTGCTGTCGGCCTTCGCCGCCGGGGTGAACCGGCCCGGTGACGCGCTGGTCAAGCTCGGCGGTGCCGGCGACATCCTGGTCGCCAGCGACACGAAGATCGTCGACGAGCGGCTCTACCTCGACGCCCACCCGGTACCGGACCACTGGTTGCCGAACGGCTGCATGGCCACCAGCGGCAGCCTGATCCGGTGGTTCCAGGCGCTGGTTGGCGGCCCGGAACTGACAACGCTGGACGACGAGGCGATGCGCGCGGCCCCCGCCGAGGTGCTGTGCCTGCCCTACTTCCTGGGCGAGAAGAGTCCGCTGCACGATCCCGATCTGCGCGGAGTGTTCGCCGGGCTGCATCTCGGGCACGGCAGGGCCGACGTGTACCGGTCGGTGCTCGAGGCCATCGCCTTCGGCTTCCGCCACCACGTCGACGTCTTCACCGACATCGGCATCGCCCCGACGCGGGTCATGATCACCAACGGTGGGTCGAAGTCCGTGCTGTGGAAGCAGATACACGCCGACGTACTCGGCCTGGAATTGCGTCCCGTCCGTGGGCACCCCGGCGCATCGCTCGGCGCCGCGGTGATCGCCGCCATCGGGATCGGCGCGCTCGACGACTGGTCCGATGCCGCCCGCTTCGTTGCGCTCGATCCACCGGTGGTGCCCGATGAGTCCCGCCGGGCGGTCTACGACGACGCCTACCGAACCTGGCTCGACCTCGGCGCGGCGGTCACGCCCGTCTCGCACACCCTGGCACGACGAACGCCCCAGCGCATCGACGATTGACACACCGAGTGATCCACCCGAAGGAATGAAGGGAAGTGCCGCAGTGAAGTTCACGAAATCCACGACACCTCGACGGAGGCGGCCGTCCCTCGGGTCGGCAACCGTCGCCGTGCTCGCCGCCGTCTCGCTGACGCTCAGCGCCTGCGCAGGCAGCGGAGGACCAGAACAGGCCGAGGCCACCGGAACCGGCGACGTCGGCAAGGACACCTCGGGCACCGTCCGCGTCCTGATGGAGAACGTCCCCGACACCGACATCGTCAAGTCGATGGTGGGTGACTTCAACGCCGAGTACCCCAACGTCACGATCGACGTGGAGACGCTGACCTACGATCAGATGCGCGACAAGCTGGTGTCGTCGTTCCAGGCGCCCGAGGCGACGTACGACCTGATCGTGGTCGACAACCCGTGGATGGTCGACTTCGCCGACGCGAAGTTCCTGCAGCCGCTGGACTCCCGCATCGACAGCACCACCGACTACGACGCCGCGGACTTCTTCCCGTCGCTGACCGACATCACCACCGTCGACGGCGTGCGGTACGCGGTGCCGTTCTACAACTACGCGCTCGGATACGTCTACGACTCCGAGGATCTCGCGCAGGCCAACCAGCAGGTGCCGACCACGCTCGACCAACTGGTCAGCACGTCAAAGGCGCTCAAGGTCGGCGACCGGGCAGGCCTGGCGATGCAACCGCAGCGCGGCTACAAGATCTTCGAGGAGTGGGGCAACTGGCTGTTCGCCGCCGGCGGCTCGATCTACGACGACGAGGGCAAGGTCACGCTGAACACCCCCGAGGCCAAGCGCGCGCTCGAGGCCTACATCGACACATACCGGACGGCCGCCCCGCCGAACAGCCTGAACTGGAGCATGGACGAGGCGCAGCGATCCGTGGCCGCCGGCCAGGCCGCCGCGATGATCAACTACAACTGGCAGCTGCCCGCGCTGAACGAGCCCGGTTCGGGCCCGTCGGCAGGCAAGTTCAAGCTGGCGCCCATCCCCGGCGGCAAGCAGGTGCTGGGATCGTGGAGCTGGGCCATCCCCGCCAACTCCGGATCCTCCGACGCCGCATGGGCGTTCACGTCGTGGCTGACCGCCAAGAAGAACGACGTCGCCCGCACCGAGAAGGGCGGCGCGGCCATCCGGCAGAGCACGCTGAAGGACCCCGCGGTGCTGGGCGGACGCTTCGGCGCGGACTACTACCGCACGGTGGAGCAACTGCTGGCCGACGCGTCGCCGCTGAGCCAGGGACCGAGCGGCGAGGAGATGATCCAGGCCGTGGGAACCGAACTCAACGAGGCCGTCGCGGGCAACAAGAGCGTCGACGACGCCCTGGCCGCCGCTCAGGCTGCGGCCGAGAAGATCCAGGGCTGAGTTCCGGGCCCACGATGACGAGGACACCGGCCGCCCCGAGGAGAGGAGTTCTGCGGCAATGAAGTTCATGACCTTCAAGCACGGCATGATCGCGCCGCTGATCGCACTGTTCCTCGGGGTGGTCGGGTTCCCGCTGCTGTACGCGTTCTACCTCAGCATCACCGACTACAAGCTGACCGACCGCGGCACGCCGTCGATCGTCGGCGCCGGGAACTACGTCTCGACGTTCGGCGACGCCGCGTTCTGGCATGCGTTCGGCACCACGGCGACGTTCGTGGGCGTGGCGGTGGGCTTGGAGTTGGTGATCGGGCTCGCGCTGGCACTGGCCCTGCAGAAGCAGCGCTGGGCGCGCGACGTCACGCGTTCGATGCTGCTGGCGCCCATGTTCATCACGCCGATCGCGGTCGGGCTGATCTTCCGCTTCCTGCTCAACGATCAGCTCGGCGCCATCCCGCACATGTTGCGGGCCATCGGGATCGACTACGACTTCTTCGGTCCCGGTCGCGCGCTGTTCACGCTTGCGTTCATGGACGTGTGGCAGTGGACGCCGTTCATGGTGCTGCTGCTGCTCGCCGGGCTGCAGTCCATCCCGTCGGAACCGTTGGAGGCGGCGCGGGTCGACGGTGCGCGCGGGTGGTACGTGCTGCGCCGCGTGACGTTGCCGCTACTGGCACCGGTGCTCGTGGTGGCGATCCTGCTGCGCAGCCTCGACGCCATGAAGGTGTTCGAGTACGTCTTCGCCACCACCCGCGGCGGGCCGGGCACCGAGACCGAGACGCTGCAGTACTTCGTGTATCAGACGGGGATTCAGTTCTTCCGGCTCGGCTCGGCGTCGTCGATGGCCTTCGTCGTACTCGTGGTGGTGCTGACGATCATCGTGATCGCGTTCCGCAGGCTGGAGCGCACGCGGCGAGGGGAGCAATCGTGAAGTCGGCGATCAAGGACTCCCCCGTGCTGACGGTGTGCCGGGTGGCGCTACTGTGGGCTGCTGGGATCACTGTGCTGTTCCCGCTGGCGTGGGTGGCCCTGGCCAGCGTGAAGTCACCGCAGCAGCTCAACGAGCCGTTCCTGCTGCGGTTCACGCCCACGTTCGAGGCGTGGCGCACGGTGCTGTCGTCGGACATCCTCGCCGCTGCCGGACGCAGTGCGATCGTCGGGCTGACCACCGTCGGCGTCAGCGTCGTCGTCGGCAGCCTCGGCGCCTACGCGATCGCCCGCTACCGCGCAGGCGGCACCGCCACGCGGTTCGGGATGCTGGCCGCCCAGGTATTGCCGCCTGCGGTGCTGGTGTTCCCGTTCCTGAGCATGGCGTACGCGTTGCGACTCAACGACACCCTGATCCCGGTGATCTTCGCCCACCTCAGTTTCGTTCTGCCCGTGGTGACCTGGTTCCTGATCGGCTTCTTCGAGGCGGTCCCCCGCTCGCTGGAGGAGCAGGCGCAGGTCGACGGATTCACCCGGTGGCAGGCCTTTCGGCTGGTCGTCCTGCCGCAGGTGCTGCCCGGCATCGGCGCCGCAGCGATCTTCGGTTTCACGCTGTCGTGGAACGACCTGTTCTACGGGCTCATCCTGGCCCCCGGCGAGGCGGCGATCCTGCCGGTCGCGATCGCCGGCTTCAACACGTTCCGCGGCGTGCAGATCGGGTCGATGAGCGCCGCGATCCTCATTGCCGTCATACCCGTCGTCATCGCGAGCTTCTTCATCCAGCGCAAGTTGGTGCAGGGCATCAGCGGCGGCGCGGTGAAGTTCTGAAAGGCACCCAGACACATGGCAACGGTTCACTTCTCGGGCGTGACGAAGTCCTACGGCTCGACATCCGTGGTGGACGACCTGAACCTGGAGCTGCCCGATGGGTCGTTCACCGTTCTGGTCGGTCCGTCGGGATGCGGCAAGTCGACGTCACTGCGCATGCTGGCCGGCCTCGAATCGGTCACGTCGGGGTCCATCACCATCGACGGACGTGACGTCACCCACCTGCAGCCGCGCGAGCGCGACGTCGCGATGGTGTTCCAGAACTATGCGCTCTACCCACACCTGACCGTTCGGGAGAACATCGCGTTCCCGCTGCGGGCGTCGAAGACCCCCCGCGCCGAGGCGATCACGCGTGCCGACGAGGTCGGTGAATCACTGGGCCTCGGCAAGCTGATGGCGCGAAAGCCGAAGGACCTGAGCGGAGGTCAGCAACAGCGCGTCGCGATCGGCCGCGCGATCATCCGCCAGCCCTCGGTGTTCCTGTTCGACGAACCACTGAGCAACCTCGACGCGAAGCTGCGCGTGGAGACCAGGACCGAACTGCTGCAGATCCAGCGCAGGCTCGGGATCACCTCGCTGTACGTCACGCACGACCAGGAGGAGGCGATGACGCTGTCCGACCGCATGGTGGTGATGCGCGACGGCCGCGCCGCCCAGGTCGGTACGCCGCTGGAGGTGTACGGGTCACCGGTCGACAGCTTCGTGGCGTCCTTCGTCGGCAGCCCGAAGATGAACCTCGTCGACGGCGAGATCGCCGACGGCGCCTTCATCGCGCGCAGTGGGCTACGGCTGGCGCTCGACGGCGCCGGTGCGCCCGGGCGGGTCACGCTGGGCGTGCGGCCCGACGACCTGCTGGTCGTCCCGGACGCGGACGCCGAAGCCCGGGTGACGCTGGTCGAACTGCTGGGCCCCAGGGCCATCGTGACGATCGCCGCTCGGGGCTCGAACCTCACCAGTGTGGTCGAGACACAACGCATGTCGGGAATCGCCGAGGGCACACCGGTCGCCCTGTCGGTGCGCCCGGGTGCCGCACACGTCTTCGACGCAGAGACCGGCCGACGACTCGTCGGCGACACCAAGGATGGGAAACAACCTCAGAGATGACCAGGACAGTGGTAGTGACCGGCGCGGGATCCGGTATCGGACGGGCGATCTCACGCACCCTCGCCGAACGCGGATGGAGTGTCGTGGTGACCGACGTCGATGCCGACGCCGCGGGTGCCGTCGCGGCGGAGCTTCCCGCCGTGGACGGCGCCCCGCACGAGTGGGCCGCACTCGACGTGAGGTCGCCGTCGGACGCCACCGCGCTGGCCTTCTCGACCGCCGACCGGATCGGCCTGGACGCCTGGGTGAGCAACGCGGGCGTCTCGTTCATGCACCGCTTCCTCGACGCACCGGTCGAGCGCTTCGACCAGACCATGGACGTCAACCTCAAGGGCGTCTTCGTGTGTGGTCAGGCTGCGGCTCGGGCCATGCTGCGCTCCGGTACCGGCGGCGCCATCGTGAACACCGCGTCGATGGCGGGCAAGCAGGGGCGCGTGCCGTTCCTCAGCGACTACGTGGCGTCGAAGTTCGGCGTCGTGGGTCTGACCCAGGCGATGGCGTACGAACTCGGCGAGCACGACATCCGGGTCAACTGCGTCTGCCCCGGCTACGTCGAGACCCCCATGCAGTCAAGGGAATTGGAGTGGGAGGCGCAGCTGCGTGGCACGACGGTCGACGGCGTGCGGACCATGATGCTCGACGACACTCCCCTGCGCCGCCTCGAGCAGCCCGAGGACGTGGCCCTTGCGGTCGCCTTCCTGCTCTCCCCCGACTCGCGCTTCATCACCGGCGAGGCGCTGGCCGTCAACGGCGGCGCCTTCATGGACTAGCCCGACCACGCCTGCACGACACATCGTTCACACACCTGCAACGAAAGGCACGACCTTGACCACGACCTGGCTCGACGAGGTCTTCATCGTCCGCAAACCCGTCATCGCCATGCTGCACCTGGCCGCTCTGCCCGGTGACCCCGGCTACGACAGCGCCGCGGGCATCGCCGCCGTCGTCGCGCGCGCCCGCGAGGAGCTCGACGCGCTGCAGTCCGGCGGCGTCGACGGCGTGATGATCTCCAACGAGTTCAGCCTGCCCTACCTCACCAAGACCGAGCCGATCACCGCGATCACGATGGCCCGCATCATCGGAGAGTTGTTGCCCGAGATCGCCGTTCCGTTCGGCGTCAACGTGCTGTGGGACGGCCGGGCATCGATCGACCTCGCCGTGGCGACCGGGGCGAGCTTCGTCCGGGAGATCTTCACCGGCGTGTATGCCAGTGACTTCGGCCTGTGGAACACCAACGTCGGCGAGACGGCACGGCACCGCGCCCGCGTCGGCGGCAGCCACGTCAAGCTGTTCTTCAACATCGTGCCCGAGTCGGCCACCTACCTGGCCGCGCGCGATCTGGCGTCGATCACCCGGACGACGGTGTTCGCCACCCTGCCCGACGCGATCTGCGTGTCCGGCGCGACGGCGGGAGCGCCCACCGATTCGCAGGCCGTGCGGGTGGTGAAGGAGGCGGCCGGTTCGGTGCCGGTGTTCGTCAACACCGGCGTGCGCGCCGAGAACGTCGCGACCCAGCTCGACCTCGCCGACGGCGCCATCGTGGGGACCTACTTCAAGGAAGACGGCGTCTTCGAGAACCGCGCCAAGCGCTCGCGCGTCGAGGAACTGATGACCCAGGCCAGGGAGTTCCGCAAGCAATTGGCCTGACCCGGTTCGCCGGCGCGCGTCAGGCCGACGCGCGCCGGTCGAGCCGCACGCCGAGTTCGTCTGGTGACACGAGATGCCCCTTGGCGCAGCGAATCTCGACGGTCGCATCGGATCCGCAGTCGAGGTGGGTGAGCCGCAGCCGGGTGTCGTCGTCGACGTGCTTGCGGCCCCACTCGAACATCGCCCACACAACGGGCATGAAGTCGGTGCCCGCGTCGGTCAGCACGTATTCGTCGCGGCTGCGCTGGCCGGGTTCACGGTAGGGCCGCTTCTCGAGCAGGCCCACCTCGACGAGTTCGGCGAGCCGCGCGGACATCGCAGCCTTGGTGACGCCCACGCGCCGGGCGAAGTCGTCGAAGCGCGTGGTGCCGTAGTACGCCTCGCGCATGACCAACATGGCCGACTTGGTGCCCACCAGCGCCATGGTCTTCTCGATCGGGCAGCGGCCGACGGCCGACCAGGCATCGCGGTCGGCGAGAGGTCCCTGCAACAGGTTCACGGAATGAACTCCCCATCTGAGTTGTTCTAACTATACCCAGGTGGTATATCTCTGGGTACATACGAGAATACTCAGCGATGAGTTCAGGAGGACACCATGAGCGGGTCGTTTTCAGATCGTGACGCCGTCATCGTCGGCGCGGTGCGCACACCGGTCGGCAAGGGCAAGGCCAACGGCGCACTGCACGACGTGCTGCCCGTCGACCTGCTGGCGCACAGCCTGCGCGAGATCGTCGAACGGACCGGAGTGGATCCGGCCCTGGTCGACGACGTCATCGCGGGCGCGGTGACCCAGGTGGGCGACCAGTCCGTGAACATCGCCCGCAACGCCCTGCTGGGCGCGGGGTTCCCCGAGACGGTTCCCGGCACCACCGTCGACCGCCAGTGCGGCAGCAGCCAGCAGGCGATCCACTTCGCCGCTCAAGGCGTAATCTCCGGGTCCTACGACATCGTGATCGCCGCGGGCGTCGAGTCGATGTCGCGCGTACCCATGGGCTCGAGCGTGCTGCCCGGCAGCGACCCGTTCGGCGCCGGCATGGCGGCCCGCTACCCCGACGGGCTGGTTCCTCAGGGCATCAGCGCCGAGCTGATCGCCGCGAAGTGGGGACTGTCCCGCACCGAACTCGACGAGTTCTCCGCCGCCAGCCACGAAAAGGCCGCTCGCGCAACGAAGGACGGTTCGTTCGACAGGGAGTTGGCGCCCATCGCCGGGCTGTCGACCGACGAGATCATCCGCCCCGGCACCACCGTCGAGACGCTGGCCGGTCTGCGGCCCGCGTTCTTCAGCGAGGCCGTCGGCGAGCGGTTCCCGCAGATCGGGTGGAACATCACGCCCGGCAATTCCTCGCCGCTGTCGGACGGCAGCGCCGCTGTGATGATCACCAGCGGTGCCACGGCCCGCAAGCTGGGGCTCGTGCCGCTGGCCCGCATCCACACGATGACGGTGGTGGGCTCCGACCCGCTGTACATGCTGACCGGCGTCATCCCGGCGACCGAGAAGGTGCTCGCCCGTTCGGGACTCAGCCTGACCGACATCGACCTGTTCGAGGTCAACGAGGCGTTCGCGCCCGTGGTGCTGGCCTGGGCGAAGGACACGGGAGCCGATCTGGCGAAGACCAACGTCAACGGCGGCGCGATCGCGATCGGCCACCCGTTGGGCGCCAGCGGTGCGCGGATCATGACCACGCTCGTCAACGCGCTCGAGCAGCGGGACGCCCGCTACGGGTTGCAGACGATGTGCGAGGGCGGTGGCATGGCCAACGCAACGATCATCGAGCGACTCGGCTGACCCGGGCCCACCCGCGTGACGCCTTCGTGACGCCGGATCCGATGGCGGTTCGCCCATGCGCCAACGGGTTATCGCCACCGCATGAAGAAACTCCACCACTCGATGTTCGTCTCGGGCGTGGCGGCGATCGCGGCCGCAGGCTTGCTGGTCGGCTGCAGCAGCGACGAGGAGACCGGGCAGCCGAGTGACACCGGCACCTCGGTGAGCACGATGCCGGCCACCACGCCGTCGGCCGTTCCGCCGCCCACCACGTCCGGGTCGCCCGGCCTCGACAGCCAGGATCCAGCCGGCACGGCGCCATCCCCGACCGGCGGCGCATCGGGCAGCGGTGGCGGCGACACCGGGGGCTCCAGCGGCCCCAGCCAGACGGTCAGCGGCGGCATCTCCGCTACTCCCCCGCCGGTGAACGGCAGCGCCACGGCGCCGACCGGCGACAACCTGCCCGGGGAGAACGCCGGACCCCAGGGTCGCCCCGGGACGCCCGGCGACGACAACTAGCCACGAGACTGCGCGCAGGGCTGCGATCCGCTCCGGATCGCAGCCCTGCGTGCGGTTTCAGTGAGTGGTCAGTCGCGGACGAGTTCGAACAGCGGGATGCGACGCGTGGTGTTCGCCTGGTACTCGGCGAACACCGGGGCCTGCTCGACCACCTTGGGGTAGGCCGCGTCGCGTTCGTCGTCGGGTAGCTCGCGCGCTGTCACCTCGACGGTCTCGGTACCCACCTCGATGCGAGCGCGCGGGTTCGCGCGCAGGTTGTGCACCCACGCCGGATCCTTCGGTGCACCCGCATACGACCCGATGATCACCATCTTGCCGTCGATGGTGAGGTAGGCCAGCGGTGACAGTCGCGCAGCGCCGGACTTCGCACCCGTGGTGTGCAGGAGCAGGATCTGGCCATCCGCGAACGGCCCGCCGACCTTGCCGCCGTTGGCGCGGAATTCCTCGACGACGTTGCGGTTGAACTCGTCGAGTGCGTTGATGTCGGAGACCAGCTTGGCCTTGTCGATGTCGGTCATGTCACATCAGAAGTCGGCTCGGCGGAGGACTATTCCCGATCGCTACGACTTCGCGTCGGCGCCGGCCTGCTTGGGCTTGGCGTCGATTCCCGACTCCTTGCGCTGCTGTGGCGTGATCGGCGCGGGCGCATCGGTCAATGGATCGACACCGCCGCCGGACTTCGGGAACGCGATCACCTCGCGGATCGAGTCCACGCCCGAGAGCAGCGCGACGATGCGGTCCCAGCCGAACGCGATGCCACCGTGCGGCGGGGCGCCGAAGGTGAACGCGTCGAGCAGGAAGCCGAACTTGTCCTGCGCCTCGTCGTGGTCGATGCCCATCATCGCGAACACCCGCTCCTGCACGTCGCGACGGTGGATGCGGATGGACCCGCCGCCGATCTCGTTGCCGTTGCAGACGATGTCGTAGGCGTTGGCCAGCGCGGTGCCCGGCTCGGTGTCGAACGTGGCCTCGGATTCCGGCTTGGGCGAGGTGAACGCGTGGTGCACCGCGGTCCACGCACCCGACCCGACGGCCACGTCGCCGGAGGCGGTCGCGTCGTCGGCGGGCTCGAACAGCGGCCAGTCGACCACCCAGGCGAACGCCCACGCGGCCGGGTCGATCATGTCGAGGCGCTTGGCGACCTCGATGCGGGTGGCGCCGAGCAGTGCCCGCGCCGCCTTGACCGGGCCCGCGGAGAAGAAGATGCAGTCGCCGGGCGCGGCTCCGACGTGGGCGGCGAGACCGTCGCGTTCGGCATCGGTGAGGTTCTTCGCCACGGGTCCGCCGAGGGTGCCGTCCTCGGCGACCAAGACGTACGCCAGGCCCTTGTGACCGCGCTGCTTCGCGAACTCCTGCCAGCCGTCGAGTGTGCGCCGCGGCTGGGATGCGCCACCGGGCATGACGACCGCGCCCACGTAGGGCGCCTGGAACACGCGGAACGTCGTGTCGGCGAAGTACTCGGTGCACTCGACGAGCTCCAGTCCGAACCGCATGTCCGGCTTGTCCGAGCCGAACCGGCGCATGGCCTCGGCGTAGGTGATGCGCGGGATCGGCAGCGGCAGGTCGTAGCCGATCAGGGCCCATAGCGCCTTGAGGACCTGCTCGGAGACCGCCATGACGTCGTCGGCGTCGACGAAGCTCATCTCCATGTCGAGCTGGGTGAACTCCGGCTGACGGTCGGCGCGGAAGTCCTCGTCGCGGTAGCAGCGGGCGATCTGGTAGTACCGCTCCATCCCCGCCACCATCAGCAGCTGCTTGAACAGCTGCGGGCTCTGCGGCAGCGCGTAGAACGACCCTGGCTGCAGGCGGGCGGGCACCAGGAAGTCCCGGGCGCCCTCGGGGGTGGAGCGGGTCAGCGTCGGCGTCTCGATCTCGACGAAGTCGTGCCCGGCCAACACATTGCGAGCGGCGGCGTTGACCTTGGACCGCAGCCGCAGCGCTGCGCCCGGCCCTTCGCGACGCAGGTCGAGGTAGCGGTATTTCAGGCGCGCCTCCTCCCCCGGTGTCTCGTCGAGTTGGAAGGGCAGCGGCGCACTCTCGCTCAGCACGGTGAGCGTGGTCGCGTTGACCTCGATGTCGCCGGTGGGGATGTCGGCGTTCGCGTTCCCCTCCGGACGGACCTCGACCACGCCCGTGACGGCAACGCAGAACTCCGAGCGGAGCCGATGCGCCTGCTCCAGCACGCCCGCGTCGCGGAACACCACCTGCGCGACGCCCTGCCAATTCCCCGAGTCGCTGCGCTCCCGCCCGCCGGAACCGTCCCGCAGGTCGATGAAGATCACCCCACCGTGGTCGCGCCGGCGCGCCACCCAGCCGGCGAGCGTCACCGTCTGCCCGGCATCGGTGGACCGCAACGATCCGGCGGCGTGACTGCGCAACACGAAGACTCCTCGTCCTGGGGGTGGGTACTGGTAACGAACCGACTGATGAGTCTAGTGCGGGCGGTGCGGGGGTATTTTCGCCCCGTGGACCAGCGCCCTCGCGAAGATGCCGACGTCAGCAGGATCGCCGTGGTCGGGCCCGGCGCCATCGGGACCACCGTCGCGGCGCTGCTGTACGAGGCGGGACACGACGTCCTGGTCTGCGGACGTACGCCGCGTGCCACCTCCGAGGTGCGCCCCGACGACGGCGACGCGGTCGTGGTGCCGCATCCGGTGTGCACCGATCCCGCCGAGGTCGACGGTCCGGTCGACGTCGTCCTCTTGACGGTCAAGGACACTCAGACCGAGTCCGCAGCCGGGTGGCTGCAGGCACTGTGCGGGCCCGACACCGTGGTGTGCGCGCTGCAGAACGGCGTCGAGCAGGTCGAACGCGTCGGGCGGTACTGCCCGGGATCGACGGTAGTGCCGTGCGTGGTGTGGTTCTCGGCCGAGACACAGCCCGACGGGTCGGTGCGGCTGCGCACCCCGGTGCGGCTCGTCCTGCCCGACGAGCCGGCGGGACGCGATCTCGTCGAGCGGTTGACCGGTCCGCGGATGTCGGTCGAGGCCAACCCGGATTTCCTCAGCGCCGCGTGGCACAAATTGCTCGTCAACGCCGTCGGTGCGTTGATGGTGCTGTCGGGCCGCACCTCGGGCAGCTTCCGTCGCAACGACGTCGCCGCCCTGGCACGGGCCTATCTCGCCGAGTGCCTGGCCGTTGCGCGCGCCGAGGGGGCGAACCTGGGCGACGAGGTGATCGACCAGACGGTCGCGCTGTTCGCTGGGCTGCCCGAGGACCTGACGACGTCGATCCTCACCGACCGCCAGCACGGCAGGCCGCTGGAGTGGGACGTCCGCAACGCGGTGGTGGTGCGCCGCGCGGCGGTCCACGGTCTGCCGACGCCGATCGGCGACGTGATGGTGCCGCTGCTGGCCGCCGCCAGCGACGGTCCGGGGTAGACACTTGGGCCTAGAGTGTCTACCCATGGCACGTACCTACCCGTGTGACCGCGTCGGCCTCGACTTCATCGAGTCGGCCCCGTTCCGATTCGTCAGCACCGTCGACCTGCCGATCACACCCGAGCAGCTGTTCGGAGTACTCGGCGACGCCGAGTCGTGGCCGCAGTGGGCCTCGGTGATCACCCACGTGGAGTGGACCAGCCCCGAACCGCGGGGCGTCGGCACCACGCGGACGGTCACGATGCGCGGCAACATCGTCGGCGACGAGGAGTTCCTCGCTTGGGAGCCGTTCACGCACATGGCCTTTCGCTTCAACCAGAGCACGTCGAACGCGATCTCGGCGTTCGCCGAGGACTACCGCGTGATCGAGACGCCGGGCGGCTGCCACCTGACGTGGGTCATGGCGATGCAGCCGAACGGGACCGCGGGGCGGCTGGGCATGACCCTGTTCCAGCCCGTGATGGCCTGGCTGTTCCAGCGTTTCCTGCACAACCTGCGGCGCTACACCGACGAGCGGTTCAGTACAGCCCCTCCCACGCCGAACGCCTGATCCGGTCGGGATCGGCGACGGTTTCGTCCCTGGTGGACCTGATGATCCGGGTACGTCGGTCGCGGTCGTCGTAGAGCGGCCACTCCCCGCCCTCCTGCACGCCGAGGCGGCCCTTGGCGAAGTCCAGCCAGGTGCGCTGCATGCGGCGGCCCACCGCGGGTTGGACGCGGCGGCCCAGCGGGTGGATCTTGCGCCCGAGATACGACGAGTAGCTGTGCTGTACGTGCACGATCTCGCTGCCGTGGGTGGCCCCGAGACCCAGCGCGCGCAGCGTCCAGGTGGCGTGGTCGAACCGGTAGACGTGCGTCGGCGCGAGCGCGCTGTACGCGTCGGCGAACGCCCACGTCGGCGCGCCGAACATCGCATCGGCACCGAAGGCCACCAGTGCGCTGCGCCGCGGGTACGCCGGATAGGCGGCGAGCACGTCGTCCTTGGCGTGCGGCGCGGTGCGCGCGAAGTAGGACTCGATCCCGTCGAGGGTCGTCGGCAGCATGGGCGGCTTGCCCCAGGCGAACATCGACGCCTCGTGGGTGTTGGTGCCGACGATCAGCGGGATGCGTGCCACCGCACCCGCCCGTGCCGCGTCGATCGGGTGCCGGGGCAGCAGGTCGACGCCGTGGGTGAGCCCGTAGGCGAGGTGCGGACTGTCCGCCGCGCTCTCCCCCTGCAGCTCGCCTGCCGCACGGCGCAGGCGACGCTGCGGCAGCGCCTTCACCTCGTCGACGCCGACGCCGAGCCGCTCGAGGAAACGCCAGGCGCGCCCGGCCCTGGTCTCGCGGTCCGCGATCAGTGGCAGGGCGGGGCTCTGCGCGATCGCGCGGGTGAACAGTCCGCGGGCGGCGGGCGTGGCGAGTAGCGCCAACACCGATGTCGCACCGGCGGATTCGCCGAACACCGTCACCCGGTCGGGGTCGCCGCCGAATGCCGCGATGTTGTCGCGCACCCAGGACAGCGCCGCCAGTTGATCCCGCAGGCACAGGTTGTCGTCGAACCCGTCGCCGAGCGTGCTGAGGTCGAAGCCGCCGAAGACGCCAAGCCGGTAGGTCACGTTGACCACGACGACGCCGCCGTTGGCCGCCAGCCGCGATCCGTTGTAGAGCTGTAGCTGCCCGGCCC
The DNA here is from genome assembly GCF_010731815.2 of Mycolicibacterium arabiense. Classification (NCBI taxonomy): domain Bacteria; kingdom Bacillati; phylum Actinomycetota; class Actinomycetes; order Mycobacteriales; family Mycobacteriaceae; genus Mycobacterium; species Mycolicibacterium arabiense. The sequence continues at coordinate 1,087,727 of NZ_AP022593.1, forward strand.
CGTAGACGAACGCACCGCCGGGAATCCACACCATCACCGGCAGCGATGCCGTCGGATCGGGCGACCACACCGTCACCGTCAGGCACGCCTCGTCGCGGATCTTGGGGTCGTCGCGCCCACCGCCGACGAAGGACCGGCCCTGTGGCGGCAGCGGCCCGTGCTCGACGGCGTCGCGCACCCCCGACCACGGCTCGAGCGGAACGGGGGCGAGGAAGCGGCGGTCTTCCACCGGCTGCTCGGCAAATGCCACGCCGCGCCACACGTTGACCCCGCCCTCGACGGCGCCACGCAGGACCCCGTGGCGGGTCTGCGCGATCGTTCGATCCTCCGCGGTTTCGCGCTGAGCCGTCACGGGGAAATCCTAGTGTGCGAAGCTGAACGCGGCTGCGGCGCAGCCACCCCTGACGTGTCGATGAATGGAGCGCGCATGACGTTCAACGAGGGCATGCAGATCGACACGAGCACCACCCGATCCAGCGGTGGCGGAGGCGGCGGTGGACGGGGAATCGCCGTCGGCGGCGGTCTCGGCGGCCTGATCATCGTGGTCGTCGCGCTGTTTCTCGGGGTGGACCCGAGCACGATGGGCGCCGGCCCAGGCGAGTCGCAGGGCGTACAGACGCCCGGCTTCGACCTGAGCCAGTGCCGCACCGGCGCGGACGCGAACAACATCGTCGAGTGTCGAGTGGTGGCGACCGGGAACTCGGTCGACGCCGTCTGGTCACAGTTGCTTCCCGACTACACGCGCCCCACGGTCCGGCTGTTCCAGGACAACGTCGAGACACAGTGCGGGCCGGCCACCGAAGCCGTCGGGCCGTTCTACTGCCCGCCCGACCAGACGGCCTACTTCGACGTGGACTTCTTTCAGACGCTGAAGACCGAGTTCGGCTCCAGCGGCGGGCCACTGGCGCAGGAATACGTCGTCGCCCACGAGTTCGGCCACCACGTGCAGGACCTGCAGGGCACCCTCGTCAACGCGCAGCGGGACCCGACCGGTCCCGAGGGCGGCGGCGTCCGCACCGAGCTGCAGGCCGACTGCTACGCGGGCATCTGGGCGCACTACGCGTCGATCACCAAGCAGGAGGGCACCGGCCAGCCGTTCCTGGAACCGTTGACGGACAACGACATCGCCGACGCGCTGTCGGCGGCGGCATCGGTCGGCGACGACCGCATCCAGGAGAAGACGCAGGGTCGCGTCAGCCCCGAGGCGTGGACGCACGGCTCGGCTGCCGGGCGGCAGTACTGGTTCACCGAGGGCTACCGCACGGGCGACGTGAACGCGTGCGACACCTTCGCTGCGCAAGACCTGCACCAGTGACGACGGCCGAGGTCGACGGTCCGAACGGCATCGAGCCGGACACGAAGGATTGGACGTGGGTCCTCGAACGACCCTGTGACGAGTGCGGTTTCAACGCCTCCTCGATCTCGCACTACGACGTCGCGGGGGCCATCCGCCGCGACGCCGCCGACTGGGTCCGCCGCCTGTCCGGGCCCTCGGTGCGCGAGCGGTCGAATCCCGCGGTGTGGTCGGTGCTCGAGTACGGCTGTCACGTCCGCGACGTGCACCGGATGTTCGACGGCAGGGTCCGGCTGATGCTCGCCGAGGACGAACCGCTCTTCCCCAACTGGGATCAGGACGCCACCGCCGTGGACGACGACTACGCCTCCCAGCACGCCGCGGTGGTCACCGAGGGCCTGGTGCAGGCCGCGCACCGGGTCGCCGACACCTACGCGTCGGTGTCTGCCGACCAGTGGTCGCGACCGGGGCTGCGCAGCAACGGCAGCAGGTTCACGGTGTCGACCATCGCGGTCTACCACCTGCACGACGTCGTCCACCACGGGTGGGACGTCGACTCGCCACGGATCGGCCGGTAATCCGAAGAGGCTGATCACGTTGAACACATTTCGATAATGTGTTCAAGTGCCCGATGACCCGTTGCCACCCCGGGCTGCCTCGCTCGCCCTGCTTCGGGCAACTGCCGACACATTGCGCCGTCTCGGTCCCCGCCGCTTCAGCCTGACTGCTGTCGCAGACGCCGCCGGGGTGTCCCGCGGTACCGTGCACAACGCATTCGGCAGCCGGGACCGGGCAATCAAGGTCGCCCTCGATCACCTCGCCTCGGCGTTCGTCGACACGATGGCCGACGAAGTGCACCGGTCCGGCACGCTGGCCGACCAGGTGGCCGCCGCCGCCCAGCTGATCTGTGCCCACCGGCAGCGCTCCGATCACGTCGTGCCCGGCGGCATCAACGAGAGCATCCTGGTGCTGCTGCTGCGCCACAGCGGTGACGACCTGGTCCACCGCGCCATCGAACTGTGGCAGCCGCACGTGTTGGCTGCCCAGAGCAGCGGCGAAGTCGGCCCAGGCGTCGACGCCAAACGCGCGGGCGAGTGGATCGTCCGCATCCTGTTCAGCTTCGAATTACTGCCCCCCATGGGCGTCAATCTCGACAATCCCCGCGCGGTGCGGCGATTCGTCACCGACCACGTCGTCAGTGGACTCACTGGAGGAACCCATGATTGAAGCCCACCACGAGGTCGTCGTCATCGGCGCCGGGCCTGGCGGCATCGCCGCGGCACACCTGTTGCGCGAGAGAGGCATTCACGACGTCGTGATCCTGGAGCGCGGTGCGGACTTCGGCGGCACGTGGCGGGACAACCACTACCCCGGCCTCGCCGTCGACATCCCCACGCTGTGGTACCAGCTGTCGTTCGCACCGAATCCCAACTGGAGTCGCCTGTTCGCCCCCGGCCCGGAGATCCACCGCTACCTGCGCGACACCGCGACCGCGCTGGGCCTCTACCCTCTGCTCCGACCGCACACCGAAGTCACCGCACAGCGCTGGGACGATCGAGCAGGCCGCTGGCTGCTGAGCACGCGCGACGGCCGCACCATCTCGGCGCGGTTCCTCATCAGCTCCGTCGGCGGGTACGTCAACGCCAAGGAGACCGTGGACATCCCGGGCGTCGAGGACTTCTCCGGGACGATTCTGCGCCCCAACGCGTGGGACGACGCCTACGACGCCCGCGACAAGCGGATCGCCGTGATCGGCACGGGCTCGAGCGGCGTCCAGATCTCGGCAGCGCTGTCGCCCGTCGCCCGCAGACTGGAGGTCTACCAGCGCACGCCGGCGTGGGTGCTTCCCAAGGTCGACTTCGACATCCCCCCGTCGATGCGGCGCGTGCTGCGCCTGCCCGGTGTCGTGCCCGCCATCAACGTGGCGGGGCGAATGTTGATGGACGCGGCCATGATCGCGCCGATCGTGCACGTGTTCTCCCGACTACCGGACTCGGTGCTGAAACGCGTCATGCCGTGGTACGACGCATACTGCCGCGCCCTGTACCGCCTGCTGCTGCGCGCGACCGTGCGGGATGCGCGCACGCGCCGGGCGCTGCTGCCGAAGTACGGGATCATGGCCAAACGCCCAGTCATCTCCAGTGCGTTCCTTCCTGCCCTCAACCGCCCCAACACCCAGCTCGTAACCACACCCATCGAACGGATCACCCGCGACGGCATCCGCACCAGCGACGGCCGGGAACACCCAGCCGACCTGCTGGTGCTGGCCACCGGCTACGAGTTGTGGACCGACCCCGAGACCTACCGCGAGGGAACCATATTGGGCAGCAACGGTTTCGACCTCGCCACCTACTACCGCGCGCACGGGCTTCGGAGTTACGCGGGCACCGCGCACCCGCGGCTGCCCAACCGGTGGGAGATCGTGGGACCGAACGGTTTCGTGGGGTTCGCCTGGCCCGACTTCGTGGAGACCATTGCCGCGCATGCGGTGCGGGTCATCGACGAGACCAGGCGGCGGGGTGACGACGTCGTCGAGGTGTCGCAGGACGCGTTCAACCGATGGAACGCGACGATGGCCAAGCGAGGCAGGACCGCCCACCTGTACTTCACCGACTGCAACCCGGGCCTGAACACCTACTTCATCAATTCCCAGAGCGACACCGTCTACCACCGGCCCCAGACGATCACCGGCTCACGACGCTTCGCCCGCCGCTCCCCGCTGCGCGACTACCAGTTCTCCCGCCGCGCCGCCGTCGCGCGACCGGCCACGTCCGACCTCGAGGAGCAACCCGCATGACCGATTCCGACACCCCGTTGGCCGGGCGCGTCGCGTACGTGACCGGCGCCGCACGCGGCCAGGGCCGTTCGCACTGCGTCCGGCTCGCGCGGGCAGGTGCCGACATCGTCGCGATCGACGCGTGCGGTCCGGTCGCCGAGCACAACGGCTACGCCCATGCCAGACCCGAGCACCTGGCCGAGACGACGAGTCTGGTGGAGGGCGAGGGCCGCACGATCCTGGCCACGGAGGTCGACGTCCGCGACCTCGAGGGGCAGCAGCGGGTGGTCGCCGAGGCAATCGAGCAGTTCGGCCGCCTCGACGTGGTCGTCGCGAACGCGGGCGTGCTCAATTGGGGCCGCCTTTGGGAGATCTCGGCGCAACAGTGGCAGGAGATCATCGACACCAACCTCACCGGCGTGTGGAACACCGTGAAGGCGACAGTCCCCGCCATAATCGACGCGGGCAATGGTGGTTCGATCATCACCATCAGTTCGGCGGCGGGCATCAAGGCCGTGCCGGGATGCGGCCACTACTGCGCATCGAAGTTCGGCATCGTCGGCCTCACCAACTCGCTGGCGATCGAGTTGGGCGAGTACGGGATTCGCGTCAACTCGGTCCATCCGTACGGCACCGACACCCCGATGGGCAACGACGTCTCGATGTATCAGATGTTCGCCGACCACCAGAGGTTCATCCACAGCTTCTCCCCCGGCGCGCTGCCGACCGACTCACTGGCGGCCCCGGATCTGGTCTCCGACATCGTCGTGTGGCTCGCAGGCGATGGTTCGTCGCTGGTCACCGCGGCCCAGATCCCCGCGGAGAAGGGCTATCTGAAGGTCTGACCGGCGGGCAGCTCGGCCGACACCACCGCGTCTGGGCTCTCGAAGCTGAGGAAGCCCCGGATCGGCTCGCTTTCGGGCAACGGCTCGTCGTAGCTCCATGCGACGTCCGGGATGACGGTGTCGCCGAGCACCGCCGCCCAGTACGTGGCGACGCCCTTGTAGTTGCAGTAGCTCGACGTGTCTGTCGCGCGCAGCAGATCGGTGCGCACGCGTGCCGGGTCGACGTACAGCCTTGGTGCCAAGGCCGTTTCGAACACGATCACGGTCTCGTCGGTGTCCACCAGCGTCTCGCCCCCGACGGTGACGCGCAGCCGCCGCGTCGTCGGCCTGCAGTCCACCCGGTGGTACGGGTTCGGCGGATAGTGGACCAGGCGGCGCCCCTCCTCGAACCACGCGTCCACCGCCGTCCACGGCACCGTGACGTAACCGGGCGCCTCCGGCACCGGTGCGGCCGGGAGTTCGCCCGCCAGTTCCGCCGGGAACGCGTAGCTCAGCGGTTGCCCTTCGCGATGCACGAGCAGGCACTGCTCGGTGTCGAGCACCACGTCCTCGCCCCGCACGGCCCGCACCCGCCGTGGATGCGGCTCGACGAGCACGATCGACCCGTCGACCGGCGGTGACAGCCGCCCGGCGCGCTGCGAGCCGAGCGGTCCGTGACCCGCGACCAGGCTCACCGGTGGCCTACAGCCGGGCGGACGCGTCGATCGACGTGTCGGTGGTGCGCAGTGGCCGGATCATCGCGTCCTGGGCGAACGAGGCGATGAGCTCACCCGCCTCGGTGTGCACGGTGCCGCGGATGTAGGACATCCCCGCGCCCACCTGTGTGCTCTCATGGCCGTAGAGGAGCCAGTCCGACCACGTGAACGGCTCGTGGAAGCTGACCCCGATCGTCATCGGCGCGGTCGACACCGTCAGGTGGGCCTGGGCGGTGCCGATGCCCTCGTGTGCCCGCATCGTGGTCGAGATGCCAAGGTGGCCGGTGAAGTACGCGATGAGCGCCTTGGCGAGGTCGTCGCGCGTCGGCACGGGGTCGTAGTGCAGCCAGGCGTGCAGCTCCGGCGGTCCGACCTCGTCGGGGCTGTTGACGTCGACGACGTCGACCAGCCGCATCTCGCGGCCCACCATCGGCATGTCTGCGGGATTCGCGTCGGCGGGTGCGGTGACGTCGGGCCGCGGCAGGTGGTGCCGGATGACGTCGGCGGACGGGACGTCGGTGAAGACAGTCGCCGTGATGCAACGCTTGCCGTTCTGGCTCGCGGACACCACGGCGGTGGCGGTGGTGCGTCCCTCTGCGACCACGTCGACGGTCAACTCGACCGGCGGTCCGACGAGCACGGCGCGGGCGAACACCGCGGTCGCGGACCGAACGGACTTCTCCGGGAAGCGCTTCGCGACCGCGACGATCGCCTGCGCGAGCACCTGAGTGCCCTCCACGACCTGACGTTCGTCGGCCCCTGCGAGGCCCGTCTGACCGATGAACCGGTCGCCGTCGGGCTCGACGTCGAACAGTTCGAGGAGCCCCGCGAGGGTCCACTGCGATTGATCGGGCTGCGTGGTCATGGGATGACACCCCTTCCGCTGTCGGAAACTCGCCGCCAAGCACACCACAGACTCGCGAGAAACGGTAACGTCGTTCTCGTGGCCCGGAGCGGAGCGACCCAGCCCGGTGAGCCGACGAGGCGCGCGAGCGCCGAGCCGGCAGCTGCCGGTGCGGTCGAGGAGGAATCCCGCGCCACCCGGTTCATGCGGTCGGCGCTGTCGATCCTCGGCGAGACCGGGAGGGCCGACTTCACCGTCCTCGAAGTCGTCGAGCGGTCGAAGACGTCACTGCGGTCGTTCTATCAGCACTTCTCGAGCAAGGACGAGCTGCTGCTCGCCCTCATCGAGAAGATCATGTCGGAGTCCACGCTGCGCTGGCGTGCCGACACCGACGACCTCGGTGCCGCCGAGGCCCTGCGCCTGCTGATCGAACGAGTCAGCGCTCCCGCGTCGTCCACCACCCAGGACAGCATCAACAGAGGTCTGACGTTCTACAACGACCACCTGGCCGAGACCGTCCCCGCCGAGTACGCCAGGGTGTTGGCCCCGGTGAAGGTGCTGATCGGCGACATCATCGACCGCGGCATCGCCGAGGAGGTCTTCGCACCGGACCTCGACGTCGACGCCTCCGCGACGCTGATCATGCAGTCCGCGATGGGAGCGATGCGGCTGCGGGTGCTGGGCGCCGAACTCAACGGCACCCCTCTCGAGGGCAAGCACATCTACGACTTCTGCCTGCGCGCCCTGGCGAAGTGAGCCCCACCCGGCGGCAAGCCGACCTGCGCTGAGCAACCGCCAGATTCAGGGCTGTCTACGCTGCTTGCCTGGTGGTAACGTCATTACCAAATTGGACAAACGAGACTTTCATCTCGCGTGAACGCCCCCACGCGAACTCCCCCATCCCGAATTACGCCGCTCCCCACCCCACGACAGCAGAGGCGCAACCGATCTCATGACACCAGTCGCCAATCCGGAACGAGTCCTCTTCGCGTCGACGGCCGAGGAGTTCCTGCAGCGGGAGGGCTCGCTGACGCACGTGCGCGAACTGCACGCCGCCGGTGAGACCTTCCGGCCGCAGTGGTGGCGACGCGCTGCAGAACTCGGTTGGACGAGCCTGCTGGTGCCCGAGGAACTCGGCGGCGGCAGCGTCTCGGGTGACGGCGTGGCGGACCTGGCGCTCATCGCCGAACTCATCGGGCGCTCCGTGGCTCCCGGCCCGCTGCATCCGGTCAGCACCGTGCTCGCCGGCCTGGTCGACTCAGACGACGCCGAAGGGCGCTCGACCGTCATCGAATCGCTCGTCGCCGGCGAGTTGGTGGCGTCCTGGGCGGTGTACGAGCCGGGGCGGGGGTGGGCGCCGACGGAGTCCACCGTCACCGCCGTCGCGACGGGGTCCGGGTGGCGCATCGACGGCGTCAAGGACCGCGTCGAGGCAGGCATCGAGAGCGGCATCGTCCTGCTCGTGGCCGTGGCCGACGGCGTGCCGAGGCAGTTCCTGGTGCCCACCGATGCAGCCGGCGTCCGCGTCGAGGCGCAGAACTCCCTCGACCTGGTGAAGCGATACGCGCGCATCACGTTCGACGGCGTCGAGGTGGCGCAGGACGCTGCGGTCGGCACGGCCGAGCAGACGCCGGCCCTGATCGCCCGGCAGGCCCAGATCGCCCAGGTGCTGCAGTGCGCGGAAGTCGTGGGGATACTCGACTCGGTCTTCGCGTTCACCGTGCAGTGGGCGTTCGACCGGCATTCCTTCGGCAGGCCGCTGGCGTCGTACCAGGCGCTCAAGCACCGGTACGCGGACATGAAGATCTGGCTGGAAGCGTGCCGCGCGACGACGCGTGCGGCGGTCGCCGCGGTGAGCGCCCGCTCCGGCGACGCCGACCGACTGGTCAGCGTCGCGAAGTCCTACGTCGGTGAGCACGCACCGGACATGTTGCAGCACTGCGTGCAACTGCACGGCGGCATCGGTGTGACGTGGGAACACGATCTGCACCTGTTCCTGCGGCGAGCCACCCTGAACCGGGCCATGTTGGGCACTCCGGAAGAACACGACCTGCGCGTCTACGCGCTCACCGAGGAGTTGGAGTCCGCATCATGACCGACACCACCACCGACGCTCCGGTCAGCACCGAGACGGTCGCGGAGTTCGCCGACCGGGCGCGAACCTGGTTGGCGGACAACATGCCTCGCGTCGACCCGGCCGACCCGCCCTACGTCGACCGCGGCGAGGAGGGCCCGTGGCTGCGCGCCCGCGAGCTGCAGAAACTGCTGCACTCGGGCGGCTTCGCCGGGATCTGCTTCCCCCGCGAGTACGGTGGCCTGGGCCTGTCGATCGCCTACCAGCGCGCGTTCAACGAGGTGTCGCGCGAGTACGAACTCCCGCTCATCCTGAACACCCCGACGTTCACCATCTGCGCGGCAACGATTCTCGACACCGGCACCGAGGACCAAAAGCGCACTCACATCGCCGGAGCCATCAGCGGTGACGAGGTCCTCGTCCAACTGCTGTCGGAGCCCAGCGGTGGGTCGGATCTCGCGGGTGTCATCACCCGCGCGGACCGGCGAGGCGACAAGTGGATAGTCAACGGCGCCAAGACGTGGAGCACCAGCGCCTTCGCCGCCGACTACGGGCTACTGCTCGCGCGCACCAACTGGGACGTCCCGAAGCACGAGGGGCTCACGATGTTCCTGGTGCCACTGGCGGCCGACGGCATCACCATGCGCAGGATCAAGCAGGTCGACGGTGGCAACGAGTTCTGTGAGGAGTTCTTCGACGACCTCGAACTCGGCGACGACGCCGTGGTCGGCGAGGTCGACAAGGGCTGGGAAGTGGCCTCGCGGCAGATGTTCCACGAACGTCGCGCCGTCGGTGGCGGTTCCGAGTTCGCCAGCGGCATCGGCGCCGAGGGGTCGACGGACCAGCTGGTCGACTACGTGGAACTGCTGCGCGCCACCGGGCAGACCGGGAACGAACGCATTCGCGCGATGGCGGGCCGCGCGCTGGTGCGCCGCGCGGTCCAGGAGCAGCTCGTCGACCACGTGTACCACGGGGTGCTCGACGGTTCGCTGCCGTCGGCAGCCGGCTCGATCCTCCGCATCAGCCACGCCGAGACGGTCCAGTTCGAGGTGGACACCGCGCTCGGGATCGCCGGTGCCGCAGGCGTGGTCGACGACGGCAGCGGGCTGTTCTCGTTCGGTAGCCGCTACCCGTCACGGCAGGCCGCGTCGTTGGGCGGCGGTACCACCGAGATCGCGCGCAACGTGATCGGCGAGCGCGTACTCGGCTTCCCTCGCGAACACGCACCCGACCGGGGCGTGCCGTTCAATCAGGTGAAGCGCAACAAGAACTGACGGATCGGGGCGGTCAGCCCCGGTGTGCCCGCCAGAACTCCACCATCACGGCCGCCGCCGACCCGGGGTCCTGCGTCATCCACCAGTGCCCGAGCCCGTCGAGCACCTCGATCCGGGCACCGGCCCTGGCCGACGCACGCTGCTTCTGCTCGGCGGTCCCGACGTAGTCGTCCTCGGTGGGCAGCAGCGTGAGACCCGGCCGTGCGGCGGCGGCTTCGAGGTGGTCGCCGGCCCTGGCGGCGTTGGGTTGTGCGGCCGAGCGGTAGAGGGCGAGGATCGACCGGCCCATCGCCTCGTCCACGCCGGGGGCCACGCGTTCGGCGATCTCGGCCGCCATCCCGGCTCCCGTGAGGAACGCGGCGCGATCGGACACCGGCATGGCGGCCAGTCCCGCGACCACCTGCTCTCCCACCTCGGGCGTCTGCCACTGCTGGGCGAGCTCGTGCCACACGTACTCGGCGTCGAACACGCCCGGCACGTCGGACGTCCACGTGCGGATCAGATCGGGTCGCGTCATCGCGACGTTCAGTACGTGGCCGCCGCCCCAGTCGTGGCCGACGAGGTCCACGGGTTCGCCGATGGCCTCGAGTTCGGCGACCAGCCAGTCGCGGTAACCGTGCATCGTGGCGCTGAAGCCGTCCGGCACCGGCGCGCCGAAGCCCGGTGGCGACAGCCTGCGGACGTCGGTCTCACCGAGTTCCGCGAGCGAGGCGACCAACAGGTCCCACACCGCGGCCGTCTCGGGCACTCCATGGACGAGGACGACGGTCATGCGCTCTCCTGTCGGTCGACGAGCATCGTGTCGCAACCTACCTGCGACGGGTGACGACGCGTCGACGCCCTCGGGTCAGAACAGCGTCGGCTCCGGTTCGGCCACCACGGCAGGCGTCGGCCGCACGCGGAACGGCCGGTTCCGCGCCTCCAGCCCGTGGCGGCGCACCAGCGGAGCGGCCCTGTCGCGCAACGCATCCCGATAGTCCTGCGGAAGATAGGCACCTCGCCGGTACAGCTCGCGGTACTGCGGCAGCAGCTCCGGCCGGGCCTCGGCCAGCCAGTTCATGAACCAGCCGCGCGTCGACCCCCGCAGGTGCAGACCGAACACCGTCACCCCGGTGGCCCCCGCCGCGGCGACGTCGGCGAGCAGTGCGTCGAGATGCTCGACGGAATCGGTGAGATGCGGCAGCACCGGGGCGATCATGACGTGGCAGTCGAGGCCGGCATCCCGGATGGCTCGCACCAGGTTCAACCTTGCGCGCGGTGTCGGCGTCCCGGGTTCGATCTGCTGATGCAGATCGGCGTCGCCGATCGCCAGCGACACCGAGACGGTGACGTCGACGGTCTTGCCCGCTTCGGCGATCAGCGGCAGATCCCGTTGCAGCAGTGTGCCCTTCGTCAGGATGGACATCGACGTTCCGGATCCGGCCAGGGCGTCGATGATCCCGGGCATCAACGCATAACGCCCCTCGGCCCGCTGATAGGGGTCGGTGTTGGTGCCGAGGGCGACCGTCTCGCGGGTCCACGATCTGCGCCGCACCTCCCGGCGCAGCACGTCGACGACGTTGGTCTTCACCACCACCTGGGTGTCGAAGTCGACGCCGGAGTCGAAGTCGAGGTACTCGTGGGTGGGCCGGGCGAAGCAATAGCGGCAGGCGTGGCTGCACCCGCGATAGCCGTTCACGGTGAACCGGAACGGTAGACCCGAGGCCTCGGGCACCTTGTTCAATGCCGACTTGCACAGCACTTCATGGAACGTGATGCCGTCGAACTGCGGCGTGCGCACCGACCGGACGAAGCCGAGGCGCTGCAGCCCGGGCAGCGCTCCGTCGTCGACCTCGATGCCTTGACCGTCCCAGCGCATGCCTCCATTCGAACGTGCGTTCGATGATCTGTCAAGGGTGGGTTGCGTGGGCGACCAGGGTTGCGGCGACCCGGCGCCCCACGGCGGACGACCGTCGGCGGTCGTCGTCGCGCAGCCGCATCCCGAGTTCGCCGGTGAGCACCAGCAGAATCGATTCGGCCAGGTCGTCGGGCGCGTCGCACGGCAACCGTCGCGCGAGGTCGCGCAACGTGCGACGCATGTGATCGGTGTCGCGCTCGATCGCCGCGGCGATCTCCGCAGGCGGGTTGGCATACTCGGCGGCCGCGCCCAGGAACGCACACCAGCGCGCTCCGTCCGGCCGGTCGGCGTACTGGTCGATCGCGTCGAAGATCGCCAGCAGTCGCTGCTCGTCGTCGGTGGCCGCGTCGATCGCGTCGGCCCAGACCCGTCGCCACCGTTCGTGCCGCCGTTCCAGTGCGGCGGCGATCAGCGCCTCCTTGCTGCGGAAGCCGCGGTAGAGCGTGGCCGCCGACACCCCCGCCCTTGCGAGCACGGCGTCCACGGGGGTCGACTCGATGCCGCGGGTGAACACGACGTCGTCGACCGCGTCGAGCAGTTTCTCCTCGGAGCCCTTGCGCACCGGCATGCCAATCAGCCTAGACTCGCAAAGGTGAAACGATCGTTTTCGTTTGGTGACGTCCGCCCGAGCCTCCTCGTGGTGTTCGGGACGTGCTTCATCGCCGCCACCTACGGGCTGGTGCGGCTGGCCTACGGACTGTTCCTCCCCGACGTCCAGCGGGACCTGGGGCTGGGCGCGGCGGGCGCCGGATACGTCTCGTCGGGCTCGTCGCTGGCGTACTGCGCGGCCGCCCTGGCCGGCTTCCGCCTCGGCGGTCGCCGGCCGCGAGCATTGGTGGTGGCCGCAACCGCCACGGCCTGCCTCGGCGTGTTCGGCATGGCCGCCGCGACCAGCATCCCCGTCTTCGCCGGGTTCGCCATACTCAGCTCGGCCGGTGCCGGGTTCGCCTCCCCTGCGCTGGTGACCATCGTCGCGCGCAACGTGGGTCCCGACCGTCACGACAGCGCTCAAACGGCGGTCAACGCGGGCACCGGACCGGGCCTCGTCGCCGCCGGAGTGTTGGCGCTGATAATGCTGCCGCAGTGGCGCGCCAGCTGGGTCCTGGTCGGCGTCGTGACGGCGGCCATCGCCGTAGCGGTGCTGGCGGCCGATCGGGCGTCGACCGTCGACGCGCCTGCGACACAGCGGCTCTCGATGGGCTGGGCGCGGCGGCACCTGACCGCCATCACCGCCGCCGTGCTCTTCGGAGCGGGATCCAGCGCCGTGTGGACCTACGGGCGGAGCCTGCTCGTCGAGGTCGGAGGCGGGTCCCAAGGCGACACCGTCACCGCGTGGATCCTGCTCGGCGTGGGGGGCACCGCGGTCATCGCGACCGCTCGGTTACTGGCCAAGTCGACACCGACCGGCGCGTGGATGCTCACTTGCGCACTCGTCACGTGCGCCGTCACCGCACTGGCCATCGCGCCTGGCCGGACCTTCGTCGTCGTCACCGCGTGCCTGGTGTTCGGCTGGGCGTTCGTGGCCGCCACCTCCGCGCTCATCGCGTGGACCACGGGCATCGATCCCGCCAATGCCGCGGCGGGCACGGCAATGCTGTTCGTGGCGCTGATCTTCGGGCAGGCCGCGGGTGCGGCCGCGCTCGGATACGCGATCTCGCTGGCGGGCTACCCCACGGCGTTCATCGCTGCGGCCGTCCTCACGGCGTCGGCCGTGGCCGTCGCAGCGCTCGACCGACGTCGCCCCGCCGGTGTCAGTTCCAGGACCGCAGTTGGCACTGCGTCGTGAACGGACCCGTCTGCTCCACGACGACCTGGCCGTCGACGGCGATCTCGCAGCGCACGTTCGGGTCGGCCTGCATGGCGTGCGCGGCACCGCTGGCCGAGAGGAACGCCCACTGCGAATCGGCCAGCGTGGTCTCGAAGACCCATGGGGCACCCGGCGCGAGGTTCACCTTCTCGCTCTTGACGAACGCGTTCGGGTCGGCGTGGTACGCCTCGAGGCTCGGCGGCGCCGCGAACGAGTAGTAGAGATTGAAGTCCCCCGGCCCCAACGCCGAGAGCGTGTACCTGACCTGGTGTGCGGCGGGTTCCGCACTCGCCGTCTGGCCCAGCCCGAGCGACGCTGCCGCCAGCGCGAACGCGGTTCCAACCACTGCTGTCTTACGCATGATCGTCACATCGACGGACCGTACCGCACCGTTACACGGCACACCCGGGGACTCGAAGCCATCGTGGATACCCGCCGATCCTCGGGTGAACACCGTGCGAACGCGGCGTTAATTCATTCGTCACGTACAGAAATTTCACAGAAACAAAGCGTCTCTAACGTCCCGCATCGACGCTCGACGAGCGTCGAACCTCAGCGCTCGCAGCGGATTCGGAATCCGCGTGCCAGCGCCTCGCGGCACGACGAAAGGTTGTTCATGCGGTTGTCCAATGGGGGTACCACCCGCTCGCGGCTCAATAAATCGGCCCTGGCGGCCGGGAGCCTGATCGCCACGACCAGCCTCCTCCTGGCCGGTTGTGGCAGCAAGGCGAGCGAAACCGATGGCGCCGCAGCCGCGTCGTGCGTCGACACGTCCGGCTCGACCGTCAAGGTGGGGTCACTCAACTCCCTGTCGGGCACGATGGCGATCTCCGAGGTCACCGTTCGCGATGCCATCAAGCTGGCCGTCGACGAGATCAACGCCTCCGGCGGCGTCATGGACAAGCAACTCCAACTCGTCGGGGAAGACGGAGCGTCGGAACCCACGGTGTTCGCGGAGAAGGCCGAGAAGCTCATCAGCAGCGACTGTGTCGCAGCGGTGTTCGGCGGCTGGACGTCGTCGAGCCGCAAGGCCATGCTGCCGGTCTTCGAGAGCAACAACGCGCTGCTCTACTACCCCGTGCAGTACGAGGGCCTCGAGTCGAGCAAGAACATCTTCTACACCGGTGCCACCACCAACCAGCAGATCGTGCCCGCCCTGGACTACCTGAAGGAGAAGGGCATCAAGTCGCTCTACCTCGTCGGTAGCGACTACGTGTTCCCCCAGACGGCGAACCGGATCATCAAGGCCTACGCGAGTGCCAACGGCATCGAGATCAAGGGCGAGGACTACACCCCGCTCGGATCGACCGACTTCTCCACCATCGTGAACAAGGTGCGCAGCGCGGACGCCGACGCCGTGTTCAACACGCTCAACGGCGATTCCAACGTCGCCTTCTTCCGCGAGTACCGCAACGTCGGCCTGACCCCACAGCAGATGCCGGTGGTCTCGGTGTCGATCGCCGAGGAAGAAGTCGGCGGCATCGGCGTGCAGAACGTCGCGGGCCAGCTCACGGCCTGGGACTACTACCAGACCATCGACACCCCGGTGAACCAGAAGTTCGTCGCCGCGTACGAGAAGGCCTACGGCGCCGACAAGCCGACCTCGGATCCTATGGAAGCCGCGTACGTCTCGGTGTACCTGTGGAAGAACACCGTCGAGAAGGCGAAGTCGTTCGACGTCAAGGCCATTCAGGACAACGCGGGCGGTGTCACGTTCGACGCGCCCGAGGGTCTGGTGACCATCGACGGTGAGAACAACCACATCACCAAGACCGCACGCATCGGCGAGATTCGGCCCGACGGACTGATCTACACGGTGTGGGAGTCCCCCGGCCCGATCGAGCCGGACCCCTACCTGAAGTCCTACCCGTGGGCCGCCGGCCTGTCCGGCTGATTCGCCCGTGGATGTCCTGATCGGACAGCTGGCAACGGGATTGAGCCTCGGCTCGATCCTGTTGCTGGCTGCACTGGGACTGTCGCTGACGTTCGGCCAGATGGGCGTCATCAACATGGCGCACGGCGAGTTCATCATGGCCGGCTGCTACACCGCGTACGTCGTGCAGCAGGTGTTCTCGAACGCCGGTGTCTCACTGCTGCTCTCACTGGTCATCGGGTTCTTCGTCGGTGGCCTCATGGGAGTGGTCCTGGAGGTCACGCTGATTCAGCGGATGTACGACCGGCCGCTGGACACCCTGCTGGTGACGTTCGGCGTGGGGCTGATCCTGCAGCAGGTGGCGCGCGACGTGTTCGGCGCACCCGCCGTCAACGTCATCGCCCCGACGTGGCTGCCGGGTGGTGTCGAGATCTTCGGTGCCGTGGTACCCAAGACCCGCATCTTCATCCTGATCCTCGCCGCGGTGTGCGTGGCGGCGCTGGCCACGGCGCTCAAGACGAGCCCGATGGGACGGCGCATCCGCGCCGTCGTGCAGAACCGGGATCTGGCCGAGACGAGCGGCATCTCGTCGCGCAAGACCGACATCACGACGTTCTTCCTCGGATCGGGTCTGGCGGGCGTGGCCGGGGTGGCACTGACCTTGATCGGCTCCACGAGCCCCACCACCGGGCAGAGTTACCTCATCGACGCGTTCCTCGTCGTCGTCGTCGGCGGTCTCGGCCACATCAAGGGCACGGTGATCGCGGCCCTGGGGCTGGGGTTCTTCAACTCGTTCATCGAGTACAACACCACCGCCTCGCTGGCCAAGGTGATCGTGTTCGTGATCATCGTGTTCTTCCTGCAGGTTCGCCCGCAGGGACTGTTCACCGTTCGGACCAGGAGCCTCGTATGACACGCGTACTCGGCCGCTGGCAGACGTGGGCGGGGTTCGGCATCGCCGCCGTCGCGCTGTTCGGCGTCGCCCCCGCGCTGCTGTCGGACTTCCGGCTCAGCCTGCTGGCGAAATTCCTGTGCTTCGCCATCGTGGCGGTCGGCATCGGATTGGCATGGGGCCGTGGTGGAATGCTCGTCCTGGGCCAGGGCGTCTTCTTCGGTCTCGGCGGCTACATCATGGGGATGCATCTGAAGATCTCCGACGCCGCGCTCACCAAGCAGGCGGTGCCGGACTTCATGCAGATCGCGGGCGTTCGAGAACTGCCCGCCTACTGGCAGCCGTTCGCATCGCCCATCGTCACGCTGCTGGCGGTCGTGTTCGTCCCGACGGCGATCGCCGCCCTGCTCGGACTCGGCGTGTTCAAGCGCCGCGTCAAGGGCGCGTACTTCGCCATCCTGTCCCAGGCGCTGGCGGCCGCGCTGGCGATCCTGCTGATCGGCCAGACCAGCATCGGGGGAAGCAACGGGCTCAACAACTTCCGCACGTTCTTCGGGTTCGCGCTCAAGGACCCGGTGAACAAGCAGATGCTCTACTTCATCGCGGCGGCGGTCCTGCTTATCGTCGTCGCAATCGTGCGCCAGCTGATGCAGAGCCGCTACGGCGAGCTCTTGGTCGCGGTGCGCGACGGTGAGGAGCGCGTGCGCTTCCTCGGGTACGACCCGGCGAACGTCAAGGTCGTCGCCTACACGGTGGCCGCGTTGTTCGCCAGCATCGCGGGCGCGCTGTTCGCCCCGATCGTCGGCTTCATCGCGCCGTCACAGGTTGGCATCCTGCCGTCGATCGCGTTCCTCATCGGGGTGGCGATCGGGGGCAGGACGACGCTACTCGGACCGGTGCTCGGCGCGATCGGCGTGGCGTGGGCGCAAACCGTGTTCTCCGAACGCTTTCCGTCGGAGTGGACCTACGCCCAAGGCCTGCTGTTCATCGTGGTCGTCGGGTTCTTCCCCGCCGGCCTCGCGGGGCTCGGCGTCTTCCTGCGTCGCCGACGCAAGGGCAAGCCCAAGGCGGAACCTGACCCGGTGGCGTTAACGGACCCCGACCCCGCTCCCGAGAAGGCAGGAGCCAGCCGATGACCGAGACGCAGACTCCAGGCAGCATGACGACGCCGGTGGCCGGCGGCAATGTCGGCATGGGCACCCAGTACCTCGAAGTGCGCGGGCTGACCGTGGACTTCGACGGTTTCAAGGCCGTCAGCGACGTCGATCTCACGCTCTTTCAGGGTGACCTGCGATTCCTGATCGGGCCCAACGGCGCGGGCAAGACGACCGTCATCGACGCCATCACCGGGTTGGTGTCGGGCACGGGGTCGGTCAGCAAGTCCGGCGTCGAACTGCTCGGCAAGAAGGTGCATCAGATCGCCCGCCTGGGCGTGGGCCGAACGTTTCAGACGGCGAGCGTGTTCGAGCAAATGACGGTGCTGCAGAACCTCGACATCGCCGCAGGCGCGGGGCGGTCGGCGTGGACGCTGCTGCGGCGACGATCCGGGGTGTTGCCCGCCATCGAGGAGGCGCTCGAGATCACCGGCCTGGCCGACCTGGCGGACCGGCCCGCGGGGGTGCTGGCGCACGGGCAGAAGCAGTGGCTGGAGATCGGCATGCTCCTGGTCCAGAACGCCGACGTGCTGCTGCTGGACGAACCCGTGGCCGGGATGAGCCACGACGAACGCGAGGAGACGGGAAACCTGTTGCGACGCATCGGTAGCGAACGGACCGTGGTCGTCGTCGAACACGACATGGACTTCATGCGGGCGTTCGCGACGTCGGTGACGGTGCTGGCGCGCGGGCAGGTGATCGCCGAGGGAACCGTCGCCGAGGTGCAGGCCAACCCCAAGGTGCAGGAGGTCTACCTCGGCACCGCCGCGGCGGGCACCGATGCTCTGGTGGAGGAGCCCTGATGCTCGAACTCGTCGACGTCCGTAGCGGTTACGGCCGCTCGGAGGTGATCCACGGGGTGAACCTCGAGGTGCCCACCGACGGCGTCGCCGCGGTGATGGGACACAACGGTGCAGGCAAGACCACGCTGCTGCGCGTCGCGGTCGGGCTGTTGAAGTGCTCGGGCGGCAAGGTGATGTTCGATGGCGAGGACGTCACGAAGATGCGACCGAGCGCCCGGGTCGCGCGCGGGCTGGCGTACGTGCCGCAAGGCCAGCAGTCCTTCGGGCAGCTCACCACGGCGGAGAACCTGCAGGTGGTCGCCGACGGTCGCAAGAACGGCAAGCAGCTCATCGACGAGCAACTGGACCTGTTCCCGGCGCTCAAGGAGCTGCTGGGCCGGCGGGCCGGGTTGCTGTCGGGCGGTCAGCGCCAGCAACTGGCGATCGCGCGGGCGCTCATCACCACGCCGACGTGCCTGATCCTCGACGAGCCCACCGAGGGCATCCAACCCTCGGTGGTCGCCGAGATCGAGGCGGCGATCACAGCGCTCACCCGGCGGGGTGGTCTGGGCGTGCTGCTGGTCGAGCAGCACATCGGGTTCGCTCTCGAGTCGGCGCAGCGCTACTACATCCTCGAGTCTGGGCGCGTGACGTCGAGTGGCACTGGTGGTTCCGCGTCGGAGGCCGACGTGCGCGCCGCGATGGCGATCTAGGACAGTTCGAGCAGCAAGGTAACCGGTCCGTCGTTGACCAGTTCGACCTTCATGTCGGCGCCGAAGACGCCCGTCTCGACGTCGGCGCCGAGACCGCGCAGCGCGTCGCACATCGCATCGACGAGGGGTTCGGCGACGGCGCCGGGTGCGGCCGCGTTCCACGACGGCCTCCGCCCCTTCGCCGTGTCGGCGTACAGCGTGAACTGGCTGACCACGAGGATGGGTGCCGCCACGTCGGCAGCGCTGCGCTCACCGTCGAGAATGCGCAGGCGCCAAAGCTTCTCGGCCATCCGCGCGGCCACGTCGGCGTCGTCGGTGTGCGTGATGCCGACGAGCGCCAGCAGTCCCTGACCTGCCGGGGCGATCTCCCCTACCACGTCGCCTTCGACCACGACCCGCGCCGAAGTCACCCGTTGCACCAGTACCCGCATGGGCCATGATGCTGCCATCCCCGCGGTGCTCTGGGTCGCGGGGGTCGACGGCACGCGCCTCGGGGCGGCACCGGACCTTAGCGCTGTGGAGTGTCGACTTACGCTACGCGACACGCTATCTCGCGTAGCTCAACCCCACACTCGGCGCGTACACCCCGGCTTCGGCCCCACGAGCGTGCGCACACTCCCGCCCCCACCCGGCGTGTCGCCCGCAGACACGCACGCTCGCGGGAGGAGGTAACCCAGCAAGCGGCCTAGAGGAGGCGGACGCGGCCCAGGCGCGCGAGCACGTTGCCCACGACGGCGTCGATGGCCACGTCGACCTGCTCGCCGGTGGCCAGGTCCTTGACGCCCACGGTGCCCGCCTCGACGTCGCGGTCGCCGGCAACCAGGGCCATCGACGCACCGGAGCGGTCGGCAGCCTTCATCGCGCTCTTCATGCTGCGGTCGCCGTAGGCCAGGTCCACCCGAACACCCGCATCCCGCAGCGCCGCACCCAGTTTCGCCAACTCGAGCTTCGCCGCGTCGCCCAGCGGCACGGCGAACACGTCGACGGCGCTCGTCTGGCCCACCGTCTTGCCCTCGGCCTTGAGCGCGAGCAGCGTCCGGTCCACGCCGAGCCCGAAACCGATGCCGGACAGGTCACGCCCGCCGAGCTGGCGCATCAACCCGTCGTAGCGTCCACCGCCACCGATACCCGACTGCGCGCCGAGACCGTCGTGGACGAACTCGAACGTCGTCTTCGTGTAGTAGTCCAGCCCGCGCACCATTCGCGGGTTGATCACGTACGGCACCCGCAGCGCGTCGAGATGCGCGAGCACCGTGTCGAAGTGCTGCTTGGCCACGTCGGACAGGTGGTCCATCATCACCGGGGCGTCAGCGGTCATCTTCCGCACGTGCGGCCGCTTGTCGTCGAGCACCCGTAGCGGGTTGATCTCGGCCCGCCGCCGGGTGTCCTCGTCGAGGTCGAGCTTGAACAGGAACTCCTGCAACAACTCTCGATACTGCGGTCGGCACGTGTCATCGCCCAGGGAGGTGATCTCCAGGCGAAAGCCGTCGAGCCCGAGCGCACGGAACCCACTGTCGGCGATGGCGATCACCTCGGCGTCGAGCGCCGGGTCGTCGACGCCGATGGCCTCGACGCCCACCTGCTGCAGCTGCCGGTAACGACCGGCCTGCGGGCGCTCGTAGCGGAAGAACGGACCCGAGTAGCAGAGCTTGGCGGGCAGCGCACCGCGGTCGATGCCGTGCTCGATGACGGCGCGCATCACGCCCGCGGTGCCCTCGGGCCGCAGGGTCACCGACCGCTCCCCGCGATCGGCGAAGGTGTACATCTCCTTGGACACGACGTCGGTGGACTCCCCCACGCCGCGCGCGAACAGGGACGTGTCCTCGAAGATCGGTAGCTCGACGTAGCCGTAGCCGGCACGACGGGCCGACTCCAGCAGACCGTCGCGGACGGCGACGAACTGGGCGGACTCGGGCGGCAGGTAATCCGGGACGCCCTTGGGCGCCTGAAATTCGCTCATCACAGACCTTCGAGGAAGGGGTTGGTTCGGCGTTCGGCGCCGATGGTGGTCTTCTCGCCGTGCCCCGGCAGCACCACGGTGGAGTCGTCGAGGACCAACAGCTTCTCGACGATCGACGTGTAGAGGTCGCGACCGCTGCCACCCTCGAGATCCGTCCGGCCGATCGACTTCTTGAACAGCGTGTCGCCCGTGAACGCCATCTCCGCCGGCCCGTTCGCCCACGACATCCCCGAGTCGCTTCGCTCCTGCCCGCCGGCAACGCGGAACGTCACCGACCCCCTGGTGTGCCCCGGGGTGTGGTCGACGGTGACGGTCATGCCGCCGAGTTCGATCTTGTCGCCGTCGCGGTCGAGTTCGACGACCTGCCGCGGCTCGGTGAACATCACTCCGACCGCGAGTTGAGCGAGCCGAGGACCGAAGCCCTTGATCGGATCCTTGAGCATGGCCCGGTCCTCGGGGTGGATGAAGGCCGGGCACCCGTAGGTGTCCGCAACCTTCTGCGCGGACCAGACGTGGTCGATGTGCCCGTGGGTGAGCAGCACCGCCGCCGGAGTCAGCCGGTTCTCGTCGAGGATCTTGCGCAGCCGCGGCATGGCCTTCTGGCCTGGGTCGACGATGATCGCGTCAGCGCCCTGACTCGGGGCGAGGACATAGCAGTTGCACTGCAGCCATCCCGCAGGGAAACCGGTGATCAACACGGAGTCCAGTTTCCCACCTCGTGGTCGGCTGCCAGTCGTGCGGGTCGCGGGACCTCTTTTCAGGCATTCCTGGCACACTCGGTGCCGAACGCGAGTGAGGTCGCCGTCCCGGCGACACCCCGTTCACCGAAGAACGAAGCGATCACCAGGAGGACAGCGGCGGTGCCGACCAACGAACAGCGGCGAGCAGCGGCCAAGCGCAAGCTCGAACGGCAGCTGGAACGCAGAGAAGCACAGGCCAAGCGGCGACGCCAGCTGACGATCATCGGCTCGGCCGTCGGTGCGGTCGCCCTGGTCGCCGCGGTAGTGGCCACCGTCGTCATCACCAACCGCGACTCCGGCAGCACCACCGCCTCGGCCGCCACGACCACCAGCGGTGCGGCCAGTTCGGGGCAGGAGCCGCCTGCCGACGGGTCCGCGCTGCCCGCGTTCAAGCCACCCGCCGATCTCGGCGCCGACTGCCAGTACCCCGCGGCGGAGGCTGCGAGCAAGAAGAACAACCCGCCGCGGACGGGCAAGGTGCCGACCGACCCCGCCCAAGTCAGCGCAAGCATGACCACCAGCGAGGGCAACCTCGGCCTGCAGCTCGACAACGGCAAGGCACCGTGCACGGTGAACAGCTTCGCCAGCCTGGCGCAGCAGGACTACTTCAACGACACCCCGTGCCACCGGCTCACCACCGGCGGACTCGCGGTGCTGCAGTGCGGCGACCCGACCGGCAAGGGCACCGGCGGCCCGGGCTACGAATTCGCCAACGAATACCCGACCAATCAGTTCCAGCCCGACGACCCCGCGCTGCAACAGCCGGTGATCTACCCGCGCGGCACGTTGGCCATGGCCAACGCCGGACCGGGCACCAACGGCAGCCAGTTCTTCCTGGTCTACCAGGACTCGCAGTTGCCGCCGAACTACACGGTGTTCGGCACCATCGACGAGACCGGCCTGGCCACGCTCGACAAGATCGCGGCCGCGGGCGTGCAGGGCGGCGGGGGCGACGGACCGCCCGCGAAGCCGGTGCAGATCAAGACCCTCGGGCTGGACTGACACCACCGGTGTCGACCCCGTGACCGTTCCGCCCCCGGCACCAGGACCGCCACAGCCATACCCGTACGGCGACCCACAGCCGTACGGGTATGGCTACGGGCCACCACCGCCGACCGGAACCAACGGGCTCGCAATCGCGTCGCTGATCTTTGCGTTCCTGTTCGCGCCGCTCGGCATCCTGTTCGGCCACCTCTCGCTGGCGCAGATCAAGCGCACCGGCGAGCAGGGGCACGGCCTGGCGCTGGCCGGCCTGATCCTCGGGTACGTCCTGACCGCTCTCGGCATCCTGTTCCTGGTCGCGACGATCGTCGTCGCGAGCCTCGCGATCCAGGCCGTCGACGACTACCGAGCCCAGAACCCCGGCTTCCCCGGCACCACGGCAGGCCCGCTCCCGCAGAACGGCCTGCCGCCGTTCAAACCGCCGGCGACGCTGGGTTCCAACTGCCAGTACCCGGCGACCACCGAGGCCGCCAGCAGGCCCAGCCGGCCGCCGCGTACCGGCCGGGTGCCCACCACACCCCCGGTCGTGGACGCCACCCTGGTCACCGACTCGGGTGCGATCGGCCTGCGGCTCGACAACGCCAAGTCGCCGTGCACGGTCAACAGCTTCGTCAGCCTCGCGCAGCAGGGGTACTTCGACGGCACCACCTGCCACCGGCTCACCACGTCGGAGTCGTTACGGGTGCTGCAGTGCGGTGACCCGTCGGGCACCGGAAGCGGCGGGCCCGGTTACCGCTTCCCCAACGAGTACCCCACGAACCAGTACCGGATGACCGATCCCGCGTTGCAGCAGCCGGTGCGCTACCCGCGCGGGACGCTCGCGATGGCCAACAGCGGCCCGGGCACCAACGGCAGTCAGTTCTTCGTCGTCTACGAGGATTCGGCCATGCCGCCCACGTACGCGGTGTTCGGCACGGTCGACGAGACCGGTCTCGCGGTGGTCGACCGGATCGCGGCCGACGGCGTCGAGGACGGGTCCGACGACGGGGCGCCGAAGTCGGCGGTGACCGTCGAATCCGTGCGTCTGGACTGACGTCGCTAGCGCGCGGCCTGGGACGACGGCGCCGCTTCACGGTTCGCCTTGCCCACGACGGACGCCAGCAGACCGGGGACTGCGCGGTCGACGTCGTCGACCCGCAACCGCTGATGGATCTGGCCGTCGTGCACCAGCCGTTCGGTGAGACCCGCCTCGCGCAGGATCTTGAAGTGGTGGGTGGCGGTCGACTTGTTGATGCCGTCGTAGAGCAGGGCGCACGGCGTCGGCTCGCCCGCGTTCATCAGCCTGCGCACCATCTCGAGCCGGACCGGGTCGGCCAGGGCGGACAGGATCCGGTGCACGCCGGCGACGGGCGCGACGTCGAGGCTCTCGCTTGTCACTCCCGTGCCCTCCGTCACAACCGGTTTGATGACCATCGAACCCGAGCGTACTCTCGACCGAGTTCGACGTCCGTCAAACCATGCGCAGGAGGCACCGTGACAGTGGCCCCGACCGACCGGCTCGCCGGTGAGTCGCAGCGCTGGGCGTACTCGCTGCTGCTGGTGCTGTCCGGCGTCGCGCTCGGCGTCTCCGGCCTACCCGCCCCGCTCTATCGGATGTACGAAGAGGTCTGGCACCTCTCGCCGCTGTCCACGACCATCGTGTTCGCCGTCTACGCCGTCGCCGCGCTCGGCGCGGTCCTGGTCTCCGGACGGATCTCCGACGTGATCGGCCGCAAGCCGGTGCTGCTCGGCGCACTCGCCGCGATGATCGTCGGCCTAGGCGTGTTCCTCATCGCCGACAACATGGCGCTGTTGATCGTGGCCAGGGCCATTCACGGGGCCGCCGTTGGCTCCATCGTCGTCGCAGGCGCTGCGGCGCTGCTCGACCTGCGACCGGACCACGGTGTGCGCTCCGGGCAGCTCAGCGGCGTCGCCTTCAACATCGGCATGACGGTCGCCATCCTCGGCTCCTCGCTGCTGGCCCAGTACGTGCCCCACCCCATGCGCACCCCGTACGCGGTGGTCGCCGTCGTCTGCGCGGTCGTCGGGGTGGGAGTGATCGCCTTGCGCGAGCCGCACTCCGCCCGCTCGTCGGGACCGATCCGCATCGCGAAACCGTCTGTGCCGCGCGAGATCCGCGGCGACTTCTGGTTCTCCGCCCTCGGCGTCATCGCGTCGTGGTCGGTGCTCGGCGTGCTGCTCTCGCTCTACCCCGCGCTCGCGTCGGCGCAGACCGGTGTGCACAACCTCGTCTTCGGTGGCGCGGTCGTCGGTGCCACGGCGTTCTCGGCGGCCATCGCGCAGCTGTTCGCGACCCGCGTGCCCGCACGGCGGGCGGCCATCATCGGCGACGTCGGCATGGCGGTGGCTCTCGGGCTGACGATCCCGGCGCTGGCCACCCACCAGTGGCTCCTCGTCCTGGGCGCCGCAGCCCTGCTCGGCGCGACGTTCGGCCTCAGCTTCGGTGGCTCGCTGCGGCACCTGTCCAACGTCGTGCCCGCCGACCGCCGCGGCGAGACCATGTCGGCGTACTACCTGCTGGCCTACACGGCGATGGCAGTCCCGACGCTCGTCGCGGGCTGGGCGGCCACGCAGTGGGAACTCGGCGCCGTGTTCCCGTGGTTCGCCGGCGCCGTCGGCGTGGCCTGCATCGCCGCCGCGGTGGTCGGCGCCGTCAGCACGCGACGCGCGGCCGAGTCGATCTGAGCGGCTAGGCCGCCGACGTCACGCGGTAGACGTCGAACACGCCCTCCACGTTGCGCACCACGTTCAGTACGTGGCCGAGGTGCTTGGGATCGCCCATCTCGAAGGTGAACCGGCTGATCGCCACGCGGTCGTTCGACGTGGTGACCGACGCCGAGAGGATGTTGACCTTCTCGTCGGCCAGCACCCGCGTCACGTCCGACAGCAGCCGGTGCCGGTCGAGCGCCTCGACCTGAATGGCGACCAGGAACACCGACGACGGGCCCGGCGCCCACTTCACGTCGATCAGGCGTTCCGATTGTTGTTGCAGCGATTCGGCATTCGTGCAGTCGGTGCGGTGCACGCTGACGCCGCCGCCGCGGGTCACGAAGCCCATGATGTTGTCGCCGGGCACCGGCGTACAACACTTGGCCAGCTTGGTCAGCACGCCTGCCGCACCGGGGACCGATACGCCGACGTCGTCGCTGGTGCACTGGCGCACCGGCATCGTCGCGGGAGTCGACCGCTCGGCGATCTCGTCCTCGGCCTCCTCGTCACCACCGAGCTGGGCCACCAGACGCTGCACCACGTGCCGCGCGGAGACGTGCCCCTCGCCGACCGCGGTGTACAGCGCGGAGACGTCGGTGTACCGCAGCTCGCGCGCCAGCGCGGCCATCGACTCGGCATTCACCAAGCGCTGCAACGGAAGTCCGCCGCGGCGCACCTCACGCGCGATCGAGTCCTTGCCCGAGTCGAGCGCCTCCTCGCGGCGCTCCTTGGCGAACCACTGCCGGATCTTGGCCTTCGCGCGGGGCGACACCACGAACGTCTGCCAGTCCCGTGAAGGACCCGCGTTGGGCGCCTTCGAGGTGAACACCTCGACCGCCTCACCGTTCTCGAGCTTGCGTTCGAGCGCGACGAGCCTGCCGTTCACCCGCGCTCCGATGCAGCGGTGCCCCACCTCGGTGTGCACGGCGTAGGCGAAGTCGACCGGCGTCGAACCCGTGGGCAGCGTGATCACGTCGCCCTTGGGGGTGAACACGAAGATCTCCTGCACCGCAAGGTCGTAACGCAGCGACTCGAGGAACTCCCCGGGGTCGGCGGCCTCCCGCTGCCAGTCCAGCAGTTGCCGCATCCACGCCATGTCGTCGATCTCGGCGGCGGCGTTGGTCGCCGGTAAACCGTTGCGGCCCTTGGCCTCCTTGTACCGCCAGTGCGCGGCGATGCCGAACTCGGCGGTCTTGTGCATCTCCTGCGTGCGGAGCTGCACCTCCAGCGGCTTGCCCTCGGGGCCGATCACGGTCGTGTGCAGCGACTGGTAGACGCCGTACCGGGGCTGGGCGATGTAGTCCTTGAACCGGCCCGCCATCGGCTGCCACAGCGAGTGCACGACGCCGACGGCGGCGTAGCAGTCGCGGATCTCGTCGCACAGGATGCGCACGCCGACCAGGTCGTGGATGTCGTCGAAGTCGCGGCCCTTGACGATCATCTTCTGGTAGATCGACCAGTAGTGCTTGGGCCTGCCCTCGACGACCGCGCTGATCTTCGAGGCGTTCAGCGAGGCGATGATCTCGCCCCGCACCTTCGCCAGATACGTGTCGCGCGACGGCGCCCGGTCGGCGACCAGGCGCACGATCTCCTCGTACTTCTTCGGGTGCAGGATCGCGAACGACAGGTCCTCGAGTTCCCACTTGACCGTCGCCATCCCGAGCCGGTGGGCCAGCGGAGCGATCACCTCGAGCGTCTCGCGCGCCTTGCGGGCCTGCTTCTCCGGCGGCAGGAACCGCATCGTGCGCATGTTGTGCAACCGGTCGGCGACCTTGATCACCAGCACGCGCGGATCGCGCGCCATCGCGATGATCATCTTGCGGATGGTCTCGCCCTCCGCGGCCGACCCCAGCGCGACCTTGTCAAGCTTGGTGACGCCGTCGACGAGGTGGCCGACCTCGGTGCCGAACTCGGCGGTCAGCGCCTCCAGCGTGTAGCCGGTGTCCTCGACCGTGTCGTGCAGCAGCGCGGCAATGAGCGTCGTGGTGTCCATCCCCAGCTCGGCGAGGATGTTCGCGACGGCCAGCGGGTGGGTGATGTACGGGTCGCCCGAGCGGCGCATCTGATCGGCGTGCCGCTGCTCGGCCACCTCGTATGCACGCTGCAGCAGCGTGAGGTTGGCCTTCGGGTAGAACTCCCTGTGCACTGCGACCAGCGGCTCGAGCACGGGGTTCACCGCGCTGCGCTGCGCGGTCATGCGCCGTGCGAGCCGGGCCCGCACGCGCCGCGACGCGCTGGAGGTCGACTTCGGCGGGTCGACGGCATCGGCCGGGATGACCGGCATCGGTTGCGTCTGCGTCAGGGCATGATCGTCAGCCACGTCACCACCTCCTGACCTCTGCCGGCATCTCGAGGATATCCCTCAGTCTGCGCTGCGCTTCGCACGAGCGCTCACTGCACCACCGTCAGGCTCGTCACCTTCAACTCACCCACGACCGCGCGCCCACCGAGCGCCTCCAACTCGAGCAGTACGGCGGCGCCCACGACGATCGCCCCTGCCCGCTCCAGCAGCTTCACCGTCGCTGCGACCGTGCCGCCGGTCGCGAGTACGTCGTCGATCACCAGAACGCGTTTGCCGGTCAGATCGATTCCATCGGCGGGAATCTCCAGCGTGGCGGTGCCGTATTCGAGGGTGTAGGTCTCGCTGAACACCGGCGGCGGCAGCTTGCCGCCCTTGCGTACTGCCAGCACGCCCGTGCCGAGCCTGATCGCCACAGCCGCCCCCAGCAGGAACCCCCTGGCGTCGATGCCTGCCACCATGTCGCAGCCGTCGGCGACCTCGGCAAGTGCCTCGGTGATCGTGGCCAGCCCCGCAGGGTCGGCGAGCACCGGCGTCAGGTCCTTGAACTGGATGCCCGGCTCGGGGAAGTCGGCGACCTCCCGGGTCAGCGACGCGATGGCCTGGGACGCCGCCGACGTACCGTCGGCATCAGTCTCGCTCACGATTCCAGCGCCCAGCGGTCCATGTTCCAGCCGGCACCCCAACGGGTCGGATTGCTACTCACGGCGTCCATCTTGGTCGATACCAGCAGCATGCGCTGCTGGCGGTACAGCGGAAGCGTCGGCATGCCGTCCCACAGCACGCGACTTCCCTCGCCGAGCAGGCGTGCGGACTCCTTCGGGTCGGCGGTGACGGCCAGCGCGCCGATGATGCCGTCGATCTGCTCGTTGGAGTATCCCGAGAGGTTGTTGCCGTTGCCGGTGTGCAGTTCGTAGGCGTCCATCGCCGACGAGCCCGTGGAGCCACTGCCCACTGCTCCCCCGGTGCTCGCCAGCAGGGCGTCGATCTGACCGTCGCGCAGCGCCTGCGGCCCGACCCCGTCGCCTGCGGCGTCCTCCACCACGATCCCGGCAGGCTCGCACGCCTTGGCGATCGTCCCCGCGATCGCGGCCAGGCGGGCGTTGGGAGTCTGGTAGCCCAGTCGCACGGTGAGCGGCCTCCCCCCGATGGCGTCGCGTGCGGCGCCGGGGTTGGCGACGACGAACTGCTCTGCGCCGCCGCCGTTCTCGGCCGCGGTGATCGAATCCTCGGCCGCGGGGTTGAGCCTGTTGTTGGCGATGGGCACCTCGGCGTTGCGCGCGATCACGTCGCGCGGCGTGCACAGCGCCAGCGCCCGGCGCGCCACGGGGTCGGCCACCGAACCCCTTGCGCCGAAGATGATCTGCTCGATACCGGCGGACGGCGCGTCGGTGCGGGTGTAGTCGTCGGAGAGCGTCAGCGTGCCCGACGAACCGGCGGCGACGTCCACGACGTCATAGAACCCCTCGTTGACGCGGTCCTGGATGTCGGCGCCGCGGGGCCACACCGTGATCTCGGCGGTGACGGGCTTGGCGCCCCACCACTTGTCGTTGGCGACCAAGACCACCGCGCCGTCGTCGGTCACGGCGCCGAGCTTGTACGGGCCCGACGACGGGAACTTCTTCAGGTCGACGTCCGGCGTTAGGTTCCACGTCTGATTCCAGGCGGTGGCGATGCGGTCGACGGTCGGAACGTCACCGGACTGCAGCGCGGTGGTGACCCCGCCGTCGCCGAGACCGAGTTCGTCGGCGAGCACGTGCGACGGCATCATCGACGTCGCGGCGAACAGCTGCCCGTAGTCGACGAACCCGCGATCCTGGGCGAACGTGACCCTGGCCTTCTTCTGACCCGGAGCGCAGTCGATGGACGCGATGTCGCCGTAGCCTGCGCGATTGGCGGCGTCGAAGCCCTGGAACCGGCCGGACTGCGCGGCCCAGGCGAGCACCATGTCGTCGCACGTGATCGGCTTGCCGTCGGAGTAGACCGCGCTGTCGCTGATCTCGTAGTCGAGCACCTGCGGGCTGCGTCCCACCACCGAGATCGACCCGAAGTCGCGGTCACCGACGATCTGCCCTTCGGGCCCGTGGTAGTTGAACCCGGTCAGGACACGCGAGAACGCCTGCGGCCCACCGGATGCAGCGCCCACCACGGTGTTGGTGTTGTAGGTGACCAGCGTGCCGTCGACGGCGTAGTCGATCTGATCGGCCGTGCTTCCAGAGCACGACGCGGTCAGCCCGGCGACGAGTGACAGCGTGGCTGCGAGGATCGCAGTTCGCCGAAAGCGGGCAGCCATCGCCACCTACCGCCTGGGGCTCCGCTTGCCCGAGGGACGTCCGGTCGGACGGGTCGGCTTGACGCCGGGCGCGGGCTTGTCCGGGGCGATCGCGACCGGCGCGGACGCCGCCACCGACGCCGGCTCGGCGACGCCGCCCGACTCCACCGAAGCAGCGGCCTTGGCCGACGCGCCCTTCCGGCGATTCATCACCCGTCGGGTGTGGTTGCGGACCAGTTCGGTGCGTTCGCGCATCGTGACCAGCAGCGGGGTGGCGAAGTAGATCGACGAGTACGTGCCGACGATGACACCCACCAGCTGCACCAGCGCCAGGTCCTGCAACGTGCCAACGCCCAGCAGCCACACCGCGATCACCATCAGCGCGAGGATCGGCAGCACCGAGATGACGCTGGTGTTGATCGACCGCATGAACGTCTGGTTGATCGCGAGGTTCGCCTGTTCGGCGAACGTCCGTCTGGTGGTGTGCTCGAACCCGCTGGTGTTCTCCTCCACCTTGTCGAACACGATCACGGTGTCGTAGAGCGAGAAGCCGAGGATGGTCAGCAGACCGATGACCGTCGCAGGCGTCACCTCGAACCCGACGAGCGAGTAGACGCCCGCGGTGATGACGAGGTCGAACACCAGCGCGGCCAGCGCCGCGGCAGCCATGTACCGCTCGTAGCGCAGCGTGATGTAGATGGTCACGATGACCAGGAAGACCACCAGCGCGATGAGCGCCTTCTGGGTGATCTGCCCACCCCAGGTCTCGGACACCGCGGAGTCGCTGATGACCTGCTTGCTGGGCTGCCCGTCGCCGCCCTTGGGCTGGAACGCGTCGAAGAGGGCGTTGCGCAGGTCCTCGGTCTGGTCGTTGTCCAGTGTCTCCGACCGGATCTGCACGGTCGCCGAAGCGCCGTTGCCCACGACCACGACCGACTCTGGCGGCGTGCCGATGGTGTCGTTGAAGACGGTCTCCACCTGTTCGGTGGTCACCTGCCCCTGGGCGCCCTGCGCCGGCATCGACACCTTGGTGCCACCTTCGAAGTCGATGCCGAAGGTGAACCCGCGCAGCAGGATGCTGGCCAGGGCGATCGCGACGAGGACGCCGCTGATGACGAACCACATCTTGCGCTTGCCGACGACGTCGAACGCGCCGGTGCCCGTGTAGAGGCGGACGAAGAAGCCGTGCTTCGGAGCGGCTCCCGCCGCACCCAGCTCGGCTCCGGTGGATGCCACGTCTACGTCGGCGGTGTCGTCGATGGTCTGGTCCTCGGATTTCCCGTGCTTGGACATGGTCACTTCACCCCCGCCGTCGCGGCGGCGGCCCGCCGCTCCCTGGCGATCTGCTGGACGGCGCCGAGCCCGTTGTACTTCGCCTTCGACAGCCACGTCGTCTTGGAGCCCAGGTACACCAGCGGCCACGTCACCAGGAAGACCACGACGACGTCGAGGATGGTGGTCAGGCCGAGGGTGAACGCGAAGCCCTTGACCTGGCCGACGGCGAGGACGTAGAGCACTGCGGCGGCGATGAAGCTGACCGCGTTGCCCGACAGGATCGTCTTGCGGGCGCGCGCCCAGCCTCGGGGCACCGCGGAGCGGAACGACCTGCCCTCGCGGATCTCGTCCTTGATGCGCTCGAAGAACACCACGAAGGAGTCCGCCGTGGTGCCGATGCCGATGATCAGACCTGCGATGCCCGCGAGGTCGAGGGTGTAGTTGATGTAGCGGCCGAGCAACACGAGGATCGCGAACACCATCGCGCCGGACGCCACCAGCGACAGCGCCGTGAGCACACCGAGCACGCGGTAGTAGACCAGCGCATAGACCAGCACCAGGGCCAGGCCGACGGCGCCGGCAATCAGGCCCGCGCGCAGCGAGGTCAATCCCAGTGTCGCCGAGACGGTTTCGGCCTCCGACGATTCGAATGACAGCGGAAGCGAGCCGTACTTGAGCACGTTGGCCAGTTCGCGTGCCGAGTCGGCGTTGAACGACCCGGTGATCTGGGTCCGGCCGCCGGGGATCGCCTCGTTGATCTGCGGTGCGCTGACAACCTCGGAGTCGAGCGTGAAGGCGGTCTGGGTGCCCACGTTGGCGGCGGTGAAGTCGGCCCAGATCGTGGTGGCGTCACCCTTGAACTCGAGGTCGACGACGTACTCACCGCGCTGGGAGTCCAACCCGGACGTCGCGTTCGCGATCTGCTCGCCGTTGATGATCGACTTGTCCAGCAGATAGACGGTCTTGTGATCCTGCGAGCAGGTCACCAGGGGCAGGTTCGGGTCGTCGTTGCCCGCCAGGACGTCCTCGTCGCCGCAGCGGGTGGCCTGGAACTGCAGCGCCAGGAGCTGGATCTGCTGGTCCGTACTCTGCCGAAGCGCCTTCTCGTCGGAGATGCGCTGGGCGAGGTCGGCGCGGGTGTTGCCCGTGTTCGGCTGCCCCGGCGGCGGGGTGCCGCTGGTCGGAGCCGGTGACGGTGCCGGACTCGACGGAGCGGGGGTCGACGGCGGCGCCGGGCTCGGCGACGGTGCGGGTTCCTCGGGGAACGGCCGCGGCTGCGGGGCAGGCGATGCGGGTGCCGGTCGAGGCGGCTGCCCCGGTGTCGGCGCGACGATCGGCGCCTCGGGCTCGGCGGGCGCGATCAGCGGTGGCTGACCAGGCGCGCCCGGAAGTCCGGCGCCACCCGGCAGTCCGGGCAGGCCCGCGCCACCCGGTAGCCCGGGCAGGCCCGGCGCTCCCTGGGGTGGCTGTGCGCCGGCGGGCTGCTCGCCCTCGGCGGGGACGGGGAAGCCCTGGATGACGGGACGCACGTACAGCCGAGCGGTCTGGCCGAGGTTGCGGGCCTCGCTGCTGTCATTGCCCGGCACCGTGATGACCAGGTTGTCGCCGTCGATGACGACCTCGGACCCGGACACGCCGAGGCCGTTCACGCGGTCGCCGATGATTTGTTGGGCCTGCATGAGCGCGTCCCGGGTGGGAGGCGATCCGTCAGGGGTGCGCGCCGTCAGCGTGACACGGGTCCCGCCCTGCAGGTCGATGCCGAGCTTTGGCTCGGGCTGCTTGTTCCCGGTGAGGAAGACGAGCAGATAGGCACCGATCAAGAGGACCAGGAAGAGTGTCAGGTAGCGGTACGGGTGCACCGGCGTTGAAGACGATGCCACGTTGCTCGAATCTCCTCAGGTCAGTACGTCAGCAACCGCACAGGGTACGGGGTCGGGCTGAGTGCCCGGCTGTCAGTCCTTCTTGACCTGGTCGGGGTCGGATTTCTCGATTTGAACGGCCTCGACGGCGCCGTCGTGGTCCTCATACTCGGCGTCTTCGTACTCGTCGTCCTCGAGTTCGTCGGCGGCCTCGATGCGGTCGCGCACGGCGAGCTTCATCCACGTGGTCACGACGCCCGGGGCGATCTCGAGGTCCACGCTGTCATCGGAGATGCCGGCGATGGTGCCCTCCAGGCCGGAGGTGGTGTGCACCCGGTCGCCGATGGCCAGCGAGTTGTGCAGGTCGATCGTCTGCTGCATCGCCTTCTTCTGGCGGCGCGAGGCGAAGAACATGAACGCGCCGAGGATGATGAGCAGGGGAAGGAAGACGACCAGATCCATCGCAGCACTTGTCTTTCGTGTCGGTCTTGCGTATTTCGGCGCCCGAGCAGGAGTCATCGAGGTCGCCTCGTCAGCCCCTAGTGTGCCATCACGGCCGATTTCGACGAAGGCTGCGTCCGACGGCCTGCCGATCCACCCGACGCACGACCCGGGCCCGCGGGCGACCGACGACCGAATGCGTGGCGAGGGGCTGCTTTCGGCACTCGATGCGTGGCGCCGATACGGATTCGTCGACCATATCGTTGCTTCGAGCGTGTGCGGGACTAGGCTTGACCGCGCCGACACGGGGTAGTCATCCCGTCGATCCACCCATCACCGCGAACACCTGGAGTCAGACGTGAGCACCCTCGAAAAGAGCCGCTACCTGGCCACTGCGATCCCCGGCCCGAGGTCGGCGGCGCTCATCGACCGCAAGGGCGCAGCGGTGGCCCGCGGTATCGGCAACACCATGCCGGTGTACGCGGCGCGGGCCGCGGGCGGCATCGTCGAGGACGTCGACGGCAACCGCTTCATCGACCTGGGCTCCGGCATCGCCGTCACCACGATCGGCAACGCCTCACCCCGCGTCGTCGCCGCCGTCTCCGCGCAGGCGGCCGAGTTCACCCACACCTGCTTCATGGTGACCCCGTACGAGCAGTACGTCGCGGTCTGCGAGCACCTCAACCGGCTCACCCCGGTGGAGGGCGAGAAGCGTTCGGCTCTGTTCAACTCGGGCTCCGAGGCCGTCGAGAACGCGGTGAAGATCGCCAGGGCGTACACCCGCAAGCAGGCGGTGGTCTCGTTCGACCACGCCTATCACGGTCGCACCAACCTGACGATGGCCCTCACGGCCAAGTCGATGCCCTATAAGCACGGGTTCGGCCCGTTCGCGTCCGAGATCTACCGCGCCCCGATGTCCTACCCGTTCCGGGATGCCGAGTTCGGCAAGGAGCTGGCCACCGACGGTGAACTGGCAGCCCGGCGCGCGCTGTCGATCATCGACAAGCAGGTCGGTGCCGACAACCTCGCCGCCGTCATCATCGAACCCATCCAGGGCGAGGGCGGTTTCATCGTCCCGGCCGAGGGATTCTTGCCGACGCTGCTGCAGTGGTGCCGGGCCAACGGCGTGGTCTTCATCGCCGACGAGGTGCAGACCGGGTTCGCCCGCACGGGCGCCATGTTCGCCTGCGAGCACGAGGGCATCGACCCCGACCTCATCGTGACCGCCAAGGGCATCGCCGGCGGCCTGCCGCTGTCCGCGGTGACCGGCCGGGCCGAGATCATGGACTCGCCGCACGTCGGCGGGCTCGGCGGCACCTACGGCGGCAACCCGCTCGCATGCGCCGCGGCGCTGGCCACCATCGACACGATCGAGAGCGACGGACTCGTCGCGCGCGCCCGCGAGATCGAGACGCTGATGAAGGACCGGTTGGGACGGTTGCAGGCCGACGACGACCGCATCGGCGACGTTCGCGGCCGGGGCGCGATGATCGCCGTCGAGCTGGTGAAGTCCGGGACCATCGAGCCGGACGCCGACCTCACCAAGGCTCTGCTGGCCGGCGCGCACGCAGCGGGCGTCATCGTCCTGTCGTGCGGTACCTACGGAAACGTGCTGCGATTCCTGCCCCCGCTGGCGATCAGCGACGAGCTGCTCAACGAGGGCCTCGACGTGCTGGCCTCGGTCCTCGCGGACCTGCGCTAGGCAATCACCAGGGCGACGACGACGGCGCGCAAGTCGTCGGCCGTTAGCCCGTCACCGTCGACGTCGGCGAGGACGAGGTCCGACATCAGATCGTCGGTGAGCTTCCAGCAGCGGTCGGCGATCATCAGGTCGACGTAGGAGTCGAGCGCACGCATCGACTCGGCGTCGTTCACCCACGCCCATCGCGAGATCGATGCCCAATCCCTGCGTGGCACACCGAGACTCGCGCACTTCAGTCGCATCGACGAGCGAGCGCCGATATGGCTGACAGCAGTGGCGCCGCCGCCGAGGGCTGCGAGGACGTCCGCACGCAGCGTGCGGATGCTCTGCACGGTGAAGGCGTCAGTGTCGGGTCCCGAACGGATCAGCGTGCTCACCGTCATGCCATGCGTCCCATCGTCGAGGTATCCACCGTGTCTACCTCGCACCTACCCCGAGCGGCGATCCACGACCACCACCTGTGATGGAGAGAACAGAACGCAGAACAGGCGCGTGACCCGGTGACCGGGGCACGCGCCTGCGAGGAGAGCGCCGGGGCTTAGCGGTTCACCAGGGTGCCGTCGCGGCGGGTGCCGCGGTTGCGGCGCGAGCCGAACAGCTTGTCCTTCAGTCCCGGCCTGCGTCCGTCGGTCACCACGGGCGCCCCGGTCGGATCGGTGGTCACGGTGTCCTGCGTGGTGACCATGCCGCGGTCGTGCGCCATCGGGCGGTTGACGAATTCGACGTCGCGCACCGAACGGACCGACAGCCTGCCCAGCGCCATCGCACCGAAGAAGATCAAGAGCGCGCCGAGACCGTAGAAGTAGGTCAGCTCAAGCCACACGCGCTTGGTGTCGGTGTCGGCGACCGGCGTGCCCACGTTGCCCAGGCCCAGCGGTCCGGCGAATGCACGCCCGACGACGAACCAGGCTCCGGCGGCGACGGCCAGCCAGCCGCCCAGCATGCCGGTGGCACGGTTGCGCGACGTCAGCAGCAGGAAGCCACCGATCACTGCGACGACGCCAGGCAGTACCTCCAGCCAGCCGCGTCCGACGGACCACGACTCCTGCTGGCTGTAGGCGAAGTCGAAGCTCGGGCCCACGAAGGGCACGGCGGCCCCCCAGATGCCGAGCAGGATCACGACGATGCCGCTCAGCGCGCCGCGGCTACGCGGAATCCGCATGCGTCCACCGCGGACGCGGGGTTCGGGTTCGTTGATGGTGGTCATGGGAGCCTCCTCTTTCTCGCAGTTAGGTACCCCCGCCAGGGCGGAACCAACCAGCGCCCGGCGTCCTCCACCATTTCGTGACCAACTGGCACCTCGCGCGGTCGGACACATACCCCGGGTATGAGATCGACGTTGGTCAGCAAACTGCTCCGGAGTTTTGTACGATCCGGAGCGGGGACTCGAAAATCGCAGCGGGGCCCGACCGTGTCCGATTCCGCGGGTTCGCGGCGGCGTGGTCGACCACCACGAAGAGTGAGCACATCGCAGTGGACTGGATTCGCCAATGGTGGCGACA
The DNA here is from genome assembly GCF_010731815.2 of Mycolicibacterium arabiense. NCBI lineage: Bacteria > Bacillati > Actinomycetota > Actinomycetes > Mycobacteriales > Mycobacteriaceae > Mycobacterium > Mycolicibacterium arabiense. The sequence continues at coordinate 1,124,408 of NZ_AP022593.1, forward strand.
ACCCGATCATTTCGATTGGCTCTCGGCGTACCTCGGGGCGCGCAATCTGCTGCGCTTCACTCGCTTCATCGTCGCGGCAGTGGTGCTTCTCCTCGGTGTCGCACCGTTGCTGATGCTCATGAGTCCCGTGGGGCCGCAGAGCACCATAAGTCGGCTGATCTCGATCTTCGCCGCTGCCGTCTGCGGAATCATGGCGGTCATGTGGGCCACCCAGTGGCCCACCCGGCGCCAGTCGCTGGTCTTCACCGGAGTGTTGGCAGTCTGCATTGCCGCGGGCTGCCTGGTGCAGTCCACCCCCGTCGCCGGGCTTCAGGGTGCGACGGCGTTCGCCGCACTCGCCGGGTACGTGGCGTTCTTCCACACCAGCCGAGCGCTGTTGCTCATCCTCGCGGTGTCGGCCACGACCGCCACGATCTGTGCAGTTCAGATAGCGACGCACCTCGACCCGTTCGCAGCGCTCAGCAAATTGCTGATATTGACCGTGGGCGTCCTCGCGGTGCCCTACTCCGCCCACGTGCTCGTGCACGTCCTCGGCGTCGACGCCCTGAAGTCCGATGTCGACCCGCTGACCGATCTCCCGAACCGGCGCGGCTTCTACCGCTCGATGCGCACGCTGACCGCCGAGTCCATCGGCAGCCGCGCCGCCGAGCTGTCGGCCGTGATGGTCGACCTCGACGCGTTCAAGCGCGTCAACGACACCGCCGGCCATGCCGCGGGTGACCAGACGCTGATCGCCGTTGCCGACATCCTGCGCAAGACCCGCCGCGGTGACTCCGTGCTGGGCCGCGTGGGCGGCGAGGAGTTCGTGGTCGGGATCGTCGGCCCGAAGCATCACGCCACCGGCCTCGCCGAGCGTCTGCGCCGCGAGATCGCGGCGATGCCGTCGAACGTCACCGCCAGCGTCGGGGTGGCCACGGTGCCGTTGCGCCGGATGCCGCCCGACGGGATCCGGGGGCTGCTACAGGGTCTGATCGAATCGGCCGACCGGGCGATGTACACCGCCAAGCGCTCCGGCGGCGACCAGGTGCACGTCTCGGGGACACCGGTGGACGACTTCGCCGACGCGCCCGTCACCGGCGCGATGCCGAAGAAGACGACCGCCACCGCGGGCAAGGTGCCCTGGACGATCGCCGCGCGCCCCCTCGTCGGATCCGAGGCGAACAGGACGACCGCGGCGGCCGGCATGGAGCAGGCGCCCGCCAAGAGCAAGGCCGCCCCGGCCGCGGTGCCGCCGGAGATCGTGAACCCGACTCCCGCGCCGGCGACGGCGGTCACGAAGCAGTTGTAGGCCCAGTCAGGTTGCGGGCGAACGTCATTCGAACAGGCCGGGCTGCCCCAGGCTGGTGACGCCAGCTGGCGGCGTCATCCCGAGGTGGTGCCAGGCCTGACTGGTCGCGACCCGGCCGCGTGGCGTGCGGGCGATCATCCCGGCGCGCACCAGGAACGGCTCGCACACCTCTTCGACCGTGGTGGCCTCCTCGCCGACGGCGACGGCCAGCGTCGAGACTCCCACCGGTCCCCCGCCGAAGCTTCGGGTCAGCGCGGAGAGCACGGCGCGGTCGAGCCGATCGAGGCCGAGTTCGTCGACGTCGTACACCTCCAGTGCGAGCTTGGCGATGTCACGGGTGATGACGCCGTCGGCGCGTACCTCGGCGTAGTCGCGGACCCGCCTCAGCAGCCGATTCGCGATGCGGGGCGTGCCTCGCGAGCGCCGCGCGATCTCCGAACCGGCGTCGGCGCCGACCTCGATGCCGAGGATGCCGGCCGAGCGGGTGAGCACCCGCTCGAGTTCGATCGGATCGTAGAAGTCCATGTGCGCCGTGAAGCCGAACCGGTCGCGCAGCGGGCCGGTCAGCGCGCCCGAACGCGTGGTGGCGCCGACCAGTGTGAACGGCGCGACCTCCAACGGTATCGACGTGGCGCCGGGCCCCTTGCCGACGACGACGTCGACGCGGAAGTCCTCCATCGCCAGGTACAGCATCTCCTCGGCGGGCCGTGCGATGCGGTGGATCTCGTCGATGAACAGCACGTCGCCCTCGACGAGATTGGACAGCATGGCCGCGAGGTCCCCGGCGCGTTCCAGCGCCGGCCCCGACGTAACTCGCAGCGACGTACCGAGTTCGGCGGCGATGATCATGGCCAGCGACGTCTTGCCGAGGCCGGGCGGTCCCGAAAGCAGGATGTGGTCGGGCGTGCCGCCGCGGTTCTTGGCGCCCTCGAGGACCAGTTGCAGTTGCTCGCGCACCCGGGGCTGACCGATGAACTCTCGCAGGGTCCGCGGGCGCAGGCTGGCATCGACGTCGCCCTCGCCGACGGTCAGTGCGGCCGAGACGTCTCTCTCGTCCTCGGCCGCCTCGTCTTCTTCGAACCGTCCCACGTCACCTCACCGCTTACTTCTTGCCCAGCATCGACAACGCGGACCGCAGCGCGCTCTGCGTGGTGGCGTCCGGGTCCTCGGCGAGCACCTTGTCGGTGGCCTCCTCGGCCTGCTTGGCCGCGAAGCCCAGCCCGATGAGCGCCTCGACGACCGGGCCGCGGATGGCGTGGCCGCCGACCACGGCTCCCGCACCCGACGTCATCTGCCCGATCTTGTCGCGGAGTTCGAGCACCAGCCGTTCGGCGCCGCGCTTGCCGATTCCCGGCACCCGCGTCAGCGCGGTGACGTCGCCATCGCCGAGGGCCTGACGCAACGTCTGCGGGTCGTACACCGCGAGCGTCGCCAGTGCGATCTTCGGACCAACCCCCGACACCCCGAGCAGTGTGGTGAACAGGTCCCGCGACTCAGGATCGGCGAACCCGTAGAGCGTCATCGAGTCTTCTCGCACGATCATCGCGGTGATCAGCCTGGCCTCGGTGCCTCTGCGCAGCGTGGCGAGCGTCGCCGGCGTGGTCATCACCTTGTATCCGACCCCGGCGGCCTCGATGACGGCGTGGTCGAGCGCGATGTCGAGCACCTCGCCACGTACCGAGGCGATCATCGCACTGCCTTCAGCTTGGCCTGATACTTGCGCTTCTGTTCGGCGGCCATCGCCTCCGCCGCGGCCATCCGCGCGATCATCGGCGCACGCCAGCAGTGACAGATGGCCAGCGCCAGCGCGTCGGCAGCGTCGGCCGGGGTCGGCTTGGATTGCAGCTTGAGGATTCTGGTGACCATCTCGGTGACCTGGGCCTTGTCGGCCCTTCCGTTGCCGGTGACCGCCGCCTTCACCTCACTGGGCGTGTGGAAGTGCACGTCGATCTCACGCTTGGCCGCAGCCAGGGCGATCACACCGCCTGCCTGCGCGGTGCCCATCGCCGTGTTGGCGTTCTGGTGGGCGAAGACCCGCTCGATCGCGATGACGTCGGGCAGGTGGGTGTCCATCCAGTGTTCGACGGTGTCGCTGATGGCCATGAGGCGGCGCGCCAGCGGTTCGTCGGCCGCCGTGCGCACCACGTCGACGTCGAGCGCGACGACGTCGCGGCCGCGCCCGGTCTCGATCATGGACAGGCCGCATCGCGTCAAGCCGGGATCCACGCCCATCACCCGCACTCGACTCTCCTACGCGCCTCGTCCCCGAACAGTTGTTCGAGAGCGTAGTCGGTCTCGCGCGGCGCATCGGGTACGACACGCGCCCCGGTTCGGCGGACCAGTTCAGAGGACGAAGCGCCCGTACTGATGCCTGCCCTGGGCGATCTCGAGCGCGAGGTCGTTGATCCGCGCCTGCGATCTGCGCCAGCCGCGGACCAGCTCGGTGGACGCATCGGCGTGGTCGCGCTCGACGATGATCCGCCAGCGGGCGCCGAGGAACTTCGTCGCCAGCCAGAACGGCCACAGGACCAACAGCGGCAGCACCAGCAGTAGGCCGAGCAGTCCGATGAACGAGAGGTCGAACAGGTCGTCGGCACCGAAGAACGGCCACCACTTCCGACGCACACTCCACTGCACTCCGCCAGGATCGGATACGACGACTGCCACGGCGCCATCTTCCCTGTCGAAGCACGGTTTTCGCGCGGCAATCACCGACTCGGACACCGATGGCGATGTGACGGCAGAGGTTTGCGCCGCTACCGTCGAACGGGTCCCGATCCCAACCCCTAAGGCTGTTTTCACACGATGCCCGACGAGAACGAACTCGCTTCCGCAACGAATCTCGCCGTCACGCTCGCCTGGGTCGCAGGTGCCGTGGTGCTCGCATATCTCGCGGGGGTGGTCCTCACCTGGGTCGTCGGACGCCTGGGTCGACGCAGCGCGATGGTGTGCGACATCGCCGAGCTGACGCGCCTGCCGGTGCGCGCTTCGCTGATCGTGTTCGCCGCGACGGTCGCGGTGCAACGGGCCTCGACGCCTGCCGATCCGTGGCGGGGCTGGGTGGACCACACCCTGCTCATCTTGCTGATCGCGACGCTGACGTGGCTGCTGGCGAGCTTCGTCGAGGTCGCCGAACGACGGGCGATCGCACTGTACGGCGGCGGCAACGACGAGATCACCGACGCCGACCGGCGGTGGCGCCGGATACGGACGCAGGTCACCGTGCTCAAGCGGCTGGCCACGGCCATCGTCGTCGTGATGGGCGTCGCGGCGATCCTCATGACGTTCCCCAAGTTCTCCGACATCGGGACGACGCTGTTCGCCTCGGCGGGCGTGCTGTCGGTGGTCGCAGGCCTCGCGGCGCAGACGTCGCTGGGCGCGGTGTTCGCAGGCATGCAGATCGCCTTCTCCGGTGCCATCCGCGTCGGCGACGTCGTCGAACTCGAGGAGGGCCGCTGGTGGGGCCGCATCGAGGAGATCACGCTGACCTACGTCGTCGTCCGCCTCTGGGACGAGCGGCGACTGGTGCTGCCCTGCACGTACTTCACCACCACGCCGTTCGAGAACTGGACGCGCAACGCCACTCAGATCATGGGCACCGTCGAGTTCGACGTCGACTTCTCCGTGCCGTTCGACGACATGCGCGCCGAACTGGACCGGCTACTGGCCGCGAGCGAGCAGTGGGACGGCCGCAGCGGCGTCCTGCAGGTGACCGACGCCGTCGGCGGTGTGGTGCGGGTTCGCATCGTGGTCAGCGCCCCGAACGCCGGCGCGCTGTTCGATCTCCGGTGTGCCGTACGCGAGGGCATGGTCGACTGGGTGCGCCGCACCGGCGGTGTGGTTCCCATTCAGCGCATCGAACCCGCTGCGACGCCGCCGGAGTCGGATGACCGGCCCGCCGTCGACGCCGAGTTCGCGCGCCAGTCGGCGCCCGGGCTGTTCTCGGGCAGCGCGGAGGCCGATCAGCGTGCACGGGACTTCGACGACCGCTCGGCCGAGTCGAACGGCGAACTGGTCCGATCCTCCGGCCGCGGCTGACCGCTCCCCCTGTCACGTAGCCGCTGCCCGCGGTACGCAGGCGCCAGCACTCGCCCCGCCACCAGCAGCGGTTCGGTGCTGCGCAGCGTGCGTGCGAGGACGAAGGCACCCTCGAGGGCACCGACCAGCGCGACGGTGACGTCGCGGGCAGCGGCGTGGGGCACGTCGCGTTCGACGAAGTAGGCGGTGCCCCCGTCCAGCCAGCCGTCGAACACCGCTGCGGTCGTCGTGCGGAGTTCCTCGATGGTGTCGGCCACTTCGGCCGCGACGCTGGCGACGGGGCACATGTTGGCGAACCCCGTCGCGGCCATGTCGTCGGCGGCCTGGGTGAACACCGCCTCGATCGCCTCGCCGAGGTCGTCGTGCGGGTCGACGAGGGTGGGGATCAGCATCCCGTACGCGATGCCCGCGTTGACGAGCGCCTCCCGGGCGATCTGCACCTTCCCGCCGGGAAAGTGGTGGTACAGCGAGCCGATCGGCGCGCCGGACGCCTTGACGACGTCCTTCATCCCCACCGCCGCATACCCCTTGTGTCGCATCAGTTCTGCCGCCGCCGTCAGGATCGTCTCCCGCGTGGACCTTGCCATCGTCGCCTCCTACCGCCACACTAGAGCATACGTTCTAGAACCATCGTTCTACAGGAGTGGCCAATGCAGTCCATCGACGTCCCGGCAGGCACCATCGAGTACCGCGAGGAGGGTGACCCGCACGGCCCGCCCGTGGTCCTCCTGCACGGGCTGCTGATGAACGACACGGTCTGGGCACGCGCCCTCGACCACCTCCCGCCCGGGTTCCGCTACCTGCTGCCCGTACTGCCGATCGGCGGGCACCGGATCCCGATGCGCGACGACGCAGACCTCACGATGCCGGGCCTGGTCGGCATCGTCGCCGACTTCCTCGACGCCCTCGACCTCGACGACGTCACTCTCGTGGTGACCGATTGGGGCGGCCCGCTGTTCCTCACCGACCTCGGCCGGGACGGGCGGGTGTCGCGCATGGTGATCTGCCCGTCGGAGGCCTTCGAGAACTTCCCACCCGGCTTTCCCGGCAAGGTCACCTGGCTGGCCACCCGGACCACCGGCACCGTCAAGCTGGCGCTGACTCAGATGCGGATCCCGTGGCTGCGCAACCGGTTCTTCATGTTCGGGATGATGGCCGCCACCTCGATCCCCCAGGACGTGATGGAGGCGTGGACCGGCCCCGGCATCGCCGACGTGCGAATCCGCAGGGACCTGCTGAAGTACGCCAGGACCAGGTTCGTCAAGCGCGATCTGGTCCGCGCCACCGAACGACTCGCCGATTTCGAGGGCGAGGTCCTGGTGCTGTGGAGCGATCAGCGCGTGATGCCCGTGGCCCACGCCCGCAGACTCGTCGACCTCACCGGCGGCACGCTGCGCATGATCGACGACGCGAAGGTGCTGATCATGCTGGATCAGCCCGAGCAGACCGCGCACGAGATCGGCGCGTTCCTGACCAAGGTGGTCGAGCCCAAGCCCTGAGACGAAGCCCCGAGGCTCAGTCCTCGTCGAGTTCGGCGGCGACCTCGTCGGAGATGTCGACGTTGGTCCAGACGTTCTGCACGTCGTCGCTGTCCTCGAGCGCGTCGACGAGCTTGAACACCTTGCGGGCGCCCTCGGCGTCGACGGGGACGGATACCGACGGCTGGAAGCTGGCATCGGCCGAGTCGTAGTCGATGCCCGCATCCTGCAGTGCGGTGCGCACGGCCACCAGGTCCGTCGGCTCCGAGATGACCTCGAACATCTCGCCCAGGTCGTTGACGTCCTCGGCACCGGCCTCGAGCACCGCGGTGAGCACGTCGTCCTCGGTGAGCCCGTTCTTCTCCAGCGTCACCACGCCCTTGCGGGAGAACAGGTAGGACACCGAACCCGGGTCGGCCATGTTGCCGCCGTTGCGGGTCATCGCCACCCGCACCTCGCCGGCGGCCCGGTTCTTGTTGTCGGTCAGACATTCGACGAGCACCGCGACGCCGTTGGGTCCGTACCCCTCGTACATGATGGTCTGCCAGTCGGCGCCGCCGGCCTCTTCACCTGCGCCGCGCTTGCGGGCGCGCTCGATGTTGTCGTTGGGCACCGACGTCTTCTTCGCCTTCTGGATGGCGTCGTACAACGTCGGATTGCCCGACGGGTCACCGCCGCCAGTGCGGGCCGCGACCTCGATGTTCTTGATCAGCCGGGCGAACTCCTTGCCGCGGCGCGCGTCCTTGACGGCCTTCTGGTGCTTGGTGGTCGCCCACTTGGAATGGCCGCTCATGCAGTGCTACCTCGTTCTCATCTGCTGCTCGTGTCCTGCTGCTGGTCTCTACCGAGAAAGTCCGATCGGCCAGTCTACGTGGGCCTGCTAGAGCGACGACACGAACAGGTGGTGCACCCGCCGGTCGCCGGTGATCTCAGGGTGGAAGGCCGTCGCGACGACGCGGCCCTGCCGCACCGCGACGGGATGTCCTGCCGCCTCGGCGAGTACCTCGACGCCTTCGCCGATGCGCTCCACCCACGGGGCGCGGATGAACACGGCGTGCACCGTCCCGTCGAGCCCGTCGAACGCGACGTCCTCCTCGAAGGAGTCGACCTGCCTGCCGAACGCGTTGCGGCGCACGGTCATGTCGATGCCGCCCAGCGGTAGCGCCTCGCGGCCGGGGACTCCTGCGTCGACGATCTCGCTGGACAGCAGGATCATCCCCGCGCACGAACCGTAGGCGGGCAGGCCCTCGCGCAGCAGCGCACGCAGCGGCTCGAGCAGGCCGAATTCCCGGAGCAGGTGGCTCATGGTGGTCGACTCCCCGCCAGGGATCACCAGACCGTCGACGCCGTCGAGTTCGGATCGACGCCGCACGGTGACGGCATCGGCGCCGGCCTCGCGCAGCGCCGCCAGGTGCTCGCGCGTATCACCTTGCAGCGCAAGCACTCCGACTCGCGCGCTCACTTACCGGGCCGCGAGAAGTCGCGCTGGTAGCGGGTCAAACCTTCCTGCATGACCGCTGCCACCATCTCGCCGTACTGGTTGAACAGCTTGCCGTGGGTCAGCGCCCGGCCGCCGCACGCCGACGGCGACGACTGGTCGTAGAGCAGCCACTCGTCGGCCCGGAACGGCCGCATGAACCACATGGCGTGATCGAGCGACGCGATCATCAGGTGCTTGCGCTCATCGGGATGATGCACCTGCGCCGAACCGAGCAGCGTCAGGTCGCTGAGGTAGGCCAGCGCGCAGATGTGCAACACCGGGTCGTCGGGCAGCGGGTCGGCGTGACGGAACCACACCTGCTGCTGCGACGCCACGCCAGGGACCTCGACCACCTGGTCACGTGGGACGATCCGGACGTCCCACTCGGCGAACTGCGCAAAACCCGCGTCGTCGAACGCACCGCCGGACCGGAAGCTGGGCAGGTCGTCCGGTGGCGGCGCGGCAGGCATCGCGTCCTGGTGCTCGATGCCGCTCTGGTCGGTCTGGAACGACGCCGACATGGAGAAGATCGTCTCGCCGTGCTGAACGGCGTTGACCCGGCGGGTGCTGAACGAGCCGCCGTCGCGCAGGCGTTCGACCAGGTACACCGTCGGCGCCCTGGCGTCGCCGGGACGCAGGAAGTAGCCGTGCAGTGAGTGCACCTGATAGCGCGGTTCCACCGTCCGCACCGCCGACACCAGCGACTGGCCTGCGACGTGACCGCCGAAAGTCCGTTGCAGGAACCCGGATTCGGGGCTGAACACGCCCCCGCGGAACATGTTGACCTCGAGCTTCTCCAGGTCGAGGATCTCTTCGATCGACACCTAGGCAGGCCTACCAGCCGCGTTCGGCGAGGCGGTGCGGCTGCGCGATGTCCTCCACGTTGATGCCGACCATGGCCTCGCCCAGCCCGCGCGACACCTTCGCCAACACGTCGGGGTCGTCGTAGAACGTCGTGGCCTTGACGATCGCCGCGCCGCGCTCCTCCGGGTTGCCGGACTTGAAGATGCCCGATCCGACGAACACGCCCTCGGCACCGAGCTGCATCATCATCGCCGCGTCGGCGGGGGTGGCGATGCCGCCCGCGGTGAACAGCGTGACCGGCAGCTTCCCGGCCCTGGCCACCTCGACCACCAGGTCGTAGGGCGCCTGCAGTTCCTTGGCCGCGACGTACAGCTCGTCCTCCGACAGGGAGGTGAGCCGACGGATCTCGCCGCCGATCTTGCGCATGTGGGTGGTCGCATTCGAGACGTCGCCGGTGCCCGCCTCACCCTTGGAGCGGATCATGGCCGCGCCCTCGCTGATGCGGCGCAGCGCCTCGCCCAGGTTGGTCGCACCGCACACGAACGGCACGGTGAACTTCCACTTGTCGATGTGGTTGGCGTAGTCGGCCGGGGTGAGGACCTCGGACTCATCGACGTAGTCGACGCCGAGGCTCTGCAGGATCTGCGCCTCGACGAAGTGGCCGATGCGGGCCTTGGCCATCACCGGGATGGTGACCGCCGAGATGATGCCCTCGATCATGTCGGGGTCGCTCATCCGCGATACGCCACCCTGGGCGCGGATGTCAGCCGGGACGCGTTCAAGCGCCATGACGGCGACGGCACCCGCGGCCTCGGCGATGCGGGCCTGCTCGGGAGTGACGACGTCCATGATGACGCCGCCCTTGAGCATTTCGGCCATTCCGCGCTTCACGCGGGCGGTGCCGGTCTGGCCGTTCACCGACCCGTTGCTCCCACCGACGCCAGTCCCCCGGTCGCTGCGCTCCTGCCCACCGATATCCACGACGATCTCCTTCGAAAAGTACTGAATTGAGTCTAGTAGGCGGGCCAAATCGGTTGATTCCGCAGGTCAGTGGATCGGCTCGGGTTCCCGTTCCCCCACCGGAGCCAGTCCCGTGGCCAGCGCGTTCACCTCGGCGAGCCGCGCGCCGAGCTGCCCCGGGTACACCTGCTCGCCGCCGGCCACCAGCTCGGCGATGACGGCCTCGTCACACCACCGGTGCCCGTGGATGTAGCGGCGTTCCAACGCGGTCCGCCCGGTGGTCGACGGGTCGAAGCGGGCCGTGCGGTAGGCGAAGAACATCTCCTCGCTGCGGATGACGGACCCGTTGAAGTCGATGACGGCGTCGCGCCGCCACACCGGGCCGATCAGGTCGCCGGGGTCGACGATCAGGCCGGTCTCCTCGGCGAGTTCACGCACCGCGGCGTCGCGCAGCGATTCACCCGGGTGCACCGCTCCCCCGACCGTGAACCACCAGCGCGGTGCTGTCGCGGAGTCGATCGCGGGGTCCGATCCGCGCAGCAGCAGCACGTAGCCGTCCTCGTCGAGCAGCACGACGCGCGCCGAGGTGCGGCGGCCTGCCTGTCCGACCAGGGTGCGGGTGGCCCGTTCGGCGATCTCGAAGTACGTCGGCATCGCGGCCGTTCCGCCCAGGTGCAGGAAGCGGACGAGCGGGCGTTCGCGCAGGGCCAGCGTGTCGCGGACGGCGTCGTTGTGGAACCGGCGGGCCAGCAGCACGCGCGCCTCGGCGTCGGCGAGTTCGGCGACCAGGGGTAGCGGCACCGACGTGGCGTCGACCAGCGCCAGCTCGGCGGACAGGTCGTTCTCGGCGTCCTCCCGGCTGGACCGGGGGGCGCGTTCGGCGATGTCGGCCAGTGCAGTCAGCCGCTGCCCGGGCGGACTGGACCCGTAGGCGTCGGTCGCCACGGCGCGGGCCACCACGGCACGGCGGGCAAGGGCACCGTCGAGCGCCTGCCACGACAGGTCGTAGCGCACGTGCAGCCGGTCCAGCCGGTTGGCGGTTTGGTAGGCCCACACGCCACCGATCGCCAGCACGATCAAGACCAGTGTCGCGAGAACGACGAGGACCCATCCGACCGTCATCCCGCCACCTGAACCTTCACGCCGGCACCGGCGACGGTCTCGTAGACCTGCTGGATCTGGCGTGCGACCACCGACCAGTCGTAGCGCCGAACCGCCAGCGCCGCCGCAGCCACGTAGCGCGCCCTGGCCTCGTCGTCGCGCAACATGTCGACGAGTGCGGTGGCCAGCGCCGCGGCGTCGTCGACCGGCACGAGTCGGCCGACCTCGCCGTCCTCGAGCACCCGCCGGAACGCGTCGAGGTCGCTGGCGACCACGGGCGTGCCCGCGGCCATCGCCTCGACCAGGACGATGCCGAAGCTCTCGCCGCCCGTGTTCGGGGCGCAGTAGACGTCGGCGCTACGCATCGCCGATGCCTTCTCCGCGTCGTCGACGAGGCCGAGGAAGCGCAGATGCCGTGCCAGATCGCCCGCCTCGGAGGCCAATTCGGCCTCGTCGCCGCGGCCCACGACCATCACCTCGACGTCCGGGAACTCCGCTACCAGCCCGGGCAGGGCACGCAGCAGCACGCTCATGCCCTTGCGGGGCTCGTCGAACCTGCCGAGGAACAACACCGAGCGGCCCGGCCTCGGGTAGCCGTCCAACAGCGGTGCCGTCGCGAACGCATCGATGTCGACGCCGTTGGGGATCTCGACCGCGTCGGAGCCCAGCGCCTCCATCTGCCAGCGCCGCGCGAGGTCGGACACGGCGATGCGACCGACGATCTTCTCGTGGTACGGCCGCAGGATGCCCTGGAACACCGACAGGGTCAGCGACTTGGTGGTCGAGGTGTGGAACGTCGCCACGATCGGGCCCTCGGCGGCCTGCAGCGCCAGCATCGACAGGCTCGGCGCGTTCGGCTCGTGCAGGTGCAGCACGTCGAATTCGCCGTTCGCCAACCACTTCTTGACCAGACGGTGGGTGGCGGGGCCGAACCGCAGGCGCGCCACCGACCCGTTGTAGGGAATCGGCACGGCCTTGCCGCCCGACACCACGTAGTCCGGCAACTCGACGTGCGGTGACGAGGGGGCCAGCACGCTGACGTGGTGGCCGTAGCCGCGCATCACCTCGGCGAGTTGCAGGACGTGCGCCTGCACGCCGCCCGGCACGTCGAACGAGTAGGGGCACACCATCCCTATCCGCATCAGATCGCGCCTTCGGTCCCCGCGTCCCGCCCTCCGGCCAGCCGCCGCCGGCGCTCCTCGGACAGGTCGGCGATCCACTGCGGCTGCATCATGTGCCAGTCGGCGGGGTGGGCGCCGATGCCCGCGGCGAAGCGATCGGCCAGCGCCTGGGTGATGACGCCGACGTCGCCGGACGAGGTGTCCAGCGGCTCGTGCAGGCGCGTGCCCCAGTCCTCGCCCTCGAACCAGGTGAAGGCGGGGATCAGCGCGGCGCCGGTCTCGAGCGCCAGCCGGGCCGGGCCCGCGGGCATGCGGGTGCGTTCGCCGAAGAACTCGACCTCGACGCCGGAGCGGGTGAGGTCGCGGTCGGACATCAGGCACACCAGCCCGTTGCCCCTGAGCCGTTCGGACAGCGCCTCGAACGGCGGTCGTGCCCCGCCGGTCAGCGGCAGCACCTCGAACCCGAGGCTCTCGCGGTAGGCGACGAAGCGGTTGTAGAGCGACTCGGGCTTCAAGCGTTCGGCGACCGTGGCGAAGGTGCCGAACGTGTTGGTCAGCCACACCCCGGCCATGTCCCAGTTGCCGCTGTGCGGCAGTGCCATCACCGCACCACGGCCGCGCTCGAGGGCTGCGGCGATGTTCGCGGCGCCCTCGACGTGGGCGTCGAGACGCCTGGCGAGTGTCGCGTGATCCATCGACGGCAGCCGGAACGCCTCCCGCCAGTACCGGGCGTAGGAGGCCAGCGAGGCGCGCATCAGCTCCGCGGGCACGTCGGCAGGCGCCACGCCGGTGACGCGGGCCAGGTTCTTGCGCAGCTGGTCGGGACCGCCACCGCGGGCGGCGTAGCGGGCTCCCGCGTCGAACGCGTTGCGGGCCGCGACCTCCGGCATCGCTCGCACCACCCGCCAGCCCGCGGCGTACCCGAGGTCGGTGAGGTGATCGGTGAACGGCAGCTTGACGCCGCGGGCGACGGGCACCCCGACGGGTGCCGGCGGCGTGCTCACTGGCCGCTCGTCTCCTCGGCCGACCCCGCCGAGGTGTCGGTGCGCAACGGTTCCGCCGCACCGGGCGACCGGCGTACCGAGTGCAGGCGCTGTCCGAGCGTGACGAGGCTGGCGACGGCGAGCACCCACATCGCGACGTGGACGAGCCACGGCACGTGCAGGAACCACACGCCCGACAGACCCGTACCGATGAGCACGATCAGCAGCCGCTCGGGCCGTTCGATCATGCCGCCGTCGCCCTTGAGGCCGTTGGCCTCGGCGCGCGCCTTCGTGTACGAGATCACCTGGGAGGTAACGAGACAGATCAACGTCGCCACCGCGAGCGACGAGCTGTGGATGCCGAACGCAGCCCACCACAGCAGCCCGCAGAACACCGCGCCGTCGGCGAGCCGGTCACACGTCGCGTCGAGCACGCCGCCGAAGCGGGTGCCGTACCCGCGCTCCCTGGCCATCGCACCGTCGAGCATGTCGGCCAGGACGAAGAACGCGACCGCGAAGGAGCCCCACCACAACTGGCCGTGCGGGTAGAGCGTCAGCGCGGAGATGATGGTGCCCGCGGTACCGAGGATGGTGATGCCGTCGGGGGTCAGACCCAGCCGCAGCGCGCCCCTGGCGACCGGCCCGCTCAACTTCGCGTAGGCGGCCCGGGTCATCAGGTAGAAGTCGCTCACGGCGTCCTGGCCCACTCGTTGGCGAGCAGTTCGCGCGTGTCGCGCAGCAGCTGTGGGATCACCTTCGCGCCGCCGATCACGGTGATGAAGTTCGCGTCGCCACCCCAGCGCGGCACCACGTGCATGTGCAGGTGCTCGGCGAGCGAACCGCCCGCCGACGTGCCGAGGTTCAGCCCGACGTTGAAGCCGTGTGGACGCGAGACGCCCTTCATCACGCGAATCGCCTTCTGCGTGAACGCCATCAGCTCCGCGCTCTCGGCCTCGGAGAGGTTCTCGAGTTCGGCGACCCGGCGGTACGGCACCACCATCAGGTGACCGGGGTTGTAGGGGTAGAGGTTGAGGACCGCGTAGACCAGCTCACCGCGTGCGACCACCAGACCGTCCTCGTCGGTCATGGTGGGGATGTCCGTGAACGGTTCGGTCGACTTCGCCGACCCGGACTTGATCGAGTCCGCGATGTAGGACATCCGGTGCGGCGTCCACAGCCGTTGCAGGTGGTCACCGTCGCCCACGCCGCGGTCGACGACCGTCTGGCTGTCGGTGTTAGTCGGCTCTTCCTCGGCACTCACGCTGAACTACCCACCTCGACGAGTTCCGCCGTCGGCGCGGCATTCTCGCGTCGCGCGATCCAGTCGGCGATGGCCTCGACCGCGACGTCGCGTGGGACGCCGTTGATCTGCGTGCGATCGCCGAACCGGAAGCTGACCGCGCCTGCCTCGACGTCTCGGTCCCCCGCCAGCAGCATGAACGGCACCTTCTGATTGGTCTGGTTGACGATCTTCTTCGCCATCCGGTCGTCGCTGGCGTCCACGTCGGCGCGGATGCCGCGCTTCTTCAGCTGCGCGACCACGTCGTTCAGGTAGTCGACGTGCCCGTCGGACACCGGGATGCCCACCACCTGCAGCGGCGCCAACCATGCCGGGAAGGCGCCCGCGTAGTGCTCGGTGAGGATGCCGAAGAACCGCTCGATCGACCCGAAGAGCGCGCGATGGATCATCACCGGCCGCTGCCGGCTGCCGTCGGCCGCGGTGTACTCCAGGTCGAACCGGTCGGGGAAGTTGAAGTCGAGCTGGATGGTCGACATCTGCCAGCTACGGCCGAGGGCGTCCCTGGCCTGCACCGAAATCTTCGGGCCGTAGAACGCGGCACCCCCGGGATCGGGGACCAGTTCCAGACCCGACGCCGCGGCGACCTCGGCCAGGGTGCTGGTCGCCTCCTCCCAGATCTCGTCGGAGCCGACGAACTTCTTGGGGTCCTTGGTGGACAACTCGAGATAGAAGTCCTCGAGCCCGTAGTCGCCGAGCAGGTCGAGGATGAACTGGAGCAGCGACGTCAGCTCGTCGCGCATCTGGTCACGCGTGCAGAAGATGTGCGCGTCGTCCATGGTGAGGCCGCGCACCCGGGTCAGGCCGTGCACGACACCGGACTTCTCGTACCGATACACCGCGCCGAACTCGAACGCGCGCAACGGGAGTTCGCGATATGAGCGGCCGCGAGCACGGTAGATCAGGCAGTGCATCGGGCAGTTCATCGGCTTGAGGTAGTAGTCCTGGCCGGGCTTGCGCACCGTGCCGTCCTCGTTGAACTCCGCGTCGATGTGCATCGGCGGGAACATGCCGTCGGCGTACCAGTCCAGGTGCCCGGAGGTGTGGAACAACTGGGCCTTGGTGATGTGCGGGGTGTTGACGAACTCGTAGCCCGCCTCGATGTGCTTGCGGCGCGAGTAGTCCTCGAGTTCGCGTCGCACGATGCCGCCCTTGGGGTGGAACACCGGTAGGCCGGAACCGATCTCGTCGGGGAAGCTGAACAGGTCGAGTTCGGTGCCGAGCTTGCGGTGATCGCGGCGCTGCGCCTCCTCGAGTAGTTCGAGGTGGCGGTCGAGGGCTTCCTGCGACTCCCAGGCGGTACCGTAGATCCGCTGCAGGCTGGCGTTCTCCTGGTCGCCCCGCCAGTACGCGGCGGAACTGCGGGTGAGCTTGAACGCCGGGATGAACTTCGTGGTGGGGATGTGCGGGCCGCGGCACAGATCGCCCCAGATGCGTTCCCGCGTGCGGGGATTGAGGTTGTCGTATGCGGTCAGCTCGTCGCCACCGACCTCCATGATCTCCGCGTCGCCGGACTTGTCGTCGACCAGTTCCAGCTTGAAGGGCTCGTCGCTCAGCTCTGCGCGGGCCGCGTCCTTGGACTCGTAGACCCGGCGGTCGAACAGCTGACCGTCCTTGACGATCTGACGCATGCGCTTCTCAAGCGCGGTCAGGTCCTCGGGTGTGAAGGCGCGCGGCACGTCGAAGTCGTAGTAGAAGCCGTCGGTGATCGGCGGGCCGATCCCGAGCTTGGCCTCGGGGAACAGGTTCTGCACTGCCTGGGCGAGCACGTGGGCCGCCGAGTGGCGGATGACGCTGCGGCCGTCCTCGGTGTCGGCCGCTACCGGCGTCACCTCGACGTCGACGTCGGGGGTCCACGACAGGTCGCGCAGGCGACCCTCGGCGTCGCGCACGACGACCACGGCGTCGGGGGCACCGCGGCTGGGCAGTCCCGCCTCGCGCACGGCGGCCGCCGCGGTCGTCCCGGCAGGCACCCGGATCGGGGCTGCGGGGGCGGTGCTGGCGGCGGCGCTCATCGGCGGTACTCCATCAGGTCGAGGGGGGTGGTGACCGCGACCATGCTATCGGTGTGCGCGTTCGATCAAATACCCCGTCGCTTCGGTCGCCCGCTAGTCACCGAAGCCGATGGGACTGTTGAACCAGTGTGGGTCCAGGCCCACGATTTCGGCGCCCCAATCCAGCGCGCCGAGCAACCACAGCGTCAACCCGACGATCAGGGCCGTCAGCAGTCCGCCCACCACCTGCACCCACGCGGGCTGACGGTGGAACCAGTCCATGAACCGGTCGTAGCGCTCCTTGGCGTAGGCCAGCAGTTTGCGGGCCCAGTCGAACTCGGTGGCCAGGATGCCGAGGCCGATGAAGACGATGGCCCAACCGGGTCCCGGGTACGGGATGGCGAGGATGCCGAGCCCGAACACGACCATGCCGACGACGCCGACGGCGATCCGGTAGAAGAACTCGACCCTGGGGCGCTCCCGCAGTCGGTCGCGCCAGCGGCCCCACCTGCGCTTGACGGCCGAGAACCTCGACGTCTCGTCGGTGTCGTGCTCGTCGGTGTGCTGCTCGTCGGTGTGCTGCTCGTCCGACGTCACGGTTGCCCCGGCTTCAACATCACGAACAGCGCCTCCGCCTCACACAGCACGTCGTCGCCGTCGAAGAGCCGACCGGCGACGAATATCTTCCGTCCCTGTATCCGTTCGATGGCCGATTCAACCCGTAGTTCCCGGTCGATCGGCGCGATCGCGCGGTAGTTCACGTGCAGGTAGGCGGTGCGTTGCTTCTTGCTCTCGCTGAGCTTGAATGCGGTGAAGCCGAGCAGCGAGTCGAACAGATGCGCCAGTGAACCGCCGTGGACGGCACCGTTGCGGCCCAGGTGGAAGCGCCGGAAGACCGCGGTGCCCTCGACGCGCCTGCCGCGCTCGTCGTCGACGACGTGCAGGTCGACCGGCACCGACAGGATGCTGCCGCGGTTGGGTAGGTCCATCCGGCGTCCCGACGGCGAATGCCATTCGTCGGCGTCGAACGGCTCCAGCAGTCGGTTGACGTCCTCGAGGAGGTCGGCAGCTCTGGTGATGACGTCGTCGGGTGCGTCGGCTGCCCGGGCGTGGTCCTGCAGCGTCCGCACCGCCTCGATGAACCGGCCGTAGTCGGGGCCGCCACGGAGGGTCGGCACCGGCGGGTTGAACCCGCCACCGGACTGGGCCTCGTCGATCGTCACTGCTCCACCGTATTGGCTCGCCTCCGGGCGCTGGTGGCAAGGTGGCCGGTGTGATCGGCCGACTGTCCCTGCGCGACCTCTCGGGCCTGCCCCTGACCTACCCCGAGGTGGGTGCCACAGCGGGGCCCCTGCCCGCCGGCTACCGCCACGTGCACGAGTCGGCGCTCGTCGGTCACGGCAGGGCCCGGTTCGAGGAGGCGGCCGCGTCGGTGATGCGCTGGGGCATGCTGCGCGGTGCGGGCGCACGGGTGCGGGCGACTTCGGAGGTCGCGGACGTCGGGTCCGAGGTGGTGGTGACCCTCGGGCCGATACCGGCTCCGTGCCGGGTGGTCTACGTCCTCGCCGAACCAGATCACCGCGGCTTCGCCTACGGCACGCTGCCCGGGCACCCCGAGATCGGCGAGGAACTGTTCGCGGTGCGCTACGACCCGACCGACGACGCCGTCTACGCCGAGGTCACGGCATTCTCCCGGCACGGGACGTGGTGGAGCCGGCTGGCAGGCCCGGTCACCTCGCTGGTGCAGCGCATCGTGAGCAAGCGCTACGTCGCAGCGGTCTGAGCCGCGACCGGTCCGGCAGGCAGCAGTGCCCGCGTCGTAGCGTCGAGCTGATATGACAGGATCGCCAGCGCGAACAGCCCGATCGACAGGTTGATCAGGGCGCCGAAACCCTCGGTGGCGAAGTCGACGAGTGCGGTCAGCAGGGTGAAGACGAGCGCGGCGTTGCGCAGCCACCGCAGCGGCCAGATGTCGTCGGTGCGTCTACGGGCCACCATCGCAGGCAGGGAGATGGCCAGCGTCAGGACGGCCGTCACCAGCAGGATGACCGACGGCACGTTGAAGCCCTCGAGGTCGACCTTCAGGTGGTCGTCTTCGTAGAAGTAGCCGCCGAGCGCGACGCCGAGCGTGCCGAGTGACACGCCGAGGAAGGAGCCGGCGACCAGCAGCCACCCGACGATCGGGATCCACCGCGGACTGCGCAGGAAGCCGGGGATCAGCGCAATCGCCCGCTTCTGCGCCGCGTGCAGGCGATCGGAGGCGGGGTCGGCGGAGAGCAGCAGACCGCGGATGCGGTCGGCGTCGTCGGCGTCGGCTCCGAGTTCGGTGGCCCGCTCGACGAGCACCAGGCCGACCTCGCGCCTGCGCCGGGCCAGTCCCCGCGCGACGCCGTCGGCGGCGATCGACGCTGCCGACGCCAGGCATTCGACGGCGTTCAGCGGCCTGAAGTCCCGCACCATCCGGGCGCCGAGCAGGATGACGACCACGAGGATGTACATGATCTCCGCGGCGGGCCCGTAGAAGTAGTCGTTGTCCTTGGTGATGAACTTGCCGACCTCGTCGAGGAACAGGCCGAAGCCGATGCCGCCGAGCACCACGCAGAGCACGCGGGTGCCGAAGCCGAGCGTCATCCAGCCGATCACCAGGGCCAGCATCATGAACGCCCCGCCCCACAGCGCGTGTGCGATGTGCAGGTTGCCGCCGCCGATCTGCGGATAGCCGGTGAGCTGCAGGTAACCGCGGGTCAGCAGGATCGTCGCGATCGCGATGATGATGAAGGCCTCGGTGGAACCCGGGCCGACCGCGCTGCGGGTGATGACCCCGTGCCGCCCACGACGTGTCGCTGCCACCCAACCTCCGGCCGTCGTCGAACGGCTACCCCACCGTTCGCTCGAGCCACTCCAGCACCCCGCCGGCCACTTCGTCCAGTGCCGACTCCGCGACGATCCAGTGCGGCAGGTCCGGATGCACCCGATATTCGGCGCCGTAGCGCGCCGCGATGCGACGCGAGAGCCAGGGTGCGACGTTGCGATCGGCGCCTGCGCTGACGCACAGCACCGGGCACGTGACCCTGGCGGCGTCGACCCGCGTGGCGGGCGCCCCCATCGACATCTCGCGGAAGACCCTGCCCGAGTCGCGCACCAGCAGCGGGATCAGCGCGGCCCGCTCGGTGGCAGGCAGCGTGTTCAAAGGGACCTCGCGCATGGTGCGCGCGGACGGTAGGAACGGACGCCCGGCGAGCACCCTGGGCAGGATCGGCACCAGGTACGGCAGCGCTCGCAGCTGGGGCCACAGCACGCCGGGCGGGATCGACGCCAGCAGCACTGCCGCGAGCGGCGCGCGGACGGCGGCGATCTTCTGCGTGAGCAGACCGCCCATGCTGTGACCCATGACGATCGCCGGTTCACCGATGTGGTCGTAGGCGTCGAGTGCCACCGCGAAGCAGTCTTCGATCCCCGTGCGCGCGAGCACGTGGTCGTCGGTCGGGTCGCGGCCAGGCAGTGTCGGCGCGTGCACCGCGTAGCCCGCGGCCTCCAGTCGGTCGATCCATGGCCGAAGCAGCTCTGGTCGGCCGAAGACGCCGTGCAGCAACAGGATTGGCGGTGTCGGGCGGTCGGTGCGGTCGTCGGCCATGGGCTCAGTATGCCGACGGGGACGACCGGTTTCGATTACCTCGGAGGTAGGCGTATCGCCCGGCAGTTAGTGCGCGCTAGCGGATGAACCGGGCGATCACAGTGGCCATTTCCACAGGTCGCTCCTCCTGGACGTAATGGCCCGCCCCTTCGACGGCGTGTTCGTCGACGTTGCGAGCGACCCGTCGCAGCGCGTCGGCGCTGAGTGCGACCTCGCCGACCCCAGCCAGCGCCATCGTCGGCATGTCGAGCAGCTCCCCGGCGTCTGCCCGGTTGTTGGATGCATCGAGGTATATCGCTCGGTACTGGGCCAGCGCGGCGGTGAGTCGGCCTGGGCGGCGGTACGCCTCGACATACTCGTCGATCACTCCCGATCGACGCATGACGTCACTCGTGATGAACCGGGTGAAGTACTCGCGCTCGCGGCCACCGATCAACGTCTCCGGCACGATGTCCTGCTGGAAGAAGGCCAGGTGCGGAAGGCCCCGGCCTGGTTCGCGGAAATCGAGTAGTTCCTCGAGACCGAACCCGGGGATCGTCGCGCCCGACAGGATCAGGTGGCTGACCTCGTCCCGATACTGTCGCGCATAGGAATACGCCACCCAACCGCCCGTGTCGTGTCCCAGCACTGCGACGCGATCCCGGCCCTCGGACGCGACGACTTCGTGCATCGCACGTGCCATGCTGTCGGCGTCGTACCTCCCTGCGAGAGATGAACATCCGACGCCGGGCAAATCAGGAGCGATGACCCTGTGACTTCTTCCGAGCGTCGTCATGACGTCGCGCCATGTGTACCACGTCTCTGGAAAACCGTGCAGGAGCATCACTGCGGGCCCATCGCCACCGACCACGGCGTGAACGGTGGCCCCGCCGACGTCCACCTCGCGGCTGGTGAATCCCTCGGGAATCGCACCGCAGTGCGCGCCTTCCTCGTCGCCCGTGCGGCCCGAGCATCCCGCCAGGACGGCGACGGCGAGCAGCACGACGATGAAGCCTCTACCCCGCCCCACGTCGCCGAACCAGCAGGACGCGCACCCCGTAGGCAACGGCGCTGACCGCGAAGAAGGACGCGGTGAGCCACAGCCAACGCGCGAGGAAGGGTTCTTGGGTCTGGCCGGTCGCGGCTTCATACGCCGGTCCGCCCTGTTCGATGATGCCCGGCAGGAAGACGAGGAAGATCAGTGCTGCCGCCATCGCCGGCAGGCGTACGTAGTTGATCGGCGAGAGACCTGCCGGGGCGATGCGCCGGGTGCTGCGTGCCAAGATTCGGTCGGCCAGCGCGTACACCGGAAACGCGATCAGATCGTGGGCGATGACGGCGACCACGAACCACACGGCGATCGACTGCCACCAGGAGTTCGGATTCCACAGCGAGGTGGGTTTCATCGTCGCCACCACCGAGACGACGAAGGCGAAACCCGCCAGCATCAGAAGCAGGTGACCGGGACCCGATCCGTAGCACCTGGCGAAGCGGGCGAGCACGGATCTCACGTGGCTGCCTCGAAGTCGATGGTGGCGACCCACTTGGTGTTGTGCACACCGGGCAACGCGGGAACGATGACGCGGGCGGGAAAGCCGTGGTCGAGCGACAGGTCGGCGCCGTTGACCTGCAGCGCGAGCAGCGCATCGGGATTGCCAATCTGGTTGGCCTGCAACGCGGCTCGATTGAACGCGCCGCTGCGTTCCAGCGAGGCCACCCGCGCCGACCGCGGTGTCGGCACCCCGGCCATCCCGGCGAGGTCACGCAATCTGACCCCCGTCCACGTCTCGGTCGTCGACCAGCCCTCCACGCAGGCGATCGGTAGCCGCGCGGTGTGTTGTGGCATCGCGAGAAGGGCGGCGCGGTCGAGCACGACGGGACTTGGGCCTCCGCGCAGTGTCACTCGCCACTGCGGACCCGTGGTCGCCGGGTCGATTCCCGCTGCGACCGCCGTTCGATTGACCTGGAAGTCGTTGGGCCCCGGTCCCCTCTCGCGACCCCGCGGAAGCAACAGCGCGAATTGCCGAGTGACACCGCCGAGAGTTTGTCCGGCGGTCAGCACCGCGATGAGAAGCGCGCCGCCACCGACCACGGCCAGCGCTCCCCGGCGGCTGATGGTGGCCGGTGCGGGATCAGAGGACACCAAGCCGTCGATGTCGGTGGGTTCCACCGTGGTGTCTCTGGTGTTGGTACGCATCACCTCACGGGACGACATGGTCTTCAGCGCAGCGATCATTCGGGGAACCTTCAGCATCGCGTGGATGACGAATCCCGCGATGAAGACCCACGCACCCCAGTAGTGAGCGGTATAGAAGCTGAACCCGAAGATGTAGTCGTACTGGATGTTCAAGACACCGGTGACGATTTCGAAGAGGATGCCACCCACGAGCATCAGCAGTGAAACCCGTTCCAGCGCCTGAGCGACCGAACGTGCCGGCGGCCACATGAACAGCCTCGGTATCACCGACCACAGCTTCGCCAGGACGATGGGGATGAGGATCAGGCCGAGCCCGACGTGCAGGCCCTGGTTCAGTTGGTACAGCCAGGACGGCCGGGATGGCCAGTCGAAGGTCGGCAATTTGAACCACCCGACGTCGCCTGGGATGGCCTGCCCGAACTGCGGACCGTAGGCGATGTAGGACAGCAAGCCGGTCAGGATGACGATCGGCAGCGTGACCAGCAGGACGAGCCCCAGGACGGATGTCAGCCAAGGTCCTCGCAAGGGACTGCGCCATCGGAAAGGCCGCGCATCGGTCGACTGTGCGTCCCTGGCGTCGTCGTCGGTCACCTGTAATCCCTCGTTTTCGCGCGGACGTTCCGCAAGGCTAGATGCGTGCCATGCTCGCCACGGCGCGATCGCCGATGACGTGCACGTCCTTCAGTCGCAAACCCGAGCGCTCGGCGAGTTCGTCGGCGCAGTCGATGCCGACCATGGACCACGGAAACCACGGTCCCGACTCGTCGTCCGTCTCGAGCCGCACTTGGGTATTCGTGGTGCCCGCGTACTTCGCGTCGAACTCCGCGATGCAGTGTCCACCGTCGGCGAGCAGGTGACGCGATCGTCGGAGGATGCGCTCCGGATCCGCGCCGAGTCCGACGTTGCCGTCGATCAAGAGCACGGTGCGCCACGACCCGGCGCCGGGAAGGGGGCCGAAGACGTCGGCCCGCATCGTGGCTGCGCCGAGCGCCTGCGCCAGCCGCACCGCGTGTGACGATCGGTCCACCCCGAGCGCAGGAACGCCGGCGCGCGCCAGGCGAGCAATCAACCGGCCGGGTCCACAGCCCAACTCGATGGTCGATCCGTCGCACATCGCCAGGACGGCGTCGTCGAAGGGCTCGTCGACGGCGCAGTTGCCGAGCCAGCGCTGTACCGGGAGTTCGGCCCTGTGACCATCCGCATGCCGGAGGAAACATCGCTCGCCGGCCAGCGCGCGCTCGTACAGCTCACCGAACATCAAGACCTCATTCCAGCCGTGGACTCCGTCGGCGCGGTCACGTGCACTGCTTTGCCGACTACAGCTGGAGCGCCATACGGGTCGGTACCCGTTGCGGTCATCGCCAAACCGCCTACCAGCGCCAACGACGCCTTCCGCGCGCAACGCCGGCCGTCGGTGACCGGGTCGGCAGAGTCAGCGGCATGCCATCGCGTGTTGCGGTATGTGGCCTCGTCGCCGATCCTGGTTGGGTCCGACGCCCGAACCGCCGAACTCATGGAGGACGACACGCACCCGTGAAGGTCCATCACCTCAACTGCGGCACCATGGACTCCCCCGGCGCGGCGATCGTGTGCCACGTGCTGCTGGTCGAGACCGACGGCGGCCTGGTGCTCGTCGACTCCGGTTTCGGGCTCCGGGACTGTGCCGACCCATCGCGGATCGGCGTCACCCGGCATCTGCTTCGGCCCCGCTTCGATCCCGAGGAGACCGCCGCGCGGCAGATCCGGCGGATGGGCTTCGAGATCGCCGACGTGCGGCACATCGTCACCACGCACTTCGACATCGACCACATCGGCGGTTTGGCCGACTTCCCGGACGCCCGGATCCACGTCACCGCAGCAGAAGTCGCGGGCGCGATGACGTCACCGGACCGGGTCGAACGGTTCCGGTACCGACCCGCCCAGTGGGCGCACGGACCGGACATCGTCACCCACGACCCCGACGGCGAGTCGTGGCGCGGCTTCCCCGCGGCCAAGGAACTCGACGAGATCGCACCGGGCATCGTGCTGATCTCGCTGCCCGGGCACAGCCGGGGCCACGCCTGCGTCGCCGTCGACGCGGGACACCGCTGGGTCCTGCACTGCGGCGACGCCTTCTACTACCGCGGCACCCTCGACGGCCACACGCCGGTACCGCTTTCGATCAGGGTGTCCGAGGCCATGGTCGCGCACGACTCGAAGAAGCTGCGCGAGAACCAGGCCCGCCTCGCCGAGCTGCACGAGCGCCGCGACCCGGACCTACTCATCGTGTCCGCGCACGACCCGACCCTGCTTGCGCAGGCTGTGGCCACCAGCGACGTCGCGCGGTAGGTTCCAGCGATGGACGACGCCGCCGCGCTGATGGAGATCGAGGCGATCAAGCAGCTGAAGGCACGGTATTGCCGCCTGCTGGACGCCAAGGACTGGCCGGCATGGCGGCAGCTGTTCACCGACGACTTCGTCAGCGACACCAGCAAGGCGGGCGGGGTGGTCATATCCGGCGCCGACGACTTCGTCGCCTTCCTGCGCAAGACGCTGGGGTCGCCGAACAAGCCGACCGTTCACCAGGTGCACGCACCCGAGATCGAGTTGACGTCCGCGACGACGGCTCGCGGGGTGTGGGCCCTCCAGGACGTGGTGCGCCTGGCGCCCGCCCTGAACCTCGCGGGATACGGCCACTACCACGAGACCTACGAAAAGGACGAAACCGGTTGGCGCATCAAGACGTCGACGCTGACCCGGCTGCGTGAGGACGTGTTCAACCCGGTACTGAGCGTGCGAATCTCCGACCGGATGCGCCGTGGTGGGGCGCGTCTGGCCAAGCGGATGGCGAAGTGACCCGCGCGCACGACTGACGGTCAGACCGGGATGGCCGTGCCCGTCTCGCGCTCGGCGAAGTCGACGATGCGGGCGGCGATCTCGTAGTCGCACGCCACCGCGGACCGGCCGATCAGCACGGGACCGCCGCGCAGCCCGAACCGGCCGTCGACCCCGACGTAGCTGCCCGGCGGGATCGGCTCGCTGAGGCAGTACAGCGTGGGCGCCGCGCCTTCCTCGATGTC
Organism: Mycolicibacterium arabiense; assembly: GCF_010731815.2. Lineage (NCBI taxonomy): Bacteria > Bacillati > Actinomycetota > Actinomycetes > Mycobacteriales > Mycobacteriaceae > Mycobacterium > Mycolicibacterium arabiense. Next base: position 1,149,821 of record NZ_AP022593.1, read on the forward strand.
GTTGGCCAACACGCTGCCGACTGCCTGCACGCCGCGGTGCACCAGCGACATCACCCGGTTGTCGGAGACGTTGGACAGGTTCGACGCGACCCAGCCGGGATGGGTCAGCTGGGTCACGACCGGTGACCCGGCCACGCGTAGCCGGCGGTCCAGCTCGAGGCCCCACAGCATGACCGCGAGCTTCGACCTGGCGTAGGCGCCCATAACGTTCCACTTGGCGTTGCGCAGATGCAGGTCGTCGAGGTCGAGTTTGGCCGAGCGGTGGGCGTCGGAGCCGACGTTGACGATCTTCGACCGCACCCGGCCGAACAGCAGGTTCGTCAGCGCGAAGGGGCCGAGGAGGTTGGTGCCGATGGTCATCTCGAACCCGTCGACGGTGTCCCTGCGGTGCTGGGACAACGCGCCCGCGTTGTTGATCAGGACGTCGACGTCGCCTTCGAGCTTGGCGGGAAACGCCCGCACCGAGGACATGTCGGCGAGGTCCAGTTCGACCACCGACGTCGACCCGCCGATCTCGGCCGCCCGCTGCTCCCCCAGCGTGGTGTTGCGCACGGCGAGGATGACGTGCGCGCCCGCACGGGTCAGCGCCCGGGCGGTGCCCAGCCCCACGCCGTTGGTCGCGCCGGTCACGATGATGCGCTGACCGCTCAGGTCGCCGAGTCGGTCCGGGGTCCAGTTCGTCGTCACGGTAGGTGACCCTACCGACGCAGCGACGGGGTCAGGCGATCGCGCCGGACTCCTTGAGTGCTTCGATGCGGTCCCAGTCCAGCCCGAGTTCCATCAGCACCAGCTCGGTGTGCTCGGAAGCCATTGGCGCCCGCGTGGTTTCGAGCGGTTCGTGGTTGAACTGCACGGGCCCGCGCACCACCTTGAACGGCTCGCCGCCATCGCCTGCCTCGACCTCGGCGATCATGTCGTTGGCGATGGCCTGCTCGTCGACGGCGAGGTCCAGCAGGCTCTGGAACGGTGCCCACTGACCCTTCATGGTCTTGAGGTGCTGGCGCCAGTAGTCGAACGGCCTGCTGCGGATCGAGTCGGCGATCATCTCGGCGGCGGCCGCGGCGTTCTCGATAAGCGGCATGACGTCGGAGAACCGCGGGTCGTCGGCGAGTTCCGGCAATCCCAGGTGCTCGAATGCGTCCCGGATGTAGCCGGTGGGGCTGACGATGCACAGGTTGATGGTGCCGCCGTCGGAGGTCAGGTAGTTGCCGAGGAACGGATTGAACGTCGGGCCAACGGCATTGGGCATCGTCGAGCGCATGGTCTCGCCGACCTCCATGCCCTGGGTCACGCTGGCGCCTGCCGCCCACCAGGCGGTGCTGAGCAGGGAGACGTCGATCTCGGCGGTCTCGCCGGTACGCTCGCGGTGGAACAGCGCCGCGGAGATGCCACCCGCGATGTTCATCCCGCCGATGGAGTCGCCGAATGCGGGAATGCCTTGCGACAGTGCGCCGCCGAGTTCTTCCGGGGTCAGTGCGTGGCCGACGCCGCTGCGGGTCCAGAACGCCGTTCCGTCGAAGCCGCCGACGAGCCGTTCGGGCCCCTTGTCGCCGTACGCGCTGCCGCGGGCGTAGATGATGTCCGGGTTCACGGCGCGAATGTGCTCGACGTCGAACCTGTTCTTCTGCCTGGCCTGCGGCATGTAGTTGGTGAGGAAGACGTCGGCGGTCTTGGCGAGTTCGTAGAGCACCTCCTGCCCTTGCGCCGTCGAGACGTCGATGCCGACGCTGCGCTTGCCGCGATTGGGATGCTCGATCAGCGGGTGGCGGTTCGGGTCGAGTTGGATGCCGCCCATGTAGAGGAAGCCGCGTTGGGTGTCGCCGCGCACGGGGTGCTCGACCTTGATGACGTCTGCGCCCCAGTCCGCGAGGATCGCGCCCGCCGCGGGGACGAACGTGAACTGGGCAACCTCGAGGACGCGGACTCCCTCCATCACCTTGATCACGTGAACGCACTCCTTCTCCTGGATAGCCCGCCATTACACATATGGCTCCGACTGTAACCGCTTCCGCGTCGGCGCCCGGGTCTTATCGCGCCCAGATCCGAAGGCTCGCCACGCCAACACCGTCGTCGTGGATGCGCTGGAAGTTGCGGCCGCCACGCGCGAAGGTCGCCAGCACCGCCCCGGGCGCTTCGGTGGGCAGGACGGGACGGTGCTGCCAGGCGCATCTGCGCACATGCACCAAGTCGACGGCCGTCGCGTCGGGGTCGGCGTCGTAGAACCAGGGGCCGTGCAGCCTGCCGAGCCAGAACAGCCCATCGGTGTCACGCGTCCAGGCGAAGGCACCGTCGGGCACGTCGGCGAAGCGGGCGATGCGCCGGGCCAGCCGGTCGTCGTGGTCGGCCGCGGCCATCCGCACCGCGGTGTCGACGTCGCCGGGCGGCACCTCGAGGACGCCGCCGAACCCGCACACGCCATGGGCCAGACCCCGGCGAATCGACGACTCCGGCGGTACGTCGTCGCGGCGGGACCGCATCGGGGCGCGGTAGGCCTCGGGTTCGGTCATATCGCTGAGCCCACGACCGACGGCGCGGCGCGGCGCCCGTCGTGCACCAGCAGGGCGACATGAAGCGAGGTCATCGACTCCGCGTCATCGAGGTCGACCCCGAGGGTGCGTTCGATCGCGGCGAGCCGCTTGTAGAGCGACGGGCGACTGATGTGCAGTCGCTGCGCCAGCGCGGCCTTGTTGCCCGATGCGGCGAGGAATTCGCGTAGGACGGTCAGGTTCGACGGCTGGGCGGTGTCGGGGCTCGTGAGCAGGGCGCGCAGTTCGGTCTCGGCGAAGCTCTGCACGCGCGGGTCCTCGCGGAGCAGGGAGAGCAGCCCGCGCAGCCGGACGTCGGAGGCACGGAAGTACGAGCGCCCGTGGGTCGAGGGGCCCATGCCGATGGCCACCTCCGCGACGTGGGCGGCCTCGGCCAGACCACCGACCGCGTCGACGACGTCACCACCCGGTGGCCCGACCGCGACGACGGCCGCGACGCCGTGGGCCTGCCGGATCCGTTGCCCGACCACGTCACCCAGCGCAGTCAGCGCCTTCTCCTCGGTGCCGGCCCTGCCAGAACTCAGCGACAGCACGGCGCCGATCTCGCCGTCACGCCGGATCGCGAACAGTGCTGTGTGGCCGGCTGCGTTGACGGTGTGCGCGACGGTGTCGAGTAGTTCGACGTTGCGTCGTTGCGTGGCAACGGGATCGGTGTCGTCCGACGTCCGGTCCACCCGCACCGTGACGGGCAGATACCTCGCGGCCTTGCGCAGCCCGAGCGCGTGCGCTCGGGCTGCCGCCTCCGCGTCGTCGGTGATCCGGCCGCGCACGATGTCGTCGATCAGCCCGCTCTGCGCCTGCTGGTGCAGCCCGGAACGATCCCGTTCGATCATGCGGTGCAGCGCGAGCGCCGCGGAGGCTCGTTCGAGTACCCGGCGCGCGCGGGCGGTGTCCGCCGGGCGGCTCGGCACGATGAGCCGGCCCCATTCCTCGGTGCGCGGGCCGACCGACGTGACCACCCACTGCTCGTCACCGCCAGGGGGCACCAGACGCGACCGCCGCTCCCAGTCCTCGAGCAACGCCGCTGCGGCCCGACCGCTGGCCGACACGGCCAGCGCCTGGTGCGTCAGGTCCTCGAGTACGACGGGTTCGTCGAGCATCCGAGCGGCCGCATCGACGATGCCGGGCACCGAGGCGCGCTTCATGCTCAGCTCGGTGAACACCTCGTGCACGCGCCGGTCGAAGGCGACTTCGTCGTACTGTTCGGCGACGATGCGACGATGCACCGTCTCGGTCACCTCGACGAACTTGATCGGCTGGTGCAGGACCACCAAGGCCAGGTTCAGGTTCCTCGCGGTTGCGGCGACCGAGGCCGGCACCGACCGCAGGGACGCGCCGAGTTCGACGACCACGCCGAGGGCACCGGCGTCGGCGAGGCCCCGCAGGTAGGACTTCGGCGCGCGGCGCAGGGGCGCGCCGGTGGTCAGCAGCAGTTCGCCGCCGCGCAGGAGTGCCGAGAGGTCGGCGACGTCACCGACGTGCACCCAGCGGATCTCGTCGGCCCAGCGGCAGTCGCTGAGAACCTCGGGCTCGCCGCGCGCGACGACGTCGAGTGCGACGACGTCGGCGATGGTCACGGGCACTTACACAGTGTAAGCGGATCGGCGGTGATCGAGACGTTTCGTCACCGGTCTGGCTAGGCGAGCACTGTCAGACTCGACGGTGTCACCGCCAGCACTGCGGCTGGTCCGGCCCCAACCAACCGCAAAGGGCTCCTACATGCGCACGATCTCCCACTGGCTGAACAACGAAGCCTTCGCGGGCAGCAGCGACTCCACCGCCCCCGTGACCAACCCGGCGACGGGCGAGGTCACCGGCGAGGTCGCACTGGCCAGCGTCGCCGATGCGCAGGCCGTGATCGATGCCGCCGCTGCCGCCTTCCCGGCGTGGCGCGACACCAGCCTGGCCAAGCGCACCCAGATCCTGTTCAACTTCCGCGAGCTGCTGAACTCCCGCAAGGGCGAGCTGGCCGCGCTGATCACCGCCGAGCACGGCAAGGTGCTCTCCGACGCCCTCGGCGAGGTGAGCCGCGGCCAGGAGGTCGTCGAGTTCGCCTGCGGCATACCGCATCTGCTCAAGGGCGGCTTCACCGAGAACGCCTCGACCAACGTCGACGTCTACTCGATCCGTCAGCCGCTGGGCGTCGTCGGCGTCATCTCCCCGTTCAACTTCCCCGCGATGGTCCCGATGTGGTTCTTCCCCATCGCGATCGCCACGGGCAACACCGTGGTCCTCAAGCCGTCGGAGAAGGATCCCTCGGCGTCGCTGTGGATCGCCGAGCTGTGGGCCGAGGCCGGACTGCCGGCCGGCGTGTTCAACGTCCTGCAGGGCGACAAGACCGCCGTCGACGAGCTGTTGACCAACCCGAAGGTGAAGTCGGTCAGCTTCGTCGGGTCCACCCCGATCGCGCAGTACGTCTACGCCACCGGCACGACCGCGGGCAAGCGCGTCCAGGCCCTCGGCGGCGCGAAGAACCACGCCGTGGTGCTGCCCGACGCCGACCTCGACCTGGCGGCCGACGCGATGGTCAACGCGGGCTTCGGCTCGGCCGGTGAGCGCTGCATGGCGATCTCCGCCTGCGTCGCCGTCGGACCGATCGCCGACGACCTGGTCGCCAAGATCGCCGAGCGCACCACGCCGCTCAAGATCGGCGACGGCACCAAGGATTCGGACATGGGCCCGCTGGTGACCAAGGCCCACCGCGACAAGGTGGCCTCCTACATCGACGCAGGCGAGAACGACGGCGCCAAGATCGTCGTCGACGGCCGAAACGTCACCGCCGACGGGGGGCAGGAGGGCTTCTGGCTCGGCCCCACGCTGATCGACCAGGTGACCCCCGAGATGAGCGTCTACACCGACGAGATCTTCGGCCCAGTCCTGTCGGTCGTGCGCGTCGAGACCTACGACGAGGCGATGGACCTCATCAACGCCAACCCCTACGGCAACGGCACCGCGATCTTCACCAACGACGGCGGCGCGGCCCGGCGCTTCCAGAACGAGGTGCAGGTCGGCATGGTCGGCATCAACGTCCCGATCCCCGTGCCGATGGCCTACTACAGCTTCGGCGGCTGGAAGAACTCGCTGTTCGGCGACTCCCACGCCCACGGCATGGACGGCGTGCAGTTCTTCACCCGCCAGAAGGCCATCACGCAGCGCTGGCTCGACCCCAGCCACGGCGGCATCAACCTCGGCTTCCCCGAGAACGCCTGACCCCCCTCCCCCGCGACCGTGCGTGTCTGCGGCCGACACGCCGCACTTCAACAGGAGTTCACGCACGCTCGCGGTGGAACTAGTTGCCTGCCGACGCCGACCACAGTGAAAGATGGACCCATGACCACCACCCAGGACACCTCGACGCTGCCCAACGGCCTGTCGCTCGAGGATGCGCGCGCCGAGTCCGCCCGCACCTACGAACTCGACCGCACGCACGTCTTCCACTCGTGGTCGGCGCAGGCGCAGATCAAGCCGATGACGATCGTGGCGTCCGACGGCTCCTACGTGTGGGACGGCGACGGCAACAAGCTGCTCGACTTCTCCGGCCAGTTGGTCTTCACCAACATCGGTCATCAGCACCCCAAGGTCGTCGCGGCGATCCAGGCGCAGGCGGCGAAACTCTGCACGGTCGCGCCGCAGCACGCCAACGACGCGCGCTCCGAGGCGGCCCGCCTGATCGCCGAGCGCACACCGGGCGAGCTGAACAAGATCTTCTTCACCAACGGTGGCGCCGACGCCGTCGAACACGCGGTGCGCATGGCCCGTCTGCACACGGGCCGGTACAAGGTGCTCTCGCGCTACCGCTCCTACCACGGCGGCACCGACACCGCGGTCAACCTGACCGGTGACCCGCGCCGCTACCCGAATGACTACGCGAGCGCCGGCGTCGTGCACTTCAACGGCCCGTTCCTCTACCGCAGTTCGTTCTACGCCGAGAACGAGCAGCAGGAATCGGACCGCGCGCTGGAGTACCTCGAGCGCCTCATTCAGCACGAGGGTGCGTCGTCGTTCGCCGCGATCATCCTCGAGTCGGTGCCCGGCACCGCGGGCATCATGGTCCCCCCGCCCGGCTACATGGCCGGCGTCCGGGAGATCTGCGACAAGTACGGCATCGTGATGATCGCCGACGAGGTCATGGCCGGGTTCGGCCGTACCGGTGAGTGGTTCGCGATCCAGAACTTCGACGTGACGCCGGACCTCATCACGTTCGCCAAGGGCGTCACGTCGGGCTACGTGCCGCTGGGCGGCGTCGCGATCAGCTCGGAGATCGCCGCGACGTTCGACGACCGCGCCTACCCGGGCGGGCTGACCTACTCCGGTCACCCGCTGGCGTGCGCTGCCGCCGTCGCCACCATCAACGCCATGGAGGACGAGGGCATGGTGGCCAATGCCAAGCGCATCGGCTCCGACGTCCTCGGCCCCGGGCTGCGCGACCTGGCCGCCAAGCACCGCTGCGTGGGCGAGGTCCGCGGGCTCGGGGTGTTCTGGGCGGTCGAGTTGGTGGCCGACCAGCAGACGCGGGAACCGTTGGCGCCGTATGGCGGATCGAGCCCCGCGATGAACTCGGTGCTCGCAGCGTGCAAGCAGAACGGTCTGCTGCCGTTCGCGAACTTCAACCGCATCCACGCGGTGCCCGCGTGCAACATCAGCGACGACGAGGTGGCCGAGGGTCTACGGATCCTCGACGCCGCACTCGACGTCGCCGACGCCGCGCTGTAGTCCGGCCGCCGCTAGAACGGCGGGTCGTCTGGAGTGGCGTCGGCCTGCGGTGGTGGTGGACGCCAGTCGGCGGATACGAACTCGTCCTCCAAGGGGTCGTTGGCCCAGGTGCACCATGGACTGGTGCTAGACGCCCCGCCCTTGAAGACGAGCAGCTTGCGGCGCATGTCGTTGCGCCACTTGCGGATGTCGATCTCGTGGTGCCGAGCGCGGTTGAGCGCCAGTGTCCGCTCGTTGGCTGCCGCCTTGGCGTGCATGGCGCGGCGTGCGGCAGCGACGCGTGCGGCCTTCTCGCGCCGCCTGTTGCCGAATCGGAGCGTGGGCGCACCGCACGCGGCAGCGATGTCGTCGAACAGTTCGGCACCGTCGGGCGTGCTGCGGTAGACCCGCCCGGTGGGCGACGTCCAGGTGATGGTCCCGTCGGCGGCCTGTTCGTCACGCCAGCCGTCGGGCCCGCCGTGGAAAGTCTTGAGCCGATGGTGCTGACGGCAGTAGCACCCCAGGTTGGTCCCGAGCGTCGGCCCGCCCGTACGTGGGTCGTCGTGGTCGAACGGCACGGTGTGGTCGACGTCGGCGCGCCACGCGGGCCGGTCGCACCCGGGGAACCGGCACCTCAGGTCGCGGCAGCGGATCCAGCGCTCCACCGCTGCGGACGGTTGGTACCGCAGCGAGGCAGCCACGTCGGCGTTGGTGGGCGGCGGACCGACCGGACGAAGGATTGCGGTGTCGGCGATCTGGCGGACCTGGTCGGCATCGATGACGCCGTAGCCCTCCAAGTGGCCGGGTTCGTCGCTGCGGCCCACCACGGTGGCGTCGGTGGCGATGACGTTGATGACGAAACGTGGTGCGCCGCTATGCGGGGCGGGATCGGCGATTCGGGAGGGGCAGTCCGCCCGCCCGCACGCGCACGCCAAGTCCCTGCCGACGCGAAGTGCGTCGATGGCATCGGCACGCCGCTGGGCCGTGGTGCGGGGATCGTCGGCGCACACCGAGGCGGCCATCTCGGTCAGATGCTTGTCGAACATCGCCGCCACGGGCGCCGGCAGCGACGCCACCATCTTGGCCATGCCGTTGGGTTGGGCGGTGATGGTGACGTGGCGCTCGGTGTCTGCCTTGATGCGGCGCTTCTTGGCGGCCTCGGGGTCGATCACGGCAATCGCTGCGTCGGCGGCGTCGATGACCCGCCGGCGCGACCACGACTGCCAGGTCGACAGCTTGGTGGCCAGCCGTTGGTCGATCTGCGGCATCAGGTCGGCGTCGACGAGTTCGGTGCGCCGGATGATCGCCTCGGCGGTGGGCCAGTCGATCCGCCCGTCGGAGAGCAGGGACGTGACCTCGGGCAACCGGGTGTCGAGGGCTTCGGCCTGCGCCACGATTGCGCTGGCCGCAGTGGGCGTCGTGTTCAGCGCGGCACCGACTTCGGCGCTGGCGCGGGCGAAGCCGGTGATCAGCGCGTAGCCCGGGTCGCCATCGATGCCCTCGGCCTCGGCGGTGCGGAGCCAGAGCAGGCCGGCGATCGCCGCCATGCGCCGGGCGATGAGCGCAGATTCCTCACGACGGCATTGCTCGACCTCGGTGAGCAGATCGCCTGCCAGAGGTTCTTCGAACATGCGTTCGATTTTACGCTCGAACTAAGCCGCGCGCAACGACTTTCGCACCCGTCCTCACGCGAACCGGTGCACGTTCGGCGACGGCTCCCAGCCCGGATCTCCGGTGCGGGCGTAGGCGACCCAGGCGCCGTGCATCTCGTCGGCGAGCCGCGCGGGTGGGTCGACGTCGCCGAGGAGACCACGCGGGCCGCGCAAGGCCGGCACCTCGAGACGGTCGAAGACGAACGGCAGTTCGACGGTGTGCGCAGCACCCAGCAACCCATCGAGTGCGTCTGAGCGCCAATCGAACTCGTAACGGTGCGTCGGAGCGCTCCCGCGGGAGGCGCGAGCGTCGGCCAGCCGTCGCGTACCGATGCCGAACAGTGCATCACCGAGTATCGCCGACCGCACCGACCCCCAGCCGGCCTCGGATCGGCGAACCCGGTACTCCTGCACCACCGCTGTCGGATCGGCGTGGGCCCTGGCGGCCACGTCCAGCGCGTCCTGCTCGGTCGAGTCCGCCAAGTCCCCGCCCGGTACCAGGTAGAGGTTTCCCTCCTGCGCGTTCGTGCCCAGCAGCAGCGGAATGTCGGCCGCCGTTCCGTTTTCGACGGACTCAGCAGGCTGCTCGTCGAGCACCACGCTGAAAGCGCTGAGACCGAGCAGCGGGTCGAACCTCGTCCCCGTGCGCAGATCCAGCCCGGCCAACTTGGGCACCACGGCGACCAACTCCTCGACCGGCACGCCCGCGAAGTCGTCGGCCGTCGGCGAGACACCGAGCAGTGCTGCGGCGCGGTGGGTGACCCGTGCTGCCTGCTCGCTGGAGAAGGCACCGAGCCCGTTGCCGCTCTGCATGATCGCCCGCCGGACCACACCTTCGGCGTCGGGAATGGCGAGCATCGCGCCCACCAGCGTGGCGCCCGCGGACTGGCCGAACAGCGTGACGTTGTCGGGGTCGCCGCCGAAACCCGCGATGTTGGCTCGGACCCAGCGCAGCGCCGCCAGTACGTCGAGCAAGCCCCGGTTGGGCGGCGCATCCGGTAGGTCGAGGAAGCCGACGATGCCAAGCCGGTAGGTGACGTTGACCAGCACCACCCCGTCCCGTGCGAACGCCGTCCCGTCGTAGAGTGGGGATTGCGTTGCGCCCGAGACGAACCCGCCGCCGTGGACGAACACCATCACCGGACACGCCACGCCGTCCGCCGGCGCGTAGACGTCGACCGTCAGGTAGTCGGGATCGGCCATCGCGGCGGCTCCGAAGTACGGCGACATGTCGAGGTTCCCGAACCCGCCGCGGGGAGCTTGCGGCGCCATGGCCCCGGGCCGGGTCGCGTCCCGAATGCCCGACCACTCCCAGTGAGGGTGCGGTGTCGCGAATCCGGCAGCGCCGACAGGCGGTGCGGCATAGGGGATTCCGTGAAATGACGCGGTTCGCGCCGCGACGTGGCCCCGGACCCGGCCGGACGAGGTGGTGACGACGACCTCAGACATCGGTCACCCGGGCGAACGCCGCCCACTGCGCGATGGTGAACCCTTCTCCGTCGCGGCGCAGTTCCGCGCCACCGTGGCCGCCCAGATGGGCGGGGAACACCAGCGTGTTGGTGTCGGCGGCCCGGCCGAGGATGCGACGGCGCGTCGCCCTCGACTGTCGGGGTCGACGCAGAAGCAGCTGTTGACCTCGGGTTCGAGGAACTGCAGCGGGGTGTGCAGCATGTCGCCGACGAACAGCGCTCTGTCCGTGCCGGATTCGAGCGCGACGATCGACGAGCCGGGCGTGTGCCCCGGGGTCGGCTCCAGCCGCAGCGCGCCGTCGATGTCGAAGCCGTCGTCCCATAGTTCGACGAGGCCCGCGTCGCGCACCGGAGCCACGCTGTCCTCGAAGACGTTCTCGTTGCCCCGCCCCCGCCGCGGCACGTGGCCGTTGTCCGGATCCCAGTACTCGAAGTCGCGCCGTGGCATCAGATACGTGGCATTCGGGAACGTCGGCACCCACGAGCCGTCGTCGAGGTAGGTGTTCCAGCCCACGTGGTCGTTGTGCAGGTGAGTGTTGATTACCAGGTCGACGTCCTCGGGGCTGACACCGGCCCGGCTCAGGTTGCCGAGGAAGTCGGTGTCGAGGTGGTCCCACACCTTGGCGTGCGGCCGTTGCTTGTGGTTGCCGACGCCCGTGTCCACGAGGATCGTCCTGCCCGCACTGCGCAACAGCCACGTCTGGATGGCGCTGACGCACACGTCGGCGGCCGGATCCCAGAAGTCTGGGGCCAGCCAGTCCTCGTTGCGCCGCCAGGCGTCGTCGGAGCTGTCCGGGAAGAAGGTCGACGGCGACAACTCGACCGAACCGAAGTACTCCATGACCCGGGTGATGGACACGTCACCCAACACGATCTCGTTCATGCCCCAAGGCTGCCGACCACCCCGGCCCGTCAACCAGCCCCTGCGGTGCCTACCCCTGCCAGGATCAGTCACGCGCTCGCGAGGAAGCGCATAGTCGAAGGATGAACTCCGCGTCCCTCGGCGATTTCCTGCGCGCGCGTCGAGCCAGGCTCGTCCCCGACGACGTGGGCCTGTCGACGTTCGGCGAACGGCGTCGGGTCAGCGGCCTGCGGCGCGAGGAACTCGCTCGACTGGCCGGGGTGAGCGCGTCGTACTACACCCGCTTGGAGCAGGGTCAGTCCGTCAACGCCTCGGAGGCGGTCCTCGATGCGATCGCCACCGCGTTGCGGCTCGACGAACACGAACGGCGCCATCTGCACGACTTGGCTTCCAGCCGTCCGAAGCCCCGGCGGCGGCCCCCCGTCGAGAAGGTCGACGCCGCGACCCGGGACCTGCTGCGTTCCCTCGTCGACGTGCCCGCGCTCGTCATCGGCCGGCGCACCGACGTGCTCGCATGGAACGACCTGGGGCACGCGCTGCTTGCCGGCCACGTCGAGAGAGACTCCGTCGATCGGCCTGCGGACCGCCCCAACCTGGCCAGAATGGCATTCCGCGACCCGCATACCCGCGAGCTGTACGTCGACTGGCACCGCAAGGCCCGCACACTCGTCGGCAACCTGCGACACGTGGCCGGACGTCATCCCGACGACGCGGCACTGGCCGAGTTGATAGGTGAGTTGTCCATGAACAGCCCGGAGTTCGTGACGATGTGGAGCGACCATCGGGTGCAGCCCTGCGAGGCAGGGTCCTACGAACTTCGGCACCCAACGGTGGGGTCGGTGACCATCACGCAGCAGAACCTGGTGCTGGCGCGGTCACCCGAGCAGTCGCTGTGCATGGTGACGACGGCCGCGGGCTCGAGTTCGGCCGACTCCATCGGCCTACTCGCCCGCTCGGTCCGCGACGCAGGGGCGCAGCGGACGACCGTCGACGCGTCGTAGCGCGGCTCAACCCGCGCGCGCCGCCAACGCCTTCGCCCGGTCGCGCGCCGACATGGCGCCCCACACGCCGTACGTCTCCCGCACCGACAGCGCATGCTCGCGGCAGCGGTCCAGCACCGGGCAGTCGAGGCAGATCTGCTTCGCGCGTTCCTCCCTCGCCCGCAGACCCGTCCGCCCGGAATCCTCGGGGAAGAACACCTCGGGCGGCAGACGGCGGCAGCTCCCCCGGTGCTGCCACTCCCATTCCTCGACCAGCGGTCGTGGACCCTGCCATTCGCCGTCGTGCATAGTCGTCACCCGCGTCAGTGTCGCGAGCGCGGCGATGGGTAGCCATAGATCGACTCGCCGTGAATCGAGCCCAGCCACTAAAACGCTGCGCGAGTCGAATTCCGACGTCCGCGGCAATGGCGCCGTTCTGGCTGGTCGGGGCGCATCAGGCAGCCAGCCCGGGCCGCACCGACGCCGCCGACGCCGCCGCTGTGGAATCAACCAGCCGTCGCCCACCGTTGACTCACGAGACCGCGACCGAAAGCGAGCACCGTGTCCACTGCGCCGTTTCACCTCGCCGTCGCGCTCGACGGCACCGGATGGCACCCCGCGTCGTGGCGTGAGGCCGACGCCAGGCCCCTCGATCTGCTGACCGCCCGATATTGGGCCGACCTCGTCGCCGAAGCCGAGCGCGGTCTGCTGGACTTCGTCACGATCGAAGACGGTCTGATCCCGCAGTACGACGATCCGCTGCATGCCGACGACCGCACCGACCGCGTCCGCGGCCGACTGGACGCCGTGCTGACCGCGGCCAGGGTGGCCCCGCTGACCCGTCACATCGGCCTCGTCCCGACCGCGATCGTCACGCACACCGAGCCGTTCCACCTGTCGAAGGCCATCGCGACGCTCGACTACGTCAGCAGCGGCCGCGCGGGGGTCCGCGTGCAGGTCACCACCAGCCCCGAAGCGGCACGGCACTTCGGGCGACGCGAAGCGCCCTCCGGTGCCGACGCGCTCGGAGAAGCGGCCGACTACGTCGAGGTGTTGCGTCGGCTGTGGGACAGCTGGGAGGACGACGCCGAGATCCGCGACGTCGCAACCGGCCGGTTCATCGACCGAAAGAAGTTGCATTACATCGACTTCGAGGGCGCGACGTTCTCGGTGCGGGGACCGTCGATCACGCCGCGGCCGCCACAGGGTCAACCGATCGTGGCCGCCCTCGGCCACGGCGACCCTGCCTACGACCTCGTTGCGGGCAGCGCCGACCTCGGTTTCGTCACCCCTCGCGACGCCTCGCAGGCACGGGCCATCGTCGACGCCATCACCACCCGCCGGCCGGCGAGTCTCGAACCGGCGCGGGTGTTCGCCGACGTCGAGGTGACCCTCGACCGCGACGACGCCGCGGCCCACGCGCGGCGCTCACGCCTCGACGACCGTGCCGGTGACCGACCACCGAGCGATGCCCACTCGTTCGTGGGCACCCCGGCCGGGCTGGCCGACCTCCTGCAGGACTGGCACGGCGCCGGCCTCTCGGGCTTCCGGTTGCGGCCTGCGACGCTGCCCCACGACTTGACGCAGATCGTCGACGGACTGGTCCCGCAGCTGCAGCGGCGCGGGCTGTTCCACGAGCAGTACTCGGCGCGCACGCTCCGCGACGCGTTCGCACTCCCCCGGCCCGTCAACCGCTATGCCGACGCCTGAGCAGCAGGGACATCAATGACCAAGCCCACGAAGCAGATTCACCTCGCCGCCCACTTTCCCGGCGTCAACAACACCACCGTGTGGAGTGACCCGGAGTCGGGCAGCCACATCGAGTTCGACTCGTTCGTACGGTTCGCGCAGACCGCAGAACGAGGCAAGTTCGACTTCATGTTCCTCGCCGAGGGGCTGCGGCTCCGCGAGCAGGGCGGCGAGATCTACGACCTGGACGTGGTCGGGAGACCGGACACCTTCACCGTGCTCACCGCGCTCGCCGCCGTCACCGAACGCCTCGGCCTGACCGGAACGATCAACTCCACGTTCAACGAACCGTACGAGGTGGCGCGGCAATTCGCGTCACTGGATCATCTCTCCGACGGTCGAGCCGCGTGGAACGTCGTCACGTCGTGGGATGCGTTCACCGGCGAGAACTTCCGCCGGGGTGGATTCCTCTCCGAGGATCAGCGGTACGAACGCGCCGAGAGCTTCCTCGAAGCCGCGCACACGCTGTTCGACTCCTGGCGGGGAGACGAGATCGTCGCCGACAAGGACTCCGGGACCTTTCTGTCCGACCCCCATGCAGGCGAATTCAGCTACCAGAGCGACCACTTCGACATCGGCGGCCGGTTCAACGTCCCGCGCAGCCCCCAGGGCAGACCGGTGATCTTCCAAGCGGGTGACTCCGATCGCGGGCGCGAGTTCGCCGCGTCGACCGCCGACGCGATCTTCTCGCGACACGGCACCCTCGAGCAGGGCCAGGCGTTCTTCGCCGACGTCAAGGGACGCCTCGCCAAGTACGGTCGCCGCGACGACGAACTACTGATCCTGCCCGCGGCGACCTTCGTCCTCGGCGACACCGACGCCGAGGCCGCCGACATCGCGCACGACGTACGGCTGGCACAGGTGTCGCCCGCGACGGCGATCAAGTTCCTCGAGCAACTGTGGAACCGCGACCTGTCCGATCACGACCCCGACGGTCCGCTGCCGACCGTCGACCCGATGGTCGGTGAAAACACCATCGCCAAGGGCCGTGCCAGCGTCCGCATGCACCGCGACCCCATCGCGGTCGCCAATGAGTGGCGCGCGAAGGCCGAGGCCGAGCACCTGACCACCCGGGAGTTGATCATCGAGGTGACGGGCAGGCAGAACTTCATCGGCTCGGCCGCCACCATCGCCGAGTCCATGAATCACCTGGTTCAGTCCGACGCGAGCGACGGCTTCATCCTGGTCCCGCACGTGACGCCCGGCGGCCTCGACCCGTTCGTCGACCAGGTGGTGCCCCTTCTGCAGGAGCGCGGCGTGTTCCGCACCGACTACGCAGGCACCACGTTGCGCGACCATCTCGGCCTCGGTCACCCGGCTCGACGCGTCTCGAGCGGCGTCTGACCGTTTCGGCCAGTCGTCCGGTGGCAATCCAGCTTTCATGATCGGAAGACTTCGCACCGTCGTCGTGGACTGCCCTGACCCTCGCGCTCTCGCCGACTTCTACGCCGGGCTCATCGGCGGGGAGATCAACGCCACGGAGTCCGAGGACGACTGGGTGGTCCTCAACGAGCCCAGCGGAACTCGGCTGGCGTTTCAACGCTCACCGGAGCACGAACCGCCGAGCTTCCCCGACCCGCACGCGTCCCAGCAGTTCCACCTCGACGTCCGGGTCGAGGACCCCGACGAGGCCGAGCAGCAGGCGCTTGCCCTCGGCGCCGCCCGGATCCCGGGCGTCGGAAACGAGATCGACGACCCGTTCCGGGTGTTCCGGGATCCGGCCGGCCACACGTTCTGTCTGGTGTGGGGCGTGCAGGACTGAGTCAGCCCCGCAGTTGCGGCAGGACGTCGCGCTCCCAACTGCCGAAGAAGCCCTCCAGATCCGGGCCGATCTGCTGCACGTAAACCTCGTCGACACCCGCCTCGAGGTACGGCCGGATCTGCTGGGCGTGGGCGTCCGGGTCGGGCCCGCAGGTGACCGATTCGCCTACCTTCTCGCGCGGCACCAGGCTCATCGCATCCTCGAAGTCCTTGGGACGCGGCAGGGTCTGGGCGAGCTGACCGGGCAGACTCTCGTTGGCCCAGAGGCGGTGGGCGGCGTCGAGACCCGCGTCGGGATCGCGGTCCCAGCTGACCTTCGTACCGGCCTGCACGGGCTTGTCACCGCCGCCCGCCTTTCGGAACGTGTTGATCAGGTCCGCGTCCGGCATGGTCGTGCAGAAGCCATCGCCGAGGCGGCCCGCGAACTCGGCAGCCTGGGGCCCGAAGCCCGACACGTAGATCGGAACCGGCTGCTCCGGCAGCGTGTAGATGCGCGCCTCCTGCACCTCGTAGTGCAGGCCGTGGTGGCTGATCTCCTTGCCCTCGTGCAGCTTTCGGATGACGTCGACGGCCTCCTCGAGCATCTCCAGCCGCACGCCGACCGACGGCCACGGGTCACCGAGGATGTGCTCGTTGAGGGCCTCACCGGTCCCCACGCCGAGCACGAACCGGCCGTCGAGCTGCACGGCGGCGGTCGCGGCGGCCTGCGCGATGATCGCGGGATGGATGCGCACGGTCGGGCACGTGACGCCGGTGGTCACCGGTAGCGACGTCGCCTCGGACAACGCACCGATGACGCCCCAGACGAACGGGCTCTGCCCCTGCTCGTCGTTCCATGGATGGAAGTGGTCCGAAATCCACAGCGCCTCGAAACCGGCCGCTTCGGCTCGCTTCGCTTGGTCGATCAGCTCCTTGGGGCCGAACTGTTCACAGGACAGGAAGTATCCGATCTTCGCCATGCGCGCGGTCTACCCCTTCTTCGCAGCGGTAATCCGGCCTGCGGAATGGCGCGGCGAGCGCCTGCGCGCCCCATGCCGCGACGCGCTCGGTTGCCGGCAACACCGGAGAATGCTGGTTCCGGCGGGCGACGCGGTACCGTCGCACGAAGGTTGACGACCCAGCCTCGACGCATACGTCACGGTGGCGATCCCCTCCCCGCCGATGCGACTCGCTCGCATGGACGTTCGTCCCTGGGTTTCACGCTGCGTTCAGGGTCCGACGGTACGACCGTCGCGACCCACGCAACAATCATGCCGCCGGTGCACGGTCGCCGGGCATATCGAGGACCGTGGTGAGCAGTTTCACCGAGACCATGTTCAACAACGCCCGCAACAGCACGAATGGGATGGTTACGGGCGAGCCCGATGAACCGGTGCGGCACACCTGGATTCAGGTGCACGAGCGCGCCCGCCGCATCGCCGGTGGCCTTGCTGCCGCGGGTGTCGGGCGCGGCAGTGCCCTCGCCGTCCTGGCCGGTGCACCCGTCGAGATCGCGCCGACGGCCCAAGGCATCTGGATGCGCGGTGCGAGCCTTACGATGCTGCACCAGCCGACACCCCGCACCGATCTCGTCCGGTGGGCCGAGGAGACCATGGCGGTCATCGACATGATCGACGCCGCCGCGGTGATCGTCTCGGATCTGTTCATGCCCGCGGCTCCGCTGCTCGCCGGGCAGGGCATCACCGTGCTGACGATCGCCGACCTGCTGGGCCACGACCCGGTCGATCCACTTCCCACCGGTGACGACGACATCGCGCTGATGCAGCTGACCTCGGGATCGACCGGATCTCCCAAGGCGGTGCAGATCACCCATGCCAACGTGGTCGCCAACGCCGAGGCGATGATCGTCGGCTGCGACTTCGACATCGACACCGACGTGATCGTCAGCTGGCTGCCGTGTTTTCACGACATGGGCATGACCGGGTATCTGACCGTGCCGATGTACTACGGCGCCGAGCTGGTCAAGGTCACTCCGATGGACTTCCTGCGCGACACGCTGTTGTGGGCCAAGCTCATTCACCGGTACCGGGGCACGATGACCGCTGCGCCCAACTTCGCCTACAACCTGTTCGCCAAGCGTCTGCGCAGGCAGGCCATCCCCGGCGAGTACGACCTGTCGTCGCTGCGCTGGGCGCTCTCCGGCGCAGAACAGGTCGACCCGCTCGACGTCGAGGATCTCTGCGACGCCGGCGCACCATTCGGTCTTCGGCCCGAAGCGATCATCCCTGCGTACGGGATGGCCGAGACCACGGTGGCGGTGTCGTTCTCCGAGTGCGGCGGCGGCATGGTCGTCGAGGAGGTCGACGCCGACCTGCTGGCGGTGCTGCACCGCGCGGTTCCAGCCACCAAGGGCCACACGCGGCGCCTGGTATCCCTCGGCAAGCCGCTGAAGGGCATCGAGGTGCGCATCGTCGACGAGGAGGATGCCGTCGTGTCGGCACGTGGGGTCGGCGTCATCGAGGTGCGGGGAGCCCCCGTCACCAAGGGCTACACGACCGTCGCGGGCTTCATCGGCGCCCAGAACGAGCAGGGCTGGTACGACACGGGCGACCTCGGCTACCTGACCGAGGACGGCGAGATCGTGGTCTGCGGCCGGCTCAAGGACGTCATCATCATGGCCGGCAAGAACATCTATCCGACCGACATCGAGCGCGCGGCAGTCCGCGTCGACGGTGTCCGCCCCGGGTGTGCCGTTGCCGTGCGCCTCAACGCCGGGCACAAGAGGGAGACGTTCGCCGTCGCCGTCGAGTCCGCCGCGTTCGACGACCACGACGAGGTCAGGCGCATCGAGCGCGAGGTCGCCCACCAGGTCTTCGCCGAGGTCGACGTGCGTCCACGCAACGTCGTGGTGCTCGAACCGGGCACCATCCCGAAGACCCCGTCGGGCAAGCTGCGCAGGGCACACGCGCTGTCGCTCGTCGACTGACGTCCGACGCTGATTGTCGGACTGCCCTGGCGGGTATCTTTCCCCCAGCACACGCCCGCATCACCGCCTACCGTCGCGAGGCGGGAGGAGGTTCGATTGGCCGACTACGACACCCAACCAGGCCGCGACGCACCCGTCGACGAAGCCATGACCCAGGAACGCCTCGACGCCGACGAGGTCGACCTACGGGACGGCCTGGCGGGCGTTTCGGCGATGGTGGCCGGTGCGCTCGGCGCAGGCGACACACTCGACGCCGTGGCGAAGTTCGCCGCCCGTGCGATCCCGAACGTCGACGGTGCGGGCATCGCGCTGGTCGAGGAGCACGCGGGAAGTGGCGTGCGGAGCACCTCCGCGACGGCGGACTTCGTCACCGACATCGACGCCGTCCAGTACGACCAGTTCCACGAGGGACCGTGTCTTACCGCGATGGAGTCCGGGCGTCCGAGCGTGAGCGGTTCGCTCGGATGCGACGAACGCTGGCCACGCTTCGGCGGTCGCGTCGCGCGGATGGGTGTGCACTCCGCGCTGTCGCTACCCCTGGTCGTGGGCGACCGGGTCATCGGCGCGATCAACGCCTATGCGCGACGGCGCGCTGTCTTCGCCGATCATGCCGTCGAGCTGGGGTCACTGTTCGCCGGACCGGCAGCCGTCGCCATCCACAATGCGCGACTGCTGTCGGACGCGCGGGATCGCACGACCCGTCTGCAACGCGCGCTGGACAGTCGCGCGATCATCGACCAGGCCATCGGCATCATCCGTAGCCGGACCGGAGCCGACGGCGACGAGGCGTTCGCGCGCCTGGTCCACATCAGTCAGGCAGAGAACGTCAAGTTGCACGTCGTGTCGCAACGCCTGGTGGACGAAGCGGTGCGCCGGGCGCGGATCCGCCACCAGGCGTCGTGACGCTCAGCGCGCCGTCATCGCGGTGAGCTCGCTGAGCAGCGCTGGACGGCCGTCACGGTCGCGCATCAACGTCTCCGCAACGTCGCTGAGGTGTTGGCCATGCTCACGCGCGTAACTGCGCAGCAGGGTGAACGCCTCCTCGACGGATACGTTCAGCGTCTCCCGGAGGAACCCCTTGGCCTGTTCCACGACGATGCGGCGGTTCAACGCCGCCTGCAGCGGTGGCCCCACCGTGGCGGGCGTCGGCGCGCGCTCCTGCAGCACCGCGACGCACGCCACGTGCGCGAGCGTCCTGGCCACCAGGAGATCGGCGTTGTTCAGCCGCCCCGACCGGTCACCGAACAATCCCAGCGCTCCCAGCACCATGCCTGCGGCCCGCATGGGGATCGCGCGCCCCGAGGCGAAGCCCGCCTCCAGCGCAACGGCGGTGAACCGGGGCCACCTGTCCCCCGTCGAGGCGAGGTCTTCGACCGACACCGGCTGGCCGCTTCGGTAGCAGTCCACGCACGGACCCTGCTCCGCCTGCAGCTGAAACAACTCGAGTTCCCGGGCCGCCTCCGACGTGGCCGCCACCAACCGCAGTCGCCCCCTCGGGTCGGCGAGCAGGACTCCCGCAGCCGTGACGTCGAGCAGCTCGGAACACCGCTCGGTGAGACCGGTCAGTAGGTCGACGACGTCGAAGTCGTCGAGCAGGCTGTCGACGAGCGTGACGACGGCGGCGAGCACCTCGATCTCGCGGGAGGGTTCAGTCATCTTCATCTACCGTTCGGTCGGCTTCGAATCGCAATCGGCGGTCGAGGACGTCGCGCGCCACGTCGGTGGTTCCCCTTCCTGCGGCGTAGGCGTGAGCCCGCAGGCGTACCAACGCCTCAGTCGGCTCGACACCGAGTTGGGCCACCAGCATGCCCGTCGCCTGACTCACCTCCACGCGGCTCAGCGCGTTGAGTTCGGCCCAGGCATCGGTAGAGGGGTCGGTCGCGGCGGCCACCAGGGTGCTGTCCATCAGATCCAGCATGGGAAGGGCCGCCATCTCACCGGCCAGCATCGCCCCTGCGAGCTGTGTTTCGCTCAGGTGGCCGGGGTCGGAACGGAACAGGTCGAGCGCTCCCACGTACTCGCCGGCGATCACGACGGGCATCGCAAACACGCCGCGGATGCTCAGCTCGACCATGGCCGGGCCGTACAGCGGCCAACGCACCTCGCGTCGGTCGGCCAGGTCCGTCGCCAGCACGGGCCGCCGATCGGTGACGGAGTCGAGGCACGGCCCCTCGCCGATCGTGAACTGCACTTCGTCGTAGTCGCGCGCCGGACCGCCGCTGTGGCCCAGCGTCCCGACGTTGGACCCGTCGAACACCAGGGATATGGCAGCCGCGTCGACGTCGAACAATTCCACGCATGCTTGGCACAGGCGGTTCGCGGCGGTCTCGCCGCGCCGACCGTCGATGGAGGCGCTGAGTTGCTCGCGGAAGGCCACATTCAGCCGAACGGGAGGCGTACGTCTGGTGGGGCGCCGGTGCGGCACCGCGCTGTCATTGCTCCTACCTTCCTCCCTCGGGAGGGCTTTTGGAAACTTCGACCGTCCCGGCGTGGTGCGGCGACGAGGTAGAGGTGGCTGTTCTTGCTACTGGTGGGTAGACTTCCAAGGGCTGGCAACCAGCCCGTTCGGGCAGCCCTGCGCAGGGCTGCGAGCGACCGCTCAACGCCGAACATCCGAAGCCCTTCAGCGCGACCTCGCCGTCCTCCGGCGTGCAGTACCCGCCGCTGAACCGACTCCGCCCCGACCACTCACTTTCGCGGTGCCGTCTCGACCGGCTTCATCCGAGGACACATGACCCACACACTTATTCATGCCGACCACCTCTTAGGCCCGCCGATCATCGACTCGCGCAACCACTTTCCATCGTCTGCGATTCACGACGCAAGGTCGCCCAATGGCAATCACTGACGTCGCCGCATACGCACACCTCACCCCGGCCGACGTCGACGAACTCGGCAGCCGTCTCGACGATCTGCGAAGCGAGATCGAGGCCTCCCGAGGATCTCGCGACGCAAACTACATCCGTCGGTCGATCCTCCTGCAGCGGACACTCGACATCGCCGCGCGCCTCGTCATCCACACGACGCGATCGCGCACCGGGTGGGCGCTTGGGACCGCGGCCCTAGCCGTGGCGAAGTCCATCGAGAACATGGAACTGGGCCACAACATCGGCCACGGCCAATGGGATTGGATGAACGATCCCGAAATCCACTCCACCACCTGGGAATGGGACATGGTGGGGCCGTCCTCGCAGTGGCGGTACTCGCACAACTTCCGCCACCACGTGTACACCAACGTGCTCGATCTCGACGACGACATCGGGTTCGGAGTCCTGCGCGTCACGCGTGACGAACCGTGGCAACCGCGCAACCTGATCCAGCCTCTGCACAACCTCCTGCTCGCAGTCACCTTCGAGTGGGGCATCGCCCGACACGGTCTGCACTCGGACCAAGAACGCGCCACGTCCACCGACGAGGCGGCCGAGTATTCCAGGGCGTTCAAGCACAAGGCCGGCAAGCAGATGCTCAAGGACTACCTCTACGTGCCCGCCCTGAGCGGCCGACGCTGGCGCCGGACGTTGACCGCGAACGCGACCGCCAACCTGTTGCGCAATCTGTGGGCGTACGCGGTGATCTTCTGCGGTCACTTCCCCGATGGCGCCCAGAAGTTCACCCCCGAGGCGGTCCGCGACGAGACGCGCGGTGAGTGGTATCTGCGGCAGATGCTCGGCACCGCCAACTTCGACGCCGGCAAGGTCTTGGCGTTCACGAGCGGCAACCTCTGCTACCAGATCGAACACCATCTGTTCCCCGACCTGCCGAGCAACCGGTACGCCTCGATCTCCAAGCGCGTGCGCAGTCTCTGCCACGAATACGACCTGCCGTACAACAGCGAGTCGCTGGTTCGACAGTTCCTCCGCGCCCAGCGCACGATCCTGAAGCTCGCCGTCCCGGACCGCTTCCTCTCCGCCACGTCCGACGATGCGCCCGAGACCGCATCCGAACAGCGGTTCGTCGCCCAGCCGTCGGCGCCCGGCGTGGGGCTGCGCACCGCTCTGCGGCACGCTGCCGAACGCAAGAGGGCGCAACGCAGTTCACGGCGGCGGCGCGTGGCGTCGAGCCTGCTGGTTCCCGTGACGTTTGCGTAGGCACCTCGCGGGTACGCGCAGACTGTCGCTGGCTTCAAGACCGTGGAGTAGCAGCGGCCGCTACTGATTGAAGGCTGGCTCGTGCCGCTTCGTCATCTCTGCGCACGTCGACGTCCGTCGGGCGTCCTGCGCACGCGACGCATCTTGCGGTAAGTGCCCGTGACCCCGTCCGGTGCTACCGCACCGCTGCCCCGCAACTCGAAGGAGACCCATGTACCTGCACACCGAGCAATTGATCAACGAAATCGCCGTCGACGAGCCCGACCCTGCCGCTGCGAACGCGTTGCAGGAAGGTCTGGGCGGTCAGTTCGGCGAGATGCGCACCATGATGCAGTACCTGTTCCAGAGCATGAACTTCCGTGGTGACGTCGCCTCCAAGCCCTACAAGGACCTGCTGCAGGGCGTCGGCACCGAGGAGATCAGCCACGTCGAGTTGATCGGCACCACGATCTCACGCCTGCTCGACGGTTCGCCGAAGTACAACGGCAAGAAGACCGATCCGGTCGACGCACCCGGCGCCAAGGGTGCGACGCCCTTGAAGATCGCGCTGGACACCAGCAACATCCACCACTACCTGGTCGGCGCCCAGGGCGCGCTGCCGGTCGACGCCGCGGGCAACCCGTGGTCGGGCTCGTACGTCTACAACAGCGGCAACCTCGTGCTCGACCTGCTGTACAACCTGATGCTGGAATCGACCGGCCGCCTGCAGAAGTGCCGCATCTACGAGATGACGGACAACAAGACTGCCCGCTCCACCATCGCGTATCTCATCGTGCGGGATCAGGCTCACGAGAACGCGTTCGCCAAGGCGCTCGAGAGCCTGGGCGTCAACTGGGGTTCGGTGCTGCCGATCCCGAAGACCAACGCCGAAGCGTTCCCCGAGGTCAAGAAGCTCCTCGACACCGGTCTGCAGAGCGTGCAGTTCACGTTCAGCGCCGACGACAAGAGCCAGGCCGCCAAGCTCTACCGCGGTGCGTCACCGTCCAACGACGGAACCGAACTCAGCACGGCCGTGATGCCCGAGGGCGTTCCGATCACGATCGCACCCGAGCGCCGCGAGGAGTTCTCCCCCGGTCTGGATCCCGAGCTGCTCGCCCTCATCCAGGCGACGGCCGAGGTCGAGATCGCGTCGAACCAGTAGGTGGCTGGCGGCTCAGGGCAGCAACACCCTGAGCCGCTCCCAGCCCCGCACAGTCGACGTGGGGGCCAATTCGGCTGTGTCGTAGTCGATTCCCCACTCCGGCCATCGGTTGAGCATCTCGTCGAGTGCGACCCGCCCTTCGAGGCGGGCGAGGTTCGCGCCCAAGCAGTAGTGCACCCCCTTGCCGAAGGTGAGGTGGGAGATGTTCTCCCGGTGGACGTCGAACGCATCGGGATCGGCATACCGCCGTTCGTCCCGGTTGGCCGCGCCGAACAGCAGCAGCACCGCACTGCCCGCCGGGATGGTGCGGCCATGGAGTTCGGTGTCGCGTGCTACCCACCGGCCGACGTGCGGGCCGGTGGGTTCGTAGCGCAGCGTCTCGTCGATGGTGCGGTTCAGCAGTGTCCGGTCCTCGCAGACCATCCGGCGTTGATCCGGGTGGTCGGCGAGGACCTTCGCCAACCAACCGATGAGCCGACCGGTCGTCTCGTTGCCCGCGCCGGCGACGACCTGCGTGTAGTGCAGGACCTCTTGGCGCGTCAGCTTCCTCGTCACCCCGGTGTCGTCGACGAACTCGACGTTCAGCAGTGACGTCATCAGGTCGTCGGATGGGTTCTCCGAGCGCCATTGCACGTAGTCGGCGAACATGCGTCCGTCGGCGATCGCGTCGGGGTTCGTCACCTTCATCGGCGCCCCGGGTCTGGTCCGTAGATTGGCGTCGTTGGCGTCGCGCACCGCGGTCTGCTCGGATTCCGGTATGCCAAGCAACATTCCGATGACTCGCATCGGCATCATCGATGCCAGTTCGGCGATGACGTCGAAGCCGTCGGATCCGACGTGCGGGTCGAGGCAGTCGACGCAATAGGCCCGGATCTGATCCTCGAGGGCCGCCATCCGACGGGGCGTGAACACCCGCGACATCAGACCGCGCAGCATCGTGTGGGTTGGCGGGTCCTCGAACATCATGACGCCATCGGGCATCTCGAAGTCCGACTTGATCAGTTCGAGGATGTCACTGCGGTCGTTGGAGAAGGTCTGCCAGTCGGCCAGCGCACGTTCGACGTCGGCGTGCCTCGAGATGGCCCAGAAGTCATGGCGCTCGTTGTAGTAGACCGGCGCCTCGTCGCGCAGACGGGCGTAGACGGGATAGGGGTCCCCAACGATCCCGGTGTCGTAGGGGTCGTAGTACACCTCGGAGCCAAGCGTGCTCATGCCATGACCTTCCGTGACGGATCCACGAAGCTGGGCGATCGCTCAACAGCGCGGTCGGCGCCTTTCTAACAGCCACGCCGCGCGACAGTCAAGGGTGTGCGACCGTGGCGGTGACACCGACGGAGAGGACGTGGAATGCCGGAGACGACGAGCCGTCCGTTGCAGATCGTCGTCGTCGGCGCAGGCATCGTCGGACTGACGGCGGCGATCCGGCTTCTCGAGGCCGGCCATGGCGTGCGCATGGTGGCCGCCGATCCGCCCACGGCCACCACGTCGGCGATCGCGGCGGCCGTGTGGTTCCCCACTCACGTCGGGCCGCCCGAACGGGTGGCGGCCTGGGGCAGCGAGACTTTCGCCGTCCTGGCCGAGCACGCTGCACGTGGTGTGCCGGGGCTCGTCATGCGGGAGTCGCTACAGCTCTATCGCACCCCACCCGGCGAACCGGCGTGGACCAAGGCGCTCGACTCCGTGCGCTCTGCGGTGGCCGAGGAACTACCGGGGGGTTACCCCTACGGTCTGCGGTTCACGGTTCCATCGGCCGAGATGCCGCTGTACCTGCCGTGGCTGCACCGCCGAATGCTCGGTCTCGGTGGGGCTTTCAGCCAGGGAAGGGTGCAGGCGCTCGACGAGGTGGCCGCAGGCTCGGACGTCGTCGTCAACTGCACCGGCCTCGGCGCACGGGACCTGGTGTGCGATCGGTCAGTGCACCCGGTGCGGGGCCGCATCGTCCGGGTGACGAACCCGGGGCTGAGCCTGTCGGTCCGCGACGAGGACCATCCAGCCGGCCGCGCGTACGTCCACCCCCGGACCAACGATTGCATCCTGGGCGGCACCCTCGACGAGGGAGCCTGGGACACCAGCGTCGACCTCGCGGCAGGCGAGGCGATCGTCGAACGATGCCGCGACCTGGTTCCCGAGTTGCGCGACGCGCGGGTGCTCGAGCACGTGGTCGGACTGCGCCCCGGCAGGCCCACCGTCCGACTCGAGGAGGACGAGCCACTGGCCTCCGGCGCGCGCGTCATCCACGACTACGGCCACGGCGGCGCGGGCGTCACGCTGGGCTGGGGATGCGCGCGCGAGGTGGTGGATCTCGTCGACTCACACGACGCGTAGCGAGCGAGGTGCGCCGGCGCCTTCCGTGACGGGTGAGGCTGATGGAACCCGTGCGCCAGGTGAGACCCGCCCTTTCCCGACACGCCGTTGGCAACCGACCTCCCCGCCTATCGGTGTCCCCGCGGTGGCCTATGTTGGACCGTCCGAGCCACCGCACGAGCGCGTCCGAAGGGAGGTAGGTGGACCACCACAGCGCGATGTCGGCGACCGACCTCGTCGAACTCAACCGCGAGATCCAGGGTTCCCCGACCATCCGGCTCCTGGCCACGCTGAACCTGGGCGTGTACGCCACGCTGATGGAACGCCACCTCAACGGTGGTGTGGTCGCCGAGACCGACCTGGTGGTCCGCTTGGAACGCGACCTCGACGAACTCGGCCGCCCGGGCGCCGAGCAATCGGGACTCGGTCTGATCAAGTCGTGGGCCAGTCAGGGGTGGCTGCACCGCGTGGCCGACACGCGTGCCGGGCACGAACGCAACCTCTGCTACCTCACGCAGGAGGCGCGCCGGGCGCTCGACCTGCTCCGCGGGATGCGCCGTCAGGACACCATCGCTACGGGCGGATCGATCAACGGCATAGCGTCGCGACTCAAGCAGATCGCCCTGCGCGTCGGCAACGACCCCGACCGCATCCGCGCCGGCATCGAAGCCGAGATCGAGGCGCTGCGCGCCGAACTCGACGACCTCGAGCGCGGGCACGTGCGCCCCGAGACCGAGGTCACCGACATGTACGACGAGGCGCACGCCATCGCGTTGCAGATGGAACGGCTCATCACCGACATCGGCCAGTACGGGACCATGATCGAGCAGGCCACCGCCGCGCTCGGCGATCCGATCGACAGCAACGTCGAATACCGCGACCGGCAGCGCCAGATGTACGCCGACTACCAGGCGGCCTGGGACTCCCAGGGCCGGGACAGCCACCGTGCCTTCCTTCGCATGATCAACGATCCCGAGCAGCGCGCTGAGTTCGAGGCCGACGTCGCCGCCGTCGCCGAAGCGCTGCCCGCACTCGATCCCGCGCTGCGCACGGTGATGGCCGGGTTCTTCGAACTCGTCGGCCATCAGATCGACGAGGTCGAACGCATTCAGCAGCGGTGCGCGCAGCGCGTCAAACGCTTCACGGCCTTCGGCACCCTGGAGCAGAGCCGCGGCGTCGCCCGGCAACTCGGCGATGCCATCGGCGCGGCGCGCACCCTGCTCAAGGCGTCGCTGACGGACTCCCGGCTCGACATCGAGCTCCCGCTGGCCCGCCACGCGATCAGCTCGGTCGGTGCGCTCAGCTTCCGGATCGGCGATCTGTCCCGCCCCCAGCCCGCGCACGCCGCCGAGGGCGAGGTGGACCTGCAGAGCTTCGCCGCACTGACCACTCAGGTCGACGCGCCCGCCATGTCGGACATGATCAACTGCGCGATCATCGAAGGTCCGCTGGCGCTCGCGGACGCGGTCGACCTCGTCTCCGCCACCGGACAGGGTGCTTATCTGGGTCACGTCATCGTGCTGTGGTCCTGGGCACTCAAGCAGCCCGCCGCGGTGACTGCCGACCAACCGACCGAAACGGTCACCGTGCGGTTCCGCTCGCTGGACGGACGCGACCGCAAGATGGAGGTCCCCCAACTCGTGTTCACCGAACCGATCTCGAGCCTGGTCGCGGTGGCATCGTGACCGTCGAACAGTCCCCCGACTACGCGGGTTTCTCGGCACTGCCCGACGTCGACTCGACCGCGAGGACCCCGCAGCGGCGACGGCCCAGGTTCGACGGTGACGTCAGTGAGCTACCCGACCGGGCCTGCTGGGCACTGCAGCATCTGCTCACCCGGCGCTACATCAGCGCCGAGACCGACCGCGACCTCTACACCTGGGTGCTCGAGTACCGCCTCCAGCTCACCGTGCGACTGTCCGAACTCGACCTCGTCCTGCGCATCGTCGAAGGCGCCGACGTCGCGTTCGTCGAGCAGGCCCGTTACGAATCGGCAAGGGGCGTCAAGCTGTTGCGGCGGGAGCCGCTCGGCACGTACGACTCGATTCTCGCTCTGCACCTGGCCCAGATGATGCGGGCATCCGGCGACCAGACCGTCCTCATCAGCCGTGACGAGGTGCACGGACTGTTCTCCGGCGTGCTCAACGACGTCGACCGCGACGCCGTGACGTTCGGTGCCCGCATCGACGCCGCCATCGCGCGACTCACCGGGCTCGAGATCCTGCGCAAGAGCCGCGACGACGAAGACAGCTACACCGTGAGCCCGGTGATCACCGCGGTGATGACGGCGTCGGTGATCGCCGAACTGCAGCAGCAGTTCGAACTGCTGCTCAGCGGCGGCACACCGGCTCCGCAGGACCAGGAAGCAGACTACGAATGACCGAGCAGTTCCACCTCTCCCGCCTGCAGGTCATCAACTGGGGCGTGTTCGACGGCTACCACTCCATCCCGTTCACCGAGGGTGGAGCGTTGATCGCAGGCGCATCCGGCAGCGGCAAGTCCTCACTGCTGGACGCCATCTCGCTGGGCTTCCTCCCCTTCAACCGCCGCAACTTCAACGCCTCCGGCGACAACTCGGCGGCCGGGTCGAGCGCGGGCCGCCGCACCGTCGACAAATACGTCCGCGGCGCATGGGGCCAGCGCAGCGACAACGGCGTCAGCCGGGTGATGTACCTGCGCGGCGACGGCACCGCCTGGTCCGCCATCGCCGTGACCTACGCGAGCACCACCGGCCGCACCGTCACCGGCCTGGTCCTCAAGTGGCTGACCGGTGAGAACCGGTCGGACTCGTCGAGCCGATTCGTCCTGGCCGACGGTGACCGCGACATCGAAGACGTCTGCAACCGCTGGGCAGCAGGCCGGTTCGATGCCGGCGTGTTCAAGGACCACTGGCGGTTCTCCACGAAGGTGGAGTCGCAGTATCTCGCGCAGCTCTACGCGACCATCGGCATCCGCGCCTCCGACGCCGCCCAGCAGCTGCTCGGAAAGGCCAAGTCGCTCAAGAGCGTTGGCGGGCTCGAGCAGTTCGTCCGGGAGTTCATGCTCGACGAACCAGACAGCCTCGCCAGGCTGCCGGAAGCACTCAAGCAGATCGACCCGCTGGTGGAGGCCAGGGAGCTGCTGGCCGTCGCGCAACGCAAGCGCAAGATCCTCGGCGACATCGAGAAGGTCCAGCAGCGGTATGCCTCCGAATCGTCGGACCTCGGCATCATCGACCTGGTCGACCAGGCGATGGTCCGGGCGTACACCGACCACGAGCGGTTGGCTCGCTGCCCGTCGCAGATCACCTCGCTCGACGCCACCATCGACCAGCTCGGCAACGAATACGAGGACGTCACCCGCCAGCTGAACCTGGCCAAGGCCGAGGGAGATTCGCTCAACGCCCAGATCAGCGGGTCCAGTGCCAGCATCGGGCCGCTGCAGTCACAGGTGGCAGGCGCCGAAGCCCAAGCCGAGGAGGTGTCGCGCCGGCGCGCCGCCTACGAGACGCTGGTGATCGCGCAGGGCCTCGACGTCCCCGACACCGCCGACGAATTCTGGAATCTGCGCGAGGAACTCGCGGCGCAGGCCAACGAGCTGCTCGCCAAACTGGACCGGGGGCGCGAGGCGTCGACCGACGCGGAGTACGCCCAGAAGTCGGCACGCCTCGTGCGCGACGAAGCCGCCAAGGAACTCAAGCGCGTCGAACACGTGGGGTCGGCACTGCCGGAGTTCGCCACCACGATGCGCGAACACATCTGCGCCGCAGTCGGGATCGATCCCGGTGAGCTGCCCTACGTCGCCGAGCTGATGGACCTGCGGCCCGACCAGAGCCGGTGGCGCGTCGCCGTCGAGAAGGTGCTGCGGGGCGTGGGGCTGCGGCTACTGGTCCCCGACCGGCACCACGCGGCCGTCCTGCGCTTCGTCAACGAGACCAACATGGGCGGACGGCTGCAGCTGCACCACGTGCGCTCGAGCCTCGCAGGCGCCGAACCCGCGGAGGCACAACCCAATACGCTGGCAGGCAAGCTCTTCGTGGTCGATCCGACGCACGTCTGCGCGGCCGAAGCCGCCGACGTGGTCGCCGCAGCGGGCGATCACGTGTGCGTCGACACCCCCGACGTCTTTGCGCGCTTCCGGCGAGCGGTCACCGACGCCGGGCTGTACAAGGATTCCGACCGGCTGGCGATCAAGGACGACCGACGACCGCTGCGGCAGTCCGAGTACCTGTTCCAGGGTGACGTCGCCGCGAAGATCGATGCGCTCACCGTCGACCTGGCCGCGGCCGAGGAGGCGTACCAGGCCGCTCGGCGCGCAGCCGATGACATCGCCGCCGAG
Source organism: Mycolicibacterium arabiense (assembly GCF_010731815.2). Lineage (NCBI taxonomy): Bacteria > Bacillati > Actinomycetota > Actinomycetes > Mycobacteriales > Mycobacteriaceae > Mycobacterium > Mycolicibacterium arabiense. The sequence goes on from NZ_AP022593.1 coordinate 1,180,308, forward strand.
CGCCAACGGTGGCGAGACCGGGCCGCCGCGTGCAAGGCGATCTGCGAACAGTTCCCGCAGTGGAACCAGGTGGACGTCGAGACCGCCGACGGGCATGCCGACCGGCTGCGCGAGCAGTACGAACTGCTGCTGGCCGATCACCCGGACATCGAGGCGCTCAATGCTCGGGCCGACCAGTGCTGGGAGGAGATCCAGACGCTGATGACCCGCCGCGGCGCGATCCAGACCCGCCGCGACGACCTCGACCGTCGACGGACCAGCCTGCTCGAGTTGCAGGAAAGGTTGGCGCCCGCCTTCGTGTCCGAGCCGCTCACCGACCTGCTGAACCGGTACGCCGACGACGTGCCGGTGACCCTTGATCTGCTCGACCCCGAGCCGCACCGCGATGCGGTGTTCACCGCCATCCGGCGCGAGCGCGAACAGCTGCGCGACAGCCGTCGGCGTTCCTACGACGAACTGGCCCGGATCCTCAACACGTTCGACACGGCGTTCCCCGACTCGGTGCCCAACGACAGCGACGTCTTCGACGAACGCGTGCACGACTACGTCGCACTGTGCAGGCACATCGACGAGCGCGAGCTGCCGGAGGCCTACGAGCGGATGATGCGCCTGGTCACCGAGCAGGCCCCCGACGCGATCCTGACGCTGCACCGGGTGGCCGAGCAGGAGACCCGTCGGATCAGCGACCAGATCGCCAGGGTCAACACGGGTCTGGGGTCGGTCGAGTTCAACCGCGGCACCCGGCTGACGTTGCGCGCCAACCCCCGCGCACTCACCGCGGTGTCGGAGCTGACCGAGATCGTCAAGGCCATCTCGCGGCGCATCGCCGAGGTCGGGCTGGGCGACAAGCAGGCCATCCTGGACCAGTACGCCGACATCCTGCGGTTGCGCAATCGGCTGGCGTCCACCGCACCGGAGGACAAGGCGTGGACGCGCGACGCACTCGACGTTCGCAACCGGTTCACCTTCGACTGCGCCGAATGGGACACGGGCACCGAGGAACTGATCCGCACCCACAGCAACGCCGGGGACAATTCGGGCGGTGAGCAGGAGAAGCTGATGGCGTTCTGCCTGGCCGGCGCGCTGAGCTTCAACCTGGCGAGCCCCGACAGCACCGACAACCGGCCGGTGTTCGCGCAGCTGATGCTCGACGAGGCGTTCTCGAAGTCGGATCCGCAGTTCGCCCAGCAGGCACTACAGGCGTTCCGCAAGTTCGGCTTTCAGCTCGTCATCGTCGCGACCGTGCAGAACGCCACGACCATCCAGCCCTATATCGACAGCGTGGTCATGGTGTCCAAGCGGGAGGCGACGGGCCGCAATGCGCGTCCGGTGGCGACCGTCTCGACCAAGACCATCTCGGACTTCACCGCACTCAAGCAGGAGATGACCACCTCGGCGCGGGTGCCGGCCGGGGTCTGAGCGGCCCGGGACTAGGACACCCGGACTCCGCGGTCGCAGACCATGACAGGCACCTTGCTGTTGTGCAGCAGGTTCAGGCCGGTGGAGCCCAGCATGGCGGCAGCCAAGAGCGACCGTCCGCGGTTGCCGACCGCGACGAGTTGAGCGTCGTCCAGGTGGTCGAGTAGGGCGCGACTCGGGCCAGGACGCTCCCACACGATGGTCGCCTGCGCCCCGGGATGGCGGCGCTGCGCGTCGTCGACGATGGCGGTGATGCGAGCCTGCGCCGCCGCGTTCACCTGTTCCCAGTCGGGGAATCCCGGTACGTCGTCGGGGATCGACGCCAGCGTCCACGCGTGGACCACCCGGACCGGGGCGCCGAAGGCCTCCGCCATGGCGAGCGCCACGTCGAGCGCAGCCAGGGCCGACGAACTGTCGTCGAGACCCACCACGATGGGCGCAGTCGAGGGTTCGAGGGCACTGCCGCGGAACGCGACCACCGGACATTGCGCACCCGCGGCGACCCGCAGAGTCGTGGACCCGAGCAGCACGGCCGCAGCGAGCCGCACTTCGACGCCACCGAGCACGATCAGGCGCGCGTGCGCGCCGGCAGCGATCAGAGCGTTGTCCACCGGCTCGGCAATCGCCACGGTCGACACCGACGACTCCGGTTGCGCGGCAACGACAGCCGAGCGGACGTCGTCGAGCATCCGCTCCGCGTTCGCGGACAGACTCTCAATCGCCGCGGCGCGCATCGCGGCGGTCGTCTCACCGAGCGCGAACCCGGTCTCCGGCACGGCGTGCACGAGGCGCACCGCGGTACCCAGTTTCACGGCCACCGCCGCAGCCCAGCAGGCTGCCACCGTCGCGCTGTCGCTGCCGTCGACGCCGACCACGACCTCGGCACTGGTGTCGTTCACGTGAGCGCTCCCCTCCCGATCGGGTGTCTCGCCGATGACGACGACCGGGACCCTGGACGTTACCCCCGGAGCAGGCGCCGTAGGACCGGACCGCGACATGCGTCGTGACCCGGTGGTCGCGCCCGAAACGGGGAATGCACACCCGCGCTCGCTGCGTGATGGTGGGATCGACTCGCGAGCGTCAGTTCTCCTCGTCGCGGCGATCGTCGAACCGTTGGCGCTGCCGAACGCCGTAGGCCGCCTCCTTCACGGCCTCGTCGTCCTCCATGCCCGATCCCAGCGCTCCGCCGAGCGTCGCGATGGCTGCCACCAGCCAGGCCATCCTCAGCAGGGTCGGCACGTCGACGGGGTGGCCGATGTTCTCGGCGACCATTTGCGGGGGCAGCGTCCACCACGCGGTCAGCAGAAGCAGCAGGAACAGTCCGACGTGGAAGATGACGACACCGATCGTGAGAGTGACGACGGTCGCCGCGTTGTACAGCGCCGCCCGTTCGCGTTCCCCGGCCGACTTCGGGCGTTCCCAGAGTTCGTGCTCCAGGATGAGCCACGCGATCATCGCGGCGGTCGCCAAGATGGTCGCGACGCTCATCCGCCACGGCCCCATGGTGTCCGACAACTGCCATATGGTCGGGTACGCCAGGCTGACCGCACCCGTGGCGAACGCCGCCATGATGACCTTGGACATGCCTGCCACCAATCGCCACGGACGATTCGCGTAGACCATGCCCATCAGAAGCCGCAATCGCGACAGCCCCGAGGGCGCCACGTAACGGACGATGTCGTCGTCCTGCATGCGCGTCAGCCGTCTCGTCGATCGATGTTGCTGCTCCGGCTGCTGTGTCACCTCGGCGACCACCGTCTGGGCGACGTTCTTGACGCGGCGGGCGATGGACAGACCACCGACCCCCGGGATGGAGATCAGTCCGAACCGGTTCTGGACACTGATGTCGGCCACGACCGGCGTGGTTTCCTTGCGTCGCGGCAGATCGGTCAGATAGATGACGACGTCTTGGGTCTCGCTTGCCGGGTCGACCGTGCGGACCACGTCCGCCACCTCGGAGTGCTCGTCGATCGGGTGTGGGTCGCACCGTACCGACACGTCCCACCCGCCCTCTTGGGACGCAAGCTCTTTCGGCAGCGAATCGACCAGGCGCTCGGCGATCTCAGCCGGGGCACCAGGGTCGGCAATGAGGAGGATGGTCGACGGTGTGCCATTCATCACAGTGCCGCCTACCCCCGCTGAGCGTCGTCAAACATCTTCGTGCCGTTGGGCCGGACTTGGTCGAAGCCATCGGACCCCCTCCGGGGTCCTGCACGTGAATTCATCTGTGCAGCAGCCGAATAACAGTTCACGCTGCGGTCGCTCGACGATCCGTCGAACCTGCGGGGCCGTCCGGTACGCCAGGAAGGCACGTGCGTATGTCAATCGTGCCCTCGATTCGGCGTTCGGTTCACGCTGTGCACTCTGTCAATCAGACCGGTTTGGTACATCGGCCCTGGAGAGCGAACAATGGGCAGCCGGGCAGACCTCCGGGGACGGGAACGCTCGGGTCGGAGTGGCCCTCGATCGGCCGTTTGGGTGGGCGCCGCCAGGGTAGTGTCCCGGCTGCGGCATAGCGCGTCACGTCAGGGGGTGGCATTGACTGGTCGCAATTTCACGGTATTGCTCATCGCCGACCCAGGTGTGCCGGCGCGACTGGCCAAGCGCATCGCCGAGTCGCTGCCCCACGACCTCTCCGAGTCGACCAACCCGCCGGAGCGGTGGGAGGCGTCCGTTCGCGTGCAACCTCATCTACGTGACGAGCAAGCGGCTTTCCGCGAGGTCATCGCTTCGGTGGAGCCGTCGAAGGAAGAGGCGGACGTCGTCATCTACATGACCGACCTGCCCCGTCGAGAGAACCGCCTGCCGATTCTCGCCGAGATCAGCGCCGAGCACCGATTCGGACTCATTGCCGTAGCCGGGGTCGGAGCCACGTTGGTCGCCCGACGGGTGCACGAACTGGTCATTCTCGCCGTTTCCGTGGTGACGGAACGACCTGGGCTCAAACCACGAAGCGCCGCCCGTTTGGATTCGACGGAAATCCGGGAAGGGGTTCGCTACTTCGCTCCGCGTGGTCTTCGCCGGCTTCGCCTGCTGGCCGGAATGGTGCGCGCGAATCGGCCATGGCGACTGGTCGCCGGACTTTCGAAGGTGCTGGTGGTTGCACTCGGGTCTGGAGCATTGGCGCTCGCAACCGACACGATCTGGCTGTTCGCCGACACCATGGGGCTCTGGCGACAGTGCGCGACCACTGTCCTGTCGATCGGAGCAATGGTCACCTGGTTGATCCTCGATCACGAACTCTGGGAACGTCCGACGTCTCCTGCCGAGCGCGCCCGGTCCACGCTGTACAACCTGGCGACCCTCATTACGCTGACCATCGGCGTCACCGTCCTCCATGTCGCGTTGTTCGTGTTGATGCTCGTTGCGGCCAAGCTGACGCTGTTGCCAGAAGTGTTCTCCCAAACACTCGGCCATCCGGTGTCGACCAATGACTATCTGTCGCTCGCATGGCTGTTGGCCTCCATCTCCACCGTCGGCGGGGCGCTGGGATCAGGACTGGAGGACGACGACGGCGTCAGAACGGCTGCCTACGGCGTTCGGCAACGGCAGCGGTTCGACGAGTAGCCAGGGTGGGGGCATGGGACACCGCCGTCAGGCCGCGAGGGCGGGTTCCGAATAACCAACGGCGAGTTCACCGTTGTCCAGGGTGACGCGAATCATGCCGCCGCCCGCGACATCGCCGCGTAGCAAGGCACGGCCAATCTTGGTCTCCACCTCGTGGGCGATGTACCGACGCAGCGGCCGGGCTCCGTACACCGGGTCGTAGCCGTGTTCGGCAATCATCCGGCGAGCGTCCGCGGTTATGTCGAGTTCGATCTGACGTTCGGCCAACCGGTCCCGTAGCTCGCGCAGCTGCAGCTCCACGATCCGTTCGATCTGCTGCATCGACAGAGGCGTGAACAAGACGATGTCGTCGACGCGGTTGAGGAACTCGGGCCGGAAGTGTGTGCGTAGCTCACCCATCACCCGGTCGCGCGCCTCGGGCTTGATCTCACCGTCCCCGGTGACGCCGTCGAGCAGGTGGTGTGACCCGATGTTGGAGGTCATGATGACCACGGTGTTGCGGAAGTCGACCTGGCGACCCTGCGCGTCGGTGAGCCGACCGTCGTCGAGCACCTGCAGCAACGTGTTGAACACATCGGGGTGCGCCTTCTCGATCTCGTCGAGCAACACCACGGAGTAGGGCTTGCGACGCACCGCTTCGGTGAGCTGGCCGCCCTCCTCGTAGCCCACGTATCCCGGTGGTGCACCGACCAACCGGCTGACCGTGTGCCGCTCCTGATACTCGCTCATGTCGAGCCGCACCGTGTTGTCCTCGCTGTCGAACAACGCGGCAGCCAGGGTCTTGCCGAGCTCGGTCTTGCCCACCCCGGTGGGCCCCAGGAAGATGAACGAGCCAATCGGACGGCGCGGGTCACGGATTCCGGAGCGGGCACGGATCACCGCATCCGCGACCAGTTGCACGGCTTGATCCTGGCCGATCACCCGCTCGTGCAGGATCTCGTCGAGGCGCAGCAGTTTTTCCCGCTCGCCCTCCTGTAGTCGCGCCACCGGTATGCCGGTCCAGGCGGCCACGATCTCGGCGATCTCGTCCTCGGTGACGACCTCACGTAGCAAGGGCTTTTCGCCCTGTTTGGACTGCAGCTGTTCGGATGCCGCGTCGAGTTTGCGCTCCAATTCCCGGATCTGGCCGTAGCGCAACTCGGCTGCCCGGTTGAGGTCATAGTTGCGTTCGGCCTCTTCGGCCTCGTGGCGGAGCTGCTCGAGCTGCCCACGCAATTCCTGCACCCGCCGAATCGCCTGCCGCTCGGCATCCCATTGCGCGCGCCGCGCGTCGGCCTCCGCCCGCAGATCAGCCAATTCCTTTCGGAGTTCCGCCAACCGGGAACTGCTGGCGGGGTCGGTCTCTTTGTCCAGTGCGGCCTCTTCGATCTCCAGCCGGGTAACCCTACGGGTCGCCTCATCCAATTCCGCTGGCATGGAGTCTATTTCGGTTCGTAGTCGCGCACACGCCTCGTCGACGAGGTCAATCGCCTTGTCGGGTAGGAAGCGGTCGGTGATGTAGCGATGCGACAGCGTTGCCGCCGCTACGAGCGCCCCATCCTGGATCCGTACGCCGTGAAAGACTTCCAGGCGTTCACGTAGGCCGCGCAGGATCGAGATCGTGTCCTCGACGGCAGGCTCGTCGACCAGAACGGTCTGGAACCGACGCTCCAACGCGGCGTCCTTCTCGATGTGCTTGCGATACTCGTCCAGAGTAGTGGCGCCGATCATGTGCAGCTCACCACGGGCGAGCATCGGCTTGAGCATGTTGCCGGCGTCCAGCGACCCCTCGGTCGCCCCGGCGCCGACCACCGTGTGTAACTCGTCGACGAACAACAGGATCTGCCCTTCGGCTGCCTTCACCTCTGACAGCACCGCCTGTAATCGCTCCTCGAACTCACCGCGATACTTCGCGCCTGCCACCAGGGAGCCCATGTCGAGGGAGAAGATGGTCTTGTCCCGCAGGCCTTCCGGCACGTCGCCGCGCACGATCCGCTGGGCCAGGCCCTCCACGATGGCCGTCTTACCGACTCCCGGGTCGCCGATGAGCACCGGGTTGTTCTTCGTCTTGCGGCTCAGAATCTGGATCACCCTGCGGATCTCGGCGTCGCGCCCGATCACCGGGTCCAACTTGCCTGCGCGACCTTCGGACACCAGGTCGCGACCGTACTTCTCCAGCGCCTCGTAAGCGCCCTCCGGGGTCGCCGAAGTGACCCGCTGGTTGCCGCGAACCTTGGCCAGCACAGTCAGAAAGGAGTCGCGAGTCACGTTGTGCGAAGCCAAGATCCGTCCGGCTGCAGAAGCCGTCCCCTCTTCAGCCAATGCGATGACGAGGTGCTCCACCGACACGTATTCGTCCTTGAGCCGCTTGGCTTCCCGTTCGGCAGCATCCAGCAGGCCGGCCAGGCGCCTGGTGACGGAGACCTGGCCCGGCGTGGCGCCGGGTCCGTTCACCTTCGGACGGCGGTTCAGCTCGCGCTCCAGGTCGGCGCGCAGGGCCGCGGTGTCGGCGCCCGTCTGGTCGAGGAGCCGCGGTACCAGACCCTCAGGCTGGTCGATCAGCGCCATCAACAGGTGTTCACCGTCGACCTCGGTGTGGCCCATCCGGGTGGCGATACTCTGCGCGTCGGCCAACGCCTCCTGCGACTTCTGCGTCAGCTTGTTGATGTCCATGGCGACGTCCTCCTTCGGCGAGACGCTGATTCGAGCTCTTCGATGCGGTCGAGCAGATCCAGCACCAGACCGATTGCCGCGTAGTTCAGTCCCAGCCCGGTCCGCAGCCGCTGAATGCGCGCGACGATGGCCAACGCAGGCGGTTCCAGCACGAGATCGCCGCGAGCATCCCGCCGGCAATCGAGTAGGCCCAATGCCACCAACCGGCGCACCTGGTCCGGATGTAGCCCGCAACGCGCCGCGAAGACCTCGAGCTGTATACCGGGCCGGCGCGCCAAGACGTAGTGTGGGACGGTCATCGTCCTCTCCTCGGGTCGAATGCGGACTCCGCGGCCAGTTGTTCGAACAGATCGCGTTCTCGCGCGGTGGGGTTCGGTGGCACCATCACCTTGATTTCCGCGTAGAGGTTCCCTGCTGCACCGTGCGGGTTGGGCATGCCTTCGCCGCGCAACCGCAACCGACGGCCGGTCGAGGATCCCTGCGGCACCTTGACTTTCGCTTCGCCGCTAGGGGTTCGGACCGCGACGGTGGTGCCGAGCACCGCCTCCCATGGTGACACCGGCAGATCGACGCTGACGTCGCGACCGACGAGCCGGAATCGGGAATCCGGCTTGATCCGCACCACGAGGTATAGATCTCCGGCCGGCCCACTGCCGCTCCCCCGACCGCCCTCTCCTGCGAGCCGGATCCGCTGACCGTCGATGACGCCGGCGGGAACGTCGACCGTGTAGCTGCGGCCGTCCAGCGAGATCTGCCGTTTGCCACCCCGGTAGGCCTCCTCGACCGTAAGCTCCAACACCGCTTCCTGATCGGCGCCTGGAATGGGCCCGAATCCACCACCGCCGCTGAACATCTCGCCGAAGAGGTCTTCGATGTTGATGCCGCCTGCGCCGCCAAATCCCTGGCCGTATCGCACCCGCCCACCGCCGGGCCGCCCGCCACCGACTCCGGCGCCGACCCGTTGCTCCCAGTCGTCGGGAACCTGACGGTAGTCTTCGCCGAATCGGTCATAGCGCTTTCGGGTTTCAGGGTCCGTCAGGACGTGGTAGGCCTCGTTGATTTCCTTGAATCGGTCCTCGGCCGCCGGATCCTTGTTGACGTCCGGGTGGTTCTTGCGTGCCAGGGTGCGGAACGCCTGCTGGATCTGATCTGCGGTCGCGTCCCGCGACACCCCAAGCGCTTCGTAGTAATCGCGGGCCACGAGGTGTCACTGTCCGCGCCGGGCGACCACCACGGCCGCCGGCCGCAGTTGTGCGGAGCCCTCGCCGTAGCCCGGTCGCAGCACGTCGACGACCGTGCCCGGGGGGCTGTCCGGGTGGTCCACTACACCGACCACTTCGTGACGCTCGGGGTTGAACGGCACGCCTGATTCGGCATCGCGGGGATAACCCAGTTGCTCGAGGACCTGCAGCGCCTGTCCGAGAATGCTCCGCAGACCTTCGAGAACCGCATCGGACTGGTCACCGGCATGACTGATCGCCCGCTCGAGGTCGTCGACGATCGGCAGCCACGCTCCGGCCACCCTGGATCGCTCCGTTGCTCGTTCGCGCTCCAGCTCGCGGGCGTACCGCTTGCGCAGGTTGTCCAGATCGGCGACGGCGCGCCGCCAGCGGTCTTCGAGCTTGGCCAGCGCGTCGCCTTCATCCTTGTCGGATGACGCCGCGTCGGACCGGTTCTCCGCAGCCCGGCCTTCCCCCTGGTCGGTCTCGGAATGCTCTGCGGGGCTGACCATTGCGAATCAACCCCGGTCGAATTCGGCGTCGACCACGTCGTCGTCACCGGCGGGAGAGCCTTGGCCGGCACCTGCCGATTGCCCGTTGCCGCTACCGGACGGCGCGGCTTGCAGCCCGTAGAGCATCTGCTGCAGTTCCGACGTCAGGGCCTGCACCCGGTTCACCGGCGCATCTTCCTTGACTGCTTGACGCGCGTCGGCGACCAGCATCTCGGCTCTGGCCCGATCGTGTGGCGCCACCGAATCGCCCAATTCGGCGAGTCGCCGCTCGACCTGGTAGGCGGCGGAGTCGAGCGCGTTTCGCGCCTCGACCGCCTGACGCAGCTGCTCATCCTCGCGGCGGTTTGCCTCGGCCTCGGCGAGCATGCGGTCGACCTCACCCTTGTCGAGGTTCGACTGCTCGCTGATGGTGATGCCCTGCTCGGCGCCTGTGTCCTGGTCGCGTGCGGTGACGTGCAGGATGCCATTGGCGTCGATGTCGAAGATGACCTCGACCTGCGGTTCACCCCGAGGTGCCGGGCGGATGTTCTCGAGCTTGAAGCGGCCGAGTGCCCGGTTGTCCCTTGCCAACTCCCGTTCGCCCTGCAGCACGACGATGTCGACAGCCGGTTGATTGTCGGCCGCGGTGGTGAACACCTCACTGCGTCGTGCCGGGATGGTGGTGTTGCGCTCGATGATCTTGGTCATCAGCCCGCCGGCGGTCTCCACGCCCAATGACAGTGGGGTGACGTCGAGCAGCAGGACATCGGAGACTTCCCCCTTGAGCACGCCGGCCTGGATCGCGGCGCCGAGCGCGACGACCTCGTCGGGGTTGACGCTCATGTTGGGGTCCTTGCCGCCGGTGAGCCGGCGCACCAAAGCCTGAACCGCCGGAATCCGGGTAGACCCGCCCACCAGGATTACCTCGTCGATGTCGTTGGCGCTCACCTTGGCGTCGGTCATCGCCTGCTTGACCGGGCCCATGGTTCGCTCGACCAGGTCCGCTGTGAGGTCGTCGAACTTCGATCGCATGATCGTCGTGGTCAGGTGCTTCGGTCCGCTGGCGTCGGCGGTGACGAACGGCAGATTCACCTGGGTCTGCGCCACCGACGACAGTTCGACCTTCGCCTTCTCGGCCGCCTCGAACAGCCTCTGCAACGCCTGTGCGTCATTGCGCAGGTCGATGTTGTTCTCCCGCTGGAACTCATCGGCGAGGTAGTCGACGAGCCGGCGGTCGAAGTCGTCGCCACCCAGGTGCGAATCGCCGGCCGTGGCGCGGACCTCGACCACCCCGTCACCGACGTCGAGCAGGCTCACGTCGAACGTCCCGCCGCCGAGGTCGAAGACGAGCACGGTCTCGTGGCCCTTCTTGTCCAGCCCGTAGGCCAGTGCAGCGGCCGTGGGCTCGTTGATGATTCGCAGTACGTCGAGGCCGGCGATCCGGCCGGCATCCTTGGTGGCGTTGCGTTGGGCGTCGTTGAAGTACGCGGGGACCGTGATCACCGCTTCCTTGACCCGCTCGCCCAGGAACTTGCCTGCGTCGTCGACGAGTTTGCGCAACACCAGCGCGCTGATCTCCTCCGGCGAGTACTTCTTGCCGCGCACTTCGAACCGGGCGGCGCCGCCCTCGCCCTCGACGACGTCGAAGCTGACCGCCTTGGCCTCATCCGATATCTCGTCGAATCGCCGACCGATGAATCGCTTCGCCGAATAGATGGTGCCCTTCGGGTTCATGATGGACTGCCGCCTGGCGAGTTGCCCGACCAGGCGCTCTCCGCTTTCCGTGAACCCCACCACCGACGGCGTGGTGCGTGCACCTTCGGCGTTGGGGATCACGATCGGCTCCCCGCCCTGCCAGGCGGCGATCACCGAATTGGTCGTGCCGAGATCGATTCCTACAGCTGTAGCCATGAAACTATTCCCTTCGGTCGGTGACGCCACCGAGCAGTTGGACGGCGCGGTCGGCCACCGGAGCGTCGGCGACGACGTCGTAGTACTTGGGCCGCAGTCCGCCCACCGAGTGGAAGTCCCGCCGGCCGCGCTGCAGTGCATGTGCCACGAGTCCGAACAGCGCGCCCACGATGGCGCCGAAAAGCAGGCCATAGCAGGCCAGTACCAGCGCGGAGAGCAGAGGATCGATCCAATCGAACAGGCCGAAGATCCACCCGATCAGCACACCGACGAGGGCGCCTGAACCGGCGCCGCGCAAAGCGGCGCCACCGTAGTTCAGGCGGCCGATGACTTGTTCGTGGTACTCCATGTCCCGGCCGATGATCGCCACCCTGTTCACCTCGAACCTCTGATCAGACAGGTAGTCGACCGCCCGCTCGGCATCGGCGTAATCGTCGAACGTGGCGATGACACGGCGGGGCGGCTCGGCGGGCCGCACTGCCGAGATCTGCACCGTTGAGTGGTGGGCCATCAGTCCCCCCACGCATCCACGGTCTGTGACGACGCGGGTCCCGCCAGGGTGTGATCGGCACGCCGATCGAGTCCGCGCAACGTTGCCATTGATGTCATCGCTTCTCCCAGGTCTCGAAGGTCGTCTCGGCGGAGGCGCCGACGGCCGATGCCACTGTGCATCGGTGCCTCCACGACCCCCGTAAACTCATCCTGCGGAATGGATCTCGCAAGCGCGTCCTCCTGCCAAGCCGAACTTGCTCGGTGCGTTTGAACCCGCCAGCACGGGTCGAACGCAACGACATCGAAGTTCAGCGCGGTTGGGACGTGCCGAGCCGATGGAAACCAGCAGGGAGCTGAGCGAGCACGTCGTCGAACTCTCCGGGCGACACTGCTTCGCCAACGGTGGCGAACACCGCGACAACAGCACGTGCGGCCGTGTCACCGCCGGTGCCAGCGCGTTCCGCCGTTCGTTGCACGAACTCCTCGAAATTAAATGCTTCAGCGTTCTCGCGGGCGCTCACCAAGGCCGAATCCAGCGGGGGCGGTAACTGGGCGGCAAGATCCTGCGCCTCGCCTCCACTGATGCGTTCTGCGAGAGTCGCCAACGTGGCCCTGACCAGCGACCCCGCCTCACTCTCTGGGACTCCAACGTTCTCTGCCACCCGGGCGATGAACTCGTCGTACTTCATGGTGATCCCCTCCGACGTAACCGATGACAATGGCCATCGTGATCGATTCGCCGTTTCCACCGCTTCGGTCCCAGCGGCTGAATCAATGGCGAGGATTCGACCCGGCAGGGCGATCCATCCGGGGGTGGGTACTCGAAAGCTAGTTTTCATCAACTCTTTTCAGATTGTCCGCCTCCATGCTTCACCTTGGGCACGTAGGCTTTGAGGACGCCATAGGCCAACGACACTTCGACGTCTTCCCTGCGTAGCTCACCGGGCAGAGTGACGCGGAACTCGAAGTGTCCGACACTGCGGGTTCGGTGCCGAAACAAGCCCTCGCGCTCGCGCTCCTTGATCTCTCCGGTCACTACGAACTCGTTGCCATCGAGGTCGACGTCGACGTCTTCCCTACGCACCCCTGGGAGTTCGACCTCGATGACATATCCTCCGTCCACCTCGATGACGTCGGCCGAGGGTGACCATGAGTGCCGACCCGTTCCCTTCTCAGACGCATTCTCATCACCGTCGAATCTGGTGTTGATGGGTCCCTCTGCGGGAGGCTGTTTTTCGGTCCGTCCCGCCGGACGCTGCAATGGTAATTTCATGTCGTCCCTCCGTTCACGACGTCGTCTCCCACCCCGCTGCCGTTCACCGCGGATCAGCGTCAGAACTAGAAGATCAGCCGAAATATGATGAAGACCCGATCCCAAAGCTCACTCGACGGTTTCGTCACCGATGGATCCACCACGCGGAACGACGAGGCCAGCGCCACACTGAGCCCGCCGAACAACTCGGGTAGGAGCTGCTCGGTGTCCTCCGCGAACGTGACGTCTCCTGGCGGTCGTCGTACGACCTGACGCAGCAACTCTCGAACGTCCTCGGCCTCGTCGAGCGCATCGAATTCTCTCATCCGCTCCTGCACACCCTTGGTGATCGGAAGGTCTTGCGGCACGACGACGTCGCGTCCGTTGGACTTGGCCGAGTTGCGGCCGGCGATGGCGATTGCGTCGATCCGTTCATCAACGAAGTCGTGGAAACGACGGACGTCGTTCTTGTCGATGTCGATGCTTGCGACCGATCGGAAGAACCTCTCGAACAACGGAATGCCCGACGGATGGGTCACTGGCTGACTCCCCTCAGCGGTCCGGGCGGGCCTGAACAGACCCAGGTGCAACGTTTGCACTGTCGCCGACGGACCGGACCGGACCGCGAGGCGCAAGATCGGTCTACGGATTCGACCCCGGGGGTCTAAGCGGCGGCCGCCAAGGCGCGCTGGACTTCACTGCCAGGCGCTCGGCGTACCCCTTCGCACATCGGTCCTTCGTCAAGGTTCCGGGGTGAGGAACCGCCACGCTCGCGTAGCGGCATGCAAGTTGAACCGGGTGTCGACATCGCGAAGGTCGAATCCCGTGAGGTCTGCGATGCGGCCGAGCCGGTACCGCAGCGTGCTGCGGTGAACGTGTAGCGCGGTGGCGGATTCGTCGTAGTTTCCGCCGCACTCCAAGTAATAGCTCAAGGTGTGCACGAGATCGGAACTCTTCGCGGCGTCGTAGTCGATCAGCGCACCCAGCCAGCGACGAACGTATTCTTCGGCGATGCCGACGGTGTGCGCTGCATCGACCAAGTGGTAGAAGCCCAATTCGTCGTAATCGGCAACTCCCTCTGGTTGGGCGGAGTTGAGGCGGATGTGCACGGCGCGACGCGCCCGGACGAAGGACTGCGGAATGTCGGTAGGCACGTCGCAGCGTGGCCCCATGCCGATCGCACACGAGACGTCTCCGAGCTGCCTGCTGATCTCCTGGTGCAACGCGTCGAGCGATGGTCGACCTCCGACGACGAGGACGACGAGCCTCCCCTGTTGCCCCATCAGATGACTCAGGTGCATGTGACCCGCAGCACGGCTCACCGCAGCGATGTCGGAAGTGCTGGCTCCGCGTGCAGTGTGAATCGCCAGCACGTAATGGGGCCGGCGCAGATCGTGACCTAGAGCCTCCGCCCGCGCGTAGGCGCCGGCGGCATCCGTACCCGCCAGGAGGTCGTCGAACAATTCACGGCGCAGGTTGAGTTGCACTTCTGCGAGAGTGCGCCGATGCGTCAGCTCGAGTCCGAGCACGCTGGTGCCGCATTTGAGTGCGAACAGCTCATCGTCGTCGATCTCGGCGTCGGCGTCGATGAGCGCGAGGACTCCGAGTATCTCCGTGTGCGGCTGTATCAGTACGCTCACGCGGCTCCCAGACCGCACAGGACCGCCCTGTGTGGACAGCAGGTGGAGAAATCGGTCGCGTTGACTTTGCTTCACCTTCACGTGCCGAAGTGGTCGGCCCGGCCCGGCCCACGCGAGAATGTTGCCGAACCTGTCCTCCAGACACACCGCACGTCCCGTCAACCCGTGCAGTGCCTCGAGGATGCCCTCTTCCCCGGCACCGCTTGCCAGCGCGGACTCCAAGAATTCGTGGACGCGCGAGCGCGCCTCGAGCCGCTGCACGGTGTCAGTCAGGTCCTGATTCGTCGCCTCGAGTTGACGAGCCCGTCGTATGTCGCGCTGATGCAACTGAGCGCACGCCAGGGCGGCGCCCGCTTGTCGCGTGAGGAGGTCCAGCATCGACAGATGATCTGCCGTCGGTTCGTCAGCGGCACTGACCACCAGACACCCGTGAACGATGTCTTGGTGGGATAGGCGGAAGGCGCGGCCCCAGCCACCACGAGCCGGGACGATCGAGCCCTGCCAGCCCAATCGCTCGAGGACTTCGGCCAGCTCCGGGTCATTGCGCTGAGTGGGAGGGCACAACGTCATGTCGTCGCCTGCTCCGCAGTAGGTCGCCTCGACCCGGCATGGGGTCAGAGCACCGACTCCCTCGCTCATCGTTGCGATGATCTCCGCTGGATCCAACGACGAGAAGCCGATTCGCGCCAGCTCCGTCAGGCTTTCGGGGGTGACATCCGATCCGGATCCATCAGCGATCGTCGAGTTGGCATTCATACGCAGCCATGCGGGCCCGTGCGCCGGCAGCACCTGCTCACGAACCCGAGATTTCCCGACTCCGAATGACGTGAAGGAAATCGGGTGCCCTGGCACACCTCCCTCTGGGGCGTAGCGGCGTCGATCCCGTGTGGATTCGAGGCCACGTGAGGAAAACGACGCACATGTTTACCCGCATTCGCGGGGCCGAAACATGCGCGTTCCGGTTCTCTTCGGCAGACCGGGCCGAGAGTCGGCACCGCCGAACGGGAGACCAACCCGGAGAACTCAATATCCATCTGCAATGTTCTCGTGGACAACAGCTTTCGATCGAATCGATCCCCAATTGATTGGATTGACGCCTTCCGGGTACGACCCGGCGTCGGGTGGAACGCGTGATTTGGGGGAACGAGATGGATACGTTGGGGCTGAGCACGCTCGTTTCCGAGGCGGTCGGCATCGACGGCCGCTCCGAAGTCTCGGGCGTGTACGGCGTCCTCGTTGGCTGTTCCTTGATGTTCGACGGTCGCTCAGCCGACGCCATACTGAACTTGGCTGCAGATGCAGTGCAATCCCTGAGCGAGAGCTACGCCGAGGCCGTTTACCGCGTCGTGGACGGCAAGCCGGCAGACCACCGCGACCGCGATCGACCGTTGGACCGCAGCCTGGATACCGCGGTCTCCGAAAACCTTGCCTCCGATCACGCGATCGAATTGCCAGACGCAGCATGGAGGTACGCGATCACGCTGCGCACCGTCAAGACGGTGACGGCTGTTCTCGTCGTCCGCTCCGAACGTGCCCCGTCGGCCCGCGAGATGATCTTGCTGAAGGTTCTCGCGCAGCAAACCGCGGCAGCGATGGTGACCGCCGAACTAATCGATGGAAAGCGTCGCCAGAGTCTGTCATTGCAGAAGACGACCGCAGATCACGAAAGGACGATTCATCGGTTGTCGCGCAGCGTCGCTGCGTTGGAACGCCGCGACCACATTCACGAGGTCTTGACCCGCGTCTCGGCGTCCGGAGTGGGTGAGGCCGGGATTGCCGGCGCACTTCACGAGCTGACGTCCCTGGCGGTGTCGGTCGAAGACGCGTTCGGGAATCTCTTGACATGGTCGCCTCCGCCGACCCCCGGCTCCTACCGGCCGGTGGGTGGTGACAATAGGGCAGACGTCCTCCGCCAGGTGCGCGCGAATGGACAGCACAGCCGCGACGGGGATCGTGTCTTCCGCCTCATCAGATCCAAGACACACACCCTTGGGGTGGTGGCGTTGCACGATCCGCACCGCCGCGCTGATCGGCTCGACACATTCGCACTCGAATACGCGGCGGCGGTATTGGCGGTGGAGATGTCCTACCGGCGCTCGCTCGCAGAAGCCGAACTACGACTGCGTCGTGATCTGATCGACGATCTACTCGCCGGTACTGACGACACGAGCGCGTATTCACGTGGCGCGGCGCTCGGACACAATCTCCGCACGCCTCATCGGGTAACCATCGTACAGTGGAGTCCCGAGATCGACGGCGACTTGATTGCCCGCACGGCCAGTCGCTGGGCAACAGCTGCCGGTCTACACCCGCTCAGCGCTCGACGGCCTTCGATGATCATTCTGCTGACCGAAGATCTGCCCGAACCCGAGTCTCTGCATCGCGCAATTTCGAGGGACGTGGGAAACGGCCACGGCTGGATCGCGATCGGGTCCGTCGCAAAGACCCCTTCCTGCCTACCGCGCTCCTTCGCCGACGCGCGACGAACCCTGCGCATACAGAAGGTCGCGGCTGATCGTTATGGATCCCGTCGGTTCGACGACCTCGGAGTGTGTCGGATACTCGATCCAGGTGACAACGCACCCGCAGTCCGTGAGTTCCTGTCCGAATGGCTCGGCGCCCTCATGGCCTACGACGACGAGAAGAGCGCCGAACTAGTCAAGACCCTGGGGCGGTATCTCGACTGCGGTGGAAATTACGACCAAGCGGCGACTGCCCTCAACATTCATCGCAGCACTCTGCGGTACCGTCTCGGACGCATACGAGACATCAGCGGACTCGATCTACAGGATGTCAATTCGCGCCTCAACCTCCACCTCGCAACGAAGGTCTACGACATGGTGGGCAACCCCACCGTGCATCACGGGGGGTGCCCTGACTGATCGCGGTGCCAGCGTTGGGGCGCGGATCCCGCGGCGCAAATCGGACACACTCGGGACGCTGCGTGGATATCGACGAGTGGATCGCGCTGCTTTACTCACCTTCGTAGCGGTACGACGTGACTCGGTGAGGGAGCGCTTTGCAGGGCGAACTGGGCGGATTCTCCTACTCCGTGCAACGGCTTGCCTGCGGGACGAGCGTCGTCAGTGCGGCCGGTGACCTCGACGGAGAGACGCACTCGAGGATGTACCGCCTCGTCACCGACGAAGTGGCGCGAGAACCATCACAGCTGATACTCGACATGTCAGGCGTGACGTCGGCAGACGACGCCGCGCTCGAGGCCCTGATGGAGGCCTCGGCGTTGGCCGGCGAATCCGACATCTCCTTCTGCCTCGTGGCACCCGCGACCAACCCGATCGTGACCACACTCGCCGCGGCCGAGTTGATCGAACGGTTCGAAGTCTTCCCGACGCTTGGCGAAGCGCAGCGTCACGCTTCACGGTCCGGTGGTCGAAGCGTCTGCGACGGGGACTCCCCGAACAACTGACGGTACTGCTGAGCGAACCGGCCGAGGTGAACGAAGCCCCACCGGGTGGCCACCGTGGTGACGGACGCCGCGGCACCCCTTTCAGACGCGTCGACCAACTCGCAGCGCACCCGGTGCAGTCGCACCTCCCGCAGGTAGCTCATCGGTGGCAACTCGCCTGCTCTGGCGAAGGCCTTCTGCAGTGCCCTTGGGCTGACCCCTGCATCTCGGGCGAGTTGCGCCGTCGTCCACGCCGTCTCGGGGTAACAGCGCATCAGGTCGATCGCGTGTTCCACCGCCGATCGTGCTGCGGACGTTCCATCGTCGCCGCTGAGTTCGTCTGAGTAACCGTGCGGTTGGGTGAGCAGCAAACCCTCGATGAGAAGCTGTTGCAGGTTTGCCACCGCAAGCCGGTGCCGGAGGAGGCCGTCCACCTTTCCGGCCTCTCGACTCAACACTCCCACCAGGCTCAACCAGCTGACCGATCTCGTCGTCGTCAGGTCCAACCGCCGCGCGAAGTCGACGGGCTTGCCGAGCGAGCGATCAAGCAAGTTCTCCAACTCGCGCTCCATGCTGTTCTGATCGATCTTGATCCCGAGCTGTGCGCAATCGTGTGACCACGTCAAATCGGTGCTGGTTCCAGGCCCGAACACGGTCGCCGCCCCGGGCGCAGTCACGGTGCTCGGGTGACGGTCGCCCCACCTGCTGACGGTGTGACCCGAAATGGCGATGGCGATGTGATAGCCGCCGACGTCCGGCACCCGCATGACAGCCTCGCCACCCATGCCCAGGTAGCCGATGCTGAGGTGCGGTAGTTGCTCCGCCCTCACCTCAACGCGAAACGATTCCTTGGAGCTAGGCGTGATGTCGAGCGGAAAGAACGCGGGTCGCAGCGCCGCGGTCGCTTCGTCGACGTCGGTCGTATTCATCAACGGCGCCCAATCGGCGGCCGCAGCACCGAGCTGGTAGTCAAGAAGCGCCTGGTTTCCCGGACTCACTGTGTCACCCACCTCCTACGTCGGCATTGCATCTTTCTCACCGAGTGTCGGTCATCCCCGATATTGCTGCTGGCAAAGCGTGACGAACGTCCATTCTCAGCTCCGCAGGCACCGCACGGCACGCCTCGAAGAGCACTGTCAGCGACACGTCACGGTCGCGACGTCAGCGACTCGTCGCCCCGCCCGAGCGCCACGACTGACGCCGAGAGGCCAAGCCCATTCGCGATTTGTTGATCTGCTGGGTCGACGCTCTACGCCCACTCGCTTGGCATAGTCGTCACGCGAACACCCACACCTACGAAGAATCCACGGGGGAAGCAAGTGGACGAAGCCATCGTCGCAACAGGTGAACGGGCGGGCGTTGGACGGCGTCACCGTGAATCCGAGGACAGACGCCACGACTGCCACCGCAGGACGGGCCGGCCGACGATCTCAGAAGTGACCGGCACCTTGGCCCGGGGGAACGCGATCGAAGACGTGCTCCACAACCTCACTGCCGCATCGTTGGCGTTGATTCGGGGAGCGGACTGCGCCAAGCTGTCGGTCATCGACAACGGGGTTCTGCGTTCCACCGCAGCAACTTCGGAACTCGCCGTATCGCTCGACACCCCGCAGCAAGTGGCCCGTCGGGGTCCGTGCCTCGAGGCGATCAGCACGCGGAAGGCCATTCGCTGCGACGATCTGCGCACCGACGCCCGCTGGCCCGAGTTCTCGCCCATTGCCATGACCGCTGGGGTGCGCAGCGTGATGTCCTGTCCGATCGACACCCCCGAAAACGGCGGCGCAACGTTGAGCCTGTTCGGTTTCCAAACCGCAGCCTTCGGACCCGAATCAGAGACCATCGGCGCGGTACTGGCCGATCACGCCTCCATCGCGCTCCTCAATCAAAGGCAGGAACGCGAATTCCAGACCGCCTTGGCCAGCCGCGATGTCATAGGGCAAGCAAAGGGCGTGGTCATGGAACGGTTCGGCGTCGACGCCCACCAAGCGTTCGCAATGCTGACCGCACTCTCGCAAAATACGAACACGCCGGTTCGGGACCTTGCCGCAAAGCTCGTGAACCCAGCGGGCAAGGCTTTACTGCCCACTTCTCAGTGGCCCTCGCCTCGCTCACGAGCTTGAGTGCCGTCGGGTTGGGGGCGAAGTCCGTGGTGTCACCAGCCGAACCCCCTCGGGAAGTCCACGCACGTCGACCGTTCCGTTCGCTTCGACCGTGACACTCATCCGGGTTCCGGCCAGCGGCACGTTCTCCATGCAGATCGGTAGCAACCGATCGGGCACCATCGGGCTCAGATGAACCTGACCGTGCGGAACGTCCGGGTTGAAGCGCAACAGGCTACGCAACACCAGACGTGACGACGCAGCGGCCCAGGCCTGTGGCGAACAGGACGTCGGGTACGGCACGGGGCGTGAGAAGTCCGCTCTGGAGAACCCGCAGAACAATTCGGGGAGTCGGCCGCCAAAGTACTCGGACGCATCGATCAGGTCGAGTGCGAGCAGTCGGGTCTCGTTGACGAATCCGTAGTTCGCCAGTCCGGCAATGGCAATCGCCGTGTCGTGTGGCCACACGGAGCCGTTGTGATAACTCATGGGGTTGTAGGCGCCCATGTCGGCGGCCAGAGTTCGCAATCCGAACCCGGAGTTCATCGAAGTCCCGGCGAGATGCGCGGCCACGGCGGCGGCCTTGTCGTCGTCGACGATGCCAGCCCACAGACAGTGACCCATGTTCGACGTGACCGCGTCGACTTGGCGTTTCGCTCCGTCCAGCGCCGTGGCGAACGCTCGTCGCTCGGGCATCCAGAAAGCTCGGTTGAACGCCGCTTTCAGCCGCGCCGCGCGACTTCGCCACTGATCTGCGCAGGCCGTGTCACCGTCGGTCTCCGCCAGGAACGCACGTCCCAGAAAGGCGGCGTAGACATAGCCCTGTACCTCGCACAGAGCGATGGGAGGTGCAGCCAGGTGTCCGTCGGCGTGGTTGACGCCGTCGAACGAGTCCTTCCAGCCCTGGTTGACCAACCCCCGATCGGTATGTCGTTGGTATTCCACGAAGCCGTCGCCGTCGGCGTCGCCGTACTCGCGAATCCACGTCAAGGCTTTGTCAGCTGCCGCCAGCAACGACGGCCGGTCAGCGTCGGGAAGGGCTCCCCACCTGTCGAGTTCAGCGAGCAACATGACGAAGAGCGGTGTGGCGTCTGCGGTTCCGTAGTACGTAGTGCCGCCTCCAAGGGCCAACGCCGCTGCGGTACCGAGACGAACCTCGTGCAGGATGCGACCTGGTTCTTCCTCCGTGAGGGGATCGGTGCGAGTCCCCTGCAACCGGGCGAGGGTGCGCAGCGTGTTGAGCGCCAAGCGGGGATCCAGTCCCAAGCCCATCCATGCGGTCAAGAGGGAGTCTCGTCCGAACAGGGCCATGAACCACGGCGCCCCGGCTGCGAGAATCGGATTGCCCGGTTGCCTCGGGTCCTCGATCTGCAGTGAACCCAGGTCGCGGGTCCCTACCTCGATCGACCGATCCAGCGCCGGATCTCCGGTCACCACTCGCGGATTCGACAGGCGCCACGCCTGAAGTCGCTGCGCGGGTGCGCTGCAAGCAACCGGTTCGCCACAGCGGTGTCGGAGTTCCGTTCGCCCACACCCGGTCAAGGCTTCCACCTCGATGCAGGTCGACCACTGCGATCGTTGCGGCACTACGACCCGGAACGTGAACCGACCCGGGGTCACGATGGGTTCGCCCGAGCCCGTTATCTGAGCGGTGTGCGTGATGTCAGGGCCCGCGAGCGTGAAGGTCATCGACGACGTTCCGATGTCGATTGCCATTCCGTGCGGTGGCCGAACCCTTCCCTCCTTGACGGCGAAGAGGTCCGCGAAATCCGTGTCGACGATCAAGGACAACGTGACCCCGACTGGCTCCGCTCCGAGGTTGCGCAAGGTTATCTCTTCGCGCATGCCATCGCCGACCAGCCTGTCGCGGAGCACCAGCATCGTGCTGTCCGCCAGCCATTGGCGTGGAGGCGTACGACCGACGAACGTGGCCCGGTATGGTTCGGCGGCTTCGTCGACAGTGGACAGGCTCTGCATCTGCGCCCCATCGACGGTCAGCCGCCAGCAGGACAGAATCCGGGTGTCGGAGACGAACAGACCGTGGGGCCGGTCGCGTTGCATGTCACCGGATCTCGACGACACGCAAAATACCGAGCCTTCGAGAAGCGTGACGTCGACACCGTCTCCTGCAACAGGCGGGCCGGACCCGGAGGCCCATGCACCCGCGGCTCCTTCTTCGCCGTCGATGGTCATCGAGCGACCATCTCCTGGTAGAGGGTGAGATGGTCGTCGATCATCCGACCGGTGGAAAAGCGTTCGGTGACGGTCGCTCGACATAGGCCACGGTCCAACCGGTCGACCCTGTGGATTGCCGCTGCGAGTTCTGCGGTGTCAGCGCAGAGGAAACCGGTATGGCCCGAGTCCACGATTTCTCGGGTGGCGCCGATGGGACAGGCGATTACCGGCGTGCCACATGCCATGGCTTCGATCATCACCAGCCCGAACGGTTCTGCCCATTGGATTGGGTTGAGTAGAGCTTTCGCAGCACCGAGTAAGTTCAGTTTTGCTTCACCGGCTACTTCACCGACGACCTCGACATCGTCAGCGAGAAGCGGCTGAATTTGATCCGCGAAGTAACGCTTCTCCGCGGGTTCCCGGTTCTTGGCGGCAATGATCAGCGTTTCGCCCGCAGCGCGTGCAGCCAAGATTGCTTCTCGCACACCCTTGTCCGGAGTCATTCGGCCCAGGAATAGCAGGTAGTCGCCATCACCTTCGCCCTGCGGGTATTCGTCGAGGTCCAATCCGTGGTGAATCACCCGGTCGACGGCGATCTCCGGTGCACGAGAGGCTTGATCGTGCGAAATGGCAACGACGGGAAGTCTTTTACCGTAGCGGCCGTAGATCGCGCGCAGTTCACCACTGAACGGACCGTGACATGTGGTGACCACTCGGTCATAGCCAGTCGCCAATGCCCAGGCCGGTCCAAGCAAGGTGTGGTCGTGAATGATGTCGCAGCCGGCGAGCGCTTCGTAGCCAGCCATGACATAGGGCAACTCCACTTCTCCGTTCCCGATCCGGTCCCATTCCGCGCTGGCCACGGCAGACACGAGCGGCACCGGTACCGTGCTGTCGCCGGTGGCGTAGAGAACCACCTCGTGTCCGGCGGCGACCAAGCCCTGCGCCAGCTGACAAACCACCGCCTCGGTGCCCCCGTAGCTTGGCGGAGGAATCGCCGCCCAGGGCGGCGCCAATAGCCCCACCTTCAACGAATTCTGTTTCATCAGTTCATCATCGGGAGAATTCACGCGAAGGGCACCGGTCCGACGGGACGAAGATGACCGGCAGGACTGGTGCCGTCAGATGAGCCAGCGGGGCCCGGCGGCGTTGGCCGTCTCGTCGCGCGGTGAAAAGGCGCTGAAACGACCTTGGGCTGGCCGCGATGCTACGCGGCCAGCCCAGGCCGTTCCCGCGGCGGTTACGGCGTGATGCGTGTTCTTACTTCCTTCGCATCAACCGTGTCACGGCTAAGATCGCGAGAATCCACGGACCCGCAACGATGACCGGGTCGACCCAAAGGTGCTTCACGTCGACCCGCTTGCGGCCCAGGCGGGACTTGATCCCGCCATGGCTGAATTCCGCCTTCACACCGGTTTCGGTGATCGGATTGTCGGGGTGCAGGCTGAGTAGCGACCGCAGGTGGTGCTCAGCGGCGTCCACCCGGTCCGCGTAGAGCAGGATCATCCAGTGCGCGGCGCGGCCCTCGCTGAACTTGTAGGCGAACTTGCGCATCACGCCTGAGAGCCCGCTGGGTGGCTGCGCAGTGCCGAACACCGGGGTGAGGAATCGATGCTCGACGGACCGCTCACGCGGCCACTTCTCCGGTTGCCGCTCGGGGAAGTCCCAGTGGGCGCCGGTGTCGAGGAACTGCAGCTTGGGGACCGACGGTCGGTCCTTTTCATTCAGGTCGGCGCCCCAGCCGGGGATACGTGCCCGCAATTCGTTGGTGTCCGGTACGGGCGGATGGTCTGCCGTGTAGGCGGGCACGCGTTCTGGAGTTTGAGTCATGGCATTTCCCTTGAGTTCAGTTCTGGTCGACGAGAACGACGGGCTTGATTATGTCGTCCAACTTCGAGGAGAAGATGTGGTAGCCCTCGGCGATGTGTTCGAGCGGAATGCGGTGAGTCACAATGTCGTTGGGCTTGAGGTAGCCGTTCTGAATGTGCGACCAGAGTCGCGGCCACTGCCGCTTGACCGGGCACTGGTTCATGTGGATCGTGAGGCCCTTGTTCATGGCATCACCGAATTTCACCGCACTGAACATCGGTCCGTAAGCGCCGACCACGGAGACGGTCCCGCCCTTCCGCACTGAATCGATGGCCCAGTTGAGCGCGATCGGAGATCCCCCCTGCAACTTGAACTTCGCCGTGGACATGTGTTGGAGCAGGTTGCCGTCCGCTTCTGCACCGACCGCATCGACCGCCACGTCGGCACCGAGGAAATCGGTGGTCTTCTTCATCTCCACCACGATGTCGTCGAACTCACCGAAGTTCACGACTTCCGCGTTCGCGAAAGTGCGGGCTTTCTCCAACCGGTAGTCCAGGTGGTCGACGACGATCACACGCCCGGCACCCATCAACCACGCACTCTTGGCCGCATACAGGCCGACCGGCCCGGCCCCGAACACGACGACGGTGTCACCCTCGACGATGTCACCCAGCTGTGCGCCGAAGTAGCCGGTCGCCAGCGCATCAGTGCACAGCAACGCGTCCTCGTCCTCCATCCAGTCGGGTATCACCGACGGACCGACGTCGGCGAAGGGCACCCGCACGAACTCGGCCTGCGCGCCGTCGTAACCACCACACGTATGGGAGTAGCCGTAGATTCCGCCGACCGCGGTGGCGTTGGGATTCACGTTGTGGCAGTTCGAGTACAAGCCGCGAGCGCAGAAGTAGCAGGAGCCGCAGTAGATGTTGAACGGCACCATGACCCGATCACCCGGCTGCACGTTTTGGACCGACGAACCGACCTTCTCCACGACTCCGATGAACTCGTGGCCGAACGTGTGGCCGACCCGGGTGTCCGGCATCAAGCCGTGGTAGAGGTGCAGATCGGACCCACAGATCGCCGCCAACTTCACCCGCACGATCGCATCATTGGGATGCTCGATCGCCGGGATCTCCTTCTCCTCGATGCGGACCTTGTAGGGGCCGCGGTACGTCATCGCCTTCATAACGCCTCCTGTCTGATGGATGGGTCCATTTGGTTCCCTGAGCGTCAGGCAGGAAACGGACCCCCGGTGGCAGAAAAGCACCCGGCCAGTTGACCTCTCAGTGCAAACAGCTCGATTCGTACTTCGATTCGGTCGGCGCGGTGCCTCGTGCTTCGAGCACATATTCACGGGTGGAGTTTCCTACTGGCGGGACGAGGCCGACTTCCGTCACCGTGGGCACAGTGTTTCCGATACGGACCATCCATCGACTGGTCGAGGACTTGCGACCGTCGAGAGCGTTGCCACGTGAGCTGGCATCGATGGAGATCGGAGGACCCTGATGCCCAACATGCGACGACTGCAGGGCCGCCGGATCGCGGTACTCGCGACCGACGGCTTCGAGAAGGTGGAGCTGACGATTCCGATGCGCGCCCTGCAGCTGGCAGGCGCGAAGGTGGATGTCATATCCCTGCGACACGGACGCATCCGCGGGGCGAACCTGCACATGCCGGCCACCCGCGTCCGCGTGGACAAGACGACGACGGAGGCCGACCCTGCCGACTACGACGGCCTGTTGCTTCCGGGCGGGTTCATCAATCCCGATCTCTTGCGGCAATCTGCGCAGGCGCGGCACTTCGTCCGGGAATTCGCAGACGCTGGAAAGCCGATCGTCACGCTGTGCCACGGCCCTTGGGTACTCGCGTCGGCGGGCCTGCTCCAGGGGCGGACGCTGACGTCCTGGCCGGGTATCCGCGACGACCTGGTGAACGCGGGCGCCATCTGGCTCGATCAAGAGGTCGTCAAGGATGGAAACCTGCTCACCAGCCGCGGACCGCAGGACTTGGCAGCCTTCATTCCCGCCATCGTCGACCACTTCGCGGAAGCCGCTTCGCAGTCACGGACTGCGATACCGGGTCAGGTCTCCGACGCGCAGCTGAATTCACCCGTCGGTTGGGCCGTCGCTGCGCTGCGCTGGGGGCCAAAGCCCTCCATACCGGCCGCCCTGGCAGGCCTGGTGGCGGGCGCTCGGCTGTCCCCCACGTCGCCGCTGCGGAGGGCCTCGTCGTGAGTCGGCTGGATGAACCGAAAGGCCGGACGCATCGGCGGCCAGTTGCCAGTGAACCCGCTGTGACCTGCGGGTTCGTGGTGGTCCCGACTGGGATCGAACCAGTGACCTTCCGCGTGTGAGGCGGACGCTCTCCCCCTGAGCTACGAGACCGGGGACGCCATCGACCGTGATCGGATGGACGAGAAAGGTTAACACGGCAGCCGACCGGCGCGGGAATCTGGATCTCGCGATCGGGCCGACGCGCCCTGCGCGGTGGGCCGCCGCCCCGATCGGGGGCTGCGGCCCCACCGCGCGGTCACCGGCGGGTGATCGTCACTTCACCCGGCTGACCGACTCGATGTCGTCGCCATCGTCGTCGCTGGGCAGGTGGACGTCGTGGACGGTCACGTTCACTTCCGTGACCTCGAGGCCGGTCATGCGCTGAATCGCCCCGATCACGTTGCGGCGCAGGCCTGCAGCGAGGTCCGCGATGGACACGCCGTACTCGGCCACCACGTCGATGTCGACGGCGGCCTGCTTCTCCCCCACCTCGACGGAGACGCCCTGGGACAGGTTGGTTCCCGAACCCGGAATGCGCTCGCGCAGTGCGCCGACGACGCGCGACGCACCGCCGCCGAGATCGTGGACGCCGCTCACCTCGCGGGCGGCGATGCCTGCAACCTTCGAGACCACCGTGTCGGCGATCGTGGTCTTGCCCTGCGAGCTGACGAGGGCTGATTCAGCGGCTGCGGCAACGCTCTTGCCGGGTGCTGTGGCGGTGGTCTGGGTGGTCATCGTTCTTCGCTCTCCTTCGGTTTGGAGTGACATGGACCCGAATGGCGTCCTGCCGGAGTGGTTGCGGCGCAGTCATTTTCTCGACGCCGGTGGTGCGGACCGTGCCGCTTCCGCGCGGAGGCGGCACGGTCCGCGGTGGACGCCTACTTGTTGAAGGTGTCCTTGATGTTCTCGCCGACCTTCTTCACGCCGGACACACCCTGATCCTTCTTGCCCTCGGCGGCCAGCTCGTCGTTGTTGGTGACGTCGCCGACGACCTCCTTGGCCTTTCCGATGGCGTCCTCGGCAGCGTTCTTGGCCTTGTCAACGATTCCCATGAGATTCCCTTCGTCGTGTTTTCCTCTACCTCCGAACGAGTTTCGGAGGAAGTTCGTCAGCGGGTGAGCGCGCGGCGCGTCAGGAGCACCACGGCGACTGCGGCTGCGACGATCGCTGCGATGATCACGCGGTTGTCGCGTGCCACCGATGCGGCATCGTCGAGGTGCAGTTGCCGGGCGGCATCGGCGGTGTCGTGCGCCAGGTGCGAAATCTTGTCCTGCGCAACGTCGCCGGCCTCGCTGACCGCCTCCTTGACCTCGGCGGCCTTGTCGGCTGCTGCGTCGATGCCTTGGGCGACCTTTGCCTGCGCCTGATCGGCGGCGCCTTCCGCCTTCAGGTCGTCGTTGCCCGTGAGGTCCCCGGCGGTGCGCTTGGCGCGTCCTGCGACCTCTTGGGCCTTGTCTGCGAAATCCGCCATGACGGTGGTGTCCCTCCTACTCGTCGCACACGCCGCGGTTCGGCGTGCGGGGCTTCTCGGTTTCGAGGAGTCGTTGGTATGACGGCATCGGCCCACCAGACCGAACACGTGATCTTGGTGAGCCCGCTCACAGGGGGGGTCGAACCCGGCCGACATGCAGCCCCGACGGAGTCGGGTGACGTCCTGACCGGCCGCGACTGTCATTCGACGAGGGGATTTGTGCCCGCTCGATCGCGTCGACTATTGTCGTCCTTCGCAACGTGCGACGGAGTCGGACGTAGCGTGCGGACGTGGCGCAGTTGGTAGCGCACAACCTTGCCAAGGTTGGGGTCGCGGGTTCGAATCCCGTCGTCCGCTCGGAGTACGAAGTGGTATCAAGCCCAGCGGTGGAGTGGCCGAGTGGTGAGGCAACGGCCTGCAAAGCCGTGCACACGGGTTCGATTCCCGTCTCCACCTCCGACGAATGACCCCCGGCGCGATTAGCTCAGCGGGAGAGCGCTTCCCTGACACGGAAGAGGTCACTGGTTCAATCCCAGTATCGCGCACCAGCTTTACCGAAGTTCGCGCCCTCCTGGGCCCCACTCGGGCGGCGACGCCGTCCAGTCGTCTACTCCGCGATATCGCTGCATTGCCGGCCCCGTCTCGATCCGGACGTGCAGCATGCGGCGATACCCGCGCATCCACAGTTTCGCCAAGACCAGCGATTGGCCGTTGTAGGGGTTGCGGTCACCGGGCTCGGCCAACGAGCCCTCGTAGAGGGCGTGCATGTACTCGGCGCGCTTCGACACCCACCAAGCATGCAGGCACGCCGACGTGTCGCGGCGGATGCCGCGCCCACGGTCGCGAAGGACCCTAGCCCGCGTCGGGGTGTTCGCGCCCGAACGCATCGAAGGCGTCGGCGATGTGGTCGGCGGTGGCGTCAGGATGCTCGAGCGCGATGGCCTCGATGGCCGAGTACGTCTGGTCACCCAACCCCTGGGCGTGCGGCGGGCGTACGCCTTGGGCCAACGCGCGGTGCAACGAGTCACGGAAGACGCCCACTACGGGAGATTCTGGTGCCAACACCATGCCAAGTTACGACCATCGGGGCCCGCGCGCTGACCGAGGACCGGAAATTAACCGGCTGGTCAAATGCGCGTCATCTTCATCGGCGGGCTGCGGCGTGCGTCCCGTGCGATGAACGTCACGTGACCACGGATTGACCAGCGGATGACGGACTGCCACGCTCTTTCCGTGTCACGGGACAGCGAACAGCATCAGATTCAGCAGGTCATCACCAGGCTCGCCGCTGCCTACCCCGATGTTCCGCAGGCGCGCATCGCGGACGTCGTCAAGACCGTGCACGCACGCTTCGACGGCCGTCCGCTGCGGGAGTTCGTGCCGCTGTTCGTCGAGCGCGCCGCCAAGGTCGAACTGCGCGACTCGAGCCTGCTGGGCGTCTGACCCCGCGGGCGACATTCACCATCTCGTCACCGCCGATCCCGCTCGACACCGGCCGGTTACTGACACGATCGGGCGATGACCGACCGCATCGAAGTCCAACGCCCGATCGCCGCCCCGCCCGCCGACGTCTTCGCGCTGCTGTGCGACCCGCAGGGGCACGTCGCCATCGACGCCACCGGGATGCTGCAAGACGCCGACGGCGACCCGGTGACCGCCGCCGGTGACAGCTTCGTCGTGCACATGGATCGCGAGGCGCTCAACGACTTCCCGCTTGGCAAGTACGACGTGACGGTTCACATCACCGACTACGCCAAGGACGAACTCATCGCGTGGACCATCGTCGGTCAGATCAAGCCGCAGATCGGTCACGTCTACGGCTACCGGATCGAACCCGACCCGGAGAACGCGGACAGCAGCCTCGTCACGTCGTTCTACGACTGGAGTGGCATCGACCAGCACTGGCGCGATGCCGGCATCTTTCCCGTCATCTCCGAGACCGCACTGCGCGGCACGCTGGGGATCCTCGATCGCACCGTCCGGCGCGGGTATCCCCGCGGCTGACCTGAGCGCCCCGGGCGGTTGCCGAGGCGGCAGAAACGGTCGTCAAGCCGCCGAGTTGACGACAGGGAATGTCATTTCGGCGAATCGTTCGTCAACTCACGGTTGACGGAAGCCGATCGTCAACCTACCGTTGACGCATGCCCGACCAACCCGACATCACCCACCCCGTCCGTCTCGACGACCTGATCAACGTCATCAAGGGAGTCCACGACGAACCCCTCGAGCAATTGACCGACGCCGTTCTCGCCGCCGAAGCACTCGGCGAGGTGGCCGATCACCTCATCGGCCACTTCGTCGACCAGGCACGCCGCTCCGGCGCCTCCTGGACCGACATCGGCAAGTGCATGGGCGTCACCAAGCAGGCCGCACAGAAGCGCTTCGTGCCCAAGGCCGACACCACGCCCATCGACCCCAACGAGGGCTTCGCACGGTTCACCCCGCGTGCCCGCAACGCCGTCGTCGAGGCACAGAACGCCGCCCGCGACGCCGAGAACCTCGAGATCACCCCGGGCCACCTGATCCTCGGCCTCCTGGGCGACGAGGAGTCCCTGGCGCTGCGACTACTCGCCAGCCAGGGCATCGACGCCGAGCGGATCCGGTCCGCCATCGAGCTGCCGCCCGCGACGGGCGAGCGGCACGAGCTGATCCCGTTCAACGGGCCCGCGAAGAAGGTCCTCGAGCTGACGTTCCGTGAGGCACTTCGCCTGGGACACAACTACATCGGCACCGAGCACCTCGTCCTCGCCCTGTTGGAGGCCGAGAACGCCGAGGGCCCTCTGCACGCCGTCGGTGTCGACAGGGCGCGCTTCGAGACCGGCCTCGCCGAACTGCTCCGACAGTTCACCGGCGACGCCACCCAGTGACACGGGAATACAACGCCGCACGACCGGGGTAGATAGACGCATGAAACTCGTCGACTCGGCACGCGCGCTCATCGGTGACGGCGCGGACGCCACGCTGGTCACCATCAATCCCGACGGCAGTCCCCAGGTGTCCCTGGTATGGGTGGCTCTGCAGTCCACTCCCAGCGGCGACGAACTCGTCAGCGCGCATCTGTCCGAATACCAGAAGACCCGCAACGTCCGCCGTGACCCGCGGGTCGCGCTGACCATCGTCGCCCCTGCCGAACCCGGTCAGCAGCGCAAGTACCTGACCATCCACGGCACCGCGCGCATCGTCGAGGGCGGCGCGCCGGAATTGCTCACCGAGCTGGCCGAGGTGCTTCTCGGGTCCAGTGAGCACTTCCCGCCGCCCAACGCCCCCGCCGGACTGCTGACCCGCATTCGCATCGACAAGGTCGCCGGCATGGGCCCCTGGGCGTCCTGACCGACCGAACCCGCCGTCGCCGCTCCCGCGGTGTGCCATCATGCGAAGCAGCAAACGACGGGAGTGGTGGGGCGATGAGCACTGGGATCCGCACGGCCGAACGGACCCGCAGACGGTGGTTGGCCGTGGTGGTCACGATGCTGGCGAGCATCGGCATCGTCGCGGCCCCGCCCGCGGTCGCCGAGATCACGCCGATCGGCAATCTCGGTGAAACCCTGCGCGTCGAGTACAAGGGGATCGTCGCCGACGTCACCGTGCACGACGTCCTCCCCACGCCTCCCCCGCCCGGGTACATCCCGACCGGTTCACCGCGCTGGCGCAACGAAGGCGGCCCCTGGCGCGCCGGCGTCACCGTCCACACGATCCAGACGCCCAGCCCCTTCGTACAATCGCTGGCCTTCGCGTTCAACGGCGTCACCCCGTACGGAGATGCCTACGCGCCCAAGAACACCGACGCCCCCGACGCCCTGCAGTACGCACTGCTGAACGCGCCCGCGGGCTCCACGGTCAACGGCGCGGTGTACTGGCAGGTCTACCGCGACCTCGTCACGAACGTGGTGCTACTCGACCCCAAGACCGGCGCACACCTGGCCCAGTGGAACATCTGGCAGCCGGGCGCACCTGCCCCCCTGCCGCAGGCACCACTTCCTTGACCCCCGTCACCACCGAGGTGACCACCGCCACCGTCGACGACCTGGACGACCTCGCCGACGTCGCCGCCCGCACCTTCCCGCTGGCGTGCCCGCCGTCGGCCACCGCGGAGAACATCGCCTCCTTCGTCGCCGCACACCTTGGCGCCGAGCGCTTCGCCGACTACCTCGCCGATCCAGACCGGTCCGTCCTCGTCGCCCGCGAGGAGGGCCGAGTCAGCGGGTACGCCATGCTGATTCGCGGCGTCGTCGACGATGCCGACGTCCAGCGTGCCGTGACCGCGCGCCCCGCCGTCGAACTGTCGAAGATGTACGTCTCGCCCGACGCGCACGGCGGTGGCGTCGCGCGCGCCCTCATGACCGCGGCGATCGACCGCGCCCGCAACATGGGCTCGGCGTCCGTGTGGCTCGGCGTGAACCAGGAGAACCGGCGCGCGCAGAAGTTCTACTCCAAGCACGGCTTCCTGATCACCGGAACCAAGACGTTCCGCTTGGGCGAGGGCATCGAGAACGACTACGTGATGACGCTCAGGCTCTGAGCGCTCATTCCTGGCCCGCGTGCGTCAACGCCAACAGCCGCGACGTGGCACGCAGGTACTTCTTGCGGAACCCGCCCGCCAGCATCTCCTCGCTGAACACCGTGTCGAGCTTCGCCCCGGACGCCACCACGGGAATGCCCGCGTCGTAGAGACGGTCGGTCAGCGACACCAGGCGCAGCGCGACGCTCTGATCGTCGATCGGGTGCACCCCGGTGACGAACACCTCGGTCACCCCCTCGATCAGCGCGAGGTACCGGGACGGATGCATCGTGGCGAGGTGGGTGCACAGCGCATCGAAGTCGTCGAGCGTCGCACCCTCCACGCCGGCCGCGCGGGTCCGGACCTCGTCGTCGGACGGCGGCTGCGGGGCGGGCGGCAGGTCGCGGTGGCGGTAGTCGGGACCCTCGATGCGCACCGTGGTGAACATCTTCGCCAGCGTGTTGATCTCCCGCAGGAAGTCTTGCGCAGCGAACCGGCCCTCGCCCAACTGCTCCGGCAACGTGTTGGACGTCGCCGCGATCGACACGCCCCGCTCCACCAGAGCGGACAGCAGCCGCGAGATCAGCGTCGTGTTCCCCGGGTCGTCGAGTTCGAACTCGTCGATGCACACCACGACGTAGCCCGAGAGCAGCTCGATGCACTCGACGAAGCCGAAAACACCTGCCAGCTGGGTCAATTCGCCGAACGTCGCGAACGCGGCCGGGGCGTCCTGGGCTGCGGCGAGCCGGTAGTAGGTCGACGCGAGCAGGTGGGTCTTGCCCACGCCGAAGCCACCGTCGAGGTACACCCCGACCCCCGGCAGCACCTCGCGCTTGCCGAAGAGCTTCTTCTTGCCCGCCCGGCGCGCCACCGCGGCGTCGCAGAACTCGATGCACGACTGCACCGCGGCGGCCTGCGACGGCTCCCCCGGGTCGGGCCGGTAGGTGTCGAACGAGACGTCGGCGAACGTCGGCGGCGGCACCAGCCCGGCGATCAGCCGTTCCGGGGTGACGCTCGGATGGCGATCGGTCAGGTGGGCCACGGCCCCAGAGGGCGCCGTGTCGTCGTGAGGTGAAGGCCCGTGCATGCAGGCACCCTATCGACGTGTTGCAATTGTCCCCGTGTCCGAGGCCGACGCTGCGACAGAGCTCACAGAGCTGGGGCCCGTGGGCGCCTCGTTCGACACCGACGACGACGAGCGCCTCGCGGCGTTCTACGCGTACCCGGACGGCCTCGAGCGCTGCTACGTCCGCGCCAACATGCTGGCCAGCCTCGACGGCGCCGCCACCGACGACGGCACCTCGGGCGGCCTGGCGGGGTCCGGCGACCGCGCCATCTTCAACCGCATGCGCCGCGAGGCCGACGTCATCCTCGTCGGAGCGTCGACCGTGCGCATCGAGAACTACTCGGGCGCGCAGATGTCGGCCCTGGCCCGCCAGGAGCGTCAGTCGCGCGGCCAGAGCGAGGTGCCGCCGATCGCCGTGGTCACCCACCACGCCGACCTCGAACACGACGCCAAGCTCTTCACCCGCTCCGAGGTGCCGCCGCTGATCCTGACCTGCACCGAGACCGTCGCCGAGGCAGCACACCGGTTCGGCGACGCCGCGGACGTGGTGGACGCCTCCGGCACCCATGGCGACCGCGTCGACCCTGCCCGCGCGCTGGAGATCCTTGCAAGCCGTGGGTTGCGCCGGGTGCTCACCGAGGGCGGGCCGTCGCTGCTGAGCCTGTTCATCGAACTCGACCTGCTCGACGAGCTGTGCGTGACGATCGCGCCGATTCTGGTCGGCGGCAACGCGCGCCGCATCGCCACCGGTTCCGGCGAGGCCCACACCCGCATGCGTCGCAGCCACCTGCTCACCGATGCCGAGGGCTACCTGTACTCCCGCTACGTCAAGGCCGACTGACCGACGCGTGATCGGGCGGACGGGAGTGACACCGGCGATCGCTACTGTGGTCAGCATGCGTCGGCGTCGTCAGCTGTTCCGGGCCATGTGCCTCGCGACCGTCACGTCGGCCGTGTTGGCCGGCTGCGCGCCGATCCTCGCCGCCAATCCCCGCTACGCCACAGATTCGGGCGCCCGCCCCCAGGGCGAGCCGCAGTCGACCCAGGCGCCGACCGGCCCGCCGCCCGTCGAGGCGCCCAAGAACGAGCTGTCGTGGCGGGACTGCACCAGCAGACTGTTCGGTGCGGCCGAGGTCCCTGCGCCGGCAGGCGTCAGCCTCGAGTGCGCCGAGTACGACGCCGACCTCGACTCCATCAACGGCGCCACCGGCACGGTGAGCATCGGCGTGGTGCAGGCCAAGTCCGTCGTCACCCCGTCGGACGCAGGTCCGCTGGTGATGACCACCGGCACCGACGTGGCGTCCTCGGTGGGGCTGCCGATCTGGCTGTCGCGCAACGGGACCGACGTGCTCAAGACCAACCCGATCGTCGCGGTCGACCGGCGCGGCCTCGGCACGTCGGGCGAACTCGACTGCCGTGACCTCTACGACCGCCAGGAGATGATCGACCAGGCGCAGTTCGAGGGCGGCAACGATCCCGTCGCCAACCTCGGCGCCATCGTGCAGACCGCCACGACGAGCTGCACCGACACGATCGCGCCCGGCGACTCCGCCTACGACAACTCCCACGCCGCGGAGGACATCGAGCGCCTGCGCAGCACCTGGGACGTGCCCTCGCTGGCACTGCTCGGCATCGGAAACGGCGCCCAGATCGCGCTGGCCTACGCGGGCTCACATCCCAACAAGGTGTCGCGGCTCATCCTCGACTCGCCGCTGCCGCTGGGGATCGGCGCCGAGGCCGCGGCCGAACAGAAGATCCAGGGCCAGCAGGCCGCGCTCGACGCCTTCGCCGCACAGTGCACCGCCGCTGCGTGCCCACTCGGGCCCGACCCCAAGGGCGCCATCGACTCGATGCTGACCGAGGCCCGCGAGGGCAGCGGGCCTGCGGGCGCCTCGGCGTCCGCGCTCACCGACGCGATCACCACGGCGCTGGCGTTCCCCACCGGCGACCGGGTGGGTACGACCAACGCACTCGCAGGCACCCTCGCCGCCGCGCGGGCGGGCGATACGGCCGGCCTCACCGCGCTGCTGTCAGACGCGGAGTCGTTGCGTAACACCGACGGCCAGTTCGTCAACTCGTGCAGCGACGCGTTGAACCGGCCGACCCCCGACCGGGTGCGGGAACTCGTCGTGGCGTGGGCGCGGCTCTACCCGCAGTTCGGTCGCGTCGGCGCGCTCAACCTCGTCGACTGCCTCAACTGGCCCAGCGGCACCCCGCCGCAGGAACCGAAGGGGCTGGGCGTCCCGGTCCTGCTCCTCGGCGTGCAGAACGACCCGATCGTGGGCAACGAGGGCGTGGCCGCGGTCGCGGCCACCGTGATCAACGCCGGTGCGCCCAACCGGCGCGTGATCTGGCAGGGCATCGGACACGGCGCGTCGATGAACTCGCCCTGTGCGCTCGCGCCGGTGCTGTCGTACCTCGCCAGCGGCAAGCTGCCGGGGACCGACACGTACTGCCCCGCCTGACCGAGGCCTCCGAAGAGCGGCCCGAATCCCGTTGTAGGGTGCGCTGGTGGCGGTAGCTGACTCCTTGTTGCGTGCGTTCCGGCCCAGTGAATCCGCTCCGACCGCCGCGACGGTGTTGCGGTCGGTCCTGTGGCCGCTGGCCATCCTCTCGGTGATTCACCGCACCTACGTCCTGGCGACCAACGGCTACATCACCGACGACTTCGGGCCCGTGTACCGGGCCGTCGTCAACTTCAAGATGGGCTGGGACATCTACAACGAGCACTTCGAGTACGTGGACCCGCACTACCTGTACCCACCCGGCGGCACGTTGCTCCTGGCTCCGTTCGGGTACCTGCCCGTCGACGCGTCGCGCTACTGGTTCATCACCTTCAACACGGTCGCCATCCTGCTGGCCGCCTACTTCCTGCTGCGGCTGTTCAAGTTCACGATGGCCTCGGTGGCCGCGCCCGCCCTGGTGCTCGCCATGTTCTGCACCGAGTCGGTGACCAACACGCTCGTCTTCACCAACATCAACGGCTGCATGCTGCTGGCGGAGGTGCTGTTCTTCCTGTGGCTGCTCGACGGCAAGCGCAACCACGAGTGGCTGGCCGGTGCCGCGATCGGCTTGACGCTCGTGGTCAAGCCGTCGCTGGCACCGCTGCTCCTGCTGCCGGTGCTCAGCAGGCAGTGGCGCGCCCTGGTACCTGCGTTCGGCGTGCCGCTGGTGTTCAACGCGGTTGCCTGGCCGCTGGTGTCCGACCCGATGAACTTCATCACCCGCACGGTCCCCTACATCTTCTCGACCCGCGACTACTTCAACAGCTCGATCCTGGGCAACGGCATCTACTACGGGCTGCCCGACCTGCTGATCCTGGTGTTGCGCATCGCATTCGGGCTGCTCGCCGTGGCCACCCTGTGGCTGCTCTACCGCTACTACCGCGAGCGCGACCCGCTGTTCTGGATGCTCACCTCCTCCGGCGTGCTGCTGATCACGTCATTCCTGGTGCTCTCGCTCGGCCAGGGCTACTACTCGATGATGCTGTTCCCGTTCCTGATGACGGTGGTGCTGCCGAACTCCGCGATCCGCAGCTGGCCGGCGTGGCTGGCGATCTACGGGTTCATGACCATGGACCGGTGGCTGCTCGGGCACTGGCCGTCGACGGGCCGGTTCCTGGAGTATTCGAAGATCACCTACGGCTGGTCGCTGATGCTGATCGTGGTGTTCTGCTCGCTGTACTTCCGGTACCTCGACGCGAAGGCCGACGGGCGCCTGGCCGATGGCATCGACAGGCCGTGGATGAAGCGCGTCGACGCCGACCGCGCCGTCCGGGTCTAGGAGATCCGCGGCTGCACTGTTTCGAGTCGTGCTCGATGTCGCTAGCGTGGAAGCATGACGACTCCTCGAGTGCAGCTCACCGACGACGAGTGGCGCACGAAACTGAACCCTGCCGAGTTCGCGGTGCTGCGCGAGGCGGCCACCGAGCGACCGTTCACCGGCGAGTACACCGACACCAAGACCGAAGGCGTGTACCAGTGCCGCGCATGCGGCGCCGAACTGTTCCGAAGCACCGAGAAGTTCGAATCCCATTGCGGCTGGCCGTCGTTCTTCGATCCGGCTGACTCCGATGCCGTGATCCTCAAGCCAGACGACACCCTGGGCATGCGCCGCGTCGAGGTGATCTGCGCCAACTGCCACAGCCACCTGGGGCACGTCTTCGAGGGCGAGGGCTACCCAACGCCCACCGATCAGCGCTACTGCATCAACTCGATCTCGCTGAAGCTGGTCCCCGCCGAGGGCTGAGCCTGCGCCGAACTGGAGCGTAGCGTCGCTGAGCGGGCGCTCTGGACGACGTGACTCTCCAGTTCGGCGGAGAAGGGACTAGGGCAGGCGCGCGATGAGGTCTTCGGCGGACACCCGCGGCCCGGTGAAGAACGGCGTTTCCTCGCGGACGTGACGACGGGCGTCCGTGTAGCGCAGCTTCCACATCAACTCGACGATGCGACCGAGGTCGGGGCCCTCGAACGCGAGGATCCACTCGTAGTCGCCAAGCGCGAACGCAGGCACCGTGTTGGCGCGTACGTCGGGGTACTCGCGGCCGGCCATGCCGTGCTCGACGAGCATCTTGCGGCGCTCGTCGTCGGGCAGCAGGTACCACTCCAGCGAGCGGACGAACGGGTACACGCAGATGTAGTCGCCGGGATCCTCGCCTGCGATGAACGCTGGAACGTGGCTCTTGTTGAACTCGGCGGGCCGGTGCAGCGCCACCACGCTCCACACCGGGTCGCTGGCCAGCCCCAGCGTCGTGCGGCGGAACGCTCGGTAGGTCGCCTGCAGATCCTCGACGCGCTCGGCGTGCGTCCACATCATGAAGTCGGCGTCGGGGCGGAAGCCCGCGACGTCGTACAGGCCGCGGACGACGACGCCACCCTCTTCCTGCTGCTTGAGGAACGTCGCGGTCTCGTCGACGAGCGACGACCGCTCCTCCCCCAGCGCTTCGGGCTGCACCGCGAAGACCGAGAGCATCATGTACCGGGTCATCGAGTTGAGCGCGTCGTAATCGAGCTTGGCCATACGACTATCGTGCCACGCGCGACGTCGTCAAACGCGCGGCCGCCCTGGTGCCGGACGCCACACACGCCGGTACGCCGATGCCGTCGAGATAGCCGCCCGCGACCGCGAGCGTCGGCGGCAGACCCGTCCGCAATTCGGCGATCAGGTCGGCGTGGCCCGGCCCGTACTGCGGCATCGCGTCGATCCAGCGCTGCACGAAGCAGTCCACGGGATCCTGCCGGATGCCGAACAGGTCGGCGAGGTCGTCCGCCGCCCAGGACAGCAGCTCCTCGTCGCCTGCGTTGCGGGCCAGGTCGTCGCCGAACCGCCCGTACGACAGCCGCAGTAGTTCGGCGTTGCCGCGCCTGCCCCACTTGCGCGACGTCAGCGTCACGGCCTTGGCGTGCAACCGCTCCCCGCTGGCGACCAGCACCCCGGATTGTTCGGGAAGCGGCGTGCCGCCCGGCAGTGCGAGGACGACCAGCGCGTTGGACGCGACGCGGATGCGTTTGGCCGCCGCCGCCGTTGCGGGCGCCACCTGCTCGACCAGACGCGGCAGCCTCGGCGCGGGTACCGCGAGCACGACGGCGTCGGCGTGGCAGTGCGATCCGTCGTCGTCGAGCACGCTCCACGCGTCGCCCGACCGTTCGATTCGTTGCACGCCGACGTGCGCCCACCGGAACCCGGCCCGCCGCACCAGCTCGTCGACCAGCACCTGGTAGCCGCCGTCGATCGCGCCGAACACCGAGCCGCCCGTCGGTGTGGGCAGTGATCGGCGGACCGCCTCGGACAGGCTCGGCGCGCCCCGGTCGAGCGCGGCAGCCAACGGCGGCACCGCCGAGCGCAGACCGATCGTGGCCGCCGACCCGGAGTAGACCCCGCCGAGCAACGGATCCACCGAGCGCGCGACGACCTGCTGGCCGAACCGGTCGGCCACCAGCGCGCCGACCGAGGGATCCGCACCGGGCCGCCACGGCAGCGGCCGCCTCGGTTCGTCGGCGATCCACGCCAGAGTGGCCTCGTCGACCAGCCCGGCCATCGACGTGGCGTCGGCGGGGATGCCCTGCAGCGTGCCCTGCGGCATGGAGTTCAGCCTGCCGCCGGCGTAGATCAACGGGCGAACGCCGGTGGTGCCCACCTGTCGCGACGCGAGACCCAACTCCGCCAGCAGCGCCGACACCTCCGGCCTGCGGGCGATGAAGGCCTCGGCACCGACGTCGACGGCCTGGCCGCCGATGCGCTCGGTGCGCAGCACCCCGCCGAGCCGGTCGGCAGGGTCGAACAGCGTGATCGACGCGTCCGGGCCCGCCGTCACGCGCAGCCGGTACGCCGCCACCAGCCCGGAGATCCCGCCTCCGACGACGCAGTACGACGGCACGGCCGGACTCACAACGAATGCACCAGCGCCACCGTGTCGGTGACGATGCCCGGATCGGTCGGCGGCAACACGCCGTGGCCGAGGTTGAACACGTGCCCGGTGGCGCCTGCGTCGACGGCTCGTCTGCCGTCCTCCACGACCCCGCGCACCGCCCGTTCCACCGCGGGCCAGCCTGCGAGCAGCACCACCGGATCGAGGTTGCCCTGCAGCGCCTTGCCCGGGCCGACGCGCGCCGCGGCGTCGGTGAGCGTGGTGCGCCAGTCGACGCCGACGACCGTCGCACCGGCCTCCCCCATCGCGCCCAGCAGCTCGGCGGTGCCGACGCCGAAGTGCGTCATCGGCACACCCGAGTCGCTCCCCAGGTGCTCGGCGAGTTCGGCGAACACCCGCGTGCTGTGCGGCAGCACGAAGTGGCGGTAGTCGGCCAGCGACAGCGTACCCGCCCACGAATCGAACAGCTGGATGGCGTCGACGCCTGCGTCGAGCTGGGTGCGCAGGAACGCGATCGTGACGTCGGTGAGCTTGCTCATCAGCGCGTGCCACGTCTGCGGCTCGCCCAGCATCATCGCCTTGGTGCGCTCGTGATTGCGGCTCGGCCCGCCCTCGACGAGATAGGACGCCAGCGTGAATGGCGCGCCCGCGAACCCGATCAGCGGCACGTCGCCCAGCGCGCCGACGAGCATGCCGACGGCCTCGGCAACCGGAGCGACCTCCGCGGCGTCGAGCGGACGCACCGCGGCGACGTCGTCGGCGGTGCGGATCGGGTGGTCGATCACCGGTCCGACGTCGGGCACGATGTCGAGGCCGATCCCCGCGGCGCGCAGCGGAACGACGATGTCGGAGAACAGGATTGCCGCATCGACACCGTGCCTGCGGACCGGCTGCAACGTGATCTCGCAGATCAGTTCGGCGTCGAAGCAGGCCTGCATCATGGTGTTCTTGGCGCGCAGTTGGCGGTACTCGGGTAGCGAACGCCCGGCCTGCCGCATGAACCACACCGGAACCCGGTGGGGCTTGCGGCCGCCGGCCGCAGCCAGATACGGGGACTCGGGCAGGTCACGGCGGGTATTCATCACCGTCCATGCTGCCATGTCGGGCCACTACGGCGCGCCTGCGCCGTCACCTGCCCAAATGGTCTAGCGTCAAACGCCGTGACCTCCGCCGAACCGGCTCCATTCCGCGAAGCGGTCGCGGCGATGAACGCCGCTACCGTGCGGGCGGAGATCGAACTCGGCCCGATCCGTCCCCCGCAGCGCCTCGCGCCGTTCAGTTACGCCCTCGGCGCCGAGGTCCGGCACCCCGAGACGGCGATCGTGCCCGAACGGTCCGAGGGCGACGCCTTCGGCAGGCTCATCCTGCTGCACGACCCCGAAGGCGCAGAGGCCTGGGACGGCACCATGCGCCTGGTCGCCTACATCCAGGCCGACCTCGACTCGATGGAGGCGGTCGACCCACTGCTGCCCGAGGTCGCGTGGAGTTGGCTGGTGGACGCGCTGGAGGTCAGCGGCGACGCGGTCACCGCCCTCGGCGGCACGGTCACGGCCACGACGTCGGTGCGCTACGGCGACATCTCCGGCCCCCCGCGGGCGCACCAACTCGAACTCCGGGCGTCGTGGACGGCGACCAATCTCGAACTGGGCCCCCACGTCCAAGCGTTCTGCGAGGTGCTCGAGCACGCCGCGGGCCTACCACCGGCGGGTGTCACGGACCTGAACTCCCGCACCCGCGCCTGACATGACGGACACCCCGCAAGACTCAGGCCCCGGCACGCCCGAAGAAATCGAGCCCGACGCCACGCCCCTGCTGGCGCCCGCCGACGGCGTTCCGACGCTGGCGATGTATCCGAGCGACATCGCCGACGCCGCCGAGTTCCTGGCATCCGGCAGTGGACCGTTCGCGATCGACGCCGAACGGGCGTCGGGCTTCCGCTACTCGAACCGGGCCTACCTGGTGCAGATCCGCCGCCGCGGCGCGGGCACCGTGCTGATCGACCCCGTCAACCACGGCGCCGATCCCATTGCGACGATGGCGCCGGTGGCCCGCGTGCTCGCCACCGACGAG
The DNA here is from genome assembly GCF_010731815.2 of Mycolicibacterium arabiense. NCBI lineage: Bacteria > Bacillati > Actinomycetota > Actinomycetes > Mycobacteriales > Mycobacteriaceae > Mycobacterium > Mycolicibacterium arabiense. The sequence continues at coordinate 1,222,186 of NZ_AP022593.1, forward strand.
TGGGTGTTGCACGCCGCCGACCAGGATCTGCCGTGCCTCGCCGAGATCGGCATGGTCCCGCCGAGCCTGTACGACACCGAATTGGCAGGCAGGCTCGCCGGATTCGACCGGGTAAACCTCGCTGCCATGGTGCAGCGCCTGCTCGGCCTGCAACTGATGAAGGGCCACGGCGCAGCCGACTGGTCCAAGCGACCGCTGCCCGCCGAATGGCTGAACTACGCCGCACTGGACGTCGAAGTGCTGCTCGAGTTGCGCGACGCCGTCGCGGCCGTACTCGAGGAGCAGGGCAAGAGCGACTGGGCCGCCCAGGAGTTCGAGCACCTCCGGACCTACGTGGCCCCGCCCACGCGCCGCGACCGCTGGCGCCGCACGTCGGGCATCCACAAGATCCGCAACCCGCGCGCACTGGCCGCCGTGCGCGAACTGTGGACCACGCGCGACGACATCGCCCAGCGCCGGGACATCGCCCCCGGTCGCATCCTGCCCGACTCGGCGATCGTCAACGCCGCGACCACCGACCCCGACACGGCCGAGAAGCTCACGGCGCTACCGATATTCGGCGGTAACCGGCAGCGTCGCAGCGCTCAGGTGTGGCTGGACGCGTTGGCTCGCGCCCGCCGTTCCGAGGACATGCCGACGTCGTCGGATCCGCAGTCCGGACCGCCGCCCGCGTCGCGATGGGCCCGCCGCAAGCCGGAGGCAGCAGCGCGCCTCGATGCCGCCAAGGCCGCGCTGGCAGACCTGTCCCAACGACTCACGGTGCCCGCCGAGAATTTGTTGACCCCCGACACCGTGCGCAGGCTGTGCTGGGACTGGACGCCACCGGCCAGCCCGGACGACGTGCCCGCGGCGGTCGAGGCGTTCCTCGCCGACGCCGGCGCACGACGCTGGCAGCGCGAGTTGACCGTTCCGATCCTCAGCGACGCGCTTCGGGCGGCCGCGACCGTCGGCGACCCGGAGACCCCTGTCTCAGAAGAGTCCGCTGACCACGAAGGCTGAGAGTCATTCTGCCGCAACGCGATCGACGTGGGCCAGGAAGTGCGTCAGCACCGCATCGGGTGCCTCGAGTTGCGGCCAGTGCGCGATGTCGTCGGCCAGCATCACCACGTCGGCGTCCGGGATCACCTCGGCGTACCGACGGGCCATGTGCGCGCCGGAGTTCGGGTCCGCGGGCCCGTCGATCAGCCGCATCGGCACGGCCGTCTGACGCATGGCACGAACCCATCGGTTCCGGTGCTGGTAGCGGTCGGCGACGAAGCGACCCACCTTGTGCGTCACCGCGCCCCCGTCGTTGTACTCGAGGATCTGGCGGAACCGATCGAGTTCGTGCGCGGTCGGCCGGGTGTTCGGGCCGAACAGTTCGTCGAGGGTGCGGTCGACGACCCGACGCATCACCGGACCGTTCTGGAGACGGGCGAATGCGTCGCCCAGCGGGGTGCGCGACATCAGCTTCTGCACCAGCCGCGGGGTGTACGCCTCGTTGAACATGCCGCCGTTGAGCCAGGTGATCGTCTCGAATTCGACTGCGGCGTAGGACCAATCGCCGAACTCGTGCCGGGCCAGCAGTTCTTGGGCAACGGAGTCGCCGAGGTCGTGGGCCAGTACGTGACACCGGGTGACGCCGAGGTGGGCCAGCAGCGCCTCGTGCACGTCGGCGTGGTCGTGCACCGAGTACTGATAGATCGACGGCTTGTCCGAGAACCCCATTCCCAGCATGTCCGGGGCGATCACGGTGAACCGCTGCACCAGCGTGGGCCAGATGCGGACCCAGTCGAACGAGTTGAACGGGTAGCCGTGGATCAGCAGCAGTACCGGGCCCTCGCCGAGCGGCAGGCCGTCGACGCGGTGGAACACGTCGAAGCCGAGATAGTCGAAGTACTGCCCTGCGGACTTCCAGCGCTCGAGTTCGGCGTCCATGTCAGGAGAGACTAACCGCGCCGACTAGTCGATGCGGTCGCCGACCTCGGACTCGCTCGACTGGCTCGGCAGTGCTGCCACCCACCCGGTGATCTGGCGGGCGACGTGCTGGTCGGTCAGACCGACGGCGGTGAGCACCTCGCCGCGCGAGGCATGGTCCTGGAACTCCTGCGGCATCGCGACGTCGCGGCACGGCACGTCGACCTCCGCGCGCCGCAGCGCCGACGACACCGCCGACCCCACACCGCCGTGCACGCCGTTGTCCTCGAGGGTGACGACCAGACCGTGGTCCTTGGCCAACTCGACCACCACTGGCGGCACCGGCAGGACCCAGCGGGGGTCGACGACGGTTACGCCGATGCCCTGCTTGCGGAGGCGTTCGGCGACCGACAGAGCCATCGACGCGAAGGGCCCGACCCCGACCAGCAGCACGTCGCTGGAAAGGCCATCGGCGGGTTCGGCGAGCACGTCGACCCCGGCACGGCGTGCGACGGCGGGGATGTCCTCCCCGACCGCGCCTTTGGGGAACCGCAGTGCGGTGGGCCCGTCCTTGACGTCGAGCGCCTCGTCGAGTTCCTCGCGCAGGCGGGCAGCGTCGCGGGGCGCGGCGACGCGCATCCCGGGAACGACGCCGAGGATCGACAGGTCCCAGATGCCGTTGTGGCTGGCCCCGTCGGGTCCGGTGACGCCGGCGCGGTCCAGCACGAGGGTCACCGGAAGCCGGTGCAGCGCAACGTCCATCATCAACTGATCGAACGCGCGGTTGAGGAACGTCGAGTAGATCGCGACCACCGGGTGCATGCCGCCCATCGCAAGCCCGGCTGCCGAGGTCATCGCGTGCTGCTCGGCGATGCCGACGTCGAAGAAGCGGTCCGGGTATTGCGTGCGGAAGGCGCTCAGACCCGTCGGCCCGGGCATGGCGGCGGTGATCGCGACGACGTCGCGACGCTTGGCCGCGCGTTTGATCAGCTGGTCGGAGAACACCGAGGTCCACCCGGGCGCGGCGACCGACGTCGCGAGCCCGGTCTGCGGGTCGATGATGCCGGTCGCGTGCATCTGCTCGGCCTCGTCGTTCTCGGCGGGGCCGTAGCCCTTCCCCTTGCGGGTGACGACGTGGACGATCACGGGTCCGTTGAAGCCGCGCGCGCTGCGCAGGGCGGTCTCGACGGCGTGCTCGTCGTGTCCGTCGATCGGGCCGACGTACTTGAGGCCGAGATCGGTGAACATCACCTGTGGCGCGAGCGCATCCTTGATGCCCGCCTTCACGCTGTGCATGCTCTGGTAGAAGATCTCGCCGACGACCGGGACACCGCGCACGGTCTCGCGGCCCCGCTCGAGCAACCTCTCGTAGCCCGGCTGCAGCCGCAGTCCGGCGAGGTGATCGGCGAAACCACCGATGGTCGGCGCGTAGCTGCGGCCGTTGTCGTTGACGACGATGACGACGGGTCGGTTCGACCCCGCGATGTTGTTCAACGCCTCCCAGCACATGCCGCCGGTCAGCGCGCCGTCGCCGACGACCGCGACGACGTGCCGGTTGCGGTGGCCGCTCAGCTCGAAGGCCTTGGCCAGGCCGTCGGCGTAGGACAGCGCGGCGCTGGCGTGGCTGGACTCGACCCAGTCGTGCTCGCTCTCGCTGCGTGACGGATATCCCGACAGGCCGTCCTTCATGCGGAGGTTGTCGAAGTCGGCGCACCGGCCGGTCAGCATCTTGTGGACGTAGGACTGGTGGCCCGTGTCGAACACGATGGGGTCGTGCGGCGAGTCGAAGACGCGGTGCAGTGCCAGCGTCAACTCGACGACGCCCAGGTTCGGACCCAGGTGTCCGCCGGTCGCGGCGACCTTGTGGATCAGGAACTCGCGGATCTCGATTGCGAGGTCGTCCAACTGGGCCTGCGACAGGTGCTGCAGATCTGCGGGACCTCGGACCTGTTCGAGCATCCCGTCAGTTTACGCACCCCGGCGGGAGCGAGTCCTGTCCTGACGGCTGTGATGAGACACACTGGAGGGTCGCCCCGACGCCGTATTCACGGGCTTCGGCGGCCCCGCGCACCGAGGTGCCGTCACAGTCACGTCAGCATCGCGGGCGAGCGATAGACTCCTCTACCAGGTGCGCCGGGAAGTCTGGTCGGCAAGTTGGTTCGCCATGCCCGTGCCCCTACACCGATTCGAGGTGCTCCTCTTGGCCAACGACCGTGGCCCAATCGCCCAAGCATTGTTCAGCCGAGGTTCCTGGGCCGAGACGTCCCGCGTGTCGGAGGTCCTGCGCAAGGAGACCGTCGGCGGCGCGCTGCTGCTGTTCGGGGCGGTCGTCGCGATGGTGTGGGCGAACTCCCCCTGGTCGGAGTCGTACACCGCGCTGCGTGACCTGCAAGTCGGCACCGACTCCCTTGGCCTGCACCTGAACCTCACCCTGGGCACCTGGGCCGCCGACGGACTGCTGGCCATCTTCTTCTTCGTGGTCGGCCTCGAACTCAAGCGCGAGTTCGTCGCGGGCGATCTACGCGACCCCAAGCGCGCCGCCCTGCCCATCGCGGCGGCCGTGGGCGGCATGGTCGTTCCGGCGCTGATCTTCGTCGCCTTCACCGCACCCGTCGGCGACGGTGCGATGAGCGGTTGGGCCATTCCCACCGCCACTGACATCGCGTTCGCGGTCGCCGTGCTGGCCGTCATCTCGACCCACCTGCCCGCCGCGCTGCGCACGTTCCTCCTGACCCTGGCCGTGGTCGACGACCTGCTCGCCATCACGGTGATCGCGATCTTCTACACCGACGACATCAACCTGGTCGCGCTCGGCTTGGCCGTCATCCCGCTGGCGCTGTTCGCGGTGTTGGTGCAGCGTCGCGTCCGCTCACTGTGGCTGCTGCTGCCGCTCGCGCTGGCGACGTGGGCGCTGGTGCACGAGTCGGGCATCCACGCCACGGTGGCCGGCGTGCTGCTCGGCTTCACGGTGCCGGTGCTGCGCAGTCAGGCCGCGGGCGGGCCCGACGCGGGGCCCGGTCTGGCCGAGCACTTCGAGCACCTCATCCGCCCGGTGTCCGCGGGCTTCGCCGTGCCGGTGTTCGCGTTCTTCGCCGCCGGCGTGACGGTCGGCGGTCTGAGCGGCTTCACCGCGGCACTGGCCGACCCGGTTGCACTCGGCATCGTCGTCGGTTTGGTCGTGGGCAAGGTGATCGGCATTTTCGGCACCACACGCATCCTCGCGGCCGTCACGCGCGCGTCACTCGACAGCGCCCTGAAGTGGATCGACGTGTTCGGGATGGCCATGCTCGCAGGCATCGGCTTCACGGTGTCGCTGCTGATCGGCGAACTGGCCTATGGCCCGGACTCCGATCGCGGCGAGCACGTCAAGATCGGCGTGCTGACGGGGTCGATCACCGCGGCGCTGCTGGCGGCCGTCGTGCTGCGGATGCGCAACCGGCACTACCGTGCGATCTGCGCCGAGGAGTCCCAGGACGCCGACCTCGACGGCATCCCCGACGTGTACCAGCGGCGCAACGAGGCCTGAGCCTCAGTCGCGGCGCAGCACCGCCACGCACTCGACGTGATGGGTGAGCGGGAACGAGTCGAACACCCGCAGCTCCTCCACGGTGTAGCCGTGGCCCAGGTACAGCCCCACGTCGCGTGCGAAAGATGCTGCCTCGCAACCGATGTGGATGACGCGCGGTACGGCGGCCGCGGCGAGCAGATCGATGACCTCGCGACCGGCACCCGCGCGCGGCGGGTCGAGTACCGCCACGTCGGCGCGCTCGGGCTGCGCCGACAGCGCACGCCGGACCGACTCCGTCACCACCGACACCCAGCCCAGGTCGGCCAAGGTCGCGCGCGCAGCCCGCGCCGACCCGCGCGAGGTGTCCACGGTGACCACCCGGCCCGTCTCGCCGACGGCGTCGGCCAGCACGGCCGCGAACACCCCGGCGCCGCCGTACAGGTCCCATGCCGTCATGCCCGGCTCCAGCCGGGCGTGCTGGGCGATCAGATCGCTGTAGAGCGTGGCCGCGCTTCGATGCGCCTGCCAGAACGCGGTCACCGGTACGTGCCAGGTCCTGCCGCCCACCCGCTGGGTCGCTTCGTACTGCCCCTCGATCACCTGGGTCGGCGACGACGTGCCGCGGTTCTTCTTGCCGCCGCGCCCGCCGGTCTTGGGCCCGGTCTGCACGACGTGGCGCCTGCCGTCGTCGTCGAGCGCGACGTGGATCTCGGCGCCCGCCGGCCACCGCGACCCGTCGAGACCGTCCAGCATGCCCTCGGGCAACTGCCCGCAGTCGAGGTCGGTGACCAGGTCGGCGCTGTGGTAGCGATGGAACCCGGCGTGGCCGTCGTCGGTGGTGGCCAGTCGCACCCGCGTCCGCCAGCCGGTGGCGCCGAGGTCGTCGAGCGCCTCGGCCTCGCCGGACCACTCGAAACCACCGAGGCGCGCCAACTGGTTGGCCACCACCCCGCCCTTGAGCCGCCGCGCGGCCCAGGGCTCGGCGAACGCCAGGTCGCAACACCCGGAACCGTGTGCACCGGCGATGCGGCACAGTGACTCCACCCGGTCAGGCGAGGCCTCGAGGACCTCGACCGTGACCGCATGCCAGTGCTTCGCCCGCTGGTCGGTGACCAGCACCCGTACCCGCTCGTCGGGCAGCGCGCCGCGCACGAACACCACCCGGCCGTCATGGCGCGCGATGCAACTGCCGCCGTTGGCCGCGGGCCCCACGGTCAACTCGAGTTCGGTCTCGCTCATTCGAGGAACCCGCGTCGCGCATCACCAGGAGCCGACTTGGGCTCGAGGTTCTTCAGTCGCTCCGACGAGTTGAGCTGATAGGGCACCGACGTCACCATCACTTGGGGTTCGAAGAGGAGGCGGCCCTTGAGCCGCAGGGCACTCTGGTTGTGCAGCACCTGTTCCCACCAGTGGCCGACGACGTACTCGGGGATGAAGACCGTGACGACGGTGCGCGGCGCGTCCTTGGTGATGCGCTTGACGTAGTCCATCACCGGACGGGTGATGTCGCGGTACGGCGACGCCACGATCTTCAGCGGCAGCGAGAAGTCCGAGCCCTCCCACTTGGTCTTCAGCTCACGCGCCTCCGCGTCGTCGATGCTGACGTGGATGGCCTCGAGTTCGTCGGGCCGGGTGGCGCGGGCGTAGGCCAGCGCGCGCTTGGTGGGCAGCGTGACGTTGGACACCAGCACGATCGCGTGGTTGCGGCTGGGCAGCACCACGTCGTCACCGGCCTCGGCGTCGGCCTCGGCCAGCTCGCGCTGCACGGTGGCGTAGTGCTTGTGCACCAGCTTCATGACGACGAAGAAAAAGCTCATGACCAGGATCGCGATCCACGCCCCCGCCGCGAACTTGGTGACGACCACGATGACGAGGACGGTGCCCGTGCAGACGCACCCGATCGTGTTGATCACGCGCGAGCGCATCATCTTGGCGCGCTCGGCGGCGTCTGTCTCGACCCGCAGCAGGCGCGTCCAGTGCCGCACCATGCCGATCTGACTGAACGTGAACGACACGAACACCCCGACGATGTACAGCTGCAGCAGCGCCGTGACCTCGGCCTGGAACGCCACCACGAACGCGATCGCCGCGAACGCCAGGAAGAGGATGCCGTTCGAGAACGCGAGCCGGTCACCGCGGGTGCGCAGCTGGTGCGGCAGGTAACTGTCCTGGGCCAGAATCGATCCCAGCACCGGGAACCCGTTGAAGGCGGTGTTGGCCGCCAACCCCAGGATGAGCGCCGTGACGAGGGCGATCAGGAACAGGCCCAGCGGGAAGTCGTGGAACACCGCGTCGGCGAGCTGCGCGATCAGCGTCTTCTGCTGGTAGCCGTCCGGCGCCCCGACGAGTTGTTCCTCGGGGCGCTCGGCGATCTGGACGCCGGTCTCCTTGGCCAGCAGAGTGATTCCCATCAGCAACGTGACCGAGATCCCGCCGAGCAGCAGTAGGGTGCTGGCGGCGTTGCGGGACTTCGGCTTGCGGAACGCAGGCACGCCATTGCTGATCGCCTCGACGCCGGTCAGGGCGGCCGAGCCGGACGAGAACGCCCGCGCCACCAGGAACACCAGCGCGAACCCGACGATGTCACCGTGTTCCGAGTGCATCTCGAACCCGGCCGATTCGGCCTGCAGCGGCACACCGAGGATCTCGATCTGGAAGAAGCCCCAGCCGAGCATGACGAACATGCCGATCATGAAGGCATACGTGGGGATGGCGAACGCCGTACCGGACTCCCGGATGCCACGCAGGTTCAGCGCCGCCAGCAGCAGGATGAACGCGACCGCGAACCACACCTTGTGCTGCCCGACGAACGGGACCGCCGAGCCGATGTTCGACATGGCAGACGACATCGACACCGCGACCGTCAGCACGTAGTCGACCATCAGGGCGCTGGCCACCGTGAGACCCGCGGTGCCGCCGAGATTGGTGGTCACCACCTCGTAGTCGCCGCCGCCCGACGGGTAGGCGTGCACGTTCTGCCGGTAACTGGCGATCACTATCAACATCACGGCGACCACGGCCAGGGCGATCCACGGCGCCATCGTGTACGCGGCGACGCCCGCCACCGACAGCACCAGGAAGATCTCCTCCGGCGCGTAGGCGACCGACGACAACGCGTCCGAGGCGAACACCGGAAGCGCGATGCGCTTGGGCAACAGGGTGTGTGCGAGTTTGTCGCTGCGGAACGGTGTTCCTAGGACCAGTCGCCGCGCGACGGTCGAGAGCTTGGACACGAGGACCAAGGGTATGCCTACCCACGATGGACGTCCGAATAGCTGTAGCGTTCCGTGTTGCAGCTTTGGCGACGATCGATGTCACGGCCACCGCAGGGAGGACCGACGCGTGCGTGTTGTGGTGATGGGGTGCGGCCGAGTGGGCGCATCGCTGGCCGACGGGCTCGCCCGGATCGGTCACGAGGTGGCCGTCATCGACCGGGACGGCACGGCGTTCCACCGCCTCTCCCCCGAGTTCCCCGGCGAACGCGTGCTCGGCATGGGCTTCGACCGCGACGTGCTGCTGCGGGCCGGGATCGAGGAGACAGGCGCGTTCGCTGCCGTGTCCTCGGGCGACAACTCCAACATCATCTCGGCGCGCGTCGCGCGCGAGACGTTCGGCGTGGAACGCGTCGTCGCGCGCATCTACGACGCCAAGCGTGCCGCGGTGTACGAACGGCTCGGCATCCCGACCGTGGCGACCGTGCCGTGGACGACCGACCGACTGCTCAACGTGCTGACCCGCGAGACCGAGACCACGAAGTGGCGCGACCCGTCGGGCAACGTGGGCGTCGCCGAACTGCCGCTGCACGAGGGCTGGGCAGGCCACCGGGTGACCGCGCTGGAGAACGCGACGCGAGGCCGGGTCGCGTTCATCATCCGCTTCGGCAGCGGGATGCTGCCCGAGGCCAAGACCGTCATCCAGGCCGGCGACCAGGTGTACCTGGCCGCGGTCTCCGGTCACATCGCCGAGGCCATGGCACTGTCCGCCCTGCCTCCCGCCGAAGACGTGGACGACCAGTGAAGGGCCAGGTGAGCACCCAGTGAAGGTCGCCATCGCAGGAGCCGGCGCCGTCGGCCGATCCATCGCCCGCGAACTCGTCGAGAACCACACCGTCACGCTGCTGGAACGCAATCCCGACCACCTCGACGTCGACGCCATCCCCGCCGCACAGTGGCGCCTCGGCGACGCGTGCGAGCTGAGCCTGCTCGAGTCCGTGGGACTGGAGGAGTTCGACGTCGTCATTGCCGCCACAGGCGACGACAAGGCGAACGTCGTGCTGAGCCTGCTGGCCAAGACTGAGTTCGCGGTGCCGCGCGTGGTGGCCCGCGTCAACGACCCCCGCAACGAGTGGTTGTTCGACGAGAACTGGGGCGTCGACGTCGCGGTGTCGACACCGCGCATGCTCGCGTCCCTGGTCGAGGAGGCGGTGTCCGTCGGCGACCTCGTGCGGCTGATGAGCTTCCGCAAGGGCCAGGCCAACCTGGTCGAGATCACGCTGCCCGACGACACCCCGTGGGGCGGCAAGGCCGTCAAGCGCCTCGACCTGCCCCGCGATGCGTCCCTGGTGACGATCCTGCGCGGCTCGCGGGTGATCGTGCCCGAGGACGACGAGCCACTCGAAGGCGGCGACGAGTTGCTGTTCGTCGCCGTCGCCGAGGTCGAGGACCGGCTCCGCGAGCTGATCCTGCACTCGCCCTAGCGGCGCTCGCGCACCGTCGGTGCCGGAGGTGGCGTGGCCCGGTCGTGGCAGGGCGCGGTGGCCCCGGCCGTGACGGTCCGAAGCTCACCGACGCCGTTGCGGATGCCGACCGCCGACACCACGCCCGCCACCGCGAAGAGGATCGCCACCGCCAGCGCGGCGTTGCGGAATCCCGCGAAGTCCATTGCGCCCGAGGCGCTTTCACCGCCGATGATCACGCCCATGAACGCCACCGCGATCAGACCGGCGACGCGCGATACGGCGTTGTTCACCGCCGACCCGATCCCGCTCTGCTCCGGTTCCACGGCGGCAAGCACCGCGGCGGTCAGCGGCGAGACGGTGACCGACAGCCCGACCCCGAACACCAGCAGGCCGGGCAGCATCTGCGTCCAGAAGTCGAACGGTTCGGACGCCGTGTACATCAGGAGAAAGCTCGCCGCGGCGAGCAGCGGACCGAGGCCCATGTAGAGCCGGGGGCCGTGCCTGCCCGCCAGCGCTCCGAACCGTGGGGCGAGGAAGAACGACAGCACGGGGATGGGCAGGGTGGCCAGGCCCGCCATCGACGCCGACATGCCGACCGTCTCCTGCAGGAAGATCGGCACGATCAGGGTCCCGAGCGACACCGCGGCATACAGGAACACCGTGGCGAGGTTGCCAACCGCGAAGTTGCGCACGGCGAACAGGCCCAGCGGCATCATCGGGTTGCGCGTACGGCTCTCCCACCAGGGGAATGCGGCCAGGCACGCGACGCCTGCGACCAGCGCCAAGTAGACCGCGGGGTGGGCGGGGCCGAGGCGCTGCCATTCGATGAGCGCGAACACCGTGGCCGCCAGACCGACCGCGGCCAGCGTCGCGCCCACCACGTCGATGCCCCGCCGGGCACCGGTGTGGGCGTCCTCGGCGGGCAGTCGGGTGGTCAGGTACAGCGTCACCGCCAGCGGGAGCAGGTTGATCCCGAACACCCAGCGCCAGTTCAACGCGTCGACCTGCAGGCCACCCAGTGGCGGGCCGACGACGAACGCCGTGCCCGTCCACGCCGTCCAGGTGCCGATGGCCCTGGCCTGCGCGGCGCCGCTGAATCGGGCGTTGATCATCGCCAGCGAACTCGGTACCAGGAACGCGGCGCCGACGCCCTGCAGGCACCGCGCGGCGACCAGGATCCAACCGGTCGGCGCCACGGCACACAGCAGCGATGCGACGGCGAACACCGCCAGCCCGAGGCGCAGCACGCGCAGTCGGCCGTATTCGTCCGAGATGGCGCCGGCCACCAGGATGAGTGCGCCGAGGGCGAGCAGGTAGCCGTCGACGACCCACTGCTGGAGCGCCAGCCCGCCGCCCAGGTCCGTCGAGATGGCGGGCAGCGCGAGGTTGACCACCGACCCGTCGAGGAAAGCCACGAAGGACGCGAGCACCGCGACGGCGATCACCGACCGGTCGGCCGCAGCAGTCCGTGGCATCGAGCGTCCGTCAGTCGGTGTGCGTCGCCCTCGAGGGCTCCTGCGGGCTCGGTGCGGACTCCGGCGCGTCAGGGTCCTCGGCGTGCTCGCGCAGCGCCCGCTGCGCGGTACGGATCGCGAAGTAGGTGACCAGTGCGGCCACCGCCGTCAGCGGCCACCCCATCGCGATGCGGGCGACGCCGAGCAGACCGGTCTGATCCTCGTCGTAGAGGTGGTTCTGCACGATGAAGCGGGCGGCGAACACACCGGCCCAGAACAGCGTCGCGACGTCGAAGGCCAGCACCGCCCTGCGCACGCGCCGCCAGGCGCGGTCACGCCCGTTGGCCCAGCCCCACACGTAGCCGACCAGCGGCCTGCGGATCACCACCGACAGCGTGAACAACCCCGCGTACACCAGCGATGACCAGATGCCGAGGAGGAAGTAGCCCTTCGACTCGCCGACGACGTAGGCCACAAGTGCGCTGACCCCGACGGCGAAGAACCCGGACACCGCCGGTTGCAGCGACTCGTGCCGGATCAGCCGCCAGACGAGGATGAGCGTGGCAACTCCGAGAGCGGCGTAGATCGCGGGCATCAGACCGAACAGCGACGACACCGGCACGAAGACCAGCACGGGCAGCGAGGAGTAGATGAGCCCGCTGATGCCGCCCATCTGCTCCAGGACGGCTTGCGCGCTCAGTTTCGATTCGTGCTGGTCCGGCTCGTCGGCCGCGTTCGCGTCGTCGATTCCCTTGTCGGGGTCCGTCACTTCTGGATCTCGTAGTGCGGGTTGTAGATCGCCTTGCTGCCGTTCTCCAGCGTGCCGAGGCGACCGTGCACCCGTAGGGTGCGCCCGGAGTCGATGCCGGGGATGCGGCGCTGTCCGAGCCACACCAGCATGACCGAGTCGGTGCCGTCGAACAGCTCGGCACGGACGCCGCCCGCGCAGCCCTTGGACGCCGTCTCGACGCACCGCAGGGTGCCGACCATCGTCACTTCCTGACCGCGACGACAGTCGATCGCCTTCTGGGCGCCGGTGCAGTCGGCCTCGTCCGTGAGTTCGTCGACGTCGAGTCGTTCAGGGTCCTCCGTCAGCCGACGGGTGAGCCGACGCAGATAACCTTCGGCCGTGGCCATGGTCTCTCCTGACCGCTGTGGCGAATCCACCGTGGATTCTCCCTAACCAACGCCACGGTAGACCTCTTGGTTCCGATGCGCCACGTCGTCCCCGGGCGTTGCGGACACGCCGATTCGGCCGCGCACGGCACCATCGAACGATGGCCCTGAACCTGCACGGTGTGACCGCAGTCCTGCTGCCGGGCACCGGCTCCGACGACGACTACGTGCACCGTGTGTTCTCCCCCACACTGCACGGGTTGGGCGTGTCGGTCGTGACGCCGCCACCCCGGCCGGATCGGCTCCTCGACGGGTACGTCGACGACCTCGACGAGGCGGCCCGCAGCGGTCCGATCCTGGTCGGCGGGGTGTCGATCGGGGCTGCGGTCGCCGTCGCGTGGGCGCTGCGGCATCCCGCTTCGACGCTCGGCGTGCTGGCGGCGCTGCCGGCGTGGACCGGCTCGCCAGAGGGCGCACCCGCAGCGCTCACCGCCCGGCACACCGCGGAACTGCTGCTGCGCGACGGCCTGGGCGCCACGATCGCCGGCATGCGGGAATCGAGCCCGGCCTGGCTTGCCGCGGAACTGACCCGTTCGTGGGCCGGACAGTGGCCGGGCCTGCCCGACGCGATGCTCGCGGCCGCGGCGTTCGTCGCGCCGACGAGCGTCGAACTGGAGGCGCTGGCCGTGCCGATGGGCGTGGCCGCCGCGACCGACGATGCCGTGCACCCGGTCGAGGTGGCACTGGAATGGGTGTCGGCGGCGCCGCGCTCGGCGCTGCGCACCGTCACGTTGGACGCGATGGGCGCCGACCCGACCGTCCTCGGCGACGCGTGCGTGACCGCACTGCTCGACGCGAGCTAGCCGCCGGTGATCGTGCGCAGTTGCTGCATGGCCGACCCCTGCTCGCTGCGGCGAGCCACGGGTGCGGACGTCTCGGGAGCCTGCGGCGCCTGGGGTGCGGTCTGCTGCTGCGCCTGATCGGCCACCATCTGCTGGGCGCGGGCGCGCAGCCGTTCCACCAGCGACTCCGACAGCTGCAGCGGCAGCATGGCGCGTACCGGCTGCGGCGTGTCACCACGACGAATGACCGTGTCGGCCAGCGCCTTTCGCGTCTCGGCCGCGATGGCGTCGGCGAGCTGGGGTGGCCCGATCGCCGCGCCGCGGACCATCCACCGGTAGCCGTCGATGCCGATGAACCGCATCACGACCGGCTCCGGACCGTTGGTCACCACACCGACGACCTCGCGGCCCCACGGCCCGTCCACGATGCTCACCTGGGCGTTGTCGTTGCGCAACGAGTCGGCGATCTCGGTGACGACCTCGCGCCACAGCCCGCCGGTCTTCGGAGCCGCCCACGCGGTGATGTTGTACCGGCCGTTCGGCGTCACCATCCACACCGCGGACGGCACGCCCTGCTGGTTGACCTCGAAGACGAGTTCGGCGGTCTCGTTCTCCGGCAGCAGGACCGAACCGAGATCGTGCCGCCCCACCACCGCCACGGCCGGGTCGTCGAAGTCCCCGATGTCGAACGGACCCTCGAGGTCGTCGGCGTCGTCCTGCTGCGGCGGATCGGCGACCTCCGGTGTACGACCAGCGTCGTCCTCGTCCTTAACGCCCTTGCGCCTACCCAGTGCCATTACAAACTCTCGTGTCCGCCGGAGGAACCGTGGCCGCCTGCGCCACGGGTGGTGTGTGCCAAGCCTGCCTCGTCGAACGAGGCAACCTCGACCAGTTCGGGAAGTTCGACCCGCTGAACCAACAACTGCGCGATCCGATCTCCACGCTTGATCGCGATCGGCTGGCTCGGGTCGAGGTTGATGAGCGAGACCTTGATCTCGCCGCGGTATCCGGCGTCGATCGTGCCGGGACTGTTGACGATCGACAGGCCCACCCGGTTCGCCAGACCGGACCGCGGGTGGACGAGACCGACCATCCCGTGCGGGATCGCGACTGCAACACCGGTGGCCACGAGCGCGCGCTCGCCGGGCGGCAGGAGGACGTCGACCGCGCTGTACAGGTCGACCCCCGCATCGCCGTCGTGGGCGCGTGCGGGCATGGGCAACTCACGATCGAGCCGCACGACCGGCAGAGAGGAGGACACGTTGCACGAGATTACTCTTGGCTTCGTGTCCGACACGCGTGCGACCGCCCAATCCGTGCGCTACCGCGAGCGCTTGCGGGTGCCGTGGTGGTGGTGGCTGCCCGGACTCGGGCTGGCGGCGCTGCTGGCGTTCGAGATCAACCTCGGCATCGAGGCCGTCCCGATGTGGGCGGCGTTCGCAGTGCTCGGTCTGGTCGCCGCGGCGACGCTGACCTGGCTGGGCCGCGTCGACGTGCGCGTCGTGGAGGGCAGCGCGAGCGGCGTCGCGGAGTTGTGGGTCGGTGACGCGCACCTCCCGGTGAGCGTGATCGCCCGCAGCGCCGAGGTTCCCAAGACCGCGAAGTCCGCCGCGCTCGGTCGACAACTCGACCCCGCGGCGTTCGTGGTGCACCGGCCGTGGATAGGGCCGATGGTGCTGGTCGTACTCGACGATGCGGACGATCCCACGCCGTACTGGCTGATCAGCTCCCGGCGTCCGGAACTTCTGCTGGCGGCACTGACCGCCTGACACTGCGCCGTTCAGGCAGCGCAGTCGGTGCAGATCAGCTGCCCGTTCTTCTCACTTGCCAGACGGCTGCGGTGATGCACGAGGAAGCAGCTGGA
Source organism: Mycolicibacterium arabiense (assembly GCF_010731815.2). NCBI lineage: Bacteria > Bacillati > Actinomycetota > Actinomycetes > Mycobacteriales > Mycobacteriaceae > Mycobacterium > Mycolicibacterium arabiense. The sequence continues at coordinate 1,237,544 of NZ_AP022593.1, forward strand.
GCACGTGAATTCGTCGGCCTGCTTGGGGACGACGCGTACCGACAGCTCCTCGCCCGACAAGTCAGCGCCGGGCAATTCGAACGACTCGGCGGTCTCCACCTCGTCGACGTCCACTGCTGCGGACTGTGCTTCGTTGCGCCGGGCCTTCAATTCCTCGAGCGAATCCTCCGAGACGTCATCGGTCTCGGTGCGCCGTGGGGCGTCATAGTCGGTAGCCATTTACCTCATTCCCCTACGTACTGTTGCGACAGAGCTTTGTACCAGCGCAGAACGCTTCCGCCAAATGATTCGTGCCCGGAGGCCGTTCGGATTGGATGTGATTTGCATCACAGTGCCGGTGCGCGAGTGGCGACCGGCGGGTTGACGAGCCTCTAAGGTGCAGGGGTGGTCGCGTACATCACCCCAGGAACGGCTTTCGACAAGCACGGCAGGCCGTTCCGTCGGCGCAACTACGTGCCCGGTCTGGCCATGCTCGCGGTGCTCGCCGTGGTGGCCCTCGTCGTCTGGTTGATCGCGTTCAACCGGCCGTCGGAAGTGCAGCAGGCGCTGGCGTGCAACGCCCCGCCTCCCGGCACCGGCGCCGCCGATCAGCCCACCCTTGGCGAACGCGTTCCGGTCTCCGACATGTCCGACGTCGTGCCCGCGAAGCTCGTCGACACCAAGATCAACGTCCTGAACGCCAGCGGCCAGGGCGGGCAGGCCGCCGAGGTCGCCGGAGCCCTGCGCGATCTCGGCTTCGCCCAGCCGAACGCGGCCAACGACCCCGTCTACGCCGAGGTCCGCCTCGCATGCCAGGGACAGATCCGGTTCGGGCCTGCCGGGCGCGCTGCCGCGGCGGCGGTCTGGCTGGTGGCTCCCTGCACCGAGCTGTACCAGGATCAGCGTGGCGACGACACCGTCGACTTCGCGATCGGCACGGAGTACACCGAACTCAGCCACAACGACGACACCGACGCGATGCTCGAGAGCCTGCGCCCGGACGCCACGCAGCCACCGGATCCGGCGCTGCTGAGCAAGATCCACGGCGCGGCCTGCTGACCGCGCCCGCGGCGACGGTCAGCGCACCGGCGCACCCGCGGTCCGCAACGCCTCCGACAGCCGACCCGCGATGCCCGGTGCCGCCGCGACGATGAATTCGTCGTCGCCACCGACCTCGGGCAGGTCGAGCACCGCGCCGGCCTCGGCCGCCACCAGCGCGCCCGCCGCCCAGTCCCACACGTGCACGCCGTCCTCGTAGTAACCGTCGAGACGACCCGCCGCGACCATGCACAGGTCCAGCGCGCACGACCCGATCCGCCGCACGTCGCGCACGACGGTCACCAACCGCGTCAGCACCCGCGCCTGCTCCTCGCGCCGGTCCTCGTCGTAGGCGAAGCCGGTGCCGACCAGCGCCAGGGACAGGTCGTCGACGGCCGTACACCGCAGGACCGTCGTGACCCCGTCGCGGCGCACCCGGGCGCCATGACCGCGCGCGGCGGAGAACACCTCGCCCGTCGCGACGTTGGCGACCGCGCCGGCCACCGACACGCCGTCGATCTGGACGCCGACCGAGACGGCGTAGGACTCGATGCCGTAGAGGAAGTTGACCGTGCCGTCGATCGGGTCGAGCACCCACACCGGACGGCCCGGCTCGCCGATCGCCGAGCCGCCCTCCTCCTCGCCGAGCACCGCGTCCCCCGGCCGCACCACGTCCAGCCGCTCGCGCAGCAGCCGCTCGGTCTCGGTGTCGACGATCGTCACCGGGTCGGTGGGCGTCGACTTCGATCGCACCGCCGAACCGCTCGCGGTGGCATCGTCGCCGAACACCTCGAGGCGCCGACGACGCACGTAGTCCGCGGCTTCGGTGGCGAGGTCTTCGGCGACTGTGCGCAGGGCGATCGGGTCGAGGTCGTTGTCGGTCACCCACACATCGCAGCACAAAACCGGATCTGCTTGCGCAGCAGCCCGACATGCGAATTGCCCACCCACTAGTGTTGTGGTTCGCGTCTCACCGCCGACCTCTCGAAGAGGAGTGCTCATGACCGCCAGCGACACACCGGCCCCGGATCCCGGGACCGCCGCGCCGCAACGCCGCGGGTTCGGCGTCGACGTCGGCGGCAGCGGCGTCAAGGGCGGCATCGTCGACCTCGACACCGGCGAGCTGGTCGGCGAGCGCTTCAAGCTCGCGACCCCGCAGCCGTCGACCCCGGACGCCGTGGCCAAGACCGTCGCCGCGGTGGTCCGGGAGTTCGACTGGACCGGCCCCCTGGGCGTCACCTACCCCGGTGTGGTCACCAACGGCATCGTGCGCACCGCGGCGAACGTCGACAAGGGCTGGATCGGCGTGAACGCCCGCGACGTCATCTCGGCCGAACTAGGCGGGCAACAGGTGACGGTGCTCAACGACGCCGACGCCGCGGGCCTCGCCGAGGAGAAGTTCGGCGCCGGCCGCGACAACACCGGCGTGATCGTCCTGCTGACCTTCGGCACCGGCATCGGCTCCGCAGTCATCCACGACGGAAAGCTGTTGCCCAACACCGAGTTCGGCCACCTCGAGGTCAGCGGCAAGGAAGCCGAGCACCGCGCCGCCTCGTCGGTCAAGGACCGCAAGGAGTGGACCTACGAGCGCTGGACGCAGGAGGTCACCAGGGTTCTCATGGTCATCGAGAATGCGATCTGGCCCGACCTGTTCATCGCGGGCGGCGGCATCAGCCGCAAGGCCGACAAGTGGATCCCGCTGCTGAAGAACCGGACCCCGGTGGTGGCGGCCACGCTGCAGAACTCCGCGGGCATCGTCGGCGCCGCGATGGCGGCCGAGGTCGGCGCCGCGCTGGCAGCCGGGATCGACATCCCGCTGGGCTGACGTCAGTCGTCCCCGAAGGCATCGGCGTGCCTGGCGAGTTCCGCACGCGCCCGGATGCCGAGCTTGCGGTACACCCGGGTGAGGTTGTGCTCGACGGTCTTCGGCGTGATGAACAGCGCGGCGGCGATGTCCCGGTTGGATCGTCCCGCCGCCGCCAGCCGCGCGACGCTGGCCTCCGACGGCGTGAGGCTCGACGCACGACCCCTCGTCACGGTGACCCGCGCCAGTTCGGTGCGGGCCCGCTCCTCCCACAGTGGCGTCCCAATCGCTCCGAACGCCCGCATCGCCGAGGTCAGGGTCTGCGAGGCCACCTGTTTGCGGCGTCGCCTGCGTGCCAGCTGCCCGGCGAACAGCGTCGTGCGGGCCCGCTCGAAGGGCATGGGCAGCCGGTCGTGCGCAGTCATGGCCCGCGCGACCGATGCCTCGGCGGCCTCGAGATCCCCGCGCGCCGCCTGCAGCATCGCCCGGCATCGCGCGCCGACCGCCAGCATCCAGGGCCGGTCGAGTTCGGCGCCGTTGCGCTCGAGCGCCACGACGAGCGGTTCCGCGTCCTCGAGCCGGCCGAGGTTGACCATCGCCTCGACCGCGTCGGGCAGATGCCAGGACGACACGATCTCGGTCCCCTGCCCCGGCGTGAACGCGGCCAGTAGCGGTTCGAGCACGACCAGAGCCTCGTCGTAGGCGCCCCGGGAGACCTCCAGGAAGCCGAGCGTGAACCGGGGGCCTCTCGCCAGCGACGGCACCCCGCACCGCTTCGCCGCCTCGATGGCGGCGTCGGACTCGTTGCGGGCGGGGCCTTCTCGGCCCTGATACGCCCACACCATGGCGCGTTGTGCGCGTCCCTGGGCGATCGCGTGGTCGCTGCCCAGCTGCTCGGCGCGCCGCACCATGTCGTCGGCGACCACCTCGGCCGCGCCGTACCGCGCGAGCCAGACGTCGGCCATGACGAGGTGGCGCGACACGTGCACGAGGTCGGCGTCCGACCCACGGTCGATGCACTGCCGGCGCATCGCGAGCAGCTTCGTGCGGGCTTCCTCCAGCCGTCCCAGCCACGCCAGGGTCACCGCGTCGGCTGCGCGCGCCCGGAAGGCGACCGGTACGTCGGCCTCCGGGTCTTCCAGCTCCAAAGCCCGCTGCAGTGCCGCTTCGTCGCGGCCCAGCCCTACGCCCGTCGCCACCGACACTCGCGCCGTCAGGGCCTGGCTGAGCAGGGCAGGCACGGCGAGGCGTTCCGCCTCGGCGACCGCCAGATCGGCGTAGCGCAGGCCCTCGGCGAAGCGGCCCGTCATCGTGTGGACCAGCGTCGAGCGCAGGTACGTCTGGACCAGGAGTTCGGGTGCCGCCGCGGCGTCGGCCTCCGCTGAGGTCAGCAGATCCACCGCCTCGACGAAGCTGTTGTCGTAAAGCCAGGTGTCGGCCAGCACGAGGCGGGCCGATGCCCGTTGCGCACCGGATGGCATGGCCGCGGCGACGGGCTTCAGCAGCGCGCGAGAGCGATGCGCGTCACCCGACTGCAGCGCGTACGTCGCAGCCCGCAGCCGGCGGGTGAACGTGTCGCCGCCCAGCGTGATCGCCAGTTCCATCAGTTCGGCTGCCGCGGCCACGGCACCGCGGGCACTCGCGGAGTCCGCCGCGGTGTCGAGCGCGCGGAGGGTCTCGGAGTCGGCGCTGGCCGCACCGAGCGCCATGTGCCGCGCCCTCAGTTCGGGCTGCGACTCCACGGCGGCCAACGCGCGGTGCATGCGGCGGCGCCGTGCCGGCCCCGCCTGGGTGTAGATGCCACGGGCCAGCAACGGGTGCGTGAACCGCACCCGGTCGTCGTCGACGACGACGATGCCCTCGCGGCCGGGTTGGTCGAGCAGCTCCAGAACGCGCTGCGTCGTCGATCCGGTCGCCTCGGCCAGCAGCCCGACCGTGGGATCGGCGACGCATGCCGCGGCCAGCAGCATGTCGCGGACGGCTTCGCCGAAGTGCCCGGTGCGCAACTGCATCAGGTCGGCGAGCGTGCCGGGCAGCACGGGCTCGCCGCCGATCGACTGCCCGTCGACCGCCCGCGCCAGCTCCAGTGCGAAGAAGGGATTTCCGCGCGATGCCTCGGAGATGCGGAGCAGCGTCGAGCGCGAGGGCGCGCGGCCGAACCTGGCCTGGATCATGGTCTGTAGTGCCGCGGGCGACATCGGACGCACGCGGATGCGGCGCACTGCCCCTGGCACGCTCATCGTCAGCCAGGGGGCGGCCACTGCGTCGTCCGACGGCGTGCGCTCGGTGAGCACGACACCGACCCGCCAGGTCATCTTGCGCATGGCGAGGTCGAGCACCGACTGGCTCGACGAGTCCAGCCACTGTGCGTCGTCGATCGCCACGAGGACGGGACTGGAGGCGGCCAACGTCCACACGATCGACACCAGGGCCGCGGCGGTGACGCGCTGGTCGGTGGGCGGTCCGTCGCCGTCGGCCCGCAACAGCACGCGGTCGACGGCCAGGCGCTGCAACTCGGGCAGCTGATCGAGCACCCGGTCCTCGACGTCGGCGAGCAGATCGGCGACCGCGGCGTAGGCGAGCACCGATTCGGCCTCACCCGAGCGCGCCGTCAACACGCGATGACCCTTCGCGCGGGCCAGCTCCACCGCCTCGGCCCACAGCGTGGTCTTGCCGATGCCGGGTTCGCCGCCGATGACCAACGCGCAGGGACCCACGGACGCGGCCGCCAGCAGCGCGTCCACTGCATGCGAATCCTCGGTACGGATGACGGTTCCCCCCGGCACGTCTCCGATCATCCCAGACAGCAAAGAAGATGGCATTCATCGCTTCGACGGGCGTGATCGGTTCTCGTCCACGATATACGCACTTGGTCGAGGTTCGCGCTCCCTACCGGGCGACTATCTCGTGCGCGACGGCCGGATTCTGGCTATGAAGTGGCTCAGACGGCACATACCCGGAGGCTCGCCCGGATCGAGAAATCGCCAGCGAGGCGGGCGGTTGCCCACTCTGTCGTTACAATGGTCTCCGGCGGCCGCACAACGCTAGCGGCGCGTATCCGAACTGATATCACGCCAGCATTCGACAGCCGACTAATTTTTCGGTGGCGCACGCCCACGCCACCGACCGCAAGACCGAAGGGGTGCCCGTGGCAGCGACGAAGGTAGAGCACGACACCGAAGAGCCTGCGAAGCGCGCGGCCACGAAGGCGCCGGCCAAGAAGGCAGCTGCCAAGGCTCCCGCGAAGAAGGCGACGAAGTCGGTTCGCGCCAAGGCCGATTCCCCAGCAGCCGCGAAGAAGGCCGCTGGCCGCGCACCGCGCGCCAAGACCGACGCAGCCAAGAAGGGTGCCGAGGACGACGTCGAGTCGACCGAACTCGACGGTGCCGACGTACTCGAAGGCGAACCGGCCGACATCGAGGTCGAGGAAGCCGATCTCGAACTCGACGACCTCGACGGTGACGACGCCGAGGTGGCGCCTACCGACAAGCCGGTGGCCAAGGTCGCCGAGCCCGCGAAGGCCGATGCCGAGGAAGCCGACGAGGACATCACCGAGCCGACCGAGAAGGACAAGGCCTCCGGTGACTTCGTATGGGACGAAGAGGAATCCGAGGCGCTGCGCCAGGCCCGCAAGGACGCCGAACTCACCGCCTCCGCCGACTCGGTCCGCGCGTACCTGAAGCAGATCGGCAAGGTCGCCCTGCTGAACGCCGAGGAAGAGGTCGAGCTGGCCAAGCGCATCGAGGCCGGCCTCTATGCGACGCAGAAGTTCGCCGAGTTCGCCGAGAAGGGCGAGAAGATCACGACGCAGGTGCGTCGTGACTACCAGTGGATTCAGCGTGACGGCGACCGGGCGAAGAACCACCTGCTCGAGGCCAACCTGCGTCTGGTGGTGTCGCTGGCCAAGCGCTACACCGGTCGTGGCATGGCGTTCCTGGATCTCATCCAGGAGGGCAACCTCGGCCTGATCCGCGCGGTCGAGAAGTTCGACTACACCAAGGGCTACAAGTTCTCCACGTACGCCACGTGGTGGATCCGCCAGGCCATCACCCGCGCCATGGCCGACCAGGCCCGCACCATCCGCATCCCGGTGCACATGGTCGAGGTCATCAACAAGCTCGGCCGCATCCAGCGCGAGCTGCTCCAGGACCTGGGCCGCGAGCCCACGCCAGAAGAGCTGGCCAAGGAAATGGACATCACGCCCGAGAAGGTGCTGGAGATCCAGCAGTACGCGCGTGAGCCGATCTCGCTGGACCAGACGATCGGCGACGAGGGCGACAGCCAGCTCGGCGACTTCATCGAGGACTCCGAGGCCGTGGTGGCCGTTGACGCGGTGAGCTTCACCCTGCTGCAGGATCAGCTGCAGTCGGTGCTGGAGACGCTGTCCGAGCGCGAGGCAGGCGTGGTCCGGCTGCGCTTCGGCCTCACCGACGGGCAGCCCCGCACCCTCGACGAGATCGGCCAGGTCTACGGCGTCACGCGAGAGCGCATCCGCCAGATCGAGAGCAAGACGATGTCGAAGTTGCGCCACCCCAGCCGTTCTCAGGTGCTGCGCGACTACCTGGACTAGGAACTGCGAGGGCGGCGCTGGATTCAGCGCCGCTCGCGCACCTTGTAGGACACCGGCCAGGACTCGCGGGACTCGTCACCGGTCAACGGGACCCCCTTGCCGCCGACCTGCACGGCGTAGGCCTCCATGCCCGCACCGACCTCGCGGTCGGCCTTCTCCTTCGCCAGGTACAGCAGCTCGTCGATGCCGAGTTCCTTGAACGCGACGAACGAGCTGCGCCGCACCGTGTGCGGGCTGGTGGCCTCGGCCACCATGTGGTCGGTGAGCACCCGGCCCGCCAGCACGGCCGCGGCCAACAGCACGAACGGGATCACCCAGTAGCAGACGAACGACAGCGGCGTCCCGGCGTCCCGGACGGTCGCATCGCCCTGCACGATCGGCGGGATCGCCGACGACACCGTCATCCCGGCGAACGCCGCCACCCAGATCCACGTCACCAGCGTGGTGATCCGTTCGAACAGATCGCTGTTGAGCACCTCCTTGGGCTGATCGGTCTCGGCGAACTCGCGCACGAACGGCTTGCCCACCAGGACGCCGGTCAATGCGACGAGCAGGATGCCCGCGCTGCTCAACGGCTGGATCCACCGCTCCACGAATGACTCGCTCGCGATGAACGTCACCACGGCGAGCACGAAGAAGATTGCCACGGAACCGATTTCGAGCGTGCCGCCCGGCGCCCGGCGCCGGCGGCTGACGACGAGCGCACCCACGGCGACCGCGAGCGCCACCAACACGGCGGCGGTGAAGGGGACGTTGCCCACCAGGACCCAGTACACGATCCACGGCGCGAAGCCAGACAGGATTGCCATACCGGCAGTCTAGGGAACCGCCGTTACACTCGGGCGCAGACCTGTCAACCTGCGTTTTCGATCGTTGTGACGGACGTCACCCGCCGATAGGGTCTATGACCGTGCCGAGCAAACCCAAGGCGCCCCCCGCCTGGCTGATCGACGGCATCGGACGCGTGCGTTCGGTGCTCACCGACGCGAGCCGAGCCGCCGTGCCGCCCAACATCGTCCTACTCGAGATGGCCCAGGGCGCATGGCTGACCCAGGCGCTCTACATCGCAGCGGAACTCGGTATCGCCGACGCCCTGCGGGACGGACCGCGCACCGCCGACGACGTCGCCCAACTGGTCGACGCCAAACCCGACGCGACGTACCGGGTGATGCGGGCGCTGGCCGCCAACGGCGTGCTGACGCTGCGCCGCGACGGACGGTTCGCCCTGACCCGCGTCGGGCAGGCGCTGCGATCGGACCACGAGGGGTCGATGGCTCCAATGATCAAGCTCGTCGGACGCGCCGAGCACTGGGAGCACTGGAGCCGGCTGATGCACTCGGTGCGGACCGGGCAGACGGCCGTGGAGGCCCTCCGAGGCATGTCGGCCTGGGACTACCTCGAGTCCAATCCGGAGTACGCCGCAGTGTTCAACGACGCCATGACCGGCGTGTCCGCCGTCGCCATCGAAACCGCGGTCCCCCTCTACGATTTCGCGGACCGCAAGCTCGTCGTCGACGTCGGCGGCGGCCACGGCGCCCTGCTCGCGAAGATCCTGACCCAGACGCCCACGGCGCGGGGCGTGCTGTTCGACCTGCCAACGGTCGTCGAGGGCGCCCGACCGATCCTGGCGGCAGCAGGAGTCGCCGACCGGTGCACCGTCGAGGACGGGTCGTTCTTCGACTCGGTGCCCGACGGCGCCGACGCCTACGTGATGAAGACCGTCATCCACGACTGGGACGACGAGGAGGCAGTGGCGATCCTGCGCAACGTCCGAACCGCGATCGCCGATGGCGGCAAGCTCCTGCTATTCGAGATGGTGCTGCCCGAAGGCGCACCACCGCACCCCGGGATGCTGCTCGACCTCGAGATGCTCGTGCACGCCGGCGGCCGCGAGCGCACTGCACGCGAGTACGCAGACCTCCTGGCGCGTGGTGGGTTCCGGCTCAAACGCGTCATCGCGACCCCGGGTCCAATGTCCATCGTCGAGGCGCTGCCGGCGTGAGCCCACCGGTGCGCCGGATCAACGTGTCGTCCGGGTCGCCCTTCGAGGACGAGGTCGGGTACTCGCGTGCGGTCCGGGTGGGTCCGCTGGTGGTCGTCGCCGGCACCACGGCCCCGGGCGATGACGTCGGCGCGCAGACCCGCGAGATCCTGCGCCGCATCGAGGCGGCGCTCGCCGAGTGCGGGGCGGCGCTGACCGACGTCGTACGCACCCGCATGTTCGTCACCGACGTGTCGTCGTGGCGCGAGGTCGCCGTGGTGCACGGCGAGGTCTTCGGCAACGTCCGGCCGGTCGCCACCATGGTCGAGGTGTCGGCGCTGATCGCACCGGACCTGCTGATCGAGATCGAGGCCGACGCCTACGTCGATGACTGAGCGATCGGCGGGAAACGACCGTCGTCGCCCGGTGCGTAAGAGGTGACTTCCGTCACAGCGGCGGCGGGCAACGGACCGTAGAGGTGCGGGAAGCGCATGGCCTCGGGATCGCCGGGCACGCCCGGCTCCCATAGGATCTCGGCACCCAACGCGTCCGGGTCACACCAGAGAAGCAGCATGTCACAGCGCCCGGCGTACAGCCGATTGGCGGGCAGGTGCACCTGGCCGGGCGCCGAGAGGTGGACGAAACCGGCCTCGCTCAACGACGGCGGACGACGCTCGCCCGCGGCGAGCGCCTCGTCCCACTCCTCGGTCGTGCACAGGTGCACCAGCAATGCCGAAGTCGTGATCATCCGCCCAGTGTGCGGGGCCGGCAACCGGGGTACTAGGTGAGACACGACACACCGGTGAACGTCTGGGGAACAACGCCGAACGCCCAAACGTCTGACACAGTAGAGCTACGCGAGACCGGAGGAGGAGCCATGAACGCAACTCTGACCAGCCCAGAACTAACTCGGGCTGATCGCTGTGACCGTTGCGGCGCGGCCGCCCGCGTCCGAGCGGTACTGCCGTCGGGTGCTGAGCTGTTGTTCTGCCAGCATCACGCAAACGAACACGAGGCCAAGCTCGTCGAGCTGGCCGCGGTGATCGAGGTAAGCCCGCTCGAATCCTGACGGATTCGCGCGCCCGCACGGGCATGAACGTCTCGCGTCGGGAATGCTGGTCTGGACATGACTGACCAGCCTTCCCGCGTGAAGCCGTCCAAGCATCATCTTTGGCGGGTCTTCAAGCGCACTCTGTCGAAGAGTTGGGACGACTCGATATTCGCCGAGTCGGCACAAGCCGCGTTCTGGTGTGCTCTGTCGCTTCCCCCTCTGCTGCTCGGGATGCTGGGCAGCTTGGTCTACATCGCCCCGCTGTTCGGGCCCAACACCTTGCTCACCATCGAGAACCAGTTGATCGCCACGGCGGGCAACCTGTTCTCGGACAACGTGGTCAGCGAGATCATCGAGCCGACGATCTCCGACATCGTGGCGGGCGCCCGCGGTGAGGTCGTGTCCCTGGGGTTCGTGATCTCGCTGTGGGCCGGATCGTCGGCGGTCTCGGCGTTCGTCGACTCGGTCGTGGAGGCACACGATCAGACGCCGCTGAGACACCCTGTGCGACAACGTTTTTACGCGTTGGGGCTCTACATCATCATGCTCGTCGGCATCATCGCGATGGCGCCGTTTGTCGCGCTCGGACCACTCAAGATCGCCGAATACATCCCGCAGAGTTGGGACAGCGTCCTGCGCTACGGCTACTTCCCGGTGCTGTTCCTCGGGCTCGTCATCGCCATGACGCTGCTCTACCGGGTGTCACTGCCCCGGCCGCTCCCGACGCAACGCCTCGTCTGGGGTTCACTGCTGGCCGCCGCGGTGTTCCTGGTGGCGACCCTGGGACTGCGGATCTACCTGACCTGGATCACCGGTACGGGCTACACCTACGGGGCACTCGCGACGCCGATCGCCTTCCTGCTCTTCGCATTCTTCCTCGGCTTCTCCATCATGATCGGCGCCGAACTGAACGCTGCGATCCAGGAGGAGTGGCCGGCCCCCGAGACCCACGCGCGCCGCTTGCGGGGCTGGCTTGAGCAGAAGACCGAAGCGAGGTCGGGTGGCGCGCAGAAGGTCTCGGACGTCGGCTCACACGCCGGGGAAGCGAAGACCACCGCGGCCCCCGACGCGCCTGCCGCTACTTCTTGAGCGACTCGTACACCCGCTTGCAGTCCGGGCAGACCGGAGAACCGGGCTTGGCGGACTTCGTCACCGGGAACACCTCGCCGCACAGTGCGACGACGTGCGTTCCCATCACCGCGCTCTCGGCGATCTTGTTCTTCTTCACGTAGTGGAAGACCTTGGGGGTGTCGTCGTCGGTACCGTCGTCGACCCGTTCGTCGGTGTCAGTGCGTTCGATGGTCTCGGTCTGCATGACTCCATTGTGCCCGGCAAGAGTTCGGTAAGAAACCGGACCGTTTCAATGGCTCGCAGTGTGGAACAGTGGAGTAATGAAACACGGCGAAGAGCTGAGTTTCGACGACGATGGTCGGCCGGTTCTCATCACTCGTGCGGCAATTCCCTACGAGGAGCAGCACCGTGAGCGGGTGCGGAAGTACCTCAAGATCATGTCCTTCCGCATCCCGGCGCTGCTGCTCGCTGCTGGTGCCTACGGCATCTGGCACAACGGACTCATCTCGCTGGCGATCCTCGTCGCCTCGATTCCGCTGCCCTGGATCGCCGTGCTGATCGCCAACGACCGTCCTCCGCGCACGGCCGAGGAACCACGTCGATTCGACAACCGGCGCAAGATTCCGCTCTTCCCCACCGCGGAACGGCCGGCCCTACAGGGTTATCGCGCACCGATCTCCCAAGCCGAACCGGCACCGCCGCGGTTCGACGTTCCCGACTGAGGAAGATCTTGCCCACTTCTCAGGACATTCTCAGGTCGAGGGTGAAAAACAGCAGCTCAGGACGTGTGTAAGCGGCAATCCCGGGGAACTCTTTGGACCATCACGACGTTGTAGTCCATGACAGTTCCAGCCGAGCAGGAGGCCTTGAATGGTTGCCACCGCAAGCCGTATAGATTCCGATTTGGACAGCCAGAGCCCAGCCGCCGACTTGGTGCGCGTGTATCTGAACGGCATCGGCAAGACCGCCCTCCTGACGGCTGCCGACGAAGTCGAGTTGGCCAAGCGCATCGAGGCGGGTCTGTACGCGCAACACCTGCTGGCTACCAAGAAGCGGCTCGGCGACGCACGCAAGCGCGACCTGGCGGCAGTGGCCCGCGACGGTGAGGCCGCCCGCAGGCACCTACTGGAGGCCAACCTCCGACTGGTCGTCTCGCTGGCGAAGCGCTACACCGGTCGCGGCATGCCGCTGCTCGACCTGATCCAAGAGGGCAACCTCGGCCTGATCCGCGCGATGGAGAAGTTCGACTACGCCAAGGGTTTCAAGTTCTCGACGTACGCGACGTGGTGGATCCGCCAGGCGATCACGCGTGGCATGGCCGACCAGAGCCGCACCATCCGGCTTCCCGTCCACCTCGTCGAGCAGGTCAACAAGCTGGCGCGCATCAAGCGCGAGATGCACCAGAACCTCGGCCGTGAGGCCACCGACGAGGAACTGGCCGAGGAGTCGGGCATCCCGGCCGAGAAGATCGCCGATCTGCTCGAGCACAGCCGCGACCCGGTGAGCCTGGACATGCCGGTCGGCAGCGACGAGGAGGCACCGCTGGGTGACTTCATCGAGGACGCGGAGGCCATGTCGGCCGAGAACGCCGTGATCTCCGAGCTGCTGCACACCGACATCCGCCACGTGCTGGCCACTCTCGACGAGCGCGAGCAGCAGGTGATCCGGCTGCGCTTCGGGCTCGACGACGGACAGCCCCGCACACTGGACCAGATCGGCAAGCTGTTCGGGCTGTCCCGCGAGCGGGTCCGTCAGATCGAGCGCGAGGTCATGGCGAAGCTGCGCCACGGCGATCGCGCCGAGCGACTCCGCTCCTACGCCAGCTGACACCCAGCGCCGAGAGGCGCCGAAGCACACCACCGTTGATGCCCGCCGCGACCCCGCGGCGGGCATCACATTGTGACGCGAGCGCGATGGACCCCAGATCAACGTCCGTCACCGGTAGACTCGACCGCGACGGAGGGCGGCACCATGAACGATCTCATCGACACCACCGAGATGTATCTGCGGACCATCTACGACCTCGAAGAAGAGGGCGTGGTGCCTCTGCGCGCCCGCATCGCCGAACGCCTCGAGCAGAGCGGCCCGACCGTCAGCCAGACCGTGTCCCGCATGGAGCGCGACGGCCTGCTGCACGTGGCGGGCGACCGTCACCTGGAACTGACCGAGAAGGGCCGCGCGCTGGCCGTCTCCGTGATGCGCAAGCACCGGCTCGCCGAGCGGCTGCTGGTCGACGTCATCGGACTGCCCTGGGAGGAAGTCCACGCCGAGGCCTGTCGCTGGGAACACGTGATGAGCGAGGACGTCGAGCGCCGGCTGGTGCGCGTGCTGGACAACCCCACGACGTCGCCGTTCGGCAACCCGATCCCCGGCCTGTCGGATCTGGGCGTCACGCACCCCAACGCCGAGGACATGAACCTGGTGCGGCTCACCGAACTACCGGTGGGCTTCCCGATCGCCGTGCGCGTCCGTCAGCTGACCGAGCACGTGCAAGGCGACATCGGGCTGATCAGCAGGCTCAAGGATGCCGGCGTCGTGCCGAATGCCCGTGTGACGGTTCAGGTCGGCGAACACGGCAGCGTCATGATCGTCATCCCCGGCCACGAGCAGGTCGAACTCCCCCACGACATGGCCCACGCGGTCAAGGTCGAGAAGGTCTAACCGGCCCGTCGGTCGAAGGGCTGACGCGGCGGCAGCGACACGCCGATCCGCGCTGCCACGCGGAACCCGCTGAGCCCGAGTTCGCGGATCTGTTCCGGGCGCATCCCCCGCTGCAGTGCCTCGTCGAGCATCCGGGCCATCTCGTGCGTCGGATCGCAGTCGATCGCCGCATCCAGCGAGATGCCCGCCAGCGGGCCGTCGCCACGGGCGTAGGCCGAGAACGCCAACAGCACCAGTGCGTCGGCGCGCCACGGGCTCGGCAGGCTGCGCGCCAACGTCGACCACAGCGACTCCCCCTGTGCGGCCTTCGATCCCACCGCCAGCGCGTAGAGCACGTCGCGCACGTGTGGATTGCGCAGCGCACACGCCAGGCGTGCGGCATCGGCGTCCGACGGCCGCTCGCCCCGCGCCGCCGCCGACGCGGCGACCATCGCCGCTTCGACGTCCGCCCGCGTGGCCGCGTCGTCGCGTGGCCGTTTGGCGCGTGCCGCCATCGCCTCGACGATCGCGGCCTCGAGCGCCGCGGTGTGGTCCGCGTCGGAGATGGCGATCACGTCCTGCAGTTCGGAGCGGCGCTGGTAGAGCCGGCGGCCGTCCAGCACGGCCGCCGCGGCCACCGGCGAGGACGACGGATCCTCCACGGACCCACCGCGGCCGCACCCGTCGGCGCAATGCCACCGCGCACCGGCGGCGATCCGCTCGACGACGTGGACGTCGCGCAACTCGATGCCCTGGCCGTCCAGGGCGTCGGTGAGTACCTCGGCGAGGAATCGGTGGTCGTCGTTGCACATGCGGCAGCCCGCACCCAGCTCGTCCACGATGACCGCTATGGCCGCCTCGGGCGCTCCCCTCGCAGCCACCTCGGCCAGGTGTGCCAAGTGGTCGTCGAGGGCCGTGTCGAGGTCCACGCGCATCACGCAGCCCAGCTCGCCGCGGTCGAGGGTGACCAGGACGAGCGATTGTTCGGGGACGAAGCCCAGCACGGCGGGTAGCGCGGCGATCAGCGCCCCAGGTCGATTCAGGTGGAAGTCGGAGTCGGGTGAGGTCGTCATGGACCAAGGTCACCGCACGGCACCGTCGAAACCCGTGCCGCGAACCCGCCGACGGGTGCCCGCTGTGGACGAACCCGCGACTGGGGATGGATCTGCCGGGTCGCCGCCTACGGCGACGAACCCGAGCCGTCCGTGGAACCGGTTCCCGCCGAATCCGTGCCGCCGGTGGTGGAGCCGTCCGTGGTGGAGCCACCGGTCGTGCCGCCGTCGGTGGTCGACCCCGTGGTCGTCGAACCGTCGGTGGCCGTGCCGGTGGGCGCAGTCCCCGTCGGCGCGGTGACCTCGTTCGTCGCGGTCGGATCGGCCGTCGGTTCGGTCGACGCGCTGGGCTCCGCGACCGTCGACCCCTCGACGGGAACGTCCGCAGGTGCGCTCGGCGCCGTCGGTGCGACCGATGCCGCCGTCGACGACGGTGCGGTGCTGCTGGGCGCACTGGTGGTCGCGTCCGCGGTCGCCGTCGAGGTGGGGAACGTTCCCGGCTGATCCGCCTCCACGATGGCCTTGATCCTGGTCTCGTAGGCATCGAGCTGGGCTTCGATCTCCTCCGGCGGCACCTCGCCCGCTTCGATGGCCTCGCCGTAGGCGGCGATCTCCGTCCACAGGGCGTCGAGTTCGGCCATCGCCTCCTCCGACAGCGGCTCGTCGAGCGTGACGAACAACTGCCGGGCCAGCGCGTAGGTCAGACAGTTCACGCAGTCGTAGTTCAGCGCGCCGGCGAGGTTCTGCGGCGCTACTACGTTGTCGCCCGCCTCGTCCTCGTCGATGACGAAGACGACCTGGAACGCGACGGCCACGGCCGAACACGACGAACACGACGCGTAGGCCTGGGCTTCGTTGACGTTCGTGACATCGGTCTCGTCGGTGGTCCACACCATGGCGAACGCGGCCTCGTACTCCGTGGTGCCGTCGGTGGTGTTGACCGCCAGCGCCTGCGTGTCACCCGGGCCGGGGGCCAGTGGCTTGTCGACCGGGAAGACCCAGCCCTGGTCTGCGCCGGGGGTCGCCGCGGTGGCGGCGTATCCACCGCCGCCGCCGCCGGGCGCCGCGGGCGCCTTCGGTACGAGGATGACGGCGAGTTCGGGTGCCCGCTTGACCGGGCGCGGGGTATTTGTGTCCCAAACCGCCTGCAGGACACCCTGCTTGCCCTTGAAGAGGGTGGGAGCCGACACCGCGCGGGGTGCGACGTCCCCGGTGACCGGTTCGGCGATCCGATCGCTGTCCAACGCGTAGACGATGTCGCCGATCGTGCCCCGCTCGTCCGGGCTGATCGGCCGGTAGTTGTCCTCCCGCGGCAGCCAGGCGTAGCCCACCGCGCCGACGACGGCGACGCCCAATGCTGCGACCAGGATTCGCCTCACCGGCTTGCCCTCGGTACTCGTCCACGCCGCGGAACTCGACTGCCGGACGAACCGGATCAGCATGTAGAGCACACCGGCGACGGGGATGACGATGGCCACCATCGCCAGCACCCGTGCGGTGGCCTGGACCATGTCGCCCTCGGCCCACGCCGTACCGAGCACGTCCTGCTGTCTGCCCAGGCTCGCCCACGCGGTGCCGATCAGACGTGGAAGCGCGATGACGGCCGCGGCGAGCGCGCTGAGGAGGAGCGGGATCACCACGATCACCCAGCAGGTGACCAGAATCCGGGCCCAGGGCTTGAGCAGGCGGGCACCGGGGTCACCCCACCGCCACGGCAGCGCGCCGAGGAGTGTCGGCTTGATGCGCGAGTACAGGTCGGGCACGCCCGTGAGGTCGGCGAGCACGTGGTAGCCGTCGAAACGCACCATGGGCGCCAGTTGGCGCAGCATCTGCAGGATCTGAGTCGCGACGACGAGCAGCAGGGCGTCGTAGCGCAGCCACCACCACAGTGCGGTGATGCCAACGGCGACTATCGCGTTGAAGTAGAGCCCGCCGAGGTCGGTGCGCACCCGACCGGCCCGGCCGAGGCGATAGGAGTCGGTGACGTCGGTGTAGAACGCCGGCCACACCAGGTAGAGGCCGACGCCCATGACCCCGGGCGTGGAGCCGCCGTACCGCGCTGCCGCGGCGTGCCCGAACTCGTGGAAGCCCGCGGACGCGATGGTGACGGCGAAGACCAGGATCAGCAGCCCCGGACGCTCGAAGGCGTCATAGGCCGCCGACGCCAGGCCCTTCTCGAGGAAGACCCACCAGCACACGACGGCGAACGCAGCCAGCATCGGTACGACAACCCGTGGCCGGAACAGGACGCGGAACGGGTCGGTGAGGCGGCGGGTGCGGTCCGGATCGGTCACCGCGTAGCGAAAGCGCAGTCCTAGCAACGGATTGCGCTTCTTCAGTACGGGCTGTCCGCCGTCTGCCCGCACCAGCAGACCCAGCGGCCGCAGCTGCTTGTCGACCAGGTGGTCGACGTTGTCGGCACTGACCGTTCGGCCGGTCGACTCCGACACCGCAGCGGCGATGTCGGCGGAGCTGTGGTGCCCGTCGCTCTCCCGAAGGATGGCGTAGAGCAGCGGCGTGAGTTGGACCGTCTGCCCGTCCGCTCGACGAGCTAGAGACGGCGGAACCCGGTAACCGGATCCCGCCATCTCTCCGATCAGCTCGACCCCGTCGGCGCGCCTCGGACCGGCGTCGACCGATTCCGATCCATGCGTGGACACCGTCATTTCAGTTCTCCCGGTGCGGTCGCAGCTCGTCGGTCAGCCGTCAGGCGCCCGAGTCCCCCGAGCTGCTGCTCGAGCCGGCATCGCCGGTGCTGCCCGCCGAGCTGCCGGAGTCACCCGCCGTGCTGCCCGTGCTGCCGGTCGAGTCGCCCTGCGAGATGGTCGAGTCCTGGTTGGCCGTCGCGTTGGCCTCACCGGTGATGCTCTGGTTGATGATCGCGTCCTGCTGCGCATCGGCGATGGCATCGGAGTCGATCGAGCCGATGTTGGCCGCCACACCGGCGTTGATGGGCGCGGCGACGTTGGCGTTCGCGGCGACCGCACCACTGATCGGGGCCGCCAGGTCGGTGTCGAGGTCGACGTTCACGTTGACGTTGAGCAGGTTGCCGTCGAGGAGCCCGCCGGTGCTGGTGTCGATGGCGGGTTCGGTCACCACGCCGCCCGGGTCGGTCGTTCCGTCGGTGCCGTCGGTGCTCGGATCGGTGACCGTGCCGGTCTCGTCGTCGTCGGTGTCCATGCCCCCCTGTCCGATGTCGCTGACCTGGTTGGACGTGGCGAAGGCGTCGGCGGCGAGCGTCTGGTCCAGCATGACGCCCTGGTCCACGGTCGCTTGCGCCCCGGAGCCTTCGGACAAGACGTTCGCGCTGGCGGCCGCATCGATCGGCGCGGCGACGTTCAGATTGGCCGCGGCGGCCAGATCGATGGGCGAGGCCGCGTCGATCGCGACGTCGACGTCGGCGTTCAGGTCGAGGATGGAGACGACTTCCTTGTCCGGCAACGCGATCGCGCTCTCGGCGAGGAGTTCTTCGGTGGTCAGTCCGTCGGTGCTCATGTCACGTTCCAATCCGCTCGGGTCCCGACGGCCGCCGGGGCGCTCGTTTGCTGTGTGGCCGGGGTACCCAACGAAATTGACGATCCAACCCACTTTTCGCAGAAAGATCCCGACCTCTCTCGGAAATCAATCCTTCGTTATGTTTGCTAACGGTTTCCGACACTCCGATGCCCTAGCCGGCCGGCTCCCTGGCGGTGGTGATGTTCACGCGTTGTTGACGTCCACGGCATCTTCCCGGGACCCGGGCCGCGTAGGACTACTCCCATGGGTTCCACGCAGGAGTACGACCTCGTCGTCATCGGGTCCGGCCCGGGCGGACAGAAGGCCGCCATCGCCGCGGCCAAGCTCGGCAAGTCGGTCGCCATCATCGAACGCGGCCGCATGCTCGGCGGGGTCTGCGTCAACACCGGCACCATCCCGTCGAAGACCCTGCGCGAGGCCGTCGTCTATCTGACCGGGATGAGCCAGCGTGAGCTGTACGGGGCGAGCTACCGGGTCAAGGAGAAGATCACCCCCGCCGACCTGCTGGCCCGCACCCAGCACGTGATCGGCAAGGAGATCGACGTCGTCCGATCGCAGCTGATGCGCAACCGCATCGACCTCTACGAGGGTCACGCCCGCTTCATCGACGAGCACTCCCTGGTGGTGGAGGATCCGTCCCGCGCGGAGCGAATCACCTTGGCGGGCCGCAACATCGTGATCGCCACCGGCACAAGGCCGCTCCGGCCGGCGGGCGTCGACTTCGACACCGAACGCGTCCTCGACAGCGACGGGATCCTGGACCTCGAGACCATCCCGTCGTCGATGGTCGTCGTCGGCGCCGGCGTGATCGGCATCGAGTACGCGTCGATGTTCGCCGCGCTCGGCACCAAGGTGACCGTGGTCGAGAAGCGCGCCACGATGCTCGACTTCTGCGACCCGGAGATCGTCGAAGCGCTGCGGTTCCACCTGCGCGACCTCGCGGTCACGTTCCGGTTCGGCGAGGAAGTCACCGCGGTCGACGTCGGCACGGGCGGCACCGTCACCACGCTGGCGAGCGGCAAGCAGATCCCGGCTGACACCGTGATGTACTCCGCTGGGCGACAGGGTCAGACCGACCACCTCGACCTCCCCGCGGCGGGGCTCGAGGCCGACGCACGCGGCCGGATCTTCGTCGACGACGACTACCAGACGAAGGTCGACCACATCTACGCCGTCGGCGACGTCATTGGGTTCCCCGCGCTGGCCGCCACGTCGATGGACCAGGGCAGGCTGGCGGCGTACCACGCGTTCGGCGAGCCCTGCAAGGGCATGACCGAACTGCAACCCATCGGCATCTACTCGATCCCCGAGGTGTCCTACGTCGGCGCCACGGAGGTCGACCTCACCAAGGAGTCGGTGCCCTACGAGGTGGGCGTGTCCCGCTACCGCGAGCTTGCCCGCGGGCAGATCGCAGGTGACTCCTACGGCATGCTCAAGCTGCTGGTCTCCACCGATGACCTCCGCCTGCTCGGCGTCCACATCTTCGGTACCAACGCCACCGAGATGGTGCACATCGGCCAGGCGGTCATGGGCTGCGGCGGCACAGTCGAGTACCTGGTCGACGCGGTGTTCAACTACCCCACGTTCTCCGAGGCCTACAAGGTCGCCGCGCTCGACGTGATGAACAAGCTGCGCGCGCTCAGCCAGTTCCGCCGCTAGCAGTCGTCACCGAACGCGTCCGGCGCCCTGTCGGCCTCGCCTCCGGCCTCTGCACGGGCGAGCAACCGGGCAACGGCGTCGTCGAACGGCGGTGAGTAGGAGACGTCGTCGTGGCAGCCCCCGCCGTCCAATCCCCCGGTGATGCCCGCGACGGTCCGACCCGACACCCACGGCGACCCGCTGGTCCCGTCGACCAGGCCGGCGCACCGCAGCGACGGGAAGGTCTCGTCGTGGGCGGCGATCGTCGTACGGCAGCCGATCGGTCCGCCGCCGACGCCCATCGGGTAGCCGGTGACCGCGACGTCGGCGCCCACCGCGGGTGCCCGGCCTAATGTGTAGCCACCGCCGGCGGCGTCCCGGACGGACCCGCCGCCATCCCGGCTCACGCGCCCAATCGCGAAGTCCGCCAACGGATTCTGATCTGCCAGCCACCGCGGATCCAGGAAGACCTCGTCGACGTGCCAGGCGTCGTTGGGCTGGACGTCGCCAGTGAAGCCCGGGACGAAGTACGCGTCGACACCGTCGGCGACGCAGTGTGCGGCGGTCAGGATCAGGTCGCCTGCCGCCGAGTCCAGCACCGAGCCCGAGCACGTGTGCAGCGTCTCACCGCCGAGGAACAGCGCACCCACCCGCCGGTCCGGCGCGACCGGTGCCGCGCTGATCGCATCGGACGCCTGCGTCGTGGGCTGCGAGGGTCGCGGAGCCGCGTCCTGGCGGGAGCAGCCGACCGCGACCATCGCGAGCGCGACGCACACGAGCGACCGGATCCACACCCCCCGATAGTGCCCGACCGGCGTCGGCCCGGCAGTGCTCCGGAATGCCTCCCGGTTCGACGACGTTGCCAACGGGTACCGGGGCTGACGTGGCGCCGATGCCCGAGTGCGGGACACTGGGGTGAACAGGCGCGGGTCAGACGATCGGCCCATGGGCGTGGTGAGGAGGCGAAGCACGATGACGGACGATCCGAACAGTCCAGAGCAGCAGTATCAGCCAGACCAGAGCGGGATGTACGAACTCGAGTTCCCGGCACCCCAGCTGTCGGCGGCAGACGGCCGCGGGCCGGTGATGATCCACGCGCTGGAGGGGTTCTCCGATGCCGGGCACGCGATCAAGCTTGCCGCCGAGCACCTGAAGAACGCGCTCGACACCGAACTCGTCGCGTCGTTCGCGATTGACGATCTGCTCGACTACCGGTCGCGCCGTCCGCTGATGACGTTCAAGACCGACCACTTCACGCATTACGAGACGCCGGAACTGAACTTGTACGCGCTGCACGACAGCGTCGGAACGCCGTTCCTGCTGTTGGCTGGCCTCGAGCCGGACCTCAAGTGGGAGCGGTTCGTCACCGCCGTGCGACTGCTGTCGGAACGGCTCGGCGTCCGCCGGGTGATCGGCCTGGGCACGATCCCGATGGCGGTGCCGCACACCCGTCCGGTGACCATGACGGCGCATGCCGCCGACAAGGAGTTGATCGCCGGCCACGAGCCCTGGGTCGGCGAGGTTCAGGTGCCTGGCAGCGTGTCGAATCTGCTCGAGTTCCGGATGGCGCAGCACGGCCACGAGGCCATGGGCTTCACGGTGCACGTGCCGCACTACCTGGCTCAGACCGACTACCCGCCCGCCGCGGAGGCGCTGCTGGCCGAGGTCGCGCGGGCCGCTGCGCTGCAGATCCCGCTGGCCGCGCTCGGTGAGGCCGCCGCCGAGGTGCACACCAAGATCAACGAGCAGGTCGAGTCCAGCACCGAGGTCGCTCAAGTGGTGACCGCGTTGGAGCGCCAGTACGATGCGTTCGTCGCAGCTCAGGAGAACCGTTCGCTGCTCGCCCGGGACGAAGACCTACCGAGCGGCGATGAACTGGGCGCCGAATTCGAGAAGTTCCTGGCCGAGCAGGCCGGTGACGATCCCTCGGAGGGTGACGGCGGCACCGCAACGCCCTGACAGGAGTTGGCATGACCGACCGCACGCCTCATCTACGACCGGTGCGCGAGGTCACCCCGACGCTGCACTACCGGACCATCCACGGTTATCGCCGTGCGTTCCGCGTGGCAGGATCCGGTCCCGCGATCCTGCTGATCCACGGCATCGGCGACAACTCGACGACGTGGAGCACGGTGCAGTCCGCTCTCGCGCAGCGGTTCACGGTGATCGCCCCCGATCTCCTCGGCCACGGCAAGTCCGACAAGCCGCGGGCCGACTATTCGGTCGCGGCGTATGCCAACGGGATGCGCGACCTGCTCAGCGTTCTCGACGTCGAACGGGTGACCGTGATCGGGCACTCGCTGGGCGGTGGGGTCGCGATGCAGTTCGCCTATCAGTTCCCCCAGCTGGTCGACCGCCTGATCCTGGTCGGCGCGGGCGGCGTCACCAAGGACGTCAACGTGGCGTTGCGCATCGCGGCGATGCCGATGGGTACCGAAGCGCTCGCCCTGTTGCGACTCCCCCTGGTGTTGCCTGCGCTGCAGGCGGTGGGCCGTGTGGGCGGCGCGCTGCTCGGCAAGACCGCCGCGGGCCGCGACATCCCCGACATGCTCCGCATCCTCGCCGACCTGCCCGAGCCGACCGCGTCGTCGGCGTTCGCCCGCACGCTGCGCGCCGTAGTGGACTGGCGCGGCCAGGTGGTGACGATGCTGGACCGCTGTTACCTCACCGAATCCGTTCCCGTGCAACTTATTTGGGGATCGCACGATTCGGTGATCCCCGTCGGCCACGCCCGCATGGCCCACTCGGCGATGCCGGGTTCCCGCCTCGAGGTGTTCGACGGTTCCGGTCACTTCCCCTTCCACGACGACCCCGACCGGTTCGTGGAGGTCGTCGAGAAGTTCATCGACTCCACCGAACCTGCCGTGTACGACCAGGATCTGCTGCGCAACCTGCTGCGCGCCGGCATCAGCGAGCAGACCATCACCGGGTCGGTGGGCACCCGTGTCGCGGTGCTTGACGCGATGGGCGCCGACGAACGCAGCGCCACCTGAGGCGCTTCGAAACGTCGTAGCATCGAGAGCATGGCGATCGACGTGACCGTGCTGCGTGTGTTCACCGACTCCGACGGGAACTACGGCAATCCTCTGGGCGTGGTGGACGCCTCGGCGGCGGAGCCGTCGGACCGACAGGCCATCGCGACCGAACTCGGCTACAGCGAGACGATATTCATCGACCTCCCTGCCGCGGGCGAGGCAACAGCGCGGGCGCACATCTTCACGCCCACAACGGAACTGCCGTTCGCGGGCCATCCCACGGTCGGCGCGGCGTGGTGGCTGAAGCGCCAGGGCACCCCGGTACGCACCCTGCAGGTGCCGGCGGGCATCGTCGGGGTGTCCTACGACGACGGACCGGACGGCGAGTTCGCGGTCGTGCGGGCCCGGTCGGACTGGGCGCCGGACTTCTCGATCTACGATCTTGCGTCGGTGGACGAGGTGCTCGCCGCCGACCCCGAGGACTACACCGATGACGTGAAGCACTACCTGTGGGCCTGGGTCGACCGAGAGGCGGGAACCATCCGGTCGAGGATGTTCGCCAGCGTCCTCGGCATTCCGGAGGACGAGGCGACGGGGGCGGCGGCGGTGCGCATCACCGACCACCTGAGCCGCGATCTGCTGATCACCCAGGGCGAGGGTTCGCAGATCCGCACCTGGTGGGATCCCGAGGGTTGGGTCAAGGTGGCCGGCCGGGTGGTCGACGACGGCGTCAGGCAGATCGACTAGCGGCGAGCGGAGCGGGTCAGCTCGGCGAGGCGACCTGTCGGTGGGCCCGCAGCGCCTCGATCTCGCGTTCGAAGTCCTCGGCGGAGGAGAACGATCGGTAGACGGAGGCGAAGCGCAGGTAGGCGACTTCGTCGAGGTCGCGCAGCGGCCCCAGGATCGCGAGGCCGACCTCGTTGCTGGGCACTTCGGGCGATCCGGTGGAACGCACGGCGTCCTCCACCTTCTGCGCAAGGACGTTCAGCGCGTCGTCGTCGACGTCGCGGCCCTGGCATGCGCGCCGCACGCCCTTGATGACCTTCTCGCGGCTGAACGGCTCGGTGACGCCGCTGCGCTTGACCACTGCCAGCACCGCCGTCTCGACCGTGGTGAACCTCTTGCCACACTCGGGGCACGACCGGCGCCTGCGGATCGCCTGGCCCTCGTCGGCCTCGCGAGAGTCGACGACCCGCGAGTCGGGATGACGACAGAACGGACAGTGCACAACCGCTCCTTCGCCGCGTATGTCGAGTCCGGGCGCCCCGGCCACATACGAGCGTACCGATTGACGGCAGCGGAAATCACGGCGCATGGCGCGGATCAGGCGACGGGCGCGATCAGCGTCTGTCCGGCGTCGACGCCGGCGGAGGAGAGTTCGTTCAGTTCGCGGATCTGGTCGACGACCGCGGCGACGGGCGCGTCGGGTGCGACGCGCTGGGCGAGCTGTTGCAGCGACTCCCCCGTCTGCACCTGGACGACTGCCAGCTGACCCGGCGCGGGCGTCTCAGCAGGCGCGCCGAACTGCGCGACCAACCCGAGCCACACCGTGATCGCAGCAGCCACCAACGCCAACAGCACCGTGGTGGCGGGCGTGATCGGCTTGCGGCGGTTGGACGCCCGCGACATCAGCACGCCGGTGCCGCGGTACCGCAGCGGCTCGTTGGCCGGCCTGCGGCGCTGCGGACCGCGCCGCACGTCGGGGCGCGGCCGCACGGGGCGGGCAACGATTTCGGTGGGGTACTCCCGCGTGATGATGGTCATCTCTGGCGCCTTTCGTCCTGTCGTGCAGTGCCGGTCGTTCGCTACTGTGTTCGAACCATAATCGCTCAGGTGTTCGATGACTAGAACATGTGATCGAACTGTTGCAAACGATATCGGTGGGCACCGACAGGTCGGATCGGGTCGATCCCCGGTCGCTGCGCTCCAGTCCTGCGCCGCGAACCCTAGCGCGACACGCTCGAACACATGTTTGAAAAACGCTCCGGTCCGGACTAGATTTGGCGCCATGAGTGACAGCAGCGACACGCAAGACGGCAGCGAGGCACGTCGCCCAACGGGTGTGGACGCCGCCTTGACCGAGCGACAGCGCACCATCCTCGACATGATTCGAAACTCAGTGACCACCCGCGGTTATCCCCCGAGCATCCGCGAGATCGGCGACGCGGTCGGCCTGACGTCGACGTCGTCGGTCGCGCACCAGTTGCGCACGCTGGAGCGCAAGGGCTACCTGCGCCGCGACCCGAACCGTCCGCGTGCCGTCGACGTGCGCGGCTCCGACGACAACGTCACTCCGATCGTCGCCACCGACGTCGCGGGTTCGGACTCACTGCCCGAGCCCACCTACGTGCCGGTGCTGGGTCGGATCGCCGCGGGCGGACCCATCCTCGCCGAGCAGGCGGTCGAGGACGTCTTCCCACTGCCGCGCGAGCTGGTCGGCGAGGGCTCGCTGTTCCTGCTCAAGGTCGTCGGCGAATCGATGGTCGACGCCGCGATCTGCGACGGGGACTGGGTGGTCGTCCGTCAGCAGAACGTCGCCGACAACGGCGACATCGTCGCGGCCATGATCGACGGCGAGGCGACGGTGAAGACCTTTAAGCGCACCCGCGGTCAGGTGTGGCTGATGCCGCACAACCCGGCGTTCGATCCGATCCCGGGCAACGACGCCCAGGTGCTCGGCAAGGTCGTCACGGTCATCCGCAAGATCTGACGACTCTGACGGTCAGCCTCGAGTGAATCCGTTGGTGAGCGCGAATTCTTCACTGGCGAACCAGATCTCGGCGCGCACCCGGTCGTACTCCCCGCTGCCCGGCAGCCAGTAGAGGCCGGTCTTGGTGTCGGCCTTGATCGGGTAGCCGTCGGGAGCGTCGAACGGGCTGTCGAGGGCCAGTCGCATCGACGTCTGCGCAGGCGCGGACTCCTCCATCGAGATCGCGGCGTGCCGGCCACTGGGCGGTCCGCTGGCCGGTTCCGTTGCGAGCGCCGTCGTCTCGGGATCGTCGAACGACGAGTGCCGGTACTCCGAAGCCGACGCGAAGGGATCGATGCCCGTGAGCGCCGACGTCCGCTCGCTCCCCGCGCCGTCAGCCAACACGTCGTCGGACGTGTCGTTCGGAATGACCTCGTCCGGTGTCTCGTCCTCCAGAGTCCTGTCGTCCGGAGTCGTGCCATCCGGTGACGAGGTGCCCGGGGCTGCGGCCGCCGCCGCGCCATCGCCGACGTCGTCGCCCGTGCCGTCGGACCGGGCCACGTCCTCGGCAGTGATCACGCGCGTGGGGGCCGTGTCGATGGCGTCCTGGTCCTCGGCGAAGTTGGCCGGGAACGCGCCGCTCCCCGGCACGCTCCCGGGCCCCGAGGGCTGGTCGTCGTCGACCGTCATCGCCCAGGCGCTCAACGGAACGTTCGGCGGCTGGCCGACGGCTGGCCGGTCGTCGGCGGCGGGCATCGGACCGGACTCGAAGTCCCCGTCGTCGTCGAAGTCGTCGTATTCGTCGAAGTGGTTCAACGGCTCGCGGTCGTCGGTGCGGCGCCGCACCACGGCCGCCACGATCGCGGCGATGAGCAACAGGACGGGGATGACGGCCAGTGCCCACCAGTACTTCTGGTACCAGGGTTGTGCGCCCTCGGCGTCGGAGTCAGCGGCCTGTGGCGCCTGCGGTGCGCCCTGGCCCGGCACCTCGAGACCGGCCAGGCCCGCCGCCAGGTTCGTCGGTTCGGTGGTGAACTCGCCGGTGGACCGGTTCCAGGAGATCGCGCCGTTGGCGAACTTCTGGGTGACGACGTCGCCGTCCTCGGTCTGGTCGGCGGTGGGTGCGCCCAGTTCGCCGGTGGCGCCGCCGAGCTTCGCCCAGGCCGCGTTCATCGCACCGCGGACGATGACGGCACCGAAGTCGGGGGTCCAGAAGATGACCGGGCCGTCCTCCGCGGTGAAGGAGGCGACCCTGCTCGCCGGTGCCAGGCCGCCGTCGGCCTCGTTGGCCTTCGGGAAGCCCAGGTCGCTCTCGGGTCCGCCGACGCTCTCGTACTTGGCGAGCAGCTGGCCGGTGATGACGGTGGCTCCGGTCGCGGGGCTGTAGAAGATCTTGCCCCCGGCGAAGGTCTGCTGGAGACCGTCGTCGCCCACGGGCTCGGGCGGACCCTCGGCCGCGCCCAGCGGTCCGAGCGGTCCACCGGCGGCGCGTCGGGCGGCGTCGATCTCGGTGTTCGCGTTGCCCGGGATCTCGAGACCCTGGAGCTGCGCGGCCAGTTCGGGCGGGGTGGTGGTGAACGTCTTGGTGCTGCGGTCCCACGAGATCTGGCCGCCGGTGAAGGTCTGCGACACCACGTTCCCGCGGTAGACCTCGTCCTCGGTTGGGACGCCGAGGGTGCCCGCGGACCCGCCGAGCCGGTCCCACGCCGCGTTGATCGCCCCGCGTACCACGTGGGCGCCGGTGTCGGGCGTCCAGAAGATCACCGGATTGTCCGCCGCGCTGAACGTCGTGTTGCGGCTGTTGGGCGCGCGTCCCGCGCCTTCGTCGATGTTGGGGAAACCGAGGTCGCCGTCGCCGGGGCCGCCGAGCGACAGGTACTTCTCGAGGATTGCGCCCTGCATGATCCGCGCGCCGGTCTCGGGGGTGAAGTAGATCCTGCCGCTGGCGAAGTTCTGCCCGAAGCCCGAGCCGACGGCGTACACGCCGCCGTCCTTGGGGCCCAGTGCACCGGTCGGACCGCCGCCTGCCTCCCACGCCTGCGTCATCGCCACGTCGGCATCGCCCTCGGGTGACGCCGACGCGATCTGGATCCCCGGCGCGAACGCGATGACGGCAAGCGCCATCACGAGCGCGACGCCGGCTCGCCCCATGAGCCTGCCGAGCAGGGTGTGCAGCACAGTCATCCGTCCTCCCCGCGACCCGCTCGGGGGTTCCCTCGAAGTATCGCGTCCGTCAACTCTGCGTCAGACGACGTCCATCTTGAGGGATATCCAAGCGTCTGCGGGCAAGTGTCGCGCGACCGGTACCCAATCGACGTCCAGCGCGCGGGCCCGCCGGGTGCCTCAGACGCCCATGCTGCGGCCGATGATCTCCTTCATGATCTCGGTGGTTCCGCCGTAAATCGTCTGGATCCTGGCGTCGAGGAATGCCCTGGCCACGGGGTATTCGCGCATGTAGCCGTAGCCACCGTGCAGCTGCAGGCAGCGGTCGTTGAGACGCACCTGGGTCTCGGTGGCGTACCACTTGGCCATGGCGGCCTGCTCGACCGAGAGCTTCTCCTCCAGGTGCAGGGCGAGGAACTCGTCGACCATGATCCGGACCATGGTGGCCTCGGTCGCCATCTCGGCCAACGCGAACCGGCTGTTCTGGAAACTGCCGATCGGCTTGCCGAACGCCTTGCGCTCCTTGGTGTACTGCAGGGTCTGTTCGAGCACGGCCTCCATGCCCGCGGCGGCCATGACGGCGATGCTGATGCGCTCCTGTGGCAGGTTCTGCATCAGGTAGACGAAGCCCGAGCCCTCTTCGCCGAGCAGGTTCTCCGCGGGGACGCGCACGTCGGTGAACGACAGTTCGGCGGTGTCCTGAGCGTCCAGGCCGATCTTGTCGAGGTGGCGGCCGCGCTCGAAGCCCTCCATGCCGCGCTCGACGACCAGCAGCGAGAAGCCCAGCGCGCCCTTGTCGGGATCGGTGCAGGCCACCACGATCACCAGGTCGGCGTGAATGCCGTTGGTGATGAACGTCTTCGACCCGTTGAGGATCCAGCTGCCGTCCTCCTGCTTGACGGCGCGGGCCTTGATGCCCTGCAGGTCGCTGCCGGTACCAGGCTCGGTCATGGCGATGGCGGTGATCAGCTCACCCGAGCAGAATCCCGGCAGCCAGCGCTGCTTCTGCTCCTCGGTTGCCAGTCGCAGGAAGTAGGGCGCGATGACGTCGTTCTGCAGCGAGAAGCCCAGCCCGCTGTACCGGCCCGCGCTGGTCTCCTCGGTGACGACGACGTTGTAGCGGAAGTCGTCATTGCCGCCGCCGCCGTACTCCTCGGGCACCGCCATGCCGAGGAAGCCCTGCTTGCCTGCCTCGAGCCAGACGCCGCGGTCGACGATCTTGTTCTTCTCCCACTCCTCGTGGAACGGCGCGACGTGGCGTTCCAGGAACGAGCGGTATGACTCGCGGAACATGTCGTGCTCGGCCTCGAACAGCGTGCGATCGAACTTGACGGCCTGGGCCATGGCGGACCTCCGGATTGGCGGACGGGATTGTCTCGACCATATACCAGCCAACCGGATGGTTGGGACCGGCGGCAACGGTGCGCCGACCCTAGAATCGTCAGAATGCCCCGCCCCGCGAGCCTCACCCACTGGGGCGCCTTCACCGCCGACGTCCGCGACGGCGACCTCGCATCGGTGTCGCCTGCCGAGGGCGATGCCGACCCCTCCCCCCTGCTCGGCAACCTGCCCGGCTCCATCAGGCACCGCTCGCGGATCACGGGCCCGGCCGTGCGCCGCGGCTGGCTGGAGCACGGCCCGGGCCCCACCGACGTGCGCGGCGCCGACGAGTTCGTCGCCGTGTCGTGGGACGAGCTGACCGAACTCCTGGCCGACGAGTTGAGCCGCGTCGTCGACGCGCACGGCAACGAGGCCATCTACGGCGGCTCCTACGGCTGGGCCAGCGCGGGGCGCTTCCACCACGCACAGAGCCAGGTGCACCGCTTCCTGAAGATGCTGGGCGGCTACACGTTCTCCAGGCACTCCTACAGCCTGGGCGCGACCGGCGTCATCATGCCCCGGGTGGTCGGAACGCACGACGACCTGTTCAAGCGCTCGACGGACTGGAACGTCATCGCCGCGCACACCGACCTGATGGTCTGCTTCGGCGGTGTCGCGATGAAGAACACCGCGATCAATCACGGGGGGACGACGGCGCATCCGGCGCGCGACGCGCTGCGGCGCCTGCGCGAGCGCGGCGGCCGGATCGTGTCGTTCTCCCCGCTGCGCGACGACGTCGACGGCGACTGCGAGTGGCTGGCGCCGGTGCCGGGCACCGACGTGGCGATCATGCTGGCGCTGGCCTACGTGCTGGCCACCGAGTCGCTCGTCGACCGGGCGTTCCTCGACCGCTACTGCACGGGCTACGACCGGTTCGAGCGCTACGTGCTCGGCCTCGACGACGGGGTGCCGAAGTCGCCGGAATGGGTCGAACCGATCTGCGGCCTGCCCGCCGACCAGCTGACCGAGTTGGCCCGCCGGATGGCGTCGAGCCGGACACTCGTCACCGTTAGCTGGTCACTGCAGCGGGTGCGCCACGGCGAGCAGGCACCGTGGATGGGTCTGACGCTGGCGGCGATGCTCGGCCAGATCGGGTTTCCCGGAGGCGGTTTCGGGCACGGGTACGGATCCATGAACGAGCCCGGTCTGCCGCCGCTGCGGTGCCGGCTCCCCGCGCTGCCGCAGGGACTCAACCCCGTGCGGTCGTTCATCCCGGTCGCGGCGGTCAGCGACATGCTGCTGCACCCCGGCGAACCGTTCGACTTCAACGGTCTGCGCCTGACCTATCCCGACATCCGGCTGGTGTACTGGGCGGGCGGCAATCCGTTCCACCACCACCAGGACATCCCGCGATTGCGGCGGGCGCTGGGCCGGCCCGACACCATCGTCGTGCACGAGCCGTACTGGACGGCCATGGCCAAGCACGCCGACATCGTGGTGCCGTCGACGACGGCCTATGAGCGCGAGGACTTCTCGGGCTCCCGCAACGACCCGATGTTCGTCGCGATGCCCGCACTGACCGAGCCGTACGCCGACGCCCGCGACGACTATGCGACGTTCTCGGCGCTGGCACACCGGCTCGGGTTCGGCGAGCAGTTCACCGAGGGTCGCACCGCGCGGCAGTGGCTGGCGCACCTCTACGAGAAGTGGTCGGCCGAACTGGACTTCGACGTGCCGACGTTCGAGGAGTTCTGGAGCACCGGCTCGCTACGCCTGCCCACCGAGGACGGCCTCAGCCTGCTCGGCGACTTCCGCGCCGACCCGGTCGCCAATCGGCTGGGCACGCCGAGCGGCCGCATCGAGATCTTCTCGGCCGACATCGACGGGTTCGGATACGACGACTGCGCCGGTCATCCGCGGTGGTACGAACCGCAGGAGTGGCTCGGCGGCGCCCGGGCGGCCGATCATCCCCTGCACCTGGTGGCCAATCAGCCGTCGTCACGCCTGCACGGGCAACTCGACGGCGGCGCGACCAGCCAGGCGTCGAAAGTACAAGGGCGCGAACCGATTCGGATTCATCCCGAGGCGGCGGACCGGCGCGGCATCGTCGACGGTGACGTGGTGCGCGTGTTCAACGACCGGGGTGCGTGCCTGGCCGGCGCCGTGCTCGACGACCGCCTGCGGCCCGACGTGGTGCAGCTGCCCACGGGCGCCTGGTACGACCCGGCCGACGCCGCTGACGTCGACGCCATGTGCGTACACGGCAACCCGAACGTCCTCACCGCCGACGTCGGCACCTCGTCGCTGGCGCAGGGCTGCACGGGCGCCCACGTGCTCGTCGAGATCGAGAAGTTCACCGGCACACTGCCTCCCGTGCGCGCGCACGAACCGCCGGTGATCCTGCACCGCTAGCGGCGGTCAGAACGTCGCGTAGTCCACGAGGCTGGCTGCCAGTGCGGCGGATACCCGCGCCTTGATGCGCGTGCCGTCGTCGGTGTGCTCGGTGGCGTCGATCATTCCGTCGGCGTGGACGCGGGCGACCAGGTCGCCGCGGTCGTAGGGAATGGTCACGTCGACCGTCTTCTCGGTGGGGATGACCATCTCGCTCATGCGCTGACGGAGTCGGTCGATCCCGTCGCCGGTGCGCGCCGAGACGAACATCGCGTCCGGTAGCGCGCGGCGCAGGTGCGCCAGCGTGAGACCCGAGGCGGCGTCGGTCTTGTTGACCACGATCAGCTCCGGCGGCGCGGCGATGTCGTACTCGGCGACCACCTCGTTGACCACCTGGCGGACGGCATTGATCTGCGCGAGCGGGTTGGCATCGGAGCCGTCGACGACGTGCACCAGCAGGTCGGCGCCCATCACTTCCTCGAGCGTCGACAAGAACGCCTCCACCAGCTGGGTGGGCAGGTGCCGGACGAAGCCGACGGTGTCGGTCAGCACGAACGGGCGGCCATCGTCGAATTGTCCACGGCGCGTTGTGGGTTCGAGCGTGGCGAACAGCGCATTCTCGACCAGCACGCCTGCGCCGGTGAACGCGTTGAGCAGGCTCGACTTGCCTGCGTTGGTGTAGCCGACGATCGCGACCGACGGGATCTCGCTGCGCCGACGCCCACCGCGCTGGGTGTCGCGGATCTTCTTCATGTCCTTGATCTCGCGGCGCAGCTTGCTCATCCGCTCGCGGATGCGTCGGCGGTCGGTCTCGATCTTGGTCTCACCGGGGCCACGGGTGCCGACGCCACCGCCTGCACCACCCGCGCGGCCACCGGCCTGACGCGACATCGACTCGCCCCAGCCGCGCAGCCTCGGCAGCATGTACTCCATCTGCGCCAGTGCCACCTGCGCCTTGCCTTCTCGGCTGGTGGCGTGTTGGGCGAAGATGTCGAGGATCAGCGCGGTGCGGTCGACCACCTTGACCTTGACGATCTTCTCGAGTGCGGTGAGTTGGGCAGGGCTGAGTTCGCCGTCGCAGATGACGGTGTCGGCGCCGGTGGCCTCGACGACCTCGTGCAGTTCGGCTGCCTTGCCGGAGCCGATGAAGGTCGACGTGTCTGGCTTGTCGCGGCGCTGGATCAGGCCCTCGAGCACTTCGGAGCCTGCGGTCTCGGCCAGCGCGGCGAGCTCGGCGAGGCTCGCCTCGGCTTCGGCGGCGGTGCCATCGGTCCACACGCCGACGAGGACGACGCGTTCGAGTCGCAGCTGGCGGTATTCGACCTCGGAGACGTCGGCCAGTTCCGTCGACAGTCCTGCGACGCGGCGTAGCGCCGCACGGTCCTGCAGCGCGAGTTCGCCGAGGCTCGGGTCTTGGAGATTGAAGTCAGGATGCGTCATGGGCGACTCAAGCGTCGCACGGAGATCACTTTTCATACACCTCGATTAACGCTGATGGGAGCGCCACCATTCCTCGGCCAGGTCGCCGGCGGCGACGAGTTCGGACGGTCCGCGCAGGTAACTGGTTGCGTCGGTGACGGTCACGGTGACCTCGCCTCCGGGGATGCGGACCAGCAGTGTTCCCGTCTTCTCGCCCTGATGCTCGAGGGCGGCGACGGCGGCAGCGACGGTCCCGGTGCCACACGACCGGGTCTCTCCGACACCCCGTTCGTGTACCCGCATCGACACGGCCCCACCCGCCGGTGCGGTCAGCACTTCTACGTTGACGCCCTCGGGGAACTGGGCGGCGTCGAAGGAGACGGGCGCGGCCACGTCGAGCGCGGCCAGCTCGGCCACGGTGAGGTCTGCGACGACGCACGCCAGGTGCGGGTTGCCGACGTCGACGGCGGTGCCGCCGAAGCTGCGGCCGCCCACCACGGCGGTGCCGGTGCCGGTGGTATTGGCCTTGCCCATGTCGACGGTGACGTCGGCGAACACCGGGCCCGCGGCGTGCAGCGTCACCGGTCGCGGCCCAGCGAGGGATCCGACGACGAACTCGTCGCGCGACTCCAGGCCACTGGACTGAAGGTAGTGAGCGAACACGCGAACGCCGTTGCCGCACATCTGCGCGATCGACCCGTCGGCGTTGCGGTAGTCCATGTACCAGTCACCGTCGGACAGACCCTCGGGGATCCGCTCGAACACGCCCGCCGCGAGCGCCGCACCGGCAGTGGTGACCCGCAGCAGACCGTCGGCGCCGAGCCCGCGGCGGCGGTCGCACAGGGCGGCCACCGCGCCCGCGGTCAGCCCGATGCGGGCGTCGAGGTCCGGCAGCACGACGAAGTCGTTCTGCGTGCCGTGCCCCTTGGCGAACTTCACCTGGCCAGGATATCCGTCGCGGCGCCGTCGTCCCTGCTGCCGTCCCACGCGCGCACCACGGCGTCGACGTTCCCGTCGGCGGCGCCGTCGAGCCAGAGGATGCGATGGTCGCGCCGGAACCACGACCGTTGCCGCCGCACGTAGCGCCGCGTGCCGATGAAGGTGCGTTCTCTCGCCTCGGCGAGCGCGTCGTCCCCGCCGCCGGCCGTGAGCGCGTCGAGCACCTGCGCGTAGCCCAGGGCGCGCGACGCGGTGACGCCGTCGCGCAGACCCCGCTCGCACAGCCCGACCACCTCGTCGACGAGCCCACCCGTGAACATCAGGTCGGTGCGCTTGGCGAGCCGGTCGTCGAGCAGCGCGGTGTCCCAGTCGAGGCCGACGAGCAGCGTGCCCCAGCGCGGCGTCCCGATCACCGGGGCGCTCGCCGCGAACGGCCTGCCGGTGAGTTCGACCACCTCGAGTGCTCGGACGACGCGTCGGCCGTCGGTGGGCAGGATCGACGCCGCGGCGTCGGCGTCGACGCGGGCCAGTTCGGCGTGCAGCGCAGCGACCCCGACCTCGGCCAGCCGGTTCTCCCACCGCGCCCGCACCTGCGGGTCGGTGGCGGGGAACGACCACTGGTCGAGCAGTGACTGGACGTAGAGCATGGATCCGCCGACCAGGATCGGGACCGCACCGCGGGCGGCGACGTCCTCGACGTCGGATGCCGCGGCTTCCTGGTACCGCGCGACGGTGGCGGTCTGCGTCACGTCGAGGACGTCGAGCTGGTGGTGCGGGATGCCGCGGCGCTCCTGCACGGTGAGCTTCGCCGTTCCGACGTCCATGCCGCGGTACAGCTGCATGGCATCGGCGTTGACGATCTCGCCGCCGATGCGTTCGGCGACCGCCAGTGCCAGCGCGGACTTGCCCGTGCCGGTGGGGCCGACGATCGCGATGGGCCGCGTCACGCGGGTGTCTCTCCCCCGGTCGCGGCGCTCCTGCCCGCCGGTGTCCACGTCCCCACGAAGTACCCCACCCCGTACGGCGCCCCGCGGTAGCGCTCCTGCGCCGCCACGGGCCGCGGCCCGGCCAGACCTGCCAGGACCTGATGGGCGACCCGGCCGAGCCGCGCCAGCGCGGTCACGTCGCCGGTCGCCAGCGCGTCGTCGAGCGCCTCCTGCCCGGGCAGCGATGCCGGGTCGTAGCCGCCGGGCGCGGTGGGGGTCAGGGTGTTCGCACCGTCGGCGACGACGAGCACCCCGACGTCCGCGGCCATCGCGTCGATCTCGGCGCGCAGTGCTCGACCGGCGGCCGCGGCGGCGTCCGGCTCGAGATCGTCGGCGAACACCCGCACCTCGACCGTGGCGGCCGGGTTCGCGCATCCGCGCACCCAGCCGGCGATCAAAGCGCACAGCGGCAGCGCGCGCGGCGCCGACTCGGCCCCCGGTGCGAGCGCGACGCGGACGTCGACGCCGTAGCCGGCGAACGTGCCGACCGACTCGGGTCCGATGGCCTCGGCGTCGCGTCCGGCGCCGATGACCACCCAGCGGTCGGGCAGCGCGGCGGCGGCTCCCAATACCGCGGTCCGCAGGTCGGTCAGTTCCTCGGCGGCGCCTGCCGCGAGTTCGGTCACCATCACGGGGGCCGACGGGATGACGGCGATGGCGCTCAGCACGCGTCCACGCTAGCCACATCTCCCCGGGTCGCTTCGCTCCTGCCCGCCGGCGCCCGGCTGGGCGGATTCGTCGAGACCCTGGGCGTTGGCGGCCTCGCCGCGGGCCAGCGCGGCGGTGGACACGACCATCACGGCGAAGGCCGCGACGAGGGTGAACCAGCCTGCCTCGCCGGGTCGCAGCGCCTCCCCGAGGATGACGACGCCGAGCACCGAGCCCACCACCGGCTCGGCGACCGTCATCGTGGGCAGCGACGCCGTCAGCGCCCCGGCGCGGAACGACGACTGCTGCCACGCCGTGCCCAGCACCGCCACGACGGCCCAGGCGTACAGCTCCGGGGTCTTCAGCACTTCCCACAGTCCGTCGTCGAGTCGGTCGACCACGCCCTTGGTCAACACGGCGAACACGCCCCACAGCGATCCCGACACCAGCGCGAGCAGCACGGCGCCCGCCGGGCGACCGGACAGGAATCGCGCGGCGACCACGCACACCACGATCGCGGGCACGAGCACGGCGATCACCAGCGACCAGGTCTCCAGCGACGCCCGCGACTGCCCCTCGGTAGGGTTGCCCACCGTGACGATCACCGCCACCGACGCGGCGAGCAGCGCCGCCCAGGTCCACTGGAATCGCGTCACCCGGTGGCCGGTCACCCTGGCGTTGATGGGAAGTGCGAACAGCAGCGACGTGACCATGATGGCCTGCACCAACAGCACCGACCCGAAGCCGAGAGCCGCTGCCTGACAGGCAAATCCGGCAGCCGAGACCCCGCTGCCCAACCACCACTGCCGGTCGCGCAGCAGCCGAAGGAACAGCTCGAGGTGCCCCACCGGCTCGTCGGTCACGTCGTGTGCGGAACGCTGATGGATGACGTCGCCCACCGCGATGAAGAACGCCGCACCGAGCGCGAGCAACGCCGCGATGTCAGCCTCGTCCACCCCGTCTCCTTCGGCTCCGTCGACCCGTCCTGGCCGGCCGCACACGTCCTGCGCGGGTCGAGCCTAGGCAACTGCTGAGGCCAAGGCGTGCGCAGACCGCACGGCGACCTGTTTGAATAGCGGGCGAGACATACGGCGCCGCGTCGCGCGGCAGGAGCGTGGGTTCCACGCAGAGTGCACGGAGATGACGGACATGACGACCAGCGAGTCAGGCAACCCCCCCAAGCCAACTCCCAGGCCCGGGCCACGGCCCGTTCCCCGGCCGGGACCCGTCGCGCCGACCGCGCCGGTGGCTCCCTCCGTGCCCTCGACCGCCGACCCGCACCGGTTCGGCCGCGTCGATCCCGACGGCACCGTCTGGCTCATCACCAGTTCGGGCGAACGGCAGATCGGGTCGTGGCAGGCCGGCGACACCGAGGCGGCGTACGCGCACTTCGGGCGCCGGTTCGACGACCTGCACACCGAGGTCGTGCTGATGGAGCGCAGGCTCGAGTCCGGCACGGGCGACGCCCGCAAGATCAAGGCCGCCGCGAGCGCCCTGGCCGAGACGCTGCCCACCGCCTCGGTGCTGGGCGACGTGGACTCGATCGCCGCGCGCCTGGCGACGATCCTGGAGAAGGCCGACACCCACGCCACCGAGGAGCGGCAGCGCCGCGACGAGCACCGCGCCGCGCAGACCGCCCGCAAGGAGGCGCTGGCAGTGGAGGCCGAGGAGATCGCCGCGACCTCGACGCAGTGGAAGGCCTCCGGCGACCGGCTGCGCGAGATCCTCGACGAGTGGCGCACGATCACCGGCCTGGACCGCAAGACCGACGACGCGCTGTGGAAGCGCTACTCGAGCGCGCGGGAGACGTTCAACCGGCGCCGCGGCTCCCATTTCGCCGACCTCGATCGCGAGCGGGCTGGCGTTCGGCAGGCCAAGGAGGCGCTCTGCGAGCGCGCCGAGTCACTGTCCGACTCGACCGACTGGGGCCCGACCGGCGCGGCGTTCCGCGACCTGCTGGTGCAGTGGAAGGCGGCCGGGCGCACGGCCAAGGACGTCGACGACGCGCTGTGGAAGCGGTTCAAGGCGGCCCAGGACAAGTTCTTCTCCGCCCGCAACGCCGTCAACGCCGAGCGCGACGCGGAGTTCGAGGAGAACGCCAAGGCCAAGGAGGCGCTGCTCGCCCAGGCCGAGGCCATCGACGTCTCCGACGAGAAGGCGGCGCGGGCTGCGCTGCGCACGATTGGCGACAAGTGGGACGCCATCGGCAAGGCGCCCCGGGAACGCGGCGCCGAACTCGAGCGCCGGATGCGGGCCGTCGAGAAGAAGATCCGCGACGCCGTCACGAACATCGGAACCGATCCGGAGGCCCAGGCCAGGGCCGACCAGTTCCGGGTGCGTGCCGAGCAATTCGAGCGCCAGGCCGAGAAGGCCGAGGCGGCGGGTAAGACCAAGGACGCCGAGCAGGCCCGGGCCAGCGCGGCGCAGTGGCGCGAATGGGCTGACGCGGCCGTGGCAGCGCTCGGCAAGAAGCGCTAGCCGACGGGCGGTTCGCCGTCGGTGTCGTCCAGCAGGCTCTTGCGCTCGCGCTCGGCGGCGAGGCGTCGACGCTCTTCCTCGGCCGCGAGTTGCACGGCCGTGCGCGACCACACCACGCGAATCCAGTGGAACGTCAACAGGATCACCGCGATCCACGCCACGACCAGGCCCCAGCCCGGTCCGGGATAGGGGTCCGCGGCGGTCTGGCGTGACCAGACGGCCAGCATGCCCACCGGGCAGGCGACGGCCGATCCGGCGGCTGCGACCCACGCCAGCCCCCACCGTCGGGTGAGCAGTGCGAGCATCGAGAACCCGATGCCGAAGACCAGCACCAGCCAGGCGAACACCCGGGACGGCAGCGCCACGCCCTCGCGCACGGCAGCCTCGCCGCCGATCAGTGCGTCGAGTCCCTTGGCGCCACCGGTGTGCGGCAGCAGGAAGGTCAGCAGCAGGACGAAGACCAGTCCCGCGACGACGACCGCGCGGGCGCCGGGGTCGATCTCGCGCGCCATGCGGCGTTCGACGTCCTCGATGTCGCCCTTGAACTGGTCGAACTCACGGTCGCCGGTCACAGTCCGCACCCCGTCGCCGCGGGCGCGGCAGGTGGCGCCCCGATGGACGGCATGCCGAGGCCGACGTTCGTGGTGACCCGTCGGCCTGCCGCGTGGGCGTCGCCCGCGCGGGTGCGCCGGTGGTCGGTCAGCTCGGCATCTGCGGTCAGATGGTGGGGCGCGGCCGCGGTCACCGTGGTGACGACGACGTCGCCAGGCCGGATGTCGCGCCCGCCAGGGGCGAAGTGCACCAGCCTGCCGTCACGCGCGCGACCGGACATCCGCGCGGTGGCGACGTCCTTGCGACCCTCGCCCGCGGCGACCAGCAGTTCGACGCGACGTCCGATCAGCGCCTGGTTCTCTTCCAGCGAGATCCGCTCCTGTAGGTCGATGAGGCGTTGATAGCGTTCTTGGACAACGGCTTTGGGAAGCTGGTCGGGCAGGTCGGCGGCAGGGGTGCCGGGCCGCTTGGAGTACTGGAACGTGAACGCGCTGGCGAAGCGGGCGCGCTCGACCACGTCGAGCGTCGCGGCGAAGTCCTCTTCGGTCTCGCCGGGGAAGCCCACGATGATGTCGGTGGTGATCGCAGCGTGCGGGATGGCGGCACGAACGCGGTCGATGATGCCGAGGAAGCGTTCGGCGCGGTAGGACCGGCGCATCGCCTTGAGGATCCGGTCGGACCCCGATTGCAGCGGCATGTGCAGGGTGGGGCATACGTTCGGCGTGGTCGCCATGGCCTCGATGACGTCGTCGGTGAACTCGGCGGGATGCGGTGAGGTGAATCGCACCCGCTCCAGGCCGTCGATGGCGCCGCACGCGCGCAGCAGCTTGGCGAACGCGCCGCGGTCGCGCGGGACGGTCGGGTCGTCGAACGAGACACCGTAGGCGTTCACGTTCTGCCCGAGCAGCGTCACCTCGAGGACGCCCTGGTCGGCCAGTGCCTTGACCTCGGCCAGAATGTCGCCGGGCCTGCGATCGACCTCCTTGCCGCGCAGCGCGGGCACGATGCAGAACGTACAGGTGTTGTTGCAGCCGACCGACACCGAAACCCAAGCCGCGTAAGCGGATTCGCGGGTCGCGGGCAGCGAGGAGGGGAATTCCTGGAGCGCATCGGCGATCTCGACCTGGGCGACCCTGTTGTGCCGGGCACGTTCCAGCAGCACCGGCAGTGAGCCGATGTTGTGGGTGCCGAACACGACGTCGACCCACGGCGCCTTGCGCAGCACCGCGTCGCGGTCCTTCTGGGCGAGGCAGCCGCCCACGGCGATCTGCATGTTCGGATCGGCCTGCCTGCGCGGCGCGAGGTGGCTGAGGTTGCCGTAGAGCTTGTTGTCGGCGTTCTCCCGTACGGCGCAGGTGTTGAACACCACGACGTCGGCGTCGGAGCCGTCGGGAGCGCGGCGGTAGCCGGCCTCCTCGAGCAGCCCGGCGAGGCGCTCGGAGTCGTGCACGTTCATCTGGCAGCCGTACGTGCGGACCTGGTAGGTGCGCTGCGGCGGGACGTCGGCGGTTTCGGCGTCGGTACGCGCCGGCGCGTCGCTGATCGCCATCGAAGTCACGGACCAATCCTACGGCGGGCCGCGGCGACACCAAATTCGCCGGATTGATCTAGACACCGGCGGTCCCCGCCATACCTGGGTAAGGTCTGTCCGCATGGAATCAGACGGTCCCTGCCCCCTCCGAGGCAAGGTATGAGCGCACCGGCTTCGGAGAGCCAGCCGATGATCTCAATGCAGGCCGTCAACAAGCACTTCGGTAGCCTCCACGTTCTCAAGGACATCAACCTCGAGGTGGATCGCGGCCAGGTGGTCGTCGTGCTCGGCCCGTCCGGCTCGGGCAAGTCGACGTTGTGCCGCACCATAAATCGGCTCGAGCCGATCGACTCGGGCACCATCGCGGTCGATGGTCAACCACTGCCCGAGGAGGGCCGCAAGCTGGCTGCCCTGCGCTCGGACGTGGGCATGGTGTTCCAGTCGTTCAATCTCTTCGCGCACAAGACGATCGTCGACAACGTCGCGCTGGCACCGATGAAGGTGCGCAAGCAGTCGAAGGACGAGGCCCGCGCCCAGGCCATGAAGCTGCTCGAACGCGTCGGGGTGGCCAACCAAGCCGACAAGTACCCAGCGCAGCTGTCCGGCGGGCAGCAGCAACGCGTGGCGATCGCCCGGTCACTGGCGATGAACCCCAAGGTGATGCTCTTCGACGAGCCCACCAGCGCGCTGGACCCAGAGATGATCAACGAGGTGCTCGCCGTCATGACGTCACTGGCCCGCGAGGGGATGACGATGGTGGTGGTCACCCACGAGATGGGTTTCGCCCGCAGCGCCGCGAACCGGGTCGTGTTCATGGCCGACGGTGCGATCGTCGAGGACGCGAAGCCCGAGGAGTTCTTCTCCAATCCGAAATCCGATCGTGCCAAGGACTTCCTCGGCAAGATCCTCAACCACTGAACACTGGCGAAAGGAAACCAACAGTGTCGATGAAGAAGATGTCGAAGAATCAGTCCCGCAGAATCCGGGTGGCCGCCGTCGTGGCGATCGCTGCGGCGTTGCCGCTGTCGCTCACCGCGTGCGGTGGCGGCGGTGGTGGGAGCGACGAGGGCAAGATCGTGATCGGCACGAAGTTCGATCAGCCGGGTCTCGGCATGAAGAACCCCGACGGCACGATGAGCGGCTTCGACGTCGACGTGGCGACCTACGTCGCGCAGCAGCTCGGCTACAAGCCCGAGGACATCGAGTGGAAGGAATCTCCCTCGAGCCAGCGCGAGACGTTGATCCAGAACGATCAGGTCGAGTTCATCGCCGCCACCTACTCGATCACCGACGCGCGCAAGGAGAAGGTGTCCTTCGCGGGCCCGTACCTGGTGACGGGTCAGAGCCTGCTGGTCAAGGCCGACAACACCGACATCACCGGCAAGGACTCGCTGGCCAACAACAAGAAGCTGTGCTCGGTGTCCGGGTCGACGCCCGCGCAGAAGATCAAGGACGAGTTCCCCAGCGTCCAGCTCCAGCAGTACGACACCTACTCGGCGTGCATCGAGGCGCTCAAGAACGGCGCGATCGACGCGGTGACCACCGACGAGGTCATCCTCGCCGGCTACGCCGCGCAGACCCCGGGTGCGTTCAAGCTGGTCGGTCAGCCGTTCTCCGAGGAGAACTACGGCATCGGCCTGAAGAAGGACGACACCGAGCTGCAGACCAAGATCAACGACGCGCTGACCAAGATGGAGTCCGACGGCGCGTGGAAGGCCGCGTTCGAGAAGAACCTCGGACCGGCGGGCATCCAGGTCCCGTCGCCTCCGGCGATCGCCAAGAACTGACCGGACCGGCGAACTGAGAGGGAGTCAGCGGAGTCCACGTGGAGGTCTTCTCCGAGTATCGCGGCCAGATCTTCGAGGCGTTCTGGACCACGATTCAGTTGACGGTGTTCTCGGCCGTGGGTGCGTTGATCCTCGGCACGGTGTTGGCGGGTATGCGCCTGTCCCCCGTGCCGATGCTCAACTGGCTCGGGACGTCGTACGTCAACGTGGTCCGGAACACTCCGCTGACCCTGATCATCCTGTTCTGCTCGTTCGGCCTGTCGCAGACGCTGGGCATCACGCTGGTCGACTCGCAGTCGACGACGTCGATCGAAGACGGCAACTTCCGGCTCGCGGTGCTGGGGTTGACGGTCTACACGGCGTCGTTCGTCTGCGAGACCATCCGCTCGGGGGTGAACACCGTGCCGCTCGGGCAGGCCGAGGCGGCCCGCTCGCTCGGGTTCACCTTCGGTCAGAACCTGCGAATGATCTTGCTGCCGCAGGCATTTCGCGCGGTGCTCATCCCAATGGGTTCGGTGTTGATCGCGCTGACGAAGAACACGACGATCGCCTCGGCGATCGGCGTGGCTGAAGCTGCGTTGCTCATGAAGGAGATGATCGAGAACACCGCGGCGCTGCTCGTCATCGGCGTGATCTTCGCGCTCGGGTTCATGGTGCTGACGCTGCCGATGGGCTTGGTGTTCGGGTGGTTGGGGAAGAAGTACGCGGTGAGCCAGTGAACTCCTCCTCGGTTCTCTTCGACACCCCCGGGCCGCGCGCCCGGGTGCGCAACCGGGTGGTCTCCGCCGTCACGGTCGTCATCCTGCTGGTGATCGGCTGGCTGGTGTACTCGCAGCTGAGCGCCAAGGGCCAGCTCGACGCCGCGAAGTGGGAGCCGTTCCTCACCCCGGAACTGTGGACCACTTACGTCCTGCCGGGCATCAAGGGCACGCTCACGGCGGCGGTCGTGTCGATCGTCCTGGCCATGGTGCTGGGGTTCGTGCTGGGCGTGGGCCGGATGTCGACGCACCGTCCGCTGCGGTGGTTCTGCTCGGTGATCGTCGAGTTCTTCCGCGCGATCCCGGTGCTGATCATGATGATCTTCGCGTACTTCCTGTACGCGCTCTACGACGTCTTCCCCGGGCAGTACCTGGCCCTGGCAGGCGTGATCACGGGCCTGACGCTGTACAACGGCGCGGTGATCGCCGAGATCGTCCGCGCCGGGGTGAACGCGCTGCCGCGCGGTCAGGCCGAGGCCGCCTCTGCGCTGGGCCTGCAGTGGGGCCAGACCATGCGGGCGATTCTGCTGCCGCAGGCGATCACGTCGATGCTGCCGGTGCTGGTGTCGCAGATGGTGGTCGTGTTGAAGGACACGGCGATCGGCTACCAGATCACGTTCGTCGAGATGGTGCGCCAGGGCACGGTGGTGGGGTCCTCTTACGGCAACTACATCCCCGCGCTCATCGTGATCGCGCTGTTGATGATTGCCGCCAACTTCGGGTTGTCGGCTCTGTCCACTCGTCTGGAGCGCCGGATGCGCCGGTCCCGACGCGGGCCCGCCCCGTTGCACACCGACGCCGTGGAGCAGGAAGGCGCTCCGGGGGCCAAGGCCGTGTGACACGGGTGTTCGCGCTGGAGATCCTGCCC
The DNA here is from genome assembly GCF_010731815.2 of Mycolicibacterium arabiense. NCBI lineage: Bacteria > Bacillati > Actinomycetota > Actinomycetes > Mycobacteriales > Mycobacteriaceae > Mycobacterium > Mycolicibacterium arabiense. The sequence continues at coordinate 1,281,388 of NZ_AP022593.1, forward strand.
GAGTGGGCGTTGCGCGACGCCGTCGACCTGATGGTCCGCCTGATCGAGGCCTGCGGCGCGGTCGTTATCATGATCGGCGCGGCCGTCGCGATCGTGAAGTTCGCCGTCGCGCTGGTACGCCGCGACATCAATCAGTTCTCGTCGGTGCGGTTGTCCCTGGCGCGGTTCCTGGTGCTGGGTCTGGAGTTTCAGCTCGCCGCGGACGTGCTGCGGACCGCGATCTCGCCGTCGTTCGAGGAGATCGGCAAGCTGGCGGCGATCGCCGCGATCCGCACGGTGCTGAACTACTTCCTCAACCGCGAGATCGCACAGGAGCAGCGCGAGATCGCATTGCTGGAGAACAAGCAGCCACCGCCGGATCCCGCGCCCGGACCGTGACCGTCGCCGACGCCTCGTGGCTCATCGCCGCAGCAGGGATGGTGCTGGCGCTCGGCGGCCTGATTGTGTTCCGCCGGCCATTGGTCGCCTTGCGGGTCATGCTCGAATTGTTCACCGCGGCAGGGTTGTTGCGGTTGAGCGCCGACCTGTCCTGGGAAGCGGTGGCGGGAGTCGCCGTGGTGATCGCGGTACGCCAACTGGTGACGCGGAGCCTTGCCGCTGACCTGACGCGACGGGCGCTCGCTACACCATCCGACGTTCGCGCTCGCCGGCCAGCGCGACCTTGACCACGTCCAGGGCCATCGACTGGTGGTAGCCGCGGCGTGCGAGCATGCCGACGAGCCGCCGAATCAGCTTCGCCTCCTCGGCGTCGTCGTCGAGACGTGCGCGCCGGAGCTTGTCGGCGACGAGTTGTTCGGCACGCGTGCGCTCGGCGTCGGCATCGATCTCGGCCAGGGCGCCGGCGATCACGTCCTCGTCCACGCCCTTGGTGCGCAGCTCGGCCGCGAGGGCACGCTTGCCCTTGCCTGCGTAGACCGTTCGGGAGCGCACCCACTGCTCGGCGAAGTCCTCGTCGTCGATGAGCCCGACGTCTGCCAGCCGGTCGAGCACCCGTGCGCTCACGTCGTCGGGGAAGCCCCGCTTCTCCAGCCGGCCGGCCAGCTCGGCTCGCGTACGGGCCCTCGCGGTGAGCAGGCGCAGGCAATGCGCCCGCGCCTGCTCCTCGCGGGAAGCCGAATCCGTCTCCGGTGACTCAGAAGTCGACGGGGGCGGGCAGGGCTTCGACATTGGTCTTGTCGTCCGTCAGCACGGCTCCGATGCCGAGCTTCTCCTTGATCTTCTTCTCGACCTCGTCGGCGATCTCGGGATTCTCGAGCAGGAAGTTGCGGGCGTTCTCCTTGCCCTGACCGAGCTGCTCACCGTCGTAGGTGAACCAGGACCCGGACTTGCGGATGAACCCGTGCTCGACGCCCATGTCGATCAGCGAGCCCTCCTTGGAGATGCCCTTGCCGTAGAGGATGTCGAACTCGGCCTGCTTGAACGGCGGTGCCATCTTGTTCTTGACGATCTTGCAGCGGGTGCGGTTGCCCACCGCGTCCGTGCCGTCCTTCAGCGTTTCGATGCGGCGCACGTCCAGGCGCACCGAGGCGTAGAACTTCAGCGCCTTGCCGCCCGTGGTGGTCTCGGGCGAACCGAACATCACGCCGATCTTCTCGCGCAACTGGTTGATGAAGATCGCCGTCGTATTCGAGTTGCTCAGGGCCCCAGTGATCTTGCGGAGCGCCTGGCTCATCAGACGGGCCTGCAGGCCGACGTGGCTGTCGCCCATCTCGCCCTCGATCTCCGCCCGCGGGACCAACGCGGCCACCGAGTCGATGACCAGGATGTCCAGTGCGCCGGACCGGATCAGCATGTCGGCGATCTCCAGCGCCTGCTCACCGGTGTCGGGCTGGGACACCAGCAGGGAGTCGGTGTCGACGCCCAGCTTCTTGGCGTAGTCGGGATCGAGTGCGTGCTCGGCGTCGATGAACGCCGCGATGCCGCCGGCTGCCTGCGCGTTGGCGACGGCGTGCAGGGCAACGGTGGTCTTACCCGACGATTCCGGGCCGTAGATCTCGATGACGCGGCCTCGGGGCAGACCTCCGATGCCCAGGGCGACGTCGAGGGCGATCGACCCGGTCGGGATGACCGATATCGGTGCGCGCACCTCGTCGCCGAGGCGCATCACCGAGCCCTTGCCGTGACTCTTCTCGATCTGAGCGAGGGCGAGCCCGAGTGCCTTCTCGCGGTCGGGGGCTTGCGGCATGGTGTTTCTCCGTCCTGGTGGGTTTTCGATCGGTTTCCGATCGGTTGGCCGCGACGTTAGGGGAGGCCACCGACAAGTCCCGCGTTCGAACGATTCCCACAGTAGACGAACACGTGTTCGATTCAAGTCAACACGCCGGGCCGCGTTTACCGGGTGGTGAGCCGTCAGCCCCTCACCACTGGTCGCGCGGCACGTCGAACTCCGCGCACAGTGCCCGCCAGACGTCGCGGGGATCGACGCCGTCCTCGATCGCCTGCCTCGGAGTGCGCCCGTCGACACTGCTCAACACGTAGTCGACCAGCAGCGAGGCACCCCGCACCGGGCCGAACTGCGCATCCACCAGTTCGTGGAATTCCGTCAACCGCACGCCACGAATCTACCGAGCGACCGCCAGTGCGTCGTGGCACACCCGTACCGGATCGGCGACGGCGCCTGCGCTCGCGCCCGCCCGCCGCGCCGCTGCCCGGTAGCGCGGGTCGGCGAGGACCGCGCCCACCGCGGCCGCCAGCTCGTCGGCGGCCAGCGGCCGGATCAGCTCCGCACTGCCTTGGCGCACCAGACGATTGGCGATCTCCCACTGGTCTCCCCCGCCGGGCACCACGACCATCGGCACACCCGCGAGCAGCGTCTTGGACACCATGCCGTGCCCGCCGCCGCAGATCACCAGGTCCGCCGCCGCGAGCAGTTCGTCCTGGCGCCCCAGCCCCACGACCGCCCACGGCGGCACCGGCACGCCTGCCCCGCCCAGGCGCGACACCACCACGCGCGCACCGTCGGGCAGCGACCGCCCCGGCACCAGGGTCTCGAGCGCCAGCTCCGCCAGTCCGCCCGTACCCGTCGTCGCCGTGGACGGCGCGACGACGACCAGCGGGCCGGTGCCGTCGGGAACGTCGAGTGCGGCGTCGGTCGGCTCGAAGTGCAGCGGGCCGACGATGACGGCCTCGGCGGGCCAGTCCGGCCGGGGCACCTCGAGCGCCGGCAGCGTCGCGATCAGTCGCCGACGCGGCCCGGGGTCGAGGGCCGGTAGCCCGATGCCGCCCCTGGCCTGGGCGCGCTGCGCCTCCCCTTGGCGTACCGATCGTGCGGTGAGCGCTCGCATCACGGTGTCGCGCAACCGTCCCCGCACGCCGGTTCCCGGGGCGAGCCCGCTGCCGATCGGCGGTAGCCCCTTCGACGGGCGGTACAGCGGATGCGGGCACAGCTCGACCCACGGCAGCCCGATGAGGTCGGCGGCCATGCCGCCGCAGGCCGTGATCACGTCGGAGACGATCAGGTCCGGCGCGAGGTCACGCAGCCGCTGCTCGTTGCACACGGCCATCTTGGCGGCCCTGCGGTGGATCTTGGCGCCGGCGTCTTCGTCGTCGTCGTCGGCGGTGGCGTCGAGGCCGTCGAGTTCGACCGCCTCGATGCCGGCGCGCCGTGCGGTGTCCAGCCACTGACTGCCGGTCAGCAGAATCGGCTCGTCACCGGCGGCGCAGAACCGCAGGCAGAGAGCCATCGCGGGGAACGCGTGTCCCGGATCGGGTCCTGCGACCACTGCCACGCGCATCGCATCACCCTGCCACAGCCACCCTGTCGCGCTGCGGACGAGGAGCATAGGCTCGGCAACCATGACCGAGCAGACGCCGGCGATAGCCGCCACGGACAACGCCACCATCGTCGAGACGTTCCTCAATGCGCTCGCCGACCAGGACTTCGACGCCATCGAGTCGCTTCTCGCCTACGACGTGGCCTACCAGAACGTCGGGCTGCCGACGATCCACGGCCGTGACCGCGTGGCGAAGCTGATGCGCGGCATGGAGGGCAAGATGGCGTTCGAGGTGAAGTTCCACCGCAACGTCGCGCAGGGTTCGACGGTCCTCAACGAGCGCACCGACGCGATCGTCGTGGGACCGCTGCGGATGCAGTTCTGGGTGTGCGGCGTGTTCGAGGTCGAGAACGGCCGGATCACGCTGTGGCGGGACTACTTCGACTACGTGAACTTCACCAAGGCGATCGTGCGGGGCGTGCTCGGGATTGCGATCCCCGCGCTTCGACCGTCCATGTGACCGGCCGGGTCGTGTGACCGGTCAGGCGCCGCGGCGCAGGTGACCCAGCTCGTCGAAGGCGTACGCCCAGCCGGCCAGGCGGTCGGTGGCCATGCCCAGCTCGCGGCGGTGGCGCTCGCCTGACATCGCCGACGACGACATCGGCCCGTTGTTCGCCGCGGAGACGAGCTGCGCTGCGGCAGTGACCATCTCGTCGTACTGCCGCACACCTGTCTGCAGCTGGGCGGTGAACGCGCCGATGGTCGGGGTCAGGTGCGCTCGCGACTGCGGTGCCGAGGCGATCGCCCGCTCCATCGACACCACCTCCTTGGCGGTGGCCGCCATGGCCGTGGCGGTCTGATTGGCCGCGTCGGTCACCTCGCGCAGTTCGTCGGCGGGCAGCATCCGGCCCCGCTCCATGACGCCGAGCAGGGAGAACAGTCCGCGTTCGGCCGACGCCAGCGCGGCCATCGGCTGCCGGGCGGCCGATCCCCACGGCGGCAGCCGACGGGTGGAGCGCTGCGCGGGAAGCGGTTGCGCCTTGAGCCAGCGGTAGCGCAGGAACGCCAGCGTGGCGAGGAACGCCGCACCGATCGCGATGGGGCTGGGAATCAGCAGCGCCCACGCGGGCGTACTCCACGACGCCAGCACCGCGGTGACCGCGATCCAGAAGCCGGTCGCGAAGGTGAAGAAGATGCCTGCGCGCAACGCCCACCGCCGCTTGCGGAGGAGCTTCGCGCGCTGATCGGCTGCCGCACCGAGGCGCTCGGCCAGCACGTCCGACCACTCCGCGGCGGTGTCGACACCGCGCTGCATCAAGGTCTTCCACGCCTGCTGGCGGAGCGGCTGCGGGTTGGTCGGCATGTTCCTCACCTACTCATCGGGTTACTGCGACAGCGGGTTCTCCGGCGCTGCTGCCGGAGGGTTGGTGGCAGGCGTGGCGGGCGTCGCGGTGGACCCACCGGCGGCGAGCGAATCCCCGCGCATCGACGCGCGGATCTGCTCGAGGCGCGAGTGGCCTGCCATCTGCACGCTGGCCTGCTGCACCTCCATCATTCGACCCTGCACGGAGTTCTGAGCGAGTTCGGTTGCGCCCATCGCGTTGGCGTAGCGACGTTCGATCTTGTCGCGGACCTCGTCGAGGCTGGGCGTGCTGCCCGGCGCCGAGAGTTCGCTCATCGACTGCAGCGACGCACTGACCTGCTCCTGCATCTTGGCCTGCTCGAGCTGGCTGAGCAGCTTGCTGCGCTCGGCGATCTTCTGCTGCAGCACCATGGCGTTCTGCTCGACGGCCTTCTTGGCCTGGCCTGCGGCCTGCAGCGCCTGGTCGTGCAGCGACTTGAGGTCCTCGACGCTCTGCTCGGCGGTCACCAGCTGGGCGGCGAAGGCCTCGGCGGCGTTGGTGTACTCGTTGGTCTTGGCCGCGTCGCCGTTGGCCGCGGCCTGGTCGGCGAGGGTGAGCGCCTGGCGGACGTTGACCTGCAGCTTCTCGATGTCGGCGAGCTGACGGTTGAGCCGCATCTCGAGCTGACGCTGGTTGCCGATCACCTGTGCGGCCTGCTGGGTCAGGGCCTGGTGCTGCCGCTGGGCATCCTCGATGGCCTGCTGGATCTGCACCTTCGGATCGGCGTACTCGTCGACCTTGGAGCTGAACAGCGCCATCAGGTACTTCCACGCCTTGCTGAAGGGATTGGCCATGAGTTCGGTCCGCCTTACGAATCGTTGTCCGGTCGATCTGTCACTGCCCGGAGCCGGCACGCCGGCCCAGCGGGGTTCGCACTACCTGCCAACTTAATGGTTTGGCACACACCGCCACACCCCTGCACGGGATTTAGCGACGGCCGCGCCGAGCTGGAGCAGCTATGCGACCGCCATCGAGACGACCTGCGGGATGACGACCTTGGTGGAGACGTCGATGTTGGCTGCGCTCGCAGCCCTGGTGTCGGCTTCGCGTTCGGCGTGCTCGAGCACCTCGCCTGCGTTGGTCAGCACGCGCGACATCGGCACGTCGAGGGCCGAGCAGATGGCGCTGAGCAGCTCGCTCGACGCCTCCTTGCGGCCACGTTCGACCTCGGACAGGTATCCGAGGCTGACGCGTGCGTCGTCGGAGACTTCACGCAAGGTACGGCCCTGCGCAGTCCTGGCTTGGCGCAGCACGTCGCCGATCACTTCACGCAGCAATGCCGTCATCGGGGCTCCTTCGACTGGGTCTTCGGGCAGTCTTAGTTGCCAACGCCGACGACCGCCGGTTTGGTTCCCGCCGCCGCGACATCGTCTGCGACGCGTCACGAGGGCTCAGGCGGTGCGCGCCCCGCGCACGGCCGACAGCACGTAGTCCAATCCCGTGAGCACGGTGAGCACGACGGCGGCGACCATGAGCACCCACGCCCCGGTCAACCACGCGCCGGACAGCGGGAGCACGAAGAGGCCGATCGCGACGGCCTGCACCAAGGTCTTGAGCTTGCCGCCCCGGCTGGCGGGAATGACGCCCGTGCGGATGACCGCGAAACGCAGCAGTGTGACGGCTATCTCACGCACCAGGATCACCACGGTTACCCACCACGGCAGGTCCCCCAGCAGCGACAGACCGATCAGGGCGGCGCCGATCAGCGCCTTGTCGGCGATCGGGTCGGCGAGCTTGCCGAACTCGGTCACCATGCCGTAGGCGCGGGCGATCTCGCCGTCGATCCGATCGGTGATCACCGCGACGGTGAACACCGCGAAAGCCACCAGACGCCAAAATGTTTCGTGTCCGTCACCGACGAAGAGCGCCGCGAGGAACACCGGCACCAGTACGACCCGCAGGCCAGTCAGGAGGTTGGCGACGTTGACGACGCTGACGTGCGGAACCACTGGATTGCTCTCAGACTGGCTCGGCACCGCAACAGAATATCCGTTGCGCATGCGGATACCCTCGCTGCTGTGACCGAGGCGCCCGGAAGTGACGGTTTCGTGGTCCGTCGTGCCCGTACGTCGGACGTGCCGCACATCAAGGCTCTCGTCGACATCTACGCCGGCCGAATCCTGCTGGAGAAGAACCTCGTCACTCTCTACGAGGCGGTCCAGGAGTTCTGGGTGGCCGAACTCGACGGCGAGGTGGTGGGCTGCGGCGCTCTGCACGTCCTGTGGTCGGACCTCGGCGAGGTGCGCACCGTCGCAGCCCACCCGAAGGTCCGCGGGCGCGGCGTCGGACACGCCGTGGTCGAGCGGCTGCTCGACGTGGCGCGCGAATTGCGGCTCGAGCGCATCTTCGTGTTGACCTTCGAGACGGACTTCTTCGCCTCGCACGGGTTCGAGGAGATCGACGGCACGCCGGTCACCGCCGAGGTGTACGACGAGATGCGGCGGTCTTACGACATCGGCGTCGCCGAGTTCCTCGACCTGTCCTACGTCAAGCCCAACACCCTCGGAAACACCCGAATGCTGTTGCTGCTGTAGGCGTCAGCGTGACGGGTCAGAAGTCGGGCTCCTCGGCGTCGGCCCCGTTGGCGTCCGCCCCGCCACGGATCAACGCCAGGGTGCCCGCCAGCTCGTCGGGCTTGACCAGCACCTCGCGCGCCTTCGACCCCTCCGACGGCCCGACGATCTGCCGGGTCTCCATCAGGTCCATCAGGCGGCCCGCCTTGGCGAACCCGACCCGCAGCTTGCGCTGCAGCATCGACGTCGAGCCGAACTGCGAGGACACGACGAGTTCGACGGCTTGGAGGAGGACGTCCATGTCGTCGCCGATGTCGGGGTCGACGTCGCCGCGCTCCCCCGTCGCCTTGGCGGCGGTGACGCCTTCGATGAACTCCGGCTCGGCTTGGGCCTTGGTGGCCTCGACGACGGCCTGGATCTCCTCGTCGGAGATGAACGCGCCCTGCAGCCGGATCGGCTTGTTGGCGCCCATCGGCAGGAACAGACCGTCGCCCATGCCGATGAGCTTCTCGGCGCCGGGCTGGTCGAGGATGACGCGGCTGTCGGTCAGCGACGACGTCGCGAACGCCAGCCGGGACGGCACGTTGGTCTTGATCAGACCGGTCACGACGTCGACCGACGGCCGCTGCGTGGCGAGCACCAGGTGGATGCCCGCGGCACGGGCCTTCTGCGTGATGCGGACGATGGCCTCTTCCACGTCGCGCGGCGCGGTCATCATGAGGTCGGCCAGCTCGTCGACGATCGCCAGGATGTAGGGGTAGGGCTTGTAGACCCGCTCGCTGCCCAGCGGCGTCGTGATCTCGCCCGACCGGACCTTTTCGTTGAACACGTCGATGTGCCGGACGCGGGACGCCTGCATGTCCTGGTAGCGCTGCTCCATCTCCTCGACCAGCCACGCCAGCGCGGCTGCCGCCTTCTTCGGCTGGGTGATGATCGGGGTGATGAGGTGCGGGATGCCCTCGTACGGGGTCAGCTCGACCATCTTCGGGTCGATGAGCACCATCCTGACCTCGTCGGGCGTGGCGCGCGTCAGTAGCGAGACCAGCATCGAGTTCACGAAGCTGGACTTGCCGGAGCCGGTCGAGCCCGCGACCAGTAGGTGCGGCATCTTGGCGAGGTTGGCGTAGATCATCTCGCCCTCGATGTCCTTGCCGAGGCCGATGATCAGCGGGTGGTGGTCACTGCGCACGCCGGGATCGGTGAGGACGTCGGCGAGCCGGACCATCTCGCGGTCGGTGTTGGGCACCTCGATGCCGACGGCCGACTTGCCGGGGATCGGCGCGAGCATGCGGACGCTCTCGGTGGCGACGGCGTAGGCGATGTTGCGCTGCAGTGCGGTGATCTTCTCGACCTTCACGCCCGGCCCGAGTTCCACCTCGTAACGGGTGACGGTCGGACCGCGGGTGCATCCGGTGACGGCGGCGTCCACCTTGAACTGCTGCAGCACCGAGTTGATCGAGTCCATCATCGCGTCGTTGGCGGCGCTGCGCAGCTTCGGCGGGTCGCCTGCGATCAGCAGGTCGAGTGACGGCAATGCGTAGGGCCCCTCGACGACGCGGTCGAGGACCAGGGTCTCCTGCTTCTTGGGTGCCTTCTTGCGCTTGGCGACGCGGGCCGGCTCGGGTGCGGCCGGCGCCTCGTCCTCGAGCGGGTAGTTGTCGTACGGCGTCCCACCGGACGGCGGGGCGACGGGGGCTGCCACGGGGGACGCCGGAGCAGCACCCGGCCACGCGCGCGCCTCGTCGCCGGAGTAGGCGGCGGGGTCGTCGTAGTAGCCGTCGGAGAAGTCCTCGTCCTGCGCCTTGGCCGATGCGTGGGCCGGGAGGTCGTCGGAGTACTCGTCGTCGTAGTCGTCGTCGCGGTAACCGGTCGAGAAGAGGTCGCGCAGCGTGGCGGGTACCTCGCGGATGGTGGTGCCGGTGATGAGCAGGACGCCAAAGAGCGCCCCCATCACGAGCAGCGGCGCGGCGATCCACGGCGTGAGGCCGTCGGAGAGCGGGCCGCCGATGGCGAAGCCGACGAACCCTGCGCCGCCACGCCGTGCGACCGGATCGGCCGGGGCGCCGGCCCAGAGGTGCCACAGTCCGAGGACGGGCAGCGTGATCATCGTCGATCCGAGGATTAGGCGCGGCCGGATGTCGGGCTGCGGTTCGGTGCGCATGAGGACGACGGCGATGGTCGCGAGCAACAACGGAATCAGCACCACGGCCGAGCCGACGAGCGTGCGCACCGCGACGTCGATCCAGCCGCCGACCGGACGGGCCGCGTCGAACCACGAACTGGCGGCGATCACGACGGCGACGCCGAGCAGGGCCAGCGCGATGCCGTCGCGCCGGTGGCCCGGCTCGAGGTCGCGCGCACGCCCGATCGACCGGGCGGTGCTGCCCGCGCCCTTGGCGAGCATCAGCCAGCCGGCGCGGGCGCCACGGCCTACCGCGGCACCGGCGGATCCGGCCGCGGAGTTGCCCGTGCTGCGCTTCTGCGGCTTCTTCCTTGGTGCGGCCGGGCGCTTCGGTGCCGAGGCGCCTCGGGAACCCGCCCCCGACCTGGTGTTTCGCGAGCCAGATCGGTTGACGGTCTTACTTGCCATGCGGGTCAGCCTAGTCGCAGAGGACCCATTTGCACCATCAGCCACACGGGTAACAACTAGGCATCCTTCAGGCAACGGAATGCACTCTGCCGCGGCACCGTTGCCGACCTGCGCCTTCGTCAAACGTGGCTAGCGTCACCGATTGGTAACGCGACGGATTCCGTAGCCGCCGCTACTCTCGACACGGTGAACGCGACGACGGATCTCGCCAATGTTAAACCATTGTTACGCAATGTTTTTCGATATGATGTCCCAGCGTCGCTGGTGGTTTTCCTTGTCGCACTGCCGTTGTCGATCGGCATCGCCGTGGCCTCCGGCGCACCGGTGGTCGCCGGGCTGATCGCCGCGATCGTCGGCGGCATCGTCTGTGCGGTCGTCGGCGGCTCGCCGCTGCAGGTCTCCGGGCCCGCCGCCGGACTCACCGTCGTCGTGGCCGAACTCGTCGCTCAATTCGGTTGGAAGGCAACGTGCGCCATCACCGCCGCCGCGGGGGTGATGCAGATCCTGCTGGGGCTCAGCCGAATTGCCCGCGCAGCACTGGCCATCGCGCCGATCGTCGTGCACGCGATGCTCGCGGGCATCGGCATCACCATCGCCCTGCAGCAGGTGCACGTCCTGCTCGGCGGCGGCCCGCGCAGCAACGCCTGGGAGAACCTGACGGCACTGCCCGGTCAGGTGGCCGCACCGCAGTGGTCGGAGGTGTTGATCGGTGGTCTGGTCATCGCGGTGATGCTGCTCTGGCGTTTCGCCCCAGGAAAGGTGCGGGTGGTACCCGCGGCGCTCGTCGCCGTGGTGCTGGCCACGTCGGTGAGCTATCTGCCCGGCCTGAGCACCGACCGCATCACGCTCGACGAGTCGGTGATCGACGCGATCGGACTGCCGGAGATGCCGGAGGGCACCTGGAGCGCGATCGCCATCGCGGTACTCACCGTCGCCCTCATCGCGAGCGTCGAGAGCCTGTTGTCGGCGACCGCGGTCGACAAGATGCACACCGGTCCACGCACCGACTTCAACAGGGAACTCGTCGGCCAGGGCACCGCCAACGTCGGCTCCGGACTGCTCGGCGGACTGCCCGTCACGGGCGTGATCGTCCGCAGCACGGCCAACGTCTCGGCAGGTGCCAAGACCCGCGCGTCGGCGGCGCTGCACGGGGTGTGGCTGCTGCTGTTCTCAGTGTTCCTGGTGAACGTCGTCGAGATGATCCCCAATGCCGCACTGGCCGGGCTGCTCATCGTCATCGGCATCCAGCTGGTCAAGCTCGCGCACATCGACCTGGCCCGCCGCACCGGCGAATTGGTCATCTACTGCGTCACGCTGGCGGCCGTCGTCTTCCTCAACCTCCTCGAGGGCGTGATGATCGGACTGGTGCTCGCGATCGCCATCGCCGCGTGGCGGATCGTGCGGGTGTCGATCGTCGCCGAGGACCTGACCGATCGCATCGAGACCGACGGCCCCGCCCGCTGGCACGTCGCGATCACCGGATCGTGCAGCTTCCTGGCCCTGCCGCGGCTGACCGCGGCGCTGGCGAGCATCCCGCCGGGTGCCGAGGTGTTCGTCGACCTCAACGTCGACTACCTGGATCACGCGGCCATGGACACCCTCACGGAGTGGATCCGCCAGCGCCGCGACAAGGGCGACGAGGTGACGGTGACCGAAACTGGAACGGCGCGAATGGAGTTCGCGCACGACCGGCCGCCGCGTCGCGACACCGAGGGCCGGCGGGTGATCTCCGCACTGCGGTCGATCCTGCCGCCTCAGTTCGCCGGCGGCGTCGACCGCTTCAACAACGGACTCGCCCCACTGCTGCGGATGGCCGATGCCGATGCTCCCCACGATCCGCACACGATGCTGGTCACCTGTGCCGACGCCCGGATCCTGCCCAACCTGATCACCGACAGCGCGCCGGGAGAACTGCTCAACGTGCGCAACGTGGGCAACCTGGTGGGCGGTGACCTCTCGGTCGAGTCGGCGCTGAGCTATGCGGTGGAGCGGTTGTCGGTGCGGACCATCGCGATCTGCGGCCACTCCGGCTGCGACGCGATGCACGACCTGATGCACGGCACCGCGCGGGGATCGATGCAGCAGTGGCTCGACCACGGCGCCGAGAGTCTGGCGGCGTTCCGCGACTACCACCCGGTGGCACGTGCCGCCGCCGAGGCCGGCTTCACCGGAGCCGATCAGTTGAGCGTCGTGAACGTGGCGACCCAGGTGCAGGCCGTACAGCGGCACCCTCAGGTGGCCGAGCGGATAGCGGAGGGATCGGTGACGGTCGTCGGCATGTTCCTCGATCTGGCGACCGCGCGGCTCTACCTCGTCGGTGCGGAGGAGGTCACCGAGATCGACCAGCGCGGTGCGAGTACGGCGAAGTCGGCGACGACGTGATCGGTGAGGTCGCCAGTTAGTGAGGTGACCTAAGCTGCGGCCCAGTAGTGTGTGCGCCGAATCACTCATCGAAGAGTCACGAGGAGCCACCATGCCAGTCGTCGTCGTCGCCACCATGACCGCCAAGCCCGACTCCGTCGACGCGGTGCGGGACGCGTGCGTCAAGGCCATCGAGGCGGTGCACTCCGAGCCGGGTTGCGAGCTGTACTCGTTGCACGAGGCCAACGGCACCTTCGTCTTCGTCGAGCAGTGGGCCGACGAGGAGGCGTTGAAGACGCACAGCACCGCCCCCGCGATCAGCGCACTGTTCGGCGCGGTCGGCGAACACCTCGACGGCGCACCGGACATCAAGATGCTCACGCCGGTGGTCGCAGGCGATCCCGCCAAGGGTCAGCTCCGGAGCTGACGTGGCTGCGCCCGACGGCCCGTTGAAGGGCAAGGTCGCGTTCATCACCGGCGCCGCCCGCGGTCAGGGCCGCGCCCATGCCGTGCGGCTGGCGTCCGACGGCGCCGACGTCATCGCCGTCGACCTGTGCGACCAGATCGCCTCGGTCCCCTACCCTATGGCCACGGCCGACGACATGGCCGCCACGGTCAAACTGGTCGAGGACACCGGCGCTCGCATCGTGGCCACCCAGGCGGACGTCCGGGACCGCGCAGGACTCAAGAACGCACTGCGGGCGGGTGTCGACGAACTCGGTGGGCGTCTGGACATCGTGATCGCCAACGCGGGGATTGCGCCGATGGCGGGCGAGAACGCCTGGCACGACGTCATCGAGGTCAACCTGACCGGCGTGCACCACACCGTCGACGTCGCGATGCGCCCGATGATCAAGGCAGGCAACGGCGGGGCGATCGTGCTGATCAGCTCCGTCATGGGCCTCGTCGGCCTCGGCTCACCGTTCGCCGGTTCCATCGGCTATGCGGCGGCCAAGCACGGGGTCGTGGGCCTGATGCGTTCGTATGCGAACCTGTTGTCCCCGCAGAACATCCGGGTCAACTCGGTACATCCGGCCGGGGTTCGCACCCCGATGATCGACAACGAGTTCACCCGGCAGTGGCTCGCCGAGATGACCGGCGACGCCGAGGGCTCGCAGAACATGGCGGGTGCGGCGAACATGGAGACCGTCGAACCCGAGGTCATCGCCGAGACCGTGGCCTGGCTGGTGTCCGACACGGGCAAGCACATCACCGGCGTCGCCCTCCCCGTCGACGACGGCTACGTGAACAAGCGCTGACCCTCACCCGGAGGACCGGAGGAGCCGACGATGTCGCGAAACCCGGCTGCCGCCACTGCATTCGGACCCATCGTGCTGTCCGCAGTCGAGCAGCACGAGCGAGCAGACCGACGCCTGGTCGACGACGACCTCGCCGCGGCGTTCCTTCCGCTGCCGTTGCGGCTGCTCGTCGCCGCGACCAGATGGCCCCGACTCCGACGTGCCGTGATCGGCGCCTCCGAGCGCTCTGGGCCAGGACTGTGGGCGAACCTGACGTGCCGCAAGCGCTACGTCGAGGACAATCTGCGGCACGCGCTCGCCGACGTCGACGCCGTCGTGGTGCTCGGCGCCGGGCTCGACACACTGGCGTACCGGATGGCCCGGGTGAGCGACGTGCCGGTGTACGAGGTCGACCTGCCGGTCAACGTGGCGCGCAAGCACGACGTCGTCGCCCGTGTCCTCGGCGGCCCGCCACCCTCGGTCGTGCTGGTGCCCATCGACTTCGAGCGTGACGACCTCTTCGCCGTGCTCGCAGCGCACGGCTATCCCCCGGATGCCCGCGCCTTCTTCGTGTGGGAGGGCGTCACCCAGTACCTCACCGAGTCGGCCGTGCGGGCGACGTTCGCCCAGTTGGCCGGTGCGCCCGCGGGCAGCAGGCTCGACCTCACCTACGTCCGGGCGGACTTCATCTCCGGCGCCGACCTCTACGGCGCCACGTCGCTGTACCGGCGGTTCCGGCAGCGCCGTCAGATCTGGAAGTTCGGCCTGGCACCCGAGGACGCCGAGGACTTCCTCGAGGGTTACGGCTGGCGACTGGTCGAACAGCTGGGACCGAACGAACTGCGCGAGCGGTACGTCCGGCCCACCGGACGCGACCTGCCCGCCTCCGAGATCGAGTGGTCGGCGTACGCGGAGAAGCGCTGACGCAGGACCCTCGTTCGGTCAGCGCTGCGTCGAACGCACCAGCTTGATGGCGGCATCGGTGATCGTGTCCTCGGACAGCAGCACCTCCAGTGCCGCATCGCCCAGCGGAATGAAGCTGTCGCGGCTCGCCACCCGCGCCAGACCGCCCGCGTAGCCATGGTCGATCAGCGCGGTCACGACACCCTCGCTGACACCGCCACTCTCGCGGGTCTCGTCGACGACCAGCACGCGGCCGGTTGCCGCCGCCTCGGACAAGATGTCGCGCACCGGAAGTGGTGCGAGCCAGCGCAGGTCGACCACGCGCGCGAAGATGCCGAGTTCGGCCAGCCGACGCGACACGCGCAGGCTCATCCGCAGCCCGTTGCCGAACGTCACGATGGTCAGATCGGCGCCGTCGCCGTGGGTTCGGGCGCGACCCAGCGGCGCGACCTCGCCGGTGTCGGGCGCGAGCCACAGATCGTCGCCGTCGTCGTAGAGGTCGCGGGTGTGGTAGAGCGCGATGGGCTCGAGGAAGATGCAGACGGTGCCCGCCGTCTTGGCGGCGAGCACGCACGAACGCAGCAGCGCCGCAGCGTCGTCCGGGCGGGCCGGCGAGGCGACGACCACGCCGGGGATGTCCCGGATCGCGGTGATCGAGTCGTCGTTGTGGAAGTGCCCGCCAAACCCCTTCTGGTAGCCGTACCCGGCGATGCGGACGACCATCGGGTTGCGGTACTGCCGGTTGGAGAAGAACTGCAGGGTCGCAGCCTCGCCGCGAATCTGGTCGGCGGCGTTGTGCAGGTAGGCCAGGTACTGGATCTCGGGGATGGGCAACAGGCCCGAGACCCCGGCGCCCAGGGCGAGGCCGAGGATGGACTGCTCGTCGAGCAGCGTGTCGAACACCCGCGCGGTGCCGTATTGCGCCTGCAGGCCGCGCGTCACGCCGTAGACGCCGCCCTTGCGTGCGACGTCCTCGCCGAACACCAGTGCCTCGGGTTGCGCTGCCAGTACCCCTTCCAGCGCCCGGTTGATCGCCTGCGCGACGGTGACCGGCGTGGCCCCGCCGGTGGAGTCGTCCCGGGGCGCAGCGGCCGCCTCCTCGGTGGCCGAGACGGCGTCGGCGAGGCTCTCGCGCAGTGGCGCCATCACCGCGGCGGGCTCGTCGAGCTGAGCGAGTTCGGCCACCTCGGCGGCCATGTCCAGCACGCGCGTGCGCTTCGCCTCGTAGGCGTCGAGCAGCTGCTGAGGGTCGACGACCCCGGCCTCGACGAGCAGCCGGGCGGTGCAGGTCAGCGGATCTCGGGCGAAGTCGGCCGTGATCTCGTCCGGTTTGCGGTATGCCGGTTCGTAGTCCGATCCTGCGTGACCCATCAGGCGCACGGTGCGCAGGTGCAGGAACGCGGGCTTGCGGTGCGTGCGGACGAACGCCGCAGCCTCGCCTGCGACCGCGAGAACCGACGGCAGGTCACGGCCGTCGGCGCTGAAGTACCGCAGCCCCTCGCGGTCGTCGTAGGTCCGCGCGATCCAACCCTGCGGCGTCCGCGTGCTGATGCCGATCCCGTTGTCCTCGCACACCAGTAGCAGCGGCATCGGCAGACCTTGATAGGCGGTGTGCATCGCGGCATTGATGGCACCGACCGCGGTCGAGTGGTTGGCCGAGGCGTCCCCGAAACTGCACACCGCGAGTGCATCGGTGGGCCAGGCGCTCTCGACGCCAAGCTTGCGCGCCCTGGCTATCGAGAACGCCACGCCGAGCGCCCTCGGCAGATGGGAGGCGATGGTCGAGGTCTGCGGGATCACGTTCAGGTCGTGGCGGCCGAACACCTTGTGCCTGCCCCCGGAGATCGGTTCCTCCGTGGCGGCCACCAGCCCGAGCAGGACGTCGCGCAGCGGGTCGCTGCCGTCGACCTGGGCCGCGCGGGCGAGGAAGAAGCCGCCGGAGCGGTAGTGCAGCAGCGCGGGGTCGGTGGGGCGCAACGCCGCCGCGACGCCCGCGTTGCTCTCGTGGCCTGCCGAACCGATCGTGTAGAAGCCCTTGCCCCGCGACCGTAGCCACCGCGCGGCCAGGTCGAGGTGCCTGCTGCCCAGCTGCGCGTCGAAGACCTCGAGGCACTGCGACGGCGAGAATCCCCGTAGCACTTCGGGATTCGGATCATCCGGCACCGTCAGCGCCGAGATGGTCGCGGTGAAGTACTCGTCGATCGATTCGGCCACCGTGCTCTACCGTGCCTTCCCTGACCCGACCCGACCCGTCAGCGGAACGCGGCGGTGCCGGTGAGCGCCTGCCCGATCACCAGGGTATGCATCTCGCTGGTGCCCTCGTAGGTCAACACCGATTCCAGGTTGTTGGCGTGCCGCATCACCGGGTACTCGCCGGTGATGCCGCTCGCACCCAGGATGGTGCGCGCCGTGCGCGCGATCGCGATCGCCTCGCGGACGTTGTTGAGCTTGCCCAGGCTCACCTGCTCGGGCGCCAGACCGTCGCCGTCCTTGGCCCGGCCGAGGTGGATCGCCAGCAGGAATCCCTTACCGTACTCCAGCGTCATGTCCGCCAGTTTCTGCTGGGTGAGCTGGAATCCGCCGATCGGCCGGTCGAACTGCATGCGCGACTGCGCGTAGCTCAGCGCGGTCTCCAGGCAGTCCCTGGCGGCGCCGACCGAGCCGAAGACGATGCCGAACCTCGCCTCGTTGAGGCAGCTCAGCGGTGCGCGCAGACTG
Source organism: Mycolicibacterium arabiense (assembly GCF_010731815.2). Taxonomy (NCBI): domain Bacteria; kingdom Bacillati; phylum Actinomycetota; class Actinomycetes; order Mycobacteriales; family Mycobacteriaceae; genus Mycobacterium; species Mycolicibacterium arabiense. The sequence continues at coordinate 1,298,827 of NZ_AP022593.1, forward strand.
GTGGCCCCCGGCAGGCGGGCGCTCTCGGGCAGCCGCACGTCGTCGAGCACCAGTTCGCTGGTGACCGAAGCCCGCAGCGACATCTTGGAGGTGATGGTGCGGGCGGTGAAGCCCGGCGTGTCGGTGGGGACGGCGAAGCCCCTGATGCCGTCGTCGGTGCGCGCCCACACGATCGCGACGTCGGCGACCGAACCGTTGGTGATCCAGGTCTTGGTGCCGTTGAGTACCCAGTCGTCGCCGGATCGGACTGCGCGGGTGCGCATCCCGGCCGGGTCGGAGCCGAAGTCCGGTTCGGTCAGCCCGAAGCACCCGATCTTGCGGCCGGCCGCCATCTCCGGCAGCCAGTGCTGCTTCTGCTCCTCGCTGCCGAATGCGTGCAGCGCGAACATGGCCAGGGAACCCTGCACGCTGACCAGCGAGCGGATGCCGGAGTCGCCTGCCTCCAGTTCGAGGCAGGCCAGGCCGTACGCCACGGCCGACGTGCCTGCGCAGCCGTAGCCCTGTAGGTGCATGCCGAGCAGTCCTAGGCTGCCGAGTTCGACGGCCAGTTCGCGGGCGGGCAGTTCACCCTTCTCGTACCAGGAGGCGATGTCGGGTGCGATGCGACTCTTGACCAGAGCGCGCACGGTGTCCCGGATCTGGCGCTCCTCGTCGTCGAGCAGGCTGTCGACCCGCAGCAGGACGTCCGGCGTGGTGGGTCCGGCGTTTTGGGAAGGCGTGTGCTGAGAAGGCCTCGTGGACATGGGAACTCCTGATCTGTTTCGGGGGGCCGGATGGAAGTGTCAGCAGCAGCCGGAGGCGTGTGCTCCGGCCGGGGTAGGCCGGTCCTGCTCGCGACGCCGCGGCGCACCGCGCCACGTCACCGATCGACTCGGAGGCGGGGTCTGCTCGCTGCGACTGGCGACCAGCGGAACCCCGTCGACCAGCACCGAAGCGATGCCGGGCAGGTCGCCCATGGCGAAGCATTCGAGCGCGTCGGTCGCCGTCGACCCCGTGATGGGTCCGAGCACCAGCAGGTCGGCGGGCATGCCTTCGGCGATGACGCCGGTGCGCAGCCCGTGTGCGCGAGCGGTCTGACCGGTGGCGGCGGCGACTGCCGACACCGGATCCATGCCGCACACCGAGGCGATGAAGCACACGTTGCGCAGCATGCCGCGCGGGATGACCCCGGTGCCGCCGGGTGTGTCGGTGCCCAGCGTCAGCCGGTCGAGCCGGCCATGCCGGGTCAGCTCGTCGACCACCACCGTGGTGGCCCGGTAGTTGTTCGAACTGCACACCTCGACGTAGGTGTCGGGCAAGCCGGCGATGATCGCCTTGATGTCCGAGTCCGGCGGTGGGATCGGCCCACCCGAGATGTGCCCCACGACATCGGGTCTCACTGCCATCACCACGTCGGCGCCGGCCACGCGGCTGGACCCCGACCGCGACACTCCGCCGGAGTGCATCTTGACGGTCATCCGGCGTTCGTGCGCCCATCGAACGTAGCGCTGGGCTTCGCCGTCGCCGAGCCGGTTCCAGTCGTAGAAGATGAACTTGAGCTGGTCGATCCCCTCGCGGTGTGCACGGTCGAAGTGTTCCTCGGTCATGCCGGGAACCAGCAGCACCGTGCCCGCATCGACCTTGACTCCCGACGGCCGCATGCGTCCGGTGGTGTGCTTGCTCGTGATCGCGATGCTCAACACGAGTTCGGGAGTGAGGGCGTCGAAGGCCAGACCTGGGATGTGCAGTTCGCCTGCCGAGACCATCGAGGTGGTGCCACCGTGCAGATAGTTGTGGATCCATCCGACGGCGTTCTGGGCCGGTGTCCACTCACCGAAGGTGGGGTGGACGTGGCCGTCGACCAGACCCGGCATCACGGTGAGCCCGTTCGCCGACAGGACCCCGTCGGCGTCTTCGCCGCCGGTGCCGATCGCTGCGATGAGGCCGTCCTCGATGAGCAGTGTGGTGTCGCGGATCGGCGCCATCGACCGGTCGCCGTGCACCAGGAGGCCGATGTCCTCCACGAGCAGCGAACTCACCTGACTCCTCCTTGGTTGGATTTTGTATACACTATCCGAACCCGTCTTCCCGGGGAAGCCGGTCCCGAGAGGTGAACCGGCTCAGCAGCAATGGCCCGAAGACCACCGCGACCACGATCGCGGCGCCCGCCAAATTCATGAGCAGACGGACTCCGCCCTCGTACCAGGGGAACAGCGCCGGATACTCGCTGATGACCAGCAGCACGGGCGGTCCCGTCACCGCCCACCACGTGTAGTTCACCGGCCGCAGCGCCATCGCCAGCGTGAACAGCACCACCGTCGCGGCGGCAATGACCACGAAGCCGGGCCGCGCACCCAGCAGGACCGCAGCGATCAACGCACCCACGGCGTTGCCCGAAAGCCGCTGCGCCAAACGCATTCCGGTGTCCGCGGCGGTGGGTTGCACGGTCAACAGCACGCTGGTCACCAGCCAGTGACCCCCCACCAGGTCGTCGGGCAGCAGACCGGCCAACAGGACGGCGACCGCGACCGCGACGCCGACCCGGACGGCGTGCCCTCCCGCGTCCCGCGGACCGGGCTGGGCAGGAGACGTTCCGGGCGGGCGAAGCTGGGTGGGAAATGTTCTGGGCGGGCTCTCGGCGGAACGCACGGCGCGCGAGCCCACGAACCACACCGTCCAGGCCACCACGACCAGCGCCGCGCCGGCTGCGTACGACAGCAGTGCTGCAACCGGGAACTGCTGCGCCCCGGCGACGTGCGTCAGGTCGACGGCGACCAGCACGACCGCCAGGCCCGCCGTCGGTCCGACCCGGTTGGCGAGCGCGCCGACGACCGCGGCCGTCACGGTCGCCACGCCGAGGGCGACGGAGTGGTCGACGGTGAGCACGGCGGCTCCCGCACCGAGCAGCACCGCAACGGACCTGACGGCCATGACGGTGACCGCTTGCCGCCAGGCCTGCGGGAGCGACGGCACGGCGGTCAGCACGAAGCCCAGCGCCACTGCCGATCCGATCTCCCCGCGGTCGAGGGCGGCGGCCACCGCGAGGATCGCCCCGAGGGCCAGCGCGAGGCAGGCCGCCATCCCCCACCTGCTGCGGCCGACGGGGCGCAGCAGTTCTCGAACCCGCCGGCGTGGTGACGACACGGCGGACCCAGCGTCGTCAGTCGGCACTGTCCCCGCTGTCCGGGGGCGCCGCGGCATCGAGGACCGCCGCCACGATGCCCTGGTACCCGGTGCAGCGACAGATGTTGCCCGACAGTGCCTCTCGCACGGAGTCGGCAGTGAGCGGCTTCTCGGCGTCCGGGTCGCGAAGCAGTTCCACCGCGCTGACCAGGAAGCCAGGGGTGCAGAACCCGCACTGCAGGCCGCCGCGCTCGGAGAACGCCTTGCGCAGCCGCGCCGACTCCTCGAACTGGTCGAGTCCCTCGACGGTGTCGACGCGCATTCCGTCGACCTGGACGGCCAGCGTCAGGCACGCCCGTGCAGACCGTCCGTCGACGAACACCGTGCAGGCTCCGCACACGCCGTGCTCACACCCGAGATGCGTTCCGGTGAGACCGAGATCGTCGCGCAGGAAGTCGGCGAGGACGCGTCGCGGCGGCACCGACCGCGATACCGATTTGCCGTTGACCGTCACCGTGATCGTCACGTGCGCCGGGCTTTCGGTGTCTGGGGTGCCAGTGGTCGGGGTTTCAGCGGACAAGGTGGGGCTCCCCTCCTACGGCGGTGGCACGCCGAGTCGCCTCGGCCATCGACTCGGCCAAGGCGGTCGCACACAGCCGTCGGACGTAGTCGGCGTCGTCGGCCGCCGGTTCGACATTTCGGGTCCAGGCCTGCGCGAGGTCCTCGAACAGCCGGTCATCGGGGAGCATGCCGATCGCGTCGTCGCCGACGAACGGCAGCGGTCGGTCGGCGACGCTGAGGGCGGCCGCCCGCAGCGCCGAGATGCGTCCGTCGGGCCCCAGCGTGATCACACAACCCGCGCCGGCCAGCCCGTAGTCGCCGTGCTGGTGGGCGTACTCGACGAAGCCCCAGCCCTGGTCCGGCCGGATCGCGGGAACGGAGATCCAGGTGACCATCTCGTCGGGTTCCAGCGCGCTGGTGTAGAACGACACGAACATCTCGTCGGCGGGCACCTCGCGTCTGCCCCTGGCCATGGAGTCGACGTGGAACGTCGCGCCGAGTAGCAGTGTCGCCAGCGGCATTTCGGCGGCGGGGTCGGCATGGGCGATGGAGCCGCCGATGGTGCCGCGGTTGCGGATGCCGACGTGACCGATGTAGCGCGCCGCGTCGGACAGCAGAGGTGCGCGTGCGGCGACCAACGGGTCGACCTCCACCGTGCGGTGGGTCACCAGCGCGCCGAGGATCAGGTCGTCGGTGTCGTCGAAGATGCGGCTCAGCTCGGTGAGCCTGCCGACGTCGATGACGGCCGAGGGTCGCGCGAGCCGCAGGTTCATCAGCGTCAGGAGGGACTGCCCGCCCGCGAGTAGTTTCGCGTCCGGGTCTGCCGCCAGCAGGTGCAACGCCTCGGCGACCGATTCCGGCCTGTGATAGGCGAATTCAGCGGGCTTCACGCAGGAACCCCCGTCATCGCCCTGCACAGGTCGCCGCTGTGGATCGGCGTCGTCGCCACGTGGAGGCCACCTCCCACCGCGTCGTCCACGGCGCTTGCGATCGCCGAGTACACCGCGATGGTGCCGCTCTCCCCCGCGCCGCGGACGCCGATCGGATTGGCCGGGGTGTCGACGTGGAGGTGGTTGACGACGACGTTCGGCACGTCGGTGGTCAGCGGCAGGTGGTAGGCGGCGAAGGTCGTGGACGTCGGTTCACCGGTCGCCGAGTAGCGCCACGCCTCGAACAGCGCGCCGCCGATGCCCTGGGCGACGCCGCCGACGATCTGGCCCTCGACGATGCGGGGGTTGATCTCGCGGCCGCCCTCGTGAGACACCGCGTAGCGCAACACCTTCACGATGCCGGTGCGGCGGTGCACGCCGAGAATGACCGCGTGGACCCCCATCGTCCACGTCACGGTCGGGACGCGGAACACGGTGCTGACGTCGAGCGCGGGACCGCCTTCGTCGGCCCCGCCCACGCACCGGGCGGCGGCCAGGTCGGCCCAGTCCACCGTCCTCGCGCCGGCGCGGAAGCATCCGTCGGAGTACTCGACGACGTCCGCCTCGGCGTCGAGGCCCATGAGTGCGGCGGCCCGGCGTGCGGCCATGTCGATCAGTTCGCCTGCGGCCTGGTGCACGGCGGAACCGGCCAGGATGGCCGACCTGCTGGCGAACGTGCCGACGCCGTCGGGCAGCCGTTCGGTGTCGGCGGGCCGGTAGCGCACCTGCCCCAGCGGCACGCCGAGGGCATCGGCGGCCACCTGCGCGAAGACCGTCTCGTGGCCCTGGCCCGCAGACGCCGCGCCCGCCGTGACCTCGAACCGGCCGTCGGAGCGCAACCGCATCCTGGCCGTTTCGTGCGGGCCCCTGCCCGTCGCCTCGAGGTACGACGAGAGCCCGTACCCGATGCGGTGGTCGGGATGCTCGGCGGCACAATGCTCGATCTCCGAAGCCGGCAGTGCCCGCACCGCCGACTCGAGGCACGCGAGGTAGTCACCGCCGTCGAATGCGATCGGCACGCCGTCGCGGTACGGGATGGGCCGCGCGTAGGGCATGTCGTCCGCGGTGAGGAGGTTTCGCCGGCGGATCTCCGCGACCGACAGCCCCAGCGCGGCGGCGGCCGCATCGAGGCTGCGCTCGAGCGCGAAGGTGGCCTCGGGACGCCCGGCTCCCCGGTACTGCGCGACGAGGGTCTTGTTGGTCAGGGCAGCACGGCCGGTGACGTGCACGGCGGGAATCCGGTAGGGACCCATGAGGTGGATTGCGGTGTTGGCGACGATGCCCGACACCCACAGGCTGCCTGCGCCGATGTCGACGACGAAGTCGTCCTCCCAGGCCAGGATTCGGCCGTCGGCGTCGACGGCGAGCCGGGCCCGGTGCAACTGGTCGCGCGCCTGGGCGCTCGCGACGAGGTGTTCCTGGCGGTCCTCGGTCCAGATGAGCCTGCGTGCGGTGCGGCGTGCCAGCACGGCGAGCACCACTTCCTCGCCGTAGACGTTGGCCTTGGTGCCGAACCCGCCACCGACGTCGGGTACCGAAACCTTGACGTCCTCGCGCGTCCAGCCCGTGACCGCGCAGATCGCGTTGCGCACCATGTGCGGTACCTGGGTCGACGTCGTGACGTCGACCCGCTGCCGCGCCGGGTCGTAATCGGCGAGTACACCGCGGCATTCGAGGGGGACCGCGCCGTGCCGCTCCATCCGGTAGGTCCCCTGCACCACGTGGTGGGCGGCCGCGAAGGCGGCCTCGGGGTCGCCGAATGCATACTCCAGGCTGGCAGCCTCGTTGTCGTCGAGGTGGTCGAAGAGCACGGGACTCGTCGGCTGCAGGGCCTCTTCGGCGTCCACCACCGGGGGCAGCGGCCGGTACGACACCTCGACGCGCTCGGCGGCGTCCTCGGCCAGGTACCGGTCGTCGGCGATGACGACGGCGATCGGCTGGCCGACGTAGTACGCGGTGCCGCAGGCCAGGATGGGCAGTCGCTGCTCGGCGAGTGTCAGCGACGTGGCGGCGGTGAAGTCGGGGTCGGGGATGGTCAGCGCTGGGATCGGGGTGTCGGTGAGCCCGAGGTCGGCGGCGAGGAACACGCCGTGCACGCCCGGCGCTGCCTCGGCGGCCGTCGTGTCGACGTGTTCGATCGTGGCGTGGGCCTGGGTGGACCGCACGAACACGACGTGTGCGGCGCCTGCGGAGTGGTCGGCGAGGAACCGTCCGTTCCCGCCGAGCATCCGGTCGTCCTCCCGGCGCCGCACCGAGGTGCCGACCCATCCGCGGGCGGTACCCGGCTCAGGCGATGGGGACATCAATGGAGCCGTTTCTCCCACTGCCACAGCGCAATCGAGATGCCGAAGGAGATGGTGATCAGCAGCATGATGGTGGCCACCATCGACGGGTAGTCGCCGTGACTGTAGGCCTGCAGGACGACGCGGCCCAGTCCGCGTCGGGTGGCGAAGAACTCCGAGAGCACCACGCCGACGACCGCGAGGCTGACGGCCAGCCGCACACCGGTCAGCATCGGCCTGCGGATGGCGGGGAAGATGATGTGCACCAACGTCTGCCAGGCGTTGGCCTGTACCGAGCGGGCGAGCTTCCAGTACACCTTGGGGATCTCCTGCACCCCGGTGGAGACGTTGACGAGCACGGGGAACAGTGCGAAGAGCACGCCCATGACGACCTTGGAGCCGGACAGGCTGAAGATCGGCAGGAGTACCGGGTAGAGCACGATCTTCGGGATGCCGTTGAGCATGATGATCAGCGGCTCGAAGATGGTCCGCAGCCTGCGGGACAGGCCGAGCGCCAAACCGGTTGCACCACCGACGGCCGTGCCGATGACGAAGGCCATCAACACCGATTGCGCCGTCACCCTCAGGTCGAACAGGTATGCCGGGTCGGACAGATTCTCGACGAGCACGGTGAGGGTTTGCAGCGGCGATGGGATCACGAACGTGAGGCCGGACATCACCTCCCAGGCGACGAGGACCAGGACTGCCAACGCGGACGCGCCGAACAGCTGGCTGCCGAGCACCCGGCGCAGGGTGAGACGCCGTCGGGCCGGGGTCGCGGTGGTTACCGGGGTCTGCGGAAGTGTCGCGGTCACGAGTTCCTCCCTCGCAGCAGGAGCCGCTCGACGGCTGCCAGGACGAGCGTCAGCAGGCACGACAGCAGCAAGACCACCACGATGTAGGCGAACATCTCGGTGTTGTCGAAGATCTCGTACAGGTAGCGGATCCGGTAGCCCAGACCCGCCTGAGCCGTGGTGAACTCCATCGCGATCGTGCCGATCAGCGCGTACACCACGCCGAGGCGCAACCCGGCGACGATGTACGGTCCGGCGGCCGGGATGGCGATGGCGAACAGGGTCTGGCGGGGCGACGCGCGCAGCGATCGTGCGAGTTTCAGGTACACCGCGGGCATCTGGTTCAGCCCGACCGCGGTGTTCAGCGCCATCGGGATCGCGGCCATGATCGTCGCCAGGATGATGACGGACATCGCGTTGATGCCGACCAGCACGATCATCACCGGGTAGAACAGCACGAGCGGTACGGCGTAGAACGACACCAGGTAGGGCTCGAACACCCGGCCCAGCAGTGGGACCTTCCAGAACAGCAGGCCCGCAACGAAACCGAGGAAGCACCCGAACAGGATCGACAGCGATACCTCGATGCCGGTGCGCTGCGCGTCGAGCCAGAACTGCGGCTCCGTGAGCAAGCGTCCGAGGGCGGTGAAGATCACCGACGGTGCGGGCAGGACGTGGTCGCTCCACCAGCCGGCGCGGGAGCCGATCTCGGCGAGCACCGTGAACAGCAGCACCAGCCCGACCGTGGAGCCCACGCCGATTGCCAGATCACCGAACCTGCGCCTGCGCGGCGTCGGCTCGGGCGTCGCGGCGTGCGGTGGGGTGGTCTGCATGGGCGGATCGTCGGTGGCGGTGATGGACGTGGTCACGTCGCCGCCACCTCGTCCTGACGCTCCGCGGGCGGCTCGCCCGTCTCCTGCTGCTTGAACCCACGCATCGACTCGGCCTGCAGCGAACCCCAGATGCGGTTGTGCAGTTCGTTGAACCGCGGCGTCGAGACCACCCCGGCGTCGCGCTCGGCGGGCAGGTCGATGTCGACCACGTCGATGATCGTGCCCGGCCGGTACGACATCACCCACACCTGCTGCGAGAGCAGGATCGCCTCGGATATGTCGTGGGTGACGAACATGATCGTCTGCTTCGTCCGGGCCCAGATCTGGCGGACCTCGGCGCCGAGGAACAGCCGGGTCTGCTGGTCGAGTGCCGCGAACGGCTCGTCCATCAGGACCACCTCGGGTTGCACGGCGAGCGTGCGGGCGAGCGCGACGCGTTGCCGCATGCCACCCGAGAGCATGGAGGGATAGGACTTCTCGAAGCCGCCGAGCCCCACCAGTTCGATGGTGTCCCGGGCGCGTTGCTTACGCGTCGCCTTCGGGGTTCCGATCATCTCCATCGCGAAGGCGACGTTCTCCTCGACGGTGCGCCACGGCAGCGTCGAGTCCTCCTGGAAGACGACGCCGATCTTCGGGTCGGGCCCGGTGACCGGCTTGCCTGCCACGCTGACCGAGCCGGTGGTGGCCTTCTGCAGTCCCGACACGACGGCCAGCAGCGTCGACTTGCCGCAACCGCTCGGCCCGACGATCGACACGAAGCTCGAGTGGGGAACGGTCTGGTCGATGCCGGTGACCGCAGTGACCTTGCGCTCGGGCGTGTCGAATACCACTGACACCCCGGCCATCTCGATGCCTTGGGAGTTCACGGATGCACCTCTCTTGGATCGGTCGGTCGAAGCAGTGTCGATCAGAACGACGTCTTGGCGTCTTCGGGCAGGTACTGCTGGTCCAGGACGGTGGCCCAGTCGACGGGAGCCTCGATCTGGCCCGCGGCGACCATCAGGTCCGACAGGTTCTTCAGCCCGTCGGCATCCACCTTCAGCGAGTAGCCCTTTGCGAGGTCGGGGCTGTTCGCGAACGCCGACTTCATGACCTCGGGTGAGACGCCCACCAGCGGTGCGATCTCGGTAGCCGCCTCGTCGGGGTTCGAGACCACCCACTCGTTGAGCCGGTCCGCCACCTTGAAGAACGTCTTGACGTTCTCGGAGTTCGCCTCGGCGTACTCGGTGTTCACGGCCACGAGGTCGGCAGGCAGATCGCCGAGCACCTCGCGCGAGTTGACCAGGATCTGCGCGTTGTCCGACGCCTGCTTGTCCGCGATGAACGGCTGCATGGCCCAGCCCGCCGTGATCTGGTTCGCCTTGGCCGCCGTCCAGTTGTCGCCCATCTGACCGACGGCCTGCGCGCGCACGCCCTGGCCGAGCTTGCGCTCGAGACCCTTGACGAGGAGTTCGGTCGAGGAGCCTGCCGAACTGAAGCCGAGCGTCGCTCCGGCGATGTTGCGTCCCGGTGGGCAGATCCAGGAGAAGTCGTTGACCTGGAACCACGGCGCGATGACCTTGAGATTCGAATTCGGTTGCTGCGCAGCGAGAAGCACCGAGCTGTTGCCCGCGATGGCCATGTCGGCGTCACCGCTGGTGACCACGCGCAGGGTGTTGCCTCCGCCGCCACCGGAGAAGAGGTCGACCTTCAATCCCTCTTCCTCGAACCACTTCTTGTCGATGCCGGCCTGCAGGATCGCCATGAACGGCAGGCTGTCGACGCCGGTCGCGGAGATGCTGAGCGTGTCGGTGCCCGACCCACCGCTCCCCTCGCCCGGGCCTGCACCCTCATCGGCGCACGCCGTGGTGCCGACGAGCAGGGCGGTCGCGGCGACTACGGCGCCGATCAGCTTGGGGAAACGAGACATCAGAGAGACCTCCGAGGGTCGATGAATATTGGATACACTATACGAAGCACTGTGATGTGCGTCAACATTTAGCGGCGTCGTCGCCGCGTCAGGATCCCCGCGATCTCGAGGCCCGCCGCGATCCCCACCATCGCGGCCGCGGCGGTGAGCGACGAACTACCGCCGCGACTCGAGTGCTCTGCAAGTGATTGCAGTGAAGGGCTTTTCGGCGTCGACCGCAACTCGGGGCGCACCGGATCGGGCACCCCGTCGGCTGCGGTCAACGGCCGCCGCAACGGCGGCGGCGCCCCGGGCACGGCGCTGCCGGGCGCGGGATGCGCACCCGGATCGGCCGCCCCGGAACGGGTCACGAGCCGTGTCCGTCGCGAACGGTCAGACCGCCGACGATCTCGGAGAAGGCGCGGATGGTGCCTTCGCGGCTCTGCCCGGGCCGGACGAACGGAACGATCGACACCTGGTCGACGCCGAGCGACTCGATCTCGGAGAGCCGCTGCGCGCACTCGTCGCGAGTTCCGGCCAGCGCGAACAGGTCCACGAGTTCGTCGGGCACCAGATCGGCATGCGCGGCTTCGGTGTTCATGTGCTCGTAGTAGTCATACTTCTCGCGGATGCGGTCGATAGCCTTCTCCAGCGCGGGATCGACCTTCGCGGGCAGCGGGCGGATCGCGACGCGGGAGACGTGCGCGCGGACCAGGTCACGCGCCTCGGTGCTGTCGTCGCCGATCGCCGTCGGCGTCCACAGCACGATGTGCAGGTCGTCGAGCGTGCGGCCGCTCGCGACAGCACCCTTCTCGATCGTCGCGAGCGCGGCTTCGATGAAGTGCGGTGCGGTGCCGACCAGGACGATGACGCCGTCGGCGATGCGACCGGACATCTCCAGGATCTTCGGTGCGGATGCGGCGATGTAGATCGGGATGTCGACCGGCTCGGCGAGGTAGTTCAGGTGGTATTGCGCCCCGCTGCTGGCCTCGACGACCTTCTCGCCGCGGAACAGCGCGCGCAGGTCGTCGATCGAGCGCTCCAACTCGGCGAGCTTCTGCGGCTTGAGGCCCATGGTGCGCAGCGAGGAGTCACCCGTCCCGATGCCCAATGCCACACGGCCACTTGTGAATTCGGCCAGCGTCGCCCACGTCGAGGCCAGCAGCGACGGGTGCCGGGTGACCGCGTTGGTCACCCCGGTGCCGAACACGATGCGATCGGTGCCGACGGCGGCGGCGCCCATCACCGTCGACGATTCCCGCCAGATGTTCTGCGAGTCGCCGAACCAGACGTTGTCGTATCCGAGATCCTCGCACAGGCGGACGTAGTCGCACATAACCCCCGTCGGCTCGGTGGGGAACAGTCCGACACCCTTGCTCAACATCCTGTTCAAGACCTCCTCGGGCCCGCCATGCGTTAGCGTTGTATATCGTATCCAATCGTAAGTCGGTGGGAATCGATCCACAACCGCTGGAGGCAGATCGTGCAACTCGTCAACGAGTTCCGCGTCGACGCGCCGCTCGATGTCGCCTGGTCGGTACTGACCGACATCCCCAAGGTGATCGACTGCGTGCCGGGTGCCGGACTCGACCGCCGCGACGGCGACGACTACCACGCCCACGTCGCGATCAAGGTCGGACCCGTGGGAATGACGATGTCCGGCAAGGCATCCGTGGTCAGTCGCGACGACGCGGGTCGGGAGATGGTGGTGCGTGGCAGCGCTCGCGACCGCCGGGGCAACGGCGGAGGCGAGGCCACCGTGCGGCTGCTCGCGCGCGACGACGGAGGCCGGACCGTGGTCACGGTGACCACCGACCTCGAGTTGAGCGGTCGCATCGCCCAGTTCGGCACGGGCGTGATCACCCAGGTGAGCAACCGCATCATCAGGCAGTTCGCCGACCGGCTCGACGCCGCGATCGCCGGCGACGGCCCGGCCGGCCAGGCGCCTGAGCCCGTCGGTGCGGTGACGCGATCGCCGCGGCCGATCGGCCCCGCGTCCGACCGGGTCGTCCTGGCTCTCACCGCTCTCGCCGGAGCGGTGTTGGGCCTGGCGATCGGGCGGCTGGCGGATCGGGTCAGCCACCCACCCCGGCGAGGCTGACCACCAGCTCGAGTTCGACGCAGGCTCCGCCCGGTAGCGACGCCACGCCGATCGCGGTGCGCGCGTGCGCGCCGATCCGTTCGCCGAACACGTCGATCAACACCGCCGACGCCCCGTCGACGACGGCGGGGTGCGCGTCGAAATCCGGTGTCGCCCTGACGTATCCCCGCAAATGGACGATCGCTGCCACCGCGTCGAGACCAGCCGCTGCCTCGACCGCACCCAGCAGGTTCAGCGCAGCCGTCGCGGCCTGTGCCCGCGCATCGTCGACGGTGACGTCCGCTCCGACCACACCGCGCAGCGCTGGAGATCCGTCGCGGCGCGCCGTCGCACCGGAGACCCAGAGCTGATCGCCGCACCGGCGGCTCGGTGAGTACGTGCCCTTCGGCGGCGCGGGCGGCGGCAGGACGAGCCCCAGTTCCGCGAGGCGTGCAGCGACGCTCACGCCCCTTGCGACTCCGTCGAGAAGATCTGGTGGATGGGATCGAGTGCGTGCGAACGGTGTTCGTGGTTGAGGACCACCATGCGCTCCACGTCGCGCTCGGCCATCGCGTCGATCATCAACGTGTGTTCGTCGCAGACCTTCACCATGTCGAGCAACGGTGAGTACAGCGGCCGGTACGCGTCGGCGGTGTTCCACAGCTGGGTGACGATGCGCTTGGTCCTGGCCATCCCACTCTGCTGGAACGTCAGGAAGTGGAATCGGCGGTTGGCCACGCCCACGGCGATCAGATCGCCGGCCGCGAGCGCTGCGTCCATCTCCGCGTTCGCCGAACGCATCTCGTCGACGACCTCGGCCGTGACGGCGGGCATTGCATCCCGGATGAGCGCCTCTTCGAGGATGGCCCGCAATGCGAAGACCTCGAGGAGGTCATCGAGGCTCAACTTCGTGACGCGGTAACCGCTGTGCGGCACGTAGGTGATGTACTCCTCGGCTTCGAGGGTCTTGAGCGCCTCGCGAACCGGGATGCGTGACATGCCGAACTGTTCGGCGACGGCTTCCTGGACGATCCAGCTGCCGGGGGCGAGCTTTCCCGTCGTGATGTCGTGCCGCAGCGCCTCGGCCACCGCCTGCTGAGCGGTCTTGGGCCGGACGAAGTCCGACCGTGGGCCACCGGAACGCGCGGCCGGTGTGCCCTTGTCTGCGCCCGCGGAGTCCGAGCGCTTGGTAGCGGTGCGCGGTGGCATCGACCCTCGCTTTCAACAGATATTGGATACTCTATTCGATCGACCCCGCGAGAAGGCAACCCCGGTCGACGGCGTTTTCGGCGAGTATGCCGGGCGCCCCACTCGTGCCGCTCGCCTCATTCGAGGTCAAGGGTTTCCCCCGATTCATCACTGACCGCGCGCTCGTAGCGTGAGGTGAGGCCATTGGCATCTGACGGGGGTCACCACAATCGCCAGCTGGAATCGCATCGGGGCACTCGCCGTCGCGCTCGGCGTCGGGCTTACGGTTGCGCACTCGACCGGCACCGCGTGGGCATCGCCCGAGGACACCGAGGTCACCGACGTCGTCGACGGTACCGACGGTGTGACCGAGGGCGAGCCGGCACCGGACGACGCGGCAATTCCCGAGCAGCCCCCCGACGGTTCGTCCACGGGGGCGACCGCCCAGGTGGGCCCGGACTCCTCGCCACCGGTCGTGGTCCGTAGCACCGGCGGCGCCAACACCACCATCAACGGCGAGAGCGCACCCGACGAGACGACCATGGCGCCCGCTGACGGCGCGGCGGTGGATCCGGGTACGCCTGCGCAGTCCGACGGCTCCCCCGTCGACGCTCCCGCCGGACCCGGCGTCGCCGTGGAGCCGACGACCGCGCCCCCGACCGACTCGGACCAGCCGGTAGTCGACGGGTCGAAGCCCGATGATTCGGACTTCTCGCGTCGATCGGACGGGCGGCGGGACCTGAGGTGGCCACCGACACCCGCCGCGGCGGACACCGTCCTGATCGAGGTGGACGCGACCCCGACCAGCCGGGGACCCGCGAACCCCACCCCCGCCGAGGGCTCCGCCGCCGCCGCCGAGGCGCCCGCCGTGGCTGCCGCCCGACCGCCGGTCGACGACCCGGTGACCCCTGCAGACGCCGTCCTCGCGTTCGCCGCGAAGGCGGGCGTCGCGCTGCTGGCACCGTTGGCGGCCTTCGGCAACGGCACGCCGACGGCGCCACCGATGGCCTGGACGGTGCTGGCGTGGGTGCGACGCGAGTTCGACGACGCCATCGACGCAGTGCTGGCCGAGGGCGAGCGCGCCACGCGGTCCGACGGTGCGCTGGTCGTCCTGACGGCCGAGACCCAACGACCCGATGCCAGCGGCCGCACCGCGGTCGTCACCTCGGTGCCCGACGCCACGGAGTCAAACGCCATGGAGTCCAATGCCCACGTCGCCGTCCTCGACGTCGGGACCGGCGCGGTGGTCGGCGAGCCGCTCGTCCTGGTCGGGCAGCGGGCGGTCGCGGTCGCCTTCGCCTCCGGCGGCACGCGGATGGCCGTCGCGACGTACGGCGACGAGTCCGGGGTCACGCGACTGGTCGTCGCGGATGCGGCCACGGGCGACCCCGTCGGCGAGGGAGCGACAGTCGATGGTCGGCCCGGCGGTTTCGGCATCGCCTCCGATGGCGACCTGGCCGCGCTCGTCGCGATCGCCGACGACGCCACCACCGACAGCCAGGCTGCGAGGGTGCTCACCGTCGACACCGACACCGGCGAGCGGGGCGGCGACGTCGTGACGGTCGTCGGTCAGTCAGTGGTCGACGTCCTGGTGGTCGGGGACGTGGACAGGGCCGTCGTGACGACCGAGGTGACCGACGCCGAATCGGGAGCGTTCGTCACCACGGTCACGGTCGTCGATCTCCTCGGACCGGACCGTCTGGCTTCGGTCACCATCGACGGATCCGCCGAGTCGACGTCGATGGGCACCGACGGAACGACGATCACCGTCACCACGTCGACCCGGGACGTCGGCACGGGAGTGCTGCGGACCGGCATGACGTCGATCGACGTCCGGACCGGCGAGCTGGTCTAGCTGTACTGACCACGGACGTTGGTGACGGCGTGGTGAGGTGACAAGACGAAGACCTCCGAGTGGAGTGCGAGCTGTCTAGGAACGCTCACCGATCTCGGAGGTCTTCGTGGTTCACCGTAATGCCCCTTTGTCCGAAACCGGCCGTCTGCGGTTGGCTCGTTGCGTCGTTGATGACGGGTGGCCGCTGCGACGTGCGGCCGAACGTTTCCAGGTGTCGGCGACGACCGCCGCACGCTGGAGGGACCGCTACCGCGAGCAGGGTGAGGCCGGAATGTCCGACCGCAGCTCGCGGCCGCATCACAGCCCGAACCGCACGCCGACGCGCACCGAGCGGCGCATCATCGGAGTGCGTGTCACCCGCCGTTGGGGACCGGCCAGGATCGCCTACCTGCTGGGGCTCAACGTCTCCACGGTGCACAACGTGCTGCGCCGTTACGGCATCGCGAGGTTGCGGTGGCTCGACCGCGCTACCGGCCGAGTCGTGCGCCGCATGGAATCCGCATCGTGTGGAGATCTCGCACGTCGACGTCAAGAAGCTGGGCAAGATCCCCGCCGGCGGAGGCTGGCGGATGCTTGGTCTGGCCGCCGGGAAACGCAACAAGCAGGCCGACAAGAGTTCGGGGGTGCAGACCAAGTATCACAATCCGGTGCGCGGTTATCACTTCATCCACACCGCCATCGATGCGCACTCACGGCTGGCGTACTCCGAACTGCTGACCGATGAACGCAAGGACACTGCAGCCGACTTTTGGGTGCGCGCCAACGCCTGGTTCGTCACGCACGGCATAGATGTGCGGAAGGTATTGACTGACAACGGATCTTGTTATCGATCGCACGCGTTCCGCGACGCATTGGGCAACATCGAGCACCGGCGAACCCGTCCGTACCGGCCGCAGACCAACGGCAAGGTCGAGCGCTTCCACCGCACCCTGGCCGACGAATGGGCCTACGCGCGGCTCTACACCAGCGACGCAGAACGCTGCGAGGAGTACCCCCGCTGGCTGCATACCTACAATCATCACCGCGGCCACACCGCACTCGGCGGTCAACCACCAGCCAACCGTGTACCTAACCTCTCAGGTCAGTACATCTAGCGGTCAGTCGATCTCGAGGACCGTGGGCACGATCATCGGCTGGCGGCGGTACACCTCGCCGACCCACTTGCCCACCGCGCGGCGGACGGCCTGGGCGATGCGGGCCGGATCGGTGATCTTCTCGGCGGCGAGGGCGTCGAGCGCCTCCTCCACCTTGCGCGCGGCCGGTTCGAGGGCCTTCGGGTCCTCGGAGAAACCGCGGGAGTGCAGCTGCGGCGGTGCCGCCCGCTTCCCCGTGGCGCGCTTGATCACCACGTTTATCGCGATGAAACCCGATGTCAGCGTGAGGCGCTCGCCCAGCGTGGTGTCGCCGACGTCGCCGGTCACCAGACCGTCGACGAACATCTTGCCAACGGGCACCGCCCCCGCGATGGACGCCTTGCCCGCCACCAGGTCCACGCTGACGCCGTTCTCGGCGAGCATGACGTTCTCGGGCGGCACACCCGACTTCACCGCAAGGCCGGCGTTGGCACGCAGGTGCCGCCACGTGCCATGCACCGGCATGACGTTGCGGGGACGAATGCCGTTGTACAGGAACAGGAGTTCGCCGGCGTAGGCGTGGCCCGTGACGTGGATGCGCACCTGGGCATTGGTGACGACGCGGACGCCGATCTTGGCCAGCGAGTCGATGACGCCGTAGATCGCCTCTTCGTTGCCGGGAATCAGCGACGACGAGAGCACCACGAGGTCACCGTCGGTCAGCGTGATGCTGCGGTGCTCACCGCGCGACATCCGCGACAGCGCAGCCATGGGTTCGCCCTGCGTGCCGGTGGTGACCAGCACCACGCGGTCGGGCGGCAGCATCTCGGCGGCCGCGATGTCGACGACGTTGTCGGGATGGACGTTGAGAAAACCCAGTTCCCGGGCGATGCCCATGTTGCGCACCATGGAGCGTCCGACGAACGACACCTTCCGGCCCAACGCCACCGACGCATCGATGATCTGTTGCACGCGAGCGACGTTGGAGGCGAAGCACGCCACGATCACCCGACCCTCGGCCGACCTGATCAGGCGGTGCATGTTGGGCCCGATCTCGCTCTCCGACGGCCCGACGCCGGGGATGTCGGCATTCGTCGAGTCGCACAGGAACAGGTCAACGCCTGCGTCGCCGAGGCGGGACATGCCGGGCAGGTCCGTCGGCCGGCCGTCGAGCGGCAGCTGGTCGAGCTTGATGTCACCAGTCAGCAGAACGGTTCCCGCGCCGGTGTACACGGCGATCGCGAGTGCGTCCGGGATCGAGTGGTTGACCGCGAAGTACTCGCACTCGAACACGCCGTGCCTACTGCTCTGCTTCTCGGCGACCTCCACGAACACCGGCTTGATCCGGTGCTCGCGGCACTTCGCCTCGATCAGGGCGAGCGTGAACTTCGAGCCCACGACCGGGATGTCGGGCCGCAGCTTCAGCAGATGGGGGATGGCCCCGATGTGGTCTTCGTGGGCGTGGGTGATGACCATCGCCTCGATGTCGTCGAGCCGGTTCTCCACGTGCCGCAGGTCGGGCAGGATCAGGTCGACGCCGGGTTCGTCGTGATTGGGGAACAGGACTCCGCAGTCGACGATCAGCAGGCGACCGAGGTGCTCGAACACCGTCATGTTGCGGCCGATCTCGCCGATGCCGCCGAGCGCGGTGACCCTCAGCCCGCCAGGAGCCAGCGGCTTCGGGGGTGTCAGTGCTGCGGAGGGGACGGTCATCTGAGCACCGCGGCAACGCGCATGTCGGCGGCCAGCTCCTCGAGTTGTTGGGGTGTCGCGGGGATTTGAGGGAGCCTCGGCTCCCCCACGTCGATGCCGAGTAGACGCAGCCCGGCCTTGGCCATCGTCACGCCACCGAGCCGGGTCTGGGCGTCGTTGAGGCGGCCGAGCGTGACGTGGTACTTGCGCGCTGTGGCGAGGTCACCGGAGGTGAACGCGGACAGCATGTCTCGCAGCTGGCTGGCCGCGACATGACCCCAGACGCTGATGAAGCCGGTGGCGCCCATGGCGAGCCACGGGAGGTTGAGCGCGTCGTCGCCCGAGTAGTAGGCGATGCCGGTCTCGGCCATGATCATGGCGCCGCCGTGCAGGTCGCCCTTGGCGTCCTTGATCGCGGCGATGTTCGGGTGCGCCGCGAGTGTCCGGATGGTGTCCCATTCGATGGGCACCACGGAACGGGGCGGGATGTCGTAGAGCACGTTGGGCAGCGAGGTGGCATCCGCGACCGCGGTGAAGTGGGCCAGCACACCGGCCTGCGGCGGGCGCGAGTAGTACGGCGTCACGACGAGCAGTCCGTGTGCGCCCTCGCGCTCGGCGGCCTTGGCGGCGCCGATCGAGTGGGCGGTGTCGTAGGTGCCGACCCCGGCGACGATGCGCGCACGGTCGCCGACGGCCTCGAGCACCGCGCCCAGCAGTGCGTTCTTCTCCGCATCGGTCGTCGTCGGCGACTCGCCGGTGGTGCCGGACACCACCAGGCCGTCGCAGCCGGCGTCGACCAGGTGCGTGGCTACCTTCTTCGCGGTCACCAGATCGAGCGAGCCGTCCGGGCCGAACGGCGTCACCATGGCAGTCAGCACGGTGCCCAGGCGTGCGCCGACGTCGATTCCACTGGTGGTCACGGGGGCTAGGTTACCCGCCGGTCGTCATCGATCAGGGCCGACGGGTACCCAAATCTCGTCTGTCCTCGACATCACTCGTCGACGACGCCCGCCCGGCGCATCGCGGTGGAGATGTGTTCGAAGTCGATCGCGACGTGCGCGCGGGCCAGTGCGTCGGCGTCGTCCCCGCGCCGTCCGGCGATCGCGGCGATGAGTTCGACGTGGTCGCGCAGGGACCGCAGTTCCATCTCCCGCATCGTCGACGGCTCGCCCCACAGGTGTGCGGGAGCGCCGATGCTGACCGACGCCTCGAGATCCAGCAGCACCTGCTTGAGCACCGAATTGTGCGCAGCGTCCATGATCGCGAGGTGCAGTTGGCTGTCGGCCTGCTGAGCCCGCAGTCCGCTGGATGCGTTGCGGAAGACCTCCAGCGCTGCCTCGATGCGCTCGATGTCGTCGGCGCCGTGGGATTCCGCGGCCGCCCGGCACACAGCTCCGTGCAGTCGGCAGATGGCGTCGCACCGGTCGCGCAGCTCGGAGAGTCGCATCGACAGCGTCCGGCCGACCGCCGCGGTCGACGACTCGGGCCATTGATCGACGACGTAGGAGCCGCCGCCGCGACCGCGCCGCGTCTCGAGCAGACCGCGGTCCACCAGCCGCGCCAGTGCCGCGCGCACGGTCATCCTGCCCACGCCCAGCGCGGCGGCGAGGTCGCGCTCGACGGGAAGCCGGGCCCCGGGGAGGTACTCGCCGATCGCGATGGCGGTGATGAGGCGGTCGGTGATCTCGTCGACTCGCGACGGCATCGCCAGCTGGCTGTCGAGCAGGCCGGGGCGCCTCGGTGTCGGCGTACCGCTGGCGTCGGCCATGGTTGATCTTCACCCCTCGTCGTCACCGGAATGTTAATTCCACGTTTTGGTCTTGCAGCTAGACCTTTACCAGTTCATGCTGATCGCCATGCCGGTCACAACGCGCACTGTGCCGTTCCGCGAATACGAGACCTGGGTTCGGATCACCACCCCCACCGCACTCAGTCCGGGCGCGCTCCCCCTATTCGTCCTGCACGGCGGGCCGGGCATGGCACACGACTACGTCCGCAACATCGCCGCGCTGGCCGACGAGACGGGCCGGACGGTGGTGCACTACGACCAGATCGGCTGCGGCCGGTCCACCCACCTGCCCGACGCCCCGGTCGACTTCTGGACCCCGGACCTGTTCGTCGAGGAGTTCCACGCCGTACGGGCCGATCTCGGCTTCGACGAGTACCACGTCCTCGGGCAGTCGTGGGGCGGCATGCTCGGCGCGGAGATCGCGGTGCGCCGCCCCGAGGGGCTGGCCTCGCTGTCGATCTGCAACTCCCCCGCGTCCATGGCGCTGTGGATGGACGCGGCCGCCAAGCTACGGGCCGAGCTTCCCGAGGAGACCCAGGCCGCGCTGGACCGGCACGAAGCGGCGGGCACCGTGGCCGACCCCGAGTACGTCGCCGCCACGATGGAGTTCTACGCACGCCACGTCTGCCGCACGACGCCCATGCCGCAGGACTTCCTCGACAGCGAGGCGCAGATGGAACGCGAACCGACCGTGTACCACACGATGAACGGCCCCAACGAGTTTCACGTGCTCGGCACGCTGCGCACGTGGAGCATCGTCGACCGGCTCGATCAGATCACTGCGCCGACCCTGGTGGTCGCAGGCGAGTACGACGAAGCCACGCCCGAGACGTGGGCGCCGTTCGCCGAGCGGATCCCCGGCGCCCGCAGTCACGTGTTCGCCGACGCTAGCCACTGCACCCACCTCGAGAAGCCCGAGGAGTTCCGGGCCGTCATCGCCGACTTCCTTCACCACCACGACCAGGCCTGAGCCCGGTCCGACCCAGCACAGACGGAGACCACCCATGTCCGACAACGACATCGCAGCCAAGCAGCGCGAACTCGAATCCTTCGGCTACGCGCAGGAATTGAAGCGCGAAGTCTCGACCGTCGACCTGCTCGTCTACGGGCTCGTCTTCATGGTGCCCATCGCACCGTGGGCGATCTTCGGGACGGTCTACAACAGCTCTGCGGGCATGGTGCCGCTGGTCTACCTCATCGGCCTGATCGCCATGGTGTTCACCGCACTGGCCTACGCCCAGATGGCCAAGTCGTTCCCGCTGGCCGGCTCGGTGTTCTCCTACGTCGGGCGTGGCGTCCATCCCGGCGCGGGGTTCTTCGCCGGGTGGGCGATCCTGCTCGACTACCTGCTGGTGCCCACGCTGCTCTACGTGTTCGCCGCGGAGTCGATGATCGGGCTCTTCCCGGACACGCCACGATGGTTGTGGGCCATCGTCTTCGTCATCGTCAACACCCTGATCAACCTGGCGGGCATCGGCTCGCTGAAGATCGCCAACCGCGTGTTCCTCGCGATCGAGCTGGTGTTCGTGGCGATCTTCATCGTCATCGCGGTCCGCGCGATCAACGGCCAGTCGCTGCCCAACGTCGGCTGGAGTACCTCGCCGATCTGGGATCCGAGCACCGTCAGCGCTCCCCTACTGGCTGCTGCACTGTCCATCGCCGTCCTGAGTTTCCTCGGCTTCGACGGTATCTCGACGCTCGCCGAGGAATCGACAGGACGCAAGAACCCGGCGGGCCGGGCCATGATCATCGCCCTCTTCGTGGTCGCGGCGCTGTTCATCACCCAGACCTGGCTGGCGAGCCTGCTCGCCGGTGGTCGCGAATCGTTCAGCGACGACGAGATGGGCAATGCGTTCTTCACGCTGGTGGAGGCGGCGTCGAACACCGGGTGGATGAACGCCTTCTTCGCGGTCAACGTCATGGCGGTGGGCTTCGCCAACGCGATGGCCGCCCAGGCGGCGACCAGCCGACTGCTGTACTCGATGAGCCGCGACGGCCAGCTGCCGAGCTTCCTGTCGAAGATCAGCAGCCGCAAGGTCCCGATGGCTGCCCTGCTGTTCGTCAGCGCGATCAGCCTGGTGCTGGTGCTGTTCTTCGTCGGCCAGATCGCGCTAATCTCGTCACTGGTGAACTTCGGTGCGCTGTTCGGCTTCTGCCTGCTGCACGTGTCGGTGGTCTGGTACTACGTCGTCCGGCAGAAGTCGAAGAACTACCTACTGCACCTGGTGGTGCCGGTGCTCGGCTTCGTGATCATCGCCTACGTGCTGTTCAACGCCGACGCGTTGGCGAAGATCGGCGGTCTGGTGTGGCTGGCGATCGGTGCGGTGGTGTTCGGCATCAACGTCGTCCGCGGTCGCGGTGTGCCGGAGCTGTCGACCGACACGACGAGGGACTGAGCACGACACCTCGCGAGATCTACACCAGCGTCGTCCTCGGGGGCCGCTCGACGACAGTGGTGTAGACCTCGCGAGCGTCAGGGCCCGGCCAAGGGGCCACCCGGCGCGAAGGCCACCTGAGCGAACCGCTCGCCGATCAGCAGATGCGTGGCCGCATCCGGGTGCAACGCATCGGGCAGCGGATGGTCGGCGGAGTCGTTCGGGCCGTAGAGATCGTGGCCGTCCAGGTAGTGCAGGTTCGGGTCTTCGGCCATGCGCGCGGCCACGAGATCGCCGAGCTGGTCGCGAATCACGCTCAGCGTCAGGCTGCCTCGGCTCGCGGCCGCGGGATCACCGGTCGCGACGAAGCGCACCGCGCCCCGACCGAGCGCGGACGGATCGAAGGCACCGGGCCCCGGCGTGTCCTCGTGGATGGGGCAGTACAGCGGCCCGACGACGAGCAGCGGCGCGTCCGGATGTCCGTCGCGGATCGTGTCGAGGAAACCGTGCACGGCGGGCCCGAAGGCGCGCGCCCGCATGACGTCGGCGTTGACGAGGTTGATGCCGATCTTGACGCTGATGGCGTCGGCGGGCGTGTCGCGCATCGTGCGCGCGGTGAACGGGTCGAGCATCGCACTGCCCGCCAGACCGAGGTTGGTCACTTCGACACCGCCGAGCGCTGCGGCCACCGCGGGCCACGTCGTGCTGGGGCTCGCCGCGTTCGAACCCTGGCTGATGGAGCTGCCGTGGTGCAGCCACACTCGACGGCGCCCGACCGGCAGCGGTGTGACCGGTGCGTCGGTCCGCAGCGCGACGATCTCGGTCCGCTCGTGGAAGGGCAGCCAGATCTCGAGCTCCTCGTCGCGCCCGGACAGGCCGTCGAAGCGCACCGTCGCAGGCGCGCCGCGCTCGAACTCCGCCTGCCCCGTCGTCGTGTCGACCCGGACGACGTCTCCGCCGCTGGTGCCGGACTGCGCGACGAGGCGACCGCCGATCGTCAGGTCCACGGTGCCATCCGGCCGCTCCGGGACCCCGGCGAGAACCGTTCGCGTGCGCAGCAGTTCGAGTTCCACGACGGTGGCGCGGGTGCGGAACGCCAGCCGCACCCCGGACGGTTGCGCCTCGGCTGCCGCCAGCTGCGGGTCGGTGGATTGGGCACGAGCTCGGGCGGGCAGCCGGTGGGGCAGCCAACCCCTCTCCGTCCGCTCCAGTTCGGCCAGCCCACGGCACAGGTCTGCGGTGATGGGTCGGTCTTCGATCCCGGTCGTCACGGTCGGTCGTCTCCAAGTCCTGATGTGCGTGGTGCGGGGGCGGGTTCGGCGTGGCGCAGCGGCCGGGCGGTGTCCACCGCATCGGTGATCGTCACCTCTGCGGCCGCGGTCGCGGGCACGAGGAGCGTTCCCTCGAGCCCGACGGCAGCCGCACCCCACCGTAGGGCGGCGCCCAGCGCGCCGACCCGGTCGCCCCGGCTGCCCAGATAGCCGGCGAGCATGGCGTCCCCAGCGCCCACCGTGCTCACCACGGTCTTGACGGGCGCCTCGCCCCACAGTGCGCCCTCGGCGTCGACCAGGACTGCGCCGTCGGCGCCGAGACTGGCCAGCACCGCCCGGGCGCCGCGGCGGCGCACCTCCTGCGCCGCCTCGACGACCTCTCCCAGCGTGGTCGGCGTCGTCCCGGTGAGTTCGGCCAGTTCGGTCAGGTTCGGCTTCACCAGGGCCGGTCTCGCAGAGAGGCTTTCGGCGAGTGCCGACCCCGAGGTGTCGACGGCGACGGGTACGCCCCGTTGCTCGCCGAGGGCGACGAGTTCGCCGTAGAAGTCGGCGGACACTCCCCCTGGCAGGCTGCCCGCGCAGACCAGCCAGCGCGCCCCGGTCAGTTCTCCGGCGACGGCGGCGAGCAGTGCGCCGAGTTCGTCGGCGTCGAGCCGTGGCCCGGGCTCGTTGACCTTGGTGACGGTCCCGTCGGGCTGGGTCAGGCTGATGTTGCTCCGGATGTCCGCCGCGATCGGCACGACCACCGCGTCCAACCCGGTGCCGTCGAGCATCTGGCGCAGCTGTGCGCCGACCGGACCGCCGGCTGTCACCACGGCCCGCACCGGCACGCCGTGGGCGTGCAGGGCGAGCGCGACGTTGACGCCCTTGCCGCTCGGCTCGCTCCAACTGCGCCGTCCGCGGTTGACCGCTCCGAGGACCAGATCGTCGAGGAGCACGGTGCGGTCGACGCTGGGATTGGCCGTCACGGTGACGATCACGTGCGCCGAACCTCGACGCCCGCGGTACGCAACCGTTCGCACCAGTCGTCGGACAACCCGGTGTCGGTGATCAATACGTCGACGTCCCGCACCTCGGCGTGCTTGCTGCCCGTGACGACGCCGAACTTGCCGTGGTCGGCGAGCAGCACCCGCTTGGCGGCGCAGTCGAGCATGTGCCGCTTCACTGCCGCCTCGTCCGGGTCCGGCGTCGTCAGCCCCCGCGTCATCGAAATGCCGTTCGTACCAAGGAATGCCACGTCGACGTTGACGTCGGCCAACGCGCGCACCGCTGCGTCGCCGACTTCTGCGAACGTCGTCCTCCGTAGCCGCCCACCGAGCGTGTACACGGCCAGCCGGGGGCGGGTCAGCAGCGCCATGGCCAGGGGCAGGGCATTGACGTGGACGGTGAGGTCGCGGTCGCCGGGAAACACGTCGACCAGTTTCGCCGTCGTCGACCCGGCGTCGATGAGCACCGAACCCTCGACGGGCAGGTATTCCAGTGCCGCGGTGGCGATCCGGGCCTTCTCGGACGCGAACTGGGTGCGGGTCTCCACCGCCGGCTCGAAGGACGATGACTGCACCGGCACCGCGCCACCGTGCACCCGGCGCAGCAGCCCGAGACGTTCGAGCGCGATGAGGTCCTTGCGGACCGTCTCGCCGGTGACCCCGAGTTCGTCGGCGACCCGTACCGCGTCGACGCGGCCGCTGCGCCGCATGTGCTCGAGGATGTGGGTCTGCCGTTCGTCGGCGAAGGGTTTGGCGTTGCGACGGTCGATCGGCGTGGTCAGGTCGGTCATGACGCAGCGGCCCGCTCCGCGAAGAGAGCAGCCCCGCGTGCCCCCGCCTCGTCGACGTCGGACCGCACCAGATCGCCGAAGCGTCGGCGCTTGACGGCGAGCAGTCCCTCGCTGCGCGACCACCCGCCGGTCACCACCAGCGTGCGGTGCGGTCCGCTGACTGCCGTCATCGCATCGTGTATCTCACCGGCCTGCCCGGTCACCTCCTCGAGCGCCGCCCGCCACAGGTGCTCGGGGCCGTCGCCGTCGGCGATGCCGGTGACGTCCAACCGTCCGAAAGGTGGTGCGACGACGGCGATACCGGTCCGGTCGAGTGCGATCGCCTTCTCGTCGAGTGCGGGTAGGCCGGCCACGTCGGTGCCCAGCAGCGCGAGGATCCGTTGCAGAGCCAACCCGCCCTGGGTGGCGCCCAGCAGGCACCAGTGGTCGGCCACCGCGTGCCACCCCGTGGTGATGCCGAGTTCGGCGAGTTCGGCCACGACGGCGGGTGCCAGCCCGGGGGCCACGGTGCGTACCAGCGCTTCGGCGGTACCGCACGAGTCCAGTTCGTCTCCTGGCCCGTCGGCGCCCGCTCCCACCACGGCCGCCTGGTGATCGTGGCCTGCCACGGTCAGCACCGCCCCGGTCAGCCGGGGCAGGCCGGCGTCGGGATCTACCCGCCCCAGCGCGGTTCCGGCCGTCACCAGTTGCGGCATCAGGGATTCGGTGGCGCCCGACCAGTCCAAGGTGTCCGCCCACCACGAGCGCTCCGCCAACCGAAGCCATCCGGTGCGCGAGGCCAGTGACTGCTCGGTGGCTTCCTCACCACCCAACCCCGCGACGATCCACTCGGCGACGTTGAGCCGGCGCACCGCACGACGTGCCGATGGCACGTTGTCGACTAGCCAGCGGTGCTTGGTCAGCGACCACTGCTGCCGGAAGGGCAGCCCCGTCGTCGCGGCGAACTCATGGGGGTCGACCGTCTGCCGAAGGCTCTCCAGCTCGAGGTGGTCGCGGGTGTCGTGCCACGCGATGACCGGAGCCGTCGGTGCGCCGGCCCCGTCGAGCAGCACGCCCGCTTCGGCCATGCTCGTCACGCCCACCCCTGCGATGCGTCCGTCGGGTGCAGCGGACAACGCCTGCGCCACAGCTGATTTCACGGCGTCGAGCAGTTGCTGGGCGTCGAGTTCGGCGCCGGTGGGCACGAACGTCCACGGGGTGTCGGCCCGTCCGGCTGCAACCTGGTCGCCCCCGTCGGTGAAGATCACCGCCTTGCTGGTCTGCGTCCCCACGTCGATGCCGACGTAGAGGGTGGGGCTCATGTCGTCCTTCGCTTCGCACCTTGCTCAGTTGGATGTCGATGGATACGGTTGTACTTCGTTGGAAACTTGTCAAGACACGCGAACGTCGGTGAGCACCACCGGGAGGGATCGTCGACATGCCCCTCGCCCGTACCGCCGACCTCGTCGCCGAAGCGCAGCGGGCAGGCACCGGGATCGCCGCGTTCAACGTGATCACCCTCGAGCACGCCGAGGCTATCGTCGACGGTGCCGCACTCGCCGGACGCCCGGTGATCCTGCAGATCAGCGAGAACGCCGTGAAGTTCCATCGCGGCCAGCTGCGCCCGATAGTCGCCGCCGCCGCCGCAGTGGCAGCCGAGGCCCCGATTCCGGCATCGATACACCTCGACCACGTGGAGGACGTGCGACTGCTGCACGCGAGTGCCGACACCCCCGTGAGCTCGGCGATGTTCGATGCCGCCGCGTTGGAGTACGACGCCAACGTCGAGGCCACCCGGTCCGCAGCCGACTGGGCCCACGCACGAGGGATGTTCCTCGAGGCCGAACTCGGCGAGGTCGGCGGCAAGGACGGCGCGCATGCCCCCGGGGTGCGCACGGACCCGGCCGAAGCGACTGCCTTCGTCCGAGCCACCGGCGTCGACGCCCTCGCCGTGGCCGTCGGCAGCTCGCATGCGATGGCGACCCGCGTGGCGCGCCTGGACTTCGACCTGATCGCACGGCTGTGCGAGGCAGTGCCGGTACCCCTGGTGCTGCACGGCTCGTCCGGCGTCGCCGACGACGACCTCCGCACGGCGGTGAGCGCGGGGCTGGTGAAGATCAACGTCGGCACGTTGCTCAACGTCCGCTTCACGCAACGGGTTCGGGACTACTTGAGCGCCGACGACGCAGTCACCGATCCGCGGAAGTACCTGGCGCCGGCGCGCACCGCGATCGCCGACGCCGTCGCCGAACTCCTCGAGGTCATCAGCTGACGGCCGGCCGGGCCTTCCCTGCCACGCCGCCGTGTCCGCAGGCTGGTTCCGCCCCTGGCAACGCGCACGACTCCCGGGTCACCAGGGACACGGGCAGGACGGTTCGCCGACGGAGCTTGCGCGCGGGCTGATCCAGCCGCGTGAACAGCCGGTCGACGGCGAACCGTCCCATCGCGTCGCCGTCCTGATGGATGACGGTGACGGCCGGGGTCAGCGCCGCTGCCGTCGGGAAGTCGCCGAATCCGACCAAGCCGACGTCGGTGCGCCGCAGTGCTCTCAGCACCGTCAGCAGCGACACCGTGCAGCGCGCATTGGAGGAGAACACGGCGGTCGGTGGGTCGCGCGTCTCCAGCATCCGCGCCAACGTGGGAGTGAGCGTGTCGACGTCGACCTCACCCAGGTGCGCGAGGTCCCTGCGCCGCGGTAGCGCCGCACCGTCGAGTGCCCGTTGCCAGCCCTTGAGCCGTCGCTGGCCGGTCCAACTGTCGTCGCCGACGAACGCGATGCTGCGATGTCCGTGGCCGATCAGGTGCCGGGTCGCTGCCTCGCCACCGCCGACGTCGTCCTGGACGACGGCATCGGCCGTCAGCCGTGCGGGTTCCCGGTCGGCGAACACCAGGGGCGTGCGCGCCTGCCATGGTCGCAGGTACGACATGTCGTGGCCGACCGGGCAGATGATCATCCCGGTGACCTGACGCTTCAGCACCGCTTCGATGGATCGCTGCTCGTGCGAGGGCTCCCAGCCGACGCCGGTCACGATGACCGCGACGCCCCGTCGACTCGCCTCGCTCTCGACGGCGCCAATGATGCTGGCGAAGAACGGATCTGCGACGCCGGGTACCGCGACGCCGATGGCGGCGTCCCGCCCGGCCCGAAAGCTGACGGCGAGCGAGTTGGGTACGTACTGGAGCTCGGAGATCGCGCGCTCGACGCGTTGGCGAACGTCTGCCGAGACGTACCGGTCGTCGTTCACCACGCGCGAGACCGTCTTGGCGCTGACCCCGGCACGCTGGGCAACGTCGCGCATGGTCGCCATCGACGTTCCCTTCTCCCGCTGGGCAGGCAGCCAGTATGTCACCGATGTCACGAGCCGGGCGGGCTCTTCGCCTGACACCGGTGACATAGCGGCGCGGGTGGCGTACTGTCGGCGCAGAACGTGACCCAGGTAACACTTTGAAGGAGGCTCCCGACGGCCGTGCAGCCGCAACTCCTACCCCCCAACGTCGTGCCGCACTGGTACGCGGGCGGCCTCGCGCTGACCGCGTGGCGCGGCATCGCGTCCGTCGGCGACCGCTCCCCCGAGGAGTGGGTGGGAGCCACCGTGGCCCGCTTCGGCGAGCCGGACCTCGGCCCGGCCCGGCTGGCCGACGGCACGTTGCTCCGCGACGCGGTACGCGCAGATCCTTTGGGCTGGTTGGGCCGTGACGACGGCGAGCCGGGCGACACCGGCGTGCTGGTCAAGTTGCTCGACGCCGGCCAGCGACTGCCGGTGCACGTGCACCCGACCAGGGCGTACGCGTCGCGGCACCTCGGCTGCGCCTACGGCAAGAGCGAGGCGTGGTACGTCTTGGCGGCCGAGGAGAACGCCGCGGTGTGGCTCGGCTGGCGCGAGGACGTCGACCCGGCTCGGCTGTCGGAGTTGGTCGACGCCCAGGACGCGACGGCCATGTTGGCGTTGATGAATCGGGTTCCGGTGCGGCCTGGCGACGGCGTGTTCGTACCCGGCGGCACGCCCCACGCCATCGGTGCGGGGATCCTCCTGGTCGAGGCGCAGGAGCCCACCGATCAGTCGATCCTGTTGGAGCACGCGGACACCGCCGCCACCGACGACGAGGCGTTCCTGGGCCTTCCCAGGGACGTGGCGCTGTCGGCCGTCGACACCCGGGCCACACCCGACGTCACCCAGCTGACGCGACACGCGACGGCCGGCAGCGGAACGACTGCCGTGCTGCCCGACGAGGCCCTGCCGTACTTCCGGATGGAGCTGCTGACACCGGGTTCCGCCGTCGCGGCGGGATTCGCGGTGGCAGTGGTGGTGTCGGGTTCGGGAACGCTGACGTCCGAATCCGGCGAACCGCTCGACGTCGCACGCGGACAGACCCTGGTGGTCCCCGCCGCGTCCGGTGACTGGCACGTCGTTGGCGACGTCGGGTTGCTCGTCTGCCGGCCGGGCACCACCTGGCCGCCGATCACGAAAGGCTGGACGTGAGCACACTTCTCGAGGCACGGAACCTCTCGCGCGGGTTCGGGCACGTCCGGGCGTTGGACGGCGCGGACTTCGACGTCGACGCCGGCGAGGTCGTCGGGTTGATCGGCGACAACGGAGCAGGCAAGTCCACGCTCATCAAGGCGCTGTCGGGCAACCTCGACCTCGACGACGGCGAGATCCTCTTCGAGGGCACGCCGGTGCACCTGTCGTCCCCGCGCCGGGCCGAGGAACTCGGCATCGAGGTGGTGTATCAGGACCTCGCGCTCGCCCCGCATCTGAACCCGGTGCAGAACGTGTTCCTCGGCCGCGAGATCCCGCACCGCGGAATCCTCGGGCACCTCGGGTTCATGGACGAGAAGGAGATGCGCCGCAGGGCTTCCGAGTCGTTCGCCGACATCGGGGCAACGGTGCGGTCGCTGTCGTCCCCCGTCGGCGCGATGTCCGGTGGCCAACGCCAGGGCATCGCCATCGCCCGTGCCATCGCGTGGGCCAAGAAGGTGCTCATCCTCGACGAGCCGACGGCGGCGCTCGGAGTCGTGCAAACCAAGAACGTCCTCGACTCGATCAAACGCGTTCGCGACAGCGGGATCGCGGTCGTCTTCATCAGTCACTCCATGCCCCACGTACTCGAGGTGTGCGACCGCATCCAGGTGCTGCGGCTCGGCAAGCGGGTCGCCACCTATCCCGCGCGGGACACGTCGGTCGAGACGTTGGTCGGGGCGATGACCGGTGCCCTCGACGCGAAAGAGGGTGCTGCATGAGCACGTTGGCGAACCACCCCGCCGTCGTCAGCGGTGGCGACGACGGGTCCGAACCGTCGGAGTCGGTGCTCAAGCGCATCCTCGGGTTGCAGGCGTTCTGGATCCTCGGCGTGCTCGTCGTCATCTGCGCGTGCTTCACCGTCCTCGCCGGGGACCGGTTCCTGTCGGCGGGCAACTTCTCGCTCATCTCGCAGAACGTCGCGGTGTGGGCGGTGCTCGGCGTCGGCATGACGTTCGTGATCATCACCTCGGGGATCGACCTGTCGGTCGGATCGGTGCTGGTGTTCTCCTCGGTGGTGTCCGCCAAGGTGATGGAGTCGATGGGCGGCACCGGGATCGGCGTGGCGGCCGCGGGGATGGTGGCGGCCGTCCTGGGCGGTCTGGCCTGGGGCGTCTTCAACGGCGTTCTCGTCGCCGTCGCCAAGGTGCCCGCGCTCATCGTCACGCTCGGCACCCTGTCGATCGCGCTCGGACTCGCGCAGGTGCTCACCGGCGGCATCGACATCCGGTCGGTGCCCGACGAACTCACCGACTTCAGCGTCTACACCAAGATCCTCGGCGTCCCCGGTCTCCCCTTCATCGCACTGGTGATCATCGTCGTCGGCGCAATCGTGCTGCACAGGACCAGGTTCGGCCGCTACACCTACGCCATCGGATCCAACGAGGAAGCCGCCCGTCGCACCGGCATCAAGGTGACGCGCCACCTCGTGTCCGTCTATGCGCTGGCCGGCACGCTGGCCGGCATCGGCGCCATCCTCTCGCTCGCGCAGTTCGGTACCACCACCATCGCCGGGCAGTCGCTGACCAACCTCAACGTGATCGCCGCGGTCGTGATCGGCGGTACGTCGATCTTCGGCGGCCAGGGCACCATCTTCGGCACCGTCGTCGGACTGTTCATCCCCGCCGTCCTGCAGTCGGGATTCGTCATCATCGGCGTGCAGCCGTTCTGGCAGGGCGTCGCAGTGGGTTCGGTGTTGATCGCCGCCGTCTACGTCGACCAGTCACGCCGCGCCGCCGCCATGCGCGGAGCACGTTCCTCAGGCCTCCTCAGACGCAGAAGGTCCCCGAGTTCCAATCGAAGGGAGAAGCAGTGAACCGTAACCGGGCAAGGCTGATGGCGGGGGCATTGGGCGCGTTGGTGCTCGTCCTACCGTCGTGCACGTCGTCCAAACCCGAGTCGGCGCCGTCGGGTGAGTCGACCAGCGGTGCGGCGGCCGCCGCTGCCGCCACCACCGTCACCGCGCCCGCCAAGGCGAGCAAGGACTACGACATCCAGTTCCTGCAGGGCGTGACCGGCGACCAGTTCTACATCACGATGCAGTGCGGCGCACAGGAAGAGGCCGCGAAGCTCGGCGTTCGCGTCACCACCCAGGGCCCGCAGAAGTTCGACCCGACGCTGCAGAAGCCGATCCTCGACTCGATCATCGCCAGCAGGCCGGATGCGCTGCTGGTCGCCCCGACCGACGTCCAGGCCATGCAGCAGCCGCTGCAGCAGGCGGCCGACGCGGGCATCAAGGTGGTGCTCGTCGACACCACCACCGAGGACCCGTCCTACGCGGCATCGGAGATCGCCAGCGACAACGAAGGCGGCGGCCGGGCGGCGTTCGACGCGATCAAGGCGCTGCGTCCCGAGGGCGGCAAGGTCATGGTCATGAACATCGACCCGGGAGTCTCGACGACCGACGCACGCGCGAAGGGATTCGAGGAAGCCGTCAAGGCGGACGGCAAGTTCCAATACGTCGGGGTGCAGTACAGCCACAACGATCCCGCGACCGCCGCGCAGCTCATCGGCGCCCAGCTGCAGAAGGATCCCGATCTGGTCGGCGTGTTCGCCACCAACCTGTTCTCGGCCGAGGGGTCGGCGACCGGGGTCAGGCAGGCAGGCAAGAGCGGACAGGTGCAGGTGGTCGGCTTCGACGCGGGCCCCAACCAGATCAAGGCGCTGCGCGAGGGCACCGTGCAGGCGCTCGTCGCCCAAGATCCCGGGCTGATCGGGAAGTTCGGCGTCGACGAGGCGGTCACGGCGCTCGACGGCGGACAGAACACCAAGAAGGTGCAGACCGGGTTCACGATCATCACGCAGGAGAACCTCGACGGTGACGGCGGCGCGGCGGCCTACAGGTCGAACTGCTGAGCGGCATGAGCGACTTCACCGGACGCGGCGTGCTGGTGACGGGGGCGAGCGGTGGCATCGGAGCGGCCACCGTCCGCTGGCTCGTCGCTCAGGGCGCGACGGTGTACGCGGGCGGCCGGGACCCGGAGAAACTCGGCAGGCTCGCAGACGAGACGGGCGCTCATCCAGTGCCCTTCGACCTCGCGTCCGCCGACGAAGTCCGGGAGGCGGTCTCGCCGCTTGAGTTGTGGGGCGTGGTGAACTGCGGAGGCTTCGGTGGCGAGATCGCCACGCCGCAGGACACCGACATCGAGGTGTTCGACACGGTGATGAGCATCAACGCCCGCGGCAGCCTCCTGGTGATCAAGTACGCCACACCGGGAATGATCGCCCGTGGTCGTGGCGGGTCGATCGTCAACGTGTCCAGTCAGGCGAGCCTGGTGGCGCTGACCGGCCACATCTCCTACGGATCGTCGAAGGCCGCACTGGACAACATCACCCGGGTGGCGGCGCTTGAGTTGGGCCGCTACGACATCCGCGTCAACAGCGTGAACCCGACCGTCGTGATGACGGAGATGTCCGAGTACTACTGGGGTCGGCCCGACGTCGGCCCGCCGTTCCTGGAGCAGATGCCGTTGGGGCGGTGGGCCACCGAGGACGAGATCGCCGGTCCCATCAGCTTCCTGCTCGGCGACGACGCTTCGATGATCACCGGCGTCAGCCTGCCGATCGACGGCGGGTACACCTGCCGGTGACCAGTAGGGAGTAAGCAGGAGCCATGAACCTTCACGAAGCGCCCGGACGCACCGAACGGGACCGCGCCGCCACGACTTCCGGCGTGTTCGGCGAGCACTACGAGATGGCCGACGGATCGATCGCGATCCCGGTGACCAAGCCGGTCGGCGTGTTCGTCGTCAAGGACGGCAAGCCGGTGTGGGAACCGGCCGTCGACGCCACCCGCGTCGCGATGCTGGGGATACTCGTCGGTCTCGTCTCGGCCACGTTGGCCGGGATCGCGATGGTGCGCCGCCCGCCGTGGCCCGAACTGCACGGCGACGTGTCCAAGCGGAGCTAGCGGGGCGTCGACCGCACGAATTCGACGACGGCGGTGGCCAATTCACGCCCCTTGTCCTCCTGCAGGAAGTGACCACCGCCTTCGATCGTCAACTCCGGTTGGCCCTTGGCCCCCGGGATGAGCTTGCGCAGGACGGCGTCCGCGCCGGCGGTTATCGGATCCGAATCCGAGAAGGCGCACAGGAACGGTCGGTCGAACCGGCTCAACACCTCCCACGCCGCCCGGTTCGCCGGAGCAGCCGGGTCATCGGGGTTCGTAGGCACCAGCAACGGAAACTGCCGGACGCCTGCCTTGTACGTGTCATCCGGAAACGGCGCGTCGTATGCGGCTATGACGTCGGGTGGCAGCGATGACACGCATCCGCCGTCGACGATGCGGCCGACGGGGAACTCCGGAGTCTCCTGGCTGAACCGCTGCCATGCCAGGAATGCCTCGCCAGGATGGTGGTCGCCGGTCGGAAGCATCGTGTTCGCGGCGACGACCCGCGCGAAGCGCTCGGGATGCTCACCGACCAGCCGGAGTCCGATGAGTCCACCCCAGTCCTGGCACACCAAGGTCACGTCGGTGAGTCCGATCGTCTCGATGGCCGACCACGTCCAGTCGACGTGCGCGGCGTACGTGTAATCCTCGCGGCGGGTCGGCTTGTCGCTGCGGCCGAAGCCCACCAGGTCAATCGCTACTGCGCGCAGGCCCGCCTCGACCAGCACGGGAATCATCCAGCGGTAGAGGTAACTCCACGACGGCTCACCGTGCAACAGCAGCACCACCTGACCGTCGCGGGGCCCTTCGTCGAGGTAGTGCATGCGCAGCACGCCCCCGTCTCCCGACCCGACCTCAAGGTAGTGCGGCGGGAAGGGAAAGTCGGACAGGCCTGCGAATCGCTCGTCGGGTGTGCGCACTACGTCCACGTTCGGCTCCCTCGCGTCGGTGAGATGGCTCGAGTCTGCCGTAGCACCGCGTTCTCCGACGGGATCACCGCGGATGTAATAGCGGCGTCAGAGCGCGGCGCGCAACGCCGTCACCAGGTCACCCCGTTCGCCCACGACGACATCCGACAGCCCCAGCCACGACGCCATCGACCGCAACTCGACGGCCAGTGCGGTCGCGACCCGAACCGGGTCGCGACCCGGTTCGGTGAACGCGCCGACGACGTGCAGCGCCGTCGATCCGTCGGGGCGGTTGCGCTCGGCCTTGAGGTCGACGCGACCAACCAGGTGCCCGTCGAGCAGGAACGGCCATACGTAGTACCCGAACTGACGCTTCGCCGCCGGGGTGTAGATCTCGATGCGGTAGTGGAAGCCGAACATCCGCTCGACGCGCGGCCGGAAGAAGATCAGCGGGTCGAACGGGCACAGCAGCGCGGTGCCGCGGTCCCGCCGCGCGACGGTCTGGCCGGCGCGCAGGTACGCCGGAACGTCCCAGCCCTGCACCTCGACCGGCTCGAGTTCGCCCTCGGCGACCAGTGCCGCGACCGCGGGCTTGCTCTGCTTCGGGTTCAGCCGGAAGTAGTCGCGCAGGTCGGTCTCGGTGGCCACGCCCAGTGACGTGGCCGCGCGCAGCACGAGTTCGCGTACCGCCTCCTCGTCGTCGACCTCGCGGGCGAGCACCTCGGGTGGGAGCACCCGTTCGGTCAGGTCGTAGTGACGGGCGAAGCCGACGCGCGTGGCGGTGGTCAGCACACCAGCCGACCAGAGGGCCTCGGCCAACCACTTCGTCTCGCTGCGATCCCACCACGGACCCTTGCGGCCGCGCGGTTCTGACTCCAGGTGCGCTTCGATCTGTCCGGCCGTCGACGGCCCCAGTTCGGTCACCGCGGCGACGACGTCCTCGGCGAGCTTGGCGTTGTTGCGCACGATCTCCCGCCCCCACCGGCCGTGCTCGTACTCACGCATCCGGAACCGCATCAGCGGCCAGTCGTCCACCGCCATCAGCGCGGCCTCGTGCGCCCAGTACTCGACCAGCAGCCGAGGTGACCGGGCGCTGTGGCTCCACGCCGACCGGTCCAGCACGTCCCGGTCGTAGGGCCCCAGCCTGCTGAACACCGGCGCGTAGTGCGCGCGCACCGCGACCGACACCGAATCGAGTTGCAACACCTGGATGCGCGAGACGAGCCGGCGCAGGTGGGCGCGGGTGACCGGGCCGCTGGGCTTGGGCTCGGCGAAGCCCTGAGCCGCGATCGCGGTGCGGCGGGCAGCATCGGCCGTCAGTCGCGTCATGCCCGCACGTAGGTGGAGAACCGGTACCGCAGGCCGGCTGCGCTGGTCAGCCACTCGCCGTCGGTCCGGGTCCACTGCTCGTCGAGTACCGGCGCGACCGCGTCGCCGTCCTCGCGAGGCAGATCGACGTCCACTTCGGTCACCTCGCACCGCGTGGCCAGCGGCAGGGCCAGCGCATAGATCTGTGCGCCGCCGATCACCCAGGTCTCCTCGTCCGCCGCGTACCGCGGGTCGAGTGCATCCGCCAGGTCACCCACTACCGTCGCACCGTCAGCCACGAAGTCAGACTGCCTCGTGACTACGACATTCCGACGGCCCGGCAGCGGCCGCACCTTCGCCGGCAGCGATTCCCACGTCAGCCGGCCCATGACCACGGCGTGCCCCATGGTCACGTCCTTGAAGCGGGCCTGGTCCTCGGGGAGCCGCCACGGGATGCCGTTGTCGCGACCGATCACTCCCGACGTCGACTGGGCCCAGATGAGGCCGACGCCCATTACACCGCCACCGGCGCCTTGATCCCTGGATGCGGATCGTAGTTCACGACGGCGATGTCCTCGTAGACGTAGTCGAAGATCGAATCCCTGGGCGCGAGAACGAGTTCCGGGTAGGGCCGGGGGTCGCGACTGAGCTGGAGCGTGACCTGCTCGACGTGGTTGTCGTAGACGTGGCAGTCACCGCCGGTCCAGACGAACTCGCCTACCTGCAGTCCCGCCTGCGCGGCCATCATGTGGGTCAGCAGCGCGTAGCTGGCGATGTTGAACGGCACGCCGAGGAACAGGTCCGCGCTGCGCTGGTACAGCTGGCAGGACAGCTTGCCGTCGGCGACGTAGAACTGGAAGAACGCGTGGCACGGCGGCAAGGCCATCTGTGGGATCTCGCCGACGTTCCATGCCGAGACGATGTTGCGACGGCTGTCGGGGTCACGCTTCAACAGCTCCAGCGACGCGCTGATCTGATCGATGTGCTCCCCGGACGGCGTCGGCCAGGACCGCCACTGCACGCCGTAGACCGGCCCGAGATCGCCTGTCTCGTCGGCCCATTCGTCCCAGATCGTCACACCGTGCTCGTGCAGCCACGAGATGTTCGAGTCGCCGCGCAGAAACCACAGCAGTTCGTAGACGACCGACTTGAGGTGCACCTTCTTGGTGGTGATCAGCGGGAAGCCGGCCGCCAGGTCATAGCGCAGTTGGTGACCGAAGAGGCTCCGCGTCCCCGTCCCGGTGCGGTCGGCCTTGGCGACCCCGGTCTCGAGGACCAATCGCAGGAGATCCTCGTACGGGGTGGGAATCGGCGCTGCGGTCGGCACTCGGTCAGCTTACGTCCACCTCCCAGGAGTAGAACGGACACATGCCGACGATCAACGACGTCATCACCACCCCCGACGGAACCTGCCAGGTCACGCTGAGCACGCCCGACGGCGACGCTTCCAGCGGCCCGTGGCCCGGCGTGGTCATGTACCCCGACGCCGGTGGCGTCCGGCAGACCTTCGTCGACATGGCCGAACGCCTCGCCGCGCTCGGGTACGCCGTCCTGGTGCCCGACGTGTACTACCGCGACGCGGGCTGGGAGCCGTTCGACATGGCGACGGTGTTCAGCGACCAGGGCGAGCGCAAGCGCCTCTTCGGGATGATCGCCAACGTCACCCCCGAGATCATGGCGCGCGACGCGGCGGCGTTCTTCGACTACCTCGAGTCCCGGCCGGAAGTGCGCGGCTCGACGTTCGGCACCACCGGGTACTGCATGGGCGGCCGCACGTCGCTGATCGTCGCCGGCCGGCTGCCCGAGCGAGTGGCGGCGGCGATGTCGTTCCACGGCGGCGGCCTCGCCTCCAACGACGACGACAGCCCGCACCTGCTTGCCGACGCCATCCGCGCGACCGTCTACGTGGGCGGCGCGACGGACGACGGATCCTTCACCCCCGAGCAGGCCAAGACGCTGGACGAGGCCTTGACCGCGGCGGGCGTCGAGCACGAGATCGAGACCTACGACGCCGCACACGGTTTCGCGGTGCCGGACAACGGCCCCTACGACGAGGCCGCGTCCGAGCGGCACTGGCAGGCGATGGAGCGGGTCTTCGGCGCGAACCTGCGCTAGCGGTCAGTCCAGGACGGCCGTCGCCTCGATCTCCACCAGCAGATCCGGTTCGGCGAGCGCGGCGACCCCGATCCCCGTCAACGGCGGCGCGTGGTCGATGCCGAGAGCCGTCATGGCGCGCTCCCTGCCCTCGACGAACGAACCCATCTTCTCGGGCGTCCAGTCGACGAGGTACACCGTCAGCTTCGCCACGTCCGCGAACGTGGCGCCCACGCCTGCGAGCGCGCTCGCCACGTTGAGGTAGCACTGCTCGACCTGAGCGGCCAGGTCGCCGCCGCCGACCACTGCCCCGTCGGCGCCAGAGGCCACCTGTCCTGCGACGAATATCAGCTTCGACCCGCTCGCGACCGCCACGTGGTGGTACAGCCCGTTGTCCGGCACTCCGTCGGGATTCACCAGGTTGATCGGCATGTGTCATCAATAGCGCGGCGGGCCGCGGGTGGCAACGTTTTGCCCAGGCGAGGCCCGGTAGGCGACGATTGGCGCGTGTACGACCAAGCCTTCTCAGAATCCGACCCCAGCGCCCCAGGGTTTCGCATCGACCCGGTGCTGGCCCGCAGTTGGCTCTTGGTCAACGGTGCGCAGTTCGACCGCTTCGCTCCGGCCGCGCATTCACGCGCGGACATCGTCGTGCTCGACATCGAGGACGCGGTGGCGCCGAAGGACAAGGCGGCCGCCCGGGACAACGTGACCCGGTGGTTGGCCGACGGCAATTCGGACTGGGTGCGGATCAACGGGTTCGGCACGCCGTGGTGGGCCGACGACCTCGCGATGCTCGACGGCACGTCGATCGGTGGCGTCATGCTGGCGATGGTCGAGTCGGTCGACCACGTCAGCGAGACCGCGAAGCGGCTACCCGACGTACCCATCGTGGCGCTGGTCGAGACGGCCCGCGGACTCGAGCGCATCACCGAGATCGCCTCGGCCAAGGGCACTTTCCGTTTGGCGTTCGGCATCGGCGACTTCCGCCGCGACACCGGCTTCGGTGACAATCCCGCGACGCTGGCCTACGCGCGGTCGCGATTCACGATCGCCGCCAAGGCCGCTCACCTGCCGAGCGCCATCGACGGGCCCACCGTCGGCTCCAGTGCGCTGAAGTTGAGCGAGGCGACGGCGGTGTCGGCGGAGTTCGGCATGACCGGGAAGATCTGCCTGACGCCGGACCAGTGCCCCACCGTGAACGAGGGCCTGTCACCGTCGCAGGAAGAGATCAGCTGGGCCAAGGAGTTCTTCGCGGAGTTCCAACGCGACGGAGGCGAGATCCGGAACGGGTCCGACCTGCCCCGCATCGCCCGCGCCAACAAGATCCTGGATCTGGCCAAGGCCTACGGGATCCACGAGTCGGAGTTCAGCGACGACCCCGATCACGCGCCCGCACCGTCGGACACCTACCACTACTGAGGGTCGTCGCTGCGGACCACCGAGCGGAGCGCCCGGACGATCCCGCGGGTGGCGTAGAGACCCGCGGCGAACGACACGATGATCATCACGATGAACATCAGCAACCAGTTCGCGCGGCTGTGCGGCACGTTCCACCACACGATGGTGAACAGGATTCCGCAGAGGAACAGCACGATGTCGCGCCAGTTGCCCTGATACGACAGAGCGACCTCGCGCATCGTGCGGTTCCGGTCGACGCCGTCGATGATGTCGTCGACCCGTAGGTCGATGACCCGCTGCAACTCGGCGCGGCGCTCCACCTGATCGGCAGGCAGGCGCTCCAGCAGGTCCATGTCCTGCTTGATCAGTCCCCGCAGGTCGGGTCCACGCAGATTGCCTGCCACGACGCCGAGCAGCGCGCCGCCTGCGATGGGAGCGCCTGCCAGTGCGAGTTCGGCGAATCCGGGCATGGGTCTCCTCGGTCAGTTCCTGATCTTGGAACCGTAGCGAAGTGACGTCCCGATCGGGGCCAGTCGGCGATGGCGAACGGCGGCCTACGTCACCGGCACCCGGACCGCACGACGCACCTTGTCGACGAACGCCGTGCCGAAGGCCTCGGCCGAGTACGGGTCTTGACCGGTGATGAGTTCGCGATCCTCGACGACCTTGCTGCCCATCGGCAGTCTCGTCTGCTCGATCCGCGCGCCGCGCGAGCCGAGCAGCGTGTCGGGTCGTCGGGGAGGCGACCGTGGAACCGTCGGGCCACGGGAACCGACGACAACATCGTGTCGACCACCGTCTTGAAGGCGGTCATCCGATAACCGTCGTAGATCCAGCGGCCGTCGTCCTCCGGTGCAGCGGCAAGTGCTGCGGGCGCATGGCAGATGAGCCCCGTCGTGCGCCCGCGATCGTGGAAGGAGCGCAGCACGGCACCGAAGTCGGCGTTCGGCTGGTCACCGGCGAAGGCGTCTCGGCGCAGCAGATCGACCAGCGGCGCGTGTCCCCCGGGAACGAACAAGGCATCGAACGTCTCGAGGGCGGCGGCGTCGGCCGCAACCTCCGCCAACGGTCTCGGACTACCCAAGCCGAGGTCGAGCAGACGGGCGTAGCTGGCGAACGCCTCGTCGCGCTTGACCCGCGACAACCCGAAGTACATCAGGCTGCACGAGGTGCCGTCGATCGTGGGCGCCCGGCCGCCGGGTGCCGCGAACGACAGCTCGAAGCCGGCGTCGAGCATGGCATCGGTCGGGTGAACCAGTTCGCCCAGATAGGTCCCCGTGGGTTCGTCGCCGCCGTCGCGCAGCGGTATCCGGTTGGCCGCCGACACGACCACCAGTACTCGTGCCGGGGCTCCGGGCGGGGTGGGGGTGACGTCGTGCACGGTCATCGTGTTCCTCGGGCTCGCATCGGGTTTCACTACCCGTCGGCGCCGATGCGAAACGCGAAGTAGCGCAGCGCGCCTTCAGCCCATCAGCCCGGCGGCCACCGTCGCACCGAGGTTCCAGCACGCGTCGACGTCCGGCTTGGTCGGCTTGCCCGAGACCACGACGGTCTCCGCCGCCTTCACCCAGCCCAGCCCGGCGGTGATGCCGTCGATCGCGCGCTCGGCTCCCTCGGTCCCCTCGTTGCCGTGCATGAAGACGCCGAACGGCCGCCCGCGCGTCGAGTCCAGCAGCTGGTAGTACGACTGGTCGAACGCGTGCTTGAGCGCACCGCTGAGATAACCCAGGTTGACCGGGGTGCCCAGCACGTAGCCGTCGGCCTGCAACATCTCGACCGGCGAGACCGTCAGCGCCGGGCGCCGCAGCACCTCGACGCCCTCGATCTCGGGGTCGGTCGCCCCGGCCACCACGGCTTCGAACATCTCCGCGCAGTGCGGCGACGGCGTGTGATGGACGATCAGCAGCGTCTTCACCCGCGCTGCTCCAACTGGACGGCCTTCTTCATCGTCTCGCGTGCCCGTCCCCGGTCACCGGCGTAGTCGTAAGCCCGCGCCAGCCGGTACCAGCGGCGCCAGTCGTCCGGTTCGGCCTCGACCTCCGCTCTGACCTCCTGGAAGAGGGCGTCGGCGGCCTCGCGCTCGATGCGTCCCGACGGCCTGCGTGGCAGGTCGGTGACGTCGAGTTCGAGACCCTGCTCGCGGGCCTGTCGAGCGAGGCGCTGATGCGCCAGCCCGGCACGCAACGTGGCCACCATTGCCCACAGCCCGACGATGGGCATGAGCAGCACGGCCGCGCCGAGACCGACGGCGGCCAGTTCGCCCGAGGCGATCAGTTCGACGGCGGTGCGCCCCAGCAGCACGAAGTACGTCAGCAGAGCCAGACACATGAGTCCGATCAGGATCTGGATGCGCAGCGCGCGGGCTCCGTCGGAACTCATGGGTTAGAGATCCAGCAGGGGCTCGATGCCCACGGTCAGCCCTGGACGTTCGGCCACGTGCCGGACGGCGAGGAGCACGCCGGGCACGAACGACGTGCGGTCGATGCTGTCGTGCCGGATCGTCAAGGTCTCCCCCTGCGTGCCGAACAGCACCTCCTGGTGCGCGACGAGGCCCGCCAGCCGCACCGAGTGCACGCGCACCCCGTCGACGTCGGCGCCGCGTGCGCCGTCGATCCCCGTACTCGTCGCATCGGGGCTGAGCGGCAACCCCTTTCGGGCTTCGGCGATCAACCGCGCCGTCCGTGCTGCAGTGCCCGACGGGGCGTCGGCCTTATGCGGATGGTGGAGTTCGACGACCTCCACGGATTCGAAGAACCGCGCGGCCTGCTTCGCGAACTGCATCGACAGCACGGCCCCGATCGCGAAGTTCGGCGCGATGAGCACGGCGGCGTCCGGCTTGGCCGACAGCCACTGCCGAACCTGCGCGATGCGCTCGTCGGTGAATCCCGTGGTGCCGACGACGGCGTGAATGCCGTTCTCGATGAGGAACTTCAGGTTGTCCATCACGACGCTGGGATGAGTGAAGTCGACGACGACCTGGGTGTCGGTGTCGGTGAACAGGCTCAGGGCGTCGCCGGCGTCGACGCCCGCCGTGAACGTCAGGTCGTCGGCCGCCTCGACGCCCTCGACGATCGTCGCCCCGACCTTGCCCTTTGCGCCCAGCACTCCCACTCGCATGGGTGGCAGCCTAGTCGGCGGGCCCCGTCGGCCACCGCGACGGCCGAACGCCCGCGGGAGCGCGGTGGCCAGCCCTACCATCAGCCCATGCACGGCTTCAAGATCCTCATCACCGGCCCGACCGGTCAGGTCGCTGCCCCGATCGCCCGCGCGCTTGCGGCCGACAACGAGGTGTGGGGTATCGCCCGGTTCACGGATTCGGCAGCCCGCGCAGCACTCGAACGGGACGGGATACGGTGCGAGAGAGTCAATCTCGCTGCCGGCAACTTCGCCGGGATACCGTCCGACTTCGACTACGTGCTGAACCTTGCGGTGGCCAAGAGCGGACGCTGGAACAAGGACCTCGCCGCCAACGCGGAGTCCGTCGGACTGCTCATGGCGCACTGCCCCGACGCGAAGGCGTTCCTGCACTGCTCGTCGGCCGCGGTGTACGACCCGCCGGACGACGACCCGCGCACCGAGGACACCGCGCTCGGCGACAACCACAAGTCGCTGTTCCCGACGTACTCGATCTCGAAGATCGCCGGCGAGGTGGTCGCG
Source organism: Mycolicibacterium arabiense (assembly GCF_010731815.2). Classification (NCBI taxonomy): domain Bacteria; kingdom Bacillati; phylum Actinomycetota; class Actinomycetes; order Mycobacteriales; family Mycobacteriaceae; genus Mycobacterium; species Mycolicibacterium arabiense. Next base: position 1,342,072 of record NZ_AP022593.1, read on the forward strand.
CGGACGATGGCCCGCGCCCTCGGCGTACCGACGATCATCGCCCGGCTCAACGTCCCGTACGGCGACAACGGTGGCTGGCCGTACTTCCAGATGGAGATGATGCTGTCCGGCATGCCGATCCAGGTGCCTCCCGGTGGACCGGCCCGCTACAACCCCATCCACGAGGACGACGTCATCGCGATGCTGCCGAAACTGCTCGACGCGGCGTCGGTGCCGGCGACCACCGTCAACTGGTGCGGCGAGCAGACGGTGAGCATCCAGGAGTGGTGCTCCTACATCGGCTCGCTGATAGGTCGCGAGCCCACCTTCGAGGTCAGCGACGAGGCACTGCGCGGCGGACCCACCGACAGCACCCGGCTGCGCGAGATCGCAGGCAGCAGCACCGTCGACTGGCGCGACGGCATCCGCCGCATGGTGACGCAGTTCCACCCCGAGCTGGTGGGCGCAGCCACCAGGGGCTGAGCTTCTCGCGGGGCTTCACTTCTCCCGGGCTTCACTTCTCCCGCGAGCGTGCGTGTCTGCGGGCGACACGCCGGGCGCGGGCGGGAGTTTGCGCACGCTCGCGGTGGGGTGGGGGTTGGGCGGTGAGGTGTCGGCGAGTGTTGGGTTGTGTCACGCGAAACGGCTTCACGCGTGACACGAGCCAACACTCGATGATTCGCCAAAACTCATGCGTCACAACGGTTTCACCAGCAACGGGCCGACCTTTCTTGTCGGACCCTCGCACTAATGTTCGATGTATGGCACCCAGTCTGGCCGACGCGGCAGCAGCATTGCGCGCTGCGGCGGCCGACCTGATCGACACCGACACCGACACCCACTCGGTCGCGGAGTTGATGGCCGCCATGGACGACGTCGAATCCGTCCGGCGGCTGCTACCCGTGGCCGAACACCGCATCCTCAATCGCCTGGCCTCGGAGACCAATCCGCTGGACTACGGCGCCACCACGATGAGCAAGCTGGTGGCGTTCCGACTGCGGATCAGCAGTGGCGAGGCCAGCCGACGCCTGGCCGAAGCCAAGGACCTCGGGCCGCGCCGCACCCTGATCGGTGAACCACTGCACCCGGTGCTGGCCCTGACCGCGGCCGCTCAGGCCGACGGGGCGATCAACGCCGAACACGTCAAGATCATCCGCGGGTTCTTCGCCACGCTGCCCGACCACGTCGACCTGCAGACCCGCGAGGACGCCGAGGCCGACCTGGTCCGGGTCGCCCGCTCTCATGCGCCGGAAGGACTGCGCAAGGCCGTCGACCTGCTGCTGGCGCTGCTGCATCCCGACGGGAACTTCAGCGACGAGGAACGCGCCCGTCGCCGGGGTGTCACCATCGGCAAGCAGCAGGCCGACGGCATGAGTCCCGTCCGCGGCTACCTCACTCCAGAGGCCCGCGCGACGTTCGAAGCACTCCTTGCGAAACTGGCGGCACCGGGGATGTGCAACCCCGACGACGAGGCACCCACCATCGAGGGCGACCCCGAGGAAGAGACCGTCGAACGCGATACCCGCACTCCGGCGCAGCGCAATCACGACGCCCTGCTGGCGATGGGCCGGATGGTGCTGTGCTCGGGAAAGCTGGGTCAGCTCAACGGCCTGCCCGTCACGGTGATCGTGTCCACCACCCTGCAGGACTTGGAATCCGCAGCGGGTCGTCCCGCGGTCACCGCCGGCGGCAGCCTGTTGCCGATGCCCGATCTGATCCGCATGGCCGCCCACGCCCATCACTACCTCGCGGTGTTCGACGGACACACCGGCCAAGCGCTACACCTGGGTCGGACCCGACGGTGCGCCAACCCCGCCCAACGCATCGTCTTGCATGCCCGTGACCGCGGGTGCACCCGACCGGGGTGCACCGTCGACGGCTACCACTCCCAAGTGCATCACGCGGTCGCGGACTGGAAGCACGACGGCCAGACCAACGTCGACGACCTGTCCTTCGCCTGCGGACCCGACAACCGGATGATCGACACCCCCGGCTGGACAACCCGCAAACGCAGCGACGGCAAGACCGAATGGATCCCACCACCGCAACTGGACACCGGCCAAGCCCGCATCAACGACCTCCACCACCCCGAACGACTCCTCCGCCCACCCGACGAAGACGACGACCCCGTCTAGCGGTCAGTCGCCTTCGAGCATCGCCAGCGCCTGCTCGGCCTCGGCGAGGGCGGTGTCGGCTGCCTCCACGCGCTCCGCGGCTTCTCCGGCCGAGCGCTGCGCTGCCTTGAGTTCCTCGTCGGCGGCGTCCACCTCGCGCTCGGCGGCATGCAGGGACTCGAGCAGCTTCTCGTAGCGGCGGCGCGCGCTCGCCAGCGTGGCCTTGACGTCGTCGACCGCGGCGGCGGCCTTCGCGCTGGCGGCCTCGGCGGCCTTGGCCTCCTTGGCCGCTTTGTCCCTCGTTCGCCGCGCAGCCCGAACCTCAGCGGGGTTCGGCTTGGGCGGTGCGGGTTTCGGTTTCGTGCGCGACGCCGCCGGTGCCGCCTTGGAAGGCGACGACTTCGCAGGCGCCGCCTTCTCAGGCGACGACTTCGGAGCCTTCTGAGCCGCAGCCTCCGGCACACCCGCCGCGAAGCCGCCGAAGTCACCGAACCCGGAGAACTGTTCGGCCTTGGCCAGCCGACCCAGCCTCTCGGCCACCTCCGGGTCCGCAATCGCCGCCTGCAGCGTGTTGGTGACGTCGTCCCGCATGGCAGCCGACGGGTCGGCGAGGTCCGCCGCCTCGAAGGCGCTGCGGACGAGTTCGTGAACCAGCTTGCGCTGCGCGGTCGTGAGTTCCCGGATGCGCTGCCCATCCATCTCGGCATGCGCTGCGCGCAGGCCCTCGCTGAGGTCGGACAACCGCGTCGGTGCACTCGGGTCGGCCCTGACGAGCTGGTTCACCACCCACGCCGCGGCCGTCGGCTTGCGGGCCGCAGCGATCGCCTTGGCGTCGTCGGCATCGCCGCGCTTCTTGGCTGCCGCCGCCAGCTCCTTGCGTCTGGCCGTGAACTCCTCGGGCGCAACGCCATACAGATCGTCGAGGTCGTCGTCGAGGCTCATCGCTGCCCCACCGTGGCACTCACAGCGGTGACGCCCCACGTAGATGCTCGAAGATCAGCGACGTTTGGGTCCCCGCCACGTCCGCGTCGGCGTTCAGGTACTGCACCACGAACGAGCGGAGGTCGTCGGTGTCGCGCGCCGCGACGTGGAGGATGAAGTCGTCGTTGCCGGCCAGGAAGTAGACGTCCATCACCTGTGGCCGTCGACGGATGTTCTGGATGAACTGGTCGATCTTCCCGCGGGCGCTCGACTGCAGGCTCACCGAGATCATCGCCTGCAGCGACAGGCCGATGGCCGCCGGGTCGATGTCGGCGTAGAACCCGCGGATCACGCCCATCTCCTGCAGGCGGCGGACCCGTCCATGGCACGTCGACGCGGCGATGCCCACGAGGTCGGCCAGGGCACTGTTCGACATCCGGGCGTCGGCATGCAGTGCGGTGAGGATCCGACGGTCGACGTCGTCGAGGCCGACGGGCCGAACATTCTTCGGAGCGGCTGGCGCATCAGGCAGCAGATCCGACGATCGTGGCGTCATGTGACCAATTTAGCGAAGATCAGTCATCCCCATTGTGTTGTTTCCGACGTTTCTTCACAATTTACGAAGAACGCATCGCCAATCGAGGAGCAGAAATGCGCGTCGGGATCCCCGCCGAGATCAAGAACAACGAGTACCGCGTCGCCATCACGCCGTCCGGTGTCGCCGAGCTGACCCACCGCGGCCACGACGTCCTGGTCCAGGCAGGCGCGGGCGAAGGCTCGGCGATCTCCGATCAGGACTTCAAGGCGGCCGGCGCCCAGCTGATCGCCACCGCCGACCAGGTGTGGGCCGAGGCCGACCTGCTGCTCAAGGTCAAGGAGCCGATCGAGGCCGAGTACGGCCGGATGCGCAAGGGCCAGACCCTCTTCACGTACCTGCACCTCGCGGCCTCGCGGCCGTGCACCGACGCCCTCCTGGCATCGGGCACCACGTCCATCGCCTACGAGACCGTGCAGACCGCCGACCGCGCGCTGCCGCTGCTGGCACCCATGAGCGAGGTCGCAGGCCGGCTGTCCGCGCAGGTCGGCGCGTACCACCTGATGCGCACCCAGGGTGGCCGCGGCGTGCTGATGGGCGGCGTCCCCGGTGTCGCCCCGGCCAAGGTCGTGGTGATCGGCGGCGGAATGGCCGGCGACAACGCCGCCGCCGTGGCCTGGGGCATGGGCGCGCACGTCACCGTGTTCGACCTGAACGTCAACATTCTGCGGAAGATCGACGCCGAGTACGGCGGAGCCATCGAGACCCGCTACTCGTCGACGCTCGACCTCGAGGACGCCGTCAAGCAGGCCGACCTGGTGATCGGCGCGGTGCTGGTGCCCGGCGCCAAGGCACCCAAGCTGGTCACCAATTCCACTGTCGCGCAGATGAAGTCGGGCGCGGTCCTGGTGGACATCGCGATCGACCAGGGTGGCTGCTTCGAGGACTCCCGCCCCACCACGCACGACGATCCCACGTTCACCGTGCACGACACGGTGTTCTACTGCGTGGCCAACATGCCAGGGGCCGTTCCGCGGACCTCGACCTTCGCGCTCACCAACGCGACGATGCCCTACGTCCTCAAGCTCGCCGACCAGGGCTGGCAGGCCGCGTGCAAGGCCGATCCCGCACTGGCCAAGGGCCTTTCGACGCACGAAGGTGCACTGCTGTCCGAGCAGGTGGCCTCCGACCTCGAGCTGCCCTTCACCGACCCAGCCGACGTGCTGGCCTAGAACCTTCCTCCCCCTCGCCCGGTCGGCGCCTTCGGGCACCGGCCGGGCGATGACCATTCTTGACACCCGTCAAGTATCGTGAACCCCATGATCCTCGCCGACGTGCTGCCCGATGCACCGACCACCACCGTCGACGCCCTTGCGATCTTCGACGCCGCCCCCGCCGTCGAGCCGGATTTCATGATCGGCACCTGGCACGGCGCCGAGATGCCGACCGGCCACCCGCTCGACGGACTCCTGGCTGCCAGCGGATGGTGGGGCAAGCAGTTCGTCGACGGCGAGACCGTGCACCCACTGCTGTTCCCGACCGCCGACGGTGCGGCGCTATGGGCGCTCAACCCGATGCTGGCGTTCGGCGGCATGGGCGTCGCGACCAAGATCCCCGCGCTGAAGAACCGAAACTTCACCGGGGTCATCTCGGCACTCAGGCCGGTGCTCGGCACGTCGTCGCCCAAGGCCCGGCTGCGCACGACGCGCTACCGCGGCGTCGACACCGCAACCATGGTGTACGACCAGTTGCCGATCAACGACGTGTTCCGGCGCCTCGACGACGAGACCGTGATCGGCGCGATGGACCTGCGCGGACTGCGCAACCCGTACTTCTTCGTCCTCCGCCGCGACGACTCGCTGCGGCTGCGTTAACCCGCGGCGGTCAGGTGCGGCACCACCAGTGCCGCCAGTTCGCCGACCATCGGTCGCAGCGTGGGCGCGTCCGGATCGTTGGACTGCGTCCGCGTCATGAACGCCAGCAGCAGCCGTTGTCCATCGGGCCCGTAGGCGATGCCGACGTCGTTGGTGGTGGCGTAGTCGCCGCTGCCCGTCTTGTCGGCGGTGGCCCAGCCCTGCGGTAGACCCGCACGCATGCTCGACGTCTGGTTGGCGCGCATCCAGTCGTCGAGCCGACGGCGTTCCGCCTCCCCGAGGGCATCGCCGACGAGCAGGCTGCGGAAGCCGCCACCGAGTGCGCGTGGGGTGCTGGTGTCACGCGGGTCGCCCGGCACCGCGGAGTTCAGCTCGATCTCCCAGCGATCCAGGCGCGACCGGTCGTCACCGATGCTGCGGGCGAAGTCGGTGATGCGCGACGGGCCGCCGATCACCCGGAGCAGCCAGTTGGCGGCGGCGTTGTCGCTGCGTTGCACCGCGGCGACGCACAGCTCTTCGATGGTGATGTTGCGCCCGACCCGCGTCTCGGTGATCGGCGAGTTCGGCAGGATGTCGGACGCCTCGATGGTGACGGCGTCGGTCAGGTTCAGCTCACCTCGAGCCGCCTTCTGGAGGACGCGGGCCGCGGCGTACGCCTTGAACGTCGAGCACATCGCGAACGCGTCGTCGGCGCGGTGCGCCACCGACCGGCCGTTGTCGAGGTTCTCGGCGTAGACGCCGGCGAACGCACCGTACTGGCGTTCCAGCGCCCCGATGCGGTCCTCGATCGACGGCCCGGGTGGAGCGGGCGCGGGCGCGGCGGGAGCCTTCTGCGAGCACGCCGCCAACACGGCGAGCGCACCCCCGCCGATCAGGAGGCTGCGTCTGCGCATCAGGTCGCCAGCGCCCGCAGCGGCTTGGGCAGCGACCGCTTGCTCCGGTGCGGGCCGAGAACCGCTGCGCCGAACGGACGCTCGAGCAATTGCCGCGCAATGTGATTCACCTGATCGACGCTGACGGCCTCGATCAGGTCGAGGGTCTCGGCGATGGTCCGGTGCCCGGCGTAGTTCAGCTCGCTGCGACCCAGACGGTGCATCCGCGACGCGGAGTCCTCCAGGCCCAGCACCAGCCCACCGCGCAGTGACCCCTTGGCGATCTTGCACTCGGCCTCGGTCAGCCCGTCGCGGGCGACCCCCTCCAGCACGTCCATCGTCACGCGGACCACTTCGTCGAACCGGTCGGGCAGGCACGCGGCGTACACCGACAGCGCGCCGGCGTCGGAGAACGTGTCGACCGTCGAGTACACCGAGTACGCCAGCCCGCGCGTCTCCCGAATCTGTTGGAAGAGACGCGAACTCAGGCCACCGCCCAGTGCGCAGTTGAGCACCGACAGCGCCCACCGGTGTTCCCAGTGCCTGCCCGGCGTCCGCACGCCGAGGAACATGTGCGTCTGTTCGGTATCGCGGTTCACCAGCGCCAAGGTGGGGTCTCCCCCAACCCGGCCGGTCCCCTTGCGGGGCGCGACCGGTTCCTTGCCGTCGACCAGATGGCCGTCGAAGTACTTGCGCGCCAACCTGATCACCTGATCGTGATCGATGTTGCCCGCCACCGCCAGCACCATCCGCTCCGGGGTGTACCGGCGGAGGTGGAACGAGTGCAGCTGTGCGCGCGTCATTCCCTCGATGGAGCCGACGCTGCCGATCACCGGACGACCCAACGGGTGCGTCCCGAACATCGCCGACAGGAAGACGTCGCCGAGGGTGTCCTCGGGGTCGTCGTCGCGCATCGCGATCTCTTCGAGCACCACGTCGCGTTCGACCTCGACGTCGTCGACGGCGCACCGGCCCCGCAACACGACGTCGGCGACGAGGTCGACGGCGAGTTCGAGGTCGGAGTCGATGACGTGCGCGTAGTAGCAGGTCTGCTCACGCGCGGTGAACGCGTTCAGCTCACCGCCGACGGCATCGACGGCCTGGGCGATCTCGACGGCCGACCGGGTCGGCGTCGACTTGAACAGCAGGTGCTCGAGGAAGTGGGCGGCGCCCGCCACGCTCGGCCCCTCGTCTCGGGACCCGACGCCGACCCACAGGCCGACCGACGCCGAGTGCACCGACGGGATGTACTCCGTGACGACGCGCAACCCTCCGGGGAGGGTTGTGCGCCGTACCGAGTCAGCTGTCCGCGGTCGCGGCATCTGCAGGCGCTGCCGCCGCATCAGGAGCCGAACCGTTGCCGGCGGCGTCGGGTGCTGCTGCCTCGGCAGCGGCTTCCTCGGCCACCAGCACCAGCGAGATCTTGCCGCGGTTGTCGATGTCGGCGATCTCCACGCGGAGCTTGTCACCGACCTTCGCCACGTCCTCGACCTTCGCGATGCGCTTGCCACGGCCCAGCTTCGAGATGTGCACCAGTCCATCGCGGCCCGGGAGCAGCGAGACGAACGCACCGAAGTCGGTGGTCTTGACCACGGTTCCGAGGAACCGCTCGCCGACCTTGGGCAGCTGCGGGTTGGCGATGGCGTTGATCTTGTCGATCGCCGCCTGTGCCGCTTCGCCGTTGGAGGCGCCGACGAACACCGTGCCGTCGTCCTCGATGGAGATCGACGCGCCGGTCTCCTCGGTGATCGAGTTGATCATCTTGCCCTTGGGGCCGATGACCTCGCCGATCTTGTCGACCGGCACCTTGATCGTCGTGATCCGCGGTGCGTACGGGCTCATCTCGTCGGGCTCGTCGATGGCCTCGGCCATGACCTCGAGGATGGTGATCCGGGCGTCCTTGGCCTGGGCCAGCGCACCCGCCAGCACCTGCGACGGAATGCCGTCGAGCTTGGTGTCCAGCTGCAGCGCGGTGACGAAGTCCTTGGTGCCTGCGCACTTGAAGTCCATGTCGCCGAAGGCATCCTCGGCGCCGAGGATGTCGGTCAGCGTCACGAAGCGACGCTCGGTGCCGCCGCCCTCGACCTCGACGTCATCGGACACCAGGCCCATCGCGATGCCTGCGACCGGCGCCTTCAGCGGCACGCCGGCGTTCAGCAGCGACAGGGTGGAGGCACAGACCGAGCCCATCGACGTCGAGCCGTTGGAACTCAGCGCCTCCGACACCTGACGGATCGCGTAGGGGAACTCCTCGACGCTCGGCAGCACCGGCATCAGGGCGCGCTCCGCGAGCGCTCCGTGGCCGATCTCGCGACGCTTGGGCGAGCCGACCCGTCCGGTCTCACCGGTCGAGAACGGCGGGAAGTTGTAGTGGTGCATGTAGCGCTTGCTCGTCTCGGGTCCGAGCGAGTCGATCTGCTGCGCCATCTTCACCATGTCCAGCGTGGTGACGCCCATGATCTGGGTCTCGCCGCGCTCGAACAGTGCACTGCCGTGCGCACGCGGGATGACGGCGACCTCTGCGGAGAGGGCGCGGATGTCGGTGATGCCGCGACCGTCGATGCGGAAGTGGTCGGTCAGGATGCGCTGGCGGACGAGCTTCTTGGTCAGCGAGCGGTACGCCGCGCCGATCTCCTTCTCGCGACCCGCGTAGGTCTCGGCGAGGCGCTCGAGCACCTCGACCTTGATCTCGTCGGTGCGCGCGTTGCGCTCTTCCTTGCCCGCGATGGTGAGCGCCTCGGACAGCGCGTCGGTCGCCACTGAGGACACGGCGTAGAACACGTCGTCCTGGTAGTCGGGGAACAGCGGGTAGTCGGCCGTCTCCTTGCCTGCGGCCTCGTAAAGCTCCTGCTGCGCGGTGCACAGCGCGGCGATGAACGGCTTGGCGGCCTCGAGGCCCTCGGCCACGACGGCCTCGGTCGGGGCGCCCGCGCCACCGGCGACGAGTTCGATGACCCGGTCGGTGGCCTCGGCCTCGACCATCATGATGGCAACGTCGTCTTCGGTCTTGCGACCCGCGACGACCATGTCGAACACGGCACCCTCGAGCTGCTCGACGGTGGGGAAAGCGACCCACTGGCCGTCGATGAGCGCCACGCGCACGCCGCCGACGGGGCCGGAGAACGGCAGACCCGAGATCTGCGTCGACGCCGATGCGGCGTTGATCGCCAGCACGTCGTACAGGTCCTTGGGCTCCAGGCTCAGCACGGTGACGACGACCTGGATCTCGTTGCGCAGACCCGACACGAACGTCGGCCGCAGCGGCCGGTCGATCAGGCGGCAGGTGAGGATCGCGTCGGTGGAGGGACGGCCCTCGCGACGGAAGAACGAGCCGGGGATGCGTCCCGCGGCGTACATGCGCTCTTCCACGTCGATCGTCAGCGGGAAGAAGTCGAAGTGGTCCTTCGGGGTCTTGCTGGCCGTGGTGGCCGACAAGAGCATGGTCTCGTCGTCCAGGTAGGCGACGACCGCGCCTGCGGCCTGCTTGGCCAACCGGCCGGTCTCGAAGCGGATGGTGCGGGAGCCGAAGCTTCCGTTGTCGATGACGGCGGTGGCTTCGAAGACGCCGTCTTCAATCTCTACTGCAGACATACGTGTCTGACCTCTTTAATTCTCGTGTTCGTCTGTTTCGCGACGTCACTCGCGGGCACCCGGCAAATCCTGACGGCCGTCGATCGAAGCGGCCGGATCGAGATCCGGCAGCCACTACCGAAGACCGCCCATTCGAGTTCGGGCGCGGGCGGTGACGCACTGGGACTCATCGCGCGGTTCTGCGCGAATCGCACCGATCGTTCGAGCCGACACGGCTCAAAACATCTTTCATGCTACATGGCGGCATGGAGCCGACCCCGCGGCGGCGAGGGGTCAGGCCACGTCCTCGACGCACACCGTGAACTGGCGTTCGTCGTACGGGTAACCCACCCCGGTGCTGCACTGATCGACGTTGGCCACGCCGTCCAGGATCTGCGTCGCGCGCTGACGATGCGGTGCGGACTCGTCGTTGCAGTCGACGCGGAACGGATCGGTGGCGTTCTCGGGGTCGATGCTCATGCAACCGCCGACCACCCAGTCGATGTCCATGCAGATCGTGTTGCCGGTTCCGCTGAACGACGACTTCGTCGAGTAGTAGGAATCGACGTCGGTGGGGCATCCGTCGGTGTTCTCGACGGTCTCGACCACCTTGAAGTTGGACGCGGTGCTCCCGCAGTCGACCTTGCTGGCCTCCGGGCGGTCGGGCGGTCCCCCGACCTTGAGGCAGTCGCCCACCTGCATGTCCGCTGCGGCCGCCGATGAACAGCCGGTGGTACCGGCGACCAGCAGGCCCGCAGCGACTGCGAGGAGGTGAGCGCGGATGCGCACGTGCGTCAGCGGCGCAGGCCCAGGCGCTCGATCAGCGAGCGGTAGCGGGCGACGTCGACCTGGGCCACGTACTTCAGCAGCCGGCGGCGACGGCCGACGAGCAGCAGCAGACCGCGACGCGAGTGGTGGTCGTGCTTGTGCATCTTGAGGTGCTCGGTGAGGTCGGAGATCCGCTTGGTGAGCAGGGCGACCTGAGCCTCCGGCGAACCGGTGTCGGTCTCGTGCAGGCCGTACTGGCCGAGGATTTCCTTCTTCTGCTCAGCAGTCAAGGACATGGTGACTCCATCTGTTTCAGTCCGCGAGGAACTACGTGAGCGCGGCCGCCGCGAACTGCAGCACGCGCTGGGTCGCCGGGAAGTCTAGCTCAGCGCAGGCGCAGGCGACGAATCGCTGCTCAGCGGTCAGAAGGTCTCGCGCAGGATCGAGCGGGCGCGTTCGGTGTCGCCCTCCATCGCGGTGATGAGTTCGGCCACCGAGTCGAACTTCTCCTGGCCGCGCACCCGTGCGACGAAGTCGACGGCCACGTGCTGGCCGTAGAGGTCGGCTTCGGTGTCGAGGACGAAGGCCTCCACCGTGCGCGTGCGGCCCGAGAACGTCGGGTTGGTCCCCACCGACACCGCGGCCTGATAGCGCTCGCCGGGGATCACCGTCCCCACCCCGGGGCCGTGCCCCAGCAGCGTGAACCACGCTGCGTACACGCCGTCGGCGGGGATCGCCGAGTACATCGGTGGGGCCACGTTCGCGGTCGGGAAGCCCAGGACCCGGCCGCGCCCGTCGCCGCGCACTACCACGCCCTCGACCCGGTGCGGCCGGCCCAGCGCCTCGGTCGCGGCACTCATGTCGCCCGCGTCGACACACGACCGGATGTAGGTCGAGGAGAACGTGACCGTCTCGTTGCGCTCCCTGGCCTCGGAGACGAGGTCCATGCTCTCCACCGCGAAGCCGAACCGTTCGCCCGCCTTGCGCAGCATGGCGACGTTGCCCGCAGCCTTCTTGCCGAACGTGAAGTTCTCCCCCACGACGACCTCGACGACGTGCAGCCGTTCGACGAGCAGTTCGTGGATGTAGCGCTCGGGCGTGAGCTTCATGAAGTCGGTGGTGAAGGGCATGACGAGGAAGACGTCGATGCCGAGTTCCTCGACGAGTTCGGCGCGCCGCGTCAGCGTCGTCAGCTGCGCGGGGTGGCTACCCGGGAACACGACCTCCATGGGGTGCGGGTCGAACGTCATCAGGACCGTGGGGATGCCACGGGAGCGTCCGGCCTTGACCGCGTGATTGATCAACTCGGCGTGTCCGCGGTGCACACCATCGAACACGCCGATGGTGACGACGCATCTTCCCCAGTCCGTGGGGATCTCGTCCTGCCCCCGCCAGCGCTGCACACCGTCAGCCTACGGCGCGGACGCTCCGGCGGGGTCGCTGGATCCCCAGTTGAGGCGATGATTGCCTAAACTTCTCCGGTGTGAGCCCCGAAGGTAACCCCCGCGACCTGTCGTCGGTGGCTCAGGACTACCTGAAAGTCATCTGGACGGCGCAGGAGTGGTCGCACGAGAAGGTCAGCACCAAGATGCTGGCCGAACGCATCGGGGTGTCGGCCAGCACCGCGTCGGAGTCCATCCGCAAGCTGGCCGATCAGGGTCTCGTCGACCACGAGAAGTACGGGGCCGTGACGCTCACCGATGCGGGTCGCAACGCGGCGCTGGCCATGGTGCGCAGGCACCGGCTTATGGAGACCTTCCTGGTCAACGAACTCGGCTACGGCTGGGACGAGGTGCACGACGAGGCCGAGGTGCTCGAGCACGCCGTGTCCGACCGCATGCTCGATCGCATCGACGCCAAGCTCGGCTACCCGACCCGCGATCCGCACGGCGACCCCATCCCGGCCGCCGACGGCAGGGTGCCGACGCCGCCGGCTCGGCAGCTCTCGGTGTGCATCGACGGCGACGCGGGCACCGTCGCGCGCATCTCGGACGCCGATCCGGAGATGCTGCGCTACTTCGACAGCGTCGGCATCAGCTTGGACTCCCGGCTCAAGGTCGTAGCCAGGCGGGACTTCGCGGGCATGATCTCGGTTGCGATCGAGTCGCCGACCGGCTCGGATGTCCCCTCGACCACCGTCGACCTCGGCAACCCAGCCGCCGAGGCGATCTGGGTGGTCGGCTGAGCGACGCGGCAGCGCGACCGGCCTGGATCCACCCCGGCCCGAGGTGCACGCTTGCCGACCCCTCGCCGCTAAACGCTTTCGGCAAGCGTGCACTCGGCTGTACCGCTGCGTAGAAACATACATTCAGACTGGTATCCAAGCAACGGATAGGCAAATAATTTGCGGATCCGTCAGGCAGACGCCATGCCCTCCTGCGCCAAGGCCTTCCGCAAATCTTCGTTCAGCTTCGAACAGGCCCGGTTCCAGCGCCGACGCGCGCGACCGGGGTCGTCGTCGACGAACCCCGCGACGAGGATTCCACGCAGGGCATCCATCGCCGTGTAGAGGACGTAGCGAAGTTCCTTGTCGTCCGAACGATCGGGCAGCAGCGAGTCGATCGCGGCGAACATCGCGCCGTTGACGACCGGTTCGACGCGCTGGACGTGCCCGGCGAGCACCGGATCGGTGCGGCCGGCTATCCAAAGTTCAAGCGTCGCAACGAAGAACGGGCCCTGATGGGCCTCCCACAGAAACTCGAGGACCGTGGCCGCGGGATCGGGACTCTCGTGGAGACGACTCAATTCGCGGACCACCGCACGGGCGCGTTGCTCGGCCAGATGCTCGATGGCGGCGATCACGAGGTCTTCCTTGGCCCGGAAGTGGTGGATCTGCGCACCGCGGGTGACGCCGGCCAGCTCGGCGACGCGATGGGTGGTGGTGCCTGCGTAGCCGTAGGTCACCAGGCACTCGACGGTGGCGTCCAGTAGGCGCTGCCGCATCGCGGCGCTGCGCTGCGCCTGCGTCCGTCGTGCCACGGGAGTGTCGGCCCGGTCGCGTGTGCTGACCATGACTCACCTCCCCCGATGCGGGTGCTCACCCGCAAGGTTACCGCCCAAGCGGCAGGTAAGTGGGTGCCCGCCGATTACCATCCTGCGAATGGCGAAAGTCGAGCTGTCCCGGAAGTTGGCGCTGTCCCCCGAGGATGCCTGGAACCACGCGTCCGATCTGTCCGGGATGGGTGACTGGCTCAGCATGCACCAGGGGTGGCGCTCCGATCTCCCCGAGGAACTCGAGGTCGGCACCAAGGTGGTCGGCGTCGCCGGCGCCAAGGGCTTCCGCAACCGCGTCACCTGGACCATCCAGAAGGTCGACCCGCCGCGACTGCTCGAGATCACCGGCGACGGGGTCGGCGGCACCAAGTACAAGCTGGCGTTGCAGGTCTCGCCGGCCAAGGAGGGGTGTTCGTTCAGCGTGAAGATCGACCTCGGCGGTGCGCCGCTGTTCGGTCCCGTGGGCATGGCCGCCTCGCGCGCCGTGAAGGGCGACATCGAACGGTCGATCAAGAAGTTCGAAGAGCTCTACGCGTCCTGACTGATCGGCCTCGCGACCTACAGCGTCGCGGGCCGGACGACGACCACCGACTTCGTGCGGGCGCCCTCGTCGGTCAGTAGGGCGACGACGTCGCCGTCGGGTGCGGTCGCGGCGTAGATCCCCTCGATCCCCGCTGCCGCTAGAGCCCGACCGTGCCGCGCGGACTCCGCTTCCTCGGCGAGGAGTTCGCGGCGTGGGAACGACCGAAGGCACGCCTCGTCCAGCGTCATGCTCAACCGTGGCGCGTCGGCCAGCTCGTCGAGTGTCCGCGCGCGGTCGAGGCCGAATCCGCCGACCCGGGTCCTGCGCAACGCGGTCAGGTGACCCCCGACGCGCAGCGCTTCGCCGACGTCGCGGGCCAGCGCCCGGATGTAGGTACCCGACGAGCAGTCGACCTCGAAGTCGACGTCGACCACCTCGCCGTCGCGCCGCACGGCCAGCACGTCGAAGCGGTCGATCCGGACCCGTCGCGCGGCCAGCTCCACCGATCGCCCCTCACGCGCCAGCTTGTAGGCGCGTTCACCGCCCACCTTGATCGCGCTGACCGCCGACGGCACCTGATCGATCTCGCCGCGCAGCGGGGCCACCGCAGCGTGGATGGCTTCGTCGGTCAGGTGACCGGCCGGAATCGTCTGCAGCAGTTCGCCTTCGGCATCCTCGGTCGACGTCGACTGCCCGAGCCGGATGGTGGCCGCGTACGACTTGTCCGTGGCCGTGAGCAACCCGAGGATCTTCGTCGCCCGCTCGATGCCCACCACCAGCACGCCGGTGGCCATCGGATCCAGCGTCCCGGCGTGACCCACCTTGCGCGTGCCGAACAGCCGCCTGCACCGGCCGACGACGTCGTGACTGGTCATGCCAGCCGACTTGTCCACGACCACGATGCCAGGGGCAGGTGCCGCCTCCCCGGTCGCTACGCTCCTGCCCGCCGGTGCGCTCACAGGACGATTGCCGTCAACGCCAGCCCGTCGCGCACCGACCACCGACCGCGCAGCACCTCCAGCGGTGGCCCGTGCTCCGCGGCGGGATCGATCAGGACCCGCGACACGAACGTTCCCGCGGTACCGGAGCCGTCGACCTCGAACGAGATGCGCGCGTCCTCGAACCCCAGCCAGCGGTGCGTCAGCGGGAACCACGTCTTGTACGTGGCCTCCTTCGCGCAGAACAGGATTCGATCCCAGTGCAGGTCGCCGGGCAGCGCCCCCAGCCGAGCACGCTCCTCGGGCAGGCTGATCGCGTCGAGCACCCCCTTGGGCAACACGTCGTGCGGCTCGGCGTCGATGCCGACCGACCGGACGTCGGACGACCACCCGACGACGGCACCTCGGAAGCCCTCGCAGTGCGTCAGACTGCCCACCACGCCCTCCGGCCAGCAGGGTTCGCCCTTGTCCCCCTTGAGGATCGGGACCGGACCGACGCCCAGTTCACCGAGTGCCTGCCGTGCGCAGTACCGCACGGTCACGAATTCGTTGCGCCGCTTGGCGACCGACCGCGCGATCAGCGGCTCCTCCTCGGGCAGCGGAGCGATGTCGTCGGGATCGGCGTACAGCTCGGCGGCGACGACGCGCGGGGTCAGCACACCGGACAGCAGGGTTGCGCTCATCGGTGCTGTCTCCTCTTCGCGCAAGCGCTCATCGGTGCTGTCTCCTCTTCGCGCAAGCGCTCATCGGTCCCGCCGCTCTCGAATCCTCTGCTCCATCTTCTGCGCATTCGCCCGCATCTCCGGGGTGATCTCGAAGTGGCCGCCAAAGTCGTTGAGGTACCCGGGCGGGTACTTCGGATCGGGCAGGATCTGCCGCAGCCAGCGATAGGGCTTGCGGCGCCGCCACTCTCGCGGGTAGCCCACCGAGACCTCTTCGAAGCGCACACCGTCATACCAGGTCGTGCGCGGGATGTGCAGGTGGCCGTACACCGAGCAGATGGCGTTGTAGCGGGTGTGCCAGTCCGCGGTCGCGGTCGTCCCGCACCACATCGCGAACTCCGGGTAGAACATGGCGTCGCAGGGTTCGCGGACCATCGGGAAGTGGTTGACCAGAATGGTGGGCGTCATCCAGTCCAGGTCCTCGAGCTTCTTGCGCGAGGTCGCCACCCGGTCGCGGCACCACGCGTCGCGGGTGGCGTAGGGCTCGGCCGACAGCAGGAACTCGTCGGTGCCGACGACGTTGCGTTCCCGGGCCACGGCCAGTCCCTCTGCCTTGGTCGCCGTGCCCTCTGGCAGGAACGAGTAGTCGTAGAGCAGGAACAGCGGCACGATCGTCGCCGGGCCGCCCCCCTCGGTCCACACGGGGAACGGGTGTTCGGGGGTGACGATGCCCATCTGGTCGCACATGTCGACGAGGTAGTCGTAGCGCGCCTTCCCGAAGATCTGCATCGGGTCCTTCTGGGTGGTCCACAACTCGTGGTTGCCGGGCACCCAGATCACCTTGGCGAACCGCTTCCGCAGCAGATCCAGCGACCAGCGGATGTCGTCGGTGCGCTCCGCGACGTCCCCGGCCACGATCAGCCAGTCGTCCGGCGACGCCGGGTACAGCGACTCGGTCACCGGCTTGTTGCCCGTGTGCCCGATGTGCAGGTCGCTCACCGCCCACAGCGTCGGACGTCGGTGCGAGTCCGGCGACGGACCTCGGTGTTCTCCAGTTGGCGCAGACACAACCGACCAGCGTACTTGCGCGGCCGCACCGCGCTCACCTGGCAACTAGAACATGTTCTGATTTTCGGGCCTCGCCGGGCTCGCGGACTTGTAGACTCCCCGCAATGGCCGACGACCGCGAGGGACGCACACCAATGCGAATGAGCGCCAAACTGCGCCTGCTGTCGGCGGCGTGCGCGCTGTTCGCGGCGGTGATCGTCGTCTGCCAGGCCAACCCGCTGGCCGGGTCGGACCTCGGTCGCGTCGACCTGCGGTCCACGTCGGCCCCGATGACCGGGGTGTCCTCGTCCATCAAGTGGCCGGTGATCGAGACCGTCGACCCCAAGCCGTTCGACCCGTGCGCCGAGATCCCGATCGACGTCATCGAGCGCCTGGGACTTGGATTCACCCCGCCCATCCCCGAGGACGGGCTGCGCTGCCACTACGACGCGGGCAACTACCAGATGGCCGTCGAGGCGTTCGTCTGGCGAACCTATGAGGCGACGCTGCCCGCCGACGCCGTCGAACTGGACATCCAGGGCCACCGCGCGGCGCAGTTCTGGATCATGAAGCCGACCGACTGGAACAACCGGAACTGGATCACCTGCATGATCGCGTTCAAGACCAGCTACGGCGTCCTGCAGCAGTCCATCTTCTACGCACCGGTCTACTCCGCCGACGACGTCGACTGCCTGCAGACCAACATCCAGCGGGCCAACGAACTGGCGCCGTACTACAAGTTCTAGAGGCACGGCACGACTCATGCGTAGCCTGCAGTCGTGCCTTCCCGAACCACTGCCTCCCGATTCGCCTCGAAGAGCCTCGCCCGTCTGCTGACCGTTCCTCCGCCGACGTCCGACGTCACCGTGGAGCGCGGACTGCGGGTCCCGATGCGCGACGGCGTCGAACTGGTCGCCGACCACTTCGTGCCGGACACGCCCTCGCCGGCGGGCACGATCCTGGTCCGCGCGCCGTACGGTCGCCGGTTCCCGTTCTCCGCGCTGTACGGCTCCGTCTACGCCGCGCGCGGCTACCACGTGGTGTTCCAGAGCGTCCGCGGCACGTTCGGCTCCGGTGGTGACTTCATGCCGATGGTGCACGAGGTGGAAGACGGCGCAGACACCGTCGCGTGGCTCCGCGACCAGCCGTGGTTCACCGGCTCGTTCGCGACGATGGGTCTGTCGTATCTCGGGTTCACGCAGTGGGCGCTGATGATGGATCCACCGCCGGAGTTGAAGGCAGCGATCGTGTGCGTCGGACCGCACGACTTCAGCACCGCCACCTGGGGCACCGGCGCCTTCACCGTCAACGACTTCCTCGGCTGGAGCGACATGGTGTCGCACCAGGAGGAACCCGGCCGCGCGAAGATGCTGCTGCGTCAAGCACGGTCGAACGCCGTGATCCGCCGCGCGGCCGACGAAGCGCCGCTGGGAGCGTCGGGCCGCACCCTGTTGGCGACCGGCGCCCCGTGGTGGGAGTCGTGGATCGCCGAACCCGAGCGCGATCCCGTCTTTTGGGACCGCGTCCGGGTGGGCGCCGCACTCGACCGCGTCGAGGTGCCCGTGCTGCTGATCGGCGGATGGCAAGACCTGTTCCTCGAGCAGACCCTCCAGCAGTACGCGCATCTGCGCGACCGCGGCGTGCCGACGGCGTTGACGGTCGGTTCCTGGACGCACTCCCAGGTGATGACCAAGGGCGCGCCCACGGTGCTGCGGGAGTCGTTGCAGTGGCTCGACGAACACCTCGCCGGGCGCACGGTGCCCCCGCGCGCCCGGGTCCGGGTCGACGTGCACCGCAGCGGCTGGCGGGAGCTGCCGGACTGGCCGCCCGCGACGGCCGAGCACACGCTGTACCTGCAGCCCGCGCACCGCCTGTCCGACGTGCCTGCCGGCGCCGACGCTCCCGCGACCCGATTCACGTTCGACCCGGCCGATCCCACGCCGACCGTGGGCGGTCGCCTGCTCTCACCACAGGGTGGATACCGGGACGACAGCAGCCTGGCGCTGCGCGGCGACGTCGCGGACTTCACCGGCGAGCCGCTACCCGAGGATCTCTACGTGCTCGGCACGCCGGTCGTCGAACTCGAGCACGGGTCGGACAATCCGCACTGCGACGTGTTCGTCCGGCTCAGCGAAGTCGATCGAAACGGCGTGTCGCACAACGTGAGCGACGGGTTCCGCAGGCTCGCGCCGGGCACGACCGACTCCCCGAAGATCGTGCGGCTCGAACTCGACGCCATCGCGCACCGCTTCTCCGCGGGGTCACGGGTGCGGGTGCTCGTCGCAGGCGGGTCGCACCCCCGCTTCGTGCGCAACCTCGGCACCGGCGAGCCGGTCGACACCGGCACCCGCATGCAACCCGCAACCCACGAAATCCACCACGGCAAATCGAAAGTCGTTCTGCCCGTGGGCAATTCCTCAACCGACTGACGCACGCACCCTGTCGGCGACGGCCATCAGCGTGGCCTCGTCGTGCACCGGGTCGCCCATGGACGGGTCGACGTCGAGGTCCACCCAGCTCTTGCACCCGGCGTAGTCGGGCGTCCTGCGCACCGAGACGGGCGTGACGAGCGGGCGGACCGAGACCACCAGCACGGTGAGCCGGTGCTTGGGCCGGAAGTCCACCCGGTCGGCGTGGACCGACTCGTCGGTCCAGATGTGGGTGTCGGCGATGGACTCGAGGGCCTCGGGCCGGTTGACCGCGACGGAGGCCACCACGGAGGCACCGGCCCGCAGCACCAGCGTCGACTCGGTGCTGTCGGATGCCGACGCGTCGAGCAGGTCGCGGTGTTCGGGCCGGACGCGCTCGGCGTGACCGTGCGCGATGGTCGGGAAGAAGACGAATTCCGAAGCGGTGAGGTCGAACCGCTTCTCGCCGATGCCGCCCTTGCGCAGCAGCACGGTCTGGCGGCCGTCGAGCATCGCGTGCACGGCCGCACTCCACTCCTTGAGCGCAGGCGTCGCCACTCAGCCGCCGGCCGCGCGGGCCTCGATGCGTGCGCGCACCTCGGGCCTGCGCAGCGGAGGAATCGTCTTGGGTGGCTGCCGACGCGCGGGGAGTTCCGCCAGCAGCCGCATCGTGGTCGCGGTGACCTCGGCGACGGCGGTCTCGAATGCGGTCTCGTTGGCCGCCGTCGGACGCGTGATGCCGCTGACCTTTCGAACGTACTGCCTGGCGGCGGCCTCGACCTCTTCGTCAGTGGCCGCGGGCTCCAGCCCGCGCAACTCGGTGATGTTCCGGCACATGTTCCAACCATAGGTCGATACGGTGACCCCGTGCCCGACACCGACGACTCTCACGACAGCACGGACTCCTACGTCCTCCTGATCGAGACCACCGACCGCATCCGGACGCTGACCCTCAACCGGCCGCGCGCACGCAACGCGCTGTCGGCGGAACTGCGCACCCGGTTCTTCGCGGCACTCGGCGACGCCGAGCGCGACGACGACGTCGACGTCGTCATCGTCACCGGCGCCGACCCCGTGTTCTGCGCCGGGCTCGATCTCAAGGAACTCGGCGACACCACCGAGCTGCCCGACATCTCGCCCAAGTGGCCCGCCATGCGCAAACCGGTGATCGGCGCCATCAACGGCGCCGCCGTGACCGGCGGGCTCGAACTGGCGCTCTACTGCGACATCCTGATCGCCTCCGAGCAGGCACGATTCGCCGACACCCATGCCCGCGTCGGGCTGTTGCCGACCTGGGGGCTGAGCGTCCGGCTGCCGCAGAAGGTCGGCATTGGCATGGCGCGGCGGATGAGCCTGACCGGCGACTACCTCTCGGCGGGCGACGCGCTGCGGGCGGGTCTGGTGACCGAGGTGGTGCCGCACGACGAGTTGCTCGCCACCGCACGCCGGGTGGCCTCGTCGATCACCGGCAACAACCAGAAGGCCGTGCGGGCACTGCTGGAGTCGTATCACCTCATCGACGACCAGCAGACCAGCGCCGGACTCTGGCTCGAGGCCACCTCGGCGACCCGCTGGATGCGAGAGACCTCGGGTGACGACGTCGCCGCCAGCCGTGCCGCGGTGTTCGAACGCGGCCGCGAGCAGGTGCGCTAGGCCGCCTCGCCGAGGCTGGGCAGTACCAGCTTCCGGTATCGCCGCTTCATGGTCTCGACCACGTCGCGCGGGTCGCTCGCCCATACGTCGTCGTTGAAGATCTCGACCTCGACGTCGCCGAAGTAGCCGGCGGCGGTCACCATCTCGGTGATCGACGCGAAGTCGATGACGCCGTCGCCCATCATCCCGCGCGACATCAGCGGGTCGGCCGCCATCGGTACCAGCCAGTCGCAGATCTGGTAGCTGCTGATCCGGCCCTGGGCTCCCGCCTCGGCGACCCGAGCCCGAAGGTCCGGGTCCCACCAGACGTGGAAGGTGTCGACGACCACGCCCACGACGTGCGCGGGGTGCGGCGCCGCGAGTTCGAGGGCTTGGCCGAGTGTCGAGATGACGGCACGGTCGGCGCAGTACATCGGGTGCAGGGGCTCCAGCGCCAGGCGTACGCCGCGGTCGGTGGCGTACGGGACCAGCGCGGCCAGCCGTTCGGCCAGTCGCGCCCGTGCGCCCGGCAGGTCGCGGTCGGGTATCCCTCCTGCGACCACGACCAGTTCGGGCGCGCCGAGCGTGGCGGCCTCGTCGATCGCGCGCCGGTTGTCCTCGACCGCCTGGTCGTCGAAACCGGTTAGGAACCCGCCGCGGCACAGGCTGGACGCACGGATGCCATTGTCCCGCAATATCTTCGACGCCTCGTCGAGACCCGCTTCGGCCACCCGGTCGCGCCACAGCCCGACGGCGGGCAGCCCCGCCGCCGCGGCGCCCTCGACGGCCTCGCGCAGAGTCCAGGCGTTGGAGGTCTTGGTGTTCAGCGACAGCCGCCCGAACGGGGCGCTCACTGCCCGATTCCGTTCACGCCGAGGAACAGTCGCATCCGGTGGGCAGCGAGGTCGGGGTCGGCGAGCAACCCGGCGCGGTCGGCCAGCACGAACAACCGGGACAGGTGGGGCACCGATCTGCCACCGGCCAGGCCCCCGACCATCGCGAAGCCGGGCTGGCGGCCGTTGAGCCAGGCCAGGAACGCGATGCCGGTCTTGTAGTAGTAGGTGGGTGCGGTGAACACGTGCCGCCCCAACTCCCGGGTCGAGTCCAGGATCGCGCGGGCGCGTTCGGTGTCGCCGGCGTCGAGTTCCTGCAGCGCCGTGGACGCGGCGGGGTAGATGGCGGCGAAGATGCCCAGCAGCGCGTCGGAATGTCCTCGGTCGTCGCCGACGATCAGTTCCGGATAGTTGAAGTCGTCGCCGGTGTAGAGCCGTACGCCATCGGGAAGTGCGCGACGCAGCGCGATTTCGTGTTCGGCGTCGAGCAGGGACACCTTGACCCCGTCGACCGCGTCGGCGTGTTCTTCGATCAGGCTCAGGAAGGTCCCGGTGGCCGAGGCGACGTCGGTGCTTCCCCAGTAGCCGCGCAGCGCGGGGTCGAACATCTCCCCCAGCCAGTGCAGGATGACGGGCCGGTCCACGTGGGCCAGCAGCGTCCGGTACACGGTCAGGTAGTCCTCGGGCGACTGTGCGACCGCGGCCAGCGCCCGGGACGCCATCACGACGACGCGGGCGCCTGCGCCTGCGACGACGTCGATCTGCTCGCGGTAGGCATCGCCGATCATCCGCAGCCCCGCCACCCCGGACGGAACGTCGGCGATACGCAGTTGGTCGGTACCCGCGCCGCAGGCCAGTCGCCCACCCGACTTGGCGGCTTCCTCGCCGCTGCGTCGGATCAACTCGGCCGTTGCGTCCCAGTCCATGCCCATGCCGCGCTGGGCGGTGTCCATGGCGTCGGCGACGCCCAGCCCGTACGACCACAGCTCGTGGCGGTAGGCCAGCGTCGCGTCCCAGTCGAGGTCGGCGGGCGCCCCTGGTGCGTTGTCGGCCGTGGTGCGGGGCACGACGTGCGCTGCGGCGTAGGCGATCCGGGACCGGATCGGTCCGTCGGGTTTGCGCCACGGACCCGGTGTGCCGAGGCGGTGTGCGCGCAGTTCACCGTCGAGGGGAAGGGTGACGACGAGGTCGGTCGGCGCGTGGGTGAGCGTCATAGCGCGATCTCCGGCACCTCGACGCGGATGCCGCGGGCCGAACTCGTCAGGCCGAGTTCGGCGAGTTGCACGCCGCGCGCTGCCGAGAGCAGCCCGAAGCGGTGCGGCCGGCCGGCGACGGCGTCGCGCAGGTACTCCTCCCACTGCAACTTGAACCCGTTGTCCAGGTCACCGTTGGCGGGCACCTCGAGCCACTGGTCGCGGAACTTCTCGGTGACCGGCAGGTCGGGGTTCCACACGGGTTTCGGGGTGTGCGCCCGCTGCTGTGCGACGCAGCGCCGCAACCCGGCGACCGCGGACCCGTGGGTGCCGTCGATCTGGAATTCGACGAGTTCGTCGCGGTAGACGCGGACCGCCCACGACGAGTTGATCTGGGCGATGATCCCGCCCTCGATCTCGAAGATGCCGTAGGCGGCGTCGTCGGCCGTGGCGGGGTAGGCCGTGCCGGACTCGTCCCACCGGGTGGGGATGTGGGTGACGGCCTTGGCGGTGACGGCCCGAACCGTGCCGAGCAGACCCTCCATGACGTAGTTCCAGTGGCAGAACATGTCGACGGTGATGCCACCGCCGTCCTCGGCGCGGTAGTTCCAACTGGGGCGTTGCGCGGCCTGGCCGTCGCCTTCGAACACCCAGTAGCCGAACTCGCCGCGCATCGAGAGGATCCGGCCGAAGAAGCCCTCGTCGACCAGGCGGCGCAGCTTGACCAGCCCGGGGAGGTAGAGCTTGTCGTGCACGACGCCCGCGACCACGCCTGCGTTCTCCGCCATCCGCGCGAGTTCGATTGCCTCGGTGAGCGTCTCGGCGGTGGGCTTCTCGGTGTACACGTGCTTGCCCGCCTTGATGGCTGCGGTCAGCGCCTCGACCCTGCGTGAGGTGACCTGGGCGTCGAAGTACACGTCGACCGACGGGTCGGCGATCACCGACGCGGCGTCGGTGGTCCAGTGTTCGATGCCGTGCTCGGCAGCCATGTCGGCGAGCCGATCGGCGTTGCGGCCGACGAGGATCGGTTCGACGTCGAGGCGCGTGCCGTCGTCGAGGGTCAGGCCCGAGTCGCGCAGCGGCAGGATCGAGCGGACGAGATGCTGGCGGTACCCCATCCGTCCGGTCACGCCGTTCATCGCGATGCGAAGGGTTCTGCGGTCGCCCTGACGTGCAGGGGTGGTGGAAGAAGACATGTGAGTGTGCCCCGTCTGATGGGCGCGGACGTATGCGACGCCGCGCGGATGCGGTCGGTTGCACTTCGGAATGCGCTTTCCACGGTAAGCTGCCGAGGCGCGGCGGTCAAGCGTCGCGTCGGATCCGTGTCGATCCGGTCAGCCGGACCCGGACGTGGAGGACGCAGCAGATGGCGGTGACCCTGCAGGACGTGGCCGCGCGGGCGGGAGTCTCGCAGGCCACCGCGTCGCGGGTGCTCAACGGGTCGGCCCGCGTTCCCGGCGAAGGCGTCGCCGACCGGGTCCGCACTGCCGCCCGTGAACTCGGATACGTCCCAAATGCCCAGGCCCAGGCGCTCGCCCGTGCCTCGACCGGCCTGCTGGGGTTGATCGTGCACGACATCGCGGACCCGTACTTCTCCTCGATCGCCCGCGGTGTGCAGTCCGCTGCCAGAACGGCCAACAAACAGGTGCTGTTGGCCAGCACCGACCGCGACTTCGACATCGAGCGCGACGCGGTCAGCACCTTCATCTCGCACCGCGCCGACGCCATCGTGCTGGCGGGTTCGCGCCAGAGCGGCGACCTCGACCGCGACCTGGAGACCGAGTTCGGCCGCTACCGGGCCAACGGCGGGCGCGTCGTGGCGATCGGGCAGCCGCTGGCGTTCGGCGGCGCCGTCGAACCCGAGAATCACTACGCCTCTGGGCAATTGGCGGACGCCCTGATCGAGGCCGGGCATCAGCGGTTCGCCGTGATCGGCGGGCCTGGCAACATCCGCACGTCGGTGGACCGCCGCAACGGCTTCGTCGAGACCCTGGCCAGGCGCGGACTCACCCCCCTGGTTGAGGTATCCGGCGACTTCACCCGCGACGGTGGCCATTCCGCGGCGCACCGCCTGGCCGCGGCGTTGCAGGTGACCGCCGACTCCGGGGCTCCGCCGGTGTGCGTCTTCGCCGTCACCGACGTAATGGCCATCGGTGCGATCGCCGCGTGGCGCGACCTCGGACTGAGCGTGCCGCGCGACGTCTGCATCGCCGGCTTCGACGACATCCCGACACTGCGCGACCACACCCCCAGCCTGTCGACCGTGGCGCTGCCACTGGAGGAGATCGGTACGCGCGCCGTCGAATTGGCGTTGCGGACCGATGCCGACGCCGCGGATCTCCGCGAGCGGATCCCCGGCCGCGTGATCCTGCGCGACAGCACACGCCTCTGATCAGCGCGAACACGCCGGGCACGGCGAGGGCGTTGACAGTGTGGGCTGCATCACGTTATCGTCGGCCTTGCTTCGGAAAGCGCATTCCCAACGGGCGCTGAGATCGCCCGGGCCCTTCGAACTTAGGACTGTCCATGGCCGTTACCGCTCCGGCCGGGCTGCGCGACACCGCGCAGCCGGTCTCGCAGCCGGCATCACGACGACCGCGCCGCCCATCGTTCTCACCACGCGCCACCCTGTCGAACTTCTGGCGTCCGATGGCGCTGTTGGCCGCGCTGCTCGCAGCCTGGTGGGCCGTGACGGAGGCCGAACTGGTCGCGCCCTACATCCTCCCGTCACCGGCCGACACGTGGGCCACCGCCCGGGAGAACGCCGCCTACCTAGCCCAGAACACCTGGGTCACCACCTGGGAGACGGTGATCGGCTTCGCGATCGCCGCCGTCTTCGGCGTCCTGATGGCCGTCGTGATGGTGTACTCCTCCAACGTGGAGAAGACGGTCTACCCGTTGATCCTCTTCGCACAGGTGGTGCCCAAGATCGCGATCGCGCCACTGTTCATCGTGTGGCTCGGCTTCGGCCCCTCGCCCAAGATCCTCGTCGCCGTCCTGATGGCGTTCTTCCCGGTCGTCATCTCGTGCCTCGCAGGTCTGCGGACGGTGGATCCCGAGATCCTCGAACTCACCTCGACGATGGGTGCGAGCCGTTTCAAGACGTTCATGAAGATCCGGTTCCCGGCCTCGCTGCCACAGCTCATGTCCGGCCTGAAGGTCGCTGCCACGCTCGCCGTCACCGGCGCCGTGGTTGGCGAGTTCGTCGGCTCCAACGAAGGACTCGGCTACGTCATCCTCCAGGCGAACGGCAACGTCGACACCGCAATGCTGTTCGCCGCCCTGATCATCATGTCCTTCCTGGGCATCGTGCTCTTCGCCATCATCGAGATCGCCGAGAAGCTGCTCATCCCCTGGCATTCCTCACGACGCGCCGCCTCATCGACCACCCACGCCGTCTGACCCACCACCGTCGACCCAATCAAGGAGACACCCATGACGTTCACCCGACGCCGCGCCGTCGCCATCGCCGCGGCCGCCACCGCCACCGCCCTCACGCTGACCGCCTGTGGCGGAAGTGGTTCGCAGAGCACCGATTCCGCCGACGGCTCGGCCGCACCGGCAACGCTAATGCTGAACTGGTACCCCTACGGCGAGCACGCACCGTTCTACTACGGCGTGGAGAAGGGGATCTTCGCCAAGCACGGCGTGGACCTGACGATCGACGCCGGCCAGGGCTCCACCAAGACCGTGCAGGCCGTCGGCTCCCAACAGACCGACTTCGGCTGGGCAGACACCCCCGCGGTGCTGAGCAACATCGACAAGGGCGTCGACGTCAAGAGCGCAGGGGTGTACCTGCAGACCACGCCGTCGGCCGTGCAGGTGTTCGCGGACTCCGGGATCAACACGCCGCAGGACCTCGTCGGCCGCACCATCGCCGTCTCCGCCGGTGACGCGCCCACCACGACGTTCCCGATCTTCCTCGACAAGGTCGGCATCGCCGACGATCAGGTCAAGCAGCAGAGCCTCGACGCGGCGGGCAAGATGGCCGCAATGCTCTCGGGTCGCGTCGACGGCCTGATCGGCTTCGCGCACGACCAGGGGCCGACGATCGCAAACAAGAGCGGCCGCGAGGTGCGCTACCTCCGCTACTCCGACGCCGGCCTCAACTTCTACAGCAACGGGCTGATCGCGAACACCAAGACGATCGCTGACGACCCGGAACTGGTGCAGGCCATGGTCGACGCCACCAGCGAGGCCTACGCCGCCGCGGCAGCCGACCCACAGGGCGCCGTCGACGCGATGGCCGGCAAGGATCCGCAGATGCCGCCGCGCGAGGTGCTGCTCGAGCAGTGGCAGCAGACCATCCCGCTGCTGAACACTCCGGCCACGGCGGACAAGGCGCCCGGCGTCAACGCCGAGGAGGACTGGACGGCCACCATCGCCACCCTCAACCAGGCCGGCCTGCTGGAGACGGCGAAGAACCCGTCGGAGTACTGGGATTCGTCCTTCGCTCCGCGCGGCGAGCAGTAGGGGGACGCAGATGAGCACCGCCATGATCGACACCGAGACCGGCGTGACGCCGGCGGCGATCTCCATCGACGACCTCACCGTCACCTTCTCGTCCAAGCGCGGCACCACCACCGCGCTCGAGGACATCGACCTGTCCGTGGCCGACGGCGAATTCGTCACCATCGCAGGCCCTTCCGGCTGCGGTAAGTCGACGCTGCTGAAGGTGATCGCAGGCCTCACCAACTCCACCCGGGGCGAGGTGCGGTTGCGGGGCCGCGACGTCCGCGGGCCCCAGCGCGAGATCGGCTACGTCTTCCAGCGCGCAGCCTTGCTGGAATGGCGCAGCGTGCGCAAGAACATCCTGCTGCAGGCCGAGATGCGCGGCATGTCACGCCAGGCCGCAGCGCGCCGCTGCGACCACCTGCTCGAGATGACCGGGCTGACCGGGTTCGAGAACGCCATGCCGTACGAGCTGTCCGGCGGTATGCAACAACGAGTCTCACTGTGCCGGGCGCTGCTGCACGAACCCGACGTGCTGCTCATGGACGAGCCCTTCGGCGCACTCGATGCGTTGACCCGCGAGAAGATGAACGTCGAGCTGCACCGGATCTGGCGCGAGACCAAGACCACCGTCGTCCTGGTCACCCACTCCGTCGCCGAGGCGGTCTACCTGGCCAACCGCGTGGTGGTGATGAGCCCGCGTCCCGGCCGCATCGTCGAGACACTCGACGTCGACCTGCCGGGGCACCGCGACTACGCCGAGACGATGGAACGCCCGGAGTTCATCCACGTCGCCAACCGCGTGCGCGAACTGCTGGGCAGCGCTTCGGCCGCCGACTGAACGACGACCGGCTAGCCCTGCTCCGGCCCGGAGTGCTGCGCCGCGATCTGCTCGACGGTGGCACCATCGACCAGTCGGTCCAGGGCGCCGATCATCGTGGCGCACTCCCGCGCCGGATGATCGGTCGGGCAGTTCAGCGCATGGGTGAGGAACTCCTTGGCACCCCGGGCCTGTGCGATCACCCGATCCAGTTCGGCGATCTGGTCGCGAATCGTCGCGCGCCACTGTTCGCTCGGGGCGTCGAGGACCTCGGCGGCCGCGTCCAGCGGCAAGCCCAACCGGTGCGCGATCTTCAGGAACGCCAGGTGGCGCATCTCCTGGGGCCCGTACATGCGCCTGCCTGCCCGACGTGCCACCGGTCTGACCAACCCGCGGTCGTCGTAGTAGCGCAGCGCCGACGGCCGCATCCGCAGCCGCGCGGCCGCCTCGCCGATCGAGATCACGTCCATACGACATTTGACTTCAACCCGGCTTGAACCGGCAAGGTCGAATCCGTGAGTGAGCCAGCGTCCCCCCAACCCGTCAACCACCACGCCGACCACCCAGGTTTCGCAGGCATCGGCGGAGCGCTCTGCGGTCTGGTCTTCCTGCTCGTCGGCCGCGCCAACGCGAGGCTCGTGGTCGCGCTCGCGCGCCCCGCGGTGGGTGACCACGTCGTCGACGTCGGATGCGGGCCCGGCACCGCCGCCCGGGCCGCCGCGCGGCGCGGCGCCCGCGTCACCGGTGTCGACCCCGCCGAAACCATGCTGCGCTTGGCGCGCGCCGTCACCCACCGTCAGGACGTCACGTGGGCCGAGGGCTCCGCCGAGGCACTACCCGTCGCCGACGGTACGGCGACCGTCGTATGGGCACTGGCCACGGTGCACCACTGGCGTGACGCGAGTGCCGGTGTCGCCGAGGCACACCGGGTGCTGCGGGCGGGTGGACGCCTGATCGCGATCGAACGCCGGACGACCCGGGACGCGACCGGCCTGTCCAGTCACGGGTGGACCCGCGAGCAGGCCGAGTCCTTCGCCGAGCTGTGCCGCACCACCGGCTTCGTCGACGTCGACGTGCGCGGCGAGCGGGCCGGACGACGCGACGTGTGGGCGGTCATCGGTCACCGCGCCTGACGCTCAACCCGTGCCCGCCACCAACCACCGGCCGGAGGCGGCGCGCCAGCCGACGAACACCAGGCGCAGCGCCATGAACGTGGTGAGCCCCGCCCAGATGCCGAGCAGCCCCCAGCCGAACGCCAGCGACAGCCAGATCGGCGGCAGGAACCCGATCAGCGCGGACGCCAGCGTGGCGTTGCGCATGAACTTTGCGTCCCCCGCCCCGAGCAGCACGCCGTCGAGCGCGAACACGATGCCCGCCACCGGAAGCTGCGCCACCAGGAACCACCACGGCACGTCGATCTCGTCGAGAACCGAACGGTCGCTGGTGAACAGCGTCGGCACCACCGACGCGCCGGCCGCGAACGCAGCCGCCAGCACCGCGGCAGCCAGCGTCGAGAACACCGTCACCCGCCACGCAACGGACTTGGCGTGCGCGAGCTGACCGGCGCCCAGCGCAGCACCGACCAGTGACTGTGCCGCGATGGCCAGGGAATCGAGCACTAAGGCGAGGAAGCTCCACAGTTGCAGCACCACCTGGTGCGCAGCGACCGCAGCCGCCCCGAACCGCGCGGCGACGGCTGCCGCCGAGACGAAGCAGGCCTGAAAGGCCAACGTGCGCACCAGCAGATCGCGACCCATCACCACCTGCGCCCGCAGGATGCCGACGTCGATGCGGAGCGGAACGCCCTCGGCGAGCAGCGCCCGGCAGAACAGCAACGCCGCCAGCCACTGCCCCACCAGATTGGCCACGGCCGAGCCTGCCAGCTCCAGCCGCGGCATCCCCAGCCAGCCGTACACCAGCAGCGGGCACAGCACGGCCGACACCGCGAAGCCGAACACCACGAAGCGCAACGGCCGCACGGTGTCCTGCACCCCGCGCATCCAGCCGTTGCCTGCCAGCGAGATCAGGATCGCAGGCGCTCCGAAGATCGCGATCCGAAGCCACGGCAGTGCCTCGTCGGCGATCTCGCCGCCATCGGCGAT
Source organism: Mycolicibacterium arabiense (assembly GCF_010731815.2). Classification (NCBI taxonomy): domain Bacteria; kingdom Bacillati; phylum Actinomycetota; class Actinomycetes; order Mycobacteriales; family Mycobacteriaceae; genus Mycobacterium; species Mycolicibacterium arabiense. Next base: position 1,372,309 of record NZ_AP022593.1, read on the forward strand.
CACGCCGAGCAACGGCACCGCGCACACCTGCACCACCGCCACCACCAGCAGACCCAGCCCCACGGCGAGCCACGTCGCCTGCACGCCCTCGCCCACCGCCGAATCCCGTTCGCCCGCACCGAAGTAGCGCGCCGAGCGCGCCGTCGTGCCATAGGACAGGAACGTCAACTGCGACGCCACCAACGACAGGATTAGCCCACCGATCGCCAGACCTGCCAGCGCCAGCGCGCCGAGGCGGCCGACGACCGCGAGGTCGAACAGCAGGTACAGGGGCTCCGCCGCGAGAACGCCGAGCGCGGGAAAGGCGAGTCCCGCGATGCGCCGGCCGGTGGCAGGCGTCAGCGGGTCCGGACCCTCAGCCAACTCGCGCGTCGACGACGTCGGCCAATGCGCCGGGGCCCGGGTCAGCCGAGCGCACGGGTCAGTGCCTCGACGACGTCATCGGCAGGCCCGGTGGCACTGAACCCGGCCGCCAGCCGGTGCCCACCCCCACCGAAACCGCTTGCCACAGAGGCGAGATCGACCTCGGACTTGGAGCGCATCGACACCGACCACTGCTGCGGCTCGATCTCCTTGAACACCGCCGCGACCTCGGCCTGAGAGGTGGTGCGCACGATGTCGACGATGCTCTCCACCTCCTCGGGCCTGGCGGTCGACCATTCCTGGTGCGGCACGACCGCGTAGACGAAACCGAGCCCGCCGACGGCCGCGGGCACCAGGCACGCGGAGGCGAGCACCCGCGACAGCATCGGCAGCCACGAGAACGGATGGGTGTCGAGCAGCGTCCGGCTGATCGACGCGTTGTCCACCCCGAGTTCGAGCAGCCTCGCCGCCAGGCGGTGCGCACGCGCCGACGCCCAGCGGAATGATCCGGTGTCGGTGGTCAGGCCCGCGTACAGGCAGTGCGCCACCGGCACGTCGATGCGCTCGTCCCACGCGTCGAGCACTTCGGCGACGAGCATCGTCGTGGAATCGGCCGTCGAGTCCACGTAGTTGGCGGTGCCGAAGAGCAGGTTGGATGCGTGGTGGTCGATCACCAGCACCTCGCGACCCTCGTCGGCGAGCCCGCTCAACGCACCGAGCCGGTTGGGGCTGGGGATGTCGACGGTGACGACCAGATCGGGGTCTGTGCGCATTGCCTCCGGCGCCACCAGCAGATGACCGCCGGGCAGGCTCTGCAGCGACTCCGGCAGTTCTGACGGCGCGGCGAAGCTCACCTCGACGGCCTTGCCGGAACGCTCCAACACCAACGCCAGCGCAAGGCCCGCACCGATGGTGTCCGCGTCGGGAAAGACGTGACACACCACGGCAACTCGGCTCGCCGCAGCGAGCAGTGCCGCCGCGCCGTGCGCATCGACACGGGTCGCGGCGACGCCCCGCTCAGTCGTCGGTTCTATCGCGGTCACCGGTGTCCTCAGGGTCGAAGTCGTCGTCAAGCACGTCAGGCTCCCCGTCCGATTCCTCTCCCCCCGTCACACGGTACGGGTCGGCGTCGCCCGCGGGCTTGGCGCCTTCCCGAATCCGTGCCAGGTCGGCGTCCGCTGCCCGCGCACGGGCGAGCAATTCCTCCATGTGTTGCGCCGTGTCCGGCACCTTGTCGAGCACGAACGACAGGGTCGGCGTGAACCGCACACCCGTCGCAGCGCCGACCTTGCTCCGCAGCGTGCCCTTGGCACGGGTCAGAGCCGCAGCCGCACCCTCGTAGTCGGGCTCGTCCTGCAGCGTCTCGCCGCGAACCGTGTAGAACACCGTCGCGTCGTGCAGGTCACCCGTCACCTTCGTGTCCGTCACGGTCACGAAGGCCAACGGGGGATCCTTGATCTCGAACTCGATCGCCGAGGCCACGACGGTGCCGATGCGCTTGGCGAGCCGTTTCGCGCGAGCCGGGTCAGCCATGGAAAACCGCCTCGGTCGTCATCACGTGCGTGCTTTTTCTACCAACTCGTAGGCCTCGATCACGTCGCCCTCCTTGATGTCGTTGAAGGTCAGCGTCAGACCACACTCGTAGCCGTCGCGCACCTCCGTGACATCGTCCTTCTCGCGCTTCAGCGACGAGATGGTGACGGTCTCGGCGATCACGATGTTGTCGCGAAGCAACCGCGCCTTGGCGTTGCGTCGCATGATGCCGGACGTGACCAGGCAGCCGGCGATGTTGCCGACCTTCGAGCTGCGGAAGATCGCCCGGATCTCGGCGCGGCCGAGTTCCTTCTCCTCGTAGATCGGCTTGAGCATGCCCTTGAGCGCACTCTGGATCTCGTCGATGGCCTGGTAGATCACCGAGTAGTACCGGATGTCGACGCCCTCGCGGTTGGCCAGCTCGGTGGCCTTGCCCTCCGCGCGCACGTTGAAGCCGATGATGATCGCATCCGAAGCCGACGCCAGGTTGACGTTGGTCTCGGTGACACCACCGACACCGCGGTCGATGACGCGCAGTTCCACCTCGTCGTCGATCTCGATGCCCAGCAGGGCCTCCTCCAGCGCCTCGACGGTGCCGGAGTTGTCGCCCTTGAGGATCAGGTTCAGCTGCGAAGTCTCCTTCAACGCTGCGTCGAGATCGTCCAGGCTGATGCGCTTGCGCGTACGTGCGGCCAGCGCGTTGCGCTTGCGTGCACTCCGGCGATCGGCGATCTGGCGAGCGGTCCGGTCTTCGTCGACCACCAGCAGGTTGTCACCGGCGCCCGGCACCGACGTGAAGCCGATGACCTGAACCGGCCGCGACGGCAGCGCCTCGTGGACGTCCTCGCCGTGCTCGTCGACCATGCGACGAACGCGACCGTAGGCATCGCCCGCCACGATCGAATCGCCGACCCGCAGGGTGCCGCGCTGGATGAGCACGGTCGCCACGGGACCACGGCCACGGTCGAGGTGAGCCTCGATCGCGACGCCCTGGGCCTCCATGTCGGGGTTGGCGCGCAGGTCGAGCGCCGCGTCCGCGGTCAACAGCACCGCTTCGAGCAGGGCGTCGATGTTCGTGCCCTGCTTGGCCGAGATGTCGACGAACATGGTGTCGCCACCGAAGTCCTCCGCCACCAGGCCGTACTCGGTGAGCTGACCACGGATCTTGGCCGGGTCGGCGCCTTCCTTGTCGATCTTGTTGACCGCCACCACGATCGGCACGTCAGCGGCCTGCGCGTGGTTGATCGCCTCGACCGTCTGCGGCATGACGCCGTCGTCGGCCGCGACCACCAGGATCGCGATGTCGGTGGCCTTCGCGCCACGGGCACGCATGGCGGTGAACGCCTCGTGACCGGGGGTGTCGATGAAGGTCACCAGTCGCTCGTTGCCGTCCAGCTCGGTCAGCACCTGGTAGGCGCCGATGTGCTGGGTGATGCCACCGGCCTCGCCCTCGCGGACGTTGGCCTGACGGATCGAGTCGAGCAGTCGGGTCTTGCCGTGGTCGACGTGACCCATGACGGTGACTACCGGCGGACGGAACTCGAGGTCGTCCTCGCCGCCCTCGTCCTCGCCGTAGGTGAGGTCGAAGGACTGCAGCAGTTCGCGGTCCTCGTCCTCGGGCGACACGACCTGGACGACGTAGTTCATCTCGCTGCCGAGCAGCTCGAGGGTCTCGTCACCTACCGACTGGGTAGCGGTGACCATCTCGCCGAGGTTGAACAGCGCCTGGACCAGCGATGCCGGGTTGGCGTTGATCTTGTCGGCGAAGTCGACCAGCGACGCGCCGCGGGCGAGCCGGATGGTCTCGCCGTTGCCGTGCGGCAACCGCACCCCACCGACGACCGGTGCCTGCATGTTCTCGTATTCGGCGCGTTTCGCCCGCTTCGACTTGCGGCCACGACGAACGGCGCCACCGGGGCGACCGAACGCACCCGCCGCACCGCCACGCTGACCGGGACGACCACCGCCGCCACCACCACCGGGCCTGCCGCGGAAACCGCCCGCGGCTGCACCGCCGGCACCGGCGCCACCGCCGGGTCCGCCACCGCGGTAGTTACCACCGCCACCTGCGCCGGGAGGGCCACCGGGACGACCGCCGCCGCCACCGGGTCCGCGGCCACCTGGGCCGGGACGGGCACCGCCGGGACGACCCATGGCGCCGGGCCGTGCGCCGGGCGGGCGCGGAGGCATGTTGCCGGGCGTCGCGCCGGGACGAGGGCCGCCACCGGGACGCGGGCCGCCGGGGCCTGCGGCGGGACGCGGGCCACCCGGGCCTGCCGCACCGGGACGCGGAGCCGGACGCTCGACCGGCTGCTGCGACGAGAAGGGGTTGTTGCCGACGCGCGGCGTGCGCGCGGCGGGCTTGGGTGCACCTGGCCGGGGACCTGGCGTCGGGCCTGCGGGGCGCGGGGCCTCACTGGCGGCAGGCGCTGCCGGAGCGGCGGGCGCGGCCGGGGGCGCAGGTGTCGCCGGCGCGGCGGGGGCGGCCGGAGCTGCGGGCGGGGCCGGCGGTGCTGCTGCGGCCGCAGGCGGGGCGGGCGGAGCAGGCCGCGGGCCGCCGGGCTTCGGCGCGGTCGAGACCGGGGCCTCGGCTGCGGGCGGCCTGGGCGCGCCCGGCTTGGGTGCCGTCGATGCGGCGGATCCGTTTCCGGAGGGTGCGGGGGCCTTGGCGGCCTTGTTCCCCCCGAACGACTCGCGCAACCGGCGCGCGACGGGGGCCTCCACGGTGGAGGACGCTGACTTCACGAATTCGCCCTGATCGCTCAGTCGGGCGAGTACTTCCTTGCTGGTGACACCGAGTTCTTTCGCCAACTCGTGCACGCGGGCCTTGCCTGCCACTACATCTCCTGTCTGGGAGACACGGCGGTGGGTGGCCGCGCCTCGGGTTTAGCTATGACGCATGGTCATCGGAACTTCACGGTGTGCTCATGTTCTTCGCTACCTGTTCTGTTGCCGGGTCGGCTCGTCCCTTGCCGTCTTCTAGCTCGACGACGAAGAACTCGACAACCGCGGATGTGTCCGGCGGACCGGTGATGCGCAACGCTCGGGTGAAGGCTCGCCGCCGGATCGCTGAGTCGAGGCACTGCTGGTCGAGATGCAACCACGCACCCCGCCCGGGCAGATTACCCGCTGAGTCAACGGTCACGACGCAGTCGCCGTTCCCGTCGCGCTCGGCGACCACTCGCAGCAATTCGGCAGCCAACTCTCGTCTCCGGCATCCCACGCACGTACGCACCGGTCCCTGGGGTTCGTCGGTGCGTCCGGGCACGGAGGCAGAAGTCTCGCGCTGGATCACGGTTCAGTCTAGCCGCACCGGACCCGCACGCGGAATCGCGTGTCGACCTAGCCGTCCCGGGCAGCTCCGCGGGCTGCGCTCGGCGCGGGCGACCCGTCGGCCTCCGATGCCGCGTCGCTGCGGATGTCGATGCGCCACCCCGTCAGGCGGGCGGCCAGCCTGGCGTTCTGCCCTTCCTTGCCGATGGCCAGCGACAGCTGGAAGTCCGGAACGATCACGCGGGCGGCGCGGGTGGCCTCGTCTATGACGGTCACCGACACCACCTTGGCCGGCGACAGCGCGTTGGCGACGAAGCGGGCCGGGTCCTCGTCGTAGTCGATGATGTCGATCTTCTCGCCGGACAACTCACTCATCACGTTGCGCACCCGCTGGCCCATGGGGCCGATGCAGGCACCCTTGGCGTTGAGGCCCGACGCCCGCGACGCCACTGCGATCTTCGACCGGTGCCCGGCCTCGCGTGCGACGGCGGCGATCTCGACCGAACCGTCGGCGATCTCCGGCACCTCGAGTGAGAACAGTTTGCGGACCAAGTTCGGGTGGGTGCGGGACAGTTCGATGCGCGGCTCGCGCGGGCCGCGGGTCACGCCGATCACGTAGCACCGCAACCGATCGCCGTGCTCGTAGCGTTCGCCGGGCACCTGCTCGGCCGGGCGGATCATCCCCTCGGAGCCCTTGGCCTCGGTACCCAGACGCACGACGACGTTGCCCCTGGCGTTCTCCCTGGCGTCGCGTTGCACGACCCCTGCCACGATGTCGCCCTCACGGGCCGAGAACTCGCCGTAGATCCGCTCGTTCTCCGCATCGCGGAACCGCTGCAGCATCACCTGGCGCGCGGTCGTCGCGGCGACGCGACCGAAGCCCTCGGGAGTGTCGTCCCATTCCTGGATCAGGTTGCCGTCGGCGTCGTTCTCCCTCGCCATCACCCGCACCGAACCCGACTTCCGGTCGATGTCGATCCTGGCGTCGGCCTGGTGGCCCTCGGTGTGCCGATAGGCGGTCAGCAGCGCCGTCTTGATCGTCTCGAGTAATTCGTCGACCGCGATTCCGCGGTCGACCTCGATGGCGTGTAGTGCGGCCATGTCGATGTTCACGAGGCCGGCTCCTCTCCGGACAGGCCTGCCAGCTCGAGTTCGCGCCGGTTCGGCGGCGAGAACTCGACCTGGACAACGGCGTTGGAAATCTCGGTCAGGGGCAGACTGCGCACGGCGTACTTGCCGCGTGCACCGTCGGCAACCACCACCGCCACGGCGTCGTTCGCCAGCGGGCCCAGCCGGCCCTCGAGGCGCGACCCGTCGGACAGCGTCAGCTCGACCTTGCGGCCCTGCGCGCGGCGGTAGTGCCGGGGCGCGGTCAGTGGCCGGTCGACCCCGCGCGACGTCACCTCGAGGACGTACGGCGGTCCGCCACCGGTGGGCTCGTCGAGCTGGTCCATGAGTTCGGACGCGATCCGGCCGAGTTCGGCGACGGAATCCAGGTCCAGGTGCCCCTCGGTGGCGTCGTCACCGTCGGCGATCACGGCGATCCGTGGGGGACGCGAGGACGCCTGGACCTCCACGTCCTCGATGACGCATCCGCGGCGCGCGAACTCCTCCGTGAGCAGCTCGGTCACCTCGGCCGGCGTGGGCAGGCGGGCGGACCGTAGCGGGGCATCCGATGCCACGGCGAGCTCCTCGTCTTGAGTTGTGCGGACATGTTCCCAGGTGGGCGGCACCCGGGATCGAGTATCAACGATACGCCAGCCAGGGCGGGCCGATTGGCAAACCGCAGGCAGGCGGGCCGGGCTGGCGCGCGGGACGCCCGGCGGCGGGATGGCAGGATGTCGGTGTGCCGAGCGCCCTCCCCCACCTCAGCAGGCGGCGTCTGCTGATCGGATCGGCGGCGCTGGCGGCGCTCGGCGCAACGTCGGTGGCCTGCGGATCCAAGACCCCGCCGCCGGACGTCTCCGCCCTGACCGCACAGCTGGAACGGGCCCGATCCGACAGCCAACTGGCGGCCGGCGCGGCCTCCTCGGCGCCGCCGCCCGTCGCGACCGCACTGAACGCCGTCGCCGCGGAGCGGTCGGCCCACGCCGAGGCGCTCGCCGAGGAGATCACCCGCATCACCGGCGCGACGCCCACCAGTTCCACGTCGTCGACCACTCCGTCGGCTTCGGCGCCGAGCCAACCCCCCGCGCCGCCCACGCCGGGCTCGGTCGTCGCCGCCCTACGGCAGTCGGCGGACGGCGCCGCGCAGGCGGCGGCCGAGGAGACCGGCTACGCCGCGGGCCTGCTGGGGTCGGTCGCCGCGTCCTGCACGGCGGCATTCAGCGTGGCGCTGGCAGGGGTCGCGCCATGACGTCACCGACCCCGCCCACCACACCAGCCACCACCACGACGACCACCACGCCGTCGCCGATCACCAGCGCCAGCCGCACACCCGATCCGGCCCGGCCCGAGGGACCGGACGGGGCGCTGTTCGACGCGATCGCGACCGAACACGGCGTGATCTACGGCTACGGCCTGGTCTCCGCGCACTCCACCCCGGACGTCAACGACCTCGTGTCGGCGGCCATGCGGACCCATCGCAAACAACGCGAGGAGGGCATCGCCCGACTCACCGGCCGCGGCGCTCCCGCGCCGCTACCTGCCGCGGGATATCAGATCCCCATCGACGTCGACGAACCCGACGACGCCGCGACGCTGGCCGTGCGAATGGAAGAGGACAGCGCCGTCGCGTGGCGCGCCGTGCTCGAGCAGGCGACGACGACCGAGGACCGCACGCTGGCCGTCACGGCCCTCACCGAGGCCGCCGTCACCGCCGCCAGGTGGCGGGCCGTGCTCGGCACGTCACCGACCACCGTCGCGTTCCCCGGCGGCAGCGAGTGACGGTGGCGCCCGTCAGCTGGTGAGCGCCGCGAAGATCTCGCTCGCCGCGGTGTCGACGGGAATCTCCGTCGTGGCGCCGGTGAACCGGTTGCGCAGCTCGACCTTGCCGTCGGCCCAGCCCCGGCCCACCACCACGATCCACGGCACGCCGAGCAGTTCGGCGTCCTTGAACTTGATGCCCGGCGAGGACTTTCGGTCGTCGAGGAGCACCTCGAGGCCCATCCGGTCGAGGTCGCCTGCGATGCCCGTCGCGCCGACGCGGGCGTCCTCGTCCTTGTTGGCGATCACGACGTGTGCGTCGAACGGTGCGACGGCGCTCGGCCAGCGCAACCCGAGTTCGTCGTGCTGCTGTTCGGCGATGACGGCGACCATGCGGGATATCCCGATGCCGTAGGAACCCATCGTCAGCCGCACCGGCTTGCCGTTCTCGCCGAGCACGTCGGCGGCGAAGGCGTCGGTGTACTTGCGGCCGAGTTGGAAGATGTGACCGATCTCGATGCCGCGCGCCGACACCAACGGGCCCATGCCGTCCGGTGAGGGATCGCCGTCGCGAACCTCGGCGGCCTCGATGGTGCCGTCGGGGACGAAGTCGCGACCCGCGACCAGGCCCACGACGTGCTTTCCCTTCTCGTCGGCACCGGTGATCCACGCCGTGCCGTCGACGATGCGCGGGTCGACGAGGTAGCGAACCCCGTTGGCCAGCAACCCCTTCGGGCCGATGTAGCCCTTCGCGAGGAACGTGTTCTTCGCGAAGTCGAGGTCGTCGAGCAGCGCGTACTCGGCAGGGTCGAGCGCCGCGCCGAGGCGCTTGTCGTCCACCTCCCGGTCACCGGGCACGCCGACGGCGAGCAACTCCCACTCGCCACCGGGCAGGCGCGTCTTCAGCAGCACGTTCTTGAGGGTGTCCGCGCCGGTCACCTCACGCCCGGCGAACTGCGGAAGGTCGGCGCCGTTGGCCCACTCGACGAGCGTCGCGATGGTCGGCGTGTCACCGGTGTCGTGCACGACCGCCTCGGGCAGGTCGTCGAACGGCTGCGGCGCCGGCGGGCGGGTCACCACGGCTTCGACGTTCGCGGCGTACCCGGATTCCAGACAGCGCACGAAGGTGTCCTCACCGACCTCGCTCTCGGCGAGGAACTCCTCGGACGCGCTGCCACCCATCGCGCCCGACACCGCCGAGACGATGACGTAGCGCACCTCGAGCCTGCTGAACATCCGTTGGTAGGCCTCGCGGTGCGCGTGATAGGCGTCCTTGAGCCCGGCGTCGTCGACGTCGAAGGAGTACGAGTCCTTCATCACGAACTCGCGGCCGCGCAGGATGCCCGCGCGGGGACGCGCTTCGTCGCGGTACTTGGTCTGGATCTGGTACAGCCGCAGCGGGAAGTCCTTGTAGGAGCTGTACTCCCCCTTCACCGTCAGCGCGAACAGTTCCTCGTGGGTCGGGCCGAGCAGGTAGTCGTTACCGCGCCGGTCCTTGAGCCGGAACAGGTTCGGGCCGTACTCGGTCCACCGGTTCGTGGTCTCGTACGGCGCGCGCGGCAGCAGCGCCGGTAGCAGGATCTCCTGGCCGCCGATCGCGGCCATCTCCTCGCGCACCACCTGCTCGACCTTGCGCAGCACCCGCAACCCCAGCGGCAACCACGAGTACAGACCCGGTCCGACGGGGCGGACGTAACCAGCGCGGATCAGTAGTTTGTGGCTGGGCACCTCGGCGTCGGCCGGGTCGTCGCGAAGGGTGCGGAGGAACAGCTCCGACATGCGGGTGATCACAGGCGACAACCTTAGCGATGCCGGCGGTCAGTCCCGTCCCTGCCACGTGCAGATGCACGCCTCGCTGCCCTCGGGGTCCGCCAGCACCCAGAACGACGGTGCCGCGCCGGCGTCGAGCAAGGTGCCGCCTGCCGCGAGTGCGGCGTCGATGCGGGCCTGGGCGTGTTCGGGCGGCACGTCGACGTCGAGGTGGATGTTGTTGCGCTGGGTCCGCGGCTCGTCCATCTGCTGGAACCAGATCGCCGGGCCACGGCCCAGCGGGTCCACCAGTGCGTCGGGCGGCAGGTCGGCCGGCTGTGGCTCGTCGACGTAGCCCGTGACGGCCTGCCAGAACGGGCGCACGCGGGCGATGTCGAGCGCGTCGATCGCGATCTCGATGGTCTGCGGCGGCACGGCGTCACCCGCGACGGTGGTGAGCGACTCGGCGGCCAGCGCCTCGGTGACCCGGCGCGCCAGCGAAAGGTCGAGCCCGGTCACGGCGCCACGGGCTGCAGTGTGCAGCCGCAGTACCGCCCGCCCGGACGTCACCTCGGCGGTGAGGTGACCGGTGCCGTCGGTGCCCGCCGCGGACACCGCGATCGTGACGGCGCGCAGGGCCTCGTCGAGTGAGGGAACCAGCACGTGCGTGATCACCACGCCGAGGATCAGTCGCCACTCGAGCGGGTCGACGGCCTCGGAGACCTGCCCGCGGGTGAGCGCCGCGTCTCCCGCGTGCGTCACAGCTCGCCCGCCTCCACTGCCTCCTTCGTGTGCTGCGCTCGCGCGATGTCCTTGGCGGAGAAGCCGATCCAGAACGCGGCGACGCCCACCAGGATCGAGACGCCTGCGACCCACAGCAGGGAGTACGTGTATCCCTCGCCGAGGGCGTCGAGCTGAGGCGGTGTCATGTTCTTCACCGGGCCCGTCGTGCCGCCGAGGTACAGCGTGCGCGACTGCTGGACCGCCATGATCGCGACCAGGACGAGCGGGCCGCCGAGGTTCTGCACCATCAGCGTGATCGCGGAGACCGGCCCGATCTCGCTGGGCCCCACCTTCGCGACCGCGCAGAGCGGCAGCACCACCGAGATGATCCCGATGCCGAACCCGCCGATCACGATCGGCAGGAAGAGGTTGGGGAAGTACGGGATGGTCCGGTCCAGCGTCGATCCGTAGAGCATCGCGGCGAGCACGAACAGGCCGCCTCCGATGATCAGCCAGCGCGGGGCGTACATGGGCGCCAGCCGGGTGGCCAGGACGTTGCCTACTCCAACCGCGACCGCGAACGGCAGGAAGCAGATGCCTGCCCGCAGGGCGGAGTAGCCGAGCACGTCCTGGGCCAGCAGACCCACCATCACCGTCACCGTCAGCAGCACGCCGCCGCCGAGGAACCACGCGGTGAACGTCGCCACCCGGTTGCGATCACTGAACACCGAGAACGGCACCAGCGGGTTGTCCGCGGTGCGCTCGACGAAGAAGAACGAGAGGAAGAAGACCACCGCGGCGACGGCTGCACCGATGACCCAGGGGTCGACCCAGCCGCGTGGCGGGCCCTGCGTGAAGACCAGGACCGCCGAGGCGCAGCCTAGCGTCGCCAGCAGTGCGCCCGTGACGTCGAGCTTGAGCCGTTCGTGGTTCGTCTCGGCGATCTTGTAGACCGCCACGACGATGATCACGATGCCGATCGGCACGTTGATGAGGAATGCCAGACGCCACGAGATGACGGTCAGCAGGCCGCCGAGCACCAGGCCCATCACGGACCCGATCGCCTGCATGCCCGCCGACACGGCCATCGCCTGGTTCCTGGCCTGCCCGACGGCATACGTCGTCGCGATCAGCGCCAGCCCGGTCGGCGCGGCCACTGCCGCCCCGACCCCCTGCAGCGCGCGGGCCACAATCAGCGTGTACTCGTCGGTCGCGAGCCCGCAGACCAGCGAGGCGATGGTGAAGACCCCGACGCCGGAGAGAAATGCCCGTTTGTGGCCGATGGCATCGCCGACCCGGCCGCCGAGCAGCAGCAGACCACCGAACGCCAGCACGTAGGCGGTGATGACCCAACTCTTGCCCGCGTCCGACATGTCGAGGTCGGCCTGCATGCGCGGTAGCGCGACGATCACGATGGTGCCGTCGAGCGTCGACATCAGTTGCATGCCGGTGATCGCGACGATGGCGGCGCCGAGGACCGATGAGGACAGCGGTGCGGTACCGCGCTCGGCAGACATGTCTCGCCACCCTACCGATTAGTAGGGACCGCCGGTAACGGCAACCGTCGACCGGGGCTTACGAGTCGCTAACCAATGTCGGCGGTCGCTGCCTCGTCGCGCTGCGGCAGCAGGTCGTCGAGACGTTCCCGCAGCGCCGTGGTGACCAGCTGCCACGCGTCGGACCCGAGGACGAGCCGCCGCGGCGGATTGGCCGAGTCGCCCGCCCGGACGATGGCGGCGACGGTCTTCTCCTGGCTGTCGACCATCTCCTCGACCGACATCGGTGGCTGGTCCGCCGGGCCGCCGCGGTAGGGCTCGCTGAGCGGCACCCGGGTGGCGGCGTCGAAGAAGCCCGTCCGGACGACGCCCGGTTCGACGAGCGTCGTGCGGATGCCGAACGGTTCGACCTCCTGGGCCAGGGCCTCGTAGAAACCCTCGATCCCCCACTTGGTCACGTGGTACATCGAGAACCCGGGGAAGGCGATGTGGGCGCCCATGCTCGACATCTGCATCAAGAGGCCGCCGCCCTGGGCGCGCAGATGCGGCACCACGGCACGTGCCAGCTGCACCGAGCCCGTCAGGTTCGTGTCGATCATGCGGTGCACGTCGTCGTCGGAGAGGTCCTCGGCGGCGCCGAAGACCCCGTACCCGGCGTTGGCCACGACGACGTCGATGCGGGTGTGAGCGTCGAAGGCCTCGTCGACGACGGCACGCAGCCGCGCGGTGTCGGTGACGTCGAGCGGTCGCAGCCAGAGCCGGTCGCCGTAGCGATCGAGGAGGTCGGCGAGTGCTGCGGTGTCGCGGGCGGTTGCCGCCACGCGGTCTCCGCGGGCGAGCAGTTGCTCGGCGAGTTCGCGCCCCATTCCGCGGGATGCGCCTGCGATGAACCAGGTCTTGGGTGTCTCGGATGCCATGTCGGCCTCTTCCTCAGCTCGGTGTCGGTCGACAGGTGCAACGGACACCGAGCCGGAGTTGATCCATGCGCGCGATGAGCATCCCGCATCTCGGACATACGCTTGGCGCATGGCTACGCGAACCCGGGTGGACGAGATGACGCTGGCCGGTCTGCGCGTCTGCCGTGAGATCGCGCTGCTCGGGTCGTTCAGCGCCGCGGCCCGATCGCTGGGCTACTCGCAACCGGCGATCTCCCGTCAGGTGGCCGCGATGGAGGCGGCGGCGGGGATGCCGCTGTTCGTGCGCGAGACCCGCGGGGTCCGCCTCACTGCGGCGGGGACTGCCGTGGTGAACCACGCCGGTCGCATCCTCGGCGACGTGGACTCGCTCGGCCAAGATCTCGAGGGTCTCGGCGACAGACTGGTCGGCCGGCTGCGCGTGGGCGTGTTCCCCACCGCGGCTGCCGTGCTCGCGCCGAGGGCCATCGCGCACCTGACGTCGGAGCACCCGGCGCTCTCGGTTCGACTCAGCGAGGCGTCGACGCCCGCGCTGCTCGGCGAGCTGCGCAACGGGCGTCTCGCCGTCGCCGTCATCGCGGCGGGCACCGGTCTACCGTCCTACGACCTGGAAGGTCTCGTGGTGCGCAGGATCCCGGCGGGCGACTTGTGCGTCGCGGTATGGGAGGGCCACCGGTTGGCCACCCGTGCGGGCAGCGCGCCTGCGCCGGTGGACGAACTGGCAGGCGAGCGCTGGGTGGTGGGTGTGGGCGACAGGGGCGACCCGCAGTTCGCGGCGTGGCCGACGCTGCGCGAGCCGGTGATCGCCCATCGCGCACGGAGTTGGCCGTCGCGGCTGGGTCTCGTCGCGGCCGGGCTCGGTATCTGCGTCATGCCCGAACTCGCCGCGGCGTCGACGCCCGAGGGAGTGACGACGGTCCGCGTGGACGATCCGGGCTGGCCCGGTCGCGTCACGCTGGCGGTCGCGATGGCGAACCCGACTGCCGAGGTACGCGCCGCGCTCGACGCACTGGAGTCGGCCGGCCTCGGCATCCGCGCCTATCTGCGGGGACCCGACTAGCGCGACGAGCTACAGCTCTCCGGCGTCGATCGCGTCCTTGACTTCCTGGGCGTGGGCGACCTGCTCGGCGGTGTAGCCGATGAACAACGCGACGGCACCCACGACGACGGCGACGGCGGCGACCCAGAGCAGCCCGTAGGTGTAGCCCTGGTCGAGGGCGTGCAACTGCGCGGCGTCCATGTTCTTCACCGGCCCGGTCGTGCCGCCGAGGTACAGCGTGCGCGACGTGATGACGGCCTGGATGATGGCGAGCACCACGGGGCCACCGAGGTTCTGCAGCATCAGCGCGATCGCCGACACCGGCCCGATGTCGTCGAATCCGACGCCCGCGATGGCCGAGATCATCAGCGGCACCACGATCATGCCGATGCCGAGGCCACCGACGGTGATGGGCAGTACCAGGTTCGGGAAGTACGGGATGTCGCCGTGCAGCGTCGAGCCGTAGAGCATCGCGGCCAGGACCAGCACGCCACCGCCGATCACCAGCAGCCGCGGCGGGAACCGCGACGCCAGGAACGACGACAGCCCGAGGCCGATGCCGAGTGCGATGACGAACGGGATGAATCCGATGCCGGCACGCAGGGCGCTGTAACCCATGACGTCCTGGACGTACAGGCCGATGAGCACGGTCAGCGTGAACATCACCCCGCCTGCGAGGAAGACCGCGGCGAACGTCGCGACCCGGTTGCGATCGCGGAAGAGGCTGAACGGCACCACCGGGTTGACCGCGTTGCGCTCGACGTAGACGAAGGCGGCGAAGAACACGAACGCTCCGAGGCAGGAGCCCAGGGTCAGAGCCGACGTCCAGCCCTTCTCCGGCCCCATCGAGAAGCCGAACACCGCAGCCGTGCACGCCAGCGTCGCCAGGATGGCTCCCGCGGCGTCGAGCTTCATCCGCTCGCGGTTGGTCTCGCGCAGCGTCTTGCGCGCCAGGTAGATCATGATCAGGCCGATCGGGACGTTCACCAGGAACGCCCAGCGCCACGACACCTCGGTCAACGCGCCACCGACGACCAGACCCATCACGGATCCGACGCCGGTCATCGCGGCGAACACCGCGGTGGCGGCGTTGCGGGCCGGGCCCTTCGGAAACGTCGTCGCGATCAGCGCGAGGCCGGTCGGCGAGGCGATCGCTGCACCGACACCCTGCAGCAGGCGGGCCACGACGAGCGTCGACTCGTCCCACGCGACACCGCAGAGGATGGAGGCGATCGTGAACAGCGAGACGCCGACGATGAAGGTCTTCTTGCGGCCGATCGTGTCGCCGAGCCGGCCACCGAGCAGCATGAGCCCGCCGAACGTCAGCACGTAGGCCGTGATGACCCAGCTGCGCCCGGCGTCGGACAGGTTGAGTTCGTCCTGGATCTTAGGAAGTGCGACGATCGCGACGGTGCTGTCCATCGTCGCCAGCAGCTGCATGCCGCCGATCGCGATGACCGCGGCGAGGAAGCGACGTGACGGCAACCACGTTGGGTACCAACTGCTTCGCGTGATCTGCGTTGGCGTGATCGGCATGGGAAGCGCCCCTTCGCCGGAGTCCTCGGACTTACGGCCGGCAACGGCGCGCTCCGCGTCATTGAGAGCGGGCATGCTCGATTACCTTACAGTAATCTTAGGAATCCTTTAAGCCGCGAAGGCTGCCACGGCCCCGATCACGATGATCGCGGGGGGCCTTATGCCCTCCGAACGGATCTGTTCGGCCGCGCCGGCCAGGGTCGTCCGCAGGGTCCGCTGCGCGGCGGTCGTGCCGTGCTGGACGACGACCACCGGCGTTTCCGCAGGTCGACCGCCCTCCAACAGGACCTTCGAGAACAGCTCGATGCGCTCGACGGCCATCAGCAGGACGATCGTTCCGGACAGCGCCGCCAACGCATTCCAATTCACTAACGATTCGGGATGGTCGGGTGCGAGATGCCCGCTGACCACCACGAACTCGTGGTTCACGGCCCGGTGCGTCACGGGTACGCCTGCCATCGCGGGAACCGATATGGCGCTGGTCACACCGGGTACGACGGTCACCGGGATCCCGGCCTCGGCGCACGCGATCACCTCTTCGTAGCCGCGCGCGAACACGAACGGGTCACCGCCCTTGAGGCGGACGACGAACTTGCCCTCCCTGGCCCGTTCCACCAGCACGGCGTTGATCGCGTCCTGGGCCATCGCCCGCCCGTACGGGATCTTCGCGGCGTCGATCACCTCGACGTGCGGAGCCAGCTCGGCGAGCAGTTCGGGCGGTGCCAGCCGGTCGGCGACGACGACGTCGGCCTGAGCCAGCAACCTGCGGCCGCGCACCGTGATCAGCTCGGGGTCTCCCGGTCCGCCGCCGACCAGCGCGACGCCGCCGCGCAGCGATTCGGACCCCGTGTCGGCGATGACGCCGCTCTGCAGTGCCTCGTTGATCGCGGTGCGGATCGCGGCGGAGCGCCGATGCTCCCCGCCCGCCAGCACGCCGACCGACAGCCCGTCGTACTCGAAGGACGCGGGGGTCACCGCCGTGCCGTCCTGTGCCGCGTCGGCGCGCACGCAGAACACGTGTCTGCTCTCGGCCTCCGCGACGATCGCGGCGTTGACGTCCGGATCGTCGGTGGCGGCCATGGCGTACCAGGCGCCGTCGAGGTCACCGTCGCGGTAGTCGCGCAGCTCCAAGTGGATGCCCGGCCGCTGATCCTTGAGTGCTTCGACTGCGGGCGTGGCGGCTCTGGCGATCACGTGCACGTCGGCGCCGTTGGCCAGCAGCAGGGGCAACCGCCGCTGGGCCACGGTGCCGCCGCCGATCACGACGACCTTGCGGCCGGACAGCCGAAGCCCGACGAGGTAGGCGTTCTCGGTCACGATCACCCGCCGAGCTTAGAGGCTGCACGAGTGGCGCTCGACTCGACCGCCGCCGCCGCGAACCGGGTGGCAGCGGCCGGGTGGGCCGCTGCGTGGGTGTGCAGGTACGCCGCATGCACGCCGTCGAGCACGGCGCCGTCGGACACGTTGCGCATCGCGCTGCTCGTCGACCCCGCGCGAAACACCCACGCCGGTGCGTAGTCTCGCGCGAACTCGACCGCGGTGCGGTGGAACTCGTGGCCTACCGCACGCGAGCCGGCGGCGTGCAGCGCCGAGTCCGACGTCGCCACGGCGTCGCGGTAGCCGAGGGTGAGCCGCGGCGTGAAGGTGGCAGACCCCGCGAGGACGCCGCACATCGGTGCCCCGTCGAGGTCGTCGACGAGGTAGGTCAGCCCCGCGCATTCGGCATGAATGGGCCCGCCGGTGCGGGCGAGGTCCCGGATCTGTTGCCGCACGGTCGCATTGGCCGACAGCTCACCGGTGAACTGTTCCGGGAACCCACCGGGCAGCACGACCGCCCCGGTGCCGTCGGGCAGCGGATCGATCAGCGGGTCGAAGTCGACGACCTCGGCGCCGGTGGCGCACAGCAGTTCGCGGTGCTCGGGGTAGCCGAAGCTGAACGCCCGCCCGGCCGCCATCGCGATCACCGCGCCGCGGCCCGCGGGTTCCGCGACGACCGGGTCCCATGCCGCGCCGCCGACATGTCCTGCGGCGGCGGCGATCACTGCAGCCAGGTCGACGTGGCGGGTCACCAGATCGGTCATCGCCGCCACTGCCCGGTCGGCCATCGCGCCGTATTCGACGGCGGTCACCAGGCCGAGATGCCGTGAGGGAATCGACAATTCGTCGGCGCGGGGAATGGCGCCGAGCACCTGCACGCCCGCGTGTTCGCAGGCCTGCCGCAGCACCTCCTCGTGCCGCGGCGATCCGACGCGGTTGAGGATCACCCCGGCGATCCGCAACGAGTCGTCGAACGTCGAGAAGCCGTGCAGCAGCGCGCCGACGCTCTGGCTCTGGCCGCGAGCGTCGACCACCAGCACCACCGGAGCGCCCAGCAGACCGGCGACCTGCGCGGTGGACCCGCGGGCGACGCCGACGGCGTGCGGATCGATGCGGCCGTCGAACAGGCCCATCACGCCTTCGATCACGGCGACGTCGCAACCGTGGCTGCCGTGCAGGAAGAGCGGGCCGATGAGGTGCTCCCCCACCAGCACGGGGTCCAGATTGCGGCCCGGCCGCCCGGTGGCCAGCGCGTGATAGCCGGGATCGATGAAGTCGGGGCCCACCTTGAACGGCGCGACGCGGTGCCCGGCCCGCCGCAACGCCCCCATGAGGCCGGTGGCGACGGTGGTCTTGCCGCTACCCGACGAGGGCGCGGCGACGACGACGGCGGGCACGCTCACGCCGACCCACTCACCATTCGATGCCGCGCTGACCCTTGCGGCCGGCGTCCATCGGGTGCTTGACCTTGGTCATCTCGGTGACGAGGTCCGCAGCGTCGATCAGGGCGGCGGGAGCGTCGCGGCCGGTGACCACGACGTGCTGCTGCCCGGGTCGCGACGCCAGCACGTCGACGACCTCACCGACGTCGACCCAGCCCCACTTGAGCGGGTAGGTGAACTCGTCGAGCACGTAGAAGTCGTGGCGCTGCTCGGCGATGCGCCGGGCGATCTCGGTCCATCCGTCGGCGGCCGCTGCCGCATGATCGACGTCGTCACCCTGCTTGCGGGTCCACGACCAGCCCGAGCCCATCTTGTGCCACTCGACCGCCCCGCCGACACCGTGCTCGTCGTGCAGCTCGCCGAGTCGGCGGAAGGCGGCCTCCTCGCCCACCTTCCACTTCGCACTCTTGACGAACTGGAAGACCCCGATGTCAAAACCCTGGTTCCAGGCGCGCAGGGCCATGCCGAACGCCGCGGTCGACTTGCCCTTGCCCGGACCGGTGTGCACGGCGAGCAACGGCGCATTGCGGCGCGCTCTGGTCGTCAGTCCGTCCGCGGGGACGACGAGCGGTTGACCCTGTGGCATCCGACTCCTCTGCTGGCTAGGCGGCTTGGCGTTGGTCGGCACGCTGCCGGACCAGCTGGGCCAGGCCGTCGGCGCGCAGGTCGGCCAGCCGTACGGCGGGCGCTCCCAGCCGGCGGGCCAGGTCCTCGGCCAACCCCAGTCTGACGTACGACGTCTCGCAGTCCACGACCACGGCGGCGACCCCCTCGGCGGCCAGCATGGCGGCCGCGGTCCTGGTGCGTCCCAGCGGATCCGGACCGCCCGTAGCCCTGCCGTCGGTCACGACCACGACCAGGCTGCGACGGGCGCGGTCGCGGGCCTTCTCGCGCAGTACGACGTCGCGCGCCTTGAGCAGGCCGAGCGCCAGCGGCGTCTTGCCGCCGGTGTCGAACCGCGCGAGCCGACGGCTGGCGATGTGCACCGAGGAGGTCGGCGGCAACGCGACGTCTGCGCGCTGGCCGCGGAACGTGATGACGGCGACCTTGTCGCGACGCTCGTAGGCGTCGCGCAGCAGCGACAGCGTGGCTCCGCCGACCGCGGCCATCCGGTCGCGGGCTGCCATCGATCCCGAGGCGTCGACGACGAAGACCACCAGGTTGCCCTCGCGGCCCTCCCGTACCGAGCGCCGGACGTCGTCGGCCGCGACGGTTACGCGGCCACCGCGTCGCTGGCGCCCCGCCGCGGTCAGCAGCGTGCCGAACAGGTGCACGCCGTGCCCTGCCACCAGGTCGTCGGTCGCCGCGATCGACTTGCCGGTCGCGTTGCGGGCACGCGACCGCCTGCCGGGCGCACCCTCGCCCACGCCGGGCACGACCAGGGCCTTGGTCCGGAACGTCGCCGACGGTGCGGCGTTGGGCTTCGACGCGGGTGGTTTCGACTTCTGCTGCGACGCATCGCCGTTCGGGGTGTCCCCGGTCTGACCACCGCCGCCACCGGGCGGTTCGGGTTCGGGGCCGTCGGGCTCGGCCCCATCTGACGGGGTTCCGTCGGGCTCGTCGGCGGACTCGCCCGCCTCGGCCAGCGCCTCGTCGAGCCGATCCTGATCCAGCCCCGGATCGTCGAACGGGTCACGCCTACGGCGGTGCGGCAGCGCGAGTTCCGCGGCGACTCGGATGTCCTCTTCCTCCACGGTTCCAACTCCACGCCACGCCGCGTGCGCCACCGCGGTGCGGGCCACCACCAGATCGGCCCGCATGCCGTCGACGTCGAAGGCAGCGCACAGCGCAGCGATCCGTCGCAGCTCCGAGTCGGGCAGCACCACACTGGGCACTGCGGCGCGAGCGGCGGCGATGCGAGCGGACAGCTCGGCGTCGGCGCCGGCGTAGCTGTCGGCGAAGCCGTGCGGATCGGCCTCGAAGTCCATCCGGCGCCGGATCACCTCGACGCGCACGTCGACCTCGCGGGAGGCACGCACGTCGACGGTCAGGCCGAACCGGTCGAGCAGCTGCGGGCGCAGCTCGCCCTCCTCGGGGTTCATCGTCCCGATCAGGATGAACCGCGCCTCGTGGCTGTGCGATACGCCGTCGCGCTCGACGTGCACGCGCCCCATCGCTGCGGCGTCGAGCAGCACGTCGACCAGATGGTCGTGCAGCAGGTTGACCTCGTCGACGTACAGCACGCCGCCGTGCGCCCTGGCCAACAGCCCCGGGGAGAACGCGTGTTCGCCGTCGCGCAGCACCCGTTGCAGGTCGAGCGAGCCGACGACGCGGTCCTCGGTGGCGCCGATCGGCAGCTCGACCAGTCGCGCCTCGGCGTCGATGGCGGTCAGGACGTTCGTCAGCGCGCGGACCGCAGTTGATTTCGCAGTGCCCTTCTCGCCGCGGATCAGCACGCCGCCGATCTCGGGCCGCACGGCGCACAGCACCAGCGCCAGCTTCAGCCGGTCCTGCCCGACCAGCGCGCTGAACGGATAACCCGGGCCCATCGCGTCAGCCACCGTGAAAGCCGCTGCGCAACATGGGCACGTGAGGTATGCCGTCGTCGAGGAACTCGGCGCCGTCGCGCACGAAGCCGTGCTTGGCGTACATGTCCTCCAGGTAGGTCTGGGCGTTGATGTGGCAGGGGTAGTCACCCACCTCGGCCAACGCCGCCTGCATGAGCCTGCTGGTGTGGCCGTGACCGCGTTCGGACCGCTTGGTGCACACCCGGCCGATGCGGAACACCTTCTCGCCGCCGGGATACTCCTCCATCAGCCGCAGCGTGGAGATGACGACGCCGTCGCCGTCCTCGAGCCAGAAGTGCCGGGTCTCGGCGAGCAGATCACGCCCGTCGAGTTCCGGGTACGGCGTGGCCTGCTCGACGACGAACACCTCGACGCGCAGCTTGAGCAGTTCGTAGAGCGTCGCGGCGTCGAGGTCCTTGGCCCAGCTGCGTTTCGAAGCGACCGTCACGCTGACGCGACGGCCTGCGCGGCAGCGACTTGCGCCTTCGGCTCGTTCAGTTTGAGGATCTCGGTGCCCCTGGCCCACACTTCCTCGAACAGCTTGGGCTCGGTCGACAGCTGCACGCCGAGCGACGGCACCATCTCCTTGAGCTTGGGCTGCCATGCGGTGAACCGCTCCGGGAAGCAGCGCTCCATCACGTCGAGCATGGCGGGTACCGCGGTGGAGGCACCGGGCGAGGCGCCGAGCAGTCCGGCGATCGAACCGTCGTCCGCCGTCAGCACCGTGGTGCCGAACTCGAGCACGCCGCCGGCGCCCTTGCGACGGATGACCTGGACGCGCTGGCCGGCGATGTCGAGTTCCCAATCGGAATCCACTGCGCTGGGTGCGAATTCGCGCAGCGCGTCGACGCGGTCGGCTTCGCTGAGCGCCAATTGTCCGATGAGGTACTTCAGCAGGCTCACCTCGGTCAGGCCGACGCCGAGCATGGAGACCAGGTTGTTCGGCTTGACCGACAGCGGCAGGTCGGTGACCTTGCCCTGCTTCAGGAACTTCGGCGACCACCCGGCGAACGGCCCGAAGAGCAGGTAGGAACGCCCGTTGATCACGCGGGTGTCGAGGTGGGGCACCGACATCGGCGGGGCGCCGAGTGGCGGGGCGCCGTACACCTTGGCCTGGTGCATCGCGGCGAGTTCGGGGTTGCCCGAGCGCAGCCACTGGCCGCCGACGGGGAAGCCGCCGAATCCCTTGGCCTCCTTGATGCCCGACTTCTGCAGCAGCGGCAACGCGCCACCGCCTGCGCCGACGAACACGAACTTCGCGTTGATCTTGCGCTTGTTGCCGTTGCGGCGATTGACCACCTTCACGGTCCAGGAGCCGTCGGACTCCTTGTGCAGGTCGCGCACGTCGTGCCCGAACAGCGTCGTCATCCCGCGTTGGGCGGTGTAGCCGATCAATTGCCGTGACAGCGAACCGAAGTCGACGTCGGTGCCGTCCTGGGTCCAGTTCAGCGCGACGGGCTCGGAGAAGTTCCGCTTGGCGGCCATGAACGGCAGCCTGCGGGCGAACTCGGCCTCGTCGTCGATGTACTCCATCGTCGCGAACAGCGGGTTGGTGACCAGCGCGTCGTACCGGGCGCGCAAGTACTTCGCATTCTCGGCGCCGTGCACGAAGCTCACGTGCGGGATCGGGTTGAGGAAGCTGCGCACGTCCGGCAGCACCCCGTTGTCCACGGCGTACGACCAGAACTGACGCGACACCTGGAACTGCTCGTTGACGTGCACGGCCTTGGTGATGTCGACGGTTCCGTCGGAGCGCTGCGGGGTGTAGTTCAGCTCGCACAGCGCCGAGTGACCGGTGCCCGCGTTGTTCCACGGGTCGCTGCTCTCGGCGGCGGCGCCGTCGAGTCGCTCGACGAGCGTGATCGACCAGTTGGGCTCCAGCAGGCGCAGCAGCGCTCCGAGGGTCGCACTCATGATGCCGGCGCCCACCAGGACGACATCGGTCTTCACTGTCTTGAGCTCAGTCACCTGTCAGGTCCTTCGTGGTCGCGCATCGTTTACGGCTTACCGTCCATCAGGTTATCGGGTGGTGGGTACCCGTTCGTCGCCGCAGGTACCGTTCGCCGACAACGTCACGGGGCGATCCTCACCACACCCTCGCCGCGGGCGGCCCTAGAGTTGAGGTCGTGACTCGGTCCGCGGCTGCGTGGGAACCCGACGTGCTTCCCGGCTACTGGCAGCAGACCATCCCACTCGGTCCCGACCCGGACCGTGAGGGCGATCTGGTGGCCACCCTGGTCCGCCGCGGCGACGGCGGCGGCTCGACCCGTGCGGTACTCGCACTGCACGGCTACACCGACTACTTCTTCCACACCGAGCTGGCCGACCGCTTCGCCGCGCGCGGGTTCGCCTTCTATGCGCTCGACCTGCACAAATGCGGGCGATCGCGACGTTCGGGGCAGACACCGCACTTCACGACCGATCTCGGCGGGTACGACGAGGAGCTGGTTCGTGCGCTCGACCTCGTCGAGTCGGACACCGGTGGGGCGCAGGTGTGCGTCTACGGCCACTCGGCCGGTGGCCTGATCGCGACGCTGTGGCTCGACCGGATGCGGCGGCGCAGTGCGGCGCCCGGCGTCGTGGGCCTGATCCTCAACAGCCCGTTCTTCGACCTGCACGGGCCGCCCGTGCTGCGGGCCGCACCCACGTCGGCGGCACTGCTCGCGCTGGCCCGGGTACGCAAGCGTCAGGTCGTCCGCAAGCCAACGCCCGGCGGGTACGGCACGTCCCTGCACCGCGACTACGGCGGCGAGTTCGACTACGACCTGGAGTGGAAGCCGGTGGGCGGATTCCCCGTCACGTTCGGCTGGCTGAACGCGGTGCGCCGCGGGCACGCACGGTTGCACCGCGGACTCGACGTCGGCGTGCCAAACCTGATCCTGCGGTCCGACCGCAGCGTGCCCGAGGCGCCGGACCCGGAGAGCATCCAGCGCGGCGACGCGGTGCTCGACGTCGCCCAGATCGCCCGGTGGGCGGGGTGCGTCGGCAACCACACGACCGTGGCACCGATCGTCGACGCCAAGCACGACGTGTTCCTCTCGCTGCCCGAGCCGCGCGCTGCGGCCTACCGGGAACTCGACCTGTGGCTGGACCGTTTCCTACCGGTGCCCGAAACGGGATCCGGGCACGACTCCCCCACCAACACCCGAACCGAACGAGGCTGACGCACGTGGAGCATTACGACCTGACCATCATCGGATCCGGTTCTGGCAACAGCATTCCCGACGCCGGCTTCGATCCCCGCTACGGGTCGATGCGCGTCGCGCTGTGCGAGGAGGGCGTCTTCGGCGGCACGTGCCTCAACGTCGGCTGCATCCCGACCAAGATGTTCGTCTACGCCGCCGAGGTGGCCCAGATCGTCGAGCGGAGTTCGCGCTACGGCATCGACGCGCACACCGACCGTGTCCGCTGGCGCGACATCGTCGACCGGGTCTTCGGCCGCATCGACCCGATCGCCGCGGGCGGCGAACAGTACAAGCGCACGCTGCCCAACATCGACGTCTACGGCAGCCACACCCGGTTCGGGCCGACGCAGCCGGACGGCCGCTACACGCTGCGCACCGATGCGGGCGAGGAGTTCACCTCCGATCAGGTGGTGCTCGCCGCGGGTTCCCGGATCAACGTTCCCCAGGCGATCATCGACTGCGGCGTGCACTACGAGACCAGCGACACCATCATGCGGATCCCAGAACTGCCGGAGCACATGGTGATCGTCGGCGGTGGCTTCGTCGCCGCCGAGTTCGCGCACGTCTTTTCGGCTTTGGGCGTGCGGGTGACGATCGTCGTGCGCGGTGACGGCATGCTCACCCACTGCGATCCGACGATCTGCCACGGTTTCACCGACATCGCCATGCGCAAGTGGGACGTGCGCACCCACGAGAACGTGATCGGCTCGCACCAGAACGGCGACCGCGTCGTGCTCCACCTCGACGACGATCAGGAACTCGAGGCCGACCTGCTGCTCGTCGCGACCGGACGCATCCCCAACGGCGACCTGCTCGACGCCCACCTGGCCGGCGTGAAGGTCACCGAGGGCGGCATGGTGGTCGTCGACGAGTACCAGCGCACCACCGCACGCGGGATCTACGCCCTCGGCGACGTGTCGTCGGCCTGGCAGCTCAAGCACGTGGCCAACCACGAGATGCGGGTGGTACGACAGAACCTGCTGCAGGACTGGGACGACACCACCGCGATGGCGCAGAGCGACCACCGGTTCGTCCCGTCGGCGGTCTTCACCGACCCGCAGATCGCCATGGTCGGCCTCACCGAGATCGAGGCACGCGAGCAGGGCTTCGACGTCGTGGTGAAGACGCAGAAGTACGGCGACACCGCCTACGGCTGGGCGATGGAGGACACCGTCGGCATGGCGAAGGTGATCGGCGACCGGGCGACCGGCACCATCCTCGGCGCCCACCTGATGGGCTACCAGGCCTCGACGCTGATCCAGCCGCTGATCCAGGGCATGAGCCTCGGGCAGACCGCGGCCGAAGTGGCCAAGGGGCAGTACTGGATTCACCCCGCGCTCTCGGAGGTCGTCGAGAACGCGCTGCTGGGGATCGTCTAGGCGCGGCAGCCAGTCAGGAGACCGGCGGGCTCCAGCGTTCCTCGACGCGACCGAATTTCCAGAACAGCAGCGCGACGAGCCACGACACGACGAACATCCCGACGATCATGAAGCCGACCGACTCGAGGTTCGCGGACCCGATCGCCGCCAACGGGCCGGTCTCGAGGCCGAGGCGGTCGGCGAGCAGACCGGCGAGCACGATCACGCCGATGACGAGCGCGACGAAGACGGACAGCACGGTCACCGTGAGGTTGTAGTAGACCTTGCGAACGGGCTTGAGGAAGGCCCAGCCGTAGGCGCGGGACATGAAGATGCCGTCCAGCGCGTCGAAGAGGCTCATCCCGGCGGCGAAGAGGACCGGGAGCACGAGGATCGCGTACCACGGCAGCGTGAATGCGGCTGCGCCCGCCGCGAGCACCAGCAGCGCGACCTGCGTCGCGGTGTCGAAGCCCAGGCCCATGAGCAGGCCGACGGGATAGAGGTGCCACGGCTTGTTCACCCGTCGCATCACCCGGCCCAGCAGCCGCGCCAGGAAGCCGCGGTTCTCCAGGTGGCGTTCCAATTCCGCCTCGTCGAAGTCCCCGGAGCGCATGCGGCGCAGCACCTTTGCGATGCCGACGACCGCGAACAGGTTGCTCAGGCCGACCAGGATGAGGAACGTTCCGGCGACCACCGAGCCGATCAACCCGAGCGTCTGCAGCATCGGCGAGCCCTCGTCCTGCACCGGCCCGGCCAGGGCGCGGACGCCGAGCGCGAGCAGCAGGGCCAGGCCGAACACGACACTGGAGTGGCCCAGGGAGAACCAGAAACCCGCGGACACCGAGCGCTTGCCCTCACCGACGAGCTTGCGGGTGGTGTTGTCGATCACCGCGATGTGGTCGGCGTCGAAGGCGTGCCGCACCCCCAGCAGATAGGCCGTCACGCCGAGCCCGATCCCGAACACCCCGGCCGACCCGAGGGTGATGTGCTGCGGTGCGACGCCGAAGACCAGGACGCCCCAGCCGAAGCCGTGCAGCGCGACGACGATCGCGGAGATCGTGGCGATCGACGTCCAGTCGGCTCGGTCGAAGCTGGCCGCGCGGATGGTCGGCGACGTCGGCGCAGTGGACTCGACACTCATCGCTGGAGCCTAAGCGGACCCGCCGATATCTGTCCATGCGAACAGATGTCGTGGGGTCGGGGTTCGAACCGTCACACCTTGATCGCGGTGACCAGCAAGTACTCGGCCACCCAGGTCCCGTCGTCACGGCGCCAGTCGGTGAGGAAGGTCAGGAAGTCGCGGTCGAGCGCGGCGACCCGCTCCGGATCGTCGGCGTTGAACCGGTAGGCCGCGATGGTCGGCCCGTAGTTCTGCTTCCAGTACTCCCGGAACTCGAGGGGGTCGGAGCAGTGGTCGAGTGTCACCGTCTGACGCCGCATCCTCAGGTCGGAGACGCGGTCGCCGAACAGCTCCCGGACGTGCTCCTCGTCGCCCCACGACGGTGGCGGACTCGCTCCCGGCGGCGGTGGCGGCGCGTACGGCTTGATGGTCGCGAACAGCTGGCCGATGAACCCGAGCGGCGTCCAGTTGATCATCCCGATCCTGCCGCCCGGGCGGCACACCCTGATCAGTTCGTCGGCCGTCGGCCGATGGTGCGGTGCGAACATGGCGCCGACACACGACATCACCACGTCGAAGGCGTTGTCGGCGAACGGCATCGCCTCGGCGTCCGCCTCGGTCCACTCCAGCTCGACGCCGAGGGAGGCCGCGAGCCGGCGCCCCGCGTCGAAGAGTTCGGGTGTCAGGTCGCTCGCGGTGACGACGGCGCCCGCGGCGGCTGCGGGGATGGCCGCGTTGCCCGAGCCCGCGGCGACGTCGAGCACCCGGTCGCCCGGCCCTACTCCGCACGCGCGCACCAACTCCGGGCCGAGTTCGGGGATCAGTTCCGCCGCCACGGCCGGATAGTCGCCCGAGGCCCACAGCGCCCGGTGCTTGGCCTTCAATGCTCGGTCGGCGTCGTCGGTGGTCGTCATGTCACCCTCCTGCAGGTCGTGTGCTGAACGTCCACACCGTCGCCGACGCTACTTCGGCGATGTTTCGGCCGTCGTGAAACGAGCAGCTCAGGTCGGGTCGACGCCGACCCGGAGGATCACTCGTGGCGGGCGCCGATCCAGTGCAGGAGGTCGTGGACGATCTCGTCGTTCAACCGGTAGCTGACGGTCCGACCGACCCGGGTGCTGACCACCCAGCCTTGGCTGCGCAGCACGCGAAGCGCCTGGGACACGGCGTTCTCCGAACGGCCGAGTGCCACGCCGAGATCGCCGACGCAGATGCCGGGCGCCCGGTGCAGGGACAGCAGGATCTCGAGGCGGTGCGGATCCGACAGCAGGTCGAAGCGCCGCGCCCAGCCGTCGGTGTCGACGTCGGCCAGTGCCGACGACGCCTGTTGCACCGTCCGATCGTCCACGGGTGCAATCTAGTCCTCCGGGACCGCTCAGACGGGTCGGGAATGACGCAGCAGGCCGGCGCGGGCCAACGCGAGGGCCTCGACCCCGGTGAGCCGGCGGGACCCCGCGAGCGCGCCGTCGGTGCCGGTCTCGGCCCCCGGCCCGCGCAGGGTCGACAGCACCGCGTCGGCGTCGGCGGCCGCGCCCAACCGTGCCAGCAGTCGCCCGGCGTACCTCAGCCCGAACCAGTGCTGTGCTCCGGCTCCCGGTCCCGCCTGGTCCCAATGGCCGAACACCTCCAGGAACATCCGCGCCGCGGCGTGTGGATCGCCGTCGACGGCCCGGATCGCGGCGGACTCCATGCGCGCGATGCCGGTCAGCCAATTGTTCTGCACCGGCTCGGCGAGTTCGAATCCCTGCTGCAGGAACCGGAGAGCGCGCACGGGGTCGGTCGTCTTCAACGCCCGCCCCATCGCACACCGGGCCATCGCCAGGGTGCTCGGGTTGGCTGTCGGTTCCGCCACCCGCAGGGCCTCTGCGGCGACGTCGATCCCGGCGTCCGGCTCATCGAGGACGTCGTGGGCGACCGTCGTGTTGTAGAGGATCCAGACCAGCCGGGACGGGGTGGCGTCAGCACGGGCGGGTTCGGCGGCAGCCCGGTAGTACGCCAGCGCTGCACCGTGGTCGTACTGCACGACCGCGACGTCGGCCACGACGTCGGCGGGGTAGCCGAGATAGGAATGCCCGCGCTCGGGCTCCCGGCCCTCGGCACGCCGGGCCAGGGCGAGCGCGCGGGGGAAGTCGCCGCACACCCACGCCCCGCGCGCGGCGACCCCGACGGCGGCGGCGAACGCCGGTTGGTCGGGATCGGCGGCGTCGATCGCGCGCTCCACCCAGTCCATCGACGTGTAGCCCACCCGCATGTGCATCAGTTCGGGCAGTGACGCCACCAGGCGCAGCGCCAGTGCCGTATCGCCCTGCCCCATCGCGCGTTCGAAGGCCGACCGCAGGTTGTCGTTGTCGGGCGAGGTGAACGTCGTTCCGGCCGTGGGCGCCATCCGGGCGATCCAGGTGGCTTCGTCGGGTCCGTGCATGGCGTCGGCGCCGCGTTCGGCGAGTTCGATGAAGTACGTCGCGTGGCGCGAGCCGATGTAATCGTGCGCGCCGGCCTCGCGCAGCCGCTCGCGGCCGAACGCGCGCAGCGTCTCGAGCAACGCATAGCGGGTCGTGCCCGTGCCGCTGCGCACGGCGACCATCGACTTGTCGACGAGCCCGCTCAGCGATTCCAGCGTGTCGTCCTCGAGATCGCCGGGGTCCGCGCAGACCCCGTGCGCCGCTTCGAGATCGAAGCTGCCCGAGAACACCGATGCCCTGTCGAACAGGCGCCGCTCCGGCTGTGCGAGCAGTCGGTATGACCAGTCGATGGTCGCGGTGACGCTCTGCTGACGTGGATGGGACCCGCGCGCCCCGCCGCTCAGGACGCGCAGCCGGTCGAGTCGTCGGGCGACGTCCAGACTGCTCATCACGCGCAACCGCGCCGCCGCCAGTTCGATGGCCAGCGGCACGCCGTCGAGGCGACGGCAGATCTCCGCCACCGCGCCGATCGGCTCCGTGTCGAGGTCGAAGTCGGGCCGGATCGCCCTGGCTCGCTCGGCGAACAGCTCGGTCGCCTCCGCCTCGGGCAGGGGGTCCAGCGGCAGCAGCCGCTCCCCTTCGATGCCCAGCGGCTCGCGGCTGGTCGCGAGCACTGCGACGTCGGCGCATTCCTCGACGATCCGATCGACCAGCGGTGCGACGTCGGCGAGCACGTGCTCGCAGTTGTCGACGACCAGCAGCATCCGGCGGGAGCGCAGGTGCTCCACCACCGCGCTGTCGAAGTCGGTGTCGTGGCCGCGGGACAGGCCGAGCGCCACGGCCGCAGCGCGCCCCACCGTGGCGCCGGGTTCCAGCGGCGCCAGTTCACACGTGCAGACACCGTCGGCGTAGTGCTTGCCGATGAGGTGTGCCGACTCCGACGCGAGCCTCGTCTTGCCGACCCCGCCCACGCCGGTCAGGGTCAGCACCGCACCGGGCCTGATCGATGCCGCGATGCGCTCGAGTTCGGTAGTCCTGCCGACGAATCGGTTTCCCCTCCTGCCTCCCGTGGTCGGTGCGCGCGGGCGGTCCGGCGGTGGCGACACCGGCACCGGCGTCGGTGTCGGGGTCGGAGTCGGCGCGGCCGCCGCTCCCTCCAGGATCTCCTGATGGACGGCCCGCAGCGCGGGGCACGGGTCGATGCCCAGCTCGTCGGCCAGCCGGTCGCGCATCCGGCGGTAGGTGTCCAGGGCGTCGCCCTGCCTGCCGCAACGGTATTGGGCGAGCATCAGCTGACCGGCCAGCCGCTCGTCGAGCGGGTGGGTGGTGATCGCGACGGACATGTCCGCCAGCAGTTCCGCGTGCCTGCCCGCCGCCAGCGCGGCATCGTTGCGGTCGAGCACGATCGAGAAGCGTTCGACCTCGAGCGCGGCGCGCAGATCGGCGATCCAGGGTGTCTCCAAGCCTGCGAACGGTTCCCCGCGCCAGAGCGCCAGCGCCTCGTCGAACGCTTCCGACGCACTCGCCGGGTCGGTCGTCGCGCGCGCGCGAGATGCCTTGGCGTGGAACAGGTGCAGATCGACGCAATCCGGTGCGACCACCATCGTGTAGCCGACCGACCCTCGGCCGATGCTGACGCCGTCCGCCGGGTGCAACGAGTGCCGGAGCCGGGAGACATACGCCGACAGCGCATTGCGGGCCCGGTGTGGTGGCCGCTCCGCCCAGACCCGCTCGACGAGCTGGTCCACCGACACCGGCCGGTTCGCGTCGACGAGCAAGGCCGCCAGCACGCAGCACTGGCGGGCATGCCCGATCTCGAGGCGCCGTCCGTCCACGCGGACCTCGACCTCGCCGAGAACGCGGAACTCGACCGACATCGCGTACAGCGTCCACCACGCCGGGACCGCCTGTCAGCGAAACACCTCAACCAGAGACGCCCTGCCGGTGCCGACGCATTACCCGTCGGCGCCGTCGTCGCCGTCGGTCCCGTTGCGGCTGCCCGGGGTCTTGCCCGTGCCTGCGCCCCCGGACCCGCCGGAACCACCGCTCGCCCCTGCGCCGCCGTCACCACCGTTGCCCCCGTTGCCGCCGCTGGCGGTGTTCGTGCTCGACGTCGCAGTGCCGCCGTCACCGCCGGCACCGCCGCGTGAACCCGCGCCACTGGCGCCGCCATCGCCTCCGGTGCCGCCGGCCGCCGGACCCGCTGCGGCCTGCGAGCTGCCGCCACGTCCACCGCTGCCGCCGACTCCGAGGACGCCCCCGTCACCACCGTTGCCGCCACCGTTGCCGTTGGCGTCGTTGGCTCCGACGTTGCCGCCCACGTTGATCGCCGTCCCGCTGTCGCCGCCCCGGCCACCATTGCCGCTCAGTTGCGCGTCCCCGCCGTCGCCACCTGCTCCCGAGTTGGACGAGCCGTTGCCGGCCGTGGTCGCGTCGCCACCCGTCCCGCCGTTGCCACCGTTGCCGAACTGACCGGCCGTGCCGCCGCGCCCACCCGTGCCGCCGTTCGTCGTGCCGTCGGACGTGCTGGCGTCACCGCCGTCGCCGCCCCTGCCGCCGTGGCCCGCCAGCGCGCCGCCGCTGCCGCCGTTGCCACCGTGACCGCCCGTCTGGTCTCCGGACAGCGGCCCGATGGCGTCACCGCCCGAACCGCCCGCGCCGCCGTTGCCGAACACCCCGGCGTTGCCGCCGTTGCCGCCCCGCGCGCCGAATCCGCCGATACCCCCGGCGCCGCCATTGCCGAACAACCCTGCGACGCCGCCGTTCCCACCGGCCTGCCCGGCGATCCCGGCACCCCCGGCGCCGCCGTTGCCGAACAGCAGCCCTCCCCGGCCGCCCGCCTGGCCCGGACCGCCTGCGGCACCGTTGCCGATCAGCAGGCCGCCGTTTTCACCGGGAGCCAGACCGTCGCCGACGAACAACCGGATGAAGGCGCTGATCGGGTCGCCCGCAGCCGGTGCCAGGGTCACCGTGGGGGCCACGGCGATCGCCGATCGCCACACCGCGGCCTCGGCTGCCGTCGACGGACGCACGCCGGTGACGATCCGCGCCTCTGGTGACCGGCCGTCCCGCCGGTGCGTCGCCGTGCTGGCGCGAGCCGGCTCCGGTACCGCGCCCGTGCCCGTCGTCGCACCGGGCGCCGTGACGGACGCCGTGCCGAGCGGGGTCGCCCACCCATCGGCGGCGGTCGCCGGGCGAGGTGACGCCCATGCCCCCGGCACGGTCGGCGCCGAGGTGACCGGGGCCTCGGAGTGGAACCGGCCCGGCTCGTGGTGCCTGCGCTCGGGCGTCGCCGGTACCGGCGCGACACCGAGCGCGACCGAGTGTCGCGCAACCGGTTTCGGCGCGGGTGCGTCGGACGGGGCGGCGAGCACCACGCCGACGCCGAGCACCACGGCCAGCGTCCCCGTGCGTCCGACGCACCCGGATGCCGTCCGGTACCGGCGGTGCCGCGTCCTGCGGACCTCGTCACTGCTGGGGAAGTCGTTCATGGTCTGCTCCGAACTCGTCGTGGGTGTGCAAGGTGACACAACCCTCGGAGTCGTCGATGCAGAGGCGGTGAAGCGGCGATGAAACGCGCAGGCCGTCGCCCGTCGGTGCTAGTCCAGGAACCCGTGCAGCAGCGCAGCCGAGCCCCACACGTGCGCGGTCATCACGTCGGCGGCGGCCTGGGCGTCGCCAGCGAGGATCGCCATCACGATCGCCTCGTGCTGCTCGTCGGAGTGGGCAATGTTCAGTGACAGCAGCGGGATCTGGTCGAGTAGCTCGTTGAGCCGCATGCGGTTGTCGGCGACCAGCGGCACCAGCGACGGCGTTCCCGCGACCTCGGCGATCGCCAGGTGCAGCCGCGAGTCGAGCCGTCGATAGTCCTCCGGTGGCGCTGCCCGCACGTCGCACAGCTTGCCCCACAGCGTCTCCCGGTCACCGGCGGTCAGCGTGCGGCCTGCCGCCATGCGAGCCGCCCCCACCTCGAGGATCTCGCGCAGGCGCAGTGCATCGTCGATGTCGGCGCGGCTGAACCGGATCCCGTCGGGACTGGGCGTGGGCAGCTCGTCGGCCAGGAACGTCCCGCCGTACCGTCCCCGCCGCGACACCAGGTAACCCGCCTCGGCCAGCGACTTGATGGCCTCCCGGACCGTGTCGCGGCTGACGCCGAGCCGGGTGGCCAGTTCGCGTTCCGGGGGCAACGACTCCCCCGGTGCCAGCACGCCGAGCCGGATCGTCTCGAGCAGCCGCCCGACGGTGTCCTCGAACGCATTGCCGAGCCGCACCGGACGAAGCAGTGTCGCAGCCGCCGCCTCCGCGTCGGAGCGCTCGGGCGTCGGCTGCGGCTCGGTCATGGGATCGTCGTCCCTTACAGCGGTGTCACGTAGTGGCCGCTGATGCCGCCGTCGACCAGGAAGCTCGATGCGGTGATGAACGATGCGTCGTCGCTGGCGAGGAACGCCACCGCGGCCGCCAGCTCCTCCGGCTCGGCGAAGCGCCCCACGGGAACGTGGACGAGCCGGCGCGCCGCCCGCTCGGGGTCCTTGGCGAACAGCTCCTGCAGCAGCGGGGTGTTGACCGGGCCGGGGCACAGGGCGTTGACCCGAATGCCCTGGCGCGCATACTGCACGCCCAGTTCGCGTGACATCGCCAGCACGCCACCCTTGGACGCGGTGTAGGAGATCTGCGACGTCGCCGAGCCCATGACCGCGACGAACGACGCCGTGTTGACGATCGACCCACGCTGCTGGGGCACCATGTGCCGCAGTGCGGCCTTGCAGCAGAAGAAGACCGACTTGAGGTTGATGTCCTGCACCCGGTCCCACGCCTCGATGCCGGTGTTCTCGATGAGATCGTCCTCCGGCGGGCTGATGCCCGCGTTGTTGAAGGCGATGTCTACCGAGCCGTGGGTCTGCGCGGCGGTGTCGAACAGGTTGTCCACCGCGACCTGGTCGGAGACGTCGACCTGGACGAAGGTGCCGTTGAGGTCGTCGGCGACGGTCTTTCCCGTCGCCGGGTCGATGTCACCGATCACGATGGTGGCGCCCTCGGCGCGCATCCGCCTGGCGGTGGCCAGACCGATGCCGCTGGCTCCGCCGGTGATGACGGCGACCTTGCCGGCCAATCGCTTGGTCAGGTCCATGTCTAGCTTTCCTCCGATACTGCGTAGAAGACGTTCTTGGTCTCGGTGAAGTGCAGCGGTGCGTCGGGTCCGAGTTCGCGGCCGAGGCCTGACTGCTTGAAGCCGCCGAACGGGGTGTTGTAGCGCACCGACGAGTGCGAGTTCACGCTCAGGTTGCCTGCCTCCACGGCGCGCGAGACGCGCATGGCACGCGACAGGTTGTCGGTCCAGATCGATCCGGACAGGCCGTAGGGGCTGTCGTTGGCCAGTTCGATCGCATCGGCCTCGTCGTCGAAGGGAAGCACTGCCACGACGGGTCCGAAGATCTCCTCGGTGACGGTCCGATCGGTGCGCTGCGGCGTCAGCACCGTCGGCGCGAACCAGTAGCCGGGGCCCTGCGGCGCCGACCCGCGGAACGCCACCGGCGCGTCGTCGGGCACGTAGGCGCGCACCGACTCCCAATGCGGCTTGGAGACCAGCGGGCCCATCTCGGTGCCCCTGTCGGTGGGGTCGCCGACCGCGACGCCCTGAACTGCGGGCTCGAGCAGCTCCATGAACCGGTCGAAGACGCTGCGCTGCACCAGGATCCGGCTGCGGGCGCAGCAGTCCTGACCGGCGTTGTCGAATACGCCGTACGGAGCTGTGGCTGCGGCCTTCTCCAGATCGCAGTCGTCGAACACGATGTTGGCGCTCTTGCCACCGAGTTCCAGGGTCACGCGCTTGACCTGCGCCGCGGCGCCGGCCATCACCCTCGTCCCCACCTCGGTCGAACCGGTGAACACCACCTTGCGGACATCCGGGTGGGTGACGAAGCGCTCGCCGACGACCGACCCGCGACCGGGCAGCACCTGAAACAGATCGGGATCGAGCCCCGCCTCCACGGCGAGTTCGCCGAGTCGGATCGTGGTCAGCGGCGTCCATTCCGCCGGCTTGATCAGCACGGCGTTCCCCGCTGCGAGTGCGGGAGCGAAGCCCCACGACGCGATGGTCATCGGGAAGTTCCACGGGGTGATGACCCCGACCACCCCGAGCGGCTCGTGGAACGTCACGTCGAGTCCGCCGGCGACGGGAATCTGCTTGCCCGCCATGCGTTCCGGGCTCGCGGAGTAGAACTGGAGAACGTCGCGGACGTGACCGGCCTCCCACTCGGCATTGCCGATCGGATGCCCCGAGTTGGCCACCTCGAGGGCGGCCAGCTCGTCGACGTGGGCGTCGACGACGGCCGCGAAGGCCCGTAGGCCGGCCGCACGCTCGGCGGGAGCCGCCTTGGCCCACCGCTTCTGGGCGACCCTGGCGCGCGCCACGGCGTCGTCGACGGCGTCGACGTCGAGCTGTTCGACGGTGCGCAACACCTCCTCGGTCGCCGGATTGATCAGCGTGCTGCTCGTCATCAGACCCTTTCTCCTGTGCGTACCGGTGCATGTCGGGAAGCGTTGGGCGAGTAGTGCGCCGCCGCCGCGACCACGGCGGCGAACAGCCGCAGGTCGTCGAGGCGTTCTTCGGGATGCCACTGCACGGCCAGGACCCAGCTGTCGGGGTGCGCTCGCGGATCCACCTCGACGGCCTCGATGACGCCGTCCGAAGCGTCGCGCGCGGCCACGATCAGGCCGTCGCCAAGACGGTCGATCGCCTGGTGGTGGTAGCACTGCGCCTCGGAGGACTCGCCGATCAGGCTCGCCAGCCGCGTGCCGGGCACGGTGCGGACGGCGGTCGTCGTGAAGACGGCGTTGCCCACCTGGTGTCTGCCGTGGCCGAGCACGTCGGGCAGGTGCTGGTGCAGTGTGCCGCCGAGAGCGACGTTCAATACCTGTGCGCCGCGGCAGATCCCGAGCACCGGCAGCCGTCGCGCCAGCGCGGCGCGCAACAGCGCGAACTCCCACGCATCGCGGTCGTCGGCAGGTTGGTCGGTGCTCGGATGCGGCTGCTGGCCGTAGCTCGCGGGCGACACGTCGCGGCCGCCGGTCACGATCAGCCCGTCGAGACCGTCGAGCACCCTGTCGACGATGCCGGCGTCCACCGGCTGCGGCGGCAACAGCGTCGCGATGCCACCCGCCCGGGTGACGCCTTCGACGTAGATGGCGGGCAGGAAGCTCGCCCGCACGTCCCACACCCCGGTCTGAGCCTGCTGCAGATAGGTCGTCAGCCCGAGAACCGGCGGGCAGGCGCGAAGCGACCCGGGAGATGTAACGGGCCTAGAGCCGTTCGAATCCACGGCGCCTCTCCCAATCGGTCACGGCGGCGTTGTACGCCTTCAGTTCGACGCGCGCGTAGTTCAGGTAGTGGTCCACTACGGCGTCACCGAAGGCCGCGCGGGCGATGGTCGAGCCGTCGAGCAGGTCGGCGGCTTCGGCCAGCGTGGTCGGAAGCCGTTCGGCGCCTGAGGTATACGCGTTGCCGACGGTCATCTCGGGCAGTTCCAGCCCCTCGTCGATGCCGTGCAGACCGCCGGCGATCAACGCGGCGACGGCGAGGTACTGGTTGACGTCGCCACCGGGCGCGCGACACTCCATGCGCATGCCCGGTCCGCGTCCGACGACGCGCAGCGAGCAGGTGCGGTTGTCCATGCCCCATGCGACGGCCGTGGGCGCGAAGCTGCCGTCCGCGAACCGCTTGTAGGAGTTGATGTTCGGTGCGTAGAAGAGGCTGAACTCGCGCAGTGTGGCGAGCTGGCCTGCGATGAAGCTGCGGAACATCGCCGACATGCCGAGTTCGTCGTCGTCGTCGGCGAACACCGCACTACCGTCCTGTCCGCGGAACGAGATGTGGATGTGACAGCTGTTGCCCTCGCGCTCGTCGAACTTCGCCATGAACGTCAGGCTCTTGCCGTGCTGGTCGGCGATCTCCTTGGCACCATTCTTGTAGATGGTGTGGTTGTCGCAGGTGACCAGCGCCTCGTCGTAGCGGAAGCCGATCTCCTGCTGCCCCAGGTTGCATTCGCCCTTGACGCCCTCGCAGTACATGCCTGCGCCCTCCATGCCGAGCCGGATGTCGCGCAGCAGCGGCTCCATCCGCGTCGACGCCAGCATCGCGTAGTCGATGTTGTAG
Source organism: Mycolicibacterium arabiense (assembly GCF_010731815.2). Taxonomy (NCBI): domain Bacteria; kingdom Bacillati; phylum Actinomycetota; class Actinomycetes; order Mycobacteriales; family Mycobacteriaceae; genus Mycobacterium; species Mycolicibacterium arabiense. The sequence continues at coordinate 1,409,283 of NZ_AP022593.1, forward strand.
TCGGTTGCGGGCGTGAGGTTGCGGTAGTCGGCCTTCCAGGCGTCGCGGTAGGAGTCGTCGAACACCATGAACTCGAGTTCGGTCGCGGCGACCGCGCCCATGCCGCGTTCGCTCAACCGGTCGAGCTGCGTGCGCAGGATGGTGCGGGGCGCCTGATCCACGGGCTTGCCGTCGGTCCACGACAGGTCGGCCATGACCAGTGCCGTGCCGGGCAGCCACGGCAGCAGCCGCAGCGTCGAGAAGTCCGGCGTCATCACCATGTCGCCGTAACCGGTCTCCCAGCTCGAGATCGCGTAGCCGTCGACGGTGTTGTTCTCGACGTCGACCGCGAGCAGGTAGTTGCAGCACTCGGCGCCGTGCGCTGCGACGTCGTCGACGAACAGGCGCGACGAGATGCGTTTGCCGATCAACCGGCCCTGCATGTCGGTGAAGCCCACGACCACGGTGTCCAGCTCGCCCGCGGCGACGAGGCGTTCCAATTCGGTTTGCGACAACATGCCGGGCGTACTGCTGCTCTTGGGCGTCACGGGCTCTCCCCTGTCGGACATGTCGGAAAGTCAACCATTGGATGGCGGTGCACCCGAGTCGACCAGTACAGATTTACACGACTGTCACGCCCAAAGGTAGGACAGCAGACCAATACGGTCCTATTCTCCCTAGGCAGTGCGCGGCGTCAAGTCCGGGCTCGGAACTCCAGAAGGGGTACGACAGTGCCAGAGGGTCATGAACTACTGGACGACGACGAACGACACCTCGCCTCGCTGGGCTACACCCAGGAGTTGAACCGGTCCTGGTCCGGGTTCAGCAACTTCGCCATCTCGTTCTCGATCATCTCGATCCTGGCGGGCTGCTTCACCTCGTTCGGCCTCGGCTGGAACAACGGCGGCCCCGCCGCCATCGCATGGGGCTGGCCGATCGTCTCGGTGTTCATCCTGATCATCGGCCTGTGCATGTCCGAGCTGGTCTCGGCCTACCCGACGTCCGGTGGAATCTATTGGTGGGCGGCGAAATTGGGCGGGCCGAAGGCCGGCTTCTACACCGGCTGGCTCAACCTGATCGGCCTGATCGCGATCCTGGCGTCCGTTGCCTACGGCTGCGCAACCTTCCTCGACCTCACGCTCGGCACGTTCAGCGAGACGTGGCTCAACGGATACAGCCTGACGAGGACCTTCGTCCTGTTCGTCGTCATCCTGGCGATATCGGCGCTGATCAACATCTTCTCGTCGCACCTGCTCGCCGTCATCAACAACGTCTCGGTGTGGTGGCACGTCGCGGGCGCCTCCGCGGTGATCCTGATCCTGTGGCTGCTGCCCGAGCAGCACGCTGGCTTCGGTGACGTGTTCGCCAAGACCATCAACAACAGCGGCATGTTCGGCGGCGAGACCTCGGGCATCGGTTTCCTGCTGTTCGTGCTCCCCATCTCGGCGATCCTCACGCAGTACACGATCACCGGCTACGACGCCTCGGCGCACCTGTCGGAGGAGACCAAGAGCGCGGCAGACGGTGCGGCCAAGGGCATCTGGCGGTCGATCTTCTACTCGGCCATCGGCGGCTGGATCCTGCTGCTGACGTTCCTGTTCGCCGTCAACGACTCCGACGCGGTGTCGGCGGGCGGCGGCGCGGTGGTCGGCATCTTCAACCAGGCGCTGGACTCTCAGTGGGTGGCGATCATCCTGCTGATCTCGACGGCGGGCCAGTTCTTCTGCACCACCGCGTGCCAGACCAGTTCGTCGCGCATGCTGTTCGCCTTCAGCCGCGACCGCGCGGTGCCCGGCCACCAACTGTGGTCGAAGGTGAGCAGGAACAAGATCCCGGCCAACGGCGTCATCATCACGGCGGTTCTCGCAATGGTCATCACGCTGCCAGCCCTCGTCGAGGTGGACATCAACGGCGCTCCGGTGCCCGTCGCCTTCTTCGCCGTGGTGTCGATCGGCGTGGTCGGCCTCTACCTCTGCTTCGCCGTACCGATCTTCCTGCGCTGGCGGATGGGCGACGACTTCGCGGTGGGCAAGTGGAACCTGCGCGGACACCACAGGTGGATGGCACCGGTCGCGGTCGTCGAGATCGTCATCACCTCGATCATCGCGATGTTCCCGACGTCCTCGGGCGGCGTGCCCTGGGGCGACGCGTTCGAGTGGAAGTACGTGAACTACACGCCGCTACTGGTCGGTGGGGTGTTGCTCCTGTTGTGGATCTACTGGCACGCATCGGTGAAGAAGTGGTTCACCGGTCCGATCAAGCAGGTCGACCTCAGCGGCACCGGTGACGAGGTCGTGCTGGACAAGCCGTGACGCGTCACCGCGTCAGCGCGTCGTAGAGCGTGTCGACGAATGCGTTCTCCGACAACGACCGTCGTGCCAGCGGCCCGGGCGCCCCAATGCTCAGCTGGTAGATGCCGACGGTCAGCGTGATCGCCATCGCCGCTCGGCGCTGCGCCTCGGCGTCGGGCTGGCCCAGTTCGACGAGCAGGCCCGCGACGTAGTCCAGGCGGCGCGCGACCACGCGCTCGACCGACGCCGTGACGCCCTCGCCGCCGGCTTCGAGATAGAGCATCAGCTCACCGGGTGCCACGGTGCCGTCGAACGTCGACACCACGCGGGTGAGGAGGCGCCGGAGTTTGTCGGCCGCACCCTCCCCGCGCTCGGACTCGGCGATGATCGCCTCGGTGTTCTCGGCCTCCCAGGAGTCGATGGCCGTCTCCAGCAATGCTCGACGATCGGCGAAGTGCCAGTAGAAGGAGCCCTTCGAGACTCCGAGCGTGCGGGCCAGCGCCTCGACCCGCACCGCCGACGGCCCACCGGTTCGCAGCGCTCGTAGTGCAGCGGCGGCCCAGTCCTCGCGCGTCACGGTGCCCGAAGGTCTTTTCGGCGGCATCGCCATACGGTACCGTATGGACATCCATACGGGGGCGTATGGAACCGACACCGGAGGGCAACCATGACCACCAATCACCTGCATCGCGTCGCCGCTGCGACCATCGCAACCGGCATCGGCCACAACCTGATCGGAGCGTGGCTCTACCGCCGCCAGCTCGCCGGATTCGTGCACGACGGCCTGGTCGACGCCGTGGCGAACCCACGGCTGAACGGGGCAGAGCGGGGCCGGCGGGAGACCGCGCTGTGGTTCCTGATGTCGGGTGCGGCGTTCACGACCCTGGGTGCAGGCCTGCGACACAGCAGTGCAGCCGACGGGGCGATCCGCCCGATCGCGAACGGCATGACCGCGATGGGCGCCGTCGGTGCCTTGGCGATGCCGAAATCGGGATTCTGGCTGCTGCTGGCCGAAGGCGTGGCGGCACGTCGGCTGAGCCGACGGCCGGCGATCACCAGGTAGAGGTCCGCATGACGATCTCGGCCGCCAGCTGGGCCGTGGACTCCTGGGCATTGCGACGACCGAGCAACTCGACGAGGCGGTAGTCGCCGTACACGTAGCGCTGGCTGGCCCTGGCCACCGCGCGAGCGGCCGGCGAGCTGACCAGCGCGGTCGTATTCACCTCGACGGGCGGACAGTCGGCGTCGCGGACGATGCCTGCCTGATCGGCCACGCACGGGTGGCCGCGATCGACCACCACCAATCCGATGAAGCGATCGAGACGCGTGGCGGCCAGCTCCCACGCCAGCTCGCCCCCCACCCGGTCGCCGACGAGCAGCGCCCACCGGACGCCGAGCGCGTCGAGTATGCCGATGACCGACTTCGCCGACAGGTTGGGGTCCGGGCCGATCACGATGGTCTTGAGCGACGCGGTGTGCAGGCGTTGGCACACGCCGTCGTAGGCCGACGGCCCCTGGTGCGCGGCGCCGAGCAGTACCACCACCGACCCCTGTTCGGGGCCTGAGACGTCGACGGTTGCGGCGAACCCGTCGACGGTGAGAACGGTCGAAGGCATCCGGCCACGCTACAGGCAATGATCATGCCGGGTGCGGGTTTCAACCGGTCTCGAACCCGACGCTCAGCCGGTCTCCAGGCGAGCGGCCTGCCGAGTCGCGATCTCCATAAACGTCTGGGGCAACTCGGCTTTGACTTCGATGTCGGGATTCGGCGTAGGGAACGCGATGCCGAACAACGCCGATGAACCGACGTTGCCGAACCAGAAGTAGACGCTGCTCTCGGTACTGCCGAGACGCATCGTCTGTTGGTACGCCAGCGTGTCGGCGCTCGTGGTGCTCAACCGAGAAGTGGTCATCGGAATTCCCGGCGACGACGAATCGAAGAAGGCCTCGAATCGTGCACACCGCTGCGCCTCCGCGGCCAGCGCGTCGATGTCGAGGCGCCACGACAGCACGGTCATCGAGATTCGCGCGCCGTCATAGCCGACGACGTACTCGATCGCGCTGCCCGGGCCGCGCTCAGCCGACCCCGCGATGACCCGGGTCAGTCCATCGGTGCACCCGGTCGGCTTCGACAGCATCGGAGGCGGTGCGCCTGCGCCGTCGGCCCTACTCGGGTCGGCCTCGGCGCGGTCGTACCGGACGCCGGGCGGGAAGTCCTCGGCACGCAGGACGCCGCGCTCGAGCCGTGCACCGGGCCAACTCGGGCTGCCCCCGACGACGGTGCCGTCGAACAGCGGAGCGCAGCCGCCACCGATCACCGCCACGACCACCAGCGCGGCGACGCGGGCACTCGATCGCCGGGAACGGCCGGTCACGGTTCCACGCTACTGGAGCGTCGAGGCGATGATCGGCCGTCGCGGGGGCCCGTGCCTGGCCAGCCCGAGCAACGCCTCGACGTCCACGTGCTGCTCGAGCAGGTCTGCGGTGAGGTCGAGTTGCCGGTCGCGGCGCGCTTGGACGTCGACGTCGTCGGCGACGGTGAAGCCGTGCCGCCCGGCAGCCGCAGCCGCATCGGCCAGCCACGTTCGGCGGACGTCGTCGTTGTCGAGCAGGCCGTGCCAGTGCGTGCCATAGACGCATCCCCGCCGGATGCCGATCCCGAGCCAGTCGTCGTCGACGCTGCGCGCCACCCTGCCGTGGTGGATCTCGTAACCGTGCAACGGGATCTCCCAGTGCCGCAGCGTCTTCTCCGCGTCGAACTCGATGTCCGCGTCCAGCAGCGCGAGACCGTCGACGTCGACGCTGCCCGACTCGACGGGATCGTCGATCCGGCGGCACAGCATCTGGAAGCCACCGCAGACTCCCAGCACGGCACGCCCGGACGCGGCATGGGCGGCGATGCCGTCGGCCAGACCCCGTTCGCGCAACCACCGCAGGTCCGACACCGTCGCCTTGCTCCCCGGGATCACCACCACGTCGACGTCGGCGAGGTCGGCGGGGTCGGCGACCCACCGCACCAGCACGCCGGGTTCGCACGCCAGCGCCTCGACGTCGGTGGTGTTCGAGATCCGCGGCAGCCGAATCGCAGCCACGGTCAGCCACTCCGTACCGTGCGGCGCGCGCGGCCTGCCGACCGTGCGGTGGACGTCGACCGACAGCGAGTCCTCGGCGTCGAGCCACAGGTCGTCGCTGTACGGCACCACGCCGTAGGTGGGGCGACCGGTCAATTCTCGCAACTGGTCCAGACCCGGCGCGAGCAGCGCGGGGTCACCGCGAAACTTGTTGACCAGGAAGCCGGCGATAAGTCGCTGATCGTCGGGTTCGAGAACCGCGACGGTGCCGAACAGGTGCGCGAGCAGCCCGCCCCGGTCGATGTCGCCGACCACGACCACGGGGAGATCCGCCGCTCGCGCCAATCCCATGTTGGCCAGATCGGTTGCACGGAGGTTGATCTCGGCAGGCGAACCAGCACCCTCGCACACGACGACGTCGAATTCGCCTCGCAGCGAGGTCAATTCGGCCAGCACGATCTCGCTGAGGTGCGCGCGGTGCCGGAAGTAGTCCCCCGCCCTGACCGTCCCGGTGACCTTGCCCCGGACGACGAGTTGCGACGTGCGGTCGGAGCCGGGCTTGAGCAGGACGGGATTGAACCGCGTGCTGGGCGCCAGACCCGCCGCACGCGCCTGCATCGCCTGGGCGCGGCCGATCTCGCCGCCGTCGGCCGTGACCGCCGAGTTGTTCGACATGTTCTGCGCCTTGAACGGTGCGACCCGCACCCCGCGGCGCGCCAGCAGCCGACACAGACCGGCGACCACCATGGACTTGCCCGCGTCCGACGTGGTGCCTGCGACCAGCAGCGCGCCGCTCACCTATCCGGCAGCGTCAGGACGTCGGCTCCGTCGTCGGTGACCACCAGGGTGTGCTCGAACTGCGCGGTCCACTTCTTGTCGCGGGTGGCCACGGTCCAGCCGTCGTCCCAGATCTCGTAGTCCAGGCCACCGAGGTTGATCATCGGCTCGATGGTGAAGGTCATCCCGGGTTCGAGGACGGTCTCGACGGCGGGCTGGTCGTAGTGCAGGACCACCAGACCGTTGTGGAAGGTGGTGCCGATCCCGTGGCCGGTGAAGTCGCGAACGACGTTGTAGCCGAATCGGTTCGCGTAGGCCTCGATGACCCGGCCGACCACCGAGAGCGCGCGCCCCGGCTTGACGGCCTTGATCGCGCGCATCGTGGCCTCGTGCGTGCGCTCGACGAGCAGCCGGTGTTCCTCGGACACGTCGCCGGCCAGGAACGTGGCGTTGGTGTCGCCGTGCACCCCGTCGATGTAGGCGGTGACGTCGATGTTGACGATGTCGCCGTCGGAGATCACCGTCGAGTCGGGGATGCCGTGGCAGATGACCTCGTTGAGCGACGTGCAGCAGGACTTCGGAAATCCCTTGTAGCCCAACGTCGACGGGTAGGCGCCGTGGTCGACCATGTACTCGTGCGCGATGCGGTCCAGTGCGTCGGTGGTGACACCGGGCGCGACGGCCCTGCCCGCCTCGGCCAGCGCGTTCGCCGCGATGCGTCCGGCGACGCGCATCTTCTCGATCACCTCGGGTGTCTGCACCCACGGTTCGTCGCCTTCGCGCACGGTCGGCTTCCATGCGTACTCCGGCCGCGGGATCGCGGCGGGGACCGGCAGTGTCGGCGAGAGGTCACCGGGGCTCAGAGCAGTGCGTACAGCCATCGGACCAGCCTAATTGGTCGGCGCGGGGACCGGCGGGCACCAGCGGTAATGGTGTTACCGTACGGCGGTGATCGAAGAGGGACACATCCTGCGCCGACTCGGCATGCGCGACGTCGAGGAATGCCTCGACCAGGGCAACGAGCGGCTGGTGATCGAGATGGACAACCGCCCCGATCTGGTCAACATCCGCGGCGCCCTGCAGGGCGGGCTGGTGGCCACTCTCATCGACATCGTGGCCGGCAGGCTGGCCGGCGAGGTCGCCGGGGCGGGCAAGGACGTGACCACCGCCGACATGAACGTGCACTTCCTCGCGCCGATCGTCGACGGACCCGCGCGTGCCGAGGCCACGATCGTGCGGGCGGGACGGCGGCTGATCGTCACCGCGGTCGACGTCTACGACGCGGGCAGGCAGCGCCTCGCGACGCGGGCCACGCTCACCTTCGCGGTGCTCGAACGCCGGTAGTCCTAGCCGCGGCGGATGCGACCCAACCCGGCGCGCCTCGGCCCGCGGATGTCGATCGACCCGCACACGCTGCGGCCGGTGAGGATGACGTGCGGCCTGCCCTCGGCCGGCGCATCCTTGCGGTGATCGCGCGCGCTGCCGACGATCACCTCGACGTCGTCGATCGAGGCACTGGCCCCCTCGGGCAGCCGGATGTCGACCGAGCCGAACTTCATGTCGAGTTCGATGACGACGATGGGCCCGGCGAAGCGCGCCTTGGTGAGATCGAGGTCCACTGACCCCATGCGGCGATGCAGCGCGAGCCGGGTGGGCACCACCCACTCCCCCTGGCGCTTCAACGACCCCAGCACGCCGCGCAGTTCGACACGGTCGGTGGCGGTGGTGACGATGGCGCCGGGACCGGGCAGGTCGCCCACGAGTGCGGCCAGTTCGGCCTGCAGCCGGGCACCCGCGACCGCGGCGGACCGCTCCTCGAACTCGTCGATGTCGATGAGCCCGAGCGCGACCGCGTTGTGCAGGCGGCGCAGCGTGCCGTTGCGGTCGGCGTCCGATATGCGCAGCGCGTCCGCGGCTGTCACCGCCGGTAAACGGGAGAGGTCCTCGTCGGTCATGGCAGCGTCAACGTTACCGCTGCTTCAGGCGAGGTAGCCCGATGGCAGTCCGCCGAACATGTCGCCGACCATCCGCACGGCGTACTCGGAACTGCCGCCGCCGACGATGAGTGCTGCGAAGGCCATGTCCCCGCGGTATCCGGCGAACCACGCGTGCGAGCCGCCTGCGAATTCGGCCTCACCGGTCTTGCCGCGCACGTCGCCCGCATCGCCGAGGTCCTTGGCGGTGCCGTTGGTGACGACCAGTCGCATCATGGGTCGCAGACCGTCGACCATCTTCGGCGAGATGGGTGCGCCTGCATCGATCACCTCGGTCGGCCTTCCCGCGATCAGCTGCGGCACGGGCGTCCTGCCCGCGGCCACGGTCGCCGCGACCAGTGCCATGCCGAACGGGCTGGCAAGCACCTTGCCCTGGCCGAAGCCGTCCTCGGTGCGTTCGGCGAGGTTCACGGTGGGCGGCACGGAACCGGTGACGGTGGTGATGCCGTCGACGACGTAGTCGGGGCCGATGCCGTACTGCGCGGCAGCGTTGGTCAGGCCCCGCGGCGGCATCTTGCTGGCGAGTTCGGCGAACGTCGTGTTGCACGAGCTGGCGAAGGCGCGTGAAAGCGGCACCGTGCCGAGATCGAAGCCGCCGTAGTTCGGCACGGTGCGATGCCCGATGTCGAGGTGGCCGGGGCAGCCAAGCAGGGTGTTGGGCGTCGCCATGTCGCGGTCGATCGCGGCGCCGGCGGTGACGATCTTGAAGGTCGAGCCGGGCGGGTAGAGGCCCATGGTCGCGGTGGGGCCATCCTGGTCGGCCGCGGCGTTCTGCGCGACCGCGAGGATCTCCCCCGTCGACGGCTTGAGCGCGACGATCATGGCCTTCTTGCCGACCATGTCGACGGCGTCCTGCGCGGCGTTCTGCACGGCGCGGTCCAGGCTGATCGTCACCGAGGGTGCCGGCGCGCCTGGGACCTCGTTGAGCACGTCGACCTCGGCGCCGTTCTGGTTCACGCTGACGATCCGCCAGCCGGCCTCGCCGTCGAGTTGGTCCATGACCGAGGTCTTGACCTGGTTCACGATGGCCGGCGCAAAGCCGTCGTCGGTGGGCAGCAGGTCGGGCTGTGGGGTGACGACCACACCGGGCCGGTTGGCGAGCATCCCCTGGACGCGGTCGTGGTCGGCCTGGTTCAGCGTCACCAGGGTCATCGGGCGCGGCGACGAACTGGCCTGCTCGGCGAGGCGCTGGCCGTTCAGCGCGGGGTCGAAGGGGCGCAGCGCGTCGGCCACCGCGGTGGCGGTCGGCATCAACTCGCCCCCGGCGGCGCGGGCGTCGAGGGCGTAGCCGTACCGGTAGCCGGGCACCAGCACGTCGGTGCCGCCGTGTTCGTTGACCGACGCCCGGCGCGGCGGGTCCGACCGCAGCGCGAAGGTCTGGTGCTGTCCGAGTTTGGGGTGCAGACCCGCTGCGCTCCAACGGACTTCCCAGCGTCCTTCGTCGCGGATCATGTTGAGCTGACCGTCGTAGCTCCAGGTGCGGTTCTTCGGCAGGTGCCACGTGTAGCGGTACTTCACGCTGCCGGTGTCCTCGGCGTAGCGCGAGCCGATGACCGTCGCCTCCAGGGAGGTTGCCTGCAGGCCCTTCCACGCTTCGTTGAGCGCCTCGCGCGCTTCGGCGGGCTGGTCGGCCAGATCGGCGGCCGCGGCGGTGTCGCCCTTTCCCAGCGCGGCGAAGAAGGCCTCCGCCGTCGGCTCGGGGCCCTGCGGTTTCGGGGTGCATGCACTGAGCGCGCCTGCGGCGAGGACGGTGACCGTCATCAGCGCTGCGACGCGCGATACAGATGAGGTTATCGATGCCATTGAGGCTGATGTTAAGAGTGTGACGACCGGATGCGTCGGAGGCGCACCGAGATCGTCGAGATCCGACCGTGACGAGCCGGTGATCGCGCCGAGACGGCATTCACGGTCGCTCGGCGCGCCTGTGCACGACAGTGGGTTCCGTCTCGGCGAGGCAGGCCGGAGTTCAGTCGAGCAGGACGGTGGCGAACGTGCCGACCTGGCTGAAGCCGATCCGGTCGTACGTCGCGCGGGCGATCGTGTTGAACGCGTTGACGTAGAGGCTCGCGATGCGGCCGCTGCGCACGACGGCACCGGCGAGGGTCGCCGTCCCCGCCGCGCCGATGCCGCGACCACGCCACTCCGGATGCACCCACACGCCCTGGATCTGGCCGACGGCAGGCGACTGAGACCCGACCTCGGCCTTGAACACGACCTCGCCACGCTCGAACCGGGCCCACGCGCGGCCCGCCGCGATAAGACCCGCGACGCGCCTGCGGTACCCGCGGCCGCCGTCGCCGAGCCGGGGATCGATGCCGACCTCGCCGATGAACATGTCGATGGCCGCGACCAGGTAGGCGTCCAACTCGTCCATCCGCACGGGACGCACGCCGGCGTCGAGCGCGCACGTCGGCTCCCGGTCGAGCGCCATCAGCGGTTGGTCGTCGCGCACGTCACGCGCTGGGCCCCAAGCCCTTTCGAGCCGAGCCCACATGGGCAGCACCAGATCGGCGTGTCCCACCAGCGATGAGCACCGCCTGGGCGTGCTCATCGCCTTGTCGGCGAATGCGACGACGTCTGCCGCGTCACCGCGCAGCGGGATGAGGTTGGCGCCTGCGAAGCACAGTGACTGGGTGGGCTCGCGTCGCGTCCACAGTTCGCCACCGATGGCCGTCGGATCCACGCCGTGATCGGCGACCCGCGAGGCGACCATGCAGGAGCCGACCGGATCCTCGGCGAGTACGCGGTGCACCGCCGCGGCGTCGCGCACGACCGTCACGCGTCGCTCGTCGGCGATGCGGAAGAGCGGAGGAGCCGACATGGGGACTCTTTCTGCGGCGATGCGGTCAGCGGTGACCCCGCTCACAGGGTCGTGCTCAGCTTACGGTCACCACGGGTGCACCGCTCGGACTTGCCGCGGGGCCGTCTTCCGTGTTGATCTGCTCGGCGATGCGCATGGCCTCTTCGATCAGCGTCTCGACGATCATCGACTCGGGCACGGTCTTGATGACCTCGCCGCGCACGAAGATCTGGCCCTTGCCGTTGCCCGACGCCACGCCGAGGTCGGCCTCGCGCGCCTCGCCCGGTCCGTTCACCACGCAACCCATGACGGCGACGCGCAGCGGTACGTCCATGCCCTCGAGACCCGCCGACACCTCGTTGGCGAGCGTGTACACGTCGACCTGGGCGCGTCCGCACGACGGGCACGACACGATCTCCAGGCCGCGGGGCCGGAGGTTGAGCGATTCGAGGATCTGGTTGCCGACCTTGATCTCCTCGACCGGCGGCGCGGACAGGGACACCCGGATGGTGTCGCCGATGCCGCGCGAGAGCAGCGCGCCGAACGCGACGGCCGACTTGATGGTGCCCTGGAATGCCGGACCGGCCTCCGTGACCCCGAGGTGCAGCGGGTAGTCGCACTTCGAGGCGAGCAGCTCGTAGGCGGCGACCATGATGACCGGGTCGTTGTGCTTGACGCTGATCTTGATGTCGCCGAAGCCGTGCTCCTCGAACAGCGACGCCTCCCACAGGGCGGACTCGACGAGCGCCTCGGGGGTGGCCTTGCCGTACTTCTCCATGAACCGCTTGTCCAGCGATCCGGCGTTGACGCCGATGCGGATTGGGATGCCCGCCGCGCCTGCCGCCTTCGCGACCTCCTTGACCCGGCCGTCGAACTCCTTGATGTTGCCGGGGTTCACGCGCACCGCGGCACAGCCGGCGTCGATGGCCGCGAAGATGTACTTGGGCTGGAAGTGGATGTCGGCGATCACCGGGATGTTCGCCTTCTTGGCGATCGCGGGCAGCGCGTCGGCATCCTCCTGCCGCGGGCACGCCACGCGGACGATGTCGCAGCCCGACGCGGTCAGCTCGGCGATCTGCTGCAGCGTGGCGTTGATGTCGTGGGTCTTGGTGGTGCACATCGACTGCACTGCGATCGGGTAGTCGCTGCCGACCCCGACGTCGCCGACCATGAGCTGTCGGGTCTTTCGGCGCGGTGCCAGGGTGGGCGCCGGCGGCGCCGGCATGCCCAGGCCGATGGAGGTGGTCACGAGTTCTCCTACTGGAAGATCCTGATGGGGTTGACCAGGTCGGCGGTGACGGTCAACAGCATGTACGCGCCCACCACGGCCAACACGACGTAGGTGGCGGGCATCAACTTGAGGTAGTTCACCGGGCCGCCGGCGACCAGGCCGCGCGCACGGCGCACCATGTCGCGCAGCTTCTCGTAGGTCGCGACCGCGATGTGGCCGCCGTCGAACGGCAGCAGGGGCAGCAGGTTCACCGCACCCAGCACGAAGTTCAGCTGCGCGAGGAAGAACCAGAACATCACCCACAGGCCGCGGTCGACGGTGTCGCCGCCGATGATGCTGGCGCCGACGACGCTGATCGGCGTCTCCTTGTCGCGTTCCGCGCCACCGATGGCGTCGACGAGCGCGCCGACCTTGCTGGGGATCTTCGCGAGCGACTTGCCCAGCTCGACCGCGAGGTCGCCGGTGAACGCGAACGTCGCGGGCACCGCCGAGAGCGGGTTGTACTGCGTCGGGCCGAACGTCGCGGGCGCGATGCCGACGGCTCCGACGGGAGTCGGCGCGGTGGCGTCGGCCGAGGTGAATCGGTCGGCGCGGGTCACGTCGACGGTGGTGGTGAACTCGCGCTGCTGTCCGTTCTCGTCGCGGCGCACGGTGAACGCCGTCGGGCCGTCGAGCTTGCGGACCGTCGCGACGAGTTCGTCGAAGTTCGCCACGTCGGTGTCGCCGACCTTGGTCACGACGTCGCCTGCCTGGATGCCCGCCAGCGCGGCGGGACCCGGGCCGGTGCACTCGCCCAACTCCTCCTTGGAGATCTGCGATGCCACGCACGCGGTCTCGCCGACCATCGCGTTGGTGGGCTGGTGGAGGTTGGGCAGCCCCCAGGCGATCGCGATGCCGTAGATCAGCGCGAGGCCGATGATGAAGTTCATACCCGGCCCGGCGAACAGCACGGCGACGCGCTTCCACACCTTCTGCCGGTACATCGCGTACGGGCGGTCCTCGGGCGCCAGTTCCTCGACCGACGTCATGCCCGCGATGTCGCAGAACCCGCCGAGCGGAACCGCCTTGACGCCGTATTCGGTCTGGCCGAGCCGGTTGGGTCGCATGGTCGACCAGATCGTCGGACCGAAGCCGACGAAGTAGCGACGCACCTTCATGCCGGTCGCGCGAGCGACCCACATGTGTCCGCATTCGTGCAGGGCCACCGAGATCAGGATGGCCAGGGCGAAGAGCACGATGCCCGTGACGAACATCATCGAGTTCCCAAGACCTCCTGTGTCGCGCTCGCGTGGGGTTCCAGAGCGCTGCGGGCCCGGTCCCGGGCCCAGTCCTGCGCTTCGAGTACGTCTTCCACGGTAGCCGGTTCGGCTGCCCACTGGTCTGAGGCGTGCAGCACGTCACCGATGGTTCGCACGATCGCCGGGAAGCCGATCCGACCCGCCAGGAACGCCTCGGCCGCCTCCTCGTTGGCGGCGTTGTAGACCGCGGTCATGCAGCCACCCACCGTTCCGGCGTGTCGGGCCAGGTCGACGGCGGGGAACACCTCGTCGTCGAGCGGTTCGAACTCCCAGGTCGAGGCGGTGGTCCAGTCGCACGCCGCGGCAGCGCCGGGCACGCGGGCGGGCCAGCCGAGCGCCAGGGCGATCGGCAGCTTCATGTCGGGCGGGCTGGCCTGGGCGATCGTCGACCCGTCTACGAAGGTGACCATCGAGTGGATGATCGACTGCGGGTGCACGACGACGTCGATGCGCTCGTACGGCACGCCGAACAGCAGGTGCGTCTCGATCAGTTCGAGTCCCTTGTTCACCAGCGACGCCGAGTTCAGCGTGTTCATCGGGCCCATCGACCACGTGGGGTGGGCGCCTGCCTGTTCGGGCGTCACCGCGTCCAGCGCATCGGCCGTCCAGCCGCGGAACGGTCCACCCGACGCCGTGAGCACCAGCCGGGCCACCTCGTCGGGCGTTCCGCCGCGCAGGCACTGCGCCAGCGCGGAGTGTTCGGAGTCGACGGGGACTATCTGTCCGGGTGCCGCGGCCTTGACGACGAGTGGCCCGCCCGCGACCAGGGATTCCTTGTTGGCCAGCGCAAGCCGGGCGCCGGACTCGAGCGCGGCGAGCGTCGGCCGCAGGCCCAACGCACCGACCAGGGCATTGAGTACGACGTCGGCTTCGGTCTCCTCGACGAGCCGGGTGGCGGCGTCGGGTCCGGCGTAGGTCACGTCGCCCATCCGCTCGGCCGCGGCCGGGTCGGCGACCGCCACGTTCGTGACCCCGGTCGCGGTCCGCTGGCGGGCGAGCAGGTCGGCGTTGGCGCCGCCCGCGGCGAGACCCACGACCTCGAACCGGTCGGGATTGGCCGCGATCACCTCGAGCGCCTGGGTCCCTATCGACCCCGTGCTACCGAGCACCAGGACGCGTAGCCGGTCGCCGGTCATCGCTGCCCGCGCGTGCGCTCGTCGGTGGTCACTCACTCATTGTGCCGCCCGGTTGGCACAGGTCCGAATTGTGACGCGACTGTGACGCAAGTCGCCTCGTCCCATCCGGCCCCCAGGTCAGCGCGAATCACCCACGTCATCGACCTAGGGCCGCGACTCCGCAGCCCCAGACACATTGGAGTGTGATCAGCAATGAATTCAGCTCACCGCAGGGTGATCGCCGCAGCAAGCCTGAGCGCGATTGCCGCCTTCGGCGCAGTTGCGTGTTCGAGTGAAACTGCCAATGAAACCTCGAGCAGCGCGAGCAGCGCGTCGTCGAGCGTGATGAGTTCGTCGTCGTCCTCGGCCCCGTCGAGCAGCGCGATGGCCGATCCCGCCGCCAACCTCGTCGGCCCGGGCTGCGCGGCCTACGCCGAGCAGGTGCCCTCGGGCCCCGGTTCGGTTGCGGGCATGGCGATGGACCCGGTCGCCACCGCCGCGTCCAACAACCCGATGCTCAAGACGCTCACCTCGGCGCTCACGGGCAAGCTCAACCCCAACGTGAACCTGGTCGACACGCTCAACGGCGGCGAGTTCACCGTGTTCGCGCCGACCGACGAGGCGTTCGCGAAGATCGATCCGGCCACGCTCGAGACGCTCAAGACCGACACGGATCTGCTGACCAGCATCCTGACCTACCACGTCGTGCCCGGCCCCGGTGCCGCACCGGCCGACGTCGCGGGTGAGCACAAGACGGTGCAGGGTGCCAACGTCACCGTCACCGGCGAGGGCGAGAGCCTGAAGGTCAACGACGCCGGCCTGGTGTGCGGTGGCGTGCAGACCGCCAACGCGACGGTCTACATGATCGACACCGTCCTCATGCCGCCGGCCGCCGGCTAGATCCACCCCTGAACCCACGAGTGGCGTCCCGGCGCATCATCCCCGTGCTCGCGCCGGGGCGCCTCTCGTGCCCCACCGAACCATCGAACGAAACCAATCGAAGGGTGCTACCGCAATGAACCTGATGGACCACACCAAGAAGGCCGTGACGGGCGCCTCGATCGCTGGCATGGCGTTCGCAGGAATCCTCCTCTCGAGCGGCACCGCCGCTGCTGATCCCGCAGCCGGACTCGTCGGCCCGGGCTGCGCAGGCTACGCCGCGCAGAACCCCGTGGGCCCCGGCTCCGTTGCCGGCATGTCGATGGATCCCGTCGCCACCGCAGCGTCGAACAACCCGATGCTCAAGACGCTGACCGCAGCCGTCTCCGGCCAGCTCAACCCCGAGGTGAACCTCGTCGACACGCTCAACGGCGGTGAGTTCACGGTGTTCGCGCCGACCGACGACGCGTTCGCCAAGATCGACCCGGCCACCATCGACAAGCTCAAGACCGACGCTCCCCTGCTGACCAGCATCCTGACCTACCACGTGGTCCCGGGACGCGTAGCGCCCGCCGACCTGGCCGGGATGCACAAGACGGTCGAAGGCAAGGACGTCACCGTCACCGGCATGGGCAACGAGCTGAAGGTCAACGACGCATCGGTCGTCTGCGGCAACGTCCAGACCGCCAACGCCAACGTGTACCTCATCGACACGGTGCTGATGCCGCCGGCGCAGCCCGCGATGTAATAGCACTCCACTTCGAGGGCGGTCCGGCCAGTTGGCCGGGCCGCCTTCGTCGTCAGCCGGTGGCCCGTACGCCGAGTGGTGTGCGACCCGTCCTGCGGTTGAACGCACGGTGGAACGAATTCGGATCGTCGTAGCCCAGGAGGAACGCGATCTCGGTCAGCGGCAGCGCGGACTTCGTCAGGTAGTGGCGGGCCAGTTCCTCGCGTACGTCGGCCAGGATCTCGCCGAACGTGACGCCCTCCTCGCCGAGGCGGCGCTGCAGCGTTCTGGTGCTGACGCCGAGGTGGCGGCTGACGCCATGGGTGGTGCCCGCACCGGCGGGCAGTAGTTCGACGAGCGCGGCGCGGACCTTGGCGCGCAGGGTCGCATCGGCGGCGAGATCCTCTAGGCGGCGGCGCAATTCGGGTTCGAAGAACTCCCACATGCCTGCGTTCGCGGTCAGGAACGGCCGGGTGGCGTCGAGCCGCGAGAACCGGACGGCAGTGGTGGCACCCCGTTCCACCCTCATACGAAGCCACGCCTCGACGGCGGCGACGTTGCGCGGGGGCCGCGGCAGGACGACGCGCTGGGGCACCACCTGGGTGCGGGTACCGAAGCGGGCCAGGGCGACCCAGAAGGTCACTTCGACGACCGGCAGCACCGCAGGCGGCGGATCGCCTGCGGGCCAAGTGATCTCGAGATCCACCCCGTCGGCATCCGCGGTCACCCGGAGGCGCAGCGGGCCGAGCAGCCGCTTATGGACGGCGATGCGTTCGGCCGCCACGTGCAGGTTGGGGCTGCACATCGCCGCGAAGATCGGCGGGTCGAACACCTCCGGGCTGAGCGTGTCGGCGACCGTGATGGCCAGGTCCCGGCCGCCGACGAGTTGCTCTAGCGATTCGAACAGGGCGTAGTACTGCGCGGGTGACAGCACGGCCTCGTCTCGACTGAGTAGGTCGCCGGGTAGCCCTGCTGCGTCGAGGAGGTCCGCCGGCCGCACGCCGAGGTCGGCGAGCAGGACCCGAACGAACGGCAGCGACAGCCGAAACGGCGCGAGCAGACCGCTCATGTCCTCACGGCGGCGGACACGTCGACCCGAAGGCCGGTCTCGGACTCGGCGACGCGCCACAGCGTTTCAATCGCCCCGGCGCTGCCGGGCCGCACCAGCGGCTTGCGCACCGGCGGACCGTTGGTGACGAACAGCGGTCCGTAGAACCCGCCACCGGGAGCCGCCGGGTCGACGGCCGCGCGCAACTGACTGAGCGCGCCGCGGTCGGTCGACATGCCCGTCAGCTTGACCAGCTTCTCCGAGAGCGCGCCGAGCAGGCCCGCGCTGCCGTGAGCCTGCGTCGTGGTCTGGAGGTCGGAGTTCGTCAGCCCCGGCTGGGCAGACAGCGCCTTCGCGTCGACGCCCGCCCGGTCGAACTGCGCCTGCAAGCCAACCGCGAGATGACGCATCGCCAGCTTGGTCTGGCCGTACATGCGCCATGCGTCGAAGCCGTCGCGCATGTGCGGATCGGCCGGATCGATCGGGCGGCCCGCGTGTTGGGCGGTACTCGATAGCGTCACCACCCGCGCGCCGGGCGTCGCCACGACGACCGGCAGCAGGTGCGAGATCAGCGCCCAATGGCCCAAGACGTTCGTGCCCATCTGGGTGTCGAAGCCGTCGACCGTCGTTCCCGCCGGCAGCGCCATGACGCCGGCGTTGCACATCAGGATGTCGATGCGGTCATGGGCGGCTGCGATCTGCTTGGCAGCCGTGGCGACCGACGCCAGCGAGCCGAGGTCGAGCCGAACGATCTCGAGTGCCGCGCCGGGGTGAGCGGCCATGATCTCGACGTGCGCGTCTGCCGCCTTGGCCTCGTTGCGCACCGCCATCACGACGTGGGCCCCTCGGCCGGCGAGCGCCTTGGCGGACGCGAGTCCGAGTCCGCCGTTGGCTCCGGTGATCACGGCGACCTTGCCGTGCAGATCGGGGATGTCCTTCGTTGACCAGCTCATGGGTGTCCTTCGGTAGTCGATGGGTCGTCGATTGCTTTCGATTGACCCAAAGCTACGACGACGTCCGCGACACCGCGCTCGCAATGCGCGCCACCTGACACGCAGATCGCGCCACCTGTCTCCTCAGATGGTGCGCACGGTCCCGCCGTCGACGACGACGTCCGCTGCGGCCGCCCGCGATCCGTCCTCGTAGTTTCCGCGTCGGGGAAACCGGGCAGGAACAGGGCATGCCCACGCTGCTGTGGTTCCGACGTGACCTGCGCCTCCACGATCTGCCTGCCGCACTGGACGCCGCAGCAGGCGACGGCGAGGTGCTGGCCTGCTTCGTCCTCGATCCCCGCCTGCACGCATCGTCGGGCGCGCGCAGGCTGCGCTACCTCTACGACGCGTTGCGGGATCTTCGCGACGGTCTGGACGGCAAGCTCCTGGTGACCAGCGGACGCCCCGAGGAGCGAATCCCCGCGTTGGTTAAGGCGGTCGGGGCCACCGCGGTGCACGTGTCGGAGGACTTCACGCCGTTCGGGACCCAACGCGACGCGAAGGTCCGCGCCGCGCTCGGCGACGTACCGCTGGAGGGGTCCGGTTCGCCGTATCTGGTCTCGCCCGGTCGCGTCACCAAGGACGACGGCACGCCGTACAAGGTCTTCAGCCCGTTTTTCACGGCGTGGAAGCAGCATGGCTGGCGCGGGCCGGCGAAGACCGGCCCGAAGACGGCGACGTGGATCGACCCGTCCGCCGTCGACGGCGTCGAGAACGAGGACATCCCACGGGTCGACGTCGACATCGACATCGCGGCGGGTGAGACGGCGGCGCGCAAGGCGTGGAAGCACTTCGTCGCGCATCGGCTCGACGACTACGCCGACGATCGCAACCGCCCCGACATCGACGGCATCAGCCGCATGTCGGCGCACCTGAAGTTCGGCGCAATCCATCCGCGCACTATGGTGACCGACCTCGGCAGCGGCAAGGGAGCGCAGGCGTACCTGCGCGAGCTCGCGTTCCGCGACTTCTACGCAGGGGTCCTCAACGAGTGGCCGCACAGCGTGTGGTGGAACTGGAACAAGGCGTTCGACGGCATCGAAGTCGACGAGGGGCCGGAGGCGCAGGAGCGGTTCGAGGCCTGGAAGGCGGGACGCACCGGCTTCCCGATCGTCGACGCGGGCATGCGGCAGCTCTCCGAGAGCGGCTTCATGCACAACCGGGTGCGGATGATCACCGCGTCGTTCCTGGTGAAGGACCTGCATCTGCCTTGGCAGTGGGGCGCCCGCTGGTTCCTCGACCAGCTCGTCGACGGCGACATGGCCAACAACCAGCACGGCTGGCAGTGGACGGCGGGCTGTGGCACCGACGCGGCACCGTTCTTCCGGGTCTTCAACCCGACCACCCAGGGCGACAAGTTCGATCCCGACGGCGCGTACGTGCGCCAGTGGCTGCCCGAGGCGGGAACCGACGACTACCCCGAACCGATCGTCGACCACAAGGTCGAGCGCCTCGAGGCGCTGCGCCGGTACGAGGGGATCCGCTGAGCGGCCCCGCCCAGCCTCTGTACGACGCCCCGTCGTAGGGCCGGGCCCGTATGTCAGAATGACCGACAACACCGACCGTGAGGAGCACCCGTGGCCAACACCGAGGTCGAGCGATACACCGGCGTCGACGTCGAGGACGTGCCCTCGGCAGGCTGGGGATGGTCGCGCGAGAGTCCCCGCGTCATCCACGTCTTCGGGATCGTGATCGGCATCTTCCTGCTGACGATGCTGCGCGGCAACCACACCGGACGCGTCGAGGACATCTTCGTCATCCTGTTCGCCGTCGGCATCTTCTTCTTCGTCGGCCGCGACTGGTGGCTGCGCCGGCGCGGCTGGACCCGCTAGCCCCGTTCAAACGGCGACCGGTCAGACGGTCACCGGAGGAAGCACGTTCCCGACGGACGTCAGTTCCCCCGACAGTCCCGCGGCGATCCGCGTCTCGACGAACGCGCGGGTGATCGCGTCGGTGACCTCGTGCGGGTCGTCGGTCGTCAGGTCGTCGGTGAGCACCGAGACGTCGAGCTGGTCGACGTAACTCCACACCGTGACGTTCATGCCGCTGCCCACCACCAGCGGGCCCACCGAGTAGATCTCGCTGATCGACGCGCCGTCGATGGAGCCGCGCTCCCGCGGCCCGCGGACGTTGGAGATGGTCAGGTTCATGACCGCGCTGGTGCCCATGCGCTTGGACTGCCAGCGGAACGCGGCGGGCGCGACCGACGGCGGCAGGTAGTTCATCCACGACGGCAGCAGGCTGGGCCCGAGCAGTTCGTGGTTCTCCTTGGCGATCCGCGTCGCCGTCCCGGTCAGGCGTACCCGCTCCACCGGGTCGGCGACGTGCACCGCCAGTGACGGCGTCATGTACGTGAACTCGTTGCCCACCAATCGATCCGGGTTGCCGTAGCTGACCGGCACGCCCGCGATCAGCGGCGCGTCGGCCGCGCCGTCGTACCGGATGAGCAACAAGCGCAGTGCGCCCGCGACGACCGCGAGCACGATGTCGTTGAGGGTGACCCCGAGCGCCTTGGCCGTCTCCTTGACGTCGCACAGCGCCAGCGGCGTGGTCGCGAAGCGCCTACCCGGCGACACCACGTGGTTGAGGAAGGTGTCCGGCGGCCTGAAGTTCGACGCGAGCCCAGCCGTCGCACCCCGCTCCCTGGCCCTGCGCCGAACCCGCAGCACGCCGAGCCCGGTCTGGGCGAGCAGTCCGGGCAGGCGCTGGAACTGTCTGGCGTGGTCGCGGCCCGCCGCCAGGACCAGGCCGACCGTGGTGCGCTCGGCATCGGTGGTGCGCAATGCGGGGGTCGGCAACTCCGGCGGATGCGGCTGGATCGCCCATGCCATCTGGTTCGCCGAGGCGACACCGTCGGCCAGCACGTGGTGCACCTTGTGCACGATCGCTATCCGGTCGCCTGCGAGTCCGTCCGCGACGTACATCTCCCACAGCGGCCTGCTGCGATCCAGTGGCGTACTGGCGATCTCGCCGATCACCTGGTCGAGTTCGCGCCTCCCGCCCGGCGTGGGTACCGACACCCGCCGCAGGTGGTAGTCGAGGTCGATCTCGGCGTTCTCCACCCACATCGGGTGGTGCAGCTTGAACGGGATGTCGACCAGTTGGTAGCGCAGGGGTTTGAGCTGGTGCAGCCGTTCGCTTGCGATGCGGCGGAACAGTTCGTGGGTGAACCCGCCCGGCATCCCCGACACGTCGATCACGCCGATCTTCAGCGTGTGCATGTGCGTCTCGGGCGCCTCGCTGTACAGCAGCAGGGCATCCACACCGTTGAGCCGCCGCACAGGGCCTCCAGCCGTCGTCGTCGCACCCTGTGTACCCCATCCTCCCGCGAGCGTGCGTGTTTGCGGCAGACACGCCGGGTCAGAACCCGAGTTCGCGCACGCTCGCGGCGGGCGGGCTGGCGGCGAGCGATCAGCCCGCTGCGATGACGAGCCGGCCGAACCGGTCGATCGCATCGGTGGCACTAGCGAGGCTGTCGCCGGGCACCCGAACCTGCACCCAGGTGACGCCCATGGCGGCGAGTTGGGCGGCGCCGTCGAGGAAGGCGTCGGCGTCGAAGTCGTCGTCACCGGGCGCGCCGCCCGCTGCGTTGGTGAACGTGACGTCGAGCGTCGCAGGGTCGCGCCCGATGGCGTCGCAGCGACGGTGCAGGTCGGCGATCCCCGCCCTCAGGTCCTCGAGGGTCTCCATCGGTGCGGTGCGCGCAGTCTGGGCGAGCAGGGCGGGCGCGGGGAACGGACACCAGCCCGCGCCGAACTCCGCGACGCGGCGCCGTGCGGCGCCGGTGTTGCCGCCGATCCAGATCGGCGGATGCGGATCCGACGTGGGTCTGGGGTGCGCGGTGATCCCGCTCGCGGTGAAGTGCCTGCCCTCGAACGACACGTCGTCGCCCGTCCAGACGGCGCGGATCACCTCGAGCGCCTCCTCGACGAGACCGCCGCGCTCGTCGAAGTCGACACCGAGGGCGGCGAATTCGCGCCGCAGGTAGCCAACCCCGACGGCGAGTGTGAACCGGCCGCCGGACAGGACGTCGAGCGTTGCGCCTGCCTTGGCGACGACGAACGGATTGCGGTACGGCAGCACGACGACGTTGGGGATCAGGCGCAGCGTCGTGGTGTGGGCTGCCGCGAAGCCCATCGCCACGAACGGGTCGAGCGCGTCGTGACCACCTGCCTGAAGCCACTTCTGCGTGGGCGCAGGGTGATCGGTGAAGCCGAACCCCGAGAATCCGGCCCGTTCGGCGGCCACCGCCACCGCGGCGACGCCGGCCCCGGTGACCAGTTCCGAGTTGTAGGGGTGGCTGTGCATCGGGTGGGTGAACGTGTAGCGCATCAGGACGACCGGCCCGTCCCGGACGGCGCTGCATACGCGGGCCGCCCCAGACCGAGGGCGTGCTGGGCGATCATGTTCCGGAACACCTCCAGCGTGCCGCCGTAGACGCCCATCGGCGAGGCCAACCGGAAGAGGTACTCCGCACCGCCGTCGTCGGCGGCCCCGTCGGCTCCCCTGGTCAACCCTCCCGCGGCGCCGAGGACGTCCATCAGGTCCGGTGTGACCTCCCGCATGGCCTGCGCGATGGCGACCCGGCCGAACATGCCTGCGGTGCTGGCGGCGACCTCGGTCCGCGCGATGCCCCGGCCGAGCCGGTAGGCGACGGCGTCGTCGTCTATCGCCCGCCTGCCGCGCTCGTCGGGACTTCCCGCCACGGCGGCGACCCGGTCGCACCCCTCGGCGAGCAGCAGCAGGTGCTCGGTCATGACGGCGAGCTTCTGTAGACCGTCGGCAACGGGAGCGACGGTGCCGTGTTCGGCGTCGAGCGCCCCGCGTAGGACCGCCCAGCCGCCGTCGACCTCGCCGATGCGGTACCGGTCGGGAATCCGGACGTCGGTGTAGTAGGTGATGTTGGTGCGGTCGCCGTCGACGGTGCGGATGCCCTGGATCTCGACCCCCGGCGTGTCGAGCGGCACCAGGAACATGGTCAGGTCGTGGTGTCTCGGCGCATCCGGGTTCGTGTTGGTGATCAGGAAGACGTACTGCGCGTTGTGGGCATTCGAGGTGAACATCTTGGAGCCGTTGACGATCCAGTGGTCACCGTCGCGCACCGCCTTCGTCTTGCAGGTGGCGACGTCCGAGCCGCCGTCGGGTTCGGTGTATCCGAGGCACAGCCGGAGCCGGCCCGCCAACACGCCGTCGAGCACCTCGTCGACGAGTTCGTCGGAGCCGAACCGTTCGACCGACTTGGCGACCATCGCCGTGGTGCCCCAGTGGAACCACGGCGTGTGGGCACGGCCGATCTCCAGCTCCCAGATCCGCCGCTGCACGCGGCTGAACCCACCGTCAGTCGCGTCACGGTAGTCGCGCTCGAGGTAGCGCTGCTCACCGAGCGCGAGATGGACTGCCTCGTCGAAGTTCTCGCCGGTTCTGCGATCGCGTTCGATGACCTCGTCGGTGACGACGGACGCCAGGAACTCGGCGAGCCGGGTCTGGAACTCCGCGTCCTCGTCGGAGAGTTCGACCCGTGAGAAGTCCATTGGTCGTGCTTAACACCGGCGTGGATGTTTGTAAAGCACTCCGGTGCGGACGTCAGCGTGCCCGCTGCAGTGCGGACACGGTCTCCAGGTCCTCGATGGCCGCCACCGCGCGGGACAGCCCCTCCAGCGCGACGGCCTCGTCCTGCATTCCGCCGAGCCCCGCGGTGGTCAGCGGCGACACGAAGGCGTACGTGACGGCCTGGCGGTAGCGCAGCCACAGGTTCTCGCGGTCGAGCCTGGGCCCACCCGCGGCCTCGAGCCCGTCACGGTATACGTCGAGCAGATCCCTTTCCGCGCAACGCCGTTGCTCGACCGGCAGGCCGAGTACGAGTGTGTAGGTCAGGTCGCGCGAGGGGTGACCGCGACGCACCACCTGCCAGTCCAGCAGTCCCGCACGCCCGTCCCGGACGTAGGTGTTGCCGGGGTGCGAATCCCCGTGCAGGACGGTGTGCGGGCCTTCGTCGACGACGTCGGTGGCGCGCTGAAAGTTCCGCCACAGCCATCGTCCGGCATCGATCGGCACGCCTGCGCGGTCGGCGAGTGTGCGCGCCGACGCCTTCATCAGCGCTGGCGTGAGCAGGTTGGCCGGATCGCTCGCGGGCGCGGTGATCCACCCCAACGGGCTTGCGCCGCCGGGTTTCTCGGGGAGCCTCCCCCAAAACGACCCGTGCAGCTTGGCGAGTACTTCCATCAGCTGCGCCATCTGGTCGACCTCCAGCGGGTGCAGCGTATCCGCGAACCGGCACGGCGTGACGGTCATGTCCTCCAGGACGACGACGTAGCGCCCCGTCAGCGGGTCGAACGCCGCGCCGTACGAGCGCGGCACCCCGTCACCGAGTTCGTGCGCCAGGTCGCGGTAGAAGCGGGCCTCGGTCTCGCCGAGGCGGGCGAGTTCACCGAGCATGCGGGTGGCGGCGGTGGCGGCGGAGACCTTGACGAACACCGTGTCCGGCAGGTCCGGCCCGGTGAGCGCCAGTCGGGCACGCGAGGACGTGCCCGACTCCGCGTCGACGACCGAAGCCGACTCGACCGGTCGGCCGAGCACTCGCGACAGGACGTCCGGCGTGAGATCGGTGACGCGGCGCGGGAATCGCCGCCACCCGCCCAGTGCGGAGTCGAGCGCGATCCGACCCGCGCCGTGTGCCAGGTGTGCGCCCAGCCGGGCGGCGCGCATCGCCATCATCGTCTCCAGTCGTCACGACAGAGCGTGACAATTCGCGCCCGATTTGTAAAGCTACCCGTCGACTGTCGCCGACGGCGGCGGAACATCGGAGAGGCCAGACCAATGGGAATCGTCACCACCAGCTCGGAAACCGCGTTCGCCCACTCCCCCGAGACGCTCTACGACTTCGTCACCAACCCGCAGAACTGGACCAAGACCTACCCCGGCAGCTCGCACGTCGGCAACGCCGACAACGACATGCCGCTGCGCGTGGGCGACACGTGGACCGAGGCGGGTCCGGACGGCGAGCGCATCTTCACCTGGCACCTCGCGATCGCGGTGCGCCCGACGATGTGGGTCTTCACCTCGGTCGGTCGGCTCGGTCACGATCGCGAAGGCAACGGCGGGATGGAGGGCCGCATCACCGTGCAATACCACTTCACCCAACCCGGTCAGGACGTCACGTTGTTCACGCGGACCATGACCATCGAGGCGCCCAAGCACGCGCCACTGCCCGACGGCTTCTTCCGCATCGTCAACCCGGCGAACATCGACACCTATCACCGGGCCATCGCCCGCGAACTGGACTCGGCGACAACGGGTTAGCCGGCCAACGCCCGGCGCAGCGCCTCGCCCTGCATCGCGAAGAGCGCCTGGGCGACCTCACACTCGGGCACCATCGAGTCGAAGCCGTGACACGTACCCGGAAAGACGTGCAGCTCGGTGGGTGCGCCTGCCCACATGAGTCGCAGTGCGTAGTCGACGGCCTCGTCGCGTAGGGGGTCGAGTTCCGAACAGGTGATCAACGCCGCAGCGACACCGGTCAGGTCGGCCAGCCGCGCCGGCACCGCCTCGCCCGGCAGCGGGGCGCCGCCGCCCAGATGGCGCCACATCCGTTCGCACGCCACGCCGTCGAAGCCCGGGGTGTCGTCGAACTCGTCCTTCGACGGCGTGGGCCGGTCGTCGAGGACGGGTTGGTGCAGGAGCTGGAAGACCACGGCGGGAGCGGTTCCCACGGCCGCGCACTGCGCGAGCGTCGCCGCCAAGGCGGCCCCTGCGCTGTTGCCCGCCACCGCGACCCGGTCGGCGTCGACCCCGAGCGAGTCCGCCTCTGCGACCACCCATTCGAGGACCGTCAACGCATCCAGGAGGGCCGCAGGGAAGGGGTGTTCGGGCGCCAGCCGATAGTCGACCGACACCACGGTGCACCGGGCCCGGCGGGCCAGTTCGACGCACTGGCGGTGGTCGGTGTCGAGGTTGCCCAGCACGAACGCGCCGGAATGGCAGTAGACGACGACGGGTGCAGGCACCGGTCCGCCGCGATAGATCCGGACCCGTACCGCGTGGCCCATCGCCTCAGGGGTGGTCGCGTCGACGACCTCGACGCCCCGCGTGTCGAACGCGCCGACACCTGCGCGGCGGCGGTCGTCGAGCGACGCCCGGACCGCGGGCAGGGCGTCGGCGCTCAGGTCGACGCGGAAGGTCGCGAGGTGGCGCAGCGCGGGTGCCAGCCTGCGCGCGTGGTCGACCGTCACGGCGCATCCTCGAGCACGGCGTGCGGGTCGACGTGGACGTCGGGCCGGTCGGTCGACGGTTCGAACCGGTAGTCCCGCGGCCGGAACCGCCGGGTCATCACCCAGAAGTCGCGGGCGCTGCGCGGCCACTGCGTGACGACGCGGCCATTGGCAGCGCGAAAGTAGCTGCTGCACCTCGTGGTCCACACGGTGCCCTGCATCCAGCGATCGATCCGCTCGATGAACGCCCGCATGGTGTCGGGGCGCACCGCGACGTAGGACTTCCCGTGGCGGCGCAGGTACGTCAAGGCGCGCACCACGTAGTGCGCCTGGGCCTCGAGCATGAAGATTACGCTGTTGGAGCCGACGTTGGTGTTGGGGCCGTAGAGCATGAACATGTTCGGGAAACCAGGCACCGCCATGCCGAGGTAGGCGTAGGCGCCGTCGCGCCAGGCGTCGTGCAGCGAGCGGCCGCCCTCGCCGGTCACCGCGATCTGGCCGAGATAGTCGGCCGCGGCGTAGCCGGTCGCGCACACCACCACGTCGACGTCGAGTTCGCGACCGTCCTCGGTGACCAGCGACTGCGCCCGCAGCGCTTCGGCTGGGCTGGACACCACCTCGACGTGCGGCTCGGTCAGTGCCGGGATGAAGTCCGACGAGAACACCAGACGCTTGCAGCCGAACGGTGTCTCGGGCGTGAGTCGTCGGCGCAGCTCGTCGTCCGGCACGGTTCGCTCGAGCATCGCGTCGGCCGCCGCGCGGAACTGGTGGGTCTTGTCACTGCCGTGCTCGATCACCGAGATGTTGGACTCGCTGCGCAGCCACAGGCGGGTGCGGTAGAGCTTCTTGGCGAACGGCACGTGGGCGAAGAGCCACCGTTCCCGGTCGGTGTACTTCCGGTCCGGTTTGGGCAGCACCCAGGTCGGCGACCGCTGTATCGAGTACACGGCGCTCGCCACCTTGACGATCTCGGGTACCAGTTGCGCTGCGGTGGAGCCGGTTCCGAGGACTGCGACGCGCTTGCCGGTCAGGTCCAGCGAGTGGTCCCATCGGGCGGTGTGGACGACGGTTCCGGTGAACGGCTCCTCCTCCCGGAGGTCGGGCATGGCCGGCTGGGTGAACAGTCCGACGGCCGACACGACGACGTCGAACACGTGCTCGGCGCCGGTCGACGTGACCAGATGCCACGTGCGGGTGGTGTCGTTCCAGCGCGCCGAGACCACTTCGGTGCGCAGCGCCAGGTGCGGCGCAAGCCGGTAGCGCTGCGCGCACCGTTCGAAGTAGGCGAGGATCTCGGCCTGCCCGGACCACAGCCGCGACCACCCCGGATTGAGGTCGAACGAGTACGAGTACAGGTGCGACTTCACGTCGCAGGCCAGCCCGGGATAGGTGTTGATGCGCCACGTTCCGCCGACGCCGTCCTCGCGGTCGAAGATGGTGAAGTCGTCGAATCCCGCCTTGCGCAGAAAGATTCCGAGCGCGAGGCCGCCGGGCCCGGCGCCGATGATGCCCACTGAGATGTTCCGCGACACGTCCGGTCATCCAATCCGTAGCGACTGGCCACCGTCGACGACGAGTTCGGTGCCGGTGATGAACGAGGCCGCATCCGAGACGAGGAACGCGACGGCGTCGGCCACCTCCATCGGCTTGCCGAGCCTGCCCCCGGTGGACGTCTCGACCAGTCGGCGCTGCGTGGTCTCGTCGAGCATCGGGGTCTCGATCGGCCCGGGCAGCACGGCGTTGACCCGGATGCCGGTCGGCGCGAGCTCGGCGGCCGAGATCTGGGTGAGGCCCCGCAGCGCCCACTTCGACGATCCGTACGCGGCGTGGTTGGGGAACGGCCGCAACGCCCCGGTGCTGCACGTGTTGACGATCGACGCCCCTGCGCCGTCGGCCGCGGCGGTGCTCAGATGAGGGAGCGCGGTGCGGATGCCGAGGAACGGGCCGAGGCAGTTGACCCGCCAGCTGCCCTCGAACCCGGCGACGGTCTCGTCGCCGAGCCTCGCGCGGTGCAGGACACCGGCATTGTTGACCAGCGTGGTCAGCCCGCCGAACCGGGCGACCACGGTGCGCACGGCGGCCTCCCACATATCCTCGGACGTCACGTCGAGCGGCACGGTGACGACGTCGACGCCGGTTTCAGTGTTCTGCCGCAGCCCGTCGACGTCGCGGTCGCAGGCGGCGACGCGCATGCCGTCGGCCCGTAGCCGGGCCACGATCGCCGCGCCCTGCCCGCGCGCCGCTCCGGTCACCAGCGCAACCCGAGGCCCCTCGCGATGGCCCATCACGCCACGATCGCGATCTTGACCCGGCCCGGGGTCGGTCGGCACGCCAGCTCGAACGCCGAGGGGACGTCGTCGACCGAGAACCGGTGGGTCAGATAGCTCGTCAGGAGCCCGGGATGCGCCGCTGCGAGCTCCGACGCGGCGGTCAGCATGCGCCGGCGTCCCAGCGTCACACCCGATTTCAGCGTGAGGTTGTTGCGCAGCATGGTCCGCATGCTGATCGGATAGCTGTCGTCGTCGGGCACCCCGAAGTAGAACACCGTGCCGCCGAAGGCCGCGGCCTCGATGGCGTGCCCGAGGGTGGCCACCTGATGCCCAACGGCCTCGACGACGACGCCCGGCTTGTCGTCGGCGTCGAGATGCCGGATCCACCGGTCACTGGTCGCCCGGATCACGCGGTCGACCCCGAACGCAGGCCCGATCTCCGCCCGATCCACGGGGTCGACGCCCGTCACCAGACGAGCGCCGGCGGCCTTGGCCACGTACGAGAACAGCAACCCGATCGAGCCCTGCCCGATGACCGCGACGTGCTCATCGGCGAAGTCGAGGTGTTCGGCGGCGTAGAGCACGCAGGCCAGCGGTTGCAGACCGACCGCGAGTTCCGGTGTGAGCGCGGGGTCGTAGGCCGCCAGTCCCTCGCCGTCGGCGACCACCTGGCCGTTGAGGCCGTCGAACCCGGACGCCCACCCGACGACCCGGTCACCGGGTGCGTGACTCCGGTGACGGCTCGCCTGTACCTCGCCGGCGATCTCGTGCACCGGGAAGCCGGGCATGCCCGACGCCTGGACGCCGGTGTCGCCGAGCAGCCTGCCCTGGCTGCCGCGGAAGCCCGGCAGGTCACTGCCGCAGATGCCTGCTGCGAGGAAGCGCAGCAGCACCTGACCGTCGCCGAGGTCGTCCGGTGACGGTTCCGGGCGTTCCGAGCGTTCGAAGGTGAACGGCGCGACGAGCCGATAGGACCACACGTCTTCAGTTCCCCCTCGACGGCACCGAGGCCGAGACCGACACCGGAAGGCTGTTCCAGCCCCACTGGAAGCTCGACGGCGGCCGCCATGCGGCGCCGACGTCGACCTCGAAGTCCGCTACGCGTTTCAGCCACTCGGTGATCAGGATCGTGATCTCCAGACGCGCGAGGTGCACGCCGAGGCAGACGTGCTGCCCGCGACCGAACGCCAGTAGTCGCTCGATGGGCCGGTCCCACGCGAACTCGTCGGGGTCGGCGTACTCGCGTTCGTCACGCGCTGCCGAGGCGAGCAGCGTGATGATCCGTTGGCCGGGCCGGATCGTGGTGCCGTGAACGGTGTAGGGCTTGCGCGCAGTGCGGGCGAACCACTGTGCGGGAGCACAGAATCGGATGATCTCCTCACGGGCGACGGGCACGTTGGCGTCGAGGTCGGCGCGCACGGCGGCGAGCTGGTCGGGCCGGCGTGACAACTCCCACAGGCCGTGCGCGACGATCTTGGGCACGGTCTCGGTGCCGCCGATGAAGACGCCCAGCATCTGGGTGGCCACCTCGACGTCGGACAGCGCGGAGCCGTCGGGCAGTCGGTACCTCAGCAGTCCGTCGACGATCGGCTGCGTGCCGTCGGCGCCCTCCGCGCGCCTCGTCTCGACGAGCGGCACCAGGTACTCGAGGTAGCCGGGCCGGGCGGTCGCGGTGTTCACGCCGTCACCGGGTTTGGCGAGGCTGCCGGCGTTGACGGTGCCGAGCACGTCGGGTGCCACGTCGTCGGGGAGGCCGAGCAGCCCGCAGACCATCGACGCGGCGACGATGCCGCCGTAGTCCTGCGTCAGGTCGAACGAGCCCCGCGCGAGTAGCTCGTCGAGCCGCTCGTTGGCCAGCCTGCGGATCCGGTCGGCGAGCCCGGCGACGTTGCGCGGCCGCAGCGGTTTGGAGTGCGACCCGCGCACTCCCCCGTAGATGGGATCGTCGAAGTTGGCGTGAAAGGGCATGGGGTGCAACGGCGGATCGTCGACGGGTCCGTCGTTGTGCCGCGCGAGCACCGTGGCCGCGGGCAGCGTGCCCTCCGACGCAACGAAGGTTCCGTCGTTGCGGCCCAGCACGTCCCATACGTCGGCGAAGCGCGACAGCGCGAAGGTGTCCCACTGCTCGACGTAGTACACCGGATGGCGGTCGCGCAGCACCCGGTAGTACGGCAGCGGGTCGGCCATCACCGCCGGATCGAACGGGTCGTACGAGAAGTCCCGCACCGCGAGCGTCACGACCGTCCGGGCGTCAGGTCGGTGGTTGACAGTGACACCCAGCGAGCGTGACACTCAAGGCGTGTTTTGTAAAGTAGCGGCGCTGGCGCCCAGATTCGGCGCGTCGTGAACCCCACGCCACTGGCCAACGGGTTCTGCTTCGGCGAGGGTCCGCGGTGGTTCGAGGGCCTGCTGTGGTTCTCCGACATGCTCGGCGAGGCCGTGCACACCGTCGACCTCAACGGCGCGATGAGCACCCTTCCGCTACCGGGCCGCGCACCGTCGGGGCTCGGATTCCGGCCCGACGGAACGCTTCTCATCGTTTCCACCGAGGACCGTCAGGTACTCCGGTACGACGGGGACGACGTGACCCTGCTGGCCGATCTGTCCGACGTGGTCCCGGCGAACCTGGGTGACATGGTCATCGACGACGCCGGTCGCGCCTATGTCGGGTCGCAGGCGCGCGACGGCGGTGTGATCGTCCGCATCGATCCGCGAGACGGCGAAGACGACTCGGTGTCGGTCGTCGCCGAGGATCTCGAATTCCCCAACGGCATGGTGCTGACCCCCGATGGCGGCACGCTGGTGGTCGCCGAGTCGACGGGACGGCGGCTCACCGCGTTCACCGTCGACGGCCGGGGCGCACTGTCGCAGCGGCGGGTGTTCGCCGACGGCCTCTCCGGTCCGCCGGACGGCCTGGCACTCGACGCCGACGGCGGGGTGTGGGCGGCGATGACGCTCGCCCACCGCTTCGAACGCATCGTCGACGCCGGCGAGGGGCGACACGAGGTCACCCACGGCATCGACATGGCAGGGCGCACCGCGATCGCCTGCGCGCTGGGCGGTCCCGCGGGCCGCACCCTGTTCCTGCTGTCGAGCACCGACGCCTACCCCGAGCGGCTGATCGGCACGAAGGCCTCGCGTGTCGACGCGATCGTCGTCGACGTGCCCGCGCCGGGCGAGTTCGAGCACTGAAGCATCGAGCACCGAAGCATCGAGCACTGACGGAGGATCGCGATGTCCGACTGCTACTACGAGATGATCGACGCCGACGACACCGGCGAGCGTTTCCGCGCAAGCGATCTGGTGCGCAGCACGTGGTCGGCGTCGATCCAGCACGGTGCGCCGGTGTCGGCGCTGCTGGTCCGCGGGCTCGAGCGGTGCGCGCCGCGCGCCGACACCAGGTTGAGCCGGGTGATGGTCGACCTGCTCGGCGGCGTGCCCGCCGACGGTGACCTGTGGGTCCAGAGCAGGGTGCTACGCCCCGGCAGGCAGATCGAACTGGTCGGCGCGGAGCTGCTGGCCGCGGGTCCCGACGGCTCGCCGCGGGCCGTGGCCCGCGCCAGCGGATGGCGGCTGGCGACGCTCGACACCTCGGTCGTGCAGCACGCGGCGGCAGCGCCCCTGCGCCCGCTGGCCGAGGCGGCGAGCCGCGACATGGCCAAGGACTGGGACCGCAACTACGTGCACAGCATCGACTGGCGTTGGCTCACCACGCCGTTGGCGGTAGGCCCCGGCGAGTCCTGGCTGCGGCCCACCGTCGACCTGGTGCAGGGCGAGACGCTGACACCACTGCAGCGGTTGTTCACCGTGGCCGACGACGCGAATGGCATCGGCACTCGACTGGACATCCGCCAGTGGACGTTCATGAACACCGACCTGGTGGTGCACGTGCACCGCGTGCCCGATGGGGAGTGGATCGGCATCCGCGCCGAGACGAGCTACGGGCCGGACGGCATCGGGACGACGTTCGGCACGCTGTTCGACGCCCAAGGTGCGGTCGGCGGCATCCAGCAGTCAGTGCTGGTCCGTCCGATGCCGGGCCGGTAGGGCACCGCCACCGTGGACGACCTCACGGAGCCCGAGATCGACAACCCCACCCGGGAGCGAATTCTCAACGCCGCGGCCGAGGTGCTCGGACGCCGGGGCACCACCAAGCTGAGCCTGTCGGACGTCGCGCACCAGGCCGGCGTCTCCCGTCCCACGCTGTACCGGTGGTTCGGATCCAAGCGGGATCTGCTCGACGCCTTCGTCGTCTGGGAGCGGGAGTACTACGAGCGGGCGGTCGCCGAGGCGTCCGCGGGGCTGGCCCGCTACGACCGACTCGACGCGACGCTGCGCACGATCGTCGCCTATCAGCAGTCCTACCCCGGGCTGCGCATGGTGGACATCGAGCCAGAACACGTCATCGCGCGACTGTCGGCGTTCATTCCGCTGATGCGTCAGCGCCTGGAGCGCCTCATCCCGGGTCCCGACGCCGCCACCGCGGCCGCGACGGTGGCGCGGGTGGCGATGGCGCACTACCTCGTTCGCAGTGACGACGCCGACCAGTTCCTCGCGCAGTTGCGGCACGCGGCGGGCATCAAGCCGCCGCGCGCCGAGGGGTGACTCAGTCGCGACGGCGCCGCTCGGCCAATTCGGCGAGGATCTCCTCGGTGTGCTGCCCGAGCGTGGGTGCCGTCGACCTCGGCTCCCACGGCGTGCCGTGGAAGTCGGCGGGCGTGGCGATCATCGGCTGGGCGCCATCGGTGTCGGGCACGTACACGACGCCGCCCGCGGCGTGGAATTGGTCGTCGGCGAGCACGTCGTCGGGCGAGTTCACCGGTGACCAGAAGAAGTCCGGCTCGGCTGCGAACACCTCTGCCCACTCTTCGAGCGGGCGGGTGACGAAGATGGCGTCTAGTTCGCCGATGAGTTCCACGGCGTTGGCGGCCCTGGCCCGCGCGGTCGCGTACCGCTGGTCGTCGAGCCACCCGGTCCGGCCGACGGCGCGGCACAGCGCCGGCCAGTGCCGGTCGCCCTGCAGCCCGACGATCCAGAACCGTCGCCCGTCGGCCGTGGCGTAGTTGTTCATGCACGGGTTGCCCATGGCCTCGCGCTGCCCGACGGCGATCTGCTGGCCGGTGAGCAGCACGGTGTTGAGGTCGAAGCTGACGGTGTAGGCGCCCTGGCGGTACAGCGACGTCGACACCAGCTGCCCCTCCCCGGTCCGCTGCCGCGCGACCAGCGCGGCGCACACCGCGGCGGCGAGCGTCATGCCCGCCGAGTGGTCGCCCATCCCGCCGCGCTGGAACGGCGGCACGTCGCCGGGACGGGTCAGCAGGTCGGCGATGCCCGAGCGGGCCCAGAACGCCGCGACGTCGTAGGCCGCGCGGTCGGCGTCGGGCCCGTCGGCGCCGTACCCGGTGATCAGCCCGTACACCAGCCGGGGGTTGCGCTCGGCGAGCGTGGCGAAGTCGAGGCCGAGGCGCGTCAGGGCGCCAGGGCGGACGTTGGTGACGAACACGTCGGCGTCGGCGAGCAGGTCGAGGGCCACGCCCCTGCCCTCGGCGGTGGTCAGGTCGGCGACGATGCTGCGCTTGGAGCGGTTGTCCATCTCGAACGGCGGGTTGACGCCGGACTCGATCTGCAGCATCCGGCCGAAGGTGCGTGCCGGATCGCCCTGCGGCGGTTCGATCTTGATCACGTCCGCGCCCCAGTCGGCGAGGATGCCGCCCGCCGCGGGCGCGGCGACCCACACGCCGAGTTCGACGACCCTGGTGCCTTCGAGCGGTCCGGCCACCGTCATCCTCCAGTCACTCCGGCGATCACGCCGTTGGCGCCCTCGCGGCCACCGCGTACCTTACGATCATCGGAGCATTCGTAACCGTCGGGGCAGGTTGACGCCCTGCGGGCAACGTGGAAGTTCCGAGCTGGAAGTGGTGAGCCGATGAGCGCCGATCAGGCCCACCCTGACTTCGGCGACGACACCTCGACGCGCCGCCGGATCCTGTCGGCCACCACCGAGGTGCTGGCGCGCAGCGGCCAGTCCAAGCTCAGCCTCTCCGAGGTCGCGATGCAGGCCGGGGTGTCGCGCCCGACCCTCTACCGCTGGTTCGCCTCCAAGGAGGAACTGCTCCAGGCGTTCGGCGTGTACGAGCGCGAGATGTTCGACTCCGGCATCAGCAAGGCGACCGCGGGCCTGCGCGGCAACGAGAAGCTCGACGCCGCGCTGCAGTTCATCGTGTCCTACCAGCAGTCGTACTCCGGTGTTCGGGTCATCGACATCGAGCCCGAGGTGGTCATCGCGCAGCTCGACCGGGTGATCCCGGTGATGCGGACCAGGCTCGAACGCCTGCTGCAGGGCCCGAACCGCACGGTCAAGGCGGCGACGGCCATTCGGGTTGCGATCTCGCACTACATCGTTCGCAGTGACGACGACGACCAGTTCCTGGCACAGCTGCGGCACGCGGTGGGCATCAAGGCACCCGCAGGCGACTGATCGCCACCGCCAAACGCCTGACACTTCGCCGATAGTTTGTAACGCTATCCACATGACGACCGTAGAGACCGAATTCGGAGTTCTGGCCGGCGAGCAGCGCATGCTGATCGACGGGGAGCTGCAGCACACCAGCAGCGGCGCGACGTTCGACGTCATCCATCCCGCCAGCGAACAGGTCGCGGGCCAGGCCACCGACGGCACCGTCGAGGACATGTCGCGCGCCGTCGCGGCTGCCCGACGCGCGTTCGACGAGTCGGACTGGTCGCGCGACGTCGACTTCCGCTACCACTGCCTCCACCAGTTGCACGACGCGTTCGACCGCAACAAGGAGCGACTGCGCCGCATCCTCATCACCGAGGTCGGTTGCCCGGTGACCGTCACGGGGTCGCAGATCGAGAGCCCGATCGACGAGGTCAGGCACTGGGCCGAGCACGGCAAGGCCTTCGAGTACCTGGTCGACACCGGCGTGCACCCCACGCAGATGGGCCCGGCGCGACGCAAGATCCACTACGAGCCGATCGGCGTGGTCGGGGCCATCACCCCGTGGAACGTGCCGTTCTACCTCAACGTCGCCGAGACCGTGCCCGCGCTGATGGCGGGCAACACCGTGGTGCTCAAGCCCGCGCAGCTCACCCCGTGGTCGGGCAGCGAGTACGGCCGCATCGTCGCCGAGGAGACCGACATTCCCGCCGGCGTGTTCAACGTCGTGGTGTCGAACGCCAACGAGGTCGGCGCTGCCCTGTCGGCCGATCCGCGAGTCGACATGATCACCTTCACCGGGTCGACGGCCACCGGCCGGGCGATCCTGGCCGCGGGCGCACCGACGGTGAAGAAGACGCTGCTCGAACTCGGCGGCAAGTCCGCCCACATCGTGCTCGACGACGCCGACCTCAACTCGGCGCTGCCCATGGCGGCGATGATGGCGTGCGTGATGTCGGGCCAGTCCTGCATCCTCCCGAGCCGAATCCTGTTGCCGCGCAGCAGGTACGACGAGGGGGTCGAGATCCTGAAGAGCAGTATGGAGAACTTCCCGTACGGCGATCCGTGGGATCCGGGCAACATGCAGGGCCCGCAGATCAGCGACGGCCAGCGCAAGAAGGTGCTCGGGCTGATCCGCTCCGGCATCGACTCCGGCGCCCGACTGGTCACCGGCGGCGGCATCCCCGAGCACCTGCCGACCGGCTACTACACCCAGCCGACCCTGCTCGCCGACGTCGACCCGGACTCCCAGGTCGCGCAGGAGGAGATCTTCGGCCCGGTGCTGACGGTGACGCCGTACGACACCGACGACGACGCGATCGCGATCGCGAACAACTCGATCTACGGTCTGTCGGGCGAGGTGTCCGGCGGCGACGTCGACCGGGCGTTCGCCGTCGCCACCCGCATGCGCACCGGCAACGTCACCATCAACGGCAAGAGCCACTTCGGCATCACCAGCCCGTTCGGCGGAACCAAGCAGAGCGGCCTGGGCCGGCGCAACGGCGACGAGGGTTACCGGGAGTACCTGGAGGGCAAGACGATCGGCATGCCGGAGTGAGTGCCGGGTAGCTCGTCAGCCTTCGGCGGCCAACTGGCCGCACGCCGCGGCGATCTCCTGCCCCCTGGTGTCGCGGACGGTGCAGGACACGCCGCGATCGCGGACACGCTGGACGAACTCCCGCTCGACCGGCTTGGGGCTGGCGTCCCACTTGCTGCCCGGCGTCGGGTTGAGCGGGATCAGGTTGACGTGCACGAGCGGGCCCAGCGCGGCGTGCAACTTCCTGCCGAGCATGTCGGCCCGCCACGGCTGATCGTTGACGTCGCGTATCAGTGCGTACTCGATCGACACTCGGCGCCCAGTCACGTCGGCGTAATACCGTGCGGCATCGAGTGCTTCGCCGACCTTCCACCGGTTGTTGACCGGCACCAGGGTGTCGCGCAGTTCGTCGTCGGGTGCGTGCAGGGACAGCGCGAGCGTGACCCCGAGCCGTTCGTCGGCGAGCTTGCGGATGGCGGGGGCGAGCCCGACCGTCGACACCGTCACCGAGCGGGCCGAGATGCCGAACCCGTGTGGCGCAGGCGCGATGATGCGCCGCACCACCGCGAGTACGCGGTTGTAGTTCGCCAGTGGCTCGCCCATGCCCATGAACACGACGTTCGACAGTCGGCCGCGCGACAACTTCCCCGAGTCGCTGCGCTCCTGCCCGCCGAACTCATCCCGCATCGTCGCCGAGGCGGCGCGCACCTGCTCCAGGATCTCCGCGGTGGACAGGTTGCGGGTCAGCCCGCCCTGGCCGGTGGCGCAGAACGGGCATGCCATGCCGCAGCCGGC
This sequence comes from Mycolicibacterium arabiense, assembly GCF_010731815.2. Taxonomy (NCBI): domain Bacteria; kingdom Bacillati; phylum Actinomycetota; class Actinomycetes; order Mycobacteriales; family Mycobacteriaceae; genus Mycobacterium; species Mycolicibacterium arabiense. The sequence goes on from NZ_AP022593.1 coordinate 1,446,751, forward strand.
CTGCGACGAGATGCACACGGTGCTGCGTTCGGGGTAGCGCATCAGCACGGACTCGAAGGTGGTGCCATCGCCCGCGCGCCACAACGTCTTCCGCGTCTCCCCCGCATCGCACTGGATGGCCCGCACCACCGACAGCAGCTCGGGGAACAGTGCCTCGGCCACCTGGCCGCGGACGGCCGCGGGGAGGTCGGTCATCTGCTGGGGATCGGCGATGAGCCTGCCGAAGTACTGGTTGGCCAACTGCTTGGCCCGGAAGCCGGGCAGTCCGAGTTCCTTCACCGCCGCGGCCTGCGCGTCGTCGTCGAGGTCGGCGAAGTGCCGCGGCGGCAGGCCGCGACGCGGTGCTTCGAAGATCAGCTCTTGCTTCATGTTTCGCCCCGTATCAGATCTGTTGGGCCAGCACGTCGCGGACGGCGCGGTCCACGTCGGCCAGCACGTCGGCGTCGACGCCGGCACGGCCGCGCACGAACACCGAGGCGCGACTGGTGGGTGGAAGCCCCTCGGCAAGGCAGAGTCCGTCCGGCAGCCGACCGATCATCGGCAGCAGCGCCACCCCGAGACCCGAGCGCACGGCAGCGAAGAGCCCGGAGAGATCGGAACTCTCCGCGGCGATGCGGTACGGCACCGTCAAGCGGTCGAGCGCGGCGAAGGTCGGTTCGCGCAGCGTGCACGGCTCGGAGAACATCACCACCGGCAGCGGCTCGGTGGCGGGCACCGAGAAGTTGCGCCCCGAGATCCACTTCAGTGCCACCATGCCCGACGCGTTGGCGGGATCGAGGCCGGAGCCGTCCAGCATGACCGCCAGGTCGACGACACCCTGCTCGATGGCGTCGGCGAGCATCACGTTGCGGTCGAGCCGGAACCGCAGCCGCCAGTCGGGTAGACGCCGACCCAGTGCCGCCGTGAGCCCGGGCAGCATGACGTCGGCGCCGTGTTCGGTGGCGCCGATCAGCAGCACCCGCTCCTCGGCCGCGCCGAGGTCGGCGAGTGCGGCGTCGTGCGCGGCGAGGATCGAGCGGGCGTGGGTCAGCACGCGATGGCCGAGTTCGGTGAATGCGACGCCGCGCCCGGACCTCTCGACGACCGGACCTCCGACGACCGCCTCGACCCGGCGCACGTGCTGGCTCACGGCCGACTGCGTGATGTGCAGCACCGCCGCGGCGCGGTGAAATCCGCCACAGTCGGCCACCGCTGCGACGCTGCGCAGCGGGGCGATGTCGAGCACCTGGGACATGGACCCAAAGTACTCCGATCAGTAGAAACGATCAAAGAAACGCGATCGGGCCGTGATCTGGCGCACGTCAGACATTCACCGATCACGGATCGCGATCAGTCATGATCGCCGATATTCGTTGGACCCGGACACACCATCGGGCGAACCATGGACGGGTGACTCCCACTCGCATGCCGCTGCGCACTGCCGCGATCGTGACCGTCACCTACGCCCTGGGCTACCCCATCGGCAACATGGCCGTGCACGCGATGTCGCCGATGGCCGTGCTGGTGTTTCGGTTCGGCCTTGCCGGGCTGATCCTCGGGCTGTGGGCCGTCATCGCCCGGGTGCCGCTGCCGCGCGGCCGCAAGCTCGGCCACGTCCTGGTCACCGGACTCCTGATGCAGGCCGTGCAGTTCTGCGCGCTGTACTTCGCCATCCAGAACGGTGCGCCGGCCGTGCTGTGCGCGGTGCTCATCGCGATGAACCCGGTCGCCACGGCGCTGCTCGCCGCGGCGTTCCTGCGCGACCGGCTGACCCCGGGGCGCATCGTCGCACTGGTGCTGGGCGTGGCCGCGGTCCTGGCGGCGTGTGCGAGTCGGCTGATCGCCGAGGGTGGGTTCGACCCGGCCGTGCTGCTGCTGATGGTCGCACTGCTCGGGCTCGCTGCGGGCGGGGTCTACCAGCAGAAGTTCTGCGCCGACGTCGACTTCCGTGCCTCGACGGCCGTGCAGAACGCGGTCGCGTTCGTGCCCGCCGGCATCCTCGCGCTGGTCACGCCGTTCGAGGTGCACGACGCCACCAAGGCGGCGTTTGCGGTGGCAGGCGTTGTCCTGCTGAACGCGGTGCTCGGGGTGTCGCTGTACGTGCGGGCCATCAACCTGCACGGCGCGTCCGCGGTCTCGATGCTGTTCTGCGTCATCCCCGCAGTCGCCGGCGTGCTGTCCTACTTCATGCTGGGCGAGCGCGTCGACCTGGGCATCGGCGTCGGATTGGCCCTCGGGGCGCTGGCGTGCTGGCTGAACGGCAGGTCGGCAGCCACGAAGTCAGGCGAGCAGCGTCAGGACGATCCAGGTCGCGACGGCCGACGGGAGGACGCTGTCGAGGCGGTCCATCAGCCCGCCGTGACCCGGTAGCAGCGTGCCCATGTCCTTGATGCCGAGATCGCGCTTGACCTGCGACTCGATCAGGTCGCCGAGCGTTCCGGTGATCACCAGCATGATGCCGAGCGGAATGCCGACCCACCACGGCTTCTCGAGCAGGAACTCGACCGCCAGCACGGACACCGCGATGCCGAACACCAGTGAGCCGGCTAGACCCTCCCAGGACTTCTTCGGGCTGATGGCCGGTGCCATGGGGTGCTTGCCGAACAGGACGCCCGCGGTGTAGCCGCCGATGTCGGAGAACACGACGCCGAGCATGAGGCAGAACACCCGGCCGGCCCCGTCGTCGGGATAGACCAGCAGCACGCCGAAGGCGCCGAAGAGCGGTATCCACGTCGCCAGGAAGACCGTCACCGCGACGTCGCGCAGGTAGTTGACCGGCGGCGTCTTCAGCCCGCCGCTCAGCAACCGCCAGATCAGGCAGGTGACGACGGTTCCGCCGAAGGCACCGAGCGCTCCGGCCGCGCCGTACGGCCACGTCAGCCAGATCATCGCCTGCCCGCCGACCAGCAGCGGGAGCAACGGTATGGAGTAGCCGCCCTCGGTGAGCCTGCGCGTCACCTCCAGCGTTGCGACCACCATGGCCACCGCCACGACGGCGACCCACACGCGCGGCGCGAACAACAGGATCGCGATGACGCTGAACCCCAGGAACGCCCCCACCCCGATGGCGGCGGGGAGGTCGCGCCCGGCCCGCGAGGACTTCTTGGGCTCCCCGGCGGGAGCGGTGTCGGTATCGGCCACCGTGCTGATCGCTGAGAGGTCGGGTCTGGTGCGACCTAGACCTCCAGCAGCTCGCCTTCTTTGTGCTTGACCAGGTCGTCGATCTGACTCGTGTAGGTGGAGGTGCTCTTGTCGAGCTCCTTCTCGGCGCGGCTGACCTCGTCCTCGCCGGCTTCGCCGTCCTTCTTGATCCTGGCCAGCTCCTCCATCGCCTTGCGACGGACGTTGCGCACCGACACCTTCGCGTCCTCGCCCTTGGACTTGGCCTGCTTCACCAGGTCGCGCCTGCGCTCCTCGGTGAGCTGAGGGATCGAGATGCGGATGATGTTGCCGTCGTTGCTCGGGTTGACGCCCAGATCCGAGTTGCGGATGGCGTCCTCGATCTGACGGAGCATCGTCGCCTCGTAGGGCTTGATGACCACCATGCGCGCCTCGGGCACGTTGACGCTCGAGAGCTGCGTGATGGGTGTCATCGCACCGTAGTAGTCGATGTTGATGCGGTTGAACATGCCGGGATTGGCTCGGCCGGTGCGAATGGCTGCGAGGTCGTCGCGCGCCACCGACACCGCCTTCTCCATCTTCTCCTCGGCGTCGAAGAGCGTTTCGTCGATCACTGCATCTGCCTCATATCGCTTCTCATCTGCGCCGCCTCATCTCGAACCCGTACCGGTGCGGTGCCCGGTCAGGTGGTGACCAGTGTTCCGATCTTCTCACCTGCGACCGCGCGAGCGATATTTCCGTCGGTCAGGAGGTTGAACACGAGGATGGGCATGCGGTTGTCCATGCAGAGGCTGAACGCCGTGGAGTCGGCGACCTGGAGTCCACGGTCGATGACCTCGCGGTGCGTGATGGCGGTCAGGAGCGTCGCATCCGGGTCGGTGCGCGGGTCGGCGGTGAACACGCCGTCGACGGCCTTGGCCATCAGGACGACGTCGGCGCCGATCTCCAGCGCCCGTTGGGCCGCGGTGGTGTCGGTCGAGAAGTAGGGCAGGCCCATGCCCGCGCCGAAGATGACCACGCGGCCCTTCTCGAGGTGCCTGCGGGCGCGTCCGGGAATGTAGGGCTCGGCGACCTGGCCCATGGTGATCGCGGTCTGCACGCGGGTGTCGATGCCCTCCTTCTGCAGGAAGTCCTGCAGCGCAAGGCTGTTCATCACCGTGCCGAGCATGCCCATGTAGTCCGACCGGCTGCGCTCCATCCCGCGCTGCTGCAACTGCGCGCCGCGGAAGAAGTTGCCGCCACCGATGACGACGGCCACCTGCACGCCGGTGCGGACGACCTCGGCGATCTGGCGGGCGACCAGCGCGACGACGTCGGGGTCGAGACCCACCTGCCCGCCGCCGAACATCTCGCCGCCCAGCTTGAGCAGGACGCGCGAGTACCCGGACTGCTCGTCCGGGTCGGCTGCCAGGACCGTCTCCGCCATCTGACTCCTTCGGGTCCGCACCTCGTCGCCATCGGAGGAGATTCCCGCACGACAGCGCCCCCAATCCTGCCAAACGACAGGATCAGGGGCGCCAACGGGTCGATGCACTTTCCCCGTGAGCGTGCGTGTCTGCGGGCGACACGCCGGGTCCGAACCCGAGTTCGCGCACGCTCGTCGGCGCCGGTCGGTTCCTCGCGAGAGCGCTCGTCAGGCCAGGTGGGCGGACAGCAGCCACGCACCGACCGTCATGCGGCCGTTGCCCAGGTCCTCGAGGCTCTCGCCGGCGAACTCCTTGAAGCCGGTGTAGCTCGCGGCGACCTGGACGTGGATGCGCGCAGGTCGGATCTCGTCGATGGTCCAGTACGGCGCGACGGCGGCGCGCAGTTCGGGCTCGGTGACCGCGTTGACGGTGCCCGCGGGCATCGTGGTGGCGTCGAAGACCAACACGAAGTACGACGCTCCCGGTGCTGCGGCGCGGACGATCGACTGCTGGTACCCGTCCCGCAGTTCGACGGGCATCGAGTGAAAGAGAGTGCTGTCGACGATCGTGCCGAAGCGGCCGTCGTATCCGGTGAAGTCGCTGATGTCGGCGACGTCGAAGGTGACGTTGGACAGGCCGCGGCGCTCGGCTTCGGCGCGGGCGAGTTCGATCGCGGTCTCGGATTGGTCCAGGCCGACGGCCGTGACGCCACGCTCGGCGAGGTAGAGCGCCGTCGCCGCCTCCCCACAACCGGCGTCGAGCACGTCGCCGTGGAACCGGCCCGCGTCGATCAGTGCGGCGATCTCGGGCTGCGGTTCGCCGATGCTCCACGGCGGCTTGGTGCCGAATCCCACCACGTCGGCCTCACCGCGGTAGGCGGAGTCGAACATCTCGTCTGTCGGTCGCGTCATGGCTCCTGTTTATCAACGTAGTTGATATGTGTCAACATGGTTGACATGACAGTGGACGAGGGTCAGCCCTTGGGCTACCTGTTGACGAGGGTGGCGACGGCGCTGCGCACCGAGGTGACGGCAGCGGTGCTGGACCCGATCGACCTGTCGTTCCCGCAGTACGTCTGCATGCGGATCCTGTCGCACTCGCCGGGTCGGTCGAACGCCGAACTGGCCCGTGACGTCAACGTCTCCCCGCAGGCGATGAACATCGTGGTCCGCAGCCTGCAGGAGCGCGGGCTCGTGGTCCGGCCCGCCAGCGTGTCGTCGGGACGCTCGCTGCCCGCCGAACTGTCCCGCGACGGCACCGCCCTGTTGGCGAGCATCGACGCGGGCGTGCGCGACGCGGAGGCCAAGGTGCTGGCCCCCCTCGACCAGAAGGACCAACACCACCTGCGCCGCCTGCTCGCCAACCTGGCCTGACCGTTCTCCCGCGAGCGTGCGTGTCTGCGGGCGACACGCCGCCACGGAACGCGAGTTCGCGCACGCTCGCGCCTGCCCCGATCATCCCGCACACCAACGTCGGCGACCGCGGGTTCGCGGTCGCCGACGTAGGGCCAACTGGTGTCAGGACTCCCGGGCGCGCTCCGCGACCGGCAGGCCCGCCGCGGCATGGCACGCCTTCGGCGGTGACGGCGGCAGGTCGAGCGCCGGGTTGCCGTCGAAGAACCCGACCGGCTTGAGGTGGAAACCCGTGTAGGCACAGGGCATCACGGGCCAGTCCTCGGGCCGCACCACGTGGTGTGCACCCAGGGTGTACCAGAGCACGACGTCGGTGTCCTCGAGCGGAGCGTCGTCGGCGATGAACTCCGGCAACCCTTGCGCGTCGTTCGACTGGTACATGTAGTCGCCCGCGGCGAACATCTCCGCGGGGTCGTACTTGGTGACCCAGAGGTTGTGCTGGACGAAGCGTGCCCGGTCGTAGATGTAGGAGCCCTCCTGCACCATTACCGGAACGATGTCCTTCGGCACCAGCTTGTATGCGACCGGCGCACCGAGTTCGTTCTGCTTCGACGGGTTGGCGATCTTCCAGTAGCGGCCGGTCTTCCAGTCCCAGTCGCGCGCGCCCTCGGCCTCGGACGCCACCAGCGTGTCCTTGGTGATCCAGGCGTTGTGGTACGGGTTCAGCTCCGGATCCGGCTCGGGAACCGAATCCACCTCGTACACACTGTTGCTCGCACCGTCGACGCTCATGTCGAGCCGGAAGTTGAAGAAGTGCTGGTGATTCGGGCCGTAGATGCCCGGTGCCACCATCTTGCCCCAGCGCGGCACCTCACCCTCGGCGACGGCACCGGTGGTCAGCACGCCGGACAGCTTCACCTCGACCTCGATCGAGGCATCGTTGTACAGGTACCAGAAGAAGCCGTATTCGTAGTTGCCGACGGTGCAGATCATCGAGATGACCAGCCTGCGCGACCGCCGCACCTCGACTTCCTCGGTGCGGAAGTCGGTGTGCTTCCAGGAGATTCCGAAGTCCTCCTCGTGCATGCAGATGGCGTTGGGGATCACCACCGCGTTGCCGCTCGAGTCGTTGACCGTGCCGTCGAAGTAGTGGATCTCGCCGAGGCAGTCGCAGCCCAGCGTCAGCGGGTTGGCCGAGAACCCCATGCCGACCTCGCCCATGTCGAACACGTTCTTGTTCCAGTGCGTGGGCGACGTGTCCCCGTACGGCACCACCATCTCCGACAGCGAACCGCGGTACATGATGGGCCGCACCTCGCCGCGGTCGGTGTAGGTGATCTCGTGCAGGGTGATGCCCTCGCGCGGGTTGAACCCGATGCGCAGGGACCATTTCTGCCACTGCACCTTCCACCCGTCGACGGTGAAGCTGGGGCCTTCGGGCTGGGTGATCTCGATCGGCTTGACGTCGGACCGGAACTCGGTGAACGCCGGCCGGTTGTTCGGGTCGAACATGAACTGCTCGGAGTAGTTGCCCGCCGTCGGGGGCAGCGGCACCACGCCGTGGTCCTCGATGTCGACGACCTTCATCTGGTCGAGGTCGAAGGTGACGATCAGACCCTCCACCGGACGGGCGTACCCGTGCTCAGACGGTGCGGAGCGCATGAACGTCAGCGGTCGGCACAGCAGCGGCGCGTTCTCGTAGTGGTCCTGGGCGCCGTAATAGCCTGCGGGCCAGGGGTCGATCATCGCGAGGCTGAAGTCGGTGACGCCACGCTTGCGCATCGCCTCCTGCCACCGCGGGTCTTCGCGGACCTTCTCCTCCACGCCGGTCATGTGCTCGACCAGGTAGGAGGGGAAGCGCCCGGGCACCGCCTTCCACGACTCGATGACCCGCGCGCCGAGGTCGACGACCGCCTCGTAGATCATCTTCGCGGCCGCGTCGTACATGCTGGCGAAGGCGCACCGCGGCACGTCGAGCACGCCCTCGAACGTCAGCCCCGCGTTCTTCGACGGCTCCGCCAGCTGGATCATCACGAACTTCAGCGTGGCCGTGCCGTATTCGGAGGCCATGATGATCGACGCCGCGGCCTCGATCTCCGCACCGTTCAGCGGGTCCAGCGGATACCGCGTCGTCGCCTCGCCGGCTGAAGTGGCAACCGTGTCTTCCATCGTCATGCGTTACACCGCTTCCGTGTCGGACTTCGCGTCCTTGTTGAGGTCGAAGACCGCCAGGTGCGCCAGCGCGTCTTCTTGACTTACCTTGTGTGCCGACCGGCGGCCGAATACGTAGACCACCAGGCCGAGGGCGAACATGCCCAGGCTGATTCCGCCGACCCACGTCATCCACGTGGATTGCGGCACGTCGATCCAGGGGGTGACGAACGAGTAGTAGATGCCGCCGATGGTGCCGATCGATCCGACGATGACCACGGTCCAGACGCCGACCATGCCGCCGGGGATGCGCCAGAACTTCTCGGTGTCGTAGCGATCGGCGTACTTCTTGCGGGCGACGATCACCGGGATCAGGAAGAAGAACCCGGACAGCAGCCACACCGTGCTCAGGCCGCCCTGCAGGTAGATCGTCACGTTGGCCATGCTGCTCTGCGAGTACAGGCCCACCAGGATCAGCGAGGAGATCACACCCTGAATCAGGATGGCCGACACCGGGTTACGGGTGCGCGGATTCAGGTGGGTGAAGATGCGCGGGAGGTGCCGCTCCAGGCCGGAGACGAAGATCAGTCGAGAGTAGGCGACCTGGTAGGTCATCAACGCCACGATGATGATGCCGGCGAGGATCACCGCCGAGACCTCCATGAGCCCGGGGAAGCCGGCTACGTCGAGCATGCCGATGATGCCGGTCACCGGGTCGATCTCGTCACCGGGTAGCGCCATCATCGTGCCCAGCGTCGTCAGCAGGTAGATCGCCACCAGAGCGGTAGAGCCCCAGAGGATCATGCGCGGCCCACTCCTGCGCACCGACAGGAACTCCGCACCCATGTTGTAGGGCGTCTCCACACCGAGCAGGTACAGCAGCACGGTGCCGTAGAGGAACCCGGCGACGGCGAAGTTCGGGATGGTCGCCTCGGCCCAGCTGAACGGCGTGGCCGACCCGTTCTCGACCGCGAACAGCAGCCCGCAGACGAAGATCGTCAGCGTCAGGACGCCGTAGACGACGAAGACGACGTTCATGATCTTCTGGTTCGCCGACAGCTTCGCCAGCGCCAGACCGATCACCGTCCACAGGATGACCAGCTGCAGGATGATGCTGGTGGTCAGACCGAGTTCGGTGTGGAAGGCCAGCAGCAGGAACTGCAGTACGACGGCAGGCGACGACGCGGCGTTGAGGATGACCGGCACCCAGGACAGGTAACCGCCGATGAACCCCCAGGTTTCACCCATCGTCCGGTAGGCCCAGATGTAGACGCCGCCCTGGCCGGGCCAGAGGTTGCCCAGTTCGACGACGGCCATGCCTGCGGGGATGAGGAACGTGAGGATGCCGAGCACCCACATGGGGATCGCGGTCCAGCCGCCCGCGGCCATGATCGACGACCCGGTGACCCAGCAGATGATGAACACGTAGGCGGCGGTGAGGCCGAACGTGCTCATGACCTTGGGCAGGATCTGCTCGGGGACGAGTTCGGTGGTCATGAGTTTGTCGCGCTCGGCGGACGAGCCGGGGCCGGGTGTGGAAGGCGGTGACGCCTCGATGTTCTGTGTCATGCGTTCTCTTTCAGAGGGATCCAACGGCTAGGGTGACGTGCTGGTCAGGTGACGATCTGTCCGTCTCTCATGCGGACGACACGGCTCGCTTCGTCGGCCACCGTGGGATCGTGGGTGCTGGCGACTACCGTGACGCCGAGCGTGGAGCACAGCTCGCGCAGCATGCGGACCACCGTCTCGCCGGTCCGGTGATCGAGGTTGGCGGTCGGTTCGTCGGCCAGGACGAGCGTCGGGTTGCTGATCAGCGACCGCGCGATCGCGGTGCGCTGCTGCTCACCACCGGACATCTTGGTCGGCTGGTGGTTCACCCGGTGACCGAGGCCGACGAGTTCGAGCAACTCGGTCGCTCGCTTGCGCAGTGCCTTGCGGTCGAATGGTTCGAACATCAGTGGCAGTTCCACGTTCTCGACCGCCGAGAGGAACGGGATCAGGTTGTAGCTCTGGAAGATGAACCCGATCGTGTCGTGGCGGAGCGCGGCGAACTGACTCTCCGACAGTTGCGCGGTGTCGCGGCCACCGACCTTCACCACGCCCTTGGTCGGACGGTCGAGGCCGCCGATGATGTTGAGCAGGGTGGACTTGCCGCTGCCGCTGGGACCCATCAGGCAGACGAATTCGCCTGGCATGACGGTCAGCTCGGCGGCGACGAGGGCCTTGACGACCTCGTCGCCCAACTTGTGCAGCTTCCACACGTCGGAGACCTCGATGACGGGTGCCGCGCCAGGGTCCGCCACGAATGCCGGCGCCGGAGTGGCGACCTCGGTGATCTCGCCTGCGTCGTCGATGGTGGTCATGTCAGCCTCCCGTGGACAGTGAGCGGATGGGCGGCCGCGACGCTGCGGTCCAGGTGGGCAGGATGCTGGTGGCGATCGCGGCAGCGATGCTCACCACGACGGCGATGCCGGCGCCGGCCAACAGCCCCACCGTCGAGACTCCGGTGGCGACCAGACCGAGCGCGCCGAGCGCGAGACCGATCACGGCAGCCAGCGCGGCACCGGCGACGGCGCCCAGCACCGCGGCGACCATCGGCTCCACGAGCAGCGCGGCGATCACCGGCTTGCGCGGAATTCCGTTGGCGCCCAACACACCGAGTTCCTTGGTGCGGTGAGCGACGGTGCGCGTGGTTGCGACCGCCACCTCGACGACGCCGACCAGCAGCACGGTGACCGCGATCAGCATCACGGCGCGTCCGATCTCGTCGGCATGGCCGAGTGACGCCGACTGCGCCCTGATGCCGTCGGCCATGCCGAACACGATGACCACCAGGAACGCGCCCGTCGCGGTCGTGATCACCGGCAGCACCATCTCACCGATGCGGCGACGCGCGGACAGCCAGCCGTACGCCAGTCCCTTGCTCAGCATTTCTATCTATGTCCCATTCTCTTCGCGCGAGCGCTCATCGCCGGCCCGATCCTCTTCGCGCGAGCGCTCATCGGTCACCCAGGAGATCGACCGGCTTCTGTTGCAACAGCTTGTGCACCGGCACCAACGCTCCAACGATTGCCATCGCGGGCAGGAACGCCGCCACCATGCCCGCCGCCTGGGCCCAGGCCAACGGAGTGGCGATGCTCGGGATGACCAGTGCCACAGCGGCTCCCGCACCCAACACGCCGACCAGGTAGGCGACGACGAACACGATGGCCGACTCCACGAGGAAGAAGTAAAGGACCTCGTCGGCCAGACCGATGCTCGACATGATGCCGAACTCGCGCTTGCGCTCGGCGACGGCCGCGAGGAACGACGACAGTGCGATCACGAAGCCCAGCCCGAGGCCGATCATCGAGATGAGCCCGAGCGTCGAGCTGGTCACCTTGCCGGAGAACAGCGCCGAGAACTTCTGCTCGAACGTCAGCGGCCCGGAGCCGCCGACGGTGTCGTAGATCAGCCCGGCTCCCGACGGATCCGGTGTCACCGACGGGTCGGCGGTGGCGGGCAGATCGACCGCAGCACCGAATCGCTGCGCGAGGTCACGGCGCTGCTCCTCCTCTGGCGGCGCGAACACCGTCCACCAGCCGTTGGTGCCGACGACGCTCTGCGCCAGGGCCGACGCGACGGTGACGCTCTGCCCCTCCCCGGCGACCTGCGCTTCGAGCGGTTGGCCGCCGACGACGATGGAGTCACCGCGCGCCACGCCCAGCCGTTCGGCGAGGGGCGAGCCGAGAATCGCCTGGCCCGAGGGGATGTCGTCCCGCCCGCGCACGGACACCCGGGCGCCGTCGACGTCCGTCACTCCCGACAGGGTGCGCACCGCGCGCCAGCCGTCGGGCACGGTAATCGCCGGTGTCTCTCCGCCCGCGATCAGCGCCTCGAACTCCGGGTCGTACTGCACTCCGGCCGCGGGCACCGCCCACAGTTGGGCGCCGTCGAGGACGTCGGTGACCGAATCCGCCCCAGTGATGGCGAAACTCGCCGAGATGGTCCGGACGATCGTCACGCACGCGATCGCCAGTGCGATGCCCAGCACCGACAGCACGAACCGCTCGGGTCGACGACGGATGTTCGCCAGCGCGAATCGGACGAGGCACATGAACGTGCTTCCCGATGCCGAGGTGGCGATCTCCGGTGGTCGAGCGGTGGTGGTCGCAGATGTCTCCACACGAGAGATGTTGGGAGCAACACGTTTCGCGGGTAGCTATTTACGGTGTCGTCAAGGTTAACGACCATGCCCCCGCGTTACCGAGGGATTTCGGTGCACCAACGAAATTCGTCGACCCCGCGGCGCCGTAACCCGAATCATGTTCTGGAGCTAGGAATTAGCTCGAAGGAATCCGCAGCCGCGGCCACGGTGCCGCGGCCTCCAACTCGTAGGCCAGTTCGAGCAGCACGGCCTCACGCCCCGCCCGCGCGCTGAACATCATTCCGACCGGCAGGCCCGAGGCGGACTGCGCGAGCGGAAGCGAGATCGCCGGATCGCCGGTGACGTTCTGCAGTGGAGTGAACGCTACCCACTCGACCAGTCGCGAGATGATCTGGTCGTAGTCCGCGGTCGGGTCGAGGTGACCGATCCGCGGGGTCTCCTCGGCCAGCGTGGGCGTCAGCAGCACGTCATAGGCCGCGAGGTGGCGCTGCATGCGCCTGCGGATGGTGGAGAGCCGGGCGATGGTCAGCGGTAGCCGGTGCAGGTTGCGCCCGGCGTGCCGCTCCAGACCGAGCGTGAGGTTGTCGAGCTTCGTCCGATCGAACGACGGTCCGAACCGCTTGCGGCCACTGCGCACGAGGGCGAACGCGAGCAGCGACCAGTACAGCAGGAAGTCGTCGATGAACGACTCCGGCACCGGCGGCACGTCCAGGTACTCGACGCGATGTCCGAGGCGCTCGAGCAGCGCCCCGGTGTCGAGCGTCCGATCACGGATCTCCGGGCCGGCCTCGCGGAGCACCGACTTGGTGTAGACCGCGACTCGCAGACGTCTGCTGCCGGGCCCGGTGACGTCACCGATGGGCGGCAACTTCGGGTTGCGCCAGACGGTCTCGACGTTGCGGTAGAACGCCGCCGTGTCGCGCACCGACCGCGTCACGACGCCGTTGGCGACGATCCTGATCGGCATCTCGCGCATGTCGGCGTCCAGCGGCAGCCGACCGCGGGTCGGCTTGAGCCCCACCAAACCGTTGCACGCGGCCGGAATCCGGATCGAGCCACCACCGTCGTTCGCGTGCGCGATCGGGACCACGCCTGCGGCGACGAACGCGCCGGACCCCGACGACGAGGCGCCGGCGGTGCGCTCGGTGTCCCACGGATTGCGGACCGGCCCGATCCGCGGATGCTCGGCCGAGGCACTGAACCCGAACTCCGACAGCTGGGTCTTGCCCAGCGGGATGAGGCCCGTGGAGAGGTAGGCCCGCGCGAAGTCGCCGTCGACCTTGGCCGGACGCGGATCCCAGGCGTCCGTGCCGTCCATCGTCGGCATGCCTGCCACGTCGACGTTGTCCTTGACGAACGTCGGCACCCCGTCGAACGCGCCCCCGAAGCGATGCGGTGCCGCGGCGCGGGCTCGCGCACGGTCGAACGCCTCGTACGCCAGGCCGTTGAGCGCCGGATTCACCTTCTCCGTGCGCGCGATCGCCGCGTCGATCACCTCGGCGCGCGACACCCGTCCCGCGGCGAGTGCTTCGACGACGCCCACGGCGTCGAGGTCACCGAGCGCGTCGTCGGCGAACGCGGAAACTGTCCTGGCGGTATCCATGCGCTGACGGTACCAACCCGTACCGCGGTGCCGTCGAACTGGAGCGTCACGTCGCCCGGACGACCGACGGCGCGACGCTACGCTCCAGTTCGGCGCCAGGAGAACCCCGCGAACGAGAAGACCCCGCACCCCAGGTAGGGGTGCGGGGTCCTTCGTGCGTGTAGCGCTAGGCCTGGCCGACCTCGAAGCGGACGAACCGCGTCACGGTCACGCCGGCGTCGTCGAGCAGCGCCTTGACGGACTTCTTGCTGTCGGACACCGACGGCTGGTCGAGCAGCACGACGTCCTTGAAGAAGCCGGTGAGGCGACCCTCGATGATCTTCTGCAGCGCCTGCTCGGGCTTGCCCTCGTTGCGGGCGGTCTCCTCGGCGATGCGGCGCTCGTTGGCCACCAGCTCCTCGGGCACCTCGTCACGCGTCAGGTACTTGGCCTTCAGCGCGGCGATCTGCAGAGCGACGGCGTGCGCCGCCTCCTTGGAGTCGCCCTGGTACTCGACCAGCACGCCCACCGCGGGCGGCAGGTCGGCCGAGCGCTTGTGCAGGTAGGTCTCGACCTGGCCGTCGAAGTACGCGGCACGGCGAAGCACGAGCTTCTCGCCGATCTTCGCACTCAGCTCGGCGATGACCTGCTCGACGGTCGAGTCGCCGACCTTGGCGGCCTGCAGCTCGGCAACGTCGGTGGCCTTGGCGGCCGCCGCAGCGGTGACGATCTGATCGGCGACGCCCTGGAATTCGGCGTTCTTCGCGACGAAGTCGGTCTCGGAGTTCAGCTCGATGAGCGCGCCGTCCTTGGCCGCAACCAGGCCCTCGGCGGTGGCACGCTCAGCGCGCTTGCCGACGTCCTTGGCGCCCTTGATGCGGAGCACCTCGACGGCCTTGTCGAAGTCACCGTCGGACTCGGCCAGCGCGTTCTTGCAGTCCATCATTCCAGCGCCGGTCAGCTCCCGAAGTCGCTTGACGTCGGCAGCGGTGTAGTTCGCCATTCTCGGCTCTCCTAGGAGGATTCAGTGGTCGTTTCGGTGGGCGCGGCGTCTCCGCCGGCCGCAGGTGCGGCGGGTGCAGACGCCGTGGCGCCAGCCAGCAGCTCCTGCTCCCACTCGGCGAGCGGCTCGACGGCACCTTCGGCACCGGCTTCGGTCTTGCCGGCACCGGCCCGGGCCTGCAGGCCCTCGGCGACCGCGGAGGCGATCACCTTGGTGAGCAGTGCGGCCGAGCGGATCGCGTCGTCGTTACCCGGGATCGGGTAGTCGACCAGGTCGGGATCGCAGTTGGTGTCCAGGATCGCGATGACCGGGATGTTCAGCTTGCGGGCCTCGGCAACGGCGAGGTGCTCCTTGTTCGTGTCGACGACCCAGATCGCCGACGGCACCTTGGCCATGTCGCGGATACCGCCGAGGCTGCGCTCCAGCTTGTTCTTCTCGCGGGTCAGCATCAAGATTTCCTTCTTGGTGCGACCCTCGAACCCACCGGTCTGCTCCATGGCCTCGAGTTCCTTCATCCGCTGAAGGCGCTTGTGCACGGTCTGGAAGTTGGTGAGCATGCCGCCCAGCCAGCGCTGGTTCACGTACGGCATGCCGACGCGGGTGGACTCTTCTGCGATCGACTCCTGCGCCTGCTTCTTGGTGCCGACGAACAGAACCGTGCCACCGTGGGCGACGGTCTCCTTGACGTACTCGTACGCCGAGTCGATGTAGGTCAGCGTCTGCTGCAGGTCGATGATGTAGATGCCGTTGCGGTCGGTGAAGATGAACCGCTTCATCTTGGGATTCCAACGACGGGTCTGGTGACCGAAGTGCGCGCCGCTGTCGAGCAGCTGCTTCATTGTTACGACAGGCATGAAAGCCTTTTCCTTACATGTTGACGGTTGCCGTCCGGCATCGGGTGACACCGGACCCTGGCGTCTGTTGCGTGCCGGACCCGCCTCGTAGGAGGCGGGACCGCCCGGCATGCGTGTGCAGCCTTGGACCCTGTCGTGTGAACTCCGGGGTCGGACTGCGGCACAGGCGCGCGAAGTCAGTCCGCCGAAGCGAACTGCGGGGATGAGTTTACACCGTTGACGTGCGTGCTTTCGCCACGCGCAACCGGTGGCCGTAGCCGCGGGCTCGTCACGGTGCCACGTTCATCCCCAGACGCGGCCGGCACCCCTTCCGTCGTGGCGCCGAATCGTCTGAGCTGGTCTTATGCGGATTCTGATGGCACTGCTGACGGTCGGGCTGGTCACCGCCCCTCCGGCAGCCGCCGACGACGGCCGGCTGGACTGGCCGCTGCGCCCACGTCCGGCGGTCGTGCGGGTGTTCGACGGGCCGAAACCCGACTGGAAGCCCGGCCACCGCGGCGTCGACCTAGCGGGCGTCGACGGTCAGACCGTGTATTCGGCCGCGCCGGGCACCGTGGTGTTCGCCGGCGAACTGGCCGGCCGGCCCGTGGTGTCGGTCGCACATCCGGGCGGGTTGCGGACGAGCTACGAACCCGTGCGGGCGACGGTCGGGCCGGGCGCGCTCGTCGGCGCGGGGACGCCGATCGGCCGACTGGCGGCGGGCCACTCCGGTTGCTCCGCGCCGGCATGCCTGCATTGGGGCGCGATGTGGGGTGCGGCGTCGCGGGCGGACTACGTCGACCCGCTCGGACTGCTGGTCACCACCCGGATCAGGCTCAAGCCGCTGCACCCGTGATTGAAGATCCCCGCGTTGCGGGAACACGTTCGCATGGTGATCGCAGCAGAGACACACCGCACCCGCCCCATGAGGTTCGGGCTGACGACCGCACTTCCGCGTGGCCGCGAGTTCGCGGACTACGCGGTGGCAGTCGAGAGCGTCGGGTTCGACGTCATGACGTTCGCGGACCACCTGGTCCCCACGATCTCGCCGTTCGTGGGCGCCACCACCGCCGCGATCGCCACCACCCGGATGCACACCGGCACGCTGGTGCTCAACAACGACTTCCGGCACCCCGTCGAGGTCGCCAGGGAGACGGTGTCGCTGGCTGGGGTCTCGGGCGGGCGGTTCGAGCTGGGGATGGGCGCCGGCCACATGAAGCCCGAGTACGACGCGGCAGGACTGAAGTTCGACTGGAGCGGGACGCGGGTGGACCGGCTCGTCGAGTCGGTTGAAGTGGTCCGTGCGCTGCTGGCTGGGCATCCGGTCGACGTCTCCGGCGAGCACTACCAGGTGCACGCAGGCGCTGGGGAACTGGTGTCGCCGGCACCAAAGGACGTGCCATTGTTGATCGGCGGCAACGGAACTCGGGTGCTGCAGCTGGCCGGGGAGGTCGCCGACATCGCGGGCTTCGCGGGCATCACGCACAGCCACGACGCGTCGCGGGTCACGCTGTCGCACTTCGACGATGCGGGCCTCGCCGAGCGCATCGCGGTGGTGCGCGAGGCGGCGGGCGACCGGTTCGAGGCGATCGAGCTGAACGCCCTGATCCAGTTCGTCGTTGCGACGTCCGACCGAGCGTCGGCGGCCTCGGAGCTCGCCGCGACGTTCAACGTCCCGTCCGGGCTCATCCTCGAATCGCCGTTCGTGCTGCTCGGCACCCACGACGAAATGGCCGAGACGCTCGTCGACCGGCAACGCCGATACGGGATCAGCTACTGGACCGTGTTCGACGAAGTGCCGGGCCGCACGTCGGCGCTGCCCGACATGGCGAAGGTGATCGCGCTGCTGCGCGGCTAGGCGCGGGGATGAGCTTGATCGTGCACGGCACGCAGGCGGGCGACGGTGACGTGGGTGTAGAGCTGCGTGGTGGCCAGATTCGAGTGACCGAGGATCTCTTGAACGACGCGCAGGTCCGCACCGCCTTCGAGCAGATGCGTCGCCGCGCTGTGCCGCAGACCGTGCGGCCCGATGTCGGGCGCGCCGTCGACGGCCGCCATCGTCTGGTGCACCACGGTGCGCGCCTGGCGCGGGTCGATGCGCCCGCCGCGCGCCCCGAGAAGCAGTGCAGCGCCGGAGGATTGGGTGGCCAGCGACGGCCTGCCGTCCGATAACCACGCCTGCGTTGCGCGCAGAGCGGGTTCGCCGAACGGTACGGTGCGCTGCTTGTCGCCCTTGCCGAGGACCCGAACCAGCCGACGCGAGGTGTCGACGTCGTCGACGTCGAGGCCGCACAGTTCGCTGACGCGGATGCCCGTCGCGTAGAGCATCTCGACGATCAGCCGGTCGCGCAGCGCCAGCGGATCACCCTGCTGCGCACCGGAATCAAAGGCGTCCATGGCGTCGCGCGCCTGATCCTGTCGAAGCACCGCCGGCAGCGTGCGGTGTGCGCGCGGCACCTGCAGGCGAGTTGCCGGGTCGACGTCCATCAGCCCCCGCCGCGATGCCCATGCCGTGAACGTCTTGACAGCGGAGGTGCGGCGCGACAACGTGGTTCGCGCTGCCCCCGCCGCCGCCTGAGCCGACAGCCACGACCGCAGCAGCGGCAGCGTGAGGTCGGACGGCTTGGCATCGGGCCTGCGCTGCTCGACGAACCCGAACAGCGACCTCAGGTCACCCAGGTATGCGCGCCGGGTGTGCTCGGAGCGCCCGCACTGCAGCGCGAGGTACTCGTCGAACTCCTCGAGTACGGCGGTCACGTACGGCGTCACGCGTCCACCGTGGCAGAGTCGGGTCGCGCGGTCGTCCCGGCACTCGCGGGCGTGACGCTTTCGATACCTGCCATCTTTTCCCGCGAGCGTGCGTGTCTGCGGGCGACACGCCGGTCGGGAACGGGAGTTCGCGCACGCTCGCGCTAGTGGACGGGCCGCAGCGACTCCGGGGTCAGGTCGGCGAGCGACGGATAGCCGTCGATGCCCATGATCAGATCGGCCTCGGCGAGCAGCGATCGCAGCACGTGCACCACGCCGTCGGTGCCGCCGAGGGCCATGCCGTACGCGTACGGCCGCCCGACGCCCACGGCCGTGGCGCCGAGCGCGAGCGCCTTCACGATGTCGGCGCCGCTGCGGATGCCCGAGTCGAACAGCACGGGCACGTCGCCGGACGCGTCGACCACTGCGGGCAAGCAGTCGATCGCGGGAAGCCCGCCATTGGCCTGCCTGCCACCGTGGTTGGAGCAGTAGATGCCGTCGACTCCCCCGTCGATCGCGCGCCGGGCATCGTCGGGATGTTGGATCCCCTTGACCAGTAGCGGGAGCTTGGTCAGCGACCGCAGCCACGGCAGGTCGTCCCACGACAGCGAGTTGCCGAACGTCGAAACCCACTGCAGGACAGCACCTTGCGGGTTGTCCTCCGGCGACTGCGCCAGGCGCGAACGGAACACCGGATCGCTGGTGTAGTTCGACAGGCAGTGTCCACGCAGCTGCGGGAAGTTCGAGGTGGACAGGTCGCGCGGCCGCCAGCCGGGCACCCAGGTGTCGAGGGTCACGATGACGCCCTTGTACCCAGCGGCCTCGGCGCGGTGCACCAGGCTCGCGGCCAGGTCGCGGTCCTTGGGCGTGTACAGCTGGAAGAACCCGGGTGTGTCGCCGAACTCGGCGGCCACGTCTTCGAGCGGGTCGGCCGTCAGCGTGGACACGACCAACGGCACCCCGGTGCGCGCTGCGGCCCGAGCGGCGGCCAGGTCGCCGTGCCCGTCCTGCGCGCAGATGCCGATGACCCCGATCGGTGCCATGAAAACCGGCGACGGGAGCTTCAGACCGAACAGGTCGACGGCGAGGTCGCGCTCGGTGGCGCCGACGAACATCCGCGGCATCAGGCCCCAGCGCTCGAACGCCGTGGCGTTGACCCGTTGCGTCCGTTCGTCTCCCGAGCCGCCCGCCACGTAGGACCAGACCGACGGCGGCATCGCGGCCTCGGCCTTCGCCTCCAGTTCCGCGAAGGACATCGGCAGCGACGGCACGATGCCGGACAGGCCCTGTAGGTAGATCTCGAGCTGATAGTCACCGAACGCCATGGCTTCAGCGTGCCAGCCCGGCGTCAGTCGCCGGCTTGCGCCTCCGCCTTGGCGAGTTCGGCCTTCCACTGCCGGAAGGTCTCCTCGGTGCGGCCGCGGCGCCAGTACCCCGAGATCGACGCCCACTTCGCGTCGACGCCGCGCTCCTTGCGGATGTATCCGCGCAGGTTGTGCATGACGGCCTGGGCCTCGCCGTGGATGAACACCTGCGGCTGGCCCGCCAACCACGGTGTCTCCTTGACGGCGGCGATGATCGGTGCGTGGTCGCCCGCGTGATCCTCGGGCACCAGATCGGCACGGCCACCTCGGTAGACCCAGCGGACCTGCACCTTCTCGGGCGCGGTCAGTTCGATCTCGTCGTCCGGGCCGCTGACCTCGATGTAGGCGAAGCCGCAGGCGTCGGCGGGCATGGCCTCGAGCGCGGCGCTGATCGCAGGCAAGCCGGCCTCGTCGCCGGCGAGCAGGTGCCAGTCGGCGGCCGGGTCGGGAGCGTATGCGCCGCTCGGACCCATGAGGTACGCGGGCTGGCCCGGCTGAGCCGCCGCGGCCCACGGTCCGGCCACCCCGAGTTCGCCGTGGACGACGAAGTCGATGGCGATCTCGCGACGCTCCGGATCCGTGCGGCGCACGGTGTAGGTGCGCACGACCGGACGGTGTTCCTCGGGCAAATCGTTGAAGCTGTCGAGCGTGAGGGGTTTCGGTAGCGCGCTGACGTCGACGTCGTTGCGCGGGATCACGAGCTTGACGTACGAGTCGGTGTATTCGTTCGGCGTGAAGGTGTCGAAACCGGGGCCGCCGAGCACCAGCCGGATCATGTGGGGCGTCAGCTGCTCGCTGCGCACCACCTCGAACGTGTGGATCGGGCGCCCTGCCACTCGTACCTCCCTGTCACGAAGCCGCTTGCCAGCCGCGATGTCGTCTGTCCCGACTATACGAGCGCACACGAGCGCTCCGGTGGGCTACCGCACGTCGGCCCCCGTGCGCCGAGCCAACTGCCACCGGCCCTGGTGGCGCGTCACCAGGCCGGCGAGTTCGAGGGTCGCCAGCGGGCCAAGGAGCTGCGTGGCGGGAACACCGGCGGCTTCGGCGAGCTGGTCGACGGTCCTGGCGGCGCGCGCGGGAAACGCCTCGTAGGCCCGCCGCTCGGCGTCGCTCAACACGTCGAGCGGTGTCGTCGGATGCTCCGGTTCGGACTCGAATTCGCCCATTCGACCGACGTATTCGACGAGGTCGGCTGCACGGGTCACGAGGTTGGCGCCGTCGCGCAGCAGTACGTGGCAGCCGGCCGACGCAGCCGACGTCACCGGACCGGGCACCGCGCAGACGGGCCGCCCCAGTGCCTTGGCCCACGCCGCCGTGCTCGCGGCACCGCTGCGCAGCCCGGCCTCCACGACGACCGTTGCGCCGCTGCACGCGGCGACCAGGCGGTTGCGCGCAAGGAATCGGTGGCGCGCCGGTCGTACGCCGGGTGGGTACTCGGTCAGCAGGAGACCCTGCTCACCGATCCGACGCAGCATCGTCTCGTGACCCTTCGGATAGAACACGTCGATGCCTCCGGCCAGCACCGCGGCCGTGAGCCCCTCACACGCCAGAGTGGTGCGGTGTGCGACGCCGTCGATGCCGTAGGCGCCGCCCGACACGACGGCGACGTCCCGCTCGACGAGCCCTGCGGCGAAGTCGGAGGCGACGTGTTCGCCGTACGCGCTGGCGGCACGGGTGCCGACGACTGCGCAGGCCCGTTCGGTCACGTCGACGAGCCGTTCGGGACCGATCGCCCACAGCACCATCGGTGGCTGGGTCTGCGCCCGTGGACGTCCCGTCGCGCCGTGGAAGGCCCCGAAAGCGAGGTGCGGCCACTCCGCGCACCCCGGTGTCAGCAACCGTCCACCGCATCGTGCGAGCAAGTCCAAATCCTCGTCGGCGCAGTCCATCTCGCGACGCGCCGCGGTGAGTGACAGCAGGCCGTCCTCGACGTCACCCCGTCGGACCAGATCTGCCGCCTCGATCGGACCGACGTCGGCCACTAGATCGGCCAAGTCGGCGCACGGCGGCTCGGCAACGCGTGACAGGTACGCCCAGGCCCGCGCTTCCTCCTGGATCAGTTCGCCGCCGGTCATCGCGTCGACCCCGCGCCGCGGAAGCTGAGCGCCGTGGTGACCTCGTCCAGCCCCGGCGAGGTCAGACCGCCCAGGTCGGCCAGCGTCCACGCCACCGCGTACACGCGCTGATCGCAGAGCTAGGGCACTCCAATGTGGCGCGGCAAACGTCGCGCCGACGACCTTAGGCTCAGGTTGTGCGGGACAACGATGCAATTGACTCCGAACTGAGGTTGGTCGCGGCGGTACGCCGAACCTGCGCGGAGATGGGCGGCGGCATGCCGTCGACCGCCGTGCTCGACGGACTGCTGGACGAGCGCAACGCCGGCAGCCGCGTCATTGTGAGCGCCGGGATCGACGGCCGGCCAGCCGCCGGCGAACACTGAACACCACACGCCGCGCCTGAGCCGGTAGAGCTTGAATCCACGCAAGACCAGCGGCCCAGCGCCAGCCTCAAACTCGCGGACAAGCGGCCGGCCTTCAGTGACGATCCGAGTAAGGGTGCGCCGCTCATCATCGATCGACGTCGGAGCCGGATTTCTTAGCAACTGTAGAAACGTGTACATCTTGAACTCGGCGGCTGTCAGAGCTGCGGCCATCTCGAAGTCAGGGATGACCATCTGAGCGGCTTTCAGGGACCGATCGAGTCGCCCCGTCGCGGCGCTAACGCGATCGCTTGCTGCTGGCCCGATGGCGGACTGATCGACTCGGCCGTCGAGATAGCCGGCGATGTTGTCGAGGAACATGTTGACCTCGGTCAGCCACGTCACCGTCTGCTCGTTTAGGTCGATGACGGCCGACTGCCGGAGTTGTCGGCGACCGGCGCGGGTGCTCGACCGAGCGACCCACAAAGTCACCCCCACGGCTACGAAGGCGGCGATCGTCGGCCAGTCCCACTCATGAACGGCCTGCACTGCGAAGTTCCACAGATGATCGAGCATGATGCGATTGAACAGCAGCGGATTCGGCCATGGCGCTCAACGTCGCCGCGACCATGCTGTGGCGAAGTTTCTAGGTGTTTGGCTCGGCCGGCGGTTTCGGGTTCCGCGTGCGGAGTTGGTCAGCTAGCTGTCTCTGCGCTGCCTGCCGGCGTCGCTTATTCCGACGCGTCTCGGCAGGGGTTATCCGATCGTTCGCCGTCCGCACAAGCGCGGTCATCGCGACGCGTAGCTGTCCGGCTTGTGCTTCGAGTTCCGCATTCAATTCCTCGATCCTGTCGATGCTGGAAGCGACCGTTTCGTCGTTGAGTAAGGCGTAGAACTGCTCGAACTCGGCCGCGGCGGCAACCATGGCTTGCCAGCACTGCGCGTCGACAACGGTGAGACTGCCAACCTCTAGAGCGCCGCGCAGGTTCAGCATTGCGACAGCGTGCGCGCGTTCCACTTCGCGGATCTCGGCGTGCATCGCTTGCAGGGTTTCGGCATTTTGTTGCCGTGTCGCCTCAAGGAGTTCTGCCAGCGCGCGGCGCCAGTTGAATCCGCGCAGCTGAAGCTCGTGGCCGGCGGCGATGATTTCGCCGATCGCGTGCCGTTGGGGGGCTCGGTAAGCGTCAACGACTCGACGTTGCTCGCGCGCCCAGTTCAGACCGAAAGTCACGATGCCGCCGAGCGCGCCGCTTCCGACGTACGGCAGAACCTGTGTCCATGCCATCAGCGTTCTTGTCGGTAGCGCTGCATCGCAGGCCCGGTGTCGATCCGAACGCGCAGCATCCGCTCGTACCCGCGCATCCACAACATTGCCAGGGTCAGCGATCGGCCGGCATAGGGGTTGGGGTCACCTGGTTCGGCCAGTGATCCCTCGTAGAGCGCGTAGGTGTACTCCGCCCGCCTGGACACCAGCCAAGCATGCAGGGGCGCGCAGGCGAATCGTCGGACCCACGCCGACAACGGGCGGCGATTACAAGAGGATCACCTCGCGTGTCCCCGACCCGCCACCCAGTGGCCGGGCTGGCCTGACACAGTCGACACCCCACAGCGCCAGCGACGCCGCGATCAGCACCGAGGATCCTGGGGCCTTGCGATCCCATCCGAAGGCTTGGCTGCTGAGCATCGGGCGCTGCTTGGCGCCTAGCACAGCCCGAGTCAACTCAACCTGACCGCGGTGGACCATGGTGCCGTCGGTGACCGCATCAGAGAAGATGCCGGCGGCGATCGCGACCTCCCGGTGACCGACCAACGTCGGCCGGACCCGCGCCGCCCGCCAGTCAAGTTCGCTCAATGCGCCCCGCTCATCCACTACGACAGCGCGCACCTTCGCCCCGAGATGCGCCGCCACCCAGCCGGGCATCCACGTCACACCGGGCTGGGTCACGTACCACTCGACGTGTAGCCGGCCATCAGCACGCCGGCCCGCGACGCACACCGTGGCAGTGTCCCTCGACGGTGCGGCGTCCACCCCGATCGCCACGTCGGTCACCGGCACCGACGCCGGATCCTTCAGCGTCTCCCACGCGACCGCATCGAAGACCTGGTCGCCGCCACCATGCGGAACCCACATCGACAACCGCTCGGCCCGGAAGGTGTCCGGCGGCAGGACCGCGCGGTCATCGACGATCGCCTGGATCGGGACGCGGCCCGTGGCGACCGCAGGGTTCACCCTCACCCAAACGTGGCGATCGTCGATGTCGTCGCCATACTCAGCCGACCACTCAGCCCAGCCGAGACGCGGGTTCAACCCGTTGTGCGCGGACTTTCGAAGCGTCACGAAAACCTCGGAGTCGTGCCACGGGCCCGGCGCCGTCCCGAAGAACAACGACTGGCTGCGCGGGCGTGAGAACACCGTTGGCTGAAGCGCGGCGACCTCCGCGGCCGGCAAGTCCTCTGCCTCGTCGATCACCAACCGGTCGATCGCCAGGCTGCGGCCGGTCGACGCCGAGCGGGTCGAGAACGCGATCCGGGCGCCGGTGTCGAGTTCCACGTACTCGGCGCCGATCATCTGCGAGTGCCGGCGCACCCGGCGTACGAGATCCTGGTCGGACTGAATCACCGACCACAACCGGCGGAACGCATCCGAGGACGCCTTCACGTTGTGCGCGGTGTGCAAGATCTGCTCGCCGAGCTCGAAGAGCCCGAACAGCTCCAGCGCGAGCAGGATCTCACCCTTTCCGTTCTGGCGACCGACGACCAAACCGGCCTGCGAACACACCCACCCTCCACCAGACTCCCGGAGGATGGCGCGCACGATGCCCTGCTGCCAATGGTCCAAGGTGACGCCGTACCCGGCAGCAAGGTCGACGCAGTCTTGCCCCGTCGCCTCGTCGCCATCGGGCCACGTCTCGAAGGTTGGCGACGTCGTGCTCGTCACGCGCCGCGCTTTCGGCGACGAGCAGCAATCTCGTCCAGCGTGGACGCCGTACCGGATTTCGGTGCGCCGGCCTTCGGTGCCGGCGCTGTCTTGGCCAGCTCAGCCACTACGATCCGGTACTCGCGGGACGCCGCGACGACGTCACGCGGCGTCGTCTTGGGATCGTTCACGATCGCCTCCAGGCGGGTGCGCAGCAGCTCCAGGCGGCCCCGATCGGTGCTCGGCCGGCGCCTCCTGGTGGGCTTAGCCGGCGCCTTCTTTGCTGGGGTCACAAGGGGCCTCCAGATATATCCCTATGCCGGAGGGGGTCGCGTGGCAGGGCGTCGAGGGGCGACCCCCCGTGGTCCTGTTGGTGCTGGTGGGGGTGGGTCATCCGAGTGTCCCGCTGTTGCGACCGACTGTGCCGTCGGGTTGGTTGCCGCGGCGTTCGTTGCACTGTTTGTGTGCTGGCCTGAGCTGGTTGTCGCCGTGGTCGTGGCCGCCGTGGCTGGTGGGGGTGTGGTGGTCGACGACGAAGGACCAGGGGTCGGGCCATGGCACGGTGAGGTCGACGGGCGCGGCGCAGAAGCAGCATGGCTCACCGGCTCGGACGCGTTGGGCGACGCGTCGTCGCGCTTGGTCGCGTATCGCTTTAGTCGCGAACGGGATTGGGATCACCCTGCCTTTCTTCGTTGGTAGGCGGCGCTGGGTGTGGGGGCTACCAAGTGCGGGTGGTGACGAAGGTGGTGCCGGCGGGTGGGTCGGCTTCGGCTACTGCCTCGGCCAGGTGGTGGGCGACGTGGGCCTGGGCGTCGCGGTGGGTGGCGTTGGCGATGAGCCCGCAGGTACAGCCCCATGCGCCGCGGCCGGGGACTGTGCCGTTGACGTGGCAGCGCTCGTCGAAGGCCGGGGCGTGCTCATGAAGCGCGGTGAGGATGCGCTGCTCGGTGACCGCGTCGTCGGGGGTGGTGTTCACGTTGTGGGTCCTCGTCGTCAACTGGTGAGTGGTGGGGCCTGACGGCCGGCACGCCAGGAAGGTGGCCCGCGCCGGCCGCCAGGGGCTACCAGGTGCGCGCAACGGCGTCGTCACGCCGAATCTTCTCGGCCTGTTCGGCGGCGAGCCGGTCAACCTCGAAGGTTGCCGTGCGCTCCCGGTACTCGACGAGGGTTGGCAGTTGCAGGGGAACACCGTGCTCCACCAGGATCTGGGGGCTGATTTCGGCGCCCGAGGTGCGGGCCGCCTCGGCCGCCAAGGCGAACTGTGCGGCCGGCGCTGCTGTGTAGACGAGGGCAAGGTGACCGGTTCGGGCGACGCGGGCGACCATCGCGAAAGCGTCGAAGCCCTGCACTGCCGCCATCCAGGCGCTGGTTGCGAGCTGCACGGCATGGGCGTGGTGCATCACTTCTCCGCCTTGGCGGATCACGTCGGCAGCGATCAAGTCCTGACCGGGGAACGCCTTAGTCGCGGCGACCAACGCCGCGGTGTGGGGTTCGAGAGCCTCGGCCCAATCTTCGAGGATGAGATCCGCGTAGTCGACAAGCAGGGCCCGAAGGTCGCTGTCCGCGCGGGCGCGCGCCGTCGACTCGATACCCGATGCCGCGATCTGCTGGCCCACGAGGTGGCGGAGGACCAGG
The DNA here is from genome assembly GCF_010731815.2 of Mycolicibacterium arabiense. Classification (NCBI taxonomy): domain Bacteria; kingdom Bacillati; phylum Actinomycetota; class Actinomycetes; order Mycobacteriales; family Mycobacteriaceae; genus Mycobacterium; species Mycolicibacterium arabiense. The sequence continues at coordinate 1,473,410 of NZ_AP022593.1, forward strand.
GGGTCGGTGGTGTGGTCGCGGCCAGCGGAGATGGCGTCGAGGACGGCGTGGTGCAGCGCAACCGGCGTCGATCGGTAGATCGTGGCGACGACGGCGGCGACCTCCTCGGCATGGGCAAGCGCGTCGAGATAGTCGGCCGGCAGTTCGACGTCGAGTTTCTTCGCGGATCGGGCGATCGTCAGCGCGGTAGAGGCGGCACTTATCTGCATGTCTTGGTCCTTGTCTCAGTTGGTGGGTGGAGTGGTGCGGCCGATTGTGCGGCCGGCTTTCAGGCCCGCGAGCACGGCGTCGGCACCGTTGTCGGCGAACAGTTCTCGAGCCCAAGCACGTTCGGCGTCGGTGAATTCGGGGTCGGTGTCCGGCTCGTTGCGAGCGTCGGCGTCGGCGTCGGTGTCTTCGGGGTCGCTGAAGAGTCGCTTCGCGAACTTCTTTCCAGCGTCGTCGTTGGCCATGAATGATCCGTTCTACTCGGGGAAGATCCAGCGTCCGCCGACAAGTTGTCCGCCGGCGGTCGCAGCTCTGTTTCTGACGGTCCTTGGCGTGCATTTCCATTCGGAGGCAAGCTGTTTGGTCGTCTTCCACCGTGCCAGATCGACTGGTTCTGGCTTTCCCCATGCGGAAAGCTCCCTGTTCAGAACGTCGCGCAAATCGCGCAGAGAGGACGGGACGGGGACGCCGAATCGCTGGCGCCGAAGGATCTCCTCATGGGCCAGGCGGGCGGCTCGACCAATGTGTTCGCGGCTCAACCCGTGCCCGGTCATAACGCCCCGGGCAAGCCGAGTGTGGCCGCTGTTGCGATCTTTGACGGCGCCCCGGCGGTTGTGAGCACCAGGCCCGCAACGACGCCTGTCGGTCGATGCGCCACCGGCAGGGCGTCGAGCCAAATTCTGCACGGGCCGAGCGTCGGGCAGCGGCGGCAGAGCCGCAGGGCCTCACGGCGGGCGTCGTGGACTTCGGTCTTGCTGAGCCGGCCGGCCGCGTGCTGCCCGGCGTCAGTCCGATCGAAGAGATCCGATCGGCCACGGCACGCGGCGCCGTCGAGGTCGGGGATGGTTTCCAGCAGCGCGCTCATCGATTCCCAGTTGCTCATCGCAGCCGCACTAGGTAGGCCCGAAGTTCTTGTGTGGCAGGGTCGGTCGTCACTTCGAAGAAACCGCTCGACCGGCCAAAGGCGTCGTCCCCCAGATTGGTCACCGACGAGTCCGGTTGCTCGGCGGCGGGGTCTGGATGCCAGACGTGGTGCGCGGTCCCGCTTCCTGCGGGGGCGATGTCGACTGTCGTTTCGACGAGGCGCCCATCGGAGTAATGCTCGTCGTCGAAGCGGCGTTCCCCGTCCCCGAGCTGCGCGGCCAGGTCGAGGATAAGGCGCTGCGCCTGGGTATCAAACTCACTTGTGCCCGCTTTGAGCAGGGCGACGGCGTATTTCAGAGCGTCGTCGGCCCGAACGGGGGTCGCGTTGCTTCGATCTTGGTTCGGCATTAGGGCGACTCCTGGGCGTCAGTGGGTGGGTGGATCGGCTCGGTGAGGTCTCGAATGACGGGCGGTGTGGGCGGCACGCCATGGGTGCATCGCCGAGCCGGGTCGACCGGGGTGCCATCGGGTCCGTGTCGCCATCCGTTGGGATCGCATTGTCGGCACCGGCGGATCGCGGACGCGCGTTCCTCATGGGCGGCTTTCTCGATGGCGCGACGTCGGCTCACGCGGATTGCCTCGTTCGGAAGTTCTCGTGGTGCGGGCAGTCAGTGAGGTCGTCGAGACGAGCCCACGGATCGCAGTGCCGGCATGAGTCGATTGCGTCGCGGATCTGGCCGCGTCGTTCGGCCTCGCGTTCCTCGGCTGTCTGGGCGGATGCCTCGGCAGCTTCGCGGGCCTCCTTGCATCCGTAGCACCCCGGCGCGGTCTCGTCGTGAATGTGCTTGGCGCACCGGGGGTGATAGGTCGGTTTGCCGTTGGCTGGTAGCGAGGATGAGGGGGGCGGGACGGCGGCCTGGCGCGAGCCGGCCGCTTCTCCCCCTGTAGGAGTCCCTGTTGAAGTACCTGTAGGGGGTCGTTCGCGCAGGTCAGATGCCACAATCTCGGACGCTGGCGTCAGGGGTTTCGGACGCTGGCGTCCTGGGTTTCGGACGCTGGCGTCCTGGGTTTCTGCTAAACCCGTACCGCTAGCGTCGTGGGTTTCGGCAGTTATCCACAGGCCAGGATCGGCCAAACCCCCGACGGTACTGTCCGGGGTTTGGCGCGAAACCCCGGACGCTGGCGTCGGGGGTTTACGTAGATCGAAAGACCTTCGTGCGGTCACACCGCGACCACCGCCGGACCGTCCCGTCTCCGCTAGATAGCCAAGATTCACCAACCGTCCAAGGGCGTCAGTCAGCCGCCTGCGGGACAGGCCGCCAGGAAGCGCCGCTGAGAGCGCGTCAAGATCCACCGCCCACCCTGAGCCGTCGGAGCGGGTGTACGTGACGCCGATGACCACGGCGAGTCGAAGATCCTTATCGGTCAGAGCAGCGTCGGAGTGAAGCGCCTTGAGCCACCCGAACTTGTCGAATCCGGTCATCGCTCACCTGCCCACGGACCGGACACATGATTGCCCCGATCGTCGGCGCTACTCCGCGGGAACGGTTCTCCGGACCGCGACTGACGGAGGAACGGCGCAGGGCTATATGTGGGGGCTGTCGTAGCCATTAGGGGATCACTCCGCAGCGTTGATGGGTACCCCGAAGGGACCCCGCTGCCGGGATGGGCTGGGCCTGCCTGGACGTCCGGGCTTACTGTCCGCGATGCGGATGGCCGGACGCCACTCCCTGGCTTCCCACCGCAAGCGCCAAGGGGCGCCGCGGGTGATTCGTTTCTACCACCGACTGCCGACAGCGGGTGATGCCACGCGGTTCGACACCGGACGATCACGACCGTCGTGACAACGACCATCGCGACGATCGACCGAGCCCGTTCGCTCACTGGCCCGGAAGGGGTACGTCCTCGGCGACGCACTCAATGATGGCGCGATATCTGCGCTGGCCGCGGCCGAGGCGATCGGTCACGACGATGGAGAGGACATCGCCTTCTGCGCTCACGGAGGCGCGAGAGTCCCAGCCGTCGGTCTGCTCAATGGGAAACGCTTCGCTCGCTCCCGCGAGGCGTGCCGCGATCTGGTGCGCTTCGGTGGTCATGAGGCCGCGCCGCCGCTTCGAAGGATCGCGGCGATTCGATCGCGGACCGCGTCGGTAAGCGGTGGCGCCTTTGCGACCACTTCGCGTACCGCGTCGGAGTACTCGGGCGGCACAGGGCACGGTGATGACGTGGGCGCGGTCATGGCGTAGCCGTGGGGACGATCAGCGCTTCGACGTCCGCGAGGTCGATCAGTAGGCGCCTAGGGCCGACGCGGTAGGCGGGTAGCCGGCCCTCAGCGATCCATCGGCGGACGGTGTTCGGGTGTACACGGAAGAACTTGGCAGCAGCGCTGGGAGTTACCCCGCGTTCTAGCGTGGGCGCCAGTTCGGATTGCGGCGACGCGGTGTCGTCCATTGCAGAGGCTCTCTCGGAAGTAGGTGGGCGTGAGTCATCACGCCTCTCGTTCCGAGGCCCAGCCGGGTGATCGCCATCCGGTTCTGCTGCAACACACGTTAACACCACGTCGCACCGGAGCGCACGCAACTCACACGGGGCGGGCGTCAGCGCTTCGCCCACAACCTACCGGTGGTTGCCGTTCATTCCGGCGAGCGATATACCCGAAATACCCTGTGCAACAATGCCATTGAGGCGGTCTCGGAGTTTAGCTTCGCCGTGCCACGGCGCTTTGAGGCCGCACTCTCGGCAGCGCAGCTCGTACCGCCGGCCCACCGGTGTCGAACGCTCTAGCGCCTCGGCCTGCCGACCCAAGTCCAGCCCCCACAGGGGGATTACCGACCCGTCGGCGGCCAGGTGTTGCTCAGACTTGCGATGCGCAGCCATCGGAAACCACTGCCACACTGCGGCGTCATCGCGGGTGAACTCGCCCAGCACCACGACGTCGTCCGGAAGATGGTCTGCGGCATCCGGGTCCACCACCAACGGCCCGAACGGCGTGCTGTGCGATTCCGCGTCGCAGTACACGACCAACACCACGTCGGTCATGCGCAGATATTCCCGTCGCGGTCCGCCGCCGCGTCGTTCCAGCGAATCTCGACGGTTTCGGGCCGGAAGGTTCGCGTCCCGCGGCCCGGAAGGTGAAGCACTGGTGTCATCAGCGCCGCGATGATCCCGCGGCGCTGAGCCGTCGACAGGGTCGCCCAGACCGTCTCGACGTCGTCGGCCGCCACGATCGCGAGGGGCGACGTCGAACCGGCCGCGGCGATCCGCGCCTGGACGTCGCCAAGTCGCGCCGTCACGCGGTCATTCATCGTGCGCCAGCGGATCCGGTCGATGAGCCCGTCGGTGCGGTCCTGATCGATGCCGTCGAGTTCGTGCCGAAGGTCGTCGGCCTCGGCCATCAGCGCCGCGGCATCGGGCAGCTCGGCAGTCCACAGCTTGCCGGCGTCCGGTCGTGTCAGGCGCGCAATCACCACCTCGGAGACGTACTGGTCCACCGGCTCGGACTTGCGCGCCACGTGGGCGCCTCCGCTGCACCGGTACGTCGGCACGCCGGCGTGCGCTCCACCGCCGCGATGCACGGTCTGCTCGCACACTCCGCAGATCGCCAGCCCCGTCAGCAGCCCCTTACCGCCGTAGGCCGGCTTGTAGCGCCCCGGGTCGCACAGCACGCGAACCGCGGCGCGCCACGTCGACTCGTCCACGATTGCCGGCCACTCCGCAGCGCCAGTGATGCCCAGCTCGGGGTTCTTTCTGATCGACGCCCGGTCTTCAGCGGCACGATGGCGCCGAAGACCCGCATACCGTGGATTGGTCAGCACGTCCTTCACGGCGTGGCGACGCCACTCGGTCCCCTGCGTCGTGATCGAGCCGGTCGCGGCCCACCGACGGGCCACCTCGCTGATGTTCTCGCCCGCCAGCACATCGGCGTAACCCTGCTTGACGAGAACCGCTTCGCCTTCGCGCACGGTGACTCCGTCGGCCTCGTACCCGAACGCCCGCCGGCCACCGACCCACCGTCCCTGCTTTGCGGCCTGAAGCACCGCGGACCGCTGGCGCGCGCTCTTTCGTTCGACTTCACCCTGCGCCACCGACGAGAGAATGCGAGCCACTAGACGCCCGCCGTCGCTTGACGTGTCCACGCCATCGGCTGCGGTCACGATCGCGGCACCGGCCTTCTGGCAGCGTTCGAGCACGGACTCAAGCTCGGCGAGCCGCCGCAGCAGCCGGTCTATGTGACGGGCCGCGATGACGTCGAACTCCCCCGCGTCAACTCGGCTCATCATCTCCGCGAACGCCGGCCGGGGCTTGCGACTGAGAGCCGACACGTCATTGTCGACAAACTCCGCTGCGACCGTCCAGCCTTGCGCCGCAACAAGTTTCATCGTGTCTTCGCGTTGGCGGTCGATGCCGTAGCCGGTGCCGTCACGGTCCTGTGACTGGCGGAGATAGATGGCGACTCGCTTCATGGGATCGATGCTAGGCGACATCTGCCAATTTGGTACGCACGCGACCCTCAGTGTTCTGTCGAGGCCTCGCACGCTCAACGCGCCGCGATCGAGCGCGCTGCTCAACGGCGCCATCGCCGCCCGCGACGGTCGATATCGCCGCCGCAGCAGGGACCCGCCCACCTCGGCATTGGTGTGGAAGCCGTGCTCGGCCCACCGTTCGGCCGCGGCGGCTCGCGCGGCCGCCACCCTGGCGCGCACCTTCAGCGTCGACTCCCCCGTCGCCTCCGCGGCGATGGCACCGGACTTGATCGGGTGCATCTCGACGCGCAGGTCGACGCGATCGAGCAGCGGGCCCGAGAGCTTGCCCAAGTACCGGCGTTTGATCGCACCCGGGCACACGCAGTCCTGCGGGTCGGCGGGCGCGCACGGGCAGAGGTTGGCCGCCATCACCAGTTGGAAGCGCGCCGGATAACGGGCGACGCCGTCGCGGCGCGCCAGCCGGATCTCGCCGTCCTCGAGCGGGGTGCGCAGCGCTTCGAGCACGCTGGTTCCGATCTCCGCGCACTCGTCGAGGAACAGCACGCCGCGGTGGGCTCGGCTGACCGCTCCCGGGCGGGCCATCCCCGATCCGCCGCCGACCATCGCCGCGACCGACGAGGTGTGGTGCGGCGCGACGAACGGCGGGCGGGTGATCAGCGGCGCGTCACCCGAGAGCAGACCCGCCACCGAGTGGATCGCCGTCACCTCCAGCGATTCATCGGGCGACAGCTCGGGCAGCAGCCCCGGAAGTCGTTGCGCCAGCATGGTCTTCCCGATCCCGGGCGGACCGGTGAGCAGCAGGTGATGAGCGCCGGCGGCGGCCAGTTCCACGGCGAAACGGGCGGTGGTCTGACCGACCACCTCGGCCAGATCGGCCACCACGTCGGGCGCATAGGGCGGGGCCTCGATGCGTCCCTCCAGATCGCTCTTGCCCTCCACCCACTCCTGCAGATGGCGCAACGTGCGCGCCCCGAACACCTCGATCCCCTCGACGAGACTGGCCTCGGCCAGGTTGTCGAACGGGACCACCACTGCAGGCACGCCCTCGCGCTTGGCCGCCAGCACCGCGGGCAGCACCCCGTGCACCGGACGCACCCGCCCGTCGAGCGCCAACTCGCCCAACAGCACCGTCTTCTCCAGCCGCGGCCACGACGCCTTTCCCGCCGCCGAGAGCACCGCCAAAGCCAACGCGATGTCATAAAGCGACCCCGTCTTGGGCAACGTCGCCGGCGACAGCGCCAACGTCAGACGCGCCATCGGCCAGGTGTTGCCGCAATTGGTCACCGCCGCACGGACTCTGTCGCGCGACTCCTGCAGCGCCGCATCCCCCAACCCGACCAGGTGCACCCCCGGCAGACCCGAGGTGATGTCGGCCTCGATCTCGACCAGATGCCCCTCGAGCCCGCGCACGGCCACCGAGAACGCCCGACCCAGCGCCATCACCCCACCCCACGCAGATGAGTGATCTCCGGAACGCCGCCCGGCGCGATCCGCACGCCGATTACGTCGATGCGGATCTGCGACCAACTCCCGCTCTGCGCGGCCAGCCACAGCCCCGCCAACCGGCGCAGGCGCCGCACCTTGGTCGGGGTCACCGCCTGAGCGACGCCACCGAACCCGTCACCGGAGCGGGTCTTGACCTCGACGAACACCACCGCACGCTCGACCGGATCGGCAGCGATCACGTCCAATTCGCCCCAGCGGCACCGCCAATTGCGGGTCAGCACCCGCCAACCCAACGACTCCACGTGGTCTACCGCCAGTTGCTCGCCGAGCGCCCCGAGCTGAGCGCGGGTCAAAGGATGCGTCATGGCGACCACGCTGCTCACCAACGACGACACTCGACCGCAGCCCACGGCCATTCATCCACAGACGCGACTTCATCCACAGGGCCCGCGCCCACCGCGAGCGTGCGCAAACTCGGGTTGTCCAACGGCGTGTCGCCCGCAGACACGCACGCTCGCCGAAGAACCCCACCACCGCAGAACCAGGGACCCCCACAAACACGACCGCCGCCGCAGCTCGGGGCTGCGGCGGCGGTGCGATCTGCTGCTGGTTACAGCTCGTCGATGAGCATCTGCAGCTGGGCCGGCGACACGGAGACGCCGCACTGGTTGCGCAGGTCCTTCAGCGGCGCGACGATGCGCTGCAGGTCGAAGTACTCGTTCGTGTTGGCCGTGAAGTAGGCCCGCACCGAGGACTCGGCCTCACCGGCGGGCTGCGTGGCCGCACGGGTCAGCACGTCGTTGGCACCGGGGTGCGCGTCGAGGTACCGACCCGCTTCGCCCAGCACGCCGCTGGCGGTGTTGGCGTAGCCGCTGGCGTTGCACGGGGCTGCGCTGGCGGCGGGCATCGCGACGGTTCCGCCGACGACGCCGAGGGCACAGGTGGCGACGACGCCGGCGATTCCCCGGCGCACGGTCGTATTCATCGATTTCATCAGTCGATTCCTTGCTTCGATTCGTGGGGCAGATCCCCCTACCCACGAGCCAACGTACCGACGCTCGACACCTCGAAATCGGGCTCACGAGCCCGCGAATAACGCATTTCAAGAGCGTTACATCGCACGGCGTGACATTCGCCGCAATATCGTTGATTTCTCTAAAGCAGCGCTAAGGCCTCGCCGCCGAAATTAAGGATTCGGCGACACGCGGCGCTGCAATCGTGACCGTTCCGTGATGCGCCGGTCGATGATCATCGATCAACGGCCACAGACGTTTTCGCCCTCAGCGTACAGCTCCGGACTTGTCGGACCCCAGCGCTACCTTCACCTCATCACCGCCCGCGCGCACCCCTGGAGGCACTCGATGCACAACCCCATCCGCCACGGCGAAGTCATGCTGCTGCCCGTCCGGTCCGCGCCTGCCGGCACCCGCGAGCAGGTCACCACCTGCATCGTCGGGCACAGCGAGTCCGGCCATCACCACGTGCTCGACAGCGACCGGGAATTCGCGAAGATCGTCGCCGCCAACGGCGACGTCTTCGTCGATCTCGACGAACCCACCCGGCTCGTCCACCTCAAGGACCACGACCGGCACCGCGAACTCGAGGTGCCTGCGGGCGTGTGGCGGGTGCTGCGCAAGACGGAGTTCGACATCGGCGCCACGGTGGACCGGAACCCCCGCACGCGGTACGTCCAGGACTAACCCGGGCCGATGCCGTTCGACGGTCCCGTCGTGCTCGACGCGGTCGCGCGGTTCTGCGACACCCGCGGCCTGACACCGACCAAGCTCAGCGTCGTCGCCAGGCTGAGCCGAGCGCTGACGATCGCATCGCACCACGGGACCGACCCGCGCTGGCGGACCGCGCCGTACTGGGCGGCCGACGACGACCCCGGTCAGACGCTGTTCGGGCACCTGCTTCCGCAGGACCTCGACGGCCCGACGCCCAACCGCGACGACCCTACTCGCACCACCGCTGACCGCGTCCTCGCCGCCGAACTCAGGCGCCGCCGCGAGCCGACGGCACGCTGGACCGAGCACAACGCGGTCGTCGCCGCCGACCGGTGGGCACGGTTCTCGCGGTCGATGACCACCGCCCGCTGCGCCGGACTGGGCTGGCTGGTCCCGGTGCGCGGCGAGCTGCTGGCCGTCCCCCTGCCTGCGATCCGCACGGCAGAGGGGCGGCCCGACGTCCTGCACGACGACACCGGCAGGCCCGCCGTCGAATGGCACGACGGCACCGGGACCTACTTCCTGCACGGCGCCGAATTCGACGAACGGCACTATCGCAAGGTCATCGCCAGCGAATTGCTGATCCAGGACATCGCCCAGCTGCCGAATGCCGATCAGCGGTCCGTTGCCCTGACCTATCTGTCCTTCGAACGCCTGGTGGTGGATTCGGACGCCGAATTACTCGACGTCGGCGTGCGCGGTACCAAGCTCTATCGATTGCCGTTGCCATTCCGCATTCGCCGCGACCGCGTCGTGGGCTACGGCCTGTACGACTACTTCATCCACATGCGCGACGCGAGCCATCCCGAGCGCGAGTTCGTCGAGTGGGTGGACCCGGCGATCGGCGTCCAGCGCAACGCCGAGCTGTGTCAGGCCCATGCATTCGGCGTCACCCTGGAGCAGTGGCTGGCGATAGACGCGGAGGGCTGAGCACGCGTCACCGAAGCGCAACCGAATGGGCCAGGCCCGGAGGGTATGTTCGTTAGGCAATCCTCACCTTGCAGAAAGGCCGGTCGATGTCTGCCCGTCGTAGTCGTTGGAGTCGCATCACCGCACTGGGCGCCGCCGTCGCGCTGGCAGCGGGCCTGACCGCCTGCTCGTCGTCGGAGGAAGAAGACGGCCTGCTGGTCTACAACGCGCAGCACGAGTCGCTGACCAAGGAGTGGATCGAGGCCTTCACCAAGGAGACCGGGATCAAGGTCACCTACCGCCAGGGCGGCGACACCGAACTGGGCAACCAGCTGATCGCCGAGGGCGACTCCTCGCCTGCCGACGTGTTCCTCACCGAGAACTCGCCCGCCATGGCCGCCGTCGAGAAGGACGGCCTGTTCACCGACGTCGACCAGGCCACCATCTCCCAGGTCCCGCCGCAGTTCCGCCCCGCCACCAACAAGTGGACCGGCGTCGCCGCTCGCACGACGGTGTTCGCCTACGACAAGACCAAGCTCACCGAGGCCCAGCTGCCGCGGTCGATCATGGATCTCGAGAAGCCGGAGTGGAAGGGCCGCTGGGGCGCCCCACCGGTCAAGCCGGACTTCCAGGCGATCGTCGCGGCCATGCTCGAACTCACCGGCGAGCAGGCCACCAGCCAGTGGCTGGCAGGCATGAAGTCAGGTGCCGAGATCTACTCCGACAACATCGCCACGCTGCGGGCCGTCAACGACGGCCAGGTCGAGGGCGGCATCATCTACCACTACTACTGGTTCCGCGATCAGTCGCAGACCAAGGAGATCTCGGGCAACACCGCGCTGCACTACTTCCGCAACCAGGATCCCGGCGCCTTCGTCTCGATCTCCGGTGGCGGCATCCTGAACTCCAGCAAGAAGAAGGAAGACGCCCAGAAGTTCCTCACCTTCATCACCAGCAAGGCCGGCCAAGAAGTGCTGGAGAAGGGCACCTCGTTCGAGTACCCCGTGGCCAGCGGCGTGCCTGCCAACCCCGCGCTGGTACCGCTCGTCGACCTGCAGGCACCCGCCGTGAACCCGTCGAACCTCGACGCGCAGAAGGTCACCGACCTGATGACGAAGGCGGGCCTGCTCTAGATGGGTGGCTGACGTGGTCACCCCCACCGCGACGGCCATCGACGCGGCGCTGATCGACGCCGCGGCGCCGTCGGAGACGCCCGGCCGGGCCGCCGCCGCGCGGCCGGGGCCGGTGCTCACCGCCGGCGTGGTGCTGCTGGTCATCGCGACGTTCGTGCCGATCGGGTACGTCGCCTGGTCGGTCGTGTCGCTGGGGCCCGCGCGGGTGTGGGAACTGCTCGCACGGCCACGCGTGCTCGAACTGTTCGTCAACACCGTCGGCCTCGTGGTCGTCACGGTCCCGATCTGCATCGTGCTCGGCGTGGGCGCGGCATGGCTGGTGGAACGCTCCGACGTCCCCGGCCGGGCGATCTGGCGGCCGCTGTTCGTCGCTCCGCTCGCCGTGCCCGCGTTCATCAACAGCTACGCCTGGGTCAGCGTCGTCCCCACCCTGCACGGCTTCTGGGCGGGCATCCTCGTCGCCTCGCTGTCGTACTTCCCGTTCGTCTACGTGCCCGCCGCCGCCACGCTCCGTCGCCTCGACCCGGCAATCGAGGAATCCGCTCGCACCCTCGGCTCCAGCCCGGCGGCGGTGTTCCGGCGCGTGGTGCTGCCCCAGCTGCGGCTCGCCGTCCTGGGCGGCGGACTGCTCATCGGCGTGCATCTACTGGCCGAGTACGGCGCGTTCGCAATGCTGCGCTTCTCGACGTTCACCACCGCGATCTTCGAGCAGTTCCAGGCCACGTTCAACGGCGCGGCGGGCAGCACGCTCGCCGGCGTCCTGATGCTGCTGTGCCTCGTGCTCCTCGTCGGCGAGGCGGGGGTCCGCGGCAACGCCCGCTACGCCCGGCTCGGTTCCGGCGCCCAGCGCACGTCGTCATCCCACGACCTGGGCGGCATGACGCTGCCCGCCCTGGCGGCGCTGGCCGCACTCGCCGTGCTGTCGCTCGGGGTTCCGGTGTGGACGATCCTGCGGTGGCTGTGGATCGGTGGCGCCGACGTGTGGGCACTCGGCGAGATCGTGCCGTCCACGGTGCAGACCGTGGCGCTGGCCGCCGGGGCAGCGGCGCTGACGACGGTGCTGGCCTTCCCCTTCGCCTGGATCGCGGTGCGGCACCGCGGGTTCTTCGCCCGCTTCGTCGAGGGCTCGAACTTCGTGACGAGTTCGATGCCGGGCATCGTGACCGCGCTCGCGCTCGTCACCGTGGCGATCCGCTTCGCACCGCCGCTGTACCAGACGGCGACGCTGGTGCTCGCCGCCTACGTGCTGATGTTCATGCCCCGCGCGATGGTGAACCTGCGGTCGGGTCTGGCCCAGGTGCCGCCGACACTCGAGGAGGCGTCGCGCTCGCTCGGCGTATCGCCCACCCGCACGCTGCTGCGAGTCACGTTGCGGCTCACCGCACCTGCCGCCGCCGCAGGCGCCTCGCTGGTGTTCGTCGCCGTGGCGACCGAGCTGACCGCGACCCTGCTGCTAGCGCCGACGGGCACCAACACCCTCGCCATGCGGTTCTGGTCGCTGTCGAGCGAGTTGGCCTACGCCGGCGCCGCCCCGTACGCGCTGCTGCTCGTCGTGCTCGCGGTCCCGGTCACCGTCGTGCTGTTCCAGCAGTCGAGCAGGGCGGCCGCGCTATGACGAACGCGCTCGACGTCAGCGGCCTGGTCAAGTCCTTCGGCAGCCACACCGTGCTGCACGGCATCGACCTCGCCGTGACCGCGGGCACCATCACCGCCGTCGTCGGCGCCTCGGGTTGCGGCAAGACCACGCTGCTCCGCCTCGTCGCCGGCTTCGAGAACCCGGACGGCGGAACGATTTCCATCGCCGGACGCCAGGTGGCAGCCGCGGGACACAGCACCCCCGCGCACCGCCGCGACGTGGGGTACGTCGCGCAGGACGGCGCGCTGTTCCCGCACCTGACCGTGGGGCAGAACATCGCCTACGGACTGTCCGGCCGCAAGCGCTCGGCCGAGCCGCGGGTCGCCGAACTCCTCGCCACCGTCGCCCTCGACGAGTCCTACGCCGCGCGCCGCCCGCACGAACTCTCCGGCGGGCAGCAGCAGCGCGTCGCCCTCGCCCGGGCGCTGGCCCGCCAACCCGCGCTCATGCTGCTCGACGAACCGTTCAGCGCGCTGGACACCGGGTTGCGGGCGTCGACCCGCAAGGCCGTCGCCGCACTGCTCTCCGATGCCGGTGTCACCACGCTGATCGTCACCCACGACCAGGAAGAGGCGCTGTCGATCGCCGACCAGGTCGCGGTCATGCGCGACGGCCGGTTCACCAAAGTCGGTACGCCGCAAGCGGTCTACCGCGAACCCAACGACCGCTTCACCGCCGAGTTCCTCGGCGACTGCGTGCTCCTGCCGTGCACGGTGAGCGACGGGGTCACCACCTCCGCGCTGGGTCGCCTGCCGGTCCGCGGCTCCGTCCCCAACGGCGGCGGCACGCTGATGCTCCGCCCCGAGCAACTGGAGGCGACGGCCGTCGCCGACGACGACCTCGGCGACGGCATGGCGACCGTCCTGGCGTCGGAGTTCCGCGGCCACGACGTCATGCTCACCGTGGACCTCGGCGGCGACGCCGCGCCGATCACCGTCCGCCAGCACAGCGTCGCGCCGCCCGCCGTCGACGCCAAGGTCCGCATCCACGTCACCGGCGACGCCGTGGTGTTCGGTGACCGCCCACGCGACGGCGGCTGACGGCGCCATGATGTTCGAACGGCTCGTCGACCACCTCGCCTGCCACGGCGACGACGTCGCGGTGATCACGGCCGAGGAGACCGTCAGCTATGCCGAACTCGCGACCCGGGTCGCGGCCAGGGCTGCCGAACTGGGCACGCGGCGCAAGCTCGTCCTCCTCGAGACGCGCAACGACCTCCCCACGCTGGTGACCTACCTCGGCGCGCTCGCAGGCCACCACGTCGTGCTGCCCGTCCCTGCGGGCGGCGACCACCGGTCGGTCGTCGAGACCTACCACCCGGACGTCATCGTCGCCGACGGCGTCATCGCCGAGGGACCACGCCACCGTCCCGCCCCCGAACTCCACCCGGACCTGGCCCTGCTGCTCTCGACGTCCGGCAGCACCGGCTCTCCCAAGCTGGTGCGGTTGTCCCGGTTCAACCTCGCCGCCAACGCCGAGTCCATCGCCACCTACCTCGACATCACCCGAACCGACAGGGCCGCAACGACTCTGCCGATGTCGTACTGCTACGGGCTGTCGGTGATCCACAGTCATCTCCTGCGCGGGGCCGCACTCGTGCTTACCGAACTGTCCGTGGTCGACGACGACTTCTGGGAGTCGTTCCGTATCAGCGGCGCAACGTCGTTCGCGGGCGTACCGCACACCTTCGAACTGCTCGACCGGATCGGCTTCGAGGCGATGTCGCTGCCGAACCTGCGCTACGTCACCCAGGCCGGCGGACGGCTCGACCCGGACCGCGTGCGGCGGCTCGCCGATCTCGGCGCACGCTCGGGGTGGCGATTCTTCGTCATGTACGGCGCCACCGAGGCCACCGCGCGCATGGCCTACCTGCCGCCGGAACTCGCCCACGATCATCCCGAGTCGATCGGCGTCCCGATCCCCGGCGGCTCGTTCCGCATCGAACCGGTCGACGGCATGCCCGACGGCACGGGCGAACTCTGCTACCGCGGTCCGAACGTGATGATGGGCTATGCCCGCACCGCCGCCGACCTCGCCTCCGATGCCGGGGTCGAAGAACTGCGCACCGGCGACGTCGCCCGCCGACGCCCCGACGGCCTCTACGAGGTGGTGGGCCGCAGCGACCGGTTCGTGAAGCTGTACGGGCTGCGCATCGACCTGCAACGCGTCGAGTCGGCCCTGCACGCAGACGGCGTCACCGCGATCTGCACCGACGGCGACGGCCTCTTGATCGTTGGTGCCGCCGCACGTCCCCAGGACTACGACGTCGCGGCGTCGGCGGCCGACGCGTCAGGGCTCCCCCGTGCGGCGATCCGGGTGGTCGACGTCGACGAGATCCCGCGGCTGTCCACCGGCAAGCCGGACTACCGCTCCCTGCGGGAGCGCGCTGCCGAGCGGGCCACCGACGACGCCCGCCTTGACCTGCGTGGCCTGTTCGCCGACGTGCTGCAGATCGACGCGGCCGACATCGACCCCCACAGCAGCTTCGTCGACCTCGGCGGCAACTCGCTGTCCTACGTCGCCATGTCGGTGCGGCTCGAACGCGCACTCGGGCACCTGCCCGCGGACTGGCAGCGACTGCCGTTGAGCGAGCTGGAATCCGCTCGCAGGACCCGCCGGTGGTGGGGAACGACGCTCGAGACCAGCGTGGCACTGCGTGCGGCGGCGATCGTCCTGGTCGCCGGATCGCACGCCGAGCTGTGGGTGCTGTGGGGCGGCGCGCACATCCTGCTGGGCGTGGCCGGTTACAACTTCGGCCGCTTCTGCCTCACGCCCCTGCCACGCGCCACCCGGGTGCGCCACCTGGTGAGCACCATCGCGTGGATCGCCGTGCCCGCGATCGCGTGGGTGGCGTTCGCGCTGGTGGTCACCGACGACTACGCGGCGTCGAATCTGTTGCTGGCCAACAAGTTCCTCGGTCCCGACGACAGCATGACCGCAGGGCGGCTGTGGTTCGTCGAAGTCCTGGTGTGGACCCTGGCCGGGCTGGCGCTGCTGTGCGCAACGCGGTGGGGCGACCGCGCCGAACGGCGGTGGCCGTTCGGCGTCGCCGCGGCATTCCTCGCCCTCGGCATGGCGCTGCGGTGGGACGTCTTCGGCATCGGGCTGGGCAAGGCCGCGTGGTTCACCATGCTGGCGTTCTGGTTCTTCGCGATCGGCTGGGCCGCCTCGAAGTCGTCGACGGTGTGGCAGCGGCTCGCCGTGACCGCGGTCCTCGCCGTCGGCATCGTCGGGTACTTCGGCCAGCCCAACCGCGAGGCGCTGGTGTTCGTCGGTCTGGCGCTGCTGATCTGGCTGCCTGCCATCCGGTGCCCGTCGGCGTTCACGGTCACTGCCGGTGTGATCGCCGAGGCGTCGCTGTTCATCTACCTGACGCACTACCAGGTGTATCCGCTGTTCGGCGAACACAGGCTCGTCGGCGTGCTGGCTGCGATCGTCGTCGGCATCGTGGCGACCCGTCTGGTGACGGTGACGCGCAGGTGGGTCCGGGGGCGTACGCCCAGCGGGCTCAGTCGGCGGCAGGCTGCTCCCGCTCGGCGATGAGCCCCTCCTGGGCGAGCGTGGCCGTGATGACCCCGTCGGACCCGATGAGGCTGCCGGTGATGACGCCGCGACCGCGCGCCGCCGCCGGCGAGCGGGTCTCCAGCAGGTTCCAGCGGTCGGCGTGCACCCGACGGTGGAACCAGATCGACGAGTCGGTCGTGCCGCTTCGGTGCGTGCGCGCCACCATCGAGTGACCGTGCACGGCCAGCGCCGGGTCGATCATGTAGACGTCGCAGACGTACGCCGCGATCACCGTGTGCAGCAGTGCGTCGTCGGGCACCGGGACGGTCACACGCCACCACAGCCGCCGCACGAACTCGCCCGTGGACCGGTCGTCGTCGAGTCGGATGTCGATCTCGTCGAGCGGCATCGACGGCGCGGGGCCGGCAGGACCGGTGCGCGGCAGCGCCTCGGGGTCACCGGGCATCACGTCGCGACGCCCGTGCTCGGGACCGGCCATCGGCGCGGCGAACGACACGGTGGCGGTGGTCAGCAGGCGGCCGGCCTGGGTGGCGTCGACGCGTCGCGCGGCAGCGGTGCGGCCGTCGAACACATCGGTGACGGCGTAGTCGACGGCGTCACCCGCCTCACCGCCCCGCAGGAACTGCAGGTGCATGCTGGTGGGCTGCTTCTGCGGCGCGACCGTGCGGGCAGCCGCGGCGAGACTCTGGCCCATGAACTGACCGCCGAACGCCCGTTTCCCCTCGGGCCCGCTGGCCGGGCCGACCCAGGTGGTCCCGTCGCCGTGGACGTCCAGGAGCGCCAGCAGGGCGCTCATGCCACGGTCCCCGCGTCGGTCAGCGCTCGGACGTCGTCGTCGGACAGTCCCAGGCGGTCGCGCAGTACCGCCGCGGTGTGGTCACCCAGTTCCGGTGCCGGCACCGCCGCCGGATAGGTGCCGTCGATCGCCACGGGGAGGCCGGGCGCCAGATGCGTGCCCACCCGCGGTTGATCCAGCGAGGTGAACAGCGGGTTGTCGGTCACCTTGGCGTCGGTGACGACGTCGGCGAAGGTGCGGTACCGCTCCCACAGGATCGACGTCGAGGACAGCGCCTCGGACACCTGGGCAGCGCCGTGCGCGGTGAACCATACGGTGAACAGCCCCGTCAGCGCGTCGCGGTACCGGTAGCGGTCACCCTCGTCGGTGAAGTCGGCGCCCAGCGCCACGCCAAGGGCGGCAACGGCTTTCGTGGTGCCGGTCAGCTCGGTCAGATCGCGGAAGTGCCGTCCGGTGAGCGCCACCACCATGAACGACTCGCCGTCGGAGCTGGTGAAGTGCTGACCGTACTGGCCGTAGATGGAGTTGCCGATCCGGGACCGCGATGCGCCGTTGACCATCACCTCGGTGAGGAAGCCGAGGTTGCCCGCCGTGGCGAGCGCGACGTTCTCCAGTGGGATCGAGACGCGCTGCCCCGACCCGGTCGCGTCACGGTGGCGCACGGCGGTGACGACGGCGAGCGCCGTGTACAGCCCGCACGCCACGTCCCACGCGGGCAGGACGTGGTTGACCGGGGTCGCCAGCGCGGTGGGGCCGGTGACCATCGGGAACCCGATGCCCGCGTTGACCGTGTAGTCGACGCCCGTGCCGCCGTCGGCGCGGCCGGAGACCTCGACGTGGATGAGGTCGGGCCGCAGCCGCTCCAGGGTTTCGTGCGAATGCCATTGCCGCCCGGCGACATTGGTGATCAGGACGCCCGCGTCGGCGATCAGGCGCTGAATCAAATCCTGCCCCTGCTGGGAGCGGACGTCGACGGCCACCGACTGCTTGCCCTTGTTGAGGCCCGCCCAGTAGATGCTGGTGCCGTCGTCGGTGAGAGGCCACCGGTGGTAGTCGGCGGCGCCGCCGACCGGGTCGACGCGGGTGACCTCGGCGCCCAGCTGGGCCAGCGTCATGCCGCCGAGTGGCACCGCCACGAAACTCGAGATCTCGATGATCCGCACGCCGGCCAGCGGCCGGGTGGGGTCGGGTCGGTCGGTCATGCGATCACGATATGGGGCTGCGTGTTCACCGCCACCACGGACGTCGCGTCAGACGAGGTCGATCACGTCGGCGATGGAGTCGAACACTCGGCTGGGCCGGAACGGATAGCGCTCGATGTCGTCGCGCGTCGTAGAGCCGGTGAGCACCAGGATGGTCTCCAGGCCTGCCTCGATGCCCGCGACGACGTCGGTGTCCATTCGGTCGCCGATCATCACGGTGCCCTCGGAATGGGCCTCGATGCGGTTCATCGCGCTACGGAACATCATCGGGTTCGGCTTGCCGACGAAGTACGGCTCCCGGCCCGTGGCCTTGGTGATGAGCGCGGCGACCGAGCCCGTGGCGGGCAGCGGCCCCTCCGCCGACGGTCCGCTCACGTCGGGGTTCGTGGCGATGAAGCGCGCCCCGCCCAGGATCAGGCGGATCGCCTTGGTGATGGCCTCGAACGAGTACGTGCGCGTTTCCCCCAGCACGACGAAGTCCGGGCCGACGTCGGTCAGCGTGTACCCGACGTGGTGCAGCGCCGTGGTCAGGCCCGCCTCGCCGATCACGTACGCCGAGCCGCCCGGCAATTGGTCGTGCAGGAACGCCGCCGTCGCCAGCGCCGAGGTCCAGATCGACTCCTCGGGCACGATCAGCCCCGACCGAGCCAACCGCGCAGCCAGGTCACGCGGGGTGAAGATCGAGTTGTTGGTGAGTACCAGGAAGGGCCGCTGCCGGTCGGTGAGCGCCTGCAGGAACTCGGCGGCTCCGGGCAGGGCGTGCTCCTCCCGGACCAGAACGCCATCCATGTCGGTCAGCCAGCACTGCGGTGTGGTGCTCATGCGTCCAGTCTCGCAGGTACCACCGCCTCGGTACGGCGCTCGGCCGGACTCAGCGGATGACTGCCGGATGCGGAACCCGCGGCGCGCCGAATGCCTCCCGATGCGACGGCGGCCAGCGGCCACCCTCGTCGGTGATGTCGTAGCGCGCGGCCAGTTCGGCGCCGATGTGGGTGCGGCCACTGAGGTCGGGCAGTTCGGGGTCGCGGTAGAGCGCGTCGATCACGTAGCCGGTGAACTCCGGTGTCTCGGCGTGTTCGGCGGTGCGGGCCAGCGCGTCGGGATGCCCGTCGAAGGCGCGGCGGAACTTCTCGGTGAGCAGGATGCCCATCCAGATCGACGCGGTGGCGACGCCCGTCCCGGCGAAGTCGACAGCCATGTCGGCGGCCAGCTTGTCGACGCCGGCCTTCTGCGCCCCGTATGCGGGCCCGTGCATGTAGCAGACCGCCCCGGGTGACGAGGTGAACGCGATCAGACCGTGTCCGCCGCGCACCAGCAGCGGTGCCGCGTACCAGGACGCGACGTACGCCGACCTCAGGCCCACGTCGAGGACGTCGACGAGGTGAAGAGGCTTGTCCCAGAACGGCTTCGCACCGGTCAGCTGGTCGTCGATCGCGGCGGCGTTGTTCACCAGCAGGTGCAGCGCACCGGCGTCCCGCTGCACGCGCGCGAACAGGGCTTCGACCTGCGCGTCGTCGCGGTGGTCGACCGGCACGGCGATGCGCCCGTCGCCGGGATCGGTGATCGTGCGCCCCGTGACGTAGACCTGCCAGCCGCACCGCAGCAGCGCGGTCGCGATGCCGAGCCCGGCACCACGGCTGGCGCCGGTGACCACGGCGACGGGCGCGTCGGTCACGTCACTCGGGAAGCTGCGTCACTGCAACAGCCATGTCACTCGGGAAGCCTCAGCTCCGGCTTCTCGACTTCTTCGATGTTGACGTCCTTGAAGGTGATCACGCGTACCTGCTTGACGAACCGTGCGGGCCGGTACATGTCCCAGACCCAGGCGTCGGCGAGACGGAGTTCGAAGTAGACCTCGCCGTCTGCGTTGCGCGGCACCATCTCGACGCTGTTGGCCAGGTAGAACCGGCGCTCCGTCTCCACGACGTAGCTGAACTGCCCCACGATGTCCTTGTATTCGCGGTACAGCGAGAGTTCCATCTCGGTTTCGTACTTCTCGAGATCTTCGGCACTCATCGGTTCAGCGGTCCTCCGGTCGGTATCCGATCCATCTTCCCTCAGCCCCATTCCGTGCGCTGCGTCGGCTCCTCGTCGGGCAGGGATTCGAGCCCGACGCCGTCCCATTCCAGGTCGCCGCCGCGCACCGTGACCTCGTTGAGGCCAAGATCCTCCCCGTCGCTGCGCTCGCCCCAGGAACCCGCCCGGCGCACGTTCACGAACGAGTACCGGTGCTCGCTGCACGGCCCCAGCTCGGCCAGTGCCGCGGTGTGGGTGGACGTGCAGTACCCCTTGTGGACGGCGAAACCGTAACCGGGGTGGGTCTTCTCCATCTCGACCATCAGCCGGTCACGACTCACCTTGGCCAGCACGCTGGCCGCGGCGATGCAGGCGGCCGCCGCGTCGCCGCCGATCACCGGAAGCGATGGCATGGGCAGGCCGGGAACCCGGAAGCCGTCGCTCAGCACGTAGCCCGGTCGCAGCGGCAACCCCGCGATCGCCCGCCGCATGCCCTCGATGTTGGCGACGTGCACGCCGCGCCGGTCCACCTCGGTCGAGGGGATGAAGACGACGTGATAGGCCAGCGCATACCTGCGGATCAGCGGGAACAGCCGTTCGCGCTCCCGTTCGGTGAGCTTCTTCGAGTCGTCGAGTGCCGCGAGGCTCTCGAGCCGGTTGGGTCCGAGCACGCAGGCGGCGACGACCAGGGGCCCTGCGCAGGCACCGCGTCCGACCTCGTCGACACCGGCCACCGGGCCGAGACCGCCTCGATAGAGCGCTGATTCGAGTGTGCGCAGACCCGCGGACTTGCGGATCACGGTGCGCGGGGGCCAGGTCAGAGCCACGGGGACACTTACTGCGAGGTCTGCGGATTCACGCTGGACACGCCGCCCCAGCGGCCAGGAGGCCAGGCGATGAACCGCGCCTTGCCGATGACGTTGTCCACCGGAACCGTGCCCGCCATCGGATCGCCCGTGCAGAGCAGGCCGCGCTGGGCGTCGGCGGGCAGGTTCGTGCAGTGCGCGCGCGAGTCGGCGGAGTGGGTCCGGTTGTCGCCCATCACCCAGAGCCGGCCGTCGGGCACCGTCACCGGTCCGAACTCGTTGCCGAGGCAGGGGTAGATGGCGGGATCGGCCATCATCGTGTTCGGATCGAGGTACGGCTCGACGAGCTTCTTGCCGTCGACCGTCAGACCGGTCGCCGCGCGGCACTCGACGGTTTGACCGCCGGTGGCAATGATGCGCTTGACTAGATCGTTCTCGTCCGGCGGCACGAAGCCGACCACGGACAGCGTGTTCTGTACCCAGCGCAGCGCCGGGTTGTCGGAGCGGATCGACTTGTAGCCGACGTTCCACGCGGGCGGGCCCTTGAACACGATGACGTCACCCGGCTCGGGTTCGCCGAAGCGGTAGGTGACCTTGTCGACCATGATGCGGTCGCCGACGCATCCCGGGCAGCCGTGCAGCGTCGGTTCCATCGACTCGGACGGAATCAGGTACGGCCGCGCGACGAACGTGAGCATCACGTAGTACAGGACGATCGCGATCGTCAGGAGGATTGCCGCTTCGCGCAGAGCGCCGCGCTTCTTCTTCGGCGGATCGGCTTCCACGCCATCGCCAGAGGTTACGTCGGTCTCGGCAGCGTCTGCGGCGTCGGCGGATCCGGTCACGCCAACAGAGTAGCCACGAAGGTGATCAAGCTACTGAACCCAGCAGCGCGGGTCAGCGCTTCTCCTTGATCTTGGCCTTCTTGCCGCGCAGCTCGCGCAGGTAGTAGAGCTTCGCGCGACGGACGTCACCGCGGGTGACGACGTCGATGTGGTCGATGTTGGGCGAGTGCACCGGGAAGGTGCGCTCGACGCCGACGCCGTAGCTCTCCTTGCGCACGGTGAAGGTCTCGCGCACGCCGCCGCCCTGGCGGCGGAGCACGACGCCCTTGAACACCTGCACGCGCTCCTTGGAGCCTTCGATGACCTTGACGTGCACGTTGAGAGTGTCACCGGGGCCGAAGGTCGGGATGTCGTCGCGTAGCGACGTCTGGTCGACGAAGTCCAGCGTGTTCATCGGAGACACTTCCTGTCGTGTGGGCCGGGGTGCGGCATCGCGGTCGCGACGCAGCACCAGACCGATTGTCATGCGTACGTGTGAGGTGCGTCCCGCAGCAGACCGTGGCCGATGGTGACGTGAGCCTCGAGCCGTGCGCGGACAACTGCTCAATTGTGCCAGACGGCCCCCCGAGCGGCGAAATCGCGTCGATGCGCATTTCCTCGCCCCGCACCCCCGGCGGGGAGCGATTAGGCTTGAAGCCGCGGGCCAGGAGCGCGAGCACCCCGCCCGACCGGCCCCGGGCCGATCTCAGAACGCGTCCAGACTAACCATTCCGGAGGAGCGCCATGCACCGGCAGCCGTCGAAGCTGCTGATGGTCACGGCCGCAGCCGCAGCCGTGGTCACGGTGGCGGCGGGTTGCGAGGCGAGGGTCTACGGAAACCCGCCACCCAACCCCGAGGCGCCACAACTGACCGTGGTCGCACCGCTGGGCGACATGGCACCGTTGCCCGAGGCTCCCCCCGACCAGCCACCCCGGACGTTCCTCGGCCTGGCCGACCGCGAGCGCCTGGCCACCGCTGAGGCCGCAGAGGCAGGCGCCGACGTCACCGCCGCGGTCCTCGACCGCAACACCGGTGAACTGATCACCAACGGCAGCAACGAGACCATCGCCATCGCGTCGGTGGTCAAGCTCTTCATCGCCGACGACCTGCTGCTGCAGGTGGCCAAGGGGCAGACCGAACTGTCGCCCGCCGACCGCAAGATGCTCGACGTCATGCTGCGGTCGTCCGACGACAGCGCGGCCGAGGTGTTCTGGAATCGCAGCGGCGGCAGCGCGATCATCAACCGCGTCGTCGCGCGCTACGGGCTCGGTTCGACGCGACCGCCGAGCAACGGCCGGTGGTTCAACACGATCAGCACGGTGACCGACCTGGTGCGCTACTACGACATGATGCTGGCGGGCACGGGCGGGCTGCCGTCGGAGCAGGCGAGCATCATCCTGTCCAACCTGGCGGCGTCGACGCCGACCGCTCCCGACGGCATGGTGCCCGGCGGCGTGTACCCGCAGCGCTTCGGCATCCCCGAGGGCCTGCCCGGTGAACCCGTCGCGGTCAAGCAGGGCTGGATGTGCTGCGTGCGCGGCGACTGGATGCACCTGTCCACCGGTGTGGTCGGCCGGGACCGGCGCTACGTCGTCGCGATCAGCTCGATGCAGCCCGCAGGCGCGGACGAGGCGCGTCAGACCATCACCCAGGCGGTCAAGACGATGTTCCCCGAGGGCCGGATCTAACCGAGCAGGTCCGGTCGGCGCTCCCTGGTGCGCTCCAGCGACTGTTCCCGCCGCCACGCCTCGATCTTCGCGTGGTCGCCCGAGAGCAACACCGGCGGCACGTCGAGCCCCCGCCAGCTGGCAGGCCGGGTGTAACTCGGCCCTTCGAGCAGTCCGTCGGAATGCGAATCCTGTTGGTGCGAGGCCGGATTCCCGATGACCTCGGGCAGCAGCCGGACGACGGCCTCGATCATGACCAGGGCCGCGGACTCGCCGCCGTTGAGGACGTAGTCGCCGATCGACACCTCCTCGACCCGCATGCGCCGCGCGGCGTCGTCGGCGACGCGCTGATCGATGCCCTCGTAGCGGCCGCAGGCGAACACCAGGTGCTGCTCGGTGCTCCACCGCTGCGCGGTCGCCTGGCTGAACAGCCGGCCCGCGGGCGTCGGAACGACGAGAAGCGATTCGGCAGTACAAATCTCGTCGAGAGCGGCACCCCACACCGGCGCCCTCATCACCATGCCGGGCCCTCCCCCGTACGGGGAGTCGTCGACCGAACGGTGCACGTCGTGGGTCCACCCGCGCAGGTCGTGCACGCCCAAGTGCACCCGGCCGGACTCGATGGCCCTGCCGGGCAGCGACTGTCGCAGCGGCGCGAGGTAGTCGGGGAAGATCGTGATGACGTCGACGCGCACGTCGCGCCTACAGGTCTTCGATGTTCAGCAGACCGTCCGGCGGGTCGATCTCGATCAGCCGGTCCTGCCGCGACACCGACGTCACGATCGCCCCGACGAAGGGCACCAGCACCTCGGCGCCCTCGTCGGTCTTGACCGACAACAGCTCCCCCGCTGCGGTGTGCAGGACCTCGGCGACGACGCCGACGTCGGCTCCGGCGACCGTACGCACCCGCAGCCCCTCGAGTTCGTGGTCGTAGAACTCGTCGGGGTCGTCGATGGGCGGTAGGTCGGCGGTGTCGACCAGGAACAGCGTGCCGCGCAACGCGTCTGCGGCGTTGCGATCGGCGAC
This sequence comes from Mycolicibacterium arabiense, assembly GCF_010731815.2. NCBI lineage: Bacteria > Bacillati > Actinomycetota > Actinomycetes > Mycobacteriales > Mycobacteriaceae > Mycobacterium > Mycolicibacterium arabiense. The sequence continues at coordinate 1,497,679 of NZ_AP022593.1, forward strand.
GCCCTCCAGGCGCACCAGCAGCCGACCCGCGTGGTCGCGCACGGACTCGACGACGAACGGCCGCTCGGGTCCGTTGCGACCCACCTTGCCGCGCAGCGTGATTCCCGGAGCGAACCGGGTGTCGGGGTCGTCGGTGCGAACGTCGACCACCACCTCACCGGTCACGCCGTGAGCCTTGGCGACCCGCCCGACCACGAGGTCCATGAACGGTGTTCGTTACTGGTCGGTGTCCACCACGTCGACGCGGATACCGCGACCGCCGATGCCGGCGACCAGGGTGCGCAGCGCCGTCGCGGTACGACCGCCGCGACCGATCACCTTGCCCAGATCGTCGGGGTGCACGTGCACCTCGACGGTCCGGCCGCGGCGGTTGGTCACGAGGTCGACGCGAACGTCATCCGGGTTGTCGACGATTCCGCGCACCAGGTGCTCGACGGCGTCGACGACGACAGTGCTCATTCGGCAGCGGGTGCGTCGGCCTCGGCGGCCTCGGCGGCGGCCTCAGGCGTCTCACCCGCGGTGACGGGCGCCTCATCAGCGGTCACAGGGGTGTCGGCCTCGGCCTTGGCGGCCGGAGCCTTCTTCTTCTTCGGCGTGGTGGCAGCGCCGGTGGGCGCGTCGTCCGCGGCGGCCAGAGCGGCGTTGAACAGGTCGAGCTTGCTGGCCTTGGGCTCCTTGACCCGCAGGGTGCCCTCGGCGCCCGGGAGGCCCTTGAACTTCTGCCAGTCACCGGTGATCTTCAGCAGGGCCAGCACGGGCTCGGTCGGCTGCGCGCCGACGCTCAGCCAGTACTGCGCGCGCTCGGAGTCGATCTCGATGAGGCTCGGCTCTTCCTTCGGGTGGTACTTGCCGATGACCTCGATGGCGCGTCCGTCGCGACGGTTGCGCGCGTCGGCGACCGAGATGCGGTACTGGGGGTTGCGGATCTTGCCGAAGCGGGCGAGCTTGATCTTGACAGCCATGTCGAACTACTACTCCTGTGATTGCCACGCTTGCAATTCAGCGACTCGGGCAGGTTGCCAGGTCCGGTTTTGCACTGCGTGTGTGACCGCCGCGCGGCGCATCGAGCGATTTCACTCGAACCGTGTCGCGGGGCAGACAGCCGCCCATTGTGCCAGAGCGTGCTGGTCAGATGGAAATCGCCGCCGCCGGGCGGTCACATCCGATCAGACGATCTTGTCGAAGCACTTGGTCTCGACGCGCCGCGTCATCCGCCAGCCCTGCTCGGTGCGCACGAACTCGTCGTCGTACCAGAGCCCGCAGAACATGATCCGCCCCGGCGCCTCGGGCGAACCACCCAGCATCATCGGGTTGAAGCAGATGATGCGCGACTTTGCGGTGACCGCAGTGGCGTCGCGCGTGATCTTCACGTCGTAGTTCCCGATCAGGTGGGAGTACGCCGGGAAGTTCGGCAGCACCTCGGCCAGCCACTTCTTCACGTCGCCGAACGTGCCGTCGATGCCGCCCATCGCGCGGTAGTCGATGTAGGCGTCCGGGGTGAACACGTGGTCGAGGTCGTCGAACCGCCGGTTGTCGATCGCCGTCGAGTAGTCAACCAGCAGCTGCTGGATTTCGAGGCGGTCGGAGATCTCTTCGAGGCTCAGCACACCAAGAGTTCTACCGCCATCGACCGTTCCGGCGCAGCGAATGACCGATCAGGCCTGCGGACCCTCGGCAGGCGGCCACTGCTCACCCGACCACTCGCCCGGCTCGGTGAAGTCGCCGCGCGACAGCGGCACCCACTGCTCGCTGGGCGCGGGCTGCTTCGACGACGGGAAGTCGCGCAGCTTGCCCGACGGGTGGGCGTCCCAACTGCCGAAGGTCAGCGGCGTCTGCATCCAGCAGTTCAGCAGGTTGTAGGTCGCCTCCAGCGACTGCAGGTGCGTGCGCTCCCACCCGTGGCTGCCGTCGAGCCCGAAGCCCACCAGCGCCGCACGGGTGCCAGCCCCTGCCTCGATCGCGGCCGCGGCGTCGGAGCGGTAGTAGCGGAACACGTCCCGCGCGTGCGGGATGCCGTGGTCCTCGGCGAGGCGGCACAGCTTGCGGGTGAGGTGGTAGTCGAACGGGCCGTGTAGATCGGCCATCGGGATCGTCACGCCGTCCTCGATGGAGTGCTGCCCTGGCGCGCACACCGCGTTGTCCACCGAGATGAGTTCGGCGACGTCCGGCGGCAGACCGTGGCTGGCGCCGTGGCCGACCTCTTCGGTGATCGTGACCATGATCGTGGTGCGGTGCGGCAGCACCATCTCCTTCTGGGCGACGGTGCGGGCGAGCGCGAGCGCCACCGCGACACCGGCCTTGCCATCGAGGTGGCGGGACACGATGAACCCGTCCTCGGTGAGTTCGGGGCTGGTGATGAACGCGACGAAGTCGCCGACGTTCAGGCCGAGGCGCTGCAGATCCGCGCGCGAGGACACCTTGCGGTCGACGCGCACCTCGACGTGCTCCCAGTCGGTGGGCTGGGTGTCGATCTCGTCGCCGAACGCGTGCCCACTCGCCTTGAGCGGCATGACCGTTCCGGTGATGAACGCGTCGGGATCGCCGCCGAAGATGCGGACGCGTGCGCCTGCTGCGAACCGCGCCGAGAACGTGCCGACCGGCACGAGTTCGAGGCGGCCGTTGTCCTTCAGGTCGCGGACCATGCAGCCGATGGTGTCGGCGTGCACGACCAGCGCACGGTCGATGGTGTCCGACTCGCCCGGCAGCTCAGCGGTCAGCGCTCCACGCCGGGTCAGCGTGAACGGCACGCCGAGGCCGTCGAGGATGTCGCCGATCAACTGCATCACCGCGTCCGTGCGACCCGACGGGCTCGGGGTCTGCAGCAGCGCCAGCAGCGTGTCGACCATCCACGTTCGGTCGTCCACGGGCATGGCCGCGATTTCGGACACGTTTGCTCCTTCGAGGCTCGGTTCGACAGTGCGTCCCCACGCGGGTGACGCTCAGAGATCGTAGGCCCTCGCTAGGTCTGCTCCACGGGGCCCGGTTGCCACGCCCACGGCGTCGCTGCGGTCCTCGGGAATAGCAGGTCCACGAACGCCTGCGCAGTGGGGCGGGGCTCGTGGTTGGCCAGGCCCGGCCGCTCGTTGGCCTCGATGAAGACGTACTCGTCCTCCCCGATGTCGGGCACCATGAGATCGATTCCGGTGACCGGGATCCCGATGGCGTCGGCGGCGTCGACGGCGACCTTGGCCAGCTTCGGGTTGATGTCGTCGGTGACGTCGACGATCGTGCCGCCGGTGTGCAGGTTGGCAGTGCGACGCACCACCAGGCGTTCGTTGGTGGGCAGGATGTCGTCGAGCTTCCAGCCGGCTTCCTGCACGGTGTCCTCGGTCAGCGCGTCGACCGGGATGACCGACTCGCCGTGCGTGGCGGCCGACCGTCTGCGGCTCTGCGCCTCGATCAGCTGCCGGATGGTGTGCGTACCGCTGCCCACGACCTCAGGCGGCCGCCTGACCGCCGCGGCGACCACCTTGCCGTTGATGACGACCAGACGCAGGTCCTCGCCCTCGCACCGCTCCTCGACGATGACGTCCGGGCAGTGCTTGGCCGCCCACTCGATCGCGCGGTCGAGGTCGTCGGGCTTGCTCACACCCACGGTGATCCCGGCGCCCTGCTCACCCCGTGCGGGCTTGACCACGACCGACCCGACCTCGCGCATGAACTCGTAGTCCTCGCGGTCGAAGGTGGCCGTACGTCCGCGCGGCACCCGGATGCCTGCGTCCGACACCACCTTGCGTGCCACGCGCTTGTCGTCGCAACGGCTCATCGCGACGGCATTGGTCAACTCCGACAACGACTCTCGGGTCACGATGCTGGTGCCGCCGTGCGTGAGCCGCAGGTACCCGCCCTTGCCGTCGAGTACCTCGACGGCGATGCCGCGCATGATCGCCTCGTCGGCGATGATCCGCGCATAGGGGTTGAGTTCGGCGAGACCCTCCTCCTCCTGGACCGGGGCGAACAACTTCTCGTTGATGGCGTTCTTGCGCTTGATGCCCAGTGGCGGCACCCGCTCGAACCCCATCCGCTCGTACAGCGCGATGGCGCCCTCGTTGTCATGCAGGACCGACAGGTCCATCTGCGACCGGCCGCGGCGGACGAACTCCTCGACCAGCGAGCGCACCAGCAGGCCACCGACGCCCGGCCGCGACACCGTCGGATCGACGGCCAGACACCACAGGCTCGAGCCGTTCTCCTCGTCGTCGAACAGCATTCGGTGGTCGATTCCGGTGACGGTGCCGATCACGGCACCCGTCTCGTCGTCGGTGGCGACCAGGTAGACCATGTGCGGTTCGGACTCGGCGTTGCGCCACATCAGGTCGACGTCCGCGGGCACCATGCGGCACTGCACGTAGATGTGGTTGATGGCCGCGCAGTCCTCGAGCGAGGTGACGTTGCGCACCGACACCCCCGTGACGTCCGCGGGGCGATAGTCGCCCGGACGGTCGAAGGTCAGCCGGTAGGTGAAGCTGGGGTCGATGAAGAACTCGTGTGGGTGCAGCGCGACGAACACGTGCGGCGCGTCGAGGTACATCCCGATGTCGCGCCGGCCGCTCGCCTCCCCACGCAACGCGTTGCCGAACTCCTGGGGGTCGGCGAACGTCTGGCCGAACACCAGCCGCCCCCAGCCCAGGTCCTGGACGACGCCCTGGGTGGGCTCTGTCTGGTCGGCTGTCTGCGAGGTCACGTCATCCGTTTCCGTCGACGTGGCGGGCCAGCCACAGTTCGAGCAGCCCGACCTGCCACAGCGGGTTGCCGCGCAGCGGGGTGAGGTTGCCGTTCGGGTCGGCCAGCAGCCCGTCGACCGCCTTGGCGTCGAACAGCCCGCGCGACCGCGCGGCGTCGCTGTGCAGGGCGTCCCGGACCAGGTCCAGGTACGGGCCTGCGAGGTGCTTGAGCGCCGGCACCGGGAAGTAGCCCTTGGGCCGGTCGATGACCTCGGCCGGAATCACCCGCCGCGCCGCCTCCTTGAGCACGCCCTTGCCGTCGTGGGCGGTCTTCAGCCCGGGCGGGCAGGTGGCCGCCAGTTCGACCAGCTCGTGGTCGAGGAACGGCACCCGGCCCTCGAGCCCCCACGCCATCGTCATGTTGTCGACGCGCTTCACCGGATCGTCGGTGAGCATCACGGTGGTGTCGAGGCGCAGCGCGCGGTCGGTGGCCGTGGCCGCGCCGGGATGCGAGAAGTGCCGCAGCGCGTACTCGCCCGAGGCGTCGTGGTCGAGCCGCCACCGTGGTTGCAGCAGGCCGTTGAGCGCCTCGTGGTCGCGGTCGAAGAAGGCGGGCCGGTACCGGCTCAGTGCATCCGCGGGGTCACCGTCGGCGGCGTAGGCCATCGGCGGGTACCAGTGGTAGCCGGCGAAGATCTCGTCGGCACCCTGGCCGGACTGCACCACCTTGACGTGCTTGCTGACTTCCTCGGACAGCAGGTAGAACGCGACGCAGTCATGGCTCACCATCGGCTCGCTCATCGCGCCGATCGCACCGGACAGCGACGGCAGCATGCGCGCGGTGTCGATGCGGATCTGGTGGTGGTCGGTGGCGAAGTGCCTGGCGATCACGTCGGAGTACTTGAACTCGTCGCCCTCTTCGCCGCCCGCCGCCTCGAAGCCGATCGAGAAGGTCTTCAGTCCGTGCTGGCCCGCCTCGGCGAGCAGGCCCACGATCAGACTGGAGTCCAGGCCGCCCGAGAGCAGACATCCCACCGGAACGTCGGCGACGAGGCGCCGCTCCACCGCGGTGCGCAGCGACGCCAGCACCGCCTCCTGCCAGTCCTGTTCCGACCAGCCAGCCCGTTCGTCGGACCGCTCGAACACCGGCTCCCAGTAGGTCTTCTCCGAGCGGGACCCGTCGGGCTCGATGCGCATGAGCGTGCCGGGCGGCAGCTTCCGCACGCCCTTGAGGATCGTGTACGGGGCGGGCACCACGGAGTGGAAGCTGAGGTAGTGGTGGAGCGCGACCGGATCGAGGTCGGTGTCCACGCCGCCTGCCGCGACGAGAGCGGGCAGTGAGGACGCAAAGCGCAGCGCCCGGCTCCCGTCGGGCTCGACGACGTCGGCCCAGTACAGCGGCTTCACCCCGAGGCGGTCGCGGGCCAGCAGGACGCGGCCGCTATCGGTCTCGGTGACGGCGAACGCGAACATGCCGAACAGATGCTCGACGACGCGCTCGCCCCACTCCTTGTAGCCCTTGAGGACCACCTCGGTGTCGCTGTGGGAGAAGAAGCGGTAGCCCTTTCCGATCAGCTCACGCCGCAGTTCGGGGTAGTTGTAGATGCAGCCGTTGAACGCGACGGTCAGGCCGAGTTCGGGGTCGTGCATCGGCTGGTGACCGTGGCTGGACAAGTCGATGATGGCCAACCGGCGGTGGCCCACCGCGATGCGGTCGCTCGACCACATGCCGGAGCTGTCCGGGCCGCGCGTGACCATCGCATCGGTCATGGCCGCGACCGCCGTCAAATTGGCCGGTCGCCCCGTGGCGATCTCGCCGGCGATGCCGCACATGAAGTCACATACCTCTCGTCGTCGGGGCGACGGGGTTGGTGAATTCATGGTGAATCAAGATCGTCACCCGCGCCGCTCGAATAGCCCGGGAACCATGGGGCCAAACACGACCTGCGTCACACTCAGGTCCTCGGGTTAGGCTCCTGGACCCATGGGCAAGTATGCGGCCGCTCTCCTCGGCTGTCTCGTTGGCGTGTTCGTCCTCACCGCACCCACGGCCGTCGCCGACGTCGACATTCAGCCGGCCGGAGCGGTCCCGGTGCCCGACGGTCCCGCCCCTGCGTGGATCGTCGCCGACATGGACACCGGCCAGATCCTGGCCGGGCGCGACCAGTACGTGACCCATGCCCCTGCCAGCACCATCAAGACCCTGCTCGCGCTCGTCGCGCTCGACGAGCTGCCGCTCGACGCGACCGTGGTCGCCGACGAGTCCGACACGCAGGTGGAGTGCAACTGCGCCGGGGTCGCCGCGGGCCGCACCTACACCGCGGGCGAACTCCTCGACGGCCTGCTGCTGGTGTCGGGCAACGACGCGGCCAACACACTCGCCCACATGCTCGGTGGCACCGACGCCGCGGTGGCGAAGATGAACGCCAAGGCCGCCGCGCTCGGGGCCGCCGCGACCAGGGCCGGATCGCCGTCGGGCCTCAACGGGCCGGGCATCGACGGCTACACCACCCCGCACGACCTCGCCGTGATCTTCCGCGCAGCGCTTGGCAACCCGGCGTTCGCCGCGATCACCTCGGCCCGCACGGCCCCGTTCCCCACCGAGACGGGCACCATCACCCTGGTCAACCAGAACGAGATGCTGTTCCGCTACCCCGGCATGCTGGGCGGCAAGACGGGATTCACCGACGTCGCCCGCAAGACCTACGTCGGCGCCGCAGAGCGCAACGGCCGCCGCCTCGTCGTGGCCATGATGTTCGGCCTGGTCCGCGAGGGCGGCCCCACCTATTGGGATCAGGCGACCAGCCTGCTCGACTGGGGCTTCGCCCAGGACCGCTCGACCGGGATCGGCGCCCTCTAGCGATTCGTGGAGCATTTCCCGCGGTGGGCGCGGGTGAGACTCCTCGAATCGCGATCTGAGCGAGACCGGATCGAGTCCATCCGACCGTAGCGTCGGCGTTCGTGCGGACACTCTTCGCGGCGATGGCCCTCGCCCTCGCCACGATGCTGACCGCGTCGCCCGTCCTCGCGACCGCACAGCCCAACGTCGAACCCGCCGCCGCGATCGCCGACGGCCCCGCCAAGGCGTGGCTGCTAGCCGACCTCGACACCGGCGCGGTGCTGGCGTCGAAGGACCCGCACGGTTCCTACGCGCCGGCGAGCACGATCAAGGTGCTGCTCGCGATGGTCGTGCTCGACCACCTCAGCCCCGACAACTTCGCCCGCGCCAACCAGTCGCACACCCAGGTCGAGTGCTCGTGCGTCGGGCTGGTGCCGGGCCAGCCGTACACGACCCGCCAGCTGCTCGAGGCGCTGCTGATGGTGTCGGGCAACGACGCGGCCAACATGCTGGCCGACATGCTGGGCGGGCAGCGCGTCGCGGTCGCGGCGATGAACCGCAAGGCCGCGAGCCTGGGCGCCCGCAGCACGCGCGCCTCGTCGCCCTCGGGTCTCGACGGCCCGGGATGGGAGTCGGTGACGACGCCGCACGACCTGGCGATGATCTTCCGCGCAGCGCTGACCTATCCGATGATCGCCCACGTCCTGCGGCAGCCGTCGGCCCGCTTCCCCGGCAAGACACTCGCGGCGCAGAACGAGTTGCTCAGCCGCTATCCCGGCGATCTGGGCGGGAAGACCGGCTACACGAACCTGGCCCGCAAGACCTACGTCGGTGCCGCCCAACGCGGGACGCGACGGCTGGTCGTGGTGCAGATGTATGGCAGCGGCGACCTCTACGGCCAGGCCGTCGCCCTGCTCGACTGGGGTTTCAGCCAGCCCTGACCGGCAGCTCGGCGAACGCCCGCACCGGGAACGTCCCGAAGCCCTCCACGGCGGGCGGCGCGGCGGTGAACCGGGCACCGGTCTCCGGCACGTCGCCCAGACGCGTCAGGTGCTCGACGACGTGGACGCCGGCACCGAGCAGCACGGTGTGGGCGGGGCGCTCGCCACCGGACTCGGTGTCGTCGATGTTGAGCGAGTCGATGCCGACGAGTACGGCGCCGGCGTCGACGAGGTAGTCCGCGCCGTCGGCGGTGAGGAACGGCGCGCCGGAACCGTATGCGGGCGTACCGAAGTGACGATCCCACCCGGTGTGCAGCAGCACGGCGGCACCGCGTACGTCCCGGCCGGCCAGCGCGTCGGGACCGATGCCGCGTCGGTGAGCGCTCCAGTCCTCGACGAGGTGGTACACCTCGGCTCGCAGGCCGACGAGGCTCTCCAGGTCGAGGCCGGCCAGATCGCGTCCGTCGGCGTAGCGGTGGAACGGCGAATCGAGGTAGGTACCGGTGTTGCCGATCATCGTGATGACGTCCATCGCGAACTCGGTGCCCGGCGCGTACTTCTGGCGGGAATCCGCACGGGTCAGGTGGGGTTCGATGACCGGCGCGGGCAGTCCCGGGTAGGTGATCAGTCCCGCGCGGATCGGGTGGCTGAGGTCGACGACGCGGCGGGGCTGCTCGGGCATGCCGCCGAGAGTATCGAAAGGGAGGCCCCCACCGGACATTCCAGCGAAGTAAGGTCACCCTAATCCGGCGCAGACGGCGTCGATCGACCCCGAGGAGCCAGGTGACCGACGGACCCGACTTCTCGCTGATCGTGGCCTACGGCACGGACATGGGGAACTCCGAAGACGCCGCCATGACGTTCGCCGAGGGCGCGGCCGCCGCGGGCATCGCGGCCGAGGCCGTCGAGTTGAACCAGGTCGACTACGCCGACCTTCGGGCGGCCACCCACTTCGTGGTCGTGTGTTCGACGTTCGGCGACGGGGAGTTCCCCGACAACGCACTGCTGTTCTGGGAGGCGCTCGCGGCCGAGGATGCCGAGCGCCTCGATCAGCTGAGCTTCGCGGTGCTGGCACTCGGCGACACGTCCTACGACTTGTTCTGCAACGCAGGCAAATTGCTCGACGAACGGTTGGAGGCGCTGGGCGCCACGCGGCTGACCGAGCGGGTGGACGTCGACGGCTTCTACGACGAACCGGCCGCCGCGTGGACCACCGACGTCGTCAAGCTCCTGCAGGAGGCGCAGAACGCGCCGGCGCCCACCCCGCTCGCCGACGCGCCGTCGACCGAGGCCGTCGCAACTGCGAACCGCGAGCGCCACCTACCCGTCGACACCCGGGTCACCGTCAACCGGCTCCTCACCGCCCCGGAATCCGACAAGGAGGTGCGGCACTACGAGATCGACCTCACCGGCACCGGGATCACCTACCGTGCAGGCGATTCCCTCGCAGTGCATGCCACCAACGATCCGGTCTTGGTCGACGCGCTGCTCGCCCAACTCGGCGTGGGACCAGACCACGTCGTCCCCGATCACGACCAGCCGCTCGGCGTGCTGCTGACCGAGCACCGAGAGATCCGCATCCCGTCGCGGGCTCTGCAGGATGCCGCAGGCGACGCAGCGTACGGCGAGGACGTGCTCGACCTCGTGAAGCGGGCCCACCTCACCGTCGACGAGGTCGTCGATGCGTTGCGCCCTTTACAGTCTCGCGACTACTCGATCGCATCGAGCCCACTCGCCCACCCCGATTACGTCCACCTGACGGTGGCCACCGTGCGCTACGCCGCGGGCGACCGGCGGCACGGCGGTGTGGCGTCGACGTTCCTCGCCGACCGCGGCGACACGCTGCGAGTCCAACTGCGGCCCAACAACAACTTCCGCCTTCCCGCCGACGACGTACCGATCATCATGGTCGGACCGGGCACCGGCATCGCACCGTTTCGGGCGTTCCTGCAGGAGCGCCAGGCCACCGGAGCGTCGGGCCGGTCATGGTTGTTCTTCGGCGACCGCCGACGCCGGACCGACTTCCTCTACGGCGACGAGCTGGAGGGCTTCGCGGCCTCGGGCGCGCTCACCCGCCTCGACCTCGCCTTCTCGCGCGACGGGTCCGGCGACGCCCCGAAGACGTATGTCCAGCACCGGATGCGGGAGCACGCCGCCGAACTGTTCGGATGGCTGCAGGACGGCGCGCACCTCTACGTCTGCGGCGACGAGAAGCGCATGGCCAAGGACGTGGACGAGACGTTGCGCCGCATCATCCAGACCGAGGGTGACCTGAATGCAGAATCGGCGCACGCCTACGTCAACGACCTGATCAAGACCCACCGCTACGTGCGCGACGTGTACTAGCGAAAGACCCTGCCGCGCAGCATGACCAGCGCGGGGTGGTCGAGCACGCCCGGTTGCCGGGGATCGTCGGCGTAGCAGACCAGGTCGGCGGGAGCGCCGTGTTCGAGCGCGGGTCTACCCAGCCAGGCACGCGCACCCCAGCATGCGGCGCCCAGGGCGTCCGTCGCCGACAGTCCGACAGTGCGCAGCGCGGCGACCTCGTCGGCGATGCGACCGTGGGCGATCATGCCGCCCGCATCGGTGCCCGCGAAGATCGGCACTCCGGCGTCGTGGGCCGCGCCGACCCGTTGGTGGCACGTCGCGTACAAGTCGCGCATGTGCTTGGCGTACGTCGGGTACTTGCTTGCCGCGTCGGCGATTCCGGGGAAGTTCTCGATGTTGATCAGCGTGGGGACCAGCGCGGTGCCGTGCTCGAGCATCAGCTCGATCACGTCGTCGGTGATGCCGGTGCCGTGTTCGATGCAGTCGATGCCCGCGTTGATCAGCCCGGGCAGCGCGTCCTCGCCGAAGACGTGGGCGGTGACGCGCGCGCCCTCCGCGTGCGCGGCCGCGATCGCATCGACCAGGACGTCGTCGGACCACAGCGGCGCCAGATCGCCTGCGCCACGGTCGATCCAGTCCCCCACCAGCTTCACCCAGCCGTCGCCGAACCGGGCCTGTTCGGCGACCGCGGCGGGCAGCTGCGACTCGTCCTCGACGTCGATGGGCACACCGGGCAGGTAGCGCTTGGGACGGGCGATGTGCCTGCCCGCGCGGATGATGCGCGGCAGGTCGTCTCGGTCGTCGAGGCTGCGGGTGTCCACCGGCGACCCGGCGTCGCGCAACAGGAGCGCACCGCGGTCGCGTTCGGTCTCGGCCTGCTCGACGGCCTGGTCGAAGTCGACCGCCCCGCCGGGGCCCAGCCCGACGTGGCAGTGCGCGTCGACCAGACCGGGGATGATCCAGCCGCCATCCCCGTCGGCTCCGAACACCGTCTCCGCGTTGGCGATCGGCTCGGCGCTCAGCACGCCGAGGTCGATCCACCACTGCACGGGCTCACCGTCGGGCAGTGCCCGGCCGCGGACGTGCAGCGGAGTCATCGCCTACTTCTGGCCGGGGAACTTCAGCTTCGACAGGTCGAAGTCCGCCAGCCCCGGCGGCAACTCGTCGAGACCCTTGGGCATCTTCGACAGGTCGGGGAAGCCGGCAGGCAGGCCACCGGCACCCAACGGGCTCTGGACCTTCGGCGGCGTCGGCCCCCGGTTGCCCTTCTTCTTGCCCGCCTGCTTGTTCTTGCCCTTGGCGGCCTTGCGTGTCGATCCCTTGCGGCCGAACGGCATACCCATCTGCCCGGCCATCTGGGACATCATCTTGCGCGCCTCGAAGAAGCGGTCGACGAGCTGGTTCACCTCGGCCACCGTGACGCCGGAGCCGTTGGCGATGCGCAGCCGCCGGGAGGCGTTGATGATCTTCGGGTCGGCGCGTTCCTGCGGCGTCATGCCGCGGATGATGGCCTGCACGCGGTCGAGCTGGCTGTCGTCGACGGCGGCGAGCGCGTCCTTCATCTGGCCCGCGCCGGGCAGCATCCCCAGCAGGTTGCCGATCGGACCCATCTTGCGGATCGCCAGCATCTGCTCGAGGAAGTCCTCGAGGGTCAGCTCACCGGACCCGATCTTGGCGGCGGTGGCCTCGGCCTGTTCGGCGTCGAAGTGCTGCTCGGCCTGCTCGATGAGCGAGAGCACGTCGCCCATGCCGAGGATGCGGCTGGCCATCCGGTCGGGATGGAAGACGTCGAAGTCCTCGAGCTTCTCGCCGGTGGAGGCGAACAGGATCGGAACGCCGGTCACCTCGCGCACCGACAGCGCGGCGCCGCCGCGGGCGTCGCCGTCGAGCTTGGTCAGCACGACACCGGTGAATCCCACGCCCTCGCGGAACGCGTCGGCCGTGGTGACGGCGTCCTGACCGATCATGGCGTCGAGGACGAACAGCACCTCGTCGGGGTCGACGGCGTCGCGGATGGCCGCGGCCTGGCCCATCAGCTCCTCGTCGATGCCCAGGCGTCCCGCGGTGTCGACGATCACCACGTCGAAGTGCCTGGCCTTCGCCTCGGCCAGACCGGCGGCGGCGACCTCGACCGGGTTGCCCGCGGTCATGGTCTCGATGCCCTCGCCGCCGGGCGAGACACCCGGGTGCGGCGCGAACACCGACACGCCTGCCCGCTCGCCGACGATCTTGAGCTGGGTCACCGCGCCGGGACGCTGCAGGTCACACGCCACCAGCAGCGGGGTGTGGCCATGGCCCTTGAGCCACTTCGCGAGCTTGCCCGCCAGCGTCGTCTTACCCGAGCCCTGCAGGCCGGCCAGCATCACGACCGTGGGCGGCGTCTTGGCGAACGTCAGGTTGCGGGTCTCGCCGCCCAAGATCCCGATGAGTTCGTCGTTGACGATCTTGACGACCTGCTGGGCGGGGTTCAGCGCGCCCGAGACCTCGGCGCCCTTGGCCCGTTCCTTGACACGGTTGATGAATTCGCGGACGACGGGCAGCGAGACGTCGGCCTCGAGCAGTGCCAGTCGGATCTCGCGCGCGGTGGCGTCGATGTCGGCATCGGAGAGCCGCCCCTTGCCGCGCAGGCCTGAGAGCGCCCCGGTCAGCCGATCGGAGAGGGATTCGAACACGGGGCCAGCCTAGCGGGCCAAGGATATCGACACGGCGCAGCCGCTGGTGAAACGCACGTACGCGCCGGACCGCCGACGAAACTGCTCCCAGGGCTGTGGTTCCGGATGATCGACGACCCTCAGCGCAGTTTCGATGGATGTGTCACCGATCAACTCGCCTCGGACACCGGCTTCGCCCGCGGCGGCGTGGGAAGCACCGCGTACATCTGCTCCTCCAGCGCCCGGCGAGCGTCCTCGGCGTCCGCGCGATCCCGACGGTAGGCCTCGGGCACGACGAGCCCGAACACGTCGATCACCGACGATCCCAGCGTCGTCACCCGCGCCCAGGCGATGTCGAGCCCGTCGCGCTCGATGACGGCGGTCAGGCGGGCGAGCAGCCCGGCCCGGTCGGTGCTGCGGATCTGCACGATGAGTTTGTCGGCGGACTCCCCCTGGGCGCCGTCGACCCACAGGATCCGCGGCGGCGCGACGGCAGGATTGCCGGGCACGGCCGCCGGGATCTCGCCGGCACGCCCGGTGGTGGCGGCGAGCAGCCCCTGGGCATCGGCGTCGCGCCGCTCGAGGGTGCTGATCGCGTCGAGGTCGCCCGCGAGCGCGAGGATGAACTGCTGCCGGAGCAACTCGGCCGCGGGCGGCGACCCGAAGTGCGGTGACACCACGAAGGTGTTGATCGCGACGCCCTCGTGGCTGTTGACCGACGCCGAGTGCACGCGCAGCGAGTTGAGCGCCAGGATGCCCGCCGCCTTCGACAGCAGACCGTGCTGGTCGGGGGCGATCATCGTGACGCTGAAGACGTGCGCGTCGGTGGCGACCATGTCGACGTGCACGCCGCCGTCGGCCGCCAGGGCGAGGTGCCGCGGTTCGACCGGATCGGGCTGCGGTAGCGGCTCCCCCGTCATGACGAGGCGGCACCGACGCACCAGGTCGCCGATCAGCGACGCCTTCCAATCACCCCACACCCCGGGTCCGGTGGCCAGCGAATCGGCTTCGGCGAGAACGTGAAGCAGCTCGAGCAGCACCGTATCCCCGCCGAGCTTGTCGACGACCGCGGAGATGGTCTTCGGGTCCTGCAGGTCGCGCCGCGTCGCGGTCTCGGGCAGCAGGAGGTGGAAGCGGACCATTTTCGACAGCAGCTCCACGTCGTCGCTCCACAGGCCGAGCCGCGTGCCAATCTGGACGGCCAGGTCGGCGCCGATGACGCTGTGGTCGCCGCCGCGACCCTTGCCGATGTCGTGGCACAGCGCGCCGAGCACCAGCAGGTCCGGACGCGACACCCGCGTAGTGAATGCGCTTGCCCGCGAGACCGTTTCGACCAGATGCCGGTCCACCGTCCAGATGTGGACGACGTCGCGGGGCGGGAGGTCGCGCACCGCACCCCATTCCGGGAACAGCCTGCCCCACAGCCCCGTCCGGTCGAGGGCCTCGATCGTGGCCACCGCCGACGGACCGGCCGCCAGCATCACCAGGAGGTCCTTGAGGGCCTGGGGTGGCCACGGCGTACGCAGTTCGGGTGCGGCCTCCGACAGTCGGCTCAGCGTGGAGGCGGCCATCGGCAAGCCCGTCAGCGCCGAGGCCGCGGCCACGCGGAGGATCAGGCCGGGGTCGCGTTCCGGGCGTGCGCCCTTGGCGAGGATGACCTCGCCGTTGAACTCGATGACGCCTTCGTCGAGCGGCCTGCGGATGGGCCTGCGCAGTGCGGCGAACCCGCGGCGCGGCAGCGCGTTGGCCGCCGTCCGCAGCCCTGCGTCGACGTAGTAGCTGATGGTGCGCGCGGCGTCGGAGAGCGTGCGGGCCAGATCGAACCGGTCGCCGATGCGCAGCGCCGCGCCGATCTCGTCGGCGTATTGCGCCAGCAGCATCTCCCGTCCGCGGCCCGAGATGCGGTGCAGCTCGGTGCGGACGTTGAGCAGCGCGAGGTGCGCATCGCCGAGCGTGCCCGTCGGCGACGCGAGCAGCGTGCTCGGGTAGACGTCGGCGAGTTGCGCGATGGCAAGGGCGTTGAGCAGTTGGACGTCGCGCAGTCCCCCGCGGCCGTTCTTCAGGTCCGGCTCGGCGCGGTGCGCGATCTGGCCGCTGCGGTTCCAGCGCGCCTCGGCGTGTGCGACGAGTTCCTCGAAGCGCGGGGCTATCCCCGTGCGCCACTGCCTGCGGGCGCCGCCGACGAGCAGCGCGGACAGATCGGCGTCACCGGCGATGTGCCTGGCGTCGAGCATCGCGAGGCCGGCGGAGATGTCCTCGCCGGCAACCTGCAGCGCCTCGGGCACGGTCCGCACGCTGTGGTCGATGTGAATGTTGGCGTCCCACAGGGGATACCAGAGCAGTTCGGCGACCTGGGTGACGACGTCGCGCGGCATGTTGTCGTGCACCAGGGTCAAGTCCAGGTCGGAGTAGGGCAGGAACTCGCCGCGGCCGAGTCCGCCGGTAGCCACGATGGCGAACCCACTGGTGGGCGTGATTCCGATCTCGGCGGCCTTGGTGGTGAGCCAGAACTCGTGCAGGTCGAGCAGCGCGTTGCGTAGCGCACCCGAATCCAGTTGCCGGGCACCGCCGCTCAGGAGCTGTGCGGCGGCCTTGGCCAGATCGGTGGCCGGACGCGAAGATCCCGCCGGCGGAGCCTCCCATCGAGAGGCTCCGGCGGCGGGATCTGGTGTCTGCTTCGTCATCTCGGTCCTTCCCCGGACGTGCTGTCGTGTGTCGATGAGTGCGCGTCCGGGAGACGACGCGTCAGATCACGGTCGCATCAAATGGCGTCGGTTCCCCGCTCACCGGTGCGTACCCGCACGACGGTGTCCACGGAACTGACCCAGACCTTCCCGTCACCGATCTTGCCGGTGCGGGCGGCCTGGACGATGACGTCCACCACCTTGTCGACGGCGGAGTCGTCCACCAGCACCTCGACCCGGACCTTCGGGACGAAGTCGACCGAGTACTCCGCGCCGCGGTAGACCTCGGTGTGGCCCTTCTGACGCCCGTAACCCTGGACCTCACTGACGGTCATGCCGAGGATGCCGGTCTGCTCGAGGCCCGTCTTGACGTCTTCGAGCGTGAACGGCTTGACGATCGCTGTGATCAGCTTCATTTAGTCGATCCCTTCCGGGTCACTTTGGGGGTCATCGTGAATACTTCCCGATCAAGCGAGTTCATACGCAGTTTCCGCATGCTCGGTCTCGTCGATGCCGGTGTCCTCGTCCTCGCGGGTGACCCGCCAGCCCAGCGGCTTGACGATGAAGGCGATGATCACGGTCATGATGCCAGTGAAGATCACGGCCACCAGTGCGATCACGATCTGCACGACCAGCTGCTTGTAGTCGCCACCGTAGAACAGGCCGGCAGGCTCCTCGGTCGAGTAGGCCAGGAAGCCGATGCCGACGGTGCCCCACAGGCCTGCGACCAGGTGGACGCCGACCACGTCGAGCGAATCGTCGTAGCCGAACTTGTATTTCAGTCCGATGGCCAATGCCGACAGCACACCGGCGACCGCACCGAGGATCAGCGAGCCGACCGGGGTGAGCGCGCCGCACGCCGGGGTGATGGCCACCAGGCCCGCGACGACACCCGAAGCGGCGCCCACGCTGGTCGCGTGTCCGTCGCGGATGCGTTCGACCACGAGCCAGGACAGCATCGCGGCGGCGGTGGCAGCGGTCGTGTTGATCCACACCTGGCCGGCGATCATGTCTGCGGCGCCCTCGGATCCGACGTTGAAGCCGAACCAGCCGAACCACAGGATGGCCGCACCGAGCATCACGAACGGGATGTTGTGCGGACGGAACGCGGTCTTGCCGAATCCGGCGCGCTTGCCCAGCAGCACGGCGAGGACGAGAGCGGCCATGCCTGCGTTGATGTGCACGACGGTGCCACCGGCGAAGTCGATGGGTGCCACGTTGGCAGCACCCTCCTCGTCGACGCCGAACAACTTCGCCGCGATGCCGCCTTCGGACGCCGACAGCAGGCCGCCGCCCCAAACCATGTGCGACAGCGGGAAGTACACCAGGGTGACCCAGATGCCGCCGAACAGCATCCACGTACCGAACTTCATGCGCTCGGCGACGGCGCCGCTGATGAGCGCGACGGTGATGACCGCGAAGGTCAACTGGAACGCCGCCCACACGATGGCGGGGACGGTGCCGAAGCCGCCGAGCACGAAGCCCGTTGCGCCGTCGGCGAGTTCCTTGGTCTCGAGCAGCTGGCTCAGGCCGAACAGCGCGAAGGGGTCGGCGATGATGCCGCCGATGTCGTTGGCGCCGGTGTGCCCGTTGGAGAAGGACATCGAGTAGCCCCACAGCACGTAGATGACGCTGACCAGGCCGAGTGAGCCGAACGACATCATCATCATGTTCAGGACGGACTTCTGGCGCGACAGGCCGCCGTAGAAGAACGCCAGGCCCGGTGTCATGAACAACACCAGTGCGGCCGAGGTGAGTACCCAGGCGGTGTCGCCGGAACTCAGCCCGTCTGGGCCGAACGGCAAGAACGCATCGTCGGGTAAGGCTAAGACCACTTTGTGTGAACCTCCTTGGGAAGTGCGCCGAGGTGAATCGGCCTCCCGATGAGAGTCGTGGTCACTGGTTTCATCCGTGGTTCACAGGCGTTTCGCACGCGTGAACGGATCGGCCCTCGGTGTTACACCTGTGTTTCCCGCTGGGATTTGCCGACGGCCGAGCGGATTCGACGTACGCGTTAGCCGAGCAGGGCGTCGACGAACGCACCCGGTTCGAACGGCGCCAGATCATCGGGCCCCTCGCCCAGTCCGACGAGTTTCACGGGCACCCCGAGTTCCTGCTGGACCCGGAACACGATGCCGCCCTTGGCGGTGCCGTCGAGCTTGGTCAGCACCACACCCGTGATCTCGACGACCTCGGCGAAGACACGCGCCTGCGGCAGCCCGTTCTGGCCGATCGTCGCGTCGAGCACCAGCAGCACCTCGTCGACGGCGGCGCGCTTGGTCACGACCCGCTTGACCTTGCCCAGTTCGTCCATCAGCCCGGTCTTGGTGTGCAGGCGGCCTGCCGTGTCGATGACGACGACGTCGGCGCCCGTCGCAATGCCCTTGTCGACGGCGTCGAAGGCGACCGATGCGGGGTCGGCACCCTCGGGGCCGCGGACCACCTCGGCGCCGACGCGGGAGGCCCAGCTCTGCAGCTGGTCGGCGGCCGCGGCGCGGAAGGTGTCCGCCGCGCCGAGCACCACGCGCCGCCCGTCGGAGACCAGCACGCGGGCGAGTTTGCCGACGGTGGTGGTCTTGCCGGTGCCGTTGACGCCGACGACCAGCAGTACCGACGGCTTGTCGTCGTGCGGCAGCGCACGGATCGAGCGGTCCATGTCCGGGTACAGCTCACCGACGAGCACCTCGCGCAGCACGGCCCTGGCGTCTGCCTCGGTGCGGACGTTGCTGCTGGCCATCTTGACGCGCAGTGCGGCGACGACGCGTTCGGTGACGACGGGACCGAGGTCGGCGATCAGCAGGACGTCTTCGATATCCTCCCACGACTGTTCGTCGAGGTCACCGCCGCCGAGCAGGCCCAGCATGCTGCGGCCCAGTGCGCCTTGGGACTTCGCGAGCCTGCCGCGCAGGCGTTCGAGCCTGCCCTCGGCCGGGGAGATCGTGTCGATCTCGGGCGCGGCCGGGGCGAGCGGCTCGTCGACGACGGGCTCGGGCTCGACCACCGGCTCGGGTGCGACGGGCGTGGCCTCGGGTTCCGGCCTGGCTGCCGGCGGCTCCGGCTCGACCTCGACGGGGTCGGGCAGCCGTACGTCGGCGATGGGCCGCTTCGGGGCGTCGCGCGGGATCGTGGCGTCGTCGCCCACCGCGGGCAGTCCGCTGGTGTCCAGCCGCCCGGGCTGCTGCTTGGGAGAGACGGGGGGTCGTTCGACGGTCGACGGTGGCGCGGCCTGGCTGAACGTGATGCCCGATGACGCCGTGTACCCGCCGGACTTGTCGAGCTGGGTGGTCGTGGCGTCGGGCGACGACAGACTGATCCGCCGGCGCCGGTATCGCACCAGCCCGACGACCAGCGCGATGATGAGCAGGATCGCGACGACCGCGATCGCGATCCAGACGCCTAGAGGCAGTATCTCGGTCACCGGGTCATTGTCTCAGGGGGCGTCGACGGCCCCGACGACCGGTGACCCGCCACCTGGTCAGTTCGGAGCCGAGACCATCGATTCGCCGCGGTCGCTGCCTTCCCTGCCGGACTGCACGTCCTGGCCGCGCAGCCGCTGCGAGATCACCTGCGTGATGCCGTCGCCCTGCATCGTGACGCCGTAGAGCGCGTCGGCGATCTCCATCGTGGCCTTCTGGTGGGTGATGACGATCAGCTGGGAACGCTCGCGCAGCTGCTCGAACAGCCCGAGCAGGCGGCGCAGGTTCACGTCGTCGAGCGCTGCCTCGACTTCGTCCATGATGTAGAACGGCGATGGCCGGGCCCGGAAGATCGCCACCAGCATCGCCACTGCCGTCAGTGACTTCTCGCCACCGGAGAGCAGCGACAGGCGCTTGACCTTCTTGCCGGGTGGCCGGGCCTCGACCTCGATGCCGGTCGTCAGCATGTCGCTCGGGTTGGTCAGCAGCAGCCTGCCCTCGCCGCCGGGGAACAACGAGGCGAACACCCCGGTGAACTCCCGCTCGACGTCGGCGTAGGCCTCGGTGAACACCTGCAGGATGCGGTCGTCGACGTCGGTGATGACGTCGAGCAGGTCCTTGCGGGCACCCTTGACGTCTTCGAGCTGGGTCGACAGGAAGTTGTACCGCTCCTCGAGCGCGGCGAATTCCTCGAGCGCCAGCGGGTTCACCCGCCCGAGTTCGGCCAGTTCGCGTTCGGCCTTCTTCGCGCGCCGCTCCTGGGTGGGCCGGTCGAACGGCATGGGCGCGGGCTCGGTCACCTGCTCGCCGCGCTCGCGGGCCTGCTCGTACTCGGCCATCTCGAGTTCGGTCGGCGGGAGCGGGACCTGGGGACCGTACTCGGCGACCAGGTCGGCGACGGCCATGCCGAACTGTTCGAGCACCTGCTGCTCGAGCTGCTCGATGCGCAGCGCCGCCTGCGCCTTGGCGAGCTCGTCGCGGTGCAGCGCGTCGGTGAGGGCGTTGAGCCGGGCGCCGAGCTCGTTGACCTCGGTGCGGGACCGCGTCAGACCCTCGCTGCTGAGCCTGCGCTCCTCGGCCAGCTCATCGCGGGTACGCGAGGCGACGGCCACGGCATCGGCGAGCCGCGCGGCGATGAGCCGTGCCGACTCCTCCACTGCCGCAGCCACTCTCGCGGCGTGCTCGCGGGCCTGCTTGGCGCGTTGCGCGCGCAACCTGGCCTCGCGTTCGGCGGCGGCGGCCCGTCGCAGCGACTCGGCGCGGCCGCGCACGGCGTTCGCGCGTTCCTCGGCGGTGCGCACGGCGAGCCTGGCCTCGACCTCGACGGCCCGTGCCATGTCCGCGGCTGCGGCCGACTCGTGCCGGTCGACGGGTTCGGCTTCCATCGTGGGCGCCTGTTGCGCGTTGTGCAGCCGGGTCTCCAGCTCGGTCAGCTCTTCGAGCGTCCGATCGCGGCCGGTCTCCAGTTCGCTGCGCTGACGGATCAGTCGCTGCCACTCCTCGTCGGCGATGCGGGCTTCCTGGCCGAGGCGGCCCAGTTGCTCGTAGACCGACGAGATCGCCGCATCGGATTCGTTGAGTGCGGCCAGTGCCTGTTCGGCGGCGTCCTGGCGGGCCTGCTGTTCGGCCTGCGCGCCTGCGAGCGCGGCGGCCAGTTCGCCCACCTGCCGCTCGGACCGTTCGAGGTCGGCCTTGGCCTTGTCGATCTCGGAGGCGATCTCGAGCGTGCTCGGCTGCCGGTCGGATCCGCCGCTGACCCAGCCCGCGCCGACGACGTCACCGTCGGCCGTCACGGCGTGCAGCCGGGGCCGTTCGGCGACGAGCTGCTGCGCGGCGGCCAGGTCCTCGACGACGACCACGTGGCCGAGCAGCGCGGAGAACGCTCCCTGCAGTCGGGGCGGCGTCTCGACGAGGTCGAGCGCCCACGTCGCATCTACGGGCAGGTCGCCGCCGCGCCCGGCGGTGGCGTCCTCGGGCCAGTCGCCCAGGACGAGCGCCGCCCGACCGCCGTCGCCGTGCTTGAGCGCGGTCACCGCCGTGCGGGCGGCGCCGAAATCGTCGGCGGCCACCGCGTCGGCGGCCGAGCCCAGGACCGCGGCGATGGCCACCTCGTAGCCGGGCCGTACCCGGACCAGTTTGGGCACCGACCCGAACAGGCCTGCGCCGTCGTGGTTCTCGCGGAGCCAGGCGGCTCCGTCGCGCCGGTTTAGGCCGACGGCGAGTGCGTCGATCCGTGCGCGCAGTGACGCGACCTGACGTTCGGCGCCGCGTTCGGCGGCCAGGAGTTCCGCGACGCGTTCGTCGGCGAGCCGCAGGGCCGCCACGGTGCGGTCGTGGTGTTCGTCGAGTCCCGCCTCGCCCGCGTCGAGTTCGCCGACGCGGCTCTGCACCGTCTCGAACGCGGCCCTGGCCGCCTCGGTGCGGTTGGCGGCGTCCTCGATGCTGGCCGTCAGCCGGGCGACGCTCTCGTCGGTCGATTCGACGCGGGTGCGCATCGTGTCGACCTGGCCCGCCAGCCGGGCCAGACCTTCGCGGCGGTCGGCCTCGGCGCGGGCCGCGGCGGTGTGCGCGCGCTCGGCTTCGGCGGCGACGCGCTCGCGTTCGGCGAGTTCCTCGCGGGCGGCCTCGAGCCGCAGCTTGCACTCCTCGAGTTCCTCGAGCAGCTCCCGCTCGTGCTCGGCGACCTCGTCGGCCTCGGCGTCCAGCGCGTCGGGGTCCGCGCCCGAGGACGTCTCGACCGCGGCCTCGAGGTGCGCGGCGCGGTCGCGGGCGATGCGCACCGTCGCGCTGACGCGCTCGGCGAGTGCGGAGAGTCGGAACCACGTCTGCTGCGCGGCCTCGGCGCGGCCGGACAGTCCGCTGACCGCCGCCTCGTGTGCTGCGAGTTCGACGGTGGCGGCCTCGAGACGGGTGGTGACGTCGTCGTGGTCGCGGCGCAGCGTCGTCTCGGCCTGGTTCGTGTTCTCGAACTCGGACTGCCGGGTGACCAGGTCGTCGGCGGCCAGGCGTAGGCGTGCGTCGCGGAGGTCGGCCTGGATGGTCTGGGCGCGGCGGGCCATCTCGGCCTGGCGGCCCAGCGGCTTGAGCTGGCGCCGCAGCTCGGTGGTCAGGTCGGTCAGCCGCGCCAAGTTCGCCGCCATCGCGTCGAGCTTGCGGACCGCCTTCTCCTTGCGCTTGCGGTGCTTGAGGACGCCCGCGGCCTCCTCGATGAACGCGCGACGATCCTCGGGGCGCGACTCGAGGATCTCCGAGAGCTTGCCCTGACCGACGATGACGTGCATCTCGCGGCCGATGCCGGAGTCGCTCAGCAGTTCCTGGACGTCCATCAGTCGGCAGCTGCTGCCGTTGATCTCGTACTCGCCCGCGCCGTCGCGGAACATCCGCCGGGTGATCGACACCTCGGCGTACTCGATCGGCAGCGCGTTGTCGGAGTTGTCGATCGTCAGCGTCACCTCGGCGCGGCCGAGCGGGGCGCGCGACGAGGTGCCCGCGAAGATGACGTCTTCCATCTTGCCGCCGCGCAGCGTCTTGGCGCCCTGCTCACCCATCACCCACGTGAGCGCGTCGACGACGTTGGACTTGCCCGAGCCGTTGGGTCCGACCACGCAGGTGATGCCGGGTTCGAAGCGCAGAGTCGTCGGCGAGGCGAAGGACTTGAAGCCCTTCAGCGTCAGACTCTTCAGATGCATGGGGTGCCACCTTACCGCCCGGTACCGTCGGCGCCGGTCGCCTTTCGGCCTACCTCACGGCCTACCTTTCGACGAAGCCGTCGAACGCCTCACCTGCGTCGGACCAGTCCTCGACTACGGTCTCGACCGTGCCGGGCGTGTCGCCGCCGCGCAGCTGGTCGAGCAGCCGCTGACACGCCTCGCGCGGGCCGCGCGCGACGACGTGGACGCGGCCGTCGGACTTGTTGGCGGCGAACCCGGTGAGCCCGAGTTCCAGCGCCCGCGACCTCGTCCACCACCGGAAGCCGACGCCCTGCACGCGACCGTGCACCCAGGCGCTCAGCCGCACCGGACCGCCGGGGTCAGGCACGCGGCTCATGGGCGACCTCGAACGTCACCTCGGTGCCGCTCTTGAGCGTGCGGCCGACGGTGCACACCTTGTCGATCGAGCGCTCGACGATGGTCTTGAGCTTGGCCACCTCGGCCTCGCTGAGACCCGACAGGTCGACCTCGAGGCGTTCCTCGAGCAGCGGGTAGCGCTCCTGATCGCGGTCGGCCGCGCCGGACACCCTGATGGTGGTCTGATAGTCGTCGCCCAGCCGGCTGCGCAACGGGTAGTCGCTGCTCAGCCCGCTGCAGGCAGCCAGCGCGATCTTCAGCAGTTCGCCCGGCGTGAAGACGCCCTCGACGTCCTCGGAGCCGATCAGCACCTCCGCCCCACGCGAACTCCGCCCGGTGTAGCGGCGCACGCCGGTGCGCTCGACCCACAGTTCGGTCATGACGGTCCTCTTCTCTCAGTTCATTCAGTTCATCCGCGAGCGTGCGTGTCTGCGGCAGACACGCCGGGTGCGAAGCGAACAACACGCACGCTCGGCGGTCTATTCGTCAAACCTTCGTTCTCGGTTGGCGCGGTCTCGGCTGGCACCGCGGACAGTAGAACGACGAGCGGTTCATGAACTTGTCCCGGCGCATCACCGCGCCGCACCGACGGCAGGGCTCGCCTTCGCGGCCGTAGGCGTCGAGCGACCTGTCGAAGTAGCCGGACTCGCCGTTGACGTTCACGTAGAGCGAGTCGAACGAGGTGCCGCCCTGGCTCAGGGCGTCGCGCATCACGTCGGCGGCGTGGTCGAGGATCTCCGCGAGCTTGGGCTTGGTCAGCGACTCGGCCAGCCGGGCGCCGTTGACCTTGGCGCGCCACAGCGATTCGTCGGCGTAGATGTTGCCGATGCCGGAGACCACCGTCTGGTCGAGCAGTTGGCGCTTGATCTCGGAGTGCTTGCCGCGCAACACCTTCACGACGGCGTCGCGGTCGAACTCGGGATCGAGCGGGTCGCGGGCGATGTGGGCGACCGGCTCGGGCAGGTCGGTGCCGTCGACGGTGACGAGGTCGGCGAGCATCCACCCGCCGAAGGTGCGCTGGTCGACGAAGCTCAGCGCGGTGCCGTCGTCGAGCAGCGCCGCGATGCGCAGGTGGTCGGTCTTCGCGATCTCGCCGAGCAGCATCTGCCCGCTCATCCCGAGATGGACCACCAGGGCCTCGTCGGAACGGTCACCGCCGAGCACCAGCCACAGGAACTTGCCGCGCCTGCCGGTTCCGACGACCTTGGCTCCGAGCAGCCGCCCGGTCAGGTCGGCACCGCCTGCCACGTGCCGTCGGACCGCACGGGGGTGGTGCACGCGCACCGCGGTGATGGTCCTGCCGGTGACGTGCGCGTCGAGCCCGCGGCGCACCACCTCGACTTCGGGAAGCTCAGGCATCGTCGGGCGACGGGGATATGCCGCCGTCGCCGGCACTTTGGGCGTCGAGCAACGTCCAGGCCTGCGCGGCCGCCTTGATCTCGGCTTCCTTCTTCGTGCTGCCGACGCCGGAACCGTATTCGTCGCCGTCGATCAACACGACGGCGGTGAACACCCGGTCGTGGTCGGGCCCGTCGAAGGTGACGACGTACTTAGGCACGCCGAGCCCGCGTGCGACGGTCAGTTCCTGCAGACTCGACTTCCACTCCAGCGCAGCGCCGAGTGACGGTGCGGTGTCGAGCAGGTCGCCGAACAGGCGGAGCACGACCTCACGCGAGGCGTCGAAGCCGTGCTGCATGTACACCGCGCCCAGCAGGGCCTCCACGCCGTCGGCCAGGATGCTGGCCTTGTCGGCGCCGCCGGTCACGACTTCGCCGCGGCCGAGCAGCAGGAACGCGCCCAGCCCCGCGTCGGCCAGACCACGGCCCACGGTCGCCAGCGCCTGGGTGTTGACGATGCTGTTGCGGAGCTTGGCGAGTTCACCCTCGGGGCTGTCCGGGTGCCGCCGGATCAGGATGTCGGCGACGAGCAGACCGAGCACGGCGTCGCCGAGGAATTCGAGCCGCTCGTTGGTCGGCAGCCCACCGTTCTCGAACGAGTAACTGCGATGGGTGAGCGCCATGGTCAGCAACTCGTCGGGCAGGTCCACTCCGAGCGCCTCGAGCAGTGGCGTCCGGTCAACCGTCACGCGCGGCCCTCCTCGGTGCGCGAGGCATCCTGATCGGTGGGCATCATCGCGGTGAGTTTGGCCCAACGCGGGTCGATCTTCTCGTGGCCGTGGCCCGGTTCGGCGTCGGCGAGCCGTACGCCGCAGTCGACGCACAGGCCGAGGCAGTCATCGGTGCACAGCGGCGAGAACGGCAACGCGAGGCCGACGGCGTCGACGATCGGCTGCTCGAGATCGACGGTGTCGTCGACGACGTGGCCGACCTCGTCGTCCTCCGTCGTCGCCTCGGTGGCGCTGTCGGGATACGCGTACAGTTCGGTGAGGTCGAACTCCACGTCCCCGGCGATCGGGGCGAGGCACCGCGCGCACTCCTCGACCGTGGGCGCCGAGACGGTGCCGGTCACCAATACTCCCTCGGACACCGATTCGAGCCTCAGGTCGAGTTCGACGGGCGCACCCTGCTCGATGCCTGCAAGCGCCACGCCGATGCGCGCCGGAGCCGCGACGGTGTCGTGAATCTCCTGCATCGACCCGGGCCTGCGGCCCAGCTGCGACACGTCGAGGACGAATGGTGACCGTGGGCCGCGATGAACTCTGTGTCCCTTGGTCCCAGCCATGTAGAGAATCCTACGACCGCAGGCTGGGAGTTCCGAACGCGCGGACCTCGATCAGCGCTGGGCGTAGTCGTGGGTGCCGGCGGCAGTGCGCAGCTGATGACGCCCCCGACCGACGGACCGCAACGTCCCGTTGAGATAGTCCTCGAACTCGGCGAGCTTGCTGTCGACGTAGATGTCGCACTCACCGCGCAACCGGTCGGCCTCGGCGTGAGCGGCGTCGACCATCCTGGTGGCCTCGAGCGTGGCCGTCTGGACGATCTCGGTCTGATGGACCAGGCGCTGCTGCTCCTTGATGCCTTCTTGCACGGCCTTCTCGTAGGCGAGGTTGCCGTTCTCGATCAGCCGGTCGCACTCGGACTTGGCGCGTCCGGTGCTGGCCTCGTACTCGCGCTTGGCGGCGGCGGAGATGCGATCGGCCTCGGCACGGGCCTCGGCGACCATCCGCTCGCTGTGCTGACGGGCCTCGGACACCATCCGGTCGGCTTGCGACTTGGCGTCGGCGAGCAGCCGGTCGGCCTCGGCGCGCGAGCTGTTCACCAGCGAGTCCGCCTCGGAGGTCGCGCTGGCGACCATGTTGTCGGCATGCTCCCTGGCCTCGCGCAGCATGCCGTCGCGGGCATCCAGGACGTCCTGTGCGTCGTCGAGTTCGCCGGGGATGGCGTCCTTGATGTCGTCGAGCAGTTCCAGGACGTCGCCGCGGGGCACCATGCAGCCTGCCGTCATCGGCACGCCTCGGGCCTCTTCCACGATCGCCCCAAGCTCGTCGAGCGCTTCGAAAACTCGGTACACGGCAACACCCTCCAGGCGTAGTTGTTGATACCAGTGTGCCTGGTGTTACGTCTGTGACTCGGCTTTGCCGACCGGTGTGTCGCCGTCGACCTCTACTAGAGCCTTACTAGCGCAGGACGGCGTCGATCGCGTCGCGGGCCCGGTCGAGCATCGCGGCGAACGGCCCGACCACGAAGTTCAGCTTCGCCGACTCCACGCCGGGGTGCGGGCGGGTCGGCGCCATGGCCTCCGCCGCGTGGACCGCCGCGAGCATGCGCTTGAGGTCGTCCGCGTCGACCTCGCGCACCAGCTTGTCGAACTCCTCGCTCTCCTCGCGCGCGGCGTGGTCGAGCACCGCACCCTGGAACAGCCGGAGGGCGTCGAGGAACTCCTTCGAGCCGACGTCCATCGACTCCAGCGCCGACAGCTGCTCCTTGGCGTCGTGCTCCTCCTTGAGGCGCGCGTCGACGATGATGTCACCGCCGTCGACCTCGCGACGGACGCGCGGGTGGATGACCATCTCCTCGGCCGTCTCGTGCACCGCGAGGAGCTGACGCAGTTCGGTGAAGGCCGTCCGCCTGGCGTCGTCGGACGACGCGGAGAAGACCTCCTCGAACATGTCCTTGATCAGATTGTGCTGGTCCTTGAGGAACCTGACGACGTCGTCGGTCGACTGAACGAATGTCTCGACCATGGCAAGGCCTCCGGGTGTGTTTCGAGCTGTGAGCGGCACCCGGGCTGTGGGCACCATCTGCGTGCTACCCGCCGACGATCCGGTTCAACCCTTGAGCTTGGCCCTCAGACGTGCGTTGACGGGCTCCGGCAGCAGGTCGGAGACGTCGCCGCCGAGGCCGGCCACCTCCTTGGCGAGCGACGACGACACGAACGAGAACTGCGGCGTGCTGGCGATGAAGAAGGTGTCGACGCCCGCGACGTGCTTGTTCATCTGCGCCATCTGCAGCTCGTATTCGAAGTCGGTGCTGCTGCGCAGACCCTTGACGATCGCGGACATGCCTCGCGCCCTTGCGAAGTCGACGACGAGCCCCTGGCCCGACTCGACCCGCAGGTTCGGCAGGTGCGCGGTCGACTCGCGGATCAGCTCGATGCGCTCGTCGGCGGTGAACATCCCCTTCTTGTTGGGGTTGACCAACACTGCGACCACGACCTCGTCGAACTGGGCGCACGCCCGCTCGAACACGTCGACGTGACCGAGGGTCACGGGGTCGAAGGAACCGGGGCATACCGCGCCACTCATGCGACGAGACGCTACGCGATCCCGTGTTCGGCGAACTCGACGCGGGTGTCGCCGTAGCGGCGGTCCCGCCCCGGCGTCCACCCGTCGGGCCAGTTCAGCGCGGGCGTCGACGCCGGACGCTCGATCACCGCCAACGCGTCCGGTGCCACCCAGCGGTTGTCGACGAGCGCGCGCAGCACGGCTTCGACCTCGGCGTTCGACACCGCGTACGGCGGGTCGGCGAACACCAGGTCCACCGGCCGGGTCGGTGCGGCGGCGAGCACCGCAGCGACGGTGCCCCGGCGCACCGTGGCGCCCTCGGCCCCCAGCTCGGCGAGGTTCGCGGCGATGGCATCACCGGCGCGGCGATCGGATTCGACGAACGTCGCGGACTCCGCGCCGCGCGACAGCGCCTCGATGCCGAGCGCGCCGGACCCGGCGTAGAGGTCGAGCACGTGTAGACCGTCGAAGTCGATCCGCGCGGCGAGCACGTTGAACAGCGACTCGCGGACGCGGTCGGTGGTGGGGCGGGTACCAGAGCGGTTCTGCGGCACGCTGATTCGTCGTCCGCCGAACGTGCCCGCGATGATGCGGGTCAGGTCACCACCACCAGCAGATCACCGCCCTCGACCTGCGCGGTGGCCGCGACGGCGACGCGCCCGACGGTGCCTGCCTTCGGTGCGGTGATCGCCGCTTCCATCTTCATGGCCTCGATGGTGGCGATCGTCTGGCCGGCATCGACGCGTTCGCCCTCGGCCACCCCAACGGTGACGACCCCGGCGAACGGGGCGGCGACGTGGTCGGGGTTGGACCGGTCGGCCTTCTCGGCGGCGGGGACGTCCGCGGCGATGGACTCGTCGCGCACCACCACCGGGCGGAGCTGACCGTTGAGCAGGCACATCACGGTGCGCATGCCGCGTTCGTCGGGATCGGAGATGGCCTCGAGCCCGATGATCAACTCGACGCCGCGTTCGAGGTAGACCCGATGCTCGTCCCCGTGGCGCAGACCGTAGAAGAACTGGTTGGCCGAGAGCCGCGACGTGTCGCCGTACTGCTCGCGGTGAGCCTCGAACTCCTTGGTGGGCCCCGGGAACAGCAGCCGGTTCAGGGTCGCCTGCCGATCGACTCCCGGCTCGGCGAGCAGCTTCTCGTCCTCTGCCGACAACTCCGTGACGGCCTTGGCCGGTGCCCTGCCCTCCAGCGCCCTGCTGCGCAGCGGTTCGGGCCATCCGCCGGGCGGGTCGCCGAGTTCGCCTCGCAGGAAACCGATCACGCTGTCCGGGATGTCGAATCGCTGTGGGTCCTCGGCGAATTCGTCGGCGCTGACACCCGCTCCGACCAGGGCCAGCGCGAGGTCGCCCACCACCTTGCTCGACGGGGTGACCTTCACCAGCCTGCCCAGGATCCGGTCGGCCCCGGCGTAGGCGTTCTCGACGTCCTCGAAGCGGTCGCCGAGGCCCAGCGCAACGGCCTGGGTGCGCAGATTGCTCAGCTGGCCACCTGGGATCTCGTGGGTGTAGACCCGCCCGGTCGGGGCGGGCAGGCCTGCCTCGAACGGCGCGTACACCTTGCGCAGCGCCTCCCAGTAGGGCTCGAGGTCGCAGACCGCGCCCAGCGACAGCCCCGAGTCGTACTCGGTGTGTGCGGTCGCCGCCACGATCGACGACAGTGCGGGCTGACTGGTGGTGCCCGCCAACGGCGCTGCCGCCCCGTCGACGGCGGACGCGCCCGCCTGCCAGGCCGCGAGATACGTCGCGAGCTGACCGCCGGGGGTGTCGTGGGTGTGCACGTGCACCGGCAGGTCGAACCGGCTGCGCAGGGCCGACACCAACGTGGCGGCGGCGGGTGGGCGTAGCAGTCCGGCCATGTCCTTGATCGCCAGGACGTGCGCGCCTGCCTCGACGATCTGGTCGGCCAGCTTCAAGTAATAGTCGAGCGTGTAGAGGGTTTCGGCGGGGTCGGACAGGTCACCGGTGTAACTCATCGCGACTTCCGCGACCGCAGTGCCGGTTTCGCGTACGGCGTCGATGGCCGGTCGCATGGAGTCGACGTTGTTGAGTGCGTCGAAGATCCGGAACACGTCGATGCCGGTGCGGGTGGCCTCGTCGACGAACGCGTGCGTCACCGACTCCGGGTACGGCGTGTAGCCGACCGTGTTGCGGCCCCGCAGCAGCATCTGCAGGCAGATGTTCGGGATTGCCTCGCGCAGTGCGGCGAGCCGCTCCCACGGATCCTCCTTGAGGAAGCGCAGTGCCACGTCGTACGTTGCGCCGCCCCAACATTCGATCGAAAGCAGCTGCGGCATCATCCGCGCCACGAACGGGGCCACCATCAGCAGGCCGTTGGAGCGGACCCGGGTGGCCAGCAGCGACTGGTGCGCGTCGCGGAAGGTGGTGTCGGTGATGCCGAGATCCGGTGTGTCCCGCATCCATTCGGCGAAGCCCCGCGGTCCCAGCTCGATGAGCCGCTGCCTGCTGCCCGGCGCGGGCGGCGCATCGAGATCGCACACCGGCAGCTTGTCGTGCGGATAGACCGTCGACGGGCGTTCGCCGTGCGGCTTGTTCACCGTCACGTCGGCCAGGAAGTTCAGGATCTTGGTGCCGCGGTCGGCAGGCGTGTGGGAGGTGAGCAGCTGCGGCCGATCGTCGATGAACGGCGTCGTGACGCGGCCGGCACGGAAGTCGGGGTCGTCGACGACGGCCATCAGGAACGGGATGTTGGTCGACACGCCGCGGACGCGGAACTCCGCCAGTGCGCGCCGGGCCCGCGCCTGGGCGGTGGTGAAATCCCTTCCGCGACAGGTCAATTTGACGAGCATGGAGTCGAAGTGGGCGCCGATCTCGGCCCCGAGGTGCGTGCCGCCGTCCAATCGGATGCCCGCGCCACCCGGGGACCGGTAGCCGGTGATGCGGCCGGTGTCGGGCCGGAAGCCGTTGGCCGGGTCCTCGGTGGTGATGCGGCACTGCATGGCCGCCCCGCGTACCCGCAGCGTGTCCTGGCTCAGACCCAGATCGGCCAAGGACTCCCCCGCGGCGATCCGCAGCTGCGAGCCGACCAGGTCGACGTCGGTGATCTCCTCGGTGACGGTGTGCTCCACCTGGATTCGCGGATTGCACTCGATGAACACGTGATTGCCGCGCTCGTCGAGCAGGAACTCGACGGTGCCCGCGCAGAAGTAGCCGATCTGACGCGCGAACGCGACGGCGTCACCACAGATCCGCTGCCGCAACTCCTCGGAGAGGTTGGGCGCGGGCGCCAATTCGATCACCTTCTGGTGGCGCCGCTGCACGCTGCAGTCGCGCTCGAACAGGTGCACCACCTCACCGCGTGCGTCGGCGAGGATCTGCACCTCGATGTGGCGGGGGTTGAGCACCGCCTGCTCCAGGTAGACCGTGGGATCGCCGAACGCCGACTCCGCCTCGCGACTGGCCGCCTCGATCGCCTCGGGCAGCGCTGCGGCTTCGGCGACACGGCGCATGCCGCGCCCGCCTCCGCCGGAGACCGCCTTGACGAACACCGGGAATTCCATGCCGGCCGCGGCGGCGACCAGCTCGTCGACCGACGCCGAGGGCTCCGAGGACGCCAGTACCGGCAGCCCCGCCTCGCGGGCAGCGGCGATGGCGCGGGCCTTGTTGCCCGTCAGTTCCAGGACGTGCGCTCCGGGTCCGACGAACGTGATGCCCGCGGCGTCGCAGGCCGCAGCCAGCTCGGGGTTCTCGGAGAGGAACCCGTAGCCCGGGTACACGGCGTCGGCGCCGGAATGCCGCGCGACGCGGATGATCTCGTCGACCGAGAGGTAGGCACGGACGGGATGGCCGACCTCGCCGATCTGGTACGACTCGTCGGCCTTGAGCCGGTGCGACGAGTTGCGGTCCTCCAGGGCGAACACCGCAACGGTCGCGATGTCCAGCTCGTAGGCAGCCCGGAACGCCCGGATCGCGATCTCACCACGGTTTGCGACCAGCAGTTTGGAAATCACGCGTAACCCTAACCCGAGGTCGCGCGCGCCTGGAATCAGATCAGCGTGGACCAGTAATTCCAGAACCGCACCAGGATCATCAGGATCAATGCGGTGAACCACAGGACGACCAGCGGCCAGCGCCACTGGTAGAGGACGCGTGCGATCGGGTTGTCTGCCAACGATCGCAGCGCGATCGGAGTCACGACCGCGAACAGCGGGATCATCACCGCCCACACCACCATGCAGTACGGGCACAGGGCACCGATGTGGTAGAGGCTCTGGATGATCAGCCAGTGCACGAACACCACGCCCAGCAGGGTGCCGACGGCCAGCCCGGCCCAATACCACTGCGGCAGCCGGACTCTCGCGAGCGAGAGGACCCCGGTGACGGTGACGACGGTGAACGCCACGATGCCGATCAGCGGGTTCGGGAAGCCGAACAGCGCCGCCTGCGGGGTGACCATCACCGAGCCGCACGACAGCACCGGGTTGATGCTGCAGGACGGCACGTAGGCCGGGTTGATCAGGATCTCGATCTTCTCGACCGTCAGCGTGAAGGCGGCGGCGAAGCCGACGACACCCGCGATGAGCAGCCAGATCGCGCTCGCGCGACCCACGCGCACCGTGTTCCCGGCCGCCGGTTCGTCGGCAACCGGGACGGCATCGGGCGCGGTGACGGTCATGGTGCTGCCGGAGCCTGGCCCGGAGCGGTCGGCGCGGGGGCGGCGGGCTGGGCGGACGCGCCGGGCAGCTCGCCGACGATCTCGGTGATCTTGGCTACGAGGGCGTCGGGCGTGGAGTACTCGTACTCCTCGCCGTTGATGCGGACCGTCGGGGTGGCGTTGATCTCGACCGCACCGGCGAGGCCCTCGGCCATCTTGGTGTAGCGGCCGCTGTTGATGCACTCCGGCACCGAGCCCGCGGCGCCGGCCTGACGTGCGGTCTCGATCAGCTGCTCGTCGGTCGGGAAGTTGGTGCCGACCTCGCTGGGCTGCTGGGCGTAGAGCGCGGCGTGGAACCGGCTGAACGCCTCCTTGTTCGGGGTCTTGTCCTCGTCGGCGACGCAGTACGCGGCGGCAGCGGCACGCGAGGAGTAGTTCTGGTTCGCCGGGCGGTCGAGGATCGCGACCATGTAGTAGTCGGTGGCGATCGCGCCGCTGGCGACCAGCGAGCTGATGGTGGGGCCGAACTGCTGCTCGAAGCGGCCGCACACCGGGCAGAGGAAGTCCTCGTAGAGACTCAGCACGGCCTTGGGCTCGGTGGTGCCCTCCTTGGTGACCACGTTCGCCGAGGCGACCCGGATCGACTTGGCGTCACCTGCGGCGGGCTTGTCCTTGGCGTTCAG
Organism: Mycolicibacterium arabiense; assembly: GCF_010731815.2. Lineage (NCBI taxonomy): Bacteria > Bacillati > Actinomycetota > Actinomycetes > Mycobacteriales > Mycobacteriaceae > Mycobacterium > Mycolicibacterium arabiense. The sequence goes on from NZ_AP022593.1 coordinate 1,531,259, forward strand.
CACGATCGTGAGCACGACGGCAACCGCGATGACGACCACGGTCGCGGTCAGCCCGATCTTGATCAGCATGTCGCGCCTGCGGTCCGCAGCCTTCAGGTCGTAGCTGGCGGTCTTCTTCGGTTTCGTGGCCACGAATCACAGGGTACCGGCGGCTGCGGCACACACCCACGAGGCCGCCGCGCAGGGGCTCAGCAACGGCTGAGGTGAGCCTTCAACGCCGAGACCATGTCGGCCGTGGCCACCGCACTCCCGCCGCCCAGCGGGAAGAAGTTCGCGAACGCGTGCACCACGGAGCCGTACTCGCGGTAGTCCACCGGCACGCCCGCGGCCGCCAGCGCCTCGGCGTAGTGATGACCTTCGTCGCGCAGCGGGTCGAAACCGGCGGTCAGCACCAGTGCGGGCGGCAGGCCGGTCAGGTCGTCGGCCAGCAGCGGGGAGATCAGCGGATCGGACACGTCCACCGCCGCGCCGCTGAGGTAGTTGTCCCGGAACCAGTCCATGTGCGGCTTGGTCAGGAAGAAGCCTTCGGAGAACAGCAGTTTGGAGCGGGTGTCGCCGGCGAAGTTGGTCGCCGGGTAGAGCAGCAGTTGCAGCGCGGGAAGCGGCACGCCCTGGTCGCGGTCGTCGCGGGCCAGCCTCGACACCACGGCGGCGAGGTTGCCACCGGCGCTGTCGCCGCCGACGGCGATGCGACGCGGGTCGGCGCCCAGCGCGGCGGCGTTGTCGACGGCCCACCGGTAGGCGGCGTAGCAGTCGTGGACCGCAGCGGGTGCCTTGTGTTCCGGGGCGAGCCGGTAGTCGACGGACAGGACACCGACGCCCGCGTCGCGGCTGATCAGCCGGCATAGCCCGTCGTGCGTGTCGAGGTCGCCGACGACGAACCCGCCACCGTGGAAGAACACCAGCAGCGGTGAGCCGGCGGGCAGTCCGTCGACCGGTGTGTAGTGACGGGCCCGCATCTGCCCCTCAGGTCCCGGAACGGTCAGCTCGCGGATCCCGACGGTCACGCCGGAGTCGATCTTCGCCGACAGGTTGCGCAGCTGTTCCCGGGATACGACCACGTCGTCGCTGGCCACCAGGCCGTTCACCCCCGAGGCCCGCTGCATCGCCAGCACCAGGGCCAGGGTCGGGTCGAGCGTGTTGCCGTCGATCGTCACCGCGCGGCGACCCAGCAGCTTGCGCTTGACCGGTTCCGGGATGCGCTTGACCAACGGCAGCAGCGCGCCGCTCACGGCGTTGAGCGTCGCGAGCTTGCGGCGGCTCGGCCGACCGGCACCCGGGTCGGCCACCGTGCCCACCGGAGCGGTGGGCGGGATGCCGACTGGCACACTCTTGGTCATGGCTCGCTCCTTCGATCCCTCGGTCACGCTGAACGACGGTAATTCGATCCCCGCCGTGGGGTTGGGAGTCTGGCAGACCCCGGCCGACGACACCGAGCGTGCGGTCAGTGCGGCGCTGTCGGCAGGCTACCGGCACGTCGACACCGCAGCCGCGTACGGCAACGAGGAGGGCGTCGGCCGCGCCGTCGCGGCATCGGGCCTGCAGCGCGACGACGTGTACGTCGTCACCAAGCTGTGGAACTCCGAGCAGGGGTACGACACCACGCTGCGGGCCTTCGACGCGAGCATGACCAAGCTCGGCCTCGACCGGCTCGACCTCTACCTCATCCACTGGCCCATGCCGGAGGTCAACGCCTTCGTCGACACCTTCAAGGCGTTCGCCCACCTGCGCGAGCAGGGCCGGGTCACGTCGATCGGCGTGAGCAACTTCGAGCCCGAACACCTGCGCACGCTGGTCGACGCCACGGGGATCGTTCCCGCGGTGAACCAGATCGAGCTGCACCCGCTGCTCCCCCAGCACGAACTGCGCGAGGTGCACGCCGAACTCGGCATCGCGACCGAGGCCTGGAGCCCGCTGGGCCAGGGGTCGCTGCTGAGCCACGCGACGCTGGCGGACCTCGCCGCGACACACGGCAAAACGCCTGCGCAGGTCCTGATTAGGTGGCACATCCAGCTCGGTAATATCGTCATCCCGAAATCGGTGAACCCCGAACGCATCGCGAGCAACTTCGACGTGTTCGACTTCGAGCTGAGCGAGCAGGACATGACGTCCATCGCGTCGCTCGAGGACGGCACGCGACTGGGTCCCGATCCACGCACGTTCAACTTCAAAGGGTAGGTGGAACATGGCCACGGCAGAGATTCCGAACACGAGCCTCAACGACGACAACACGATCCCGGTCCTCGGCATCGGCACCGGCGAGTTGTCAGAGGCCGAAGCCGAGCACGCCGTCTCCGCGGCGCTGGAGATCGGCGTCCGGTTGATCGACACGGCCGCCGCCTACGGCAACGAGGCAGCGGTGGGACGAGCCATCGCCGCGTCGGGCATTCCGCGGGCCGAGATCTTCGTGACCACCAAGCTGGCGACCGAGGATCAGGGCTACCAGGCCTCCCAGGACGCGCTCAAGGTCAGCCTCGAACGGCTCGGCATGGAGTACGTCGACCTGTACCTCATCCACTGGCCCGCCGGAAACCCCAGCAAGTACATCGACAGCTTCGGCGGTCTGATGAAGCAGAAGGAACTCGGCAACTCGAAGTCGATCGGCGTCGCCAACTTCACCCCCGACGACCTGACCACGATCATGGATCTCGCCTTCTTCGTGCCTGCGGTCAACCAGGTCGAACTGCACCCGCTGCTGAATCAGTCGGCGCTGCGCAGCTTCCACGCCGAGCACAACGTCCTCACCCAGGCCTACGGTCCGCTCGGGGTGGGCAAGCTACTCGACAACCCGACGGTGACGTCGGTCGCCGACGCCTACGGCAAGACCCCGGCACAGGTGCTCATCCGCTGGAACGTGCAGCTGGGCAACTCGGTGGTGTACCGCTCTTCGAAGGCCGAGCGCATCGCCGAGAACCTCGACGTGTTCGACTTCGAACTGGCCACCGAGCACCTCGACGCACTCAACGCGCTCGACGACGGCACCCGGTTCCGGCCCGATCCGGAGACCTACACCGGTTCCTGACCTCGGCTCGGCCGCGGCGGTGAGCCGCGGCCGGCTCGGCGATACGATCACGGTCGTGCCGAGCGAACGTCGCGGACCGGTGTTGCGCGGCCGCGACCTGGAGTGCGCGGCGCTCGACGAACTGGTCCCGGCGCAGCCATCGGGTGCGCGCGTGCTGGTGCTGCGCGGCGAGGCCGGTGTCGGGAAGACGGCGCTGCTCGAACACCTCAGCGCGCAGGCCACGTCCTACCGAGCCGTCCATGTGGCGGGCGTCGAGTCGGACATGGAACTGGCCTTCGCCGGCCTCCACCAACTGTGCACGCCACTGCTGGGCCACCTCGACGAACTACCGCCACCCCAGCGGGATGCGCTCAACGTGGCCTTCGGTCGGGGAGCGGGTGCTGCGCCCGACCGGTTCCTGGTCGGGCTGGCCGTCATGAGCCTGATGGCCGCCGCTGCCGCCGACCGCCCAATGCTGTGCGTCGTCGACGACGCCCAGTGGCTCGATCAGGTGTCGCTGCAGACACTCGGCTTCGTGGCACGGCGCCTGCTGGCCGAACCCGTGGTCCTCGCCTTCGCCGTCCGCGAGTGCCCGGAGGCGCTGCGGGGTCTGCCGGAGCTGGAGGTCGCCGGGCTGTCCGACTCGGTGGCGCGGGACCTCCTCGAATCGGTGATGGTCGGGGGCATCGATCCGCGGGTGCGCGACCGCATCGTCGCGGAGACCCGCGGAATTCCGCTGGCCATCCTCGAAGTCCCCCGCAACGTGTCGCCGACCGAACTCGCAGGCGGCTTCTGGATCTACGGCAAGCGCTCCTCCACGGCGGCCATCGAGGGTGACTTCGTGCGCCGAATCCAGGAATTGCCCGCCGACACCCGTCTGCTGCTGCTGACCGCGGCGGCGGAACCGGTGGGCGACACGGCGCTGTTCCTGCGCGCTGCAACGCGACTCGGCATACCGGTCGACGCACTCGGACCCGCGGAGGCCGAGGGGGTGATCGAATTCGGTACGCGCATGCGATTCCTGCACCCGCTGATGCGGTCGGCCGCCTACCGCGCGGCGGACCTGATGGACCGCCGCACCGTGCACGAGGTGCTCGCCGACGTCACCGACCCACGGTCGGACCCCGATCGGCAGGCGTGGCATCGCGCCAACGCGGCAGCCGGTCCCGACGAGTCGGTGGCCGTCGCCCTGGAGGAGTCGGCGAACCGCGCGCAGAGCAGGGGCGGTGTCGCCGCGGCCGCAGCCTTCCTCGAGCGGGCCACGGCACTGACGTCGGATGCGCGGCTGCGCGGGGCCAGGGCGATTGCCGCCGCCGAGGCCAAGCGCGAGGCGGCAGCACCCGAGGCGGCCAGTGACCTCCTGGCGATCGCCGAACTGGCCCAGTTGACGCCGTTGCAGCGGGCGCGGGTTGGCCGGATGCGCGCGCAGATGGACTTCGCCCGCAGCCGGTCCGGTGCACCGGGTGCACCGCGCACCAGCGATGCCGCGGCCGCCCTCCTGAAGGCTGCCCGGCAATTGGAGACCCTCGACGACGACGCAGCCCGTGAGACCTACCTCGAGTCGATCAGCGCCGCCATGTACGCGGGTCGGCTGGGCGATCCCCGGGTCTTGACCGAGGCCGCGCGGGCCGGCCTCGACGCCATCTCGCGGATGCCCACCGTGAGGCGTCCGATCGACTTGCTGTTGCACGGCATGGCATGTCGGATCATCGACGGCCCCGGTGCCGGCTCCGACCAGCTGCGCAGGGCTCTGCACTCCTGGAACGAGCACGCCAAGAACGACACCGGGCCGGTGCAGAACTGGCCGTTCCCGATCGTGCAGGAGTCGGCAGCCCACGAGCTGTGGGACGACGACGTGCTGCTGCAGATCTCGACGGACATGGTGCGGCGCGCACGCGACGCCGGGGCACTGGCGGTGCTGGCACCCGCACTCACCTATCGCGCGGGCGTCCACGTCTATCGCGGCGAGTTGGGTTCTGCGGCAGACCTCCTCGACGAGGCCAATGCCGTGACGGCGTCGATGGGCCATACCCCGGTGAAGTACCACTCGCTCACCCTCGCGGCGTGGCGAGGCGTCGCCGCCGAGGCAGTACCGCTGATGGAGGCGGCCACGGCGGGTGGCACGGCCAAGGGCGAGGGGCGCCTGGTCGGGGTGGCCGACTACAACCTCGCCGTCCTCTACAACGGTCTCGGCCGCTACGAGGAGGCACTCGCCGCGGCCCGCCGGTGCTGCGAATACGAGGACCTCGGCTTCTACGGCTGGTGTCTCTTCGAACTCGTCGAGGCCGCCGCCCACGCCGGCGACACGGCGACGGCCGCTGCTGCCGTGACGCTACTCTCGGATCGCGCGGGCGGCAGCGGAACACCCTGGGGCGCAGGCGTGGTCGCGGCGGCTCGGGCCCTGGTGGCCGACGACGACGGTGCCGGTGAGTTGTTCGATCACGCCGTCGACCTGCTCGACCGCGCGGGCATCGCCCCGCACCTCGCACGCACCCGCCTGTCCTACGGCGAGTGGCTGCGCAGGGCCGGTCGGCGGGGCGATGCCCGTCGACAACTCACCGCAGCGCACGACGCCTTCACCGACATGGGTGCCGAGGCCTTCGCGCAACGGGCCCGCCGCGAACTCATCGCCGCCGGCGAGAAGGTGCGCAAGCATCCGGTGGCATCCGGCGACGGCCTCACCGCGCAGGAGAGCCAGATCGCCCGGCTCGCCGCCGACGGTCACACCAATTCCGAGATCGCGGCTCAACTCTTCCTGAGTGCCCACACCGTCGAATGGCACCTGCGCAAGGTGTTCGTCAAGCTCGGCATCACCTCGCGCCGGCAGCTCCGCACCGCCTCCTGGACCGGCTGACCGACCCCGACCACGGGGACACCACGGGTTCGACCACGAACTTCCAATGGTCCGCTTCCGTCGCCACGCGGCGATTCTGGATTCCGTGACCACCATTACCGCAGGCGGAGTCGAGTCGGACGACGACCTGGCCGCACGCTTCGCTCGCGACGCCACTCCCCTGTTCGAAGCCCTGGCCAGGCGCGCACGTCGGCTCACCTACTGCGAAGCCGACGCCGAAGACCTGCTGCAGGACACGCTTCTGCACGCCTTCACGGGTTTTCGGTCGTTCCAGGAGGGCACGAATCTGAAGGCTTGGCTCTTCCGCATCCTGCACAACCGGTGGGTCAGCACGCACCGGTACAGGGAGCGGCGCCCGACCGAGGTCCCCGTCGACGAGTCCGACGTCCTCGATCTGGTCGGCGGCGACACGCGGCGCCGGTCGGCCGAGACCGAGATCGTCGACGCCATGCCCGATGACGACGTCAGGGCCGCGCTCGCCACGCTGCCGGACGGGGTGCGCTCGGTCATGTACTACGCCGGTGTGGAGGGATACACCTACGCCGAGACCGCCGCCCTGCTGAACATTCCCGTGGGCACCGTGATGTCGCGGGTGTCCCGGGGCCGCCAGCGGCTGCGCATCGCCCTGGCCCACCGCGACCACCGATCCCCTGAACCGATTGCCGAGCAGTGCAGTGCCTGAGGAGACGACGAAGATGGAACTGAACGACCATGTTGCGCTGGTGACCGGCGGTACGGCGGGCATCGGTCTGGCATGCGCCAGACTGCTGGCCCGCGAGGGCGCAACGGTGATCATCAGCGGGCGAAACCCGTTGCGAGGCAATGCCGCAGCAGACGACATCGGGGGCCGTTACCTCCAGGCCGACATGTCGGACCTGCAGTCGGTCCGCTCTCTGGTCGAGCAGGCAGGCGCGGTCGACATCCTGGTGAACAACGCCGCGAGCTTCCCCGCGGCCATGACCGTGGATCAGGACGTGGCGGCGTTCGGAAACACCGTCGACACCAACCTGCGCGGCACCTACTTCCTGACGGCCGGCCTCGCCCAAGGGATGCTGACGCGTGGGCGCGGCGCCGTCGTCAACGTCACCTCGATGGTGGCGTCGAAGGGCGTACCCGGTGCATCGGTGTACTCCGCGTCCAAGGCGGCGGTGGAGTCACTCACCCGAACCTGGGCCGTGGAGTTCGGGCCCCGCGGCGTGCGCGTCAACTGCGTCGCCCCGGGACCCACCGACACCGAGGGCGTCGTCGCCGAATGGGGCGACATTAACGAGGAATTGGGTCGCGCCCTGCCCCTCGGCCGCACCGCACGCCCCGACGAGATCGCACAGGCGGTGCTCTTCCTCGCCTCACCAAGGGCGAGCTTCATCACCGGAGCGACGCTGCACGCCGACGGCGGCGGCACCGCCATCTGACCGACCCCCCGACCTACTTTGCCCGACCAACGATGAGAGGAGCAGGCATGTCCGAGAGGTACGACGCCCACTGGGAGAGCGCGCTGACGGTTCTCCAGGAAGTGCAGCCGCCCTTCATCCCACCGGGCGCGCACGCGATGACCGTGACCATCGCCTACCCGCCGGGCAGCGCAGGCGCACCGCCGCACCGCCATCCGAGCGGCCCCGCCTTCGGCTACGTACTGGAGGGCGAGATGCTGTTCGAACTCGAGGGCGAGCCGCCGCGCGTCCTATCCGCCGGTGAGGCCTTCTGGGAGCCGGGCGGTGACGTCATCCATTACTCCGACGCCAACAACCGCGACGACGTCGCGTGCCGCTTCGTGGTCACGATGCTCTGCGTCCCTGGGCAACCGATGCTGACCCTCGTCGACGAGGCGGAACTCGAAGCGCGCAAACACCTTCGGGTGCCGAGGTGACATCTCCGATCTAGATGATCACTGACCTGCTTCGATCGCCGCGACCCTCTCGGCAGCTTGCGGCCCGCACAAGTCTTGGAGATTCACTCTGCCCGCGGCGAGGTTTCCATCAATTCGGCGTTTGAGGTCGCCGGACTTAAGACGCGCGTAAAGGTCGGCGCCCGGGCATGCGGTAGAGGCATGATCTTTGTGGCCGCTGAGCGTCTCCGACGTGATCTTGAATTGCTGCGCCGCCCAGGCGAATACGAGTGCTGCGCTGTCGAGTTGCGCCTCGGTCACCGCCTCCTGATCGAAGTCGCCTTCGCATAGGACGAGAAAGTGACCGGTGGGGTCGTACTCCGTCGCGGTGTCGCCCACCAGGTTGTAGTCTCGCAGTTCGTAGATGTTCCCGTTGCGGTCGACGCCGACGTGGTACGCGATGTCTATCCAGTCTCGCTCGCCTTGGTGCAGCTGCTGATGCTGAATTAGCCGACCCGGCGCATTTCGGTTGTCCTCAAGAACAGCGCCCGTGTGATGGATCGTCATCCGTTCGATGGTGTGTGTCTTGCCGCCAGCAAGCGGGGGCCGAGCACCCCATGCCTCCCGGCACAGCCGTTGGCCCGATATTACGACTGGTTCAGGTGTTGCCGTCGGCGTCGCAGAAACCGGAGGGGCAAGGGAAGAAGATGTTGCGGGTGAAGATGTCATGCTCGCCGTAGACCGCGCGCTCGCAACATCTGGCTGATTGGCCTGATCCGCCCCAGCCCAAAGCGACTTTGACGTAATCGCGGCGGCGCCCAACCCTCCTGCGCCAGCCAGCCACAGCAACTGGCGGCGACTCATCATCTCTCGGCGTCCGTCGTTGCGGTTGGGCGGAGGTACGTCCATGACGGTCACCATACGGAACGGTGGCGTCAGGTCGTACGGCAAACGCCTACATCGTTCTGGCGCCCAGAAGCCGTTCCTTTTGTACGATCACTCCCATGCCCATTGCCGATGGTGCGGAATTTGCTGGTTACACCATCGAGCGTTTACTGGGAACTGGGGGAATGGGCGAGGTCTACCTCGTGCGGCATCCCCGGTTGCCCCGCCGGGAGGCGCTGAAAATCCTCCCGGCTGGTGTGAGCGCCGATACGGAGTACCGACAGCGGTTCGCGCGCGAAGCCGACATAGCCGCCTCACTTTGGCATCCTCACATCGTTGCGATCCACGACCGGGGCGAGGACGACGGTCAGCTTTGGATCACGATGGACTATGTCGAGGGCACTGATGCCGCCCAGCTGATGCGGGCGAGATACCCGCTCGGTATGCCGCCGGCAGACGTGCTAGAGATCGTGGCAGCCATCGCCGATGCACTCGACTACGCCCATGAGCGCTACCTGCTACATCGCGACGTGAAGCCAGCGAACATCCTGCTGACCGACCCGAGAAGCGGCGACCGACGTATTCTGCTCGCCGACTTCGGTATCGCACGTGCCTCAAACGAGGCGGGCGGGCTGACGGCAACCAACATGACGGTCGGCTCCGTCGCGTACGCCGCGCCGGAGCAATTGACCGGGAGACCACTCGATGGCCGTGCTGATCAGTACGCGCTGGCCTGCACGGCTTATCACCTCTTCACCGGCGGTCCGCCCTTTGGTAACTCGAGCCCCGCAGTCGTGATTGGAAATCACCTCTCTCAACCGCCCCCGTCTTTGGAGACTGCACGCGCCGATCTGGCCGCGTTCGATCACGTCCTTGCGAAGGCACTGGCAAAAGAGCCCTACCGACGATTCGGTTCCTGCCGCGAGTTCGCGGCAGCATTGGCTGGTGGAGGCATCGGTCTGACCGGATACGCCGACGCAACGCAAGCGGCAATGCCCGTTCCTCCACCGCTCCCGCCAACTCGCGCCACGCCGAGCGACACTGCTCGGCAGGACGTCAGTAGGACGCCGCGGACAGCCGTCATGATTGCCGCCGGTGTCGCCGCCTTGATCGTCGTGGGCCTTGTCGCGTTCATCGGGGCGCGTCTGGGTCAACCGGATATTGCGCCGCCGACCGCAGGACCGACGAGTCCAACCTTGATGCCGCCTGAGCCAACGATGGGTCCGTCTCGGCCTCCGCGGACTGTCACGCAAACGCAACCCCCACCGACCATCACGCAGATCCCACCTTCGAATAGGGTTCCGTCGGGGACCTTGCCGCCATCACGACCACCCGGCGACCTCGGGCTCGCGACGCCCATGAGTTCACCAGTCTGCAATGGTCAGGGGATCGTGGTCCTTGGCAACGTCACGACACCGGGGCAGTACGAGACGGGTATTCAACGGCTGCTGAACCTACATCCCGGCGCTTCGTATTTAAGGACGGATCAAAGTTGTCCGTCTCTACGGCAAGCTTCGGACGAAGGAAATCCGATATATGCGGTCTACCGGGCGGCCGGGACCACGACCGGCCAGGTATGTGGGGCGGTTCGCTCGGCCGGCGGTGACGCCTACGGCAAGTGGTTGGACACCACGACAGACCCCGGCTACATGATCCAATGCTGAACGCGACTACTTAGCGGCACCGACTTGAGCTGCCCGGGTTGTGCAACTTCACAGATCAAGGTTCCGGCGCCGCGCGGTCACCGCCTCAGCAACCAAAATGGCCTAGCTGGCGCCTACTTTTCGTTATGCTCACGACACCGTGGGGGTGCTGTCGCTCAGCTGTCGGGGCAGTTGAGCAAATTATTGATGGATCCCTGTGCGGAGTCAGCAACAACGGACATCACGAGAGACAGCGATGCGCAGCAAGATAGAACTCCTGGCGTGACCCAAACCGACTCGCGCGTCGGTACGACGTTCGGAAGATACGAACTCACGGCATTACTGGGTCGAGGCGGAATGGGTGAGGTCTACCGAGCCCGCGATACCGAGAAGAACAGAGTCGTCGCCCTCAAGATCCTGCGTGAGCAGTTCGCTGAAGACGATCGCTTCCGCGCGCGTTTCCTTCGCGAGTCGCATGCCGCAGCAATCCTGCAAGAGCCTCACGTCATCCCCATTCACGACTGGGGAGAGGCCGACGGAAACCTCTACATCGACATGCGACTCGTTGAAGGCAAGACCATCTACGACTTGCTAGCAGATGGTCCGTTCGATCCCGACCGCGCGGTCAACCTCATGGAGCAAACGGCCGCCGCACTTGACGCAGCTCACGGTGCAGGGCTCATTCACCGCGATGTCAAGCCGCAGAACATCATCGTCACCGCGGCCGACTTCGCCTACTTGGTCGACTTCGGCATCGTCGAAAGTAAGGGTGACGCGCGGCTGACTATGGACGGGACGCAGATTGGCTCCCTTGCCTACATGCCGCCCGAGCGTTTCGCCGATGCACCGACTACGCCTGCGGCCGACATCTACTCGCTGGCTTGCGTACTCTACGAAACGCTCACTGGTAGTACCCCGTTTAATGCGGACAGTTATGAGCGGCTCATTACATCGCACCTCACCGCCGCGCCGCCTCGGGCGAGCGTTGTCAACGCTGGCGTACCGGCAGCGCTTGACGACGTGATCTCTCGTGGGATGGCGAAGGACCCACACGACCGCTACGCAACCGCGAGCGAGCTGACTCAAGCCGCGCGGCGAGCGTTGTTAGAGGACGCTCACATTGCCGCGGCAAGCGCCCAGACGATGGCCGCACCGATACCCCGTTCCGCAATAACGGACGGCGCCGTCACTCGCGCGCGAACTGCTGATCCGACCGACGACCACCAGGTACAAACCCACGCCAGGCGCCACTGGCTGCTTCCGGTCATGGTCAGCGTTATAGCGGTGCTCGTTCTCGGCGCATTGGGCGTCGTCACCATTCTCTTGATGGGCCAAAAAGCGGATGGCCCGACGGGACCTACGGCGTCACCGGGGCCCACGCTGATACCACCTCCAAGACCGACCTACACGGTTCCCCGGACAACGGTTGTTCAGCCGCAACCGACGGTCACGGTCACCCAGACCCTGCCACCCGCACCGACGGCACCAACGGCACCAACGGCACCAACGGCAATCCCTACTACTAAGCGAATAGCCGAATCCGTGAGCGGACTAATAGTCGGCACCTGCGACGAAGGCGGGTCCTGCGGAGTGAAGCAGCGAGTCAGTCCCTACATCCAGGCCGGACCTTTGTATCCATCCGTACTGCGGGACGGCGCGAACGTCACCGTTGCGTGCCTCACGTACGGCGACATTCAATCCAACCAGGGACGAGGATCGAGCGCTATTTGGTACCGGCTGAATAACGGCGCTTACGTGAACTCGGTGTATCTAGATGTCACGTCGTACGGGCTTCCCGCGTGCTAAGGCCATTGCGTGTGTCCTTGGCGTCTGCCCTATTCGTACTCAGCACTGCAGTGTCAGCAGTTGGATGCGGCGCCAGTGACTCCGAAACCGCATCAGCCGCTCCCCCACCGCCACCGACATCGATCAAAGACGCTGCGTCAACGCCACCTATCCCCGCCGCTTCACTAGCGCCCGCCGTAGCAGGGTGGGAAGTGATCGGTACGTCCGTGAAGGGCGCACCAATCCGTGAACTCACCGTAGGTCACGGTCCGCGCAGAGTTCTATTCGTCGGAGGCATACACGGTGACGAGCCCGAGGGGGCACTCACCACGAATGAGTTGCCGGCGGCGTTCACAGCGGCAGGGCTTGTCGACGTTGTCACACTGACCATCATTGAAGACGTCAACCCTGACGGCCGCAGCGCTGGGACACGTGAGAACGCAAATGGCGTGGACGTCAACCGTAACTTTCCCGCAAGCAATTTCGACTACGGAAATACCGCCAACGGCGGCGAGCCGTTGACCCAGCCCGAAGCAATTGCGCTCGCTGGCGCTATTGATCGCATCAACCCAGCCCTCGTGCTCGTCGCCCATTCGTGGGCGGGACGGCAATTCGTGAACTTCGACGGTCCCGCACGCGAGATCGCAGAAAAATTCTCTGCCGCAACCGGTTTGCCAGTCGAAGAGTCGAGTTCGATCGCGCCGACGCCAGGCTCATTGGGATCTTTCGTTGGCCGAGACCGCGGCATACCTATCTTGACGATCGAAGTGCTGAAAGGTTCCGACCAGAGGTCGGTTTGGGACCAGCTACGCGCTGGGCTGATCGAGGCAATGCGTGGGTAGTTCGTCGAATGCGCTGAAGGTACTCGGAGTGTTGATGGTGGTGCTGTCGCTCACGGGCTGCGCATCGCCGACAACTGCGCCACCCCCTTCCGACGAATTCTCAACAGCGTTCCTTGCTGGCGGACTGCCCGTCACCGACGGACCGAGCGGGCTGCGCAGCGACGCGCCGATGCCCCAGCGCAGTGCCGAGTACTCCGACGGTGGTTCCATTGACCAGCTCGTTCTAACAGCCGTCGATGATGTCGAACAGTTCTGGGCATCGACGTATCCCCAAACCTTTGACGGATCCTTCTCACCCGTGGAAACGCTCGTTTCCTACGACTCCGAAGACCCGTATGGCCCCGAGGTCTGCGGAGCAGATTTGTACGACGAACCCAATGCGCTCTACTGCCTCCCTGCCGACACGATGGCGTGGGACAGGGGGTTCCTGGTACCGACTGGTCGTGGCTTCTTCGGCGACGCGTCAATCGCAGCGCTCGTGGCACACGAGTATGGGCACGCGGTGCAGTACAGCTCTGGTTTGACGAGCATCCTGACTGAGACGATTGTCAAGGAGCAACAGGCTGACTGCTTCGCTGGGGCTTACACCCGCTGGGTTGCGGAAGGGAACTCGAATCGGTTCGAACTGAGCACCGGTGACGGTCTGAACCGCATTCTGGCGGGGGTGATTACGTCGCGCGACGATGTGTTGACCCCAGATCAAACCGATATGATCGAGGAAGGTCACGGTACGGCTCTGGACCGAGTCAGTGCTTTTCAGATGGGTTTCACCTCCGCCGCGGTTAAGTGCACCGAGATTGATCTCGATGAGATAGCACAGCGTCGTGGTGACTTGCCGCTGATTCTGGGTACGGAGCCAGACGGGAACGTTCAATCGGGTGAGATGACGGTCGACCAGAACACCTTGGTCAGCCTGATGGAGTTGTTGGACAAAGTCTTCCGACCGCAAAGCCCTCCGGGCCTGTCGATGACCCCGGAAGATTGTCCTGAGACGGCTTCCAGCCCCTCAGCGTCGTACTGCCCCTCCACCAATACCGTATCGGTGGATTTGTCTGCTCTCGAACAGATGTCGGTACAGGCCGACAGGGACGATTATGTGCTGCCGCAAGGTGACAACACTGCTCTGTCCTTGGTCACGTCGCGGTACACCTTGTCGCTCCAGCATGCCCGCGGCGAACCATTGAACGCACCCTCAACCGCCTTGCGAACGGCGTGTCTCACCGGAGTCGCCCAACGATCCATGGCCGACCCGATCGAACTCCCCAGTGGTCAGACGCTCGTGCTGGCAGCCGGCGACATGGATGAAGCCGTAGGCGGACTTCTCGTCAATGGCATTGTGGCGAGCACCGTCGATGGCTCGACCGTTCCAGCTGGCTTTACTCGGATCGAGGCGTTCCGCGAAGGCCTTTACAGCAGCAGTGAGCAGTGCTTTGACCGCTATTGATCATTCCGGAGCACCTGCGAACGCGGGCAATCCATTGAGCGGACGAAATCCTCGCGGCGTCGTTCGAGCGTTTCATCATCGTCGGGGCGCCGTCCCGTCGGAAGTGAGTCCTGGGGGTTAGAGGTGGAACCGGTGGGGGTATCGCGGATCGGTAAACGATTCGGGAAGTACGAGATCGTCAGCCTGCTTGGTCGTGGCGGCATGGGTGAGGTCTACGAAGCGCGAGACGTCGAGAAGCGTCGAGTCGTTGCTTTGAAGATTCTCATCGAGCAGTTCTCGAGAGACCCGGATTACCGAAGCCGCTTCACTCGCGAGGCGCATGCGGCAGCACAACTTCAAGAGCCGCATGTCATCCCGATCCACGACTGGGGTGAAATCGACGGGTCGCTGTACATCGACATGCGCATGGTGCGCGGCACTGATCTCCGGAAGGTGCTGAGGTCCGGCCCGATGCCGCCAGATCGGGTAGTGCACATTGTCAGTCAAATCGCCAGTGCGCTCGACGCGGCACACGCCGACGGGCTCATCCACCGTGACGTCAAGCCAGAGAACATCATCGTTACCTCGGACGACTTCGCCTACCTGCTCGACTTCGGCATCGCCGAGAAGACCGGCGACGTTAGACTCACTCAAGCCGGGATGACCGTGGGCTCGCTGGCTTACATGGCGCCCGAACGTCTGAACAACCAACCGACGACGGCTGCTGCCGACGTGTACTCACTCGCATGCGTACTGCACGAGGCGCTTACCGGGCAGAGCCCCTATGCCACCGACAGCATGCAGCAATTACTCACCGCACACTTATACACACCGCCACCGCGGCCCAGTGCGGTAAACCCGAGAGTGCCCGCCTTTTTCGACCCTGTCGTGGAACGTGGGATGGCGAAGGAGCCCGACGACCGCTACGGCAGCGCGGGAGCCTTCGCTCGAGCGGCAGGGAGGGCATCGACGGGTACACCGTCACCGTCACAACCCTTTCCGACAATTGATCCGTACGCGACTCAGGCCGCACCGCATACCCTCGCGCCCACCGGACTGCAGCACACCCGAGTCGGAACTCCGACCTCCACTGCCGATTCCCTCGTCAGGCCGAATGTCGAGCCGAGTCGGAAGAAGTGGGTGGTACCCGCTGTCATCGCCGTATCCGTGGCCATGCTCTTGGCGGCTGGTGGCATCGCCATCGGCATGATGGTCGGGCAGGGCTCAAGCCCCGAACCAACTGCAGCCAATCCCACTCTCACGCGACTCCCTGCGCCGGATCGTCCTGCCGGGTCTGCGCCTCCATCACGGTCCTACCCTCAAACCCGTCCCGCCGGGCTGCCCCCCACAGTGCCGGGCGTCGACGCCAACGATGAAAGCTGCGAGAGTGGAATCGCATACCCAGGCGCTGGCGGACAGTACAGCCGGTCCAGTAGGGGCACTGTCGAGACCAGTTGTCTGTTCGCGCGGAACGTCTTACAAGCGTTTCGGGAAGCAGGACCGCCGTCTTCAGCGCCAAGAACCGTATACGCGCTCGGCGCCGTCTCGTGCCGTTCAACCGGCGGTCGATGTTCGGGCGACCATTTCGTCATGGAATGCGCGACCTATGGCACCGATGATTGGGTGACGTGCACTGGTGGGAAGAACGCGCGTGTCTACATCTACTAAGGCGACCTTGGTCTCGGTGGCCGTCGGAGTGGTGGCTGCCGGCTTCATCGTGGTGGCGCAAGGCCGATCGGAACACGACGCCCCTCACTCACCGCCGCCGGCGGTTCCGGTCAGGGCACTGCGGTCGATACCGGTTCCAGCAGCGCCTCCGTCGCCGCTGCCTCTCGACGAACTCCAACCAAGCTTCGAGCAACTGGCGGCAACCCTCCCAGCCGATGTCGGTGTCGCGGTCTCGGCTGGCGACGTGACGATGACGTACGGCAACTGGCAGACCGGGGCAGCATGGTCGACTATCAAGGTGCCCCTGGCCATCGCCGCTATACGAAAGGATCCCGCTGCAGCCGAGCCATTGGTAGATGCGGCAATCACGCAGTCGGACAACGCCGCCGCCGATCAACTGTGGGACTCCCTGGGTACGCCGACCGATGCCGGGGCGGCGGTGCAACAGGTTCTCGCAGACGGCAACAACGCAGGTGTCGGCGTACAGACGACCCAGGTCCGACCCCCGTACAGCCCCTATGGTCAAACCACCTGGTCGTTGGAACAGGCGGCACGTTTCGCCTTCACTTTGCCCTGTTTGGCCGTGGACTCGCTACTCGGCCAAATGGCTGACATCGCAACCGATCAGCAGTGGGGCTTCGCCGGTGACACAGGCGTAGCGGCCAAGGGCGGATGGGGACCGGAAGCGGATGGTGGATACCTAGTCCGCCAGATCGCTTTGGTCGGAGACGGACCCGATTCCTTCGGTGTAGCCGTCGCCGCCAAGCCCAACGACGGCACATTCGCTACGGGTACTGCAATGCTGGACCAGCTAGCCAACTGGGTCGGGGACCATCGCACCCAGCTGCCGAAAGGGAACTGTGCCGGCTGACCAAGGTGACGCTCGGCGCTCAGCCCACCGGGCAGGTGGCCGCGGCATCGCGCAGCACCACCGCCGATCGCTGATCGATCGGTAGCGCGTAGCCGCGCAGCACCTCGGCGAACTGCACCGAATACTGGCACCAGAAGGCCCGATTCGGCGGCATCCAGTCGGCCGGTTCCGCATCGCCCTTGTCCTGGTTGACCGCACCGGCCACCGCGATCAGATTGGCCGGATCGTTGGCGAAGCGCACCCGCAGGTCCTCGGGCCAGGCGAACGCGCCGAGATCCCATGCCAGCGCGAGCGGCACGAGGTGGTCGATCTGCACTGCCGCACCCACCTGATTGCCGCGCGTGAAGGCGATCACCGCGTTGGAGTACGGGTCGTGCAGCACACCGGTCGCAACGGCGGTAGGGCACCGCTTGATCGACACGTAGGTCTTCTCGATCAGGTCCCGGTCGAGGATGTCGTTGCGGGTGTCGCAGCCGTTGCGGCCGCCCGGTGCACTGGTGTCGTCGGTCCACGACTCGCCGAACGCCGCCCTGCGGTAGTCGTGGGCGCGGACGCGCACCGGTATCTCGACGACGCCTGCCAGCACGTCGACGCCGGGAGCCACGGTCGGTACTTCGGCGCGCGCGATGAACGGCGCGTCCTGCCGCGCCGCCGACGTGACCTGGACGGCGACGAGGACTGCGAGCGCGACACCCGCCGCCAGCCACGCGACCCGCTTCACGCCTTGTCCAGGTACTCGACGGCCTCGGTGGCCACGAACGGCGCTGCGAGGGTCTCGACTCCGCGGTGTTCGACGAGGCGCGGATCGGTCTCGTACACGTGCTCGGCGAATTCACGGGCGGCTTCGATGATGCTGCGATGTTCTGCCAGCGACAACATCTTGAGCGTGATCGGCCGCCCGCTCTGGGTCAGGCCCAGCACGTCGCCCTCGCGGCGTTCGGCCAGATCGAGGTCGGCGAGTGCGAACCCGTCGAGAGTGGACGCCACCGCCTTGAGCCGCGCACCTGCCTTCGACGCCTCGGGCAGATTGGTGACGAGCAGGCAGACGCTGGGGTGCTGTCCGCGGCCGATGCGTCCCCGCAGCTGGTGCAGCTGACTGATGCCGAACCGGTCGGCGTCCATCACGACCATCACCGTCGCGTTGGGGACGTCGACGCCGACCTCGATCACGGTGGTACACACCAGGACGTCGATCTCCCCCGCCCGGAACGCCGTCATCACCGCGTCCTTCTCGTCACCCGACAGGCGGCCGTGCATGAGCCCGAGACGCAGCCCGGCCAGCTCGCCGTGGCTCAGCCCCTCGAGCAATTCGAGCACCGTCACCGCAGGCGGGCCTGCCTGGGCGGCACCGTCCTTCTCCGATTCGTCGATGCGCGACGCGACGACGTAGGCCTGCCGTCCCGCGGCGACCTCCTCGCGCACCCGCTGCCACGCCCGGCCCAGCCACTTCTTGTGCCGCTCCTCGCGGGTGAAGATGGCGGTGGTCGAGATCGGCTGACGCCCCCGTGGCAGTTCGCGCAGCGTCGACGTCTCGAGGTCGCCGTAGACGGTCAGCGCAACCGTCCGCGGGATCGGCGTGGCCGTCATCACCAGCAGGTGCGGTGTGATACCGCCGCTGGCCTTGGCTCGCAACCGATCTCGCTGATCGACTCCGAAGCGGTGCTGCTCGTCGACGACGACGAGACCGAGGTTCTGGAACTCGACCGAATCCTGAATGAGGGCGTGGGTGCCGATGACGATGCCCGCCTCCCCGCTGGCGATCTCCTGGCGCACCTGCCGCTTCTGCGGCGCTGTCATCGACCCGGTCAGCAGCGCCACCCTGGTGGCGCCGTCCTCCCCGCCCAGTTCACCGGCCGTCGCGAGCGGCCCGAGTACGTCGCGAATGGACCGGGCATGTTGTGCCGCAAGCACTTCCGTGGGTGCGAGCAGGGCGCACTGATATCCGGCGTCGACCATCTGCGCCATCGCGATCACCGAGACGATCGTCTTGCCCGACCCGACTTCGCCCTGCAGCATGCGGTGCATGGGCGTGGTCGAGGCCAGCTCGGCGGTCAGCACCTCGAGGACCTCGCGCTGACCGGCGGTCAATTCGAAGGGCAGCTGTCGGCGCAGCGCCGCCGCGATTCCCCCGTCCCACGCCGGTGCGATCGGACCCGTGGCGGCGAGATCGCCGTGCCTGCGCAGCATCAGCGCCCACTGCAGGCCGACGGCCTCGTCCATCGCCAGACGCTCGCGGGCGCGATCGCGATCACCCTCGTTCTCGGTCAGGTGGATCGCCCGCAGTGCCTCGTCCTGGGAGAACAGATAGAACTGGTCCTTCAGGGACTGGGGCAGCGGATCGTCCACGGGGTCGAGGACGTCGAGGACCTGTCGGATACAGGCATAGACGTCCCAGCTCTGGACCTTCGCCGTCGCCGGGTAGATGGGGAAGAAGTCCCGCTCGAACACCGACAGGTCGACCTCGCCGTCGTCGGTCGTGGAGGCTACCTTCGCCAGCGACTTGGACCCCTTGCCCGCCTGCGGGCCCTCGAGGATGAGGAACGCGGGGTGCGTGAGCTGCAGCGCGTTGCGGAAGTAGCCGACCACGCCACTGAGCATCAGCCGCGTGCCCACGACCAGTGTCCGCTTGGTGTACCTCGCGTTGAAGAAGGTGGCCGTCACCTTCGGCTTCCGGCCGGCCAGCGTGATGACGAGGAACTCGCGCTTGGGTTGCCTGTTCGTCCACTTCGCCTCGGCCTTCTCGATCACGTCGACGAACGTGACGTGGTCGCCTTCCCGAAGGAACGGCGGAGACTCCCCGTCCTCCAGGATCGTGGCGCCCTTGCTGTACGCACGCGGGTAGTGGCGCAGCAGGTCGTCGACGGTCACCAGCCCGAGGTGCTCCTCCAGCGGCTTCGCGGACTTGGCGCCGATGACGTGGACGAGGCGGTCGGTCAGCGCGGCCATGGCTACTCCACTCCGATCAGCAGCACGTCACCCCGGTGACCGGTGTGATAGGTGACCAGTTCGGTGCCAAGGTGCTCCCTGTGGACGTGGTCGCGCAGCGCCTCCCCGACGCCCGCGTCGACGTCGGCCCCGGTCAGCACGGTGACCAGCTCGCCGCCGGAGAGCAACAGCAGGTCGATCAGACCGGCCCCGGCGGTGGCGACGTCGGCGCCGACGATCAGCACCTCGTCGCCCGCGATGCCGAGACCGTCGCCCGGGCGGCAGGTACCGGCCCAGGTCAACGCTTCCTCGGTGGCCACCCGCACCGACCCGTGCCGGGCGCTCGCGGCGGCGCGCGCCATCGTGTAGCCGTCGTCGACCGCGGCGCGGGCGGGATCGTGCACCGCCAGCGCGGCGAGCCCCTGGACCATCGACCCCGTCGGCACCGGGACGACGTCGATGCCGCGGTCGATCGCCGCCGTGCAGCCCGCCACGAGTTCCTCGGCGGCGACGTAGCCGTTGGGGAGCACCATCACCTGACCGGCGCCGGTGTCGACGAGCGCGCGCAACAGATGCTGGGCCCGCACCGGCGAGTCGGCGTCGGGCACCACCACGGTGGCGCCCTCGCCCGCGAACAGTTCGTGCGCGCCGCCGCCGTCGACGACGGCCAACACCGCCCGGTCGCGTGCCGCGCGGTCGGGCTGTGGCCGCAGCCCCGTGGACAGTGCGGTGATCTGGACGCGGCTCAGCGCGCCGAGGTCCAGCGCGGCTTCGACGGCGCCGCCCGCGTCGTCGGCGTGGACGTGCACCGAGTAGTGCTCGCCGCTGCCCGACGAGGCGATGGCGACGGAGTCGCCGAGTCGTTCGAGGCGGGCGCGCAACGTCTCGACGGCGGCGTGGTCGCAGCCCGCGAGCAGGTACATCACCTCGAACTGCGGCGGTGTCGCGTCGGCGGTGATCGCCCCGACGGACGCGGGTTCGTAGCGCCTGCGGTGCGGTGCGTCCCCGGTGAGCACCTCGGTCAGGGCGTCGAGCAGGACGAGCAGGCCACGCCCGCCCGCGTCGACCACGCCGGCCTCGGTGAGGACGTCGAGTTGGTCGCGGGTGTGGTCGAGTGCCACCGACGCGGCGTCGGACGCGGCGCGCAGCGTCGTGACCAGATCGGCCGCCTCCGCGTGTTCCTCGGCCGCGCCTGCCGCAGCCTGCAGCACCGACACGATGGTGCCGGGGACGACGTCGCCGACCGACGCGGCGATCAGGCCGACGGCGTGGCGCAGGGCGGCGCCGAACGTCGCGGCGTCGATGACCGTCAGGTCGCCGGAGCGCTGGTCAGCGGCGTCGGCGGTCACCTCGGCCAGGCCCCGCAGGATCTGCGAGAGGATGACCCCGGAGTTGCCGCGCGCACCGTGCAGCGCGCCTTCGGACAGCGCGCTCGACACCGCGACGACGTCCGCCGCGACGCCGGGCTGGTCGGCAGCGGTGGCGGCCGACCGCATGGTGAACAGCATGTTGGTGCCCGTATCGGCGTCGGCGACGGGGAACACGTTGAGCCGGTTGATCTCGTCGGCGTGAGCGCTCAGGCCGTCGACCGCGGCGTGCGCCCAAACTCGCAGGGTGGTCCCGTCGAGCACAGCAGCCGACATCCCACCTCCAACCGTTCTCGGTGGCCGCAAGCCTAGCCACTCGCGCCGACAGCACCCTGCGGCAATCGGCTCGTGGATGCCATTTTGGTGATCGCCGCGGCTGCCGGTATTCTGGTCGGGTTGTCGGATCGAGTCGCCGCGGGTCGCGGCGGAGATCCAGACCCCCAAGTACTGATTGAGGAGTTTTCCATGGCTGCCGTATGCGATGTCTGCGCAAAGGGCCCCGGCTTCGGCAAGTCGGTTTCGCACTCCCATCGCCGGACCAGCCGCCGCTGGAACCCGAACATCCAGACGGTGCGCGCCGTCGACCGTCCCGGTGGCAACAAGCGGCGGATCAACGTCTGCACGTCGTGCCTCAAGGCCGGCAAGGTCTCGCGGGGCTAGTCCTCGACCCCACCCTCACCGCCGAGACTGCGGCGAGATCGCCTTTTCACGCTGAATCGCGATCTGCCAGCAGTCTCGGCGGCTTTTGGCGTCTAGGGCAGCTGCCAGTCGATGGGCTCGGCACCCAGTTCGGCCAGCAGCTCGTTGGTCCGGCTGAACGGCCGGGACCCGAAGAATCCCCGTGACGCCGACAGCGGCGACGGATGCACCGACTCGATGGTGCGGCACCGCTCGCCGGTCAGCATGGGCTTGAGCGTTGCGGCATCGCGTCCCCACAGCACCGCGACGAGCGGCTGCGGGCGTTCGACGAGCGAGCGGATCGCGCGTTCGGTGACGGCCTCCCAGCCCTTGCCGCGATGCGACGCCGGCGTGCCGGGGCGCACGGTCAGCACCCTGTTGAGGAGCATCACCCCGCGCTGCGACCACGGTGTCAGGTCACCGGTCGACGGCGCGGGATGTCCGAGATCCGTGGCGTACTCCTTGAAGATGTTGTCCAAGCTGCGCGGTATCGGCCGCACGTCGGGCGCCACCGAGAAGCTCAGCCCGACCGCGTGACCGGGCGTGGGATAGGGGTCCTGTCCCACGATCAGCACGCGCACCGCGTCGAACGGAAACGTGAACGCGCGCAACACGTTCTCGCCCGCGGGCAGGTAGCGCTCCCCCGCCGCGATCTCCGAGCGCAGGAATTCGCCCATGGCGCCCACCTGCTCGGCGACGGGCTCCAGTGCACGGGCCCAGCCCGCCTCGACGATCTCATTCAGGGGACGGGCAGCCATGACGAATGAACCTAGCCGACGGCGCTAGAAGGACTGCCAGCCCGACGCCCCACCCCACGCCGCGCCGTCCACCAGGACCCGGGCAGGCCCGTCGACCACCGTCCCGATGACACGCCAGCCGTCCGGCGGCGACGTCGGGAACGTGGCGACGAGCGCGTGGTCCTCACCACCGCCGAGCACCCATGCCCACGGGTCAACGCCCGTCGCCGCGGCGGCCGCGAGCAACGCGTCGTGCCGGCCGGACAGCGACGACGTCGACACGTCGATGCCGACACCGGACGCCCGGGCCACGTGCCCGAGGTCGGCGATCAGGCCGTCGGAGACGTCGGTCATCGCGGTCGCACCCGCGTCGGCGGCAGCAGGACCCTGCCCATAGGCCAACTCCGGCACCAGGTGACTCGCCCGCAGCTCGTCGAAACCGCGAACGTCGTTGCGCCACAGCTCGAATCCCGCGGCGGACCGTCCGAGGTCACCCACCACCGCGAGCACGTCACCGGGCCGGGCGCCATCGAGCAGCACCGGCGCCCGCCCACCGAGGTCACCCAGCGCCGTCACCGAGATCACCCATTGCGGGGCGGCGACCAGGTCCCCGCCCACGATGCCCGCGCCGGTACGCGCCGCCTCCGCCCACATGCCGTCCGACAGCGCCGTCGCGGCCTCGGCCGCGGTGTCGCCGGGCGCCCCGAAGCCGACCACGAACGCCGTGGCCGTCGCGCCCATCGCCTCGATGTCGGCGGCGTTCTGCGCGATCGCCTTTCGGCCGACGTCGTGGGGGGTGGACCAGTCGAGCCGAAAGTGCCTGCCCTCGACGAGCATGTCGGTCGAGACGACCACCCGCCCGTCGCCGGTGACCACGACGGCGGCGTCGTCGCCGGGACCCACCGTCACGTTGGCGGACTGCGTGCGGCCCGCGACCAATCCGTCGATGACCGCGAACTCGCCGAGCCCGGCCAGCGTGGGCCGCTCGTCGCTCATCCGCGTGCTCCGTTCGTGCCCTGAACCCCGCCGCCACCTGCGGTACCTTTGGGCCCTGCGGCGCCGAGTCTATGCAGCGAGACGGAGGAGACACCGGGTGGTCGAGGCTTTCATGCTGATTCAGACCGAGGTGGGCCGCGCGGAGGTGGTGGCCAAACAGCTGGCCGGTCTGGCCGGCGTGCTGTCGGCCGAGTACGTCACCGGCCCCTACGACGTCGTGGCGCGGATCGGCGCCGGAACCCTCGACGAGCTGAAGGCCACGGTCGTGCCGAGCGTGCAGAAGGTCGCGGGAATCACTCGCACCCTGACCTGTCCCGTCGCCGGCGCAGCGCAGTCCTAGCATTGCTCGGGTGACCGACCCCGAGCCACTCGACGAACCCGACGGCCCTCCACGCGGTTTCCTGATCGCGGCTCTGGCCGTGGCGGCGGCCGCCGTCATCGCGCTGTTGGTCGTCGCCGCCGTCCGGGAGTCCCCCGAGACGCCGCAACCCGTTGCGCTGGCCACCATGCCTGCACCGCAGGCGGGCGGCGACGAGTGCCGGGCGCTGCTCGACGCGCTGCCTGGTGACCTCGGTGAGTACCGCCGCGCCACGCTCGTCGAACCCGCCCCGGCCGGTGCGGCGGCGTGGCAGCCCGACACCGGCGCCGAAGCGTCTGCGAACACGAGTCAGGAAGCCGTCGTCCTGCGCTGCGGTCTCGACCGCCCTGTGGACTTCGTCGCGGGCGCTCCGGTGCAGGTCGTCGACGCCGTCAGCTGGTTCCGGGTCGGCGAACAGGGCCGCAGCACCTGGGTGACCGTCGACCGCCCCGTCTACGTCGCGCTGACGTTGCCCGACGGTTCGGGTCCGTCGCCCATCCAGGTGGTCTCGAAGGCGGTGGCGGCCACGATGCCCGCCGTGCCGGTCAACCCGGCACCGGTCGGCTAGCGCAGACCCGTCCCGCGGGCGATCGCCGTCTCGACCATGGTGGACAGCAGCGTCGGATAGTCCACGCCGCTGGCCGCCCACATCCGCGGGTACATCGAGATGGTGGTGAAGCCGGGCATGGTGTTGATCTCGTTGATCACGGGTCCGTCGTCGGTGAGGAAGAAGTCGACGCGGGCCAGCCCCTGGCAGTCGATCGCCCGGAACGCGCGGATGGCGAGTCGGCGGATCTCGTCGGCGACGTCGTCGTCGACCTTGGCGGGTACGTCGAGTTCGGCGGCGTCGTCGAGGTACTTCGTCTCGAAGTCGTAGAAGCCGTCTTCGCGGCCACGCACGCCTGCGACCCGGATCTCGCCGACGGTGCTGGCTTCGAGCGAGCCGTCCGGGAATTCGAGGACGCCGCATTCGAGTTCCCGGCCGGGTACCGCGGCCTCGACGATGACCTTCGGGTCGTGTCGGCGGGCCCCGTCGATGGCCGTCGGTAACTGATCCCACGCGGTGACGCGGCTGACGCCGATCGAGGACCCGCCGCGCGCGGGCTTGACGAACACCGGCAGGCCGAGCCGTTCGCGGTCGGAGAGTTCGACGGTGGGCTCACCCCGGCGGAGCACCACCTGGTCGCCGATCGGCAGCCCCTCGGCGGCCAGCAGCTTCTTGGTGAACTCCTTGTCCATCCCGGCGGCGCTGGCCAGGACGCCGGCGCCGACGTACGGCACGCCCGCCATCTCGAGCAGCCCCTGAATGGTGCCGTCCTCGCCGTACGGCCCGTGCAGGACGGGAAACACGACGTCGACGGCCGCGAGCAGCTCACCGGCACCGTCCTCGAGTGACAGCAGTTGGCCGCGACGAGCGGGATCGGCGGGCATGGCGAGTTCGGTGCCCGAGGACCCGCTCACGGCGGGCAGCCGGCCGTCGGTGATGGCCAGCGTCTCGGGACGTCCGTCGGTGAGCACCCAGGACCCCTCCGGCGAGATGCCGACCGCGACCACTTCGAAGCGTTCGGGGTCGAGATTGCGCAGGATGCTGCCTGCGGAGACACACGAGATCGCGTGTTCGGAGCTGCGTCCGCCGTAGACGACGGCGACTCGGGTGCGGGCGGTCACAGTCTGAAGAGGCTACGGGACCACATCAACCGAGCGCCTCCTCTATGTCGGCGAGCAAGTCGTCGGTGTCCTCGATCCCCATCGACAGCCGGGCGAATCCTGGGCTGACGGGGTCACCCCACCTGGCCCTGCGGTCGACCGAGGTGTGGATGCCGCCGAAACTGGTGGCAGCCACCAGCAGGTCGCTGCGCTCGACGAGCGCGTGGACGGCCGCGGCGTCGGCGAGTTCGACGGCGACCAGTCCTCCGTACCGCTTCATCTGGATGGTCGCCACTTCGTGCGCCGGGTCCTGCGGCAGCCCCGGATAGCGGACGCCGCGGGCCGCGGGATGGCCGCGCAGCATCAAGGCGACCGCCATCGCGTTCTGGCACTGCCGGTCGACGCGCAGCCCGGCGGTGCCGAGACTGCGCAGGGCGAGCCACGCCTCGAACGGCCCGAGGATGGCTCCGGCGAGCAGCCTTTCGCGTTCGACGCCGGCCATCAGGTCGGGCCGGCTGCCCGCGACGTACCCGAGGACGAGGTCGCTGTGGCCGGACAGGCCCTTGGTGGCGCTGGCCACGACGAGGTCGGCGCCGAGCGACAATGGCCGCTGTCCGAACGGCGTTGCTGCGGTGTTGTCGACCACCAGGACCGACCCGCGTCCGCGGCACACCGACGCGAGCCGGTGCAGGTCGACCACGTCGAGCGTCGGGTTGACCGGTGACTCCGCCAGGACGACGTCGGCGTCCGCGGCTGCGGCGCACATGCCGTCCGCGACGGCCTCGACGATCGTGATGCCAAGTGGGGCAAGGCTTTCGGTGGCATACCGGCGCGTCTGGTAGTACCCGTCGGCCGGGACGACGAGTTTCATGCCGGGCCGCAGGAGGACCCGCAGCGTCGAGGTGATCGCCGCCATGCCCGACCCGAAGGCGCACGCCGAGGTCGCTCCCTCCAGTTCGGCGAGCGCCGACTCGAGCCGTCGCCAGGTGGGGTTGGAGGCACGGCCGTAGAAGTCGATCGGTGCGGCTTCGTCGACCGACAGGTGGTAGGCGGCCGCGGGAACGGGTGGCGGCGTGACGGGTTCGCCTGCGACCGCGGGCGCACCCGAGGCCTTCACGCTCCTGGTCGAGTCGCCGTAGTGGCCGTCCACGGCTGCTACTCCGGCTTCGTGCTGCGGCCCAGCAGCAGCGCGACCGCGGATTCGACGGACAGACCCCGGTGACACACCCGGTGCACCGCGTCGGTCAGCGGCATCTCGACGTCGTAGCTCGAGGCCAGCGCCAGCACCGACTGCGACGACGTCACGCCTTCGGCGACGTGACCTCCCCCTGCCGCCAGTGCCGTCTGGATCGTTCCGCCCTTGCCGAGGCGTTCGCCGAACGCCCGGTTGCGCGACTGCGGTGACGTGCAGGTCGCCACCAGATCGCCGACCCCGGCGAGCCCGGCAAGCGTGGCGCCCTTGGCGCCGAGCGCGATTCCTAGCCGCATGATCTCGGCGAGGCCGCGGGTGATGATGGCCGCAGCGGTGTTCTCGCCCAGCCCGACGCCGGCCGCCATGCCGCACGCCAGCGCGATGACGTTCTTGCAGGCGCCGCCGATCTCCGCGCCGATGACGTCGGCGTTGGTGTACGGCCTCAGGTAGCCGGTGGAGAACGCGCGCTGCAGTGCGACCGCGCGTCCCGAATCGGTGCACGCCACGACCGTCGCTGCAGGCTGCTCGTCGGCGATCTCGCTCGCCAGGTTCGGCCCCGTCACCACCGCGATGCGTGCCGGGTTGGCATTGGTGACCTGTTCGATCACCTGGCTCATGCGCAGCAGGGTGTCGAGTTCGATGCCCTTGGCGACGCTGACCAGGGTCGCCTCGTCGTCGATGTGCCCCGCCCAGCCCTCGAGATTGGCACGCAACGTCTGCGACGGCACGGCAAGCAGAACGGTGCAGGCGCCGGTCAGCGCCTCGCGGGCATCGCTGGTGGCCCGGATGGTCTTCGGCAGCTCGGCGTCGCCGAGGCGGCTCGCGTTGCGGTGGGTGTCGTTGATCTCATCGGCGAGTTCGGAGCGCCGCGCCCACAACGTGACGTCGTTGCCCGCGTCCGCCAGGACCTTGGCCAGTGCCGTGCCCCAGGCACCAGCACCCATTACCGCCGCGTTGACCACGGGAACAAATCTAGCCCCAGCTCGTTGCTCTTCGCGTGAGCGCTCACCACAGCCCTGCTGCTGGCAGGATGGCAGACATGAGCGGCAACCCGGCCCGCCCCTCGACCGACGTCGGGCTGATCATCGCGGTCAAGCGGCTTGCCGCGGCGAAGACCAGGCTCGCCCCGATGTTCCCCGCCCCCTCCCGCGCCGCGCTGGTGCTCTCGATGTTGGCCGACACGATCACCGCTGCCTCCGCCGTGCCCGCCATCACGTCGATCACCGTGGTCACCCCCGACGACCTCGCGGCTGATGCGGCCCGTGACGTCGGCGCTCGGGTGCTGGCCGATCCGACACCGGCCGGCCACCCGGATCCGCTCAACGCAGCACTGCGGGCCGCCGAGGTGTACGTACGGGAAACGGCGGGCAACGTCGCGGTGCTCCAAGGTGACCTTCCTGCCCTGCAGCCGCGCGAATTGGCGCAAGCACTTTCGGCCGCGCGAGCCAACGAGCGCAGCTTCGTCAGCGATCGTCACGGCACCGGTACCGCCGCGCTCTTCGCGTTCGGCGTTCCACTCGATCCTCGGTTCGGACTGGAATCGACACGGCGACATGAAGATTCGGGCGCGGTAGCGCTCACCAGGGAGTGGCCGGGGCTGCGGTGTGACATCGACACCCCGGACGACCTCGCCGCCGCGCTGCGACTCGGCGTGGGCATCGCGACCAAGCAGACGGTCGCCGACATCGAGGCTCCCGACACCGACCGGTGACCTCTGCCGCCTAGCACCGGCGCCCGCCGATGGTGGATGATCTGTTGTGTGACCGAAGCCGAGACTCGAACAGCTGACGCCGAGTGGACGTCGGGAAACACGAGGCCCAACGTGCCACCGGCGGCCACGCCCGGTGCGGCCGACCCGAACCAGCCCGAACCGCTGCCCGACGATCGCTATCTCAATCGCGAACTGAGTTGGCTCGACTTCAATGCCCGGGTGCTCGCGCTGGCCGCGGACCCGTCGCTGCCGCTGCTGGAACGCGCCAAGTTCCTGGCGATCTTCGCCTCGAATCTCGACGAGTTCTACATGGTGCGCGTCGCGGGCCTCAAGCGTCGCGACGAGATGGGGCTGTCGGTTCGTTCGGCGGACGGACTCTCCCCGCGTGAGCAGTTGCGCCGCATCGGCGAGCGCACGCAGCAGATCGCCACCCGGCATGCCAGCGTGTTCGGCGAACTCGTCCGGCCCGCCCTCGCCGAGCGCGGCATCGTCATCGTCACCTGGAGCGAACTCGACGACTACGAGCGCGAGAGGCTGTCGACCTACTTCCACGAGCAGGTGTTCCCGGTCCTCACGCCGCTCGCGGTCGACCCCGCACACCCGTTCCCCTTCGTGAGCGGGCTGAGCCTGAACCTCGCGATCACCGTCAAGCTCCCCGACGACGGGACGCAGCACTTCGCGCGAATCAAGGTGCCCGACAACGTGGACCGCTTCGTGGAGCTGCGGGCGCGCGACGACGACGGTGGCGGCGTCCGGTTCCTCCCCATGGAGGAACTGATCTCGGCGTTCCTCGACGTGTTGTTCCCCGGCCTGGAAATCGTGGAGCACCATGCCTTCCGGATCACCCGCAACGCCGACTTCGAGGTCGAGGAGGACCGCGACGAGGATCTGCTGCAGGCCCTCGAGCGCGAGTTGGCGCGCCGCCGGTTCGGTTCCCCCGTGCGTCTCGAGATCGCAGGCGACATGACCGAGAACATGCTCGAGTTGCTGCTGCGCGAACTCGACGTGCATCCCGGTGACGTCATCGAGGTGCCGGGTCTGCTCGACCTGTCGGCGCTGTGGCAGGTGTACGGCGTCGATCGGCCCGAACTCAAGGACCCGCCGTTCGTGCCCGCCACCCCACCGGCGTTCGGCGAACGCGAGACCCCCAAGAGCATCTTCTCCACGCTGCGCGACGGCGACGTCCTCGTGCACCACCCGTACGACTCGTTCTCGACCACCGTGCAGCGCTTCATCGAGCAGGCGGCCGCCGACCCGAATGTGTTGGCGATCAAGCAGACCCTGTACCGGACGTCGGGCGACTCGCCGATCGTCAGCGCGCTCATCGACGCCGCCGAGGCAGGCAAGCAGGTCGTCGCACTCGTCGAGATCAAGGCCCGCTTCGACGAGCAGGCCAACATCAAGTGGGCGCGCGCGCTGGAGCAGGCGGGCGTGCACGTCGTCTACGGCTTGATCGGGCTCAAGACGCACTGCAAGACGTGTCTGGTCGTGCGGCGCGAGGGATCCACGATCCGGCGCTACTGCCACATCGGAACGGGCAACTACAACCCGAAGACCTCTCGCCTGTATGAAGACGTGGGCCTGCTCACCGCATCACCCGACATCGGCGCCGACCTCACCGATCTGTTCAATTCGCTGACGGGCTACTCGCGCAAGGTGTCCTACCGCAACCTGCTCGTCGCTCCCTATGGCGTGCGCAGGGGGATCGTCGAACGCATCGAGCGCGAGATCGCCGCCCACCGCGATGGTGCGGACGCCCGAATTCGACTCAAGGCCAACGCACTGGTCGACGAACAGGTCATCGACGCGCTCTATCGCGCGTCGCAGGCAGGCGTCCGGGTCGAGGTGGTCGTCCGCGGCATCTGCGCATTGCGGCCCGGCGTGGAGAACTTCTCGGAGAACATCGTCGTGCGTTCGATCCTCGGCCGGTTCCTCGAGCACTCGCGAATCATTCACTTCCGCGCCATCGACGAGTTCTGGATCGGCAGTGCCGACATGATGCATCGTAATCTCGACCGCCGCGTCGAGGTGATGGCACAGGTCAAGGATCCGAGGCTGTCGTCGCAATTGGACGACGTCTTCACCTCCGCCATGGATCCCGCCACCAGGTGTTGGGAACTCGGCGCCGACGGACGCTGGACGGCTCTGCCGCACGAAGGTGAGACGGTGCGCGACCATCAGGTGTCACTGATGGAGCGCCATCGTCACCACTGAGGCGTCCGTGTTCCTCTGATGACCTGCAGGAGTTGAGGTGTCGAAGAAGAGTCCGACGTCCGGCAAGCGCGACGGCCGCCAGACGGTGCTCGCCGCAGGGGCCGTGCTGTGGCGTGACGACGGCGATGGACCGCTCGAGGTCGCCGTCGTCCACCGCCCGAGGTACGACGACTGGTCGCTGCCGAAGGGGAAGGTCGACCCGGGCGAGACCGAACCGATCGCGGCCGTGCGCGAAGTCGAGGAGGAGACCGGTTTCGCCGCGGAGCTGGGCAGGCGGTTGGCGTCGATCTCCTATCCCGTCGAGCAGGGCACCAAGAAGGTGCGGTACTGGGCCGCGCGTGCGGTGGGCGGCGGCTTCGAGCCGAATGACGAAGTCGACCAGCTGCTGTGGCTGCCCGTCGGCGACGCGATGAAGCGACTGCAGTACCCGCACGACCGGAAGGTGCTGCGCCGCTTCGCCAAGCATCCGGCCGACACCCGTACCGTGCTGATCGTCCGCCACGGCGTGGCAGGCAGCAAGTCGCGTTACAAGGGTGACGACCGCAAGCGGCCCCTGGACAAGAAGGGCCGCGCGCAGGCGGAATCACTGGTCGGGCAGCTGCTGGCCTTTGGCGCCACCGACCTGTACGCCGCGTCGCGCACGCGCTGCCATCAGACGCTCGAGCCGCTGGCGCAGGAGTTGGGCGCACCGATCTCCGACGAGCCGACGGTGACCGAGGAGGCCTACGCCGAGGATCCGGACGCGGGACGCCATCGCGTCCTCGAGATCGCGAAGAGCGGTTCCACGCCGGTGATCTGCACGCAGGGCAAGGTGATTCCCGACCTGATCGCCTGGTGGTGCGACCGCGACGGGGTGAAGCCCGACAAGTCGCGCAACCGCAAGGGCAGCACGTGGGTGTTGTCGCTGGCCGACGACGCCCTGGTCTCGGCCGATCACATCGGCAGCCCCCTGGCGACCGCCTAGTTCCGGACGCGGTCGACCGCATACGCGAAACGCGCCGTGGATCCGAAGATCCACGGCGCGCCCGCTGCCCGGAATCGGGCTGTGATGCTGGGTGTTACTTGCGGCCCCGCTTGGCGGGAGCCTTCTTGGCGGCCGGAGCCTTCTTGGCCGGTGCGGCCTTCTTGGCGGCGGGAGCCTTCTTGGCCGGTGCGGCCTTCTTGGCGGCGGGAGCCTTCTTCGCGGGCGCAGCAGCCTTCTTGGCGGCGGGAGCCTTCTTCGCGGGCGCAGCAGCCTTCTTGGCGGCCGGAGCCTTCTTCGCGGGCGCAGCAGCCTTCTTGGCGGCCGGAGCCTTCTTCGCGGGCGCAGCAGCCTTCTTGGCGGCCGGAGCCTTCTTCGCGGGCGCAGCAGCCTTCTTGGCGGCCGGAGCCTTCTTCGCAGGCGCGGCAGCCTTCTTGGCGGCGGCCTTCTTCACAGCGGTCTTCCGGGCCGGCGCAGCGGTCGCACCACGCTTGACGGCGGGGCCGTCAGCCGGGAGCTTCTGCGAGCCGGACACGACGGCCTTGAACTGAGCACCGGGACGGAACGCGGGAACGGACGTCGGCTTGACCTTGACGGTCTCGCCGGTGCGCGGGTTGCGCGCCACCCGGGCCGCGCGGCGGCGCTGCTCGAACACGCCGAAGCCCGTAATCGTGACGCTGTCGCCCTTGTGGACGGCACGCACGATCGTGTCGACGACGTTTTCAACGGCGGCAGTTGCCTGCCGACGGTCTGTGCCCAACTTGTCCGTGAGGACATCGATGAGCTCTGCCTTGTTCATGCAAAACCTCCGGAGCCAGTGGTCCACTTTGAACCGACTATTGCCCACGGTAAACCCTCGTGCTGCAGATATCCAAGAGCCACGCCGAATTTCGGAGATTGCTGGGGCTGCTTTCGGAATCCGATTGCCCCACATGGGCTGTGGTACGCCAGTCCTAGAACTGGGTTGCGGAGCGGCTCTTTCGGCCCCGCCGGGCCCCGATTCAGGCGGTGATCGTGCGGGGCTTCCAGCTCGGCCTGGCCTGCTCGTAGGCCTCGATTTCAGCCTGTTTCCGCAGCGTAAGGCCTATATCGTCGAGCCCTTCGAACAGTCGCCATGCGGTGTAGTCGTCAATCGTGAACGGCACCACCACCGTTCCTGCGGTCACGGTCCTATCCCGTAGGTCCACAGTGAGTTCCAGCCCCGGATTCTGCTCGATGAGCTTCCACAGCAATTCCACATCGTCTTGAGCGACTTCGGCCGCCAGTAGGCCCGACTTGCCCGCGTTGCCGCGGAAGATGTCGGCGAATCGCGACGAGATCACGACTCGGAAGCCGTAGTTCATCAGCGCCCAGACGGCGTGTTCGCGGGACGAGCCGGTGCCGAAGTCGGGCCCCGCCACCAAGACCGAACCCCGGTCGAAGGGCGACAGGTTGAGGATGAACGCGGGGTCGTTACGCCATGCCGCGAACAGCCCGTCCTCGAAACCCGTTCGGGTGACCCGCTTGAGGTACACCGCGGGGATGATCTGGTCGGTGTCGACGTTGGTCCGGCGCAGCGGGACCCCGATACCGGTGTGGGTGTCGAACGAATCCATCAGAACTCCTAGCGGCTCGAGACGGGGGCCAGGTCGGCCGGTGAGGACAGGGTGCCGCGCACGGCCGTCGCCGCAGCGACGGCCGGGGAGACGAGGTGGGTGCGACCGCCCTTGCCCTGTCGTCCTTCGAAATTGCGGTTCGACGTCGACGCGCAACGTTGGCCCGGCGCCAGCTGATCCGGGTTCATGCCGAGGCACATCGAGCAGCCGGCCTGGCGCCACTCGGCGCCCGCGGCGGTGAACACCTCGCCGAGACCCTCTGATTCGGCCTGGGCGCGAACGCGCATCGAACCGGGGACGACAAGCATCCTGACCCCGTCGGCGACCTTGCGGCCCTGCAGGACCTCGGCGACCACGCGCAGATCCTCGATGCGGCCGTTGGTGCAGGAGCCGACGAACACGGTGTCGACGGCGACTTCGCGCATCGGCATACCCGCACGAAGGTCCATGTACGCCAAAGCCTTCTCGGCGTTCTGCCTTTCGCCCTCGTCGAACATCAGTTCCGGATCCGGCACGGCATCCCCGAGCGGGACCCCCTGCCCGGGGTTGGTACCCCAGGTGACGAACGGGCTCAGCGAGGCCGCGTCGATGTAGACCTCGGTGTCGAATTCGGCGCCCTCGTCGGTGCGCAACTGCTTCCACGCCTGCACCGCCGCGTCCCAGTCGGCGCCGGTGGGTGCGTGCGGACGGCCCCGCAGGAACTCGAACGTCGTCTCGTCCGGAGCCACCATGCCTGCACGGGCGCCTGCCTCGATGCTCATGTTGCAGATCGTCATGCGACCCTCCATCGACAGCGATTCGATGGCACTGCCGCGGTATTCGATGACGTGTCCCTGCCCGCCGCCCGTGCCGATCTTGGCGATGACGGCGAGGATGACGTCCTTGGCGCTGACGCCGGGGGGCAGCTCTCCGTCGACGTTGACGGCCATGGTCTTGAACGGGCGAAGCGGAAGTGTCTGCGTGGCAAGCACGTGCTCGACCTCGGAGGTGCCGATGCCCATCGCGAGCGCGCCGAACGCACCGTGGGTGGAGGTGTGGCTGTCGCCGCACACGACCGTCATTCCGGGCTGCGTCAGGCCGAGCTGCGGGCCGATGATGTGGACGATGCCCTGTTCGACGTCGCCCATCGGGTGCAGGCGGATGCCGAATTCCTCGCAGTTGCGCCGCAACGTGTCGACCTGGGTGCGCGACACCGGGTCCGCGATCGGCTTGTCGATGTCGATCGTGGGCACGTTGTGGTCTTCGGTCGCGATCGTGAGATCGGGCCTGCGGACCGGACGCCCGGCCAGCCGGAGGCCGTCGAAAGCCTGTGGGCTGGTGACCTCGTGGACGAGGTGCAGGTCGATGTAGATGAGATCGGGCTCGCGGGCGGCGCCTTCGCCTCCGCCGGTGGCGACGACGTGGTCGGCCCACACCTTCTCGGCCATGGTGCGTGGAGTCATGACGTTCATTCCTTCGGGCGACCCGCAGGTGAAGGGCTGGCAATCTCACGATGCGGGAAGCTAGTATCTCCCTGTGAGACAGGATAGCGGCATCGGCGTCCTCGACAAAGCCGTGGGGGTGTTGCACTCGGTGGCCGAGTCCCCGTGCGGCCTCGCCGAACTCTGCGAGCGCACCGGCCTCCCGCGCGCCACCGCCCATCGACTGGCCGCGGGCCTCGAGGTGCACCGACTACTGGCCCGCGACGCCGAGGGCCGATGGCTGCTGGGACCCGCGGTGACCGAGTTGGCCGGTCACGTCAACGATCCGCTGCTGGCGGCCGGAACCGTCGTGCTCCCCCGCCTGCGCGAGATCACCGGCGAGAGCATCCAGCTCTACCGCCGCGAGGGCACCTCACGCGTCTGCGTGGCGGCGCTCGAACCGCTTGCCGGGCTTCGCGACACCGTTCCCGTCGGAACCCGTCTGCCCATGACTGCGGGCTCGGGAGCCAAGGTGCTCCTGGCCTACAGCGACGCGGCGACGCAGCAGGCCGTGCTGCCTCAGGCCAAGTTCACCGACCGGACGCTGGCCGAGGTGCGTAGGCGCGGGTGGGCGCAGAGCGCCGCGGAGCGGGAGCCGGGTGTGGCAAGTGTCTCAGCGCCGGTGCGCGACGGCCGGGGTGCCGTCGTCGCGGCCGTGTCGGTCTCGGGCCCCATCGACCGCATGGGCCGTAGGCCGGGCGCGCGCTGGGCAGCGGACCTGCTCGCAGCCTCCGAGGCGCTCACGCGCCGGCTGTAGGGCCTCGACGACGAAAGCGCCCGGTCCGTGTGGACCGGGCGCTCTTCGCGTTGTACCCCCGATGGGATTCGAACCCACGCTACCGCCGTGAGAGGGCGGCGTCCTAGGCCGCTAGACGACGGGGGCTAGAACCAATTCGCGACGGTCAGCATATCTCAACCGACGATTGCTGACCTAATCGCTTCGGTTGGCTGGGGTACCAGGACTCGAACCTAGAATGGCGGTACCAGAAACCGCTGTGTTGCCAATTACACCATACCCCACTGGCTGCCCAAGACCGCTGGTCAGAGGCACATTTCGAAGCTCGCCGCGTCGCGGTGGCCACCGCGTGCACGCCGTTCTCCGGCCGACAGGCAGACTACCAAAGATTCTCGGGCGTCAATCTCACGCCTCCCTGCCGGCGTGCTCGCGCCCTGCTCGCAGCCGGTCGAGACTGCGCTCACGGCCCAGCAACTCGAGCGACTCGAACAGCGGCGGGCTGATCGACGAACCCGTCGCCGCCACCCGGATCGGGCCGAACGCCTTGCGCGGCTTCAGTTCGAGACCGTCGATCAGCGCCGACTTCAGCGCCTCCTCGATCGCGGGCGTGGTCCACTCGCCAACGGCCTCCAGCGCCGCCACCGCGGCGTCGAGTACCGCGACCGCCTCGGGACGCAGTTCCTTGCCCGCCGACTTCTCGTCGAGTTCGAACGATCCGTGGTCGAGGAACTTCAACAGGCCCCAGGCGTCGCCGAGCACCACGATCCGGGTCTGCACCAGCTCGGCGGCCGTCGCGAACCCGGCGTCGTCGAGCCCGGTGTCGTGGCCGTGCGCGACGAAGTAATCCCGCAGGCGTGCGGTGAAGTCCTCGACCGGCAGCAGCCTGATGTGCTCGGCGTTGATCGCGTCGGCCTTCTTCTGGTCGAAGCGGGCCGGGTTCGAGTTGACGTTGCGGACGTCGAACGCCGCGACCATCTCGTCGAGGCTGAACAGGTCGTGGTCGTCGGCGATGCCCCACCCGAGCAGCGCCAGGTAGTTGAGCAGCCCCTCGGGGATGAACCCGCGGTCGCGGTGCAGGAACAGGTTCGACTGCGGGTCGCGCTTGGAGAGCTTCTTGTTGCCCTCGCCGAGCACGCTCGGCAGGTGCGCGAACTCCGGGACGCGTTCGGCGACGCCGATCCGGATGAGTGCTCCGTACAAGGCGATCTGACGCGGGGTGGACGGCATGATGTCCTCGCCGCGCAGCACGTGGGTGATCTTCATCAGCGCGTCGTCGACCGGGTTGACCAACGTGTATAGGGGGTCGCCGTTGGCGCGGGTGATCGCGAAGTCCGGCACCGTGCCCGCCGGGAAGCTCACCGGGCCGCGCACCAGATCGGTCCAACCGATGTCCTGGTCGGGCATCCGCAAGCGGAGTACGGGCCTGCGCCCCTGCGCGGCGAACGCCGCCCGCTGCTCGTCGCTCAAGGTGCGGTCGTAATTGTCGTAGCCCAGCTTCGGGTTTCGGCCCGCGGCGACGTGTCGCGCCTCGACCTCTTCGGGCGTCGAGTAGGCCTCGTACACCTCGCCGGCCTCGAGTAGCCGGGCGATCACGTCGCGGTAGATCTCGCTGCGTTCGGACTGCCGGTACGGCGGGTACGGCCCGCCGACCTCTGGGCCCTCGTCCCAGTCGAGGCCGAGCCACCGCAGCGCATCGAGGATGGCGGCGTAGCTCTCCGCGCTGTCACGGGCCGCGTCGGTGTCCTCGATGCGGAAGACGAAGGTGCCCCCGGTGTGCCGCGCGTAGGCCCAGTTGAACAGGGCGGTGCGGACCAATCCGACGTGCGGAGTTCCGGTGGGCGACGGGCAGAACCGGACGCGAACCGGCGCCGTGTGTTCGTGGTCCGTCATCACTTCGCCTTGCGGACAACGGGGTTGGACAGCGTCCCGATGCCTTCGACGGTGATGGCGACGGTGTCCCCGTCCTCGATCGGGCCGACTCCCTCGGGAGTACCGGTCAGGATCAGGTCGCCGGGCAGCAGCGTCATGACCGCCGAGACCCACTCCACGATGGCGCCGACGTCGTGGATCATCAGCGAGGTGTTGCTGCTCTGTCGCACAGTGCCGTTGACCTCGGTGCGCAGATCGAGATTGAAGGGGTCGACGTCCGTCTCGATCCACGGTCCGACCGGGCAGAAGGTGTCGTGGCCCTTGGCCCGCATCCACTGCCCGTCCTTACGCTGCTGGTCTCGCGCCGACACGTCGTTGGCGATCGTGTAGCCGAGGATGTTCTCCGCCGCGCGGGCGGCGGGCACGTCCTTGCACGGCCGCCCGATGACGATGGCGAGT
Source organism: Mycolicibacterium arabiense (assembly GCF_010731815.2). Classification (NCBI taxonomy): domain Bacteria; kingdom Bacillati; phylum Actinomycetota; class Actinomycetes; order Mycobacteriales; family Mycobacteriaceae; genus Mycobacterium; species Mycolicibacterium arabiense. The sequence goes on from NZ_AP022593.1 coordinate 1,568,961, forward strand.
TCGCCTTCGTGGTGCACCGGATTGGCGTCGGCGGGCAATTGGATCGGCACGTTCGGTCCGATGATGGCCGTGTTGGGCTTGAGGAAGATCACCGGGTCCTCGGGAGCCACTCCCCCCATTTCCTCGGCGTGAGCGGCGTAGTTCTTGCCCATGCAGATGATCTTGCTCGCGAGGATCGGCGCGAGCAGCCGCACGTCGGCCAACGGCCAGGACCTGCCCGTGAACTCGGGTGTGCCGAACGGATGCTCGGCGAGTTCACGCGCCGTCGCGCCATCGGGGGTGGTGACGTCTCCTTCGATGGTGACGAAGGCGACACCGTCGGGACTAGCGATTCGACCTAGGCGCATTCGACCAGCTTAATCGGCGGTAGGCGGTGCCGGTCGACGGGCCCGCCGCTCGGTGCGTCTCAGCATCCGAGATCGCTATTCAGCATGCTGAGATCAACGTGCGACGATGGCAGCCATGACCGCCAGCTCCATCGGAACCGCCCGACGGTGGTCGATGCTGGCGATCGGCCTTGCCGCGACGTTGTGCGCCAACGTGTTCATCAACGGCGTGGCCTTCCTCATTCCGACGCTGCACCGAGAGCGTGGCCTCGACCTCGCCGAAGCCGGCCTGGTGTCGTCACTGCCGAGCTTCGGCATGGTCGTCACGCTCATCGCCTGGGGCTGGGTCGTGGATCGCCTCGGTGAACGTTTCGTCCTCGCCGTCGGGTCGGCACTCACGGCGGCCGCCGCATTCGCCGCGGCCTCGACGAGTTCCCTGTTCGCCGTCGGCGCCTTCCTGTTCCTGGGCGGCATGGCAGCAGCCGGCAGCAACGCGGCGAGCGGACGCCTCGTCGTCGGGTGGTTCCCGCCGCACCAGCGGGGTCTGGTGATGGGGATCAGGCAGACCGCTCAGCCGCTCGGCGTCGGAGTGGGCGCCTTGGTGATGCCCCAGCTGGCCGAATCTCGCGGAATCGCAGCCGCTCTGCTGTTTCCCGCCATCGCGTGCGTCGTGGCCGCCGCCGTCAGCGCCGTCGGCGTCATCGACCCGCCGCGGCCACCGCGCGCTGAGGCGCCGACCGGGGATCTGGTCAATCCGTACCGCGGATCGTCGACGCTCTGGCGGATTCATGCCGCCTCGGTGCTGCTCGTCATACCCCAGGGCGTGCTCTGGACGTTCACATTGGTCTGGCTGATGACCGACCGCAACTGGTCGGCCGCATCGGCGGGCGCGATGGTCACCGCGGCCCAAGTGCTCGGTGCCGCAGGCAGGATCGCCGCGGGCCGCTGGTCGGACAAGGTGGGTTCACGCCTGCATCCGGTGCGCACCATCGCGATCGGCGCCGCGATCGCCATGGGACTGCTGGCGCTGACCGATTCACTGGGTTCGCCGGTGTCGATTGCCGTCATGGTGGTCGCGTCGGTGATCACGGTGTCCGACAACGGGTTGGCGTTCACCGCGATAGCCGAGATCGCGGGGCCGTTCTGGAGCGGTCGCGCACTCGGCACCCAGAACACCAGTCAACTGTTCGCCACGGCGGTGGCGCCGCCGGCGTTCGGCGCGCTGATCGCCGCGGCCGGCTTCCCGGTGGCCTTCGCGTTGTGCGCGGTGTTCCCGCTGCTGGCCGTCCCCCTCGTCCCGGTCGGCCGGGATCCGCTACGCGCGCTCGATGCTGCCCGGCCGCCGACGGGCCCGCCCACCTAGCGGAAGCAATGCGGCCGCCAGAAAGCACAGCGCCCCCACGAAGGTGCCCGCGTTCGCAAGCGCCTCGTCGGCCGTGACGCCGGATGCGCGGACGAACGCTCCGAGCGCGCTCAACCCGAACGCCACGCAGCCCACCATGTTGATCCACGTCGACTGCCAGTCAGGCGATCTCGGCCGCCAGACGCCTACCCCGGCATTGAGCGCGGCGACCCCGAGGATCCCGCTGACGAGGAATGCCACGGAGCCGGTCGCATCGGGTGCCCACACCAATCCGCGTTCGGCGATCACGCGGTGCGCCCAGACCGAGGCGCCGGTGCTGACGTTGAACAGCACGGTGCCGACGAATTGCGTTGCGGCAGATTGCCATTGCAAACTCCCCTCGGGGCCCGACCGCACCAGCTGAACCCACGCGGCGCTGGTGAAGAACCAGGACCCCACGAAGCACAGCACGTTGGCCGTCGACTCCCCCGCGGCGGCGGCGAAGCCGGGTGCGGTGGCCAGGGCGAAGAACGTCGAACCGACCGCGAACAGCCAGCACTGGTGGGTCAGCGTGACCGCTGCGCGCAGCCGGGTCACGACGCCTCGAGGTTCTCCGCGCACCGGGCCAGGGATTCGCGCAACTGATTTCGCGCGTGCTCGCTCAACCCGTTCAGCATCGACTCCTCGACCGAGAGGACGGCATCGTGACTGGCGGACAGGCGCTTGCGTCCGGCGTCCGTGAGCGCCAACGCGGTGGTGCGGCCGTGGGCCTGCGTCGTCGCGTTGCGGATCAGGCCTGCGGTGCGCAAGCCGGCGAGCAGGTCCTGCAGCGACTGCCGGGTGACGAAGCAGAGCCTCGCCAGCTCGGCAGCGGAGGCGTCGGGGTGGTCGGCCAGTGCGCGCAGCGCCACGTACTGCGCCATGGACAGGCCGGTCGGACGCAGCGCGGCGTCGCATTGCCGCCGCAGCGACTGCTGGACCCGCTTGGTCAGATAACCCGCGCCCGCCTCGACGTCCGGCTTGACCTTCGGCTTCGACTCCGACATGACAGGAACCTTACATCGGGTCTACAGTCGTCGCTGTAAGGAACCTGACAAAGGAGAACGATGACGACCATCACGACCCAATCCAGCCACGCGACCCTGATCAACGTCTTCACCGTGGCGCCGGACCGCGCCCACGCACTCGCCCAGCTGCTGACCGAGGCCACCGAGGAGGTCATGGCTCACGTGCCGGGCTTCGTCTCGGCGAACATCCACGTCAGCACCGACGGCACCCGCGTCGTCAACTACGCCCAGTGGGCCAGCGCGGAGGCCTTCACGGCCATGCAGGCCGATCCGACGGCGCAGGTGCACATGCGAGCGGCCGCCGAACTGGCCGACGGATTCGACCCGCACTTGTACACCGTCGAATCGGTGCACGAACGAGACGCGGTCTGAAGCGTCGGGGCTAGAGCAGCGACACGATCCGGTCGCCGACCGCCGACGTCGACTGGGCCTCCGTGCCGCGGGTCGCGAGATGCTGCTCGACGGCGGCGTCGACGCGCGCTGCGGCGGCGTCCTCACCGACGTGCGAGAGCAGCAGCGCCACCGACATGATGGCCGCCGTGGGATCGGCGATCCCCTGGCCCGCGATGTCGGGCGCGCTGCCGTGCACCGGCTCGAACATCGACGGGTTCGTGCCCGTCGCGTCGATGTTGCCGCTGGCGGCCAGCCCGATCCCGCCGGACACGGCCGCGGCGAGGTCGGTGATGATGTCGCCGAACAGGTTGTCGGTCACGATCACGTCGAACCGGCCCGGGTCGGTCACCATGTGGATGGTTGCGGCATCGATGTGCTGGTAGGCCACCTCGACGTCGGGGAATACGGTGCCCACCTGGTCGACGATGCGGGCCCACAGCCTGCCTGCGAACGACAGGACGTTGGTCTTGTGCACCAGCGTGAGGTGCTTGCGCCGCTTGGTCGCCCTGGCGAACGCGTCGCGCACGACCCGCTCGACGCCGAATGCGGTGTTCAGGCTGACCTCGGTGGCCACCTCGTGCGGGGTCCCCGCGCGGATGGCGCCACCGGTGCCGGTGTACGGACCCTCGGTGCCCTCGCGGACCACGACGAAGTCGATGGGCGGGTTGCCCGCCAGCGGGCTGTCCACCCCGGGAAGCAGCCGGGAGGGGCGCAGGTTCACGTGGTGGTCGAGTTGGAAACGCAGCGTCAGCAGCAGGCCGCGTTCGAGTACGCCGCTGGGCACCGAGGGATCGCCGATGGCGCCCAACAGGATTGCGTCGTGACCCCGCAACTCGTCGACCATGCCGTCGGGCAGCGTCTCGCCGGTGGCGTGATAGCGGCGCGCACCGAGGTCGTACTCGGTGCGTTCGGTCCCGGGCAGGACCACGTCGAGCACCTTGAGCGCCTCGGCGATCACCTCGGGTCCGATGCCGTCACCGGCGATCACGGCGAGCTTCAACGGAGAACTCACGACAGGTCCACCAGTTCCAGCGTGGCGGCGTCGACCTCGGCGCCGATGGTCGAGAGCACGTCGGCGTCCACCCGCCGGTCGAGGCGCAGCATGATCGTCGCGCCGTCGCCGTCGGCGTCCTGGCTCAGCTGCGCGGCGAGGATGTTGACCCCAGCCCCGCCCAGCAGCGTGCCGATCTTGCCCAGTGCCCCTGGCTGATCGCTGTAGTTGATGATCAGGTTGACGCCCTCGGCGCGCAGGTCGAAGTTGCGTGCATTGATCTGCACGATCTTCTCGACCTGCTGCGGTCCGGACAGCGTGCCAGCGACGTTGACCGACGACCCGTCGGCGGCCACTCCACGGACGTCGACGACGCTGCGGTGGTTCGGGCTCTCCGACTCGGTGTCGATGGTCGCCTGGACGCCGCGCTCGGCGGCCAGCGCGGGTGCGTTGACGAACGTGACCTGGTCCTCGATGACGGCGGAGAACAGCCCGCGCAGCGCCGACAGGCGCAGCACCTCGACCTCTTCGGAGGCCAGTTCGCCGCGCACCTGCACGCACAGGCTGGTGGGCAGTTCGGCCGACAGCGCGCCGACCAGCAGGCCCAGCTTGCGGGCGAGGTCGAGCCACGGCGCGACCTCCTCACCCACGACGCCGCCACCGACGTTCACGGCATCGGGGACGAACTCCCCCGCCAGCGCCAGCCGCACGCTGGCCGCGACGTCGGTACCGGCCCGGTCCTGCGCCTCGGCGGTCGACGCACCGAGGTGCGGGGTCACGACGACCTGCGGCAGCTCGAACAACGGGCTGTCGGTGCACGGCTCGGTGGCGAACACGTCGAGCCCGGCACCGCGGACGTGACCGCTCGTGATGGCGTCGGCGAGCGCCTGCTCGTCGATCAGCCCACCCCGCGCTGCGTTGACGATGATGACGCCGGGCTTGGTCTTGGCGAGCGTCTCCTTGCCGAGCAGTCCCGCCGTCTCCTTGGTCTTCGGCAGGTGCACGGAGATGAAGTCGGCGCGGGCGAGCAGCTCGTCGAGCGTCAGCAGTTCGATGCCGAGTTGGGCGGCGCGGGCCTGCGACACGTAGGGGTCGTAGGCGGTGATGTGTGCGCCGAAGGCGGCGAGCCGCTGCGCGACGAGCTGGCCGATCCGGCCGAGTCCGACGACGCCCACGGTCTTGCCGAAGATCTCGGTGCCCGAGAACGACGAGCGCTTCCAGGTGTGCTCGCGCAGCGTTGCGTCGGCGGCCGGAATCTGCCGGGCGGTCGCCAGCAGCAGGGCCAGCGCGTGCTCGGCGGCGCTGTGGATGTTGGACGTCGGCGCGTTGACGACCAGGACGCCACGGGCGGTTGCCGCGTCGACGTCGACGTTGTCGAGGCCGACGCCGGCCCGCGCGACGATCTTCAGCTTGGGCGCCGCGGCCAGCACCTCGGCGTCGACGGTGGTGGCCGAGCGCACCAGTAGCGCATCGGCGTCGGGCACGGCGGCCAGCAGCTTCGGCCGGTCCGGCCCGTCGACCCAGCGCACCTCTACCTGGTCACCCAGTGCGTCGACGGTTGAAGAGGCCAGTTTGTCGGCGATCAGTACCACGGGAAGACTCACGCGGTAAGAGTAATGGGCTGTAATACAGCCATGGACGTCACCGTCGTCGGCAGCGGCCCCAATGGGTTGAGCGCAGCCGTCACCCTGGCTCGCGCGGGCCTGTCGGTCCGGGTGATCGAGGCCCAAACCACCCCGGGCGGCGGTGCGCGGACCCTTCCCGACCCCGAGTACCCCGGCGTGCTGCACGACGTTTGCTCGGCCGTTCACCCACTGGGGGTGGCGTCGCCGTTCTTCGCCGAGTTCGACCTGGCCGCCCGCGGCGTCGAGCTGGTGGCGCCCGACATCTCGTACGCCAACCCGCTGCCGGGCCGTTCCGCTGCCGTGGCGTACCGCTCGTTGGAGCGGACCTGCTCGGAACTCGACGACGGCGCGTCCTGGCGCAGATTGTTCGGCCCGCTGGCCGACCACGTGGACGGCGTGCTCGGGTTCTTCCTCGGCGACAAGCGCTCGCTACCACCGGATCTGGTCACCACCGTGCGCACCGGGCTGCGGGTGCTGGCCATGGGCAGCCCGGCGTGGGGCCTGCTGCGCGGGGACGACGCCCGCGCGCTGTTCACCGGCGTTGGCGTGCATGCCATCTCGCGGATGCCGTCGCCCGTCAATAGCGGCGCCGGGCTCATGCTCGGCACGGTTGCCCATACCGCGGGCTGGCCGGTGCCGGTGGGCGGGACGCAAACCATCGCCGACGCGCTGATCGCCGATCTGCGAGCCCACGGTGGCGAGCTGGTGCTCGGCGAGCCCGTCACCACGCCGCCCGAGGGCGTGGTGGTGTGGGACACCGCGCCGACCGCGCTGCTCGACGTTTACCGCACCGCAGTACCGGCGCGGTACGCAAAGGCGTTGCGGCGCTACCGGTTCGGACCCGGTGTGTGCAAGATCGACTTCGTGCTGTCCGGCGACATTCCCTGGAGCGATCCGCGCGTCGGCCAGGCGCCGACGGTGCACATGGGCGGCACCCGAGCCCAGATGGCCCTGGCTGAGCGCGAGATCGCCGCGGGGCGCCACGCCGAATGGCCGATGACGCTGTCCGCGCAGCCCCACGTCGCCGACCCGTCTCGCATCGACGAGCGCGGTCGCCGCCCCCTGTGGACCTACTCGCACGTGCCCGCGAATTCGACGGCCGACCTCACCGAGACCGTCACGGCCATGTTCGAGCGTGCCGCGCCGGGTTTCCGCGACCTCGTCGTCGCTTCGAGGTGCGTGCCTGCCGCGCAGATGTCCCGTCACAACGCCAACTACGTCGGCGGCGACATCATCGTCGGCGGGGCGACGCTGTTCGCGGCGATGATCGGCCCAACCCTGCGGCTGGACCCGTGGACGACGCCTATTCCACGGGCCTATCTGTGTTCGTCGGCGACTCCGCCGGGTACGGGCGTCCACGGCATGGCGGGCTTCTACGCCGCCCGCTCGGTCCTGCGCCGCGAGTTCGGCATCACCGAGATGCCCGCGCTGGCGCCGTAGCAGTTCTTTCCATTCGCTGAATTCACCGACCCGATCGTTTCCCGAACGTCCCTGGCCGTGATTGGCTGGAGACATCATGGTCGGGGTATTGCGGGGAGCTGATGACGTACCGGTGACGCGTCACGGCTCGCCGATTCGCTGCCGACCGAGCGGGTATCCCGCCGCGAAACGGCGGGCGACTAGAAACGAGATGCGCTTGAGTACGGGCCACCAGCGGCAGACAGCCCCTACGACGATGCTGCGGACGTCCTGATGCGCACGGTGGGTGGCGGCAGCGGACGCGTCGTGGTCGTCGGCGCGGGCCTTGCGGGACTGTCCGCCGCGCTGCACCTTGCCGGTCGCGGTCGTGCCGTGTCGGTCGTGGAACGCGGGAGCCATCCGGGCGGGCGGGTGGGCCGGGCGGACATCGGCGGGTACCTCCTCGACACCGGACCGACGGTGCTGACGATGCCCGACGTCATCGACGAGACGTTCGCCGCGGTCGGCGAGTCCATGGCAGCGCGTTTGACGCTGCACCGCGTCGACCCCGCGTACCGGGCTTCGTTCGCCGACGGGTCGACGCTCAACGTGTACGCCGACGCCGATCTGATGGCCGCGGAGATCACCCGCTTCTCCGGTCCCGACGAGGCCCGCGGCTATCTCCGGCTGCGCGAGTGGTTGACGCGGCTCTACCGCACCGAGTTCGACGGGTTCATCTCCTCGAACTTCGACTCGCCGCTGAACTTGGTCACGCCGCAGCTGGCGCGACTGCTCGCGATGGGCGCGTTCCGCAACTGGGACACCATGGTGCGCAAGTTCATCAGCGACGAACGGCTGGTGCGGGTCTTCACCTTCCAGGCGCTCTATGCAGGCGTACCGCCGCAGCGGGCGCTGGCCGTCTACGCGGTGATCGCCTACATGGACACCGTCTCGGGGGTCTACTTCCCCGAGGGCGGCATGCGGGCGCTCCCCGACGCGATGGCGGCCGCAGCCGTCGACGCAGGCGTCGAATTCCATTACGACGCAACCGTATCGGAGCTGGAACGCAGCGGAGACCGCGTCACCGCCGTGCGCACCGCCGACGGCCGCCGGGTCGAGGCGGGCACCGTGGTGCTCACCACCGAATTGCCCGACACCTACCGGCTCCTCGGCCGGACTCCCCGCAGGCTCCTCAAGGTGCGTCCTGCACCGTCGGCCGTCGTGGCGCACGTCGGCTGCCGCGCCGTCGAAGGCGCGGCAACCGAATCCGCGGGGCACCACACGATCGTCTTCGGTGACGCATGGAAGCAGACGTTCACCGACATCATCGACGACGGCCGCGTGATGGGCGATCCGTCGCTGCTGGTCACCCGCCCCACGGCGAGCGAGCCCGGGCTCGCACCGGCCGGCCGCGACCTGCTCTACGTCCTCGCCCCGGCACCGAACACCGAGGTCGGAACGATGGATTGGGACCGCACCGGCTCCGAGTACGTCGACCGCATGCTCGACGTCGTCACCCGCCGGCTGCCAGGTGTGGGGCTGGATGCCGAACTGCTGCACACCATCACGCCCGCGGACTGGGCCAGGCAGGGCATGGCGGCGGGAACGCCGTTCGCGCTGGCACACACCTTCGCCCAGACCGGCCCATTCCGCCCGGCCAACGTCGTGCGGGGCATCGACAACGTGGTGCTGGCCGGGTCGTCGACCGTTCCCGGTGTCGGGGTGCCGACGGCCATCATCTCCGGGCGCCTTGCGGCCGACCGGGTCACGGGTGTCGCAGCAGAGGGTAGGCAGATTCGGACGGTGACGTCGTGATCAGTTCGGAATTGGACGCCGCGGGGGTGCGCGATCCCGAACTACGCGACGCCTACGCCAGGTGCCGTGCGATCAACGCGCAGTACGGTCGCACGTTCTTCCTCGCGACCAGGCTGCTCGCACCCGAGCAGCGCCCCGCCGTACATGCGCTCTACGGCTTCGCCCGCCATGCCGACGACATCCTCGACGACTTCAGCGCCGCGAGTGTCGACGAACGCGCGAACCGATTGCAGGGGTTGGCCACCGACCTGTTCAAACGGCTCGTCGACAACGTCGACTCCGGCGACGACCCCACGCTGACCGCCGTCACGCACACGGCGCGCAAGTATGGCCTCGACTGGCAACTGTTCGACGACTTCCTCGAGTCGATGCGCATGGACCTCACGATCACCGACTATCCGGACCGGGCGGCTCTGGGCCGCTACATGTACGGGTCGGCCGAGGTGATCGGGCTGCAGATGCTCCCGGTCCTCGGCACCGTCGGCACCCGCGAGGAGGCGGCCCCGTACGCCGCCGCGCTGGGCACGGCATTCCAGCTCACCAACTTCCTGCGCGACGTCGACGAGGACCTCGTCCGCGGCCGCGTGTACCTGCCGGCCGACGAACTCGCGGTGCACGGCGTCGACCGCGAGGTGCTGACGTGGTGCCACGACAACAAGCGCACGGATCAACGCGTCCGCCGGGCATTGGCCGAGCAGCACGAGGCCGCCCGCCGGGTGTACGACTACGCCGAAGGCGGCATCGCCATGCTCGCGCCGCGGTCCCGGCCGTGCGTCAGCGCCGCGCTCACGCTGTACTCCGAGATCCTCGATCGCATCGAGGAGATCGACTTCGCGGTGTTCAACGAACGAGCCACCGTCGGCAAGCGGCGGCGCCTCGCGGTGGCTGCGACGGGGCTGACCCGAGCCTGGCGCGCCCGGCGCGCCGGGCGGGGGTCGTGACGGTGCACCACACTGTGGCAGCGTGAAGGGGCGCGGCAACCCAAGGAGGACACCCATGAACGTTCGTCGTGACGTACCGGTCGCATTCGATCCCGGAGCGAAGTCGTACGACGCCCTCGTCGGAGCGAATCCCGGTTACAACGAACACCTTCGGCTCTCGGCCGAGCGCATGGCGCTGCCCGACGGTGGCCGCGGACTCCGCCTGCTCGACGCGGGCTGCGGCACCGGCCTGTCCACGGCCGCGCTGCTGTCGGTGGCCCCGCACGCCGAGATTGTCGCCGTCGACGGGTCCGCGGGCATGCTGGAGCAGGCCCGCGCCAAGGACTGGCCGTCGACCGTGCGCTTCGTCCACTCCTACGTGGAGCAGCTGTCCGACGTGGGCATCGAGGGTCCGTTCGACGGCATCCTCGCCGCCTACCTGATCCGCAACCTCGACGACCCGGACGCCACCCTTGCCGAGTTCCGCAAGCTGCTACGGCCGGGTGCGCCCCTGGCGGTTCACGAGTACTCCGTACGCGACTCGCCAAGGGCGAAGATCACGTGGAACGCCGTCAGCACCGCGATCATCATCCCGTTCGGCAAGCTGCGCACCGGTGATGCGAGCCTCTACCGCTACCTGCGTGACAGCGTGAACCGCTTCGACGGCGCGGCGGCGTTCCGGGGTCGATTGCAGCGCAACGGATTCGTCAACGTCAGGAGCGAGACGATGCCCGGGTGGCAGAGCGGAGTCGTGCACACCTTCCTCGCGGACGCGCCGTGACCGCCTTGCGCACCTTGGCCACCCGGATGGCCAAGGCATCTCCGTTCCAGGTGCTGCCGCCGCTGCGCTGGGCTGCTCAGGAACCGACCTACCGCGACGCCTCCCCCGCGTTGATCCAGTCCGCGCTGCGCCGCTCGCAGAGCCGGCCCAGCGGCAACTGGTACGTGTTCGCCGCGAGCACGGACGTCGGCGGACAGCCGTTCGCCGCCAACGTCGCCGGCGAGGAACTGGTGGCCTGGCGCGACGACGCCGGTGATCTGCACGTCGGTCCGGCCGAGTGCCCCCACCTCGGGGCCGACCTGTCCACCGGCCGGGTCGAATGCGGCACGCTCATCTGCCCCTGGCACGGGCTGCGGCTGTCCGGCCGCCGCGAGGCCGGGTGGAAGCCCTACCCGGCCCACGACGACGGGGTGCTCGCGTGGGTTCGCCTCGACCGCATCGGCGGGGAAGAACCCACCGAGGAGCCGATCATCACCCACCGCCCGCCGCAGCCGAGCATCGCCGCCGTCGCCCGACTCGTCGGCACGTGCGAGCCCGCCGACGTCATCGCCAACCGCCTCGACCCCTGGCACGGATCCTGGTTCCATCCCTACTCGTTCACCCAGCTCGAGGTACTGAGTTCGCCGCCGATCGCCGACGACCTCCCCGTCGAACAGGACGCGCTCGCGGTGGCCGTCACGTTCCGCATCGGTCGGCTCGGCGTCCCGGTGATCGCCGAGTTCATCAGCCCCGAGCCCAGAACCATCCTGATGAAGATCGTCGACGGCGAGGGCAGCGGCAGCGTCGTCGAGACTCACGCCACGCCGTTGGCCCCCGGGCCCGACGGGCTGCCGCGCACCGCGGTCATCGAGGCGGTCGTCGCGTACTCCGACCGCTCCGGATTCGCCAGGGCACTGGGCGTCGCACCGCTGATCACGCCGCTCATGCGGTACTCGGCGGCACGGTTGTGGCGCGATGATTTGGTCTACGCCGAGAGGGTATTCGCGTTGCGACGTCGCCGTCGCGAGAGGCGTGACGCGACCGCCGAGTAGGGAGGCGCGACATGGCAGGCAAGGACGACGACCACGACGAGACGGCCAAGGAGTTCCACGACGCGGTCAACATGACCGCGAGCCAACTCGAGAAGTGGCTAGAGACAGACGAATCCAAGGACGTCGGGCAGAAGTCCGACGGAGGCGGCGAGTCGACCGGGCATGCCAGCGGACGCAGGATCATCGAGCTGCTCAAGGCCAAGAAGTCAGACCTGTCCGACGACGACTACGCCCACATGCGCAAGGTCGTCGGGTACGTCCGCCGCCATTCCGCGCAGCGCCCCAAGGGGGACGTCGAGAACACGCACTGGCGCTACTCGCTGATGAACTGGGGTCACGACCCCCTCGAGGACTGACCGTAGGAACGAGTTCGGCGCGTTTCGGGAGCATCGAGTGCTCCCGAAACGCGCCGAAGACGTGGTGATACTAAGCGGTCTCGGTGATCGGCCGGTCGACCCAGCTCATCAGGTCGCGCAGCTTCTTGCCGGTGACCTCGATGGGGTGCTCGGCGTTCTCCTTGCGCAGGCCCTCGAGTTCCTTGTTGCCGCCCTCGACGTTCGCGACGAGCCGCTTCACGAAGCTGCCGTCCTGAATGTCCTTGAGGATGGCGCGCATCCGGTCCTTGGTGTCGGCGTCGATGACGCGCGGGCCCGAGATGTAGCCGCCGAACTCCGCGGTGTCGGAGACCGAGTAGTTCATCCGTGCAATGCCGCCCTCGTACATCAGGTCGACGATCAGCTTCAGTTCGTGCAACACCTCGAAGTAGGCCATCTCGGGGGCATAGCCCGCCTCGACCATGACCTCGAAGCCTGCCTTGACCAGTTCCTCGGTGCCGCCGCACAACACGGCCTGCTCGCCGAAGAGATCGGTCTCGGTCTCCTCCTTGAACGTGGTCTTGATGACGCCGGCCCGAGTGCCGCCGATGCCCTTGGCGTAGGACAGTGCGAGCGCCTCGCCTTCACCGGTGGGGTCCTGGTCGACCGCGATCAGCGCGGGAACGCCCTTGCCGTCGACGAACTGCCTGCGCACCAGGTGGCCGGGGCCCTTGGGCGCCACCATGCCGACGGTGATGTCGTCGGCAGGCTGGATCAGGTCGAAGTGGATGTTCAGGCCGTGGCCGAAGAACAGCGCATTGCCCGCGACGAGATTCGGCTCGATGTCGGTGGAGAAGATCTCCGCCTGCGCCGTGTCGGGCGCCAGCAGCATGATCACGTCGGCCCACTTGGCGACCTCGGCGGGGGTGTCGACCTCGAGACCCTGCTCGGTCACCTTCTCACGGGACTTGCTGCCCTCCTTGAGACCGACCTTCACCTCGACGCCGGAGTCGCGCAGGCTCAACGAGTGCGCGTGTCCCTGGCTGCCGTACCCGATCACGCCGACCTTGCGTCCCTGGATGATCGACAGGTCCGCGTCGTCGTCGTAGTACATCTCTACTGCCACTTGATATTTCCTTTTCTCTTCCGTAACCGAAGACTATTTGGTGGTGACCATGCCGCGCGGCCCGCGGGCCAACGTCACCATGCCGGACTGCGCGATCTCACGAATACCGTATGGCTCCAGCAGGTTGAGCAGCGCCTCGAGCTTGCCAGGCGTGCCGGTGGCCTCGACGACCAGTGACTCCGCCGACACGTCGACCACCTTCGCACGGAACAGGTTCACCGCCTCGATGATCTGACCGCGGGTGGCCGCGTCGGCACGGACCTTGATCAGTGCCAGCTCACGCGACACCGAGTTGTCCTCGTCCTGCTCGACGATCTTGATCACGTTGACCAGCTTGTTGAGCTGCTTGGTGATCTGCTCGAGCGGGAAGTCGTCGACGGCGACCACGATCGTCATCCGCGAGAGGTGCTTCTGCTCCGTGGCTCCGACCGCGAGCGACTGGATGTTGAAGCCGCGGCGCGAGAACAGCGATGCGACGCGCGCGAGCACGCCGGGCTTGTCCTCGACGAGGACCGAGAGGGTGTGAATCGTCGTGGTCATCGTTCTCTACACCTGATCCTCGTTGTCGAACAGCGGGCGGATGTTGCGCGCCGCCATGATCTCGTCGTTGCCCGTGCCTGCGGCCACCATCGGCCACACCTGGGCGTCGGCGCCGACGATGAAGTCGATGACCACCGGACGGTCGTTGATCGCCCGCGCCTGGTTGATGACGTCCTCGACGTCTTCAGCTCGCTCGCAACGCAATCCGACGCAGCCCAGCGCTTCGGCCAGCTTGAGGAAGTCCGGGATGCGGTGGCTGTGCGTGGACAGGTTGGTCTGGCTGTAGCGCTCGCCGTAGAACAGCGTCTGCCACTGCCGCACCATGCCCAGGTTGCCGTTGTTGATGAGCGCCACCTTGATCGGCGCACCCTCGACCGCGCAGGTCGCCAGTTCCTGATTGGTCATCTGGAAGCAGCCGTCACCGTCGATGGCCCAGACCTCGGCCTCGGGCCGGGCGAACTTAGCGCCCATCGCCGCGGGCACGGCGTAACCCATCGTGCCGAGACCACCGGAGTTCAGCCACGTGCGCGGCTTCTCGTACTTGACGAACTGCGCCGCCCACATCTGATGCTGACCGACGCCGGCGACGTACACCGCGTCCGGGCCTGCGATGCGGCTCAGCGTCTCGATGACGTACTCCGGGCTGAGGCTGCCGTCGCTCTGCGGGTCGTAGCTCAGCGGGTAGGTGGCCTGCACGTTGTTCAGGTACTTCCACCAGTCCTCGAGATCCAGCGTGTCCTTCGACGTTCCATCCCGGCGCAACGCCTCGGCCAGGTCGGTCATGACGGCCTTGACGTCGCCCACGATCGGCACGTCGGCGTGCCGGTTCTTGCCGATCTCGGCGGGGTCGATGTCAGCGTGGATCACCTTGGCCTCCGGCGCGAACGACGACAGCTGCCCGGTCACCCGGTCGTCGAAGCGCGTGCCGAGCGCGATCAGCAGATCGCTCTTCTGCAGCGCGCCGACCGCGGCGACGGTGCCGTGCATCCCGGGCATGCCCAGGTTCTGCTCGTGGCTGTCGGGGAACGCACCGCGGGCCATCAGCGTGGTGACGACCGGGATCCCGGTCAACTCCGCCAGTTCCAGCAGCTGCTCGCTCGCGTCACCGCGGATGACACCGCCGCCGACGTAGAGGACCGGCTTGCTGGCGGCCGCGATGAGCTTGGCGGCCTCCCGGATCTGCCTGCTGTGCGGCTTGGTGTTCGGCTTGTAGCCGGGCAGGTCCATCACCGGCGGCCAGCTGAAGGTGCACTGCCCCTGCAGGATGTCCTTGGGGATGTCGACCAGCACGGCGCCGGGGCGACCCGAACTCGCGATGTGGAACGCCTCCGCGATCACCCTGGCGATGTCGTCGCCCTCGCGGACGAGGAAGTTGTGCTTGGTGATCGGCATCGTGATGCCCGAGATGTCGGCTTCCTGGAAGGCGTCGGTGCCGATCAGCCCGCGACCGACCTGTCCGGTGATCGCGACCACCGGGATCGAGTCCATCTGCGCGTCGGCCAGCGGAGTGACGAGGTTGGTCGCACCGGGACCCGACGTCGCCATCATGACGCCGACCTTGCCGGTGGCGTGGGCGTAGCCGCTGGCGGCGTGGCCTGCGCCCTGCTCGTGGCGGACCAGCACGTGGCGCAGCTTCACCGAGTCGAACAGCGGGTCGTACACCGGCAGCACGGCACCGCCGGGGATGCCGAAGATCACGTCGACGTCGAGTTCCTCGAGCGACCGGATGACCGCCTGGGCACCCGTCATCTCAACGGGGGCAACCCTTCTCGGCTGCGGTGCGGATGCGGTGGGGACGGCTGGCGCGCCGCTGCTGCGGTGCGTGGATGCCGGCGGTCGCGTGGTGGGTGCGCTCACGGTGTCCTCTTCAGTCCTGATATCGGGTCGTGCGTTTCTGGGGCAACAAAAAACCCCCGTCAGCTTCCGCTGTACGAGGGTGCGCGTCGGTGTTCGTAGCTCCCGACTGGTCAGTCAGTCTGGTTACGCACCAACGCGCGAACCAATTACTACGAGAATGCCGAAGCTCTGCATAGCGGTGACGGTAGTCCTCGCACTGGTCAAAGGTCAAATTCCGGTCCTCCCCCCGCAGTGGGAGGATGGTCTGGTGAATCGGAAGAAGCCTGCGCCGGAAGCGAACGCGGCCCCAAAGCCCGTGGTCATCAGGATTGCACCGACGGCACTGCTGGCGGTCGGGTTCTTCACCGTGGCACTGCTGAGCATCGTGATGGCCCTGCCGGTGTGGGGCACGGCGCTGCTGATCGTGCCTCTGATCGCGGGCGTGGCCGTGTTCCGCTACCGCACGATCGCCGACCGAGACACCGTGACCGCCCGGACGTTGTTCGGCAGCCGGACCGTGCCGTGGGGCGACGTCGACGGTCTGCAGTTCGACAAGCGATCGTGGGCGCTGGCCCGACTCAAGGACGGGTCGGCGCTCCGCCTGCCGGCAGTGACGTTCACGACGCTGCCCCAGCTGACCGAGGCCAGCGGCGGTCGGGTGCCCAACCCCTACGACTGACCCGGACCTACCCGTCTCAGGCGAGCGGGTTGACGCCGTTCAGCAGCGCCCACACCGCGACGCCTGCGCCGATGCCCAGCAGCAGCGCGGCGAGCGACCCGATGAACGGGCGCCGAGCCCAACCCCGCCCGGCGTCGAAGCCGTACAGGCCGGGGCCGGTCAGGCACAGCGCGGCGGCGAGCACCAGCAGCACCACCTGATATTCGTGGCCGTCCGGCAGGAAGAACGGGAAGTGCCCACCCTCGGGCTGCGCGACGACCGCCGCCAGCAGCGCGTTGACCAGGTACGCCACCGCGGCCGCAGCCGCCAGCGGGGTGAACAGCCCGAGCACCAGGAGCGCGCCGATGGCGATCTGGGCGCCCGCGCCGACGTAGGTCAGGATGCCCGCGTGCTGGTAACCCAGGTCGGCGAGCGACTGCTCGAAGCCGCCGAGACCCTGGCCACCCCAGAGTCCGAAGGCCTTCTGCAGGCCGTGGGCGATGAACAACGCGCCGAGGCCCACGCGCAGCAGCATCAGCCCCAGGTCCTGGGTGCCGCGCTTGCCCGCGGAACGCACCCGGTCGTCGACCATCGGGTCGGGACCGATCTCGACCGGCTCGGCGGGGTTCACGGCGTGCCGGGTGTGCGGCTGCACGTACGGCAGCGGTTCGGGGTCGCCGAGGAGTTGGAACGGGGACTGCTGCTGGGGCGGCGACGCCTCGTAGCGGGGTATGGCCGTGGTCGCCATGTCGCCGGAGTAGGAAGTCGAAGGGACGTCGTCCTCGGGGTCGACCAGGCGGGCCGACGCAGGCCGCTCGGCCGAGCCTTCGAGGCCATCGGGCCGTTGCCAGGCGCGCGGATCGTGTGAGGTACTGGTCACGAAACCCAGCGTAAGTGCTCGTCACCCCCGAGCCGTGGATTGGCGCGTCGCATTCGGACGTCGTTGCACAGCCGTGACACGGGCCTAACTCATTCCCCGTCGCTCCGCTCGCCCCGCTCATTCCCCGTCGCTCCGCTCGCCCCGACGTGGCGCGCATCGCCGAACGATCCGTAACCTGGCCTGCATGAGACTGCACCGGCCGATCCGGGGTGTGCTGGTGCTGCTGTGCAGCGCGTTGCTGGTCGGGTCCGGCTGCGCGCGATTCGATGCAGCCCAGTCCGAACCGTTCACCACTGAGCCGGCGCTCGAGCCCGGGTCGAGTTCCCCGCCGCCTCCCCCGCCCCCGCTGCCGGGTCAGCCGTTCCCCAAGGAGTGCCCCGCGCCTGGCGTCATGCAGGGCTGCCTGGAGAGCACCAGCGGCCTGATCATGGGGCCGGACAGCAAGTCGGCCCTGGTCGCCGAGCGGCTGACCGGCGCGGTGAAGGAAGTGGCGACCAACGCCGAACCCAAGGTCAAGCTGGTGCTGCCGGTGGATCCGTCCGGTGACGGCGGGCTGCTCGACATCGTGCTGTCCCCCACCTACTCCCAGGACCGGCTGATGTACGCGCTGGTCAGCACGCCGAGCGACAACCGGGTCATCCGCATCGCCGACGGCGACGTGCCCAAGCCCATCCTGACCGGCATCCCGAAGGGCACCACCGGGAACACCGGTGCGCTCAAGTTCACCAGCCCGACGACGCTTGCGGTGCTGACCGGGGACGCGGGCAATCCCGCGCAGGCATCGGATCCCGGTTCGCTGGCGGGCAAGCTGCTGCGCATCGAGGCGCCGACGACGGTCAACCCGGCGCCTCCCACGACCGCCCTCAGCGGCATCGGTGCCGGCGGCGGACTGTGCACCGACCCTGCCGACGGCTCGCTGTACGTGACCGACCGCACGCCCACCGGCGACCGGTTGCAGCGCATCACCAAGGATTCCAAGGTGTCGACGGTGTGGTCGTGGCCCGACCGTCCCGGCGTGGCGGGCTGCGCTGCGCAGGACGGCACGGTGCTGGTCAACCTGGTGAACACCAAGCAGACCGTCGCGGTGCGCATGGCGCCCGACACCGGCGCCGTGACCGGCGAGCCGGAGGTGCTGCGGCAGGACACCCGCGGCCACGTGTGGGCCCTGCAGCTGTCGCCCGACGGCAACGTGTGGGGCGCGACGATCAACAAGACCTCCGGCGACGCCGAGCGGCTCGACGACGTCGTGTTCCCGCTGTTCCCGCAGGGCGGCTTCCCGCGCAGCAGCGACGAGAAGACCTAGCCGGCAGGCCGGGCGGGCACGTCGAGCTGTTGTTGCTGCTGCGGGCCGGGCAGCCGGAGCATCAGCCGCGTGCCACCCATCGGGCTGACCTCCAATGACGCCGTGCCACCGTGCAATTCGGCCTGCTGAGCCACCAGCGCCAGCCCCAGTCCGGAGCCCGACCGCGACGCCGTGGTGCCGCGGTGGAAGCGCTCGAACACCGCGGTGCGTTCCTCCTCGGGCACCCCGGAGCCGTTGTCGTCGACGGCGATCTCGACCCCGGTCGCCGAACTCAACACGCTGAGCCGGACCTGGGTGGCGTTGCCGTGCTTGACGGCATTGGCGATCGCGTTGTCGATCACCAGGCGCAGGCCGGCGGGCAGGCCCAGCATCAGCACGGTCGTCGAGGACCCCAGCGCGACGTCGACGTCCGGGTAGTTGTGCCTGGCGTCGTGCGCCGCGCGGTCGAGCAGCTCGGTGACGTCGACCGGCACGAAGTCGTCGAAGGTCGTCAACTCGCCCTGGGCGAGGCGTTCGAGTGCGGTCAGCGTGGCCTCGATGCGGGTCTGGGTGCGCATGACGTCGCCGATGACCTCCTTGCGCTGCTCCGGCCCCAGGTCGAGGGTCAGGAGCACCTCGAGGTTGGTCCGCATGGCCGTCAGCGGCGTCCGCAGCTCGTGGGATGCCACGGCGGAGAAGTCACGCGCCGATTCGAGCGCCGCGCGCGTGCGCTGCTGCTCGTCGCCGATGCGCGCCAGCATGCCCTCGACCGCCTCGGAGATCTCGACGGCCTCCCAGACCCCGCGCACCTGAACCTCGTCCGGGTTGGACTGAGCGTTGATCGCACGGGCCTGCTGGGCCAGCATGCGGAACGGGTTGACCATGATCAGCGAGATGACCCAACCGATCAGCAGCGTGCCGACGATGACGCCCGAGCAGATCCAGAACACGCGCCAGTGCAGGGCGTCGATGCGGTCGATGGTGTCGGCCAGCGGGGCCCCGAGCGCAATCGACGCGGTGCCGGTGTCGATGGTCCTGACGCGGTAGGCGACGCCGTCGATCGTGGTGTCCGAGTAACCGTTCGGGAGTTCGGGCAGCACGATGTCGGCGGGGTTCGACACCGTGGCGGGGCCGATCCTCGCGGTCCGCACGAACCCGCCGTCGTCCGACGTCGGGCTCGGGTCCTCCTCCTGGGCGCTGCGCAGCAACGTGTTGACGTCACCGAGGCTGCTCAACGAGTCCAGCCGCCGGTCGAGCTGGCTGTACTGGTCGTTGGTGACGCCGACCCACACCCACACGCCGAGCACCAGCACCAGGATGATCACCCCGAGCTGGCCGACGATCACGATCGACCGCAGCGAGAGGAGCCGCAGCGGTTGCCGAAGCAGGCGGTAGACCAGATCCTGTGGCGTCATCACGGGAACGGCCCGCCTCAGCTGCAGGCCGCGATGACCATCTCACGCACCTGGGCGGCATCCGCCTGCCCCTTCGTGGCCTTCATCACCGCGCCCACGATCGCCCCGGCAGCCTGCACCTTGCCGCCGCGGATCTTCTCGGCGATGTCCGGGCTGGCGGCGAGTGCCTCCTCGATCGCAGCCTTGATCACCGAGTCGTCGCGGACCACGGCCAGGCCGCGGTCGGTCATCACCTGCTCGGGTTCGCCCTCACCGGCCAGCACGCCCTCGATGACCTGACGGGCGAGCTTGTTCGACAGCTTCCCCTCGTCGACCAGCCCGATGACCTGGGCGACCTGCGCGGGGCTGATGGGCAGTGCGTCGAGTTCGACGCCTGCCTCGTTCGCCTTCTGCACCAGGAAGTTGCCCCACCAGGCGCGCGCGGCCTCACTGGATGCGCCGTGATCCACGGTGGCCGCGACGAGTTCGACGGCTCCTGCGTTGACGAGGTCGCGCATGACCTCGTCGGACACTCCCCACTCCTGCTGGGTTCGCTTGCGGGTCAGCCACGGCAGCTCGGGAATCGTGCCGCGCAGCCGCTCGACGAGTTCGACGCTCGGGGTGACGGGTTCGAGGTCAGGTTCCGGGAAGTACCGGTAGTCCTGCGCCTCTTCCTTGCTGCGGCCCGCCGTGGTGTGGCCGGACTCGTGAAAGTGCCTCGTCTCCTGGATGATTCGGCCACCCGCCTCGAGAACGGCTGCCTGACGCCGCATCTCGTAGCGCACCGCCACCTCGACGCTGCGCAGCGAGTTGACGTTCTTGGTCTCGGTACGGGTGCCGAACTCCGTGGCGCCCTTGAGCATCAGCGACACGTTGGAGTCACAGCGCATGGAGCCCTGGTCCATGCGCACGTCCGATACGCCCAGGCGACGCAACAGGTCTCGCAGGGCCGTGACGTAGGCGCGGGCGATCTCGGGGGCACGGGCCCCGGTGCCCTCGATGGGCCTGGTGACGATCTCGATCAGCGGGACGCCTGCCCGGTTGTAGTCCAGCAGCGACGTCGTCGCACCCTCGATGCGGCCGGTGTCACTGCCGAGGTGGGTCAGCTTGCCGGTGTCCTCCTCCATGTGGGCACGCTCGATCTCGATGCGCCACGTGGTGCCGTCGTCGAGCGGCACGTCGAGGTAGCCGTCGACGGCGATGGGCTCGTCGTACTGGCTGATCTGGTAGTTCTTCGGCTGGTCGGGGTAGAAGTAGTTCTTCCTGGCGAACCGCCCCCATGGCGCGATGTCGCAGTTGAGCGCGAGCCCGATGCGGATCGCGGACTCGACGGCCTGCTGGTTGAGCACGGGCAGCGAGCCGGGCAGCCCCAGGCACACCGGGCAGACCTGCGTGTTGGGCTCGCCACCGAACCGGTTGGGGCAGCCGCAGAACATCTTGGTCTCCGTCGACAGCTCGACGTGGACCTCCATGCCCATGACGGGGTCGAAACGTTCGACCACCTCGTCGTAGTCGAGGAGTTCTGCGGTGGCGACTGTCATGGCGTCGATCCTAGTGGCCGGGCCGACGGGTCGGGCAGCGCGCCGGAGGAGGTCAGCCGAAGAACTCCGCGGCGTCGTCGTAGCGGCTCTGCGGGACCAGCTTCAGCTGGCGCACCGCGTCGGCGAGCGGCACCCGTCCGATGTCCTGGCCGCGCAGCGACACCATCATCCCGTACTCGCCTGCGTGCGCCGCGTCGGCGGCGTTGACGCCGAACCTCGTCGCCAGCACACGGTCGTACGCCGTGGGGGTGCCACCACGCTGCACGTGACCGAGCACCGTCGTGCGCACTTCCTTCTTGATCCGCTTCTCGATCTCCACGCCGAGCTGGTGGGCGACTCCGGTGAACCGGACGTGCCCGAATTCGTCGATGCCGCCGTCGCGCAGCAGCATCGAGCCCTCGGCGGGCTTGGCACCCTCGGCCACCACGCAGATGAAGTGCGAGTCGCCGCGGACGAACCGCTGTTTGATCAGACGGCAGACCTCCTCGACGTCGAACGGCTGCTCGGGGATCAGCGTCATGTGCGCACCCGAGGCCAGGCCGGCGTTGAGCGCGATCCACCCGGCGTGCCTGCCCATCACCTCGACCAGCATCACGCGCTGATGCGACTCGGCGGTGCTGTGCAGCCGGTCGATTGCCTCGCTGGCCACCTGCAGGGCGGTGTCGTGGCCGAATGTGACGTCGGTGCAGTCGATGTCGTTGTCGATGGTCTTGGGCACCCCGACGACCGGGACGTTCTCCTGCGACAGCCAGTGCGCCGCGGTGAGCGTGCCCTCGCCGCCGATGGGGATCAGCACGTCGATGCCGTTGTCCTCGAGCGTCTGCTTGATCTGGTCGAGGCCCGCGAGCAGCTTGTCCGGATTGACCCGAGCCGTGCCCAGGATGGTGCCGCCCTTGCCGAGCAGGCGGTCGTTGCGGTCGTCGTTGGCCAGCTGGATGCGCCGGTCCTCCAGCAGTCCCCGCCAACCGTCGAGGAAGCCGACCACCGTCGAGCCGTACCTGACGTTGCACGTCCGCACGACGGCTCGGATGACGGCGTTGAGGCCGGGACAGTCACCGCCGCCGGTGAGCACTCCGATCCGCATGTCTAGTCCGTTCCTCGCGTGCGCATGATTACCGATCCTGCCAGCTTCGCCCCGTCGAGGCTCGACGGCGGGTCAGCGAGCGAACGGCGACACCAGACCGGACTCGTAGGCGACCACGACGGCCTGGGCGCGGTCACGCAGACCGAGCTTGGCGAAGACCCTGCCGACGTGGGTCTTCACGGTCTCCTCCGACACGACCAGCTCACCGGCGATCTCGGAGTTCGACATGCCGCGGGCCATCGCCTCGAGTACCTCGGTCTCCCGCGGCGTCAGGCGCGCCAGCTCGTCGGCCGAGCGGCGCGGCGGGGCGTGCCTGCCGACGAGGTCCGCGATCATCCGCCGGGTGACCGAGGGCGCTAGCAGCGCCTCGCCCGCGGCGATGACCCGTACCGCTCTGATCAGCTCCTCGGCGGGCGCGTCCTTGAGCAGGAACCCGCTGGCTCCCGCGCGCAGCGCCGCATAGACGTAGTCGTCGACGTCGAACGTCGTCAGCATCAGCACCTTCGACGTGGTCTGCGTGAGGATCTCGCACGCCGCGTCCAACCCGTTCATCTCAGGCATCCGCACGTCCATCAGCACGACGTCGGGTGCCAGCGCGCGCACACCGGCCACCGCGTCCCGCCCGTTGGCCGCGTCCCCGATCACGTCGATGTCCGGCTGGGCGTTCAGCAGTGCGCCGAAGCCCTGCCGGACCATGGCCTGATCGTCGGCGATGAAGACGGTGATCGTCAGGCCGGGCACCCCGTCACGCTAACCGGGCGGACGCACGGCAGATAGGACCAGACGACGAACTCACCCTCGGTGTCGTGAATGGCGACCATCCCTCCGACCGCCGCGGCCCGCTCGCGCATGCCCGCGATGCCCAGACCGGGGGCCGGTGGCTCCCACGACTCGTGGGTCATGCCGTTGCGGATCTCGACGCCCACACCGTCGACGGTGATGCTCACCTCGGCGTTCACCGCCGACCCCGGTGCGTGACGCGCGGCGTTGGCCAGGCACTCGGCCACGATGCGATACGCCGCCGTTCCGACCAGATCCCCGACCCACTCGGCCGACCCGTCGATCCGCCACGTCAGCGGCACGCCCGCCCGCTGCGTCGCGGTGAACAGCGCCGGGAGGTCGACGATCGTCGGAGCGGGCGCGAGTTCGACCGGTTCGGAGCCGCTGCGCAGCACTGAGAGCAGTCCGCGAATCTCGTTGAGCGCCTGGCGCCCGGTGGCGGCGATCGTGTCGAACTCCGCCTGCAGACTGGGCGGCACGTCGGCGTGGCGGTAGGGCGCGGTCTGTGCCGACACCACCACCATCGACATGTGGTGAGCGACGACGTCGTGCAGGTCCCGCGCGATCCTGGTGCGCTCCTGCAGCACCGTGCGCCTGGCCCGCTCCAGTTCGCCCTCCTCCTCGAGTTGGGCGACCTGACGTCGCGAGAGCACCAACCACCGCACCAGCATCACGGCGAACACGATGGCGGTGACGCCGAAGGCCCAACCGCCGTCCACGTGCCCGGGCATGGCCACGAGGAACAGCAGGGCCGACGCCAGCCATACCTTGACCACGACCGGCAGCGGCCGGGTCCACGCCACCGCGACGATCGATGCCAGCAGCACGATGACGTGCACGACCTGCCACGGGTAGTTCCATGACTCGAGCCGGTCGAAGAACAGCGGGATCAACACTGCGGAGGCGGCCGAAATCGACCATGCCAGAAGTGGATTGACCAGGACGAGCAGGAGCGGCAACGCAGCCAGCCCGGCCACGATGGGCGCCAGCGCCGCCGGAACCTCGTGGGTGAGGAAGAGCGTCGGCCAGGCCACCACAAAGAGAATCCCGGTGACCGCCACCAACGACCAGGCCGACCAGCGACCGTGCCGCAACCACTCCACGAAACCCATCGGCCTGTTCACGGGCCAAATGCTATGGCGTTTCGGTCCGCACGCCATCCCCCTGCGGGGTGATCTGCGGCTGGCTCCACGGAGCCAGACCGCTACAGCGCGGTCGGCAGCTCGCCGCGTGCGGCCTCGTACGCCGCACCCACCCGGTAGAGCCGATCGTCGGCCAGCGCCGGCGCCATGATCTGCAGCCCGACGGGCAGACCGTCGTCGGGCGAGAGTCCCGACGGCACCGACATCCCGCAGTGTCCGGCGAGATTCAGCGGCAGCGTGCACAGGTCGAACAGGTACATGGCCAGCGGGTCGTCGACCTTCTCGCCGAGCGGGAACGCGGTCGTCGGGGTCGCGGGCGAGATCAGCACGTCGGCCTTCTCGTAGGCCCGGTCCAGGTCGCGGGCGATCAGCGTGCGGACCTTCTGCGCCTGGTTGTAGTAGGCGTCGTAGTAGCCGGCCGAGAGCGCGTACGTACCGATCATGATGCGGCGCTTGACTTCTGGGCCGAAACCGGCCGCCCGGGTCAGCGCCATCACCTCTTCGGCACTGTGCGTGCCGTCGTCACCGACCCGCAGTCCGTAGCGCATCGCGTCGAAGCGGGCGAGGTTGCTCGACACCTCCGAGGGAAGGATCAGGTAGTAGGCGGCCATGGAGTAGTCGAAGTGCGGGCAGTCGACCTCGACGACCTCGGCGCCCAGGTCGGTGAGCTGGTCGACCGCGGCGTTGAACGACGCGAGCACGCCGGGCTGGTAGCCCTCACCGCTGCGCAGCTGCTTGACCACGCCCACTCGCACGCCTGCGAGGTCACCGTGGGCCCCGGCCCTCGCGGCGCCGACTACGTCGGGCACCTCGGCGTCGACCGAGGTGGAGTCACGGCGATCGTGGCCGGCGATCACCTGGTGTAGCAGCGCGGTGTCCAGCACCGTGCGTGCGCACGGCCCGCCCTGATCGAGCGACGACGCACACGCGATGAGCCCGTAGCGCGAGACCGTGCCGTAGGTGGGCTTCACCCCGACGGTGGCGGTCAGTGCGGCGGGCTGACGGATCGAGCCGCCGGTGTCGGAGCCGATTGCCAGGGGCGCCTGGAACGCGGCCAGCGCCGCGGCGCTACCGCCACCCGAGCCACCGGGCACGCGGTCGACGTTCCACGGGTTGCGGGTGGGGCCGTAGGCCGAGTTCTCGGTCGAGCTGCCCATGGCGAACTCGTCCATGTTGGTCTTGCCGAGGATCGGCACGCCTGCAGCGCGCAAGCGTGCGGTCACCGTCGCGTCGTACGGCGACCGCCAGCCTTCGAGGATCTTGGAGCCACACGTCGTGGGCATGTCGGTGGTGGTGAACACGTCCTTGAGTGCCAACGGCACCCCGGCCAGCGGCGACGGCAGCGTCTCCCCCGCGGCTATCGATGCGTCGACGGTGGCCGCGGCGGCCAGCGCCTCGTCGCCCGCGACGTGCAAGAACGCGTGGTAGCGGTCGTCGGTGGCGGCGATCTGGTCCAGGTGCGCCTGGGTGACCTCGACCGAGGACACCTCCTTGGCCGCGATCCGGGCGCCGAGCGTCGCCGCGTCCAGGCGGGTCAGGTCAGTCATTCGGCGTCTCCCAGGATGCGCGGCACCGCGAACCTGCCCTCGGTCGCGTTGGGCGCGGCGGCGAGCGCCTCGTCCTGCGTCAGGCACGGATCGACGACGTCGGGCCGGGTGACGTCGCTCAGCCCGTCCGCGGGTCGCTTCGCCGCAGCCCGCCGGGCCGCGAGCGGATTGTCGGTGGCCTCGACTCCGGTGACGTCGACGGCCTGGATCTGGCCGACGTGGGCCAGGATCGCGTCGAGTTGGCCGGCGAAGCCCTCGAGCTCGCCGTCGGTCAGGGAGAGCCGGGCGAGACGCGCGAGGTGAGCGACGTCGTCCCGCGATATCTGAGACACGTGAAGGAAGCCTAGTGGTGGCCACGGCCGGGGTGCTCACGTGCTGCCCTGGGTTGACTTCCCGAGTCGCTCCGCTCCTGCCCTCCGTGCAAGGCTGTGCGCGTGCCGTCATATCTACTGCGAGTCGAACTCGAGGACAGGCCCGGCCGCCTCGGATCGCTCGCCGTGGCCCTCGGGTCGGTCGGCGCGGACATCCTGTCCCTCGACGTCGTCGAGCGGGGTGCCGGATACGCCGTGGACGATCTCGTGGTGGATCTGCCTCCCGGCGCGATGCCCGACATGCTGATCACCGCCGCCGAACGGCTGGAAGGCGTGTACGTCGACAGCATCCGGCCGCACACCGGGCTGCTGGAGGCGCACCGCGAACTCGAGCTGGTCGACCACATCGCGGCAGCGCGCGGCACGCAGGCGAAACTGCAGGTGCTCGTCGACGAAGCGCCGAAGGTATTGCGCGTCGGATGGTGCACGGTGGTGCGCCTCACCGACTCCGGGCCCGAGCGCGTCGCGGGCAGCCACGGCGCTCCCGAGACCCAGGCCGCCGCAGCGCCCTGGCTGCCGCTGGAGCGCGCCCTGGCCCTCGACGGTACCGCCGAATGGCTGCCGCAGGTGTGGCGCGACATCGACACCACCCTGGCCGCCGCCCCGCTGGGTGACGCCAACACCGCGGTACTGCTCGGCCGCCCCGGCGGTCCGGCGTTCCGGCCCTCGGAGGTCGCGCGGCTCGGCTACCTCGCGGGCATCGTCGCGACCATCCTTCGCTGAGAGTTCGCTGAAGAGCGGCTTTGGCCGCGCTGTACGGTGAAGTGATTCCATTCGTCGGCGTTTCAGGGGGTTCCGCGTGGGAGATCTACTGGTCATCCTGGCGATCCTGCTGGGCCTCGCCGCCGTCGTGGTCTTCGTCATGGCACTGCGGCGACCCAAGAAGGGCGCCCCGAAGCAGCGAGAGGATCCGCTGCAGTTCGCCTCGCAGACCGCCACGTTCGGCCCCACCCAGCTCGGTCCCGGCGCCATCGTCAGCCACGGCAGCACCGACTACGTCGTCCGCGGTTCGGTCACGCTGCGCCAGGGCCCGTTCGTGTGGTGGGAGCACCTCCTCGAGGGCGGCAAGGGCGACGACTCCGCCTCCGGCACCCAGCCGGTGTGGTTCAGCGTGGAGGAGGACGAGGGCCGACTGGAGCTGGTGACGTGGTTACGCCGCAACGACCTTCAACTCGAGCCGGGCGGCGAGCACGTCGTCGACGGCATCCGCTTCCGCGAGACCGAGCGCGGCAGCGCCGGCTACACGACCGAGGGCACCACCGGGCTGCCCGCAGGCGGCGAGGTCGACTTCGTCGACTACGCCAATGACGACGAGACCAAACTCCTCGGCTTCGAACGCTGGGCGCCCGGGATGCCATGGGAGATCTCGGTCGGCACCAAGGTGCGGCCCGGCGAGCTGACCGTCTACCCGGCTCCGCCGGCCGGCGCGTAGGTCACGCCCTTGCCGTTGCACGAACTCGCAGTCATACCCACCGACATCAGCGGCGCCGTCCTGCGGCTGGCACTCAACGCCGCTGCCCCACGTCCGCTGGCCACGCACCGCCTCGACCACCCCCGCGGCGGAGCGCTGACGCTGGGCATCCTCGGCGCCTCGCACGTCATCACCGCCGAGCACGACGGCGCACCCTTCTCCGAGCAGGTCTCGTGCATCGCGCCGACCTCCGATGACCACCTGCCTCACCATGCCGACGCCCCCGGCTACGAATTGACGTCGAGCAGCACCGAACACGACGAGCCGTCGTTCCGGGCGCTCGCGGCCGAGCTGCGCAGGTGCTGCGCGGACGACGCCGGCTGGCTCGGCGGCACGTTCCCCGGTGACGACGCGGCGCTGACCGCGCTCACGGCCGCACCCGACGGCCCGGGCTGGCGCTGGCGGACGTGGCATCTGTACCCCGCCGCGCACGGCGGGACCGTCGTGCACACCCAGAGCAGGTGGCAGCCGTGAGCCGCGGGCGGCTGTTCCTGCTGTCCGGCGTGCTCGCACTCGCTGCCGTGCTGTGCCTCGCCCTCGGCGCGAGCGCGACGCCGGACATCCGGTCCCACATCGACCGCACCTATCAGCGGTACGCCACCACCGCAGACGCCAACCTGTACGAGTGCTCGGGCCGACCGGCCAGCGTGGCCGACGAACTGTCGGCCGTCCGCGAGCCCCACGCTCGCGCCTCCGATCGCGGCACCGAGTACCTGCGCTACGACGACGACATCGTCGCGATCGGTCCGGATGGCAACCGGCCGTGCACGATTCGCGTCGAGGACATTCGTCGCGGCGGGTACAGCGGGGGCGCCTTCATCTTCCTCGGTCCGGGGTTCTTTCCTGGATCACCGGCGGGCGGGTCCGGCGGCGGAACGGGCGGCGGCTCCGGCGGACCCGACGGCCCCAAGTAGCGCCCCACCCGGACCAAGACATAGGAGACACCGATGCATCAGGCCCTCGTGGAGTTCGGATCCCTCAGCGCCGAGTCGACGCTGCAGAACGTCGTCGCGGCGGTGCTGTACTTCGCCGTCGGAGTGGTGGTGCTCGGCGTTGGCTTCGTCGTGGTCGACCTGCTGACCCCGGGCAAGCTGCGTCGCCTGGTGTTCGTCGAGTACCGGCCGAACGCGGTGGCCGTCGCGTCGGCCATGTACGCCGCACTCGCACTGGTGGTCGTGTCGTCGATCCTGGCAAGCGCCGATGAACTGGCACAGGGGCTGTTCGACGCCCTGGTCTACGGATTGATCGGCGTGGCGCTGCAGGGCGCGGCTCTCGCGGTGCTCGAAGCCGTGGTGCCCGGACGGTTCCGCGACCTCGTCGAGGCCGAGCGGCTGCACCCGGCGGCGATCGCGACCGCCGTGATCATGCTGGCCGTGGGAGGGGTCAACGCCGCGGCCCTGTCGTGACCGTGGCGGCGGATCCGGCGGGGTCGCCAGGGGTGTCCGAGCCAGGCGCCGAGCCCACGCGTTCCCCGCGATGGCGCTCGGTACTGCTCGCGGCCGTGGCCGCCTGCGCGGCGTGCGGATTGATCTACGAGCTTGCGCTGCTGACGCTTTCGGCGAGCCTCAACGGCGGCGGGATCGTCGCGACGTCGCTGATCGTCGCCGGGTACGTCGCCGCCCTCGGGGTGGGCGGCCTGCTGGTCAAGCCCCTGCTGGGCCACGCCGCCATCACCTTCATCGCGGTGGAGACGCTGCTCGGCATCATCGGCGGGCTGTCGGCGGCGGTGCTGTACGTGACGTTCGCCTTCATCGGCAGTTCGACCTGGGTGCTCGTGCTGGGCACGGCGCTGATCGGCGTCCTCGTCGGTGCAGAGGTGCCGCTGTTGATGACGTTGCTGCAACGCGGGCGCACCGCGGGTGCGACCGACGCGGGCCGGGTACTGGCGAACCTGAACGCAGCCGACTACCTGGGGGCACTGCTCGGCGGGCTGGCCTGGCCGTTCCTCGTCCTCCCGACGCTCGGGATGATCCGCGGCGCGGCGGTCACCGGCATGGTCAACCTCGTCGCGGCGGCGGTGGTGGCGGTGTTCGTGCTGCGGTCGGTGGTCGGCGTCCGCCAGCTCGCCGGCGCGCTGTGCGTGCTCGCGGCGGCCTTCGTGACGCTGGCCGGGGTGATGGTGAGCGCGAACGGGATCGAGACCACGTCGCGTCAGCGTCTGTACGCGGATCCGATCATCGCCTACGAGCGCTCGGCCTACCAGGAGATCGTCGTGACTCGGCGCGGATCGGACATGCGCCTGTATCTCGACGGCGGCCTGCAGTTCTCGACCCGAGACGAGTACCGCTACACCGAGAGCCTGGTGTACCCGGCACTCGGCGCAGGCGCGCGGTCGGTGCTCGTGCTGGGCGGCGGCGACGGCCTCGCCGCGCGGGAACTGCTGCGTGAACCCGGGATCGAGGACATCGTCCAGGTCGAACTCGACCCAGACGTGGTGCGCCTGGCCCGCACGACGATGCGCGAGGCCAACGCCGGCTCGCTCGACGACCCCCGGGTGCGGGTGGTCATCGCCGACGCCATGACGTGGCTGCGCGATCCCGACCCGACGTTGCTGCCCCCCGGCGGGTTCGACGCGGTGATCGTCGACATGCCGGATCCGGACAACCCGGTCCTGGGCAGGCTGTATTCGACGGAGTTCTACGCTCTGCTGACCCGCGTGCTGGCCCCCGACGCACTGGTCGTGGTGCAGGCCGGTAGCCCGTACTCGACGCCGATGGCGTTCTGGCGCACGGTGTCGACGATCCGGTCGGCGGGGTACGCGGTGACGCCGTACCACGTGGACGTCCCGACGTTCGGCGACTGGGGCTTCGCGTTGGCCCGGCGCGGCACCGAACCCCCGATGCCGAAGATGCCCAACGACGTTCCGCCGCTTCGGTTCCTGGACCAGAGCGTGCTCGACGCCGCGACGGTGTTCGGTGGCGACGTCGCCCCCGTCACGCTCGAGCCCTCGACGCTCGACAACCCGCGCGTCGTCGAGGACATGCGGCGCGGTTACCGCTAGGCGTCTTCGGGTTCTGAGTCCGGCTCCGGCTCGGCCGTGGGTTCCGGGCCGTTGTCCAGCAGTCGCCGGAACCCGTCCTCGTCGAGCACCGGCACGCCCAATTCGATTGCCTTGTCGTACTTCGAGCCCGGGGCGTCGCCTGCGACGACGTAGGCCGTCTTCTTCGACACCGACCCCGCTGCCTTGCCGCCGCGCGCGAGGATCGCCTCCTTGGCCTCGTCCCTGGAGAAGCCGGTCAGCGATCCGGTGACCACGATCGACATTCCGTCCAACGTGCGTTCGATCGAGGCGTCCCGTTCGTCGGCCATGCGCACGCCCGCGGCGCGCCACTTGTCGACGATCGCGCGATGCCAGTCGACGGTGAACCACTCGACGACCGCCGCGGCGATCGTTGGCCCCACGCCTTCGGACGACGCCAGCTGCTGCTCGGAGGCGGCCTCGATCGCCTCGAGGCTGCCGAACTCGCTCGCCAGCGCCCGCGCGGCGGTGGGCCCGACGTGCCGGATCGACAGCGCCACCAGCACGCGCCACAGCGCCTGCTGCTTGGCCTTGCCCAGGTTGGCCAGCAGCCGCTTGCCGTTGGCCGACAGCTCTCCCTTCTGGGTGGTGAAGAGCTGCGTGCGCAGCAGGTCGTCCTCGGTGAGGGTGAACAGGTCGCCCTCGTCGGTGATCGCGCCTGCCTGCAGCAGGGCGATGCCCGCCTCGTAGCCCAGTCCCTCGATGTCGAACGCACCGCGGCCGGCGACGTGGAACACGCGCTCTCGCAACTGCGCTGGGCAGGTTCGGGCGTTGGGGCAGCGGATGTCGGCGTCGCCCTCCTTGGCGGGCGCCAGCGTGGTGCCGCACTCCGGGCACTCGGTGGGCATCACGAACTCGCGCTCGGAGCCGTCGCGCGCGTCGACGACCGGGCCGAGCACCTCGGGAATCACGTCGCCTGCCTTGCGGATCACGACGGTGTCGCCGATCAGCACGCCCTTGCGCTTGACCTCCGAGGCGTTGTGCAGCGTCGCCAACCCGACCGTCGAACCGGCCACCTTCACCGGTTCCATGTACGCGAACGGGGTGACCCGCCCGGTGCGCCCGACGTTGACCCGGATGTCGAGGAGCTTGGTCGTGGCCTCCTCCGGTGGGTACTTGTACGCGATCGCCCACCGGGGTGCCCGCGACGTGGCGCCGAGCCGCCGTTGCAGTGACACGTCGTCGACCTTGACGACGAGGCCGTCGATCTCGTGCTCGACGTCGTGGCGGTGCTCGCCCCAGTAGGTCACCTGCTCGGCGGCCGCGGCGACGCCCTTGACGCGGGTGGCGTGGGTCGAGACCGGCAATCCCCACGCCTTCAGCGCGAGGTACGCATCGTGCAGCGTCGTGGGCGTGAACCCCTCGGTGCGGCCGAGGCCGTGACAGATCATGTGCAGCCGCCTGCGGGCGGTGATGGCCGGGTTCTTCTGCCGCAGCGATCCCGCCGCGCTGTTGCGCGGGTTGGCGAACGGCGCCTTGCCCTCGGCGACCAGTCCGGCGTTGAGTTCCTCGAAGTCGGCGACCCGGAAGAACACCTCGCCGCGCACCTCGAGCACCCTGGGCACCGGGTATTCATCGTTGTGCGTGAGCCTCTCGGGCACGTCGTCGATGGTGCGGGCGTTCAGCGTGACGTCCTCGCCGGTGCGGCCGTCGCCGCGGGTGGCCGCCCGTTCCAGCTTGCCGTCGCGGTAGACCAGCGCGAGTGCGACGCCGTCGATCTTCAGTTCGCACAAGAACTCCGGGTCGTCGCCCACCTCGCTGGTCAGCCGCGCGGCCCAGGCGCTGAGTTCCTCGGAGTTGAACACGTTGTCCAGGCTGAGCATCCGCTCGAGGTGGTCCGCGGGGGCGAACTCGGTGGCGAAGCCCGCACCGCCGACCAACTGCGTCGGCGAGTCCGGCACACGCAGCTCGGGGTGTTCCTCCTCCATCGCGTTGAGCCGGCCGAGCAGCGCGTCGAACTCGCCGTCGGAGATGACGGGCGCGTCCTTGACGTAGTAGCGGAACTGATGGCCTCGCACTTCCTCGGCCAGTTCCTGCCACGCGCGCCGGACGTCCGGTGCGACGGGATCGGCGGGCGTTTCGGGCTCGGCGTTCACCCAGGCAGATTATCCGAGCCGGCCGACACCTCGGCCGCGCTCGGGATCACTGCGGGCGACGGAACCGAACGACGTCGTGCCAGGTGTCGGAGATGGTGTCGCAGTACCAGAAGCCGGCCTCCTCGGCCATCTCGCGTAGCGCTGCGGCGGGCAGCGGGTCGGGGTCGGGGAAGCCTTCGAGCAACACCAGCAGACCGCCTGGCCGCACGACCCGCGCGAGCGATCGCAGGCATCTCCGTGGGTCGGACACCTCGCCGATGACCATGGCGAGGAAGGCGACGTCGAACGAGTCGTCCGGCAGCGCGATCCCGCGGCCGGCGTCGCCGGTGTGGAATCCGA
The DNA here is from genome assembly GCF_010731815.2 of Mycolicibacterium arabiense. Lineage (NCBI taxonomy): Bacteria > Bacillati > Actinomycetota > Actinomycetes > Mycobacteriales > Mycobacteriaceae > Mycobacterium > Mycolicibacterium arabiense. The sequence continues at coordinate 1,602,070 of NZ_AP022593.1, forward strand.
CGTCGCGGAAGCCGTTCCTGGCGAGCTTGCGCTGGGCGCGTTCGAGCATCTGCGGCTGGAGGTCGAACAGGTGCAGTCGGCCCGTGGTGAGGCGTTGGGCGATGGCGACGCTGTAGAAGCCCGGGCCCGGGCCGACTTCGAGTACCCGCTCGGCTCCGGTCAGCGCCAGGTGGTGGACGGTCGCCCGGGGGTTCGAGACGGCGCGGCGTACCGGGTTGTCGAGGAGCACCGCGGCGCGATGCGGGTGGGCGAACGTCCCTGCCCGCCGGGTCTGTTGGGCCAACTTGTCGAGCCACGTCGTCGGCACGGCACTCCTTCGGCTGCGAACACCACGTCACGAATAGGTAAGCCTTGCCTAAGCTATCAGCTCGCTCGATCGGATAGCATGACCACGTGCCGCACCCGATCGCGTTCCGCGAGGACGATCCTGGGCTGGCCGAGCTACGGGCCATCGCCCTGGGCTTCCCCGACGCCTTCGAGAAGGTGTCCCACGGCCGACCGGTGTTCTGCGCCCCCAAGATGTTCGCGATCTACGGCGGCAGCATCAAGGAACCGGGCCCGATGCGCACCGTGCCGAACTGCGTGCTGGTCAAGGTCGACGACTCCGATCGTGCCGCGCTCGAGGACGACCCGCGGGTGTTCTACCCCGCCTATCTGGGCCCCTACGGGTGGCTGGGCTTGGACTTCTCCGTGGCCGAGGTCGACTGGACCGAGGTCGCCGAACTGGTCGACACGTCGTTTCGTCTGGTCGCATCGCGCAGACTGATCGAGCAACTCGACCAACGTTGACCGGCAACTCCAGCGACATGGTTCGATCGGACGCGAGATGAGTTTCGACAGCCCCTTCCCCCAGGTCCACGTTCCGACGACGAGTGTCTACGACTACCTGTTCGGTGATCTCGACGAGTCCGATGCCGACCGCATCGCCCTCTTCGACGCCAAGACCGGTACCGAGACCAGCTACCGCGACATGATCAGCAAGATCGACGCCTTCGCAGGCGCGCTGGCCGAACGCGGCATAGGCGTCGGCGACGTCGTCGCACTGTTGGCGCCCAACAGCTCCGCATTCGCGATCGCATTCCACGGCATCCTTCGCTCGGGCGCCACCGCGACCACGGTCAACGCGCTGTTCACCGCGAAGGACATCGCCAAGCAACTGACCGACTCGCAGGCCAAGATGCTGGTCACCGTGTCCGTGCTACTCCCCCAGGCCGCCGAGGCCGCTGCGGCGGTCGGACTCGACGACGCTGCGCTGGCCGTGTTGGACGGGCCCGGCGTCGGGGCCGACGGGCACCCCAACGCCGACGACCTGCTCGGCCCGGCACTGCCCGCGCCCGAGGTGACGTTCGACCCGGCCGAGCACCTCGCGGTGCTGCCGTACAGCTCGGGCACCACGGGAAATCCCAAGGGCGTCATGCTCACCCACCGCAATCTCACCGCCAACGTGGCGCAGATCCGGCCGCTGCAGGGCATGCAGTCCGACGACCGCATCCTGGCGGTGCTCCCGTTCTTCCACATCTACGGCATGACAGTGCTGTTGAACGCCGCGATGCACGCCCGCGCGCAGCTCGTCATCATGCCGAGCTTCGACCTGACCGAGTTCCTTCGCAACATCGCCGAGCGCAAGTGCACCTATGCGTTCATCGCGCCGCCGGTCGCCGTGGCGCTGGCGAAGCATCCGCTGATCGAGGAGTTCGACCTGTCGAGCCTGCGCGGCATCATGTCCGGTGCGGCGCCGCTGGACGAGGACCTGGGTCGCGCCGTGGCGGAGCGACTGGGGTGCGCGCTGGTGCAGGGCTACGGCATGAGCGAGCTGAGCCCCGTGAGCCACGTGTCGCCGTTCGACGGCGGCCAGGAGATGGTGGGAACGGTCGCCCCGCTCAGCTCGTGCGGGTGGACGGTGCCCAACGCGACCAGCAAGATCATCGATCCGGAGACGGGCAACGAGATAAACCCGCCCGCAACGGGTCTCAGCGACACCGGTGAGCTGTGGTTCAAGGGGCCGAACGTCATGGCCGGCTACCTGAACAACGAGAAGGCCACCCGCGAGACCATCGACGACGACGGCTTCCTCCACACCGGCGACCTTGCCCGCGTGGACTCCACCGGATGCGTCTACATCGTCGACCGGCTCAAGGAACTGATCAAGTACAAGGGCTACCAGGTGCCGCCGGCAGAACTCGAGGCCGTCCTGCTGAGCCATCCAGCGATCGCCGACGCCGCAGTGATCGGCGTGCACGACGCCGATTCCGGTGAGGAGATCCCGAAGGCGTTCGTCGTCAAGCAGAACTCCGATCGGGACGACCTCGATGCGGCCGCGGTGATGGAGTTCGTGGCCGGCCAGGTCGCCCCGTACAAGAAGGTGCGCCAAGTCGAGTTCATCGACGCCATCCCGAAGTCCGCCTCCGGCAAGATCCTGCGCAAGGACCTCAGGCGCTAGTCGGCGCGGGCTTGCCCGCGGCGATGAGTTCCTCGCCGAGGTCGTAGTCGTCGTCGGACTCGTAGGTCAGGACGCCGACGGCGCGACCCTCGGATTCGTACCAGACGGTGAAGCCACCGTCTCGCTCGACGAACCGGCTTCGGTCGTACCCGTCGCCCCAGGCGTGGTACTTCACGGCGGCGTCGCCGATCTCGGTCCAGAAGCCCGGCACGCTGGACCAGGATGCGTCGTCACCCGCCGCGGAGGCGCCGGCGACCTCACCGTGATCCATCGCGTCCTGCCAGTGCTCGACTGCCAGCGCCCGCCCGGCGGTGGAGTTCACCGCCTTCGCGACGTCGCCTGCGGCGTACACGCCGTCGACGTTCGTGCGCATGTCGGCGCCCACCAGGATGCGACCATCTTCGAGCGAGATGCCCGCCGCTTCCGCGATCGCCCCGTTGGGCGCCACGCCGGTCGCCGCCAGGACGAGGTCGGCAGTGATGGTCCGACCGTCGTCGAGGCGCACGGCATCGCCGTCGATCGACGCCACGCCCGAACCGCCGGCGAAGCGCGCACCCGTCGCCTCGACGAGGGCCTTGATCCTCCGCCCCGCCTCGTCGCCCAGCCGCTTCTGCTGCGGCACCTCGCTGGGCGCCACCAGGGTCACCTCGAGGCCCATGAGGGCAAGCGACGCCGCAGCCTCACAACCGATGAACCCCGCACCGATCACCACGGCCGAGCGCGCCGCACCCGCAGCAGTACGCAACCGCGCGGAGTCCGACAGCGAACGGAGCAGCAATGCCCGCTCACCACCCGGCACCTCGAGCGGTTTCGGGCTGGCCCCCGACGCCACGATCAACGCGTCGTAGTCGAACTGGCCGCCTGCGGCTTCGACGACACGTCGCCCGACGTCGATGCGCCGCACCGGCGACTCCAAGGTGAGCTCGATCGCCCGCTCGTCGAACCACTGCCGAGGGTGCAAGTCCACGTCGTCGGTGTCACCGCGCAGGAAGTCCTTGCTCAACGGTGGGCGTTCGTAGGGCGGCCGGTCGTCGGCGGTGAGGATGCGGATGTGCGCCTCTGGCTGCCGCTCGCTGTACGCCTCGACTGCGCTGATGGCGGCGGGGCCACTACCGATGACGACCAAGCGGGGTGTGCTCATCGCAGGGGCATACCCTGGATTCACCGATGTGCAACCAGGATTCGCGCTCAGCGACTCGCGAGCGACGACGTCAGTTGGTCGGCGGCCCTGTTGGCACGCGCCTGACGGTATCCCAGCCAGATCCCGGCCAGCGGTGCGAGGATCAGGCCCGCCAACCCCCACATAGCGCCGATGCCGCCGGTGGCCGGTGGTGCCGTCATCAGGGGCGGGGCCGCCTGCGACGAGTGGTCGACCGGGCTGATCGGTGCGGGCAGCGGCAGCACGGCGACCGCGGGGGGTTCCGCGGGCGCCACGACGGGCGCTGGTGGCTCGACGTTCGATGGAATGACCGGCGCCGGTACGACCGGCGGTTCGACGCGGTCGGTGCTGCCCTCGCCGGGCACGCGTCCGTTGCCGACGACCACCCGCGGGCTGACCGGAGGATCGACCGCTTGATTGGCCCCACCCCCACCGCCACCGCCGCCGGCTTCCTCGGCGACCTCTGACGCGAACGATGGCGTCCCCTCCGCCGAGACCGATGGCGACTGCGGCGCCTCGCCTGCGACGGGTGCTCGGGCAGCGACACGTGCCGTCGGCGCTACGACCTCGGCCTCGGGTGCCACTGCCTCGGGTGTCGGCACGTCACCGGGTCCGCTCGGAACCCAGTCGCCGTCGGACCGGCGGTCCCCGGAGTCGTCAGTGCCGACCGACCCGTCGCCACGCCGAGCGTCGCGGTCGCGCTCGGACCGACCTCGCTCGTTTCGAGCTTGGCCGTCGCGACCGTCGCGCTGGGAGTGTCCACCATCGCGGCCGCCACGGCCGTCCCGGTCGGACGAGTCACGCCCGTCACGGGAATGGGAATGGCGGGGCCCCGGATCGCCGACGGCGACCGCAACACCCGGGCCGGCCACCAGCACGCCGGCCGCCAGCAATGCTGCGGCCAAGCCGCCGATGGCGTCGGAACCACACGTGGATGGGGCCACGTTCCCATCTTCGCACGCGTCAATCACGATTGGCGCGTGCTGGGCGAATGAGTTGGCTCTATGCCGAGTCCGGGTCCACCGCGATGCCGTCGGCAACCTTCTGGGCCAGCTCGATCGCGGTACGGGCCCAGTCGGCCGTTGCCTCCGCCAGTCCGCAGGCCGGCGAGACGCCGATCCGTTCGCGCAGCACCGTACGGGGAAAGCCGAGACGGTCGGTGATCCCGGCGGCCGTCGCCGCGATCTGCTCGGGCACCGGGCGGCTGGCCGGCGCCGCGGTCGGCACCACCCCCAGCACCACGACGCGGCCCGACTCGACGAACTCGCCGATGCCGTCGAGATCGGTGACGACCAAGCGGCTCGCATCCAGCATCACCGCGTCGAAAGCGCTGCGCTGCAGCATCTTCCACGGCAGATCCGACGCACAGCAGTGCAGCGCGACCTCGCCACCCACCGCGGCCACGCACTCGTCGAGCAGGTTGCCCGCGAACGCCTCGTCGACGGGATGCACTGGCGTGAACCTGGTGACGCCGGTCAGCCGACCCAGCAGCGCGGCGGGCAGCGACGGTTCGTCGAACTGCACGACCACGTGCGTGTCGAGCCGCCTGGCGAGTTCGTTGCGGTGTGCCCGCACCCCTTCGGCGAGGGAGGCCGCCAGGTCGCGGACGGCGCCCAGGTCGGTGAGTGCGCGGTGCCCACCGGGGAGTTCCAGATGCGTGGCGAGCGTGATGGGACCGGGCGCCTGCACCTTGATGGTCCGTCCGCTACCCCGCAGCCCGGCCTTCTCCCACGCCTCCTCCAGCGCGTCGACGTCCTCGTCGAGCAGGCTGACGGCCCGCCGCATCGCCGAGCTGCGGCCAGCGGCGATGCGGTATCCGCGCGGCACGGTGTCCACGCCGATGTCCACCAGCAACGCCGCTGCGCGGCCGATCATGTCCGCGCCGACGCCGCGGCCGGGCAACTCCACCAGGTGGGCCAGGGTGGTCAATTCGCCAACGACCACCTCGGCGGCGTCTCGGGCGGACACACCGGGCCAGGAGCCGACGCCGGTGGCCGTCGCGAAAACACTCACGTGGCCAACACTATTCGATGCCGAACCAGACGCGTTAGTCTCGGGACATGCCCGCCGCGATCCGTCGCATGCTGCTCGGGCCCATTGCCGCCGTCCTGCTGGCCGCCACGGTCGCCTGTGCGCACACCGTCTCGGGTTCGCCGGTACGCGCGATTCCGGGCATCGACGACGACTCGAAGTCCCCCGTGGACGTCGACGCCGTGCTGCTCGAGCAGACGCAGATGAGGGCCATCACCGGCGCGGGCGAGGACCTCACGGTGATCCCGAGCATGGACGGCAAGCAGCCCGTCGACATCGTGGCGCTCGCCGAGTCCGCACCCGAGCAGTGTCAGTGGTACTTCGTCGAGACGCAGACGTTCGGCGCCGAGATCGAGGAATTCCACAAGACGACCTACCAGGACCCACCGGAGGCCGCGCTGATCTCCCAGGGCGCCGCGGGCTACCGCGACGCGACCACGGCGCGGCGGGCGTTCGACGACCTGGCCGGGCTGATCGATCGCTGTGGGTCGACGTCGTCGGGTGCGCTGTACGTGGGCGACTGGACCGTCACGGCGGACGGGCTGCAGACCCGCACCTCGAGGTGTGGGCGTGACTATCGGGTCAAGTCGGCGGTGCTCGTCGAAATCACGTTCTGCGGGTACCCGTCGACGGTGCCCGACATCGTGATGACCAACGTGCTGGCGAAGGTACCGGCCTAGCGGTCGGCGCCGACGATCGTGGCGCTGGCGACGACCTCGTCGCCTGCCGGGTCCGGCCGGTACAGCACCATGGTCTGTCCGGGCGCGACACCGCGCAGGGGGCTACGCAGGTCGGCGACGAGCCTGCCGTCGCGAAGCTCGGCCACCGCGGGCGCCAGCCCACCGTGGGCGCGTACCTGCACCTCGCACTCGACCGGTCCGTCGAAGGCCCGGCCGGAGGTGAACACCGGTCGTTCGCCTGTCAGCACGTCCACGTCGAGGTCGGCGACGTCACCGACGCGCACCGTCCCGCTGTCGGCGTCGATGGCGGTGACGTAGCGCGGCTTGCCGTCCGCACCCGGTCCCGCGATGCCCAGACCCTTGCGCTGCCCGATGGTGAATCCGTGCACACCGTCGTGCTCCGCCAGGACGGTGCCCCCCGCGTCGACGACGGCGCCGCGCCGCACTCCGATGCGGGCTCCGAGGAACGCCTGGGTGTCACCGGACGGGATGAAGCAGATGTCGTGGCTGTCGGGCTTCTCGGCGACGGCCAGCCCGCGCCGGGCGGCCTCCTCGCGGATGGCCGGCTTGGGTGTGTCGCCGATGGGGAACGCGGCGCGCGCCAACTGCTCGGCGGTCAGCACGCCCAGCACGTAGGACTGATCCTTGTCGGCGTCTACCGCGCGGCGCAATCTGCCGTCGGACAAGCGGGCGTAGTGCCCCGTCGCCAGCACGTCGAAGCCGAGCGCGACCGCCCGGGCAGCGAGGGCGGAGAACTTGATCCGCTCGTTGCAGCGCACGCAGGGGTTCGGGGTCTCGCCCCTGGCGTAGGACTCGACGAAGTCGTCGATCACGTCCTCGGCGAATCGGTCCGCGAAGTCCCATACGTAGAAGGGGATGTCGAGGATGTCGGCGACGCGTCGGGCGTCACCGGCGTCCTCCTTCGAGCAGCAGCCGCGCGAGCCGGTGCGCAGGGTGCCCGGCGTGGCCGACAACGCGAGGTGCACGCCGACGACGTCGTGGCCGGCGTCGACCATCCGCGCCGCCGCCACCGAGGAATCGACGCCGCCACTCATCGCGACCAGAACCCGCATGGCTACTTCCCGTATCCGGCGCTGGCCAGCGCAGCCTGGCGGGCCCGGTCGACGGCCGCGGGCAGGACCGCCAGCGCGGCGGTGACGTCGGCGTCGGTGCTGGTGTGTCCCAGCGACAGTCGCAGCGACCCCCTGGCGCTCGCGGGGTCAGCGCCCATCGCGATCAACACGTGCGACGGCTGGGCGACTCCTGCCGTGCACGCCGAGCCGGTCGAGCACTCGATTCCCTTGGCGTCCAACAGCATCAGCAACGCGTCGCCCTCACACCCGCGGAAGGTGAAGTGCGTGTTGCCGGGAAGACGGGCATCGCCCGTGGCACCGTTGACCACGACGTCGCCGATCGTCGCGAGCACGCCGTCGATCAGGGCGTCGCGCAGTGCGGACACGCGACTGCGGTGCGCGTCGAGACCCTCGACGGCGATCTTGGCCGCGGCGGCCATCGCCACCGCGCCCGCCACGTCCGGCGTGCCCGAACGCACGTCGCGCTCCTGGCCACCGCCGTGCAGCAGTGGGACGCACGGGGTGTCGCGCCGCAGCAGCAGCGCACCGACCGCCGCGGGGCCACCGAACTTGTGGGCGGCGATGCTCACGGCCGACAGGCCGCTGGCGGCGAAGTCCACCGGGACCTGACCGACGGCCTGGATGCCGTCGCTGTGCATGGGTACGTCGAATTCCGCTGCGACCGCGGCGAGTTCGGCGATCGGCAGGATGGTGCCCACTTCGTTGTTGGCCCACATGATGGACACCAGGGCGACGTCACCGGCCTCACAGTGCTCCTGCAGGACCTCGCGCAGCGCGGCGGGCGACACGGAACCGTCCGGGCGGACCGGCAGGAACGTGACGTCGGCGCCTTCGTGCTCGACCAGCCATTCGACGGCGTCGAGGACGGCGTGGTGTTCGATCGGCGTCGTCACGATGCGGGTGCGGCGGGGATCGGCGTCGCGGCGTGCCCAGAAGATGCCCTTGACCGCCAGGTTGTCACTCTCGGTGCCACCCGCGGTGAAGACGATCTCCGACGGCCGGGCACCCAGGAGTCCGGCCAGCGCCTCGCGAGCCTCCTCCATCCGGCGCCGCGCGGCCCGGCCCGTCGTGTGCAGCGAGGATGCGTTGCCCACCGTCGCCAAGGCACCCACCATCGCCTCGATCGCAGCGGGGTGCATCGGGGTCGTGGCAGCGTGATCTAGATAGACGGCGGTCATGGCCAACCCAGGATACCGGCAGGCCAGGTCAGACCTAGGCGACCAGGGCGTGGCCCCCGGCGACGTGCTGGTGGGTGGGCAGCGTGCGCGACGCTCCGCGCACCGCCGCCTCGCAGCGTGCGGCAAGGTCGCGCCGGTCGTCACCGGGCAGCTGCAGTGACGAGACGTGCACGTGGCACACCGTCTGACGCGTGGTGATCACCCGTTTGATCGACTGCAGCAGCGAGTCGTCGCCGATGAACGACGGCACCGTCGAACGCCTGCCGTCACGGTGGTGGTAGCTCAGACGCAGCGGCTGCACCGGGCGTCCCGCGTCGATGGCGCCCTGGAACATCGCCGGCTTGAACGGCCCGTATCCGACACCGCACCAGGTGGTGCCCTCCGGGAAGGCCACCACGGTCTTGCCCGCCTGCAGCCGGTCCGCGACGGCGCGCACCACCCCGGGCAGCCGGCGCAGGTCGTTGCGGTCGATCGGGATGATCTTCATCAGCCGGACGACCCGGCCCAGCCCCGGCCAGTCGACGAGATCCGCGCGGGCGACGAACGACCCCGGTAGCACCGAGCCGATCGTGAAGACGTCGATCCAGGACACGTGGCCGCTGACCACCAGCACGCCGCTGAGGTTGCGGATCGGGCCGCCGGACACCGTGATCCGCACGCCGAGGCAGCGCAGCATCATCCGGCAGTAGAGGCGTTGCAGGCGCGAACGCCCCGGCAGCGGCAGCGCGAGCAGTGCGAACGCCGGGAAGACGACGATGGCGCACGCGATGCGTGCGGCTGTGCGCAGCGCCACGACCGCGGGGTGGGAGGCCGTCGTGGTGTCGACGCGGATGCAACTCGAGTCGCACGACGCCCGCGGCAGCCAGGCGTGGTCGACCAGGGCGTGGCTGCTCATCGGGCGATCCCCTCGGCCATGTCGCCCGCGGCCGAGACCGACCGCAGCCGCTTCAGGTATCGAACGTCGGCCTGCCGCTTGTCCAGCAGCGCCGGGAAGTCCCCGACCCCGAAGTCGGGGTCGTGGGCCGGGTCGCCGCACACCCGGGCACCGAGCCGCAGGTAGCCCCGCATCAGCGGCGGCACTGACACCCGCGACGGCGGGTCGATGTCGTCGAGCCCCAGCCCCCCGAGGATCACCGGCCGGTACGGGCGCACCACATACTCGGAGGCGTGCCGCCGACGCACGAAGTCACGGACGCCTCGGATCCCCGCACCGGGCGTCTCGCCGGGTTCGCCCTGCACCGGAACCGACACGCAACCGGTCACGTAGTCATAGCCGCAGCGGTCCAGGTAAGCCAGGATGCCCGCCCACATCAGCAGCACGACGCCGCCGTTGCGATGGTCGTGCCGCACCACGGCGCGCCCCATCTCGACCATCGACGGCCGGATCCCGTCGAGCGCGCTGACATCGAACTCGGTGGCCGTGTAGAGGCCGCCGGCGGCGATCGCACCCGGCGGCGGCAGCATGCGGTAGCAGCCGACGATCTCCTGCGACTCGTCCTCGCGTACCAGCAGGTGGTCGCAGAACTCGTCGAAGCGGTCGGCGTCGCGCCCGTCGGTCGACCCGGCCAGATCGAACCCGGGTTCGGAGGTGAACACCTCGTGGCGCAACCGCTGGGCGGCGTCCACGAGTTCGGAATCGGTGGACAGCAACAGTGTGTAGCGCGGCCCGGTCCCCCCGGACGCCGTGCCTTCGGTTTCGTCGGCGGCAATGAGTACGGATGCCATGCTCATGGCTTGCACGCTCGCCCAGGTGTCGGGCGGGATGCCTACGACGGCGTGACGTGTTCGTGCACGCTGGGTGACGACTCCGTGCGCCCCGGGGGGGCTTCGGCGGCGGGCCGCTAGCGAACGCCGTGGAAAGCGACGTCCAAGATGGCGTCGACGTGTCCCGGTTCGATCGGCATCGCGTGGAACATTCGGTACTCGATGACCCCGTACAGCACGTCGCGCAGGGTCTGTACGTCGGCGTCGGCGCGAATCTCGCCGCGCTCGCGAGCCGCGGCGAGCCGGGCGCTGAACGCGGTGACGTTGGGCGCGATGATCTGGTCGAACACTGCGCGCAACAGATCGGGGTCGGACTGGCCGGCGGCGATCACGCCTCGATAGGCCGGTCCGAAGCCCGTGGTCGTGACGATCTCCAGAATCCCCAACAGCTGCACGCGCAGGTCGGCGACGATGTCCCCCGTGTCGGGGAAGGCCACCACGGGGTCCAGACTCTGCGTGGCGGCTTCGAGCATCACCGCTCCCTTGGACGGCCACCAGCGATAGATCGTCTGCTTGCCCACACAGGCCCGCCGCGCGATCGACTCGATCGAGACGTTGTCGTATCCCACCTCGCCGACCAGGGCGATGGACGCGTCCAGGATGGCTCGACGCGAGTGCTCGCTGCGTCGGCTGGGGTCACTGGGGTTCGCGGGCATGTCAGCACCCTAGACGAGTGTCCAGTTCAACAAGACGGACCGGTTCGTCTTGACCAAGAATTGACCCGACCGTACTGTCAGCCCGGTGACTGGCGCTTCGTCGTGCAGCCGCACGATTCGCCGACCGAGGAGGTTCGAATGACCGATGTCCGAGCGGGTCGGGGTTGGCCGGCACTACGGGTCGATGACTGGGAGCCCACGCGACGGTCCCTGCACATGTGGACTCAGATCGTGGGCAAGGTCCGACTCGCCCACGCGCCGCTGCTCAACCACTGGTGGCAGGTGCCGCTCTACGTCTCACCCCGAGGGTTGACCACCTCGGCGATCCCCATCGGGACCGAATCCTTCGACATGGAGTTCGACTTCGTCGACCACGTACTGACCGTGCGGGTCAGCGACGGCGGTGCCGCCACCATCGACCTACGAGACACCTCGGTGGCGGGCTTCCACCGCGCAGTGCTCGACACCCTCGCCACACTGGGCGTCGAGACGCGCATCTCCACCGGGCCCAACGAGGTAGACCCCGCCATCCCGTTCGCCGAGGACACCCACGTCGGCTACGACCCCACCGCGGCCAACGCGTTCTGGCGCCAGCTGGTGCAAGCCGACCGGGTCATCGACGAGTTCCGTGCCCACTTCGTCGGCAAGGTCAGCCCCGTGCACTTCTTCTGGGGTTCCTTCGACCTGGCCTGCACCCGGTTCTCCGGCCGCACCGCACCACGACATCCCGGAGGCGCCCCCAATTGCGGCGACTGGGTGATGGAGGAGGGCTACTCCCACGAACTGAGTAGTTGCGGCTTCTGGCCCGGCGGTGGGGCCGAAGGCGCGTTCTACTCATACGCCTACCCGGAACCGGCCGGATTCGCCGACGCCGCAGGCCTTCCCGACGGCGCCTTCTACGACACCGGGTTGCGGCAGTTCCTCCTGCCGTACGAGGCGGCGCGGCAGGCCGACGATCCCGATCGGGCAGTGCTGGACTTCCTCGAGGCCACCTACGGCGCGGCCGCAGACCTGATGGACTGGGATCGCAACGCGCTCGAAGACGACCCGCACCGCTGGACGCACAAGACGCAGTCGTCGTAAAGCCGGCGTCTACAACAGCCACTGAGCGAGCGGGTGCACGAAGTATCTCAGCGAGAACGCCTCGTACACGGCGCCGACTACGAGCAGGACGAAGGCAGCCAGGGCCAGCGAACCAAGCTGCCGTAGACCTTCGAGGTAGCCCCCTCGTCGGCTCTCGGCCCCGACGGACCGGGGCCAGATCCAGTGCCGGCCAAGCACGTACGCGCCCAGCATCAACAGGACGTAGGCCTGGAGTTCGATGACCAACGTGAGGGAATGCGGGATGAGGGCCACCCAGCCGATGTCACTCACCGGAACGAGGGTGATGCCCGTCTTGAAGGCCCAGTAGGCGAACAACGGGATGCCCGCGAACGGCACGATCAGCGACGGCAACACGATGGTCGCCACCCCCATCTTCACGGTGTTCACCCCGAGAATGGTCAGCGCGAACAACCAGGGTTGGTTGATCAGCGACCGCACGAGATCCGTTGTGCCATCCTCGTCCAACCGTGTCACCTGCGCCTCGTTGAGATGGGGAAAGAGGAGGCCGACGACGAAGCCGACGAGGCACAGGCCGTACGCGATCCCGTTCAGTCCGAGATATGCGCGGCCGTTCTCGCGGGTGATGCGCAACGGCCGCCGCGATGGCTTCAACGCGTGGACGTGTTCGTGCAGTGCCATGCCGTCAAGGAGACACTCGGACGTTGCGGCACAGTCAAATCGACCGATGGTCTTCCATGGTGTCGAGGATGCCGCCGAGCTTCTTTCGGGCAGCGGTGAGTTCCTCGATGCGCAGCTCGATTCGAGCCATCTGATGACGGACCACCCTGAGCATGTCGTCGGTCACGTCCTTGGTGGACTCGCACGGCAGCAGGGCCGCGATGGCCTGGCTCGACAATCCCGCGGCGTAGAGCCGCTGGATCAGCCGAACCCGATCGGCTGCATCGTCGTCGTAGGTGCGGTGTCCGCCGAGCGTGCGTTCCGAGGTCAGCAGCAATTGCTGCTCGTAATACCGCAGCGATCGCACGCTGACACCCGTCGCGTGAGCGAGGTCTCCGATGCGCACGTGAACCTGCCTCGTCGTCGACTTGAATCTGACACCCATGTCAGATCTTAGTCTGTCGTGGCAAGCCCGGAGTGCGGGGTGATCGAAGCAGAGGAGATTGATGAAGATCAGCGATCAGGTCGTGTTCGTCACCGGCGCCAACAGAGGGATAGGTCGAGCCTTCGTGTCGGAGTTGCTGATTCGCGGGGTCGGGAAGGTCTACGCCGGTGTGCGCGATCCCCACGCGGTGGATCAGCAGTTGGCAGGCGATCCACGCGTCGAGGTCGTCCGTCTCGACGTCACCGACCCGGACGAGGTCGCACGCGCAGCGGCTGCGGCCACCGACACCTCGATTCTCGTCAACAATGCCGGCATCGTCACGTTCGAATCGCTCCTCGACGGGTCCGTCGCCGAGATGCGACGACAATTCGAGACGAACGTCTTCGGCGTGCTGGAGATGACCAGGGCGTTCGCCCCTACCGTGCGAGCCCGTCGAGGTGCCGTCGTCAACGTGCTGTCCGCCGCAGCCTGGTTCTCCGCGCCACTCAACGGGGCGTACTGCGCCTCGAAGGCTGCGGCGTGGAGCATCACCAACGGAATCCGCACGGAACTCGAACCCGCCGGGGTACTCGTGCAGAGCCTGCACTTCGGAGCCGTCGACACCGATTTCTCGTCGGGGTACGACGGACCGAAGATCACCGCCGACGACGTGGCGAGAGCGGCACTGGACGGCTTGGCATCCGATGCGCCCGAAGTCCTGGTCGACGCCCATGCCCGCATGGCGAAGGCAGCGCTGACCGGCCCACCCAACGGCTTCCTCGAGCACATGCGCGCGGGAACCGGGGCCTAGCGAGACAGCCAGTCGTCGAACCGCGTGGTACCCAGCGTGGCGCCCGGGCCGGTCACCAGGCTGTCCTGCCCGACCGGCGTGCCGAAGTAGGTGGCCGCCGCATCCACCACCACCGCCATGTCGGCACCCTGGGCGGCGAGTACGGCCGTGGCCATGTCGGCGAACGAGATCTTCTCCGGCCCACCGAAGTCGACGGTGCCGTTCGTGGGCTCGGCGGTGGCCGCACGGGCCACCTCGGCGGACACGTCGGCCGCCGCCACGGGCTGGATCCGGGCGTCGGGGGCGCGCACCTCGCCCTCGACGATCAGCGAACCGGTGATGGCCTCGGCGAATTCGTGGAACTGCGTGGCCCGCACGATCGTGTACGCCAGGCCCGACTCGGCGATCGTGCGTTCCTGCACGACCTTCGCCCGCATGTAGCCGCTCTCGGGCAGACCGTCGACCCCGACGATCGACAGCGCCACGTAGTGCCCCACGCCCTCCGCCTTGGCCGCGGCGACGAGGTTCGCCGACGACCGGGTGAAGAAGTCGAGCACCGGGCCGTCCTCGAACGACGGCGAGTTGGTGACGTCGACCAGCACGGCGGCCCCCGCCACCGCGTCAGCGAGACCTTCTCCGGTCAACACGTCCGCACCGGTGGACCGAGACGCCGCGACGACCTCGTGCCCGCCCGCGGCGAGCAGTTCGACGAGCTTGCTTCCGACGAGGCCCGTGGCCCCAACCACTGTGATCTTCATGCCTTCGAGCCTGGCACCGAGTCCCCGGGTCCGGACCCTTGAGAGTTCGTGGTCGGCCGCGGACCGGGGGGTTCGGAGAACGCGAAACCCCGGCGTCGCGGGGACGCCGGGGTTTCGTGTGGTGCTGGGACCGGGAGGTCAGCCCTTGCGGGCCTTGACCGCCTCGGTCAGCTGCGGCGTCACCTTGAACAGGTCGCCGACGATGCCGAGATCGGCGATCTCGAAGATCGGCGACTCTTCGTCCTTGTTGACCGCGACGATGGTCTTCGACGTCTGCATGCCCGCCCGGTGCTGGATCGCACCGGAGATGCCGAGGGCGATGTACAGCTGCGGCGCGACGGTCTTGCCCGTCTGCCCCACCTGGAACTGGCCTTCGTAGAAGCCGGAGTCGACGGCCGCACGCGAGGCGCCAACGGCGCCGCCCAGTGCGTCGGCGAGATCCTCGACGATCGCGAAGTTGTCCTTGCTGCCGACACCACGACCGCCTGCGACGACGACCTTGGCCTCGGTCAGCTCGGGACGGGCGCTCTTCTGTGCGGGCTGACGGGACACGATCTTGGTCGAGTTCTCCGGCACCTCGGGCACCTCGACGGTGACCAGCTCGCCTGCACCGGCCTCCGGCGCCGCCTCGACGGCACCCGGGCGCAGCGCGATGATCGGCGTGTCACCAGCGGTCGCCTCGACGGTGTACGCACCACCGAAGACCGAGTGCACGGCGACGCCGCCGTCCTTGACGCCGACGACGTCCCACAGTGCGCCGAAGCCGGTCTCCGCGGCCAACCGGCCCGCGATTTCCTTGCCCTCGGCGCTGGACGCCACCAGGATGCCCGCGGGGCTGGCAGACTCCGCCAGCGCCGCCAGCACTGCCACCTGCGGGGTGACCAGGTACTGCTCGGCGGTGTCGGACTCGGCGGCGTAGATCTTCGCCGCGCCCGCTGCCTTGAGCCCATCGGCCAACTTCTCGGCGGTGCCGGGGCCTGCGACCACGACGGCCGACGGCTCACCCAATACCCGAGCGGCGGTGATGAGTTCGTTCGTGATGCTCTTCAGATTGCCTTCTGCGTGCTCGACGAGCACGAGTACTTCTGCCATTGCCTATACGCCTCTTGCTAGATCCGTGAAGTCTTGGTGATCAGGGTGGTGGAACTCAGAGAAGCTTCTGTCCGACCAGGTACTCGGCGATCTTCTGACCGCCCTCGCCCTCGTCGGTGATCTTCTCGCCTGCGGTCTTCGGCGGCTTGGGAGCGGCCGACTGCACCTTGGACTCGGATACGGCGCCACCGACGATGCCGTCTTCGACGCCGATGCCCTCGAGGGTCAACGGGGTCACGGTCTTCTTCTTGGCGGCCATGATGCCCTTGAAGGACGGGAACCTGGCGTCCTCGACGATCTTCTCGCTGATGCTCACCACGGCGGGCAGCGAGGCCTCGAGTTCGAAGATGCCGTCGTCGGTTTCGCGCTCGCCGGTGATCTTGCCGTCGGCGACGTCGATCTTGCGCATGTGCGTCAGCTGCGGCACGCCCAGGTAGTAGCTCAGGATCGCCGGTACGGCGCCACCGACGCCATCGCTGGACTCGTTGCCCGCGATGACGAGTTCGACGTCTTCGATCTGGCCCAGCGCACTGGCCAACGCGTAGCCGGTTTGGACGATGTCGGAGCCGTGCAGGCCCTCGTCGGACAGGTGGTAGGCCTCGTCGGCGCCCATGGACAGCGCCTTGCGGATCGCGGTCTCGGCACCGGACGGGCCTGCGGTCAGCACGACGACGTTGTATCCGGCGTCGGTGTGCTTCTCCTTGAGCTGCAGTGCGACCTCGACCGCCTTCTCGTTGATCTCGTCCAGCACCGCGTCGCTCCCGGCGCGGTCCAGGGTGTGATCGTCCGCGAGCTTGCGGTCTTCGTAGTCAGGGACCTGCTTGATCAGGACCACGATGTTCGTCATAGATCTGGTTCGTCCTCCTCGATGAGGCCGTTGGGCGGCCGCAATACCACGTATTTCGGGTTCGCCACCATGTTACCCGGCGGTAACTTGGAGTGGCTGCAACCCCACCATAACCTGTGGCAGTTTGCCCTTTGACCTCCCCTGAAAGTGGCATCACTCACACGTGAACCGGTGCCGCCCCGCCAGGCTGGGTTAGCCTGCCTCTCGATGAGCGCCATTTCTCCCCACCACTCCGACGCCGGGCCGTCGGCCGAGGACACCGGTCACGCGACCCTGCCGTTGACAGGCGAACGGACGGTGCCGGGGCTCGCCGAGGAGAACTACTGGTTCCGCCGACACGAGGTCGTCTACCAGCGCCTCGCGCAGCGCTGCGCGGGCCGCGACGTGCTCGAGGCAGGCTCGGGCGAGGGGTACGGGGCCGATCTGCTCGCCGGCGTGGCCCGCCGCGTGGTCGGCCTCGACTACGACGACTCCGCCGTCGCGCACGTCCGCGCCCGCTACCCGCGCGTCGAGATGCTGCACGGCAACCTCGCCGAACTTCCGCTCACCGACGGCGAGGTCGACGTCGTCGTCAACTTCCAGGTGATCGAGCACCTCTGGGATCAGGGGCAGTTCGTCGCCGAATGCCGCCGGGTACTGCGACAGTCGGGGACGCTGCTGATGTCGACGCCCAACCGCATCACCTTCTCCCCTGGCCGCGACACCCCGATCAACCCGTTCCACACGCGCGAACTGAACGCCGACGAACTAGGTGAACTGTTGACCGGCAACGGTTTCGAGATCGAGGCGATGCTCGGCGTCTTCCACGGTGCGCGGCTGCGCGATCTCGACGCGCGCCACGACGGGTCGATCATCGACGCCCAGATCGAACGCGCCCTGGCGGGCACGCCGTGGCCCGCCGAACTCCTCGAGGACGTGGCCTCGATCAGCACCGACGACTTCGACCTGCTCGACGCGTCCGACCGCGACATCGACGAGAGCCTCGACCTGGTCGCGATCGCGGTGCGCCGTGAGTGACACCGGTCGCGACTCCTCGGTGTCATCCCCCGAGGCGCTTCGCTCCAGCCCGCCGGTGCCGGGGATGTTCACCATGGTGCTGCACACGCACCTGCCGTGGCTGGCGCATCACGGCCGCTGGCCGGTCGGCGAGGAGTGGCTCTACCAGTCGTGGGCGACGTCCTACCTGCCGCTGATGCGAGCCTTCAACACCCTGGCCGCCGAAGGCCGCGAGAACCTCGTCACGCTCGGCATGACACCGGTGGTGACGGCGCAACTCGACGACCCGTACTGCCTCACCGGCATGCACCACTGGCTGGCCAACTGGGAGCTGCGGGCCCGCGAGGCCACCACCCGCACCAGCGGCGAGGACACCGGCTTCGCCGCACCGGAAGCCATGCGCGCCTTCGGGATTCGTGAACGCGAGGACGCTGCGCGGGCGCTCGACGACTTCGCTGTCGGGTGGCGCCACGGCGGCAGCCCCCTGCTGCGCAGGCTCGTCGACGCGGGCACGATCGAACTGCTCGGCGGACCGCTGGCGCACCCGTTCCAGCCCCTGCTCAACCCGCGGTTGCGCGAGTTCGCACTGCGCGAGGGGCTCGCCGACGCCAACGCGCGGTTCGCGCACACCCCTGGCGGCATCTGGGCGCCGGAATGCGCGTACGCGCCGGGCATGGAGCACGACTACGCCGCTGCGGGCGTCACGCACTTCATGGTCGACGGCCCGTCGCTGCACGGCGACACCGCGCTGGGTCGACCGGTCACCGACTCCGGCGTCACCGCGTTCGGACGCGACCTGCAGGTGAGTTACCGCGTGTGGTCGCCGAAGTCGGGCTATCCCGGCCATGCCGCCTACCGCGACTTCCACACCTACGACCACGTCACGGGCCTCAAGCCGGCCCGCGTCACCGGCCGCAACGTGCCATCGCAGGAGAAGGCGCCCTATGACGCCGAACGCGCCGATCACGCCGTCGACGTGCACGTCGCCGACTTCGTCGACGTGGTGCGCAGGCGGTTGATCTCGGAGTCCGAGCGCATCGGCAGACCCGCCCACGTGGTCGCCGCGTTCGACACCGAGCTGTTCGGGCACTGGTGGCACGAGGGGCCGCTATGGCTCGAACGGGTGCTGCGGGCACTCCCCGCGGCGGGCATCCGGGTCGGCACGCTGACCGACGCGATCACCGACGGCTTCGTGGGCGACGCCGTCGACCTGCCGCCGGGTTCGTGGGGATCGGGCAAGGACTGGCAGGTGTGGTCGGGCGAGCAGGTCGCCGACCTGGTGGCGCTCAACGCCGAGGTGGTCGACACCGCGCTGGCGACGGTCGACAAGGCCCTCGATCAGGCCGCGTCGACGGGATCGTGGGCGCCTCGGGACACCGTCGCCGACCAGATCCTGCGCGAGACGCTGCTGACCGTGTCGAGCGACTGGCCGTTCATGGTCAGCAAGGACACCGCGGCCGAATACGCCCGCTACCGTGCGCATCTGCACGCCCACGCCACCCGCGAGATCGCCGGTGCGCTCGCATCGGGCCGGCGCGAACACGCCCAGCGACTGGCCGACGGCTGGAACCACGCCGACGGACTCTTCGGCGCACTCGACGCCCGGCGGCTTCCCCGATGAGCCCCTTTTCCGGCGAGCGTGCGTGTCTGCGGGCGACACGCCGCGTCGGAACCCGAGTTCACGCACGCTCGCGCAGCCGGAGCCGCTCTCGATGAAGGTCCTGATGGTGTCCTGGGAGTACCCGCCGGTCGTGATCGGCGGACTCGGCAGGCACGTGCACCATCTCGCGACCGCACTCGCCGACGCGGGTCACGAGGTCGTGGTGCTCAGCCGCCGACCCACCGACACCGACCCCAGCACGCACCCCACGACCGACGAGGTCGCCGAGGGCGTCCGCGTGATCGCCGCCGCGCAGGATCCCCACGAGTTCGGCTTCGGCACCGACATGATGGCGTGGACGCTGGCGATGGGCCACGCGATGGTGCGCGCCGGGCTGAGCATCGAGGCGGACGGCACCCGCTGGCAGCCCGACGTCGTGCACGCCCACGACTGGCTGGTCGCGCACCCCGCCGTCGCACTGGCCGAATTCTTCGACGTGCCACTGGTTTCGACGATCCACGCCACCGAGGCGGGCAGGCACTCGGGTTGGGTGTCGGGCACCATCAGCAGGCAGGTGCACGCCGTCGAATCGTGGTTGGTGCACGAATCCGATTCCCTCATCACGTGTTCGGCGTCGATGGGTGATGAGATCGACGAGCTCTTCGGACCAGGACTGGCCGAGCGCCACGTGATCCGCAACGGCATCGACGCCGCGCAGTGGCCGTTCGCGCGACGCACCTCCCGGCCTGGGCCTGCGAAGCTGCTCTACCTCGGTCGCCTGGAGTACGAGAAGGGCGTGCACGAGGCGATCGCCGCGCTGCCACGCATCCGGCGCACCCACCCCGGCACCACGCTGACCATCGCGGGTGACGGCACGCAGGAGGCCTGGCTGGTCGAGCAGGCGCGAAAGCACAAGGTACTCAAGGCCGTGACGTTCGTCGGCCGCGTCGACCACCAGGGCCTGATCCGGCTGCTGCACGACACCGACGCCGCCGTGCTGCCGAGCCACTACGAACCGTTCGGCATCGTCGCGCTCGAGGCAGCCGCGACCGGGGCGCCGCTGGTGGTCTCGAACGTCGGCGGTCTCGGCGAAGCGGTGATCGACGGCCACACCGGGCTGTCGTTCCCACCGCGCGACGTCGCCGCATTGGCCTCGGCCGTCCGCGCCGTGCTCGACGATCCGGCCGCCGCGCAACGGCGGGCCGACGCCGCACGGAAACGCCTGAACTCCGACTTCGAGTGGCACACCGTGGCCGTCGAGACCGCCCAGGTGTACCTCGCCGCCAAACGCCGTGAACGCGAACCGCACCGGCGACGGACGATCGTGGAGCAGGCTTTACCGGGTCGGTAGTCCGACGAGCGTGCGTGAACTCACGTCAGAACGCGGCGTGTCGCCCGCAGACACGCACGCTCGCCGAAGGAGGCAACCCCCAAAAGAGGCAACCCCCGAAGAGGCAACCCCGAAACAGGCGAGCCCGCAGGGACGGCTAGCGGGCGGCCTTCTTGCGTTCGATGTCCGCCAGCGCGGCGGCCAGCTCGGCGCGTTCGGCGGCCGACGTCTCCCAGGCGAGCTTGCGGTTCTTGACCACCTTGGCCGGCGCGCCGACCGCGATGGAGAAGTCGGGCACCTCGCCCTTCACCACCGCGTGCGCGCCGAGGACGCAGCCCCGCCCGACGCTCGTGCCGCGCAGGACGGTCACCTTGGCCGCGACCCAGGTGTCCGGGCCGATCCGCACCGGGGCCTTGACGATGCCCTGGTCCTTGATCGGCATCTCGACGTTGTCCATCTTGTGGTCGAAGTCGCAGACGTAGCACCAGTCCGCCATCAGCACGGAGTCGCCAATCTCGATGTCGAGGTAGGTGTTGATGACGTTGTCGCGGCCGAGCACCACCTTGTCGCCGAACCGCAGCGAGCCCTCGTGGCAGCGGATGGTGTTCTTGTCGCCGATGTGGACCCAGCGGCCGATCTCCATGGTCGACAGCTCGGGGGTCGCCTGGATCTCGACGTCCTTGCCGAGGAAGACCATGCCGCGGGTGATGATGTGCGGGTTGGCGAGCTTGAACTTGAGCAGCCGCCAGTACCGAACCAGGTACCACGGGGTGTAGGCCTTGTTGTCCATCACCCACTTGAACGACGCCGGGGTCAGGAACCGGGCCTGCCGGGGGTCGCGCAACCGTGAGCCGCGCCAGCGAACGTGTATCGGGGCGCCCCACATGGTCGTCATGGCCGGACAGCCTACGCGAGCCACGTGATGGGTCCAGCTAGTCTTTGCACCCGATGCCTGCTCCACGAACGGCCGTGCGCCGAATGGTTGCCGTGACGGCCGCAGCGGTTCTCACGGTGCTGCCCACCGCGTGTGGGACCACCGACTCGTGGGTGGAGTCGACGGCCTCGGACGGCTGGCCCGCGCAGTACGGCAACGCGTCCAACAGCAGTTTCGTCGACCTGCCAGGGGCCGAGGCCCTGCGGCTGGACTGGGTGCGCTCGGTGAAGGGCGAACTGGCCGCGCAGGTGGCGCTCGGGTCGGGTGAATACCTCGCCGCCAACGCCCAGACCGAGAGCGGCTGCTCCCTCATGGTCTGGGAGGCCGACAACGAGGGCAGACAGCGCTGGTGCACCAGGCTCTGGCAGGGCGGCGGACTCACCAGCCCCTTGTTCGACGGTTTCGACAACGTCTACATCGGACAGCCGGGCGCGCTGCTGTCCTTCCCCTTCACGCAGTGGATTCGGTGGCGTCAGCCGGTCATCGGGCTGCCGCTGACACCGCGCATCGTCGCGCCCGGCCAACTGCTGGTGGTCACCCACCTCGGCCAGGTGCTGGTGTTCGACACCCACCGCGGCACGCTCGAAGGCACACCACTGGACCTGGTGGAGGGCGTCGACCCCACCGACTCGGGCCGGGGCCTGGCCGACTGCGGGCAGGGGCGGCCGGCGTGCCCGGTCGCGGCCGCGCCTGCGTATTCGCCCGCGAACGGACTGATCGTGGTCAGCCTGTGGGAACCCGGCGCCGAGGCACCGGTGCTGGTGGGTCTGCGGTACCGGCAGGACCAGAAGCCGATGCTGAGCCGGGAGTGGACGAGCACGGCGGTCGGGGGCGGACCGTTCGCCAGCCCGGTCGTGTCGGACGACGGCGAGACGGTCTACGTCAACGGCCGCGACGACCGGCTGTGGGCGCTCGACGCCGACGACGGCTCCGCCAAGTGGTCGGTGGCACTCGGGTATCAACCGCAGACCCCACCCTCGGTGTCCCCCGACGGGCTCGTCATCGCAGGCGGCGGGCCCGACGCGAAGCTCACCGCCGTGCGCGACGACGGCGACGCCGGCGAGGTGGTCTGGACGCGCGACGACGTCGAACCGCTGGCGACGTCGAGTTGGGCGGGTACCGACGTGGCGTACACGGTGGCGCGGGACGGGGAACGCGGTATGGCCTTGCTGGCCTTCGATCCGGAGGACGGCCGCTCGCTGAACCGGTACCCGTTGCCGAACGCCGAGGGTTACCCCGTTGGCGTGTCCATCGGCCACGACCGTCGGGTGGTCACGGCGACCAGCGCCGGCCGGGTGTACGCGTTCGCGCCGGCCTGACCCCGCTCAGGCGAGCATCGCGGCGACCGCACTGCGCGGTACCGAGACCTCGAGCGCGCCCGCCGCTTCCGGGAGCAGCTCGCCCTGGCCGAAGAAGAAGATGAGCGCGTCGTCGGTGACGGCGAAGTTCTCATACGTCTGCGGGTCGAGTCCCACCCCTGGTGAGATCGCGACCTGCTGACCGGACTGCTTCTCCAGTTCGCTGGTGACGATCGGCAGGATCACCGGGAACGGATCGGTGCCTGCCCGGAACAGCTCGCCGACGGTGACCGGCCGGCGCAGTGCCTGGTCCCAGGTGAACGACTGGTAGTAGGTCTGCGGGTGTGCGCCGCCGACGTCCTGGAACGTCTTCAGCACCACGCCCTGCGTGGCGCGCGAGCCATAGCGGGTGGCGGTCGTGTCCAGCTCGTACGGCATCTCGTGGGGGCCGGGTGCGTTGGCCACGTTGAGGAACCCGTCGCGGGTCTGCTGCACGTAGTCGACCACCGCCGCCTGGTCGGGATAGTCCACCGGGTAGCTGATCGTGAGCGAATACGCGGGGTCGGTGGCCTGGATGCGGCAGATCTGCCCGGCGTCGAGGACCCCTGAGAGTTCCGCGCAGGTGGGCACGGCCGGGACCGTTGCCGGGGCCGCCGAGGCGACGGCCGGGGTCCACAGCCCAGCCGCCAGGACGACTGCCGCCGCGGCCATTGCGGGCTTCATGATCACGACGCCACGATACCTGCGGTTTCAGTGCGTCGGCCTACACACGTAGGCCACCGCCCTGCTGTCGCGGCCCGTTCCGAGCCTGGTGATGACCACCGACAGCCGCCGGCCGCCCCGCAACCGAAGCCGGGGCCGCAGGGCATCCGGGTCGACGTCGACACCGCGGACCAGGATCTCCACCGCGCCGACGTCGTGCGCCGAAAGCACTTGCCGTAGCCGCCGTTCGTCGAAGTCGATCTGGTCGAGCACCTCGAAGCCGCGCACGCCGGGCGGCAGCGTGTCCCCGGACAGGTAGGCGATGTCCGGATCGAGCTGCCACAGGCCGTGTCGTGCGGCGTAGTGCCGCACCAGCCCTGCGCGCACGACGGCGCCGTCGGGGTCGACGATCCACCGACCCGCCGGGGCGACGGGGCAGTCGTCGGGCTCGGCATCGGTCACGGTCTCGGTGCCGACGCCGGTACGGTCGAGCACCGTGGCCCGGCGGGTGACGCCCGCGCTCGAGAGCCCACCCGACCATAGGCACGCCTCCCGTACGCCGCCCGCCAGTGAGGTCACCTCGATCTCGCCGCGGAAGCCGAGGCGGGCGAGCTGGTCGAAATCGATTCCGGGAGCGCACTTCACGGCGAGGTCGCGGCCGGCGTAGACCTCGAGCAGACCGTCCAGCGCGGGCGTGTAGTCGCGCGGGTCGAATCGCCGTCGGCCACCGCTGCGGCGGGCGGGGTCGGCCACCACGACCGCCGACCGCGTCACCGGCGCCAGTGCGTCGGCGCGTAGCACCGGCACCCCGGGTACGTTGTTCCGAGCCATCGCCAGCCGGACCGGGTCTACGTCGCTGCCGACGACCATCGACGCCGTCGCGCTCAGCGCTGAGAGTTCGGCGCCGATCGAGCACGTCACGTCGTGCACCACGGCGCCTGCCAGGCGGGTGGCGCGGTGTGCGGCAACGGGTTCCGGGGTGGCCTGCTGCATCGCCTCGTCGGTCAACAGCCACGCGCCTGGCTCGGAGAACTTGGCCGCCGCACGCCTGCGCAGCAGCACCGTCTCGACCAGGACCGCCGTGCGGTCGCCGAAACGCGTTCGCACCGAACCGATGTCGGCGACGCGGGTGGCGTCGGTGAACCCGAGTGAGGACACCGCGTCGAGCGCCGCGCGGCCGTCGTCACCGCTGAGGTAGGCGACGTCGTCGAGGGTGAAGTCGAGCACCGGCGCCGTCTAGGACGGCTTGACCCCGGTGATCATGACGTTGTAGAACCAGCCCTTGGGCACGACATGACGCCACAGGGTCTCGTCCACCCAGCTCAGAGTCCTCCAGCCACCGAAGGCGAACCTGCCCCAGCCCCAACCGAGCTTGCCCGGCGGCACCGTCGACTCGAACGTCCGGACCGGCCAGCCCAGCATCGCCGCGGTGAACTCGTCGGTGGCCGTGTCGACCTCGACCGCACCGGCGTTGCGCGCCATCGTCTCCAGGTCGGCCGGGTCGAACGTGTGCAGGTCGACGATCCACTCCAGCGCGGCCGCCCGGGAGTTCTCGTCGAGTTCGGCCTGCGGGCGGCGCCAGCTGCTCAGTCCGGGCAGCTTCATCGCCGCGACCGTCGTCTTCCAGGTGAGGTCGGCGAGCCGCCGCGCGTAGGCGTTGCCGACCGTGGTGGGTTCTCCGGCGAAGACGAACCTGCCGCCCGGCTTGAGCACGCGCACGACCTCGCGCAGCGACAGCTGGACGTCGGGGATGTGGTGCAGCACGGCGTGCCCGACCACCAGGTCGAAGGTGTCGTCCTCGTACGGGATTCCCTCGGCATCGGCGACGCGGCCGTCGATGTCGAGGCCCAGCGACTGGCCGTTGCGGGTAGCGACCTTCACCATGCCGGGCGACAAGTCGGTCACCGACCCACGCCGCGCGACGCCGGACTGGATCAGGTTCAGCAGGAAGAAGCCGGTGCCGCAGCCGAGCTCCAGGGCCCTGTCGTAGGGCAGTTCACGCTGAACCTGCTCGGGCACGATCGCGTCGAAGCGGCTGCGGGCGTACTCGACGCAGCGCTGGTCGTAGGAGATCGACCACTTGTCGTCGTAGCTCTCGGCCTCCCAGTCGTGGTACAGGACCTGGGCCAGCTTGGTGTCGTGGCGGGCGGCCTCGACCTCCGCCGCGGTGGCGTGCGGGTTGGGAGCCTGATTTGTGCTCGTCATGAAGGGCAGCCTAACGGCCTAGCGGTCGGACGCGAACGCTGCCTTCGCGGCGGCCAGCGCCGCTCGGGGTGAGCCGGCGAACCGACCGGCCCAGCGCAGCGCAGCGTCGTAGACGTGGTCGGGAGCCACCATCTCGTCGATCAGCCCGATCGCCAGTGCCTCCCTGGCGTCGACGAACCGGCCGGTGAACACCATGTCCTTGGCCCTGCTCTCCCCCACGGCGCGCGTCAGCCTGACCGACGCACCGCTGGAGGCGACCAGTCCGTCGAGGATCTCGGTGGCGCCGAACTTGGCATTGTCACCGCTGACCCGCCAGTCCGCGGCCAACGCCAGGGTGAGCCCGCCCCCGAGCGCGTAACCGGTGACGGCGGCCACGGTGGGCTTGCTGATCGCGGCCACTGCGTCGACCGCGGTGCGCAGGACGTCGGCGGCGACGGCCGACTCCTCGGCCGTGAGGCTGCGGCGTTCGGGCAGGTCGTCACCCGCGCAGAAGATCTCGTGCCCGCCGAACACGATGACCGCCGTGACGTCGTCGCGCGCACTGAGGTCGGCAGCCGCGGTCGCGATCTCGCGGCACATCTGGCGGGTCAGCGTGTTGGTGGGCGGCCGGGACAGCAGCAGGGTGCCGATGCCGTCGTGCACGTGGACGCCGACGAACTCCAGGTCGCTCACGACGCGCGATCGTTCACGACGAGGCGCCGGGACCGTACCCCTGGGGGGCCCGGCGGTTGCGAGCCGCGTTGTAGCGCTCGCCGTTGAAGAACTCGATCTCCCAGTTGCCGGTGTCCTTGTTCGCGGCGAGGTGCGGCTCGACCGCGACGATCTTGCGTTCGACGGCGAGCACCTCCTCGACGGTGTGGCCGGCCAGCGAGTCCAGCTGGGTCCACGTCGGGGGCAGCAGGAACGACCGGCCTTCGGCGAACTCCTCGAGCGCCGCTTCCGGAGTGCTCCAGAACGCGCGGTCGGTCTCGGTGTTCTCGCCGTCGGCGCGCTGGCCCTCGGGTAGCGCGGCGACGAAGAAGTACGTGTCGTAACGGCGGGTGCGCTCCTCCTTGG
The DNA here is from genome assembly GCF_010731815.2 of Mycolicibacterium arabiense. Classification (NCBI taxonomy): domain Bacteria; kingdom Bacillati; phylum Actinomycetota; class Actinomycetes; order Mycobacteriales; family Mycobacteriaceae; genus Mycobacterium; species Mycolicibacterium arabiense. The sequence continues at coordinate 1,628,826 of NZ_AP022593.1, forward strand.
GAGTCACCCAGTTCGCCCACGGCCGCAGCAGATCGGCCCGCAGCACCAGCTTCTCGTCGCGCAGGAAGTCGGCGAACGACAGCGAGTGGTTGGCCAGTGCGGTGCGCGCGTCGCGGTAGACCGACGCGTCGGACACGATGCCGTCCGGGTCGTCGGCGGGGCCTGCGAACAGGACGCCGGACTCCTCGAACGTCTCGCGCGCGGCGGCGCACACCAGTGCCTCGGCGAGGTCGACGTCGACGCCGAGACGCTCGGCCCACCAGGCCGGTTCGGGTCCGAACCACGCGATGTCCTTGCCGCGGTCGCGGTCGTCGACGCCACCGCCGGGGAACACCATCACGCCTGCGACGAAGTCCATCGCCGAGTGCCTGCGCATCAGGAAGACCTCGATGCTCGAGCGCTCGCGCACCAGCATCACCGTCGATGCCGGTCTCGGCACCAGTGGATCGGCGTTCTGGGCCTCGGTCATGCACGCCTCCTGTGTGCCGCGCGGGTGCGGGTGCGCCGCGCGAAGTATCGGCCGTCGATGAGATCCAGGGCGATGGACTGCCCGAACGCCTTCGACAAGTTCTCCGACGTGAGCACGTCGGTCAGCAGCCCGGCGGCGACGACCTCGCCCTCCGACAGCAGCAGGCAGTGGCTGAACCCCTGCGGGATCTCCTCGACGTGGTGGGTGACCAGGACCGTGGCGGGCGCGTCGGGATCGGCGGCGAGGTCAGCCAGTCGTGCCACCAGCTCCTCGCGCCCACCGAGGTCGAGCCCGGCGGCGGGTTCGTCGAGCAGCAGCAGTTCGGGGTCGGTCATCATCGACCGGGCGATCAGCACGCGCTTGCGTTCACCCTCGGACAACGTGCCGTACGTGCGTTCGGCGAGGTGCTCGGCCCCGACGCTCTCGAGCATCTCGACGGCCTGCTCGTAGTCGACGTCCTCGTACTGCTCACGCCACCGGCCCAGTACGGCGTAGCCGGCCGACACCACGAGGTCGCGGACCACTTCCCCGTCGGGAACCCGTTGCGACAGCGCCGAACTGCTGAGCCCGACCCGGGAGCGCAGCTCGGCCATGTCGGTCTTGCCGAGGCGTTCGCCGAGGACGTAGGCGGTGCCGGACGACGGATGCTCCATCGCCGCGGCCATCCGCAGCAGCGAGGTCTTGCCCGCGCCGTTGGGGCCCACGACGACCCAGCGCTCGTCGAGTTCGACGGCCCAGGTGATGGGACCGACCAGCGTCTTGCCGCCCCGCCGCAGGGTGACCTTGGCGAAGTCGATCAACAGGTCTGGGTCGGCTGCCTCGTCTGGTGTCTCTCCTGCCCCGGGCACTCGCCCATCGTAGTCAGGCGGGGCGTGACGATCGCCCACCCGCTGACGGCGAGCCACCGATCCGGTGTCAGGCGCAGGACGAGTTGGACGAGCGGGCCGATGCCGAACGCGTAGACGAGGGTGCCGACGCCGACGGTGCCGCCGAGCAGCCACCCGACGGCCAGCACCGTGGCCTCGATCGACGTGCGGACCAGTCGCACGGACAGCCCGGTCCGCTTGACGAGGCCGGTCATGAGGCCGTCACGCGGGCCGGGGCCGAGTCCGGCGCCGATGTAGAGCACGGTGCTGACCGCGTTCAGCGACACCGCACCGAGCATCATCGCGATGCGCACCGCGAGGTTGGACGGTTCGGGCAGCAAGGCCATGCCCAGGTCGACGGTGATCGCGATGACGATGACGTTGGCCACGGTTCCGATGCCAGGCCGGTTGCGCAGCGGGATCCAGGCCAGCAGGACCGCCACGCCGACGACGGCCGAGGCCACGCCGATCGTCATGCCGGTCCGCTCGGCCAGCCCCTGATGGAACACGTCCCACGGATCGAGGCCGAGGTTGGCGCGCACCATGATCGCCATCGAGAAGCCGTAGCCGGTCAGGCCGAGCAGCAGTGCTGCTCCGCGGGCTGCGCCGCGCCTCATGCGTGGTCGGGGAAGCGGGCGCGGATGGCGTCGAGGTCGGCGCTCATCCGGCGGGCGTCGGCGTCGTCGGCATGGCCTGCCGACCCCGCCGCGCGGGGCGTCGTGCGGAACACCCGTCCCAGCTTGTGAGCCGAGTGCGTCATGCGAGAGGTCCAGTGTTGTGCCATGACCCGATACTGGCTCTCGATACCCTTGTGATCAATAGCCAGTTCGGGCAAACTGGCTCGAATGATCGATGATCTGGTAGGCCGACGCCTCGAGGTGGACCTCTTGGTACGCGAACTAGGCAACTGGCGCACGGCCACCACCAGCGGTCCTGCGTATCAAGGCCTGGCCGACGGCCTGCGCATGCTGATCGTCGACGGGCGGGTGCCGGTCGGTGCGCAGCTCCCCAGCGAGCGGGCCCTGGCCGACGCCCTGCGGGTGTCCCGCACCACCGTGACGGCGGCGTATGCCCAGATGCGGGAGGATGGCTACCTGCTCGGAAGGCGGGGGGCGCGCAGCACCACCGCCCTTCCGGTGGCCACCGTCGCCGCGATCGCACCCGCCCCGGCGACGGTCAACCTCGCGGCGGCCACCTTCGCCGCACCCGCCGCCGTGGCGTCCCGCGCCTTCACCCAGGCCGCCGAGCAGGTGACGCCGTACCTGCACGACATCGGCATCGAACTGGCCGGGGTGACGCCCCTGCGCGTGGCGCTGGCGCAGCGGTACACCGCCCGGGGACTGCCCACCGAGCCCGACGAGATCATGGTGACCACCGGCGCTCTGCACGCGATCGGCCTGATCCTGGCCACCTACACCCAGCCCGGTGACCGCGTGCTCGTCGAGCAACCCACCTACCACGGTGCCCTGTCGGCCATGGCCACCCGCGGAATCCGCCCCGTCCCGGTAGCGGTCACCAGCGACGGCTGGGAGGTTCCGGCCATCGAGACGGCGATGCGCCAATTGGCGCCCAGCCTCGCGTACCTGATCCCGGACAACCACAACCCCACCGGACTGACCCTGCCCGAGAGCGGACGCCGCGACCTGGCGCGCATCATCGCCGAGACCCGCACTCGCACGATCATCGACGAGACCATCACCGACATGTGGCTCGATCAGCCCGTGCCCGCGCCACTGGCGGCGTCGATGACCTCGCGCCGCGATCTGGTCCTCACGGTCGGGTCGATGTCCAAGTCGTTCTGGGGTGGTCTGCGCATCGGCTGGATTCGCGCCGAGCGCAGCACGCTGGCCACGATCGCGGCACTGCGGCCCTCCATCGACATGGGCACGGCGATCGTCGAACAGCTGGCAGCCGCAACGCTTCTGGGCGCCGAGGCCGAGGTGCTGCCCGAACGGCGCGACATCCTGCGCGGCCGCAGAGCGCTACTGCTGACGCTGCTCGACGACCTGCTGCCCGACTGGCAGCCACTGCCCGGGACCGGCGGCATGTCTCTGTGGATCCGGCTTCCGGCGCCGATGAGTTCGGCACTGTCGGCGGCGGCGTCGCGGATGGGTCTGGAGATCCCACCCGGCCCACGGTTCGGGGTGGACGGCACCCTGGAACGGTTCATCAGGGTGCCCTATACGATGCCCGAGGAGCGACTCACCGAGGCGATCGAATTGCTCTCGCGCGCTTGGTATTCGGTCACCGGATCGGCGACCACCGAGTACGGCGCGGTGGTGGTCTAGCCCCGCTCGGGGATCTCGACCCGACGGTACGTGCCATCGCTGGCGTCGGCGGCCTCGATCTCACCGCGGGTGACGCCGAGCAGGAACAGCACGGTGTCGAGGTACGGATGGCTCAGCGACGCGTCGGCCACCTCGCGCAGCGCCGGCTTGGCATTGAAGGCCACGCCCAATCCCGCCGCCGCGAGCATGTCGATGTCGTTGGCGCCGTCGCCGACCGCCACCGTCTGCTCCATCGGCACACCGGCCTGTTGCGCGAAGTCGCGCAGCGCCTTGGCCTTTCCGGGCCGGTCGATGACCCGTCCGACGACGCGGCCAGTGAGCTTCCCGTCGACGATCTCGAGTTCGTTGGCGGCGACGAAGTCCATCATCAGCTCGTGCGCCAGCGGTTCGATGACCTGCCGGAAGCCGCCCGAGACGATGCCGCAGTGGTATCCGAGCCGGCGCAGCGTCCGGATGGTGGTCCTCGCGCCGGGCGTGAGTTCGATCTGGTCGGCGACGTCGTCGAGCACTTCGGCGGGCAGCCCGGCGAGCGTCGCGACGCGGCGGTGCAGCGACTCGGCGAAGTCCAGTTCGCCGCGCATTGCGGCCTCGGTGACCTCCGCGACGGCGGCCTCGGCCCCGACCCGGGCGGCCAGCATCTCGATCACCTCGCCCTGGATCAGCGTGGAGTCGACGTCGAACACGATGAGGCGCTTGGCCCGCCGCGACAGGCTGTAGTCCTCGAGCGCGATGTCGATGCCCTGGGCGACGCCGACGCGTGCCAGCGCCTGCTGCAGCTGCCCGTACGCCGCACCCGGTGGCACCGACACCCGCAGCTCCAGCCCGGTCACCGGGTAGTCCGATACGCCGCGGATGGTGTCGATGTTGACGCCGAGCAGAGCGGTCTCCCTGGCGACCACGCCGAAGGCCTCGGCACTGATCGGCCTGCCGAGCACGACGATGGTGTGGGTGGACGGCTCGCGCAGCACCGCGAGGTCGTCGCTGCGCTCGATCGTCACGTCGAGCCCGAGCCCACGGATGGCGCTGGTGACCTCGTCGTGCAGGGCGGCATCGCCGGCAGCCTCGTCGCGACCGGCGACCAGGACCGCCAGCGTCAGGCGGCCACGGACGACGACCTGCTCGACGTTCAGCAGGTCGACGTCGTGCCGGGCCAGCACCTCGAACAGGGCCGACGTGACACCTGGCTGATCGACTCCGGTGACGGTGATGAGAACCGACACCTTCGACTGATTCACTCCGATGAGGTCAGGTGCGCACTTGCGCGTCGTCGAGCCGGGTCACGTCACCGTCGTCCGGGCCGTGAGCCTTGCCGACGTGCGCCTCGGCGCGCATCCGCTCGACCATGTGCGGGTAGTGCAGCTCGAACGCCGGACGCTCCGAACGGATGCGGGGCAGCTCGTTGAAGTTGTGCCGCGGCGGCGGGCAGCTGGTCGCCCACTCCAGGGAGTTGCCATAGCCCCAGGGGTCGTCGACCACGACGGGCTCGCCGTAGCGCCAGCTCTTGAACACGTTCCACACGAACGGCAGCGTCGAGATGCCGAGGATGAACGCGCCGGCGGTCGACACGACGTTCAGCGTGGTGAAGCCGTCGGTGGGCAGGTAGTCCGCGTAGCGGCGCGGCATGCCCTCGTCACCGACCCAGTGCTGCACCAGGAACGTGGTGTGGAAGCCGATGAACGTCAGCCAGAAGTGCAGCTTGCCCAGGCGCTCGTCGAGCAGGCGACCCGTCATCTTCGGGAACCAGAAGTAGATGCCCGCGTAGGTGGCGAACACGATGGTGCCGAAGAGCACGTAGTGGAAGTGCGCGATGACGAAGTAGCTGTCGGTCACGTGGAAGTCCAGCGGCGGGCTGGCGAGCAGCACACCCGAGAGGCCACCGAGCAGGAAGGTGACGAGGAAGCCGACCGAGAACAGCATCGGCGTTTCGAACGTCAGTTGGCCCTTCCACATCGTGCCGATCCAGTTGAAGAACTTGATGCCCGTCGGGACGGCGATCAGGAACGTCATGAAGCTGAAGAACGGCAGCAGCACCGCACCGGTGGCGTACATGTGGTGCGCCCACACGGCTACCGACAGGGCCGCGATGGCCAGCGTCGCGTAGATCAGGGTGGTGTAGCCGAAGATCGGCTTGCGGCTGAACACCGGGAAGATCTCGCTGACGATGCCGAAGAACGGCAGCGCGATGATGTAGACCTCGGGGTGGCCGAAGAACCAGAACAGGTGTTGCCACAGCAGGACGCCACCGTTGGCGGGGTCGTAGATGTGGGCACCGAGGTGGCGGTCGGCGGCGAGGCCGAACAGCGCGGCAGTCAGCAGCGGGAACGCCAGCAGCACCAGGATCGACGTCACCAGGATGTTCCAGGTGAAGATCGGCATCCGGAACATGGTCATGCCGGGGGCGCGCATGCAGACCACGGTGGTGATCATGTTGACGCCGCCGAGGATGGTGCCGAGACCACCGACGGCCAGACCCATGATCCAGAGGTCACCACCCGCGCCGGGCGAGTGGATGGCGTCGGTCAGCGGCGAGTACGCGGTCCAGCCGAAGTCGGCCGCACCACCGGGGGTGATGAAGCCGGCGATCGCGATCAGGGCGCCGAACAGGAACAGCCAGAACGAGAAGGCGTTGAGTCGCGGGAAGGCGACGTCGGGCGCACCGATCTGCAGCGGCAGCACCAGGTTGGCGAAGCCGAACACGATGGGCGTCGCGTAGAACAGCAGCATCACCGTGCCGTGCATGGTGAACAGCTGGTTGTACTGCTCGTTGGACAGGAACTGCAGCCCGGGCAGGGCGAGCTCGGTGCGCATCAGCAGGGCCATCAGGCCGCCGATGAAGAAGAACACGAAGCAGGCGACGCAGTACATGATGCCGATCAGCTTGTGATCGGTCGTGGTCACCAGCTTGTAGATGAGGTTGCCCTTGGGACCCAGCCGGGCCGGGAAGGGGCGCCGTGCCTCGAGTTCTCCGATTGGGGGCGCTTCGGCTACCAACAGATCCTCCAGAAAATCAGACGGGAAACCCCGCATGCTCTTCTGAATCCTAACTCTCTTCGGGCGCTTCGACGCCTTGGGTCCTACAAACCGTCGTATTACGTCTCGACCGGTGCGCCGACGGCGCACGAGCCGTCGGGAAACAACTGGGTGTTAACGTCGGCGCCGTGCCGATCTTCCGACCTCGACTGGGTCCGCTGGCGGCGGGTGCCGCAGTCCTGGTGGCACTTCCGGTCGTCTTCCTCGGCGGCTGCGGCGAGTCCGGCGACGATGCCACGACGGCGACCCCCAACGCCTCGGGTGCGCCCATCACCAGCACCACCAGGGTGGCCGGGGCCAACGTGCTGGGCAATGACCGCCGACCCGACGAGTCGTGCCCGGCCGACCCGCCGCCACCTGCCGAGGGGCCGGAGCGGCGCGAGGTGCGACATGCCGCGGGCAGCACGGAGGTGGTCGCCGATCCGCGGCGCATCGTGGTGCTCTCCGGCGATCAGCTCGATGCGCTGTGCGCACTCGGCATGCAGTCGCGGATCGTCGCCGCGGCGGTGCCGGACGGATCGCAGGAGCAGCCGTCCTACCTCGGCTCGGTCATCCACGATCTGCCCGCGGCGGGTTCGGAGACGGAACCCGACCTCGACGCGATCCGCGAGGCGAACCCCGACCTCATCCTCGGCTCCGAGGGGCTCACCCCCGGCGAGTTCGGCGACCTGTCCCGGATCGCGCCGACGGTGTTCACCGGCCCGCCCGGTCCGGGTTGGCAGGACACCCTGCGGACGGTCGCCGCGGCCGTGGGCCGCGAAGGTGCCGCCACCCCGTTGCTCGAGGGCTTCGACGCCGACGCCAAGAAGCGGGCGGCCCAGAACGACACCACGCACTTCCAGGCGTCGGTGGTGCGCCTGATGGACGACACCGCCCAGATCTCCGGGATCGACGACTTCCCGGGCAGCGTGCTGGCCATCGCCGGCGTGGACCGGCCGTCGGCGCAGCGCTTCACCGACAAGCCCTACGTGGAGATCGGCACCGCCGACCTGTCCGAGGCCGACTTCGCCCAGGCCGAGGGTGACGTGGTCTTCGTCTCCTTCGGTTCGCCAGCCGCCAGGCAACGGGCCCGCGACGTGCTCGACAGCGAGGCGTGGCGGCGCTTGTCGGCGTCCAAGGACGGCCGCGTGTTCGTGGTCAACGACGAGGTGTGGCAGTCGGGTGAGGGCATCGTCGCCGCCCGGGCCATGCTCCCCGACCTGCGCTTCGTGAACTCGCCGGTCAACTAGCCGCGGACGCCCCGTGCAGCGCCTGCTGACCGAACTGGCCCAACGCCAGCGACCCCTCGGGCAGGACGAGGTCGCCGCTGTCGATCCGTCGCCGCAGGTATGCGAACGACTGGGCGGTCTGGGCGAACAGGTGCTCCCCCGCGCGCAGCGGTGCCCGCCGCGCACCGTCCCCGGCGAACTGCGGCAACGGCTCGACCACGGTGTCGTAGTCGACGTTGAAGAACAGCGGAAACGAGTACCGCTCCTCCTTCACCTTCCGCACCCGGTGACTGGTGGCGACGAACGCACCGTTGGTCCACAGCTCGAGCAGGTCGCCGATGTTCACGACGAAGGTGCCCGGTACCGGGGGAACGTCGATCCACTCCCCCGCTCCGTTCATCACCTCGAGGCCAGGTGCGGTGCCCTTGAGCAGTGTGAAGCACTCGTAGTCGGTGTGGGCGCCGATCCCGATCACGTCGTGGGCGTCCGCGTCGAACGGATAGTGCACCAGCCGCAGCTGACTGGGCGTCTTGATCGCGTGCCGGGAGAACACGTCCGGGTCCTCGCCGAGGGCGACCGCGAACGCCCACAGCAGCCGGTGCCCGACCTCGAGCACGGCGTCGTAGTAGGCGGTGACGGCCTCGGCGAAGCCGGGCAGGTCGGGCCATGCGTTCGGGCCGAGCATCGGGTTGCCTGCCAGGTAGTCCGGGTCGTCGGCCGGAAGGTCGAGCGCGGTGTCGAACGCCTCCTTGAGATCGGGCGTGCCGCTCTCCCCAGCCTGTTCGATGCCCTCCTCGCCGATCGGCACGTAACCGCGGTGGCACCGCGAGAGCCCGATGTAGCTGCGCATCTTCTCCTCGAGCGGCAGCGCGAAGAATTCCTTGGTGGCCTCGAGCATGTCGTCGAACAGTGCGTCGTCGACACCGGAACCGCTGACGTAGAGGAACCCGACGTCGCGGGCCGCGCGGCCGATCTCGGCGGCGACGCGTTCCCGTTCAGCGCGATCGGGCGATCGGAGCCCGCTGATGTCCACGACCGGTACCGACGTGAAAGACGTTGCGCCACTCATTGGTTCACCACTCCCTCGTATCGTTCGATGATCCAGCGCACGCCGTTGGCCCGAATCTGGTTGTCGGAAGGCTGCAATGCGGTCCAGCGCGGACTGCCGACCGCGTCGATCACCACCACCCCGCCGCCGGCCCACCCGAACAGGTCACCGGCGCGGACGACGAGCCCGGGACGGCCGTCGGGACCGCGGACGAAGACGGCGCCGCACGGCGACGTCGGGCGCGCCTCGCGTTGCCAGTGCTCGACGTAGGACTCGTGCACGCCGGTCTCGACGAGGGTGTCCCCGTCCCAGTGCATGGCGCCGGCATCGGGATGCGGTCCCGGCGGTTCGACGTCGACCTCGCGATGCCACTCGAACACGTCGCCCCGCTGGTGCAGCGTGCCTGCGAAGCCCCTGGTGTCGACGTAGGCGGTGGGGCCCTGCAGCCACATCACGTCGGTGCCGGTGTCACGCGTGCCGTCCGCACCGATGAGCAGCGTGCGCCGCCACAGGCCCGCGCAATCGGACGCGATCACCGACGTCATGACGACTCCTCCCACCTGGTTCGTAGCGCATCCCAGCCGTTCGCGGTCGGCGTGCCGGAGGCGCGAACCCTCGCGATGCCCCCGTCCGGGTAGGCCTGGACCCGCAACGCCGTGACGTCCGGGCAGTGCACGGCGAAGACCTGCCGGGTGTCCGCGGCCAGTCGCGTCCTCGGCAGTACCTCGACGTCGAATGGCACCAGCGCCCAACCGTGTTCGCCGTCGGGCCGGATGCGGCTACCCAGCACGGAGACCTCGGGCGATGCGTTGAACACGAAGTAGGACGTATCGATCTCGATGCGTCGCAGGTCGGTCGGCACGGCGAAGGAGATCAGCACGGCGTCGTGCGTGTCGGGCCCGACGTCGCGGCGGCGCCGGGTCTCCCACCCGTCGCCCATGTTGGCGGGGCGGTTGGGTCTGATGAGGGCGCCGGCATCGGAATAGAAGCCGTCGCTGCACCATTCGACGCGACCGCCCTGTTCGAGCCCGGACACCTCGACGGTGACGTCGGCCCACGTGACCGGGTCCGGGATCACCTCGCCGTAGACGCGTAGCCGGGCCACGCCGCCGTCGGAGGACAGCCGCAGGCGCAGGTGCGTCCAGCGCCGCCTGCTCGACACCGGGAAGACGTTGTGGCAGTCGGCCTTCAGTGCCACGTCCGCCACCAGCGTCGTCCACTCGACTCCTGGCAGCATCGCGTCCGCCGTGGGGTCCAGCACGCACGCCTCGATTCGGCACCCCGTCGGGTGATTGCCCGAGAAGTACCGGGTGTCGACGTCGATGGCGTGGATGCGACCCGCGGCGCCGAGCCGCACGACGGCCCAGTCACCGTCGGCTCCGGCGTGCCGCCGCGTCTCCCAGCCGTCGACCACCTCGCCGCGCAGGTCGTAGGTGCCAGGGACGAAGGCGGGTTCTGCCGGGTCGATCAGACGCTCCTTGACGCCGAACGACTCGTCGCTCGCGGCGATCACGCTCCCGCCGACGATGCGCGACGCGAGATCCACCTCAGTCATCGGACGCCAGGGTCGAGATCCTCACGCGGCCACCGCCGCTCGCTGGTACGCCGATCGTCCGGCGACCCAGGTCTGCGCATTGGTTCCGCGCAGCGTCATGCCGTCGTACGGGGTCACCCGGTGGCGGTGCAGCAGCCGGGTTCCATCCACCACGTCGGTGCCGTCGGGGTCGAAGGCGCACAGGTCGGCTCGTAGGCCCACGGCGATCCTGCCGCGGTCGGCCAGACCTGCCAGCGCTGCGGGACGCTCCGCCATCCAGCGGCTGACTTCGGCGAGCCCGAAGCCTCGTTCGGCGGCATGGGACCACACCGCGCTGGGACCCAGTTGCAGTGAGCTGATGCCGCCGAACGCGCGGCCGAAGTCACCGTCGCCCTTGAGTTCCGGTGCGCACGGCGAGTGGTCGGAGACCACCATGTCGACGGTGCCGTCTAACAGCGCCGCCCAGAGCGGTTCGCGATTTCGGTCGTGCCGGATCGGCGGGCACGCGGTGTACTCGGTGGCGCCGTCGCCGACGTCCTCTGCCGCGAAGGTGAGGTAGTGCGGGCACGTCTCGGCGCTGACCCGGATGCCCTCTCTCTTGGCCTGCGCCAGCGCCGGCAGGACGGTCGCGCTCGAGACGTGCACGACGTGGAGGTGAGCGCCGGTGTCCCTGGCCGTCTCGATCACCAGCGCGACGGCGTCCTCCTCCGCGGCAGGTGGCCGCGACTCCAGGAACGACGCGTAGTCGACACCGGACGGTGGCGCACTGGCGTCGATGACGGCGTGACTCTCGGCGTGCACCAGCAGCACCGAGTCCAACTCGGCGATCCGTGCGGCCGCGGACCGGAACCGGGCGGTGTCGAGGTGCCCGAAGTCCGGGTTGCCCGAGTCGGCGAGGAAGCACTTGAATCCGGCGACGCCCGCGGCGGCCAGTGCCGCGAGGTCGCCGAGGTTGTCCGGCACCACGCCACCCCAGTAGCCGACAGCGACGCGGCAGTTGCCTGCGGCCGCCGCCTGTTTGGCGCGCAGGGCGGCGACGGTGGTCGTCACCGGAACCGAGTCCAGCGGCATGTCGACCAGCGTCGTGATACCCGCTGCCGCAGCGGCGGCGGTGGCGGTCGCGAAGCCCTCCCAGTCGGTGCCGGGGTCGTTGACGTGCACGTGGGTGTCGACGAAGCCGGGCAACAGCACGATCCCGGGTGGCAGCACCGTCTCGGTGACCGCGCGATGGTGCGCGTCCACCGGTGCGACGTCGACGACCGTGCCGCCCGCGATGGCCACCGACGCCGCCCGCAGTTCGCCGTCGAGCAGGACCCGTTCGGCCCGCAGCACCAGATCGATCACGGAACGCCGAATCGGTGGTGGAAGTGCTGGGTCATCTCCGGCCACACGTGCGGATCGTGGCCGGGGATCAAGGGGTAGCCCTTGTCCGCGGCGAGCTTCTTGAGCCTGCGGATCGGTTCGATAGTCTCCTCGGGTTCGACGTCGACGAATCCGCCGATCGCGAGTTCGTGCTCGATGTTCTCGGTCAGGTCGGCCGCGTCGAACGCGAAGACGTAGCCGTTCGGACCGTCCCCGCCGGTCACCGACTGATCGAGTTCGACGACGAAGCTCTGGTGCCCAGGGGTGTGGCCGTACGTCGGCACGGCGGTGATCCCCGGCGCGACGTCCGACTCCCCGTCCGCGAGCTGCCAGTCGATGTTCGGGTCGTCGAAGTCCACCCGGAAGATGGCGTGCCGCTCGGGTTCCGGGTGATTCGACAGTCCGTACTCGAGTTCGCGTCGCTGCGCGTGCACGGGCACCCTGCCTGCGAACAGCTTGAGCCCGCCCGCGTGATCGGTGTGCAGGTGGGATACGGCGACGAGGTGGATGTCGTCGACGTCCACGCCGATCTCGGCCAGTGACTCCTCGATCGGCTCCCCCGGCCCGGGCAGCACCGGCTGGTACTCGACGCTCGGGTAGAACCGCCTGCGCAGGTGCGGATCCCGGATCAGCGCCGTGTTGAACCCGGTGTCGAGCAGCACCCAGCCGCCGTCGGTCTGCAGCAGCACGCCCGGGACGGGTTCACGCATCGACTGGTCCGCCGGAGCCCCGTGCACCGAGACGGACTTCGGCAGGTCCTCCCACCCGAGGGTCAGGAGGATGATCCGGCGGACACCGCTGCGGTGGACCAGCGTGGCCATCAGCCCGCCGACAGTTCGAACAGCCGCAGCGAGTTTGGGTTCGTCACGACGTGCGCCTGCTCGACGCCCTTGAGCCAGGGTTGGGCGACCACGAAGTCGTCGACGTCGGCCATGTTGAGCCAGCACCCCGTCTTGATCGCCTCCTCGGCAGCGGTCGAGAACGGTTCCGAAGCACCGGTTTTCAGGCCCTCGGCGAGCGCGGCGGTGACGGGTGGGGCCGAGCAACCGAGGTAGTTCAGGCCGCCGTCGGGGTCGAACGAGATGTGTCCCCAGGTGTACGGCGACGGGGCGTCCGGCCACGCGGTGGCGGAGAAGATCTCCGGTGCCGACTGCCCGTCGGTGCCGATCCAGCCGTAGATCTCCGACGTCGGGTAGCTCTGCACCTTGGCGGTCAGGCCGGCCGCGGCGAGCTGCGTCTGGATCAGGTTGCTGATCAACTGGTTGTCCGGGTTCGACGAGTCGTAGCCGATGGTGATGGACTTCTGGTCCGGCGGTAGGCCCGCGGCCACCCCGCTGAGTACCGACGGGTCGTGGGTCACGTTCTGCTTGGCGAACTCCGGGGCCATCATGTTCGGCGGGTACACCTGTTCGGCCTTCTTGCCGCGGCCGAAGTAGGTCTGCTTCACCAGGGCGTCGACGTCGATGGCCTGCATCACGGCGTTGCGCTTCGCGGGGTCGGTGAGCATGCCCTTGTGCGGGTTCAGGTACAGGTAGTTCGACATCATCGTCGGCAGCGAGTAGTGCGCGTACTTGTCGTCGTTCAGGTACTGCTCGACGGCCGAGGACGGCAGGTCGTGCAGGATCGCTGCGATCTGCCCGTTGTTGAACTGCAACTGCTGGGCGGAGACATCGGTGATGACGGGGATCTCGACCTGCTCGAAATACGGCTTCTCACCCCAGTACTGGGGGTAGGCCGCCAGCGCGTAGCGCGAGCCCACCTCGGCGGCGGTCAGGGTGTACGGGCCGGTGCCGAGGTCGTGATTCGTGAGATAGGCCTGGGCGTTGTCGCCGCCCCCGTTCTTCTTCAACCCCTCGGGGCTGACCATCCTCGGGCCGTACGGCGAGGCGAGGTAGTCGAGGAACGCCGAGTTGGGTGCCTTGAGCGTGATGGTCGCGGCGAAATCACCCTGGGTGGTCACCGATTCGACGTCCTTGACCATGTACGCCGGACCCTGGTCGACCGCCAGACGACGGTCGAAGGACGCCTTGATGGCCGCCGACGTGAACGGCGTGCCGTCGTGGAACGTGACGCCCTCGCGCAGCTTGAACGTGAACACCCGGTGGTCGGGCGATTCGGTCCACTCGGTGGCCAGCAGCGGTTCGATCTCGGGCTTCTCGGTGCCGCCCTTGTACTGCAGCAGACCCTCGTAGAGGTTGGTGGTGAGCAGCAGACCCTGACCGGCGTAGAAGATGTCGGGGTCCGGCGGCTGCCCCGGGTCCTGCAGGAACGACACGTGCAGCACCTTGTCGGTGGGTGCGGCGTTGGGTGCGCCGCCGCCCGAATCGGAACCGCCACATGCGGTGAGCGCCAGCACTGTCGCCGCGCCCAGTGCGAGGGCGGCGCGCAACGGCTTCTTCATCGGACGGCTCCTTCGAGGACGGGCGTTGCGGCGGGGGCGAGTGCGGCAAAGGCCTTGAGGATTTCGTCGGTGGTGCGCATCGCGCCGGTCTGCAGGTACTCCATGGCGTCCAGGGCCGCGTCGTGGCGGTACTGGGTCGAGCCGCCCACGCAGTCGGTGACCACGCGCACGTAGAAGTCGCGCTGGTGTGCGTCGGCGAAGGTGTAGTGCACGCACACGTCGGTGAGCCCGCCGACGAGGATCAGCGTCGACGCCTTCAACCCGGACAGCACGATCTCGAATTCCGTTCCGATGAAACCGGAGTAACGGCGCTTGACGATGTGGAACTCGTGGTTGGGGCCGTCGAAGTTCGGCAGCAGCGCGGGGTGCAGAGGCGTGCCGGGCCTGCCGTCGACGCAGTGCTCGCCCTCGACACCGTCGAGTTCGCGTCCGAAGTCGATCCCGCTGGGGCGGTGCACCTCCTGGAAGAACACGATGGGGATCAGGGCCGCCCGCGCCGTCTCGATCAGGCGCTGGGCCCGCTCGATGCGTCCGTCGTAACCCGGCATGTGCTCGATGCCGACTTCCTCGGCGGGCATGTCGCCGGCTTCCTGCATGTCGACGACGACCAGAACGGGGTTGCCCACGATGAGTGGCTGTTTCGGCACTTATCCTCCTATGACTGCGATGCGTGGATCAGCGGCGGCCTGCAACAGGTCGACCGCCGTGTTGATGAACACGTAGAGGGCGCCGAGCATCAGGGTGACGCCGGCGATGGCTGGGAAGTCGGCGACGGGGATGCTCTGCGCGATGTACTGGCCGATGCCCGGCCAGCCGAACACCTGCTCCACCACCAGGACGCCGGAGAACATCAGGCCCACTTGCAAACCCGTCATCGACAGCGCGGCGCCGACGCAGTTGCGCAGGACGTGACCGGCCATGATCCGGCTCTCCGAGAGTCCCTTGGCGCGGGCCGTGCGTGCGTAGTCGCTGTCGATGTCCGAGAGCAGGCTGCTGCGCAGCACCCGGCCGATGGCGACCGCGGGGCCGAGCGCGATGACGCAGGCGGGCAGGATCAGGTGGTGCAGGGCGTCGGCGACGACGTCGAACCGTCCGTTGAGCAGGCCGTCGACCGTCAGCAGCCCGGTGGGCCCGTCGGGAGGGTTGGGTATCGCCAGGCGGCCGTTGGCCGGTACCCAGCCGAGGTTCTGGTAGAAGACGATCAGGCCGAGGATGCCGAGCAGGAACATCGGCGCCGACGATCCGGTGAACAGCACTGCGCGCAGTACGCCCGCGCCACGCCACTTCAGCGTCGTGCTGAATGCCAGCAGCACCGCGAACACGATCGCGATCGCCATCCCGAAGAGGGCCAATTCCAGTGTGGCGGGCAGAAAGTCGCCCAGATCCGACAGCACGGCGTGCCGCGTCCGGTACGACGTGCCGAGATCACCACCGACGGCGCCGGTGAGGTAGTTCCAGAACTGGACGAGAATCGGCTCGTTGAGGCCGAGCGCCTCACGCCGCGCGGCCACCGCTTCTGCGGACGCCTGCGCACCGAGCTGCGCCTTGACGGGGTCGAGTGGTGAGACGTGCTGCAGGATGAACAGCACGCCGGTCAGGGCGACGAGGATCGCCACCATCGCGCCCAGCCGGGTCGCCACGAACGTCTTCATCGGGACCCCTTCATGAGATTTCGTAGGCAATCCCCCGCCACGTTGCCGATTAGCGCCAGCACCAGGACGCCGATGCCTGGCATCACCGGAATCCACCACTGCTGCAGGAAGTAACTGAGGTTGCGGGCGGAGTCGGCGCCGAGCTCCGGTGCGGGAGCGGACTGCCCGAGTCCGAGGAACGACAGCGCGGCGAGCGTCAGGATCAACGTTCCGATGTCGAGGCTGGCCGCCACGATCGCATTGGGCACCGCACCCGGGAGCAGGTGGCGCCGGGCCAGGCGGATCGGGCCGACCCCGGCCAGCTTGGCCGCCTCGACGTGTGGTCGCGCCGCCAGTCGTACGACCTCGCCACGGACCAGCCGGGCGTAGAACGGCCACCACACGATCGACACCGCGATCAGGGTGTGCACGAACCCGGGTCCGAGCGCTGCGACCACCGCGATGGCGAGAACCGGTGCGGGCAGGGACAGGAACGCGTCGGTGATCCGCATCAGCACGGTGTCGACCCAGCCGCCGACCGTGCCGGCGATCAGGCCGACCAGCCCGCCGATGAGCAGGCCGATCGCGACCACCACCAGCGCGGCGAACCAGCTCGAGCGGGCGCCGTAGAGCACGCGGGACAAGATGTCGCGGCCGATGCTGTCGGTGCCGAGCAGGAACCCGCCCTTGCCCGGTGCCTGCAGCGGCATGCCCGCGGGCGTCAGCGGGTCGTAGGGGGCGAGCACGGGGACGGCCAGGCAGACCAGGGTCACCACGATCACCATCGAGAAGCCGACCCAGCTGACGATGCTCGACGTCGACTCGGGCAGCGAGAAGACCCGGCGTGAGCCACCGCGCACCAGCGGGGCGGCGGGTAGGGCGATGGCCATCTAGAGGGCCCTCCGTTCGACGCACGCCACCTGGTGCGGATTGCCGGGGCTACCTTCGAGGCGGACGTCGAGTTCTTCGCCGCCGCACGCGTCGACCGAGATCGGGCACCGCGGGTGGAACGCGCATCCCGGCGGCGGGGACAGCGGGCTGGCGGGTTCGCCTGCGAGCATGCGTGATTCGCGGCCGAGGTCGGGGATGGAGTCGACCAGCGCCTGGGTGTAGGGGTGCGCGGGGTTGCCGATGACCCGTTCGGCCGGACCGACCTCCACGATGCGCCCGAGGTACATGACGGCGATGCGGTCGGCGACGACACGGGCCACGGACAGGTCATGGGTGACGAACACGACCGACATGTCGAGACTGCGGCGCAGGTCGCCGATCAGATTGAGCACCGATGCCGCCAGTGACACGTCGAGCGCGCTGGTGGGTTCGTCGCACAGCAGGACCGACGGTGGCACCACCGTGGCGCGCGCCAGCGACACCCGCTGACGCTGCCCGCCGGAGAGTTGGCTGGCGCGGGACTTCGCGACGTCGCCGGGCAGCCCGACGCGCTCGAGCACCTCGACGACGGCGGCCTGGCGCTGCTTGCGTGACATCGAGGTACTGCGTAGGCGTTCGGCGATCAGCTCGCCGACCGACATCCACGGGGTGAGCGAGGCGCCCGCGTCCTGGAACACCATCTGCGGACGTTCGCCGTCGGCGAGTTCGACGGTTCCCGAGGTCGCCTTCTCCAGTCCGGCGATGACGCGCAGCAGCGTCGACTTGCCCGACCCGCTCTCGCCGACGAGGGCGACCGATTCACCGTGTCCCACGCGCAGCGTCACCCCGCGCAGCGCCTGCAGTTTCCCGCCGCCGTCGTTCGAGCGGTCCAGCCATCGCCGGGTCACCGCGAAGGTCTTCGTGACGTCCTGCAGCACCACCGACGGAGGGTGCGCGGCGCGCTCCACCTCGGGGTACGGCTGCGCGGTGTTGGTGGTCGCTGCGCCGAGTCCTTCGGCGACGGCGTCGAGCGGTCGGATGCACGCGCTGACCCGGTCCGGTTCCACGGGGATCGGCGCGGGCGGCGCCTTGGTGCAGTCGTCGGTGGAAAGCGCGCAGCGCGGGACGAACGCGCAGCCCGGCAGCGGGGTGACCGGGCTGGGCACCGATCCCGCGAGGGCGGCGAGCTTGCGGTCGCGTGCGGTCTCGAGCGTGAGCCGGGAACGCAGCAGGCCGTGGGTGTAGGGATGCGCGGGCCGGCCGAGCACCTCTGCGGCGGGGCCGATCTCGGCGATGCGGCCGGCGTAGAGCACCGCGATGCGATCCGAGATCTGGGCTGCCACACCGAGGTCGTGGGTGATCAGCACGATGCTGCAGCCGATCTCGTCGCGAAGGCGCTGAAGCAACCGCAGCACCTGGGCCTGGACGGTGACGTCGAGCGCGGTGGTGGGCTCGTCGGCGATGATGAGTTCGGGGTCGCCTGCGATGGCGATGGCGATCATCACCCGCTGGCGGAGCCCGCCGGAGAGTTCGTGGGGGTAGGCCCGCATCCGGCGCTTCGGGTCGGGGATGCCGACCGCGGTGAGCAGCCGCAGGGCGTCGTCGTCGCTGCCTGCCGCCTCCGCGACCTGCCTGCCGATGCGCATCGTCGGGTTCAGTGACGTCATCGGGTCCTGGAACACCGCGCCGAGGTCGAGCCTGCGGACCTTGCGCAACGCCTTCGGGTCACCGTCGACCATGTCGGAGCCGGTCACGCGCACGGCGCCGTCGACCTTGGCCGCCTTGGGCAGCAGACCCAGCATCGTGAAGCCCAGGACACTCTTGCCGGAGCCCGACTCCCCGACCAGGCCGAGGATCTCGCCCGGTGCGATGGTCAGTGACACCCCGCGCAACGCGTGCACGTCATGGCCGTTGCGGCGGAACGTGACTCGCAGATCGCTGACGGTGGCCACGGCGTCGGGGATCGCCGGCACCTCGGGGTGCTCTGCGGCTACGTCCACTGCGGAAGCGGCGATGCCCATGGAACTCCCGGTGGTGTGTTCGGATGCCTGCTGGCCTGTCAGTTGACAGTTTTCCGGCGTCGCGGCCCCGGTGGGTGTCGCTGGCGTAACCAAATGACGGCTCGCGTAACCGATGCGTATCGCGCGTTTCTGTCGTGTGACAGAAACGGTAGGGCTACCGCATCGGGCTTTCCATGGTCCACGATGGGTGCATGCCGCTCACCCGGGCCGGGCGTCCCCGACTGCACGACCAGAGACGTCCGGGCACCACCGCCCGCGACGAAATCCTGGATGCCGCAGGCGAATTGTTCACCACGCTGGGCTACACGGGCACGTCGACGAGGTCGATCGCCGAGTCGGTCGGGATCCGGCAGGCCTCGCTGTACCACTACTTCAAGACCAAGGACGACATCCTGTGCGCGCTGCTGGGCCAGACCGTGGCTCCCACGCTGTCGTTCATCCCGAACCTGCTCGGCGCCGAACCCGCGTTGTCGGCGGCCGAGCATCTGCACGCTCTGGCAGCCTTCGACGGTGACCAGCTGCTGTCGGGTCAGTGGAATCTCGGTGCGCTGTACCTTCTTCCGGAACTGCGCGACGCCCGGCTCGAGCCGTTCTGGTCCGACCGCGAGCGGCTGCGGCTGCACTACCTGGCGCTCAGCAGCGCGGTCGTCGACCAGACCGGCGTGCACCAGGCCGCCGCCGATCTGCCGTTCCGGCTCGTCGAGTCACTGGTGAACATGTGGACGGTGCCCGAGGGTCCCGAACGCTCGGCGCTGCCCATCCACGTGGCCGATGCCTGCCTGCGGGTGCTGGGCATCCCCGACGAAGCCACGCCCGCGGTGCGGCAGCGCAGCCTGCGCGAGGTCGAGCGCTACGCCCGGGACGGGGCGGCTTCGGCGTAGCGCAGGTAGCTCGGCCAGTCGCCGAACTGCGAGATGTCGGCACCGTCGCGCCAGGCGTCGAGAGCACAGCCGAACCCGACCACCTCGGTGCCGTCGGCGAGCGTGACGCGGCCGAGCGCCATCGGTGCGGGCAGCGCGGCGAGGAACTCCCCCAGCATGGCCGTTCCGACCAGCCACAGCTCGCCGCCGATCGACGTGCCGTCCTCGGCCCCGACCCGCATCAGGCCCGGCTTGGGCGGCGTGGTGTCCAGCCGCGCGAAGCGGTACAGCGGCGCCGTCCGCGCCGGGCCGAGCCAGCGTGCCCCGCGGTCGGTCAGCTGCCAGGCCAGGGGCTGACCGCGCAGATGAGCGCCCACCACCATCAGTGGCGTCGCGGAAAGCCCTGCCCGCGTTGGCCAGGGCGCACGGGTCGTGTCGCCGGATCCGGTGAGCAGCCGCGCCACGTCCAGCGCGACGGCGTCGGCTCCTGACCGCGCCACGACCGTGACGCCGAACTGATCGTCGCCGGCTGTGCCCGCCGGCACCGCGACCGCGCACATGTCCATGAGGTTGCAGAAGTTGGTGTAGGTGCCGAACCGGGAGTTGACGACGATCGGGTCGTCCGCGACCTCGGCGATCGTGGGATGTTCGGTGGTCGTCGGGACGAGCAGCGCATCGCAGTCACCGAGTTCGGCGAGTGCCACGGCGGTGAGATCGCGCAGGCGGACGCGGTCGCGCAGCAGCGCGGTGGCAGGCACCGAGCCTGCGGCCGCGACGATCGAGCCGACGATCGGGTCCACCTCGGCGCGGTGCGCGTCGACGAACTCACCGACCGCTTCGTGCCGTTCGGCGACCAGGCCACCGTCGTAAAGCAGTCTCGCGGCCTCGAGAAACGGGGTGAGATCGATCTCCCGCAGTGTCGCACCGGCTTTCACGAGCCGATCTTTGGCCTCGCCGAATGCCGCCCGCCAGGAGCCCGACAGTCCCGGCAGCTCCCGCGGGACGGCCACCACCGGCGTCTGTGGCGCGGACAGCGGCGCGTCGGGCGGGAACGGTCGCGTCCCGGGCCCGCCTGCCATTACCCCCATCACCACGTCGGCCGTGTCGAGGTCGCGTGCGAACACCGTCACGCAGTCATAGGAACGGCAGGCGGGCACGACGCCCTCGGTCGGTACGACGCCCAGGGTCGGCTTGATGCCGACGATGCCCTGCAGCGCCGCGGGCACCCTGCCCGATCCCGCCGTGTCGGTGCCGATCGCGACGTCCACCAGGCGCAGCGACACCGCGACCGCGGATCCAGAACTGGAGCCGCCGGAGATGCGGTCGGGCCTGCGCGAGTCGCGCACGGCCCCGTGCGGGCTGCGCGTCCCCACCAGGCCGGTGGCGAACTGGTCGAGGTTGGTGGCGCCGATGACGACCGCGCCTGCCTGCCGCAGGCGTGCGACGACGGGGGCATCGGCGGCGGCGGGCGCCGACGCGTAGGTGGGGCAGCCCGCGGTGGTCGGCAGCCCGGCGACGTCGACGTTGTTCTTCACCGCCACGGTCGTTCCGGCCAACGGCAGGTCGTCCCCCGCTGCGACCGCGGCGTCGACGGCGGTGGCATCGGCGAGCGCATCGGTCAACGGGCGCAGGAAGATCCAGATCTCGGGTCGGTTGGCCGCCTCGATCGCGGCGTACGTCGCGCGGACCCGTTCGACGGCCGTCATGCGGGGATGTCCGACACGTCGGCCTCGGCGGCACCGACCACGACGAGCGGCGCACCCGGGTCGACCTGGTTGCCCGCCGCCACCAGCACGCGGGTCACCGTCCCGTCGGTCGGGGCGGTCAAGACGGTCTCCATCTTCATGGCCTCCAGTGCGAGTAGCGGCTGTCCGGCCGTGACGGGGTCACCGACGGCGACGTCGACCTTCCACACGCTCGAGGCGAACGGTGCGTCGACCCGCTGTTCGCCGTCGGCCAGGACGAGGTCGGACGTCAGAGGTACGGCTCGCGACTGCGCCCGTTCCGCACGGTCGAACTCTCCTGCCGCAGCCCAGGCGGCGCGTTCGGTGCCGAACGCAGCGGCCTGTGTCGCGCGGAACCGCGCGATCGAGTCGGCGTTGTCGGCCAGGAACCGTTCGTGCTCGGCCAGTGAGAACGTGCCCTCGGTGATGTCGACCGACCCGCGGCCGGCGGCCAGATCGGCACGCAGGTCCAGCAATTCGTCGGCCGACACCGGGTACCAGGAGATCCGGTCGAAGAATCGGAGCAGCCACGGGGTGCCCGCTTCGAACGGCGCCGTGTGGCGGTAACGGCTCCACACCTGCGTGGTGCGCCCGACGAATTGGTAGCCGCCGGGGCCCTCCATGCCGTATATGCACAGATAGGCCCCGCCGATGCCGACGGAGTTCTCCGCCGTCCAGGTCCTGGCCGGGTTGTACTTGGTGGTGACGAGGCGGTGCCGCGGGTCGAGCGGAGTGGCCACGGGCGCACCGAGGTACACGTCGCCCAGACCCAGGGTCAGGTACTCCGCGGCGAACACCACGTCCATCACGTCTGCCTGGGACGCCAAACCGTTGACGCGCCGGATGAATTCGATGTTCGACGGGCACCACGGTGCGTCGTCGCGCACGCCGGAGGTGTAGCGGGCGATGGCTTCCCGGGTCGCGGGATCGTCCCACGACAGCGGCAGCCGGACCGACCGGCTCGGCACGACCAGTTCCGAGGTGGCGGGGAGTTCGTCCTCCAGCTCGACGAGCAGCCCGAGTAATTTCTCGATCGATAGCCGGTCGGGGTCGACGTGGACCTGTAGCGAGCGGATGCCGGGCGTGAGGTCCCGGATGCCGTCGACCGTGCCATCGGACATCGCCGTCCGCAACGACTGGTGCAGGGCGTGCACCCGGGCCCGCAACGCGAGGTCGAGCACCATGTCGCCGTACTCGATCAGCACGTGGTCGTCGCCGTTGCGGCGGTAGGTGACGGCAGGCGCGCGGTCACCGGGGCGCCGGGCGAGCACGCCGTCGTCGCCGTCCCCCCCGGTGCGCGGCAGGACCGTCGTCATGGCGATCCGGGCCGGCACGTCGCCGACCGAAGGGGCGTCGGCCACCCGGATCGGGACGAACCGCACCGTGTCCCCGGGACGCAGCTGTCCGAGCTTCCACCGCTCGGCGGAGACCACCGTCACCGGACACGTGAACCCGCCGAGGCTGGGTCCGTCGGGCCCGAGCAGGATCGGGGTGTCCCCGGTGAAGTCGAGCGCGCCCACCGAGTAGGCGGTGTCGTGGATGTTCGAGGGGTGCAGCCCCGCCTCACCGCCGTCCGGACGCGCCCATTCGGGGCGCGGCCCCTCGAGCCGAACGCCGGTGCGCGCGGAGTTGAAGTGCACACGGTAGGGGGCGCCGTAGAGCGTCTCGACGTCGCCGCGGGTGAAGAACTCCGGTGCGCCGTGCGGTCCCTCCGTGACCGCAAGTTCCCACTCCGACGACATGGCGGGCCGCTCCCCGACCGGGATGGCGGTGCGCGTGCCCGACACCGACGGCGCCGCGCGCAGCACGTCGCCGACGACGAGTTGCCTGCCCCCGTGCCCGCCGAAGCGACCGAGGGTGAACGTCGACGCGCTGCCGAGGTAGGCCGGCACGTCGAACCCGCCGTCGACGAGCACGTAGGTCCGCAGGCCCGTCGTCTCGGCCGCTCCCACGTCGAGCACTCCCCCGGCCGGTACCTCGACGGGCTCCCACATCGGGACCACCGCGTCGTTCACCCGCACCGTGCACTCGGCGCCCGTCACGCAGAACGTGGTCGGGTGCGTGACGCGAAGCAGGGGTCCTGAGGCCGTGCACTCCAGACCGGGTGCGCCGTAATGGTTTCCGAGCGTCTGGTTGCCGAGACGGAACGACAGGTCGTCCATCGGCCCGCTGGGGGGAACGCCGACGTCCCACATGCCCACTCGGCCGGGGAGGTCCTGCACCGTCGTCATCAGGCCAGGACGGTCGACGGTGATGCGAGGTCTCGGATCGCTGACGTCGGCGAGCGTAGCGGTGCTGTGCGTCGCCGCGCGGACGTCGGCGCGGTCGATCGAGGCACGCAGCATCCCGACGTTGACCTCGATGCCGTGCAGCACGGTGTCGTCGAGCGCGGCGCCCAGTGCGTCGAGCGCCTCGTCGCGATCGGCGCCCGTCGTGATGACCTTGGCGAGCAGCGGGTCGTAGAAAGCAGAGACCTCGGTGCCGTCGTCGACCCAGGTGTCGACGCGCACCCCAGCCTGGCCGGGGAACGCGACGGAGGTGAGCGTGCCCGTGCTCGGGCGGTAGTCACGTGCCGGGTCCTCGGCGTACACGCGTGCCTCGACGGCATGGCCACGCACGGGCACCTCGCCGTCGGGGTGGGCGTCGAGCAGGCCGCGCTCGCCGCGCGCGAGGCGGAACATCCAGCCCGCCAGGTCGATACCCGTGACCGCCTCGGTCACCGGGTGCTCCACCTGCAGCCGCGCGTTGACCTCGAGGAAGGACGCCTCACGGCGCTCGGCGTCGTAGACGAACTCCACGGTGCCCGCCGAGCGATAGGCGACCGACCCGGCGAGCGCGCGTGACGACGAATGCAGAAGTGCGCGAACGTCGTCCGGCAGGCCCGGTGCCGGGGCCTCCTCGATCACCTTCTGGTTGCGGCGTTGCAGTGAGCAGTCGCGGTCGCCGAGGGACACCACCCGCCCCGACCCGTCGCCGAAGATCTGCACCTCGACGTGGCGGGCACGCTCCACGAACCGCTCGACGAACACGCCCGCCGACCCGAAGCTGCGCTCGGCCAGGCGGGTGACGCGGTCGAAGGCCGCGCGCAGCTCGGCGGCGCTCCGGCACACCTGCATGCCGATGCCGCCGCCACCGCCGGTCGCCTTGAGCATCACCGGGTAGCCGATGGTGTCGGCGGCGGCGACCGCGTCGGCGGAACCGTCGAGCAGGTCCGAACCTGCGAAGACCGGCACGCCCGCAGCCATGGCCGCGGCACGGGCGGTGTGCTTGGTGCCGAACACGCGCAGCTGGTGTGGTGTCGGTCCGACGAACGTCAGGCCGGCGTCTTCGACCATGTCGGCGAAATCGGCGTCCTCGGAGAGGAAGCCGTATCCCGGATGGATCATGCCGGCGCCGGACGCCAGCGCCGCTGCGACGATGGCGTCGGCACGTAGGTAGCTCTCGCTCGGCGCGGCGGGGCCCAGTCGCACGGCGTGGTCGGCGAGCAGGACGTGCGGCGAGCCGCGGTCGGCGTCGGAGAAGACCGCCACGGTGCGCAGGCCCAGCAATTGGGCCGCGCGCACCAGCCGGACGGCGATCTCGCCGCGGTTGGCGACGAGGACGGTGCCGGCCGACTGCTCCTCGCCCGAGCGCTCGTCGGTGCTCATTCTGCGCCCGGTCGGGTGACGATCATCCGCACCGGCGTCGGGTCGAATGCGTTGCACGGGTTGTTGATCTGCGGGCAGTTCGACACCAGCACCAGGGTGTCGACGTCGGCGCGCAGCGCGACGCGCTTGCCCGGACCCGACAGTCCGTCGACGATGCCCAGGGCGCCGTCCGGGTCGACCGGCACGTTCATGAACCAGTTGATGTTGCTCGCCAGGTCGCGCGCCCCGAGGCCGTACCGGGCGCCTTCGAGCAGGAAGTTCTCCATGCAGCCGTGCTGGGCACGGGTGTGCTGGCCGTAGCGCAGCGTGTTGGACTCCTTCGAGCACGCTCCGCCGAGGGTGTCGTGCACGCCCACTTCGTCGTCGACCACCGTCATCAGTGCCGCACCGGTGTCGGCCCGCAGTACCGACCCGGTGGTCAGCGCGATGCGGCCCTGTCTGCTGATGGTCTCCTGCGCGGAGTACCGCACCGACGTGTCGGCTGCGGCATACAGCAGACAGTCCACGGCCTGGTTGCCTGCGAGGTCGACGATCGTGAGTACGTCGCCGGCTTTCACCACCGCCGACCAGGACGCCCGCGCGGGGACTGTCTGGTCGAGAACCACGGCGCCGGGCACGAGCGCGGGGGCGGTCACAGGACGCCCCGTGCGATCAGGTCGGCGTCGGTGTTCGCCAGTGCCTGAACGTGTTCCGGGCCGAGCGGGCCGACCAGTTCGGTGAGGCGACCGAGGTCGTCGTCGGCCGACCAGGCGTGCACCCGCAGCGGTGAGCACGTGAACTGCGGCCGCGGATCCAGCGGATGAGCCGTGTTGGCCAGCAGCACGATCGCGTCGACGTGCAGCAGCAGGTCGACGGCCGTGTCCGGCCCGGCCGAACCGGTCCAGCGCAGGCTCCCGTCGACGTCGACGCGCACACCCTTGAAGAACGACAGCGACGGGGGCAGATCTCGTTGCGAGAGACCGTGTTTGAGTGCGCCGAGGAGGAGCAGCTCCCGCCCGGCGGGCGACGGGGATTCTGGCGCCGAGGCACCGTAGCGGGCCAGGTTGCCCTCTCCGGTGGTGGTGCCCGCGAGTGCGTCGTGCGCCGTCGAGGTGTCGGCGACGATGGTCGCCAGGACGCGGCCGAAGCCACTGAGCAGCGGATGCCCCGTCGACGGGTAGGCCTGCCATGGGACCTTGACGGTGTCGGCGATGTTGAGCCGCTCGTGGGGCGCGTCGGCGCGATGCAGGAGTAGGTGCGCACATGCGTCGCCAAAGGGGTCGGCCAGGCGGATGCGGGTGCCGCGGGCCAGCACAGCCGTCGAATAGCCGCCCGAGGCAACGACTTCCGACCACACCAGGCGGTCGGCCGGGACGTCGGCGGGCACCGTGGTGCTGGCCGTGGCGGGCACGTGGCGCATCTCGTCCACCGTGCGTCCGTGCTGGGCGCGGGCATGGGCCTTCGCGCCGGCGGTCGTCGCCGTACTCGTGACGGTGGTCAGGTCGCTGGTCACACCACACTCCCGGTTCGACTATTTCTGTCGGTTGATAGTTTTCGCCTCCCAGCAGCGCCGGTGGTTGCCCGCGTGTAACCGATCACGCGGACTGCGTTAACAACGAGAGACGGGTGTGTCTGTCATGTGACAGGTATTCGGTCGCCCCGGCGCTGGGCCGATAGGGTGATCGCGTGTTCCACGTCCTCACGCTGACCTATGTGCAACCACTCGACGTCATCGATCAGACGCGACCGGCCCACCTCGAGTGGATCGACGCTGAGATCGCGTCCGGCCGCCTGATCCTGGCCGGCCGGCAGGAATCGGGCGCTGGTGGCGTGCTGGTCACCGGAGACATCACCGCCGAGGAGGCCGACGACCTGATCGCGAACGACCCGTACCAACTGGCGGGCCTCGTCGACTACGAGCGGGTCGGCTTCAACGCCGGGAAGCGTGCGCCAGGTCTCTGACGCGCGAGACCAGCCGAAACGCGCGATCATGGTGACGCGGGATTAAACCCGGGACGTGGGCCGTTGGACCGGCCGGAAGGGCTCGATGCTGCGCCCATAATCATTACCTTTGCTAAACGTCACAGCGAAGTAATGTTTGCCAGACGATACGAAGAGGCACTTGGGAGACATGACCACAACCGTTAACGCATACGCCGCGACCGCAGCCTGGGGCGCGGACGCACCGCTGACCAAGACCACCATCGAGCGCCGCGACGTCGGCCCGAACGAGGTGTCGATCGACATCAAGTTCGCCGGCATCTGCCACTCGGACCTGCACACCGTCAGCGGCGAATGGGGCAAGGTGAAGTACCCGATGGTCCCCGGTCACGAGATCGCGGGCATCGTCACAGAGGTCGGCTCCGACGTCACGAAGTACGCCGTCGGCGACCGCGTCGGCGTGGGCTGCTTCGTGGACTCTTGCCGCGAGTGCGAGTACTGCCAGGCCGGCGAGGAGCAGTACTGCAACAACCCCGGCATGATCGGCACCTACAACGGCGTCGGCCGCGACGGTCAGCCCACCCAGGGCGGCTACAGCGATGCCATCGTCGTCGACGAGAACTACGTATTGCGCATCCCCGACTCGATCGAGTTGGACAAGGCGGCCCCGCTGCTGTGCGCCGGCATCACCACCTACTCACCGCTGCACCACTGGGGCGCAGGCCCCGGCAAGCGCGTCGCGGTGATCGGCCTCGGCGGCCTCGGCCACCTCGGCGTGAAGATCGCCAAGGCGATGGGCGCAGAGGTCGCCGTGCTGAGCCAGTCGCTCAAGAAGATGGAGGACGGCCTGCGGCTCGGCGCGTCCGAGTACTACGCGACCAGCGATCCCGACACGTTCAAGAAGCTTCGCGGTTCGTTCGACCTCATCCTGAATACGGTGTCGGCGAACCTCGACATGGCCGACTACCTGGGCCTGCTCAAGCTCGACGGCACGCTGGTCGAGCTGGGCATGCCGGAGAACCCGATGCCCGTGCCCGCCGGCGCGCTGATCTTCGGCCGCAAGAGCCTGTCGGGCTCATTGATCGGCGGCATCCGCGAGACGCAGGAGATGCTCGACTTCTGCGCCGAGCACGACGTGACCCCGGAGATCGAGGTCATCGAGGCGTCGTACGTGAACGAGGCCTACCAGCGCATGCTCGCCAGCGACGTGCGCTACCGCTTCGTGATCGACAACTCGACGCTGTAACCGACTCGACGACGACGCGGGCGGGCCTCACCGGAGCCCCGCCCGCGTCGTCGTTTGGTTGCCTTAGCGCAACCCGGCCATGTCCAGGCTGAAGCGGAACTCGACGTCGTTGCGCGCCAATCGATCGAAGGCGTCGCCAACAGCGGAGGCGGGCACCACCTCGACGTCGGCGGTGATGCCGTGTCGGCCGCAGAACTCGAGCATTCGCCGCGTCGCGGGCCTCCCACCACCGCCTGCGACTGTGAGGTTGCGCCCGAGCATGGCCAGCGGGTTGATCGACGTCGGGTCCAAGGCGCCCACCAGACACAGCGTGCCGCCGAACTTCAGGGCCATCGTGTAGCCGGAGACGTCGTGGGCGACGGCCACGGTGTCGATGATGAAGTCGTAGCGGCTCCGCGCCTCGGCCATCTGCTCCTCGTCGGTGGACACGACCACCTGCCGCACCCCGAGCCGCCGTGCCGCGTCGGCCTTGCTCGGTGACGTCGTGAACAGGTCGACCTCGGCGCCGAGGGCCGCGGCGAACTTGACCGCGAGATGGCCGAGGCCACCCAGCCCGACGACACCGACCGTCATGCCCGGCCCAATCGCCCACTGCTCCAGCGGTTCCCACACTGTGACGCCCGCGCACATCAGTGGTGCCACGCCGGCCGGATCGAGACCCTCGGGCAGGCGGTAGACGAATCCCTCGGTCACGACGTACTCCGTCGAGTACGCACCGTGGGTGGGCCGGCCGTCGCGCCGGTCGACACCGCCATAGGTGAGAGTGGGGAACTCCACGCAGAACTGCTCGTGCCCGCCGACGCACATGTCGCACACCCCGCACGAGTCCACGATGTTGCCGACCGCGACGGCGTCACCGACGGCGAAGTCGCGCACGGCATCCCCGATCTCGGCCACCTCACCGACGAATTCGTGGCCCGGTACCAGCGGAAAGACGTTGCCGTAGGCGGGTTCTCCATGCCAGGCGTGCAGGTCGGTATGGCACACGCCGCAGTGGGTGATCCGCACTGCGACGTCGTCGGGGCGCAGATCGCGCCGCTCGAACTCCCATTCGGCCAACGGCTGGTCGGCCGCGGAGGCGGCCAGTCCTCGTACTCGTCGCGCCATCGTCACTCCATCCGAATAAACCAACTAGTCTGTTTTAGAGTACGCCGCTTCGCGATAAAGACCAACTGGTCGGTTTACACTCGACGGATGAAGACGGCACCCACCGCTCGCGGCGAGGCCACGCGTCAACGACTGATGGACGCCGCCGCCTCCGAGTTCGCCGAACGTGGGATCGCCGGCGCCCGCGTGGACAGGATCGTCGCAGCGGCACAGTCCAACAAGGCGCAGCTCTACCAGTATTTCGGCAGCAAGGATCGCCTGTTCGACGCCGTCTTCGAGAGCCACATCGCATGGCTGGTCGACGAGGTGCCGCTCGACGCGAGGGATCTGCCCGGGTACGCCGTGGCGCTGTACGACAACTGCCTCAAGCGCCCCGCCCTCGTCCGGCTCGCCGCCTGGATGCGGCTGGAACGCAACCCCACCGGCACGCTGCTTCCCGATGGGCGGGACGCGGAGAAGGTGACACTGATCGAAGCGGCCCAGGCAAGCGGCCACGTAGATCCGTCGATCGATCCGGTGGACGTGCTGTCCATGCTGACCGCGATCGCGCTCAGCTGGTCGCCGTCGTCCCTTCAGGTGACGGCGTCGGCGCGGGAACCGCGCAAGGTGCACGACCGCCGCCGCGCCGCGCTGGCCCGGGCGGTGAGCCAGGCCTTCGATGCGTCCCCGTCAGGGTGAGGCGAGTCGTGGTGGGGTGATGTTCCGATCGGGATGGGGTCCGGGAATCGCCATCCCGGGACCCGGCGTCCACGCGGATTCGCCGATCAGCTCGCCGATCTCGGCGATGTTCAGCACGTCCAGCTCGTAGTCGAAGAGTCCGTCGCCCGCGTGGTGGAGCAGCGAGAACGCCGGTGCCTGATAGTGGGAACCGTCGGCGCGACTCCCGGGCAGCCGATTCCACCAGTACGTCACCAGACGGTCGCCGTCGACCATCGTCCACTCCTCCGGGAAGGTCCACCCCTGGAAGCCGGCCATCGAGTGGTCGAGGTAACGGGTGATCTCGTCACGACCCTGCACCCGGCCCCAGGCCGGATCGACGAAGACCGCACCCTCGGTGAACCAGGCGCCAATGGTCGACCACGGCGCCTCTCCCGTCACGCAGAGTTCCCGCTGCGCGACGTATCGGCGGTAGGACTCCAGGGCTTCCCGTTCGCGGGCGTTCAACTCTGCCATCGTCGCCTCGAGGTCTCGGCGCCCGAGAGCTAGAAGTCCCAGTCCTCGTCTTCGGTGTTGACGGCCTTGCCGATGACATAGCTCGACCCCGAGCCGGAGAAGAAGTCGTGGTTCTCGTCGGCATTGGGGCTCAACGCCGACAGGATGGCCGGATTGACGTCGGTCTCGTCCTTGGGGAACAGCGCCTCGTAGCCGAGGTTCATCAGCGCCTTGTTGGCGTTGTAGCGCAGGAACTTCTTGACGTCCTCGGTCAACCCGACCCCGTCGTAGAGATCCTGGGTGTACTCCACCTCGTTGTCGTACAGCTCGAAGAGCAATTCGTAGGTGTAGTCCTTGAGTTCGGCCTTGCGGGCGTCGTCGGCGAGCGCGAGGCCCTTCTGGAACTTGTAGCCGATGTAGTAGCCGTGCACGGCCTCGTCGCGGATGATGAGGCGAATCATGTCGGCGGTGTTCGTCAGCTTGGCGCGGCTGCTCCAGTACATCGGCAGGTAGAAGCCCGAGTAGAACAGGAAGCTCTCCAGCAGGGTGGAGGCGACCTTGCGCTTGAGCGGATCGTCGCCCTTGTAGAAGTCCATGACGATCTGCGCCTTGCGCTGCAGGTTCGGGTTCTCCTCCGACCAGCGGAACGCCTCGTCGATGTCGACCGTCGAGCACAGCGTCGAGAAGATGTTGCTGTAGCTC
This sequence comes from Mycolicibacterium arabiense, assembly GCF_010731815.2. Lineage (NCBI taxonomy): Bacteria > Bacillati > Actinomycetota > Actinomycetes > Mycobacteriales > Mycobacteriaceae > Mycobacterium > Mycolicibacterium arabiense. The sequence continues at coordinate 1,659,912 of NZ_AP022593.1, forward strand.
TTCGCGTGCACCGACTCCATGAACGCGATGTTGGTGTACACCGCCTCTTCGTGCGGGGTCAGCGCATCCGGGATCAGGCTCACCGCGCCGACGGTGCCCTGGATCGTGTCCAGCAGCGTCAGACCGGTGAAGACCCGCATGGTCAGCTGCTTCTCGTGCTCGGTCAGCGTGCCCCAAGACGGGATGTCGTTGGACACCGGCACCTTCTCCGGCAGCCAGAAGTTACCGGTCAGGCGTTCCCAGACCTCGGCGTCCTTCTCGTCGGGGACGCGGTTCCAGTTGATCGCCGAGACGCGGTCGACCAGCTTGATTCCTTCGGACACCAGAACCCCATTTCACTGCAGAAGAGTTGTCGCCGAGACGACTTGGCCAGCTGAAGGCGACACTACCCCTGGGGTCCGACATCGCGGGAGAACACAACCACTTGTGGTCGCGTGTCGTGACGCGAACCGTTCGTCAGCGTCCGGAGAACGTGAACTCCGAGCGACGCAGGCGACGCGTGGCGAGCCAGTACTGCCAGGTCATCCCGCCCCACAGCGTCCGGTTCCTGCCGTGGGAGTCCATGTACCAGCTGCTGCAGCCGCCCGTGCTCCACACCGACCTGTCCAGGTCGGCGTGCAGCTGCCGGTTGAACTCGTCCTGTGCGCTGCGCTTGGGCGCCAGCGCCTTGACGCCTGCCTTGTCGACGGCGGCGATGGCCTGGGCGACGTAGCGAATCTGCGCCTCGATCATGAACACCACCGAGTTGTGGCCGAGACCGGTGTTCGGCCCGAGCAGGAAGAACAGGTTGGGCATGTCGGCGACGGCGATGCCGCGGTGCGCCTCGACGCCCTCCCGGTTCCACCGGTCCACCAGGTCCTCGCCGCCGGGGCCCTTGATGTCGACGTAGGTGTAGGAGTCGGTCACGTGGAAGCCGGTGGCGAACACCACCACGTCCACTGGGCGCTCGCGCCCGTCGGCGGTCTTGATCCCGTTGGCCGTGAACCGGTCGATGCGGTCGGTGACCACCTCGGTCTTCGGGTTCGCGATGCCGCCGTAGTACGTGTCCGAGTTGAGGATGCGCTTGCAGCCCGCGCGGTAGTCCGGCGTGAGCTTGCGGCGCAGTTCGCGGTCCTTCACGCTGCGGCGGATGTTCCACTTGCCGAGCCACGACCCGACGCGCAACAGAGCCGGCTGCTTGGTCATGCCGAAGCCGACCACCTCGTGGGCCCAGTAGATGCCGAGCCGGGTCAGCGCCCTGGTGCCCGGGACTTCGGTGAACACGCGCCGGATCCACTCGGGCAGCGCGTTGTTGGGCCGCGGCATCACCCACGGTGGGGTGCGCTGGTAGACCTGCAGCTCGGCCACCTGATCGACGATGGCGGGCACCAGCTGGATCGCGCTGGCGCCGGTGCCGATCACCGCGACGCGCCTGCCGGTGATGTCGACGTCGTGGTTCCACTGGGCCGAGTGGAAAGACTCTCCCTCGAACTCGTCGAGCCCGGCGAACTCGGGCACCAGCGGAATGTGCAGTGCCCCGGCGCCCGAGATCAGGAACTGTGCGACGTACTCGTCGCCGTCGGCGGTGAAGACGTGCCACGCCGACTCGTCCTCGTCCCAGTGCGCACGCTCGACGTGAGAGTCGAACCGTACGTAGCGGCGCAGGCCGTACTTGTCGGCGACGCCCTTGAGGTAGTCGAAGATCTCGGGCTGCAACGACCACATGTGGCGCCAGTCCGGCTTGGGCTCGAAGGAGAAGGAGTACATGTGCGACGGGATGTCGCAGGCGCAGCCCGGGTAGGTGTTGTCGCGCCAGGTGCCGCCGACGTCGTTGGCCTTCTCAAGGATGACGAAGTCGACGTCCTGCTTCTGCAGCGCGATGGCCATGCCCAGCCCGGAGAATCCGGTGCCGATGATGAGTGCGCGGGTGCGGACGGGCTCCGAACGAACGGAATCTGAGCGGACGGACGTGTCGTCGGCCTGAGCGGCTACGGTCATGCCGACAGAATACCTGGGAACCCGGGTACCGGATATCAGGCGACGGATTCGCGGCGCTGCACGCCCTCGTGCAGCGGCAGTTCTGCGTCGATCTCGATGCCGAGCAGCTCGCACGTGCCGTTGATCGCGCCCAGCATGATCGTCGCCATGTACCCGACGAATTGCTCGCGTGGCATCCGGCGCTCGCTGTCCACCTGAGGCCCGAGCCACCAATCGGTGGCGGCCGCCGCCGACCCGTAGGTGGTGTACGCGGCCAACTCGATCGCAGCGCTGTCGAGTTCTATCTCGCGCAGTTCGTTGCTGAACATGCTCGCCATCGCGAGCGTGACCTCGCGACCCTCGTTCAGCGCTCGCATCGTCGACTCGCTCTGCTCGGCGAACCGCCCCTGGATCAGGAACCGGCAGACGTTGGGATGCTGATCGACCAGTAGGACGTACTGCTCGACGCTGCGCCGGATCACCTCGCGGGCCGGGTCCTTGGCGATGTCGATGTGCGGGAAGATCGCCGCCCACAGCATGTCCCGCAGCCGCTCGCCGATCGCCTGGAACAGGTCCGACTTGTCGGTGAAGTGGCGATAGATCTTCGGCTTGGCGGTGCCCGCTTCCTCGGCAATCTCGCGGAGGCTTACCTCGGGACCGAGGGTGTCGATGGCGCGAAACGCCGCGTCGACGATCTCCGAACGGACCTTCTTGCGGTGCTCCCGCCAGCGTTCGCTGCGCGCGTCGACCTTCACCCCGGGTTGGGGCCCCGGACGGGGTATCGACGGTCTGCGCACGAAGTTACTGTACCCGCTGGTACCGCCTGACCTGCTGTACCGCGCCGTTCCGCTCGGCCCGCTGGGCCCTGTCGCCGCGGGTACGATCATCGCCGAGATGCAGCCCCCGCGAGTGAGACGAGGCCCATGACGCAGCGATACGACCTGGTGATCGCCGGAGGTGGACCCTCGGGTTCGGCCGCGGCGTGGCAGGCCGCTCGAACCGGCGCCAAGGTCGTCGTCCTGGACAAGGCTCAGTTCCCGCGCGACAAGCCCTGCGGTGACGGCCTCACCGCTCGCGCCGTCAGCTATCTGCAGAAGATGGGTCTGGCCCACGAGGTGTCCGCGTTCCACCGGGTCAACCGCGTGACGGTGTTCAGCCCCAGCGCGTGGGAGCTGTCGTTTCCCCGGCGGCCGGGCATGCCCGACCACGGCCACACCGTCAGTCGCACCGAACTCGACACCCTGCTGCTCAAGCATGCGGAGTCCGCGGGCGCCGAGGTGCGCCAGGGCGCGGAGGTCAGCGCGCCGGAGGTCGACGCGAACGGTCGCGTCGTCGGCGTCGTGCTCAAGGGCGGCGAGAAGGTCTTCGGCGACGCGGTGATCGCAGCCGACGGCGCCTACTCCCCCATCAAGCGAGCGCTCAAGATCGACTCGGAGTACAACGGCTATTCGGCTATCGCGATCCGCTCGGAGATGCACGCCAACCGCCCGGACACGGACTCGCTCGACATCTACCTGAAGCTGGTGTTCGAGGGTGACCAGCTGCCCGGGTACGGCTGGGTGTTCCCGATGGGCAACGGCGTGTTCAACATTGGGCTCGGCTACGTCAACAGCTACAAGAACTGGCAGTCGATCAACGCGACGCAGTTCCTCGGCGAGTTCCTACGCACGCTGCCGCGGGATTGGGAACTGCCGCCGATCGAGGAACTCAAGAAGAACAAGAGCGTGCGGGCCTGGCGGCTGCCGATGGGCTTCACGGCATGGCCGCCGTGGCGGCCCGGCGTGCTGTTCACCGGCGACTCGCTGGGTGCAGGCAAGCCGGCGTCGGGCGCGGGCATCTCCAAGGCGCTCGAATCCGGTCTGGCGGCAGGCGAATGCGCGATCGCAGCGCTCACCAACGGCGGGCCCGACGACTTCACGAACTACGCCCAGCGCATGGAGGCGGCGTGGGGCCGGGAGTACCGGCGTGGTCGCTACATGCACCAGTTGATCGGCCGGCCGAAGCTCGCAGGCGCTGGTGTCAAGCTGATCGACAACGCCGCGTTCCGCGACCGCATGCTCAAGGCGCTGTACAAGAAGGCCCAGGGGCCGCAGCACACCCCGAAGTAGTCGGCGCCCTAGTGGTGGTGGTGATGCGGTCGGGCCCCGCCCTCCCCACGTCGGCGCGCGGCCTCGCCTTCGGCGATCAGGCGGAGCTGTTCGTCGACCTCCCGTCCCGCGAGCAGCGGCTGACTGGGATCCCAGGTCGTCCCCTGTTCGGCGTCCTTGCGGCGGCGCGCGATGGCCGATATCACCTCCAGGACGACGCGGTTGCCGAGCAGTGCCGTGATGTCGGCGTGGTCATACGGCGGTGCGACCTCGACGACGTCGACGCCCAGGACGGGCAGCTCGTAACAGATCCGCCGCACGGCATCGAGTAGCTCGCGCGCCGAGAAGCCGCCCGGCTCAGGGGTTCCCGTGCCCGGTGCATGACCCGGGTCGCACACGTCGATGTCGACCGACAGGAACACGCCGTCGCAGTCGTCGGTGGCGATCGCGAAGGCCTCGGTCAGGCAGGTCTCCAACCCCCGGCTCACGATCTCGGTCATCTCGTAGGACCGTAGGCCCTGGGCGGCCATCCACTGCAGCACCGGCTCGTCGGGCCAGTACCCGCGCAGCCCGAGCTGCAGGAAGCGATCACCGCGCAGTGCGCCGGACTCGATCAGCCGCCGCATCGGCAGACCGTGCCCTACCAGCGATCCCGAGTGGAGGTCGCCGGTATCGGCGTGGGCGTCGAAGTGGATCATCGACACCTTGCCGAACCCGTGCTGACGGGCCACCCCGGTGTGATCGGGCCAGGCGATCGTGTGGTCGCCGCCGAGGATGATCGGGATCGCGCCGGCGGCGGAGACCTTGTAGACCTCTTCCTCAATCAAACCGACTGCCTGCTCGATGTTTCCGTTGTAGAGGGCGACGTCGCCCGCGTCGTACACCTTCAGGTCCTTGAGCCCGTCGACCCGCAGCGCCAGGCTGGGGCGGGACCCGTCCTGCGGCAGGTAGCAGGCCTGGCGTAGCGCCGACGGCCCGAAGCGGGCGCCCGAACGGTACGTCGTGCCGCCGTCGAGCGGCGCTCCCAGGATGACGATGTCGGCATCGGCGTAACTCGACACGTCGTCGAGGTCACACCGCGGCACGCCGAGGAAGGTGATGTCCGGTCCGAATGCGCTGCCCAGCAATTGACTTCCGCCTTCTGTGTGGTGAGCTGACGCTCAGGTGGTTTCGTGCATGGCGATCAAGGCCCGGAACGCGTGCCGGATGGTGGCGCGGATCCGTCGCTTGTCCACCGGTCCCAGCGGTCGGTAGATGTTGTCGATCTCCAACCCCGCGGTCACCGCCATGATGGTGCGGGAATCCAGTTCGGGCTGACGGGAGCCGAGATCGCGGAACAGCCGGCTCAGCGCCGGAACCATTGCGGCATACCATGCTTCGAACATCGGGCGCAGCCGCTCATCCCGGCTGGCCTCGGTCACCAGTTCGTAGCGCGTGACGATCGCGCCCTGCGGTGACGTGAACCCGTCGATGATCATGTCGGCCACGGCGTCGGCCAGTTGGTCTGGCGACATCGACGGCGACAACTGCTCGGCGGTGCGGACCACCCGTTCGATCTCGCGGTCCGACAGCTGCGCGAAGGCCTGCGCGACCAGATCGGCCTTGTCGTTGAAGTAGTAGCTCAGCGCACCCAGTGGGATTCCGGCCTGATTGGCCACCACCCGCATCGAGAGCCCGGCCAGGCCCACCTGCGCCATGACCGCTATCGCGGCGTCGATGATCGCGGTGCGACGCTGCACGCCACGGGCGGTGTTGCCCGTCTGGGTCGCCACTCACCTCACCCCTGATACGTGACCGTGGAGAAGTCGGTGTCCCACATCCAGGCCGGCTGGCTGCTCCAGTTGGAGTAGCCCTTCCGGGCGGCGATCGTGTTGTGGAGGTCTCCCAGATTCACCCAGCACATCGAGTCACGGTAGGCCTTCGCCGCGTCGACATACAGTGCCTGCGACCTGGCCGGGTCGGGCTCGGCGCTTCCGGCGTCGAGCAATTCGTCCGCTGCGGGCACCGTGCAGCCCTGCAGGTTGACCGGTGCGTTCGTGTACTGATAGATCCGCGACCACGTATCCGGGTGCGCGGCATCGGGATTGAAGGAGGCCAGCAGCAGGTCGGGCCGCTGGTCGGGGTTGTCGACGAGCGCGAAGAACTGCGCGAGGGGGAAGTCGCGGACTGTGGCGGTCAGCCCCGCCTGCTGCAGGATCACCTGCATCTGGTTCGCCAAGTCCTGCAGGCTGCTGTCGCCGGTGGGGAAGCCGATCTCGACGTCGCCCCCTGCGGCACCCAAGGCCTTCAGCTTCGACGGGTCGAAGGCGTGGACGTCGGGGACGGCGCCGTCGGGCAGCATCCCGGTCGGATAGAACTGCGTGGACGGGGTCCCCTGATCGCCGAACACGGCTGCGGTGAGCGCGGTTTGGTCGAGGCCGGCGGTCAGCGCCGCCCGGGCCGGGGCCGGCCCGAAGACGCGCGAGTCGGGGTTGACCATCACCAGTGCCTTCACGAGAGCGCTCTCCTGCCGCACCTCGGTGTTGGGGTTGGTGCTCAGCCCCTCGTAGTCGCCCTTGGACAGCCCGTGCAGGATCATGTCGAGCTGACCGTTCTCCAACTGCAGCCGTTGCACGGCGGTCGCTGGGATGACCGGCAACGAGACCGTGGAGATCTGCGGCTTCTCGCCCCAGTAATTCGCATTGGCACTGAGCGTGTAGTGACTCGCCGGAACCGCCTCGGTCAGCTCGTAGGGCCCGGTGCCCGCGGTGTGCGATGCCAGCCATGCCGCGGCGCGGTCATCCCCGGCGGCGTTCCCGGCGATGGCGGCAGGACTGGTCATCAGCGGACCGTAGGGCGAGGCCAGATAGTCGAGGAACGGCGCCACCGGCTTGCCGAGCGTGACGACGAAGGTCTTGGGGTCGGGTGTCGTCATGCCCGTGACGTCGGCGAGCATGTACGACGGACCGGCTGCCATGTCGATCCGGCGCTGGAAGCTGGCCATGGCTGCTGCGGAGTCGAACGGCGTTCCGTCGGAGAACTTCACACCGTCTCGCAACGTGAACGTGTACGTCAGACCGTCTGGTGAGACAGCCCATTTCGTGGCGAGCAGGCCCTCCACCTTCGTCGTCCCCGGTGCATAGCGCAGCAGACCCTGGTACGCCGAGGTCATGATCAGCAGTCCCTCGGGCTGGTAGAACACGTCGGGGTCCAGCGGCGGCGGGTCGGACATCATCGGGGTCCGGATCGACGACGTCAACGCCTCGGCGTCGGTCGCCTGATTGCTGGAACCCGAGCAGGCCGTGGTCGCCAACAGCAGGACGGTCGCGGCCAGGGATGCGAGGCCGGACATGCGATTCATGCTCACGTCAACGAGTGTCGGCGCGGTCCATTTCGTCGGCGTGACATGGCGGTTACTAGTTTGTACGAACGTCCAAGTTTTGGTCGTTCGACCTAGAAACGGGTCGGATGGCGATCTAGTGTTCTCGCCGACAGGCCCGCCCAGCATGGGTTGGCACGCTGAAATCGGAAGGGACGTAACACGATGCCCACAAAGGTGCCCGCTGCATTCGATCTGACCGGCCAGGTGGCGCTCGTCACGGGATCGAGCAGCGACCTGGGGATTGGGTTCGCATCAGCCCGACTCCTGGGCCAGTTCGGTGCGTCGGTGATGGTCACCGGGACCACCGATCGCGCGGCCGAACGGGCCGCCGACCTGCAGGCCGAGGGCATTGCCGCGCATTCGTTCGTCGCGGACCTGATGGATCCCGACGCAGCTCGCGAGCTGGTCGCCGCGACGGAGGCGGCGTTCGGCAAGGTCGACATCGTCGTCAACAACGCGGGGCTGGCGTCGGTCCACAGCCCAGAACGCCCCAACTCGCTGATGGTGATGACCGACGACGAGTGGGCGCTGGCGCTACGGCGAAACGTGGATAGCGCGTTCTTCGTCACCCGGGCCGCGCTGCCCGGCATGGTCGAGCGCGGGTACGGGCGGATCATCAACGTGGCCTCGACCGCCGGCATCCTCACCGCCTACACCGGGGACGTCGGCTACCACACCGCCAAGGCAGCGATGCTGGGGATGACCCGGTCGGTCGCGGTCGACTACGCGGCCGACGGCGTGACCGCCAACGTGGTGGTGCCGGGCTGGATCGCGACGGCCGCCCAGCTTCCGTCCGAGGTCATCGCGGGCATGGCCACACCGCTGGGCCGGTCGGCGACCGCCGCAGAGGTGGCCGCGGGTGTCGCGTTCCTGGCCGTACCGGCCGCCTCGTACGTCACGGGCACCACGTTGGCGATCGACGGCGGGAACTCGATCACGGGCGCGAAGGTGGCCGGCTGACCCGCCAGGTCAGAGCTTCTTGACCACCGTCAGCAGGACCACTGCGTCCTCGAGAGCGGCCAGGTTGTGCCGCTCGAGCGGGAGCAGCAGGTAGTCGCCCTCGGCGCACTCCACGGCGTCGGCGTCGTCTGCGGACGTGGCGACGCGCACCCGTCCACGGAGCACCAACAGCGTTGCCTGGCCGGGGCTTTCGTGATCATCGAGTCGATTGCCCTCGGTCAGCGCGATCACGGTCTGACGCAATTCGTGGTCGTGCCCACCGTAGATGGTGTGGGCAGAGCGCCCGGCGTGGGCGCTGCGTGCCGCCTCGAGTTGTTCGCCTGCCAGTGCCGTCAACGACAACGTCTCCATGCGTGCTCGCCTACCCACGCCCGCGGGAGTCAAACCGGGTGCGTCAGCGTCGACCGCGCTTGGCCGGACCCGGCTTGCGGGCGACCTTGCCCGCCGCGGCCCGGGCGGCCTGCTTTGCGAGGGTCTTCTCCCGCGCCGTGCGCTTCGGCGGCGGCTCCGCTCGCCCGCGCGACGAACCCGGGGTGCGTCCCCGGACGATGCCGATGAACTCCTCGACCAGCACCGGCGGCGGCCCCTCGGGGAAGGCGAGCGCCACCGGACAGCCGGGTGCCTCGGCGATCGGACGGTACGTCAGGTCCTTGCGGTGGTGCAGCCGCGCCAGCGACTGCGGAACGACGAGAACACCGACGCCCGCGGCTACGAGTTCGGTTGCATCACGGGTGGTTTCGGGCCGATGCTCGGCCGGCACGCCGGGGGCGGCAGGCCAGGCGACCACGTCGTCCAGTGGGATCAGGACCGGCTCGCCGTGGAGGTCTGCGGATGTGACGGTGTCGACGGCGGTGAGGACGTGGTCGGCAGGCACCACCACCACCGTCGTCTCCTCGTAGAGGGGGATGACGGCCAGCCCGGACGCATCAGCCGGCGGGCGAAGCAGCGCCACGTCGACCGATCCGGTCCGCACTGCGTCGGCGGCGTCAGCGGCATCGACGGCGCTCAACCGGAGCGGCACGTCGGGGTGGCGTTCGGCCCAGATCCGGGCCCACTTCGCCGGCGTCACACCGGGCACGTACCCAACGGTGAGCGAGGACGGGGCCACGGCCTCAGGCTACCGATAGGCTCTGCGCATGAGCAGGCCGAACGCGCAGTCCATGAAACCCGCCACCGCGGCAAAGAAGCTGGACGTGTACCTGCTTGCGACACCACCGGAGTTCCAGGAAAACGCGATCACCCGCTCCGAGCTGGCCGCCTTGGCGGCCGACCCGCCGCAGTGGCTCAAGGACCTCCGCAAGAACGGCCCGCACCCGAAGAACCTCGTCGCGGCGAAGCTGGGTGTCTCGATCGCCGGCCTCGCGCGCGGCGGCGTCACCGAAGCGCTCACCACCGAGCAGATCAATGCGCTGCTCGAAGAGAAGCCCGAGTGGCTGATCGCCGAACGCGAGAGCTATCAGACCGTGCTGCGCGAGGAGCGACGCCTCAAGGCGCAGCGCGAGGACCAGGCCCGCGAGGGCTGAGAGCTGATGAACCGGGTAGCCGCAGCGACGGTCGTCTTCGGCGGCTACACCGCGGTGATGATGCGCCTGGACGGTCGAATGCGTGCCGCCGGCGGCCCCGGCATCATCGCGTTCGAGCTCGCGGGCACGGCCGCCCGCGCTGAGCGCATCACGAGCGCCTGGGGCCCGGACGGCCGGAGGGCGGCCCGCCAGTCGATGTGGCTCGATTTCGGCTACATGACCAGTTACGGCGTCTTGCTCGGACTGCTCATCGATCGGCGCAGTCGGCGCCAGGGTCGTCGGGCGTGGCTGCCGGTCGTAGCCGCCGTAGCCGTCGCGGCCGACGCCGTCGAAGGAGTCGCACTCCTGCGCGTGCTCGACGGGCGGGAAGTCGCAGTGAACGCGCGCCGGGCTCGGGTTGCGGCGATCAGCAAGTTCGCGACCATCGCGTTGTCGCTGGGTTACGCCGCATGTCCGTGGCCCGCTAGCGGAAGAACTTGTCGCTGACGCGGTCGAAGAAGTCGTCGATGCGCTTCTCCGCCCGACTGCCCGCGACCCATTTCTCCCAGGCGTAGATCGCGCCGAACATCGCGACGACGATCCCGAGGACCAGGGCGGTGATGAGGATGACCTCGACGGTCGTCGACATCAGCTGCTCACAACATGCAGCTGACGCAACCCTCCACCTCAGTGCCCTCCAATGCCATTTGGCGTAGGCGGATGTAGTACAGCGTCTTGATGCCCTTACGCCAGGCGTAGATCTGCGCCTTGTTCACGTCGCGGGTGCTGGCGGTGTCCTTGAAGAACAGCGTCAGCGACAGGCCCTGGTCCACGTGCTGGGTGGCCGCGGCGTAGGTGTCGATGATCTTCTCGTAGCCGATCTCGTACGCATCCTGGTAGTAGTCCAGGTTGTCGTTGGTGAGGTACGGCGCCGGGTAGTAGACGCGCCCGATCTTGCCTTCCTTGCGGATCTCGATCTTGCTGGCGACCGGGTGGATCGACGACGTCGAGTGGTTGATGTAGGAGATCGAGCCGGTCGGCGGAACGGCCTGCAGGTTCTGGTTGTAGATGCCGTGCGTCTGCACCGACTCCTTCAACCGCTTCCAGTCCTCCTGCGTGGGGATCCGGATGCCCGCGTCGGCGAACAGCTGTCGCACCCGCGGCGTCGCCGGCTCCCACACCTGATCGGTGTACTTGTCGAAGAACTCACCAGATGCGTACTTCGAGTCCTCGAAGCCACCGAAGCGCGAACCGCGTTCGATCGCAATGCGATTCGACGCCCGCAGCGCGTGGTAGAGCACCGTGTAGAAGTAGATGTTGGTGAAGTCGACGCCCTCTTCGGAGCCGTACATGATCCGCTCGCGGGCCAGGTACCCGTGCAGGTTCATCTGGCCCAGCCCGATGGCGTGGGATTCGTTGTTGCCCTGCTCGATGGACGGCACCGACGTGATCGAGGTCTGATCGCTGACCGCGGTCAGGCCGCGGATCGCCACCTCGATGGTCTGCGCGAAGTCCGGCGAGTCCATCGCCTTGGCGATGTTGAGCGACCCGAGGTTGCACGAAATGTCCTTGCCGACCTTGGCGTACGACAGGTCCTCGTTGAACTCCGAGGGCGTCGACACCTGCAGGATCTCCGAGCAGAGGTTGCTGTGGGTGATCTTGCCCTTGATCGGGTTGGCGCGATTCACGGTGTCCTCGTACATGATGTACGGATAACCGGACTCGAACTGCAGCTCGGCGAGGGTCTGGAAGAACTCGCGCGCCTTGATCTTGGTCTTGCGGATACGGGCGTCGTCGACCATCTCGTAGTACTTCTCGGTGACCGAGATATCGGCGAACGGCATCCCGTACACGCGCTCGACGTCGTACGGCGAGAACAGGTACATGTCCTCGTTCTTCTTGGCCAGCTCGAACGTGATGTCCGGGATCACGACGCCCAGCGAGAGCGTCTTGATCCGGATCTTCTCGTCGGCGTTCTCGCGCTTGGTGTCGAGGAACCGGTAGATGTCGGGGTGGTGCGCGTGCAGGTACACCGCGCCCGCGCCCTGTCGTGCCCCGAGCTGATTGGCGTACGAGAACGAGTCCTCGAGCAGCTTCATGATCGGGATGACACCGGAACTCTGGTTCTCGATGTTCTTGATCGGCGCGCCGTGCTCGCGAATGTTGGTCAGCAGCAACGCCACTCCGCCGCCGCGCTTGGACAGCTGGAGCGCCGAGTTGATCGAGCGGCCGATCGACTCCATGTTGTCCTCGATGCGGAGCAGGAAGCACGACACGGGCTCGCCACGCTGCTTCTTGCCGGAGTTGAGGAACGTCGGGGTGGCCGGCTGGAACCGGCCGTCGATGATCTCGTCGACGAGCTTCTCCGCCAGTGTGGTGTCACCGGCGGCCAGCGTCAGCGACACCATCACGACGCGGTCCTCGAAGCGCTCGAGGTAGCGCTTCCCGTCGAACGTCTTGAGCGTGTAGGAGGTGTAGTACTTGAACGCACCGAGGAACGTCGGGAAGCGGAACTTCTTCGCGTACGCCCGGTCGAGCAGCGTCTTGACGAAGTTGCGCGAGTACTGGTCGAGCACCTCGCGCTCGTAATACTCCTTCTGCACCAGGTAGTCGAGTTTCTCGTCCTGGTTGTGGAAGAAGACCGTGTTCTGGTTGACGTGCTGCAGGAAGTACTGGTTGGCGGCTTCCCGGTCCTTGTCGAACTGGATCTTGCCGTCGGCGTCGTACAGATTGAGCATCGCGTTGAGCGCGTGGTAATCCATCTCGCCCGGCAGGGCGTGAGGCGCGACTACAGGTTCTGCAGTGACGGTTGGTGACACGTCTGGTCCTTCCAAAAGTCTTTTAAGCCGGCACGGACGGCGAAGACGTCGTCCGTGGTGCCCATCAGTTCGAAGCGGTACAGGTACGGCACGCCGCACTTGCGGGAGACGACGTCCCCGGCATAGCCGAACTCGGCGCCGAAGTTGGTGTTGCCCGCGGCGATGACGCCGCGGATCAACGACCGGTTGTGTTCGTCGTTGAGGAAGGCGATCACCTGCTTGGGGACGTATCCCCCGGCATCGGGATCGGGGCCGTTCGCGTGTCCACCGCCGTATGTCGGCAACACCAGCACGTAGGGGTCGAGTACCTGAATCCGCTCGCGGAGCGGAATGCGGATCGCAGGCAGTTCCAGCTTCTCGACGAAGCGGTGGGTGTTCTCGGAGACGCTGGAGAAGTAGACGAGATTCGTTCCCGACATCCCGCTTCCTCCTTCCTGGTCGCCGATCACCCGGTCGTCAGGCCGTGACCGCGACGGCTCCGCCGAGGGTCTTGATCCGGTCGGGCCGGAAGCCCGACCAGTGGTCGCCACCGGCCACCACGACGGGAGCCTGCAGGTAACCGAGCGCCATGACGTAGTCGCGCGCCTCGGGGTTCTCGGTGATGTCGATGACGTCATACGCGACGCCCTGCTTGTCGAGCGCCTTGTAGGTGGCGTTGCACTGCACGCAAGCCGGCTTGGTGTAAACGGTGACGGTCATCTGCGGCACGACTCCTCTGCGGAAACTGACTGACTGGCTACTGCTGCTCACTGATGTTCAGCGACCCACGGACCCTTGAAATTCCTGCGCTCCCGGCCGATCGGGGCGACGAATCCACCCGGGTCCGAGACCCGATCCAGCCGGATTGTGCGCTCCGGCCGACCTGCGATTCGGTGAGGAACCGTGGGGGTCTGTCGGTCTGCAAGACACTACACCTAGTGGCCGACAAGCGATACGGATACAAGATGTTCTGAACGACATTCATGGAATTCCCTGGTCGTAAGCGCTCAGCCCCGGAAATCACCGGCGTGTCGCACGTCACATCGGCGCCGTGTCGTGCGTTCGACGCCGTTCTATCAGGCGGCACCGACACCGAACCGGCCCGCGGCTTCGGCGGGCCCTCCAACAGCAAAGCCGCCGGCGCACCCGATCGGGCGCGCCGGCGGCTTGGGGACGAGCGGGTCAGCCGACCTCGGCCACCAGCTTCTCGACGACGTCTCGCAGGTCGGAGACCACCTCGGCGTTCTCGCGCGGGTGCTTGCCGTCGAACGACGCGGCCGGGATGGACAGCTTGAGGTCCTCGACCACCCGGGCGCCAGCGATCCCGAAGGACTTGCGGGTCTCGTCGTGCGCCCACACCCCGCCGTACTGGCCGAGCGCAGCACCCACCACCGCGGCGGGCTTGCCTGCGAACGCGCTGTTGCCGTACGGCCGCGACAGCCAGTCGATGGCGTTCTTCAACACGCCGGGGATGCTGCCGTTGTACTCGGGCGTGACGATCAGCGCGGCGTCGGCCTCGGCGGCCGCCGCACGCAGTGCTCGCACCGGTTCCGGGGCGTCGTCGTTGTCGATGTCCTCGTTGTAGAAGGGCACCTCACCCAGCCGGTCGAACAGCTCGACCGTCGTCCCCGCAGGCGCGACGTCGGTGGCGAGTTCGGCGAGTTGCCGATTCACCGACTCCTTGCGGAGGCTGCCCAGCAGAACCAAAACCTTGGCGTTCGACATCTTCCATTCCCTTTCGTAGCCCCTCGATGCTTGCACAGGATAACCGGACCATGGTCCGATTAATTCCGGCTGAGCTAAAGTGCGTTGGTGGCAGCCATCAACGAGTCAGCTGGGCTGGCCGGGCTGCCGGTCACCGATTCTGCGCCGCACGAGCGTGGCGATGCGGCCCGCAACAGAGCGCTGCTCCTCGACGCGGCGCGCGCGCTCATCGCCGAGCACGGCGCCGACGCGGTCACCATGGACGACGTCGCCTCGGCTGCCGGGGTCGGCAAGGGCACGCTGTTCCGTCGGTTCGGCAGCCGCGCGGGCCTGATGATCGTCTTGCTCGACGAGGACGAGAAGGTACAGCAGCAGGCCTTCATGTTCGGGCCGCCGCCGCTCGGACCCGGGGCCTCGCCGGTGGAGCGGCTGCTGGCCTACGGCCGTGAACGCCTCCGCTTCGTCTGGGACCACCGCGCACTGCTCTCGGACGCCGGCCGCGATCCGCAGACCCGGTTCAACGCGCCCGCGATGCTGCACCGCTCCCACGTCCGGATGCTGCTCGCCACCGCGGGCACCAGCGGTGACCTCGACGGCCAGGCCGACGCGCTGCTGTCCCTGCTCGACTCCGACTACGTCACCCACCAGGTCGAGGACCTCGGCCGCAGCCTCGAGACGCAGGGCCAGGCCTGGGAGGACGTGGTTCGAAAGCTGTGCGGGACTTGAGCTCGTGAGTTGGGTCCTGCACGTCGACCTCGACCAGTTCCTCGCGTCGGTCGAACTGCGGCGCCGTCCCGACCTCGTCGGGTCGCCGGTGATCGTCGGCGGCAACGGCGATCCGGCCGAACCACGCAAGGTCGTCACCTGCGCGTCGTACGAGGCACGTGAATTCGGCGTCCACGCGGGCATGCCGCTGCGCGCGGCGGCACGCAAGTGCCCCGATGCGGTGTTCCTGCCGTCGGACTCCGCCGCCTATGACGAGGCGTCGGAACAGGTGATGGGCCTGCTGCGCGATCTCGGCCACCCCGTCGAGGTGTGGGGATGGGACGAGGCGTACGTCGGCCTCGACGACCCGGACGGCACGGTCGACCCCGTCGAGTTCGCCGAGCGCATCCGCACCGTCGTCGCCGCCGAAACGGGCCTGTCGTGCTCGGTCGGCATCAGTGACAACAAGCAACGGGCCAAGGTGGCGACGGGGTTCGGCAAACCGGGCGGGGTCTACGCGCTGACCGACGAGAACTGGATGGCCGTCATGGGCGACCGGGGGGTCGACTCGCTGTGGGGCGTCGGCCCGAAGACCACGAAGCGTCTCGCGGGCATGGGCATCACCACCGTGGCCGACCTCGCGAACACCGACCCCGCGGTGCTCACCGACGCCTTCGGCCCGTCGACGGGACTGGGGATCCTGCTGCTCGCCAAGGGCGGCGGCGACGAGACCGTCCGGTCCGAGCCGTGGGTGCCGCGCTCGCGCAGTCACGTCACCACGTTCCCGACCGATCTGACCGATCGCGACGAGATGGACTCGGCCATCAGGGCATTGGCGAGGCAGACCCTCACCGAGGTGGTGGCGCAGGAACGCATCGTCACCAGGGTCGCGGTGACCGTACGCACCAAGACGTTCTTCACCAGGACGAAGATCCGCAAGCTGCCCGCACCCACCACCGACGAGGCAACGGTCGTCGAGACGGCGCTCGCAGTGTTCGACCAGTTCGAACTCGACAGACCGGTGCGCCTACTCGGCGTGCGACTCGAGTTGGCCATGACGGGCTCGGATTCCGCCCACCCCGAATCCGTCGGACTCCCGGGCTAGCGTCGCCACCGTGCTGCACACCGTCGCCGTCCGGGGCTACCGATCGCTGCGCGAAGTGATCATGCCGCTGCGCCGCCTCACCGTCGTCACGGGCGCCAACGGCACCGGCAAGTCGTCGGTCTACCGCGCGCTCGGTCTGCTCGCGGCCTGCGCGCGCAACGAGGTCATCGGCTCGCTGGCCCGCGAAGGCGGCCTCGAGTCCGTGCTGTGGGCCGGGCCAGAAGGGCTCGGCGGAGCGCGTCGTACCGGCACCGTCGAGGGCATCACCCGCAACCGGCCCGTCTCACTCGAACTCGGGTTCAGCTCAGACGACTTCGGCTACCTGATCGATCTCGGACTGCCCCAGTACGCCGGTCCGAAGTCGATGTTCGCGCGCGACCCGGAGATCAAGCGCGAGGCGGTCTTCGCGGGCCCGCGACTGCGCAGGAGTGCGACGCTGGTGTCGCGCGGCCGCGACTACGCCGAGGTGGCATCGGAGTCCGGGAGCGGGTTCGACCCACTCACCAAGTCACTGCCCGCCTACCGCAGCGTGCTGGCCGAGTACGCGAGCGCCGGTGCGCTGCCGGAACTGGCCGCGGTGCGGGACCGGTTGCGCACGTGGCGGTTCTACGACGGCTTCCGGGTCGACGCCGGGGCACCCGCACGCCAGCCGCGCGTCGGCACCCGCACGCCCGTGCTCGCCGACGACGGCGCCGACCTGGCCGCCGCGGTGCAGACCATCGTCGAGGCGGGTTTCGACGATCTGCATCGCGCGGTCGCCGAGGCCTTCGACGGGGCCACGGTGTCGGTGGCCGCCAACGACGGCCTGTTCGAACTCCAACTGCAGCAGAAGGGGATGCTGCGCCCGTTGCGCACCGCCGAATTGTCCGATGGCACCTTGCGCTTCCTACTGTGGGGAGCTGCGCTGCTCAGCCCGTCGCCGCCGTCGCTGATGGTCCTCAACGAACCGGAGACGTCGCTGCACCCCGACCTCATCGCACCGCTGGCGGCGATGATTCGGTCGGCCGCGGCGGTGACGCAGGTCGTCGTGGTCACGCACTCCCCCGCCATGCGCGAACTGCTGGCGGACGAGGGGGACGCCGCGGAGATCGAACTCCACAAGGACTGGGGCGAGACCCGCATCACCGGTCAGACGAATCTGACTGCGCCACCGTGGGATTGGGGTAAGCGCTGAGGGTCAGCCTGCCTTCGACGGCCGCAGCGCCTTGGTGAAGATCACGTTCACCTGGCGCATGGCGACGCTGTACGGCCACCACGCGAACCGCTTGAAGGCGTACAGCGCCCGGATGTCGGGCGAGGTGTAGATCAGGTAGCGGTTGCGTCCCACGCCGACCAGGATGCGGTCGGCGACGTGCTCGGCCGACACGGCGTGGCCACCGAACCGGTCGACCCACTTGCGCACCTGCGGGTGCTCGCGGTCCACGCCTGCGATCTCGACCGTCTGCACCAGCGGCGTCTTGACGGCGCCGGGAACCACCAGCGACACCCCGATGCCGTGGCGCGCCAAGTCGAATCGCAGCACCTCGCTGACGCCGCGCAGCCCGTACTTGCTCGCGCTGTACGCCGCGTGCCACGGCAGCGCGACGAGGCCGGCAGCCGACGACACGTTGACCAGGTGACCGCCGCGACCAGCGGCGACCATGGGTGGGACGAACGACTCGATGACGTGGATCGGTCCCATCAGGTTGATCGACACCATCGATTCCCAGTGCCGGTGCTCCAGCGTGCTGACGGTGCCCCATGCCGACACGCCCGCGATGTTCATCACGACGTCCATGGCCGGGTGCGACGCGTGGATGTCGGCGGCGAACGCGGCCACCTGTTCGTAGTCCGAGACGTCGAGCGCACGGTGCGCGCTGACCTGGGCACCGAGTGCGCGGGCGTCGGCCACCGTCTCGGCGAGCCCCTCGGCGTTGCGGTCGGTGAGGAACAGTTCGGCACCCTCGCCGGCCAGCTTCAGAGCCGTCGCCCGGCCGATGCCGCTGGCCGCCCCGGTGAGGAAGCACCGTTTCCCTGCGTAACCGCTGCGCTGCGCCATGCAGCCGACCCTACCGGCGGGGGTCAGCGCAGTTCGGTGGCGTCGCCGCCCCACAGCGCGTTGAGCCACAACCGTTCGACGACGTCGAGTGCGCGGGCGGGATCGGTGCCGCGGCCCACGAAGCCGCTGTCCCGGGACAGGGTCATCGCCGTCGTCGCCGTCAGCATGCGGACCAGGGCGGGCAGGTCGTCGGTGATGGGTCGGGCGCCGGAGTCCTGCCGGACGAGGCCGACGATCTTCTCGATCACCGTGTCCTCGAAGTCGTTCATGATCTCGCGGATCTGGGCGTCGGTGTTCTGCGCCAACGTGAATGCCTGCATGACGGGGTCCCTGCTGCCGAACACCGCGGCGGCGCTGCCGACCATGCGCTTGGCGAACTCCGCCGGGGTCTCGTCGGGCTCGCGTGGGGCGTAGTCGTGGGTGAGCTTGTCCAGCTCCTCCATCGCGTCGGCCACGATCACGGCGAGCACGGCGTACTTCGAGTCGAAGTAGAAGTAGAAGCCCGACCGGGCGACCCCGGCCCGCTCGCTGATCATGCTGACCGAGAGGTCGGCGAACGACTTCACCTCGAGCAGTTCGCGGACGGCGGTGATGATCGCCTCGCGTTGGCGGTCGCCTCGGCTGCGACGGGGCTCGGCGTCGGCGGAGACCGATGCCGACACCGATGCGGTCGACGAGTCGGGGGTCATGGGCATCCACCTTGGCACCGCGCCACGCCTGGGACAAACTTGACAGGCGTCAAGACAGCACATCAGGATGGTGCTCAGAGTGAGATCGACCACACGAACTCAGCCAAGGAGAGTCATGGCGACCATCAACACCCCCGAGTACCTGCTCGGTGAGGCGAAACGACGCCTCACCCCGTCGATCAACAACTTCCCGGGGATGGGCGCGGTCGAGAAGCGGCTGCGCCAGCGCGAGTGGCCGCAGTTCGTGCTGGCCGAGCCGCCCGCGGGCAGCGACCTCAAGCCCGTGATGGGTGACGCCGGCCTGCCGGTGCTCGGCCACATGATCGAGACGTTCCGCGGCGGCCCGGACTTCGTGCTCGACGTCTACCGCAAGCACGGCCCGGTGCACTACATGCACTCCGCCGCCCTGCCGTCGGTGCTCGCGCTGGGCCCGGACGCCACGCAGACGGTGTTCTCCAACCGCAACAAGGACTACTCGCAGAAGGGCTGGCACCCGGTCATCGGCCCGTTCTTCAACCGCGGCCTGATGATGCTCGACTTCGACGAGCACATGTTCCACCGCCGGATCATGCAGGAGGCGTTCATCCGCAGCCGCCTCACCGGCTACGTCGAGCACATCGACCGGGTGGCGTCGGAGGTCGTGGCGAACGACTGGGCTGCCAACGACAGCCGCTTCCTGTTCTATCCCGCGGTCAAGGAACTCACCCTCGACATCGCGAGCGTCGTCTTCATGGGCCACGAGCACGGCGGTGACAAGGAACTCGTCACGAAGGTCAACGACGCCTTCACGATGACCACCCGTGCGGGCGGCGCGATCATCCGCACGCCCGTCCCACCGTTCAAGTGGTGGCGCGGACTCCAGGCCCGCAAGGTGCTCGACGACTACTTCGTCGCCCGGGTCAAGGAGAAGCGCAACTCCGAGGGCACCGACATGCTCAGCGTGCTGTGTCATACCGCCGACGAGGACGGCAACACGTTCTCCGACGAGGACATCGTCAACCACATGATCTTCCTGATGATGGCGGCGCACGACACCTCGACCTCGACGCTGACGACGATGGCCTACAACCTGGCCGCCAACCAGGAGTGGCAGGACCGGGTGCGCGAGGAGTCCGACCGCCTCGGTGACGGGCCGCTCGACATCGACGCGCTGGAGAAGCTGGAGACGCTCGACCTCGTCATGAACGAGTCGTTGCGACTGGTCACACCGCTGCCGTTCAACGTGCGAATGACGGTGCGCGACACCGAGTTGTGCGGTCACCACCTGCCCGCCAACACCACCGTGGTGACGTGGCCGTCGATGAACCACCACCTGCCCGAGCTGTGGACGGATCCGGAGAAGTTCGACCCGTCGCGCTTCGCCGAGCCGCGCAACGAGCACAAGAAGCACCGCTACGCCTTCGCCCCGTTCGGTGGCGGCGCGCACAAGTGCATCGGCATGGTGTTCGGTCAGCTCGAGATCAAGACCGTCATGCACCGGCTGCTGCGCAAGTACCGCCTCGAGCTGGCCCGCCCCGGCTACAAGGCGCACTGGGACTACGGCGGCATGCCGATCCCGATGGACGGCATGCCGATCGTGCTCCGGCCGCTGCGCTGACTCGGCGATCGCGGGCGGGTCAGTTCGGATCGGCGTGCGCACAACCCTTGATCGCGCGGCAAATCTCGGGCTAAGTGCCTGTACGTGACGACCACCGACTCCTCGACCGACGCACGGCTACCGGCGGACGACTCCGCGAAGACCGTCCGCACGGCGCTGGCCGCGAGCCTCATCGGCACCACCATCGAGTGGTACGACTTCTTCCTCTACGCCACCGCCGCGAGCCTGGTCTTCAACAACGCGTTCTTCCCCGACCAGAGTTCGTTGGTCGGCACGCTGCTGTCGTTCGCGACGTTCGCCGTGGGCTTCGTGGTCCGACCGATCGGCGGCTTCGTCTTCGGCCACGTCGGCGACCGCATCGGGCGCAAGCGCACGCTCGCCCTGACCATGCTGCTGATGGGCGGCGCCACCGCGCTGATGGGCGTGCTCCCCACCGCGGCGCAGATCGGGGTGCTGGCGCCGATCCTGCTGCTCCTGCTGCGCATCGTGCAGGGCTTCGCGCTCGGCGGCGAGTGGGCGGGCGCGGTGCTGCTGGCCGTCGAGCACAGCCCGCCGAAGCGGCGCGGGCTGTTCGGCAGCATCCCTCAGGTCGGTCTGGCGCTCGGTCTGGCGCTCGGCACCGGCGTGTTCGCGCTGCTGCAGGTCGTGATGTCCGACGAGGCCTTCCAGACCTACGGGTGGCGCATCGCGTTCCTGCTGAGCATCGCGCTGGTGGTCGTCGGCGTCGTGGTGCGGCTCAAGGCGACCGAGACCCCGGAGTTCGAGCGGGCGCGGGCCAGCGGCGACACCTCGACGGTGCCGGTTCGCGACGTGTTCCGACCGCCCGCACTGCGCTCGACGGTGCTCGGCATGTTGTCGCGATGGGGCGAGGGTGCGGCGTTCAACACGTGGGGCGTGTTCGCGATCTCGTATGCGACCGGCACGTTGCACTTCGCGAAGGTGCCCACGCTCGTCGTCGTGACCGTCGCCGCGCTGCTGATGGCCGCGCTGATCCCGGTGTCGGGCCTGCTGGCCGACCGGTACGGCCCGAAACGCGTGTACGCCAGCGGGATCGCCGCCTACGCGCTCGCGGTCTTCCCGGTGTTCGCGCTGTTCGGCACCGGCAACCTCACCGCGTTCGCGATCGGGATGGTGCTCGTCTTCGGCGTCGTGCACGCCTGGTTCTACGGCGCGCAGGGCACGCTGTACGCGTCGCTATTCCCGACACGCATCCGCTACACGGGTCTGTCCACGGTGTACCAGCTGTCCGGGGTCTACTCGTCCGGGCTCACACCGCTGATCCTGACCGCGCTGATCGCCGCGGCAGGCGGCTCCCCGTGGCTGGCGTGCGGTTACCTGGTGCTCACCGGCCTGATCAGCGTGGCCGCGACGTTGGCCCTGCGGCCGCTACCGCTTCAGGATGCGGTGGCGTAAAGCCGGTTCGCACAGGCGATCACCGCGCGCAGCGCCGATTGGGTCGAGTCCTCCGACCAGCCCATCGCCCAGTCCTCGCGGTAGCCGTCGGTGCCGCGGATGAACGTCGCCGTGGCACCGTCGAGCTGCTTCTGGTGGAACCCCAGCATCTCGACGGCGATGCCCCGCTCGTGCAGCATCGCGGTGAGCGCGCCGATCGGGCCTGCCGCGACCGCGGTGGACGTCCCGATGCTGTCGCCGAGGGCGATCGTGGCCTGGTAGGTCCGCGCCTGCGGGCCGAGCGTGCCCGTGCGTTCGTCGGTGCACTCCCAGTTGCCGAGACGCAACGGTCCGGACGTGGGTGCGTAGGTGGCGTGGAATGCGTCGACCGACATGGACTCTGCCTCCTCGCGAAGGCCCCGCGGCAGCGAGGCCGTGATGGTGGTGGACGGCCCGAGAGGGCTCGCGAAGGTGGAGATCATGTGTGCCGGAACTTTCCAGTAGAGGAAGTGACCGACGGTGTAACACGACCCACAGCGAGGGGTCGGTCTGGATCAGACCCCGCTGCGGGTTGCTACTACGAGTCGCTTCGGCACGTCAGCGATGCTAGGCCGTCGGCGACCGCTCGTGCAAGCGATATCGAGGACGGCTAGGGTTCATCGCCGATGACCGCGCTGAGTTGGTGGAACCTGGCGCTGCTGTTCGTCGCAGGCGTCGGCGGTGGGCTCACTGGCAGCATCGCTGGTCTCGCCTCGGTGTCGACCTATCCGGCGCTGCTCCTGGTCGGTCTGCCGCCGGTGACCGCGAACGTCACCAACACCGTCGCCCTGGTGTTCAACGCCGTCGGATCGGTGTGGGGCTCGCGACCAGAACTCGCGGGCCAGCGCGCGGCGCTGCTCAGGCTGGTTCCGATGGCCGCGGTCGGCGGCGTCGTCGGCGCTGTGCTGCTGCTGTCGATTCCCTCGGAGGGCTTCGAGGACGCGGTTCCCGTGCTGCTCGCCGTCTCCTCGGTTCTGATCGCGCTGCCGCGCCGCACCCGCGCCGACGGCGACGAGGGCGGCATGGTCCAGACGGTGCTGGTGTGCGCGGCGGTGTTCTTCATCTCGATCTACGGCGGGTTCTTCGGTGCCGCGGCGGGAGTGCTGCTGCTCGCGCTGTTCCTCAGCACGGCGAGCGACACCCTGGCGCACGCCAACGCCACCAAGAACGTGGTGCTGGGCATCGCGAACGGCGTGGCCGCGCTGATCTTCGTGGTCTTCGCACACGTGCACTGGCCTGCCGTTGTCGCGATGGGCGTCGGGTGCCTGATCGGGGCGCGCCTGGGCCCGATCATCGTGCGACGCGCGCCCGCGACGCCGCTGCGCCTCGGCATCGCCGTGGCCGGCCTGGCCCTGGCGGTCAAGCTGGGCCTCGACGCCTACCGCTGACCGCTCACGCGAAGACGTCCTCGCCGCAGGCCACCCGCGTGCCGAGGTCGATCAGCGACATCGCCGACTCGTGCAGCCGTTGCCCCGCTTCGCGATTCGCCTGCCCGGCCAGATAGCGCGACCAGGTGCCCTCGATGACGATGCCGAGCTTGAAGCACGCCAGGGCCACGTACCAGGGCAGGTGCGACGTAGCGCGTCCACCGGCGGCGAGATAGGCCTCGAGCAGTTCGGCCCGGGTGGCGAGCCCGCCGAGCGCGGCCAGCTCCGCGCCGGCGTCGATCGTGTTCGGTTCGGTGGGCCAGCACACCATCATCCAGCCGAGGTCGAGCAGCGGATCGCCGACGGTGCACATCTCCCAGTCGATGAACGCGGCCAGTTCGGCCCGATCACGGCGCAGCAGAACGTTGTTCAGGTGAGCGTCGCCGTGCATGACGCCGGGCCGTCCGTCGTTGGGCTGATTCGTCCGGAGCCAGTCGGCGAGGACGTCCACCGACAGCGTGCCCGGGTCGTACGCGTCGTGCCGGTAGCTCTCCAGCAGCCGCAGGAACTGCGGGACCTGCCTGCCGATGAACGATCCCGGGCGCTGCAGCTCGGCCAGCGGGCTGCCCTCCCAGGCGACGTCGCCGAGTCGCGCGAGGCTCCCGGCGTAGGACAGGCACACGTCGTGGCGCATCGCGGCGTCGTCGACGTAGGACTGGGCCATCTCGTTGCCAGGGTTGAACCCGTCGACCTCCTCCATCAGATAGAAGACGACGCCGAGCACGCTCAGATCGTCACAGCCGGCGACGAATTCGGGATGCGGCACGTCGGTGCCCGCCAGCGTGCGCAGCACGGCGATCTCGCGCAGCATCGTCTTGTCGCTGGTGGGCCGCGGATGCAGCGGCGGCCGCCGCAACACCATGGGCCTGCCGTCGACGAGCAGGTGTACGACGATGTTCTGGGAGCCGCCGGTCAGCGGCCGGACGTCGGTGACCTCCGACCCCAGATGCCGTTGACGGACCCAGCTCTCTACCGCCGTCCGGTCGTCGTCGCTGAGTGTCGGTGGGGTCGGGGCGCTCACAGCCCGAACTGATCGTCGACGAGTCCTAGCCAGACCTGTGCGGCGTCGATGGCGACCTTCTCGCTGATGAAGGCGTGCTGCGTGCCGGTGTAGACGTCGCGGAAGGCCCGTTCGAGTCGCGTGCCCTCGCGGATCGCGCTGGTGCCTGCGACCAGATGGGACCACTCGGCGCACTCACGCGCCACGTCCGTGGCGTAGACCGCCGCCACCCGCATGTCGGCGCGCAGCGTCGGCGTCAGGTCCTCCCCTGCCGCCACGGCCGCCTCGGCGGTGCTGAAGGCGTCGAGTACTAGCAGCCGCGCGGCTCGCCAGGCGGCGACGTGCCGGGCGAGCCCCTTCTGGAACGTCGGTCGGCTGGCCAGCGACGCCATGTCGCTCATGCGGTACTTGGTCTCGGCCAGTTCGGCGACCTCGTCGAGCATGCTCTTGGCGACCCCGAGCGCCCAGGCGGCGTGCCCGGCGGCCGTCACCGGCATCATGCCCATCCGGGTGGCCGGGGAACTCCCCCGCCGCGGCTCGCGCGCGAACAGCGGGAAGGTCCTCGAGACGGGCACGAACACGTCCTCGACGGCGTAGTCGTAGGAGCCGGTTCCCTTGAGGCCCTGCACGTGCCAGTTGTCCTTGAATGTGATCTCCTCGCGCGGGATGATCGCGACGTGCATCTCGGGGATGCCGTCGGAGACCCAGCGTGGCTGACCGTCGTCGGTGGGCATGAACCCCGCGGCCACGTACTGCGCGTGCCCGGTGCCCGATCCGAAGCTCCAGGCGCCGGTCAGCCGGTAGCCGCCGTCGACCACCGCGCCCTGACCGTTGGGGAAGAACTGGCCGCCCATGGTGACGCGGTTGTCGTTGGCGGTGAACACCTCGGCGAAGCCCTCGTCCGGCAGGTACGCCGCGGCCGCGAACGAGGACGGCAGGTTGGCGATGCCGATCCACCCGAATGAGCCGTCCTGCCAGGCCATTTCGAGCCAGGTCTCGATCATCTCGGCGAACGTCGGCTCGACGCCGCCCGCTGCGGCCGGGTTCATCGAACTCATGAGTCCCGACGCCCACATCTCGTCGACGATGGCGGGCGTCAGCGTGCGCATCCGCTCCGACTCGCACGCATGGCCGGCGACCAGGTCGCGCATGCTGCGGGCCGCTGCGACGACGGGACTGTCACGGGGTGGGGCAACCTGGGTCATGCCTCACATCGTGACCGCAGCGGCGCCGATCGCGTGGCGGAATGCGGAAGTGGCTCACCGCCTGCGGGCCACCACCAGCAGGTATTCCCACTCCATGGTCGACGGCCCCGTCACGAACCGGTCCCCGACGGCCGCGATGTCGGCATCCAACGCCGCGATGCGGTCCCGGTCGTCACCGATGGCGCGGTAGGCGGAGATGGTCGGCCCGTAGACGGCCTTGAAGTAGTCCCGGAACGTCGACCCGTCGGGGAAGGCGGTGACGGTGAGGGAGCGTCGCTGCACCGTCATGTCGCTCACCTCGTCGCCGAGCAGCGCTCGCACGTGGTTCTCGTCGCCCCACAGCGGCGGGGCCTGGACGCCCGGCGGTGGAGCGGGCAGATGCGGTTTCATGGCGGCGAACAATCGCCCGATGTGCCCTTCTGGGGTCCAACTGAGCAACCCGATGGTGCCGCCGGGCCTGCACACCCGGAGAAGTTCGCCGGCGGCCAGTTCGTGGTGGGGCGCGAACATCACGCCGATGCACGACATGACCGTGTCGAACTCGGCGTCGCCGAACGGCAGCGCCTCGGCATCGGCCTCCTGCCAACGCAATTCGACACCGCGCTGTTCTGCGGCGAGCCGTCCGGCTGCGAGCAGTTCGGGTGTCAGGTCGCTGGCGACCACGTCGCCCCCGGCCACCGCGGCGGGAATCGACGCGTTGCCGGTGCCCGCGGCAACGTCGAGGACCCGGTCGCCGGGCTTGACTCCGCACGCCTCGACGAGAACGGGACCCAATGGGGAGACCAGCTCGGCGGCCAGCCGGGGATAGTCGCCCGTGGCCCACATGGCGCGGTGCTTGGCGGTCAGGGCGGGATCGTGCACGGAAGTTGTCATGTCTTGCTCCTTCGGCTCCGGTGAATTGATCGTCGCGCCGCGGATCGTGCCATTCCAGTTCCAGATCTGTACCACGGTGGTTTCATGGTTGGAGGGGGCTTGACCTGCGGTGGGGGTGATCGCGATGTCCGGGTACGGCCAGTTCTGTCCGGTGTCCAAGGCGATGGAACTGCTCGATGAGCGGTGGACGATGCTCGTCGTCCGCGAACTGCTCCTGGGTAGCCGTCATTTCAACGACCTTCGCCGCGGCGTTCCGAAGATGTCGCCTGCGTTGCTGTCGAAACGGCTCAAAGCCCTGGTGCGCGCCGGGGTGGTGCAGCGTGAGGAGGTCGACGGCCGTACCGCCTATTCGCTGACCGAGTGCGGTCGCGAACTCGGCGCGGTGGTCGACGCGCTGGGTCGCTGGGGGGTGCGCTGGATAGGCGAACTCGGTGACGAGGATCTCGACCCGCATCTACTGATGTGGGACATCCACCGCACCGTTCCGATCGACTCCTGGCCGGCGCAGCGCACCACCTTGGCCTTCCGTCTCGACGGGGTCGCCGCCAAGGCGTCCCGGTGGTGGCTGGTGGTCGCCGACGGCAAGGCCGATGTGTGTGACTTCGATCCGGGCTACGAGGTGGCGGGGACGGTGGAGACCAGCCTCCTGACCCTCACCCGCGTGTGGCGCGGCGACATCGGGTGGACTCGCGCCATGCGCGACGGCAGCGTCGCGCTGACCGGCCCGGCCGACATCCGCCGCGCCATCCCGATGTGGATCGGCCAGGGCGGGCTGGCCGACGTACCGCGACCGGCGTGAGGGGCGAGTCCCCCTGTGCGCCCGAACTACCCGCTCGTCACGTCAGACCTCGAAGCGAAGGGAACGGTAGCCGGCCATGTCCAACCCCGTTAAGCAGGCGGTGATTCGAGCCATGCCTGCCATCGACGTCGTCATCTTCCCGCTGGTGTACCTGTGCGCGCTACTCCTCAAGTACGTCAGAACCGTTGGGGTCGACCGTCTTCCGGCGTCCCGAGCAATGCTGTTCCGCGCCGGCTGCTTTCCGCTGCGGGATCACTACTATGAGCCGTCCTTCGACAACGCAGCCATACGGGATCTGATATCCACCGAAAGGGATCTGCCAGGGATCGATTGGAACGTGGACGCACAGCTGAGCCTCTTGAACTCGTTCACGTTCGCCGACGAGTTGGCCGGGCTGCCCCGCCACGACGCCGGCGGGTACGGCTTCTATCTGGAGAACCGGGCGTTCGAGTCCGGAGATGCCGAGTACTGGTACAACCTCATTCGCCTCAAGAAGCCGAAACGAATAGTCGAGATAGGTAGCGGGTTCTCCACGAGAATGGCCATCCGGGCACTGGAGGCGAACAAGCGAGACGACCCGAACTACACATGCGAACACACCTTGATCGAGCCCTACGAACATGAATGGCTCGAGGAACTGAACGTCACGGTCATCCGCGAGAAGGTCGAATCCACCGGTATGCAGTTGTTCGAGAGCCTGGAGGCCGACGACATCCTGTTCATCGACTCGTCGCACGTCATCCGGCCTCGAGGTGACGTCGTCTTCGAGTACCTGGAGGTACTTCCCGCCCTCCAGCCGGGCGTCATCGTCCACGTGCACGACATCTTCTCGCCGAGAGACTATCCAGCCGAGTGGATCGTCGACGAAGTGCGACTCTGGAACGAGCAGTACCTACTCGAAGCCTTCCTGACGTCGAACGGCGACTGGAAGATCCTCGGAGCGCTCAATCACCTACGGCACCACCATTACGACGAGTTGAGGGCTCAGTGCCCGTTCTTGACGCCAGACCGAGAACCGGGTTCGTTCTACATGCAGCGAACTGCTCGCACGCCGGCCGGCTAGACGAACGACACCTCGGACGCTACTTCGGGGCGAAGCGCTGTCCGGCGTCCAGACGGATGCACTGGCCGTTAAGCATGGGGTTCTCCACGATCGCCAGCGCGAGCTTGGCGTACTCCTCCGGCTTGCCAAGGCGCTTCGGGAAGGCGGCGTCCTTGGTGAGCGCCTTGGCGAAGTCGTCCGGGATGCCCTCGGTGAGCCCGGTGGCGAACAGGCTTGGCGCAATGGCGGTCACGCGGATGCCGAGGCTGCCGAGGTCGCGCGCCATCGTGAGGCACATGCCTGCGATCGCGGCTTTGGAGGCGGTGTAGGCGACCTGTCCGATCTGGCCTTCGAAGGCGGCGATCGATGCGGTGTTGATGATGACACCGCGCTCCTCGGCCTCGTCGTCCACCGGCTCCTGCTGGCTCATCTGCCACGCGGCGAGACGGCTGATGTTGAACGTGCCGATCAGGTTGAGGTCGATGCAGAAGCGGAAGGAGTCGAGGCTGTGCGGGCCGTCCTTCTTGATGGTGCGCTCGCCGATGCCGCCACCGGCGGTGGTCACGATGACGTGGAGTCCGCCGAGTGCCGCCACTGCCTCGGAGAGCACCTTCTCAGTTCCGTCGAAGTCGGTGACGTCCACCTCGTGGAAGGAGGCGCCGATCGAGTCGGCCACCTCCTTGCCCTTCGACTGGGGCCGGTCGAGGATGGCCACGGTCGCGCCGCGCTGCGCGAGCGATTCTGCGGTGGCCTTGCCGAAGCCCGATGCGCCGCCGACGACGATCGCCTTCTTCCCCGAGATCTCCATGTGGCTCCCTTTCCGCTGTGAACGTGTCACTTTGAGGTCATTGTGTAAGGCACTGGCGTCGTCACTTTACGGTAAGGCTTTCGAGTGGCCGAGTAGGTACCTTGGCGGGATGGCACGTCAGGCTGTTCACCCCCGCCCGATGGCGGGCGTAGCTGCCGCCGCAGTCGCCCTCGGGGTTGCCCAATTGGTCGCAGCTCCGTTCGGTCCGTCTGCGGATTCGCGTACCGCGGTGGGGTCGGCGGTCATCGACCTCACGCCCGGGCCGGTGAAGGAATGGGCCATCCAGACCTTCGGCACCTCCGACAAATTGGTGCTGACACTGCTGATCCTCGGTGTCATCGCGTTGATCGCCGGGCTTGCAGCGCAGTTGGAACGGCCGCGCCTCCCGGTGGGCAGTCTCGTCATCGCCGCGGCGGGGATCGCCGGCTGCGCGGCCGTGCTGTCACGTGAGGGCGCGACGATCGCCGACACCGTGCCCACCCTCGTGGGAACGGTGTGCGGCATCGCGGTGCTGCGGTTCCTCGCGTCGGGCAGATTCACCGACGGGCCCCCGGCGCGCGACGACCGCGGCCGCGCCAGCGCGGGCACGCGGATCGGCCCGGTGCCCGACCCTGGTCGACGGCTGTCGTTGATCACGCTGGGCTTCCTGGCCGGCGGCGCGTTGACCGGCGTGGGCGGTGCGGTGCTGACGAGGATGCGCGCGTCGGTCTCCGGTGATCGCAGCGCCTTCGCGCTACCCACGCCGAAGGCCGTTGCCCCGCCGGTGCCGCCGGCCGTCCAACCCGCCGGGGTTTCCCTACCTACGTTCATCACTCCCAGTGCCGACTTCTATCGGATCGACACCGCCCTTTCGGTGCCGCAGCTGAGCCGCGAGGACTGGCGCCTGCGCATTCACGGCATGGTCGACCGCGAGGTGGACCTGACCTTCGACGACCTCGAGCAGTTCGAGGTGGTCGAGGACGTCGTGACGCTCGCGTGCGTCTCGAATCCGGTAGGCGGGGACTTGATCTCGACCGCGAAGTGGACGGGATATCGCGTGCGGGACATCTTGGCCCGGGCGGGGGTTCAGTCCGACGCCGACATGCTGCTGTCGAAGTCGATCGACGGGTTCACTGCCGGCTCGCCGATCGAGGCGATGACCGACCAGCGGGATTCACTGCTGGCGATCGGGATGAACGACGCCCCACTGCCGACCGAGCATGGCTATCCCGCCCGTCTGGTGGTGCCGGGCCTGTACGGCTATGTGTCCGCGACGAAGTGGGTCGTCGACCTGGAACTCACCCGGTTCGATCGGGCCGAGGCGTACTGGACGAAACTCGGGTGGGCTGCGCTCGGGCCGATCAAGACGCAGTCGCGTGTCGACGTCCCCCGCAGTGGTCAGGACGTGCCGCGCGGCACCGTGACGTTCGGCGGCGTGGCGTGGGCGCAGAACCGCGGGGTGAAGGCCGTCGAGGTTCGCGTCAAGGGACCCGGCGCCACTGAGGATCGTTGGCAGCCAGCCCAACTCGGTGCGGCCTACTCGAACGAAACGTGGCGGCTGTGGAAGTTCACGTGGGAGGCCGGCGAGCCAGGACTCCACGAGATCTCGGTGCGGGCGACCGACGGCACCGGTGCGGTGCAGACCTCTCAGCTGGCCGATGTGGTGCCCGATGGCGCGACGGGGTGGCACACGGTGTCGTTCGCGGTGATGTGAGGGGCCGGCGGCTCTGTCAAATGGCGGGCCTTGAAGAACAACTCGCCGTACACCAAGGGGCCGACACAGCGGCCGCTCTCGGGTTGAGTCATCCCCAATGCCGACTTCATCCACGGCGTGGTCAGCATCGGTTTTTGGTGCCCGGTGGTGTCTGCCCTTCGCCCTATAATCGAATGTATGTTCGATCGGTTCGCCACCGCCTTCGACGCCTCCGGCACCGTCGGGGAATGGGCGCGGGTCGAGGCCGCAGCCACCGCGCGTCGACTCGCCGCGATGGTCGTGCTCTTGGACCAGGCCTACGCCGCCGACGGGTCGGCCGATCGGGAGCAGTGGTACCTGGACAACTGGGGAGCCGTCGCTGCGGAGATCGGGGCCGAGCAGAACATCACTCAAGGCGCTGCATCGCATCAGCTGTTGATCGCGACCGCGCTGCGGGATCGGCTGCCCGAGGTCGCCAAGCTCTTCGCGCAGGGACTGGTGTCGTACCGTGTCGTGTCGGCGATCACGACGCGCACCGCCCTGGTCCGAGACCGAGCCGCCCAGCGGGCGGTCGACAAGGCGTTCGCTGACGTCTTGACCGAGTGGGCGCCGATGTCGGAGGAGAAGCTGAACACCGCCGTTGATGCGATCGTCGCCGAGCACGACCCCCACGGTGTCTATCGCACGAAGCTCACCGCGAAGGGCCGCAACATCCAGTTCGACTACGACGGCTCGGGCACGGCCACGATGTTCGGCACCCTGTTCGCCACCCACGGCAAGACCTTAGAGAAGCGCTTGAACGTCCTGGCCCACACCGTGTGCCCGGGTGACCCGCGGACCGTCGAGCAGCGTCGCGCCGATGCCGTCCACTCGATCACCCACGCCCTCGACTACCTGCCGTGCCTGTGTGGAAGCGATGACTGCCAAGGACCCAAGACGCCCCCGAAGGGCAATGCGGTGGTCTATGTCGTGGTGAACGAGGACACCCTCGACGAGAACTCCGACGCCGCGAAGGCACACGATGCCGCGCTCGACGGCGAACCCGAGCCGCTATTCGACAAGCCCCTGTCGGAGATCACCACGTGGGACGAGTTGGGCGGCAACCTAAACGACACCGATGACGGGAGGGCGGAAGTTGCCACCGCCCACGACACAGGCGCGGGCGCGGCAAATGACCAACAGGACATTGGCCCCGAACCGGGCGTCGAGGACGACGCCGAACCCGCGGACCAGCATGGGTTGGGGAGCGACTCTTGCGACGACGCCGCCGACCACGCCGCGGATGACGCGCTAGGTTCGAGCGACCACGTCGAGACTGCTGCCTCGATTAACCTTGAATCCCCCGCCACCCGCCCCGGCACCATCATCGGCGGCCCATTCCTCCCCGGCGCACTGGCCCGCCGCTTCGCGCTCACCGCGAAGATCCACAAGGTCCGCCACCCCGGCGACAGTCCACCAGAACCCCGCTACACCCCATCGCGCCGACTCGCCGAATTCGTCCGCTGCCGAGACATGACCTGCCGCTTCCCCGGCTGCAGCGAACCAGCCACAAACACCGACATCGACCACACCATCGCCTGGCCGATCGGACCCACCTGCGCGTCGAACCTCAAATGCCTATGCCGTCGACACCACTTGCTCAAAACCTTCTGGGGCGGACCCACCGGCTGGCGCGATCGACAGCTCCCCGACGGCACCATCATCTGGACCTCACCCCACGGCCGGACCTACGTCACCGAGCCGGGCAGCAAGCTGCTGTTCCCCAGCCTCTGCACGCCCACCGCACCAGTCACGATCACTGATGAAGCCAGAACCGAAGTGTCACAACACAACCCTGGCCTCACCATGCCACGCCGAAAACGCACCCGCGCCCAAGACCGCGCCCAACGCATCGCCGACGACCGCCGACTCAACCAGGAAGAGGCGGCCCTCGCGGCAGCAAGTGTCGCGCCCCCACCCGTCTGGGTCAATTGGCCATAAGCCGGTGGATCGGAACGCCCGTGTCAGTGAGAACGCGCGCCACCGTGCCGCAGCCGGCGACGAGTTCGACCTTGACGCCGGCGGCCTGCCACTCCCGCACGGATGGCGCGAAGACGTGATCACCCGAAGCCACGATGACACGCTCGTAACACCGCTTCGCCCAGCCGATGTCAGCGACGCGCAGCAGCGCGCGGTCGGCACCGTCGCGGCCTCGACCGGTGAGCAGACGGATCCCCGGCGGCAACGACTCCGATGCGGCGAACGCCCGCGACCCGTCTACCGCCACCACCACGCCGTCGTCGTTGTAGACGCCGACCCGGTCCTCGTAGAGATCCCAGATCCTGCGAACGGCACGCGGCGTGACATGTCCGCGCGGACAGAGGTTCTCGAGGTCGATCAAGTGGAATGTCCGCGGCAGCGGACGCCGGTGCCTGCCGCACGGTTGCTGTCGTCTGCGTTGCTTCGGTGTGGTCATCGATCCCCCCAGGTCGTTGGAGCGACAGGATGCCAGCGACCACCGACAAATGAGATGACACGAACGAAAGCGAGGTAGCACTATGACCGGATGACCGAGCCAGCGACGACGTGGCGCGAGACGCTGCGCGCCCAACTGCTCACGGCGCGCAAGCAGCGCGACCAGACGAGGGTCTCCGCCCTGCGCTGCGCGCTGAGTGCGATCGACAACGCCGAGACACCCGACGCCGAGACGCCAGACGCCCAAATCCCGCGCGAAACGGCACCCGTCGTGACACCCGACGGCGCGATCGCCGGGGCCGGGTCCGGTCTCGGGTCCACCGAGGTTGCCCGGCGGCAGCTGACCGACGCCCAGATCCGGGCGCTGCTTCGGGCAGAGGTCGACGAACGCCTGAGGGCTGCCGAGCAGTTGGAGGACAACGGCGCCGAGGAGCGTGCCGCGGCGGTGCGGTCCGAAGCCGACGTTCTGACCGCAGTACTCGCTGACGGGTCCGCGCCGGGCTAGCCGCCCGCGACCGGCTGGGCGCCCACGTCAGCCGGCCCGCTCCCGCGATGTCACACCGCCGTGCCAGTCTGGAGGCGTGTTGCTTCATGACGTCGCCGCGGCGTCGGTCGACGTCGGCGCGGTGTCATCACGCTCGGCGAAGATCGCCAGGATCGCCGAGCTGCTGACGGCTGCGGCGGCCCCATCCGACCCCGCCGACCCAGCCATCCCCGCCGACACGACCACCCCCGCCATCGTGGTCACCTGGCTTTCGGGCGACCTACCGCAACGGCAGATCGGCGTCGGTTGGGCCGCGTTGCGCTCGCTGCCCGCGCCTGCCGCCGAACCCACGTTGACCGTCACCGGGGTGCACGCCACCTTCAGCGAGATCAAGGCCGTCGCGGGCAAGGGCTCGCAAGCGCGCCGCGCCGAGCTGCTCGCCGGACTGTTCGGCGCAGCCACCGACGTCGAGCAGACGTTCCTGCGCCGACTGCTCGGCGGCGAACTGCGCCAGGGCGCGCTGGTGGGCGTCATGGCCGACGCCGTCGCCAAGGCCGCCGGCCTGCCCGCTCCTGGCGTCCGCCGGGCGGCAATGCTCAGCGGCGACCTCGCCACCGTGGCCGCCGCCGTCCTCACCGAGGGCGCCGACGCACTCGACCGGTTCACCCTGCACGTGGGCACACCCGTCGGCCCCATGCTCGCGCAGACGTCCACCGGCGTGGCGCACGCGCTCGAGAAACTCGGTGGCACGGCCATATTCGAGGCGAAGCTCGACGGCGCCCGCGTCCAGATCCACCGCGACGGCGACGACGTGTCGATATACACCCGCAGCCTCGACGACGTCACC
Organism: Mycolicibacterium arabiense; assembly: GCF_010731815.2. NCBI lineage: Bacteria > Bacillati > Actinomycetota > Actinomycetes > Mycobacteriales > Mycobacteriaceae > Mycobacterium > Mycolicibacterium arabiense. The sequence continues at coordinate 1,694,456 of NZ_AP022593.1, forward strand.
GACCGCCTGCCCGAGGTCGTCGACGCCACGCTCGCCCTGCCCGTGCACGCGCTCATCGCCGACGGCGAAGCCATCGCGCTGCGGCCCGACGGCCGGCCCGACCGCTTCCAGGTGACCGCATCGCGGTTCGGCTCACGCGGCACCAGGGACGCCGCGACGCAACCGCTGTCGGTCTTCTTCTTCGACCTGCTGCACCTCGACGGGGTCGACCTGCTCGACGCCTCCACCACCGACCGGCTCACAGCCCTCGACTCGATCGTGCCCGCCTCCCAGCGGGTCGACCGACTGTTCACCGACGACGCCGACGCGGCCGAGGCGTTCCTCAAGGCCACGCTCGACGCCGGCCACGAGGGCGTGATGGCCAAGGCGCCGTCGTCGCCGTACGAGGCGGGCCGGCGCGGCGCGGGCTGGCTCAAGGTCAAACCCGTCCACACGCTCGACCTCGTGGTGCTCGCCGTCGAATGGGGCTCGGGCCGCCGCACCGGCAAGCTGTCGAACATCCACCTCGGCGCCCGCGACCCCGACACCGGCGGCTACGTCATGCTCGGCAAGACGTTCAAGGGCATGACCGACGAGATGCTCGACTGGCAGACCGCGCGCTTCACAGAACTCGCCACCGGGCCCACCGACTCCTACGTCGTCCCCGTCCGACCCGAACAGGTCGTCGAGATCGCCCTCGACGGCGTGCAGGGGTCCACTCGCTACCCCGCGGGGATGGCGCTGCGCTTCGCACGGGTGGTGCGTTACCGCGACGACAAGCGTCCCGAGGAGGCCGACACCGTGGACACCGTGCGGGCACTCTACGACCGCCCCTGAACGACGCACCAAACGGGGCGTTCTCGCCAATCCCCAGAGCCACGATGACAGGATCGCCCTATGGCTGCATCACCACCCACGCCCCGGGCCACCACGTCGGAGCGCACCGAAGAGACCGTCGGCGACATCACGTACGTCCGCAATAGCGCCGACCTGCCCCCGGTCGCGATCATCGACCGCTCACCGATCACCCTGAAGCACAAGATCGTCTTCGGCGTCATCGCCATCATCGGCGCGGTCGCGTGGGCCGTGATCGCCTTCTTCCGCGGGGAGACGGTCAACGCGGTCTGGTTCGTCATCGCCGCGTTCTGTACGTACGTCATCGGCTTCCGGTTCTACGCCCGGTTGATCGAGATGAAGATCGTCAAGCCCCGCGACGACGTCGCCACCCCTGCCGAGATCTTCGAGAACGGCACCGACTACATGCCCACCGACCGGCGCGTGCTGTTCGGTCACCACTTCGCGGCCATCGCCGGCGCAGGCCCCCTGGTGGGCCCGGTGCTCGCCATGCAGATGGGCTACCTGCCCGGCACCATCTGGATCATCATCGGCGCGTTGGTCGCCGGCTGCGTGCAGGACTACCTGGTGCTCTCGATCTCGGTGCGCCGCCGCGGTCGCTCGCTGGGCCAGATGGCCCGCGACGAACTCGGCACCATCGGCGGTGTCGCCGCGATCGTCGGCGTGCTGGTCATCATGGTGATCCTGCTGGCAGTGCTGGCGCTCGTCGTCGTAAACGCCCTCTCCGAGAGCCCATGGGGCGTCTTCTCCATCGCCATGACGATCCCCATCGCGATCTTCATGGGTCTCTACCTGCGCTACCTGCGGCCCGGTCGGGTATCCGAGGTCTCGCTGATCGGCGTCGTGCTACTGCTGCTCGCCGTCGTCTCCGGCGGCTGGGTTGCCGAAACGGCGTGGGGCGCCGACTGGTTCACCCTGTCGAAGGTCGCGCTGTCCTGGTGCATCATCGCCTACGGCCTCGCTGCCTCGGTGCTGCCGGTGTGGTTGCTGCTCGCCCCCCGCGACTACCTGTCCACCTTCATGAAGGTCGGCACGATCGTGCTGCTGGCCATCGGCATCCTGCTGGCCCGCCCGATCATGGAGGCGCCCGCGGTCTCGTCGTTCGCCGCCAGCGGCACCGGCCCGGTCTTCGCCGGGTCGCTGTTCCCGTTCCTGTTCATCACGATCGCGTGCGGCGCGCTGTCGGGTTTCCACTCGCTGATCTCCTCGGGCACCACGCCGAAGCTGCTCGAGAAGGAAAGCCAGATGCGGCTGATCGGCTACGGCGGCATGCTGACCGAGTCGTTCGTGGCGATCATGGCGCTCATCACCGCTGCGATCCTCAACCAGCACCTGTACTTCACGATGAACGCGCCTGCCGCATCCACCGGCACCACCGCGCAGACCGCCGCCGACTACGTCAACGGGCTCGGCCTGTCCGGCCCGCCCATCACTGGAGCGGAGATCGATGCTGCCGCCGAGAGCGTCGGCGAGGAGTCCATCGTCTCCCGCACGGGCGGCGCACCGACGCTGGCGTTCGGCATGTCCGAGGTTCTGCACCAGGTGTTCGGCGGTGAGGCGCTGAAGGCGTTCTGGTACCACTTCGCGATCATGTTCGAGGCGCTGTTCATCCTCACCACGGTCGACGCCGGCACCCGGGTGGCGCGCTTCATGCTCTCCGACGGCCTCGGCAACCTCGGCGGCCCGTTCAAGAAGCTGCAGAACCCGAGTTGGCGTGTGGGCGCATGGATCTGCAGCATCATCGTGGTCGCCGCGTGGGGCAGCATCCTGCTGATGGGCGTCACCGACCCCCTCGGCGGCATCAACACGCTGTTCCCCCTGTTCGGCATCGCCAACCAGCTGCTGGCCGCCATCGCGCTGACGGTGGTCACCGTCGTCATCATCAAGCGCGGTCTGCTGAAGTGGGCGTGGATCCCCGGCATTCCACTGGCATGGGACCTCGTCGTGACGATGACCGCCTCGTGGCAGAAGATCTTCTCGGGCGACCCGAAGGTCGGCTACTGGACGCAGCACTTCCAGTACCGCGACGCCAAGGACGCGGGCAAGACGGCGTTCGGCGCCGCCAAGGACGCCGGCCAGCTCGACGCCGTCATTCGCAACACCTTCATCCAGGGCACGCTGTCGATCGTGTTCGCCGTGCTGGTGGTCATCGTGTTCGCCGCCGGTGTCGTCATGGCGCTCAAGGCGATTCAGGGTCGCGGCAGGCCGCTGACCGAGGACGAGCCGGTGCCGTCGCGCATCTTCGCTCCGTCCGGACTGCTGGCCACCAAGGCTGAGAAGGAGGTGCAGAAGCAATGGGACGAGTCACCGCATACGCCCGCCAGATCAGTTGGTACTGGGGGTCACTGATGGGCGACAACCACTATCGCCGCTACGTCGAACACCGCTCGCGCACCCATCCCGGCGATCCGGTGATGTCCGAGCGGGACTACTGGCGCATGCGTCACGATGCCACGGAACGGAATCCGCAGACGCGCTGCTGCTAGCGCAGCGAATACCGGATCGGCAGGTGCTTGAGCCCGCCGACGAAGGTCGTCGCCAGATAGTCGGGCGGGCCGGCGAGTTCGACCGACTCCAACCGCGGTAGCAGCTCGCCGAAGAAGCTGGCGATCTCGAGCCGAGCCAGCGCGGCGCCGAGGCAAAAGTGCACGCCGTAGCCGAACGCGATGTGGCGGTTCGGAACTCGGCCGACGTCGAACGTGAACGGGTCGGCGAATACCTCCTCGTCACGGTTGCCGGAGACGTAGGACAGCAGCACCGACTCCCCCGCGGCGATCGTCACACCGCGAATGACATAGTCGCGCTGCGCGGTTCGCATGAACTCCTTCACCGGTGTCGTCCAGCGCACCATCTCCTCCACAGCCAGCGGCATCAGGGCCGGGTCGTCGCGCAGCCGCGCCAACTGCTCGGGTTGCTCGATGAGCGCGTGCATGCCGCCGGCAATGCTCGCGCTCGACGTGTCGTGACCGGCGGCGGCAATGATGGCGTAGTAGGACACCGTCTCGATGTCCGTCAGCGGCTCGCCGTCGATCGTGGCGTTGGCGATCGCCGACGCCAAGTCCTCGGTCGGGTTGGCCCGGCGCGCCGCGGTCAGCTCGGTGAAGTACTGGAACATCTCGAGCAGAGCCGTCATCTGCTCGGCCATGTCACCGCGCTTGAACTCGTCGTCGTCGCTGCCGAACAGTTCCTGGGTCAGCTTGAGCATCAGCCCGAAGTCGTCCTCGGGCACGCCCAGCAGGGTCATGATCATGTAGAGCGGGTAGTTGACGGCGACCTTCTGCACGAAGTCGCATTCCGGCCCCTCGGTCACCATTGCGTCGACGAACTGCTTGGCCAGTGCGTCGGCGCGATCCTTCAACGCGCGCATGGCCTTTGGCCGGAACCAGTTGGCGCCGATCGCCCGCACGTCCCGGTGCTGCGGGTCGTCCATGTGGATCAGGGTCTTGATGCCGGAGGCGGCTTGTTGCTCGTCGCCCTCCCTGGTCACCAGCACCGGTCGCGGCGAGTTGGTGAACACGTCGTTGGCACGCTCGATCTCGATGATGTCGGCGTGCTTGGTGATCGCCCAGAACGGTGCGTAGTTCGGCACGTCCACCCAGGACACCGGCGCAGTCGCACGCAGGTGGGTGAGCGCGCGGTGCAGGCCCACCTCGTCGGTGTAGGCCAACGGATCGGCCAGTACGGAGGCGGCGGTGACGGGCCTGGCGGCAGCTCGCCCCCCGTCGCCGCCGTGCATGCGGCAGACGCTACAGTAAGCACTTCAGTATGGTCAACGGTCTTGGTGGGAGGACGACGTGGCGAAGGCTTCCGACTGGGACGAGACACTGGCGGACCTGGCGCGGCGGCGCAGCCACACCAAGGCCATGGGCGGACCGGAGCGGGTCGCCAAGCACCACGCCAAGGGCGAGCTCGACGCCCGTGCCCGCCTCGACCGGCTGCTGGACGCGGGTTCGTTCCGCGAACTGGGCACCCTGGTCGGCGGTGACATCGCCGCCGACGGGATCGTCGTCGGCTCGGGCGCAGTGAACGGCACCCCAGTGATGGTCGGCGCCGAGGACTTCACGACGCTCGCGGGCAGCATCGGCCCCGGCGGCAACTCCAAGCGGTACCGCATCGCAGAACTCGCGCTGCGTCATCGCGTGCCGCTGGTGATGTTGTTGGAGGGAGCCGGTTTTCGACCCACCGGCGGCCACTACGGCCGCACCCCGACCGACCTGCTGGCCCAGGCGAACTGCTCGGGCAAGGTACCGACCGTGGCCGCAGTGCTGGGCCCGTCCGCCGGACACGGCGCACTGGTCGCCCCGGTGTGCGACTTCCGCATCATGAGCCGCCAGGGCGCGATCTTCACGGCAGGGCCGCCAGTGGTCAAGGAGAGCACGGGCGAGGAGATCACCAAGGAGGACCTCGGCGGGCCCGACGTCGCGCTGTCCAGCGGGGTGATCCACAACCTCGGCGAAGACGACGAAACCGTGCTCGACGACGTCCGCCGGTATCTGTCGTACTTCCCACCCAGCGCGTGGTCGTACCCCGCGCGACTGCCCGACGACGCGACCACCGCAGCCCGCGCAACCCCCGAGCTGCTCGACATCGTCTCGCGGGACAACAAGCGCGTCTACGACATGCGCAACGCGCTCGACGTCATCCTCGACCGTCCCGACTGGTTCGAGGTGCAGCCGAAGTTCGGCAGGGCGATCATCTGCGCGCTCGGTCATCTGGGCGGCAATCCCGTTGCGGTGGTGGCGAATCAGCCCCGGGTGATGGCCGGCTCGATCGACGCCGACGCCGCCGACAAGGCCGCGCACTTCATCCTGGTCGCCGACTCCTTCCACCTGCCGATCGTCTTCCTGGCCGACAACCCGGGCATGCTGCCCGGTAGTCGATCCGAACGCGCCGGGGTACTGCGCGCCGGGGGCCGCATGTTCGCTGCGCAGACCGCGGCGACCACGCTGAAGTTGCACGTGACCCTGCGCAAGGCATACGGATTCGGCTCGATGGTCATGTCGCTGCTCGGCTTCGACAACCAGGGCGCCACCTACGCCTACCCCGGGGCGACGATGGGCGCGATGAGTGCAGCGGCACTGACCCGCGCCACGCACGCCGAGGAGGACGTGAGCGCCAAGCTGCGCGACGCCGAACTACAGGCCTCCTACCGCTCGGCGGAGCACCTCGGCTTCGACGAGCTGATCGATCCGCGTGAGACACGCGATGCGTTGCTCGCCGGCCTGCATCGCGGTCTCCACGCCAGGCAGGCAGCCGCCGAACCCGTGAGCCGGACGGTCATCCTGCCGTAGCGTGGCAGCATGCCGACTCCTGCCGAACTGATGGTCGAGTGCCTCGAGGCCGAGGGCGTGACGCTGGTCTTCGGCATACCCGGCGAGGAGAACATCCACTTCACGCGGGCGCTCGCCCGGTCCGAGCAGATCCGGTACGTGCTGTGCAGGCACGAGCAGGGCGCCTCGTTCATGGCCGAGATGTACGGCCGGGTCACCGGCCGGCCCGCGGTCGTGTCGGCCACGCTCGGCCCCGGTGCGATCAACATGCAGCTGGGCGTCGCCGACGCGACCACCAACAGCACTCCGCTGGTGGCGATCTCGGCACAGGTCGGACAGAACCGGGAGTACAAGGAGTCCCACCAGTACGTCGACCTGGTGGCCATGTTCGCCCCGATCACGCGGTGGTCCGATGGCGTGCCGTCACCGCTGGCGATCCCCGAGATGTTCCGCAAGGCGTTCAAGCTCGCCGAGACCGAACGCCCGGCCGCGGTGTACCTGGCCATCCCGGAGAACATCGACGCCGACGAGGCCGGCTACGACATCGCTCCCCTGCCACGCAACGTCGTCCGGGCCGAGGCGCCCTCACCGGCACAGGTGGCCCGCGCCGCCGATCTGCTGCGGTCGGCGAAGCGTCCGGTGGTACTCGCCGGCCACGGTGCAGCACGTGCGCACGCCACCGCGCCGCTGGTGCGGTTGTCCGAGGAACTGGGCATCCGGGTGGCCAACACGTTCCACGGCAAGGGCGTGATGCCCGACGATCACCCGAACGGCATGGGCACCATCGGCTTCATGCGGCACGACTACGTGAACTTCGGCTTCGACGACGCGGACCTGGTGATCGCCGTCGGCTACGAACTGCAGGAGTTCGACCCGGTCCGCATCAACCCCGAGGCCGACAAGCCCATCATCCACGTGCACCGGTTCCCCGCCGAGGTCGACGCCCACTACTCCGTCGACGTCGGCATCGTCGGCGACATCGGGGCGTCGCTGGACGCGCTGCGGGAGGCCCTGGCGGGGCACCGCTTCGAGGGCGCCGATGCGGCCGCGCCCGGCGCAGGCCTCCTGAGCGAGGAGTTCGCCCGCGGGCAGGCCGACGCCCGGTTCCCGCTGGCCCCGCAGCGCATCGTCGCCGACACCCGCGCAGCGCTCGGACACGGTGACGTGGTGCTGGTCGACACCGGTGCGGCCAAGATGTGGATGGCACGGCTGTACCCCACCTACGAGGCGAACACCTGCCTGATCTCCAACGGCCTGTCCACGATGGCGTTCTCCCTACCCGGCGCGCTGGGGGTGAAGCTGGCCCGGCCCGACGCCAAGGTGCTGGCGGTGATGGGCGACGGCGCATTCCTCATGAACTCCCAGGAGATCGAAACCGCGGTGCGCGAGCGCATCCCGCTGGTGGTGCTGATCTGGGAGGACAACGGCTACGGCCTGATCGAGTGGAAGATGGACCTCGAACTCGGCGATCACTACTACGTCGGCTTCGGCAACCCCGACGTCGTCGAGTACGCAGAGAGCTTCGGGGCCAACGGCTACCGGATCGAGGCCGCCGACGACCTGCTGCCCACACTGCGCACGGCTCTGGCCGACGACGGCGTGTCGATCATCGCCTGCCCGGTGGACTATTCGGAGAACCTGCGGCTGACGGACCGTCTCGGTCAGCTCGACGGGACGCTCTGAACCATGTTGTCGGCGACCTCCGACTGCCAGAAGTCGTTGGCGTGGGTGGTGTCCACCTCGAGTTCGAACCTGTCGGTCATGTCCGGGGTGACGTCGGCGACGTCGACGTAGAACTGCTCGTACCACCGGCGGTGCTGATACACCGCGCCGTCCTCCTCGGTCAGCAGCGGATTGTCGATGCGCGCCTTGTGCTTCCAGATCTCGACGTCCTCGAGGAAGCCCTCCCCGAACGACTTCGCCATCGAGCCCGCGAGCTTCGCGGCCTTGTCCGCGGGTAGACCCGGGATCGCCTGCACGGCCACACCCCACTGCAGGACGAACGAGTCATGCGTCACCGGGTAGTGGCAGTTGATCAGCGCCACCTCGATGGTGAAGTCGGGCGCCACGTCGTTGTGCAGCCAGTTGATCATGTAGGCCGGGCCGAAGTACGTCGCCTCGGACCGCAACTTCGTTCCCTCCCAGAGCTTCTCGAAGTTGGGCGTCACGTCGGGCCTAGCCCTGGACTCCATGAACTGCGTCGCGGTGTGCCCTTCGATCACGTTCTTGAAGTACGTCGGGTACGCGTGATGGATGTAGAAGAAGTGCGCCATGTCGACGTTGTTGTCGACGATCTCGCGGCAGTGCGAGCCCTCGATCAGGATGCGGTTCCACGACCACGGCGACCACACTCCGTCGGAGTACCCGTCGATCTCGGGCGGGAAGAGTTCCTCCGGCGGCGCCGAGCCCTCGGGGTCGTGCCACACCAGCAGTTGCCCGTTGACCTCGCGGGTGGGCCACCGGCGCGTGCGCGCGAGACGCGGCGTGCGCTTGGCGTACGGCACCAGCGAGCAGCGTCCCGTCGAACCCTGCCAGCGCCAGTCGTGAAACGGGCACGCCAGCGAGTCGCCCTTGACCGTGCCCTGCGACAGATCCCCACCCATGTGCCTGCAGTACGCGTCGAGGACGTGGCGGGCACCGTCGGCGTCGCTGAACACCACCAGCTTGGTGCCGAACGCATCGATCCCGTGCGGCTTTCCGTCGGCGAAGTCCTCGGCCAACCCCAGGCAGTGCCATCCCCTGGCGAATCGCTGCATGGGTGAACCGGTGTCGATCTCCCGAATTGCGTCGGCCTCGGTCATGGGCGTCCCCTTCGTCGACCACCGACACTAAGCGAAATCGCTTAATTGCTCAAGTACCATTCCCCCATGGCCCGGGGCGAGCAGACCAGACACGCCATCCTCGACGCCGCCGAGCGGCTCATCGCGGAGCAGGGCGTCCGGGTACCGCTGCGCGACATCGCCCTGGCCGCGGGGCAACGCAACAACTCGGCGGTGAACTACCACTTCCGCAACCGGCAGGACCTCATCGACGCGATCGTCGTGCGCAGACTCGAGCCCATGGAGCACGAGCGCCGCCTGATGCTCGAGGCACTCGACGCGGATCAGCGGACCGACGTCGACGTGCTGCTGCGGGTCATGGTGCTGCCGCTGCTTCACGTCGACAGCGCCTGCTACGCGCGCTTCCTCCACGCGGCAGCCCACTACCTGCGCACCGACACCGATCAGACCCCGAACTCCGTGTGGCCCGACGTCATGGACGGGCTGGCCCGCGCGGTACCCACCACCGACCACGCGAGCCGCCACCGGCGCGTCGGCGCGGTCGCCACGGCCATGTTCGCCCTGCTGGCCGATCGCGAACACCGGGCGCAGAACGAGCCGGACATGGCCGCGACGGCCGAGGAGTTGATCGCGATGCTGGGGGCGATGCTGACCGCACCCCTCCCGGCCGCGATGGCGGGCGCTAGCTCACGGACTCCCGGTACGCGGCGACGATCGGCGCCAGCTCGTCCGGCGTAGCACCGTGCATGATCACCGCGTCTGCGCCGTAGTCGAACTCCTTGCGCACCCGGTCCACGCACTGGCGTGCCGTACCGGTCGCCGAGGGCTCGAGCCACTCCTGCGGGATCAGCGTCGCGACGTGCTCGATCTGATCGGCGGTGGCCTTGTGATCGATGCCGCCCGGGATGGACTGCACCACCGGGTCGTCCCGGAAACGCTGAAGGACTGCGGGATCCCAGCCGTTGGTCTTGACCAGCAGGTCGCCGTAGCCCTGTAGGTAGGTCGCCAGCCGGGCGACGGTCTTCTTCAGCCGCAGTTCCTCGGGCAGGTGGTCGCCGACCGTCGCGAAGCACGACCACACCCGCACGCTGGCCGGGTCGCGCCCGGCCTGCTCGGCCGCGTCCTTGACCGTCTTGACCGCCCGCTGCAGTGTCTCCGGGGTGAAGTACGTGTGCAGGATGACGTCGTCGAACTCCCGGCCTCCCAAGGCGAGCGTCTGCGGACCGAACGCGACGATCGCCAGCCGGATGTCCTCGTCGAAGTCGGGGTCGAGGAACAGCACCTGGTACTTGCCGATCGGCCCGTCGTGGCCGAAGATCAGCTCCCCGTGCCAGAGCTTGCGCATCACCTGCGCGAAGTCCTCCATCTGCGCGGTGGTGACCGCGGGCACGCCGAACGCGTCGTACATCGCGGCGATGCCCCTGCCGAGTCCCAGGGTGAACCGGCCGCCGGACAGCCGGTGCATCGTCGTCGCCCACGAGCCCGTGATGAGCGGATGCCGGGTGTTGTGATTGGTTGCGGCGGTGGCGATCTGCATCCGTTCGGTGACGGCGAGCGCCGCACCGGTGAGCGACGACGCCTCCTTGACGTTCCACCGCTCGGAGATGAAGCCGGTGCCGAAGCCGAGTTCCTCGCCGCGGCGCGCCTCGTCCATCAGAGTGGCCGGTCCCTCACCGCCGGCACCGGCGAGTAGGTAGTAGCCCAGCTCGTCGAGCACTCTCATCTCCAGACTCCTTGCTTGTAGCCGCAATTCCAGACCTCGGTGATCCTGCCGCCGACCACGCGGAAGATCTCCATGCTGCCGACGGTGGTCTCGGTCCCGTCCTTCAACGACATCGGCGACTGGTACACGATCGCCACGTGTTCGCCGTCGTCGCCGGCAACCACCAGGTTCAGCTCGAAGCGGATGGTCTCGAACATGGCCCAATGATCGACTATTCGCGCCACGGCCTGCTCGTGGGTGAGCACGGTCGCCTCCCCCACGTCGTGTCGGGTGACCGTCTCACCCATCAACTCCTCGGCCAAGGCGAAGTCCCGCTGATTCCACACGACGAGGTTGTACAGCTCGACCACCTCGCGCGCCGACCGCGTCACGGGAAGGCCGCCAGCGCGTCGACGGCGGCGATCGCGGCCACCGCCCGGTCGGTCAGCGTCAGGCACAGTCGTCTCGACCGTTCCGGCAACGCATCCCACCCGGTGAGCGTGATGACCGGCAGCAGCATCAGGTAGACGGCAGCCAGCCGGTAGTGCCGCCACGCGTCGTCGAAGCCGTAGTCGCGCAGCCCCGCGGCGGCCAGGTGGTCGAGGTACTCGCGGACGAGCGCCTCGTCGTGGCCCTCCCGCGCGCCGCTCGGCAGACCCTGGGTGACGAGGTACGCGATGTCCGAAGCCCCGCACCCGCGGGCAGCGAACTGGAAGTCGACGACCTTCATGGCCTCGCCGGAGAAGAACAGGTTGTCCGCGCGGATGTCTCCGTGCAGAAGCATCTCGCGCTCGGTGAGCTGCGCCAGCGCTGTCACCGCCCGTTCGGCGAAGCGTTCGGCGAACGCACCGACGGCGCCAGGAACCGTCGCGTCCGTGTGTTCCCGGTAGACCCGCCAGCCGGGCGCGAACACGGGCAGCAGCAGATCTCGCGCGATCGGGGCGTCCAGGCTCGGGAACGCTTGCAGCACGGCCGGATCCGCCGACGTGCGCGACCACGCGTGCAGGCCGGCCAGAGCGGCGATGCAGGTTCGCGCCCGGTCCATCGAGAGTCCGGCGAGGTGGTCGGCGTTGTCCCAGTTCGAGAGGTCCTCGAGGATCAAGACGAAGTCGGTGCCGACCTCGGCGATGCGGGCCGCGTGCACACGCGGTGTCGCGATCGGGGCATGGGCCGCCACGGTCCGGTAGAACGCCAGTTCCCGGCTATATCCGCCCAGTAGTTCCATGGCACCGCGCGCCTCGGACTGCGCGGGCAACTTGGCGATGACGGTCGCCGGGGCGTGGTCGCCGGTCAGGTGCAATCGGTAGAGCAGCGACGAGAACCCGGTGTCGAGTGCGATGCGATCGCTTCGGACGCCCGTGACCTCGACGCCGAGGGCCTCGGTGAGCCACGCGGCATCGACGCCCTCGATGCCTGATGGCACTGCTGATTGATTGACGATGGGCTCAAGTTAATTGTCGAGCGTCTAATATGCAAGGGTGCCCTCCCCCGCCCGCGGGCTGACCCAAACCCAGCGCGTCGAACTGTCGGCTCGCAGGCTGGTCGAGGCTGCGGCCAGTCTGATCGTCGAGAAGGGTTGGGAGGCAACGACGGCGGCCGAGATCGGTCGGCGAGCCGGCTACAGCCGCGCAATGGTGCATGCGCGGTACGGCAGCAAGGAGGCCATCCTCGACACGCTGTTCCGCGACACCTACGAGGCCCGACTGGACGCCACACCGGTGGCCGGCGCCGACGGCCTGACCACGGCGCTCCGCCACGTCGACCGAATCATCGAGCTCTACGCCGAGGACACGGCGTTCACGCGCGCGGTGTTCGTGCTGGCCTTCGAAGCGGTCAAGTCCACGTCGCCGGTCAGGAGCCGTATGCAGCAGTGGCTCACCGGCGGAGCGGCCACCGTGGAGGCGGGTCTGCGCGCCGGGCTCGCCGACGGATCGGTGCGCGACGGCATCGACGTCGAGGCCGCGACGGCCGACATCAGCACCGCCGGGCTGGGAGTGGTCTACCAGTGGATCCTGTTCGACGACTCCTACCCGCTCGATCGGGCACTGAACTCGCTGCGCGAGCGCATCATCGCCGACTATGTCCGGCCAGCGCGTCGGCGACGGACGTGACGCCTACGGCGTCTTCGCCACCGAGTAGCTGGGCTTGCCGAGTCCGAGCACGTACTGCGCGATCATGTTTCGGAAGACCTCCAGCGTGCCGCCGTAGATGCCGACCAGCGGCGCGAACCGGTACACGTACTCCGAGGCACCGTCGTCGATTGCCCCGTCGGTGTCGATAGGTAGGGCGGCCGCCTCGCCGAGTACGTCCATCAGGTCCGGTGCCACGTCGCGCATGGTCTGCGCCAGAGCGACCCGGCCGAAGACGTTGGGGGTGCTGATCGCCACCTCCATGCGCGCGACACTGCGGCCGAATCGGTAGGCTACGGACCCGTCGTCGACCGGTCTGCGCCCGTCGCGCCCCGAGCGCCCCACGATTGCTGCCGCCCGGTCGCACGCACTGACCATGAAGCCACCCTGGTGCATCATGATCGAGACGTCCTGCAGTCCATCGGCACTGGCGTCCACGGCGCCGTGCTCGGCGTTGAGCGGCTCGCGCAGCACCGTCCAGCCGCCGTTGACCTCGCCGAGCCGATAGCGGTCGTCCACCCGTACGTCGCTGTAGTACACGATGTTGGTGCGGTCGCCGTCGACGGTGCGGATGCCCTGGATCTCGATGCCGGGCGTGTCGAGCGGCACCAGGAACATGGTCAGGCTCCGATGCTTCGGCGCATCCGGATCGGTGTTGGTGATGAGGAAGACGTACTGGCAGTTGTGCGCGCCGGTGGTGAACATCTTGGCGCCGTTGACCACCCAGTGCTCACCGTCTCGGACGGCGCGGGTCTTGCAGGTGGCGATGTCGGAGCCGCCCTCGGGTTCGGTGTAGCCGAGGCACAGCCGGACGTGGCCGCTCAACACCCCGGGCAGCACCTCGTCGCGCAGCTCGGGACTGCCGAACTCCTGCACCGAACGCGCCACCATCGACGTGGTGCCCGACGTCACCCACGGCACGTGAAAACGTCGCTTCTCCTGCTCCCACAGTCGCCGTCGCACGCGCGGAAAGCCACCGTCGGCCTCGGAGTTCCATTCTCCCGCCAGGTATCCGGCGGTGCCCAGCGCGAGGTGCACGCCCTCGTCGAAGTTGTCCCCGGTCTCGCGGTCCCGTCGCAGGACCTCGTCGGTGACGAGGCTCGACAGCAGCGCACGCGTGTCGTCGAGGAAGGCCTGGTCCTCGACGGACAGTTCCACCCGCTCGAAGTTCATCGCGCCTGCTCGACGGACGTTGCGACCGAGGCGTTCTCGCGCTCGGCGACGATGCGTGCGATGCGGACCGCGGTGGCACCGGGATCGCCTCCTGCCAGTGGCCACCCCCTGGCCCGGACCAGGTAGGCGGTGGCCGCGGCTTCGGCCGACACCCCGAGCCCGCCCTGCACGTGCACGGCCATGGTCGCCGCCTTGGCCGCCTCCTCGGACATGAACACGAATGCGCACGCGCCCAGCTCCGGCCGCACGCCGGGTTCGTTGTCGAGGTACCAGGCCGCGCGACGGGCCAGCGCCCGCCCGCCCTGGACGACGATCGCCATGTTGGCCAGCGGGTGCGAGATGGCCTGCAGCGTCCCGATCGGAACGCCAAGCGTGTACCGCGTCTTGGCGAACTCGGCGGCGATGGTCATCGTCTCCTCCACCAGGCCGGTCAGCGCCGCTGCCGTGAGCAGGCGCCATTCGTCGAGGGCCAGTTGGTAGTCGGCCAGCGCGCCGGGGCCACTGGCGAGCACGGTGCGGGTATCGGCCGCCGCGGGGTCCACCCACGCCATCGGCAGCCGGGCGATGTTCTCCACCCGCGCAGGCCGCGTCGCGAACGTCAGGCGGACCACGTCGTCACCGTCGCGCACGATCACCTGGTCGGCCACCGCACCCGACGGGATCAGCCGTCGGCCGGGGGCGTCCACCTCGCGGGCGTCGAAGCCGACGATCTGCTCACCGCTGACGACCGCTGGATCGGACGCGCCGAGGCGGGCCAGTAGCCGTGCCGCGCAGACGTGGTCGATCCACGGTAGCGGTGCCAGCGACCGGCCGAGTTCCTCGGCGACGAGCGTCAGATCGACCAATGTGGCACCGTCGCCGCCCGCCGATTCGGGCAGCGCCATCGTGGTGGCGCCGGTGGCGCACAGGCGCTCCCAGAGGCTCTTGTCGAACCCCGTGGTCTCGGCGGCGCGAACGGCGTCGATCGAGCAGTTCGCCTTGAAGAACTTCCGGTAGGCCTGTGCAAGATCGGACTGATCCTCGGACAGGCTGTAGTCCTCGCGGCGGAGTTCGTAGCGGTCCATCCGATCACCGGTCCTCTCCTGCGCCGAAGAAGAACTCCTCGGCGTTGTCGTACAGATATCCGTCCAGCACGTCGGGCGGTAGGTCGAGAGCCAATGCCTCAGGCACGACGCGACTTTGACGCAGCACGGGCCAGTCGGACGCGAAGATCACCTTGCCCCTGCCGCGGGTGCGCATGAAGTGCAGCAAGGAGTCGGGCAACCGCTTCGGCGACCATGCCGACGTCATCAGACGCAGGTTGGGGTACTTGATCAGCATCCGGATCGCGACGTCCCACCACGGGTCCGCCCCATGGATCATGCACAGCCGCAGTTCCGGGAACCGCACGCACACCCGGTCCAGGTGGATCGGGTTCTGCACCTCACCGGGGATGGGCGGCCCCGGTAGGCCGGTGTTGACGCACAACGGCAGTCCGATCTCGGCGCACTTGGCGTAGAGCGGGTAGTACACCGCGTCGCTCGGGGGGTACATGCCGTCGCCCCAGAAGCTAGGGCCCACAGCGGCATACGCGACCGGCAGGTCCGCCGCGATGGCCGCGAGGTCGCGCAGCGCGGGAACGGGACGCAGCAGATCGATTCCACCCACGGCGAGGGCGAACCGGTCCGGTCGCTGTTCGACGAACGACCTCGCCGTGGCCGAGGGCTTGACCACGTTGTCCATCAAAATCGCCTTGACGACGCCGTGGGCGTCCATCTCGTCGAGCAGCTCGGGCAGTTCGACCTGGTCGTAGAGCGACTGCGGGCCCTTGAAGTAGTCGTCGCGCACCTTCAGCATGAGGTCGGGTTGCGTGGCCGTCTCGCCGAAGTGGACGTTGACGAGGCAGTCGATGGCGCGGTGGGTCATCGAGAGCCCACCGGGGCTCGTCCGAGGAGATCTAGTGCGTTGTCGCGCATGACCTTTCGCGTGTCCTCGGCGCTGAACTCCGGGAACTGCGGAATGTCGGCCGTGAAGGTCATTGGGTCGGCGAGCCCCTCGCCGTGCGGCCAGTCGGAGCCGAACAGGATCTTGTCGACGCCGATGGTGGCGGCGAGCAGCTTCACGTCGTCCTCGTAGTACGGGGCGATCCAGACGTTGTTGCGCAACTGCTCGACCGGGTCCTCGGTGAAGTGGTACGGCGCGGTGTTGGCCGCCTTCTTCAGGCGCTTGATCAGCCGGTAGACGAAGTAGGAGCCGTTCTCGATGCTCGCGACCTTCAGCGTGGGGTGCCGGGTGAAGACCTGGTGCACGATCATCGAGGCCATCGAGTCGTGGATGGCACGGTCGTCTAGCAGCACCTGGTCGAGTGGGTCCTTCATGCCGAAGCCCTCGAACGTCGCCTTGCCGCCCCACAGTGCCGCGATCGCCAAATAGCCGCTGTCGGACAGGTGAAACACCACTGGGACACCGGCTTCGGCCAACCGCGCCCAGACCGGGTCGTGAAGTGGGTGGCCCAGCGAGCGCGGTTTGACGACACCGGGTACCGGCGCCGGGCGCACGCAGACGATCTTGGCGCCGCGCGCCAGCACGAACTCGACTTCGTCGACCGCCTTGTCCGGGTCGGCCAGTGAGATGATCGGCGCCGAGAGGAATCGGTGGTCGGGCCGGTCGAAACCCCAGTCCTCGTCCAGCCACAGGTTGAAGGCGTGGACCGAGGCCATGGTCGCCTCGACGTCGTGCTTGAGTGCTTCCTCCACACCACAGGCGAACGTGGGCAGCATGAACACCGTCTCGAGGTTCTGCTCGTCGAGGATCTGCACCCGGGCGTCGCGGTTCTGGTACTCGGGATGATCGGCGAGCCGGTCGACCTTCATCAGAGACGCCGGGTCGACGCCCTCGGGAATCTCGCCGCGAAACAGCAGATCCAGGCAGCCCGGCTCGATGATCGGGTCGAACGTGGGGTTCGGGACGAAGTGGTTCACCACCCCGCCCATGACCGCGTAGGTTCGCTTGCCCTCGGTGAGCATCTGAACGCCGCGGCGCTTGAACTCCTTGGGCAGGTGCCGGGTGAAGGAGTCGATCGGCTCGTAGTAGTGGTTGTCGACGTCGATCGCCCGGTAGTTCAGGGGCGCGGGCTCGCTCACGTCGGGTCCTCCTCGTGCGGCGGGTAACTGGGCTGTCGCTTCTCGAAGAAGGCGGTGATGCCCTCGATGAAGTCGGGCCGTCGCATCGACTCGTACATCAGGGTCTCGGCGCGGTCGCTGGTGGTCTCCAGGTCGCGCAATGCGTCGTCGTACAGCTGGCGCTTGATCACCGCCAGCGCGCTGGGGGCGCAGTGGACGGCGATGTCCTCGGCGTAGGCCAGTGCGGTGGGCATCAGGTCCTCCGGTGCGACCACCTGCTTGACGAGGCCCAGTTCGGCAGCCTCCTCGGCCAGGAACGTGCGCCCGCTCAGCAGCAGGTCCATGGCGACGCTCCAGCCCACCACCCGCGGCAGAATCCAGGAGATGCCGTACTCGCCGATCAGGCCGCGACGCGCGAAGGCCGTCGTAAACTTCGCGCCGGCGGCGGCGAAGCGGATGTCGCACATCAGGGACAGGGTGAGCCCGATGCCCGCGCAGGCCCCGTTTATCGCCGCGATCACGGGCTTGCGCAGCTTGGTGACGAAGTGGGGGTGGCGCTCGCCGACGAGCGCCGTGACGTCGGCGCTCTCCCCGGAATCGCTTGCACCGCTGATCGTGTCGAGGTCGCCCATGTCGGCGCCTGCACAGAAGGCACGTCCGTTGCCGGTCACCAGGATGACGCGTACCGCCGGGTCGGCCTCAGCGGCGTCCATGCAGCGGTAGAAGGCCGCAGCCAATCCTCCGCCCCAGGCGTTCAGCCGTTCCGGCCGGTTGAGCGTCACCACGGCGACGCCGCTGCTCCGAACCTCGTAGAGCACGGGACCAATGTCGGTGGCGGTCAATGCGACCTCATCGTCGTCGACTCCTGATGGGGCAGGCCTCTGTGTATGGACTTACCGTACACCTATCGGTAGTGCCTACGGGAGCGCTTCGCACACCCTTCAGAACTCGCGAGATCTACCCCAGCGTCGTGACGGGGCGGCGTTCCACGACGCTGGTGTAGACGTCGCGAGGGCGCACCCCGTCGGTCAGGCGCCGGTCCAGTTCGGCTTCCGCTTCTCGGCGAACGCGGTCGCGCCCTCCATCGCGTCCTTCGACGAGAAGACCGGCATGACGAGTTCGTTCTGCTTCTTCCACATCTCGGCCTCGCTCCATCCGGCGGACTTCGCGATGATCTCCTTGGTGACCGCCACGGCGAGAGGACCGTTGGCCGTGATGCGTTCGGCGAGTGCGAGCGCACCGTCGAGCGCACCGCCGGTTCCGGTGAGGACGTTCACGAAACCCCACTGCGATGCTTCCTCGGCGGTGAAACTGTCTCCGGTCAACGCGAGTTCGAGCGCCTTCTGGTACGGGATGCGGTGGGGCAGGCGGAGCAGGCCGCCACCAGCTGCCACCAGGCCGCGCTTGACCTCCGGAATGCCGAACTTCGCGTCCTTGGCGGCCACGACGAGGTCGGTGGCGAGCACGATCTCGGTGCCACCCGCCAGTGCGTAGCCCTCGACGGCCGCGATCAGCGGCTTGCGCGGCGGGCGCTCGGTGAAGCCGATTCCGCGGCCGGGAATGGCCGGGACCTCGCCTGCCATGAACGCCTTGAGGTCCATGCCGGCGCAGAAGTTGCCGCCCGCGCCCGTGACGATCGCGACCGACAACTCCGGGGTGTCGTCGAGTTCGTCCATGGCGTCGGCGAGCCCCTGGGCAACGGCGAGGTTGAACGCGTTGCGGGCCTGCGGGCGGTTGATGGTGACGATCAGGGTGCGTCCCCGTCGCTCGCGAATGACTACTTCATCGGACACGTGGGGCCCCTTTGCCGTCGAGTTCGAATGCCACTTCGGGTCGTACGGGTGAAACCTACTATAGGGCTTTCAGTAGTGGTGGAGCGGCCAACGGTCGGATCGAATCCAATTGCAGCGCAGCTGATTCGAGCGTCTTGGCAACGGCCCCCGCCGGGCAGGCATCGGGACGGGCCTACGCGCGCAAGCGAGGCCCACAGCGTGAAGAAACCCACACGGTATGCCTACCGGTAAGCTTCACGGTGTCGTCCGCCCACTGAACTGATGGAGGTGCCCCCGGTGGCCAAGCAACCGACCGCAGAGAAGCGGCAGCGCCGTGAGCGCGGTTCCATCAACCCCGACGACATCATCAACGGTGCGTTCGAACTCGCCGAGGACATCGGCATCGACAACCTCAGTATGCCCCTGCTGGGCAAGCACCTCGGCGTCGGAGTAACCAGCATCTACTGGTACTTCCGCAAGAAGGACGACCTGCTCAACGCGATGACCGACCGCGCACTGCGCCAGTACGTGTTCGCCACGCCCTACGTCGAGGCCGCCGACTGGCGGGAGACCCTGCGCAACCACGCTCGTGTGATGCGAAAGGCGTTCCTGGGCAACCCGATTCTGTGCGACCTCATCCTCATCCGCTCGGCACTGTCACCACGGGCCGCCAAGCTCGGCGTCGCCGCCGTGGAGAAGGCCATCGAGAGCCTCGCCGAGGCGGGCCTGTCACCCGAGGATGCGTTCGACACGTACTCGGCGGTCTCCCTGCACGTCCGCGGCTCGGTCGTCCTGCAGCGGCTCTACGACAAGAACCAGTCGACCGACTGCGGACCCGGCTACTTCGAGGAGGCGATGGTCATCGATCCGGAGACCGCGCCCCTGCTCGCCAAGGTCAGCGCCGAAGGCCACCGCATCGGGGCGTCGGACGAGAAGAACTTCGAATACGGGCTGGACTGCATCCTCGACCATGCCGCGCGGCTGATCGAGGAGTCGGCCGCCAAGCCGGCCCAGCGCCGCAAGACCGCGACGCCGCGCCGCAAGGCTGCTGCCGACCGCTAGACCTCGATGACGACGGCGCCGCCCTGGCCGCCACCCGCGCACATGGCTGCGACGCCGATGCCGCCGCCGCGGCGGCGTAGCTCGTAGACCAGAGTGGTCATCATCCGCGCGCCCGAGGCGGCGATCGGGTGGCCGAGGCTGCACCCGCTGCCGGAGAAGTTCACCTTCTCCTCGTCGAGCCCGTACTCCTTGCATGCCGCGATCGGCACCGAGGCAAACGCTTCGTTGATCTCCCACAGGGTGACGTCGGAGGCCGACAGACCGGCGCGCTCGAGCACCTTGCCGATGACCCGCACGCCGCCCAGACCGGTGTCGCGCGGCGCCACGCCGATCGAGGCCCACGCCTTCACGGTGGCCATGACGTCGAGGTTCTCGGCCTCGGCGTAGCCGCGTTCGGTCAGAGCGACCGCGGCGCACGCGTCGTTGGTGCCGCTGGCGTTGCCCGCGGTGATGGAGAAGCCCTCGATCTCGGGGTGCAGGACCTTGAGGCCTGCCAGCTTCTCGACGGTGGTGTCACGGCGCGGGTGCTCGTCGACGGCGAACTCGGTGATCGAGCCGTCGAACTGGGTGATCTTCAGCGGCAGGATCTCGTCGTCGAACTTGCCCGCATCCTGGGCGGCGACCGCGCGCTGGTGGCTGCGTGCGGCCCACGCGTCCATCTCCTCGCGGCTGATGCCCGCTGCCTGGGCGGTGTTCCATCCGACGGTGATCGACATGTCCTTGGCAGGCGCGTCGGGCGTCTCGACGTGCGTGGGCGGCATCCACCGCTCCTCGAACTTCAGCTCCGGGCCGGGGATGCGCCAGTTGGTCAGCGGCGTCATCGACAGAGACTGCACCCCGCCTGCGATGAGCGCGCGCTCCATGCCGGAGCCGATCTGCGCCGAGGCGTTGCCGATCGCGGTGAGGCTGCCCGCGCAGTGCCGGTTCACCGACTGGCCCGGCACGTGCTCGAGGCCCGTCGCCGTGGCCGCATAACGGGCGAGATCGCCGCCGCCGTAATGGGATTCGGCGAAGATCAGGTCGTCGACGTCCGCGGGGTCGATGCCCGAGCGGCGCACGATCTCTGGCAGCACGGCGGTGATCAGGGTCTCCGGCGGCGTGTTGACCAGCGTGCCCTTGAAGGACCGCCCGATAGCGGTTCGGACTGCTCCGACGATGACGGGTGTGGACATGTCTTCGAACCTCGGGATTCTCGGGCTACCTGGGCAGTGCCGGCGGCAGCGTGGACCTGCGTTACAAATCTAGCAGAAACTGTAGTGTTGCCAACAGCAGGTCGGAGGAACGCTCCGCGCCGGGAGCAGACGACGGAAGGATCGACGCGTGAGCGGACGCCTCGAGGGCAAGGTCGCATTCGTCACCGGCGCGGCGCGAGGGCAGGGCCGCGCGCATGCGGTCCGGATGGCGCAGGAGGGTGCCGACGTGATCGCCGTCGACGTCGCAGGCCAACTTCCGCCGTGCGTGCGCTACGACCCCGCGACACCCGAGGACCTCGACGAGACCGTTCGGCTGGTCGAGAAGACCGGGCGCCGAATCCTGGCGTCGGCCGTCGACACCCGCGACCACGGCCGGATGAACGACGTCGTCGCCGAGGGGGTGGCGGAGTTGGGACGCCTCGACGTCATCGTCGCCAACGCGGGCATCGCCGTCCCCCAGACCTGGGACGAGATCACCCCGGACTCCTTCCGCGACGTCATGGACGTCAACGTGACCGGCACGTGGAACACGGTGATGGCGGGCGCCCGACACGTGATCGACGGCGGGCGCGGCGGGTCGATCGTGCTGATCAGCTCGGCGGCCGGACTGAAGATGCAGCCCTTCATGATTCACTACACCGCGAGCAAGCACGCTGTCACGGGCATGGCGCGCGGCTTCGCCGCCGAACTCGGTCGCCACGGCATTCGGGTGAACAGCGTGCACCCCGGCCCGGTCGCCAGCGACATGGGGTCGGGCGACATGGTGGCCGAGATCGGCAGGACCATGGAGTCCCACCCGCAGCTGTCGAACATGCTCGTCGGCTTCCTGCCCGAGGGCATCTGCGAACCGCACGACATCGCCGATGCGGTGCTGTGGCTGGCCAGTGACGAGTCGCGCTTCGTCACCGCCGCGGCGATCGCGGTCGACGGCGGCACCACCCAGTACTGACCGTCACGCGACAGGCGCCCGCCGAGCATGGGGCTTATGCACGCCCGCGGGCAGTTTCGCGTACACGAGGCCCACACTCGACGGGCGCGAGGTTCACATAGCGCTCACGAACACCCCCACCCGCACTTCCCCACCATGACCGCTACCTCAACCCAAACGACGCCGAGCGTGGGGCTCGTGCACGCGCGCGGGCAGTTTCGCGTACACGAGGCCCACACTCGACGGGCATGGGCCTACGACCCCGCCGCCTCCGACGACGGGGCCGCGGCGATAACGCCGCGTTCGACGAGGTGCTCGGTCAGCGGCGCCACGCCGATGGTGAAGTGCTCGGCCATCGCGGTCCGGGCCCGCGTGGCGTCGCGGCGCTCGAAGGCGGCGATCACCCGGCGATGGTCGGAGATCGACTGCTTGGGCCAGCCCTCCAGCGTCGGGAACACCGACTCCGGCGCATATCTCGTGATGGTCGACATCACGTGCGTCAGCTTCGGCGACCCGGCGGCCACGTTGATGGTGCGGTGGAACTCGTGGTTGAGCCGCACCATCCGCTCGAGATCGTCGGTCTCGTAGGCCCGTTCGAGTTCGTCCTGGACGGCCTTGAGTGACGCCAGCTGGTCGTCGGTGATGTTCACCGCGGCCCGCGCGGCCAGCTCTCCCCCGATGAACGCCTGCACCCCCGCCACGTCGGCGATGTCGCGCGCGGTCACCTCGAGCACCATGAAGCCGCGGCGCGGATGCTGGACGAGCAGACCCTCGGCCCGCAGGTTCAGCAGCGCCTCCCGCACCGGGGTGACGCTGATGCCGAGTTCGGCGGCCAGCTGATCGAGGCGCAGGTACACCCCGGCAGCGAACGTGCCGTTGAAGATTCGCCGGCGGACGTAGCGCGCGACGTCGTCGGAGAGTTGCGGCCGCGCCGCGAAGGCCGGCTCAGAGTCGGTATTCATGGAGGAGGTTCTTGCTGATGATGGTCTTCTGGATCTCGCTGGTGCCCTCGCCGATCAGCAGGAACGGCGCGTCGCGCATCAGCCGTTCGATCTCGTACTCCTTGGAGTATCCGTAGCCGCCGTGGATGCGGAAGCTCTGCTGGGTGACCTCGATGCAGTACTCACTGGCCAGGTACTTCGCCATGCCCGCCGCGACGTCGTTGCGCTCACCGGAGTCCTTGAGCCTGGCGGCGTTGACCATCATCAGGTGCGCCGCCTCGACCTTGGTCGCCATCTCGGCGAGCTGGAACGCGATCGCCTGGTGGTCGGCGATCGGCTTGCCGAAGGTGCTGCGCTGCTGGGCGTATCGCACCGCGAGTTCGAACGCCCGCAACGCCACCCCGCAGGCGCGGGCCGACACGTTGACCCGGCCCACTTCCACGCCGTCCATCATCTGGGCGAAGCCACGGCCGGGCGCGTTGCCGAGCACGTCGTCATCGGAGGCGACGTACCCGTCGAAGATCAGCTCGGTGGTGTCGATGCCCTTGTAGCCGAGCTTGTCGAGCTTTCCCGGGATCGTCAGCCCGGGGGCCACCTCGCCGAAACCGGGCGGCTTCTCGATCAGGAACGCCGTCAGGTTGCGATGCGGCTTGTCTGCACCCTCGTCCGTCTTCACAAGCGCCGCAACCAGAGTCGAGCTGCCACCGTTGGTCAGCCACATCTTCTGGCCGGTGATCGCGTAACCACCCTCGGGCCTGCGGACGCCCCTGGTGCGGATGGCTGCGACGTCGGAACCCAGTTCTGGCTCGGACATCGAGAACGCTCCCCGGATCTCGCCGGTGGCCATCCGCGGGAGGAACCGCTTCTTCTGTTCGTCGGTGCCGTGCTGGCGGATCATGTAGGCCACGATGAAGTGCGTGTTGATCACGCCGGAGACGCTCATCCAGCCGCGGGCCAGCTCCTCGACGCACAGCGCGTAGGTGAGCAGCGACTCCCCCAGTCCGCCGTACTCCTCGCCGATCATGAGGCCGAACAGCCCCATCTCGCGCATCGCGTCGACGATCTGCTGCGGGTAGGTGTCGGAGTGCTCGAGTTCCTGGGCGTTCGGGATGATCTCCCTGTCGACGAAATCGCGTACAGTCGAGACGATCTCGCACTGCACGTCGGTCAGACCGACCGTCTGCGCGAGCCTAGTCATGGGCGATCCCGCTCCGCTTCTCGCTGGCCGTCACGCGCCGACCCGCTCGAACACGGCAGCCAGACCCTGGCCGCCGCCGATGCACATCGTCTCGAGGCCGTATCGGCCGTCGCGGCGGTGCAGTTCGCGCGCCAGCGTGGCCAACATCCGGCCGCCGGTGGCGCCGACGGGGTGACCGAGCGAGATACCCGACCCGGCAACGTTGGTGCGGTCGAAGTCGCTCGGCCCGAACTTCCACTCCCGCGTCACCGCCAGCGCCTGGGCGGCGAACGCTTCGTTGAGTTCGATGACGTCCATGTCCGCGATGCCCAGCCCTGCCTTCTGCAGCGCAGCCTCGGTCGCGGGCACGGGACCGATGCCCATCACGTTGGGCGGTACCCCGGCCACGCCCCAGGACACCAGCCGAACCAGCGGCGTCAACCCCAGTTCGGCCGCCTTGTCGACGGTGGTCACGATGCACATCGATGCCGCGTCGTTCTGACCGCTCGAGTTTCCGGCCGTCACGGTGGCGTCGGGATCCTGCTTCAGCAGAACGGGTCTCAGCTGGCTCAGCGCTTCCACCGAGGTATCGGCACGCGGGTGCTCGTCGGTGTCGAGCACGGAATCACCAGACTTGCCCGACACCGTGACCGGGATGATCTGCTCGGCCAGCGACCCGTCGCGTTGCGCTGCCACCGCACGCTGGTGCGATCGCACGGCCAGCTCGTCCTGCTCGTCGCGCGGGATGTCGTACTGCCGACGCAGGTTCTCGGCCGTCTCCAACATGCCGCCCGGGACGGGGTAGTCGCGCCCGCCTGCGGTGGTGCGGCCGCGCGACAGTGCGTCGTGCAC
This sequence comes from Mycolicibacterium arabiense, assembly GCF_010731815.2. NCBI lineage: Bacteria > Bacillati > Actinomycetota > Actinomycetes > Mycobacteriales > Mycobacteriaceae > Mycobacterium > Mycolicibacterium arabiense. The sequence continues at coordinate 1,719,370 of NZ_AP022593.1, forward strand.
CTGCACGCCTCCCCTCGCGCCACCCCAGCGCATGTCGGTGGAGTGGAACACCACGTTGCTCATGGACTCGGCACCCCCGGCAACTACGAGGTCGTTCTGGCCGCTGCCGACTTGCATGGCGGCCTGGATGACGGCCTGCAGGCCCGAGCCGCACCGGCGGTCGAGCTGCATGCCGGGCACCGTGACGGGAAGGCCGGCGTCCAGGGCCACGACGCGCCCGATCGCCGGGGCCTCCATGCTCGGATAGCAGTGCCCCAGGATGACGTCCTCGACGTCGCCGGGTCCGATGCCGGTGCGCTCGAGCAGCCCGCGCAGTGCGGCCACGCCGAGGTCGACCGCGGTCAGACTCTTGAACATGCCGCCGTAGCGGCCGATGGGCGTGCGGACGGGCTCGCAGACGACCGCCTCGCGCAACGAGGCGCTCATCAGATGTGCCGCCCGCCGGTCACTTCCAGCACCGTGCCGGTCATGTACGACGACAGGTCCGAGGCGAGGAACAGCGCCACCGACGCGACCTCGCTGGGCTCGCCGGCACGCGCCATCGGGATCTCGGCCAGCTTGGCGTCCCAAATGCGTTGCGGCATGGCCTCGGTCATTGCCGAACGGATGAGCCCTGGCTGGATGGCGTTGACCCGCACACCCAGGTGGGCGACCTCCTTGGCAGCGGCCTTGGTGAGGCCGACGATCCCGGCCTTGGCCGCCGAGTAGTTGGTCTGGCCGATCAGCCCGACCTTCCCCGAGATCGAGGAGATGTTCACGATCGCGCCGCGCTTCTGCTCGCGCATGACGTCGGCGGCCTTGCGGGTGCCGTTCCAGCTGCCCTTGAGGTGCACGGCGATCACCTGGTCGAACTGCTCCTCGGTCATCTTTCGCATCGTCGCGTCGCGCGTGATGCCCGCGTTGTTGACCATGACGTCCAACCCACCGAACTCCGAGACGGCCGCCGCCACGAGCGCCTCGACGTCGTCGGCCCTGGTGACGTCGCACCGCACGGCGCGAGCCACGTCCGCGCCGCCCAACCGGCCGACCGCCGCCTCGGTGGCATCGAGGTCGAGGTCGCCGAGGACGACGCGTGCGCCCTCTGCCACGTAGCGCTCGGCGATGGCGAAGCCGATCCCCTGTGCGCCGCCGGTCACCACCGCGGTGCGTCCGTCAAGCAGTCCCATGGTCGTCGTACCCCTCTCAGTCCGGCCGTCGGCGTCAAACATAAAATATGATATTCGTGGCAGGCACGCCGCACCCCCGAGCAGGAGAGTCCGACGAATGGCCAACACCACCACAGCCGATACCGCCACCGTCGCGCATGACGAGCCGGTCAGCGACGCCGACTTCGCCGACATCCTCACCGCGACCCGTGAGTTCGTCCGCGACGTCGTCATGCCGCGCGAGCAGGAGTTCATGGCCGGCGACCGGGTGCCCGACGACATCCGCCAGCAGGCCAAGGACATGGGTCTATTCGGATATGCAATTCCCCAGCAGTGGGGTGGGCTGGGCCTGAACCTCGCCCAAGACGTCGAGATGGCCATGGAGTTCGGCTACACGACGCTCGCGCTGCGGTCGATGTTCGGCACCAACAACGGCATCGCGGGTCAGGTGCTAGTGGGGTTCGGCACCGATCAGCAGAAGGAGCGCTGGCTCGAAGGCGTCGCAAGCGGCGACGTCGTGGCGTCGTTCGCCCTCACCGAGCCGGGCGCCGGGTCGAACCCGGCGGGCCTGCGCACCAAGGCGGTGCGCGACGGATCCTCCGACGACGCGGACTGGGTGATCACCGGCCAGAAGCAGTACATCACCAACGCGCCGACTGCCGACCTGTTCGTGGTGTTCGCCAGGACGCGGCCCGCCGACGCCGACGGACCAGGCATCGCCGTGTTCCTCGTACCCGCGGACGCCGAGGGCGTACGGGTGGCGGGCAAGGACGCCAAGATGGGCCAGGAGGGCGCCTGGACCGCCGACGTCGCGTTCGACGAGGTGCGCGTCGGCAACGATGCCCTCATCGGCGGCGCGGTGGACATCGGCTACCGGGCGGCCATGACGTCACTGGCACGCGGACGCATCCACATCGCCGCGCTGTCGGTGGGCACGGCGCAGCGCGCACTCGACGAATCGGTGCGCTACGCGGCCACCGCCACTCAGGGCGGCACGCCGATCGGGAACTTCCAGCTGGTTCAGGCGATGCTCGCCGACCAGCAGACCGGCGTGATGGCCGGACGCGCGCTCGTTCGCGACGCCGCGCGGCTGTGGCTGTCCGGCGAGGACCGACGCATCGCCCCGTCCACCGCGAAGCTGTTCTGTACCGAGATGGTCGGCAAGGTGGCCGATCTCGCGGTTCAGGTCCACGGAGGCGCGGGATACATGCGCGACGTTCCGGTCGAACGCATCTACCGCGAGGTGCGGCTGCTGCGCCTCTACGAGGGCACCAGCGAGATCCAGCGCCTGATCATCGGCGGCGGCCTCGTCAAGGCGGCTCAGCGCTCCCGCTGATGCCCCGCCGCCGTCAGGCGATGTAGCGGATGATCGACTCTGCGACCGCTGCCGGCTTCTCCGAGTCCTCGATCTCCACGGTGATCGTGGTGGTCGCCTGCACGGCGCTCTCGAGTTGGTTGATCGCGGTGACCTCGCCGCGGGCGCGGATCCTCGCCCCCACCTTGACCGGCGTGATGAAGCGAACCTTGTTGTAGCCGTAGTTCACCGCCAGCGAGATGCCGTCGACGCGGTAGAGGTCATGCGAGAAGTGCGGGAGCAGCGACAGTGTCAGCAGCCCGTGGGCGATGGTGCCGCCGAACGGGCCGTCGGCCGCCTTCTCCGGATCGACGTGAATCCACTGATGATCGTCCGTGGCGTCGGCGAACAGGTTGACGCGCTCCTGGCTGATTTCCATCCACTCGGTCGGGCCGAGTTGGCTGCCCTGTGCCGCTGCAAACTCGTTCAGATCCTTGAAGACTTTCACGCCTGCTCCTCTCGGGGTGATCGCGACGTCGCACGCCGCCCGTAATAGATGTAGCCGCTGCGCGATCTGAACACAATCTCCCATTTGCTGGAAAACCAGGGAATTGGTCGGATTTCGCGCCGAATTTTGCCAGTCGGGTTCATACGCTGGGCTAATAACCGAAATTGCCATTGCAGAGTTTTGACGCGCGTGCACAATTTTTTGCCGCAGGCTTGTGACCTGCGGGTAACCATATTTCACCGCTGGTTTCCTGGCTCGAACGGCCCGATACTGACTGCGCGATTCGCATTAATCCGATGCGAATGAACGGTGGCCGGCGGCGCCGTACTACGCCGCTCGGCTGCCCTACGAATGGGGCAATAAATGAGCGTTCCCAGCCTGGAATTTCACGACTACGCGGCTTTTCGCATGCCCGAGAACATCAGCTGGTGGGACAGGGACTCGAGGTCCACGATGGTCATATCGACCCCGGAACTCGACTCCGCGCTGTGGTCGGAATACCTGTGCTGCGCCGAGCGCAGCTACCGCAAGCACGGCGTCGAGAAGGCGCTCGACGTGGCGGCGATCGCCGACGGGGCGGACACCGCGATCTTCTGGGCACTGGTCGACGACGACGGGGTCATGCTGGGCGGCGTTCGCGCCAAGGGGCCGCTGACGGGAGCCGACGACTCGCACGCCGTGGTGGAGTGGGCGGGCCACGAGGGGTTGCCCATGGTGCGCAAGATGATCGACGACCGGGCGCCGTTCGGCATCCTGGAGATGAAGTCGGCGTGGACGACGGACGATCGGAGCCGGGCGGGCCTGGTGTCCACCGCTCTGGCACGCAGTGGCTTTCACGCACTGGAACTCATGGGCATCCAGTTCTGCATGGCGACCTCCGCGCCTCACATCCTGGAGCGCTGGGGATCGTCGGGCGGCGTGGTGGCCCCCATCCCCGCGGCGGCGTACCCCGACGAGCGCTACCGCACGAAGATGATGTGGTGGGACAGGCGGACGTTCGCCAATCATGCTGACCCCGAACAGTTGTCGAAGATCCTGCGGGAGACCGCGGCGATCGCCTCGCGTCCGGCGATCGCCTTGTAACCGCACGCAACGGCGTCGCGAGCGCTACGGCCGGCCGGATTGCCGAAATCACCGGACCGTCGACCGACCGAGCCGAGGCGGCCCGCGTCCGCCATGGTCGCTCGCCGACACGCACCGGGCGGCTGGCGCAGTAGCCGAGGTGCGCGAGACGTCCGCCGGCGCGGCCGCCCCCTCAGACCTCGTCGACGACCGTCGCGACGGGTAGCCAGGCGCCGGGCTCCCGCCGATCGCCCGCGACCACGCCGCACCGCGGGCTCGGCAACGTCGACGTTGCCGGCAGGTTGCGGTGAGTGGTCGAACCGAAGCGCCCGGGTCGCCAGTCCCTCGAGCACGACGGGCCCCGTCCGTGCACGGCCACTCGCGCAGCGCTCGTCTCCAGCGACGCGCCCGCAGTTGGCCGATACCGAGGTTGCGCGGCCACGATGACCAATCGGTGTCGGTCGCGGGCCGTACGCAGCATGAACACACACGACCGGCGATACTGTCTACACAATGTCCGGAGGAACGCCTCGCGTAAGCCTTGAGCGGCTGGTGACCGACGTCGCCGTCGACCTCATGGCGTCGAATGCGGCCACCTCCGTACCGGTGGCCCGCAAGGTGCTCGCGATGCTCGTCGCGTACTTCGACGTCGACGTCAGCTTCCTGCGCTACAACGACCATTCCATTCGGGCATCCCTGCTGGTGGCCGAATGGCCCGAGCGCCTGGACGTACCCGACCCCGACCCGCTCGGCGTCGTCTACTTCGCCGACGCCGACCCCGTGTTCGCGGCGTCGGAGCACGGCAAGAAGCCACTGGTGTTCCGGCCCGAGAACGAGGACTACCAACGGCGCATCGAGGAGGCGCGCACGGTCCCCCAGACGTCGATGGCCGCAGCACCGCTGGTGTCGGGCGACCTCACGACCGGGGTGCTCGGCTTCGTGAAGTTCGGCGATCGCGAGTGGCGGCCGGAGGAACTCAACGCGCTCGAGGCCATCGGATCGCTGTTCGCGCAGGTGCAGGCACGGGTGAAGGCCGAGGATCAGCTCCGTCACCGCGCCGAGCACGATGACCTGACCGGCCTGTGCAACCGGCGCGCGCTGCTCGACCACCTGGCGGCCAGGCTGGCGCCGGGTCGCCCGGGTCCGGTCGCGACGCTGTACTTCGACCTCGACCGGCTCAAGACCATCAACGACTACCTCGGACACACGGCAGGCGACTGGTTCATCCGGGTTCTCGCCGACCGGCTCCAGCAGAGCACCAAGCGCCCCAGCGTCATCGCACGCCTCGGCGGCGACGAATTCGTAGTCGTGCCGACCGAGCCGACGTCGGCCACCGAAGCCGAGGAACTCGCCGAACACCTGCTGAGCGTGCTGCGCGAGCGCGTTGCCATCGACGGCGAGATGCTCACCCGCACCGTCAGCATCGGCGTCGCGCTCGGCGTTCCCGGTCGCGACACCACCAAGGAACTCCTGCGCAGAGCCGATCAGGCGTTGATGACCGCCAAGGCCGAGGGCGGCAACCGCGTCGCGGCGGCCACCGAGGAAATGGCCCTGGAGTCGGAGTTCCGCAACGACATCGAGTTGCACCTGCAGAACGTCATCGAGAACGGGGCCCTGTTCCTGCGTTACCTGCCCGAGGTCGACATGCGCACCGGACGGGTGCTCGCCACCGAGGCCCTGGTCCGGTGGGAACACCCCACCCGAGGCCTGCTGTCCCCGGCCTCGTTCATCGCGGTGGCCGAGTCCATCAACCTGGCCGGTGAACTCGGCCGGTGGGTGATGCGCACCGCCTGCGCGGAGTTCGCGCGGTGGCGCGCCACGGGCGTCGCGGACGACGTGGTGCTGCGGCTGAACGTCTCCCCCGTGCAGCTCGTCGCCGGGGGATTCGTCGAGTCGGTGGCCGGCATCCTCGCCGAGTTCGACCTGCCCCGCGGGTCGGTGTGCGTCGAGATCACCGAGAGCGTGGTGGTGCACGACCTGGAGACCACGAGCATCACGCTGGCCGGCCTCCGCGAGGCGGGCGTCAAGGTGGCGATCGACGACTTCGGCACGGGCTACAGCGTGTTCGCACACCTCAAGCAGTTGCCGGTGGACGTCCTCAAGATCGACCGCAGCTTCGTGACGGATCTGGGCCGCAACCCCGACGACCTCGCGATCGTGCGCGCGATCATCGCGCTCGCCGATGCCTTCGGTCTGCAGCTGGTGGCCGAGGGCGTCGAAACGGAGGCGGCGGCGCAGACACTGCTGCGCCACGGCTGCAGGCGGGCGCAAGGCTTCCTGCTGTCCGAGCCCCTGGCCGGCGACGAGATGCTGGCGTTGCTCGAAGAGGGTGGCGTCTCAGTGCACTTTCCGGCAGTGCCCGGGACCTGAGCGCGCGTTCCGCACGTCGCGCAGCGCTCGGTGCACGGCTGAGCACGGGCGGCGGGTGTCGACGTCACGCGTTGCCGTGCGCAAGATCTCCACTCGACCGAAACGGCTCGCGGTACGTCCCACCAGGCACACCCGCCGCTGCTCCCCGCCGACGCCCGCCGGGGGCTCGCCAGTGAACCCGTCGTGCTCGTTCGGCGCCACACTGATGCCCATGCGGGCCCGCACCGCCAGGGGCCCATCCGGTGTGGCGAACACGGCGCCCACGACGCGTCCGTCGTCGAACACCAGTCGGCGCAGTGGCGTACCGGTCAGCACGTCGACGCCGCGACTGCGCGCCTGGCCGACCATCCAGTCCCGTAGTTCGGGCGCGCCCATGCCGTGGCGCCAGCCGATCGAGCCGATGGGCAACACCTCGACGGTCCCGCCGTCGGCTGCGCGCATCGTGTGGTCCCCCCGGCGAAGACGCGGGAGTGGAGCATCCCGTAGGGCGACGTAAGGCACTGCACGGCCCAATCGCTCAGACGCGAGCCGATGAAGGGTTCGATCTCGCCCTCGCGGACCGCACTGACGACGCGCGTCGGCACCGGCACGTCGCGAGCGACGTGGGCAGACCCGGGCACCCACGCGGCGAAGTCCGCGAAGTAGTCGGCGGTCTTTGCGTCGGCGGCCTCGGTGATCAACCAACCGCAGGCCTGAACGCGCCGTCGGGTGGCGACACCCAACCCTCGGTTGATCCGAACCGGTGGGGCGTCCGCGACCAAGACGTCGCATCCCGCGTCGACGGTGGCGATCGCTCCCGCGAGACCTCCAATGCCGGCACCGATCGAGACGAGGTCGACCTCGCGGTCCCACTTCTGCATCAGCTACGCCCGCTGTGAGGATGCTCACTCCGGGATGCGCCATCCCGGCCGCGACGGGCGACGAAGCACCGTGCGACTGCGCCGACGCCGGCCCTCGGCGCGACACCCGGTCGCCGCGGGGCCGTTCTGGGCGCTGCCGGCCGAAGGTGCACGTCAACGCGGTTCTGAACCGCGTAGACGTGGTGGCGGACCTCACCCGGAGCTAGACCCGAAGTCATCACGATTGCGACTTTACATACCGATGGGATGCTATGCAGCGCGTACCTGAACCCGGAGTTTGGCGGGACGCGGCCCGCGGTCCGAGTCCGTGGATCGCAGCAAATTCCTGTAGAACTTCCTGGGGTGCACGCGCACACGGGGGTCGGTCAGTACGGAAAGTCGAGAACGGGCAGCAACGGTGAGTGACAACCCCGAACGTCGACCCGACGGCACGCGCATGCAGATCCTGCGGGCAGCGGCCCAGCAACTCGCGCGCGAGCCGTACGGTCGAGTCAGCCTCGACCGCGTCCTCGAGATCGCCAACGTGACCAAGGGCGCGCTGTACTTCCACTTCCGCTCCAAGCACGACTTGGCGATCGCGATCGTCGAGAACCATGCGGAGGCTCGGGCGGAGACATTCAGCGAGGCGTTCGCGCAGTCGCGTCCAGGCCTCGAATCGATGATCGAACTCTCGTATCGCATCGGCAGTGACGACGTCGGCGACGACATGGCCCGCGCCGCGCTCAACCTCCTCGAGGCACTCGGCCGGTTCGATGGCCTGCAGTCCAAGGTGCTCGACGGGTGGATCACCGCCTTCACCGACCTCGCCCGGCGTGCCGCCGACGACGGCGACATCGCAAACGGCGTCGACCCCGCACACGTCGCACGCCTGGTGGTGTCGCTGTACCTGGGCCTGCGACAGACGGGCAATCTCGACGATCCGGTCGCGTTCACGTGCGATCTCGAGGCGCTTTGGCTACTCATCCTCCCGGGTTTCGCCAACCCGGACCGGCTCCCGTATCTGAAGGGCTTCGTGGAGCGACGCACCGCACGCGCGATCAAGAATGCAGCATCGCGCAGCACCGACGTTCTATGATTCCGCTTTAGCTTGTTTTCCGGGGACCGAGCCAACGGAGGTAGTCGAACGTGGTGCGCCAGGCCAGATCCGAGGCGACCCGACGGAGGATCATCGACTCGGCAATTGATTTGATCAACGAGATCGGTTATCCCGCCGCTGGATTGGCGGACATCATCGAACGCGCCGACCTCACCAAGGGCGCGCTCTACTACCACTTCGATTCGAAGGAAGCCCTGGCGACCACGATCATCGAGGAGGGTGCGAACAAGGTCCTCGAATCGTTCCGGGCGGCGGGCCGGTCCAGTTCCCCCGCGATGGAGAACATCGTCCACGGCCTGTTCGTGGTCACCGACGTACTTGGCAACGACCGTGTCGCCCAGGCCGCCGGTCGCTTGCTGCGCACGTTCGGCGGATTCAACCCCGCGGCAAAGAAGACGTACGCCGTGCTGCTCGACGAGATGACGATGCTGACCACGAGCGCCATCGCCGAGGGCGACCTCCGCTCCGAACTCGACCCGGCCGAGGCGAGCAGCGCCATCATCGGCTCGCTGCTCGGTGCCGAATTGCTGTCCAGTGCCTTGACCGACGGCAAGGATCTCCGCGGGCGATTCGGCCGCACCTGGGCCCTTCTGTTGCCTGCACTGATCTCCGAGGATTCGCTGGCCTACTACCGCGAGTTCCTGGCCCGGCAATCGCTGCGCGGCGATGCCCGCGGTGCTGAACGCCCCGCCGAGACCCGCGGTGACGATCAACCCGGCGACTCCCCGCTGGATCGCTGAGCGTCACTCCCTTCCCTTGGACCCGGGGTGCGCCCCACCTGACTAACTAGGTTTACTGTCTTCGGAGACGCTTCGACTGACGGGAAGACCCATGGACGTGACGTGGTCCGCCGCCGACCTCGAGTTCCGGGACGAGGTGCGGGCGTTCCTGCACGAGAAGCTGACGCCGGATCTGCGTGACGCCGGTCGGTTGATGACCAGCGTGTACAGCGACCACGAGGCCAGCCTGCGGTGGCAGGCCATCCTGCACGAGCGGGGGTGGGCCGCGCCGGCGTGGCCCGTCGAGTACGGCGGGTGCGATTGGAGCCTCACCCAGCACTACCTGTTCAGCCGTGAGTCGACGCTGGCCGGCGCGCCGTCACTGTCGCCGATGGGCATCCGGATGGTCGCCCATGCCATCATCGCATTCGGCACGTCCGCTCAGAAGGACTACTTCCTGCCGGGCATCCTGACCGGCGAGGTGTTCTTCTGCCAGGGCTATTCCGAACCGGAATCCGGATCCGACCTGGCCTCGCTGACCATGGTGGCGGTCGACGATGGTGACGACCTGGTGTGCACGGGCAGCAAGATCTGGACGACCCACGCCCGGGAGGCGAACTGGATGTTCGCCCTCGTCCGCACCTCCCGCACGGGCAAGAAGCAACAGGGCATCACGTTCGTCCTCATCGACATGACCTCGCCTGGGATCGAGATCCGGCCCCTGGTCATGACGTCGGGCGAGGAGGTGCAGAACCAGGTCTTCTTCGATGACGTCCGCGTTCCCAAGTCGAACGTGATCGGGCAGATCGACGACGGCTGGACCGTGGCGAAGTACCTCCTCGAGTTCGAGCGTGGCGGAGGCGCAACGGCGCCCGCGCTTCAGGTGATGGCGGAGCAGGTGGCCGCGAACGCAGCAACACAGCCGGGGCCCACGGGTGGGCGCCTGATCGACGACCCGTCGTTCTCGCGCAAGCTGGCCGACGCCCGCATCCGCACCGACGTGCTGGAGATCCTCGAGTTCCGGGTTCTCGCCGCGCTATCCGGTGGCGGGCATCCCGGAACGGATTCGTCGATGCTGAAGATCCTGAGTACCGAGCTGAGTCAGACGATCACCGAACTGGCAATGGAGGCCGCTGGACCTCGCGGCCGCGCATATCAGCCCCATGCCACCCGTCCCGGCGGCCCGGTTGCCGAATTCGATCCTCCGGCAGACGGATACGTGAGCGGCGAGCCGTGGCAGGCCGTCGCGCCGCTGCGGTACTTCAACGATCGTGCGGGCTCGATCTACGCCGGTAGCAACGAGATTCAACGCAACATTCTGGCCAAGACTGCTTTGGGTCTCTAGGTAAGGACTTCCAGTGGATTTCACGCTTTCCGACGAGCAAAAGATGCTGCGCGACGGGCTCACCAAGTTCCTCTCCACGCGGTACGACCTCGCCAAGAGCCGTGCAGCCGTCAAGACCGGCGCGGGTTGGCAGCCCGAGACCTGGCGTGCCTTCGCCGAGGACCTCGGCATCCTCGGCGCCGCACTACCCGAGGACGTCGGTGGCATCGGGGGTGGTCCCGTCGAGGTGATGGTGATCGCCGAGGCGCTCGGCCACGCGCTGGTGGTCGAGCCCTATGTCGACACCTCCGTGGTGGCTGCCGGACTGCTGCGTCGCGCCGGGGGCCCTCGGGCCACCGAGCTGCTCGAGCGGATCGCCGCGGGGCGCGCCGTCGTCGCCCTCGCGGCCTCGGAAGCAGAGTCGGGCGACGACTGGTCGCGCGTCACGACGACTGCGACGGCCGACGGCACCGGCTGGCTCCTGCACGGCACCAAGCTCGTCGTCGTCTCCGCACCGCTTGCCACCCACCTGCTGGTGACGGCGCGTACGCAGGCGGGCACCTCGCTGTTCCTGGTGGAGGTCGAGGCTGCGGGCTCCGCCCTCGTGCAGCACGCCTACCGCACGGTCGACGACCGCTGGGCGGCCGACGTCGAGTTGTCCGGCGTGCGACTGGATTCCGACGCGCTGCTCGGCGACGACGGCGCGGCGTGGCCGTCGTTGTCACGGGCGCGCGACGAGGGTGCCGCCGCGGTGTGCGCCGAAGCGGTCGGATGCATGCGGAAGGTGTTGGCCGACACCGTCGAGTACAGCAAGCAGCGGCATCAGTTCGGACAGCCGATCGGAGGCTTCCAGGTTCTCCAGCACCGCATGGTCGACATGCACATGGAGGTGGAGCAGGCCGCGGCAGCGGTACTGCTCGCCGTCCTCAACCTCGAGGCAGACGAGGCCGAAAGGGCGAAGGCCGTCTCGGCGGCGAAGGTCACCATCGGGCGCGCGGCCCGGTTCGTCGGACAGAACGCGGTGCAGTTGCACGGTGGGATGGGCATGACCGAGGAACTCGCCATCGGCCACTACTTCAAGCGACTGACCGCCGTCCAGTACGAATTCGGCAGCACCGACTCCCACCTCGCGCGGTACGCAGAGCTGACGACGGGCTGACCAACCCTGGACACCTGTCCGACAACGACCCGGGATGACTGTGGACGGCCCGCGCGTCGTGAGCCGAGCGCAGTGCATCGAGCTGGTATTTCGTCCTGTTCATGGATGTTTCGTGGGTCATTGCCAACCCCATTGCGGTCAGCTAGCCTGGACACATGTCCAGTTCAGCGGTGACCCACGTCACCCGCCTACGGGACCCGCACGCTCACCACGGTCGCACGCAGCAGCGCGTGCTCGGAGCTGCCGCCTCGATGCTGGACGAGTCGGCTCATCCGGACGTCTCGGTCGCCGCGCTCGCAGCGCGCGCTCGCGTCGCGCCGACCGCCCTGCGCGCGCACTTCCCCTCGCTCGACGCGGTCTTCGCCGAGCTGTACCTGCATCACGTCTCGACGCTGCCACTGGTGATCGACCGATCCGCCCGCGTCGAGGCGCGCGTGGGTGCCCAGCTGCGGGCGATCACGATGATCCTGGCCGACCGGCCCGGCCTGGCCCGGACGTGCACGCGTGCCTTGCTGTCGACCGACGATCCAGCGGTCGCCGACGTCCGTGCCCGCATCGCGGCAGAGGTACGGCGCCGAGTGGCGGCTGCGCTCGGCACCGGGGCATGGCCGGAGGTGCTCGCCACCGTGGAGACCGTGTTCTGGGGCGCGTTGCTGCAGGCCCAGTCCCGCGACATCGATTACCGGATCATGGCCGATCGCCTCGACACGATGCTGTCGCTGATCCTCCCAGGGGACGACGGCTAGCAGCGCCGCACCGGCCACCACTTCTGCAGGAGGACAACGGGTATGGGGTTACGTGGCGATGCCGCGATCGTCGGCTTCACCGAGCTTCCCGCGACCAAGCGGCCCACCGGGCCCCTCGAGTTCAACCTCGAGCAGTGGGCACGTCTGGCTGCGGCGACACTCGCCGATGCCGGCCTGCAGGCCTCCGACGTCGACGGCATCTGCACCGGCCACCTGCAGGAATCGCAGATCTTCGTGCCGTCGACCATCGTCGAGTACCTGGGCATCCGGGCGAACTTCGCCGAACTCGTCGACCTCGGCGGCGCCAGCGCCTCGGGCATGGTGTGGCGCGCAGCGGCTGCCATCGAGCTGGGAATCTGCAACGCCGTGCTGTGCGTCCTACCCGCCACTCCCCTGACGCCCGTGAGCGAGCACAAGCCGGTCGACTTCGGGGACATGCTGTACTTCGGCGCGTCGAGCAACCGATACGGATCGCCACAGGCCGAATTCGAGATCCCGTACGGCAATCTGGGCCAGAACGGACCCTACGGCCAGGTGGCCACGCTCTACGCCGCGACGCACGGCTACGACGAGCGGGCGATGGCCAAGATCAGTGTCGACCAGCGGGTGAACGCGAATCACACGCCCGGGGCGATCTTCGCCGATACGCCACTGACCGTCGACGACGTGCTGGCCAGTCCGGTGATCGCGTCGCCACTGCACATGCTCGAGATCGTGATGCCCGTTCTCGGTGGTGCCGCCGTCCTGGTCGCGAACCCGGAAGTCGCCCGCCGCAGCCGCAATCGGCCGGTGTGGATCAAGGGATTCGGCGAGCGGGTGCCCTACAAGACGCCGACGTACGCCGAGGACCTGCTGCAGACACCGATGATCAAGGCGGCCGAGAGTGCCTTCGCGATGGCGGGTCTCGGCCCGGCCGACATGGACATGGCATCGATCTACGACTGCTACACCATCACCGCGCTGTTGAGCCTCGAGGACGCCGGCTTCTGCCGCAAGGGCGAGGGTCTGCGGTTCGTTTCAGACCACGACCTCACGTTCCGCGGCGACTTCCCGATGAACACCGCGGGCGGTCAGCTCGGCTACGGCCAGGCAGGCACGGCGGGCGGCATGCACCACGTGTGCGATGCGACCCGCCAGATCATGGGACGTGCCGACCGAGCCCAGGTCACCGACTGCCACCGCGCCTTCGTGTCGGGCAACGGCGGCATCCTCTCCGAGCAGACCACTCTCGTCCTGGAGGGCGACTGACGATGAGCAGCACCAGCCGGCCCATGCCGATTCCCACGCCCACGACGCGGCCCTTCTGGGATGCGTTGGCCAGACACGAGATTCGCATCCAATACTCGCCGTCTGCCGGCCGCTACGTGTTCTACCCCCGGGTGCTCGCGCCCGGCACGCTGGCCGACGACCTGGAGTGGCGCGAGATCAGCGGTGGGGGAACGCTATACACGTTCACGGTCAGCCATCGACCGGTCTCACCGCACTTCGTCGACGACGTGCCCCAGATCCTCGCCGTCGTGGAATGGGACGAGGGACCGCGCTTCTCCACCGAGATCGTCAACGCCGCGCCCGATGAGGTCCGGGTCGGCATGCGGGTGCGGCCGGTGTTCACCGACCATCCCGACGCAGGCATCACCATGCTGCGGTACGAACCCGCCGACTGATCAGTCGCGGTCGCTCACCGTCCGTGGGTGTCGAAGAACTGCCACGACGCCACCGACGCGTCGATGACGTTGGTCGTCGCCCCTGCTGCGTCCATCAGGGCCGGGGCCCCGGGCCAGGTGTGACCTCCCCCGTCGACGCGGTTGAACACCACCGCGGTTCCGGCGGCGCAGGGCGCCGACGTCGTGCGCTGAATCTGCTGTCCGTGCCCGGCGCCGAACAGGGTCTCGTCGACCGGCGGCGGGCACCCGTCGACCTGTCGCCAGCGATCCGCCATCGCCGGTGCCGCAACGACGGTGCTGGCGCCGCCGCGCCCCGTCATACCGCCGCCGCCGTAGGGCACGATCGGGTCGACTGTTCCGTGGGTTGCGAACACCGACACCGGCCGGGACGGGTTGCACGCGACATTGGTGCCAAGCGTCCCGGCAACCGGAGCGACGGCGGCGAACAGATCGGCACGCTCACACGCCATCCGGTTGGCCATGAAGGCGCCGGCGGACAGGCCCGTGATGAAGACGCGACCACCGGGGATCCCGTAGTCGGCGACGAGCTTGGTGGTCAGCGCCGAGATGAACCCGACGTCGTCGACTCCCTGGCGATCCGGAACGGAGGCGCCCCGGCCGTCGGCCCAACTCAGGTCGATGCCGTCGGGGTAGGCCACGACGAACCCGTTGGCGTCGGCAACCGCGTCGTAGCGGGTCAGTGCGGCTTGTCCGCCACCGGTGCCGCCTGCGGCATGCAGGTTGATCACCAGCGCCGACGGACGTTCGACGCCGACCGGCGCATGCACCACGTACGTGCGCGGCAGACCGCCGTGGTCGAGTTGAGCGGTCTTGGCGGGAATGGCGGATGCATGGGGTACGGGCGTCAGGGCCGATGCCGCGAGGCCACCCGCGAGCAGGACTGCGGTGAGGCGTAGGAGCCGATGGCAAACTGTGAACACCTGCCAACCGTAGGTAGTGGACGCGAACGGCGTGCGAAGAATGCGTGGCGGGAACTCCTACTTCGTCGCCGCGAGGTGCTTCTCCTCGTACAGGCGCGCCCACTCCCTGCGCGGCTTGATCGACACGTCGACGTCAGTCGCGTTGGCGCGCAGCGCACCGACGGTGGCCTGATCCCTCGGGGTGCGCGCGAACGGATCCCAGCCGAAGAACCGGCACGAGTTCTCCCACGTGATCTTGTTGATGTCGGCGTCGTCGGCGCCGGCACCGTTGAGTTCTGCGAGCACCTGCTCGGGCGCGTCGGGCCAGAAGCAGTCGGAGTGCGGGTAGTCGCACTCCCAGGCGATGATGTCGATGCCGATCTCGTGCCGCAGCCGCAATGAGGTCTTGTCGGTCACGTAGCAGGCCAGTGAGTGCTCGCGGAACACGTCGCTGGGCAGCTTGTCCCCGAAGTCGCGGCGCAGCCACTTCTGGTTCGTGTAGTGCCGGTCGCTGCGATCGAGGTAGAACGGGATCCAGCCGATGCCGCCCTCGGAGAACGCGAACTTCAGGTCGGGGTAGTTGCGCATCGCAGGCCCCCACAGCAGGTCCTGGGCGCACATCGCCGAGACCTGGGTGGCCAGGATGATCAGGTTGTCGATCGGCGCGTTGGGCGCCATGCTGATCGCTCCGAAGCCGGTACCGATGTGCAGACACATCACGACGTTCTCCTCGGACAGCGTCCGGAACACCGGACCCCAGTAGTCCTCGTCGTGGTAGCTGGGCAGACCCTCCAGGTGTGGCAGCTCCGGCATGGTGACCGCACGGCAGCCCTTGGCCGCGACCCGGCGGATCTCGTCGCACATCGCCTCGGGGTTCCACGTCGGCAGTACGGCGATCGGGATGAAGCGGTCCGGGTAGCTGCCCGCCCACTCGTCGATGTGCCAGTCGTTGTAGGCCGACACCATGACCAGCGTGACGTCTTCCCGGTGCATGTTGAGGTGGCGCGCCGAGAACCCGGTGAAGGTCGGGAAGCACATCGAGGCCAGGATCCCGTTGCGGTTCATGTCGCGAACGCGCTCGTGGACGTCGTACACGCCGGGCCGCATCTCGGCGAAGCCGGCGGGGTCGCGGCCCCACTCCTCCGGCGGCCAGGACACCACGGCGTTGAGCCCGCTGACGCCCTGGGGCCTGCCCTGATACATCCACTGATCGACGCCGTGAGAGTCGGTGACGACGATCGGGGCCTCGGACTTGTACTTGGCGGGCACGTGGTTGAGGAACATGTCCGGGGGCTCTACGACATGGTCGTCGATGCTCACCAGGATCAGGTCTTCGGCTTTCATGTCTCAACTAGTACCCTCGGATCCCGTGACCGTCTCTGCACCTTCGGACAGAGGTTTGACTCTTTCGGCCAAGGCTCGGACGACCACCCGCAACGCCGCGTTCCGGCCGGTGATCGAGCTGCGCCGCGGCGGCCGCGCCATGGCGGGCAGCTATCTGTACGAGGGCGACGGGCTCATCACCGGGTGGCACTCGCACGAGGTGCATCAGATCGAGTACGCCCTGCACGGCGTCGTCGAGGTGGAGACCGACTCGGCCCACTACCTGCTTCCGCCGCAGCAGGCGGCCTGGATCCCGGTCGGCCTGGAACACCAGGCGGTGATGAACCCGGACGTCAAGACCGTCGCGGTGATGTTCGCGCCGGAGTTGATCCGCAATGCGGGTGGACGGGCGCGGATCATCGCGGTGTCACCGTTGATCCGCGAGATGATGATCTACGCGCTGCGCTGGCCGATCGACCGCGCGCAGGGCGACGGCACATCGGATGACTTCTTCCGCACCCTGGCCGCGCTGGTCTCCGAGGCACTCGATCACGAGGCGCCGCTGAGTCTTCCGACCTCCGACCATCCGATCGTCGCCGCCGCACTCGCCTACACCAAGCAACACCTGAATTCCGTGACCGCAGACGAGGTGGCCCGTGCAGTGGCCGTGTCGGAACGCACGCTGCGCAGGCTGTTCTCCGACACTGTCGGAATGTCCTGGCGCAGTTATCTCTTGCAGGCCCGGATGCTGCGGTCGATGGCGCTTCTCGCCGCGCCGGGCCAGTCGGTGCAGGCGACGGCGACGGCGGTCGGGTTCGAGAACCTCAGCTCCTTCACCCGATGCTTCGCCCAATTCTGCGGCGAGACGCCGTCGTCCTACCGGCGGCGGGTCGCCGAGACGGGGTCCTGACCTCGATGGCGACCGACGGCCCACTCCTGCACGACCTGGTGGCGTCGGCAGCACGGGCAGTGCCCGATCGGCCCGCCGTGATCGCCGACGACGGCACTTCGACCACGTTCGCCGAGTTCGACCGTCAGATCGCGCGCCTCGCGGGATGGGCAGCGCGGCAGTGTGTCCGCGGCGAGCGCATCGCGGTCATCGCCAACAACGGCGTCGACTACGCCCGGCCGTACTACGCGATCCCGCGCAGCGGTGCGGTGCTGGCGCTGGTCAACCAACGACTGAGCACCAGCGAACAGGTGTCGTTGCTGCGCGCCATCGAACCGGCAATGATCGTCGGCGACGCCCGCTACCTCGATGCTCTGCCTACGACCACCACGCCGGCCATTCGCTTCGGCACTCCGGAATGGCAGGCCGCACAGCGGCATTCGGAGGAAGGCACCGTCGCGAACCCCGATGACGTCGCCTGGCTGCTGTTCACCAGTGGATCAACCGGCACCCCGAAGGGGGTGCTGCACACGCATCGGTCGATCACCGCCGCGGTGCGCGGTACCGTCGAGGGCCGGTCCGTACGCTCGGGCGGGGTCTACCTGCTGCCGTTTCCGATGTGCCACGTCGCCGGTTACAACGTGCTCGTCCACCACGCGGCGCAGTCCACCGTGGTGCCGGTACCCGCGTTCCGGCCGGAGGCCTTCGTCGCCGCCGTGAACGCCCATGGCGTCACGTCGTGTTCGCTCGCGCCCACCATGCTGCACGGGCTCCTCGCCCACCTGGAGGACACGGGCGCCGCCCTGCCGACGCTGAGTGAGATCGCCTACGGGTCCTCCGCCATCCCCGCCGACCTGTTGCGCCGCGCCATGGCCCGTCTCGACGTCGGCTTCCACCAGGGGTACGGGATGACCGAAACCGGCGGCAACGTCACCTTTCTCGGCCCCGACGACCACCGGGCCGGCGCCGGCGGTGACGCAGGAGTGCTGGCCACCGCGGGGCGGCCGCACAGTGGTGTCGAGGTCCGCATCGCAGGCGGCGACGTCGGCGAGATCCAGGTGCGCGGACCGCAAGTGGCGTCGGGCTACTGGCGTGATCCTCGGCCGGTGACGGACGGCGGCTGGCTGAGCACCGGCGACGTCGGACGGATCGACGAGGCGAACAGGCTCGTCGTCCTCGACCGCAGCAAGGACGTGATCATCACCGGCGGCGAGAACGTCAGCTCGCGGGAGGTGGAGGACGCCCTGTCGACCCACCGCGACGTCGACCAGGTGGCCGTGGTGGGAGTGCCCGACGAGTACTGGGGCGAGGCCATCTGCGCGGTGGTCGTGCCCCGGCCCGGGTCATCGCCCGACACCGACGATCTCGTCGCCCACGTGCGGGCCGTCCTCACCCCGTGGAAGCGGCCACGGCACGTGCTGTTCGTCGACGCCCTTCCCACCACCACCAACGGCAAGGTCGCCAAGGACGCGGTGCGCGCCCGTGCCCGCGACGCCGTCAGGCAGGCAGGCTCCGCTGGATCTTCGCGGCGATCTCCGATGCCGAGGTGACGATCGGTAACGGCGGTCGGCACGCCTCGACGTCGATGATCACGTTGGAGTAGATCGACAGGACTCGTTGGCACACGCGGTTTTCCGCGCCCATCCCCACCGCGACCGGCATGGCGAGTTGCCCCTCGGCCCGGCCGAGGTCACCCGAGAGCCACTTCGGCATCGGCCTGTCGTTCAGAGTGATGTTGACGCGGTGATTCGTGCACTGCGACCATCGCTGCGCCGACTGATCGAAGAACCGTTGCGCGGCCTCCGCCGACGGGTACGAGATGACGGACTGACGCACCAGGCTGGACCACTGCTCGGTGTCGGGGGTGCGAAGCGTTTGGCGGGCCAGCGCATTCCACCCGTCGGGTTCCCCCGGCGCACCGTAGATGGCCGCCTGATCCGGCTGCCAGACGCCCAGACAGTTGAGGTTGGGCAGCAACGCGCGATCGTCTGCCATGGTGTCGGTGACCGGATGCGGCGTCATCGCGGTGCTGTCCATCACGCGGTTGATCTCGGCAACACTCGCCAGCGACCCAACCAGTGCCGATGCCGGCACGGTCACCGGTTCGGTTGCGCCTTGGGCCTTTTCGCTCGAGCAACCTTGCAGCGCTGCCGCGACGACCACCATGGCGGCGACTCGGCGCGCAATGGCACCGCCGTCAGGCATGGGTTCCGGCAGTAGCGCACGCCGCCTGGACGTTCGAGGCGTCGGTGTTCATGTCGTCGGCAGTCGTGTTGAGGGTCTCCCTGCCCCCGCGAACACCCATCTTGACGAGTAATTTCGTTGCGCCCCATGACCACGAGCGCATCGGCTCGGCGATTTGGGGGGCCAGGCCGGGGGTGTTCGCGGCTGACATGGTGACGCCCGCGCCCTGCCGCAGGGCGGTGCGGGCCGTCACGTTGCTGGCGCTGGTCGCCGGATCGTTGTAGTCGGGGTGCTCGTAGGTCTCGAGTGCGTCCGCGAAATCGCCGTAGTAAGTGGCGGTTGCGGTGAGAACCTCGGCGAATTGGCTGCACGCCAGCACGGCGGCCGGGTCGGCATCGTCGGCGGTCACCGGCGCGACGACCGGAGCAGGCAGGCCGGGATCGACGACGTCCTCGGGCTCGGCGCCGGCACCCGATGCCATCGACAGCGCGATGGCGAACCCGACGAGTGTCCCGATTGCCGCGCGTCCTGCAACGTGTGATGACTCCACGTCTCACTCCCTCCAAGTGGGCCGCGTTGGTGCGACCTCTCCGCCTCGGCAACGTCCTCGGTGCCACGGGCTCTCCTACGTTCAGAGCAGGACATGTCCGGATGGTGAACGGAGGACGCCCGGCGGGGTGTACTCCGGCGGCGATTGGATGTCCGCTGGCTGCCGACTCGCTGTCAGCCGAAATCAACTCGCAGACAACGGTGTACGTCGCGACGCCCGCGCGCCCACTGGACGGGAACGCGGCGTGAACCGTTGGCCACCCGTTCACCGGTCGGCAACTCTCCCCGTGGATGCTCCGACGCGACAGATCCCCCGGGCCGCTGCGGTCCGGACAAACGAGAGGCGCCCACGACCCCATGCTCACTCGCTTCGCCACTCTGGCTGCCATCGGCGTACTGGCAACCGCCGGCACCACGCCCCTCGCGTTCGCGGAGCCAGCACCGCCGCCTCCCAACGATCCCGCCATCGTGCCGGTGTCCAATCCGCTGCCGCCAGAGGGCGCCGTACCGTCCGCCGCTCCCGGCATCCTCGACACTCCCGACGGCTGGCACATCGAGGTCTCCGGCAGCAACGAGACCCAGCTGCCGGTAGCACCCCTGACCACGGCCATCTCCTCACGCGAGTACCTGATCGCCGGTACGTTCACCGGAAAGATCACCGGCAGCGGCAAGACCAAGCTCGCCGGTGGCACGCTGGAGGCCGGTGAGCAGATCGGTTGCGGCATCATCTCCGACGAGGTCGAGATCAACCCCGGCGCCAGCATCAACCCGGGCATCAGCGCCATCGGCCTGCCGAGCGTCAGCGCCGGCGTGAGCCTGCAGGGCAAGGTCTACCTCAAGCCCGGCACCGTCACGACCGTCGCGATCGACAAGAAGTCGTTCAAGGGCACCACGGCACGCGTGTCCATCACCGGCGTGCGCATCAAGACCGACCAGTGCGCGGGACAGTCCTTCATCCGCTCGTACGCGACGATGACCTCGTCGACGGAGAACACCGACGACGTCATCACCTACATCGGCGTCACCAAAGCCGTCTGACCGGCCGTCCGACTCACCTCACCGAGAACGAAAGAGCACAATGAATCGCTTTGCCACGGTGGCCGCCACGCTCGTCGCCATCCCCTTCGCCGTCTCGTCCCCGCTCGCATTCGCCGAGCCCCCCGTCGACCCGGTGGGCAACCCGGGCCCCCCGCCGGACACCGGTGTCGTCGCCTCGGCCCCTCCCGGAGTCGTCACCACGCCCGACGGCTGGACGCTCACCGTCACCGCCTCCAACGAGACCCAGCTCCCGATCGCGCCACTCACCACCGCGGTGTCGTCCCGTGAATACCTCGTCGGCGGCACCTTCACCGGCACCGTCACCGGCGAGGGCAGCACCACGCTCAGCGGCGGCAACATGGAGAGCGGCTACCAGATCGGCTGCGGCATCGAACTCGGCCAGGTCCGCCTGATCGGTCAGGCCGGCATCGGCCTCGGCGGCTTGAGCTTTCCCGCCGGCGGTCCCGTCTTCGCGCCGGCGCTGTCGTTCCCGGTCTCGGGCACCATCGAGATCCACGCCAAGCCCGGCACGGTGCAGCAGGTCGCCGTCAACAAGAAGTCCTACAAGGCCGCTCCGGTGCGCGTCACCATCAAGGACACTCACATCAAGGTCGACGGGTGCGTTGGTCAGTCGTTCCTGCGGTCCTACGCGACGCTCACCAGCTCGACCACCGACACCGATGACATCGTCGCCTACTACGGCGTGACGAAGTCGGTCTAGGCAATCATGGCGTCACGCAACGACATCGGGGCCCTGACTCCGCGTAGGGCCGTCGGTGTCGCCGTCGGCGCCGCACTGGTCGGCGCGGCGGTCGTCTTCCCGGCGACCGCCGTCGCCGAACCGGTACCGCTACCTCCCCCGGCACCGGTCGACTCGGCCGCGCCGCCACCCCCGGGCCCGGGGGTTCCTCCCCCACCACCGGGGCCCACCGTTCCCGTGCTCGGTCAACCGTTGACCAACGGCTTGGGCGTGCTGGGCCAGACCGGTCAGCCCGGCGTACCCGGCGGGCTCGGCGCACCGGCGATGGCGGGGCTGGACCGCAGCAGCGTGCTGGGCCTGAACCCCACGCCGCTGCCGCCCGGCGCAGGGCCGGGCGTCGTGCCCAACCTCAACGTCTTCAACAACGCATACGGCCTGCCGCAGAACGAAGTTCCGGCCGCACCCGGTCAGGGCCAGCAGTTCGACGTGGCCCCGGGCCAGGAGAACGCCGACGTGGGCAAGCGCGAGTGGCTCGGACGCTACATCGACCTGTACCGCGACGGACGGCTCAAGGGCGGGTTCCTCGGCCAGATGCCCAAGGAGCAACTGGGCCAACCGCTGCCGGGCACCGCGCCGCCGCCGGGGACCGTCATCTCACCGGGACTCGTGCAGAACCTGCCGCCCGCCCCTGGCGACGGCACACCGCCGCCGCCTCCCGGGCTGATCCTTCCGCCGCCGCCACCCCCGCCGGCCGGCTGACGTCAGCGCCGGCCGTCCTCCAGGTCGCGCCGCACCTCGAGTCGGCGCAGCTTGCCCGACGACGTGCGCGGTAGCGAGCCGGGCCGGACGAACGTGACATCGGCTGGCATGACGCCACAAACGGACGCCACCAGACGCATGAGGTCGGCCCGTGCGCCGGCCTCGTCGGGTCCGCGAAACTCGGCCACGACGGCGAGCCCGGGTCGAATCGACCGTTCGCCGATGCCGACCGCGACCACCGCACCCTCGCGAACCCCGGGAACCGTGGCCGCCACCCGCTCGACCTCGGCGGGGAAGACGTTGCGCCCGGCCACGGTGATGATCTCCTTGGCGCGGCCGCACACGACGAGGCCGCCGTCGGTGAAGTAGCCCAGATCGCCGGTGGGGAACCAGGACTCGGGGTCGCGAGGCGTTTGTCCGACGTAGCCGCTCATCATCGACGAGCCGCGGATGAGGATGTCGCCGATCTCGCGGTCGTGGTGTTCGGCCCCGATGCCCTCTCGGGGTTCGATCCGCACCGACATCCCCGGTATCGCCTCGCCCAGCACGGCGTGCCGCCGCGACGAGGTGCCGCCGTCGGCCGTCCGAATCGGCGTCTCGTCGACCCGCATGCCGACGCCGGGTACGGGTACCGTTACGGCACAGGTTGATTCGGCCAAGCCGTAGGATGGCGACAGGGCGCCCTCGGAGAACCCGAACCGGGCCATCTCGGCGGCGAACCGTTGGGTGAGCTCCACGTCGACGGGTTCGCCACCGTTGAGGGCGAAGCGCAGCGGGCTCAGATCCACGTCGGTCACCCGTCGTGAGTACTTCCCGATCAGGCCGTAGGCCATGTTCGGCGCCGCCGTGATGGTCCCGCGGCTCTCGGTCAGCCAGGTGAGCCACCGGAACGGCGACGCTTGGAACGCCGCCGTGGGGGCCTGCCACACGTCGGTACCGCCGAGCGCGCCCGACAGCAGGAAACTGAGGCCCATGTCGTGGTAGAGCGGGAGCCACGAACACCCGACGTCGGCCGGGGTCACGCCGATGCGCGCGTTGAGCCCGTCGAGGTTGGCCAGCACCGCCTCCGGCGAGAGTCGCACCGTCCGAGGGGTTCCCGTGGATCCGGCGGTGCCTTGCAGGATTGCGGTGGCAGCCGGGCCACTCGGCGCGACGAACGCGGTGCTGCGCGACGTGGACGCGACGTCGGTCAATGCGTCGACGGGTAGCGGCCCGCCTGCTGCGGCGAGACCGTCGAAGTGCGTGCCGTTGCTCAGCACCCGCCGCACGCCGATGCCGTCGAATCGCGCCAGAGTCGACTGGGCCCACTGGGCGGCGTCGGCCCCGCGGATCGGGCCCGGCAGGATCGACACCGCCGCGTCGGCGAGGAACGCCCCGAATATCGCCGCGATGAACTCCACCGTGGGTTCACCGACCAGACCCACCGCGTCGACGTCGGCGTCGAGCAGACGCTCGGCCACGTTCTCGGCGCGCTCAAGCACCTCCGGCCACGGATGGTGTTGCCACACACCCTCGGTGAGGACGACGAGGTGGTTGTCGCTGGTGCGCAGCCGGTCGGCCAGTGCCGACGCAAGCGGGTTCATGCCGTCACCAACATGGCGACGAGGCTATCCCGGGAGACTTCGCCGGCGCCCGTCGACCGGGGTGACGATCGTCGGGCCCGCTGGCCACTGCGACCCCGGTAACGTGCCGTCCATGGAGTGATTCTCGCCAACGCGAGTCCGGAGTCCGAGCGCACGCTGCGAAGGTACCTGGCGAATTAGCGGAGGTGTTAGTTACCGGGGCCCGCGTAGCCTCGCCCCCGATGACCTACACCCTTGCCATCGTCGTCGCGGTCGCTCAGGTGACCTCGAGGATCCGGCGCATCACACTCGAGGTCGGCGATCCCGCCGCGCTGCGCCTGCGACCCGAGGGCGATGCGGCCGTTGGGGTGTACTTCGACCCGGCCCCGTTCGATCCCGATCGGTCCGACCCCATGTCGCCCAACCCCGGCCGTAACTACACGGTGCGCCGCCATCTCGTCGACGGGGCGAGGGAGCGGATCGACCTCGACGTCCTCGTGCACTGCCACGGGATCGGCTCGACGTGGGCCGCCACGACGACGGTCGGCGCGACGGTGGGCCTCGATCACGCTCGCTCCTGGTATCAGCCCGGTGTCGCCGACTGGCAACTGCTGGTGGCCGACCTGTCCGGGCTGCCCGCCGCGGCACGCATCGTCGAGCAACTGCCCGCCGGAGCGTCGGTCACCGCGCTGGTCGAGGTGCTCGACGACGACGATCTGGACTATCTACCCGTCCGTCCCGGCGTCACAGTGATACCGACCGTCGGCACGGGTAACGGACGGGGTCCCAGCCGCCTCGCCGAGCTGGTCCGCACGTGGCCGCACCCAGACGGGGCGGGGTACTGCTGGTTCGGTGGCGAGGCCGCCGAATCCCGTGCGGTGCGGAAGCACTTTCGCGGACTGGGCTGGACGGTGGATCAGCTCGACGTGACCGGGTATTGGAGGTCCGGCAGCGAGGTGTGGGACGCGAAGTTCGCCCGCTCCGGCGACGAGGCCGTGGCCGCCTACTCCCGGGCACTGGCCGACGGCAAGGGCGCCAAGGTGGCGGCGGAGGAATTCGACGAAGCGCTCGAGCGGGCCGGGCTGTGACCGTGCGACCCGCCCGTCCGTCACGATTGCCCGCGGGTCACTACGGTTGACCCCGTGAAGTTTCTCGAGTTCGACGGAGTGGGTCGGGTCAGCCGTATCGGTCTTGGCACCTGGCAGTTCGGCTCGCGCGAATGGGGCTACGGCGACCAGTACGCCACCGGCGCCGCACGCGACATCGTGACGCGCGCCCGCGCGCTCGGCGTGACCCTCTTCGACACCGCCGAGGTCTACGGCCTCGGCAAGAGCGAGCGCATCCTTGGCGATGCCCTCGGCGACGAGCGCGCTGAGGTCGCCGTGGCCAGCAAGATCATGCCCGTCGCACCTATCCCGGCCATCGTGAAGCAGCGCGCCAGGGCCAGTGCCAAGAGATTGCAGCTGACGCGCATCCCGCTCTACCAGATTCATCAATCGAATCCGTTGGTGCCCGATTCGGTGATCATGCCGGGGATGCGCGATCTGCTCGACGACGGCGTCATCGGCGCGGTGGGCGTCTCGAACTACTCGCTGGCGCGCTGGCAGAAGGCCGATGCCGCACTGGGCCGGCCGGTGATCAGCAATCAGGTGCACTTCTCGCTGGCGCATCCCGGCGCCTTGGACGACCTCGTCCCGTTCGCCGAACGGGAGAATCGGATGGTCATTGCCTACAGCCCGCTCGCCCAGGGACTGCTCGGCGGTAAGTACGGGCCGGACAACCGGCCCGGCGGTGTGCGCGCCCTCAATCCCCTGTTCGGGACCGAGAACTTGCGTCGCGTCGAGCCGCTGCTGGACACGCTCCGCGACGTGGCCGCCGACGTCGACGCCAAACCGGCGCAGGTGGCGCTCGCCTGGCTGATCAGCCTGCCGGGCGTCGTCGCCATCCCCGGCGCCTCGAGCGTCGAGCAACTGGAGTTCAACGTCGCGGCGGCCGACGTGGAACTCACCCCCGCCGCCCGGGACGCGTTGACCGACGCAGCCCGTGGGTTTCAACCGGTCTCGACGGGCGAATACGTCACCGAGCTGGTCAAGGAGAAGCTCGGCCGCGGCTGACTGTTTCAACAGCGCGCCAAGCTGGCAATACTGCGACGGACACCAGTCCGGAGGACTGATCGATCATCGGTCCGGGCAGCCAACTACTTCGTGAAGGGCATACATGTCTCAGGCGGCCGAGTCGGAACACGACGATCAAGGCACCGAGGATCACATCACCGAAGACCAGGGCACCGAAGACCAGGGCAACGAGCCGAGTGAAGTCACCTTCGACGAGTACCTCCACCCTGCGCGTCCGCGCGCGCTGCGGTACCGGCCCCGCGTCAAGGCTCCCTTCACCCGCCGATCCGTCACGCAGGACGGTCCGGCGACGGGTGACAATAAGGCCTACGTCTCCTGGCTGCTGAGCCAGTCGATGCTGGCGGATGCGAACGAGATCAGCCAGCAGTTCTCCGGCCAGGGCTCGATGTGGCAGAACCCGTATGCGAATCCCAGTCCGCGTGGCGCCGTGGAGACCGCCTCGGTGTGGTTCACCGCCTACCCGCTGTCGCTGATCACGCGCCCGAACGAATCGTTCCTCCACGCCATGGCCGACGAGGACATGTGGCAGGCGTTCTCCGACATCGGGATCGAGGCCATCCACACCGGTCCTGTGAAGCGGGCTGGCGGCATCTCCGGCTGGGAGACGACGCCCAGCGTCGACGGTCACTTCGACCGGATCAGCACGCAGATCGATCCGGCGTTCGGCACCGAGGACGAGTTCCGCAAGATGTGCGGCACCGCCAACTGGTACGGCGGCACCATCATCGACGACATCGTGCCCGGCCACACGGGCAAGGGCGCCGACTTCCGGCTTGCCGAACTGAAGTACGCCGACTACCCCGGCATCTATCACATGGTCGACATCGACCCCCGGGACTGGGAGCACCTGCCCGACGTCCCGCCCGGTGTCGACTCGGTCAACATCGACGCCGCCACCGAGGAGTGGCTCGACAAGGCCGGCTACATCATCGGGCGGCTGCAGCGGGTGATCTTCTACGCCGAGGGCGTCAAGGAGACCAACTGGAGCGTGACCCGTCCCGTGGTCGGCGTCGACGGCGTCGAACGCCGCTGGGTGTACCTGCACTACTTCAAGGACGGTCAGCCGTCGATCAACTGGCTCGACCCTTCCTTCGCGGGCATGCGGCTGGTCATCGGTGACGCACTGCACTCGCTGACGGACCTGGGCACCGGCGGACTGCGCCTGGACGCCAACGGCTTCCTGGGCGCGGAGAAGACCGCTGCCGAGGACGGCGTGGGTTGGTCGGAGGGGCATCCGCTGTCCGAGGCCGCGAACCACCTGATCGCCAGTATGGTGCGCAAGGTCGGCGGGTTCACCTTCCAGGAACTCAACCTGACGATCGACGACATCCGCGAGATCGGCGAGGCCGGGGCGGACCTGTCCTATGACTTCGTCAATCGCCCCGCCTACCAGCACGCCTTGGCGACCGCGGACACCGAGTTCCTCCGGTTGACGCTGCGCACGACGCTCGAGCTGAACGTGGACCCGGCCTCGCTGGTGCATGCGCTGCAGAACCACGACGAACTGACCTACGAACTCGTGCACTGGTCGACCGGTCACCGCGACGACATCTACACGTACAAGGGCGAGGAGATCACCGGCGAGGCCCTCGGCGAGACCGTCCGGTCCGATCTCGCCACTCGTCTGACCGGCGAGAACGGCCCTTACAACCTGGTCTTCACCACCAACGGCATCGCATGCACCACCGCGACGGTCATCGCGGCGACCCTGGGCATCACCGACCTCGACGAGATCTCCGACATCGATCGCATCCGCCGGGCTCACCTACTGCTGGCGATGTTCAACGCATTGCAACCGGGCGTCTTCGCCCTGTCGGGGTGGGACCTGTGCGGGATGCTCACGCTGCCCGCGAGTGACGTGGCAGAGCTGCTGCGCGGCGGCGATACCCGGTGGATTCACCGGGCGGCACACGACCTGATGGGGGTCAACCCGACCGCCACCCAGTCGAGTGCGGGCATGCCGCGAGGCAGGAGCCTGTACGGCTCGATTCCCGAGCAGCTCGAAGACGACGCCAGCTTCTTGCGCCAACTGCAGGCCATCCTGCGGGTCCGCTCGCACTACGGCATCGCGACGAGCCGTCAGATCGACATTCCCGAGGTGTCGCATCGCGGGATGCTGGTGCTGGTGCACCAGCTCGCCGACGAGGGTCGCTATCAGCTCACCGTGCTGAACTTCGCCAACGAAGAGGTCGCGGGCACCGTTCGATCGGACGAGATCCCCGCCGGTGGCCTGGTGTCGGACATGTTCACCGGCAAGCCGCTGGCAACGGTGGACGACCTGCACAGCTTCGCCGTGGAGATGCCCCCGCACCACGGCATGTCGCTTCTCGTCGAGGCGCCGTCTGCCGACGACGGGTCCGCCTGAGCAACCCGCACCGGCGACGGGGTCGGAGTCAGATGGCATGATTCAGGCTTGAGGGTGCAGAACGCCGCCCGCCAGGTTCTCTCGGTTCTTCGGAACCATGACAGCTGATTGGCAGCAAGGTGGCGACGTGAACTCTGCGCAACCGCGCGGTATCGAACTGACCATTCTGGACGTCGATGGAGCCCGCGTCCTCGACGTACGCGGGGTGGTCGACCTCTTGTCCGCACCCGCATTCCGCGAGCACGTCGAGGCCGCCCTGGCCGAGGCACCTCGGGCGTTGCTGATCGATCTCACCGACGTCGACTTCTTCGCGTCGGTGGGTCTCGAAGTACTCGTCAGTGCGCACCGGTCCGCGCCCCCGACCACCCAGGTGGCCGTGGTCGCCGATGGGCCCGCTACGAGCAGGCCGATCCGCATCACGGGTGTCGATCAGATCGTGGCGCTGTACCCGACGTTGCAGCAGGCCGTCGATGGCATCGGGCACTAGGAGCATCGGGCACTGGAACGGTCCGATTTGGTCACACCTGTTCGACGGGGGATACAACTCCGTTCGTTTGGGTAACCAAACCTCATCATGTCTTCGTCAACGATTGAACGCCCGGTCGGCGCAGGCCTCGCCCGTCGGGGCAACGCCGATGCCGAGACCGTCGCGGAGTTCCGCAATGCCGTGGACGAGTGGATCGACGAGACGATCACCGTGACCGCCGAACGTCGTTCCGACATCCTCCTCGCGACCGACGAGGCGCTCTCCAACTGCGCCGATCACGCATACCGTGAGCACGGTGATTTGGGGACGATGGCAATCGAGGTGACCCACCGGCGCGAGGACGCGACCGTCGTGGTCTGCGTCCGAGACTATGGCGCGTGGACGGCACCCGAGTCGCGCACCGCCGCGGCACTGCGTGGTCGGGGCATCGTATTGATGAACGCACTGGCCGATGACGTCTCCATTGACGGACGCGATGACGGCACCACGGTCAGTCTGCGCTTCTCGGCGTGCCGGGCGAAGCCCCGTCGTCTGCGCGAAGTTGCATAGCAGTTCATCTTTGGTTAAGTGGCTTTCTTCTCCGATAGCAATTCCTGCCTGCAACAAGCTGTCGGAAATGTCACATCAGCAAAACAAACTATTTCCCTGATTCGGATGGACGCCGGTCGGCGGCTTGGGTAACGTTCCTGCCCATGCGGAACAAGGGGTCCAAGTACGCGCTCGAGGCGAAGCAGAGTTCGCTGGACGCCGCGAATGCGATGTTGGACGCCGAACTCGCCTCACGGTGCGAGTGCGGACACCGGCACCCCGAGCATGGTCTGTCAGGCCCATGCCACGGATGTCACTGCTGCATCGACGACGACGATCGCAGTGACCATGTGTACGAGCGCTGCCGGTGTACGGCCTTCGTGCTCGCCGGTGACGTCGCAGTCGAAGCGGCCTCGCTGATACACGTCGGGTAGCGGCTGCCCACGCGCGTCCGGCCTGGCGCCCGCCGGGCGGCCTGACTGCTTATCCTGTGTCGGCAATGAGCGCGATCCGGATCACCTTGTTCGGGCCTCTGACCGTGCACGTCGATCACCGCCCGGTCGATCTGAGGGGCCCGCAGCCACGTGCCGTCCTGGCCCGCCTCGCGCTGGCCGGTGGCGAGGTGGTCTCGACCGATCGACTCATCGACGACATCTGGGCAGGCGAGCCGCCACCGAAGGCGTTGGGCGGACTCCAAGTTCACGTGTCCCATCTCCGCCGGGCGCTGGAGCCGAGGCGTGAACGCCGGGCACCTGCGCGAACTCTGGTGAGTGCGCCGCCGGGGTATGCCCTGCGCCTGCCCGTCGACGCGGTCGACACCTGGCGGTTCGAGGCGCTGCTGCGTCAGGCCGCAGCCATCGGCGACCCGACGGCTCGTGCCCGCCTGCTGCGCGAGGCGCTGAACTGCTCCGCGGCGCCGGTGCTTCCCGAGTTCACCGACGCCGCTTGGGCGGCAACGGAGTCGACGCGCCTCGCCGACCTGCGAGCCACCGTTCTCGAGCAGTACGCCGCCATCGGCATGGACCTCGGCTGGCATGCCACGCTCATCCCCGAACTCGAACGGCACCTCGCCGCCGATCCGCTCCGCGAAGAGGCGGTCCGGCTACTCGCAATCGCCCTGTACCGCGCCGGCCGTCAACGTGACGCCCTGGCGCAGTTGCGCGCCGCGCGTGCTCGCCTGGCCGACGAGTTGGGGGTCGACCCCGGCCCAGCGCTCCGAGCGCTAGAGGCCGACATCCTGGCGCACGCCGATGCGCTGCTCGCGCCGACGATGGTGACGCCTCGCGCCTCGGTCGCGCCGACGGCGGCGAACCCGCCTGCGACGGGAGCCCGGACTCGCGCCACAGCGCTCGGGCGGTCTGCCGAGCTGGCCCGGATCGACGCCGCCGCCCGAACGGTGGCGGCCGACGGCCTGCGCACGGTCTGGATCGGCGCCGACGCCGGCGTGGGCAAGACGACGCTCACCGAGGTTGCGGCTCAACGTCTTCGGGCATCCGGCTGGTCGGTTGCCCGTGGCCGGTGTCCCGAGGTGGATGGGGCTCCCCCGGCCTGGGCATGGTCGGAAGTCTTCAGTTCCCTTGGCCGATCGGCGCCCGCGATCGGATCGGCGTTCGAGCTGGCAGCCGCCGTCGGTGACCGGTTGCGAGACGTGACCGCCGATGCCCCACTGCTCGTGGTCCTCGACGACCTGCACCGCGCCGACGGAGCGACACTGCAGCTGCTGCGCACGCTGGCCCTCGACCTCGCCGACCATCCGATACTCGTCCTCGGCGCCCACCGCAGCGCCGAGTCAGGACCCGACCTGGCGGCCACGTGGGCAGCGTTGGCGGCCGTCACCGTCGAGCGCATCGAACTCGGCGGTCTGAGCCGCGATGGAGTGCTCGCGCTCATCGGTGAACACGCGCCGGGCTTCGAGCACGATCGCGACGTCGTGGACACGCTGACCGCGCGCACCGGCGGCAATCCACTGTTCGTCACCGAGTTCGCCCGCCTAATGTCCTCGGAGGGTCGATCCGCTGCCGCCACCGCGGTACCGGCGGGGGTCGCAGACGTCCTGCGCCGCAGATTGACTCGGTTGCCGGGCCCGGCGCGCACGGTTCTGCAGCAGGCTGCCGTGCTCGGCCGGGAGGCCGACGTCGACCTGCTGATCCGCATCGCGCAGCGCGACGAGGACGAGGTGCTCGACGGGCTCGAGGCCGCCGTCCTCGCCGGCCTACTCGACGAGCCGGATCCCACTCGCGTCAGGTTCACGCACGCACTCGTCCGCGACACGCTCTACGACGACACCCCGCGGCTGCGCCGGGCCCGTTGGCACGCAGCGGCATTGC
Source organism: Mycolicibacterium arabiense (assembly GCF_010731815.2). NCBI lineage: Bacteria > Bacillati > Actinomycetota > Actinomycetes > Mycobacteriales > Mycobacteriaceae > Mycobacterium > Mycolicibacterium arabiense. The sequence continues at coordinate 1,751,083 of NZ_AP022593.1, forward strand.
GAGAACTGCGCACTGCACCCGACCCCGACGTCGCGGCGCTGGCCCATCACGCACTCGCCGCGGCGACCCCCGCCACGGCGGCCGATGCCGCAGCCCTCGCCGCGCGGGCCGCCTCGCAGGCGATGGAACTCAATGCGCCCGGCGAAGCCATGCACCTGGCGGAGTCGGCGGTTCGGACGGCCGACCTCGCAGCGGGCGCCGTTTCCGTCGGGGACACGGTGCGGATGCTCGTCGAACTCACGCGTGCGGCAGCGCAGTCGGGCGCCGCGGCGCGGGCACGTCCCGCCCGTTCGCGCGCAGTGGCGCTGGCCGCGGAGTCCGGCGACGACGACCTCCTGCTCGCCGCCCTCACTGCCTACCGCGCCCCCATCTCGTGGACGGTGCGCGGTTTCGGCACCGACGACACCGACGTCGAACAGCCGCTTCGCCGCGCGCTGGCAGAGCATCCGAAGGCCGACCCGGTGACCCGGGTCTGGCTGCTGGTGGCCTTGATCTTCGAGATCGAGAACGAGGCAGCCGGCGGTGACCTGAGCGAGGCCTTCGCACTGGCCGACGAGGCAGTGGCGGTGGCGCGCAGCACCGGTGACGCCACCGCGACGTGCGCCGCGCTCAACGCTGCCGCCTACCTGTCCCTGGGCCCCGACCGCGCCGATGAACGCGATGACCTCGTCGGCGAACTGCTCTGCGTGGCGCGCGAGAACGACCTGCTCGGCTACGAGGCGCTGGCGCACTGGTTCCTCTTCCTGTGTGCGTCCGCGCGCACCGACCTGACCGCGGCCATCCACCAGGCGGACCTCGCCGTCGAGAAGTCCACGATCGGTCAGCTCGCCGCGCTCGTCCAGGTGGTCGAGATCTACCAGGCCGTGCTGTGCGTACTCGCCGGCCGCTACGACGACGCCGCCACGCGCTACCGCCAGGCCGCCCAACGGCTCGCCGCGACCGGGATGGCCAGCGCCGCCGAGATCGCGGTGGTGTTCGAGGTCGTCCTCGCCTTTCATCGTGACGAGATGGCGAGCCTGACCGATGCGATGACCGCACTGCACGACGTACACCCCGACGCGATGAACGAGGTGTTCGTGCTCGCGCTGATGGCCGCGGGCCGTGTGGACGAGGCCCGTTCGCGCTGGGCGACGCGAACGCCGGTGCGCCGCAACTACTATTGGCTTGCGCGGATGGCGCTGTATGCGCGCGCCGCCGTAGCGGTCGGCGACCTCAAGGAGTGTGCGAAGGCCTACGCCGAACTCGCCCCCTGGGCCGGCCGCGTGGCCGGCATCGACTCGGGGTCGGTCGCGTTCGGGATCGTCGACGACGCCCTGGCCCTGCTCGCCGATGCGCTCGGTCGAGCGAGTGACGCCGAACGCCACCGCGGCGACGCCGAGACGGTGCGGGTGCGCCTGGCGGCTGACCTCGACCGCGTCGGCGTCACCCCCAGATCGCCTTCTCCATCCGGCGGTACCGCGGCGTGAGTAGGAACAGCATGACGCCGATCACCGGTCCGGCGTCGCGCTTCAGTGCGCTGAGTTCGTCGGCGGACACGGCCGCCGCGATTCGCGGCAGCTCGAACGACATGTTGGCTCCCCTGCGAATTCGGGTCTCGACGTCTTGCCAGTCGGAGACCGACAGGTAGCGCCGGATGACCGGAAGGGTGTCGCGCTCTTCCTCGGCGATGTGCTCGGCCAACGTGTTCCGCACGTCGACCAGACGGCCGGCCACGACGGCTGCGCTGCGCCGCGATGGCGAGGCCCCGAACTTCCGAACCGTCTCGGCGAGCCCGTCGAGTTTCGGGACGAGCGCTTCGTGGTCTTCGGTGAGCGCGGTGAGGTCGACGTGCGCACCGGCTCGCAGTTCGATGACCGGCCACAGGATGTCGTCCTCGGCACGGTGATGGTGGTGGATGGAGTCGACCATCGACTCGAGGTAGCGCACCACGGCTCGGACACGGCGACGGGTGATGTCGACGCCCCCGTCGGCCATCGCCATGGTGACGCCGATGGTTCGGTCGAGGTCGCGCAGCATCACCCTGTGCGCGATCTGCATGCCGAGGACGTTCGGGGTGTCGGCGGACTCGGCGGTGGCGGGATCGGTGGTGGCGGGATCGGTGTTCATGGCGTGGCTCCTGGTCGGGGTGGCGGATGGTGACGCCGCCCACGGTGCCCTCGTCCACTTGCGATGGACTTGGCAGCGACTTGGCGGGTCAGGGTTGCGGACCCAGGTGTGGTTTGAATCACGACCGGGCGTGGCATCCCCGGCGGCAGACGCCACACCTTGGGAGGTCGGCATGGCTTCTGGAGTCGAACTCGGTCGGATCGAGACCGACATTCCCGCGCGCATGGACCGGTTGCCGTGGTCGAGGTTCCACTGGCTCGTCGTCATCGGTCTGGGCACCGTGTGGATCCTCGACGGACTGGAAGTCACGATCGTCGGCTCGATGTCCGACGCCCTCAAGTCCTCCGACACCGGGCTCGGTCTGAGCAGTTCCCAGATCGGGCTGGCCGGTGCGGTGTACGTCGCGGGTGCGTGCGTGGGCGCGCTGTTCTTCGGACAGCTGACCGACCGCTTCGGCCGCAAGAAGCTGTTCCTGATCACCCTCGGCGTGTACATCTTCGCGACGGTGCTGACTGCCTTCTCGATGAACCCGATGTGGTACTTCGCCGCGCGCTTCCTCACCGGTGCCGGCATCGGTGGTGAATATGCGGCGATCAACTCCGCCATCGACGAGTTGATCCCCGCCGAGTACCGCGGCCGCATCGACGTCGTGATCAACGGCTCGTTCTGGATCGGCGCGGCGGGCGGTGCGCTGCTGACGATTCCGCTGCTGGACCCGACGGTCATCGATGCCGAATGGGGCTGGCGGGTGGCATTCGGGCTCGGCGCGATCCTCGGCATCGGCGTGCTGATCGTGCGCCGTCACGTGCCGGAGAGTCCGCGATGGTTGTTCATCCACGGCCGGCAGGACGAGGGCGAGGACATCGTCCGGGGCATCGAGGACGCCATCGTCGACGAGACGGGCCGTCCACTGCCGGAGGCGACGGAGTCCATCACCATCCGCCAGCGCAAGACGATCGGCATCGGCCTCATCGCCAAGACGGTGTTCACGATGTATCCACGACGGACGATTCTGTGCTTCGCCCTGTTCGTCGGCCAGGCGTTCCTCTACAACGCCTTCTACTTCACCTACGGCGACACGTTGTCCACGTTCTTCGGCATCGAGCAAACCGGTTACTACATCGCGATCTTCGCGGCGAGCAACTTCATCGGCGCGCTGGCGCTCAGCCCGCTCTTCGACACCGTCGGCCGGGTGCGCATGATCGCGGGCACCTACATCGTGTCCGGTCTCCTGCTCGCCGTCGTCGGGCTCTTCCTCGGCTCGCTGACGGCGGTCACCCTCACGCTGTGCGGCGCAATCATCTTCTTCTTCGCCTCCGCAGGCGCCAGCTCGGCGTACCTGACCGTCAGCGAGATCTTTCCGATGGAGACGCGAGCGCTGTGCATCGCGTTCTTCTACGCCATCGGCACCGCCGTCGGCGGCATCACCGGACCGTTGCTGTTCGGCGTGCTCATCGAGAACGCATCCGGAAGCGGCGACATCACCGGCATCGCCCCGGGTTACTTCCTCGGCGGGGCGTTGATGGTCATCGCGGGCCTGGTCGAGGTGTTCCTCGGCGTGGATGCGGAGGGGCAGAGCCTCGAGTCGATCGCCCGTCCACTCACGGCCGAAGACGAGGCACCTGCGCCGGCGTAGTCCCGCCGCACCTGCGTAAACCGGTGTGCGCGTTGAGCTGTAACCGCGGTCACATACCGGCTGCCCATGTGCTCGGCATCATCGAGTACGAGCTTGCGCGCGATGTGTTTAGCCGTACTATTTAAAAAGCCGAGCCGCCCCCGACCGCCGCGCCGGCTCCGATCGGCCACGCCGATTCCACGCGACGAACGGTGAACGATGACACGCGCCACCCCGACGTCCGGCCACCCGGCGCGGCCGTTCATCCCACGGATCATTCGGACACTGGCCGTCCCGATCATCCTGGGTTGGATCGCGATCATCGCGGTCCTCAACGTCGTGGTGCCCCAACTCGAAGAGGTCGGCAAGATGCGGTCGGTGTCGATGACACCGGAGTCGGCACCCTCGATGATCGCGATGAAGCGGGTCGGGCAGGTCTTCGGGGAGTTCGATTCGAACAGCTCGGCCATGGTCGTGCTGGAAGGCCAAGAGCCGCTGGGCGACTCGGCACACCAGTACTACGACCAGATCGTCGCCAAGCTCGTGGCCGACGACCGGCACGTCGAGCACGTGCAGGACATGTGGAGCGATCCCCTCACGGCATCGGGATCGCAGAGTTCCGACGGCAAGTCCGCCTACGTACAGATCTACCTGCGCGGCAATCAGGGCGAGACGCTGGCCAACGAATCGGTCGAGGCGGTACAAGACATCGTCGCCGGTGTTCCCGCGCCACCTGGCATCACGGCCTACGTCACCGGGGCGGGCGCGCTGGCCGCCGATCAGACCACCGCGGGCGACCAGAGCATGCGCCTCATCGAGGCCGTCACGTTCACGGTCATCATCGTGATGCTGCTACTGGTCTACCGGTCGATCGTCACCGTGCTGATCACGCTCGCCATGGTGGTGCTCTCGCTGACCGCAACCCGAGGCGTGGTCGCCTTCCTCGGATTCCACGACGTCATCGGCCTGTCCACGTTCGCGACCAACCTGCTCGTAACGCTGGCAATCGCGGCCGCGACCGACTACGCCATCTTCCTGATCGGGCGATATCAGGAGGCCCGAGGGATGGGCGAAGACCGGGAACAGGCCTACTACACCATGTTTCACGGCACCGCCCACGTGGTGCTCGGGTCGGGTCTGACCATTGCCGGCGCGACGTTCTGCCTGCACTTCACGAACCTGCCGTACTTCAACACCATGGGCATCCCGCTGGCCATCGGCATGGTGACCTGCGTGCTGACCGCGCTCACCATCGGCCCGGCAGTCGTCGCCGTGGCCAGCCGATTCGGCAAGACTCTCGAACCGAAGCGCGCCCTGCGCACCCGCGGGTGGCGCAAGGTCGGCGCAGCGGTCACGCGGTGGCCCGGCCCGATCCTCGTCGCCACCGTCGCGCTCGCCCTCATCGGCCTGCTGGTGCTGCCGGGGTACCGGACCAACTACAACGACCGCAACTACCTGCCCGCGGACATGCCGGCCAACGCGGGCTACGCGGCCGCCGAACGGCATTTCTCCCCCGCCCGCATGAATCCCGAACTGCTGCTGGTCGAAACGGACCGGGACCTGCGCAACTCCGCCGACTTCCTGGTGATCGACAAGATCGCCAAGGCCGTGGTGAAGGTGCAGGGCGTCGGCCAGGTGCAGGCGATCACCCGCCCCGAGGGCAAGCCACTCGAGCACTCCACGATTCCGTTTCAAATCAGCATGCAGAGCACGACGCAGACGCTCAACGAGAAGTACAACGCCGACCGCTCGGCCGACATGCTCAAACAGGCCGCCGACATGGACAAGACGATCGGCACGCTCGAGAAGATGTCGGCCCTGACCGCCCAAATGGCCGACGTCACACACGAAATGGTCGCCAAGACCAAGGACATGACCGTCGACATCGCCGAACTGCGCGACAACATCGCCAACTTCGACGACTTCTTCCGGCCCATCCGCAACTACTTCTACTGGGAACCGCACTGCTACGACATCCCGGTCTGCTGGTCGATCCGCTCGGTCTTCGACACCCTCGACGGCATCAATACGATGAGCGACGACATCCAGTTGCTGGTACCGGAACTGGAGAAACTGGACGCGCTGATGCCGCAACTGGTGGCCCTGATGCCGGAGCAGATCTCGACTATGAAGTCGATGAAGACCATGATGCTCACGCAGTACGCCACCCAGAAGGGCATGCAGGATCAGCAGGCCGAGGGGTCGGAGAACGCCACCGCGATGGGCGAGGCGTTCGACGCCGCGCGCAATGACGACTCGTTCTATCTACCGCCGGAGATCTTCGACAACGCCGACTTCAAGCGCGGCATGAAGAACTTCATCTCGCCTGACGGAAAGTCCGTGCGCTTCATCGTGTCCCACGAGGGCGACCCGCTGACGCCCGAGGGCATCGCCCGCATCGACGCGATCAAGCTGGCCGCCAAGGAGGCGATCAAGGGCACGCCGTTCGAAGGATCGAAGGTCTACCTGGCCGGTAGCGCGGCGACGTTCAAGGACATGTCCGACGGCGCGAACTACGACCTCGTCATCGCGGGGATCGCCGCCCTGGCGCTGATCTTCATCATCATGCTGATCATCACCCGTGCGGTCGTGGCGTCTGCGGTCATCGTGGCCACCGTCGCGATCTCGCTAGGGGCGTCGCTCGGAATGTCGGTGCTCATCTGGCAGCACCTGATCGGCATCGAGCTGCACTGGATGGTTCTGCCGATGTCGCTCATCATCCTGTTGGCGGTCGGCGCCGACTACAACCTGCTGCTGGTGGCACGGTTCAAGGAGGAGATCCACGCCGGTCTGCACACCGGCATGATCCGGTCCATGGGTGGCACCGGCTCGGTCGTCACGTCGGCAGGCCTGGTGTTCGCGTTCACGATGATGTCGATGGCCGTCAGCTCGCTCACGGTCATCGGGCAGGTCGGCACCACCATCGGACTCGGACTGCTCTTCGACACCCTGGTGGTCCGGTCCCTGATGATGCCGTCCATCGCGGCACTGCTCGGGCGCTGGTTCTGGTGGCCGAAGATCGTCCGCTCCAGACCACGACCCTCCCCGTGGCCCGCGCCGCCCCGCAACGATGCGGAGCCTGCAGTCCCCTGATCGTGGCGTCGACTCCGTCGTGACGCCGTAGTCTCCTAGTCGGCGACCCGTCCAGCCACCTCGGGCGCCGCGTGCGCGAGGAGTTGGGGGACTACATGCCGCGGTCGAGGTTCACCCTCGTATGCGGTGTGCTCGGCGTCTGCTTCGCCGTCTTCGCCGCCTGGCTCATCGGCGGATGGGGCGGCCCGGACACGGTGCTCGCAGTCAGCGACCTCGGCTCCCTGCTCGCGGGCGGCTTCGCGGCGGGGTGCGCGGCGCTCACGACACGGGCGAGCCGTGGTCGGCAGCGGCGGGCATGGGGCGCGCTGACCATCGCGCTGGCCGGCTGGTTCTTCGGCGACGCCGTGTGGGCGTACACCGAGTTGGTGCAGGGCGTTGGCACCGCCCCGTTCCCATCGCTGTCGGATGCCGGCTATCTGGTGTTCCCCGTCGCCGCCTGCCTTGCGCTGCTCCTGCTGCCCATCGGCACCCTCGGACAGTCTCAGACGCGTCCGCTTCTCGACGGGGTCATCATCGCCGGGTCGCTGTTCGTCATCATGTGGACCACCGGGCTCGACGAGGTGTTCCGGCTGGGCAGGGAGGATTGGTTCGCGTTCGCAGTCTCGGTCGCATATCCGATCACCGACATCGTGCTGCTGAGCGTGGCGTTGCTGATGCTCACCCGGGCACGCTCGGGGCAGCGCGGTCTGGTCGTCGTGTTCACGCTCGCGATGGCGGTCATGGCGGTGTCCGACAGCCTGTTCGTCCTGCTCAATGCCAACGGTTCCTACACCAGCGGTGCCCTGGTCGACGCAGGCTGGGTAGCGGGCCTGCTGTTGCTCGCCGTTGCGGCGATGATGGGGTTGCGTTCGGCCGACATCGACTTCGGGCCCGCCCGGCCTGGGTCCCAGACGGCGCTGTGGCTGCCGTACGTTCCGTTGCCGCTGGCGGTCGCGTTGGGCGCCAATGACGACGGATCGCCGACACTGATGATCGCCGGACTGGTAGTCGTATCCGCCGTGGTGGCCCGTCAACTCATCATCGCCGAGGAGAACCGGCGCCTTCTGGTGACCGTGGCGGATCAGGCGTTGCGCGATCCCCTGACCGGGCTGGCCAATCGCGCCCTCTTCCGAGATCGCCTCGATCATGCGGTGGCGCTACGGATCCGGGACGGTCGCCACCTCGCCGTGCTGACCATCGATCTCGACGACTTCAAGCTCGTCAACGATTCGCTGGGCCACCCGGCCGGCGATGCGCTGCTGAAGTCCGTGGCCGTCCGAATCGTCGGTTGCGTCGGTGAGGGCGACACCGTCGCGCGGGTGGGCGGCGACGAGTTCGCCGTTCTGCTCGAGGACTGTTCCGAGCCACCGATCGTCCTGGCGCACCGGATCTTCGATGCCTTCGACCAACCCTTCTCCGTCGAGGGGCAAGAGGTGTTCATGCGGCCCAGCGTCGGCCTGTCGACCGGTCAGAGCCCTGACGAACCCGCCACGTCCGCCGAGGCACTGCTCAAGCAGGCCGATCTGGCGATGTACGCAGCCAAACGCAGCGAACACGGTGGCGTCGCCGCGTTCACCGCGGACATGCACCGCATCGATCTTCGCGAGGTGGATCCGCCGCGCGACCGCGACGTGACGCCACGCCGTAGTGGGTCGGCCGGCCTGCAGTTGTTCGCCCAACTCCGACGCGCGATCGATCACGCCGAGCTGAGCCTGGTCTACCAACCCAAGTTCGCCGTCCCCTCGGGCCGCATGGCGGGCGTGGAGGCACTGGTGCGGTGGGACCACCCTGAGCGCGGGCTCATGCTGCCCGACGAATTCCTGCCGCTGGCCCGGCAGAACGGTCTGATGGGAGCGTTGACCGAGGCGGTGGTCGAGCGCGCCGTGCGCGATGCCATCGCATGGCGCGCCGAGGGCACCGACGTCCCGTTCGCCATCAACCTCTTCCCGCCGACGCTCGGTGACCTGGAGTTGCCGAATCGCATCGTCCGGATCGTCACCGACGGGGGGCTGTCGACGGACTGCCTGACCGTCGAGATCACCGAGGACTTCCTGCTCGGCAACGTCAAACGGGCCGGCAGGGTCCTCGAGATGCTGCGGGACTGGCAGATCCGCATCTCCATCGACGACTTCGGCAGCGGCTATTCGGCTTTGAGCTATCTGCGTGAGCTTCCCATCGACGAACTGAAGCTCGACCGCCACTTCATCGCCCCAATGCTCACCGACGAACGCGCCGAGGCAATCGTGCGCGCGATCATCGATCTCACCCACCGCCTCGGAATGACCTGTGTGGCAGAAGGAGTGGAGAACGCGGCCACGGCGATGATGCTCGCGGACCACGGCTGCGACGTCATCCAGGGCCACTACTGCAGTCCGCCGGTGAACGCGAGCGAGGTGCTGAGCGTCGCCTCACCGTGGTGACGGCACGCCCTACCCGGGCGGGGTGATGGTGCGCGGCGCGAGTCCGAGCGAGCGAACGTGTTCCGCGATCGTGGCCAGGTTGGTCACCCAGACGTCGGCGTGGCCGAGGACGTACCGCATCAGGTCGTCGAGTTCGGCGGCGCGCGACGGCCGACCGGACAGGAATGGGTGATTGGTCAGCACCCAGCATCCGCCGACCCGCCGCAGACCGTCGAATTCGAGCTGCCACAGTTCGCGTGCCTTGCGGGGGCTCTCGATGAGTCCGCTGCCGGAGACGTCGGGAAGGAAGCAGTACTGCTCCCAGTCGTCGAGCGCCCACTGAATCGGCAACTCCACCAGCGATTCCGACGCACCAGGAGTGATCGAGAGCTCGTACGGGTGGTCGGCGTCCATGAGACTCGAGTCGTACAGGAATCCGCGCTCGGCCAGCAGCGCCGGGGTGCGCCACGACAGATCCCACATCGGCGCGCGGTAGCCGGTCGGTCGCACCCCTGCGACGTCGGCGAGAGCGACCAGACCCTTGTCGAGGACGTCGATCTCCTCCTCGAGCGTCAGCGACGTGGGCTGCTCGTGCAGGTACCCGTGGTGGGCGATCTCGTGCCCGGCGGCGACGATGCTGCGGATCGCCTCCGGGTAGCGGACGGCGGTGTGTCCGGGGACGAAGAACGTGGATGCGATCTGATGGCGATCGAGCATGTCCAGGATCCGCGGTACGCCGACCAGCGGACCGTACGCCTGATGGCTCATGATGCTCATCCGGGCGCCGACGGTCTCGTCGTTCCACAGCACGGCGGATTCGGCGTCCACGTCGAACGTGAAGGCGGCCGCGGCGGCCTTCCCCTGGGGCCAGGCGAATTCGCTCATCGGTCAGCCATCAGGGTGACGAGTTCGTAGGCCAGGTTCGCCGCGGCGACGGCGGTGACCTCGGCGTGGTCATAGGCCGGGGACACTTCCACCACGTCAGCGCCGACGATGCGGAGTCCGCGCATGGCGCGCAGCACGGCCACCAGTTCGCGGCTGGTCATCCCGCCGATCTCGGGTGTGCCCGTACCAGGCGCGAATGCCGGGTCCAGCACGTCGATGTCGATCGACACGTAGACGGGATGGTCGCCGACGCGTTCGCGCATCCGCTCGATCACGCCGTCGACGCCGATGCGGTCGATGTCGCGGCAGTGCACGACCGTGAAGCCGAGTTCGGCGTCTTCGAGCAGGTCGGCCCGGTCGTAGAGTGAGCCACGGATCCCGACGTGCGCAGAACGGTCCTTCACCAGCAGGCCCTGCTCCGAGGCCCGTCGGAACGGCGTGCCGTGGGTGCACGGTGCGCCGAAGTACGTGTCCCACGTGTCGAGGTGAGCGTCGAAGTGCACCAGCGCAACCGGGCCGTGCACCTGGTTCATCGCCTGCAGCGCGGGTAGTGCGATGGTGTGGTCGCCGCCAAGGAGGACGACGCGCTGCTCGGGCCTCGTCAGCAGACCGAGGACGCCCTCGCGGATCTGGTCGACCGCAGCGGCGATGTCGAACGGGTTGGCCGCGATGTCACCTGCGTCCACGACCTGGGCGGCGGCGAACGGACTGACGTCCAGCGCCGGGTGGTAGGGCTTCAACAACCGAGATGCCTGCCGGATCGCCGACGGCCCGAAACGCGCCCCTGGGCGGTAGGTGACCCCGCTGTCGAAGGGCACGCCTACCACCGCGACGTCGTGGTCCTCCACGTCGTGCCGCTGCGGCAACCTGGCGAAGGTGCCGATGCCCGCATAGCGGGGCACCGCACGGGCATCCACCTGACCGACGATCCCGTCGGCCGTTCGCACGTAATGCTGGCCGTCCACCACGTTTCCCTCCGTCATGCCCGACTCCGTGTCGAACCGCCATTGCACGAGATGACCTGGCCCACGATCGCTTCGAGGTCGAAGTCCGTCAACAACTCCACTGCGGCCGCGACCTCGTCGCTGGATCCGATGCGCCGCAACGGGATCGACGACGCGTACCGGTCGTGCATCTCGGCGAGCCCGATGCCTGCGGCGTCGGCGTCCACCAGGAGTTGGGGCGTGTCGGTCACGCCGGGCGCCACGGCGTTGACGATGACGTGCTCGTGCGCCAACTCCCGACCCAGTGTCTTGACCAGCGAGACGAGGCCCGACTTGGCCGCGGCGTAGGCCGTGGCCTGCGGCCAACCGGTGATGCCCCACTCGCTGCTGATCACGACGATGCGTCCGGCACCCGCGCGACGCATGTGCGGAAGCACCGCCTGCACCAGGAAGAACGTGCCACCGAGGTTGGTGTCGACCACCTTCCACCAGTCTGCGTCGTCGTGGTCGCCCAGCGCAGCCATGGTCATGTAGGCGTGGTTGGCGACCAGGACGTCGAGGCGGCCGGTTGCGTTCGCGACGTCGTCGGCGATGCGCACGCACTCGGCCGGGTCGGACACGTCGCCCGCCGCGGTCAGTCCGCCGATCTCGTCGGCGAGGGCACCAAGGGCGTCGCCGTCGCGAATGTCGTTGACGGCCACCGTGGCTCCCGCGGCGGCGAGACGGCGGGCGTGGGCGGCGCCCATTCCCTGCGCTGCGCCGGTGACCAGCGCGACGTGTCCGGTGAGGTCGGTGGTCATATCACTGCTCCGGAGTTGACGCTGACGACGTCGCCGACGCTGAACGTGCCGTCGCAGACGAGGTATTCGACGCAACGCGCCACCTCCGGCGGCGTGGCCAGGCGCCGCAGCGGCAGGGTGTCGAGGTATTCGGGCGCGCGCCATGGCGAGTCGGCGGCGAGCAGTGGCGTGTCGGTCGGGCCGGGTGCGACGGCATTGACTCGGACGCCGTGGGCGGCCACCTCGACTGCGAGGCTGCGTACGACGCCGAGGATGGCGCCCTTGGCGGCCGCATAGTGCGCGTCGTGATCGCCACCGCCGATGGCCAATTCACTGGCCACGGCGACGAGCGCGCCGCGCTGCTCGATCAGGTCCGGCAGCGTCGCCCGGGCCACGTTGACGAGACCGCCCAGGTGCACTCGCAGCATCTTTCGCCAGGACTCGGGGCTGATGTCGGTGACGGCGGCCATCTCGTAGTACCCGGCGCAGGTCACCACCGCGCTGATCGGACCGAGCCGGGACCGGACTTCCTCGGTTGCGGAGGCCACCGCGTCGGCGTCGGAGACGTCGACGGCCACGGTGTGCTCGGCGCCGGCAGCCGACCCGCGCAGATCGAGGCAACCCGTGACGAACCCCCGGGCGACGAGTGCTTCGACGATGGCGGCGCCGATGCCGCTGGCACCACCGGTCACCAGCGCGACGGGTCGATCGGTCACCGGGTCGCGCCCCGATCGTCGGTCCGCGCGTCGATTGCGTCGAACGACTCCATGTCGTCGACGTCTGCCGTGCTCGCGATCCTCGTCCGCACGCTCGCGAACAGGACTGCGCCGACGACCGCCAGGACCGCGATGCCGATCCACACCGACCAGTCGAGGTAGCGCTGGTCGAAGGCCACCCGCGGCCAGGCGATGTTGAGGAACTGCAGCACCGCCCACACGACGGCGACCAGCGCGACCGGCAGCGTCGCGCGGCCAAGGGAGAACTTCGCAGGCGTCCACCCGCGGCGCAGCAGCACCACCAGGAAGCCGACCAACGGGAAGAGGAAGGCGAGGTAGAAGCCACCCGCGGTGAAGTTGACCATCAGCGAATACACGTCGCCCGCAACGATGCTCAGGAGGAACAGGCCTGCACCGATCACCGTGGTGACCAGGATCGCGACCGTGGGGATGCGCGCCTTGCCACGCAGCCGCACCAGGGCGTCGGCGGCAGGCAGCGCACCGTCGCGGGAGTAGGCCCAGATCACCCGCGACGCCGATGTCTGCAGAGCGAGGAAGCTGGCGAGGAAGCCGATGACGAACAGCACCTCGACCGGTTTGGCGATCCCGGAACCGAGCGCCGTGGTGAGCGTGTCGTACACCGGGTCGGCGACCGTACCGTCGGCCACCGCACCGAGGTCCGGGATGGCCAGGATGATCGCGAGTGCGGAGTACGCCACCACCACGAAGATGAACACCAGCGAGAACAGCACCGCCTTCGGCAGATCCCTGCGCGGTTCGCGCACCTCTTCGGCGATCGAACCCGCGCTCTCGAACCCGACGAACGACCAGCCGATGAAGGCCACCGCGAGCATGAACGGCCCTGTCAGGTACGCGAGCGTATCGGTGTTGTCCGCGCCGCCGCCCTCGAACAGCACCGACAGCGAGTTCTGCCGGTGGAAGAGCAGCAGCCACGTACCGAGAACGACCGAGCCGATCACCTCCGCGATGATGCTGCCGACCATGAAGATCTTCAGCGCCCGCCGCCCCACCAGGTTGACCGCGGTCCCCGCCAGCAGGATGAGGAGCGCGATCAGTGCGAGTGTGCCGCCGGTCGGCTCCGCGATCCCGAAGATGTTGGCGATGAAGCCCGCCGCTCCGAGTGCGACGGTGGCCATCGCGATGACCAGGGTCCACATGTAGACCCAGCCGGCGAACCAGCCGTAGGTGGTGCCGAGCAGTCGGCGCGACCACTGATAGATCGATCCCTCGAGCGGCCAGCGCGACACCAGGGTCGCGAAGATCAGCGCGACCAGGAACTGGCCGCTGAACACCAGGAGGAAGCCCCACCAGAAGCTCGGCCCCGCGGCGGACAGTGCCAGACCGAAGATGCCGTAGAGGGCGACGATCGGCGAGATGAAGGCGAAGGCGAACGCGAAGGCCGACCACAACGAGAACTCGCGGCGCAACTGCTGGGGTCGCTCTGCGGGGGTGACCGGTGTCGACATGGACTGCTCCCACTACTCGGTGCTGGTGGCAGGAACCATCCCCCGCTGCAGGCCCGGATGCCAGCCCATTGGCCGAAGACGCAGAGATCGCACCGCTGCGACCCCCAGCCGTTGAACGATTGCACAACGGTGCCGCTCCGGCGTGTGTCCGCGGCGTTACGCTCGGGCGGTGACCTCGCCGCAGCGCACTCCTGCGGACGAGCCGGTCGCGCCCACGCTCGCGGACCTGCTCGACGCTCCCGGCCTGGGTCTCGCGGTGCCCGACGACGTCGACCAGGACCTCGACCGACCGATCAGCTGGGTGCACACCACCGAGATGGAGGACCCGTCGCGGTATCTCCGTGGAGGCGAGCTGGTCTGCACCGTCGGCATCAGTCTGCAGACGGTTCGGGACTGCCAGACGTTCGCAGCGGCACTGACGAGTGCGGGCGCGGCGGGCGTCTGCTTCGGGGTGGGCGACCGCCACGACGCGGTTCCGCCGGCGCTGCTGGCCGAGTGCCGCACCCTGGGGTTGCCGGTCCTGGTGGCCTCGCCCGACGCGCCGTTCAGCGCCGTCAGCCGATACGTCGCCGAGTCGTGGCTGGGTGCGGAGATCGCGGTGGCGCGCGCCACCAACGCACTGGTGCCGGAACTGTTGTCCTCCCTGCGGCGGCACGACTCGGCGCGACAGCTGCTCGACGGCGCGGGCCGAATCCTGGACTGCTACTTCCTGCTCGAGCCGGACGGCGTCCCGCGGGAGCAGGACGAGGGTGGCGACGATCGGGTAGCCACCGTTGCCGTGCCCGGGCTCGGGACCCTGGTGTGGATCGGCCGCGGCGAGCAGCCCGAAGCCGCACTACTGGACCTCATCGCACGCTTCGTGCGCGCGGCGCAGGGGGAACGGGACATCGAGGCCGTGCTGGCCAGGGAACGCGTCGGCCAACTGCTGTCGCTGGTCGAGCGGCGCATGCTGCTCCCCGACGCCTTGAGCCAACTGATCGAGTGGCCGGGTTTCACCGCCGACGAGGTGACCTGCTCGGCGTGGCCCGCCGGTGCGGGTGCGCTGCTGTCGATGGCACTGCCGGACGCCCTGATCGGCGACGCGCCGGATCTGTGTCTGATGTTGACGGCACAACCCTTCGACGTCACCGACGATCTATCCCTGCCGTCCGGTCACTCGGCCGCGGTGGCCATGACGGAGATCGGTTCGGCCATCGCCCAGGCCCGCATCGCGCTGGACCTGGCTCGGTACCGCGGCGGTCACGTCGGCCCTGACCAGCTGAGCACCTTCGAGAGCTTGCTCGAGCAGTTGCCGCTGGCTCAGCTGACCCCGTTCAAGCAGCAGTTGATCGATCCGCTGGCGGAGATGGACCGTGCGCGCGGGACCCAGCACGTCCGGACCCTGCGCGCCTTCCTCGACGCGAACTGCTCGCTGAGCGAGACCGGCAGGGCGCTGTACCTGCACACCAACACGGTGCGGCACCGGCTCGCCCGCATCCAGGAGATCACCGGCCGCGACCCCCTCGTGCATTCCGACCAGACGGCATTCGCCGTCGGGCTGCACGCCACCGCCCGCGACGAGCGCAATCCCCGGTTGCGCTAGCCCCGTTTAGCCGGAGCGCTTAATCGAGTTCCGCTTCCACGAGGGCCCTGACGTGCCATCCTTCGAGCAGCGAACGTCGCGGCGTGAAGGAGACCGACCGTCATGAGCAGGCTCGACCGCACACCCATCGTGATCGCCGGCGCCCTCGCGGTGTTCGGGCTCGTTCTGGCGCCAGCGGCGCACGCCGACCCCACCCTCGACGAGATCACCGAAGCCGTCGCGTCGGTACGTGAGCGCTCCGGCTGCCCCGATCTCGCCTACTCCCCCCAACTCGAGGCCGCCGCGCAGCAACTCGTCCGAGCGGGCGCGCTCGACGCGAACGGTTACCCGGGCGTGCCGACTCCGATCGTGGCGACGTCGGCTCCGACGGCGTCGGCGATCAGCCAGGCAATGTCGTTCGGCAACGGCCACATCCTCGACTGCCGCAACACCGATCTCGGTGTGGGCATGGTCAGCAGCGGCGAGTACAGCGTCGTCGGCCTCGTGCTGGGAGCGATCAGGGGACCGCAGGCTGCACAGGGCTCGTAGCGGCCGAATCATCGCTTCGGGGCCACGGTTTCGGCACCGGACGCAGCCGGACGTGCCGCGGCCACCAGAACCACCGGCCCAGTAGGGCTGCCAGCGACGGCGTCATCAGCGACCGCACGACCAGCGTGTCGAACAGCAGTCCGAGACCGATCGTGGTGCCGACCTGCCCGATGACGATCATCTCGCTGACCGCCATGGCGGCCATCGTGAAGGCGAACACCAGACCGGCCGAGGTGACGACGGACCCGGTGCCAGCCATCGACCGGATGATGCCCGTGTGCAGCCCGGCGTGGATCTCCTGCTTCATGCGCGAGACCAGCAGCAGGTTGTAGTCCGCGCCGACCGCGAGCAGCACGATGACCGTCATCGGCAGCACCATCCAGTGCAGCGGGATGCCGATGAGGTGCTGCCACAGGAGAACCGAGAGGCCGAAGGACGCACCGAGACTGAGCACCACGGTGCCGACGATCACGGCGGCCGCGGCGATCGCCCTGGTGAGGATCACCATGATGAGGAAGATGAGGATCAGCGCGGCGACAGCCGCGATCAACAGGTCGTAGTCGGCGCCCTGCTGCATGTCCTTGTACATCGCTGCGGTACCGCCGACGAACACCGTCGACCCCTCCAGCGGTGTGCCCTTGATGGCGTCGGCAGCAGCGATGCGCAGCGGCTCGATGTGCGACGTCCCTTCCTCGCTCAACGGGTCGCCCTGGTGAAAGACGGTGAAACGCACGGCGTGACCGTCTGGCGACAGGAACAGCTTGATACCGCGCTTGAAGTCGGCGGTCTCGAACGCCTCGGGCGGCAGATAGAACGTTTCGTCGTTGCGCGCGGCGTCGAACGCCTTGCCCATCGCGGTGGCGTCGTCCTGCATCGCCATGTTCTGGTCCTGCTGTGCCTTCTGCGCCTGATACTGGTTGAGCATCATCTGCTTCTGGTTCTTCATCGTCTGGATCATCGCGGGCATCAGCGCCGCCAATTGCGGTGTCAGATCTGCCAGTTCCTCGATGTCGGGCACCAGGTCCTGGATGTCGGCAGACAGCGTGTTGATGCCGTCGAGCGTGTCGAAGATCGACCGCAAGGCCCAGCAGACCGGGATGTCGTAGCAGTGCGGCTCCCAGTAGAAGTAGTTGCGGATCGGCCGGAAGAAGTCGTCGAAGTCCGCGAGGTGGTCGCGGATCTCGTTGGTGTCGGCCGAGGTGTTCCTGAACTTCTCCGCCATCCGCCGGGTGACGTCGGCCATCTGCAGCGTGATGCCCTGCATCTTGGTCATCGAGTCGATGGTCACCTGCATCTCGTCGGCCTGCTTGAGGGTGTTGGCCAGCACCGTCTGCTGCATGTCGTTGTTCATGAGTTGGCCCGTGCCGCCCTGGCTCACGGAGTACGCGAGCGAGGCGTGCTCGATCGGCTTGCCGTCCGGGCGGGTGATCGTCTGGACCTGCGCGATGCCGTGCACGCGGACCATGGCCTTGGCGATCTTGTCGATGATCAGGAAGTCCGCCGGGTTGCGCAGGTCGTGATCGGCTTCCACCATCACGAGTTCCGGGTTCATCTTGGCGTCGGAGAAGTGGCGGTCGGCGGCGGCCATGCCGACGTTCGCAGGCACCTCGTCGGGCAGGAAGATCCGGTCGTCGTAGGTGGTGTGGTAGCCGGGCAGCGTCAGCAGCCCGATGAGCGCGAGCACGATGGCCATGACGAGGACCGCGCCAGGCCAGCGCACGGTGGCCGCGCCGATGCGGCGCCATCCTCTGGCACGTCCGGATCCCTTCGGCTCCAGCACCTTTCCGAAGCGGGTGACGATCGAGATGAGGGCGGGTCCGAGAGTGAGCGCGGCCGCGACCACGATCGTCATGCCGATCGAGAGCGGGAAGCCCATCGTCTGGAAGTACGGCAGCCGGGTGAAGTGCAGGCACAGCGTTGCGCCCGCGATGGTGAGACCCGATGCGAGCACCACGTGCGCGGTGCCGTGAAACATCGTGTAATACGCGGACTCTCGGTCCTCGCCTGCCCGGCGCGCCTCCTGGTAGCGGCCGATCAGGAACATGGCGTAGTCGGTGGCCGCGGCGATGGCGAGCGTCACCAGCATGTTCGTCGCGAAGGTGGTGAGGCCGAAGACCTCGTGGTAGCCGAGGAAGGCGACGATGCCGCGCGCCGAGAGCAATCCCACGACGACCATCGACAACGTCACCAATACCGTTATCACGGACCGGTATACGAGTAGCAGCATGACGGTGATGACCGCGAACGTCAGCGCCTCGATCGTCTTCATGCTCGCGTCGCCGACTTCGTTCTGATCCGTGGTCGTCGCGGCGGGGCCCGTCACGTACGCCTGGACACCCGGAGGTGCCTTGACGCTCGCGACGATGTCGCGGACGCTGGCCACCGAGTCGTTCGCCAGTGTCTCGCCCTGGTCTCCGGCGATGTACACCTGCACGTAGGCGGCCTTGCCGTCGATGCTCTGGGCGCCCGCCGCGGTCAGCGTGTCACCCCAGAAGTCCTGGACGTGCTGCACGTGGGTGGTGTCGTTGCGCAGCTCGCGCACCATTTCGTCGTAGAACTGGTGGGCGTCCGGCCCCAGCGGGTCGTCGCCCTCCAGGACGATCATCACCGAACTGCTGGTGTCGTACTCCTGGAACACCTCGCCGACGCGCTTCGTCGCGATGAGCGAGGGTGCATCGTTGGGGCTCATCGACACCGCGCGCAGCTTCCCCACCTCTTCGAGCTGCGGCACGGTGGTGTTCAGGATCGCGATGATCGCGATCCACACCAGGACGATCGGAACGGCGAACAGACGGATGAAGCGCGCCACCGGGGGCCGGGCGGCGTGCCGGGCGCGTGGGATCGGACTGGTCGGGTTGCCTTCGAGGGTGCTGGTCATGCCGCCTTCACCAAGCAGTACGTTGCGGGATTCACGCCGTCGGCGAACCTTTCGTCCTTGACCTCGTCGTCGACGGTGACGCGACAGCCGATCGAGCCACCGTCGCCCTGGGCGACGAGGTTCGGCTGAACCGACGGGACCGTGGTCTCGAGCCGCAACGACCACGGCAGGCTGACCTCGCCCGTGCGTTGCGGCAACCCGTCCAGATCGGTGTAGTTGATGACGGCGGTGCTGCCGGATCCGAACACCTCGTAGGTGACGACCTTCGGGTTGAACGAGTCCGCGGTGTCCGATCCGACCGGCGTCACGACGGCGCCATCGGAGCCGAAGACGGACCGAAGATTACCGACGCTCACGACGCCGATCGCGATGGCCGCGACGACCAGGACCGGTAGCCAGACGCGCTTGACGGCGGCGATCACCATGGGCACCGCGCCCTGGCGCGGGTGTCCTCGATCGTTGGAGACACGGTCGAGCCTTTCGACGAAGGACTAGGTAGACCGGCCCCCGACGGGTGATCTAGATAGGCAATCTAAGTCCCGAAGTGGATAGAGTCAATCCGGTTATGGCCCTTGAGTCGCGCACATCACTAAAGTGGGGGCGATGATTGACAAACCGTGCCGCGGCCTGCGCAAGGACGCCGAACGCAACAGGCAGCTCGTGCTCGAGGCTGCCCGTGAGCTGTTCGCCGTAAAGGGCATGGAGGCAACGCTCAACGACGTCGCCCGTCACGCGAACGTCGGCGTGGGCACCGTCTACCGGCGCTTCGCGACGAAGGAAGAACTCGTCGAGGCGATCTTCGAGGATGGCATCGAGCAGGTGGTGTGCCTGGCGGAAACTGCGCTGCTGCAGAAGGATTCGTGGGACGGCTTCGTGTGGTTCGTCGAGCACCTGTGCGAGTTGACCGCGACCGACCGCGGCCTGCGCGAGATGGTCTACAGCAAGGCATACGGCGGATACCGCGTCGAATGCGCACGCGACCGCCTCAGTCCACCGATTTCGAAGCTGGTCGAGCGGGCCCGCCACGACGGCTACCTGCGCCCCGACGTGGAGCACACCGACATGCCGATCATCGGAATGCTGGCCGGCACGGTCAGCGAATGGGCCGGCCACGTCGAGCCGGAACTCTGGCGCCGTTACGTCGCGCTTCTACTGGACGGCATGCGACAGGGCGACGGCCAGAAACCGCTGGCCGTCGACGCGCTAGACGACGACCAGATGGACGAGGCGATGCGGGGCTGGCACCCGGCAGGGTGAGCGGTCCCTGACTGCCGGGTGCCACCGCACGGCCTACCCGACGTGCTCGCGCACGCGCCGCCAGGACGCCCGCTGACCTTCGCCGCGGAAGGCATCGCGGTTCGAGGCGGTGAATTGCGCGACCGTCTGCGCCGGAGATCCGGTGATCACTTCGACGAGGTTGTTGGTGCCGGCGAAGATCCCGTCGCGATAGTCCTGCGCCACGTTGGTCAGGTGCTGGATCAGGAACTCGCCGTAACCCTGCGCCCGCAACGCGTCCGCGAAGGTCTCGATCTCGACCGGCTCGTACCGCACCGGTTGCCTGAGAACCCGAGCCATCTCGCCGGCGATCCCGTGGTGGTCGGCCTCGACCGGACCGTACAGCGGGAAGATCTGACGGTCGTGCGGGGCCGGATTCCGCAGGATGGCCGCGATCACGCGGGCTTGGTCCTGCGCCGCGATCGGAGCGTGCCGACCCTCCCCGAAAGGCAGCCGCAGCACCCCGCCGTCGTCGTCCCGCGACCACTGCCAGGCCAGCCACTCGGCGAAGAAGGTGGGGCGCAGGTGAGTGGTCATGAACGCCGCCCGATCCAGTAGCCGCTCCCCCAGCCAGTGGTTCTGAGCGGCGTGGCTCTTCGCCTCCCGCCGTGCACTGATCTGCGACATGTTGACCACCGCGCGAACGCCTGCCTCGGTCGCGGCTTGCGCGAAGACGGCCGTCGCGTCGATCAGCCCGTCGGGGTCGATGGGATAGCAGAAGTACGCCGCGGTCACGCCGGCCATCGCCGAACTCACGTCGTCGAAGTCACGCAGATCTCCGGTGACCACGTCGGCACCGAGTTCGGTCAGAGCGGCCGACCGCTCGTCGATGCCGTGCACCAGCGCACGTACGCGTAGGCCTTCGGCTCTCAGCAGCCGCACGACGTGGGCGCCCGTCTTGCCGGTGGCTCCGGTGACGAGGTAGAGGTCGTCGTGGGTCATGACCGTACCTCGCTGTGCCGCAGGTTCCCTGGCGTCGAATGTGCGTTGACCCAGCCGACGGTCAGGTCCGCAACCTCGCGCCATCGGGCGTCGATGACGAGTGAGTGTCCGCGGTCGGGGAAGACGTGGTAATCAGTGGTCGCGCGCGACGCCGAGTGGAGTTCCGCCGTTTGCAGGGTCACCGCCTCCGCGACGATGTGGTCGCGTCCACCGCCGACGATCAGCAGCGGTCCGCGGTCGTGGTTCGCGACGTTGACCTGCGTGGGTGAAGCGGCGTCCTTCTTGGCGCCCACCACCTCGAACAGCGGCCGCCCTGGTGCCGGAATGGAGAACTGACGGTAGAGGCCGCGAGCCTCGTCGCGCGGCACGGCGTTCGCGATTGCGTATCGAAACTGGCGCTCTGTCAGCGTGATTGCGCGGTCGCGGTTCTTCTTGCTCTTCAACACCGGAAGCGTAGAGCGGATCTGCGACCACGGGAGCTTGGTGACGCCCCTGATGGGGGCCGGGTCGATGGCGACCGCCGCGGTGGCGTACCCGTCGTCGAGCAGTCGCTGGGCGATGAACCCGCCGAACGAATGGCCGATGACCACCGGACGTACCGACAGCGTGTCGATCAACCGGGCGTAGTGGGCAACCACGTCGGCCACGCCACGGCCGCCGACGCGGTCGCCGGCTCGACGCGTGGCTTCGACCGTGGTGCCGTCACCCGGCCATCCGGCGACGATGGGTCCGTACCCTTCACGTCGATAGAGCGCAGCCCACGGTTCCCACGCCGAGGCGTGAATCCACAAGCCGTGAATGAATAGGACGGGTTGGTTGGACATGAGCGTATTCCGTTCTGCTGTAGGTGATTACCACGGTGTTGACCGCGTTACGCGCAAGGCGCCGCGGTAGCCCATGCATTCCGCACGAGGGCTCGATGTGACGTGGATCATCCAAATGGCGTCAGTTAGCGGTCGATGCACACCGATCGGTTTACATCTGAGCACGCGTCGACTACGGTGAGGTCGAGATCGTAGAAACTGATCGGTTTACATCGGAGGCGAACATGGACGCAGGACAGGCATTCGGGTTCCTCGTCACGCTCGAGGCGATCCCGGGACGCCAGCACGACGTGATCGAGTTCCTGAAGAAGGCTAGGCAGCTGGTCGAAGCCGAGCACGGCACGCGGACGTGGTACGCCTTCCGTTCGGGGTCAACGACATTCGGGATCTTCGACACCTTCGACACCGCCGACGACCGCGGGGTTCACCTTCATGGCGAGGTCAGAGCCGCGCTCGAGGAGTTCGGCGACGAGTTGTTCAGCGCACCACCGGTGATCACGCCGGTCGAGGTGCTCGGCTCGAAACCACGCACCTGATCCCACGCCTCGTCCGTGGGCCCCGTGCACGGAATCGGCCGCTTTCGCGTGCACGAGCCCCACGCTCGAGCGCACAACCCCTCGCCGAGCCCTTGACTCTCTGACCCGACCCTGGGAGTGTTCCTGATCAGTCGATCAGTTTCAATCGACGCGCCCGTGGTCGCACGGTCGCCGTCGGGAGTGGAGGACATGATGAGCGGTCGGGTCGAGGGCAAGGTCGCCTTCATCACGGGTGCAGCGCGCGGGCAGGGGCGCAGCCACGCGCTGCGACTGGCCCAGGAGGGCGCCGACATCATCGCCGTCGACGTGTGCGGGCCAATCAGCAGCACGAGCGTGATCCCGCCGTCGACACCAGACGATCTGGCCGAAACCGCCGATCTCATCAAGGGACTGAACCGCCGCGTCGTCACCGCAGAGGTCGACGTCCGCGACTACGACAGCCTGAAGGCCGCCGTGGATGGCGGCGTCGAACAGCTGGGACGGCTCGACGTCATCGTGGCGAACGCAGGCATCGGCAACGGCGGGCAGACGCTGCACAAGACCAGCGAGCAGGACTGGCAGGAGATGATCGACGTCAATCTCTCGGGGGTGTGGAAGACCGTCAAGACCGGCGTGCCGCACCTGATCTCGGGTGGCCGAGGCGGTTCCATCGTGCTCACCAGTTCGGTCGGGGGTCTCAAGGCGTACCCGCACACGGGCCACTACATCGCGGCAAAGCACGGGGTGGTCGGCCTGATGCGCACGTTCGCCGTCGAACTGGGCGAGCACTCGATCCGGGTCAATTCGGTGCACCCCACCAACGTGAACACGCCGATGTTCATGAACGAGGGCACGATGCGGCTGTTCCGCCCCGATCTGGAGAACCCGGGTCCCGACGACATGGCCGTCGTCGCGAAGATGATGCATGTGCTCCCCGTCGGCTGGGTCGAGCCGGAGGACATCAGCAACGCGGTGCTCTTCCTCGCCTCCGACGAGTCGCGCTACGTGACCGGGCTTCCGGTGACGGTCGACGCGGGCAGCATGCTGAAGTAGTTCGGCGAGCGCCTCAGCGGTCGGTTCCGGGTGACGCGCTCGCGTCGTACTGGACCAGGAATCGTTCGATGAACGACGACATCTGGTCGTGCCCGTCGGTGACGCCGATGGCGACCTCGTTGCACAGGCTGCGGGCCATCTGGGCCAGCAGCATCGAGATCACGATCGGCGGAAAGGCCTCGAGGTCCACGCCGTGGGCGCGCAGGGCAACGGTCACCGCGGCGGTCTCGATGTCGCGCACCCGCTCGGCGTAGGCCTTCAGCTCGGCGCCGATCACCTTGCGGTGGTTGGCCAGCGCCATGAACTCAGTGTTGAGGCCGGTGCGGCGGGGATCGGAGTTGACGAGCCACAGTGCACGCAGCGGGTTGTCGTCGGTCAGGGCACGTCGCATCTGCTGCAGCGATACCTCGGCGCCGGCGCGGAGCACAGCCAGGAACAGATCGTCCATGGTGTCGAAGTAGTAGTACACCAATGCCGGCTTCACGCCAGCCAGGGCTGCGACCCTCCGCGACGTCGCCGCGGCATACCCCTCGTCGCGCATGATCTGAGCGGTTGCCTCGATCAAGCGCAGGCGCGCGCCTGCGTCCTTCTCCTTGGGTCTACTGGCGGCAGGCATGTCGACGTTCCCTACGTAATCGGCTGACCGGAAGCATATACGGCGCACGCGATCCGGTCCTTGACCGTCCGATTGGACGCGTGCTATCCATGACCATCGCATTGATTTGATCGATCGATCAGTTTTTGATGAGTATGCGAACCGAGAGGACCACTGCATGACTGATCTCGCCTCGGCGGACTACTTCACCGACGCCACCATCGCGCAGGATCCTTACGACTACTACGAGCACCTGCGCAGTCACGGTCCCGTCTACCGGGAGCCGCACCACGGGGTCGTTGCGGTGACCGGCTACGCCGAGGTGATGGCGGCGTTCAAGGACACCGACTCGTTCTCTGCGGTCAATGCCATCGGCGGGCCGTTCCCGCCGCTTCCGTTCGAGCCCGACGGCGATGACATCACCGCCCAGATCGAGGCACACCGGCACGAGTTCCCGATCCACGAGCACATGGTGGTCATGGATCCACCTGCCCACGAACGGGCCCGGTCGCTGCTCAGCAGGCTCCTCACGCCGCGCAGGCTCGCCGAGAACGAGGAGTTCATGTGGGAACTCGTCGACACCCAGCTCGACGAGTTCATCGGCAACCAGCGGTGCGAGTTCCTGTCGGAGTACGCCAGGCCGTTCGCGACCCTGGCCATCACCGACCTGCTCGGCGTGCCCGCGGAAGACCGTGCCGAGTTCCGTCGGGCGCTCGGAGCCGAGAAGCCGGAGGGCAACCGCGTCGGTGCCCTCGACGGTGCGGCGGTGGGGCTCAACCCGCTGGAGTACCTCGACGACAAGTTCAGCGCCTACATCGCGGAACGACGGCGCGATCCGCGCAACGACGTGCTCGGCGGCATGGCTGCCGCCACCTATCCCGACGGTTCGGTGCCCGAGCTGCTCGAGGTCGTCCGGCCCGCCACGTTCCTGTTCGCAGCCGGCCAGGAGACCGTCACGAAACTGCTCAGCGCCGCGGTTCAGACGCTCGGCGATCGGCCGGAGCTGCAGCGACAGCTTCGTGAGCATCGAAAGTCGATACCGGCGTTCATCGAGGAGGCGTTGCGGATGGAGAGTCCGACCAAGGTCGACTTCCGCCTGGCACGCAAGACGACCACGCTGGGTGGCGTGCGCATCCCCGCCGGCACGGTGGTGATGCTGTGCCTGGGCGCCGCCAATCGCGACCCCGCCAAGTTCGAGGATCCGCACGAGTTCCGCCTGGACCGCAAGAACGTGCGCGAGCACATCGCCTTCGGCCGCGGCATCCACACCTGCGCAGGCGCTCCACTGGCTCGCGTCGAAGGGCGGATCACCGTGCACCGCCTCCTCGACCGCATGCGCGACATCACCGTCAGCACCGAGGCACATGGCCCTGCCCACGACCGGCGGTACGACTACGAGTCGACGTTCCTGCTGCGCGGGCTAACCGACCTGCACATCGAGTTCACGCCCGTCGAAGCGTCGTGAACGGGGCTGCCGTCCCACGACGTCTACACGTGGGACGCGGTTCACCCCTCGAGCCGAGCCCGAGCCGTCGCGTCGTAGCCACTGGTCATCCAGTACACGGCCCGCTCCAGGGCGGGCACGATGTCGGTGATCGCGATCTCGCCGGCGGTGAACCTGCCGAGCAGGCCGTAGACCAGGCTGGACATCACGGCATCGAGGTCGGCGATGAACCGCTCGTCGACGCCTGCGAGCACCTCCATGCCTGCGGGGACGACGACGTCCAAGCCCTGGTGCAGCAGCGCCTGGCCGCCCGGGGAGGACCTGGCTCGATAGAAGGCGGCCAGCATCGCGGGGTGTTGCTCCCACGGTTCGAAGATGGCGCGGAAGAGCCGGGTGAGACCGTCGGACATGGATTCGTCCGGAGCCCGCGCCGGCCGTGGCATCCGGGAGTAGCGGTTCTCGGTCATCCAGGCCTGCAGCGCGGCGAGGATCAGTTCGTCTCGGTTGGCCCACCGCTTGTAGATGGTCGCCAGGGACGTCCGTGCGCGGCGGGCGACCTCGCGCAACGCAACGGCGTCGTAGCCGTCCGTTTCGAGCATCTCGACGACGATGTCGAGGATTCGGCCATCTGGCTGGCGTGAACCAGCCTCTGCCGCTTCGACTTTCCCCACGGAACGCCCCTTGCCGTCGACGTGTAACCAGGTTACTGTACCTCCAGTAACCGTGTTACCCAGGTCATGGCTCAGTACCCGATGTGACCACCACGGCAATGAAGCGAGGATCGATGAGTTCCCTGGACGGCAAAGTCGCGTTCATCACCGGGGTGGCCCGAGGGCAGGGCCGTAGCCACGCCGTCCGGCTGGCTGCCGAGGGAGCCGACATCGTCGGCGTCGACATCTGCGCCGACATCGCGTCCAACGGCTATGCGATGGCGTCGCGGGACGAACTCGACGAGACCATCGCACTGGTCGAGGCCAAGGGCAGCAAGATGGTTGGCTCGGTCGCCGACGTCCGGGACTACCACGCACTCAAGTCCGCCCTCGACGCCGGCGTCGCGCACTTCGGGCGACTCGACATCGTGCTGGCCAACGCGGGCATCGCGACGATGGCCTTTCGCGAGCTGAGCATCGAGGAGGAACTCGAGCAGTGGACCGACGTCCTCGACGTCAACCTCGTCGGGGCGTTCCACACCGCCAAGGCCGCCATCCCCCACCTGATCGCCGGCGAACGAGGCGGGTCCATCGTCTTCACCAGCTCGACGGCCGGCTTGAAGGGTTTCGGTGGACTGCAGGGCGGCGGGCTGGCGTACGCCGCGTCCAAGCACGGCATCGTGGGACTGATGCGCACGCTCGCCAATGCGCTTGCCGCTCAAAGTATCCGGGTGAACACCGTGCACCCGACGGCGGTGAACACGATGATGGCGATGAATCCGCAGATGCAGGACTTCCTGGCCAACATGCCCGACGGCGGCGGACCGCACCTGCAGAATCCGATGCCGATCGGCATGCTCGAACCCGAGGACATCAGCGCCGCCATCGCCTACCTGGTCTCGGATCACGCCAAGTACGTCACGGGGGTCACCCTCCCCGTCGACGCGGGCTTCTGCAACAAGCTGTGAGCGCCTCCGACGGCCGGGTCGCCGGCAAGCGGGTAATGATCACCGGCGCGGCCCGTGGCATGGGCCGCAGCCACGCGGTCCGGCTGGCCGAGGAGGGCGCCGACGTCGTACTGATCGACGTCTGCGAATCGTTGCCGGGCCTGGAGTACCCACTGGCGTCGATCGACGACCTCGAGGAGACCGCGCGCCTGGTGCGCGCCCACGGACGCCGAGCGGTCACCAAGGTGGTCGACGTCCGCGACGAGAATGCGATGAAGCACGCCGTCGCCGACGCCGCCACGGAACTCGGAGGCCTCGACGCCGCCGTCGCCAACGCCGGCGTCCTCACCGCCGGGCTGTGGAGCGAGACCACCAACGAACACTGGCGGCTCGTGTTGGACGTCAACCTGATCGGCGCCTGGAACACGTGCGTGGCCGCGCTCCCCTTCATCCTCGAGCAGGGCGGCGGCAGCCTCGTCAACATCAGTTCGGCTGCGGCCATCAAGGGCAATCCCCTGCACATCCCGTACACGGCCTCCAAGCAGGCAATCGTCGGCATGAGCGTCGCACTCGCCAACGAGCTTGCCGCCCAGAGCGTCCGCGTCAACACCGTGCACCCGACCGGCGTCATGACCGGCATGGCGCCCGCGACGATTCACACCTTGCTCGCCGAGACGCGAACCGACCTCGCTCCGCTCTTCGGCAACGCCCTCCCCACACCGCTGATCGAACCCGTCGACGTGAGCAACGCGGTGCTCTTCCTGGTCTCGGACGAATCGCGGTACGTCACCGGACTGCAGTTCAAGGTCGACGCCGGCGTCACCATCAGATAGGACGAACCATGAACACAGCACACCGCCGCGAGACCGGCCTTCGGCAGTACGCCGAAGTGATGACGGTCGATGCACCCTCCGACGGCAGCCCGGCGATCGCCGACGGGTTGATCGACTTCGTGTTCGCCGAGATCTGGTCGCGTCCGGGCCTGAGCCGGCGCGACCGCCGCTTCGTCACGCTGGCCTGCGTGGCCGCTGCCGACGCCGACGAGCCGCTGGAACAACACGTCTACGCGGCGCTGAATAGCGGCGATCTCAGCATCACCGAGATGCGGGAGACGGTGCTGCACTTCGCGGTCTACGCGGGTTGGCCGAAGGCGTCGCGCTTCAACATCGTGGTAGACGCACAGTGGGCGCGGATACTCGGCGAGCGCGGGCTGGCCGACACGCCACCGGATCCGTTGCTGCCGTTGGCCACCGAGAGCGACCCCGAACTCCGCCTGCAGGGCGGCGAACGATCGTTCAAGGAGATCAACTGCATCCCGTTCGCGCCGGTCCGCGACAACCCGTACTCCGGTGCGGGCATCCTCAACTTCGTCTTCGGCGAGATGTGGCTTCGTCCCGGACTCGGCATGAAGGAGCGGCGCCTCGTCACGGTGGCCTGCGTCGCCTTCCAGGACGCAGAACTGCCCATCCAATCCCACGTGTACGCCGCCCTGAAGAGTGGTGACGTCTCGTTCGACGAAATGGACGAAGTCGCCCTGCACTTCGCCGCGTACTACGGCTGGCCCAAGGCATCTCACCTCGACTCCGCCATCGGCGTGCAGAAGCAGCGCGTGCTCGCCGAAGCGACGTCCGAGGCGGCCTCGTGACCGCGGCGGCGCTCACCCGCCCCGCCGCTCCACCGGGGCCGGTGGGGCTGCTGATCGGCAGCGACCGCATCACGGCCACCTCGGCGGGCACGCACGAACACCTCTATCCCGCGACCGGCGCACCGAACACCACCGTCGCGCTGGCCTCGGCGGTGGAGATCGACCTGGCGGTCACCGAAGCCGCACGGGCGCAACGCGAGTGGGTCGCGCTCACCGTTGACCGACGCCGCGACCTGCTGATCGACCTCGCCGACGTCGTCGGAGAACACCTCGACGAACTCGCGGCGCTCAACGTGCACGACTATGGGGTCCCGGTGTCCTATGCCGGCACGGCGCTGCTCCTGGAGAGGTTCCTGCGCCACTACGCCGGCTACGTCGACAAGCCGCACGGCCTCAGCACGCCCGTCCACGGCTCCTTCGACGTCAACCTCGTCGAACGGGAACCGTACGGCGTGGTCGGGGTCATCGCCCCCTGGAACGGTGCCCTCGCCGTCGCGGGCAGCTGCGTCGCGCCCGCCCTGGCGGCAGGCAACGCCGTGGTGTTCAAGCCCTCGGACCTGGCACCGTTGGCCGCACTGCGGTTCGGCGAGCTGTGCCTCGAAGCCGGCCTCCCAGCAGGCCTGGTCAACGTCGTGCCCGCGGGTCCCGATGGCGGCGACGCCCTGGTGCGCCATCCCGGAATCCGCAAGATCCACTTCACCGGTGGAGGCACCACGGCACGCGCCGTGATCCGTTCGGCCGCAACTAATCTCACGCCGGTGGTGGCCGAACTCGGCGGCAAGTCCGCCAACATCGTCTTCGACGACGCCGACCTCGACGCGGCAGCCATGCTGTCGGCGCACCAGGGCCCGCTGATGCAGTCGGGGCAGAGCTGCGCGTGCGCAAGTCGCCTCCTGGTGCACGACTCGGTCTACGACGCGTTCACCGAGCGCTTCCTGGCCGTGGTCGGGGCAGCCAAGGTAGGCGATCCCTTCGATCCGACGGTCGGTTTCGGCCCGGTCATCAACGAGGCGGCGGTGGATCGCATCCTCGGTGCGGTCGGCGAGGCAGTCGACGGGCGGGCCGGTGAGTTGCTCACCGGCGGGCACCGCATCGGCGCGGAACTCGCCGACGGCTACTACGTCGAGCCGACGGTGCTGGGCAACGTGGACAACTCGTCGAACCTGGCCCAGCTCGAGACGTTCGGACCGGTGGTGTCGATCATCCGGTTCTCCGACGAGGCCGAAGCCGTGCGTCTGGCCAACGACACCCCTTACGGGTTGAACGCCTTCATGCACACCCGCGACCTGCGTCGCGCTCATGGCGTCGCGCGCCGGCTGGAAGCCGGTTCGGTGTGGATCAACACGTTCAGCGACATGGCGCCGCAGGGCCCGTACGGCGGTTACAAGCAGAGCGGCTTCGGCCGCACCGGCGGGCTCGACGGCCTCAACGAGTTCCTGCAGATCAAGAACGTCCGCATCGCGATGGGCTGAGCACGCCGCCACCGCGCTCCACGGGGTTGCACTAGGAGTGCGTTATAGTGCACCCATGGACGACGATGCGGCCAAGCTGGCCACCGCCATCGGCGCACGGGTGAAACACGAGCGCAAGACGCGCGGCTGGACGCTGGATCAGCTGGCCGAAGCGGCCGCGGTGAGCCGGCGCATGGTGGTCAGCGTCGAGCAGGGCGCGGTCAATCCCAGTGTGGGAACGCTGCTTCGGCTCAGCGACGCGCTCGGCGTCGGCTTGCCTGCGCTGGTGGAGCCGCCCGAACGCTCGCCGGTGACCATCACCCGCGCCGGCGATGGCGCCGCGCTGTGGTCGGGAGAGTTCGGCGGGCGCGGCGTTCTCGTAGCAGGCACCACGCCGCCGGACGTCGTCGAGCTGTGGGATTGGACGCTGGGGGTCGGCGACAGCCATGTCAGCGAAGCCCATGCCGGCGGCACCCGGGAACTCGTGCACGTGCTCGACGGTGCCCTGATGATCGACGTAGACGGTCAAGCAATCGATCTGAACGCCGGAGACGCGGTGGCCTTTCCCGGCGACGTCGCCCATGCGTACGTCAACCAGGCCGAGGCGCCAACCCGCTTCTCGCTCACGGTGTTCGAACCCGGTGTCGGTGCCGGCACCCCACGGCCACGAGCCAGTCATGACTGAACCCGAGCCGACCCCGCAGTGGCTGACCCGCGCGTGGGTCGACGCCGCGGTGTTTGCGCTGCGGCCCGACTACCGCGTCGCGCTGATTGCCGCCGAGGGCATCGAACCCGGGTGTGGCGACGCGGGCAGCGAGGCACTGCTCCGCGATGCCGAGGCCGCCGCCCGCGAGGCGCTCACCGAGTCCCCGGTCGACCAACTTCCCGAGATCGCTGCTTGGCGCGACGCCTACCGCGCGTTCGGCGCCAAGCCCCAGCGCACCCGCAACAGCGTCGAGGCTCTGCTTCGCCGCGTCGAGTCGGGACTACCGAGGATCAACCGGCTCACCGACGTCTACAACGCCGTGTCGGTGATGCACCGCATCCCGATCGGCGGAGAAGACCTCACCCGGTATGCCGGTCCGCCGAGATTGATTCGCGCGGTCGGCGACGAACCGTTCGACACCTTTGCCGGGGGCGTCGACGTCGTCGAACATCCCGAGCCGGGCGAGGTGGTGTGGTGCGACGACGCCGGGGTGACGTGCCGGCGTTGGAACTGGCGGCAGGGCCGACGAACCGCACTGCGCGACGACACCACGACCGCCCTGTTCATCCTCGACGCTCTCGCTCCGCTTACCGACGCCGACCTGCAGGCCGCGGCCGACGACCTCTGCGGGCACCTGACCCGGCTCGGTGCCGACGTGCGGATCACCCGCAGGCTCGTGCCGAACGACGCAGCGCCCCACCAAGGAGACTGACATGCTCATCCACCCATGGGATTCCGCTCTCGACGCCGACGAGTGGCAGAGCTGGCTGGCGTCCACCGACAGGTTCGGCACCCTGGCGGTCAACAACCTCGACCCCGCCGAGGCGCCGGTGCTGGTTCCGACCCACTTCACCCTGGACGGCGACGACCTGCTGATCCATCTGGCCCGGCCCAACCCCGTGTGGCCGCACCTGCAAGCCGCCACCCGGGTGCGCCTGGCCGTGATCGGCGACTATGCCTACGTTCCCACCTACTGGCGCGCAAAGGCAGGCGGACCCGACGAGGACGGAGTGCCCACCAGCTACTACTCGGCCGTCCAATTCGTCTGCGAGCCAGAGATCGTCGACGACCCCGACGGCAAGGCGCGGATACTGGCCACCCAGCTGTCGGACTTCCAACCGGAGGGGCGGCACGCCGCCGTGGCGCCCGACGCCGAACCGTACGGTCGGATGCTGCCCGGCATCCGGGGCGTGCGGCTGAGGATCGTGCGCGTGGAGGCCAAGTTCAAGTACGACGACGCCAACCCCGTCGAGCACCGGGAACGGGTCGCCACGAATCTCGAGCAGCGCAACAGGGGGCTCGACGGCGGCGCGGCTGCCCAGCAGCGCAGACGCCTCGCCGCGATCGGCGACTGGAAGGCGGCCAGGGACAGGTCGTAGCCCGCCTTCGCTCGCCGTCGTCGGCTACCCGTGACCCCTGGTGATGCCGGTCGTGCGGAACCGACTTCGATACGTGCTGGGAGACACCGCGAGAT
This sequence comes from Mycolicibacterium arabiense, assembly GCF_010731815.2. NCBI lineage: Bacteria > Bacillati > Actinomycetota > Actinomycetes > Mycobacteriales > Mycobacteriaceae > Mycobacterium > Mycolicibacterium arabiense. The sequence goes on from NZ_AP022593.1 coordinate 1,783,595, forward strand.
TGCGGCGGAAGGTGCGTCGCATGGTGTCCGCTGACCCGAACCCGGCACGCCGAGCGACCGCCTCCTGACTGTGGTCGCCGGCAGCGAGGAGGACCTTGGCGGCCTCCAGCCGCGCCTGCTCGACGTATCGGGCCGGCGTCAGCCCAACCTGCTCGCGGAACATGCGCGCGAGGTGTCGCTCGCTCACTGCCGCTCGAGCGGCCATGGCCGCAATGGAGTGGTCTGCTCCGGGGTCGCACACCACGGAGTCGAGGGTTTCGCGCAGACCCCCGGTGACCGGCAGAGCCGATTCAGTCCACACGCTGAATTGGGCCTGACCGCCGGGCCGCTGTAGGAACACGACCATCCAGCGCGCCACGCGCCGGGCCATGTCGGGGCCGTAGTCGCTCTCGACGAGGGCAAGGGCCAGATCGATGCCGGCGCTGATACCCGCACCGGTGATGAACCGGCCGTCTTGGACGAACAGCGAGTCGGCCTCGACGACCACCTTCGGGTAGTTGGCGGCCAGCTCCTGGCAGTGTGCCCAGTGCGTCGTCGCTCGGCGGCCGTCGAGCAGTCCCAGTGCGGCGAGCACGAACGCGCCCGTACACACCGAGGCGACCCTGCGAGCCCGCGGTGCCAATTCGCGGACCATGTCCAGAGCGGGCTCGACGGCATCCGGGGTCTGCTCCTCGGGAATGTCGTGTTCGCCGGGCGTGAAGGTGAAGTCGGCGGGCACCCCCCCAGGCACCAGCAGTGTGTCGATCCGGTCGGGCGCCTCCGAGACGGAAACGTCGACGTTCAGTGCCACGAAAGCGGTCGTCGCCACTGCCGCACCATCGGGCGAGGCCAGCAGCACCTCGTACCGTGCCCCAAAGTCGTTGGCGCGCGCGAAGATCTCGAGCGGCGCAGCGACGTCTTGTAGCGTCACCTTGTCGTAGAGTGCGAAGACGATCGTCCTGGGCTTCATGGCCACCTTTCGTGACACCGATCAGCACATGCTCGCACCCGACGCGCCTTCTCGCTGTCTGCGGCAGCGGGCCACCGAACACGATGGCCGCGAATCCGCCGTACCAACGGCGGCCGCCGAGACCGCGCTGGAATCTCAAGACACGTTGCGCTGCAACGCTGGAGCACCTCGGCAGCCAAGGATCATCGCCACCGCGGACGTCCGGAACTGCGCGCTTTCTGTCCGTTCCCGACGGCCGAGGAAACCGCAGCGTAACCCCAGCGCAACCTCTGGCCGCGAACCTTGGAGCAGATCAGTCATCGCTTCGTCGTCGCAGCGAATCAGGTTGCACGACTGCATCTCTCCTCCTACAGCTACCCCGAAGGTGGTTCTCGTGGACTCTCGATTTGCCCTGACGCTGAGTATCGGCGTCCTCGGCGGGCTGGCCGTTGCGCTGACCGCAACGATGATCACGGTGCCCATCTGGGTCGTATTCCTGGCCTGGGCATCGTTCTTCTTCGTCGGTGGTGGCGTTGCGGGGTGGGGCCGTTCGGTGGCGTCGAACCTCGTCGGCGTCGTGATCGCCTCGGCCAGTCTCTACGCGGCGCATCTGATGGGAGGGAGCTTGTTGGCGACCGCGGTCGCCGTCGGCGTCGGAAGCGCGGTGATGGTGCAGGCGTCGTGGGTGCCTCTGCTGTCGACGACGCCCGCCGTCGTCGTCGGATTCGCGTCCACGGTGTCCACCGTGGCGGGTACCGGAAACGACGTGACGATCACGACCATCTCTCACCCCGGTCTGGTCGCCGCGGTGGCCTGCGCTCTCGGGGCATCTTTCGGCTTGCTCTCCGAGTACGCGGCCACCGTCATGACCAAGCGAACCGATCGACCCTCGGCACATGCGGATACCCCGACGACAGAAGGAAGCTCGGCATCATGAAACTGCAGCACTACCTCGGCGGGCTCGAGGGCCTGCCGGAACCCTTGACCTTGGAGAAGCGGGTCTTCATCGAAGACTGGGAGAAGCGCATCTTCGGCGTCCACGTCGCGATGATGGGTCTGTCCAACCATCTTGGCTCCGCCGTGCCGCCCTACCCCATCGACGACGTGCCGACCGCGTTGAAGGACGAATGGACATGGGCCGATCTGCGCACCGGCGCCGAGGCCATGAACCCGTTCGACTACTTCAAGTACCGCTATTACGAGAAGTGGCTGGGCGGGATCACCCAGTTCTTCCTCGACAAGGGGTACATCACCGAAGAGGAACTCGCCGAACGGATCGCCGACTTCACACCGCCATCGGGTGACGAGGGTGACGCGGGCATCGACGATCAGGTCATCGCCTATCTGCGATTGGGCGACAGCCCGAGACGCGACGTTGCGCACCCGAAGTTCGCGGTCGGCTCCGCGGTCCGCATCGCCAACGTCCCCGCCGACGCCCACAGCCGGCTACCGGGCTACCTGCGCGGCCATGTCGGAATGGTGGAACGGGTCTTCGAAGGCGACTACGCCTACTTCTGCCACACGGGTGACGGCATCGGCGATCCCATGCCGATCTACATCGTGGCGTTCGAACCGACCGACATCTGGGGCGCGCGCGCCGAAGAGGGGCCGCTCGCCCTCTACGCCGAACTCTTCGAGGCCTATCTGGAACCACTGACGGAGGAGCAGTCATGACCGACCAATTCGCCTACCCGCCCGACCGCGAGGAGGTTAGCGCCAAAAAGGTCGCTGCGCTGGAGTCACTGCTGATCGAGAAGGGTGTGATCACGCCGCAGACCGTGGACAAGGTGCTGGCCTACTTCGAGACCGAGATGACACCGCTCAACGGCAAGAAGATCGTGCTGAAGGCGTGGACCGATCCCGATTTCGCCGCCAAGGTCGTGGTCGACACGCCTGCGGCGATCGCCGAACTCGACCTGCCCGACGGCATGGCCGGAGCCGAAGGCGAGCACCTGCAGGCGGTCGCCAACTCCCCTGGCGTGCACAATTTGGTGATCTGCACGTTGTGCTCGTGCTTCCCCTGGCCGGTCCTCGGCCTGCCGCCGTACTGGTACAAAGACCCCGTCTTCCGTTCGCGCGCGGCCCGCGAACCGCGCAAGGTGCTCGCCGAGGTCGGCCTCGAACTCCCGGCCGACACGGAGATCAAGGTGTGGGATTCCAGCGGCCACTCCCGGTGGTTCGTCATTCCAGAACGTCCTGCGGGCACCGAGGACTTCACCGACGAGATGCTGATGGATCTCGTGACGACGGAATCGATGATCGGCGTCGCGGCTGCGGGGTCGACGTCGTGAAGCTGCACGAGACCTGCACGACCGACCAGGCCGCACCTCAGTTCGAACACGAATGGCAGCGCCGCGCCTTCGGTTTGGCGCTGGCGCTTTCGGAGTTCCGGCACTACTCGTGGAGCGAATTCCAGGAGAGCCTGATCGCGACGATCGGTGATTGGGAGGCAACGCCCGAGACCGAGCGCAATGAATGGGAGTACTTCGATCACTGGGTGGCGGCGCTCGAGGACGTCGTCGATCGGCACCAGTTGCTGACCGCACCGCTGCTCACCGACGCCGGCGACCACGCGCTGCCCGCCGCGCACGACCACGACCACGACCACGACCACGACCACTAATTCAGCTGCTCCGAAGTGAGGACCCTACCGATGACGAATCTCAACCCCGCCCTCGATCTCCCCCGCGTCGACCTGGGAGCGGCGGCAGCGTCCGCCGCGGTTGCCGGCCGTTTGGCGGCAGTCACGATGCTTGCGCTGATCGCCTACTACTTCGTCGGCTTCGACCAAGGCGCGGTCTCGGTGTTCGGCGCCGACACCCACGTGCACGAATTCCTCCACGACGCACGCCATCTGCTCGGCTTCCCGTGTCACTGAGTACGACGACGTCCGCTGCCCGGTACCTGCTGCCCGGCATCGTCGCCGGCATCGTCGGTTTCGCCTTCAGCAGGCTGTTGATCGAACCGCTGATCGGCCAAGCGGTGGAGTACGAGGCGCAGCGCGCACACGTCGAGGGTGAACTCCTCGGCACCGGCCATGACCATGGTCACGAACTCTTCAGCCGCACCGTTCAATCGAACGTCGGCGCCGCGGTGGGGATCACGGTCTTCGCCGTCGTGATGGGCGTTCTGTTCGCGGTCACCTACGCCGTGGTGCGTTCGGTCGTGGCTCGACGCGGGCTCACGATCCATCCCGCCGGTTTGGCCCTACTGGTCGCCGCGGGCATGTTCGTGGCCATCGCGGCGATACCGGGTGTCAAGTACCCCGCGAATCCGCCCGGTGTCGGACTGGACGACACCGCGGCCGCGCGTACCTCGAGCTTCCTCACCATCGTCGTGGTCTCAGTGGTGTGTGCGGGCATCGCACTGGCGGTAGGACTGGCGATGTCACGCCGATGGGGTGGCTGGGCGGCGTCGGTCGTCGCAGTCGGCGGCTACCTCGCGGTGATGGTCGGCGCCATGATCTTGCTGCCCGCGTTCAACGAAGTGCCCGAGCCGCTCGCCGGACCCGACGGGCTCGTGCTGCCCGGCTTCCCCGGTGAACTGCTCGCCGAGTTCCGGCTGTATTCGCTGATCGCACAAGCGCTGATGTGGCTGACGATCGGAGTGACGTTCGGTTGCCTCACCAGACTCACCGGGCAGCCGCGGTTCACACCCACGACGGGCAGGGCTTCGGTTACCGTGCCCGGATGAGCGATAGGACGTCACCCGTCCCGACCGGTCCCACCCGCGCGCCGACCAGCACCCGTCGGGCGGTCCTGAACACCGTCAGGGGTTCGGCGGGCAACCTCGTCGAGTGGTACGACGTCTACGTCTACACCGTGTTCGCGACGTACTTCGAGGCGCAGTTCTTCGACCAAGACGACGAGAACTCCACGCTGTACATCTACGCGATCTTCGCGGTCACCTTCCTGATGCGGCCGGTGGGCTCGTGGTTCTTCGGCCGCTACGCCGACCGCCGTGGCCGAAAGGCCGCGCTGATGCTCAGCATCACGATCATGTCGTCGTGTTCGTTCCTCGTCGCAATCATGCCCACCAGGGAGGTCATCGGCTGGTGGGCCGCGGTCATCCTGATCCTCGCCCGCCTGTTGCAGGGCTTTGCGACGGGCGGTGAGTACGGCACGTCGGCGACCTACATGTCCGAGGCGGCCACCGCGAACCGGCGCGGCTTCCTCTCCTCGTTCCAGTACGTGACGCTGGTCGGTGGCCACGTCCTCGCGCAGTTCACCCTGCTCATCGCGCTCAGCGTGCTCGACGTCGACGCCGTCAGCGACTGGGGATGGCGCATCGGCTTCTTCATCGGCGGCATCTCCGCGCTGGTGGTGTTGTGGATGCGACGCTCGATGGACGAATCGCTGAGCGATGCGCACCTCGAGGCCATCCGCGAGGGCAAGGACCAGTCGGCCGGTTCGCTCAAGGCGCTGTTCACTACGCACTGGCGGCCGCTGCTGCTGGTCTTCCTCATCACCGCGGGCGGCACCGTCGCGTTCTACACGTACACGATCAATGCGCCCGCGATCGTGAAGTCGACGTTCGGCAAGGACCAAGCGCTGACGGGTACGTGGATCAACCTGGCGGGGCTGATCTTCCTGATGCTGTTGCAGCCCATCGGTGGCCTGCTCAGCGACCGGGTGGGCCGCAAGCCGCTGCTGGTGTTCTTTGGCATCGGTGGCGTGCTGTACACCTACGTGCTGCTCACCTATCTCCCGCAGACCGAGTCGCCGCTGATGGCGTTCGCCTTGACCGCCGTCGGGTACGTGATCCTGACCGGGTACACGTCGGTCAACGCCATCGTCAAGGCCGAGCTGTTCCCCGCCGAGATCCGCGCCTTGGGCGTCGGATTGGGCTACGCCCTTGCCAATTCGGCGTTCGGCGGCACGGCACCGCTGCTGTACCAGGGCGCCAAGTCTGGCGACAACATCGGCTGGTTCATCTTCTACGTGACGGTGATCATCAGCATCAGCCTGCTGGTCTACGTCTTCGCGCTGAAGAACAAGAGCCTGACCGTGCTCGACCGCGAGCAGGGCAGTGCCTGGCTGCAACCCACCTCGGCGGTCAAATAGCATTTCCGCATGGGCATACCCGAGGTCGACCCGACGGCCGGATCGCCACTGCTTCGCCACGGCGCCCGGGTGACGGGCAACAAGCCCGGCCGCTGGCTGGCCCGGCGGGTGGCGCCGCGCGTCGACCGCCAGTTGCTCCGCCTGAGCAAGGGCAAGCTGTCGACGGCGATGGTGACGCCCGAACTGCTGCTCGTCAGCACCGGAGCGAAGACGGGTCAGCGACGGACCACTCCCCTGACCTACTTCACCGACGGCGGACGGGCCATCGTCATCGCGTCCAACTACGGCAGCTCGCGACATCCGTCCTGGTACTACAACGTCCTGGCGCACCCCCGGGTCACCATCTCCGCGGGCGGATACACCGGCGAGTTCCTCGCCCAGGAGATCTCGGGCTCCGAGCGGAACCGGCTGTGGGGCCTTGCGACCACCTTCATCCCGTCCTACGCCCAGTACGAACGGCTGGCGGGCAAGCGCACGATCCCGGTCGTGGCGTTCACCGAGACCCCCTGACCGCTCCTCGCGCCGCCACGTACGGTCGAGGTCGCCCAACATCAAGCCGGGAGGAATGACGAATGGCCGACGCAGACGCCGCATCGATCCGAGCAGCCCGAGGCGAGTGGGCGGATGAACACCTTCGGAGCTACCTGGAATCGGGCGGCGCTCAGGGTCACGTCCTCGATCTCAGCTCCGTGGGCGGCCACGCACTGACCACCCATTGCCTGATCAAGTGCGTGGGGCGCAAGTCCGGGCGGGTGCACGTCAAGCCGTTGATTTACGGCAACGTCGCCGGTGAGATCGTCATCGTGGCCTCCAAGGGTGGCGCGGACGACCATCCGCAGTGGTACCTGAACATCCAGGACAGCGAGACCATCGGCGTTCAGATCGCCACGCAGGCGTTCGAGGCAACGTGGCGTGAGCCCGAGGACGAAGAGCGTCACGCCGTGTGGACGTACATGACCCACCTGTACCCGCCGTACCTCGGCTACCAGACGTCGACGACGCGCCGCATCCCGGTCGTGATGCTGAAGACGGTGCGCCCGATCCCGGCCTTCACCCCCGCCGACGCCTGACTCCGCGACATGACCCTCATCGATGGGTGACGGTCCCTACGATGGGGTGATGACCGACGATCTGGCGATCTCCGACGTCCCCTTCACCAACGACCCCTGGGTAGCGGCGCGGGAACGCTATGCCGCGATGCCGTACCGACGGGTCGGGACGTCCGGGCTACTGCTCCCGGCGATATCGCTCGGTCTCTGGTACAACTTCGGCGACAACCGCCCCTTCGACGGGCAACGAGAAGTGTTGCGCTACGCCTTCGATCGCGGGATCACGCACTTCGACCTCGCCAACAACTACGGCCCACCGTATGGCTCTGCCGAGGAGAACTTCGGCCGGATGCTGCGCCGGGACTTCAAGCCCTACCGCAACGAACTGATCATCTCCACCAAGGCGGGCTGGGACATGTGGCCGGGGCCCTATGGCCAGCTCGGTGGCAGGGCCTACCTCTTGGCGAGCCTCGACGCCTCGCTGGACCGGCTCGGTCTCGACTACGTCGACGTCTTCTACTCCCACCGCATCGACCCGGTCACGCCGCTGGAGGAGACGATCGGCGCACTGGACACCGCCGTGCGCGCGGGAAAGGCTCGCTACGTTGGCATTTCGTCGTACTCGGCAGCCAAGACGTCCGAGGCCGCGGCCATCGCACGCCGTCTGGGCACCCCGCTGGTCATCCACCAACCGTCGTACTCGCTGCTGAACCGATGGATCGAAGGCGATCTGACCGCCGAACTCGGAAACGCAGGCATGGGGGCCATTGCGTTCACCGCGCTGGCGCAGGGCCTGCTGACCGACCGCTATCTGCAGCGGCCCGCGGGTGACGTCGACCGCGCGACGGCGCGACCGACGTTCGACGACGAGCTGGTGACCGACGAGGTCCTCGAACGACTCCGGGGACTCGCGGGCATTGCCGAGCGCCGCGGTCAGTCGCTGGCCCAGCTCGCGCTGGCGTGGGTGCTGCGCGACCCCACGGTGGCCTCCACCCTGGTCGGCGCGTCGAGCGTCGCCCAGCTCGAGGAGAACCTCGGCGCGCTGGACAACTTGGACTTCACGGCGGAGGAACTCAGCGAGATCGACCGCTACGCATCCGATTCCGGCATCGATCTGTGGCGCGAGAGTTCCGACGTCTAGCGGCGAAGTCACGATCTGGAATTCACCCGAGCAGAACCGCGGCGTGACCGACGTGGACGTGGTCGACTCGATCGACACACGACAGCAGCGTCCGGCCGCCCGACGGCCGCGAAGGGAGAACCGATGAGCGAGCACACCTACCGCGTCATCGAGATCGTCGGCACGTCGCCCGAGGGCATCGACACCGCGATCCGCAACGGCATCGGCCGAGCCGCCCAGACCACGCGGAACCTGGACTGGTTCGAGGTCGCTTCGGTGCGCGGTGAGATCTCCGACGGTGCGGTCGCACACTTTCAGGTGACCCTCAAGGTCGGCTTCCGCATCGACGACTGAGTCGACGCGCGGCCGCTCAGGTCGCCGACCGCCTATTGACAATCGATAGATATCGATTGAGTCTTGATGCATGCCACTCGAGCGTTGGGCCGTGCCTGCCCTGAGGACCTTCCTCGTCGTGCTGTTCGCGGTCCTGCTGCTGCTTCAAGTCATGTCGCTGCCAGGCCAGTTCGCGCACATGGCCCAGGAGTCGCCGGACCAGGCGCACCTCCGGTGGCCCTTGACGGTGGTCTCGGTCTTCTGGGTGCTGTGCGTCCAGGTGGTGCTCGTCTGCATCTGGAGGCTGCTCACGATGGTCAAGAGCGACCGCATCTTCACGCCGGCATCGCTGGTGTGGGTGGACGTGATCATCTGGGCGATCGCAGCCGGATGGGTGACGTTCCTCGGCGCATTCCTCTACGTCGGCTTCCATGCGACCGACCCCGGGACGCCGCTGCTGATGTTCCTGCTGCTGGTCGGCGGTGCCGTCCTCGGATCGCTGATGGTGGTCATGCGGGCCCTGCTGCGCCAGGCCACCGCGCTACGCACCGACATGGATGCGGTGATCTGATGCCCGTCGTCGTGCGCATCGACGTGCAGTTGGCAAGGCGGAAGATGAGCGTCGGCGAGTTCGCCGATCGGATCGGGCTGACGCCGGCGAACGTGGCGGTGCTCAAGAACGGCCGGGCCAAGGCGATCCGCTTCAGCACGCTGGAGGCCATGTGCCGGGTGCTCGAGTGCCAGCCAGGCGACCTGCTCGAGTGGGTCGAGGAGTGAGCCCCTCTCCGCACGCCGCTGGGCGCCTCGAGAAACATGGGTGTGCTATGCATATTTGGTGCCGTGCCCTTCGACCCCGATCCCCGGGCTGACTCCGAAGCACGGGTTTGCGGTGTCCTCATGACCGCGGAGGCCGTATCGACCCAGCGCCCTCGCAACGCTCTGGGACTGATGTTCGATCCCGTGTTTGGTGCGCTGTTCTGGGGAAAGATGTTCGCGGTCGTCGCGGTGTGGACGCACGGCATCGTCGCGGCCATCGTCATCTATGACGCGACGCGTTCGGCCCTGATGGTCGGCCTGGTCGGGGTCGTCCAGTTCGGCCCGCAGCTGATCCTGACGCCCACCAGCGGCAAGTGGGCGGACACCGGCAACCCCGCACGACAGATCCTGCTGGGCAGAGTGCTGTGCGTCCTCGGGTCGGGGTTGGTGGCAGCGTGGCTGTTCGCCGACCCCGGGCTTCTGGGGCTCGCGGTGGCCGTTCCGGTCCTCATCGGATCGTTGCTCGTGGGACTCGGTTTCGTCGTGGGCGGTCCGGCCATGCAGTCGATCGTCCCGAACATCATTCGCGACGGTGAGCTGTCGACCGCCATGGCGCTGAACAGCATTCCGATGACCATCGGCCGCATCGTGGGTCCCGCCGCCGGCGCCTATCTCGCGGCACACCTGGGCTCGAGCGCCGCGTTCGCCGCGGCGGCCGCGCTGCACCTGATCTTCGCCCTCTTCATCGTCGCCGTGCGCTTCCCCGCACCGCCGAAGAGGCGCTCCGGCACCGACTACCGCGTGCGCGCCGCCGTCAAGTACGTCTGGCACGACCGCCCGCTGCTGCTGGCGCTGCTCGCCGTGGCCACGGTGGGCATCGCCTCGGACCCGTCGATCACGCTGGCGCCCTCGCTCGCCGATGCCCTCGGCGGCGACAGCCGCCTCGTCGGAACGCTGTCGGCGGTCTTCGGCGTCGGCGCGGCCGTGGGCATGGCCAGCCTGGCGCTGATGGGTGGGCGGGTCGCGTCTGCCTGGGTCTCGTCGATAGGACTCGGCGTTCTCGCAGTCGGTTCCGCGGTGCTCGCGGTGGGCACCGTCACCGGGATCGCGTTGGCCGGATTCGCCCTCGCCGGCCTCGGTTTCGGGTGGGCCATGACGGGTCTGAGCACCGTGGTGCAGGAGCGTGCACCCGAGGAACTACGCGGCCGCATCATGGCCCTGTGGCTCGTCGGATTCGTGGGCTCCCGGCCGATCGCCGCCCTCGTCCTCGGCGGCGCCGCGGACCTGATCAACGTCCAGGCGGGGTTCGCCGTCGCGGCCGCCCTGACCATCGCAGTGACGCTACTGTGCCGGCCGTCGAAGCTGACCGGGCCGCTACCGACCTAGTCCCCCGCCGAATTACGGGCGTTGATCGAATCCAGCAGCGCCTGAACCTCGGCGGCCCCGACACCGCTTCCCGCACCGAAGCCTCTGACCATCCGGCCGATGGGAATCGACGCGGCCATGCGCAGCATGTCGACGCCGAGCGCCTCGCCTCCACCGTCGCCTGCCGGCGCGAACGATGCGAACGCTTCGCCGAGTGCCTGAGCGCCAACGGGATCCGACATCAGCTCGCCGAGGGTGGATTCGAGTGTGAACGGCAGCCGTCCGTCGTCGCCGTCCATCTCGACGTCCTCCCCGAGCCTGAGGTCGCGACTCGACGCGCCCGCTTCGATGCGGTAGGTGCCACCCTCCACGACCCACCGGTTCAGCCGGTCATCCCAGTACGCGAGGTCGCGGCGCTCGATACGCACCGAGATGACCGTGCTCGCACCGGGTTCGAGGTCGACGGACCCGAATCCGACGAGTTCGCGCGGCGCACGGCTGACCGTCGACGTGGCCACGGACGCGTAGAGCTGCACCACTTCTCGGCCGGCGCGCTCCCCGGTATTCGTCACGGTGACCCGGGCGAGGATCCCCTCGCCATCGACTGCCAGGTCGAGTCCGTCATAGCCGAAGGACGTGTAGGACAGGCCATGCCCGAACGGGTAGAGCACGTCCTGCCCGCGGACGTCGTACCCCCGGTACCCCACGAAGATGCCTTCCCCGTAGCGTACGCGCGAGTGCTCGCCGGGGAAGTGCGGATAACTGGGAGCGTCCTCCAGTCGCAGCGGGAAGGTCTCCGCCACGCGGCCCGACGGGTTCACCGCACCGGTAAGCACGTCGGCGATCGCACCGCCGCCCGCCTGCCCGAGCAGTGCGCCGCCCAGGATTGCGCGCGCTGAAGCGTGCACCGGTGCGAGTCGCAACACGCCTCCGGCGGACACGACCACGACGGTGTTGGATTGCGCCGCAACCACTTCCTCCAGGAGAGCCAGCTGATCGCCGGGCACGTCGATGTCGTCGCGGTCGAACCCTTCGGACTCCTGACTGGCGGCGAGGCCGGCGAAGACGACGGCGACATCGGCGGCCGCTGCCGTGCGGACCGCCTCGGCACGCAACGCGCCAGCGTCGGCCATGCCGCCCGTGTCGAAGCCGCGGGCGAAGGTCACCTCGCCGTCGACGGCCGCCCGGATCTCCTCGAGCGGCGAGTCCACCCGCGTCGGAGTCACGTGCGAACTGCCGCCGCCCTGATAGCGCGGGTCTTCGGCGAACGCGCCAATGACGGCCACCGACCGCCGCGTGTCGAGAGGCAGCAGGTCGTTCTCGTTCTTGAGCAGGACGATGCTGCGGCCTGCCGCCTCCCGGGCCAGCGCGTGATGCGCATCGGCATCGACGGTGACGTCGCGCCGTCCGGCGTCCACCCGTGCCGACAGCCGGGCCACGGCCCGCGCCGCTCGATCGACCGCCGATGCGTCGAGTCGGCCATCGGACGCCGCGGTGACGACCGCGGCGTCGTCGGCGGCGGTATCGCCCGGCATCTGCAGGTCGAGGCCTGCCGCGACGGCTGCGACCCGGTCGGCCACCGCGCCCCAGTCGCTCACCACCAGACCGTCGAAGCCCCACGTGTCGCGCAGCACGTCGGTGAGCAGCCAGCGGTTCTGCGAGGCGTACACGCCGTTGATCCGGTTGTAGGAGCACATGACGGTCCACGGTTCGGCATCGCGCACGACTCGTTCGAACGCGCGGAGATAGATCTCTCGCAGCGTGCGCTGGTCCACCTCGGCGCTGGTGCGCATGCGGTCGTGCTCCTGATTGTTGACCGCGAAGTGCTTGAGGGACGCGCCGACTCCGCCCGATTGCAGTCCGCGAACCCACTCGATGGCGAGCCTCCCGGAAAGGTACGGGTCCTCGCTGAAGTACTCGAAGTTGCGGCCGCACCGCGGGTCCCGCTTGATGTTGATGCCGGGCCCGAGCAGCACACCCAGCCCGACGGCCTGCGCCTCGTCGGCGAGCGCCGCGCCGACGCGCCGGGCCAGTTCGGGATCCCAACTCTGCGCCAGACCGACGGCCGGTGGGAAGCAGGTAGCCGGAACGCTGCCGCCCAGTCCGAGGTGGTCACCGGCCTCGGCCTGGAAGCGGACGCCGTGTGGCCCATCGGACATCGCCACCGCCGAGACGCCCGCTACCGCCTTGGTCCGCCAGAAGGACGCCCCGCCCCCGAGCGCTGCCTTCTGCTCGGGCGTGAGTTCGCCGACGGCGTCCTCCGACGCCCGAGTGCGGTGTTCTGACCCCTTCGTCACCACATCCGGTCTACCACGGCCGCCGGATCCACCCTCGTCGTGCGCGGCTTGAAAATCGTCAGGAAGGGCATCCCTGCATGGACCCGATCCCGACCCTGGAGATGCCCATGTCATCGTCACTGACCGACGACGCCAAGAAGATGCTCGCCAAACCCAATCCTGCCGTCATCTGCACCACCCGACGCGACGGCCAGCCCGTGTCCGCTGCCACCTGGTACCTGTTCCGAGACGATCGCATCCTGGTCAACATGGACGTCGGCCGGAAGCGCCTGAATCACATGCGCAGGGATCCGCGGGTCTCACTCACCGTGATCGACGAGAACGATTGGTACACCCACGTGACCGTGATCGGTCACGTGACGGAGATCTACGACGACGACGGCCTGGCCGACATCGACGCGCTGTCCGAGCACTACCAGGGCAAGGAGTATCCCGACCGGAACCGCCTGCGAGTCAGTGCCCTGATCGAAGTCGACCGCGTGCACGGCTGGGGCGCGCAGAAGAACAACGATCAGCCCGATGGCAGCGGCTAGTCCGATTCGAGACTGATTGCCGCACAACGACGATGGCATCGCCTGCGGACCGGCAGCGTGGTTCTCAGCGGTGATTGCGATGAATGATGATGATCTGAGGTTGGGGTTGAACGTGCGGAGCGACTGCAGTGATCTGGCTGTTGCCTGGCGAGACGCATTGGGTAGCCGATCCGATGTCGGTACACGTGAGCGGAGACGCGGCTGCCGTGGGCGCTGCGAGAACGGCCGCCGCAGCCGCCGCCACGAACAGCGGGGCCAGGTGGGAGGCTGTGAAGTGCATGGGAGTCCTTTGCCGAGTGAGACCTTGGCGATGTGCCACGGCCACCTACGAGTCAACGACCCACACGGACCGGGTCATTCCGCGGTGCGGCGTTCCCACAGCCGACTGACAGAAAGCGGCGCATCCGCGGGGCGTAGATTCGGTTCAGTGCTCACGACTTCGAGGCGTCACCGGAATACCCCAAACGACGCCCGGGTCGCACGGCGGTGACGTCGACCTCGACAGCCGCAGTCGGATTTCGCTCCGAGCGCGGACCCGTCCTGATATCGGTCATGCTGAGCACCGGTCTGGTCGCCATCGACGCCACGGTGCTGGCGACTGCCGTGCCCTCGATCGTCGGTGAACTGGGGGGCTTCAACCAATTCCCCTGGCTGTTCTCGGCGTATCTGCTGGGACAGGCGGTGACCACCCCGATCTACGCGAAGCTGTCCGACGTGTTCGGCCGCAAGTCGATCCTCCTGGTGGGGATCGGGGTGTTCCTGTTGGGTTCCGTGTTGTGCGCCGCAGCGTGGAACATGCTCGCGCTGATCATCTTTCGAGCCATTCAGGGTATCGGTGCCGGTGCAGTGCAACCGACGGCCTTGACCATCGTCGGTGACGTCTACACGGTCGCCGAGCGAGCGCGGGTGCAGGGCTACCTGGCGAGTGTGTGGGCCGTCTCGTCGGTCGTCGGGCCGATGCTGGGTGGAGCCTTCTCGCAACTGGGCATCTGGCGCGGCGTCTTCCTGATCAACATCCCGCTGTGCCTGCTCGCGGCGTGGATGTTCAACCGCCACTTCCACGAAGACGTGACGCGAAAGGACCGCAGCGTCGACGTCCTCGGCGCAGTACTCCTGGCGGCGGCCATGACCTCACTGGTGCTGGCAGTTCTGGGCGGCGGCCAGACGTGGGCGTGGACCTCCGCGCCGAGCATCGGCGCCTTCACGACGGGCGCTGTGCTGCTGGCGATCTTCTTCGTGGTCGAACGCCGCGCTCCGGAGCCGATTCTGCCGATGTGGGTGTTCTCGCGCCGCCTGCTCTGCGCGACCACCATCGTCGCGTTCGGAGTGGGCGCCATCCTGATGGGGCTGACGTCCTACGTCCCGACGTACCTCGAGGGATCACTGCGAGTCCAGCCCATCGTCGCCGGTCTCGCCTTGGCGGCGCTGACCATCGGTTGGCCCGCCACCGCGGCGATCGCAGGCAAGCTCTATCTGCGATGGGGGTTCAAGCGCACTGCGGTGGTCGGCGCTTCGCTGGTGATCACGGGGGCGTCCGGGCTCGCGGCGTTGGCGCACCGGCCGAACGTCGCAGGCGTAGCAGTCGTGTGCTTCGTGATCGGCGCCGGCATGGGGCTACTCGCAGTACCGACGCTGATCGCCGCACAGTCGAGCGTCGACTGGGATGAGCGCGGCATGGTGACCGGAAACAACATGTTCGCCCGGTCGCTCGGCAGCGCGGTGGGAGTCGCGGTCTTCGGCGCCATCGCCAACTCGATCTTCGGCTCCGGAGACCTGAACTCACTGGGGCCTGCGGTCGTCCAGTCCGGGTCGGCCGCCGTCTTCATCGGCGTGCTGGTGGTAGCCGTGGCGACTGCCGTGGCCGTCCTCGCCATGCCGCGCACGCCACCTGCGACCACGGCGGTACCGACGACGGCAGAGTGACGCCTCCGCGACCCCCGACGAGCCGTTAAGTCACCAACTGTTGACACGGCGTTCCGCGCCGCATAGCGTGCTAAGTCATCACTCGTTGACATAGCCCAGGGGTCGCTCGATGGAATTCTCAGCCCGCTCGTTCGTCACCGCCGGGGTCGCACTGACCGCAGCAAGCGCACTCGCCTTCACCCCACTGGTCATCCCCGGCCCGGCGGTGAGCATTCCCATCGCCGCAGCACCGACCGTCTCGATGCCCGACGTCCGGTTGGCCGTATCCGCAGCGGATCTCGAGACGTTCTTCGCAGGCATGCAAGCCGTCCTCACCCGCTCCACCGCCGGGGCCGCAGAACTGGCAGGTGTCCCGGGCCAGAACCTGATCGGCGTCGTCGACAACGTGGTGACGCTGATCGACACCGTCTTCTCCCGCCTGATCGATTCGACGAGCAACCAGACCATCGTCGCGTCGCTGACCATTCTGAAGACACTCTCGGTCGACGCGTTCGCCATGCTCTCGGAGAATCTCGGCCGGATCAACCCCGTCATCACGACCACGACGGCACAGGTCGGCGAACTGCTCACCACTGCGCTGACGGCGTCACTGCGAAACGTCTCGGTCGCGCTGCTGAACCTCGCGAACGACCCGCTGTCGCTTGCGAGCAGCATCGGACTGATCACCGCCGGCGTCACGAGCGGTCGGCTGCTCGCCGCCAACGGTCTCACTGCCGTGCGAACCATCGGGGACGCCGGGTTCGCGATCGCGGGGATCGCGCTGCACGAAGTGACTTTCCAGTTCAACAACGCGGTCACCGGACTGAGTGCTTTGCTCACTCAGCTGGGTACCGCCTCGGGCAATGCGGTCGTCGAGGCGCTCATCGGAGCGGTTCGCGCTCTTGCGATCTCGCCGGCCGTAACCGTGTTCAACGTCGGTTCCGCAGCGGTCGGCACCGTGCTGGACGTCGCGAACGCCGGATTCGACGCGGCCCTCGACGGCGCAATCGGCATCGCGAACGGCACCGGCACCGGCGGTGCGCTGCCCGACCCTGCCGGCGTGCCCGCGACCGCGCTGGCCTCCCACGACACCCAGACCGCACCGCAGACCGAACTCCAAACGGACGTGTTGCATTCCGTCGATACGGAGGCCCCCACGGACGAGGCCGTGGTGCCTACACTCGACCCCTCCGCAGCGCCGGAGACAGCGGGTCCCGTCACGGTCACACCGAGCGACGTCGTCGTGGAGGACGACGCCGACATCGACGACGACGTCCCCGCCGAGACCGGCACCCAACCGATCGCAGACGCGCCGGCAGACGATGCACCGAATGAGACGATGACGCCGAAGACCGAACACGACGCCCATCAGCCCGGCACGGAGGCTGCGAGCCAGCCCCGTCCGCACGAGCCAAGTCGACCCGAGACCGAGAAGGGTTCGACGGCCGATCGCGACGCGGCGGCCAGTGATCCTGGCGACGAATCATGACCACGCACAATAGGATTCGAAGGCCGTTCCTGCAACGGGTCGCCGAACTCGCGATCTCCACTCCTCGGCGGTTCCTGGCGATCGCGGCGATGATCACCGTGGCCGCGGGCATCTTCGGGGTTCCGGTCGCCAAGAGCCTGTGTGCGTGCGGTTTCGAGGATCCGGCGTCGGAGTCGGCAACGGCCTCCCGGATGCTGGTCGAGAAGTTCGACCACGGCGATGCCCAACTGCTCTTGGTCGTCGGTTCACCGGACGGGTACCGCAGCCCGGCCGCCGAGGCCACGGCCGGCCGCATCGTCGACGAGTTGTCGCGATCGGAACACGTCGCAACCGTCGGCTCCGCCTGGACGTCGCCTCCATCCGTCGCCGCAGGCATGGTCAGCACCGACCAGCGCGCCGGGCTCGTCGTCGCCGGGATCACCGGCGGCGAGAGCGATTCCCCCAAGCACGCCAAGGAACTCGCCGACCGGCTGGCACGCGACGGCGACGGCGTGACGGTGCGCGCAGGCGGAGCAGCGATGGTCAACGCTCAGATCACCGAGCAGTCCCAGCGTGACCTGCTGCTGATGGAGTCACTGGCGATACCGCTGTCCTTCGCCGTGCTGGTCTGGGTGTTCGGCGGCCTGCTGGCCGCCGCGGTTCCGGTCGCCGTCGGCGCAATGGCGGTCATCGGAGCGCTGGCGGTGCTGCGCGGGGTGACCCTGTTCACCGACGTGAGCATCTTCGCGCTCAACCTCAGTGCCGCACTCGGTTTGGCGCTGGCGATCGACTACACCCTGCTGCTGGTCAGCCGCTACCGGGATGAGTTGTCGGATGGGGCGTGTCGCGACCACGCCCTGGTCACGACGATGACGACCGCCGGGCGAACGGTGATCTTCTCGGCCTCCATCGTCGCGCTGTCGATGGCGATGATGGCGCTGTTCCCGATGCACTTCTTGAAGTCGTTCGCCTATGCCGGCGTGGCGACCGTCGCCTTCGCCGCCGCAGCCGCGCTGCTCGTCACGCCTGCGGCCATCGTCCTTCTCGGGGACCGGCTCGATCCGTTGCGCGGTCGGGCGGCTTTCGGCAGGCACCGGCCGACCCAACCGGTCGAGGCCACGTTCCTGTACCGCTGGACCAAGGCCGTCATGCGGCGTGCCGTGCCGGTCGGGCTGGCCGTGGTGACGCTGATGCTGGTTCTCGGCGCGCCGTTCCTCGGAGTCGAGTGGGGCTTCCCGGACGACCGCGTGCTGCCGCGAGACGCGTCGGCACACCAGGTCGGGGATCGACTACGCGACGAGTTCGCCAACGATTCCGCGACTGCCGTCACCGTCGTCGTTCCCGACAGCACCGGGCTCGGTGCCGCGGACTTCAGCCGGTACGCAGCAGACGTCTCGAGCGTTCCACTGGTCGCCGGTGTCTCGGCGCCCACGGTGGTCGACAGCAGTGCCTACCTCACGGTGGCCAGCACCGCGCCACTGTTCTCGGACGACTCGCAGCACCAGCTCGACCGCATCCACGACGTGAGCGGGCCAGGCGGGCGTGACGTCCTCCTGACCGGCACCGCACAGGTCAACAGTGACAGCGTGCACGCCATCACCTCTCGGCTCCCCGTGGTCCTCGGCCTCATTGCCCTGGTGATGTTCGTCCTGCTGTTCCTGCTGACGGGCAGCCTCGCCATCCCGCTAAAGGCGTTGTTGCTCAACGTTTTGTCGCTGACCGCGGCGTTCGGTGCGATGGTGTGGATCTTCCAGGACGGTCATCTCGGTGGGCTCGGCACGACGACCACCGGAACGCTGGTGGCGAACATCCCGGTACTGCTGTTCTGCATCGCCTTCGGTCTGTCCATGGACTACGAGGTGTTCCTGGTCTCCCGGATACGCGAGTTCTGGATGTCCGGCGCGGGGAACGGCTCTGCCCGACTACGCAATGACGAGAGCGTCGCCCTCGGGATCGCCCGCACCGGACGCGTCGTCACCGCCGCAGCAGTCGTCATGTCGATCTCGTTCGCAGCGCTGATCGCCGCCGAGGTCTCGTTCATGCGGATGTTCGGGCTTGGCCTGACGCTGGCGGTGCTCGCCGACGCCACCTTGATCCGGATGGCGCTGATGCCGGCGTTCATGCACCTGATGGGCGGCTGGAACTGGTGGGCACCGCAGTGGCTCACCCGAATACACGCGAACTTCGGCCTCGACCACGGGTCCGGAAGTCGAGCTCACGACGACGTGAGCGAACTGCAGTCATGTGTCTCGACCCAGATGAGGAGTGATCGATGAGCGTCATAGCAAGTGTGCGAGGGGAATTGCCACCACGCCGCTACACCCAGGACGAGGTGACCGAGGCGTTGCTCGCGATGCCCGGCTACGCGGATCACGCCGACGCGATCCGCAAGCTGCATCGAAGCGCGAAGGTCGACAGCAGGCACATGGTCCTGCCACTGGGAGACTACGCGAGCCTGAACGACTTCGGTCGGGCCAACGACGTGTTCATCGAGCACGCGGTGGAGCTGGGGTGCGCCGCGGTGCTGGGCGCCCTGGACGATGCGGGGCTGACCCCCGCCGACGTCGACGTCATCTACACGACCACGGTCACCGGCCTGGCCGTGCCGACGCTTGATGCACGCATCGCAGGCATCATCGGTCTGCGCCCCGACGTCAAGCGCATCCCGATGTTCGGGTTGGGCTGCGTCGCAGGGGCTGCCGGCATTGCCCGCGTGCACGACCACCTGCGCGGCGCCCCCGACGACGTGGCGGTCCTGCTCGCGGTCGAACTGTGCTCGCTGGTGCCGAAGACCGACCCGTCGATGGCCACCGTCGTCGGCTCGAGCCTGTTCGGCGACGGCGCGGCCGCGGTGGTGGTGGTCGGCGACCGGCGCGCCGAGGGGATGGACGCCGCCGGACCCGAGGTGCTGGACTCGCGCAGCCACCTCTACCCCGACTCGCAGCGCACCATGGGTTGGGACGTCGACTCCAGCGGCTTCCGCCTCGTGCTGTCCCCCGACGTGCCACGGGTGGTCGAGCAGTACCTCGGCGACGACGTCACCGGATTCCTCGCGAGCCACGACCTCGAGGTCGGCGACATCGGCGCCTGGGTGAGCCATCCCGGCGGACCGAAGGTCATCGAGGCGATCACCTCCACGCTCGGATTGCCCGACGACGCACTCGAACTCACGTGGCGATCGTTGGCCGAGGTGGGCAACCTGTCGTCCGCCTCCGTGCTGCACGTCCTGCGCGACACGATTGCCAAGCGTCCACCGGCGGGAACTCCCGGCCTGATGATGGCGATGGGCCCGGGGTTCTGCTCCGAACTCGTCCTGCTGCGCTGGCGCTGAGGGGAGCTGATCCGATGTCCTGGTATCTCGCCCTCATTGCCGTGATCACGGTCGAACGCCTGGCGGAACTGGTGGTGTCCAAGCGCAATCTGGCGTGGACCACCGCTCGCGGTGGCACCGAGTACGGCCTCGGGCACTACCCCGCGATGGTCGCGCTGCACGTCGCCCTGCTCGTCGGCTGCGTGCTCGAACCGATCCTGCTGGACCGTCCGTTCCTGCCCGCACTGGGATGGCCGATGCTGGCCGTGGTCCTCGCGGCGCAGGTGCTGCGGTGGTGGTGCATAACGACTCTCGGCCCACAGTGGAACACCCGCGTGGTCGTGGTCCCGGGTGCCGAACGGGTGACCGGTGGCCCCTACCGCTGGATCCCGCACCCGAACTACGTCGCGGTCATCGTCGAGGGCGCAGCACTGCCGCTGGTGCATTCCGCGTGGCTGACCGCCATCGTGTTCACGGTGCTCAACGCGATCCTGCTGCGTACGCGCATCGAGGTGGAGAACGCCGCGCTCGCGAGTCTGGGCGGCGGGCAGGAGCGAAGTGACCGGGGCAGGAGCCGGTGATCGACCTCATGGTCGTCGGCGGCGGTCCCGCGGGCTTGGCCACCGCGATGTACGGAGTCCGCGCCGGCCTCGAGACGGTGATCGTCGAACGCAGACCCGGAACGCTGGACAAGGCGTGCGGCGAAGGCATGATGCCCCACACCCTCGCCCACCTCGAGCGCCTCGGAATCACCGTCGAGGGGCGGCCGCTGCGCGGCATCAGCTACGTGGCGGGCAGCAAGCGGGTGGACGCCGCGTTCCGCGCGGGTGCGGGCCGCGGCGTCCGCAGGACCGCGTTGCACGCGGCGATGTCGGACGCTGCCCGCACCGCCGGGGTCAAGTTCATCCTCGGCGACGTCGACGGAGTGACCCAGGACGCCGAAGGCGTTCGGGCAGGCGGACTTCGGGCCCGATACCTCGTAGCCGCCGACGGTCTGCACTCCCCCATCCGGAAGGCGCTCGGCCTGACTCGCCCGTCGCGGGGGCCACGCCGCTGGGGTATCCGGAGGCACGTCCAGATCAGCCCGTGGACCGACTCGGTGGAGGTGCACTGGACACCGGATGCCGAGGCGTACGTGACACCGGTGGCCGACGACACCGTCGGGATCGCCGTCCTGTCCTCCGGCCGAGGCGGATTCGAACGGCACTTCGAGGCATTCGGGGAACTCCGGGCTCGGGTGGAGGGTCACCCGCACGGGCCCGATCGTGCTGCCGGGCCGTTGCGCCAGAACGCCAGTACGCGAGTGGCGGGTCGGGTGCTACTGGTCGGTGATGCCGCCGGGTACGTCGACGCACTGACCGGGGAGGGCATGGGGCTCGCCTTCGGGGCCGCCGAACTCGCGGTGGACTGCGTCGTGGCCGACCGGACGAGCGACTACGACCGCCAGTGGCGCTCGCTCACTCGGCGATACCGGCTGCTGACCGAGGGTTTGGTGCGGGCGAGCGCGCATCCGTCGATCCGCTCGCGCCTCGTGCCCGCCGCGACGGCCCTGCCGCGCGTCTTCGGCAGCGCGGTGAACCAGTTGGCGTACTGACTAGGGGGTCGAGTGCGGCGTCACGAGGAACTTCTCCCCCGTCGCACGCTTGACGTAGGCGGTGAACGCCTCGGGTGCGAGCATCCCGGCCAGTGACACCTCACGGGTGTAGGTGCTGGCGAACGTGGTGGTGAGTTCCTCGCCCACCCGGGCGCGGAGCCGGCCGATCGTTGCGGCGCCCGCCGTCTGCAGGAACGGGGTGAGCAGCCATCCGCCCAAACCCCATGCCATGCCGAAGTTCCGGGTGAGCACCGTGGGGCCCGTGTCGAGGCCGCCGTAGACGTATACCTGCTTGTGGACTGCCGATCCGTAGCGGGAGTACTCCGCCGCCGTTGCGTTGATCGCCTCCTCCATCGCGTTGAGGATGTCGCTGGCCAGCGTTCCTCCGCCCGTGGCGTCGAAGGCGAGCGTCGCCGACGTCGCCTTGAGCGCCTCGACGAGATCGGTCGCGAAGGACGGCGACGACGTGTTGCAGACGTGCGTTGCCCCGAGCCCGCGCAGCAGGTCCTCCTGCTCGGCCTTGCGGACGACGTTGACCAGCGGCACCCCGTCCTTGGCGCACAGCTTGACGAGCATCTGGCCGAGGTTCGACGCGGCCGCGGTGTGCACCAGCGCCGAGTGGCCCTCGCGGCGCATGGTCTCCACCATCCCGAGGGCGGTCATCGGATTCACGAAGGAGGATGCGCCGTCCCTGGCCGAGGTACCTTCAGGCAGAACGAGACACGACGCGGCGCTGACCACGCGGTACTGGCTGTACATCGCGCCGCCCGCCACGCCAACCGTCCTGCCGAGGAGCGCTTGGGCGGCCGGGGACGATCCCGCGGCCACGACGGTGCCGGCACCCTCGTTGCCCACGGGAAGCGACTCGTCGACGCGGGCGGACAGGCCCTTCAGCGCGCCCGCGCCCAGTGGCGCCGTCACGACGGGACGCTCGGGCGTGCCCGCGACCTTCGCCGTGGTCATGTCCGCGCCTGCGACGAGCAGGCCCAGGTCCGACGGATTGATCGGCGCCGCCTCGACCCGTACCAGCACCTCGTCGGCGCCGGGCGTCGGAACGGCTACGTCCTGCAGGGAGAGTTCGAGCGCACCCTGCGACGTCACCAGCGAACGCAGTTCCAGCGCGGTGTCGGGTAGCGGTGCGGTCATGGCTGGTGCCTCGTTCCTGTCAGCGGGTCTCGCACCAGTGTGCCCGCGACCGAGCGCGATCGGCGTCAGTTGCCGACGCCGCGATCGGGCGCGGCCATGTCGCCCGTCTCGGGAGTGCCACCGGCGAGCCCGTATCGCAGGAACACGGTGCCCTTCGGGCTGGCCGCCGGCGGCTCGAGCAGCGCCAGATTGGTGGGCACCGCGCCGTCGTCGAACAGCTTCTTCCCGACTCCGAGCACGATCGGATGCACCCACAGATCGAGGCGGTCGAACAGCTGCTCGCGCAGCAGAGTCTGGACCAGGTTCAGGCTGCCGACGACGGTCACGTGCTCGTGCCGGTCGCGGATCTCCCGCACTGCGCCGGCCAGATCGGGTCTGAGCTGAGTCGATCCGGCCCAGGACAGCTGGGGTCGCCCGCGCGAGGCGACGTACTTCGGAATGGCATTGAAGAGCGTGGCGAACTCGTCGTCCCGTTCGGGCCAGAAGGCCGCGAAGATGTCGTAGGTGCGCCTGCCCAGCAGGAGCGCATCCGTGCCCTCGTAGGCAGTATCGACCTGGGCACCGGCGACCTCGTCGATCAGGGGTGCCTGCCACCCGCCGAACGAGAAACCGATCGGGTCCTCGTCGGGCCCCCCTGGCGCCTGCCCGACGAGGTCGAGGGTTGCGAACACTTCGATGTGGATGAGGCCCATGCGATGCTCCCTATCAGAGTGAACAGTCTCTGTCGGGAGTTGGACCCGCGGGGCGCCCTGGACTCATCGCGGGCCGCGGATCAGCTACCTGGCCACTCGCCGGTTGCCCGCTGGAACATCCGGGCGCCTTGGCGGTCGATGACGGTCTTGACCACTCCGAATATGGCGCCCTGGATCGCAGCGGCGATCAGGATCTGGCGCAACGGATACTCGGTCTCCAGCGGACCCGGCGGATCCGCCTTGGGGCCCGGCGCCGCCCTCTGCCAAATCTGCTTGAATATGGCGGTCGCAATCACACCGCCGAGCAGAGAACCGGCCAAGCCGAACGGTCTGTACATGATCTTCGCCGTGGTGCTGGATTGATTCGGCATCAAGGCCCCTTTCGCTGCTGTGTGGCAACAGTTGGTCGTCGGGGGCGAGATGCCCGCAACCGGGGGCAGCCAAACCGCCGGGCAAGGAAAGGCCAGCTCAGGACGGTGTGCTCGGCGCCACCGAGGCGATCTCGATCGTGAATGATCGGTTTCTCGTCGTGCGCGGGCGCGTGGCCCCACAATGGGCGAGCGGTGCTCGCAGCGGTCACCGCATTTTCCGACGGGATCTTCATGCTCACACTGTTGGCAGCGGCGATCCTCGTCGTCGTAGTGACGACTGCGGTCGTCGTGAAGCTGTTGGCGCGGCGTCGCGCACCGGACCCTGGTTGGTTCCTCGACAGCACCCGGGCCGCAGGTGCTCTCACGGTGATCGGCACGATGTTTGCGGTGCTGCTTGCCTTCACCATCTTCTACGCGCTGCAGAACTATCAGCGCGCCCGCGACGGCGGCACCATGGAGGCCATCTCCGTCACCGAACTGCACAACGTGGCAGACGTCCTCGAGGGGCACGACGGCACGCGCCTGCACGGTGGCCTGATCTGCTATTCGCGCGCCGTGGTCGCCGACGAGTGGCCCGCGATGGAGCGCGGGGAATCCTCCGCTGCGGTGCAGGGCTGGGTCGACACGATGGTGACGGACTTCGCGGCGATCACTCCGACCAATGCTAAGCAGGAGGCAGCGTACAGCCAGTGGTTCGACCAGCAGGCGCAGCGGCGCGACGGCCGCCGTGCCCGCGCCGCCGAGGCCGCACCCTCGGTGCCGATGCCGCTATGGATCGTCCTCGGCATCGGCGCGACCTCCATCCTCACCTACATGTGCGTGCAGGCCGACCGCCGCGAGGGTGCCGTGGTCCAGGCGTTGCCCATTGCGTTCGTCTCGGCCCTCGTGACGTCGGCAATGCTCGTCGTGGGGTTCCTCGACCATCCCTACGACGACTGGTCGGGCAGCATCGAGCCCGCTCAAATGCGGGTGACGCTGCAGCTCATCGACGACGGCCACGACGCACCATGCGACGCAAGGGGAATGCCGACGTAACGCCTCGCGTCGTGGCTACTGGGCGGTGTAACCGCCGTCGACGTTGATCGTCGTCCCCGTGACGTACGCGGCGTCGTCCGAGAGCAGGTACACGACGGCCGCCGCGACGTCCTCGGGTACGGCGACGCGCCCCAACGGTATTCGCGAGACCACGTCGCGCGCGGTCCGTTCGGGGTCCTCGGAGCCCGAGAGCCAGGCGTCGTAGAGCGGAGTCGCCGTCATCCCCGGCGCCACCTCGTTGACCCGGATGCCCCTCGGAGCGAGCTCCACGGCAGCCGAGAGCGTGAAGGCGTGCACTGCGCCCTTGGACGCCGCGTAGACGGCCATCTCCGGCACTCCCGCATAGGCCAGCCGGGACGTCACGTTGACGATCGACCCGCCGTCCCGAGGCATGGCCAGTACCGCGGCCCGTGTCATCGCGATGGTGCCGAACGCGTTGACCTCGAACACCTTTCGCACGTCGTCCATCGAGACGGCCCCGAGCGGTCCGGTGTGGTCGAGCGCCGCGTTGTTCACCACTCCGTCGACGGCGCCGAACGACGCGACGCAGGCGCCGAACACCTCGTCGGCCGCGGCCGGGTCGGTGAGGTCCGCGGCGACGAAGTGGGCGCGGTCACCCAATGCCTCGACCAGCGCCCGCCCCCTGTCGACGTCGCGGCCGGTCGCCACGACGCAGGCGCCGTCGGCGTGCAGTCGAACCGCGGTCGTCCAGCCGATTCCCGAGGTGGCGCCGGTGACTACGACGGACTTGCCGTCGAGTCGCGCGGTCACGGGAGTTTGGCCGCGATCTCGCGTGCTGCTGCGATCACCTGGGTGCCGGCGTGTTCCAGGTTCTCCGGGGTCAGCCGGTGGGTCAGGAAGCTGATGCTCAGCGCGTACCGAGAGGGTTCGCCGTTGGAGGTCGGCACGGCCGCGGCCACGCACGTCAGTTCTTCGGCCGCCTCCTCCCGGTCGACGGCGAAGCCGTGCTCCCGGATGTCCTTGATCTCGGCCGCCATCTTCTTCATCGACGTGATCGTGTGCGTGGTCAACTCCGGCAGTCCGGCCGAGGCCACGATGTCGCGCCATACGCTGTCGGGCATGGTCGCCAGCAGCGCCTTGCCCAACGCAGACGCGTGCCAGGGGTCGGTCTGCCCGACGTCACTGACCTTCTTCACCGCTCGCCTTCCTTCGACCACGTCGAGGATGACCACGTTGCGGTCCTTGTGCGCGGCGAAGTTGACCGTCTCGTTGAACTCGTTCACCAGGCGCTCCATCGTGGGGACCACCGCGTCGGAGGGCACCTGGTTCGAGAAGGCCCGTTGCCCGAGTCGGAAGATCTCCCAGCCCAGCCGGTACTGGTTGGCGTTGAAGCGTTCGACGTAGCCGAGCGACGACAGAGAGTTTAGATAGCGCAGCACGGTCGCCTCGTTCAGCTCTGTGCGCCTTGCTATTTCGGTCAGATTTCCCACCTCGGAATCGGCCACGGCGGTGAGGATCCTCGCCGTGCGCTCGACGCCGATGAGGGTCGAGGGCTTCTCCGAGACCGATGCTGTTTTCACTCAGTGAAGGTTACCAGTACCCAGTGATTCGTCCGTTCCTGTTGACAGGCGGGTCGGCGCATCTTAGATTTCATCCAGCGCAGTTAGTTATCACTCAGTGAAAAACGGATCAGCGCAGTCCGTTCCTCGAAGGAGACGCGATGCCCACCGCAGCCGAAAGCCGTACCTCCAAGGTCGATGGAGCCAGCATCCTGGCCTCACAAGATCTGTTGACGGCCGACGACTACGCCCTCACCCCGTCTGCGAAGGCGTTCGGCGACGGCGGGAAGTACCGACTGGAAATCTCTGGTGTCGAACGCCTCTCGACTCTCGAGGCCATGCTGGACGAAGCCGATGCGCAAGGCGTCTTCATCCACCGCGTCATCGCCTTCGGCGGCGGCACCACACTGCTGACCACCAAGGAACTGAGCGACGTCGCCGCCCTGGCTGCGGAGCGCGCCATCGAGCTGATCGCGGTGCCCGGCCCGCGCACCGGCTGGGACCTCGGCCGTCAGGCACTGAGCACCGAGGGCCAGGCGGGAGGACGGCGCGTGCGCGGCCTCGACAACATCCGGTACCTGCTCGACGACTACCTCAGGATCTTCTCGACCGGCATTCGCGGCGTGCTGGTCTGGGACGAGGGCGTGCTCGACATCCTCAACAAAGCGCGCGACGCCGGCCACATCCCGGCCGATGCGAAGTTCAAGATCTCGGTCTACGCGGGACATGCGAACCCGGCGTCCATCCGGATCCTGCAGGATCTCGGCGCCGACAGCGTCAACCCCGTCGGCGACCTGTCCCGGCCGATGCTCGCCGCGATCCGGAACTCGGTCGACGTCCCGCTCGACGTCTGGGCCGAGACCTTCGAGTCCTTCGGCGGGATGAACCGGCTCTGGGAGGCCGGCGACATCGCCCGCGTCGCAGGGCCGGTCTACTTCAAGATCGAGCCCGGCGAGTCCGAGGCCGTGATGTACAACGGCTGGGTCCGCCCCGAGTTCCACTCGGAGTTGGTGCGTCACAAAGTTCGTCACGCCGCGATCCTCAACGAGCTGGTGCACACCAGCGCCCCGGACGTGGCAGTGTCCCCCGCCCCGCGCACCGCTTCTCACGCGCTCACCAACTGACCTACGAGGACCGGCGAACGGACGACGAGTGACTCGACGACATCTGGCCGCAATCATCGGCTCGGGCAACATCGGTACCGACCTGATGACGAAGCTGCGCCGCTCCACGGTGCTCGACATCGCGGCGATGGCGGGAATCGACCCCGCCAGTGACGGTCTCGCCCGCGCCTCGGCGCTCGACGTGGCCGTCACCGCCGGTGGCGTCGACGGGCTGCTGGAACTCGACGCCTTCAACGACGTCGAGGTGGTGTTCGACGCCACCAGTGCCAGTGCCCACCACGTCAACGACGCCGCGCTCGCCCGGTCCGGCAAGCGCGTCGTCGACCTGACGCCCGCTGCAATCGGCCCGTTCGTCGTGCCCGCGGTCAACATGTCCCGCGTCGCGGGGCACCGCAACCTCAACATGGTGACGTGCGGTGGCCAGGCCACCATTCCCGTCGTCGCCGCGATGGCCGGCGTCACCGAGGTGCACTACGCCGAGATCGTCGCGTCCATCTCGTCGCGGTCGGCGGGCCCGGGAACCCGCGCCAACATCGACGAATTCACCAGCACGACGGCACGCGCCATCGAAACCGTGGGCGGTGCTGCCCGCGGCAAGGCCATCATCGTGCTCAACCCGGCCGAGCCGCCGATGCTGATGCGCGACACCGTCGCTGCGCTGGTGTCTGCGACCGACGAGGACGCGGTCGAGTCGGCGGTCACGGCGATGGTCGCCGACGTGGCGCGGTACGTGCCGGGATACCGCTTGGCGCAACGGGTCCGGATCTCCCCCGTCCCACAGGGTGACCCTCGGCGGCGGCTGGCCGGGGTCGCCGGTGACGGCGACCTGACCCAGGTGACGGTCTTCCTCGAAGTGGAGGGCGCCGCCGACTACCTCCCGGCGTATGCGGGGAATCTCGACATCATGACCGCAGCGGCCGTTCGGGTGGGCGAACGACTCGTCACCATGACACCGGAGCCCGTCCGATGACGACCGACGTGTACGTCCAGGACGTCACGCTGCGCGACGGCATGCACGCCGTCGGCCACTCGCTGCGCCTCGACGACGTCAGGCTCATCGCGAGAGCGCTCGATGCGGCGGGTGTCGCGGCGATCGAGGTGGCGCACGGCGACGGTCTCGCCGGAGGCAGCCTGACCTATGGCGCAGGCGCGCACGACGACGGAGCGTGGATCAGCGCGGCGGCCGAAGTCGTTCAGACCGCACGCCTGACAACGCTTCTCATTCCAGGGATCGGGACGCTCGACGACCTCCGCGCCGCCGTCGACCTCGGCGTGACCTCGGTACGGGTCGCCACCCACTGCACCGAGGCCGACATCGCCCGGCAGCACATCGGCACCGCCCGGGACCTCGGTCTCGACGTCGCAGGCTTCCTCATGATGTCGCACCTCAGTCCGCCCGACCGTCTCGCCGAGCAGGCGAAGGTCATGGAGGACGCCGGTGCCCGCTGCGTCTACGTCACCGACTCGGGTGGCCGGCTGACCATGACCGGCGTCCGCGACCGGGTGCGCGCCTACCGCGACGTGCTCGCACCGACGACGTCGATCGGGGTGCACGCCCACCACAACCTGGCACTGGGAGTGGCCAACTCACTCGTTGCCGTCGAGGAGGGCGCGCACCGGGTCGACGCATCGCTCACGGGTCTCGGTGCGGGAGCGGGCAACTGCCCGCTGGAGGCGTTCGTCGCGGTCGCCGAACTCAACGGGTGGCGCCACGGTTGCGACCTGTACGCGCTGATGGACGCCGCCGACGACATCGTGCGGCCGCTGCAGCAGCGACCGGTCCGGGTGGACCGCGAAACGCTGACCCTGGGCTTCGCGGGCGTCTACTCCAGTTTCCTCCTGCACGCCGAGCGCATCGCCGCCGACGTGGGCATCGAGACCCGCGACCTGCTGGTCGAAGCCGGCCGCAGGTCGATGGTCGGCGGCCAGGAGGACCTGCTCCTCGACCTCGCTCTCGACATGAGGAGGTGAGGGAGACCCCTAGCCGGGGCCTGGTCACCGCACCCTTCACACGCCCAAGACACGAGGAATGAACGACTATGGAGAACGTCACTGCATCCTTGCCCCCGCGACGGCCGGCACCACCGGCCGTCGATCCGCCGCCGTCCGACACGTCGCCGCCTGCCGGGCGGCGCAACCATGGCCTGAGGGAGAACAGCCTCGGCGTGCCGAGCATCTTCTTCTACATCATCGCTGCGGCGTCGCCACTGACCGTCGTGGTCGCGCTCTACCCCATCATCATCGGCGCGGGCAACGGCGTCGGCATGCCCGGGGCCTTCGTCATCGCCGCGGTGGTGCTGATGATCTTCGCCGTCGGATACGTCGCGATGAGCCGACACGTCACCAACGCAGGCGCCTTCTATGCCTACGTGACGCTCGGGCTCGGGCGGATCGCCGGGCTGGGATCGGCGTTCCTCGCGATCTTCGCCTACAACGCGATCCAAGCCGGCCTGTACGGCGGTTTCGGCTACTACGCCTCGGAGTTGATCAACCCTCGGCTCGGTGTCGAAATACCCTGGTGGGTCTACGCGTTCGGTGCCCTGGTGCTGTGTCTGGGCCTCGGCGTGCAAGGCGTGCACTCCGGCGCCAAGGTCCTCGGGGTGTTCATGACGCTCGAAGTCACCGTGATCACCATCCTCAGCGCGTTCAGCCTGTTCGGTGACGCCGTCCCCGTCTCGCAGTTCTCCTTCGAGCCGTTCGCGCCCAGCGTGGTGCTCGGCGGAGCACTTGGCGTCGCCCTGATGTTCGCGCACGCCTCGTTCATCGGCTTCGAGGGATCGGCGATCTACGGCGAGGAGGCACGTGACCCGGCGCGCACCATCCCACGGGCGACGTACCTGTCCATCGCGTTCATGGGAGTCCTGTACGCGGTGTCGGGTTGGCTCATCATCAACGCGATGGGCATCGACAGGGTCGTCGGGATCGCCACCGAAACCGGGGGCAACTTCATCTTCGTGGCCAGCGACACCATTATCGGCCACAACATCTCGCTGCTCTTCCAGATCCTGATCGTCACCGCGACGTTCGCCGCAATCGTGACCTTCCACAACAACGTCGCCCGGTACATGTTCTCGCTCGGGAGACAGGGGCTGATCTGGAAGCCACTGGGGTGGACACTCCCCCGTCGCCAGACCCCGTGGGTCGCCGCGATCGCGCAGAGCGTATCCGTCGGCATCGTGATCGCCCTGTTCGCGCTCTTCGACCAGGATCCGTTCGCGACGCTGTTCACGTGGGCGACGGGCATCGGCACGGTCGGGGTGATTCTGTCGCAGCTCGTCGCGGGCGTCGCGATCTTCGCGTTCTTCCGCAGGTCGAACGTGGACAAGCGGCGATGGAACACCGTGATCGCCCCGCTGTTGGCGATCGTGGGGCTGGCCGGGTTCTTCGTCCTGACGCTCGACAGTCTCGACGTCCTGCTCGGCGTCCAGGGCACGATGGCCGCGGTCATGCTGTCGCTGGTGTTCATCGCGTTCCTCGCGGGCGCGGCATATGGGCTCTACCTGCGGTTCGTCGCACCGGCGCGGTACGAACTGGTCGGGCAGGCGCTCAACGAGCGCGACCTGGCCGAGCCCGCTTTGGAAGCCCAGTAGCACCAACCTCTTTCACGATTCGCCGCGCGCCGACGCCCGACGTTACGTACATTTGTCCGGAACGATGCGTACGAATGTTCTTAACGAAGGAGTGGGCATGGGTTCCGCACCGCGGCGGGCACGTCGACACGACCCGGACAGAAAGGAGCGCATCGTGGCCTCGGCCCTGGACGTACTCGCCCGCGACGGCGTGGCCGGCATCACGCACCGGGCCGTGGCCACGGCCGCCGACGTGCCGTTGGGCTCGGTCACCTACCACTTCACCACGCTGGACGACCTCGTCCAGCACGCGTTCGAGGCGCACGTCGACACGTTGGCCAGCCGGTTCGAAGCACGCCTGGCGTCGTGCGGCGATGGTGACGACCTCATCGGGTGCATCGCCTCGGCGATCACCGACGACCTCGCGGGGCGTCCCAACGAACTCGCCGTCACCTACGAGCTGTACGGCGGCGCGGTGCGCAGACCCGAGATCAGGCGCCTGACCCAGCGCTGGATGGAACGCGCCGAGGACGCCCTCGCGGAGCACTTCGACCGCACCACCGCGCGGCTCGTCGACGTCGTCGTCGAGGGCCTGATGGTGCACACGTCGATTGCGCAACAACCCATGTCCAAGAACGAAGTCCGCGCCCTGCTGACCATGGCGGCCGGCGGCGCACCCACCACCGACACCACAACCACCACCGAGGAGATCCCATGACCTTCCACACCAAGATGTTCATCGACGGCACCTGGACCGAGGCCGTCGACGGCGGCGTCGACCAGGTCAACGCCCCGACCACCGGAGCGGCATTCGCCGAGATCGCCCGCGGCGGTGCGGCAGACGTCGACCGCGCGGTCGCAGCCGCCGAGGCGGCCTTCCCCGATTGGGCGAGAACGCCCGTGGGAGAACGGGCTCGGGCATTCCTCACGCTCGCCGACCGCGTCGAGGCCGATCAGCGCACGCTCGCCGAAATCGAGTCGCGCAACGTGGGCAAGCCCATCGGCCTCGCGCTGGAGGAGATGGAGATGATTCCCGATCACCTCCGGTTCTTCGCCGGCGGCGCCCGCACCATGGAGGGCCGGGCCGCAGCCGAGTTCGTCCGTGGCAAGACCAGCATCATCCGGCGCGACCCGCTCGGCGTGGTCGGCTCGGTCGCCCCGTGGAACTACCCGCTGCTGATGGCGATCTGGAAGATCTCCCCCGCCCTGCTCACCGGAAACACCCTTGTGCTCAAGCCCTCCGAGCACACGCCCTACTCGGTGCTGCGGCTCGCCGAACTCGCCGAGGATCTCTTCCCCGCGGGTGTGTTCAACGTCGTCACCGGCGACGGCAAGGACGTCGGCGCCCGACTGGTCGCCCACCCGCGGGTGCGGATGTCGTCGCTCACCGGGTCGGTCGCGACGGGGCGGGCGCTGATGCACGCCTCCGCAGACTCGAACCTCAAGCGGCTGCACCTCGAACTCGGCGGCAAGGCACCGGTGCTGGTGTACTCCGACGCCGACGTTCCGCTGGCCGTCAACAAGATCATGGAGGGGGCGTTCTGCAACTCGGGCCAGGACTGCATGGCCGCGTCACGGCTGTACGTGCACGCCGACGTCCACGACGACTTGGTCGCCGGTCTCGAAAAGGCGGTCAAGGAACTCGATCTCGGCGACACCGCCGACGAGAACACCAGCATGGGGCCCGTCATCACCGCTGCCCACCGCGACCGGGTCGAGGGCTTCGTGGAGCGGGCCAAGGCCACCGGGCACACCGAACTGATCCAGGGCGACAACCCCGGCACCGGCTTCTACACCGCCCCCACCGTCGTCGTCGGCGCCCTCCAGGGCGACGAGATCGTCAGCACCGAGGTATTCGGCCCCGTCACGTCCGTGACGCGGTTCGACGACGGCGACGACGTCATCGCCTGGGCGAACGACACCGAATACGGCCTTGCCGCATCGGTGTTCACCAACGACCTGTCGAAGGCCATGACCGCGTCGAGCGATCTCCAGTTCGGCACCGTGTGGATCAACGACCACCTGCCCGTCACACCCGAGATGCCGCACGGCGGCTTCAAGCAGTCCGGCAACGGCAAGGACATGTCGGTCTACGCCCTCGAGGAGTACACCGAGGTCAAGCACGTGATGATCAACCGCGAGATCGCCTGACATGGCGGTCAGCGCAGTCAACACCTTCCGGTTGCGTCCCGGGGTCGGCGCCGATCAGTTCGAACGGTTCTCCGCCGAACTCGACCGGCCGACGTGCCTGGCCTTCGACGTCGTACACGGGTTCGACGTCTACCTCGCCGACGGTGACGACGCCGGCATCACGGTCGTCGAGGTCATGACGGTCTCGTCGTGGACCGAATGGCAACGGCTCCTCGAGTCGGCACCCGAACTCAAACCCGTGATCGAGAGATTCGACGAACTGGTCGAGCCCGGCAGCGTCTCGACACTGCTGACCCGCGAACTCACGACTTCCGTAGGAGATCTGACATGACCGAGACACCGGACTACGACGCCGTCATCATCGGCGCCGGGCACAACGGCCTGGTGACCGCCAACTACCTTGCGCGGGCCGGGAAGCGGGTGCTGGTCCTCGAGGCGCGGGCCGTCGTAGGCGGGGCCTGCGTCACCGAGGAACTCATCCCCGGCAGCAAGTGGTCGTCGTGCGCCTTCATCGCCGGCCTGCTGCGGCCGGAGATCATCGACGAACTCGAACTGGCGCGGTTCGGCCTCGAGCTGTACCAGGGTGACGCCCTGTCGTTCAGCCTGTTCCGCGACGGCACCTCCTTCACCATGTGGAAGGAAACCGACCGCACACTGCGCGAACTGGAGAAGATCAACAGGAACGACGCGCAGGCCTTCCTCGACTTCGGGGTGCGGCTGCAGCGCTTCGCCGGCCTGGTCACTCCCTACCTGCTGGCACCGCCGCCGCAGCGTTCGGAGGTCTTCGCCGCGTTCGAGGCGGCAGGTGAGCAGACGCTGTTCGACGAGTTCACGCTGCTCTCGGTCCGGGACCTGCTGGACCGGTACTTCGAAGACGAGCGCCTCAAGAGCATGCTGACGTTCTTCGGCATGGTGTCGATCTTCGGCGGTCCCTCGACGCCCGGGACCGCCTACACCTACGGTCACCACTCGTGGGGTGAGTTCAACGGCAGCTTCGGCCAATTCGGCCTCGCGCGAGGCGGTATGGGCGCCATCAGCGAGGCACTGGCCGCGGGCGCACGCCACTACGGCGCGACCATTCGCACCTCGACCCCCGTCGACACGGTGATCGTCGAACGCGGCACGGCCACCGGCGTGCGCCTCGCCGACGGCAGCGTCGTCACCGCGAGGCAGGTCTTCTCCAACGCCGATCCCAAGCGGTCGCTGCTCCAGTTGATCGATCCGGGGGTGCTGCCGGCCAAACTGGTCCGTGACGTGAAGAACATCGACACCCGCGGATCGATGGCCAGGATCCACCTCCTCATCGACGAACTGCCGCAGTACCTTCCGTTCTCCGACGCCTCGGAAGGCCCACAGCACCACGGGCATCAACTGCTGGGACCCAGCCGTGAGGCGTTCGAGGAGGCCTACGAGGCGCAGCGCAGAGGCACCTTCCCCAGCACGTTCGTCATCGAGGCGGTCACGCAGTCGGTGACCGACGACTCGCTGGCACCGGCGGGCCTGCACACCATGACCCTCGGCATCCAACAGCTCCCGTCCGAGCTGATCGGGACCACGTGGGCGGCGGAGAAGGAGAAGTGGGCCGACCTCGTCCTCGAAGACCTGTTCACCTACGCGCCCAACCTGCGCGAGCACATCGTCGACCGCGTGATCATCACACCCGACGATCTCAACGACGAGTACCTGATCACCGACGGGAACATCTTCCACGGCAGCATGATGCTCGACCAGCTGTTCGGGGCACGTCCCATCCCGGAGTTGGCGAATTACCGCACCCCGGTGGCCAACTACTACCTGTGCGGCTCGGGCACCCACCCCGGCGGCGGCGTGATGGGGGCCAACGGACACAACGCGGCGAAGGTCGCCCTCGCCGACGCGGCGGGCATTGCCGCCCCGACCGCGACGACCGGCGCTCGACCGGGAGGCAACAAGGCCCCGTGGCAGCAGCGCTTCGTCGGCACGCTGATGTCGACGCGACCTGGGCGCTGGGTCGGATACCGGGCGGCACGACAGCCGGCGTTGCGCAAGGTCACCGCATACGCGGCACGGGTCCGCTGACCGTGTCGACGTCGCCCGGGGGGTTGCGGAGCGCGAAGTGGTTCGCGGGCAAGGACGTGCCCGGCTTCGTTCATAGGTCGGCGATGCGGGCGTCGGGCTTCTCCCGGATGGCGTTCGAGGGCAGACCCATCGTCGGCATCTGCAACTCGTGGTCCGAAGTCGTCAACTGCAACATGCACTTTCGTGGTCTGGCGGACTCGGTGCGCCGGGGGGTGTTGGCGGCAGGCGGGTTCCCGCTGGAGTTCCCCACCATGTCACTGGGTGAGCAGCTGATGAAGCCGACCACCATGCTGTTCCGCAACCTGATGGCGATGGACGTCGAGGAGTCGATCCGGGCCTACCCCTTCGACTCCGTCGTCCTGCTCGGCGGCTGCGACAAGACCGTCCCGGCACAGCTGATGGGGGCGGCGAGCGCCGACGTCCCCGCGATCGCGCTGACCGGCGGACCGGCGGCCCCCGCGGTGTTCAGGGGCAAGCAACTCGGGGTCGGCACCGACCTGTGGGAGTACATCGACGACGTGCGGGCGGGCCGAATGTCGATGGCCGAGTACGAGCAACTCGAGGCGGCAGCGGGACCATCGCGGGGGCACTGCCCGGAGATGGGCACCGCGTCGACGATGGCAACCCTCGTCGAAGGCCTCGGCATGACGTTGCCCGGCGGTGCCGCCATTCCCGCGATGGACTCCCGCCGGCTGCAGGTCGCCGAGGAGGTCGGTGCCCGGGCGGTCGGGTTGGCCGTCGAACGACTGCGGCCATCGCAGGTCATGACGGCCGAGGCGTTCGACAACGCCATCACCCTGATGCTGGCCGTCGGCGGCTCGACCAACGCGATCGTGCACCTGCTCGCCATCGCCGGGCGCGTCGGAGTTCCGTTGTCGCTGGACCGGTTTCACGAACTCTCGGCGCGCACCCCGCTGGTGGTCAACGTGCGGCCTGCCGGCGAGCACCTCGTCGAGCAGGTCTTCCACGCCGGCGGGATACCGGCGGTGATGAAGTCGGTCGAGTCGCTGCTGCACACCGACGCCATCACCGTCACCGGCAAGACCGTCGCCGACAACCTTCCTCCGGTCTCCGCGACCGACACTGCGGTCATCGCCCCGCTGAGCGAGCCCTTCCAACCGCCGGGCGGTCTTGCGGTGGTGCGCGGCAACCTCGCTCCCGACGGCGCGGTGATCAAGTGCAGTGCGGCCACTCCGTCGTTGCTCGTTCACCAGGGGCCGGCCGTGGTGTTCGAGGACATGAACGATCTGATGCGACGGTTCGACGATCCCGACCTCGACGTGACCGCGGACTCCGTGCTGGTGCTGCGATCGGCGGGTCCGCGTGGCGCTCCCGGCATGCCCGAGTGGGGCCAGCTGCCCATTCCCAGCAAGCTGCTCAAAGCGGGCGTCACCGACATGGTCCGCATCTCCGACGCCCGGATGAGCGGCACGGCCTATGGCACCTGCGTGCTGCACGTCAGCCCGGAGTCGGCCGTCGGCGGCCCGCTCGCCCTGGTCCGCGACGGCGACGTCATCGCACTCGACGCCCGCGCGGGGACACTCGACGTACTGGTCTCCGACGACGAGTTGTCGCAACGCCGAGCGGCATTGGTGCTCACGCCGCCCCGCCACACCCGCGGCTACGCGTCGATGTACGTCGAGCGCGTACTGCAAGCCCACCAGGGCTGCGACTTCGACTTCCTGGTCGGGCGCTCGACGAGTCCCGACGACGAACCGGATGCGATCTTCGAGGGCTGGATCGGCGGCTGGTGAGGCACCGCCGGGTCAGCTCTCCGATACGGCCACCACGACCTTGTCGCCGTGACGCTCGGCAGCGGAGCCGAAGGCCTTGGCCGCCTCGGTCAGTGGGTGGCGTTCGGTGACCACCTGATCCAGGTCGATCGCCGTGGTCGCCAG
The DNA here is from genome assembly GCF_010731815.2 of Mycolicibacterium arabiense. Taxonomy (NCBI): domain Bacteria; kingdom Bacillati; phylum Actinomycetota; class Actinomycetes; order Mycobacteriales; family Mycobacteriaceae; genus Mycobacterium; species Mycolicibacterium arabiense. The sequence continues at coordinate 1,820,877 of NZ_AP022593.1, forward strand.
TTCGATCGCGCGCGGATAGGTGTCGTTCATCCGGCGCACCATCGCGAACGTCAGCCCCTTGCGGCGCGCCACCGCAGCGGGGAACGACGACGCGTCCTCCGACGGGATGCCGCCCAGCGCAATCCGGCCGCCCGCCCGAACGGCGGTGACCGCCGTGGCGATCGCTGCGTCGGTGCCCGCCACTTCGATGACGACGTCGACGCCCCGGCCGTCCGTGGCGTCGAGCACCATCTGGGCGCCGTCACCGGCGCTCCACACTGCGTCGGCGCCGCTGCGCTCCGCTGTGGCGCGACGGTGCGCGAGCGGTTCGACGGCGAACACCCGGCCTGCCCCGGAGTGCCGGGCCACCTGAATCGCGAGCACGCCGATCGGTCCCGCCCCTACCACCAGTACGTCGGCACCCTCCCGCACGTGACCGACACCCACGGCGTGAATGGCGACTCCGAGCGGCTCGAGCAGGGCCCCGGCATCGTCGCTGAGATCGTCGGGGAGCGGGTGCAGCAGGTGGTCGGGCCAGACCAGCTGCTCCTGCAGACCGCCGTCGAGCGCACCGTGCCCGGCGAACTCCACCGTCGGACAGAGGTTGTGGTAACCCGAGCGGCACATCTCGCAGCGCCGACAGGGAATGGCGGGGTCGACCGCGACCCGCCGGCCCGCGTACGGGCCGGTGAGGGCGACCGCCGCGAACTCGTGACCCGGCACCACGGGGTGCTCTATCCGATTCTCGCCGATCCCCCCATCGGTGAACCAGTGGAGGTCCGATCCGCAGATCCCGACCGACGTCACGGCAAGCAGCGACGAGCCGGGGGCGGGTTCGTCGGGGCCCGTCTCGTGCGCTACCCGCACGTCGCCGACGGCGTGCAGGCGTGCGGCGAGCATCCGGCGCCCGCCGGTGTCAGAGGCCGACTGCGACATGGTGATACACGTCGTTCCACTTCAACTCGTGTGCGAAGCCGCGCACGGTGGTGTCGGCGTCGATGAGGAGCAGCTCGGTGTTCGTCATCGCCGCGAGGTCCTCGATCGCCTCGGTTCGCACCGCGGTCGTCATCACCGTGTGATGCGGCGCACCCGCCATCAGCCATGCTTCGGCCGACGTGGACCAGGACGGCAGGGGTTCCCACACTGCGCACGCCACCGGCAGGTTCGGCAGTTCGGCGGGCGGCTCGATGATCCGAACCTCGTTGGCCACCAGCCGGAATCGCGACCCCATGTCGCAGATCCCGATGACGACCGCATCGGCGGCGGCCGCGGTGAAGCGCAGTCGCACCGGGTCCTCCCGGCCGCCGATGGACAGCGGGTGCACCTCCACGGTGGGCGTGGCACCCGCGATGCTCGGGCACACCTCCAGCATGTGCGCTCCGAGGATGCGTTCGCGCCCCGGCGTCAGGTCGTAGGTGTAGTCCTCCATGAACGACGTCCCACCGGGCAGACCCTCGCCCATCGCCTTGATCGTGCGCAGCATCAAGGCGGTCTTCCAATCGCCCTCGCCGCCGAATCCGTAGCCGTCGGCCATCAACCGCTGCACCGCCAAACCCGGCAGCTGACGCAGCCCGCCCAGGTCCTCGAAGTTGGTGGTGAAGGCGTGGAAGCCGCCGTCCTGCAGGAACTTCCGCAGGCCGACTTCGATCTGCGCGGCGTACCGCAGCGAGGCGTGCCGAATCCCGCCCGGCAGCAGCTCGGCGGCCACCTCGTAGGTGCCCATGTACTCCCGCACCAGCTTGTCGACGTCGACGGGTCGGACGCGTTCGACGACGTCGACCAGGTCGTTGACACCGTAGGCGTCGACGGACACGCCGAAGTGCGCCTCGGCCTCCACCTTGTCGCCCTCGGTCACGGCGACGCCTCGCATGTTGTCGCCGAAGCGCGCGACCTTCATCGTCGACAGCTCGGCGTGCCCGAGTGCGGCCCGCGTCCACGACCCGATGCGCTCGCGCGTGCGCGGGTCGTCGACGTGTCCGGCGACCGTCTTGCGGGGGTGTGACAGCCGCGACTGGATGTAGCCGAACTCCCGGTCGCCGTGCGCGGCCTGGTTGAGGTTCATGAAGTCCATGTCGATGCTGGCCCAGGGCAACTCGACGCCGAACTGCGTGTGCAGGTGCAGCAGCGGTTTGCGCAACGCCTTCAGCCCGCGGATCCACATCTTCGCCGGGGAGAACGTGTGCATCCACGCGACGACCCCGATGCACTCGGCGGACGCGTTGGCTTCGCCCAGGACCCGGGCGATCTGGTCGGAGTCGGTGACCACCGGAATCCAGCGCACCTCGACCGGGATCTCGGCGCTGCCGTCGAGACGGTCGGCGATCCGGCGTGACTGATCGGCCACCTGCTCGAGGATGTCCTGCCCGTACATCGACTGGCTACCCGTAAGGAACCACACCTGACTGGTCACGAGCCGAGACGCGATCATCGCTGGTCCTCCTGCACGGGATCGGCATGCCGGCCGGCCTGGCCGTACACGTTCTGGTACCGCTCGAACAGCGCCGACACGTCCGCGGCCCCGATCGGGGTTGCGTCCCCGAGTTGCCGGCTGATGTGCACGGTGCGCGCGACGTCCTCCACCATCACGGCGGCCTTGACCGCATCCCGGGCAGTGCGCCCGATGGTGAACGGCCCGTGGTTGCGCATGAGCACCGCCGGAGATCGGCTGCCGCGCAACGTGTCCACGATGCCGCGGCCGATCGAGTCGTCGCCGATGAGCGCGAACGGCCCCACCGGGACGTCACCGCCGAACTCGTCGGCGATCATGGTGAGCACACACGGTATCGGCTCGCCGCGCGCTGCCCACGCGGTCGCGTAGGTGGAGTGGGTGTGCACGACGCCACCCACCTCGGGCATGTGCCGGTAGACGTACGCGTGCGCCGCCGTATCCGACGACGGGGCGAGGGCACCGTCGACGAGGTTCCCGTAGAGGTCGCAGACCACCATGTCCTCGGCGGTCAACGTGTCATAGTCCGCACCCGACGGTTTGATCACCATCAGGTCGCGGCCGGGCACGCGGGCCGAGACGTTGCCCGCGGTCCAGATCACCAACTCGTAGTGCGTCAAATGCGCGTGCAGGTCGCAGACCTGGCGGCGGAGTTCGGATACGACGTGATCGATGTCGGAGGTGATGGTCATGACGAGACACCCACCGCTTCCCGCGTGTCGATCCGGCGTAACCGCCGCATCATGTCGTTGCCACGGCCGAACCACTCATAGGCGGCGACGTACTCGCGATAGAGCCGGTCATAGGCGGCCACGTTGCCCGGAATCGGCGTGTAGGCGGCGGGGATTCGTCTACCCATGGCTGCGGCGGCCGTGCGGACGTCGGGATGGGCACCTGCGGCGGCGGCCGCGTGGATCGCCGCACCCAGTGCCGGCGCCTGCGCCGACGGCACGATCGACAGCGGCAAGCCGACGGCGTCGGCGTAGATCTGCATCAGCAGGCCGTTCTTCAACAGGCCCCCGGCGACCACCAGCTCGGTGACGGGCACGCCGCTGTCGACGAACGTCTCGACGATCATCCGGGTACCGAACGCGGTCGCCTCGAGCAGTGCCCGGTACATGTCGACGCAGGTCGTCTCGAGCGTCTGGCCGATCATGACCCCGGACAGTTCGTGGTCGACGAGCACCGAACGGTTCCCGCTGTGCCAGTCCAGCGCCACCAACCCGTGCTGCCCCACGCGTTGGCGGCCCGCGAGATCGGTGAGGTGTTCGTGGACGGTCAGCCCGCGGCGGCGCGCCTCGACCTGGTAGTCCTCGGGAACGCAGTTGTCGACGAACCAGCCGAAGATGTCGCCGACGCCCGACTGTCCGGCCTCATAGCCCCAGCTGCCCTCGCAGATCCCGCCGTCGACCACGCCGCACATGCCCGGAACATTGCGCAGCACATCCGAATTCATGACATGACACGTCGACGTACCCATGATTGCGACCAGGTGCCCTGGCTGCAGCGCATCGGCCGCGGCCACGGTGACGTGCGCGTCGACGTTGCCTACGGCGACGGAGATCCCCTCGCGCAGGCCGGTCCATCCCGCGGCCTGCGCCGTCAGCGAGCCCGCGCGGTCGCCGAGCTGGCCGATCGGATGCTCCAGCTTGTCGACGACGAAGTCGGCGAAGCCGGGACGCACCTCGGCGAGGAACTCCCGCGACGGGTACTGGCCACCCTGACGGATGCCCTTGTAGCCGGCAGTGCAGGCATTGCGGACGTACGCACCGCACAGCTGCCACACGATCCAGTCGGCACCCTCGACAAACGAGTCCATCGCCTCGTACAGCTGCGGGTCCTCGTCGAAGATTTCCAGCGCCTTGGCGAACTCCCACTCGCTGGAGATCAGGCCACCGTAGCGCGGCAGCCATGACTCGCCACGTTGCGCAGCAACGGCATTGATGCGGTCGGCCTGCGGCTGCGGCGAGTGGTGACGCCACAGCTTGGCGTAGGCGTGCGGCCGGTCGCGGTACGCGTCGACGTCACACAGCGGCGTCCCGTCGCCGAGCACCGGCACCATCGTGCAGGCGGTGAAGTCGGTTCCGATCCCGATCACGTCGGCCGGATCTATGCCGGCCCTTGCCACCGCCTCCGGCACCGCGATCTGGAGCACCTCGACGTAGTCGCTGGGCATCTGCAGGGCCCATTGCGATGGAAGTCGCGTGGCACTGCCCGGCAGCGATTCGGAGATCACCCCGTGCGGGTACGCGTGCTCGGCGCTCGCCAGTTCGTGGCCGTCACTGACCCGGACGACCAGCGCGCGCCCGGACAGCGTCCCGAAATCCACGCCAATGGTGTACTTCTCGTCACTCAAGGGGTCTCCTAGTGCGTTGCGTGCTCTTGCGGATGATGAGTTCGGGTGCGAGGAGCGGCACGGAGGCCGGCAACCCGTTCAACGTCGTCGTCACGAGGTCGATCGCCCGTTGGCCGACGGCCTGGAAGTCTTGCCTGATCGTGGTCAGCGCGGGGTTGAGGTAGCCGGCTTCGGGAATGTCGTCGAAGCCGACGACGCTGACGTCCTCCGGCACCCGTACGCCCGCCTCGGCGAACGCGTGCAGCACGCCGATCGCCATCTGGTCGTTAGCGACGAAGACACCCGTCGTGTCACCCCGTCGTGCCAACTCGCGGCCGATCTCGTACCCGCGTGCGGGCGTCCAGTCGCCCTCCCAGTGCTCGTCGGGCACCGTCAGCCCGGCCTCGCGCAGCGCCGCCTCGTATCCGGTCCGGCGACCCTTCGCCTCGGTCCAGGTCATCGGACCCGAGACGTGGACGATCGCGCGATGCCCGAGGTCGATCAGATGCCGGGTGGCTTGGCGTGCTCCGTCGATCTGGTCGACGCCGACGCTGAGCCCGCGTCCCGACAGATCGCCCTCGACCACGATCAGCGGCAGGCCGGCGTCGGCGGAGTGCACGACGGCCAGCGCCTCCTCCTGAGCGGCGATCATGACGATCGCCTCGACGGACTGCCGGGCGAGATGATCCAGGGCACTGCGGAGTTCGGCGAGCGTGATCTCCGAGAGCGGCACCAGGCTGGAGAAGTACCCTGCCGCGTGGGCGGCTTCCTGGACGAAACGCTGGATGCTCGAGGGGCCGTACTGGGCGCTGTTGGTCCCGACGATGCCGATGATTCCCGAGCGTCTTGTCACCAATGCCCGCGCCGCGGTGTTGGGCCGGTACCCAAGTTCTTCGATGGCCTGCTCGACGCGCGCCTTGGTCTCCGGGCGGATGCTCGACGAGCCGTTGATCACGCGCGAGACGGTCTGATGGCTGACGCCTGCGAGGCGGGCGACGTCGGCCATGACCGGCTTGGGCGTCGTCGGGGGCATTGCGGGGCTGTTCATCCGGGTTTCCTCATCACTAGGCGTTGAACCAGGACGAATACCAGCAACAGCACGCCGGTCATGATTCGGGTCCAGTACGAGTCGAGGTTCTCGGCCGTGACGAATGTCTGGATGGTGCCGAGCACGAGCACGCCGATGACCGAACCCAGGACGAATCCGACGCCGCCGGAGAGTAGTACGCCGCCGATGACCGCCGCGGCGATCGCGTCGAGTTCCAGTCCGATGCCGTTGAGGCTGTACCCGGACAGCTTCTGGACGGCGAGCAGCAGACCGGCCAGCGCTGCGCATAGGCCGCTGATCGCATACACCGACACCCGTGCCCTGGCGGCGCCGAGCCCCATCAGTTGCGCCGACTGGCGATTGCCTCCGATGGCATACACCGTCCGGCCGAATCGGGACTCGTGCAGCACGTATGCCGCGACCACCACCACCGCGACGGCGATGACGACTGTCCATCGAATGAACTTGTCCTCGTACAGGTACACGTAGTTCAGCCCGAACTCGCGCAACAGTGGGTCCTCGATCGGCAGCGTGTCGACACTGATCACGTAGCAGAGCCCACGGGCCACGAACATGCCGGCGAGCGTGACGATGAACGGTTGGACGTCGAAGTACTCGATGACGAGCCCCATCATCAGCCCGAGCAGCGGCCCGACGATCAGCACCGCGCCCACGGCCAACGGCATCGGCCAGCCGGCCCGAAGCGTGGTGGCGACGATCACCGTGGACAGTGCCACCACCGATCCGACGCTCAAGTCGATGCCGCCGGTGAGGATCACGAACGTCATGCCGACGGCGAGGACGACGAGATACGCGTTGTCCACCAGCAGATTCAAGAACACCTGGGTGGGGCTGGCGAAGTCGTAACGGGCGATCAGAGCACCGAACATCGCGATGAACAGGGCCAGCGACACCAGCGGCGAGAGGTAGCGCTCCCGGGCCCGTCTGACGACGTGCCCGACGACGAGCCGGGGCCGGGCTGTCGCTGGTGCGCTCACGGTGCTCACTTCGTCACCATCCCGGTCATCGGCGTCACCGATTCGGCCGCCGAGATGGTCTCTGGTGCAGCGGTTTCCTCGTTCGCCGGGGCGTCACTGCGGGATGACCGCCGCCGGGAGAGCGCTGCCCGGAACTTCGGCGCCTGCAGCAGACACACCGCGATGACGACGAGCGCCTTGAACACCAGCGTCGTCTCCGGGGTGATCCCGGCGGTGTAGACGGTGGTGGTGAGGGTCTGGATGATGAGGGCGCCGATGATCGTCCCGGTCAGGCTGAAGCGTCCGCCGAGCAGCGACGTGCCGCCGATGACGACGGCGAGGATGGCGTCCATCTCGATCCACAGCCCCGCGTTGTTGGCGTCGGCAGCGGAGATGTTCGACGCGATCATGAGGCCGGCGATGCCGGCGCAGAGCGCGCAGAACACGTAGACGGCGAACACGATCGAGCGGTGCCGCACCCCGGCGAGCCGACTCGCCTCGGGGTTGATGCCGACCGACTCCAGCAGCATGCCCAGCGCGGTACGTCGCGTGAGCAGACCGACGAGGACGAACACCGAGAGGCTGACCAGGATCGCGACCGGAAGGCCGAACGCGTAGCCCGCCCCGAGCACCTTGAACGGCGCACTGGTCACCGTCACGATCTGCCCGTCGGTGATCAAGAGCGCGATGCCCCGGCCTGCCGTCATCAGAACCAGCGTGGCGATGATCGGCTGGACGCCGAACACCGATACCAGCGCGCCATTCCACAGGCCGAGCGCGACGGCGACGCCGAGGGCAACGGCCGCGGCCGTGATGACGGTGCCCGCACTGGCCGGATCGGTCGCAGAGGCGATGTGGGCGCACGCCAGCGCTCCACTGACGGCGACGACCGCGCCCACCGACAGGTCGATGCCGCGCGACGCGATCACGAGGGTCATGCCGAGGGCGACCAGCATGGTGGGCGCACCGTTGCGCAGGATGTCGATGACGCTGCCGAACAGGTGACCGTCCTGAACGCGGATGGCCAGGAAGCTGGGTGTCACGACGACGTTGACGGCCAGCAACGCGATCAGCGCCACCACGGGCCACAGCAGCGGCGAGGCAGTCACCTTCTGCCTCACTCGGAATCACCGCCGGCGATCAGTGCCGTCAGTTCCCGCACCGTGCAGTCATTGCCGACCGTTGCGACACGACGTCCCTCGCGCAGGACCACGATGCGGTCACTGATGCGCGCGACTTCGTCGAGTTCCGCCGATATGAAGACCACGCCCATTCCGTCGGCGGCGAGATCGGTGACGAGTCGCTGAATCTGGGCCTTGGCGCCCACGTCGATGCCGCGGGTGGGTTCGTCGAGGATGATCAACTGCGGCTCGGTGATCAGCCACCGCGCCAGCAGCACCTTCTGCTGGTTGCCGCCGCTGAGGTTTCGCACCAGTGCCCACGGGTTGCGTGGCCGAATGTCGAGCGCTTCCATGTAGCGCTCCACCAGATCGTCCTTCGCCTTCTTCGACAGCGGACGTGCGAACCCACGACGCGCCTGCAGGGCCAGGACCAGGTTGTCGCGCACGGTGAGATCGCCGACGATCCCCTCCCGCTTGCGATCCTCCGACGAGAACGCGAAGCCCCTGGCGATTGCGGCGCGGGGCGAGCGGACCGCTGTCGCCTCTCCGTTGACCGAGATCTCGCCGCTGGTCGGACGATCGGCGCCGAAGAGCAGTCGTGCCAGCTCGGTTCGGCCGGAGCCGAGTAGCCCGGCCAGTCCGACCACCTCGCCACGACGGACGTCGACGTCGGTGGGATGTAGACCTGGTGCTCGTCCGATCCCCCGTGCGCTCAGTACCGTCTCGTCGCTTGCGTCCTCGCTGGTGGCCGCGGCTTCTTCGATCTCCTCGAGCAGCTCGAGGTCATGGCCGAGCATGGCCGCGATCAAGCTCACCCGGTCCAGTTCGGCGGTCGGGTACTCGCCGACGAGACGACCGTTGCGTAGCACCGTCATCCGGTCGGAGATCTCGTACACCTGATCGAGGAAGTGCGACACGAACAGGATGGCGGTACCGCCGTCGCGCAAGCGGCGCATGACCCGGAAGAGTTCGGCCACCTCGTCGGCATCGAGGCTGGAGGTGGGTTCGTCGAGGATCAACACCCGGGCCGAGACTGCCGTCGCTCGCGCGATGGCGACCAGTTGCTGCAGCGCGATCGGATGGTCGCCCAGGGTGGACCTCGCGTCGATGGTGACGTCCAGTTCGGCCAGCAGTTCGCCGGCCCGTTCGTTCATCGCCCGGTAGTCGATGCGTCCGAATCGACGCGGCTCGCGACCGAGCAGGATGTTCTCCGCCACGGTCAGATTCGTGCAGAGGTTGACCTCCTGGTAGACGGTGCTGATGCCCGCGTCCTGCGCCTGGCGCGGACCATTGAACCGCTGCTCGACACCGTCGACGGCGATGCGTCCCGCGTCGATGTCGTAGACACCGGTGAGCGCCTTGATCAGCGTCGACTTACCAGCGCCGTTCTCGCCCATCAACGCGTGGATCTCGCCCGGCAGCAGCCGGAAGTCGACACCGTCGAGCGCCTTGACGCCGGGGAAGCCGATGGTGACGTTGCGCATGTCGACCACGGGGGTGTCGGTGGGCGCGAGAACGGCTGCAGTCATGGGGATTTCCTCGTCTGGGCGCGCGTCAGTACTTGCGGTCCGGGAGGACGGCGGCGGCCTGCTGCTGGTCGAAGGCCTCGTCCGGGGTGACGACGCGCGGCGGTACCGGCTCGCCGGCGACCACCTTCTTGGCGAGGTCCATGAGCTGCGGGCCGAGCAGCGGGTTGCACTCGACGATGTAGTTGAACTTGCCGTCGGCCAGGGCCTGCATGCCGTCACGGGTGGCGTCCACGGCGACGATCTCGACGTCCTTTCCGGGTGTCAGCCCTGCTGCCTCGATGGCCTCCATGGCGCCCAGACCCATGTCGTCGTTCTGCGCGAACACCAGATCGATCTTCGGGTTCGCCTTCAGAAACGCCTCCATGACCTGCTTACCGCCCGATCTGGTGAAATCACCGCTCTGCGAGGCGATCACCTTTAGGTTGGGGTTCGTCGCGATGGCGTCGGCGAATCCGGAGTTGCGCTCGATGGCGGGGTCGGCACCCGTCGTACCCTCGAGCTGGACGATGCTCACCGGTCCCGGTGCCGACGAGTACTGCTCGACCACCCACTTGCCGGCGCGGCGACCCTCCTCGACGAAGTCCGCTCCGACGAAGGTCTTGAAGACGTCCTTCTCCTGCGTGTCGACGGCCCGGTCGGTGAGGATCACCGGAATTCCGGCGTTCTTGGCCTCGAGCAGCACGGCGTCCCACCCCGTGCGAACCACCGGGCTGAACGCGATCACGTCGACGCGTTGCTGCACGAACGAGCGGATGGCGCTGATCTGGTTCTCCTGCTCGCCGTTGGCGTCGGAGAACTTGAGGTCGACGTCGGCCGCAGTCGCGGCTTCCTGAATCGACTTCGTGTTGGCGGTTCGCCATCCGCTTTCGGCGCCGACCTGAGAGAACCCCATGGTGATCGGTCCGTCCTGCGAACCGCCGCCGGAACCTCCGCTCGGGGCGGGTCCGCTACCACAGGCGGCCAGCATGCCCACCGTGGCGATGGCGGTCATCGCGGTCATGACTCTGTTCACGTCGACTCCTCGGGTTGGGGTGCGTTCGCCCTGTTCAGGACGGTGATGATGAGCGGAGAGCTGGTCGCGGTGCGGACTCGAGCGCTGTGACCGGGATTACACTGGCTCGGATGTTAACGCTCACATTCAGCCGATGTCAACGGTCTCGTGAACGTTCACATCGATGCTCTGCACTCCTTGACAAAGCGTGAGCCGCGTCACATGATCTTCGATGTTAGCGCTCACATCGCTGGTGGCCTGCCGCCCCGCGACGGAGATGGGCGGCACGGATCAACCGGAGGAATTCATGCGCAAGAGCTTTGTTCGTGTCGCGGGCGCGCTCGCCGTCGTCGCCGCGCTCGCCAGCGCCGGCTGCGGTCGCTCCACGACCACGGAGGCAACCGGTGGCGGTGATGGCGAACGCACGGGGACGGTCGGCATCTCGATGCCGACGAAGTCCTCCGAACGCTGGGTCGCCGACGGCAACAACATGGCCGAGCAGTTCACCGCCCTCGGCTATCAGACCGACCTGCAGTACGGCGACGACGTGGTGCAGAACCAGGTGTCGCAGATCGAGAACATGATCACCAAGGGCGTGAAGGCCTTGGTGATCGCGCCGATCGACGGCTCGTCGCTGACCGACATCCTCCAGCGCGCCGCCGACGCCAAGATCCCCGTCGTCAGCTACGACCGGCTCATTCGAGGTACCGCGAACGTCGACTACTACGCCACGTTCGACAACTTCAAGGTCGGCGTGCTGCAGGCGTCCTACATCACCGACAAGCTGGGAATCGCTTCTGGCAAGGGGCCCTTCAACATCGAGTTGTTCGCCGGATCGCCGGACGACAACAACGCCACGTTCTTCTTCAACGGCGCGATGAGCGTCCTGCAACCCTTCATCGACAGCGGCAAGCTCGTCGTCAAGAGCGGTCAGACCACCTTCGACCAGGTGGCGACGCTGCGCTGGGACGGCGGCCTCGCTCAGTCACGCATGGACAACCTGCTGAGCAAGGCCTACACCAGCGGCCGAGTGGACGCGGTCCTGTCCCCCTACGACGGCATGTCGCTGGGGATCATCTCCGCCTTGAAGAGTTCCGGTTACGGCACCCCCGACAAGCCGTTGCCGATCGTCACCGGCCAGGACGCCGAACTCGCCTCGGTCAAGTCGATCATCGCAGGCGAGCAGACCCAGACGGTCTTCAAGGACACCCGTGAACTCGCCAAATCGGCTGTGCAGATGGCCGATTCGCTGCTGACGGGCGGCACCCCCGAGGTCAACGACACCACGACCTACGAGAACGGGGTGAAGGTCGTTCCGGCGTTCCTGCTCGAACCCGTCAGCGTGGACAAGACCAACTACCAGAAGGTGCTCGTCGACTCCGGCTACTACACGGCCGCACAGGTCGCGTGACCGCTGCCGCGGCCGCGCCGCTGCTCGAGATGCGTGGCATCACCAAGCGGTTCGGCAACGTCACCGCCCTCAGCGACGTCAACCTCACCGTCCGCACCGGCGAGGTGCACGCGATCTGCGGCGAGAACGGCGCAGGCAAGTCGACTCTGATGAAGGTGCTCAGCGGCATCTACCCGCACGGGAGCTATGAGGGCGACATCGTCTTCGACGGCGCCAGTGGAGAGTTCAAGGACATCCGGTCCAGTGAGCGGCGCGGCATCGTGATCATCCATCAGGAACTCGCGCTGGTACCGGTGTTGTCGATCGCCGAGAACGTCTTCCTCGGCAACGAACACGCGTCCGCCGGGGTGATCAGCTGGCACGAGACGATGACCCACGCACAGCGACTGCTCGAACGGGTCGGCCTCGCCGAGAGCCCGCACACCCGGATCGCCGACATCGGCGTCGGAAAGCAGCAGCTGGTCGAGATCGCCAAGGCGCTGTCGAAGAAGGTGAAGCTCCTGATCCTCGACGAGCCCACTGCGGCGCTGAACGACGAGGACAGCAGGCATCTGCTGGACCTCATCGTCGAACTCAAGACCCAAGGTCTGACCTGCATCATCATCTCGCACAAGCTCAACGAGGTGATGCGGGTCGCCGACACGATCACCATCCTGCGCGACGGACAGACCATCGAAACCCGGCCGGTCGAAGGGGGTCTCACGGAGGAACACGTGATCCGCGGGATGGTGGGCCGCGACATGGTCGACCGCTTCCCCGAGCGGAGCCCGCACGCCATCGGCGACGTCACCTTCGCCGTCGAGGACTGGACGGTGTTCCATCCACTCGACCAGCAGCGCAAGGTGGTCGACGGCGTCTCCATCAACGTCCGGCGTGGAGAGGTCGTCGGCCTCGCCGGCCTGATGGGCGCGGGACGCACCGAGTTGGCGATGAGCGTGTTCGGCCGCAGCTACGGAAAGAAGGGTGGCGGCACCGTCTACAAGGACGGCAAGGAGATTCGCACGCGCACGGTGTCCGAGGCGATCGGTCACGGCATCGCCTACGCCACCGAGGACCGCAAGCACTACGGCCTCAACCTGATGGACGACATCGCCCGCAGCGTGACCTTGGCCTCGCTCTCGAAGGTGAGCAGGGCATCGGTCATCAACGAGCACGAGGAGACGGTGGTCGCCGAACGGTTCCGCAATGACATGCGCATCAAGGCGCAATCGGTGAAGTCGATCACCGGCAACCTGTCGGGCGGCAATCAGCAGAAGGTGGTGCTGAGCAAGTGGATCTTCGCCGACCCGGATGTGCTGATCCTCGACGAGCCGACCCGCGGCATCGACGTCGGCGCCAAGTACGAGATCTACACGATCATCAACGACCTTGCCGCGCAGGGTAAGTCGGTGATCGTCATCTCCTCCGAACTGCCGGAGCTGATTGGCCTGTGCGACCGAATCTACACACTCAACGAGGGCAGGCTCACCGGTGAGGTACACCGCGCGGACGCTGCCCAGGAGACATTGATGCACTTCATGATGAAGGGACCGACCACATGACCACCAGTTCGACGGTGGACGCGGCGTCTAGCGCGCAGGCACCCCCACCACCGGACTCCCCGGCGTCGCGACTGAAGACCGCGTTGCGGGGCAACTTCAGGCAGTACGGCATGGTCGTCGCGCTGGTGCTGATCGTGATCCTGTTCCAGGTGTGGACCAGCGGGATCCTGCTCAAACCGCTCAACGTCACCAACATCGTTCAGCAGAACGGTTACATCCTCATCTTGGCGATCGGGATGGTCATCGTGATCATCTCCGGACACATCGACCTGTCGGTCGGGTCGATCGCGGGCTTCGTCGGCGCCATGTCGGCGGTCCTGATGATCCGATACGACATGCCCTGGCCCGTGGCGGTGGTCGTGTGCCTGCTGCTGGGTGCGCTGATCGGTGCGTGGCAGGGGTTCTGGATCGCCTACGTCGGCATTCCCTCGTTCATCGTGACCCTCGCCGGCATGCTGGTGTTCCGCGGCGCGACGCAGTATCTGCTCGAGGGGCAGTCGATCGCCCCGTTCCCCCGCAGCTTCAGTCAGGTCTCCAGCGGATTCCTGCCCGAGGTGGGCGGCGCAAGCCTCTACCACTGGCCGACGGTCATCCTCGGTGTGTTCGTCATGGCAGCGGCCATCTGGCAGCAGGTCCGCCAGCGCAGGACGCAGACCCGCTACGGCTTCGACGTGCTGCCGCTGGTCTGGTTCATCGCCAAGTGCGCCGCGATCGTCGCCGCACTGGCCGCCTTCACGCTCTTGCTCGCCAGTTACCGGGGCGTCCCGGTCGTCGGCATCATCCTGGCAGTGGCGTTCGTACTGTACGCATTCCTGATGCGCAGCACGGTCTTCGGGCGCCAGGTCTACGCCGTCGGCGGCAACGTGGCTGCCGCGCGGCTGTCCGGCGTGAAGACCAAGCGGGTCACCTTCCTGGTCTTCGTCAACATGGGTCTGCTGTCGGCCCTGGCCGGCCTCCTGTTCGCCGCCCGACTCAACTCCGCCACGCCGCAGGCCGGCATCGGCATGGAGCTGGAGGCGATCGCGGCGGCGTTCATCGGCGGCGCGTCCGCCAACGGCGGGGTGGGGACGGTGTTCGGCGCCATCATCGGCGGCTTCGTGCTCGGCGTGCTGAACAACGGCATGTCCCTGATCGGGATCGGTAGCGACATTCAGCAGCTCATCAAGGGCCTGGTGCTCCTGGCCGCAGTGGGCTTTGACGTCTACAACAAGAAGAAGGGCGGGGCGTGACGTGATGGACCGGTTCGACCGACAGCTCATGGACTTCGTCCGCAGTTGGGTCCCCTACGGCGGTCCGCCCGCCGAGGAGGTGATGCTGGAGTTCGGCATGACGCGCGAGCAGCTCACGCGCAGAGTTCACCTGATCGTCGCCGCCGAGCAGGCTCGTCGTGAGCAGGAGATGCGCCAGCCATGGCTACGGTTGCAGCACAGTGCTCCCCAGGCCGTCCACAGCCCCAGCAGTACCGGACCCCAAGGATGACGATGGACCCGATGCGAGACTTCGCGTTGCTCACCACCGATCGGATCGCACCCGAGACAGTGGAGCAGGCCGCGGCGCGGTATGCGGCGGACGCCAGAATGCACGAACATCGTTCGGCGCAGCCGGGATACGACAGCGTCAGGGAATCGGCGCTGGCCAGTTGGGCATACGAGCACTCACTGCAATTGCTTCGGTCGAGGAGCTGACGGGTCGCTCACGTCGCGAGCCTCTCCCGCTGCTCTTCCGTAACGACGTCGAGCCGTCGGCGTGCTCGGCGAACTGCCCAGAACGTCACCAGGAGCGCCAGCGCGAGCAGCGGGTAGCCCATCGCGATCCGAGCGAATGCCAACCAACCCGCGGAACCGGCGTCGTACAGCCAGTCTTGGACGACGAACCTCGCGGCGAACACCGCGACGAAGGTCAGTGTGGCGACGTCGAATGCGTGCAGCGCACCCTTGTCGGTGTGCCAGGCGGTGCGCTCCCCCGTGCTCGTGAGCGCGTTCCAGACCACGCCAACCAGCGGCCGTCGCACCACCACGGAGATCGCGAACACGACGGCCATCCCCAGACTCACCCAGATCCCGGGTAGGAAGTAGCCCTCGGCCGAGCCGGTGTACAGGGCGATCAACGATGCGACGACCACCCCTAGCAGTCCGGAGACGGCCGGCTGGATCGGCTGCTTGCGGTACTTCCGCCATGCGATCAGCGCGACGCTGACGGTGAGTGCAGCGACGATTGCACCGTCCAGTCCCGCGATCGCGTTCGCGACGAGGTAGGCGAACGTGGGCACGCTGGCGGCGATCAAGCCCGACACACCACCCATGCGGTCGAGGAGTGTCTGGTGCTCGTCTGCCCGTGTCGTGTCCTGCGGTGTCACGTCGTGTGTGGTCGCGTCGTGTGATGCCATGCCGCCAGGACACACCGTGACGCAGCGGCACAGTCAAACTCCGCGTGCCCGACAATGGACGCGTGGCATGGAGCACCCGTGAGATCGCCGAACTGGCGGGTACGAGCCTGCGAGCGGTCCGGCACTATCATCAGATCGGCCTGCTCGCCGAACCCGACCGTCGCAACAACGGCTACAAGCAGTACGGCGCCGCTCATCTGGTGCGACTGGTGCGCATCAAGCGACTGACCGACCTGGGTTTCTCCCTACCCCAGATCGCCGCCATGGGCGACGCCGACGAACACCCCGAAGAAGCATTGCGCGCCCTGGACGACGAACTTGCGGCGAAGATCGAGCGCATTCAGAGCGCACGCGCCGAACTGGGTGCGCTGCTGCACGATTCGGCGCCGACCGACCTGCCGCCGAACTTCGTCCGACCCGATACCGTGGCCAAGCTCTCGGATTCGGATCGGTCGCTCGTCGTCGTCATGACGAGGGTGCTGGGACCGCGCGGCCTCGCGGACTACGGCAAGCTGCTGGAGAACGTTCCCGACGAGCCTGCGGGCGTGCTCGCCTTCGACGACCTGCCGGCCGACGCCGACGAGTCGACTCGTCGGGAACTCGTCGGCCATCTGGTGCCATACCTACGCGCGGTCCTCGCAGCGCACCCCGGCGTACGGGAGTCGCGGGCAGACGCCCCGAAGGGACCGGGCCACTTCGATCGGACCGTCGCCGCGGCGATGTCGGAGTTGTACAACGACGCGCAATTGGACGTGATGCGCCGGGCCCGCGAGATCCTGCGTGCCGAGGAGGCCGAACCTGGAACGGGTTGATTCGTTCTTCGAACGCGTGTTCTAATGACTGCTCCAGCGCCAGCCCGCGCACAGCGGGCAATCTTTCGAGGAGATCGCCGCCCGATGACCGTAGACACCCTGCCGATCGACGCACCGCCCGCTGTTTCCAACCCTGTCCCGGTGGAGCAGGCACCCGCGAAGGCTCCGGCCAAGAAGTCGACCGGCAGGAAGGCCAAGACCCTCGAACTCACGCTGACCGTCACCGGTACCGCTGACGGCGAATGGCGGGCAGAACTCAAGCAGGGCAACACGTTTCTGGCTCGGGACCTCGCCGTCGCAGCGGCGGCAGTCTCGCGCGCGGCCAAGGAACTCCACGAGGATCTCGCCACCCCGATCGACGAGGTGATCGAAGAGGCACGCGTTCAGCAGGCCGCCAAGGTCGCTGCCCTCGAGGCCGAACTGGAGGCCGCCCGCAAGGCCCTCGCCGACCTCGACTGAGGAAGACGCGAGTTCACAACGCGCCCAGGACCTTCAGGACACTGCCGCCCGGAACGACGGGTTATCGGCGAGCATCCGATCGACGAGGAATCTGCTGCCGGACTCGTTGAGGTGATTGCCGTCGCGGTACAGCAGCTCATCGCCTACGTTCATGCTGCATAGGTGCTCGTCGCAGAAGTACCGCGCCGTGTCGAGCAGGTGGGCACCCGGTACCGCTCGGACGGTGTCGCGAAGCGGGCCGATGTATGTGGCGTACTGCTCGTCGAATACCGGTCGCGCCTCGGAACACCGCGAGAACGGCAGCACCGGAGCCAGGCGATACTTGCAGTCGATTGCGTCGAATTCGAACTTCGGGATGTCGTCGGTGACGAAGACGGCCTTACCCGCCACCGTCAAGGCCGTGAGGATGTCGCGGAGGTCGTCTGCCTGTGCGCCGCGCTTCGCCCAGCCCAGATTCACGACAACGGTCTCGATCGACGGCTGAGCCGCGATGTAGTCGACCATCAGCTTCATCTCGTCGCTCGCGAGCCGTCCGCCGGGGAGCGGTCCTGGGACGGAGTAGAGGACGTTCTCGTCGGGCATGGCGTTCGCCAACCCTGCGAAGAGATGCTCGGCGTGGCTGTCTCCGAAGACGACGACGTCGATGCGTGACCCAGGCTTGGACTGCCTACACCGGGGCTGGCCATTCCAGTCAAGGGCACTGTCGCGAACGACCGGGTCGACGCAGGGATGGTGTGCGCCGCGCAGGTTCGCGAAGAAGTGATCCCAATCGCTCACCTCACCCTGGTGCGCGATGGGAACCGATCCCGATTCGTACCGCGGCAACCAGAAATGGTTGGCGGCCACGTCGAGGGTGCCCGCCAAGACGACGGGCGGCAAGACGACGGCGGCGACGGCGACGCCGATCTTGCGACCACCCTGCAGTGGACGTGTCCGGAACGGTTGCTCGATCCATCTGTACGACGCCACGGCAGGCACCACCGACAGCACTGCGGCAAGAGGTGCGGCGAGTGGAGCGTCCGGCCACAGGTGATTGGCGAACACGATCAATGGCCAGTGCCAGAGGTAGATCGAGTAGGACCAGTTGCCCAGACCGACCATGACGGGGGTGGAGAGAACCCGCTTGACCCACGTGTCGTGACCGGTGCCGGTCGCGATCAACAGAAGCGTTCCCGTCACCGGGAGCAGCGTCCAGGCACTGGGGTAGGCGGTGTCGGCGGTGATCAACCAGGGCGCGCAGAGCAGCAGGCCGAGTCCGAGCGGTGCGAGGAATCGCGCCCACCGCGCCGAGAGCAGTGCCCGGCTCGTGGCGACCATCGCCAAGAGTCCGCCTGCCGCGAACTCCCACGCTCGGCTCACCGGGCCGTAGTAGCCGAGCAGGTAGTCCCCGTACGGGGCGAATGGACCGAGGCCGGACGCGCCCGCCATCGCCAACCAGAACGAGGTCAGGACGGTGGCGCACACGAGAATCGTCGTCCACGGGACCCGACGCGAGTGCCGCTCGAGTACCCAACCGAGCACCAGGATCGCGGGCAACGCCATGTAGAACTGCTCTTCGACCGACAACGACCACGTATGCAGTAGGGCGTTCATCTCAGCCGGAGGTGCGAAGTAGTCGCCGGTGTTCGTGACGATCACGAAGTTCGCGGCCAGAAGCATCGCACCGAGGCCGGTCTCGGCTGCTCGTTGTTGCAGCCCGAATGGCGACAGCAAGAACAGCGCCAGGATCATCGTCACGCCGACCATGACCGCCAGAGCCGGGGTCAGGCGTTCGAAGCGCCTCAGATAGAAGCCGCCGATGCCGAACCGTCCGGTGCGGGCTCGTTCGCGCTGGATCATGTTCGTGATCACGAAACCGGAGACGACGAAGAAGACATCGAGGCCTACGAAGCCGCCGGGCGGCGGTAGTCCAGCGTGGAACAGCACTCCGATCAGGATTGCGAATCCGCGCAGTCCTTGAATGTCGAGTCGGCGGATCTCGCTGACGGACCCGTCGCTGACCGGCCCCTCCCTCGCGGTCGCGAGCACGTTCACCTCGGCCATGTGGCCCTCTCATCGTCTCGCGCGTCTTGCGACCGACTCGGATTCCTCGCAGCGTAGGAGATGACTCTGCGCTCCAAGGCGGATTCGGCGACGACGCCGCAGGGGTCAACACAGCAATCTTCAACGCGCGCAGGCCCATCCACGTCAATGCCGCGAGCGGACCGGCACCCGACACGGGTACGTTACCTGCGAGTGTCGAAATGCTCTCGTGTGGAATGTCTTTCACCTGTACGCGGATCGGTGGTCGCGTCGGTACCGTTCGATCCAGCGTGGCCACTTCACCCGCACATGGAGTCTCAGTTACCACCGGCACGACGAGGAGATGCACGCGGCGAGATTTGATCTTGTTGCGCCTCAACGACACCCAGGCGATTCGTACCGTTGGTCGCAATTGCGCGGTGTAGTCGAGCGAACGGAACGAACAGCCCGCACAACGGGCATTCCACTTGCCGATGAGCCGCTGCACAGTATCCTCACAGCGCATGGGGAGTGTCGGGAATACGACGGACATCAGCGTGGTGATCCCAGTTCGCAACGGGGGCAGCTTCGTCGGCAAACAACTCGAAGCGCTGCTGGCGCAACGAACACGCGCGACGTTCGAGGTCATCGTGGCCGACAACGGATCGACAGACCAGACCGTGCAGATCGCGCAAGGTTTTGCGAAGCGCGATCCGCGTGTCCGAGTGGTGGACGCGTCCAGTCGAGTTGGGGTCAACCAGGCCCGCAATTCCGGCGCCCGAGCCGCGCGCGGCCGAGCCGTCCTCCTGACCGACGCCGACGACGTGGTGCGACCCGGATGGATCGACGCATATTGGCAAGCGTTCCGGAATGGCGCTCACACGGTCGGCGGCTCGCTGAACCGCGTGCTGGCAGACGGCACGGTGCTGGCGCGAGAATCGCAGTTGTACAAGTCGATGATGTGCGAGAGCGCCTACGCCAACGGCACGAACTGCGGGTTCACCCGTGAGGCGTTCGATGCAGTCGGCGGCTTCGACGAAGGTCTGGCGGGCGGGGCCGATGAGATCGACTTCTTCGCCCGTACGTCGCGCGTCGGGTACCAGATGACATTGGTGCCGGACGCGGTGGTGGACAAACTTCAGCACACCGACCTGTCGGCAGCCTTCCAGCAGCACTTCAACTTCGGCCGCGGCGAGGTCAGGCTGGCCAAGAAGTTCAAGCCCCGCCTCGTCTGCGTGCCCGTAGCTGCGGTCGCGGGCGTGCAAGCGGCGCTCTGGTTCGTGCTGTGGGCGACGGTCGGACGAGTGCCGCGCTGGCGCCGAAAGACCGTGATGATGCTGGCGTTCTCCCTGGGGATGCTGGTCGAAGAAGCCGGTGCGCTCTCGACGTCCAAGGACGACCTGCACCGCACCGCGGAGCCGGCTCAGCAGCTGCGAGGTAGCGGCCGCAATCCCCGCCGCCATGCGACGCCTGCGGTTTCCTCGATCAGATGAGGCTGGTCGTTGACTGACGTCGTCGAACGGACTCGCAGGCTCCTCCTGGACGAACTCCGGCCAATCTTCGCCGGGGCACGCGAATGGGACCTGACCGACTTTCCCCACCACTTCAATTGCGGCGACTCGGCGATTTGGTTGGGATGCCTCGCGATCGCCGATGAGTTGGGCATCACGGTGCGCTCGACGACGTCGTCACGGACGTACCGGCGCGACAAGCTGACGTCCAACGGGCCGATCGTGCTC
Source organism: Mycolicibacterium arabiense (assembly GCF_010731815.2). NCBI lineage: Bacteria > Bacillati > Actinomycetota > Actinomycetes > Mycobacteriales > Mycobacteriaceae > Mycobacterium > Mycolicibacterium arabiense. The sequence goes on from NZ_AP022593.1 coordinate 1,841,652, forward strand.
AACGGTGGGGGCAATCTCGGCGGCCTCTACCCCGTCCACGATGACCTCCGTGTGCGCATTCTGACCGACTTTCCCGACCGGCAGGTCGTGCAGATGCCTCAGTCGATCGAGGTGACGGACACGCGGATCCTGGACCGGTTGAAGCGGGCCATCGTATCGCACCCCGACTTCACCCTCCTGGTGCGCGACCATCGGTCGTTGGCTATCGCCCAGCGCGAATTCGAGTGCCGAACCGTACTCGTTCCCGACGCAGCGTTCGCATTGGGACGGCTCGACCGGCGGCCACCGATCGAGGACGTCGTCCTACAGGCACGTCGAGATGGTGAAGCCGCAGCCGAACGAGATCCCGGACGCCCGACCGTCGACTGGAACACGGCGCGCATCCTCAGCCTCCGCAACCTCGGCCGGAGCGCCGTCACCGTGGCCGACGCACTCCCGTCGCCCGCGCTGTCCGCCGCGGTGGCGAACGGCTTCGCACGACAGAATCTGCAGTGGGGCATCCAAACCCTGTCAAGGGGGCGCGTCCTGGTCACGGACCGCCTGCACGGACACGTGATCGCGACGCTCTGCGGAATCGAGCACATCGTCGTCAACGATCGTCACGGCAAGGTCCGTGCGCTGTGGGAAGCCTGGACCAGCGATGCGCCGATGGCGACCTATGTGCCGACGTGGCGCGACGCCGAAGCCGCGCTGGACGATCTGGTGAACGGCCGACACGTGTCGTAGTCGGCGGTCGTGAAGTGGAGCCAGGGCAATTCGGATCCCACATTTCATGCCGTAGTAGCGCACCTGCTTGCGAGCTCCGACGCCCCGCTAGCGCCGGGTTGCCCGGGCTGAGCCCGACTCTTGCGCCCCGCCAACACCGGTACCCTCGAACAGAACGCCCCCGACGAAAGGCGCCTTGTTGGCGACGCACTTGGCTACCGATGTCGGCGGTGTCGCTGGCTGGACGGTCGAAGTAATGGAGCGCTGGGGGGGCCTGGGCGCGGGCTTGGCGATCGCCGCCGAGAACTTGTTCCCCCCCGTGCCCAGTGAGGTCATATTGCCGATGGCCGGTTTCGCCGCGCGTCTCGGCGACCTGTCGCTGGCCGAGGCGATCGTCGGCGCCACGATCGGCTCGGTGGTCGGGGCTTGGGTGCTCTACGGGCTCGGCGCCTGGCTCGGGCACGAACGAATTCGCAAGCTCGCACTGCGTATGCCGCTGCTGGCCGCCGATGACGTGGACAAGACGACCGCGTGGTTCGCGCGCCACGGCACCAAGGCGGTGTTCTTTGGACGGATGGTGCCGCTGTTTCGCAGCTTTGTCTCGATCCCAGCAGGAACTGAACGGATGAGCCCCGCGGCCTTCACGGTCCTGACCTTGCTGGGGAGCTTGGTGTGGAACAGCGCGCTCATATCGGCTGGCTACGCGCTGGGCGCCAATTGGCATGTCATCGATCCCTATATGGCGACCCTGCAGTACGTGATTGCGGCCGCTATCGCGGTCTGGGCGTTGCGATTCGTCGTGGTCCGGCGCCGCCGACTGCGCTCAGCGGAAGCGGACCTCGAACGTCACGCGGCCGAAGATCCTGGTCGGGGCGGACAGCGAGCCCACGATTACGACCCCGGGCCGAAATCCACTACCGGCGATCACGCCTGAGATCGCGGTTCAACGCAACTGCGACAGGAGTTCGGGTCTCACCGAGACCCTGCCGTACCGGCGATCGTGAACTTCCGCCACGCCAGTGTCCGCACGAGCAGCCGCAGCACCACCCAAGGGCCTCAAACGCCTACGCCTGCCGGTGCTCGGCTGAGCAGGAAGCGGCGCATGCCGGGCCGCACTCTCGAGCAGCGGCAGACAGGAGATGGCCCGCGCATCCCCGCTTGATCACCACGGCGTGACGCGAGAACCGTCAATCGCGTCGATGGCGACTGCACGCAGGCAGATTGAGAAGAAGTTGACGAGCATCCGGGCCACCGCCCTGAGCTGCGGTCAAAGGGTGGAGCTAAGGGGATTCGAACCCCTGACCCCCACACTGCCAGTGTGGTGCGCTACCAACTGCGCCATAGCCCCTCGAGTCCTGCCAGTCGAAGTTACACCACTGGTAACCCGCGGTTCAAAAGCACTGGTCAGGGCACCTCTCCACCGGCGTCCGGACCGAGTGGCCGGGCTGGTGTGTGCTCCGGACACGGCTGTGGGCGGGTTTCTGGGGCGAATATCCAGAAGATCGCGGCCGAGAGCAGGATGGCGCCGCTGATCGTGAACGCCGTCCCATAGGACAGGTGCTCGGCGATCTGACCCACCGCCAGAGAGCCCAGGATCGCCCCGAAGTCCGACATCATCTGGAACGTCGCGACGGCCGTTCCGCCGCGCGCCTTGCTGCCGACGATGTCGGCCACCGCCGCTTGCTGCGGCGAGATGAAGATGCCCGTTGCCGCGCCCGTGATGAACGCCGCGACCAGGAACACCGGCAGCGACGTCGTGAACCCGACCAGCACGGTCATCGCTGCGGCCACCGGCAGCCCGACGAGCAGAGGTATCCGTCTGCCCACCCGATCGGACAGGTACCCGCTGACGATCACCACCGACACGTTGCCTATCGCGAACGTCGCCAGCGCCAGGCCCGCCACACCCGTTCCCCGGTGCAGCACCTCCACCACGAACAGCGGCACCAGCGCGACCCGCAGCCCGAACGCCGACCACCCCGTCGCGAAGTTCGACGCCAGGGCGGCACGGTAGGCGCTGTTGCGCAGCGCCTCGCGCACGCTCAGCGCCCGCTCGGTCTGCTCGTCGGGCGTCGCGAGCGACGACTTGCGCAGCACCACCAGCACGACGCCCGCCGCGACCAGCAGCGCGCACCCGTAGATGACGAACGGCATCGACAGTCCGAGCCCCGCGGTCAGGCTGCCCAGAACGGGGCCGCCCACCGACCCGACGAGGAACGCCGACGTGAACATGCCCGCCACCCGGCCACGCGCATTGGGCGGCGAGATCCTGATCATCAGGCCTAGCGACGACACGGTGAACATGGCCGAGCCCAGCCCGCCGAGGGACCGGAACACCAGCAGCTGCCAATAGGTCTGCGCGAACGCGCACGCGCCGGTGGACAGCGCGACGATGAGCAGGCCCGAGACGTAGACCCGCCGCTCCCCCCACCGCTGCACCAGCATGCCTGCGGGCGGTGCGCCCACCAGGCGCATCAGCGCAAAGGCGGTGATGACGAACGTCGCCGCGCTGATGCTGACCCCGAAGTTGCGCGCGTACTGCGGCAGCACCGGCGCCACGACGCCGTACCCGAGTGCGACGACCGCGTTGCAGAAGATCAGGACCCAGACCTCGCTGGGCAGCTTGTCCTTGGGAGCCGACTCGCGCGTCGCCTTGCCCTTCCCCTCCGTGGCAGCCGGACAGTCGGCTTCGGCGTCGGAACTCACGCCATGACTGTATTCACCCGATCACCGAGCTGACGACGGACCGGGCCGCCTCCTGCACCTGCGCGAGATGCTCGGGCCCCAGGAAGGACTCGGCGTAGATCTTGTAGACGTCCTCGGTGCCCGACGGGCGCGCCGCGAACCAGGCGTTCTCGGTGGTCACCTTGAGCCCGCCCAGCGGAGCGCCGTTGCCTGGCGCCGCGGTCAACTTCGCGGTGATCGGCTCGCCTGCGAGTTCGGTCGCGGTGACCTGCTCGGCCGACAGCTTGGCCAGCCGTGCCTTCTGCTCGCGGTTGGCCGGCGCATCGACCCGTGCGTAGGTCGGCGCGCCGTACTTCTCGGCCAGCTCGGCGTAGCGCTGCGACGGCGTCGACCCCGTCTTGGCGAGGATCTCCGACGCCAGCAGCGCCAGGATGATGCCGTCCTTGTCGGTGGTCCACACCGACCCGTCGGTGCGCAGGAACGATGCGCCCGCGCTCTCCTCGCCGCCGAACCCGATGGAGCCACCGATCAACCCGTCGACGAACCACTTGAACCCGACGGGCACCTCGACGAGCTTGCGGCCCAGTCCGTCGACCACCCGGTCGATGATGGAGCTACTCACCGCGGTCTTGCCCACGGCCGTCGACCCGGGCCAGCCCGGCCGGTTGCCGTACAGGTAGTCGATGGCTACGGCGAGGTAGTGGTTCGGGTTCATCAGCCCGCCGTCGGGCGTGACGATGCCGTGCCGGTCGGAGTCGGCGTCGTTGCCGGTGGCGATCTGGTAGTCGCCGATCTTGCCGATGAGGCTGGCCATCGCATTCGGCGAGCTGCAGTCCATCCGGATCTTGCCGTCGGTGTCGAGCGTCATGAACCGCCACGTCGCGTCGACGAGCGGGTTGACGACGGTGAGGTCCAGCCCGTGCGTCTCGGCGATGGCCGCCCAGTAGTCGACGCTGGCCCCGCCCAGCGGATCGGCGCCGATTCGCACTCCCTCGGCGCGGATCGCGTGCAGGTCGACGACGTTCGGTAGATCCTCCACGTAGGCGTTCATGTAGTCGTGCCGCTCGGCGGTGTTGAGTGCGCGCGCCAGCGGGATGCGCTTCACCTCGGCCAGTCCGCCCCGCAGGATCTCGTTGGCGCGCTTGGCGATAGCACTCGTCGCATCGGTGTCGGCCGGTCCGCCGTTGGGCAGGTTGTACTTGAACCCGCCGTCGCGTGGCGGGTTGTGCGACGGCGTCACGACGATCCCGTCGGCCAGATCACTGTCCCGGCCGCGGTTGAAGGTCAGGATCGCGTGACTGACCGCGGGGGTGGGCGTGTAGCGGTCGGCGGCGTCGATCATCGCCACCACGTCGTTGGCGGCCAGGACCTCGAGCGCGGACGCCCACGCCGGCTCCGACAGCGCATGGGTGTCGCGTCCAATGAACAACGGCCCGGTGGTGCCCTGCGCCGCGCGGTACTCCGCGATGGCCTGCGTGGTCGCCAGGATGTGGGCCTCGTTGAACGCCGCGTCCAAGCTGGAACCCCGGTGCCCCGAGGTGCCGAACGTCACCTGCTGCGCGACGTCGTCGGGATCGGGCGCCACCGTGTAGTAGGCGGTGACCACGTGGGCCACGTCGAGGAGGTCGTCTGCTTGCGCTGGTTGCCCCGCGCGGGGATTGGCCGCCATGGTGACGATTCTGCTCTCCCCGACCGCCGTGCACCCGCCCGTCGACGAGAATTCAGCTCCCCGTGACTCCTATGCTTCCCACGATGTGGCGGACACTGGCGGTCGTCTCGCTCGGCGGCGTGCTGGGCGCCGTCTTGCGGGCCGTGATCGAGCAAACGTGGCCGCATCCCGTGACGTCGATCGGCTGGGCGACGTTCACCATCAACGTCACCGGCTGCTTCCTCATCGGCGTCCTGGTGGCCGGCGTCGAGCGCTTCGCGCCGCACCCCCTGCTGCGGCCCTTCCTGGGCACCGGGTTCCTCGGCGGATACACCACGTTCTCGACGCACATCGTCGAAGTGCATCAGCTGATCGCCAACGGTCGTATCGGGCTCGGAATGACCTACCTCGGGCTGCAGCTCGTCTCCGGCATCCTCGCCGCGGCCCTGGGGCTGTGGGTGTTCGAGCAGCGGATCGCACGATGACGCTGCTGTGGGTGGCCCTCGGCGCGGCGATCGGGGCACCGCTGCGGTACCTCGCCGACCGCGCGTTCAACGCCGGACGGACATACCCGTGGGGCACGTTCGGGGTGAACGTCGTGGGTTCGTTCCTGCTCGCCGTTCTGGTCAGCATCCCCGTCGGGCCCGTCGCGTCGCAGATCCTGGGAGTCGGTTTCTGCGGTGCGCTGACCACGTATTCGACGTTCGGCCTCGAGTGGGTCCTGCAGCTGCGTACCCGCCGGCGCGTGGCGCTGGTCTACGGCGTAGCGAGCCTGTCGGTGGGCCTCGCCGCGGCGTTCGCGGGCTTCGCCGTCGGCGACCTCGTCACGGGTACGTAAGCATAGCCTTGCCTTAGGTGGCGGTGTACTGTCCCCGGCCATGGAGAACTCGACTTCGGACTCGGTCAACGCTGCCCTCAGCGAGATCCTGCGCGACGACATGAACGTCGACATCAGCCGGGTCACACGCGATTCGCGCCTCATCGACGACGTCGGCCTGGACTCGGTCGCGTTCGCAGTCGGCATGGTGGCGATCGAGGACAAGCTCGGCGTCGCGCTGACCGAAGAGGACCTGCTGAGCTGCGACACCGTCGGCGAACTCGAAGACGCCATCCTGGCCAAGACGCCTGCGGCGCCCAGCAACTCGTGAACGTCCTCGCGTCCGCACTGTCGGAGGCGATGACGAGGTCGCCGAACGCGCTGCACGTCCTGGACGCCGACAGCGGCGAGTGGCAGCGCCATCCGTGGGACGAGGTGCACACCCGCGCCCAGAACGTCGCCGAGCGCATCGACGGCGCCACCGCGGTCGGCCTCGTCGGCGAGCCCAGCGTCGAGTTCCTCGCCGCCATTCCCGGCACGTTCCTCGCAGGCGCGGCGCTGTCGATTCTGCCGGGACCCATTCGCGGTGCCGATCTCGACCAGTGGGCCCAGGCCACCCTGACCCGGTTCCGCTCCATCGGCGTCACCACCGTGTTCAGCCACGGCACGCAGCTCGAGCGGCTGCGTGGTCGCGACGACGCCGTCGCGCTGCACGACGTGACCGAGGTGGCGCACGACCGCCGGTCCACCACGTTCACGGCGTCGTCCGACGGCGAGATCGCGATCCTGCAGGGGACGGCAGGATCCACCGGAACGCCCAAGGCAGCGCGCATCTCCCCCGCCGCGGCGCTCGCGAACTATCGCGGTCTCGTCGACCGCGTAGTCGTCGACCACAACAGCCGTGCCCACAGCTGGCTGCCGATCTACCACGACATGGGCCTGGCCTTCATGCTCACCTCGGCCCTCGGCGGCGCCGATCTCTGGCAGGCACCCACGACGTCGTTCGCGGGCAACCCGTTCGGGTGGCTCAAGTGGCTCACCGAGAGTCGCGCCACCATGACCGCGGCGCCCAACATGGCCTACAACATCGTCGGCAAGTACGCGCGCATCGTCGGCGACGACGTGGACCTGAGCAACCTCGGCTTCGCACTCAACGGCGGCGAGCCGGTCGACTGCTCGGGCACCGAGCGGTTCGCGACCGAGATGGCCCGCTTCGGCTTCGACCCGACTGCCCTCGCGCCCTCCTACGGTCTGGCCGAATCCACCTGTGCCGTCACCGTTCCCATTCCGTTCTCCGGCCTCGCGGTCGACGAGCCCACCGTCGCGACCGACGCCGGTGAGTCGACCCGGCGGTTCGCCGTGCTCGGCGACGCGATCCCGGGCATGGAGGTCCGGATCAACACCGACGCGCAGCGGGGCACCGAGGTCATCGGCCGCGAGGTGGGCGACGTCGAGGTCCGCGGTACGTCACTGATGAGCGGATACGTCGACGACGAACCCATCGACCGCGACGCCTGGCTGCCGACGGGCGACATCGGCTACTTCGTCGACGGCGGACTCGTCGTCTGCGGCCGGGCAAAGGAACTCATCACCGTCGCCGGCCGCAACGTCTTCCCCACCGAGATCGAACGCATCGCCGGGCAGGTCGACGGCGTGCGCGAAGGCGCGGTCGTCGCGGTGGGCACCGGTGAGTCGTCCGCACGCCCCGGCCTGGTGATCGCCGCGGAGTTCAAGGGTGCCGACGAACCCGCCGCGCGCAGTGAGCTGGTCGCGCGCATCGCGTCCGAGTGCGGGGTGGTACCCGCCGACGTCGTGTTCATGAAGCCCGGAGCACTGCCCAGAACCTCGTCGGGCAAGCTGCGCCGGCTGGAAGTCAAGCGAAACCTGGAGGGCGCGAACCCATGACGCCGAGCGAGAGTTACACCGAACTGCTCGACCGCGTCTTCGACGACCGAGTGACCAAGTGGACCGCCGAGGCCGAGGACACCGAGCGCTTCCCACGCGAACTCATCGAATACCTCTGTGAGAGCGGCGTGTTCGCGGCGAAGTGGCCCGCCGGGCAGCAGCAATCCGACGTGGCCAAGGTCATTGCGCTGGCGAGGAAGCTGGGCCAGCTGGGATCGGCGGGCATCGGAGTCGGTGTGGGCCTGCATGACTCGGCGATCGCGATCCTGCGCCGCTTCGGCAAGTCCGACTACCTCAAGGACATCGCCGAGCAGGCCATCCGCGGCGAGGCCGTGCTGTGCATCGGTGCCTCCGAGCAATCCGGCGGATCCGACCTGCAGATCGTCGGCACGGAGGTCCGCACCGAGGGCGACGGGTTCCGCGTCACCGGCATCAAGAAGTACGTGTCACTGTCCCCCATCGCCGACCACATCATGGCCGTGGCCCGCAGCGTCGACCACGACCCGAACAGCAAGCACGGCAGCGTCGTCGTCATCGCCGTCCCACTGGCGCAGTGCGAGGTGCAGACGCCCTACCGCAAGGTCGGCGCCGGACCGCTCGACACCGCCGCCGTGCACATCGACACGTGGGTGCCCGCCGACGCACTCGTCGCCCGTGCTGGCATCGGACTGGCCGCGATCTCGTGGGGCCTCGCTCAGGAGCGGATGTCGGTGGCCGGGCTGGTGTCGTCGTCGGCCCAGCGCGTCCTCGGGATCACGTTGGCGCGCATGATGACTCGCCGCCAGTTCGGCCAAACCCTCTACGATCACCAGGCACTCCGGCTGCGGATGGCCGACCTGCAGGCGCGCGTGGACATGCTGCGCTACGCGCTCGACGGCATCGCCGCGACCAACAAGCTGGATTTGCGCACCGCAGCCGCGATGAAGGTCAACGCCGCCCGCCTCGGCGAAGAGGTGGTCAACGAGTGCATGCACGTCTTCGGCGGCTCGGGCTACCTGGTCGACGAGACACCGCTCGGAAGATGGTGGCGTGACATGAAGTTGGCGCGCGTGGGCGGCGGTACCGACGAGGTGCTGTGGGAGCTGGTAGCGGCGGCGATGAAGCCCGACTACGACGGCTACGCGGAGTTCAACCAGCTGCCCTAGACACCCAGGGTCACTTGGGCACGTCCTCCGGGGTGCGCGGCAGCGCATAGAGCGCCATCCGGCGATTCGCCATGTCGTGCTCGCCGAGGAACGCGCAACCCGCCCACTCGCAGACCGCCCGCGCGCCGGTGTTGCGATGGTCGGGATCGAACATGATGCGGCGGCACTGGGGTTCGAGTTCGAACAGGCTGGCCATCACCCGCGGCAGCAGGATCGGGGCGATGCCCTTGTTCACGAAGCGCAGGTCCGCGATCGCCGCGTGCACCCCCAGGTCGTGCGGATCCGACGCATACCGCGGAGCAATCGAATCCCTTGCGGCGCGGTATATCTCGAGGTAGGCGATCTCCTTGCCCTTGAAGCTGGCGATGAACGGCCGCGAGTAGTCGCCGGCCAGTTGCGCACCGAGGTAACCGCGCCACCAGCCCGGTGGGTGGGGGTATTCCCACGCCTCGACGAGGTGTGGCCGGTTCATCCACTCGGAGATCATCTCGGCGTCGGCGCGGGCATCGACGAGGCGGAAGTGGTACGGCTCGGCCAGCACCGGTGTCGGTGGCGCGGGAACGGCGCGCACCTCGTCGGTGATGGACGTCAGCTCGCGCGGGAGGACCGGCAACGCTTCATCGATCTCAGTCATCTCGACCGCAGAGCCTACCGGACCTGGTTAGGGTAGCTTTGCCTACCTTTGACGTAGATTCGCGCATCCCAACCGCCCAGGTGGAGGCCCGTCGACTCGATTGCGGCCGGGGTGCCCGCGAGGTTGCCGAGCACCAGTTCGGCCGTCAGCCATTCCGGGCCCACGTCCACCGTCCGGCGATCCCGTCCGCAGTTGGCGACCACCAGCAGCGCGGTCCCGGCCGTGCGCCTGACGTAGGCCCAGATCTGCGGGTCCTCCTCCCACAGCGGCGTCAAGTCACCGTCGACAAGAACCGGCAGCTCGTGGCGGAGCCGGATCAGTGCCCGATAGTGGGCGAACACCGAGTCGCCATCGTCGACCTGCGCCGCGGCGTTCAGCCAGGAGTGGTTGGGATTCACCGCGAGCCAGGGCTCCCCGGTCGTGAAGCCGGCATTGGGGCCCGGTTCCCACTGCATCGGCGTGCGTGCGTTGTCCCGGCTGAAGTGCGCCAGACCGGCCAGTGCAGCGGCCGCATCGCCGCCGCCGTCGAGCACGCCCCGGTGATAGTTCACGGCTTCCAGGTCGACGAAGTCCTGCGCCGACCGAAACGGGAAGTTCGTCATCCCCAGTTCCTCGCCCTGATAGACGAACGGCGTGCCGCGCATACCGTGCAAAACGGTGCCGAGAGCCTTCGCCGAAGCCGCCCAGTACTCCGGCGAGTCGTCGCCGAACCGGGACACCACGCGAGGTTGGTCGTGGTTGTTCCAGTACAGGCTGTTCCATCCGGCGTCGGCCAGCGCCGCCTGCCATCGGTGCAGGGACTTCTTCAGTGCGACGAGGTCGAGGCCCGCGAAGACGTACTTGTCGTTCGGCGCCTGTTCGATCGACATGTGCTCGAACTGGAACACCATGTCGAGTTCGCCGCGAGCGGGGTCGGTGTAGAGCCGGGCCTGCTCGGTCGTCACACCGGGCATCTCGCCGACGGTGATGAATTCGGCGTCCCTGCTGCCGAACACCTCGCGGCGCATCTCCGCGAGATAGTCGTGTACGCGCGGCCCGTCGGCGAATCGATCGAGGGCGCTGACGAACCGCTGCCCGGGGACCGGGCGGGCGTCGGGCAGCCCGTCGACCTTCGAGATGAAGTTGATGACGTCCATGCGAAAGCCGTCGACGCCGCGGTCGAGCCACCACGACATGGTGTCGTGAACGGCCTTTCGTACCTCGGGGTTCTCCCAGTTGAGGTCTGGTTGTCTCCGGTCGAACAGGTGCAGGTAGTACTGGCCGGTGGTGTCGTCCCACGTCCACGCCGAGCCCGAGAAGAACGAGGCCCAGTTGTTCGGCTCGGCGCCCTCCCGGGCGTCGCGCCAGACGTACCAGTCGCGCTTGGGGTGCTCGCGCGACGACCGCGACTCGACGAACCACGGGTGCTCGTCGGAGGTGTGGTTGACGACGAGGTCCATCACCAGCTTCATCCCGAGTCGGTGCACCTCGGTGAGGAGTTCGTCGAACTGCGCCAAGGTGCCGAACAAGGGATCGATGTCGCGGTAATCGCTGATGTCGTAACCGTTGTCGACCTGCGGCGAGCGGTAGACCGGCGACAGCCAGATCACGTCGACCCCGAGCGCGTGGATATGGCCGAGCCGCTGCGCGATGCCGCCGAGGTCGCCGATGCCGTCGCCGTCGGAGTCGGCGAAGCTCCGCGGATAGATCTGATAGACCACGGCGGTACGCCACCACGGTGCATCCGAGGGCTGGTCATCGCTGAAGATGGCACAACCCTACTCGGGTAGCGTGTCACGTCTTGCTTGCACCAACGTGGAGGCCTTGATCATGAACGACCCGTACGTCGTGTTGGGAGCAACCGGTGGCCAGGGTGGCGCCGTGCTCGACGCGCTGCTCGACGACGGGCGGTCCGTGCGGGCCGTGGTGCGCTCGGCGTCCTCGGCGCGGTCGCGATCGTTGCAGGACCGCGGGGCCGAACTCGCCGAGGCCGACATCAGTGATGCCCACGCCCTCGCCGCGGCGATGCGCGACTCGGCCGGCGTCTTCGCGATGACCACGCCGTTCGAGGACGGCGAGGAGGCCGAACTGGCCCAGGGCCGCGCCGTCGTGGCTGCCGCCGGAATCGCCGCCGTACCGCATCTGGTCTTCTCGTCGGTCGCCAGCGCAGACCGCGGCACCGGCATTCCGCACTTCGAGACGAAGGCCGCGACCGAGCGTCTGCTCGCCGACTCCGGAGTGCCGTACACCATCGTCGGCCCGACGTACTTCTACGACAACCTCCTTGGGGGCATCGACGACGTGAAGGCCGGTCGCCTGGACCTCGCCGTGGGACTGGACACTCCGCTGCAGCAGCTGTCCAGACGCGACCTCGGCCGCTTCGTGGTGCACGTGTTCGAGAACGCCGCAACGCATTTGGGCGTGCGCATCGACGTCGCGTCCGATGCGCCGACACCGCGGCAGATGGCGGCCGTCCTGTCCGCGACGTGGGACCGCGAGGTGGTGCCGCACTCCCACGACCCGGCCGAGATCGAGTCGCCGGACATGCGCGCGATGTTCGGCTTCCTCTCCACGACCGGCTACAGCGCCGACATTCCCCCCTTGCACGAGCGCTACCCCGACATCGGATGGCAGTCCTTCGAGCAGTGGGTGCGGGAGTCGGGCTAGCTCCCGAGCAGGAGGACGCCGCTGACGATGAGCGCCACCACCTTGAGCACCTCGAACGCTATGTAGGCGTAGTGCGCGACGGACCTCGCCCGCTCCTCGCCCTCGAGCACCGCCGCCGTCCGCCGCGACAGCATCGGCCGGATCAGCACGGTCTGCACCACCAGCGACCCCACCGCCACCGTCACCGCGGCGTCGATGCTCGTCGAGGTGTCGTGGGTGAACAGGGTGACCGCGATGACGACCGCGAGCAGGAGTTCGCACACGTTGAGCGCGCGGAACACCAACCGGCCGATCCCCAGCCCCAACTGCAGCGTCACGCCCGGCGCGCGGAACTTCAGCGGCGCCTCGAGAAACGATATGGCCAGCACCATGCCCAGCCATACGAACACGGCACCGATGCCCACCCGCGAGCTGACGTCCACGGCGGCAGCCTATTACAGCGGGTGACGCGTGAGGGTGTGCGATCGTGGGGACATGTCCGCAGACCGGGACCGAGTGGCCGAACTCCAGCGCTGGGTGGACGCGGGCGCCACCTGGCAGGTGGTCGCCCGCACCCGGCACGGCGTGACGGTCGCGCTGCTGCGATGCGACGGCGGCGAGGAGGTCGACCGGTTCACCTCCGACGATCCCCGGCTGATCGCGTTCGTCGGCGGCTAGTGTCCCGGTCGTCGTGGCCGTTAGGCCGACGCTCGGCCGACCGCATCGTCGAGGAGGGTCGCAACGGCCTTCCTGGCGTACGTCCAGGGAGCGGGATCGTTGAGCGACGTCGACATCGCGGCCGCGCCCTCGAACAGGATTGCCAGCTGGTGGCCAACCAGTTTGGGGTTGGCAGCACCAGCCTGCCGTGCCAGGTCGGTCATGGCATCGATGAAACCGCGCTTGTGTGCCTCGACGATCTCGTGCACCTCCGGCATGCCGTCGGCGGCCTCGACGGCGGCATTGTGGAAGGGGCACCCACGCATCAGCCCTCCTGCTGACGGCGTCTCGAACGACGCCAAGATGCGCGACCTGGGACTGCGCCTCCGCGCCTTCTCGCTGGGATGCGCCGGATCGCCGATGGTTCGCCGAACGTGGCGTAGATACTCTTCGACCACGGCCGTCTTGCTCGGGAAGTGTTGGTACAGCGTGCGCTTCGATACCGACGCTTCCGCCGCCAGCCGTTCCACGCCGGTGGCGTTGATGCCCTCCTGGTAGAAGAGTTTGACGGCGGCGTCGATGATCCGTTGCCGGGCGCCCCGACCCCCGCGCGCCGGCCCGGCTTGGGTTGTCATGCCCGAAGTATACCGTTTGGTTTACCAGGTCACTATCGTCGGATGAAAGACCCGCCCTAGTTCGCGAAAGCGTGCCGCAGCGGGTCGTGCGGCAACGCGTGCACCGTCATCCCGTTGCGCCCGGTGAGCGTGGTGGCGGCGACCATGGCGTTGACGATCGCCTCCTCCGTGGCCTCGATGGTCAGATCGAACAACCGCGTCATCAGTTGCGGCGCAACCATTCGCAGCGGGATCTCGGGTGTCCCGGCATCGACGTCCTCGTCCCACGCGTAGGCCGGGATGCCGCGGTTGCCCGTGGCGAACGCCAGCATCAGGTCACCGCTGTACTGCTCGCCCCTGCCGCCGACGTTCGCCACCCCGAGTGCGGCGCGTTGCGCGAGCCGGGCGCACTGGTGCGGCAGGAGCGGGGCGTCGGTCGCGACGATCACGATGATGGATCCCGAACCGCGTTCGTAGCGCGGCGGGACGCCGGGCAGCGGAACCTGGTCCGGTCCGATCACCTCGCCGACGGGCACGCCGTTGATCCGCAGGTGCTCCCGCCGCCCGTGGTTAGCCTGCACCAGCACGCCGACGGTGTACTCACCGGCCGTGGTGCGGGTGACCCGAGAGGCGGTACCGATGCCGCCCTTGAACTCGTGGCAGATCATCCCCGTGCCGCCGCCGACGCCGCCTTCGGCCACCGCCCCGTCGCTCGCGGCGGCCAGCGCCTCGCGGACGTGTTCGGCGCGGACGTGGTGGCCGTTGATGTCGTTGAGCAGGCCGTCGTAGGTCTCGCCCACCACGGGCAGCGACCAGTACACGCCGTCGCCGCGCGCTTCGATCTGGGCATCGACGAGCGCATCTCGGACCACGCCGACGCTGTGGGTGTTGGTCAGCCCGATCGCCGTCGTCAACTCGCCCGACTCCCGGATCCACTCGAGGCCGGTCAACTCCCCGCTGCCGTTGAGCCGGTGTGCGCCGGCGAACACCGGCTCACCCCAGATGCCCGGATGGGGTACGACGACCGTCACCCCGGTGTGGACGGCGGGTGGCCCGTCGGCGTGCAGGGTGACGTGCCCGACGCGCACGCCGCTGACGTCGGTGATGGCGTTGTGCGGTCCGGTCGGGTGTGTTCCGACCACCACGCCGAGGTCTCGTGCGCGCATGGCAGCTCCGGTTTCAGAGTTCTTTTCCTATCGCGAAAATAATGCGGGTCCGGCCGGTGTACCGCAACGGAACGCCGAAAGTCGGGTTCGCCCTCGCCACCCGATCCCCCGCGTGGATCATGGACCCGTGGCCCGACCCAACCGGCAAGCCGAGCGCCGCGAGGAGATTCTCGCGGCTGCAGTCGGGCTGATCGAACGCCATGATCTGGCCACCCTGCGCATCGCCGACATCGCCGCTGAACTCGGCCTGACGGCGAACGCGGTGCGCTACTACTACCGCGACATGGACCACCTGCTGTCGGAGTTGGCGCTGCGATCCGACGTACGGTTCTACGACGATCGCCTGGCGATCGCCCGCAGTGCCGACGACGTCCGCCAGCGCCTGGCCCTCACCATCGCAGCGGGCCTGCCGTCCGGTCCCGAGGACGCCGAGTGGCGCGCGATCTGGCGAGCCGTGCTGGCTGCGGGCTTCGAACTCGACGAGCGCCGCGACGTGCAGGGCATCTATCACCGTCAGGTCGGTCTGTACGCCCAGATCCTCACCGAAGGCGTCGACGCCGGATGCTTCCGGCTCCCGACACCCGCCCGCGACGTCGCGATGACGCTGATGTCGATGGAGGACTACCTGGGCTACCGCATCGTGGCGCGTGATCCCGAGATGGACCGGGCCACCGCGCTCCGCCTGATGCGCGACTATGCCCAGTTGGCCACGGGCGCCAGGCTTCCCGCGACCCTCTGACTACCTGGGGTGCGGCTCGACGGCCCAAACGCCGCGGCGGAGCACGCCCCCGACGTCGAGTTGGGCACCGAGCACGACGAGGTCGGCAGGCGCCCCCGGAACGAGACCCGATGCGGGGAGGCCAAGTGCGCGAGCGGGATTGATCGACGCTTGCCGCACCGCGGACAGCAGCGCGTCGTCGCGGTCCAACCCGCCGTGGGCGACGGCGTACCGGAACACGACGTCCATGGTGGCGGTACTGCCTGCGATGGTGTCGGTGCCTGCCACCCGTGCCACTCCCTCGACGACGTCGACCGCCAGCGGCCCCAGGTGATAGACCCCGTCGGCCATCCCGGTGGCGGCCATGGCATCGGTGATCAGCGAGACCCGCTCGGGACCGGCAGCCCGCGTGACGTGCCGGTAGATCGCCGGGTCGACGTGCACGCCGTCGGTGATCAGTTCCACCGTCACACGGGGGTCGTCGAGCAGGGCGATCACCGGGCCCGGCTCGCGACGGTCGATCGGACGCATGGCGTTGAACAGATGCGTGCCGACGCGCGCACCCGCCTCGATCGCCGCGCGGGTCTGGTCGAAGCTGGCCTCGGTGTGTCCTACCGCCGCAACGACTCTCGCGTCCGTCAGCTGGCGGATCGCTGCGATCGCGCCCTCGCGCTCCGGTGCGATCGTCACCATGCGGACCGCTCCCCCAGCCGCTTCCAGGATGCGGTCGATCTCGGCCGGGTCGGGGTCGCGCATCAACGACGGCTGATGCGCGCCGCAGCGTCGGGTCGACAGCCACGGCCCCTCGAGGTGGATGCCGTCGAGGTGGCCGGCCCGCACGTCGAGCGCGAGTGCCCCAACTTGGCGCAGCAGGTCCCCCGGCGCCGCCGTGACCAGTGATGCGACCAGCGTGGTGGTCCCGTAACCGCGGTGCAGTGCCACGGCCTTGGCCGTCTCGTCGGGCGCCGCTGCGGAGAAGTCAGCGCCACCCCCGCCGTGGACGTGGGTGTCGACGAATCCCGGCACGACGGTGGCGTCGCCGAGGTCGCGGTCCGGCGCACGATCCGGCGCGCCCTCACCGACACCGACGACGGAACCTTCCGAGACCTCGATCCACCCGGGCCGTAACAGGTTCGAGCCCGTGACGACGGTGCCTGCGGTGAGCAGCACTCAGATGCCCTGCCAATCCGGTTTGGACAGGTAGGTCTCGCGGTAGTAGTCGATGAGCTGCAGCCGCCGGGCGGCAGCGTCGTCGAGCAGCACCGTCACGTGCGGGTGGTGCTGCAGGATCGTCGCCGGCCACATCGCACTGACCGCGCCCTCCACCAGTTGGTGCACGGCTTCGGCCTTGCCGCGGCCCGTCGCCACCATGACGACGTGCCGGGCCTCCATGATCGTCGCCAATCCCTGGGTCAGGCAGTGCGTCGGCACGGCGTCGACGTCGTCGCCGAAGAACCGGGCGTTGTCGATGCGGGTCTGCCGGGTCAGCGTCTTGATCCTGGTGCGCGAGGCCAGCGACGAGCCGGGTTCGTTGAATGCGATGTGGCCGTCGGTGCCGATCCCGAGGATCTGCAGGTCGACCCCGCCCGCGTTGCGGATCGCCGCCTCGTACGCTGCGCACGCAACGGGTATGTCGGCCGCCAGGCCGTCCGGGCTCTGCACGGCGTCCGGACCGAAGTCGACGCGGGAGACGAACACCTCGTCGATGACCGTGCGGTAGCGCTCGGGGTGGTCTGCGGGCAGACCGACGTACTCGTCGAGGGTGAAGCCCTGGGCATGGGCGAACGAGACGTCCCCGGCCTCGCAGCGCGTCGCCAGTTCGTCGTAGATCGCGAGCGGCGACGACCCGGTGGCCAAGCCGAGCACCGCCGTGGGCTTGCGGTGCAGCAGCGCCCCGATCGCGTCCGATGCGAGCGAGGCGATATCACCGGCGTCGGCCAGGATGACGACCTCCATCTACCGGTGCGCCGTGAACAACGCTGCACCAGAAGCGATGTCGGCCCCCTCGAAGACGGATTCGGTTGGCACCACGTTGGCCGCCTCGCGTTCGTCCATCACGACGACCGGCACGATCGGGTTCAGCCCCTTCGCGACCACCGCCGGCACGTCGTAGGTGATGATCAACTGCCCGGCGGTGACGTCGTCGCCCTGGCTGACGTGTGCGGTGAACCCCTCGCCCTCGAGTGCGACGGTGTCCAGACCGAGGTGCACGAGCACGCCCACGTTGTCGGGGGTCAGGACGACGAAGGCATGCGGCATCAGCTTGAGCAGCTTGCCGCTGACCGGCGCGACCGCCTCGACCACCTCGCGGGGCGGGTCGATCGCCGCGCCGTAGCCCACCATGCCCTGACTGAAGACGGGGTCCGGCACGTCCTGTAACGCAACGGCACGTCCGGTGACCGGCGCGAGAACTGGCGTGGTGCTCACAGTGATGGCTCCTTCGTCTTCGATTGACTCAACAATACGAGCGCGCGCGCAAGAGGGTCTCGCGTTCATGGGTTCTCGTCTAAGCTTCCGCATGGCTTCACCCCAGCGGGTGACGTATGCGGCGCGGGAGGAGCACGACCATGGGTGAAGCGACGAAAACCCCGAAGGCACAGTCGAAGTCCGGGCTCAGGATACCGGGCTTCGCCCAGCTGCAGCGGCTGGGCAAGAGCCTGATGCTGCCGATCGCGGTGCTGCCGGCCGCGGGCATCCTGCTCCGCCTGGGACAACCGGACCTGCTCGGCCGCATCGACGCCCCGGTCATCGGCCCCTTCTTCCTTGCGATGAGCGCGGCCGGGGACGCGCTGTTCGCCAACCTGCCACTGCTGTTCGCCGTCGGCGTCGCGATCGGATTCGCGAAGAAGGCCGACGGATCCACGGCGCTGGCAGCCGTGGTCGGCTACGTCGTCGTCGAGGCGGTCTTCAAGACCATGTCGCCGATCGTCCTGGCCGGCGAACTGGACAAGGCCGGTGACCAGGCGCAGATCAACTACAGCGTATTCGCGGGCATCGTGGTCGGATTGCTCACGGCGTGGCTGTTCGACCGCTATCACACCATCGAATTGCCCTCGTACCTCGGCTTCTTCGGTGGACGACGGTTCGTGCCCATCGTCGTCTCCCTGGCCTGCCTCTTCCTCGCGTTCGCGATGAGCTACTTCTACCCGATCTTCGACGCCGGTCTGACGAGCCTTGGCCAGTTCATCGGCGGCGCCGGAGCGCTGGGCGCCTTCGTCTACGGCTTCGCCAACCGCATGTTGATTCCGCTGGGCCTGCACCACATTCCGAACTCCTACGTGTGGTTCATCTACGGCGACTACCAGACCCCGGACGGCAACGTCGTCACGGGAGAATTGACCCGGTTCGCTGCCGGCGACACCACGGCCGGTCTGCTCACGTCGGGCTTCTTCCCCATCCTGATGTTCGGTTTGCCGGCAGCCGCTCTGGCAATGATCCACGTGGCCAACAAGAAGCAGCGCAAGGTCGCGGTCGGCATCCTGTCGGCCGCCGGCCTGACCGCATTCGTCACCGGCATCACCGAACCGCTCGAGTTCGCCTTCATGTTCGTCGCGTTCCCGCTCTACGTGGTCCACGCCGTGCTGACCGGCCTCTCGCTGGCCATCGCGTACCTCCTCGACATCCACCTCGGCTTCTCGTTCTCGGCCGGTCTCATCGACCTCCTGCTCTACGGCACGGCGCCTGCGGCCAAGAACATCCCACTGCTCATCGGCATGGGCGTGGTGTTCTTCGCCATCTACTACCTGCTCTTCCGGTTCGCGATCACGAAGTGGAACATGCGCACCCCGGGCCGCGAGCCCGAGGAGGAGTTCGAGGCCGAGGAGCGTGCCAACCTGGGCGAGGGCACCGACGCCCCCACCACCGTCGCCACCGGCACCGGTACTGGTACGGCGACCGCCACGGAGACCGCCGTCGAGAGCAAGGCCGAGCAGGTGATCTCGGCGTTCGGCGGCCGGGACAACCTGGTCAACGTCGACGCCTGCATCACGCGGCTGCGCATGGAGGTCGTCGATAAGGGCAAAGTCGATCAGGTGCGGCTGAAGACCCTGGGCGCGGCGGGCGTCGTCGAGGTCGGCAACAGCGTTCAAGCCGTGTTCGGCACCCAGGCCGAGGCGCTGAAGAACGACATCACCGAGATCCTCTGAGCGCGTCCGCGCTCGGATGTTTCACTCGCGCAACGACGTGGGTAGACACCTGTCATGTTGCTGAACACTGACTTCACGAAACGGATCGTCATCGCAGGTGCGGCCGCTGCCGCGCTCGCCATCACCCCGCTCGGTGTTCCGACCGCGCTCGCCGAGCCCGCACCGCCTCCGCCGCCGTGCTCCGACGTCAACGCGCCGGGTTGCGCCACGGCAGGCCCGGGTGGCGCCCAGGCAACGGTTCCGGGTGCGGGTGCCGTGGCAGGCCCCGATGGTGCGCAGGCCGTAGTGCCCGGCGCAGGCGCCGAAGCCGGACCGGGTGGTGCGGGTGCCACTGTCCCCGGCGCGGGTGCGACCGCAGGTCCTGAAGGCGCTCAAGCCGTCGTGCCCGGCGCAGGCGCCACCGCAGGTCCGGACGGCGCACAGGCCGTCGTCCCAGGCGCCAACGCCGAGGCCGACCGTGGCGGTGCGGCCGTCGGGGTCCCCGGCGCTGGAGCAGTGGCCGGCCCGGACGGAGCGCAGGCGAATGTCCCAGGAGCGAACGCCGAGGCGGGACCCGGCGGAGCGGAGTTCTGCATCGCGAACGTGGGATGCGTCGGCGGTAGTAGGTAACCGAAGCTCATCGAAGGCGAAGGCGGGCCAGGACGAAAGTCCTGGCCCGCCTTCGTGCTACGAGGATGTCGCGCCTAGAGGCGCGCGAAGCAGGGGTCGGCGTCCTCCTTGGGGATCGTCGCGTCCTGGCTGGAGAACTTTCCGACCACGCCTGCGTCGGTGACCTCGACACTGTCGGCGTGGATGCCCAGCGGATAGTTGTCGTTGAGCTTCGTGGTCAGGTCGTCGAGCGCCTTCTGGATGGTGTCCTTCGGGATCGGACCCGTGACCTCGAGTACCTGGAGGTCCAGATCACCGTCTACGACAACGGGTTTGGCGACGACGCTGTTCTCCCCGGCTTCGAGGACGATGGTGCCCTGCCCGGTGTTCGTACCCACCCCGGTGATCAGGTTGCCGACCCCGGGAAGCTCGGCGGCCACGGTGTCCTTGATGCCTGCCGACTTCCAGGTCAGAGTCGCCTGCAGCGAGCCGATGGTTCCCTTGGAGTCGTCGGTCTCCTGCAACCGCACGTCCTCCAGCGTCACGTCGGCCGTCATGCCATCGGCGGACTGCACGCGATCTCCCGCAGTGACCACCGAGATGTTCGTGTAGTGCCCGGTGATGTGCTGCCACAGGAACGGCGGGTTCACGCCGAAGGAGATCGTGGCTCCGTCCTGCACGACGCATTCGGCGACGTCGACCAGGATGCCGTCGGCCCGGTTGCGGGCATATAGTTCGCCACCCGCAAGGCCGCCGGCGAGTACCGCGACGACGATGAGGGCCAGCAGTGCGACGGTCTGCCGGTTGAGGACGAGCCCGCGGCGTGCACGCGGAGCGGGTTGATCGGGTTCGGCGGCGACCGCCGGTTCCGACGGCGGAAGTGGCGGCGGCGGAGGCGGCTGGCGCGGTGGTGCCTGCGGCGGGGGCAGCGGGCGCTCGACCGTGCGCGGCGGAGTTGGCGGCGCAGCGCGCGGCGGAGGTGGCATCCGCGGTGGCGGCGGCTGGCGGGGCGGGGGTGGCACCCGCGGCGGCGGTGGCGGTGCTCCCCGGCCGGGCGGACCGGGTCGGCGGGGTGAACGGAACTGCTCGGTGGGCGGTTCGGGCGCGTGCGGGATGCGCCGCGTGGCCGGGTCAGACGGCGGCGGCGGTGGAGGCCGCCGGCCGCGCCAACCTGGCTCTCCCGGACGTTGCGGTGGCGGCGTCGTCACCTGCGCCATGATGCCTCATCGCAACGGTTGCCCGACGGATACCGACGTCAGGTGGCATCACCCATCACCAAACCCTCGCGGCGGGGATCCGCACCGCCGGTCCAGCCGGGGTCGCTGCGCACGATGGCGGACAAGCCGCTGGACTGGTCGGCCAGGTCGACCTGGTGGCCCAACGCCCGTAGGCCTCGTACCAGGGCGTCGTGGTCGCCATTGTCGGTGACGTCGACGTTGGGGTGTTCTCCGCCGACGTTGGTCTTCGGCGAGTTGGCGGCCCCGAAGTCCACCATCGACACGGCCTGCTGCGGGTCCATGCCCCAATCCAGCATTCCGACCAGGGTCTTGACCACGAACTGGATGATCACCGACCCGCCCGGTGAGCCGAGCGCGGCGTACAGCGGCCCGCGGCCCTGCTCCGTTCGGTCGAACACCAGGGTGGGGGCCATCGTGCTGCGCGGCCGCTTGCCGGGCTCGATGCGATTGGCCACCGGCGCCCCGTCTGGGCCCACGGGCTCGGCGGAGAAGTCGGTCAGCTGGTTGTTGAGGATGAAGCCGTCGACCATGTGGAACGACCCGAACGCCGATTCCACCGTGGTGGTGAACGATGCGGCATTGCCCTGCCCGTCGACGATGCTGATGTGGCTGGTGCCATGTTCCGGAACCGCCGGGGTGGGGGCCTTCGGTGGGCCGAACTCGCCGGGCTTGGCGGTGCCCATGCTCCGCCGTTCGTCGATCCCGGCGGACCGCTGAGCGAGGTATGCCGGGTTGAGCAAGGTGTCGGGCGTGCCGCCGGGAAGCGGCACGAACTCGGTGTCGGCGACGTACCGGTCTCGATCGGCGTAGGCCAGTCGCTCGGCTTCGGAGATGAGGTGGACGCCCATCACGGTGGGCTTGCCGCCGTTGAGGTCCATGTCGGTGGGCCGGTGCTCGCTCATGTCGAAGCGCTCGATCATGCCGAGTACCGCGGCCACCGCGATGCCGCCCGACGACGGTGGCGGCATGCCGCACACCTCGTGGTTGCGGTACGGAACGCACAGCGGCTCACGCTTCTTCGCGGTGTAGCGCTCGAGATCGGCCACTGTCATGAGACTCGGGGTACGGCCCCCCGAGGTGTCCGCGGCTTCCGCCACCACCGCCTCGGCGACCGCCCCGGTGTAGAAGCCCTGCGGACCCTCGGATGCGATGGCGCCCAACGTCTTCGAGTACGCCGGGTTGGTCAGACGCGTGCCTGCCACCTTCGGGCTGCCGTCGGGCCCGAGGAAGTACGCGGCGGCCTCGGGGTCGATCTTCAGCTTCGCCGCGGAATCGGCGATGGCGCTGGCCAATCGCGGGCTGACGTCGAAACCACCGTCGGCGAGGTCGACCGCCGGAGCGAACAGGTCGCGCCACGGCGTCTTGCCGTGCTCGGCATGGACGTCCCCGAGCATGCGCACCGCGCCCGGTACTCCGATCGACCGGCCCGACGCGCGGGCGTCCGGCTTGGGCGCGGTGCGGTCGACGTCGTCGATCCAGCGCAGGTAGTTCTCGGTGGCCGCGGCGGGAGCCACTTCGCGGCCGTCGTAGGCCTGCACCGACTTCGACGCGGCGTCGTAGTACACCAGAAACCCGCCGCCACCGATCCCGGACGACTGCGGCTCGACGAGCCCGAGCACCGTCTGCGCGACCACGAGGGCGTCGGCGGCGGTTCCGCCTTCGCCGAGCACCTCGCATGCGGCCTGCGTGGCGAGCGGGTTGGCCGTCACGACGCCGTAGGTCGAGGTCCGAACCGGGGTCATGTCGGTCCGGTAACCGGTCGCCACCTCTGGGTTCGTCGACAGGTTCTGCGTGGTCGTCGGCGACGCGGCGGGCGACGGCTTCGCCGACGTCTTGGGCGCGGGCGTGCCGTTCGAGACGATCTCGCATGGCGTGGGGGCCACGGCGGTCGGTGCAGAGTCGTCACCGCAGCCGGCGAGCACGAGCACCAGGATTGCGAGGTGGACCGTCACCATGCGGGGAGTGAGCTGGATCCGCAGCATCTTTGGACGGTAGTTCATCGGTAGCCAATTCGTGACCCTGTTACTAGAGTGATCCCTGTGGCGCATGGGTATATGCCCAGCACGCCCATGTCGAGGAGATCCCGTGTCCGTCGGTAGCACGCAACGCGCACGCATGACCGCGATGGTCGCGGCGGCCCTTGGCGTGCTCACGATGTCGACCGGCATCGGGATGCCGGCGGCTGCCGCCGCCTCGAAGTGCCCCGACGTCGAAGTGATCTTCGCCCGCGGCACCGACGAACCCCCTGGCATCGGAAAGGTCGGCAAGGCGCTGGTCGACGCCCTGCGACCGATGGTCAAGGGCCAGAAGGTCGAGTCGTACGCGGTCAAGTACCCCGCGTCGTACGACTTCCTTCAGGTGGCCGCCGGTGCCAACGACGCCAGCAAGCGGCTGCAGGCGACCGCCGCGAAGTGCCCCGACACCAAGATCGTGCTCGGCGGGTACTCCCAGGGCGCGGCCGTCATCGACGTCGTCACGACCTCGCCGATCGCCGGGCTCGGGTACACCGCGCCACTGCCGGCCGCGGTCGTGCCACACGTCGCGGCCGTCACCGTCTTCGGCAACCCGGCAGCGCGCCTCGGCCGCCCACTTACCCTCATGAGTCCCGACTTCGGCGCCCGCACGGCGGACCTGTGCAACACCAACGACCCGATCTGCTCACCGGGCAGGGACTTCGACGCCCACGTCCGGTATCAGCAGTCCGGCCTCGTGAAGCTCGCCGCCGAGTGGGTGACCAAGCACGTCAAGCCGCGGGACTGAGCGTCCGACGTCAGTCGAAGAGCCGGTCGAGCGCATCGTGTTCGAGTGCAATCCACCGATCCCGTTGTCCCCGAACCTCCTTCACCTCGTCATCGGTGAGATGCTCGGCCCCGTCCGGCGTGATGCGGCACAAGTCCATCGGGCCACCGACGCTCGGCGACGACGCATCCAGTGCGTCGAGCACCCGGATCGCCGCCACCATGCCGTATTCGACGTCGCGTTCGGTCATCTGGAAGTGGGCGAGCAGAGCATGGGCCTGCTGAGCCATCGGGGCGCCGCTGCCGATCGACTGGAAGCCGGTCTCCTCGTGATGCCCGATGAGCCCGTTCGGGTCGAGGTCGACGATGAAGGGTTTGCCGTCGGCGTATCCGGCAGTCAGGACGTACGTGGCGGGCGTACCCGCCTCCCCCTGTCCCGGTACGTGTTCGATGAAGTTCGCGTAGTGATGCTTGAGCACCGGGACCACCCGGGCCTGCAGTGAGTGGCCGACGTCGTTCGACTCCACGACGGCCTCACCCTCGGCATCGAAGATCTGCTCGAGGTCGTAGAGCACCGCGCGGGATCCGCTGCCGCCCCATGCCGCGTGCTTGCCCATCGCGTGCAACTTCTGCGCCGGATAGGTGAGCCCGCGGCCCGGATCGGTGATCTGCGAATCCGACGCCATGGCGATTCCGTTGGCGCACTTGATGGCAAGGACGACGGTCATGTGCCTACTCTCGTCAGCCGCGCGGGTGCCCGGTGACTCGACCCTACGGGAGGGTCATCAGCGCGCGCCGCGAACCAATCGGCCCGGCCGCGCGCCCGTGTCGACACCGTGGCGCCGCGTGACGACTCCGCTCACGATCGTCGCGTCGTACCCCGAGGCGCCCTGCACCAGACGGTGACCGCCTGCGGGCAGGTCGTACGCCATCCGCGGCGCGTGCAACGTCAGGGCTTCCATGTCGATCACGTTGACGTCGGCCTTCTTCCCCACGGCGATGACGCCCCGGTCCGAGAGACCGAACAGCTGCGCGGTGTCGTGAGACTGCTTGCGCACCACGTACTCCAGCGGGAGCTTGTCGCCGCGGTGCCGGTCGCGCGCCCAATGGGTCAGCAGGAAGGTCGGATACGACGCATCGCAGATCATGCTGCAGTGCGCGCCGCCGTCGGAGAGACCCAGGACGCCGGCGGGGTGGGTCATCATCTCGCGGATCGCGTCGTGGTTGCCGTCGGAGTAGTTGAACATCGGCAGCATCAGCATTGCGGCGGCGTTCGCCTCGAGCATCAGGTCGTACATCGTCGGCAGCAGTTCCTCGCCGCGGTCGCGGGCGATCGACGCGACGGTGCGGTCCGCGGTCGGCTCGTAGTCCGGCGGCTCGCCGAGGTGGTAGAGCCGGTCACCCGAATACTGTGCCAGCGCGAACATTCCGTCGAAGAGGACGTTCGGGTCGATCGGCAGGTCCTCCTCGGCGAGGATCGCGGCGCGCACCGCGGGCTCCGCCAGGCGGGCCGCGAGTTCCTCACGGCTGCACTGCGCCTTCAGCCTTCGGTACGTCGGGCGGTGCGTGAAGGCATGGTGGCCCGGGAAGCCGAGCAGCATCCCGAAGGGGCGCGCGGCGACCTGCGGGTGCAGGCGGCTACCCGCTTCGTGTGCCGCGGCGGAGATGTCGAGTTGCTCCCGCCACAGGTTGGGGTCGGCGTCGACCTGGATCAGCGCGAAGCTCAGCGCACAGTCGATCTCGGAGCCCAGGCGCTGCATCCACTCGAGTTCCTTCTTCGGGGCGATGATGTCCTCACCGGCGGCGCCTTGGGGCGCGAGTTCGAAGACGCCTGCACCCCCGGCCGCCATCGCTCGTCCGAGCGCGAACAACTCCTCCTCGGCGGCGAACGTGCCGGGCACGGGTTCGCCGTCCATGGCGCGGTGCGCAAGCGTCCGCGACGACGAGAATCCCAGCGCGCCGGCTTCGGCCGCCTCGCGCACCAGTCGGCTCATCGCCGCGATGTCGTCGTCGGTCGCGGGTTCGTTGCGGGCGCCGCGCTCCCCCATCGCGTAGGCGCGCACCGTGCCGTGCGCGACTTGGCTCCCGACGTCGACGGCCAGCTCCCGGCGTTCGATGACGTCGAGGTACTCGGCATAGGTCTCCCAGCCCCAGGTGATGCCCTCGGTGAGCGCGGTGCCCGGGATGTCCTCGACGCCTTCCATCAGCTCGATCAGCCACTGCTCCTGACCGGGGCGTACCGGCGCGAACCCGACGCCGCAGTTGCCTGCGACGACCGTGGTCACGCCGTGGTTGCTGGACGGTTCGAGCAGACTGTCCCAGCTGACCTGCCCGTCGTAGTGGG
Organism: Mycolicibacterium arabiense; assembly: GCF_010731815.2. Classification (NCBI taxonomy): domain Bacteria; kingdom Bacillati; phylum Actinomycetota; class Actinomycetes; order Mycobacteriales; family Mycobacteriaceae; genus Mycobacterium; species Mycolicibacterium arabiense. The sequence continues at coordinate 1,868,024 of NZ_AP022593.1, forward strand.
TGTGGATGTCGACGAAGCCAGGGGCGACGATCCGTCCCGTCGCGTCGATCGTCTCGGCCGCCTCGCCACCGAGCGGCTCGTCGCCGGGCCCCCGGCGACGGACTTCGACGATCTTGCCGTCCTTGATCGCGACGTCGGCGGCGAACCGTGCCGCGCCCGTTCCGTCGACGACGGTTCCGCCCGTGATCTTGACGTCGAACACGAATACTCCCTCGCAGGCCGCTTGTGGTTGTAACGTCGTTACACGGCGGAATGTAACACCGCTACAGAGACCGTGGCGCCGAAATGAGGAGGTAAGTCATGACTTCCACGAGCGCCGAATCCATCATGGACGCCGCCGCCCACCTGATCGAGCGCGACGGCGTCGAAGCGTTCACCATGCGCGGCCTCGCCGACCGCCTCGGCGTCGCCGTGACGTCCATCTACTGGCACGTCGGCGGCAAGGACGCCCTCTTCGACCGGCTGGTCGAACGATTGCTCGGCGAGCTGGCGAACCTGCCTGCCGACGGCAGCTCCCCGGTCGAGCGCATCGCATCGCTGGCCCGCAACCAGCGCCGCGTACTCATCGATCGCCAACACCTCCTGGCGATCGCCCACGAGCGGGATAGGACGCCGATGCTGTTCCTGCCCATTCAGCAGACGCTGGCCGCGCAGCTCGCCGAACTGGGCGTCACTGGAACCGATGCCGCGCTCGTGCTGCGCGCGATCCAGGTGCACGTCATCTCCTCGGCGGTGATGCAGTTCTCGGCGGTCCGCGGCGCCAAGCACGACGAGGAGGACCCGTCGCTGTGGACTGACGACTGGCCCGACCGCGAACTCGTCAGGGCCCTGCAGTCGCCCACCGACTACGACGCGGTCTTCGACTACGGGCTCGACGCGTTGGTTGCCCCGCTGCGAGATCGTCGTCAGCCGTCGGGGTCGAGCGAGTACTGAGCCGCTATCCCGTTCAGCAACAACGTGATACGGCGGTCGAACGCCTCGTCGCCGAACGGGTCGTGCCCCGAGGCCGCGACTGCCCTCAGCGTCGGATGGGCACCCGGCCCGCTGCGTGCCGTGAGCGCGAAGATGCGCGACGTCCACGGTCGACCGGTGTCGGCGAGGATCCGCTCCCTGTGCGCCTCGGTGACGCTGCCCATCGCCAGGGCGGTGACGGCGGCCCACGCTTCGATGGCCTGATCGGGCTCGAGCCCTTGCGCGCCAAGTGCATCGAGGGCGTGCGCGACGTACTCCATCTGCCCGTCGTCGGCGACCTGGCCGCCGACGAACTTCTCCACCAGTGCGGGCTCCGACGACAGTGCGCCACGTACGTAGTTGGCGTAGGTCCGCAGGAAGGCCGCCCAGTGTTCGCCCGCGTAACGCGGCGGCGGCGCGTCCCCCAGTGCCCGTCGTGCCGCCAGCCGGAGTAGCTCGTCCTTGTTCTTCACGTGGTGGTAGAGACCCGGCACGCTGACGCCCAGCCGCTCGGCCACCCGCCGCATGGTCGCGCGTTCGGCGCCCACGTCGAGCACGGCCTGCGCGATGGCCTCCGAGCTGATGCGCCGCGGTCGGCCGCGTCGCGGCGTCGGATCCTCGGGCGGCATCGTCACACCCGACCGACCTGACACGGCACGCCGTTGAGTGCGTGGGTGTTGCTGGGGACGTCGATGACGTCGGTGGGGTTGAGTAGATTATTGTTCACCCCGGGATGCGCGTTGGCCGTTGCCATCTGGGTGCCAGGGACACCGTGCCCCCAGCCGTGCGGTAGCGACACCACACCCGGCATCACCTCGTCACTGACCTCGGCGACGACGGTGACCGCACCCTCGGTCGTACGGACGCACACGTCGTGGTCGTGCAGCACACCTGTGCGGGCGGCATCGAGGGGGTTGATCAACAGCGTGCACCGCTCCCTGCCACGCATCAGGGCGGGCACGTTGTGCAGCCAAGAGTTGTTCGACCGCAGGTGCCGTCGACTGATCAGCACCAGCTCGGGGGTGTCCCGTTCCATCCGTCGCACGAGGCGCGGTATGTCGCCGACGATATGGGAATGGATCAGCTCGACCCGTCCCGACGGCGTGGTCACGGCGTCGTCGAGCCGGCCGCCCTCGAGTTCGGCCAGGCGCAGGCCGTCGGGGTGACGCCGGACCTCCGCGAGCGTCAATCCATCCGGCCGTTCGCCGAAGCGATCGCCCCACGGCCCGACCCGAATGCCGAGATCTGCCAGGCGCTCTGGTCCAGAGCCAGCGAGCCGAGCCATGACCGTCGGCGCATCCAGGCCACTGAGCGGGTTGTCGGGCAGCGCCGACATCGTGGCGATCATGCCGCCGACGTACAGATCGTCGAGCCCGGCGACGTCGACGTCGGGCACCGGTGTGCCGAACATGGCGCCGCCGAGGCGCAGCAGCAGTTCCCACTCCAGAGGGCGTCCGGGGTCGGGCTCGAACACGGCATCGGACCACTTCACGCATGACGCCGTCGAGTGCATCCAGTACAAGTCATCGACGTGGGGCCGTTCCAGCGGGGAGAGCCCCGGCAGGATCACATGGGCGTGTCGGGTCGTCTCGTTGAGCCAGTTGTCGACGGCGATCATGGCGTCCAGCCGGGGCAAGGCCTCCGCCAGCCGACCCGCTCCGGGCGCGGAGACCGCAGGGTTGCCCGCGACCGTGATCAACGCACGGAGGCGGCCGTCACCCGGGGTGTCGATCTCCTCGGCGAGACAGCCGACCGGGAACTGCCCCAACACTTCCGGAGCCCCGCGCACCCGGCTGTGGAACCGCCCGAACTGCCAGCCCACGCCCGTCTGATCGGGTGGCTTCGCGAACATCGGCGTCCACACCGGGGGCTTGGGGAACACCGCTCCGCCTGGTCTGTCGAGGGCGCCCAGAGCGGTGTTGACGACGAACACCAGCCAGGTGGCCAGGGTCCCGAATTCCTGTGTGGATGCGCCGATTCGGCTGTACAGCACCGGCTTCGAAGCGTGGGCGAGTTCGTGGGCGAGCCGCCGGATGGTCTCCGCCGGTATCCCGGTGACGGGTCCGATACGCTCCGGGGTGAACGGTTCGGCGAGCGCGATCGCCTCGTCCAGACCGTCGACGCGGCCCGCGAGATGCGCCGGCCGCCGAACCCATCCCTGCTCACCGAGCGTGCGCAGCAGGGCGAACAGAAGTAGGGCGTCGGTGCCGGGCTGAACCGGCACCCATTCGCTCGCCTGCCTGGCCGTGCCCGTGCGGCGCGGGTCGACCACCACCACCCGACCGCGATCGGCGATCGCCGAGAGCAGGCCCATGACGTCCGGCGCCGAGAGCATCGAACCCTGCGACGCAGACGGGTTGGCGCCCAACATCATCAGGTAGTCGGTACGCGACAGGTCCGGGATCGGGGCGTTCCACATCGCGCCGAAGAGCAGTGATCCGACGACGTTGAGCGGCCACTGGTCGACGGTCCCCGGTGAGTAGTACGCCTGCATGCCGACCGCCTGGGCGAAGCCGATCAGCGCTCCGATGTGTGTCGCCAGGGCGTGATTGTGCGCCACCGGGTTGCCGACGTAGACGGTCAGTGCCCTGGCACCGTCGGTGTCGAGGACGGGCCGCAGCACCCGCTCTGCTTCGGCGAACGCATCGTCCCAGGACACTTCCTCGTGCCCGCCGCCTTGGCGACGCACCATGGGACGGCGCAGTCGATCGGGATCGTCGTGTAGGTGCGCCAGGGACACGCCCTTGGGGCACAGATGTCCACGCGACCAGACGTCGTCGGCATTGCCACGAATGTCCGTGACGCGGCCCTGCTCGACATGGACGCGAAGCCCGCACATGGCCTCGCACAGCGGGCAGGTGATCTTGCGTTCGTCCACGTCGACCCCTCGCACCGCGCGCCACCGCCACAATGATTTTGATAATGCCTATCGAAAAGCCGCCCGTCGGTCAAGGGGGCTCGCGTCCGGACGCCGAACTATGCATCACTGTGAAGATTTGGCAAAGGTCTAACTCACGCCGTTCAACATTGCGAAAACCGGCTAAGTCGCCCTTTGAACTGCTATGACTTCTCGTACAGCGCAATTTTTGTGCATTGAACCTAGCTTTTAGCAATCTCAGACCCTATGGTGGGAGGTGTTCATCAGAGTGACGGATCAGGAACGGGGCGGGGAAATGAACGGCGAGCACGATGCGATCGACCGAGACCGCGCTCTACTCGCTGCCGTCCGGGTCGCGGTCGCGGCCTTCGGCCCGCGGCCGCACGAGTGGCTCGACGAATCGGCCGACGAGCGGGTCTGACGTCCTCCGATCTTTCGCGTCCGTGACGTGACGCTCGATCGTCCGCCCTGACTGCGTGAGCCCCTGTCTTGCGGGGTAATACCGCTGCATGGCATTGGTCAACAGCTCCGGGTACGCCCACGTCCGTCTCACGGTCACCGACATCGGCCGCTCTGCGAGCTTCTACGACCAGGTGTTCGGCTGGCCGAGGGCCATCGACGCATCGGAGTCGGCGAACGACCCCGGCGTCGAGGACTCACCGGAGAAGTTCTACGGCGGCGTCGTGTATCAGACGCCTCAAGGCACGTTGTTCGGTCTGCGACCCGTCGGCAGTGACCAGTTCGACTCCACTCGAACCGGTCTCGACCACATCAGTTTCGCCGTCTCCAGCCGTGACGACCTCGAGACGGCAGCGCGCTCGATGAGCGAGGCGGGCATCGAGCGCGGTGAGATCATCGACCTAACCGACGCCGGCATCGCCATCCTGTCGTTTCAAGATCCCGACGGCATCAACGTCGAACTGACCGCACCGTTGTCGTAGCCCGTACATGGATCGACCGAACGTGCTCGACGATGACTCGTACTTCGACCTCGGCAGCTACCACCGACCCGTCGACACCGACTCGCCTGCCGCCCAACGCTGGTTCGACCGCGGAATGGTGTGGGCATTCGGCTTCAACCACGACGAAGCGGTCTGGTGCTTCGAGCAGGCACTGGCGTTGGACCCGACGCTGTCACTGGCACGCTGCGCGATCGCGTACGCAGTCGGCCCGAACTACAACCGGGCCTGGGAATCGTTCGACACCGTGGGGCGCGCAGCAGCCCTCGAACGGGCACTGACCGAGCTGACCCTCGCCGCCGAACACGGCGGCGGACCCGTGGCGAAGGGCCTGATCGCGGCGCTCTCCGCCCGCTTCCCCACCGACGACGCGGAAGACATCGAGACACTCGAGACGGGGCACGCCGCTTACGCCGACGCGATGCTGGAACTGGCGCTCGAACACCCCGATGACGTCGACGTGCAGACGCTCGCCGCCGACGCGTTGATCAACCTGACGGTGTGGAAGCTGTGGGACGTCAAGACCGGCGAACCGGCGCCAGGGTCCCGGGTCGTCGAAGCCCGCCGGCTGATGGAATCCGCGCTCGGTACCCCCGCAGGCCGTCGACACCCGGGGCTGCTGCACTTCTACCTCCATGCCATGGAGATGTCGGGCACCCCCGAGGCGGCGTTGCCCGCGGCGGACTGGCTCCGTGGGCTCGTCCCCGGATGCGGTCACCTGCTGCACATGCCGTCGCACATCGACGTGCTGTGCGGCGACTACCGGAATGCCGTGGTCGCCAACCAGATCGCGGTGGACGCCGACCGAGCGTTCGTGCACCGGCGCGGCGCTGCAAACACCTACTCGCGCTACCGCGCGCACAACCTGCACTTCGTCGTGTACGCGGCGATGTTCCAGGGCTCGTACCAGACGGCCATCGACGCCGCCGACGAACTCTCCCGTCAGTTCACGCCCGAATTGCTGAGCGACTCGTCGTTGCCGATGGCCGATTGGCTGGAGGCGTTCACCCCGATCCGCGTACACGTGCTCATCCGATTCGGCAGATGGACGGAACTGATCGACGAGCCGCTGCCCGAGGACACCGACCTGTACTGCACGACCGCAGCGACCATCCTCTACGGCCGCGGCGTGGCGCTCGCCGCGACCGGTCGCGTGTCCGAGGCACGGGCCGTCCGCGAGGAATTCCAGGCTGCCCGCCGCCGCATACCGACGTCGCGGTCGTTGTTCAAGGTCCGAAGCGTCGACACCATGGCCATTGCCGCCGCCATGCTGGACGGCGAAATCGCCTACCGCGAACGCGAATACGACGTCGCCTTCCGCCACCTGCGCGTGGCGGTCGAGTTGGACGACACGCTGCCCTACGACGAGCCGTGGGGGTGGATGCAGCCGGCCCGACACGCCCTGGGTGCCCTGTTGCTCGAGCAGGACCGCGTCGAAGAGGCCGCCCGCGTGTATGCGGCAGACCTGGGGCTCGACGAAACACTGGGGAGGTCCTGCCAGCATCCGACGAACGTGTGGAGCCTGCACGGATATCACGAGTGCCTCTTGCGGCTGGGTCGCGACGACGAGGCCACCATCATCGGCAACCAGCTGGCACTGGCAGCGGCACGGGCGGACGTGAACGTCCGAGCCTCGTGCGCCTGCCGACTCGAGACTCCGGAATCATGTCGTAACGCAGAGGAGCGGGTAGCAATCGCCCGCAATGGGTAGCCGGACGTTCATGGTGACGACGCCGAGTGCCCACGTGAGCCGCGGCAAGCAACTCAAGGAGCGGGGGCGGGCGGACGGACGGACGGCGGCGGCGTTCCGCATGAAGGTCGACGAATGGATTCACGGCGCCGTGACCGTCTCCCCCGAACGGCGGGCCGACATCATTCTGGCGACGGACGAAGCGCTCTCCAATTGCGCCGAGCACGCCTACCGGGGTGCCGAAACGTGCGGTCCGATGTCACTCGGCGTGACGCTCGACCACGCCCAGAGCGTGGTGACGGTGTGCGTCCAAGACGAAGGTGCCTGGACCGAGCCCGCGGCGCACGAGACCCCGACGGCCCGTGGCCGGGGTCTGCTACTGATGAAGGCCCTTGCGGACGACATCACGATCGACGGTCGGGACGACGGCACCACGATCTGCATGCGGTTCGCGCAGTGCTACTCGAAGCCCACGTCGATCGCGGGCGGCCGACGGGTCTAACCCGTAGCTACCAGCTGCTCGGGGCGTAGTCCTTCAGGAAGCACCCGTACAGATCCTCCCCTGACTCGCCGCGCACGATCGGGTCGTAGACGCGAGCGGCACCGTCGACGAGGTCGAGCGGAGCGTGGAAACCCTCTTCGGCGAGCCGCAATTTCGTCGGATGCGGCCGCTCGTCGGTGATCCATCCCGTATCGACGGCGGTCATCAGGATGCCGTCTTGCTCCAGCATCTCGGCGGCGCTGGTACGCGTCAGCATGTTGAGCGCCGCCTTCGCCATGTTGGTGTGCGGGTGCCCAGGCCCCTTGTACGCCCGGCTGAACTGCCCCTCCATCGCCGACACGTTCACCACGTACGTCCGGCGGGATGACGACGCGGCCAGTGCCGGACGCAGTCGACTGATCAGGATGAACGGGGCGGTCTGGTTGCACAGCTGCACCTCGAGCAGCTCCAGGGCGTCGACCTCGTGCACGCGTTGAGTCCAACTGTTGACCGAGGCCGTGTCGGGCAGCAGACCGCCCGCGTCGATGGCCGTACCCGCCGCGATCCGATCGGGAGAGGCGCTACGCGCCGTCAGGGCCAACTCCGTGAGCGCATGCGGTGCTCGAGTCTGCGCCAGACTGCCGGCGAGTGCGGCGGGATGGGCCTCGCTGACGCGGTCGAACGTGACCACGTCGACGAGTTCCGGTGCCGGGATCCGCTCGGCCTCGACGAGTGCTGCATACGAACCCGGTGAGCGGCGCACGGTCTGGGCGGCGTTGTTGACCAGGATGTCGAGTGGACCCCGCGCGGCCACGGTGTCCGCAAGCGCGACCACCTGAGCGGGGTCGCGCAGGTCGATGCCCACGACGTGCAGCCGGTGCAGCCAGTCGGCGCTGTCGGGCATCGCAGCGAAGCGGCGCACGGCGTCGTTCGGAAAGCGGGTGGTGATCGTCGTGCGGGCCCCGTCGCGCAGCAGACGCAGCGCGATGTACATGCCGATCTTCGCGCGACCCCCGGTGAGCAGGGCGTTCTTGCCGGTCAAGTCGGTGCGGGCGTTGCGCTTCGCGTGGTTGATCGTCGCGCAATCCGGGCAGAGCTGGTGGTAGAAGGCGTCGACGATCGTGTAGCGGTCCTTGCACACGTAGCAGGCGCGTGACCGGAGCAACGTGCCCGCGCTGGCGCCGACAGCGGTGGAGATCAGGGGCAGGCCCCGTGTCTCGTCGTCGACGCGGCCGGGGGCGCCGGTGGCGGTGGCGGCTGTCACGGCGTGGTCGGCGACTGCCACGGCGTCGCGCTTGGCGTCGCGGCGGGCCTTCTTGACCGACTTGAAGATGCTTGCGGTGGCCCGACGAATCGTGACTGCATCGGGGTGCTCCGGTGGCAACGACTCGATGTCGGCCAGCACCTGCAGGCACGTGTTGAGTTTGTCGGGGTCGATCGCGTTCACGTGGGAAGAGTACGGCCCTGAAGCACGTTGCCCCGCCGCGAGAATGTGCACTCTGCTGAACACAAGACGGCGGGGCTTCGCTGGGCCGACCCCTCGGAGCCGTGCCCTACGGGGTGGATCGCCGTAAGTGCTTGTAGTCAAACGCAAATAACGCAGGCAACCGGCGCGCCGGGACATGTTGAACGAGTGGTTCAACAACGCATCACGTCCCATCGACCCGAAGTGCACCACCAGCGACCGACTCCAGACCACAATCGCGGCATGCGCTTCGGAAACTTCATGGCACCGTTTCACCCCGTCGGTCAGAACCCGACGCTTGCGATCGAACGTGACCTCGACCTGATCGTGGCCATGGATCGCCTCGGTTTCGACGAAGCGTGGGTGGGCGAGCACCATTCGGCGGGGTTCGAGATCATCGCGTCACCCGAGGTGTTCATCGGCGTCGCAGCGGAGCGGACCAAGCACATCAAACTCGGGACAGGCGTGAGTTCGCTGCCGTATCACCATCCGCTGATGCTGGCCGACCGCATGGTCCTGCTCGACCACCTCACCCGCGGCCGGGTGATGCTCGGGTGCGGCCCAGGGCAGCTCACGTCGGATGCGCACATGCTCGGCATCCCCGCCGACGAACAGCGTCCGCGCATGGAGCAGTGCCTCGACGCGATCATGCGACTGGTGCGCGGCGAGACCGTCACCATGCACACCGAGGGCTTCACGCTGCAGGACGCGCGACTGCAGCTGAAGCCGTACAGCGATCCGTGTTTCGACGTCGCCGTCGCGGCATCTTTCTCGCCGACGGGCCCGCGCGGTGCAGGCAAGCACGGCATCGGCATGTTGTCGATTGCGGCCACCGCGAAACAGGGCATGGATCTGCTGGCCCAGCACTGGACGACATGGGAGGAGGTCGCGCATGCCCACGGTCACGTCGCGGACCGATCGAAGTGGCGGCTCGTCGGACCGATGCATCTCGCGGAGACCAGGGAGCAGGCCGAGCGCGACGTCGAGTACGGCATAGCCGAGTTCTCGCAATACTTTTCGCACATCCTGCCCGCGGGACCGGTGCAGGGCGAGACGACCGCCGAGATCATCGCCAACAATCACGCATCGGGTTTCGCCGTGATCGGTACCCCTGCCGACGCGGTGGCGAAGATCGAGGAACTCGTCGAGGCGAGCAACGGCGGCTTCGGGGCGTTCCTCCTCTTCGACCACGACTGGGCCCCGCCCGCCGCCAAGCTACGGAGCTACGAGCTGTTCGCCCAGTACGTGATGCCGCACTTCACCGGTCACCTCACCGCACCGCAGGCGTCGCGCGACTGGGTCACCGCGAGCGGTACGGAGTTCGTGGACCGGGCGTCGCATGCCATCGGCAAGGCGATCGAGGACCACGCGGCCGAACAGGCGGCGACGAAGTAAGGGGCGGGCGTTCGAGGGCGATCGGTAGCTACCGAGGGATTACATCGGACCCGGCGAATGCCGTTGCGAGCTAGCGGCTTAGAGCGGCCGGCCACGCCTCCGACGGCGTTGGTGCGTCAACTCCTGCACGTTAACAGAGATCTGGGGATGGCTCTGACCTACCACCGAGAACTCACGTCGTCCGCGATCAGGCGCGCGATCCTCGGCGCCGAGTCGGCGGGATCGGCACTGCACGTGTTGACGTCGACGATGATGTTGTTGCGCAACGACAGACTGCGTCCGCATGCCCAGCCGGGAGCCGCGGCATCCTTCTGCGTCGCGATCACGCTGAGGGTCGCGTCGACGTTCGAGATCTCGCCCGGGTACCACATCGACCCACTCTGGGTGTGGGTGTACTCATGACAGGCCGGCCACTGCGCGACGGAGGCGTCGAAGAATGCGCCGGCCAGCTCCGGAGTCGGGAACAGCACCACTGCCTGCTTCAGATAGTGCGTGAAGCGGTCGCCGTTGTTGAGGCTCTCGTCGCGCTCTGCCCAGAAACCGCTGTTGGCGTAGACCGGCGCCTCCGCCGCGCCGTCGATGGCGAGGCATTCCATGGGCGCCATGGTGGCGCTGTTGTCACTCATCGCGGACTGGCTGCCTGTGAGCGCCATCCCCGTCGTCCCCATCGCCGCGTTGACCTCTTCAGGCGTGAGCAACAAGCTCGCCAGCTCCCGCTCGACGAGGGGTCGCGGAACCAGGCTCGGGGTCGGCGTGACCACCTCGGCGTGACCCGTCCGCGTGCAGCCGCTGACGAGAATGCAGATGGCAGCCGTTGCGATCGCTGCCGTTGATCGGCGCATGTAGCTCTCCCTTCGAGCCGGGACCGAACGTTTTCTAATGGCACCAATTCGCTCTAGCGCACACGGAGAATCGTCCAGCAAACCCACCCGAAGGCGCGAAATGTCGGCCGGTGATTCGTGATAACGATGTGCGGCGCTTCTTGATAACGAATCGTGCGGTCGTGGGCCATCATGAGTTCATGGGGAGGCGTCTCTTGGGGCTCGACGTCACGTGGTTGCTCGTCTTCAGCGCGGTGACCGTCGTGATCGTCGAGATCGTGGTCGGTTCGATGACACTCGCGTCATCCACGCCGAAGTCCCGCGCCGCCGTGTCGTTGCGGAGCGCCGTCCCTTTGGACCCGGAGTACGAGAACGTCAACCGCGTCTCCGGCTGGCCGCGACAGTGGCTGGAAGCAGTGTGTGCGCCACCGATCCATCAGCTTCGCGATTACCAACGGCTGCCCAACGCGACCAGCACCGCGTCGTGCCGGTCGCTGACGGAGTACGCGGGCGAGGGGTCCTACCTGGTGATCGCGCGGTTCCCGAGTGAACTGCCGATGCAGGTCGACCTGGGCAACGAGCGGTATCCGTTCTACGTCTTCGCGCGGGAGAGCGGAGCGCTCATCGCGATCGCCACCGTCTCCCGAACGTCGGTGATCAGCACCCGCGGCCTAGGCGTATCGCCCTATCTGCAACCACTCGAACGCTTCGGCTTCAACGTCTATAGCGGCCCCGGGCCGCCATGATGTCGACCGCAACACGACTGCTGGTCGCCGGCGCAGCAGCGGTGGCCGTCGTGATCCAGATGGCGATCGTGGTCGAGACGGCCGTGTCGGTCGCCCCCCGACCGCGCGCGGCCCTGTCGGTGCGCGACGCGATCCCGTTGCACCAGGTGATCAGGAATGCCGATCGGGAGTCGCCGTGGCCCGAGGTGTGGGTGGATGCGGTGTGCGACCGTCCGGTCTACCCGGTCAGAGGGTCCGAGGAGATGCCGCATGCGACGCGGATCGCAACGTGTACCTCCCGGGTCAAGCTGGGCGGAGACGTCGACTACTTGATGATCGCCTACTACCCCAGCGATCAACTGATGCAGGCCGACCTACGCGACCGCGGCTACACCTACTACTGGTCGGGCAGCCGGTGGGACAAGCCCTTCGTGATAGCGACGGTGTCGGAGACGACGGTCATCGGTGCGTCAGGCCTGCCGGTCGCGTCGTCGCTCGAGCCGCTGGAGCGGTTCGGACGGAACGTGGAGCGGGTTCCGCAGAATCCGTGAGGAGGGTCTCGTATCCATCGTGTGCCCCTGGGCTATGGTCGCGACGGTAACGACAACTGCCTGCAGCAATTGGGGAGTGGAGCGCACACTGGGCGTTAGGGCGTCGAAGGGCGGGGAATGAAGGCAGTCTTAACGGCCGTCGCCGTCATGCTGTCGGCAGCGATGGCAACGGGGGCGCCAGCGAACGCCGAGCCGGAGAACATATACGGGTTAGTTACCCCTGACGAGCGGCAGGCCATCTTCCAGAACGGCTGGCGCTATTGCGTGATGCTCGACGACGCCGCTGATGACCACCCGCCCGTCACGACTGAAGATGCATTGGCGGTGGTGAACTCGCTGCGCAACGAAGGATGGGATGTGGAATCGGCAGGTGACATCACATGGGAGTCGGTCGAGGGACGCTGCCCCGAGTACATCGACCAGGTGAAACGGGCAATGCGCACGTTCGGACCGATGGACTGATGGGCTGATCACCTACGCCCAGCTATTGATGGCCTGCACCCGCGGGGCCCGTTGCAGCAAATCGACACTGATCATGACGGGCGTGCTATAGCCTCCCCGAAATGAGGGGAATCCGTACTGCTGCTCTAATTCTCGGTGCCATCCTGTTGACCGCGTGCGGTTCGTCAGAGAATGCACCCGCAACCGTCACCGCGTCACCTTCCACAGTCACTGTTCGAGAGACTCCTATAGCAGCTGCACCCGCTCCGTCTGAACCGTCGGCCGCGTTGTCCCCTGCGCCGGCGGTGCCGGCGGAGTCATGGGTGATGCCCGATCTGACCGGTCAAAATCTGCAGGCCGCCCAGGATGCGATCCAAGCGCTGACCGGCGGCAAGGTGTTCTTCAGCGGATCTACCGACCTCACCGGGCAAAGCCGCAACCAAATGATGGACCGCAATTGGCAGGTGTGCACGTCGACGCCAGCTCCTGGGAGCGTGCTGACGTCTGCGTCGTCAGTCGAGTTCGGCGTTGTGCGCATCGACGTCGAGACCTGCCCCTAGAACGGCCAGCAATCTGGGCTGTCGGCGGTGAAGACCCAGGGAACGCGTTGCATCCCGGCTTCGGCCGCACGCGACTATCGCGGCGAGTGATCGGCAGCGATGTCTAGAGTCCCCTAGCCGCGGCCGCCCTAGCCAAGGTCTGCGCGAAGCGATGCCGTGCTTGGGATGAGAGCTTCTAACCCAATGAGAACGGTGGAGCTGCCGGGAATCAAACCCGGGCGTGTTTGGGCAAGGTCCCGCGGTGATCTTGTCGGTGCCACCGATAGTCTCGAACGCAACGGGCTGCTCGATGGCGACGACGCAGAGATCGCCACGAAGGTGTCCGCTGCGTGGAACCCGGTGTTCGAGCGCATCAAGGATCTGGTGTTGGATCTCCGCCAGGAGTGAAAGGACTGCCGGGCCGCGCTCAGGCTGGTGCGAATCGACTGCGGGGCGTTCATCGACAGCATGGAGGCGTGACCAAGGTTCTGAGCGCCCGCATTTCCATTCCGCCCGAGTCGCAACGGCGGGCGCGGATCATGTTCGACGCGGCACGTCGGTCGCATCTGAACCACGACGGTGGCGATGAGAAGCAGTTGTTCTGGTAGCTCGCGACCCGGGGTCAGTCGGGCCGTCGCCATGGCATGGCGCTGCTCTTTCAACACCCAACGGACTACTAGTTGGCTTGTAGTGCAACCGGTCTCGGGTGTGAATGGCAGCCGGGGCTGCAGGATCAGACGAAGGCCGATCATGCCGAAGACGTGTGTTTGAGGTTCTTCAGCGCCCATTCTTTAATCGTGATCCCAGGTCGGCCCAAGACCGTTTGTACATCGTCGCGGACGACGGTTTGGGGGCCCATATTGCCGGCCACGGCCTGCCGCATCGTCTGTACGGCGCTCTGCATGTAGAGGCGAGTGCCGGCATCGGGGATTGCTGGCACGTCGGCGGCCAAATGTTCAGGGCCTGTCATATTGCAGGTGATTGTCATACCAAGTGCTTCGGTTAGGATTTCGGCGACCTCGGGGCCTGTGACGACCTCGGTACTGAGGAAGTAGTCCGCGCGGGCGTGTTTATCTGGACCCTCGCGCAACACGGCGGCGGCGACGGCGGCAATGTCTGAGGCGAACGTCCACCCCTGGAGGGCGTCGCGCCACGCGACGCCGAATGAACCGGTCTCGGTGATCGGTGGGTCGACGTCAAGCGTGCTGTCACCGATCACGTTGGGGTGTAGATGCGTCCAAGCGATGCCGCTGGCCTCGATGTAGGTCTCGATCAAATCGTGCCAGGAAAAATGGGGAATGTTGTCGCGGCGGGAGCTGAACACTCCGAGGTGGACGAGGTGCCTGACGCCAGCCGTGACCGCGGCATCGACGAACATCTTGCTTTGGTAGAGCATCTCGGCGGTGTAACCAGTGAGGAGAAATACTCGGTCAACGCCCTGCAGGGCTTCGGCGAAGTGCTCGGGGACGTTCAGATCAAGAATAATGGCATCGCGGCCCTCCGCACGCCACGCGGCGGCTACGTCGTTGCGGCTGGTGGCCAGCCGTACATCGATGCCGTCATGATTTCGGTCGAGTTCCTGGACAACTTGCGATCCGACTGTTCCAGATGCGCCGATGATTAAAGCTGTTGCCATTGTAAGCACCTTTCTATCCTGCGATTTCGGGAGATTGACCCAAAGAATTAGTTTTCGTCTGTGATCATGGCCCAACTTGTGGCGGCGCTGATGCCGATGCACCGTCGGGTCGTGCTAAACCGCCAGCGCATCCATGAACAGGTCGACCAGTCGTTGAAGCTGCTGATCACTACTGTGTTGTGCAGCGTGGGTGACACCACCCACAAGCAGCAGGGCAACATCGGCGGAAACATCTGCGCGCAGAGTTGCGTCTTTCGCGCCCATTTCTAGGAGGACACTAACTGCGTCCTCGAGCAATTCGTGAGCGTCGCCGTACGGATTTGCGCCGGAAGCTATTACAGCATTCAGGGCGCTGCACATGTTGCTGTTGGCCTTGGCATGATTGAGGAACTGCTCCAGCCACAACCGGGTTGCCACATTCCCCGGATGTTGTGACGCGAGGTCCGTAGCCAGATCACACACAAGGGCGAGCTGGCGTCGATGGGCGGCAACGACTAAAGACTCTTGGGTCGGAAAGTGGCGATACAAGGTGCCAACCCCGACGCCGGCCTCGTGGGCGATGCGTGCCGGCGTGTGATCCGACCCCTCGGCGAACATGCGCGCCGCTACCTCCAGCAATCGATCTCGATTCTCCAAAGCGTCTCGCCGCGGTCGGCGGGGTGGTGCGGACATAAGGTTCTCTCTTAACCATGAATCGTGTAAACGGAATTGATTCCGCTTCTACCGTACCTCAGCAAGAGAGAGCCTGATCGAAGCCGCGGCAGAGGCGACGCCGACGGACGCCTAAGCGTCGCCGCGGCACTGGTGGGTACTCGTCCCGAGTCGACATCCAGCCTGTGTTGTTCCGGAGAGAAAGACGGCTCTCGCACCGTCCCGTGGTCTCGGTAACGCCTCCGACCTCATCGCAAAAACATCCGCAACAACCAAACCGGCGGGCCGTCGCTGCAGCAGGCCGTCGACGTGCCGGCGCGCCGCCCCATCCGTGTGATGCGAATGCCGGTGGACATACTCCTTGCCCGCAACCACACTTCCATCCGACCCACCCCACCTTCGTGCCGGGATACGCCGTGATGTTCTCGCGGTGCGTTGGCTCGACTGACCGGGTTAACGTCATGCGCTGAATGCCTGGTGTCAGCGGCATGTTCGCGCCGGTGCTACTCGTTCGTCGAGCAACTCGTCGGCACGTCGTGAGAACGACGGCCTCGACCGCGTGCGACCGTTCGTCGGCGTCGGCCAGCCGTGCTCCCCTTACGCCTGGCGAACGTTGGCTGTTAACAGCAGCTCCAATTCGATGACGTCGACGTCTCGGCTCACCGCTGAATGCAATCCATCGGGGCCGTCCGGGATCATCGTCCGTCGTCGGGCACCACTGGACAGTGAGTGGAGCACGCCGTTCTGCTGGATCCAGACACCGAGGCTGAAAACGCTCTGGTTGACAGCCACTCGGCGATGGGAATGCCCGTCTAATTCGCGGCGGCAGCTTCGTGAGGGCGATGCGCCAGCCCTCTGTGCCCGTCGGCCCGGTCTCGCCTTCGGAGTGACGCCATAGCGCGACGGTAGCAGCGCCCTGTGACTTGACAAGCCTTTGACAAAAGGAAAGGCCCCCATTTCTGGGGGCCTGACCTGGTATTTTCGGTGGAGCTGCCGGGAATCGAACCCGGGTCCTACGGCATTCCCTCGAGGCTTCTCCGTGCGCAGTTCGCTATGTCTCTACTCGGATCTCCCGTTCACGCGAACAAGACGAGATGACGATCCCAGTCGCTGTTTGATGTCCCCATGGGTCCCGCGACCGAACCCATGGGTGGGTCCCTCTAGCTGATGCCAGGGTCCGGGCCGAGGGCGCTCCCGGTCTGACAGACACACCGTCGCTTAGGCAGCGAGGGCGTAGTCGCGCTGATTTGAATCGGCGCTTAATTGGTTGCAACGACGCTTACGGTGGTCATTTGCCTGCACCGGCACGCTTCCCTTGATTCGATGCGCGAAGTCGAAACCGTTCAGCCCCTCGCACCCCTGCCAACTTCAGCAGGATCTTTCATCTTACCGGCAGGTATGACAAACGCCAACGGCCTTTCATTCCATCTAGATCACGTAGTTCAGGTTGGCCACGATGCGCTGGCCCACCTCGACGTCACCGCCGTACTCGATCTCCTCCGGGCGGCCGGCGACCAGCGGCCGCCCGCCACACAGTCTGGTGAACTGCAAGCCGTCCACCGCAATGGTGGTCGTCGGTTCGGCTCCGCCGAAGTCGTCGACGAGCGCCGCCCGACCGTCGACCGCTACCCGGATCGTGCGCGACAGCGGTCCGGTGAGGCGGATCTCCACCCGTGACCCGTCCGGCGCCTTGCCGCGCTTGCCCACCACGAACCCCATGCTGACGGTCATCTCGTCGAGCGCCAGCCGGGCCGTCGGTCCTTCGAGTTCAGCGTCGGCAGCCGCACTCGACAGCGCGTCGCGGATGTCGTGCTCGTGCATCCAGCAGTCGAACACCCGGATGCGCATGAACCGCCCGTACGTGTCGGGTCCGGCGGGGGTGGCCGTCGGAGCGTTCCACTCGTCGTCGCTCATCGCGGACAGGACCTCGCGGCGTCGACCGGTCACGCTGCGGAAGCGCTCGATCACCCGCGCACCCGGCTCGCCGCTGAGGTGGCGGACCCAGCATTCGTTGAGTTCGCCGATCGGGTTGCGCACGTGGTCGAGGGACGAGACGTCGTGCTCCGGCGTCGGTTCGCCGAGCAGCATCGATTCGGTACCGATGACGTGGGCGACGACGTCACTGACACACCATCCAGGCAGCGACGTGGGCGTCGACCAGGCCTCGGCAGGGACGTTGGCGAGCAGACGGTCGATGTCGTCCCACGACGTGAAGAGGCCGTCGAGCACCTCGGTCTTGTCGAGAAGGGTCAGGGGTCGTGAAGGGCTGTTCACCCGACGACCGTAGCGCGTGAGCCTCAGCCCGCTGCGATCATTGCGACCGCGGCCAGCGCCAGCACCATGCCAACCGCTTGCCAACGCGTCACGTGTTCCTTGAGCACCAGCATCGCCAGCGCCACCGTGCCCGCGGGATAGAGCGAGATGAGCACCCCGGTCAGCGAGAGCAGCGACACCTGCAGAGCCAGAAGCATCGCGACGTTGGCGATGGTGTCGAGTACGCCCGCGGCGAGCGCCAGCTTCAGCGGGACGCCGCGCGGCACCACGAGGTTGGCGCTCGCCAGCGCGATGAGAACGACCAGCACGCTCGCCGACACCCGAGCGAAGACCAGCGGCCACAGCCGCGCCTCGACCGGTGCCTGATCGATCAGCACGAAGTTCAGCCCGAACGCCAGCCCGGAACCGACCGTCATCCACGCGACCTGCTTGGTGAAGCGATGCGGTCGGTCCGCCTCGCCCTCGGCCTCGCGGCTGACGAGGACGACCGCGAGCAGGGCCACCACGATCCCGGCGTAGGCCACGACGCTCGGCCGCTCCCCCAGCGCCACGCCAACCCCGACCGGTACCCCGGCCACCAGGATCGCGGTCAGCGGCGACACCACCGATATCGGTCCCGCGGCGAGCGCCGCGTAGAACCACCAGACGCCGAACGCCTGGCTGATCCCACACAGCGCGCCCCACACCACGGCGGGCGTCGTGACCGTCCCGCCGAACACGACGGCCAGCACCGTCAGCAGCACCATCGCGATCGGTTAGGAGACGAGGACGACGCGCAGCGCGGCGACCCGGCGGGACGCGATGCCGCCGACGAAGTCGCTCACCCCGTAGCCCGCGGCCGACAGCAGGGCGAACAGGATTCCGGTCAGCGTCGGAGCCGCTCCGGCGGCGACATCAGCGCATGCCCTTGATGCGACGGCCCAACTCGCGGGTCACCTCACGCTCGGCGTCCCGCTTGGCCATGTCCTGCCGCTTGTCGTGCGCCTGCTTGCCTCGGGCCAGCGCCAGCTCCACCTTGACCTTGCCGTTGGTGAAGTACAGCGACAGCGGCACCAGCGTGAGATTGCCGTCCCTGATCTTGCCGATCAGGTTGTCGATCTCGCTGCGGTGCAGCAGCAGTTTCCGGTTGCGCCGCGGAGCGTGGTTCGTCCAGCTGCCGTGGTGATACTCCGGGATGTGCAGGTTGCGCAGCCAGATCTCGCCGTCGTCCACGGTCGCGAACGCGTCGGCCAGCGACGCGGTTCCGTCGCGCAGCGCCTTCACCTCGGTGCCCATCAGCGCCACACCCGCTTCGAAGGTGTCGAGGATCGCGTAGTTGTGCCGCGCCTTGCGATTGGTCGCGACCACTTGGTTGTTGCGCCGCGTGGCCTCGTCGACCTTCTTCTTGTTGACCACGCTAACGCCGTACGTACAGGCGCAATGTCGCGTACGCGGTCACACCGGCCATGGCCAGCGCCACGAACAACAGCAGCGGTGAGATGTAGAGGATGTCGGCGTAGTCGATCCTGGCTATCAGGTTGGCCTCGTAGAACTGGTTGAGCGCCTGGTCGAGGAACAACGCGCGCACCGTGATGAGACCGAGGATCGATATCACCACGCCGAGGAGGGCCGCAAGCATCGCCTCCAGCAGGAACGGCAGTTGGGTGTACCAACGACTGGCACCGACCAGCCGCATGATCCCCACCTCGGTTCTTCGGGTGTACGCCGCGACTTGAACCATGTTCGCGATCAACAGGACCGCGCCGACGGCCTGCACGAGAGCGACGGCGAAGGCGACGCTGCTCAACCCGTCGAGTACCGCGAACAGCCGGTCGATCAGGTCCTTCTGGTTCAACACGTTCAACACGCCGGGTTGCCCGACGAGTGATCTGTCGAAGTCCTCGTGTTCCTCGGGGTTGTTCAACTTGACGATGAACGACGCCGGGAACGCGTCCTTGCCTGCGACGTCCTTGTACTGCGGGAACTTCGCGATCGCATCGTCGTAGGCCTGATCACGATTGAGGAAGCGGACCGACCGGACGTCGTCGCGGTCCTCGATCTGCTTGCGCAGCGCCGCACACGGGTCGGCGTCGCAGGACGGATCGTTGGCCGACACGTCGTTGTTGAGGAAGACCTGGCTCTCGACCCGGTCCAGGTAGATGGTGCGCGAGCTGTCGGCCAGTCGCACCACCAGCAGCCCGCCGCCGAACAGGCCGATGGAGATGGCGGTGGTCAAGATCATCGCCACCGTCATGGTGACGTTGCGGCGAAGTCCCGTGAGGACTTCGTTGATGAGGAAGCCGAAGCGCACTTAGCGATCCATTCCGTAGACACCGCGTTGTTCGTCGCGGATCAGGCGTCCCAGCTCGAGTTCGATGACGCGCTGGCGCATGGAGTCGACGATGTGATGGTCGTGTGTCGCCATCAGCACCGTCGTACCGGTGCGGTTGATCCGCTCGAGCAGATCCATGATGTCCTTGCTGGTTTCCGGGTCCAGGTTGCCCGTCGGCTCGTCGGCCAACAACACCAGGGGTCGGTTGACGAAGGCGCGCGCGATCGCGACGCGTTGCTGCTCGCCACCGGACAGTTCGTTGGGCAGTCGGGTCGCCTTGCCGGACAGGCCGACCATCTCCAGGACGTCGGGCACTACCCGGTTGATGACGTCACTGCGCTTGCCGATCACCTCCAGCGCGAAGGCGACGTTCTCGAAGACCGTCTTCTGCTGCAGCAGCCGGAAGTCCTGGAAGACGCACCCCAGCACCTGCCGCAGACTCGGGATGTGGCGATTCGACAACTTGTTGACGTGAAACTTGGAGACACGAATGTCGCCGTGCGTCGGGTGTTCTTCGGCGAGCAGCAGTCTCATGAACGTCGACTTGCCCGAACCCGACGGACCGATGAGGAAGACGAACTCACCCTTGTCGATGTTGAGCGACACGTCGTCCAAGGCCGGACGGCCAGAAGACTTGTACTGCTTGCTCACGTGGTCGAGGGTGATCATCACGGCACGCCAGTGTAGCGGGACACCTTTTCCTGCCCCCGCTACTGCGGGGGCGGCGTCGGAGACGGAGCCGGTCCGGGCAGCGTGGGGAGCTGGAATGGCAGCCCCGGCTGTGTCGTCTGCACCACGGTGGTCGGCGGCAGCGGTCCCGGGCCGTCGGGGTCGACGACGGAGGACGGTGCCGGCGGACCCGTCGTCGTCGGTGACGTCGGAGTGGTCGGCGACGTCGTCGTGGGAGTGGTCGTCGTCGGGGTGGGCGTCGTCGTGGTCGTCGTGGTGGTCCGCGGCGTCGTGGTCCTCGGCCGTTCCTGGACGTTGGTCCGCGGCACCCACGTGTACGCGGGGTCGGGGACGAAGCCCGGCGGCACGATCGCGGTCTCGGGCGCTGCGGGCGGCGGGGCTGGCTCCGGCTGATAGGTGTTGTAGACCCATAGGACCACGAAGTACGCCACGATCAAGGCGGCCGTGGACGTGCGGATTCGCCCGTTGATGATGTACCCGGGCCAGCCGCGGTCGGTGCGCCTCCTGGTCAACCACCTGCGGAAGGTCATGACGCGTCCTCGGTCTTCGACACCGGGCCGACGTTGGCCGGACTCGGGATCGTGTTCACCACCGGCGAGGTGTCCGCGGCAGTGACGATTCCGGCGCGCATGAGCGCGGCCACGACGAGAAGTCGCAGACGTCGACCCACCTCGAACTGCTTGCCGGGCAGCGTGCGCGCGACCATTCGCAGGTTGACGGTGTCGACCTCGATGCTCTCCACGCCCATGACCTGGGGAGCGTCGAGGAGCAGCTTTCGCAGACTCTCGTCCTTCATCGCGGTCTCGCTGACGCCGTGCAGCAGTTCGTCGACCCTGGTGAGGTCCGCGGTCGTCGGGACGGGAATGTCGATGACCGCGCGCGCCCAGTCCTTCGACAGGTTCATGGTCTTGACGATCTGGCCATTGGGGATGGTGAACACCTCACCCTCGGCCGACCGCAGCTTGGTGACGCGCAGCGTGACGTCCTCGACCGTGCCCTCGGCGGGCGTCGAGACACCCGTGACCGTCAGTGCAACGAGGTCGCCGAAGCCGTACTGCTTCTCGGTGATGACGAAGAAGCCCGCCAGCAGGTCCTGCACGATGCGCTGGGCACCGAAGCCCAGCGCCGCACCAAGCACGGCCGCGGGTGCGACCAGCGATCCGACGGGGATCGCCAGCGCGTCGGTGACCTCTACCAGGACGACGACGAAGAGCACCGCGATCGACACCCAGGAGATGACCGAGGCGACCGCCTGCCGGTGCTTGGCACTCTCGGTGCGCACCAGCTGATCGGTCTCCTGGAAGTCCGCGTCGATGCGGCGGGTGATCTTCTGCGCGGCCCAGTTGATGAAGCGGGCGGCGAGCACGGCGAAGATCACCAACAACGTGATCTTCAGACCGCGCGTGATGATCCACTCGCCGATCTCGCCTCGCCAGAAGTCCTGCCAGCGTTGCGCGACCGAGAATGCGAGGTAGTTCGTGTTAGTCGTCATCTTTCCTATTGCGCCAACGGATTCCCGCTTCGAGGAAACCGTCGATGTCGCCGTCGAGCACTGCGGCCGGATTGCCGACTTCGTAGTCGTTGCGCAGATCCTTGACCATCTGATAGGGGTGCAGAACGTAGGACCGCATCTGCGAACCCCAGGAACTGCCGCCGTCGCTCTTGAGGGCGTCCATCTCGGCGCGTTCCTCTAGACGCTTGCGTTCGAGCAGCTTCGCCTGCAGAACGCGCATCGCCGAAACCTTGTTCTGCAATTGCGATTTCTCGTTCTGACAGGTCACGACGATACCCGTGGGGATGTGGGTCAGGCGAACGGCCGAGTCGGTGGTGTTCACCGACTGCCCACCCGGTCCACTGGACCGGTACACGTCGACGCGCAGGTCGCCCTCGGGTATCTCGATGTGGTCGGTGGTTTCCACGACGGGCAGCACCTCGACTTCGGCGAACGACGTCTGCCGTCGACTCTGATTGTCGAACGGACTGATCCGCACCAGCCGGTGGGTGCCCTGCTCGACCGAGAGCGTCCCGTACGCGTACGGCGCGTGCACCGCGAACGTCGCGCTCTTGATGCCGGCCTCTTCGGCGTAGGAGGTGTCGAAGACCTCGACGCCGTAGTCGTGCTTCTCCGCCCACCGGATGTACATGCGCATCAACATCTCGGCCCAGTCGGCGGCATCGATGCCACCTGCCCCCGACCGGATGGTCACGACGGCCTCGCGCTCGTCGTACTCGCCGGACAGCAGCGTCCGCACTTCCATCGCCTCGATGTCCTCGCGGAGCGACGCGAGTTCGGCGTCGGCGTCGGCGAGGGCTTCGGTCGCGCCGGCACCTTCCTCCTCGGCGGCCATCTCGTAGAGCACGGGGAGGTCGTCGAGCCGCTGACGCAACGCTTCGACGCGACGAAGTTCGCCCTGGGCGTGGGACAGCGCGCTGGTCACCTTCTGTGCCCGGGTCTGGTCGTCCCACAGCTTGGGGTCGGACGCTTCCTGCTCCAGGGTGGTGATGCGTTCCCGGAGTCCGTCGACGTCGAGCACCCGCTCCACCGTGGTCAGCGTGGTGTCCAGTGCAGCGATGTCTGATTGACGGTCGGGTTCCACGGTGGTTCAGCGTACCGACAGGCTCATCGAAACCCCTCGCTCCTGCCCACGCGACGGACGATGCGGAGTTAGAGTCGGCGTGCAACCGCCCTTGGCGACGACGCGACAGCCCCCGTGCGCGCCGCCTGGCCCGGGGCTCGAGCAGATGTCTGCAGAGAAGGCGGAGGTATGCGGCCGTATCACGTGGCGATAGTCGGCTCGGGACCTTCGGGTTACTTCGCCGCAGCGTCCCTGCTCAAGTACGCGGACTCGAAGGAGCCCTTCGACGGGGTCGAACCCCGCGACGTTCGCGTCGACATGTTGGAGATGCTGCCGACGCCGTGGGGCCTGGTCCGCTCCGGCGTCGCGCCCGACCATCCCAAGATCAAGTCGATCAGCGCGCAGTTCGAGAAGACGTCGTCCGACCCGCGGTTCCGGTTCTTCGGCAACATCGAGGTCGGCAATCACGTCACCGCCGACGAGCTCGCCGAGCGCTACGACGCGGTCGTGTACGCCGTGGGCGCGCAATCCGACCGCGCGCTGGACATCCCCGGCGAAGATCTGGTCGGCAGCGTGCCCGCGGTCGACTTCGTGGGTTGGTACAACGCCCACCCGCACTTCGGCGAGATGCTGCCCGACCTCACCTCCGGTCGCGCCGTCGTGATCGGCAACGGCAACGTCGCCCTGGACGTCGCTCGCATCCTCGTCAGCGACCCCGATCTGCTGGCGGCGACCGACATCGCAGACCACGCTCTGGACTCCCTGCACGCACGTGGCGTCGAAGAGGTGGTCGTGGTCGGGCGGCGCGGGCCGCTGCAGGCGCCGTTCACCACCCTCGAACTACGCGAACTCGGCGATCTGGAAGCGATGGCCGACGTGGACGTCGTCGTCGATCCCGAGGACTTCGCGGGTATCACCGACGAGGATCTCGAAGCCGCGGGCAAGACCGTCAAGCAGAACGTCAAGGTCCTGCGCGGTTTCGCCGAGCGGCCGTCCAAGGGCGCCAAGCGGCGCATCGTCTTCCGGTTCCACACCTCCCCCATCGAGATCAAGGGCGACGGCAAGGTCGAGTCGATCGTGCTGGGCCGCAACGAGTTGGTCGACGAGGGCGGCCGCGTGGTCGCGAAGGACACCGGCATCCGCGAGGAACTGCCCGCTCAATTGGTGGTGCGCGCGGTCGGTTACCGCGGCGTCGCCACCCCTGGGCTGCCGTTCGACGAACGGTCGGGCACCATCCCGCACAGCGACGGCCGCGTGGAGGGCACCCGCAACGCCTACGTCGTCGGCTGGATCAAGCGCGGCCCGTCGGGCGTGATCGGCAGCAACAAGAAGGACTCCCAGTCGACCGTCAACACCCTGCTGGCGGACCTCGCGTCGGCAGACCTGGCCGATCTCGAGCCGGACCACGACCGGCGGATCGCCGAATGGCTGGTGGAGCGGCAACCCAAGGTGGTGACCGGCGACCACTGGAAGCTGATCGACGACTTCGAGCGGTCGGCGGGCGAGAAACTCGGCAGGCCGCGGGTGAAGGTGACCAGCCTCGCGGAGTTGCTCCGCATCACGCACGGCTAGCGTGCCGGCGGGGTCACCTTGTCGGCCTCGATCGTCACGATGACGCGGGTCTCGTCCGGATTCCCACTGAAGTAGGGGTACGGCGTGCCGAGGTACTTCTGGGAGATCTCGTCGATGCTCTCCTTGCCCCCGTCGCTCGTCATCGAGACGACGCGTCCCCGGATTGCATAGAAGCGGTAGACGTTCTCGGGGTCGACGACGTTGATCGCGACCCGCGGGTCGCGCTCGAAGTTCTTCTGCTTCTGCATGCCGCCGACGATGTTGAGGACGACGTTCGCACCGTCGGTGGTCACCCACGTCTCGGTGAGTTGCGGCGAGCCATCTGGCATCAGCGTGGCGACGAAGCACGGGCTGGGCTTGCGCATGAGATCGATGAGGTCGGACGGCAGTGTCGTTGGCATGCCTCCGTCATACCCGTTTTGTCGGTGCGTGGTCGTAGAATCGGACACATGTTCGACATGCTGGACTTCGACCCCACCACGGTGGACGAGGCCGGCCTGATCGACCGCATCGCCCAGTTGGAGCGGCTCAAGGCCACCGCCGCCGCAGCCCAAGCCCGCATGACCGCCGCCCTGGACCTGAAACGCCGCACCGCCGAAGCCGACGCCGGGGTCCCGATGCGCAAACGCGGCCAGGGCCTCGCCTCCGAAGTCGGGCTGGCACGGCGTGAGTCACCGAAGCAGGGCAGCCGCCACCTCGGGTTCGCCCGCGCCCTGGTCCACGAAATGCCCCACACCCTGGCCGCCCTGGAATCCGGGATCCTCTCCGAATGGCGGGCCACGCTGCTCGTCCGGGAATCGGCGTGCCTCGAGGTCGAGGACCGCCGGACCCTGGACGCCGAGATGTGCGCCGACCCCACCACCTTGGTGGGCAAGGGCGACAAGCGCATCGAAGCCGACGCCAAGGCCATCGCCTACCGCCTCGACCCCCACGCCGTGGTCGACAAGGCTCGCCTGGCGCGAGAGGACCGGTGCGTCAGCATCCGGCCCGCCGCCGACACCATGGCCTGGGTCAGCATCCTGCTGCCCGTGGCCCACGGCGTGTCGATCTACGCCACCCTCAAACGCGCCGCCGACACCACCAGTGACGGCCGCAGCCGCGGCCAGGTCATGGCCGACACGGCCGTGGAACGCATTACTGGCCGCCCCGCCGACGTCCCGGTCCCGGTGACCGTCGACGTGGTGATCACCGACGAGACCCTGCTCGGTGGGGACACCGAACCCGCCCGCGTTCCCGGGTACGGACCGATCCCCGCCACCGTGGCACGACACCTGATCTCCAACGCAGTGGGCGACGAGCGGTCGCGGGCGACGCTGCGCCGGCTCTACCGCCACCCGAAGACCGGGGCGCTGGTGACGATGGAGTCCCGCGCCCGGCTGTTCCCGAAGGCGTTGGCGGCGTTCATCGCGCTGCGCGACGACACCTGTCGCACCCCGTACTGCAACGCACCCATCCGCCACACCGACCACGCCGTTCCCGACTCCCGTGGCGGGCCCACCACCGGACTCAACGGCAACGGACTGTGCGAAGCGTGCAACTACGCCAAGGAAGCACCCGGCTGGCGCGTCCGCACCCGCGACCAACATGGCTGTCACACAACCGACGTCACCACACCCACCGGCACCACCTACACCGGCAAGGCCCCACCACTACCCGGCCGCAACACCGAACACGTCACCGAAATCGACGTCGCACGCTTCCGAGTGGTGGTGCGCCGCGCGGCCTAGTTCGGCGAGGGGGGCGGCGGCTGGTACGGCGGTGGCGGGTACGGAGGCGGCTGCTGTGAAGGGGGCGGTGGCGGCGGCTGATACGGCGGCGGTGGCGGCGGCCCGTCCGGATACGGCACATCGGGTTGTTCGGGCGGAGCGAAGCCCCACTTGTCGGGGTTCTTCGGCGAGTACACGACGGGGATGAGCTGACCCATGGTCGGCCAGGCGTTCACGTCGACGGCCATCTGCTGATACACGACGTGCTCGTTGACCGTCGGGCCGTTGATGACGCCGGTGATCGTGACGAACTGCTCGCCTTCGGCATTGGCAGGTCGCGGACTGAGCCCCGTCACCAGCAGCGTTCCGTGCGCCAATCCGGCGCCGCGGGCCCCGCCGCCCCCGAATCCACCTCCCCCGGGCCCGCGATTGCGGAGTCGAGGCACCACGATCATCGCCAGCACGCCGAGGATGACCACTATCGCGAGGAATTCGAACACACCGCCCATGGTAGGACTCTTGCCATGAGCACCGTTTCCGATGACATCACGCTCGCCCTCCGAATGGCCGACGAGGCCGACGCCATGACGATGGACCGGTTCGGCGCACTGGATCTGCAGATCGAGACCAAGCCCGACCTCACTCCGGTCACCGACGCCGACCGCGGCGCCGAGGAGGCGTTGCGCGAGGTGATCTCGCGCGAGCGCCCCGGCGACGCGCTACTCGGCGAAGAGTTCGGCGGCACAGCGGTTTTCGAGGGCCGCCAGTGGGTGCTCGACCCGATCGACGGCACGAAGAACTTCGTCCGCGGCGTCCCCGTCTGGTCGACGCTGATCTCGCTGCTCGAGGATGGCGTACCGACCGTGGGCGTCGTCAGCGCACCGGCACTGGGACGCCGGTGGTGGGCCGGCACGGGCGAGGGCGCCTTCACGTCGTTCGCCGGCAGGACGCGCCCCATCTCGGTCTCGAAGGTCGGCGACATCGAGTCGGCCAGCCTGTCGTATTCGGACCTCGTCGGCTGGGAAGGCAAGCGCTCGCGCTTCCTCGACCTGACCGAAGCCGTCTGGCGGGTCCGCGGCTACGGCGACTTCTGGTCGTACTGCCTGCTGGCAGAGGGCGCGGTGGACGTCGTCGCCGAACCCGAGGTGAAGTTGTGGGACCTCGCCGCCATCGACGTGCTGGTGCGCGAGGCAGGCGGGCGGTTCACCAACCTCGACGGTGCTCCGGGCCCCCACGGTGGCAGTGCCGTCGCCACGAACGGTCTGTTGCACGACGCGGTGCTCGCCAGGCTGTCGGCGTCCTGACCACCGTGTGACGGCTCTAACAGAGCGCGTCTATCTTACTCGGGAGTAAGATACGGTCAGATTGCATTGCCCCAACGACGCGAGGCTGCGACATGACCAACACCCTGCCGTCCAAGAGCGGAACCAACCAGCGCCCCCGACGCGCCGGATCCGAGAGCGGCATCGGCCTGCAACGGCCCAAGCGCACGGCGACGTCCATCGGGCTCGCCCTCGTCACTCCCCTGGTCGGTCAGGAGTTCCTCGACCGCTACGGCCTGCGCGACCCGCTCAACCGCGGTCTGCGCTACGGCGTGAAGACGGCGTTCTCGGCACTCGGCGCGTCCACCCGCCAGTTCAAGCGGGTGCAGGGCGGCGGCAAGCCCCCGACCCGGTTGAAGCCGAGCGGCGCGGACTACTTCGACCTCACCCCCGACGACGACCAGAAGATGATCGTCGAGACGGTCTCCGAGTTCGCCGAGGAGATCCTGCGGCCCGCCGCCCACGACGCCGACGCGGCCGCGACGTACCCGCAGGGCCTCATCGCCAAGGCCGCCGAACTCGGCATCACCGCGATTAACGTCCCCGAGGACTTCGACGGCATCGCCGAGCACCGCAGCACCGTCACCAACGCCCTGGTCGCCGAGGCGCTCGCATACGGGGACATGGGTCAGGCATTGCCGATCCTGGCCCCCGGCGGTGTGGCGTCGGCCCTGACCCACTGGGGTAGCGCGGATCAGCAGGCCACCTACCTCAACGAGTTCGCAGGCGAGAGCGTGCCGCAGGCATGCGTCGCCATCGCCGAGCCGCATGCACTGTTCGATCCGACCGCACTGAAGACCACCGCGGTACGGACCCCCAGCGGCTACCGCCTCTCGGGCGTGAAGTCGCTGGTACCCGCAGCCGCCGACGCCGAACTGTTCATCGTCGCCGCGCAGCTCAACGGCAAGCCTGCACTGTTCATCGTCGAGTCGGCCTCCGAGGGCCTCACGGTCAAGGCCGACCCCAGCATGGGCATCCGCGCCGCCGCGCTGGGCCGCGTCGAATTGAACGACGTGGCCGTGCCGCTGCACAATCGGCTAGGTGAGGACGACGCCAGCGACTCGGACTACTCCGAGGCGATTGCGCTGGCCCGATTGGGTTGGGCCGCACTGGCAGTCGGCACCTCGCACGCGGTGCTCGACTACGTCGTGCCCTACGTCAAGGAACGCGAGGCGTTCGGCGAACCCATCGCGCGCAGGCAGGCCGTCGCCTTCATGTGCGCCAACATCGCCATCGAACTCGACGGCCTCCGCCTGATCACCTGGCGAGGCGCCGCGCGCGCCGAGCAAGGCCTGTCGTTCGCGCGAGAAGCAGCGCTGGCCAAGCGCATCGCCACCGACAAGGGCATGCAGATCGGCCTCGACGGCGTCCAGCTGCTCGGCGGCCACGGCTTCACCAAGGAGCACCCGGTGGAGCGTTGGTATCGCGACCTGCGGGCTCTCGGCGTCGCCGAGGGTGTCGTCGTCCTCTAACGGCCACGCAACACACCAGGAACGGAAAACCAGTCATGGCAATCAATCTCGAAATGCCGAAGAAGTTGCAGGCCGTCATCGACATGGCCCACGAGGGCGCCGCGGAGATGCTGCGGCCGATCTCGCGCAAGTACGACCTGGCCGAACACGCCTATCCCGTCGAGCTGGACACCCTCGCCGACCTGTTCGAGGGAATCACCGAGGCCAACACCATCTCCTTCGCGGGCACCGATGCCTTTCGCGGCGTCGACGGGCCGAAGGAAAACGTGAACGGCGCCAACATGTCTGCGCTCGTGAACGCGCTCGAGATCAGCTGGGGCGACGTCGCCCTGCTGCTGTCGGTGCCCTTCCAGGGCTTGGGCAATGCCGCCCTGTCGGGTGTCGCCACCGACGAACAACTCGAACGCCTCGGCAAGGTATGGGCCGCAATGGCCATCACCGAGCCCAGCTTCGGGTCGGACTCGGCCGCCGTCTCCACCACCGCGAAGCTCGACGGCGACGAGTACGTCATCAACGGCGAGAAGATCTACGTCACCGCGGGCGCCCGCGCGAGCCACATCGTCGTGTGGGCGACGCTGGACAAGTCCAAGGGCCGTGCCGCGATCAAGTCGTTCATCGTGCCGCGCGACCACCCCGGCGTCTCGGTCGAGCGGCTCGAGCACAAGCTGGGCATCAAGGCGTCCGACACCGCCGCCATCCGCTTCGACAACGCGCGGATTCCCAAGGAGAACCTGCTCGGCAACCCGGACATCCAGGTGGACAAGGGGTTTGCGGGCGTCATGGAGACGTTCGACAACACCCGGCCCATCGTGGCGGCGATGGCCGTCGGCGTCGCACGGGCGTCGCTCGAGGAACTCCGCAAGATCCTCACCGAGGCCGGGGTCGAGATCTCCTACGACAAGCCGGCACACGCGCAGAATGCCGCGGCCGCGGAGTTCCTCCGCATGGAGGCCGAGTGGGAGTCCGGTTACCTGCTGACGCTGCGCTCGGCGTGGCAGGCGGACAACAAGATCCCGAACTCCAAGGAGGCGTCGATGGGCAAGGCGAAGGCCGCACGCGTCGCCTCCGACGTCACGCTGAAGACCGTGGAACTGGCCGGCACCACCGGCTACTCCGAGGAAATGCTGCTGGAGAAGTGGGCCCGCGACTCCAAGATCCTCGACATCTTCGAGGGCACCCAGCAGATCCAGCAGCTCGTCGTCGCTCGCCGGCTGCTCGGCCTGTCTTCTGCAGAGCTGAAGTAACCCAGACCCGCTGTCCCGACGCGCTAGCGTCGGGACATGGATTCCTTCAACGCTCTCGTCGCCCGGCAGGACGGCGATCGGATCACCACGGCCATCGAGACACTGAGCCACGACGACCTGCCGCCGGGTGACGTCACGATCCGGGTTGCCTACTCCAGCGTGAACTTCAAGGACGCGCTCGCCGTCACTCCCAAGGGTGGCGTCGTGCGCGACTACCCCATCGTTCCGGGCATCGATCTCGCGGGCGAGGTCGTCGACTCGCAGTCCCCGGACTTCAACGTCGGCGACCAGGTGCTGGCGCACGGCTACGACATCGGTACCGCGAAGCACGGCGGCTACGCCGAGTACGCCCGGCTGCCCGCCGACCAGGTGGTCCATCTCGGCGCACTGAGCGCAGACGACGCCATGGCCATCGGCACGGCAGGCTTCACCGCCGCGCTGAGCGTCCAAGCACTCGTCGACCGTGGCATCACACCGGACGACGGCGAGATCGTCGTCACCGGCGCCACGGGCGGCGTGGGATCGCTCTCGATCGACCTCCTGGCATCCGCGGGCTACACGGTCGTGGCGTCGACCGGCAAGCAGGACGCCTCCGACCACCTCAGGGCGCTGGGCGCCAGCGAGGTGATCCCCCGGCTGCCCGAGGACCCCGACGCCAAGCCCCGGCCCCTGAACAAGACGCGATGGGCCGGCGCCGTGGACTGCGTCGGCGGCGCCACGCTGGCCCACGTCCTGAGCACCGTCGCGTACGGCGGCGCCGTGGCCGCGAGCGGGCTGACGGGCGGCCCGGCACTCAACACCACCGTGATGCCGTTCATCCTGCGCGGAGTGGCGCTGCTGGGCATCGACTCGGTCCTGCTACCCATCGAGCCGCGGCGGGAGCTGTGGCAGCGGCTGGGCGACTCGATGCGACCTCAGCACCTCGACAACGTAAAACACCCCGTCGATGTCAAGGACGTGGTGTCCGTGATCGACGAGGTGCGGGCCGGCCGTTACTCCGGCCGGGGTGTGGTGCGGGTGGCGGGCGGTTTCTAAGCGCCCGCCACCCCACTCACATCAGGCGACCAGCACGCGCTGGAGGTCGGGCTTCATCTGCTGAAGCTGCTGACCCCAGTACGCCCAGGCGTGGGTACCGGCATCGGGGAAGTTGAAGACCCCGTTCTTGCCACCGGCAGCGATGTAGTTGTCCTGGAAGGTGCGGTTGGTACGCACGGTCAGACCCTCGAGGAACTTGGCGGGCAGGTTGCCGCCGCCGAGCTCGTTGGGCTGTCCGTTACCGCAGTAGATCCAGAGGCGGGTGTTGTTCGCGACCAGGGTCGGGAGCTGCACCATCGGGTCGTTGTACTTCCAGGCGGGATCGGTCTCGGCCGGGCCCCACATGTCGTTGGCCTTGTAGCCACCGGCGTCGCCCATCGAGATGTTGATCAGGAAGGGCCACCAGCCCTCGGACGGGTTCAGGAACCCGGACATCGAGCTGGCGTAGATGAACTGGCCGGGGTGGTGCGCAGCCAGCGTCAGCGCCGCGCTACCCGCCATGGACAGCCCGACGGCTGCACTGCCGTCGCTCCGGACGCCCTTCTCGGCGGCCAGGTAGGCGGGAAGTTCCTGGGTCAGGAAGGTCTCCCAGTTGTAGGTCAAGCAACCTGCCTTGCCGCAGGCGGGCTTGTACCAGTTGGCGTAGAAGCTGGACTGGCCACCGACCGGCATGACCATGGACATGCCCGAGTCGACGTACCACTCGAAGGCTGCGGTCTCGATGTCCCAGCCGTTGAAGTCATCGCGTGCGCGCAGGCCGTCGAGCATGTAGATGGCCGGCGAGTTCGGGCCACCGCTCTGGAACTGCACCTTGATGTCGCGGCCCATGCTCGGCGACGGCACCATCAGATACTCCACCGGCAGACCGGGGCGTGAGAACGCCCCCGCGGTCGCGCTACCGCCCGTGAGGCCGATCACCGCGGGCAGCATGACCGCCGCCATGACCGACACAAACAACCGGCGCGCCCAGCGGCCGCCAATTCTGTCAAACATCAAAGAGTTTCCCATTCAGTTCCGTTTACGGCATGAGGCCGTGCATCCTGCGGCCGGATGACCGCTTCTAGCACCGCGGCGGCGCCAATGCCCCGCGATATGCCCACTCAACCACGCCACGGGCACAGTCGAGTAGACCGTAAGCATTCAGTTGTGGTGAAGGCAGTAAAACATGTAGCCGTCGCCTCTAGAAAGTCCAGGGCCGGTGACGGCGTCGTCAGAAACGGCTTCTAGGCCGCCCGTAGAGTGCCGCCATGGCAACTTCGCGGGCTCGCTCGGACGACGGCCCGGCGGCGCGCCTCGGCATCGAAGACTGGCTGCAGGCCGGCTTCGCCATCCTCGCTGAGCAGGGCATCAAGGCTTTGAAGGTCGACTCGCTGTGCGCCCGCCTCGGGGTCACCAAGGGCAGTTTCTATTGGCACTTCACCGGGATGCCCGCCTACCGATCGGCGCTCGTCACGTCCTGGGGCGAACTTCGCGACGGGGATAGACGCGATTTCGAGGAGCTCGGCGTGTTGCCTCCCCGCGAACGTCTAACGCGGATGATGGCCTCGCTCGTCAGCCCGGCGCACTGGACGCTCGAGCGGGCCATGCGCGAGTGGGCCCGCACCGACGAGTCGGTCGCCGTGGGCGTGCGGGCGGCCGATCGCAGGGTGCTGCGGGCGGTGCGCGCGGCGTTCGTCGACTTCGGGTTCGACGACGAGGAAGCGGACGTGCGCGCCAACGCGACGTTCGCCGCGGGCATCGGCCTGCTCCATCTGTCCGGAAGCGCGCCCCGCGACGCCGCCCAGGCGGAACGCTTCCTCGACCTGATGCTCGCCCACTGACACCACGCAGGCAGCTTCCATACTAAAAAGTATGTTAGGTTTCGGCGATGGCAACCTCCATCACCGACGACTTCGTCGCACGGCTCGCCGATCGCGCGCGCGGCGCCGAGCAGATGCGGCGTCTGCCAGACGAGACACTCGACGACCTCGCGACGACCGGCTTCACCGAACTGCTGGTGCCCAAGCGCTTTGGTGGCGACCAGGCGGCGTTCCCAGAGGTGCTCGACCCCGTGCGGCGCATGGCCCACGGCTGCACGTCGAGTGCGTGGACCATCGGCTTCTACGCCCTGCACAACTGGATGCTCGCGTTGTTCGGCGAGCAGGCCCAGGAGGAGGCGTTCCGCGCGCGGCCCTTTCTGGCGCCGGCCCCGCTGGCGCCCACCGGCCGCGGCCTGCCCACCGACGGCGGCATCCGGCTGACCGGCAGATGGTCGTGGGCCACCGGCGCGATGGGCGGCAACTGGATGATCGTGGCCTGCATCTGCGGCCCCGACGACCCCGCGGCCCTCTACCCCGCTCTGGCACTGCTCCCCATCGGCGACGTGACGATCGAGGACGTCTGGCACACCGACGGCATGTGCGCGACCGGGTCCAACGACGCCGTCGTCACCGACGTCTTCGTGCCCGACCATCGGATGGTGCGGGTCGCCGACGTCTACGGCGGCACGGCTCCCGGTGCCCAGCTGCACGACAGCCCGACCTATCGGTGGCCGCTGGTGCCCGCGCTCGCCCTCCTCGCCGCCATGCCCGCACTGGGCAGTGCCGAGCGCGTCGCGCAGATGTACGCCGACCGGGTGGGGCAACGCGTACTGGCCTACGAGGGCGTGAGGCAAAAAGACAAGCCCATCGCTCAGGCTCGGCTTGCGGAGGCCAGGGTGCGACTGCGCGCACTGCACGGGCTGCTTCGGTCCACCGTCGACCAGATCGAGGCGACGGTGACCGCGGGCGAGGTCGTGGAGCGTCAGGTGCGTGGCGATGCGCGGATGGCGGCCGCGCACGTCGTGCACGAATCTCGGGCGGTCATCGCCATGCTGTTCGAGGCGTCGGGCGCCAGCGTGCACTTCCTCGACAACCCACTGCAGCGCTTCAAGCGCGACGTCGACGTCCTGTCCGGCCACGTGGTGTTCGACTACGACACCAGCCGCGAATTGGCAGGCGCCTTGACGCTCGGCATGAAGATCCCACGCACGGCGATGGTGTGAGGAAGGCTGCGATGCATGGCCGACCACCTGCGTGACCGCTTCACCGCCTTCTTCCAGAAGAACGTCGCCAACCCGGTGATGCGTCGGAATCCCCTGCAGACGCTGCTGGAGACGACGGGGCGCAAGTCCGGTCAGCCGCGGCGAACTCCGCTTGGCGGGAGCCGGGTCGGGAACGAGTTCTGGTTCGTCTCCGAGTTCGGCGACCAGTCGCAGTACGTCAAGAACATCCAGGCGAATCCCCGGGTGCGGGTGCGCCTGCGGGGACGTTGGCATTCCGGGGTGGCGCACCTCGTGCCCGACGACGACCCCCGGCGTCGGCTCCAGTCGCTCCCCTCGTTCAACAGTTTCGGCGTGCGCACATTCGGCACCAATCTCTTGACGATTCGGGTCGATCTCGACAATTGACGGGTGTTGACCCGCGGCAGAAGTAAAACTAATGTCACTTTTAGTTCACTGCGCCGAAGGAGTCGCCATGGAATCGTTCGTCCACCTCCGCAAGGGCACCACGCCCAAGCGGCTGCACGCGGATCTCGACGGGCTGAAAGACGACGAACTCGGCCGCAGTGGCTTCGTCGGTCGCACCGCGAACATGTACCGCCGCAACGACCCAACGGCGTACCGGTCGGTCGGCCCCCTGCGCCCGGTCGACGTGCTGTCGAGCGAACTGAAGCCCAGCGATGCCACCGACGCGCACGGCGGCCCGATGCTGATGTTCTCCAACGCCGACTGCCAGGTGCTGCTCTCGCGACGCAGCGAGCCGATGCCGTTCTTCGTCCGCTACGTCGACGGCGAC
This sequence comes from Mycolicibacterium arabiense, assembly GCF_010731815.2. Lineage (NCBI taxonomy): Bacteria > Bacillati > Actinomycetota > Actinomycetes > Mycobacteriales > Mycobacteriaceae > Mycobacterium > Mycolicibacterium arabiense. The sequence continues at coordinate 1,903,224 of NZ_AP022593.1, forward strand.
CTGCTGTCGTTCGTGCACGAGGGCTCCGGACTGCTGGAGACCGAGTTCGGTCCGCTGCGCTACCGCGCCGGCGACTGGGTCTACATCCCGAAGGCGTGCACGTGGCGCCAGGTGCCTGACTCACCCGGGGGGCAGGAGCGCAGCGACTCGGGGGAAGGCACGAGTGCGTCCACGTGGCTCATGGTGCAGGCCACCGATGAGTTCCGGGTGCCGCCGCCGGGAACACTCGGCAGGCACTTCCCCTTCGATCCGTCCCAGACCGGGATTCCAGACCCGCAGCCCATCGACGACGGCGACGGACCCTTGGTCGACGGCGAGTACGAGGTCCGGCTCATCCATGACGGTGGCCCGACGTCGCTGTTCTACCAACACCATCCGCTCGACGTGGAGGGTTGGCGCGGCGACAACTTCGCGTTCACGTTCAACATCGCCGACTACAACGTCGTCACCTCCGACAGCGTCCACCTGCCGCCGACGGTGCACCTGTTCATGGAGGCGACCGGCGTCTACGTCATGAACTTCCTGCCCAAGCCCGCCGAGAGCAGGCCCGGCACCGAGCGCACGCCGTGGTACCACCGCAACGTCGACTTCGACGAGATCGCGTTCTTCCACAGCGGCTCGCTCTACGGCATCCCGATGCCGCCGGGTCTGATCTCCCATGCGCCGCAGGGGGTTCACCACGGAGCGCCGGAGAAGGCGCGGGAACGTGCGCGCCGTAAATTCGGCGACTACGACCGCGTCGACTGGTCGGTGATCGCCGTGGACACCCGGCGCCGACTCATCCCGTCGCAGGAGATCCTCGCCAACGACCTCGGGCAGCATTAGTGAGCGCCCCGACGAAGCACGCCTACGATCGCATCCCGTATCTCGTTGCCTACCAGAACACCTCGGGTGTGCGCGACGTCTACGGCGGGGTTGCCGAACTCGTCGTGCTGGAGAGCTATCTGCTCAAGCCGGACACTCCGAGCGATACCGTGCTGGTGTTCATGCACCCGATCGGTGGGGGTGCGTATCTACCGATGATCAACGCCCTGGCCCGCGCCGGTCACCACGTCATCTACTGCAACAGTCGGTTCCGCGGCACCGACTCGGCGCTGCTGATGGAGAAGGTCGTCGAGGACCTCGGCGAGTGCATCAAGGACGCCAAGAACCGGCTGGGCTACGCCAAGGTCGTGCTGGCCGGCTGGAGCGGCGGCGGCTCGCTGTCGGCGTTCTACCAGCAGCAGGCGCAACACCCGACCGTCACCGCGAGCCCATCCGGCGACGGCCCCGATCTGACGAAGCTCGGCCTGATCCCGGCAGACGGCATCATGCTGCTGGCAGCCCACGTCAGCAGGCACGGCACCATGACCGAATGGCTCGACGCGTCGATCCTCGACGAGTCCGACCCGTCACGCCGCGACCCCGAGCTGGACCTCTACGACCCGGCGAACCCGAACCAGCCGCCGTACACGGCCGAGTTCCTCGAGCGCTACCGCGCGGCGCAGATCGCCCGCAACCGCCGGATCACCGCCTGGGTCAAGGACAAGCTGGCCGCCCTGCGGGCCGCGGGCCGCCCGGATGACGAGTTCGCGTTCGTCGTGCACGGCACCATGGCCGACCCGCGCTGGCTCGATCCGACCGTGGATCCCAACGAACGCACCCCGGGCACCTGCTATCTGGGCGATCCTCGGGTGGTGAACAACTCACCCGTCGGCCTCGCGCGGTTCTGCACATTGCGCAGCTGGCTCTCACAATGGAGCTATGACGACGCCAACGGTGACGCCGTGAAGGCCGGACCCGACATCGCGGTACCCGCACTGGTCATCGGCAACCTCGCCGACGACGCCTGCACGCCGAGCCACACCCGCCGGTTGTTCGAGGCCATCGGGCATCCCGACAAGGAGATGCACGAGATCCCGGGCGCCAACCACTACTACGCGGGTCCGGACCAGCGCGACACCCTGCGACAGGCCGTCGGGATGTGCACGGATTGGCTTCGGCGGCACGGGTTCTCGGAGTGACGGCCACCCCAACCGGCGGGCAGGAGCGCAGCGACCCGGGAAATGTATCCGGCCCGCTCGACGGCATCCGGGTCATCGAGGTCGGCACGCTGATCTCGGGGCCGTTCGCCGGAAGATTGCTCGGTGACATGGGCGCCGAGGTCGTCAAGATCGAGCCGCCCGGTGCGCCCGACCCGCTCCGCACCTGGGGCCAAGCCGAACTCGACGGACACCACTTCTTCTGGACCGTGCACGCCCGCAACAAGAAGGCCGTCACCCTCAACCTCCGCGAAGCCAAGGGCCGGGACCTGTTCCTGGACCTGGTCGAGCAGTCCGACGTCATCGTCGAGAACTTCCGGCCCGGCACGCTGGAGAAGTGGGGTCTGAGCTATGACGTTCTGCGACAACGCAATCGCGGCATCATCCTGGTACGGGTATCGGGCTACGGCCAGACCGGACCCGACTCGCACAAGGCCGGCTACGCTTCCGTCGCCGAGGCCGCCAGCGGCCTGCGACACATGAACGGCTTCCCCGGCGGCCCGCCGCCACGTCTGGCCCTGTCCCTCGGCGACAGCCTGGCGGGCATGTTCGCCGCCCAAGGCGCACTGGCTGCGCTGTACCGGCGCAGCGTGACCGGCGAGGGTCAGGTGGTGGACGCCGCCCTCACCGAGGCCTGCCTGGCGGTACAGGAATCGACGATCCCCGACTACGACGTGGGCGGCGTCGTTCGCGGGCCGTCGGGCACCCGGCTCGAAGGCATCGCGCCGTCGAACATCTACCAGAGCGCCGACGGGAGCTGGGTGGTGATCGCCGCCAACCAGGACACGGTGTTCCGCCGACTGTGCAGCGCGATGGACCGCCCCGAACTGGCCACCGACGAGCGGTTCGCCGATCACGTCAGCCGGGGCCGCAACCAGGACGAGATCGACGCGATCATCGGCGTGTGGGCCGCCGAACGCCAGCCCGCCGACATCATCGCGACGCTGTCGGCCGCCGGCGTGATCAGCGGCCCCATCAACACCGTCGCCGAGGTGGTGGCGGACCCTCAGCTGCAGGCGCGCGGCATGATCGCCGACCACTTCGACGAACGGATCGGTCGCAACGTCAAGGGCCCCGGCGTCGTGCCGGTGCTCTCCGATACGCCGGGCACCATCCGCAACGCCGGCTCCGCCACGCCGGGGCAGCACAACGACGAGGTGTACCGCGACCTGCTGGGCCGGTCGGCCGAGGACCTCGACGAGCTGCGAGCGGAGGGAGTCGTATGAACCCGCCGGATACACCCCCCGAGTCGCTTCGCTCCTGCCCGCCGGGTCACGTCACCATCCGCGAAGTCTGCCTGCGCGACGGCCTGCAGATCGAGGCACCGATTCCGTTGTCGGCCAAGCTCGAACTGCTCGACGCCGTGCTCGCCACCGGGGTGCGCGAGGTCGAGGCCACCGCGTTCGTCTCACCGTCGAAGGTGCCGGCACTGGCCGATGCTGCCGCGCTGGCGGCCGAACTGCCCCGGCTGCGTCAGCAGTACGACGTGGAGTTCTCCGCACTGGTCGCCGGGGCGGGCGGCGCCGGGCGCGCCGTCGCGGCCGGCATCGGTTCCATCGAGTATGTGGTCTCCGCAGCCGACGGCCACAGTCAGGCCAACGTCGGCCGCTCGACCGCCGACTCGACCCACCTGATCGCCGACATCGCGAGGATCGCGCACGAACACGACGCCACCATCGAGGTGATCATCGCGACGGCGTGGGACTGCCCGTTCGACGGGCCCACCGACCCCCGCCGCGTGCTCGACATCGCAACGGCGGCAATGGAGATCGGCGTCGACCGGCTGGCCATCGCGGACACCATCGGCACCACCACGCCGCGGCGCGTCACCACGCTGGTCGAGGCACTCGCACCCGTGGTGGGCGACCTCCCGCTCGGCGCGCACTTCCACAACACCCGCGGTGCCGGCCTGGCAAGTGCGTACGCCGCGGTGTGCGCGGGCGTCACTCGGCTCGACGCATCCGTCGGTGGGCTCGGCGGCTGCCCGTTCGCACCCGGCGCGAGCGGCAATATCGCCACCGAGGATCTGGTGTACATGCTGCGTGACAGCGACATCGGCGTCGACGTGGATCTCCCTGCTGCCATCCGCGCTGCCGACGTCGCCCGCCGGGTGGTCGGCCACGATCTGCCGAGCGCGCTGCTGCGCGCCGGTGACCGCATCCTGAGTTGAGCACGCCGTGAAACAGGACGTCCTCACCGCCAAGGGCAGGCAGACCCGTGAGTCGATCGAACGCGCGGCGCGGAAGCTGTTCGCCGAGCGCGGCTTTCACGGCACCACCCTGGCGGACATCACGTCTGCGGCAGGCAAGTCGTCGGCTGCGTTCTACCGGTACTACACCGACAAGGAAGACCTGCTGTACGCGCTGGCGGAATCGTTCCTGCACGACGTCGTGATGCCGTCGGGGCTGACGGTGCACCTACCCGAGTCACCGGACGACACCGCGTTCTTCACCGCGGTGGTCACGGGGTACTGGAACATGTTCAAGCAGAACTTCGGCATCATGGTCGCGGTCAACCAACTCGCGGACACCAAGCCGCGCTTCGCCCACGTGCAGAACGAGTTCCGGCGCTTCGGCATCGACATGGTCGCGGCGTCGGTACGCCGCGCCCATGAGCAGGGCCATGCCTCCGACGTCGATCCCGAGCACACGGGTGCGGCGATCGCGCTGCTGTTCGAGAACTTCACCGTGGTCTCGCTGCGCCCGTCGGGTCTGGGCTTGAACATCAGCGACGCCGATGCCATCACCACGCTCTCGACGATCTGGAAGAAGACGCTGTACGGCTATTAGCGACTCGGTCGCCGAAAGGAATCAACGTGGATTTCGCACTGCCCGAACACCTTCCCGGCCTGCTGGCCGAGATGGACGCCTTCATCGACGCGGAGATCAAGCCGCTCGAGGCCGAGCACATGCAGTACTTCGACAGGCGCCGCGAATACGCGCGCACCGACTGGGAGAACGACGGCATCCCCCGCCGGGAGTGGGAGGACCTGCTCGACGAGATGCGCAGGCGCGCCGACGCCGCGGGCTGGCTGCGGTACGGGCTGCCGTCGCGGTTCGGCGGGCGTGACGGCACCAACCTCGACATGGCCGTCATCCGGGAACATCTGGCTCACAAAGGACTCGGTCTGCACAACGACCTGCAGGACGAGTCGTCGATCGTCGGCAACTTCCCCCAGGTCATCATGATGGACCGGTTCGGTACCGAGGAGCAGAAGCGCGACTGGATCGAGGCCCTGCTGACCGGCACGCGGTCGATGGCCTTCGGTCTCTCCGAACCCGGCCACGGATCCGACGCCACCTGGCTGGAGACCACGGCCGTCGCCGACGGGGACGGGTGGGTGATCAACGGGACCAAGCGGTGGAACACCGGCGTCCACCGCGCCACCCACGACCTGGTCTTCGCCCGCACCTCCGGCGAGGCAGGCCAGGCGCGCGGCATCACCGCGTTCCTGGTCCCGACCGACACCCCTGGATTCACCGTGCCGTTCTACTGGTGGACGTTCAACATGCCCACCGACCACGGCGAGGTGGAACTCGAGGACGTGCGGGTGCCCGCCGACGCCGTACTCGGAGAAGTGGACCGCGGACTCGAGGTCGGGCAAACCTTTCTGCACGAGAACAGGATTCGGCAGGCCGCGAGCAGCCTCGGTGCAGCGCAGTTCTGCATCGACCGCGCCGCGGAATACGCCAGTGAGCGAGTGGTGTTCGGCAAGCCGCTGTCGGTGAACCAGGCCGTGCAGTGGCCGCTCGTCGAACTGCAGACCGAGGCGCAGATGGTGCGGCTGCTGGTGTACTACGCCGCGTGGCACCTCGACCGCAATCACCACATGGAGGTCAGCGACAAGGTGTCGATGGCCAACTACCGCGCCAACCGGCTGGTCTGCGAGGCCGCCGACCGCGCGATGCAGGTGCACGGCGGAATCGGCTACAGCCGCCACGAACCGTTCGAGCACATCTACCGCCATCACCGGCGCTACCGGATCACCGAGGGCGCCGAGGAGATCCAGATCCGCCGGGTCGCGCAGCGGATGTTCAAGTTCGGCTCGCGGCGCGAAGAGCCGAAGGCGCCGTGAACTCCGAGGACCTCGGGCCCGCACTGGCCGCGGTGCTGGCACCCTCGCTCGGCGACGTCCGGGTGGAAGACCTGCGCGTCCTGACCGGTGGCGCGAGCCGGGCGACGTGGGCGTTCAATGCAGTGACCGGTGGCCAGGGCGAGCGGCCGCTGATCCTGCGCATCGGCCCACCCGACGAGGTGCACGCCGGCATGACGCTCGAGGCGGCGGCACTGACCCGGGCGGCGGCCGCCGGTGCGCCGGTCCCCCACGTCCTGGTCGCCGAGGACGCCACGACGTCGCTGGGCAGTCCGTTCCTGGTGTGCGACTTCGTCGGCGGCGAGACCATCGTGCGGCGCATCCAGCGTGCGCTCGACGACGCCTCCCGGGCCGAGCTGCTCACCCAGTGTGCGGGTGCGCTCGCGACGATCCACTGCGCCGACGCCGACGGCATCGGCCTCCCGGCCACCGACCAACTCGAGGAGTGGCACGGCCAGCTCGACGAGATGGGCGACACTACCGCCACATTCGAGTGGGCATTCCGCTGGCTGGCCGCAAACCGGCCCCCGGTGTCACCGACGGTGCTCGTCCACGGCGACTTCCGGATGGGCAATCTCATCATCGACACCGAGGCCTCGCCTGCCCGGCTGGCGGCGGTACTGGACTGGGAACTCACCCACGCCGGCGAGATCTACGAGGACATCGCGTGGTTCTGCATCAGAGCGTGGCGCTTCGGGGCACCCCGGTCACTCGGCGCCGGGGGGCTGGGCAGCGTCGAGGACTTCCTGCGCGCCTACGAGGCGGCGTCGGGCGTCTATTTGGATCGCGCTGCCGTGCACTGGTGGCTGGTGCTGGCGACCCTGCGGTGGGGCGTCATCTGCCGGTACCAAGCCGAGCGGCACCTCTCGGGCCAGACCCGGTCGGTCGAGTTGGCGGCGATCGGGCGCCGGGTGTGCGAGACCGAGTTCGACCTGCTCACCCTTCTCGAGGAGCACGCATGACCCTCCACGGCAGGCCCACGGCCGCCGAACTCGTCGCGGCGGTGGCCGAGTTCCTCGACACCGAGGTGCGTGGGCAGTCGACCGGACCCGATGGTCGACCCACGGGGGCGGTCGACTTCCATACCCGTGTCGCCGCCAACGCACTGCGGATCGTCGAGCGCGAACTGCTCGACACCGCACCCGATCCGGACTTCCTCGGCTTCGGCGACGAACGCGCGCTCGCGTCGGCGATCCGCTCGGGTGAACTCGACGACCGGGCAGCCGACGTCCTGCCCCTGCTGCGCACACTGGTCACCCGGCGCCTCGCCGTCGCGCACCCCGGGTACGAGGAGGAGTGACTCGTTCAGATCCGGCGGACTCGCGCCAGCCACGCCGGCTCATCGACCGTGGTGCCGACCGCGAGTCCGAGCGCCTCGGCATGTGCCTCGGTCACGACGCCGCGGTAGGTCGTGACGTCGAGGGCCTCGATCTCCCAGCCGGTCCCGAACGCCTCGCGAATCGTCGCCTCGCTGACCTGCGGGCCGAAACCGCGACCCGCGTCCGACAGCGCCAGCACGTGAACCAGTCCGCCGCTGCGCACGACCGCGTGCAGGCTCCGAACGTATCGCTCGCGGTCGTCGTCGCCGAAGAGGTGGAACAGCGCGCTGTCCACCACCGCGTCGTAGGCGGGTTCGTCGCCCAGGTCGGTCGCGTCGGCCACCTCGAAGCGCGCCGGGACTCCCTTCGCCTCCGCGTTGGCCCGGGCCTGCGCCACCGCGCTGGGGGCGAAGTCGATGCCGAGGACGTCGTAGTCGAGCGCGGTGAGCAGGATGGTGTGCTCGCCGAGTCCGCATCCCGGGTCGAGCACCTTGCCGCGGATCCGGCCGGTCTGCTCCGAGGCGACGATCGCAGGTTGCGGCTCGCCGATCACCCAGGGGGCGGTATGGGTCTTGTAGGCGTCGTCGAAGCGTTGCATTGCTGGTGTAGTCATGGCGCCAGTGTCATACCTCAACCAAACTCAAGGTCAAGAGCAGAGGAGGACCGATGACCGAGGCAGTCGCCCGTCGCCTGTTCGACGCCATCGAACGCGGCGCCTACGCCGACGTCGAGTCGATGTGGGCCGACGACGTCACGGTATGGCACAGCGGCGACCGGGCCGACAACGACCGGGTCCGCGCACTGAAGGTGATCCGGTGGTTCATCGACGCCACCGTGTCGCGGCGCTACGAGATCCTCGACCGCCAGACGTTCGACGGCGGTTTCGTCCAGCAGCACGTGTTGCACGCCGACGCGACGACGGGCGCGTCGATCGCCCTGCGGGTGTGCATCGTGATCAAGGTGGGCACCGACGGCCTGATCACTCGGATCGACGAGTACTTCGACCCCGCGGACATGGCACCGCTGCTGTCGTAGCATCGGCGACGTGCCCTCAGCGCAAGAGTCGGCCGCCAGTTCCTCGGGCCACGTCCGGATCCTCGTGTACAGCGACAACGCACACGTCCGCGACCAGATCCGGTCCGCGCTCGGCACGCGGGTGCATCCCGATCTCCCGGAGTTGACCTACCTCGACGTCGCGACCGCGCCCGTGGTGGTCTCGACCATCGACGGAGGTGGCATCGACCTGGCGATTCTGGACGGCGAAGCGGCACCGGCAGGCGGTATGGGGCTGGCCAAGCAGCTCAAGGACGAGGTCGCCGACTGCCCGCCGATCCTGGTGCTGACCGGCCGCCCCGACGACGCCTGGCTGGCTTCCTGGTCCCGCGCGGAGGCCGCCGTCTCGCACCCCATCGACCCGATCGCACTCGGGGAGGCAGTCGCGGCTCTGCTGCGCACGCTGGTCAACTGACCAGCACGAAATGGCCTGTGGCCGTGTGATCTTCGCGCCGCTCATCGCGGCGGACCGGCGAGTGACTCAGCCGTCGATCAGCTGATTTCGATCCTATCCAAAACCCGTCGTGGCATCCGTTAACGTGACTAAGCTGTGTCGTAGCTCACATCGACAGCCCAACGAGGGAGCGGCGGCGGTATGAACGCATACATACCCATCCTGGTCATCGGCGCGATCGCGACGCTCTTCGCGGTCGGCTCGGTGGGCATCGCGCTGCTGATCGGACCGAGGCGGTACAACCGCGCCAAGCTCGAGGCCTACGAGTGCGGCATCGAGCCGATCGAACGCGGGTCGGTCAACGGCTTGGCGACGGGTCAGCGGTTCCCGGTGAAGTACTACCTGACGGCGATGCTGTTCATCGTCTTCGACATCGAGATCGTCTTCCTCTACCCGTGGGCCGTGTCGTTCGACTCGCTCGGACTGTTCGCCGTGGTCGAGATGCTGCTGTTCATGCTGACCGTGTTCGTCGCCTACGCCTACGTGTGGCGTCGCGGCGGACTCTCCTGGGATTGAGGACGAATGGGACTCGAAGAACGCCTGCCGGGCGGCATCCTGCTGTCCACCGTCGAGAAGGTGGCGGGCTACGTCCGCAAGGGCTCGCTGTGGCCCGCGACGTTCGGGCTGGCCTGCTGCGCCATCGAGATGATGGCCACGGCCGGACCGCGCTTCGACATCGCCAGGTTCGGCATGGAGCGGTTCTCGGCAACGCCGCGCCAGGCGGACCTGATGATCGTCGCCGGCCGCGTCAGCCAGAAGATGGCGCCAGTGCTGCGCCAGGTGTACGACCAGATGGCCGAACCGAAATGGGTTCTGGCGATGGGTGTCTGCGCCTCCTCCGGCGGGATGTTCAACAACTACGCCGTGGTGCAGGGCGTCGACCACATAGTGCCGGTAGACATCTATTTGCCCGGGTGCCCGCCCCGGCCGGAGATGCTGATGAACGCGATCTTGAAGCTACACGCGAAGATTCAGGAGATGCCGCTCGGCGTCAACCGCGCCGAGGCGATCGCGGCCGCCGAGCAGGCGGCACTGGCATCGCGGCCGACCATCGAGTTCACCGGGTTGTTGCGGCCATGACCGACGTCGAGAACGGCAGCGCCACCGGCGCCGAGGAGAGCCGCGAGGTGATCGGCGCCCGCCGGGGCATGTTCGGCGTCCACGGTAGCGGCGACACGTCCGGTTACGGCGGGCTGATCCGGGAGGTGGCGCTGCCTGCCAGTTCACCTCGGCCCTACGGCGGCTACTTCGACGAGGTGGTCGACACGCTCGTGGCCAGCCTCGGTGACGACGCCTTCGATGCCGCGATCGAGCGCGTGGTGGTGTTCCGCGACGAGCTGACCCTCGACGTGCGCCGCGAGCACCTGGTGGCCGTCGCCCGCACGCTGCTCGACGAGCCTGCGCTGCGATTCGAACTCTGCCTGGGGGTGTCGGGCGTGCACTATCCCGGTGACGTCGGACGGGAGTTGCACGCCGTCTATCCGCTGATGTCGATCACGCACAATCGCAGGATCAGGTTGGAGGTGGCCGTACCGGACGCCGATCCCCATGTGCCATCGCTGTATTCGGTGTATCCCACCACCGATTGGCACGAACGGGAGACCTACGACTTCTTCGGGCTCGTCTTCGACGGCCATCCCGCACTGACCAGGATCGAGATGCCGGACGACTGGGTCGGGCATCCGCAACGCAAGGACTACCCGTTGGGCGGCATCCCTGTGGAATACCACGGGGCCAAGATTCCTCCGCCCGACCAGCGGAGGGCCTACAACTAGTGACCGATCACGACACCGACCGCCGCGAGACACTCGTCACCGTCGGCGGGCAAGACTGGCAGGACGTCGTCGCGGCGGCACGCGATGCGTCGTCGGCGGGCGACCGCATCGTCGTCAACATGGGGCCGCAGCACCCGTCGACGCACGGCGTGCTCCGGCTGATCCTCGAGATCGACGGCGAGACGATCACCGAGGCGCGCTGCGGCATCGGCTATCTGCACACCGGCATCGAGAAGAACCTCGAATACCGCACCTGGACCCAGGGCGTCACGTTCGTCACCCGGATGGACTACCTGTCCCCGTTCTTCAACGAGACGGTGTACTGCCTCGGCGTCGAGAAGCTGCTCGGCGTCACCGACGATATTCCTGAGCGCGCCAGCGTCATTCGCGTGCTGCTGATGGAACTCAACCGCATCTCGAGCCACCTCGTCGCGCTGGCCACCGGCGGCATGGAGCTGGGTTCGATGTCGGCGATGTTCTTCGGGTTCCGCGAACGGGAGCTTATCCTGTCGATGTTCGAGACCATCACCGGTCTGCGGATGAACCACGCCTTCATCCGGCCTGGGGGGTTGGCCGCCGACCTGCCCGACGAGGCCATCCCGCAGTTGCAGGAACTCCTGGTACTGCTGCCGAAGCGGTTGTACGACATGGAGAACCTGCTCAACGAGAACTACATCTGGAAGGCGCGCACCGTCGGCGTCGGCTACCTCGACCTGACCGGCTGCATGGCGCTCGGGATCACGGGTCCCGTGCTGCGCTCCACCGGGCTGCCCCACGATCTGCGCCGGGCGCAGCCGTACTGCGGCTACGAGGACTACGAGTTCGACGTCGTCACCACCGATGAGTGCGACGCCTACGGCCGATACATGATTCGCGTCAATGAGATGCGGGAGTCGATCAAGATCGTCGAGCAGTGCCTCGATCGCCTGCGGCCCGGGCCGGTGATGATCACCGACAAGAAGCTGGCCTGGCCCGCGGACCTGAAGATCGGCCCCGATGGCCTTGGCAACTCCCCCGAGCACATCGCGAAGATCATGGGCAGCTCGATGGAGGCGCTGATCCATCACTTCAAGCTGGTGACCGAGGGCATTCGCGTGCCTGCCGGGCAGGTGTACGCCGCGGTCGAATCGCCGCGCGGCGAGCTGGGCGTGCACATGGTCAGCGATGGCGGCACGCGCCCGTACCGCGTGCACTACCGCGACCCGTCGTTCACGAATCTGCAAGCGGTGGCGGTGATGTGCGAGGGCGGCATGGTGGCCGACGCGATTGCGGCGGTGGCGTCGATCGATCCGGTGATGGGCGGGGTGGACAGGTGACACTCGTAGAACTCCAGTTGGGACAGCGGCCCGACGAAGCCGGGCCGCCGATCACGGCCGGCCCGCAGGCCTATCCCGCCGACGTCACCGCCCGACTCGCCGACGACGCAGCGGTGATCATCGCCAAGTACCCGCACCCGCGATCGGCCCTGCTGCCACTGCTGCACCTGGTGCAATCGCAGGACGGCTACCTGACTCCCGCGGGCATCGCGTTCTGCGCGGACCGGTTGGCGCTGAGCCCCGCCGAGGTCACCGCCGTGGCCACCTTCTACTCGATGTACCGACGCACGCCGACCGGTGAGTACCTGGTCGGCGTGTGCACCAACACGCTGTGCGCCGTCATGGGAGGTGACGCCATCCTCGAGGTCCTCGAGGAGCACCTCGGGGTGCACGCGGGCGAGACCACACCCGATGGCCGGGTCACCCTCGAGCACGTCGAGTGCAACGCCGCCTGCGACTACGCGCCGGTGGTGATGGTGAACTGGGAGTTCTTCGACAACCAAACCCCCTCGTCGGCACGCGATCTCGTCGACGACCTACGGTCAGGCCAGGCGGTGACCCCCACCCGCGGGGCAACGCTGTGCACGTTCCGCCAGACGGCGCGCATCCTGGCGGGCTTCCCCGACGACCGTCCCGGCGCCAACGACGGCATGCCGGGTGCGGCGACGCTGGTCGGTCTCGAGGTGGCCCGGGAACGCGGCATGAGCGCGCCGTCGCCGGGCGAGAAGCCCCAAGCGGCAGAGGCACCCGACGAGGAGCACATCGCGGCGGAGACGGCGCGCAACGAACCGGCGCCCGCACCCGAGGCGCCACCGACGAACGGTCGCCAGCCATGACCCTCGCACCCGTGTTGAGCCGCTACTGGGACGAGCCGTCGTCGTGGACCCTGGAGTCCTACCGTCGCCACAACGGCTATCAGGGTCTCGGCAAGGCGTTGGCGATGACTCCCGACGAGGTCATCGCCTTGGTGAAGGAGTCCGGACTGCGCGGCCGCGGCGGCGCGGGTTTCCCGACGGGCCAGAAGTGGTCATTCATCCCCCAGGGTGACGACGGGCCGGGGGCCAAGCCGAAGTACCTGGTGATCAACGCCGACGAGTCGGAACCCGGTACGTGCAAGGACATGCCGTTGATGATGGCCAACCCGCACGTCCTCGTCGAGGGCGCGATCATCGCCGCGTATGCGATCCGGGCGCGGCATGCGTTCATCTACCTGCGCGGCGAGGTGGTGCCGGTGCTGCGCAGGCTGCAGTCCGCCGTCGCGGAGGCCTACGCGGCGGGGTATCTGGGCAGCGACGTCATGGGTTCGGGCTTCGGGCTCGACCTGATCGTGCACGCGGGGGCCGGCGCCTACATCTGCGGTGAGGAGACCGCGCTGCTCGACTCCCTGGAGGGCCGGCGCGGTCAGCCTCGGCTGCGGCCGCCGTTCCCTGCCGTCGCAGGCCTCTACGCGTGCCCGACGGTGGTCAACAACGTCGAGTCGATCGCCAGCGTCCCAGCGGTGGTGTCCGGCGGCGTCGACTGGTTCAAGTCGATGGGGTCGGAGAAGTCACCGGGCTTCACGCTCTACTCGCTGTCCGGTCACGTCACCCGTCCCGGTCAGTACGAGGCGCCGCTGGGCATCACGCTGCGCGAGCTGCTCGAGTACGCCGGCGGGGTGCGGGCCGGGCACGAGCTGAAGTTCTGGACCCCAGGCGGATCCTCCACGCCGTTGCTGACGGCCGAACACCTGGACGTGCCACTGGATTACGAGAACGTGGCCAAGGCGGGTTCCATGCTTGGCACCAAGGCGTTGCAGATCTTCGACGAGACGACGTGCGTGGTGCGTGCGGTGCGGCGGTGGACGCAGTTCTACGCCCACGAGTCGTGCGGCAAGTGCACGCCGTGCCGCGAGGGCACGTACTGGCTGGCGCAGATATACGCGCGGCTCGAGGCTGGGCAAGGCAGCGAGGCGGACATCGACAAACTGCTCGACGTCTCCGACGCCATCCTCGGTAAGTCGTTCTGCGCGCTCGGCGACGGCGCGGCGAGCCCGATCCTGTCGTCCGTCAAGTACTTCCGCGACGAGTACCTCGCACACCTCGACGGCGGGTGCCCGTTCGACCCTCTTGCATCCATGCTCGCAGCGCCGGAAGGGGTTGGCGTATGACGACTGCCGAGGACAAGACCGGGAACGAGTCCCGCACGACGCCGGCCCCGGCCGAGGTCGAGATGGTCTCGCTCACCATCGACGACCATCGGATCAGCGTGCCGAAGGGCACTCTGGTGATCCGTGCCGCGGAGCTGATGGGCATCCAGATCCCCCGGTTCTGCGACCACCCGCTGCTCGACCCCGTCGGCGCCTGCCGTCAGTGCCTGGTCGAGGTGGAGGGACAGCGCAAACCGCTCGCGTCCTGCACCACCACCGCCACGCCCGACATGGTGGTGCGCACACAGCTCACCTCGGAGGTCGCCGACAAGGCGCAGCACGGCGTGATGGAACTGCTGCTGATCAATCATCCGCTGGACTGCCCGGTGTGCGACAAGGGCGGCGAGTGCCCATTGCAGAACCAGGCGATGTCCAACGGCCGGGCCGACTCCCGCTTCACCGACGTCAAGCGGACCTACCCGAAACCCATCAATCTGTCGTCGCAGGTGCTGCTCGACCGCGAACGGTGCGTGCTGTGCGCGAGGTGCACCCGGTTCTCCAATCAGATCGCGGGCGATCCGTTCATCGAACTGATCGAGCGCGGCGCGTTGCAGCAGGTCGGGATCGCGGCCGGAGAGCCGTTCGATTCGTACTTCTCCGGCAACACCGTGCAGATCTGTCCCGTTGGCGCGCTGACCGGGACCGCCTACCGCTTCCGGGCCCGACCGTTCGACCTGGTGTCGTCGGCCAGCGTGTGCGAGCACTGCGCTTCTGGATGCGCCCAGCGCACCGATCACCGGCGCGGAAAGGTGTTGCGCCGCCTCGCTGGTGACGACCCCGAGGTCAACGAGGAGTGGAACTGCGACAAGGGTCGCTGGGCGTTCACTTACGCCAGGCAGGGCGACCGGATCACCACCCCGTTGATCCGCACGCCCGACGGCACCCACCGCCCGGCGTCGTGGTCGGAGGCCGTCGCTGTTGCGGTTCGTGGTCTGACGTCGGCGGCCGTCCGCACCGGCGTCCTGGTCGGGGGCCGCGCGACGCTCGAGGACGCCTACGCCTACGCCAAGTTCGCGCGAATCGTGCTCGGCACCAACGACGTCGACTTCCGCAGCCGCGCCCATTCGGAGGAGGAGGCGCGCTTCCTGGCCGCGGCCGTGGCGGGCCGCTCGATGGCGGTGACGTACGCCGATCTGGAGGCCGCGCCCGCCGTGCTGCTCGTCGGGTTCGAGCCCGAGGAGGAGTCGCCGATCGTCTTCCTGCGGTTGCGCAAGGCCGTGCGCAAGCGTGGCCTTGCCGTCACCGCCGTCGCGCCGTTCGCCAGCCGGGGTTTGGCCAAGCTGGGCGGAACGCTCGTCAGCACCCCGCCCGGCGGGGAGGCCGACGCGCTCGACGCGCTGGCCGCCGACGTCGCGCCCGGAACGATCGTGCTGGTCGGCGAGCGGCTCGCATGCTCGCCCGGCGCCTACTCCGCGGTGCTTCGACTCGCTCAAGCCGCGGACGCCCGGGTGGGGTGGGTGCCACGTCGCGCGGGTGACCGCGGCGCACTGGAGGCCGGGGCGATGCCCAATCTCCTGCCTGGCGGCCGCCCGGTCGAAGACGCCCGCGCCCGCGCCGAGGTGGCCGCGGCATGGCACGTCGACGAATTGCCCTCAGAGGCCGGGCGAGACACGTCGGCGATACTGGCCGCTGCACTCGATGGGTCCCTCGACGCACTGCTCGTCGGCGGCGTCGAACTCGCCGACCTGCCCGATCCGGAGGCAGCGCGCCTCGCGTTGGACGCCGCACGGTTCGTCGTCAGCCTGGAACTGCGGCACAGCGACGTAACCGAGCGCGCCGACGTCGTGTTCCCCGTGGCACCCGTCGCCGAGAAGGCCGGTTCGTTTGTCAACTGGGAGGGCAGGCTGCGGCCCTTCGAGCCCGCGCTGCCGCCCGAGGCCACCGCCGACATGCGCGTCCTGGCGGCACTCGCCGACGAGGTGGGCATCGACCTGACCCTGCGCGACGCCGCGGGCACCCGCGCCGAGATCATGCGACTCGGCGCCTGGGACGGATCGACGGCGGAGGCTCCCGACGTCGCGCCGCAGGCGCCAGTGCTGCCACCGGTGGGCACCGCGGTGCTCACCGGATGGCGCATGCTGCTCGGTACCGGGGCCGTCCACGGTCGGCTCCAGGACGGCGAGCCGCATCTGGCCGGAACGGCCCGGCCGGCCGTCGCGCGGCTGTCACCGGCCAGCGCCGAAGCCATCGGTGCGCTCGATGGCGATCCGGTGGTCGTGGCGGGCGCAGTCACGCTCCCCCTGGAGATCACCGCGATGCCCGACGGCGTCGTGTGGGCGCCGCTTGGACTCGTTGCAGCGCAACCCGGTTCGGTCGTCGGCATCACCCGGGCAGGTGACCCGTCGTGACCTACCCCGACCTCTCGTCGTTCGGACGCGACCCCTGGTGGCTGGTGCTCGCCAAGGCGCTGGGCATCTTCGTTTTCTGCGTGCTGACGGTGCTGGTCGCGATCCTCGTCGAGCGAAAAGTTCTGGGCCGCATGCAGATGCGGTACGGACCGAACCGCGTCGGTCCGTTCGGCCTGCTGCAGAGCCTTGCCGACGGGGTCAAGCTCGCCCTCAAGGAGGGGCTGGTCCCAGCCGGCGTCGACAAGCCGATCTACCTGCTGGCACCCGTCATCTCGGTGGTCCCGGCGATCATGGCGTTCGCGGTCATCCCGATGGGCGGCATGGTCAGCGTCTTCGGTCACCAGACCCCACTGCAGCTGACGGACCTGCCCGTCGCCGTGCTCTACGTGCTGGCGGTCACGTCGATCGGGGTCTACGGAATCGTGTTGGCCGGATGGGCATCCGGTTCGACCTACCCCCTGCTCGGCGGGCTCCGCTCCAGCGCTCAGGTGGTGTCCTACGAGATCGCCATGGCGCTGTCGTTCGCCGCGGTGTTCCTCTACTCAGGCACGATGTCGACCTCGGAGATCGTCGCCGGGCAGCGCGACCTGTGGTACGTCTTCCTGCTGCTGCCGTCGTTCCTGATCTACGTGACTTCGATGGTCGGCGAGACGAACCGCGCGCCGTTCGACCTGCCCGAGGCCGAGGGCGAGCTGGTCGGCGGCTTCCACACCGAGTACTCGTCGCTGAAGTTCGCGATGTTCATGCTGGCCGAGTACGTCAACATGACGACGGTGTCGGCGCTGGCCGCCACGTTGTTCCTCGGCGGATGGCAGGCACCGTGGCCGATCAGCCTGATCGACGGCGCGAACACCGGCTGGTGGCCGCTGCTGTGGTTCGTGGCGAAGGTCTGGATGTTCCTGTTCTTCTTCATGTGGCTGCGGGCCACGCTGCCACGGATGCGCTACGACCAGTTCATGAATCTGGGCTGGAAGGTCCTGATCCCCATCTCGCTGGTGTGGATCATGACCGTCGCGATCGTGCGCACGTTGCGCGCCGAGGGGTACGACGGGCTCGCGGTCTTCCTCGTCATCGCGAGCGCGGTGGTGGGCGTCGGCCTGCTCGCCTACCTCGGAAAGCGCATGCGCCGCAGGCGGATCCGGCTCGACCCCGGCCCCGCTCCCGACTCGGGTTCGTTCCCGACTCCCCCGATCCCCAGCAAGGAGGTCACCCGTGCCTAGCAAACCGAACTTCATCGACGCGGTCGCCGGTTTCGGCGTCACGTTCAAGGCGATGTTCCAAAAGCCGATCACCGAGGAGTATCCGGAGAAGCCGGGTCCGACCGCAACGCACTATCACGGTCGCCACCAACTCAACCGATACGAGGACGGGTTGGAGAAGTGCATCGGCTGCGAGCTGTGTGCTTGGGCCTGCCCGGCCGACGCGATCTTCGTCGAGGGCGCCGACAACACCGAGGCGGAACGCTTCTCCCCGGGTGAGCGGTACGGCCGCGTCTATCAGATCAACTACCTGCGGTGCATCGGCTGCGGCCTGTGCATCGAGGCCTGCCCCACCCGGGCGCTGACGATGACCAACGACTACGAGATGGCCGACGACAACCGGTCCGACCTCATCTACGGCAAGGACAAGCTGCTGGCCCCGCTGCAGCCGGACATGACACCACCGCCGCACGGGATGGCCGAGGGCAGCACCGACGAGGACTACTACCGCGGCAACGTCACCGCCGACGGGCTCGCCACACCGAGGGAACCCGTGCTGTGACGGCGGAACTCGTCCTCGCCGCCGACGCCGCGTTCCGCACGTCCACCGGTGAGGCGGTGCTGTTCTACGCCTTCGGCACACTGGCCGTCATAGCCGCGGTCGCGATGGTCGCCGCGCCGCGGGCCGTGTACTCGGCGATCTTCCTCGCGTGCACCATGATCATCCTGGCAGTGCTGTACATCGCCCAGGGCGCGATCTTCCTCGGCGTGGTGCAGATCGTGGTGTACACCGGCGCGGTGATGATGCTGTTCCTGTTCGTCCTCATGCTCATCGGGGTCGACTCGGCGGACTCACTCGCCGAGACCATCCGCGGCCAGCGGGTGGCCGCGATCGTCTCGGGCGTCGCGTTCGGACTGCTGCTGATCGCCGGTGTCGGCAACGCGTCGGCGGGCGGATTCACCGGCCTGGCCGAGGCCAATGCCGGCGGGAACGTCGAGGGCCTCGCCGCGCTGATCTTCGTCCGCTACCTGTGGGCGTTCGAACTCACTAGCGCGCTGCTCATCACGGCGGCACTCGGCGCGATGGTGCTCGCGCACCGGGAACGGATCGGCCGCCGGAAGACGCAGCGCGAGATGGCCATCGAACGGTTCTCCGCGGGCAGTCACCCGACGCCCATGCCCAACCCGGGGGTCTACGCCAGGCACAACGCCGTCGACATCTCGGCCCGGCTGCCCGACGGGTCCGACTCCGAACTGTCCGTCAGCGCCATCCTGACGCCCAGGAGCGGGACGTGAATCCCACCAACTACCTGTACCTGTCGGTGCTGTTGTTCACCATCGGGGCGGCCGGAGTGCTGTTGCGCCGCAACGCGATCGTCATGTTCATGTGCGTCGAGCTGATGCTGAACGCCGCGAACCTGGCGTTCGTGACGTTCAGCCGCATGCACGGCCACCTCGACGGCCAGGTGGTCGCGTTCTTCACGATGGTGGTCGCCGCCTGCGAGGTCGTCGTCGGGCTGGCGATCATCATGGCCATCTTCCGCGCCAGACGGTCGGCCGAGGTCGACTCCGCGAACCTGTTGAGGCACTAGTGACACTTCCGGTGTGGCTGCTGATCGCGCTACCGCTGGCCGGTGCGGTGGTGTTGTTGCTCGGCGGGCGGGCGACCAACGCCTGGGGGCATCTGCTGGGCACGGCCACCGCCGTCGCGTCGTTCGCGGTGGGGGTGGTGCTGTTCGTCGACCTGCTGGGCCGCGGCGCCGAGGACCGCGCGATGCACCAGACCCTGTTCTCCTGGCTCCCGGTCGGCGAACTCCGGGTGGACTTCGGGCTGCAACTGGATCAGCTGTCGATCTGCTTCGTGTTGCTGATCACCGGCGTCGGCTCGCTCATCCACGTGTACTCCATCGGCTACATGGCCCACGACCCGGAGCGCAGGCGCTTCTTCGCCTACCTGAACCTGTTCGTGGCGGCCATGTTGCTGCTCGTGCTCGCCGACAACTACCTCGGCCTCTACGTCGGGTGGGAGGGCGTCGGCCTGGCGTCGTACCTGCTGATCGGGTTCTGGTCGCACAAGCCATCGGCGGCGACTGCCGCCAAGAAGGCGTTCGTGGTCAACCGCGTCGGCGACATCGGCCTCGCGCTGGCGCTCATGGTGATGTTCGCCCAACTCGGAACCGTTTCCTACGCAGGCGTGTTCGACGCCGCCGGGCAGTTGTCCCCGGGCGCACTCAATGCCATCGGACTGCTCCTGCTGCTCGCGGCATGCGGCAAGTCCGCGCAGGTGCCGCTGCAGTCGTGGCTGGGCGACGCGATGGAGGGCCCGACACCCGTCTCCGCGCTGATCCACGCCGCCACCATGGTCACGGCGGGCGTGTACCTGATCGTGCGGTCCGGGCCGGTGTACGACCTGGCGCCCGCGGCCCGCACCGGCGTCGTGGTGGTCGGCGCGGTCACACTGCTGTTCGGTGCGATCATCGGGTGCGCGAAGGACGACATCAAGAAGGCGCTCGCCGCGTCGACGATGTCGCAGATCGGGTACATGGTGCTCGCCGCGGGCCTCGGCCCGGCCGGCTATGCGATCGCGATCATGCACCTGCTCACCCACGGCTTCTTCAAGGCCGGGCTGTTCCTCGGCGCGGGCTCGGTCATGCACGGCATGAACGACGAGACCGACATGCGCCGCTATGGCGGGCTCCGCAAGTACATGCCAATCACGTTCGTGACGTTCGGACTCGGCTACCTCGCGATCATCGGAGTGCCACCGCTGTCGGGCTTCTTCTCCAAGGACCCCATCATCGAGACCGCCTTCGGTGGAGGCGGTCTCAAGGGCATCCTGCTCGGCGGTGCCGCGCTACTCGGCGCGGGCATCACGGCGTTCTACATGACGCGGGTCATGCTGATGACGTTCTTCGGCGAAAGGCGTTGGCAACCCAACAGTCACCCCCACGAGTCGCCGGCCACGATGACGTTGCCGATGATCGTGCTCGCGGTGGGCTCGGTCGGCGCCGGCGCGCTGCTGGCGATCGGCGGCACGCTCGAGCACTGGCTCGAGCCGGTCGTCGGCGCGCACGAGGCGCACCACGTCGTCCCCGCATGGGTGATGACGGTGATCACCATGTCGGTCATCGCCGTCGGGGTCCTCGTCGCCTACCGGATGTACGGCAGGCGACCGGTGCTCGAGACAGCCCCCGACGACGTCTCCGCCCTGACCGTGGCCGCCCGTCGGGATCTGTACGGCGACGCCGCCAACGAGGAATTCCTGATGCGGCCCGGCCAGATGCTCACCGCCGGTCTCGTCGAGATCGACGACGAGGGCATCGACGGGGTGTCCCGCGGCGTGGGCGCCGTCGTCGGCGGTTCCTCGCTGGGCCTCGGGCGACTGCAGACGGGCTTCGCCCGCAGTTACGCGCTGTCCATGCTGGGCGGGGCTGCCGTCGTGGTCGCGGCCGTCCTGGCGGCGAGGGTCTGGTGACGACTATGCCGTGGTTGACGATCCTGTGGGCGGTGCCGATGGTCGGTGCCGCCCTGGTGATGCTGCTGCCGTCGGGCGCACGCCATCTCGCGAAGTACGCTGCGCTGGCGGTGTCACTGGTGGTGCTGGCCGTGACCGTGCTGCTGGCCATGAGTTTCCAGCCCGGCGGCCCGCGGTACCAGTTCGTCGAGGACCACGACTGGATCCCGTCGTTCGGCACGGGGTACATCCTTGGCATCGACGGCATCGCGCTGGCCCTGGTGGTGCTGACCGCGGTCCTGGTCCCGGTGCTGATCGTCGCCGGCTGGAATGACGCGACCGACCACGCCCGTTCGGTACACGCCTACATGGCCTTGACGCTGGCGGTCGAGGGCATGGTGCTGATCTCGCTGACGGCGCTGGACGTGCTGCTGTTCTACGTCTTCTTCGAGGCGATGCTGATTCCGATGTACTTCCTCATCGGCGGCTTCGGCGGGCAGGAGAAGAGCAAGGCCGCGGTGAAGTTCCTGCTGTACAACCTCTTCGGCGGTCTGATCATGCTGGCCGCCGTCATCGGGCTGTACGTGGCCACCGCGGGCAGCGACGCGTTCGCCTCTGGCACGTTCGACTTCCGCGCCATCGTCGACGCGATGTCCAGCGGTGCGCTCGACGTCGATCCGGCGGTGCTCAACGCCCTGTTCCTCGGGTTCATGTTCGCGTTCGCGATCAAGGCGCCGCTGTGGCCGTTCCACCGGTGGCTGCCCGACGCGGCGGTGGAGTCGACACCCGCGACCGCGGTGCTCATGATGGCGGTGGTCGACAAGGTCGGGACATTCGGCATGCTGCGGTACTGCCTGCAGTTGTTCCCCGACGCGTCGATGACGTTCCGTCCATTGGTGATCACGCTCGCGGTGATCGGCATCGTCTACGGCGCGATCGTGGCGATCGGGCAGACCGACGTCATGCGGCTGATCGCGTACACGTCGATATCCCACTTCGGGTTCATCATCCTGGGCATCTTCGTGATGACCAGCCAGGGGCAGTCGGGCTCGACGCTCTACATGGTCAACCACGGCATCTCGACCGCGGCGCTGTTCCTCATCGCCGGTTTCCTGGTGTCACGCAGGGGCACTCGCGCCATCGCGGCGTACGGCGGCGTCCAGAAAGTGGCGCCGGTGCTGGCCGGCACGTTCCTCGTCGCCGGTCTCGCAACGCTGTCGCTACCGGGTCTCGCCCCGTTCGTCAGCGAATTCCTGGTGCTGATCGGGACGTTCACGGTCTACCCGGTATTCGCGGTGTTCGCCGCACTGGCCCTGGTGCTCTCCGCGATCTACGTGCTGTGGGCCTATCAGCGGATGATGACGGGGCCGGTCACCGTCGGCAACGAGGCCATACCCGACCTGGTGCCGCGGGAACTGCTGGTGATCACGCCCTTGATCGCGATCCTGTTGGTGCTGGGGGTCTATCCGAAGCCCGCGCTGGACGTGATCGACCCGGCCGTGGGCCATACGCTGACCACCATCGGCCAGCAGGATCCGGCACCGCGCGTGGCGCAGGAAGGACCCGCTCGATGAACCTCGTGCCGCCGACGGTCGAATACGAACTGCTCTCGCCGCTACTGATCGTGCTGGGCGCGGCGATCGTCGGCGTGTTGATCGAAGCCTTCGTACCGCGCCGGGGCCGCTACCCGGCGCAGCTGACGGTCGCGGTGGCCGCCCAGGCGGCGGCACTGGCCGCCGTGGTCAAGGTGTGGCTGGACCTCGGCGACTCGGTCGGCAGGACCGCGGTGATGGGCTCGGTCGCGATCGACAGGCCCGCACTGTTCCTGCAGGGCACCCTCCTGGTGATCGGAATCCTCGGCACGCTGCTGATCGCCGAGCGCCGCATCGCCTCCGAGGTCGACGCGGACGACGGCGCGGCCGGGCTCGACGCGTTCACCCCGCAGGCATCGGCGGTGCCGGGCAGCGTCGCCGAGATTCAGGCCACCAAAGCCGGTGTCGCACAGACCGAGATCTTCCCGCTGACCATGTTCGCCCTCGGCGGCATGCTGCTCTTCGGCGCCTCAGAAGACCTCCTCACCATGTTCGTCGCGCTCGAGGTGCTGTCGCTGCCGCTCTACCTGATGTGCGGTCTGGCCCGGCACCGCAGGCTGCTGTCGCAGGAGGCCGCCCTCAAGTACTTCCTGCTCGGCGCATTCTCGTCGGCGTTCTTCCTGTACGGCATCGCCATGCTCTACGGCTACTCCGGCGAGCTGAGCCTCGCCGGGATCGGCGACGCGGTCGAGGCAGGTACGGGCGACACCACGATGGCCCTCGTCGGCGTCGCGCTGCTTGCGGTCGGCGTCCTGTTCAAAGTCGGTGCGGTGCCCTTCCATTCGTGGATCCCCGACGTCTACCAGGGAGCGCCGACGCCGGTCACCGCCTTCATGGCCGCGGCCACCAAGATCGCCGCGTTCGGCGCGACGCTGCGCATCTTCTACGTGGCGCTGCCCGGGCTGGCCGACGACTGGCGCCCCCTGATGTGGGCGGTCGCGATCCTGACGATGGTGGTGGGCACCATCACCGCGGTGTCGCAGAGCAACGTCAAGCGCATGCTGGCGTACTCGTCGGTCGCGCACGCCGGCTTCATCCTCACCGGCGTCGTCGCGCTCAACGAGAGCGGGCTGTCGGCGACGCTGTTCTACCTCGCCGCATACGGTTTCAGCACGCTGGGGGCATTCGCCGTGGTGAGCGTGGTGCGCAACGCGGCCGGTGAGGAGGAGACCGACATGTCCCGGTGGGCGGGTCTGGGGCGCAGGCATCCGCTGGTGGGCGTGGTCTTCGCACTGTTCCTGCTCGCGTTCGCGGGCATCCCGTTGACCAGTGGCTTCGTCAGCAAGTTCGCGGTGTTCAAGGCGGCGGCCGAGGGCGGCGCGTCGGCACTCGTGATCGTCGGCGTGTGCGCCAGCGCGGTCGCCGCGTACTTCTACGTCCGCGTGATCGTGCTGATGTTCTTCACCGACCCGCCCGACGACGCGCCGACGGTGGTGGTGCCGAGTTCGCTGAGCATGGCCGCGGTCGTCGTATCAGCGGCGATCACCCTGGCCCTCGGCGCGCTCCCCCAGCCGCTGCTCGACCTGGCCAACGACGCGAGTCAGTTCGTGCGCTAGCGTGC
Source organism: Mycolicibacterium arabiense (assembly GCF_010731815.2). Classification (NCBI taxonomy): domain Bacteria; kingdom Bacillati; phylum Actinomycetota; class Actinomycetes; order Mycobacteriales; family Mycobacteriaceae; genus Mycobacterium; species Mycolicibacterium arabiense. The sequence continues at coordinate 1,927,594 of NZ_AP022593.1, forward strand.
CCGCCATGAGCGAACTGGTGCTCGTCGCCGACCACGAGCACGTCCGGGTACTGACGCTCAACCGGCCCGAGTCGCGAAACGCGCTGAACCGCGCTCTGATTCGCGCGCTGTACGCCGCACTTCGGACCGCCGACGCCGACGACGCCGTGCGGGCCGTCGTGCTCACCGGCACCGATCCGGCATTCTGCGCGGGCATCGACTTGAAGGAGGCCGCGCGCGACGGCCTCGAGTACTTCGAGGAGTTCAAGACCCAGAGTTGCATCGCGGCCGTGGCCCAGATGACGACGCCCATCGTCGGTGCGGTCAACGGCGCGACCTTCACCGGTGGCCTGGAGCTGGCGCTGGGCTGCGACTTCCTGATCGCCTCCGACCGCGCAGTGTTCGCCGACACCCACGCGCGGGTGGGCATCCTGCCCGGTGGCGGCATGACGGCCCGGCTCCCGCAGGTGGTCGGCGCGGCGATGGCACGCCGGCTGTCCATGACCGGCGAGGTGGTCGACGCCGCACGCGCCGAGCACATCGGGCTCGTCACCGAGGTGGTTCCGCACGATCGATTGCTCGCTCGAGCGATCGAACTCGCGAACCGGATCGCCGAGGTGCCACGTCCGACCATGCTGGGGCTCAAGGAGATCTACGTCCGCGGCGCCGCCACCGTCACGCAACCCGCACTGGCCGCCGAAGACGACATCGCCGGTGCACACGACTACGACCTCGCGGGACTGGATCAACGCCGCCGCGACGTCGTCGCCAACAACAAGGCCCAGATCGACCCGAAGGCGGCACCGTGACCATCGACGCAGACCTCGTCGTCATCGGATTCGGCAAGGGCGGCAAGACGCTCGCGGCCACGCTCGGCAAGCAGGGCAAGCGCGTCGTGATGATCGAACGCTCCGCCGCGATGTACGGCGGCACGTGCATCAACATCGGCTGCGTTCCCACCAAGTCGATGGTCTTCCAGGCCGAGGAAGTGTCGGTGCACCCACCGGAACCCTCGGTGTACACCAACGCGATCCGCGCCACCGCCGACCTGACCTCCGGGATGCGCGGCGAGAACTTCGCGATGCTGGACACCATTCCCAGCGTCGACGTGCTCACGGGCACCGCATCGTTCGTCGATCCGCACACCGTGACCGTCGACACCGCCGACGGCATCGTGACCGTAATCGGTCGCACCATCGTGATCGGGACGGGATCGGAGCCGACCTGGCCCGACGTCCCCGGCCTGCGCGACAACCCGCGTGCCGTGACGAGCACCGACCTGCTGTCGACCGAGGACCTGCCCGCACGCCTGGTGGTGCTCGGCGGCGGCTACGTGGGTCTGGAGTTCGCGGCGATGTACGCGGCATACGGCGCCGAGGTGACCGTGCTGGAACGTCACGACGCGGTCCTGACTCGCGAGGACGACGACATCGCCTCGTGCGCAACCGAACTACTCGCCGAGGCCGGTGTCCACGTCGTGACGTCGGCGCAGGTGACGGCGGTCGATGGCGGGACCGTGCACTACGAGGTGGGCGGTGCGCCGACGAGCGTCGACGCCGACCTGATCCTGGTGGCGCTGGGTCGGCATCCCGTCACCGCGGATCTCGGTCTGGCCAACGCCGGCGTGGCCACCCGTCCCGACGGCTCGATCGAGGTCGACGAGCACCTGCGCACCAACGTGGCGCACGTGTTCGCGGTCGGTGACGTCAACGGTGGCCCGCAGTTCACCTACGTCTCGCTCGACGACTACCGCATCGTCGCCGATCAACTCACCGGCGCCGGGTCGCGCAGCACCACCGATCGCAGGGCGGTGCCGTTCTCGCTGTTCATGACGCCGCCGCTGTCCCGGGTGGGTCTGACCGAGCGCGAAGCGAAGGCCGCGGGTCACCGCGTCAAGGTCGCGGCGCTGCCGGTGGCGAAGATGGCGACCGTGCCTCGGGCGCGCATCGTGCACCAGGCCAAGGGAATGATGAAGGCCGTCGTGGACGCCGACACCGACGAGATCCTCGGCGCCGCGCTGCTGAGCTACGACTCACACGAGGTGATCAACACCGTCGCCCTGGCCATGCGCCACGGCATCACGGCCTCGACGCTGCGCGACGAGATCTACACCCACCCCTCGATGACCGAGGCGTTCAACCAGCTGCTGGGCGCCCTGGCCTAGTTGTACTGACCACGGACGTTGGTGACGGCGTGGTGAGGTGACAAGACGAAGACCTCCGAGTGGAGTGCGAGCTGTCTAGGAACGCTCACCGATCTCGGAGGTCTTCGTGGTTCACCGTAATGCCCCTTTGTCCGAAACCGGCCGTCTGCGGTTGGCTCGTTGCGTCGTTGATGACGGGTGGCCGCTGCGACGTGCGGCCGAACGTTTCCAGGTGTCGGCGACGACCGCCGCACGCTGGAGGGACCGCTACTGCGAGCAGGGTGAGGCCGGAATGTCCGACCGCAGCTCGCGGCCGCATCACAGCCCGAATCGCACGCCGACGCGCACCGAGCGGCGCATCATCGGAGTGCGTGTCACCCGCCGTTGGGGACCGGCCAGGATCGCCTACCTGCTGGGGCTCAACGTCTCCACGGTGCACAACGTGCTGCGCCGTTACGGCATCGCGAGGTTGCGGTGGCTCGACCGCGCTACCGGCCGAGTCGTGCGCCGCATGGAATCCGCATCGTGTGGAGATCTCGTGCACGTCGACGTCAAGAAGCTGGGCAAGATCCCCGCCGGCGGAGGCTGGCGGATGCTTGGTCTGGCCGCCGGGAAACGCAACAAGCAGGCCGACAAGAGTTCGGGGGTGCAGACCAAGTATCACAATCCGGTGCGCGGTTATCACTTCATCCACACCGCCATCGATGCGCACTCACGGCTGGCGTACTCCGAACTGCTGACCGATGAACGCAAGGACACTGCAGCCGACTTCTGGGTGCGCGCCAACGCCTGGTTCGTCACGCACGGCATAGATGTGCGGAAGGTATTGACTGACAACGGATCTTGTTATCGATCGCACGCGTTCCGCGACGCATTGGGCGATATCGAGCACCGGCGAACCCGTCCGTACCGGCCGCAGACCAACGGCAAGGTCGAGCGCTTCCACCGCACCCTGGCCGACGAATGGGCCTACGCGCGGCTCTACACCAGTGACGCGGAGCGCTGCGAGGAGTACCCGCGCTGGCTGCATACCTACAATCATCACCGCGGCCACACCGCACTCGGCGGTCAACCACCAGCCAACCGTGTACCTAACCTCTCAGGTCAGTACACCTAGTCGGGCGTCTCGTCCTCGGAGCCCGCCATCAGGACGTTCCAGGCCTCCCGCCGCTTGCGGTCCTGGACCTCCTTGCGCCACTGGGTGCCGCGTCTGGAGAACTGGCCCTCGGCGGCCAGCTCGGCGATCTCGGTGATCCTGCGACCCAGGACGAGGGCTTCGCCGATGGTCATGGTCAACAACACCCCGGCGCGGTCACCGTCGGGCCTGCCGACGGGGTCGACGACCACCCTGGCGGTCTCGGCGCGACCATCCGCATCGTCTGTCCAGGGCGGAGTGGAGTACACCTCGGGCACCCCGTCCTCGTCGTTCACGGTCAGCTGCACGTACATGCCGTAAACGGTACTGGTCAGACCTTGACGCCGTGGCTGACGATGGCAGCGGTCTGCTCGACCCAGGTGTCGTCGAGTCCGCCACCGGGGTCGAGCAGGAGGCGAAGAAGGGTTGCGCCGCCGACGATCTCGATGAGACGCGCCGGGACGACCTCGGGGTGCACCGCACCCTGGGAGATTGCGTGTTCGAGCCGTTCGCGGACCAGATCGAACAGTCCGACGAAACGGTTCAGGACGCGGGCGTTCAACTCGGGGTCGCCGGCCATGTCGGCGATCAGGCCGGGTAGCGCCGACCGCACCACCGGGGTCACGAAGACGTCGCGCGTCGCGGCGATCATCGCCCGCACGTCGCCTGCGATGTCTCCCTCGGGCGCGCTCAACGCCGTCGGCGCAGCAGGGAACGCGGCTTCGTGGACGAGTTCGGCCTTGCTGGACCAGCGGCGGTAGAGCGCGGTCTTGGTGGTGCCCGCCTTCTCGGCGACCGCGGCCATCGTCAGGTTGGCATAACCGATTTCGACGAGAAGGTCCGCGGTGGCCTCGAGTATGGCAGCGTCGATCCGCGGATCGCGTGGCCGACCGGCGCCCGAATTCCGCCCCTGATCATCGCGGGTATCGACATCGGCATCCGAGTCTGCTTTCATAACGCTACTCACCGTAGCGTTATTCTCCGGAAAGGTGAACCGTGGCCAACGAACCGGCTGTCGAAGACGTCAGCCGCCTGCAGCACTCATCCCGCGACACCACGACCCTTCCCGCCGTGCTGTCGGAATGGCTCTCGACGGTCATGCCGGGCGGGATCGCGCCGGACGTCACCGTCGAGAGCGGCATCGACTCCAACGGCATGTCGTCGGAGACGATCATCCTCACCGGACGATGGGAGCAGGACGGTCGACCCGTCGAGCAGAAGTGGGTGGCCCGGGTGGCACCGACCGCCGAGGACGTGCCGGTGTTCCCGGTCTACCGGATGGACCACCAGTTCGAGGTGATCCGCCAGGTCGGGGAACTGACCGACGTCCCGGTCCCTCGCGTCCGCTGGATCGACGACCAGGGCACCGTGCTCGGCACCCCGTTCTTCCTGATGGACCACGTCGACGGCCTGGTGCCGCCCGACGTGATGCCCTACACGTTCGGCGACAACTGGTTCTCCGACGCGCCGTTGGAGCGCCAGCGCGAGCTACAGGACGCAACCGTTCGGGTGCTGGCCGACCTGCATTCGATCCCCGATCCGCAGCAGCGCTTCGGGTTCCTCGCCGAACTGGATCCGCCCGGCGACAACCCGCTGCGCAGGCACTTCGGCTGGCTGAAGGATTGGTACGAGTTCGCCGTCCCCGACATCGGCCGCTCCCCCACCGTCGAGCGGGCGCTGGCCTGGCTCGACGAGAACTTTCCCGACGACGTGGCCGCGCAGCCGCCCGTGCTGGCGTGGGGCGACTCGCGGATCGGCAACGTGCTCTACGAGGACTTCCGCCCCGTCGCGGTGCTCGACTGGGAGATGGCCACCGTCGGGCCGCGCGAACTCGACGTCGCGTGGATGGTGTTCGCGCACGACGTGTTTCAAGAGCTGGCAGGCATGGCGGGGCTCCCGGGCCTGCCGGAGGTGATGCGCGAGGACGACGTGCGCGCCACCTACGAGGCACTGACCGGCGTCACGCTCGGCGACCTGCGATGGTTCTACGTCTACTCCGGGGTGATCTGGTGCTGCGTGTTCATGCGCACCAGCGCCCGGCGCGTGCGCTTCGGCGAGATGGACGCACCCGACGACGTCGAGTCGACCTTCTATCACCTGTCGCTGCTGAAGCGATTGATTGGAGACGCCTGATGCTCGGCCCCATGGACGAGTTCCCCGTTCACCAACTCCCGCAGCCGATTGCGTCACCCGGGTCGTCGGACCGGAACTTCTACGACCGGTCGTACTTCAACGCCCACGACCGCACCGGCGACGTCTTCCTCATAAGCGGGATCGGCTACTACCCGAACCTGGGCGTCAAGGACGCGTTCGTGCTCTTGAGACGCGGCGACGAACAGACGGCGGTGCACCTGTCGGATGCGATCGACGGTGACCGGCTCAACCAGAACGTGGTGAACTACCGCGTCGAGGTCGACGAGCCCCTGCACCGACTGCGCATCGTGCTCGAGGAGACCGAGGGCGTCGCTGCCGACCTCACCTGGACCGGCTTGTTCCCGGTCGTGCAGGAGCAACGTCACGTCCTGCGCGCGGGCAACCGCGTCACGCTCGACGCCCAGCGGTTCGCTCAACTGGGTTCGTGGAGCGGTCATTTCGCGATCGACGGTCAGGAGGTCGCCGTCGACCCGCAGACGTGGATCGGGTCGCGGGACCGATCCTGGGGCATCCGCCCGATCGGCGAGCCGGAGCCTGCGGGCCGACCGGCCGATCCACCGTTCGAGGGCATGTGGTGGTTGTACGTGCCGATGGCGTTCGACGACTTCTCGATCGTGCTGATCATCCAGGAGGAGCCGACGGGGTTCCGGTCGCTCAACGACTGCACGCGCATCTGGAAGGACGGCCGCATCGAGCAGTTGGGCTGGCCGCGGATCAGGATCCACTACCGCTCGGGGACCCGGATCCCCACCGGGGCGACCATCGACGCGACCGCAAACGACGGCTCCCCGGTCCGGTTCGAGGTGGAGAGCAAGCTTCCGGTGCCGATCCACGTCGGCGGCGGGTACGGCGGCGACTCCGATTGGGTGCACGGGCTGTGGAAGGGCGAGAAGTTCACCGAACGACTCACCTACGACATGACCGATCCGGCGATCGTCGGGCGGGCCGGATTCGGCGTCATCGACCACGTCGGGCGTGGTCTCTGCACCGAGGGCGACGCGCCACCGGTCGAGGGGTGGGGTCTGTTCGAACACGGCGCGCTCGGTCGCCACGACCCCTCCGGCTTCGCCGACTGGCTCACCGTCGCCGACTAGGGCCGAACGCGAAGAGGGGCACCCGATCACTCGGGTGCCCCTCTTCGTCGGACTACTAGCGGCCGTTGCCGATGGTCGAGGAGACGACGCCGACGGTGGCCTGCTGCTGGATGTCCTGAATCCATCCGTGGTGGGTGCTGTCGGCGGCGGCAGGCCCTGCCAAGCCCAGCAACGCAGCGGCGAAACCGGTCGCGATGACGCTGGCGAATCCAAACTTCTTCATGAAGATCCCTCTTCTGCTCTGGTCCTCAGTGGCCGTTGGGAACTTCTCCGGCCGGGCTGATACGTAGAACCTGCAGCTCAGGGGTTTAATTCCGGTGGCAGCAATTGATCGCCGAGTGGCAGGAATCCACTACCCCTAGGCTGGGTTGGTGAGCCTCTTACTCGGTCCCGTCCTGCGCCACGTCGGCGCGACCACAGCCCAGGTGTGGGTGCAGACGGAGCATTCGGCGATCGTCGAGATACTCGGATGCTCCGCTCCGACGTTCGAGGTGCAGGGCTTCCACTACGCCGTCGTCCCGGTGCAGGGCCTCACCCCGGACTCGACCACCGAGTACGAGGTCCGGATCGACGGCGTCAAGGTGTGGCCGGAACCCGACTCCGCCTTCCCGCCCAGCGTCATCCGCACCCGCGGGCCGGAGTCCGCCTACCGGCTGCGCGCAGTGTTCGGTTCCTGCCGGTATCCCAAGACCGGCGACGAGAAGCTCGACGACAAGCTGGGCCACGACGCACTGGACTGCTACGCCCAGCGGTTGACCGAACTGCCCGTCGACCAGTGGCCGGACGCGCTCATCCTGCTCGGCGATCAGGTCTACGCCGACGAGCTGACGCCCGACGCGCGCCGCAACCTCGCCGGCCGCCGGTCCGGCCGCCGCACGTCGGGTCAGCGTCCGCCCGACGAGGTCGTCAGCTTCGGCGAGTACGAGTCGCTCTACCGGCACACCTGGGGCGACCCGGAGATCCGGTGGATTCTCTCGACGCTGCCGACCGCGATGATCTTCGACGACCACGACATTCGCGACGACTGGAACACCTCCGCGGTGTGGCGCAAGGAGATGAACGCCAAACCCTGGTGGCGCGACCGCATCCGGGCCGGCCTGGCGTCCTACTGGGTGTATCAGCACCTGGGCAACCTGAGCCCGGCCGAACTGTCGGCCGACGACGACTACCGCAAGGTGCTGACCGCGGAGTCCGACACGTGGCCGCATCTGTCCGACCTCGCCGATCGTGCGGACAGCGAAGTCGACGGCGACAAGGGCCTGCGGTTCAGCTATCGGTGGGATCTGGGCCGCAGCCGACTCATCATGGTGGACTCCCGCAACGCCCGGATCCTCGACAGCGGGGACCGGAAGATGCTGGGCGACCGCGAGTTCACGTGGCTGGAGGATCAGGTCGACGAGGGGCTCGACGACCTCGACCACCTGATGCTGGGCTCGTCGCTGCCATGGCTGTTGCCGCCGGCGCTCGGAGATATTCAGACCATCAACGAGATTGGCGCCAACCGCAAGGGCATTCGCGGGCGACTCGCCGAGAAGATCCGCCAGACAGCGGACTTGGAGCATTGGGCGGCGTTCCTGCAGTCGTTCCTGCGTCTCACCAACCTGATCGTCGCGGCCGCGTCGCGGGCGTCGGCCGACGAGGGCGGGCCCGCCACCGTGTCGGTGCTCTCCGGCGACGTCCACCACAGCTACGCCGCACGCGCAGTGGTGCCCGGGTCGACCTCGGCGCGGGTGCACCAGTTGGTGTGTTCACCGGTGCACAACTACGTGCCGCTGGCGGTGAAACCGGTGTTCAAGCTCAGTTGGTCACCGAGGGCGGCTCGAATCACCCGGCGGCTGGCGCGTCACAGTGGCTCGCCGGACCTGCCGATCGAGTGGCGCAACCTCAGCGGGCCGTTGTTCGGCAACACGATCGCGGCGCTCAACACCGCGGGCAGGAAGGCCGAGGTCGTGTTCGAACAACCCTCCAAGGCGGGCGATCTGGTCGAGGTGGCCAGGATCCCACTCACCGAGTGAGCGGCTAGGCCGTCTGCGCCGCCCGGTTGGCTGGGGTCGGCGCGGCGGCTCGACCGTGCGTCCGGCCGAAGACCATCGACTCCTCGATGCGGTCGAAGCGGTGGTCGATGACGTCGAGCAGGTAGTTGTGCCGGACGTGCCACGGCCGCTTCGTGCCGGATCGGGGCAGTGCGTGAGGTGAGCGCTTGATGTAGTTGGCCTGCAGGTCGAAGGTCGGCTTCTCGTCGATGGGGGCGTCGCCGAGATGCGGGTAGGCGTGCGTGTAGCCGTGTGAGTCCATGTAGGCGAGCAACTTCGCGAAGGCGCGGGCGGTCATGTCGGCGCGCAGCGTCCACGACGCGTTGGTGTAGCCGATGCACCACGCCATGTTCGGGACGTCCTCCAGCAGGTACTCCTTGTAGACGAACCGGTCGGCGGGGTTTACCTCTTGACCGTCGATGAGGATTCGGATGCCGCCGAGCGCCTGCAGTTGCAGCCCCGTCGCGGTGACGACGACGTCGGCGTCGAGGTGCTTGCCGGACTTCAGCACGATGCCGGTGGCGTCGAAGTGGTCGACGTGGTCGGTGACCACCGCCGCCCGCCCCGCACCGATCTCGTTGAACAGGTCCCGGTCGAGGATCAGGCACATGCGCTGATCCCACGGGTCGTAGCGCGGCTTGAAGTGGGTGTCCACGTCGTAGCCCTTGGGAAGCGCGGCCATGGTCCGATTGCGGATGAGCCACCGCCCGAACCGCGGCGCCTTGCGGAACATGAAGTAGGACAGCACGTGGAACAGTGCGTTGCGCAGCCGGACGACCGCATGCGATGGCTTGGGCGGCAGCACCTTTCGGATGGCCTCGACCATCGGGTCGATGCGCGCCATCGACATCATGTAGGTGGGTGAGCGTTGCAGCATCGTCACGTGCGCCGCGGTGCGCGCCAGCGCGGGGATGAGGCTGATGGCGGTGGCGCCACTGCCGATGACCACGACGCGCTTGCCGGAGTGGTCGAGATCCTCGGGCCAGAACTGCGGGTGCACGACGTCGCCGCCGAACTGGTCGATGCCCGGGAAGTCGGGGCGGTGCGGCTCGTCGTAGCTGTAGTAGCCGGTGCCGAAGAACACGAACCGGCCCCGGTAGGTCGTGGCCCGCGGGCCGTCGGGACCGTCCTGCTCGGCGCGAACCGTCCAGGTGTCGGTGGCCGGGTCCCACTCGGCGGAGGTGACGTGGGTGTCGAACCGGATGTGCTGGTCGATGCCGTGCTTGCGAGCCGTGGTGTCGAGGTAGTCGCGGATGTCGCCGCCGTCGGCCACGTTCTCCCGCCGCGTCCACGGCTCGAAGGGGAAGCTCAGCGTGAAGATGTCGCTGTCACTGCGGATGCCGGGGTAGCGGAACAGGTCCCAGGTGCCGCCGATGCGGGACCGTCGCTCAAGGATGGTGTAGCGCAGCTGCGGGTTGCGTTCGGCGATCCGGTAGGCCGCCCCGATGCCGGAGATCCCCGCGCCGATGATCAGGACGTCGACGGTCTCGGTGATCTCGGTGTCTTCTCCGGTGGCGTCGTGCTCGGTGACACTCATGGCGAACCTCCATTGGCTGTCAATGACCATGCGTCGAGCTTCATGGTCCTGTCGCGTACCAACACCCTAGGGGCCCGGGCGCGACTCGTGCACGAAAAGGTGCGGTAGACGCTCCTGCGCGTGCACGAATCGCCACACTGAGTGCATGACGGACGTGGTGGTGGTGGGGGCGGGCTTCTCGGGCTTGACGACGGCGCGGCTGCTGACCCAGCGCGGCCTCGACGTGGTGGTGCTCGAGGGCCGCGACCGGGTGGGCGGGCGGTCCCTGACCGACACGATCGCCGGGGTGCCGGTCGACCTGGGCGGCACGTTCGTCGGCCCGACCCAGACCGAGGTCAACGCGCTGGCCGCCGAGCTGGGTTGCCCGACCGTGCCGACGTACAGCCAGGGCAAGAACCTGATCCAGTGGCGCGGACGGGTGCGGTCCTACCGCAGCACGATCCCGAAGCTGTCACTGCTGGAACTGGTCGACGTGTCGCGGATCCAGTGGCGGTTCGAGAGGCTCGCCAAGCAGGTCCCGCTGGCCGAGCCGTGGACCGCGCCGGGCGCGTACCAACTCGACGCACAGTCGCTCGACGGATGGCTGCGCTCGGTGCATGCGGGTGCGTCGACCCGGAATCTCATGGCGATCATGTCGCGGGTGACGTGGGGTTGTGAACCCGACGAGGTGTCGATGCTGCATGCCGTGCGGTACGTCAAGGCCGCGGGTGGGATCGGCCCGATGCTCGACGTCGAGGGCGGTGCCCAGCAGGACCGCTTCCCCGGCGGCACCCAGCAGATCGCCGAGCGGATGGCCGCCGATCTGGGCGACAGAGTGCGCCTGGGCACGGTGGTCACCCGCATCGAACGCTCCGCGGACGGCGTCGTGGTCCACGCCGGCGACGCGTCCATGCAGGCCCGTGCGGCCGTGGTCGCGATCCCCCCGCAGCACCGGGACGCGATCGAGTTCGAGCCCGCGTTGCCGCCCGGTTGCGCCGCGCTGACCAAGCGCTGGCCCCAGGGCAGGTTGAGCAAGGCCTACGCCGCCTACGAGACGCCGTTCTGGCGGGCGGACGGCTATTCGGGTGAGGCGCTGTCCGACGAGGGACCGGTGTTCATCACCTTCGACACGAGCCCTTCGGAGTCGGGGTCCGCGCAGGGCCCCGGCGTGCTCCTCGGCTTCACCGACGCGCGCACCTTCGACCCGCTGCCCGCCGCGGAGCGCCGCGAACGGGTCCTGGCCTGCTTCGCCGAACTGTTCGGCGCCAAGGCGCTGCATCCGATCGATTACCTCGACTACCGCTGGGGCAGCGAGGAATTCGCGCCGGGCGGACCGACGGCCGCGGTGCCACCGGGATCGTGGACCGAGTTCGGGCAGTGGCTGCGCAGACCCGTCGACGGCGTATTTTGGGCGGGCACCGAGACAGCCGACACCTGGACCGGCTTCCTCGACGGCGCGGTGCGCTCGGGGCGCCGCGCGGCGAGCGAGGTCGGCGACTTCCTGGCGGCCGGCTAGGAACTCAACCGGCTAGGAACTCAAGCGCGTCTCACGCGCCGTTTCGATGAGGTTGCGCAGGTGGGCGTTCACCTCGTCCGGGCGCTCGAGGATCGCACAGTGGCCGCCGTCGAGTTCGACGAAGGACGCCAGGTTCGGGACGTCGGCGGCGATCCGGCGCGACGCGCGAATCGGCAACAGCCTGTCCTGGCGGCTACCGATGACCAGTGTCGGCACGGTCAGGTTGGTCAGCCGCAGGTGTCGCGAACTCATCGAGTCGACCAGCACACGGGCCCATGCACCGCGGCCTGCGGGAGGCGTCTTGGCGAACAGGTCGAAGACGAAGTCGGCGATGGCCGGATCGGCGTTCGGTCCGACCGCCAGCGTCGAGACGAGCCGTCGGCTCTGCTGGACCGAACCAGGGAGCAGCGGCGCGGATCCCAGCCGCTTGAGCAGCTGACCGCCCGCCTTGACGCGGCCGGCGGCGAGTGCGCGGGGGACGGGCAGGAAGTTGACGTGGTGCAGGATCTCGCCGGATGTCGTGTTGATCAGTGCGACCGCATCGGCACAGCGGCGCACCCGGGCCGGATAGCGCTGCGACCACGCCTGGATGGCGATGCCGCCCATGGAATGGCCGGCGATGGTCGCGCGCTCCCCCGGCGCCAGCGTCGCGTCGAGCACGGCGTCGAGGTCGGCGGCGAGGAAGTCGAGGCTGTACCGCCCGCGCTTCGGGACGGCGCTGCGGCCGTGGCCGCGGTGGTCGTAGGCGATCACGCGGTAGTCGGTCGACAGGTCCGCGATCTGGTTGGCCCACACGCGCATTGCGCAGGTGATGCCGTGGGCGAGCACGATCGGGTAGCCGTCGGCGGGACCGAACACCTCGGTGTGCAGCCGGGTGCCGTCCGAGGAGCGGACCAGCACGGGCATGCCCTTGGGCAGCGTCTCGACCGGCGCGTAGGGCAGCAGACGCCTGGGCACGGCAACTCCGATCCGCCACGGCACCCTTGCCGCAGCGGGAGAAATCTAACTAGGTGGGGTTGACGCCTGTCAACATCGTCACGACGGGTTTGATCGCCGTGCCGGACGTCGCAGCCGTCCACGCCACGTCGAAGGCCTCGAAGTCGAAGCGGGTGACGAGTTTCTCGAGCGCTAGGTCGCCCCGCCGGTACAGCTCGGCCAGGCGTGGAATGAACACGTGCGGGTCGCTGTCGCCCTCGACCACTCCCACCACGCGAAGGCCGCGGCCCATGATCAGACCGACGGGCAGGTCGGCGGTCATCGCGCCCAGCCCGACCAGGGCGAGCGTACCCCGCGCGCGCAGCGACGCGAGCGCCGTAGCGATGACCTCGGCGACCGCGGTGGTGTCGATGCCGATCGTCGCTCCCCCGGCCGTGGCCTCGACGACGGCCGCCGCGACGTCGCCGTCGGCAGGGTCGATCACGGCGGTGGCACCCAGTTCCGTTGCCAGCGCACGACGTTCGGGCACCGGGTCGACGGCGACGATGGCTCGGCAGCCGGCCACCCGACCGCCCATCACCGCCGAGCAGCCGACGCCGCCCACGCCGAACACCACGAGTGCATCGCCGGGCCCGGCGGCCAGCGCGTTGAGCACCGTGCCCACCCCGGTCTGCACGCTGCACCCGAGTGGCGCGGCCAGCGCCGGGTCGATCGGCTCACGCAGCACTACGGCGTTCGCCGAGCCGGCGAGCGCATGGGTGGCGAAACTGGACTGGCCGAAGAATCCGCCGACCACCGGTCGGCCGTCGAGGCGCAGCGCGCTGGCGTCGTCACCGCGGTCACCGCGCAGGTTGAGCGCCGTCGAGCGGACGCAGTACGCCGGAGCGCCCGCCGCGCACTCGGCGCACCGTTCGCAGCTGTCGAACGTCAGCACCACCTGTTCGCCCTCTCGGGCGCGGGCGGCGGGCCCGGCGGCGACGACCGTCCCGACGCCCTCGTGCCCGAACGTCATCGGCAGCCGAGCGGCGCGCCAGCGCCGCGAGACGCTCACGTCGGTGTGGCAGATGCCGACCGCCTCGATGCGGACCAGCACCTCGTCGTCGACCGGCGGCCGAATCTGGACGTCGACCACTCGGGGGGCGGAGCCCTCGTCGAGCAGCACCGCGGCACGGGCATCGATCACGCGGGGATGTTAAATGGTTCGGATGCGCGCCATTCACGTAGCCCGGCTCGACGGTCCGCAGTCCGCGGAGTTGGTGGAGATCGACGAGCCCACCGACGGCGGCGTCGTGATCGACGTCCACGCCGCGGGCGTGGCGTTCCCCGACGCCCTGCAGACCCGCGGGCTGTACCAGCACAAGCCGGAGTTGCCCTACGTGCCCGGTGCCGAGGTGGCAGGCGTGGTGCGCAGCGCGCCCGCCGGCGCCCACGTGAAGACGGGCGACCGGGTTGCCGCTCTGACCATGCTGTCCGGCGCGATGGCCGAAGTCGTTGCGCTGCCCGCTGATCGGGTGTTCACCCTGCCCGACTCCGTGTCGTTCGAGGCCGGGGCGGGACTGCTGTTCAACGACCTGACGGTGCACTGCGCGCTGCGGACCCGCGGCAGGCTCGCCCCCGGCGAGACGTTGCTCGTCCACGGCGCCGCAGGCGGTATTGGCACCTCGACCCTGCGCCTGGCCGCCGCCTGGGGAGCATCGCGCGCGATCGCCGTCGTGAGCACCGAGGACAAGGCCGCCGTCGCGCGCGCCGCCGGGGCCACCGACGTGGTGCTCGCCGCGGGCTTCAAGGACGCGGTGAAGGAACTGACCGGCGGCCGGGGCGTCGACGTCGTCGTCGACCCCGTCGGCGGTGACCGCTTCACCGACTCGCTACGCTCGCTGGCACCCGGGGGGCGCCTGCTCGTCATCGGGTTCACCGGAGGCGACATCCCGACCGTGAAGGTGAACCGCCTGCTGCTCAACAACGTCGACGCCGTGGGCGTCGGCTGGGGCGCCTGGGCGGCCACCCATCCCGGCTACCTGCAGGAGCAGTGGGCCGAACTGGAACCGCTGCTCGCGTCAGGCCTGGTGGTCCCGCCCGAGCCGGTGGTCTACCCGCTGGAGCGGGCCGGGGACGCGATCGCCTCGCTGGAGGACCGCTCCGCGCGCGGCAAGGTCGTCGTCAAGATCCGCTGACCCCGAGCCGATCGGCGGTCGTTGCGCAGGAACAGCGCCGCGAGCACCGCGGCTACCGCGGTCAGCGACAGGATCGTCACCGCGACGGCCGTCCACCCGTGGGCGTCGAACGCGACGCCGCCGAACCATCCGACGGCGCTGGATCCCCCGTAGTAGAAGAGGTTGTACAGCGAGGACGCCTGGGCCTTGCCCGCCGGCGCGGACTGCCCGGTCCACCCCGACGCGACGGAGTGCGCACCGAAGAAGCCTGCTGTCGCAATCACCAGTCCGGCGAGCACCGCGATGACGTTGTCGCTCAACGTGATCGCGACGCCGACCGCCATCACGACGATCGCGGCCAGCAGCACCGGCTTGCGGCCGAAGCGGGTGGTCTCCGCGCCCGCACGCGATGACGCCCACGTCCCGGCGAGGTAGGCGAGGAACACCAGGCTGACCACCGAGGGCGCCAGGTCGAACGGCGCACCCGTGAGCCGGAAGCCCAGGAAGTTGTAGAGCGCGACGAAGCCACCCATGAGCAGGAATGCCTGGGCGAACAGGGTCAGCTGACGGGGTGACCGCAGGTTGGCCGCCAGTCGGTGGGCCACGCTGCCCTCGGGGTTGGCACCGCGGTGGCGTGACGGCGTGAAGCCCCGGGGCCGAGGCGCCAGTTTGACGAAGGCCAGCGCAGCCATACCGCACACTGCTGCGACGGTGAAGACGCCGATCCGCCATCCGACGGCCTCGGCGACGGGGCTGGCGACCAACCTGCCGAGCAGACCGCCGATTGTCGTGCCCGCAACGAACGTCCCCGCTGCGCGTGCAGCGTGGGTGGGCTCGACCTCCTCGGTCAGGTAGGCGACGGCGATCGCGGGCACTCCGCCCACCATCAGCCCTTCGACGAAACGCCCGAGCAGCAGGACGTCGTAGGTGGGTGCGAACGGGACGAGCAGTCCGACGGAGGTGGCGATGGTGACCGACAGCGAGATGGCCTGCACACGGCCGATTCGGTCGGCGAGCATCGACCACGGGATGACGCCGATGGCCAGGCCGACCGTGGACGCGGAGATCGTAAGCGCCGCACTCGCCGCGCCGACGCCGAGGTCGGCCGAGATCAGCGGCAGCACCGCCTGCGGTGAGTAGAGCTGGGCGAACGTGGCGACGCCGGCGCAGAACAGGGCCGCGAGCAGCCTGCGATAGGCCGCCGTCCCGCGCGCGTGGCCCGTCCAGGGGGCGGCATGGGACTGGTCGATCGACACCCCGACGACGCTAGGAGCGTCAGTTCAATGTGTCCAATGCATGAAGTTCTGCTGCGTCATTCGTCTAGCGCATGAGATTGCCGCCATCGGCGAGGAAGTCGGCGAACCGCTGCGCCGGCGGTGGCAGCGGCCGGTGACGGTCCCAGATCAGACCGACCTCGCGCTTGGCCCGGCCGTTCGTCAGCGGGACGTGCACCACCTTCGCGTCGGTGCCCTCGCGCGGAACCGGAACCACCGCGACGCCGAAACCCGCGGCGACGAGGCCCTCCATCGTGGGGATCTCGGTGGCCTCGAAGACGATGTCGGGGTCGATGTCGTCCTCGGCCCACAGGTCGTTGGTCAGTTGCCGCAGCCCGAACGGGTCCTCGAGCGCCACGAACGGCTCCTCGGCCGCTGCGGACAGGCGGATGCGCGCCCGCGTGGCAAGGCGGTGCCCGCGCGGCACCGCCAGGCACAGTCGCTCGACGTACAGCCGGTGCCAGGAGAAGTCCGCCGGGTCGGGGCGCGGCGAGGTGACGCCGATGTCGAAGCCGCCCGTGCGCACCCGCTCGGCGATCTCGTGCGCCGGGCCCTGGAAGAGGTCGAAGCCGATGGCGGGAGCGGCTTGGCGGAAGCGTCGGAGTTGTTCTGGCACATACCAGTTCGCGAGCGAGTGCAGGAACGCCAGACGAACCCGGCCTGAGTCGGGGTCGCGCAACGACCCGATGCGCTCCGTCGCGAGATCCATCTCGGCGATGCTGCGCCGCGCGTGCTCGAGCATGATCCGGCCGTAGGCGTTGAGCCGCAACCGGCGGTTGACGCGGTCGAACAGTTCCGTGCCTGCCTCGTCCTCGAACCGGGCGAGCGCCCGCGACAGCGTCGGCTGACTGACGCCCAGCACGGCAGCGGCGTCGGTGACGTGCTCGGTCTCGGCGAGCACGACGAACCACTGCAGTTCCTCGAGGTGCACGGATCGACGATAGCCAGTGTTAGATTCCGCGAAATCGCGGCTGAGAGAAGCAGAACATGAATGGGTTGAGGGACAAGGGCGTCCTGGTCACCGGAGCGGCCTCGGGCATCGGCGCCGCCACCGTCCAGCGGCTACTGACCGAGGGAGCGAAGGTCGTCGGGGTGGACCTCGCCGACGACCCACCCGCCGGACTCGGCGGCGCGGGATTCGGCTACCGGCGTGCCGACGTGCTCGATGCCGCGGCCATCGCCGCCGCGGTGGCCGACGTCGTCGCCGCAGCAGGCCGACTCGACGGCGTGGTGCACTCCGCGGGCGTCGCCGGCGGCGGACCCGTACACCTGCTGCCCGACGAGGAGTGGGACCGGGTGGTCGACGTCAACCTCAAGGGCACGTTCGTCGTGACCCGCGCCGCGCTGCTCCAGATGCTCGAGCAGGATCGCGTCGACGGCGAACGTGGCGCCATCGTGAACCTCTCGAGCATCGAAGGGCTCGAGGGCACGGCGGGTGGCAGCTCGTACAACGCGTCCAAGGGCGGTGTCGTGCTGCTCACCAAGAACACCGCCATCGACTACGGGCCCAGCGGCATCCGCGCCAACGCCATCTGTCCCGGGTTCATCGAGACCCCGCTGTTCGACTCGGTGGTCGGGCTGCCGGGGATGGAGCAGGCCCGAGAGGGTCTGCGTCACGAACACAAGCTGCGCCGGTTCGGCCGCGCCGAGGAGGTCGCCGCCGTCGCGGCCTTCCTCGTCTCGGGGGACGCCTCGTTCGTCAGCGGTCAGGCCATCGCGGTCGACGGCGGCTACCTCGCAGGCCGCGACCACCACGTCACCGAGATGATGGGCCTCGGCGAGCGGTAGCGCGCCACCACGACCCTTGGGGCAATCCGAACCTCCGCCCACCGCTGCGGTCATACACTCGAACCACTTGGCACATCAGCGACGACCATGCTCAGCGAGGAGCGCACCATGTCGATCACCGAAGCGGACGCCCCGGTTCACGGCCCCATCGAGCAGGACGTGAACGACACCCAGCAGTACTTCGACGGACCACGTTTCGACGGCATCATCCGGCTGTACTCCGCACGCCAGGTCGCCGAGCAGCGCGGCACCATCCCGGTCGACTACACCGTGGCACGCGAAGCGGCCGCGGCGTTCTATGACCGCCTCCGGGAGCTGTTCGCCGCGAAGAAGAGCATCACGACGTTCGGGCCGTACTCGCCGGGCCAGGCGGTCACGATCAAGCGCATGGGCATCGAGGGGATCTACCTCGGCGGCTGGGCGACGTCGGCGAAGGGATCGCTCGACGAGGACCCCGGCCCCGACCTGGCCAGCTACCCACTCAGCCAGGTGCCCGACGAGGCCGCAGGTCTGGTGCGCGCCCTGCTCACCGCCGACCGCAATCAGCAGTACCTGCGCCTGAAGATGACCGAAGCCGAACGGGCCGTCACCCCGGCAGTCGACTACCGGCCGTTCATCATCGCCGACGCCGATACCGGCCATGGTGGAGATCCGCACGTGCGCAACCTCATTCGACGATTCGTCGAGGCCGGCGTGCCGGGTTATCACATCGAGGACCAGCGTCCGGGCACCAAGAAGTGCGGCCATCAGGGCGGCAAGGTCCTGGTGCCGTCCGACGAACAGATCAAGCGGCTCAACACCGCCCGGTTCCAGCTCGACATCATGCGCGTGCCCGGCATCATCGTGGCGCGCACCGATGCCGAGGCCGCCAGCCTGATCGACAGCCGGGCCGACGAGCGGGATCAGCCCTTCCTGCTGGGCGTCACCAATCTGAAGATCCCGCCCTACAAGTCGTGCTTCCTGGCCATGGTGCGCACCTTCTACGACGCGGGTCTCACCGAGCTGAACGGGCACCTGCTCTACGCGCTGCCCGACGGCGAGTACGCCGCGGCGGACGCGTGGCTGCAGCGGCACGGTGTCGCGCAGACGGTGTCCGACGCGGTGGCGTCGTGGCGCAACGACCCAACGGCGCGGTCGGTCGACGAATTGTTCGACGACGTGGAGTCGCAATTCGTCGACGTGTGGCAGGTCGACGCCGGGCTGCAGACCTACGGCGAGGCGGTCGGCGAACTCCTCGAGTTCCGTGAGCGCGAGGGCGAACCACACGACATGACCGCGAAGGAGTGGCGCCGGTTCGCCGAGCGGGCCTCGCTGTACGCAGCCCGGGAGAAGGCAAGGGAGCTCGGCGTCGACGCCCCGTGGGACTGCGAACGGGCGAAGACGCCGGAGGGCTACTACCAGGTCCGCGGCGGCATCCCCTACGCCATCGCGAAATCGCTTGCGGCTGCGCCCTTCGCCGACATCCTGTGGATGGAGACCAAGACCGCAGACCTCGAGGACGCACGTCAGTTCGCCGATGCCATCCACAGCGTCTACCCCGACAAGATGCTGGCCTACAACCTGTCCCCCTCGTTCAACTGGGACACCACCGGCATGACCGACGATCAGATGCGCGCCTTCCCCGAGGAGATCGGGAAGATGGGGTTCGTCTTCAACTTCATGACCTACGGCGGGCACCAAATCGACGGCGTCGCCGCCGAGGAGTTCGCCGGCGCACTGCGCCAGGACGGCATGCTCGCCCTGGCCCGGCTGCAGCGCAAGATGCGGCTGGTCGAATCGCCTTACCGGACGCCGCAGACCCTCGTCGGCGGCCCACGCAGCGATGCGGCGCTGGCTGCGTCGTCGGGACGGACGGCGACCACGAAGTCGATGGGCAAGGGGTCGACGCAGCATCAGCACCTGGTGCAGACCGAGGTGCCCAAGAAGCTGCTGCAGGATTGGCTGGCGATGTGGGGCGAATACTACGAGTTGGGCGAGAAGTTCCGCATCCAGTTCCGGCCGCTGCGGCCGGGCGGCGAGGTGCTCGAACTCGGCATCTACGGCAAGCGGGGCGATGACGAGGAGAAGCTCGCCAACGTGCTCGTCGACCCGATCAAGGATCGCAACGGCCGCAGCATCCTCACGGTGCGCGACCAGAACACCTTCGACGAGCGGCTGCGCCAGAAGCGCCTCATGACGTTGATCCACCTGTGGTTGATCCACCGGTTCAAGGCCGACGCCGTGTACTACGTGACGCCGACCGAGGACAACGTCTACCAAACGCAGAAGATGAAGTCCCACGGCATCTTCCGCGACGTCCACCAGGACGTGGGCGAGATCGTCGTGGCCGACGTGAACCACGAGCGGATCGACGAGCTGCTGGCCTCCGATGGCAGGGCGCTGCAGCGGTTGATCCGCAAGGAGGGCTGACAGACGACCGAACGGCTCCCGGAGACACTCCGGGAGCCGTTCGTCGCATGGGGTCAGGTCTGCTTGGCGTACCGCGTGAGGAAGGCGAACGCCGCGACCGCCGACACCACGCCGATGGCGCCCCACAGGACGATCGGAACCACCAGGGATACCGGCGACCACCCGCCGATGCCCGAGAACGTCGCGGAGACGTACAGCGCCCAGAACACCCGGTACAGGCTCCAGAACGCGATCGTGGCTCCCGAGATGCCGAACGCCAGGCTGCGGTTGCGGTCGGTGCGGTTGACGAATTCCTCGACGGGGGTCGGCAGGATCTTCATGCGTGGTCTTCCTCTCGTGATGCGCTGCCCCTGCGGCACCGGCATGCGTTCATGAAAGTGCGTGGCGGCGGCTACCGATCCCAACAACGAGACACGTGCCTTGCTGGCCGAGTATGCCAGTGTTGGACAGAATGTTCAGTTGGTTCGTATACTTCTGGGTCATGCTGCAAGCGCGCGATGACATTCGGGGTGAGGACCGCGCCGCCGATCGCGACTTTCAAGATCAGTTATCCGAAGCAGTGCAAGCGGTTTCGAACCACCGGGCCGTGATCGAACAGGCCAAGGGCATGTTGATGCTGCTGCACGACCTCGATGCCGACGCCGCGTTCGAGTTGCTGCGCTGGCGGTCGCAGGATCGCAACGTCAAACTGCGCGTGCTCGCCGAGCAGGTCGTGGCGGAGTTCCGGCGGCTGAGCGCCGCGGCACCCCTGCCCCGTGAGGTCTACGACCGGTGCTTCATGAACGCCCACGAACGCTCGGGCGACGCGTCCGCCTGAGCGCCTCGGTCAGAGGCCGAGATCGCGGCCGATCAGTTCCTTCATGATCTCGTTGGAGCCGGCCCAGATCTTGGTGACGCGGGCATCCTTCCACGCCCGGGCCACCCGGTACTCGTTCATGAACCCGTAGCCGCCGTAGAGCTGCACGCAGTGGTCCAGGATCTCGTTCTGCACCTGCGAACTCCACCACTTGGCCTTGGCGGCATCGATCGCGGACAGCTCACCGTGGGTGTGCGCCACCACGCAGTTGTCGATGAAGGCCTGTGCCACATCGAGTTTCGTGACCAGCTCGGCGAGTAGGAACTTGTTGTACTGCAGCGACCCGATCTGCTGGCCGAATGCCTTGCGCTCCTGGACGTACTGCAGGGTGTCTTCGAGATTGCGGCGGGCGTGGGCGATGTTCTGCACCGCACCGCTGATCCGTTCCTGCGGCAGCAGCTGCATCATGTGGATGAACCCACCATCGAGTTCACCGATCATCCGCGACGACGGCACCCGCAGGTCCTCGAAGAACAGCTCGGCCGTGTCGGCCTCGGGCTGCCCCACCTTGTCGAGCTTGCGTCCGCGCGAGAATCCCTCGTCGGTGGCCTCCACGGCGAACAGCGTGATGCCCCTGGCCTTCTTCTCCGGCGACGTCCGGGTGGCGACGACGATCAGGTCGGCCTGCGTTCCGTTGGTGATGAAGGTCTTCGAGCCGTTGATGACGTAGTCGTCGCCGTCCTTGACCGCAGTGGTCTTCAGCGCTGCCAGATCGGAACCACCGGACGGCTCGGTCATCGCGATTGCCGTGATCAGTTCGCCCGCACAGAATTTCGGCAACCACCGTTGCCGCTGCTCCTCGGTGGTCAGCTTCACCAGGTAGGGGGCGACGATGTCGAACTGGATGCTGAACGCCGAGGCGATCGCGGCGCTGGAGCGGGACAGCTCCTCGTTGAAGATTGCGTTGAACCGATAGTCCCCGGCTTCGCTGCCGCCGTACTCCTCGGGAACCTCGAGACCGAGGAAGCCGTTGCGGCCTGCCTCGAGCCAGCTGTCCCGGTCGACGAACCGCTGCTCGATCATCTTCTCTTCGGCCGGTTCGATCGTGCGGGTGACGAACTCGCGGACCGACTCGCGAAATGCCTCGTGGTCGGCTTCGTACAGGGTGCGCTTCATCGTCTTCCTCCATGCCGGCGTGCTCACCGCCCAGCATATATACCGGCCGGTAACAACGGCCGGCGCGGCCGGTCGAGGGCTATGGCACCCTGAGATTCGTGCCAGCCGAACCGACCACCGTCGAGCATTCCACCACCGAAGCCGGAGCCGACGTCGCCGTCCTCACCTTTCACAACGGGCCCCTGAACCTCTTCGACCAGGCGATGTTCGACTCCCTGATCGACGACGTCGCCAACTTGGCCGCCAATCCGCCGCGCGCGCTGCTGCTGCGGGCCGAGGGCAAGGTGGTCTCCGCCGGCGTCGACGTCC
Source organism: Mycolicibacterium arabiense (assembly GCF_010731815.2). Taxonomy (NCBI): domain Bacteria; kingdom Bacillati; phylum Actinomycetota; class Actinomycetes; order Mycobacteriales; family Mycobacteriaceae; genus Mycobacterium; species Mycolicibacterium arabiense. The sequence goes on from NZ_AP022593.1 coordinate 1,950,005, forward strand.
ACGTCTTCCAGGGACTCACCGCCGCCCAGGGCGCCGACCTCTGGCGCAGGCTGTTCACCGAGATCATCGACCCGCTCGAGGCGCTACCGTGCCCGGTGGTGTTCGCGGCACACGGGCTGACGCTCACCGCGGCGTTCGAGATCTCGCTGGCGTGCGACGTCATCCTCGCCGCGCCGAAGGCGAAGTTCGGCCTGGTGGAGACCGTCGTCGGACTCACCCCGTCCATGGGCGGGCCGCAGCGACTCGCCGAGCGTGCCGGCTCGGGCCGCGCACGCGAACTGGTGATGACCGGTGACCTGTACGACGCCGCGACACTGCACCAGTGGGGCGTCGTCAACGCCGTGCACGACGACCTCGACGACGCCGCCCGAGCGTTGACCCACCGTCTCGCGGACGGGCCGACGAAGGCTCACGCCGCCACCAAGGCGATCATCGGCGCGTGGCGCTCCGGTGGCGTTCAGCACGCCGACTCGGTGACGCCAGAGGTGTCCGGCGCCCTGTTCGACACCGATGACCTGCAGCGCGCCGTGGTCAGCTTCCTCGAGGCCGGCCCGGGAAACGCCACCTACACCGGACGCTGATCGGCTCTGCCCCGACGAGTCTCGCCCACGACGTCGACACGAATCACCCTCTGCTTCGCAGCACGGCCGAGGCGGTCCACCGCGTCCGTGCGTTGACGAGCGTCCGTGCGTTCTAGGGATCCGTGTAACGCTTTCTCCGCCGCGCGGCACCATTGACCGTGCCTACTTCGAACGAGCCATCGCAGCGAATCGTCCAGTCGTTCACTGCCGCCGTGGACGTGCCCCCTGGCTCGACCTCCCCCCGGGCCCGGCGCGGCGGCAGCGCGTGACCGGCCGTTCGAGCAGCACCGGGCCGGCAAGGCGGTGGCGGGGCCGCGACTGGCCCAAGTTGCCGTTTCGAAGTCCGCTTCGCGGTCCATGGTTGACCTCGATCCTGGGTGCGGTGTTGCTGGCCTCCCTGCCGATCGTCACGATCACCGGACTGCTGTCCTGGGTTGCCTACGGGCCGAACTTCGGACAGGCGATCCCGGCCGACGTCGGGTGGCTTCACCTACCAGCCTTCGACTGGCCTGCCCGACCGTCATGGCTGTATCGGCTCAATCAAGGCCTCCACGTCGGGCTGGGGCTGATCCTGATCCCGTGGGTGCTGGCGAAGCTCTGGTCGGTGATCCCCAAGTTCTTCCAGTTGCCCCCGGTGACGTCGATTGCCCAGGCGCTGGAGCGCATCTCGCTGTTTGCCCTCGTCGGCGGCATCCTCTTCGAGATCATCACTGGCGTCCTGAACATCCAGTACGACTACGTCTTCGGGTTCAGTTTCTACACCGCGCATTACTGGGGTGCATGGGTCTTCATCGCCGGGTTCGTCGTCCACGTCGCGGTGAAGTCGCCGACCATGTGGCGATCGCTGCGATCACGATCGATGCGTTCGGTGTTGACGACGAGCCGCGCACGCACGGTTCCCGAGCCGCTCGACGACACCGGGCTCGTCGCGCCCGACCCGGCTCCGGCCACCCTCAGCCGACGCGGTGCGCTGGCACTGGTGGGCGCGGGTTCCGCCTTCGTCGCCGTGTTGACCGTGGGACAGACGACGGGTGGCTTCCTCCGCCACGCTGCGCTGCTGCTGCCGCGTGGACGCTCATATGGCAACGGCCCGAACGACTTCCAGATCAACCGGACGGCACGGGCAGCCGCCATCGACCCACATCAATACGGCGACGCTTGGCGCTTGACGCTCACCGGGACGGCCGGCGGCGTCACCCTGAGCCGTGCGGAGCTCCTGGCCATGCCGCAACACACGGTCGACCTCCCCATCGCCTGTGTCGAGGGCTGGTCCACCGTGCAGACGTGGACGGGCGTCCGGCTGAGAGATCTCGCAGACTCGGCCGGCGTTCGGCGCCTGACCTCGGCTCGGGTCGACTCGTTCGAACGCTTCGGCGCCTTCCGGTCGGCCCAGTTCACCGCCGATCAGACGCTGCACCCGGATTCACTGCTGGCGCTGCAGGTCAATGGAGCCGACCTGAGCCCCGACCACGGCTACCCGGCACGGATCATCATGCCAGCGATCCCTGGGGTCCACGCCACCAAATGGGTGTCCACGATCGACTTCCGGGAGGCATGACGTGCAACGGTTCAGACGGATCTACGGGGCTCACCCGCTGCACCTGTTGGCCATGGCGGCCTGCTTCGCCCTGTGGGGAAGCGTGGTCCTCGTCGCCGGCCCGATGACGTTCGTGAACACCGCGGTCTGGTGGCAGTCGATCGTCGTCTGGTTCGTCGGCGGCGCAATCTTGCACGATCTGGTGCTCTTCCCGCTCTACGCGATCGCCGACTGGTCACTGCGCACCGGGCTCGCTGCCAGCGCGGGCTCGAGTCACTTCCACGTCTCGGACGTTCCGGTGATCAACTACGTCCGTCTGCCCGTGCTCGGCACCGGATTGACGTTCCTTATCTTCTTCCCCGGCATCATCGAGCAGGGCGCCGAGTTCTACGTCAACGCCACCGGGCTGACGCAGGAACCGTTCCTCGGCCGATGGCTGCTCCTCGTCGGCGCGATGTTCGCCGCGAGCGCCACGGCCTACGCGCTACGGGTCGCGTGGCATACGCGAAGCCGTCGTACGTCAGCGGCCGTCGTGGCTGCGGTCCCTAACGGGACCGACTCGCCGGGTGATTGAGCACCGACCGACTCCCGTACACCCGACGCGGCGGGGTCGCGACATCCTCAGTCGGTGAAGGTGGCGATAGCCTGCCGACGGCGGTCGACGACCAGCCTCGTGACGTCGGGGCGACCGTAGTGACCAGCCGGGTCGAAGTTCTGACGCTCACGACGAACCTCACCGTGATCGATCGTCGCGACCGTGAGGCCTTCCTCCGAGTCGATCGGTTCGACGACCCACGTTCCGTCGGGTGCGGCGATACACGTTCCGCCGGTGCTGATCTGCTCGTCACTGGCCCTCTTCATGATCTCCGACCCCGGCATGGAGTCCGGGATGTCGTCGCGGCGGAGCAGTCCCGACACCGAGATCACGTAGGAACGCGACTCGAGTGCGATGAAGCGGGTTATGTCCGCGGTGTCGTAGACGTCTCCGGGCCAGAGCGCCACGTGCAGATCTTCGCCTTGGGCGTACAACGCGGTGCGCGACAGCGGCATCCAGTTCTCCCAGCAGTTCAGTGTGCCGTAGGTGAACGGTCCCAGCTCGTGTGTGACCAGCCCATGCCCGTCACCGTTGGCCCAACTCAGCCGCTCCTCGTAGGTTGGTGTCAGCTTCCGATGGACGGAGGCGATCTCGCCGGACGCGTCGATGGTCACGGCAGAGCAGTAAATGCTGTGTCCCCCACGGTCCCCCGGGCGCTCGGCGACACCGAGCACGACCGAGACCTCGTTCCGTCGCGCGGCGTCACGCACCCCGTCCAGGTGACCGGCCTCGATGTCGACGGCTTCCCTCAGGTAGAGCGCATGGATGTCCCTCTGCAGGTCGGAGTTGAACGTCGCCCCGTCCGTGCGGCCCAGCCAGAACGGATAGCCGGGTACCACCGTCTCACCGAAGGCGACGAGGTCGCACTCCTTCGCCCCCGCCTCGTCGACGTACCCCTCGACCTTGGCCAGCGTCGCCTCTCGGTCGAGGTACACGGGAGCCATCTGCACCGCGCCAACGACTTTCGTTTGTATCGAATCGATCATGGTGTCATCTTCCGATCAGTCGTCCGCAGCCCATGGTTGAGGCGTCATTCGGCGGCCGCGGTTCCGGTGCCGTACAGGGCGAGTCGGCGCGTGGCAGTGGCGCTGTGTGCCGCCATGCCCTCGGAATCCGAGATGACCTGAACGGCATGCGCCAAGTCGGGTGTGGCTTCTCGACCGATGCGCTGGTAGGTGAGCGGCTTCAGGTACCGCGACACCGACAGACCGGCGCTGTGCTTCGCACCCCCGGCAGTGGGGAGCACGTGATTGGTGCCCGCCATGCCCTTGTCGGAGTAGGCGACGGTGCTCCACGGACCGAGGAATACCGAGCCGTAGTTCTGCAATCGATCGTGATACCAATCGTCGTCGGCGGTGATGATCTCCAGGTGCTCCGGAGCGAGATCGTCCATCAGCAGGGCGGCGGTCTCCCTGTCGTCGGCGACCGTCACGACGCCGTAGTCACGCCACGCGGGGCCGGCGATCGGCTCGGTCGCCAGACTCTTCAGCTGACGCTCCACCGCAGCCAAGACGGCGCGCCCATGTTCCTCGGAGGTGGTGACGAGCGCCGCTGGCGAGTTCGTGCCGTGCTCGGCTTGGCCGAGCAGGTCCGCGGCGACGATCTCGGGGTCGGCGGTCTCGTCGGAGAGCACGGCCACTTCCGAGGGGCCGGCGAGCAGGTCGATGGCCACTGTGCCGAACAGTTGGCGTTTCGCCTCGGCGACGTAGGCATTCCCCGCTCCGACGAGCATGTCGACGGGAAGTTCCCCCAGGAGTCCGAATGCCATGGCGGCGAGGGCCTGAACGCCCCCGAGCACGAAGACGCGGTCGACACCCGACAGGTGAGCTGCATACAGGACGGCGTCGTTCGCGCCTCCGCTTGGCTGGGGCGGCGTGCAGGCCACGACCGTCGACACACCGGCAGCCTTCGCTACGCCCACTGTCATGAACGCCGATGCCGTCAGCGGGAAGCGCCCAGCGGGTAGGTACGCCCCCACTCGGGCCACCGGAACGTAGCGAATGCCCGTGACGAGACCTGGGCACAGCTCGGTCTCGAATCCGGTTATGTGGGAACGTTGTTCGCGCGCGAAGGCTCGAGTGCGCTCGGAACCCAGTTCGATCGCCTCACGGAGATCCCGCGGGAGACGCTCACCACTCGTCGCGACGTCCTGCGAGGAGAGTTCGAAGTCGAGACGGTCGTCGTCGTCGAGTGTGCGGCTGTAATCGCGTACCGCGTCGAGTCCCCTGGTCTCGATCTCGCGCAGCATCCTGCTCACGGTATCGATGACGGCAGGATCTCGCTGGGCCGCGGGGGCGTCCACGAGGGGTCGCTTGAGGTGATGGACTCGGCCCTGCACCCGGTCGAGGAGAGAAGTGGAGTAGCGCATGACCACACCGTAGGCAGAGCCGTCGTGAAGCACTAGGGAGTGATTCCCGTCGGAGTCCATAGGTTTTCACGATGATGCCAGGGCCCGACGGCGCTGCGGGAACGGCCTTGCGATGGCCAAGCCTCCCGCGACACGCTTCGGGGCGAAACGGCGTTACCCCGATGACCCGGGGCATCGCGGGTCATCGGGGCGAGTCGGCGAGTTCTACTCCCCGTTCGACGCAGCAGCGGCGGTCGTCGACGGGTCGGGCGCGGCAGCGTGCTTCGTCCCGTTCGCGAGCGCGAAGCTCGGTCCGGCCTCCGAACGCGCGATGCGTCCCCTCAGGACGAGCAACCACCACACGCCTGCCACCGCCATCGTCAGAACGAAGACGATGGCATTGGCGCGGAAGTCGGGTAGCAGGAGCAGCGCTGACATCACCGATCCGAAGACGATCAGGCCCACGGCGTACACCGGCGCGCGAAACCGTCCGAGGTCGAATATCCCCGGCGATCCGACGGGTATTCGCCTGCGCGCGTTGGCAACCAGAAGCCCGGCGGTGGTCAAGAGGTATACGCAGAAGAACCCGAGAGCCGACATGCCGACGATGTACGAGAAGGTCTGCTCGTTGGCCAGCGCCGAGAGCAGGAGGACCAATGAGACCAGACCCGTCGTCAAGACTGCAGGGGTCGGCACCATGTGCTTCTCCGAGACCCGGCGAAGGAGGCGCGACCCGGGAAGCATGTTGTCCCTTCCCATGGCGTAGACCAACCTGGTGGCCACGAGCATGATCGCCAGCACGCACACCAGGATGTTCGTCAAGGCCATCGCGATGACCAATTTGGAGAACCACGGCGATACCTGTTGCGCGAACAGATCGGCGATCGGCGAGGCGCTTTCGACTAGCGAGTCCGGGTCCTTGATGACCAAGAGGAAGACGACGTACATGAAGAACTCGATGGCCGACGCCACGCCCAGTGCCAGGAACATCGTGCGAGGGATGGTGCGCCGGGCATCCTTGGTCTCTTCGGCGATGTCCGCTGCTGCCTCGACGCCCAGCAGTCCGAAGATGCAGCCGAGGCTCGCGGTCAACCACACGACGACGTACGGCGACGACGACGTGCCCGCGGCGCCCGTGGAGAAGAGGAAGTCGATGCCCTGGTGTTCGTCGGAGACAAAGAATGCCACGACGGCGATGAACGCAGTCGCTCCGACCGTGACCACCAACTCCAAGGCCACACCGATGTTGTTGAGCATGGTCGCGAGCCGTACGCCGTAGACGTTGATGAGCACGCACAGCAGGACGATGGCGATGGCAACGGCGATTTGGACCGGGGTGGTCATGTCGATGCCCAGTAGGCCGCCGACGTATCCAGCCATCACGAAGGCGACACCGGTGAAACCGCTGATGAACCCGACGGCACCCGCAAAACCGGTGAACCACCCCAGGCTCGGATGGACGAGCCTGCTCGTCCATTGATACGCGTAACCGGCCAGGGGGAGCTTTCCGACCAGGTCAGCCGCGATCAGTGCCCAGACGAAGAAGATCCCGACTGCGACCGGGAACGTCCATACGAACGCAGGGCCAGCCGTCCCCAACCCGAAACCGAAACCGGAGAACACCGCCGTGGTGGCGCTGATGACCGAGAAGCCAAGGAAGAACGACGAGACACCCCCCACCGATCGGCTTAGCTTCTGGGTGTACCCCAGCTCGCCGAGTTGGCGGTCCTCTTCAGTGCTGTCCATTGCCATTCCTCCTGTGCCGCAGGTCAGTACCTGGCGTGGAGCGAGCCTATGGAGGGGAGGCCAAGAGGACAACCTTGTGAATCCCAGGGGGTGCTATCGTCTTTCGCTATGGCTCTTTCGCTGATTCAGCTACGGGTCTTCGTCACCGCGGCTCAGTGCGGCTCGTTCACTGCTGCGGCCAAGGAGCTTCACATGTCGCAGCCGACCGTCTCGGAGACCATCCGACGGATCGAGGAGCAGTACGGCACCCCACTGTTCGTGCGGGGCCCGAGAAAGCTGACGCTGACAGCCCCCGGCGAGGAGCTGATGCCCTTGGCCGAGCAGACTCTGGCGTCTGCGCACGCCGCCGACCGAGCGCTGACCGCAGTGACCGGACTGCAGTCGGGCGTCGCATCATTCGGCCTGCTGCGCAACGCCAAGCACTACGCGATGGCGGACCTCCTGACGTCGTTCCACGCCCGCCATCCGAACGTTCGCCTGCGCGTCGTAGGCGTGAACTCCGCGGACGTCGCGGATCTCGTGCGCGACGGCGCTCTCGAAGCAGGACTGGTGGTGTTGCCCGTGGACACGCGCGAACTCTCCGTCACGCCCCTCCTCAGAGACGAGGTGGTCTACGCCACGACCTTCCCCTCGCGGACGGGGCCAATGACCATCGAGGACATGGCCGCAGCCAAGTTGATCCTGTACGACGCGCACGCGGGCTGGCGTGACCCCACACGCAGGCAGTTGGCCGAACGCGCATTGCTGAAGGGCCTCACCCTGACTCCGTTGATCGAAGTCGAACAGGTGGACACCGCACTCGAGCTGGTCGCAGCCGGAGCGGGCGAGACCTTCGTGTCACGTGCGGTTGCGACGTCTCCGGTCGCGCCCGTCGGCCTTCGGTACCTACCCTTCGAGGAACCGCTCTACGACACCGTCGCGCTCATCAAGAAGGAGTCCACGATGCTGTCCCCCGCGACGAAGGAACTCGCCCGGCTGGCCAGGGATACCTTGGCGAACACCCGAACCGCCGGTTCGGGGCGGCGCACGACGTGATGCGCACGGGGCGCTAGCGCGCAGGCTCGATGGCCTCGAGCACGAAGGTGCGCACCTGCCCCTCGGCGGTCGCGCTGCACTGGGACAGCAGCGGAGCCGACATCTGCTCCCCCACCTTGACCTCGACGCTGCCCGCGTCGGTGCCCAGCGTCACCCGCGTGGTGGCGTCATCGCGCTCCACGCGAAGCGGTGGCAGCGCGTCGATGCGGTCGTCACCAAATGCTTCGCGCGCGAAGTGCTGCGCGGCCTGCACGACGTGCGGGAGCGACGTGCGCCCGCGCAGGTGCGAGTCGACGAGACGGCCGTCGAGGTAGCGCCGCACCAGGTCGGCCGCATCCGTCGTGTCGACCCGTCCGTAGCACAGGCCCTCGGGGAGGACCAGCATCGTGGCGGCGAAGCGGTCGCCGCCGAGATGCGAACACTCCCATACCAATTCGGGGTAGTGGGCGGCGATGGCCGCGACCGCACCGCGGCCACGCACCGCGCAGCACTGATCGTGCTTGCCGTGCGCACACACGGTGACGAGCGGGCCGGTGACCGCGACGCCGTCGGAGCCGTCCAGCGCGAGGTCGAGATAGCCCGTCGGGCCGTCCACCTCGCCACCGTAGAGCGCCTCCTCGCCGGGCCGCGCCTGCGCGACGAACCAGCGCCATCTCGGCGCCTCGGACCTGCGTCCGTGCCTACGAATGGCCGCGATCCGCATGCCGGCCATCTCGGCGCGACGGACGATCGCGCGTCCCAGGACGGGGTCGATGACCGTCGGCGACTGCAGGAACGCCGAATGGCCCCAGGGGCCGGACAATTCGAGCATCAGCCAGGAGAAGCCCGCCGAGGCGGTGCCGTACATCGGGTCGTTGCGGGCGAGACTCTGGTTGCTGCACGGGACCCGCTTGGCCGCTGCGGTCATTCGCCCGCCGTCGCGACGCGCTCGTCGACCACCGGTACGACGACGGCCTCGCGCAGCAGCCGGCGGAGCACCACCTCGCCGTCGGCGGCATCCAGGCCGGGCAGGTCGGCGGCACCGAGCGTCGCTCCCCGATGCAGCGCAGCCAGGGCGTCGGCGCACGACTCCGGGAAGGTGATCGCGCGGTCGGTGAGACGCAGCCGCACCTTCCCGGCGTCGCGTTCCACTGACGCGATCAACCCGTGCCGCCACCGCACGCTGACCGCGTCGACACCAGCGGCGGCGTCCAGCGACGCCAGCGGCCGCACGGCGACGGGCCGTGTGCGCTGCGCGTACTGCCGGGTGAGACGGGCGGCGACGCCCTCGTCGAGCCCGGGTGGGCCGTCGCGCAGCGTCGCGGCGAGCTGGGCGATGACCTTGGTGGCGGTAGCCGTCATCTCGTCGCGGTCGGTTGCGTTCATCCCCATGGGGAGTGATCTTCTCAGGTCGGCCGCATCGGCCAGCTGGTCGACCAGCGCCCGCACGACGTCGATCCCCGTCATCGCGGCGACACCGATGGTCAGGTGGATCGACACCCCGCCCATCGCCTGCGCGGAGTGAATCCAGCCGCGCGGCAGATAGAGCGCGTCGCCCGGGCCGAGCACGGTGTCGATCACCGGGTCGTCCTTGGCGCGTTCGGCCACTGCGGCGCGGTGATCGGTCCACGGTTGATCGGCCAGCGGGTCGAGGTGCACGGGCTCGTGCACGGTCCAGTGCTTGTGGCCGGTGGTCTGCAACACGAAGACGTCGTGCACGTCGTAGTGCGGGTCGAAGCCGCGGTTCTGCGGCGGCGTGACGTAGGCGTTGGCCTGCACGGGATGGCCGAGGTCGTCGACCATGCCGCGGACGAAGTCGATGACCGGCGGCCACAGCCGGTGTAGGCCCTGCAGGACGATGGTCGCGCCGGCGGCGAACTGTGCGAGCACCTTCGCCGAGTCGACCTGGTCGGGCATCTCGGCACCGAAGCCGGCCGGCGCGAGATAGCCGTCCTTGGCCACCACGCCACCCTCCTTGGCGACGCGGATGAACGGTGCGCGCACCCCGCGTTCGGCGAGCAACTCGTCGACGGCAGCGGCCGAGAGCAGATCGTCGAAGCCGCGGGGCAGCGCGTCCGATCGGCTGAGCAACGGCGAACCCCCCCAGTGAGTTCGGGCGAACTCCTGGGGGTCGATCGAGATGCAGCGGCTCAGCATCGAGCGTTAGGCGGAACCGTCGGCACCGCCGTCATGGCCCTCGGGATTGGAGCCACCATCCGCGGTGCCCTCGCCACCGGCAGAGCCGTCGGCGCCGCCGTCATGACCCTCGGGGTTCGAGCCACCGTCAGCCGTGCCCTCGCCACCGGCGGACCCGTCAGCACCGCCGTCATGACCCTCGGGATTCGAGCCGCCGTCAGCAGTGCCCTCGCCGCCGCCGGCCGAGGTGGTGATGTCGTCGTCGTTGATCGCCATGAAAATCTCCTTCGTCGGACCGCACCGGGCTAGTTGAGCAGGAGTGACCTGCTGGGGCACGGTGCCGCGTGAATTGCCACCGAACGCGATCGGTAAACGGAAGGCACGCCTTGCCTTCCTGGCGGGCCCTACCCGGGGCCGCCCGTCTGATCCGGCATGCCGCATCGGAGCAGAATGCTGGTATGTCCCGGCGTGCGATCTTCGTACTCCACGACCATCGCAAGCCTAGCCCGCACTTCGACCTGAGACTCGAGGAAGACGGAGTGCTGCGGTCCTGGGCGGTGCCGAAGGGTCTGCCGACCGACACCCGCCATCCTCGCCTCGCCGTGGCCGTCGCCGATCACGACCTAGAACACGCGACGTACACCGACGAGCACAAGTCGATCGCCGACCACGGCTGGTGGCAACTGGTCGACCGCACCGACCGTCGTTTCGTCTTCGAGTTGCATGGTGAGCGGGGCGTCGTCCGCTACGCCCTCATCGACACCGGCAAGGGTTGGCTGGTGCACCTCACCAAGGACCAGCCCGACGACGACACCCGCTGAGTGCGTTTTCGTACTAGCCCAGGTACTGGTCGTCGGTGACGTGCTCCATCCACTCGACGACTTCGCCGTCGGCGACCTGCTGGATCGCGATGTGCGTCATGGCCGTGGTGTCGACTGCACCGTGCCAGTGCTTGACCCCGGGTGGCGTCCAGATGACGTCGCCAGGATTGATCTGCTGCTTGCTGCCGCCCCACTCCTGCACCCATCCGGTGCCCTCGGTGACGATCAACGTCTGGCCGCCGGGGTGGCTGTGCCATGCAGAGCGTGCGCCCGGGCTGAAACCGACCTCGGCCGCCCCGGAGTGCCGGGCGTCGTTCGGGTCGAACAGCGGTGTGACGCTGACGGCGCCGGTGAAGGTCTCCGCCGGGCCCGGTCCTGCCGGCCGGGCGTCGCTGCGCGAGATCTCCATGGTCGGTTCGGCACCGGCGGGCGTGGCCTTCCACAACCCGAGCGGTACGACGGCCGCCAGCACGGCAGTAAGCGACAGGATCTTCTTCATCGTGGTGGTTCCTTTCGGGGTGGGGATCATTCCTGGCTGTTCAGGCTGTTCCGGAAGAACGTGGTGAGGGTGTCGAACGGAATGAGGTCGACGCGGTCGTACAGGTCGACGTGGCCGGCGCCGGGCACCATCACGAGCTGCTTGGGCTCTGCGGCGAGCTGGTAGGCCTGCTCGCTGAACTCGCGCGAGTGGGCCTGGTCGCCGGTGATGAAGAGCATGGGGCGCGGCGAGATCGTCTCGATGCCCTCGAACGGGTAGAAGTTCATGAACCGCACATTGCTACTGAGGGTGGGGTGCGTGGTGGTCGCCGGGCTGTGTCCCCGCACGGTGCGGTAGAAGTCGTAGAACTCCCGGTCGATCGCGGTCGACCGGTCGGTGAGTTCCTCTGGCGTCCCACCGGTGTATTCGACGTCCCCGCCTGCGAACTCGACGTCGCGCTGCGCGGCGGCCGCGGCGAGGATCTCCTGCCGCTGCTCCGGGGTGAGCGAGTTGCGCAGTCCGTTGCGGTTGACGCCGCCCATGTCGTACATGCTCACCGTGGCAACGGCTTTGATGCGGGGGTCTATCTTGGCGGCACTGATGACGAAGCTGCCGCTGCCGCAGACGCCGAGCGCTCCGATCCGTTCGTCGTCGACGAACGACTGGGTGCGCAGGTAGTCCACCGCGGCGCTGAAGTCTTCGGTGTAGACGTCGGGGGCGACCAGGTTGCGCGGTTGACCGTCGCTCTCACCCCAGTACGACAGGTCCAGCGACATGGTGACGAACCCCTGCTCGGCCATCTTGGTCGCGTACAGATTGGCGCTCTGCTCCTTGACCGCACCCATCGGGTGCCCGACGACCATCGCCGCGTTCTCGACGTTGCGGTCCAGATCGTTGGGGACGAACAGGTTTCCGGTCACGTTCATCTGGTACTGGTTCTTGAACGTCACCTTCTGCACGGTCACACGATCGCTGGTGTAGAAGTTGTCGGCCCCGTTCGACGTGTCCCCCGCCGCCAGCTTCGACGACGGCGCGGCCGACGACGGCGAGGACGGGGCGGCCTCGGGTGCGGACGGAGCGCATCCCGCCGTGGCCAGGACGCCCAGAGCGGCTGCACCGCCGGCCAGTTTCATCAGGCGGCTCCTGCGCTGGCCGCGTCCGGTGGCGTGGGAAGTGGTGGTCATGACGAGTACTCCTTCGTGTGCAGTGGTGAAATCGTTGTACTGGTTGAGCTTTCGGTGGACCGGCGACCCTTTCGGTGGGCGTGCGCCAGCGCGGCCAGCGGCACGAGGGTCAGGGCGGCGATCACGGTTCCGATGATGGGCGGCCCCAGTTCCTGCGCTGGGGACTCGAGGGCGCGCCCGGCCATCCATGACCCGACAGCGGTGCCGAGGTTGAACGCGGAGGTGCTCAGCGCCGACGCCAGCGTGGGCGCCTGCTGTGCGAAGCGGACCGCCAGGGCGATGAGGATGGGGTTGACCGTCATCGACGTCAGCCCCAGCAGCGCGACGAGGACCACGGTCGGCATCGTGTGGCGTGCGGCCAGGCAGATGGCCAGCAGGATGGCCGCCGTGGCGCCCGCCGCCGTGAGCGTGGCGGCATACGGGCGGGTGTCGCCGAGGCGACCGCCGAGGAAGGACCCGGCGAGGGCGCTTACGCCGAACCCCACCAGCGCCAGCGGCACCAGATCCGCAGGCAGTCCGGCGCGGTCGGTCAGAAGCGGCGCGATGTAGCTGTAGGTGGCGAGAGTGCCGCCCATGATCATCGTGGCCGACGCCAGCACGAGTCACAGCCGAGCGGATCGCAAACTGGCGAACTCGGAGCGCACGGAAGCCCGGGGTTGCGTCGGATCGTCGGGCGGTACGTACCGCAGGACCAGGACGAAGGCGATGGCCGCGAGCACCGCCAGCACCCAGAAGGGCCCGCGCCACCCGATGAGCTGACCCGCGAAGGCGCCCAGTGGGACGCCGATGACGTTGGCGAGCATCCCGCCGCCGAGCACGATGCCCAGCGCCCGCGAACTCGCCGCAGGCCCTGCGGCGCGGCTCGCGACGACGGCGGCCACCGCCCAGAACGCCCCGGTGGCCAGAGCGGTGACGAAGCGGGCGACCAGCAGCAGCGTGAACCCCGAACCGAATGCGACCACCAGGTGCCCGACGGCGAACACGCACAGCGCGAGCGCCAGTGTCGTCCGGCGGGGCAGGCGCAAGGTCAGGATCGCCATGCCCGGTGTTCCGACGATCATGCCGACGGCGAAGACCGTGATGAGCAACCCCGCGCGCGCCGGCGTGACGTCGAGGTCGTTGGCGATGCCGGGTAGCAGGCCGGCGATGATGAACTCGGTGGTTCCCATCAGGAACGTGCCGATCGCCAGGACGTAGGTGACGAACGGGAGTCTCCGGGTGTCCGCGTCCGCTGCGGTGCTGGTCATGGAGGCCTCCTCTCGGGGTAGATGGTGGATGGGGGTCCTCACGGACGCAGGAGGACCTTGATGGCCGTGCGCTCGTCCATGGCCCGGTAGCCCTCGGCGGCTCGGTCGATGGGCAGTTCTAAGTCGAACACCCTGCCGGGGTTGATCTTTCGAGTCCAGATTAGGTCGATCAGCTCGGGTAGGAACCGACGTACGGGTGCAGGTCCGCCGTGGAGGTGGACGTGGGTCATGAAGACGTCGTCACCGCGCAGCTCGACGCCGTGCAGTACGCCGACGTAGCCGACGTGTCCACCGGGGCGCGTCGACGCGATGGCCTGCATGGTCGATTCCTGGGTGCCGACCGCCTCGACGACGGAGTGCGCGCCGAGGCCACCGGTCAGTTCCTTGATGCGCGCGACACCGGCGGCCCCGCGCTCTTCCACGACGTCGGTGGCACCGAACTCACGGGCGAGTCGCTGACGCGACCCGTGCCGGCTCATGGCGATGATGCGTTCGGCGCCAGGCTCTTTGGCTGCCAGAATCGCCATCAGTCCGACGGCGCCGTCACCGACGACGGCGACGGTCTTGCCGGGCCCCGCCTCGGCGGCCACCGCGCCGAACCAGCCGGTGCCCAACACGTCCGAGGCGGCAAGGAGACTCGGCACCAGATCGTCGGACGGAATGCCCGGGGTGGCGACGAGGGTGCCGTCTGCCAGGGGCACCCGCATGCGTTGCGCCTGGGCGCGGCCGGTGGTGCCCAGCACCTCACGATTGACGCAGGATGTCTGATAGCCGGCCCGGCAGATCTCACATGTGTTGTCGGAGGCGAAGAACGAGCCCACGACGAACTGTCCCGGCTCGATCGTGCGTACTGCGTCGCCGATCTCTTCGACGATGCCGACGTACTCGTGGCCCATGTGGAAGGGTTCGTCGACGTCGTCGGCGCCACGATAGGGCCACAGGTCGGAGCCGCAGATGCAGGTCGCCGAGAGGGCGATGATCGCATCGGTCGGCGCCAGGATCGTCGGTTCCTCGACGTCCTCGACGCGCACGTCGCCTGGGGCGTACATCACCACACCACGCATGGGGTCTCCTCGTAAACAATTGGTGGTGGCTCAGGTCCATCGCGATCGGCCACCGCTTGCTCATTCGAGGAAACACCGGCGCCAAGCGGCCTGGGAGTCCCTGACGAAGGGTGTATCGGTAGTACGTCCCATCTCGGGTCGAGCCCTCGTACCGTGGTCGACATGGACAACCGGGCCGAAGTTCGCGAATTCTTGATGTCGCGTCGAGCCAAGATCACACCTCAGCAGGCGGGCATCCCGGAGTACGGCAACCGCCGCGTCCCCGGGCTGCGACGCGGTGAGGTGGCATCGCTGGCGGGGGTCAGCATCGAGTACTACAGCAAGCTCGAGCGCGGCGGTCTGGCCGGCGTCTCGGCGTCGATTCTCGATGCGATCGCCAGGGCCCTGCAGCTCGACGACGCCGAACGCGCCCACCTCTTCCACCTTGCGCACGCCGCGGACGGCACCAGCGCGGGCATGCGGCCGCGACGACGGCCCGCCAAGCGCTGGGTCCCGCGCCCGAGCCTGCAGTGGGCTCTCGATCACTTCACCGCTCCGGCGATCGTCCGCAACGGTCGGATGGATCTCCTTGCCGTCAACCATCTCGGCAGGGGAATGCACGCGGCGCTGTACGACAGCGATCCCGGCAGACCGCCCAACTTCGCCCGCTTCACGTTCCTGCACGAGGATTCGCACACGTTCTATCCGCACTGGGACGAGGCAGCGGACATCTGCGTCGCAATCCTCCGCACGGAGGCGGGCCGGGATCCGCACGACACCCTGCTGCAGGATCTGGTCGGCGAATTGTCAACTCTCAGTGCGGACTTCAGGTGGCGGTGGGGGGCCCATGACGTCCGGACCCACGGTGCCGGGGCCAAGACGTTCCACCACGACGTCGTCGGTGATCTCGAACTGTTCTACGAGAGCGTCGACATGATCTCCGATCCGGGGCTCACCCTGACGCTCTACGTCGCCGAACCGGCCTCCCCCACTGCGCATGCGCTCGACCTGCTGGCGTCGTGGACCGCGAACCAGCCGATCGAGGTCGAGTCCGGGCAGCAGTCGACGTGAGGACCCTCAGCGCGTTGGCTGCCGCGCTGGCCGGGATGTTGGTGACGGGCTGCAGTTCCGCACCGTCGCCGGCCGCCCCGTCCAGCGACCCGACACCGGTGACCTCCAACGCATCACCGGTCGACTCCAGCCGGATACGCATCGTCATCGGCGACGTGGAGTTGACGGGCCGACTGTTCGACAACTCGACCGCCCGGGACTTGAAGGCACTGCTTCCCCTTACGCTGACCTTCGCCGACCTCAACGGCGTGGAGAAGTCGGCACCGCTGCCCCGGAAGTTGGCGGTCGACGGCATGCCCGACGGGGACGACCCCCGCGTCCGCGACATCGGGTACTGGTCGCCCGAAGGGGATCTGGTGCTCTACTACGGCGACGTCGGCTACTGGACGGGCATCTCGCGAATCGGTGAGGTCGACGGCGACATCCCAGCCGCGCTTCGCGAGACCGGTGAGTTCACCGCCACCGTGGAGTCGGCGTAACCGCTCAGCTCAGATGAATCGCGAAGGACGCGAGGATGCGGCGCCATGCGTCCTCGGATTCCGGCTCCGAGTAGTGGAAGCCCGTCACCCGTTCGACGACGCGCAGGGGTGCCGGCGTGCCCCAGTCGTTCATGAAGGAGTGGCCGACGTCCGGGTACTCCTCGTCGTGCGGGACGTTGCCGTCGGTCAGGGTCGCCTCGAGTCGTGCGGCGGCACCGGGCAGCATCCGGTCCTTGGCGCCGTAACTGCCGACCAGTGGGCAGGATTGGGTCAACGCAGACAGGTCCTCGCCGGCTGGGGCGGAGATGCGGATGTCGGGCGTGGCGCTCTCTCATGGCGTGACGATGACCATGGTGCCCGATGCGCCACTGCGCCGCGGGACATCAGGTCATCCGTTGGGCGGGATCAAGACCGTCCACAGGTCGGTGATCAGACCATCCGCGATGAGTGCGACGTCGAAGCCCGACATCGACAGCTGACCGCTGGCGGGGTCGACGAGCTGCCAGGCGAGGTATCCGAAACCTTGCAGGCGTTGGACCGGGCCATCCGCGACGAACTGCATGTCGCCCAGGTTCTGCTGCAGCCCAACGCACTTCGCATCGAGCGCCGCATGGCCGGTGGTGACGCCCTCGTCATCGGTCCAGCGCACGTCCTTCGCATACGTCCGCTCGATCGCCGCCGCGCGCGTGTCGGCGTCGCGCTCGTTGAACACCTCGATCAGGTTGGCATGCATCAACTGCTCGATCGCGTCTGCCATGGCACTTCCCTCTTGGGCTCGGACGGCGTTGCACGGCGGGCCAGGCAGCACGCCACGACCGAGACCCTAGCAGTTTTGTAACGCAGCGTTCAGAACTCCACTCGTCACGCGCGGCCATCGACGGCCGGCAGGTAGATCGTCGCGTTGCCCCCTTGGCGCTTTGCATCGAACATCGCAAGGTCGGCCCGCTCGATGATCCGGTCGAGCCAGGTCGCCGGCTCGCTGCCCGCGAGGGAGGATCCGCCGAGTGCAACGCTGGAAACCCCCACGCTGGCCGTGATCGGGGGTTTGGCGGGAGCGGCGATCGCGTACCGGACGCGGTCGACGTCACGGTGGGCGCGCCCGGGGTCGCCGGGATCGACGACGACGAACTCCTCGCCGCCCACCCTCGCCACCAGCGCACTACCGCGAACTGCGGACTTGATCCGACGTGCGGCGCGGATCAACACCTCGTCCCCGATCGTGTGACCGAAGGTGTCGTTGACGTCCTTGAACCGGTCCAGGTCGACGACCATCACGGTGACGGCATCGGCGACGTGGGAGCCGTCACGCAGAAGATCGCCCACGTGCAGATGCAGACCCCGCCGATTCAGCAAGCCGGTGAGCGGATCGGTGACGGACGCGTTGGCGTCGTTGCGCAGTGCCCAGATCGCGGCCTGAATCCCCAGCGGCGTGCCGACCACGAGCGCCACCGACATCAGGGTCTTCGCGGTGAACTCGACGACGTCGAACTGCCCTACGATGCCGATGTGCACGGCGAACGCCGCCGTCGTCAGCAGTATCCACAGCACATGTCCCGCAAGGGCTCTCGGGCCGTCGAAGAACACGAGATAGACCGACAGCATGGTGAAGAAGCTGAACCCGAACGACCCGAGCACCCAACTCGAATCGAGCAGCACCATCACGGTGATCGCGATGTCGGCCGACACCACGAATGCGAGTGACATCCTGCGCGAGGGCCATGGCCGGGCACACCACACCCACGCCCACGCCAGCTGCAGCGCGCCGAACGCGGCCACGGCGACCTGAGACGCACGCGAGTTGGCCGACGGCAGGAGGAGGACCAGGGAGAGCACGCCGTCGAATCCGGTGCCGAGCCCGATCATGTACTGGACGGCCCCGGACATCGAGCGCTTGGCGAAGTACTGCACCTGCGCGGCGTAGTCGACCGGCTCACCCCACCACTGGCGGACGAGACGGCCGAATACGGCGAAGCTCCCCGCATCCGCCCGCATCCCGCACTCCCCGTTCACGGCCCCTGCGTCGCACCGCCGGGCTACCTAGTCCTGACCTGCCGTGATTGACGGCGGTGTCAGGACGTTGTGACCATAGCCGGTGGACGGCCGGGCTTGGGGCCGACGGCCTCCCATGCAAAGAGAACGGCCCCCGGAGAATTTCCGGGGGCCGTTCTACCTAGTAGCGGGGACAGGATTCGAACCTGCGACCTCTGGGTTATGAGCCCAGCGAGCTACCGAGCTGCTCCACCCCGCGTCGGGTGAACGCAACGTTACCGAAGGCGTTGACCTAAAACCAAATCGGCTGCTCAGGCCAGTATCCCGGCCGGATCGTGGCGTGCCGCGATCGCCTTCAGCCGGTGCAGGGTGTCACCGTCGTAGCACCTGCTGGGCCGCGCCGGATCGTGCGACGCCGCGAAGTTCGGCATCTGCCCACCCGTCGACCACGGCGCGAGCCCGGCGACCAGCGCGGCGGCGTGTTGCGGCACCGCGTCGGCCACCGGCGGTGCCAGCACGCCGATCACGGCCAGCGAGTAGGCCGCGTTGCGGTGACAGAACGCGCTGTCGTGACGCGGCTCCCGGGCCATGGCCCCACCAAGCAGGCGCAGCTCGACGATGACCTGCGGGGAACCCGCCTCGGGGCCTGCGGCGGCAAGGACCGCGTCCACCGCCTCGGGCGTGAGTTCGCACAGGAGCGTGTGGTCCTCGTTGATCGGCATCGGGTCCACGGGGTCGGCGTGGACCGCGCCGATCGCCGCGTAGGGCAGCAGCGCGACGGTGTCGAGAACCGGGGCGGCCACGGCACTCATGGGCGCGAGCAACCGCTCCCCCTCCTCGGCGTCGCCGAGCGCGACGTACCGCACCGCGACGGTCATCCGTCCGGCCAGGGGCTCGGGCACGCCCGGCAGCGGCGGCAACTGTTGAATCGCGATCGACGTGTTCACGGTCTCGGGTAGTCCCTGGCTCCACGACCGCCACGCGTGCAGCACCGTCACCGCATCCGCTGCGTCGAAGTAGATTGCGCCGCCGTAGAACTCGTCGATCGGCAGCAGCTCGAACTCGATGGTCGTGACGACGCCGAGCATGGCCTTGCCGCCGCGCACGCCCCAGAACAGCTCGGCGTGCTCCTCCGGGGTCACCCAGAGGACCTCACCCGAGCCGGTGACGAGTTCGAACGCCCGCACGTAGTCCGACGACAGGCCCACCGTGCGCACCAACGGACCGATCCCGCCCCCGGTCAGATACCCGACCACGCCGACCCCCGGCGCCGATCCGCACAGCGGCGCGAGGCCCTGGGGCACCGCGGCGTCGATCACCTGCTGCCACGTGACGCCCGCCCCCACCCGCGCGGTCCGCTCGTCGATGTCGATCACGCACCCTCGCAGCCCGCCGGTCAGCACCAGGATCGTGTCGTCACCCACCCCGATTGCGCCGTGCCCGGTGGCCTGCACCGCAACGCGAAACCCCCGCTCGCCCGCGAACCGCATCACGGCGGCCACGTCGGCGGCCGACGTGGCGAACACCGCCGCTGCCGGGGCGACCAGCGCCGCCACGTTCCACGGCATCGCACGCTCGTACACCCGTTCGCCAGGGAGCGCGACCGGTGCCGCGACGACGTCGCGAAGGCCATCCAGGCGGCTCCGCACGTCGTGCGAGGTGCGTCCGGCGTCGTCGGTCAGGGTCATTCTTGGGTCCTTTCACCAGTGTCGGTTCTGGTGAAGAGGCTGACTCAGCGCGCTTGGCAGGCACTTGGAACGGCGTCCCAAGGACCTGCCAAGCGACGATCTACTGGCCTACTGCGCCTCGCGATACCTGTTCATCGCATCGTCGAGCCGCTGCAGCGCCTCACCGAACTCGGCGAAGTCACCGCTCTGCTGAGCCTGCTGCATCCCGTCGAGCGCGGTGTTCACCTCCTGCAGCGCGGCGGCCTTGGCCTGCGACAACTGCACCGGCCCGCCCGGCGGCACCGCCACCGGCGGCGTCGGCACCTCGGCTGCGCGGTTCTGACCCGGAGGCGGCGTCGCCGCGGGCGGCGTGCTACCCGGCTGCGGCTGTGCCGCAGGCGGATTGCCGTTGCCGTTCGCAGCCGGCTGGCCCGCGGTGGGCGCCGGCCCCGTGGCCGTTGCACCCGCACCCGCGCCGAACAGTTCGTCGAGCGCGTCGCGCACCGTCGGCCCGTAGCCCACCCTGTCGTTGTAGAGCATCGCCACGCGGATCAGGCGCGGGTAGGACGACGCGGCGTCACTGGCACCCGGCGACGCGTACACCGGAGCGACGTAGAGCAGACCGCCATCGCTCACCGGCAGCGTGAGCAGGTTGCCCCACCTGATCCGGTTCTGGTTGTCGCGGCCGATGACGCCGAGGTCCTGGCTGACCGCGGTGTCGGTACTGATCGCGTTGAACGCCAGCTTCGGACCGTTGACCTGACCCGGAATGGTCAGCACCGTGATCTTGCCGTAGGAGTCCGGATCCGAACTCGCGCTGATGTACGCGGCGAGGAAGTCACGCCGGAACCGGTTCATCGCGGTGGTCAGCTGGAACGAGGCCGAATTGTCATTGGCGGCAAGGTTCTTCGCGACGATGTAGTACGGCGGCTGGTAGCTGCTGGCCGTCGGGTTCGGGTCCAGCGGGACGTCCCAGAAGTCCGACGTCGAGAAGAACGTCACCGGGTCGTCGACGTGGTACTTGGCGAGCAGCGCACGCTGCACCTTGAACAGATCCTCGGGGTACCGCAGGTGCTCCTGCAGCTCGGCCGAGATGTCCGACTTCGGCTTGACGGTGTCGGGGAACACCGCCATCCACGCCTTGAGCACGGGGTCGGCCTCGTCCTGGGCGTACAGCGTTACCGTGCCGTCGTAGGCGTCCACGGTGGCCTTCACCGAGTTGCGGATGTAGGACACCTGCTTGTCGGGCGCGAGCCGGTTGAGCGCCACCTCGTTGGAGTCGGCCGTCGCGTCCGACAGCGAGGTCAGCTCGGAGTACGGGTAGTTGTCCAGCGTGGTGTAGCCGTCGACGATCCACACGATGCGCTTGTTGACGATCGCCGGGTAGGCACCGTTGTCGGTGGTCAACCATGGCGCCACGGCCTGCACGCGCTTGGCGGGATCCCGGTTGAACAGGATCCTGCTGTTGCTGCCGATCACGTTGGAGAACAGGAAGTTCCGCTCGGCGTACTTCGCGGCGAACACGCTGCGTGCCAGCCAGTTGCCCACCGGAACGCCACCCGAGCCGGTGTACGTGTAGTTCTTGGTCTCGGTGTTGGTCTCGACGTCGTACTCGCGGTCGTTGCCGTTGCGGCCGACGATCGCGTAGTCCTCCGTGGTGTTCGCGATCACGGGGCCGTAGTAGATGCGCGGCTGATCCAGCGGCGCCGGTCCCGGCGACACGATCTCGCCGTTGGCGCCCACGACGCTGGCGAGGAACTCGGGGTAGCCGCCGTTCTGGTTCGGGTCGTTGGCCACGCCGCGCACCGTGTTGGCCGGCGAGGCGATGAAGCCGTTGCCGTGGGTGTACACGGTGTGGCGGTTGATCCAGTCGCGCTGGTTGTCGATCAGGCGATCGGGGTTCAGCTCGCGCGCGGCGACGACGTAGTCGCGCAGGCGGCCATCCGGCCCGTCGTAGCGGTCGATCGACAGCTGCTCGGGGAAGAAGTAGAAGTTCTTGCCCTGCTGGAACTGCGTGAACGCAGGACCCACGATCGTCGGATCGAGCAGGCGGATGTTGGACGTGGTCGCGCGGTCGGCCGCGACCTGCTGCGCGGTGGCTTGGGAGTTGCCGCTGTAGTCGCGGTAGGTCACCGTCTCGTCGGTGAGCCCGTAGGCCTGCCTGGTCGCGGTGATGCTGCGGCCGATGTACTCCGACTCCTTGGCCGCGGCGTTCGGCTTGACGCTGAACTGCTCGACGATCATCGGCCAGCCCGCGCCGATGATGAGCGACGACAGCAGCAGTAGCACTACGCCGATGGCGGGGATGCGTAGGTCGCGCAGGAAGATCGCGGAGAAGACGGCGACCGCGCAGATGACGGCGATGGCCAGCAGGATGAGCTTGGCAGGCAGCACCGCGTTGATGTCGGTGTAGCCGGCGCCGGTGAACGGCTTGCCGCCGCGGGTGTGGCTCAACAGTTCGTAGCGGTCGAGCCAGTAGGCGAACGCCTTCAGCAGGATCAGCGTGCCGCCCAGCGAGATCAGCTGGATGCGTGCCGCGCGACTCAGCGCCCCCGTGCGACCGGCCAACCGGATGCCGCCGAACAGGTAGTGCCCCAGCAGGTTCGCCACGAACGCCAGGAACGTCGCCACGAACAGGTAGCTCAGGATCAGGCGGTAGAACGGCAGGTCGAAGGCGTAGAACCCGAGGTCCAGACCGAACTGCGGATCGGTCACGCCGAACTCACCGCCGTGCAGGAACATCTGCACCCGCACCCAGTACGTCTGAGCCACGATGCCTGCGAGCACGCCGATGAACGCGGGCACGCCGATGGTGAACAGCTTCATCCGCGACATCACGGCGGTGCGGTAGCGCGCCACCGGATCGTTGGGTCCCACCGAGGGGACGAACACCGGCCGCGTGCGATAGGCCAGCGTCAGAGCGCCGAAGACGACCGCACCCACCACCAGGGCCGCGACGAGGAATACGACCAGCCGGGTGGTCAGCACGGTGGTGAACACCGACCGGTAGCCGAGTTCGCCGAACCAGAGCCAGTCGACGTACGCGTCGATGAACCGGGGCCCAATCAGCAACAGCAGCACGAAGGCCAGCGCGATGCCGACCAGGATTCGGCTACGTCGAGTCAGCTTCGGCATCCGTGCCGCAGGCCGCATTGCCACTCGTCAACTCCAGTCTGAGTGCTCGTTCTTCGGTGACGTCGACGAGTCGACGTGCCCCAACTCTACGCACCAGGCCCCAAGAGATCTCTCAGCAACCGGGAGCTTCGCCACCGGCGGAATAGGTCTTCAGCGACTCCACCGCCGTGGCGAGCGTGTCCACCTTGAGCAGGGTCAGGCCGTCGGTGTCCCCGGTGTTCGCCTCCACGCAGTTCTCCGCGGGCACCAGGAACACCGTCGCACCCGCCTCGCGCGCCGCGACCATCTTGTGGGTGATGCCGCCGATCGGTCCGACCTTGCCCGCGTCGTCGATCGTGCCGGTGCCCGCGACGAACTTCCCGCCGTTGATGTCACCGGTGGTCAGCTTGTCCACGACGGCGAGGCTGAACATCAGCCCGGCCGACGGTCCACCGACGTTGGCCAGGTTGAAGTCGATGGTGAAGTCGGCCCACGGTGCCTCCAGCACGCCGACGCCGAGGAATCCGTAGTCGCGGTCGGGGTTGTCGCCGAGCGTGATCGTCGTGGTCCCCAGGTCGCCGCCCTTGCGGCGGTAGTCGACGACGAGCTGATCACCCGGCTTCGTGGTCTTGAGCATCGCGGTGAACTCCTCGAGGGTGGCCACCGGCTTGTCGTTCACCATGTCGATGGCGTCGCCGTCCTCGAGCTTGCCCGCCGACGGGCCGGGTTCGGTCACCGACTCGACCGTCACCGACTTCGGGTACTTCAGGTACGACAGCGCGGCGTACTCGGCACTGTCCTCGGACCGCTTGAAGTCCTTGGTGTTGGACTCGTCGACCTCGTCCTTGGACTTGTCGGGCGGATAGACCAGGGCCCTCGGGACGAGCTGGTCGCGCCCGGAGATCCATAGCGCCAGCGCCTGACCGAGCGTGATGCCGTCACTCTGCGCGACGGTGGTCATGTTGAGGTGACCCGTCGTCGGATGCACCTCGGCGCCCTCGATGTCGACGACCTCCTTGCCCTCCACCTCGCCGAGGGTGTCGAACGTCGGTCCCGGACCAAGCCCCACGAACGGTACCGTGACCGCCGAGAGCAGTAGGCCGAACGCCACGATGGGTACCAACGCCACCAGCAGGGTCAGAATCCGCCTGTTCACGCCGCCCACAGTAGGGCTCCAGGCCGAATTAGCTCTCAGCGTGACCCGCCGACCCACGGCGAACGGCTGCAGTGAGTACCGTTGAAGCATGTCCGACCTGCCCTTCGGCTTCTCCCCCGGAGACGACCCCGACCGCGACAAGCCCAAGAAGGACCCCAATTCCGGTGCGCCCGGATCCGACCCGTTCGGCTTCGGCGGCGGCGGGTTCGACATGGGCGACCTCGGCCAGATCTTCTCCAAACTCGGCGAGATGTTCAGCGGCGCAGGGAACCTGGGCAGCGGCAAGCAGACCGGGCCGGTGAACTACGACCTGGCCCGCCAGCTGGCGTCCAGCTCGATCGGCTTCGTCAAGCCCATACCCGAACAGACCACGTCGGCCATCGCCGACGCCGTGCGGCTCGCCGAGACGTGGCTCGACGGCGTGACGCCGCTACCCGCAGGCACGACCAGGACGGCGGCGTGGACGCCGAGCGACTGGATCGACAACACCCTCGACACCTGGAAGCGGTTGTGCGACCCGGTGGCCGAGCAGATGTCGTCGGTGTGGACCTCGGCACTCCCCGAGGAAGCCCGCGCGATGGCAGGCCCACTGATGGCGATGATGCAGCAGATGGGCGGCATGGCCTTCGGCTCGCAACTGGGCCAGGCGCTGGGCACGCTGTCCAAGGAGGTGCTGACCTCCACCGACATCGGCCTGCCCCTGGGACCCAAGGGCGTCGCCGCGCTGATGCCCGACGCCATCGAAACCCTCGCCGAGGGGCTCGAGCAGCCACGCAGCGAGATCATGACGTTCCTCGCCGCGCGCGAGGCCGCCCACCATCGCCTCTTCTCGCACGTGCCGTGGCTGTCGAGCCAGCTCATGAGCGCCGTCGAGGCGTTCGCCAGGGGCATGAAGGTCGACTCCAGCGGCATCGAGGAACTCGCCCGCGGCATTGACCCGTCGGCGCTGACCGACCCCTCGAAGATGGAACAGTTGCTCAGCCAGGGCATGTTCGAACCGAAGGCCACCCCTGAGCAGACCGCCGCACTGGAGCGGCTCGAGACGCTGCTGGCCCTGATCGAGGGCTGGGTGCAGACCGTCGTCACCGCCGCGCTCGGCGACCGCATCCCCGGAACGTCGGCGCTGAGCGAGACGCTGCGGCGGCGCCGCGCCACCGGCGGGCCTGCCGAGCAGACCTTCGCCACGCTGGTCGGCTTGGAACTGCGCCCGCGCAAGCTGCGCGAGGCGGCCGCCCTCTGGGAGAAGCTCACCGACGCGATCGGCGCCGACGCCCGTGACGGCGTCTGGCAGCACCCCGACCTGCTGCCCTCGGCCGGCGACCTCGACGAGCCCGCCGGATTCATCGACCGGATGATCGGCGGCGACACCGACGGCATGGACCAGGCGATCGCCGACCTCGAGAGGGACGCCAACGGCGGCGACGAGGACCCCGGCCGTCCCCCTGTGGATAACTAGAGCGCCACATCCGCCGACCGTGATTGAGTCGGCGCGTGACCCGCTACACGCTCGACCCGGCGATGCCGGTGCTGATGCGGCCCGACGACACCGTGCAGGTGGGCTGGGACCCGCGCCGCGCCGTCCTCGTCAGCCCGCCCGCCGGGCTGACGACCGACGCGCTCGCCGACCTGCTGCGGGCGCTGCAATCGGGACTGACCCTGCCCGTGTTCACCGCGCTGATGCTCAACCGCGGCGCCCACGACGCCGGGTCGGCCGCCGAACTCGTCGACTCCCTCACCCGGTCGAAGGTGCTGACCGTCGACGTTCCCCGCACCCGGTCGGCGTCGGTGCGGGTGCACGGCCGCGGTCCGCTGTCTGACCTGCTGACCGGGGCGCTGCGGTGCTCGGGCAATCGGATCGCGATCAGCAGGCTCAGCCATGCGGGCGTCAACCCGCGCAACACCGACCTGGTGGTGCTCTCGGACTACCTCGTCACCGATCCACAGGTGGTGCACGATTTGCACGACGCGGGTGTGCCGCACCTGCAGGTCCGGGTGCGCGACGGCACCGGACTGATCGGCCCGCTGGTGGTGCCGGGCCAGACCAGCTGCCTGCGGTGTGCCGACCTGCACCGCAGCGACCGCGACGCCGCGTGGCCCGCGGTCGCCGCGCAGTTGCGCCGCACCGTCGGCAATGCCGACCGCGCCACGGTGCTCGCCACCGCAGCGCTCGCGCTCGATCAGGTCGAGCGCGTCGTCAAGGCCGTTCGGGGCTGCGGCGGTCCCGGACTACGCGACGCTCCGCCGCCCACCCTGGACACCACGCTGGAGTTCGACGTGCACACCGGATCGACGATCAGCCGACGCTGGTCGCGCCATCCACGGTGCGGTTGCTGACGGTTGCTGCCACTTCCCGTGGTGTTCGGGACGTCACAGGAACCGGTGTGGCGCAGTCGTGGATGATGGAGTGGTGGCAGACATCAAGCGTGGTCGGGCAGCGCGCAACGCGAAGTTGGCTTCGCTTCCCGTCGGGTTCGCCGGACGTGCTGCGCTCGGCTTCGGCAAGCGACTCACCGGCTCCTCCCGGGACGAGGTCAACGCCGAGCTGATGGAGAAGGCCGCCAATCAGCTGTTCACCGTCCTCGGCGAACTCAAGGGCGGCGCAATGAAGGTCGGGCAGGCGCTGTCGGTGATGGAGGCCGCCGTCCCCGAGCAGTTCGGCGAGCCGTATCGCGAAGCGCTGACGAAGCTGCAGAAGGACGCACCGCCCCTGCCCGCCGAGAAGGTGCACCGCGTGCTCAACGCGCAGCTGGGTACCAAGTGGCGTCAACGCTTCCAGTCGTTCGACGACGCACCGATCGCCTCGGCCAGCATCGGCCAGGTGCACAAGGCCGTGTGGGCCGACGGCCGCGTCGTCGCCGTGAAGATCCAGTACCCCGGCGCCGACGAAGCGCTGCGCGCCGACCTCAAGACCATGAAGCGCATGGTCTCGGTGTTCAAGCAGCTGTCCCCCGGTGCCGACGTGCAAGGCGTGGTCGACGAGCTGATCGAGCGCACCGAGATGGAGCTCGACTACCGGCTCGAAGCCGACAATCAGCGGGCGTTCGCCAAGGCCTACCGCGACCACCCGCACTTCGTGGTGCCCGCCATCGTCGCGAGCGCCCCCAAGGTGGTCGTCGCCGAGTGGATGGAAGGCATCCCGATGGCGAAGATCATCCGCGAGGGCACCGTCGAACAGCGCGACCTGATGGGCACGCGGCTGTTCGAACTCACCTACGACGCGCCGCGGCGGCTCGAGATGATGCACGGCGACGCGCATCCCGGGAACTTCATGCTGCTGCCCGAGGGCAAGATGGGCGTCCTGGACTTCGGTGCCGTGGCGCCGCTGCCGGGCGGCATCCCGGTCGAACTCGGTCGCGTGGTGCGCTACTCGCTCGAAAAGGACTACGACAACCTGCTTCCCACGATGGAGCGGCTGGGTTTCATCCAGCAGGGCGAGCAGGTGTCGACCCGCGAACTCGACGACATGCTGCGCCAGTACGTCGAACCGCTCGAGGTGGAGGTCTTCCACTACAGCCGCAAGTGGCTGCAGAAGATGGCCGCCAGGAACATGGACCTCTCGGTCGACCAGATCAAGACCGCCCGTCAGATGGACATTCCGGCCAAGCTTGCGATCCCGATGCGGGTCATCGCCTCCAACGTCGCGATCTCGTGTCAGCTCGACGCGCACATCCCCACCAAAGCGCTTGCACTGGAACTGATCCCGGGCTTCGCCGACTGACCCGGCACTCGGCCCTCAGCACGACGAGGCCGCCCAGCGGATCACGCCGGGCGGCCTCGTTTCATGCTGCCGCAGGGCTCGGCTGCGGGTTCTTGCGGGGGCGACCACGTGGCCGCTTGCGCGCCACGATGGTTCCGCGGTCGAGGATCTCTCCACCCCAGACCCCCCACGGCTCTTGACGTTCCAGCGCTGAGTCCAGGCACTCGCGGCGGATCGGGCAATCCGCGCACAGCTCCTTCGCGCGCTCCAGCTCCGTGGGGCTCTCGGCGAACCACAGATCCGGCGATTCCTCGTGACAGGGCACCGTCAGCCTCTCGCGGCATGTCCGGTCCGACATGTCTCTCCTGCTTCCTGGTCGTGTTACTCGGTCATCTGTCTTAGATGGATCCTTCGACCAGGTTCTCGGGCTCCCCCGATGAAAATGGCCACGGATCCGATGTCGGGTCCGTGGCCATGAGGCGTGTCGTGGGCTGTCCTAGCAGGTGCCCCGATTCACGGACGCGAGGGTCGCAGCGGCGGTGCGGCGCTTGCGCATGATTGCGGGCGCGGCAGCGGCATAGACCGCGACGGCGGCATTCGGAATGGCATGGTGGGCCGGGTGGATACGGTCGGCCCATGCGACGCCGAGGAGGCCGCCGGAAGCGACTACGCCGGTAAACGGAATGCTGATCATGTCGCCGGACCTCCTCTCCATGCCTGTCATTGGGGCGCCCGTGAAGGCGTCTATGAGGCTAGACGCTAACACGAAAAAGCCACAAGCGATTTTCTGACCAGCGCTTTTGGCGTGATCTTTGCGATGCGTGGCAGTTTCACGAACGGCTGCGGACCAACTCCAGGACGTCGGGTCCGAACTGTTCGAGCTTGCGTGCCCCGATGCCCGGAATCGCGACGAGCGCAGCGTCGTCGGTCGGCAGGGTCTCGGCGATCGCGATCAGCGTGTTGTCGGTGAACACCACGTAGGCGGGCACGCTCATCTCCTTGGCGGTGCGCGAACGCCAGTCCTTCAGCTCGGCCAGCAGGTCCTCGTTGATGTCCGACGGGCAGTTCTCGCACCGTCGCAGCATGATCGACGCCGGCGTCGACAGCGCTGCGTTGCACACCCGGCACCGCGGGGCGGGGCCGCGCTGCCGACGCGGCTTGGCGCCGCCGGTGTCGGCAGCGGTGTGCGGCGCGACGCCGTTGAGGAACCTCGACGGCTTGCGCCCCTGCCGCCCGCCCGGCGCACGGGCCAGCGCCCAGCTCAGCGCGAGATGCACACGCGCCCTTGTGATTCCGACGTAGAACAGCCGGCGTTCCTCTTCCACGGCCTCGCTGTCGGCACCGTGGGACAGCGCATGCGAGATGGGTAGTGTCCCGTCTGCCAGGCCCACCAGGAACACCGCGTCCCACTCCAGGCCCTTCGCGGCGTGCAGCGACGCCAGCGTCACGCCCTGGACCACCGGTGGATGCCGGGAGTCGGCGCGCTGGCGCAGTTCGGTCACCAGGGCGGGCAGGGTGAGTTCGGGACGCTGGGCGACGTCCTCGTCGACGAGTTCGGCGAGCGCGGTCAGTGCCTCCCAGCGCTCGCGGGCCCGGGTGCCCGCAGGCGCCTCGGTCGTCAGCCCCAGCGGTTCGAGCAGTTCGCGCACCCCCGCGGCCAATTCGGGGCCGGCCACCTCGACGCCCCGCTCGGCCGCACGCTGCAGCGCGAGCAGGGACTGCCGGATCTCCTGCCTGCTGAAGAAGCCCTCGCCGCCGCGCACCTGGAACGCCACCCCCGCCGCGGTCAGCGCTTCCTCGTACACCTCGGACTGGGCGTTGATCCGGTAGAGCACCGCGATCTCCGCGGGCGGCGTGCCCGCCTCGATCAGCTTCTTGATGTTCTTCGCCACCGCGGTGGCCTCGGCGACCTCGTCGGGGTTCTCGCTGAACGACGGCTCCGGGCCCGGCGGACGCTGACCCACCAGGTGCAGCCGACTGCCCGCCATCCGGCCGCGCGCCGCTCCGATGACCCGGTTGGCCAGCGACACCACCTGTGGGGTGGACCGGTAGTCACGTTCGAGGCGGACGACCGTGGCCTCGGGGAACCGGCGCGAGAAGTCGAGCAGGTAGTTCGGAGTGGCGCCCGTGAACGAGTAGATGGTCTGGTTGGCGTCGCCGACGACGGTCAGGTCGTCGCGCTCGCCGAGCCAGGCGTCGAGCACGCGCTGCTGCAGCGGCGTCACGTCCTGGTACTCGTCGACGACGAAGCAGCGGTAGCGGTCGCGGAACTCCTGCGCCACCGCCGCGTCGTTCTCGATCGCGGCCGCAGTGTGCAGCAGCAGGTCGTCGAAGTCCAGCAGCGTCGTGCCCTCGCGGCGCGCCTTGGCGGCCTCGTAGCCGGCGTAGACCGCCGCCACCTTGGCGGCGTCGAACGGGATGTCCCGGCCCGCCTTGGCGACCTCGGCGGGATAGGTCTCGGGACTGATCAACGACGCCTTGGCCCACTCGATCTCGCCCGCGAGGTCGCGGACGTCATCGGTGCCGGTCTTCATGCCTGCCCGATTGGCGGCCTGCGCGACGACGGAGAACTTGCTGTCGAGCAGCTCCCAACCCGTGTCGCCGACCAGACGCGGCCAGAAGTACTGCAACTGACGGCGGGCGGCAGCGTGGAAGGTCATGGCCTGGACCGAACCGGTGCCGACGCCACCGGCCTGCTGATCGAGCGACCGCAACCGCAGGCGCATCTCGCCCGCGGCACGGGAGGTGAAGGTGACGGCCAGGACCTGGCTGGGCGCGACGTGGCCCGAGGCGACGAGGTGCGCGATGCGACGCGTGATGGTCCTGGTCTTGCCGGTGCCCGCGCCGGCGAGCACGCACACCGGACCACGCGGCGCCTGGACGGCCTCGCGCTGCTCCTCGTCGAGATCGTCGAGGAGCCCTTCGGTCGGCGCCGCAGAACCTGGACTGGGCATGCCGACCATCTTGGCAGGGCGATCGGACATCGGGCATCTTCTCCAGGTCCGATACGTTGTGAAACCCATGAGCACTTCAACTTCTTCTGGCCTGACCATGTACACGACGTCGTGGTGCGGCTTCTGCTCCCGCCTCAAGACCGCGCTGAAGTCCGAGGGCATCTCCTGGACCGAGGTCGACATCGAGGCCGACCCCGAGGCCGCCGAGTTCGTCGGATCGGTCAACAACGGCAACCACGTCGTGCCGACCGTGAAGTTTCCCGACGGGTCGACGCTGACGAACCCGAGCGCCAAGCAGGTCAAGGCCAAGCTCGGCGGCTAGCGGTGACCGCTAGTCCAGCGCAGCCCAGGACTCGATGATCTCCCTTGCGATCGAGATCGACCCGGGCAGCAGCAGTCGCGACGCCGAGTCGCTGCTCCAGTCGCCGTTCTCGAGCGCGTCGCGGACCTCGGCCCTGGTGAACCAGCCTGCCTCGGCGATCTCGCCGTCGTTGAACGAGAACTCCTGCTCCGGGTCGCCGATGGCGTGGAAGCCGACCATCAGCGAGCGCGGGAACGGCCACGGCTGGCTGCCGAGGTAGCGGACGTCGGTGACCGACAGCCCGACCTCCTCGTTGATCTCACGCACCACGCAGGCCTCGAACGACTCCCCCGCCTCGACGAAGCCGGCGAGCAGTGAGAACAGCCGCTCGGGCCACACCGTCTGGCGGGCCAGTACCGCGCGGTCGTGACCGTCGTGCACCAGGCAGATGATCGCCGGGTCGATCCGCGGGAACTCCTCCTGGCCGTTGCTGGGGTTGATCCGGCCCCAGCCGCTCTTGATCGCCTTCGTCGGCGACCCGTCGACGGGGCTGAAGCGGGCGTGGTCGTGCCAGTTGAGCAGCGCGGTCGCCGTAGAGACCAGCTGAGCGCTGACGTCGTCGAACACGGTGCCTGCGCGGCGCAGGTCGAGCAGCTCGGTCTCGGCGGTCGGATCCTCGGGCGCCTCCAGCGCGGCGCGCACGCCCCAGACGTGCCTGCCGTCGGGCATCCGACCGAGGAACACCGCGTGTTCGTCGGGGTGGTCGGCGTACTTGACGGCGGAGGTCAGCACCACCCGGCCGTTGGAGATCAGCACCTGGTTGCGCCGATCGACCCGCAGCAGCAGCGCATCCGGCCAGCCAGCGATCGCGGCGTCGACGTCGGTGCGCAGGACGTCTGCGCGGTCAGCGCCGATGCGTGAGAGCAGCGGGACGTTGCGCAGGGTGAAGTCGGTCATGCGGCGGTCAGTCCTCCGAATTGGCGGTCTTGATGACCAGCAGCTTGTCGCCGAGTTCGACCGCGTCGGCCTCCGGCAGGTCGACCCGCAGCAGCTGGCCGTTGCGGACCACGCCCAGCACGATCTCCTTCATGTGTCGCGGCGACGCCCCGACCTCCTTGGCGGTGACCGGACGCTCGGCGATCGCGAAGCCCGCGTCGGGGGTCAGCAGGTCCTCCATGACCTCAACCACGCTGGGGGTCTGCTTGGCGATGCCCAACAGCCGGCCCGCCGTCTCCGAGGTCACGACGGTGGTGTCGGCGCCGGACTGCTTGAGCAGGTGCTGGTTCTCGGCCTCGCGGACCGCGGCGATGATCTTGGCCTTGGGCGCGAGTTCACGGGCGGTGAGCGTGACGAGGACGGAATCGGAGTCGCTGTTGGCGGCCACGATGATCGTCTCCGCGTGCTGGACGCTGGCAAGTCTCAGCGCCTCGGCCTTGGTGCCGTCGCCTCGCACGGTGACCAGACCGGCGGCCTTCGCCCGTTCGAGCGCGAAGTCGTTCTGCTCGACCACCACGATGTTGCCCGGTGCGACGCCGTCGCTGACCATCGCGGTGACCGCAGTCCTGCCCTTGGTGCCGTAGCCGACGACGACGGTGTGATTGCGCACGGACTTCCTCCAACGCTGAATCTTGAGAGCTTGTCGCGACTGCGTGGTCAACGTCTCGACCGTGGTGCCGATGAGCACGATCAGGAACGCCACCCGCAGCGGGGTGATCACCAAGACGTTGATCAGCCGTGCCGAGTCCGTGACCGGCGTGATGTCGCCATAGCCCGTCGTCGACAGCGACACGGTGGCGTAGTACAGGCAGTCCAGTAGCGACAGCGGGTTGTTCGCGTCCGGGGCCGACTCGATGTCGCGGTAGCCGTGCCGATCCAGGTAGACGATGGCCACCGCCGCGAACAGCGCTCCGAGCGCGTAGACCACGCGCATCGCGATCCTGCGTGCGGGACTGACGAAGTCCTCGGGGATCGTCAGGACCTCGACCAGCGCCGCGTCGTGGCGTGCGCTCAGGTTCTCCTGGTCGAGCCGCTGCAGGCGGCGACGCAACTTACCCCTCGCCACGAGGCCCCATCACTAGCCGAAGGCGCTGCACAGCACAATGTAACCATGACCTCCCTCACGCCATCGCGCGTCGACACCCGTAGCCAGGCCACAGCGCAGCGAATGGGAGCGATGCTGGTCGGCATGGGCGCCCTGCACTTCGTGGCTCCCAAGCCGTTCGACACCATCGTTCCCGCCGAACTGCCCGGCAGCGCACGGGTCTACACGCACGCCTCGGGCGTCGCGGAGGTCGCGACCGGCGCACTGCTGCTGGTGCCCAGGACGCGCCGCCTCGGCGCGCTGGCGGCGATCGCGCTGTACCTCGCGGTCTTCCCCGCCAACGTCAACATGGTCCGCCTGTGGTGGAGCAAGGGCTGGCCGGCCCGCGTCGGCGCCATCGCCCGGCTGCCGCTGCAGGTGCCGATGGTGATGCAGGCGCTGAAGGTCTACCGCAACACCCCGCGCTAGGCGACCTCGAGCAGCGTCGCGAGTTCCGCGGCGTCGGGCAGTTCGTCGGGCGTCACGGTGACACCGCTGCGCACGTAGTGGAACGCCGCCCGGACCATCGCGGGCTCGATGCCGTGGGTCGCGGCCCACGCCAACCGGTACACCGCTAGCTGAACGGCGTTGTGGCGCAGGTCCTCGTCGTCGGCCGGGGGATCGCCGGTCTTCCAGTCGACGACGGTGAACCCGCCGTCGTCGTCGGCGAACACCGCGTCGATGCGACCCCGCACGACCGTGGCGCCGACGACCATGTCGAACGGCACCTCGACGTCGGTGGGCGTGCGGGACGCCCACGCGGACGTTGCGAACGCGGCCTGCAGTTCGGCCAGCCGGTCGGATTCGACGCGGCCGAGTTCTCCGTCGACCGCGCCGGGCAGGTCCTCGAGGTCGAACAACCGCTCGGCGTGGAAGAAGCGCTGCACCCAGTCGTGGAACGCCGTGCCCAGCAGGGCATGTGGATCGGGCCGGGCGGGAAGCCTGCGCTGCAGCCGCCGCAGCGCGCCGTCGGGGTCGCGCCCCACGTCGACGAGCGCGCTGACCGACAGGTGGGCGGGCAGCACGGGCGGCGGCCGGTGCGCGGCCTTCTGCCGTTCGGCGAGTAGCGCGTCGACGTCGGCCTCCCACGCCTGGGCGTCGTCGACGCCCGCGCCCTCCCCCGTGGGCTCGGCGGGGACCGGCTGCGCCAGATCGCCGGCGAGTGCGCGTGCGACGAGCGCGGCGCCCGCTTCGACGTCGTCGGCGCCGGACCGGCCGCCGGGCCACTGCCGCTCGATCACCTCGTCGCGCAGCGGGTTGGGTTCCCCGTCGGCGGGTTCCGGTGCCCAGTGCTCGACGACCCCGCACGGCTGACCGGCGGCGGCTGCCTGGTCGATGACGTCCTTGATCTCCAGCAGGAACTCCGACGGCCCGCGAGGCTTGGACTCCGTGGCGCCCCAGTGGTGACCGGACAGCAGCAGGGTGTCCTCGGCGCGGGTCAGCGCCACGTACAGCAGCCGTCGCTCCTCGTCGCCCCGGCGCTGATCGAGGGTGCGCTTGTGCGCGGTGATCTTGTCCGACAGCGCCTTGCGGTCGTTCACGTCGGACGTGTCGAGCACCGGCACGCCGTGTTCGGACAGCGTGGCCCGGTCACCGCGCAGCAGGGGCGGGAGGTCGCCCGCGTCGCTGAGCCAGGTGCGCGCCATCGCCGTCGACGGGAACACCCGGACACTGAGGTGCGGGACGGCGACGATCTGCCACTCCAGGCCCTTGGCGGCGTGCACGGTGAGGATCTGCACGCGATCGCGCGAGACCGAGACGTCGGCCGGAGCCAGACCGTTCTCCACCTCGGCCGCGGCGTCGAGGTACGCGAGCAGCCCCCCGACGGTCGCCGAGGGGCGCGCGGCGTAGTCGGCCACCACGTCGGCGAACGCGTCGAGGTGCTCGGACCCCGTCCAGCCAGCCGAAACCGGTTGCGCCGCCCGGACTTCGGTGTCCACGCCCATCGTCCGGCGCACCTCCGCGACGAGTTCCGGTAGCGGGTGGTGCAACTGGCCGCGCAACATCGTCAGCTCGCGGCTCAGCGCCACGATCCGCCGGTAGCCCTCGGTGGAGTAGCGGTCGGCGGGGCCGGGATCGCAGATGGCGTCCGCGAGGCACGCGGCGTCGGCGTCCGGGGCGGCCGACGCGACGATGTCCCCGATCGAGCTGCGATCCCGGGCGGTGTCGAGCCGGTCCAGTTCGACCGCACGCCGCCACAGCGCTGCCAGGTCCGCGGCGCCGAGACGCCACCGCGGCCCGGTCAGCACGCGGACCGCGGCCGTGCCCGCCATCGGCTCGGCGGCGAGCCGCAGCGTCGCGACCACGTCGGCCACCTCCGGTATGGCGAGCAGCCCCGCGAGACCGACGACCTCGACCGGCACGCCGCGCTCGGTGAGCGCGTCGGCCATGGGTACCGCGTCGGCGTTGCGGCGTACCAGCACCGCGGCGGTCGGCGCGGCCTCGCCCGCCTCGAGCGCGGCGTGGTAGGCACGCGCCAATTGATCTGCCACCCAACCGCGTTCGACCGATACGTCGGAGTGCAACGTGCAGCGGATCGTGCCGGGCTGTGCGCCGGGCCTTGGCAGCAGTTCGCGTACCTCGACCGATCGGCGACGCGCCTCCGCGGACACGGCGTTGGCCAGGTGCAGGGCGCTGGGCGGGTTGCGCCAGCTTGTCCGCAGTTCGAGCGTGGGGGCCGGGGTCCCGTCGGACAGCGGGAAGTCGGTGGTGAATCGGGGCAAGTTCGTGGCCGAGGCGCCACGCCACCCGTAGATCGACTGGATCGGGTCGCCCACCGCGGTCAGCGCCAGGTCGTCGTCGACGCCGCCACCGAACAGCGACGAGAGCGCGACGCGCTGCGCATGACCGGTGTCCTGGTACTCGTCGAGCAGGACGACGCGGTACCGGGCGCGCAGTTCCGCACCGACCCGCGGGAAGCGCTCCGCCAACCGTGCGGCCGACGACATCTGCATGCCGAAGTCCATGACGTTCTCGGCCCGCATGCGCTCGTGCAACGCGTCGATCATCGGAATCAGCACCGTGCGCTCGGTCTGCGTGCCGAGCATCTTGAGCAACGATTGATTCGGGCCGGTGTCGCGCTGCCGCGGACCGGGAGGCAGCGTGTGCACCAGCCGTTCCAGCTCCAGGTGGGTGTCGCGCAGCTGACCCGTGTCGACGAGGTGCTCGGCGAGCTGACCCGACAACCGCAGCACCATCGCGGTGATCGCCGCGGGAGACTTCTCGGTCTCCAGCGCGCCGGGGTGTTCGCACACCACCCGAAAGGCCAACTGCCACAGCTCCGTCTCGGTGATCAGCCGGGTGGAGGGCTCGACCGGCAGCAGCAGCCCGTGGTCGCGCAGCAGCGTTCCGGCGAACGCGTGATACGTGCTCACGGTGGCGTGCTCCTCGATGCTCGGCGCGCCGGCGGCCAGACCCACGCCCGCCAGCCTGGACAGCCGGGTCCGCACCCTGCGCAGCAGTTGGCCTGCGGCCTTGCGCGTGAACGTCAGCCCGAGCACCTGCCCTGGTGTGGCATAGCCGTTGGCGACCAGCCACACCACCCGGGCGGCCATCGTCTCGGTCTTGCCCGCACCGGCACCGGCGATCACGACCAGCGGCCCCGGCGGGGCGGCGATGACGGCCGCCTGCTCCTCGGTGGGCGCGAAGATGCCGAGCGCGTCGGCGAGTTCGGCTGGGCTGTAACGCGGTGTCACGGGCGTCCCTCCATCGCGGCCTGCGCCGGGCACATCGCGCGCACCGGGCAGTGCGCGCAGCCGTCGTTGACCCGCGCCGTGAAGTGCGGGCCCTGCGTGGCGGAAGCGGCCTCCCCCACGGTCTGGCGCCACTGCGCCTGGCCGTCGTCGGTCATCGGATCCTGCTCGCGCTCGGTCGGGCCGGTCGATCCGATCTTGCCCAGGTACACGAGCCGCCCGCCGCCTGCCTGATCGCCCTGGGGCACCAGTCCCTCGGCCACCGCGAGCTGGTAGGTCGCGAGCTGGGCGTGCCGCTGCGCGTCGTCCTTGCTGACCGGTGACTTGCCGGTCTTGAGGTCGATGACGACCAGCCGGTCCTCGGCATCACGCTCGAGCCGGTCGACGCGCCCACGCACCCGCACGGCCGGACCGTTCCCGTCGACGGGCGTGACGACGCCGTCGACCTCGATCTCGGTACCCACCTCGGTCAGTTCGCCACGGGTCTGGGCGCGCCACTGGGTGAACGCGGAGAGCATGGTCCGGTGCCTGCCCAGCTCGTTGGCGGAGTACCACTCTGCGTCGAAGGGCAGTGCGGACCAGAGGGTTTGGAGGTCGGCCAGCATCTGGTCCTCGCTCTTCGACGAGTCCGACACCAGCGCGTGCACCACCGAGCCAAGCGCCGACCGGACGTCGCGGCCGTCCTGACCGCCGTGGCGCTCCAACAGCCACCGCAGCGGGCAGTCGGTCAGCGTCTGCAACGTCGACGGCGACATCGTGACGACATGGTCGTCACCGTCCCACAGCGGCGCTTCGGTGGACGGCGTCGTGGTGGCGTGCCACTGGTCCGGGGTCGCCCCCGCCACGCCCGCCGCGGCGAGACGTGCCAACTGCGTTGCCGCACAAGCGCGTGCATGCGGGTCGACCGCCTCGGCGGGCGCACACACCACCGCGCGCAGGCGACCGACCACCGCGGTGGGCGCGAGCACGCGGGGAGCCAGCAGCGGCGCGTCGTCTGCGTCGGGCCGCTCGGTGGCCAGCGCGGCGACCTCGTCACAGAACGTCGACGGCAGCATCGCCTCGTCGCCCTCGTCGCTGTCGACCGCGGTGACGAGGACGTGGTTGCGCGCCCGCCCGAGTGCGGCGACCAGCAGACGGCGCTCCTCGGCCAGCAGGGGCGCCGTGCTCGAGACGGGGGTGTCCGGCCCGTCGACGACGCCGTCGAGGACGTCGACCAGCCGCTGCGTGCCGAGGATGCCGCCACGCGGAACGGTGTTGGGCCACAACCCTTCCTGCACGCCCGCGACGATCACGAACTCCCACTCGCGGCCGAGCGCGGAGTGCGCGCTGAGCACCGCCACCGTCTCACCCGGCGCCACCTCACCGCGCGCCGCAGGGGGCAGCGTCATGGCGCGCACGTGGTCCACCAGGCCGGCGAGCGACGCACCGGTGGTGCGGGTGACGTACTGCTCGGCGACGTCGAAGAGGGCGGTGACGGCGTCGAGGTCGCGGCCGGCCTGCCCCGCCGACGAACCGCCGCGCTCGACGGCAGTGAGCCACCGACGCTGCAGACCGCACTGGTGCCACGCCTGCCACAGCACGAAGCGCGGATCGAGGTCGTCGCGCTGGCTGCGGCGGGCCGCCGTCAGTACCGACCGGACGCGCCGAACGGGCCGCGCGAGGTGGTCGGGCAGATCTGGGCCGCGCCCCTCCAGCGCGTCGAGCAGCAGGTCGGCGAACTCGCGCGGCGGTGCGCTGCCGTCCGCGCGGCGCAGCGTACGACGCAACTGGCGCAGCGATACCGGGTCCACTCCGCCCAGCGGGCCGGTGAGCAACGCCGTTGCGGCCGCACCGGTCAGGCCGTCCGCCACGGCGTCGAGCACCAGCAGCAGACCCGCGACGACCGGGTGCTCGGTCAGCGGCGTGGACGGCGAGGGCTGCTCCACCGGCACGCCCGCGGCCGTCAACGCGCGGGCGAGTGCGGTGCCTGACCTCGGTACCGACCGGACGATGACCGCCATCTGCGACCAGGGCACGCCGTCGACGAGGTGTGCGCGTCGCAGCGCGTCGGCGATGAGGGCCGACTCCGCGTGCGAGGTGGCCGCGATCCGCACCGCCACCGACCCCGGCCGGTCGTCGGCCGGGGTGAGGTGCCTGACCTCGTCCACGCCGGGCAGCCGGCTCGCCACGCCCGCCACGGCGCGGGCCACGGCCGGTGCGCAGCGGTGCGACCGGGTCAGCACGATCGCCGGTTCGTCGCCGGGCTCGAGCAGCGCCGGGTCCGCACCGCGATAGCCGTACACCGTCTGGTGCGGATCGCCTGCGATGACGGCGAGTTCGGCGCCCGCGGCCAGCACGCGGACGAGTAGCGCGGCCTGCGGGTCGAGGTGCTGAGCGTCGTCGACGAGCAGCAGCTTGACCCTGGCTCGCTCGGCGGCGAGCAGGTCGGGATCGGCGGCGAGGGCGTCGAGCGCGGCGCCGACGAGTTCGGCCGCACCCAGCGCCGGGACCGTGGCCTGCGGCGCCGCCATGCCCACGGCCGAACGCAGCAGCATGATCTGCTCGTAGGACTGCGCGAACTGGCCCGCGGCGATCCACTCCTGGCGGCCCGTCCGCCTGCCGAGGCGTTGCAGCGCAACGGGATCGACGCCACGCTCGGTGCACCGTGCCAGCAGGTCGCGCAGTTCGGTCGCGAAGCCCACCGTGCTCAGCGCCGGACGCAGCGAGGCCGGCCAGTCCACCGACGATGCCGCGCCGTCCTCCACGTCGCCTGCCAGCATCTCGCGGATGATGCCGTCCTGCTCGGCGCTGGTGACGAGCCGCGGCGGCGGGTCCCCGTTGCGCTGGGCGGCGAGGCGGAGCACGGCGAAGGCGTAGGAGTGCACGGTGCGCACCAACGGTTCGCGCACCGCGACGGGTCCGCCGCCACCGAGGAGCGCAGCCGTCACCGCGGCGCGCGCCCGGCCGCCGAGCGTCGCGGAACCCGTCAGCAGGAGAACGGATTCCGGATCGGTCCCAGCAGCCACGTGCGCCGCCGCCGTGCGCACCAGCAGTGCCGACTTGCCGGTGCCGGGACCACCGAGTAGCCGCACGGTGCCACGCAGGCCGGGTTCGGTCAGCGACTCTGGCGTCAACGCGGTGTGTGAGGCGGGCACGGTGAAATGACACCAC
Organism: Mycolicibacterium arabiense; assembly: GCF_010731815.2. Lineage (NCBI taxonomy): Bacteria > Bacillati > Actinomycetota > Actinomycetes > Mycobacteriales > Mycobacteriaceae > Mycobacterium > Mycolicibacterium arabiense. The sequence goes on from NZ_AP022593.1 coordinate 1,990,084, forward strand.
GGGGGTCCGACAAGAGGCCCTGACCTCGGGCTGGCAGCATCGTGGGGTGACTTCACCGCTGCACGTGTACCGCTTCGGCTCGCCCGAGCCCGCCCGCGTCCTGCTCGTCCACGGCCTGACCGGGCACGGCCGACGGTGGGAATCGCTGGCGACCAACCACCTGTCGGGCGTCGGCGTCCTCGCTCCGGACCTGCTGGGCCACGGCCGCTCGTCATGGGATGCGCCGTGGACCATCGAGGCGAACGTGGCCGCGCTGGCCGCGCTGCTCGACGCCGAGGGCGGTGCACCGGTGGTGGTCGTCGGCCACTCGTTCGGTGGTGCCGTCTCGCTCAATCTCGCTGCGGCACGGCCGGATCTCGTCGACGCACTGGTGCTGCTCGATCCCGCCGTCGGCCTCGACGGAGCGTGGATGCGGGAGATCGCCAACCAGATGTACGACTCCCCCGACTATGCCGATCGCGCCGAGGCGAGGGCCGAGAAGCTCGACGGCTCCTGGGGCGAGGTCGATGACGCGGAACTCGAACGCGAACTCGACGAGCACCTGATCGACCTGCCCAACGGACGCGTCGGCTGGCGCATCAGCGTGCCCGCGATGCTGTCCTACTGGAGCGAACTGACCCGCCCGGTTCCCATTCCGCGCGACGGCACCCCGACGACGCTGATCCGGGCGACCCGCACCCAGCCGCCCTACGCCAGCGACGAATTGATCGCCGCTCTGGACGCCAGCACCGACTTCACGCTGCTGGAATGGGACTGCGACCACATGGTGCCCCTGGCGAAACCGGCTGACACGGCCTCGGTGATCCGCGACCGACTGGGCTGACCATGGCCCCGATCACCGACGAGCAGGTCGAGCGGGTCCGCGCGCTGGTTGCGGCCATCCCGGCGGGAAGCGTGTCGACCTACGGTGACATCGCAGCCGCGGCAGACCTTTCGAGCCCACGCATCGTCGCCTGGATCATGCGCACGGACTCGTCGGATCTGCCGTGGCACCGGGTGATCACCGCGTCCGGCCGACCCGCTCCGCACCTGGCGACCGTCCAACTCGAACGACTCCGCGCCGAGGGCGTACTCGCCGTCGACGGCCGGGTGCCGCTACGCGACGTGCGGCACGAGTTCTAGAGCACCAGCCGGACCAGCGCCGCGGTCCTCGCCAGACCCGGGAAGGCCGCGGCCGTCGAGCGCGGGTGCAGGGCGTGGACGGCGAGCCGGAACATCAGCGCCCGCAACAACATCTGCGGCCACTCCGGCAGCGACGCCCAGCGCTCGACCAGGCCGTCGTCGGCCTCACCCCACGCCAGCGCGTCCACCACCACGACACCCGCTGCCCAGGACCCTGGCCGCCAGTACGGGGTGATGTCGGTGATGCCGGGCGCGGCCGTGCCTGCGAACAGCACCGTGCCGTACATGTCGCCGTTCACCAGTTGACTGGGGGCTCGGGTGGGCTTGCGCAGTGCGGCAAGCTGATTGAGCAGATCGATCGAGCGCTGTCCGTCGGCGGCACTCGGTGCGACCATCGCCCCGGGCGGCAGCGAGTGCAACGGGCGGTCCTCCCATGCCGCGCGGTCCGCGGCGGTGAAGACGTCGACCTCGTTCCAAGGCACGCCAGGCGGCTGCGTCAGGAACCGCGGACGCTCGAGCTTCGCGGTGGCCTCGTGCAGGCGGACGGCCGCCGACACCACCTCGTCGTGCCGGGGTTCGGGGCTGCCTGCGACGAAGGTGTCGGCGCGCCACCCGGCCACGACGTAGCGGCCGTCGGTGGAGCGGACCGGCCGGGCCAGTCGCACGCCGTCGACGAACAGCGTCTCGCGCACCTTGGCCGACCATGCGGCACGAGCGGGATCGGCCACCATCGACAGCACGACCTCGCCGCAGCGCCAGCCACCCTCCCAACTGGGTCCGAGTTCGACCGGACGCAGCCCGGTCAGACCGAACGCCGCCAGCACGTGTTCAGGCGGCCCGTCGACAGTCACGGCCACAGCCTAAGGCGTTGACCGGCAGATTCGGCGTCAGTACATGACCATGTCGGGTTCGAGTTGCTTGGCCCACGCCACGATCCCGCCCTGCAGGTGCAGTGCGTCGGCGAAACCGGCCTTCTTCACCGCTGCAAGCGCCTCCGCGGAGCGAACCCCGGTCTTGCAGTACAGCACTGGAACCCGGTCGTGCGGCAGACGCGCCAGCCCGTCGCCGGCCTCGAGCGCGGACTTGGGGATCAGCTCGGCGCCGTCGATGTGGTTGATGTCCCACTCGACGGGTTCGCGCACGTCGATCAGCGCGACCTTCTTGCCCGAGTCGAGCATGTCGCGCAGCTCGCGCGGTGTGACGGTGGCGCCGGACGCGGCCGCGGCAGCCTCGTCGGACACCACGCCGCAGAACGCCTCGTAGTCGATCAGCTCGGTGATCTTCGGCGTCGCCGGGTCCTTGCGGATCTTGATCGTCCGGTAGGTCATGTCCAGCGCGTCGTAGACCATCAGCCTGCCGAGCAGCGGATCGCCGATGCCGGTCAGCAGCTTGATGGCCTCGGTGCCCATCACCGACGCGATCGACGCGCACAGGATGCCGAGCACGCCGCCCTCGGCGCACGACGGCACCATCCCCGGTGGCGGCGGCTCCGGGTAGAGGTCGCGGTAGTTCAGGCCCAGCCCGTTCGGCGCGTCCTCCCAGAACACCGACACCTGTCCCTCGAAACGGTAGATCGAGCCCCACACGTAGGGCTTGCCCGCCAGCACGGCCGCGTCGTTGACGAGATAGCGGGTCGCGAAGTTGTCGGTGCCGTCCAGGATCAGGTCGTACTGCTCGAACAGTTCGACGGCATTGTCGGGTTCCAGGCGCACTTCGTGCAGGACGACATTGACCAGCGGGTTGATCTCGCTGATGGACTCGGCGGCGCTGCGTGCCTTCGATTTCCCGATGTCGGACTGGCCGTGGATGATCTGGCGCTGCAGGTTCGACTCGTCGACGACGTCGAACTCGACGATGCCGATGGTGCCGACGCCCGCGGCGGCCAGGTAGAGCAGCGTCGGCGAGCCAAGCCCGCCGGCGCCGATGACGAGTACTCGCGCGTTCTTCAGGCGCTTCTGCCCGTCGACGCCGAGGTCCGGGATGATCAGGTGGCGGCTGTAGCGCGCCACTTCTTCGCGCGTCAGTGACGCGGCGGGTTCCACCAGCGGCGGCAGCGGTGAGGACACCGGTACTCCCTCGATCGAAGTCTGTTCCTGATGACCATCACACCAGGCTCAGATGTTCAACGACAATCGCCTGCCAGACCTTCCCGGCAGCGACGACCCCAGCCGCTGCTCCGGCGAGCGTGCGTGAACTCGGGTTCCTGCCCGGCGTGTCGCCCGCAGACACGCACGCTCGCGGGAGGTGGTGGGGAGAAGGGAGGGGTGATCAGGCGATCGGGTAGGGCCAGGGGTTGAAGCGGCAGGTCTTGCCGTCGGCCTGCACCGACTCGGGGTCGAACTTCGCGTCGTCGTCGTTGCTGGTGGAGAACGTCTGCTGCATCATGATCGGCGCCAGCGCGCCGTTCTCGGCGCACGGTTCGTGGCGCTGATAGCCGATGGCGTGGCCGACCTCGTGGTTGATCAGATACTGGCGGTAGGACCCGATGTCGCCCTGGAACGGCACCGCGCCGCGCACCCAGCGCGCCTCGTTGACGAACACCCGCGGCTGGTCGGTGAGGTAGGCCGGGTTGTAGCAGGACGCCTCAAGCTGGATGTCGTAGCCGCAGCCCTCGCGGACCGTGATCGGCGACGTCAGCGAGATCCGGAAGTCGGGCGCCTGCGCGGGGTCGTCGGTGCGGACGAAGGCGAACTGCGGATTGTGCGTCCAACTCTTGGGGTTGGCCAGCGTCTCGGTGACCATGCGCGCGAACGCCTCGTCACCACCGATGGCCGCGGTGTCGATGCCGTCCTCGACCTCGACGGTGTAGGTGAACGTCTTGGTGGTGCCCTCCCCGACTCTCGGCGAGGTGCCGGGTACGACGTGCCACGTCTTGGCGCCCGCCTCGGTAAAGGCCCCGCCCTCGGGCAGGATGCCCGTCGGCAGGTTCGCGTCGAACTGGGTCAGGCCCTTGGGCGGAGCACCGATGATCGCGGTGCTCGACGCGTCGAACGTCGGGGGGCCCTGCACCGGGCCCGCGGCGTCGACGGGCTCCACCGTCGACGGTGACGTGACGGTCTGGAACAGCACGATGGCCGTGAGGACGGCGAGGACGGGGAGCGCGTAGGCGCGCCAGCCGTAGGTGGAGACGAAGCGACCCAGCCACGTCTGCTTGCGCCACTGCCTGTGCTCGTCGCGGTTGGAACGCGGCCGCCCCGTGTCGCCCGCGACCGGATCCCGTTGCGCGCGCAGCGGCTCACGCCACTCGTTGCGCAGCACGGGGGCGCGACCGCCGCCTCTGTACGCCGCGTCACCGCGCTCGCCTCCGGTATTCCTCCCGTCGCTGCGCTCGCCCCATCGACGCCCTTGGTCGTAGGTCACCGGACCAGAATGGCACAGCGACGCCCGTGATCGGCTCCGGCGCGCCACCGGATCACCCCGAGGCGCAGATCACGCGATGCCCCAACCGGGAGTAGTAGTGTCGTTGCGATGAACTGCCGGACCATGTCCGGCCAACCAGTGACCATTCGGGGGGTCAGTCCCTCGCGGTCGGAGATTGAGGACGTGATGAGCGAACTCGCCAACGCCGCCGAGAGGAGAGGCGGGCAACCGGCGAACGGCGATGGCCCCTCGGCGCGGCCGGCGGGCAATCGGCGGGGGAACCGGCTGCCACGCGACGAACGGCGTGGCCAGCTGCTCATCGCCGCCAGCGAGGTGTTCGTCGACCGGGGCTACCACGCGGCAGGCATGGACGAGATCGCAGATCGTGCCGGCGTCTCGAAACCGGTGCTCTACCAACACTTCTCGTCGAAGCTCGAACTCTATCTCGCGGTGCTGCAGCGCCACGTCGACAACTTGGTCTCGGGCGTGCGGCAGGCACTGCGCACCACCACCGACAACCGGCAGCGACTGCACGCCGCCGTCGGCGCGTTCTTCGACTTCATCGAGCACGACGGCCAGGGCTACCGGCTGATATTCGAGAACGACTACGTCACCGAACCGCAGGTGGCAGAACAGGTGAAGGCCGCCACCGACTCCTGCACGGACGCGGTGTTCGACCTGATCAGCATCGACTCCGGCCTCGAGGCGCACCGCGCCCGGATGATCGCCGTCGGCCTGGTGGCCGTCAGTGTCGACAGCGCGCGGTACTGGCTGAACGCCGACCGGCCGATCTCCAAGGAAGCAGCGGTCGACGGCACCGTGCAGTTCGCCTGGGGCGGACTGTCACACGTGCCGCTTACGCGTTCTTGACCGCCTCGGAGCCGACGGTGCCGATGCCGAAGCCCACGCGGCGCGTATCGGCGGCACCGATCTCCACGTAGGTGATCTTCGCGGTCTGCACCAGGAAGCGGCGGCCCTTCTCGTCGGTCAGGCTCAACAGCTTCGAGTCCTGGTTCAGCGCGTCGGCGATCAGCTGCTCCACCTCGCTCGGAACCTGCGCGCTGTTGAAAACCAACTCGCGCGGGCTGTCGGCGACACCGATCTTGACCTCCACCGCTGACCCTCTTCTCATTCGAAAGCGTTGACTGCACTGAGGCTAGTGGACGCGGGACACCGGCGGTGCGCCGGTGGCTACGCGGTCGGCGAACACGGGGGCTTGATCCAACTGAGTCCCGACCGTGACCCCGCATGCGGGCGCTAGAGCCACTTCCGTCACTTGCGTCTCGCTAGCATCGGAGAAGACATGCCGCCGAGACCATGGGAAGCGTGATGAGCAGGGAGAATCGACCGTATTCGCCGTATTCCGGACGGTCGCCGCGCGCGGAGTCGTGGCGGCCCGACCGCACCTACGGGGACTACGGCCGGGAACGCCGTTACGGCTATGACTCCGGCTACGGCTCGACCTACGAGAGTCCGTATTCGTCGACCTACGGTGGCTCGGATCCCCGGACGCAGGTGCTCGACGCCGATGACCGCCGCGGGTACGACCGCTACGGCAACGACCGCTACGGCAGTGACCGCTACGCGCCGCAGGACCACGACTCCGACGACGTGGCACCCGAATACGACGACGACGAGATCTACGAGTACTACGAACCCCTCGACCGCCGCTGGGTCTGGGTCGGCGGCGTCGCAGGCGCGATCCTGCTGGTCGCCGTGATCTGCACGGTCGTCATCCTCGGCGGCGGCGACAGCGGTTCGGTGTCGGCAACCGTCGTCCCGCCGACCGCGACCAGTCAGGCCCCGGCCACGACCTCGAAGGCGCCACCGGCGGCAAGCACGCCGCGGGTGCTCCCGCCGGTCGCGTCACTGCCTCCGGAGACCGTCACCACCGTGACCCCGTCGCCGAGCGCCACCGTCGCACCGCCACCGGTCGCGGCAGCACCGCCGCCGGCACCGGCAGCCAACACGGTGACCTACTCGGTCACCGGCACCCGCCCGCTCATCGACCTGGTGACCGTGATCTACACCGACGCCCAGGGTGCCCTCAAGACCGACCTCAACGTGTCGTTGCCGTGGAACAAGACCGTGGTCCTCGACCCGGGCGTGACGTTGAGTTCGGTGACCGCCACCAGCGTCACCGGGCAACTCAACTGCTCGATCGTCGACGGCGCGGGTGCCACGATCGCCCTTCAGAACTCGAACTCGATGATCACGACCTGCACCAGGTAGCGATCAGGCGAGTCCGAGTTCCTCGACGCGCCTGCCGTGGGTCTTCTGGAGCCGGTCGAAGAACTCGGTGAGCTGCGCGAGCCCACCGCTGGACATCACCAGGTCGACGAGTTCGTCGTGGTCGGCCAGGACGAACTGGGCCTGGGTGATGGCCTCGCCGAGCAGGCGACGCGACCACAGCGCCAAGCGGTGCCGCTGCTTGTCACTGGCCGTCACCGCCGCCTTCACCTCCGCGACCACGAACTGCGAGTGACCGGTCTCCGACAACACGGCCCGCACCACCCCGGCCGCGTCGTCGGGCAGCGCGTCGGCGATCTCGAGGTAGAAGTCGGCGGCCAGCGCGTCGCCGATGTAGGTCTTGACCAAGGCCTCGAGCCACGTGCTCGGCGTCGTGAGGCGGTGATAGTTCTCCAGCGCCGACGCGTACCGGGTCATCGCGCGCACCACGTCGACGCCCCGACTCTCGAGCGCTTCGCGCAGCACCTCGTAGTGGTTCATCTCCGCTGCGGCCATGCTGGCCATGTTGATCCGGCCCGCCAGATTCGGCGCCATCCGGGCCTCGTCGGTGAGCCGATAGAACGCCGCCACCTCCCCATATGCGAGTAGGGCGAACAGTTCGGTGACCCCAGGGTGGTCCACCGACACGCCGTTAACACCGGGGGCTGCGGCCTGCTCGGGAGAGGCCGCGGGCTGGGTCGGAGTCATGCGTCGACTCTAGACGGCGACACCGCGACCGTCGGTTTCCGAGCGTCAGCGGGTAGCATGGCTAGTGGTTTACCTGCTCAGGCAGTCGTGACCAGAGATAATGTGCGTGCACGCAGTCGGTCTGCCTTACCTATGAGGCCCGGGCCCCGGTGCTACTTCGTCGAAACTCGTGCGCGCGTGAACATCCGCGATGACTACGAGGATCGAACCCCGAAAGGCACTGCCGTACGCATGACTGAATCCACCGAATCGACTCAAGAGACCACCACGACCGAGATCGTCGAGATCACCGAGATCGTCGAGGCCGAACCCGCGAAGATCTCGTTCGCCGACCTCGGCGTCCGCGAGGAGATCGTCCGGGCACTGGCCGAGGACGGCAAGGAACACCCCTTCGCCATCCAGGAACTGACCATGCCGATGGCGCTGGCAGGCGACGACCTCATCGGACAGGCCCGCACCGGCATGGGCAAGACCCTGGCCTTCGGCGTGCCGATGCTGCAGCGCATCACCACCGACCCCGACCGCGAACTCAGCGGCATCCCCCGCGCGCTCGTCGTCGTGCCCACCCGCGAACTGTGCCTGCAGGTCTACGAGGACATCGCCGGGGCCGCCAAGTACCTCCGCGCGGGCGACCGCAAGCTCTCGGTCACCTCCATCTACGGCGGCCGCCCCTACGAGGCTCAGATCGAGGCCCTGCAGAAGGGCGTCGACGTCGTGATCGGCACCCCCGGTCGTCTGCTCGACCTGGCCCAGCAGGGCCACCTGCAGCTCGGCGGGCTCAGCATGCTGGTCCTCGACGAGGCCGACGAAATGCTCGACCTGGGCTTCCTGCCCGACATCGAGCGCATCCTGCGCCAGATCCCCGACGTGCGGCAGGCGATGCTGTTCTCGGCGACCATGCCGGATCCGATCATCACCCTGGCCCGCACGTTCATGACGCAGCCGACGCACATCCGTGCGGAGTCCGCGCAGTCGTCGCAGACCCACGACACCACCGAGCAGTTCGCCTACCGCGCCCACGCGCTGGACAAGGTCGAGATGGTGGCCCGGATCCTGCAGGCCGAGGGCCGCGGCGCGACGATGATCTTCACGCGCACCAAGCGCACCGCCCAGAAGGTCGCCGACGAACTCGCAGAGCGCGGCTTCAAGGTGGGTGCCGTCCACGGCGACCTGGGTCAGGGCGCCCGCGAGAAGGCGCTCAAGTCCTTCCGCAACGGTGACGTCGACGTCCTCGTCGCCACCGACGTCGCCGCCCGCGGCATCGACATCGACGACATCACCCACGTCATCAACTACCAGATCCCCGAGGACGAGCAGGCCTACGTGCACCGCATCGGCCGCACCGGCCGCGCGGGCAAGACCGGCATCGCCGTCACGCTCGTCGACTGGGACGAGCTGCCCCGGTGGACGATGATCGACAAGGCGCTCGGCCTGGACAACCCGGACCCCATCGAGACGTACTCGAGTTCCGACCACCTCTACGAGCAGATGCGCATCCCCACCGACGCCAAGGGCTCGATCGGCAAGGCGACGCGGACCACCGACAAGCCGAAGCGCGAACCGCGCGACCGTGACCGTGGTCCCCGTAACACCGAGGGCGACGGCAGCGGCGAGCGGCCGCCCCGCACCCGCAACCGGACCCGGCAGCGCACGCGCGGTGGTCAGGAGGCGTCCGGCCACGTCGAGGGTTCCGAGGCACCGGCCGAGAACGGACCGGCCGACGAGTCGTCCGACGCACCGTCGGGTGCCCGCTCGGCTCCCCGCCGCCGTCGCCGTCGTCGCAACAACAGCAACGCCGCAGCGCCCACCACCGGATAGCGGGACCGCCGCCACCCGATGGTCACACCCGAACGCCGCACGAAGAGCGACGTCCTGGTCGCCGTTGCGATCGCCACCGTGGTCGCCGTGGTCGCCGCCATGATCTGGTGGACCAGCGACGCCCGCGCGACGCTGAGCCGTCCCGCCGCCGAACCGGTTCCCGCGCTGAAGTCGGCGCGCGACGTGCCAGGCGCCCTGCGTCAACTGTGGACCGCGCCGAGCCCGAAGACCAGAGCGCCGGTGGTCGCGGGCGGAAGCGTGGTGACCGGCGACGGCGATCAGATGGACGGCCGCGACCCCGCGACCGGCGACGTGCTGTGGACCTACGCCCGCGACGTCGAACTATGCGGCGTGACGGCGGTGTACCAGAACGCCGTCGCGGTCTATCCGGACCCGCGGGGCTGCGGCCAGGTCACGACCATCGACGGCAAGACCGGCAAGCGCGGCGCCACCCGCAGCGCGTACGCCGATCCTGCAGTCAAGCTCTCCTCCGACGGCACCACCGTGCTCTCGGCAGGAGCCAACCGGCTCGAGCTGTGGCGATCGGACATGGTCCGGATGATCAGCTACGGGGCGCTGGACGCACGCATCAAACCGGACGTCCCGGCCCAACCGCTCTGCAAGTTCACCTCCGCCGCGGCCAGCACCGCGCTGGTGGCGGTGATGGAAGCCTGCCCCGGCCAAGCCGACATGCGCCTGACCCTCCTCAAGCCCGCCGACGAAGAGGACCAGCCCGAGACCAAGTTCGTCGAGCTGCCCGGCGTGTCCGCCGACTCCGACGCGCGGGTGATCGCCGTGTCGGACACGCTGACCGCGGTGTACCTGCCGACGCCAAAGCCGGTGGTCAACGTCGTCGACGACACCGGCACCACGATCTCGAGCACGATGCTGACGCGCGGCGCCGCACCAGACGCCACCGCGGCGAGTTCAGGCGACCTGCTCACGTGGTGGACGGGCGACGAACTGCTCGTCTTCGAGGCCAACGGCATGCGCTACCGGTTCACGGTCAATCCCGTCGACGGCCAGGCCCCGGTGGGTCCGGGCGTCGTGATGGCGGGCCGCCTGCTGGTGCCGGTCACCGGCGGCTACGACGTGTTCGATCCGCAGACCGGGACCGGTGAGCGGCACATCGACCTGGCGCGCGACGCCGTGCAGGGGCCCGTGGTGCCCGCGGTCGCGGGTTCGATGGTGCTCGAGCAGCGGGGTGCGAACCTGGTGGCGCTCGGCTAGACCTCGGGCGTGAACGTCGGCAGTGCCTTGCCGTTCTTCCAGTGCTTGAGCAGCGCCTCGGCCAGCTCGCGATATGCGTTGGCGCCCTTGTTTTTTCGCCCTGCCAGCACCGACGACCCCGAGGCGCTGGCCTCGGCGAACCGCACGGTGCGCGGGATTGGCGGCGCGAGCACCGGGAGCTGATAGCGGTCGGCGACGTCGAAGATCACGTCGCGGCTGTGCGTCGTGCGCGAGTCGTAGAGCGTGGGCAGCGCGCCGAGCAGAACCAGATCGGCGTTGGTGATCTGCTGGACGTCGTCGACGGTGCGGAGGAACTGGCCGACGCCGCGGTGGGCGAGGGTCTCGCACTGCAGCGGAACGATGACCTCGTTGGCGGCGGTGAGCCCGTTGAGCGTCAGCACCCCCAGCGACGGCGGGCAGTCGATGATCGCGACGTCGTAGCCCGAGGTGATCTTGGCCAGCGCGCGCTTGAGCGCGTACTCGCGACCGGCCCGCATCAGCAGCATGGCCTCGGCACCGGCGAGGTCGATGTTGGCGGGCAGCAGCGTCATGCCCTCCGGCGTCGTCACCAGCGCCGCGTCGGGTTCCACCTCGCCGAGCAGCACCTCGTGGATGGACACCGGCAGCTTGTCGGGATCCTGACCGAGCGAGAACGTCAGCGAACCCTGCGGGTCGAGGTCCACGAGCAACACCTGCTTGCCCAGTTCCGTCATCGCGGCACCCAACGACGCAACCGTCGTCGTCTTGGCCACCCCGCCCTTTTGATTGGCGACCGCCAGTACCCGCGTCACGCCACCATCCAAGCACGACTCGCGCCGAACCGGGCGTGCGGCACAATCGCGGTGTGACTGTCGAACGGCACCGCCTGCTGCTGCTGCGTCACGGCGAGACCGAGTGGTCGCGCACGGGCCGCCACACCGGACGCACCGACGTCGAACTCACCGACGACGGCCGGGACCAGGCGAGGCTGGCCGCCGAAGCCATCGCCGACCTGCAACTGACCGACCCGCTGGTCGTCTCCAGCCCCCGCCACCGCGCGCTGGCCACCGCCGAACTGGCCGGCTTGCGGGTCGACGAGGTGACGCCCCTGCTTGCCGAGTGGGACTACGGCGACTACGAGGGACTCACCACCCCGGAGATCCGCGAACACGTACCCGGCTGGACGGTGTGGACGCACGCCTGTCCGGGCGGTGAGAGCATCGACGCGGTCACCGTGCGGGCCGACCGCGCCGTGAGCTTGGCGCTGTCGCACATGGCCGAACGCGACGTGGTGTTCATCGGCCACGGTCACTTCTCCCGCTCGATGCTGACCCGTTGGATCGAACTGCCGGTGTCCGAGGGCATCCGCGTGTCGATGGTGGCCGCGTCGATCGCGGTGTGCGGTTTCGAGCACGGTGTCCGCCAGATCAGCGCGCTGGGTCTCACTGGACACACGAACCCGTGCCTGCCCGCCTGATGTCAGAACCGTCGTTCGTCCTCTCGGGACCTGATCGGACACTGGTCGCCGACGGGATCCACACCCCGTATCCGGAGCTGGCCGCCGCCCGCGCCGCGCTCGCCTCGGGTGCCGCGCCGATGATGTTGGGCGCCCTGCCGTTCGATCTCACCCGGCCCGCCGCCCTGATGCGGCCCGACGCGTTCCGGTTCGGCGACGCGCTGCCGGACGCACCCGTAACCGAGTTGCCCAGGGTGCAGGTGGACGGCGAACTGCCCTCGCCCGAGGTGCATCGCGCACGCATCTGCGAAGCGCTGGGCAGGCTCAACGATCCGCGGTCGGCACTGCACAAGGTCGTGCTGGCGCGCGCCTTGCGCCTGGTCGCCGACCAGCCGCTCGACGTCAGCGCGGTGATGCGCCGACTGGCCGAAGACCCTACTGCCATCGTGTACTTCGCCGACCTGACCCCCGCCGGCGGCCGCCACGTGGGTAGCGCTTTGATCGGCGCGAGCCCCGAACTGCTCGTCGCGCGCCGGGGCGACGTCGTGACCTGCCGTCCGTTCGCAGGTTCTGCGGCCCGCTCCCCCGACCCCGCCATCGACCGCGCCAACGGCGAAGCCCTGGCGGCGTCGGCGAAGGACCGGCACGAGCACCAGCTCGTCGTCGATCAGATGCGCGATGCGCTGGCACCGCTGTGCACGGACCTCCGCATCGCCGCCGAGCCTGCGCTCAGCAGCACCGCGGCGGTGTGGCACCTCAACACCCCGATCAGCGGCCGGATACGCCAATCCTCCACCACCGCGCTGGATCTCGCGGTCGCACTCCATCCCACCCCCGCCGTTGGCGGCGTACCAGCCGCCGCCGCCACCGACCTGATCAACGAGTTGGAGGGCGACCGCGGCTTCTACGCAGGCGCAGTCGGCTGGTGCGACGCCTCCGGTGACGGCACCTGGGTGGTGTCGATCCGATGTGCCGAACTGTCGGCCGACCGCCGCACCGCCGACGCGCGCGCGGGCGGCGGCATCGTGGCCGAGTCGAACCCCGACGACGAAGTCGCCGAGACGAGTACGAAGTTCAAGACCATCACGACCGCATTGGGGGTACGTCCATGAGCGTGCTGATCCGCCGCGCCGAGCCGGGCGACGAGGCCGAACTCACCGCGATGGTGCACGAACTCGCCGAGTTCGAACACGCCGCCGACGAATGCCTGCTCACCGAAAGCGGCTTGCGCACGGCACTGTTCGGCGAGTCACCGACCGTCAACGGGCACGTCGTCGAAGTCGACGGACAGGTGGCGGCAGGCGCGCTGTGGTTCCTGAGCTTCTCCACGTGGGACGGAGTGGCCGGGGTCTACCTCGAAGACCTCTACGTCCGGCCCGCCTTCCGCAGACGCGGCCTGGCGCGCGAACTGCTGGCGACCCTCGCCAGGGTGTGCGTCGACAACGGCTACAGCCGGCTGTCGTGGGCAGTGCTGGACTGGAACACCGACGCGATCGCGCTCTACGACTCGGTCGGCGGACGGCCGCAGACCGACTGGATCACCTATCGCGTGTCGGGGCCGGAGTTGTCGGCGCTCGCGGGGCCCGGCTGAGCCGCCACCCACTCGAGTGCCGACCGGCTGAACAACAGGGCCAACACGACCACGGCGATGAGTCCGACGGGCACACCGAGCGCCCACTGCCCCGAACCGACGGCCATGTAGTACGCCACCGGTAGGAGCAGCAGCTGAGCGAAGACCGCGATGCCGCGCCCCCAGCGGCGCCCCGTCCACAGGGCCCAGCCCGCCGTCAGCACGCCGGCGCCCATGATCGCGAACCAGATCGCGGTGCCGAGCCCGTTGAGCCAGGCGAGGTGCTGGGATTCGCTCAGATACAGCACGACCAGGACCACGGCGACCACCAGCGCCGCTGCGCCTTCGAAGGCCACCGCCGCACCGGCCTGCCGCACCGGAGTCGGTGAGGGAACCGTCATCGGATCATCCCGGGATCGATCACGGAGACCAAGCGTAGAGGCATCGCCACGGCGCATGGCTAGGCTGGGTTTCCGTGCGCGCCGTGCTGATCGTCAATCCCAATGCGACATCCACCACCGCGGCCGGGCGTGACCTGCTCGCGCACGCGCTCGAGAGCCGCGTGGACCTCACCGTGGTGCACACCGACCACCGTGGGCACGCGATCGAGATCGCCAGCGACGCCACCCGCGACGGCATCGACGTCGTCATCGTGCACGGCGGTGACGGCACCGTGAACGAAGTGGTCAACGGCATCCTCGGCGAGTGCGGGCCCAACCGGGCTGTCCCGGATCCGAACGCTCCGGCCGTCGGCGTCGTGCCCGGCGGATCGGCGAACGTGTTCGCCCGCGCACTCGGAATCAGCCCCGACCCGGTCGACGCCACCAACCAACTGATCGACCTGCTCAGCGCGCGCCGCAGCGGTGCGGCCTGGCGGCGGATCGGGCTGATGGACTGCGGCGAGCGCTGGGCGGTGTTCACCGCCGGCATGGGCGTCGACGGCGACGTCGTCGCCGCGGTCGAGGAGCAACGCGCACGCGGGCGGAAGGTGACGGCGAGCCGCTACATCCGGGTAGCGGTGCGCGAGATGCTGGCCAGTGCACGCAGGGAGCCCGGGCTGACGCTGCGCACGCCAGGCAGCACTCCGGTGTCCGGCGTCCACTTCGCGTTCGTGTCGAACTCGAGCCCGTGGACCTACGCCAACACCCGCCCGGTCTGGACCAACCCGGCGACGACGTTCGAGACCGGACTCGGTGTGTTCGCGATCACCAGCATGAACGTCTGGGCCAACCTGGCGCTGGTGCGACGGATGCTGTCGAGCAAGCCCAACATCGAGGCCAAGCACCTGATTCGCGAAGACGACCTGTCGTGGATCACCGTGACGGCCGACGCACCGGCGGCGTGCCAGATCGACGGGGATTTCGTCGGACCGAGGGAAACGATGACGTTCACGTCGGTTCCGGATGCGCTCGCCGTAGTGGCGCCGACGGCCAAAAGCCTCTGAACTGTGAGGTTGTTATCACTGCGACGAACTCAGGGCGCAGGTACGTTGAGTGTAGTACGAACGTATGAGGGGATCGTCAACGCGGTCCCACTCGAACGTCTCAGTGACATTGCCCACGTGTGAACTCGGTTCTATTGACATCTGTTCAGCCTGTGAAAGCATCGGATGCAACAGCACTGAAACATTTCGTGTGCATGCGTTAACAGCCGAACAAAAAGCTAGTGCGCTTTGCTGCGCATACGGCGAGTGATCTGACTAGGAGTTAAGAAATGGATTGGCGGCACAAGGCAGTCTGTCGTGACGAGGATCCCGAACTGTTCTTCCCGGTAGGGAACAGCGGTCCGGCGCTCGCCCAGATCGCCGACGCGAAGCTCGTCTGCAACCGCTGCCCGGTGACGACCGAGTGCCTCACCTGGGCGCTGGAGTCCGGTCAGGATGCCGGCGTGTGGGGCGGCATGAGCGAAGACGAGCGTCGCGCGCTCAAGCGCCGCAACGCCCGCACGAAGGCGCGTACCGGCGTCTAGCCCGCTTCGACTTTCCGCTTACGGCCCCGGTGAAAACCGGGGCCGTAAGTGTGTTTCGGGGCTTTGAAAACGGCTATGCGCCATTTCTGCGCACGCGCCGTGGCGTTTTCGGTACTGCTCTTCATTGCGCGCTGGGTTCTACTGCGCGCTCCGCGCGCTGAGTCTTACTGCGCGCTCCGCCCGCGGAGTTCTACTGCGCGCTCCGCGCGCGGCGACCGATCGGCACCCGCAACACCACTTCCGTCCCTCCCCCTGGCCCGTCGTGCATGCCCAGCGAGCCGTCCAGTTCGGCGGCGACCAGCGTGCGCACGATCTGCAGGCCGAGGCGGTCGGACTTCTCCAGACTGAATCCCGGCGGCAGCCCGCGGCCGTCATCACTGATCACGACGTCGAGCCAGCGTGCCGACCGCTCGGCCCGAATGGTCACGCAGCCCTGGGCCGTGTCGCCGTCATAGGCGTGCTCGATGGCGTTCTGCACCAGCTCGGTGACCACCATGACCAGAGCGGTCGCTCGATCGGCGTCGAGCACGCCCAGGTCGCCCTGCCGCACGATGCGGATGGGGCTGTCCACCGACGCGACGTCGTTCATGATCGGCACGATGCGGTCGACCACCTCGTCGAGGTTGACTTCCTCGTCGACCGACATCGACAGCGCGTCGTGCACCAGGGCGATCGACGACACCCGCCGCACCGACTCGTTCAAGGCCTCGCGGCCCTCGGCGTTGTTGGTGCGCCGGGCCTGCAGCCGCAGCAGGGCGGCCACGGTCTGCAGGTTGTTCTTCACGCGGTGATGGATCTCGCGGATGGTCGCGTCCTTGGACAGCAGCGCCCTGTCCCGGCGCTTGACCTCGGTGACGTCGCGCACCAGCACGGCAGCGCCCGCGGCGGCGCCGTGCACGATCAGCGGCAACGTACGCAGCAGCACGGCCGCGCCGTTCGCGTCGACCTCCATCCGCATGCTGGACCCGCCGACCAGCGAGTCTCGCACGTGGGTGGCCAGCTCCTGAGCCTCGAAGGGGTCCGAGATCAGCGGTCGCGTCACGCTGACCAGGTTGTGGCCCTCGAGTTCCGCGGCCAGACCCATGCGGTGGTAGGCCGACAACGCATTGGGGCTGGCGAAGGCCACCACGCCGTCTCCGTCGAGCCGGATGAAGCCGTCACCGACGCGTGGACTGGACCGCGACATGGCCACGTCGCCCACGTTGGGGAACGTCCCCTCCGACAGCATGTGCAGCAGATTGCGGGCGCAGTCGAGGTAGGCCCGTTCGAGCGGGCTGGCCTTGCGCTGGTCGGCAAGCGCCGTCTGATGGGTGAGTACGGCCACCACCTGGTCGGCGTGCCGGACCGGTACGGCTTCGACGTTGAGCCAGTGTTCGTAATGCGAATCGTTGGGCAGGACATCGCTTTCCCTGCCGATGTGGCCCGAGACGAATGCGGCGGTGACGACGGGCATCGCGTCGGCCTCGCTCTGCGTGCCCACGGCATCGGCGAGCACCACCGTCGGCGCGGTGTTGGGCCGGACCTGCGCGACGCAGACCAGCCCGAGGTCCTCGCGGCGGACCCACATCAAATAGTCGGCGAACGAGAGGTCGGCCAGGAGTTGCCACTCGCCGACGACGGCGTGCAGGTGATCGACCGCGCTGCCGGGCAGCATCGTGTGCTCGGCGAGCAGGTCACCGAGGGTCGACACGGTGCGGTTCCTCCGGTGAGCGCCTAGCTGATGACGGCGATGAGGTCGCCGGCCTGGATGACGTCGCCGACGGAGACGTTGACCGACGAGACGGTGCCCGCGACCTCGGCGAGCACCGGGATCTCCATCTTCATCGATTCGAGCAGCACCAGGGTGTCCCCTTCGCCGATCTGATCGCCTTCGCTCACCACGACCTCGAGCACACTGGCCACGATCTCGGCGCGAACGTCCTCGGCCATCTTCACTCCGCTCGTCTCGACGCTTGCCTCATGGGGACCCAGGGGGTCTGACCTACCGGACCATCGAACCACACCGGCAGGCTGACAACGCATTGGAACTCACCGGCACGATCATGAGACACTGGGGAGTAAGCACCTGATTCACCAGACTCGACGGGAGACCGACCATGGCCAAGCGAGGCCGCAAGAAGCGCGATCGTAAGCACTCGAAGGCCAACCACGGGAAGCGTCCCAACGCCTGACCTTCACCCCACTACACACACGACGGCGGCCCATTGGGCCGCCGTCCTGCGTTTCAGCTACGGATGATGGTGGTGCGGCTGATCTCGATGCGAAGCCGCTGCCGCAGGCTGTCGGGAGCACGCTCGCCGCTGCACTTGCTGGCGATCAGGTTCTTCACCCGCTCCTCGACGCCGTACTGCCGCAGGCAGGTGGGGCACTCCTCGAGATGGTGACGCAGCTTGTCGCGGGTCTCGGTGGTGCATTCGCCGTCGAGCAGCGTCCACACCTCGGCGATGACCGAGGCGCATTCGGGATGCTCGGGATCGACCGGGCCGAGCGGCGGCTCGAAGTCGTGACCCTCTGGGCGTGAGAAATCGGCGGTCATGAGGTGACCTCCTCCACTTTGCTGAACTCCGGACCTCGAATGAAACCGCGATCGCGAGCCACGTCGGCGAGCAGCTCACGAAGCTGCTTGCGTCCGCGGTGCAGTCGCGACATGACCGTGCCGATCGGGGTGTCCATGATCTGCGCGATCTCCTTGTATGGGAAGCCTTCGACGTCGGCGTAGTAGACCGCCATCCGGAACTCCTCGGGCAGCGCCTGCAGCGCGGCCTTGACCTCCGTGTCGGGCAGCGCTTCCAGCGCCTCGACCTCGGCCGAGCGCAGACCGGTCGACGAGTGCTCGGCGTTGGCGGCCAGCTGCCAGTCGGTGATCTCCTCGGTCGGGTACTCGGCAGGCTGTCGCTGCTTCTTGCGGTAGCTGTTGATGTAGGTGTTGGTCAGGATCCGGTACAGCCAGGCCTTGAGGTTGGTGCCCTCGCGGAACGACCGGAATCCGGCATAGGCCTTGACCATGGTTTCCTGCAGCAGGTCCTCGGCGTCGGCGGGGTTGCGGGTCATCCGCAGCGCGCCTCCGTACAGCTGGTCGAGCAGCGGAATGGCATCGCGCTCGAACCGTGCGGTCAGTTCGGCGTCGGTCTCCGCGGGCTTCGGCGGTTCGTCGGTCAGCGCATCGGGAACTGTCCCGGCTGACAGAGTCGAGTCGGTCATGTCGGTGGACACCGTCCCTTCGATTGCGGCACCGAACGGGTCCAGCACATCGACTGGACGTTCCAGGCAGGCCGTTGGCACCAAGGTCCCCTTCCACCGATCCTAGTTGCTGAGTCCGACAACGCGCCGAACCGTCGTGATCGCCTCGAACAACAGCCCGTACGCAGGGGTTGTTCCCGGTGGCCGGGCCGAGCCGTCGACGACTGCGGCTGGCTAGGGTGGCCGGATGCCACGTGCTGCGACCCCGGCGATCGCCGCGCTCGTGACGGCAGGCGTGCCGCACGAGGTGCTGCGCTACCACCACGACCCGCGCGTCGAGTCCTTCGGCGACGAGGCCGTCGCCGAACTCGCCGCGACCGAGGGCGTGGCGGCCGATCAGATCCTCAAGACCCTGATCATCGAACTACCGACGGGTCTGGCGGTCGCCGTATTACCAGTTCCGGCCAAGCTGTCGCTGAAGGCCGCCGCGGCCGCCCTGTCGGCACCACGGGCCGCGATGGCCGACCGCCGGGCAGCCGAACGTTCCACCGGCTACGTCCTTGGCGGCATCTCACCCCTCGGTCAGCGCAAGCCGCTGCCCACGGTCGTCGACGCCTCCGCCATGGCGTGGGACCGGGTGTTGTGCAGCGCTGGCAAGCGCGGCTGGGACGTGGCCCTTGCGCCCGACGACCTCGTCCGGCTCACCGACGCCGCCGTCG
The DNA here is from genome assembly GCF_010731815.2 of Mycolicibacterium arabiense. Taxonomy (NCBI): domain Bacteria; kingdom Bacillati; phylum Actinomycetota; class Actinomycetes; order Mycobacteriales; family Mycobacteriaceae; genus Mycobacterium; species Mycolicibacterium arabiense. Next base: position 2,009,423 of record NZ_AP022593.1, read on the forward strand.
CCGACATACGGGCACCCGGATAGACCCCTGCCGTCGCCGATCGTCCTAGGGTGACCCCATGTCGCTATCAGGGAAGACCATGTTCATCTCCGGCGCCAGCCGAGGCATCGGGTTGGCGATCGCCAAGCGCGTCGCCGCCGACGGCGCCAACGTCGCGCTGGTAGCCAAGACCGCCGAACCCCATCCCAAGCTCGAGGGCACGGTCTACACCGCAGCCAAGGAGATCGAGGAGGCCGGCGGCAACGCCCTGCCGATCGTCGGCGACATCCGCGACGGCGACTCCGTGACGGCGGCGGTGGCCAAGGCCGTCGAGGCGTTCGGCGGGATCGACATGTGCGTCAACAACGCCTCCGCCATCAACCTCGGCTCGATCGAGGAGGTGCCGCTCAAGCGGTTCGACCTCATGAACGGGATCCAGGTGCGCGGCACCTACACGGTGTCGCAGGCATGCTTGCCGCACATGAAGGGTCGGGAGAACCCGCACGTGCTGACGTTGTCGCCGCCGATCCGGCTCGAGTCGGAGTGGCTCAAGCCGACGGCCTACATGATGGCCAAGTTCGGAATGACGCTGTGCGCGTTGGGCATCGCCGAGGAGATGCGGGACGCGGGCATCGCGTCGAACACCCTGTGGCCCCGCACCCTGGTCGCCACGGCAGCCGTGCAGAACCTGCTCGGCGGCGACGAGGCGATGGCCAAGGCGCGCAAGCCCGCGGTGTACGCCGACGCGGCCTACGCGATCCTGACCAAGCCCTCGACGTACACCGGTCACAGCCTGCTCTGCGAGGACGTGCTGATCGAGAACGGCGTGACGGACCTGTCGGTGTACGACTGCGTGCCCGGCTCCGACCTCGGCGTCCACCTGTGGGTCGACGCCCCCAATCCGCCCGGGTACCAGGGCTGAACCCGATGGGTTCACCGTGGTCCGCCGGACGATACGAGTCGGTGGCGGAACGCATCTCGGACATCGCCGTGCAGACGGTCGAGTTCGCCGACCGGCGTCGGCCGCTGCGGGATGCGACGTTGGTCGACCTGGCCTGCGGTACCGGTAGCGCGGCGCTGGCAGCGGCGCGGCTTGGCGCACGCGTCACGGCCGTCGACCTCACCCCCGAACTGATCGACCAGGCCACGGAGAAGGCCAAGGCCGCGAGCCTCGACGTGACGTGGGTGGCGGCCGATGCCGCCGACACGGGGCTGCCGACCGGCGCCTTCGACGTCGCCGTGTCCAACATGGGCATCATCTTCGTCGAGCCGGGCCGCCAGGTCGCCGAGATCGGCCGGCTGATCAAACCGGCTGGCGTGCTTGCGTTCTCGTCCTGGGTCCGCAGTGCGCAGAACCCGTTCTTCGACCCGATCGTCGCGGTCCTCGGCGCACCACCCGACACCGGCTACTCCCCCGACCAGTGGGGCAACTCCGACGTGGTGGCCCAGCGGTTGGCCGCCGACTTCGAGGGTGTCGAGATCACCGAGGGCCGGCATGGGTGGGAGTTCGAATCGCTGGACGCCGCGCTGGCGTTCGTCACCGAGGAGTCCCCGATGCACGTCGGAGCCTTCGGTCGCGCCGACTCCGACCAGCGCGACCGGCTGCAAGACGCGTTCCGCGAGGCGCTGAGCGAGCACGCCACCGCCGACGGCGTCAGGTTCGAGGCGCCCTACGTGGTGGTCACCGCGACGCGACGGGCGTGAATCACTCGGCCTCGTAGAGGATTCCGCGACCGATGGCCTCGCGCACGACCGGCAACGCCGCCTCGGCCAGGGCGTCGCCGTCGACGCCGTGCACCGAAGCGAGCAGGTCGACGAGCATGCCCAGCGGCACCTCGCCACGGCACCCTGCGAGCAGCGCCCGCGACACCTCGTCGACGCCGAGGACCGCACCGGGTCCGCCGGGTCTGCGCACTGCGGCCCCGACGGTCTGCCAGCCCTCGGGTCCGGGCAGCGACTGTTCCTCGAGGAACACCGGCGCCGTCGACAACCGGGCCGCCAACAGCTGGTCGTCGCCGGTGTCGTGCAGGTACTCGCGGCGGGCGAAGAACGCCGCCACCTCGGGCCCGGTCAGTCCCTCGTCGGCACCGGTGATCTCCTCGAGCACCTGGTCGGGCGGGCGGCTCTCGTCGTTGCGTGGGGCGCGCAGCGTCACCATGCCCATGCCGATCCCGGCGATGTCCTGGTCGGCGAACCAGTCCAGCCACAGTCCACCGCGGCGAGCGGCTTCCTCCGGCGGCTCCCCCGCGTCCGAGGTCCACAGCGAGACGTAGCTGATCGGATCGGCGAACTCGCGCTGAACCACCCACGCATGCAGGCCGGTGTCGACGAGCCAGCCCCGGACGCGATCCTGCCAGTCCTGCCCATCGCGCACGATCCAGTTGGCCATGATCTGGGCGGTCCCACCCGGTTCGAGGTGGTCGCGAGCCTGCCGGATCAGCTTCTCCGACAACGAGTCCCCGGCCATGCCCGAGTCGCGGTACTCGTAGTCGAGCGCCCCGGTGCCCACCACGAACGGCGGGTTCGACACGATCAGGTCGAACCGCTCACCGGCCACCGGCTCGAACAGGCTACCCGGCCGCAGGTCCCACGACATGCTGTTCAGCCGGGCGGTGGCCGCGGCCAGCGCAAGCGCACGGGCGTTGGTGTCGGTGCCGACGATCGCGTCGCAATGCCCGTCGAGGTGCAGTGCCTGGATGCCGCAGCCCGTGCCGAGGTCCAACGCCCGGCGGACGGGTGCGCGGACCACGGCGTGCGCCAGGGTGACCGACGCACTGCCGATGCCCAGCACGTGGTCACGCGCCACGGCCCCGGGGCGGACCGCGGCGTCCAGATCGGAGACGACGAGGAAGTCGCGCACCCCGTCGCCGTGCGGGCGGATGTCCAGGGCGGCGCGCAGTGCGCCCTCTCGCGTGACCTCGAGGACGTGGTTGGCGACCAGCGCGTCGACGCCCGCGGTGGGCATCGCCTGGGCGGCGCGGTCGCGCGACTCCTCCGCACCGAGCAGGAACAGCCGGACCAGGATGGCCAGCGCCTGCCGTTCCGGGGTCGCCCGATCGGTGGCGCGCAGCGCCGACCACCACGATCCTCGGCTGAACGCTGCCCCGGCCTCGGCGCCGAGCAGCCCGGCGACACCGTCGGTCGTGTAGTCCGCCGCCCGGAGGTCATCGGCGAGGGCGTCGACCACCGCGGGGTCCGACAGGGGGTGGGTCAAAGCAGCGTGCCCTGCTCGGCCTGCGGCTCGGCCGGCTCGATGAGTTCGGGCCCGTTGTTGCGCACGCTGTTCACCAGTCGGGAGACTTCGCGGATCTCGATGCGGTCGAGATCGCCGTGTCCGCGCAGCAATCCCTCGTCGACGGGCGCGTCCGGGTCGAGCCAGCGGTCCCAGTCCGACTCGCCGATGGTCAGCGGCATCCGGTCGTGGATGTCGGCGAGCTTGGCGGCCGCGTCGGTCGTGATGATCGTGCAGCTCAGCAGCGGCGGCGCGTCCTTGGGAGCGTCCTTGGGCCGCCACGTCGACCACAGGCCCGCCATGAACAGCGGCTCGCCGTCGCCGGCGTACATGAAGAACGGCGTCTTCGAGCCCTTCTCACCGCGCCACTCGTACCAGCCATCCATCGGGACCAGGCAGCGCTTGCCCTTGGCCGACGAGCGGAACGCCGGTGACGACGTGATCTTCTCCGCGCGCGCGTTGATCAGCAGCGGCCCCTTCGTGTCCGGAGTCCCGCCGTCGGCAGCCTTCGTCCACGCGGGAACCAGGCCCCAGCGCATCAGCCGCACCCGCCGCGTCGACTCGTCGTCGGGTTCGGTGTGCCGCTTGACCACGGTGGCGATCGTGGTCGTGGGAGCGACGTTGTAGTTGGCGCCGGGTGCGTCCTTCGCTGTCGCCGCGGTGCTCTCGTCGATCGCCTTGATCTTCTCGGCCAGCAGCGCCGGATCGGTCGTCACCGCGAATCGCCCGCACATACGTCCATGGTGGCAGAAACCGGCGACAAGGCAGGATGGTGACCGTGACAGACCGTGCACCCGACGATCGAGCGCAGCTCTGGCCCGCACCGACCGCACCGGTGCCCGTCCGGGCCACCGTCACCGTGCCGGGATCGAAGTCGCAGACCAACCGGGCGCTGATCCTCGCCGCGCTGGCCACGCCCCAGGGTGCCTCGACGGTCACCGGCGCACTGCGCAGCCGCGACACCGATCTGATGATCGGTGCCCTGCGCGCACTGGGCCTCACCGTGACCGGCGACGGCACCGACCTCACCGTCAGCGGCGCCATCGAGCCCGCGGCCGACGCGACCATCGACTGCGGCCTCGCGGGCACCGTGCTGCGCTTCGTCCCGCCGCTGGCAGCGCTGGGGACCGAGGCGGTCACCTTCGACGGCGACGAACAGGCCCGGTCCCGCCCGATCGCGCCGCTGCTGGCTGCGCTGCGCCACCTGGGCGTCGCACTCGATGGCGACGGTCTGCCGTTCCAGGTGCGGGGCGCCGGATCGGTACGGGGCGGCACCGTGGAGATCGACGCGTCGGCGTCGTCGCAGTTCGTCTCGGGCCTGCTGCTCTCGGGCGCGACGTTCGCCGACGGGCTGACCGTGGTGCACACCGGAGCCGCCGTGCCCTCGGCGCCGCACGTCGCGATGACGGTGTCGATGCTGCGCGAGGCAGGCGTCGACGTCGACGACGGCCACGGCAACCGGTGGCACGTGAGTCCAGGACCGGTGGCCGCGCGGCACTGGCCGATCGAGCCCGACCTGTCGAACTCGGTGCCGTTCCTCGCGGCAGCGCTGGTGACCGGCGGCACCGTCCGGATCGCCGGGTGGCCGACCACGAGCGTCCAACCCGCCGCCGCCATCATCGAACTGCTGCAGAAGATCGGCGCCTCGGTGCACCTGGGTGTCGGCCACCTCGAGGTCGCCGGCCCGTCCGGCCCCGACGGTTACGCCGGGTTCGACGCGGATCTCGGCGAGATCGGCGAACTCGCTCCGTCGGTCGCAGCCATCGCGGCCCTGGCCGAGCCGGGTTCGGAGTCGCGGCTGAGCGGTATCGCCCACCTGCGGGGCCACGAGACCGACCGGCTCGCCGCGCTGACCACCGAGATCAACCGGCTCGGCGGCCAGTGCGAGGAGACCGACGACGGCCTGGAAATCGTCGCGCGCCCGATGCACGGTGGGGCGTGGCGGTCCTACGCCGACCACAGGATGGCGACCGCGGGCGCGATCATCGGGCTCAAGGTGCCCGGCGTGGAGGTCGAGGACATCGGTACCACCGCCAAGACGCTGCCCGACTTCCCTGGCATGTGGGCGGACATGCTGTCCGGGACGAGCGAGCGGCATTGAGCGGACGCGAGCTCGACGAATCGGACGTCCGGGTGCGCTCGGGCCGTGGTTCGCGGCCGCGCACCAAGATCCGACCCGACCATGCCGACGCCGAGCGGGCGATGGTGGTCACCGTGGACCGTGGCCGGTGGGGCTGCGCGCTCGGCGGTGACCCGGATCGGGTCGTCACGACCATGCGCGCACGGGAACTCGGCCGGACCCCGATCGTCGTCGGCGACGAGGTCGACATCGTCGGGGACCTGTCCGGAAAGCCCGACACGCTCGCCCGCATCGTCCGCCGGGGGGAACGGCGAACGGTGTTGCGCCGCACCGCAGACGACACCGATCCGACCGAGCGCGTCGTCGTGGCCAATGCCGACCAGTTGCTGATCGTGGTGGCGCTGGTGGATCCGCCGCCCCGGACCGGCTTCGTGGAACGCGCGCTGATCGCCGCCTACGCGGGCGGGCTCACCCCGATCCTGTGTCTGACCAAGACCGACCTCGCGCCGCCTGAACCCTTCGCCGAACAATTCACGGGTCTCGACCTGACGGTGATCGCGACGGGCCAGGGCGGCGACGTGGCGCCCGTCGCCGCCCTGCTCGCAGGTCGGGTCACGGTACTGCTCGGCCACTCCGGCGTCGGCAAGTCGACGCTAGTCAATCGTCTCCTGCCGGATGCACATCGAGCGGTGGGTGTCGTGTCGGGCGTCGGCAAGGGCAAGCATACGTCCACGCAGTCGGTGGCCTTGCCGCTCGCCGACTCCGGCTGGGTGATCGACACCCCGGGCGTGCGATCGTTCGGCCTGGCCCACATCGCCCCCGACGACGTCATGATGGCGTTCTCCGACCTCGCCGAGGCGATTCAGGACTGCCCGCGCGGCTGCACCCACCTCGGCCCGCCTGCCGACCCCGAGTGCGCGCTGGACCGACTGATCGGCTCGGCGGCCGACCGCGTGGTCGCCGCCCGACGGCTACTGGCGGCGATGCGGGCAGGCTGACGTGGACTTCCTCGACGCGACGCGGCGCGGGTACGACGCGACCGCCCGCGAGTACGCCGACGCGTTCCACCACCACCTGGACGACAAGCCGTTAGAACGAGCCATGCTCGGCGCGTTCGCCGGCTACGTACAGGCGACCGGGAACCACCGCGTCGCCGACGTCGGGTGCGGAACCGGAGCCACCACGGCGATCCTGCACGACCTCGGAATCGACGCCGCAGGCAGCGACCTGTCGCCCGGGATGATCGGGCAAGCCAAGGCACTCAATCCCCACCTCCGCTTCGCGGTCGGCTCGATGACCGCCGTCGACTCGCCCGACGCCTCGGTCGGTGGGGTCTGCGCGTGGTACTCGACGATCCACGTCCCAGACGCCGTCCTGCCCGAGGTGTTCGCCGAGTTCCGTCGCGTACTCGTGCCGGGCGGGGTGGCACTGCTGGCATTCCAGGCCGGCGAGGGATCCCGGTTGCTCACCGAGGCGTTCGGCGTGGAGGTCGACCTCGAATTCCGCCGCCGCACTCCGGCTTTCGTCACGGGCGCGCTGGATTCTGCCGGATTGGCGGTGTTCGCCGAAGCCGTGCGGGCGGCCGAGCCCGGCGGCATCGAGTCGACACCACAGGCGTTCCTGCTGGCCAGACGGGTCGCGGCCGTCACCCGCTGATCCGTTTGCACCCGCCTCGCACCGGGCACGCTGAGGCGGTGAGCACAGTACCCAACATCGAACTCAATGACGGCGCCCGAATCCCGCAACTGGGCTTCGGCGTCTACCAAATCGACCCCGACGAGACCGCGGCCGCCGTGAAAACCGCACTCGACATCGGCTACCGGCACATCGATACGGCGGAGATGTACGGCAACGAAGCCGGCGTCGGCCAAGGAATCCGTGACGCGGGACTGGCCCGAAGCGACGTCTTCATCACCAGCAAGCTGAACAACGGCTTCCACGAACCCGACGCGGCACGGAAGGCCTTCGACGAGACGCTGTCCAAGCTGGGCTTCGACGCCCCAGAGGACAACTACGTCGACCTGTTCCTCATCCACTGGCCGCTGCCCACGAAGTACGGCGGCGACTTCGTCTCGACGTGGAAGGCGCTGGAGGGCTTCAAGGCCGACGGCCGCGCCCGCAGCATCGGCGTCTCGAACTTCCAGGTGCCGCACCTCGAGCGGCTGGCCGCCGAGACCGACACGGTGCCCGCGGTCAACCAGATCGAGGTGCACCCGTACTTCGTCAACGCCGAGGTGCGCGCCTACGGCGCCCAGCACGGCATCGTGACCGAGGCGTGGTCGCCGATCGCACAGGGCCAGGTGCTCGACGATCAGGCGGTCGAGGGCATCGCCAAGGCCACCGGAAAGTCGCCCGCGCAGGTCGTGCTGCGGTGGCACATCCAGCGCGGCGACGTCATCTTCCCGAAGTCGGTGACGCCGCAACGGATTCAGGACAACTTCGACATCTTCGACTTCGAGCTGAGCCCCGACGACGTCGACGCACTCACCGAACTCGACAAGGGCGAGGAGGGTCGCACGGGCCCCAATCCCGACACGTTCGACATGATCCCGGACTGACCTTCCCCACAACGCGAAACTGCGGGCAGATCGTGAATCGTCGAGGATTCGTGATCTGCCCGCAGTCTCGTTGCTAGTGAATCAGGCTGCGAGTGCCCGCTTCTCGCGTCGGCGCGCCCGCACTGCGGCGATTGACGACTTGAGGCCGCGACGCTCGCTGGGCGGGAGTTCGTCGAACATCCGCTCGCTGCGCGTCTCGGGCGCGTCGTCGCGGGTGCCCGTCAGGAACTTGTCCGGAAGCGACAACTTCGCGATGGTGCGCCACGACTTGCCGTACTGCAGCAGGAAGTTTCCCGTGGTGTAGGGCAGGTCGTACTTGTCGCAGATCTGGCGCACCCGCACCCCGATCTCCTCGTACCGGTTGCTGGGCAGATCCGGGAAGAGGTGGTGTTCGATCTGGTGCGACAGGTTGCCGCTCATGAACCGCAGCGCCGGGCCTGCGTTGAAGTTGGCACTGCCGAGCATCTGGCGCAGGTACCACTGCCCCTTGCTCTCGCCGACCATGTCGGTCTTGGTGAACTTCTCGGCGCCATCGGGGAAGTGGCCGCAGAAGATCACCGCGTTCGACCACACGTTGCGGATGACATTGGCCACCGCGTTGGCCTTCAACGTCGACGTGTAGGTCGCACCAGGCGACAGGGAGGTCAGCGCCGGGTAGGCGACGTAGTCCTTGACCACCTGTGCGCCCGCCTTGACGGCGAATTCGCGTGCCCGGATCTTGCTCTCGTCGCGGTTGTCTCGGCCCTTGAAGATCTTGCCGAGCTCCACGTGCTGCAGCCCGATACCCCACTCGAAGCCGAGGGCGAGAATCGTGTTGTACAGCAGGTTGCCGAGGTTGAACGGCTTCCACTTCGCATCGCGGGTGACGCGGATGAGGCCGTAGCCCACGTCGTCGTCCATGCCCAGGATGTTTGTGTACTTGTGGTGCATGAAGTTGTGGGTGAACCGCCAGTGCTTGGCCGCTCCCGAGGTGTCCCACTCCCACGTCGAGGAGTGAATCTCGGGATCGTTCATCCAGTCCCACTGGCCGTGCATGACGTTGTGGCCGATCTCCATGTTCTCGATGATCTTGGCCACGCCCAAGGTCACGGTTCCGGCCCACCACGCGGAGCGTCGCGAGCTGGCGGTCAGCATCAGCCGGCCTGCCACCTCGAGCGCGCGCTGCGCGGCGATGGTGCGGCGGATGTAGCGCGAGTCGCGCTCACCACGGGAGTCCTCGATGTCGAGTCGGATTGCATCCAGCTCGTTCGCCAGATTCTCGATGTCCGCATCGGTCAGATGCGTGAATTCCGGTACGTCTGTAATTGCCATTTCTCGACCTCCTTTCTACCTACGCTACCGTAACCTACGTACCCGTAGGTTACCAGTCAGTAAACCTCAGACGTCGAGCGTGCAGTCGCCCGACGCGGCCGACACGCAGGTCTGAATCCGGCTGCCCGGCTCGTGCTCGTCGCCGGTGCGCAGGTCACATACGTAACCGTCGACCAACCCGACCACGCACGATTGACATATACCCATTCGGCAGCCGAAGGGCATCTGGATGCCGGCGCTCTCCCCGGCGTCCATGAGCGACGTCGCGCCGTCCGCCGTCACGGTCTTCCCTGCGCGTTCGAACGTGACGGTGCCGCCGGCACCGTGCGCGCCTGCCCTCTTCGCGGCAAAACGCTCGAGGTGCAGGTTGTCCTTCAGGCCCGCCTCACTCCAGATGCGGTCGGCGTCGTCGAGCATGCCCTCGGGACCGCACGCCCAGACCTGCCGGTCGCGCCAGTCCGGTACCACTTCGTCGAGCCGGGACAGATCGAGGCGACCCTCGGTGCGCGTGGCGCGCAGATGGAGCCGGTATCCCTCGCGCTCCTCGGCCAGGCGGGCGAGTTCATCGGCGAACATGACCTCCGACGCCGACGGTGCCGAGTGCACGTGGACGATGTGGCCGGCTCCGCCGATCTGCCCGCGACGCACCAGCGTGCGCAGCATCGACATCACTGGGGTGACGCCGGAACCAGCGGTGAGGAACAGTACCGATGCGGGTGCCGGGTCCGGCATGACGAAGTTGCCCTGCGGTGCCTGCAGGCGCACGATCGTGCCCGCGGCGATGCCGTCGACCAGGTGCGCCGAGAGGAAGCCCTCCGGCATGGCCTTGACGGTGATGGCGATGTTGCGCTCGCCCCTGCCATATGTCGTCCCGTACACCGGGCTCGACGTCAGCGAGTACGACCGCCACCGCCAGCGTCCGTCGACGAGCACGCCGATGCCGATGTACTGACCCGGTTGGTAGTCGAAGGAGAAGCCCCAGCCCGGCTTGATGACCAGGGTCGCTGAATCGGAGGTCTCGCGCCGCACCTCGAGTACCCGGCCGCGCAGTTCGCGCGCCGACCACAGCGGGTTGGCCAGCTGCAGGTAGTCGTCGGGCAGCAACGGGGTGGTGATGCGCTGGACGATTCGGCGGACTGCATGCCAGCCGGGCCGTTCCTTGGCCCCCGCGATCTCTGGGCGTACGGTATCGGCGACCTTGGCCGATACCTTGATGGTGTTCTTGGCCATGACGGCTCCTGCTCGCGTTCGGGCTGTGCGGAGTCCAACCGCAGAATCTGCAACCTACGGTACCGTAACCTACGCTTGCGTAGCTAGTGCGTCAGAGCAGTTCGAGCAGGAATGGCAGCTCTTGAGCGGCATACCAGGCCAGGTCGTGATCCTGCGCGTCGCCGACGGTCAGCTCCGCGTCCTCGTCCCCCAGGTCGGCATCGTCGACGACGTCGACGGCCGCGGCCACCGCAGCCTCCGCACCGGCGTTGTCGACGAAGGCAGCGACCACGTCGGTCAGCGCCAACGGCCCGCCAAGGCGCACCACGGCGTCGTCCAGATCCGGTCGCGCAGTCACCTCGTCGACGTCCGCGACCAGCACCGCACGGCGCCGCGGGAAGCCCTCGACCTCGCCTTCGGCGGCGAGCAGCCGGAGCGACGCCATCGCCGCCTCGCGCAGCGCGACCTCGGCGAGTTCGTCGTCGTCACCTTCGGCGTAGGACTCGCGCAGCGTTGGCGTCACCGCGAACGCCGTGCCGCTGCGGGCGTGCAACGTGTGGTCCGCGACCAGTCCGGCGAGCATGGCCAGGGTCACCGGAACGTAGACGCGCACAGCAGCGACCTTAGCGATCAGCGCGCGGAATCCAGCAATTCGTCCAGTGATTCGCGCAACAGGCTCGGCATCACGTCGACGTCGCTCATGCCGTCCCGGTCGGCATTGATGCCGAAGTAGAGCATGCCGTTGTAGGACGTGACGCCGATCGCCAGCGCCTGGTTGTGCAGCAGCGGGGGTACCGCGTACGTCTCCTGCAGCTTGGTGCCCGCCACGTACATCTGCTTCTGCGCGCCGGGAACGTTGGTGATCAACAGATTGAACAGGCGCGCCGAGAAGCTGGTCGCGACTCGAATGCCCATGGCGTGCAACGTCGGTGGCGCGAACCCCGACAGCGTGACGATGGTTCGGGCGTCCACCAGGCTCGCGGCCGTCGACGCCGACTCGGTCGCATGGGCGATCTGCGACAGCCGCACCACGGCGTTGCCCTCGCCGACGGGCAGGTCCACCAGGAACGGCGACACCTCGCTGATCGCCTGCCCCGGCCCGGCAGCGTCGAGTTCCCCGTCCGGATACACCGACATCGGGGCCATGGCACGCACCGTGGACGACGAGGTGACCGGTTCGCCGCGCGACATCAGCCAGTTCCGCAGCGCGCCCGCCACGACGGCCAGCACCACGTCGTTCACGTCGCAGTCGTAGCGCGCCCGAAGCGTGCGGTAGTCGTCGAGGTCGTGGGACGCCACGGTGAACCTGCGGTTGCGCGACACCGTGGTGTTGAGCGGGCTGCTCGGCGCCGTGCCCCTGGCGACGGTCCGGGCGACGTCGGCGAACCGGCGCGCGGTCTCGACCGCCTGCGACGTGTTGGTCACGACCTCGGTCACCGCATTGCGGGCGGCCGACAGCTGGGCACCGGGGCGCGCGATCCACTCGAGCGCCGCGCCGAGCAGCAGTTGCCTGTCGCTGGGTTCGCGGGCGGGGATCCAGATGTCCTCGCCGAATTCGGGGCTCTTCTGCGTGCGGTCGGCGATGACGTGGCCGATCTCCAGCGCCGTCATCCCGTTCACCAAGGCCTGATGCGACTTGGTGTAGATCGCGATGCGGTTCTTGGCTAGCCCCTCGACGAGGTACATCTCCCACAGCGGCCGCGACCTGTCGAGCGGCCGGGACCCGAGCCGGGCGACCAGGTCGTGCAGCTGGGCGTCGCTGCCCGGGGACGGCAGCGCCGAGCGCCGGATGTGATAGGTGATGTCGAAGTCGCGGTCGTCGATCCACACCGGCCGGGCCAGGCCGAACGTCACCTCGCGCACCTTCTGCCGGTAGCGCGGGATCTGCGGCAGCCGCCGCTCCACGGTGGCGAGCAGGGTCTCGTAGCTCAGCCCGTTGCGCGGCTTGCGCAGGATGGACAGCGTCCCCACGTACATCGGCGTGGAGGTGTTCTCGAGGTGGTAGAACGACGCGTCAGCTGCTGACAGCCGAGTCACCATGACGCGCCACCCCTCCCCCTTCGAGCCATCGCTACGACGTGCACGGACCCCGTCACGGTAACCGCCGATTCTGCGGGCCCGCATCACGGGTGCATGGAGGTGTCTTCCCGCCGTGCGATCATGAATGCATCTGCGCCTCTCCAGCAGATGCCACCACACCGTGTCGACCGCTGGAGATTCACCATGAGCGCATCACCCATCGCCACTGCACGTCAGAGCCTCACCGCGCCGGTCATCGACTACGAGCCGCCGCCGGTCGGCACCACCGCGCCCTGCCCGATGCCGACGTCGACCGCGATGCACCGGCGTACCCCGCGGCCCATGACGCCTGCGACGAGGCCTCGGCGCGAGGCACCCGTTCCGCGGGCGGCCGCGGTGTTCGCCGATGCAGCGCTGCGCCGCGTGCTCGAGGTGGTCGACCGGCGTCGACCCGTCGGCCAGTTGCGCGCGATGCTGCGGCCGAACCTGGTCGACGCGGTGTCCGTGCTGACGCGCACCCCGTCTCCCGAAGGCGCAGCCGCACTCAAGCGCGTACGGCTGCGCGCGGTGTCCGGGTGCCCCGGAGAGCCGAGCGCGGCAGAGGTGTTCGCCACCTACACCAGGGGCAAGCGCGTGCGAGCGGTCGCCGGCCGCGTCGAAGTCGTCGGCGGCCGCTGGCAGGTGGTGGCGCTGCAGATCGGCTAGTTACCGGGCGTGTCAGCCGCGGCGAGCCTTGGGACCGCCACGGTTCTGCTTGCGCGCAGCCTCGCGACGCTCCTTGCGGGTGCCGCCGTTCGACCCTGCGGAGTGCCTGCCGCCGGCGCCACCCTGGCGCTGCACCTCGGCCGAGCCGTCCTCGGACGGTCCGACGTAGGTCATGGGCCGGCGTGTTTCGTCGTCGTCGATGCCCTTGACCCGCAGTGCAGGGGCCGGCTCCTGCGGAGCCTCCTTGGTCGCGACTCCGCCGCCGGAGGCCTGCGCCTTCGCCGCGGCGTCCTTGGCGAACTGCGCCAGGTTGGCAGGCGCGGCGACCGGGGCGACCTGGCTGGCCGGGTCCGCAGCCGCCTGCACCTGTGCGTTGAACAGCAGGCCGACCGCGTCCTCCTTGAGGCCGTCGAGCATCGCCATGAACATGTCGTAGCCCTCGCGCTGGTACTCGACCAGCGGATCGCGTTGCGCCATGGCGCGCAGCCCGATGCCCTCCTTGAGGTAATCCATCTCGTAGAGGTGTTCGCGCCACTTGCGGTCGATGGTGGACAGCAGGACGCTGCGCTCCAGGTACCGCATGGCGTCCGGGCCGCCGATCTCGACGAGCTGCGCCTCGCGCTCGGCGTAGGCCCGCTCGGCGTCGGCGATCAACGCCTCGAGCAGCTCCTCGCGGGTCAGTTCGCCGGGCTCGCCGACGGCGTCGCCGTCGATCAGGTCGTGGTGGTCGATGCCGACCGGGTAGAGCAGCTTGAGCGCCGTCCACAGCGCCTCGAGGTCCCAGTCCTCCGAGTAGCCCTCGGCCGTGGCCCCGTCGACGTAGGCGGTGACGACGTCGACGAGCATCTTGCGCGCCTCGGCCTGCACGTCTTCGCCCTCGAGGATCATGCGGCGCTCGGCGTAGATCACCTTGCGCTGCTGGTTCATCACCTCGTCGTACTTGAGCACCTGCTTGCGGATCTCGAAGTTCTGCTGCTCGACCTGGGTCTGCGCGCTCTTGATCGCGCGGGACACCATCTTGGCCTCGATGGGCACGTCGTCAGGCAGGTTCAACCGGTTGAGCAGGGACTCCAGCGTCTCGCCGTTGAAGCGACGCATGAGTTCGTCGCCCAGTGACAGGTAGAAGCGGGATTCGCCCGGGTCGCCCTGACGGCCGGAGCGGCCGCGCAGCTGATTGTCGATGCGGCGCGATTCGTGACGCTCGGTGCCCAGCACGTAGAGGCCGCCTGCGGCGATGACCTCCTCGGCCTCCTTCGCCACCTCGGCCTTGACGTCGGCGATCGTCTGATCCCACGCGGCTTCGTAGTCCTCGGGCGTCTCGACGGGATCGAGCCCGCGGTCGCGCAGCCGCTTGTCGGCGAGGTAGTCCGGGTTGCCACCGAGCACGATGTCGGTACCGCGACCGGCCATGTTCGTCGCGACGGTGATCGCCGCGCGCCTGCCGGCCTCGGCGATGATGCCGGCCTCCTGCTCGTGGAACTTGGCGTTCAGCACGTTGTGCGGGATGCGGCGCTTGGTGAACTGCTTGGACAGGTACTCCGAGCGTTCGACGCTCGTCGTGCCGATCAAGACCGGCTGGCCCTTCTCGTAGCGCTCGCTGACGTCGTCGACGACCGCGATGTACTTGGCTTCCTCGGTCTTGTAGATCAGGTCGGACTGGTCGGCGCGGATCATCGGCTTGTTGGTCGGGATGCTGACCACGCCGAGGCCGTAGATCTCGTGCAGCTCGGCGGCCTCGGTCTGCGCGGTGCCGGTCATACCGGAGAGCCGGTCGTAGAGGCGGAAGTAGTTCTGCAGGGTGATCGTGGCGAGGGTCTGGTTCTCCGCCTTGATCTCGACGTGCTCCTTGGCCTCGATGGCCTGATGCATGCCCTCGTTGTAGCGGCGGCCCAGCAGCACGCGGCCGGTGAACTCGTCGACGATCAGGACCTCGCCGTTGCGGACGATGTAGTCCTTGTCGCGCTGGAACAGTTCCTTGGCCTTGATGGCGTTGTTCAGGTAGCTCACCAGCGGCGAGTTGGCAGCCTCGTAGAGGTTGTCGATGCCGAGCTGATCCTCGACGAACTCGACGCCGATCTCGTGCACGCCGATGGTGCGCTTGCGGATGTCGACCTCGTAGTGCTTGTCCTTCTCCATCAGCGGAGCGAGACGGGCGAACTCGAGGTACCAGTTCGACGCGCCGTCGGCGGGTCCGGAGATGATCAGCGGTGTACGGGCCTCGTCGATGAGGATCGAGTCGACCTCGTCGACGACCGCGAAGTTGTGGCCACGCTGCACCATGTCGGCGGTCGAGTGCGCCATGTTGTCGCGCAGGTAGTCGAAGCCGAATTCGTTGTTCGTGCCGTAGGTGATGTCCGCGGCGTAGGCGACGCGGCGCTCGTCGGGCGTCATCTGCGACAGGATGACGCCGACGTCGAGCCCGAGGAAGCGGTGGATGCGGCCCATCGACTCGCGGTCGCGCTTGGCCAGGTAGTCGTTGACGGTGACGATGTGGACGCCCTTGCCGCTCAACGCGTTGAGGTAGGCGGGCAGCACGCTGGTCAGGGTCTTGCCCTCACCGGTCTTCATCTCCGCGACGTTGCCGAAGTGCAGCGCGGCACCACCCATGATCTGCACGTCGAAGGGCCGCTGACCCAGCACGCGCCACGCGGCCTCGCGGGCCACCGCGAATGCCTCGGGCAGCAGGTCGTCGAGCGACTCGCCGTCGGCGATGCGCTTCTTGAACTCGTCGGTCTTCGCGCGCAGTTCGGCGTCGGAGAGCTTCTCCGTGTCGTCGGCCAACGAGTTGACGTAGTCGGCGACCTTCTTGAGGCGCTTGACCATGCGGCCTTCGCCAATTCGGAGCAATCTCGTCAGCACGCTGCATCCCCTGCGGGTTCGATGGATCTTTCGATTGACCGGTGTTCCGTCAAACGACACCCATCGTAGGTGACTCGCCGAGACAACCGCCCGAACCGGCACGTGAGCCCCGTTCGGGGACCCCGTGCCGGCCGGGGTGGTCAGGACAGTCTGATCAGCCCGTAGTCGTAGGCGTGCCGTCGGTAGACGACGCTTGGCCGGTCGCTCTCCTTGTCGTGGAACAGGAAGAAGTCGTGACCCACGAGTTCCATCTCGTAGAGGGCGTCGTCGACGGTCATCGGGTTGGCGGGGTGTTCCTTGGTCCGCACGATGTGACCGGGTTCGTGTTCGGTGACCGCGCCGTTCTGGTCGGCGGTCTCCTCCGTGGCGGGAACGGGAGGAAGGAATGCATCGGGGTCGACGACCTTGGTCGCCTCGGCCACCGACACCGGCGTCTTGTCGCCGTAGTGGATCTTGCGTCGGTCCTTGCTGCGACGGAGCCGGTTCTCGAGTTTGCAGACGGCACCCTCGAGGGCGGCGTAGAAGCTGTCGGCGCATGCCTCGCCACGGACTACCGGGCCGCGGCCTCGCGCGGTGATCTCGACGTGTTGGCAGTTCTTGCGTTGACGACGGTTGCGCTCGTGATCGAGTTCGACGTCGAAGAGGTGGATGGTGCGATCGAAGCGCTCGAGGCGAGCCAGCTTCTCGGAGACGTAGGTGCGGAAGTGGTCGGGGATTTCGACGTTGCGGCCCTTGACGACCACCTCGGCGCTTGGCGCTGCTGGCCGGTCCTCGTCGACGACCATGGTCGACTGATCGGGTTGCACGGATTTTGTTGACATACTTGGCATCTCGTTTCTCTTCGCGTCGCACGCACCGAGGCGTGCCGGCTGGTCGGGAAACGCGCCGACGGGACCTGCAAGTCGCCACCCACCGGCGCAAGGTGTCGAGGACTCACCTCCTACCGCTGCCAGGCGATGTGGCGCTGGTTGAATCAACGCCCTCGTGAGGAACTCACGATCGGTTGCCTTCGAAGGTAGTCCGAGTTCACCGGTTCGTGCCACAAATTTCGCAGACCGGTCGCCAACTGTTCGTAGCCGTTCACCTCGGCGTGACACCGACCGACGTCAGGCGTGGGCGATCGCGACGACCGCGGCAACGCGCGCGCCTGCTGTTTGCAGGACGCGGACGGATTCGGCTGCGGTGGCACCGGTCGTCACGACGTCGTCGATCAGGACCACCTCGCCCTCGACGGGCCGTCGCAGCCGGACCCGACCCGCGACGTTGCGTTGCCGCTCCGCGGCGGACAAGCCGACCGAGTCCTTGGTGAACGCGCGCAGACGCAGCGCGTCGACGACCACGCCGTCGGGACCCGCCGCGAGCTTGGCCATGCGTGCCACCGGGTCGCCGCCGCGCCGACGGGCAGACGTCGCGCGGGTCGGTGCGGGCACCAGCACCGGCCCGCCCGGCACCACGCCCCAGGTCACCAACCTGCCCAGGCCGATCCCCAGCGCGTTGCCCAGCGGACCGACGAGGTCGGCGCGTCCCCGTTCCTTGACCGCGACGATGGCCTGCCTGCGGGCGCCCGCGTAGCGGCCGAGCACGAACACCGGCACGCCGGGGTCCAGTCGCGGCAAGACCAGCAACGGCTCGGCGGCCCTGGTCACCAACGCGTCCGAGCAGGGCCCGCACCACCGGACACCAGGTGCGCCGCAGCCGCCGCATTCGAGCGGGAGGACGAGATCGGCCAGCACGCGACCAGTCTGGGGCGGGCATCCGACACCTCTGCTCGCCAAGGCGGCCGCCCCCGGTGTCGAGTCACTTACAGTTGGCCGATCGTTAGACCGACTACGTGGAGGCACTGTGACTGAAGACGACGGCGGGCGGACGGCACTCGTCATCGGGGGCGCGTCGGGCATCGGCTGGGCCTCGGCGAAGGCCTTGGCGGCCGAGGGCTACCGGGTGCTGGTCGCCGACCTCGACGCCGACGGCGCGTCGGCGCGGGCCGCCGAACTCGGTGAGCCGCACGCGTCGGCTGCCGTGAACGTCATCGACGAGGACTCGGTCACCGCACTGTTCGAGGCGGCGGGCCCGCTCGACGTCGTGGTCACCACGGCGGGCTTCAGCAACGTCAGCCTCATCGTCGACATGCCCGTGGACCAGTTCCGCTCCGTCGTCGACGTCTGCCTGACGGGTTCGCTGATCGTCGCCAAGCACGCGGGCCGCAATCTACGCGACGGCGGTACGCTGCTGTGGATCTCGTCGCTCAACGGCCGTCAGCCAGCGGCAGGGATGAGCGCCTACTGCTCGGCCAAGGCGGGACTGTCGATGCTCACCCAGGTGGCCGCCATGGAACTGTCGGCGCGAGGGATCCGGGTCAACGCCGTCGCCCCGGGCTTCGTCCGCACCCCGCTCACCGAGGGTGCGGCGCTCGTGCCCGGCGTCGTCGAGGACTACGTCGAGAACACCGTGCTCGGCCGGGCGGGCACGCCCGAGGACATCGCCGACGCCGTGGTGTTCCTCTGCTCGGAGAAGGCCTCGTGGATCACCGGCGAGGTGCTCGACATCAACGGTGGCGCCCACATGAAGCGGTACCCCGACCTGATGGGTCACGTGAACCGGCTGATGGGCACGGCGTGACCGCCGGCCCGGCGGGCGTGCAGCGCCGGCGATCGGCGCAGTCAGCCCGGTAACACCGGCATCGCACCGGCCACCATCAGCGGCCGCACCTCGGTCCAGACCGGGTCGCCCTCCGCGGCGGCACCCGAGAGTTGCAGCACGCCACGCTGATCCGCGACGTACACCGACGACGGGTTGGCCGCCACGGTGGTCACCGGGGCCAGCAGGTTGCGGCTGGGTCCGTCGGAGTTCACCCCGTCGAGGTTGACGTAGGACACCGGGTGCTGCGCGTCGGTCCGCGTCACGACGATGTCGTCGCCGGTGCGCCACGCCAGCGACACCGCGGTGTCACCCAGACCGAAGCCCAACCGTCGCGGGTAGGTGAGTGCGTACTGCCCGCCCTGGGTCTGCACGACGCTCGCCAGGATCACCTGGCCCTCGACGACGATCGCCGCACGGGTCCCGTCGCGCGAGAGCTTCAGGTCGGTGATGGGTCCGGGAAAGCGCGTCGCGACGGCAGCCGAGTCCACGGGGATGCGGGCGGGTTGCCCCGATGCCGCCTCTTGGATGACCCGCACCACGTTGACGCCGTCCACGACCACCCAGACCGCCGAGTCCAGCGACCAGGTCGGCCGGGTCAGCATCCGTCCGTCGATGGCCTGTGCGGCGTTGCCGCCCAGCGGTCCGACCCACAGCGCCGAGGCCATGTCCGGCGCACCCGGACGCTGTGTCACGACCGCTGCCGCCTCCTGCCCGCTGCGCGACAGCGTCGCCGCGGTTTGGCCGGGCAACTGTCCGAACGATCCGGGCACCCGTGGCGCGCGCTGACCGTCGAGCGCCACCAGCGAGCCACCCACCAGCGCGTGCAGCCCGGCAGCCGCGCCGGGGTCGGCGCCTGGGTCGGTGGCCGCGACGTCGGAGGTGCTCCACCCCTCGGCGAACCGGTCGTCGAGCGCGGCGCCGTCGGCGTTGATGACGTAGGGCCCGTTGACACCGGCTCGCGACAACGTCCAGATCAACTGCGCGGCAAGCAGTGTGCGGCTGTGAGGATCGGTGGTCGAGAGGTTCTCGAGTTCGACCCGCGCCCCGCCATACCCGCGGCCGACACCGGTCTTGCCGCCGTCGGCACGCGTCACGGGACCGCGCAGCCGCAACGGCGAGCCGAGCAGGTTGCGGACCGTCTCGTCCATCTCCGGTCGCGGTCCCGACACCAGCTTCGTGACGAGTTCGGTGGCGAGCAGCTCGGGATCGGACACCGCGACGTAGCGGGGGTCGGGGACGACGGTCTGGCCGGTCGGGTCGACGAAGTACAGGGTGTTGCGCTTGTAGGTGGCCTGGAACTGCGCCCAGTCCAGGAACACCCCGTTGGGCAGCTTGTCGATGCGCCACCCGGCCGGGGTCTTCACCAATTCGATCGGGCCGGGGTCGGGCAGGGCGCCCTCCCCCGTTTCGAAGACGCCCATGTCCGAAAGTGAGCCGAGGATGTCGGCCTTCATCGTGACGGTGACGCGCTCGGGCCCGCGGGTCTCGACGAACACCACGCGGTCGATCAGCAGCGCGCTGCCCGCGTCGTCCCACGCCTGCGACGCCGACTCCGTCAGGAACTGGCGTGCGGCGAGATGGCGGTTGGCCGGGTCCGCGGTTGCCTTCAGGAACTCTCGCAGCAGCACGTCGGGATCCATGCCGGGGTTTGGCGTCGGCAGGCTCGGCGGCGCCGGGCGTTCGACGGTGCCGATCGCCTGTGGCGCAGAGGAACTCGGCACTCCGGCGCAGCCCACCACGCTGATCCCGACCACGATCGCGGCCATGGCGGCCACGGCGCGTCTCACGCCCGGTCCCCCGCCGGTTCGCGCTCTCGCGCCGGTCGGCGCGGCGGCCGGTCGGGGCCGGCTGGCTTCAGCGGCAGCGGGCTCGCCGTCACCTTGTGTCCACGCACCAGCGGCAGGGTCAGCCGGAAGCAGGCGCCCTTGCCCGGCTCCCCCCAGGCTTCGAGGCGGCCCTGGTGCAGCCGGGCGTCTTCGATGCTGATGGCCAAGCCCAGTCCGGTGCCGCCCGAGCGCCGCACGCGCGAGGGGTCCGACCGCCAGAACCGGCTGAAGACCAGCTTCTCCTCACCGGGCCGCAGCCCGACGCCGTAGTCGCGCACGGTGACGGCGACGGTGTCGTCGTCGGCCGCCATCCGGATGCGCACGGGCTTGCGCTCGGCGTGATCGATGGCGTTGGCGATGAGGTTGCGCAGGATGCGTTCGACCCGTCGGGGATCCACCTCGGCGATGACGTGCTCGCCGGGCAGATCGACGATGAGGTCGACGTCCGCGTCCTTGGCCAGGTGTCCGACGTCGTCCAGCGCGCTCTCGACGGTCGACCGCAGGTCGACCGACTCGACGGACAGCTCGGCGACGCCGGCGTCGTGCCGCGAGATCTCGAGCAGGTCGCTCAGCAGGCTCTCGAACCGGTCCAGTTCACTGACCATCAACTCGGTCGACCGACGCAGCGCGGGCTCGAGGTCGTCGCTGTGGTCGTAGATCAGGTCGGCGGCCATGCGCACCGTGGTCAGCGGCGTACGCAGTTCGTGGCTGACGTCGGAGGTGAAGCGGCGCTGCAGGTTTCCGAATTCCTCGAGCTGGGTGATTTGGCGCGACAGGCTCTCCGCCATGTCGTTGAAGGACACCGCCAGTCGGGCCATGTCGTCCTCGCCGCGGACCGGCATGCGCTCGGTCAGGTGTCCTTCGGCGAACCGCTCGGCGATCCGCGACGCCGAGCGCACCGGCAACACGATCTGCCGGGCCACCAGGAGTGCGATCGCGGCGAGCAGACCCAGCAGCACGATGCCGCCGGTAGCCATCGTCCCGCGCACCAGCGCGATGGTGGATTCCTCGTTGTTCAACGGGAAGATCAGGTACAGCTCGAGGTTCGTGACGGCCGACGACGTGGGGCTGCCGACGATCAGGGCCGGCCCGTTGAAGCCGTCGGTGCGGACCGTCGCGTACTGGTAGCTGACCTGACCGGCCTTCACGAAGTCGCGCAACGTATCTGGCACCTGGCCGACCGGGCCTGCGGCGGTCGCGGCGCGCGGCCCATCGCCCGGCACCACCAGCACGGCGTCGAACGCGCCGGCGAGGCCGGCGCCCGAGTCGGCCTTGCGGTCGATGAGCGTGTTGCGCGCGAGCTGCAGGCTGCTGTCGAGCGAGCGGGTCTCCTCGCCGCCGACGATGCCGCTGACGGTGGTGCGGGCGCGGTCGATCTCCTCGGTGGCGGCGCGCACCTTGACGTCGAGGATGCGATCGGTCACCTGGCTGGTCAGCACGAAACCCAGCACGAGGATGACGGCCAGCGACAGTCCGAGGGTCAGCGACACCACCCGCAGCTGCAGGGAACGGCGCCACGCGAAGGACAGTGCCCGGGTCAGCGCTCCAAGCCCGCGCAGCACGGGGCCTTGGCCCCAGCCGCCCCGGATGCGCTTGGAGCCGAAGATCATGGGGGTCCGGCCTTGTATCCCACTCCTCGAACGGTGAGCACCACCTGCGGGTTCTCCGGATCAGTCTCGACCTTGGCGCGCAGTCGCTGCACGTGGACGTTCACCAGCCGGGTGTCAGCGGGGTGCCGGTAGCCCCAGACCTGCTCGAGCAGCACATCTCGAGTAAACACCTGGCGCGGTTTGCGTGCCAACGCCACGAGCAGGTCGAACTCCAACGGCGTCAGCGAGATCTGCTCTCCGGCACGGGTGACCTTGTGCGCGGGCACGTCGATCTCGATGTCCGCGATCGACAGCATCTCGGCGGGACCGTCGTCGTTGCGGCGCAGACGTGCGCGCACGCGGGCGACGAGTTCCTTCTGCTTGAACGGCTTCATGACGTAGTCGTCGGCGCCGGACTCGAGGCCGAGCACTACGTCGACGGTGTCGGTCTTGGCCGTCAGCATCACGATCGGCACACCCGAGTCCGCGCGCAGGACACGGCACACGTCGATGCCGTTCATGCCGGGCAGCATGAGGTCCAGTAGCACCAGATCGGGCCGCAGTTCGCGCACGGCGGTCAGCGCCTGGCTACCGTCGCCGATCACGGCCGTGTCGAATCCTTCACCGCGCAGCACGATCGTCAGCATCTCGGCCAGCGATGGATCGTCGTCGACGACCAGAATCCTTTGCCTCATGGTGACCATGGTGTCACCGATGCGCGATAAACCCCGGTTACCACACCGGGCGTTTTGCCGTTGGGCAGGCGGCGCGCCCGGCGCTCAGGCCCGCAGCGCGGACGCCAGCTCGGCGGCCGTGGTGTCCGGGCCCGCCACGTACCAAGGGCCGCACCAGTTCTGCGCAGCCAACGCGGCGTACGCCTCGTTGGTGCGGCGCTGGAGACCGTCGTCGCGCTCGTAGGCGTCGCGAGCGCGGTCGGCGTCGGTCTCGGCGCGTCGCTCGGCGCGCCGGGCGGCCAATTCGGTCGGCACGGCCAGCAGAACCTGCCAGTCCGGCATCGGCATCGCGAACCGCTCGAACTCCAGCGCCCGCACCCAACTCACGACCTCGCCGTCGATGCCCTGGTGCAGGCGCGCGGCGCTGTATGCGGCGTTGGAGGCGACGTAGCGGTCGAGGATCACGACGTCGAAGTCGGCGCGGAGCCGCTCGACGTCGTCGCGCGCGCCTGCCCGGTCGAGCGCGAACAGCATCGCCATCGCGTACACCGAGTCCGCAAGGTCGCCGTGGCCACCGTGCAGCGCCTCGGCGGCGACGTCGGCGTGCACCGACTGGTGGTAGCGCGGGAACGCGAGGGTGGTGACGGTCTTGCCGTCCGCTTCGAACGACGCGCGCAACCCGTCGGTCAGGGTGCGCTTGCCCGCGCCGTCGACACCCTCGATCGTGATGAGCACGCTGTCACTTCTCCCGGGTCGCTGCACCGGAGCCACGGTGCGTGGACTGCCGTGCGGCGAGAGTAACTGGTGCATCCGACCCCCTCCGACCGCCGATAGGCTCTTCTCAACTGACCGTCGAGAGGCTGGAGGTCCGTCGGGTGGGGCAGTCGGTCGAAGTAGTCGTGTCGGAGTTGGACTCGGCGGCAGCGCGTCTGGACGATGCCGCGCAACGTCTACGGGACGGGCTGTCGGGCGTCGACGACGAGACCACGCAGCTGTTGGGCTCGGGATGGAAGGGCGGCGCCGCGTCGGCCTACGCACCGGCCTGGGAGAAGTGGCACGACGGGGCGAAGCAGGTCGTCGAAGGCCTGCAGCGCATGTCGGAGCTGTTGACGATCGCGGGCAAGGAGTACGCCAAGACCGACGAGTCGGCGTCGGGCGCGCTCGGCACCACCGTGCAGGGCGCAGGCGGGGCTTCGGCCGGCGGTGGTGGTGCTGGGACGTCGGGGGCTGGTGCGAGCGCTGCCGCTTCGGGTGCGGGTGACGCCGGTGCTGCTTCGGGTGCTGACGCTGCCGCTCAGACCACGTCGGGGAACGCAGGAGCGGTACCGTCGGCGTCCTCCGCCCCGGTCGGTCAGGCGGCCATGCAACCCATGACACAGGCCGGGCAGGCCGCCGCAGGCACCTCGCAGCAGATCGGCGAGGCGGTGGCGGGGTTCGTTCGACAGGCCGCCGAACTCGCGACCGCGGTGGTCGAACAGTCCGAGGCCGCGGCATCCCTGGGAGACCAGTCGGCGGGCCCGGCACCAGTCGAGTTGCCTCCGGCCGTCCCCGATGAGCCGACGCGTCCCGTGGAACAGCCGCGAAGCCGGGAGGTCTGACGATGCTGGTGGTGGATTTTGCCCAGATGCAGGCAGCCATCGATCACATGGCGAAGTTCGGGCAAGAGGTGACTGAGGTCCTCGACGACGTGGACGCGGCCATGGCCGCGTTGCGCTCGACCTGGCACGGCGAGGCCTCGGATCAGCAGGCCCAGGCGCAGCAGCAGTGGGACGAGGGCGCCGAACAGATGAAGGCGGCACTCGAACAGCTGAAGGCGATCGCCGAGGCCGCGCGGAAGAACTACTCGGACGCGGTGAACAAGAACGGCCAGATGTGGGGGTAGTCGGCGCAGGCGGTAGAGCGGCGGGGGCGCGGCCGTGCGGATAGAGGTCGATCCGCAGGTCCTGGTGGACTCCGGCGGGCGGCTGGGCTCCATCGGCTCGCAACTGGGCATGCTGTCCGACGCGCTGGGCGCGGCCTTGGGCAGTGGCATCGCCTCCGGCATGGATCCGGCCGGGCTGAACTTCGGCATGAAGTATGGGCGGCAAGCCCAGCAGTTCGCCGACGCGTTGGCGAAGGCCGTCGAAGCCCACGAGGTGGTCGGCTTCATGTTGAAGGCAACCGGCTACAACTACGAGAACGCCGACGCCGCATCGACGATCGGAGGTCCTGGGCCAACCGGTGGCGTCGGCGGTCAGCCGGGCAAGACGACGGCAGCAGACGCTCCGATGGGGCCGAACGGCGCGGTCGTACCGCCGCCGACCAAGTGGGCCATCCTCCAGCCCTTCCTCGGCCCGATGATGTCCTGGCCGTCGGGCAATCCGTCACTCCTGCGCGTCACTGCCGCGCAGTGGCGCAATCTCGCAACCGGACTGTCGGCGTTCGGCGGCGACATGACCGCGCTCGAAGGTGCAGTGGCACAACAGGTCATCCCCGAGGGCGGGAAGATCGGCCAAGCCTTGGCCGACCTCGACGAGGGCGTGACGACGCTGGCGGACATGGCCAAGACGATCGGTCAATCGGTCGACGACTTCGCCGGCGGCGTGCAGGACACCCAGGACGCCATCCGCCGCCTGATGGATCGGATCTCACTCGATGGGCTGTGGGACACGGTCACCGGGTTCCTCACCGGCGAGGGCGATGACATCCTGCGCGAGATCGCCCATGACGTCGGCGAGGTGCTGGAGAACTTCCAGAACCAGGTCAAGGGTGTCGTCGGACTGCTCGAGGAACTCACGATCGCGCTCGGCCTGGCTGCGGACGCGTTCCAACGGTGGATCCGACCCATCCTGGTGGAGACCTTCGGCGATGACGTGGGCAATGCGCTCGCCAACACGGTGACGGTCTACACCGACTTCCAGGTGGGTTTGACCACCGGCCTGATCAACACCGTGTCGGGTGTGGTGTCGATGGCCGACGTCGACACCTGGAAGGGCATGGCAGAACTCGCCCAGTCGGTGGCTCAGGATCCGTCGACGTTGCCCGGCGTGCTCGCGAACATGGGCAAGGAGTTCGTGGCGTGGGACAAGTGGTCGGGCGACCACCCCGGCAGAGCCGCCGGAGAGGCGGCGTTCAACATCGGGTCGCTGTTCGTTCCCGGCGGCGCGCTGTCGAAGACGGGCTCGGTGGCCAAGGGCCTGAGCTACACGACCCGGCTCTTCGACGAAGGGCGGCTCCCCCGGCTGTCGGACCTGCCGGGCGTTGGCAGCGGCGACCGCCTGCCCGATCTGGACGACGTACCGGGCGTTGGACGTGGTCTCCCGGAGATGCCCGAGTTCCGGCCCGGCACCGTGCCCGACTCGGTCATCGGACCGTTCGCGCCCAATGGTGCTGGCACGCCGACGAGTCCGAGTACTTCCGGTGGGCCCACCAGGTCGGGTGACCCGACCGGGACGACGCCTCCTGGCGGCAGGGGTCAAGGCACTGGCGGCGGCGATGGGCCACCCGTCGCATCGCCCAACCCGACCACCGGATCACCCAACCCGGGAACGGGCGCTGCTGCCGGCCCGGGACGCGGGGACGGCCCCGCGCCGGTCGACTCGGGCACGCCTGCTGCCAGCAGTGGCCCCTCGCCCGCCGACGCGGCCCCATCCGCCGCCTCCGGCGGGTCACCACACCCTGACCCGACGAGCGGAAATGGTTCTGGCACATCGCCGTTCGATCCCGGCACGTCAGCCGCCGCGCACGCGGGTGGGGAGCCGCCCGGCGGATCTCCGAGCGAGCACAGCGGAGGCGGCGCCAACGCACCAGACGCGAGCCACCCGCACGGCTCCGCCGAGGGCGCGGGCGGTTCGGACGAGCCGGCAGGACCTCCCCACGACGGATCCTCCGGCGGCGAGGATCATGGCGACGGCTCGCGCACCTACTCGATGATGGACGACACGTCACATCAAACCGCCTTCGCGCCCGAACAACTGGGTGACAACCATCGTGTCGCCGATGCGTTGGAGCGGCATGGTGTCAGCAGGAGTGACTTCGTGGACTTGGTCAATACGCCCACCGAACGACTGACGCCGGACCAACGAGATCTGATCAACGCCGTGCGCGATGACCTTCCTGCGCCGACCAGGGATACCGTCATGCAGAAGGTTCTGCCCCCGGGTTACTTCGACGCAGCAGGCGATTTTGTTCAAAGTCGCGCCGAGGACTACATCATGGAGAACAACCCTCGCGTTGCCCCTGACCGGGTCGGTGGGTCCGTCACGTTCGCCGACGACACGGCACACCTGTCGACACCCGAACAGATTCATGACGGTCTGCGATTGGACTACTCCGACACGCACTTCGCGCCGCACGACCCTGGAACACACCTCATCCGATTCCACGCCGACCCCGACTCCCTAGGCTTCTACGAGGTGCCGCGGAACTCCGACATGGGGGGAGACGGAAGCTACGACGGGTGGGACGATCCGTTCACCGGCAATGGTTTCACTAAATCGGGCGACGACGTCATCCCCGAGTACACAGCGAAGGACATGACCATGCGAGAAGGCGCAGAGATGTGGGAGGTACTCGACGATGGGACCCAGCGCCTAGTGGCTGTGCTCAAGGGTGGCGCGTGGATTCCGCAGGGCAACTGATGAACGAAATGCCCGTAACTGGTGCGGTGGCCGAGTACCGAGGTAGTCGATTTCCCATCGTCTTCAGTGGCGATGACTGGGTGGCCTTACGTGCGGCTCCCGGACCCGACGTGCCGGACGGATTCGAGTCAGGTGAGTCCTCGGTGGGGATGGGTCAGCGCGGCCCGTGGGTAAAGGTGCCAAGGTCGGCCATCGACGGTGTGCTTCACCTTCGCGCAAGAGCAACTCTCGAGGGGCACCAAGTCTCGCTTCAGCGGACTTTGCCGGACGGCCGCGTTCTGGTGGGGTTCGTCGGCCCACCCGCGGTGGCCAAAGAACTGGGCCTGGAGGGCGACCAGTACATGGGATGGACGGGTCTGATCGATCCTGCGGAGCTGAAGGACGTTCACGTCGAGGAGACCCGTCGTGCCTGAACCCGTCGTGCTACAGAAGCTGCTCACCGGCGCGGTAGCCGCTGCGATCGTCGAGGCTGGTTCCGACCACGTCGGTGGGTACGTGACGTTGGCATCGGAGGTGGCGAGCCTGCGGACACCCAGGCAACTCCTGGCGGCTTACGGCGTCGATGGGGCACCGGAATTCGCCGATGTCGTGCGTTTCGAACAGCCCCGTCTGGCGACGCTCGCCCGCCCTGGACCTGCCGAGCGGCCATGGCAGACGTTCCCGAGCGGCTTCTTACTGGGCGACTCGCTGGCGCGCGTGTGGGTCATGGGACGGACCCGCTACTCCTATGGCGCCGAATACTGGCGGATCCGAGCCGACGGCGAACAGAAGTGCCTGTCGAACTATGCCGGTGTTGCGCGGGGTTGGGCGGGTGCCCGGCAGTGGCGCCCCCCGAGCCCGATCGTCGGAACCATGGCGAGGTGGCGGGGTGGCGAGTTCTTCGCAGACGTCCGTGCCGATTTAGTCCTGTTGTCAGCGATCACCGGTGATGGGCCAAGCGGTTTCGAGCAAGTCCGACCTGGGGCCTGGGTTTCGACAGTCCCGGCGTCCGAATGCGAGATCTTCGAGAGGGTGTTCACAGCCGAAGTGGACGGCGTTCCCGTAAGACTGTTGCGACGCAGCGCATCACAGGCCCGAGTTCTTCTGCTGTCCGATGACCCAGCCGAGGCCGAAGGGATCGGGGCGACGCTAGTCGAGCCCGGGGTCTACGAGGCGATAGTCGAGACGAGTCGACTGGCGAACACGCAGGGCGTAGAGAATCAGTTGACCGGGGCGGCCGAGTGAAGTTCCAGGACACCTTCGTCTCGACAGTGGACCGCTACTCACTGGGTGTCGGAGTCGATTCAGGGATGTATCACGCAACAGGATCGCAGACTCCTGATGAAGCCCGGTACTGACCGTGGCCTTCCGCGGTAACCCTCCTCGATGCGCTCCGGGACCTACGGTTACGACAAGCCATGAGTGATGACTTCCCCAGCGACGTTCGGCTAGTGGTTGAGCCGATCCTGTCGGAACGAGGTTTCGTCCTCGACGAGATCCAAGATGGAACAGACGATGGCGGCCGCCTGCTGTCCGTTGTCTACTTCCGAAGCGCAGACTGCAAGATTCAGATCTATGAATCCGCGCGGGAGGGCGAGACGAACTGCATGATCGCTCCCTTGGACGCACCGAACGAATTCGGGTTGCGCAGCACTTCGAAGAAGTGGCAGTTCTTGACGCGATTCGTGAAGCGCTCAGATCTGCCGCTCGAAGGTCGCTTGAAGATGGCCAGGCAAGAGTACGAAAGCTACGACAACCCGCTCGAATGGGTCAAGGCTTGCATAGAAGCGCACTTCGACACAGCCCACGATGCGATGCTGAACATGCAGCGGCCACCTCAGTCTGCCTAATCTCGGCGATGCCGTAGCACTCAGTCGACACGCCTACCCGCAAGGCATGGGCGCCGATTGCGACGTTCGCTCGAAGACCACGGGCACACAGGCGGTCGGGGCGACCGTACTCTGCCGACACCCCCACAGGAGAAGTCCATGAAAACTCTACTGGCGTATCTATACAACGACTTCGAGTTCCTCTATACGAACCCCCAGTTCCGGCTCACCGACTCGAGAACCGACGGAAGACCCACTGGCGACGCCTCGTTGCGGTTGACAGGCCCGTAAGCCAGCTTCTGGATCAGTAACGAGCGGAGCCAGCTGTTCTGCGACGTGGCACCCACCCAGTCGGCCTCGCAGCGAAATTGGTTTCGCTTACCGATCGTCCGTCAGTACCTCGAGGGCCTAGACGAAGCGCACGCAATCTCCGGCAAGGCGTCGGCCGCATGGTTGGAGAGCAATTTGGAACGCATCGAGACGTTGTTCGCAGAAGACGCGATTGCGCGTTCGTGCTCCGAAATGTCGGCCTTGGAGAAGATCTCCGCCGAACAGCGTTTCGTCCGGCCTAGCCAGCAGCCACTGCCCGAGTCGCGTCAGGTCGAGTACGACGGTCAGCGGAAGCCTGTCCCCCGGCTATGCCGAAGCGACGTCGACCAAGCCCGTCGCCTGCGCTGCACGGTGCACGGCGGTGACCAACTTCGGCATGACGGTCAGGTCGTACCACCGCAGCCACTGTGCGCAGGCATCCGCGTGGCCGTGCAGCATGTCGACTCCGAACGGATCGATGCGGGGATGCCGCACGGCGAACAACACATCCACTGCGCCCCAATTGAACCCGGTCTCATCGCACATCGGCACCGCCAGCTGCGCCCGAATGCCCTCGTCTGCCAGCACGGCGACGTCGGCGCGAGTGTAGATCGGCGAGACGCTCACGTCGTCGATGCGGACGACCTCGCAGCGCGCGCTGGAGCGGCCCGCCGCGGAACCTGCATCGTCGACGTAACTGAACTGTCGCCGGAACCCCTCGCCCAGCCCTGAGTCGCGCTCGATGCACAGTCCGCCGTGCAAGGCATGGCGCAGGTGAACCGCCGCGGCGTTGGCCGACGTCAATTCGACGGCCTCGGCGAGTAGGTCGGCCATGACGTCGGTGCGGCTGGGGAGGCCTGCGCGACGGCCAGGCTGGAAGGGCAGCTCCGGCTCGTCCACCGATCGGATGCCGGATCGTGGCTCCGTCTCGACGACCGCGGCCGCGAGGTGCCGCAGCTTCACGTCGTGACGCTTGGCTACGTGATAGAGCGCACGAAAGGCGTTGTCGGCGTCGATGTTTCGATGATCGTTCTGCAGGCGATCGACTGCCGAGCGGACGGTCGCGTGGGTGATGAGATTGACGCGTGCGATGAACGTTTCGGTGTCGACGACGCCCTCGTCACCAGCTGCGGAACCGACCATGGGTGCATCCTCTCGTCGACGTTCGTCGCGCGTTCGTCGACGTTCGACGCGTCAGTACCCGCCCTGCGCCGCGCCGAAACCGGTGGGCCTGGCGGTGATCAGGTCGGCCGAGCGTGCAATGCGCACCACCGCAACGTCATCGGTCAAACCACCGTGCTGGCTTGCTCGTCGTTCGGCGCCGCCGATCAGCTGCTCGACGAAGTCTCCGGCCCCGAGCGCGCACAACCCCCTCGCAATCTCCAGCAGACCGTCCTCGCCCAACCGGTCGTTGCCGGATCCGCTGTGCCCCTCGAAGAGTCCGTCGGTCAACAGGATCAGACCCGCGCCGTCGGACAGCTCAAACGACTCCACTGGCCACGCCGCACCGCCCAAGCCCAGCGCTGGGCCTCGCCGCGGCTCCACCCAGTGCACGTCCGACCCTCCGTGCCACAGCATCCCGGGGTGACCGGCACACACGGCGTCCACCGATCCGTTGGGCTGGATCGACAGCGTCAGCGCCGTGGCGAAGCTGCTCGGGCCGTCCCGCTCGGCACGCAGCAGCCATTCGAGCCGGGGCATGACGTCGGCGCCCTGCACTCCGGATGCAACCAGTGTCCGCCAGGCGATCCGAAGGGCCACGCCGAGTGCTGCCGCCTCGGGACCGTGGCCGGACACGTCGCCGATCACGACGTGCGTGACGCGATCGGGCGTCTGCACCACGTCGTAGAAGTCGCCGCCGAGCAGCGTGCCCGCCCGGCTGGGCCGGTACGAGGTGACCACGTCGACACCCGGGTCGGACAGGAGCAACGGCGTCGGCTGCAACCCCCGTTCGAGCCGGGAGTTCTCGTCGGCGTTCAGCCGAATCGATTCGAGTTCCAACGCCGCGAGTTCCCCTCGCTTGCGCTCGATCGAGTACATCAGTGCGCGACGCAGCGAGTCGGCGTCTGTCCGGTGCTTGACCAGGTAGTCCTGCGCGCCCGACGCGACCGCGAGGATGCCGAAGTCGACGTCCTCGGAGGCGGTCAAGGCGATCACGGGGACCGACGGCGCCGCCGCGGTCATCCGGTCGAGCCCCGCGAGGTCACGCCCATCGGGCAGGTCCAGGTCGAGCAGCACGCAATCCGGACGCAGCCAGGTCAGGTGGCGTTCGACGCTCGCCATCGACGTCGTCCACACGACATCGGCGTCGGAGAGCGCTTCGGCGATCAATTCCCGGAGTCGGGCGACCGACTCCGCATCGTCGTCCGCCACCAGGAGGCACAAGCGATGCCATGGTGCAACGGGTCCCACACCCGTACCTCTTGTCTCCGATCGTGGACGGAGGGCGACGGTCTGCACCCAGGGACGACTTTGATCATGCCACGCCGACGAACGGGCCGAGGGTCAGTCCGACGTCGGTAAGGGGTCGGTCACTCCGGTGCGCACCAGCCGACACCGCACGCCGAAGTGGTCCGACGGGAACACCCGCGGCAGCGTCGCCGAGATTGGCGCCGTGCCCAACAATTCGATGTCCGCGGCCGCCCACCCATCGCCCTTCAGCAGCACGCGGTCGAACCGGACATGACGCTCCTTCTGCGTGCTGTCGAGGCGCATCAAGTTGATCGACGTGTCCTCGGTGTACCCCGGATCATCCGGCCGCAGGCTGGGCCAGACGTCCCGGTACCGGGGGTCGATCCCACCATCCTCGTGATCGCGCATGTTGAAGTCCCCGAGCAGCACGACGTCGCGCTCGCGTGCCGTCGCCTCGAAGATCGCGGCCAGCTGGCGCTCCCGGAGCCGGGCCGACGCCTTGCCGCTGTCGAGGTGGACGCAGCCGACGGTCACACGGGCCCCATTGACCTTCACCCCCGCGGTGAGCAGACCCCTCGCTGCCGCGGTCGGCAGCCGGCTGTAGACGGCGTCTTCGAGCGGCAGTCGCGACAAGATCATCATGCCGTAATTGCCCACGCGTCGACCCGTAACGGCAGCGCTCCGGTACTCCGCGCGAATCCACGGTCGCGCGAGCAGAACGTCCAGCGCGGGCGCCGTCACTTCCTGAAACACCATGACGTCGGGGGCATCTCGCTCGAGTTCGTCGGCGATGGCGTTGTAGCGCTGGCGGGCGTGGTACTCGTCGAACCAGACGTTGAACGTCGCCACCGTGAGCACGTCTCGCATCGTGTCGGTCGTCTCGCCCTCGGCGCCACGCCATCGGCGGGTCGCGACGTCATAGACGCGGATCGGCACGCCGACCCGACGCCGCGACAGGGCGAACCGGACGGTGCGCAGCCAGCCACCCATCGACGTCACGGCCACGATCATGCCGTCACGCCGACGTCGGCATCAAGCGACGTCCGCCACCATCCCGCGGTGCATGACGCGCCGACCCACGACGCCGGAGTGGTCGGCCTTGTGCATCACGCACCGGTTGTCCCACATGACCACGTCCCCCGCCGACCACGCGTGCCTCGTCACGTTGTCGTCCCGGGTCGAATGCTCGAACAGGTAATCCACCGTCGCGGCGGCCTCCTGCGGCCCCAACCCACTGATCGATGCACACCGCTTCGGCGTGGTCAGGAACAACGCGGTGCGACCGGTGACCGGATGCGGACGTAGCACGGGGTGGCGGGCCGACGTCTCGTCGTCCTCGCCCACCTCCACGCCGGTGACCACGTGCTCGATCACCCGGCCCTCGAGGTCGTGCTGCACGTGCTCGGGAAGCGTGTCGAAGGCCCGGTACTGGTTCGTGAACAATGTCTGCCCACCCAGATCGGGCACCTCCACCGCGCGCAATGCCGTGTAGGCAGGCGGATTTCGCACGTAGGTGGTGTCGACGTGAAAGGTCGATCGTGGCGGCGTCGTCCGTCCGACGTTGCTGATCACGTTCAGGTCGGCGAAGCCGTCGACGGGTGTCTCGCCTGCGGTGAACATCAACTCGCCGAAGCTGCGCAGGAACTCCAGGAAGCCGTCGTCGTCGACGTCTTGGCCGGGCATGATCAGCACACCGTGCTCGCCGAGCAGGACCCGCAGCCTGTTGACGGTGGTCGGATCCAGACCCTCGACGCGGATGCCCTCGACGACGGCCCCGACGGGGTTCAGTGAAGTGACGTGCACGCGGCGCTCCGTTCGCGGTCGAGTTGTTCGAGGGTGTCGGCGAAGAGCTGATCGACCGGGGTTCCGGCCGCGGCTGCCATCACCGCGATCACGCTGGTCGGGGCGAACGAGCAGTATGGTCCGGCTTCGAGGAACCACGGGTTGCCCTCGCGGTCGATGCGGAAGTCGAAGAGGCTGTAGTGCCGACATCCCAGTGCCCGGTGCGCGCGGCGTGCGGCATCCCACACCCGTTCGTTCACCGGGTCGTCCGGCGCGACGATCCACGCCCGGCTGCTCTCCTTGGCCACCAGGAACAAGTCGCCGTCCGCCGAACGCGCGAGCTTGTCGTCGCCCCCGCGGATCGGCTTGGTCGCGGTGTCCACGGCGTACTCCTCCAGCGGCAGGCACACCAGCTCGCCGTTGCGAACGATGATGCCGCAGCGCACTTCTCGCCCGAGTTCGACGTAGGATTCGACGAGTGCCCGACCGCCGTGGGCCAGTGCCGACCGTACGGCGGGCGCGTAATCGGACTCGGACCGAACGAGCGAGACGCCGACCGAGTTGTCCGCTCCCACCGGCTTGACCACTACGGGGAATGGGACCTCGCTGGGCGCGTCGTCGTGAACGACTCGGCCATCGGGGACGCGCACCCCGGCAGCGGCGACGATGGCGCGCGTCTTGGCCTTGTCCGCCGCGATCGCCATCACCTCGGCGGAGTTTCCCACGTACGGGATCTCCAGCGTCTCGAACAGCGACCGATACGCCGTCATGCCTGGCAGGCAGAACATCTGCGGGACCATCACGTCGACGTCCATGGATCCGACGTGAGCGATCGCCTCGGCCACGGACATCGGCGGCGCCGAGGCGATCGCCCGGTCCGACAGATCGACCGGGAACCGCCAGCTGCGGTCCGGCGCAACGTAGGCCACCCGTGCGTCGTATCGCTGCGGATCGGCCAGCGCGGTCAGGCAGGCGCCGGCGTAGAGGCGGGACAGTTCGGCGTGGAAGTCGTCGACGGGCGATCCGACGAGGTGTAGCACGGTGCGCGGTCCGGTCACGTCAGTCACCACCCGGTTCCACGAGCTTGCCGATGTTGAAGTCGATCCGCGTCCATCCCGTGCCGCGCCGGAGGTTCCGCCACAGCAGCGACGGGATCTGCACGTGGTGGACCGCAAAGAACGGCAGCGGGTCCCAGCGCGCGAAGATCGCGTCCTTGCCCGCCAGGATGGTGGCGATCCGGTCTCGCCGATTGGGCTGTGTGAGCAGCCGCCACACTTCGTGATACAGCCAATACGTGGGCCGCGCACCCGGATTCGGCGTGATCGTGGAGTGGCCGTCCTCGAGGTAGGCCGCCGCGACGTCCGGGTGGTCGTAGAACATCGTGATCGCCGAGTGGGTGCGCGGGTTGCACTCGATCGCGTAGACGTGCCCGTCCGCGGCCTCGATGAAGTCGAACGACACCTGTCCGGTGAGTCCGAGCGCTGCGACGAAACGGCGCACCCAGTCCTCGATCTCGGGCTTGTCGACCGCGGCGTAGTTGATCTGGAACGCCGACGACTCGCAGCAGCAGTAGACCTGCAGGTGGCCGTCACGGACCGTACCGTGCGTGCAGTACTCCTGACCGGTGACGTACTCCTGCAGGATCCACGGGTCATCGGCGGTGATGTGCAACCGACGCGCGAACTCCGCGTTCTGCGTGGGCGTCTCACGCGTCAGACGCGTCAGGTCCATCCGTCCGACGGGGTTGTATGCAACCCGCTTGAGGATGTAGCTGCGACCTTCGGGGAACTCGAACTCCTCGACCTGACGCGCGTCGGTGATGCGGCGGGAATCGGGAACCCGCAGACCGATCGCCTCTGCCGTGCGGGAGAACTCGGACTTGTCATCCACTCTGCGCACCATCTCGGAGTCGAGGTGCACCACCTCGCACACCTCGTCGAGCAGACGACGGGCATCGGACTCGTACACGCTCGAGGCAGGACTCGAGACCGGCACGAAGACATCGACCCCCTCACGGCGCGCGATGTCCAGCAGCGCCTTGGCGTACCCGGGCGCGGTGGGTTCGGGCACGACGTGGAACCGGTCGACGGCCCGCGAGAACCGGTGGCCGGTCAGCCGGTACTTCGCGGACTCGACGAGGATCACCCGGTGCCCTGCGGTGTGGAATGACCGCGCGAGTTGCAGCGCCTTGGTCATCTTCCCGCCGCTGATCAAAATCGTTCTCGCACCGCCGGTTCCGTCTCCGTGGCGGGGCTTCGGCGCCCTGGTGGCGAGAGCCAGTGCGACCACCGCCAGGTTGATCGGCGCGGTGATGCACAGCCCGGCGAGAGCGAGCAGCGTGCGGGCGGCCGAACCCAGGCGCACCTCGGCCCCGGCGACGATCGGCGCCGGGGTCGAGGTCGTCGTCGACGTCGTCACGTCGGGATGCGCCGGATCAGCGTGAGTCCGTCACGCAGCGGCAGGATCACCTGCTCCACCCTGGCGTCGGCGGCGACGGCCTCGTTGAACGAGGCGATCGCCGCACCGTTGGAAGTGACGTTCACCCCGGTGTACGGCTGCCCCTGCATCAAGGTGTTGTCCACCGCGATGACGGCGTCCTGGCTGAGCAGGTCGCCGTCGAGCAGCAGGTCGAGGTAGCCCAGGTAGCCCGACTTGTCTGCGTCGATGAAGACGAAGTCGAACGGCCCGGTCTCCGGCACGCCTGCTGCCAATCGGCGCAGCGTGTCCATGGCGGGGCCCACCTCTACGCTGATGCGGTCACCCACCGGGGAATCGTCGAAGCAGCCCCTCGCGAACTCCGCGACGCCGGCGTCGACCTCGCACGCCACCAGAGATCCGCCGTCCGGCAGTGCCTCTGCCATTGCGAGCGCCGAATAGCCGGTGAACATTCCGACCTCGAGCACCCGCGTGGCACCGCAGAGGCGCACCAGGAACTTCAGCGCCTGGCCCTCGACGTGACCCGAGAGCATCTCCTGCTCGAGCTGCCCGGAGGACTGGCCTGCCCAGTCCGTTTCGCGGGTCCGCTGCGCGAGTCGCGCCAATGCGGGCGACTCCGCGGTCGTGCAACGATCCAGATACGGGTCCAGCCCGCCTGCCAGGTCGCGCACGCGGCGCATCCGGTCCAGCAGGTCCGTCGGCGCCCCGCCCCACGCCTCCAGCTCCGCGCACAGGTCCACCAATTCGGCGGCGACGATCGTCGTCGGCGTCACAGCGCGCGGTGGTGCCGGCGCAGTCTCCTGCGCAGCCATGGCGTCAGGCATGGGAGGCGGCGGGGGTGGCCGGTGTGAACATGTCGACACCGTCCCCGCCGCGATCGAACTCGAGGCACAGCTTCTTGTGCAACGTCAACGTGTCGGCGAGTTCGTCGACGGTGACGTCGTTGAGGAACCGGCAGTTCCCGATCGGATCGGGCACGGCGGCGCGGAGGATGCCGTCGCGGGTCTTCAGGATCGAGTCGGTGGCCGAGGCCAGCAGACCGGCGGTGAGGTAGTCACTGTCGAGTGCCAGGCCGAGCGCACTCATCACGTTGAGCACCCGGTCGCGGTCCGTGGCCGAGATGAGGCCACGCTGCTCGGCGAGCGTGGTCGACAACGCCATGTCGATGTTGATCGCGTGGCCGTGGAAGAACGGCGCCGGCGGCGTGAGTTCCAACGTGGGACTCCAGGTGTGACCGAATGCGATCACCCGATCCAGGTCGATCTCGTGCAGGTTCGGCGCCTCGAGGTCCAGCATCGTGGCGATGGCCTCATAGGTGAGACGGTCACCGACCTGGCGCAGTTCCTCGGTGCCGTCGAGGTGGCCGAACCGGGTCCGCAGCAGATCTGCGCCGTGGCTTTCCAGCAGTCCGAAGATCTCGGCATTGCCGACGACGGCGATCTTGATCAACTCGGCCATGCCGTTGCGCACCTGATCCTCCGGCAGCGTGCGCAGAAAGGAGAAGTCGAGGAAGACCTTCTGCGAGGCGTGGTAGGCACCGAGGCGGTTCTTGTGCTTGCCGTGGTTGACGGCCACCTTGATCGACACACTGGCGTCGATCAGACCGATCAGCGTGGTCGGGATGCGAATGTAGGGCGTGTTGCGCCGGTAGCTCGCACACGCGAAACCCGCGACGTCGGTGGTCAATCCGCCACCGACGACCAGGACGGGCTCGGTGCGCACCAGACCGTAGGCATCGAACTCGCTGACGATGCGCTCGAACGTCTCCAGCGACTTCGCGGTCTCGCGGATCTGCACGGGGATGACCGTCAGCGTGAGACCGTGATGATCGAAGTAGGCGCGGATCTGCTCGCCGTAGATGCCGTAGACGCTTTCGTCGACGACCATCAGGACCCGGCCGTACGGGCGGTAGCAGTCGGCCAGCGCCTCCTGCTCGGGTGCGAAGATGCCGTCGACGTAGAGGAGGTCGTACTCGATCTTCTCGTAGCCCTCGACGTGAAACGCCCTGTCGCTGCTCGTCACTCGAGCTTGCATGTTGCTCATCGGGTTCTCCTAGTCTCGGTTGGTCGGTCCGCGATCAGGCGCGGGTCAGCTCGACGATGCGGTCGGCGTCGAGCGCGTCGACGGTCTCGGCGGCCGCGCTGAAGTCACCGCCGGAGGTGTTCTGGTTGGGGAAGGCGACACAGGTGACGCCGGCGTTCGCGGCGGCCTGCACGCCACCCACGTTGTCCTCGATCGCGACGGCGCTCGAAGCGTCCTCGCCGAGCTCTTCGAGGGCGAAGAGGTATGACGCAGGGTCGGGCTTGGTCTGATCGACCGACGAGCTGTCGACCACCAGGTCGAAGGCGTCCGCGTTGAGCTTGCGCTGCAGGGCGGCGAGCAGCGCGGACACGTTCTCGGTCGACGTGGTGGTGACCAGTCCGAGCTTGTAGCCCTCGTGCTTGGCCCGTTCCATGGTGCGGACGACACCGGGACGCGGTTCCACGTCCTCGTCGTTGAGCAGCTTGCGGAAGATCTCGGACTTGGTGGCGTGGATGGCCGACGAATCGACGTCCTGGCCGCGCGACGCCGCATAGTCCGCGACTCGCTGGGCGCCGCCGTTGGAGCCGAGCATGGCGGAGTAGTCGTCCTGGGACCAGTCCCAGTCCAGCCCGTGGCTGGCGAACGCTTCGTTGAACGCGCGGCGCTGGAGTTCCGAGGTGTCGGCGAGGGTGCTGATGGATCCGAACAAGATTGCGGACATTGATGGCCTTTCGCTCGACGCATGGCGTCTTCTGATGGTTGACGCGACGCGAACCCACTCACCCGACCCGCATCCCGCGCCGTGAATCCCCGGTCCAATACTGCGCTAAACGTCCAATTATGAACATTCATGTCATTATTGAACAGAGCGTCCATTAGGTAGCTTGTGCCATTCGGTGCACACGACGGCGAGGAGGTGGCCCGTGACACCTCCCGACCGATCCGAATCGGCCGATTCAGGACAGGACGCCCGGGTGGCCCGTACGCGTGCCGACGTATCCCGCGCCGCCCTACAAGTCCTCACCAGCGAGGGCGCCGACGCGCTGACCCACGCGCACGTCGCCGAGATCGCCGGTTATTCGAAGACCACGCTGTACACCCACTGGCCCTCGCGGGTAGAGCTGATCATGCTGGCGCTCGACGCGATGGGCGAGTTCCCGCATCAGGAACCCACCGGCGACCTGCGCGCCGACCTCATCGGCGAACTGCGCGTCTTCCGGCAGGCCGTGACGGACTTCCGGCTCGACCAGATCCTGTCGGTAATGGCCCAGTGGGCCTCAGTCGACGACATGGCCGCAATCCGGGACCGCATCAACGGTGACGGCCAGCGGCCGATCCGCACCATGCTGAGCCAGGTGTTCGAAGGGCCCAGACTGCAGGCGGCCACCTCGATGATCTCCGGCGTGGTGGCCTGCCCGACGGTGATGTTCGGCGCGCTTCCCGACGACGACGTCATCGAAGCGGCAGTGGACCTGGTGTTGAAGGGCGCGCGCTAGAACTGGCCGCAGTTGGGCGTCGTCGGCAGACCGTTGAACCGATCGGCAATCCACTGCATGGCCCGTTCGCCGTCGACCAGCATCGGCAGGGCGTGGTTGACGACGGCCTTGTTGAGGAACGGCGGCTGTTCGTTGGTCCAGAACTGGACGTCGGCGCCGTGGCCGCACCAGTCACGGCCGAGTTGATTGGAGGCAGTCCACGGCACCAGCGGGTCGAATCGGTTGCTGAGGATCAGCGCGGGCGCATTCGGCGTGAGCTTGCCGATGCGCTGCATGTCGAACAGCGTCTTGAACGGCTCCTGCTCCACTGTCGCGAAGATGTCGTCGTTGAAGTAGGGCTGCAGGTGCCGGAACATGAACTTGGTGGCCGTTTCGGCGACGCACTGATCCTGGACCTTCGCCAGCATGTCGGCGCCACGCGGGGTGAGCTTGTCCCGGATCGTCTGCGCGAACTCCGGGTACGTCGTGATGACCGAGTTGAGCGCGTATCCGACCACGCCCACCAGCGCGCTGCCGTCGGCGTAGGGGAACAGTTCCTTCAGGTCGGCCGGGGGCGCACCCGCGTAGGTTCCGACGACGTGCAGCTCCGGCGCGTAGGACGACGCGAGTTCTGCGGCCGACGCTGCCGCGCCGCCGCCCTGGGAGTAGCCCCAAAACGCCAGCGGCCCATCCGGGTTCAACGAGGTCTCCGGCAAGCGCATGGCCGCCCGGCCCGCGTCGAGCATCGCGTTGCCCTGCGCGACGCGGTTGACGTAGGTATGCAGGCCCGGGGTGCCGAGGCCCTGGTAGTCGGTCATCACGATCGCGAAGCCCCGCGCCACCATGGTCGCGACGAACAGTTCCTCGTAGTTGAACGCGATGTCGAGATACGGCGAGAAGTGAATGCCCTGATTGAACTGCCGTGACGGCGCGCACTGGTCGCCCTGCCCTTGGGTGCCGGGGCCGTAGACGATCAGCGGCCGCGGACCCTGCCCCGGCCAGTCGTTGAACGGTTCGAAGTAGGTTCCGGTGACCGCCATCGGATTGCCGCGGGCGTCGGTGCTGCGGTACATGATTCGGGTGCCGGTGGCCATGATCGCCCCGAGCTGACCAGACGGCTCGAGCACCAGGCGCGACGGCTCCGAGCGCACCACGTCGCCCGGCCTGCCGGGCGGCAACGGGTCCGGCGGCGTGTAGAACGCCAAGTACTCGTCCTCGTTGTACTTGGGGTCACGAACGTCGTTGGTCGGATCCGGCTCCGCGTATGCCGAGGGCAGTGCCCCCAGAGTTCCGAACAGCAGCGCGACGACGACGACCCCCAGTAACCGACCCATGATGGCCGAACCGTAACAAATCACGCCGCTTATGTAATGGCTTCGTCCCATTGCTCGACTTCTGAACCGTGAAAGTCGTTGTCGTCGAACGAGGTTGTGACCATTTTGCCAATTACGAGCACAGGTCGGGGACGACGGCAAACAGCGGCCACAGCGACGCGACCAGCCCGAACGCGACGAGGTCGGCGGCCGCGGGGAGCAGCGGTTGCAACTGCTTCTCGAGCGCGGTGATGGTCTCGTAGCGAAGCAGTGAGTAGCCAAGACCGATCAGGATGTGCGGAATCGCCAGCCACAACCCGAACTCGACCATCGCCTCGACGCTCACCTTGCGGCCGAGGAGTCGACGCGCGCGGCTGCGGACCGGCTGATGCGCTTCTCGAGTCTTCAACTGTCACACCAATCTTCGGTGGGTACGGATCCGGCGACGCACGTCGGCCAGCAGGAGGAGACTGCCGCCCTGGCGGACGAACTCCGGCAGGAATCGGTTCGCGAAGGCGACGGTCAGGAACAACCGCTCGAAGACGAACTGCCGTCCGCTCCCCCAGCCCAGCCCAAGTGCATCGCGGAACACGGGTGCGAGGAAACCCGCGGTGAGGAATTTCAGCAACGGCCGCATCGATAGCCGCAGAACGGGATTGACCATCACTAGGTTCAGCAGGTCCTGCAGATACGTCTGCACGACGGCGTCGACGGTGACGCGTCGGCAGGCATCCACCCAGTAGTCGTCGAACTGGGCACGGGTGGCCGGCCACTGATCGTCGGTGACCTGCAGCGTGGTGCCGAGCGGCCATGCCGACAGATAGAACTGCTCGGACTGCTCGGGCGTCATCACCCCCCGGAGCAGTTGATAGGTGTCCTCGAGGCCGACGAACAGGCATGCAGCGACCCACATCTGAAGTTCGCGGTCGAACGCGCTGTAGCGCACCGGACTCGCCGTCGTCGACGTCACCTCCCGGTGGACGCCGTCGACCGCAGCCTTGAACGCGACGCGATCGTCGTCGGAACCCAGCAGTGCCACTGCGAGGTACTGGAACGTCGTGCGCGCCCGCTTCCACGGGTGTACGAGCAGGTTGCCGGATTCGACTCGACTCTCGACCACGCCGTACCCGACCTGCGGCCGGGCCAACTGCATGACGACGTTGGCGGCGCCGGCGGCGAAGGCCCAGAAGTCCATGGCATCGGACGCGGTGACATCGTCGTCCGTCCAACGTGCGGTGCGGCGACCGATCGCGATGCGGCACTGCTCCAGCGTGAGATCTGGCCTGGCAGAGTATGATTCGTCGCCGACGGGATCAACGGACACGGGTCGTCACACCACGCAGGCGCCGACGAGGAGCAACGGCCACGCCAGCACGCTGCCCACGACCGACACCACCAGCCCGATGCCGGTCAACCCGGCGAAGCGGTCGGCGTGGAACAGTGTCCACGCCACGCCGAGGATCGCGTACGGCGCGTTGACGATCACCGCCAGACCGATCCACTCGGCGACCGTCATCTCCTTGCGCAGCAGTGCGCGCGCACTCTCGTATGCGTCCACGACGTCTCCCCCGGCTCTCGACTGACCGCTATGTTAATGATCATTCCGGACCGCGAGGTCGGTTCGACCGCATCCGATGGTCGATTCACCCACACAACGGAAAGCCCCCGGCACACGATGTGTGCCAGGGGCTCTCTGTGAGACGGCGCTCGCCAGTGTTGCGGCGAGACGATCAGTAGCGGTAGTGCTCCGGCTTGTACGGGCCCTCGACGTCGACGCCGATGTACTCGGCCTGCTCCTTGGTGAGGCGGGTCAGCGACCCACCGAGTGCTTCGACGTGGATCTTCGCGACCTTCTCGTCGAGGTGCTTGGCCAGGCGGTACACCTCGTTGTCGTACTCGTCGTTCTTGGTCCACAGCTCGATCTGAGCGATGACCTGGTTCGAGAAGCTATTGCTCATCACGAACGACGGGTGTCCGGTCGCGTTGCCCAGGTTCAGCAGACGACCCTCGGACAGCACGATGATCGAATGGCCGTCGGGGAAGACGAACTCGTCGACCTGCGGCTTGATGTTGATCCGGCGGATGTCCGGGTCACGCTCGAGGCGCGCCATCTCGATCTCGTCGTCGAAGTGACCGATGTTGCCCAGGATGGCCTGGTGCTTCATCGACCGCATGTGGTCGAGGGTGATGATGCCCTGGTTGCCGGTAGCGGTGATGATGATGTCGGCCCAGCCCACGGCCTCTTCGACGGTCTTGACCTCGAAGCCGTCCATCAGCGCCTGCAGGGCGTTGATGGGGTCGATCTCGGTGACCGCGACGCGCGCACCCTGCGCCTTGAGCGCCTCGGCGCAGCCCTTGCCGACGTCGCCGTAACCGCACACCAGCGCTGCCTTGCCGCCGATGAGGACGTCGGTGCCGCGGTTGATGCCGTCGATGAGCGAGTGCCGGGTGCCGTACTTGTTGTCGAACTTGCTCTTGGTGACGGAGTCGTTGACGTTGATCGCCGGGAACGCCAGGTCACCCGCGGCGGCGAACTGGTAGAGCCGCAGCACGCCGGTGGTGGTCTCCTCGGTGACGCCCTGGACCGAATCGGCAATCTTGGTCCACTTGCCCTTGTCGGTCTCGAACCGGTTGCGCAGCAGGTTCAGGAACACCTTGTACTCGTCGGACGCGTCCTCCTCGTCCGGGGGCACGACGCCGGCCTTCTCGAACTGTGCGCCGCGCAGCACCAGCATGGTGGCGTCGCCGCCGTCGTCGAGGATCATGTTCGCGGGCTCGTTCGGCCAGGTCAGCATCTGCTCGGCCGCCCACCAGTACTCCTCGAGCGACTCACCCTTCCACGCGAACACGGGGACGCCCTTGGGCTCCTCGGGCGTGCCGTGCGGCCCGACGACCGTCGCCGCAGCGGCGTGGTCCTGGGTGGAGAAGATGTTGCAGGAGGCCCAGCGGACCTCGGCGCCGAGCGCCACCAGCGTCTCGATGAGCACGGCGGTCTGGATCGTCATGTGCAGCGAGCCGGAGACCCGGGCGCCCTTGAG
This sequence comes from Mycolicibacterium arabiense, assembly GCF_010731815.2. Lineage (NCBI taxonomy): Bacteria > Bacillati > Actinomycetota > Actinomycetes > Mycobacteriales > Mycobacteriaceae > Mycobacterium > Mycolicibacterium arabiense. Next base: position 2,053,318 of record NZ_AP022593.1, read on the forward strand.
CGGCAGAACCTCGGAGTACTCGCGGCGCAGCGCCATCAGACCGGGCATCTCGTGCTCGGCCAGACGGATCTCCTTGCGACCGAACTCGGCCAGCGAGAGGTCCGCCACCTTGAAGTCGATCCCGTTGCGTACGTCGGCGGTCAATGTTGGTGCAGTCATGTAGATGTCCCTTTTGTTCGTGAGTCGTGCCGTGGGCGCGCGGAAGCGTGCAACGGCAACAGCAAGTAGACACCCTCGGCCTGCGGGCTCGCGGGACAGGCGACTGAAGCGCTCTGCCGGCTAAGGGGTATCTATGACACCGTAGCGTTCGGCGAACGGTGTCATCAATCTGGCCAGGTCACGCGCCACGTCGTGATTGGCTTCCGGCGGCATCGACACGTAGCTCATGGCCAACCGCACGATGGCGCGGGCGAGGACGCCGGAGTCCTCCTCGCTGGCGCGGACCCAGCTGTGCATGAAGGTCGACGTCAGCCGTTCCGAGCAGCGCGTGATGATCGGCGCACTGTCGGTGGTGATGATCTGCAGCAGGTCCGGCTTGGCCACGCCGGTCAGCAGCGAGATGACCAACGGGTCGGAGGCGGACTCGGCGAAGAACGCCCGGAAACCCTCGAGGAACGCGGTGTGTATGTTTCCGACGTTTCCGTCGATCGCGTGGTCCACGGCGTCGACCAGGCGATCGGCCAGGCGTAGGGCGTACCCCTCGGCGAGGCCCTGTCGCGACCCGAACTCGTTGTAGATCGTCTGCCTGCTGATGCCTGCCGCCTTGGCGACGTCCGACAGCGTGATCGACGACCAGTCGCGGGACAGCAACAACTCCCGCATGCCATCGAGGATCGAGTCGCGCAGCAGCACCCGGGACGCCTCGGCGTACGGCACCCTCTGGGCCGAACGACGGTCACGGTCTGCACTCACACGGGCGACAGTATCCGTTTCGGGCGCCAGGGACGTCGTCACCGCCGCGTCGCGTTCACGGCCTGGCGACCTCGATCATCTCGAAGTCGGACTTGGCCGCACCGCAATCCGGGCAGCTCCAGTCCTCGGGGATGTCGTCCCACCGGGTGCCCGGCGCGATGCCGTCCTCCGGCCAGCCCTTCTCCTCGTCGTACTCGAAACCGCATTGCACGCAGACGAACAACTTGTAATCCATGTCAGCTCACTTCCTCGAAATCGACCTTCTCGCGGACCGCGCAATCCGGGCAGGCCCAGTCGTCGGGCACCTGGTCCCACGACGTGCCGGCCGGAAATCCCTCGCGCGGAGCACCTTTGGCCTCGTCGTAGACGAAGTCGCAACCCGGGCAGCGGTAGGCGCTCACTTCTGATCGCCGTACTTGGCGAGCACCTTGTCCCGCACCCGCGGGTGGACGTTGACGCGGCTGATGTCGCCGTCGTAGTGCGCCAGCACGCGGTGGTCCATGACCTTGCGCCACAGCGGCGGGAAGTACGTCAGTCCGATCATCGACGCGTACCCGCTGGGGAGGTTTGGAGCGCCCTCCATGCTGCGCAGCGTCTGGTAGCGGCGCGTCGGGTTCGCGTGGTGATCGCTGTGCCGCTGCAGGTGGTAGAGGAACAGGTTGGTCACCAGGTGGTCGGAGTTCCAGCTGTGCTGGGGCGCGCAGCGCTCGTACCGCCCGCTGGCGGTCTTCTGCCGGAGCAGCCCATAGTGCTCGAGGTAGTTCACGGTCTCCAGCAGCGCGAACCCGAACACCGCGGAGATCACCACGTACGGGATCAGCGCGAGACCGAACACCGCGATCAGTGCGCCGTACAGCACCACCGACATCGCCCAGGCGTTCAGCACGTCGTTCGACCAGTGCCACGGGCTCTTGTCGAGACGGCGCAACCGCTGCGCCTCCAGCTCCCACGACGACTTGAGGCTGCCCCACACGCTGCGGGGCAGGAACTCCCAGAACGTCTCACCGAACCGCGCCGACGCGGGATCCCCCGGCGTGGCAACCCGGACGTGATGGCCGCGGTTGTGCTCGATGAAGAAGTGCCCGTAGCAGGTCTGCGCCAGCGTGATCTTCGACAACCACCGCTCGAGCGAGTCCTTCTTGTGGCCCAGCTCGTGCGCGGTGTTGATGCCGACGCCGCCCATCATCCCGACCGACAGTGCGAGACCGATCTTCGCCGGCCAGCTCAGTGAGCCGTCGAACCCGAGCCAGCCGAGGTCCGAGGCCGTGAAGAGGTAGGCGCCGATGACGACGGTGAGGTACTGGAACGGGATGAAGCTGTAGGTGCACCAGCGGTAGTACTTGTCGTTCTCGAGCCGGGCGACCACCTCGTCGGGCGGGTTCTCGCCGTCGGGTCCGAACTTCCGGTCGAGCAGCGGCAGCACGATGTACACCAGGATCGGCCCGATCCAGAACGGGACCTGCGCCGCCGCGTGCCAGCCGAGCTGGTTGAGCGCCCACACGATCGGCAGCATCACCAGCACCGCGGTCGGCACGATCAAGCCCATCAGCCACAGGTAACGCTTCTTGTCGCGCCACTGCTCCACCGGGACGTTCGCATTCGGATCGATCTGCGTAGTCACAGCTAGTTCACCTCCATGTGAGAGCCATCACTGTCTGCGTTGACTATAGGAGCTGTTTTGTCGGCTGTCTAGACACCGAGACCGTTTTTGTAAACGCAGGCGCGCCCACGACGTCGCCGAGACTGCTGAGAGATCGCGTTTTCGAGGTGAAATGCGATCTGCCAGCAGTCTCGGCGGGAGGTGGGGCCGCGGCCCCGCGGGAAGGGGTTTACCTGGGCGAGGGGGCGGCCTCGCGGCGGCCCAGCAGCGAGTGCCTGCGGCCGTACAGCAGATAGATGACGATGCCGATGACCATCCAGATGCCGAACCGGATCCACGTGAGTCCGGTCAGATTCAGCATCAGCCAGAGGCAGGCGAGGATCGACACGATCGGCAGCACGGGCACGAACGGGGCACGGAAGCCCCGCGGCAGGTCGGGCCGCGTCCGCCGCAGCACGATGACCCCGGCGGAGACCAGGACGAACGCGAACAGCGTGCCGACGTTCACCATCTCCTCGAGGCGTTCGACCGGGAACACCGAGGCGGCCAGCGCGACGACGACGCCGACCACCACCGTGATCCGCACTGGCGTGCCGTGTGTTCCGGTCTTGGCCAGCTGACGCGGCAGCAGACCGTCGCGGGACATCGCGAACAGCACCCTGATCTGCCCCAGCAGCAGGACCATCACCACGGTGGTGAGGCCCGCGAGAGCACCGATCGAGATGATCGTGGCCGCCCAGTCGACCCCGTTGGCGGTGAACGCCGTGGCCAGATTCGCCTGACCATCGGGGCCGGCGGTCAGATCGGTGTAGGGCACCATGCCCGACAGCACGACCGACACCGCGACGTAGAGGAACGTGACGATCGCCAGCGAGTACAGGATGCCGCGTGGCACGTCGCGCTGCGGGTTCTTGGTCTCCTCCGCGGTGGTGGCGACGATGTCGAAGCCGATGAAGGCGAAGAACACGATCGACGCACCCGCCAGCAGGCCGTACCAGCCGTAGGTACTGCCCTCGGCGCCGGTGATCAGCGAGAACACGGACTGGTCGATGCCCGACCCGGTGTCGGCGTTCGATTCCGTAGGCGGGATGAACGGGCTGTAGTTGGCCGCCTTGACGTAGAACGCTCCGACGATCACCACGAGCAGCACCACCGTCACCTTGATCGCGGTGACGACAGCGCTGAAGTTCGACGAGAGCTTGGTGCCTCGCGCCAGCAGCAGACACAGCACGGTGATGATGATCAGCGCGCCCCAGTCCAGCGTGACGGGGCCGAGATCGACCGTGCCGCCGGAGAAGCCGAAGACCGTGCCCAGATACGACGACCAGCCCTTCGCCACCACTGCCGCGGCGACCGCGAACTCGAGGATGAGGTCCCAGCCGATGATCCAGGCCGTGAACTCGCCGAAGGTGGCGTAGGAGAACGTGTAGGCGCTGCCGGCCACCGGCACCGTCGACGCGAACTCGGCGTAGCAGAGCGCCGCCAGCCCGCAGGTGATGGCGGCGATCACGAACGAGATCGAGATCGCCGGGCCGGTCAGATCGCCCGCCGTCGACGCGGTGATCGTGAAGATCCCGGCCCCGATGACGACCGACACCCCGAAGACCGTGAGGTCACGCCACGTGAGGTCCTTGCGTAGACGGGTATCCGGCTCGTCGGTGTCGGCAATGGACTGCTCGACCGACTTGATACGCCACCGATCCGTCATATTCGGAGCTCCTCCATGGTTCGTGTGACGGGGACCATACCCAGTACCGTCGCAGTCATGGGCAAACAGGCCATTGTGATCGGTGCCAGCCTCGCCGGACTCTGCGCGGCTCGGGTGCTGTCGGACACCTACGACCGGGTGACCATCTACGAACGCGACGAACTTCCCGACGGCCCTGCCAACCGGACCGCGGTGCCGCAGGGCCGCCACGTCCACCTGCTGATGGCACGCGGGGCCGCCGAGTTCGAGGACCTGTTCCCGGGTTTGCTCGACGACATGGTCGCCGCCGGCGTGCCGATGCTGGAGAACCGGCCCGACTGCATCCACTTCGGCGCCGCAGGCCACGTCCTTGGCACGAAGACGACGCTGAAGCGCGAGTTCACCGCATACGTGCCGAGCCGGCCGCACCTGGAGTGGCAGATCCGCAAGCGCGCGTTGGCGATCCCGAACGTCGTGCTGGTCAAGACCAGCGTCGCCGAACCCCGGTACGACCCGGCGCGGGAACGCGTGACCGGTGTCCTGCTGCAAGCCGGCGACGAGTCCAGCGCGGTACCCGCCGACCTGGTGGTCGACGCGACGGGCCGCGGAACCCGGTTGCCGGTCTGGTTGGAGCAGTGGGGATTCGGCCGACCGACCGAGGACACCGTCGACGTCGGCATCGACTACGCGACGCACCAGGTGCACATCCCCGAAGGCGTCATCAAGGAGAAGGTCGTGGTGGCCGGCGCGTCGCACGATCATCCCGTCGGCCTCGGCATGCTCCTCTACGAGGACGGTAACTGGAGCGTGACGACGTTCGGGACCGGCAAGGTCCCGCCGCCGCAGAACCTGGCCGAGATCTACGAACTCGCCGACACCCTGCTGCCGCCGCACATCAGCGCGGCGCTGCGCAGCGGCGAGCCCATCGGCGAGATGGCCTTCCACAAGTACCCGACCAGCCGGTGGCGACGCTACGACAAGATGGACCGCTTCCCGGCGGGCATCATCCCGTTCGGCGACGCCGTGGTGAGCTTCAACCCGACGTACGGCCAAGGCATGACGATGACGTCGATCCAGGCCCGCAACTTGCGTGCGGTGCTGGAGGCCGGCGAGCAGGACCTAGCGGCGCGGCTGTTCCGGGCGACGAAGAAGACGACGTGGCCGGTGTGGACGATGAACGCCGTCGGCGACCTGGCGTTGCACAACGCCACCGCCGAGCACGTGCCGTGGTGGTACATCAGGGTGGGCAAGCTGTTCGACCAGTTCCTCGGTGCGGCGGAGACGGAGGCCGATCTGGCCGAGTGGTTCCTGCGTCGGTTCAGCCTGCTGGACAGCCTCTACATGGTCCCGGATGCCCGCACGCTAGGCCGCACGATCCGGCACAACATGGGTGCGTTGATCGCCGAGAAGCGCCGGTCCTTGCGGTCGGCGCCGCAGCGCGACCGGGTGTCGGCGCCCTAGATCCCGACGGTCGCGCGGAACAGCTTGCTCGGCCGCTCGGCGACCAGTCGGATGGGGCCGTCGTCGGCGGGGACCCACGCCGACGCGCCGCGCTCGAGGGTCAGGGTGTTCGACTTCGCATGCACGGCAACCGATCCCTCTGTGCACAGCAACACCTGCGGCCCATCGTGGCGGGCAGGCGCATCGACTTCGTGGCCCAGGTACTCACCGTCGAGTGACAGCACCGACACCGCGAATTCCGGTGCGGGAGTCTCGTAGACCAGTTCCAGCCCGTCGCCGACGACCCGAGGCTCGATGACGACCTCCGCGTTCGGCGTGAAGTCGAGCACGCGCAGCAGTTCGGGGACGTCGACGTGCTTGGGCGTCAGCCCACCGCGAAGGACGTTGTCGGAGTTGGCCATCACCTCGAAGCCCATGCCGTGCAGATACGCGTGCAGGTTGCCCGCGGGCAGGAAGATGCCCTGGCCCTCGCTGAGGCTGATGCGGTTGAGCAGCATCGCGGCGAGCACACCGGCGTCACCGGGGTAGCGCTCGCCGAGTTCGAGCAGTGTCTTCGCCTCGGCGGCGAACGCCGTCTGCCCCGAGCGGATGTAGTTCACCGCGCCGTCGAGGACGGTCGGCACCAGCACGTCGAGCTGCGGTTGCGGCGCAGTGATCCAGGTGGTGAACAGCGCGCGCAGCCCGTCGGCGTCGGACTGGCCCGACAGCAGGCCGATGTACGGGTCGAGTGCGGGAACGTTCAACGCCTGCATGAGTTCGACGCTGCCCGCCGCAGGCCGGAACCCCGCCAGCGCCTCGAACGGTCCGAGCGCCACGATCAACTCGGGTTTGTGGCTGCGGTCGCGGTAGTTGCGGGCCGGCCCGTTGATCGGGATCCCGAGCCGGTCCTCCCTGGCGTAGCCCTCGGCGGCCTGCGCGGCGCTCGGGTGGGCCTGCAGCGACAGCGGCTCGTCGGCGGCGAGCACCTTGGCGAGGAACGGCAGCGCGTCGCCGAAGCGGTTGCGCGTCGCCGCGCCCAGCTGCCCTTCGGCGTCGCGCGAGATCACCTCGAGCAGTGAGGTCTCGCCGTCGTCGGACATCAGCCGGGCGGGGTCACCGGGGTGCGCGCCCAGCCACAGTTCGGCCTCGGGATGCGGTGTGGGACTGGGCCTTCCGGTGAACTCCGCGATCGCCGTGCGCGAACCCCAGGCGTAGGTCCGCAGTGCGCCCTTGAGTAGGTTCATGCGACTAACCCCGAACCAATCGCAGGTAGACGGCCGCCATCTCGAGCCGTACCGCCAACATCGCCAGCTGCTGCTCGAGCCGACCACTCGGCGGAGGCGCCGCGGTGTCCCCCACGTCGCCTGCGCTGGTGGTGGTGACGTCGTCGTATCCGCTGAGCCGCGACAGCGTGGTCGGCCGGTCCTGATCGGCGGTCAGCACGATGGCGCGGACGCGCGTCGGCAGCGGACCGTCGAGTTCCTCGTCGTGGAAGATCGATGTCTCGAAGTCGGCGGTCTGGCGGTTGAGCCCACCGCGCAGGGACACCAGCACGTCGGCCAACCCGACCGACGCGACCGGTCTAAGACCCACGCGCAGCAGCACGGCGCTCACGTGCCGGGCCAGCGCGAGCATCGGCGCGCCCTCGCCTGCCACGACGACGGTCGCGTCCGCCATCCGGTCGGCGAGCGCCTTGGCCGGGTTGGTGAAGACGTCCCGGCCCGCGCTGTTGCGCAGTGCCTCGGCGTCGAGTTCGTCGGCCAGGGCAGCCACGTCGACCTGCATGCCGGGGTCCACGGCGTGCAGGACGAGCAGGCCCGCCGCGAGGTACCGGGCGAGGCTGAAGTCGTCGGGCACGGGCAGACGCGGGCCGAGGAGCACCGCACGGCCCGCGGCGGCATCGCGCAGCGGCCCCTCCTCCGGCGCGACCACCAACACCCGTGCGCCGCGACGCACGCCCGTGGCGACAGCGGTCACCAGCGCGGGATCGGCTGCGTCGTCTCCCGCCACGACGAGGACGTCGAGGGCACCCACCCACGGGGGCACCTCGGACGCGGTGACGATCGGCGCGACCGTGGACGCGCCGAGAGCGGCGACCAGCAGCGCGCCCGCCGCGGCGGCGGTACCGCTGCCCGCCACCCAGATCACGGTGCGCGGTGGATGATCCGACCGCATCGGCTCGAACACGCCTTCGTCGAAAGCCGCTGCAGTGGAACGCATCTGAGCCCCCGCCATCGATGCGGCACGGAGCAGTCCGTCGCGGTCGGCGTCGAGCAGACCGTCGACGTCGTCGAGGTCGATGGTTGCGGCGCCGGCGCGCGGTTCAGCGCTCATGGGACGGGCTCGCCGCTTCCCGAGGTGGCGAGTATCCGGGTACCGACGTGGTCGACGATGTCGTCGACCTCGGCGGCCGTGCGGGCCTCCACGTTGAGCCGCAACAGGGGTTCGGTGTTGGAGGTGCGCAGATTGAACCAGCGCCCGTCGCCGAGGTCGACGGTGACACCGTCGAGGTGGTCGATCGAGTGGATGTGCCCCTCGTACGACTTGAGCACCGCGTCGACGCACGCGGCCGCGTCGGACACCGTGTAGTTGATCTCGCCGGACGCCTCGTAGCGCTGGTAGTCGGCCATGATCGCCGACAGCGGCCGCTCCTGCTCGCCGAGCGCGGCCAGGACGTGCAGCGCCGCGAGCATGCCGGAGTCAGCGCCCCAGAAGTCGCGGAAGTAGTAGTGCGCCGAGTGCTCACCGCCGAAGATGGCGCCGGTCTCGGCCATCAGCCCCTTGATGTAGGAGTGGCCGACGCGCGAGCGGACGGCGGTGCCGCCGCGTTCGACGATCAGCTCCGGCACCGCGCGCGAGGTGATCAGGTTGTGGATGACCGTGGCACCGATCTCGCGGCCGAGTTCGCGACCAGCCACCAGGGCGGTGACCGCAGACGGTGACACGGGCATGCCGCGTTCGTCGACGACGAAGCAGCGGTCGGCGTCGCCGTCGAACGCCAGGCCGATGTCGGCGCCGGTGTCGAGTACGTGCTTCTGCAGATCGACGAGGTTGGCCGGGTCCAGCGGGTTGGCCTCGTGGTTGGGGAAGGTGCCGTCGAGTTCGAAGTACAGCGGCAGCAGCGTGATGCCGCTGATCGCGCCGAGCACGGCGGGCGACGTGTGTCCACCCATGCCGTTGCCCGCGTCGACGGCGACGCGCAGCGGCCTGCTGGCGCGCAGGTCGACCAGGGACCGCAGGAAGTCGCCGTACTCGGCGAGGACGTCGCGATCCTCGATGGAACCGGGCGCACCGGCGCCCTCGGGCACCCCGCCGATGACCTCGTCGCTGATGGTCGTCAGGCCGGTGTCCTTGCCGACCGGCTTGGCGCCGGCGCGACACAGCTTGATGCCGTTGTAGGCAGCGGGATTGTGGCTCGCGGTGAACATCGCGCCGGGGCAGTCGAGCAGGCCGGAGGCGAAGTAGAGCTGGTCGGTCGAGGCGAGGCCGATCCGGACGACGTCCAGCCCCTGGGCCACCACCCCGTCGGCGAAGGCCGCGGCCAGCGACGGGGAACTCTCCCGCATGTCGTAGCCGATGACGACCTGGGTGGCTCCGGGGGTCTGCTCGTCGCGCACCAGGCGGGCGAAGGCGCCGCCGACGTCGCGGACGAAGTCCTCGTCGATTTGCTCGCCGACCAGCCCACGTACGTCGTACGCCTTGATCACTCGCTGGACGGCGGCAGCGGGCCGAGACATAGAACTCCTAGATCCCATCAACGGTCACCGCATCCCCTCGCAGAATGCTCGTGACTCCAGCCTATCGGCTCGCGATTTCTCACGTCGCCGCTCACACCGGTCCGTCAGCCATCCGTTCGCTCAGTCCGAGGGATCGGGCAGGACCCGCAGATGTCCCCGTCGGCGGCCGTTGGGCTCCACGCGACGGGCGGCGGGCGCCATCAGCGCTCCGCCGTGGGCTCCCGTGGTCGGATCGGAGAAGCCGGCGACCACACCACTCGACGGAACGCCGCCGTCGCGGGCCTCGCGGACGGCGTCGGCCAGGGCGACGAGGTCGTCGTCGTCGGTGTGCGACGGCAATGGCCCGGCGTGGCGGACCAGCTCCCATCCACGCGGCGCCGTGATGCGCCCGGCGTGCAGGACGCACAGATCCCAGGAATGCGGTTCCGACACGGTGGCCAAGGGTCCTACGACCGCAGTCGAGTCCTTGTAGACGAAGGTCAGCGTCGCCACGGCGTAGTGCGGGCACCCAGGCCGGCAGCAGCGACGAGGAACGTTCACGGAGCAGAGGCTATCGCGCGGCACCGTCACCCGGTGCCGGACACGCGCGTCGGACGACCGCCGATCCCGAACCGTTACGATCGACCGATGCCCGCACAGCGTCGAAGGGGCTCGCGCCGAGGACGGGGAATGCGAGGACCACTGCTGCCCAACACCGTCCCGGGTTGGCGCAGCAGGGCGGAGCGCTTCGACATGGCGGTGCTCGAGGCCTATGAGCCGATCGAGCGACAGTGGCAGGAAAGGGTGTCGGCCCTCGACGTCGCGGTGGACGAGATTCCGCGGATAGCCCCGAAGGACCCGGAGAGCGTGCAGTGGCCGCCCGAGGTGATCGCCGACGGTCCGATTGCGCTGGCCCGGCTGATCCCGGCGGGAGTAGATGTTCGGGGCAATTCGACACGAGCCCGAATCGTGTTGTTCCGCAAGCCGATCGAGCGTCGGGTCAAGGACGCCGACGAACTCGCCGATCTCTTGCACGAGATCTTGGTGGCCCAGGTGGCCACCTTCTTGGGCGTTGAGCCCAACGTCATCGACCCGACGATCGACGACGACTGAGCGCGGTCGCTCAGGTAGGTCGCGCGAAGGGGCCCTAGACGATGCCGCGCTTGAGGCGACGGCGTTCCCGCTCGGACAGCCCACCCCAGATGCCGAACCGCTCATCGTTGGCGAGGGCGTACTCGAGGCACCGGTCGCGGACCTCGCAGCCCTGGCAGATGCGCTTGGCCTCGCGGGTCGAGCCACCCTTCTCGGGGAAGAACGCCTCGGGGTCGGTCTGAGCGCACAGGCCGCGCTCCTGCCACTGATCGTCGTCCTCGTCGTCCGACTCCATGTCGAACCGCTCGTGCAACGGCACCAAGCTCAGCTGGGGCCGCGCCGGCGCGGCGAACTGGGCCGGCCCCGTGTTGGTGTGCGGCACGTCGCCTACTGAGCCGAGCATCCGCCCATCGAACTGCACGACGCCGTCGAAATCGACACGCTCATAAGACATATTCCGCCTCCTCACTTGTCTCGTAGATCGCTCACTGGAGCCCCACCCCTGCAAGTGGCGCCAACTCAATTCGAACAAGTGATCGAATCTCGGTCTGCGACACCGGAACCGGAGGGCCAACCGCGAAATGACACTGATGTGATTAGACACGGGTTAGCTGCACCGGTCAAGCGGTAGGGCGGGATTTCATATCATCCCGTGATCAAAACGCGGCGCGTCGGACATCCGGCGTGTCGGTCACACCCACCCGCGGGCGACACCATCGCACGCCAAAGCCTAGTGTCGATCGGTGTGAAGGTGACGGTTCTGGTCGGCGGAGTGGGTGGTGCCCGCTTCCTCCTCGGAGTGCAGCGGTTGCTGGGGCTGGGTCAGTTCAGCGCTACGCCCCCGGCTCCTTTGCCAGGCGAGCACGAACTGACCGCGGTGGTGAACGTCGGCGACGACGCGTGGATGCACGGCGTGCGCATCTGCCCCGACCTGGACACCTGTATGTACACCTTAGGTGGAGGTATAGATCCCGAGCGCGGCTGGGGACACCGGGACGAAACCTGGCACGCCAAGGAGGAACTCGCGGCCTACGGCGTGCAGCCCGACTGGTTCGGCCTCGGCGACCGGGACCTCGCCACCCACCTCGTGCGCAGCCAGATGCTCCGGGCCGGCTACCCCCTGTCCCAGGTGACCGAGGCACTGTGCGACCGGTGGCAGCCGGGGGCCCGGTTGTTGCCGGCGAGTGACGACCGCAGCGAAACGCACGTCGTCGTAACGGATCCCGAACCAGGCGACGGGGGCAACGCGCAGGACGGGGATGGCAGCCGGCGCGCGATCCACTTCCAGGAGTGGTGGGTCCGCTACCGCGCCAAGATCCCCACCCACGGCTTCGCGTTCGTCGGTGCCGAGAAGGCCACCGCGGGTCCCGGGGTCACCGAGGCGATCTCTCAGGCCGACGTCGTGCTCGTCGCGCCGTCGAACCCCGTCGTCAGCATCGGCGCCATCCTCGCGGTGCCCGGCGTGCGGGCCGCTCTACGTTCGACACCCGCCCCCGTGATCGGCTACTCCCCCATCGTCGCCGGACGGGCACTGCGCGGCATGGCCGACGAATGCCTGTCGGTGATCGGCGTGAAGACCTCCTCCGAGGCGGTCGGTGCGCACTACGGCGCGCGCAGCGGCGTCGGCATCCTGGACGGCTGGTTGATCGACGAAGGCGACGAGGCGACGGTCGAAGGTCTCGAGGTCCGTTCCGTACCCTTGTTGATGTCCGACCCACCGACCACCGCCGAGATGGTGCGCAGCGGACTTCAGTTGGCGGGCCTGGCGTGAGCGTCGACCACGGCTCGGCGGGGACCGTCGAAATCCTGCCCGTGTCCGCCCTGCCCGAGTTCCGCCCCGGTGACGACGTCGCCGCCGCCATCGCCGGTGCGGCGCCATGGCTACGCGACGACGACGTCGTCGTGGTCACCAGCAAGGTGCTCTCGAAGAGCGAGGGGCGCATCGTCGCCGCCCCGACGGACCCGGACGAACGAGATGCCCTGCGTCGTCGCCTGATCGACGACGAAGCCGTCCGCGTGCTCGCCCGCAAGGGCCGGACTCTCATCACCGAGAACGCCATCGGGCTCGTCCAGGCCGCCGCCGGCGTCGACGGTTCGAACGTCGACTCCGCCGAACTCGCCCTGCTGCCCGTCGATCCCGACGGCAGCGCCGCGGCGCTGCGCGACCGACTCCGGGAACTGCTCGGCGTCACGGTGGCCGTCGTCGTGACCGACACCATGGGCCGCGCCTGGCGGAACGGGCAGACCGACGTGGCGATCGGGGCTGCGGGCCTCGCCGTGCTGCACGGCTATGCCGGCGCCCAGGACGGCCACGGCAACGAACTGATCGTCACCGAGGTGGCGGTGGCCGACGAAGTCGCCGCCGCCGCAGATCTGGTAAAGGGGAAGCTGACCGCCATCCCCGTCGCCGTGGTGCGTGGCCTGTCCCCACGCGACGACGGCTCGAACGGACACTCGCTGGTTCGCGCGGGCGAGGAAGACCTGTTCTGGCTCGGCACCGCCGAGGCGATCGAACTCGGCCGCACCCAGGCCCAGTTGCTCCGCAGGTCGATTCGCCAGTTCGCCCCTGACCCGGTCGATCCGGCCGTGATCGAGGCAGCGGTGGGCGAGGCATTGACGGCACCCGCACCACACCACACCCGCCCCGTGCGGTTCGTGTGGGTGCGCGACCGGGGCCGCCGCACCCGCCTGCTCGACGCCATGCAGGACAGGTGGCGCGCCGATTTGCTCGGTGACGGCAGGCCCGCCGACGCCGTCGAGCGCCGCGTCGCGCGCGGTCGAATCCTGTACGACGCGCCCGAATTGATCATCCCGTTCATGGTCCCCGACGGCGCTCACGAGTATCCCGACGCCGAGCGGACCGCCGCGGAACACACCATGTTCACCGTCGCGGTCGGCGCCGCCGTGCAGGCGCTGCTGGTCGCGCTCGCAGTCCGTGACGTGGGCAGCTGCTGGATCGGGTCGACCATCTTCGCCGCCGACCTCGTGCGCAGCCAGCTCGAGCTGCCCGCCGACTGGGAACCGTTGGGCGCCATCGCGATCGGCCACGCCGCAGAGGGCTCCGTGCCCGACGGCCCGCGCCCGCCGGTGCCGACCACCGACCTGCTCGTCGAACTGTGAGCCCGCACGCCTCCGTCGTCGAGACCCTGAGCACCTGGCGCCCAATCGATCCGGCGCAGGACTCGGTACGCAACGCGGTGCTGGCGTTCGTGCTGGCCCGTCCGGATGCGTGCTCGCGATCCTGCGAGCCGGGCCACGTCACCGCGTCGACGCTGTTGCTCGACCACGCCGGCAGGCATGCGCTGTTGACGCTGCACCCACGGATAGGCCGTTGGGTTCAGCTCGGCGGCCACTGCGAGGACACCGATCTGGACATCGCGTCGGCCGCGCTGCGGGAGGCCACCGAGGAATCGGGCATCGAGGGCGTGGTGGTCGACCCCGTCCCCGCGGCCATCCACGTGCACGCACTGACGTGTTCGCTGGGCGTCGCCACCCGTCACCTCGACGTCCAGTTCGTGGCGCACGCCCCGGCGGGGTCGGAGATCACCCGCAGCGACGAATCGCTCGACCTGAGATGGTGGCCGCTCGACGGCCTGCCCGACGACGCCGACTTCGGCCTGCGTCAGCTGGCCGCGGCCGCCGCGGCTCGCGGTCAGACGTCGGTGGAGTAGCGAATGCCGCCGTCGGGGATCGTGATCCCCGGCCACACCCTGGCGCCGCGCAGCAGTTCGCAGCGAGCGCCGATGTTCGCGCCGTCACCGATGACGCCGTCGCGGATCAGCGCCCGCGGGCCGATGCGAGCGCCGAACCCGATGATGGACCGCTCGATCACCGCGCCGGCCTCGATGCGCGCCCCGTCGAAGATGACGGCGCCGTCGAGCCGTGCGCCCGCGCCGATCTCGGCACCCCGGCCCACGACCGTGCCGCCGATCAGTAGCGCACCCGGTGCGACGGCCGCGCCCTCGTGCACCAGTTCCTCGCCGCGGTGGCCCTTGAGGGCGGGCGACGGCGCGATGCCGCGGACCAGATCGGCCGAGCCACGCACGAAGTCGTCGGGCGTGCCCATGTCACGCCAGTAGGTGGCGTCGACGTACCCGCACACCTTGAGGCCGTCGGACAGCAGCGCCGGGAACACCTCGCGTTCCACCGATACCGCGCGATCGGTGGGAATGCGGTCGATCACCTCGCGCTGGAACACGTAGCAGCCCGCGTTGATCTGATCGGTCGGCGGGTCCTGGGTCTTCTCCAGGAAGGCGGTGACGCCACCCTCGGAATCCGTTGGCACGCAACCGAAGGCACGCGGGTCACCGACGCGGACCAGGTGCAGGGTGACGTCGGCCTTGCGCTCGTGGTGGCTGGTCAGCAGTGCCTTGAGGTCGGCGCCGGACAGGACGTCGCCGTTGAACACCAGCGTCGTGCCGTAGCGCAGCTTGGGCGCCACATTCGCGATGCCGCCACCGGTTCCGCGCGCCTCCTCCTCGAACACGTACTCGATGTCGAGTCCCAGCGCCGAACCGTCGCCGAACTCCTTCTCGAACACGTCCGCCTTGTAGGAGGTTCCGAGCACGACGTGCTTGATGCCTGCGTCCGCGATGCGGCTGAGCAGGTGGGTCAGGAACGGCAGCCCCGCCGTCGGCAGCATCGGCTTGGGCGCCGACAGCGTCAGCGGCCGCAGTCGGGTGCCCTGTCCCCCGACGAGGATGACGGCGTCCGTCTGCGCTGGATCCACCGGAGTTCCCACGATCAGCCCCGTCCCTTCGCCAATGTTCGCCGAGAATTGCCCACGACCAGCCGCGCGCGTACCGCGAGGGCCGACCTGATGCTCCACCGAAGTGGAGCCTGCCACCAGCGAGGGTGCCGGTCGGCGAGGAAAGTGTAGGTGCTCACGTGATGGGCAGCCAAGTTGCGGGCCGGGTCGCGACCCGTGCTGTGCCCCTTGTCGTGCAAAACCTCCGCCGACGGCACGTAGACGTTGAGCCAACCGGCTTGGTGCAACCGATCACCCAGGTCGACGTCCTCCATGTACATGAAATACCGCTCGTCGAAGCCGTTCACCCCGTCGAAAGCCGACCGACGCAGCAAAAGGCACGAGCCGGACAGCCAGCCGACCGGGCGTTCGCTGGGCTCCAGCCGCTCCTGACGGTAGGCCGCCGTCCACGGGTTCGACTTCCAGAACGGTCCGACCACCGCGTGCATGCCGCCGCGCACCAGGCTCGGCTGATGACGCGCCGAGGGATAGACCGACCCGTCCGGATCGCGGATCAAGGGTCCGAGCGACCCGGCACGCGGCCAGCGCGCGGCGGCCTCGAGCAACTCGTCGATGCTGTTGGGACCCCACTGCACGTCGGGGTTGGCGACCACGAAGAACTCCGCGTCGCCCGAGTACGACGGGTCGTGCAGGTAGTGCTCGACGGCCCGGTTCACCGCGCCGCCGTAGCCGAGATTGGCTCCGGTGCGCAGCAATTGGACGTTCGGGTGCTGCTGCACGGCGGCCTCCGGCGCACCATCGGTGGATCCGTTGTCCGCCATCACGACCGTGACAGGACGCTCGGTGGCGTGCGACAGGGTCGCGAGGAATCGGTCGAGGTGGGTGCCCGGCGAGTACGTCACCGTCACGACCACCAACTCGTCGCTCACGCGACCACCTTCGCCTCGTCGCTCACGCGACCACTACCAACGCGTCACCCACGGCGTAGAGGGTAACCGGCCGACTGCCCTATGCCGCCGTCCGCGTTGGGCCCCCTTCAACGGGCGAAGACTCCGGCGGCGTACTTCGGCTGGTAGTCAGACGTCAGCAGCGCGCCGAAGTTCGACTCCCGGTCGCCCCGATTCCCGGTGTCGGTGTCGCGGATGCTGTAGATGAACGCCGGGCCGCTGTAGGGCAGGCCCGCGACCGCCGAGAGCACGTCGGTGATCTGCTTGGCCTGCTCCTGCTGGCTCACGCCGTCGCCGCCCTCACTCGTCGGCGCACCCAGCTCGGTGATCCAGATCCGCTTGCCACCGTCGCCGTTGGCCGCCATCACGTCGTGCACGGCGCCGACGTCGGACCACCCGTTCTCCGGGTTGGCCGCCAAGCCCGAGGGGAAGACGTACGGGTGTGCGGCCGCGGCGTCGAAGCTGCCCTTGGCGCCCGCGGCGTACATCTTCTCCATGAACGCAGGCGGTGATTCGTCACCGGGCAGTCGGCTCAGACCCGCCAACACGACGGTGCTGTTCGGCTGCACGGCCTTGATGGCCGGGTAGGCGGCCTTCACCAGCTCGGTGTAGCGCGGGGCGTTGTGCGGGGTGAAGCCGAAGAACAGCGGCAGGTTCGGCTCGTTCCAGAGCTGCCAGCTCGACACCCGGCTGCCGTACCGCTGCACGACGGCCGACGAGAAGTCGGCGTAGTCCGCCACGTTGTTCGGCGGGGCGGTGAAGTAGGACCCACCGGGGCGCGCCCAATCCGGTGAGAAGGCGATGACCCCGAGGACCTTCAGCCCGCGAGCGGTCGCGGCGTTGATCACCAGGTCGGTCTGTCCCCAGTCGTACTGACCCTTGGCGGTCTCGATCGTGGTCCACGGGATGAGGACGCGCAGCCAGCTGGCCGTGGTGTTGGCGACCGCGTCGAGTTCGCGGTTGACGTCGGCCGAGCCGAGCCACGTCATCTGCGCGCCGTCGCCGAAGCCGTAACCCGCGGCGGGCACCACAGGCGGCGCGGCGTGCGCCGTTGGTTGCGCGAACACCGCCACGAGCAGGGCGGCGAGGCCCACGGAAAGGCGTGTGAAGGCAGTCTTGGCCCATCGACTCATGCGACAAAGCTACCGGACGGGCTGTTCGCTGCCCGAATACGAGTCAGCCGACGTCGAGGGCGGCGATCAGGGCATCCCGCCAGGGCCGCAACGGCGTCAGCCCGGCATCGGTGGACCGCCGCTGACTCAGCGAGGAGTAGGGCGGACGGGGCGCGGGCCGGGGATGCCGATCGCTTCCGACGGGCCGCACCTTCTCCGGGTCCGCGCCGACGAGTTCGTAGACCGCCCGCGCCTGATCGAACCGGCTGGCCGGCCCGTCGTTGACGGCGTGCAGGACCGGGCCAGACACGCCGCCGTCGGCGACCTCGAGCAGTGCTCCCACCAGATCGCCGACGTAGGTGGGTGACCCGATCTGGTCGGCGACCACGTCGACGGTCGCACCTTCGGCGGCGTTGCGGCGCATCACCGCCACGAAGTCGCTGCCGTCCGCGCCCTCGTAGATCCACGCGGTGCGGACCACGTGCGCGGAGGGCAGTTCGGCCAGCACGGCCCGCTCGCCCGCCAGCTTCGACCTGCCGTACACCGACAGCGGGTTCGTCTCGTCGTCCACGTCGTAGGGTCGGGGCTCGCCGCCACCGAAGTCGCCGTCGAACACGTAGTCGGTCGACACGTGGATCATCCGGGCACCGGCTTCCGCGCACGCCCGCGCGACGTTGCCCGCGCCCGTCGCGTTCACGGCGTGGGCCCGGTCGGCCTCTCGCTCGGCGTCGTCGACCTTGGTGAAGGCCGCGCAATTGATCACGACGTCGGACGCCCTGACGTGACGCGCGGGGGCAGCGGCGTCGGTGACGTCACACTGCGCGGACGTCAACGCGAGCACCTCGCGGCCGGCACGGCGCGCGTGAGCAGCGAGAACCGTTCCCAGGAGCCCGCCTGCGCCGGTGATCACCAATCGCTGCGACATGGTTGAAGAGTCTGGCACGCCGACTCGCGCTACCCGGTTCGAGGGCTTCTCGCCAGTAGCCTGGGCTGATGCCCGCTCACCTCGCCCGCAGCATCGCCGTGATCTCGGCGCTCGTGGTCGTCGTCGGCACCGGGCTGGCGTGGGGCAAGATCCGGTCGTTCGAAGAGGGCATCAACCACATCAGTGCCGAGGCACTCGGTGGTGGCGGCGAGGACGGCGCGATCGACGTGCTGCTCGTCGGCATGGACAGTCGCACCGACGCACACGGCAACCCGCTGTCGGCCGAGGAACTCGCGACCCTGCGCGCAGGCGACGACGTCGCGACCAACACCGACACGATCATCCTGGTGCGCATCCCGAACAACGGTAAGTCGGCGACGGCCATCTCGATCCCCCGTGACTCGTACGTGGCGGCACCCGGATTCGGCAAGACCAAGATCAACGGCGTCTTCGGAGCGGTGAAGCTCGAGGAGATGAAGCAGCTCGTCGAGATCGACGGCGAGGATCCGGCGACCGCAGAGCCCAAGGCGGTCGAGAAGGGCCGCGAGGCACTCATCCAGACCGTCGCCGATCTGACGGGCGTCACCGTCGACCACTACGCCGAGATCGGCCTGCTCGGCTTCTCGCTCATCACCGACGCACTCGGCGGCGTGGACGTGTGCCTGAAGGAGCCGGTGTACGAGGAACTCTCGGGTGCCGACTTCCCCGCCGGCTGGCAGAAGCTCGACGGACCGCAGGCGCTGAGCTTCGTCCGGCAGCGGCACAACCTGCCGCGCGGCGACCTCGACCGCGTGACCCGCCAACAGGCGGTCATGGCATCCCTTGCCCACCAGGTGATCTCGAGCAAGACCCTGTCGAGCCCCGCCACGTTGAACCGGCTGCAGGCCGCGGTCCAGCGGTCGGTCGTGCTGTCCGACGGCTGGGACATCATGGACTTCATCGAGCAGCTGCAGAACCTCGCCGCAGGAAACGTCGCCTTCGCCACCATTCCCGTTCTGCAGGAGGACGGGTGGAGCGACGACGGCATGCAGAGCGTGGTGCGCGTCGACCCCACCGCGGTCAACGACTGGGTCGAGGGCCTGCTGCAGGACCAGGACGAGGGCAAGACCGAGCAACTGGCCTACTCGCCGGACAAGACCATCGCCGACGTCGCCAACGACACCGACATCAACGGTCTCGCCGCGTCGGTCTCACAGGTGCTGTCGCAGAAGGGCTTCACCGAGGGCGCGGTCGGCAACAACGAGTCGGCTCACGTCGAGCGCAGCCAGGTTCAGGCGCTCAAGCCCGACGATCTCGGCGCGCAGGCGATCGCCAGGGAACTCGGCAACCTCCCCATCGTGGTCGAACCCTCGCTCCCCGCAGGCACGGTGCGGGTGGTGCTCGGCGCCGACTACACCGGTCCGGGTTCGGGCCTCGGCAACGAGGACCCGTCGACGATCGGGCTCGACACCGGCGACACGGTCGATCCGGCGGCAGTCGACACCGAAGGGGCACCGCTCATCTCACCGATCCTCACCGCCGGCTCGGACGACCCCGCCTGCGTCAATTGACCACCGTCAGCGCGGCGCTGCTCGACGACCGGTTGCGCGCCAGCCCCACCGCACCCGCCATCACCTACTACGACGACGCGACCGGCGAGCGCATCGAGCTGTCGGCGGTGACGCTGGCCAACTGGGCCGCCAAGACCGGCAACCTGCTGCGCGACGAACTCGGCATGGGCCCGGGCAGCCGGGTGGCCGTGTTGCTGCCCGCGCACTGGCAGACCGCAGGCGTCCTTCTCGGCATCTGGTACATCGGCGCCGAAGTCGTCGTCGGACAGTCTGATTGGCAGGGTGACTGCGACCTGGCGTGCACGACGGTCGACCGCCTCGACGAGGCGGACACCGCGGTGGTGCCGATGGGCGAGGTGGTCGCACTGTCACTCGACCCGTTCGGCAAGCCGGCCGCCGGCCTCCCGCTCGGCGTCACCGACTACGCCACGTCGGTGCGCGTGCACGGCGACCAGATCTCGCCCGAGCGTGCACCGGGCGCCGCACTGGCCGGGCGCAGCCCCGCCGACGTGCTGGCCGCGGCCGAGTCCTCAGCCGCCGCACGGGGTTTGACCGCGAGCGACCGGGTGCTGTCGACCGCCGACTGGGACACCGCCGAGGCAGTCGTCGACAACCTGCTGGCGGTGTTCCGCGCCGGAGCGTCGCTGGTGCAGGTGACCAACCCGGACCCCGCCGCTCAGGAGCGGCGCAGGGTGACCGAGAAGATCAGCAGGGACCTGTCGACTACTTGAGCAGCGCGCGCGACATCACGACGCGCTGAATCTGGTTGGTGCCCTCGTAGATCTGGGTGATCTTGGCGTCGCGCATGTAGCGCTCGACCGGGAAGTCGACCGTGTAGCCGTAGCCGCCGAAGAGCTGCACGGCGTTGGTCGTGACCTCCATGGCGACGTCGGACGCGAAGCACTTCGACGCCGACGAGATGAACCCCAGATTGGCCTCGCCGCGCTCGGCGCGCGCTGCCGCGGAGTAGACCATCAGCCGCGCGGCCTCGATCTTCATCGCCATGTCGGCGAGCATGAACTGCGTGTTCTGGAAGTCGCTGATCGACTTGCCGAACTGCTTGCGCTCCTTGGTGTACGCGATCGCCGCGTCCAGCGCACCCTGGGCGATGCCGACGGCCTGCGCGCCGATCGTCGGGCGGGTGTGGTCGAGCGTGGCGAGCGCGGTCTTGAAGCCCGTGCCGGGGTCGCCGATGATCCGGTCACCCGGGATGCGGCAGTCCTCGAAGTACAGGTCGGTGGTCGGCGAGCCCTTGATCCCCATCTTGCGTTCCTTGGGACCGACGCTGAAGCCCGGATCGTCGGCGTGCACCACGAACGCCGAGATGCCGTTGGCACCCTTGTCGGGATCGGTCACCGCCATCACGGTGTACCAGGTCGACTTGCCGCCGTTGGAGATCCAGCACTTCGATCCGTTGAGCACCCAACCGTCGCCGTCGGCCTTGGCGCGTGTCCGCATGGCGGCTGCGTCGCTACCGGCCTCGCGCTCGCTCAGCGCGTAGGACGCGGTGGCCTCGCCGGCGCCGATCGACGGCAGCACCTGCTTCTTGATGTCCTCGGACCCACGCAGCAGCATGCCCATCGTGCCGAGCTTGTTGCAGATCGGGATCAGCGAGGACGACGCACACACGCGCGCGACCTCTTCGATCACGATGCAGGCGGTGATCGAGTCGCCGCCCTGGCCGCCGTACTCCTCGGGAATGTGGATGGCTGAGAAACCAGACGAGTTGAGCGCCTTCAGCGCCTCGTCGGTGTATCGCGCCTTCTCGTCGACGTCGGCCGCGTACGGCGCGATCTCCTTCTCGCACAGGTCGCGCAGGACCGAGCGCAACTCCTCGTGCTCGTCGGACAGCTTGAATACGTCGAACGACGGGTTACCGATCGCCATGAATCTGCTCCTTGCTACTCGCCGGTAACTTTACCCTGCCCGGACGCGTCGCCGAGCAGTCGGTCTCGCAGCGCGGCGTCCTTGCGGAGCACCATCGCCTCGAGGTCGGCCTGGAAGCGTTCCATCCTCGCCCGCAGGGTCGGATCGGCCGAGCCGAGGATGCGCACCGCGAGCAGGCCCGCGTTCCTGGCTCCACCGATCGACACGGTGGCCACCGGCACGCCTGCGGGCATCTGCACGATCGACAGCAACGAGTCCAACCCGTCCAATCGTGCCAGCGGCACCGGGACGCCGATCACGGGAAGCGGTGTGGCGGAGGCGACCATGCCCGGCAGATGAGCTGCGCCGCCCGCGCCCGCGATGATCACCTCGATGCCGCGGCCCGCCGCGTTGCGCGCGTAGTCCAGCATCCGGCCGGGCGTGCGGTGCGCCGAAACGACGCCGACCTCGAACCGCACGTCGAACTCGGCCAGCGCGAGCACCGCGTCCTCCATGACCGACCAGTCGCTGTCGCTACCCATGATCACGCCGACCCGTGCCGACGACGCGGCCCCAGCAGTCGGTTCCTCGCGCAAGCGCTCGTCAGCCGTCATGTTCGTCCCATCCGTCCGTCCACTCGGCGTGCGACAACCAGTGCGCCGCCCTCGTTGCGCGCTCGCGCACGCCTGCCACGTACTCCTCGTCGTCGAGCGAGCCGTCGGCCGCGCCGATCACGTTGACGTGACCGATCTTGCGTCCCGGCCGCTCCGACTTGCCGTACAGGTGCACCTTCGCGTCCGGCATCCGTGCGAACAGGTGGTGCATCCGCTCGTCCATCGTCATCGTCGGCGCCTCGGGCGCACCGAGCACGTTCCCCATCACCGTGACGGGGGCGATCGGGCCGGTGGCGCCCAGCGGGTAGTCCAGCACCGCGCGCAGGTGCTGTTCGAACTGGCTGGTGCGAGCACCGTCCATCGTCCAGTGGCCGGAGTTGTGCGGGCGCATCGCGAGTTCGTTGACCAGCAGGCGACCGTCGACCGTCTCGAACAGTTCGACCGCCAGCACGCCGACGACTCCGAGTTCACCGGCGAGCCGCAGCCCGAGTTCCTCTGCGGCCGAACCGAGTTCGGGGTCCAGCGCGGGCGCGGGAGCGATGACCTCGACGCAGATGCCGTCGCGCTGCACGGTCTGCACCACCGGCCACGCCGCACCCTGTCCGAACGGTGATCGGGCGACGAGCGCGGACAGTTCGCGGCGCATGTCGACCCGCTCCTCGACCAGTACGGCAGTGCCGTCGGCCAGGTACCGGCGTGCCGTCTCCCGGACGTGATCGACGTCGCGGGCCAGCGTGACGCCCCTGCCGTCGTAACCGCCGCGAGCGGTCTTCACCACGATCGGCCCGCCGATCCGCGCGGCGAAGTCGTCGATCTGATCGGCGTCGGTGATCTCCGCGAAGCGCGGGATCGGCGCCCCGAGGGCCTCCAGCTTCCGCCGCATCACCAGCTTGTCCTGAGCGTGGACGAGGGCCTGCGGCGGCGGCGCCACCGTCACCCCCTCGGCCACCAGGGTGTCGAGCAGCTCGGTGGGGACGTGCTCGTGGTCGAACGTCAGCGCCGACGCCCCTGCCGCCACCCGTCGCAACGCGTCGAGGTCGGTGTGGGCACCGATCACGACGTCGGGACTGACCTGAGCTGCGGGGTCGCCGGGTGCGGCGGCCAAGACGCGCAGCGTCTGACCGAGGGCGATCGCGGCCTGATGGGTCATTCTGGCCAGTTGGCCGCCGCCGATCATGGCGACTACGGGAGGTGCGCTCACGGTGCATATGGTGTCACGCCCAATGGCCCCGCCTGGACCGGCCGCGACCTGCACGGGTATGGGTCTGGCCCCCGGTTTCCGTACACTCGCGTCTTATGTCCTTCGCTGACGCCACCATCGCGCGGTTGCCCCGCGTGATCCGGCCCTACGCCGAACGGCATCACGAACTCATCAAGTTCGCCATCGTCGGCGCCACGACGTTCGTCATCGACTCCGCGATCTTCTTCACGCTGAAGCTCACGATTCTCGAGCCGAAGCCGGTGACCGCCAAGATCATCGCCGGCATCGTCGCGGTGATCGCGTCGTACATCCTGAACCGCGAATGGAGCTTCCGCGACCGCGGCGGACGCGAGCGCCACCACGAGGCGCTGCTGTTCTTCGGGGTCAGCGGCGTCGGCGTGGTGCTGAGCATGGCACCGCTGTACTTCTCCAGCTACGTGCTGGGTCTCCGCGTTCCCGAGGTGTCGCTGACCATCGAGAACATCGCCGACTTCGTCTCCGCCTACATCATCGGAAACCTGCTGCAGATGGGCTTCCGGTTCTGGGCGTTCCGGCGCTGGGTGTTCCCCGATGAGTTCGGCCGCAGCCCCGACAAGGTCATCGAGGCGACGGTCACCGCGGGCGGCATCGCCGAGGTCCTCGAGGACCGCATCGAAAGCCATTCCACCGCCGACGGGGCGATCGATGACACCGTGACGCCCCTGCGCCGACCGACGCAGCAGCCGACGCGCAACGGTCAGCTGGGCGATTCCTCGGAACCGAGGGTGTCGAAGACTTCGTGATACAGCAGTGAGTGCACGTGTTCGACGCGAGGGATGTCGTGGAACTCGAGCGGATCCTGCGCCGCGGACTCGATGATCAGCGTGCCGGTGCGCAGCATCCGGTCACTCAGGCCGTGCCGGAACTCGACGCTGTTGATCCGCGCCAGCGGGATGTCGATGCCCGCTCGCGTCATCACGCCGTGCCGGAACATCACGCGGCGATCGGTGATCACGAAGTGCGTGGTGCGCCAGGCCATGAACGGCCACACCGTCAGCCATCCGACGACGATCAGCCAGATGACCCCGATGACGAGCATCACGATGTTCTTGGCCGTTTGATCCCAGCCGGTGGTGTTCACGACCGCCGCGCCGAAGGCCGCCAGGGCCGTCGTCAGCAGGAGTACCAAGACCGGCCCGATCAACCGCTTCCAGTGCGGATGACGATGCAGCACGACGCGTTCGTCGGCCGCGAGCACGTTGTCCGGGTAACCCACGCTGGCACTGTACCCAGCAGGTTTGGCTAGACGGGCCGCAGATGCACGATGTCGCCGGCCGACACGACCACGACGTCGCTCCCCGTCCCGGTGACGTCGGTGTCGATGCGCAAGCGGCCCTGCTCGTCGACGCCGACCGCCTGACCGACCACCTCGCGGTCACCGGGCAGCGTGGCGCGCACCCGGCGGCCCACGGTCAGGCTGCGTTCCACGTACTCGTCGACCAGTTCGGGATCCACCCCCTCCGACCGCCGCAGCGCGTCGATGCGGCGCGCCATCTGACGCAGCATCGCCGCGACGAGGGCGGTCCGGTCGACGTCGGCGGCGCCCAGTGCGAGCAGCGACGTCGCGGCGGGATCGGGCAATTCGTCCTGCCGCAGCGACACGTTCAGCCCGACGCCGACGACGATCACGCCCGCCGGGACCGAAACCTCGGCGAGGATGCCTGCCAACTTGCCGGATTCGGGGCCCGCGAGCACGTCGTTGGGCCACTTTAGTCCCGCCCGCACCCCTGCCACGTCCGCGACGGCGTCGACTACTGCCAAGCCCGTCACCAGCGGAACCCAGCCCCACGTCGCCGCGGGGAGACCCGCGTTCGGGATGCTCATCGACATCGACACCTGGGCGCGTGGCACCGCAGACCAGGTACGCCCGTTGCGACCGCGACCGGCGATCTGATTTTCGGCGATGAGGACCGCACCTGCCACGTCTTCGCCGGCAGCCGCGCGCGCGATGAGATCGGCGTTCGTCGAGCCGGTCTCGTTCACCACGTCGAGGAGGCGCCACGCGGAGTCCTCGACGATCACGGCCTCGCGCAGGGTTTTCGCATCGAGCGGTTCGCGGGTGACGTCGTCGGCCATGTCAGCAGCCTAGGGACACCCGAAATGGGAGTGCCCGCTCCCCCACGCTTTTCAATTCGGAGCCATTTGCGGCCGCCCATTGTGACGACCGTCACTACGCCAGAAGTTAACTCTCCGGGAGTTTGCTACTAGTACGCGCCGGAGCCCGTGGCAACCGTGCGGACGGTCTTCACCGCGATCAGGAGGTCGTTGGTGATGGACCAATTCTCGACGTAGGAGAGGTCCAAGCGGACCGAGTCCTCCCACGACAGATCGGACCGGCCACTGACCTGCCACAGACCCGTGATGCCCGGTAGGACGAGCAGTCGGCGGCGAACCTGGTCGTTGTACGTGTCGACCTCGCGGCGCAGGGGCGGGCGCGGGCCCACGACGCTCATGTCCCGTCGCAGGACGTTGAAGAACTGCGGCAGCTCGTCGATGCTGTACTTGCGCAGCAACCTGCCGACCGCGGTCACCCGCGGATCGTTCTTGACCTTGAACAGCACGCCGCCGACGCTGTCGTTGACGTCCTTGAGGCTGTCGACCTGCTTGTCGGCGCCCTCGACCATGGTGCGGAACTTGATCATCTGGAAGGGCTGGCCGTCGAGGCCGATGCGCTCCGACCGGTAGAAGACCGGGCCGCGGCTGGTCAGCTTGATCGCGATCGCCGAGGCCAGCATCACCGGCAGTGCGCCGATGAGCACGCTGATCGAGACGAAGTAGTCGAAGGCGAGCTTCTGGATCTTCTTCGTGCCGCTGTACTGCGGCTTCTCGACGTGGATGAGCGGCAGGCCGGCGACCGGACGCATCGTCAGACGCGGGCCCGCGACGTCGACCACACCGGGGGTGACGACCAGATCGACGCCTAGTTTGTGCAGGTCCCAGGACAGCTCGCGGACCCCTTCGGGGCCGAGGTGGTCCGTGGTGGTCAGCGCGACGGTGTCGGCGTTGGTCTTCAGGATGGCGTCGTGCACCTTGCCTTCGTCGCCGAGCACGGGCAGCGTGCCCACCTCGGGGACGTCGATGGTGCCGCCGCTGCTGCGGCCCGTCAGGCACACGCCGACGACGAGGTATCCGTATCCCCAGCCGCGGGTCAGCGACTGGACCAGGCTGCGCACGGCACGGGCGTCGCCGACGGCGAGCACGTTGACCACGCAACGGCCGCGCCTACGCTGCCGGGCGAGGTAGAGCCTGCAGAGGTTGCGGCCAACGACGAGTCCTGCCAGGCCCAGCGGGAACGCGACGGCGAGGTATCCGCGGGCGTACTCGGGCCGGAAGATCATGAGTGCGACCGCGACGAAGCCGATGGTGGCCAGCGTCGCCGACACCACCCGGCGGTACTCCTCGACGCCTGCGCCAACGATTCGGGGCGAGCGGGTGCGGTACGCGGAGAGCAACGTCAGCCAGATGGCGCCTACGAAGCAGGACAGCATCAGGAAGTAGACGGAGGCCGGGTCACCTGCGGTGATGGGGCGTCCCAGCTTGACCGTCTGGGCGCATACGAGTGCGAGAGCGACGACGATGACGTCGGTGACGATCAGGGCGCGGACGTATCGCTGCTGCCACTGCGGACCATTCGCCGGGGCGACTCCGCGAAACGGCGTCTTGGCGGGAGTGAAAACCTCTTCAGCTACCGACACTGATCGCCACACCTCCTGTTTGCTGGCAGCTAATGCTTTTCATCTCCGGCCTGAGTTCGGTAACACTATGACACTGTTTGCCAGGCTACGCCACATATTCCGGGAAACCCCTGTTCAGGAACATTCGCCTTGCGCTAAAGCCTTCGCGAGTCCAGCCCATTGGTATGCGAAGACGAACTCCCACCGGAATAGGGAATAACGATAGCGCCGCGGTACCGCCACCATGACCGTGGAGCCGGGGCGGTCGGAGAAACACTGATCGAAGACCAGGCGAGCGCGCGGTAGGTGATACCGCCAGCTGACCACGATGATTGTCGACCAATTTCGCTCGAGTGCCAACCGCTGCATCAGGACCGCTTCTCCACGCGTGGTCAGCGGGTCGGGCCGGGCGCAGATCACCTCGACGTCGGCGGCGGGCCGGCATACCCGTTTCATCACCGGGTCCCAGTCGTCGTAGGGGTTGGAGATCACGACGGTGGGCGCCCAGCCCTCGCGCGCGAGGGAGATGCCGTAGTCCTCCCGGCCGTCGTGCTCACCGCCGAGCACGATGATGGCGTCCGCCTGGCGTAGGTCGTCGGTCCTGGCATTGGCGAACACCAGGAAGCCGCTCACCGAGACGTCGACGGCGATCACGACGACGACCAGAATCGACGCCTGGACCGCCGTCAACCACCTCCTTCGCCATGACATGGCGCGATCAGCGGCAATCGTTGGTCGCCGGCCTGCCCGCGAAGCGTTCGAGGATCCATGACAGAGCCCGGGCGAAGTCGATGTCGCCGTGGCCCTTGTCCGACTGCAGGTCCCACTCCACGTTGCCGCCCAGCGCGCAGGCGCGCGCTATCGCGTCGGTGGTCCACTGCGGGTCGATGAGCGTGTCTGCGCCGCCGTACACCACGTACATCGGGGCCGACAGCGGTTCCTGCGGCAGCGCCCAGCGGGCCAGGTGCCCCCGTAGCCGGTCCGCCGCCTCCGGTGTCGCGGGCTTGATGTCCTGTGGCGCCAGGGTCGCCGAGGCCGCAGGTCGCTGCTCGACCAATGGTCCCGAACACGCCGTGAGGACGTCCCACGACTGCGCCACCGCCCCTCGCCGGTAGTCGTCGCGGTTCACGTCGGGGAACCTGCGCGCCAGCGACTCGACCAGCAACGTGAACGCCAACCGCTGGTCCTGGGTCAGGGTGCCCGCCTGCGCCTTGTCGACGAAGCCGCTGACGTCGGCGGCGGGTGCGAGCGCGACCGCGCCGACGAGATCGAGTTCGGGCGCATACGGTTTGGCCTGTTCGTCGGCGGCCCAGGCGGCGCCACCGCCTTGCGAATGGCCGAGCGCTGCCCAGCGGGTCGAGACGTTGGCGAAGGTGTGCCGCAGGGCGCGGACGGCGTCGACGAGGTTGAGCCCTGCCGTCTTCGCGTCGGTGTAGGGGTGCACGCCGGGCGCACCCAGGCCCTCGTAGTCGGGCATGACGACGGCGAAGCCCTTGCCGGTCAGCCCGGCGACCACGCCTGCGGTGCCCATCAGGTTCGGCGACGCCGACGGTCCGCACGGTTCGTCGATCCCGGTGGTGCCGTGACCGAACGCCACGACCGGCCAGCCGCCGTCGGGCGGCGCGCCGAGCGGGACGAACACCGCGCCGGACACGACGGTCGAGGATCCGTCGTCGCCGGAGGTGGAGCGGTACACGACGCGCGCGGACTGCTGGCGCAGACCCTCGGGACTGGCGGCGAGCCCTGGCATGGTGACCGCGCTCACCAGGGAGCCGGGCCCGGTTCCGGAGAGGTCGGCGTTGGCGATCGGCACCGTCTGCGCCCCGGAACGCGAGAGCGTGCCGACGAAGTCGGTCGCCACGTTCCACGACACGGGGAGCGAGAGGCCGACTGCGACGACGGCGACCGCTGCGGTCAGTGCGACGGCGACCGTCCGCAGCGTCTTGCGCATCATCCCATTCCGTACCGGTATCGCCTCGCCCAGTTGACGATCGGCTGTTCGACGGCGTAGTAGGTCACGGTCGAGACCAGCAGGGTCACGCACAGCCCGATCGCCACGTTGTAGAGCATCCCGCCGAGGCTGTCACTGCCCATCAGGCCCCAACGACCGAACAGGAGCATCACCGGGAAGTGCCACAGATACGCCGACAAGGAAACCTTACCGACGAATCGGAAGGGCAGCGTCTCCAGCAGGGTGGCGATCGCGGACTTCTCCCCGCGCATCAGCGGCGCGACGATCACCAGGATGGCCAGCGCGGCGAGCACGGCGACGGCACTCACGCCGAAGAGCGCGAAGACGCCGCCGGCGCCCAGCAGGCCGGCGCACACGACGCAGGCGGGGACGATGGCGGTCCAGGAGGCCGCGCGCACCCGCCGACTCCACGATTCGCGGAGCGCGCCGCGTTCGATGGCCACCACGACGACGGCGGCCAGCATGCCGAATGCGAAGTTGTCGGCGCTGGCGACGAAGCTGCGCAGGAACACCGCGACCCAGTTCGATCCCCAGTCGACCAGCAGCGGGTCGGTGACGTCGAAGCGCGCCATCAGCAGGGGCACGGCGAGCTTGCCCGAGAAGCCGATGGCGATCAGCAGCAGCGGCGCGACCAGGGCGATGCGGTACGGCTGCATCGACGTGCGCTTGCGAACTGCGAACAGCAGCATGCCAAGCAGGGGCAGCGACGCGTAGAAGGCGAACTCCAGGGTCAACGACCACGACGGGTTCAACCCGGTCTGGAAGTACTGCGGCAGGTAGGAGTGCACGAGGGTGAGGTTCGCGATCAGCTGCCACGGGTCGGTGATCGTGCCGGTGCCCGCGTCACTGCGCGGCGGCTGCATCGCGGCGTTCTCGAGGTAGGCGACGCTGAAGACGTAGTTCACCAGCAGGAAGATGGCGAGGTAACCCGGCATGATGCGGGCGACCCGGTGGATGGTGAAGTTCTTGGTGCTCGGCAGCGTGGCGGCGGCCCGGTCGGCGACCAGACTGCGGACGTAGGGCAGGAAGAGCAGGAATCCGGACAGCACGTAGAAGAAGATCAGCCCCATGCCGAAGAGGTTGGTCTTGTACGTCGAGGCGGTGTCCGGTGAGTAGTGGGCGCTGATGTGCATGATCGCGACGCCGAGACACGACAGCCCGCGGGCACCGTCGAGACCGATGAGCCGCCGCTTGGCTGAGACCGGTGGTTCCGTGGCGACGGCGCCGCGGGTGTCGTGGGCGGTCATTGCGGTGCTTCGAGCACTACCGTCGGCTCGACCGGCCCGATGAACGCTGGGCAGTCGTTGCGCGCTGGCTCACCAGCAAACCGCTGGTTGATCCATGGAAAGGCAGATCCGCCGTCCACGTCGGCGTGGCCCCTGTCGGGCTGCAATTCGATTTGAATGACGTCACCCTTCCGACATGCCTCGTCGAGGGCTCGATCAGTCCACACGGGCGGCACCAGTTGATCCTGACCACCATAGACGATGAGGATCGGCGCGGTAGCTGGAACCCGCGGAAGAGACATGGATTGCAGACGCTGCCGCAGCGCTTCTGCAGCTTGCGGGTCCGACGGCCGGAGGTCTTCGCTGGTTACCTCGTTCGCTAGCCGGTCTCGCTCCACCGTCGGGGGCCCCTTGCAGGCCATGAGCACGTCCCACTCGTCCTTGGCCACGCCGCGGCGGTAGTCGTCCAACGGGAAGTCGGGCGACTCCGCCGCGAGGGCACCGAGGACCTGCAACCACGCGAGCCGTTGCTCCGAGGTCAACGTGCCATCGACGGCGGCATCGACGAACCCGTCGATCGCCAACGGCGCGGAGTAGCTAGCCGTCCCGACCAGCTGCAGCTCGGGGGCGTAGCCGGCCGCGAGTTCGTTGGCAGCCCACGCGGCCTGCCCACCCTGGGACCCACCGAAGGCCGCCCATCTGGTGGACGCGTCCGGCACAAGCTTGCGGGCGGCCCGGACCGAGTCGATGAGGTTCTGTCCCTCGGTGGTGGCGTCGAGGTAGGGGTGGTACGTGTCGTCCTTGCCCAAGCCCTGATAGTCGGACACCGCGACCACGTAGCCCGCCTTCACCAGACCCGTCACCGTCTGGGACATGCCCAGCAGCATGGGGTCGAGCGAGGGGGCGCACTCCGGGCGCGTGCCGGTGGTCGGGTGCCCGTAGGCGATGACGGGCCAGCCTCCCTCCGGGGCGGTGCCGCCCGGGGCGAAGACCGTCCCGGTCACCTCCTGGATGCTTCCGTCGATGCCAGACGTCGAGAGGTAGGTGATCCTGGCCGCGACCGAGGAGGCGGCGCTGAGACGGCGGTCGACGGTCGGCATGGTGGTCGCCGAGAGCAGCGAGCCTGCCTCTGTGCCACCGAACTGCCCTGGCAGCTCGAGGCCGGTCGGGGGCGTCGACGACCGGTCCGGAGCGTCGTCGCCGCAGCCGGTTGCGAGCAACGACACCGCGGCCACGCAGGCGAACAGCGCGCGTGCGCGCATCTACCGGCCTTCCCCGACGGCAGCGGCCCGGTAGCGGGCCAGGTCGTCCGCGCACATGGTCCGGTAGGCGGTCCACATGCGTTCGCCGAGTTCACGCAGCCCGGCAGCGTTGTAGTGCCGGTCCTCGTCGCTGTTGATCGCACCGCGCGGCCCTGGCACGAATGCCGTGCGGGCGTGCCGGTTCGGGGTGTCCTGGTGCACGGCGTCGATCCCGGCGTACGGCTTGCCGCTGCGTTCCATCTCCTCGGCGACCATCTGGCCGAGCAGCACGGGCGTGCCGGTGCCGTACCTCGAGCGCAGGTCGCCGATCAGCCGGTCCAACTTCTCGCGGTACGTCGACGGTGCCATCAGGGGCACGTCGGTCTCGCCCTGGTGCCACAGGACCGTGGCGACCTCGCTACCGGGGTAGCGGGCCAGTGCCGCGTCGATGGCGGCCACGCCTTGGCGGTACAGGTTGACCCGGGTCTTGGTGTCGTCGACGTCCCAGGTGTACCAGTTCTTCGGCGTGAACGAGGTGTCGCCGCGGGCGCCGGGAATGAGGAGCACGGCGCGGCCGGTCTCGTCGGCCAGCCGCTTGGCGAAGGTGACGCCGAAACCGACTCGGCGAGAGGGAATCTCGTGGAACAGGGGGTCGACGCCGAGGACTGCCGTCCCCTTGGACGGACCGGACATCGCCCACTGGTGCACCGAGGGGTGCGGGCGGTCGAGACCGTCGGGGTCCAGCGGAAGCCCCATCCCGAATGCGTTGGACTGACCCAGGATCGGCACCACGAGGTACGGCGCCGCGGGCGGGTCCACCGGCACCCCGGGTTTTGCGATCCGGCGTTTGACGATGCACTTGGCCTGGATCAGCAGCCGTTGCCGGAGCGGGCCGTCGCCGTCGGGGTTCCTACGCGCATTCATTGGCCACCGGCCTTCCCTCGAATCGATCGTCGAGCCATGTCAGCCCGTTCGCCCAGTCCACGTCGCCGTGACCGGCCAGCGGATCCTCGCGCCAGTCGACCACCCCGCCGAGCGCACACGCGCGCGCTATCGCGGCCCGTGTCCAGGCTGGGTCGATGAAGGTGTCGTCGGACCCGAACTCGACGTAGAGCGGCGCGGACAGCGGGCGTTGCGGCAGTGCCCAGGCGGTGAGATACCCGCGGAGCAGGTCCGCCGCCGCATCGGAACTCGGCGTGAAGTCGTTCGGGCCCAGCGCCTTCATGGCGTCGGTGCGGTCGTGGACGTCGGGACCGCCACACGACGAGAGGACGTCCCAGTATCGGACGGCCGCACCGTGCCGGTAGTCGTCGAGGTTCAAGTCCGGGTGCAGGCGCGCCAGGGAGTACAGGATGCCCTGCAGCACCGGGCCCTGGTCGATGGTCAGTGTTCCGGCGACGGCCTTGTCGACGAGCCCGGCGACGTCGGCTGCCGGTGAAAGACCAACGGCGCCAACCAGATTCAGCTCCGGTGCGTAGACGGCGGCCTGTTCGTCGGCGGCCCAGGCCGCTCCCCCGCCCTGAGATCCGCCCATGGCGGCCCAGCGATCGGACACGCCGTCGAACGTGCGGCGCAGCGCGCGTACGGCGTCGATCATGTTGAGGCCCGCGGTCTTCGCGTCGCTGTACGGGTGGACACCGGGCGCGCCGAGGCCCTGGTAGTCGGCCATCGCAACCGCGTAGCCGCGGTTGATGAACCCCTGCACGGCGTCGACCTGGCCCAGCAGCGTGGTGGACAGGGATGGCCCGCATCGCTCCTGCCAGCCGAGCGTCCCGTGGCCGAACGACACGATCGGCCACCCGCCGGGCGGTGGCGGCTCGATCGGGGTGAATACCGTGCCCGACACCACCGTCGGCGCGCCGTCGTCACCCGAGGTGGAGCGGTACAGCACCCGCGCGGACCGGATGGACCGGCCGAAGTTGGTGCGGTCGAAGTCCGGCATCTTCACGGCACTCACCAGGGAGCCCGGCCCGGCGTCGGTGAGGTCGGCGGTGCTGATCGGTTCCGGGGCGTCCGCTGCCGTTGCGTCCGTACCCTTCCCGCCGCTGCGTCCCACGAGCAGGATCGCGGTGACGGCGACCACGACTACCAGCAGCAGCGGCACCGCGATCAGCAGGACGCTCCGACGCGTCACCGGGCACCGGGCCCGGGGGCGCCTGCCGTCACTGCTCGTACCACTGCTTGGGACTCAGCGGCAGCACCGGTCCGTCTGGAGCAGTGCAGGAGTCGTTGGGGGCGGTGTTCGCGAAGCGCTGGTTCACCCACCCAAGGGCGACGGCGCCGTCGATGTCGTCGTGACCCCGCCCCGGTGCGGAGTACGCCTCCATGACGTTGCCCATCTCGCATGCCCGCCGTACGGCGTCGACGGTCCACTGGGGTGCGACGACCTTGTCCATGTCGCCGAACAGGACCAGCATCGGGGCGTTGGCCTTGACCTTCGGCAGGCTCATCTCGGCCAGGTACTGCCGGAGCAGGTCGGTGGCTTCCTCGCTGGAGGGACGCAGATCGTCGGGTGTCACCTGGAGGGTGACCGCGGTGCGCTCGGCCACGAGCGGACCGACGCAGGCGGACAGCACGTCCCACTTCTCGGCGACGACGCCGCGACGGTAGTCGTCGAGGTCGAGGTCGGGGTGTTCCTCCTTGAGGGCCACCAGCACCCACTGCAGCGCCGAGGCCTGCTCGGGCGTGAGCGTGCCTGCCACCGCGGAGTCCGCGAGACCCACGACGTTGGCGGCGGGTGCGACGCTGGCCGACCCGACCAGGTCGAGGCCCGAACCGTAGCTGCCGGAGAGTTCGTTGGCGGCCCATGCGGCCTGCCCGCCCTGCGACGAACCGAAGGCCAGCCACCGGTTCGAGGCGTCGGGTACCAGTTTCCTGGCGGCGCGCACCGCGTCGATCATGTTGTAGCCGACGGTCGTCGAGTCCAGGTATGGGTGGTAGGTGTCGTACATCCCGAGGCCCTGGTAGTCGGGCAGGGTGACCAGGAAGCCGGAATTGATGAGCGTGGCAACGGCTTCCGACGCCCCGAGCAGGTTGGGCCACAGCGAGGGGCCGCAGTCGTGCTGGATGCCGGTGGTGCCGTGCCCCATGGCGATGATCGGCCAGCCTCCCGGCGGCGGTCGACCCTTGGGCACGAAGACCGAGCCGGAGACCACCTGGCGGCTGCCGTCGATGCCCGACTTCGACTCGTACTCCACGCGGGCGGCGAGCGAGGAGACCTTGAGGATGCGCCGGTCGACGGTGGGCAGCGTCGTGGCCTTCTGGAGCGTGCCGCCACCGGAGCCGCCGAAGTCGCCGGCCACGGGTACGCCGGACATGCTCGAACCCTCGGACCGTGGCGGTGGCGGGGGCGGGGCGGCGGCCTCGGTGCATCCGCTCACCAGCGACGCGCACAGCGCCACGGCGGCGACGACGCCGGCGACCGACCTCGTGATCGTCACGATCTGCCCTCTTCGATCGTCGAATCCCCCGCGACGTACTCGATCTGGTCCCGGTTGAGGACGCGGTCACCGAACGCGCCCACCGCCAGCAGGGCGAGCGCGCTGAGTGCCAGACCCCACGCCGCACCGACGCCGGCGGCCGACAGCAGCGACTCGGTCACCCGCGGGGCCGCCTTCGCCTCGTCGACGAGTACCAGCCCGGGCCCGGACTCGGACTCGTCCCACTCGAGTTCCTCCGACGCCGCGATCAGGTTGCGCGTCACGGCATTCGCGACGTCCACGGTGCGGTCGGGGTCGTCACCGCTGACCTTGACGTCGAGCAGCACCGACAACGGATAGGAGAAGCGCGAGAGAGTGTCCGGGGTCGAGGTGGTGGTGATGTGCTCGGCCAGTTCCTCGGGAGTCTCGGTGAGCCCCAGTTCGTCGATGGTCCGCTGCGTCACGATCGTGGACGTGGCCAACTGCGCGTAGGTCTGGATGCGGACGCTCGCGCCACGGTTGCCCTCGTAGGCGGCGTGCGTCTGGGCGTCGCCGGGCACCACCGCGAACACCCGGGTGGTGGCGACGTACTCGGGGTCCTGCAGGTAACGCGCGACGAGGACGCCCGCACCGGCGGACAGCAGTGTCGCGCACACGATCACGACCCACCCGCGGGCCAGCATTCGCAGGTAGTCGCGAATGCGCGGGACGCCGGCGGGTGGCTTCACGCCTGACCCGTGCAGGAGTTGGGGATGTCCTGACCGGTGAGCCGGTCGCGCAGCCACGGGAGCCCGTAGGTGCTGTCGAGGTCGCTGTGTCCCTGGCCGATGCTCTTCTCGATCTGGATGTGATCGCCCTGCGCGCATGCCCGGGACACGGCCTGCTCGAACCAGGCGACGTCGACGAGCGTGTCCTGCGTACCGTAGACGACCATCATCGGCGTCGTCAGCTTGTTCTGCGGCAGAGCCATCTGCGCCAACAGGTCCCGCAGCCGGTCACGGTCGGCCGGGGTCTCGGGACGCAGATCGGAGTTCTGCATCTTCGACCGCACCCGCAGGATGTCGTCGATGTCCGGCGGGAGGCAGTCCAGCAGCGCATCCCAGTTGGCCGCGGTGTAGCCGCGGCGGTACCGGTCGAGGTCGAGTTCGGGGTTCGACCACTTGAGCGTCTGCAGCACGAACACCATGGCCACGCGCTGGTCGGCGGTCAGCGTCCCGTTCCACGCGGCGTCGGCCATGCCTGCCATGTCGGCGGCAGGCGCCATCGACAGCGTGCCCATCAGATCGAGGCCCTGGCCGTAGACGCCTGCACGGTCGGCGGCCGCCCACGCGGCCATGCCGCCGAGGGAGTGACCGAAGGCCACCCACTGCGTGCTGAGGTCGGCGCCGACGCGCCGAGCCGCGCGCACGGCGTCGATCATGTTGTTGCCGAACGTCTTCGAGTCGAGGAACGGGTGGTAGTAACCCGGCACGCCGAGACCCTGGTAATCGGTCATCGTCACCGCGAAGCCGTTGAGGATCATCGCCTGCATCATGAAGCCGTTGCCGGGCAGCGTCGGGAAGCGACTGGGCGCGCACTTCTCCAGCACGCCGGTGGTGCCGTGACCGAACGAGATCACGGGCCAGCCGCCCTTGGGCGGCGTTCCCGGCGGGATCGCCACGACACCGGACACCTCGGTCGGGCTGTCGTCGATGCCGGAGGTGGATCGGTACACCACCCGCGCGTAGGTCGCGTTCGCGTCCTCGAGTTCCTCGCTGCCGTGCATCACCTCGACCGACACCAGCGATCCGGGTCCGTCGTCGGTCAGGTTGGGGGCGCCGAGTTCGACGGCGCCACCGAATGCGGGCTCGAACGTCTTCACCTTCGGCGTCTGCTCCGCCGGCGGCGGGGAGGCCTCGCGGGTGACGGGCGTACAGCCCGCGGCCACCGTCAGTGCGACGACGGCCGTGGTCAGGATTCGCCAGGACACGAAGTCACCTACCTTCGCGTTTGGCACCGGACACCCGGTGCACCCCCGCCTGATTGATGGCCCCCGGCTGGCTGATCGCCTCGGTGGCGGCGTCGCCGTTCCCCCTCGGGCTGGGCGCGTCGGCCGCGGCCTGCTGCCGATTCGGCTTGGGCGACACCAGGTTCCGCGGAGCATCCGACGACGGCTTCGACAGCTCGCGCTTGTGGCCGGGCTCGCAGGTGACGACGGTGCCGAGCAGTGCCGCGTTCGCGGCCTCGAGCACCTGCAGCGCGGTGCGCAGCGGCTTGGTCTTGGTGTGGCCGATGCGGGCCAGCACGATGGCACCGTCACCGATCGCCGCGACGGCGGCGCCATCGGAGACCGTCGTCAGCGGCGGGGTGTCGATCACGACGTAGTCGTACGCATCGCGCAACTCGTCGATCAGCCGCGCGGCGTTCTCGTCACCCCACAGCTGGCGGCGCGAGGTCGGCGAGGGTCCGGCGGGCAGGAGCGCGAACGGTGCGCCACCGGGTGACGGGATCACCGCGGCGGCCACGTCGTGGTCACCGGCGAGCGCCGTGCCGAGTCCACGCTGAGCGGCGCGGGACCGGTCGTCGTCGGACAGCCCGAGAGTGGTGGCCAGCGTGGGGTTGAGCATGTCGCCCTCGACCAGCAGCACGGACCGACCCGACTCGGCGAAGGTGGCGGCGAGGTCGATCGCGGTGGTCGACCTTCCGTCGCCGTGCGACGGGCTGGTGACGGCGATGACCTGTGGGCGACGCCCGGCGGGGGTGCGCGCGAACTGCAGGTTGGTGCGCAGCTCGCGGAGTCGCTCCGCGGCCAGCCCGCCGGCCTGGAGGTTCGTCACGGGCACGTCGGCGCGGCGCGGATCGTCGACGAGGTTGCCCAGCGTCCGAGACGGCGCGATCGCGTCGACGTTGTCGCGGGCACGCAGCCGGGAGTCGGCGGCGCCGAGGAGCGTGGCGAGCAGGAGTCCGACGACCAGACCGCCGGCAGCACCGAGCCCGATGAGCGTCAGCAAAGACATGCCCGCCACTTCGGTCGGGTAGTTCGCGTCGTCGAGCAGGATCGCTCCGGCAGCGGGCGTGCCGCCGCGGCGCGAGGTCTCGAGTTCGCTGACGAGCTGCACCAGCTGGTCGGCGACGGCGTTGGCATACGTTTGCGCGAGGCCGGGGTCCGGGTCGGTGACCGAGATGTCGAGCAGCACGGTCTTGGGCAGCGGTGTCGCGGTGATCTTGGAGCGCAGCGCCTCGGGGCTGATCGGCATCTTCAGCTGGTCGACGGCACGAGCCGCGACCTGCTCACTGGTGGCCAGGCCTGCGTAGGAAACGACGCGCTCCTGCGAGAACAGGTTGTTCTGGTAGGCGTCGCCGACGGAGGTACCGCTCTGGGTCGTGACGAACAGCCGTGCGGTCGACTGGTACTCGGGAGTACTGAACAGCGTGGTGGCGTAGCCAACGCCCGCCCCAATGAGGACGGCGACCAGGACGAGCCACCAGAACCGCCGAAAGGCCCGTAGATAATCCCCGATCGCCAACGGGATCTCCATTCCCTTAGTAGTTTGCCGCAACCCGCTCACCATAGCCGCAGAGGCGGCATAAAGCACACCACCGGCTCGTCACGTCTAGTTGCATTCAGCGAACACAACGTCGACTATTGATTCCGTGAGATGGCCGGTGCAGTCGCATTCAGAACTGTTGACGGGCATAGCCATTGTAGTCGCGGTGCCGATCGTTGCAGCTCTGGCGATCAGCGGCGGCACCAAGGCGATGCTTGCCGTGGGCGGGCTCGCTGCTGCCGCGATCGGCGTCTACGTGGGCATCCGGCACCCCCAGTGGCTCGCCTGGGGGCTTGCTGCGGCCCTGGGCTTCATGCCCTTCGGCTACTTCCCCGGCATCCATCTGCCCATGTACCTGCCCTTTGCGGGCGGGGTGGTGTTGGCGGCGATCGTCCACCGTGGCGGCCCCGCGGTCTTTCACCCCTTGGAAAAGGCCCTAATCGTTTTCGTCCTCGTCTCCGGCGTGTCATTGATCTTCACCGGGCGAACTGTCGTCGACGTCGGAGAATTCATCAAATGGTCAGTTGCCACACTCACCGTCGTGGCATTGCTGAGGTTCCCTCGTGACGTGCTGGCCAAGTTCGGCCGCATCTACGTCTACTTTGCGGCGCTCAACGGTCTCTTCGGCATCATCGTCGTCGCCGCCGACCCGACGCACAGGTTCATCAAGGCGTTCAGCGCCTTCGGCTACGGCCTCGTCGAGACCGGCCGGTTCGTCTACACCGACGAGGGCGCGCAACGCTTCGCCCGCCTCGGCGGCCTCTGGGTCGACCCCAACATGGCAGGCGTCGGGCTCACGATCGCGCTCGCCGTCGGAGTCCTGCTGCTGACCGGCCCGTTGCGCGTGGGTGTCGTCACCATCCTGTCGGTGGCCATTCTGCTGACGCTGAGCCGCGCGGCGATCTTCAGCGTGCTGGTCGGCGTCATCCTGGTGCTGCTCTTCCACGGCATGCGTGCCCGCAACCGCGCGCTCGTCCTCGGCGCCATGGGTGCGGTGGCAGCGGGTGCGATGCTCACCCCCGCCGTGCGTACGCGCCTGTTCAGCTCGTTCAGCTCCGACGACGTCGGCAGTTCGGCACGTGGTGACGCGCTGCGGGCCTTCCCCGGCCAGATGGCGGGGCACTGGCCGTTCGGCCTTGGCTGGGGCCGGCCCGAGTTCAAGGACGGCAACACCGCGTTCACGCTCAACTTCGTCGCCAACGTGCCGCTGATCACGATCTACCGCGCCGGCCTCATCGTCGGGTTCGCCTTCCTCGTGGTGCTGGCCATCGGATGCATCATGAGTTCGCGCGCCATCCGCGGCGACTCCGGGGCGCGTGCCCTCTACGGCGGCATCTTCATCGGGGTGTGCCTGGTGGCCCTGCAGCTCGACCACATGGTGGCAACCATTCAGCAGGTGACCCTGATGTTCTCGATCCTGCTGGTGTTCCTGGTCGTCGTCGATCAAGATCAAAAATCTTCACGACACGCGCAGACCGCGGCCGAGGAACCCGTCACGAACCGGTCATACTCTCCATTGCTCCGTTGATTCGCACGGGGTTTCGCAGAGGCGGGTTGCGCCAGGAAGCCTGAGGTGATCCGTGCGTCGCCCCACCCGCCGACCGCGACACCGAATCGTTCTCCGGAGTGTGGCGACGCTGGCGATCGCACTGCTGACCGTGGCAGGCATCTGGTCGGCGCCGTCGACCCCACACCCTCGCATCGTCGAGGTCGCGGGCTCGAGCCGAATCACCCCGTCCCCCACCACCATCGGCTTCCACGACCCCGAGGTCTACTTCGGCACCGATGCCACGGTCGCCCAGACCTTCGACAAGATGGTCGAGGCGGGCGTCGAGACCGTGCGCCTCATGATTCCCTGGGCGGGGGTCGAGCAAGTCCAGGGCCGGTTCGACTGGACCAACGTCGACCGCACGATCGACGCGGCCCAACGCCGGAACATGGCGGTGCTCGGGATCATCAACTCGACACCTGCGTGGGCCGTCGCGCCGGGCGCCCCAGCCATCACCGGCCGCCCCGCCTCGGCTGCGCAGTACGCCGCCTTCTGCGAACAGGTGGCGACCCGCTACAGGGGCACGGTGTCGGCGTATGAAATCTGGAACGAACCAAACGGCTCACAGTTCTACGCGCCGACGCCCGACCCGGCCGGCTACACGGAACTGCTGAAGGCGGCCTACCCGAAGATCAAGGACGTCGACCCGAACGCCACCGTCATCGGCGGCGTACTGGGATCGGTCATCGACTGGGGCACCTGGCTGGTCAACCCCGTCACCTTCCTGCAGAAGATGTACGCCGCGGGCGCGAAGGGATCGTTCGACGCACTGTCGTTCCACCCCTACCAGTACACGCTCAAGTTCTCCGAGGGCTTCCCGGTCGCCAACTCACCCATGAACCAGGTGATCGCGATGCGTCGGCTCATGCTCGCCAACGGTGATGCGGCGAAGAAGATCTGGGGCACCGAGTACGGCGAACCGATGACCGCCGCCGACGACGCCACACAGGCCGCCTTCATCAAGGACCTGCTGACGAAGTGGCAGGAGATGCCGTACGC
This sequence comes from Mycolicibacterium arabiense, assembly GCF_010731815.2. Classification (NCBI taxonomy): domain Bacteria; kingdom Bacillati; phylum Actinomycetota; class Actinomycetes; order Mycobacteriales; family Mycobacteriaceae; genus Mycobacterium; species Mycolicibacterium arabiense. Next base: position 2,094,334 of record NZ_AP022593.1, read on the forward strand.
GGGACCGATCATGATCCACACCACCCGCGACCGCAAGACCGGCAGCACCGATCCGGAGGACGTGTTCGGCGTGTACCGCACCGACTGGTCCGCCAAGCCCAGCCAACAGGTCATCTCCGACGCCGCCACCGCCGGCATCCCGAAAACTGCTGAGTTCCAACGGTTCAGCGCCATCACCGAGCCGTCCTACGGCGAGGTGCTCAGCCCGGTCTATCGCGCGACGCCGGCGGTCTGGGCACAGGCCCGAACCGCGAGCACGCTGTACGAGACCCCCACCGGCATCATCGCCTCGCCCAACGCCGTCGCAGACAAGGCCCGACAGTACGGCGTCGTGCCGAAGACCCAGTTCGCCAACGGATACCAGGACATGGACTCGCCGTCGGGCATGCGGGTGTGGTGGTCAGCCGCAACGGGGGCGTTCGCCGTCGGTGGCGGCATCGTCGAGGCGTGGACGCCGCAGCTCGGGCTGGCCCTGTCCGACGAGGTGCGCGACGGCTGGGGCGTGCGGGTGACGTTCGAACACGGCTACATCACCTGGCAACCGTGGGTCGGCGCCAAGGCGTTCTACACCTGACGTCCGACCCGGCCCCCTCAGCGGCCGAGGCCGGCGTGGACGAGGCCCTCGACCGCCTTCTGCGGACGCTTCTGCTCCCAGTGATTTCGGTTGACCTCGTAGAGATCGTTGCCGACCTTCACGGCGGCGTCACGGTCGAGCAGCATCCGTCGGCACTCGGCGACGAAGTCGTCGTCGTCGTCGAACGTCGGCATTCCGAAGAGCGTGCGCAATGACCCGACCGCCGGACCGCTGCCGACCACCGGTAGGCCCTGGCTCGCGGCATCGAGGAGCTTCACGCGCACGCCGCCGCCGGTCTTGATGGGCGCCATCAGCGCCCGGCACGTCTTGAGGAACCCGGGCAGGTCGTCGACGAACCCGAGATCCCGTACGCCGGCGGGGTAGACGGGATCGGTGGACCCCGTCTTCTTCGCACCCACGATAACGAGTTCGGCAGCCGGGATGCCCTCGGAGATCCGCGGCCACAACCGCAGCGCGACCAGGAACGCCTCCTGGTTCGGCGGCCAGTCCCGGCCACCCAGGAAGACCAGCCGGCGGCCGGTCTGCGACACGTCGATCTGCTCGATCGGCGGCAGCGTCACCTCCATGAAGCGCGCGCCGGGAACGCCGTTGGCGCGGTACATCTCGGCTTCCTCGATCTCGTAGCACCCCACCGCGTTCGCCAACTTCGCCACCCGCAGCTCGTCGCGCAGCAGCCGCGGCGCCTCGATCTTGCCGAGCATCCCACGCGTCGACAACCACACCTGCGACTCGGTGTTGATCGTGTTGATGACCATGCCCTTCTTACCGAAGTGCTTGCTGCGGATGAAGGATTCGGCCATGTAGTTGTGCTCGCAGAAGAACACGTCGTCGTCGCTCGCCTCGATCGCCGTGAGCAGCTCGTCGGTGTCGAAGCGCACGTGCACCAGGCTGCGCCGGTGCCGCAGCGCGCCGGTCAGCAGCGCCACCTTGTTCACCGGGTGCTGCACGATGCGCTGCAGCTTGAGCCCACCCTTGACGACGTCGACAACCGAGTCGCCAGGAGGCTCGTCGGAGAGGCAGATGGCGCGGATGTCGAACGACTCCGCCGCCAGGCGCAATGCCACTCGCGCGAGTTCGACGTCACCGCCGTGTTCGGTCACCGGGTCCTTCGACACCAGGAATACGACTTTCGTCATGAGCGGGAATCCGCCTTTCGTCGGTAGATCGCCAAGAGATAGATCACGAGCAGGATGGCGTCGGTGGCCACCGTCGCGATGGCCGCGCCGATCGCCCCGAACTGCGCAAGGGCCGCGACGGCGCCGAGCTTCACCGGCACCAGACCCAGGTTGGCGCTCAGCCGGACGACGTCGCGCCGCTGAGCGTAGAGAATCACTGCCAGAACCGAACTCATCGTCCGCATCGCACAGAAGGCGGACATGATGAGCATGGCGACGCCGAGTTCAGTGGGCGCCGGGGTCAGCAGCAGCACGATGCCGGTGATGACGACCAGTCCCCCGGTGCCCAGCCCGAGCAGCACGATGTGCTTCAGCGACGGGCCGGTCGAGAGGTCACCGCCGCTGCGGCGCAACGGTTCGTTGTAGGTCATGGCGAACGACTGCCCGATCGCTGCCAGCGCGACGGTCACCGTCACCGTCAGCGCGTAGTAGCCGACCGTCGTGTCGTCGGTGAGGAAGCCGAGCAGCAGCACGTCGCCCTGTAGGTAGAGGCACATGCCGAGCATCTCGCCGACGAGCGCGAGGATCAGCTTCGGCGGACCGGGCACGCCGGGTCGGTGACCCCAGACGCGGCGCGCGGCGAGCACGAGCACCACCAGGTAGGGCGAGCAGTAGAGCAGGCTGGCCACCTGCAGGCTGGGGTCGTCGACCCCGAACAGGTAGCTGCCCGCGATCGCGACGCTGGTGATCTGGCGGATGGTGTCCATGCGCCAGGTGAGCTGAGGGTGCCCGTCCCGAAAGTGCTGGCTCTGAAAGGACTTGAACACCATCTCGCCGCCGGCGATGGCGAGGCCGAACCAGGCAATGTAGTTGACCTCGATCAGGCAGGCGCCTGCAATCATCAGCGTCAACCCGAGCAGGAACCTGCTGGTGCGCTCGGCCTGGAAGTGCTCGTCGGCCTCGCGCATCGCGCGCACGTTGAACGGGTTGTCCAGCGGCGGGCCGACGACGGCCGACAGCGCGAAACCCATGCCGTACCTGCCGTAGTCGCCGACGCTGAGCTTGCCGACCAGCGCCAGTGTCCACAGCATGCCGATGCCCCGGCCGCCGTACATCCATCCCACGGCGATCAGCGTCTTGAAGATGTTGCGCGGGGCAGCCGCGCCCGGCGTCGAGGTGTCAGTCACTTCCGTGCTGACGGCCCAGGATCTTCGACCACGCCGCCACGAAGGCCTCGGCCGTCCGCGGTGTCGACCGCTCCTCGCGAGTGCGGTCGGCGTGCTTGCCCAGTTCGGTGACGCGGGCATCGTCGTCGACGAAGGACGCGATCGCCTCGGTGAAGCCGGGCGGCAACGCCTTCGGGTCGCCCTCGCCCATCGGCACCACCACCGCACCGGTCTCGGGGCCGAACTCGGCCAGCGATCCGTAGCCGGTGGCGATGATCGGGGTGCGGTACGCCAGGGCGTGCGCCGCCACCGACGACGCCGGGAAGGTGTCTGCGTAGAAGTGCCGCTTGCCGTAGGGAATCACGATGGCACGCACGGACTCGAAGAACGCGTCCTCTTCGGCTCCGTCGACCCCGCCGACGATCTCCACGCCGTCCATGCGTGGCAGCGCCTCGGTGCCGCGGCCCGCGACGCGGATCAGGATGTGGTCCGGCAGTTCCTTGCGGATCTGCTCGATCTGGTCGAAACCCTTGCCGCGGTAGACGAGTCCGAAGAACCCGATCGCCTTCGGCCGATCCTCGGCCGGCTTCACGGTCGGCTTCTCGGCGACCCGGTACGGCACGTAGTGGGTGTGCGAGTTCGGGTACACCTGGTCGATGGACGCCTGGCCGGTCTTGCTCAGCGCGAAGATGTCGCGTCGTCCGTTGACCCGTCCCTCGAGCCACCGCGAGAAGGGCCGCAGCGGGTAGTGGAAGCCGTGCATTAGCAGCTTGTGCTTCCCCACGAACCGGGTCCGGGCGATGAACCACAGCGCCTGGGGCGGGTCGTGCGCCGTCAGCGTGACCGGAATGCCCTTGAGACCGGCGATCGACCAGAACGGCGACAACATGCCGCACCCGATCTCGGAGTGCACCAGCACCTTGCCTGCCGGCCACGAGTCCACCAGGCTCCGGATCTGCCTGCGCACGTTGCGAACGTCGGCCCAGGTCTCGTCACCGGGTCCCGAGACCCGTACGCCCGCAACGTCACCGAAGTGCGGACGGAAGGCGGCGATCAGGTCCTCGGTGTAGTCGCCGATGGCGGTGACGTGGTTGCGCGGCCCGACGTAGATCAGGCGGTATTCCTTCAGGTCGACCGCCATCAGAAGAACAGCGGGCGGTAAGGGCTGCTGTACTTCAGCGCCTCGGGGTTGCGCTTGGTCAGCACCTTGGCGGGCACGCCGCCGACGACCTCGAGTTCCTCGATGTCCTTGGTGACCACGGCGTGTGCCGCCACCACCGCGCCGCGCTTGATGTGCGACGGCAGGATCATCGCCCGGCTGGCGATCCAGACGTAGTCCTCGATGACGGTCGGGATCGGCATGGGGAGGAAGTCAGGGTGGTTGATGTCGTGGCCGCCGCCCAGGATGTGGGTGTCGCTCGCGATGTTGACGTTGTCGCCGATCGAGATGCCTGCCCGCGAATCGAGGAAGCAGCGGAAACCGATGGTGGTGTAGTTGCCGATCGTGAGGAATTCGGGATCGAACACCGTGACACCGCGCATGAGCGTGGACTTCTTGCCGATCGTGGTGCCACCGACTATGCGCAGGAAGTTCTGCCGCACGAAGTGCGACGGGATGTAGGTGACCAGCATGTTGAACAGGATGGTGGCGATGCGGTTTCGGGCCTTGCGCGCGAACGTCATCCCCTGCATCTTGTAGGCCACGACGCGGCCGTCCGGGCCCACTTCCCACTCGGGGTCCGGCGGCAACTTCAATCCCGGTGCGGCGGCCAGCTTCCTGGCCCGGTCTTCGGGATCTGCCTTGAACGGTTCTGGAATCACGCGTCTCGCTCCTGGAGTAGATCGGAATCGACCATGCTGACCACTATTTCGTGGAAGGACTTGGTGGGCTTCCAGTTCAGGAGGTCCCACGCCTTCGTCGCGTCACCGACCATGGCGGGCCGGTCGGCGGGGCGGATCAGACTCTCGTCGGTGACCACCCTGTCCTGCCAGTCGCTGATGCCCGCTGCGGCGAAGGCGATTGCGACGAAGTCGGCTATCGAATGTGCCTGCCCGGTGGCGACGACGTAGTCGTCACCCACGCCCCGCACTGCCATCGCGTACATCGCATCGACGTAGTCCGGGGCCCAACCCCAGTCGCGCTGCACGCTCACGTCACCCAGGGTCAAGCCGGCCTGCCTGCCCGCGGCGATCCGCGCGACGGCCTTGGTGATCTTGCGCGTCACGAACCGCTCGGGCCGCCGCGGCGACTCATGGCTGTAGAGGATCGCGTTGGCGGCCTGCAGGCCCCGGGCGCGGTAGATCTGGCACAGGTGATGGCCTAGCGCCTTGCCCGCTCCGTAGGGCGACGTTGGTGCCACGGCGGTGGTCTCGGTGTCCACGCCGCCCGGCGATCCCGCGAAGATCTCCTGGCTGGAGGCGTTGACGACGGTGATCTGCTCGCCGGTGCGGTCCTGGGTGCGCAGGCAGGCGTCGAGGATCGCGGCCGTGGTGAGTGCGTTGACCTCGGTGGCCTGTACCGGGTCGGCCCAGGACGCCGCGACCGACGACATCCCCGCGAGGTGGAACACCATGTCGGGTTCGATGTCGTCGAACAGAGCGGCGACCGCGTCCGTCCGCGTCAGCGCCGCCTCGTGCATGGTCACCTCGGGCCGAACCTCCGCGGCGTGAGCGAGCGAGCGCGTGATGCCGTGCACCCGGACGCCTTCGGCCAGAAGCAGTTCGGTGAGGTAGTGCCCGTCCTGTCCGGTGATGCCCGTGACGACGGCAGTCCTGACCGTCATGAGGGACGGGCCGCCAGCTCGTCGACCGCCGCGTGCAGGGCCGCGGAGTAGCGCTCCTCGGTGAACTGCTCGACGTGGAGCTTGACCTTGTCCGGGTCGAACGACGAGTTCTCGAACCGGTCGAGTGCCTCGGAGATCGACGCGGACTCCGGACTGTCGAAGTAGACGCCCGTGATGCCCTCGGCCACGGTGTCGAGGAAGCCGCCCCACCGCAGCACGACGCTGGGCCTGCCCCAGACACCGGCCTCGATGGGGGTCAGGCCGAAGTCCTCGTAGCTCGCTGCGACCAGCGCGCGACTGTGCTGGTAGAGCCAGGACATCTGAGCGTCGGTCAGATCGGACAGCATCAGCACGTTCGGCGTCTTCGTCGCCGCGATGCGTTCGGCGTCGGGACCGCGCCCGACCACGACGAGGCGTTGCGGCCTGCCCGCAAACGCCCCGACCACGGCGTCGACGTTCTTGTACGGGAGCAGACGCGAGACGCAGAGGTAGAAGGCCTCGTCGGGATCCTCACCGCCCAGCCAGTCAACGAGTTCGGGTACCGGCTCGGTGGCGCCCGAACGCGTCATCGCGACCGGCGACGGCAGCACGTCGGCGGAGATTCCGTAGGCGTCGGCGATGCGCTGCTGGATCACGGTGGACACCGCGAGGTAGCGGTCGCACGACGCGGCGGCGCGACGATCCCAGGCCCGCAGGTAACCCGACGTGGCGGCCAACACGGCACGCTTTGCCAGACCTGCGTCGTCGCCGAGGTACTTGTCCTGGAAGTATAGCCAGCGCGCCGGCGAGTGGCAGTGCACCAGCTTGCGGCCGGTGGTCTGGAACCCGTGCGCCCACCCGCTGGAACTGGTCACGACCACGTCGGCGTCGATCTTGATCGAGTTCGCGGCCAGCGGCAGGATCGGCAGCGCCGCGCGGTGGTACCTGCGGAAGAGCCCGATGCCGTTGATGCGAGATACGCGAATGTCGCGCTCAGCGAATTCCGGATAAGTGTTCTCGGGGTCGTACAGCAACGTATAAATCGGCGCATCCGGAAAGGCGCGGCTCATCGAGAGCACTACCTTCTCCGCACCGCCGCGTTGCGTCAGATAATCGTGCGCAATCGCTACGCGAGGTGCGTCAGAGCCGCTTGAAGCACGGTCTTGACGCACAGCGGAGTTCCTTCCGAAATTCTTTGTTCCGAGGTTGCCACGGCGTGTCGTTGGAGGCGCGCCGAATGCTGGATACATGAAACAGCAAAAAGGGTTTGACGACAACTCCCGGCAAACTTTCGCAGGTGGGATCGGTGCGCCGCCAGCGGCGCGCGGTGCAGCCGATTGAGTCATCGCCGGAGCCAGTCGATAGCATCCCTAGTCATGACGAGCGTTGCGGGGACTTCTCAGCCGGCCGAGAGCCACGAGATCGACATCCACACCACCGCGGGCAAGCTGGCCGACCTGCGCAAGCGCGCCGAAGAGGCGCTGCACCCGGTCGGCGAGACAGCCGTCGAGAAGACGCATGCCAAGGGCAAGCTGACCGCGCGTGAGCGCATCCTCGCCCTGCTCGACGAGGGTTCGTTCGTCGAACTCGACGCGCTGGCACGGCATCGCAGCACCAATTTCGGCCTACAGCAGAACCGTCCGGTCGGCGACGGCGTCGTCACCGGCTACGGCACGATCGACGGCCGTGACGTCTGCATCTTCAGCCAGGACGCCACGGTGTTCGGCGGCAGCCTCGGCGAGGTGTACGGCGAGAAGATCGTCAAGGTGCAGCAACTGGCCATCAAGACGGGCCGCCCTCTGATCGGCATCAACGACGGAGCAGGCGCTCGCATCCAGGAGGGCGTGGTCTCGCTCGGCCTGTACAGCCAGATCTTCCGCAACAACATCCTGGCCTCGGGCGTCGTGCCGCAGATCTCACTGATCATGGGCGCAGCGGCCGGTGGGCACGTCTACTCCCCCGCGCTGACCGACTTCGTGATCATGGTCGACCAGACCAGCCAGATGTTCATCACCGGCCCCGACGTCATCAAGACCGTCACCGGTGAGGACGTCACGATGGAGGAGCTGGGTGGCGCGCACACCCACATGGCGAAGTCGGGAACCGCGCACTACGTCGCCTCCGGCGAGCAGGACGCCTTCGACTACGTCCGCGACCTGCTGTCGTACCTGCCCAGCAACAACTACGCCGACGCGCCGCGCTACCCGGCCCCGCCGCACCCGGGCGCCATCGAGGACAACCTCAACGAGGAAGACCTCGAACTCGACACCCTCATCCCCGATTCGCCGAACCAGCCGTACGACATGCACGAGGTCATCTCGCGCATCCTCGACGACGACGAGTTCCTCGAGGTGCAGGAGGGTTACGCCCAGAACATCATCGTCGGCTTCGGCCGCGTCGACGGTCGTCCGGTGGGCATCGTCGCCAACCAGCCGACGCAGTTCGCAGGCTGCCTCGACATCAACGCCTCGGAGAAGGCCGCGCGGTTCATCCGCACGTGTGACTGCTTCAACATCCCGATCGTCCTGCTCGTCGACGTGCCCGGGTTCCTGCCGGGCACCGACCAGGAGTTCAACGGCATCATCCGGCGCGGCGCCAAGCTGCTGTACGCCTACGGCGAGGCGACCGTCGCGAAGGTCACCGTCATCACCCGCAAGTCCTACGGCGGTGCCTACTGCGTCATGGGGTCCAAGGACATGGGCGCCGACGTCGTCGTCGCGTGGCCGTCGGCACAGATCGCCGTCATGGGCGCCTCGGGTGCTGTCGGGTTCGTCTACCGCCAGCAGCTCAAGCAGGCCGCTGCCGAGGGCCAGGACGTCGACGCGCTCCGTCTGCAGCTGCAGCAGGAGTACGAGGACACGTTGGTGAACCCGTACATCGCCGCCGAGCGCGGCTACGTGGACGCCGTGATCCCGCCGTCACACACCCGCGGCTACGTCGCCACCTCGCTGCGGCTGCTGGAGCGCAAGATCAGCCAGATCCCGCCGAAGAAGCACGGCAACATTCCGCTGTGACCGAGCAGACTCAGTGACCGAGGAGAGTTCCGTGACCGACGAGGCTCCAGTGACCGACGCCAGCGCGCCCGAATACGTCTCCGCGGCAAGCGAACCCGTGATCCAGGTGCTCAAGGGTCAGCCCACCGACGACGAGGTCGCGGCGCTGGTGGCCGTGCTCGCCGGCGCGTCGAACGGCGTCACGTCCGCCGACCTCGAGGCCCACGAGCGGGACCTGTGGGGCCATCCGGTCGACCGGCTGCGCTACTCGATCTTCAGCTGGCAGAAGGTCACTCTGGTGGAACGCATGCACCTGCGTCGATGACGCGGGTCGTGTTGGGCTCGGCCTCCTCCGGCCGGCTCAAGGTGCTGCGCAGCGCGGGCATCGATCCCCTGGTCGTGGTCTCCGGCGTCGACGAGGACGCCGTGATGGCCGCGCTCCCAACCGATTCGAGTCCGGCCGCCGTCACCACCGCGCTGGCGGTCGCGAAGGCGGAGGCCGTCGCGGCGGTCGTGGACCCGGCGGTCGCGGCGGACTGCGTGGTGATCGGCTGCGATTCGATGCTCTTCCGCGACGGCGAACTGTGGGGCAAGCCCGCGACCGAGTCGGCGGCCATTGAGGGTTGGCGAGCGATGGCCGGGCGGTCGGGCCAGCTCTACACCGGTCACAGCGTGATTCGCCTGCGCGACAACGCGATCGCGAGTCAAGCCGCCGATCACACGGTGACGACCGTCCACTTCGGCACCCCCCCGGCCGACGATCTGGCCGCCTACGTCCGCAGCGGTGAACCCGTCGCGGTCGCGGGCGGCTTCACGCTCGACGGTCTCGGCGGCTGGTTCGTCGAGGGCGTCGACGGTGATCCCTCCGCGGTCATCGGCATCGGCCTGCCACTGACCCGGCGCCTGTTCGACCGGGTAGGCCTCACGATCGCCGACCTGTGGCGGGACAACTAGCCAGCCTTCCGCCGCGCCGAACGTAGGTTACCGCCACGGTTTTCGCGCGAAACCGTGACAGAACCCGACGATCGGCGAGAGCACGCCCGGAAACGAGCGCTACATCAACTCGTTGGCGGGCTTGTCGTTGCGGTGCTCGCGGTACCACGCCACCGTGCGCTCGAGGCCTTCGTCGAGGTTGGTCACCGGGGACCAGCCGAGGCCGCGCATCTTCGTGATGTCGGCGCAGCGCCGCGGGGTGCCGCCGTACTGGATGGGGCCGGGGCGGATGTCCAGGTCGACGCCGACGATGGTCCCGATGCGGTGCGCGAGGTCCCGGATCGAGACCTCCTCGTCGCTACCGATGTGGTAGATCTCGCGGTGTCCGCCCTTGTCGTACATCGTGAGGATGCCCTCGACGACGTCGTCGACGTAGCAGAACGACCGCGTTTCACTGCCGTCGCCCTGAATGTCGAACGGCGCCTTGCCTTCTGGGTGGGCATCCTGGGCATCGAGGGCACGCATGATGAACTGCGGCTCGACGTGCTTCCAGCCCATGTTCGGCCCGAACACGTTGTGCGGCCGGAAGACCTGCACCTGCCGGTAGTGCTCGCGACCGTAGTTGAACGCGATCAGCTCGCTGACGATCTTCCCGCCGCCGTAGGAGTACCGGGGGTTGAGGCTGTCGGGCAGCATCAGCGGGATGGTCTCCGGCGTCGGGATGACGGCGGGGGTCTGGTAGACCTCGGCGGTCGAGGCGAACACCAGGTCGGGTACGCCCACGGCGCGGCCTGCGTTCGCGACGGCCATCGCCCCGAGCATGCCGACCTCGAGGACGAGTTCGGGTTGGGTGTAGAAGTTCTCGGTGCCGTTGATCGCTGCGAGGTGCATCACGACCTCGGCGCCGGCGAATGCCTTCTCCAGCGCGGCCTGGTCGCGGACGTCGCAGGTGTGCAGTTCGACGTCGTCGGCGACCTCGGCGAAGCGGCTGGCATCGCCGCGGACCATGTTGTCGACCACCACGACGTCCCAGCCGTCGTGCACCAGGCGCTTGACGAGGTAGGCGCCGATGAAGCCACCGCCTCCGGTGACGACGACGCGCTTACCCACGGAACGGCTCCGCGGCACCCACGGCGCCCGACTTGCCGACCGCAAAGTACGAGTCGCCCAGTTCCGACGGCGGCAGATGGCTGAAGTGGTTCCAGTAGTCGAAGACGAAGCCCTCGGGGTTCATGAATTCCTTCATGGCGCGCGGCGAGATGGTCTTGAGCGACGGGTGGTTGTTGCCGATCACGACGACCGACGCGCCGCTCACCGCGTCACCGAGGCGGCTGAAGTTGCGTTCGTCGGGGAACTCGCTGGCGAGCAGCTCCTGCGGGGTCACCGGGTCGTACACGCCGATCTCGGCCTCGGGATGGGCCTTCTTCAGTGCGTCGAGCACCTTGATCGACATCGAGCCGCGCAGGTCGCTGGTCTCGGGCAGACCCTTGAAGGCCATGCCGACCAGGTTGATCTTCAGCGGGCTGGGCAGCTCACGGCGCTTGATCTCGCTGCTTATGAACGCGACCGTCTCCTCGGGCTGACGCTCGTTGACCACGCGGCCCGCGGCGGTGATCTCCAGATCGATGCCGCGGCTGCGCGCGCTCTCCATCAGGATGTGCGGGTCCTTCTCGAGGCACGGGCCGCCGACGAGTCCGGGGAGCGGAATGTTCGTCCGGTCGTAACCGAGCTTGCCCGAGGAAATGACCTCGTGTGCGCTGACGCCGAACGCATCGCACACTCGGGCGACCTCGTTGGCAAATGCGAACTGAACGTCGCGGAACGTATTGCTGACCAGTTTTGCGATCTCGGCGGTTTCGATGCTGGAAACGAGAACGATCGAATTGGTGAGTTTGCGGAACACCGCCGCGGCGCGGTCGGCAGTGGCCTGATCGTCGGCGCCCACGATTTGGGGTAGCTCACGCAATTCCTGCAATGCCTTGCCCTCGAGGGTGCGCTCGGGGCACATCGCGATGTCGAAGGTCTTGCCGCTGGCCGCCAGGATCGGTGAGACGACGTCGCGCGTCGTCCCGATCTTGACCGTCGAGCGGAGGATGACCAGGGCCCCGTCCTGCATGTTCGAGGCGATGTCGCGAGCGGCGGCCTCGATCATGTCGACCCGGGCGACGCCTTCGGGCGATAGCGGCGTGCCCACGGTGATGATGTAGACGTCACAGCTGAAGCTCTCGTCGAAGCGTTCGGCGGCGACGAGTTTCTTCGACTTGGTGACCCCGGATAGGGCGTCTGGAAGGCCCGTTTCGGTGAAATGCGGAATTCCGGAGTTCGTCATGTCGACGATCTCGGACCGTTTCTCCACACCGATGACCGAGTTACCCGCTTCTGCGAGCACCGTGGCCAAGGTGAGACCGACGTAGCCGAGGCCGACGATCCCGACGTCAAACTTTGCTGGCAAAGCGCTCATTCCTGAGATTCTTACAGGAGTGGGTATGGTGCCGCCAACTCCACGTGAAGTCTGATCCCGATGTGTCGTGTCCGCATTTCGAGGTGGGTAGGCTCGCACTGTGCCATTGCCTGCAGACCCGCATCCGTCCCTTGCCGAGTACGCGCACCCGGAGCGCTTGGTCACCGCCGATTGGCTGGCCGGCAACCTCGGCCGCCCGGGCCTGGCCATCGTGGAGTCCGACGAGGACGTCCTCCTCTACGACACCGGCCACATCCCCGGCGCGGTGAAGATCGACTGGCACGTCGACCTCAACGATCCGAACGTCCGCGACTACATCGACGGCGCACAGTTCGCCGACCTGATGAACCGCAAGGGCATCAGCCGCGACGACACCGTCGTCATCTACGGCGACAAGAGCAACTGGTGGGCGGCCTACGCCCTGTGGGTGTTCACGCTCTTCGGCCACCCCGACGTCCGGTTGCTCGACGGCGGCCGCGACATGTGGGTGTCCAACGGCCGCGACACCACCCTCGACGTGCCGTCCAAGCAGACGACCGGCTATCCCGTCGTCGAGCGCGAGGACGCCCCGATCCGCGCCTTCAAGGAGGACGTGCTCGGTGCGCTGGGCACGCAGCCGCTCATCGACGTGCGGTCGCCGCTGGAGTACACCGGCGAGCGCACGCACATGCCGGACTACCCCGAGGAGGGCGCGCTGCGCGGCGGGCACATCCCGACGGCCCGGTCGATCCCGTGGGCCAAGGCCGCCGACGACAGCGGCCGGTTCCGCACGCGCGCCGAACTCGAGGACCTGTACGGCTTCCTCTCCCCCGAGGACGACACGGTGGTCTACTGCCGCATCGGCGAGCGCTCCAGCCACACCTGGTTCGTGTTGACCCACCTGCTCGGACTGCCGAACGTGCGCAACTACGACGGTTCGTGGACCGAGTGGGGCAACGCCGTGCGCGTGCCCGTCGCGGTCGGCGACGAGCCGGGCGAGGCTCCCGGCGCGTCATGACCATGCCCGCCGCCCTGGCGGACGTGGTGTCCGACTTCAACGAGATGCAGGGCCAGGACAAGCTGCAGCTGCTGCTCGAGTTCGCCAACGAACTCCCACCGTTGCCCAGCGATCTCGAGGAAGCGGCGATGGAGCCGGTGCCCGAGTGCCAGTCGCCGCTGTTCCTGCACGTCGATGCGGCCGACCGCGATCGGGTGCGGCTGTACTTCAGTGCTCCCGCCGAGGCGCCGACCACGCGCGGGTTCGCCGCGATCCTGGCCGCGGGCCTCGACGAACTGTCCGCCGACGAGATCCTCGCCGTGCCCGACGACTTCTACTCCGAACTCGGTCTCGGCAAGCTGATCAGCCCGCTGCGCCTGCGGGGGATGTCGGCGATGTTGACGCGCATCAAACGCCGGCTGCGCGACGCCTGAGCGCCGCTGCGGGCGCTCGGATTCCCCAGCGGCAGCACGCGATCACCACGGCCAGGTGGCCAACAGCGGACCTACCCGCCGGTAACCAGCACCGCCTCGCCGGGACGGAAATCGCGCCGCCTAAACTGCCCCAGATAGATTCTTAAAGACGTTTCTTAGACACGCCACCAGGAGGCGCAGTGCCCAGTCACGCCAGCTCGAAGATCTCCAAGGTGCTCGTCGCCAACCGCGGCGAGATCGCCGTCCGGGTCATCCGGGCCGCCAAGGACGCTGGGCTGGCCAGCGTGGCCGTGTACGCCGACCCCGACGCCGACGCGCCACACGTCCGGCTCGCCGACGAGGCCTTCGCCCTCGGCGGCCAGACCTCGGCGGAGTCCTACCTGGTCTTCGAGAAGCTGCTGGACGCCGCCTCGAAGTCCGGCGCGAACGCCATCCACCCCGGCTACGGATTCCTGAGCGAGAACGCCGAGTTCGCCCAGGCCGTGCTCGACGCCGGCCTGATCTGGATCGGGCCGAGCCCGCAGTCCATCCGCGACCTGGGTGACAAGGTCACCGCGCGCCACATCGCGGCGCGCGCCGACGCCCCACTGGTGCCCGGCACGTCCGATCCCGTGAAGGACGCCGACGAGATCCTGGACTTCGCCAAGGAGTACGGCCTCCCGATCGCCATCAAGGCGGCGTTCGGTGGCGGCGGCCGCGGCATGAAGGTCGCCCGCACGCTCGAGGAGATCCCCGAGCTGTTCGACTCGGCCACCCGCGAGGCCGTCGCCGCCTTCGGCCGCGGCGAGTGCTTCGTCGAGCGCTACCTCGACAAGCCGCGCCACGTCGAGGCGCAGGTCATCGCCGACACCCACGGCAACGTCGTCGTCGCGGGCACCCGCGACTGCTCGCTGCAGCGCCGCTTCCAGAAGCTCGTCGAGGAGGCGCCCGCGCCGTTCCTGACCGACGCGCAGCGCAAGGAGATCCACGAGTCGGCCAAGCGCATCTGCAAGGAGGCCGGCTACTACGGCGCGGGCACCGTCGAGTACCTGGTCGGCCAGGACGGCCTGATCTCGTTCCTCGAGGTGAACACCCGCCTGCAGGTGGAACATCCGGTCACCGAGGAGACCGCAGGCATCGACCTGGTGCTGCAGCAGTTCAAGATCGCCAACGGCGAGCCCCTCGACATCACCGAGGACCCGACGCCGCGTGGCCACTCGTTCGAGTTCCGCATCAACGGCGAGGACGCAGGCCGCGGCTTCCTGCCCGCACCGGGCCCCGTCACCAACTTCGTCCCGCCCACCGGCCCCGGCGTGCGCCTGGACTCCGGCGTCGAGACCGGTTCGGTCATCGGCGGCCAGTTCGACTCGATGCTGGCCAAGCTGATCGTCAGCGGCGCCACCCGCGACGAGGCGCTGGCACGGTCACGCCGCGCGCTCGCCGAGTTCACCGTCGAGGGTCTCGCCACGGTCATCCCGTTCCACCGCGCCGTGGTGTCCGATCCCGCGTTCATCGGCAACGGTGAGGGCTTCGACGTCCACACCCGCTGGATCGAGACCGAGTGGGACAACACCGTCGAGCCGTTCACCGGTGGCGAGGCGATCGACGACGAGGACAACCTGCCGCGTCAGAAGGTCGTCGTCGAGATCGGCGGCCGTCGCGTCGAGGTGTCGCTGCCCGGCGATCTGGCACTCGGTGGTGGGGGCACCCCGTCCGCGGGTGGTCCCGGCGTCATCCGCAAGAAGCCCAAGCCGCGCAAGCGTGGCGCAGGCGGCAACAAGGCCGCCTCCGGCGACTCGGTCACCGCACCGATGCAGGGCACCGTGGTCAAGGTCGCCGTCGAGGAAGGCCAGCAGGTCGCCGCGGGTGAGCTGATCGTGGTGCTCGAGGCCATGAAGATGGAGAACCCGGTCACGGCCCACAAGGACGGCACGGTCACCGGACTCGCCGTCGAGCCCGGCGCCGCCGTCACCCAGGGCACCGTGCTCGCCGAGATCAAGGACTAGCGGCCTCGGCACGACCATCCCCGAGACTGCGGGGAGATCGCGATTCTCTCGACTTTCGCGCTCTCCCCGCAGTTTCGGCGTTTCACCAAGGAGGTGAGGACACGTGGATCCCGTCGAGATCAACAACGGCACGTGGTACCTGAGGGCGCTGCGCTACGACGACCTGGTGGACGACCGCCCCGCGCTCGCCGAACTCGGCGAGACCGACCTGGACTACGTGCACGACGCCGAGGACGGCTGGGCGGACGACACCCGCTACACGTGGGCCGTGTGCGAGCCGACCACGGGCGAGATGCTCGCCGAGGTAACGCTCGACCCGAAGACGTCGTTCATGAGCAGCCGGGCGCGCCCCGGTCACGAGGACGCCGCGGCGATGTCCGAGGACACCGTCCGCAGGTACGCCTCCGAGGTGCTCGGCCTGCGGGTCGAGACCTAGGGCTCATCGACATCGAGCCCGGTCGCCACGTCCCCACACTCCACCCGCACCACGTCGTCGCGCGAAGCCAGGAACGGCCGAGCACCCTCGTCGCCCGACAGCGTGCCGAGCAGCGCAGGCCAGAACCGGGACGCGATCACCACGGGGTGCCCGGGCCTGTCCCCGTAGGTGGCCCGCGCCAGGCCGGTCTCCGCCGACCGGGCCAGCACCCGCGCCACCACGTCGGCACCGACGTCGGGCGTGTCGACGGTGTGCAGCACGGCCAGCGCTGCGCCGTCGGCGGCTGACACCCCGGCCCGGACCGACGCGCTGACACCACTCGCCCAGTCGTCGGCGATGACCGCCCGCGCCGGTGCCGGCACGTCCACCACCGCGGCACCGAGCACGACCACGACGTCGTCGCAGCCGCCGTCGGCGAGCGCGGCGACCGCGCGTCCCAACCAATCACCGTGGTGGGCAAGGACTTTCGGCATGCCGTAGCGGGTGCCGGCTCCGGCGGCCAGCACGATGCCCGTGACCAGTTCCCGATTCGACATGCGAATATCGTCCTCCTGCCCGATTCTTGACCGATGACGGCCCAGACTCCGGCCCGCTCGGAGGCCACCGCCCGCAAGCGCGTGCACCCGGTGGACGAGGTGCTGCCCATCCCCCAGCTGGCGACGTACGGCTTCCAACACGTCGTCGCGTTCTACGCCGGCGCGGTGCTGGTGCCGATCCTGATCGCCAGCGCCATCGACCTGCCACCCGCGGATCTGGTCAAGCTGATCACCGCCGACCTGTTCACGTGCGGGATCGCCTCGATCGTCCAGGCGGTCGGGTTCTGGAAAGTCGGCGTGCGGCTCCCGCTGCTCCAAGGCGTGACGTTCGCGGGCGTGTCACCGATCATCGCGATCGGCCTCGCCCACGGTGGCGGCGCACCCAGCCTGCTCTATGTGTACGGCGCCGTCATCGTGGCGGGCGTCTTCACGTTCCTCATCGCGCCGATCTTCATCAAACTGCTGCGCTTCTTTCCGCCCGTGGTCACCGGCACGCTCATCACGATCATTGGGCTGTGTCTCGTGCCCGTCGGTGCGCACGACGCCGTCGTCAACCCGCACACCGGCGAGACCGATCCGACCAACGTGCGGTGGCTGCTCTACGCGCTGGGCACCATCGCGATCATCGTTGCGATCCAACGCATCTTCCGCGGGTTCCTCTCGACCATCGCGGTGCTGCTGGGCCTCGTGATCGGCTGTGCGGTGGCATTCGCGTTGGGCGACATGGACTTCGACGCGGTAGGTCAGGCGTCGGCGTTCGGCTTCACCCCACCCTTCCTGTTCGGCATGCCCAAGTTCGACTTCGTCGCGTGCCTGACGATGATCATCGTGCTGCTCATCACGGCCGTGGAGTCGACCGGCAGCACGTACGCGACCGGTGAGATCGTCGGCAAGCGGATCAAGCCGTCCGACATCGGCAACGTGCTGCGCGCCGACGGCATCGCCACCACCATCGGCGGCATCTTCAACTCCTTCCCGTACACGGCGTTCTCGGAGAACGTCGGCCTGGTCCGGCTGACCGGGGTGAAGAGCCGCTGGGTCGTCGCCGCCGCGGGCGCGATCATGATCGCCCTCGGCTTCCTGCCCAAGGTCGCCGCCATCGTGTCCTCCATCCCACAGCCCGTGCTGGGCGGGGCGGCACTGACCCTGTTCGCCACCGTGGCCGTCGTCGGCATCCAGACGCTGGGCAAGGTCGACTTCACCGACCATCGCAACCTCATCATCGTGACGACCAGCGTCGCCCTGGCACTGTGGGTGACGAGTTATCCCGATGTGGCGCAGGCACTTCCGCCCGGCATCGACCTGCTTTTCGGCAGCGGCATCAGCATCGGCGCGATCAGCGCAATACTGCTCAACGTGGTGTTCTTCCACCTCGGCTCGCGGGGGCCGCGCGTCGCCGGCGGCGGCGCCATCACCCTCGACGAGGTGAACGCCATGACCGAGGAGCGGTTCACCGAGGTGTTCGGCCACGTGGTTCAGGACGTGCCCTGGGCGGTCGAGCGCGCGTACGCCGCCCGCCCGTTCGCCGACACCAGGACCCTGCGCGAGGCTTTTCAGGACGCCGTGCTGACGGGGTCGCCCGAACAACAGACCGAATTGCTGCGAGCGTTCCCCGATCTGGGCGCCGAGGACGAGGTGGGTCACGCCTTGGCCGTCGATCACGCGGCGCTGTCGAACCTGGACGCCGACGACCACGACGACGTGGTGCACCTCGCAGGCGCGTACCGGGAGCACTTCGGCTTCCCGCTCATCATCTGCGCCCGCGAGACCGCCCGCTTCGACCGCGTGCTGCGCAACGGCTGGTCGCGGATCGACAACTCACCGGCCGTGGAGCGGGCGTTCGCGCTCATCGAGGTGGCCAAGATCGCCAACTACCGGTTCGGTGACCTGGTGGCCGACGCCAACCCCATCGCCGCGGCCCGGTTCGGCCGGCTCGACGAATTCCAGTAGATGTCGGGCGTCGACGAGTTCAACCGGATGAGCGAGCGGCAGCGCATGCACGTGCTGTTCGGCGTCTGCTCCTCGACGATCTGGGCCAGGCGCGTGCTCGCCGGCGGCCCCTTTCCGGACGCCGCCGCGCTGCTCGATCGCGCGGACCGGGTGCTGGCGGAGCTTCCGGACGCCGAGATCGACGCGGCGCTCGACGGTCATCCCCGCATCGGGGCACGCGCGGACAATCCCTCGTCAGCCCGCGAGCAGGCCCGCGTCGCCGACGCCGCAGCCGAGGTGAAAACCGCACTGGCAGACAGAAACCGGGAGTACGAGGACCGGTTCGGCTACGTCTATCTGGTGTGCGCCAGCGGGCGGACGGCCGAGGAACTGCTCGCGATCCTGACCGAGCGGCTCGGCAACGATCCAGAGACCGAGCGCCGGGTGATGCGCAACGAGCTGGCCAAGATCAATCGGCTGCGCCTGGAGCGACTGCTTGCCTCCCCTGGCAGGCTGGAGGGATGACGATCTCGACCCACGTCCTCGACGCCGTCGCAGGCACACCAGCCGCGGGTGTCGCCGTCACCCTTCTCGACGCCGACCACACCGTCGTGTCCGGCGGGGCCACCGACGACGACGGCCGCATCGCCCGGGTGGCCGAGACGCTGCCCGCCGGTGTGTACCGGCTCCGGTTCGACACCGGAGCGTACTTCGCGCGTCTCGGTGTGCCCGCGTTCTATCCGGAGGTCACCGTGACGTTCGAGATCGTCGACGCGGCAGCGCATCACCACGTGCCACTGCTGCTGTCGCCGTACGCCTATTCGACCTACCGAGGGAGCTGACGTGTCGGGCATCATCCTGGGCGAGAACCAGTACGGCAAGGCCGAGAACCGCATCGTCAGGATCTACCGCGACACGCCCCGGCACGAGATCCACGACGTCAACGTGTCGACCTGTCTGCGTGGCGACTTCAGCGCCGCCCACCTCGAGGGCGACCAGTCCGACGTGCTGCCCACCGACACGCAGAAGCAGACCGCCTACGCCTACGCGAAGGAGAAGGCTCTGCGGTCGATCGAGGACTACGGCCTGGCACTGGCCCGCCACTTCGTCCACGACGTCGCCCCGGTCACCGCGGCCCGCATCGAGATCGACGAATATGCCTGGGAGCGAGCGGAAGTCAACGGCGCCGGGCACGATCACACCTGGGTGCGCAAGGGCCAGGAGGTGCGCACCGCCGCCGTCACGGTGGACGCCGATGGCGAGTGGGTGGTGGCCGGGTTCAAGGACCTGGTGATCCTCAAGTCGACGGGGTCGGAGTTCGCCGGGTTCCTCACCGACCCCTACACCGTCCTCGAGCCGACGCACGATCGCGTGATGGCGACCTCACTCGTCGCCCAGTGGCGCTTCGACACCACCGAGGTCGCATGGGAGCCCACCTACGTCGACGTCAAGGCCCGGCTGATCGAGCAGTTCGCCGTCGTGCAGTCGCTGGCCCTGCAGCAGACGCTGTTTCACATGGGCAGGGCGGTCCTGGAGCACCATCCCGAGATCGTCGAGATCCGGTTGTCGGCGCCCAACAAGCACCACTTCCCCTACGATCTCGCGCCATTCGGCATCGACAACCACAACGAGGTGTTCCACGCCGACGACCGGCCGTACGGGCTCATTCAGGCGACGGTCACCCGCGACGACGCTCCCCCGGCCGGCCCCGCGTGGGACGTCCAGCGCGGCTGGCTCGGCTGAGCGGCGCCTATTCCAGCTGGTCGCGCAGCTGCGCCAGCGACTTGGCGAGCAGCCGTGACACGTGCATCTGGGAGATGCCGACGCGTTCCGCGATCTGGGTCTGGGTGAGTGACTCGAAGAACCTCAGCACCAGCACCGTGCGTTCGCGTTCGGGCAGCGATGCGAGCAAGGGGCGCAACGCCTCTCGATTCTCGATCCGGTCGAGGTTGCTGTCCATGTCGCCGAGCGTGTCGGCGATCGCCGGCGCCTCCTCGGTGCCGCTGCCGCCGCCGTCGATGGACATGGTGTTGTACGAGCTGCCAGCGATGAGGCCTTCGACCACTTCCTCGCGGTCCATCTCGAGTTCGGCGGCGAGTTCCGTCGGCGTGGGCGCCCGACCGAGGCGCTGCGACATCTCGGCGGTCGCCGCGCCGAGGCGCAGGTGCAGTTCCTTGAGCCGCCGCGGCACCTTCACCGACCAACTGTTGTCGCGGAAGTGCCGCCGGACCTCGCCCATGATGGTCGGCACCGCGAACGATACGAAGTCCGAGCCGGCGTTCACGTCGAATCTGATGACGGCGTTGACCAACCCGACGCGGGCGACCTGAACAAGGTCGTCGCGTGACTCGCCGCGACCGTCGAATCTGCGGGCGATGTGGTCGGCCAGGGGGAGGCAGCGCTCGACGATCCGGTCACGCTGGCGACTGAACGCGGGCGTCCCCTCGTCGAGGTCGGCCAAGGTGCGGAACATGTCGATGACGTCCGCGTACTCCGAGTTCGATCGTGCCGGCGAACCCTGGGAGGACGACGCCGTCACCGAAGAGAACTCACTCGTCTCGTCGACATGGAGATGCCTACGATCTGCCCGTCGCCCGACCCTTGGCCGTCTTGATAGGTCTTGATGTCGTCGGTCAGCGAGCTGAGCACGTGCCAGCTGAAGCTTCCGGGTTCCATGATGTCGGTCGTGGTACACGACGTCGACGCGTCGATGACGACCTCTTCCAGTTCGGAGCGCACGACCACCACCAGCGTGGCGTCGGGAACGGCGGAGCGGATCAGACGGGTGCATGCCTCGTCGACGGCGAGGCGCAGATCGGCGACGGTGTCGGAATCCAGGTCCTCGAAGGTGCCCACCGCCGCAACGAGGGTGCGCAGGAGCGCCAGGTTCTCCAACCTGGCGGCGACCCTGAATTCGACCTTGTCGTCCACTTCTGCCACGCGTCCTCCTGCCGACCTCCCGAGAGACTACCCCCGGCTGATTTTCATCCACTCGCGAACCATCCGTTGCCCCACCGGAGGCAGGACGCGGGGTCGATGTCGTCGACCTGGCGGCCCCCTCGCGGCATGCGCGCAGGACCGGCGAGGCACGCCATGACCCGGCTCAGGTAACCGTTTTTAGGGTCGGCTAAACCCGGGCCCAACCCGCCGGATGTTGCGTTTGGCGAGCGATCTTGACGGGAAGACAGCAGTCATGAGCGATCAGAACAGTGGACCCGCTGAGGGCATCAAGGGCATCGTCGAGGACGTCAAGGGCAAGGCGAAGGAAGCCGTCGGCACCGTCACGGGGCGCGGCGACCTGGTGAACGAGGGCGAGGCCCAGCAGGACAAGGCCGAGGCCCAGCGCGAGGCTGCCAAGAAGGAAGCACAGGCCGACGCCGCGCGCGCCGGCGCCGCCGCTGCAGAGAAGCGCCAGCAAGCCAACCAGTAGTCGATCGACGAGGGGCCCGGCCGGAGTGAATCCGGTCGGGCCCTTCGTCGTGCCGATGCAGGGCTAGCCGTCCAGCTAGTCCAGACGTTCCGCGATGCGCTTGATCGCAGCCAGACGTTGGTCCCACTGGCGCCCGATGGTCTCGAGTTCCGTGGCGAGCGCGCTCAGCCGCGCGCCCAACGCCCGGTATCGCACCTCGCGTCCGGACCTCATCGAGTCGACGAGCCCCGCCTCGGTCAGCACCGCCAGGTGTTTGGCAATCGCCTGCCTACTCACCGGAACCCGGGCCGCGAGCGCGCTCGCGGACAGATCCTCCCGCCCGACCTCGGTCAGGATGCGCCAGCGGGTCTCGTCGGCGAGTGCTGCCAGGACGGCGGGGACCTCACCGACCACCCCGTCGTCGCCGCTCATCGCGACTCGACGAACGCCACCAGTTCGCCGAGTTCGGCCTCCCAGCCACCGACGTTGCCCTCGTGCTGGCCCGCGGGATCGTCGAGCTCCTCGAAGCCGGTCTCCAGCAGCGACAGGCGCGTGCCCGACGCGATCTCGGCCAGGTCGAAGCGGACGACGGTCGAGTTGCCGGGCGCCGGGTCGGCGCCTGCCACGTGGGCCCACCGGTAGATCAGCGTCTTGGGCCGGTCGACGTGCTCGATGGTGACGCGGGATTCCGCGCCGTGCTCGGTCCACCCGAACAGTCCCTTACCACCCGGGCGGGCGTCGAACTCACAGCGGTCGCCGAACCACTCGGCAATGAGGTCCGGTTCGGTGAGTGCGGCCCAGACCCTCTCCACCGGGGCATCGATGTCGATGGACTTGGTGATCTCGAGTGTCGCCATGGCGGTTCTCCTTCGGTCGGTGATGTGCAACTCGATGGTTGCACGATCCTCCCATTTCGTGCAACCCCCGAGTTGCACTATTGGATCGAGGTGCGTGGGACGCCCCCGGTGCCTACCGTCTAGTGATGGACCTCGACAGCGTCGAAGCGGTCATCGCGCCGACGTGCCGCGCCGATGTGTGGCCGCTGCGACCGGGTGACGCGATGCTCGCCGGTGGCACGTGGTTGTTCTCCGAGCCCCAACCGCAGGTGCGCCGACTCGTAGACCTCACCGCGCTGCGCTGGCCACCGATCGAGGCAACCGACGACGGCATCGACCTCGCGGCCACCTGCACGCTGGCCGACGTGTCGGCGCTGTCCACCACGCTCCTGGTCGACCATCCCGACTGGGCCGCGGCTCCGCTGTTTCATCAGTGCTGCACCGCCCTGCTGGCATCGGCCAAGATTTGGCGCACGGCCACCGTCGGCGGCAACCTCTGCCTCGCCTATCCCGCCGGGGCGATGATCTCGCTGCTGGCCGCCCTCGACGGTCAGGTCACCGTGTGGCGGGCCGACGGCACCGACTACCGGCTTCCGGTCACCGACTTCGTGACGGGCGATTCGGCCAACGCGCTGCGACCGGGCGAACTGATCCGTTCCGCGCACCTTCCCGCTCGGGCCCTGCGCGCACGCACGGCCTACCGCAAGCTCGCACCGTCGGCACTCGGACGCTCCGGGATCGTCGTGATCGGACGCCGCGACGCCGCCGTCGACGGCGGACGGGTCGTGCTGTCGGTGACCGCGGCAACCGTGCGGCCCCACGTGTTCGCCTTCGCCCACCCCCCGACGCCCGATGACCTGCGTGCTGCGCACGCCACCATCCCCGCCGAAAGCTGGACGGTCGACGCGCACGGGGACCCGGACTGGCGAGCGGCGATGACGTTGACGCTGGCTGAGCAGGTCCGAGTGGAGCTGACGTGACCGTCACGGTGAACGGCGAAGCGCTGCAGGATGATCCGCGTCCTGGCCAGTGCCTGCGCACCTACCTGCGCGACCACGGCCACTTCGAGGTCAAGAAGGGTTGCGACGCAGGCGACTGCGGTGCCTGCTCGGTGCTCGTCGACGGCGCCGCCGTGCATTCCTGCGTGTTCCCGGCGTTCCGCGCCGCGGGCAGGGCCGTGACCACCGTCGCAGGCCTCGGCACGCCCGACGATCTGCACCCGGTGCAGCGACGGTTCGCCGAGGCCGCCGGCTTCCAATGCGGCTTCTGCACCGCGGGCATGGTCACCACGGCCTCGACCCTGTCCGACACCGACGACCTGGCCCAGCAGCTCAAGGGCAACCTGTGCCGGTGCACCGGCTACCGGGCGATCGCGGACGCGGTCGCCGGACGCAGGAACGTCGAGAAGTCCGAGGGCGCAGCCGATGCCGGACGATCGATCGGCGCACCCGCGGGACTACGGGTGGTCACCGGCACCGAGCAGTACACGATGGACTTCGCGCCCCCGGGACTGCTGCACATGGCCGTGCTGCGCAGCCCCGTGGCCCATGCCCGCATCACGTCGATCGACACCTCTGCAGCGCAACGCATCCCCGGTGTGCGACTGGTACTCACCCACCGCGACAGCCCGCCCGTCGCGTTCTCCACTGCCCGGCACGACGACCGCAACGACGACCCCGACGACACCCTGGTCTTCGACGACACCGTCCGGTTCGCCGGCCAGCGGGTCGCCGCGGTGGTCGCCGAGAGCTTCGCCGTCGCTGCGGCTGCATGCCGCGCCATCGCCGTCGAATACCAGGTGCTGCCAGCCGTATTCGATCCCGACACCGCCCGGTCCCCCGGCGCGCCACTGGTGCACGCAGGCAAGGGTCCCGAGGCGCGGATCCGCGACGTGTCACGCAACGTGGTCGCCGAACTGCACGGCGGCCTCGGCGACGTCGCTGCGGGCATCGCGGCGGCGCGCGCCGCGGGCGGCGCGGTGGTCAGTGGTCGGTGGACCACCCAGCGCGTGCAGCACGCACATCTGGAGACCCATGGTTGCACCGGGTGGCGCGACGAGCATGGCCGCCTGGTGATCCGGACGAGTTCGCAGGTGCCGTTCCTGGTGCGCGACGAACTGTGCCACCTCTTCGGCCTGGAACGCGATGGGGTGCACGTGTTCACCCGCCGGATCGGCGGCGGGTTCGGCGGCAAGCAGGAGATGCTCGTCGAGGACGTCGTCGCGCTGGCCGTGCTGCGACTCGGCGAACCGGTGCGCTACGAGTTCAGCCGGTCCGACGAGTTCGTTGCCGCTCCGTGCCGTCATCCCTTCCGGGTCGACGCGACGGTTGCGGCAGGCAGGGACGGCGTACTCACCGCGCTCGCGGTCGACGTGCTGGTCGACGCCGGCGCCTACGGCAACCACAGCCCCGGCGTGATGTTTCACGGGTGCGGCGAGTCGATGTCGGTGTACCGCTGCCCGAACAAGCGCGTCGACGCAGAGTCGGTGTACACCAACAACATTCCGTCCGGGGCGTTCCGCGGCTACGGGCTCGGGCAGGTGATGTTCGCGGTCGAGTCGGCGCTCGACCAACTCGCCGCCGAACTCGGGATCGACCCGTTCGACCTGCGCAGGCGCAACGTCGTGGTGCCGGGTGACCAGTTCACCGACGCGCACCTGGTCGAGGACGACCTGACCTTCGGTAGCTACGGGCTCGACCAGTGTCTCGACCTCGCGCAGCAGGCGATGCGCACCGGCATTGGCGTCGCGCCGCCCGAGGGTCCGCAGTGGCGGGTCGGCGAGGGCATGGCGGTGGCGATGATCGCCACCATTCCGCCGCGCGGGCACTACGCCGAGGCGTCGATCGAGCTGGATGCCGACGGTGACTACACCCTGTCGGTGGGCACCGCGGAGTTCGGCAACGGCACGTCGACCGTGCACGCCCAGCTGGCCGCCGCCGAGTTCGACGTCCCGGTCGACCGGGTTCGAATCCGGCAGTCCGACACCGACGCAACGGCCTACGACACCGGGGCATTCGGCTCGGCGGGCACGGTGGTCGCCGGGCTGGCTGTGCAGGCGGCGTGCCGCGACCTGCGCGGCCAGTTGTCGGCGACCGGAGCGACGACCGGCGTCGGGCACGGCCGCCACGACGGCACGCCGCGGTCGGTCGCCTTCAACGTCCAGGCGTTCCGGGTGGCCGTCGACGTCGAGACGGGCGTCGTGCGGATCCTGCAGTCGGTACACGCTGCCGACGCCGGGGTGGTGCTCAACCCCGAGCAGTGTCGCGGGCAGGTGGAGGGCGGAGTGGCCCAGGCCATCGGATCGGCCCTGTACGAACAGATGCACGTGGGCGACGACGGAGCCGTCACCACGACCACCCTGCGCAACTACCACATCCCGCAGTTGGCCGACGTTCCCGTGACGGAGGTCTACTTCGCCGACACCGTCGACGCGCTGGGTCCGCTCGGCGCCAAGTCGATGAGCGAATCGCCGTACAACCCAGTGGCGCCCGCGTTGGCCAACGCCATCGCCGACGCGTGTGGCGCGCGGCTGCGCGATCTACCGATGACGCCTGCGCGAGTGTGGCGGGCGCTGCGGACGGCACCGGCTGTCGGCACCCCGCCCTAGAGTTCGGGCCGTGTGGAAGGTCATTTGCGCCGTCGGCGTCCTCGCAGGCGTCGCCGCCTACCTGAGTGGGCTGGACCCCATGTGGAGCGTCGTCGTCGGCGTGCTCAGCCCGGCAGTGCCCGCGTTCCTGGTCGGTGTCGCGCGTGGGGCGCGCACCGAGAGCCCGCGCGAGCATCCGGCCGCCGACAAGGAAGCCATGTCCGGCACCGAGTTCGAGGACTACGTCGCGCGCATCGCCCGCACGTGCGGCGTCCCGGTCATCATGACGCCGCTATCCGGCGACTGGGGTGTCGACCTCATCGTCGGCAAGCGCCCGCACCGCCTGGCGATCCAGTGCAAGCGCCAGTCCCGGCCCGTCGGCACGGGCGCCGTCCAGGAGGTGGTCGCAGGCGCCCCGATGCAGGACTGCTCTCAGACGATGGTCGTGACCAACCACGACTTCACGCCCGCCGCACGGCGTTTGGCGGAGCTACACGGCTGCGTGCTGGTCGGTGGCGCCGACCTCACCAGGCTGGCCTCGACCATCCGTGCGCTGACGGTGCCCCAGGGCGGTCAGCGCATCTGAGCGAGCACGCCACGCACCGCGTCGACGGCGGCGTCGAGGTCGGCACGCGTGACGGTCAGCGCGGGCCGGAACCGCACGCTGTCCTGCCCGCTCGCCAGCATGATGACCCCGGCGTCCCACAGCCGAGCGACCAACGCGTCGCGCTGCGCGGCCGACGGCATGCTGAACGCGCACATGAGGCCGCGCCCCCGAGGCACGAGCACCAGGGTCGGGAACTCGTCGGCGAGTTCGGTGAGCCGGCCCAGAAGGTAATTGCCCGCGTCGGCAGCGTGAGCGAACAGGTCGTCGGCTTCGATGACCTCGAGGATGCGGCGGGCACGCACCATGTCGGTCAGGTTGCCGCCCCACGTCGAGTTGATCCGTGAGCTGACGGCGAAGACGTTGTCGGCGACCTCGTCGACGCGCCCACCCGCCATCACGCCGCACACCTGGGTCTTCTTCCCGAACGCCACGACGTCCGGCCGCACACCCAGCTGCTGGTAGGCCCACGCGGTTCCGGTGATGCCGCAACCGGTTTGGACCTCGTCGAAGATCAGCAGCGCGTCGAACTCGTCGCACAGGTCGCGCATCGCGGCGAAGAACTCCGCCCGGATGTGACGGTCGCCGCCCTCCCCCTGGATCGGCTCGGCGATGAAGCACGCGACGTCGTGCGGGTTGGCCTCGAAGGCGGCGCGGGCCTGTCGAAGCGACTCCGCCTCGAGGTCGGCGATGTCCGCCCCCGGGCTCGGCACAGGGGCGTCGATGCGGGGCCAGTCGAACTTGGGAAACCGGGCGACCTTGTTCGGATCGGTGTTGGTCAACGACAGCGTGTAGCCGCTGCGCCCGTGGAAGGCGCCGCGCAGGTGCAGGACCTTGGTCCCCAGCTGCGGGTCCAGTCCGCGGGACTCGTTGAGCCTGCTCTTCCAGTCGAAGGCGACCTTCAGGGCGTTCTCGACTGCCAGGGCGCCGCCGTCGACGAAGAAGAGGTGCGGCAGCGCGGGGTCGCCGAGCACGCGGGCGAAGGTCTCGACGAAGCGCGCCATGGGGACGCTGTACACGTCGGAGTTGCTCGGCTTGTTCACCGCGGCGGCCGCGAGTTCGGCGCGGAAGTCGGGATCCTCGGCCAGCGCCGGGTGGTTCATGCCGAGCGCCGACGAGGCGAAGAACGTGAACATGTCCAGCATCCGCGCTCCGGTGCGGGCGTCGACGAGATGCGAACCCACCGAGCGCTCGACGTCGAGGACGATGTCGAGTCCGTCGGCGAGAATGCTCCGGCCGAGCACCTCGTGGACCTGGTCGGGTCGCACGACGGGTTCGGTCGAGTGGGGGCGGGCAGGCAGGACGGCGGTCATGCCGCAGATACTAACGCATTATTTACGGCTTACGCCGATCTGACAGGAATCATTCCGGTACGTAGTCACGTCCGTCGTAAAAAGTCTGTAGGATGATCGTGCTTCGGGTGCGGACGTTCGCCGCCGTCCTGATCTGTTGCAACAACCCCTCCAGCGCACGCGCCGACGGGACACGCACCAGCAGGACGTAGCTCTCGTCCCCCGCCACGGAGTGGCACGACTCGATCTCGTGGATGTGTTCGAGCCGGGCCGGCGCGTCATCGGGTTGCGACGGATCGAGGGGGGAGATGGCGACGAACGCCGACAGCATGTTGCCGACGGCCTCGGGACTGATCCTGGCGCGATACCCCGTCACCACGCCGCGCGACTCGAGGCGACGCACCCGCGCCTGCACCGCCGAGACCGACAGCCCGGCGCACGCCGCGAGGTGCGCGAGGGTGGCGCGACCGTCGGCGACGAGTGCCCGGGCCAACTTCCGGTCGATCTCGTCGAGTTCGTCGGGCGCGTCGCTCATGGCCGGAGACTATCGCGGGTACCGACGCCCACGCCGAGCCCCGAGACCCAAACGAACTCCCGACCTGCCGAACCAAGACGAGAAAGCGACATCATGACCACCATGAACACCTCGGAGTCCTCCACCGGCGCCCAGCCGACCGCCGACGACCTGCGCGACCGGGTACGGGCCGCGCTGCAGGCGATCGGCGCCCACGTCGCCCTCGGCGAGCCCGGCGCACCTGGGCTCGCCGCCAGCACGCCGGTCACCGGCGACGTGCTGTTCACGGTCCCCGAGACCACCGTCGAGGACACCGACGAGGCCATCGCCGCGGCGTCCCGCGCGTTCGTCGCGTGGCGCAACACACCCGCCCCGGTGCGTGGTGCACTGGTGGCGCGTCTCGGCGAACTGCTGGTGGAGCACAAGGCCGATCTGGCGACGCTGGTCACCGTGGAGGCCGGAAAGATCACCTCCGAGGCGCTCGGCGAGGTGCAGGAGATGATCGACATCTGCCAGTTCGCCGTCGGGCTGTCGCGTCAGCTGTACGGCAAGACGATCGCCTCCGAACGGCCCGGCCACCGGCTGATGGAGACGTGGCACCCGCTCGGCGTCGTCGGCGTCATCACGGCGTTCAACTTCCCGGTCGCGGTGTGGGCGTGGAACACCGCGGTCGCGCTGGTGTGCGGTGACACCGTGGTGTGGAAGCCGTCGGAACTCACTCCCCTGACCGCCATCGCCTGCCAGGCGCTCATCGAGCGCGCGGCGGACGACGTTGGCGCGCCGCGGGACGTGAGCCGCCTCGTGCAGGGCGCCAGGGAGATCGGCGAACGCCTCGTCGACGACCCGCGCGTCGCGCTGGTGTCGGCCACCGGTTCGGTGCGGATGGGCCAGCAGGTCGGGCCTCGGGTGGCACAGCGATTCGGCAAGGCACTGCTCGAACTGGGCGGCAACAACGCCGCGATCGTGACGCCGTCGGCCGATCTCGATCTCGCGGTGCGCGGCATCGTGTTCTCCGCCGCGGGCACCGCGGGCCAGCGCTGCACCACGATGCGTCGGGTCATCGCACACCGTTCGGTCGTCGACACGGTCATCGAACGCGTCGCCACCGCGTACCGCAGCCTGCCGGTCGGCGACCCTTCGGCGGACGGCACCCTGGTGGGCCCGTTGATCCACGAGCGGTCCTACCGCGACATGGTGGGGGCTCTGGAGCAGGCCCGCGCCGACGGCGGCGAGGTGATCGGCGGCGAGCGGGTCGACCTGGGCGAGGGGTCGTACTACGTGCGGCCCGCAGTGGTGCGCATGCCGTCGCAGACCTCGGTCGTGCACGACGAGACGTTCGCGCCGATCCTCTACGTGATGGCCTACGACGACCTCGACGACGCCATCGATATGAACAACGCCGTACCGCAAGGCCTTTCGTCGGCCATCTTCACCACCGACATGCGCGAGGCCGAACGCTTCATGGCTGCCGACGGGTCCGACTGCGGCATCGCCAACGTCAACATCGGCACCTCGGGGGCGGAGATCGGTGGCGCGTTCGGCGGGGAGAAGCAGACCGGCGGTGGCCGCGAGTCCGGGTCGGATTCCTGGAAGGCCTACATGCGCCGGGCGACCAACACCGTCAACTACTCCTCCGAGCTGCCGCTCGCCCAGGGCGTGACGTTCGGCTGAGCGGCGGCGCGCTCGCCCGCGGTGACCGCGGCTTTCCGCGCCGAAGTCGCGAAGGATTATCATCGGCGCCGTGAGCGAGCAGGTCGAAACACGAGAATTCCAGGCCGAGGCCCGTCAGCTGCTGCAGCTGATGATCCACTCCATCTACTCCAACAAGGACTCGTTCCTGCGGGAGTTGGTCTCGAACGCCTCCGACGCGCTGGACAAGCTCCGTCTCGAGGCGTTCCGCGACAAGGACCTCGACGTCGACACCTCGGATCTGCACATCGAGATCGACATCGACGCGGACGCCCGCACGCTGACCATCCGTGACAACGGCATCGGCATGAGCCGCGACGAGGTGGTCGACCTGATCGGAACCCTCGCCAAGTCCGGCACCGCCGAGCTGCGCCAGAAGTTGGCGGCGCAGCCCGGCGATGCCGAGCAGTTGATCGGCCAGTTCGGCATCGGCTTCTACTCGACCTTCATGGTCGCCGACGCGGTCGAACTCCTGACCCGCAAGGCCGGCGAGACGTCCGGCACGCGTTGGGAATCGAGCGGTGACGGCAGCTACACCATCGCGGCGGTCGACGACGCGCCGCAGGGCACGGCGGTCACGCTGCACCTCAAGCCCGCGGACGCCGACGACGAACTGCACGACTACACCTCGCAGTGGAAGATCCGCGAGTTGATCAAGAAGTACTCGGACTTCATCTCATGGCCGATCCGGATGCAGGTCGAGAAGACGGTTCCCGCCGAGGAGGAAGGTGGCGAGCCGACCCTCAGCGTCGAGACCGAGACCGTCAACTCGCGGACGGCGCTGTGGGCCAAGCCCAAGAGCGAGGTCTCCGCCGAGGAGTACGCGCAGTTCTACAAGCACATCGCGCACGCGTGGGACGAACCGCTCGAAGTCATCGCGATGAAGGCCGAGGGGACGTTCGAATATCAGGCGCTGCTGTTCATCCCGTCGCAGGCGCCGTTCGACCTGTTCAACCGGGACGGACGCGCCGGGGTCCAGCTGTACGTCAAGCGCGTGTTCATCATGGGCGACTGCGACGAGCTGATGCCCGAGTACCTGCGTTTCGTCAAGGGCGTCGTCGACGCACAGGACATGTCGCTCAACGTGTCTCGCGAGATCCTGCAGCAGGACCGCCAGATCAAGGTGATCCGTCGCAGCCTGACCAAGAAGGTGCTCTCGGCGCTCAAGGACCTTCAGGCGAACCGCCCGGACGACTACACGACCTTCTGGACCCAGTTCGGCCGGGTGTTCAAGGAGGGCCTGATCTCCGATGGCGACAACCGCGACGCGCTGCTGCGGCTGTCGTCGTTCGCGTCGACCGCCAGTGAAGAGCAGTCCACCACGCTCGCCGACTACGTCGCCCGAATGAAGGACGGTCAGGAGCAGATCTTCTACGCGACGGGTGAGTCACGGCAACTGCTCGAGCGTTCTCCGCACCTGGAGGCGTTCAAGGCCAAGGGCTACGAGGTGCTGCTGCTGACCGACCCGGTCGACGAGGTCTGGGTGGAGTCGGTGCCGGAGTTCGACGGCCATGCACTGCAGTCCGTCGCGAAGGGCGAGGTCGATCTGGGTGCCGCCGAGGAGAAGGACGCCGAGCAGGGCGACTTCGCCGACCTGCTCGCGTGGTTGAAGGAGACGCTCGACGAGCACGTGCTGGAGGTGCGCCTGTCGACCCGGCTGACGTCGTCGCCGGCCTGCCTGATCACCGACACCTTCGGCATCACCCCGCAGTTGGCGCGCATGTACCGCGCCTCGGGTCAGGAGGTACCGGTCGGCAAGCGCATCCTGGAGCTGAACCCCGACCATCCGCTCGTCACCGGTCTGCGGCAGGCACTTGCCGACTCCGAGACCAAGGACGGACTGGCCGAGACCGCCGAGTTGCTGTACGGCACGGCGCTTCTCGCCGAGGGCGGTGCGCTCGACGATCCAGCCCGGTTCGCCGCGCTGCTGGCCGACCGGCTGGCGCGGACCGTCTAGCCGACCGGCTCAGCGATCCGCGCGGCGGGCATCCAGTTCCGCCAGTATGTCGGCGGTGTCCGCGCCCAATTCGGGCGCGGGCCCGGCGACGCGACCGGGCGTGCGCGAGAACCACGTCGGCACTCCGGGGAAGCGCGTCGGGCCGTGCGGGGTGTCGATCGTCTCGAACATGCCCACCGCGTTCAGGTGCGGGTCGTCGAACAGCTCGTCGGGCGTCTGGATCGGCGCAGCGGGAATCTGCAACTCGCGGAACAGCTCCAACCATTCCGCGGTGGTGCGTTCCAGCAGCGTTTGCGCGATCAGCCCGTACATGCGGTCGATCTGCTTGGCCCGTAGTTCCAGGGTCGCGAACGCCTCGCCGTACTCCTCGATCCATGCGGGTTTGACGTTGTCGACGAAGGCCTTCCAGTGCTTGTCGTTGTAGATCAGCACTGCGACGTGGCCGTCCTTGGTCGGGTACGGCTTGCGGTCGCGGGCCACCGTCCGCGGGTAGATCGCGGGGCCGAGAGGCGGCGTGAACATCCTGCCGTTGGCGTGCTCGACGAGCATGAAGGACGCCATGGTCTCGTACATGCTGACCTCCACCTCCTGCCCCTCGCCCGTCCGCTCGCGGTGGAACAGCGCCATCATGGTGGCGTAGGTGGCCGTGAGGCCGCCGACCTTGTCCGCGACGATCGTCCCGACGTAGGTCGTCTCGCCGGTGAGGAGTTCCTGCACGGCAGAGACCCCGGACTGGGCCTGGATGATGTCGTCGTACGCGGGACGGTCGGCCTCCGGGCCGCGGCGGCTGTAGCCGTAGCAGTTGGTGTAGACGATGGCCGGGTTGATCGCGGCGACGTCGTCGTAGGCGAACCCCAGCTTGGCGATGGCCCTGGCTCGCATGGAGTGGATGAAGACGTCCGCCTCGGCGATGAGACCGCGCAGCGCGGCCTTGCCCTCGTCGGTGACGAGATCGAGTACGACGCTGCGCTTTCCGCGGTTGACGTTGACGAACACGCCGCTCATGCCGGATGCCGGCCCGACCGAGATGTAGCGGGCGTTGTCACCGTCGGGCGGCTCGACCTTGACGACGTCGGCGCCCATGTCGGCCATGATCTGGGTGCAGTAGGGCCCCATCACCACCGCGGTGAGGTCCACGACGCGGATGCCTGCCAGCGGACCGGTCACAGATCGCTCGCTGCCGACGCTCCGAAGCTGTACCGGATGTGGTCGGTGTGCCCGTTCGGTACGGGCGGGAACACCAGCGGCACGGTGTCGTCGCGGATCGCGTCGATGACCTCCGCCACGTCCTCGACCGACCACGACGGGCGGTACACGCCCGGTGTCTCGGCGACGAAGGCGCGCGCCATGCGCCCCGCGATCGCCACGAACAGTTCGCCGGTGACCGTGCAGGACTGGTGGGCGAGCCAGCCCACCATCGGTGCGACGAGGCCGGGCTCCATCGGCGGGTAGGCCGAGGTGTCGAGCCCCTCGGCCATCCTCGTCACGGCGCCGGGGATGATCGCGTTGCACGTCACGCCGTGGGCCGCGCCCTCGAGTGCCACCACGTTCGTCAGCCCGATGATGCCTGCCTTGGCGGCGGCGTAGTTGGCGACGCCGTGATTGCCGTAGAGGCCCCCGATCGACGAGGTCAGCACCACCCTGCCGTAGCCGGCCGTCGTCATGACCGGGAACGCCGGACGCACCACGTGGAAGGCGCCGCG
This sequence comes from Mycolicibacterium arabiense, assembly GCF_010731815.2. NCBI lineage: Bacteria > Bacillati > Actinomycetota > Actinomycetes > Mycobacteriales > Mycobacteriaceae > Mycobacterium > Mycolicibacterium arabiense. Next base: position 2,128,245 of record NZ_AP022593.1, read on the forward strand.
CAGATGCACGTCGAGTACGGCGTCGAAGTCCTCGTAGGACATCTCCGTCAGCGGCGCGCGGCGGACGTTGCCTGCGTTGTGCACCAGCACGTCGATGCGACCGAAGTGCTCGAGCGCGGCGTCGACGATCGCACGCCCGCCCTCAGCGGTCGCCACGGAATCGGTCGACGCGACGGCTTCGCCTCCAGCCGAACGGATCTCGTTGACCACCTGCTGTGCCGGACCGACGTCGGTGCCCTCACCGGTGAGGGTGCCCCCGACGTCGTTCACCACCACCTTGGCGCCCCTGGCAGCGAGCAGCACTGCGTACTCGCGGCCGAGCCCGCGTCCACCACCGGTCACGACGGCGACGCGCCCGTCGAAGTTCAGACTGGAAGGAGATGCCATCTCAGGCGAACGGTTCCTCGCCGGCGAGCTTCGTCCGTTGCAGCAGTCGACCGGACGTCGGATCGTATGGAGTGGCTCGGTGCATGGTCCCAGTGTTGTCCCAGATGACCAGATCGCCAACTGACCAGGTGTGCCGGTACGTGAACTGGGGTTGGGTGGCCCACTCACGGAGGCGAACCAGCAGTTCGGTGCTCGCCCGGCGGTCCAACCCGACGACGTGGCCGGCCGTGCAGCCGAGCACGAGTGACTTGCGGCCCGAGCGGTGCGTCCACACCAGGGGCAGGTCGCGTTCCCCGATCGACATCATCTGCCGAAGCGTCTCGAGCGCGGGCTCCGGCTCGTAGTACAGCAGTGTCGTCCACGTCGAATGGGTGACCTGGAGTTGCTCGAGGGCGGCCTTGTCCTCGTCGGGCAGGTCCTCGTAGGCCGCGTAGGTGTTGCAGAACTCTGTGTCGCCCTCACCCTCGTTGCCGAGCGCCTTGCTCGACAACAGCGAGGCCAGGATCGGCACCTCGTTCATGGTCCCGTCCAGGTGCCAGTACAGCGAGCCCCGCAGGTAGTCGGCCTGCTTGTTGATGCTGGTGTCGAGGGTGACCTGATAGAGCTTCTCGCCCTTGCGTTCGGTGGCCATGGTGCCCAGCGTCTCGGTGAAGGCCACCTGCTCGTCGTCGGTGAACCCGATCTTCGGGAACACCAGCACCCCGCGCTGCTCGAGCAATTCGCGGATCGCGCCTGCGTGGTCACCCGAGAGCAGAGTGGCCTTGTCCGCGAGGATCTCGCTGCCGATCCGCGGGTGGATCTCGCGCGCACTCAGCGCGTCGACGGTCGACGTCACGTCGCCAACTCCAGCCCGTCCAGGTCCCCCTTGTCGCGCCATGCCTCCAGCAGCTCGTCGAAGGCGTAGAAGCCCGGCGAGTAGAAGTCACCGAGGAACGAGCCGTTGCCCTCTGCGCCCCCGCGGCCCTCGTTGTTGTAATAACCGGGCGTGCAGGATAGTTCGAATGCCGAGTTGTCGATCGACAGTTCGCGCACGGTCGACACCCAGGCATCTTGGCCATCCTGGCTGGCCTCCACCGTGGTGGCGCCGCGGCCCTGTGCCTCGGCCAGGATGTAGGCGATGTGCTTGGCCTGCTGCTCGAACATCGCCGTGGTGTTCGCGGACACCCCGCCTTGGATGAACCCCATGTGGAACTGGTTCGGGAATCCTCGGCTGGTCATGCCGTGCAGCGTCTTGTAGTCGTCCTTCCAATGGTCGAAGAGCGACAGGCCATCTCGGCCGGTGATCGAGTCGATGGCATACCTGCGGCTGATCTCGGTGGAGATCTCGAACCCGCTTGCGAAGATGACGCAGTCGACCTCGTACTCGACGCCGCCCGCGACGATGCCGTTGGCCGTGAGCCGCTCCACGCCCTTGGTCGCCGACACGTCGACGAGCGTGACGTTCGGGCGGTTGAACGAGGCCAGGTAGTGCTCGCTGGACGTCGGCCGCTTGCACATGAAGCGGTAGTACGGCTTGAGCGCCTCGGCGGTGTCGGGGTCGGTGACGATCTCGGCGACGCGTCGCCGCAGTCGCTCCATGATCTTGTAGTCCTCTTCCTCCCGGAACGCCATGATCTGTTCGATCGTCACGGTCGCGGGATCGTCGAGGCCCGCGATCCGGTTGGTCAGGTTGCGGCCCAGTTCGGTCCAGAAGTCGCACACCAGATCCGGCTCACCGAACACGACGCCGACGAACGGCGACCAGTTGTGGAAGTTGCGCTTGCGCTCCTCCTGCCACCCCGGCTGGAGCGAGGCGGCCCAGTCGGGATCGGTGCCCGGGTTGGTGCGCTGGTCCACCGACGACGGCGTCCGTTGAAATACCAACAGCTCCTTGGCGTCCCGGGCCAGGTGCGGCACCAGCTGGATTCCGGTGGCGCCGGTGCCGACGAGGGCCACCCGCTTGTCGGCGAGCTCGACCAGTCCGCCGTCTGCGTTGCCCCCGGTGTAGTCGTAGTCCCACCGGGCGGAGTGGAACACGTGGCCCGTGAAGTCCTTGATCCCCGGAATGCCGGGCAGCTTCGGGCGGTTGTAGGAGCCCTGAGCCATGACCACGAAGCGGGCCTGGATCCGATCGCCGCGATCGGTGCCGATCTGCCAGCGCTCGGACGAGTCGTCCCAACGCAGGTCGCGTACCTGGGTCGAGAACAGCGCACCGTCGTACAGCCCGAAGTGCTTCCCGATGTTGCGGCAGTGTTGGAAGATCTCGGCACCGTCGGCGAACTTCTTCGACGGCATGAAGTCGAGTTCCTCGAGCAGCGGGATGTAGCAGTAGGCGTCGTTGTCACACTGGACTCCCGGGAACCGGTTCCAGTACCAGACGCCTCCGAAGTCGCCCGCCATCTCGATGACGCGGATGCCCTGCACGCCCGCCTTCTTGAGGTATGCGCCGGCGAGCAGACCGGCGAACCCACCTCCGAGGATGACGACCTCGGCGTCCTCGACGATCGGGTCCCGTTCGGTCACCGTCGTGTAGGGATCCACCTCGTAGAAGTCGGCGTAGTCGCCCTCGAGTTCCAGGTACTGCGAGGCACCCTCGGGCCGTACGCGCTTGGCCCGCTCGGCGGCGTACTTCTCCCGCATGGCGGAGATGTCGATGTCGGTCGGGACATCGGTCGGACCACAGGTCGTCACGCTTCTCCTTCGAGTTCTCGCGGGGCTCCGGTGCCCATGTACTTGGCCAACTGGGTGTGCAGGTTGACCGTGCTGCGCTCCCGGTAGGGGTTGGGCATCGTGCCGGGGAAGCCCGCCGACTTCATGCCCTGCTGCACGGCGGCCATGTTGGAGAAGTCCTGCGGGAGCACCGAGAGCCAGTTCGACGAGTCCTTCGGCGTGTACTGCCACTCCGTCTGCGGCTCTTCGCCCTTCGGATACAGCTCGAACACCGCGACCTCGAAGATGCACTTGTTCGGGTCGTAGCTCGGGTCGGGGCGCGCGCTGTAGCACAGTGCGCTGGTGAGGCCCTGGCCGATTTGCAGGTTGGGGAACAGCTGCCATGCCGTGCCGCTCTGGCCCAGGATGTCCGGCGGGATCGTCGGCCAGATCACGCCGCGCTCCTCGTCATCCCGACGCGCAGACGCCAGCCAATGCTGGAGCACCTTGTCCGCGGGCGTGCCCTCGGGTAGTTCGTCGACGAGCCGGTTGGCCGCGTTCACCAGCGTCGCGGTGGTCGTCGCATTGGTCTGTTCCCACGTGTACATCTGCATCTCGGCGGTGGAGACACGCGGGTCGTCGCCGGTGCCGAGGCGAATCTTGGACTTCGTCTCCTCCATGCCCTTCGGTGCGTCGTAGCCGATGTTGCTGTGCCGCCCTTGTGCTTTCGCCCAGCCCTTGAACTCACCGAACCGGTTGAACTCCGGATGCGTGGTGAACACGTGGTAGGTCTCGTTGAAGGCCTCCATCGCGACTTTCCAGTTGCAGTCGAAGTAGAGCCACTTACGCCACTTGTAGCGCATGTTCTCCAGCCCGAACGGGTCGAGGATCTTGGCGGCGGGCATCAGGTAGTCGGCGAGCGACTCGCACTCGGGGTCCATGTTGACGAACAGCCAGCCGCCCCAGGTGTCGACCTGGACGGGCGCCAGATGCGTATTGCGCGCCGACAGTTTGCCCTTCCAGTCGTCCTGCTCGCGGATGTGGGTGCACGTGCCGTCGAGGCCGTAGGTCCAGCCGTGGAACCCGCAGACGAACGACTTGCGCGCCCGGCCGATCGCGTTCTTCGCCCCCTCGGCGTTGTCGATCAGTTTGCGGCCGCGGTGCATGCACACGTTGTGGTGTGCGCTGAACTCATTGGGCCCGGTCCGCACGACGATGATCGAGTCGTCGAGGACGTCGTAGGTCAGATAGCTCCCGACCTCGGGGATCTCCTCGACCCGCCCGACCTGTTGCCACACCTTGCGCCACAGCTTGTCTCGTTCGGCGCGGGCGTAGTCCTCCGAGACGTACGCCTCGACCGGGATCGTCATCGGGTCCGACAGGTCTTCCGGGACGGCGCCCGTCGAGTCGTCGGGATCGGCTTCGACTTCGATCGTCGCGTCGAGGTCGGATTCGGTGTGGGTCACGTGATCTTCCTTTCAGGGCCGTGTGATCGCTTCGCGGAAGGACTGGTCCTTCAGGAACAGCGACGTGTTGTCGGCGCCCAGGTGGGTCCACTTGAGGTTCAATCCGCCGTCGACGAGCAGGGTCTGACCCGTCACGTAGCCGGACAGGTCCGACAGCAGGAACAGGATCGCGCCTGCCTGTTCGTCCGGGGTGCCGCGCCGCCCCATCGCGATCGCGGTGCGGTCGCGGTCGGGGTCGTCGTCGACGTAGGTCGCCGACGCCGCCGTCTCGGTGACCCCGGGCGCCACCGCGTTGACGCGGATGCCGGAGCCGGCGAGTTCGACGGCCATGGTGCGCGTCATCGCCACGACTGCCGCCTTGGCGGTGCCGTAGCCGATGTGGAACGGCGCAGTGTTCATCCCGCTGATCGACGACACCGAGACGATGGAGCCCGGGCAGTTGGTGGCGAGCAGCTCGGCGGCGACGGCCTGACTGAAGAAGAACGCTGTCTCCAGATTCGCCGCGAACAGCGCCCGCCAGTCGTCGCGGGTCACCCGGGTGGACGGCATCCACGTCGCGGGGGCGGCGCCACCCGCGACGTTCACCAGCCCGTAGAGCGTGCCGTCGGTCTCGCGTACCCGGTTCATGACGGTGGCGATGCCGTCGTCGGTGGAGGCGTCGGCTGCGACGGTGATCACCGATAGACCCTCGGCAGCAAGCGGACCCACGTGTTCGTCGAGGTTGTCCTGCCGACGGCTCACCGCCACGACCGTGGCCCCGGCGCGGGCGGCCAGCGCGGTCACGGTGGTCCCGATGCCACCACCACCCGCGCCCGAGACGACGACGATGCGACCGGTGAGGTCGATCAGGTCAGGCACTGCTATCCAGCCCCCGCAGGCGCCATGATCGACTTGGTCTCGAGGTACTCGTGGAAGCCGATGTCTCCCCATTCGCGACCGTTGCCGCTCTGCTTGTAACCGCCGAACGCAGAGTTGAAGTCGAAGCCGCCGTTGATCGCCACCCACCCGGCGCGGATGCGCCCCGCGACGGTCTTCGCCGTGTCGAGGTCCTCACCCGAGACGTAGCCTGCCAGACCGTAATCGGTGTCGTTGGCGATCTCGACCGCCTGGTCGAGGTCGTCGTAGCCGAGGATGACGAGCACCGGACCGAAGATCTCCTCGCGGGCGATCGTCATGTCGTTGGTGACGTCGGCGAACACGGTGGGCTTGACGTAGTAACCGGTGTCCAAGCCGTCGGGTCTGCCGGTGCCCCCGGCGACCAGGGTCGCACCCTCCTCGATCCCCTTGCGGATCAGCGCCTGGATCTTCTCGAACTGGGTGCCCGACACCACGGGACCGACGTCGAACCCGCCGTTCGGATCGCCCACGGTGATGCCCGCCGCAGCGGCTGCGGCGATCTCCTTCGCCTCGGCCATGCGACTGTTGGGCACCAGCATGCGCGACGGCGCACTGCAGGTCTGGCCCGAGTTGCCCATCATGGTGACCACGCCCGAGGAGACGCTGTCGGCGAACGCCGTGTCGTCGAGGACGATGTTGGGGCTCTTGCCGCCGAGTTCCTGCGCGACCCGCTTGACCGTCGGGGCGGCATTGCGCGCGACCTCGATGCCGGCGCGGGTGGACCCGGTGAACGACACCATGTCGACCCCCGGATGGCTGGACAGCGGGACACCGACGCCGGGTCCGTCTCCCTGGATCAAGTTGAACACGCCCGCGGGAACCCCAGCGGCGTCCAGGATCTCGGCGAACACCTGCGCCGAGAACGGTGCCACCTCAGAGGGTTTGAGCACCGACGTGCAGCCGGTCGCGAGCGCCGGGAAGACCTTGACCGAGATCTGGTTGAGTGGCCAGTTCCATGGCGTGATGAGGCCACAGACCCCGATGGCCTCCTTCACGATGGTGAGTCCGCCGCGGTCCTCGGTGAAGGGGAACGTCTTCAACGACTCGATGGCCGTGGTCAGGTGTCCGAGCCCGAGACCGACCTGCGGGCCGGCCGCGAGCCCCGCTGGTGCGCCCATCTCCTCGGTGACCGCCTCGGCGAGATCGCCTGCACGCTCCTGGTACTCGGCCAGAATCGCGTTGAGCACGTCGAGCCGCTCCTCGCGGGTGGTCACCGACCACGTCGCGAAGGCCCGTCGGGCGGCGTCCACGGCCTTGTCGACGTCGGCGGCGGATCCCAGCGAGATCTGTCCCGCCACCTGCTCGGTCGCTGGGTTCTCGACGTCGACGGTCCTCGGCTCGACCGGGTCGACCCACTGCCCGTCGATGTAGAACTTCAGGTAACTACGCATTCTCGCTCCTGACGTCGCGGTGCATGTCTATTGCGTCCCTTCGGCGTACCAGGTCCGGAACTCGTCGTAGCTCGGCATCTCCTCCGAGTTGACCTTCGGATCGATCGGAACGTGGATCACCGTGACCTTTCCACTGGCGTAGGCGCGTTCGATGGCGGGTCCGAGATCGGCTGCGTCGTCGACGTACTCGCCGCGGCAGCCGAACCCCTCGGCGATCTTGTCGAAGCGGACGTCCTTGCTCCAGTGCACGCCGGTCTCGAGCGAGCCCTGACCGAACGTCCGCTTGTAGACGCCGACCTCGAGGCCCCACTGGTGATCGACACCCACCACGCATACCAGCGGAAGGTTCAGCCGCGCAGCGGTTTCGAGTTCGGCGATCGCGAACATGAACGACGAGTCGCTGGTGAGCAGCATGACGGGCCGCTTGCGTCCGTCGGCTACCGAGGCGCCGACCGCGTACGGCAGACCGGTGCCGATGTGTCCGAAGTTCTGGTTCCACACCACGTCGTGCGGCTTGGCCTGCGAGTACGTCCACTGGAAGATCACCGTGGCGCCACCGTCGCGGACCATGATGCCGTCCTCGGGGAAGGCCTTCGTGGCTTCGACGACGAAACGTGCGGTGTGCAGCGGAGTTCCGCTGGGTGCACTCTCGGCGAGTTCGGAGATGCGGGCGGCGTCGTCGGAGATCCACCGCTCGAGTTCGGCCGTTGCCTGCCGCGGGGAGTCCTTCAGCGCGTCGACCAGCTGCGGGACGATGGCCCGCAGGTCGCCGACGAGCGGGACGTCGATGCGACGGTTGACCCCGATGGCGGTCGGATCGAGTTCGACGCTGATCCACTTGCGGTTGGCCTCGTTGTCGAGCCAGTGCCTGCCACGGCCGTAGTGCACGGGTTCGCCGAGTTCGGTGCCGATCGCGATGACGAGGTCCGACTTGACCACGGCGTCGACCGCCGACGGCGAGAAGCCGTACGGGAAGGTGCGATCCTCGAGTCCCTTGATGAACGAGGTGCCGCCCGAGGTTTGGATCACCGGGCAGTTCATCAGCTTCGCCAGCGCCTCGACCGATTCTCCGGCGCGGTTGGTGTGAACGGCGTGGCCGACGAGCAGGATAGGCTGCTCGGCCTTGCGGACGAGTTCGACGGCCTTCTCGATCGACTGCGCGCTGGCGCCCTGATTGACCAGACGGTAGGCCTCCGGCGCCAACGGCTCCGGTACGTCGAGTTCTTCGAGGATCACGTGCGACGGGTACTCGATGTAGGCGGGGCCCGGGGTGCCGGTCTGCGCGACGCGCAGCGCGTTGCGGACGATCTCGTCGGTCTGATCGGCGTATTCGATGCTCGCCGAGTACTTGACCGACGGCGCGAGCAGGGGCGCCTGGGAGACGAACTGGATGCGTCCGCGGCGTACCCGCTGCTCGGTGATGCGGGCCCGCTGACCGCCCAGGAAGATCACCGGCGAGTTCTCGACCTTGGCGCACATGATCGCGCCCGCCAGGTTCGCCAGGCCGGGGCCGAGCGTGCCGATCGCGAGGCCTGGCCGCCCGGTCATCCGCGAGACCGCCTCGGCCATGAAGCCGGCGGACTCCTCGTGGTGTGGCGCGACGACGGTCCACCCGCGCTCCTCGGCGGCGTGGAACATGTGGACGAAGTTGGGGTCGGGGATGCCGAACAGTGTGTTGATGCCCTCAGCCTCGAACAGCTGCAGGATTCGCTCGTAAACCTTCACGGCCACTGTCGACCTCTCCATTTCCGTAGATTGCGGCATCCGCCGAGGCGGGCCGCGTCACCTGTTCGAACTAATTGTCCGGACAAGGCAGTGGTGTTGCACCATTTGGAGAGCATGATTCTCCTATGGCGAGCCGCACGTCAAGGGCCGATCGCGATGTGTCGAACTTATTGTCTGGACCAATGCGGCTTGCTATCGTGCGTCCGATGACGACCATCGGCACTTCCCCGACCCGCTATGGCGTCGCGACCACGCCGGACGTGGCCGTCGGCTGGCGACTCGACCGGCTGACCGCGCCGAGCCGGCTGTTCGGCGCCAACGGTCTGCGCACGGGACCCGACGGCCGCATCTACGTCGCACAGGTCACCGGGAGTCAGATCAGCGCACTCGACGTCTCGTCCGGTGAGGTGGAGACGATCAGCGCCAAGGGCGGGGACATCGTCGCGCCCGACGACGTGGCGTTCGACTCCCGCGGGAATCTCGTCGCCACCGAGGTGATGGACGGCAGGGTGAGCCTGCGCGAACTCGACGGCACCACGCGCGTGTTGCGCGACGACGTGCCCTCGGCCAACGGCATCACGTTCCACCAGGATCGGCTCTTCATCGGCGAGTGCCGCGAAGGCGGACGCCTGATGGAGTTCGATCTCGGCGGCGGACCGCCACGAGTCCTGCTGGAAAACGTGCCGTCGCCCAATGCCATGGAGGTCGGACCGGACGGGCTGCTGTACTTCCCCGTCATGGGCGCCAACGAGATCTGGCGCATCGATCCCTTCGCCGGAGGGGCGCAGGCAGAAACGGTGGCCTCGGGTCTCGGCGTACCCGACTCGGTCAAGTTCGACGCCGACGGCATGATCGTGTCCACCCAGGTCGCCTCGGGTCAGGTGCTCCGCATCGACCCGCGCACCGGCGAGCAGACCGTGCTCGCTCAACTCAACCCGGGGCTCGACAACTGCACCCTGGTCGACGGACGGCTGTTCGTCTCGAACTTCACCGGCGAGATCACCGAGATCCTGGCCGGCGGTCTGACCTCGACGACACTGCCCGGCGCGTTGAACTGGCCGCTGGACCTGGCGGTCGGTCACGACGGCACGGTCTACGTCGCCGACGGGACCTACTTCTATGCCGTGACGCCCGACGGCTCACTACGCACGGTCGGCATGCTGTTCTCACCCGGGTACCCCGGCTTCCTGCGCGGGCTGGTGCCGTCGGGGCCGGGCGAATTCGTCGTCACGACGTCCGGCGGGCAGGTCGCCCGTTATCGCCCCGGCAGTGGCGAAACCGAATACCTCGCAGATGGTTTCGACCAGCTGTACGGCGTGGCGGTCGTCGGCTCCGACGTCGTGGCCGTCGAGCAGGGCACCGGCAGGGTGCTGTCGGTCGGCGCAGGCGGCGTCGACGTGCTGGCGAGCGGTCTCGACGAGCCGGTCGGCGTCACAGTGACCGCCGACGGGACCGTGTTGGTCAGCGAGGTGGGCAGGGTGGTGAAGGTGACCGGCTCGGGTGTCGAGACCGTCGTCGACGACCTGCTGCGCCCGCAGGGGCTACTGGCCACGGCGGGGGCTCTGTACGTCGTCGACGCCGGCCAGAAGGCGGTCCTCGCCGTGGACCCGACCACCGGAGCCCGCGAGACGATCGCGGCGGGCCTTCCGGTAGGGCCGCCGCCCGGCGTAGTGCCCAAGCCGTTGAAGGGGATGCCGCCGTTCTCCGGTCCGCAGGGCCCGTTCGCGGGGATCGCCCAGGGTCCGGACGGCACGCTGTACGTGTCGGCCGACGGCGAGGGCAGCGTGCTGGCGCTGCGCAGGGACGTCTCGTGAGCACCGAACTCGGGACGTCGGTGGACCACCGCTACCTGCAGGTGGCGCGCACCCTGCGCAAGGAGATCGTCGACGGGGTGTACCCGGTGGGCACCCAGCTCCCCACCGAGCACGAACTCCGCGAGCGGTTCGGCGTCAGCCGCTACACCGTGCGCGAGGCGCTGCGCAGGCTGCGCGACGACAACCTGGTCTCGTCGCGGCCGCGCGCGGGCACGATGGTGGTCGCCCGCGACGCGTCGAATTCCTATGCCCAGGAGGTGATGTCGATCAACGATCTGCTCGCGTTCGCCGCGGGAGCACGGTTCGCGATCGACTCCAACGCCATGGTGACGGTCGACGACGACCTCTCCGGCCACACCGGCCTCTCCCCCGGCACCCAGTGGCTCGCCGTCCTCGGGACACGCGAGGTCGACGGCGATCCCGTACCCATCTGCCGGACCGAGTACTACGTCAACCGGGCGTTCGCCGCCGTGGGGAGGCTGCTGCACCGCCACGACGGGCCGATCTTTCCGCTGATCGAGGATCTGTTCGGGGTCAGCGTCGTCGAAGTGCACCAGGAGATCTCGGCCGTCAGCGTGTCGGCCGCCCTCGCCGATCGCCTCAAGGTCGATCAGGGCAGCGCCGCCCTCGAGATGCGTCGCACCTACACGACGTCGGATGGGGAGATCGCCCAGGTCACCGTGAACACCCACCCCTCATCGCGTTTCCGCCACTCGATGACCATGCGGCGAGTGAAGGCTTGACCGCCCGCGTGGACACGACGCACCCGGGGCGACGGACGGTCGCCGGCCGGACCATCCGGTGGGATGACGACTTCGCCGCCCGGGCATACGAGTCCGGCCTGTGGGTCGAATCGACGCTGGCCGACGAGTTGCGGCGCGCGGCGCAGGACACCCCGGATCGGATCGTGCTGGTGGACGGCGCACTACGGCTGACCTGCCGGGACCTGCACGGCCGAGCCGAAGCCCTCGCCGCGACGCTCGCCGCTCGAATGCCCGTGGGTAGCGTGGTGTCGTTCATGCTGCCGAACTGGCACGAGGCGGCCGTCGTGTATCTCGGCGCCACGCTCGCGGGCATGGTGGTCAACCCCATCCTGCCGTCACTGCGCGACCACGAGCTGCGGTTCATCCTCGCCGATGCCCACTGCCGGATGATCTTCATCCCGAGCACGTTCCGCGGCCACGACTACGCCGCGATGCTGCACCGGGTCACCGGGTCCCTCGACGAGCCGCCGGAGGTGGTGGTGCTGCGCGGTGACGCGAGCGGACACTCCTCGTTCGACGACCTGGGCGAGGCGCCCGCCGATCCGGTCGCGATCGACCTGGATCCAGACGCCGTCCGGATGATCATGTACACCTCGGGTACCACGGGTCGCCCGAAGGGCGTTCTGCACACGCACAATTCGATCCATGCGCTGATCACGCAGATCGGGATGCACTGGTCGGTCGATCCGGGTGACCGGTTCCTGGTGCCGTCGCCGATCGCGCACATCGGCGGATCGATCTACGCCTTCGAATGCCCGCTGCTGCTCGGATCGACGGCCGTACTGATGGAACGGTGGGACGCCGACGACGCGGTCGCGACGATGCTCGCCGAACGCTGCACGCACATGGCGGGCGCCACTCCGTTCCTCGACGGCCTGCTCGGCGCTGCCGAACGCGCGGGATCCGCTCTGCCCGACTTGAAGGTGTTCATCTGCGGCGGGGCGTCCGTGCCACCGTCGCTGATCCGCAGGGCGAGCGCCTACTTCGCCCGGGCGGACGTGTCGCGAGTGTACGGATCCACCGAGGTGCCGGTCACGACGGTCGGTGCTCTTGGGGAGCCCGACGTGGCGGCGGACACCGACGGTAGGCCTGGCATCGCCGACGTGTGGCTGGTGGCCCGCGATCCCGGTGGCATGGGCGGTCAGACGGGCGAGATCCGCGTGCGGGGCGCGCAGATGCTCGTCGGCTATCTGCACGCCGACGACGAGGCCGACGCGTTCGACGCCGACGGCTACTTCCGTACCGGCGACATCGGGCAGTGGGCCGACGGCGCGCTCGTCGTCACCGGCCGCGTGAAGGACCTGATCATCCGCAACGGAGAGAACGTCTCCCCGAAGGAGATCGAGGATCTTCTCGTCGGCCGGTTGGGCATCGCCGAGGTGGCCGTGGTCGGGGTGCCCGATGTCCGGACGGGTGAACGGGCCTGTGCGGTGGTCGTACTCGCCGCCGGTAGCGAGCAGTCCCCCACGGTGACCGATCTCGGCGACTTCCTCGCCGAGCAGGGCGTGGCCAGGTTCAAGGTGCCCGAGCAGGTGGTCGTCTGGGATGCACTGCCCAGAAACGATGCAGGCAAGGTGCTCAAGCACCGGATGAGAGATGCGCTGGTCGGCAGTGGAGGAGACACGTCATGCAGGTAGCGATCGTCACCGGCGCCAGCAGCGGCATCGGCTTCGGCACCGCGGTTAAGCTGGCCGAGGCAGGCATGGCCGTACTGGGCACCGGCCGCGACGAGGCGAGGCTCGCCGAATGGGCGGCCGCGGCAACGGATGCGGGGGCGGATCCCGACCTCGTCGCGACCGTCGCCGTCGACCTGACCGCCGACGACGGACCGGCGCGCGTCGTCGACGCCGCCGTGACACGGTGGGGCCGGATCGACTTCCTGGTCAACAACGCGGGCGTCGGCAGCCCGAAGCCGCTGCACGAGACGGACGACGAATCACTCGACTACTTCCTCGGACTGATGCTCCGGGCACCGTTCCGGTTGGCGCGAGACGTGTTGCCGCACATGCGCGATGGTTCGAGCATCGTCAACGTGACGTCGACGTTCGCCGTCGTCGGTGGGCTGCGTGGCGGTGCGTATTCCGCCGCCAAGGGTGGGCTAACGTCGCTCACGCAGCACATCGCATGCCAGTACGGGCCGCAGGGCATCCGGTGCAATGCAGTTGCACCCGGTGTCACGGTCACGCCGATGGTGGAGCAGCGTCTCGAAGACGAGCGGTTCCGCAAGATCAACACCGAGATGACACCGTATCCGCGGCTCGGGCGCATCGAGGACATCGCCAGCACCATCGCGTTCCTGTGTTCGCCTGGCGCCGGTTTCATCAACGGTCAGACGATCGTCGTCGACGGCGGCTGGAGTTCGACCAAGTACCTGTCGGACTTCGCACTGTCCGCCGAGTGGGTCGCCCGCTCGTGAATCTGTTCGCCGTCCTCGACCAGACGGCAGCGCGGCACGGCGACCGCGGTGCGGTGTACCTCGGCACGCGACAGGTGCTCACCTGGCGTGAATTACGCGATCGCGCATTGCGACTCGCCGCGTCGTTGCGTGCTGCGCACCCCGCGGGCACCCGCGTCGCCGTCGCCAGCGAGAACCGGCCCGAGATCGTCGAGCTGATGTTCGCGGCGTGGGCGGCCGAGTGCGTCGTGGTACCGATCAACTACAAGCTGCACGAGTTGGAGATCGCACAGATCCTCGACGACGCCGGTGCTGCCACGGTGTTCGCATCGCCGAAGATCGCCGAGCGGCTGGTGGGCGTCGCGCCCGTGCCCGTCGACGTGATCGCCGACGACGCCTACGCGGCCCGGTTGTCTTCCGCTCCGCTCGCCCCGCCCCGGGAAACCGACCCGGCGTCGCTTGCCTGGTTGTTCTACACCAGCGGCACCACCGGCCGGTCCAAGGGCGCGATGCTCTCGCACCGGAACCTGATGGCGATGACCGTGTCCCACCTCGCCGACTTCGACGACCCCGACGAGAACTGCAGCCTGGTGCACGGCGCTCCGATGTCGCACGGATCGGGCCTCTACATCGCACCGTACGTCCTGCGCGGCGCACGGCAGGTCGTGCCGGCGTCGGCGGCATTCGAGCCCGACGAATTCCTCGATCTCTGCGAGAGCCACCCGGGGTGCAGCAGCTTCCTCGCACCGACGATGGTGGCGCGCCTGGTGGCCACGGGCCGGTCGCGCCCGGCGAACCTGCGAACCGTGGTCTACGGCGGCGGTCCGATGTACGTCGACAGCCTGAAGAAGGCGATGGCAGCGTTCGGCCCGATCTTCGTCCAGCTTTATGGGCAGGGTGAGGCGCCGATGACCATCACCGGGTTGCGCCGCGACGATCACGAGGGCGCCGACGACGCGGTGCTCGGTTCGGTCGGCTACCCGCGATCGGGTGTCGACGTCGCGGTCGTCGGTGCCGATGGCGAGCCGGCAGCGGTGGGAGTGATCGGCGAGATCGTCTGTCGCGGTGACGTCGTCATGTCCGGCTACTGGAACAACGCCGAGGCGACGGCCGCGACGGTGCGGAACGGCTGGCTGCGCACCGGTGACATGGGGTCGTTCGACGAACGGGGCTACCTCACCCTGCGCGACCGCAGCAAGGACGTCGTGATCAGCGGGGGTAGCAACGTCTACCCGCGTGAGGTCGAGGAAGTGTTGATCACCCACCCCGGCGTCGAGGAGGCGTGCGTGGTGGGCGAACCCGACGAGGAGTGGGGCGAGGTCGTGGTCGCGTTCGTCGTCGGTTCGGCGGACGAACGGGAACTCGACGCGCACCTGATCGAGCGCATCGCCCGCTTCAAGCGGCCCAAGCGCTACGAGTTCGTGGACGAGTTACCCAAGAACAGCTACGGGAAGGTGCTCAGGCGGGCGCTGCGGGATCGGCTGGCGCATCGCTGAGAGCACGACGCAGACGGCGCGCGACAAGGACGTCGTCGTGCGTGTGCTGGCCCTCGGAACCGGCCGGCCTGCCGCGGAGCCGGCCTCGTTCGATCCGAACCTCCCAGGTGTCGTCGAACAGTGCGGCCACGTCGTCATGGTCGAGGTAGTCAGCGGGGTCGAAGCCGTGCGCCTTGGCGGTCTCCACGTCGACGTCGGCGTGGTGCACGACGAGCAGCGTTCCCCCGACCGCGACCGACGCCAGCAGCGCACGCTCGGCGTCGCGACCCTCGGAGTGCAACAACGCCGGATAGTGCGCCGTCACCAGGTCGAAGCCCCGGGGCGGCACCGCGGCGTCCTCCAGCCGGGACTGCTGCCACGCGACGCTCACTCCTGCCTGTTCGGCGCGGGTGGCTGCGCGATCCAGGGCGACCTGGGATACGTCGAGCGCCGTGACGTCCCAGCCCCGAGCGGCCAACCAGATGGCGTCGGAGCCGAGACCACATCCGATGTCCAGCGCCCGGCCTGGCCGCAGTTGCGCCGCCTCCGCCAGTAGGGCCGGATTCGGTTCGGCCGCTGGCGTTTCCATCGACCAGCCGGTGTATCGCCCATCCCACTCGGCAGCGAGGACCCGACCGGCTTCCGTTGTCTTGGACATGGACACAGCGTGCTCCGGGCCGGCCGAGATTTGCAATCGGCTTTGCTCATCAGGCAATCGCATGACGGGTGCGCCCATCGGCGACAATGGCGGCATGCAGATCGAAGGCAGTGTCGCCGTCATCACGGGAGCAGGGTCCGGCATCGGCCGGGCGTTGGCGCGGGAGTTCGCCGCGGCCGGGGCCACGGTGGTCGCCGGTGACGTCTCCTCCGGTGGCGTACGGGACACCGCGGAGCAGGTCCGATCCGCGGGCGGCAAGGCCGTCGGCGTGGTGGCCGACGCCGCGACGACCGAGGGCATCACCAGCCTGGTCGACGTGGCACGTGCCGAGTTCGGACCGGTCGACGTGTTCGTCGTCAACGCCGGGATCATCGGTGCGCCCGGCCTCGGTGACGACGAGGCCGACTGGGATCGCATCCTCGACGTCAACCTGCGGGCGCACGTGCGGGCGGCGAAGGTGGTCGTGCCCGAGTGGCTGGAGCGCGGCCACGGCCACTTCGTCGCGGTTGCATCAGCGGCGGGCCTGCTGACCCAGGTCGGCGCGGCGGGCTACTCGGTGACCAAGCACGCCGCGGTCGGATTCGCCGAGTGGTTGTCGATCACGTACGGCGACAAGGGCATCGGGGTTTCGTGCGTCTGCCCCATGGGTGTCGACACCCCCTTGCTCACCGGCATCACCGAGTCGTCGGACCCCGCTGCGCGGATGTCTGCGGCAGCCGTCCGCAACGCAGGCGAGGTGGTGGGTCCCGAGCGCGTCGCGGAACTCACCGTCGAGGCGGTGCGCGCCGGGACGTTCCTCGTCTTGCCGCATCCGGCAGTGCTCGACATGTATCGACAGAAGGGTGCCGACTACGACCGCTGGCTGTCCGGGATGCGGCGGTATCAGGCCAGTCTTGGGGGCTGACTGGCGAACCGACTTGTCGGTGGTCGAATGTATGTTCGAATCATGCAGGCGGACGGAGTGCGGGAGGCGGTCGCGGGATTGCTCGCGGCCTACGACGCGCTGGCAGACCTGTCCGTTGATCTGTTGAGCCGCAACGAGATCGTTGCGGCATTGGACGGCTTGGAGACGCTGAGCAGCCAGCTGCCGACCCAACGGCACCGGTTGCTCGCGCGCCTGCAGGCCGAGACGACGTCACGGGAGATGGGTGCGAAGTCCTGGAACGAGGTCCTACGCACCCGGTGGCGGTTGAGTTCCAGTGAAGCCAGTCGCCGGCTGTCAGAGGCCGCCGACCTCGGACCGCGGCAGAGCTTGACCGGGGAGGCGCTCGAGCCGGTGCTACCCGCGGTCGCGGCCGCACAGGCAGCCGGCGCGATCACCGCCGAGCACGTCAAAGTGCTGCGCGAGACGATGGCCAAGATGCCGGCGTGGGTCGACCCGGTCACGCGCGACCAGGTCGAGGTCGACCTGGTCCGGATCGCGATCACGGTGGGCCCGAAGGACCTACGCGACTCGGCCGACCTGCGGCTGTTCCTGCTCGACCAAGACGGCCCCGAACCAGACCACACCGAACCCGAACGGTCCCGCGGTGCCGACATGGGCCCGCAGGGCCGGGACGGCATGACCACCTTCACCGCCCGGTTGACCCCGGAGGCGGCGGCGGTGTTCGAACCCCTGCTGGCCAAGTACGCCGCACCCGGGATGTGCAATCCCGACGACCCCGAACCCTGCACCTCCGGCACCCCGACCCAGGCCCAGATCGACGCCGATCACCGCACTCTGGCTCAACGCCAGCACGACGCCCTGGTGGTGATCGGGCGGATCGCCTTGATGAGTGGGGATCTCGGCCAGCTCAACGGCTTGCCGGTGTCGGTGATCGTCCGTACCACCCTTCAGGATCTCGAGTCCCGCGCCGGGATCGGGGTCACCGGCGGCGGCACCAAGGTGCCGATCTCCGACGTCGTGCGGATGGGTGCGCATGCCAACCACTATCTTGCGGTGTTCGACCGCGCGACCGGGTCGGCACTCGAGTTGTTCCGGGCCCGGCGGACCGCCTCCCCTGCCCAGCGGCTGATGTTGATCGCCCGCGACGGCGGCTGCACCAAACCCGGCTGCACCGTGGGCGCCTACGGCTGCCAGGTCCACCACGCCGTCACCGACTGGGCCCGCGGCGGCAACACCAATGTCGACGAGATGGCGCTGGCCTGCGGAGCGGACAACCGCCTCGTGGGCGATGGCGGCTTCACCACCACCATCACCGCCCGGGGCGACGTGGAATGGCAGCCGCCACCCGGACTCGACCACGGCCAAGCACGGCTCAACTACCACCACCGCCCAGAACTGTTGCTCCGACCGGGCGAGGACGAACCCGAGCAAGGCAACGCTGGCGAATCTCGCCCGCCGCCCGAGGATCGCGCGGCCTGAGGGCCGTGGTCTCACCACGCGTGAGTCGGGCGGAAGTGGGGTACTTCGGCGCGTAGGAGGTACACCCATGGCCGACATCATCGACCTCATCTACGCCGACCACGACTGGCTTCGACGGCAGTTCTTCCGGCTCGACGACGCGAGGACCAGCCCGGAACTCGCTGCGATCTGGGGTCAACTCAGCGACCGCCTCGACGCGCACGCCGAGGCCGAGGAGACCGTCTTCTACCCCGCGCTGCTCAAGCACGGCGGTCACGACGACCCCGGCAATCCGGAGGGCGATCCCGAGGACGAGACGGAGGACGCGATCACCGACCACAACTCGATCCGCGATGCCGTCCGGCGATCCCGTGGGCTGGCCCCGGGCAGCGAGGAGTGGTTCGAAGCGGTCTTCGAGGCGCGCAAGGAGAACGGCGAGCACCTCGACGAGGAGGAACGCGAGGCGATGCCGGACTTCATCAAGAGCGCCTCACTGGAACTTCGCCACGAACTCGGCATGCGGTGGCTGCAGTTCTACGCCGAGCACGACACGACCAAGGGCATCGACAACACCGACAAGGACGCCGACGCCTACATCGAGGAACACGGCTGACCCAGCCGTGCCGACCGCGCCGCCAGTCAGGTGGCGAGACGGCTCAGACCGAGCCGCTGCGCACCAGAGGCGCAAGCTCGGAACTTGCTGTGAATAGCGGAATCTGCAGCGCGAGCGGTGAGTTCGACTCCCGCGATCCGGTGTTGTGAAGTCCGGATCCGTGTCGTACCGTCAACTTCGTTGATTAGCCATCCTAGCGATCTAAACCTACGTTCAGCATCGGTGGCCGCTCACGAAAGGGTCACGGATGCAGGGGGTTTCGATAGGCCGTCGAATCGGTCGTCGATGGATGATCCTGACGGCGGTGGCCGTGGTCGCCGTGGCCGGATTCGCCGTGTACCGGTTGCACGCCGTCTTTGCCTCGCAGGACGTCACGTCCACGCCCAGCGGCTCTGACAGCGACATCGTTCCCTTCAACCCCAAGCACGTGGTCCTGGAGGTCTTCGGCCCACCGGGCACGGTCGCGACCATCACGTACCTCGACGTGAACGCACAGCCACAGCGCGCCGACGCAGTTCCGCTGCCATGGGCGTACGACACGACGACCACGCAGCCGGCTGTCTTCGTCAACGTCGCGGCCCAGGGAGACAGCGACTCGATCGGCTGCCGGATACGGATCGATGACGTAGTCAAGGACGAGCGATCGGTGAACACCTTGAACGCCTACACCTACTGCCTGGACAAGTCCGGATGAGCACCCAACGCATTCCGGACTTCATCCGACGGTTCTCGGTGCTCATAGCGCTGTTCTGGCTGTGCTTGGCCGTTCTCACGAACGTCTTCGTCCCGCAGTTGGAGACCGTTGCCGAAGCGCACAACGTCTCGCTCAGCCCGCAGGACTCGCCGTCACTGCAGGCCAGCAAGCGGATCGGCAAGGTGTTCGACGAGTTCGACTCCGACAGCTCGGCCATGATCGTCCTGGAAGGCGATCAACCGCTTGGCGCCGACGCCCACCACTACTACGACGGCCTGGTTCACCGACTCACCCAGGACACCAAGCACGTTCAGCACGTCCAGGATTTCTGGGGGGACCCGCTGACCGCGGCCGGCTCGCAGAGTTCCGACGGCAAGGCGGCGCTGGTCCAGCTCTACCTGGCAGGCAATCAGGGCGAGTCGTTGGCCAACGAGTCCGTCGACGCGGTTCGCGCAGTCGTCGATCAGACGCCACCGCCGCCGGGCATCACGGCCTACGTCACCGGCGCGGCCCCGCTGGTCACCGACCAGTTCGAGGTGGGCCGCCAAGGCACCCTGAAGACGACCTTGATCACCCTCGGGGTGATCGCCGTGATGCTGTTCTGGATCTACCGTCGCCTGACCACGGTGTTCCTCGTGATCTTCACGGTGATGATCGAGCTGACCGCGTCTCGCGGTGTCGTGGCGGTGCTCGCGAACGCGGGCATCATCGAGCTGTCGACGTATTCGACCAATCTGCTGACGCTTCTGGTCATCGCCGCTGGAACCGACTACGCGATCTTCCTCCTCGGACGGTTCCACGAAGCGCGTTTGACCGGGCACGATCGCGTGACTGCGTTCAACTCCATGTACCACGGGACCGCGCACATCATCCTGGGCTCCGGCCTGACGATCGCCGGGGCGGTGCTCTGCCTCACCTTCACCCGGCTGCCGTACTTCCAGAGTCTCGGCATTCCCGCGGGCATCGGCGTGCTCGTCGCAGTGGTTGCGGCGTTGACGTTGGCACCGGCGCTGCTGGTGATCGGTCGCCACTTCGGGCTGTTCGAGCCCAGTCGTCCGATGCGTACCCGCGGCTGGCGTCGCGTCGGAACGGCGATCGTCCGCTGGCCGGGCCCCATCCTGGTGGCGACGATCGCAATCGCCCTCATAGGTCTGCTGGCGCTCCCGAACTACACGACGAGCTACGACGCCCGCCCCTATCTGCCCGCGGACGCCCCTGCGAACGTTGGCTACACCGCTGCGGAGCGGCACTTCTCGCAGGCCCGGCTCAACCCCGAATTGCTGATGATTGACGCCGACCACGACCTGCGCAACCCCACCGACATGATCCTGTTGGAGCGCGTCGCGAAGGCGGTCTTCCACTCCGACGGGATTGCGCAGGTGCAGTCGATCACCCGGCCACTGGGCACGCCCCTGGACCACACGTCGATCCCGTTCCAGATCAGCGCCAGCAGCGCATCGCAGATCAACAACCTGCCCTTCCAGCAGGCCCGCGGCAGCGACCTGCTCAAACAGGTGGACGTCATAAACGACTCGATCGAGGTTCTCCGGCAACAGTATTCGCTACAACAGCAATCCAGCGCCGTCACCGATGAGCAGACCAAGGCATTCCAGAACACGGTCGCCACTGCCCAGGATCTACGGGACAAGATCGCCAACTTCGACGACTTCTTCCGACCGATCCGCAATTACTTCTACTGGGAACCCCATTGCTACGACATCCCGATCTGCTGGGCGCTGCGGTCGCTCTTCGACGCACTCGACGGCATCAACGATCTGACCGACCAACTGGCCGACGTGGCGAGCAGCATCGCCAAACTCGATGAACTGCAACCGAAGCTGCTGGCTCTGATCCCGCCGCAGATCGCGAGTCAGCAGGCCAACCGCGACCTGACGCTGACCAATTACGCGACCACCTCCGGCATCAACGACCAGACCGCGGCGGCACTGCAGAACTCGACCGCCCTGGGCCAGGCGTACGACGCGTCGAAGACCGATGACTCGTTCTACCTACCGCCAGAGGCGTTCACGAACCCCGAGTTCCAGCGCGGGCTGAAGCTCTTCCTCTCGCCGGACGGCAAGGCCGCCCGCCTGATCATCACGCACGAGGGCGATCCCGCTACGCCCGAGGGCATTTCGCACGTCGACGCCATGAGGCATGCCGCGCAGGGAGCCGTGAAGGGCACGCCGCTGGCCGGTTCCAAGATCTTCATCGCGGGCACCGCGGCCACCTACAAGGACATCCAGGACGGGGCCAAGTACGACCTGATGATCGCCGGGATCGCGGCGCTCAGCCTGATTCTGCTCGTCATGATGTTCATCACCCGGAGCATCGTCGCCGCATTCGTCATCGTCGGTACGGTGGCGCTGTCGCTGGGTGCGTCGTTCGGGCTGTCGGTACTGATATGGCAGGACATCCTCGGCATTCAACTGTTCTGGATAGTGCAGGCACTCGCCGTAATCCTGCTGTTGGCGGTCGGTTCCGACTACAACCTGCTGTTGATCTCCCGGTTGAAGGAGGAGATCGGCGCGGGCCTGAACACCGGCATCATTCGCGCGATGGCCGGTTCCGGCGCGGTGGTGACTGCGGCGGGTCTGGTGTTCGCGGCCACCATGGCATCCTTCGTCTTCGCGGATCTGCGAATTCTGGGCCAGATCGGAACCACCATCGCCCTCGGCCTGCTGTTCGACACGCTGATCGTGCGCTCGTTCATGACCCCGGCCATCGCCGCGCTGCTAGGCCGGTGGTTCTGGTGGCCGCTGAAGGTGCGTCCGCGCCCGGCCGGCCGAATGCCGAAGCCGTACGGGTCGCGCGAATCGGCCCGTCAGCTCCTGCTGTGGGAGGACGGCGACCCAGCAGTAGCCGCGACACCGTCGCGCCCGGAGCGGTGACGGGGCACGCCGTCGCCGGATGACTCGGGGTCCAGCACTGGCACGTCGTCCAGCCGCTTTCCGAGCCGCGCGACCTTGCGCAACTGGACGGCCATGTTCATCGAGGTCAACATCGGGATGCCCCCGATGAACGTCCGGAACGACGGGTTGCCGCCGTGCACGTGCAATACGTACAGACAGCCGACCACGTAGAAGAAGCCCAGGGTGAACAGCGAGGCCGGTATCGCGTACGCGAGCGGCGCGCGGGCGTCTGACACCAGCTCGCCGGCGTAGTCCACCTCGTACTGCGACATCGGTTCGCGTTTGCGCAGTTTGGCCAACACCCTCTTGTGGGCGCCCACTTCCTCGCCCAAGGGGTGGGGTGTCCGC
Source organism: Mycolicibacterium arabiense (assembly GCF_010731815.2). Lineage (NCBI taxonomy): Bacteria > Bacillati > Actinomycetota > Actinomycetes > Mycobacteriales > Mycobacteriaceae > Mycobacterium > Mycolicibacterium arabiense. The sequence goes on from NZ_AP022593.1 coordinate 2,150,756, forward strand.
TTCTCGAGTCGGCCGAGGTAGACGAAGACACACGTGGCGAAGACGATCTCCATCACCGCCGCGAGAACCGTCAAATCACCCCACGGACCGAGATCCATGCCGACTCTCCTCTGCTGCCGTCGAACCTGCACGAGAGGTCAAAACGTTACCCGATCTAAGTACCTCCGCCGGATACTCACAGGAACGTGACAGGTTGCAGGACCGAACGACCGCGATGGCCGCCGCCGCCCGCGAACTCGGGATGAGCAGGGCGACGCTCTACCGGAAGATCGCGCAGTACGGCATCGGTTGACCGCCTTCGTCGGCGTACGACGATGTCTCCCCCGATGCGATCACCGTCGCTCGCGCCCAGGGCCGATCGCTCGCGAGGAAGGGAACTTCCCGAGCCGTCCACTCGTCGACGAACTCGATGGGATCGTCACCTCGGGCGACGACGCGACGGTAGGCCAGGTCTGGATCGGATTGCACCCACACCGTCGCATCGAACCACGGCTGGAGTTCCCTGCGGCAGGAGCCGACGCCTTCGACGAGCACCACGTTGGTGTCAGCCGGTACGTCGACCGAGCCCGATCTGCCGCGAACGTCCCACGCCGGTGGTCGGTAGCGGATCGGCGGCCCGTCACGACGCAACGGCGACAGCACTCCGTCGACCAAGAGTTCATGCCAGTCGAAGAACGAGTGGTGCCAGGCGATGTCGTCGGTGTGGACCACCGCGACGCCCGCACGTGTCCTGGCCAACTGCGCTGCGAACGTGGACTTGCCGGACCCGCTGCGCCCGTCGACGCCGATCAGCACGATCCCCGGCTGCCGAGGGTTGGCCGACAGCATCGTCAACACCTCGGGGTACGTCGAGTCCGTCCACTCGGTGATGGTCGGCTCGTCGTCGACGTTCACGAGCGCTCTGCGATCGACGGCAAGGGGTCAGCGGCCTCGACGGCGAGGCACCGCAAGGTACTTGTATTCGAGAAACTCGTCGATGCCGACCTTGCCGCCCTCCCGTCCCAGACCGGACTGCTTCACCCCACCGAACGGTGCGGCAGGGTTGGACACCACTCCGGTGTTCACGCCCACCATGCCTACTTCGAGACGCTCACTGAGGTCGAGCGCACGGTCGATGTCTTGAGTAAACACGTAACCCACCAGACCCCAATCGGTGTCGTTGGCGCGGCTGATCACCTCGTCTTCGTCGTCGAAGGGGATGATCGGAGCCACCGGCCCGAAGACCTCGGTGGTCATCAAGTCGGAGTCACTGGACACGTCCGCCAGGACGGTCGGCGGGTAGAAGTATCCCGGTCCGTCCGGCAGACGACCGCCCGTGAGTGCCGTTGCGCCGCGCTGCAATGCATCGTCGACGAGCCGCTGCACCTTCGTGCGCCCGGCCGAGTCGATCAGCGGCCCCACGTCGGTCTCGTCGTCGAGTCCGTTGCCCACCTTCAATGCCGCCATTCGAGCCGCGAGCCGCTCGGAGAACTCATCGGCGACGTCACGGTGGACGTACATGCGATTGGCCGCCGTGCACGCCTCGCCCATGTTGCGCATCTTGGCTGCCATCGCACCGTCGACGGCTGTGTCGACGTCGGCGTCCGCGCAGACGATGAACGGCGCGTTGCCGCCCAGTTCCATCGACGAACGCATCACCGTCTCCGCGGCTTGGCGCAGCAGGATCTTGCCCACGCCCGTGGAGCCGGTGAAACTCACCTTGCGGGCCTTGCCGCTGGCCATCCAACGACCCACCACGGTTGCCGCGTCGGTGGTGTTGACGACGTTGAGGACGCCGTCGGGCAGTCCGCTCTCCTGCAGGATCGCCGCCAAGGCCAACGAACTCAACGGAGTCTGCGGTGCCGGCTTGAGCACCATCGTGCATCCGGCGGCGATCGCGGGTGCGACCTTGCGCGTCCCCATGGCCAGTGGAAAGTTCCACGGAGTGATGAGCACGCAGGGGCCGACGGGTTCGCGGGTCACGATGATCCGATTCGCGCCGTCCCCGGTGGTGGAGTGGTCACCCGAGACGCGGACCGCTTCTTCGGAGAACCACCGCAGGAACTCCGCGGCGTAGGCCACCTCACCCCTCGCCTCGGCAAGGGGCTTGCCCATCTCCAACGTCATCACCTCCGCCAGCCAGTCCTGCCGCTCCATCACCAATTCGTAGGCGCGGCGCAAGATCTCACTGCGGTGCCTCGGCGCGGTCCGCGCCCACGCGGCCTGCGCCCCTACCGCAGCCGCCAACGCGTCGTCCCCGTCGGCCGGGGAGGCGTCGGCAACGGATGCCAACACCTCACCCGTGGCCGGGTTCTCCACGTCGAAGACGCGTCCGTCGGCGGCTTCTCGCCACTGCCCACCGATCAGCAGTCCGGTGGAGATCGAGGCGATGGAGGGGTGAGCCGAGGCGACACGGGCGGTCGTTGCGGTCATCGGAGGAACTCCTGTCGGGTAGCGGGATCGAGGATCTGCGCGAGGTGCAGGGAGGCACTCGGCGCGTGGACGTCGGTGAGTTGCCGGGCCTGCATGTGGCAGCTGAACCCGTCGGTGAGCACGACGGCGTCGGGGTCGGCCCGCAGCGCAGGCGCGAGCGCCTGCTCGGCGACGGCCATGCTGACGTCGTAGTGTTCGCGCTCGAAGCCGAAGTTTCCGGCCACACCGCAGCACCCCGTTGCCTCGCGGACGTTTTCGACGCCAACCGCTTCGAGCGCACGCAGTTGCGTTGCCGCACCGAACACCGAGTACTCGTGACAGTGGGTCTGCACGGTGACCGACGAAGGCGGCGTCGCACTCGGAGTCCAGCCGCGCTCACGTTGAGCACTGACCTGTTCGGCGAAGCTGCGGACGCGTCGCGCCACCCGGCGAGCTGCAGGCGTGTCGACGAGTTCGGGCAGATCCTTGCGCAGGGCTGCCGCGCAACTCGGCTCGGTGACGACGATAGGGCGGTCGGAACCGTCGTCGAGCGCAGAGGCCGTGCGAAGCAACCGCTTTCGTGCCTGTCGCAATTGTCCGGTGGAGATCCAGGTCAGGCCGCAACAGACGTCGGTGCGTACCTCGGCACGGTGTCCGGCGTCCTCGACGACGCGCACCGCTGCCCCGGCGACCTCGGGCCGGAAGCCCTTGGTGAAGGAGTCCACGACGAGCACCACGTCGCCACGCCCGGTGCGGTGGGGCTTCAGCTCGCGGCGGAGTTGGCCCTTGGACGCGAAGCGCGGCAGGGGCCGTTCGTCGGTCAACCCGCCCAGCCGCAGTGCGATCCCTCGCAGGGGACTGGCGAGCGCCCCGTTGACGAGCGGTGCGATCCGCGTCGTCACCGCCAGCCACCGTGGGAGCCAGCCCAGCGAGTAGTGCGCCAGCGGGCGGACTCGTCGGTGGTAGTAGTGGTCGAAGAACTCGGCCTTGTAGGTGGCCATGTCGACGCCGGTCGGGCAATCCGTCGAACACGCCTTGCACGACAGGCACAGGTCCAGTGCCTCCCGTACGTCCTCGGATGCCCACCCCTGCTCCACGGTCGGCGCTGCGCGAATCATGTCCTGCAGCACGCGGGCGCGGCCGCGAGTGGAGTCCTTCTCGTCCCCGGTGGCCCGGAAGCTGGGACACATCACGCCGCTGCCGTGGGAGCGGCAGCGGCCCACGCCGATGCAGCGCTGGACGGCGTCGGCGAAGGCCCCGTGCTCGGAGCCGTTCGCGTCGTGCAGAACGAACGTCGTCTGCCACGGCAGTGCGGGAATGTCCGCCAGCGCCAAGTGCTCCGTGACCGAGGCCGGGTCGACGATCACGCCGGGGTTGAGGACGCCCGTCGGGTCGAACAGCCGCTTGAAGTCCGCGAAGGCCGCCATGATCGTCGGGGAGTACATCTCGGGCAGCAGCTCCGAGCGGGCCCTGCCGTCACCGTGTTCTCCCGACAGGGTCCCGCCGTGCTCGACCACCAGACGTGCGGCCGCGGTGAGGAAGGCCGACATCACGCTGCGGCCCTGGGCAGTTCGCTGGTCGAAGGTGATCCGGATGTGCATGCAGCCGGCGCCGAAGTGGCCGTACATCACGCCGACGAGGTGGTACTGCTCGAGCAGGAGCCGGAAGTCGGCGAGGTAGTCGGCGAGGCGCTCCGGGGCGACCGCCGAGTCCTCCCAGCCCGGCCACGAGGTGACGCTGGATCCGTCGGGTAGTTCCAGCCGCGACGACAGTCCCGCCCCGTCCTCGCGAACGCGCCACAGCTTCTTGCGCTCACTGGGGTCGCGGACTTCGCGGCAGTCCAGCGCTCGCCCGTTGGCCTCGAGGTCACCTCGAAGCCGCTGCGCCTGCGCCGCGACGGCCACCTCGTCGTCTCCGTCGAGGTCGACGTAGAGCCAGGCGCGCCCGGCGGGCAGTTCGGCGACGGAGTCCGCACCGCGCCGCACCTTCATGGTCGCCACGATCTGCTCGTCGATGCCCTCCACTGCGGCGGGCGAGTACTGCAGGATGGTCATGACGTCCCGCGCGGCGTCCACGATGTCGTCGTAGGCCACGATCAGCAGCAGCGCCGACGACGGCACGTCCACCAGCCGCATGGTCGCACCCACGACGATCGCGCACGTGCCCTCGCTGCCGACGAGTGCCCGTGCGACGTCGAAGCCGTTCTCCGGTAGCAGGTGGGCCAGATGGAAGCCCGACACCTGCCGGGGAATGCGACCCAACTCCAGTCGGAACGCCGACATGTAGTCGCCCGTGAGGTCTGCCAGACGGGCGGACAGCCATGCGGCCCGCTCGACGGCCGCCGCGTCGTCGGGGTCGGTGGCGCGCAGCGCGGTTCGGGTGGCAGTGAGCCGGGTGCCGTCGGCGAGGACGACGTCGAGGGACAGCACGTGATCGCCGGTGCGGCCGTAGCGGACGGAGTGGTTTCCGCAGGCGTCGTTGCCGATCGACCCTCCGACGGTGGCTCGGTTCCTACTCGACGGGTCCGGCGCGAAGGTCAGCAGGTTGCCCGTGGCGTGCTGGACCGCCTCGGCGAGGTCGGCCAGGACGACCCCCGGCTCCACGACCACGGTTCGGCTTGCTGCGTCGATGGACACGATGTCGTTCATGTAGCGCGACGTGTCCAACACGACTCCGTGGCCGATCGCGTTGCCCGCCATGGACGTTCCACCACCGCGCGCCACGATGGGAACGCCCGCGCGATGGCAGGCCACCACGATGCGGCTGACCTCGCCCGCGTCGCGGGGGAACGCGACGGCCAGCGGTGGGACGCGGTAGTTCGATGCGTCGTAGCTGTACTCGGCGAGGCGTCTGCTGCCGTCGTCGATCTCCACTCCGCCGGCGGCGAGCAGCGCGACGATCTCGGCGCCGTCCCGTACCGCAGTCATCGGCTGCGCCAACCGGGCATCCGGGGATCGTTGCTCAATGCAGTTCCTCGCGGAGGACGACCGCCAGGTTCTCCAGCATTCGATCCGCGTCGGCGATCGAGAACGGGAGCGGCGGGCGGATCTTGAGCACGCTGCCCCGCGGTCCCGACGCGGAGAGCAGCACTCGGCGTCTGCGCATGTGGTTGACCACCCGCAGCGTCGCCTCCCCATCTGGAGTGTTGGAGTCGCGGTCGGTCACGACGTCCACGCCGACGAACAACCCCGCCCCGCGCACCTCGGCGATCTGCTCGTATCCGCCTGCCATCGTGGCGATCTCGGACATGATGTAGCTGCCGACCTTATCGGCGTTGTCGATCAGGCCTTCGTCGACGATGACGTCCAGGACTGCCTGCGCCGCCGCGATCGACACCGAGTTCCCGCCGAAGGTGTTGAAGTAGCGGATGTTGCGGCCGAACTCGACGAGCAGCGCCGGACGGAAGGCGGCCGCGGCGATGGGAATCCCGTTTCCCATCGGCTTGCCGGTGGTCATGATGTCGGGGACCACACCGTGGCGCTGAAAACCCCACCAGTGCCGGCCGGTACGCCCGAAACCCGGTTGGACCTCGTCGGCGATGAACAGACCGCCTGCGTCGTGGACTGCGTCGACGACCGGCTGCAGGAACCCGGCCGGATCGGCGTAGATGCCGTCGGAGGAGAAGATCGTGTCGGCGATGAACGCGGCGATGCCGAACCCGTGGCGCTGCAGATCGGCGATCGCTTCCCGCATCTCGCGAACCATGGTGGCGACCACGTCGTCGTCGCCGCCATGCCTCAGCCGGTTGGGCGCGGTGATCGTGCGCACGTGCGGACCCAGCGGGACGCCGACCCCCAACGATGGGGAGAATGCCGACACGTCGGCCGTGAGCCCATGGTAGGCGCCGGCGGTGACGATGATGCCCTGGTTCCCGGTGTAGTAGCGGGCCACTCGCATCGCGAGATCGTTGGCCTCCGAGCCGGTGCAGGTGAACATGACGTGCCCGAGTTCGTCTGGCATGGTGCCCAGGAACTGTTCGCTGTAGCCGAGGATCGACTGCTGGAGGTACCGAGTGTTGGTGTTCAGCGTCGTGAGTTGCCGGTGGATCGCCTCGACCACGTAGGGATGGCAGTGACCGACGCTCGTGACGTTGTTGTAGACGTCGAGGTAGTCGTTGCCGTCGGCGTCGTAGAGCAACGTGCCTGCGCCCCGGACGATCTCGACCGGTTCTTCGTAGAACAGCCGGTACCCGGGTCCGAGCAGCCGTTCCCGGTCACCGACCTGCTCGCGCGTCCGTGGCGGCAACCGTTCGATGTCGGACGGGTCGAAGCCGTTCACCATCGGTTCGGACGCCTTGAGGGTGAAGCCCTTGGTCACGGTCGTTTCCCTTCGTTCGGACGCAGTGGGTCGGTGGTGGCGGCGATCATGGCCTCGACGGTGGACGTGGTGACCGACAGCGCGCAGCGCAGCCTGGTCCAGTCGAGCGCCGAGTGCGACAGTCCATAGTCTCGGGTGTGTGCCTGTGTACTGGATCGCCATCCGTAGACCAACGCGCGCAACAGGAGTCGCGCAGGACCGGTGATGGCGAGCAGGGCTGCCTCGCCGTCCGTCAGCGGTCGCTGCGCCCGGTAGCCACGCACGATGTCGAGCGCACTGGCCCACGGTCGCCGTTCGTCGGCGCCGATCTGGTTCGCCACCGCGACGCTGAGATCGAACACGGTGGGGCTCCGGACGACGTCGCCGAAATCGATGATTCCCGTGACGAATTGTTCGGAGCCCGGGTCGACGACGACGTTGAACGGGCTGAAGTCACCGTGGATCATCTGGGTGTCCAGGTCGTCGATCCTGGGCGCCACCAGTGCGTCGAATCGATCGAATACCCAAGTGGCCATGGCTACGTCGTCGCGGTCGAGGACCCACTGCAGCAGTGGCCTCGTATGGGAGAAGTTCTTGAGATCCCAGATCAGTAGCCGGGAGTCATCCGGATGCCGGAACTCCCCCAGCGCGAGATCGAGCCGCGCCAGCATCGCACCGACTCCCGCGAACTGAGCGGAAGTCGGCCTGACGGTGGCCAGGAGACTGCCCTCCAGATAGCTCAGCACGCGCATGACGCGGTCGTTGCCGTCGGGATCGACCACGGTGGTCTCGACTTGTCCGTGCCCCCCGCGAACTAATCGCTGGGCGGGGATCGGCGCAGGGGCGTCCTCCAGGTGCAGCATGACCGAGGATTGCAGATTGACTATCTCCGCGCTCTCCGACGCGGGGGCGATCTTGACGAGGAACTGCCCTCCGGTGGAGACCAGACGGAATGTGTCGTCCTTCTCGGTGGGGATGCGTTCCAATCTCCCCGTCAGGTGATAGTGCGTGCGCAGTTCGGCGACGACCTGCTGCTCGGGAAACGCCTGACCGCCGGGCTCCAGTGCGCTCTCTTGAGCGATCTGCGCGAGGAGATCCGAACTGGCCGTCACGGCGTCGGATCCTGCATCGGCCCCACCCGCGTGGAGCGTCGCTGCGCGGCGGCGCAGTCGTGGGCGGGGTTCGGCATCGGCGGACCTGATCCTTTGCGATTGGGGAGCACGCACGGCGAGCGTGCGTACTGTCGAGCTAGGCGAACTGTAGAACACTAGGGCAGTCGGAGTCCAGGCGCGGTTCCTGCCGGGCATGTCAGCCATGCGCGTTGTGGAACAGTTGTACGCTGCCACCATGTCCGTGGCTGATCGCATCCAGATTGTCGGGCGCAGCAGTGCGCAGCAGATCGCCGATGGACTGATGGACATGATCCTCGAGGGAGAACTCAAGCCCGGTGAGCGCATCCGGGAGAGCGTCATCGCAGATCAACTGAAGATCTCGCGCAACACGGTTCGCGAGGCCGTGCGACTCCTGCAGGGAACGGGACTGGTTCGGTACGTCTTCAACCGCGGCCTGGCGGTCTGGGACCCTTCCGACGAGGAGGTCCTCGACATCTACCGAGCGCGACTCCACCTGGAGACGGCCGCTGCCGCGTCGGTGAACTACGACACGGACCTGACGCCGCTGACCGAGGCGATGGACGCCCTCAAAGTGGCGATGAAGACCGAGGATCCACGCACCATCGTCGAGAAGGACCTCGCCATTCACCGCGCAATCGTCGGTTTGATGAACAGTCCGCGGCTGAACAAGTTCTACGACGAGTTGCTCGGAGACCTCCGCTACTTCCTGCTCATCCTGTCGCTTGACCACCACGAGTACGAGAGCGGCTCGACCCTCGAAGAGGAGCATCAGCGGATCGTGACGGCGTTCGCGTCCCGCGACCCCGAGCTGGCACGCACGACCATCGCCGAGATCATCACCGAGAATCGCGACGAGGTACGCAAGATCCTGGCCGTGCGTACGGCCGGCTAGCCGCCGCTTTCCGCCAACCGGTTCCGACTTCAGCCCCACTGCCGTTTCGCTGCGTTGTCTTGCGCACTCCGATGGCCTGTGCTTAAGTCCTCCATGTCAACTGTTCAACACTTGGACATGAACGGCCCATGAGGTCGTCGGCTCCAGTTCGGAGATACCTCACATGGCAGACGGCCACCTCATGTACGTCGCGGGCGAACACGTCGCCGCCGCCACCGGTGCGACCGAAGCGGTCGTCAACCCCGCCACCAACGAACGCATCGCGACGGTCCCCCTCGGTGACGCGACCGACGTAGACCGTGCCGTCACCGCAGCGGAAGAGGCCTTCGACGGATGGGCCGCCACGCCTCCCGGGAAACGAGCGGAACTGCTGCTGAAACTGGCCGACCGGCTGGAGGCCCACGCCGAGGAGTTCGCGCAGCTGGAGTCCAAGAACGTCGGCAAGCCCATCGCGGTGGCTCGCGACGAGGTCCCGTTCGGCGTGGACAACATGCGGTTCTTCGCCGGAGCCGCCCGCGTGCTCGAGGGCCGCGCCGCCGGTGAGTACTCCCCCACGCACACCAGCATCATTCGACGAGATCCGCTCGGCGTCGTGGGCAGCGTCGCACCCTGGAACTTCCCGCTGGTCATGGCGATCTGGAAGATCTGCCCGGCCTTGATGACCGGAAACACGCTGGTGCTCAAGCCAAGCGAGCAAACTCCACTGACCACGCTGCGGTTGGCCGATCTCGCGGCCGATCTCTTCCCGCCCGGCGTCTTCAACGTCGTCACCGGTCACGGCGAAACCGTCGGTGCCGCCCTGACGTCGCACCCGCGGGTACGGATGAGTTCGTTGACCGGCGACACGAACACCGGCAAGCTCGTCGCCCGTGCCGGCGCCGACAACCTCAAGCGCCTGCATCTCGAATTGGGCGGCAAGGCACCGGTTCTGGTGTTCGACGACTGCGACGTCGAATTGGCGATCACCAAGATCTGCGAGGGCGGCTACGGCAACTCCGGGCAAGACTGCATGGCCGCCTCCCGGGTGTACATCGCCGACGGCATCTACGACGACTTCGTCACCGAACTCACCCGCGCGGTCTCGAAGGTCGCCATGGGCGACCCCGAACTCGAGTCCACCGAAATGGGCCCGGTCATCTCCGAACGCCAACGAGACCGCGTCGCGGGCTTCGTCGATCGGGCCACTTCGACCGGACCTGCCGCTCTCGCCGTCGGCGGACTCGGCACCGGCCCCGGCTTCTGGTACAAGCCATCCCTGGTCGTCGACGCCGCACAGGACTCCGAGATCGTGCAGAGGGAGGTCTTCGGCCCGGTCGTCACCACCACCCGGTTCACCGACGAGGCGCAGGCGTTCGCATGGGCCAACGACGTCGAATACGGCTTGGCGGCTTCGGTGTTCACCCGCGACGTCGGCCGCGCGATGCGCGCCGCCCGCAAGCTCCAATTCGGCACCGTATGGATCAACGACCACCTGCCGATCGTGTCGGAGATGCCGCACGGCGGCTTCAAGCAGTCCGGCCACGGCAATGACATGTCGATCTACTCCGTCGAGGAGTACACCGAGATCAAGCACATCATGATCAACCTCGAGTCCTGACCAACCGTCCGTTCTCTCGACCACGCTGGAGTCCCCGCGATGACGTCAACCAGCCGCCCGGTAGTGGCGGTCAACCTGTTCTCGATGCTGCCGGGCGTTGACCCGTCGGACTTCGAACGCTTCTCCACCGAAGTCGACCGACCGACGTGCCTGGCCCACGGCGACGTCGTCCGGCGGTTCGACGCCTACCGCGTGGACGAAGCACCCGACGGGGCTCCCGCCGACATCTTGGAAGTCATGGAGGTCAGCGACTGGGCCGCGTGGGAGAAGCTCCGCGACACCCACCCGACGATGAAGCCCGTCACCGACGGCTTCGACCAACTCGTCGACCCGGCCACCGTACGGACCTACTTCACCCACCTCGTTCCTGGAGAAATTCGATGACCAACCCCACCACCTACGATGCGATCGTCATCGGAGCCGGGCACAACGGCCTGATCACCGCTGGATACCTCGGCCGGGCCGGCAAGAAGGTCCTCGTCGTCGAAGCGCGCGACGTCGTCGGCGGCGCCTGTACCAGCGAGGAACTGATCCCCGGTGCCACCTGGTCGTCGTGTGCGTTCATCGCCAGCCTGCTGCGACCCGAGATCATCGCCGAACTCGAACTCGAACGCTACGGCCTCGAGATGTATCAGACCGAGGCCAACGAGGTGAGCATCTTCCCCGACGGCAGCCATCTGTTCGTGTGGAAGGACATGGACAAGACGCTCAAGGAGATCGAGAAGTTCTCCAAGAGCGACGCCGGTGCGTTCCTGGACTTCGGTCTGCGAGTGAAGAAGTTCGCCTCCATCCTCACGCCGTTCCTCATGGCCCCGGCGCCGAGCCGATCGCAGGTGTTGGCCGCGTTCGAGGCCGCGGGCGCCGAAGACCTGTTCAACGAGATGGTGCTGCTGTCCACGAAGGACCTGCTCGACCGATACTTCGAGAACGAGCACATCAAGGGTCTGTTCACCTTCTTCGGGATGATCTCGGTGTGGGGCGGGCCGTCGACGCCGGGCACCGGCTACGTCTACGGGCACCATTCCGTCGGGGAGTTCAAGGGCACCCTCGGACAGTGGGGCTTCGTCAAGGGCGGCATGGGAGGCATTACCCAGGCCATGGCCCGCAGCGCCCAGGCCCACGGCACCGAGATCCGGCTGAACTCGCCGGTCAGAAAGGTCGTCGTCGAACGGGGTCGGGCGACCGGCGTGGAATTGGCCAGCGGCGAGATCATCTCGGCACGCACGGTCATCTCCAACGCCGACCCGCAGCGCTCCATGCTGCAGCTCCTGCCGGCCGGTGCCATCGACGCCAAACTCACGGCGAAGCTCGAAGACTACGACGCCCGCGGTTCGATGGCTCGCATCCACCTACTCATCGACGAGTTGCCCGACTACATCGGCTTTCCCGCAGGCGAATTCGGGCCGCAGCACCAGGCCCAGGCGATCATGGGCGCATCCATCGAGAACTTCGAGCGCGCCTGGGAGGCGGAGCGGCGTGGCGAGATTCCCGACGACTTCGTCATCGAAGCCGTCATCCAGTCCACCCACGACTCGTCGTTGGCGCCCGCGGGCAAGCACACCATGACCCTTGGCGTGCAACAGCTCCCATACGAGCTGGCCGGCACCGACTGGGACACCATCCGCGACGAGTGGGCCGATCGCGTGCTCGAGGTGCTGTTCCGCTACGCCCCGAACCTGCGAGGCCACATCCTCGAGCGGGTCATCATCACCCCCAAGGACCTCGAGCGTGACTACGGTCTGACTGGCGGCAACATCTTCCACGGAGCCATGTTCTTCGACCAGCTCTTCAACAACCGCCCGACGCCCGAGCTGGCCGACTATCGCACCCCCGTTGCCGACTACTACCTCTGCGGGTCGGGCACCCACCCCGGTGGCGGCGTGATGGGAGCCAACGGACACAACGCCGCGCAGGTGGTCATCGCCGACCTCAACGGCACCGCAGCGCCCACCGCTGCCCGCGTCGGCCCCGGGCCGAAAGCCGGTGTCGTGGACCGTGCGATGGAGACGGTGATGGGCACCAAGACGGGCAAGAAGCTCGGCTACACCGTCGCGACCAGCCCCGCACTGCGCAAGGTCGTCAAGTTCGCCGCCCGAAGCAACACCAGTCGCTGACCCTCACCGAAAAGGACCGCCATGCTCCATCAAGACGAACCCCAGCCGCTGGTCATCGCCAAGGACGAGCCCGACGGCTCGACGGGTCTGGCACGCAATCAGATCGGCGTGCTCGGCATCGTGTTCTTCGTCGTCGCCGCGGCCGCGCCCCTGACCGTGGTGGTGGCACTGTTCCCGGTGATCATCGGCGCCGGCAACGGGATCGGCATCGCCGGAGCATTCGTACTCGTCGCCCTGGTGCTGACCGTCTTCGCAGTCGGCTACGTCGCAATGAGCAAGCACATCACCAACGCCGGGGCCTTCTACGCGTTCATCACCAGAGGTCTCGGCCGGCCGCTCGGACTCGGATCTGCATCGCTGGCGATCTTCGCCTACAACGCCATCCAGCTCGGCGTCATCGGCGGGTTCGGCTACTACGCGGCGGAATTCGTGTCCAGGCACAGCGGCACGAACGTGCCGTGGTGGGTGTTCTCCTTCATCGCGATGGGAGCCGCGCTGTTCCTCGGCGTGAGGCAGATCCACGCCGGCGCCAGGGTGCTGGCCGTGCTGCTGACCCTCGAGACGGCGATCATCCTGATCCTGAACGTCGGCATCCTGGTCAATTCGCCAACACCCGTCAGTGACTACTCCTTCGAACCGTTCGCTCCGTCAGCGGTGTTCGCCGGTGCCATCGGCGTCGCCCTGATGTTCGCCCACGCCTCGTTCATCGGCTTCGAGGGCACCGCCATCTACGGTGAAGAAGCCAAGGACCCCAAGCGAACGGTGCCCCGCGCCACCTACGCGTCGGTGATCTTCATGGGCGTCTTCTACGCCGTCACGGCCTTCCTGATCGTCAACGCGGTCGGCGTCGACGACGTCGCAGGCCTCGCCGAGACCGAGGGTGGCAACCTCGTCTTCGCGGTCAGCGACAGCGTTCTCGGCCGCGCGGGAACCGAGGCCTTCCAGCTCCTGGTGATCACCAGCCTGTTCGCGGCCATCCTCACCTTCCACAACAACGTCGCCCGGTACCTGTACTCACTGGGACGCCAGGGCGTCATCTGGTCGCGCCTGGGTACCACCCACCCGACCCGCCACTCACCTGCAATCGCTTGCTACGTCCAAATCGCCATGGTGGCTGCGGTCGTCGCGATCTTCGCGATCCTCGGCCTGGACCCCTACACCACGCTGTTCACCTGGTGGACCGGCGTCGGCGCCGCGGGAATCATCCTGCTGCAGACCATCGCCAGCGTCTCCATCTTCGTGTTCTTCCGCCGCTCAAACGTCGACAAGCGACCGTGGAACACGTTCATCGCACCTCTGCTCGGCATCGCCGGTCTCATGCCGTTCCTGTGGTACGCCGTCACGGGGATGGACGTGCTGCTCGGCGGCGGTGGCTGGCTGCAGATCTCGTTCACCGCAATGCTGTTCGCCTCGTTGGCCATCGGCGTCATCGGCGCCTACGTCATCAAGGCCCGGTCACCACATCGCTACGAACTGTTGAATTCGACGCTCGGCGACCGCATCTAGACCTCGGGTTCGGCCGGTGGCCGCAGGGTCACCGCGCCAGGGCCTGATGTACTGATCGTACGGCGCTGGCCCCTTCGCCCACGGCGGCTGCGACGCGCTTCATCGAGCCGGCGTGGACGTCGCCCACGGCGAACACCCCGGGCAGTGACGTCTCGAACGGAAGCGGTCGCCGGTTCAGCGTCTGCCAACTGCCCTGCAGGACCGTCTCGGGCAGAGCGGAGTCGGTGACGATGAAGCCCTTGGCGTCCCGCAGGACACCGTCGCACCACTGCGTCGCCGGACGGGCACCGATGAAGCAGAACAGTCCTCGGCAGTACTGCGGCGTCGACGCAGCGCCGGCGTCACGGGTGACCGTGATTCCGTCGAGGTGCGTGCTGCCGTGCAGGGCGGTCACCTCGCTGCCCAGTCGAAGGGTGATGGCGGGGTGTTCGTCGATCCGGTCGGCAAGGTAGGCGGACATGCTCGCGCGCAGGCTGGTGCCCCGCACGACCAGATCGACCCGAGACCCGCTGTCCGCCAGATGCAGTGCGGCCTGACCGGCCGAGTTGGCACCGCCGAGAACGGCCACCGGTTCACCACCGCAGGCTTCGACTTCCAACTTGGTGGCGGCGTAGTAGATGCCCGCACCCTCGAAGTCCGTCCACCTCGGCAACGGCAGGGTGCGGTAGGCCGCCCCCGTGGCGATCACGACCGTGCGTGCGTTCATCACTACCCCGTCGGCCAGTGCGATGCCGAGATGCGGACCGTCGACGACGATCGCCGTGGCGCCGGCCGGGCTCAGGAGTTCGGCACCGAACTTGTGCGACTGGATCATCGCGCGAGCGGTGAGGTCGGCGCCCGATATGCCGGCGGGAAAGCCCAGGTAGTTCTCGATCCGGGAACTCGCCGCAGCCTGGCCGCCAATCGCCGTCGCCTCCAGCAGCACCGTGTCGAGGCCTTCTGATGCCGCGTAGACGGCGGCCGCCAATCCCGCAGGCCCCCCGCCCACGATGACGACGTCGCGCACCCTGGTGTTCGCACCGGGGTGGACGACACCCGACATACCCAATGCGTGCGAGACCGCCTCGGCGGTGGCCAAACGCACCGTGCCCGTCGGGGTGACCAGCGCAGGGAGGTCCGCTGACGTGATTCCGTGCAACGTCATCACCGCCTCGGCATCGCCTGCTTCGACGTCCACCCACGTGTGCGCGATGCCCGAACGTGCCAGCCACGTGCGAATCGCCAGGCTGTCGCTCGACAGGCTGCTCCCGACCAACTGCACGCTTTGAGTCGCGGCGCCGCTGAGCATCATCTGCCGTCGCGCCAGCAACGCACGAAAGATGATGTCCGACAGCGCGACTTCGCGATCCATCAGTTCGCGGAACCGGCCTGACGTCACCCTGATCACGTCACCGGCCGACACCACCCGGGCCGTGAGGACCGTCGCCTGCCCGGTGAGCAGATTCAGTTCACCCAGGAATCTGCCGGGCCCGTCGATCGCAATGGTCACGTCCTCGCCGAGACGGGCCGAGCCCACGACCTCCACGGTCGCGCCGACGAGATAGAAGAAGTCGTAGTTGGATTGCCCCGGCTCGAACAGGAGGTCACCGACCGCGACCGATTCACGGACGCCGTAACTGCCGAGTTGGCTCACCTGATGCTCGTCCAGCGCCGGGTAGGCGTTGTTCGCGCCGTACACCTCATTCACGAGCGAATGCACCAGTGCAGCACCATCGAAGTCTAGGCGACCGAGGGCATACCGGGAGGCGCATCGTGCCCGCGATCCCCCGCTCGATCAGTCCGACGTGTTTACCAACCGGTCACGGCGACACGCGCAACAGATCGCTCAACCCCAGGCGGTCGTAGAACTCGCGCCGTACGCGATCGCCCACGCCGTTGACCTCCTCGGCGCCGTCGTTGGCCGGATCGACGTGAACCCGGAAGGGCCGCTGCCCCTTCGGGGTGTCGACGACGTCGCGGATGGCCCGTGCCACCTCGTTCGGGTCCGCCGACGACGGCGACAACTCGTTGAGCTTCTCGGTCACCTGGTCGACGAGACCCCCGTAGCGAGCCTCGTAGGCCGACGCGGTGTCGGTGTCGGTGGGCCGGCCCGCATTGGCGAAGTGGTTGGTTCCCGTGGTGAACGAACCGGGCACGATGATCGTCGTCTCGATGCCGAACCGGACGAGTTCGGCGGCGTAGCTCACCGCGATGGAGTCCTCCGCCGCCTTGGCAGCGAAGTACGGGGCGAGGTACGGCGGGGTGCCACCGCGGGTACTGGTCGATCCGACCCACACCAGCAGACCGTCGCCACGTTCCCGCATGTGCGGCAGTACCGCGCGGTTCACGCGTTGGGTCGACAGCACGTTGACGTCGTACACCTGCGCGAGATCCTCCGGGGTGAAGGACTCCGTCGGGCCCAGCACCATGTGACCGGCGTTGTGCACCACCACGTCGACGTGACCGACCGCCGCCACCATCTTCTCGATGGCCTCGTCGACCGAGTGCTGATCGCTGACGTCGAGTTCGATGGGCCGCAGGTCCACCGAGTGCTCGGATGCGAAGTCGGCGGCATCGGCCGCAGCCCGTTCGTTCTTGGTGTCCAGCTGACGCATCCCGGCGAAGACGGTGTGCCCACCCATCGCCAACTCCCGCACGGTCATCGCTCCGAAGCCACTTGACGCGCCGGTGACGACGATCGCCCCGCCCATCAGATCACCCCGCCGTTGACGTAGATGGTCTGCCCGTTCATCCACCGGGCCGGGCCGGCGAGGAAGGCGACGACCTCGGCGACGTCGGCGGGTTCACCGAGGCGTTCCAGCGGTGCCATGCCCGCCATCTGCTTGACCTGCTCGTCGCTCTTCCCGTCCAGGAAGAGCGGCGTGGCCGTGGGGCCGGGGGCCACCGTGTTCACGGTGACGTTGCGGCCTCGCAGTTCCTTGGCGAGGATCAGGGTGAGAGCGTCGACGGCGCCCTTGCTCGCGGCGTACGTCGAGTACGTCGGCAGCGCCAGTTTCACTACCGACGACGAGAAGTTGATCAGGGCGCCTCCGTCACGGAGGTTCTTCGCCGCCCATTGCGACACCACGAAGGTCCCTCGGACATTGGTGCGCATCGTCCGGTCGAAGGTCTCCAACGACGTCTCGGCGAGGGGGGCGAGCATCATGATGCCCGCAGTGTTGACGATGACGTCGACGCCACCGTAGCGACTCGTCACCTCGTCGAACATTGCGGAGACGGCGTCCTCGTCGGCGACGTCGGCTTGAACCGCGAACGCCGACCCGTTCGCATCCGTGACGGAGCGGACCACCTGTTCGGCACGGTCAGCGCTACCGGAGTAGTGGACGGCGACCGAGAAGCCGTCGGTGGCAAGACGTTCGACGATCTCTCGGCCGATGCCGCCCGACCCTCCGGTCACCACGGCAACCCGTGCCTCGTGGGCGTTGCTCACTTCCGACCTCCCACGGCTTCGTACCCTCGACGAAGAACCGTCGCCCAAAGCCTGCCGCGCCGTACGCCACCTCGGTGACGCGATGTTGCGCCATTCGGTCGGCGGATTGCTGGATTCCGGCCCGATGACGAAAGTCGGTCAGCGCGCCGAGACGCGTGCGAGGCGGTACGCCGTGGGAGACGTGCCGTGATGCCTGTGGAACGCCGCCGCGAAGTGACTGGCACTGCGATATCCACACCGGGCGGCCACCCAACTGACGGTGCTCGTCCGCGCCACGAGCAGTTCGGCGGCACGTTGCATGCGGATCTCCACGAGGAATCCGTGCGGTGTCACCCCCGTCGCCGTCTTGAACGACCGCAGGAAGTGGTGCTTGCTCAGCCCGGCGACCGCCGCCAGCTGTTCGAGGGTGATCTCGTCGGCCAGGTTGTCCTGCATGTATCCGACGACGTGTGCCAGCGCCCTGGCGCCGAGACCGCGGCCGCGCGGTGCGCTTCGACACGTCAGGTGCCGCTCCACCACGTGGGCTGCGAGGAACTGCGCCGCCGAATCGGCGTAGAGCGACGACGCCTCCGACTCCAACGCCCACCCGATGGCACTCGTCACCGTGGAGATCACGGGGTCGTCGACGGCGAGCGCATCGGGCAGGACGTCCAGTGCCCGGTCGTCGTCCTCGGCGCGGACACCGACGAACAACTCGGGTGCCAGGTACACCTGCAGCGACGTCAGCGGTCGAGTTCCAATGGCGCGCCATCGCAACGTGCTCGCGTTGCCAGGTGCCGTGATGCCGGTGGAGCCGGGACGGTATACCGTGCTGCGCCACCGTCCGTCGCTGACCCCTTCGATCGAGTACATGCCTCCGGTGACCATGACGACCAGGAAGTTGGCCGTCGGCAGCGTGGTGAACTCGTCGGCGATGGGCCGCTCCACGTACGTCCGGGCAAGCACCGATTGCCACTGCAGGTGGTGACTGCTCGACTGCCTCGTCGCAGGCAGCTGCACCTCCGCGGCGTCGCACTCGGCGAGTGTGCTCAGCATGACGTCATCGATCGGGCACTTCCATCTGTGGCTTCAGTGACGTGAATCTCAACGTCGCGATTGCCCAGACACTTCCCGCATCCGTGGGGTTGGCGAACTCACCCCGGGAGTACTGCGTCAAGGCGATTAGGCTGGGTAATCAGTGGGCGCAGCGTTGAGCCTGTCTCAGTTTTCAGCTCGGAGGAGTTTCATGCGTCAGCGGCGGCCGGGAACGGCGATGACCAGATTGGCGATCGTCTGCGCGGCGGCGCTGCTAGCCAGCGGTTGCGAGGCGCAGGTCTGGGGTACGCCGCCGGCCGCGTCGAATGCGCCGCAGGCGCCGGTCACCGCACCGCAAGCGCCACAGTGGGCAGCACCCCAGGCCCCGCCCGCCGGCCCTCCGGCATCATTCGAGGGCCTCGACGCCCGCGTTCGTCAGGCGACTGCCGACGCAGCCGAGTCGGGGGCCGACCTCGAGATAGCCGTGATGGACCGCACCACCGGCCAGGTCGTCACCAACGGCTCGAACGAATCGTTCCCGATCGCGTCCGTGGTCAAGCTGTTCATCGCCGACGACCTGCTGCTGCAGGAGTCGGAGAGCAAGACGACCCTTTCCGCGGCGGATCGCAGGTCACTCGACGTCATGCTGCGTTCCTCGGATGACAGTGCAGCGCAGAACTTCTGGGACCGCAGCGGCGGGAACGCCGTCATCGCGCGGATCAAGGCCCGGTACGGCTTGGGGGGAACGACGGCGCCCTCCAACGGGCACTGGGACGTCACCACGAGCACCGCAGGCGACCTCGTTCGCTACTACGACATGCTGCTGGACGGCGCCGGCGGGCTGCCTCCGGAGCAGACGAACGTCATCATCGGCAACCTCGCCCAATCCACGCCGACGGGGAACGACGGCTATCCGCAGCGGTTCGGCATCCCCGAGGGCCTGTACGCCGAGCAGGTGGCGGTCAAGCAAGGCTGGTTCTGCTGCTGGAACGGCGGCAACCAGCTGCACGTGACCACCGGGGCGATCGGACCCGAGCGCCGCTACGTGATCGCGATCGGCTCGCTGGACCCCACCGGCGCCGCGGCTGCCCGCGAGCACATGACTCAGGCCGTCAAGACGATGTTCCCGGGCGGCAAGGTCTAGCGCGTTCGCTTCTGCGGCGGACCGGCACGACGCGCGTCGACGATCGTCAGCCAGATCGCCGAGGCGAGGAAGTAGAACGCGCCGAAGGCGGCGTACGGAGCAATCGCGGTGATCTGGGGGGCCGTGGCCGCAGCGGCCTTTGCGATGAAGCTCGCTCCAGCGGCGGTCGACTGAATACCGCTCAGCATCATCGGCCACTGTCCGCTGCTCTTCCGGCGTCGAATGGCCGTGGCGAGTTGTAGCAGACCGGTCGCAGAGGCCCACACACCGAAGACGCCGAGCACGGCGTTCATGCTCGTGGTCAATGCGACGGCGACCGCGATCGTCGTCACGGTGCTGACCGCCATGTTGAACGCTTGGGTGGGATTGCGTCTGACTCCCCCATTGCGCTGAGCGTCAACGAGATTGGCGATCGCATCCCATGCCGGGTAGATGAGTAGCAACGCGGCGACGATCGCCGTTGCGCTGTCGGCGAGAGCGTACGCGGCCGCCACCCACACGATCGAGAATCCAGCACGCGCGAAGTAATAGCGCTTGAGCCACGCGTTGTCCTCCCTGGCGTCCCGCACCTCGTCAATGCTCTTCGTCATGTCTGGCTCCTTCGATCATCTCGGTTGGCATGATTGTTATCATCGTTACTGATGCAGTGATATCGACGGTAGCACAGCGGCCGCGGTCGCAACCTGCCACGGTGTTACCGTCGATAACATGCCTGCCGATACCCGTGCATCCACATCCGACCGGTTACTGGAGGCGGCGGCCAACCTCTTGCGCGAGGGCGGTGTCGACGCCGTATCGACTCGCGCGGTGGCCGCGGCTGCGGGCACTCAACCGCCCATCTTGTACCGGCGTTTCGGTGACAAGGAGGGCCTACTCGAAGCGGTTACGGTCCGCGTCCTCGAGAACTACATCGCGAAGAAGCGCAAGTTGTTGAGGCAGTCCGAGGATCCGGTGGCCGAACTACGGGCTCTGTGGGACCTGTTCATAGAATTCGGGTTCGCCCAACCCGAGTGCTTCGCCCTCATATACGGGCAACCGAGGCGGGGGAAGGCAATCTCCGCCGCCGCCGAGACGACGGTGACCTTGCTCCAGGACGCGATCGCTCGAATCGCCGACGAGGGACGGCTGCGGATGAGCCTCGAACGCGCCACGGCTCTGTTCCAGTCCTGCGGAGTCGGTTTCGTCATCACGCAGTTGATGGTGCCCGCCGCGCAGCGCGATCACGAGATGAGCGAAATCGCACGCGAGAATGCGATCGCGAGCATCACGGTCACGTCCGGACTGATCAAGTCGCGCAACACGCTCGCAGGACGCGCGAGTGCACTGCGACAAGTCCTCGACGATCACGAACTGCCGTTGACGACGGCGGAACGGAATCTCATGACCGAGTGGCTCAATCGCATCGCCGACAAGCGACGATGACACCGAAGTCGGTCGAGAACGACTACAGCGACTCGGCGCTGATACCGGAGAGGTCGGGCACGTTCTGCATCAGCTCGATGCGGGTGCCGTCGGGATCGGTCAGGTAGACGAACCGACCAGACGTCGGGTCCTCGACATCGCCGAGCACGGTGCGCGTCGACTCCAGGAACGTTCCGCCCGCGGCGACGATCGCGTCGGTCAGGCCATCGACGTCCTCCACCCGGAACGAGAGATGGGTGAAGCCGAGTTCGGTCATCGGCTTGCGCTCCCCCGACCCGGTCGTCGGGACGTCGACCCACAGCAGCAGTTCGATCCGGATGTCGTCGCGGATCAGCATCGCGGACCGGAAGCGGCCGTCCTGCTCCATGGTCGCGGCGACCTCGTTGTCGTTGAAGTCGAGTTGGTAGAGCTGCGCGAACCCGAACACGTCGGTGTAGAAGCGGATCGAACGGTCGAGATCGGTCACGCAGATGCCGATGTGGGAGAAGCCCTGGATCATGACTGGAGTCTGACAGAACGCGCCCGTCCGATGGTGCGAGTGCCGGGATCCGATCGGCGCCGGGCTCGGCGCCGCGTTCACGTGGCCGTGGCATCCGCCCGGGCGGCCAGTGCCAGCGTTCGCGTGATGGCCGCGGCTTGCGCTGCAGCGCGGTCGATTTCGGGATACTTGCGGTCGAACAGGCCTGCGACGAAGAGGCTGGCGTACCCGTGCGCTGCGGCGACCTCGTGTTCGAGCACCCGCAGGGCCCGACGGACGTCACCGTCGGTGACGGCCAGCGCCGGTTCCAGGAACGCATCGTTCAGCGAGCGCGCCACGTCGAGTCGTTCCTCGTCAACGGCGTCACCCACGTCAGTGCCGTAGATGACGTCCCAGCCGATGCGCGTGCGCGCCACGAATCGCACGTAGGCCCCCGCCGTCGCCGCCATTGCCTCGATCGCCCACTCGGCCTGGTCGCCGTCGGGGCGCGGCGGAACCGCCGCACGCACCTCGTCGTCGAACTCGCGCGCCGCCGCCGTCGCGACCGCAGCCAGAAACGCTTGGCGATTCGGAAAGTGCCGGTAGGGCGCGGCGGCGCTCACGCCGGTCCGCTTGGCGGCGTCCGCGACGGACAGTGCGGCGATCCCGTGTTCGGCCACCATCTCGAGTCCGGCGGCGATCAACGCAGCGCGCAGGTCGCCGTGGTGGTACCCGCTGCGCGCCATCCCTAGTTCTTAGCATTTGGCGGGCACCGGTTGACCACAAGTGAGTAACCTCTTACATTGAGATGTAAGAGGTTGCTAACATGAGGAGCACGACATGAGCACCTGGTTCATCACCGGATCGTCGAAGGGCCTGGGCGCAGCGATCGCACGCCACGCGCTGGCCCACGGCGACGACGTCGCGGCGACCGCACGCAATCCACGGACCGTCACCGACGCGCTCGGCGACGGTGACCGACTGCTCGCCCAACCGCTCGACGTGACGTCGCCCGTGCAGGTTCGCACCGCCATCGACGCGACGGTGCAGCGCTTCGGCCGCATCGACGTGGTCGTGAACAACGCGGGTCGGCCGCTGATGGGCGCGCTGGAGGAGATGACGGACGAACAGATTCGAGAACAGTTCGACCTGAACGTCTTCGGCACCATCGACGTCATACGCGCGGCACTCCCCACCCTGCGGGCGCAGCGGTCGGGCACCATCGTCAACCTCAGCTCGATGGGCGGTGTCATCGGCTTTCCATCGTCCTCGATGTACAACGCGTCGAAGTTCGCCGTCGAGGGGCTGACTGCGGGGTTGCGCCAGGACCTCGCCCCGCTCGGCATCTCCGTCATGGCGATCGAGCCCGGCGCCTTCAGGACGAACTTCCTCGATCCCTCGACCGTGTGGGTGGCAGCGAACCACGGTTCGATCGACGACTACGCAGGCACGCCGGCGCACGATCAGCTCGAGCAGATCGGGCCGATGGATCAAGCGCAGGACGGCGACCCGGACAAACTGGCCGCTCTGCTCTACGACGTCGTCACCGCGGGCGCCCCGCCCACCAGGCTGCCCATCGGGCCCGACGCGGTCGCAGCCAGCGAGCAGCGAGTCGCCGACGATGCGGCAGAGCTGGCCCCGTGGCGCGATCGTGCTCGAGCGACCGACTTCTGACCCCGACTACTGGGGTATGCGTTCGCTGTTCAGCCGCCGCCGGAGGTACCGGGCTCCCTCGATGCCGACGCTCGTCAGGATTGCGAGCCCGATGCCCACGCCGATGCCGACGAAGGTGTTGTCGCGAAAGAGGGTGCCGCCGACGTAGCCGGCGAGGACGGTGTACGTACTCCACGCGACGCACGAGATCGCGGTGTAGCCGGCGAACGTGGGCCAGGCGAGGCGGGTAATGCCAGCGGTGAGCGTGACCAGATATCGCCCGACCGGGATGAAGCGGGAGGTGATGATCACGTATGCGGCGCGGGTTTCGAGTTCGGACCCGAGCCAGTCATGCGCCTTTCGCCGCTTGGTTCCCGGTGGTAGTCGCTTCAGTACACGATCGGCCATGACACGGCCGAGACCGTAGGGCACCATGTCGCCGACGAAGGCGCCCAGGGCCGTGGCGGCGATGACGGGCAATAGCATCGTCTCTCCGCTGGCCGCGTAGACGCCTGCGATGACGATGACGGGCTCGCTGGGGATGGCCGGTAGGAACGAGTCGAGAAGCGAAACCGAGATCAAGATGAGGTAGAGCCAGGGTGACGTCACCAGGTCTTCGACGAGTCGTAGCCAGTCGATCACGAACGGTCAGCTCCGCTGGTGACGCGCGCGGCAGCCAGTTCGTACACGTCCGGGGATCCTTCCCACGGTGCAGTTCGCACCACCGCCCAGCGATGAATGACCCAGTGCCGTAATCCTCTTCGCAGCTTGAGTTCCCAGTAGCCGCGCATGGTGCAATAGTCGACGGCGCCGTTGCTCACCGCAACGTGGTGATAGGCGACCATGTGAGCACGGCACTGCGCCTCGTCGTCGAGCAGTTCGGTGATCACGTTGGAGGCGGCATGGTGCGTGCAGTCGAAACCCGTCAGGCCGGCCCGAGCCAGTTCGACCACGGCGGTCACGTCCATGGTCGTCGGCGGGCCGCCGTAGTAGTGCTTCGACAGATCAAGGGTCACCGCATCGGCGAAGAGGTTCCGCAGCGCATCCCAGTTCCTGTCGTCCTGCGCGTGCGCGAGGCCCGCGACCACGTCGGCGATGGCCGCCCGGTCGACCAGATCCTGCACGGCACTCACCGTGCGCCCTGACTCACGGGTGCCGACACCGGCGGGCTGAGCATCCAGTGGTGGAATGCGGCGTAGTTGGTCGCGAAATCTGCTGGCGTGGGCGCATGCTCGACCGCCGCGGCCAACTTGGCGACGTGGGCGTACCGCGGCATCCGGTCGGCCTCGTAAGCCGCCAGCGCCGCGGGTACGTCCGCAGCCGAGGTCAACAGTTGGCCGAGCAGGTCGGCGTCCTCGACGCCCAGGGTCGCGCCGGCGGTGATGTGTGGCGACATCGCGTGGGCCGCGTCACCGGCCAGTGCTACCCGCCCAGACGTCCAGCGTGGCAGCGGTGGCACGATCATGATTTGGTTGTGCAGGATCGCCTCTTCGGGCGTTGCGTCGATCAGTTTCACCAAGACCTCGTTCCCGCCATCGGCGCCGAGGTGTTCGGCCCGCTGCAGCGCTTGCTCCTTCAGGGTGCCGGCCAACGCCGGCGTCTTGAACTGGTTGACGAGCCAGTAGACGCTGCCGTCGTACGTGCGGACGTAGCCACCGCGGCATCCGTGGTCACCCAGGATGAGCCGGTCTTCGGTCAGCGCGATCCCGGGGTTCGGGATGACCGCACGCCAGACGTGATGCCCGGCATGTTCCCGTGCCGCAGTGCCTGGCAGCAATTGCTCGCGCACCATCGAGTACGCACCGTCCGCCCCGATCAGTACGTCGGCGGAGACGGTCGTGCCGTCGCCCAGTCCAACGTCGACGTGGTCCGCATGCTCGGCGTAACCCTCGAAACCCGTTGCCAGACGGATGTTCTCCGGCCCGACCGCGTCGGCCAGCAGATCGTTGAGCTTCGCCCGATGGACCAGGAGGAACTGGTGATACTCCACGCCGAACCCCGGGGTCTCGAGCAACCGTCCGCCGGCGTCGTGGAAGTACATCTCACCGGGCTTGCCAATGGCACGGATCCGCTCGCCGACGTCGAACGCGTCGAAGACCGCCATGGCATTGGCCCATAGCCCCAGGCCAGTGCCTGCGGCGCGGATCTCGGGGGCGCGCTCGTAGACGGTCACGTCGTGGCCTGCGCGGCGCAGTGCCAATCCGGTTGTCAGACCCACGATTCCAGCCCCGATCACCACCGCGCGCATTACCGTGCGCCCTTGGCTGAGTACGTGTGTGCGTTCATCTGCGCTCCTCGTGTTGGTCGTGTGGATCCGACGCTAGAGCGAGCGGCCGATTAGCTCCAGTGCAACGTTGGTACATAGTCATTGCAGCTGTGATAATCGACTCGTGGAGTACGACCTCAACCTGATCGCAGCCCTGGACGCGCTGCTCGCCGAGAACAGCGTGACCAGGGCCGCGGCCCGCCTGCACACGTCGGCGCCTGCGATGAGCCGCTCATTGGCACGCCTGCGACGCGTCTTCGACGACCCACTTCTGGTGCGCGCCGGTCGAGATCTCGTACCCACCCCGCGCGCCCTCGAACTGCGCAGCGAGGTGCACGCGATCGCCGACCGAGCCCGGGCACTGTTCGCGCCGTCCGACGGTGCCGATCCCCTCACGGCAGTGCGGATGCTGGACTTGCGGGTCGCCGACATGCTGTCCACGACGTTCGTTCCAGCACTGATCGACGACTTGCGGGTTCAAGCGCCCGGCATCTCGCTGCGGGTGCGTCCGGAAGGCCTCGAGGACACTCCGGCGCTGCGCGAAGGAGTCGTCGACCTCGAGATCGGGATCATACGTCCCGGTGATCCCGAGATACGTTCGGAGACACTGGTGACGGAGACGTTGGTCGCCGCGGTACGGCCCGAACATCCGCTGGCGAAGGTCAAGACGGTGACACCGCGGCGGTTCGCGGCCGCCGAACACATCGTCGTGTCACGGCGCGGTCGGGCGCATGGCCCCATCGACGACCGGCTCGCAGAACTCGGCTTGCAGCGACGCGTGACGGCCGTGGTCCCCAGCTTCGCCAGCGCGCTGAACCTGACCCGTGCCACCGACGTCGTCTGCATCGTTCCCGACAGGCTCGGGCGCCCGATGCTGGAGACGCTCGGGTTGCGCACGTTCCCGATCCCCTTGACGCTGCCGCACATCACGATCGGAATGGCGTGGCATCCGCGCAATCACCACGACCGCATCCAGATACTGCTCCGTGACCGCACCCGCCACATCATGGCCCGTGCCGGCGGACCTCCGCAGGAGTGACGGACGGCGGCACGCCGACCGCGTGCGCGACGTCGATGCCCTGCCCCGGTTCCAGGTTCAGCACCCGCAACGCCAACTGCCCGCTGGCATCGACCAACCTCTCGACCGCGCCGGCCGCCTCGACGTAGACCGGCGGCTGGTGGACTCCGAAGTGCATCGGCAAGACCGCTCTCGAACCCAGTATCGCCGCGGCCTGCGCGGCCTGCTCCGGTGTCATCACCGCGGGCAGCGGGCTGGGCGGCTGCAGGTGTGGGACGTCGACGACTGCTCCGTTGATCGGCATCACGGCGAGGTCGATGGGCCCGGCTCGCTTGGCGATGAGCCACCAGTAGCCGTGGAAGATGGTGTCCCCGCCGTGGAACACGCGCTGACCGTCGGCCTCGATGACCCAGTTCAGCTGCGGGTCGCCGAGGCCGTCGACCGCCGGAACCGCGGTGATGGTGAACGGCGGTAGGTGGATTCGATCCCACTCGTCGACGGTGCGCGCGTTCAACGTGCTGGCCGCGAGATCAGTCTCCGGACCGTCGGTGAACACGGCCTCGTCGGCCGCAGCGACGAACGGAGCGGGGCGCAGCACCAGCCCCGCATCGCCCGCCGCCGATTCGATTGCGGCGACATCGGTGTGGTCCTCGTGCAGGTGCGTGACCAGAGCCAGGGCCGCAGCCCGCTCCGGCTCGGCGAACGCACCATCCGGCTGGGTGGCGCGCAGCAGCGAGAAGTCCCGCACGAAGTCTACGACGAGGGAAGACCCCCGGTCACTGATTACCTCGATGCCTGCCCAGCCCAGGCGTCGAATCCTCACGCCTCGACCGGCCGCACGAGTTCGTCGAGCGATGTCGGCCGTCGCCCGGTCAGGTCGCGCACGGCCGTGGTGACGTCGGCAAGGTATCCCTCGCGGACTGCCCGGCCGAAGGACGCGATGAAGTTGGCCGCATCCTTCGCGAGCCCGGAACCGACGAGGGCCTCGACGTAGGCGTCGTCGTCGAGCTGGACGACCTCCAGGGCCGCACCCGTCAGTTCGGCGAGGTCGTATGCGGACAACGCTCGTGGGCCGGTGATGTCGTAGGCGGTGTTCGTCTCGCCGCGTCCGGTCAACGCCCCTACTGCCGCGGCGGCGCAGTCCGCGCGGCTGACGTAGGCGGCGCGCCCGTCGCCGGAGTTGACGACCAGCCGTCCCGCCTCCACCGCACGTCGCAGGCTGGGGACCTGCATGTCCGCATAGAGGTTGTTGCGCAACGACGTCCATGCCAGTCCGCTGGACCGCAGTGCGTCCTCGGTCGCGAGGTGGTCCGGTGCAGCGAGTGCCGGGTTGGCAGCCACGGGATTCGGGACCGACGTGTAGACGACGTGGCGCACCCCGGCTTCCTTGGCGGCCTCGATGGCCGCCACGTGGCCCGCTACCCGGTCCCCGACGCGATCGGTCGAGATCAGCAGCAGGCTGTCGACGCCTTCGAACGCGGGCGCCAATGATGGCGGGTCACCGAAGTCGACCGGGCGCACGCCAACGCCGCGAGCAGCGAAGCCCGACAGCGACTCGACCGTCCGGCTCATCAGCACGACGTCTGCTGCGTCGACGACGTCGAGCAGTCGTGCCGCGACGGCTCCGCCGAGCCGCCCGGATGCGCCCGTGATGCCAATCGACACGTGACCACCTCCCTAATTCGCAACCACGCTGATTGCGAATGCAGGACCGAACTGTAGTCATCGCGGTTGCGATATGGCAAGCTTGATTCGTGGCAACACCGACCAACACGCAGTTCGCCGTGGCGGTCCACGTCTTGACCTACTTGGCAGGCACCGACGTCGCGGGCCCGGTCAGTTCCGACGAACTCGCCGCGAGCGTCAACGCCAGCCCCGTCTACGTGCGTCGAGTGCTCACCCCGCTACGGGAATCGGGCATCGTGGCGTCCACCCCGGGTGCCCGTGGGGGCTGGGTGCTCAACCGGCCTGCGGGGACGATCACCCTCGCCGAGATCTGGCGACTCGTCCAGGGCGACGACCCGGTGCTTGGGCTGCACGGCCCAAATCCGCAGTGCCGTACCGGCGTCGGGGTACAACGGACATTGGTCGCGCTGGATCGCGAGCTTGCCGGCGCGGTGGAAGCACGACTCGGGGAAGTCACCGTTGCCCACGTGCTTCGCGACGCATCGACGGCCGGCAAGGCGGGACGGCGACCGCGTCGGTCACCTCACGGCAGCTGAGGCAAGGAGTTCGATAGTGCAGATCCGTACCGCCGAACGGCGCGACGTTCCCAAGATCGCCGAGTTCTTCCGC
Organism: Mycolicibacterium arabiense; assembly: GCF_010731815.2. Taxonomy (NCBI): domain Bacteria; kingdom Bacillati; phylum Actinomycetota; class Actinomycetes; order Mycobacteriales; family Mycobacteriaceae; genus Mycobacterium; species Mycolicibacterium arabiense. The sequence continues at coordinate 2,179,384 of NZ_AP022593.1, forward strand.
CTGATCGTGGCCGACGGCGAGACTTACGCATACCCCGAGCCGCTATCCGACGACGACGTCGAGCGGCTGTGGCTCGAACCGCCTCCCGCGCACGCAATCGTCGCCGTCGACGACGGTGGGGTCATCGTCGGCACCGCCAAGATGGGGCCGAACCGACCGGGGCGCGGCAGCCATGTCGGGACGGCGAGCTTCATGGTGGACCCACGGGCGGGCACCCGCGGCGTGGGGCGGGCCATGGCCGAGTGGGTCATCGACTGGCACGAACGCAACGGCTTCGCCGCCATCCAGTTCAACGCCGTCGTCGAGACGAATCAACGGGCGGTAGCCCTGTGGCAGTCCCTCGGCTTCACCATCGTGGGCACGGTGCCTGGCGCGTTCCGGTCACGTACTCACGGGATGGTGGGATTGCACGTGATGCATCTTCGGCTGCCCCGGGGTTGAGCGCGAGCGCTCAGACCGGCACGGCAGGCAGGTAGTTCGCGATGTTGCGCCAAGCGCGTTCGACGTACTCGTCCTTCTCGCCGACTGGGGCGACGTAATGCAGCGCGTCGTTGGCCGCGTCCCTACCCTCGAGGCGGGCGATGATCCACGCAGCCAGATAGTGGGAAGCCAGGCACCCGCCCGCGGTCGCGACGTTCCCTCTGGCGAAGAAGGGCTGGTTGAGTACCTCGACGCCTGCGGCGACGACCCACGGCTTGGTGGTCAGGTCCGTACACGCTGGGACGTCCTGCAGCAGACCGAGTTTGGCCAAGACCAGCGCACCGGAACACTGCCCGGCGATGAGTTGGCGAGAAGGGTTCAGACGTCGAAGCGCGTGCATGACGGTGCGGTCTTCGACGACTTCGCGGGTGGCGATGCCGCTGCCCACGATGACGGCGTCGGCGTCGCACGCTTCGTCCAGATCGGCCATTCGTTCGACGACTACGCCGTTCATCGACCGCACCCGCGGCGAAGGGGCGGCGATCGTGACACGCCAGTCGTCTCGCTGGACGCGGTTGAGCACGCCGAGGGCGATCAGTGAGTCGAGTTCGTTGTAGCCCTCGAAGGTGAGGATCGCGATGTGCACGGTCTGTCCTTTCGCTTGTCCCGATCACCGTATGGACCATGACGCAGGACGGTCAAAGAATTGTCCTGCATACAATCGAGCCCGATGGCCGTGGCGAGGTACAAGGGCGTGGTCGACGCGCTGGCCGCCGACATTCGCACGGGACGATTGCCGGCCGGGACGAGGCTGCCCACACACCGAGAACTGGCAGTCCGCGAGGGCATCGCCGTGGCGACCGCGACCCGCGTCTACGCCGAACTGGGATCGATGGGCCTGGTCAGTGGCGAGCAGGGCCGCGGCACCTTCGTCCGCGACCTCGCGCTGCCCGCCGGACACGGCATCGACCAGCACGCCGTGGCAGCCGACACCATCGACCTCAACTTCAACTACCCGGCACTGCCCGGCCAAGCCGACCTGCTGCGGCACGCACTGCGGGACCTCGCCACGTCGGGCGACCTGGAGGCGCTGCTGCGCTACCAGCCCCACGGCGGTCGTCCCCACGAGAGGGCCTCCGTCGCCAGGCATCTGCGTCGACGCGGCCTCCGCGTCGGCGCCGAGGAGGTCCTCCTGGTCTCCGGCGCGCAGCACGGCCTGGCGGTCAGCACGATGGCACTGTTGCAACCGGGGGACGTCGTCGCGGTGGACGCCCTCACCTATCCCGGGTTCAAGGTGCTCGCCGACTCACTACGGTTCGAACTCGCGCCGCTGCCGATCACCCCGGACGGACCGGACCTCGTTGCCCTCGAACGGCTTTGCGCTCGGCGGCGCATCACAGCGGTCTACGCCATGCCCACCCTGCACAATCCGCTCGGATGGGTGATGGACGCTGCCGCGCGTGCCCGGCTGGTCGACACGGCGCGCAGATGCGGACTCCTGATCATCGAGGACGCGGCGTACGCCTACCTCGTCGAGAAGCCACCGCCACCGCTTGCCGCGCATGCGCCGGACATCACCGTCTACGTGTCGGGACTGTCGAAGAACGTGGCGACCGGCCTGCGCGTCGGGTTCATCGCAGCACCGCCGACACTCGTCCCGGCAATCGAACGCGCGATCCGCGCCACCACTTGGAACACCCCGGCCATCACCACCGCGATCGCATGCCGCTGGCTGGACGACGGTGTCGTCACCCGACTCGAGCGGGAGAAGCGACTCGACGCCCGCGCGCGGCAGGCTCTCGCCCGCGAGGCCATGGCCGGCCTACCCCATGTCGGCCACCCGTCGTCCTACTTCCTTTGGCTCCCTCTGGCCGAGGACTCGCGGGCGGACCGCCTGGTGGCCGCCCTCGCGGGACGGAACGTCTCGGTGTCCACGGCCGAACCCTTCACCACCTCGACACATCAGCCCCAGGCCATCCGACTGGCCCTCGGATCCACCGACCTCGACACCCTTCGCCAGACGCTGGCCATCGTCCGTCGAGCCATCGACGACGACGCCTACCGCTAGGTGCCAGTGCTCGCCGACTGTGGGGGCTATGTACGCAATTCGGCTAATTTGCGTGCATAAGCCCCACAGTCGAGGGCGCACATCGCGTCAATTCTCTTGATCGAAGTGGCTGATGAGCCGTTGAATGAGGCTCGTGACCGACGAACCGCACACCCGCAAGCACGCGACACCCTTCGGCCGGTTGCACGAGCAGGGCTGCTTCGTGATCCCGAATCCCTGGGACGCCGGGACGGCGATTGCCCTGGCTAACATGGGTTTCCCCGCACTGGCGACGACCAGTGCCGGGGCGGCCTTTGCACGGGGACTTCCGGACGACCCCACGGCGCTCGACGTCGACGGCGTACTGGCCAACATCACAGCGATCGTCGAGGCGACACCGCTTCCCGTCAACGCCGACTTCCAATCCGGCTACGCCGAGGACCTCGAAGGGCTCAGCACCAACGTCAGGCGATGCGTCCAGACGGGTGTGGCCGGGCTGTCCATCGAAGACGTCCATGGCCGCGGCGACGACCCCGCGTACGCGCTGGCTGTCGCGACGGAGCGGGTGCGCGTCGCACGAGCCGCCATCGACGCGTCGAATCCGCACGTCCTGCTGACGGGCCGAGCGGAGTGCTTCCTCTACGGGCATCCGGACCCGCTGCGCGAAGCCATCACGCGCTTGCAAGCATTCGCTGATGCCGGCGCCGACGTGCTGTACGCACCCGGTGTCCGATCGAGAAGTGACATCGCTGCGTTGGTCGACGCGCTACGCCCGCATCCGGTCAACGTTCTGATGGGATCGGACAGCGGCCTGCGCGTCAGCGACCTCGAAGAGCTTGGCGTGCGGCGGATCAGTCTGGGCTCTGCGCTCACCAGGGTCGCGTGGGGCGCGTTCCTACGTACTGCGCGCGAAGTGGCCGACACCGGCTCGTTCACCGGCCTCGGCCCTGCGGCGAGCTTCGACGAACTGAATCACCTGTTCACCCGGGATCACTGATCCACTGGCGGGTCAGCGGGCGGCGAGGTGCTCGCCGAAGAAACTGGCCAGGCGGTCGACGGCTCGGTCGACGTACTCGGGTACGTCGTACATCTCGTAGTGGCCTGCGCCCTCCACGACCATCAGGTCGACCGGATTGGGCGCCATCTGCCACAACCTCAGGCCCGCCTGGTACGACCCGGTGACCCCCTCACGCCCGGCGAGGACGACCTGCAGCGGCTGGGTCAGGAGCTGATCGACGAGGTGGAAGGCGTCATATCCCATCAACAGCGCGTCACTGCGTACGAGCCGGCGGTTCGTCGAACGTGGGTGCGCCCCACGGGGAGTCCGGTAATAGGTGACTGCCTGGACGTTGTCGATGTCGTTGATCCCGGCCGCTGCTGCGTCCTCTAGCGTGTCGGGAAGCCACGTGACGCGACCCGGTTCTCCGGCTCGGACCTCGCGGGTCCGGGCCGTCGCCATGTCGTCGAGGGCTACGGCCGGTCCGCCGGGGGCGAACGCCGCCGAGCGCCACGCGGCGCCGATGTCGACGGGCACCACGGTGCCCACCGCACGAATGCGGTGGTCGGTGCGGGCGGTGTGCACGGCGTAACCGCCACCCGCACAGATTCCGAGCACGCCTATGTGATCGGCGTCGACGCCCGGCAGGACGTTCAAGGCGTCGATCGCGTAGGAGATGTCCTCACCACGCTGGTACGGGTCCTCGAGATCCCTGTCGCCTCCGCCACTCTCACCCTGGTGGGCGGGATCGAAGGCAAGCGCCACGATGCCGTGCGCGGCCAGCCGGGAGGCGTAGTTCGCCCCGATCTGCTCCTTGACGCTGCTACCGGGTGTCGACAGCACGACCGCTGGGTACGAGCGCGACGCGTCGAAGTCGTTCGGTAGGTGCACGTTCGCCGCGAGCGTGAATGCGCCGCGGGGGATCTGGATGGCTCGTGTCGTCACGTTCGGGCTCCGTTCCGGCATCTGATGTGCAACCCGACTGGCTGCTCATCGATTCCGCGGCGGGGCTTTCGTCCTAACGGGTGGTCAAGCCATCGAGCAGGACGGCGAGCAGGCGCGGGGTTCGCTCGGCCCATTCCTCCTCCTCCACGTGGGCGAGGAACCAGGACAGCAGGATCACGTCGCGTGAGTCGACGTCGTCGCGCAGTACGCCGTCCGCTCGGCCTGCGGTGAGCAGGGCGGTGAGCGCCTCGCCGAGCTTGCCCGGAGTCTGCGCCCCGATGTCGTGCCATACCGAGGCCTCGACAGCGGCGATCACCCCGAACTTCACCCGCGCATAGGCCGCCAGATGGGTGAACCACCGCCTGAGTGCCTCGTCGGGTGAGTGCTCGCCGAGCAGCCTGTCGGCCAGGGCGACGAGTTCGTCGATCTCGCGGTCGTAGAGGGCGCGCACCAGTTCCTCGCGGGTGGCGAAGTGACGGTAGAGGGTGCCCTGACCCAGCCCCGCCCGCTTGGCGACCGCACTGAGCTTGAGTTCCCCCGGCTCGGTGATGAGTTCCCTGGCGGCCTCGATGATCAACGCGCGGTTGCGAGCCGCGTCGCTACGTTCCGCCATGTCCTCCCCCGCCGTTCGGCCCACCGACCGACTTGCAAACGGACAATTTGTCCGCTTTGATCGAAACGGACAAGTCGTCCGCATTACTTCTGGAGGTTAGTCATGGGTTCACTCGACGACAAGGTGGTGGCGATAACCGGCGCCAGCAGCGGTATCGGCGCCGCGACGGCACGGCGGCTCGCCAGCCAGGGGGCCGCCGTCGTACTCGGGGCCCGCCGCGCCGACCGCCTCGACGCCCTGGCGTCGGAGATCGAAGCGGCAGGAGGTCGGGCGACCAGGGTCACGGTGGACGTCACCCGTGCCGAGGACCTGGAACGCCTGGTCGAGACCGCCGTCGCAACGTACGGCCGACTCGACGTGTTGGTCAGCAACGCTGGGATCGGCCCGATCTCGCCAATGTCGGCTCGCCGCCGAACGGACTGGGACGCGATGATCGACGTCAATCTGCGCGGCGTCCTACACGGCATCGACGCCGCGCTGCCCGTCTTCGAGGCTCGAGGCCGCGGTCACTTCGTCACCATCGTCTCCACCGCCGGACTGAAGATCGTGCCCACGATGGCGGTGTACGCCGCCACGAAGAACGCCGTCCGAACCATCCTGGAGGGGCTGCGTCAGGAGTCCACCGACGGGACGCTGAAGACCACGGCGATCTCGCCGGGCTACGTGCGCACCGAGTTCGGCGACTCCATCACCGACCCCGCCATACGTGACGAGATCGGCCGTGGCATGGAGGCCTTCGCACTCGACCCCGACGCCGTCGCACGGGCGGTCGAGTTCGCCGTCGACCAACCATGGGAGGTCGAGATCGGCGAAATGTCGATCCGACCGACCGTGCAGGGGTGACTCGGGACCTCGCCACTCATCACAGCGCTTGCGCCCCAATGACTCTCAAGACCTCGAGCTTCTCGTAGCTATCACTGCCAGGAGTTGCCGTGTACACCATCAGGGAGTGACCCTGGGCAGGGTCGATGAGCCGTTGGCAGTTCAACTCCAGTGCGCCCACCTCGGGGTGAACGAAGTGCTTGACGTCGTGCGGCCGTACACCGATCTCGTGGTCCTCCCACAGGCGACGGAACTCCTCGTTGCTCTCGAGAAGCAGGTCGGCGAGCTGGGCGGCTCGCGAATTCGGCCCGCGGAGCGTTACGAACTCGCGCAAACCCGAGGCGTACATCCGAGACATGAACGAATGCTCCTCGGGTGCATACCTCGCCCGCGCCGCCGGATCGGTGAACCATCGGTAGCCGCTACTGCGGGAGGGTCCGGTGTATCGGGTGGTGTCGCCGTTGAGTGCGACCCCCATCGCAGTCTGCCGCAGGGTCTCGCCGAGTTCCGTGACGATCTCCGCGGGAGTATCTTCGAGTCGATCGAGGATGCGCAACATGCCCGGACTGATGTGTTCGCTCGACGTCCCCCGTGCCGGTGGGTTGTGCCCCGCAAGGCGAAACAGGTGATCGCGCTCGTCGACCGACAAATGCAACCCCTGGGCGATCGACGCCAGCATCTGTTGTGACGGCTGGGGGCCACGCTCGCGTTCCAGCCTGGAGTAGTAGTCGCTGGACATGTTGCAGAGCGATGCGACTTCCTCGCGTCGCAGACCGCTGGTCCGTCGCCGCTGACCGCGTGGCAGGCCGACGTCTTCGGGCTGCAACGCCTCACGCCTGTTGCGGAGGAATCCCGCGAGCCCGGTTCGGTCGATCACGCTGCTCCCCTTCCGTTCGAAGCACTCCGTCGTTTCTACCGGTTGTGAGCCGAAGTAGTCACGGTCTGCCAATCCCCCTCTACGGATTCAGCGGTGGTCTGTTCAGCCTGTGATCGAAAGGCCCTGGATAGACCCGTGCCCGCCCCCGAAGATGGGCGTCACCGCCACCCTCGTCAGCGAGCCGGATCTTCCGAATAGCAAGGAGCGCAACACATGCCACGTACCCGAGTGCAAGCGGACGGGCCTGCCAGGACCCGAAGCCCATGGGGTGTGGTCTTCGGCGCGGGTACGGCCGCCGCCGTCGGGCCGCAGATGTATCTCGCCACCATCGGCGTGTTCGTTGCGCCGATTGCGCAAGACACCGGCTTCGGGCGCACGACGGTCACCGGTTCGTTCTCGGTGGCGGCCGTCGGAATGGTCGTCGGACTGATCATCGTCTCGCGGCTCGTCGATCGCTATGCCGCGCGCTTCATTCTCGTGCCGGCGTTCGTGCTCTTCTCGGCGTCCCTCGCGGCGATCGGCTTGGCACCGCCCGTCGAGGCCGCCTACTTCATACCCTGCTTCTTCGTAGGATTCTTCGGCGCAGGGACCACCGTGCCCGCCACCCGAGTCGTCGTGAGCTGGTTCGACAACAACCGTGCCCTCGCCGTAGGCATCGTCACGGGCATCATCGGACTCGGAGCGGCGCTCGGTCCTCTTCTGGCGGGTGCGCTCATCGACGGCGTGGGCTGGCGGCTCGCCTACGTCTTCATGGGTGTGATGGCAGCGTCGGTCTCGGTCACCGTGATCACGGTGTTCGTACGCGGTCGGGCCGAACGACACGTTCGTGGGCGGCTGGTGAACGAGGCCCACGTCGGGGACCGCGACGTCAGTCTCGAACTACCAGGTGCGACGATCCGGGAGGCGCTCCGCACTCGTCAGTTCTGGGGTATCGCCATCGGACTCAGCATGGTTGGCGTCGTGGTCTACGGCCTCCAAGTCCACCTCGTGCCGATGATGACCGACCGTGGCCTGAGCGCCGACCAGGCTGGCGCATTGCTCGTGATCTTCGGTTTGGCTTCTCTGGTCGGCCGAGTCAGCGGCGGCTTCGTCATCGACCGCGTGCATGGCTCCATCGTCGGGCCGATCGTGATTCTGGCGCCCATCCTCGGCATGTTCTTCTTGCACCCGCCGTTCCCCACCGCGGCGGTCGCGGTCGCCTTCATAGGCATTGCGTTCGGCATCGAGGGCGACCTCCTTGCGCTCTTGATCACTCGCCATCTCGGCACCCGCAACTTCGGCAGCATCTTCGGACCCGTTCAGGCCGTATTCATCCTCGGCAGCGCGCTGGGACCGCTGCTCCTCGGGCTGGGTTACGACGAGTTCGGGTCGTATGACCCGGTCATCCCGGTCTTGATGGGCATCCTCGTCGTCGGCGCCCTGTGCATCGCAACCCTCGGCCGCTACGCGTATCCCGCAGTCGACGGGTTCGATCGCCTCGCTGCACATGACGAACTGGCCGCGGCAGAAGTGTTGAGCGACATCGCCAAGCGCGGCGGCACCGGACACAACGAGCTACCCGCCACTGAACGTCAGCGGTACGTGGCCGTTTCCAAGTCCTCGGAATCGTTGAGCGCCAACGAACACAGCGCGCGATGCGACGTCGTACCAGGGTCGGCGGTGAAGAGCACGACCGACTGATCCCGGTCCGGAATGGACAGGACGTTGCAGTGCAACTCGATCCACCCGACCACGGAGTGGTTCAACGACTTCTTCTGGTGTCGCGGTAGCACGTTGTCGACTTCATGCCATAGCCGCTCGAACTCGACGCTCCGCGAACGCAATTCGGTGACGAGCCCAGCCAACCCTCGGTCACCGGGGTAGCGCTCGGCGGCCGCACGAAGCTGACTGACCGCGAACTCCGCGAAGTCCTCGGTCGCGCTGACGCCGTAGTGGCGACGGGACGGGTCGGGTGCCAGGAAATAGGCTCTCGCCAGGTTGCGCTCGGTGTTCGCCTGCGCCGAGAACGCCTCGAAGAGCGCGCTCGCCAGCGGGTTCAACGCGAGCACGTCGAACTTCGCATTCAGGATGATGGCGGCAGTACCGGGCATGCGGTCGATCAGATCGAGAACACTGGGCGTGACGTCGCTTCGCAGCGTTCTGTCGTCGCGCTCGGGTGAGCGTCCCGACAGGGTGAACAGCAGCGTTCGTTCATCGTCGCTCAGCATCAGCGCATTGCTGAGACTGCTGATCACCGCTGCCGATGGGCGGGGGCCGCGGGCCTGCTCCAGGCGGGCGTAGTACGACGCCGAGATGTGCGCCAACGCTGCGATTTCCTCCCGCCTCAAACCGCGGGTCCGGCGCGGCCCGGCATCGGTCAGACCGACGTCGGTCGGCCCGAGCAGGGCCCGCCGACTGCGCAGGAAACGCGCCAGCGGCCGTTGGTCCATTACCCCAGTATGCCGCCGCATCGCGAACGCTGGCAGACACAACTCGTGTGTGGCAGTCAGACGGTGCCCAGACGATCGTGGGTCGTATGCACACGACGTCGAAGATCGTCCTCGTCACCGGCGGGAACAAGGGGATCGGCAACCACATCGTCAACCAACTCGCACGGCAGGGAGCGCACGTGTATCTCGGGGCCCGCGACGTACGCCGCGGTCGAGCGGCCGCCGACCTCCTCGGGAAGCAGAACCTCGACGTCGAATTCGTTCGACTCGACGTCACCGACGCCGCGTCGGTGGCCACGGCAGCCGAACACGTCGAGGAAGCGAATGGCCGGCTCGACGTCCTCGTCAACAACGCCGCCATCACCAGCGGGCTCGAGCCGGCGTCGGCGATGACCACCGGGAACCTCCGACGGACCTACGAGACTAACGTCTTTGGAGTCGTCACCGTCACCAACGCGTTCCTGCCGTTGCTGCGCAGATCCGCCTCCCCGCGGATAGTGAACGTGTCGAGCGGCATGGGCTCGATCAGCCTGATGGCCGACCCCGACGTCGAACTGACGAAGATGAACCAAGCCGCCTACCAATCCTCGAAGGCTGCGCTCAACGCGTTGACCGTGTTGTACGCGAACGAGTTGCGCGACGAAGGCGTCAAGGTGAACGCCGTCTGCCCGGGGTACCGAGCGACCGAACTCAACGGCGGACTACCGACTCCAGGGGCGGGCGACCCGGCTGATGGAGCCAAGGTGGCCGTGCGGATGGCGATGATCGGCGATGACGGGCCGACGGCCCAGTTCCTCGGCGACACCGGCGCCATCTACCCGTGGTGACGACAATCCGAGCACTGCCACGGGGGGATCGTCGATCCGTGGATAACCGGCCCCTGAATGCCTTCCGATGATCCTGGCACGCTTGAAATCACAGGCGTTTCAGCAGAATCTGAGGAGAAGACCATGGCGCGCAAGGCCGAAGTGGCAGTACCGGATCTCACGGGCAAGTTGGCCGTCGTCACCGGCGGTAGCGACGGCATCGGCCTCGGGCTGGCGGGACGGTTGGCAGCTGCCGGCGCCGAAGTCATCCTGCCGGTGCGCAACCCGGCCAAGGGCCAGCACGCGGTCGAATCCATCCGTGCCGCCCATCCCGGCGCTCGGATCAGCACCAGGCAGATGGACTTGTCGTCACTGCAGTCCGTCGCCGACGCTGCCGGCGGGCTCGTCGCCGAGGACCGACCGATCCACGTCCTGATCAACAACGCCGGGTTGATGAACCCACCCACCCGCCGAACGACCAGCGATGGCTTCGAACTGCAGTGGGGCACAAACCATCTCGGGCACTTCGCACTGACCGCACGACTGCTACCGATGCTGTCCGCCGGCAACGCCCGCGTCACCACCCAATCCAGCGTCGCGGCACGCTCGAACGCCATCAACTGGGAGGATCCGAACTTCGAGAAGTCCTACTCTTCCGGCAAGGCCTACAGCCAATCCAAGATCGCCAACCTGATGTTCGGTCTGGAACTGAACCGCCGAAGCCAGGTCGCCGGCTGGGGAATCACCAGTAACGTCTCCCACCCCGGGGTCACCGCCACGAACCTCCTCGCCGCCCAACCGCACATGGGCCGCGCCACCGACACCCTCTCGGTGCGCGTCATCCGGTCGCTGGCACGCATGGGCATCCTGGCCCAAACCGTCGACCAGGGGTTGTTGCCCGCGCTGTATGCAGCCACCCATCCCCAATCCGAGGGCGGCAAGTTCTATGGACCCAGCGGATTCCAGCACGTGTCGGGTGCTCCCGCCGAACAGGACGTCTATGAACCCGCCAGCGATGCGGCCGACGCCGTCCGTCTCTGGGAACTTTCCGAGGGGCACGTCGGCCTGCAGTTCGTACCGCACTAGATGCCCCTGACCGTTCCGCGCACGTTCATCAATAGGATGGGGCGCGTGGCAGCACCGGGGCGCAGGCGACTCTCCCCGGGTGACCGTCGCAACGAACTCCTCGCGCTCGGGGCCGAGGTGTTCGGGCAGCGGCCCTACGACGAAGTGCGCATCGACGAGATCGCCGAGCGGGCAGGCGTCTCCCGGGCGCTGATGTACCACTACTTCCCGGACAAGCGCGCGTTCTTCGCCGCGGTCGTACGCGCCGAGGGCGAGCGCCTGTTCGAGGCCACCAACACCCCGCCGCAGCCCGGGCAGAGCCTGTTCGACCAGTTGCGGGCCGGCGTGCTGGCCTACGTCCACTACGACGACGACCACCCGCACGGCGCATGGGCCGCCTACGTGGGAATGGGCCGGTCCGACCCGGTGCTGCGCGGTATCGACGACCTCGACAACGACCGCCAGGCCAATCGCATCTCCGCACGCATCACCGAGGCCATCGGCGACGCGTTGGATCCCAAGCTCGAGCGCGACCTGCGCGTCATCGTCTACGGGTGGCTGGCCTACACCTTCGAGCTGTGCAGGCAGCGGGTGCTCGACCCCACGATCGACGGGGAATGGGTCGCCGACTCCTGCGCCCACGCGCTGCTCGACGCCATCGCCAGGGTGCCCAACATCCCGCCGGAACTCGCCGACGCCGTCGCGCCCGAGCGTCGCTGAGCTGGGCGGATGCCCGGCTTGTCGGTGCCGCGAGGCAACATGGTCAGATGGCCACGACCACCGACCCGCTCGCGCCGTTCAGCGCGCTGACCCGGGACTGGTTCGCGGGCACGTTCGTCGAACCCACGTCCGCGCAGGCGCAGGCCTGGGCCGCGATCGCCGGTGGTGACAACACCCTGGTCATCGCCCCGACGGGTTCGGGCAAGACGTTGGCCGCGTTCCTGTGGGCGATCGACCGGCTCGCCTCCGCGGAGCCGACCCCTGCCGGCGAACCCAAGCCGGGCACCCGGGTCCTGTACGTCTCGCCGCTCAAGGCGCTGGCCGTCGACGTCGAACGCAACCTGTCCACACCGCTGATCGGCATCACCCGCGTCGCCGAGCGACTCGGCTCACCCGTGCCGAACATCTCCGTCGGCGTCCGCTCCGGCGACACGTCGCCGGCCCGCCGTCGCGAGCTGATCAACAAGCCGCCCGACATCCTGATCACGACGCCCGAATCGCTGTTCCTCATGCTGACCTCCGCGGCCAGAGAGTCGCTGACCGACGTCACCACCGTGATCGTCGACGAGGTGCACGCCGTGGCAGGCACCAAGCGCGGAGCGCACCTCGCACTGTCGCTCGAACGGCTCGACCAGCTGCTCGATGCGCCCGCCCAGCGCATCGGGCTGTCCGCCACCGTCCGGCCACCCGAGGACGTCGCGCGCTTCCTGTCGGGAGCGGCACCCACGTCCATCGTCGCCCCGGCCTCCGGCAAGTCCTGGGACCTCGCCGTCCAGGTGCCGGTGCCCGACATGGCGGACCTCGTGAACAACACGATCTGGCCGGACGTCGAGGAGCGCATCGTCGACCTCATCGAGTCGCACCGAAGCTCGATCGTGTTCACCAACTCCCGCCGGCTCGCCGAGCGGCTGACGTCGCGCATCAACGAGATCTACGCCGAACGCACCGGTACCGAACTCCCCGAGGAGAAGAACCCGAAGGTCGCCGGCGGCGCGCCCGCCCACGTGATGGCCAGCGGCCAGGCCTCGGGCGCGGAGCCCTTGCTGGCCAAGGCCCACCACGGGTCGGTCAGCAAGGAGCAGCGCGCGATCGTCGAGGACGATCTCAAGTCGGGCCGGCTGCGTGCCGTCGTCGCCACGTCGAGCCTGGAACTCGGGATCGACATGGGCTCGGTCGATCTCGTCATCCAGGTCGAGGCACCACCGTCGGTGGCCAGCGGCCTGCAGCGCGTGGGACGCGCGGGCCACCAGGTCGGCGAGGTGTCCCGCGGCGTGCTGTTCCCCAAGCACCGCACCGATCTGATCGATTGTGCGGTCACCGTGCAGCGCATGCTCACCGGCGAAATCGAGACCATGCGGGTGCCCGCCAACCCGCTCGACATCCTCGCCCAGCACACCATCGCAGCCGCGTCGTTGGAGCCAATCGACGCCGACCGGTGGTTCGAGGTCGTCCGCCGCAGCGCACCGTTTGCGACGTTGCCGCGCAGCGCCTTCGAGGCCACGCTCGACCTGCTGAGCGGCAAGTACCCGTCGACCGAGTTCGCCGAGCTGCGACCTCGGCTCGTCTACGACCGCGATGCGGGTACGTTGACCGCTCGGCCAGGGGCTCAACGCCTCGCGGTCACCTCGGGCGGAGCCATCCCCGACCGGGGTTTGTTCACCGTCTACCTGGCGACCAACGCCGACACCGAGAAGCCTTCGCGCGTCGGCGAACTCGACGAGGAGATGGTCTACGAATCGCGGCCGGGCGACGTCATCTCCCTCGGCGCCACCAGCTGGCGAATCACCGAGATCACCCACGACCGCGTGCTCGTCATCCCGGCTCCCGGCCAGCCTGCGCGGCTGCCCTACTGGCGCGGCGACGGCGTCGGCAGGCCGGCCGAATTGGGTGCGGCCATCGGTGCGTTCACCGGCCAACTCGCCGGCCTCAAGCGGCCGAAGTTCGACGAGCGTTGTCAGACCATGGGTTTCAACGACTTCGCCACCGACAACCTGTACCAGCTGCTGACCGAGCAGCGCGACGCCACCGGGACGGTGCCGACCGACACCACGTTCCTCGTCGAGCGGTTCCGCGACGAACTCGGTGACTGGCGGGTGATCCTGCACTCCCCCTACGGACTTCGCGTGCACGGTCCACTCGCCCTGGCCGTCGGACGGCGGCTGCGGGAACGGTACGGGATCGACGAGAAGCCCACCGCGTCCGACGACGGCATCATCGTGCGGCTGCCCGACACCGAGGACACCGCTCCCGGCGCCGAGCTGTTCGTCTTCGACGCCGACGAGATCGAACCAATCGTCACCACGGAGGTCGGCGGGTCTGCGCTGTTCGCCTCCCGGTTCCGCGAGTGCGCCGCGCGGGCACTGCTGCTGCCGCGTCGCCATCCCGGCAAGCGGTCACCGCTGTGGCACCAGCGCCAGCGCGCCGCCCAGCTGCTCGACGTGGCCCGCAAGTACCCCGACTTCCCGATCGTGCTCGAGACGGTCCGCGAGTGCCTGCAGGACGTGTACGACGTTCCGACGCTGATCGACCTGATGAACCGGATCAGCTCGCGCCAGATCCGGATCCTCGAGGTCGAGACCTCCACCCCGTCGCCGTTCGCGGCATCGCTGCTGTTCGGCTACGTCGGGGCCTTCATGTACGAGGGCGACAGCCCGTTGGCCGAACGCCGCGCTGCCGCACTGTCACTCGACAGCGTGCTGCTGGCCGAGCTGCTGGGTCGCGTCGAACTACGCGAACTGCTCGACCCCGCCGTCATCGAGTCGACGATCAAACAACTGCAGCATCTGACCGAGGACCGCGCGGCGCGCGACGCCGAAGCCGTCGCCGACCTGCTGCGCCTTCTCGGTCCGCTGACCGAGGCCGAGATCGTGGCACGATCGACGGCCGACGACGTCGGAGGCTGGCTCGAGGGGCTGCACACGGCGCGCCGCGCACTCACGGTGTCGTTCGCAGGACAGACGTGGTGGGTCGCCATCGAGGACGTCGGGTTGCTGCGCGACGGCGTCGGCATCGCCGTACCCGTCGGGGTGCCCGCGAGTTTCACCGAATCGGTCGCGGACCCGCTGGGCGAACTGCTGGGCCGCTATGCCCGCACCAGCGGACCGTTCACGACGCAGGACGCCGCGACCCGGTTCGGCCTCGGACTGCGCGTCACCTCCGACGTGCTGGGCCGGATGGCGGTCGACGGCAAGCTGGTCAAGGGAGAGTTCACTTTCGGAGCCGCCCCGGCGGCGACATCGGACCAGGCGCCGGGCGAACAGTGGTGCGACTCGGACGTTCTCAAGATCCTGCGCCGACGCTCGCTCGCCGCGCTACGCGCGCAGGTCGAGCCCGTCAGCACCGCAGCGTTCGCACGGTTCCTCCCGGCCTGGCAGCACGTCGGGTCGACCCGCAACTCCGGCGTCGACGGGCTGGCCGGCGTCATCGACCAACTCTCCGGCGTTCCCGTGCCCGCCTCGGCGGTGGAGCCGCTGGTCTTCGGCCAACGCGTCCGCGACTACCAGCCCGCCATGCTCGACGAACTACTCGCAGCGGGCGAGGTGACCTGGTCGGGTGCCGGACCCATCGCGGGCTCGGACGGTTGGATCGCATTCCACACCGCGGACTCGGCACCGCTGACGCTCGCGCAGCCCGCCGAGATCGACTTCACCGACACCCACCGCGAGATCATGGCCACGCTGGAGAACGGTGGCGCGTACTTCTTCCGTCAACTAGGCGCGGCCGACGACACCGTGAAACAGGCTCTCTGGGAACTGGTGTGGGCAGGCTGGGTCACCGGCGACACGTTCGGTCCGGTGCGCGCGATGCTGGGCGGCACGCGCCGCAGGGCCGGCGGTGCGCACCGGCAACGTCCGCAGCGGCCGCGACTGAGCCGCTACAGCGTGGCGCATGCCCAGACGCGGACGTCGGATCCGACGGTGGCGGGCCGCTGGTCGGCGCTGCCGATGCCGGAGCCGGATTCGACCATCCGCACGCACTTCTCGGCGGACCTCCTGCTGAACCGGTACGGCGTGCTGACCAAGGGCGCCGCAGAGGGACTGCCGGGCGGTTTCGCGATGCTCTACAAGGTGCTCAGCGCGTTCGAAGAGGCCGGCCGGTGCCAGCGCGGTTACTTCGTCGAGTCCCTCGGCGGCGCGCAGTTCGCCGTCGCGTCGACCGTCGACCGGTTGCGCACCTATCTCGACGACGTCGACTCCGGAACCCGTGCCTACGAGTCGGTGGTGCTGGCCGCGGCCGACCCGGCCAACCCGTACGGCGCCACTCTGCCGTGGCCGTCGGAGGGAACGCACCGACCGGGACGCAAGGCGGGTGCCCTCGTCGTGCTGGTCGACGGCGAACTCGCGTGGTTCCTGGAGCGCGGCGGCCGGACCCTGCTGTCGTACTCCGAGGACCCCGAGACGCATCGGGCCGCCGCGGTCGCCCTGGTCGAACTGGTCGGATCGGGACGTTTGCAGGCCCTGCTGGTCGAGAAGGTCAACGGCACGCCGGTACTCGACACGACGGCGGACCCAGCGCTGGCATTGGTCGGCGACGCCTTGGTCGCCGCCGGGTTCGCGCGGACTCCGCGGGGGCTCCGGCTTCGCTGACGAGACGCCACCTTTCGTATTTCGGACCAGTGCGAGGAAGATCACCGCGCTCGGGATGCGTCGAGGCGGACGCTTTGCTTGCATGAAGGCATGAGGGCTCTCAACTCAGAGCGCACGCCCGGCGAAGCCGGCGGGGGTTACCGATGGCGCTGAAGACCGACATCCGCGGGATGGTCCACCACTACCCCGACCACTTCGTCGTCGGACGCGAGAAGATCCGTGAATACGCGGCGGCGGTGAAGTGCGAGGACCCCGCTAGCTTCGACGAGAAGCCGGCAGCAGAACTCGGCCACGACGGAATCCTGGCGCCCCTGACGTTCACGTCGGTGTTCGCACTGCTCGTGCAGAAGGACTTCTTCCGCAACGTCGACGTCGGCATCGAGACGATGAACATCGTCCAGGTCGATCAACGCTTCGTTTACCACCGGCCGATACATCCCGGCGACAAGTTGTGGGCGCGCCTGGAGATCCACTCCGTGGACGAACGATTCGGCGCCGACATCGTGGTCACCAGGAACGTCTGCACGAACGAGCGTGGAGAAACCGTGCTCGAGGCGTTCACCACGCTGATGGGGCAGCAGGCCGAGGAGTCGGTTCGGATCAAGGGCATGTGACACGCGGGCGCGCGCCCGAACCTCAAGTGTCAAAAGTGACAAAACACCGGCCGGTCTGCCCGATACTGGCCGCATGGTCTCCCTCATCGTCCACTTCGTTCTCGGCCTCGCCGTCATCGCCTGGATCGTCCGGGCCAATCCCCTGGTCTTCGCCAAGCCCGCGGGCGGCCCGGCGTTCTCTGCGATGGAGATCGTGCTGTACGTCGTCGGGGTGGCCTCGATCGCACTCGGCTACTACTTCAACCACCAGTTCGTCGCCCAGTACGCGGTCGAGGGCGGGAATCCCATCTGGGGCCCCGGGAGTTGGCAGCAGTTCATCGTCCTGGGTTACGCGAACCCGGCCGCGGCGTCGGCGAGCCAGGACTACACCATCATCAACGTCATCCTGCTGCCGCTGTTCACCATCTGGGACGGCCACCGCCGGGGCATCCGACGGCCGTGGCTGTTCTTCGTGTCGAGCCTGTTCACCAGCTGCGCGTTCGCGTACGCGTTCTACTTCGCCGTCGTCGAGCGCCAGCACCGCCACCAGCAGGCCGAGCAGGGGCTGAGTTCCATCCCGGCCTGACTGCCTACAGTGCAGGCATGGGGCTGCACACCACGCTGACGTCACTGCTGGGCATCGACCACCCGATCGTCTCGGCCCCGATGGGCGGTGTCGCAGGTGGCCGGCTGGCCGCGGCGGTGGCCAATGGCGGCGGCTTGGGCATGGTCGGTAGCGGCGACCTCGACTGGCTTCGCCGCGAGTGCGCCCTGGCTCGGGCCGGAACCGAGAAGCCCTGGGGTGTCGGACTGTTGGCGTGGGCCATCGACGACGACGTGCTGCAGTGGGTCATCGACCAGCGGCCTGCGGCGATCATGCTGTCGTTCGGGGACCCCACGCCCCACGCCGACGCCGTGCGCGCCGCCGGGATTCCACTGTTCGTCCAGGTGACCACGCTGCCCGACGCGCTGCACGCGCTCGAGGTCGGCGCGGACGTCGTCGTGGCCCAGGGCGCCGAGGCAGGCGGGCACGGCGAGGGCCGCGCCACGCTGCCGTTCGTCCCCGCCGTGGTGGACGCCGCAGGAACCACGCCGGTCGTCGCCGCGGGTGGCGTCGCCGACGGCCGCGGACTGGCGGCGGCCCTGATGCTCGGCGCTGCGGGCGCGATGATCGGCACTCGATTCGAGGCGACTCCCGAGGCGCTGCTGGGCGACGGCGAACGCACCGCGATCACCGGGGCATCGGCTGCGGGCACGACCCGCGACCGCGTCCTCGACATCGTCGTCGACTCGCCGTGGCCGCACCGCTTCACCGCGCGCACGCTGCGCAACAGGTTCACCGACGCGTGGCATGGCCATGAGGATGCGCTGCGCTTCGACTCCAGCGCCAAGGCCGAGTACCGCGACGGCGTCGAGCGGGGCGACCCCGACTACCTGCCGGTGTGGGCGGGCGAAGCCGTCGACCTCGTCACCGACGTGACCGGCGCGACCGAACTCGTCGGGCGCATCGCCGGCGAGGCGGCACACGCGATGGAGACCGTGCACGCGAACCTGGGCGGCTCCTGATGCCCGAGGGCGACACCGTCTTCCGCGCCGCGGCCAAGCTACGCGAGGCGCTGGAGGGCAAGACGCTCACCCGGTGCGACGTGCGGGTGCCGAAGTTCGCGACCGTCGACCTCACCGGCTGCGTGGTGGACGAAGTGCTCAGCCGTGGCAAGCACTTGTTCATCCGGGCCGGTGACGCGAGCATCCACTCGCACCTCAAGATGGATGGCGCGTGGCTGATCGGCGGCCAGATCCGCCGGGTGCCCGAGTACAAGGTGCGAATCCTGCTGGAGACGGCCGACTCCCGCGCGGCGGGCGTCGACCTCGGCGTGCTGGAGATCCTCAATCGCGCCGACGACATGGCGACCGTCGACCACCTCGGCCCCGACCTCCTCGGTCCGGACTGGGAACCCCGGGTGGCCGCGACCAACCTGGCCGCAGATCCGGAACGGCCGCTCGCCGAGGCACTGCTCGACCAGCGGGTGATGGCAGGCGTCGGCAACGTCTACGCCAACGAGCTGTGCTTCGTGATGGGACGGCTGCCGACCACCCCGGTCGGCGACCTGAAGGACCCGTTGCGCGTCGTGCAGCGGGCGCGAGACATGCTGTGGCTGAACCGCTCCCGCGTGAACCGCACCACGACCGGAGACACCCGACCCGGCCGTGACCTGTGGATCTACGGCCGGGTCGGGCGCCCGTGTCGACGCTGCGGGACGACGGTCCTGTCGGATCGGGCCGAGGTCACCGGCAGTGAGCGGATCTCGTTCTGGTGTCCGGTCTGTCAGACCTGACGGTCAGTCTCAGAAGGGCTTGCGCGCCAGCTTGAAGATCTTGTTCACGACGGTGGCGAACTGCTTGGGCAGCGGGCCCTTGTTGTAGGGCAGGCCGTACCGCTCGCAGATCTCCTGGACCTCGGGAGCCAGCTCGGCGTGTCGGTGCGCCGGGATGTCCGGGAACAGGTGGTGTTCGATCTGGAACGACAGGTTGCCGCTCATGATGTGGAACAGCTTGCCGCCGGTCAGGTTCGCCGAGCCGAGCAGCTGCCGGAAGTACCACTGCCCGCGCGACTCGCTCTTGGTCTCCTCGATCGAGAACTCCTGCACGCCCTCCGGGAAGTGTCCGCAGAAGATGATGGCGTAGGACCACACGTTGCGGATCAGGTTGGCAGTTGCGTTGCCCGCGAACGTGAACGGCGCGAACGGGCCGGACAGCAGCGGGAACGCCACGTAGTCCTTCATGGTCTGGCGCTTGACCTTGTTCCAGATGCCCGCCGCGATCTCGCGCTTGTCGACGATCGAGATCTCGCCGGAGCGGATGCGCTCGGTCTCCAGTTCGTGCAGGGCCACGCCGTACTGGAAGAACACCATCAGCAGGAACGCATAGATCGGGTTGCCGCGGTAGTAGGGCACCCACTTCTGGTCCTCGCTCATGCGGAGGATGCCGTAGCCCACGTCGCGGTCCATGCCGACGATGTTGGTGTAGGTGTGGTGCATGTAGTTGTGCGAGTGCCGCCACTGGTCGCTCGGGCAGGCTGAGTCCCACTCGAAGTTGCGGCTCGCCAGCGCCGGGTCGCCCGTCCAGTCGTACTGGCCGTGCATGACGTTGTGGCCGATCTCCATGTTGTCGAGGATCTTCGAGATGGCGAGCATCGCGGTGCCCGCCAGCCACGCAGGCGGCAGCACGCCTGCCCACAGCAGGGCTCGGCCCCCGGCCTCGAGGCCACGCTGGGCCTTGATGACGTTGCGGATGTAGGCGAGGTCGCGCTCGCCGAGGTCGGCGACGACCCGCTCGCGGATCGCGTCGAGTTCCTTGCCGAACGCCTCGACCTGCTCGGGCGTGAGGCTGATGGTCTCGCCGTTGACGGTCTTGCTGACGCCGCCGCGGGGGGTGGTCGTCGTCGCCTTCTCGGTGGTGCCAGTGGTATCGGTGGTATCGGTGGTGCGTTCGAGCATGGCAGTCATGGCTGGTCCTCTCTCGTACGTGTGGATGGAATGGTCTAGAGCGCGACGTCGACGTCGCCGACGGGTGCGGTGACGCAGATCTGCACGTCTTCCTCGACCGAGGTCGACACGGCACCGGTGATCAGGTTCTTCACCGCGCCGCTGGTCTTGCGACGGGTGCAGGTGTGGCAGATGCCCATTCGGCATCCGCTCTGAGGCTTCAGCCCGGCGGCCTCGGCCTGCTCGAGCAGCGACCGTCCGTCGTCGGTGACCTCGACGGCACTGTCGGCGAACGTCACGCGCCCGCCAGAGGCCTCGGTCGGCACCTCGAAGACCGGGGGCACGAAGCTCTCCCACAGCGCGTCCGGACGGAGTTCGCGGACGGCGTCCACCAGCGCGGGCGGTCCGCAGACGTACACGGCGTCGGCATCGGGCATCGCCGCCGCCAGGTGGTCGGCCCCGAATCGGCCCGTCACGTCGCCGGCATCGGCGGTGCGGGTGTAGCCGTGCAGGACCCGTACTGATGCGGGCAGCTCGGCCAGCTCGTCGCGGTAGCAAGCCTCCTCGGCGCTGCGGGCGTAGTGCAGGAAGGCGATCTCCGTCCCCTCCTGCTCGTGGTGGCCCTCGGCGACCAGCGTGCGCAGCATCGACAGCACCGGCGTGATGCCGCTGCCGCCAGAGACGAAGAGGATCCGCTTCGGCCGGACGGCGGGCAGCACGAAGTCCCCGCCGCCCGCTTCCAGCCCGACGACCATGCCGGGGCGCGCGTTGCGGTAGAGGTGCTCGGACACGGTTCCGCCGTCGTGCAGGCCCACCGTCAACTCGACGAGGCGGGTGTTCTCGGCGTTGGCCGGTGAGTAGCAGCGCATCTGTCGTCGACCGTCGACCTCGACGGTGAGGTTCACGTGCTGACCGGCCCGCAGGGGCTGCCCGCCAGTGAACACGTGATTCGGTTCCAGCGTCAGCGTGACGCTGCGCGGGGTGTCCCGGCGAACGGCGACGACCTTGGCGCGGGCGTCGCCGAGGGTCCACGTCGGTTCGACCAGCTCGGTGAAACGGTCGACGCCGTGGGGTCCGGTCAAGAGGTCTACCAGCGACGAGCGCAGCACTCGATCGCGGAGGCGCAGCTTCGATGGTTGAGTGAACATGTGTATACCGTGCGCCCCGTCGGTGCTGATCGTCAAGGGGTTTCCGCTGCTTGTGGTACGGTTCACAAACAGTGAACAGTCGTACTCCAAAGTCACAATCGTCCCGTTCGTCGCGGGACGGGACGTCGCGCGAGGAGCGCAAGGAAGCCACCCGCCGGGCCATCGTCGCGGCAGCGCTCCGGCTCCTCGAATCCCGCAGCTTCAGCGGTCTGAGCCTGCGCGAGGTCACCAGGGAGGCGGGCATCGTGCCCGCGGCGTTCTACCGTCACTTCGAATCGATGGAGGCTCTCGGTCTCGTCCTGATCGACGAGTCGTTCCGTGCCCTGCGCGACATGCTGCGTGGCGCACGTGCAGGCAAGCTGGACCCCAACCGGGTCATCGAGTCGTCGGTGGACATCCTCATCGCGGGCGTCAACGAGCGCAGGGAGCACTGGCGGTTCATCGGCCGCGAACGCAACAGCGGCGTCACGGTGCTGCGCTACGCCATCCGCACCGAGATCCGGCTGATCACCTCCGAGCTGGCGATCGACCTCGCGCGCTTCCCCGGCCTGAACACCTGGAGCAGCGAGGACCTCAACATCCTCGCGACGCTGTTCGTCAACGCCATGATCTCCATCGCCGAGACCATCGACGACGCGAACGACAGCGCTGCCCTCGAAGAGATCCGGCGCACCGCCGTCAAGCAGCTGCGCCTGATCGTCGTCGGCATCACGGGGTGGCGCAGCGCGACGGTCTGAGTCGCGAATAGGGTCGCCTCATGGCGAACCTGCACGTGACCCGCCCCCGTCCCGACGTCGTCCTCATCACCCTCGACCGGCCCGACAAACTCAACGCGCTGAGCTACGGGCTCGTCGAGGACCTGCACCGGACCCTCGACGACGTCAAGGCGGACAACGAATGTCGCGTCGTCGTCCTGACCGGCGCCGGGCGCGGATTCTGCTCCGGCCTCGACCTCACCGAACCATTCCCCGAGGAGGCCAAGGACGGGCTGGAGTTCCCGCGGTCGAGCATGCGGTGGCAGGAACGGATCGCCGAACTCACTACGAAACTCGCCCACCTGCGCCAGCCGGTGATCGCCGCGGTCAACGGCCCTGCGTATGGCGGTGGCTTCGCCCTGGCCCTGGCGTCCGACATCCGCATCGCGTCGGCCGACGCCAGGTTCTGCACCCAGTTCATCAAACTCGGTCTCGGCGGCTGCGACATCGGTGTGAGCTACACGTTGCCGCGCATCGTCGGCGCCGGACAGGCGTTCGACCTCATCCTCACCGCCCGCACGGTGGACGCGCCGGAGGCCTTGGGCCTCGGTCTCGTCTCGCGCATCTCCGACGGCGCGGTGCTCGACGACGCGCTCGCCATCGCCGAGACGCTCTGCGGCTTCGGTAGATTCGGCGTGGAGTCCACCAAGCAGGTGCTGTGGGCGAACCTCGAGGCGTCGAGCCTGGAGGCCGCGCTGCAGGTGGAGAATCGCAGCCAGATCCTGGCGTCGACCAGCGGCGAACTGCGCGAGGCCGCCGCCGCGTTCGCCAATCGCAAGAAGGGTTGACCGACGTGCTCCACGACCCCGACTGGCGTGGTTTCGCCAGCGACAACTACGCGGGCGTCCACCCCGAGGTGCTCGACGCGATCTCCGCGGCCAACGGCGGTCACCAGACCGCCTACGGCGGCGACGCGTACACGGCGCGGCTGCGCGAGGTCATGCAGCAGCACTTCGGCGAACGGACCGAGACGTTCCCGGTCTTCAACGGCACCGGGGCGAACGTCGTTGGGCTGACCAGCATGCTGCCCCGCTGGGGCGCCGTGATCACCGCGACCACGGCACACGTCAACACCGACGAGGCCGGCGCGCCCGAGCGGATGACGGGCATCAAGTTGCTCACCATCCCGACGACCGACGGCAAGCTGGACCCTGCGGCGATCGCCACCGAGGCGTTCGGGTGGGGCAACGAGCACCGGGCACAGCCGCTCGCGGTGAGCATCACCCAGACCACCGAACTGGGCACGCTGTACACGCCCGACGAGGTGCGTGCGATCGCCGACTTCGCCCACGAGCACGGCATGGCGCTGCACATGGACGGTGCCCGGCTGTGGAATGCCGCTGCCGCACTTGGCGTTCCGTTCCGCGCGTTCACCACCGACGCAGGCGTCGACGTCCTCAGCTTCGGCGGCACCAAGATCGGCGGCCTCGGCGCGGAGGCGGTGGTCGTACTGGACCCCGCGCGCACCGTCGGTCTGGTCTACCTGCGCAAGCTGACGATGCAGCTGGCCAGCAAGATGCGCTTCGTGTCGGCTCAACTGCTCGCACTGTTCGACGACGACCTCGGTCTCCGCAGCGCCGCCAACGCGAACGCCATGGCCACCCGGCTGCGAGGTGCGCTCGAGTCGGGCGTCGCCGACGGCTCGATTCGCGGACTGACGTTCACCCAACCCACGCAAGCGAACGCAATCTTCGCGACGCTCTACACCGCGGCGGCCGACCGCATTCGGGAGCAGGCGCGCTTTTACGACTGGGATCGGGCGCGCGGCGAGGTGCGCTGGATGTGCTCTTGGGACACCACCGAAGCCGACGTCGACCGCTTCGTCGACGTCATCCGTACCGAACTCGTGCGCGACCAAACGCCTATCGCGGCGTCCCGCCGCCGTCGACGATGACGACGGTCCCCGTCATGTAGCTGCCCGCATCCGAACAGAGAAGCAGTGCGGCACCGACCATCTCGTCGGGCGAGGCCAACCGCTTCATCAACGTGCCACCCACCATGTGGTCGATCGCCTGCTGCGGATTCTTGCGCATCATGTCCGTGTCGACCGGCCCGGGCGCAATCGCGTTGACCCGAATCCCATGGCCCGCCCACTCCGCCGCCATCGACCGGGTGAACGACATCATCGCCGCCTTGCCCGCCGCGTAGATCGACAGACTCGGCGCGAAGTTGAACGCCCCTACCGACACCACGTTCAGCACCGCGGCATTGGCGCTCTGCTGCAGGTGCGGCAGTGCGGCCTGGGCGAGGAACACCGGCCCCCGCACG
Organism: Mycolicibacterium arabiense; assembly: GCF_010731815.2. Taxonomy (NCBI): domain Bacteria; kingdom Bacillati; phylum Actinomycetota; class Actinomycetes; order Mycobacteriales; family Mycobacteriaceae; genus Mycobacterium; species Mycolicibacterium arabiense. The sequence goes on from NZ_AP022593.1 coordinate 2,203,960, forward strand.
TTCACGTCGTTGGACTTGGCCCACGCCTCGACGGTCATCTCGCCCAAGGGTTGCGCCAACGCGTTGGCTGCGTTGTTCACCACGACGTCGAGACCGCCGAACTCCGCGACCGCGCCGTCGACCAGCGCCGCGAGACTATCGACCTCCCCGGCGTGGGCGGGGATGCCGACCGCCTCGCCGCCGAGCCCGCGCAGGAACCCGGCCGCCTCAGCGCAGGCGTCGGCCTTTCGGCTGGACACGACGACCCGTGCGCCTGCCAAGAGGAATCCCTCGGCCAGTGCGAGGCCAATCCCCCTGGTGCCGCCGGTGACGAGGACGGTGCGGTCGGACATGTCGAAGAGCCGGTCGAACGACGAACGATCCATGGGCTCAGTAGATCAGATGCAACCGCTGACGCTGACCCGCCGTCCGACGCTGGCGCACACGTTCACGTTCGGCGCCGGTGGCACGTACACCGGCGGTGGTGGCGGCGGAGGCGGTGGCGCCGCCCCGGGCGGCGGTGGTGGCGGAGGCGGTGGTGGCGGCGGCTGCAACGCGTCGTTCAGTTCGTAGAGCGGGTCCGAGCAGCCGCTGACGTCGACGTGCCTGCCCCCGATGGACCCGCACACGGCGTCGGCCGTCGGCGCCTGGACGAACCCCAGCGTTGCGGCGGCGATCGTGCCCGCCAGTACCAGCTTCGCGATCATGAACTCATGGTGCGCCCTTCAGCGGCGCGCGCAGTGCGGAACGCCCGAATCAGAGCGTTCGTGCCGAAACGAACCGTCGGCGCTCCCCCGTGATCGGATCGTCGAACGTCAGCTCGCGGGCCACGAGCTGCAGCGGCCGGGTGAAGTCGTCGCCCGGCACCTCGACCACGTCGGGATAGAGCGGGTCGTTGACGATCGGCAGGCCCAGCGACGCCATGTGCACCCGCAGCTGATGCGTGCGCCCGGTGCGTGGCGTCAACCGGTAGCGGCCGTCACCGAGGTGCTCGACCAGCGTCTCGGCGTTGGGCTCCCCCGGCGCCTCAAAGGCCTGTAACCGGCTGCGCTCCTTCATGATCCGATTGCGCAACGTCAGCGGGAAGGTCAGCGAGTCGTCCACGCCGGCGCGTGCCAGGTAGGTCTTGCCGACCTCACCCCGGGCGAACATGGTCTGGTAGGCCCCGCGGACTTCCCTCCGGGCCGTGAACAGCAGCACTCCCGCGGTCAGCCGGTCGAGCCGGTGCGCAGGGCTTAACTCTGGCAGACCCAGCGACCGCCGCAGCCTGACCAACGCGGTCTGCGCGACGTGTGCACCCCGCGGCATCGTGGCCAGGAAGTGCGGCTTGTCCACGACGACGACGTCGTCGTCCCGGTGGAGGATCGGCATCTCGAAGGGCACCTCGACCTCGTCGGGTAGCTCGCGGTAGAGGTAGACGTGCGCCCCGGCGGGTAGCACAGTGGTGCCGTCGAGCGGCTCGCCGCTGGCCGAGAACACCTCACCGGCAAGGACTTTGGCGCCGGAGGCGAACCGCCGCTCGAACTCCTCGACCAGTGACCCGCCCTGCACGCGCACCCGGGCCGGGCCCAGGCCGTCGCGCACGGGCAGGGGCGCCTTGATACGGCCCCGGCTCACGACAGCGGCACGGGTTCCAGGATCTCGGCGCGCGCCTCGGGCGCCGCGGCCCGCAGCGCGTCGGCGGACTCGTCGTCGGGCTGTGTTTGTGACCGCACCTCGGCCTCGACGCGGGCCCGGTAGGTCTCGACCTCGCGGTCGATGTCCTCGGAACTCCAACCCAGCACGGGCGCAACGACTTCGGCGACCTCGCGTGCGCAATCGACCCCGCGGTGCGGGTACTCGATCGAGATGCGCATCCTGCGGGCCATGATGTCCTCGAGGTGCAGTGCGCCCTCCGCCATCGCCGCGTACCAGGCCTCGACCTTGAGGTACACCGGCGCCTCGGTGATCGGCGCCAACAGATCCGGCCTGCCGTCGGCCATGTCGAGCACCTCGCCGAGCAGCGAGCCGTACCGGTCCAGCAGGTGCCGCACCCGGTAGGGATGCAGGCCGTAGTGCTTGCCGACGTGTTCGGTCTGATTGACCAGCGCGAAGTACCCGTCGGCACCCATCAGCGGCACCTTCTCGGTGATCGACGGCGCCACCCGCGTCGGCACGAACTCGGCCGCGGCGTCGATCGCGTCCTCCCCCATGACCCGGTAGGTGGTGTACTTGCCGCCCGCGATCGCGACCAGACCCGGCGAGGGCACGGCGACGGCGTGCTCGCGGGACAACTTCGACGTCTCCTCGCTCTCACCGGCCAGCAGGGGCCGCAGCCCGGCGTAGACGCCGTCGATGTCGTCGTGGTTCAGCGGCGTCGCCAGCACGGTGTTGACCGTGCCGAGGATGTAGTCGATGTCGGCCTTGGTCGCGGCGGGGTGCGCGAGGTCGAGGTTCCAGTCGGTGTCGGTGGTGCCGATGATCCAGTGCGTGCCCCACGGGATCACGAACAGCACCGACTTCTCGGTGCGCAGGATGATCGCCACCTCGCTGACGATGCGGTCGCGCGGCACCACGATGTGCACGCCCTTCGAGGCACGCACCCGGAACCGGCCGCGCTGCCTGGACAGCGCCTGGATCTCGTCGGTCCACACGCCGGTCGCGTTCACGACGACGTGTCCGTGGACGTCGGCGACCCGGCCGTCCTCGGAGTCGCGGATCTTGACGCCGGTGACCCGGTCGCCCTCCCGCAGCAACGAGACGACCTGGGTGGAGTTGCGGACCACGGCGCCGTAGTGCGCGGCCGTGCGTGCGACGGTCATCGTGTGCCGCGCGTCGTCGACCACGGTGTCGTAGTAGCGGATGCCGCCGATGAGCGCGCTGCGCTTGAGCCCGGGCGCCAGTCGCAGCGCACCCGCCCGCAGCAGGTGCTTCTGCGGCGGCACCGACTTGGCGCCACCGAGCTGGTCGTACAGGAAGATGCCCGCGGCCACGTACGGCCGCTCCCACAGGCGCTTGGTCAGGGGGAAGAGGAACGGCAGCGGCTTGACCAGGTGCGGCGCCAGCGTCGTCAGGGACAGCTCACGCTCGTGCAGCGCCTCGCGGACCAGACCGAACTCGAGCTGCTCGAGGTAGCGCAGCCCGCCGTGGAACATCTTCGACGAGCGGCTCGACGTGCCGGAGGCGAAGTCACGGGCCTCGACGAGCGCGACCTTCAGCCCGCGGGTGGCCGCGTCCAGCGCGGCACCGGCCCCGACGACGCCGCCGCCGATGACCACCACGTCGAACTGCTCGCTGCCTAGCCGCTCCCAGGCACTCGCGCGCTGATCGGGGCCGAGCAGGGTCTGCCCATTGCCCGGACCGGGGATCGGGGAACTCACGCCGGCACTCCTCAGGTAGTTACTCGTCGGTAGCGTTGCTACGTCCGAGCGTAGCCGCGATCAGTCCAGATCGTCGTGCGCCATCAACCGGCGGGCCGTCTCGACGGTCGATCCAGAGAGCGACGGATAGACCGACAGCGTCTGGGCCAGGTCCGTCACCGACAGGTTGTTCTGCACGGCCAACGCGATGGGCAGGATCAGTTCCGACGCGATCGGGGCCACCACCACGCCGCCGATGACCACGCCGGTGGCCGGGCGGCAGAAGATCTTGACGAAGCCGCGCCGCAGCAGCGACATCTTGGCCCTGGCGTTGGTCGTCAGCGGCAGCATCAGCGTGCGGGCGGGCACCTCGCCGCTGTCGATCTTGGTCTGCGGCACGCCGACCGCCGCGATCTCAGGCCTGGTGAACACGGCGGCGGCCACCGTCCGCAGGCGGATCGGGGACACGCCCTCGCCGAGCGCGTGATACATCGCGATGCGGCCCTGCATGGCCGCGACCGACGCCAGCGGCAGCAGGCCCGTGCAGTCGCCCGCCGCGTAGATGCCCGCCGCGGTCGTCCGGGACACGCGGTCCACCGGCAGGTAGTTGCCGGGGCCGAGTTCGATGCCGACGCGGTCGAGACCCAGCCCGCTGGTGTTGGGCACCGACCCGACCGTCATCAGGGCGTGGCTGCCGTCGACGACGCGACCGTCGGCCAGCGTCACACGGACGCCATCCCCGGTGCGGACCACCGAGTCCGCGCGGGCATTCTTGACGAGCTTCACACCGCGTTCGGCGAACGCCTCCTCGAGCACCGCGGCCGCGTCGGAGTCCTCGTGCGGCAGGATCTGGTCGCGGCTGGCGACCACGGTCACCTTCACGCCGAGTTCGGTATAAGCGCTGCAGAACTCCGCTCCCGTCACACCCGACCCGACGATCACCAGGTGGTCGGGCAGCTCGGTGAGGTCGTAGAGCTGCCGCCAGTTCAGGATGCGCTCGCCGTCGGGTTCGGCATTGCGCAGCACGCGCGGGCTGGCACCGGTCGCGATCAGCACGACGTCGGCCTTCAGCACGCCGACCTTGCCGTCCTTCGTCGTCACCCGCACCCGGTGGTGCGCCATGCCCGGCACGTCGTCGACCAGCTCACCGCGGCCCTGCACCACGTTCACGCCCTCGCGCAGCAGGTTCGAGCCGATGTCCGCCGACTGCGACCTCGCGAGCGTCTTGACCCGGTTGTGGATCTGCTCGAGCGAGATCTTGGCGTCGTCGATCGCGATGTCGAAGCCGAGACCGTTGGCGCGGCGCAGTTCGGTGCGCACGCCTGTCGAGGCGATGAACGTCTTGGACGGGACGCAGTCCCAGAGCACGCACGCGCCGCCGATGCCGTCGGAATCAACGACGGTGACCTGTGCGACGTCGGGTCCACGGCCCGCCGCGACGAGCGCGGCTTCGTAGCCGGCGGGACCGCCGCCGATGATCACGATGCGGGTAGCCACGGCCTCAACCTACTGGGGCAGACGCGATTCGGGAGCCCCGCCCGTCGAATCCAGTACGTGACTCCGTCGCGACGGACGTCCCGATTACCCCTGTGTCACGATATGAGAACTGGCGTGTTCCCCATACGGAGTCCGGGCATGGCCCCCATACTCGTCTGCGGACGCCGCAGGCCATCCGAGGACCTTGGCGCCGTCGACCCGCGGACAGCGGGAGGGGTGGTCAGCGGTGAGCAGTGGCGGACGTCGGTCGGTCTCGAACGCGACGTCCGGGCTTGCCAGCCCTTCGGATCGCCGCTCGGCGATGAACGAGCATGCCAGCCGGGCGATTGCGGCCGCGGCGATCGCAGCGGGCTTCATGGCCGCCGGCGGTGGGATGGGGATCGCCCTCGCAGCCCCGCAACCCGACCCTCCGGTCACCTGCGCGCCTGCGGAGACGTGCCCACCTAGCGAGCGGGCGTCACACGAGGTCCGGCCCGTTCGGCTGGACGCCAGCCGCACACCCAATCCACTGCTGGGATTGATGGGCGTGCCGGCGGCGCGCGTCGCGCCGCTGCCCAAGACGTTCTCCGGTGGCCCGGATCCGTTCGCCGCGCTGGTTGGACTGTTCATCGGCAATGGCGCCGATGCCGCGGCCGACTGCACGGGTCTGGCCTGCAACGGCGGAAACGGCGGCCTGTTCTTCGGCAACGGCGGTCGGGGCGCCAACGGGGGTTCCGGCGGCAACGCCGGGCTGATCGGAAACGGCGGCATCGGCGGTAGCGCTGGTCTGGGTGGCGCGGGCGGCGCCGGCGGCCGCGGCGGACTGCTGATCGGAAACGGTGGCAACGGCGGGGCTGGCGGCGCAGGCGTCGCGGGCGCGGCCGGGACGATGGGCTCGTCCGGCAACGCAGGCGGCAAGGGTGGCGATGGCGGCCGCGGCGGCGCCGGTGGTCTATTCGGTGGATCCGGCGGTCGAGGCGGAGCGGGCGGCGCCGGCGGCGATGGCGGCGCAGGAGCGACCGGAGGCGTCGGGCTGGCCGGCGTTACCCCGGGCGCGGCAGGCGGGACGGGACAGACCGGCGGCAGCGGCGGCGCGGGCGGAGCCGGCGGCAACGCAGGAGCCGGCGGTACGCGCGGATGGTTCGGCGGGGTGTCGGGCGCAGCGGGGACGAACGGCGACGGCGGCCGTGGCGGCGACGCGGCCGACGGCGGCACCGGAGGCACCGGCGCCGACGGCGCGGCAGGCGCGGCAGGCCTCGATGGCGGCGCAGGCGGGAACGGACGAGACGGCGGCACCGGCGGCATTGGTGGGGCGAGCGGCGCGGCCGGCGCGGGCGGCGCCGCGGGTAGCGGCGGCACCGGTGGAGTCGCGGGCGCCGATGGCAGCGGGGCCGGGCAGGGCGCCGGCGGCCGAGGCGGAAACGGCGGTGCGGGCGGCAATGGCGGCACCGGGACCACCGGTGACACCGGAGACACCGGATCGGCCGGCACACCGACCGTAGACGGCGGTATGGGCGGCACCGGAGGCGTTGGAGGCCAAGGCGGTAGGGGTGGCGACGGAGGCAACGGCGGGAATGCCGGTCTCGGCGGTGCCGGATCGACCGTCGGGGCCAACGGGCTCAACGGAAGCGGCGGCAACGCCGGTGACGGGGGCGTCGGCGGCACGGGCGGCACGGGCGGTCGAGGCGCCGATGGCGTCCGCGGCGCCGATGCGACCGCGCCCCTCGGCACCGGGGGCCTCGGCGGTAACGCCAGCGCCGGAGGAAGTGGCGGCACCGGCGGCACCGGTGGTGCCGCGGGCGTGGCCGGCAACGCAGGCACGACGCCCGGCTCGGGCGGTGTCTCCGGCCAGGCGGGCAGCGCGGGCGCCCAGGGGGCCGGAGGCACCGGCGGCGCCGGCGGCACGGGCGGGACCGGCGGCACGGGCGGCACCGGTACCGCAGGCTCCAACGGTGAAGATTCCTTTCCGGCGGGCCGAGACGGCGGCGCCGGCAGCTCCGGGACGGCGGGTGGCGCCGGAGGCACCGGTGGCGACGGAGCCGCGGGAGGCGCAGGCGGACAAGGCAGCACAACAGGCGCGGCTGGGGCCAACGGGAACGGTGGCGCGGGCGGCACTGGAGGCACCGGAGGCACCGGCGGCAACGGCGGCGGCGGCGGCTTCGGCGACTACGACACCAGCGGCGGCAACGGCGGCCGCGGCGGCGACGGCGGCGCGGGCGGCACCGGTGGTACCGGCGGATCTGCCGGCACCGGTGGCGCCGCGGGGACCGGTAGCAACGGGAGCACCGGTTCCATGGGCCTGGCCGGAACGGGCGGCGACGGCGGCGTCGGCGGCTTCACGCACGGCGGTTCGGACGGCGTCGGCGGTGACGGAGGCGACGGCGGCAACGGCGGTACGGGCGGCAACGGCGGCGCGGGCGGCGTCGGTCTCGGATCCAGCGACTTCGCCGACGGGACCGGCGGCCGCGGCGGCAACGGCGGCACGGGCACGGGCGGCAACGGCGGCGCAGGCGGCGCCGGTGGCCGAGGCTTGGGCGCCGATGGCAACGGCCTCGGCGGCCGCGGCGGCGACGGCGGCTCCAGCCTGGGCGCGAATGGCGGACGTGGCGGAAACGGCGGCGAGGGCGTCAGCGCGCAGCAACCGGGTTACACCGGCACCGGAGGCGCCGGTGGCAACGGCGGCGATTCGACCGGCGGAACGGGCGGCAACGGCGGCAACGGCGGCAACGGCGCGGCGAGAGGCAGTGGCACCAGCGGTGGCGGAGGCGCCGCCGGGGCCGGCGGGACACCCGGCGGCACCCCGGGTCAGGCCGGCACCAGCACGTCGCTGAACGCCGGCTGACGGGACTCCCATCGATCCGCTGCACGGCTGCGCGTCGGGCACGCCCGCGACCCCTTAGGCTTACGGCCGTGCCGATCTACGCCGCCTACGGATCGAACATGCATCCGGAGCAGATGCTGCAGCGTGCCCCGCATTCGCCGATGGCGGGAACGGGCTGGTTGCACGGCTGGCGGCTGACGTTCGGCGGTGCCGACATCGGCTGGGAGGGTGCGCTGGCGACCCTGGTCGAGGATCCCGACTCGAAGGTCTTCGTCGTGCTCTACGACATGACCAAGGAGGACGAGGAGAACCTCGACCGCTGGGAGGGCTCCGAGCTGGGGTTTCACAAGAAGATTCGCTGCCGAGTGCATCGCGAGACGTCCGACACCGACACCGACCCGGTGCTGGCGTGGCTCTACGTCGTCGACGCGTGGGAGGGCGGCATCCCGTCGGCCCGCTACCTCGGCGTGATGGCCGAGGCCGCGGAGATCGCGGGCGCACCGCCGGAGTACGTGCACGATCTGCGCACCAGGCCGTCGAGCAACGTCGGCCCCGGTACCTAGGTCGGCGCGGTCAGATCAGCGCGCTCTGCTCGACGATGTTGACCAGCACGCGCACGCCGACGGCCAGCGCCCGCTCGTCGAGGTCGAACGTCGGCTGGTGCAGATCGAGCTGCGGGCCGTGGCCCGACCACACGCCGAGCCTGGCCATCGCGCCCGGCACCTCCTCGAGGTACCAGGAGAAGTCCTCGCCGCCGCCCGACTGCCGGGTGTCGGCCAGCGCGTCGATGCCGATGGCCTCGATCGCGTGGGTCATGATGCGCGTCGAGATCTCCTCGTTGACCACCGGCGGCACGCCGCGGCGGTAGTGCACGGCGTAGTCGACCTGCAGCGGCACCAGCAGCGACGACACGATCTCGCCGACGAGGTCCTCCATGACGACCCACGCCTCGCGGCTCGCGGTGCGGATGGTGCCCGCGATCGAGCCGGACTGCGGGATCGCGTTGGCGGCCACCCCGGCGTTCACCGCGCCCCACACCATCACGGTGCTGTGCCGCGGGTCGACGCGACGGGACAGCACGCCGGGCACGCCGGTGATCAACGTGCCGAGCGCGTAGACCAGGTCGCCGGTCAGGTGTGGGCGCGAGGTGTGCCCGCCGGGCGACTGCAGGGTGATCTCGATCTGGTCGGCCGCCGAGGTGATGGGGCCTGGCGTGGTGGCGATCTTGCCGACCGCCAACCGCGGATCGCAGTGCAGCGCGAAGATCCGCGTCACCCCGCTGAGCGCTCCCGCGGCGATCGCATCGATGGCGCCGCCGGGCATCAGTTCCTCGGCGGGCTGGAAGATCAGCCGCACGCCGATCGGCAGCTCGGGCACCGATGCGAGCGCCAGGGCCGTTCCCAACAGCACCGCCGTGTGGCCGTCGTGGCCGCAGGCATGTGCAGCGCCAGGCACCAGCGACGAGTACGGCGCCCCGGTGCGCTCGGTCATCGGCAGCGCGTCCATGTCGGCGCGCAGCGCGACCCGCGGGCCGTGTTCGGGACCGAAGTCACACGTCAGCCCCGTGCCGCCGGGCAGCACCTTGGGGTTGAGGCCCGCGTCGGCGAGCCGGGACGCGACGAACTGCGTCGTCGCGAACTCCTGCCTGCCCAGTTCGGGGTGCTGGTGGATGTGCCTGCGCCACGCAACCAGGTCGTCGGCGTGCGCGGCCAGCCAGGCATCGGTGTAGGACTGCATGTTCACGAGGCGACCCGCCGCTGCTGTCGAGCGAGCACGCGCTCGCGTTCGGTCGACGACTCGGCCAGGCGTACGACGGTGCGGGCCAACATGATCGCACCCTCGACGACGGCGTCGTCGGCACTGGGGCCCGCGGCCGCCGTCGCGAAACCGGGCTGATGAACCGAGGCTCCGCCCGCGTCGATGCCCACGATGGGGTGGATGCCGGGAAGCAGTTGCGTGACGTTGCCCATGTCGGTGCTGCCCAGCGGCAGCGCGGCCTCGACGTCGGCGCCGACGGGCGAACGGCCCACGCGCACCATCTCGTCCCGGAACACCTCCGCGAGCCACTGGTCGGGTGCGAGTTCGTGATAGGCGGGTTCGGTCGGCTCCACGCGGTGTTCGCACCCGGTGGCGATGGCCCCGGCCAGGAAGCAGTCCGACATCCGGGCCTCGAGTTCGCGCAGCGACGCGGCGTCGTTGGCCCGCATCGTGTACGCCATCTCGGCGTGTCCGGGGATGACGTTTGTGGCCTGGCCGCCGTTGGTGACGATGCCGTGGGCCATCTGTCCGGGCGCCATCTGCTGGCGCAGCAGGCCGATCGCGACCTGCGCGACCGTGATCGCATCGGCGGCGTTCAGGCCGAGGAAGGGCGCGACGGCGGCGTGCGCCTCGCGACCGAGGTAGGTGACGGCGACCTGCGACAGCGCGAGCGACCGGGCGCGGGCGATGTCGAGCGGGCCCGGGTGCAGCATCACGGCCGCGGCGACGTCGTCGAACACCCCGGCATCGAGCATCAGCACCTTGCCGCCGCCTGCCTCTTCGGCGGGCGTACCGAACAGGACCACCGTGAGGTCGAGTTCGTCGGCGACGTCGGCGAGCGCGAGCGCCGTGCCGACCGCCGAGGCCGCGATGACGTTGTGCCCGCAGGCATGGCCGATCTCGGGGAGCGCGTCGTACTCGGCACACACTCCGATGACCAGCGAGCCGCTGCCGAAGTCGGCGCGGAAGGCGGTGTCCAGTCCGGCGACCGCCTTGGTGACCTCGAATCCGCGCTCGGCGACCAGGGTTTGGGTCTTCGCACAGCTGCGGAACTCGGCGAACGCGAGTTCCGGCTCGGCGTGGATGCTGTGCGACAGCTCGATCAGGTCGCCGCGGCGGCGCCGGACGGCGTCCTCCACGGTGGTCGACGCGCTGGCAGTGGGCATTGAGGCAGTATCTCACCGCGTGCCGGGCGCTCGCGCTCGCGGCGGTATCAGGCCCCATCCGCACGTACGCTGCCTCACTGTGACCGGTGCGAACGATGTCCAGTCCCCTCGGGAGGCAGCCGATGCGGCCGCCGCTGCCATTCGCCAGGCCACGGGCATCGATCGCTTCGACGTGGCGGTCGTGCTGGGCTCTGGATGGGCGCCTGCGGCCGACGGCCTTGGCGAGCCTCGTGCGGTCGTCCCGATGGCCGATCTGCCGGGCTTCACCCCGCCGACGGCGGCCGGTCACGGCGGCCGGGTGCTGGCGCTGAGCGTCGGCGACAAGCAGGTGCTGGTGCTGCTGGGCCGGATCCACGCCTACGAGGGGCACGATCTGCGGCACGTGGTGCATCCGGTGCGCACGGCGTGCGCGGCCGGTGCCGCGACGGTGGTGCTGACGAACGCGGCAGGCGGGCTGCGCGAGGACTTCTCCGTTGGCCAGCCGGTGCTGATCAGCGATCACCTGAACCTCACGGCCCGGTCGCCGCTGGTGGGTGCCGAGTTCGTCGATCTCGTCGACGCGTACTCGCCGCGGTTGCGGGCACTGGCCCTGACGGTGGACCCGTCGTTGAGCGAGGGCGTCTATGCGGGTCTGCCGGGGCCGCACTACGAGACGCCTGCCGAGATCCGCATGCTGCGGGTGCTGGGAGCCGACCTGGTCGGCATGTCGACGGTGCACGAGACGATCGCGGCGCGCGCTGCGGGCGCCGAGGTACTCGGACTGTCGATGGTGACGAACCTGGCCGCTGGCATGACGGGCCAGCCACTGTCGCACGCCGAGGTGCTCGAGGCGGGCCGTCAGTCGGCGACGCGGATGGGTTCCTTGCTCGGCGAGGTGCTGGCCCGCCTGTAGGCGTACTTGACGAAGCCGCGTGCCATCAGCGGTGCGGCGAACAGCATGAGCAGCACCCGGACCACCTGCGCGGCGACGATGAACGTCACGTTGGAGCCGGTCTCGACCGCGGTGGCCAGCACGGCGTAGATGCCGCCGGGACTGGTCGACAGATAGCCCTCCAGCGGGCTGATGCCAGTGAACCGGGCGAGCAGCACGCCGAGGCCCGCGCAGGCCACGTTGAGGAAGACGATGAGCGCGAGTGCCGCGGGCAGTGCGCGACCGATGGAGCGGACGGACTCTCTGGTGAACGCCACGCCGGCCTGCCACCCGATCACGGCGTAGCCGATCTGCACCAGGGCCAGCGGTACGGCCAGCCCGAACGACGTGCCGGTCAACTCCAGGGCGATCGTGATGGCCATCGGCCCGAGTAGTCCCGCGCCGGGGAGCCGGATCAACCGGCCGACCGTGGCGCCGACGAGGACGATCACGACGAGCATGCCGACCCTGAGATACCAGGGCAGCGTAGTGCTTTCGACCGGAACGCGCGTTTGGCCGGTCTTCTCGGCGTGGTAGACGAGCGTGACCACGATGGGCATCGACGCCGTGATGAGCGCGACCCGCAGGTACTGCACGACGGCGACCACCCGGTCGTCACCGCCCAGTTCCCGTGCGATCGCGACCAGACCCGACGCGCCGCCTGCGACCAGGGCGAGGGCGCCGGTGAGCGGGGTGACGTCGCGGTGCAGGCCGAGCAGCGCGCCTGCCGCGAGGCTCAGGCCCAGGGTGGCGAGGGCGAGTCCGACCACGATGCCCCAATTGGAGCCCAGGGCGTCGAGCGCGTCGCGGTGCACCATCGTCCCGATGTAGACGCCGAGGACACCTTGGGCCGCGATGCCGGCCTTGCGCGGTACGCCCGAGGGTGCGAGCGACGTCAGTGCCAGGGCGATGCCGACGAGGAGTGCGGCGAAGAGCGCCGCGGACGGTACGCCGAGCAGCGTGAGCGGCACGGTCACCGCCACCGAGGCCACCACCAACAACGCCCATCGCATCACGAAGACAAGTATGCACTTGGCATTTCAAGATCTCAAGCTGGTGTTCATCACGGCGATGCCAAGGTATAACTTGGTAATGCAATCCACTGGTTCACTCCCCGGGAAGACTTCATCCCACGGGAAGGCCAACGCCACCGAGCTGCGCGAGTCGATCATGGCGTTGACCCGTCAGCTGCGCAGGCACCGATCCGACAATGGGCTGACCCTGAGTCAGCAGCAGATCCTCGGTGAGGTGAGCCGGGCCAGCGTCACCACGCCTGCCGAACTGGCCACGCGCATGCACGTGCGGGTGCAGTCGCTGACCGACGGCATCAATCACCTCGAGGGGCGCGGGCTGGTGGCGCGGCGGACCGATGCCGAGGACCGCAGGCGCCAACTGATCGAGATCACGCCCGACGGCATGGCACTGCTGGAGGCCGACCGCGCCGAACGCGACGAATGGCTGCACTCGGCGATGCGGGACACGTTGACCGATCTGGAGTTCGATCTGTTGATGCTGGTGGCGCCCGTGCTGCGCAAGCTCGCCGACGGCGACCCCGCACAATGAACCCATGAGTGAGCAGCCACTGGCATTCGGCACCGCGGGCCTGCGGGGGCCGATGCGCGAGGGCCCCGGCGGCATGAACGTCGGGACCGTGACGCGAGCCACGTGGGCGTTGGCGAAGGTGCTGAAGGATCGATGCCTGGGCGGGTCGCTGGTCGTGGTGGGCCGGGATGCGCGTCATCACTCGGACGACTTCGCCATCGCGACGGCCGAAGTGCTTGCAGCCGAGGCTTTCTCGGTGATGCTGCTGGCCGACCCGGTTCCGACGCCGGTGGTGGCGTTCGCGGTGCGCGATCACAATGCCGTGGCGGGGGTGCAGATCACCGCATCGCACAACCCGCCTGCGGACAACGGCTACAAGGTGTTCGGCGACGGTGGCATGCAGATCATCAGCCCGACCGACCGCGAGGTCGAGGCCGCCATGGCGATCGCGCCCGACGAGCCCGAACGCGTCGAGGTCTCCCCCGTCGGTAGCGAGTTGATCCACGAGTACGTGCACCGCGCGGCGACGGTGCGGCGCGACACGGGTGACGTCCGCGTGGCGCTGACGGCGATGCACGGTGTCGGAGGCGAGGTGGCGCTGCAGGTGCTGCGCGAGGCAGGGATCACCGACGTGCACGTGGTCGACGAGCAGTTCGCACCCGACCCGGACTTCCCCACCGTCGCCTTTCCCAACCCGGAGGAGCCGGGCGCCGCCGACCTGCTGCTCGCCTTGGCCGCCGACGTAGATGCCGACGTCGCGATCGCGCTGGACCCGGACGCGGATCGCTGCGCCGTCGGCATTCCCACGACCGATGGGTGGCGCATGCTGTCCGGTGACGAGACGGGTTGGCTGCTGGGCGATTACGTGTTGTCGCGTCTTGACTCGGACGAGGCGGCTCGCAGCGTGGTCGCGAGCACGGTGGTGTCGTCGCGGATGCTGGCGTCGATCGCCGCGGGATACGGGGCCGAACACGTGGAGACGCTGACGGGCTTCAAGTGGTTGTCGCGTGCCGATGCCGACCGGCCCGGCAAGACCCTTGTGTACGCGTACGAGGAGGCCATCGGGCACTGCGTCGACCCGTCGGCGGTGCGCGACAAGGACGGCATCAGCGCTGCGGTGCTGGTGTGCGATCTGGCGGCGACGCTCCGTCGGGAGGGCCGCACCGTGCCGGAGGCATTGGACACCCTGTTCGGCCAGCATGGCGTGCACGCGACGGGAGCCGTGTCGCGCCGCTTCCCCCACGTCGATGCGGCGCGCTCGGCAATGGCCGGCCTGCGGGAGTCGCCGCCGAGTGGGGTCGCGGGTTTCGCGTTGTCCGTCGAGGACCTGTCGACGCGGCGCGGGCAGCAGAAGACCGATGCGGTGATCCTCTCGGGCGGCAACGATGCGACGTCGGTCCGGGTCGTCGCCCGACCCTCGGGGACCGAGCCGAAACTGAAGTGCTACATCGAGGTTCGGCTCGCACGCGCGGATGACGTTGGCGCCGCTCGGACCGACGCAGCACGACTGCTCGAGCGACTCACCGACGAGGTCTCTCGCTGGTGATCGTCGGTGGCGGGTTGGCCTCGACCGCGGGGCAGCTACCAAGGCGGGCCACCTCCTCGTAACCGGGCCTCTTCTTCGTTGAGTCGACGATCGTCGGTGATGCGTTGCGCGCGGCCTTGGGCGCGGGTGCGTTGGCGGCGGGGCATGGTGAGGCCCGGGTTAGGTTGTGGTGCTTTGGTTTTGGCCTCGTCGGTGATGGTGACCGGTGCGGTGGGCGCGCAGAGGCTGGGAAACAGCAGCTTGCTACCCGGCTCGGTGACGTAGGTCCGGCCGCTAGGTGAGGTCCAGATGATGGTGCCGTCAGGGAGTTGTCGGTCTCGCCAGCCGGTGGGTCCGCCCCAGAAGGTTTTCAAGAGGTGGTGTCGGCGGCATAGGCATTTGAGATTCGACGCGCAGGTGGGTCCGACCGGCCAGGCGATGGTGTGGTCGATGTCTGCGTGTGTGGCTGGTTCGCTGCACCCTGGGAAGCGGCACGTCAGGTCTCGGCACCGGACGAATTCCGCGAGCCGCCGCGATGGGGTGTAGCGGGGTTCGGGTGGGCTGTCGCCGGGGTGGCAGACCTTGCGGACCTTGGCGGTGAGTGCAAAGCGGCGGGCGAGGGACCCGGGGAGGAATGGGCCGCCGATGATGGTGCCGGGGCGGGTGGCGGGCTGGTCGCGGTTCGTGTGGTTCGCATCCGGTTCGGCTATCGGAGTCTCGTCGTTCAACGCCGCGTCTGGAGTTTCGCCCTCGGCATCCACGTGGAAGTCATCGCTGCAGTCCGCTCCGGTGTTGCCGCCCAACTCATCCCACGTCGTGATCTCTGACAGTGGCTTGTCGAACAGCGGATCGGGTTCGCCGTCGAGCGCGGCGTCCTGAGCCTTCGCGGCATCGGACTCGTCGAGGGTGTCCTCGTTGACTACCACGTAGACAACGGCGTTGCCGGTGGGAGGCGTCTTGGGTCCTGGGCAGTCGTCGTTGCCGCACAGGCATGGCAGGTAGTCGAGTGCGTGGGTGATGGAGTGGACCGCGTCGGCGCGTCGCTGCTCGACGGTCCGCGGATCGCCCGGGCACACGGTGTGGGCCAGGACGTTCAAGCGCTTCTCGAGGGCCTTGCCGTGGGTGGCGAACAGCGTGCCGAACATCGTGGCCGTGCCGGAGCCGTCGTAGTCGAATTGGATGTTGCGGCCCTTGGCCGAGAGCTTCGTGCGATACACCCCGTGCGGGTCGTGCTCGGCGACGATCGCATCGATCGCCGTGTTGAGCTTCTCCTCCGACATCGGCGCCCAGTCCGCGAGCACCTCGGCGAAGGCCTTGTCGACCGCCTTCTGCGCATCACGGTCACGCACTAGCGCCGTCCGCATCGTGATCGCCGACACGACGCGGTAGGACACCAACCCCTGCGCAAACAGTGCCGCCACTCGAGGCAGCCGATCGCGCAGCGCAGTGGCAATCAACAACTGATGCGACGCAGCACCCTGAGTGATGTTCTGCTCTGCCCCAATCTCGGCGGCCACTGCTCCCCAGTTGTCCAAGTACCACTGCTCACGGTCAGCCGACCCGTCGGCGGCGTAGGCCCGATCCAGTAGCACGACCATCGCCGCCAGCCGCCGCGCCGTCGCTGCCGCCTCGACCCGCGCCCAATCCCCGACGGTGCCAGAAGCGTCGAAGGCGGTGGCGAATCGATCAAACATACATTCGAATCTACTACTGCGGTACGACAAGTTGGTCCGGCGAAAAGCGGTCGTGGCCAGGGTGTGGATGAAAGTGGCTCTGTGGACAACCCGTTGGCATGGCAGTGTTTTCGTCGTACCCAGGGTGTAGTGCGCTGAAGCGCGGCATCAGCGGCGGCACCAACCACACTCGAGTTGTCGCACGAGGGATGACATTTCGATGGGCGAGCCCCGACGATCAGCCGCCAGGTACCCGAATCATCAACCGCAAGAACGTAAATCAGCGCGGACCGAACTGCCGATCTCCGGCGTCGCCCAACCCCGGCATGATGTAGGCAACGTCGTTGAGGCCGTCGTCCACCGCTGCGGTGTACAGCTTCAGGTCCGGCACCACCCGATCCAGGGCAGCTATGCCCTCCGGCGCGCACACCACGCACACCGCCGTGATGTCCACCGCCCGACGAGCCTTGAGTAGCCCCAGCGTGTAGGCCATCGACCCGCCGGTCGCCAGCATCGGATCGAGCACCATCACCGGCTGCCTACTTAGATCCTCCGGCAGCGACTCTAGGTACGGCGTCGGCTGCGCCGTGGTCTCGTCCCGCGCCACCCCCACGAAACCGACGTGCGCCTCGGGGATCAGGGCGTGCGCCTGATCCACCATGCCCAGCCCCGCCCGCAGCACCGGCACCAGCAGCGGCGGCGAGGCCAACCGCGACCCGGTCGTGTCCGCGAGCGGCGTGCGCACCGGCACCGCTTCCGACTCCAAATCTCGGGTCGCCTCGTACACCAGCATCAACGTCAGGTCGCGCAGCGCGGCGCGGAACCCGGCGTTGTCGGTGCGCTCATCGCGCAGCTTGGTCAATCGCGCAGCGGCGAGAGGATGATCGACGACCCGGACGTCCATGGGCGGAACCCTAATGGAACCGAACCGCTTCGACCGGCGTCGTAACTACGTGCACGCCGACATCCCCGCGATCCGCGCCCTCGCCACGTCCCACGCCAGGCACGCGACCGACCTCGAAGCGCTCGCCGCCGCGCTCGCGAAAGTCGCCCCGCCACCCGACGCGTTCGGGTCCGTCGGCACCGCGTTCCTCGCCGCGGTCGCCGACGCACTGACCTCCCAGGCCCACACCGCCGAGGGGCTCACCGCGCGCGTCGTCGCCGCGTCGGACGCAGGAACCACCACGGCCGACGCCTTCGACGAGGCGGACCTCCGAGTCGGCCAGGCCGTCGGTTCCGTCGGGATCTGATCGGTGCCGGGTTCAGTCACAGCGGCGCTGGCCGCGCCACTCCACGACCTACGAGCGACGCTCGGCACCGGCTCGACCGACGTGGCCGGCGGACTCACCGGCCTCCCGAGCGCCCTGGCCGACGTCGCCGCGGCGCTCAGCAGCGACACCGCGCGGACCAACTGGACCGGCGAGGCGGCCGTCGCCGCGGACGACTTCACTCGCCACACGGTCGAGGCGATCGAGGCATTGGCCGGTCGCGCCGAACGCCTCGGAGCTACGGTCGGTGCGGCAGCCGACGCCGTCGCCCGCGCCAGGGCACGGCTGGACGCGATCATCGACGCATTCGAGGCGAGGGCGGCGGAACTCGAGCCACACCTCGACGAGCCCGGGGTGGCGGAGGCGCTCGCCGCGGAGGCGCAGAACGCACTCGACGAGGCAGCGACGGTGGTGGACGGCCTGACCACCGACCTGGCCACCCACCAGGCCGCAGTCACCCCGCCCACCGCGTCCACCACCCCGCCCACCGCCACACCGACCAGCCCAGCCGGGTGGTCCGCCGCCGCACCGCTGTCAGCCGCCGCGTCGGGACTTCGGTCCATGGCGGCTGCGCCCGCCGGCTCGACCACCGGCGGCAGCCCCAGCAGTTCCCCAGGCCGACCCGTGACGACCACCCGTCCCGAGCAGTTCGGCAGCGAGACGGCGATCAACCTCCCGGGCGGCGGCAGTGCGACGGCGCCCAACGAAGTGGCGGCCAGCGCCGTACGACACGCCCTGACCCAGCTCGGAGTCCCCTACGACTGGGGCGGCACCACACCCGGCGTCGGCCTCGACTGCAGTGGGCTGACCCAGTGGGCATACCGCGAAGCGGGGTTGGACATCCCGCGCCTGGCTCAGGAGCAGGACATCGGTGCCCCGGTCGACGGCCAATCACTACGCCCGGGCGACCTCGCCGTGTGGGACGGGCACGTCGCGATGATCGTGGGCGAGGGCCTGATGGTGGAGGCGGGCGACCCGGTGCAACTCTCCCCCGTGCGTACGACCAACGCGGGCCAGGGATTTCAGGGTTTCTGGCGGCCGACGGCATGACGATCGACGACATGGACGGTGTCGCTGAAACCGACATGGCCGTTCGACGCCCGAACGACATCGCGGCATCTAAGCAAGACTTAGCTTTCTATGAGGTGAATTGAGTGGAACTCTCAGGTTTGCTGAGGACCATCGACGGGGAACCTGGACACACACCGCAAGCATTGGAGCGTCGCATGGTCCTCGGCACGAATTACCGTTTTGGCGCAGGCGCGTACCTCATCATGCTCAGCGTGGCCGCATGGCAGGCCTCGGTGAACCGACCGGACTCGAGCAAATAGCCCGAACCTCACCGACGCGACCCCTCCGAACGAGGACCGTGTCAGTTCCACGAGCAACGTCGTTACGCTGTGCCGCATGGCTGCGGAAATCGTGCCGGTCCGGCTCGGACTGACCAAAGGCGACCTGTACACCCTGTGGGCCCCGTCTTGGCGGGACGCAGACGACGAATGGCAGGGCTTCCTCGGCAAGGACGACGATCTCTACGCCTTCGAGTCGGTTGCCGACCTGGTGGCGTTCGTCCGGTCGAGCAAGGACAATGACCTCGCCGACCACCCCGCGTGGCCGGCTCTGGTCGAGGCGACGGCCCACCGCTGCGACCCCGACGAGGAGCACGTCTACGACCTCGTCGACGTTCCCGAGGTCGCGGCCGAGAAGCCCACCGAGGCCTCGGTGGCATCGCTTCTGCGGTCGCTGTCGATCGTGCAGTCCCTCGGATCGGTCTGTGACCTGACCGCGGTCGCCAAGTTCTTCAACGGCAACCCGGTGCTCGGTTCGCTCGGCGGCGGCATCGACGTCTTCGCAGGACGCGCAGGCCGCAAGCGCTGGGCCGAGATCGAAGGCGTCATCGGCCGCAACTGGGAATCCGTGCTCGACTCGATCGACGAAATCGTCACCGTTCCCGACGTCGACTCGGCGGCCTCTGAGAAGGCCGCGGCAGAACTGGCCGAGCCTGCGCCCGAACCCGACGAGCCCGAAGTCGAGGAGCCGGTGATCGACGGCGTCGTCGACACCGACGACGAGGAGGACGCGCTCGCCGCGCACGCCGAGGATCAGGTCCTCGGCACCGACGAGAACTTCTGGGTCCAGGTCGGCATTGACCCGATCCGCATCATCAGCCGCGGTGGAACCTACTACACGCTGCGCTGCTACCTCGGTGAGAACCCGGTCTTCCTCGGTCGCAACGGACGCATCAGCGTCTTCGGCTCCGAGCGCGCGCTGGCTCGGTACCTCGCCGACGAACACGAGAGTGACCTGTCGGAGCTGTCGACCTACGACGACGTCCGGACCGCCGCGACCGACGGCTCGCTCGAGATCGAGGTCACCGAGGAGAACGTCTACGTCCTCAGCGGTCTCGCCGACGACATCGCCGACGGACCCGACGCCATCGACCGCGACCAGCTCGACCTCGCCGTCGAACTGCTGCGCGACGTCAGCGACTACGCCGAGGACACCACTGTCGACGCCGCCCTCGACCCCGACCAGCCACTGGGCCGCTTCGTGGCGCACGCGCTGGATCCGGAGACGGTGACCGCGCCCCCCGCGCCGTACGCCAAGGCCGTCGCGCAGTGGGAGCAACTGGAGACGTTCGTCGAGTCGCGACTGCGCACCGAGTGACGCGATGAGTTCTGCCGCGGCAGCGGGTCTGCACCGGCATGACCATCACTGACGGAGTCGTCACCCACTCGCTCGACGTTCCCGGCGCACGCCTGCACTACGAGGTGCGTGGCTCCGGGCCCCTGCTGCTCGTCATCGGATCACCGATGGCCGCCTCCGAGTTCGCCACCGTTGCGGACGCACTCGCCGCCGACTACACCGTCGTCACCTACGACCCGCGCGGGTACGCCGGGAGCCGGCTCGACGATCCGACCAGCCCGTCGACGCCAGACATCCGGGCCGACGACGTCGCCGCGATCATCGACGCGGTCGGCACCGGACCCGCCGACGTGTTCGGCTCCAGCGGCGGCGCTGTCACCGGTCTGGCACTCGTCGCCAGGCACCCCGACAAGGTGCGCACCCTGGTCGCCCACGAACCGCCGCTGACCGAACTTCTCTCCGACGCCGCCGAGCAACGGGCGGCCACCGACGCGATCATCGCGACCTACCACCGGGACGGATTCCAGGCCGCCTGGGTGCACTTCATGGTCAACGCAGGCTTCGACCTGCCCGAGGGCTACGGGCCCGGTGATCAGGGCGCCCCGGAACCCACGGGTGATCAGGCCGCCGAGTCCGACCGGTTCTTCGAACACGACCTCGCGTCGACGACGCGGTACCGCCCCGACGTCGAGGCCCTGCGCGCGGCACCCGCGCGGATCGTGATCGGACTGGGCGTCGAATCGAGCACGCTGCTGACCGACGCGACGTCGCGTGCCACCGCCGACCTGCTCGGCGCCGAACTCGCCAAGTTCCCCGGCGACCACGGCGGCTTCATGGCAGTGCCCGACGCGTTCGCCGACCGCCTCCGCGACGTGCTCGGCTAGCCGACGAGTACCGCGTAGCGCGGCTTGATCACGTCGTCGATGATCGACAGACGTTCGTCGAACGGGATGAACGCCGACTTCATCGCGTTGATCGTGAACCGCTGCAGATCGGTCCACCCGTAGCCGAAAGCGTCTACCAGCAGCCGCATTTCGTGACTCATCGTGGTGTCGCTCATCAGCCGGTTGTCGGTGTTGACGGTGACGCGGAAGCGCAGCCGCGCCAGGAGATCGAACGGGTGACCCTCGATGCTCGGCGCGGCGCCGGTCTGCACGTTGCTGCTCGGGCACATCTCCAACGGAATGCGCTTGTCCCGCAGGAGCGACGCGAGTCGGCCGAGGCGAATCGCTCCGTCCGGCATGCGCTCGATGTCGTCGACGATGCGGACACCGTGCCCGAGCCGATCGGCCCCGCAGAACGCGATGGCCTCGTGGATCGACGGCAGACCGAATGCCTCGCCGGCGTGAATCGTGAAGCGCGCGTTGTTGCCTCGCATGTACTCGAATGCGTCGAGGTGGCGACTGGGCGGGTAACCGGCCTCGGCGCCCGCGATGTCGAAGCCCACGACGCCCTTGTCGCGGAACCTGATCGCCAGCTCCGCGATCTCGCGCGACCGGGCGGCGTGCCGCATCGCGGTCACCAGACAGCGCACCGTGATGGGCCGGCCCTCCGCAGCTGCGGCCTTCTCGCCGTCGGCGAACCCGGCGAGCACCGCGTCGACGACCGCGTCGAGCGAGAGCCCGCCCTCGATGTGCAGCTCGGGGGCGAACCGCACCTCGGCGTAGACGACGGCGTCGGCGGCCAGGTCCTCGGCGCACTCCTTGGCGACCCGGTGCAACGCTTCGGGGGTCTGCATGACGCCGACGGTGTGCGCGAAGGGCTCGAGGTAGCGGACCAGCGACCCGCTGTGTGCCCGGGTACGGAACCACGTGGCGAGTTCGTCGACGTCGGTCTCGGGCAGGTCGTCGTACCCGCACTCGGCGGCCAACTCCACCACGGTCGCGGGCCGCAATCCACCGTCGAGGTGGTCGTGCAGCAGCGCCTTGGGTGCCTGCTGGATGTTCTCCAGTGTCAACGGCGTCGTCATCGCAGCTCCTAGGTGATCCGATCGATGATGAGTGGGCCGATCTCGGGCTTCGGATCGTCCGCCGAGAGCACCTGCCATCCGCCGTCGAGTTCGGCCATCGCTCCGGCGAACCGTTCCTCGGTGTCGGTGTAGAGGGTGAACAGCGCCTCGCCCGCCGCGACCGGCTCGCCCGGTCGGCGGTGCATCACGACGCCCGCTCCGAACTGCACCTGCTCACCGGGGGCCGAGCGACCCGCACCGAGCCGCCACACCGCCAGTCCCACCGCCATCGCGTCGATGTCACCCATCGTGCCACCGCGGGCCGCCGTGATGGTCTCGGAACGGGCGCCGACCGGCAACGGGTGCGACAGGTCCCCGCCCTGCGCGGCGACGAGCGCGCGGAAGCAGTCCATGGCCGTGCCGTCGGCCAGCGTCTGCGCCGGATCGGTGCCACCGACCCCCGCGGCATCGAGCATCTCCCGCGCCAGCGCCAGGGTCAGCTCCACGACGTCCTCGGGGCCCCCGCCTGCCAGCACGTCGAGCGACTCGGCGACCTCCACGGCGTTGCCCACGGCGCGGCCGAGCGGCCGGTTCATGTCGGTGAGCAGTGCGCGCGTCGGGACCCCGTGCGCCGTGCCGAGGTCGACCATCGTGCGGGCCAATTCGCGCGACTCGTCCTCGGTCTTGAGGAACGCACCGCGTCCGACCTTCGAGTCGAGCACCAGCGCACGGGCGCCCTCGGCGATCTTCTTGCTCATCACCGAACTCGCGATCAGCGGCAACGACTCGGTCGTGGCGGTGACGTCGCGCAGCGCGTAGATCTTGCGGTCGGCGGGCGCGAGATCACCCGCGGCGAACACAGCCGCGCCGATGCCCTGAAGTTGTTCGCGAATCTGGCTTTTGGAGATCTCGGCGGTGAAGCCGGCTATCGACTCGAGCTTGTCGAGCGTCCCACCGGTGTGCCCTAGTCCGCGCCCGGCGGCCTGCGGCACCGCGGCGCCGCACGCCATCACGACGGGCACCAGCGGGATGGTGATCTTGTCCCCGACCCCGCCGGTGGAGTGCTTGTCCACCAACGCCAACGGCCGCCCGTCGCGCCGCAGATCGGTGAAGTCGAACCTCTCGCCGGAGCCGATCATGGCGGCCGTCCACCGCGCGATCTCGCCCGGCGCCATTCCGCGCAAGAAGATGGCCATCAACAACGCCGACATCTGCTCGTCGTGCACGCGACCGTGGGTGTACCCGTCGATCACCCAGTCGATGGCCGCGTCCGACAGCTCGCGTCCGTCGCGCTTGGTCCGGATGACGGTGGGTGCGTCGAGGTGGGCTTGCGCCTTGTCGGACGTACCCCGAGCCCCTTCGGAAGTGAACTGGGTCACTGCGTTTGCCCTCCCGCGTGCACGCGTTCGATGTCGTCGGGGCCGAACGCGTCGGGCAGCAGGTCGCGCAGCGGCCGCGGGCCGTCCGGGTGGGCGATCAGCATGTCGGCGCCGCCGTGCTCCAGAAGCAATTGGCGACAGCGTCCACACGGCATCAGGAGGTGCCCGGAGGCGTCCACGCACACCAGCGCGATCAGGCGTCCGCCGCCGCCGGAATGTAGGGCCGAGACCACAGCGCACTCGGCACAGAGACCCAGGCCATATGAGACATTCTCCACATTGCAACCGGCGACGATCCGCGCATCGCTGGTCAGTGCGGCCGCACCGACCGGAAACCGGGAGTAGGGCGCATAGGCATGCCCGGAGACGTCCATTGCCTTGTCGCGCAACAGATTCCAGTCGATTTCAGTGGTCACGTCAGCTCCGCCGGTCGCGCTCTGAATGCATTCCGAAAACATGGGTCGGTGGCTCGAATCACTAGCTAGGACACCCTAACTTCGCCGTTGAGAGGGCTACCCCTGCCCACACGCTAGTTCTTTGGAGAGGACTATTGGGATTAGAGTCCCACCCGAGGTTTGGGCAGGTTCGCCGCCGATTGAGCAACAATCGCACGGACCTTTCGCCCGGACGTCCACCGATGGCGTTGGAGGTCGGAAAATGAGTACAGCAACAGCCGCGGATTCGGCCATACCGGCCCCGCGATCGTCCCCACCGCGCCGCCGCACTCTCTACCGCGGCGACCCGGGCATGTGGTCGTGGGTTCTCCACCGCATCTCCGGCGCGACGATCTTCTTCTTCCTCTTCGTGCACGTGCTCGACATGGCGCTGCTGCGCGTCAGCCCCGAGGCGCTCAACCAGGTCATGGAGACCTACAAGACCCCGGTCATCGGCCTCATGGAGATGGGCTTGGTGGCGGCCGTGCTCTACCACGCCCTCAACGGCATCCGGATCATCCTCATCGACTTCTGGAAGGACGGTCCGCGTTACCAGCGTCAGATGCTGTGGGTCGTCGCCGGAGTCTTCATCGCCGCCCTCGTCGGCTCCCTTGGAGTGATTGGCATGCACATGGTGGAGCGTTTCCTATGAGCCCCGCAGTGGAGAACCCCTACGACCACCTCAGCGAGCGTGGCGGCCCTGCACCCGTGATGCAGCGGGCCTTCGACCGGCCCGCCGGGCTCGACAACCCGCGCGCCCCGCGCCGTCGCAGCGCGATGCCGAACTTCGAGAAGTACGCGTGGCTGTTCATGCGCTTCTCCGGGCTGGTGCTGGTGTTCCTGGCGCTCGGCCACCTCTACATCATGTTGATGGTCGAGAACGGCGTGTACCGCCTCGACTTCAACTTCATCGCGCAGCGCTGGGCGTCACCGTTCTGGCAGACCTGGGACCTGGCGCTGCTCTGGCTGGCTCAGCTGCACGGCGGCAACGGCATGCGGACGATCATCGCCGACTACACCCGCAAGGACTCGACGAAGTTCTGGCTGAACACCGTGCTGCTGCTGTCGATCGTGTTCACGCTGGTGCTGGGTACTTACGTGCTGCTGACGTTCGACCCGAACATCTCGTGACAGGGCGCGCGGAACGGGCAATATCGATCTTTGGAAGAAGTCAGGTGATCTCGAAGTGATTACTGAACACCGCTACGACGTCGTGATCGTGGGTGCCGGCGGCGCGGGCATGCGGGCCGCCGTCGAGGCAGGCCCCCGCGCCCGCACGGCAGTGCTCACCAAGCTGTACCCGACGCGCAGCCACACCGGCGCCGCGCAGGGCGGCATGTGCGCCGCGCTGGCCAACGTCGAGGACGACAACTGGGAGTGGCACACCTTCGACACCGTCAAGGGCGGCGACTACCTCGCCGACCAGGACGCCGTCGAGATCATGTGCCGTGAGGCCATCGACGCCGTCTACGACCTCGAGAAGATGGGGATGCCGTTCAACCGCACCCCCGAGGGCCGCATCGACCAGCGTCGCTTCGGCGGTCACACCCGCGATCACGGCAAGGCGCCCGTCCGCCGCGCCTGTTACGCCGCCGACCGCACCGGCCACATGATCCTGCAGACCCTGTACCAAAACTGCGTCAAGCACGACGTGGAGTTCTTCAACGAGTTCTACGCACTCGACCTGGTGCTGTCGGACACGCCCGGCGGCCCCGTCGCCACCGGCGTCGTGGCCTACGAGTTGGCCACCGGTGACGTCCACGTCTTCCACGCCAAGGCGATCGTGTTCGCCACCGGCGGGTCGGGCCGGATGTACAAGACCACGTCCAACGCCCACACGCTGACCGGCGACGGTCTCGGCATCGTGTTCCGCAAGGGACTTCCGCTGGAGGACATGGAGTTCCACCAGTTCCACCCGACGGGCCTGGCCGGCCTCGGCATCCTGATCTCCGAAGCCGTGCGCGGCGAGGGCGGACGCCTGCTCAACGCCGACGGCGAACGGTTCATGGAGCGGTACGCGCCGACGATCGTCGACCTCGCGCCGCGCGACATCGTCGCCCGGTCCATGGTCCTCGAGGTGCTCGAGGGACGTGGCGCCGGACCGAACAAGGACTACGTCTACATCGACGTTCGGCACCTCGGCGCCGACGTCCTCGAGGCGAAACTGCCCGACATCACCGAGTTCGCCCGCACCTACCTCGGCGTCGACCCGGTGACCGAACTGGTGCCGGTGTACCCGACGTGCCACTACGTGATGGGCGGCATCCCGACCACCGTGCACGGACAGGTGTTGCGCGACAACAACTCCGTCGTGCCAGGCCTGTACGCCGCAGGCGAGTGCGCATGCGTGTCGGTGCACGGCTCGAACCGCCTCGGCACCAACTCGCTGCTCGACATCAACGTGTTCGGCCGCCGCGCCGGACTCGCCGCCGCGGACTACGCGATGAACCACGACTTCGTCGACATGCCCGAGCAGCCCGCGGGAATGGTGACGAGCTGGGTGGGCGACATCCTCTCCGAGCACGGCAACGAGCGCGTCGCCGACATTCGCGGCGCCCTGCAGCAGTCGATGGACAACAACGCCGCGGTGTTCCGCACCGAGGAGACGCTCAAGCAGGCGATGACCGACATCCACTCCCTCAAGGAGCGGTACGCGCGAATCACGGTGCAGGACAAGGGCAAGCGCTACAACAGCGACCTGCTCGAGGCCATCGAGCTGGGCTTCTTGCTGGAGCTGGCCGAGGTCACCGTCGCAGGCGCACTGAACCGCAAGGAGTCCCGTGGCGGTCACGCCCGCGAGGACTACCCGAACCGCGACGACACCAACTACATGCGCCACACCATGGCGTACAAGGTGATCGACGACAAGAGCGAGGCGACCGGGGGCTCGGCCAAGGCCACCGACCTGCTGTCCGACATCCGCCTGGACTACAAGCCCGTGGTCCAGACGCGCTATGAGCCCATGGAACGGAAGTACTGACCGATGAGCGCACCCGTCATCGACAAGGTCGACCAGCAGGAGCCGCCCGTGCCCGAGGGCGCGGTGATGGTCACGTTGAAGATCGCGCGTTTCAACCCAGACGATCCCGACGGCGCAGGCTTCCAGAGCTTCCGCGTGCCGTGCCTGCCCACCGACCGGCTGCTCAACCTGCTGCACTACGCGAAGTGGTACCTCGACGGCACGCTGAGCTTCCGCCGGTCCTGCGCGCACGGCGTGTGCGGGTCGGACGCGATGCGGATCAACGGCGTCAACCGGCTGGCGTGCAAGGTGCTGATGCGCGACCTGCTGCCGAAGAACCCCGACAAGCAGCTCACCATCACCATCGAGCCGATTCGCGGCCTGCCGGTCGAGAAGGACCTCATCGTCGACATGGAGCCCTTCTTCGACGCCTACCGCGCCGTGAAGCCGTTCCTGATCACCAGCGGCAACGAGCCGACGCGCGAACGCATCCAGAGCCAGACCGACCGGGCTCGCTACGACGACACCACCAAGTGCATCCTCTGCGCCTGCTGCACCACCAGCTGCCCGGTCTACTGGACCGAGGGCTCGTACTTCGGCCCGGCCGCGATCGTCAACGCCCACCGGTTCATCTTCGACAGCCGTGACGAGGCCGCCGCCGAGCGTCTCGACATCCTGAACGAGAAGGACGGCGTGTGGCGCTGCCGCACCACGTTCAACTGCACGGAGTCCTGCCCCCGCGGCATCGAGGTCACCAAGGCGATCCAGGAGGTCAAGCGCGCACTGATGTTCGCGCGCTAGACCCCCTGTCACCCTTTTGTGGGGGTTACCTCTTCCCGCGAGCGTGCGTGTCTGCGGGCGACACGCCGGGTTTCGACCCGAGTTCATGCACGCTCGCGGTAGTCAGAACACGAGCTGCCAGGCGACGAGTTCCATTGCCGCGTAGGGCACGGCGGCCAACACTCCGAGCACGGCCACGGCACCGGCGGTCTTCGTCACGCGACTCGCGAGGGCGCATGCGATGAGGCACCACGCCAGCGTCGCGCACCCCAGACTCCCCACGGCCGCTACCCGGCCGTTGGCCACGTCGACACCGTCGGGGAGCACGCCATTCTCGAACTTCGAGGCGTACGCGCTGTCGCCCAGAATCGTGAATGCGCACGCGTAGGCGAAGGCGATCGCCACCGCCGCGCTCACGGACAAGACATTCGCCAGCTCGCCGCGCGAGCGCATCTCTTGAGAAGCCATGCCCCGACCTTGCCGTTCCCCCGACCAGACGGGATCGGTAGAACTACTCGTTCCCCGCGAGCGTGCGCGAACTCCGCTTCTTTAGCGGCGTGTCGCCCGCAGACACGCACGCTCGCCGGAGAAGGTTCCCCCGCGAGAAGGTGCCCCCGGAGAAGGCGACCCCGTGTCACACATCGGGGGGCTGCGTCGTCTGAGGAGTATGACCACGCGACTCGAACCCCTGTCCCCCACCAAGGCATCGCTGATGACCCGGCTGATGTGGCGCTACACCAGGCGTCGCTTCGGTAAGGTGCCCGAACCGTTCGCCGTGTACGCCCACCATCCCGGGCTGATGCTCGCCGGCGCCGTGCACGAGGGCATGCTCGAGCGGGCGTCGGGCGACCTACCCGCCAGCGTTCGCCAGCTCGCCGTCTACTGGACCGCGCGGACCGTCGGCTGCTCCTGGTGCGTCGACTTCGGATCGATGCTGATGCGCATGGACGGCCTCGACCTCGACCGGCTCCAGCAGATCGACTCCTACGCCACCTCGCCACACTTCTCCGACGACGAACGCGCCGCGATCGCCTACGCCGACGCGATCACCATCGACCCCCACACCGTCACCGACGAACAAGTCGCCGATCTGCGAAACCGGTTCGGCGACAAGGGCGTCATGGAGCTGACCTACCAAATCGGCGTCGAGAACATGCGCGCCAGGATGAACGCCGCCCTCGGCATCACCGAGCAGGGCTTCAGCTCGGGCGACGCCTGCCGGGTGCCCTGGGCCACCTAGTTCGGCGACTCGACTCCGGCCAACGGCGACGCGGTGAACTTGTCCGGGTTGGCGACGTCCCAGATGGCGTACACCAGGCCGTCTCGCACCGTGAGCGCCTGGATGCGCGGCGCCAGCTCCGGCCAGTCGCCGTCGGTTTGGGTGCGCTCGCTGTAGAAGCCCAACTCGCCGTTGACGAGCGCAAAGCTGCCGCCGGAGAACATGTTCGGCCCGTACCTGGCTGCCAGACCGAAGAAGAACCGCGCCACCTTCTCCGGGCCGTGGATGACGCGAGGGGCCGTCGGCGCCTTGCGATTCGAGTCGCCGGTGAACGTGACCTCCGGGTGCAGCAGGGCGACGACGGCCGACAGGTCACCGCTGGCCATCGCGGCCATCAGCTTGCCGACCACCTCGTCGTGGTTCGGGTCGCGCGGGGGCGGGGGCGCGCCTGCCACCGTGCGGCGGGCCCGCGACGCCAACTGACGCGCCGACGCCTCGCTGACGCCCAGGACGTCGGCGATCTCCGCGAACGGCACGGCGAAGCCGTCGTGCAGCACGAACGCCACGCGCTGGTCGGGCGTCAGCCGCTCGAGGACGACCATCGCGGCGAACCGGGCGTCCTCGCCCGCCACGACCGCGGCCAGCGGATCGGCGCCCTGCAACGGCGTGACGACCGGCTCGGGCAGCCACTCCCCCACGTAGGTCTCCCGGCGGTGCGCCGCAGACCGCAACCGGTCGAGGCCGATACGGCTCACCACGGTGGTCAGCCACGCCCTGGGGTCGGTGATGCCATCGCGCTTGGCACCCAGGCCGTTCCACCGCAGCCAGGCGTCCTGCACCGCGTCCTCGGCGTCGGCGAACGTGCCGGTCAACCGGTAGGCGACGGCGAGCAGATGCGGTCGCAGCCGCTCGAACTCGTCGACCCGTGTGGTCACCCCACGAGCCTATCGACGTGCCCCGGTTCGGAACAGGCCGTCAACCCCAGCAGTCCGACGGAATCAGTCGTAACGGCATCCGTAACGGAACCGATTCGTGGTATCGACACGTCGTAATCAGCGGAACCGTATATTCAGCCACCATGGCAATCGCTGAACAGCCGGGGGCCGCGCCCGCCGTTCTGGACAAGGGCCTGCAAGCCGGCGCACTCGGCCTGCTGGGCAACGTCACCATCGGACTCGCGTCGGTCGCCCCCGCCTACAGCCTCGCCGCCACCCTGGGCTTCGTGGTGCTGGCGGTCGGCGAGAAGGCTCCCGCGATGTTCGTGCTCGCCTTCATCCCCATGCTGCTGACGGCCTTCGCCTATCGCGAACTGTCGCAGGACACGCCGGACTGCGGGACCACGTTCACCTGGGGGACAAAGGCATTCGGGCCGTGGATCGGCTGGATCGGCGGTTGGGGCCTGGCCGTATCGGCGATCATCGTCCTCGCGAACGTCGCCGAGGTCGCCGCCATCTACCTCTACCGGTTCCTCGGCCAGGACGAGTTGGCCGAGTCGCTCACCGCGAAGGTCCTGCTGGGGTCGTTCTTCATCATCGCGATGACGCTGGTCAGTGCGCGCGGCATCGTGGTGTCCGAACGCATCCAGTACGTCATGATCGCCGTGCAGTTCGGCGTCCTCATCTCCGTGAGTGTCATCGCGCTCATTCGAGTCTTCAGCGGCACGGCCGGGGAGCAGGCGATCGATCCGCAGTGGAGCTGGCTGTGGCCGGGCGGACTGGACATGTCCTCCATCGCCGCCGCCGTCATCCTGTGCATCTTCATCTACTGGGGATGGGACTCCTGCCTCGCCGTCGGCGAGGAGACGAAGGATCCGGAGAAGACACCGGGGCGAGCGGCCGTCATCACCACGCTGATCCTGGTGTTCACCTACGTGCTGGTGGCCTATGCCGTGCAGTCGTTCGCCGGCTTCGGAGACACCGGCATCGGATTGACCAACGAGGACAACGTCAGCGACACCCTCACCATCCTCGGCGAACCGGTGGCAGGGAGCATCGTCGCCTCGCTGCTACTGCTGACGGTGTCCATCTCGGCACTGTCCTCGACGCAGACGACGATCCTTCCGACCGCCCGCGGCAGCCTGTCCATGGCCGTCTACGAGGCCATCCCCAAGCGGTTCTCGAACGTGCACCCCAAGTACATGACGCCAGCGTTCGGCACGATCGTCATGGGCATCTCGGCGCTCACCTTCTACCTGGTGCTGTCACTCGTCAGCCAGAACGCGCTGGCCGATTCGATCTCCTCGCTCGGCCTCGCGGTCGCGTTCTACTACGGCATCACCGCCTACGCGTGTGTGTGGTACTTCCGCAAGACGCTGTTCCAAAGCGCTCGCAACTTCTTCATGCGGGGTCTCTTCCCGCTGTTGGGCGCGATCGCACTCACGTTGGCCTTCGTCAAGAGCGCCATCGACATGATCCAGCCCGACTACGGCTACACCGCGTTCGGCCCCATCGGCGGCGTCTTCGTGCTCGGCGTCGGCATGCTGGCCCTGGGCGTCCCATTGATGTTGGCGTGCTGGGCGTTCGGGACCAAGCGCTTCTTCCGCGGCGAGACGCTCAACGCCTCCACAGAGGCCAAGGTCCCGGACACCTTCTGATACGCCGGGAGATCTCGGCCAAGCGCCCAAAGGAGAGAACATGCACTTGACGGTCGGCTACCTGGCCACTCCGACGGGCGACGACGGCGTCGCGCTGGCCAGCGTGCTCGCCAGGACGTTCGACGCGACCGTCGACGTCGTACTGGTGGTCCGCGAGGAGTACCCCGACGGGCATCCCGGCCGCGCCGAGTATCAGCAGCTGTTGGTGGACAAGGGCGAGCAGTGGGTCGGCCAAGCGCTGTCGGCGCTGACCGAAGATGGCGTCAACGCGACGTCGACGGTGCTCGTCGGTGAGTCGTTCGCGGAATCGCTGGTCGGGTTCGCCCAACGGAAGTC
Source organism: Mycolicibacterium arabiense (assembly GCF_010731815.2). Lineage (NCBI taxonomy): Bacteria > Bacillati > Actinomycetota > Actinomycetes > Mycobacteriales > Mycobacteriaceae > Mycobacterium > Mycolicibacterium arabiense. The sequence continues at coordinate 2,235,710 of NZ_AP022593.1, forward strand.
GTCCGACCTGATCGTCGTCGGCGGCGCCCGCGACGGATTCTTCGGCGGCCACACGATCGGGCCGGTCACCCAGGCACTGCTGCACCTGTCGCCGATTCCGGTGGCGCTGGCGCCCCGCGGCTACGCCGAGGACCCGGACGACGCCATCCTCGCGATCACCGCGGCCATCCCGACCCGGCCCGGGGACGACAATCCCCTGCCGTTCGCGCTGACGCTGGCCAGTGCCGCCACCCTGCCCATCCGCATGCTGTCGCTGGTCTCGGCGGAGAACCTCGCCGAGGCCGCCAGCGTCAAGGAGGTCCGCCAGATGCAGATCGAGGCGGCCGAGGAGAACCTCGCCGTCGCGGCCCGCACCCTGCCGGATTCCCCCGAGATCGAGTCGCTGGTGGCCGAGGGCCTGACCCTGGAGTCCGCCCTCAAGAAGCTGAACTGGGCCGACGGCGCACTGCTGATCGTGGGCTCGAGCCGCTTCGCCGCGCCGCGGCGCATCTTCCTCGGCTCCACCGCCGCACGCATCCTGGCCGGGGTGGACGTGCCCGTGGTGGTCGTGCCCCGCGCCGAGTGAGTCCGCCGCGGGACACCGCCTCGCATACTGATTTCGTCGCGAACGTTGCGGACCGCGACTGATTTCGTGAAGGATCGAAGAGAACATGCCGCTTCCCAGAAGGAGCACCATCGAATGAGCACGTCCCTGTACGCCGTCGTCGATCCATCGACGGGCGAGCTGGTCAAGGAATACCCGACTGCCACCGACGAGCAGATCGAGCAGGCAATCTCCGCCGCGGCGAAGGCCCACCGCGAGTGGTCGCGGACCTCCAGCGTCGCCGACCGCGCAGCGCTGATCCGCCGGGTCGCCGAGCTGCACGAGGAACGCAAGGACGACCTCGCCAAGATCATCCAGCGAGAGATGGGCAAGCCGCTCGACCAGTCGGTCGGCGAGGTCGAGTTCAGCGCGGCGATCTACACCTACTACGCCGACAACGCCGAGAAGTTCCTTGCCGACGAGCCCATCGAGCTGCTCGAGGGCGATGGTTCGGCACTGATCCGGCGCAGCTCGGTCGGCGTGCTGCTGGGCATCATGCCGTGGAACTACCCGTACTACCAGGTCGCCCGCTTCGCAGGCCCGAACCTGGTGCTGGGCAACACGATCGTGCTCAAGCATGCCCCGCAGTGCCCGGAATCGGCTGCCGCGCTGCAGCAGATCTTCCTCGACGCCGGCTACCCCGAGGGTGCCTACGTCAACGTCTACGCCACCAACGATCAGATCGCCGAGGCGATCGCCGACCCACGGGTGCAGGGTGTTTCGCTCACCGGCTCCGAGCGCGCGGGGGCAGCGGTCGCCGAGATCGCGGGCCGCAACCTCAAGAAGGTCGTGCTGGAACTCGGCGGCTCCGACCCGTTCATCTTGCTGAGCACCGACGACCTGGATTCGACCGTCGAGGCGGCGATCGACGGTCGCTTCGAGAACACCGGCCAGGCATGCAACGCGGCCAAGCGAATCATCGTCGCCGAAAACGTGTACGACGAGTTCGTCGACAAGTTCACCAAGAAGGTGCTCGAGAAGGCCGACGGTCTGGCCCCGCTGTCCTCGGTCGCCGCCGCCGAGCGGCTCGACGATCAGGTCAAGCGCGCCGTCGACGACGGTGCGAACCTGATCACCGACGGTCAGCGCAAGGGCGCGTTCTTCCCGCCGGGCGTGCTGACGGGCGTCTCACCCGACTCGCCGACCTACCGCGAGGAGCTTTTCGGGCCCGTCGCCACGGTGTACAAGGTCGCCAACGAGGACGAGGCCGTCGAACTCGCCAACGACACCCCGTTCGGACTGGGTTCCTACGTGTTCACCACCGATGACGAGCAGGCCCGCCGAGTCGCCGATCGCATCGACGCAGGCATGGTGTTCGTCAACGCCGTGGGCGCCGAGGGTGCCGAGCTGCCGTTCGGCGGCGTCAAGCGGTCGGGCTTCGGGCGCGAACTCGGCCGGTTCGGCATCGACGAATTCGTCAACAAGAAGCTGATCCGCATCGTCTAGCGACCGGACCCGCCGCCGGTGCACCACGTATTTGGGAACACCGCCGTCTATTGCATTGGCTCACTAAACAAGGTCGACGCCACTACGCGGCTGAGAGTTCGCTCAGCGCACGGATAGTGCGATGTGCGTCCTGCTTGCTCGCGGCAATAATCGATGGTATTTCTTTGCCTAGCGCCCTATTCACGACGGCTCTAGGCGCTGACGCGAGAGTCAAACCCGAACTTTCCGCGTGATGAAGCATGCGTCGGACCGGGGATGGTCATCATGGGGTTCAGTCACCACGTCGGGCGGGTCGGAGCACTCGCCGTAGCGCTTGGCATCGGCACGGCGGTTGCGTTTCCAGCCACCGCGCTGGCCGACGACGGCGCTGCCTCCGCATCCTCGGACGGCCCAGCCGCCCGGCCATCCTCCCCCGACGCACCGGGCGCACCGACCGGTGACGATGCCCAGTCCGCGGGCGAGGGCACGACCACCGGGCCGACGTCGACGACCACGTCGCGCACCCCGTCGGATGACCCGTCCGCGGCGCCCGGCCGAGGTGAGGGAACCAGCACCCCGGCGCCGGGGACGGTCAGCGCACAAACCAACACCGGCACCAACCGCGCGGATGACGACGGGTCCACCAATGAGGGCCCAGGGCCCGGCGCCGGCGAGCCCCCTGCCGTCGAAGACATCGTCATCGAGGAATCGCCCGCTACCAGTGGATCCCCGACACCCGTCTCGCCCCAGGAGACCGCGCCGACGACACCGGCGCCGCTCGCCGATTCACCGACGTCACTCGACGACGCCTCGTCGACTGGGTCGGAGGTCGCCGCCGCCGCGCCCACGGCGATTCGGCCCGCGCCCGCTCCAGTCACTCAGACCGCCCAAACGGTGCGCGTCGACACCGCGCAGCCCACCCCACGCGCCGACGTCACAGCTACCCCCCGGGTCACCGTCGCGCCGGTAAGCGCCGCGTCGACGGTGACGACGACCGCCTTCGCACCGGCACCGAGCCTCGGCCCGATCGGAACGCTGCTGGCCGCACCCGCCGCCTTCGTCGGCACCGTCCTCAACGCCGTCCTGACCCCCTTCTTGGGCGGTGCGCCCGCAGCACCCGCTCAGCCCACGCTGCTGTGGGCCGTGCTGGCCTTCGTCCGCCGCGAGATCCAGCGCACGTTCTTCAACTCCACGCCCATCGCAACCAATCAATCCGTCACCCTCACCCTGCCCTCGACCGGATCGGTGAGCGTCCCGATTCCGTTGTCCGGCACGGACGCCGACGGCGACCGGCTCACGTACACCGTGCCCGCCCGCGGCACCCTCGGCGGACCGGCCCACGGCACCGTGACCGTCGACCAGGCGACCGGCACCTTCCGGTACGACCCCGACGACGCCTTCGCCCTGACCGGCGGCACAGACACGTTCACCTACACCGTCAGCGACGCCGCCGCTCGGCGCACCCTGTTCGGCATCCCGCTGTCCTTCAGCCCCACGTCGAGCACCGCCACCGTGACCCTCGCGGTGAACGGCGTCGGACAGGCACCCGTCACCCGTCCCGACACCCTCACCGTCGCCGAGGAGACGCCCGGGATCGTCGACGTGCTCGCCAACGACGACGACCCGAACGGCGACGCCCTCACCCTCACCGGGGTCACGACGCCCTCGCACGGCGTCGCGACCTTCGGCCCCGGCGGCCTCGTCACCTACGCCCCGGCCCGTGACTTCGCCGGCATCGAGACCCTCACCTACACCGTCTCCGACGGCACCGGCCGCACCACATCGGGCACGCTCACCATCACCGTCACCGGCGTCAACGACCCGCCGCTCGCCACCGACGACACCACCACCGTCGCCGAGAACGGCACCGTCGTCATCGACGTACTGGCCAACGACACCGACGTCGACGACACCCTCGACCCCAGCTCGGTGACCGTCGTGGCGGGACCGGCGCACGGCACCGTCACCGTCGACCGCGTCACCGGCAGGATCACCTACGTCAACGACGGCGACGAAGCCACTCCCGACACCTTCACCTACACCGTCGCCGACCGCGCCGGAGCCACCAGCAACACCGCCACCGTGACCGTAGGCATCGCCGGCGTCAACGACGCGCCGGTGGCGGGCGGCGCTCAGACCGTCACGGTCCGCGAGGGCACCGCCACGACGATCACGCTCACCGGGACGGACGCCGACGGCGATACGCTGACCTTCACGATCATCACCCCGCCCGGCCACGGCACGCTGGGCCCCGTCGTCCGAGTCGACGCCACCACCGCCACGGTCGTCTACACGCCGGACGCCAACTACACCGGCGCCGATACCTTCACCTACACCGTTGGCGACGGCACCACGACCGCGATCGCCCCGGCCACCGTGTCGCTGCGCGGCGTCGCCGTGCCGCCTCCCGTCGCGTCGACCGACAGCGCCATCGTGGCTCAGGGCACGCCCACGACGATTGACGTTCTCGCCAACGACAGTCACGCCGGCGGGGTGACGCTCGCCGTGACCGGTGTCAGCCAACCCACGAACGGCACGGCCACGTTCACCGCGAGCGGCGTGACCTACGCACCACGTGCCGGTTTCTACGGCACGGACACCTTCACCTACACCGTCAGCAACGGCACCACGACGTCGGTCGGCACCGTCACCGTCACCGTTGACGCGGCGCCGGTGTTCCTCGAAGTCAAGGACCTGTCCTCGACTGACTGGGTGATTCAGCCCTTGTATTTCGACCCCGAAGGCAAGCCCGTGACGGCCACCGTGACGGGCGGCGCTCACCTGGAAATCACACCAGACAGGATCGGCGACCTGATCTTCGGATATCGGGTCAGGGTCACCGACGCGGCGTGGGCCAGTCGACACATCGGCGAGACCGTGACCGTGACGCTGACCGTCGACGACGGCGTCAACGCGCCGCTCGTCCAACTGATCGAGGTCGGGGCCGTCGGCAACGTCCGGGGGGTGGGCCTGAACTTCTCCAAGCAACTCGTCATCCCCGCGCTGCCGGTGGGCATGCAGTACACGGCGGTTGCCGGAGGCGACGGGTACAGCGTGCTGCTGCGGTCCGACGGATCGGTACTCGTCGCGGGTGTCCGGCAGACACCGTTCACGATCCCGCCGCTCCCCACGGGGATGACCTACACGGCGGTGGCCGCCGGATACGACACCGTCGTCCTCCTCCGGTCGGACGGTCAGGTCTTCGCCACCGGCGACAATGAGTACGGCCAATTGAACATCCCGCCCGGCACGTACACGCAGATCTCGGCGGGCGGCGGACACGTCCTGGCGTTGCGGGCCGATGGAACCGTGGTCGGGGCGGGGACGAACCTCGACGGCCAGTTGACGATCCCCGCCCCACCGGCCGGAGTCGTCTACACCGGCGTCTCCGCCGGCGACTACCACTCGGTGTTCCTGCGCTCCGATGGCCAGGCCGTCTCCACCGACCCGTTGATCAAGGTGCCCGTCCTGCCGGACGGGGTGCGCTACACCCAAGTCGCCTCGGGTGCGGATGGGACGGTCTTCCTCAGATCGGACGGTCAGGCGGTCCTGTCGGACCTCGACGGCATCGACATGATGCCCGCGTTGCCCGACGGGGTCGTTTACACCGCCGTGGCGGCGGCACAGGGGCACGTCGTCCTGCTGCGGTCGGACGGCACGGCCATCGGCGTCGGGAGGAACAGGGAAGGCCAACTGAACATCCCCGTGCCCGCCAACGGCAATCACTACACGGCGATCGGGGCCGGTTACTTCCACACGCTGCTAATCGAGGCCCCATCCACGACGGTGTGACGGGCACGCGTCGAATCGCAGCTAGTCGACGCTGCCCCACGCCCGGTGCCCGAGCACGGCGACCACCGCGGTGACGGCAGCGGCCAGGTACACCGGGATGCAGACGTGGGTCCGCATCAGCAAGGCCCCGGCCAGCGCACCGGCGAAGATCGCGACGATCGCCCACAGCCGCCGGTGCGTCAGCCACGCCGTGCCCCCGGCGAACAGCGTCTCCCCGGCGTAGGCCGTGATGGTCGACGTGACCACCACCGTCGTCATGTCGGTGACGGCGAGTGCGCGGGCGGTCGCGGCCTGCATGCCCATGAGCGCCGCGATGCCGGCGGCGATCCCGACGCCCGCGGGCGAGGCACCTACGACGTCGACGGTCAGCAGCAACGTCGCCAGCGCCGCGAGAACCACGGCGCTGCAGCCGAACAGGGCCGTCACGACCGCCGTCCAGGCAGGCTTGCGCCGGTGCACCAGCCGGCCTCCTAGTGCGGCGCCGGCCACATAGCCGCCCAATGCCACCAGCGGACCGGCGACCGGCAGGCCGTCGGCGCCGGCCAGCCCCATGCCCAGGATCACGATGTTGCCGGTCATGTTGCCCGTGAACACCCGGTCCAGACCGAGATAGCCGACGGCGTCGAGCAGTCCGGTGACGCACGTCAGCGCCATCATCAGCCACACCCGCAGGTGCGTGGTCCGCACCGGCACTAGCGGTCCCGGCGGGGAAACTGCGTGACGCTCGCCGCGCCGTCGGCGCGCGGGTCCGACGCCGCGACCAGCGAGCCGGAACCATCGGCGAACACGACGTTGGCTTGCCCGAGCGCCTCGGTGTGCGCCGACACCTGCCAGGGCAGCAGACCCTCGGCCACCACCGCCGCCACCGCGTCGGCGGGCACGTCGGCCTCGACGGTCACCGAATCGGCGGTCTCGCCGTCGATCTGGACGCCCACCGCGGCCCGCGGACCGCTGACGGCGGCCTGCGCGTCCGCGCCGTCGAGCGCACGCAGCAGCACCTGGGCGAGGATTTGCGGCTGCGCCTGCCCACCCATCGTGGCGAGCACGTGCCGCACGGCCCCGCCCTCGGTGGTCAGTACGGGCATCAGAGTGTGCGCGGGCCGCTTGCGCGGCGCCAGCACGTTCGGCGACGCCGCGTCGAGGGAGAAGCTGGTGCCCCGATTGTGGAACAGAATCCCGGTCTCGGGGTCGATCTGGCCGGAACCAAAGGCGTGGTAGACGCTCTGGATGAGGGAGACCGCGTAGCCCTGGTCGTCGGCCGCGGCGATGCCCACCGTGTCCCCGCGTGCGACCGGAGCGTGCCCCGGTTGCGCAGCTCCGACATCGGTGACGTCGGCGAGGCCGTCCTTCAGCAGCGCGGTGACGTCCACGTCGGCGAACCGCGGATCGGCGAGCCGGTCGCGACGTAGGGCGTTGCCGCGGTGGAAGATGCGCATCAGCCGGCCGAGACCGTCCCCGAGCGGGTCGGTGACGCCGAGTTCGTCGAGCGCCCGCAGGGCGCGCAGCAGTAGGAAGCCCTGCGTGTTCGGCGGGCTGGTCAGCACCGTGAGGGCACCGAACGCCGCCGACAGCGGCTCCATGACTTCCGGACGAAAATGGGCGAAGTCGTCGGCGTCGAGCACCGAACCGTGGTGGCGCAGGTAGTCGATGCTGCGGCGGGCGAGGTCGCCGACGTAGAAGGCGTCCGGACCGGCAGCGCGCAGCCCCGCGAACGTGTCGGCGAGGGCGGGCTGGGTCAGGACGTCGCCGACCGCCAGGGGCCGACCGCCCGGGTGGAATACCGCATCGAAGTCCGCGACACCGAACAGGTCCGCGTTCTCGGGGTCGGCGAGGTGGCCGGCGAGCGACGGCGCCACCGGTACGCCGGCCCGCGCGACGTCCTCGGCCGCCGCCAGTGTCTCGGCCCAACCGAGCCGGGAACCGAACGTGCGCAACGTATCCCAGCCGCGCACGCCACCGGGTACGGTCACCGTGTCGGCACCGCGGGTGGGCAGCCAGTCGCCACACCGTCTGCGCACGTCCGCGACGTCGACGCCGCGCCCCGACCACCCCGAGGCGTTGATGCAGCGCACGTCGCCGTCCGGTGTGCGCACCAGCGCGATCAGGTCGCCGCCCAGCGCCACGTTGTGCGGGTAGACCACGGTCAAGACCGCCGCGGCCGTGATGGCGGCGTCGATGGCCGTGCCGCCGTCGCGGTAGGCACGCATGCCTGCCTCGGTCGCCAGTGCGTGCGGCGTCGCGAGGGCTCCGGTGAACGACGCCGATGGTGTGGGCACGGGGGATTCGACTCCTCGCTCGGGGAAGGGGAACGGGCGGATGCGAGCAGTCAGTGGATCGTCGACAGGAACGCCTTGGTCCGCTCGTTCTTTGGGCTACTGAACAGCTCGCTGGGCGGCGAGTCCTCGATGATGCGGCCTGCGTCCATGACGATGATGCGGTCGGCGACGTCCCTGGCGAACCGCATCTCGTGGGTCACCACGAGCATCGTCATCTCCTCGCGCGCCAATTCCCGCATCACCTCGAGCACTTCGCCGACCATCTCGACGTCGAGGGCGCTGGTCGGTTCGTCGAACAGCATGACCTTCGGGCGCATCGCCAGCGCGCGGGCGATCGCGACCCGCTGTTGCTGGCCGCCGGACAGCTGGCTCGGACGGGATTCGCCCTTGTCGCCCAACCCCACCCGCTCAAGCAGGGCCCGGGCATCTTCGCGCGCCTTGGCCTTCGGCTGGCCAAGGACTCGGACCGGGCCGTTCCAGACGTTCTCCAACGCCGTCATGTGCGGGAAGAGGTTGAAGTGCTGGAAGACGAAGCCGATCTCACGCCGGCGGCGCGCCAGCTCGGCGACGCCGACCTTGCGATCGGAACCCACCTCGCGGTGCGCGATCGACACGCCCGCGACCAACACCTCACCGCTGTCCAACGACTCGAGGTGGTTCACCGACCGCAGCAGCGTGGTCTTGCCTGCCCCGGAGGGACCGATGAGCACGACGACCTGCCCACGCTCCACGTCGAGGTTCACGTCGTTGAGGACGCGGCGTCCACCCAGCGTGCAGCAGGCGTTGCGCACCGACACGATGGGTACGTCGGGCGTCTCGCGTACGTCGTTCGCGCTCATGGCATCTCCCTTGGGTGCGGCGTTCATCCGTGTGGTTGCAGGGTTGCGTTAGTCGCCGCGGCGGGGCCGGCACGACGCGCGCCCAGTAGTCGCGCCGTGATCGGTACGCGCACCTCGATGCCGAGCTGCCGGGTGAGCCGGTTCTCGATGCCCGCCTGAATGAACGTCCACACCGTGGTGAGCGCCAGGTAGTAGATCGCGGCGACGATGAAGATCTCGAACGTGTGGAACGTCGCCGAACTGATCTGCTGGGTGACCAGGAACATCTCGCTCACGCCGATCACGGACAGCACCGACGTGGTCTTCATCATCCCGTTGAACGAGTTGCCCATCGGCGGCACCATGACGCGCAGCGACTGCGGCACGATGATGTAGCGCATCAGCCTGGTCGGTGTCATGCCGAGTGATGCCGCCGCCTCGAACTGGCCCTTGGGCACGGAATCCAGCCCGGCCCTGATGATCTCGGCGATGTAGGCGCTCTCGTTGATCATCAGCCCGATGATCGCGGCTTGGACGGCGGCCTTGACCGACAGCCCGAGGATGGATGCATCGTGGAACTGGTAGAGCCCGATGGCCGCGAGCCCGGTGTAGATGATGACCAGCTGCACGAGCAGCGGCGTGCCGCGGATCACCCAGATGTAGCACCCGGCGCACCAGCGCACCACCGCGAACCGCGAGCGCCGCATGAGCGCCACGGCCAGGCCGACGAGGGTGGCCAGGACCATGGCGACCGCGGAGACGACGATCGTGAGGATCAACCCGTCGACGAACGATTCACTCGGCGCGAATAGCGACTTCCAGAAGAACGCCCAATCGAACTGCATCCGTGTGCCTTCCGATCAGCTGGAGAGGCCGAGGTCGCTCATGCCCCACTCATCGAGGATCTTCTTGTACGTCCCGTTGGCCTCGAGTTCGCCGAGTGCCGCGGCGATGGCGTCGTGCAGGGCGGTGTTGCCCTTGAGCGTGGCGGCACCAATCTCGATGGTGCCGAACGGCTCTCCCACGGGGGTGATCTTCGCGCCGGTCTTGGTGGCGTAGTAGCCCAGCGTCTCGGCGGTGTCCATGAATGCGTCGGCCTGGCCGTTCTGCACCTGCTGGATCGACACGTCCGCCTGGTTGCTGCGGGTGATGTCGACCGGCGGCTTGCCTGCGGCCGTGCACTTCTCCGACTGCTCCTGCGCCAGCGACTCGGCCGTGGTGGCGACCGCCAGCACGACCTTCTTGCCGCACAGACTGTCGTCCATGCCGGTGATGTCGGCGGGCTTGTCCTCGGACACCGCGATGCCGGTGCCGGACAGCACGTACGGCACGAAGTCGACGACGGCCTCGCGCTCCGGCTTGATGTAGAGCTGGGCCATGATGACGTCGCACTGCTTGGCCTGCAACGTGGGAATGACCGTGGCGAACGAGGATTCGTGGAACTTCGCCTTCAGGCCCATCTGAGCGGCGAGCGCCTCGCCCAGTTCCACCTCGCTGCCGACCAGCTTGCCCGATTCGTCGTGGTAGACGTTCGGCGGCGTGCCGTCGTTCGGCGCGCAGATCGTGAGCGTGTCGGCCTCCAGGATCGCGGGCGGCGAGACCTTTGCCGGTCCGGTCGGGCTCGGCGCCGCCTCGTCGGACGACGACGAACAACCCACGAGGCCGAAGAGTGCAACGCCGGCGAGGCCGGCGATCAACGATGTCTTCAACTTTTCCTCCGAAAGATAGAGCGGTCCGGTCGCACGCCGTGCAGGTCATGGCGAGTTCCCTATCGAACGATAGGGCACCGTCGGCCGCAGAGGAACGGTTTGACGGAACTCGTAACACGGTTTACGCAGTCGTCACACGACCGACTGCGGGCGGTGGCTCAGGGGACGGTGCCCGGTGTGTCAGGTGACGGCCATCTCGAGGTCGCCGAGGCGCGCACGCGTCACCTCACGGATCTCCGTCAGACTGGCCTGGTCGACGAGCAGGGATCGCACGACGAAGTCCGCCGCCTGCAGGGGCCGCTCGTGCCGAACCGAACTCGAGGGACCACCCTGTTCGCGCAACGTCTCGAACAACACGCCGTTCATGGCGCGCTGCACGAAACTCGACTCGAAGGACACGAATTCACCTGCCTGGCAACCGCCGTCGATCACGCGCTCGATTTGGTCGTGAAAGAGCGCGATACCCTCGCGCTCGGCCGCGAACTCGTCGAGGGCGAGCACTGCGTCCTGATAGAGGCCGCGGGCGTCGAAGGGCTGGACGAGGATCTCCCGGACGTCGCACGCGATGGCCAGATGCAGTTTCTCGGCCCATCGCGAGTCCTCGGCGAGCCGCTGGTTCATCCGGTCGATCGAGGGCCCGAGGTCGAGTTCCACGAGGGTCCGGAAGATCTCGTGCTTGGCCTGGAAGTGGTGGAACAGCGAGGGCTGCCGGATCGCGACGGCCTCGGCGATGTCACGCGTCGAGGTGCCGAAGTAACCGCGCTGAGCGAACAGCACCGAGGCCGACAGCAGGATGCGGCCACGCGTCGACGACCAGTCGACGGCCCTCGGTTCCCAGCCCGGCCCGTACTTCACCCGACCACTGTGACACACCGGCCCACGCGGTCGACGGCGCCGTAGGCCGGCACCTAGAAGTGGAAGCCCAGCCGCGCGGGCACGTCGCTGCGGAAGGCGGCATCGAGGCGCGCCAGCTGCGTCCGATCGCTGCCGCGGATGCGATTGGCCGCGGCGAGCAGCGCCGCCGAGTGTGCGCCCAGGTACAGGCTGCCCAGCACGTCGAGGTCCAAGGCGAACTCCGCGGGCGCGTCGGTCGGCGCGCACTCGGCCCGGCCGTCACGGATGGACAGCGCGAACCGTCCTCCGTCGGAACGGAATCCGTCACCGACCTCCAGCACCGTGTCGACGTCGGCTGCGTACGTCCTGGCCGCCAGCGCTCTCGGCACGTCCATCAGCCGCAGCCAGAGCCCGTCCTCCGACCCGGTGGTGCGGACCAGCCGAGGATCGTCGAGCAGGTAGGGCAGCGGGTCACCGGGGTGACTGACCACCGTGATGGTCTCGACCAGGTCGAGGCCGATCAACGCACGCCAGAGTGCGACGTGCGCCTCGGGCGTGACGGCCGTGAACTCCTCCACCCGAACGGTCCTCGCCGATCCGCGGAACAACCGGTAGAGCAGGTAGCCGTCGTCGTGCAGGAAGCAGAACCAGGCAGTGCCGCCGCCTCGGGAGTCCTCCCAATCGGCGAGCAGGTCGTCCCACAGCGGGGTCGGACGGGCCAGGCCGCCGGGTGTGCCGCGCCGGTACCGGTCGTAGATGGCGGCGAGCTCGTCGCGGTGCTCACCCGGGCGCACGATCCGGACGCCACCGGGATCGGGCGCGTCACGATGGAACCGGGCGAACCGCCGGTCGAGGCTGAACTCGGTGTCGACCGTCGCGGGGCCGTAGCCGAAACGGCCGTAGATGCCGCCCTCGGTCGCGGTCAGCGCGGCCAGCGGATACCCGTTCTCGGCGAACCGGTCGTGCAGGTCGGTGTACATCGCGCGCAGCAGCCCGCGGCGACGGTGCGTCGGCGCCACCCCGACCCACGTGATGCCCGCGGTCGGCAGCACTGCTCCCCCGGGCACCGTCAGCTCGAAGTCCAGGTAGTGCGCCTGCCCGACCAGGTCGTCGCCGTCGACGACGACCACCGAGCTGCGCGGCGGCATGGCGGTCCGCCACGCGGCGAACGTCTCGGGATGCCAGGTCGAGCCGAAGCTGGTCGCCGTCAGCAGGGGGACGTCGCGCCACTGGGCGTCGGTGATGTCGCGAGGGGCGAGGGCGCTCATCGCTTACTGAAGATGATCCGGTGCCAATCCTTTTCGGCCACCGCGGTGATGTCGCTCATCACGTGCTTGATGGTGAGGTACTCCTCGAAGGAGTAGTCGCTCATGTCCTTGCCGAAGCCCGAGGCCCCGACGCCGCCGTGCGGCATCTCGCTGATGATCGGGATGTGGTCGTTGATCCACACGCACCCCGCGTGGATCTCACGCGACGCCCGCTGCGCGCGGTAGACGTCGCGCGTCCACGCCGAGGCGGCCAGCCCGTACTCGGTGTCGTTGGCCTGCCGGATGGCGTCGTCGTCGGCGGTGAACGGCCGCGCGACGAGTACCGGTCCGAAGACCTCGTTGCGGTAGGCCTCCGAGCGCTCGTCGACGTCGGCGATCAGCGTCGGCCGGTAGAACGACCCGGGCAGGTCGGGCGCGCTGCCGCCGGTGACGACGCGGCCGCCCTCGCCGGGTGCGCGCGAGACGATGCCCGCCACCTTGTCGCGGTGCGCCATCGTGATCAACGGGCCCAGGTCGGTGTCCGGGTCATGCGGGTCGCCGACGACGACCTTGCCCATCAATTCGGCAACGCCCGCCACGAAGTCGTCGTACAGGGGTTGGGCGACGATCGCGCGGGTGGCCGCGGTGCAGTCCTGACCGGTGTTGATCAGCGACGCAGCGACCGCGCCGTGGATGGCGGCGTCGAGGTCGGCGTCGTCGAACACCACGAACGGCGCCTTGCCGCCCAGTTCCAGCTGCGTGCGATGGCCGTGCGCCGCGGCGGCCGCCATCACCTTGCGCCCAACGGGTGTCGAACCGGTGAACGTCACCAGGTCGACGTCGGCGTGACCGGCCAGGGCGGTGCCGACGTCGTGCCCGGCGCCGGTGACGACGTTGAGCACGCCGTCGGGTAGGCCCGCCTCGGTCGCGAGCCGCGCGAGCGTCAGCGTGGTCAGCGGCGTGATCTCCGCGGGTTTGATCACCACCGAGCAACCGGCGGCCAACGCCGGCAACACCTTCCACACCGCCATCTGCAACGGGTAGTTCCACGGCGTGATGGTGGCGACGACGCCGATCGCGTCGCGCCGGATGCTGGAGGTGTGGTCGCCCGAGTACTCCGCGGTCGCCTTGCCCTCCAGGTGCCGCGCCGCCCCGGCGAAGAAGTCGATGTTGTCGATGCTGCCCGGGACGTCGAACTCCCGGGCGAGGCGCACGGGCTTGCCCGTCTGACTGACCTCCTCGGCCACCAGGTCGTCGGACGCCTCGTCGGCGAGCCTGGCCAGCTTCGCAAGCACGGTCGAGCGGTCCACCGGAGTGGCCGTCGACCACCCGCGGAGCGCCGCACGCGCCGAGGACACCGCGGCGTCGACGTCGGCCGCCGTGGCGAGGGCGTATTCGGCCACCACGCTCCCGTCGGCCGGGCTGACGATGGAGAATTGACCACCACCCGTCTTGACCTCGACGCCGTCGACATAGCTGCTTGCCACCGTGTGAGCCATGGACGTCACGCTATCGCGTTCGCCCGGGACACCGCGACCGAGTTGACGACGCATTCCCACGTTGTGGGCACCGGAAACGAGTGATTCCGTCGGCCTGGTTGCTTGTCATGACGGATTCCGTGCACAATCGTGAGCATGGTCACGCCCGACGCCCACACCGGGTTGCCCGCTGTCTCGTTGCGAATCCGCCCCGGTGCCGCGTATCAGCTCGACGAGTTGTCCAAGGCCATCATCGAGAAGCTGCAGGCCGACGGTCGCCGCTCCTACGCAGGCATCGGCAAGGCCGTGGGGTTGTCCGAGGCTGCGGTGCGGCAACGGGTCCAGCGCATGGTCGATGCGGGCGTGATGCAGATCGTCGCCGTCACGGATCCCATGCAGCTCGGCTTCGCCCGTCAGGCGATGATCGGCATCCGCTGCACCGGCGACACCACGAAGGTCGCCGAGAAGCTGGCGACCATCGAATCGGTCGACTACGTGGTGCTCACCGCGGGCTCGTTCGACGCCATCGTCGAAGTGGTCTGCGAGGACGACGGCGACCTCCTCGACCTACTCAACACCAAGATCCGCGCCGTACCGGGAGTGATATCCACCGAAACCTTGGTTTATCTCAAACTCGTCAAGCAGCAATACAATTGGGGTACGCGATGACAATCATCTCTGAAACTGCCGAAACATCCACCACCGATCTCGACGCCAAGGCCAACCGCCACCTGTGGGGCCACTTCGCCCGCCACGGCGAGGGCATCACCCCGACGGTCATCACCCGGGGTGAGGGCGTCCACATCTGGGACAGCAAGGGCAACAAGTACATCGACGGCCTGTCCGGGCTGTTCGTGGTGCAGGCCGGACACGGCCGCGCCGAGCTGGCCGAGGCTGCGGCCAAGCAGGCCGAGTCGCTGGCCTTCTTCCCGCTGTGGTCCTTCGCGACGCCGCCTGCCATCGAGCTGGCCGAGCGCCTCGCCGGATATACCCCGGGCGACCTGAACCGCGTCTTCTTCACCACCGGTGGCGGTGAGGCCGTGGAGAGCGCGTGGAAGCTGGCCAAGCAGTACTTCAAGCTGACCGGCAAGCCGGGCAAGTACAAGGTGATGTCGCGGTCCATCGCCTACCACGGCACGCCGCAGGGAGCGCTGGCCATCACCGGCATCCCGACGTTCAAGGCACCGTTCGATCCGCCGACCCCAGGCGGATTCCGCGTGCCCAATACGAACTTCTACCGAGCCCCCGAGATGTTCAGCTCGGATCCGAAGGCGTTCGGCCGGTACTGCGCCGACCGGATCGCCGAGGCGATCGAGTTCGAAGGTCCCGACACCGTCGCCGCGGTGTTCCTGGAGCCCGTGCAGAACGCAGGCGGTTGCTTCCCGCCGCCGCCCGGATACTTCGAGCGGGTCCGCGAGATCTGCGACGAGTACGACGTGCTGCTCGTCTCCGACGAGGTCATCTGCGCCTACGGCCGCATCGGATCGATGTTCGCGTGCAACGACTTCGGCTACACGCCCGACATCATCACGTGCGCCAAGGGTCTGACGTCGGGCTACTCCCCGATCGGCGCGATGATCGCCAGCGACCGGCTGTTCGAGCCGTTCAACGACGGGCAGACGGTGTTCGGGCACGGCTACACCTTCGGCGGGCACCCCGTGTCGTCGGCCGTGGCACTGGCCAACCTCGACATCTTCGAGCGCGAGGGCCTCAACGACCGCGTCAAGGAGAACGCCCCGGCGTTCCGCGCGACGCTCGAGAAGCTGCTCGACCTCCCGATCGTCGGCGACGTCCGCGGCGAGGGGTACTTCTACGGAATCGAACTCGTCAAGGACAAGGCCACCAAGGAGACCTTCGACGACGACGAATGCGAGCGGCTGCTGCGCGGCTTCCTGACGCCCGCGCTGTTCGAGGCGGGGCTGTACTGCCGCGCCGACGACCGTGGCGACCCAGTGGTGCAGCTCGCGCCGCCGCTGATCTCCGGGCAGGCCGAGTTCGACGCGATCTACGACATCCTCAGCGACGTCTTGGGTCGAGCCAGCCAGATGATGTAGCCCACCGCGTTATCGTCGGCGGATGGCCCGCACTCGCAAGCCGCCGATCCACCCAGTCCGCTGGCAGCCGCCACCGGTCGAGCCGCTGCCCGAGCAGTCGGCGCGGCCGGTGACGGTGGTGCCGGTGCCCGGCCACGGTCCCGAGGACGTCGTCGTCGACGCCGACGGGAACCTGTGGACCGGGCTGGTCGACGGCCGCATCGTGCGCATCGCGCCGGGCGGCGAGCAGACCGTGGTCAGCAACACCGGTGGCAGGCCGCTCGGGATGCACGTCGCCCGCGACGGTCGCGTCCTGATCTGCGACAGCCACCGCGGCCTGTTGGCACTCGACCCGGCCTCCGGGGTGCTCGACGTCCTTGTCGCGACGGTCGAGGCACGGCCGCTTCGGTTCTGCTCCAACGTCACCGAGACCGCGGACGGCACGATCTACTTCACCGAGTCGACCAGCGAGTTCCACTTCGAGCACTTCCTCGGCGCGTTCCTCGAGGCGCGCGGCACCGGCAGCCTGTTCCGGCTCGACCCGGACGGAACGGCCACCACGCTGGTCGGCGGGCTGTACTTCCCCAACGGCGTGACGGTAACCGCCGACGGGTCGGCGCTGGTGTTCGCCGAGACCATGGGCCGCCGGCTGTCGAAGTACTGGCTGAGCGGACCTCGGGCGGGCACCGTCACGCCGCTGGCGGTGCACCTGCCGGGCATGCCGGACAACATCTCGACCGGTTCCGACGGGCGGATCTGGGTTGCGCTCGTCACGCCGGTCAACGCCGCCGCGGAGGGCTTGATGCCGCGAACGCCGTTGCTGCGCAAGGTCATCTGGCGACTGCCGTCGCGATTGCAGCCGAAGGTGCAGCCCGAGGTGTGGGTCGTCGGCTTCGACGCCGACCACGGCACCGCGGTCGACGGCGTCCGGACCGACCAGCCCGGTTTCGGCGGCGTGACGGGCGTCGTCGAACACGACGGCCGGCTGTGGATGTCGACGATCGAGTTCTCCGCGCTGGGGTACGTCGACCTGTAGGTCGCCCGTCGCGAGCAGACGCGAAAGCCCCTCATTCATGTCGAAACAGGGGCCTTTGCGTCTGCTCGGCCGGGGATGGCGAGCAACAGCGGTCGCACTAGTCACAGCAGTCACAGCGTGCCTCCACGGATATCCGGCGCCGGTCTCTTAGCCTGCAAGGACCATGGCTACCTCCGGACCCCTCACGCGCCGCGTCGCGTGCCTCGCGGCGGCACTCACCTTCGCCGTGGTCCCCGTGTTCGCCGGCGTCCCGACCGCCGCCGCGGAACCCGACCCCTGCCCGTACAAGGTGGTCACACCGCCTGCGGTCGACGACTCCGAGGTGCCGAAGGCGGGCCCGCCGCCCGCGCCGCTGCCCGTGCCCGCGACACCCCTGGGCGGCGAGGCCCTGTCCGGCTGCGGCATCATCACCGCACCGGGCACGCCACCGGTGCCCGGCGACGTCTCGGCCGAGGCCTGGCTGGTCGCCGACCTCGACTCCGGCGACGTGATCGCCGCGCGAGACCCGCACGGCAGGCATCGACCCGCGAGCGTCATCAAGGTGCTCGTCGCAATGCAGTCGATCAAGGACGTGCCGCTGAACAAGCAGGTCGTTGGCACCGCCGACGACGCGGCGGCCGAGGGCACGCAGATCGGCGTCAAGGACGGCAGCGTCTACACCGTCAACGACCTGCTGCACGGCCTGCTGATGCACTCGGGCAACGACGCCGCCCACGCGCTCGCCGGTCAGCTGGGCGGCATGGACGCCGCGCTGCGCAAGATCAACGACCTGGCGTCCAAGCTCGGCGGCCGCGACACCAGGGCCGCCACGCCGTCGGGTCTCGACGGGCCGGGCATGAGCACGTCGGCCTACGACATGGGCCTCTTCTATCGATACGCCTGGCAGAACGACGTGTTCACCGACATCGTGGCCACGCGCACCTACCAGCTGCCCGAGTACGAACTCGAGAACGACAACAAGCTGCTCGACAACTACCCGGGAGCGATGGGCGGCAAGACCGGCTACACCGACGACGCAGGCCAAACCTTCGTCGGTGCGGCCGAACGCGACGGCCGCAGGCTGGTGGCCGTGCTGCTGCGCGGCACCCGGCAGCCGATCGCGCCGTGGGAGCAGGCTGCGCGTCTGCTCGACTACGGATTCGCGACCGAGCCCGGCACCAAGGTCGGCACGCTGATCGAGCCCGACCCGTCGCTGAGCCCCAAGGAAGCCGAGGAGCTCTCGACCCTCGACGCCGCCCAGGACCTCGCCACGCTGCTCCCACCCGAGGACGCCACCCCGGTGCGCGTCGGCGTCGGCGTCGCCGGATCGCTGATCGTGTTCGCGCTCATCATGGCCGCGCGGTCGCTGAACCGCCGCCGCACGCTCTAGCGCCGTCGACGTGTCAGGCGCGACAACCCGATTGCCCCGATCGCGCCCGCCACCGCCGCCGCGACGGTGCCCACGCCGGAACCGTTTCGTACCTGCACCCGCGTGGTGATCAAAGCAGGGCCGGGTGGGTCGACGGGTGCCGCGGCGAGGTTGTCCTCCGACGTCGCGGCCCACGCGGTCGCGAACAGGATCAGCCGCGCGGTGACATAGGCGAACACCATCAGGCCGAGCACCGGACCGAACGTCGCCCCCGCCGGGCCGGTGACGACCGACTTCAGGTAGACCGACGCCAACTGCTTGAAGATTTCGAACGCGACGGCGGCGAGCAGTCCCGCCCGCACCGAGCTGCGGAACGACACCGTCTCTCGGGGCAGGCGCGCGATGATCCATGCGAACAGCAGCCACGACACCAGTAGCGACAGCACCAGCGACGCCAGGTATACGGCGACCCCGGCGCCCGGTACGTCCTGCAGGCCGAGCCATTCGAGGATCGTCTCCAGCAGGCGTGAGTTGCCCAGCGCGGTGAGCGCGATCGTGACGGCCAGCGCGCCGAACGTCGAAATCAGCGCCAACAGGTCGGACAGCTTCGTCTTGACCAGGTTGGCGGGTTCGCGGCGCTGCTCCCACATCTCCGACAGCGCCTCGCGCAGGTTGGCCATCCAGCCGAGCCCCGCCCACGCGGCGGTCGCGAGCCCGATGAGGCCCACCGACGTGCGGGAGTCGATGGCCGAGTTCATCAGCTCGACGAGCTGTTCGCCGACGTCGCCCGACACGGCGGACCTGATCTGGTTCTCGACCTGCAGCAGCAGCCCGGAGTCGTTGGCGAGCACGAACCCGGCGGCTGCGAAGGACACCATCGCCAGCGGAAAGATGGCGAACACCGTGAAGTACGTGATGCCCGCCGCGAAGAAGTCACCCTTGCGGCTCTGGTAGCGCTCTTGCGCCCGCAGCGCGCGGTCGAGCCACCGGAACCTGGACCGGAGTCGGTCGAGCAGACCGGGTTCGGCCGGTTCGGTCATCCGGCCTCCTTAGCGCGAGTTTTGCAGGAACCCTAACCGGTCGTAGACCCGCGCGAGCGTCTTGGCGGACACCTCACCGGCACGCTGCGCACCGGCGGCCAGCACGGCCTCGAGTTCGGCCGGGTCGGCGAGCATCTCGTCGACCCGCGCCTTGATGGGCGTCACGAACTCGACGACGGCGTCGGCGGTGTCGGACTTGAGATCCCCGTACCCGCGGCCCGCGTAGCCGCGGACCAGCGTGTCGACGTCGACGTCGGTGACCGCCGACTGAATGGTCAGCAGGTTGGAGACGCCGGGCTTGGACTCGCGGTCGAAGCGGACCTCGCGTTCGCTGTCGGTGACAGCCGAGCGGATCTTCTTCGCGGTCTTCTTCGGGTCGTCGAGCAGGCTGATCAGGCCGGCATCGGTGGCCGCGGACTTGCTCATCTTGGCGGTGGGGTCCTGTAGGTCGTAGATCTTGGCCGTCGCCTTGGGGATCATTGCCTCGGGCACGACGAGCGCGTCGGAGAAGCGGGCGTTGAACCGCTGGGCGACGTCGCGGGCCAGTTCGAGGTGCTGACGCTGGTCTTCGCCGACCGGAACGAGGTTGGTGTCGTAGAGCAGCACGTCGGCGGCCATCAGAACTGGATAGGTGAAGAGACCGACCGTCGTGGCGTCCGCGCCCTCCTTCTGCGACTTGTCCTTGAACTGCGTCATCCGCGAAGCCTGACCGAAACCCGTGAAACAGCCCAGCGCCCAGGCCAATTGAGTGTGCGCGGCCACCTGGCTCTGGACGAAGATCGTGGCGCGGGCGGGGTCGATCCCGAGGGCCAGGTACTGCGCCGCGGTCACCAGCGTGCGGTGGCGCAGTGTCGCCGGGTCCTGGGGGATGGTGATCGCGTGGAGGTCGACGACGCAGAAGTAGGCGTCGTAGTCGTCCTGCAGACCCACCCACTGCTTGATCGCGCCAAGGGCGTTGCCCAGATGCAGGGAATCGGAGGTGGGTTGGACGCCGGAGAAGACGACGGGCTGAGTGCTCATGATGACCTCGATCCTCTCACTGTCGGCATCCCGGTCAGCCAGGGGCCATTCGCTGCAACGCGCGCAGGAACACCCGGCGTTCCTCGGGGTCCAGCACGCCCAGCCAGCGCTCCTCCCCACGCTGGATCTCGGCCTGGGCGGCGTCCTTGACCGCGCGGCCGGCGGCGGTGATGGCCAGCACTCGCACGCGGCGGTCGTCGGGGTCGGGGTACCGCTCGATGTAGCCGTCGTCCTGAAGGCCGTCGAGGGTGGCGATGATGCGGGTCTTGTCCGCGCCGATTGCCTCGGCGAGCGCCGCCTGGGTGCGCACGGTCCCCCGGTCCAGCGCGAGCAGGACGACGTATCCCCACATCGTCAGGCCGTGCGCCTTCAGCACGGGAGCCTCCGCGGCCATCAGTTCGCGGATCAGCGGACCGAGCATCGCGGCGAGGTCCGGACGCCTGGGTGTCGCAGCCACCGGGCGAGCGTAAGCGTTGCCATACCGTATGCGCGCGCATACGATACGCACATGCCTACTTTCGCACCGCAGCATTGCACCGCCGTCCTCGCCTCCGTAACGGTCGTCGACGCCGTCGCGCCCCATCAGTTGACGCTCCCTACACCGTGCGCCGGCTGGGACCTCGCCGAGCTACTCACCCACATGACCGCCCAGCACCACGGTTTCGCGGCCGCCGCGCGCGGCCACGGTGCGGACGCCGACGTCTGGCGGGCCGAGCGCTTCGTTCGTGCCGTCGCCGACGACCCCGCGGGCACCTACGCCGCGGCTGCGCGCGACGTCCTCGCCGCCTTCGACACCGAGGGCATCGACGAAAAGCCGTTCGCCATGCCGGAATTCGGCCCCAATGTCGTGATCCCTGGCGAGCAGGCGATCGGGTTCCACTTCGTCGACTACGCGGTGCACGCATGGGACGTCGCAGTCACCATCGGGGCGCCCTTCGCCCTGCCCGACGACGTGATCGCTGCGTTGGTGCCGGTGGCCATGGCAGTACCCGACGGCGACTTCCGCGACGCGGACGGGTCACCGTTCGCACGTGCACTGCCGTCGGCCGATCACGACGACTTCGCCCGCGTCCTACGGCATCTCGGCCGCGACCCGGGGTGGAGTCAGGCGTATTCGACGGTCACCGGGGCGTGATCCGACCAGCGCAGCGCGTAGGCGTCGGCCCGTTCGACGCGGGCCAGGGTCGCGCGACCGGCCAGCGCCGGCGTGGCGACCTGGTAGTCGATGCGCCAACCCGCGTCGTTGTCGAACGCCTTGCCGCGCCACGACCACCAGCTGTACGGCCCGGGGACCTCGGGGTGCAGGACGCGCACCACGTCGACCCAACCGGTGGTCAGCAGATCGGTCATCCACTGCCGCTCACTGGGTAGGAAGCCCGCCTTCTTGCGGTTGGCCTTCCACGCCTTGATGTCGAGTTCGGTGTGGCCGATGTTCCAGTCGCCGCACACCACGGCGTCGCGGCCGCATTCCAGTAGGTGGGCCATCCGGGTGGCGACGGCGGCCATGAAGCGCTCCTTCTCGAGCTGCCGGTCGGTCTCCGCCTCGCCGGTCGGGAAGTACACGCTGACGACGGTGAGGTCGCCGTCCGGGGTTGCGACGTCGACCTCGAGATAGCGTCCGTGCGAGGCGAATTCGTCGACGTCACCGCCGGGGCCGATCTTCGTACGCGTGACCGGCTTCCGACTTAGCACCGCGACGCCGTTGCGCCCCTTGAGGTGCGGGTCGGCCGAGGCCAGGTGCCAGCCGTCGTTCAGGGCTGGGGCCAGCGCCTCGGCGAGCTGCTCGTCGTCGGCGCGCGTCTCCTGCAGGCAGACGACGTCGGCGCGGGTCGCGGCCAGCCACGGCAGCATGCCGAGGTTGTCGGCCGACCGCTCCTTGACGGCGGCACGAATGCCGTTGACGTTGACGGTGCTCACGATCATCGAGGACATCAGCGCGAGACACTAACCGAGAGCGCCATAGCGGCGGTGCAGTGCCTGGCGCGGGACGTCGAGGATGCGTCCGATCTCGCCCCAGGAGAACCCGGCGACGCGTGCACCTCGGATCGCGTCGACGTAGCGCTGCTTGGCCCGGGCCAGGTCGTCGCGGGCGTCAGCCAGCTCACGCAACCTGGCCCCGCTGACGATCTCGGCGAACACCGGATCCGGGCCGGTGGGCTCGGGTGACCGCGGCGCGGCATCCTCGATCTCCTCCAGCGCTCGGCGGGCGTTGGCCTGAATCGTCGGATCCGTCTCCCACCACGGTCGGTCTCGGAAGGAGTTGGGGTTGGCGTTGGGCTCGGCGCCTGACGAAGCACCTTCGCGGTTGGCGGCGTCATCATTTGATGACACCGCGTCATCATTCGATGACACACCCGGATCGACGACTGCTCGACTCCCGGTCACGCCGGCGTACCCGGCAATATCGCCCGACGCGACGGCCCCCACCAGGCCGCCCCCTCGCCCTGCACCGTCATCATTCGATGACACCGCGTCATCATTTGATGACGCACCCGGATCGACGACTGCTCGACTCTCGGTCGCATCGAGTTCCATCCCGCGAGCATGCCGAGCCGCACCGACACCACCGTCTTGCGATACCGGCGGTATCACCTTTAGTGTCGCCGCATGCCTGAACGCGACCCCATTCACGTCGGAACCGGTGAGCCGATCGTCCTGCTGCACCCGTTCCTGTGCTCGCAGAACGTGTGGCGGACCGTCGCCGACCAGCTCGCCGACACCGGCCGCTTCGAGGTCTTCGCTCCGACGATGCCCGGCCACAACGGCGGCACGCGCTCGGGCACCTGGTTCCTCGAGACCTCCGCCCTGGTCGACGACGTCGAGCGCCGGATGGACAAGCTCGGCTGGGACACCGCGCACATCGTGGGCAACTCCCTCGGCGGCTGGGTCGCATTCGAACTGGAGCGCCGCGGACGCGCCCGCACCCTGACCGGCATCGCCCCCGCGGGCGGATGGGGACAGCACGCCGCCACCAAGTACGAGACGGTGCTCAAGTTCCTGCTCGGCGGCCCGGCGCTGGTCGCGGCCCGGCTGATCGGCCCGCGCATCCTCGAGTACCCCGGGGTGCGCAGGATCGCCACGCTGCCCGTCAGCGGCCCCGCCGACGGCCCGAGCCACGCCGACCTGGTCGCCCTCGTCGACGACGCGACCCACTGCACGGCCTACGTCCAGCTGCTGGTCAAGACGCTCCGACTGCCCGGCCTGCTCGAGCTGGCCAACGTCGCGGCGCCCACGCACCTGGTGCTGTGCGAGAAGGACAGGGTCTTCCCCACCCCGCGCGGCAACCGCTACTTCATCGACAACCTGCCCAAGGACACCCGGGTTACCAGGCTTCCCGGCCTCGGACACATCCCGATGCTCGAGGCGCCCGGTCAGATCACCGAGCTGATCAGCGAGTTCGTCGACGAGCACACCGAGCGCAAGCGGGCGGTGCCGCCCGCGGGTTAACCCTGCGCGGCAGCCAGTGCCTCGTTGAACGTCTTGCTGGGACGCATCACCGACGTGGTCTTCTCGGGGTCCGGGTAGTAGTAGCCGCCGATGTCGACGGCCTCACCCTGGACCTCGTTGAGTTCGGCGACGATCGCCTCCTCGTTCTCGGCGAGGGTCTTGGCGAGCGCGGAGAAGTGCTCGGCCAGTTCCTTGTCGTCGGACTGCCCGGCGATCGCCTCGGCCCAGTACATCGCCAGGTAGAACTGGCTGCCCCGGTTGTCGAGTTCGCCGGTCTTGCGCGACGGGCTCTTGTTCTCCTCGAGCAGTCGTCCGGTCGCGGTGTCCAGCGTCTTGGCCAGGATCCGCGCCCGCTCGTTGTCGTGCTTGTTGCCGAGGTCCTCGAGGCTGACCGCGAGCGCGAGGAACTCGCCAAGCGAATCCCAGCGCAGGTGGTTCTCCTCGACCAGCTGGTGCACGTGCTTGGGCGCCGAGCCGCCGGCCCCCGTCTCGTACAGCCCGCCGCCCGCCATCAACGGCACGATCGAGAGCATCTTGGCACTGGTGCCCAGCTCCAGGATCGGGAAGAGGTCGGTGAGGTAGTCGCGCAGGATGTTGCCGGTCGCGGCGATGGTGTCCTGGCCACGGATCACGCGCTCGATCGTGTACCGCATGGCCCACACCTGCGGCATGATCTGGATCGTCAGACCCTCGGTGTCGTGGTCCTTCAGGTAGGTCTTCACCTTCTTGCGCAGCTCCGCCTCGTGCGGCCGCTCGGTATCGAGCCAGAACACCACAGGCATCCCGGACTCGCGGGCACGGGTGACGGCGAGCTTGACCCAGTCCTGGATCGGCGCGTCCTTGACGATCGGCATGCGCCAGATGTCGCCGGCCTCGACGTTCTGGGTCAGCAGCACCTCACCGGTGTCGACGTCGACGATGTTGGCTACGCCGTCCTCGGCGATCTCGAACGTCTTGTCGTGGCTGCCGTACTCCTCGGCCTTCTGCGCCATCAGCCCGACGTTGGGGACGGTGCCCATCGTGGTCGGGTCGAACTGCCCGTGGGTCTTGCAGAAGTTGATGATCTCCTGGTAGATGCGGGAGAACGTGGACTCGGGGTTGACGGCCTTGGTGTCCTTGGTGCGGCCGTCGGCGCCGTACATCTTGCCGCCGAGACGGATCATCGCGGGCATCGAGGCGTCGACGATGACGTCGCTGGGCGAGTGGAAGTTCGAGATGCCCTTCGCCGAGTCGACCATCGCCAGCTCCGGCCGATGCTCGTGGCACGCGTGCAGGTCGCGGATGATCTCCTCGTGCTGCGACGCGGGCAGCGTCTCGATCTTGCTGTAGAGATCCGACAGGCCGTTGTTGACGTTGACGCCCAACTCGTCGAACAGCTTCTGGTGCTTGGCGAATGCGTCCTTGTAGAACACCTTCACCGCGTGCCCGAAGACGATCGGGTGCGACACCTTCATCATCGTCGCCTTCACGTGCAGCGAGAACATGACGCCGGTCTTGTAGGCGTCCTCCATCTGCTCCTCGTAGAAGTCGCAGAGGGCCTTCTTGCTCATGAACATGCTGTCGATGACGTCACCGTCGCCCAGCGCCACCTCGGGCTTCAAGACGATGGTCTCGCCGGCCCCGCCGTCTTTGGGTGTGGTCTC
Organism: Mycolicibacterium arabiense; assembly: GCF_010731815.2. Classification (NCBI taxonomy): domain Bacteria; kingdom Bacillati; phylum Actinomycetota; class Actinomycetes; order Mycobacteriales; family Mycobacteriaceae; genus Mycobacterium; species Mycolicibacterium arabiense. Next base: position 2,261,439 of record NZ_AP022593.1, read on the forward strand.
GAGCACCATCTTGACCTTGCGGTCCTTGTCGATCGTCATCGACTTCTCGCCGTGGTAGAAGTCGCCGTGCTTCATGGTCGCCACGTGGGTGCGGGAGGCCTGCGACCACTCGCTCATGCTGTGCGGGTGCTTGCGGGCGAACTCCTTGACGGCCTTCGGCGCGCGACGGTCCGAGTTGCCTTCGCGAAGCACCGGATTGACCGCGCTGCCGAGACAGGACGCGTAGCGCTCCTTGATCGCCTTCTCTTCGTCGGTCTTGGGCTCGCCCGGGTAGTCCGGCAGGTCGTAACCCTTGGCCTTGAGTTCCTTGATGGCGGCGAGCAGCTGCGGAACCGAGGCGCTGATGTTCGGCAGCTTGATGATGTTGGTCTCTGGGTCTTGGGTCAGGTCGCCGAGTTCGGCCAGGTTGTTCGGCACCCGCTGGTCCTCGGGGAGACGGTCGCTGAACTCGGCGAGTATGCGCGCGGCGACCGAGATGTCGCTCGTCTTCACGTCGATGCCGGCGGCCTCGGCGAAGGTTCGGATCACCGGAAGGAAGGCGTACGTCGCGAGCAGCGGCGCCTCGTCGGTGAGCGTGTAGATGATGCTCGGCTGCTTGTCACCCATGGTCATTCTCCCGGCGTCCAGTCGGTGGTCTCGTGCAGTCCGCGACCCTCGGAATCGCGTCGAATACGAACCTACGCGTTCGTCACCGATGGGTCAGAGGCTCCCCCGGTGGCCGAGAACCCGCTGGCACCACCGCGAGGTCGTGAGCTACGCTTATCAGCGGTCATGAGTGCCAGCGTCAAGCCCCGGCTCGCTGGCCGGCAACCCTCCAACCGCGGTGGGGTGCCCCGGGTGATTGACCAGGTTGGGTAGCCGTCTGCGAAGAGCATGACAGTCGGCCACACGGCAAGCGCGGGTCCGCATCCACGGGCCCCGAAGACAGGGACACCTGGAGGCCCATCATGTGTCGTCATTCGTAGACCCCTCGTGCGCGCTTCTGCTGCGCTGACTCTTGATTCGACTCCCCTCACGTAGGAGCAGACCGACATGTCCACACCCGAAGAAGACCCCACTGTTTCTTGGTCGTTCGAGACCAAGCAGGTACACGCCGGCCAGACCCCCGACATCGCGACAAACGCACGCGCCCTGCCGATCTACCAGACCACGTCGTACACCTTCGACGACACCGCGCACGCCGCGGCGCTGTTCGGCCTCGAGGTCCCCGGCAACATCTACACCCGCATCGGCAACCCCACCACCGACGTCGTCGAGCAGCGCATCGCCGCACTCGAAGGCGGTGTCGCAGCACTGTTCCTGTCGTCCGGGCAGGCCGCCGAGACCTTCGCCATCCTGAACCTCGCAGCCACCGGCGACCACATCGTGTCGAGCCCGCGGCTCTACGGCGGCACCTACAACCTGTTCCACTACTCGCTGCCCAAGCTCGGCATCGAGGTCAGCTTCGTCGAGGATCCCGACGACCTCGAGTCATGGCGTGCCGCGGTCCGGCCGAATACCAAGGCGTTCTTCGCCGAGACCATCTCGAACCCGCAGATCGACGTCCTCGACATCCCCGGCGTCGCGGGTGTGGCGCACGACAGCGGCGTTCCGCTGATCGTCGACAACACCATCGCCACGCCGTATCTCATCCAGCCGCTCGCGCTCGGCGCCGACATCGTGGTGCATTCGGCGACCAAGTACCTCGGCGGCCACGGCTCCGCGATCGCGGGCGTGATCGTCGACGGAGGCGCGTTCGACTGGACCCAGGGCAGGCATCCCGGCTTCACGACGCCGGACCCCAGCTACCACGGCGTAGTGTTCGCCGAACTCGGTCCGCCCGCCTACGCGCTCAAGGCCCGCGTGCAACTGCTGCGCGACTTCGGCTCGTCGGCCGCACCGTTCAACGCCTTCCTGATCGCCCAGGGCCTCGAGACGCTGAGCCTGCGGATGGAGCGTCACGTCGCCAACGCGCAGCGGGTCGCCGAGTTCCTCGCCGAGCGCGACGACGTCGTGTCGGTGAACTACGCCGGGCTGCCCTCGTCACCGTGGTACGAGCTGGGCCGCAAGATCGCCCCCAAGGGCACCGGCGCGGTGCTCGCCTTCGAGCTGGGCGGCGGGGTCGAGGCGGGCAAGGCATTCGTAAACGCGCTGAGCCTGCACAGCCACGTCGCCAACATCGGCGACGTCCGCTCGCTGGTCATCCATCCCGCATCGACCACGCACGCGCAGCTCTCCCCCGAGGAGCAGATCGCGACGGGCGTGACGCCCGGGTTGGTGCGGCTCGCCGTCGGCATCGAAGGGATCGACGACATCCTCGCCGACCTCGAGCAGGGGTTCGCCGCCGCGAAGGTGTTCGGGGGCGCGTCGAGCACGGTGGCATCGGTGTGACACTTCTCGACGAGAGCCGGGCGCTCGTGACCGGCGACCTGCCCGCGGAAGCCGAGATCGGCGTGGTCGACATCGGCGCGCTGACCCTGGAGAGCGGCGTCGTCCTCGACGACGTGTCCATTGCCGTGCAGAGGTGGGGCGAGTTGTCGCCCGAACGCGACAACGTCGTCATGGTGCTGCATGCGCTCACCGGCGACTCGCACGTGACCGGGCCCGCCGGTCCCGACCATCCCACCCCGGGCTGGTGGGACGGCGTCGCCGGGCCGGGCGCACCGATCGACACCGACCGGTGGTGCGCGGTCTCGACCAACGTGCTGGGCGGCTGCCGCGGCTCGACCGGGCCGAGTTCCATTGCGCCCGACGGCAAGCCGTGGGGGTCGAGGTTCCCCGCGATCACCGTGCGCGACCAGGTGCAGGCCGACATCGCCGCGTTGGCGGCGCTGGGCATCACCCGCGTGGCCGCAGTCGTAGGAGGATCGATGGGCGGTGCCCGCGCCCTCGAATGGATCGTGGGTCATCCCGAAACCGTCGGCGCCGCACTGATCCTCGCCGTCGGGGCACGAGCGACGGCCGACCAGATCGGCACGCAGAGCAGCCAGGTCTCGGCCATCAAGGCCGACCCTGACTGGCAGGGCGGCGACTATCACGGCACGGGACGGGCGCCCTACACCGGCATGGACATCGCCCGGCGCTTCGCACACCTCACCTACCGCGGCGAGGAAGAACTCGACGAACGGTTCCGCAACGACGGACAGGTCGGCGAGAACCCCACCGAGGGCGGACGCTACGCCGTGCAGAGCTATCTCGAGTATCAGGGCGGCAAGCTCGCCGCACGCTTCGACCCGGGCACCTACGTCGCGCTGTCGGATGCATTGAGCAGCCACGACGTCGGGCGCGGCCGGGGTGGGGTCGACACTGCGCTCGCCGGCTGCGACGTGCCCGTCGTCGTCGGCGGCATCACCACCGACCGGCTGTATCCCATTCGCCTGCAACGGGAACTGGCCGACCTGCTGCCTGGATGCGCAGAACTCAACGTCGTCGAGTCGGAGTTCGGGCACGACGGCTTCCTGGTCGAGACCGAACAGGTCGGCAAGCTCATCCGGCGGACGCTGGAGCTGGCATCGGGGACGACGCAGAAGTGACCGAGTCCCAGGAACGGTCGCTGTCCTTCGGATCGGCGGCCGCTGCATACGAGCGGGGCAGGCCGTCGTACCCGCCGGAGGCCATCGACTGGCTGCTGCCGTCCACCGCGCGCCACGTGCTCGACCTCGGCGCGGGCACCGGCAAGCTGACCGTGCGACTCGTCGAGCGTGGCCTCGACGTCACCGCCGTCGACCCGATCCCGGAGATGCTCGAGGTGCTCAGCTCGTCGCTGCCGGACACCCCCGCGCTGCTGGGCACGGCCGAGGAGATTCCGCTGCCCGACGACAGCGTCGACGCCGTGCTGGTGGCGCAGGCGTGGCACTGGTTCGACCGGGACCGGGCCAGCGCCGAGATCGCCCGCGTGCTGCGGCCCGGCGGGACCCTGGGCCTGGTGTGGAACACCCGCGACGAACGACTGGGCTGGGTCAGAGATCTGGGGCGCATCATCGGTCACGACGACCCGTCAAAGGACGACGTCACGTTGCCCCCGCTCTTCACCGGGCTGGAGCGTCGCCACTTCGAATGGACGAGTTACCTGACGCCGCAAGCCCTCATCGATCTGGTGGCCTCGCGCAGCTACTGCATCACCTCGCCCGACGAAGTACGCACGCGCACACTGGGACGCGTCCGCGAACTACTGGCCACTCACCCCGCACTGGTGAACACGACCGGCCTTGCGCTGCCCTACGTGACGGTAGGCCTGCGCGCGACGCTCGCCTGAAACTAGCTGGTGCCCAACGGGTCGATGGTCCAGGCGATGTAGAGCATCGCCGCACTGACCGACGCGGTGGTCGCGAAGTCGATCATCCGCGACCGCACCACCAGCAGCCCGGCCCGGTCCTCCGACAACGCCAGGCGCATCACCGCGGCCACCCCGACGCCGATCGCCATGACGAGTGCCCCGCGCCGCCAGTAGCCCGCGATCACCAAACCGAACGCCGCGACGAAGAACAGCCCGACGACCAGGATGGGCCACTGGCCGGCGAACACCTTGCGGGCGAACTCCCTGGGTGTCAACGCACTTTCGCCTCGTCGGCTTCGACGACGTTCGTCAGCAGGAATGCCCGCGTCAGCGGGCCGACGCCACCGGGGTTCGGCGACACGTGGCCCGCGACGTCCCACACGTCGGGCGCCACGTCGCCGACGAGCTTGCCCGCATCGTCGCGACTGACCCCGACGTCGACCACGGCGGCTCCCCGCTTGACCATCTCGGCGGTGACCATGTGCGGGACGCCCGCGGCCGCGATGACGATGTCCGCCTCCCGGGTGAGCTGCGGCAGGTGCCGAGTTGCGGTGTGGCACAACGTCACCGTCGCGTTCTCCGACCGACGGGTGAGCAGCAGACCCATCGGCCTGCCCACCGTCACGCCGCGCCCGATCACGACCACGTGCGCACCGGCGATCTCGACCTCGTAGCGCCGCAGCAGGTGGACGATGCCCCGCGGCGTGCACGGCAGCGCGGCCGGCTCGTTGAGCACGAGCCGGCCGAGGTTGGTCGGGTGCAGCCCGTCGGCGTCCTTGGCCGGATCGATGCGCTCCAGCGCGGCGTTCTCGTCGAGGTGCTTCGGCAGCGGCAACTGCACGATGTAACCGGTGCACTCGGGGTTGGCGTTCAGTTCGTCGATGGTCTCTTCGAGCGTCGCCTGGCTGATGTCGGCGGGCAGGTCGCGACGGATCGACGTGATGCCGACCTTCGCGCAGTCCGCGTGCTTGCCCCGGACGTAGGCGTGCGAGCCGGGGTCGTCGCCGACCAGCACCGTTCCCAGACCCGGCGTGCGTCCGGCGGCGCTCAGAGCCGCCACCCGCTCCTTCAGGTCGGTGAAGATCTCGTCGCGCGTGGCCTTGCCGTCCAAAGTGATCGCTCCCACGGTGTTCATTGTGGCAGGCTCCCGAGAATGGACAGTCAGCCCAATGTGTCCACCGACGTCTTCAGCCCCGCCCGACTGGGGCCCATCACTCTGCGCAACCGGATCATCAAGGCCGCGACGTTCGAGGCGGCTACCCCCCACGCGCTCGTCACCGACGACCTGATCACCTACCACCGCCTTCCCGCCGCAGGCGGAATCGGCATGACGACCGTCGCCTACCTCGCCGTTTCACCCGGCGGCCGGACCGACGGCGCACAGATCTACTGGCGTCCCGAGGCCATCGCTGGGCTACGACGGCTCACCGACGCCATCCACGCCGAGGGTGCGGCCATTAGCGCACAGATCGGTCACGCGGGACCCGTCGCCAACGCCAAGTCGAATAAGGCAAGGGCGCTCGCGCCGGTGCGCTTCTTCAACCCGATCGGGATGCGGTTCGCCAAGGCAGCCAGCCGGCAGGACATCTCCGACGTCATCGCCGCGCACGCGCACGCCGCCCGGTACGCCGTCGACGCCGGTTTCGACGCCGTCGAGGTCCACCTCGGGCACAACTACTTCGCGAGTTCGTTCCTGAGCCCACTGATCAACCGCCGCGACGACGAGTTCGGCGGCTCCCTGGAAAACCGCGCCAAGGTGGCGCGCGGCGTGGTGCGGGCGGTACGCGACGCGGTCGGCGGCCAGATCGCGATCACCGCGAAGCTCACCATGACCGACGGCGTGCGGGGCGGCATCCCGCTGGAGGAGTCGCTGCAGACCGCCAAGTGGCTCGAGGACGACGGTGGCCTCGACGCACTCGAACTGACCGCGGGCAGTTCACTGGTCAACCCGATGTACCTCTTCCGCGGCGACGCACCGATCAAGGAGTTCGCGGGCGCCTTCAAGCCGCCGCTGCGCTGGGGCATCCGGATGACGGGCAAGAAGTTCCTCCGCGAATACCCCTACCGGGAGGCGTTCCTGCTCCGCGACGCCAAGCAGTTCCGCGCCGAGCTGAAGCTGCCGCTGATCCTGCTCGGCGGCATCACCAATCGCGAGACGATGGACCTCGCGATGGCCGAGGGCTTCGACTTCGTCGCGATGGGCAGGGCCCTGCTCGCCGAGCCCGACCTGATCAACCGCATCAAGGCCGACGGCGACGCCCACACCGTGAAGTCGGCGTGCACCCACTGCAACAAGTGCATGGCGACGATCTACAGCCACACCCACTGCGTCGTCACCGGAGCACCGGGCTAACCGCCGCCGGACGTCTTGGAGATCGGCGCCGACTCCGGCACGCGGCGGTCCTCGAACTGCAGCATCCGCTCGTCGCGGACGATCCGCATGCCCGCGGTGAGCAGCAACTTGTTCGGCGAGACGGTGTAGTCCACGCCATCACCGCGAACCCCGAAGCACCCGTTGGCCAGCTCGGTGGCAGGCAGTCGAAGCGGCGCGCGGTCGCGGATGCGCATCCCCCGGTACTCGAACCCGCCGCGCGGGTTGGAGCAGATCACGATCAGGGACAGCGGCGTGCGCCCCAGCGCGGCAGTCTTCATCGGCCCGTCGCAGCGCGCCGTGGTGCCGACGAAGCCCCTGGCATCGGTCGGCCGGTCACCCGGTGCGGCCAGCGCGGCAGGCAAAGACGTACCCGTAGCCACGGAGCCGAAGCCGGCAGCCCCGAGGAGCACCGCCGCAATCGCCGCACGGGTCACGGCCGCCAAGTTCGCCATGCGTCAACGACACCACGTCGTGCCTGCACATGGTTGGTTATGCGCCGTACCAAGACCTAATCGTCACGCGGTCGCAACCAATGTGGGCACGCCACCGGTCATGATCGACCCCACCGACCGGTGAATCGTTTGCTTCGCAACCAGTTGGCAGCCGGCCGTGCCGCCACAGGGGGCCCGCCGAGGCCGCGACCCGCCGCCGACACCGCCTCGTGGGCCGGCCTCGCAGCGCACCCATGCCGTTAGAGTCGTAGCCGATGACGCGACCGACTCCGCCTGCGCTGACCGTCCGACACGACGGATCGTCGCGCACCTTCGCACCCGGCAGCGACGTCGTCGTCGGCCGCGATCTGCGCGCCGACATCCGCATCGCCCACCCACTGACCTCGCGTACCCACCTACTCCTGCGGTACGACCAGGGCCGGTGGGTCGCCGTCGACAACGGCTCGCTCAACGGCGTGTACGTCAACGGGCAGCGCGTTCCCGTCGTCGACATCACCGACGGCCTCAACCTCAACATCGGCAATCCCGACGGGCCTCGGCTGACGTTCGAGGTGGGGCGGCACCAGGGTTCGGTCGGTTCCCCGCCACCCACCGCAGCCGTCCCCGTCGCGGGCCGCCCGAGCACCTCCTGGTCGGCGCAGCAGCCGCACGCCATGTCACCGCAGACGATGCCGCCGCCGCGTCAGCCGTACCCGCCCGGTCAGCCGCCGCGCTACCCGTCCGGTCCCGCGCCCGCGCCGCAGAGCGGCAGGCAGGCCTACCCCCAGGGTCCGCAGACCGGCTACCCGAGTGCGCCGAGCTACCCGAGCGCGCCGCAGCAGCGGTACGCCCAGCCGATCTCCCAGCCGTCCGCCGAACCCGTCACGACGCTGGGGCCGACCGCTGCGCCACGTCAGAGCGAGGGAAACCTCGCGACCAGCATGATGAAGATCCTCCGCCCGGGGCGGGGGGCACCGGAGACCCCGGCGGGCGCGGTCAAGATCGGCCGCGCCACCGACAACGACATCGTCATCCCGGACGTGCTGGCGGGGCGCCACCACGCCAGCCTGGTGATGACCCCCGCCGGCACCGAGATCGTCGACAACCGCAGCATCAACGGCACGTTCGTCAACGGCACCCGCGTCGAGGCCGCACTTCTGCGCGACGGCGACGTGGTCACGATCGGCAACGTCGACCTCGTCTTCGCAGGCGGCAGCCTAGCCCGGCGCACCCAGACCGAGGCGACGGCCACCCGCACCGGCGGCCTCGAGGTCAACGGCGTCACGTGGACCATCGAGGGCAACAAGACGCTGCTGAACAACATCTCGTTGGCCGCGCGCACAGGCACGCTGACCGCGGTGATCGGCCCGTCCGGTGCAGGCAAGTCGACGTTCGCCAAGCTCGTCGCCGGCTACACCCACCCCACCAGCGGCACCGTGACCTTCGAAGGTCACGACATCCACTCCGAGTACGCCTCGCTCCGATCGCGAATCGGAATGGTCCCCCAGGACGACGTGGTGCACGGCCAGCTCACCGTGAAGCAGGCGCTGATGTACGCCGCGGAACTGCGGCTGCCGCCCGACACGACGAAGGAAGACCGCGAGCACGTCGTCATGCAGGTCCTCGAAGAACTCGAGATGACCAAGCATCTGGAGACCCGCGTCGACAAGCTGTCCGGTGGTCAGCGCAAGCGCGCATCGGTGGCGCTCGAACTGCTCACCGGCCCGTCGCTGCTGATCCTCGACGAGCCGACCTCCGGCCTGGACCCTGCGCTCGACCGCCAGGTCATGACAATGCTGCGCCAGCTCGCCGACGCGGGCCGCGTGGTGCTGGTCGTGACCCACTCGCTGACCTACCTCGACGTGTGCGACCAGGTGCTGCTCCTCGCCCCGGGCGGCAAGACCGCGTTCTGCGGGCCGCCCGACCAGATCGGGACGCAGCTGGGCACCACCAACTGGGCGGACATCTTCAGCACGGTCGCTGGCGATCCCGACGCGGCCAGCAGGCGCTACCTCGACCTCAACGGTCCGCCGCCACCGGCACCGCCCGCGGAGCAACCCGCAGACCTTGGCAGCCCGGCGAGCACCAGTGTGATGCACCAGTTCTCGACGATCGCCCGGCGCCAGATGCGGCTCATCGTCTCCGACCGCGGCTACTTCATCTTCCTGGCGATCCTCCCGTTCATCATGGGTGTGCTGTCACTGTCCGTGCCCGGCTCCACCGGTTTCGGTCAGCCCTCCCCCGTCGGCGACGCGCCCAATCAGCCGGGCCAGGTGCTGGTCCTGCTCAACGTGGGCGCCATCTTCATGGGGACCGCACTGACCGTTCGCGACCTGATCGGCGAACGCGCGATCTTCCTCCGCGAACAGGCGGTGGGTCTGTCGACGTCGGCCTACCTGTTGGCGAAGGTCTGCATCTACTCGGTGTTCGCGATCGTGCAGTCCGCCATCGTCACCGGGATCACGCTGATCGGCGTCGGCGCGCCGCAGAACGGCGCGGTGGTGCTGGGCGACGGCGAGGTCGCCGCCTCGATCGAGTTGTTCATCGGCATGGCCGCCACGACCGTCTGCGCGGCGACGGTGGGCCTCGCGCTGTCGGCGCTGGCCAAGACCAGCGAGCAGATCATGCCGCTGCTGGTCGTCGCGATCATGTCGCAGCTGGTGTTCTCCGGCGGTCTGATTCCTGTCACGGGTCGCCTCGGGCTCGACCAGCTGTCGTGGATCACGCCGGCCCGCTGGGGCTTCGGCGCCACGGCATCGACGGTGGGCGTGACCGACATGGTGAAGCCGCCGATCATGCCGGACGACTCGCACTGGAAGCACACGTCGGACGCGTGGCTGTTCGACATGGCCATGCTGGGCGTGCTGTCGATCTTCTACGTGTGCTTCGTACGCTTCAAGATTCGGCTCAAGGCCGGCTGACGGGCGCTTGCCGGGTCGTTCAGGTAGCGCTCACGGACAGGCTTACTCGAACATCGTCGCGCTGAGCGCTATCTCGATGACGGCTCGTGCTCACTCGGCGTGTACCCCTGGGTGCACCGCGGCCATTGTGCGCTGTCCCAGTAGCCGCGCTGGTGCACGATCAGGCCGTCACGCACCAGGAAGAAGCCGCAGCCCCGGAACCCGTCCGGGTCGGTCCACTCCAGCGCCGCCCACTCCCCGTCGACGACCAGGTTGATCGGTTCGCACGTCAGTGGTCCCCCGGCGAACGTCTCGCGGTGGAACTGGGCGATCGCCGCCCGCCCCACGACGGGCTGCAGTGCGATCTGATGGTTGACGGCGTCCTCGGCGTAGACCATGGCGATGCCGTCGGCATCACCGGCGTTGAACAGGGTCAGCCATCGTGCGATCGTGGCTCGGGTCGACATGGTGCCGGTCTATCGCACGAACCGACCAGCTGGCAACCGCTTTCAGTCGGCGAGCACCAGGCCGTGGGCCACCGCGTAGGCGACCGCCTGGTCGACGTCGACCCGCGCGCCGCGCATCTCGACGGTGGTCCAGAACGTCGCGTCGACGCGGGCGCCACGCAGATCGGCCTTGCCGAACCTCGCGTTCTGGGTGCGTGCCCCGGAGAGGTCGGCGCGACGCAGCACCGCCTCTCGTAGGTTCGCGCCCACCAGACTCGCCTCGCGGAGGCGGCAGTCCGACAGGTCCACCTTCTGCAGGTCGCATCCGCCGAGCACGCTGAGCGTCAAGTCGACCTCCTGCAGCGTGATCGGGCGCAGGCGGCACTCGGTGAAGACCGAGCCCAGCAGGCTGCACTGGCGAAACGTGCTGTGCGCCAGCGCCGTCCGACGGAAGTCGCAGTTGCGGAACGCCGAGCCCAGATGCTCGGACTCGGTCATGTCGACACCGCTGAAGTTGCACTCGGTGAACACCACCCGCTCGGTGCGTAGCCGGCTGAGGTCCTGGTCGCGGAAGTCGTGCCCGACGTACTCCCGGTCGATCCAGATGTCGTCGGTATCGACCACGTCAGCCGGTCATCGAGCTGACGTTCATCAGCGCGTACTCGGTGAGCGCGATCAGCGAGGCACGCGCCGAGTGCCGGTCGCGCGCGTCGACGAGCACCACCGGAACGTGGTCGGGCAACGCGAGCGCTGTGCGCACCGCCTCCGCCGAATACCGTCGCGTGCCGTCGAACTCGTTGACCGCGATGAGGAACGGCATCTTGCGGGCCTCGAAGAAGTCGACGGCCGCGAAGCTGTCCTGCAGGCGCCGCACGTCGACCAGGATGATCGCGCCGATCGCTCCGCGCACCAAGTCGTCCCACATGAACCAGAAGCGCCGCTGCCCGGGAGTGCCGAACAGGTACAGGATCAGGTCGTCGGCCAGCGTGATGCGGCCGAAGTCCATCGCGACGGTCGTGGTGTTCTTGTCCGGCGTGGCGTCGAGCCCGTCGAGGCCCGACGAGGCGTTGGTGACGATGGCCTCGGTGCGCAGCGGCACGATCTCGGAGACGGCGCCGACGAATGTGGTCTTGCCTGCGCCGAAACCACCGGAGACGACGATCTTCGTGGAGGCGGATGAGCGCTTGCGCGAAGACTCCGAGCCGGATGAGCGCGTGCGCTCAGAGTGCCCGTAGCCCACGCAGCGTCCTCCCTATGAGTTCCCGCCGTTCCTCGATCGTCGCCGATTCCGACAACGTGGCGTTCACCCGAAGATACCCCTGCGCCACGAGATCACCGATCAGCACGCGCGCAACGCCGAGCGGCAAGTCGAGCCGCGCAGCGACCTCCGCGACGGACGTGTCGCCGCCGCCGAGATCGACGATCCTGGCCCGGACGTCGCTGCCCGGCCAGCGTGCCGGTGGGCTCGGTTCGACCGTCGCGATCGTCGCCTCGAGCGGCAGATCCATGCGCGGCGCGGTGCGGCCCGCGGTCAGGATGTAGGGCCGCACCAGGTTGGGCTCAGCGGGGGAACCGCCGTTACGCCAGCCGTCGCGCACCTGATCCACGTCGACTCACCCCCGGTGCGCGGAGCGGCGCCCGGACTGCACCACGGCGCCCACCCGCTCAACCAGGATGGCCATCTCGTAGCCGATCTGTCCGATGTCGCACGACCTGGTCGCCAGGGTGGCGAGGTGCGACCCGTCGCCGACGCGCATCAACAGTAGGTAGCCGTTCTCCATCTCGACGACCGACTGCAGCACGTAACCGCCCTCGAACAGTTGCGCCGCACCGCTGGACAGGCTCGCCAGACCCGACGCCACCGCAGCCAGTTGATCCGCCCGTTCGACCGGCATGTGCGCGCTGGCCGCCATCAGCAGCCCGTCGGCGGACACCAGGATGGCGTGCGACACCCCGGCGACCTCGTCGGCGAACCTGGCGACCAGCCAGTCAAGGGAGTCGCGCTGGGCGGAACGGGTCATTCGCGGTCGGTCTCCCTGCTCTCGCGGACGTGGTTGCGGCCGGCGTGCACGCCGCCGAAATGACTACTCATGCTGGCGCGCACGGCTTCCGGGTCGCGCGCGGGCATCGGACGTGACTCGTCGGCGGTCCGGTTCTGCGCACCGTTCGAGCCGTTGGCGCCGACGCCGTTGCGGTCATCACGGTCGGCGGCGCCGGGAACCAGCCGCGCGCCGGGCTGCCGCACGGGCAGGCCGTCGTCGGTGTGCTGAGCGACGGGTGCCTCCTCGGCCGCCGCGGCCGCCGACCAACCCTTGTCCCACACCGTCTGCCAATCGAGGTCGGTGCTCTGGGCGAGTTCGTGCGGGTCGTCGATGAGCCACTCCGACAGCATCTTGTCGAAGATGCTGCCGTCACCGCTGCCCCCTGCGCGGGCTTCGGCCGGGTCGCTCGGCGGTCGGGGTTCGCGTTGGGGCCGTTGCGGTTCGGGTTGGGGCGGTTCGGGTCGGGGCGGTGGTGCCTCGGCTGCCGCGTGCGCGCGTGATGCGAAGAACGCGGAGGTGTCGGTCGGTGCCTGCTCATCGGTTCGCGGGACGAGTTCGGTGAACTCCGCTGGCCCAGGGGGGATGTCGGTGATGCCGCTGGCACCCGGTCTGCGTTGCGGGAGGAACGACACCGGCACGTCGACGTGGCCGTTGCGGTCTACCGGTTCCGCTGCCGGTTCTTCTGCCGGTTCGCCGATGACGAACTCGTCGGTGTCCGGGGCGTCCTCGGTGTACTCGGCGAATTCGTCGTAGCCGACCTCAGCAGATTCCGCGGCGGCGGGTTCGGGCTCGGCTGCCGCCTGGGCTGCGGCAGGGATCGGCGCACCGTTGCGCAGCAGCAACTCCGCGGGCACGTACACACCCGCCGTGGTGCCCGAGTTGCGCTCGCCCGCAGTGGTATTGCGTAGCCGGACCACCAATCCGTGCTGGCCAGCGAGGCGCCCGACGACGAACAGGCCCATGTGCCGGGCCGTGTACGGGTTGACCTCGCCACCGGACTGCAGCCGAGCGTTGGCGACCCGGAGATCGGCGTCGGTCATGCCGAGGCCGACGTCACTGATCTCCACGACGAGGCCGCCGTTGCCGGTGTGCACCGCGGACACCCGCACCTGCGAGACCGGCGGCGAGTAGCGCAGTGCGTTGTCGAGCAGCTCGGCCAGCAGGTGCACGAGGTCGCCCGCGACCACCCCGAGCACCTCGCTGTCCGGAACCCCCGCCGTGACGACCCGCGTGTAGTCCTCCACTTCGGAAGCCGCGGCGTCGACCAGCGCCGCGACCGGCACGGGCTCAGCGTGTTCGCGGGGCACCTTCGATCCCGCGAGCACCAGCAGGTTTGCGCCGTTGCGTCGCATGCGGGCCGCCAGGTGGTCCAGTCGGAACAGGCTCCGCAGACGCTCCGGGTCTTCCTCGTCGCGCTCGAGGTGGTCGATGAGCGACAGCTGCTGGTCCACCAGCGACCGACTTCGGCGCGACAGAGTCTCGAACATGTCGCCGAGTTGCACCTGCAGCCGCGACTGTTCGCCAGCGAGCAGGACGGCCTGCTCGTGCAGTTCGTCGACCGCGTGGGCGACCTGCCCGATCTCCTCGGTGGTGTACACCGGCAGCGGCTCGATCTGGTGCACCTCGCCACCGGAGCGAACCCGGTCGAGTTCACGCGCCAAGTCCTCGTGCGCCACCCGCAACGCACCGTCGCGAAGCCGGCGCAACGGCCGGATCAGAGTGGTCGCGACGATCGCCACCAACAGCAGCGCGAGCAGCAGGGCGATGCCAACGATCACCGAGTCGCGAATGGCCTCGCTGCGCGTGGCCGCTGCCTGATCCTCGACACCGGAGGTGACGTCCGCGGTGGTCCGGTCGATCACCTGGCGGGCGATGTCACCGGTGGTCCGGATTGACTCCGAGATCTCGGGGTTGTTGACCAGCGGTACCGCCGGATCGGACATGAGCGCCATCCGGCGCACCATCTCGGCCTGCAGCTTCTCGGCGTCCGGGGAGCCGACCCCGAGCACCTGCACCATGCCGAACAGCGTGGAGGGCTCGGTGCCTGCCAGCGTGATCATCGACGTCCGCAGTTCGGGTTCGGGCACCTGCGCCCCGAGGTTGACCAGCAACTGCTGCATGACCATCTGGCCGCGCGCGCCCATCGCCCTGGACAGCCCCAGCGCGTCGGCACGGATGCGCTCGTCGTCGACGCGGACCGACCCGTTCACGGCGTCCTCCGCGGTGAGCAGGATCGGCGCGTACCTGGTGATCCGGTCGCGCAGGGCAATGCTGTTGGCCGCCACCTGATCGAGCAGCGACTGCCCGTCGTCGAGCAGCGAGTTCACGCCGCCGGCCACGTCGGGCACGACGTCGGTGGTACCGAGTCGGCGCTGCAGTTCCTGCTTGGCTGCGTCGTAGTCGGCAATCGCCGATGCGCTGTCACCGCCGGTCGAATTGGCCAGCAGGGCAGATTCGAGGGCCGCCGTATAGCGCTCGATGGCGGGCACCATCTCCGCGCGGTCGGCGGCCACTCGCAAATCGGCTGCCGCATTCCACCCGGAGTAGATCCGCAGACCGCCGAATGCGCCTGCCAGCAACAGCGGCACCAATACGATGGCGAACACTTTCCAGCCGACGGGCCAATTGCTCACCGACCATCGCGCAGGCCGCTTCACCGGCGGCGCCGAATGGTCGCCGAATTCGGTTGTCGTGCCCGCGAATGGCGGCTGCGCAGCGCGCGTCATCGCGACTGCGCCGCATTTCGGGCCGGTCGGCCGCATCTTTGTGATCGCGCGTCGTTCATGTGACTTCCTGCAGCTCTTCGCCCATCGATGGGCAGGCGTCATCGCCCGGCAATTGATCGAGTATGACAGCGATGAGCGGGCGTTTCCATGACTGCTGCTGATCGAACGGAGTTCGTGACCAGGGCGTTGCCACTTCGTGTGCCATACGAGCAAATCTCGTTGCACGCCCGAGACCATTGCCGTTCTCGCGGCGTCGAACGACGAGGAGCCACGTAGCGTCGGCAGTACTGACGATCGGAAAGGCGCGGCAATTGTTCAAGGTGATGTTCTACTCGCCGCGCATCGCGCCCAACACGGGCAATGCGATTCGCATGGTCGCGGGCACGGGATGCGAACTGCACCTCGTCGAGCCGCTGGGCTTCGATCTGTCGGAGCCCAAATTGCGTCGCGCCGGGCTCGACTACCACGACCTGGCATCGGTGACCGTGCACGCCGACCTCGACGCGGCCTGGGCAGCGGTCCTGCCGGCCCGGGTCTTCGCGTTCACCGCCCACTCGGAGACGTCGTTCGCCGCCGTCGACTACCGACCCGGGGACGTCCTGCTGTTCGGACCCGAACCGACGGGGTTGGACGCCGAGACACTCGGCGACCCGAACGTCACCACCTCCGTGCGCATCCCGATGCTGGCGGGACGACGGTCGCTCAACTTGTCGAACGCCGCCGCGGTCGCGGTGTACGAGGCCTGGCGACAGAACGGCTTCGCGGGCGCCACGTGAGCGCGCCGCGGGAGGATCAGTGCCGCTGTTCCCGCACCGGGGGCGCCTGACCGGCAGGCGGCGGGGCCGGGTACCACTCCTCGGGCTCCGGCCAGACGAAGCCCGTCGGGATCGAGTACGTCTCGAACGTCGTGCCGGTGGCGGCCTCGGTGTCGAAGAACGCGAACGCGTTGGCGTCCATGAACCGGCCCGACTGAACCAGCGGGAAGCCCCGCCGCTCGAACTCGGCCGCGCGCTGCTCCCAGGGCCTCTCCTCGCAGTCGAAGGCGACGTGCTGAATGCCTTCGCCGTGGGCGTCGAGGAACTCCTGGAAGATCGACGGACCGTACAGCGGCTCCATGATCTCGACGGCCAGATCGCCGACGTCGGCGAAGCAGACCTTGATCGCGTAGTCGGCGTCGGCGCCGCGGTACGTGCGGCCCGTGACCGTGGCCGAGTCGAAGGTGTACACCCGCCACGGCCCGATGCCGAGCCGCACCAGGCCCTCCATTGTCCGGCGGTGGTCGGCGGTGACGAAGCAGATCTCGATCAGCTTGCCCAAGAAACCATTCGACAGCGTGGTGGCGCTGAGCACCGTGGGCAGCGAGGGGTCGTCGCTCACGAGCGCGCCTCCCGCCGGGTCAGCAGGAAGTACAGCCCACCGGCGACGAGACTTCCGGACAGCCAGGAGAAGTCGGTGTTGCCGAGCGCCTTGGCCAACGGGCCCTGCATCACCGGGACCAACCCGTACTGCCACGACCAACCTGCGACCAGGCCGGCGGCGAGGCTGACCAGTCCGCTGACGTTGAACGCGCGGCCTGGTAGCGCCCGGTCACCCGGATACAGCGACGCGACGTCCAGCGACCCGCGCCGGACCACGAAGTAGTCGACGAGCACGATCGCCGCCCACGGGCTGATCCACACCAGGATCGACACCATCCACTGATCGAAGGCATGGGCGAAGCTGTCGGCGTTGACGAACACCGCCAGCACGCCGGAGGCGACCAAACCCGCGACCAGGGTCACCTTCCAGCGCGCCGCCTGGACGCCGATCGACAGCGCAGCCAGTGAGCACGAGTACAGGTTGAGGATGTTCGTCGCGATCGGCCCGTGCACCAGGAGCAGCAGCACCGGGATCGCCATGACGCCGAAGGTGCTGACCACCAGGGTGGACGGGTCGCTGCCGTGGCCTGCGCTGGCCAGGCATGCCCCCAGCGCGGCGAGCCAGACGGTGGGCAGGTACATGCCGAGCGAGGACGACCAGAACACCGCGCGGGTCGAGGCCGTGACACGGACGAACCTGCTGTAGTCCGACGCGTAGGGAATCCACGTCAGACCCCAGCCGATGCCGATGGCCGTCAGCAGCTGCGTCACCGCGGTGACCTTGTCGCCGCCGTCCATCGGGGTGCCGGTCAGGGTCCAGTTCACGTCGGTGGTCGCCATGGCCATCACGGTCATGACCGCCATCACCAGGACAGTGGCAGGCACGGTGTACTTCTCGAAGCTCCGGATGGCATAGAACCCGTAGAGGGCCAACCCCAGCTGGACGACCATGATGCCGGCGGCCACGGCGACCTCGAGCCACACACCGCCGGTGACGCCGAGTTCGCCGAGCATCGCCAATGCCAGGTCGAGCACCACCCAGGTGTTGACGCCCACCCAGCCCATCGTCAGCGCGAACTGCGCGAGCCCCGGGACGATGGCGCCCTTCCTGCCGAACGGCGCCCGGCCCAGCACCATCTGGTTGACGGCCGTGCGGTGCCCGATGACGTTGAACACGCCGAACACGGCGCACCCGACGACGTTGCCGAGCACCACCACGAGCAGCGTCTCCACCAGACTGAGGCCCAATGTGATGCCGAGTGCGCCCAGCACCCAGTTGATCGGCGCGATGTTGGCGCCCGACCAGATCCAGAACAACTCCCACGGCGAACAGTCGCGGCTGTCGTCGGGGATCGGGTCGATCCCGTGGGCGTCGAAGGGCACCGCGGCATCTGCCGTGGGGTCGGTCGTGGTCGGTGCGTCGAGCGGACTGGTCGACATCGCGGACTCCTGTCGTTGCTGGCACGATCATCGAAACACCGCCCGCGACGGCGAGTGAGTGGATAAACGTCCACCGTCGCCCTCGTTGACTGGATGATGAGACACGTGCTCACGTTCCGTGCCCTGCTCGACGACGCCGCGCTCGAACTCGACCTCCTGGCGCCGGGCGGACCGGGCGATACCGACCGGGAAGTGTTGTGGCTGCACAACACCGAGCTACCCGACCCGTCGCCGTACGTCCGCGCCACCGAACTCGTGCTCACCAACGGGCTGTGGCGCGACGTCGCCGGTGCCGCGGACTTCGTGGCGGCACTCCGACGGGCCCGCGCCTCCGGCCTGATCTTCGGGCTCACCGAGACGACGCCGACGGTTCCGCACGACCTGCTCGACGCCTGCACCGACGCCGGCCTCCCACTCGCGTCGGTGTCGATCGCCGTGCCGTTCACGGCGATCACCGAGGCTGCGGCTCGCATCCAGGGCGCGGCCCGTCAGGAGGCTCTGGCGGGTCTGGTGCGGCGCGGGAACGCGCTTGCGACGGCCATCTCGCGTGGCGGGGGCGCACAGGGCGTGCTCGACGTCCTGCGTCGCGATCACGATCTGCCGCTGGTCGTGGTCGACAGGATGGGCAGGCGACTGGCAGGCGCCGGTGTACACCCCGACTTCGACCAGACCGCGGCGCACGCGCTCGCACGCAGACCCCCGCCGCTCGAGGTCGACCTGCCCGACGGCGGCCACGCGTCGGTGTTCCTCGTCGAGGGGGCGATGGGCGAGGTGGACGCGGGCGTGTTCTGCCTGCGCCCCATGGCCGACCTCACTCCCGAGGAGCAGGATGCCGTCGATCAGGCGGCCCGGTTCCTGAGCCTGGAGGTCACCAAGCAGCAGGCCCTGCAGGCGATCGAGTCGCGGTTCTCCAGCGAACTCCTCGAGATGATCCTCTCGGGCGCCGCGCGGGCCGGCGAGGTTCGAGACAGGTTGCGCGCGTTCGGCATCGACCCCGCCGGTCGGTTGGCGGTCATCACCCTCGTCGTCGGCGACGGCCCACGACGACCCGCCGGGTCGACCGACGAGGTCGAGGACTTCTTCGCCCGACGGGGTGTTCCGGCGGTGGTCGTCGCCGGCAGCCAGGACACCGTCGTCGTCTTCCCGTGGCACGATGATGCCGCGGCGATCGTGACGCTGGCCGAGGAAGTGGTGGCCGCGATGGGCGCCCGCTTTCCCGATGACCGTACGGTGATCGGGATCGGTTCGGTGGCAACCGATTCCGCAGCGCTGCGCGAACCGCTGATCGGGTCGCGCGAGGTGTGCCAGGTGCTGCGCAGGCGCAGTACCGGCTCGCGGGTGGGGACGTTCGCCGACGTCGGTACCCACCGCATGCTGCTCGGCCTGCACGACCGAACGGTGTTGCGACGCTTCGCCGATGACATCCTGGGGCCGCTGCGCAGCCACGACGGCCAGCACGGGACGGAACTCGAACGTACGCTGCGGACGTTCCTCGGCAACGACGGGCAGTGGTCGACCACGGCGGGCGCCCTGTACGTCCACGTGAACACGCTGCGCAACCGCATCGCCAAGATCGGCGAGCTGACCGGACGGGACGTCAGCCGGCTCGAAGACCGGGTCGACCTGTTCCTCGCGATCGAGGCCGACGCGCTGGGCTGACGATCACCGCGGGTCTCATCGGACGCTGCGCGCGGTCGACCACTCCCGCGCGTTGGCGATGGTCGCCATCGGTTGAATCATCGCGTGGTCGAAGGGATTCAGTTCGACGCCTGCGGCGAGCCGCTCGGGCAGATCCGGGTTGGCCAGCGCCCCGCGCGCCACGGACAGCAGGTCGGCGTGCCCTCCGTCGAGGACGTCGGCCGCCTGTCGGGGACCGTGCATTCCACCGTTGGCCATCACCGGTACGCCGCTGACCTCACGGGCCAGCGCCGTGATGGTGCGGCGATCCGAGAACCGCGCGGTGTCGATGAAGTCCCGTCCCTCACTGGCGACGTGCAGATAGTCGACACCCGCTCGAGCCAGCGCGGCGAAGATGACCTCGGCGTCGGCAGGACCACCCGGCCAGCGGTAGGTGAAGTCGTTGACCTTGGTCTGCGACAACCGCACCCCGATCGGGACGTCGGCGCCGACGCGGTCGCGGATCGCCGCAACGACCTCGGCCGTCAACCGGATGCGGTTGACCAGGTCGCCGCCGTAGTCGTCGTCGCGCTGGTTGGTGTAGACGGTGAGGAACTGATCGAGCAGGTAGCCGTTGGCGGCATGGACTTCCACGCCGTCGAAGCCCGCGGCCACGGCCCGCGCGGCCGCGTCGGCGTAACCGGCCGTGACGCTGCGGATGTCGTCGTGGGTGGCGGCTCGGGGCGTGGGCCAGTGGTCGTGACCGCCGTACTCGCCGAGCGGGCGGCCGATCGGGGCGATGGCAGACGGTGCGATGGTTCCGGCGCCGAAGGAGTTGCCCTGGGACAGCGCGCCGGCGTGCATCAGCTGGGCGATGAACGGAACGCCGTGGGCGTGCACAGCGTCGGTGGCGCCACGCCATGCCTCGACGTGTGCCTCGGTCGCCAGGCCTGGCTGATTGAGGTACCCCTGGCTGTGCGTGGTGTCGGTGTAGATGCCCTCGGTGACGATCAACCCGAAACCGCCGCGCGCGAATTCGGCGTAGTAGTCGGCCATCTCCGTGGTGGCCGTGCCGTCCGGGTTCGCCGAGACGCGGGTCATCGGGGCGACGGCGAGCCGGTTGCGCAGCGCCAGAGCGCCGATGCGATGGGGACTCAGGGCGGGGTGTGCGTGCTGCATGGTGTCCTCCTGCTGGGGTGGGGTGCTAGGTACGGGGTGCGACGAATTCGATGGCGAGCGAGGTGGGTCGGTCGCCGTTGATGGGATTGAGGTCCATCGGGCAGGCCGACACGACGATCACGCAATCCATGTCCGCCTCGAGGGTCACGGCGTCGCCGGGGCGGCTCGGCGCGGGTAGCCAACTCAGGTCGCCGTCGGCGCCGACCGGGATGTTCATGAAGACGTTGACCGGTTGTGGGACCACCGGCGTGGTGATCGCGAGGCGAGACAGGGCGATTCGGAGGTTGTCTGCGCACGAGGCGTGCCCGGTTACCCCGAACGCCTCGTAGCGGGCGGGGTCACAGGCGGCGATCAGCATGTCGTGCGCACCTGGTGACGTGTCGGCCGTCAGGGTGAGGATCGGCCGCCGTCGGTTGGTCAGGAAAGGCTCCCCGACGCGCGGGAACAGCCTGCTGACCGACGTTCGGGTATGCGCGGCGGACAGGTATTCGGTCGGGTCGGATGCCGCGAAAGCGAACAGGTCGCCGACCTGGCCGCCCTCGGGGTCGACGAGGCGGAAGCGGTCACCCGCGCGGATGCGGAACGCCAGGCCTTGGCCGGCGGGAATCACCATGTTGGTGGTGTCGTGCGTCAACTCCATGTCCACAGTCAACGTCGCGGTCACGTCGACTGCTCATGTCGTTTCGTTCAGTGACGCCCGGCTTCGGTGTGCGTTCCTCCATGGCCCGTGCCGGTGAGCCTGGTTAGCCTCGGTGCGATGGAGTCCCCCAACGGCGTGGCCCGGGACGCGTGCGAGCGTGCCCTCGCCCGCACCGCGGACGCCGCGGCCCGGTCGACGATGATCACCGTTACCCATGAGCGCGCCCGCCGGGAAGCCGACCGCAGCGGTGGCCGACGCCGCGACGATGCCTTGTTCGGGCCGCTCGACGGCGTCCCGGTGGTGTGGAAGGACCTGTTCGACGTCGCGGGCACCGTCACCACGTGTGGCTCGGCCTCGCTCGCCGACGATCCACCCGCCCGTGCCGACAGCGCGTTGGTGCGGCGGTGCGCCTCGCTGGGCATGGTGACCGTCGGCAAGACGAACCTCAGCGAGTTCGCGTTCTCCGGACTCGGCATCAACCGGCGCTTCGGCACACCGGTCAACCCCGTGGATCCGGCGCTGGTGCCCGGCGGCTCGTCGTCGGGGTCGGCCGTCGCCGTCGCGCTCGGGATCGCGCCCTTCGCGATCGGGACCGACACCTCCGGCTCGGTGCGCGTGCCCGCCGCGTTCAGCGGCTGCGTCGGCTACCGGGCGAGCCGATTTCGGTACGGGGAGCACGACTTTCGGCCACTCTCCCCCACGCTCGACAGCGTCGGCCTGCTGGCCCGCTCGGTGGCGGACGTCCGCCTGCTGGACCGGCTGCTGGTCGGACGCGACGGCCGAGTGCCCGCGGTGCGCCGCGCCGTCGTTCCGTCCGGTGAATGGCTCGACGACTGCACGCCCGCGGTCCGGTCGTCGTTCGATTCGGCCGTCGAGACCCTGCGCGCTGGCGGCGCGGACGTCACGGTCGAGCACGTCGAATCGATGACACGCGCGCAGGAACTCCTCGACGCCCACGGCACGATCGTCGGCGCCGACGCGTACGCCACCTACGGCGCGCTGCTGTCGACGTCGGCGAACATCGAGCCAGCGACCGCGCGGCGGCTCGCCCGCAATGCCGATGTGGCGCAGTCGGTTCGACCGGTGCGCAGCGCGATGGCACCGTTGCGCGCTCGGTTCGCCGCCGAGTTGGCGGGCGCCGTGCTGCTGTGCCCGACGGTGCGGCACGAACCACCACGCATCGACGACCTCCTCGCCTCCGACGAGGTCTACGACGCCTGCAATGCGAGCACCTTGCGCACCACGATGGTGCTGAGTTACCTCGGCGCGTGCGGACTGACGCTGCCGATGCCGGGGCCGATGGGCTTGTTGGTATCCGCCCCGGACGGTGACGACGACGTCGTGCTGGCCGCCGCCGCGGAGATGGAGCGACTTACCAGGTATCCCAGTGCGTCAGCTGCTCGGCCGGCAGACGCTTGGCCTTCTTGAAGTCGGTGCCCTTGGTGTAGGCGACGGGGAACAACCCACCCTGGGAGTACTTGTCGAACGGGATGCCCAGCAGGTCGGCGACCTGCTTCTCGCCGTCGCCCATCAGGTGCAGCGAGGTCCACGCCGAGCCGAGCCCGCGCGACCGCAGGGCCAGCATGAAACTCCACGCCGCGGGCATCAGCGATCCCCAGAAACCGGCGCTCATCCCTGCGGGCGCGCCGTCGGGTCGACCCTCCAGGCACGGGATCATCAGCACCGGCACCTCGTGCAGGTGATCGCTGAGGAACTTCGCGGAGTCGACGACCAGCGGGGTGCGCTCGTCGCGGCTGTCGCCGTACTGGGGCTTGGGGGCGGCGAGGTAGGGATTGGCGGCGATCCGATAGACGTCGGCGATCGCCTTCTTCTTCTCGGGGTCCTCGACGAACACCCACTGCCAGCCCTGCGAGTTGGATCCCGTGGGCGCCTGCAGCGCGAGGTCGAGGCATTCGAGGAGGACCTCGCGCGGCACCGGCTTCTCCAGGTCGAGGCGTTTGCGGACCGAGCGGGTGGTGGTCAGGAGTTCGTCGACGGTCAGGTTCAGCGGCTCGGAGGAAGTCATGTTTCGGAGACTACCCAGCGTGCCTGAGGGTCACCCGCGCCAAGGTTTGCGTCCAGTGGTGACGCGCAGCACGTCGCTCCAGGACGCGTCAACGAATGATGACGGTGCACGGCGCCATGTGTCCGCTGGCAGAACGGCCTCCAGTGTGGGGGTTGTGCACGCACGAGGGGTGTTCTGCGTACAGGAGGCCCACGCTCGGCAGGGGTTCGGCGCTGCGCCAAGCGAGGCGCAGCACGGTCTCGCTCCCGTACGCGTCAACGATTGATGACGGTGCGCGGCGCCAAGTGCGCTGCCAGCGTCCGTACGTGAACGACGCCTCTCGGCAGGGGGTTGACGGTGGCGCCGAGCGTGCACTCAGAACGGTCGCTCGTACGCGTCAACGAATGATGACGCTGCGCGGCGCTATGTGTCCGCTGTCGGCGTCCGCGCGATGAACCACGCCTCGAGTGTGGGGGTTGTGTACGCACAAGGGGCGTTTTGCGTGCATAAGCCCCACGCTCGGCCGGGGGCTCGGCGGTGGCGCCGAGCGAGCGCGCAGCACGTCGCTCCCGGACGCGTCAACAAATGATGACGCTGCGCGGCGCCAAGTGCGCTGCCAGCGTCCGTACGTGATCGACGCCTCGAGTGTGGGGGTTGTGTACGCACGGGGGGCGTTCTGCGTACATAAGGCCCACGCTCGGCGGAGAGTGTGGGCCGAGCGTGCGCAGAGATCGCCCGGCGAGCGGCGTGTCGCCCGCAGACACGCACGCTCGCGGGAGGAGGGGCTTACCTACTGGCCCACGCTTACTGGAAGTCGCGCGACCGTGACGCCACGCGCAGGTCGATAGGCCGCAGCTCGTCGGCGACGATGGTCACCGCGCCCGTCGCGTTCTGCACGATGCCGCGGATCACCAGCGCCGACGCCGTCTGCGCCAGCCTGCGGTGCCGCCCCCACACCCCGCGCGAGCACATGACGTTGACCATCCCGGTCTCGTCCTCGATGTTCAGGAACGTCACGCCCTGCGCGGTGGCCGGGCGCTGCCGGTGGGTCACCGCACCCGCGATCAGCACCCGGGTGCCGTCGCGCACCGAGAGCAGCCGATCGGCGGGCACCACCCCCATCGCGTCCAGCTTTGCCCGCAGGAACTGCACGGGGTGACTGTCCGGCGACACCCCGGTGGCCCAGACGTCGGCCGCGGTCAGCTCGAGGTGCGTCATGCCGGGCAGCGACGGCACGTGGGACGACGACCCGACGCCCGGCAACCGGTCCGGCCGCTGACTGGCCGCCGCCCCCGCCGCCCACAACGCCTCACGCCGCTCGATGCCGAAGCAGTTCAGCGCACCCGCGGTGGCCAGCGCCTCGGTCTGCGGCACCGACAGCTGAACGCGACCGGTCAGGTCGACCAGGGACGTGTACGGGCCGTTGGCATTTCGCTCGTCGACCATCTGCTCGGCGAGATCGGACCCGATGTTTCGAACCGCGCCGAGGCCCAACCGCACCTCCATGCCCGAGTTTTCCAGCGTGGCGTGTGCCAGGCTCGCGTTGACGTCGGGACCATGCACGAGCACGCCGTGGCGTCTCGCGTCGGCGACCAGCGACTGCGGGGAATAGAAGCCCATCGGCTGCGCGCGGAGCAGCGCCGCACAGAACACCGCCGGATGGTGCAGCTTGAACCACGACGAGTAGAACACCAGCGAGGCGAAGCTCAGCGAATGGCTCTCGGGGAAGCCGAAGTTCGCGAACGCCTCCAGCTTCTCGTAGATCCGGTCGGCCACGTCGCCGGTGATGCCGTGCCGGGTCCGCATGCCGTCGTAGAACCGGTCGCGCAGGCGTCGCATCTTCTCGGTCGACCGCTTGGAGCCCATCGCCCGGCGCAGCTGGTCGGCCTCGCCCGCGGAGAACCCTGCGCAGTCGACGGCCAACTGCATCAGCTGCTCCTGGAACAGCGGCACGCCCAACGTCTTGTGCAGCGCCGGCTCCATCGACGGGTGGTCGTAGACGACCGGCTCCTCCCCGTTGCGCCTGCTGATGTACGGGTGCACCGACCCACCCTGGATGGGGCCGGGGCGGATGAGCGCCACCTCCACCACCAGGTCGTAGAAGACCCTCGGCTTCAACCGCGGCAGCGTCGCCATCTGCGCCCTGGACTCGACCTGGAACACGCCGACCGAGTCGGCCCGCTGCAGCATCTCGTAGACGGCGGCCTCCGAGAGGTCCAGCTGCGACAGGTCGACGTCGATGCCCTTGTGCTCGGCGACCAGGTCGATGCAGTAGTGCAGCGCCGAGAGCATTCCGAGGCCAAGCATGTCGAACTTCACCAAACCGATTGCCGCACAATCGTCCTTGTCCCACTGCAGCACGCTGCGGTTCTCCATGCGCGCCCACTCCACCGGACAGACGTCGGCGATCGGCCGGTCGCAGATCACCATGCCCCCGGAGTGGATGCCCATGTGCCGGGGCAGGTTCTTGACCTGGAGCGCCAGGTCGATCACCGACTCCGGGATGTCCTCGACGTCGGGCGAGTCGGGTAGCCCGTTCCACCGGCTGATGTGCTTGCTCCACGCGTCCTGCTGGCCCTGGGAGTAACCGAGGGCACGGGCCATGTCGCGCACCGCGCTGCGCCCGCGGTAGGTGATGACGTTGGCGACCTGCGCGGCGTAGTCGCGACCGTAGCGGTCGTAGACGTACTGGATCGCCTGCTCCCGCAGATCCGACTCGATGTCGATGTCGATGTCCGGAGGTCCGTCACGCGCCGGCGACAGGAACCGCTCGAACAGCAGGCCGTTGGCCACCGGGTCGACGTTGGTGACGCCCAGGGCGTAGCAGACCGCCGAGTTGGCCGCCGATCCCCTGCCCTGGCAGAGGATGCCGTTGTCCCGGCAGAACCGCGTGATGTCGTCGACCACCAGGAAGTAGCCAGGGAAGTTCAGCCGAGCGATGACCTTCAGCTCGTGCTCGATTTGCGCGTACGCATGCGGCGCACGCTCCCGCGGGCCGTACCGCCGCTCGGCGCCGGTCATGGTCAGCTGCCGCAGCCAGCTGTCCTCGGTGTGCCCCTCGGGCACGTCGAACGGCGGTAGTTGGGGCGCGATCAACGCCAGCTTGAACGCACACTGTTCGCCCAGATCGGCTGCCGCCGTGACGATCTCGGGGCAGTGCGAGAACAGCCGGGCCATCTCCTCGCCCGAGCGCAGGTGCGCCCCACCCAGCGGCGCCAACCATCCCGCCGCCTCGTCCATCGAGTTGCGCGCCCGAATGGCGCCCATCGCCATGGCCAGCCTGCCCCTGGAGGGTTCGGCGAAGTGCGCGGCGGTGGTGGCGACCACGTCGACGCCGAAGCGGGGTGCCAACCCGGCCAGCACGGCGTTGCGCTCGTCGTCGAGCGGGTGGCCGTGGCGACTGAGTTCGATGCTGACGCGGTCAGCGCCGAAGCGGTCGACCAGGTCGGCAAGCGCCGCCTCGGCCGCCTCCAGCCCGCCCGTCGAAAGCGCTTGCCGAACATGTCCCTTGCGGCAGCCGGTCAACACGTGCCAGTGCCCGCCCGCCGCTTCGGACAGGCTGTCGTAGTCGTAACGGGGCTTGCCCTTCTCCCCGCCGGCCAGGTGCGCCTTGGCGATCTCACGCGACAGCCGCCGGTACCCCTCCGGTCCACGGGCCAGGACCAGCAGGTGCGGGCCCGGCGGGTCGGGATCCTCGGTGCGGGGCACGTTCCCGAGCGACAGCTCCGCACCGAACACCGTCGACACGTCGAGTTCCTTGGCCGCCTCGGCGAACCGCACCACGCCGTAGAGCCCGTCGTGGTCGGTCAGCGCGATGGCGCGCAGGTCGAGCCTGGCCGCCTCCTCGACCAGTTCCTCGGGCGTGCTGGCGCCGTCGAGGAAGCTGTAGGCGGAGTGGGCGTGCAGTTCGGCATACGGGATGGCGGAAGGCCGACGCTTCTCCCCCACCGGCTCGTAGGCGCCACGCTTGCGCGACCAGGCCGGGCTGTCGCCACCGTCGCCCGTCGGTTCGGCGATGGGCAGGCCCGCCCGGCGTGGCTTGCTGGTGAGGACGCGCTCCATCTCCGTCCACGTCGAAGGTCCATCGTTCCAGCCCACCCATGAATGCTATCGAACATGCGTTCGATCTTGTAGTCATCCTCCGGCTGACACTCCTCGACCAAGTCGCGATCCGGAGACCTTCCCCGGGCATCACCCCTGACGGTCGTGCGCGGCGCGGGCTCGACGCAGCGCCCACCACATCGACAGCAAGTAGCCGGGAGACGGCGGCGTCCAACCCAGTTGCTGCGCCATGCCGAGATCATCCCGGTTTGCCCAGTGTTCGATGACCAAGCCGTCGGCAGTGCGCAGCCAGTGCGTCTGAGTGATGGCGAAACGGCGTCCCCGCGCCGGGAACGCCGCGACGGGTCGGGCATCGGGCCCGTAGCTGACGAACGTACCGGTCTGGATGCCGCGCATCGTCACGTGGACGACGACCAGGTCACCGTGTTCGACCACGTCATGGACGTCCCACGCCAGATCGTCGAATGCCTCCTGCAGCCACAACGCCGTCGCGCGGTAGGCGAGGGGCCCCAAGCCCCGGGCCGCCGGCGGTTCGGCGATCGCCTCGCGGTTCACCGCGCGCGGGTGAATCACCTCGGCGAACTCGGCCGGCTCGGACGTCGCCATGAGGTGGATGGACCGAACGCAGAGTTGCGCACGGTCTGTGTTCGGAACTGGTGTCGGGTTCACGAGTTCAGCCTCGCTCACCGCACGCCGCGGTAGGTGGAGAGAACGTGGAGATCGTAGGGAGGTCCTGATCTTGTAGTGGTGGCATTGACCCCGCAGGATGGATCGATGAGTCGACTTCGTCGCACGCTGGGCGTCCTGTTCGCGTCGATGACGGCAGCGCTGGTCGTCGCAGCACCGGCATCGGCGGATCCCGACGTCACCATCACCTTCGTCCGGCACGCCGAGTCCGCAGGCAACGCCAGCGGCATCATCGACACCACCGTGCCAGGGCCGTCGATCACGCCCGAGGGCGAACGGCAGGCCAAGGAGGTCGCCGTCGAGCTGGCTCGCACGCCGCACGACGGCATCTACGCCTCGTCAATGATCAGGACCCAGCAGACGGCGCAGCCCCTCGCCGACCAACTCGGCCTCCCCATCGTCGTCCTGGACGGCCTGCGCGAGATCGAGGCGGGCGACCTCGAAGGCACCCCGGAGCGCGACGCCCTGACCGGCTACTTCCAACCACTTCGGCAGTGGCTCGACGGCGACCGCGCGGCTCGCATCCCCGGCTCCATCGACGGCAACGAATTCGACGCCAGGTTCGACCAGGCCGTCGACGCCGTCTATGGCAGCGGCCAGCAGCAGCCCGTCGTCTACTCCCACGGCGCGGCCATCGCGATGTGGACGATGCTCAACGTCGACGATCCCCCGCTCGACCTCGCCGAGTCCAAGCCATTGCCGAACACCGGCCGCGTCGTCGTGCGCGGCAACCCGCACGACGGCTGGCACCTCGTCGAATGGGACGGCGCAGAAGTCGAGTGACCGCGGCGATGAGTTCCACGCCGCAGCCGAGTCGACATCGTCAAGAGGATCAGATTCTGGAGGAGGCACCCATGACCGAACAGACCGTGACTCGCACCGCCAAGCCCCCCGTCGTCGACCAGGCGACCTGGAGCGCCGCGCTCGACGACCTGCGCCGCCGCGAGAAGGCGGCCACCCGAGAACTCGACGCCATCGCAGCGCAGCGCCGACGCCTGCCCATGGTCGAACTCCCCGAGTACACGCTCGCAGGCGAGGACGGACCCGTCCGGCTCGCCGACGTGTTCGACGGTCGCAGCCAATTGATCACCTACCACCACATGTGGACCGACGGCGCCCAGTGGCAGTGCGGCGGGTGCACCGGATTCACCTCGCAGTTCACCCGGCTCGACTTCCTCGACGCCTACGACGCCCGCTTCGTCGTCGTCACCAACGGTCCGATCGAGGAGGCGTTGGCCTACCGGACGAAGGTCGGCAATCGCATGGACTGGTACTCCTCGGCGGGCAGCTCGTTCGGCGCCGACGTCGACGCCGCACCCGGAGAAGGGTTCGCGGTCAACGTCTTCCTGCGCGACGGCGACACCGTCTACCGCACCTGGCACACCAATGGCCGCGGCACCGAGCAATTGAGCCACACCTTCGCGCTGATCGACCTGCTGCCGTGGGGACGCCAGGAGGAATGGCAGGACTCCCCCGAGGGCTGGCCGAAGTCGCCGACCTACTCCAAGTGGCTCGACTCCCCCGACGTCGCCAAGTACTACGGCCCGGACGGAGCCGGGCGATGAGCGCACCGACCCGGGAGCGCTACGTCGCCACCCGCACCATCGCCGCCAGTCCGTCCGAGGTGTTCGCCGTGCTGGCCGACCCGACGCGGCACCGGGACACCGAACCCGGCGACTGGGTCCGCGACGCGATCGACACCGAGCCGATCACCCGGGTTGGCCAGATCTTCGCGGTGAACATGTTCCTCGAGGCGGCCGGCGGCCACTACGTCATGCACAACCTGGTCACCGAGTTCGAGCCCGACCGCACCATCGCCTGGCTGCCCGGCCAACTGGACGACGCGGGCAAGCATGGGCCGGGCGGCTGGTGGTGGCGATACGACCTGCGGCCCAACGGTTCCGGCACGGACGTGACGATCACCTACGACTGGAGCGGCACCGAGCAGGGCTTCCGCGACGCGGTGGGGGTGCCGGTCTTCGGCCCCGAGTTCATCGACGAGTCACTCGCCGCGCTGGAGCGTGCCGTCGTCGGGTGAGCTAGCCCGGCAACGGATTCGGGTTCAGTCGACGTACTCCGCGGTGCCGTCGTCGAGTACCAGACGAGCGTTGGAGCCGTCGGGCTCGGCGGCCTCGGTGCGGTACACGGCGTGACCCGGTTCGGTGCGCCACACCGACGTCGTCAGGGTCTCGCCCGGGAACACCGGCGAGGTGAACCGCGCGCCGACGGCCCGGATCCTGGTCGCGTCGCCGCCACCCAGTTCCGCCACCAGCACGCGGCCCGCAACACCGTAGGTGCACAGGCCGTGCAGGATCGGCTTCGGGAAGCCCGCGAGGTTCTGCGCGAACCACGGGTCGCTGTGCAGCGGGTTGCGGTCACCCGAGAGCCGGTAGATCAGCGGCTGGTCCTCCGTGGTGGGCAGCGGCACCTTCGCGTCGGGCTCGCGGTCGGGGAACACGGGGGCGGCGGGCCGATCGCCCGGCTGTCCGCCGAAGCCGCCCTCGCCGCGGATCACGGCAGTGGACCACGATTCGGCGACGACCTCGCCGGTCTCGGGGTCGGTGCCGGTGCCCTTGAGCACGAGGATCGCGTTCTTGCCCTCACCCTTGTCCTGGATGTCGGCGACCTCGGAGGTGACGTCGAGCGCCCCGGCGGGCGGCAGCGGCGCATGCAGGCGGATCCGCTGGCTGCCGTGCAGCAGCATCGCCCAGTTGAAGGAACCGACGTGCGCGGCGGCACCCCATGCCGGACAGGCGATCACGGCATAGGTGGGTAGCACCTGCTGCTCGATGTCGTGACTGTTCTCGGTCGTGAACGCGAGGTCCTTGGTGCCTGCCCCGACGCCGAGTGCATACAGGAGCGTTTCGCGGTCGGTCCACGAGAAGCGCTGCGGATCGGTCTTGGCACCGATGGCGTCCGGATTGATCGGCATTGGAATGTCTCCCTGTGGGCGAAGGCGTTCAGTCGGGGTCGTGACGGACAGTAGCCGACGGCGCGAGGGGGCATTGACGTTCCCGGCGCCGAGGACGACCATGACCCGAATGCGCTATGTCGTTACCGGCGGTACCGGGTTCATTGGTCGCCGTGTCGTGTCCAAGCTTCTGTCCTCAACGAGCCCCACCGGTGACGCCCCCCAGGTGTGGGTGCTGGTGCGACGCGAGTCGCTCGGGCGCTTCGAGCAGCTCGCCGAACAGTGGGGCGACGGAGCGAAACCGCTGGTGGGCGACCTGACCGCACCGAACCTAGGGCTCAGCGACCAGACGCTGGCCGACGTCGGCCGGGTCGACCACGTCGTGCATTGCGCGGCGATCTACGACGTCACCGCCGACGACGCCCAGCAGCGGGCCACCAACGTCGACGGCACCCGGGCCGTCGCGGACCTGGCGTCACGCCTGGGTGCGACCCTGCACCACGTCTCCTCGATCGCCGTCGCGGGAGACTTCCGCGGCGAGTACACCGAGGAGGACTTCGACGTCTCCCAGAACCTGCCCACCGCCTACCACCAGACGAAGTTCGAGGCAGAGCTGCTGGTGCGCTCGACGCCCGGATTGCGGTACCGCGTGTACCGCCCCGGCGTCGTCGTCGGGGACTCCCGCACCGGCGAGATGGACAAGGTCGACGGCCCCTACTACTTCTTCGGCGTGCTGGGTCGGCTGGCGAAGTTGCCGTCGGTGACGCCGGTGCTGCTGCCCGACGTCGGCCGCACCAACATCGTGCCCGTCGACTTCGTCGTCGACGCACTGGTCGCGCTGATGCACGCCGAGGGCCGCGATGGTCAGACGTTCCACCTCACCGCCCGCAAGACGACCGGGCTCCGTGGCATCTACCGCGGCATCGCCAAGGAGGCCGGGCTTCCCCCGCTGCGGGGAGCGCTGCCGCGCGCCACCGCCGTCCCGTTCATGAATGCGTCCGGCGCGGCGAAGGTGCTGCGCAACATGGCCGCAACCCAGCTGGGCATCCCCGGCGAGGTGCTGGACGTCGTCGAACTCGCGCCGACGTTCGCCTCGGAGCACACTTCGGAGGCGTTGCGGGACAGCGTAATCACTGTCCCCGACTTCGCCGACTACGCACCCCGGCTGTGGCGGTACTGGGCCGAGCATCTGGATCCCGACCGGGCCCGCCGCGACCATCCCGCGGGCGCGCTGGTCGGCAGGCACGTCGTCATCACCGGCGCCTCGAGCGGCATCGGTCGCGCCTCGGCCATCGCCGTCGCGGAGCGGGGAGCCACCGTGTTCGCCCTGGCGCGCAGCGCCGACGCACTCGACGACCTGGTGGCCGAGATCCGCGAGAAGGGCGGGCGGGCCTACGCATTCACCTGTGACGTCACCGACTCGTCGTCGGTCGATCACACCGTCAAGGACATCCTCGGCCGCTTCGGCCATGTCGACTACCTGGTGAACAACGCCGGCCGGTCGATCCGCCGCTCGGTGAGCGCGTCGACCGACCGCCTGCACGACTACGAGCGCGTCATGGCGGTCAACTACTTCGGCGCCGTACGAATGGTGCTGGCGCTGTTGCCGCACTGGCGGGAGCGCCGATTCGGCCACGTGGTCAACGTGTCCAGTGCGGGCGTGCAGGCCAACAGCCCGAAGTACAGCGCCTATGTTCCGACGAAGGCCGCGCTCGACGCCTTCGCCGACGTGGTGGGCACCGAGACGCTCTCGGACCACGTGACGTTCACCAACATCCACATGCCGCTGGTGAAGACGCCGATGATCGCCCCGTCGCGCCAACTCAACCCGATGCCGGCCATCACCGCCGAACACGCCGCGGCAATGGTCGTGCGAGGGCTCGTCGACAAGCCCGCGCGGATCGACACCCCGGTCGGGACGCTGGCCGATCTCGGAACGTACGTCGTCCCGAAGTTGTCCCGCCGCATACTGCACCAGCTCTACCTCGGGTATCCGGACTCCCCCGCGGCCCGTGGGGAGAGCCCCGCGGAGCCCGCGGTGCGACGGTCGAAGCCGCCCGCCCGGCCCGCCGTTCCCCAGGTGCGTCTCCCCGGCGCGATCACCCGGCCCGTCACGCGGGCGGTGCGACTGATCCCCGGCGTGCACTGGTAACCGCCTCGCCCCTATCGTTGGCGGCGTGACGGAGGCCGAGGCGTTACCCGTGTTCGCCGACGTGGACACCGGCGTCGACGACGCCATGGCGCTCGCCTATCTGTTCGCGAGCGACGACGCCCACGTGGTGGGCATTGCCTCCACCGCGGGCAACGTGCCCGTCGATCAGGTGTGCACCAACAACTTCGGGCTACTCGAACTGTGCGGTCGCACGGGGATACCCGTATCCAGGGGAGCCGACGGTCCGCTGTCGATCCCGCTGCGCACCGCCGAGGACACCCACGGCCCGGAGGGACTCGGCTATGCCCGATTGCCTCCCGTCGACGGACGACTGACCGACTACGACGCGGCGCAGGCGTGGGTGCGCGCGGCGCGGGAGCATCCGGGGAAACTGGTCGGCCTCGCCGTGGGCCCGCTGACGAACCTCGCGCTGGCGATGCGCATCGAGCCCGCACTGCCGCGGCTGCTGCGGCGCCTGGTGATCATGGGCGGCGCCTTCGGCTACCGCGGAAACACCACGCCGGTGTCCGAGTGGAACGTCCACGTGGACCCCGAGGCAGCCTCCGAGGTCTTCAACGTGTGGGGCGCGGCGTGGGGGTTGGAGAAGCCCTCGCACCTGCCGATCGTGTTGGGCCTCAACCTCACCGAACACGCCGCGATGACACCGTCGACGCTCGGGCGCCTCGCCGCCGCAGCCGGGTCGTCGACCACGCCGATGAGCGTGCTCGACGACCGCGGCACGCGATCGGCCGCCGCGAATCCCCTGATCCGCGTCCTCGAGGATGCGATGCGGTTCTACTTCGAGTTCCACTTCGACCAGGGCGAGGGATACCTCGCACACCTGCACGATCCACTCGCCGCCGCGGTGGCGCTCGATCCCGACCTGGTGCGCTACCGGCAGGCGACGGTCGACGTCGAGCTGACCGGCACGTTGACCCGCGGGATGACGGTGGCCGATTGGTCCGGCGCGTGGGGTCGTTACCCCAACGCGCACATCGGTGTCGAGGTCGACCCCGAGGCGTTCTTCGACCGCTTCATCGCCCGGGTGGGGCCGTTCGCGGCGAGCCTGGTCTCCTAGTCGTCGCCGACGGTGAGCGTCACCTCGATGTTGCCGCGGGTGGCGTTCGAGTAGGGGCACACCTGGTGCGCCTTCTCGGCCAGCGCCTGCGCCGCGTCGTGATCGAGGTTGGGCAGGGTGATCTCCAGCTCGACTGCGAGACCGAAACCGCCGCCGTCGATCTGACCGAGCGAAACCCGTGCTCCCACTGCGGAATCGGAGACGTCGGCCTTCTCCTGACGGGCGACCAGTCGCAGCGCCGAGTGGAAGCAGGCGGCGTAGCCGACGGCGAAGAGCTGCTCGGGGTTGGTGCCGTTGCCACCGCCACCGAGTTCGGTCGGCGTGGCCAGGTCGAGGTCGAGGCGTCCGTCGGAGGTGCGGCCGTGGCCGTCCCTGCCCTCGCCGGTGGCCAGTGCCTCTGCGGTGTAGAGAGTCTTCACGAGTCTTTCCTTCCTTCGGATGCGCTGAGCGCATCGGTGAGTCGACGGACCGCGTCGCGCAGGCCCTCGGCGTCTCGAGCGGTCATGCCGGTCGCGGAGAACAGCTGCTCCGGGATGCACTCGGCCCGGCCCGAGAGCCGGCGGCCCTCGGGGGTGAGGGTGACCTCGACGACGCGCTCGTCCTCGCGTGACCGCTGCCTGCTGATGAGACCGCCGGCCTCCAGGCGCTTCAACAACGGGGACAGCGTGCCGGAGTCGAGGTGCAGCCGGTCACCGAGACGCCGGACGGTGACCTGCTCCTCCTCCCACAGCACCAGCATCACGAGGTACTGCGGGTAGGTGAGGTTCAGTTCGGCCAGGATCGGCCGGTAGGCGGCGGTCATCGCGCGCGACGCCGAGTACAGCGCGAAGCACAACTGATCATCGATTCCGACCACCGCCATGCCAAGGACGGTAGCCCTCAATTCAATTGTGCACAATCAATGTGTCGACGATCTCACTCGTAGACCCCTTCGAGGTACCACCTCCGCTGCCGGTAGCACAGCAGCATCGCGCATCCCGGACCTGCCTCCGACGGCGCCTCGAGCAGCACCTGCATGCGCGCGGTCCGCCCGGGACCGGACTGCCGGGTCGAGGAATGCCCCCCGTCCCACCATCTTTCGTCCACCGGCCACGGCCCTGCCCACCAGCTCACCGTGCCCACCCGCGCGCCGCGATCGGCCCCGGCCGCGGGAAGCAATGCAGCCACCAGCGGGGTGGGCGAATCCGCCACCCGAAGACGCGCCGGATCCGTGGAGAGCATCCCGCGACTGGTCACCCGCACCGGCGTGCCGTCGACGTCGAGCACCTCCACGGGATCGTCGAGCAGCACCGTCGGCGACGGATCCGGCAGCTGCCCCGGCCACGGCTGCGTGGGATCGGCCCGCGGCACCGGTTCGTCGCCCAGCGGGGTGAACGAGATGCGTTCGGCCGGCCCACGCCCACCACTGAGCACCGGCACCCGCACCGCTTCCGGCCCCAGCAGACCCTGCACCCGCACCAGTGCCCGTCGGGCCCGCAGCCTGTCCTCGTCACCGGACGATCCCCACAGCGGCAGCTGCAACGCCGAGGACGACACCACCTCCACCGGGTGCAGACGCAGCATGGTGATGGGCGCGGTCGGCCGGTCCTGCATGCGCCGGTTCAGCCAGCCGTCCAGCTGCCAGCGCACGCGGTCGGCCGTGGCATCCTCGGTGAGTGGTTCCGCGCACCGCCAAACCCGTTGCAGTTCTTCGCCGTTCTCGGTGACGGCGTGGATGGCCAGTCGAGTGCAGCCGATGCCCGCCGCCTCCAGGCTGCGGTGCAGTTCGGCGGCCAGCGACCGCCCGGCGAATGCCGCCGCGTCGACCCGCTCCACCGGTGGATCGCACATGCGCACGGCGTCGAGGTCCAGCGGCGGCTCCCTGCCCGACGGCCCACGCGAGGACTCGCCGCGGGCGAACCGGTGGGCGGCCACGGCGTCCGCACCGAAGCGGGACGCCACGTCGGTGCGGGACAACTCGGCGAACTGGCCGACCGTTCGGATGCCCATGCGCCACAACAGGTCCGCCAATTCGTCGCGGTGAGGATCGGCCAGGCTCGGCTCGGCGGCCAGCTGGCGGATGGACAGCGGTGCCAGGAACCGGGCGTCCTCCCCCGGTTCGACGATCCGGCCTGCCCGCGCCGCGAACACCGCGGTGGCCAGCTGGTCGGCGACACCGACCTGACACTCCGCGCCGGCAGCCGCCACGGCGTCGACGAGCCGCTCGGCCGCGCCCTGCTCCGAACCGAAGTAGCGGGCCGCCCCGCGGACCGACAGCACCAACAGCCCCGGCCTCAACACCTCGGCGCGGGGCACCACCTCGTCCACCGCCGCCGTCACGCCCTCGAAGTGCCGCGCGTCGCGGGCCGGGTCGGCGGCCGCGACGTGCAACTGCGGACACCGCGCCTGCGCCTCCCGGCGCCGCAGCCCGCGGCGTACCCCGGCCGCGCGCGCCGCGGCCGAGCAGGCCACCACGCGATTGGCCAGCGTCACGGCCACCGGCTCGGTCGGCGGCAGACCCGCTGCCGCCGCGGCCGCCACGGCAGGCCAGTCCATGCACCAGATCGCCAGCACCCGGGTGGCCCTGACCGTGGTTGCCCTGACCCTGGTTGCCCCGACCGAGGCGGCCGGCCCCGTCACGTCACCCGCCCACGGCGCGCAGCGGATCACTCGCCCGGCCGCGGCCACGCATGGCCAGCCGCACGCGGCTGATCCGGCCGCACCCCGGTATCGGCGCCCCCGCGCCCGCACCCGTCACGTCGAAGCCGCAGACCCTGGCCTCCAGCCGGGCCGACGCACCCGGCCAGTCACCATTGGAGACCAGCAGGGTGCACTGCTTCTGCCGGGCACGCGCCGTCACCGCCCGCGCCCTGGTCGGCGCGACGGAACGTCCGCCCAGATTCAGCACCACCAGATCCAGGCCGTCCATCAGGACGGCGGCGACCTCGACCGGATCGGTGCCCGGATCGGGGATGACCGCAAGCCTGCTCAGGTCGGCGCCCATCTCGACTGCCGCCAGCAGTCCTACGTCGGGCATGCCGACGATCGCGGCATGCCCGCCTTCCGACGTCACCGCGGCCACCATCGCGAGCAGGAGCGACCGCGCCCCCGACAGCACCGCCACCGCCCCCTTGGGCAACCCCTTCGGAAGCAGATCCGCCAGCGATTCCGGCACCGGCAGCAAAGTCTCGGAGTCGGGTAGCAGCGCCTGTCGGGGTGTCGCGGTAGGCTGCGGCGAAGCAGTGCCTGCAGACCCCTTTCCGGACATTGCGGCCATCTTGCGACGCAGCTGTTCTACCTGCTCAGAGCGGTCGGAGCGGTGTTGGCGCAGACCCGTCGCACTGGTCACAGAAGCACCTCCCGCAACATCTGAATCAGGCGTTCAATCGAACACTTGTTCGATACGTCGAGTAAACACTCACCCTCCGACAACCGTCAAGCGGATGAGGCTCCAAAGAGGGCCGCTCGGGCGTGTCGAGCCGCGGGGTCGGCCGCCTCTCCCCCCCGGTCGCTCCGCTCCTGCCCGCCAGCCCCAGTCGAGAGCGTCTCGGAATGACCATGCGGCGATTTGCCTCGTCGGTTAGAGTCAAGATCGCCAGAACCCACTTCGGGATGGGGCTGGTGTACGGGCCATGAACCGCAGGCAGAGGGACTCTTCTCGGGTCCTCGAAACCGAACCACGGACCGTGCGGGATCGCGCTGCGATCCGCCGAAGATCACGTGTTCGCTACTCGGGGATAGTCAAAGGACAGCATCATGAAGTCGAATCGTCTGGCTCGTCGCATCGCGGCGGCCGTGGGCGGAACCGCGATCGTTGCCATGGTCGGCTTGACTGCCGCCTGTGGAACCGACGAGGAAGAATCCCCCGAAACCACGACCACCACCACCACTGAGACATCGGCCCCTTCGGTGTCACCCACCGAGAAGTCGATCAACCCCACTGGCGGAAACCTCTTCACGCCGTCGATCAAGGCGCCCCCGGCGCCGACCGCCGTTCCTGGCGACAACTGACATCGCGCAGCCTCGGGAGCGTTGACCGACCCACCACCCCGTCACCGGGGCCGGTGGGCCGCGTCGGCGGCTCCCGAGGTACTGCGACAGTTCGACTCACGTGGCTTCTCAGCCGTCACACCCCGTGACCGCGTCGCCGAGACGCGGCAGGCCCGGATGCTGGTTGCTGGTCTCGATCGTCGCCGTGAGCCTGCTGGTCGCCTCCGATCTGAGAATGCGACCGGACCCTCGGGCCCACACGATCGACGGACCATTCGCACTGCTGCTCGCGGCGTCGACCGATCTCGGCCCCGCACGTGGTGACCACGTTCAACTGACCGCCACCCTCAACCGGGCCGAGCAGCCCCGTGCACTCACCGAATGGGCTGCCGGACAAGAACTCTCGGTCCGATGGCGACCCGGCGACGGCTGGGCGGTGCTCGAGGGAGCACCGACCGCGGTGGCCAACGCCTTCGCCGTCGAGGTCCACGACTACCGCGGCAAGCGCGGCCAGGAGTTCTACGCCTCACCGCAGCAACCGCAGGTGCCGCCATCCCTGCGGCACGAGGTCGCCGAACTCGGCCGGATCCTGAGCTACATGCCGCACAGCATGTCCCGGCCGGACCTGCCGCTCGACGTGCCCGACCGCGGCCTGGACCCCACCGCACTGCTCAACACCTACAACGTCACCCCACTGGCCCGCGCAGGGTTCACCGGCAAGGGCCAGACGATCGTGATCTTCGCGTTCGACGGCTTCGCCCAGACCGACCTCGACACGTTCACCTCGACGTTCGGACTTCCGCCGTTCACCCCCGTCGTGGTCGGTGGCCAGGCGGGCAGGCCCCGCGGCGAGTTGACGATGGATCTGCAAGTGGCGCATGCCATTGCGCCCGACGCGACCAAGGTCGTCGTCAACGCCAGACCCACCGTCGAGGGCGAGGGTGGCTACGTGAAGATCGGCCAGATGCTCGAGCAGACCGACCGCGACTTCCCCGGCGCGGTGTGGAGTTTCTCCATCGGATGGGGTTGCGACAAGCTCCTCACCGCCGCGGATCTGGCACCGGTGCGCGCGGCGCTGGTGCGCGCACACCGCAACGGGACGAGTTCGTTCAACGCCAGCGGTGATCTCGCCGGACTGGAGTGCCGGGGCGGCGACGACTGGGACTCACCACCCGGCGCGTCAGACGTCGGATTGGACTCCGTCGCTTCACTTCCCGAGATGACCAGCGTCGGCGGCACCACGCTGTCGACCGACTCCGCCGGCGGCTGGCTCTCCGAGCAGGCCTGGTTCGACGTGCCACTGTCCCAGGGCACCGGCGGCGGGGTGTCCACGCTGTTCGACACCCCGCCCTGGCAGCAGGGCATGATCACCAGCGTTGCGCCGGAACGGAACGGCGGCAAGCGCATGACACCGGACATCTCGGCGGTGGCCGATCCGTTCACCGGGGTGAAGATCGTGCTCGACGGCAATCTGGTGGTCGGTGGCGGCACGTCGCAGTCAGCGCCGATATGGTCCGGGCTGGCAGCGGTGATGAACCAGTACCTGCTCGCCAACGGCGGCCGCGAGATTGGCGACGCGAACCCGGTGCTGTACCGCATCGCCGCGGGAGCGCCGCTGCCCGCCTTCCGCGACGTGACCCTTGGCGGCAATGCCGTCGACACGGCGGGCCCGGGGTATGACCTCGTCAGCGGACTCGGCACCCCGGACGTCGACAACCTGGTCCGCAACATCCTCATCCTTCAAAGGGCAACGCGATGAGCACAGACGACACGACCACCGACGACGACCGCCCCACCATGGAGTGCTCGGTCTGTCAGACCGACGTCCCCGCCGGTGAGTTCTGCGGCCTGTGCGGCTGCCATCTCAAGGAGCAGCCCGGCAATGGGCCGGAGTGGTTGCGGTGGCGCGCTTTCAGCGCCTCCCCCGGCGAGAACCTGTTCACGCCCAACATCGTCAGCTCGTTGTTCCCCCACCTGGCGTCGGGCTCGCGAACGCCGTTCCTGCTCGGGCTCTGCCTGCTGCTGGCGGCGCTGGTGGCCGCGACGGTCTTCCGCCTCCCCGGCGCGCTGATCACCGTCGCCGCCCTGGGTCTGCCGCTGCTGTTCCTCATCTACCTGCAGGAGGCCGACGTCTACCGCGACATCCCGTCGGCGACGCTGGTGGGCACCGCTGCGCTCGGCATCGGCATCGGTGTCGGCTGGGTGCTGCTGACCGGCGAGATGGTCTCCAACGCCTACGACGTCCCCCTCGGCGCGGGCGTCGCGGCGGCCCGAGTGCTACGCGACGGTCTCGGCGTTCCCCTCGGCGGGATGCTGCTGATGCTCGCCCCTGCGGTGATCGTCCGGCTGGTACGTCCTGGCGGCCGGGAAGCGTTGGACGGCTTCGCGATCGGTGCGCTGGGCGCCCTGATGTGCACCGGCGCGGCCACGCTCACCCGGCTCGCGCCGCAGTTCAAGACCGGCATGGTGGCCAAGGCCAGGCCGATCGACGGACTGATGGTCGAGGCGGGCATCCGCGGGATCGCCGTCCCGCTCACCGCCGCATGCGTCGGTGGCCTGATCGGCGCCGCGCTCTGGTTCACCCGCCCGGCGAACAAGAAGCATCAGCACCGCAACTTCGTGCGCCTCACCCTGTTCCTCATGGGCATCGCGGTGATGGCCATCTACGCCGCCCTCGGATTGGTCGACGTGGCGCAGGTGTCCCAATTCGTGCAACTGGCAGTTCATCTCGCCGTCGCTGCCGTGGCGCTGCTGCTGCTCCGGGTGGGTCTGCACCTGGCGCTGCTGCACGAACAGCACGACGAGATCTTCGACGAACCCATCCAGTGTCCGCACTGCGGTCACGTCATCCCCGACATGGCGTTCTGCCCCGCATGCGGCGCGGCAACGCACGCGGCGTCCCGGTCGTCGCGGTCGGCCCGACGTGAGGCGCGACCGGTGCGCATCGAACCGGACGGGGCGACGTAGCCGTGGCGACCATCGCGCCGGGCTACTCGACCTACCGCGGCACCTACCAGGTCGCCGAGCGCCCCAAGACGTCCTACCGGCACCTCGTCGTGGTGTGGGTGCTGGCCATCGCCCTCATCGCGGCCGGCCTGGTCGCGCTGTCCGGCGCCCTCGCGCGGCCGCCGTCCCGCTACGTGTGCCCCCCGGACTGTGGGACGCCGCCGATCGGCGAACCCGTGACGATCAACCCCCGCTTCACTGCCGCGGACGGCTCGTTCAGCGTCGCCTACCCGGCGGAGGGCTCCGCGTACGACGTCAAGATGGAGCCCGACGGCATCAACGCCGATCTGCTGGTCGGCGACGGCGGCACGCTGCAGCTGTTCGGCGAGCCGGCCCGCGGCCGTGCACCGCGCGACATCGCCTACGAGCTGGTGCTCGAGTCGATACCCGACATCAAGACGGCCTACGAGATCCCGAACGCGATGGTCGGCTACCAGCCCGGCTTCGGCGTCGCCGTGGACTGCTGGCCGCAGGGCATGGCCACGAGCTACACCCGGATGCGGGTGCTGATCATGGTGGCGGTGAAGAACGATCTGGCGCTGGTCGCCGCCGCGCTCGGGCCGTACCACGCGTTCGGCCCCGAGTTCGGCTCCGGCAAGCCCTCGGCCGCCAACCTCCAGATCGCCTTGGACATGGGCAAGTACGTCAACAGCTTCACCTGGCGCGGCGACCCCCTGCGCTGAGCGGGCCCGCCCCCCTGCTGCGCCGAACTGGAGAGTCACGTCGTGAATCCCCCGCGCGGAGCAACGTGACTCTCCAGTTCGGCGGGTGACCGCGATCGCACAATGCCGAATGGTGACATTGACCAATGTCACCATTGATGGTGTACTCGTCGGACTGTTCGACCAACGGAGGTCCGAATGCCCGCCACACCGAGTGCGAGCGATCCCGACATACCCATCCGCGGTTCGTTGCGCTCCCGCGGCGCCGCGAGGGTCAGCGGCCTGACGCTGCGCCAGATCAGCGCGGTGCTGCCACCCGAGCGAGCCTGGGGACTGTGGACCTCGCGCCAGATCGTCGCGCGGATCATGGACGCCTTCGGGCCGTCCCTGGCCGGCACCCGCGTCACCCCGGTCGACGTGCGACTGGCCGACGGCAGGCGCGTGGTCGGGGAATGGGTGCGGGGCAGCGGCGTCGAGAGTTCCCGAGAACGCGCCATCTACTTCCTGCACGGCAGCGGGTTCGCGCTGTGCTCACCGCGTACGCACCGCCGCCTCACCGCGTGGCTGTCCCGGCTCACCGGACTGCCGGTGTTCTGCGTGGACTACCGCCTGGCACCCAAGCACCGCTTCCCCGCAGCGGCCATCGACGTCCGCGCCGGCTGGGACTGGTTGTCCGAAGACCAGGGCTTCGACCCCGCCCAGGTCTTCATCGCGGGTGACTCCGCAGGCGGCCACCTCGCCGTCGACCTGCTGCTGCAGCCCGACGTGGCGCACCCGGCCGGCGTCGCG
Organism: Mycolicibacterium arabiense; assembly: GCF_010731815.2. Lineage (NCBI taxonomy): Bacteria > Bacillati > Actinomycetota > Actinomycetes > Mycobacteriales > Mycobacteriaceae > Mycobacterium > Mycolicibacterium arabiense. Next base: position 2,304,168 of record NZ_AP022593.1, read on the forward strand.
CTGTTCTCACCCCTGATCGACCTCACCTTCGGGCTGTCCCGCTCGCGCGAGGAGCTGCGCCGGGACCCGGCGATCCGCGCCGTCGACGCCGCCAAGCTGGTCGGCTTGTACTGCGCCGGAACCGATCTCACCGATCCACGGCTCACACTCGACGTCGCGGCAGGCCGGACGCTGCCGCGGACGCTGATCCAGGCCGGCGGTGGCGAGATGCTCGTCGCCGACGCCCGCCGACTCGCCGCGGACGTCGCTGCGGCGGGAGGCGACTGCACGCTCGAGGTGTGGCCCGATCAGGTCCACGTGTTCCAGGCGCTGCCCCGGCTCACCCCCGAGGCCGCCCCTGCGATGCGCCGCGTCGCCGCGTTCGTCGCCGACTCCTGGGCCGACTCGAGCATGGAGAGGGCCGCCGGATGAACGTCTTCGGGTTCGGAAGCCCCAAGCGGACCGTCGGAGCCGACGCCGTCATCACCGGTGCGGGCAGCGGCATCGGCGCCGCCTTCGCCCTCGAGTTGGCCCGCCGCGGCGGCCGCGTGGTCTGCAGCGACCTCGACGAGAACACCGCAGCCGCAACGGCCAAGGCCATCGTCGACGCCGGCGGCTCGGCCACCTCCGTGCGATGCGACGTGGCCCAGATCGACGACGTCACCGCGCTCGCCGCTCGTGCGACGGAGTGGTTCGACGGGGCTCCCACGCTCGTCATCAACAACGCAGGCGTCGGCGCGGGCGGCACCGCCATCGGCGAGGCGACCCTCGACGACTGGAATTGGGTGCTGGGCATCAACCTGTGGGGACCGATCCACGGTTGCCACGTCTTCGCGCCGATCCTGCGTGCCGCCGAACCCCGGCGGCCGCGGGGCATCATCAACGTCGCCTCCGCAGCGGCGTTCGGCGCCGCCCCCGGCATGGCCGCCTACAACGTGAGCAAGGCCGGCGTCCTGTCGCTGTCGGAGACCCTGGCCGCCGAACTGTCCGGCACCGGCATCGGGGTCACCGCGCTGTGCCCGACGTTCGTCAAGACCGGCATCGTCGAATCCGGCCGTATCACAGCGCAATCCACTCAGCTCGCCGACCGGTTGATGCGCCTGACCGGCTTCAGTCCCGAGCGGGTCGCCCGTACGTGCCTGGACACTCACGACCGCGGCGGCCTCTACTGCATGCCGCAGCCCGACGCCAGGATCGGCTGGGGCATCAAGCGATTCACCCCGACGGTGTACACCCGCGCCGTCGGTCTGACCACCCGCGTGACGACTTCCTAGGAGGCCCCCGATGGCTATCGACATGGACATGATGCTGGCGAAGATCAAGGACCGGCAGTGGGCGCTGGCCGACATCGACTGGGACGCACCCGGCGCCGAGACCATCAGCGACGAGTTCCGGCCCAAGCTCAAGGCCTTCATGGCCGACCTTTGCTGGATCGAGAACGTCGGTGCCCGCGGCTTCGCGGCACTCGCCAAGAAGGCACCGACGCCGACCCTGGCCGAGATCTACCGCTACTTCCACGCCGAGGAGCAGCGGCACGCGAACGCCGAACTCGCGCTGATGAAGCGCTGGGGCATGCTGGACGACGGCGAGATGCCGGAGCCGAACGTCAACATCCGACTGGCCATCCAGTGGCTGGACCGCTACGCCGACGACATGTCACTGTCCGTGCTCGGCACCGTCATCCCGATGCTGGAGGTGGCGCTCGACGGCGCGCTGCTCAAGTTCCTGCTCGACGAGGTCCACGACCCCGTCTGTCACCAGGTGTTCGAGAAGATCAACAACGACGAATCCCGCCACATCGCCGTGGACTTCGAGGTGCTCAACCTCATCGGCCACGCGAAGGCGCGCAAGCTCGCCGTCGACTTCGTCGGCAGCTTCGCCACTCCCGGCCTGATCATCGGGATGATCATGTACGTACCGCTGCTCAACCGGATGCGGAACAACATCGTCGACATGGGCCTGGAACCCGAACGCCTGTACAAGGCCATGATGAGGTTCAAGGACCTCGGTGGACGCGCCGAATACACCTGGCGCGTACCGACATACCAGATGCTCAAGCTCCACGCCCGCATGGTGGTCAAGCCCGACAACCCCTACCACTGGATCGCCAACCCCATGGTGTGGGCATCGGACCGCTACCCCAAGAAGCTCTTGAGCCCCATCCCGACCTGGTTCAAGGAACTCACCCACGAGCCGGCGGCCTGACGTGGCGGCACGGGGCACCACCGGCATCCACGACACGCTCATCGTCGGCAGCGGCTTCTCCGGCATCGGCGCGGCGATCAAGCTGACCCAGGCGGGCGTCGACGACCTCGTCATCGTCGAGCGCGAGCATCGCGTGGGCGGCACCTGGCGCGACAACACCTATCCCGGTGCGGCGTGCGACATCCCGTCGCTGCTGTACTCGTTCTCGTTCGTCCCCAACCCGACGTGGTCACGGGCCTACTCCCCCGCCGAGGAGATCCAACGGCACATCGAGGACATGGTCGACCGGTTCGACCTCCGGCGCCGCATCCACTTCGGCGTCGAGGTGAACGGCCTCGACTTCGACGAGGACCTCGGCATCTGGGACGTCCGGACCACCGGCGGCGAGACCTACCGGGCGCGCACCGTCGTGCTGGCATCCGGTCCGCTGCCCGACCACGACTGGCCCGACATCCGCGGGCTCGGCACCTATGAGGGCACCAAGATCCACAGCGCCCGCTGGGACCACGACTACGACTTCACCGGCAAGCGGGTCGCCGTGATCGGCACCGGCGCAAGCGCGGTTCAGATCGTGCCCGAGCTGGTGAAGCAGGCCGGCTTCGTCAAGGTCTTCCAACGCACCCCGGGCTGGGTGATGCCGCGCATGGACCTCGCGACGCCCCCTGCGGCGCAACGCGTCTTCGAGAAGGTGCCTGCCGTGCAACGCATTGCGAGGGGTGCGCTGTACTGGGGGCACGAGGCCAGCGCGACCGCACTGGTGTGGAACTCACCGCTGACCAATGTGGTCAAGCGAATCAGCAAGGCGCACCTGAAACGACAGGTCCAGGACCCGTGGCTGCGTCGGCAGCTCACGCCCGACTTCACCCCAGGGTGCAAGCGCATCCTGATCTCCAACGACTACTACCCCGCGCTGCAACGCGACAACTGCAAGCTGATCGACTGGCCGATCGCCACGATCAGCCCCGTCGGCATCCGCACCAGCGACGGCATCGAGCACCACCTCGACGCCATCGTCTTCGCCACCGGGTACGACGTCCACCTCACCGGCCCGCCGTACCCGGTGACCGGCCGCGGCGGCCGCACCATGGCGCAGGACTGGGCGGGCGGTGCGCAGGCCTACAAGAGCATCAACGCCCACGGCTACCCGAACCTGTTCCTCATGACCGGCCCGAACTCCGGGCCCGGCCACAATTCGCTGCTGGTGTTCGTCGAGGGACAGATCGACTACGCCGTTGCCGGCATCACCAAGATCCTGCGCGACGACCTGCGCTACCTCGACGTCCGGGAGGACGTTCAGCGCACGCACAACGAGGTCATCCAGCGGCGATTGACGAAGACGACGTGGATGAGCGGGTGCAGCAGCTGGTATCTGACACCCGACGGGTTCAACGCCTCGATGTACCCCGGGTTCGCCACACAGTATCTTCGACAGATGCGTGACTTCCGGTTCGGCGACTACGACGCGGTGCCGCGGGACGCGGCGAGTCCCGCACCCGGCGACGTGCGCGCCCGCCGATCCGGTGGAGCAGTCATGTCATCTGCCTGACGTGTCCGGCAAGCAGCCGCGGCAGCAGGCGGGCGCCATCTCGAACATCCTCAACGGGCTTCGACGGGCGCCGCGCCAAATCCGGCGCGGGTCACGCGACGTCATCGAGAACGCGGTGTCCCAACTGTTCGATGCGGCGGTCCAGCCGCACGGCATCGAGGCGTCCGGCGAGTACCGCATCGAGGAGCTGGCGCGGCTGGCGGGCACCACCACGCGCAACATCCGGGTGTATCGCGACCGTGGGCTGCTGCACCCGCCACTGCGCGTCGGCCGCATCGCGCTGTTCAACGACACTCACCTGACCCGGCTGCGGCTCATCACGTCGATGCTCGACCGCGGCTACAACATCGCCCACGTGCACGAGATGCTGTCGGCCTGGGAGCAGGGCAAGGACCTCGGCGACATGCTGGGCCTCGAATCCGCCATCGCGGGCACCTGGGCCACCGAACGGCCCGAGCGCATGACCGAGGACGACGCCCGCAGCCTGGTCGACGACGACCCGGCATTCGAGCGGATGCTCGGCAACGGCGTCATCAAGCGCGACGCCGAGCACGACGGCCAGGTCACGGTGGTGCGGCCGCAGCTGATCGAGATCTTCAACGAGATCAAGCAGTACGGCGTCGCCACCGACAAGCTCGTCGACCTGCACGAGCAGATCGAGCCCCTGGCCGACCAGATCAGCGCCCTGCTGGTGCAGGCGGGCGTCGAGCACGTCGTCGACCGCATCAAGCCCGGCGCCGAGCTACCGCCGGATACCGAAGTGGCGGAACTGATCACGATGCTGGTGCGATTCCGCACCCAGGCCGTCAGTGCGGTCACCGCCACGCTGGCGTTCTCGATCGAGACGACGATCGAATCGGCCGTCAGCCAGATCCTCGGCGACTACATCGCCAAGGCGGCCGACGCCGAAGCCGACTAGGGCAGTTTTCCCGGCGCCTTACTCCCACTCGATCGTGCCGGGCGGCTTGCTCGTCACGTCCAGCACCACGCGGTTGACCTCGCGCACCTCGTTGGTGATGCGCGTCGAGATGCGTTCCAGCACTTCGTAGGGCACCCGCGTCCAGTCCGCAGTCATCGCGTCCTCGCTCGACACCGGGCGCAGCACGATCGGATGCCCGTAGGTGCGGCCGTCACCCTGCACGCCGACCGACCGGACGTCGGCCAGGAGAACCACCGGGCACTGCCAGATCTGCCCGTCGAGGCCCGCCGCGGTCAGCTCTTCGCGCGCGATCGCGTCGGCGCGGCGCAGCGTCTCGAGCCGCGACGCGGTGACCTCGCCGACGATGCGGATGCCGAGGCCGGGACCCGGAAACGGCTGTCGCCCAACGATGTCCTCGGGTAGCCCGAGTTCGCGGCCGACGGCACGGACCTCGTCCTTGAACAGCAAGCGCAGCGGCTCCACTAGCCGGAACTTGAGGTCGTCGGGCAGCCCGCCGACGTTGTGGTGGCTCTTGATGTTGGCGGTGCCGGAGCCGCCGCCGGACTCGACGACGTCGGGGTAGAGCGTGCCCTGCACCAGGAAGTCGACCTCGCCATGACCGTCGGACACGATGTCACGCACCGCGCCCTCGAACGCGCGGATGAACTCCCGGCCGATGATCTTGCGCTTGCCCTCGGGGTTGGTGACGCCGGTGAGCGCCTCGAGGAACCGGTCGGCCACGTCCACCGTCACCAGGTTCGCACCGGTCGATGCGACGAAGTCGCGCTGCACCTGGCCGCGTTCACCTGCCCGCAGCAGACCGTGGTCGACGAACACGCACGTCAACCGGTCACCGATGGCACGCTGCACCAGCGCTGCGGCCACCGCCGAGTCGACGCCGCCGGACAGACCGCAGATGGCCCGCCCGTCGCCGACCTGGGCGCGCACCTGCTCCACGAGGGCGTCGGCGATGTTGGCCGCGGTCCACGTCGCGCCGATGCCCGCGAACTCGTGCAGGAAGCGGCTGAGGATCTGCTGGCCGTGCGGCGTGTGCAGGACCTCGGGGTGGTACTGCACCCCGGCGAGCCGACGGGCACGGTTCTCGAACGCCGCCACCGGCGCACCGGCGCTGGTCGCGACGACGTCGAACCCCTCGGGCGCCTCGGTCACCGCGTCGCCATGGCTCATCCACACCGGTTGCGTCTCAGGCAGATCGGAGTGCAGCGAGCCGCCGGCCACCGACAGCTCGGTGCGGCCGTACTCGCTGGTGCCGGTGTGGGCGACGGTCCCGCCCAGCGCCTGCGCCATGGCCTGGAAGCCGTAGCAGATGCCGAACACCGGGACGCCGATGTCGAACACGGCCGGGTCGAGTTGCGGTGCGCCCTCGGCATACACGCTCGCCGGGCCGCCGGAGAGCACGATCGCCTGCGGGTCGCGGGCCTTGATCTCGTCGATGGTCGCGCTGTGCGGGATCACCTCGGAGTACACCCGCGCCTCGCGGACCCGCCGTGCGATCAGTTGCGCGTACTGCGCACCGAAGTCGACCACCAGAACGGGCCGTGGCGATGAAGGAACATCAGGGTCCGGAACCGTTTCCACCGGGCCAGTCTAGTGGCGGCACGAGCCCGACCCGTCAGCCCGCCGAGCTGACGGGTTCGATCGGCAGCCGACGCAGCGCCGCGGGGGCGTGCTCGGGCACCACGGGGCGCACCGGCGGGATCGGATCGAGCCGACGGTAGGGCTCACCCTGGCTGGGCCGCAGGTCTTCCTCACCCTTGTTCGGCCACAGCGCCGCCGCACGCTCGGCCTGGGCGGTGATGGTCAGCGACGGGTTCACGCCGAGGTTGGCCGACACCGAGGCACCGTCGACCACGTAGAGCGTCGGGTAGTTGTACACCCGCTGGTAGGGGTCGATCACCCCGTGCTCGGCGTCGCTGCCGATCGCGGCACCGCCGAGGAAGTGCGCGGTGAGCGGGATGTTGAACAACTCGCCCCAGGTTCCGCCCGCGACGCCATCGATCTTCTTGGCGATGCGCCGGGTGACCTCGTTGCCCACCGGGATCCACGTGGGGTTCGGCTGGCCGTGGCCCTGCTTGCTCAGATACCGGCGCACGCCGAACTTGTTGCGCTTGGTGTAGGTGGTGATCGAGTTGTCGAGGTTCTGCATGACGAGTGCGATCATCGTGCGCTCACTCCAGCGCCGCGGGTTGAGCAGACGCATTGTGCCGCGCGGGTCGGACTTGGCCGACTGGATCAATTGCTTCCACCGCGGCACGCCGGAACCGTCGGGCAGCAGGCCGTCGGTCATCAGCGTCTGCAGCAGACCCATCGCGTTGGAGCCCTTGCCGTAGCGGCACGGCTCGATGTGAGTGTCCTCCGACGGGTGGATCGACGACGTGATCGCGACACCGTGGGTCAGGTCCAGGTCGTCGCGCACGCGCAGCCGTCCCGCGCCGACGATCGACTCGGAGTTGGTGCGGGTCAGCACGCCGAGCTTCTCCGACAGTTCCGGCAGCCGCCCGGTGTCGCGCAGCTTGAACAGCAGCTTCTGGGTGCCGTAGGTGCCGCCGGCGACGATGACCTGCGCGGCGGTGTACGTCGTCTTCTTCCTGCGGACCCAGCGTCCCGTCCGGACGGTGTGCACCTTCCACGACCCGTCGGGCTGCGGTTCCAGATCGTTGACGGTGGTCATCGGAATGACGTCGGCCCCAGCGCTTTCCGCGAGCCCGAGGTAGTTCTTCAGCAGAGTGTTCTTGGCGCCGTAGCGGCAGCCCGTCATGCAGGAACCGCACTCGATGCACCCCGTTCGCTCTGGTCCCACGCCGCCGAAGTACGGGTCGGGGACGCGCTTGCCTGGGGTCTTTTCGTTGTCGGGACCGAAGAACACGCCGACGGGGGTCGGAACGAAGGTGTGGCCGACGCCCATGTCGTCGGCGACCTCCTTCATGATCCGGTCGGCGTCGGTGAAGGTCGGGTTGGTGACGACGCCGAGCATGCGCTTGGCCTGCTCGTAGTGCGGCATCAACTCCTCGCGCCAGTCGGTGATGTCGCGCCACTGCCCGTCCTTGAAGAACGGTTCGTTCGGCACATAGAGGGTGTTGGCGTAGTTCAGCGATCCGCCGCCGACACCCGCGCCCGCCAGGATCATCACATTGCGCAGCAGGTGGATGCGCTGGATGCCGTACATGCCGAACTGCGGCGCCCACAGGAACTTGCGCAGGTTCCACGAGGTCTTCGCGAACTCGGCGTCGGCGAACCGCCTGCCCGCCTCGAGTACGCCGACGCGGTAACCCTTCTCGGTTAGCCGGAGTGCACTCACACTGCCACCGAAGCCGGAGCCGATGATCAGGACGTCGTAGTCATGAGCCATTCCGACATTATGAACTTACCGACCGGTAACGTGCTAGACAGGCCACCCTAACTTGTAAAGAAAGTCAGCCATCGGCGCTGGCCACGCGTACGCGTGATCGGGCGCTGGCCGCGAACGTGACGCTGGAGTGACTATCAGACGCCGGCGCGACGCTGGCGTCACGTTCGGCCTCCAGGCGGCTAGCTGCCTACGGTCAGGCCGACCTTCTGGAACTCCTTGAGGTCGCAGTAGCCGGCCTTGGCCATCGCGCGGCGCAGGCCGCCGACGAGGTTGAGCGAACCGAACGGGTCGTCGGACGGGCCGGTGAGCACCTGCTGCAGCGACGGCCGCTCGCCCTCGACCACCTCGAGCATCGCGCCGCGCGGCAGCGACGGGTGGGCTGCCGCCGACGGCCAGAACCAGCCGCCGCCGAGCGCTTCCTCGGCGACCGCGAGCGGAGTACCGAGCACCACTGCGTCGGCGCCGCAGGCGATGGCCTTCGCGAGGTCACCCGAAGTGTGGATGTCGCCGTCGGCGAGCACGTGGACGTACCGGCCGCCGGTCTCGTCGAGGTACTCGCGGCGTGCGGCTGCGGCGTCGGCGATCGCGGTCGCCATCGGCACGCTGATGCCAAGCACCTCGTCGCTCGTGGTGACGCCCTCGGTCGAGCCGTAGCCGACGATCACGCCTGCAGCGCCGGTGCGCATGAGGTGCAGCGCGGTCCGATGGTCCAGCACGCCGCCCGCGACGACGGGCACGTCCAACTCGGAGATGAACGTCTTGAGGTTGAGTGGCTCGCCGACCCCGTGATCCTGGGCGACCCGCTCGGCGGAGATGATCGTGCCCTGGATGACCAGCAGGTCGATGCCCGCCGCGACCAGTGCCGGGGTCAGCGCCTGCGCGTTCTGCGGACTGACCCGCACCGCGGTGGTGACGCCGGCGTCGCGAATCCGCGACACCGCGGCGCCGAGCAACTCGGGGTCCAGCGGCGCCGCGTGCAACTGCTGCAGCAGCCGGATGGCAGCCGAGCCGTCGTCGGGCTCCTTCGCCGCGGCCTCGATGACCTGCAGGACCTTCGCCTCGACGTCGGCGTGCCTACCGATCAGGCCCTCGCCGTTGAGAACGCCGAGACCGCCCTGCCTACCCATCTCGATCGCGAACTCGACCGACACCAGCGCGTCAGTCGGGTGCGAGACGACCGGGATGTCGAACCGGTAGGCGTCGAGTTGCCACGTCGTCGACACGTCCTGCGAGGACCGCGTCCGACGCGACGGGACGATGTTGATGTCCCGGAGTTCATAGGTGCGACGGGCAGTCCTGCCCATGCCGATTTCGACCATGTCACGCATGACTGTGCCGTCTTCCTGTCAGCTCTTCAGATTTCGCGCGCGGGCGGTTAGCGCGCGTAGTAGTTGGGCGCCTCGACGGTCATCGCGATGTCGTGCGGATGGCTCTCCTTGAGACCGGCCGCGGTGATCTGCACGAACTGCGCCTGCTGCAACTGCTCGATGGTCGCCGATCCGGTGTACCCCATCGCGGCGCGCAACCCGCCGGTGAGCTGGTGCACGACCGTGGCCAGGGGCCCACGGAACGGGACCCGGCCCTCGATGCCCTCGGGCACCAGCTTGTCCTCGCTCAGCACGTCGTCTTGGAAGTAGCGGTCCTTGGAGAAGCTCTTCTGCGCGCCCCGGTTCTGCATGGCGCCCAGCGAACCCATGCCGCGGTAGCTCTTGAACTGCTTGCCGTTGACGAAGACCAGGTCGCCGGGGGCCTCGGCGGTTCCCGCGAGCAGCGACCCGAGCATGGCGGTCGACGCTCCCGCGGCGAGTGCCTTGGCGATGTCGCCGGAGTACTGAAGCCCGCCGTCGGCGATCACCGGCACGCCCGAGGGCGAGCAGGCCGCGACGGCTTCCAGGATCGCGGTGATCTGCGGTGCCCCGACGCCCGCGACGACGCGCGTCGTGCAGATCGACCCGGGGCCCACGCCGACCTTGACGGCGTCGGCACCGGCCGAGACCAGCGCGGCGGCCGCCGAGCGGGTCGCGACGTTGCCGCCGATCACGTCCACGCGATCGCCGCACATCTTCTTGACCCAGGACACCATGTCGAGCACACCGCGGTTGTGGGCGTGGGCGGTGTCGACGATCAGGACGTCGACGCCCGCGTCGGCCAGCGTCATCGCGCGCTCCCGGGCGTCGCCGCCCACGCCGACGGCCGCTCCGACCAGCAGTCGTCCGTCACTGTCCTTGGTGGCGAGCGGGAACTGCTCGGTCTTGACGAAGTCCTTGACGGTGATCAGTCCAGTCAACTTGCCGTGTCCGTCGACGATCGGCAGCTTCTCGATCTTGTGCCGCCGCAGCAGACCCAGCGCCGCCTCGGCGGAGACGCCCTCCTGCGCGGTGATCAGCGGGGCCTTGGTCATCACCTCGGCGACCGGCTTGTTGGTGTCGACCTCGAAGCGCATGTCGCGGTTGGTGATGATGCCGACGAGTGCGCCGTGGTCGTCGACGACCGGCAGGCCCGAGATGTGGAACCGCGCGCACATCGCGTCGACCTCGGCCAGCGTGTTGGTCGGCGAGCACGTCACGGGGTTGGTCACCATGCCGGCCTCGGACCGCTTCACGGTCTCGACCTGGGCGGCCTGCTCGGCGACCGGCAGGTTGCGGTGCAGCACGCCCATGCCACCGGCGCGGGCCATGGCGATGGCCATGCGCGACTCGGTGACGGTGTCCATCGCCGAACTCACCAGCGGCACCCGGAGGCGGATGCGCTTGGTCAGCTGGCTGGAGGTGTCCGCGTCGGCGGGCACGACGTCGGATGCGGCAGGCAGCAGCAGGACGTCGTCGAACGTCAGACCGAGCATGGCCACCTTGGTGGGGTCATCACCGCCTGTCGGCACAGGAACGGTGAGGGGAAGGCTGCTTTCAGCGATCGACATGGGGTTGGCCTCCCGGAAGGTGCGGCGCGGAAAAGTCGTCAAGTGACCATCCTATCGGGACCAGCGGCGAGGATCCGGTTCACGCCCCGTCGGGACCGCGGAATCCGTGCAGGACACGCGCCGTGGAACGGCCCGCACCGCTGGCGCGATGCCCGCGGGCCTGCGTACTGTGGAACCGTGCGTGACCACCTGCCACCGGGTTTGCCGCCCGATCCGTTCGCCGACGACCCGTGTGATCCTTCGGCGGCTCTCGACGCGATCGAGCCGGGACAGCCGCTGGATCCGCAGGAACGCATAGCCGTCGAGGCGGACTTGGCCGATCTGGCCGTGTACGAGGCCCTGTTGGCGCACAAGGGCATTCGCGGGCTCGTCGTCTGCTGCGACGAGTGCCAGCAGGACCACTACCACGACTGGGACATGCTGCGCGCCAACCTGTTGCAGCTGCTCGTCGACGGCACGGTCCGTCCACACGAGCCTGCCTACGATCCGGAACCGGACGCGTACGTCACGTGGGATTACTGCCGCGGATACGCCGACGCCTCGCTCAACGAGGCCACGTCGTCGGATTCCGACGGCTATCGCTGACGGCGTAACCCGCCCGGCTAGAACGACCCTCGAACTCAGCCAGCGCTCTCGGGCACCACGATCGTCGTGGTGACGGGCGCCTCGGGGCCCTCTTCCACCTCGACCTCTACCTCACCCTCCGGTGCCGGGGGCACGGTGGTCCTGGGCGCAGGTGGGATCGAACTGGTCGCCACGCGGGTCGGTGACGCCGGCGCCTGACTGGCCGGAGCCTGCGGCGATGGAGCATCGGCCACCGGCTGGCGCGTCGTCGTCGTGGTCACCGTGGTCGGGACCGTCGTGGTCACAGTCGTCACGGGCGGCGGCGCCTGGGTGGTCGTGCTCGGCGGCACGGTCGTGGCCGGTGCCGACGTGGTCGGCGGAGCCGTCGTGGTCGCGGGCTCGGTGGTTCCCGGCGGAGGCGTTCCCGGCGCGCTGGTTCCCGGCTCGGTGGTCCCGGTGTTCCCGGGCTCGCTAGCACCCGGTGCCGGCGACGTCGTCGGAGCACCGGGTGAGGACGGCGTCGTGGTGGGCGACGTCGGAGTGGTGGTGGCGGGTGACGTCGAGTCCGACGGCAGGACCTCGGGTCCCGTCGTGGTCTCGGTGGTCGACGTCGTGTCGGTCACGACCGGCACCGGCAGCAGCGTCAGCGGCGACTCCGGGAGAACCGGCAGGGGCTCGCCCGCGGGCGGCAGCGTGGCGGCCGGGTCCTGCTCGACGACCTTGTAGGACAGGGCGTTGAACTGCTCGATCAGGTCGTGCTTGCGCTCGACCTCGTCGACGCTCTGCACAGTGGTCGACAGGGCGACGAGCTTGTCCTGGGCCTGATCCCACTGCCCCTGCTCGACGAGCTGCTGCACCTGCGCCAGCTCCTGCTGAGCGGCCAGTGCGACCTGGTCGTCGCGGGTGACCTGCTGCTCGCCAAAGATCATGTTGCGCATGCCATAGAGCGCGTCGCCAGGACCGGCGCCGTAGACCGCGGCACCGAACCCGCCGATGCACAGGACTGCTGCCGCTGCGGATCCGACGACCGACAGCGTGAACCGGTTGGCGTGGCGCGGCCGCTGCGCGGCGCGAAGCGCCATCGCGGCGTCGTCCTCGGTGACCACCGCGAACAACGGCGTCTCGCGGACGCCGTCGCGCCAGTCGGCGAGCAGGTACGCCAGCTCGGCGTCACCGGGGTCGGTCGAGTAGACCGGCTGATTGGTGCTGAGCGCCTCGACGAAGCGGTCGGCGCGGTTGATGTCGTTGAGTGAGGAATCGCCGCCGTTGGACGTCCATCGACCGAAATCAGGCATGGTCGGGTCCCGTCGCGACTATTTCGCTCTTGAGCCGCGCGAGCGCGCGGTGCTGCGCCACGCGGACGGCACCGGCGGTGCTACCCACGGCCTCGGCGGTCTCCTCGGCACTCATGCCGACGACCACTCGGAGGATGATGATTTCACGTTGCTTCTCCGGCAATATCTCGAGCAGCTTCTTCATCCGCGCCGCCGACTCGGAGTCGATGGCCAGCTGTTCGGGGCCGGCCGCGGTGGACGCTCGTTCCGGCAGGGCGTCGGTGGCGTCACTCTTGTTGCGCCCAGCGGCGCGGTGGGCGTCAGCAACCTTGTGTGCGGCGATGCCATATACGAAGGCCAGGAACGGTCGTCCCTGATCCTTATAGCGCGGCAGCGCCGTGATGGCGGCCAAGCACACCTCCTGAGCCACGTCGTCAGCTGAGAGACCGCTACGGTCCGCGGTTCCGATCCGCGCCCGCACATAGCGGACGATGATCGGGCGGATGATCTCCAGCACCTTCCGGAGCGCATCTCGATCACCGGCAACCGCTTGAGCGACGACAGCATCGAGACCTTCTCCCGAAAATGTCATCGTGCGCGATCTCTCCAGCGTTACGGATGGGGCAGGCCCCAGCAGATGTGTCAGGTAAAGACTAATGATCCGTCTCAGCAGGGCGGAATCAGCGGACCGACCACGCGCCGCCCCTGCGACGTACGGTAGCGGCGGCATCCTCGCGAAGCGCGCCGATTTCCGCCGGGCCACCAGCCGCGCTGCCGACATCGGACAGCAGGCACGCCAAAGCCCAGGTCAGAGGCACCAAGTCGAGTTCACGGGCCATGCTCAGAGCTGATTCGGCCACGGCCCGGCAGGCCTCGACGTCGCCCGAGCAACACAGGGCGGCAGCACGCACCACCTCGGACTTCACGGCGTGTCGCGTCGAGCCCATTGCCGCCGCGAGACCGACCGCGCGCTCGGCGTGGTCGACGGCGGACGACGCTCGCCCGGTGGCCATGGCGAGTTCGGCCGACACCCACTCGAACCGCACGGCGATGCGCTGCGAGGTGCCCTCGACGTGTCGTGCGCGCCGCAGCAGGTCGGATGACAGCGCGAACCGTCCCACGCCGAGCGCGTCGGCGGCGAGACCTATCAGTGCGTCGGCTCCGGCATCGGCGTCGTTCCCCGCGGCGGCCCAGGCACGGCCGTCCCACGAGCGAGCGGCAGCGTGCCCGCCCAGCTGCCTGGCGAATGAGGCACGTGTGCTGTGAGCGAGTGAGGCAAACGTTGCGCCGTCGGCCATCCTGGCGAGGCGCTCCAGGTCGGCGAGCGCTACGGCGTAGCGGCCCTGACCTCCGGCGGCGACCGCCCGGTGCCACGCCTGCTCGGCGGTGGCGGGGTCGGGCAGCGGCCATGCCCCTGGCTCGCTCCCGAAGGCGGCGCGGGCCAACCGCGAGGCCGGATCGATCATCGGAGACGACGCTACCAACCTCGAAATCGAGGGACCGCGAGAACCCGGTACCGCCGGGCACGCATTTATTCGTGTAGCGAATTCAACAATGGTTAACAGTTCGTGGTGGCCATGTTAATTCCACGTCAACTGCCTTTTCAGGGGTACTCATAAGCGCAACAACGCCGTTCGATGCGAGCTGCGGAAATACCACGGATCGTTGCTACGCGCCGGTTCTACCAGCACAGCCTTCGTTGCGAGCAGGTCTTGACTATGAACGTCACGTAAATTCCCGAGCAGGGGTAAAGCCCCTGAGCAACCGCTCACCCTATTGACTCGTTTTCCTCAGCCCTTCTACGTTGTGCTCACGAGAAAGTCATCGGCGACTTGGACTCGGTTAGGTCACGACTCACGCGGCACGTCTTCCGCGGGAATCGCAGAGAGGGGTAACCCAATGCCACAGCCACAGCAGCTGCCCGGGCCCAACGCCGATATCTGGGACTGGCAAATGGACGGTCTTTGCCGGGGCGTCGATTCCTCGATGTTCTTCCATCCGGACGGCGAGCGCGGCCGCGCTCGCTCGCAGCGCGAGATGCGCGCCAAGGAGATGTGCCGCAGCTGCCCGGTCATCACGCAGTGCCGCAGTCATGCCCTCGCCGTCGGCGAGCCCTACGGCATCTGGGGCGGACTGAGCGAATCCGAGCGGGAGATGCTCCTGAAGCGAGGGATCCGCCGCTCGGCCTGACCTGAACCCACGACCATCGCAGAGGCTCCCACCCGCCAAGGTGGGGGCCTCTCGCGTCGTCGATGAGCGGTGATGCGCCGGCGGTCCTACTTGGCGCCAGCGGCCAGCCACTGATCGAAGGTGGTGGCCGCGATTCGCGCGTTCTCGGCGGGCAGCAGCACGTTGCCTGCCATCTCGAGGCCCAGCGGTCCCGACCACGACGGGATCAGCCGGACGTCGCGACCGAGCACCGCGTGGGTGCGGCGAGCCATGTCGACCAGGTCTTGCGGTTCGGGTCCGGCGACGTCGACGTGGCGGCCCTGCGGCGCACCCGTTGCCACCTCGGCGAGCACCGCGGCGATGTCGTCGGGCGCGATCGGCTGAACCAGGAGCGGCGCGATGATCGCGACCCCGTCGCGCTCGGTCCAGCTCGCCGCCATCGCCGCGAAGTCGTGGAACTGCGTCGCGGGGACGATCGTCCACGGCACCCCACCAGCCTCGACGAGGCGCTCCTGCTCGCGCTTGCCTGCGTAGTGGGCGGTGCCGCCGTCCATCCTGTCGATTCCGACGATGGACAGCAGGACGTGGTGACGCACCCCTGCCCGCTCTTCGGCGGCGAGGAGGTTGGTCGTCGCGGTCGCGAAGTACCTGCGTGTCTCGTCGGGATCGACCGGCGGTGAGCTGACTGTGTCGACGACGACGTCCACCCCGCCGAGTGCGGCGTCGAGGCCGTCTCCGGTGAGCAGGTCGACACCGAGCGAGCGACTGATCGGCACGACGTCGTGCCCGTCTCGCTCGAGAGCCGACACCGTTCGAGCACCGATGTTGCCGGTCGCACCGGCTACCGCGATCCGCATGGTCGACCTCCACGCACGTTTCAGTAGAACCGGGGTTGATCTTGCCACCGGGGGGACCGCGGATCACGCAGAGCTGACTAGGACATGGTGGCCAAGTTGTGCCACAGGTTTCGAAGGCTGTCAGTGCCCCCGAAGAGTGTGGTGAAGTGCGTCGAGTCGATGAGCACGATGTCACCTGAGCGCTTGGCCTTCGGGGGCATCCAGATCAGCGCGTTGAACTCGGTGTTGCCCGCCGCGGTGAATGGATGTGGCCGGTTCGGGTCAACACGTTGGCGGCCGAGTACGACCAAGTCCTTGCCTTCCGGCGCGGTCAATTCGTAGTGCGGTAAGTGCGGGTGGAAGTTGAAGGTGCTGACATTGTCGAGCAGTCGCGGAGTGTCGAGGTCCCGGAAGCTGGTGAGCGGTGCGATCTCCTTGGTGCCCTCGACGACGGCGGGCCGAAGTCCCCAGGTGTTGTGCACCGGAACGTCGAGGGCCTTCATCAGCGAGCGGGTGTACGCGGTGAAGCGTTGCTGACGAGGTACGAGCCGGTCGCCGTGGTGTTCATACTCGACCTGCCGTTGCTCCAAGTCGTCGGTGAACCCGACGTCGTGGTGAGGTGCCAGCAGCAGACAGGTGCCCTCGCGCTGCAGCCAGTCCTCGATGGCAGCGATCTCCTCCGGCGCGGCCTCCTCTTGGGAGAGCAGATGGTCGAGTCCGAACACCATCAGGGTGTCCGTGTCGGCGAGAATCCGCTCGTCGATCGGCAGCTTGTAGCCGGCTTGGTCGATGCGCTGAAAGACGGCAACGGGGTGACCGGTGGCCTCGCCCGCGACCTCCTGGAAAGCAAGCGCGGACCGGTGAAAGAGTTCTAGCGTTCCGGCGATGCCCTGTAGGAAGTTGGCCTCGTCGTACTCCGGTGTCTCATAGGCAGGCCAAAGGACGTTCCGCACCTCGGTGATCGTGGAGAACCGGTTCTCGATCACCTCGGGTGGTCGTTGCGCCTCCCACGGGTAGCTCCAGGTCCAGTAGATGCTGATGCGACGGCCCCCGTTGTGCGGGCGGCTGACGTGATCTTGGTTGTAGGTACGAGCATGCATGAAGTCGTCCTTTGACTTTCAAAGAGAAGCGAGGTGACGCATGGCGTTCATCCCTGGGAGGAAGAAGTAGGCGCCACCGGTGAGGGTGGTGAACGCGGGAAGTCCCTCGTGCACCTTGCGGATCGGCCGCTTGGGGACGGTGAAGTCGAGTGTGCCGTCCTGGGTGCCGACGATCGGATCGTGCTCGTTGCCCAATTCGTGGAACGCCTTGTCGTTGATCCACACGTTCTGCGCGAACTCGAATTGGCGGACCAGATCCGCGCAAATGATGAACGCGGCGATACCCCGGTCGACGCCGTCATCGGGCGCATCCTCGGGAAGCGCCGGGCCATAAGTGGCGCCACGGCGGATCATCCGACGCCGGTTCATGTTGTGGGCTGTATCGCGTGGGTTCAACCGGCGTGCGTGCGCGCCCAGCGGGCAGGCGTAGCCGAACGGATCCATCTCTTTGTAGTTGAAGTCGTTGTTGCGCATGGGGTCTGCGCCCAGGTTGGGGTCATCGTGGTTCGGCGCGAGCACGAGTGGGGCGCCGCTTCTCCAGCGACCCATGAACTTCGCGGCCATCAACTCCTGCTCTTCCGAAGTCTCCCCTTGTTCGCGCAGATAGTTCCGGAACCGCCCAACGTGTTCCCGAAGTCGCCGGTAGGCCATGTAACTTCCATTGCGGGACAGCACTTCGGGTCGAGGGAGGTTGGCGACCGGGCCGTTCTCGTCGGGGTAGCCCAGGATGAACTCCCCGGGTTCCAACGGGTCTCCTGAGCCTGGGGTCGGTCCCTCGCCGGAGCCTTTCATCACCGGTTGCGAGAGCCTGTCGCGGAACCCGAAATGATCGTGGGCGTAGTTGAAGGGCGGTGTGGCGTTGAGGTCGAGGTGCGAGAGGCTGCGCACCCCATCGGTACGGGCCAGCAGCTCGTCGTGTTCGGCGATCGACCTGCGGCACTGCTCGTCGGTCCGCGAGAACAGGATCGCGATGGCGTGCACATCCTCGCCGGCCAGTCCGCCGACCCAATGTTCGGGTGCGTTGGCGCCGATGTCGCCGAGAATGTCGGCACGGGCGGCCATCCCCTCCCGGAACGCATCTGGAAAGCTGGCCAACGCGTCCTCGGGTACACCGAGCGCACGCAACCCGGTCCAGGTGAAAGCCAAGGTGACCCACCGATCCGAGGAGTCGACGGTTTCCTGGACATCGGCGGCCGACTGCACCTTGTCGAGCAACTCCGAGAGCCACGCCCGGCCGCCGGCAGGAGTGCCGAAGGTGAGGAACTCGTAGCGGCCGGTGATCGCGGGTGTTCGAGTCAGCAGGATGTGCTGAATGTCGTTGAACTGCAGGGGCGACACCTCGGTCACGGTGCGCGCTGGCCCTTCGCCCACGCCCACGCCGCGACGCGCCACCCGTCGACGCTTCGGCGAAGCGCTACCGTGTACGTCGCGCCGGTCTGGGTCACCGTCGTCCCGTTCAGGTCGAATGTCATCGTGGCCGGAACCACCAGATACGCGGCGTCGCTTGTCGTGTCGTTGTGCACCGGTTCACCGATGCTGACGTGGTAACCCGACGCACCTAGGTGTTCACCTTCAGCCAAGACGTCGCGGTACCAGTCCGCCGTGGCCGTGGGTCCCAGCCATAGGTGTGGTGACATGCCGTCGAGGATCGAACCGTCCGCGGCGAACGCCGCCGACATCGCCGCGGAATCGCCTGCGTTGAACGCATCCAGATACGCGTGAACGGCAGCCAGAGGGGTGACGCTCATTGCATCTGGTCGAGCATGGTGGAGAACGCGGCTTTGAGACGCAAGGCCTTCTTGACCTCATCGGCGGTGACGTACGGGTACTCGCCGTATTCCAAGAAGCTCGGCACATGGTGTTTGCGGACGAACTCGACGAATGCGCCGGGGTTGGTCTTCCAGTCCTCGGGGAAACCTTCGAGGTTGGTGAACACGGTGTCGATGCCCGTTGCGCTGAACAGGGCCACCGCGTCCTCGGTGTACTTGTCGAAGTCGGTGTCGAAGATGCCCTGATACTGGAAGTACTGGTCATCCCCGATCGGGAACACCTGCCAGCGGAGGTAGTGCAGCTTCAGCACCTCCAGCACGGTGGGGTCGGCTGCTACCGCGGCCTCCAGCACCTTGCCATGCTCACGGATCGCATCCTCCCTTCCGGGAATCACCTTCGCGATTATCGAAAAGCCATAACAGGCAGGTGTTTTGGGGAAGATCGGCCCATACCGCCCGCGCTCCTCTTCGAAATAGCCACCCTTGGGGATGGCCATCGCGGCCGGACGTGTCCAGTCATCATCGTTGGGCATCACTCGCTCCTCGCGGCGACTCGAACCTCGATGCGTCGTGACAGTAGCACCGGCGGGTAAGTCATCGATCCGAAATCGTCGACAGCTCGCGACATTGGCCATCGATGGTGCCAGGGCCGAGTCTGGCCTTTGGCGCCGAAAGCGCCCTCACAGGAAGCGTGGCTTTGTACGGTACCGGTGCGGAGGCCGAGCGGATCCTCGCCGCGTCCGCAAATCGCAGAGCGTCCCGGGATTGACACTCCCGCAGCGGGAAGCGTCGACCGGGCCGATGGAACCGAGGTCAACGCGATGATGGCACTACTGCAGCACGCCGTCCCCATTGCCACGCTGATCTTCGTCGTGTCGAGCATGTTGGCGATGGGGCTCGGGCTCACGATCGCAGAGATGGCCAACCCGCTACGCAACGTGCGACTGGTCGCGATGTCTTTATTGGCCAACTTCCTCGTAATGCCCATCGCGGCTGTGCTGCTGGCCAAGATGCTGAACTTGGATCAACCGTTCGCGGTTGGCCTGTTGCTGCTCGGGGTCGCCGCTGGCGCCCCGTTTCTGCCAAAACTCGCCCAAATGGCGAAAGGCGACCTGGCGTTCGCGGTCGCCCTGATGGTGCTGCTGATGGTGATCACGGTCGGCTACCTGCCACTCGTGCTGCCGCTGCTGCTGCCCGGCGTCTCGGTCAACCCCGGCCAAATCGCGCGCTCCCTGATCGTGCTGATGCTGATGCCCTTGGCCATCGCGCTCGCAGTCAACGCCAAACGGCCCCGCGTCGCCGCGGCCGTCAAACCGTGGTGTGACCGGCTGTCCAGCCTCGGACTGGTCGCCGTGGTGGTGCTGCTGGTGGTGGTCAACTTCCGCAACGTGCTCTCGGTGTTCGGCACCCGCGCCATCCTGGCCGGCCTGTTGTTCATCGCCGTCGGCTACGCCCTCGGCTGGGCAGTGGGCGGGCCGGCCGCCGCTACGCGGCCGGTGCTCGGTTTGGGAACCGCCCAGCGCAACATCGCCGCCGCACTGGTGGTCGGTGGACAAAGCTTCACCGACCCCAGCGTGGTGGTCATGGTCGTGGTAGTGGCCATCGTCAGCCTGCTGGTGTTGCTGCCCCTGTCGCGACAGCTTGCTCGCCACGTCCCGCCGGAAACAACAGACCACCCTCGCCAATAGCCGTCGACATCGGTCCATGCCAAACGCGGACGCTACGAACCATTGCGGCGCGCATTGCTCCGATCCGAGTCCTCGATCGCTGGCTCGGTCGTGTTCGTTGTGGGCGCGCGATCGGACCGCGGCAGTACGTGAGAGAAGACACCCCCGGTCCGAAGGGACCGGGGGTGTCTCGTCGTGAACTCGCTGCCTAGTGGGAGTGGCCGTGGTGGCCGTGCCCGGCGTGCTCGTCTTCCTCGACCGGCTTCTCGACGATCGCGGTCTCGGTGGTGAGCACCATGCGGCCGACCGACGCGGCGTTGAGCACCGCGGACCGGGTGACCTTGACCGGGTCGACGATGCCGTCGGCCAGCAGGTCGCCGTACTCCAGGGTTGCGGCGTTGAAGCCCTGGCCCGCAGGCAGTTCGGAGACCTTGTTGACCACGACGGAGCCGTCGAGGCCCGCGTTCGTGGCGATCCAGTACAGCGGTGCCGACAGGGCGGCGGAGAACACGTCGACGCCGAGCGCCTCGTCACCGCTGACCGACGCGCGCAGGTCCTTCAGCGCCGATCGGGCCTGCACGAGGGCAGCGCCGCCGCCCGTCACGATGCCCTCTTCCACGGCGGCCTTGGCTGCGGCGACCGCGTCCTCGACCGCTTCCTTGCGCTTCTTCAGGTCGGTCTCGGTGGCGGCGCCGACCTTGATGACGGCAACGCCGCCGGCCAGCTTCGCAAGCCGCTCCTCGAGCTTCTCGCGGTCCCAGTCCGAGTCGGTGGACTCGATCTCGGCACGCAGCTGTGACTTGCGACCCTCGATGGCGTCGTCGGAGCCCCCGCCGTCGACGATGACCGTGCTGTCCTTGTTGACCACGACGCGGCGGGCGGTGCCCAGCACGTCGAGTCCGGCCTCGCGCAGCAGCAGCCCGACGTCGGGGTTGACGACCTGGCCACCGGTGACGACCGCGAGGTCGTCGAGGAACGCCTTGCGGCGGTCCCCGAAGAACGGCGCCTTCACGGCGACGGCCTTCAGCGTCTTGCGGATGGCGTTGACCACCAGGGTCGAGAGCGCTTCGCCCTCGACGTCCTCGGCGATGATCAGCAGCGGCTTGCCTGCCTCGGCGACCTTCTCCAGCAGCGGCAGGAGGTCGGGCAGCGAGCTGACCTTGTCGCGGTGCAGCAGCACCAGCGCGTCCTCGAGAACCGCTTCCTGCGAGTCGAAGTCGGTGATGAAGTAGGCGGAGATGAAGCCCTTGTCGAAGCCGACGCCCTCGGTGACCTCGAGTTCGGTGTTGACCGTCGAGGACTCCTCGATGGTGACCACGCCGTCGGTGCCGACCCGGGTCATGGCCTCGCCGACCAGTTCGCCGACCTCGGCGTCGCGCGAGGAGACGGTGGCGACCTGGGCGATGGCGCCCTTGTCGCTGACCGGCGTGGCCGCGGCCAGCAGGGCCTCGGACACGGCGTCGGCCGCCTTGGAGATGCCCGCGCCGACGGCGATGGGATTGGCGCCCGCCGCGACGTTGCGCAGCCCGGCCTTGACGATCGCCTGGGCCAGCACGGTCGCGGTTGTGGTGCCGTCACCGGCGACGTCGTTGGTCTTGGTGGCGACCGACTTGACCAGTTGGGCGCCGAGGTTCTCGAACGGGTCCTCGAGGTCGATCTCGCGGGCGATGGTGACGCCGTCGTTGGTGACGGTCGGGCCGCCCCAGGCCTTGGCCAGCACCACGTTGCGACCGCGCGGGCCGAGCGTGACGCGTACCGCGTCGGCGAGCTTGTCGACGCCCGCCTCCATCGCCCGGCGCGCAGTCTCGTTAAATTCGATCTGCTTGCTCATGAATGTTCTTCCTGCTGAGGTGATTTCCCGGCGCTAGCCGCCAGTTGAACGCATACCGCCCCGGACATCACCCGTGCGACGGGGATCTCCGGGGCGGGACACGGGTGCTTACTTGTTGACGACTGCCAGCACGTCGCGCGCCGAGAGGATCAGGTACTCCTCGCCGCCGTACTTGATCTCGGTGCCGCCGTACTTGCTGTAGATGACGGTGTCGCCCTCGGCGACGTCCAGAGGAATGCGCTTCTCGCCATCCTCGTCCCAGCGGCCGGGGCCAACTGCGACGACGGTGCCTTCCTGCGGCTTTTCCTTGGCCGTGTCGGGAATGACCAGACCGGATGCGGTCGTGGTCTCGGCCTCATTGGCCTGAACGAGGATCTTGTCCTCGAGTGGCTTGATGTTCACGCTCGCCACGATGGGGTCCTCCACTTGGTTCGGGTGTAGGTCCGGACAACCCGGACCCGATCACTAACAGGTGTTCGGCATGCGTCCGTGCCCATTGCGCCGTCGTCGCGGGAGCCAGCGCGGGCTCGGCTGCGTGCCACCTAGCACTCTATACACGCGAGTGCTAGCACTCAAGGGTGGGGTTGTGCGTCGTGGTGGACGCCGGTCTCAGCGCCCGTAACTGGCCGGATCGACCGCCAGATGCGCCGAGACGTCCCCCACCATCTCGACGTCGACCTTGCGCTCGGTGAAGTACCAGCCGCCCGAATCGTCGGCGTCGCGAGCGAAGCGGTCGAAGTACCGCCCCACGACGATCGGCTGCAGCGGCACGGTCTCCGTCTGCTGCACCACGCAGAACGTCGACCGCGCCGTGGCGGTGTCACCGTCGACGTCGACGATCGGGTTGAGCACCAGGTGCCGGGTGCGCGGGGTGTTGCCGTGATCGGGGAAACGCCGAGTGGTCTTCGCGAAGAGCTTGCCGATCACGTCGGCGCCCGACGCTCTGCCCGATCCCGCGCTGCCACCGAAGCTCGCGCGGCGAAGCAGGACCCCCACGCCGTCGAAGTCGCCCGCGTCGATCAGTTCGGCGTAGCGGTACAGCAGCTCGTGTACCGCGAGCTTGGCCGCCAGGTCCCCGGTCACGCCACCTGCCCCGTGAGCACCGGCAGTCCCGGGTCGCTGGGCACGTCCAGCGGCGACGGCGGCGCGCCCGCGGCGATCAGATGGGCGGCGAACGACGCGATCATCGCCCCATTGTCGGTGCACAGTCGCGGCCGCGGCACCCGCAACACGAGACCGGCTGCGGCGCAACGCTCCTCGGCGAGTTCGCGCAGCCGTGAGTTGGCCGCCACTCCCCCGGCGATCAGCAGCGTCGACACGCCGAGATCGGTGGCGGCACGCAGGGCCTTCATCGTCAGCACGTCCGCGACCGCCTCCTGAAAGCCAGCGGCCACGTCTGCGGTCGACGCGTCGGGATGACGTTCGACGTAGCGCGCGACCGCCGTCTTGAGGCCACTGAAGCTGAAGGCGTACGGCGCGTCCCTGGGGCCGGTCATGCCGCGCGGGAACGTGATCGCGTCGCGATCACCGGTGCGCGCCAGGTCGTCGAGCGGCTTGCCGCCCGGATAGCCCAGGCCGAGCAGCCGCGCCACCTTGTCGTAGGCCTCGCCCGCGGCGTCGTCGACGGTGCTGCCCAGTTCCTCGATCGGTGCGCCGAGTGAGCGGACGTGCAACAGATGGGTGTGCCCGCCGGACACCAGCAGCCCGATGGACTCGGGCAGCGGGCCGTGTTCGTAGACGTCCGCGGCGAGGTGCCCGCCGAGGTGGTTGACCGCATAGAACGGGACACCCCACGCCGCGGCGTACGCCTTCGCGGCAGCCACGCCGACCAGCAGCGCGCCCGCCAGCCCGGGGCCGATCGTCGCGGCGACGACGTCGGGCCTACGGACCCCCGCGACGTCGAGGGCGCGGCGCATCGTCGGCCCGAGCGCCTCGAGATGCGCGCGCGAGGCGATCTCGGGGACGACGCCGCCGAAGCGCACGTGCTCCTCGACGCTGGAGGCCACCTCGTCGGCGAGCAGCGTGACGGTGCCGTCGTCGGCGAGGTCGCAGATGCCGACGCCGGTCTCGTCGCAGGAACTCTCGATGGCCAGGATGATCGTCATGACGTCTCTCTCGGGTCCCGTCGCATCGTGTACGCGTCGGCCCCGCTGACACGGTAGTACCGCTTGCGGAGTCCGACGACGCCGAACCCAACGCTCTGATACAGCTTGATCGCCGCGTCGTTGTCCGTCCGCACCTCGAGGAACACCGCGCCGCCGTCGGCAATCTCCAGCAGCATGTCGAGCAACCGCCGCCCGATCCCCCGGCCCTGGAAGGCCGTGTCGACGCCGATGGTGTGCACCTCGTACTCGAACGGCGGCTTGCGGCCCAGCCGCGTGATCCCCGCGTATCCGACGAGCTGCCCGTCGACGCGGGCGGCGACGTAGTGGTTGTGCCGGGACTCCAACTCGCGGATGAACGCGACCGCGGGCCACGGATCGTCGCCCGGGAACAGCTGCGCCTCCAGCTCGGCGCAGCGGTCCGCGTCACCGATGCGCAGTCCCTCGTAGACGACGTGGGCGGGCTGGTTCACCGGGTCTGCTCGCTGCGCGGCTTGGCGTCGGGCCGCCGTAGGTAGAGCGGGACCAGCGGCTCGGGCGGCTGCGAGAACCCAACGACGCGAACCAGACCCGACGCCGTGGGGTACGTGGGCGTCAGCCGGGGCAGGTCGAACAGCGCGGCGTGGTCGGGCGAACCCGCCACCGTCAGCGCACCGGCGGGCACGTCGGCGGGCGCGGACACCTCGGGCCCACCCACCCGCACCCCGTCGCGGTAGCGCGCCCAGTACACCTCTCGTCGCCGCGCATCGGTGACCACCAGCGCCTCGCCGAGGGTGTCGATGCCGATCGCGTCGAGGCTGCAGACGCCGTACACCGGCACGTCGAGCGCATGCGCGTACGCAGCCGCAGTCGCCATCCCGACGCGTAGTCCGGTAAAGGGCCCTGGGCCGCATCCCACCACCACCGCGTCGAGGTCGGCCATCGCGACGCCGGCATCGGCCATGGCGCCCAACACGTTCGGGGTCAGCTGCTCGGCGTGCGCGCGGGCGTCGAGCGTGACCCGTTCGCCGAGCACCTTCACCTCCGACGCGTCGCGGCGCACCACTCCCGCGGTGACGGCAGGCGTGGCGGTATCGATCGCCAGCACGAGGCCGTTCACCGCCCGGCCTCCCGTTCGCCCGCGCCGCTCCACTGCCAGATCGCCGTGCGCACGTCGGTCTCCCCGCCGCGTTCCAGGCGGATGTCGAGGTGCCGGTCGGACAACCGCTCGGCCAGGCCCTCACCCCATTCGACCACCACGACGGCATCGTCGAGATCGGTGTCGAGATCGAGCGAGTCGAGTTCGGCCAGCAGGTCGGCGTCCACCGAGTCGTGGCCCTCCAGCAGCCGGTAGACGTCGACGTGCACCAGCGCGGGCCGGCCTGCATCGCGGGCACGGTGCAGCCGGGCCAGCACGAACGTCGGCGAGGTCACCGCGCCCTCGACGTCCATGGCCTGCGCGATTCCCTTTGCCAGCACCGTCTTTCCCGCGCCCAGCGGACCCGACAGCACGACGACGTCACCGGCGCGAAGCCCCGCCCCCAGTCGTGCACCCAGCGCCATGGTGTCCTCAGCGGTTGCCAGTTCGGCGGTGCCGCCCGCGGTGGCGTCGTGGGTGTCAGACACGGTTGCGCACCCGTTCGCGCAGGCGCCGGGTCAGGGCGACGAGCTTGGACGGCGTGGCGCGCTCCACCAGGCGGACCAGCGCGTCGTCGACGATCTCCGGCTGCTCGAGTTGGACGAGATGGCCTGCGCCGCCGATGATCACCAACTCGCACTTAGGCAGCCGCGCGGCCATCGCCTCGGCGTATTCGTGTGGGGTGAGCAGGTCGCGGTCGCCGCACACGACGAGCGTGGGGATCTTCGCCAGCGTGACGAGTCCCTCGGTCTCGTCGTGCACCTCGAGTGCGTGCAGGAAGCCGACGAGCGTGGCGATCGGGGTGTCGTGCATCATCCGCTCCGAGAACGCCACGACGCTGGGGCTGATCTTCTCGTCGCCGTAGGAGGCGGCACGCAGCACCGGACCGATGACCGATCGGGCGGCGCCCCTGGTGTGATGCACGGCCTGCGGCGCGTAGCGGACTGCGAACCGGGCGGCCTCCAGAGCCGGGTTGCGCAGGATCTCACCCAGCGGGGATCGCGAGATGCCCTCTGCCGCAGACGAGATCAGCGCCGCGCCGACGATGCGGGTGCCGTAGTGCTTCGAGAACTGCCGGGCGTGCGAGAGCACCGTCATGCCGCCCATCGAATGGCCGACCAGCACGATCGGTCCGCGCGGCGCCATCACCGTCAACACGTCTTCGAGGTCCTGGCCGAGCTGGGGCACCGTGAACGTGTCCGGCGAGGCGCTGCCCGACTGTCCGTGGCCACGCTGGTCGTAGAACACCATCCGCACCTGCGGGCCCCACTGCTCGGTGAGCCGCAGGCGCTGAAAGTGGAACGCGCCCATGCGCAGACAGAAGCCGTGGGCGAACACGACCGTGAGCGGTGCGTCCTGCGGGCCGACCTCCCTGACCGCCAGCGGCACGCCGTCGGAGGTGGTGACGATGCAGCTGCGGTCGGCGTCGAGCAGTTCGAAGTCCTCGTCGCGGTGTGGGTCGTCGGCGGTGACACGCCGAGTCAGCGACTTCGCCACCGTGGTCCCGGCGAGGCTGCCGACGGCGGCCAGGCCCGCCAGACCCGCCAGCCAGCTCGCGTTGCGCCGCCGGCCACGCCACCGGTCGGCCCGAGCCACCTCGCTCACCGGCTCGTCCCGCCGACGTACATGCGGCCGACCCGACCCCGCGGGCTGGTCACCACCTCGTAGTTGATGGTGCCCAGCGTCTCGGCCCAGTCCTGCGCGGTCGGTTCCCCATTCGCTCCGGAGCCGAACAGGACGGCGGTGTCGCCGACGGAGACATCGACCGGACCCGGGCCCAGGTCGACGACGAACTGGTCCATGCAGATCCGCCCCACGTTGGGTCGGCGCTTGCCGTTGATCTGCACGTCGAAGCGCCCACTGAGGTTCCGGAACACCCCGTCGGCGTAGCCGAGCGGGATGAGCGCCACCGTGGTGTCGCGGTCGGCGATCCACGTGTGCCCGTAGGAGACACCGTCGCCCGCCTGGATCCGCCGCACCATGGCGACCGGGCACGTGAGCGTCATCGCGGGGATCAGGCCCATGTCGCCGCGCGCCGGGATCGGGGTCTGGCCGTACACCGCGATACCGGGGCGGACCAGGTCGAAGGCGAGGTCGGGCCGGGTCATCGTGGCAGGCGAGTTGGCCAGGTGCGCGATCTCGAAGTCGACGCCCGAGGCGCTGGCCCGAGCCCGCAGCTGCGAGAACCGTTGCGCCTGACGGTCATTGACCGGGCTGTCCGGGTCGTCGCCGCATGCCAGGTGCGACATGATCCCGCGCAGCCGGATGGCGTCTGCGGCGCTCGCCCGGGCCAGCGTCGGCAGCATCTCGGTGAAGTCGTCACCGCTTGCGCCGTTGCGACTCAGGCCGCTGTCGACCTTCACCGTCACGGTCGCGCTGCGGCCGGTGCGTTCCACGGCGGTCAGCAGGTCGGCGAGTTGACGCGGCGAGGA
Source organism: Mycolicibacterium arabiense (assembly GCF_010731815.2). Taxonomy (NCBI): domain Bacteria; kingdom Bacillati; phylum Actinomycetota; class Actinomycetes; order Mycobacteriales; family Mycobacteriaceae; genus Mycobacterium; species Mycolicibacterium arabiense. The sequence continues at coordinate 2,331,965 of NZ_AP022593.1, forward strand.
CACGGCGACCTGGACGTCGGCGGCCACCGCGGGACCGAAGTCGGCGCCGGGGGCGTGCAGCCATGCCAGCACCGGACCGGTGAAGCCGTCGCGGCGCAGCGCCAGCGCCTCGTCGAGGGTGGCGACGCCGATCTCGGCGGCGCCCGCAGCGAGTGCGGCCTCCGCGACCGCGGTGGCGCCGTGCCCGTAGCCATCGGCCTTCACGACCGCCATCACCGCGGCCGATCCGGCATGGTCGCGCAGCAATCGCACGTTGTGGGCGATCGCGTCGAGGTCGACCACCATGGTGGCCGCGTGCGACGTGCTGGGGGTGAGGTCGGTGATTCCCATGATCACCGCCGATTGTCCCAGACCACGTCCGAGTGGGGCGCCGACCTAGTGCGCGAAGGGCTGAACGTCGTCGAAGTGGCCGTTGGGCTTCAGCTCGTCGAGCGTCTTGAGCACGGTGATCGTGTCGTCGCGCAGCGCCCTGGCCAGGTCGGCGGAGAATCCCTCGCGGACCACGACGCGCAGCACGGTGACGTCGGTGGCGCCATCCGGCATGGTGTACGCGGGCACCTGCCAGCCATAGGCGCGCAGTGCGTGTGAGACGTCGAACTCGGTGTACCCGCGCTTGCCCGCCAGGCGGAAGCTGACCACCGGTATCGCGGAGCCGTCGGAGATCAACTCGAAGTGCTCGCTCTCGCGCAGCTGGTCGCCGAGCCAGCGTGCCGTGTCCGACAGGCAGTGCATGACCTTCGCGTAGCCGGCGCGGCCCAGCCGGAGGAAGTTGTAGTACTGGCCCACCACCTGATTGCCGCCCTTGGAGAAGTTCAGCGTGAACGTCGGCATGTCGCCGCCGAGGTAGTTCACCCGGAACACCAGCTCCTCGGGCAGGTACTCGGCGCTGCGCCACACCACGAACCCGATGCCCGGATAGGTCAGGCCGTACTTGTGCCCGCTGACGTTGATCGACACCACCCGCGGCAGCCGGAAGTCCCACACCACGTCGGGGTGCAGGAACGGCACGACGAACCCGCCGCTGGCGGCGTCCACGTGGACCGGGACGTCGGGTCCGCCACCAGATGCCAGCTCGTCGAGCGCCGCGCAGATCTCGGCGATCGGCTCGAGTTCACCCGTGTAGGTGGTGCCGAGGATCACCACCACGCCGATGGTGTCCTCGTCGACCGCGTCGAGCACCTGCTGGGCCGTGATGACGTAGCGGCCCTCCGCCATCGGCAGGTACACGGGTTCGACGTCGAAGTAGCGGCAGAACTTCTCCCAGACCACCTGGACGTTGGACCCCATCACGAGCTTCGGCCGGCGGGTGCGCCAGCCGTTCTCCCCGTCGCCGACCTTCGCCCGCCAGCGCCAGCTCATCGCAAGGCCAGCCAGCATCACGGCCTCGCTGGATCCGACGGTCGAGACGCCGATCGCCGTCGACGGGTCGTCGTCGCGCAGATCCTCGGCGTGGAACAGGTCGGCCACCATGCACACGCAGCGCTGCTCGATGGCCGCGGTCGCGGGGTACTCGTCCTTGTCGATCATGTTCTTGTCGAACGTCTCGGCCATCAGCTTCTCGGCCTCGGGGTCCATCCACGTCGTCACGAACGTCGCGAGGTTGAGCCGCGAGCTGCCGTCGAGCATGAGTTCGTCGTGGATGAACCGATAGGCGGCCTGGGGCTCCATGGACTTCTCCGGCATCCGCAGCGACGGCACCGGCGTGGTGGAGAGCCGTCCCGTGTAGGCGGGCGCGATCGACGGCGAACGACGGTGCCTGTGCGGCATGGGATCTCCTAGGGGTTGGGCTGGCGAATCTGAGCGACGGCCGAGCGGATGTGGTGCAGGATCCGCGATGCCGAGGTCGGTGCTGCTGCGGGGCCGGGGTCGGCTGCTGCGAGCCCCGCGGCGCGCGCGTGCACGAACGCCGCCGTGCCCGCGGCCTCTGCGGGGGGCAGACCGGCCGCCAGCAGGCTGCCGATCATGCCGGACAGCAGATCACCCGATCCCGCGGTCGCCGCCCAGGACTGGCCTGCGCGGTTCAGGTACACCGCGCCTGCCGCTCCTTCGGCCGCCGGGTCGGCCACGACCGTCACGTTGCCCTTCAGCAGCACCGTCGCACCGAACGCGTCGGCCAGCTTGCGGGCCGCGCCCACTCGGTCCTCACCCGGGGGATGTCCGGCGAGGCGGGCGAACTCGCCCGCATGCGGGGTCAGGACGGTAGGCGCTGATCGCCGTGCGACGACGTCGGGATGGGCGGCAAGGATCGTCAACGCATCGGCGTCGACGATCACGGGGAGGTCGGTGTCGAGCGCGAACCACAGGGCAGCGGCCCCCGCCTCGTCGGTACCGATCCCGGGACCCACCACCCAGGCCTGCACGCGGCCTGCGGCCTGCATCGACGGTGTCGCGATGACCTCCGGCCAGTGCGAGACGACCTCGGCTGCAGCGGTTCCGGCGTAGCGCACCATTCCCGAGGTCGCGGCGACGGCGGCGCCGGTGCACAGGATCGCCGCGCCCGGGTAGGTGGCCGAGCCGGCCAGGACGCCGGTGACGCCCTGGGTGTACTTGTCGTCGTGTGCGCCGGGGACCGGCCACCGGGCCGCGACGTCGGCGGCCTCCATGGAGCGCACATCCGCATCGGGCAGGTCGAGTCCGATGTCGACGAGTTCGACGCGACCGCACTCCCCGAGGGCGTGCACCGGCTTTAAGCCGCCGAACGTGACGGTCAGCGCCGACTCGACGTGTGGACCGTCGGCGGCTCCGGTGTGCACGTCGATGCCGCTGGGCAGGTCGACGGCCACCACGGGTATCCCCCGGGCGGCGACGTCGTCGAACAGTTCGGCTGCGCCGGGGCGCAGCGGGCCGGAGGCCGAGATCCCCACGACGCCGTCGATCACCAGATCCGTTGCGCTGGGCACTGATTCGACGATCCGGCCGCCTGCGCGCCGAAATGCGGCCAGGCCCTCACGGTGTGCCCGCTCGGGGTCAAGCAGCACGGCCGTCGCTGCCGCGCCGCGACGACGCAGGTGCGTCGCTGCCCACAGCGCGTCACCACCGTTGTCCCCGGAGCCGACGACGGCACAGACGCCGCGTCCCGCGACGGTGCCCAGTTCGCGGGCAATCGCCATCGCGAGCCCGTAGGCGGCACGGCGCATCAGCGCACCGTCTGGCAGTTCGGCCAGCAGTGGCGCTTCAGCGGCGCGGATCTCGTCGGCCGAGTAGTAGTGGCGCATCGATGGTCAGGATTCCATGCCGACGCGCACCGAGGGTGGCCGACGCGGAAACTCGCGGGGCCGGGCGCCGGCCCCGCGCCGACGAGAGGCCCGCTCAGTCAGCGTGGTGGCACACGGCTTCCAGGTTGATGCCGTCGGGATCGAGGACGAACGCGCCGTAGTAGTCGGGCTGGTATTCGGGCCGCAGACCGGGCGGGAGCAGCGACGTGGCGCCCGCGGCCAGCGCTGCGTCGTAGAACGCGCGAACGGCGCCGCGGTCGGCGGCGGTGAAGGCTAGATGCATGTCGTCTCCGACCCGTCCGTCGGCGACGAGCCAGAAGAACGGTTTGGGATCGCGACCGAAGCCGTGCATCTCGAGTTGACCGGGGCTCGCCGGGACTCGGAGCAGCTTGGTGATGCCCAGCGTTGCGAGCACGGGTTCGTAGAACGCCAGCGAGCGGGCCAGATCCGGCACGGCGATGTTGAGGTGATCGATGAGCGATCCGGCATAGTCGGGCACGAGACGCCTTCCGAGTAGAATTTACTGCACCGCGCATTATCTGCGCCGTGCAACTAAATCTAGTGAACCAGCTTCGAGCAGGAGACGCAATGGCCGAGCGAGTACGGGACCGGGCGGCGGCCGTGCGCGACGCCCTCGAGGCACTCGCCGGGTGGCAGGTGCTCGTCGCGCAGTACAACGACCTGGTGGCGCGCAGCATCGGGGTGACGCCCACCGAAACGCAGTGCCTGTACGTGCTGAGCCGCTTCGGGCCGTCCACGCCGGGCGAACTCGCGCGGCGGATCAACCTCACCACCGGGGCCACCACCCGCATGCTCGACCGGCTGCTTGCTGCGGGGTACGTCACGCGGACGCCGGATCCTGCCGACCGGCGGCGTGTCATCATCGAGCCGGCCGGGGACGGGATCGGTCGCGTCGCGGCACATTACGCGCTGTTGAACGCCGACCTCGCGGGTCTGTTGACCGATTTCGACGAGGCCGCCCTGGGCCGTCTTGCCGACTTCGCCCGCGCAGCCGAAGACGTCACCGAGCAGCACATCCGCGAGATGTAGCGCTGCGTTAGGACTTCCGCGCCGACCGGTCGTAGTGGCGGCGTGCCTTCATCCGGTTCCCACACCCACTCATCGAGCACCAGCGGCCGGTTCCCGCACGACTGCGGTCCAAGAGGAACAACCGGCACTCGTCGTTGGCGCACGGACGCAACCGGCCCGGCATCGATGCCTGCAATTCGCCCCACGCCAGGACCATGCGCGCCGCCCACCCGGCGTCGAGGCGCCAGATGACCGAGCCATCGGCGATCGACGGCGTACGAACGACGTCGCGCAGATAGCCGGACAGAATGTCGGCCGACGACTCGCCACGCACCACGGCCTGCAGGGCGTCGCGCAGCACCCGCGCCGCGGCGACGCGCTCCCCCGGCGCCCCGTGGTCACGCAGCCATGCCCCGTCGAGGGACTCCGTCCGGCGGCCGTCCACCACGGGCGTCGTGTTCAGCAGATCGACCAGCGCGGCCTGATCCTCGGCGCCACTCATGCTAACCATCATAGGCCACTTGACAGGTTAGACAAGAGCGGCTTGACTGAACTAACCATCAAACTAATTCAAAGGGGTTAGACATGACCGATACGACGACGCACCACCGCTACGCGGACGTCCTCGGCCGCCGGCTCTTCTACCGGGAGGCAGGGCCCGCAGGTGCGCCGGTCGTCGTGCTGCTGCACGGCACCCCGGCCAGTTCGCACATGTACCGCAACCTGATTCCGGCGCTGGCCGACCGCTACCGCGTGATCGCGCCCGACTACCCCGGCTTCGGCCACTCCGACGTTCCGTCGACCGACGAGTTCGACTACACCTTCGACACCCTGGCCCACCACGTCGACGCCCTGCTCGAGCAGCTCGGCGTCGACCGCTACGCGCTCTACGTCCAGGACTACGGCGCACCCGTCGGCTGGCGGCTCGCGCTGCGGCACCCCGAGCGGATCGCGGCGGTCGTCACCCAGAACGGCAACGCCTACGTCGAGGGCTTCGTCGGCGACGCGATGGAGCCGCTGTTCGCCTACGGTCGCGACCGGTCCGAGGCCAACGCCGCTGCCCTGCGCGAACTGATCAGCCCGGACGGTCTGGTGTGGCAGTTCACCCATGGCGTCGCCGACCCGTCGGTGGTCGATCCCGACGCGTGGGTCAACGCGCACGCGGCCGTCGCCGCCACCGTAGAACGGGTCGACGCGCAGCTGGCGCTGTTCGCCGACTACATCGCGAACGTGGAGCTGTATCCGCGGGTGCACGAGTACTTCCGGGACTCCCAGGTGCCACTGCTCGCGGTATGGGGGCGCAACGACGAGATCTTCGGCCCCGACGGCGCTCTCGCCTTCGGCCGCGACCTACCGCATGCGGAGATCAACCTGCTCGACGGCGGCCACTTCCTACTGGAGAGCAAGCTCGATGCCGTGGTGGCGTTGATGCGGCCGTTCCTCGCAGCGCATCTGTGAGGTCGCGCTACTCGACGGTGACCGACTTGGCGAGGTTGCGCGGCTTGTCCACGTCGTAGCCGCGGGCGCGGGCCACCTCGGCGGCGAACACCTGCAGCGGGATCGTCGACAGCAGCGGCTGGAACAGCGTGGAGACCGCAGGCATCTCGATCAGGTGGTCGGCGTACGGGCGGACGGTGTCGTCCCCCTCCTCGGCGATCACGATCGTGATGGCGCCGCGGGCCTGGATCTCGCGGATGTTGCTCAGCAGCTTGCTGTGCAGCATCGCCGCGTTCTTCGGCGACGGCATCACGACGATCACGGGCAGGCCGTCCTCGATCAACGCGATCGGCCCGTGCTTGAGTTCACCGGCCGCGAAGCCCTCGGCGTGCATGTACGCCAGCTCCTTGAGCTTCAGCGCACCCTCGAGCGCCACCGGGTAGCCGACGTGGCGACCCAGGAACAACACCGTCGGTGACATCGCGTACTGCTTGGCGAGTTCGGCGACCGGCTCCATGCAGGCGAGCACGCGCTCGACGCGCTCGGGCATCGCCTGCAGTTCCTGGTACTCCCTCGCGACCTCGTCGGGGTACTTGGTGCCCCTGGCCTGCGCGAGCGCCAGGCCGACGAGGTAGTTGGCGGCGATCTGGGCGAGGAACGTCTTGGTCGACGCGACGCCGATCTCCGGTCCGGCGCGGGTGTAGAGCACGGCGTCGGCCTCACGGGGAATCTGCGACCCGTTGGTGTTGCAGATCGCCAGCACCTTGGCCTTCTGCTCCTTGGCGTGCCGCACGGCCTCCAGGGTGTCGGCGGTCTCCCCCGACTGCGAGATCGCGATCACCAGCGTGCTGCGGTCGAGCACGGGGTCGCGGTAGCGGAACTCGCTGGCCAGTTCCACCTCGACGGGCAGTCGCGTCCAGTGCTCGATGGCGTACTTGGCCAGCAGACCGGAGTGATACGCCGTGCCGCAGGCGACGATGAAGACCTTGTCGATCTCGCGCAGTTCCTGATCGGAGAGCCGCTGCTCGTCGAGCACGATGCGGCCGTCTGCGAAGTGGCCGAGCAGGGTTTCGGCGACGGCGGTCGGCTGCTCGGCGATCTCCTTGAGCATGAAGTACTCGTAGCCGCCCTTTTCGGCAGCCGAGAGGTCCCAGTCGATGTGGAACGGGCGGGCGCGGTCGGAGGCGTCGACGCCGTGGAAGTCAGTGATCTGGTAGCCGTCGGCAGTGAGGATCACGGCCTGGTCCTGACCCAGTTCAACGGCGTCGCGGGTGTGCTCGATGAACGCCGCGACATCGGACCCGATGAACATCTCGCCATCGCCGACGCCGACGACGAGCGGGGTGGAGCGCCGCGCGGCGACGATGGTGCCGGGGTCCTCGGCGTTGGCGAAGACCAGCGTGAAGTGGCCCTCGAGCCGCGGCAGGACTGCCATCACGGATCCGACGAAGTCACCCGCGGTGGGGCCGTGGTGGTACTGCCACGAGACGAGGTGGACGGCGACCTCGGTGTCGGTGTCACTGGCGAACTCGACGCCGGTGGCCTCGAGTTCGGCGCGCAGCGCGGCGAAGTTCTCGATGATGCCGTTGTGGACGACGGCGATCTTGCCCGCGGCGTCGCGATGCGGGTGCGCGTTGCGGTCGGTGGGACGGCCGTGCGTGGCCCAGCGGGTGTGGCCGACGCCGGTGCTGCCTGCGAGCACGCCGCCGTCGGTGTCGTCGAGAGCGGCCTCGAGATTGGCCAGCCTGCCCGCGCGTCGGCGGACGGTCAGCCCGCCGTCACCATCGAGTAGCGCGACGCCCGACGAGTCGTAGCCGCGGTACTCCATGCGGCGCAGGGCGTCCACCACGATGCCGCGGGCGGGCCGCTGCCCCACGTAGCCGACGATTCCACACACGGCGTCAAGGGTAGTGCAGGAACCCCTGCGGACCCGATTCGCGACCCGACCGCACCTGCGTGCATCCCAGGTCGGACCCGTTGCGATAACGTCATCGCGTGGCCAAGACCAAGAAGCTGTTCGCTTCCTTGACCCGGCGGGGCCCACACCGCGTATTGCGCGGTGACCTGGCGTTCGCCGGCCTGTCCGGGTCGGTGTTCACCCCCGAGAAGGGGCTGAACCTGCCGGCCATCGCGTTCGGCCACGACTGGCTCGCCGCCGCGGACCGCTACCACGGCCTGCTCGAGCACCTCGCGTCCTGGGGCATCGTCGCGGCCGCCCCGAACACCGAGCGCAGCGTCGCGCCGTCGGTGCTCAACCTGGCCTTCGACCTCGGGACGACGCTCGACATCGTCTCCGGGGTGCGGCTGGGCACCGGCAAGATCAGCGTCCACCCCCGCAAGCTCGGCGTGGTCGGACACGGTTTCGGCGGTTCGGCGGCGGTGTTCACCGCGGCCGGGATGCCGGAGAGGACGCGGGCCGTCGTCGCGCTGTTCCCGTCGGTGACGAGCCCTCCGACGATCGAGCCCGCGCGCAACCTGCGCGTGCCCGGCCTGATCCTGGCCGATCCCGGCGACCCGATGTCGCTCCGGTCCAATGCGACCGAACTGGCCAGGGTGTGGCCGGACTCGACCTTGCGCGCCGCCAAGAACGTCAAGGCCGGCGGGTTGATCGAGGGCCGGCGGATCGCTCGGGTCGTCGGCCTGCCGGGTGCGGACAAGGAGACGCAGAAGATCGTGCGGGCGCTGCTCACCGGTTACCTGCTGAATCAGCTGAACGGCGACAAGACCTACCTGGAGTTCAGCGACCCCAACGTCGCCCTCCCGAACACCGAGGTGCTCGATCCGTTCGCCGACGACCCGGTCGCGCTGGAGAACAAGGTCGTCACCCTCCTCAAGCCCTGATCCGAATCACCCAACCAACCGGTTGGGATGCTATACATCTCCCATGCGCACAGGCATCTTCCTCAGTTACGCCGACGGCTTCCGCGAGGCCGCCGACCAAGTCGTCGAGCTGGAGAGGGTGGGCGTCGACATCGCGCTCGTCGCCGAGGCCTACTCGTACGACGCCATCAGCCAGCTGGGCTACCTCGCGGCGAAGACCTCGCGGATCGAGCTGGGCTCCGGCGTCGTCCCCATCTACAGCCGCACGCCGTCGCTGCTGGCGATGACCGCCGCCGGACTCGACTACGTGTCCGACGGCCGCTTCCGGCTCGGCATCGGTACGTCCGGCCCGCAGGTCGTCGAAGGCTTTCACGGGGTTCCGTTCGACGCACCGCTGGGGCGCACCAGGGAGGTCGTCGAGATCTGCAGGCAGGTCTGGCGCCGAGAGAACGTGAACTTCGACGGCAAGCACTACCAGGTTCCGCTGCCGAGCGACCGCGGCACCGGCCTCGGCAAGTCCCTGCACCTGATCAATCATCCGGTGCGGGAACGCATTCCGATCACCATCGCCTCGCTCGGGCCGAAGAACGTCGAACTGACCGCCGAGATCGCCGAGGGCTGGCAGCCCGTGTTCTTCTACCCGGAGAAGGCCGATGCGGCGTTCGGTGACGCACTGCGCGCCGGATTCGCCAAGCGCGATCCCGAACTCGGACCGCTCGACGTCATGGTCTCGGCGACGCTGGCCATCGGCGACGACGTCGAGGATCGGCTGGCGTGGGCGAAACCCCAACTGGCGCTGTACATCGGCGGCATGGGCGCGCGGGGCAAGAACTTCTACCACGCGCTGGCCACCCGGTACGGCTTCGGCGACGTGGCCGACCGCATCCAGGACCTCTACCTCGCCGGACAGAAGGCCGAGGCGATCAACGCCGTCCCGGACGAGCTGGTGCGCAACGTGTCCCTGATCGGTCCCCGCGGATTCGTGAAGGAGCGGCTGGACGCGTTCGCCGAAGCCGGCGTCACCACGCTGCTGGTGCACCCGCTCGCTACGGAAGCCCGGGAACAGGTGCGCTACGTCGAGGAATTGGTCGCCCTCGCGAAGTAGACCCGGGGTGATGCGCGTCTCCTAATTGGGGGGCCGCACCGTCAGTCGGTTAGAGTGGTCGCAGCGGCATCGTCAGTTCTGCCTTTTGCCGCTTCTCGTTCGTTCACACCGAGACCAGATCTTGGCGCCGCGGAGACCCGCGCCGGGCAGAACGACCACTCGACTTTCGGAGTTTCACACCACCATGCCCACTTTCAGTGAATTCGGCCTGCCCACGGCCGTCGTCAACACCCTCACCGCCGCAGGCATCGAGGAAGCGTTCCCCATTCAGGCTGCGACGCTGCCCGACTCCCTTGCAGGCCGTGACGTCCTGGGCCGCGGCCGCACCGGCTCGGGCAAGACCTATGCCTTCCTGCTGCCGCTCGTCGCCCGTCTCGCCGCCAACCCGGCGCCCCGCAAGGCCGGCAAGCCCCGCGCGCTGATCCTCGCCCCCACCCGAGAACTCGTCACCCAGATCGAGGCGTCGCTGGCCCCGCTGGCCGCCGCGACCGGCCTCAACTCGGTCATCGTCTTCGGCGGCGTCGGAGCGCAGCCGCAGATCGACAAGCTGCGCAGGGGCGTCGACATCGTCATCGCCTGCCCCGGCCGTCTCGAGGACCACGTCCAGCAGCGCCACGCCGACCTGTCGGCCATCGAGATCACCATCCTCGACGAGGCCGACCACATGGCCGACCTCGGGTTCCTGCCCCCAGTCAAGCGCCTGATGGACCGCACACCCAAGGACGGGCAGCGCATGCTGTTCTCCGCCACCCTCGACGGCGGCGTCGACGTGCTGGTCAAGCGCTACCTGCACAACCCCATCGTGCACAGCGTCGACTCCGAGCAGTCGCCGGTCAGCGCCATGGTGCACCACGTCCTGCACGTCGACAACGCATCGCGGTTCGACGTCCTGACCGACCTGGCCGCGTCACCGGGCCAGACCATCGTGTTCGCCCGCACCAAGTACGGCGCCAAAGGCCTTGCCCGCAAGCTGAACTCGGCCGGCGTACCCGCAGTCGAACTGCACGGCAACCTGTCTCAGAACGCGCGTACACGCAACCTGGCGGCGTTCTCCGACGGCACGGCCGCGGTCATGGTCGCCACCGACATCGCGGCCCGCGGCATCCACGTCGACGACGTGAACCTCGTCGTCCACGCCGACCCGCCGGTCGAACACAAGGCCTACCTGCACCGTTCGGGCCGTACCGCCCGCGCCGGTGCCGACGGCACCGTCGTGACGCTGATGCTCGACGATCAGGTGTCCGACGTCCGCAGCCTCACCCGCAAGGCGGGCGTCAACGCCACCGTCACCAAGTTCCGCGGCGGCACGCACCCGGTGCTGCAGGAGATCGCACCCGGCGAGCGCGTCTTCAGCGGTGCCATCGTGCTCGACGTCCCGGCCCACCAGGACAACGGTTCGGGCCAGCGCGGCGCAGGCGCAGCCCGCTCCGGCGGCAACCGCTCGCGACGCGGCGGACGCCCCCAGGGTGGAGGACGCTCGCAGTCCGGTCACTCCGAGGGCGGCGGACGCTCGCAGTCCGGTGGTCGCCCGCAGGGCGGCGGACGCTCGCACACCGGGCGCAGCGGCGCCGCACGCACCCGCTAGCTTGGCATCGCCCTTCCCCTGATCAGCCCCCGACGCTGGGCAGTTCCTCGGCCGCGATCTCGCACGGAGTCTGCTCCACGGTGAGCGCCTCCGGTTCGGCCGGCGGCGGCACCTGCGGCGTGGGCGGCAACACCTCCGCGGCGGGGTCCGGTTCGACGGGCGCTTCGTCCGGCGAAACATCCTCGCCTGCAACGGCTTCGACGGGATCCTCCGCCGGGGGTGCGGCTAGCCCATCGGCGGTCGGTTCGGTAACCGCCGTGTCGTCGGCCTCGGCTGGCTCGTCGTCGTCGTCGTCAGAGTCGTCGGGGTCCTCGTCTTCGAGGTCCTCGTCCTCCGCGTCCTCGAGTTCGTCGTCCTCGGGTTCCAGGTCCGGCGGCTCCAGGTCCGGCGGCTCGAGGTCCGGAGCCTCGGCGCCCGAGCCCCCGCCGCCGAACAACCCGCCGATCATGTCGGCCAACTGCTGACCCAGGCCGGACAGACCCGACGTCGCCGCCCCGAGCGATGGCATGCCGCCACCCAGACTGCCCGCCGCGGGCAGTCCGGCGGGCGGCTCGACGGGTGCGGGTGGCATCGCGGCGGCGGGTGCGGTCGGTTCGACTGCGACAGGACCGGCGGGCATCGGGGCAGCGGACACCGGCTGTAACGCAGCGGGCGCCGCTGCGCCAGCCGGGGTCTCGGCCGCCTGAGCCGGCCATGTCGGCTCCCCGCCAGCCGCCGGTGCGTCGAAGCTCGGAGCGGGACAGGCCTCGAGCCGGGCGATCGCGGCGTCGAACGCTGCGGTCACGCGGTCGAACGACGCGCGCAACCGCGACATCAGCTCCGAACCGATGTCGTCGGTCACGAACGGCTTCACCTGCGCGTCGACGAGTTCGCTCGCCGACACCACGTCACCCGCACCGGTCCGAACGGTGCCCGCCGCATCCAGCCACTCGGCCCGCCGTCCCGCCACCCGGTCGTCGATGTTCAGCGCGGCGTCGACCTTGGCGTCGACGGCGCCCGCCAGGTCGTCGTGCAGGGTCGACGTCGCGACGGCCGCGGTACGCAGTGCGTCCCGAACCGATTCGGCCGCCGCAGCCTGGCCGAGCAGGAAGCCCTGCGCGGCCGCGCCCGCGCCACCCTGCCACGCGCCTGCCAGCCGGGAGGTCAGGTCCGCCTGCTGTCGGGCCGCGTCGTCGGCCGCCGTGGCTGCCGCGCTCAGCGCATCCGAATCAGCCTGCAGCGCAGCGAGATCGAGCCCCTCCTCGGTGCCGTACCAGTCGGCAATGGTGTCGCTGGTCAGCCCAGAGAAGCCCAGACGGCAGCACGCCGTCACGTAAGCGCCCGCATTCGCAACGGCGGGCATCCCCTCGGCGAGGCGTGCGGTGACGTCGGCCATCGTCAGCCCAGCCGCCTTGCGGCGTCGGCGTCCGCGGCGGCGTAGCGGTCGGCCGAACTGCGCAGCGCGGCGGCGACGGCGGCGGTGGCCTCCGCCCATCGGCGCATCCCGTCGTCGATCCGGTCGACCGCGCCGCGGAGCGCGTCACCTCGCACGGCATGCGAGCGACCGGCGACGGCGCCGTCGAACGTCAGCCGTGCCAGGTGGGTGCGGGCATGCGCGACGGCGTCAGCGACGGCGTCGTACCCGCGGGCAGCGTCATGCAGCATCGCGACGTCGACCCGTGCGGTATCGAGGTGTCCCATGTAGGAGTTCGACGCCGCGGCGAGCCGTCTGGTTCCATCGGGCTCAGGTTTGTGCGCTGACCGATTCCGCGACCCGGGCCGCCAGGATGCGCGCGGTGTCCTCGTCGGCGGCCTCGACCATCACGCGGACCACCTGTTCGGTTCCCGACGGGCGCAGCAGGATTCGGCCCGTGTCACCGAGTTCGGCCTCCGCTTCGGAGACCGCGGTGCGCACCGACGGGGCGTCGGCGACGGTGGTCTTGTCGTTCACCGCGACGTTGATCAACACCTGGGGCATGGTGTGCATCGGCTCGGCGAGGGCGGCCAGCGTCGCGCCGGTCTGCGCCATCCGCGACATCAGCCGCAGTCCGGTGACGATCCCGTCACCGGTGGTGCCGTGCGCCGGGATCACCACGTGGCCGGACTGCTCGCCGCCGAGCGCGTAACCGCCTGCCCGCAGCTCCTCGAGCACGTAGCGGTCGCCGACGCCGGTGATGCGGACGTCGATGCCGGCCTCCCGCATCGCGACGTGCAGGCCGAGATTGCTCATCACCGTCGCGACCAGGGTGTTGCCGGTCAGTTCGCCCGCGTCCCGCATGGCCAGGGCGAGGATGACCATGATGGCGTCACCGTCGACGACGTTCCCGGCGGCGTCGACCGCGAGACATCGGTCGGCGTCGCCGTCGTGGGCGAGGCCGAGGTCGGCACCGTGGGCCACGACGGCCTCCTGCAAGACCTCCATGTGCGTGGAGCCGCAGCCGTCGTTGATGTTGAGGCCGTCGGGTTCGGCGTTGATCGCGATCACGTGCGCACCGGCGGCGCGATACGCGCTCGGCGCGGTCGTGGACGCGGCGCCGTGCGCGCAGTCGACGACGACGGTGAGACCGTCGGCACGGACGGTGACGGCTTTGGCGGCATTCCGCAGGTACCGGTCCAACGCGTCCTGGGCGTCGAGCACGCGGCCGATCCCCGCCCCGACGGGACGGGTTCCCGGACCGCTGCGCACCAGGTCCTCGATGCGGTCCTCGGTGGCGTCGTCGAGCTTGTGCCCACCGCGACCGAAGATCTTGATGCCGTTGTCGGGCATCGGGTTGTGCGACGCCGAGATCATGACGCCGAACTCGGCGTCGTACGCGTGGGTCAGGAAGGCGATCGCCGGTGTGGGGAGCACGCCGACGCGCAACGCGTCGACTCCCTCGCTGGTGATGCCCGCGATGACCGCGGCCTCCAGCATCTCACCGCTGGCACGGGGGTCCCGTCCCACCACGGCGAGGCGGCGGGCCCGGCCGGACGCCCGCTGCCGGGCGGCCGCAGAGCCAAGGGCCAGCGCCAGCTCTGCGGTCAAATCGCGGTTGGCGACGCCACGAACGCCGTCGGTGCCGAACAGTCGAGCCATGGACAATCCGCTCCTCGCGTACGCATGAAGGCAAACCCGTCTACGGGTATCTCGTCTGAAAATGCCGAAAGCGTGCGCGTCGAGTGAAACACGACGCGCACGCTTGCGGTCACAGCGAAACGAAGATCAGCGCTTGCTGTACTGAGGTGCCTTACGGGCCTTCTTGAGGCCGTACTTCTTGCGCTCGATGGCACGCGGGTCACGCGTGAGGAAGCCGGCCTTCTTCAGCGCCGGCCGATCGTCGGGCTGAACGATGATCAGCGCCCGGGCGATCGCCAAGCGCAGCGCGCCTGCCTGGCCGGACGGGCCGCCACCATCGAGGTGGGCGAAGATGTCGACCGACTCGACACGGTCGACGAGCACCAGCGGCGCCTTGATGAGCTGCTGGTGCACCTTGTTCGGGAAGTACGCCTCGAGGCTGCGGCCGTCCAGGTTGAACTGTCCGGTGCCGGGCGTCAGGCGCACGCGCACCACGGCCTCCTTGCGGCGGCCGACGGTCTGGATTGGGCGGTCGATGTAGATCGGCTCGCGAGGAGCGGCCTCTTCGGCGGCGCCGGTGTCGGCGGACTCGGTCACGTACGTTCCGTCGGTGGTCTCCGGGGCGTCAGTCGCCTCGGGAGCCTCGGTCACTTCAGTCGTCTCGGTCACTGGGCCACCTGCTTGATCTCGAACGTAATCGGCTGCTGCGCGGAGTGCGGGTGCGTCGGACCCGCGTACACCTTGAGCTTCTTCTGCACCTGGCGGCTCAGCTTGTTGTGCGGGAGCATGCCGACGATCGCGTTCTCGACCACGCGGGTCGGGTGCTTGACCAGCAGCTCGCCGATCGTGCGCTTGCGCAGGCCACCGGGGTAACCCGAGTGGCGGTAGGCGAACTTCTTGGTGAGCTTGTCGCCACCGATGGCGACCTTCTCGGCGTTGATGATGATGACGAAGTCGCCACCATCGACATTCGGCGCGAACGTCGGCTTGTGCTTGCCGCGGAGCAGCTTGGCTGCTTCGACGGCGAGCCGGCCGAGCACGACGTCCGTGGCGTCGATGACGTACCACGAACGCGTGGTGTCACCTGCCTTCGGCGTGTACGTAGGCACAGCGCTACCTTCTCTTCTCTCGGGTTGATCCCCGGGTCTAGCCGGGAGCCGGTCCACGACGTGTGCGCTGAAATGCCTTGGCGACCGACGGAGACCCAAGGTTCCGGCAAGCCTGCACACGCCAACGAGGCAGCTTACCCGGGCCCATCAGCGCAGGTCAAAACGCGCTCCCCCGCCCGCGAGCAGACACCAACTCGCACGCTCGGGCGTCCCAAGGTGCGAGTTGGCGTCTGCTCGGCGGCTAAACCGGGCCTAGAAGAAGCCCTGCGCCTTGTTGCTGTAGCTGACCAGCAGGTTCTTGGTCTGCTGGTAGTGGTCGAGCATCATCTTGTGGTTCTCGCGGCCGATGCCGGACTGCTTGTAGCCACCGAACGCAGCGTGTGCCGGGTACTGGTGGTAGCAGTTGGTCCACACGCGGCCGGCTTGGATGTCGCGGCCCGCGCGGTAGGCGGTGTTGCCGTCGCGGCTCCACACCCCGGCGCCGAGGCCGTAGAGGGTGTCGTTGGCGATGGACATCGCGTCGGCGTAGTCGGTGAACGAGGTGACCGCGACGACGGGGCCGAAGATCTCCTCCTGGAAGACCCTCATCTTGTTGTTGCCGGTGAAGATCGTCGGCGCGACGTAGTAGCCGCCGTTGAGGTCTCCGCCGAGTTCGGCGCGCTCGCCGCCGGTCAGGATCTGCGCGCCCTCGGACTTGCCGATCTCGATGTAGGACAGGATCTTCTCGAGCTGATCGTTGGACGCCTGAGCGCCGATCATCGTCTCGGTGTTGAGCGGGTCGCCCTGGCGCACGGCCTTGGTGCGGATCGCGGCCAAGGCGAGGAACTCGTCGTAGATGTCGGCCTGGATGAGGCTGCGCGACGGGCAGGTGCAGACCTCGCCCTGGTTGAGCGCGAACATCGTGAAGCCCTCGAGCGCCTTGTCCTGGTAGTCGTCGGCCTCGGCCATGACGTCGGAGAAGAAGATGTTCGGGCTCTTGCCGCCGAGTTCCAGCGTCACGGGGATCAAGTTCTGCGAGGCGTACTGCATGATCAGGCGGCCCGTGGTGGTCTCGCCGGTGAACGCGATCTTGGCGATCCGGTTGCTCGAGGCGAGCGGCTTGCCGGTCTCGACGCCGAAGCCGTTGACCACGTTCAGCACGCCGGGGGGCAGCAGGTCGCCGATCAGCGACACCAGGTAGAGGATCGACGCCGGGGTCTGCTCGGCGGGCTTGAGCACGACCGCGTTGCCGGCGGCCAGTGCCGGGGCGAGCTTCCAGACGGCCATGAGGATCGGGAAGTTCCACGGGATGATCTGGCCGACGACGCCCAGTGGCTCGTGGAAGTGGTAGGCGACGGTGTCCTCGTCGACTTGCGACAGCGAACCCTCCTGCGCGCGAATGCAACCCGCGAAGTAGCGGAAGTGGTCGATGGCCAGCGGGATGTCGGCGTTGAGCGTCTCACGGATCGGCTTGCCGTTGTCCCACGACTCGGCGAGCGCGATCGACTCGAGGTTCTCTTCGATGCGATCGGCGATCTTGTTCAGGATCACCGCGCGTTCGGCGGGCGAGGTCTTGCCCCACGCGGGTGCGGCGGCGTGCGCGGCGTCGAGCGCCTTGTCGACGTCGGACGCGTCGGAGCGGGCGACCTCGCAGAACGTCTGGCCGGTCACCGGCGTCGGGTTCTCGAAGTACTGGCCCTTGGTGGGTGCGACCCACTCGCCGCCAATGTAGTTCTCGTAGCGGCTCTGGAACGACATCAGGGCGCCCTCGGCGCCGGGGCGCGCGTACTCGGTCATGTCTTCTCCTGCGTTGATGAAAGTGGCTCTCGTCGTCGCGCGGGCGACGTGTCGCCCACGGCGAGGCGGAGTGTGTCCTCCGTCACTCACGGTACGGAGTCGACCGTTGCAGCACGGTTGCATCGAACGAATCGTGCGGTCGTCACCCGATGTCGAGGTCGAGGCCTGCCAGGTGGCCGCGGGCCGTCGCCCGCTCCGAGTATCCGGGGGCGCTGTCGTGCAGGATGCGCCAGCCCTCGCGGTCGTCGCGTCCCTCGGGCAGGTCCAGCCAGCGGCGCAGGAGCGCGAGGCTGCCCGTCGCGAGCACGGACGCGCGCAGGCTCGTCGACAGTTCGGTGCGCAGCCGGGCGATGGCAGGCGCGACGGACTGCGGGAGCAGTTCGCCGGGGTAGGCATTCATCGCGGCGGCCACGTCCCCGCGGCGCAACGCGTCGAGCACGTCGGCGGCGTCGGAGTCGATCGGGGCGAGCAGGCGGTAGGGCCGCGACGCCACGCGGTCGGCACCGATGACGCGGCGCAGTCGCGAGACCTCGGCGCGGATGGTCACGGCGTCGAGGTCGTTGTCGTTCAACATCATTGCGAGCCGGTCGGCGCTGACGCCCTCGGGATGGCGGCTCAGCAGCACCAGGATGTCGGCGTGCCTGCCCGTCAGGGTCGACGGGTGCGAGCGGCCGTCGGCGCCGGTGACGGTCCACCGCGGGCGGTCCGCGCCCAGCACGGTGAGCCGCGGCCGGGTCGTGAGCGGCGCAACCTGACGGGTCAGCGCGAGCAGGGCGAGGTGGTTCTCGACGGCGACGGCGGTCGCGCGCACCAGTGCCAGTGTCTGCGCCGTGGCGACCTCCGCGCCGCCGGTGAGGTCGATGGCGCCGAGCAGGACGCCGGTGACCGGGTCGTGCACGGGCACCGCGGTACAGCTCCACGGTTGCACGATGCGCGAGAAGTGTTCGGAGCCATGGATTTGCAACTCGCGATCGAGGGCCAGCGCGGTACCCGGCGCGTTGGTGCCCGCCCGCCGCTCGCTCCAGTCGGCGCCTGCGGCGAAGTTCATCGCCTCGGCCCGTCGCAACGCGTGCGGATCGCCCTCGACCCACAGCAGCGTTCCGTCGGCGGCGGTCACGGCGACGACCACGCCCGCCTCGGATGCGTCGCGGACGAGCAGCCTGCGGATCACCGGCAGGGCCGGTGCCAGCGGGTGGCTGGCACGCAGCTCGTCGAGTGTGCGCGTGGCCGGCTGCTCGGCGCCGCCACGATCGGGGTCGACGCCGGTGGCCAGGCTGCGCTGCCAACTCTCCGCGACGACCCTGCGCACGGGCACGGTGTCGAGGTGGCTGGCGTCGATCTGCCCGGCGACGAAGAGGTCGTGTACTGCGCGCACGGCCGAACGCGGGTCGTCTCCCCGGCGGGCTGCCTGGTCGGCCACGGCCATCACGCTCCTGGCGCGTGCCTGTTTTCCCTGGTGACACGCGTGCTGCCAGCGTAACGCAGCCGCAGCCCGCACTGGGCGGCTCCGAAGGTCCTCTCCACCTCCGAAGCCGCCCAGGGGTTCGTGGGCCGGGGCTAGGCGCCCCAGGCCGTGGCGGCGCGGCGGTCGGTGGCCGCGACGTCGTCGGCGCCGTCGCGAACGGCGTTGCCGAGGCGGAACAGGATGTCGTTGAGCGCTGCCGCCGACTGGTCCCACCTCGCCTGTTCGATGCGGTAGGCCTCGGCCGCCTCGCGGGTCCACACGGCGGTCAGTGGGGCGATCTGGGCGCGCAGGTCGTCCAGCGCAGCGTTGAACCGGGCCGACGTGGCGTGGATCTGCTGTCGGACGGTGTGCTCGATCTGGCTGAAGTCGTATGACAGAACCGGGTCCACGGGTGCTCCATTCTCGTCGGGTTGGGTGTCACAGGGCCGCGGTCGCGGCCGCTATGCCGTCGGCGTGGGTGTCGGCGGCTTCCCGCAGGGTGCGCTCGTTGAGCCGCATGGTCTCCGCGATGCGGGCGAGCGCGGTCTGCAGAGTCGCGGACTCGGCGTGCCAGCGCTCGACGACGCCGGCGAACCGGGTGGCCGCCGCCCCACCCCACACCGACGCTGGAACGCTCGTCATCTGGCCGATGAACGACCCGAGCATGGCCCGCACCTCGTCGTTGCGTGCGTCGATGCGGCTGGCGACGGTGACCATCAAGTCGAGGTCGGTGGCCAGCGCGCCGCCGGTGGGGTTGGTCATGATGTTCCCTTCGTTCGGTCTTGGAAGTTGGGACCTCGAGAGTTAAGACGCGGTGGGCAAGCGTTCGGTTCCATTGCCTGCGTGCCTATTTCATGCCCACTCGCGTGCCGTGCGGATCGCGTGCAGGCAGTGCTCGTCCGGCGCGGGCACGTCGGTCGCCGCCTCGCAGCCGATGGCGATGCGCACGTGGCCGTCGAGTCGCAGCGTCCACCGCACCCGGGCACCCGGTCGGTTCTCGCGGTAGGTGATGGCAGGCAGGCCCGCGACGGTCGCCGACGGCTCGAACTCGGTGAAGACCCCGTCGGGCTGCTCAGCCAGCGCGGTGCGGACCACCTCGGCCGCCGCGCCCAAGGACTGTCCGATGGGCACCGGGGACTGGGTGACGTGCATGGCGTGGCGCCGGTCGTCTGGAGCCGAGACCCTCACGCGCGCCGATCCCGGTCCGTCCACGATTCGCTCGGTCACCCAGTCGGCGGGAACCTCCAGGGTTACGCGCCCCTCCGCGAGCCATGTCCGCGGAGGTGACCGCTCGACATCGGACGGCCAGAGGCTCGCGGTCGCGAGCGCGGCGACCGTGGCGGCCGCACCGAGCGCTGCCACTGCCCGACACCGCGTGCGGTTCGATGGACGGTCCTCGGCCGGGCGTTCGGGCGCGGCCGCGTCCACGAGGCTCGCGTCGTCGAACTCGACGACCTCGACGTGTTGCGCCCGTAGCCGCTCGGCGATCTCCGTGCCCAAGTCCCTCACCGGATCATCGACGGTGACGAGGTCACCGTGGCGCAGCAGGTCGACGACGGCATCGACGACCAGGGCGGGCTCTGCCACTCTCGCGACGACGTCGGGGCTGCCGTGCGGTGGGTGCACCACGACCAGTTCGGGCGCCACCTCGACGACATGGGACACGTTGTCCCGCATCAGTTCTGACCGGCGCAGTACGCGTGCCTCGAGACCGGCGCGTGCCGCAGCGGCCGCGACCCGGTCGGTCCGTGGGGACGGCCACCAAGACGGCACGACCAGCTCCACCTCATTGGGCGACGGTCCCGCTGCGCGGCGCAGCAGATCGGTCCACAGGTCGTCGACGGACACCACGGCGTCGTCGACCAACGCGTATCGGTCGTCGATGCACGCCACCGCCTCCTCGGCAGCCTCGGGAGGCAAGGGGTGCGCACTGCGGACGTCGGTCGGGCCCACGAGGACGACGCACGCGGCCGTCACGGCGGATCCGTCCACGCGACTTGCACCAGTCGGTCGGGACTGCCCGGTCGGATCAGGACGCCGCGACCCGGCGGTTGCGGCGAGGGCCGCAGTGAGCCGAACAGTGGACCATCGTCGGGTCGTGCGCTCATCATCAGGCCCATCGCGCCGAGGTCTCGCAGCCGTGCCAACACTGGGTCGAACATCGCGCGGGCCGCGCCGCCCGACCGACGAGCGATGACGACGTGCAATCCGAGATCGGTTGCGTGTGGGATCAACTCGAGCAGAGCCGCCAATGGATTGCCCGACGCGACGTCGGCCACCAGGTCGTAGTCGTCGACGACCACCCAGGCGTCCGGTCCCGACCACCAGGACCGGTCGCGCAACTGCCGCTGCGTGACTCTCGGTCCCGGCAGCCTCGAACGGAGCATGGCGACGAGGTCCGCGACGTGCGCCCGCGCGGCATCCCCCGACGCTGCGTAGCGGGTGGTCGAGCCGTCGTCGTCCAGGACGCCGAGCAGAGCGCGCCGGGGATCGACGACCACGATCTCGGCGTCTCGCGCGACCGCCAGACAGAGCGTTCGCAGCACGGAGGTTTTCCCGCAACCTGGTTCACCGATCACGACCAGATGCGGCCGGTCGCCGAAGTCGACCGCGACCGGCTGCAGATCGCCGTCACCGACGCCGAGGGGTAGAACCGCCGCAGATGCGCCGCCGCAGGCGATCTCGGCCGCATCGACTCGCGCGGGGAGCAGGCGCACCGGAGCCGCATGCACCGCGCCGTACCGCTCGGCCAGGCGGGCACCCGCCGTGGCGAGCGGCGCGTCGCCGTCACCGACGTCCAGCCGCGGTCGAGCGATCGCCAGCTCGAGCCCGTCCTGGGTGATGCCGCGACCTGCCGGCCGACCGACCAGCGTCTTGGCCTTCGCGCGGTGCATCTCCGACTCGGCGGGGTCCCCAAGGCGTAGCTCGATGCGCGTTCCGAGCTGGTCCTTGAGCGCTGGTCGCAGGTCGGCCCACCGCGACGCCGCGATCACGACGTGGACGCCGACGGAGAGTCCCTGCCCGGCGAGTTCGGAGACCGATGCCTCAAGGGCCTCGAATTCGCGGCGCGCGGTCGCCCAGCCGTCGATCAGTAAGAACACGTGTCCGTGGTCGTCATCGGCCTCGAAGTGTTTGGCGCCGTTGCGCAGTCGGGCCTGCCGACGCCGGACCACGTCGTGGACCCGGGACACGATGCGTTGCGCGAGGTCGGCTTCGAACCGATCGGCCACCGATCCGACGTGTGGCAGCGCGCGGATCCCGGTGAGGCCGCCACCACCGAAGTCCAGCCCGTAGACCTGCACCCGGGCTGGTGACCGGGTGGCGGCCAGTGCGAGTGCCAGCGTGCACAGTGCCGTCGACTTGCCCGACCGCGGCCCGCCGACCACCGCGACGTTGCCGCCCGCCCCGTCGAGGTCCACGACCAAGGTGTCGCGGCGCTGCTTGAACGGCCGATCCACCACGCCGATGGGCACGGTGAGGGTGTCCGCCGAGGGCACGACGGGTAGCAGTTCGCCGAGATCGGGCGAGGTCGTCAGCGGTGGCGACCAGATGGCGTGCGCGCGCCGCCCGTGTGCGGACAGGCGGTCGACGACGACGTCGAGCAGGGAGCGGCTCGTCGCGGGAGCAGGCGTCGTCTCGACGGGACCGAACGCCGCGGTGAACAGCGCTGGGGCTCCGTCGCATTCGCCTCCGCGTGCGGTCGATGGCGTGGCCGGCGCCGCGACGTGGGCGGCCCGGAACCCGACGAGGTTGCCGTCTGCGGTCTTGAGGTACGCCATGCCCGGCCGGTTCGGCAGTTCGTACGCATCGGGCGTGCCCAGGACTGCTCGCGACTCGGCCGCCGAGAACGTCTTGAGCGCGATGCGGTAGGACAGGTGCGACTCGAGCCCGCGCAACCGTCCCTCGTCGAGGCGCTGGCTGGCCAGCAGCAGATGCATGCCGAGGGAACGCCCCACCCGCCCGATCGCGACGAACAGTTCGGCCAGGTCCGGCTGTTGAGTGAGCAGTTCGGAGAATTCGTCGACGATGATCAGCAGCGTCGGCAGCGGCGCCAGCGCCACCCCCGTGGTGCGGGCGTGTTCGTAGTCGGTGATGCTCGCGAAGTTCCCTGCGGCGCGCAGCAGTTCCTGTCGCCGGTTCATCTCGCCGGCCAGTGCGTCGCGCATCCGGGCCACCAGGTGCGCCTCGTCGGCGAGATTGGTGATGACCGCCGCGACGTGACGCATCTGCTCGAAGCCGCGGAACGTCGCGCCGCCCTTGAAGTCGACGAGCGCGAGGTTGAGCGCATCGGGTGAATGCGTGGCGACCAGACCGAGGGCGAGCGTCCTGAGCAGTTCGGACTTCCCAGAACCCGTTGCGCCGACGCACAATCCGTGCGGGCCCATGCCCCCGTGTGCGGCCTCCTTCAGATCCAGCTCGACCGTCGTGCCATCGGCGGCGACGCCGACCGGCACCCGCAGCCGCCGTGCGCCGAGGCGGGGCTGCCAGGTACGAACCGGGTCCAACTCGGCTGGGTCGCCGATGCCCAGCAGGTCGGCCCAAACCAGCCGGCGACTGTCCACGGCGTGGACGCCGAGCGAGGCAATTCGGCGGGCACACACGATCGCCTCGTCCAGGGCGAGACCATCGGGCGTGCACTCGAGGGCCCGGTCCCCGGCCAGGATCTCTACTGCCGCCGCTCCGGCAACGAGTTCCACCACGGTGACGCCGTCACCGGCCACGGCGGCGCCGACCGCGCCACCGTCGGACACGACGACTAAGTGTCGCGCGCCGCGCCGAGTGGCAGCGTCGAGCCGCCGGTACCAACCACCGTTGTGCGGCAACCACTTCAGCCACTCCCACGCCGTTGCGTCGCTGGTGACGGTGACTATTCGCAGGTCCCCTGGACGGTGGAACGTCGCGAGCTGACACAGCACCGCGCGGACCGTGGCGCGGGCCGAGTCGACGTCACCGCGCAGCGAGACGTGGCGGTGCTCGGTCAGATCGAGTGCGATGGGCAGACCCTCGACCGTCGACCTGTGGGCCAGCAGGCGCGCCACGGCATTGGCGGTGACCGGGTCGGCGTCGTCGGCCGGTCCCCCGCGCGGTGCGACGAGCGTGGTGGACAGACCCAGTGTGCCCACGCCGACGCGGGCGTGGCCGAAGTCGTCGTCACCGGGTCCGCGCTCCCAGGTCCGTGGACCGCCGACCAGGCTCCACAGCGCCGACGGGTCGGGGTGGCGCCAGTGCAGACAGTGCTGCTGCGCCCGCGCCGTCCGCACCACCGCGTCGTCCAACGCATCGAGGTAGCGCAGGTAGCGCCGCCGGTCCTCGTTCAACTCGGCCGACCGCCGGGTCCCGCGCATGCCGTAGGCCACCGACCCCAGGGCCGAGATGGCCATCATCGCCGGGAACAACAGCATCGTCGGGCCGCGTGACGTCGCCCCCGACGTGAAGTACAGCGCGGCCATCCCGCCAACGGCGACCAGCATGACCAACGGCAGCAGCCGCGCCAGCGGATTGGCAGGCGCGGCGCGCGGAACGTCGGGCGGCGCATCCACCGCGACGTCGCCGACGTCCATCGGGGGCGCAGTCATGCGCCCGGCCTTCATCGTCTCCATCGCATCGTAAGACGCGCTCGCAGTGCGTTCGGTTCCATCGATTTCTCGTCGAATTTCAGTGCACGGCGGCGGTTCCCGGGTCCGCTAGCGTCGTGGTAAGGGTTCCACGGACCGAGGGGGTGAGTCGATGCCGATGTGCCGGTTGTCCATCCACGCGGACGACGGCGACACCACCAGTGAGGCCGACCTGGTGCTGCCGACGTCGTCGCCCGTGGTCGCGTTCCTGCCCGACATCGTCGAGCTGGCCGGCCGGTCGGCAACGGTCGACGGGAGGCGGTGGCGGCTGCTGCGGCCGTCGGGTACGCCGGTCGACGAAGGATTGACCTTTGGTGACAACGGCATCCGCGACGGCGACGTCCTGCTGCTGGTGTCCGAGTCGCCCCGGTTGCCCGAGGACAGCCCGTGGGATCCGGCGCACGCGGCCGTCACGGCGAACGATCGCCCCTCGGCTGCTCCGGTGGACGTCACCGCGTTCGGCGCCGCCGCGATCGTCATCGCCGTTGCTGCGTCGGGCTGGCTCGGCGTGGTCGGCTCGGACCGGTGGTTTCCGGTGGTCGTGGCCGCAGCCGCGGCGGTCGTCGCGACGGCGCGGGCGGTGACGCTCCGGCGGGACGTCATGGCCGCAGCCGCCGTCGCCGCGTGGGCGGGGACCGGCTTCCTCGCCGTTCCCGCTGGCCCCGCAGCGGCCAACGTAGTGCTGGCGACGGTGGCGGCGGGCACTGCGGCCGTGGTGCTGTCGCGGTGGACCGAACGGCTCAGTCCGATTCTCGTTGCCTGCGGAGTGTTCTCGGCCATCCTCGCCGTGGCCGCCGGAGCCGGCACCGCCTGGTCGATGCACGCGTCCACGGTGGGTGCCGTCACGGGGGTCGTTGCGCTCGCGCTGCTGGGTGCGTCGGCGCGGATCGCCGCGGCGACGTCGGGCTTGAGTGCCGACGTCGCCGAGGACGGGGCAGCCTGCCGCGCGCACGCCATCCTCGACGGCCTGACCGCGGGATGCGCCTCTGCGGTGGCAGTGGGTGCGGTCGTGGTCGCCGTTGCGTCGCACGACGGTGCGGCCGCGGCGTTCACCGGGGCGGTGACGGTCGCCATGTGGCTGCGCTCCAGAGCGCATGCCGACTGGCCGCGACGGGTGGCACTGATTGTCTCCGGAACCTGCTGCGCCATAGCGTCTTTGGCAGCATCCGTCGCTGCCGCGCCGGCGGTGGCGCCCGGCTACGCGCTGGTGTTCGTCGGTCTGGGATTCCTCGCCAACGCGGTGCACGCGCCGGGACCTGCCGTGCGGCGTGTCGCCGCCGCGGCCGAGTACGCCTCCCTCGCAGCCGTGATCCCCTTGGCGTGCTGGGTGGGCGGCCTCTATGCGGCGGCGCGCGGCTGGTACGCGCCGTGACGCGATCCGCACCAGCAGTGGCACTGACGACACTGCTGCTGACGATAGGACCCGCGAGCGCGGCTGCGGTGGTGCCGCCACCGGTCGACCCGACCGCCCTGCCCGTGGCTGCCGCGCCGGCCCCGCCCGCACCCACCGAACGAAGCGCACCCTGCCGATCGGTGGATCCCGGGGCAGGCGGGGCGGGTCGCCCGCAGTTTCCGCTGGCCTCACTGCGGACGCTGTGGCGCCTCGCCGACGGTGCCGGTCAGACGGTCGCCGTGATCGACACCGGCGTCGCCCGGCATCGCCTGCTGCCGAGACTGCTGGCGGGCGGTGACTACGTCTCGAACGGTGACGGCACCGAGGACTGCGACGCGCACGGCACCTTCGTCGCGGGCATCATCGGCGCCGCACCGGCCGACGACTTCGCCGGAATCACTCCCGCCGCAGCCATTCTCACCATCCGACAGTCCAGCGCGGTATTCCGACGCACCGGCGAGGCCACCGGCGGCGTCGGCGACGTGCGGACACTGGCCGCCGCCGTGCGCACGGCCGCGGACGCCGGCGCCACGGTCATCAACGTGTCGACCGTCGCGTGCGCGTCGGCGGACCTGTCCATCGCCGACGAGGCACTCGGCGCAGCGCTGGCCTACGCCGTCGACGTCAAGAACGTCGTGGTCGTCGCCGCTGCCGGGAACACCGGCGGGGACGGCGGGTGCGACGGGCAGAACCCGACGAACGGCGGGACGCCGGACTGGGACGGCGTCGGCGTCGCGGCCAGCCCGTCGTGGTACGACGACTACGTCCTCACCGTCGGGTCCGTCGACCGCGACGGGCGCCCGTCGGCGTTCACCCTCGCCGGGCCCT
This sequence comes from Mycolicibacterium arabiense, assembly GCF_010731815.2. Lineage (NCBI taxonomy): Bacteria > Bacillati > Actinomycetota > Actinomycetes > Mycobacteriales > Mycobacteriaceae > Mycobacterium > Mycolicibacterium arabiense. The sequence continues at coordinate 2,358,355 of NZ_AP022593.1, forward strand.
GGGTGGACGTCGCCGCACCCGGCGAAGACGTCGTGTCACTGGCCCCGGACGGGGACGGGCTGACCGACGTCGTGCCCGGCGCGTCCGGTGAGGCACCCTTGTCCGGAACGAGTTACGCCGCGCCCGTCGTAGCGGGCGTCGCCGCACTCGTACGGTCCCGCTCACCGGAACTCACGGCCCGGCAGGTGATGCAACGCATCGAGGACACCGCACTGCGGCCGTCGTCCGGGTGGAACCCGCTGGTGGGCCACGGCGTCGTCGACGCCCTCGCCGCGGTGAGCGCGGGGTCCGCGCCACCCGTGCCCGCACAGCCCGTCGCGGTGGCAGGCCCGGCGGCCCTGCCGGCCCCGGCCACGGGCACCCGCGGCGTGGCACTCGCGGGCGCCGCCGTGTGCATCGCGGTCGCGGCCGCGGCGATCCTGTTGCCGCGCAACCGGTCAGCGCGGGGTAGCGATCGGGGCGTCACGCGCGACTGACGCGTCCTCGATGGCGAGTTCCGGTCCACGGGGCAACCACGCCAACACCGGCCACGGCGCACCCACCGGCGCGCTGGGCAACCCGAGCGCTGTCGCTGCGGCGTCATCGCGCACGCCGAACACCACGCCGGCGTCGGTGACGAGGTGCCGTGGTCCGGTGTTGCCACCCGGCCCGAGAATCGGCGACGATGCCACGTATGAGCTGCGGCCGCGCGGCAGCCGAACCCGGTCGACCCGCGGCTCTGCGCCGTCGGCCTGCGCGAGCGCGACGGTGTCGGCGTCTGCGGGCAGTGCCGCGCCGACGAGGACGGTCGTCGTCGAGGGTGCGTCCGCGGTGCCGGCGCGCCACCGGGCACAGACGAGTTCACTCGATGCACCGACCACCGGACGGGCACGAGCGGGGAAGTCCGCCACGGGCAGCCGGTCGACCAGCGCGGTGGCGGCGACGGCGGCCGGCGCCACCGTGATTGCCACGGCGGTGGACTCGGCACGGGCGAAGCGGATGACGTCGGCTGCGACCTCGCCGACGCGTTGCATGCCGTCGGCCAGTACCACGTAGTGTTCGGCCCCTGCTGCTCCCAGCACCCGCACGACCGAGCCGACCGGCTCGCCGACGGCGCCCGGTCCCGCCTGCCCCGCCCCATCGATCCGGGGCACGGTGATTGGCGCCACCTCCGGGACGGTGTCGAGCAGGGCTCGCGATACTGGCTGCGGCACAACGTGATCGAGCCGCAGCGCGCGCACGACGGCGGTCTCCCGCAGGTCGACCCTCGCGCGGCGCCCCTCGTAGAGCAGGTACGTCAGCGCCGGCCCTTCGCCACGGGGCGTGACGAGTACGGTGCGATCCGGGTCGAAGTGGTCGGCTGGCGACGAACCCGAACCCGCGGCGACGACGGTGTCGACGCCATCGCACACAGTCCAGACGTCCCAGGCCTGCGGCACACCGAGCGGATCGGGCGCACCGGGGATTCCGACCACCGGGCCCCGCCGGACGCCGTCGAGCGCACGCTCCCCCACCACCCTGGGTTCGTCGGCGCTGCGCGTGATGAGCCGCGCCGACGCGAGATTCACAGCGGGATGCCACGTCTCGCCGATGAGCACGTAGAGCGCGCCGGATTCGCGCACCAGCACGATCCGAGCCGACCCCACCGTGCCGTGCGGTCGGACGACGGCCACGACGACGCACGCCGCGACGACGATCACCGCCAGCACCGCTCCCGCGACGAAGGCCAGGGATTGCGACCGCAGTGGATCGTCGTGCATCGCAACGTCTCTGCACACCAGTGCGTGTTCCAGGCGGCGCACGCGGAATCGTTGTGCGCTCAACTGCATCCACGACGACGTGTGACCGGCCATTGAATCCCCCGCCACCGACCCTAACCGGCAGCGGTGATCCCTCGAGTCACCTAATTCTTGCTCCGCCGCTCCCGATAGGCGGCCACGTGCTGCCGGTTACCGCAGTTGCCGGTGTCGCAGAACATGCGGGAGCGGTTGCGGGACAGATCGACCAGTACCGCCTCGCAGTCGGACGCCGCGCAGATCTTGAGCCGGCGCAACTCCCCGACTCGGATCAGGTCGGCCAGGGCCATCGCCATCTCGGCGCCCATGCGCTGCCACAACGGGTCCTGGACGGACGCGAGGTGCAGGTGCCACTCGGGCATCTCGGGATGGCGGGTGAGCCACGGTGCGGCGCGGGTGTCCGACAGCAGCGCGTTCACCTGCTCCACGGTGCGCTCTTCGTCCTCGGCAACGGCCCAGATCTCGCCGAGCCGCTCACGCAGTCCGCGCACGGACGCGAGTTCTGCGTCGTCGCGGTCCCGGCGGCCCGTCCAGCCGAAGCCGTCGAGGTACTCGTCGAGGGCGGCCATTTCGGCCAGCCGTTCCCCGTCCACGCGGTCGGTGTTGATCAGGACGCACGCAGCGCGCAGGGTCAGTTCGGTGTCATGACTGAAAATCATTTGACTCCTGACTCCCTTCCCGGCTAGCGTCATGAGCAACACGGATTTTACTCATGACAATCCCGTTCGTGAGATCCGTCGCCGAGATGATGGAGGTGGCTCGTGACCGCGACCCGATCGGACCGCACGCAGACTGCCGGCCATTTTCGAGTCGGCCTCCTGTTCGCGGTTGGTTCCGCGCTCGCCTTCGGCATGTCGGGCCCCCTGGCCAAGTCGCTGATGGAGGCAGGCTGGACGCCGACCGCCGCGGTGACCGCCCGGCTGGCCGGTGGCGCCGTGGCGATGGCCGTGTTCGCCTCCATCATGCGGCCGAACTGGGTCCGCGAGGCACTCCGGCACGCCAAGACCGTCATCGCGTACGGCCTAGTACCGATCGCCGGAGCCCAGCTCTTCTACTACAACGCGGTCTCACACCTCTCGGTCGGCGTCGCGCTCCTGCTCGAATACACCGCACCGCTGCTGGTCGTCGGCTGGCTGTGGGCGACCACCCGGCGCAGGCCCAGCAACCTCGTCCTGGCCGGAGTCGCACTCGCCATCGTCGGCATCATGGGCGTCCTCGACGTGTTCGCCGGCGCGCACATCAACCTCGTCGGCGTCGGCTTCGGCCTTGCCGCGGCCGTCTGCGCCGCCTGCTACTTCCTGCTATCCGACAAGGTGGGCGGCGGCGACGACGACGGCACCGGCCTGGAACCCATCACGCTGGCCGCGGGCGGTCTCGTCGTCGGCGCCGCCGCGGTCGCCCTGCTCGGCGCGTCCGGTGTGATGCCGATGACGTTCACCGCCAATCAGACCGTCATTGCCGGTTGGACCACGTCATGGCTGGTGCCGGTGATCCTCCTGGCACTCATACCCACCGCCATCGCCTACACCCTCGGCATCATCGGCATCGCTCGGTTACGCCCACGCTTCGCCTCGCTGGTCGGGCTGTCCGAGGTGCTGTTCGCCGTGCTCGCCGCGTGGGCGCTGCTTGGTGAGGCCATCTCGGTAACGCAAGCCATCGGCGGCGCCGTCGTGCTGCTGGGTCTCACGCTCGCACGCCAGGGCGACCGCACCGAGAAGGTCGACGCGGCAACCTGGCCGGAGACACCCACCGGGTCATCTGACATAGAGCAAACCGTTCGGCGTAGCTGACATCCATATGTGAAGATGACGGCGTGATCTCGATCAAAACGGCTGTCCGACTGGCGGCCCTCGTGTCATCCGTCGCGTCAGTGGCAGCCGTCGTGACCGCCGCACCCGCGGTCGCAGAGCCCGCCTGCTCGGACGTCGAGGTCATCTTCGGCCGCGGCACCAGCGAACCCGCAGGCATCGGGCGGGTGGGCCAGGCCTTCGTGAACGCGCTGACACCCCAACTCGGTGGCCGCACGGTGTCCGCGTACGGCGTGAACTACCCGGCGACCTACGACTTCCTCACCGCGGCCGAGGGCGCCGACGACGCCACGGCACGCATCACGGCCCTGGCCGCAGGCTGCCCCAACACCCGCGTCGTGCTCGGCGGCTACTCGCAGGGCGCGGCAGTGGTCGACATGCTCGCGGGCGTTCCGCCCCTGGGCAACAAGATCGGCGACGTGGGCTCGGCCGCCCCCCTGCCTGCCAGCCTCGACGACATGGTCGCCGCGGTTGCCGTGTTCGGCAACCCGTCGGCGAAGTTCAGCCTCCCGCTCAACGGCAGCGGCGCATTCGCGGGACGGGCGATCGACCTCTGCAATGACGGCGACCCGATCTGCTCCCGCGGTCGCAACCCCTTCGCGCACTCGGACTACGAGACGTCGCCCTTCATCCCGCAGGCCGCCGCCTTCGTCGCGGGACTTGTTTAGCCTGTTTAGGCGTTACCATTCAGCGTGCCCCTTGATCTTGTCCGGCGCGCTCTCGTCGCCGTTGCTGCCGCCACCCTGACCGCGGGCGCACTGCTCGTCGCGCCGGTCGCCGCCACGTCGCCCGTCGGCGGACTCGGCACCGCCTCGGCCGCCGACTGCCCGGACATCGAGGTGGTGTTCGCACGCGGCACCGACGAAGCACCCGGCCTCGGCCGCATCGGTGGTGCGTTCGTCGACTCGCTGCGCGGCAAGGTCGGCGGGCGGTCGGTCGGCGCGTACGCGGTGAACTACCCGGCAAGCTACGACTTCCTGGCGGCTGCGGCCGGCGCCAACGACGCCAGTGCCCACATCCAGTACATGATCGGCGCGTGCCCGACCACCCGACTCGTCCTCGGTGGCTACTCCCAGGGCGCTGCCGTGGTCGACGTGATCGCCGCGGTGCCGATCCCGGCGATCGGCTTCACCAACCCGCTGCCGCCCAACACCCCGGACTTCGTCGCGGGTATCGCAGTGTTCGGCAATCCCTCGGCAAAGCTCGGGCTCCCGCTGACCACCAGCCCGGTGTGGGCCGGCCGCTCGATCGACCTGTGCAACTTCGACGACCCGGTCTGCCAACTCAACGGCGAGAGCGTCCCGGCACACCGCGCCTACGCTCCGGGGCCGACCGATCAGGCTGCCGGCTTCATCGCCGGTTTGCTGTAGCCCGAAGCGCGCCAATGCCCACGTCGATGCCTACGAACTCGTCAAAACACTCCGCTAGCATCGGTGCGGTGATCCGTCGCCACGTCATCGCACCCGTCGTCATCGCACTCGTCGCAGGCGCACTACTGGTCGCGCCTGGCATCGTAAGCAGCCGTTCGATCCCGACGGCATCGGCAGCCTGTCCCGCCGTGGAGGTGATCTTCGCCCGCGGTCGCGTGGAGCCGGCAGGCGCCGGGCAGATCGGCAACGCCTTCACCAACGGCCTGCGCAAGAAGACGGGCAAGAACGTCAACCTGTACGCGGTGCAGTACCCCGCCGACAACGAGATCGACGTGGGCGCCAACGACATGAGCCGCCGGATCAAGAGCACCATGGCGGCCTGCCCCGACACCCGCATCGTGCTCGGCGGCTACTCGCTGGGCGCCGCCGTCACCGACGTCGCGCTGGCGCTGCCGTTCGCGTTCTTCGGCTTCGACCAACCCCTGCCGCCCGGCGCCGACCAGCACATCGCGGCCGTCGCCCTGTTCGGCAACGGGTCCGCCTGGATCGGCCCCATCACCAACTTCAACCCGCTCTACCGCGAGCGGACCATCGAGCTGTGCCACGGGGCGGATCCGGTCTGCAACCCGGCCGACCCGAACACGTGGGAGAACAACTGGCCCGACCACCTGGCCCCCGCGTACATCGAGGCGGGCATGGTCAACCAGGCAGTGGACTTCGCCGCCGGTCGGGTCTGAGGCCGCCGCTCGTTGTAACGAGCAACGCTCTCCGACGGATACCATCGGTGTGGTGACATCGAACTTCGGACAAACGCGCCGCCGCTTGGCGATCATCTCGGGAGCCGCGGTGATCGCGGCAGGAGCATTGGGCGGAACAATCGCCCTGGGTTCGCCCGACGGGTCGCTGCCGACCGCGACTGCATCGCCGTGCGCCGACGTGAACGTCGTATTCGCCCGCGGCACAGACGAAGCGCCCGGACTCGGTGACGTCGGCCAGGCGTTCGTTGGGCAGCTGCGGGACAAGACCGGGCGCGACATCGCGGCCTCACCGGTGAACTACCCCGCCCACCAGGACGTCGGTCCCGGCGTCTCGGACATGACGTCGCAGATCAGGTCAATCGTCGACAACTGCCCCAACACGAAGATCGTCGTCGGCGGCTACTCGCTGGGCGCCGCAGTCACCAACGACGTACTGAACAACACGCTCCCGCCTGGCGCCGATCAGCACATCGCGGCAGTCGTACTGATCGGCAACGCCAGTCGGCTGCTGAACATCCCGGTGACCCCCGGCCCGGCCTTCAACGGCAAGTCGATCGACGTATGCAACCCCGGCGATCCGATCTGCTCGGGCGGCCCGGCGGCATTGAGCCACCTCCAGCTGGCCTACCTGCTGACCGGCGGCATCGGCAACGCGGTGGACTTCACCGCGAGCAAGATCTAACCGCGGCGGACGTCGCGCGTCACCGAGGTGCGTGCTGCCAGCAGGTCGTCGGACGGGTAGTCGACGGCAACCAGGGTCAGTCCACGCGCTGGGGCGACGGCGAACTCACTCGACCGACCCGTCGAGCTGAGTAGCCCTGCGCACCAGGCAGGTTCGCGTCTGCCCTCGCCGACCGCCAGCAGCGCACCGATCACCGAACGGACCATCGACCAGCAGAATGCGTCGGCGGTGACGTGGGCGGTGAGCTGGTCGCCGTCGCGCGTCCAGTCCAGCCGCTGCAGATCGCGGATGGTCGTCGCACCCTCGCGGGGTCGACAGAATGCCGCGAAGTCGTTCAGGCCCAACAGCTCTCGCGATGCCTCGCGTATCGCGTCGAGGTCCAGCGGTCGATTCCACGGCGTGACGAACCGGGCGGCGCGGGGCTCCACCCCGAACGGTGCCGTCGATAGTTGGTACTCGTAGTGCCTGCGCAGCGCCGAGAACCGCGCGTCGAACCCGTCCGGAGCCCGCACCACGTCGCGCACCCGGACGTCGTCGGTCAGCAGCTTCGCCAAACGCCGCACAAGCGGCAGGAACTCGGCATCCCCGGCGCGCGGGGTGCGCGGGTGGGCGAGATGGATCGCGTCGGCCGGGATGTCGACGTGGGCCACCTGCCCGGTGGCGTGCACGCCTGCGTCGGTACGGCCCGCCGCCCGCGTCACGATGGGGCTGCGAAAGATCGTGGACAGCGCCTCGTCGATCAGCCCGGCGACCGTGCGCTGCCCGGCCTGTGTCGCCCAGCCGGCGAAATCGGTGCCGTCGTAGGAGATGTCGAGGCGAAGCCGGGTGAACGCAACATGCCCGCCATCGGAATCGATGACGGGCATGGTGCGTGCTTCGTTACTTGGCGTCGTCGGCCTTGGCCTCGTCGGCATCGGCGTCGGCGTCAGCGGCCGGGGCGTCGTCGACTGCGGCATCCTCGGCCTCGGTCACTGCGACGCTGGCGTCGGCTTCGGTGCCCTCGTCGACCACGGGGCCGTCGGTGGCCTCGGGCTCGACGGCTGCCTGCGGCGCTGCCGCGGCGGCAACCGGCTGCTTGGACGACGACACGCGGCGTGCCCGGTCGGCCTCGTTGGTCACGGTCTTCTCCCGCACCAGCTCGATGACGGCCATGGGGGCGTTGTCGCCCTTGCGTGGCTCCACCTTGATGATGCGGGTGTAGCCGCCCTCGCGGTCGGCGAAGAAGGGTCCGATCTCGGCGAACAGGACGTGCACGACGTCCTTGTCGCGGATCTTCTTCATCACCTCACGCCGGTTGTGCAGCGTGCCCTTCTTGGCGTGGGTGATGAGCTTCTCGGCGTACGGCCGCAACGCCCGCGCCTTGGGCTCGGTCGTCTTGATGCGGCCGTGCTCGAAGAGCGACGTGGCCAGGTTGGCCAGGAGCGCCTTCTGGTGCGAGGACGACCCGCCGAGACGGGCACCCTTTGTGGGCTTGGGCATTGCGACTATCTCCTAAATGGGGCCGGTTCCCGTGTCAGGTAGAACCGGGACGGTTGTGTTCGGGCGGGCGAAGCTGGGTGGGAATATCCCGGGCGGTTAGAGCTGCTCGGTCTCGGCGAAGTCCTGGTTGTCGTCCAGGTCGTAACCTGCATCGCTGTTCCAGGTGCCGGTGGCGACGTCGTAGCCGGCGACCTCCGACGGATCGAACGTGGCCGGGCTGTCCTTCAGCGAGAGACCGAGCTGATGCAGCTTGATCTTCACCTCGTCGATGGACTTCTGGCCGAAGTTGCGGATGTCCAGCAGATCGGACTCCGTGCGCGACACCAGCTCGCCGACGGTGTGCACGCCCTCGCGCTTGAGGCAGTTGTACGACCGGACGGTCAGCTCGAGGTCGTCGATCGGCAGCGCAAAGCTGGCGATGTGGTCGGCCTCGGCCGGCGACGGCCCGATCTCGATGCCCTCGGCCTCGACGTTGAGTTCCCGTGCCAGACCGAACAACTCGACCAGCGTCTTGCCGGCCGAAGCCAGCGCGTCACGCGGGGTGATCGAGTTCTTGCTCTCGACGTCCAGGATCAGCTTGTCGAAGTCGGTGCGCTGCTCGACGCGGGTGGCCTCGACCTTGTAGGTCACCTTGAGCACCGGCGAGTAGATCGAGTCGACCGGGATGCGGCCGATCTCGGCGCCGGACGCCTTGTTCTGCACGGCGGGCACGTAACCGCGGCCGCGCTCGACGACGAGCTCGACCTCGAGCTTGCCCTTGTCGTTCAGCGTCGCGATGTGCATGTCGGGGTTGTGCACCGTGACGCCGGCCGGCGGCACGATGTCACCGGCGGTGACCGCACCCGGGCCCTGCTTGCGCAGGTACATGGTGACGGGCTCGTCCTCCTCCGAGGACACGACCAGGCCCTTGAGGTTCAGGATGATGTCGGTGACGTCTTCCTTGACCCCGGGAACGGTGGTGAACTCGTGCAGCACGCCGTCGATGCGGATGCTGGTGACCGCTGCGCCCGGGATGGACGACAGCAGCGTGCGCCGAAGCGAGTTGCCCAGGGTGTACCCGAAGCCGGGCTCCAGGGGCTCGATGACGAACTTGGACCGGTTGTCGGCCAAGGTCTCTTCGGACAGTGTGGGGCGCTGTGAAATCAGCATGGTGTTTCTCTATCTCCTTCTCGACATCCGCTATTTGATGCCGACTGGGTGTTGGCCGGCCGGGCGGCCGACCAACTGCTACGACGGCCGACGGCCGCGCAACGATTACTTCGAGTAGAGCTCGACGATGAGCTGCTCGGTGAGCGGCACGTCGATCTGCGCACGCTCGGGCAACTGGTGGACGAGGATCCGCTGACGCTCGCCGACGACCTGCAGCCAGCCCGGGATTGGGCGGTCGCCCGCGGTCTGCCGCGCCAACTCGAAGGGAAGCGTGTTGAGCGACTTCTCCTTGATGTCGATGATGTCGTACTGCGACACGCGGTAGCTGGGGATGTCGACCTTCACGCCGTTGACCAGGAAGTGGCCGTGGCTGACGAGCTGACGGGCCATGCGACGCGTGCGGGCGAGCCCGGCGCGGTACACGACGTTGTCGAGCCGGCTCTCCAGGATGCGGAGCAGGTTGTCGCCGGTCTTGCCTGCGTGACGGTTGGCCTCCTCGTAGTAGAGGCGGAACTGCTTCTCCATCACGCCGTAGGTGAAGCGGGCCTTCTGCTTCTCCTGCAGCTGCGTGCGGTATTCGCTCTCCTTGATCCGCGCGCGACCGTGCTGGCCGGGCGGGTAGGGGCGCTTCTCGAAGGACTGATCTCCGCCGACGAGGTCGACGCCCAGGCGACGCGACTTGCGCGTGACGGGTCCGGTGTAACGAGCCATTCTCTAAATCCTTCCTCTACCTAGACCCGGCGCCGCTTGGGCGGACGGCAGCCGTTGTGCGGCTGTGGGGTGACGTCGGAGATCGCACCGACCTCGAGGCCTGCGGCCTGCAACGAACGAATGGCGGTCTCGCGGCCGGAGCCCGGACCCTTCACGAAGACGTCGACCTTCTTGACGCCGTGTTCCTGCGCCTTGCGGGCAGCGTTCTCGGCGGCGAGCTGAGCGGCGAACGGCGTCGACTTGCGCGAGCCCTTGAAGCCCACGTGTCCCGACGACGCCCAGGCGATGACGTTGCCCTGGGGGTCGGTGATCGAGACGATCGTGTTGTTGAAGGTGCTCTTGATGTGAGCGGCGCCGTGCGGGACGTTCTTCTTTTCCTTGCGGCGGGTCTTCTGACCCTTCTTGGCGGCGGTGCCGCCCTTCTTCGCTTGTGCCATGTGCGGTTACCTGGCCTTCTTCTTGCCGGCAATGGTGCGCTTGGGACCCTTGCGGGTGCGCGCGTTGGTCTTGGTGCGCTGGCCGCGGACCGGGAGACCGCGGCGGTGCCGCAGACCCTGGTAGCAGCCGATCTCGATCTTGCGGCGGATGTCGGCTTGCACCTCACGACGCAGGTCGCCCTCGACCTTGATGTCGGGGTTGCCTTCGATGAAGTCGCGCAGCTGGGTCACCTGGTCGTCGGTGAGGTCCTTGGTGCGCAGGTCCCGGCTGATGCCGGTGCCGTCCAAGATCTGCTGTGAGCGGGTACGGCCAATGCCGTAGACGTAGGTCAGCGCGATCTCCATGCGCTTGTCACGCGGGAGATCGACGCCCAATAGGCGTGCCATCAGGCAGTGTTCCTTCTGTTTGCGGAGGTCTTGTCCCAGTCCGTTCCCCTCACGGGGTCCGGCCTCCGTGCCGGACGTTGAATGAGCGACGTACTCGCCCACTGGTACTGGGAGGTCTGCATTCAGTTGTGGGTGGTGCTGTACCTGCGCTCTTCGCGCAAGCGCTCATCGAGGGCTGTGTCAGCCCTGCCGCTGCTTGTGGCGAGGGTCGGAGCAAATCACCATGACCCGCCCATGCCGGCGGATCACCCTGCACTTGTCGCAGATCGGCTTGACGCTAGGGTTCACCTTCACGGCTGGTCGATCCTTCTGGGTCTATTGGGGAACTCGCGCGAACGCGTGTCCCTGCTCTTGGTATCGGTCGGGACGTGGGTTACTTGTACCGGTACACGATGCGGCCCCGGGTCAGGTCGTACGGGGAGAGTTCCACGACGACCCGGTCCTCGGGCAGGATGCGGATGTAGTGCTGCCGCATCTTGCCGCTGATGTGGGCGAGTACCTTGTGGCCGTTCTCCAGCTCAATGCGGAACATCGCATTGGGCAGGGGTTCGACAACGCGGCCCTCGACCTCGATGGCACCGTCTTTCTTGGCCATACTGTGTGGCGATCCTTGCTTTTGGTTTCGTATTCGTTTACGCCCGTTTCAGCGCAACCTTCGATCCGACTAGGAACGTGATCCGGACCGGGTGGATTCCATCGACGATCTCGATGGTCCAGAGGCAGTGCACGCAGAAAGTCGGCGCGGAAGCCGCACCGTTGGTCCATGCTACTCGCTTCGGCGTCCTGCCCAAAATCACCGTCGCCGCCGGTAGCGGTCCGATGGCAAGATCATCAACACCGGGGACGGGGGCAGGCTGCGCGGCGGGTCGTCTCGACGCCGACGCACGACTGAAGGGGGTCAGTTGACTGCGGTGTACGTGGTGGCGTTCGTCGTCGGCGGCATCGCCGTGTTGGCGTCACTGCTGCTGGCAGAGATCGGCGGGGGCGGCGCAGACGCCGGCGCCGGCCACGGGTCGTCGACCGACGGCATGCCCTTTCTCAGCCTCACCAGCATCTCGGCCGCGCTGCTCGGTGCCGGGGCCGGCGGCCTGATCGCCACGTGGGCCGGACTCGGCCCCGTGGTCACCGGTGGCATCGCCGTCGGAAGCGCTGCAGTGTTGCTGCTGCTCCTGCAGGGGGTGGCACTGCCCTACCTGCGCCGCCAGCAGTCCAACTCCCACACCGGCCGACTGTCCTACATCGGCACGCTCGGCACCGTCACGCTGGAAATCCCCGTCGACGGGTGGGGTGAAGTCTCCTTCGTCGACCCCGAGGGCAACCGGGTGCGCTCACGCGCGGTCACCGACGAACCGCAGGCGCTGCTCAAGTCCACCCGCGTCTACATCTCCGACGTCGAAGCGGACGCCGTGCGCGTCGTCGGCGTTCCCGACACCGACCCACCGCTGGAAAGGCACTGATTCCATGTCCACGTTGATGATCGTGATCGTCGCGGTAGTGGCAGCCCTGCTGCTGTTCGTCGCGCTCCCCCTGATCTACGTCAAGAACTACATCAAGGTGCCACCCAACGAGGTGGCCGTCTTCACCGGCCGCGGCACCCCGAAGGTGGTCCGCGGCGGCGCCCGGTTCCGGATGCCCGGCATCGAGCGGGTCGACATCATGAGCCTCGAACCGTTCAACGTCAGCATCAACCTGCAGAACGCACTGTCGAACAACGGCGTGCCCGTCAACGTCGAGGCCGTGGGCCTCGTCCGCATCGGTTCGGCCGACGAGGCCGTCCAGACCGCGGTGCAACGCTTCCTCACCTCGGATCTCAACGAGCTGCAGCGCCAGATCAACGAGATCCTCGCCGGCTCGCTGCGCGGCATCACCGCGACGATGACCGTCGAGGACCTCAACTCCAACCGCGACACCCTGGCCCGCAGCGTCGTCGAGGAGGCAGGCGGTGACCTGTCGCGCATCGGCATGGAGGTCGACGTGCTGAAGATCGCGGGCATCTCCGACGCCAACGACTACCTGAAGTCGCTCGGCCAGCGACGCATCGCGGAGGTCAAGCGCGACGCCGCCGTCGGCACGGCCGAAGCCGAGCGCGACGCGCAGATCCAGTCCGCCAAGGCGCGCCAGGAGGGGTCCGTCGCCCAGGCCGAGGCGGACACCGCGATCGCGACGGCCAACCAGCGCCGCGACGTCGAACTCGCCCGGCTGCGCGCGCAGACCGAAGCCGAGAACGCCCAGGCCGATCAGGCCGGGCCACTCGCGAACGCCCGGGCGCAGAAGGACGTCGGCATCGCGACCGAACAGGCCGAGGCCGCCCGGGTGCAGGCCCGCATCGAGGTCGAGCAGCGCCGTAGCGAACAGGCCACCGCCGCCCTGCAAGCCGACGTCATCGCGCCTGCCGAAGCGCAGCGCCAAGCCGACATCGCCCGCGCCGAGGGTCAGCGCCAGGCATCGATCCTCGCCGCGGAGGCCAAGGCGGAGGCGGCACGGCAGGCCGGTCAGGCCGAGGCCGATGCACGCAAGGCCGCCGCCGACGCACTGCGCGTCGAGCGGCAGGCCGAGGCCGACGGCATCAAGGCGCGGCTGGTCGCCGAGGCCGCGGGCAAGAAGGAGATCGCGGTGGCACTCAACAGCTACAGCCCGGACGCGGCGCGCCTGCTGACGCTGCCCGACGTGCTGGCGACGGTCGTGAAGGCGACCGAGGCCGCCGCCATGCCGCTCGCCGAGATCGAACGCCTGTCGATCATCGGTGGCGCGGGTGACGCCCAAGACGCCGTCGGCGGCCTGCTCGGGGTCAGTCCCCTGGCGGTGGCGAAGATCGTCGAGGCGCTCAAGTCCTCGGGCATCGACCTGGCCGCGCTGCTCGAGAGCCGCAACGGGCACCGTGGCGATGGGCACGGTGACGGCCACGCCGGCGACGAGCAGTCGTCGGTGACCTGGGGCCCGACCGCCCGAAACGTGGTGGACCCGCAGGCCTGAGCCCCGCTCAGTTTCCCTCGGCGGACGCCTTGATCGCCGCCAGGGTCACGGGGATGCCGCTGGTCGCCTGGTCGCTGCGCTGGGCGATCTCGGCCTCGGCACGCTCGCCGAACTTCTCGCCGAACCCGGCAATGCCCTTGGGCAGGAATCTCCAGTCCTGGGTCAGCCGCGTGCCGGTCTCCCCCGTCGGCTCCAGCCGGAAGCCCCAGCGGACCCACCCCTCGTTGACCTCCCACGCGAACTCGCGCGCCGGCTCGGCGACGACCACCTGACTGCGGGTCTCCCAGGTCCGTTCGGGCAGCTCGTTGCGCCCCGTGAACCACGCGCCGGGCTGCGCACCCGCGGCCGGATCGTCCCACCAGCAGGCCTTGCAGATGGGGCTCCAGTCGCCCATTCGGGTGACGTCGGACACCAGCGCGTAGACCTCGTCGGGCGTGCGTTCGATCAGAACGGAGTCGGAGAACTCGAGAATCGTCATCCCAGCGAGCCTAGGCATTCCGAGCGTGCGTGTTCGCCGTGGGCCGAACCGTGCCGCTGACCCGATATCCGCTGGACCACCAGCGCATAATGATCGGTGATGAGTGGACCCGAACACCCGCAACGACGGCCTGCGATCCTCACCGTTGATGACGATCCGGCCGTTTCCCGAGCGGTCGCACGCGACCTGCGCCGGCACTACGGCGAGCGCTACCGCATCGTGCGCGCCGAGTCCGGCGCAGACGCGCTGGACACATTGAAGGAACTGAAGCTGCGCGGCGAGACCGTCGCGGTCTTCGTCGCCGACTACCGCATGCCCCACATGAGCGGCATCGAGTTCCTCGAGAAGGCCATGGACGTCTTCCCGTACGCCAAGCGGGTGTTGCTCACCGCCTACGCCGACACGCACGCCGCGATCGACGCGATCAACGTCGTCGACCTCGATCACTACCTCCTCAAGCCGTGGGACCCGCCGGAGGAGAAGCTCTACCCGGTGATCGACGGGCTGCTCGAGGAGTGGCGGGCCGTCGGCGACCGCGGCATGCCGTACACGAAGGTCATCGGCCACCGCTACAGCGAGCGGTCGTGGCAGGTCCGGCAGTTCCTGGCGCGCAACGAGTACTCCTTCCGATCGGTCAACGCCGACGACCCCAAGGGCAAGCAGCTGCTCGACGCCGCGGGCCTCGACGGCAGCCGGCTGCCCGTCGTCATCACCGAGAAGGGCGACTGCCTCGTCGAGCCCACCGACGTCGAACTCGCCGAACTGCTGGGCCTGTCGACCAGCCCGCAGCTCGAGATGTACGACCTCGCGGTCATCGGCGGCGGCCCGGCAGGCCTCGCCGCCGCCGTGTACGGCGCGTCCGAGGGGCTCAAGACCGTGCTGATCGAGAAGGCCACCACCGGCGGGCAGGCCGGGCGCAGCTCGAAGATCGAGAACTACCTCGGGTTTCCGACCGGTGTCTCCGGAGCGGAGTTGACGACGTCGGCGCGCCGGCAGGCCGAACGCTTCGGCGCCGAGGTCATCACCACTCAGGAAGCCGGGAAGCTCGAGATCAATGGCGTCGGCGCGGCGCACTCGATCCGGCTCAACGAGGAGGACACCGTCGGCGCCCGCGCCATCATCCTCGCCACCGGGGTCGACTACCGCCAGCTGGAGATCGCGGGCTGCTGGGAGGATCCGGACAACCCCGCCAACAACTACATCGGCCGCGGCGTCTACTACGGCGCATCGGTGTCGGACAACAGCGAGTGCGCGGGCGAGGACGTCTACATCGTCGGCGGCGCCAACTCGGCGGGCCAGGCCGCGATGTACATGTCGGAGACGGCGAAGTCGGTGACCATGGTGATCCGCGGCCCGTCACTCGAGGCCGGCATGTCGCAGTATCTGGTCGACCGGGTCACCAAGACCCCGAACATCAAGATCCGGACCTGCACCCAGGTCGTCGATACGGGTGCCACCGACGGCCATCTCTCCGAGATCGTGCTGCTCGACAAGCAGACCGGGCAGCGCGAGACGGTGCGCTGCGACCGCATGTGTTGCTTCATCGGCGCGACGCCGCGCACGGAGTGGCTGGAGGAGGCGGGAATAGCCCGCGACGATCACGGCTTCATCCTGTCGGGGCCCGATCTACAGAACGTGGTCGGTTGGACCCTGGACCGCCCGCCGCATCACTTGGAGACGAGTGTGCCCGGAGTCTTCGTCGCCGGAGACGTGCGGTCCGAGTCGGCCAAGCGGGTGGCAGCCGCCGTCGGCGAAGGATCGATGGCCGTGATGCTGGTGCACCGGTATCTCGCAGAAGCCTGATCACTCAGGCCTGAAAGGACCAACACATGGGCGAGCATTGCGTCCGCGACGAACTCCGCACGCTGTTCCTCTTCGAGAAGCTGAGCGACGAGCAGCTCGACGTGCTGTGCCAGGCAGGCAGCATCGAGAGGTTCCCCGAGGGCCCGCTGTGCACGGAGGGTGAACCCGCGACGTGCTTCTACGTCATGCTCGAGGGTGAACTCGTCATGACCAAGCGGTCCGGCGGGGTCGACATCCAGACCGGCCGCACCTCGCAGCGCGGTGTCTACTGCGGGGCCTGGTCGGCCTACGTACCGGGCGAGGAGCACACCTATCAGGCGTCGGTGCGGCTGACCAAGCCGTCCCGGTTCTTCGTGCTCGACGCCGAGGCATTCGCGGCCTTCATGCGTTCGGAGTTCCCGATGGCCGTGCACCTGCTCGAAGGTCACATGGTGGGCGGGCGCAGGCAGAGCCAGATCATCGGCCAGCGCGAGAAGCTGTTGGCGCTGGGCACCATCACCGCCGGGCTCACCCACCAGCTGAACAACCCCGCCGCGGCCACCGCGCGGGCGACCTCGGACCTGCGCGAGACGGTCGGCAAGATGCGCCACAAGCTCGCGATGCTCGCCAACGGCAAGTTCACCCCCGAGGCGCTGAGCGTCCTGGTGAGCATCCAGGAGGAAGTGGCCGAACAGGTCGCGAAGTCCAAGTCCGTCGAGCTGTCCGCACTCGAGGCGTCCGACCGCGAGGATGCGATCGGCGACTGGCTCGAAGAGCACGACATCATCGGCGCGTGGGACTACGCCCCCACCTTCGTCGACGCCGGCCTCGACACCGATTGGCTGGAGCGCATCCTCGCCTCGGTCGACGAGGTCGACGCGACCGCATCGCTGCAGGGCGCACTGGGCTGGCTGAAGTACACCATCGACACCGAGCTGCGGATGAACGAGATCGCCGAGGCCAGCAAGCGCATCTCGGCGTTGCTGACCGACGCCAAGCACTACTCGCAGATGGACCGCGGCGCCTACCAGAGCGCCAACGTCCACGAACTGCTGCGCAGCACGATCATGATGTTCGGCGACAAGATCGGCCACCAGGGCAAGGGCAGGCCGGTCACCCTGGTCAAGGACACCGACCAAACGCTGCCCGAATTGGTCTGCTACCCAGGCGATCTCAACCAGGTGTGGACGAACCTCATCGAGAACGCGCTCCAGGCGATGGACGGGCACGGCACGCTGACCATTCGCACCGCGCGGGAGAACGAGGACATGATCCGCGTGGAGATCTGCGACGACGGACCCGGCATCCCCCAGGACATCATCGATCGCATCTTCACGCCGTTCTTCACCACCAAGCCGTTCGGCGAGGGCACCGGGCTCGGCCTGGACCTGGCGTGGCGCATCGTCGTCGAGAAGCACCACGGCAACATGTCGGTGCACAGCAAGCCCGGCGACACTCGCTTCATCGTCACGCTGCCGCTGCAGGCACCCCCGCCGATCACGCCGACACCCGGCGAACTCGCCGCGGCCGGGACGGAATAGTTCGGATCCGCGCGAGTCGATCGGAATAGGCGTCGGCAGGGGCTGGGTTGACCCGAACATGACCCACGCAGATGCCACCGCACCCGAGCGCTCGTCGAAACCGGATCTCGGCACGTTCGGCGTGTTCGGCCACTACTCGCAGTTCCGCCAGCTGTCCCCAGAACAGCTGCGCGAGATCGAGGCGCTCGGCTACGGCGCCATCTGGGCAGGCGGGTCGCCGCCCGCCGAACTCGACTGGGTCGACCCCGTCCTCGAGGTCACCGATCACATCAAGCTCGCCACCGGCATCGTCAACATCTGGACCGCCGCAGCCGGTCCGGTCGCGGAGTCCTACCACCGTCTCGAGGCCGCGTATCCCGGTCGCTTCCTGCTCGGCATCGGCGTCGGCCACCCCGAGGCGCACACCGAGTTCGCGAAGCCCTACGACGCGCTCACCGAGTACCTAGACGAACTGGACCAGCACGGCGTGCCCAAGGAGCGCAGGGTGGTCGCGGCGCTCGGGCCCCAGGTGCTGAAGCTCTCGGCCCGGCGCAGCGCGGGCGCGCACCCGTACCTGACCACGCCGGAGCACACTGCCCAGGCGCGCGAGCTGCTCGGCGCGGAGGCGTTCATCGCACCGGAGCACAAGGTGGTCCTGACAACCGACGCCGCCGAGGCCCGCAGGGTCGGCCGCAAGGCCCTCGAGGTCTACCTCGGCCTGACGAACTACCTCAACAACTGGAAGCGGCTCGGCTTCACAGACGCCGACGTGGCCAAGCCGGGAAGCGACGCGCTGGTCGACTCCGTCGTCGCCTACGGCACCACCGAGGAGATCACCGCCCGGCTGCGCCAGCATCTGGAAGCGGGTGCAGATCACGTGCCTGTTCAGGTTCTAACGGGTACTGACAAGCTTGTACCGGCGCTGGCCGAGCTGGCCGGCGCACTCGGCTTGCGCTGACCTGCCTGATCGATTGAAGGGACCACCCGAATGACACAGCCCGTCGACCTCAAGCCCAACCTCGGCCGCTACGGCGTCTGGACGTTCGGCGCACCCAAGCCCGAGCAGGCCGCACAGATCGAGGAACTGGGCTACGGCGCGGTATGGATCGGGGGCTCGCCCGCCGGCGACCTGAGCTACGTCGAACCGCTGCTGGAGGCGACCGAGACGCTGCAGGTCGCGACCGGCATCGTCAACGTGTGGACCGCCAAGGCCGAGGAAGTGGCCGAGGCCTACCACCGCGTGGAGGAGGCCTACCCGGGCCGGTTCCTGCTCGGCGTCGGCATCGGTCACCCGGAGCACACCGAGGAGTACCGCAAGCCCTACGACGTGCTGGTCGAGTATCTCGACGCGCTCGACACCGCCAAGGTGCCGACGAGCCGGCGGGTGGTCGCCGCCCTGGGCCCGAAGGTGCTCAAGCTCTCGGCTCAGCGCAGTGCCGGCGCGCACCCCTACCTGACCACGCCTGAGCACACCGGCCAGGCCCGCAACATCCTCGGCAACAGCGTCTACCTCGCACCGGAGCACAAGGTCGTGCTGAGCACCGACGTCGAGGAGGCCCGCGAGGTGGGCCGCGGCTCCGTGGACTTCTACCTGAATCTGAGCAATTACCTGAACAACTGGAAGCGGCTCGGCTTCACCGACGAGGACATCGCCAAGCCGGGAAGCGACAAGCTGATCGACGCGGTGGTCGCGCACGGCACGGCCGAGGCGGTGGCCGCCCGGCTCGACGAGCACCTGGGCTCGGGCGCCGACCACGTGGCCATCCAGGTGCTGGGCGGCTGGGACAAGCTGATCCCGACGCTGACCGAACTGGCGGGCCCGTTGGGGCTCAAGGAGTCGTAGCCCCGGCCGACTGCCGTCCAGCCTCCGCAAACCCAGCTGCGACCAAACGATGGTTGCCAGATCTAGTCCCTGGGACTGGATCTGGGCTACTGTCGTGCCCCCCAATTCTGTGACACGATGGCGCCCGTAGTTCTCAAGTGAGCCGGGGGGTTTCACGACATGTCCACGACTGTGTCCTCAGCCGAGGCGAGGACGGCCGCGCCACGTGACCGTCACATTGCCGAAGTCACGCCGCTACGGGTGTGGCAACGCCGTTACGCGTCGTGGTTGAGGGTGTCCGACACGGTGGTCGTCGTGGCGTCGGTGTTCGCGTCGCAACTACTGCGGTTCGGGTACAACGAGGACGGGCCCGCGTTCAGCATGGTGTCCGGCGGGATCGCGGCGGGCTGGTTGCTGCTGCTGGGAGCGTTCCGCACGCGGGCGCGCAGTGTGCTCGGCGTCGGCACCGAGGAGTACCGGCGCGTCTGGACGGCCACGATGACGACCTTCGTGGGGGTCGCACTGATCTCGAGCCTGCTCAAGCTGGACCTCTCGCGCGGCTACCTGGCGATCGCACTGCCGCTCGGCATGACTGCACTCACCCTCAACCGGCACGTGGCCCGTCGGTACGTCAGCGCGCAGCACCGCAGGGGCAGGTTCGCCAATCCCGTTCTCGCCGTTGGCAGTCTGCGGGCGGTCGACGAGTTCGCCCACTCGCTGACCAAGCATCCGACGCACGGCTACCGGCTCATAGGCTCCTGCTCCCCCAGCGTCTTGCGCCAGCATGCCGAAGGCACCGACGACGGCGAGCCCGTGGAGAGCGACTTCGCGCAGACCGTGCGCCGCTCAGGAGCCACCACCGTGGTCGTCCTGTCCGGCGACCTGACGGCGAGCGAACTGCGCTCACTGTCGTGGCAGCTGGAGGCCCTCGACGTCGACCTCGTCATGTCACCGGGCATGGTGGACGTGGCGGAGCCCCGGCTGACCTTGCGCGCGGGCGGCGGGCTCCCCCTCCTACACGTCGAGAAGCCGCAGTACGACGGGGCCAAGCGGATCGGCAAGCGCGCCTTCGACGTCGGCTTCTCACTGCTGGTCCTCACCCTGCTGCTGCCTGCGCTTCTCGGCGCCGCACTGGCCGTGAAGCTGACCAGCCGGGGGCCGGTGTTCTACCGCGCGAATCGAATCGGCCTCGACGGCAAGCCGTTTCGCATGATCAAGTTCCGCAGCATGGTCGCCGACGCCGATGCGATGACGGCCACGCTCACGCACCTCAACGAGTCCGACGGCCTGCTGTTCAAGATCCGCGACGACCCGCGCGTAACCCGCGTCGGCCACTTCCTGCGGCGCTACAGCATCGACGAACTGCCGCAGTTCCTCAACGTACTGCGCGGCGAGATGAGCGTCGTCGGTCCGCGTCCGCCGCTCCCCCGCGAGGTCGACGCGTACGACGCCGACGTCCGACGGCGTCTCCTGGTCCGGCCGGGGATCACGGGACTGTGGCAGGTGAGCGGGCGATCGGACCTGTCGTGGGAGGACTCGGTGCGGCTCGACCTGTCGTACGTGGAGAACTGGTCGATGGCCGCCGATCTGGCCATCGCGGCCGCTACCGTCAACGCCGTACTCGCCGGCCGCGGCGCCTACTGACCTCCTCGGCGCCGATAGGATTCGTTCATGCGACTGCTCGTCACCGGTGGTGCAGGCTTCATCGGTGCCAACTTCGTGCACGCGGTAGTGCGCGAGCACCCGGAGGCGACGGTGACGGTGCTCGACGCGCTCACCTATGCGGGCAGTGCCGAGGCGCTGGATCCGGTGGCCGACGACATCACGCTGGTGCGCGGCGACGTGTCCGACACCGAACTGGTGAATGCCCTGGTGTCCGAGTCGGACGCGGTCGCGCACTTCGCCGCCGAGACGCACGTCGACAACGCGCTGGCCGATCCGGAACCGTTCCTGCGCGCCAACGTCATCGGCACCTTCGCCGTGCTGGAGGCCGTCCGCCGCCACGGCGTCCGCCTGCACCACGTGTCGACCGACGAGGTCTACGGCGACCTACCGCTCGACGACGGATCACGCTTCACCGAGGCCACGCCCTACAACCCGTCGAGCCCGTACTCCGCCACCAAGGCCGCAGCCGACATGCTGGTGCGCGCGTGGGTGCGGTCTTACGGGGTCCGGGCGACGATCTCCAACTGCTCCAACAACTATGGGCCGTACCAACACGTGGAGAAGTTCATCCCGCGTCAGATCACCAACGTCCTGTCCGGCCGACGACCGAAGCTGTACGGCACGGGCGCGAACGTGCGCGACTGGATTCACGTCGACGATCACAACCGCGCGGTGTGGCTGATCCTGGAGCGCGGCACGATCGGACGGACGTATCTCATCGGAGCGAACGGTGAGCGGGACAACCTGTCGGTGATGCGGACCCTGCTGCGGCTGATGGGCCGCGATCCCGACGACTTCGACCACGTCACCGACCGCGTCGGCCACGATCTGCGCTACGCCATCGACCCGTCGCTTCTGCACGACGAACTGCACTGGGCGCCAAAGCACACCGACTTCGAATCGGGTCTCGAGGAGACCATCGACTGGTATCGGAGCAACGAATCCTGGTGGCGTCCACTGAAGGACGGCGTCGAGGCCAACTATGCGGAGCGTGGTCAGTGACGGTGCGGGAGCTGTCCGTTCCCGGTGCCTGGGAGATCACGCCGACCATTCACCCCGACTCGCGCGGCCGGTTCTTCGAATGGTTCACCGACGCCACCTTCACCGAGATGACCGGCCACCGCTTCGACCTGGCGCAGGCGAACGCGTCGGTCTCGGCCAAGGGGGTCCTGCGCGGCCTGCACTTCGCCGAACTGCCGCCGAGTCAGGCGAAGTACGTGACGTGCCTGCGCGGTTCGGTGTTCGACGTGGTCGTCGACATCCGGGTCGGCTCACCCACGTTCGGCCGCTGGGACTCGGTGCTGCTCGACGACCGCGAGCACAGATCGGTGTACCTGTCGGAGGGGCTCGCGCACGGGTTCCTGGCGCTGGAGGACGAATCGACGGTGGCTTACCTGTGTTCGGCGCCGTACGCACCCGGCCGTGAACACACCGTCCGCGCGACCGATCCAGCCGTCGGCATCGACTGGCCGGTGACCGACCTCGTGCTGTCCGACCGGGATGCGGCGGCGCCCACGCTGACCGAGGTCCAGGCCGCCGGCCTCCTCCCGACGTGGGACGACACCCGCGCGTTCGTCGACGAATTGCGTCGCCGAGCGTCCGGCGGGTAGCCGTCGCCGCGCGTCCCACCGACGGTCTCCTCCACCCCCTTGCGACCGCGCCGACCGATTACTAGGATTTCCTAGTAATCACATCCGCACTACGCCATCGGCGGCCTAGGGGCACCTCATGAGCACTCGCATCCAGCACTTCATCGACGGCCAGCGCAGCGATCTCGCGTCGACCCGCACCGCCGACGTCCTCAACCCGAGCACCGGCGAGGTGCAGGCGCAGGTCCTGCTCGCCTCGGCGGCCGACGTCGACACCGCGGTCACCTCCGCGGTGGCCGCGCAGCGGGAGTGGGCGGCGTGGAACCCGCAGCGGCGGGCGCGCGTGATGATGAAGTTCGTCGAACTGGTCAACGCCAATGCCGACGAGCTCGCGGTGCTGCTGTCGAAGGAACACGGCAAGACCGTCGCCGACTCGCTCGGCGACATCCAGCGCGGCGTCGAGGTGATCGAGTTCGCGATCGGCATCCCGCACCTGCTCAAGGGCGAGTACACCGAGGGCGCAGGGACCGGCATCGACGTCTACTCGCTGCGCCAGCCGCTCGGCGTGGTCGCAGGGATCACCCCGTTCAACTTCCCCGCGATGATTCCGTTGTGGAAGGCAGGCCCCGCGCTGGCCTGCGGCAACGCGTTCATCCTCAAGCCCTCCGAGCGCGACCCCTCGGTACCGGTGCGGCTGGCCGAGCTGTTCCTCGAAGCCGGCCTGCCCGCGGGCGTCTTCCAGGTGGTCCAGGGCGACAAGGAGGCCGTCGACGCCATCCTGGCCCACCCCGACATCCAGGCCGTCGGGTTCGTCGGCAGCTCCGACATCGCGCAGTACATCTACTCCACCGCCGCGGCGAACGGAAAGCGTTCGCAGTGCTTCGGCGGCGCGAAGAACCACATGATCGTGATGCCCGACGCCGACCTCGATCAGGCCGTCGACGCCCTCATCGGCGCCGGCTACGGCAGCGCCGGCGAGCGTTGCATGGCCATCAGCGTCGCCGTTCCGGTCGGCGAGGAGACGGCCGACCGCCTGCGGGCGCGCCTCGTCGAGCGGATCAACAACCTGCGGGTCGGTCACAGCCTCGACCCGAAGGCCGACTACGGGCCACTGGTCACCGGTGCCGCGCTGGAGCGCGTGAAGGACTACATCGGCCAGGGTGTCGAGGCAGGCGCCGAACTCGTGGTCGACGGCCGCGAGCGAGCCAGTGACGAGCTGACCTTCGACGACCAGAGCCTCGAGGGCGGCTACTTCATCGGCCCCACCCTGTTCGACCACGTCACCTCGGACATGAGCATCTACACCGACGAGATCTTCGGACCCGTGCTCTGCATCGTGCGCGCCCACGACTACGACGAGGCCCTCGCACTGCCGTCCAAGCACGAGTACGGCAACGGCGTGGCGATCTTCACCCGCGACGGCGACGCCGCCCGCGACTTCGTGGCCAAGGTTCAGGTCGGCATGGTCGGCGTCAACGTCCCCATCCCAGTTCCGGTGTCCTACCACACCTTCGGCGGCTGGAAGCGGTCCGGCTTCGGCGACCTCAACCAGCACGGGCCGCACTCGGTGCTGTTCTACACCAAGACCAAGACCGTCACCTCGCGCTGGCCGTCGGGCATCAAGGATGGGGCCGAGTTCTCCATCCCCACGATGAAGTAGGCCGCGCCCTTCATGGACCTACACGGCCTCGACGACGACGAACGCGTGATCGCCGAGACGGCGGCCGCGTTCGCCGAGAAGCGCCTCGCACCGCATGCCCTGGAATGGGATGCCACCAAGCACTTTCCGACCGACGTGCTGCGCGAGGCGGCCGAGCTGGGCATGGCGGCGATCTACTGCAACGACGACGTCGGCGGCAGTGGACTGCGACGCCTCGACGGGGTGCGCATCTTCGAGGCACTGTCCTACGCCGACCCGACGGTCGCGGCGTTCCTGTCGATCCACAACATGTGCACGTGGATGGTGGACACCCACGGCACGGCCGAGCAGCGCAAGAGCCTGGTCCCGCGGCTGGCGTCGATGGAGCTCATCGCGAGCTACTGCCTCACCGAGCCCGGCGCGGGTTCCGACGCAGGCGCGCTGCGTACCAGGGCGGTTCGCGACGGTGACTCCTACGTCCTCGACGGGGTCAAGCAGTTCATCTCGGGCGCGGGCGCATCGGACGTGTACGTCGTGATGGCACGCACCGGCGGTGACGGGCCGCGCGGCATCTCGGCGTTCGTCGTCGAGAAGGACACGCCGGGACTGAGTTTCGGCGCCGATGAGTACAAGATGGGCTGGAACGCACAGCCCACCGCCCAGGTGGTGTTCGAGGGAGCGCGGGTCCCGGCCGACGCCATGCTGGGCGGCTCCGACGGCGAGGGCGCCGGGTTCGGCATCGCGATGAACGGTCTCAACGGTGGCCGCATCAACATCGCCGCCTGCTCACTGGGTGGGGCCCAGGCCGCCTACGATAAGGCCGCTGCCTACGTCCGCGACCGCGTGGCCTTCGGCGGGTCGCTGCTCGACGAGCCGACGATCCGCTTCGCCCTCGCCGACATGGCGACCGCGTTGGAGGCGTCGCGCAGCCTGTTGTGGAGAGCAGCCTCCGCGCTCGACGACGGCCACCCCGACAAGGTGACGCTGTGCGCGATGGCCAAGCGCTACGTCACCGACTCCTGCTTCACCGTGGCCGACCAGGCGCTACAGCTGCACGGCGGGTACGGCTACCTCAATGAGTACGGCGTGGAGAAGATCGTGCGCGACCTGCGCGTGCACCGGATCCTCGAGGGCACCAACGAAATCATGCGCGTGGTCATCGGGCGGTCCGAGGCTGCTCGCATCCGCGCGACGTAGACGGGAGTTCAAGTATGGCGACGATCGCATTCCTGGGGCTGGGCAACATGGGCGGCCCGATGGCCGGCAACCTGGTCGCGGCCGGGCACGCCGTGCGGGGCTTCGATCCCGTCGCCGCATCACGGGAGGCGGCAGAAGCCAAGGGCGCCAACACCTTCGACAGTGGCGCCGAAGCGGTCGCCGATGCCGACGTGGTGATCACGTCGCTGCCCAACGGTGACATCGTCAAGCGGTGCTACGCCGAGGTGCTACCCGCCGCGAAGGCCGGTGCGTTGTTCGTCGACACGTCCACCATCTCGGTCGACGACGCCCGCAAGATCAACGCCGACGCGACGGCGGCCGGTTTCGAGCAGATCGACGCGCCGGTCTCGGGTGGCATCAAGGGCGCCACCGCGGGCACGCTGGCGTTCATGGTTGGCGGCTCCGAAGAAGCCGTCGCGGCCGCACGTCCCATCCTCGATCCCATGGCAGGCAAGGTGATTCACTGCGGTGCGTCCGGTGCCGGGCAGGCGGCCAAGCTGTGCAACAACATGGTGCTGGCGGTGCAGCAGATCGCGATCGGCGAGGCGTTCGTCCTGGCCGAGAAGCTTGGCCTGTCCGCTCAGTCCCTGTTCGACGTCATCACGGGCGCGACGGGCAACTGCTGGTCGGTGCACACCAACTGCCCGGTTCCGGGGCCGGTGCCGACGTCGCCTGCCAACAATGACTTCAAGCCCGGCTTCGCCACCGCGCTGATGCACAAGGACCTGGGCCTGGCGATGGCCGCGGTCGACTCGACCGGTGCGGCGGCGCCGCTCGGCAGCCACGCCGCGCGGATCTATGCCGAATTCACCCAGGACAACGCCGACAAGGACTTCAGCGCAGTCATCGAGATGCTCCGCAAGGGTTAGCGACCACCCGACCGGTGCTGCCACCGCCGGTGCAGGTGCTCGCAGCCCGCGGCGAGCAGGCCGTCATAGCTGGTGCGGACCTCGACGGCGTCGGCGAAGTCGCCGCCCACCGCGTACCCCGTCGCGACCACCAGCGTCGGCACCTTCGCCGCCCGCGCTGCGCGGAAGCCGCGGCCGGTGCCCACCACCGCGAGCGCACTCTCCGGCCCGAGGCCCAGTTCCCAAAGGGCCTGGCCGTGCAGGTCGGGCTCCGGCACCGGGGTGCGCAGGTCGTCGGGCGTCACGATGGTCTCGGCGATGCCGTCGCCGATGAGCTGCCGCACCAGCGGGCCGACCCAGGCGCGCTCGCCCCGACTGACCACGGCCACCGGCACACCCGCGAAGAACAGACTGTTCACCAGGTCTTCGAGTCCCGCGCGGGGTGTCACGTCACCGCCGAGGACCAACTGCTCGAATACGTCGGTCTTGGTCCGGTGCACGTGTGCGGCGATCTCCGAGCTGACCCGGCCGAAGCCGCGCCTGCGCAGCGCTGCGGCAATACGCCGCCGTTCGTCGCCGATGCGCACCAGCCGCCCGTACTCCTCGACCGTCCAGTGCACGTCCAGGCCATGCTCGGCGAACGCGACGTTGAACGCCGCCCGCTGGCCGTCGCGCTCGATGTCGGCGAGCGCTCCGTCCAGGTCGAAGATCACTGCCTGCAACGCCTCGACCGCAGCATCCGCGGGTCGTCCCGAGTCCCACCAGAACGCCCGCTTCTCACAATGAACCGACATGGGCATCAGCGTGTCCCACGTCACACTCGGCGGCCTCCCCCATCCGGGGGATTCGGGTGGCTAACTCGGTGAGAGCGGCTGCGCCGTCTTGGACCGGCCACGACGCCTTCGGACCTAAGGTGAGGGCCATGCCGCCCGAGGGGAGCCACGCCCATTCCCCGGTCCGGCTCATGCTGGTCGACGACCACGAGATGGTGATCGAGGGCCTCAAGGCAATGCTGGCCACGTTCGGCGACCGCGTCGACGTGGTCGGTCAGGCCATCGGCGCGGAGCGGGCACTGCAGGTCGTCGACGACCTGGATCCGGAGATCGTGCTCTGCGACGTCCGCATGCAGGGCGCGAGCGGGCTGGACCTGTGCGCAGATCTGCGCGGTCGCAATCCCGGTCGCAAGGTCGTCATGCTGTCGGTGTACGACGACGAGCAGTACCTCTTCCAGGCGCTGCGGGTCGGCGCGTCGGGCTACCTGCTGAAGAGCATCAGCAGCGACGAGTTGGTGCGCCAGCTCGAGCTGGTGCGACGGGGTGAGACGGCCATCGACCCCGGCATGGCCGCGCGGGCCGTCGACACCGCGGCGCGCCTGCAGCGCGACGAGTTCTGGCCGGGCGCGCGACAGGGTCTCACCCAGCGGGAGAGCGAGATCCTGTCCTACGTCGTCAACGGGCTCTCGAACAAGGGCATCGCCACCAAATTGGTCATCGGCGACGAGACGGTCAAGACGCACCTGCGATCGATCTACCGCAAGCTCGGAGTCAGCGACCGCACGAACGCCGTCGCCACCGCGCTGCGCGAGGGCATCTACCGGTGACCGGCCCTGACGCCCCTGGCCGCTTCGCGCCTGCCAGCCGGACGCCGAGAAACGTCCTCACCGCCGACCGTGAGCTGGCCCTGCTGCGCGAGTTGATCAGGGCCGCATCCAGCGGCCCCGGCGTCGAACCGCTTGCCGCCGCCGCAGCGCGGATGATCACCGCCGCCACCGCGACCGACGTCTGCTTCGTCCACGTGCTCGACGACACCGAGCGCTCGCTGACCCTCACCGGCGCCACGCCGCCGTTCGACAGCCAGGTCGGCAAGATCCGACTTCCCTTGGGGCAGGGCGTTTCCGGATGGGTGGCCAGCCACCGTGAACCGGTGGTGATCATCGCGGACAAGGAGTCCGACCCGCGGTACCGGCCGTTCGAGTCGCTACGCGGTTCGGACTTCACGTCCATGGTGTCGGTGCCGATGGAGACCGATCCCGGCGGGCTGGTGGGTGTGCTCAACGTGCACACCGTGGCGCAGCGGGACTTCGAGGACCGCGACGTGGAACTGCTGACCGTCATCGGCAGGCTGATCGCAGGCGCCATGCATCAGGCGCGGCTGCACCGGCAGCTGGTGGCCCGCGAACGGGCACATGAGAACTTCGTCGAGCAGGTCATCGAGGCCCAGGAGATGGAGCGGCGCAGGTTGGCCGGTGACATCCACGACGGCATCAGTCAGCGCCTGGTCACGCTGTCCTACCGGCTCGACGCCGCCAGCCGTGCGATCGGAGGCGGCCGGGACGACTTGTCAACTGCCGCAGAACAACTCGCACTGGCCCGCGAACTCGTCGCGCTGACCCTCGGCGAGGCCCGCGCAGCGATCGGTGGACTGCGACCCCCGGTGCTCGACGACCTGGGCCTGGCGGGCGGTCTGGCGAGCCTGGCCCGTTCCATCCCCCAGGTCGCCGTCGACGTCGACCTCGCCGACACCCGGCTGCCCGATCACGTGGAACTGGCCCTCTACCGCATCGCCCAGGAATGCCTGCAGAACGTCGTCAAGCACTCTCGGGCATCCAACGCGCGGTTGACGTTCGCGGTCGAGCCCGGTGACAGCGGCGACGTCGCGCGCCTGGAGATCGTGGACAACGGAGTGGGTTTCGACCGGTTCGAGAACCCGCTCGGCGGTGACGAGATGGGTGGCTACGGGTTGCTCTCGATGGCCGAGCGCGCGGACATCGTCGGCGGCAGGCTCAACATCCGCTCCGGCCCCGGGTCGGGCACGACGGTGACCGCGACCATTCCGCTGCCCTCGCCGAGCTGAGCCGGCCGGGCCGGCGTCACCCGCCTCGGACTTCCGGCGGGCAGTCGTGCTGCATGTGCGCCTCGATCGCGGCGACGACGTCGTCGGACAATTCCCGCAGCACCGCGAGTCGGTCGGGACCCACGACGTCGACGAACAGTTCACGGACCCGCGCGGCGTTGGCCGGTGCCGACGATTCGATCGCGGCGCGACCCGCGTCGGTGAGGACGACGTCCGGATAGCGCGCCGCCGACCCCTCGGCTGCCTCGCGCTTGATCAGGCCGCGCTTCTCCATCCGGCTGAGGTGATGCGACATCCGGCTCTTCTCCCACTGCGTGGCCCGGCCGAGTTCGACGGCGCGCATCCGTCCCGCCGGAGCGTCGGAGAGGTTGACGAGCACCTCGAAGTCGGAGTCCGAGAGCCCGAACTCGCATTGCAGGTGTCTGACGAGGTGGCGTTCCAGGAGGTGCCGCATCTGGACGAAGCTGCGCCATGCCGCCTGTTCGTCGTCGGTCAGCTGGGAGGCCATGCGACGACTTTAGCGCACCGGGTTGACATATCAACCCAAAGGTCTATGGTCGAGCCATGGGTTGATACATCAACCTAACCGTCTACGAAAGGCAGTTCAATGACCGACAAGAAGCTCATCGCCGTCCTCGGAGCAACCGGCTCGCAGGGCGGCGGCCTGGTGCGCGCGCTCCTCGACGATCCCGACCGCGAATTCGCGGTCCGAGCCCTGACCCGCAGTACGGATTCCAAGACGGCCCGTGAGCTGGCTGCCGCGGGCGCCGAGGTGGTGGCGGCAGACCTCGACGACGGGGCGAGCCTGCGAACGGCGTTCGACGGCGCGCACGGCGTCTACGTGGTCACCAACTACTGGGCAGAACGCACACCGGAGGAGGAAGCCCGACGGACCCGCGCCGAGATGGAACTCAGCCAGGCGGACCACGCCGCGCTGGCAGCCAAGCAGGCCGGAGTGGAGCACGTCGTCTGGTCGACGCTCGAGGACACCAGGGACGTCCTCGGCACCGACGGCCGCGTACCGACTGTCGAGGGACGCTACAAAGTCCCGCACTTCGACGCCAAGGCCGAGGCCGACGCCATCTTCGTCGAGTACGAGGTCCCGACGACCCTCCTGCGGACCACGTTCTTCTTCGAGGGCTTCGCCGGCGCCATGGCGCCCCGACGGACCGACGATGGCGAACTGGTACTGGCCCTTCCCATGGCCGACCAACCGCTGTCGGGCATCGCCGTCGCCGACATCGGCAAGACCGCAGCGGCCGTCTTCAAGCGCGGCCGGGACCTCGTCGGGAAGACGGTGAGCATCGCAGGAGATCACCTCACAGGGAATCAGTACGCAGCCGCGTTGAGCGACGCCCTCGGCGAGCCGGTCGCCTATCTCCCGGTCGGCTGGGACGACTTCCGCGCGCAGGGTTTCCCGGGCGCGATCGAGATGGGCAACATGTTCCAGTACTACGCGGAGAACTCCGCCCGGTTCGTCGGCGACCGGGATCTCGACGCGGTGCGCGATCTCAACCCGGAGCTACTGTCCTTCCGCGACTGGCTGTCCCAGCACGCCGCCGAGATCGCGACGCGGCTGGGCTAGAAGTCGCCCGCATGGTGGCGCAGCGACTCGATGGCCGCGGCCAGCGTCCGCGATGCGTCGTCGGTGATGCCGATGTCGGCGAACACTTCCTTGTTGAGGGTGACCGTCGCGTCCTCGACCGTCGATCGGCCGAGGTCGGTCAACCGCACCAGAGTGGTACGACCGTCGGTCGGGTGCGGGGTGCGCTCCACCAGCCCGTCGGCCTCGAGTCGCCGGATGGCGTGCGTGACGCTGGTGACGTGCACCTGCAGCCGGTCCGACGCCTTGGTGATCGGGAGTGCGCCCGTCCTGCTGAAGGCCAGCAGCCGCAGCAGTTCGAAGCGGGAGAAGCTCAGGTCGTAGGGCCGCAACGCGTTCTCCACGCGGGCCAGCAGGATCTGGTGGGCCCGCATGACCGAGGTGACCGCCACCATGCCATCGGCCACGTCACCCCAGCCCGCGCTCTCCCAATTGACCCGGGCCAGCGCGATCGGATCCGGTTTGCCGGCCTGATTCTCGGTGGGCACGGCTGTTCGGCTACGCCTCGAGCGTGAGGATGCGCGGGCCGTCTTCGGTGACGGCCACGGTGTGTTCCCAATGGGCAGCACGCGAGCCGTCGGTCGTGACGACCGTCCAGTCGTCGTCGAGGACCCTGGTCCGGGTGGTGCCCAGGGTCAGCATCGGCTCGATGGCGAGCACCGAGCCCGGGGCCAGGTGGGGGCCGCGACCCGGCGCACCCTCGTTGGGCAGGAACGGGTCCATGTGCATCTCGCGTCCGATGCCGTGACCGCCGTAGCCGGACACGATGCCGTACTTGCGGCCGTGCTTATCCTCGGCGGCGTGCGTGCCGGTCTCGATGGCGTGCGAGACGTCGGTCAGCCGGTTGCCGGGCACCATCGCCGCGATGCCCGCCTCCATGGAGGCCCTGGTGGCCTCGGACAGTGCCTCGTCGGCGGGGATCAGTTGGCCGATCCCGAAGGTGAAGGCGGCGTCACCGTGCCAGCCGTCGAGGATCGCGCCGCAGTCGATGGAGACGAGGTCACCCTCGGCGATGACGTCGTCGTCGGACGGGATGCCGTGGACGACCCGGTCGTTGACCGACGAGCAGATGCTCCCGGGGAAGCCGTGGTAGCCGAGGAAGGACGGGATTCCGCCGCCGTCGCGGATCACGCTCTCGGCGACGCGGTCGAGTTCCAGCGTCGACATGCCCGGCGCGGCGGCGGTGCGGACCGCCTTCAGCGCTGCGGCGACCAACGCGCCGGCCGCAGCCATGGCGTCGAGTTCTCCATTGGTGCGCTGCGGGACGACCTTGCGTCCCCGCAGCCCGGGCAGGCCGATCACGCCTACTTGCCGAGCGCGCGCAGCGCTCGGGCGAACACCTCGTCGAGGCTGCCGACGGCGTCCACGGTCTTGAGTTCGTCGGAGTAGTAGTCGAGCAGCGGCGCCGTCTCGTCGCGGTAGACCTTCATCCGGTTGAGGATGACGTCCTCGGTGTCGTCGGCGCGACCGCGGCTCTTCAGGCGGCTCAGGAGTTCGTCCTCGGACACCCGGAACTCCACGACGGCGTCGAGCTTCAGGTCGCGCTTGGCCAGCATCTCGCTCAGCGCCTCGGCCTGCTCCACCGAGCGCGGGTAGCCGTCGAGGATGAAGCCCTCGGCGGCGTCCGAGTCGTCGAGCCGGTCGTCGACCAGCGCGTTGGTGAGCGTGGCCGGGACCAGGTCACCGGCGTCGAGGTACTTCTTGGCCTCGATGCCCAGTTCGGTCTCGTTCGTGATGTTGTGGCGGAACAGGTCCCCCGTCGAGATGTGCGGGATCGCGAGCTTCTCGGCGAGCTTCTCGGCCTGCGTCCCCTTGCCCGCGCCGGGCGGCCCCAGCAAAACGATTCTCACTTGAGGAACCCTTCGTAGTTGCGCTGCATCAACTGGCTCTCGATCTGCTTCACGGTGTCCAGACCGACGCCGACCATGATGAGCACCGCAGTACCACCGAACGGCAGGTTTTGCACCGATCCCGAGTTGCCCATCTCGAGGAAGAGGTTCGGCAGCACGGCCACCACGCCGAGGTAGATCGAGCCAGGGAGCGTGATGCGGCTCAGGACGTAGCGCAGATAGTCAGCCGTTGGTCTGCCGGGCCGGATGCCTGGGATGAAGCCGCCGAACTTCTTCATCTCGTCGGCGCGTTCGTCGGGGTTGAACGTGATCGACACGTAGAAGTAGGTGAAGAACACGATCAGGCCGAAGTAGATCGCGATGTACACGGGGCTGGCGGGGTTGGTCAGGTAGTTCGCGACGAACTTGTCCCACCACCCGGTGCCGGCCTCGGCGCTGCCGCTGCTGATCAGCTGGGTGATCAGCTGGGGCACGTAGATCAGCGACGAGGCGAAGATGACCGGGATGACGCCTGCCTGATTGACCTTCAGCGGCAGGTACGTCGACGTGCCGCCGTACATCTTGCGGCCCACCATGCGCTTGGCGTACTGCACCGGGATGCGGCGCTGACCCTGCTCGACGAACACGACGGCGATGATGATCAGCAGTGCGGCGAGGCAGACCAGGGCGAAGACCACGCCACCGCGGCCCTCGAGGATGGTCTGGCCCTCTGCCGGGATGCGTGCGGCGATGCCGGCGAAGATCAGCAGCGACATGCCGTTGCCGATGCCGCGCTCGGTGACCAGCTCGCCCATCCACATCACCAGCGATGCGCCCGCGGTCAGGACCAGCACGATCACGACCAGCGTGAAGATGTCCGAGTCCTGGATGATGTCGAGCGTGCAGCCCTGCAGCAGTCCGCCGTTGGCGGCCAGCGCCACGATCGACGTGCCCTGCAGCAGCGCCAGCGCCACCGCGAGGTAGCGGGTGTACTGCGTCATCTTGGCCTGGCCGGATTGGCCTTCCTTGCGCAACTGTTCGAAGCGCGGAATGACCACCGTCAGCAGCTGCACGATGATGCTCGCGGTGATGTAGGGCATGACGCCCACCGCGAACACCGACAGCTGCAGCAGCGCCCCGCCGGAGAACAGGTTGATCAACGAGTAGATCTGTGCGGAGTCACCACCGCTGACCTGCTCGATGCACTTCTGGACGTTGGGGTAGTTCACGCCTGGCGACGGCAGCGATGCGCCCGCCCGGTAGAGGATGACGATGCCCAGAGTAAAGAGGATCTTGCGTCTGAGATCGGCCGTCCGCAGCGACGAGATGAAAGCCGAGAGCACTCTTCCTCCTGCGCAGCCGAGTCCGAGCCGCGGCGTGCAAATGGGGCTGGTACGACCAGCGTATGGGTTACGTCCGGCGCGATCCTGCCGCAGGCACACAGCCTGCGAAGTCGCGTGTCAAACAGTCTACGAGAGTAACAGTTGCCCACGGTCCGGCCTGCATCCACCGAACCGGGGGCGCTCACCGGTTAGTCCCAGCTTGCGAGCGTACAGTCGGTGCAGCTCGTTAAGTCAGCTAAGTAATCGACGGGGGTCAGCGTGGCACGCAGCGACGACGACAGTTGGGATCTCGCCTCGAGCGTGGGCGCAACCGCGACGATGGTGGCCGCCGCCAGGGCGCTCGCCTCCCGCCAGCCCGACGCCCTCATCGACGACCCGTACGCCGACGCTCTGGTGCGCGCGGTCGGCATCGAGTTCTTCACCAAGCTCATCGACGGCGTCATCGCCGTGGACGAAGCCGACGGCGGCGCCGCGCGGTTGATGACCGAGCTGATGGCCGTGCGCACCCGCTTCTTCGACGACTTCTTCCTCACGGCGACCACCGCAGGCATCCGCCAGGTCGTGATCCTGGCGTCGGGTCTGGACTCCCGCGCCTACCGCCTGCCGTGGCCCGACGGCACCGTCGTCTACGAGATCGACCAACCGCGGGTGATCGGAGCGAAGTCCGCGACGATGGCCCGGTTGGGGGCGATGCCCACCTGCCACCGCCGGGCCGTTCCGGTCGACCTACGCGACGACTGGCCCGCGACACTGCGGCAATACGGGTTCGAGCCGGCGCAGCCGACGGCCTGGAGCGCCGAGGGCCTGCTGGTCTATCTCCCGCCAGAGTCCCAGGACCGGTTGTTCGACGACGTGACCGCGCTGTCGGCGGAAGGCAGCAGCCTCGCCACCGAGTACCACCCCGACGGGGGCGCGGTGCTGGCGCAGCGCGCCGACGCCATCAACTCGGCGTGGCGGGCTCACGGTCTCGACCTCGACCTGGGCGACCTGTTCTACGGCGGCGAGCGCACCCCGGTGTCCGACTACCTGACCGGCCTGGGCTGGCAGGTACACGCCAGGTCCCGGCAGGACACGTTCACGCACTACGGCCGCACCATCGGCGACGGCGAACTGCCCGACCCCCTGCGGGGTTCGCTGTCCATCACCGCAACCAAGGGATAGGAGAACGACCATGGCAGACACCAACATCAGGTACGAGGGCGACTCGTGGGACCTCGCCTCCAGCGTCGGGGCCACCGCCACCGCGGTCGCCGCGATGCGGGCGTCCGCATCCCGCGGGCCCGACGCACTGCTCGGCGACCCCTGGGCCGAGCCGTTGGTACGCGCCGTCGGAGTTCGAGAGTTCGTCGACCGCATGGACGGGAACGTCGCGCCCGGCGCCGAGACCGATCCCCTGCTCAACCGCCGCACGATGAACGAGCAGATCGCGGTGCGCACCCGGTTCTTCGACGGTCTCTTCACCCGCGCCGCCGACGCCGGGGTGCGGCAGGCCGTCATCCTGGCGTCGGGTCTCGACACCCGCGCCTACCGGCTGCCGTGGCCGGACGGCACGGTGGTCTACGAGGTGGACCAGCCCGAGGTCATCGAGTTCAAGACCCGCACGCTTGCCGACCTGGGCGCCGCCCCGTCCGCGCAGCGGCGCACCGTGGGCATCGACCTGCGCGAGGATTGGCCCACGGCGTTGCGGGCCGCCGGGTTCGACCAGGGTGCACCGACCGCCTGGATCGCCGAGGGCCTGCTCGTCTACCTGCCGCCCGACGCGCAGGACCGGTTGTTCGACGAGGTCGATGCGCTGTCGGGACCCGGCAGCTGGCTGGCCACCGAACACATGGACATGTCGTCGTTGCCCGCAGACTGGGCCCAGAAGCTGACCGAACGGTCCCGGCGGGCCGGGTCGACCATCGACCTGAGCGACCTGTTCTACCTCGGCGAGCGCAACGGCGCCGCCGACTACCTCGCGGCCCGCGGCTGGCGCGTCGAAGTGCGCAGCACCGGCGACGAGTACGCCGCCAACGGCTTCGAACTGCCCGACGACGAGCTGGCGTCGATGGGCGGCGGCTACCTGACCGCCATCAAGGACTAGGTAATAGGGACTAGGAGGAACGACCCATGGCACGTACCGACGGGGACAGCTGGGATCTGGCATCGAGCGTCGGCGCGACGGCGACGATGGTGGCGGCCCAACGAGCGCTGGGTCACCGCGACGGCCTGATCGACGACCGCTTCGCCGAGCCACTGGTGCGGGCGGTCGGCGCCGACTTCTTCATCCGGATGCTCGACGGCGAGATCGACCTCGCCGCGATCGACCCGGCGTTCACCATGCGCCGCGCGGCCGAGGGCATGGCCGTGCGCACGCGGTGGTTCGACCGGATGTTCCTCGACGCGGCGGCTGCAGGCGTGCGGCAGGCGGTGATCCTGGCGTCCGGTCTCGACTCCCGCGGCTACCGGTTGCCGTGGCCCGACGGGACCGTCGTGTACGAGGTGGACCAACCGGAGGTCATCGAGTTCAAGACGACGTCCCTGGCGACACTGGGCGCCGAACCCACCGCCACACACCGCACGATCGCGATCGACCTGCGCGAGGACTGGCCGAAGGCTCTGCGCGACAACGGCTTCGACCCGTCACAGCCGACGGCGTGGAGCGCCGAGGGCCTGCTGATCTATCTGCCCGCCGATGCGCAGGATCGCCTGTTCGACGAGATCACCGCACTCTCGGCGCCCGGCAGCAGGCTGGCGACCGAGCACGTGCCCGACCTCTCGGCCGTCACCGACGACCGGACCAAGCAGCTGACCGATCGCATGCGGGAGATCGGCTCCGACATCGAGATGGCCGAGCTGGTGTACCAGGGCGATCGCAGTGACGTCGTCGAGTACCTGACGGCGAAGGGATGGAACGTCACTGCCGCCGGGGCGCGCGAAGCGCACGAGTCGAATGGCTTCGACTTCCCGGACGACGGTCTGATGGCCGCGTTCGCCGACATGAGTTACCTCAGCGCGACCTACGGCTGACCGGTGGGCGCTTGGCGTTGGGGAAGTGTTCGCCGACTTCCCCAACGCCGCCCGCCTCGCCACCCCCCAGTGGCGGACGGACTGCCTGCCACCCCCCAGTGGTAGGCCAAGCACCGCACACACCGAATCCTCGGCGCTTCGACTCGTCGTGGCGTCCGTCCCCCGGCGGCAGCCCGACTCGCAAGGACGACGCTACTCACGACCCACCCCCGATGAATCGGGGGAAACCCTAGATTTCCCAGAAATGGGCTTCCAGGGTCCGTGGCACCCCTAGAACCGGAAATCGCCCAACCACAGCGCGGTCGCCCCGGTGAACGACCGCTCGGTGTGGGCCACCGCTCCGGCGACCGACCGGCCGAGCAGCGCGCCCAGTGCGTCGGGCAGCGACGCCGCGGCCGGTTGTGAGGACGCCTTCGGCCTGAGCATCTCCAGGAACGACGAGCCAGGCAGGTTCACCACCTTGACGTCGGTGTCGGCGTCGATGCCGGCCAGCGTCTTGGCGCGGTCGATGGCGGTGCGCAGCCCACCCAGCTCGTCGACCAGTCCACGTTCCTTGGCGTCGGCGCCGGTCCACACCCGGCCACGCGCGACCTCGTGCACCTCCTCGACGGACATCCCGCGGCCGTGAGCGACGCGTTCGACGAAGTCGGTGTAGAACAGATCGGCTTCGGCCTCGACGTGGGCCTGCTGCTCGTCGGTGAAGGGGGCGTTCGGCGACCAGGCGTCGGCGTTGGCGTTGGTGCGCACGGCGTCAGACCCGACGCCGAGGCGCCGCTTGAGGTCACGCGCCACGAGCTTGCCGGTGACCACGCCGATGGATCCGGTGATGGTGCCGGGGTTCGCCACGATCGCGTCGGCGGCCATCGACACGTAGTAGCCACCGGATGCGGCGACCCCACCCATGGACGCGACGACGGGCTTGCCCGCCTCGCGCAACCGGGTCACCTCACGCCACACGGTCTCCGACCCGGTCACGGCGCCGCCGGGGCTGTCGACGCGCAGCACGACCGCGGACACGGAGTCGTCGGCGGAGGCCTCGCGCAGTGCGGCGGCGATCGTGTCTCCGCCCGCGCTGGAGGTGCCCAGCGGGGACAGCTGAGGTCCGCCGCGGCCGCTGACGATCGGCCCGTGCAGCGTCACCACGGCGATGGTGGGCTTGGCCTTCCGGCCGGGGACTGATGGCCCCGCGGGTCCGTGCGCGCGGGCGTAGCGCGACAGGAACAGGCGCGGCGGTGCGTCCGGGCCGTCGGCGTGGGCGGATTCCGGTCCGTCGCCCGCCAATTCACCGATGCGGGCGTAGGCCTCGTCGCGGAAGCCGACGCGGTCGACGAGTCGTCCGGCGACGGCGGCGTCGCGCAGCAGCGGAGCCTTGTCCGCGAGCGCGTCGACGTCGGCCGCGCTCAGGTGCCGGGATTCGGCGACCGCGGCGAGGACCTGGCCGTGCAGGCTCTCCACGAGGCGGGTGTCGGCTTCGCGGTGCGCCTCGGTGTACTCGCTGTGGGTGAAGAGGTTGGCGGCCGACTTGTACTCGCCGCGGGCCACGAACTGCGCCTGCACGCCTGCCTTGTCGAGCGCGTCGCGCAGGAACAGGGCGTTGGTGGCGAAGCCGATCAGGCCCACCGTGCCCGATGGCTGCATCCACACCTCGTGGAACGCCGACGCCAGGTAGTACGACATCGTTCCCGGGTAGGTCTCCGCCCACGCGACCGACGGCTTCACCTCGGTGAACGCGGCGATGGCCTCGCGCAGCTCCTGCACGGGTCCGGGTGCGGCGGCGACGACCTGCACCCTGGCGATCAGCCCGGCGACGCGGCGGTCCTCGGCGGCGCGGTGAATGGCGGCGATCGCCTCGCGCAGCAGGAGGGGGCGGCCGCCCGAGAGCAGCGCCATGGGGTCGAAGCCACCGGTCTCGTTCGGCACGCTCTGCAGGTCGAGTTCGAGGACGCAGCCGTTGGGCACGCCGTGGTGTCGGGCGGTGTCGACCTTGCGCGCGAGCGCTCGGATTTCGTCGGTGCCCGGAACGCCGGACAGGAGGCTGAACATGGTTCGAGCCTACCGACGACCCCGATCAGCCCGGCGTGACGATCCGGGCGCCCAAACGAAAGAACCCCCGCCATGGGCGGGGGTTCTTTGCGTGTGCGGTGAGTCGAGGCTAGACCTCGGTCGCCGATCCGCCTGCGGCGGTGATCTTGTCGCGGGCGCTTCCACTGAACTTGTGCGCGGTGACGTTCACGTTGACCGACAGCTTGCCGTCGCCCAACACCTTCACCAGGGTGTTCTTGCGCACTGCGCCGGCGGCGACCAGTTCGTCGATGCCGACGGTGCCACCCTGCGGGAACAGCCGGTTGATGTCACCGACGTTGACGACCTGGTACTCGGTGCGGAAGCGGTTGCGGAAGCCCTTGAGCTTCGGCAGCCGCATGTGGATCGGCATCTGGCCACCCTCGAAGCCCACGGGGACGTTCTTGCGGGCCCCGGTGCCCTTGGTGCCGCGGCCTGCGGTCTTGCCCTTCGAGCCCTCACCACGACCCACGCGGGTCTTGGCGGTCTTCGACCCGGGGGCGGGCTTCAGATCGTGCAGCTTGATGGTCATTTCTTCGCGTCCTCCACTGCCTCGACGTCGACGAGGTGGTTCACGACGGCCAGCAGGCCGCGCGTCTGCGCGTTGTCCTCGCGGACGACGGACTGGCGGATCTTCCGCAGTCCGAGGCTCCGCAGGCTTTCGCGCTGCTTCCAGCGAGCACCGACGGTGCCACGCACCTGGGTGATCTTCAGTTCAGCCATGACTATGCGCTTCCTTCACGTGCAGCCGATGCTGCAACCGCGTCCGCCTCGCGGCGGGCCTTGAGCATGCCCGCAGGCGCGACGTCCTCGATGGACAGTCCGCGTCGGGCTGCGACCTCTTCGGGCCGCTGGATCATCTTCAGCGCGGCGACGGTGGCGTGCACCACGTTGATCGCGTTGTCGCTACCGAGCGACTTGGCCAGGATGTCGTGCACGCCTGCGCACTCCAGCACGGCACGCACGGCGCCACCGGCGATCACACCGGTACCGGGGCTGGCCGGACGGAGCATCACGACGCCCGCGGCGGCCTCACCCTGCACCGGGTGGACGATCGTCCCGCCGATCAGCGGCACGCGGAAGAAACCCTTTCGAGCTTCCTCGACGCCCTTGGCGATGGCGGCGGGAACTTCCTTGGCCTTGCCGTAGCCGACACCGACCATGCCCTTGCCGTCGCCGACGATGACCAGCGCGGTGAAGCTGAAGCGCCGACCACCCTTGACCACCTTGGACACGCGGTTGATCGCGACGACGCGCTCGAGGTATTGGCTCTTCTCGCCGCCGTCACGTCCACCACGGCCACCGCGGTCGTCACGACGACCACGGTTGTCGCCACGTCCGCCGCCGCGGTTGTCCGAAGTATTGCCGGGCCCGCCGGCACCAGTTGCCTGCTCGGCCATCATGCAGTCCTTCCAATAATCTTCGCGAAGCTGTGCATCAGAACTTGAGCCCGCCTTCCCGCGCGGCGTCGGCCAGCGCAGCGATGCGGCCTCCGTAGGAGTACCCACCGCGGTCGAAGACCACCGTGTCGATGCCGGCGGCCTTGGCGCGCTCGGCGATCAGCTGTCCGACGCGAACGCTGTGCGCCTTCTTGTCGCCGTCGACCGCACGCACGTCGGCCTCGATGGACGACGCAGCTGCGAGCGTGATGCCCTGCTGGTCGTCGACGAGCTGCACGTGGATGTGCCGCGCCGAGCGGTTGACCACCAGGCGAGGCATCTGTGCGGTGCCTGCGACCTTCTTGCGCAGCCGGGCGTGCCTGCGCAGGCGTGCCACGCGACGCGTCTCGGAGATGTTCTGGCCGACGGGCTTCCGCTTCGCGGTCGCCTGGCTTCCTTGAGTAGCGGGCATTTCTACTTACCTGTCTTTCCGACCTTGCGGCGGATCTGCTCGCCTTGGTAGCGAACGCCCTTGCCCTTGTACGGGTCCGGGCGGCGCAGGCGACGAATGTTCGCCGAGATCTGACCGACCTGCTGCTTGTC
This sequence comes from Mycolicibacterium arabiense, assembly GCF_010731815.2. Lineage (NCBI taxonomy): Bacteria > Bacillati > Actinomycetota > Actinomycetes > Mycobacteriales > Mycobacteriaceae > Mycobacterium > Mycolicibacterium arabiense. The sequence goes on from NZ_AP022593.1 coordinate 2,399,125, forward strand.
GATTCCGGTGATCGAGAACTTGGTGGGCGTCTCCACCGCGAAGGTGATGCCTTCGGGGGCGGTGATCACCACGGGGTGGCTGTACCCGAGCGCGAACTCGAGGCTGTTGCCCTTGAGCGCGACGCGGTAGCCGACACCGAAGATCTCCATCTTCGTGGTGTAGCCCTCGGTCACGCCGGTGATGAGGTTGGCCACCAGGGTGCGCGACAGCCCGTGCAGCGAGCGGCTACGCCGCTCGTCGTCGGGACGCGCAACCACGATGGCGCCATCGTCGTTGCGGGACACGGAGATCGGCTCGGCGACTTCGAGTGCCAAGGTGCCCTTGGGACCCTTCACCGAGACGTTCTGACCGTCGATCGTTACGTCGACCCCGGATGGAACCAGGACCGGCTGCTTTCCAATGCGCGACATGTTTGTCTCTCCCCTACCAGACGTAAGCGAGGACTTCGCCGCCCACGCCCTGTCGTGCTGCCTGGCGGTCGGTGAGCAGACCCGAGGACGTGGAGATGATCGCCACGCCCAGGCCTCCCAGCACCCGCGGCAGGTTGGTGGACTTCGCGTAGACGCGCAGACCGGGCTTGGACACCCGGCGCAGTCCCGCGATGCTGCGTTCACGGCTAGGGCCGTACTTCAGCTGAACGACGAGGGCCTTGCCCACACGGGCATCCTCGGTGTGGAAATCGGTGATGTAACCCTCCGACTTCAAGATCTCGGCGATGTTCACCTTGATCTTGCTGTGGGGCAGGGTCACCTCATCGTGATACGCCGAGTTGGCGTTGCGCAGACGCGTCAAGAAGTCTGCAATCGGGTCAGTCATCGTCATGACAACCGGCTCACCTTCCTCGCGGCGGTTCCCTCAGTGGTATCTGTGGGGCCTACCGCAATGCTGTTCTAAGTGGTCTCTTGGCCTGTGTGCTCGCGCGGGGCGCGGGCTCTCGTCGCTGCTCGAACTGGTCGTCCGAGCGGTCGTGGTGTTACCAGCTGGACTTCTGCACGCCCGGCAGCTCGCCGGCATGTGCCATCTCCCGCAAGCAGATTCGGCACAGGCCGAACTTGCGGAACACCGCGTGCGGGCGACCGCAGCGGTTGCAGCGGGTGTAGCCGCGCACCTTGAACTTCGGCTTCTTGTTGGCCTTGATGACCAGCGCCTTCTTTGCCATGCTCAGTTCTCCTTGAACGGGAAGCCGAGCGCACGCAGCAGCGCGCGGCCTTCGTCGTCGGTCGTCGCCGAGGTGACGACGGTGATGTCCATGCCACGGGGGCGGTCGATGCTGTCGACGTCGATCTCGTGGAACACCGACTGCTCGTTGAGCCCGAAGGTGTAGTTGCCGTTGCCGTCGAACTGCTTGGGCGACAGGCCGCGGAAGTCGCGGATACGCGGGAGGGCGATCGACACCAGGCGGTCGAGGAACTCCCACATGCGGTCGTTGCGCAGCGTGACGCGGGCGCCGATCGGCATGCCCTCGCGCAGCTTGAACTGTGCGATGGACTTGCGGGCCTTGCGGATCTCCGGCTTCTGGCCGGTGATCAGCGCGAGGTCGTTGACCGCGCCGTTGATCAGCTTCGCGTCACGGGCGGCGTCGCCGACGCCCATGTTGACGATGACCTTGACCACGCCGGGGATCTGCATGACGTTGGCGTACTCGAACTCCTTGTTGAGGGAGTCCTTGATCTCGTCGCGGTAGCGCTGCTTGAGCCGCGGGATCGTCTTCTCGGTGGTTTCTGCGGTGGTCATGTCTAGATGTCCTTGCCGTTCTTCTTCGACACCCGAACGTTCTTGCCGGTCTCTTCGTCGCGGCGGTAGCCGATGCGGGTCGGGTTGCCATCGGAGTCGACCACCATCACGTTGCTCACGTGGATGGGGGCTTCCTGGGTGACGATGCCGCCCGACGACGCGCCACGCTCATTGCTCGAGACGGCGGTGTGCTTCTTGATTCGGTTGACGCCCTCGACCAAGACCTTCTCGCGGCCGGGGTAGGCCTCGAGGACCTTGCCCTTCGCGCCCTTGTCCTTGCCCGAGATGACGAGGACCGTGTCGCCCTTGTGCACCTTCACTTACAACACCTCCGGAGCCAGCGAGACGATCTTCATGAAGCGCTTCTCACGCAGTTCGCGCCCGACCGGGCCGAAGATGCGGGTGCCACGCGGATCGTTGTCGGCCTTGATGATCACGGCCGCATTCTCGTCGAACTTGATGTAACTGCCATCGGCGCGGCGACGCTCCTTGACGGTGCGGACGATGACGGCCTTGACGACGTCGCCCCGCTTGACGTTTCCGCCCGGGATGGCGTCCTTGACGGTCGCCACGATGACATCGCCGATGCCGGCGTATCGCCGACCCGAGCCACCGAGAACGCGGATGCACAAGATTTCCTTGGCACCCGTGTTGTCGGCGACCTTCAGCCGGGATTCCTGCTGAATCACTCGATCTCCTCGATTTCGATGCACGACGAGCAGCAAAAAACCCTCGGCGTACGCGGTCTTCGTTGTCTAAGGGCACGCAGGGCCGTTCATGACGATGAGGATTCACATCTTCGAGAACAGCCGAGGTCTGCCCAAGGCAACCCCTACATACTAGGTGAGCACGTCGAATGCACCAAATCGCTGCTCGACGCCCACCTGCTACCCCGGCGAGCGTGCGTGTCTGCGGGCGACACGCCGTGCGAAAACCCGACTCCGCGCACGCTCGACGCCGACGACCCTACCGGGCGCGGCTATCCGGACACCACGCAGCGGAAGCCGATGTGTGTGGTCGCGCTGTCCTGGGACTGGGCCGATCTCGCGGCGGGACGATACCGGTGGCAGTACTCCGGGGCGCACAGGTGCGAACCGCCCTTGAGCGTCTGGCTGATCGACGGGTCCGGCTCGAGGCTCGGCGTGCAGCAGCCACGCCCTGCGTCCGGCGCCGCCTGGTGCCGGGCCGAGTACCGCGTCGTCGTCCACTCCCACACGTTGCCGATCATGTCGACCAGGCCGTACCGGTTCTCCGGGAACGTGCCCACCGGCGACGTGCCGACCCAGCCCGCGGCGCCATCGTTGCGGTACGGGAACCGGCCCTGCCAGGTGTTGGCCATCAGCGTCCCGCCCGGCATGACGTCGTCGCCCCACGGATAGGTCGTCGTGGCGCCGGCACGCGCGGCGTACTCCCACTCCCCCTCGGTCGGCAGCCTGCGCCCCGCCCACCGGGCATACGCCGCCGCGTCGGTGTAGGCCACCTGCACCACCGGGTGATCGGCGATCGCGTCGATGCCGCTGTCCCCGCCGAACGGGTGCCGCCAACTCGCTCCGGGCGCCCAGTCCCACCACAGGCGCCAGTCGCGCAGGTCGACGGGGCCTGGCGTCGGCCGGAAGACTAGGGCGCCGGGCTGCAGGTCCGCGGCGGCGACGCCCGGGTACAGCGCCGGGTCGAGTTCGCGTTCGGCGACGGTGACGTACCCGGTGTCGGCGACGAACTCGGCGTACTGGGCATTGGTGACGGGGTGGCGCTCGATCGCGAAGTCCTCGACGGTCATCGTCCGGACCGGGGCCTCGTCGGGGTAGAAGTCGGCCGAGCCCATCGGGAAGGCGCCGCCGCGCAGCGGGATCAGGTCGGTCAGCATTGGATCACGGCATCCGGACCTCGAAGTCGGCGGTGAGCACGTCGCCCGCGGCGTCGAGACCGTCGACTCCAGACGGCGCTTCGACGTGCACGCTGACGAGATAGTTCGCGGTGTCGGTCGGTAGGTGGACGAGTCGGTCGCGGAACTCGACGGCCGTCACGGGGATGTCCGACCACGAGCCCATCAGCTTCTGGCCGCTGTAGGAGCACAGTTCCCCCGGCAGGACGCTGACGGTGCTGACCGCCGACTGCTCCATGATGTCGTCGGCGTAGCCGCGGAACGCGGCGGCGGGGTCGAGATCGGTGGTCGCGATGGTGACGGTCGCCGTCATGCGATCGGGACCGGTCAGGGTTCCCGCGACGTCGCCCGTGCCGCCCGCGAAGCTCCAGCCCTCGGGGACGCCGATGACGATCTGCGGTGCCCGGGGATCGTCGACGGTGGCGACGTATCCCACCCGGGGCGCCACCTCGGGGGCGCAGGCGACGGCTCCCGCGGGCACGGGCGCCCCGGACGTCGGCATGATGCCCGGCTCGGGCTGATTGGCCGGACCCGTCGACGTCCCCGGTGCGGCGGCGGCCGGCTCGGCCGATCCGTCGGAGACCGGGAGACCGTCGGTGACGCGCACGCACCCCGACACGAGCACCGCCGCCGCACACGCGAGCGTGACGATGCCTGCGTGCCGGGTCCTCATCAGTCCTTCGCGAATGCCTGGGCGAGTTCGCGTTCCACGTCGACGTACGGCGTGCCGGAGGTGTCGACGACCACCTTCGCGATCGTGCCGCCGGTGAACGGGAACGGTGCCCGGTACGAATCGGAGATGGCCTGTCCTGGGTTGCGGCCGACGGCGACCCCACCGCCTGCGAGGCCGAAGGTGCCCGGGTGCGTGCGGACACCGGACCTGGTGGCGACGACTCGACCGTCGACGTACATCGACACGTCGCCGAGCGGCGTATGGCTGCCCTCGACGGTGCCCGTGCGGTCGTACCGCACCCCGACCACGTGCGCGCCGAGCGGAAGTGGTTCGCCAGCAACGACTTCCTGCTCGTCCTCGCCCATGAAGTCGTAGACGTAGTGCAACCGGCCGTCGCGGGCGAACAGCACGTGTCCACCGTGCCCGGCACCCTGTTTGTAGATCACGCCCTCGACGTCGGCACTGTCGATGGTGACGTCGGCCAGCACGGAGAAGGACTGGCCGCGCAGTTCCAGGGCCGCCCCGATCCCAACCTCGGACGCGTCCGGGTAGTAGGTGAAGTGGTTGCGCCCGCTTGCCAGATAAGGCCGTTCGCGCATCATGGTCTCGAAGATGTTCAGGTCCGACAGCGGCAGGCCGTTGTACTTGGCGGCCTCGTCGAACCAGAGTTGCTTGAGTTCTTCGAGTTTCTCGGGGTGCTCGGCAGCCAGGTCGTGACATTGGCTGCGGTCGGCGGCGATGTGGAACAGCTCCCAGCGGTCGGAGTCGAAGTGCGACCAGCCCGCTGGGCTGGCGGCGTGCACGGTGTTGGCGAACCAGCCGTCGTGCCAGATGCCGCGGGTGCCGAGCATCGCGTAGAACTGGGTGTGCTTCCCGGTGTCTGCGGCCGAATCGTCCAGTGCTGCCTTGAAGCTGACGCCGTCGAGCGGCTTCTGTCGGATTCCGTTTACTTCGTCGGGCGCAGTGATGCCCAGCAGGTCGTAGACGGTGGGCGTGACGTCGCAGACGTTGACGTAGGCGTCGCGGACCTCACCGTGGGCCTTGATTCCGTTGGGCCACGACACGATTGCGGTGTCGGCGATGCCGCCCTCGTGCGAGGCGTAGCGCTTGAACAGCTTGTAGGGCGTGTTGAACGCCATCGCCCACCCGATCGGGTAGTGGTTGTAGGTCTGCGGACCTCCCAGTTCGTCGTAGAAGCGCATGCTCTCGGCGACGGTGTTGATGTACCCGTTGAAGAACTTGACCTCGTTGACCGACCCGTTCGGCCCACCCTCACCGCTGGCGCCGTTGTCGGAGATCACCACGACGATCGTGTCGTCGAGCTGCCCGGATTCTTCGAGATAGTCCAGGATCCGGCCGATTTGGGCGTCGGTGTAGGTGAGGAACCCGGCGAAGACCTCGGCCATGCGGCTGAAGAGTCGCTTCTCGTCGTCGTCGAGTCCGTCCCACGGCCGGACCGTGTCCTGCGTCGGCCACGGTTCCCCGTTCGGACCGGTCACGTCGAGGTAGGGGTTCATCGGCGACAGCTCGGTGTCCGGCGGGACGATGCCGAGCGCCTTCTGGTTCTCGAGCACGATCTCGCGGTAGCGCTCGTAGCCCATGTCGAACCTACCGGCGTACCGGTCGGCCCACTCCTTGGCGACGTGGTGCGGCGCGTGCCCGGCGCCCGGGCAGACGTAGGAGAACCACGGCTTGTCGGGCGCGATCACCTTGGCGTCGCGGATGAACTCGATCGTCTTGTCCGCGAGATCCTTCGACAGGTGGTAGCCCTCTTCCGGGGTGGCCGGCGGCGTGACCGGGTGGTTGTCGTACACGAGGTCGGGATACCACTGATCGGTCTCGCCGCCCATGAAGCCATAGAACCGCTCGAAGCCGCGCGCCAGGGGCCAATGCCGTTTGGTGGCAGCTAGATTCGATTCCTCGAGCGGGGTCAGGTGCCACTTGCCCACGCAGTAGGTGTTGTAGCCCCGCTCCTCGAGCACCTCCGACAGCAGTGCGGTGTCGGCGGGGATGCGGCCGTTGCAGTTGGGGAAACCATCGGTGAACTCCTCGATGGTGGCCATGCCGACCGTCGTGGCGTTGCGACCGGTCAGCAGCGATGCCCTAGTGGGCGAACACAGAGCGGTGGTGTGGAATTGCGACAGCCGTACGCCGCGTTCGGCCAGCCGGCTCATCGCGGGCATCTCGACCAGTCCGCCGAAGCAGTCCCAGGTGGCGATGCCGGTGTCGTCCCAGACCAGGTAGAGCACGTTGGGTGACCCGGGCGGCGCGGTGGGCGCGGCGTAGGGGCCCCAGTCCGGTGTCGAGTCGCGGACGTCGAGTTCTATGTGTCCGCTGAATTCCGATGTCATCACGCCTCGTTCCGAATGGGTGGGTTGCCTGCGGGACCCCAAATGCGCTTGGATCAGCGGGTTTCGTGCCGAACCGCTCCGTCCGTCGCGGGCGTGCGCCTGCGCCGCCACAACAGCGCGGCACCCAGCGCCAGCGCGGCGAGTAGGAGCAATCCGGCGCCTACCGCCAGCCACACCGAACGGTCGGTCCCGCCCTCGGGTGCCGCCGCCTGCGCGGCGTCGCCGGGTTGGATCGTGAGGGTGGTGACGGTTCCGTCGGTGCCGGCTGCCAGCACGTTCCCGTCGACACTGGCCCATCCTCCCGGCAGCTGGTCGAGGAAGGAGAACAGCGGCTCCACCAGCGACCACGCACCACTCGTGGTGACGAGGACGACCGTGCGTTGCCGGGGTTCGTCGGCGAACACCTGAACTGAGGCCAACCCGCGATTGATGTCGGCACGCAGTTCGTCGCGCAGGTCGACCTGGACGTCACTGCCCTCGCCACCGATCGGCGGGCGCATCGACGTCTGCTTGATCGTCGCGGCGTTCGCCACGATCAGCGCGCCGTTGCTGGCGTCGGCCGCGGCCTTGACGTCGACGACACGGGGCGCCAGGTCGTTGCCGGATTGGCGCGCGATCTCGGCCACGACACGCGTCGCGTAGTCGAGCTGGTTGGCGTTGCTTCCGTCGAGCGCCACGAGGAACTCGGGGGTCAGCTCCGAGGGCACGGCGTCGAAACCGCCCAGCGGTGGGCCGTCACGCCGCACCGTCATGGTCGATCTGGGGTCGAGCTGGAAGGCCATCGGCGCAATGGTCGGGCTGCACAGCTGGCGCGGGCTGAACGTCAGGTCGAACTCGAAACCGACGCGTTGCCTGAGGAATTCGCCGGGCACCTCGAACGTGGCGTCGACGCGCCCGCTGTCGTTGAGCGGTGTGGCGTGTACCGCCTGCCCGTTCACGCTCACCATCAACGTCGCGGAATCCATGGCCGAGACGGGGGTGTGGGTGGCCAGCAGATGCACCTTTACGCCGGCGACGCGGGCGCCCAGCGCGGCTCGGTCGACGCCCACCGTGAGCTTGCCGGTTCGCAGGACGGCGGTCTCGCCTGCGAGATCCAGGTCGGCGAAGCTCATCTCGTCGGCCTGCGGGCCGGAGGCGGTCACCGAGCCCGCCTTGTCGACCCGCGCGTCCGGAACCTGTGCCAGCGACTGCAACTCGTTGACCACGAGGGACGCCTGATCGGCGAGTTGGTCACCGCGACCGGTCACCTTCAGGAAGACGTTGGCCCGGTCGGCGTTGACGACCTCGAGGCCGGCATCGCCGCGCTCGACGACGATGGCACGGGTGAGCTGGGGTGCCGGCGGTGGCGCGGCACCGCGGGGCTGGTTGACAACGGTGATCGCCACCGCTTGCGCCCGGTACATGCGGGAGATCGCCGAGGCGAGTGTCAGCACAGCCTGGCGTTCGGCATCGTCGGCGTCGACCGGGGCGTGGATCACGACGCGCTGCAGGACGGACGGGAAGAACGCCGCGATCGTGGTCGGTGCTGGCTCGGCCCCGGCGAACACCGCCGTGAGGTCGCTGATGACGACACGCTCGCCGAGCCCACACCGTTCCTGGGCGGGTCGCCCCGGCTCTCGCACCGTCAGCGAGAGCGCGAGCCGCGCATCGGTTACCGCGGCCGCGGAGACGTCGACGTCGAATGGCACGACGGCTTGGCTCGGCGTGACGGCGGGGAGGTCGACGGTTGCGAGGAATCGTCCGGTGCCGTCGACGATCTCCACGAAACCCGCACCGAAGTCGACCGGGGAGTGGATGAGACCGCGCAGTCGGGTGACGGCGAAACCGGATGGCACCGGGACGGTGAAGTCCTGGTTGGTGTTGACCCCGGCCAGGGTGATCTCCGACGGCAACCCGAGTCCGGTCCATGGCAGGGACAGTTCGGCACCGGGCTCGAGGTTCGAGTTCAGTGGATCGGCGTGCGCCGCCTCAGCGCCGCTGAGTGCGGTGACGAGCAGCATCGACAGGAGCATGGCCAGTGCCACGCCAATGCCGTTGTCACGCTTGCGCCGCCGGAATGGTGGCCTGAACTCAAGAGACACTGCCGCTCCAGTTTCGGTGAGTGGGCTTCTCGAATCTCATTCCCGGCGTCGGACGATACCGGCAAACGGTGTGCCGCGGTGGAGAACGCGCGCCGGGCAATTCAACCGTCACCGCGCCACTTCGAGACCTGCGCAAACGACGCGCAGCCGCCGTCGATTTCGTTAACATTGGTGGCATTGAGAGCCAAGCGGGCAACTACGAATTTGCTGTATTTGCACGGCGGCGACATGCGTTGCGGAAATGACGCGTCGAGCCGCCGGCGCATTTGCGCATCGTCGAGGTGTTCGACCGGCGTAGCGCACGGCCTCGACTACGATGTTGATCGCACTGTGAGGCCCAGGACGGAGCGCCGAGAAGTTGTCTGCAAGCGTGTCGAAAGCGCCCGCGATCGCGACGATGACGTCACTCGAAACCCGCTTCGCGATGACCAAGCTGATCCTGGCCGCGATCATCGGTGCCTGCGTGGGCGGCCTCATCGGCGGGTTGGCGTTCGGCACCCCGGCCTCCGACACCACCGCGACCGCCTTCCTGCGTCTGCACAATCCGGCTGATCTCACTGCCATTGCGGGTGGGGCCAGTCAGATCACCCCCGACAATCAAGGCAACACAACGACATTCGTCGCCGGCGAGATCGCCTACCTGTCCGGGGAGGGCTTCGCCGCCGCCGTGGCCAGGAAGATGGCCATGGACGATCCCGCCGAACTGAACATCGCCCAAGCCAGCGAGTCGTCGATCGTGACGATCAGCCACAGCAGCGGATCCCGCGACGACGCCATCCGAACGGTCCAGACGGCCATCGACCTCTACGGCGAGGAACTCGAGCAGCGCGTCGACGAGCAGATGCGGATGATCCTGCCGAGGCTCGAACAGTGGCAACGGCGCAACGCGGCGGACCCCACGCGGACACTGGAACTGCAACGGGTTCGCGAGAGCATCGAATTGCAGGCAGCCGAGGCCGGCAACTTGCTCGTCGTGCAGCCACCGATCCCGAACGAGCCGAGTTCGGCGCAATGGGTCATCGGGGTGTTCCTCGGTGCGCTCCTCGGCGGCGCGAGCGTCATGGCGGTCCTGCTCGCCCGGCGACGGCGTTCAGGCCGCGGTTCGTTGGTCAAGACGATGACCGACGGTGTGGACGGCGTGCTGTTGCCTGCGGTGGACCTCGACCTGCCGTCCGACGACGACTGGACCGACGACCACAGGCGCCTGGCACGCACCCTCTTCGCGCAGTGCCCCTCCCCCGGACCGAGTCGCGTCGTCCTGGTGATCGGGGCATCGGAGTCCTCCGGGGCGTCAGTGGTGGCGTCGCTGCTGGAGTTCGCGGCCGCCGAGAATCAGCCGCTCGCAGACGCGACGACCCCGTCGGGCCAGGGCCAGCACTCGAGGCCCGGCTCGGAGCCGTCGCCGACGACGCGGGTCGTCCTGGGAGGCGCCGTCGGTGACTCGACGCTGTCCCCGGACGTCATCGGGTCCGCCACCGACATCGTGCTGGTGGCACGACTCGACGCCGACACGGTGCCTGCCGCGCTGGCGCTGCGATCGGCCACCGCGGCCAGTTCCGCGCCCGTGGTCGCCGTGTTCACCCACCACCGGTCCCAGCGCCAACGGTTCGGCAGGCGGCGGGCGACCGCGGAAGCCGCTGATCCGCCGGTGATCTCGGACGACGCGGGCGAACGGCCGAACTCCCGGTGATGGGCAGGACGCCACCGGATCGGCCGGCCGGGTGGGGCGATGCCTGACGCCCGGCACCTGCACACGGCCGTTCAGGTCGGCGCCGGCCTGGCGCTCAACGTGTTCCCGGCGATCTTCATCGCCATCTATGCGCGCATCGCCCCCATCGAGACGCAGGGCTTCCTCGCGCTGGCCCTCGCCGTCGGCGTCTACGTCGCCCAGCTCTTCAACGCCTTCGTCGTGGAGGGCCGGTTGGCCACGCCGGGCGTCGAGGGACCGCTGGGGCTGCCGGCCTGGGTGGTGGCCGTCGCCCTCGCCGCCGCGGGGCTGCTGGCCGTCGGGCCGGCGGTCGCGTCGTCGCCGGTGCTGATGGCCAGTTCCATCGGCATCATGACCGGCCTCCTGATGTCCCGCTCCATCGGCGTCGTCACCGGCGAATGGAAGCGCGAGGGACTCGGTGCCGGGGCGTTGATCGTCAGCAGCGTCGGCGCGCTTGCGCTTTCGGCCCATCAGAACCCGCATTGCGTACGGGTGCTCGCGCTCGGCGCGTTCCTGGCCGTCGTGGTGCGGTATCACCCTCGACGATCGATGCCGCACATGGGCTTTCCACCGGACGTCCGGCGATCCAGCTGGGTCACCGGCGAGACCGCCGTCGTGGGTGCCGTGCAACCCGCGATCACCTCGGTCCTGCTGGTCATGGTCGGGCCGGTGGCTTCGGTCACCTTCCGCGTCATCACGACGGTCGCCGGCGCGGTGGAGCCGATCCTGGCGTACGGCAGGTATCGCCTGCTGGCACACGGTCATCGCGGCGAACTCAAGGCGTTCGTCGCCGTGTTCGCCGTCGGCATGGCCGTGGTCTTGATCGCCGCGTTCGGGGGGCTCGGCAGCCTGGTCTTCGGACCTGCGTGGCAGGCCGTGGGAGCCGTCGCGATGCTGCTGGGGTGTCTCTGGAAGGTCGTCACCCTGGTCTCGACCGTGCCGTTCGCGGCGCTCCGCAAGGCGGGTGAGACGGTGCTGGTGTTCTGGATTCGCGCCGCCAGCACGGTGGTCTACCTCGCGGTGAGCGTCGGCTTCCTGCTGGTGTGGGAGGACATCTCGGCGATCTTCCTGGCGTTCGTCGTGTCCGAGGCGATCACCGCCGTCGTCTACCACCGCGCCGCGGTCAGAGGAGCACCCGAGTATGCCGCCTCGTTCGGCCCTCGGCGGGTCCGCGAACGGTTCGGCGGGTGACCACCACGGCGACGGGCCTCGACCCCGTCGTGCGCGACACCGACGCCCCCCGTCTGGCACCGGCGTGGTTCCGGCCCGCGGTCTTCATCCTCGCTCCGGTCACCGCGTCGTTCCTCGCGTGGTGGGGTCTGGTCGCCACCCGCGAACTCGGGCTCGCAGGCACGATGTCCGAGGCGCTGAACGGTTTTTCGACCCCGGCCAACGCCACCGGTGGAGGCATTGCCCTGCTCCTGCTGTGGTACGGCGCCATCGTGATGGTGTCGACGGTCGGCTTCCTGCTGGGCGCCCAGCGGACCCGCCCGCTGCTCGGCACCGAGCGGACCAACACCTCCTGGTTCGAGCGGCGGTACTTCTTCATCCTGTTGGCGGCCGGTGCGATCGGCGTCGGCTACGCGTTCATGAGGGTGGGCGGCATCGCCGCGATCGTCGAATCGCTGAGCGAACAGACCGCCAACGACTTCAGCAATGCGCTGTCGGGTTTCGCGGGTCCGCAGACACTGCGGTACGCCACGATCCTGGCTGCTCCCATCGGCGTTCATCTCTGGCGCAAGAAGGTCATCGGGTGGCCGTACATGGTCGCCGCGGTCCTGCTTCTGGTCGCCAACGCGATGATTGCCTCCCGGCTGGCGCTGATGATGGCCTGCGCGGTCTACCTCGCCGCGTGGGTCAGGAGCCGGGAACCACGGTCGCCGGCGAGCGGTTCGAGAGCGCGGACGTGGGTGGCGGTCGCATTGATCGTGCTCACCGGATTCGCGGTGCTGACCGCACTCAACTACTTCCGCAACGCGAACTACTACCGCGAGGCGGGCGTGTCGAACCCGGTGGCGATGAACCTGTACCAGACCGGGGCCTACCTCGCCGTGCCCGCGCAGGTCCAGCTCGGCGTTTCCACCGCGGTGATGAGCGGCGCGTGGGAGAACCAGGGCGGTCCGGTGACGTCATTGGACGCCATACAGCCCACGTTCCTGCAATTCAACAAGGTGGCCAAGGACGACAGCTGGAAACAGGCGTCGGTCTACGGCTATTCGGTGTCGTTCGCGGGGAACTTCTTCACCAACTCGGTGTTCGCCGACATCTACTCCGAGTACGGGAGCTGGGGCTGGCTGTACACCATCGTGGCCTACGGTTTCGCCGGTTACGCCTTCGCCCGAATATTCAGCTTCAGCCCGGTGATCGCCGCATCGTCGGGCGTGGTGGCGTACTGCTTCCTCGAGGTGTGGCGCGTGCAGATCTTGAGTTACGGCATCGTGGTCTTCCTGCTGTTGCTCACGGCAGGCAGCGCACTGCTGGCGGCACGGGTCCGGCCACCGCGAGCCGAACGCGTCTAGCCGCTAGGAGCACCCGACCGTCGACTCGACCACCGGCGGGCTGACGTCCAGAGTTCCGATGCCGACGGGTGCGTCACGGCGGTCGGCACTGCCGCAGTGGTCGGCCGGGGACATCCGCACGGGCACCCAGGGAGCAGGCGCTGCAGGCCAGCGGACGCGCAGTTCGTCGATGAAGCCCGTACTGGAGTCGAGGACGACGCAGGGCGCCGGAGTGGCCGCGGGCGCCTCGGTCTGGTCGATCACGACGGCCATCTGGTCGACGGCGAGCGCCTTGGCGTTGCCCAACGAGAACACGGTGACCGGGGTGGCGTGCCGAACGTCGAGTCGTCCGAACGTGATTCCTCGTGCGTCGTCGATGCCGACGCCCCCGCTGCCGCCCGTCGTCGACGTCGACGAGATGCTGCAGTCGTCGATCGAGAGGCCACTGACGTCGCGTCCGCTCAGCGTCTCCGCGCGTACCGCCCAGTTGGTGCACCCGTCGAGCTTGGCGTCGTCGACGTGTACGTCGAAGTCGGTGAAGCGCGGGTCACCGGTATCGCTGGGTCGGGCCAGTAGGTGAATGCCGGTGTCGCAGTCGGTTGCGGTGACGTCGGTGACGCGCACCTCGCGGCTGGCCACGTAGTTCCATCCCACGTCGGTGCCCGGTGCCGCGGAGTCGACCATGACCGCGGATCCGGTGCGCACCCCGGCAACCGCGAGTGCGCCGAGGGTGACCCGTCGTGCGCCTGCGACGCGGACGCCGTTCGCGGTGCCCCCGGTGACGCTGACGTTGGCGATGGTGAAGTCGGTGTTGGACCATTCGGTCAGCGTTGGGAACGAAAACGTATGTGCAGCAGCGTCGATGGCGAACCGATCGGCGAAGTACGTGACGAGGGCCAGTCCGTCGTCGCCGGTGTCGCGCGCGGTGTACCCGTTGATCTCTGCCCGTCGGCAGGCGTTGAAGTGCAGCCCGTCGGCCTGGCTGCCGGAGACTCGGAGGCCGGCGACTGCGATGCCGGACACCCCCATCATGATCACGCCGGCCTGGGGACTCGACCGCACGGTGCAGCCCGTCAACGTCACACCGGCCACGGGCGGCCTGGGCCTCGACCACGGGCGCGGCGCGCTGGAACTGGGAGCGGGGCAGCCCATCACCCTGATCCCGTCCCCCATGGAACGGCGGGCACCGGACGCCCAGCGAATGTTGACGTTGCGCAACGCGATTCGCCAGGCAGGCCCGCGGACCAGGAGGCCGTGGCTGGTGCCGGTGCCCAGGGCCGGATCGAGGTTGTCCATGAACAGTTCCGCATCGGGTTCGAAGACCACCGCGACGTCGGAGACACCGGAGATCACGATCGCCGCGGTACCCGGTGGGTGACGCTGCGCGAAACGATAGGTGCCTGCCGGGAAATGGAGTGTGCCACCTGATCGCACCGCCGCGGCCGCGTCCCGGATGGCCCGCGAGTCATCGGCGATCCCGTCACCCACGGCGCCGTGGGCCCTGACGTCGACCACCGCACTGCCGCCGCCCCGGCATCCCGCCACGAGAGTGAGGGCGGCTGCGGCGGGCAGACCGGCCAGGATCCGGCGCCTCGTGGTGCTCACCGCGTACTCGAGGCCAGTTCCCGGCAGATCGAGTCAGCGGCGAGTGCGGGGTCGATCCGCTGCTGCCGCGTCGTGACGTGGGAGAGTCCCCGCAGCGCGAGTTCGGCGCGCGCCACGTCGTCTTCGCAGTATCGGCGCATCAGCCGGGCAAGGCCCTCGCGGTCGTGCGGGTCGAAGTAGTCGGCGCCGTCACCGCACGTCTCGCGGAGCACCGGGATGTCCGAGGAGAGCACGGCCGTGCCCGACGCCATCGCCTCCAGTGGAGGCAATCCCGCGCCTTCGTGCAGGGACGGCATCACCAGGAGTTCCGCCGCTGCCACCAAGGCCCGCAGTACCGCGAACTCGACCTGTCCGATCAACACGACTCGGTCGCCGTGGTCCTCGGCGAGTTGGCGGACCCGTTCGTCCATGGTCCGCACCGTGGCGCCTCCCCCGGCGATGACGAGTTTGTGCGCAACGGTGTCGGCCACATCGGAGAACGCTTCGAGCAACAGCGGTAAGTTCTTGTATCGCTTCGTGTTTCCTACGTAGAGCAGGTAGCGGCCGTCGACCGGAGACCGGCTCGGATCGGCGGGCTCCAGCCATGCTTCGTCGACCGGGATCGGCGCCACCTGGACCCGCGCGGACGACGCGATGCTCCGCACCGCAGCTGCGGTCGCCTCTGACGGCGTGAAGATGCGCCTGCACGACCGGGCGTCGGCGCGCAGCATCAACTGCGCGTACATGCGGTACGCAAAGCTCTGGCCGCTGATGCTCTGCGGCAGGACGTGAATGGTGTCGTGCACGGTGACGTAGGTCAGCATCCTGCGGTGGCGGGGCTTCAGCCGGGCCGCCGGGTACGGGTAGTGCGGCAGCCACACCGCCCGCGGACGGATCTGGTCGAACGCGTCACGCCACACCCGCTGTTCCGCCGCGGAGTACATGGGTGCGGCCGGATCCGACGCGACGACGACGTCGGTGCTGGGGCGCAGTTCGGGCAGGGAGTCCCGACCTGCCAGGACTGCCAAGCACAGACCCTGGCGAGCCGCGGAGTCCTCGAGATGTGGCAGATGGGTCCGGATGTAGGTACCGATGCCGCTCTGATGCACGTGGCGAGCATCGAAGAGGAGGTCGACGGGGCGGCCGCTGATTCGGGCTTCCAGCACGTCGCCTCCTTCGTCGATCGGACGACCAAAGATTACGGTGCTGTCGATAATCTGCACCGCATCGGTACCACGTGCCTGCTCACGCGGAAGTGGTAAATGCTTAGCAGTACACCAGATCACCGATGTTCGGTTACCGTGAGCGAGTGACCGGCGGGCTCGAGGCTTTCGACGATTGGCTCAACTCGCTGCTCGCTGAACGGGCTCGGGAGGCCGGCGAGGACGTCGATCAGTACGTCGTCCGCGCCGTGGCGTCGCGCATGATCGCCGACCAGCGACGCGTCGACAGCCCGGTCATCGACGATTTGCTGACCCACCTCTCCAACGCCGGCGTCTTTGCCGAATCCGCCATGCCGAGCGTAACCGCCTCGATAACCGACCCGAGCCGGCTGCGCGCCCTGTATGCCACCGGACTGTTGGATTCGCCGCCTGAGGAGATCTACGACCGGATCACCCGCGCCGCAGCCGATGCACTCGACGCGCCCTTCGCCCTGGTGTCGCTGGTCGATTCCGATCGTCAGTTCTTCAAGAGCGCAGCGGGCATGAAGATCACGTCTCCGCAGGAAAGGCAGACGCCGCTCAGCCGGTCGATGTGCCAATACGCCGTAGCAAACCGCGCACCCCTGGTTCTCGAGGACGCGCGGGCGGACCCGGTGTTCAAGAACCACCCTGCCGTCCGCGATGGGACCCTGGTGGCCTACCTGGGCATTCCGCTCATCGATGGCGATGGAAATGCCATCGGCACGCTGTGCGTATTCGACACCAAGCCACGCTTGTGGGGCACGGGGCACGTCCAAGTGCTGAGCGACCTTGCGGCGCTGGCGACCGAACGCATCTTCGGCGCCACGTCCGATTCCGCCCGCTGACCACTGCCGTCCAGCTATCGCGGACGATGGCACTCTTTTACGATGCTGAACAAATTTCTTGACCCAGCCGCTAATTACTCTGCGGAGTCGGCTCGGCGCCCCTAAGGTTGGTTACCTCGGAGTCGGCGGGGGATGTGCTGCATGCAAATGGACGTGAAGGCGAAGGCCCGTTCGGGGCCGAGTCGGCAGCGCGTCACGCTGCCGACGAACGCCGTGCGTCCGCCGTCCGGCCGCGACGCCCCTACCCCGCACCGCTTCCTCGAACGCCTTCGATCCGAGTCCGGCTACGGTGCCCTGACGGTGGCGCTCGACGTCTGGGCGGCGGTGTGGGCGGTTTTGCTGGCACAGTGGTTGACCCCCGGCCCCGTCGGTGACCGCAACATCGCCCTGTACTCGTGGATATTCGTGCCGGTGGTCGTCGTCATCCTCGGCACGCGCTCGATGTACCGGCGACGCCTCGACCATCGCTTCCTCGACGACTTCGAACCGGTCGAGACGTCGGTGGCCGTCGCCACGCTGGCGACCTTGACGATCATGCTGCTGCTGGTGCCGCCGTTCACGCCGGGGCAAGTCATCGGCGAGTACGTCCGTCCCAGCGACGTGATGGTGCGAATCTGGTTGTGCGCAGCAATTCTCATACCTGGAGTTCGGCTCATCAGGTCCCTGGCGCAGCGATACCTGCGGCGGAGGTACCGCTTCGGATCGCCTGCGCTGATCGTGGGCTCGGGCCCGATCACCCACCAGCTCGTCACACGGATGCGTCAGGTGCCCGACTACGGACTGCATCCCGTCGGCCTACTCGACGATTCCCGGCCGACCGAAGCGGACGGGTTCGACGTGCCGTACTTCGGCACCATCGACAACCTCGAGATCGCCGCTCGCGCAACCGGCGCCGCCGAACTCATCCTGGCGCCCTCGACGGTGTCCGACGAGCGCCTCGCGCGGACCGCGCACGAGGCGCAGAACCTCGGCATGCGGGTTCGGGTGGTGCCCAGGGTGATGGACGCCGTCAGCGGGGGCGCCTGGGTCGAGCACTTGGGCGGCGTACCGCTGATGGTCCTCTGCCGGGTCGACCCGAGGGGTTGGCAGTTCGCGGTCAAGCACGCGTGCGACCGGACGGCTGCCGGCCTCGGCCTGCTCCTCATCTCACCGGTGTTCCTCGGGTTGGCGCTGCTCGTCAAGCTCAGTTCGCCGGGGCCGATCTTCTTCAGCCAGGACCGGATCGGCCGTGACGGCAAGGTCTTCGGCTGCTTGAAGTTCCGCAGCATGCGTCCCCTCGACCCGGCCAAGGACGACTTCGAGTTGGCGGCTGGCGCCGCGCCCGGCGGGGTCGAGGGGGTCGACCGGCGCACGCGGATCGGCAAGATCATGCGCAAGACCTCACTGGACGAATTGCCGCAACTCGTCAACGTCCTGCGCGGTGACATGAGCCTGGTCGGCCCGCGTCCCGAACGGCCCGAGTACGTGGAGCTGTTCGAGATGCAGGTGCGACGCTACGGCGATCGCCACCGGGTGAAGGCGGGCATCACCGGTTGGGCTCAGGTGCACGGACTACGGGGGCAGACGTCGATCGCCGACCGCGCCGAGTTCGACAACTACTACATCGAGAACTGGTCGCTGAACCTCGACTTCAAGATCCTCGTCCTCACTGTCCTGGCAGTGCTCCGCAGTGCGGAGGACTGAGCATCTCCGCTCACCCCGCACACGTAGGCGTGATCCCCGACGGACTCCGGCGGTGGGCGCAGACCCGTGGGACATCGCTGTCCGAGGCGTACCTGCGCGGTGCGGAGAAGGTCGTCGAGATCCTGCTGGCGTTGCAGCGCAACGACGTTGCGACGGTATCGGTGTACAACCTCAGTCGGGCGAACCTGGGGCGCCGCGACGACGAACTCGATGCGGTGTACTCGGCGTCGCTGCACTTCCTCAATACGTTGGTCCCCCAGCACTTCGACGGCTCCGCGTGCAGCGTGCGGTTGCACGGCGATCGCACGGCACTGCCTGCCGAGTACGTCGCAGCGGCAGAACATGTCGAGGCCGCGATGACCGGCGAGGACTTCCGGATCAACGTGCTCGCCGCCTATGACGCAGCCGACGAACTGCGCGCCGCTCAGCGTCGGGCGGAGCGCGACGGATGTGACATCTCGGCTGCCTTCGAGATCGGCGCGGTCGACCTGGTCATCCGAACGACTCCGGAGCCACTGCTGAGCGGGTTCCTGCCGTTCCAGAGTCAGTACGCGCAACTGATCTTCTTGACGACGCCCTTGAACGACCTCACGGGTAGCCGCATCGACGACATCGTCGCCGACTACCGACGCCTGCCCCAACTCCGGGGTCGGTAGTCACCGTGGTGTCGAACGGAAACCCGTTGATCGTCGGCGCGGGTCCGGCCGGGCTCACCGCTGCCCTGAAGCTGGTCGAACGGGGAGCCACACCGCGAATCTTCGAGGCGACGAACCACGTCGGCGGTCTGGCCCGCACGCCGACCGACGGAGAATGGCGCATCGACCCCGGAGGTCACCGGTTCTTCACCCAGAGCGAGGAGATCCTCGACCTCTGGAAGTCGCTACTCCCGCCCGACGAGTGGATCTCGGTGCCCCGGCGCTCGGCCATGCTCGTCGACGGTCACTTCGTCCGGTACCCGCTCGTCGGGCGTGATCTGTTGACGCAGATGGGCAT
This sequence comes from Mycolicibacterium arabiense, assembly GCF_010731815.2. NCBI lineage: Bacteria > Bacillati > Actinomycetota > Actinomycetes > Mycobacteriales > Mycobacteriaceae > Mycobacterium > Mycolicibacterium arabiense. The sequence goes on from NZ_AP022593.1 coordinate 2,418,342, forward strand.
CGCGAAGGGAATGCGCGGCGCAGGCAGCCTGCTGTGGTCCCGGCTCTGGCATGACGTCCCGACCCCCGGCACGGCCAGCTTCCGCGAGTGGGGCACCCACGAGTTCGGCCGACACTGGTATCGGAAGTTCTTCGACGGCTACGTGCGGAAGACCTGGCTGGCCGATCCCGCGGAGATCGCCAGCGATTGGGCGAACCAGCGCATCAAGCCGATTACCTGGCGCACACCCCGGGCGGACGATCCGGCTGAGCAGGACGTGTTTCGCTACCCCCGGTTCGGTCCCGGCCAACTGTGGGAGGCAGCGGCGGCGAGGCTCGCAGAGTCGGGCACCATTCCCAATCTCCATTCCCAGGTCTGCGCCGTGCGGTACGACGGCCGGGGCTGGACGTTGGAGCTACACGACGGCCAGACCGTCTCCGGGGACGCCGTGTTCTCGAGTATGCCGCTGCGGTTGCTGGTCGAGACGCTGGACCCGGCGCCGCCCAGGCACATCCGTGCGGTCGCGGCGGCCCTGCGCCATCGCGCGGTCATCACGGTGGCCGTTGCGTTGCGCCAGCAGTACGACATGCCCTACAACTGGGTCTACACCCCCGGCAGTGAGTTCCGGGTCGGACGAATCCAGAACTACGGGCACTGGTCCCGTGCGCTCGCCCCGCACGATTGGAAGGGCAGCTACCTCGGCCTCGAGTACTTCACCCTGCCCGACGAAGACACGTGGGTGGCGAGCGACGCGGGCTTGGGCGCAATCGTCGAGCAGGACCTGCGTGCACTCGGCTTCGACGACCCGGTGATCGACCACCTGATGATCGTCCGGTCGCGGTTCGCCTATCCGGTCTACGATCCCACGCGCGAACGGAACGTCGCTCGCATTCGCGACTACCTCCGACAGAGCCATCCGACGCTGCACCCGATCGGCCGAAATGGCATGCATCGCTACGACAATCAGGACCACGCGATGCTGAGCGCGATGCACAGCGTCGACCGGTACTTCGGAGCCGAAGTCGACCCGTGGCGGGTGAACACCGAGCGCGGGCATCACGAGACCGGGGTGCAGAAGTAGCGGGTGCAGAGCGCGTGTCAGAGCGGGGTGGTGTCGCCGTACGTCGCTGATCGCCACTGCGGCGTGGCCTCGCCTTCGTGGCGCCACTGAGCATTGATGTACCAGTCGACGGGCCCGTAGGGGCCGCCCTGGACGACGATGTCGGAGTCCACGTCGTCGCGACCGCTGACGTACGTGACGTTCTCGATGCGGACACCTTGGCCTGCGACGTCCTGATCCGGGTTGCCGCCGCCGAGTTCCACTGCCCACCATGACGTCCCGACGTGGTCGTCCATCGTCACCGTGATGTTCGCGATGTCGAGGTCGTAGACCTGCAGGATCTGTACGCCGTAGCCCGACCCGGTGCCGCGTCCTGGCAGATACGCCGTGATGTTCTCGAAGGAGGCGTCCTTGACCCGGTACAGCACGACGGCGCTGCCGTCCGCACCGCTGGACGACACGTTGCCGAACGTCACTCCGGCGATGTCCTGGACGAGGATCCGTCCGGGACCCTCGAGCACCAGGTCGTCGATCGTCAGGTTCGCCGACGGGAGGCCGGCGACGTCGAGCGCCCCGCGGATCGCGCCAGCGCCCGTGACGATGACGTCACTCGGGTGGTCGGCGACGAGTCGTACGCCGTCGATCACCGAGTCGCGCAGCGAGGCCAGCAGGATTCCGCCGTTGCCGCCGACGGTCGGTCCGCTGGCGGCCAGGCTCTCGGCGTAGACGTTGCGCAGCGTGATGCCGGCGAACTTGCTCGTCGTCACCGCGGGGGTCTCGACGGCGAGCGACCAGTTCTTCGAACCGCGGATGACGACGTCGGTAAACGACGAGCCTCCGAAGTCCCACCACATGGAGGCCTCAGTGCCGTCGATGTTATTGGTGGCCAGCACGATTCCGGTCTGGGCGCCGTCGATCGTCACGTCTGAGAAGTGGATGTCGCGCGACGCGAGGCTCGTCCAGTCACCCGGGCCGACCGCCTTGGCGGAGTTGAGCTGGATTCCGTAGTCCTTGCCGGTCACCGTCACGTCACTGATGGTGATGTCGTAGCCACCCTGGACCCGGACGCCGCTGGCGGAGCCACCGGTCACCGTGATGTGGGAGGCGACGGAACCGCCGTTGTTCCATTCGCCGAGGCCGGCTTGATTGAACGGACCGTCTCCGGGTCCGTAGGTCCATTGCTGAGTCGGGTCGTAATAGGTCACGAAGGCCAGACCGTCGTCGCCGGTGTTCTGCGCGACGAGACCGTCGACCGTGACGCGGCGATTCGCGTTGAAGTGCAACCCGTCGGCCAGCGTTCCGATGGCGGTGAAGTTCGTGACGGTCACGTCGGACGCTCCCATCACGACCGCTCCGGTCTGCGGTGCGTTGACCACGCGAGCGTTGACGATCGACACGAACTGCACGGTGCCGGTCGAGCCCGTCCAACCCGCCGGCGGCGGGGAGTCGGATGGCCAGCCGAGCACCGAGATTCCGTCACCGAAGCTGCGTGCGGATGGCCGGGTGACCCACTCGACGGTGGGGTTGATGATCGCCACGTGGGACGCCGAGCCCTCGATGCGGATGCCGTGGCTCGTGCCGTGTCCGGCGGCGTCCAGGTTGTCCATCAAGAGCCGGGCACCGGGCGCGAACTCGACCGTCACGTTCGACAGTCCCTTGAGCAGGACCGCTGCGTTGCCGGCGGGCTGCTGTTGGGCGAACCGGTAGTTCCCCTGCGGGAAGTACAGCCGCTCGCCCGACGACAGCGCCGCCTGCGCGGCCTTGATGGCGGCAGAGTCGTCGGTGATCCCGTCTCCGACTGCGCCGTAGTCCTTTACGTTGATGGTGGTGACGGGCGCGGTGGAGGTCGTCGCCGACGTCGTCGACTGATTGCCGGTCTGGGAGATGGTCGCGACGCCGAGTTGTCGGCGTACCCATGCCAGGACGGCCCACAGCGATGGCGATTCGACGGGTCCTGGCGCACCGGTGGCGTCGATCGTGCTCAGCAGGGTCGCGACGATGCCGGCGGGTTGCGCTGAAAGCCGTTCTGGCACATCGGGTGCGGCGATCACGGCGACTTCGGGTGTCGTCGTCTCCGAGACCGGGCTGGGGTCGGCCGGTTCGGCGATCACCACGATCTCGACAGATGGCGACGCCGGTTCCGTCGGCCGATCGGTCTCGACGTCCGTGCCCGAGGCGGAATTCGAGCCGCCCACCGGGGCGTTGGTGGCGTTCGTGGGAGTGGGTTGATGCTGCGCCGGTGAGGGTGTCGACACGGCCGTGTCCGATCCGTGGTCGCCGTCGGCGCCGCCGGTGGGCTCCGGCTCCCGAGGTTCGGTCACGTCGCCGTCGGGTTCGACCGGAACTTCTCCCGTGGCATCCCCGTCCGCATCCGACGGAACCTCGGGTTCCGGATCGGCGGGATCGTCGGACTCGTCGCGATCGGTCACCGGGTCGGTGGCCGGTTCGGAGTCGGTGGCCGGGTCGGAGTCAGCGGAGGTGTCGGACGCGCCGCTACCGTCCCGCGCGGGACCCGTGGCCGAAGAGCCCTGCAAGGGCGTCGTATTCGACGACGGGGCATCGGCGTTCGACGCGCCGGCCGACGGCGACGACGAACTGGGTCCGGGTGCATCCGATGCCGACGGTTCCGCGGCGCTGATGCCGGGACCGGTCACCAGAGCCAACCCGATGCCCGCAGCGGCGACCACCCCGCTCATGCCGTATGCGCGCTTGTCCACCGGACATGACCCCCAATTTTTGACACACGTGACAATTAGTCATCCTCACCATATCCCCCCGGGGCGGATGGCAACGCAAAACGCCCGGTCCGTTATACGGACCGGGCGTGTGCGTAAGGCGTGTGTTACTTGGCCCTTTCGAGGACCTCGACCAGGCGCCAGCGCTTGGTCGCCGACAGCGGACGGGTCTCCATCAGGGACACCCGGTCGCCGACGCCGGCGACGCCGTCTTCGTCATGCGCCTTGACCTTGGTGGTCGTGCGGATGATCTTGCCGTAGAGCGGGTGGCTCTTGCGATCCTCCAGCTCGACGACGATGGTCTTCTGCATCTTGTCGCTCACCACGTAGCCGATACGGGTCTTGCGACGGTTGCGGGGCTTCTCGGTCTTGGGCGTGTACGCCGGACCCTTCGCACCGCTCTTGGTTTCACTACCGTTGTCTGCCATTACGAATCCTCACCAACGGGTCCAGACGCCAGACCCAGCTCACGTTCGCGCAACACCGTGTAGACGCGCGCAATCTCCTGTCGCACCGTGCGGAGCCGACGGTTGTTCGAGAGCTGGCCGGTGGCCATCTGAAAGCGAAGGTTGAACAGCTCTTCCTTCGACTCCCGGAGCCGACCGGTCAGCTCGTCGTCGGTCATCTCGCGCAGTTCGCCAGGCGAAGTTCCCACTGCCATCAGAACTGCTCCTCTCTGGTAACGATGCGTGCCTTGATCGGCAACTTGTGGATGGCGCGCGTGAGTGCCTCGCGCGCGACCTTCTCGTCGGGGTAGCTCAGCTCGAACAGCACGCGGCCGGGCTTGACGTTCGCGACCCACCACTCCGGCGAACCCTTGCCGGAACCCATGCGGGTCTCAGCGGGCTTCTTGGTCAGCGGGCGGTCCGGGAAGATGTTGATCCACACCTTGCCGCCACGCTTGATGTGCCGGTTGATGGCGATACGAGCGGACTCGATCTGCCGGTTGGTGATGTAGGCATGGCCGAGGGCCTGGATGCCGTAGTCACCGAAGCTCACCGAGGTGCCACCGCTGGCGATGCCGCGCTGCTGCGGGTGGTGCTGCTTGCGGTGCTTGACCCTGCGGGGAATCAACATGTGCTAGCTCCCTGACTCTTGCGTAGTGCTCTCGGCTGCACCTGCGGCAGCTTCGGTGCCCACGGTCGCCTCGGCGATGGCGGGCGATTCGTCCCCGGCCGAACCGGACGCAGCGCGGCCGGCCTCGGTGCTCGTGGCCGTCGTGCCCGATGCGCCGCTGCGGCGCGGACGGGTGGCACCCGTCGGACGCTCGCGACGGGGACGGTCGGCGCCTGCCGGTGCCGCGGCGGTCAGCTCGCGCTTGCCACCGACGATGTCGCCCTTGTAGATCCAGACCTTCACACCGATGCGACCGAACGTGGTCTTGGCCTCGTAGAGGCCGTAGTCGATGTCGGCGCGCAGCGTGTGCAGCGGCACCCGGCCTTCGCGGTAGAACTCCGAGCGGCTCATCTCGGCGCCACCGAGGCGGCCCGAGCACTGCACGCGGATGCCCTTGACGTTGGGCTGGCGCATCGCCGACTGGATCGCCTTGCGCATCGCACGGCGGAACGCCACGCGGTTGCTCAGCTGCTCGGCGACACCTTGAGCGACCAACTGCGCGACCGACTCCGGGCTCTTCACCTCGAGGATGTTGAGCTGGACCTGCTTCTTGGTCAGCTTCTCCAGGTCGGTGCGGATGCGGTCGGCCTCGGTGCCGCGGCGACCGATGACGATGCCGGGACGCGCGGTGTGGATGTCGACGCGGACGCGGTCACGGGTGCGCTCGATCTCGACGTCGGCGATGCCGGCGCGCTCGAGACCCGTGGCCAGCAGCTTGCGGATCGCGACGTCTTCCTTGACGTAGTCCGAGTACTGCTTGTCGGCGTACCACCGGGACTTCCACTCGGTGGTGATGCCGAGCCGGAAGCCGTGGGGGTTGATCTTCTGGCCCACTACTCCGAGCCTCCCTTCGCGTCAGACGCTTCGGTAGTCGTGTCGGCCTTCGTATCGGCCTTCTTGGCGGACGCCTTGGCCGGAGCCTGTCCCTGCGTGCTCTTGGCCTTGCTGCCCTGCGCACGACGTGCGCGCGCTGCGGCAGCCGATCCGGCACCCTTCGAGCCCTGGTCCCTCGACGGGCGGCTCTCGACGATCACCGTGATGTGGCTGGTGCGCTTGCGGATCCGGAAGGCGCGGCCCTGGGCACGCGGACGGATGCGCTTGGCGGTCGGGCCCTCGTCTGCGTAGACGGCGGCGACCACGAGCGTCGACGGGTCGAGTCCGTCGTTGTTCTGCGCGTTGGCAGCTGCGCTCGCGATGACCTTGGCCACCGGCTCGCTGGCGGCCTGCGGTGCCCACCGCAGGATGTCCAGCGCGTCGGACACGGACTTGCCGCGTACCAGGTCGATCACCCGGCGTGCCTTGGACGCCGAGACGCGCACGAAGCGCGCCTTCGCCGTCGCGGACGGGTATTCAGTGATTGCAGTGGTCATTAGCGCCGCTTGCTCTTCCGGTCGTCCTTGATGTGACCCTTGAACGTTCGCGTCGGGGCGAACTCGCCCAGCTTGTGTCCGACCATCGACTCGGTGACGAACACCGGCACGTGCTTGCGACCGTCGTGGACGGCGAAGGTGTGACCGATGAAGTCAGGGATGATGGTCGATCGACGCGACCAGGTCTTGATGACCTGCTTCGTATTCTTGTCGTTCTGAACGTCGACCTTCTTCAACAGATGGTCGTCGACGAACGGACCCTTCTTGAGGCTGCGTGGCATAGCTCTTTCCTTCCCGGCCTAGCGCTTGTTCTTGCCGGTGCGCCGGCGTCGGACGATGAGCTTGTCGCTCGGCTTGTTCTTGCGGGTGCGGCCTTCTGGCTTGCCCCACGGGCTCACCGGGTGACGACCACCGGAGGTCTTGCCCTCGCCACCACCGTGCGGGTGGTCGACCGGGTTCATGACGACACCACGGACGGTCGGGCGCTTGCCCTTCCAGCGCATGCGGCCGGCCTTGCCCCAGTTGATGTTCGCCTGCTCGGCGTTGCCGACCTCGCCGACGGTGGCGCGGCAGCGCACGTCGACGCGGCGGATCTCACCGCTGGGCATGCGCAGCGTCGCGTAGGTGCCTTCCTTGCCGAGCAGCTGGATGCTGACACCGGCGGAGCGGCCCATCTTCGCGCCGCCACCGGGCCGCAGCTCCACGGCGTGGATGACGGTACCGGCGGGGATGTTGCGCAACGGCAGGTTGTTGCCGGGCTTGATGTCGGCGTTGGCGCCCGACTCCACGATCGTGCCCTGCTTCAGTCCCTGCGGCGCGATGATGTAGCGCTTCTCGCCGTCCAGGTAGTGCAGCAGTGCGATGTTCGCGGTGCGGTTGGGGTCGTACTCGATGTGAGCGACCTTGGCGTCGACGCCGTCCTTGTCATGACGACGGAAGTCGATGACGCGGTAGGCGCGCTTGTGGCCGCCACCCTTGTGCCGGGTGGTGATGCGACCGTGGGCGTTGCGACCGCCGGTGCCGTGCAGCGGGCGGACCAACGACTTCTCCGGCGTCGATCGGGTGATCTCGGCGAAGTCGGAGACGCTCGAACCGCGGCGACCGGGGGTCGTCGGCTTGTACTTGCGAATAGCCATGTCTAGTGAATCCTTAACTCCCGGCCGATTAGGCCGGTGCTCCGAACAGATCGATCGGCTTGCTGCCGGCGGCCAGCGTCACGATGGCGCGCTTGGTGGCCTTGCGCTGGCCGTAGCCGGTGCGGGTCCGCTTGCGCTTGCCCTGCCGGTTGGCAGTGTTCACGGAGTCGACCTTCACGTCGAAGATCTTCTCGATCGCGATCTTGATCTGCGTCTTGTTCGAGGAGGGGTGCACGATGAACGTGTACACGTTGTCCTCGATCAGGGCGTAGCTCTTCTCCGAGATGACCGGGGCCAGGATGATGTCGCGGGGATCGGTCACGGTAGCCATCAGGCAGACACCTCCTCTGTGCTCTTGGTCTTCGCGCCCGAGATGTACGCGTTCAGGGCCTCGACGCTGAACACGACGTCATCGGCGTCGAGCACGTCGTAGGTGTTGAGCTGGTCCGGCGAGATCACGTGCACGCCGGGCAGGTTGCGCACGCTCTTCGCGGCGATCTCGTCGCTGCGGCCGATCACGATCAGCACCTTGCGACGGTCGGTGAGCGATCCGAGGAACGTCTTCACCGCCTTCGTCGACGGCGTCTGTCCGCTGATCAGCTCCGTGACCGCGTGGATCCGGTCGTTGCGGGCCCGGTCCGAGAGCGCCCCGCGCAGTGCGGCGGCGATCATCTTCTTCGGGGTCCGCTGGCTGTAGTCGCGCGGCTGCGGGCCGTGCACGACGCCACCGCCGGTGAACTGCGGCGCACGCGTCGAGCCCTGGCGGGCGCGGCCGGTGCCCTTCTGGCGGTACGGCTTCTTGCCGCCACCGGAGACCTCGCCGCGCGTCTTGGTCGAGTGCGTGCCCTGCCGCTTGGCGGCCAGCTGCGCGATGACGACCTGATGCATCAGCGCGATGTTCGGCTCGACGTCGAACAGCTCGGCGGGCAGATCGACGCTGCCGTCGGTCTTGCCGTCCGGGGTGCGAACGTCAATGCTCTTCGCTGCCATTACTTTTCACCTCGTTTGATCGCGCTGCGAACCACGACGAGTCCGCCGTTGCGGCCGGGGATGGCGCCCTTGATCAAGATGACGCCGTTCTCGGCGTCGACCTTGTGGACCTTCAGGTTCTGCGTGGTGATCCGGTCGGAGCCCATGCGGCCCGACATCCGGGTGCCCTTGAAGACGCGACCCGGGGTGGCGCAGCCACCGATCGAGCCGGGACGACGGTGCACGGCCTGGGCGCCGTGGGAGGCTCCCTGACCCTTGAACCCGTGCCGCTTCATGGTGCCCGCGAAGCCCTTGCCCTTGCTGGTGCCGGTGACGTCGACGAACGCGCCGTCGACGAAGATCTCGGCGGTCAGCTCCTGACCGACCTCGTACTCCGACGCAGCAGCCTCGTCGTCGAGCCGCAACTCGGCGAGGTGACGGCGGGGGTTGACGCCCGCCGCGGCGAACTGACCGGTGACCGGCTTGGTCACCTTGCGCGGGCTGATCTCGCCGTACGCGAGCTGGACGGCGCTGTAGCCGTCGCGCTCGGGGGTGCGGATGCGGGTCACCACGTTGGGGCCGGCCTTGACGACCGTGACGGGAACGACCTTGTTGTTCTCGTCGAACACCTGAGTCATGCCCAGCTTGGTGCCCAGAATTCCCTTACGTGCCATGGTTTCTGGTTCTCCTACTGGATGTTCACGTCGACACTGGCCGGCAGATCGATGCGCATGAGTGCGTCAACGGTCTTCGGCGTCGGGTCGAGGATGTCGATGAGACGCTTGTGGGTGCGCATCTCGAAGTGCTCCCGCGAATCCTTGTACTTGTGGGGAGACCGGATGACGCAGTACACGTTCTTCTCGGTCGGCAGCGGCACCGGGCCGACCACACTGGCGCCCGTACGGGTGACCGTCTCGACGATCTTGCGCGCAGAGGCGTCAATGGCCTCGTGGTCGTAGGCCTTCAGCCTGATGCGGATCTTTTGTCCCGCCACGCTTCTCCTACCTCACTACTAACGGGCCCCGTCAGGGCCTGGTCTGTTGCGCCGCCCCCGGGTTGCCCCGAGGTGCGCGCGCTGGCTGTGCCGCCGCTGTTTACGTATCTGTGGTTCACCGACCCCCGCGGTCGGGTGTGTCGCCCTCACGCGCACTCGCTCGCGACTGATTTCGTCACGTTCGAGGTTGGGACCGGATGCATCCCTGAGGACACTGGTCGCATGCCTCTACCAGGCAGACCCGAAGGTCCCCGTCCCGGCTCGAGGCAACCCGAACAGTATGCCTCAGATCCGGGCGTCGTCCAAATCCCCCGGCGAAGCCATGCGAGCACGTTCAACGTGCGGTCAGGGCGACTTTACCGGGCCGCTCCCGAGCCGGGCCCAACCCCCGCCGAGACTGCGGGGAGATCGCGTTTTCCCGCCAGATCGCGATCTGACAGCAGGCTCGGTGCACCGCTAGCGCTGGAGGGTGGCCCAGAAGTCGCACTGGTGCACCCGGGTGAAGTCGTCGGCGACGTGGGTGTCGTCGGGGACGAACGACAGCCGGTCGCTGCGCGCGGGGTCGTCGCCGGCCTCGGGCCACTCCGGTAGACCCTCGACCCCGGGCGCTCCGGTGCGGACGAACTCGCTCCAGTAGTCGATCATCTGGTCTGACAGCGTCTGCTGGGCAGGGTTCAGCGGCGGCGCCCCGCCGACGTCGAAGAGGTACCGCAGCTCGAGTGAGTGACTCGCGCCGACCGGGAAGGGCAACGTCCGGAACGGCTCGGGAGTGGGCGCCTTGCGGTCGTTGAACTCGTAGGCGTACACCGGCGACTCGCGGGAGAGGTCGGCGGTGATGCGCTGGTCGACGCACGTGAACTCCCCGTCGGTGACGGCAGCCGAGTAGGCCAGCGGTGCGCTGCCGCCGTAGCGGTCCAGCGGATACCTGGCCGCGACCGCGTCGGCACCGCGGCCGAAGGTCTGCGCCAGCACGCCCGGGTACTCGGCGGGCAGCAGGTCCTGGCCGCGGAGGTACTCGAGCGCGAGGAAGAGGGTGAACTCGTCGCGGTTGCTACCGATCAGGAGCGGCACGCGCGCGGCGTCCCCCGCGGCGAAGGCGGCCATCGGGTCGACGGGCAGGGTCGTCGTGCCCGTCACGGGACCGCTGAGGGCGTCGTCGCCGATCCGGAAGTACTCGACGGGGTCGCGCAACTGCTTCGCGGGCACCGCGCGCAGACACGCGGCGGCCGTCGCCGGGTCACCGCACCCGACGTCGCGCGCGTAGTCGACGCTGATCCGCTCCGCCTCCGGCAGTGCCAGTTGGGCCTGGCACGGGCCGCTCTGGATGATCGCTCCGTCGAACAGGTCCTTCGACCCGGGTGCGACGAGGTGGTCGCACACCGACATCCCGCCCGCGGACTCCCCCGCGATCGTGACCTTGTCGGGGTCGCCCCCGAACGCGGCGATGTTGTCGTGCACCCAGCGCAGTGCGGCCTGCTGGTCGGCCAGCCCGTAGTTGCCGACCGCACCCGCGGGCCCGAGCGAGGGGTGCGCGAGGAACCCGAGTGCGCCGAGCCGGTAGTTGAGGGTGACGACGACGATGTCACCGCGCGTCGTGAGCCACTTCGAGTCGTAGATGCCACTACTGCCGTTGATGAACGCGCCGCCGTGGATCCACACCATCACCGGCTTGCGCTCGTCCTGGTTCGCAGGCGGTGTCCACACGTTCAGCGTCAGGCAGTCCTCGTCGGTCTGGCGGCCGATCTCGGGATCGCCGACGTCCTGGATGCAGCGCGGCCCGACGCGGGTGGCCTTGCGCAGGCCGGTCCACGGCTGCGCGGGTGCGGGCGGTTGCCACCGCAGCGCGCCAACGGGCGGCGCGGCGTACGGCAGACCACCGAAGAACCGGTGATCGGGAGCGACGACACCGCGCACGTCGCCCTGCGCGGTGGTCACGACGGCCGGATCCGGTGGCAGTGCGGAGGAGTCCGTCGACGATCCCGCTCCCCCGCAACCCCCGATCAGGAGCGCGACGGCGAGCAACGCGATCGGACGACACCGCCGGAGGGACACCACGATCGCCGAGCGTACTGATGCGCTCGGAGTCGATCCGCGCAAACCGGCCGTGGCCGCCCGCCCGCGCACCTAGACTCCGTTGACACCCGTCAACTGCGCAGCCCGCAAGCGAGGAGTCACATGAGCACGCCCACGATGGACGAAGCAGCGAAGGTCCTTGCGGACCCGAAGGCATACGCCGACGACGAGCGGCTACATACCGCGCTGACCCACCTGCGCGCGAACAATCCCGTTGCCTGGATTGACAATCCGCCGTACCGGCCATTCTGGGCGATCACGAAGCACGCGGACATCATGGCGATCGAGCGGGACAACGAGCTGTTCATCAGCGAACCGCGACCACTGCTCTCGACCGCTGCCGCCGACGACTACGCCAAGGCGCAGCTCGACGCGGGCATGGGACTGCGCACGCTGATCCACATGGACGATCCGCACCACCGCAAGGTGCGAGCGATCGGCGCCGACTGGTTCCGGCCGAAGGCCATGCGCGACCTCAAGGTCAGGGTGGACGAACTGGCCAAGCGCTACGTCGACCACATGCGCGACATCGGTCCGGTTTGCGACTTCGTCACCGACATCGCCGTGCAGTTCCCGCTGTACGTGATCATGTCGCTGCTCGGCCTGCCCGAGGAGGACTACGGGCGCATGCACATGTTGACCCAGGAGATGTTCGGCGGCGACGACGACGAGTACAAGCGGGGCACGACGCCCGAGGAGCAGATGGCCGTCCTGCTCGACTTCTTCGGCTACTTCTCGAAATTGACCGCGGCGCGGCGGGAACACCCGACTGACGATCTCGCGTCCGCCATCGCCAACGGGCGCATCGACGGGGAGCCGCTGTCGGAGATCGACACCGCCTCGTACTACGTGATCGTCGCGAGCGCGGGCCACGACACGACCAAGGACGCGATCTCCGGTGGCCTGCTCGCCCTGATCGAGAACCCGTCCGAACTCGACCGGCTCCGTACCGACCCCGGTCTGATGGGCACCGCCGTGGAGGAGATGATCCGCTGGTCCACGCCGGTCAAGGAGTTCATGCGCACGGCGACGGCGGACACCACGGTCCGCGGGGTCGACATCGCCAAGGGTGATTCGGTGTATCTGGCCTACGTCTCGGGCAACCGCGACGAGGACGTCTTCGACGAGCCGTTCCGCTTCGACGTCGGGCGTGACCCGAACAAGCACGTCGCCTTCGGGTACGGCGTCCACTTCTGTCTCGGCGCCGCGTTGGCCCGGATGGAGATGAACAGCCTGTTCACCGAACTGGTGCCGCGACTCGAGTCGATCGAGCTGACGGGCACCGCCGAGCTGAGTGCGACGACCTTCGTCGGCGGGCTCAAGCACCTGCCGATTCGCTACTCGCTCAAGTAATTTCGCGGTTGATCACGTGCGTGGCGAGGAAGCCGTCGACGGCAACCTCGGCGATCTGCCGGTAGTCGAAGTCGGGCAGCGTGCTCAGCTTGCCGAGCACGATGGGCCCCAGTAGCAGCGCTGCGGCGCGGGTCCGGTCGACCTCGCCCAGCGCGGCGATCGCGACGTCGCTGTCGAGCACGGCGTCGAACGGTGCCGCGTACTGCTCGGCCACCCGTTCGCGCAGGGTCTGCACTTCCTGGCTCTCTGCCGATCCCTTGTGGCGGCCCCAGGGCAGCTGCTCCATGTCGCCGCCGAGTGCCAGCCACGACATCGCGGCGATGCTGACCGGCGCCTCCGCGATGAGTTCGGCCTGGGCCTGCACCATGGCCACCAGGCGGTCGCGCAGCGAGCCCTCGTCGGGCGGGATGGGCGCCGGCGGGATCAGCGCGTGGAACGCCGCTGCCACCAGATCGTTCCCGCTCGGGAAGTGACGGTAAAGCGTGGCGCGCGCGACGTTGGATGCGCGGGTGACGGCGTCCACGGTCACGGCCGTGGGGCCGCCCGCGCTCAGCAGCGCCGTGGCCGCGTCGAGCAAGCGGGCCCGCGACCGAGCAGGCCTGGGGTCGGTGCGTCCAGCGGTCATCGGTTTGAGTCACCTCCAACGCGGGAAACAAGACTGTTAGTCTCGCATCAAGACGGAATGTCTTGAAAATATCCCATCCGGAGGGAGTCGCGCGTGGTCGACGCTCTCGCCCGGCCAGATCAGCCTACCGACGCCGCCATGGCCGCCATGTCATCTCGGGCCCGCGTCTGGCTGCTGATCGTCGCCTGCCTCGACGTCAGCCTGGTCGTCTCGTCGATGATCGCCCTCAACACCGCGCTCGGTGACATCGCGGTCGACACCTCCGCCACCCAGACCCAACTCACCTGGGTGGTCGACGGCTACACGCTGGTGCTCGCTTGCCTGCTGCTGCCCGCCGGTGCGGTCGGAGACCGGTACGGCCGCCGCGGCGCACTGCAGATCGGCCTTGCGATCTTCGCCGTCGCCTCGTTCGCGCCGGTGATCTTCGACAGCCCAATGCAGATCATCGTCGCCAGGGCGGTCGCGGGTGCCGGCGCGGCGTTCGTCATGCCCGCCACGCTGTCCCTGCTGACCGCCGCCTACCCGAAGTCGGAGCGCAACAAGGCAGTAGGCATCTGGGCCGGTGTCGTCGGCTCCGGTGCCGTGCTGGGCTTCCTGGGTTCGGGGCTGCTGCTGAACTTCTTCGCCTGGCAGTCGATCTTCTGGTGCTTCGCCGGTGCTGCCGCCGTCCTGTTCGTCCTGACCCTCACCGTCTCGTCCTCGCGCGACGAGAACGCCACGCCGCTGGACTGGCGCGGCGCGGCCCTGATCGGCGGCGCGGTGGCGGTCTTCGTGTTCGGCGTCGTCGAGGCGCCGGTGCGTGGATGGACCGACCCGCTGGTCTACGGCTGCATGGCCGCGGGCCTCGCGCTGGCCGCGGCCTTCGCCGTGGTCGAACTGCGCCTGACCCATCCGCTTCTGGACGTCCGGCTGTTCGGCAGGCCGGACTTCGCCACCGGGGCCGTCGGCATCACGATCCTGTTCTTCGCCAACTTCGGCTTCTTCTTCGTGTCCATTCAGTACATCCAGCTGGTGATGGGCTACAGCGCGCTGAAGACGGCGGTCGCCATCGCCCCGCTGATCGGACCGGTCCTGATCCTCAGCGCGACCAACAACTGGTATCTACCCCGGTTGGGGCTGCGGCTGGTCCTGACCGTGGGACTGATCCTGATCGCCGCGGGGCTGATGTCGATGCGCCTGCTCGAGATCGACTCCCCCTACCTGCAGCTCGCATGGCCGTTGCTGGTCATGAGCACCGGCATCGGATTGTGCACCGCACCAACGACGTCGGCGGTCATGGGTGCGGTACCCGACGAGAAGCAGGGCGTCGCTTCGGCGGTCAACGACGCGACCCGCGAGATCGGCGCCGCCCTCGGCATCGCGGTGGCCGGCTCGATCCTGGCCGCGCAGTACGGCAACCTGATCGGGTCACGACTCGGCGGTCTGCCCGAGCAGGTGCGGGCGCCCGCGACGGACTCACTGGCCCAGGCGCTGGCCGTCGCCGACCAGATGGGACCCTCCGGCGCCCGGCTGGCCGAGATCGCGCAGTCGGCGTTCGTGGAGTCGATGAACGCCTCCCTGCTGGTCCTCGCGTCGGTGATCACCGTCGCGGCGGTGCTGGTGGGACTCTGGGCGCCAGGCCGGGACGGCCGTCAACTCAAGGCAGTGCAGCAGCTCACGCGGCGACGGAACGCTCCGGAACCGGTCAGCGACTGACGAATTCGGCTGCGCGGTGGCCGATCATGACGATCGTCGCGTGCGGACCCCGCCCGGTGATGCTCGGCATCACCGAGCCGTCCACGACCCAGAGCCCCTCGACGCCGCGCACTCGGCACTGCGGGTCGAGCACCGCGTCGTCGTCGAGGCCCATCGGTGCCGACCCGCACAGGTGCTGCGACGTCGACCAGAACGATTGCCGCGCCGTGTATCCCGTGCCCGCGAGGTCGTGGGCCAGCTCGGCGCCGGCCTCGAGTAGGGCGACGTCGGCCGGTTCCGCGTCGTAGCGGTGCTCGATCAGCGGCGGCACGGCGGGGTCGGCGGACACGATGGTGATGACACCCCGCGCCCGGGGCCGCATCAACGTCACGCCGAGATGTGGGCGATCCTCGGGGTCGTCGCCTGGCCCGCCCGTCATCGCGCCGAAGCCCGTCGTGTACGGCCTGATCTCCAGACCGTCCTCGGTCACGAGCACCGCCTCGAGCGGCGGACGCCCTGGGGCGGCGGGCCAGTCGACGGGCAACACCAGTTCGGGGTGGTCGGCGCATCTGGTCCCGACGGGGAGGTCGGCCACCACGGGCACTCCCGCGTCGGTCAGCGTGCGCGCCGGACCGACACCCGAGAGCATCAGCAGGTGCGCCGATCCGATCGCGCCCGCGCACAACGCGATTCGGTCGGCGGTTACCAAGACGTCCCCGTCGGGTCCGCGGCACTCGGCGCCGACGACTCTGCCCCGCTCGATGCGCAACCGGGTGACGTCCGTCCGGTCGAGCACCCGCAGGTTCTGCCGGCCAGCGGCCGGACCGAGGAAGGCGCCGCCGGGGCCCACGCGGGTACCTCGATCGATGTTGAGCGGAACCGCTCCCACACCGGGCTCCAGTGGTGCGCCGGGTGACGACCCGTTCAGGTCCTCGAGCCAGGGGTAACCGAGTTCGCGCGCGGCATCGACGAAAGCACGTGCCCCCACTTCGAATTCGTGCACGCGGCGGATCAGCATCGGGCCATCGGTGCCGTGCAGCGGGCCGTCGACGTCGCGGTCGGTCTCGATGGCACGGAAGTGTGGCAGCACGTCGTCCCAGCTCCACCCGGGCAGCTGCCAGGCGTCGAAGTCCTCGGGCAGTCCGCGGCAGAAGTAGCCACCGTTGACGGCGCCGGAGCCGCCGACGACGGCGCCTCGCATGATCGTCGTCGAGCGCGGCGGGTGGTCGGTCAGCGTCGTGCGGTACCGGCGGACCACCGAACTGGCGTCGCCGATGGGCAGTCGCAGCCCGTCGCTGATCTGCGCCATGACCCGCGGATCGGACGGCCCGGGCCCGGATTCGACGACCACCACGCGGCATTCGGGGTCGGCCGAGAGTCGTTCGGCCAGAACGCAGCCTGCGCTGCCCGCGCCCACGACGAGCACATCAGCGTGCAACGGTGTCGATCCTTCTCGCGTGGATTCTCAGGTCCGGATCTGCGGCTTGAGAGCGCCGAGGTGACGCTCGCGGACGACGCCCGTCCACAGTCCGAGACCGTAGGCGATGTCGTCGAGACGCTTGAGCAGCAGGTAGCTCAGCAGCCCCACGCGGTGGGCGTCGCCGTCGGCGTCGGCATGCCTGGTGGCCCAGTCGACGACACCGTCCACCACGGCGGCGACCAGGACCACCTGCCTGCACCGTTTGAACAGCACGGCGGCGACCAGTGCCAGCGGCCAGTAGTGTCTGCAGATCGCCGACGCCAGCTGCAACGCCGCGGCCCAGAGGCCATGGGCGGTGACTGCGGCGACCTCCTTGGGCGCAGTGTCGACCGAGCTGAGCGCCTTGGCGATGCGCCGCCCGGTCAGCACGGCCACCAGCGTGGAGGCGAGGTAGCCGATGCCCGAACCCATGGCGAGCAGCAGCCACGCCAGCAGCGTCCACCCGGAGATCACCAGCGGGGCCGTCTTACCCGGGTGCCGAACGGCCAGCGGTGCTGCCGACGACCCGTAGAACGCCTTGCGGGTGAACCACTCTCGGAGCTGGGTGCGGTGGTCGTGCCCTACCAGGGCAATCGGCTCGTAGCGCAGTCGGGCACCGGCTTCGATGAACCGCCAGCACAGGTCGACGTCCTCGCCCGACTGCAGCGTCTCGTCGAAGCCGCCGACGTCGGCCAGGGTCTGCCGACGGCAGACGATTGCGGCGCTCGGCACGTAGGACACCGTGCCGAACGGCACCACGGGCGCCTCCCGCTGGCCGAGGTCCAGCGACGAGCGCACCGACTCGTAGCGCGCGACCAGGTTGTCTGGCTCGTGCAGCGCAACGATGCGGGGGGCGACGAGCGCCACGGCGGGGTCGCAGAAGTGCCCCAGCAGCGCCTCGAGCCATCCGCGGCGCGGCACCACGTCGGAGTCCAGGAAAGCGACCAGGTCGGTACCGCTTGCCTGCAGACCGGTGTTGCGGGCGGCGGCCGGGCCCCTGCTGGTGGGGTGGCGCAGCACCTGGAGTTCGCACCGCTGCGCGTCGAAGTCCGACGGCCTGATCGGCACGGCCGAGCCGTCGTCCACGACGATCACCCGCATCCCCCGCAACGCCCGCACCAGCCGCTGGGCCCCGGATGCATTGTCGCGCACCGGAATCACCACTGTGACGTCGCGATGCGACGGGCCCGACGCGGGCCGGGGGTGCGCAACGGTGGCGTCGAGGAGCGTGCGTGCCAGCTGGGCGCTCTGCGCATCGTGCACCTCGAGCCTGCCACCTCGGAGCATGGTCTGGGCGGCCGGGGCCAGCCGCAACAGTCGTGTGGGGGAACCCCCGAGCAGCGCCGCACCGGAACCGAGCACCTTGACACGCCGATCCACCTGTACCGCGAAGCCGTCGGGCAGGCGCGGCCCCGTCACCTCAGCATCCCGTCGGGCCGCGGAGCCCACGCGGATATGGCGGCGACGGCGCCGTTCACCATCTCCCCCAGCAACGTCTCACCGTCGGCGGCGGTGGCGGTGGTCGGGTCGCCGAGCACTCCGACGGGACTCACCGCGGCGATGCCGCCCTCCCGCATCCGGGGCAGCAGTTCGGCCAGTGGCGCGCCGTTTCCGGCAACGCGTTCGTCGAGCCACACGTCTTCCGGCGAAATATGTAGCAATACAGACGTTTCGGTATGGCCCGCGTGGGCATCGCCGCCGCGGACGGTGCACGAGCACCAGGCGGCATCGCGCCCTTCGTCGCGCAGCAAACCCACCGCCTCCCGCAGCGCCGCGACGTTGCCGCCGTGGCCGTTGACGAACACCACGCGCGAGGCCCACTGACACGCCGACCGGCCGAATTCCAGGAGCAGAAGTCGCAGCGCAGCCGTACCGATGGAGATGGTGCCCGGGAAGTCCTGGTGCTCACCACTGGAGCCGTAGCTCACGGCAGGCGCGAGCGTCCAGTCGCCCGGCAGCCGGCCAGCAACCGCCGTAGCCACGGCAACGGCGATGCGGGTGTCGGTGTCGAGTGGCAGGTGTGGCCCATGCTGCTCCAGCGCACCAATGGGAACGATCAACGCGGGCGACAGATTGCTCAGCTGCCTCGACGTCGAGTTCCCAAGCCCCCCGGGTAAAGCCACCCGCCGATGGTAGGCCGAATTCACCTGCCGTGCGCCGATTGTTGGCGTATGAACTGCATCCATCTTCACCTCGGGCGCGTCGGCACCCGATGGGCCATCACGTCAGCCCCGTGAGCCACGCCAGCCCCAATCGGGTGCGACGGCGCCGAGGTCAGGCTCCGAGCGTGCGAGTGAATCCCTCGGGTACCAGGATGTCGTCCGGCGTGAGGTCGTGGATCGAGGAGTGACCCATGCCCATGAGCGCCGAGTCGATTCCGCCGCGCAGGATGTCCAACACGTTCTCGACGCCGGCCTGACCGTTGGCCGCCAGACCCCACAGGTAGGCCCGGCCGATCATCACCGCGCGGGCGCCGAGCGCTACGGCCTTGACCACGTCGCTGCCGCGTCGGATGCCGCCGTCCAGCAACACCTCGACCTGATCGCCCACCGCTGCCGCGACGGCAGGTAGGCAACGGATCGCCGCCGGGGTGCCGTCGAGGTTGTTGCCGCCGTGATTGGACACCGAGATCGCCGAAACGCCCGCGTCCACAGCACGTTTCGCGTCGTCGACCCGGACGATCCCCTTCATCATGAACGGGCCGTCCCACCGCTCGCGCAGCCACGCGATGTCCTCCCAGGTCGGAGGCGGCGTGCCCATCCACTCGCCGTAGGCCTCGAAGAACGCAGGTCCGGGCTCTCCGCGCCGTCCCTGGTTGGGAACCCGCAGGTCGGGCGGGCTCAGGGTCTTGCCGAAGTCCCAGAGCCATCGGGGCTTGGTGAGCACCTCCGGCGACATCTTGATCATGGTGCGCAGGTTCATCTGCTCGGGGATCTTCGGGCTGCCCCAGTCGCGGCCGTGCGAGAAGCTCCAGTCGGTCGTGGTGATCAGACCCACCGCGCCGGCCTCCTTGGCGCGCTGCGCGCGTTCCAGGATCGCCTCGCGACCGCCGAGCCAGTAGATCTGGAAGAAGACCTTGCCGTTGACCGCCACCACCTCTTCGATGGGCTTGCTGGCGAACGAGGACAGTCCCATGGCCGTGCCACGCGCCGCGGCTGCGCGCGCGACGGCCACCTCACCCTCGGGATCCACCGCCTGCACGCCGGTCGGCGAGATGATCACCGGCATCGAGATCTCTTGTCCCATCACCGTTGTCGTCAGGTCCCGCTTCTCCGCAGCACCGACCACGTGCGGGGCGAAGCCGAGTTCGGAGAACGACTCGACGTTGTCGGAGACGGTCAAGCCCTTCTCGCTCGCGGAGATCAGCGACGAGTAGACGGACTTGGGCAGACGCTTCTTCGCGCGTTGCTGCGCGATCGCCACGGTTTCGAACCAGATGTCACGGGCCATGTCAGACGGGACTTTCGTTGCAGTACGACTTGGGGGGCGCCGACGGTGGAACGACCAGCAGTTTGAGCGGGATCGGACCCTTGCGGCCACCGGATCGGGAATGGTCGACACTCGACTTCGGCTTGCTGCGTTCGGCCGCGAGCGCGGGCTCGCCGTAACCCTGCACGCACTCCGGGTCGGGCCCGTCCAGCGGCAGACCGGTGAAGAACTTGGCCGCCATGCATCCGCCGCGGCACGCGTCGTAGTGGCCGCATCCGCTGCACGCACCGGCCGACTGCGGTTCGCGCAGCTCGTTGAACAGCTGCGAGTTCTGCCAGACGTCCTGAAAACCATTGCTGGTGAGGATGTTTCCGGCCAGGAACTTCTCGTGGATGGCGAACGGGCAGGCGTAGACGTCGCCGACCGGGTCGATCAGGCACACCACGCGGCCTGCGCCGCACAGGTTGAGCCCGGCCAGTGCGCCGGGCTCGCCGAGGCCGGACAGGTGGAAGAACGAGTCGCCGGTGAGGACGCCTTCACCGCGGGCGACCAGCCAGTCGTAGAGCTGAACCTGCTGCGCGGCGGTGGGGTGCAGTTCGTCCCACACGTCGGCGCCGCGGCCCGACGGCCGCAGGCGGGTGATGCGCAGGGTCGCGCCGTACCGGTCTGCGAGATCCTTGAAGTCGTCGAGCTGGTCGACGTTGTGCCGCGTGACGACCACCGAGATCTTGGCGTCGCGGAAACCCGCGGCGGCGAGGTTCTCCAGCGCGCGGATCGCCATCGCGAACGAACCGGGTCCGCGCACCTCGTCGTTGACCTCTGCGGTCGCGCCGTCGAGCGAGATCTGCACGTCGACGTAGTCACTGGCTGCCAGCTTCGCCGCGACCTCGGGCGTGATGCGAACCCCGTTGGTGGAGAACTTGACGCCCACGTGATGCTCGGTCGCGTAGTCGACGAGTTCCCAGAAGTCCGATCGCACAGTGGGTTCGCCGCCGCCGATGTTCACGTAGAACACCTGCATGCGCTCGAGTTCGTCGATCACGTCCTTGCACTGCTGCGTGCTCAGCTCTCGGGGGTCGCGCTTGCCCGATGCGGACAGGCAGTGCACGCACGACAGGTTGCACGCGTAGGTCAATTCCCACGTGAGACATATCGGCGCGTCGAGACCCTTCTCGAACTGGTCGACGAGCCGGGGCACGTGCTGTATCGCCGGGGCGGGCGCCGATTCAACGGTGGTCATGAAGTCTCCTTGGGGACCAGCATCTTGGACTGGACGAGCACGCCCAGCGCGTGCACGTAAGGCGCCTGCTGGTCGTCGTCGATGCCGGCGGCACGCAGGGCTGCGCGCGCGTCGGGATGATCACCCAGCGCGTTGACCACCTCGACGATCTTCCGGTTCTTGAGGAACGAAAGCTTGCGGGTGCCAAAGTGATACAGCAACGCCCCGAACGGCTCGGGCCGCACTGCCACCTGGTGGTGCAGCCGCCAGCCGGCGTCGGGATCGAACCGCGGCGCGGGGACCACCGGGCCGTCGGGCACGGTCGACTCCGACCCCGACTCGAAGGCCGCGGTGGACGCCGACATGGTCAGTAGACCCCGCACATGCCGTCGATCGACACCTCTTCGACGAGGCTCTCGGTGACGAGTTCATCCTGGACGTGATCTTGCACGGATGCCTGCTGCGCCTGCTCCATGATGTGTACCTTTCGCGTCGTGGGTCTCGTCGATTGTGACCCAGGTCGCAAGAATATGGCATCGAGTGCCGAAACGGAAGGGCGAATTCGTGGCGAATGCATCCGAACGCCGGGCCCCCGCTGCCGGCGACGTCGCGCCGCGCGTGGGCAGGCGCCGCTCGACCACGCAGGATCACATCGCCGACGTAGCGCTCGATCTATTCGCCGAACGCGGGTTCGACGAGGTCAGCGTCGACGACGTGGCCCAGGCCGCGGGCATCGCGCGCCGCACCCTGTTCCGCTACTACCCCTCCAAGAACGCCATCCCGTGGGGCGACTTCGACGCCCACCTCGGTCACCTGCGCGATCTGCTCGACGCCGTCCCGGACGACGTTCCCCTACGGGCCGCCCTGCGCTCGGCGTTGTTGGCCTTCAACGAGTTCGACGACGCGGAGACGGCACGGCACCGGCAGCGGATGCGGGTGATCCTCGAGACCGACGCCCTGCAGGCGCACTCGATGACGATGTACGCGGGATGGCGCACCGTCGTCGCGGCGTTCGTCGCCCGCAGGCTCGACGCACGGGTCGCCGACCTGGTCCCGCAGACCGTGGCGTGGACGATGCTCGGGGTCGCGCTGGCGGCGTACGGGCACTGGCTGGCCGACGAGTCGGCATCCCTGCCCGGCGCACTGACCGCCGCCTTCGACACCGTCAGCGCGGGCCTCGGCGACCTGTGACTTCGGCGCGCCGATCCGCAGTGGGCGCGGACTCGCGCGCCGAATTCGCGAATGGGGCGTCGGAGTTCGGGCCCCAACGGCGACGATGAGGGTGTGAGCAACGAAGCGGAAGGCTACGACGCCCCCCGTGCCTTGCTGACGCTGTACGACGAGGCGCTCCCATCGGTGTACGGGTACTTCGTACGCAGGTGCGCCGACCGGGCGACGGCCGAGGATCTGACGTCGGACACGTTCCTCGCGGCGATGGACGCCGCGCGGAAGTGGAGCGCACGCAGTGACGAGGCGCCGCCGCCGATCACGGTGCCGTGGCTCATCGGCGTGGCACGCCACAAGTTGGCCGACCACTATCGCCGCAGGCACGACCGCTTCACCGACCCCGTCGCCGAACTGCCCGAGCCCGACGGCGAGGACCGGTGGGACGCCGAGGTCGACCGCATCGTCGCCGAGAGCGTGCTCGCCCGGTTGCCCGAGCACCACCGCACGGTGCTCGCGCTGCGCTACATGGACGACCGCTCGGTGCCGGAGTGCGCCGAGCTGATCGGCCGCACCGTGCATGCCACCGAGGCACTGCTGGTGCGCGCCCGACGCGCCTTCAAGAAGCACTACCCGGAAGGAGGGGCGCGATGACCCGGTTCGACCATCCCGACGGCAACGACCCCCTGACCGTCCTGCGTGACGGTGACCTTCCGGTCCAGCCGGACCCCGGCTTCGCCGCAAGCCTGCGGTCACGGCTGGAATCCGCACTCGCACTGCCCAATCGAACAGGAGACGTCGTGATGAGCGGTACCGATTCTGCGCTCGCCGAACTCAACGAGACCCGTGAGGCCATCAGCCCGCGCGGCGCCGCGATCCCCTACCTGGCGGTACCCGACGCCCGGGCCGCAATCCAGTGGTACGTCGACGCCTTCGGAGCCGAGGTCGTCGGCGAGCCGTTCGTGATGGACGACGGCCGCGTCGGCCACGCCGAACTCGCCCTCTCGGGTGGCATCCTCTACCTGGCCGACGAGTACCCGGAGTTGGGTCTCAAAGCGCCTGCGGCACAGAACGTTTCGGTCAGCATGATGCTCGCCGTGCCCGATACCGACGACGCGCTGGCCCGCGTCCGGGGGCGAGGCGCCACCGTGGTGCAGGACGTCGGGGAGGGGCACGGGTCGCGCAACGCGACGATCGTCGACCCCTTCGGACACCGCTGGATGCTGACCGGGCCTGCCACCGGCGCACCGACGCCAATCCAGCACGGTGACGTCGGCTTCGTCTCGCTGTGGACCCCCGACGCCGACCGCGCCGCCGCGTTCTATGGTCAGGTGCTGGGCTGGGTCTACGACGCCCCGACGAACCGCGTCACCAACACCGTCGCGCCGATCGGACTGTTCTCGGTGCCCGGCGCCCCGACGATGCTGTGCTGCTACGCCGTCGGAGACCTGGCGGGCGCCAGCCGGTCGATCGTCGACGGCGGCGGTCAGGTCGGGCAGACCATCGAGTTCGACTTCGGCACCGTGCTCGACGCCACCGATCCTGCGGGCGGGCCGTTCGCGGTGTTCCAGCCCCGGCCGGGACTGCCCCGCCCGGACCTCAATGGCGCAGGCCCCGGCGAACTCTCGTACATCACCTATCACGTGCCCGACTCCGGGCAGTTCAAGGCGTTCTTCAGCCGGTTGCTGTTCTGGTCGTTTCAACCGGGCCGCGTCGACGACGGCTGGGAGATCAGGGAGACCCACCCGATGGCGGGTGTCGCCGGGGGAAGCGACCGGTCGGTTACGGTCCCGATGTGGACGGTCGACGACGTCGAGGCCGCCGTCGCCAGGGTGCGGGAGGCCGGCGGGACGGTGATCGAGGAGCCGTCGCGGCAGTCCTACGGCCTGTCGGCGCTGTGCACCGACGACCAGGGCAGCCGGTTCTACCTCGGGCAGTTCTAGCGATTCGTGCACGCTGCGGCGCGCTCAGCGCAACGGAGCGTGCACGAATCGCTACGAAGCGGGGAGGACGTCGGCGATCGGGGCGGCGTTGGCGATCTTGCTGCGCGCCTTCATGACCTTGCCGGGCATGCCGCCGCCGACCACGCCCACGACGACACCGTCGCGCTCGTAGTAGGCCAGGAACTTGCGGCCGTCGTCCTCGACGACGTGCACGACGTCGTCGGCCTCGGGTTCGCCGAGACACTGGATCTTGACGTCGTACTGGTCGCTCCAGAAGTACGGCACCACGACCACGTCGGGCGGGTCGCCGCCGAGCATTGCGGGCACGATCACCCGGGCCTGCTCGGCGACGTTGCTCCAATGCTCCACGCGCACTTGATGTCCCGTGGCATCCTGCCACGACGCGACGTCGCCGACGGCCCACACGTTGGGTGCCGACGTCCTGCCGTGCACGTCGCACACCACGCCGTTGTCGATCTCGACGCCGCTGCCCTCGAGCCAGTCCGTGGAAGGCCGGGAGCCGATGCCGACCACGACGACGTCGGCGTCGAGTTCGGTGCCGTCGGACAGCTGCACCTTCTCGACGTGTCCGGAGCCGGTCACGCTTGCGACGCCGACGCCGCAGCGCACGTCGACGCCCTCGGCGCGGTGCAGCCTGGCCACTAGTTCGCCGATCTGCTGGCCGAGCACCGAGGCGAGCGGTGCGGGCTGCGGTTCGACGATGGTCACCTCGGCGCCGAGCTTGCGCAGGCTGGCCGCGACCTCGCAGCCGATGAAGCCCGCGCCGATGATGACGGCCCGCTTCACCGAGCCGGCATGCCGACGCAGCGCCAGGCTCTCGTCGAGGGTCCGCAGCACGCGCACGCCCTCGAGGTCGGGCAGCGACCGGATGCGCTTGGGCGTCAGCCCAGTCGCGATGACGAGTTCGTCGTACGGGACGACGTCGCCGTCGGCCAGCGTGACCGTCTGCGCCGCGGTGTCCAGCGCGGTGGCCGCCGAACCGAGTCGCAGCGTGATGTGGTGTTCGGAATAGAACTCGGCGGGCTTGAGCAGCACGTCGTCGGTTTCGCCGCGCAGCACGTCCTTCGACAGCGGCGGTCGGTCGTAGGGCAGGTGGTCCTCGTCGCTGACGATCGTGATCGGACCGGCGAACTCGGCACGACGGAGTTGCTCGGCGGTTCGCGTGGCCGCCAGACCACCACCGACGATGACGATGCCTGCACTGTTGCTCACGGTGGCTTTCTTACACGATGGGGCCCGACTGTCGTGCCCCACCCCGGATCGATGCCGGTCAGGGATGCGCGCGCTCGATGAGGTTGGACAGTACGACGATGCTCTCGCTGCGCTCGATGTCGGCGCTGGCGCGGATGCGTTCGAGCGCCTCCTCGAGGTGCCGCATGTCGCGGGCGAGCACGTGCAGCATGGCGTCCGAGGTGCCGGTGACCGTTGCGGCGCTAACGACTTCGGGGATGTCCTCCCATGCGCGCCGCAGTTCGTCGGGCGCGATCGTGCCGTGACAGAACACCTGCACGTAGGCCTCGGTCCCCCGGCCGATGGCGCTGCGGTCGACGACGGTGGTGAAGCCACGGATCACCCCGTTGTCGAGCATGCGGTCCACCCGCCGCTTGACCGCGGGGGCGGACAGGTTCACCCGCTCACCGATCTCCGCGAACGTCGCCCTGGCGTGCTCGGTCAGCTCGGCGAGAATCGCCTCGTCGGTCTCGTCCAAACGGTCCATCTCCGCAGTCCTCCGCTTCCGTGCAACGAATCGCCGCCAGCATAGCCTTGAAGCAATGGATCGATGGTCGACGCGCAATGAGTGGCGATTGATTGCGCACAGCCCGGTCCATATCGTTGCTTTCATGACGATCGCCGATGTCGCCAGCCAACCAACACCCGACACCACCACCCCGCGCTCACGCACTGCGTCGCTGCGCCGGTACGCCATGACCGCCCCGAGCTACTTCGCCGTCGAGTACGCCATCAACCCGTGGATGGACGTCACCGCCTCGGTCGACGCGGATCTGGCCGTGCGTCAGTGGGACGAACTGCGCCGGACCTACCTCTCGCTCGGCCACACCGTGGACCTCGTCGAGCCCGTCGGCGGACTGCCCGACATGGTGTACGCCGCCAACGGTGGCCTCGTCGTCGGCGACAGTGCCGTGGTGGCACGCTTCGCCTACCCCCAGCGGGCGGGCGAGGCAGCGGCATATGCACGGTGGATGGCGGCGCACGGCTTCGATCCGGTGCACACCGAGCACGTCAACGAAGGGCAGGGTGACCTCCTGGTCGCCGGCTCGATCGTGTTGGCGGGCTACGGCTTTCGCACCGACCGCCGCGCCCACGACGAGGTCGAGCGCGCAATCGGACTGCCCCTGGTGAGCCTCGAACTCGTCGACCCGCGCTTCTACCACCTCGACACCGCGCTGGCGGTGCTCGACGACACCACCATCGCCTACTACCCGCCGGCGTTCGGCGACGACGCGCGAGCGCGCATCCAGGATCTGTTCCCCGACGCCATCGAGGTCGCGAGCGCCGACGCCTTCGTCCTCGGCCTCAACGCGGTCTCCGACGGCAAGCACGTGGTGCTCCCCGCTGCCGCCACCGGGTTCGCCGCTCAACTCGCCGACGCGGGCTTCGAGCCCATCGGCGTCGACCTGTCCGAACTGCTCAAGGGCGGCGGATCCGTCAAATGCTGCACGCTGGAGGTATATCGATGAGCATCCTGGACGACATGGCCACCGCGGTGAGCGAGCGCGCGGGAAGCGAGGCGCCGTCGCGCACGGCGGCCGCGATCGCCCTCGACGACCGCTACGCCGCCCACAACTACTCGCCGCTGCCCGTCGTCGCCACGACGGCCGACGGCGCGTGGATCACCGACGTCGAGGGCAGGCGCTTCCTCGACTGCCTCGCCGCGTACTCCGCGGTGAACTTCGGTCACCGCAATCCCGAGATCATCGCCGCCGCCCACGCACAGCTCGACGCCGTCACGCTGGTCAGCCGCGCCTTCCACTCCGACCGGCTGGGGCCGTTCTGCGCAGCGCTCGCCGAGCTGTGCGGTAAGGACATGGTGCTGCCGATGAACAGCGGCGCCGAGGCCGTCGAGAGTGGGCTCAAGGTGGCCCGCAAGTGGGGAACCGACGTCAAGGGCGTGCCGGCAGGCGAGGGCAACGTCATCGTGGCGCGCAACAACTTCCACGGACGCACCACCACGATCATCAGCTTCTCCGACGACGAGACGGCCCGGCGCGGGTTCGGGCCGTACACGCCCGGGTTCCGCTCCGTGCCGTTCGGTGACGCGGACGCGATGGCCGCCGCGATCGACGACCACACGGTCGCCGTGCTGATCGAGCCCATCCAGGGCGAGGCAGGCATCGTCGTGCCGCCGCAGGACTACCTGCCCCGGGTCCGCCGGCTCTGCTCGGAGCGCAACGTCTTGATGATCGCCGACGAGATCCAGTCCGGTCTCGCCCGCACCGGACGCACGTTCGCGTGCGACCACTGGGGCGTCGTGCCCGACGTGTACCTGCTGGGCAAGGCGCTCGGCGGCGGCGTGGTCCCGTTGTCGGCCGTGGTGGCCGACCGCGACGTCCTCGGCGTGCTGCACCCGGGCGAACACGGGTCGACGTTCGGGGGCAACCCGCTGGCGGCCGCGATCGGAACCACCGTGGTCGAGATGCTCCGCCGCGGCGAATACCAGTCCCGAGCAACCGAACTCGGTGCGCGACTCCACGCGCGCCTACACGGGTTGATCGGCCACGGCGTGCTCGCCGTGCGCGGTCTGGGGCTGTGGGCGGGCGTCGACGTCGATCCCGCGATCGGTTCCGGCAAGCACGTCAGCTTGCGCCTGGCCGCCCGCGGTGTTCTCGTCAAGGACACTCACGGTTCCACTTTGCGCTTTGCACCACCCCTGGTGATCACCGAGGAGGAGATCGACTGGGTCGTCGACCAGTTCGCCGCCGTACTGGCCGAGGGGCATGTCACGTCGGCACCCGCCTGAATCTCCCCGACCTGGAGGCAGCATGACATCCCCGCCGGTGAAGCTGACCGATCAGATGTTGCGGCGCCGTCCCGTCCTCGGGGCTCCGGTCGCCCATGGCGCCTCCGATCACCTCAAGCGCACGATCGGCGTCTTCCAGCTGACGATGTTCGGCGTCGGCGCCACCGTTGGCACCGGCATCTTCTTCGTCCTGTCCGAAGCAGTGCCCGAGGCGGGTCCGGCGGTCATCCTCTCGTTCCTGCTCGCCGGTGTGGCCGCCGGTCTCGCTGCCATCTGTTATGCCGAGATGGCTTCTGCCGTTCCGGTATCGGGTTCGACGTACTCCTACGCCTACACGACGATGGGCGAACTGGTCGCGATGGGCGTCGCCGCGTGCCTGCTGCTCGAGTACGGCGTCTCGACGGCGGCGGTCGCGGTGGGGTGGAGTCAGTACCTGAACAAGTTGCTGGAGAACCTCTTCGGGTTCAGCCTGCCGCAGGCGATCACCGCAGCGCCGTGGGACGCCGAGCCCGGGATCGTGAACCTGCCCGCGATCATCCTGGTCGTCATGTGCATGCTGCTGCTGATTCGCGGCGCGTCGGAATCCGCCAGGGCCAACACGATCATGGTGATCATCAAGCTCAGCGTGCTGGCCATGTTCATCGTCATCGCGTTCACGGCATTTCAGACCAACCGGTTCGCTGACTTCGCCCCGATGGGCTCCGCGGCCGTCGGCCTCGCCGCGGGCACGATCTTCTTCTCCTACATCGGTCTCGATGCCGTCTCCACCGCCGGAGACGAGGTGAAGGATCCCCAGCGCACGATGCCGCGCGCCATCATCGCCGCTCTGTTGATCGTCACCGGCTTCTACCTGCTGGTGTCGTTCGCCGCGCTCGGCGCCCAACCGTGGGAGGCGTTCGAGGGTCAGGAAGCGGGCCTAGCGGTCATCCTCGACCAGATCACCGGAAGCCAATGGGCCAGCACGGTGATCGCTGCGGGCGCGGTGATCTCGATCTTCTCGGTGACGCTGGTGACGATGTACGGCCAGACCCGCATCCTGTTCGCGATGGGCCGCGACGGCCTGCTGCCCGCCATGTTTGCGAAGGTCAACCCGCGGTCGATGACGCCGGTGAACAACACGATCATCGTGGCGATCGTGGTGAGCCTGCTGGCCGGGTTCATCCCGCTCGACAAGCTCGCCGACATGGTCTCGATCGGAACGCTGACGGCCTTCATCGTGGTGTCGGTCGGGGTCATCATCCTGCGCAGGCGCGAACCCGATCTGCCGCGCGGCTTCAAGGTCCCGCTGTACCCGGTGACGCCGATCCTGTCGATCCTCGCCTGCGCCTACATCCTCTACAGCCTGCACTGGTACACGTGGATCGCGTTCGGTGCATGGGTGGCCGTGGTGCTGGCGTTCTACTTCGTCTGGGGGCGCAACCACAGTGCGCTCAACGACGGCGGTGACGGCATCATCGAATCCGCGGCACCCGGTGTGGACGTCGTGACGCCGCGGGACGAGCCGTGACTTCCCAGCGAGTAGCGCAGGCGGATCGCGCATGACTGTCGTCGTCGGGTACCTCGCAGGCAAGGCCGGTCTGTCCGCACTGCACCTCGGGGCGGAGGCGGCCAGGACGCTCAAGACGTCGCTGTCCGTCGTCACCGTGGTCCCGAAGCCGTGGACCACGCCATCGCCCGCACGCATCGACGCCGAGTACGCGCATTACGCGGACCGGCTGGCCGCCGACTCCGCCGCCCAGGCCCGCGACTGCATCGGCACGATCGACCCCCAACTCGAGGTGACGTTCCACAAGTTCGCACACCGCTCGGCGTCGGGCGGACTCGTCGATGCGGTCGGGGAATTGGGCGCCGAGGCGCTGGTGCTCGGGTCCGCCTCGGACGGGCAGCTCGGCCAGGTGGTCATCGGGTCGACGGCGGACCGGCTGCTGCATTCGTCGCCGGTGCCGCTGGCCGTGAGTCCACGGGGCTACCGGGGCTCGAAAACGCATGGCCTGACCAGGATCACGTGTGCCTATCCCGGCACACCGGGGTCGCTTCAGGTCGTCGAACGCGTGACGGCCCTGGCGGCCCGGCTCGACGTGCCGATGCGCGTCATCACCTTCGCCGTGAGGGGGCGCACGATGTTTCCGCCGGAGGTGGGGCTGCACGCGGAGGACTCGATCCTGGAGTCGTGGGCCGCGCAGGCGCGAGAGACCTTGCAGGCGTTGCGGACCGACGGCGTCGTCGGTGACAACGTGGAGCTTCAGGTCGTGACGGGCAACGGTTGGGCGCAGGCCCTCGACGCCGCGGAATGGGTCGACGGTGAGCTGCTGGCACTCGGTACGTCGCCCCAGGGCCCGATCGCGCGCGTGTTCCTCGGATCCAAGGGCACCAAGATCGTCCGGCACAGCCCCGTGCCAGTGCTGGTCCTGCCGAACTGATCCGTCGAAAAGCGGTCAGTACTTCATCGTGCCGCGGTCGACGGCGATCTGCGATCCCGAGATCGTCATCGAGCCGTCGCCTGCCAGCCACGCCACCACGTCCGAAACCTCTTCCGGTGACATGAATTCCTGCAGCCCCGGCTTGCCGTCGTGGTTGACCGGCTTGAGCGGCATTGGCGCGAAGCTGTGCAGGTAGGTCGGGTAGTTCTTGAAGACCTCCATCATCGCGTCGGGTTCGACCATGGGCGTGTTGATGGAGTACGGGTGGATCGAGTTGACCCGAATGCCGAACTCCCCCACCTCGAGTGCGAGCGAGTTCGTGATCGCGGTCAGCCCGTGCTTGGAGGCCGCGTAGTGCGAGTTGCCCGGGGTGGCCTTCAGTCCCGCCGATGAACTGACGATGATGACCGACCCGCCGTTGCCGGCCTCGATCATCGCGGGCACGGCAGCGCGGATGGTGCGCCAGGTGCCGTTGAGGTTGACGTCGATGACGGTGTCCCACTGCTCCTCGGACATCTCGAACATGCGGCCCCAACTGAGGATGCCTGCATTGGCGACGAGGATGTCGAGTCGGCCGAACTGCTCGACACCGTCGGCCACGACTTGCTGCTGGGCGGCGAGGTCGCGGATGTCGACCTCACGGGCCAGCACCTTGCGTCCGGCCTCTTCCACGGCCCGTACGGTCTCGGCGAGTTCCTCGCTGGTGGCGGCGGGATAGGTGATCGTGTCGGACACCGGCGCGCAGATGTCGATGGCGATGATGTCGGCGCCCTCCTGGGCCAGCCGCACCGCGTGGGCCCGACCCTGGCCGCGAGCAGCCCCGGTCACGAATGCCACGCGTCCCTCGAGCGTTCCGTTGCCTGCCGCCATCGCCAGTCCTTTCGTCAAACCCGCGCGCTCAGGCTAGCAGCCGAACTGAAACGTGTTCTAGTAACGCCCGCTCACTGGAATTTCCGCCGAAATGACGTTCCCCGTCGGTGAGGAACCTGCTCAACGACAGGGAATGCCATTTCGGCGAAAGTGGCTAGAGGTCCGCGAGGATCTCCTGCCGCTTCGACGCGTACTCCGACTCGGTGATCGCGCCGGTGGCGCGCAGCGTCTCGAGTTCCTGCAACCGCTGCGAGACCGACACGGGCGGGGCGCCGAATCCCCCGGCCGGCGCCGGGGCTGTCGCCGCCGGCGTGGGCATCTGCGCCGGCGGCGCCTGCTGGGCCGCGGCGCGACGGACGACGCTCATGACCTGCTGGCGCACGGCCGGATTGGACCGGATGTCGATCATGCCGTTCATGGGCACGCCGTTGGCCTTGAGGATCTGCATGATCTCCATCAGCGGCCCGACCTGCCCCGACAGGTCGTAGGTGCGGTTGTCCTCCGCGAGCGTGAACTGTGCGGGCACCAGGCCGTTGATCAATCCGCTGCGGTTCCAGTCGATCTGGAACGTGTTGGTGGCGGGGTCGACGAGCGCGACGAGCTTGCGGCCGGTGATCATCGGCAGCCGCGAGATCGACGCCACCACGGAGTCCTGGGCCGTGAACGGCGTGAGGCCCGGCCCCTCGATTCGCAGGTCCAGCTTGACCAGCGGCTGTTCGTTGATCCGGGTGTTGGTCTCGTGGATGTTGGTGATCTGCGCCAGCGCGACGACGCCGCTGGACTCCAGCATCTCGGTTCTCGCGGCCCGCTTTGCACCGTAGCTGGCCAGCGCGAGGGCAACCAGGACGTCAATGGCCGTGACGAGCAGGCCCGCCCAGAACATCCACTTCATCAACGGGTCCTGGCCAGTGGCGAAGAAGATCGCCAGGAAGATCGGACCCACCAGGCCGCCGCACAGCAGCACCATCAGCTGTGCCTTCACGTACCGCCACAACATGACTCGCTCCTCGCGTCGACTGACTTATTCGCAGGTCAGATTAACGCCGGTGCGTCGGCTACCGATCCCAAACTGGACAGGACGCTAGGTCGCCGCGACCTCGACGATGACGAACGAGAGATTGTCGTCGGCGCCGTTGGCACGCACCGTCTCGACGATCCGGGCGCCCCAGTCGGCGACGTCGGCAGGCTGGATCGCGTCGTGCAGTTCGTCGTCACTCATCAGCCCGCTCACGCCGTCCGAGCAGAGTAGGAACGTGCCCTCCCGCAGCGGGAGTTCGAGGACGTGCGGACGCACCGGCGCAACCTGCCCCATCGACTGGGTCACGATGTTCGTCGGTCGGCCATTGGTGTCGAAGACGGAGTCGTCCACCGACAACTGTTCGAGAGCGCCGTTGGAGATCGAGTAGATCCTGCTGTCCCCCACGTTGAAGACGACGAGTTGGTCGGTCAGGAAGCACAACCCGGCGATGGTGGTGCCCAGCCCCTGCAGCTCGGTCTCGATCCCGACCGCGCGGACCTGATCGTTGATCGCGAGCAGTGCATCCGACACGTCGTCGGCACCGCGCCAGTCTCGGAACGCAGCGGCCACCAGGTTCATCGCGACCCGGCTGGCCAGGTCGCCCCCGGCGTGACCACCCATGCCGTCGGCCACGGCGCACACGAATGGCGGCGCGGGCGCGAAGTTCATCGTGACCAGGGTGCCGTCGTGGGTCTGGCACAGCCACCCGCCGACCAGGACGGCGTCCTCGTTGCGGCGGCGCCGCAGCCCGACGTCGGTGAATGCGTGCACGGTGAACCGCGCCCGCGCGGCGCCCGTCGCCTCGCCGTCGGCATCAGACGCCGCGACCACGGGGGGTTCAGTCATCAGCGCAGCGTAGCGGGTCGCAGGCCCGCTGACGCGAAAGCGGCGCCCACCCGAAGGTGAGCGCCGCTTCAGCGGTACTGGTTCAGACCAACGACTACTTGTTGATCTTGGTCACACGGCCGGCGCCGACGGTACGGCCACCCTCGCGGATCGCGAAGCGCAGGCCCTCGTCCATGGCGACGGGCTGGATCAGCTTGACGGAGATGTCGGTGTTGTCACCGGGCATCACCATCTCGGTGCCCTCGGGGAGGGTCACCACGCCGGTCACGTCCGTCGTACGGAAGTAGAACTGCGGACGGTAGTTGTTGAAGAACGGCGTGTGACGGCCACCCTCGTCCTTCGACAGGATGTAGACGCTGCCGTCGAACTCGGTGTGCGGCGTCGTGGTGCCGGGCTTCACGACGACCTGGCCGCGCTCGACGTCCTCGCGCTTGATGCCACGAACCAGCAGACCGACGTTGTCGCCGGCCTGACCCTGGTCGAGCAGCTTGCGGAACATCTCGACACCGGTGACGGTCGTCTTGGTGGTGGTCGTCTTGATGCCGACGATCTCCACTTCCTCGTTCACGTTGATCACGCCACGCTCGACGCGACCGGTCACCACGGTGCCACGGCCGGTGATCGTGAAGACGTCCTCGACGGGCATCAGGAACGGCTTCTCGGTCTCGCGCACCGGGTCCGGGATGGACTCGTCGACGGCCTCCATGAGCTTAGCGACGGACTCGACCCACTTCGGGTCGCCCTCGAGGGCCTTGAGCGCCGAGACCTGCACGACGGGGGCGTCCTCGTCGAACTCCTGGGCGGCCAGCAGTTCGCGGACCTCCATCTCGACGAGCTCGAGGAGTTCCTCGTCGTCGACCATGTCGGCCTTGTTCAGCGCGACCAGGATGTAGGGCACGCCGACCTGGCGGGCGAGCAGCACGTGCTCACGGGTCTGCGGCATCGGGCCGTCGGTGGCGGCGACCACGAGGATTGCACCGTCCATCTGGGCGGCACCGGTGATCATGTTCTTGATGTAGTCAGCGTGACCAGGTGCGTCGACGTGCGCGTAGTGGCGCTTCTCCGTCTGGTACTCCACGTGGGAGATGTTGATCGTGATACCACGCTGACGTTCCTCGGGCGCATTGTCGATCTGGTCGAATGCGCGCGACTCGTTCAAATCGGGGTACTTGTCGTGCAGAACCTTCGTGATTGCTGCCGTAAGCGTGGTCTTGCCGTGGTCAACGTGACCAATGGTCCCGATGTTGACGTGCGGCTTCGTCCGCTCGAACTTCGCCTTCGCCACTGTGGTGTCCTCCTGGACTTGTTGGTGCTTTTACTTAAAGCAGGTGTGTTGATGTGTTCAGTTGTGTGGTCTGCAAAGTACCGGACTACTGACCGGTGGCCTTCGCGATGATCTCCTTCGACACGTTCGCCGGAACTTCGGCGTACGAGTCGAACACCATGGAGTAGTTCGCCCGGCCCTGGGTCTTCGACCGGAGGTCGCCGACGTAGCCGAACATCTCGGACAGCGGAACCTGCGCCTTGACGACGCGCGCACCGCTGCGCTCCTCCATGGCCTGGATCTGGCCACGGCGGGAGTTCAGGTCGCCGATCACTTCACCCATGTAGTCCTCCGGGGTGGTGACCTCGACGGCCATGACCGGCTCCAGGATGACCGGCTGCGCTTGCGCGGCAGCCTTCTTCAGCACCTGGGATCCGGCGATCTTGAAGGCCATCTCCGAGGAGTCGACGTCGTGGTATGCGCCGTCGAGCAGGATCAGCTTCAAGTTCACCAGCGGGTAGCCGGCCAGCACGCCGTACTGCATGGCGTCCTGGGCACCGGCATCCACCGACGGGATGTACTCGCGCGGGATGCGGCCGCCGGTGACCTTGTTCTCGAACTCGTAGGTCGCGCCGTCCTCACCCGAGAAGGGCTCGATGCTGACGAGGACCTTCGCGAACTGGCCGGAGCCACCCGTCTGCTTCTTGTGGGTGAACTCGACCTTGTCGACCGCGCGCTTGATGGTCTCCTTGTAGGCGACCTGCGGCTTGCCGACGTTGGCCTCGACCTTGAACTCGCGACGCATGCGGTCGACGAGGATGTCGAGGTGCAGTTCGCCCATGCCGCCGATGACGGTCTGGCCGGTCTCGTCGTCCTGGTGCACCTTGAAGGTCGGGTCTTCTTCGGCGAGCTTCTGGATGGCCAGGGACAGCTTCTCCTGGTCGCTCTTCGTCTTGGGCTCGATGGCGACCTCGATCACGGGATCGGGGAAGGTCATCGACTCGAGCACGACCTGGTGCTGCGGATCGCTCAGGGTGTCACCGGTGGTGGTGTCCTTCAGACCGATCACGGCGTAGATGTGCCCGGCGGAGGCCCGCTCGACCGGGTTCTCCTTGTTGGAGTGCATCTGGAACAGCTTGCCCAGACGCTCCTTCTTGCCCTTGGTCGCGTTGATGACCTGGCTGCCGGACTCCACGGTGCCGGAGTAGACGCGGACGTAGGTCAGCTTGCCGAAGAACGGGTGCGTCGCGACCTTGAACGCCAGGCCGGAGAAGGGCTCGTCGGTCGACGGACGGCGGACGAGGATCTCTTCTTCCTTGCCCGGGGCGTGGCCACTGACCGACTCGACGTCCAGCGGCGAGGGCAGGTAGTCGATGACGGCGTCGAGCATGGGCTGCACGCCCTTGTTCTTGAACGCGCTGCCACACAGCACCGGGTAGGCCTCGGAGTTGACCGTCAGCTTGCGGATGGCGGCCTTGATCTCTGCGACCGTCAGTTCCTCGCCACCGAAGTACTTCTCCATCAGCGCGTCGTCGGTCTCGGCGACGGCCTCGAGCAGCTTGGTGCGGTACTCGTCGGCACGCTCCTGCAGTTCGGCGGGGATGTCGATGGTCTCGTAGGTCTCACCGAGCTTGGTCTCGCCGCGCCACACCTTGGCGTTCATCTCGACCAGGTCGATGACGCCCTCGAAGTCGCCTTCGGAGCCGATCGGCAGCTGAATCGGAATGACGTTGGCGCCGAGGCGCTCTTCCATGGTGCGGACCGAGAAGTAGAAGTCGGCGCCCAGCTTGTCCATCTTGTTGACGAAGCAGATGCGCGGAACGTCGTACTTGTCGGCCTGGCGCCACACCTGCTCGGACTGGGGCTCGACGCCCTCCTTGCCGTCGAAGACGGCGACGGCGCCATCGAGCACGCGCAGCGAACGCTCCACCTCGACGGTGAAGTCGACGTGCCCGGGGGTGTCGATGATGTTGATCTGGTTGCCATTCCAGAAACAGGTGGTGGCAGCGGAGGTGATGGTGATG
Organism: Mycolicibacterium arabiense; assembly: GCF_010731815.2. Taxonomy (NCBI): domain Bacteria; kingdom Bacillati; phylum Actinomycetota; class Actinomycetes; order Mycobacteriales; family Mycobacteriaceae; genus Mycobacterium; species Mycolicibacterium arabiense. The sequence continues at coordinate 2,455,082 of NZ_AP022593.1, forward strand.
CCCCGCTCCTGCTCCTGCTCCATCCAGTCCATCGTGGCCGCGCCATCGTGAACTTCACCGATCTTGTAGCTGATACCGGTGTAGTAGAGGATGCGCTCGGTCGTCGTCGTCTTGCCGGCGTCGATGTGCGCCATGATGCCGATGTTGCGGACCTTGGTGAGGTCGGTCAGCACGTCCTGTGCCACGGCTAAATCCCACTCTTTCGCTTGCTAGTTAGGTGTGTGTAGCGCCCTGCGGTCAGCACGACCGCGGGCCGGAGATCACCAGCGGTAGTGCGCGAAGGCCCGGTTCGCCTCGGCCATCTTGTGAACGTCCTCGCGGCGCTTGACTGCGGCACCGAGGCCATTGCTGGCGTCGAGGAGTTCGTTCGCCAGGCGCTCGACCATGGTCTTCTCGCGGCGTTGCTTGGAGAAGCCGACCAACCAGCGCAGTGCGAGGGTCGTCGAACGCTCCGGACGGACCTCGACGGGCACCTGGTAGGTGGCACCACCGACGCGGCGGCTGCGAACCTCGAGGGCCGGCTTGACGTTGTCCATGGCGCGCTTGAGCGTCACCACGGGGTCCGTGCCGGTCTTCTCACGGGCCTGTTCGAGCGCACCATAGACAATGCGTTCGGCGAGGGATTTCTTCCCGTCCAGCAGCACCTTGTTGACGAGCTGGGTGACGAGCTGCGATCCGTAGACCGGGTCGTTGACCAGCGGGCGCTTCGGCGCGGGCCCCTTGCGCGGCATTAGCTCTTCTCCTTCTTGGCGCCATAACGGCTGCGGGCTTGCTTGCGGTTCTTGACACCCTGGGTGTCGAGCGAGCCGCGGATGATCTTGTAGCGCACACCGGGGAGGTCCTTCACACGACCGCCACGCACCAGCACCATCGAGTGCTCCTGCAGGTTGTGGCCCTCACCCGGGATGTAGGCGGTGACCTCGACCGCGCTGGTCAGCCTCACGCGCGCCACCTTGCGAAGCGCCGAGTTCGGCTTCTTCGGGGTGGTGGTGTACACGCGAGTGCACACACCGCGGCGCTGCGGGCTGCCCTTGAGGGCCGCGGTCTTGACCTTGGCGATCTTGTCGCGGCGGCCCTTGCGGACCAGCTGGTTGATGGTTGGCATGTACCGGCTTTCTGTGTCTCTCCGTGGTGCTGCTTGCTGTATTCGGGTCGTGCTCAAGTCTCTGTACTGCGGTTTCAGTCCTGTCGCGTCCCCCGCGACCGGGCGTGTCGCGCGCTCGCGCGCATCATTGCTTCGATGCGCGGTGAACATGCGAATTGGCCCGGCGTGCAGGCATGCTTGCAGGTACTTCTTCGATCGCAAGCGCCTTGGCCAGGCACGAGTGTCCACGATACCCGTCGCGCATGGCGCAGGTCAAAGCGCCGCCATGGCGCCATCGCTGCAGGTGACATGGGTCCACTTCGTCGAAGTCGAAGTTGGGGCACCCGTCACCCGGCGTTCGCTCGGGCGGGTCACCGCGTCACGGTGAACGCCAGCGACGTTAGACGACGATCCCGGCCGACGTGCGGCGACGCGCTGAGACGTGCGCTCATCGCCTCTCCATGCCGGCGGCCAACCGCAACACCATGTCGGTGAACACCGCGTCGGTGTCGATGTCGTCCATGACGCCGGTCATCTCCAGCAGCACGAAACCGTGCAGCGCCGACCAGAATTCGAGCGCCGAATAGAACGCGTTCTCGCCGTCGATCCCATAGGAGACGAGCACCGCGATGACCGGCCCGGCCGCGGCGCGGGTGGCCGCGGTGTACTCGGGGTCGTCCCCGCCCAGTGGCATCCGGGTGAACGCCGAGTAGCGCCCCGGATGGTGATGGGCATAGCTGCGGTAGGCGCTGGCCATGGAGACCACGGCGTCGTCGCGGGTACGCCCCTGCCCGACGTTGTTCAGCATGCCGATGATGTCGTCGATGACGCGCATCCGAACGGTCCGCCGCAGGTCGTCGAGGCTCTGTACGTGGTTGTAGAGCGACGGCCCCTTGGTGCCGAGCTGGTTGGCCAGGGCGTTGATGGTGAGTGCGTCCCAGCCTTCGCGGTCCAGGAACGTCAGGGCGGCGTTGACGATGGCGTCGCGGCTCAGCTTGGTGGTTCTGGTGGGACTCTTCGTGCGGCCGCCCGCGGAGACTGCCTCCGACCGAGCTGCCATGAGTCACGCGTCCTTCGGTCGGGGGTCGGTTCTTCGGTCGCCGCGGGGGCGTGGACCAACTAATGACTCTAACCGTTCACCTGGCCGCCGGCTCGGTTCACCGGTCGACCCGGGTTGGTTGCTGCGAACCGCTGACGCGGGCGCGGTCGGGCAACGTAGGCTGCGACGATCGGAATCGCTGTCGGCGAGGGGAGCACCATGAGCATCAAGGCGCCGAAGTCGGCGGGCACGCTCGCGGTCGCGATGACCGCGGTCTCGGTGACGGTGGCCTCCGGGCTGATCGCCGGTGCGCCGTCGGCGGCCGCGAAGAACGGTGACACCCACATCACCGGGCAGGGCATCTCCCAGACCATCGACTGCAACGACGCGGCGTTGATCATCGTGGGCACCAGCAACTTCATCACCGCCAAGGGCTCGTGCTGGGGCGTCTCGGTGCAGGGTTCCTCGAACACCGTCATCGCCGACAACGTCGTCAACGACATCACGGTCTACGGGTTCGATCAGACGGTGTACTACCGCACCGGCGCGCCGAAGGTCTGGGACCGCGGACGCGAACTCGGCATGACCAACCGGATCGACCGCGTCCCCGCGTAGTCTTGGTGCGGCGTCGAATTGACGCCGCCGCCGACGAAGCGAGGGACTGCATGCGCGCCCACTCCCGGATCCTGATCGCAGCGCTGAGCATCACCGCCGCGGCCTGGGGACTCACCGGCTGCGGCGCCGACGGCAGCGACTCGAACTCCCCCTCCGGATCTGCAGGCAGCTCGGGCGCACAGGTCGAGATCGGCAACACCATCAACTACGGCTCGTTCGGCACCACCGCGGACATCGACTGCTCGGATGGCAAGTCGCTCAACGTCGGTGGCTCCAACAACACCCTCACCGTCAAGGGCACGTGCGCCAGCGTGAACGTCGGCGGGGCCGACAACAAGATCACGTTCGACAGGGTCGACGACAGCCTCACCGTGGTCGGCCTGAACAACACGGTCAGCTACCGCGAGGGTGAGCCGAAGGTCGAGGACCGCGGCTCGGGCAACAAGGTCGACAGGGGCTGAGCCCGCGCGGTCAGTCCTGGCTGCCGTGCCGCCCGGCGCCCTCGGCGAAACGCCGTGCGCCAGCTAGTGATTCGGACGAGACCCGGGACAGGCTGGCGAACTCGGTGTCGATGGCCTCGGCTTCGGACATGCCCCACTGCCCCATCGCCGACAGCCGATCGGAGCGCATGCACAGCTGTGGCAGCGCAGCGAGTTCGGCCGCCAACTCCTCGGCTGCGCGGCGCGCGTCGCCCTTGCCGACGACCCGGTTGGCGAGACCCATCTGCAGCGCCTCCTGCGCCCCGACCGCGCGGCCGGTGAGGATGAGATCCATCGCCCGACTCTGACCGATGAGCCGGGGCAGACGCACGGTGCCCCCGTCGATCAACGGCACGCCCCACCGCCGGCAGAAGACGCCGAAGGTGGCGTCCTCCTCGGCCACCCGCAGGTCGCACCACAGCGCCAGTTCGAGCCCGCCGGCCACGGCGTATCCGCTGACCGCCGCGATCACCGGCTTCGACAACACCATTCGGGTCGGTCCCATCGGGCCGGGGCCGGTGCGGTGCGCCGGATTCATGTCGGGCGTGCCGAACGCCTTGAGATCGGCTCCGGCACAGAACGTCCCGTTGTCCCCCCACAGGACGGCGACGGAGGCATCGTCGTCGCGATCGAACTCGTCGAACGCGGCGTACAACTCGGCGGCCGCAGGCCCGTTCACGGCGTTGCGGGCCGCAGGCCGGTTCATGATCACCGTGGTCACCGGGCCGTGGCGCTCCACCCGAACGCCGCCGTCCTTGATCTCTCCGGTCATGTCGCCTCCATCAGCTCGGTGTCGTCGCGTCGCGCCGTCAGATCGGCGGCGAAGTCGAGGTACGCGGCCCGCAGTGCGGCGCCGGGCCAATCGGCTGGCAGCAGCTCGTCGGGCAGCACGGGATCGGTCAGCAGGTGACGCACGATGGCGGCCGCGGCGGTGAAACGGCCGGGTATGGCTGGTGCAGAACGCAACTCGTCGAGGAGCCGGTGCCCGGTCGCCGACCAGCCCGACAGGTTCCACAGGCGGCCTGCGAGGTCGACGGGGTCGTCGTCCCGCGCCGTCAGCACGCGCACCCGGTCACGCAGCGCATCGGGCACCGCCTGATCGAGGTTCGCTGGGCGCATCCAGACGCCCTCCCGCAGTTCGCCGAACCGCATCTCGCACAGGGTGGTCCGCAGTGCCGCCCGATTGCGTGCGTCAGTACCCACGCTGGTGACGACGACGGTGGTCCACGTCCCATCCCACGGCCTGGGCTTCGGGTCCAGCGCATCGTCCTGTCGCCGTTGCCGTGCTAGCAGGCGCGCCGACAGCCGGTACCCGTCGGCAGAGCGGATCAGGTCGCCGGCCCCGACCATCCGGGTCAGGGCCACCCGCAGCGTCGACTCGCGGATCCCGAAGTCCGCTGTGAGGCGGATGAGTTCGGCCGCCGATGCCGATGCGGGGTGGGCTCCCAGGAGGACGCTCAGCACCACCGAGCGCGCGGTCATGCGCGCCAGCGCCGTCGGCGCGTCCCCGCGCGAGGGGCGTGGTCCCTGCGCGGCGGCGACATCGGTCATACCCCGGAGGTGCGGCGTCCCGCGTCGCCGTAGGGCTCGTCGCGAGCCCGCACGGCGTCGCGGAAGCCGTGTTCGCGTGCCCGGGCGACGAACTCGTGCCCCTCGGGAGTGTGCCGAGCCACGCCGTCGAAGACGGTGCTGACCATCCTGCTGGTGGCGATGCCCTGCTGCAGCAGCGCGGTGTTCAGTGCGAGCTTCGCCATGATCAGCTGGTTGACCGGCATCGCGGCGATCCGCTCGACGAGGCGCTCGGTCCGCTCGTCGAGGTCGGCAGGCTCGGGTGCTTCGATGGCGAGCCCCCACTCGGCCGCCTGGGTTCCCGAGATGCAATCACCGGTTAAGAGAAGGCGTTTCGCGCGCTGATCGCCCAGCCGGTGTGCCCACAGGCCCGCGGCGGGCACTCCCCAGACGCGCATCGGCGGATAGCCGATCTTGGCGTCCGACGCGGCGATCACCTGATCGGCGTGCAGTGCGATGTCGGTGCCGCCCGCCACGCAGTAACCGTGGATCTTGACCACCGTCGGCTTGTCGGCGTGCATCAGGCTGGAGAACCCGCGGACGAACCGGCTCATCATCTGGTAGTCGATCATCGGATCCCACGGCTGATCGGGCAGGTGGTTGATGCCCTGGGTGCGGCCCGACAGCACGGTGTCCTCGTAGGGACTGCCGCCACCCGCCGACGACGAACCCTCGGCATAGGCGGACAGGTCGAACCCCGCGCAGAACCCCTCGCCCCGGCCGGACACCAGGATCACGTGCACCGCCGGATCGAGGTCGGCCCGCTCGACGAGTGCGGAGAGTTCCAGCGGGGTGTCGGCGACGATCGCGTTGCCCTTCTCGGGCCGGTTGAAGGTGATCCGAGCGACGCGGTCGGTCACCTCGTATGTCATCGTCTTGAGGTCGTCGAAGTCGACCGGCCGGATCGCGTGCGTCATGCGGTCGTCACCACCCTCGGCGAGTGTGCGTGTCTGCGGGCGACACGCCGCCCCAGAACCCGAGTTCGCGCACGCTCGCGGCGGGCCGTCATCCCTTGACCAGCGCGCGCTCGATGACCGGCGCCAGGTCCAGGCCGGTCGGCAAGGTCCCGAACGCACCGCCCCACTGCCCGCCGAGCCTGCTGGCCAGGAACGCCTCTGCTACCGCGGGGTGCCCGTGCCGGATCAGGAGCGAGCCCTGCAGCGCCAGCGCGATGTCCTCGGCGACCTTGCGCGCGCGGTACTGGATCGTCGCCACGTCGCCCGCGGACCCGAGTGTCTGGCGTAGCGCCGTCACGTGTGCGTCGTAGCGGGGGTCCTGACCCGCGGCGGTCGCGAGTTCGTCGAACAGCACCTCTACGCATTCCGGCCGGGTTGCCATGGCGCGCAACGTATCCAGTGCACTGACGTTCCCCGAGCCCTCCCAGATGCCCATCAGCGGGGCCTCCCGGTACAGCCTGGGCATCCCGGACTCCTCGACGTAGCCGTTGCCGCCGAGGCACTCCATGGTCTCCGCCGCGTGCGGGGTGGCGCGCTTGCACACCCAGTACTTGCCCGCGGCCAGCCCGATGCGCCGCAACAGGGTCTCGCGCTGGTCGCCGTGCACCGCCTTGTCGGTGGCACCGGCCATCCGCATCGCGAGCATCGTCGCCGCCTCGGCCTCGACGGCGAGGTCGGCCAGGACGTTGCGCATCAGCGGCTGATCGATCAGATACTCGCCGAACGCCTTTCGGTGCTGCGCGTGGTGCACCGCACGGGTCAGGCCGGTGCGCATGCTGGTCGCGCTGCCGAGTGTGCAGTCGAGCCGGGTGAGGTTGACCATCTCGATGATGGTCGGCACGCCCCGGCCCTCTTCGCCCACTCGCCAGGCGATCGCGCCGTCGTACTCGACCTCGCTGGAGGCGTTGGCGTGGTTGCCGAGCTTGTCCTTGAGCCGCTGCAGGTACATCCGGTTGCGGGTGCCGTCGGGAAGCACGCGCGGCAACAGGAAGCAGGTGAGCCCGCCGGGAGCCTGGGCCAGCACGAGGAAGACGTCGGACATGGGCGCCGAGGTGAACCACTTGTGCCCGGTGATGCTGTAGGTGCCGAAGCCGTTCGGCACGGCTTCGGTGGTCCCCGCCCGGACGTCGGAACCGCCCTGCTTCTCGGTCATCGACATGCCGGCGGTGATGCCGCGCTTGCGGTTGGGGATCTTCATCTCCGGGTCGTAGACGCGACTGCTGAGCAGCGGCTCGTAAACCGCGGCGAGTTCGGGGTTGTAGCGCAGCGCGGGCACGACCGCGTAGGTCATGGAGATGGGGCAGAGATGGCCGGGCTCGGGTGTCCACACCGACGTCTTCGCCGCGCGAACCACGTGAGCACCCGGCCGGTCGTCCGCCCACGGCGCCGCGTGCAGACCGTGGGTCACGGCGACGGTCATGAGTTCGTGATAGGCGGGGTCGTACTCGACTTCGTCGACGCGGTTGCCGTAGCGGTCATGGGTGTGCAGCACGGGACGGTGGCGATCGGCCAGTTCACCCCAGCGCTGCGCCTGCGCGGTCCCGCAGAGTTCGCCCAGCTCGTTGACCTCGTCGGCACCCCACCCGCCGCCCTCGCGAACGAGGGCCTCCGCCAACACCTCCGAGGTCGCCGGGTTGTAGTCCTGCAGCGGCGGAACCTGATTGGTGACGACGTGGGTATCAGCCATGCCCCCACTGTTACATTTTGCCGACAATCGCACAAGATGCGTAATACGGTCGTTTCCCCGACGTGACACGCGCGGGCCCAGGCGGCACAGTGTTCGGGTGCAACCGAACACCGTCGTCCATGCTGCCACCATCGACCTCGACCGCGCGCCGGTCCCGGCCGAACAGTCACTCGACGGTGCGCCGACGACCGCCGCTCGACCCGTGACCGAACTGGCAGGGCTCGAGATCGGCGTGTGGGAGATGACGCCAGGCCAGATGAGCGACGTCGAGGCCGAGGAGGTGTTCGTGGTACTCGCCGGGTCAGCCACCGTCGCGTTCGCCGACGACAGCCCTACCCTGCATCTGCAGGCTGGCGACGTGGTCCGGCTCGCGGCCGGCGCCGAGACCGTCTGGACGGTCACCGAGACTCTGCGCAAGGTCTATCTCACGGGCGTCTGACCGCCGACGCCGCCACGCGGTGTGCCGGTTGATCGCCACGGCGACCACGAACGCGAACGCCCAGCCCAGCAGGATGTCCACGACGTAGTGCTCGGCGGTGTAGACCAGCGTGAACGCCATGACGAGTACGTAGGCGACGAGCACCGGGCGCCACTTCTTGTTGACCCGGTGCCACAGGAACGCGGCGATGGCGGCGGACATCCCGGCGTGCAGCGACGGGATCGCGGCAACGAGGTTCACGTTCGCCTGCCCCTGGTCGATGAGCGCGCCGGCCGAATGCAGGTTGAGCTTGCCCCAGCCGCGCGTGACGATCCGCTCGATCCAAGGATTCGCGCCGTCCTGGCTGGTCTGCATGGCGCCGAGGATTCCGCCGTCGGGAACGCCGCGCGCGGAACGGAACATGCACCTCGGTCCGGACGGACCACCGGCGACGTCGGCCGCCGTACACCGGGCAGCTGCCCACGGCGGCGCCGCGGGCACCAGCGCGTAGACGACCAGCGCCGCGAACGACAGCCCGACGAACAGCTTGACGAAGGCCTTCCACTCGTCGCGGTTGCGCAGCCACAGGACGGCCGCCACCACGTACGGAAGGATGAAGAAGGACATGTAGACGGTGCTGATGACCACCTCCCACCACGGGGTGGCGGGCACCTTGAGGCGTTCCTGCAGCCAGACCGTGGGCATCGTCCCGCCGAACAACCACCGGTCGGCATCGGCCTGCCAGTGCCACAGCGTCGGCCTGCCGACGAGCGTCGCAGCGCCGCGGCTCAGGTCGTAGGCGAGCAGGACCACCGCGAACGGCAGCCAGTCGCGGACGACGTAGAGCATGCGACGGCCGCGCCCGATGCTGGCGACGAGCAAGCCCGTCGCGATGTAGAGGAGTAGCAGTTCCCGGTTGAACGCGAAGCCGTCGGTGACGGTGCGGTAGACGATGACGAACGCCCATGTCGCGATCGCGGCCCACCGCAAGACGAGGATCCACGGCCGCGTTCGCTTGTCCGAGGCCGGCGCGGGCGTGAGCGCGAACGCCTGGTCGACTGCGGACACCTCGTCAGGCTAGTTCACGTCGTGGCGGTCTTCCGTTTAGCGGAGGTTCACTGTCGCCATGCCCGGCTCGTCGTCGGCTCCATGCCGCGGATCGGATTTGCCGGGGCTCGTCTTCCGCAAAGTTCTCGAACGATCTTGAAGGCCCGAAGTAACCGTTGACCAGTCATCCCAAACTTAACCGACCAAACAATTTTCGTACCATTGTCTTGATTCCTCCCGGCAAACACTTTTCGCCATTGCGGCACCCTTTGCAAAAACGCGTCTGATCAGTGCATTCAGCCGATCTTGATGGGTACAGCAAACCTATTTCAAGATTGAGCAGCAACGGTCACAAAAGGGTAAACTAACGGCAGCGTCAGCCCGGTGCGGCTGACGTCCATCTTCCGGCGATTGCGTCCGCGGTCGCAGGTGTTCGCAGCAGAGCAATGGGGTCGAGGGTCATGCAATACAGCAATTTCGTAGGTCGAGTGGGCGCCCTTGCCGTCGCCTTGGGCGTCGGCACCGCCATCGCCACACCGGCGGGCATCGCCTGGGCGAGCCCGGAAGCAACTGGTGACGCGACGACCTCGGCGACCCAGGACACCGGCAGCGGCGCACCCGCCGCCGGCTCGTCACCGTCGGCCACCGACACGGCCGCGCCGTCGACGGTCGACGCCGGGCCGCAGACCCCGACCCTGCCCGGGACTACCGCGACGACCGGAACCCCCACACCCGCGCCTACCGCCGGTTCGGCCACGACCGTGGACGTCGCACCCGGCGTGATCGTTTCGCACTCCGGTGGGGCGCAGACGTCGACCTACGGCTCGAACCCGACGGAGCCGGACGGCAAGAACAAGCCGCGGCACGACGACGGCGACACGGCACCCCGGGACACCGCTCCCGTCGCGACCGTCGGCGGAACTGCGGCCACCTCCTCGTCGGCCACGGAACCGAAGTCGTCCGCAACCCCGGCCACCTCGGCGCAAACGCCGTCGACCGTCACGACCGCGCCCGCAGCCCAGGCGCCCTCGTCCACGACCATCGCCCCGGTGTCGCTGACCCCGACTCCCCCGGCACCCGCCGTCGCCGTCGCTCCCGTGCAGAACGTCGTATCGACGGTCCTGAGCAATGTCGTGGCCCCCGCGCTCACGTCATGGCTGTCGGCGATGCAGCGCGGTTGGACGGAATCGCCGCTGGCGTGGATGTTCCTCGCGGCCGCCCGCCGCGAGATCGGCACCGCAGCGGTGACCGAACCCGCGCCCACGGCCATGCGGTTGGCCTCAGCCCAGGTCGTCGCCGCGGCCGTGGTGAATCAAGCTCCGACGGCCACGGGGACGTTCCTGGTGCCCAACCCCCTCACCGGCGCCGTGACGGGCACGATCGTCGCTTCCGACCCCGAGGGCGTGAAGCCGACCATCACCGTCACCGCCAAACCCTCTGCCGGGACGTTCGTCTACAACGCCACCACGTCGACGTTCACCTACACCCCGACGGCAGCGCAGCGGATCATCGCGGGCGTCAACCCCCTAGGGGCAGGCACCATCGCCATGACGGTCACCGTCTCCGACGGCGTCAACAAGGTCCCTGTCCAGATCGACATCCCCATCAGCGCGATCCCGGTCGGCGTCCGCACCGACGTCACCGGAGTGAACGGCGCCGGCGCGGTTGCAGCCACCAATACCCGTGTCTACGTGACGAATCGGGACGCGGGCACCATCACGGTGATCGACACGACGACCGCCAAGGTCATCGGCACCTGGTCGGTCGGGAGTACACCGGACGGCGTGGCCGTCAAGCAGGACGGCACCCGCCTCTACGTGTCCAGTTCCGCAGGGAACACCGTCAAGGTCATCGACACCGCGACCGGACTGGTCAAGGCAACCCTCGCCGTCACCAAGCCCACCGCGCTGACGATGAGCCCCACCGGGGCATCGCTGTACGTCGCGAGCTACGACTCGGCCAAGGTGGTGCGCGTCAACACCTCGACCAACGCCATCGTCACGACGACCAAGATGCCGACGGGCTACCGTCCGACGAGCATCTCCGCCAGCCCCGACAACACGCGTGTCTACGTCACCACCGACACGCCCACCGGCGGCACCGCCGTCCTGTCGTTCGCCCCCACCTCGACGACGACCACCCAGGTCACCCGATTGGCAGGCAAGGCAACGTCATCGGTGGTCAGCCCGGACAACGGAAAGCTGTACGTCGGCACCGAGGACGGCACTGTGTCGGTGATCAACGTCAGCAGCCGCACCGTGACCAGCGTGATCCCGATCGGCGGCCTGCCACCGGTTTCCCTGGCCGTCAGCCGTGACGGCACCGCGTTGGTGGTGACGGATGCAGCGGGTCGCGTTGGCGCGTTCTCGACGTCGACCGGGACCCTGCTCAGCGCGGTCGGTACCCACCCGATCGTCGACGCTTCCCAACGTCCGAGCGCCACCGTCAGCCCCGACGGCACCGAGCTGTACGTGACCGACCGCGCCTCCGGCGCCGTGCACGTCGTCACGCTGACCGCACCGAACGCAGCCCCGGTGGCAGGAACCCCGACGAAGGGCGCACCGAACGCGACCACGGGCGCCGTCACCGGCACCCTCGGGGTAGCCGATCCCAACGGGGATCCGTTGACCTACACCGTCTCCGGAGCCCCGACCAAGGGAACCCTGACACTCACGGCCACGGGTGGCTACACCTACACGCCGAACGCTGCCGCCAGGCACAACGCCTCGACGGTCGGCGCGCCGGCCAGCGTCACCACCGACACGTTCACCGTGACGGTGACCGACGGCAGGCGTGGCGTCGTCACGACCACCGTCACGGTCGACATCAGCCCCAAGAACGCGGTGCCCACGATCACCAAGACCGTTGGCACGCCCAACAGTTCGACGGGTGTCGTCACCGGTAGCGTCACGGGCGCCGACCCGGACCGGGACGGCCTCACCTACTCGACGTCCGTCGGACCCAGCAAGGGCACCGTGACACTTACGGCCACAGGCGGGTTCACCTACACCCCCACTGCCGCCGCACGCCACGCCGCGTCGAAGCTCGGTGCCACCATCGCCGACAAGCAGGACACCTTCACCGTCGCCGTCAGCGACGGGCACGGCGGCGTCGTGACCACGGCGGTGACCGTGAGCATCAGCCCTGCCAACGCCAAGCCCACCGGCGGCTCGGCCACCGTGACCCAGACCGATGGCAAGACGGGCATCGTGACCGGCACCCTGACCGCCGTCGACCCCGACGGCGACCCTCTGACGTTCACCGCCGGGACGCCGCAGAAGGGCACACTGGTCATCGGAGCGAACGGCAGCTTCACCTACACCCCGACGACGGCAGCGCGCGATGCCGCCTCGGCGCCGGACGCCACCGCCGCCTCGAAGGTCGAGGCACTCACCATCACCGTCTCGGACGGGTACGGCGGCACGGCGACGTTCACCCTGTCGGCGCCCATCGCGCCGTACCCGGCAGGCAACCGCCCGCCGGTGACCGGCGGTGCCACCGTTGGCAGTTCGTCGTCGGCGATCGGAACCGTGACGGGCGTCGTCACGGCGAGCGATCCGGACGGCGACGCACTCACCTACACCGTGGTCACGGGCCCCAAGAAGGGCGTCCTGAAGGTCGACGCCGTCACCGGCGCCTACACCTACACACCCTCGGTGGACGCCCGCTACACCGCACTGGTGACCCCGGGAGTCGACACCGACGTGTTCACCGTGACGGTGCGGGACGCGCTGGGCGCGTCGACGACCACGACGGTGTCGGTCACGATCGTGCCGCCCGCGGCGAATTCCATCGACCAGCGGGCGACCAGCGTCGCCATCCACGTGCCGGATCTGTTGTTCTACTCGCAGGCCGACCTGGACAAGGCCTTCGACGCGCTGCAGTCCGTCGGCATCACCGACCTCCGCGTCCTGGTGCCGTGGGCCGCCGTCCAACCCATTCAGGGCTGGAACGACTGGAGCGCGGTCGACCGCGTCATCAACGGGGCGGCAGCCCGGAACATCAAGGTGCTCGGCATCCTCAACTCGCCGCCGGTGTGGGCGTCGGTCCCGAACACGTTGCCGCTGGCCGGGATGCCCGCCGACAACGCGCAGTTCGCCGCGTTCGCCGGTGCCGCGGCTGCCCGCTACAAGGGCAAGGTGACGGCGTGGGAGGTGTGGAACGAGCCGAACGCCATCACGTTCTGGGCGCCCGGGCCCAACGCCGCCCAGTACACCGCGCTGCTGAAGGCGGCCTACACCGCGATCAAGGCTGCAGACCCCAACGCCGTCGTCGTCGCCGCATCGGTGGGTTCGACGATCGACTGGTTCGGCCTGACGGTGAACCCGGTGAAGTTCGTCGAGGGGATGTACGCCGCCGGCGCAGCGGGTTACTTCGACGCCCTGTCATTCCACCCGTACCAGTACACGACCCCGTTCTCCCAGGGCGGGTACATGTACGAGGCGCCGATCACGCAGGCCAATCGGATCTACGCGCTGATGGTCGCCAATGGCGACGGTCACAAGAAGATCTGGGCGACCGAGTACGGACAGCCGTCGTCGGAGGTGTCCGACGCCAACCAGGCCGCCTACATCGGCGACTTCCTCCGGGGCTGGCGGACGCTGTCGTATGCGGGGCCGTCGTTCATCCACACCCTGCTCGACAGGGCCGACGGCGATCCGGTCGAGGGATCGTTCGGCCTGTTCAACCCGGACTGGACCCCGAAGACCGCCGTGTCGACCGTCGTCACGGTGATCGCGGAGAACGACGCTATCGAAGCGGCCAAGAACGCGACCGCGCTCTAACCCGACCGCGCCGCCGTCTGTGACACGTCAGCCGAGGTTCTCCCGCAGGAACGCGATGTCGTCCTTGCGTCCCTCATCCGACGTCTCGCAGATGACCGGCGCGTCGGCGGCTTTGACTACGGCGACGAGCAGTTGCGGATCGATCTGGCCCATGCCGAAGTTGGCGTGCCGATCGGCGCCCGACCCCGCGGCGTCGCGAGAGTCGTTGCAGTGGACCAGGTCGATGCGTCCGGTGATGGTCTTGATCCGCTCGACGGCGTCGATGAGCGCCTCCCCCGCGGCCCAGGCATGGCAGGTGTCGAGGCAGAAGCCGATGCCCATGTCGCCGATGCGGTCCCACAGCCGGGCGATGGTGTCGAAGTGGCGGGCCATCGCGTGGTCGCCGCCCGCGGTGTTCTCGAGGTAGACGGGCACGTCGGTCTTGAGCTGGTCGAGCGCCTTGGCCCACCGCTCGAAGCCGGCCTCCATGTCCTTGTCGTCGGCATGTCCGCCGTGCACGATGACCGCGGTGGCGCCCACCTCGGTGGCGGCGTCGCAGGTGTCCTGCAGGATCTTGCGCGACGGGATGCGGACGCGGTTGTTGGCCGACGCCACGTTGATCAGATAGGGCGCGTGCACGTACAGCGGCGTCGTCGACGCCTTGAGCACCTCCGCGTCCTCGCGCGGCTTGGGCTTCTTCCAGCTCTGCGGGTCGCCGAGGAAGAATTGGACGACGTCGGCGCCGTCCGCCTCTGCGGCGGCCAGCGGATCGTCGTTGTGGACATGCGAGCCGATCAACACGCCGCCAGTCTAGGTCGTGTCACCGACGTCCCTCGCTGGCCCGCTTCCTCCCGCGAGCAGACGCAAAAGCCCCTCCCTTGGACTGACTCAGGGGACTTTGCGTCTGCTCGCGCCGACCTCATTCACGTGACGAGGCGGCGAATCCGGCTCGCCAACTCGTAGGGCTGACGCCGGACGTCGTCCACGACGATCGGAACGGTGGTGTACCCGCAATCCCGTAACCGCTCGGCCTTGATCCGGTCGCGCTTCCAGGCCTGCGGGTTCGCGTGCCACTCCATGCTGTCGTATTCGGCGACGACCTTCGCGTCGACCCAGGCGAAGTCGGCTCGCCAGAGGTGGCCGCAATGATCGAGGATCTCGAATTGCAGTTCCGGTCGCGGCAGACCGTGGTCGATGAAGACCAAGCGTGCTTCACTTTCCATCGGCGACTCGGCGCGACCGTCCGCGTACGACAACATCTCTCGCACTCCGACGATCCCTCGCCGCCCCTTCTGCTCGTGCACCGCCGCCTCGAGTTCGGCCACCGTGCACGCCTCGACATGCAGTGCGGCGTCGAGCGTGGCAAGTGCGCGCGGCCGCCGCAAGGTCCGCGCCACCTCGACGGCGGTCCATGCCGGCGCCGTCGTAAGCCTGCCCTCGACTCGGCGCAGCGGGGCGCCCGCGCGTTGGTGAACCATGACGCCCGTGGTGGGGCGCAGCCGAACCGCGGGATCGAGCACGTGGACCCGGCCGTCGCGCTCGGTGTCGAATCCGTACAGCCATGCCGCGGTACCCATGCAGGCGACGAGCGACTGGCCAGCCATCAAGTCCAGCGCCGCCAGCGTTCCCATGATGTCCGGCGGCGTCCGGGCATACACGCCGTGGCACACCCGCACGATGTCCCCGGTACGAACGTGGGTGGCCAGCATCTTCCGCGACATCACTGCAGTGAGTTGTGACGTCGTCACCAAGCCGCCCGCCTGGTCGATCAGGTCGTGTACGTACACGCCTCAAGGCTGCCGCCGCGACGTCGGTCGCGACACCGCCCCGTTGACGATCTGGGGATAACTCGGCCACCGACCCCCGCGAGCAGACGTAAAAACCCCTCGATCGGCACGGATGAGGGGCTTTAGCGTCTGCTCGCCCGAAACACGAAGAAGCCCCCGCTCGAAAGCGGGGGCTTCTCCGTCGTAGGTGACTAGCGGTAGTCGCTGAATCCGTAGTCGTCCAGCGGCACGGCCTGGCCGGAGCTCTGGCCGAAGTCCGGGCTGTAGTACTGATCCTCGTAGGACGGGATCGTGTACGCAGCAGCCCGTGCTTCCTCGGTCGGCTGCACCTGGATGTCGCGGTAACGGGCGATGCCGGTACCGGCCGGGATCAACTTACCGATGATCACGTTCTCCTTCAGACCCTGCAGCTTGTCGCTGCGGCAGTTGATCGCCGCATCGGTGAGCACGCGAGTGGTCTCCTGGAACGACGCCGCCGACAGCCACGAATCGGTGGCCAGCGAGGCCTTCGTGATGCCCATGAGCACCGGACGTCCGGCCGCGGGCTCGTTGCCCTCGGCCACGACGCGACGGTTCGCCGACTCGAACTCGGCACGCTCGGTGAGCGAACCGGGCAGGAACTCGGTGGCACCCGAATCGATGATCGTGACGCGGCGCAGCATCTGCCGCACGATCACCTCGATGTGCTTGTCGTGGATCGACACACCCTGGGCGCGGTAGACGTCCTGCACCTCGTTGACGAGGTGCTGCTGGACGCTCCGCTGACCCTGCACGCGGAGAACCTCGTGCGGGTTGGCCGAACCCTCCATGAGCTGCTGACCGACCTCGACGTGATCGCCGTCGGAGAGCAACCGCTCCTCGCCGTCCTCGTGCTTGAACGACTTCAGCCGCTGGCGACGCGAGATCTTGTCGTAGACCACTTCTTCGCTGCCGTCATCCGGCACGATCGTGATCTTGTAGAACTTCTCGGTCTCCTCCAGGCGAACCCGTCCGGACAGGTCCGCGATCGGCGCAGTGTTGCGCGGCACGCGAGCCTCGAACAGTTCCTGGACGCGGGGCAGACCACCGACGATGTCGGCGCCACCGGTGACGCCACCCTGGTGGAAGGTACGCATCGTCAGCTGCGTGCCGGGCTCACCGATCGACTGCGCCGCAACGATGCCGACCGCTTCGCCGATGTCGACGAGCTTGCCCGTCGCCATCGAACGGCCGTAGCACATCGCGCACACGCCGGACGCGCTCGCGCACGTCAGGACCGAGCGGACGCGAACCGAGTTGATGCCGGCGGCGAGCAGTGCGTCGATCGCCGGATCGCCCAGGTCGTGGCCACGCTGGATCACCACGTTGCCGTTCGAGTCGACGGCGTCACTGGCGAGCGTGCGTGCGAACGCCGCGGTCTCGACGTGCGGGTCCCGGATGAGGGCACCGTTGGCGTCGGCCTCGGCGAGCACGACGTTGATGCCGCGCTCGGTGTCGCAGTCGTGCTCGCGAACGATGACGTCCTGGCTGACGTCCACCAGACGACGGGTCAGGTAACCCGAGTCAGCGGTACGAAGAGCCGTGTCCGCCAGGCCCTTACGGGCGCCGTGCGTGTTGATGAAGTACTCGAGCACGGTCAGGCCCTCGCGGAACGAGGACTTGATCGGACGCGGGATGAACTCACCCTTGGGGTTGGTCACCAGACCCTTCATGCCCGCGAGCGTGCGGGTCTGGGTCAGGTTGCCCGTGGCACCGGACTTCACGATCGTGATGATCGGGTTGTCTTCGGGGTAGTACTCCTCCAGCGCCTTGCCGACCTCTTCGGTGGCCTGCTGCCAGATCTTCACCAGCTCGCCGTTGCGCTCTTCCTTGTTCAGACCGCCGCGCTGGTACTGCTTCTCGATGCGGTCTGCCTCGGCCTCGTGACGCTCGAGGATGCCTTCCTTGTCCGGCGGCACCAGCACGTCCGCCATCGACACGGTGACTCCCGAGCGGGTGGCCCAGTGGAAGCCGGCGTCCTTGAGCTTGTCGACGGTCTGCGCCACCACGATCATCGGGTAGCGCTCGGCCAGGTCGTTGATGATCCTGGCCTGGACCTTCTTGTGCATCTGCTCGTCGACGAACGCGTAGCCCCTGGGGAGCAGTTCGTTGAAGAGCACGCGACCCAGCGTCGTCTCGGCGATCCACGCGTCACCGAGGTTCCAGCCCTCGGGGAACAGCTGCGCCTCGATGTCGGCCGGCGGACGCAGGTGCGTCAGCCGAACCTTGATCTTGGCGCGGACCGACAGCATGCCGCGGTCGACGGCCATCTGTGCCTCGGCGGCCGTGCTGTAGACACCCGTCTCCGGCTGATCCTTGGCGGCGGGCGTGTACTCGCCCAGGTCGCCGGGGATCTCGGTGGTCAGGAAGTACAGCCCGGTCACCATGTCCAGACGCGGCATGGCGAGCGGCTTGCCCGACGCCGGCGACAGGATGTTGTTGCTCGACAGCATCAGGATGCGTGCCTCGGCCTGCGCCTCCGCCGACAGCGGAAGGTGCACGGCCATCTGGTCACCGTCGAAGTCGGCGTTGAACGCCTCACACACCAGCGGGTGCAGCTGAATTGCCTTGCCCTCCACCAGCTGCGGCTCGAACGCCTGGATACCCAGGCGGTGCAGCGTTGGTGCGCGGTTCAGCAGCACGGGGTGCTCGGCGATGACCTCTTCGAGGACGTCCCACACCTGCGGACGCTGACGCTCCACCATGCGCTTGGCGCTCTTGATGTTCTGCGCGTGGTTCAGGTCGACCAGACGCTTCATCACGAACGGCTTGAACAGCTCGAGTGCCATCAGCTTCGGCAGGCCGCACTGGTGCAGCTTGAGCTGCGGGCCGACCACGATGACCGAACGGCCCGAGTAGTCGACGCGCTTGCCGAGGAGGTTCTGGCGGAACCGACCCTGCTTGCCCTTGAGCAGATCCGAGAGCGACTTGAGCGGACGGTTGCCCGGCCCGGTGACGGGACGGCCACGACGACCGTTGTCGAACAGCGCGTCCACCGACTCCTGAAGCATGCGCTTCTCGTTGTTGACGATGATCTCGGGCGCACCGAGGTCGATCAGTCGCTTGAGCCGGTTGTTGCGGTTGATCACGCGGCGGTACAGGTCGTTCAGGTCGGACGTGGCGAAGCGGCCACCGTCGAGCTGAACCATCGGACGCAGCTCCGGCGGGATCACCGGCACGGCGTCGAGCACCATGCCCAGCGGCGAGTTGCCCGACTGCTGGAACGCGGCGACGACCTTCAGACGCTTGAGGGCGCGAAGCTTCTTCTGGCCCTTGCCGTTCTTGATGGTGTCGCGCAGGCTCTCGGCCTCGGCCTCGATGTCGAAGTTCTCGATGAGCTTCTTGATCGACTCCGCGCCCATGGCGCCCTCGAAGTACTCGCCGTAGCGGTCCTGCAGCTCGCGGTAGAGCACCTCGTCCACGATCAGCTGCTTGGGAGCGAGCTTGGTGAACGTCGTCCAGATCTCGTCGAGGCGATCCAGCTCGCGCTGGGTCCGGTCGCGGAGCTGGCGCATCTCGCGCTCGCCACCGTCGCGCACCTTGCGGCGAACGTCGGACTTGGCGCCTTCCTTCTCCAGCTCGGCGAGATCGTTCTCGAGCTTCTGCGAACGCTCGGCGAGGTCCAGATCACGCTGGTCCTCGACGGCCTTCTTCTCGACGACCATCTCGGCCTCGAGCGTGGACAGCTCGTTGTGACGCATCTCGGTGTCGACCGCGGTGATGACGTAGGCGGCGAAGTAGATGATCTTCTCGAGATCCTTCGGCGCCAGGTCGAGCAGGTAGCCCAACCGCGACGGCACGCCCTTGAAGTACCAGATGTGCGTGACCGGTGCGGCCAGCTCGATGTGGCCCATCCGCTCACGACGCACCTTGGCGCGAGTCACCTCGACGCCGCAGCGCTCACAGACGATGCCCTTGAAGCGGACGCGCTTGTACTTGCCGCAGTAGCACTCCCAGTCGCGAGTCGGTCCGAAGATCTTCTCGCAGAACAGGCCGTCCTTCTCTGGCTTGAGCGTGCGGTAGTTGATGGTCTCCGGCTTCTTGACCTCGCCGTAGGACCAGTTGCGGATGTCGTCCGCGGTCGCGAGACCGATACGGAGTTCATCGAAGAAGTTGACGTCTAGCACGTAACTCCCTTTCCCCTTGCGGGATTTCGAATCAAATTACTAAGAAGTGGCTGGACGGAGGTCTCTATGCGAGATCTTCGACCGACGGGGACTCGTTGCGGGACAGGTTGATTCCCAGGTTCGCAGCAGCGCGTTCCAGGTCCTCGTCGTCGGTGTCGCGCATCTCGATCGCAGTGCCCTCACTGGAGAGCACCTCGACGTTGAGGCACAGCGACTGCAGCTCCTTCAGCAGCACCTTGAACGACTCGGGGATGCCCGGCTCGGGGATGTTCTCGCCCTTGACGATCGCCTCGTAGACCTTGACGCGACCGACGGTGTCGTCGGACTTGATCGTCAAGAGCTCCTGCAGCGTGTACGCCGCGCCGTAGGCCTGCATGGCCCAGCACTCCATCTCACCGAACCGCTGACCACCGAACTGCGCCTTACCACCCAGCGGCTGCTGCGTGATCATCGAGTACGGGCC
Source organism: Mycolicibacterium arabiense (assembly GCF_010731815.2). Taxonomy (NCBI): domain Bacteria; kingdom Bacillati; phylum Actinomycetota; class Actinomycetes; order Mycobacteriales; family Mycobacteriaceae; genus Mycobacterium; species Mycolicibacterium arabiense. Next base: position 2,475,134 of record NZ_AP022593.1, read on the forward strand.
GGTCGAGCGGGCGTGGATCTTGTCGTCGACCAAGTGGTGCAGCTTCAGGATGTACATGTAGCCGACCGTCACCGGGTACGGGAACGGTTCGCCACTGCGTCCGTCGAACAGCTGCGACTTGCCCTGCGCGTTGACCATGACGTCACCGTCGCGGTTGGGCAGCGTCGAGCCGAGCAGACCCTCCAGCTCGCCTTCGCGGGCGCCGTCGAACACCGGGGTGGCGACGATGCTGTCCGGCTCGGAGGAGAGCAGTCGCTCCGGCAGGTTCGCGGCCCACTCAGGGGTGCCCTCGGCGACGTTGATGTTCCAACCCGCCTTGGCCACCCAGCCGAGGTGCGTCTCGAGGATCTGGCCGATGTTCATCCGTCGCGGCACACCGTGCGTGTTCAGGATGATGTCGACCGGCGTGCCGTCCGGCATGAACGGCATGTCCTCGATCGGCAGGATCTTGCCGATGACGCCCTTGTTGCCGTGGCGTCCGGCGAGCTTGTCGCCGTCGGAGATCTTGCGCTTCTGGGCCACGTAGACGCGGACCAGCTCGTTGACGCCGGCGGGCAGCTCGTCGTCGTCCTCGCGTGAGAACACGCGGACGCCGATGACCTTGCCGGATTCGCCGTGGGGCACCTTGAGCGACGTGTCGCGGACCTCGCGGGCCTTCTCGCCGAAGATGGCGCGCAGCAGGCGCTCCTCCGGGGTCAGCTCGGTCTCGCCCTTCGGCGTCACCTTGCCGACCAGGATGTCGCCGTCGCGGACCTCGGCGCCGATGCGGACGATGCCGCGCTCGTCGAGATCGGCCAGCACCTCGTCGGAGACGTTCGGGATGTCCCGGGTGATCTCCTCGGCGCCCAGCTTGGTGTCACGCGCGTCGATCTCGTGCTCCTCGATGTGGATCGAGGTGAGCACGTCCTCCTCCACGAGCCGCTGGCTCAGGATGATCGCGTCCTCGTAGTTGTGACCCTCCCACGGCATGACGGCGACGAGCAGGTTCTTGCCCAGCGCCATCTCACCGTTCTCGGTGCACGGACCGTCGGCGATGACCTGGCCGGACTCGACACGCTGGCCCGAGTCCACGATCGGGCGCTGGTTGGCGCACGTGCCGTGGTTCGAGCGGGCGAACTTGCGCATCCGGTAGGTGTGCCGCGAGCCGTCGTCGGCCATCACGGTGACGTAGTCGGCCGAGACCTCCTCGACGACACCGGACTTCGCGGACACCACGACGTCGCCGGCATCGATCGCGGCACGCAACTCCATGCCCGTGCCGACCAGCGGTGCCTCGCTGCGCACCAGCGGAACCGCCTGGCGCTGCATGTTGGCACCCATGAGGGCGCGGTTGGCGTCGTCGTGCTCGAGGAACGGGATCATCGCCGTCGCGACCGACACCATCTGGCGCGGCGAGACGTCCATGTAGTCGACCTCGGCGGACGACACGTACTCGACCTCGCCGCCCTTGCGTCGGACCAGGATTCGAGTCTCGGTGAAGTTGCCGTCCTCGTCGATCGGCGAGTTGGCCTGCGCCACGACGTGGCGGTCCTCCTCGTCGGCGGTGAGGTGGTGGATCTCGTCGGTGACCTTGCCGTCGACGACCTTGCGGTACGGCGTCTCGATGAAGCCGAACGGATTCACCCGCGCATAGACCGACAGCGACCCGATCAGACCGATGTTCGGACCTTCCGGGGTCTCGATCGGGCACATGCGGCCGTAGTGGCTCGAGTGCACGTCGCGGACCTCGAGGCCGGCGCGCTCACGGGACAGACCGCCGGGGCCCAGCGCCGACAGGCGGCGCTTGTGGGTCAGACCCGACAGCGGGTTGTTCTGGTCCATGAACTGCGACAGCTGGCTGGTGCCGAAGAACTCCTTGATCGCCGCCACGACGGGACGGATGTTGATCAGGGTCTGCGGCGTGATCGCCTCGACGTCCTGGGTCGTCATGCGCTCACGCACGACGCGTTCCATGCGAGACAGGCCGACGCGGATCTGGTTCTGGATCAGCTCACCGACCGTACGCAGACGACGGTTGCCGAAGTGGTCGATGTCGTCGACCTCGACGGGAACCTCGATGCCGCCGGGCGCGGTCATGTAGGTGATCTGGTCCTGCGGGGCCTCGTGCAGGCGCACCAGGTACTCGATGGTGGCCGCGATGTCCTCGGGCGTCAGCGTCGAGCTGGTGATCGGCACGCCGGGGTTGAGGCCCAGCTTCTTGTTGACCTTGTAGCGGCCGACGCGAGCCAGGTCGTAGCGCTTCTCCTTGAAGAACAGGTTCTCCAGCAGGGTCTGCGCCGACTCCTTGGTCGGCGGCTCGCCCGGGCGCAGCTTCCGGTAGATGTCCAGCAGTGCCTCGTCGGGACCTGCGGTGCTGTCCTTCTCGAGGGTGGACATCATGATCTCGGAGAAGCCGAAGCGCTCGGCGATCTGCTCGCTGGTCCAGCCGAGCGCCTTCAGCAGCACTGTGACCGGCTGGCGACGCTTGCGGTCGATGCGCACGCCGACGGTGGCGCGCTTGTCGACGTCGAACTCGAGCCAGGCGCCGCGACCGGGGATGACCTTCACGCTGGTGAGGTCGTTGTCGGTGGCCTTGTCCTTCGACTTGTCGAAGTACACGCCCGGCGAACGCACCAGCTGGCTCACCACGACACGCTCGGTGCCGTTGATGATGAAGGTGCCCTTCTCGGTCATCATCGGGAAGTCCCCCATGAAGACCGTCTGGCTCTTGATCTCACCGGTGGTGTTGTTGATGAACTCAGCGGTGACGAACAGCGGGGCTGCGTAGGTCTGGTCCTTCTCCTTGCAGTCGTCGACGGGTGCCTTCACCTCGTCGAACCGCGGGTCGGAGAAGCTCAGCGACAACGTGCCTGCGAAGTCCTCGATCGGCGAGAGTTCCTCGAGGACCTCTTCGAGGCCACCCTTGGGGTTCGGCTCGCCGCGCTCGATGGCCTTGGCGCGCCACCCTTCGCCGCCGATCAACCAATCGAAGGAGTCCGTCTGAACGTCGAGAAGCCCCGGAACCTCGAGAGGTTCGCGGAGCTTTGCGAAGGAGACTCGGTTGGGTGCTCCAGGAACGGAGTTATTGGGATCTACTGAACTGATCTGGCGAGAGGCCAAGATATGAGTCCTTCCAGCACCTCATGCGACTTCAAGTGCCGGAGAACCGGACCGTGGCCGCTATATCTGCGTCGGTTCGGCTGGCTCCATCAGGCTTCCCGGAGCACGGCACGCGTCTAGATGCTGAGCAAAGACTCAGGCTAGACGATGTGCGAGTGAGGTGGGCAGGATGCAGCCAGCGCAACGTCCAACGATAGCGCAGGACGGTGCATTCCTCAACTAACGCATGCAGCGGCGAACAAGACGCTGGCTGGCGTTCCTAACTCGTGCATCCATGCTGACCAACAGATTGGCCCGTTTGCCGCCTCTCGTCAAGAGATAGAGCCGTGTCGGCTGTGGAATTCTCGATCTCGCTCCGCGTCCTGCTCCGGGATGTTGCCGCGTGGCAGCGTCGTCAAACCGGGACGGCGACATTCGACTCCGCCGCCGCCGCCGGCTGCCGGGTACGGGTGATCCAGCCGTTGACACCGTCGACGGACGCTCGGTCCAGCAGTTCCCGGTACAGATCGTCGGAGACGACGCGGGTGCGGCTGAGCAGGAATCCGGTGCGGCCGCGGGCGTCACTCACGACCGCCCAGCTGTAGTCCGGAGCCAGGTCGACGATCCAGTAGTTCCCCGGCGGGTCCGCGGACGGCGGACCGAAGAAGGTGACGTTCAGCTTGTCGTTGGTGGCGCTGACCGGCAGCGCGGTGCCGACGATGCGCGATTGCGGCCCGCCGTCGAAGAGGTAGTTGCCCGAGTTCACGACCCGGATGGATCCGTCGGCGTTCAGGCTGTACACCGCGGTCGTGTTGACCAGCCCGATCGAGAAGAACTGCTTCACGCTGCCGACCTCGTACCAGGTGCCGAGGTAGTCGTTCAGGTCCACGGCCGGCGGCGGTCCGAGCACGACGGCGGCGGCCTGGCCCAGGACGACGTACTGGTTCGGTGCGCCGTAGATGCCGTAGACCGGATTGGCCGGTCCCACGCCGGCGTACATGTCGTTGATCCAGCCGTTGGCCAGCGTGTAGACGGCTTGGGTGTTGCCCGGAGGCGACCGCTTGATCACGAGCTGGCTGACGAAGTCGATGATCGGGACGCCACCGATCAGGGAGTCGACGTGGGAGCCGTTCGCCAGCGTGACGCCGACGAACTGGCCCGGTTTCAGCGCGACGAGGTCGGCCGTGGTTTGGCCGTTGGCGTTCCATGGCTGCGGCGGGGCGGCGATCTGGTACACCGGGATGCTCAGCGCGCTCAGTGCGGCCAACGCTCCGGCGAACGTGCCGTTCGAGGAGACTCCGTCGTACATCACCACCCCGAGGAGATCGTTGTCGGACGGCGCCACGGCGGAGGCGTAGAAGCCGCCGGCGGCCGTCGCCAGTCCCCCGCCTGCGGAGTGGCCAGTGAGCACGAACTTCTCCGGCAGCACTCCCTGGTAGCCCGCGGCCGCTGCGCTCGCGCTTAGCGACGCCCGGCTGGGATCGACGAACAGCGTGGCGACGCCCTGCTGCATCGCGACCGAGCTGAGGGTGCACCCGTTGCAGGTGAAGAAGCCGAACGATGGAATGTTCGGCACCACCACGATGCTGTTCGTGCGCTCCGCCAGGTCTTGGGCCAGGGCGGAGTACCAGGACTTGGACCCCAAGAAGCCGTGCTGCAGCAGCATCACTCCCTGGGCTTGCACCGTGCCGTCGGCCTGTGTGGGGAAGTACCAGTCGGCGGCGCCCGTGTAGGTCGTCGAGCCGATCGGGATCGCCACGTTGGAGCTGCCGACCTTCACACCGGTCACCCCGTTGATCGACGACGTGCCAGGGATGGGCTGCGTCGGTATGCCCACGACGGGCACCGGCGCAGGCGGCAGCGACGGCATCAGGCCGAACGCGGACAGCAGGCTGATCACCACGGTCGCCAGCGGCCCCGGGGTCGGACGGGCGGCCGCTGCCGGTGCGGCCAGGCTGCGAATCTCGCCGGTCGCTGGTGCGGCGACGGGAACGGCCGGGGCTTGGTCGATCACCGAGGCCGGCTCGACAACGGCCGGCTCGACCCCGGCGGGTTCCACGACGGTTGGCGGCGCCGTCGCCGTGGGCGCGGTCTCCGCGGCGGACGTCTCGGTGTCGGCCAAAGGCTCGGGGCCGGTCGAGGTCTCGTCCTCGGTCGCGGTGCCGGGCGCAACCTGCGGGGCGGCCTCGACCGTCGCGGCGTCGTCGCGCCGCACGGTCACCGTGGACGCACTGACGGTGCTCTCCGGCTTGTCGACGCTCGTCGGCCCGTCGGCCGAATCATCTTCGCGCTGACCAACTTCCGGGATCAATGACGGGTCACTAGCGGGGGGCTGCGCACTCGATTGCGAACCAGGCGGCGAATCGGACTGCGCACCCGACGGGGACTCGGCCGACGACGAGTCCGCGGCGCCGTCGGACGCATCGGGCTCAGCGGCGGCCACTCCAGTGCCTGCGCTCAGCGCGATGCACGCCCCCGCCGCAGCGATCCACAGCGTGCGCAACATCTTCTCCGGCGTCACGGCCGGACCCTAACCGCTGGCATCTGCGTCGCGGAATCCAATTGCCGCCGACGTCAGAATTTCGACATGGCGGCCGCGGCTCAGAGTCCGCGTCTGCCGCTGACGGTTTGAGACGCGGCAGTCACCCGACAGGTGACGTCGACCAGACCCGCGTCGCGCATCGCGTCGGTGATCTCGTCGGCGTCGAACAGCCGTAGCGGCGCGATCCGCGAGGCAGCGACCTCGAGCCGGCGCACCGGCGCGGGGCCACGGGCGCACGTCGTGAGCACCGCGATCCGCCCTCCCGGCTTGAGCACCCGGATCATCTCGCGCAGTGATCCGAACGGATCGTCCATCAGGTAGAGCGCGCCGTAACAGCTCACGGCGTCGAAGGTGGCGTCGTCGAACGGCAGCTCCGAGCCGTCGGCGCGCACGTACGCCAGGGGATCACCCGGCGGCGTATCGGAGACTGCGCGAGCCAGCATCGTCGGGGAGCTGTCAACGCCGACGACCAGACCGTGCGAGCCCACCTCGCCGACGAACGTGCGCGTCGTGTTGCCGGGTCCGCAAGCGACGTCGAGCACGGAGTCGCCGGCCTCAATGTCGAGCAGCCGCAGCTTCAGCCTGTCCTCGTCGGCGGTGTTGCGCATCGTGAAGCCGAAGAACAGCACGGGGCGCCACAGCCGCTCGTAGATGCGCGGCAGGAGCGTCGAGCCCATGACGCGTTGAGCCGTCGACTGGGGAACGCGGTCAGCGCCCATGACGTCGAGGTAACCGTCGACCACTGACGCGGGTTTGGACAGTAGCGCGCGCACGCGAGTGAGCGCCGCCGACCGATCGGCGTCGGGCATCAGGCGGGGTACCGGAGGCTAGGCCTCGCGCTGCACCGGGATCGACGCGGTGGGCGCCTCTTCGTCGGTGCGGTGACGCGTGGTCGTGTCGTCCGCCGCGTAGCTACCGTTCCCATGACCGTTGCCGTTGCGGTCGCGGTTGTCGCTTCCGTCGAGGCTGTCGCGGATGGCTTCCTGGGCGGCCGGCGGCAGGGTGTGCATGATCTCGCGCACACGGGCCTGGCGACGACCGACGGCCTTGCGCTCGGGCATGCCGGGGGTGGCCATGACCTGCGGCGGCACGCCTTCGATCTCGTCGGTGCCACCGTCGTGGTGACCGGCGTCGACCATGGCCTGCTCCTCGGCCATCGTGCCTTCGTCCTTCTCCTCGGACATGCCGATGGGGCCGATGCGGCGACCGTTGAGGAACTGCTTGACCACCGGCTCGTCGGAGGTCAGCAGCACCTCGCGCGGACCGAACATGACCAGGTGCTTGCGGAACAGCATGCCCATGTTGTCGGGCACGGTGCGAGCGATGTTGATGTTGTGCGTCACGATCAGGATCGTGCAGTCGATCTGGGCGTTGATGTCGATCAGCAGCTGGGACAGGTACGCCGTGCGCACCGGGTCCAGACCGGAGTCGGGCTCGTCGCAGAGGATGATCTTCGGGTCCAGCACCAGCGAGCGGGCCAGCCCGGCGCGCTTGCGCATACCGCCGGAAATCTCACCCGGGAACTTGGTCTCGTCGCCGGCCAGACCGACCAGGTCGAGCTTCTCCATCACGATCTGACGGATCTCGGATTCCTTCTTCTTCGTGTGCTCACGAAGGGGGAATGCGGTGTTGTCGTAGAGGCTCATGGAGCCGAACAGCGCGCCGTCCTGAAACATGACGCCGAACAGGGTGCGGATTTCGTAGAGCTCCTTGGCGGAGCACTCGATGATGTTGGTGCCGTCGACGATGATCTTGCCGCGCTCGGGGCGCAGCAGGCCGATGAGCGACTTCAGGAACACGGACTTGCCGGTACCCGACGGGCCGAGCAGAACGCTGACCTCGCCGGCGGGGATGTCGAACGTGACGTCTTCCCAGATTCGCTGGGAACCGAAGGACTTGGTCAGTCCCTCAACCTGAATGCCGATGCCCACGCGCGATCCTTCCGCCACTGTTCCGTCCCACCACGACACCTGCCTGTGGCTTGAGTCACTGTAGCCTACGAGCGAAACCGGCAACACCGTATGGGCCGGTCGGCCGCGGTACTCCAGTAAACGCAACTGTGGGGCCGACCTGTTTGCCAGGTCGACCCCACAGGATGCGCTTGCCGGCTCGGCCGGCGGGCGCGGGTGTTCTACTTGACGGTCACCGTGGCGCCGGCAGCCTCGAGCTTGGCCTTGGCGTCGTCGGCGGCCTCCTTGGCGACCTTCTCGAGCAGTGCCTTGGGGGCGCTGTCGACGAGATCCTTGGCCTCCTTGAGGCCCAGGCCGGAAACGATCTCGCGGACGACCTTGATGACGCCGATCTTCTTCTCGCCGGCACCCTCGAGGATGACGTCGAACTCGCTCTGCTCTTCAGCGGCCTCGGCGGGCGCGCCACCGGCGGGGCCGGCAGCTGCGACGGCGACCGGGGCGGCCGCGGTGACGTCGAAGGTCTCCTCGAACTGCTTCACGAACTCGGAGAGCTCGAGCAGAGTCATTTCCTTGAAGGCGTCGAGCAATTCATCGGTGCTGAGCTTGACCATGTGAATGGTCCTTCCTTACTTGTGTGCTGCTTGTGGTGGTGTACGGGTCATGCGGCGGGGTCGGACGATTCCGACCCGGCCTTCTTCTCTTGCAGAGCTGCAGCCAGACGTGCGATCTGAGACGCGGGCGCAAGGAACAGCGCCGCGGCCTGGGACTGCTTGGCCTTCATGGCGCCTGCCAGCTTGGACAGCAGCACCTCGCGCGACTCGAGGTCCGCGATGCGGTTGACCTCGTCCACGGAGAGCGCGCGGCCCTCCATGTAGCCGCCCTTGACGATCAGGGCCTTGTTGTCCTTGGCGAACTTCTTGATCGCCTTGGCGGCGTCGACCGGCTCACCGTTGATGAACGCGATCGCGGTCGGTCCGGTGAACAGGTCGTCGAGGCCGTCGACGCCGGCCTCGCTCGCCGCCCGCTTCACCAGGGTGTTCTTGGCGACGGTGTAGGTGGTGCCGTCTCCCAGCGACCTGCGCAGCTCGGCAAGATGGGCAACCGTCAAGCCGCGGTACTCGGTGACGACGGTGGCCGTCGACTCCTTGAACTTCTCGGCGATGTCGGCGACCGCTGTGGCCTTGTCAGCCTTGGCCATGCTTGCCTCCTCGTGTTGGGTGGATGTCCACCGACCAACGGGGCGCGAGGGGCTGGCGAGCCTGGAACGAAAAAACGCCCCGACACAGACAGGTCGGGGCGCACGCGTTTACGTCTACCTCGTCCTCCTGCGTGGGCCGCCTGGCAATCCAGGACCTTCAACCGATTTCTCGGTGACCGACGGTCTTCGGTGGAACCAGCCAAGAGTAGCGGATCGGCAGCCCATCAGCCAAAACGGCGATTAGTGCACGTTCCGGCGCGGTCAGCGCGCCTCTTCGTGCACGAATCACGCCTTGGCGAGGGCGGCGGCGCCGACGAGGCCCGCGTCACCGCCGAGTTCGGCGCGGGCCACGCGCAGGTCGCGGATGAAGGTGAGCCCGGCGTAGGAGGCGAGCGCCTCGTGCAGTGGGTCGAAGAGCAACGGTCCGGACTTGGCCACCCCGCCGCCGATGACGACGAGATCCAGGTCGCACACCGCACCGACCGACGCGATGGTCGCCGCGACGGCCGTCGCCCCCCGCCGGAATGCGCGCAAGGCAACGGCGTCACCGGCGGTGGCGGCGTCGGCGAGTTGCTTGGCGTCGGCGTCGGGTGGGGCGTCCCAGCCGTTGGCCAGCGCCCAGCGGGCGAGGTTCGGTCCCGATGCGATGGTCTCGGCGCAGCCCTTGCCACCGCACGTGCACGGCCCGCCGTCGGGGTCGACGACGACGTGGCCGACGTGGCCCGCGTTCCCGGTGCGGCCGTCGTACGGTGCGCCGTCGAGCACCAGTCCGCCGCCGATGCCGGTCGAGACGACCATGCCGAGCAGGAAGTCCGCTCCCCTGCCCGCCCCGCGCCACCGTTCGCCCAGCGCCATGCAGAGGCCGTCACCGCCGAGCCGGACCGGACCACCGGTGACGGCGGCCACCCGTTCGACGATCGGGAACCGCTGCCACGCGGTGATGTTGATGGGACTCACCGTTCCGGTCGGCAGGTCGATCGGTCCTGCCGACGAGATGCCGACCGCGTCGACCGACCCACCCGCGATGCGCAGTGCGTCGACGATGAGCGCCTCGGCGACTGCCCATATCGCCTGCGCGTCGGACTTTGGCGTGGGTTGCTGCTCGCGATGCACCAGGGTGCCGTCGGAGTCGACTAGTCCCACGGCGATCTTGGTGCCGCCGACATCGACGGCGAGTGTCGGTGCACCCGAGGAAGAGTTGGCCATCAGTGCTTGTGCGTGTTGTCGGGCTGGCTGGGGTCACCGGGGTGCTCGTAGCCGGGTGCGAGCGCGACGAGTTCGGCCCGCCTGGCGTCGAGCCAGAGGCGGAACCGTCGCCGTCGGGCGGATGCCAGCAGGTGTGCGGCCACCGCGGGCCGGGCCTCGTCGAGGGTTTGGGGCACGGGGGGATGATGCCATCCGCCCTCGACGATCACCGGTGGGCTGAACCGACTCGGGTTGCGCGCGTGGTACTCCGCGACCTCGACGTCGTCGACCCGGACGCCTGCGGTGACGTGAACGAACACCGCACGCGCGCGGCGAGTGCGCAGGACCGACGCGGCGATGCTGCCGATCTCCAGCCGCGCCGCCGTGTCGGGCAGCAGGTCGTCCTCGGCGGGTACGTCGGCGGGACCGACGTCGACGGGTTCGGTCTCGACCACGCGTTCGGCGACGATGAGCTGGGTCAGCCAGCGGCGCAGCTGTCGCCCCTCGCTGGTGTCGGTCCTGGGTAGCGCTGATGCCAATACCGTTGCACGCAGCTCGGTTTCGCGGTCGTCGACCTCGGCGACGGTGACGACACTGCCGCCGACCGTGGCAGCGACGGGCGTAGTCATCGCACCGTCACCGCGACCGCGGGCGTGTAGAGCAGGTGGCCTGCGCACGCGACTCGCACCAGTGCCCACCATTGGCCGGGCCGAACCCAGGCCGGCGGCGACACGTCGAAGTGCAGCTGAGCCGTTCCCCCGGCGGGCAGGTCTGCGCCGACGGCCGACGGTCCGACCCATTCCCAGGTGCCCCATGGGCTGATGAGGTGCGCTTCGATGGAGAGGTCTGCCTTTGCGTCGGTTCCCACGGTGACGCTCAGGGTGGCGCTGCCGCCCGCCGGGACGTCGATCGGCTCGGGGCCACCGACGAGTCGGAGCACGTCATCGGTGCCGTCGCCGACGGTGATCCAGCAGACGTCCTCGACGAGTTGCCGCCACGAAGGGGGTATGTCGGAGTGGCCGGTGACGGCGAGTTCGGCGCGGACCGGGTAGCGGCCCGGTGCGGTACCCGCCGGAATGTCGATGGAGACCGCGGTTTTCAGGTATTCGCCGGGTGGCAGGAGGAACGGTAGTTCGTCGGGGGTCGCGGACACACCGGCCGGGCACACCAGCCGCACGTGGCCGTGCAGGGTTGCGTCGGTGCAGTCGCTGGCTGCAGTGAGCCGCAGCGCGACGGTCGACCCGGGTGCCGCGGTCACTCGTTGAGGTTCCAGGTGTGCGACGGCGGGTAGCCCACCCATCGGGGCGGGCCCGCGGTTGTGCAGCCAGTACCTGGCGTAGAGCGGTTGCGCCGCTTCGGCGTCCGTGACGAGGCCGACCGGCCCGGCGCCGTCGAGCCGCGGCAGGTTCAGTTCGGCATGGATGGTGGCGATCTCGTATCCGTGCAGCGCAGCGCCGTCCGCGTTGGTCAGGGGACTCTCGAGGAGGTCCACCCGTTGCGCCGCGGACACCGACCGCAGCCCCGATCGCAGAGAGACCTCGGTCGACCGGCCGTGGGTCTCGACCAGCCGCAGCGTGATGCCGTCCTCTGGCTCGACGTGCCTGCTGGTGCCGTGGGCGATCGCGTTGCCCGCGACCTTGCACGCGGCCAGTGCGACCTGGCCTGCCGGTTCGATCTCGAGCATCGAACCCCACGCGGGCAATCCGCCCGCGTGGCCTCGGTGTCGCGAGACGACCCCGAGCAATGGCTGGGAGTACTCCGCGCTGCGGGCAGGCAAGCCGGCGTCGCGCCAGTCGCCCACCGAGGCCACCAGCGCGTAGTCGAAGTCGTGAGTCCAGTGCTGTAGCTGGAAGTTCGAGCCGTCGGGCACCGTGCGGCGCGGTGCGTCGATCCACGTCCCAGACGGCCAGCCGGTGCACGATCGCATCAGCGACGTGTGCAGTGTGCCGTCCGAATCGACGGCGAAGCTGGGCACGCCGCGGTTCATGACCGCGACCGTCCGCGCGTCGAATTCGCCGATGTCGTGCGGGGTCTGCTGCGAGACGGCGATCTCGGCGTCGGCGAGGTCGTCGACTACCGCCGCGACGATCGACTCGATGCCCGCCTCCGCTGCAAGCACCAGGACGGGCAGCGCCCTGACGTCGCGCAGGTCGGCGCCCGGCACCCAGCGCTCGGCCAGCGCGCGTGACGCCGGAACCCACACTCGCGCCACGCCGGAGTCGTCGAGTTGGCGCCGCAGCTCGGCGGCGTACGCGGGTTCGGCAGCCGCCAGCAGGGCAGCGGTGAAGGCGTTGACTTCGGGCCCGCCCAGGGCGATTCGCGCATCGGGCAGGTTGGAGTCGACGGTGAGGTCGCCGTAGCGCGGTTTGCCGGCGTGGCTGCAGGTGGTCGTGACTCCCGCGCGTACCAGCGCGACGGAGAGGTCCCGCACCGCGGGCGACGCCTCCGCGCCGACCGCTGTCACGATCTCGGCCACCGATATGGCGCGGACTCCGTCGGCCTCGTCGCCGCCAGGACCCGCCCCGCAAACGCGGATGCGCACCGCCGACGACAGGCCGAACCAGCCGTAGGCCGGGTTGTCGAGCGTGTGCGGATGTCGAGCGCTGTCCACCGCGTGCGCGTGGTCGCCGGGTTCGTGCATCAGCCCGAAACCGCGGCCGATCACGGCATCCCCGACCTCGCTGACGGGCATCGCGCCGGGCACCGGGCACGGCCAGCGCAGGCGCAGCAGCGCGTCCTGGCCGGTGAATTCGTCGATCACGGTGCGACAGTCGACCCGGTCGACGCCACGCCACAGTGTGATGGTCTGCGTGTAGCGCAGCACGCCATCGATCCGGCCGTCGATGGTCAGCCGCTCCCCCAGCGCGCAGCGTTCGGCGCGAACGTCTGCAGTGTCCTCCGACGACGTGCGCAGCGGGCCCTTCGGCAGCAGGTGCCACGGCCCCTCCCCCGCTTCGGGGTGCGCGGGATACTCGTCGTAGACGGCCAGCTCGTTGCCGACCCTGCCCTCGGCGATGAGTTGCCGGCCCGCAGCCGTCCAGGACGTCACGCCACCACCGCGCGCAGCGTCGACCCGGATCCGGTGGTGAGCGTTCTGAATCTCGTTGCCCGGCATCGTCTCCCATGCCGTCGGCGCTCCCTTGGACGTCCGGTGCGCGCGCCACCCCATCGACGGTACGTCGTGTGCGAGCCAGCTGACGGTGTGGCCGCCGTGCTCGATCAACGTCGGCAGCTCGGCGCCGTTGGTGTCGACGATCGTGCCGGTCATCGGTTCGTGGAGGTGGACCGTGACGACATCGGTGCGGTTGTGCGCCAACGGGTTCCATACGACGACGTCGCCCTCGACCGCGCCGGTCAACACGTCGATCGCACTGTCGCGGACCGTCCGGCCGAGGTCCCACGCGTCGCGCCAGCTGGTCAGGAGGTCCAGGTAGACCTGGTCGGACTCCGAGCCGGTGATCGCATCGTGGTGGGCCCCGTACGCCAGTTGCACCCACGCCTTGGCCAGTGCCGAGTGCGGATAGGCCGCGCCCGCGATCAGGCCGGCGAACACCGCGAACCGCTCGGCCTGCAGGACGGCGTGTTCGGCGGCGCGGTTGGCCTGCTTGGTGTCGACGTAGGAGACGTCCTTGCCGGTGTAGATCGGGTTCATGTCGCGGGTCTGCGGGGCGGGGGCGGCACCGCGTTCGTCGACTTCGGCGCGGACGGCGCTGAAGAACTCGCTGGGCAGCGCGCAGACGAAGCGGGGCCACGTGTAGCGGGCGTTCCAGTCGCGGTGAATCTCGGTGACCCACTTGTTCGGTGGCGTGTAGTCGGTGCCGACGGGGAGCAGCACGTTGCGGGTGAGCGCGACCTTCTTGAGTCCGGCGAACAACGCGTAGGTCGCGTCCTCCGCCTCGGCGAGCGTCGGCGATGAGTCCATCCACCAGCCTGCCGCGTAATGGGCGGGCATGTAGTGGGTCAGCAGGCCGCGACCCGACGGGGCGAGCCATTCGAACTCGCTGGCGAACTGCATTCGCTCGGGATCGCCGTCACCGGCCATCGGGCCCCACTGGTGGTGCGGGCCACGCGCCCAGGAACTGGACGTGAGACCCGCGTCGGCGGCCATGCCGGGGAACTGCGGGTCATGCCCGAACACGTCGAGCTGCCATGCGGTGGCGGGGTTGGCGCCCATCACGTCGCGTTGAAAGCCGATGCCGTGTACGAAGTTTCGAATGGTCGTCTCGGGACTGGTCAGGTTCGTATTGGGTTCGTTGTAGGTGCCGCCCATCACCTCGACGCGGCCGTCGGCGATCATCCGGCGCAGTTCCGCGCGGTCCTCGGGACGGGCGTCCCAGTAGGGCTTGAGGTAGTCGACCTCGGCGAGCACGAACTTGTATTCCGGTTCCCGGCGGGCCATGTCGAGATGCGCGGCCACCAGGTCGAAGCCGTTGGTCTGGCGGCAGCGTCCGGGCGGGTCCTCGGTCCAGGTGCTCGTGTAGGCGGCCTGGGTGTTCCACCACACGGGGTCGTAGTGGAAGTGGCTGATCATGTACATCGTCCAGCCGGGTTCGGCGTCGACGAACGTGAACGGGACTGACGCGTCGCCGACCACCACCCGAGCCTCCCGCGAACGGCCGGGCATCGGATCCGTGACGGTGACGGCGACCTCGACGATCTCGGTGCCGGGTTGCGCGGGTACGTCGTCGCACGTGAGACCGTCACCGTCGATGCGCACGGCCGCGGCGGCCGAACCCGGCGGGAGGTGAACCCGCACCACCTGCCGAAGCGCGTCCTCGGGCCCGACGAAGAGGTCGGTCGACTCGGCTGACACCTCGGGGACGACGGCCATGAGCGCACTGTACGGTCGGCGTCCGCTTCCTCGCGAGAGAACCGTGCGCCGGCGTTGGGCAGCAATTCATTTCACGGTCAGCCGGCGTGTGCATTTCGTGACGTGCCGGGTCGGTCGAAATCTGTCACAGTGGTGTCATTGTGAACGAATACGACACGGCACCCGGGCCGACGCCAAAGAGGCGCGATCCGCTCTCGCTGGGTTTCGAGGCGCATCGCGGTCTGCTGCTGCTCCGGTTACGGCTGCACGACGCCACCAGTACCCGCCGCAAGTCCCGTCGCGCGCCGAGCACTCACCCCTGAGCTGCGCGCCGTAGGCGGTCGGCCACCACGGTCACGGCCTCGGCCACCTCGGGTGGCTCCAGGACCTCGAAGTCGATGCCGGGCATCGCCAGCCACGGCACCATGTGCGCGGGGTCGTCGGCGCCCGTGGTGACGATGCACTGCTCGGGTCCGTCGGGCTGGACCTGTACTGCGGTGGCCGGGAACGCGGCGGCGACGACGTCGGCCGACGCGAAGTACCGGATGCGCGCGACGTACGGGTAGGACGACGTGCTGACGGCGCGGCGTACGTAGTCCGCCGCGTCGGGCGCCTCCCGCGGGGTGAACGTGCTGCCGACCGCCTTGACGTCGGCCATGCGATCGAGCCGCAGGCTGCGCCAATCGTCCTTGTCGCGATCGAACGCGAGGACGTACCAGCGCCTGCCGGTGGTGACCAGTTGATAGGGCTCCAGGCGGCGCTGCGTGGCGTTGCCCCGGACGTCGACGTAGCCGGCGGTGACGTGTTCGTGGTCGCGGCTCGCGCGGGCCAGGGTCATCAGGACGTCGGGCTCGACCGGGGTGTCGCCCTGGCCGGACGTCAACGTGACGGTGGCGTCGTGCACCGCGGCGACCTGCGACCGCAGGCGGGCAGGCATCACCTGGTCGAGCTTCGACAGTGCGCGCAGGGCCGATTCGCCGACGCCCGCGACGCTGCCACCTGCGGCCACGCGCAGGCAGACAGCCATGGCGACGGCTTCCTCGGGATCGAGCAGCAGGGGCGGCAGAGCGGCGCCCGCGCCGAGTTGGTAGCCGCCGCCGTGGCCCTTGCTGGCGTGTACCGGATAACCCAGGTCGCGGAGGCGGTCGACGTCGCGGCGCACGCTGCGCCCGGTGACGCCCAGGCGCTCGGCGAGTTCGTCGCCCGTCCACACCCGTCGTGACTGCAGCAGGCCGAGCAACTGCAGGACACGGCCGGTGGTCTCGGACACGGCCCCAGCCTGCCAGACATAGCGGACCGTTCCGGTCCTCTAACTTCTGACGGTCTCCAACTGCCGCACGCCTCGGCGGTGCAGCAGCCAGCCGACGCCGATCTGGACGACGCCGAACGCCAGGAACCCGACGTCCCATGCCAGCGGGCCGCCGAGGTCGTCGCGTACGTGGTGCACCTCGAGCAGCACGTGGTCGATCAGACCCTCGACCACGTTGAACACGCCCCAGCCCGCGAGTAGCAGCCCGAAGTGGAACGACCAGTTGGGCGCCAGTCGACGCTGCCGCCAGGACACGACGGTCATGGTGGAGCCGGCCATGACGAGCAGCCACGTGCCGACGTGGAAGAGGCCGTCTGCCACGACGTTCATTTCGAGGCCCGCCAGTGTGTCCGGCGATCGCGTGCTGCTGATCATGTGGTGCCACTGCAGGATCTCGTGCAGCACGATGCCGTCGACGAATCCGCCGAGCCCGAGGCCGAGCAGGAGACCGGGAGCCTTCGACGGCATCTCATTCACCTTTACCGCATGCCCGCGCCACGCCGGTTCAAGCAGTTCGAACTCTTAGGACCGAATCTGTCCTATGCGGGTGCGACGCTTGTGCCATGCCCGACCCGACGACCCTCACCTCGCAGTTGGCCGATCAGCTCGAATTCCACTGGACGCAGCAGTTGCGCCCACGGCTCGACGGCCTCTCCGACGACGAGTACTTCTGGCAGCCGGTCCCCGACTGCTGGACCGTGCATCCCGACGGCGGCATCGACTTCAGCCACCCGCCGCCTCGACCGGAGCCGTTCACCACGATCGCGTGGCGGATGGCCCACGTCATCGTCGGAGTGTTCGCGATGCGCAGCCATTCCCACTTCGGCGGCCCACCGGCGTCCTACGAGTCGTGGCGGTATGCCACCGATGCCGCGGCGGCGCTACGGCAGCTCGACGACGAGTACGCCCGTTGGATCTCGGGCGTTCGCGACCTCGACGACGACGGCCTGGCACGGCCGTGCGGGCCCGCAGAAGGTCCGTACGCCGACCACCCGATGAGCGTGCTCATCCTGCACATCAACCGCGAAGTCATCCACCACGGCGCCGAGATGGCGCTCCTGCGCGACCTCTACGTCCACAGCATCAACCACAACGACAACACCGAGGAGAACCGCTGATGCCCGGAATGCCCCCACCCGCCGACGGCGAGCGCCAGACGCTCATCGAGTTCCTCGCGTTCAACCAGAACGCGTTCTTCTCGGTCGCCCACGGCCTGACCGACGAGCAGGCCCGGTCCACGCCATCGGTGAGCGCGCTGTCGGTCGGCGGACTGATCAAACACGCCACGGAGGTGCAGCGCGGCTGGACGGAACGGGCGGCGTGCGCGCCCGACTTCCCGCCGCCGGACCCCCGGCCGATCGAGGAGCAGATGGCCGACTTCCAGGACCAGTACGTCATGCGCGACGACGAGACGCTCGACGACCTGCTCGAGGATCTGCGCAAGACGAACGCCGAGATCCTCGCGGTGTTCGCCGAGAAGGATCTCGACACGCCCGTCCCCGTCCCGGCCGAGGTGCCGTGGTTCCCGAAGGACGTCGAGAGCTGGCCGGTGCGCTGGGTGGCGCTGCACCTGGTCGAGGAGCTGAGCCGGCACGCCGGGCACGCCGACATCATCCGCGAGTCGATCGACCGCGCAACGATGTACGAGCTGATGGCCGCGCGCGAGGAATGGCCGGAGACCGACTTCATCAAGCGGTGGCGCCCGGCCAGCTGACGCCGGTAAGGTGACAACAGACGTTGCCAAACTTGGGGAGTCACCGTGCTGTTGCCGCATCAGATCGTCGAGCAGTCGCTGCAGAACCACTTCGACCGCAACGTGCGGCAGCACTACTTCCGCGGCATGGAGTTCGCCGAGCCGGCCGGTGACCCCGGCTGGTTCGGGCCTGGCAGCGCGGTCTGGCACGTGCACTCGCATCTCGAGACGCTGATATTCGGCCTGCAGTGCGCGGCGTACCTGGAGCGGCTCGACCCGTCGATCTACTGGATGGGCGTGCACCATTCGCGGCTGGTCGAGCGCTCCGAGGACCCCGCCACACCGCCACGGATCGATCCCAGGGGCCTGGCCGTCCGGCTGGGCCACTCGATCGCGTTCTTCATCGGTACCGCCTACGGCACGACCGAGACCGCCGAGCGGCTGGCGCAGACGGTGCGCGCCATGCACCACACGATCAAGGGAACCCGGCCCGACGGCGCCCCCTACGACGCCGACGACCCGGATTGGTTGCGCTGGAACTACGCCACCGTGGTGTGGGGCCTGGCGACCGCGCACGAGATGTACCACCCCCGTCCGCTGCGCGGCAGGAAGCTCGACGAGTACTACGGCGAGTTCGTCCGCGTGGGCCACGCGCTCGGCGGCACCGACCTGCCGACCACGAAGGCCGAGACGCACGACTGCCTGAAGTCCTATACACCCAAGCTGGCACTCACCCACGGCGCGGCCATGGCGACCGGTCACCACCTGCCGATGCCCGAGAGCGCCGTGGACTGGGCCATCCGCGACACCATGCCCACGTGGGCCAAGCAGTTGATCGGCCACCGCTCTCCCAACGTGGTCGAGCGGACCGCGCGCCGGGCGGCGGTCTGGACGGTCATCAACGGCCTGCACGCCGCGGCGGGCCCGATCCCGGAGTTCACCCAGGCCCAGGCCCGGGTGGCCGACGGCGTCGACCCTGCGCTGGCGCCGCACACCGAGCCCCGCTACGTGCTCGGCAGTGACCCGGTGCGGACCCGGGACGACGTGGAGTTCACCTTCGCGTGACATCCGCGCGGGTGTGACCTGCTGCACACGCATTTTCCGTGCTCCGGACACTTTTGAGACACTGCATTCATGACTACGACTAAGCACCGCGAGGTTGCCAAGCTGGACCGGGTGCCCTTGCCGGTCGAGGCCGCCCGCGTCGGCGCGACTGGGTGGCAGATCGCCCGGACGGGCGCGCGGGTCGTCACCAAGCTGGCCGGCCGCGGATCCCTGCAGGAGAAGATCGTCGCGCAGGTCCCCCAGACGTTCGCCGATCTGGGTCCCACCTACGTCAAGCTGGGCCAGATCATCGCGTCGAGCCCCGGCGCGTTCGGAGAGCCACTGAGCCGCGAATTCCGCAGCCTCCTCGACCGTGTGCCCCCCGCCAAGAAGGACGAGGTGCACGCGCTCTTCAAGGAGGAACTGGGCGATGACCCGGCGAACCTGTTCAAGCACTTCGAGGACGAACCGTTCGCCTCGGCGTCGATCGCCCAGGTGCACTACGCCACACTGCATTCCGGTGAGGAGGTCGTCGTCAAGATCCAGCGGCCCGGCATCCGCCGCCGAGTCGCGGCCGACCTCCAGATCCTCAAGCGCGGCGCGCGTCTGGTCGAGTTCGCGAAGCTCGGGCAGCGACTGTCCGCCCAGGACGTGGTCGCCGACTTCGCGTCCAACCTCGCCGAGGAACTCGACTTCCGGCTCGAGGCGCAATCGATGGACGCGTGGGTGGCCCACATGCACGCCTCACCGCTGGGCGAGAACATCCGCGTGGCCCAGGTGTACTGGGACCTGACGAGTGAACGCGTCCTGACGATGGAGCGCATCCAGGGCACGCGCATCGACGACGTCGCCACCATCCGCAAGAAGGGCTTCGACGGGACCGAACTCGTCAAGGCACTGCTGTTCAGCGTGTTCGAGGGCGGGCTGCGCCACGGCCTGTTCCACGGTGACCTGCATGCGGGCAACCTGTACGTGGACGACGACGGCAAGATCGTGTTCTTCGACTTCGGCATCATGGGCCGCGTCGATCCGCGGACCCGCTGGCTGCTGCGCGAACTGGTCTACGCGCTGCTGGTGAAGAAGGACCACGCCGCCGCGGGCAAGATCGTCGTGCTGATGGGCGCCGTCGGCACCATGAAACCCGAGGCTCAGGCCGCGCAGGACCTGGAGAAGTTCGCGACGCCACTCACCACCAAGTCGCTCGGGGACCTCGGCTACGCCGAGATCGGCAAGCAGCTGTCGGCGCTCGCCGACGCCTACGACGTCAAGCTGCCACGCGAGCTGGTGCTCATCGGCAAGCAGTTCCTGTACGTCGAGCGCTACATGAAGCTGCTCGCGCCCAAGTGGCAGATGATGAGCGACCCGCAGCTCACCGGTTACTTCGCCAACTTCATGGTGGACGTGAGCCGGGAACACAAGGAGCACGGTATCGACGAGCGCTTGCGCGAGGAGCATGACATCGACGAGCTGGGGGTCTGACCGCGTGGACGTCCGCGAGGGCAAGGCCAAGGGCACACAGGGCATCGAGATCCACTACGAGGACATGGGCGACGTCGACGACCCGGCCGTGCTGCTGGTCATGGGCCTGGGCGCTCAGCTGGTGTTCTGGCGAGACGAGTTCTGCCAGAAGCTGATCGATCAGGGGCTGCGCGTCATCCGCTTCGACAACCGCGATGTCGGGCTCTCCGGAAAGATGGACGGCCGCCGCACCAAGGGCTCGCAGGTCGGGAACATGGTGCGGTCGTTCCTCGGCGTGCGGAGCCCGTCGGTCTACCGGCTGGAGGACATGGCCGACGACGCCGCGGCGCTGCTCGACCACCTCGGCATCGACCGGGCACACGTCGTCGGCGCGTCGATGGGCGGGATGATCGCGCAGGTCTTCGCCGCTAGGCACGCCGACAGGACCCGGGGTCTCGGCATCGTCTTCTCGTCCAACAACCAGCCCTGCCTGCCGCCGCCGGGGCCGCAGCAACTGCTTGCCGTCGTCACCGGCCCCTCGCCGGATTCACCGCGCGACGTGATCATCGAGAACTCTATGAGGGTGAGCAGGATCATCGGCAGCCCCGGCTACCCCGCGACCGACGACAGGCTGCGCGCCGACGCGATCGCCTTCTACGACCGCGCGCACTACCCGCAGGGCATCGCTCGGCAGTTCAACGCAATCACCGGCAGCGGCAGCCTGTTGCGCTACGACCGCATGATCACCGCACCCACCGTGGTCATCCACGGCAAGGCGGACAAGCTGATGCGGCCGTCCGGCGGCAAGGCCATCGCCAAAGCCATTCCGAACGCGAGGCTGGTGCTGTTCGACGGGATGGGCCACGAGCTGCCCGAGCCGCTGTGGGACGACATCGTGACCGAATTGCAGAAGACGTTCGCCGAGGCGGCGTAGTTCGCCGTTATCGAACCATCAGGGCTGCGGCGTAGAGTCACCTCGAGACCGCAGCTGGGGGGCTTGCCGGGTCCATCGCCGACGTCGACGAGCCACCGAACTGCCAGAAAGGCACCATTGACATGACAAAGAGCACGCGTAGGGGCGGCTTGAAGCCGCACTTCGAGGACGTACAGGCACACTACGACCTCTCCGACGACTTCTTCAGGCTCTTCCTGGACCCGAGTCAGACCTACAGCTGCGCCTACTTCGAGCGCGACGACATGACGCTCGAGGAAGCCCAGCTGGCGAAGGTCGACCTCGCGTTGGGCAAGTTGGGCCTCGAGCCGGGCATGACGCTGCTCGACGTCGGCTGCGGCTGGGGTTCGACCATGCTGCGCGCGATCGAGAAGTACGACGTCAACGTCATCGGCCTCACGCTCAGCGAAAACCAGAAGGCCCACGTCGAGACGGTGTTCGCGGAGTCGGATAGCCCTCGCTCGAAGCAGGTGCTGCTGCAGGGCTGGGAGCAGTTCGATCAGCCCGTCGACCGCATCGTGTCGATCGGCGCATTCGAGCACTTCGGCCGCGACCGCTGGGACGACTTCTTCGCGACGGCGTACAAGGTGCTTCCTGACGACGGCGTGATGTTGCTGCACACCATCACGGCGCTCACGTTGCCGCAGATGACCGCGGCCGGGTTGCCGTTGACGATCTCCATCGCCAAGTTCGTCAAGTTCATCCTCACCGAGATCTTCCCCGGCGGGTACCTGCCCACCACCGAGCTGGCAGGTGAGCACGCCGAGAAGGCCGGCTTCAAGTTGACCCGAACGCAGTCGCTGCAGAAGCACTACGCCAGGACGCTGGATCACTGGTCGGCTGCGCTGGAAGCGCACAAGGACGAGGCGATCGCCATCCAGTCCGAAGAGGTCTACGAGCGCTACATGCACTACCTGACCGGATGCGCGCAAGGCTTCAAGGACGGGTACATCGACGTCTGCCAGTTCACTCTGGCCAAGTAGGCGCGTCCGGCGGCCACCTCCCGCCCAGGTAGCGTGAGCGGGACTCAGGCGACCGTATTCCGCGTCCTTCACTTAGCTGGAGGGGCGGCGCACCACTGGAAGGCGGACTTTGCTCTTGTCCGAATTGACGCCCCACTTCGAGGACGTGCAGACGCACTACGACCTCTCCGACGACTTCTACCGGCTGTTCCTGGACCCCACGCAGACCTACAGCTGCGCGTACTTCGAGCGCGACGACATGACGCTCGAAGAGGCGCAGAAGGCGAAGATCGACCTGTCGCTGGGCAAGCTCGGACTCGAGCCGGGGATGACGCTGCTCGACGTCGGCTGCGGCTGGGGTGGCACGCTGCTGCGCGCGGTGGAGAGGTACGACGTCAACGTCATCGGGCTGACGCTGTCGGAGAACCAGTTCGCACACGTCCGCTCGGCCTTCGAGGCCTCGACGAGTTCCCGGTCGATGCGCGTGTTGCTGCAGGGTTGGGAGCAGTTCGACGAGCCGGTGGACCGCATCGTGTCGATCGGTGCGTTCGAGCACTTCGGTGCCGACCGGTGGGTGCCGTTCTTCGAGATGGCCAACCGCGTACTGCCCGACGACGGCGTGATGCTGCTGCACACGATCACCCGGCTGATGATGGCCGAGGTGAAGCGACGCGGCATCCCGTTGACGATGGACGTCGCCCGGTTCACGCTGTTCATCGCCAGAGAGATCTTCCCGGGCGGTCAGCTGCCCGCCATCGGGGACGTCGAGGCGCACGCGTCCGACGTCGGTTTCGCGGTCGAACGCGTTCAGTCGCTGCAACTGCACTACGCACGCACGCTGGACCTGTGGGCGGCAGCGCTGTCGTCGCGTCGTGACGACGCGATCGCCATCCAGTCCGAAGAGGTCTACGAGCGGTACATGCGGTACCTCACCGGCTGCGCCGACATGTTCCGGCGGGGCTACATCGACGTCAACCAGTTCACCCTGCGCAAGGGCACGGCGAATTAGTGCCGAACACAGGCGAAACGCTAGGGTGTTTGCCTAGTTGCGCCTGACGTGGCAGATGTGCCCGTAGGGTGCGGTTGCGCAGGTTAATCGAACATTCGGCTGCTCGCAGCGCATGCGAGGAAAGGGCCATCAGGAGAGACATGGCAGACACCACGACCGGCCTCAAGGACTTGACTCCTCACTTCGAGGACATCCAGGCTCACTACGACCTGTCGGACGACTTCTTCGGCGTCTTCCAGGACCCCACGCGCAAGTACAGCTGCGCCTACTTCACCGGCCCGAACGTCACGCTCTCCGAGGCTCAGATCGCCAACGTCGATCAGCACCTCGAACAGCTCGACCTGAAGCCAGGCATGACGTTGCTCGAGGTCGGGTGCGGCTGGGGTCTTACCCTGCTGCGCGCGATGGAGAAGTACGACGTCAACGTCATCGGTCTGACGCTGTCGAAGAACCAGCAGGCGTACTGCAGCCAGCTACTCTCCGGCGTGAAGAGCGAGCGGACGTTCGACGTGCGCCTCGAGGGGTGGGAGCAGTTCCACTCCCCCGTCGACCGCATCGTGTCGATCGAGGCCTTCGAGCACTTCGGCTTCGAGCGGTACGACGACTTCTTCAAGATGTGCTTCGACGTCATGCCCGACGACGGCCGGATGACCGTCCAGAGCAGCGTTGGCTACCACCCCGACGACCTGCAGGCACGCGGCAAGAAGCTGACCTTCGAGCTGGCACGCTTCGTGAAGTTCATGATCACCGAGATCTTCCCCGGTGGCCGCATTCCCAGCACCAAGATGATGGTCGCTCACGGCGAGAAGGCCGGTTTCGTTGTGCCGGAACCGATTTCACTGCGCAACCACTACATCAAGACCCTTGGCATCTGGGCCGCGCGGTTGGAGCACCACAAGGACGAGGCAATCGCCGCAGCCGGCGTCGAGAACTACGAGCGGTACATGAAGTATCTCACCGGGTGCCAGTTCTACTTCGTCGACGAGGCCATCGACGTCAGCCTGGTCACCTACCTGAAGCCGGGCGCAGCAACCTAGTCCGAAATCTCCCAAAACCCCGGTACCAATTGGTGCCGGGGTTTTGTTTGCTGTGCCCACTCGCTCAATCGCTTTGTGCATTGTGGGGTGTCGAAACGCTCGCCGGAGGCGGTCACTATTTCCGCCCGCGGCGTTACGTACCTTTGAAACGTAGTTTGACCTGCGGTTTTCGTATTGACGACCATGACAAAAGCTGCCATGCTTCCCATTACTCTCAGGTTCTATTCAGGAGACTCAACGTAGGGGGGAAGACAATGGCCACCGTTGCCGCCAAGTTCTCGAACGTCAGTACAAAGGTTCAGGTCGGTGCCGCGGCAGTCGCACTGGTAGCCGCCGCAACCCTCACGCCGGCCATCGCGGAGGCGCATCCCGGCTTCGCACCCGTCGTGGAATCCGTCGGCGCGTCGGCTTCGGACAACACCCTGTGGTTCCTCGACAACGCCGCAGACGGCGGAAGCGCTTCGGGAATCGCCGCCCCTTCTGCCGCGTTGCTCGCCCCGTCGACGATCACGTCGATCTTCCAGAACCGCTTCTTCTGGTTCGGCACCCCCAACCCGACGCCCCCACCGGGAAGCACGGTCTTCGTCTTCACGCCGCTGCCGCTGATCCCGGGATTCCTGCGCCCGCTCTACGGGTGGTTCACGCAGAACCTCAACTTCGAGGCCTGCATTCTCGGCGCCACCATCAAGATCGGTCCGTACGGGACGGTCTCGGGCTCCCTCACTCGGGGCTGCTAGTCAGCGACGCCTGTAGCCGCCCAGTCAGCACTGTCGTGGTCACCTGATTCAGTGCTGGCCGCTCGAGCACGGGAATCGGTGAGTGAAGCTATTTTCCAGACGGCCTTCTGAGGACCAACCCAATAGCGACGACGGTGACGTTGCGCTCGACGATGACCAGAGTCGCCGACGTCGACGCAAGATGGCGTTCGCCGGCGTCCTGCTGCTCGTGGTCGTCGTCGCCTTCGGGTGCTGGCTGGGGATCAAAGCATTCGACGCGAAGTCGAACCTCGAGCAGGCCCGCCTCAACGCCCAGCAGGCCAAAGATGCTTTGTTGCAGGGCAATACCGATGAGGCGACACGGCGGGCGGACAACGCCGCATCGCACGCGCAGTCAGCGCGCGATGCCACTCACTCCCTTCCGTGGGACGTCACCGCGGCCATCCCCTGGCTCGGCACACCTTTTAGGACCGGTCAGCAGATTTCCGACGTCGTACTCGGCCTCACCGCCGACGTCCTGCAGCCGTCCGCGCGTACTGGCACTGCGCTGTCGCCCGACCGCCTGCTGCAGGGCAACCGCGTAGACGTACAACTCCTTCGCGACCAGGAACCGACGTTGAGCGAACTCGCCGAGGCATCCGCTCGACTCGATGCCGACGCCCAGTCCATCGGCGACCCGGGTTACCTGTCAGTACTCGAGGATGCCCGGACACAGCTGCAAGGCCAAACGGCGGACGTGGCAAGTCTTCTGGAGAATACCGCCCTCGCCTCACGGTTGGCTCCTGTGATGATGGGTGCAGACGGCCCCCGGACGTACTTCATGGCGTTCCAGACGAACGCCGAAGCGCGCGGCACCGGCGGACTGTTGGGCGGATTCGGGATACTGCGGTTCAACGACGGCGCGCCATCCGTGGACACCCTCGCCACCAATCGCGAACTCGTAAGAGCCTCTGCACCTGTCGATCTCGGGCGCGAGTTCGCCGACCAGTACGGGTTCGCCAACCCCTTCACAGACTTCCGAAACAGCAATCTGAGTTCGCACTTCCCGTATGCAGCACAGATCTGGAAGTCCATGTGGGAGCAAGAGTCCGCGATGGGCATCGATGGAGTCATCGCTCTCGACCCCATCGCCCTGAGCTACATACTCGGTGCCGCAGGATCCGTCACGATGCCAGACGGCGAGGTGGTAACCCGCGACAACGTCGTAGAACTCACCGAGTCGACGGCATATTCGCGTTTCCCAACGGATCAGTTGGCCCGTAAGCAATATCTTCAAGACATCGCGAGCGAAGTCGTCAAGAAGATGACCGGGCCCATTCAGTCGCCACGCGCTCTGCTCGATGCTTTGGGTAAAGCGGTCAGCGAGCGACGCATCTCGGTGTGGAGTTCGTCGCCGGAGGAACAGGCGATGCTCGAGGAAACCCCCCTTGCGCACGTCATCCCCGACGATCCCGCACCATATGCCGAGGTCGTGCTCAACAACCTCGGCGGAAACAAGATGGATTACTACCTCGATCGCGGTATCGAATACGCGGCTGACGGCTGTTCCGGGGACACACGGCTCTCGACGGTCACGATTCGTCTCACCAATGACACGCCGCAGCAGCCACTTCCGGATTTCGTGGCCGGCGCACCCGGTATCGCACCCGAGATACCCATTCGGGTTCCCAGCGGAACCAATGTCGCGTCGGTCAAACTTCTTGCTACCAAGGGTGCCACGCTCGTAAGCGCACTCGCGAGTGGTCAGAAGGTCCCGGTCATCACCAGCGCGGAGCGCGGACATCCGAGCTTCGAGGTGCAGGTGGCCATACCGCCCGGCAAGTCGGGCGAGATCAGTTTCCGCTTGTCCGAACCCACGTCGCCAGGCATTCCGCGCGTTCCAATCCAACCGTTGGTGGACAACGTCATTCCCAAGGTATCGGTACCAGAATGCTCGTCCTGACGAGCACATGCACGGTTGCCAATCAATCAAAAGCGCTTGATGCCATCAGTTTCCGGACGCCGCGGGGTTTGCCAGCGGTATGCTTCCGCGCAACGGCGAATGACCGCGAAGGGGCCGAGGCCGTAGCGGTGGAGGGTTGGCAATGAAGATTCAAGATTTCGTGAAGATGCTTCGATCGCAGTGGATTACGGTATGCGTGGCCGTCACGGTGGCCGTGCTCGGGGCCGTCGCACTGACCCTCCTCACGACTCCCCTCTACCAAGCATCCACGCGGCTCTACGTGTCGGCCGCCGGCGGCGCCTCCGTCGCCGAGATGTACCAAGGGAATCGGCTATCCCAGGAGCGTGTCATCTCATACACCGAACTGATCATGGGCGAAACGCTGGCGCAGCGCACCATCGACAAGCTCGGGCTCGACATGGAAGCTGAGACGCTGCGTCAACACGTCAAAGCGAGTGCCAAACCAGACACGGTTCTCGTCGACGTCGACGTACTCGACGAGTCGCCCGTTCGAGCCCGCGACATCGCCAACGCACTATCCGACGAGTTCGTGTCCATGGTAAGGGAACTCGAGACACCCGAAGACGGCTCGAGACCAGATGCACGGGTCGTCGTCGAGCAACGGGCCTCCCTGCCCACCACCCCAGCATCGCCGAATTGGACCCTGAACCTGCTTGCCGGTCTTGCCATCGGTCTGCTCGCCGGCACCGGCCTTGCGATCCTTCGGGGATCTCTCGACAACACCGTCAAGGACCGGGAGTCCCTCGAGGAGATGACCGGCGTCGGACTGGTCGGCAGCATTCCCCTCGACAAGGAGCGGCGGACCGAGCCGGCCATATCCTTCGGCAGCGACAACTCGGCCATCGCGGAGGCCTTCCGCAAGCTGCGAACGAATCTGCAGTTCCTCGCAGTCGACCATCCGCCGCGTGTCATCGTCGTCACCAGCTCCATGCCGAGCGAGGGAAAGTCGACCACGGCCATCAACATTGCCCTCGCTCTGGCCGAAGCCGACCACAGCGTCGTGCTCGTCGACGGCGACATGCGGCGCCCCAAGTTGAACGAGTACTTGGGGTTGGTGGGAACCGTGGGGTTGAGTACCGTGCTCAGCGGCAGGGCGTCGCTTTCCGAAGTACTGCAAGCGACCAAGTACCCCGGATTGACGGTCCTCACCTCTGGCGGCACGCCGCCGAACCCGAGCGAGCTACTCGGGTCGCTGGCTGCGAAGAAGGTACTCAGTGAACTGCGGGCGAAGTTCGACTTCGTCATAGTCGACTCGTCCCCGCTGCTCGCAGTCACGGATGCCGCAATCCTGGCTGCGGGGTCCGACGGCGTACTGATCATGGCGAGGTTCGGCCAGACGAAGCGCGATCAGCTTCAGCATGCGGTGGGGAACCTCGAGGACGTCGGCGCCCGCGTTCTCGGTGCGGTGTTCACCATGACACCTGATCGGGGCAGCTCGTCATATAGCTATAGCTACTACGGCGACGACGCGTCGTCGCGATCCAGGCGTGCGGCGACGCCCGTTGAGTCGCAGGACGATGCGCCGACACGAGCTCCCACTCCAGAACTCAATGCCGCGCCCCCGAAGGTTGATCCGCCACGGCAGTCAAACGGCGTCGCGGTCGTTCCACAGACGACCAGCAGGCACGGCCATGCGTCAGCCGACTAAACGACACCACCATTCGAATAGCATCCGACAGCCATCCACCGGAGTTGAGGCACCCATGACGAAGCGAGCTTTGATCACCGGTATCACCGGCCAAGACGGGTCTTACCTGGCGGAACTGTTGCTCGGCAAGGGCTACGAGGTCCACGGCGTCATACGCCGCGCTTCCACGTTCAATACGTCGCGAATCGACCATCTCTACGTCGATCCGCACTCACCCGGCGCCAAGCTCTTCCTTCACTACGGCGACCTGAGCGATGGCGTCCGCTTGGTGACCTTGCTTGCAGAGATCGACCCGGACGAGGTGTACAACCTCGCCGCACAGTCCCACGTCCGGGTGTCATTCGACGAGCCCGAGCACACTGCTGACACGACCGGATCGGGGACGATCCGTCTCCTCGAGGCCGTGCGGTTGTCGGGTATCAAGACCCGCTTCTACCAGGCCTCGTCGTCGGAGATGTATGGAGCGACACCTCCGCCACAGAATGAGAACACACCGTTCTACCCGCGCTCACCGTACGGCGCGGCCAAGTTGTACAGCTACTGGATCACCAGGAACTACCGTGAGGCCTACGGTCTATTCGCAGCCAACGGCATCCTGTTCAATCATGAATCACCCCGTCGCGGCGAGACATTCGTGACCCGCAAGATCACCCGAGCGGTGGCCGCGATCAAGGCCGGTAAGCAGGAGTACCTCTACATGGGGAACCTCGATGCGGTGCGCGACTGGGGATACGCCGCCGAGTACGTAGAGGGCATGTGGCGGATGCTCCAAGTCGACGAACCCGACGACTACGTACTTGCGACCGGCGAGGGTTTCACGGTCCGAGAGTTCCTGGAGATCGCGTTCGGCCACGTCGGTCTGAACTGGCAAGATCACGTCAGATTCGACGAACGATACTTGCGCGCAACCGAAGTCGACTCACTGATCGGCGACGCATCACACGCTCGAGAGAAGCTCGGCTGGGTACCAACGGTTCACGGACGCGAACTGGCCAGGCTCATGGTCGACGCAGACGTCGAGGCACTCGATCACGTCGGCACGTCTTGGATCGACAAGGTCCTGCTCGCGTCGTGGGGAACGGCCGTTCGAGAAGCAGTCGTGTAATGACATTCGGCGAGCGGTTCACGCCTCGCGGACTTGACCGAGACGCGACGTTCTACGTCGCCGGGCACCGCGGCATGGTCGGCTCGGCGATCGTGCGACGACTACGGGCCGCGGGGTTCGAGAATGTCGTCGGCAAGACTTCGGACGAGTTGGATCTCAGGAACCGTGACGCGGTCGTCGATCTCTTCAGCGACGTCAAACCGAAGTACGTCGTCCTGGCCGCAGCAAGAGTCGGCGGCATCATGGCCAACAGCAATCACCCGGTGAACTTCCTCAGCGACAACCTACGCATCCAGGTGAACGTGCTCGATGCGGCCCAGGCCATGGACGTCGAACGTCTGCTGTTCCTTGGCTCTTCCTGCATCTATCCGAAACACGCCGAACAGCCGATTCGCGAGGATTCGCTGCTCACCGGGCACCTCGAGCCGACCAATGACGCCTACGCGATTGCGAAGATCGCAGGAATCATGCACGTCCAGGCGATACGGCGACAGTATGGCCGCCCATGGATCTCGGCGATGCCGACGAACCTGTACGGGCCCAACGACAACTTCTCCTCGGAGAATTCGCACGTGCTGCCTGCACTGATACGTCGCTACGACGAGGCCGTTGCATCCGGCGCGCCATCGGTCACTAACTGGGGCAGCGGCTCACCGCGTCGCGAATTCCTGCACGTGGACGATCTCGCAGACGCCTGCCTGCATCTGCTCGAGCACTACGACGGCCCGGAACACGTGAACGTCGGCAGTGGGACGGACGCCACCATAAGGGAGATCGCCGCCGTCGTCGCCTCGGTCGTCGGCTTCACTGGCGAAACGAAGTGGGATTCCACCAAACCCGATGGGACGCCGCGGAAACTGCTCGACGTCTCGAAGTTAACCGCTTCCGGTTGGACGTCCAAGATTGGCTTGCGTGACGGATTGGAGCGCACGGTCGCCTGGTATCGCGACCATGTCGGCGCACTCAGAGGACGTTCGTGAACCATGCCACCTGAAATGCATGACGCGACGGCGGCGACGCTTCAGGGCGCTTCCAATTGCGACGACCTCAGGGAGAACGGACATCGTGGGGATTAGCTATCTCGGGGCCAGAATGATGTGGGACGCAAAGCAGCGCGGTGTCTGCTTCGACGAAGTACTGACCCTCGGCCATCAAACGCTACGGCTCTTCCCGTCCGAGGTGGATTACTTCCGCAACGTCTATCGATCCGCCGTCGGCACGGCGCCTACCGTCCTGACCGAGAACCGTTGGAACGATTACGTCGACGACTTTCTCCGTCGGTTTCTCGGGACCAAGACGATCAACGTGCTCGATGTGTCCGACTTCGAGGATGCCGACACCATCCACGACATGAACGCACCGGTACCGGAGGCATGGCACGGTCGGTACGACGTGGTGATCGACGGAGGTTCGCTCGAGCACATCTTCGACGTCCCAACGGCGTTCGCCAACCTCGGCAACATGCTCAAGGTGGGTGGGACGATCTTCATCAATACGCCGGCCAACAACATGATGGGTCACGGGTTCTACCAGTTCAGTCCTGAGCTGATGTACCGGATCTTCTCAGACGAGAATGGGTTCGCGATCCGCAACGTACTTCTCTACGAGGCTCGCTACCCCGGATTGGATCTGACCAAGAAACACACGGTTTTCAAGGTCATGGATCCGAGCGAGGCCCGCCAAAGGGTCGGCTTACTCAACAAGAAGCCTGTGATGATGATGGTGGAAGCGGCAAAGATTCGCGACGTGCCAATGTTCACGACACCGCCGCAACAGAGCGATTACGTCGTCATGTGGGATGGCACCGACGTGGCAAGGGCGTTGCATTGGCGCGAGAGAGTCAAACAAGTCATGCGCTCCCTCCCCCTTCCGGTTCGCGCTCCCATCCAAGGCTTCCACCAAAAGCGGGTCTTCTCCCTCGGCAACAAGAGCGTCTACGAGAGACAGCGATGGACTCCCGGACGACGCGGCTGAGGCGCCCGTAGTGACCAGTGACCACCGTGCGGCATCGGCATGTGCTCACCGCCCTCCCAATGCCCGCGGCAGCGGTGTAGTGCCACCCCGTGGGCATTCGGCATCCGACCTTCGTTGGCCTGCTCGAACTTTGGAAGCCGTGGGGCTTGCGGCCTTCATCGCGCTGTTCTTCCTCGTCCCCGATGGGGCCACGTCGTGGGTGCTCATCGCGAATCTCGCGACCTTCTACGCGTTGTTCCTCCGCGCAATCACCAACCCGGATCGTCTTCTGCCGCGGTTACCGAGCTACTTGACGGTGGAGGTGCTGTTCTTCGCCTATAGCTACCTCATCTTCTACTACCCCTACCAATTGTTCGTCTTGGGTGCGACGGATCTCAGGGTCAGCAGGTTTGTTTCGAACTCCTTCGTCGACGGTTCGAACAAGGCCATCACACTGACCACTATTGGCATGTTGGCATTCACGATCGGACACAGGATCTTGGGCAGAGCTGGTCGCCTCGGGGCCGATGACGCCGACCTAACGGAGCCCGATCGAGACGACGGGGGCCGGCGGTCGCTTTTCCGCCCCTTGGCCATTGCGTCGAGCGCACTGCTCCTGATGCTCGTCGCGATCTACCTACTTGCCGGATGGCGGTCCGCGGGGGAGGGTCGGTACACCGGAACGACGACCAACGCCTTGGGCATCGAGGGCACCTCAACCGCCGTCCTGGTGCTGTGCATGATGGTCGCGGCACTCTGGGTATACGCAAGGGCGAACGCCCTCGATACGCCGCCCATCCTCGTGATCGGGTTGATGGTGACAGTTGGTTGGGCTGTGCGACTTCTGCTTCTTGGCGACCGCAACTCGTTCCTGCTGGTCGCGTTGGTACTGGTCGGGGGTTACTTCACCTTCGTACGTCGAGCCTCACTGATCGTGCTAGCCGGTTCATTCGGAGTATGGATGATCCTGTACTACGCGATTGAAGTGCTCCGAACCATCCCCAACTGGTACCGCACAGGCAACTTCATGCAGGCACTCGAGTATTCCCAGTACCAACAGGGGGCGTCGGGCGAGAACAGTTTCAACGTCACCACCATCACGCTGCGCGCCACCGTGGAGGTGGTCCCCGACGGTCATGACTTCATGTATGGCGTCTTGAAGGTCATCCAGGCTTCGTCGGCTATTCCGTTCAGCGGCAAGCTTTATCTCCCCTACCTCAAACCGGAGTACTCGAACTCGGCTGAGATGCTCACCGAGATACTGCTGGGCCGCCGCGCCACGTGGGGCACCGGCACCAATGTCATCTCGGACTCCTACCTCGACTTCGGCGTATTGGGCGTGGTGGCAATCATGTTCGCTCTCGGACTGTCGGCGAGGGCGATCCGCAATTACGTGGCCCGTGACCCGTACGACCCCCACCGCGTGGTCATGTACTTGCTCGCACTGGCACTGTTCGCCGAACTTCCCCGCTACGCCATCGAAGTGCCAATCAGATTCCTTGCCTGGGCGTTGATACTCAGCACGGTCATCAAAGCGACTGCAGGACGATTGCACAAACGGCGACGTCCAGGCAGCAGCGGCGCCCGTCCCAAGACATCGACTACGACGGAGGAGTTCGTGTCCAGAAACGAACAGGGCCAGCGGCGCACGCCGTTCGTCGTGAAGTCAGCGGCCCATGAGGATCCGGGAAATGAGTAGCGCGCACCTGATGGCCGAATCGTGTCCCGCGTGCGGCGGGTCGCAGATGCGGGTGCTCAGCGAGCCCCGTCCACAGTACGTCGAGCGGTGCTCGTCGTGCGGCTCAGCGTTCTTTCACTTTGGCACCGCGGTCGCCGTGAGTCATAGCGACCAGTACAACGTCGAGGCCAACTATCAGCGCTACCTAGAGGCGGCCAACGAGACCTCGTGCACGCAGCGATTCGACGAGACGATCACCCGACTCGAGGAAATGCTCCGCGGCGTGGATCGGCCCGCGGTATTCGACATCGGTGCGGGTGGCGGCGACTTCTTGGCCATGGCAAGAGATCGCGGTTTTCGCATTCACGGGAACGAAGTGTCTCAGCCCGCCATCGACGCTTGCCGCGAACGCCATGGAATCGACCTGGCCTTGGGAGACGACCTCAGGTCATTGGCAGCGGACCTCCCCAGTTACGACGCGGTAACCATGTGGTGCGTCATCGCACACGTCGACGATCCGGACGAGTTGTTGCGCGGGGCGCGAATGCTTCTGCGTCCGGGGGGAATACTGTTCTTCAGTACGCCGAGGTACTGCGCGATCGACTGGATTGCTCTTTGGTTGCGTCGGCTGACATTCGACAGGTATCGCCGGGTCTTCGATCGGCGGATCAACCATCTCCATCGACGCCAATACTCTCGCCGCGGGATGGAGGCCATGTTGCGGCGAGAGCGGTTGATGCCAATCTCCGTCGAACCAGCCATAGGATACGGACTCCACATGGAGGAGTACCTTCGCTCCATCGGTCTCCCGAGCGCAGTCGCGAAGCCGATTGGAAGGGTCCTCGAGACCGGCGCCAACGTTGGGCTGCTGCCCCGAAACATCCTGAATGTCTACGCTCGCGCCATGGAATCGACGGAGACGGAGTTCGAGCAGCGCTGAGGTGACGACGCGTCAGCGAAGATCACTCTCAGCAGCCCATTTCAGCTGCCTTTCAATTCCTTCTCGCAAGCCCACGACGGGCCGCCAACCAAGCACCGACCGGATAGCGGCAGTGTCGCCGCCCGTCCTGCGAACGTCGCCGGCCATGGCCTCGACCCGAGTGACCGTCAGTTCGGTACTGGCGAGTTCGCGGAAGACGTCTAGGACTTCGTTGACCGAGGTGTAGGACCCGCCGGCAACGTTCAACACCGTCCCGGGCGTAACATCGCAGGTTGCGGCGAGTACGTTCGCTTCGACTACGTCATCGACGTAGGTGAAGTCGCGAACCTGTTCTCCGGAACCGAAGATGGTGATCTCGCTACCACGAACAGCCGCCTGAGCGAAACGTGTGAACGCCATATCCGGACGTTGGCCAGGACCATAAACCGTGAAGTACCGCAACGACACCGTTGGGATGTCGAAGCTTGATGCGTACAGGCTGCACAAGTGCTCGGCGGCAAGCTTCGTCACCCCATAGGGGCTGATCGGTTGCGGTCGGTCGGACTCGCTCGTCGGAAACCGCTCCGCATCGCCATAGATCGACGACGACGACGCGAACACTAGACGCCGAAGAGACCTGCTATCTCGGCTCGCTTCCAACAGCTTTTGGGTAGCTTCGACGTTGCAGCGAGTGTAGGTCGCGAACTCATCACCCCAGGAGGAGCGCACACCGGGCTGCCCGGCGAGATGAAAGATCACGTCGACACCATCGAGGACGCCACGCAAATCGACTTCATTGAGGTCCGCCTCAACGAATTTCACGCCGGCGCGAACAGCCCCATCGGCGTTGGCACGCTTGAGCGCAACGTCGTAGTAGTCCGTGAACGAGTCGAGGCCGACGACGTCGTGGTCGTCGTCCCGAAGCCGCTTCGCCAGGTGACTCCCCACGAATCCTGCCGCGCCAGTTACCAAGGCATGCATACACCGACTCCCTCGCCCTCGTCATCGGGGTGGCCGTCACTACCGAATCATCGCCTTGGTAGTTACCCGAACCGAGCCCGCCCATCCAAGCGTCGACGATGCAACCCTACAGAGGATGGCGCGAGGTTGGACGACCTTTACTCGCTGGCTTTCGAAGTCGTCAAGTACATGACCCGTGTGTTGCGATACATCCAGGCCGCCAACCGGATCAGGGGTGCAGGCAGCCCGGGGTAACCGAGCTTGAAGAGCACGCGCTGTCGGGAAGCGTCGCGCAGATTGACCGACAGACCGGCAGCCTCCAGCACGCGACGAATTTCGGCAGGACGGCGGTAGAACGTCTCGTGTTCGCTGTAGTCCGAGAAGATTCGGGTGCGTTCCGCCAGCGTCCATTCGGTGAAGTAGGGCGCCGTCCGGCCAGTGGCCAGCGCCAGCTTGATCGCCCCACGACGGAGTCTTCCCTTTGGCAACCAATGCACGGCCGGGGCACGAAGGTGGGGTTCCGTCCAGATCCACTTCGCGGGGAAGACATGCAGCCCGACGCCACCCGGTTTCGTTGTCCGTGCAACTTCTTTCGCGAGCTGCGCGAGGTCTGCGACATGCTCGAAGACCTGATCGGATATGACGATGTCGAAGTGATCGTCCGGAAACGGGTAGACCTCACCCTCGAGCACCGCCAGTCGATCGGGCCCAAGATAGTCGCGACCGTTCGCCACGTAATCGGCGCGGACATCGATGCCGAGCGCATCGAATCCCTGCTCGACGAGCCAGGCGACAGTGTCACCACGTCCACACCCGACGTCGAGCACTCGCAGCGATGACCGCTGGCGGCCATCAGAGACCCTGAACAGCCAGTTCGCGATCGACGGCCCCGGATCGCTTGCCCCCTGTAGAGGGCTGAGTTTTACGTGGCCGTCGTGCTCGTTGAGGGACGGCAGGTCCATGAACCGTTCGTACCACGCACAGTGGCGAAAGACCAGGTGCTACAAGGTCGTCTGCATACCAGCGACACCGGGACGCCGGAACCCTATGCTTGCCTGATGGCTCACAGGCGACCAGTCTCGAGTGGGCCCGACCCAGCGAGGCCCCGGTGGAGACTTCGATCCCAGGGCCAACCAGTCAAAACTGGCGGAAACCAGATCCGTCTCATCAAGTCGGTTCTGGCGATCGTCTGCACGGTGTTGCTGCTCGTCGGCTGTGGTGGCGATCGCAACGAAGAGACCTTCGAGTATTCGTCCGTTGACTTCACGACGAAGCCGAACGGCGACCCACCACCGATCCTTGATTCCGGCGAGCCAGTGGACTACGTCCTTCAGTCCATGAACGGACGCAAGCCACAGATCGTGGACGGCAGACTCGTACACGGGGAACTTCCCGCGCCGGGGGATTCGAGGAACTTCGCGAATTACTACCAGGCCCGGCTCGACGGCGACTGTCACGCTTACGGTGCCAGTTTCACCGTTGACGCGAGCGAGGGTACGGCTGGCCAGGGTTACACGACGCTAGCGGCATGGGCCGACGTCTACGAGGCGGCAGGTCCGGTGCCAAAGACGCCTGGTCACATCACCTTCAGTACCACCACCGGTGCGTGGCAATGGTGGGTGAGCGATGGTGGCGGCAGCGGATCGCAGCACCTCAAGGTCGTCAAATCGGGGACATTCTCGCCCCCCGCCTTCGACGGCGCGACGGTGTGGGAGACCGCGGTGTTCCTCGATCCCGATGCAGGCATCGCCTACCTCACGCTGCCAGGTGACGATGCGAAGACTGGATCACGGTTCGTGACACTCACCGACCGCGAGATCGCCGACGCTCTCGGGGCGGTTGACCTTCCCGCCACCACCATTGCCGACACCGTTTCGGGCTCCGACGTCGTGATGGTGGAGCACTATGCGAACAAGGGCACTGCCGAAACTGCTCGCTATCCCGAGTTCTTGAGCATGTGGGCGTACTCGCAACGCCCGGCCAAGGGGTAGCCGCCGATACTGCACCGACCGCGTTGGTCGGCCGGATACGAGGTGTCCGATAGAGCCCGGCCGACGTCTCCCGTGGGTAAAGTGTTGCCCCTGCGTATTTCGAGTCGGGCAGGAGCAATTCCTCGCTTGATGCAGCGGATCGTTCGCATCACTGGCGCTTGATACCCGAGCGACATGACTTCGAGGAAGGACTGACCATGACGCTTCGTTCAGCCTTGGTGGCCATCGTCGGTCTACTACCGGCTAGCCGTCTCAAGAACGCTGCGCTCCGCCGCATGGGGTGGACCATCGGCCACGACGTTCGAATCGGTTCATGCCTCGTCGTGGCGGTAGAGCAGGCACGCTTGAGCGACGGCGTCAGCATCGGACCGTTCAACGTGTTTCGGAATTTGGCCGGCCTCGAGTGCGGGGACGACGTTCGCCTAGGCCAGTGGAATTGGTTCACTGCATCGGGTCACATGCGGCAAGCGGGCGGGTCCGGAACGCTGACCTTGGGCCCACAATCATCGATCACGTCAAGGCATTACGTTGATTGCACCGGTGGTGTGCGGGTAGGCGCGTACAGCACGATCGCCGGCGAGCGATCGACCCTCCTCACTCACGGCATCTCCTGGGTGACCTCAGACCAGACCTATGACTCGATCGAGATCGGTGAATATTGCCTGTTGTCTTCCAACGTGAACGTGACCCCGGGCTCAGTGGTGGGAGATCGCGTCGTCGTCGGGATGGGCGCGACCGTCGCAGGCAATCTCGCCGAACCGGGTCTGTACGTTCAGCCACGCGCCGTGCTCGTCAAGCCCGACCTCACCGGGCAGTACTTTCAGCGACAACTGGGCAGTGTGACGACCGTCCGGCCGCGCACGTGACCCACCGCGACGACGAGGTCTGCCGAAGTTTCGGCTATCCCTCGAGCCGTATTCGTCATGACGCGCACCCTGCCGAAGGTTGCAGATGAGGGTCTGCTTCTTCATCGCGAACCTCGGAGACGGGGGTGCACAACGACAATGCGTCGCGCTGCTGAACGCACTTCAGCACACGACGGAAATCGACTTGCACTTGATACTTCTCGGTCCTGGACAACACGAGTCCTCTCTCGAACTGGCTCGACTGCGCGTGCACCGCACCGAAGTGAGGAACTTCGCAGACCCCAGGTCGCTCGTCTTCGTGATCCGCACACTGCGCCGTCTTCGACCGGATCTACTGATTTCCTGGCTTCATCCGGCCGACATTTGGTCGTACGCGGCCACCCGGGTAATTCGGCGAGTGCCCTGGGTGCTCACCGAGCGCGGGTCTACCTACCCCGACGAGGCGGTCTACAACGTCAGGAAACGCTTCGGCAGTCGTGGGGCCGCGGCGATCATCGCGAACTCACGCCCTGGCAGTGAGTTGTGGGAGTCCCTCGCACCCCGGGGCCGAGTGATGGTTATTCCCAACATGGTGCTCGAATCCCAGTTGCCACCCGCAACTGCTGACGATGGAACACCATCGGTCGACTGCTTGTTCGTCGGCCGGCTCGAACGCCAGAAGAACGTCAGTGCGATGACCGCGGCGTTCACCCGATTCGCCGGGGTGCATCCACAATCCAAGCTCGTCGTCGTGGGAAGTGGAACACATGACCAAGACGTGAGACGAATCGCAGTGAGTGCCGGCATGGAAAGTCGGGTCCATTTGCTTGGGTTTCGGAGCGACGTACCAACACTGATGGCGGCTGCACGGGTGCTCCTGTCCTTCAGCCTCAACGAGGGCATGCCAAACGTCGTGATGGAAGCCGTGGCAGTCGGCCTGCCGGCCGTCGTATCGGACATTCCGGAGCACCGGGCGCTGCTCGGGGCGGACTACCCGTTCTACGTGCGCCTCGATGCGACCGCAGACGAAGCCGCGGAGGTCATCAGCGCAGCCTGGACGTCTGGGGCCGAGATGGTGGAGCATGCCTACTCATTCGCGCGCGGCGTCCTGAGAGCGTCGAGTCCAGACAGGGTCGTGGCAGCGTATGTCGATGCCTTCGCGGACGTCGTTGCAAGGGAGAACGATCGGGCGCTTCGACTGGATCGAATCGGCCGGGGCCAGACTCGTTCATGACCGATGCGGGGCGACGCCGGACCCCTCCGGCTGGCGTCGAGACCGGCGAAGACCAAGGCGTCTGTCGTGGACTCTGACACCCGTCGCAATCTCGGCGCTTACTACCTGAACTTCCTCGTCGTTGCGGCGGTGGGCTTCATCGTCAACCCCCTTCTGCTCGGCGCGCTCGGTCCCGTGATGTTCGGCGTATGGAGGTCGCTGCAGCGCTACCTCGACTTCGCGACGGTCGCGGACGGTCGCGCCGCGCAGGCCTTGAAGTGGATCGTGGCCAGCAGGACGACGCTTACCGATGCCGAGAGGCGTCGCGACGTGGGCGCAGCGGTCATCGTGTGGGTTCGATGGCTTCCCATGGCGGCTCTCGCAGCCGCGGCGTTGGCCTTTGCGACACCCCTGCTCATCAAGGGAATTCCGGACGACGCTCGCACCGTGGCGTACACCACCGCAGCGATCCTCGCTGCGAACACCGTCCTCGCCGGACTGCTCGCCATCCCCGACTCGGTTCTGGTCGGAGTCAACCAGGGCTACAAGTCGATGCTCGTCACGACGGCGGCCTTCGTCGTCAGCAACGGCGCGATCATCATCGTTGCGTTCTCCGGCGGTCCGTTGTGGTCGCTGGCCGTGATCGTGCTCGCGACCGCGGTCGTCAACGCTGCATGCACCCTATTGGTTGCCCGGCGTGCGGTGCCCTGGTGGGGCGTTTCACGGCCTACCAGGCCCGACCTGCGCAGGGTCCTCGGGTACAGCTCGTGGACGATCGGCTGGGTCTTGGTCGACAAGCTCTTCCTCACCTGCGAACTCATCGTTCTCAGCGTCATGGTCGGCGCCGTCGCGGTCACCCAGTACACCTTCACCACATTCGTGATGCAGTTCGTCCTGTCGATTGCACTCGTCACCGCTAGCGGGTTCATGCCCAAGCTTGGTTCTCAGCTTGGCGCAACGAAGATGACCGAGGCCGCCGAGTTGGCCAGATCCGTCCGGCATTTGGTCATCGGAGTGGCAGTGCTCGGCAGCGGTGCCATTCTGGCGTTCAACGGGACGTTCGTCGCGCTGTGGGTCGGCAGTGATCAGTTCCTCGGCACGACCCTGAACGCTCTCTTCATCGTGGCCGGGCTGCAGCTGACCTTGATCCGGGTCGATGGACAGATCCTCGACGTCACGATGCGCATCGCGCCGAAGGTGTTGGTCGGATTGTTCAGTAGTGCAGGCGGAATCGCTGCCGGATGCATTGCGTTTGCGGTAAGCCAAGACATCGCCACAGCACTCGTCGCGATCATCGTCATGCGGCTCGTCAGCAACGTTGCCTACCCTGTCTTCGTGGGCCGTTCCATTCCGGGATCCGCTGTACCGTGGCCGCCCGTCATCCTTTCGGGTGTGCTTCTCATCGTCTCCTATGGCATCGGAGTGCTGACCCAGAGCGGTTCCTTTGCAGCCAATTCCGCACTAGCCGTGGGATGGATCGCCTTAGCCGGCATCGTGTCGTGGTGCGGGCTCCTGCCCAAGGCGACGGTCCGCGCCTTCATCGACCGGCGGTCCGGTTGACGCCCCACCATTCCGGCGACCGATGGGCAACGGCGCACCGCCTTCGCAGGCGTATCGACGCCACGTGGGGGCCGATCTGCCCGACCCAAACCGTCGTTCAGTCCACCTCGGACGGGGCGGATAACTAGTGTGATGTGCACGGGAGAATGGGGGCCACTCAGGTGACTTCGAGAGCAATGCTGAAGACGAAGGCGCTGTGGTACGCCAAAGACCTGCAGCGGCTCGGGTTGTCGTATCAGGCTCGGCATCTTCACCGACGCGACAAGCGCGAGTTTCTCGTTCGCGTCAAGGATGTCGGCAACATCGCGCTACGGCCCCGGTCGGCCGATCCAGCGGTCGTGAGCCAGGTGTTCAGCTGGTTGCAGTACGACACCAGTCAGTTTCCGCAACATGCTCGCCTGTTGCAGGCGTACCGCGACATCCTGGGTCGTGGGCATCGTCCACTGATCCTGGACTTGGGAGCGAACAACGGCGCTTCTGCCCGTTGGTTCGCACGCGAGTATCCGGAGGCGAGCATCGTCGCCGTCGAACCCGACGCCGACAACGCTCGCATGTGCCGCTTGAACACCGAGGGGTACGCGGTCGAAGTGATCACGGGAGCGATTGGCGGTGCGCCTGGCCATGTTTGCCTCGACACGGCGGACATGGCCAGCGTGTCCTACACCGCGACCAGGTCGGTCGACGGCGGCGTGCCCGTCGTCACGGTCGCGGAGATCCTGGAGCGCCGCGGCCCAGATCACGAACTCCTCATCGTCAAGATCGACATCGAGGGCTTCGAGGAAGATCTCTTCGCATCGGGCACTGAATGGGTCGAGAAGGCGTACGCCATCATGATCGAGCCACACGACTGGAAGTATCCAGACCGGCATACCAGCCGCCACCTGCAGGAAACGATGGGCCGCCTCGCCTTTCAGATGATGCTCTCGGGGGAGAACCTCATCTACGTGCGGCACGAGTAGGCGTCACCGGTGCGCGCTGGACAGGCCCAACGAGACGCACAGGACCACGAGACAAGAGGAGGTGAGGGCGTGAATTCCTTGCACTCGGCACCGCGCCCCGACCCGCGATGAGGCTGAAACACGAGCTACGAAACTTGGTCAATCGCTACGGCATTGACGTGGTGCGTTATCCCCTGAGTAGCCCGCTGGCACGTACGGCGCGATTACTGGAGCACCATCGCGTGGATTGCGTGGTGGACGTCGGCGCCAATGATGGCGGGTTCGCCACTGCCATCCGAGGACTCGGGTACGCCGGACGAATCATCTCCTTCGAACCGTTGGAAGCGCCCTTCACCTCGGTTCAGCGCAAGGCGACCAACGACGGCAACTGGGACACAGTGCAGTGCGCCGTCGGCGATGTGAAGAGCGAGGTGACGATCAACGTCTCCGGCAACGACGGTCTCTCCAGTTCGGTACTGCCGATGCTGGAAACCCACACGAATGTGGAGCCGACATCGCGTTACGTCGGTAGCGAAACCGTGCGCCAGGAGCGCCTCGACACCCTCCTCCCCCAGCTCGGCATCGGCCGAGACAGCCGCACCTTCTTGAAAGTCGACGTTCAGGGTTACGAGCGTGCGGTACTCGACGGCGCGGCCGAGCTGTTCGCAGATGGCACGATCATCGGCCTTCAGCTGGAACTCTCGTTGGTGCCGCTCTACGGCGGAGCCATGACGTACAGAGAGGGGCTGGACCGCGCTGAAGCGATGGGGATGACGCTCATGGGCCTCGATCCCGTTTTCGCCGACCCGAAGTCCGGGCAGCTGTTGCAGGCAGACGCCGTATTCTTCGCGTCGAGTGCCCGGGGCCAGACGCAGGCCGGATGAATTGCGTCGTCGAGCGCGGCATGAGGGTCACGCTCATCGGTCCGATGCCTCCGCCGGTGAACGGGCAGTCGGTGGTGATGAGCCATGTCGTCGGGAAACTAACACCGCAGTTCGCGAAAATGCGGGTAGCAGACATCGGCGAGGGGCAGACCGGCGGACGGCTGGGGCGCTTCGTCGGAGTTGGTCGATCGGTGCGCGCGTGGCGGTCCATTCCGGGTTCGCGGGCGGTGTACATAGCGGTCAAGGCAGACCATGGCATGTGGCTGACGACGGCGACGGCTGCGGTGGCCCGGCTGTTCCGGGCGCGGGTGTTCCTACATCACCACTCGTACTGCTACGTCCGGGAACGAAAGCCTCGGATGGTCGCGCTGGCGCGAGTCGCGGGACCGCGCGCACATCACATCGTGCTCGCCAAATCCATGGCGCGGGATCTGAAAGCGGTCATGCCGGAGATTCGGCGCACTCTGATCGTCGGCAACGCCGCACTGGTGGACACGACGCTGCTCGACGTACCCCTGAGGGCAGACCGTAGCCAGCTGGTGCTCGGCCACCTGAGCAACCTCTACTTGGACAAGGGGATCGCTGAAGTCGTCGACCTTGCGCTGGCACTCAAGAATGCCCGCACGCCGGCTCGTCTCATTGTCGGCGGCCCCACCACCGACGTGGAGGCGCGCCGGCACCTCAGCCGCGCCGCACGGGAACTCGGGGCCCTCTTCGAGTATCGCGGACCGCTGTCGGGGGACGCGAAACATGCCTTCTACGGCGACATCACGCACTTCGTCTTTCCGTCGCGGTACGTCCACGAGTCGG
The DNA here is from genome assembly GCF_010731815.2 of Mycolicibacterium arabiense. NCBI lineage: Bacteria > Bacillati > Actinomycetota > Actinomycetes > Mycobacteriales > Mycobacteriaceae > Mycobacterium > Mycolicibacterium arabiense. The sequence goes on from NZ_AP022593.1 coordinate 2,518,504, forward strand.
TGCCGTTGGTTCTCTACGAGGCGATGGCAGCAGGTGCGGTGTGCGTGTCGACCCGGCAGGGGTCGATACCCGAGCAGTTGGCTGGCAGTCCCGGCATACTTGCCCTGAGCAAGGACACGTTCGTCCAGGAAACGCTGCCGGCGTTGATCGGCGCGACGGGGTCGTGCGCTGCGTCGCGAGAGTCGAGACGAGCGTTCACCAGGTCACTCGCTGAGTCCCAGGAACAGCTCGCCGTCCTTGCGACGCAACTGGCGACCGGCTGACTCCCTAGTACGAAGTCGCATGGAGGCCGACAGACCGGACCTGCTGGTCAACTACTGCCCGTGGCCGCGTGCAACGATCCCGAAGGTGTTGCATGGGAACAGATTTCCACCCAAACTCTGGAGCTGCGGAGACTGTGTCGAGAAGTACCGATCCACTTCGACATTGGCGAAGCGCTCGTTGAACAAGTCTTGTAAAGCGTGATCGTCGACGCCCTGACGCACCACGTGATATTCGACGAGATCGGACGGGTTCGAATCGGAGTAGACACCGCGCACGCGACGCCACCTGGTTGCGAGTCCGCGTCTGAGTTCTCCCTGGAATACCCGCCACGCAAAGTAGGAACCCCACGTCAGCGCCCTGTGCCAGCGCTTCTGTCGTGGGTACCAGACCGGGTCCTGGAACGTCACGACAGTGCCACCCGGCCGAAGGACGTTGTCGCACAGCCTCGTCGTCACATCGACGTAATCGGGTATGTGGTGAATGACGGAGATCAACAGAATGAGGTCATACTGTGCACCGTCATCGAAGGGAGCGTTGCCATCTGCGTCGTACACGACGCGCACGGACGTGTTGCCGGAGAACTTCGCGTCAAGGTATTCATAGCTGGCTCTTGACATCTCGGTGACAGTCGCCGAACCACCAGATGCCAGAACCGTATCCGTGAACGAACCGTGTCCAGCTCCGATCTCGAGCACGGCGCAACCACCCTGACGCTTGACGATCTCCTCGACTGCACCGCTGATGCGAGCGTCGATGCGCTTCCTCAGCGCGGCATGGCGTAGGTGGGGGCTGCCAATCGTGTAGTCATGGCCATCCCCGTGTGCGATGTCCTGCGCGTGCTCGACCGCACGCTGCTCTGCATCTGGCGCCATCAGCCGTCCCTCCAACCATTGGAGCCCGTTTCCGGGTCTCGTGAACCGACCGTCACCGGGTTGCGTACTTGACTCTTCAAAAACCGGCATTGAGTGCTCTCGGCGCACGCTCCTCATCTTGAATCAAACCACAGCAAGCATCACAGGACATACCTCATCGATGACACCATCCATTACGCAGCAAAATGACAAGGCACATTCTCAATGAAGGACGGGCAGTGCTGGATTCGGGTAACGTAACCACCAGCTGCGGCCCACCTTGGGCTAAGCGTCCCAGATGATTCGGAAGGGCCGGCTTCATGAGAAGAATCGTTGCACGCGGAGCCGTCGTAATGAGCGCGACAGCCATGCTCGTCGTCATGCAGGGCTCTGGATTGGCTTCGGCCGACGCGATCAGCGGACAGACTTATGCGGATGCATCCGAATACCTCAGCGAAACTGGCTCGGAGGTCGTCATCGCGACCGTCGTCGGCGACCAGCTCGAAAGGGACAAGTGCATCGTCACCCACTGGCAGCTCAACAGCAGCAATAAGGAACAAGCTCTCGTCTACCTCAACTGCAACGCGACGGTGGCGACAGCCGGAGACGCGGGCAACTCGGTGACGACTCCTGCGGGTCAACAAGCGAAGCTCGACGCGAAGCGCGCCGCGAACATCACGAAGGATTCCTCCATCTGCGAGACGTCCGACGACGCCACCGAGTGGTGCATCAGCCTGTGCGAACGCACCGAACTCTGCACCTACACCGGCAGCTAGACCAGGCCCGGCCTCACCGGCGGTAGCGCGACCGCCGAGGCGCCCGCGACTAGCCGTTCGACGTCGCGATGCTCCTTTGCACCGCGAACCGGTCCGCACGCCTCGCCGCAACGTCGCGTATCACTCGATCGAACGCGTCCAAGGCCGCCTCAGCGCCCAGAGCATCCTGGCAGTAGCGCCGTCCAGCACTTCCGTAAACGACCGCTGCATCGACATCTTCAACCAGGTCAAGCGCGGTATCGAGGAGCACCCGCGGTTCGCCTGCGGGCACCGCGACACCTGCACCCGCACGTTCGACCTCACCGGCAGTGATGCCCGTGGGGTCGGTGGCGGCGAGGACCGGCCGGGAAGCGGCGAAGTAAGACGTGAGCTTGCTCGGGACTGCCATCGTGGCGACTCCCGGAAGCTCGTTGACCAAGAGACAGTCAGCGGCAGCCAGCGCACGCCGGTAATCCACCTCGTCCAATGGGTCCACGAACTGGATCCGTTCGATACCGGCCGCTAGCTCCTCGAGTCGCGCCCGCTCACCACCGTCACCCACCAGGACGAACTTCACCGGAGCCCCATCGCGATCTGCCAGTCGCGCCGCCTCCACTACGTTCTCCAACCCCTGCTTCGCCCCCATGTTCCCGGTGTGGACGATCAGACGCACGTCGGTGGGCCATCCCAGAGCCGCTCTGGCGTCCCGACGCGACATCTCAGGCGCGGGCGCGAGGTGGGTCCAATTCTGGATGATCGAAATGCGTTCAGCATCGACCCCGAGGGCCGCGACCAAGTACTCAGCAAACCTCGCGTGGATCGCCACCACACTATCTGCGGCAGAAAGCGCGAATCTCTCGACGAATTTCGTGACGAGCGCCGTGAGACCGCCACCCTCCTTGGTTTCCGCCAATCCAAGCGTGTATATGTCCTGCACCCATACGACTAACCTCGGACGCGACCGCATCAACCGAATTCGCAGCGCAACCATTGCAGTGGCGAATAGGGCTGGCGAAACGGCAACGACAACCGAGTCGGAACCGAATCTGCAAAACAACAACCTCGCGCCGAAACTAAGCTCCGACACCAGTCGGCGAATACCTCTCGGTGGCCTAGGTACGTAATGGCGCACGCGATGAACGGCTACGCCATCGACGTTCTCGGTTCTGCTCCATTGACCGTATCCCTTGCGGATCCTCCACTCGGGATAGAAGGGATGCGCGACGTACGCGGACACGCGGTGATGACGAGCCTCAAGGCCGGCCGCGAGCGCCCCAGCGTAGGGCGCTATGCCCGTGGCGTCCGGCGGGTAGTGCAAGCTCAGTATCGAGACTCGATCTACAGCCATGGCGTGACAGTACAACTCACTTGCCGTTCATGCCGCTGAATGCCTACCACCATGGGGCTAAACGGAACTGCCGCATCAAATCGTCACGACTCGTATGCGACCGATCACCAGATGGACCCCTTGCCGACCCCGGCACCCTAGCCCGGACGTCGCTTGAACAGCGGCGGCGAAAGACGATCCGATAGTTTGCTGAAACTCGAAATACGGACCAAATATTCACGCAGGCGGTAAATACGAGCTGACCGCACATACTTGCTGCTTATCGACCATTTTGACACATACCAATAGTACTGAAACCCACGTCGTCGCAGGTACCGCCTAGTTTTGACGAAGATAACAATTCAGGTTGCTGGGCCCATCCGTCGGTGCTAGCCTCAGGCCACAGGGGCGTGAGCCGAATCACTGAGGGCTCCACGCAGTGAATCGAAAGCGGGGGATCTCTAGTGGTATTTGCGCGCTTCCGCAGGCCCTCTACCTCGCTGCAACGCCTTTTACGACCGAGGCGGCAACGCGGGATGACAGCTCTAGGACGCCTTTAGCGATCGATGTCATTGAGGAGAACAGTTGGTCTTGAGTACTGAATCATAAGGGGAGACATGCGAAAACGTGCGGTACTGACCGGTGGCGCGGGATTCGTCGGCTCGCATCTCGCCGAACGCCTGCTCGCCCAGGGAGTCGACGTCGTGTGCCTCGACAACTTCGTGACCGGAAGCGCAGACAACGTCGCGCACCTGCAGGGGCACGACGGTTTCCGTTTGATGAAAGTCGATGTCAGCGACTATATTTCGATTCCGGGGACCGTTGACTACGTCCTGCACTTCGCGTCGCCGGCGTCACCGATCGACTATGCCGAGCTGCCGATTCAGACGTTGAAGGTCGGCTCGCTCGGAACGCTGCACACCCTCGGCCTGGCCAAGGAGAAGGGCGCTCGCTACCTACTGGCGTCCACCTCGGAGACCTACGGTGACCCCCTGGTCCACCCGCAGCCTGAAAACTATTGGGGCAACGTCAATCCGGTGGGGCCACGAGCCTGCTACGACGAAGCGAAGCGATTCGCCGAGGCACTCACCGTGTCGTACCGCAAGATGCACGGCGTCAACACCGCCATCATGCGGATCTTCAATACCTACGGTCCGAGAATGCGTCCGAACGATGGTCGCGCGATCCCGAACTTCGTCACGCAGGCACTGTCGGGCGCCCCCATGACCGTCCAAGGCGACGGCAGCCAGACGCGATCGCTCTGCCATGTCGACGACCTCGTCGACGGGGCGCTGCGACTGCTGTTCTCCGATCTGGCCGGGCCGGTCAACGTCGGCAACCCGCATGAGATGACGATCCTCGAACTGGCGGAACTCATCCGCGAACTCACGGGGTCCACGAGCCCGCTGGAATTCGTCGACCGCCCCACCGACGATCCGTCGCAGCGTCAGCCCGACATCACTCTGGCCCGCACCGAACTGCATTGGGAGCCGGCGGTCGACGTCGTAACGGGCCTCACGAAGACCATCTCCTGGTTCCGAGATCGGGCCGCCGACGATCAGCCCACCTTCTCTCCTGCCGCGCTCAATCCAGGAAACGCCACCCAGCGCCGCCACAAGGTGGCCGTGATCGGCACCGGATACGTAGGGGCAGTCACGTCCACCTGTCTTGCCTTCCTCGGCCACGACGTCTGCGGCTTGGACAGCGACTCCGCGCGCGCGGGACAGTTGAACAACGGGCAGGCGCCGTTCGTCGAGCCCGGGCTCCCCGAGATCCTCAAGGCGACGTTGTCCTCGGGACGGCTCGCGTTCACCGATGACCCGGCTGAGGCACTGTCCGACGCGGAGTTCGTGTTCCTCTGCGTGGGAACCCCACCCGGCCCCGACGGGTCACCCGACCTGGCACAGCTCGAGAGTGCAATCCAGTCGCTGGCGCCATACCTGCGCCCCAACGTCGTGATCGTCAACAAGTCCACCGTTCCCGTGGGATCCGGAAACTGGACTCGGACGATCCTGGAGGACGCCCTCGAAGGGAACCGCGAACTCTCCTTTCACGTGGTGTCGAACCCGGAGTTCCTTCGTGAGGGCTGCGCCATCGACGACTTCCTGTACCCGGATCGCATCGTGCTGGGCGGTTCGAGCGAGGACGTCACCCGCGTCGCCGAGCTGTACCAGCCGGTGCTCGATCAGTCGTTCGAGGCCGGCCGCCGGGAGGTTCATCCAGCACTGATCACCACGGAACTGGCATCGGCCGAGATGATCAAGTACGCGGCCAACGCCTTTCTGGCCACCAAGATCAGCTTCGCCAACGAGATGGCACAGATGTGCGAGTTGTTCGGTGCCGACGTGCGTCAGGTTCTACCCGCAATCGGAGCCGACCACCGCGTCGGAAACGCCTTCCTGAACCCCGGTGTCGGATGGGGCGGTTCGTGTTTCGGCAAGGACGTCGCAGCGCTGATCTCGTCGAGCCAGGAGTACGGCTACACGCCGTCGATGCTGCAGGCCACCGTTGGCATCAACACCGCACAGCGCGAGAGCGCCGTTCGCAAACTCCAGCGCGAACTGCACATGCTGAAGGGTCGCCGAATTGCACTGCTGGGGTTGACCTTCAAACCCGGCACCGACGATCTCCGCGACGCTCCTGCCCTCGACATCGCCCGCAGACTGCTCGCCGTCGGCGCCGTCGTGTCCGCGTTCGACCCCGTCGTGAAGTCGCTGCCGGACGAGTTCGCGGCGATACGACTGACGCGCGACGTCTACGAGGCGGCCGACCGGGTCGACGCCGTGGTGGTGACCACGGAATGGCCGGAGTTCCGCGCCATCGACCCCGACAGCCTTCGTCGCGCCATGCGCGGCAATCTCGTGGTCGATGGGCGGAACTGCCTGCCAGAACACAGTTTCGCCGGATCGGGCCTACGGCTGGTCGGATTCGGCTGGTGACAACGCATTTGATAGTCCTTGGGGGGGCCGCATGACCATTGAACTACCGCCAAAACGCCCGCAGACGTCCTTTGCGAGCAGGCGCTTCTCGCCGACGGCACACGCCCCGAACCGCGATACCCAGCAGGCACAACACGTTGGCCTTCAGCATCGCTACTCACTGCAGGCCGCCGACCTCGTCACCGCAGCGGCTTCGGCGTGCCTGGGCGCGGTGGTGCTGAGCCACATCAGCGCGGTGCGCGCCGGAAACCTCGGTATCCGAGAGGTATTGCTCGCCTCCATCGCAATGGCGGTCGCACTACACGTTCACGGGCTGTACCGACGCCCCGCAGCACGGCTGCGACCGAGCGAGTGGTGGCGGCCCGCAGTCATCGCGCGATGCCTACCGACCGCGGCGCTACTCGCCCTTGCCGCGGACGCGTTCGTCCTCGGCGGCGGGCGCTCGATGACCCTGACCGCAGCCGTGGCGATGACACTGCCCGCCGCGGTCCTCGTCCCCTTTGGCCGACGACTGGTCGTCAAGATGTTCGACCCGGCCGTGAGCCGGATCCTGGTGATCGGAACGGGCCCCATCTCCGAGCGCCTGACGTCTCGGCTGCAACGATGCCCGGACACGCTGGTCGTCGGTCACGTCGACGACAATGCCGCGCCGGGCACTCCCCTGCTCGGCGGTCTCGCCGACTTGCAGGCGGTCTGTGCGGCGTACCAGATCGACCGCGTCATCGTCGGCTTCCCGAACACCAGCGATGCCATCGTCCTCGAGGCGCTTCGCCAACTCCAGGGCCAGGTACCGGTATCGGAGATCCCGCGCTACTTCGAACTGCACAACTGGCGTAGCGAAGCAGAGGAACTCCAGGGGCTGACCCTCATGCACCTGCCAACGGCATCCCTTGGGCCGCGGGCGCGAATCATGAAGCGGCTCATCGACATGACGCTTGCGACGTGTGCGCTGATAGCCGCGGCTCCCGTACTGCTCGTCATCGCAGTCGCCATCAAGCTCGACAGCCCTGGGCCGGTGTTCTTCCGGCAGGAGCGCATTGGCCGCGGTGGTAGGCCGTTCAGCATCTTCAAGTTCCGCTCGATGACGGCCGACGCGTGGCAACAGCGCAACACGGTGGCACAGCTCAACGAGGTCGACGGACCGCTGTTCAAGATGGCCAACGATCCGAGGGTCACCCGGGTGGGGGCCTTCATCCGCAAGACGAGTCTCGACGAACTCCCCCAGCTCATCAACGTTGTCAGGGGCGAGATGTCCCTGGTCGGCCCGCGACCTCTGCCCGCAGAGGAATCCGACCGCATCGATGGTGCCGGACTGGCCCGCCTGGACGTCAAGCCGGGCATCACCGGACTCTGGCAGGTGTGCGGCCGCAGCGACCTGACCTATGCCGATCTGCAGCACCTCGACTCCGTCTACGTCCGGTCGTGGTCGCTGATGTGGGATGTCCGAATCATCGCCAAGACACCGCACGTCGTGTTCGCTCGCAAGGGCGCCTACTGATCGGACCGATCCCGATATCCTGGGTGCCTAGCCGAGGGGGATCTCCTGCACGTTCTATTCGTCTGCACTGGGAACATCTGTCGCTCACCTACAGCCGAGCGACTCGCCATCGCCTACGGCGCGCGGTCGGGGATCACGGATCTGCGGACGTCCAGCGCGGGAACCCGTGCGGTGCTTGGCCATCCGATCCACGACGAGGCGGCGCGCGTGTTGTCGGGGCTCGGCGGTGACACGTCGAACTTCGCCGCACGGCAACTGACCCCACGATTGGCCGGCGACGCCGACCTGATTCTCACCATGACGAGGGCGCACCGAGACGCCGTGCTCGAACTCGCGCCGCGCCAACTCAAGAGAACCTTCACCATGAGCGAAGCCGCTCGACTCGTGTCCCATCACGGCGCGCGCGACGTCGACGACCTAGCGGCGCTTCGACCCCAGCTCTCCCCCATCGACCGTACGGACATCGCCGATCCGATCGGCCGAGACGCCGACGTCTTCACCACCGTCGGCGCTCGGATCGCCGAACTGCTACCTCCGATACTCGAAATCTGCACACGCGGGCCGTGAGCGTTTCCCCCCGACCTATGCCACGATGACTCCGTGCGGGGGATCATCTTGGCCGGGGGTTCGGGGACCCGACTGCATCCGATCACGCTGGGAACGTCGAAGCAGATGATCCCGGTCTACGACAAGCCGATGGTCTACTACCCGTTGTCCACGCTGATGCTCGCCGGAATTCAGGACATCCTCGTGATCACGACCCCGCACGACGCTGCGAGCTTCCAACGACTGCTCGGCGACGGGTCTCGATTCGGAATCTCCATCACCTTCGCGACGCAGTCCTCGCCGGACGGACTCGCGCGGGCGTTCACCATCGGTTCCGACTTCATCGGGACGGAGAAGGTTGCGCTCGTCCTGGGTGACAACCTCCTCTACGGACCGGGGCTGGGCACTCAACTGAAGCGCTTCACCGACGTCGACGGCGGGGCGATCTTCGCCTACTGGGTTGCCGAACCGTCGGCCTACGGCGTGGTCGACTTCGACGCGAGCGGTCTGGTGACCTCGATCGAGGAGAAGCCCAAGAACCCCAGAAGCAACTACGCGGTGCCGGGTCTCTACTTCTACGACAACGACGTGATCGCAATTGCTCGCGACTTGGCGCCCAGCGCCAGAGGTGAATACGAGATCACCGACGTCAACCGGGAGTACCTGCGGCAAGGCCGACTCGGGGTCGAGGTGCTGCCGCGGGGGACCGCGTGGTTGGACACCGGCACGTTCGACCAGATGACCGATGCCGCCGACTTCGTCCGCACCATGGAGCGGCGAACCGGACTCAAGATCGGCGTACCCGAGGAGATCGGCTGGCGGCAGGGCTTTCTGACCGACGACGAGCTGCGTGCGCGTGCTGCGGAGTCGACGAAGTCCGGCTACGGCGCGTACCTACTGGAGCTGTTGGAAAGGGGTCGGTGATCGTGCGGCCAGTGACCGACGGTGGCCGGTGACCTCCCACCTCGCAAGACCCTGGTCGTCGGTGCGGGAGGGCAACTCGGCCGGGCGCTGCGCGTGGCCCACGAAGGCTCGGCACACGTCGAGTTCGCAGAGCGCGCCGACATCGACCTGACGTCCGGCTCGCTCGTCGACGCCCGCCGCTGGACCGACTACGACACCATCGTCAACGCCGCGGCCTACACCGCCGTCGACGCGGCGGAGACGCCGGAAGGCCGTGCGTCGGCCTGGGCAGTCAACGTCGCAGGCACCACCGCACTGGCGCGTATCGCCACCGAGCACGCCATCACGTTGATTCACGTGTCGAGCGACTACGTGTTCGACGGCACCGCCACGCGGGCCTACACCGAGGACGACCCCGTCGCACCGCTGAGCGTGTACGGGCAGACGAAGGCGGCCGCCGACTACGTGGTCGCAACGGTCCCCCACCACTACGTCGTGCGCACGTCCTGGGTCATCGGCGACGGTCGGAACTTCGTCTCGACCATGTTGTCGCTGGCGGAGCGCGGCATCGACCCCGCCGTCGTCGACGACCAACGGGGCCGGCTCACCTTCACCACCGACTTGGCCCGTGCCATCGGGTACCTCGCTCGAAGGCGCGCGCCGTACGGCGTCTACAACGTGACCGGAGCAGGCGCGACGACGACCTGGGCCGACGTCGCTCGCTCCACCTTCGCGCTCGCCGGCCACGATCCGAGTCGTGTCACCGGCGTCAGCACGCGGGACTACTTCGCGCGGGCCTCAGGCCCCGTCGCCCCACGGCCGGGGAACAGCGAGTTGGACCTGGCCAAGATCACCGCTGCGGGTTTCACGCCTGCGAAAGCCGATACGGCACTGGCAGATTACGTCGAACGATACGTCGAGGGCCGCGCGTCCTCGGGCGGCGAGGCATGAGACGTCGCGGAACCGCGGGGCGGATGATCGCCACCGTCGTCGGCGTGCTGTCGATGATCATCGCAGGCGCTGCGCTGGCCATCCGGTACGCACCCCTGCCCACGCAGCCGCTGGTGTTCGCTTCGGTCGCGGCACCGTTCCTCGCCATCGCGGCGCCAGTGGCACTGGTCGTGTTGTCGCTCGCTCGGCGTTGGGCGCTCAGCGCAGTGGCCGCGATCCTCACCGTCATCACCATCGCGGTGCAGGTGCCGCTGTACGTGGCCGACCCACCCCCCGAGTCGTCGGTCACCGTCCGCGTGATGACCATCAACATGCTCTACGGGCGTGCCAACGCGGCGTCGATCGTCGCGACCGCGAGTCGACAAGCCGACGTCCTGATGGTCCAGGAACTGACCCCGGAAGCACTTCGGCGACTGCAGCAGGCGGGCGTCGATCGAGCGTTTCCGCACCACGCGATCGAGCCTCGCCCCATGGCCGCGGGGGCAGGCATCTTCAGCAGGCATCCGATCTCGGGGTCCGCTCCGATCTCCGGGTTGCAACGAGCCATGGTCACGACGCGTCTCGAAATCGACGGTGTGCGAACCGATCCCATCGTCGCTGCGGTACATCTGGACTCACCGTGGCCACGCCCGATCGAGGGATGGCATCGGGACTTCGACGCCTTCCCGGGCGTCTTGACCACACTCGCGGCGCAGGCAGGCGGGGGCTCCGTCATCATCGCGGGCGACTTCAACGCGACGGTCGACATGCGTCCGTTTCGCCGCCTGCTGAAAGACGGCTACCGCGACGCCTCCGAGCAGGCGGGCGCGGGGCGGCAGTTCACCTTTCCGAGCAATCGGCGTTTCCCACCGGTCATGGGCCTCGACCATGTGCTCACCCGAAACGCCACTGGCGTCTCGACCGCGACGATCACCATTCCGGGCACCGACCACCGGGCGTTGGTGGCCACCGTGCTGGTTCCTCGCGGTTGATACTCGCTCAGGCGGCCTTCTTGTCCTCCGAGCCGGCGGTGCTGCCGTCGTCGCCGTCCTTGGAGTCATCGGACTTGGACGGCTCGGACCTCTGCGGCTCGGACTTCTGCGGCTCGGACTGTTCGCTCGCATCCTTCTCGTCGTCCTTGGTGACAGCGGACGTGTCCTTGACGTCGTCGCCCTTCGAGTCGGCTTCCTCGTCGTGCTTGGTGCCGGCGGCATCGTCGACCGTCGCGTCGTCCTCGACGGCCTCGTGCGCCGGCGTCTGGTCGTTGCCGTTCGTCTCGGACTGCTCGACCGGACTCGCTTCGACGACTGGCTCGGTCGACGGTGCTGCACTCGCCACCGAGGAAGTCGGCGTGCCTTCGGCGGGTGCCTCCGGTGTCGACTTCCTCACCGATGACAGTTCCGTGACGGTTGCTCCTGCCATCACCTCGGCAACCTCCGCTTCCTCGACGCCTTGCGGCGCAATCGAACGCGCGGCCAACGTGGATGCCGTCTCGGTGAGCGGCGCAGGCGTAGAAAGGGTGGGGCCACCGTTGATGGCGTCCTGGATGCCCTGGATCACCGCGGCGACCAACTTCACGCCGACCGCGCCCCAGTTCTGGAACGGGTTGAACGGCAGAATCGACAGTGGCGTCGGGGTGCCGGGGTTGCCCGACCAGTCGTAACCCAGGTCGGCGAGCACCTTGTACGCCGGGGAGATCAGGTCGACGATCGGCTTGACCAGTGGCTTCAACGCACCCGGCGTCAGGGACATCACCAGGTTCATGATCGGCAACGACGTCGCAGGGATCATGATGTATTCGTTGCCGGCGCTGTCGAGACGGCAGTTCACTCCGAGGTTGCACTCCAGGTGAGGCGCCAACGTCGCCGGCGTGTAGCCGTACGGCAGGGTGTCGGTGGGGCCGTTGCCGTTCGGTGACAGGTACTCACCGTGCACGTTGTCGAACGCGGCGATGGCGTTGAGCATCGCGAACGGGTTCCCCCAGTACCGCGGCGCGTAGACCACGGGGTCGTATTCGAAGCCGAAGGTCGTCGTCTTGATGTTGGGATCGACCGGCATGGGCGGCCCGAGGGTCACGTCCAGGATGGGGACGTACCGCAGGAAGCCGAGCCGCTGCCACAGGCCGCCGTCGGGGTTCTCGATGCCACCGATGGTGACGACGTCGAGCCGGGCCTTCTGTTCTTCGGTCAGTCCGTATTCGTTGAGCGTCGTGGAGACGACGTCGCCGCCCTGGGAATACCCGAAGACGACGATGTCGCGCACGCCGGGAGTGCCCGGGGTGGCGAACGCGGCGTCCAGAGCGGTCGAGAGCCCCAACACGCCCTTGTCGACGGAAACGTCCCATTTGTCGCAGCCGTCGGGACCGGACCGGCACCAGGACGGAAAGATCTTCAGTGGCCAGAACGAGGCCGGGTAGTCGATGCCCACCAACGTGGGGTCGGGGCTGCCCTCCGCGACCGTTCCGCAATTCGCTTCGCTGTTGCATGCGGTGCCCTGCATGTACCAGTCGCGGGCGTTCTCCAAGTAATCCGAGACGGTGTTGCCGTTCGGGGTGCCAGTGCCCGGAACGAGGAGGCCGATGGCACCGAAGGCGAGGGCAGCCGAGAAGGCGGAGCCGATGGTGAGGGCGATCGAACCGAGCAACGCGATGAAGGCGAGAACGACCGCCTTGGCTGTCTGACGCATCCGTCAACGGTTACACCCGTGCGCCCGTCGAGGTGACGAAAACGGCGAGAGTTCACCGACGATTTTTCGCGGGGCGTGTCCGATCCGTCCGCGTCGGTTCGTCGTAGGTGTAGAGAGTGAGGCGCAGGGTCTCGCTCGCTGATCGGAGGTACGACACATGCACTACTTCGCACTGCTGCTGGGCCCGGAGCCGACCGAGCAGCCCGACGCCGCCACCGAAGCCGCGATCATGCGTGCGTACGTGGAGTTTCACGCCGCCGCCGGCCCCGCGCTCCGCGCCGGCGATGCCCTCACCTCGGCAGCGTCGGCGGTGCGCATCACCGGCGGACCCGACGCACCAACCGTCACCGACGGGCCCTTCGCCGAGGGCGCCGAGGTGGCAGGCGGGTACTACGTCATGCAGGCCGAGAACCTCGACGACGCCCTGGAGCTGGCTCGTCAGATCCCCGCGTGCGCGTCCGGCGGAGTCGAGGTGTGGCCCATGGTGGAGTGGAACCAGCCGGCCGATCGGATCCGTGACGACTGGCTCGCACTTCTCCTCGAACCGGCCGAGACGGCGTACGCGCCCGACTCCGACGAGTGGGTCAGCGGGGCCCGTCAGCACGAGGAGTTCGGCAAGACCGTTGGTGACCACATCCTTGCCGGTGCTGCGCTGCATCCGCCGAGCACCGCTACGACGGTTCGGGTCCGAGACGGGCGAGCGACCTTCACCGACGGGCCGTACGCAGAGGGAGCCGAGGTGGCCAACGGCTTCTACGTCCTGCGCGCCGCCGACCGCAACGAAGCGGTGAAGTTGGCGTCGATGATTCCTGCGACGGCGGTCGAGCTGCGACGTCTCGCCGACGTCGGGGGCCTCTGACCGGAGGCGAATGACTGAGCTAGACGGCGTCTTTCGGCGGGAGTGGGGTCCGGCCGTCGCGGCGATCGCTCGGTGGTCTGGCGATCTCGACGTCGCCGAGGACGCCGTTGCGGAGGCCTTTGCCGAGGCGTTGCGAACCTGGCCGCGTGACGGCCCACCGGAGCGTCCGGGCGCGTGGGTGATCAGCGTGGCGCGCAACCGTGCACTGGACCGGATGCGACGCGAGTCGACGAGGCCGCGCCGGGAGGTCGAAGCGGCGCTCGACGGAAGGTGGGCGGCGATGGACTCGGCGGAGGTTCACCCCGTCCGCGACGACGAACTGCGGATGATGTTTACCTGCGCGCACCCGGCCTTGGAACCGGCGTCCCAGCTGGCATTGACACTTCGCTTGATCTCGGGGCTCACTGTGCCGCAGATCGCCCGCGCACTGCTGCAGTCCGAAGATGCCGTCGCGCGCCGTATCTCGCGGGCCAAGGGCAAGATCCGAGGCGCGCGCATACCGCTGCGCGTGCCTCCGCTCGAACTGCTGCCCGAACGCACCCCGCAGGTCCTGGCATGCATCTACTCGGTCTTCACCGAGGGCTACTGGTCGACGGCCGGTCCGTCGGCGATACGTGACGACCTGTGCGACGAAGGCGTTCGACTTGCCGACGAGCTGTGCACGCTCGTACCGGACTCTTGCGATGCGCAGGCACTCTCGGCACTCGTACTGCTACACGACTCGCGTCGCGCGACGCGTGTGGACGCCACCGGTGCACTGGTGCCCCTGGACGAACAGGACCGCGCTCGCTGGGACCGCGAACGGATGACCCGCGGGCTGAGCCGCCTGCGGCGAGCCGAGGGTGCGGCGGGCACCTACCTGCCGCAGGCAGTGATCGCGGCCGCGCACGCGACGGCGCCGACGTGGAATGACACCGACTGGGGTCTGATCTGCAAGGCGTACGACCGCGTGGTGGACCTGACGGGTTCGCCTGTCGCGCAGGCGAACCGCGCGTTGGCAATCGGATTCCGGGACGGGTATCGGGCAGGACTGCGGGCGCTCGACGAGGTGTCCGGTGATCCGCGCCTCGCACGGTCGTCGTCGACGGCCGCGATCCGCGCAGATCTGTTGAGGCGCTCGGGCCGGTTCACCGAGGCGGCCGAGGCGTATCGAGCTGCGCTTCGACTCGACGGATCGGAGCCGGCACGGGCGTTCTTGGCGCGGCGGTTGGTGGAGTGTGGTGGCTGAGACCCTTTGATGGCGATCTGCGACGCACGACGAGGGTTTCCCCCGATTCCCATGTCGGAGGCGTCCTCTACCGTCGTGGACATGGAGCTGCCATCGCGGCTCGATCGTTCTGGGGGGAACTCGTGTTGGTGCGACTGTACGGATCGTCGATTGGCTTGTTGACGTCGTGGGTGTTCATTGGCCGCGGGTCGAAGCCGTTCGTGGATGACGACGGCGCCTGCTCCATCTGCGATCACCCGTTCGGCGACTCGATGCACTTCTGCATCGGTGCCGATCTGCGCAAGGCCGGCTGACCGCTGAGGAACTAGCCCGTTCACTATTGCGACCGGCCACCAAGACTGGCACCATCTGTTGATCCGCGCGGGGGTGCGGCTTCATGTATTGGGGGATACATGTTTGCGAACCGAGACGACGAGCAGCTGGTAGCGACACTCGAACGCATGGCACTGGGGGAACTCGTTGCACTGCAACGGGTCCTGCACGATGAGCTTCGAACGGGTCGGCCGACCACGACGAAGCTCGCCAAGGCCGCTGGCGCCCACAGCATCGAGGTAGCCGTCTGGCTGCGCTTCCACGCGAATCACACGGAGGCGGCGAAACTGGCGATGCTGCTGGGTGCGCTTGCAGTGTCGATTGCGTGGATGACCTATCGCGAGACACCCGCTCCGGACACGACGCTGCGGCAGGCGATGACCATCATCGAGGAGGGTCGCGTCTACATGCTGCCGATCCCCCGGACGGATCCATGCTTCTGCGGGAGTCGTGCCACCTTCAAGAGCTGCCACGGCATGCCCCCCGTGGCCGCGACCGCGATGTAGCCGCGAGCCGTCACGCCACCGGTACGTCGAGGATCGGCCGCGGCTCCTTCGCTCCCGGTCCGTCGAAGTGCCACCACTCACCGGGGTACACCGCGAAACCGCCTGCCTCCATGCCCTTTCGGAGTACCTCACGGTTCGCCTGCTGTTCCGACGTCACGTCGTCGATGGCATACGCCAGGCTGCGCGGCGAGAAGTCGTCGAAGTCCGTGCCCATGTCCACCAGCCAGCCGTAGTGGCCGTCGGCGAGCGTGACGTCCACCGAGCGTCCCGCCTCGTGGCTGCGCGCGAACTCACTCGGGCGGGCCACCCAGTTCGGGTTCGGCACCGCGTCGAACATCCGCACCTGGACGTCGTGTGGTCGGTAGCAATCCCAGAACACGAGTCGCAGGCCCTGCTCGCGAAACTTGGCGGCCGCAATCTCGAGACCACCTGCGAGCGACTCGTGCACCAGGCACCGCGCGTCGGCCGGGTACAGCGCGACGCCGACGAAGTTGTTGGTCGTGGCGTACCGCAGATCGATGCGGGCATCGGGAACGATCGAGCGCACGTCGACCAAGCCCGCGGCGCGCGCCTGCGGCGACACGGGCGGAGGTTCGGCTCCAGCCGGCGGCACACTGATCATCGCGGCGCACACTACGCCCAATACGCTCAAGCTCCACCTGACGGGCACGGCCACGCACCGAGTCTGCAACATCCCACCTCTCAGCCGCATTCGGGATACTCGCAATGCCGACACCACCCACCGAAGGGGAAGCTTGAGCAACGCCCGCCTACTGGTCACCATCCTCGGCTTCGGGTTCGCCGTCATCGCCGCCGTCGCGCTCACGGTCCGGTTCACCCCCGTACCGAGCCATCCCGTGCTCTACCTCGTCGTCGCGTCGCCCTACCTCATCCCGGCCGGGCCGCTCGCCGTCGCACTGTTCGCGTGGGGCCATCGCTGGGTGTTCGCGGTCGTGGCCGCCGCCCTCTCGGTCGCGCTCGTCGTCGCGCAACTGCCGTGGTTCGTCCACACCGACACCCACGCAGACCACGTACCACTGCGTGCCATGACCATCAACATGCTGTACGGACGTGCCGATCCGGTCGCGATCGTTCGTGCCGCCGACGTGCAGGCCGACGTCGTCATGGTTCAGGAATTCACGCAGGAAGCTGCAGACGGCCTGGCGGCGGCAGGAATCCGGCAGACCTTCCCGTACGAGTTCCTCGATGCCCGACCGGAGGCCACCGGAATCGGCCTCTACAGTCGCTACCCGATCACGCAGCAGGAACGGATCGGCCGCCATGCCCTCCCGATGGTGAGCGCGCGCATCCGCGTCGTCGGCGTCGCCCGCGACACCACGGTCGTCTCGGTTCACCTCGCCGCGCCGTGGCCGCAGCCCATCGACGACTGGAAGAAGGACCTCGCGGAGTTTCCGGCCACCCTCGCCGACGTCGCCGATCAGGCGGACGGGGGCGCCGTCCTGGTCGGCGGAGACTTCAACGCCACCACCGACATGCGACCATTCCGCGATCTACTCGCGAACGGATACCGCGACGCCGCGGAGCAGGCGGGCACGGGATTCGTTCGCACGTACCCCGCGAACCGTCGCATTCCGTCGTTCATGGGCATCGACCACGTCTTGACCCTCGACTGCACTGCGGTGTCGGCGCACACCCTCGAACTACCGGGTACCGACCACCGCGCCTTCGTGACCACGGTTCAGTTGCCCCGCGACTGACCCTCCGTACGCAAAACCCCCGCCACGCGAGCGTGGCGGGGGTCCGGTGCGTCGAGACGCGAAGGGCTGGGCTTGGGGGCCTACGCCTCCGCGAAGTTGCGGGTGACCGCCGGATCGACCGGGATGCCCGGGCCGGTGGTCGTCGAGACGGTGACCTTCTTCAGGTACCGACCCTTCGACGACGCGGGCTTGGCGCGCAGGACCTCGTCGAGTGCTGCGCCGTAGTTCTCGGCGAGCTTGGTCTCGTCGAACGAGGCCTTGCCGATGACGAAGTGCAGGTTGGCCTGCTTGTCGACGCGGAAGTTGATCTTGCCGCCCTTGATGTCCTGAACCGCCTTGGTGACGTCCGGCGTCACCGTGCCCGTCTTCGGGTTGGGCATCAGGCCACGCGGGCCCAGGATGCGGGCAATGCGTCCGACCTTGGCCATCTGATCCGGCGTCGCGATCGCGGCGTCGAAGTCGAGGAAACCACCCTGGATCTTCTCGATCAGGTCGTCGCTACCCACCTCGTCGGCGCCGGCAGCCAGAGCGGCCTCGGCCTTGTCACCCACGGCGAACACGATCACGCGGGCGGTCTTGCCGGTGCCGTGCGGCAGGTTGACGGTGCCGCGCACCATCTGGTCGGCCTTGCGAGGATCGACGCCGAGCCGGATCGCGACCTCGACAGTGGCGTCCTGCTTCTTCGACGACGTCTCCTTGGCCAGCTTGGCGGCCTGCAGGGGCGTGTACAGATTGTCGCGGTCCACCTTCTCGGCGGCTTCGCGGTATGCCTTGCTCGTCTTGCTCATCGAATATCCAATCGTTGTGTTGGAGCCGTGGTCAGCGGACCGAAGCTGGCCCTCCCACGCCTTCTGTGGGTACTGCTAATACTCGTACTACTTGACCGTGATGCCCATGGACCGCGCAGTGCCGGCGATGATCTTGGCAGCCTGGTCGATGTCGTTCGCGTTGAGGTCTTCCTTCTTGGTCTCGGCGATCTCGCGCACCTGATCCCAGGTCACCGAGGCGACCTTGGTCTTGTGCGGCTCGCCGGAACCCTTCTGGACGCCAGCTGCCTTGAGCAGCAGCTTGGCGGCAGGCGGAGTCTTCAGCTGGAACGTGAAGGTGCGGTCCTCGTAGACCGTGATCTCCACGGGGATGACGTTGCCGCGCTGCGACTCGGTCGCCGCGTTGTACGCCTTGCAGAACTCCATGATGTTGACGCCGTGCTGGCCGAGCGCGGGACCAACGGGCGGTGCGGGGTTGGCCGCACCGGCCTGGATCTGCAGCTTGATCAGCCCAGTGACCTTCTTCTTCTTGGGCATGCGAGTGGTGTTCCTTCTCTTCTTCTGGGGTCTTCTGTTGGGGCCGGGCGCCGGTTAGATCTTGGCGACCTGGGTGAACGTCAGCTCGACGGGTGTCTCACGACCGAAGATCGACACCAGCACCTTGAGCTTCTGCTGCTCGGCGTTGACCTCGCTGATCGAGGCAGGCAGCGTCGCGAACGGGCCGTCCATGACGGTGACCGACTCGCCGACCTCGAAGTCGACGAGGATCTCGGGACGCTCGAGCGTCGCCTCGGACGAGGCGGCTGCGGACGTCGACGCGGCCTTGCCGGGCTTCTTCGCCGCGGCCGGGGGCAGCAGGAACTTCACGACGTCGTCGAGCGACAGCGGTGAGGGCTTCGAGGTGGCGCCGACGAAGCCGGTGACACCAGGGGTGTTGCGCACCGCGGACCACGACTCGTCGGTGAGTTCCATGCGCACCAGGATGTAACCGGGCAGCACCTTGCGATTGACCTGCTTGCGCTGGCCGTTCTTGATCTCGGTGACCTCTTCGGTCGGAACCTCGACCTGGAAGATGTAGTCGCCGACGTCGAGGTTCTGCACGCGGGTCTCGAGGTTGGCCTTCACCTTGTTCTCGTAACCGGCGTAGGAGTGGATCACGTACCAGTTGCCGGGCCGCCTACGCAGATCCTTCTTGAGGGTGACGGCGGGATCCTCGTCCTCGTCGACCTCGTCCTCGGCAGCGGTCGCGGGTTCGTCTGCCGACTGCTCGTCGGCCTCCACTGGGGCATCGTCGACGACGTCGGCAACCTCGGCAACAGCCTCACCCGTGGACGACTCCAGTGATTCCGCAGTTCTACTGGCAATCACCGTCGTGGGGTCCGCCGCGGCGATGCGCGCGTCGGACACAGCCGAAGCCGAAGGCGTGTCGCCCTCGAAGGAAGTCACGTGTCAGTCCTCTCTCAAAACTATTCAGCCCATCGCGTGGGGTTCGGGTCAGCCGAACATCAGGCCGATGAGCCTGGCGAAGCCGGTGTCGACTCCGAAGATGAGCGCCACCATGAAGGCCAGGAAGACCAGCACGACGGTGGTGTAGCTGACCATCTGCTTGCGGTTCGGCCAGATCACCTTGCGAAGTTCGGCGACGACCTGCTTCAGGTAGTTGAAGACGAACGCGATGGGGTTGCGCCCCGGGCCGTCCTTCTTCGTGGTCTTCGGCTTCTTGCCGTCGCCATTCTTGGTCGTGCCAGTCTCGGTGACGGGCGTGGTGTCACCCGTGACCTCGCGTCGCGTCCGCTTGCCAGTCGGCCGCTGCGGAGTCACCACGGCGGTCTTGCCGCTGTCAGCCTTGGCGGTCTCGTCGGTGCCGTCGCCTGCGGAGCCGGCACTGTCGCGCTCGTCGCTCACCGCATGCTCCCTCTATTGGATTTCGTGTTCATCGGGTGGTCACCTTCCAGTGTCCACGCCTGTCGAGTATTCAATTGAGCAGGGGCGACAGGACTTGAACCTGCAACCTGCGGTTTTGGAGACCGCTGCTCTGCCAGTTGAGCTACGCCCCTTCGCGGTTGGCAGGCCAACCGGCGTCCGTGGTCTCACACAATTCGCGCGCTCCCCGATCGGTCGATACGCGACCGGCGGACAGCGCGCTGGATTGGGCTAAACCCCGAGGACCGAGTGTACATCGGCCCATCTACGACTTACTAATCCGCTTTCGGCGCGCTCGTGGCCGCGGTGCGGATGACCTGGCCGGACTCCGCGTCCCACTTCATCGACACCGAGTTGTCACCCTCGTGGCCCATCAGCGTGGTGAAGGCCTCCATGACCACCGTGCCGTCGGGGTCGGCGCAAACGTTGCGAGTCACCACGATGTCGGCGCCGAACCGCTCGTCGACCGACTCGATGTACATG
The DNA here is from genome assembly GCF_010731815.2 of Mycolicibacterium arabiense. Classification (NCBI taxonomy): domain Bacteria; kingdom Bacillati; phylum Actinomycetota; class Actinomycetes; order Mycobacteriales; family Mycobacteriaceae; genus Mycobacterium; species Mycolicibacterium arabiense. The sequence continues at coordinate 2,538,998 of NZ_AP022593.1, forward strand.
GTTCCGGTCAGAGCGTCACCGACCTTGATCGGCCGGTGGAACAGGAACTTCTGGTCGACCTGCAGGATCTGCATCGTCTCCAGCCCGACGTCGACGTGCTGGAAGAAGTGGTTCTGGATCATGATCGCGAAGATCGACGCGAACGTGAGTGGCGCGATCAGGGTGTCGTGCCCCATGTCTGCCGCAGCGGCCTCGTCGACCGACGCGGGGTCGTTGGCCTTGACGGCTCTCGCGTACTGGCGGACCTGCTCGCGCCCGACGACGAACGTGTCGGGGTACTTCCACACCATGCCTCGGATGTCGGTCTTCAGAGCCATGACTACGCCAGCTTCGCCGTGGCCACCGCGCGACCGAAGATCTTCTTGCCACCCGTGGTGGCCGAGATCGCGATCGAGATCGACTTGGACTCCGGGTCGACGGACTTCACCCGGCCGTTGAAGACGATCTCCGCGCCGACGCCGTCGTTTGGGACGGGTACGACTGCGGTGAAGCGGACGTTGTACTCGGTGACCGCGGCGGGGTCTCCGACCCACGAGGTGACGTACCCGCCACCGAGGCCCATGGTGAGCATGCCGTGGGCGATCGCAGTGTCGAGGCCGACCTGCTTGGCGATCTCGTCGTCCCAGTGGATGGGGTTCAGGTCACCGGACACGCCGGCGTAGTTCACCAGGTCCCCACGGGTCAGCGGTATCACCCGCTCGGGGAGCTGGTCGCCCACCTTCACCGAATCGAACTCACGCAGCGCCATCGTCGAAACCCTCTTCTCCCGTTTCCCCAGAACGACCCGCGAGGGTCGTATAAGACTCCTGCACGGCGTCTCCCGCCTCGTTCGTGATGACGCACTTCAGCACGATGAGGTCCGTACCGTGCGCCTGACGAACGGCGTGCACCGAGACGTCGCAGTACAACTTGTCGCCCGCGTAGATCGGCCGCAGGAACTTGAACTCCTGGTCGACCTGGACGATCTTGGCGTCCTTGATCCCGATGTTGGCGTCGGCGAAGAACGCCGTCTGCGCCGTGTAGCCGAAGACCGAGATGAAGGTCAGCGGCGCGGGGATCGCAGTGTGGCCGAGTTCGGCCGCGGCAGCCTCGTCGTGGAACGCCTGATCGTCGTTCTTGACGGCGATCGCGTATTCACGAACCTTCTCGCGCCCCACCACGTAGTGGTCGGGGTACCGGAAGCGCTTCCCGACGATGCTCGAAGACAAAGCCACAGTTAGTGAACCTAACCGGTCAAACCCTGGGCTCGGCCCATGGGTCGACCGTCAGCGCGATTCCTTGTGCGGCTGGTGGTGACCGCAGTTCGGGCAGAACTTCTTGATCTCGAGCCGGTCGGGGTCGTTCCGACGGTTCTTCTTGGTGATGTAGTTACGGTGCTTGCACACCTCGCAGGCCAAGGTGATCTTGGGCCGTACGTCGGTACTCGACGCCACGTCAGTGCCTCTTTCGATGTCTTTAGTTCAATGGTGCTCGATGAAACCCAGTCACTACTTGTAGCGGTGGGGGGACTCGATCCCCCGACCTCACGATTATGAGTCGTGCGCTCTAACCAGCTGAGCTACACCGCCATGCCAGGCCGACTGACCAGCCAAGCTCCGCTCGCCCGGTGTCCCGCCGAGCCCCCTAACGGAATCGAACCGTTGACCTTTTCCTTACCATGGAAACGCTCTACCGACTGAGCTAAGGGGGCGTGACCTACGGCGTGGATCGAGTCCATGTCGAGGGCCTTAAAGAGGGTACAGTCTCGCCGATTCGCTCGCCAAACCGCCGATCGTTACCCCACCTCGCGGCGGTGCCGAAGACATCAACAGCGGGCGCCCCGCATTGGTTCCCGACGCCCGGCAATAGTCTGTCGGCATGGCGAATCCAGGGGTCCCGAGTCCCGCCGGCGACGACCGTCTGTACTTCCGGCAGCTGCTGTCCGGACGCGACTTCGCGGCCGGCGACACGATCGCCCAGCAGATGCGGAACTTCTCGTACCTCATCGGTGACCGCGACACCGGCGAGTGCCTCGTGATCGACCCGGCCTACGCGGCCAACGAGCTGGCCGACATCGCCGAGAGCGACGGGATGCGACTGTCCGGCGTCCTGGTCACCCACCATCACCCCGACCACGTCGGCGGGTCGATGATGGGCTTCGAGTTGAAGGGCCTGGCCGAACTGCTGGAGCGCGTCGAACTGCCAGTCCACGTCAACACCCACGAGGCGGACTGGGTGTCACGCATCACCGGCATCCCGCTCGGCGACCTCACCGCTCACGAACACGGCGACAAGGTGGCCATCGGCGACGTCGAGATCGAACTGCTGCACACCCCCGGTCACACTCCCGGCAGCCAGTGCTTCCTGCTCGACCGAAGGCTCATCGCGGGCGACACCCTCTTCCTCGAGGGCTGCGGCCGCACCGACTTCCCCGGCGGCAACGTCGACGACATGTTCCGCAGCCTTCAGGCACTGGCCAAGCTGCCTGGCGACCCGACCGTGTTCCCCGGCCACTGGTATTCAGCCGAGCCGAGCGCGGCACTGTCCGACGTGCGGCAGACGAACTACGTCTACCGCGCCACCAACCTCGACCAATGGCGTGCCGTGATGGGCGCCTGACGCCTCGCCCCGGCCTGCTCGTGAATGGCCGCCCGTCAGACCCTGCGCTAGTGTCCCGATTCGCAGCGTCTTGACAGACGCGTGACGGGGAGGACCCTGCGATGACGACACCGCCGACGCCCGCCGGCCGGCATCCCGAACCCGACGACTCGGAGTCGACCGGGCGCGCGGCGCACCCCGCGGAGCCCGAGCGGTTCGAACTACCCACGTTCGAGACGTTCGAGACACCACCGTTCGAGTCCATCTCCTCAGGCTCGTTCGAGACACCACCCGCGCCGCCGCCGTCCCCGGAGGTGATCGGCGAACCACCGGCACCGGCCGCGCCCGAGCCGCCGTCGGTACTGGAACCCACTGAGCCGCCGGCGTTCACCAATCCGCCACCCGTCGACCAGGCGACGCACGCGGCCTACGGGCAGTCGAATCAACAACCCCAGGTCTCGTGGCACGACCCGGTAGAGAGTCCGGCGCCCGCAGTGCCGAACGCCCCCACGAGTCCAGGAGCCGGCCGGGCCCGGCTCCTCTGGCTGGGCACCGCGGCCCTCCTGCTCTTGATCCTCGCCGTGGTGCTGTACCTCGTCCTGACCTAACTGGCGACGGATTCCGTTTCATCTCCTGCTTCGGAGGCAGGATTCCGTCGTGATAAGACGGTTTGATCGTCCAATTCGCCTGACAAGTGGATCTCAGTCCAGCAGAATGGTTTTCCGGCGGATTGAGAACTCGTGGTCATCCGGGGGTAGCGATGAAGAACGTCGTGCTGTGCTTCGATCACGTTCGCGAGCCATCGGATGCACGCTCGGCGTCCAACGCGACGGCGCTGTTTGGCCTGTTGGATCAATCCCCCGATCAACTCTGCTGGTATTGCGCCGAAGCGGTGACCCGCCACTGTGCGGGCGCACGCGTCGATGAGCGCGCCGCACTTGATGGTGCGTACGCCTTCCTGCGTCGACACTGGCAGCCTGGCGATCGCATCTTCGTGTTCGGCGCGGGACGAGGCGGCTACTGCGCCGAGGCGCTCGTCCGGCTCCTTAACACGGTCGGCGTCCTGCCAAGTGATCTCGACGACCTCGTCGACTTCTGCGTCGGCGCCTACTCCAGCCCCCGGACCGTCCGAAGTGGTGCGCAATGGCAGGCGGTGCGCGACGTCGTCGCAGCGTTGGTCGGCGGCGAATCATGCGAGGCGCCCGCGTACCTCGGCCTGTGGGACGCCGCCCGGCCGGTCACGATGCCCGCACCGCCAGCCGAGCCTCTCGTCGTGGCGTCAGGCCGGCTCGCGCTGGCGGCCGACGGTGCACCATCGCTGGTGCGACGGCCGTTGCCCGTCCGAGCGGACGGCATCGAGGAAGCATGGTTCCGTGGCGACCATTGCGACGTCGCAGGTGGTCCGGGCGCATGTGTTGGGTTGCGGCGCATCGCCTTCGACTGGGTCGCCGACGGCGCGAAGACCGCGGGGCTGCGACTCCGTGCAGGCACCGGGCATGAGGTGCCCCAACACGCCGATGCTCTGGCAGGCAGCGCCCGCGGCTTACCGCTGCGGGGCGTCCCCTCGGGCGCGAAGGTGCATGCGAGTGTCGAGGTGTACCTGCAGGCGCACCCCGCGTATTGGCGTCGGCTCCCCGCATCGGTCGTGTGGACCGACCGCGACTGGCTCTCGCGAGGCGAACGCCTGGTGGCGCGGACCGAGGGAGCGCCTGTCAGCGTCCCTGAAAACGAAATGGCGTCTGCCACCGCCTAGGCCCCACCCATGGCGCGAGCGAGTCCGCCTCGCAGCAAACTCCGTCGCCATCAATTTACGAAGCCGCCAGCGAAGCAGTAGTGTCCTGGGCGAACTCCAAGATCACGCGACGGCAATGGGGACTGACGATGACCATCAGTTGGGCTGACGTAACCAGCCTGGGATCGCAGGGGTGGCTCGCCGTCGCCGCGTGGGCAGCACTGCTGTTCGGCGTCGCAGTCGTGATCTACGCACATCGGCAACTCAAGGCGAATCGGCAGCTCAGGACCGAACAGCTGCGCCCACAGGTGGCCATGTTCATGGAGCCGCACCCCTCCGACTGGCACGTGATCGAGCTGGTGGTCCGCAACTTCGGACAGACTGCTGCTCACGACGTCCGCTTCGACTTCGCCCACCATCCGACGGTCGCGGTGTACGAGGACCACCCCCACGACGGACGGCCCGACGTCACCGAACTGGATCTGCCCAGCGAACTGCCACTTCTCGCACCCGGGCAGGAATGGCGAACGGTGTGGGATTCGGCGATCAGCCGCGAGGAACTCGGCGGCTCCATCCGGTCACGCTTCGACGGCGCGGTGACGTACTCGGACCGGCCGCGTCCGGACGGCGGCAAGAAGTCGCGGGCGTGGAGGACACGGCAGACGTTCGAATCGAAGGTCTGCCTGGACTGGGCGACCCTGCAGCCCGTACAGCGCCTCGAACTGCTCACGTCCCACGACCTGGCGAAGCGGGAGAAGCAGAAGCTCGAACTGCTGCGCAACGTGCTGACCTACTTTCACTACGCGTCGAAGGAAACTCGGCCCGACGTGTTCCGCGCCGAGATCGAACGGATGAAGCAGGCGGTGGAAGAGACGCAAGACCGTTGGCGCACAACGCAGCTCGACAAGACGACTGAACTCGACTTCCCGTGGATCAACAAGGGCGACGCCGGCCGACACCGGGTGAACGCACGCTGAGCGCTGCCCCCGATCGACGGCCACGGCGCCTCAGTAACATCGGCGGCGAACATCCACGAGCAGGGAGAGTCGATGAGCACCCCGGTCACGTATGAGCGCACCGAATCCGTAGCGACGATCACGCTCGACGACGGCAAGGTCAACGTGCTGTCCCCCACGATGCAACAGCACGTGAACGAGGCACTCGACCGTGCCGAGAAGGCAGCGGCGGACGGCGAGATCAAGGCGATCGTCATCGCTGGGAACTCGCGGGTACTCAGCGCCGGCTTCGACCTGTCGGTGTTCAACTCGGGTGACGCGGCCGCCGCGCTGGGCATGCTGTCCGGCGGGTTCGAGTTGTCGATCCGGCTGCTGACGTTCCCTGTGCCCGTCGTCATCGCGGCCACCGGCCCCGCCATCGCCATGGGCTCCTTCCTGCTGCTCAGCGGTGACCACCGGATCGGATCGCCGCGGTCCCGCTGCCAAGCCAACGAAGTCGCCATCGGCATGGTGCTGCCCATCTCGGCCATCGAGATCATGCGGATGCGGCTGACGCGGGCCGCGTTTCAGCGTGCGGTGGCACTGGCCACCACGTTCTCCGGTGACACCGCCGTGGCCGCCGGGTGGCTCGACGAGATCGTCGACGAAGGCAACGTGTTGTCGCGTGCCCAGGAGGTCGCGGCCGAGTTCGCCGCCACCCTGCACGTCAAGGCGCATCGAGCCAGCAAGCTCAAGGCCCGCGATGAGGCGCTCAAGGCCATCCGCGCCGGCATCGAAGGTCTGCCCACTGAGTTCGCCAGCGGCAACTGAATCCGCCGCGCGGCGCTCGTCGTCGATGAGTGAGATAGGTCGCAACGAGGTATTTGCGGCCCCGTCAGCGGTTATCCCACTCCCAGCGGAAGCACAGGTATGTTGCGCTTGCTGACGTGAGGTGATGGCTGAGGCAACACCCTTGTTCACTGTCGGGGGAGGCAGTGGCAGGGCTCGCCATCACCGAACCGCCGCGACTAGACCGAACGCCGCAGGCCGCGCTACGCCTCTGCGGCGTTGATCAACTCCTCGAGTTCGTCGAGCACTCGCTCGAGTTCGGCGACCAGCCAGGTGTCGTCCGCCCGCTGATAAATGTTCAGCGGCGACCGGTAGTACCAGAGGTGCTCCTTGGGGTCGTTCTGACTGAAGCGATCCCAGAGCGCCGGGCCGTCGGTGCGGTAGTCGCGCAGGATGGCGCGAGCATTGTCGAGCTTGTCGGCGAGCGAGACGAGGATCGTCTCCTTCGACGCGTACACCAGATGGTCGACGTACTGCTGCTTGCGCTGCTTCCAGGGCGGCTTGGGCACCTGGTCGGTGTCGCTGCACTCCTCGACGATGCGGGCCACGCCGTCGCCGAACCGCTCCCGGATGACGGCAAGCGTCGGGGCGCCGCCCTGGTCCTCGACCGCGTCGTGCAGCAGCCCGGCAATTGCCTGATCCTCCGTGCCACCGCCCTCGATCACCAGACTCGCCACCGACAGCAGGTGACCGACATACGGGATGCCGCTGCCCTTGCGCTCCTGCGTGCGGTGCAGAGCCGAGGCGTATGCGAGCGCCTCGTCGAATCGGGTGGTCAGCTTTCCCGCGGTCTCCGTTGCCATGTGGCTCCCTGTCTCTAGTCGTCCGGCACACCCTCACTGTGGCACGGCGGTACGACAGCACGGTCGGCCCACCTAATTCGGTGCTGGCCGTCGGGCCCAGGTCCTAGGGTGGAGTCGATGGGACTTCACCTCCACCGTGCCGAGCGCACCGACGCGCTCGCTGCGGGCCTCGGTGACCTCCTCGCCGACCCGCTGCCCGATCCGTTCGCGACCGAGCTGGTGCTCGTCCCCGCCCGCGGGGTCGAACGCTGGTTGTCGCAACGGTTGTCGCACGTTCTCGGCCGCGGCGACGGCAGCGACGGCGTGTGCGCGGGCGTCGAGTTCCGCAACCCCCGCTCGCTGATCGCCGAACTGACCGGGACCGCCGACGACGACCCTTGGTCGCCCGACGCGATGGTGTGGCCGCTGCTCGAGGTGGTCGACGCCAACCTCGACGAGCCGTGGTGCCGCGCGCTGGCACTGCACCTCGGCCACTTCGAGGACGGCGAAGCCGAGAAGGAGCTGCGTCTAGGCCGCCGGTACGCGGTGGCGCGGCGCATCGCTGGGCTGTTCGCCTCCTACGCCCGGCAGCGCCCCAGGCTGCTCGTGGACTGGCTCGACGGCGTTCCCGGCGACCTTCCCGTCGACCTCGACTGGCAACCGCCGCTGTGGCGTGAGCTGGCGGCCCGCATCCCGGCCGACCCGCCGTACGTCCGGCACCGCGCCACCGTCGTCGGCCTGACTCGAGCAGCCAACCCAGCTCTGCCGCAACGACTCTCGATGTTCGGCCACACCCGTCTGCCCGCCACCGAGATCGAACTGATCACCGCGCTGGCCACCCACCACGACCTCCACCTCTGGCTGCCCCACCCCAGCGACCAGCTGTGGCAGGCGCTGAGCGGTGTGCACGGCGCAGTGCCCCGCCTCGCCGACGAGAGCCATCGCGCCGTCGGCCACCCGCTCCTCGCCACGCTCGGTCGCGACCTGCGAGAGCTGCAGCGCAGCCTGCCCGACGACGTCGCCACCGACGAGCACCTGCCCGGCACCGCCCACGGCGACCACCTGCTCGGGTGGCTGCAAGCCGACATCGCCGCGAATGCCGTTGCACCGCAGGGCCGCACGCACACCGGCGCCGACCGGTCGGTCCAGGTGCACGCGTGCCACGGCCCCGCGCGCCAAGTCGACGTCCTACGCGAGGTGCTGCTCGGACTGCTCGCCGACGACCCGACCCTGGAGCCCCGCGACATCCTGGTGATGTGCCCGGACATCGACACCTACGCGCCGCTCATCAACGCGGACTTCGGTCTCGGCGACGTGCTGCCCGGCGTGCACCCCGCACACAAGCTGCGGATGCGGCTGGCCGACCGTGCGCTGGTGCAGACCAACCCACTGCTCGGCGTCGCCACGCAGCTGCTGAGCCTCGCGGGCAGCCGGGTGACGGCCAGCGAGGTGCTCAACTTCGCGCAGTCCGCTCCGGTGCGGGCCCGGTTCGACTTCACCGACGACGACCTCGAGGACGTCACCCGATGGGTGCGCCAAGCCAACATCCGGTGGGGCTTCGACCAAGAGCACCGCAAGCCCTACGGCGTCGACTTCGTACACAACACATGGCGTTTCGGCATCGACCGGGTGCTCACCGGCGTCGCCATGTCCGACGATGCGCACGCCTGGATCGACTCGACGCTGCCGCTCGACGACGTCAGCAGCAATCGCGTCGAACTCGCCGGACGCTTCGCCGAGTTCGTCGACCGGCTCCGCCGCACCGTGGACGCGCTGGACAACGCTCAGCCGCTGCGCGACTGGCTGACCTCGATGTCGGAGAGCATCGGCCTGCTGACCCGCACCACCGACGCCGACGCGTGGCAGGTCGGGCAGATGGAGCGCGAGTTCGCCGACGTGCTGGCGGCCGCCGGTGCGCGCGGAGACACCGTGCTGCGACTACCCGACGTCAAGGCGCTGCTCGAGCGACGCCTGGCCGGGCGGCCCACCCGCGCGAACTTCCGCACCGGCACGCTGACCGTGTGCACGATGGTCCCGATGCGGTCGGTGCCGCATCGCGTGGTGTGCCTCGTCGGCCTCGACGACGGCGTGTTCCCGCGCCGCGGCATCATCGACGGCGACGACGTGCTCGGCCGCGACCCAATGACCGGTGAGCGCGACTCCCGCTCGGAGGACCGCCAGCTGCTGCTCGACGCCATCGGCGCGGCCACCGAAAAGCTGGTGATCACCTACACCGGCGCCGACGCGAAGTCGGGTCAGCAGCGGCCGCCCGCCGTTCCGCTCGCCGAGCTGCTCGACGCGCTGGACCGCACCACGCCCGAGCCGGTTCGCGACCACATCCTCGTCCGGCATCCGCTGCAGCCGTTCAACGTTCGCAACGTCGAGCCGGGCAGGCTGGTGCCCGAGGTACCGTTCACGTTCGACCCCACCGTGTTGCGCGCGGCCCGCGCCGGAGCGGGTGACCGCGCCGCGCGCGACCCGTTCGTCAGCGGCCCGCTGCCGGCGCCCCCGCCGTCGGACGTGGAACTCGCCGAGCTGATCGCGTTCTTCCGCGACCCGGTCAAGGGCTTCTTCCGCGAGCTGCAGTACACGCTGCCGTGGGACGTCGACGGCGTCGACGACGAGATGCCCGTCGACATCGACGCGCTCGAGGAGTGGAGCGTCGGCGACCGGATGCTCGCCGACATGCTGGGCGGTATGACGCCCGAGGACGCGCGCGACGCGGAGTGGCGGCGGGGCACGCTGCCACCCGGCCGGCTGGGCTGGCGCAAGGCCACCGAACTGCGCGACCAGGCGCACCTGCTGGCCGCGGCGGCCATGCGCTACCGCAACACGACTGTCCGGGCCTTCGACGTGGACGTCGACCTGGGCGGCGGCCGACGGCTGACCGGGACGGTGTCCCCGGTGTTCGGCGACCGGATGGTGTCGGTCACGTACTCCAAGCTGGCGGGCAAGCACCTGCTGGGAACGTGGATCCCGTTGCTGGCGTTATACGCTCGCGATCCCTCGACGGAGTGGTCGTCGGTGTGCATCGGGCGTCGGAGGCGCGGGACCACCCCCGAGGAGGAGGGGCTCGGCCGTCCCGACGACTCCCCCGTCGACCTGCTGCGGGATCTGGTGCGGATATACGACGCGGGCAGGCGCGAGCCGCTGCCGCTGCCCATCAAGACGTCGTACGCGTGGGCCAGCGCTCGGCACACCGGCGACGACCCGGAGACTGCGGCGAGCTACAAGTGGCGATCGAACAAGTTCCCCGGCGAGGAGGAGGACCCGGCTCAGGTGCGTGCCTGGGGGAAGGGCACCTGGCTCAAGCACCTGATGCAGCCGCTGCGTCCGGGTGAGGAATACGAGGGCGAGACCAACCGCCTCGGCGCCTACTCCAGCCGCCTGTGGTTGCCGATGCTGCGCGCCGGTCAGGATCCCACCCGATGAAGCCCTTCGACCTGTGCGGAGCGTTGCCGCCCGAGAACGCCACCACCGTGCTGGAGGCCAGCGCGGGCACTGGCAAGACGTTCGCGCTGGCGGGTCTGGTCACCCGCTACGTCGCCGAGGGCGTCGCGACGCTCGACCAGATGCTGCTCATCACATTCGGTCGGGCCGCGACCCAGGAGCTGCGCGATCGGGTACGTCGCCAGATGGCTGATGCCGCAGCGGCATTCGACGACCCGTCGCTGATCGGTGACAACCTGCTCGTCGCCCACCTGGTGAACGGCACCACCGAGGAGCGCACTGAGCGCCGGCAGCGGCTGCGGGATGCGCTGGCCTCGTTCGACTCCGCGACGATCGCGACCACCCACCAGTTCTGCCAGCTGGTGCTGCGCTCGCTCGGCGTGGCCGGCGACTCCGACACCGCGGTGACGCTGGTGGAGAGCCTCACCGACCTGGTGACCGAGGTCGTCGACGACCTCTACCTGGCGCACTTCGGACAGGAGCGCGAGGATCCGGCGCTCACGTACGCCGACGCGCTGAGCCTGGCGCGCGAGGTAGTGCGCAACCCGGCGACGGAGCTTCGGCCGCTGGATCCCGAGCCGGGCTCGCGTGCCGAGACCTGCATCCGGTTCGCCACGGACGTGCTGACGGAGATGGAGATCCGCAAGCGGCGCATGGCCATCCTCGGCTACGACGACCTGCTGACCCGGCTGGCGAACGCACTCGATGCGCCCGACTCCCCCGCCCGCACCCGGATGCACCAGCGCTGGCCGATCGTCATGGTCGACGAGTTCCAGGACACTGACCTCGTGCAGTGGCAGGTGATTGACCGGGCATTCAGCGGACGATCGACGCTGATCCTGATCGGCGACCCGAAGCAGGCCATCTACGCGTTCCGCGGTGGCGACATCGTCACCTACCTCAGCGCGGCGCAGAGCGCGGGCGCTCAGATGACGCTGGCGACCAACTGGCGCAGCGACGCCGCACTCGTCGACCGGTTGCAGGCCGTCCTGAAAGGCGCCCAGCTCGGCGACCCGCGCATCGTCGTGCACGAGATCGAGGCCGCCCATCGGGGCACCCGGCTGGCCGGTGCGCCGTTTCCCGACCCGTTCCGCGTCCGCGTCGTGCAGCGAACGACGTTTGGCAAGAGGGGAACTCAGAACGTTCCCATCGACGACATCCGCAGGCACATCGGTCGCGACCTGGCCAACGACGTTGCCACTCTGCTCGCGAGCGGGGCCACGTTCGGCGGCCGCCGGATCGAGGCGCGCGACGTCGCGGTCATCGTCGAGAAGCACAAGGACGCGCGGATCTGTCAGAACGCGTTGGCGGCCGCGGGCATTCCGTGCGTCTACACCGGCGACTCCGACATCTTCGAGTCCTCCGCGGCCGAGGACTGGCTCGCACTGCTGGAGGCGTTCGACCAGCCGCACCGGCCTGGTGTCGTGCGGGCCGCGGCCGCGACCGTCTTCTTCGGCCACACCGCCGAATCGCTGGTCGCCGGTGGCGACGAGTTGACCGATGAGCTGTCGGAGACGTTGCGCGAGTGGGCCGGTCACGCCCGCGAGCGCGGGGTCGCGGCCATCTTCGAGGCGGCGCAGCTGCGCGGGATGGCCGACCGCGTGCTGTCCTGGCCCGACGGCGAGCGGCACATGACCGACCTCGCGCACGTGACCGAGATGCTGCAGGACGTCGCCCACCGCGAGCGCTACACCCTGCCCGCGCTTCGGGACTGGCTGCGCGCCGAACGCGACGAGCGCGGTGACGGTCGCACCGAACGCAATCGCAGGCTCGACAGTGACGTGGCCGCGGTGCAGATCATGACCGTCTGGGTCAGCAAGGGCCTGCAGTACCCGATCGTGTACCTGCCGTTCGCGTTCAACCGGTGGGTGCCCGAGGACGAGAACGTCCTGTACCACGAGGGCGACGTGCGGTGCCTGTACGTCGGCGGCAAGGACGGGCCCGACTACCACGCCGTCGCCAAGCAGGGTCGCGCCGAGAACGCCGGGGACGACAGCAGATTGACCTACGTCGCGCTGACCCGGGCGCAGGCGCAGGTGGTGGCATGGTGGGCGCCGGCGCGCGACGAACCCACCGGCGGGCTGTCCCGCATCCTGCGGGGCCGTGCCCCCGGCGAGGCGGCGGTGCCCGACGTCTGCGTCCCCAGCAAGACCAACGACGACGACGCCTGGGCGCGCCTGCAGGCGTGGGCCGATGCGGGCGGACCCGTCCTCGAGCAGTCGGTGCTGACTCCCGCGCCGAAGGCACCGGTGCCGCAGCGGCCCACCGATCTCGGCGCCAGGCACTTCCACCGCGGCATCGACACGTCGTGGCGGCGCACGTCGTACTCCGGGCTCATTCGAGTCACCGAGACCTCGAACGTCAGTAGCGAGCCCGAGGTCGCGGAGTTGGACGACGAGGCGTCCGCCGAGATCCCGTTGGCCCTGCCGCCCGCCGGGCCCTCGATGCCGTCGCCGATGGCCGACCTGCCGACGGGCGCGAGGTTCGGCACCCTGGTGCACTCGGTGCTGGAGACCGCCGATCCGATGGCGACTGATCTCGGCGCCGAACTCGCGGTTCGGATCCGCGAGCACCTGGTGTGGTGGCCGGTCGACGTGCCACCCGATGACCTGGCCGCTGCTCTGGTACCGATGCACGACACTCCGCTGGGACCGCTGGCGAACGATCTGACGCTGCGCGAGATCGGACTGCCGGACAGGTTGCGCGAGTTGGACTTCGAGTTTCCGCTCGCCGGCGGCGATCTGCGCGCGGACGCGCCCGACGTCCGGCTGCGCGACGTGGGGCGGCTGCTCACCGAGCACCTGCCGGCCGACGACCCGATGGCGTCCTACGCCGGGCGGCTGACCAGCGAGCCGCTGGCCGGCCAGACCCTGCGCGGGTACCTGAGCGGTCAGATCGACGCCGTACTGCGCGTGCCCAACACACTTCCCGGGTCGCTTCGCTCCTGCCCGCCGGATCCCGAACACACCGGGCACCGCTACGTCGTCGTCGACTACAAGACCAACTGGCTCGGCGACGGTGACGAACCGCTGACCGCCGCCGACTACGACCGACCGCGCTTGATCGAAGCAATGCTGCACTCCGACTATCCGCTGCAGGCGCTGTTGTACAGCGTTGTGCTGCATCGGTTCCTGCGATGGCGGCAGCGCGGCTACGAACCGGAGCGGCACCTCGGCGGCATCCTCTACCTGTACGTCCGTGGGATGTGCGGCCCGGAGACGCCGGTGGTCGACGGTCACCGGGCCGGGGTGTTCGACTGGCAGCCGCCCGCCGCGCTGATCGTGGCGATGTCGGATCTGCTCGACACGGGGAGGGCGGTGGCATGACGGTCGTCGACGAGGCGCACTGGCGGCGCGCGGCCGGGGCGACCGGGCTGCTGCGCGAGTTCAACGACGCCGGCGTGCTCGACGCCTCCGACGTGCTGGTCGCGCAGCGGGTGACCGCGCTCGGCGGCGAGTCCGACGAGCGGGTGGCGCTGGCGGTCGCACTGACCGTGCGGGCGCTGCGTGGCGGATCGGTGTGCCTGGAGCTGGCCGGCGTCTCCGAACAGGTCGACGTGCCCGACCTGGCGTGGCCCGACGCCGTCGGATGGGTGGACGCCGTGCGCACGAGCCCGCTGGTCGACACGCCGCCGCACGTGTTGCGGATGCGCGGCGACGCCATCTACCTCGACCGGTACTGGCGCGAGGAGCAGCAGGTGGCCGACGACCTCCTCGCGATGGTGTCGGCCGATCCGATGACGACCGCCGCCACCGACGTCGACAGGCTGTTCCCGCCGGACTACGCCGAACAGCGCGCCGCCGCCGAACTCGCTCTGCGGCAACGCCTCACGGTCATCACCGGCGGCCCTGGCACCGGCAAGACGACGACGGTCGCGCGGCTGCTGGCCCTGCTGGCCGGTCACGCGCATGCCTCGGGTGCGCCGCCGCTGCGCATCGCGCTGGCAGCGCCGACCGGGAAGGCCGCCGCGCGTCTGCAGGAGGCCGTCCAGTCCGAGATCGACCAACTCGACCTCGTGGACCAGCGCCGCATCGCGGGACTGCAGGCCACCACGATGCACCGGCTGCTCGGCAGCAGGCCCGACAACTCGTCGCGGTTCCGCCACCACCGCGGCAACCGGCTGCCGCACGACGTGGTGGTCGTCGACGAGACGTCGATGGTGTCGCTGACGATGATGGCGCGGCTGCTCGAGGCGGTGCGTCCGGAGGCGCGGCTGCTGCTGGTGGGCGACCCGGACCAGCTGGCGTCGGTGGACGCAGGTGCCGTGCTGGCCGACCTCGTCGACGGACTCGGGGAACGCGGCGACGTCCGCATCGCTGAGCTGAAGACCCCGCACCGGTTCGGCGCGGCGATCGGCGCGCTGGCCACCGCGATCCGCGACGGCGATGCGGATGCGGCGATCGAGGTGCTGCACACGGGCGGCGACCACGTCGAGTGGATCGACGCCGACGATCCGACCCCGGCACTGCGTGCGGTGCTGCTGCCGCCGGCCATGGACCTGAGGCGGGCAGCGATCCTGCGCGACGCCAAGGCTGCGCTCGCGACGCTCGACGCGCACCGCCTCCTGTGCGCGCACCGACGCGGCCCGCACGGGGTTGCGCACTGGAACCGTCAGGTCGAGCGCTGGCTGACCGACGCGACGGGTGAGCCGATCTGGACGGCCTGGTACGCGGGGCGACCGATTCTCGTCACGGCCAACGACTACGGGCTGCAGCTGTACAACGGCGACGTCGGGGTGACACTGGTAGACGACGCCGGGCTGCGCGCGGTCGTCGCGGGCAGCGGTGCGACCGTCTCGCTGGCGACGAGCCGACTGGCCGACGTCGAGACGATGCATGCGATGACGATCCACAAGAGCCAGGGTTCGCAGGCGCGCGAGGTGACGGTGCTGATGCCGCCGGTCGACTCGCGGTTGCTCACCCGTGAGCTGTTCTACACCGCGGTGACGCGAGCGAAGGAGAAGGTGCGGGTGGTTGGCTCGGCTGACGAAGTGCGCGAGGCGATTTCACGACGGGCGGTCCGCGCGACCGGGTTGGCGTCGAGGCTGCGATGAGAGTCGTCGCGCTGCTCGTGGCGGTCGCACTCACCGCGGCCGAGGCACCGTCGGCGTACGGCGAGCCGATGGCCACCCCGGCCGAGCAGCTCATCGTCGTCACCGCACCCACCGCGGACTCCGAGGTCGGTCGCCTCGCCGCCTACGAGCGCACCGGGTCGGAGTGGACGCTGGTGCGCGGGCCGATGGACGCCGACCTCGGCGAACTCGGGGTGGGCGCTCCCGCCGACGACGTCTTCCGCACCCCGACGGGCACGTACCCGCTGGGCATGGCGTTCGGTCGCGAACCCAATCCCGGCACGTCGTTGCCCTATACGCAGGTGACCAAGGACGACTGGTGGGACGAGGACGTCGACTCCCCCACCTACAACACGCTGGTTCAGTCGCCCACCAAACCGTCCGAGGACGCGGAAAATCTATACACCTCCGGGGAGATGTACGACTACGCCGTACTCGTCGAGCACAACCCGCAGCGCGTCCCTGGCCGGTCGGCGGGAATCTTCCTGCACGTCACCGACGGCGACCCGACGTGGGGCTGCATCGCCGTCGAGCGCGACGAGATGCGGTCGCTGCTGCAGTGGTTGACGCCGTCGGCCAACCCCCGGATCACGATCGGCGTCGGTCCGGAGCCGGTGCCGCCCGCCGAGTAGGCGCTAGAGGCGGCCGACGCTACGCAGGCCCTCGACGGTGTCGGCGAGAGTCTCCCCCGGGTCGCGCTGCACGATGCCCAGCTCGCGTTCGGCAGGCCCGTCGTCGGACGCGGGCATCTGCGTGTAGTACTGCATCGCGGCCGAATCGATCGGAGTGTCGAACGGCAGCCGGTCGCCGATGACGTCGAACAGCCGGCCCAGCGCACGCAATCCGCTGTCGGGCACCGGAACTGCGACGAGCGGCCGGTTGGCGGATTTGCCGATCAGCTTCGCGAGGCGGGCCACCGGGACCCGCTGCCCACCTGCCATGTAGCGGCGCGGCCCCTTGCCCCGCTCGAGCAGCGCGACGTGCAGGTCGGCCAGATCGCGGACGTCGATCACGATCCAGGCGGCGCTGCGGCCGGGCACGCCGTACATCTTGACCGCGGCCTCGACGCCCTCGGCGGCCTCGCCGAACTGGTCGCCGGCGGGCGGGCCGAGCACCATGCCGGGGTAGCTGATGCTCACCGGTGCGCCGGCGTCCTGCAGCCCGCGGGCGTATGCCTCGACGACGGCCTTCGACTTGCCGTAGCCGTCGGAGCCACCGACGACGGGCAGGTCCGCGTGCAGGGTCTCCAGCCCGGGACGGAACAGCGCCGAGAAGCTCGACACGTGGACCACTGGATCGATGCCTGCCTTCACCGCGCCGCCCAGGACGTTGCGGGCGCCCTCGAGGTTGGTGTGCAGCATCTCGTCGGCGCGCGCCGGGTCGGTAGACACCATTGCCGCGCAATGGATCACGGCGT
Source organism: Mycolicibacterium arabiense (assembly GCF_010731815.2). NCBI lineage: Bacteria > Bacillati > Actinomycetota > Actinomycetes > Mycobacteriales > Mycobacteriaceae > Mycobacterium > Mycolicibacterium arabiense. The sequence goes on from NZ_AP022593.1 coordinate 2,555,811, forward strand.
CACACCCGTCCAGGGCCGTCGCGGTGGTGTCCGGATCGGCGATGTCGCCGACGACGTGGTCGCCGATGTCGACGCCGATCTTCTCGGCGCTGGTGCGTAGCCGGTCGGCGTTGCGGACGAGGAAGCGCACCTGATGGCCGGCGTCCTGCGCGGCCTTCGCGGTCCAGGCACCGACGAAGCCGGTGCCACCGGTGACGAGTACTCGCAACTGACCCTCCAGGGTGAAGACGTACGCAGACCGCGTTGACCCGTCGAAACTAGCGCACGCCGATCGTCACGGTTCCGTCATTCCGGATGACGTGTGCTGAGCGCAAGCTGGGGCTACATCCACGTGCGAGGAACGAGGAGGGTGACCGTGCTGAACCGCATTGCAAGGGTGGCCGGGCAGGTCGGCGAATCGGCGCTGTCCATCGTCGGTATTCGCATCGGCACCGAGGAGCCTGCCCACACCACCAAGCCGATCGCCGGTGACGTGGAGCTGCGCACCTACGGGCCGCGGATCGCCGCCGAGACGACCATTAGCGCCATGGACGAGATTGGAGCGCGCAGCGAGGGGTTCCGTCGCCTGGCGGGCTACATCTTCGGCAAGAATCACGGCAAGGACGACATCGCGATGACCGCGCCGGTCGTGCAGTCGCGCGAGGGCCGCAAGATCGCGATGACGGCGCCGGTCGTCCAGTCCGCTCAGGACGTGGAGGTCGGAAGCAGTTGGGTCATCAGGTTCTTCATGCCGTCGGAGTGGACGATGGCGACTCTGCCGACGCCGAATGACGAGCGCGTCCGTGTGGTCGAGGTGCCCGGCGAGACGTTCGCGGTGCTGCGGTTCAGCGGCGACCGGGGGCCCGAGGCGGTCGCGAAGCGGACGGCCGAGCTGATGGACGTGCTGGCGACGTACGGCTTCGATGCGGCGGGCGAGCCGTCGGCGTGGTTCTACGACCCGCCGTGGACGCTGCCGTTCTGCAGGCGCAACGAGATCGCGGTGCCGGTATCGGTCTGATCTCGTCGGCACCGGCGTCGGTGTCGCCATCGAACTCCCTGGGTATCCGTCCTGCGCGACCGCCGAGGAAGGGATCACCGTGACCACCGTGGAGAAGACGTCGAAGCCATCGCGAGCGGTCGTCACGTGGCGCTGGATCACGCTTCTGCTGGCGGTCAGTCAGCTGGCCGCACCGGCGGTGACGAGCGCGATCGCGGGTGACTTCCTCGCCTCGGGAGCCACCAACGAAGCACTGATCACGCCGGCGGGCTACGCATTCGGACTGTGGGGCGTCATCACGGTGCTCAGCGCGATCACCGCGCTCGCGATCGTGCGTTACGGCTTCGGCGCGTGGTGGGAACTGGGCGTGCTGATCGACCTGTGCATCGTGTTCACCGGGTTCAGCGTCTGGCTGGTGATCGCCGCGCAGGACTGGTTGTGGACGAGCGTGGTGGTGTTCCTCGTGATGGCGGGGGCGCTGGTGCACGTCATGCGAAAGCTGGTGCGCCATCCCGATCAGGTGACGTGCCCGTCTTGGGTCAGGACGCTGGCGACCGTCACGTTCGGGCTCTATCTCGGGTGGAGCAGCATTGCGATCTTCGCGAACGTCGCGGCTGCACTGATCCAGGGCGGCTGGTCGTCGGCGGACGTGGCGTGGCAGTTCGTCGTGCTGGCACTCGCGGCCGTGAGCGCAGTGGTCACGACCGTCATGCTGCGGGGCACCATCGGCTACGTCGTCGGTGCGCTGTGGGCGCTGGTGGCGATCGCGATAGGCGCTGCCGAGCGGGGCAGTTCGACGCTGGCCTCGACGGCCGCCTTTGGAGCGGTCGCCGTTGTGCTCGTCGCGGTGCTGCGGTGGCAGCGCGCCCGCGGCGGGGCGACGAATGGGCCGATTACCGCCTGACGCACCCGAAATTCGCCGGCGCCAAACGCCGAGTGATCATGCTAACAAGGTGCTTGCTATAGCTAGCACCCGATTGTCAGACTCGGTGGGCACGCACCCGGCATGCCGGACCGGCGCCGGGTCACCCGATGAAAGGCAATCATGTCGAACAGCAATGGCGGACCCATCAACCTGGTGAAGAGCGTCGTCGACGGAGCATTCGGTGTCGTCAAGCAGGTCCTCGGCGTCGTGTTGGGCAACAACCGTCTCGAGGAGCAGGGCAAGGCTCAGCAGGACAAGGCCGAAGCCGAGAAGGACGTGGCCAAGAAGGAAGCGCAGGCTGACGCCGCCCGTGCCGAGGCCAAGACTCAGGAAGCCCGCCAGGAAGCCGCCAAGAAGTCCTGACCCGCGCTCCTTCGGTATGCGGCTACGGCCTGACCGTGTGATGGCTCAGGATCGAGACGCGGTTGAAGGCGTTGATCGCCGTCGCCACCCAGATGACCGCGGACAGCTCGTCGTCGCCGAACACCCGTCGTGCGCGCGAGTATTCGCGGTCGGCGGCGTCACGGTCGAGTAGGGACGTGGTCATCTCGGCCAACCGCAGGGCGGCTTGCTCCCGTTCGTCGAACAGCTCGGTGTCGCGCCAGACCGACACCGTCGAGAGCTGTTTCTCGGTGACGCCGGCAGCAAGCGCCTTGCGGTGGTGGACGTCGAGGCACGTCGCACAACCATTCATCTGCGAGACGCGGACGTTGACGAGTTCGACGATCCCACGCGACAGACCGGCGTCCTCGGCGGCTTTCGCGACCGAGGTCGCAACGCCGACCATCGAGCGATAGACAGCCGGGGTCTGCTTGTCGATGTGTACGTAGTCGACGTTCACGCACTCACTCCGATCGGTATGGTCGGGTCGATCGTACGCACCCGGACAGGAGCGAGATGGCCAGCGACGAGGCACTGACGGACAAGACCGGCGCCCCCGTGGAGGTCATCCGGCGCGAGGATGACTTCGCCGTAGCGGTCGACGGAAAGACGGTGGGACTGACCGCCTTTGCAGACCGAGACGGGCAACGCGTGTTCTTTCACACCGAAGTCGACGACGCCTATGGCGGACGTGGACTGGGGACCGTGGTGATCAGTGCGGCGTTGGCCGCCACCCGCGACGAGGGGCTACGCATCGTGGCGATCTGTCCGATGGTCGCCGCGTTCGTCGGCAAGCACCCGGAGTATGCCGGCGTCGTCGACAGGACGACGCGCGACACGCTCGCGTTGGCGAAGGAACGGATGGCGGCGCGCTAGCGCTTTCCGTCACACGAGTCACTTCAGCACCCGCGCCGGGCGGCGTGATCGACCGCCGAATGTTCCACCTGGCGAGCGAATGGGCTATGCGCGCAGGTGTCCCTCCGGATGGTCCGCCGTCCACTTCGCCTCGACGCGCTTCACCCGGTGATGCTCGATCGCGATCAGGATGGCGCCCGCGGTCACCAATGCGCCGGCGACGAGCGCAAGCATCATCACCAGATCGCTGCGGCCGTAGGCACTCGCGGCGACGGTGCCGGCGATCATCACCGTGCCGATCATGATGAGCCCGAGTCCGGGCAACCAGAGCGTGTCGATGAACGACTCACCCGCGCGGGGCTGATAGGTGCGGGAGTGGTCAACCGGATCCCGATAAGCGCCCTTCATGGCATCTCCTTCCAGGAGCGATGCCCTCAGCGTACGCCTGTTGTGACCTGAGTCACACGTTCGAGCGCCTGCCGAGCGTAGGCGCGGACGTCGGCGTCCCCGTCGTCCAAGGCGCCTGCCAGAGCCTCCCTGGCGCCGTACTCCGATTCCGCCCACCGGGTGAGGCTCAGTACCGCGGCCTTCCGGACGTCGAGGTGCGGATCGGTGAGCGCCCTCGACAGGGGCAGCACGGCGGTTTCCGACGACGGCGCCCCCGCCAACGCCCGCGCGGCACCCTGCCGGATCTGCCATGCCGAGGCGGCCAAAGCGTCTTCGACGGTCGCGACGTCGGCGTCCTCCCATCCGACCGAACCGAGTGCGGCCAGCGCCGCGGCGCGAACCAACGGGTCCGGGTCGCCGACGAGCACACGCACGGAATCGATGCCCGCGCGCAGCGTGCCGAGGCCGTTGGCGACCGCGATGCGCACTTCGCGGTTGGCGTCGTCCCAAGCCGCGGCGACTCCGTCGGCGTCGTCGACCGACACCAGGGCTCGGACGGCCTCGATGCGGACGCGGTGGTCGGCGTCGGTCAGTGCGTGCCGGTACTGGTCGGGGTCGCCGACTCGCCGCGAGCTGGCCACGTACAGCGCGGCGCCGCGGACGCCGGCGTCGGTCGATGAGATCAGCGGCGCCACGTCGGCCGGGTTCGGCAAGACCTCGACGAGTTCGCGGATGCCGTCGGCGGCGACGCGACGCACCTCCCCCGACGGGTCGTCGAGCGCCGCGACGAGCGCGGGCCCCCACCCGTCGCAAAGGTGCTCGGTGAGCACGTCGACCGCGGTGCGCCGCACTCCCGGGTCGTCGTCGCGCAGGTAGGGCGCGAGGTCGTCCACCGACGGCTCGTCGAGTGCCAGCACGGCGGCGATGCGCGGTGACGGCGGCTGCGTTGCGGGACCGCTGTCGATGCGGGACACCTCCGACGCGGGCGCCTGGCCGCCGACCAGTGGTGGCTGGTGCACGTGGATGGGTTCGGTTCCGCCGGTGGGGATGTCGTCGAGACCGGGCACCGGCACGAAGTACGGGGCGACGGGCCGCTTGAGGAACTCCATGTCGCCGTCGGCGGTCTTGCGCAGGTTGAGGTGGTAGCGCCAGTCGACGTCGTCGCGGTCGGGGATGTCGCTGCGGTCGTGGTAGAGCCCCCACCGCGATTCGGTGCGGGTGAGCGACGAGCGGGCCGCCATCTCGGCGCAGTCGCGGATGAACGAGACCTCCACGGCACGCATCAGCTCGTGCGGCGTGCTGGCGCCGATGCCTGCCACCTCGTCGCGCATCCGGTCGAAGGTCTGCACCGCCAGGGACAGCTTGGCGGCGGTCTTCGGCGGCGCGACGTAGTCGTTGACGAAGCGGCGCAGCTTGTACTCGACCTGGGGTTGCGGCGGCCCGTCCGGGTGGCGCAGCGGGCGGTAGATCAGCTCGTGGGCCTCGGCGATCTGATCGGCCGGCAGGGCGTCCGGCGCGGGGGTGTCGTCGAGCGTCGACGCCGCGTGCGAGCCGGCCAACTCCCCGTACACGAAGGCGCCGATCATGTAGTTGTGCGGCACGCACGCCAGGTCGCCCGCAGCGTAGAGCCCGGGCACGGTCGTACGGGCGTTCTCGTCGACCCACACTCCCGACGCGGAATGCCCACTGCACAAACCGATCTCGGAGATGTGCATCTCGATGTCATGGGTGCGGTAGTCGTGACCGCGGTTGGCGTGGAAGGTTCCGCGGGTGGGGCGCTCGGTGGTGTGCAGGATGCCCTCGAGCGTCGACAGCGTCTCGTCGGGCAGGTGGCTGACCTTGAGGTAGATGGGGCCGCGAGCCGACTCGATCTCCTCCTTCACCTCGGCCATCATCGCGCCCGACCAGTAGTCCGAGTCGACGAAGCGCTCACCGAGGGCGTTCACCTGGTAGCCGCCGAAGGGGTTGGCGACGTAGGCGCACGCGGGCCCGTTGTAGTCCTTGATGAGCGGGTTGATCTGGAAGCACTCGATGCCTGAGAGCTCGGCGCCGGCGTGGAATGCCATGGAGTAGCCGTCACCCGCGTTGGTCGGGTTCTCGTAGGTGCCGTAGAGGTAACCGGAGGCAGGCAGCCCGAGCCGCCCACAGGGACCGGTGGCGAGGATGACGGCCTTGGCGCCGACGACGACGAACTCGCCGGTGCGGCTGTTGAGCGCGACGGCGCCTACCGCTCGGCCGTCGTCGGACGTGAGGACCCGCACCGGCACGAACCGGTTCTCGATGCGGATCTTCTCGCGCATGGACCGCTGCCGCAGAACCCGGTAGAGCGCCTTCTTGACGTCCTTGCCCTCGGGCATCGGCAGCACGTAGGAGCCGGAGCGGTGCACGCGGCGAACGGCGTACTCGCCGTGCTCGTCCTTCTCGAACTTCACGCCGTAGCGCTCGAGCCGCTGCACCATCGCGAAACCACGGGTCGCGGTCTGATAGATGGTGCGCTGGTTGACGATTCCGTCGTTGGCGCGGGTGATCTCGGCGACGTAGTCCTCGGGTGTGGCCTTACCGGGGATGACGGCGTTGTTGACGCCGTCCATCCCCATGGCGAGCGCACCGGAATGGCGGACGTGCGCCTTCTCGAGCAGCAGGACCTGCGCGCCGTTCTCGGCGGCAGTCAGCGCGGCCATGGTGCCCGCGGTGCCACCGCCGATGACGAGCACGTCGCAGTCGAGGCGTACGGCGTCGTCGAGTGGGGGGATCTGCATCAGGGTTACGAACTCCTCTGGGCGAGCGAAGCGACGGGAGATGAACCGGTCGGGGCGAGCGAAGCGACGGGAAAGGGATGGTCGAGGGCGGTGATGACGTCGGCGCGCAGCGCGGCCCGGTCGACGTCGGCGGTGCGGGGCGAGGGCACGTCGAGCAGCGCGCGCAGCGGTTGGCCTGCGCGGCCGAGGACGGCGATGCGGTCGCCGATCAGCAGTGCCTCGTCGACGTCGTGGGTGACGAAGACGACGGTGGTGGGATGCGCACGCCAGGTGTCGATCAGCAGGCGCTGCATCGTTGTTCGGGTCTGGGTGTCCAGCGCTCCGAACGGCTCGTCCATCATCACCGCGCGCGGTGCACCGGCGAGGCCGCGGGCGAGTTGGACGCGCTGGCGCATGCCGCCGGACAGGCTCTTGGGCAGGTAGTCCTCGAACCCGGTGAGGCCGACGTCGGCGATCCACTTGGCCGCCTCGGCGCGGCGGCCCTGGCGCGGTCGGCCGGCGAGCTTCAGCGCCAGCTCGACGTTGGACCGGACGGTCCGCCACGGCAGAAGCGCGTTGTCCTGGAACACCATTGCGCGGTCACGCAACGTGGTGGTCACGCGGTCGCCGTCGGCGAGCACCTCTCCCCCATCGGGCGGCAGTAGACCGGCGAGCGCGCGCAGCACCGTGGACTTGCCGCAGCCGGACGGTCCGGTGAGGACCAGGATCTCGCCGGGCCGCACGTCGAGGTTCAGGTGGTCGACGACGGGCGCTCCGCCGTAGCTGAGCACGACGTCGCGCAGTCGCAGGTTCATTCCCGTCACTGTCGGGCCTCCTGCCCGCGGGGCAGCCAGCGCGTGACGCGGCGGCCGATCAGTTCGATGGCGGCAGACGTGCCGAAGCCGAGCACGCCGATCGTGATGATGCCGACGAACACCTCGGGGTAGGCGAGCACGGTGTAGGCCTGCCAGGTGCGGTAGCCGACGCCGAGGCGTCCGGAGATCATCTCGGCCGAGATGACGCAGATCCATGCGACGCCGATGCCGACCGAGAGGCCGCCGAAGACGCCGGGGAGGATGCCGGGCAACACGACTCGCGCGATGACGTCCCAGCGGCTGCCGCCGAGGGTGCGCACGGAGTCCTCCCAGAGCGTGGGCAGCGCGCGTACGGCGTGCCGGGTGCTGACCATGATCGGGAAGTACGCGGCGAGGAACGTGATGAAGACGATCCCGGCCTCATCGGAGGGGAAGAGCAGGATCGCGACCGGCACGATGGCGATCGCCGGGATGGGTCGGGCGAGTTCGGTGAGCGGACCGAACACGTTGGCGAACCTCGGTGAGCGGCCGAGCAAGATGCCGGTCACGACGCCCGCGATGGCCGCGAGGGCGAAGCCGGTGAGGATGCGGATCAGCGACTGGCCGAGGTCGAGCCAGTAGTCCTGGGTTCCGAGCCGGTTGCCGAAGGCGTGCACGATCTCGGTGACGGTGGGCAACGTGTCGAAGCGCAACCACAGCCGAACGTCGTTGGCCGTCAACAGCTGCCACAGTGCGATCGCTGCGGCAACGGAGCCGATGCGGACCAGCCAGGACGGCCACGACGGGCGGCGGTCGTTCCTCGCCGGGGCGGCTGGGCTGGCGACGGCCGGTTCGTCGGTGGTCAGGACGACGGGTGCGGCGGTCACACCGCACCCGCCAGGGCCTGCTGGTAGTCGACGATCGTCGCGCCGGGGTGCGCAGCGGTGTAGCGCCCGGCGCCTGCGGCGGTGTCGAACGGCAGGTGGCGCTGGCCGTCGCGAACCCAGGTCGACTTGTCGGCGAACCAGCGGGTGCCGAACTCGGTATCGGGGACGTAGGCGGCGCGAATGGTGTCGCCCGCGGCGGTGGCCTCCCGGATGGCGCGCAGCAGGCAGTCGGGGTTGGCCGAGGGCTGGGTGGCGTCCCTGCCGTCGATCCACAGCTCGCCGGCGAGCTTGGCGTCGGTGACGGGCGCGTTGCAGACGGGGTCCTGACCGCGCAGCGCCGACGGGTTGGTGGTGCTCTGCAGCGCGGCGTCGTAGTCCTGGCCGCGGTCGGCGAAGGCCTTCTGGATCGGGTCGGGGTTCACGAAGCCGTTCACGTCGAGGTCGGCGAAGTCACCGATCGACTTCAGGTACGGCACATCGCCTTTGAACGCCTCGATGAGCGACGGCTTCAGCGTGGTGTCGAAGCTGGTGCCGCCGGGGCCGTTGTAGAGGTAGACGACTTCCTGCGGCAGTCCGCTGCCGTCGGCGACGAGCTTGGCCGACTCGAGCGGGTTGTCGTTGAGGAACTCGGTTGCGTCGAGCTGGGCCTGCAGGAACGCGTCGAGCACCTCGGGGTGCTGGCCGGCGTAGTCGCGCCGGACGACGACGCCGTGGAACGTCGGGTAGTCGCCTTCGGCGCCGTCGTAAAGCAGCTTGGCCTTGTCCTGGAACACGAGCAGGCCGGGCCATGCGACGAACTGCGAGAGCGCCTGCGCCTGGCCGGATTCGAGTGCCGACGCACCGACCTGCGGTTGCTGGTTGAGGACTTCGACGCCGGTCTTGGGGTCGATGCCTGCGTTGTCGAGCGCACGGACCAGCGTGCCGTGGCCCGCGGAACCGACGCTGGCGGAGACCTTCTGGCCCTTGAGGTCGGTGATGCTGCGGGCCGGCGAGTCGGGTGGGACGACCACCATGTTGAGCGCACCGGTGGGGCTGTAGCCGGTGATGGAGACGAGTTCGGTGCGGGCGCGTTCGTTGGCCTGCGTCTTGGAGCCGTTGATGAGCAGGGGGTAGTCGCCCATGGAGCCGATGTCGATCTTCTCGGCGACCATCTGGGCGGTGATGGGGGCGCCGGTGTCGTAGTCCTGCCATTGGACGTCGTACTTCACGTCGGAGGACTTGGTGAGGTCGTCGAGGCGCTTCTCGAGGAAGCCCTTGGCCTTGAGCAGCGTTCCGGCGGTGACGGTGTTGATGGTCTTGGACTGGTAGCCGATGACGACGGTGACGGTGTCGTCGGACTGGGTCTGCGAGTCCAGGGAGCAGGCGGCGAGGGACGTGACAGTGGCGGCGGTGAGCAGGGCGGCGACGGTGCGTTTCATGGGTGGTCCTGGGTTGTCATCGGAGGAGGTAGGGCATGTTGACGGTGACGGCGCCGGTGGGACAGCGCGCTGCGCAGGGTCCGCAGTACCAACACTCGTCGACGTGCATGAACGCCTTGCCGTTCTCCGGGTTGATGGCCAGGGAATCCAGGGGGCAGATCTCGACGCAGAGGGTGCAGCCCTCGATGCACAGCGACTCGTCGATGGTGACGGGCACGTCGACGCGCTGGTTGACTTGGGCCACGGTCAATCTCCTCTGACTAGGTTGCCGCGCAGCGTGATTCGATCGCCGCGCATGCGGATGTACTCGAGGTCGACGGGTCTGCCGTCGTCGAGGTGGGTGAGTCGCTCGAGCAGCAGCAGGCTGGCGGTGTCGGGCACCTGCAGGATGGCTGCCGAATGTGGTTCGGCGGGAACGGCTTCGACGGCGAGGGTGGCGTTGCCGAGGCGCTGGCCGGTGACGTGTTCGATGAGGGCGAAGACGTCGTTGGACTCGAGGTCGTGCTCGACGACCTGGGCGCCGATGTCCTGCGCCAGGTAGGTCATGTCGAGGCTCAGCGGCAGGTCGCCGAGGTAGCGGAGGCGCTCGATGAAGACGACGGGTTCGCCGGGGTTCAGCGCGAGCTTGTTGGCCACACTCGGCGGCGCGGAGACGGTCATGGTGGCGCGGACCTCGTTGCGGATCTCGCCGTAGCCCTTGAACGTCTCCTTGAGGCCGGTGAGGGCGTCGAGACCGTGGTCGTACTTGCGGATGGCGACGTGGGTGCCGGTGCGAGGGCCGCGGTCGATCAGGCCCTCGTCCTTCAGCGTGGCGAGTGCTTCGCGGACGGTATTGCGGGAGACGAAGAACTCCTCGGCCAGTTCCTGCTCCTGCGGCAGCCCGTCGGCGTAGCCACCGGCGTGGATCTGGTGGCGCAGCACGTCGGCGACGAGGCGCGCCTGGTCCGCGCGGGGTCGGCGGATGGGCGTGGGCTCGTCGCGGTCGGCGTTCGTCGCGGCCATGGTCACCTCCTGGGGGCTGGCGGTATGTGACTGACCTGGTGCGGAACGGTATCGGCGGTATCAGGCCCTGCCGGTTGCGTGCGGCGAGGGCCTCCGGCCGGTGAGCTGATTGCGCCGGTCCTCAGGCCTGGTCACCTGGGCTTTGCCGGCCCGCCCCCCGCATTGCGCCACCCCCGCCCACCCCCCTCGACTTTGATTCGCACTGATCGAAATGCGCGGGTCGGCTTCCCCCGCGAGCGTGCGTGTCTGCGGGCGACACGCCGCGCGCGGGCGGGAGTTTGCGCACGCTCGCGGGGGGTGTGGCTCGCGGACTACGGCTGTTGCGTCCACCGTGCGGGACAAGTCGGCGGCAATGCGACCACTCGGGCAGCGGCGTGTGGCGATACTTGCCAGGTGGCCGACGCTCCGCTCGATCCGTTGCTCCTCGGGCAACGCGTCGTCGCCATCCTCGAGACCGGTCAGCGCACCGCCACCTACAAGCTGGCACTGCTCATGGCGCTCATCGAACACTGCATCGAGAACCTGCCCGAGCGGCCGGACGACCGGTTGACGGTTCCGATCCCCGAACTCGCGCATCGGGTGTTGTCTATCTACTGGCGGCAGGTACGCGCGTTCGAAGGCCGCGATCTGGTGCAGGTGAGGGGTAGCACCGGACGCATCACGGAGGCCGCCAAGACACTGCGGGCAGCCGCGGGCGCCGCCAACAGCGGTCTGTCGCTGGAGGTCGCGATGCTTCGCGCACCTGACGCCTACGAGCAGGCGATCGAGAAGATCACCGTCGCCCTCGCCAAGCAGCCGCTGCCCCGGCTGCAAAAGCTGCCGGGCGCACCGACGAGCGATCCGTTCCTCTACGACGATTCACTTCTCGGCGAGGGCGTGACGAGGTCACGGCTGCGCGCGCACGGAGACTCGATCGTTCTGAACGCCGGTATCGCCCACGGATTGGCCCGTTTGGCAGGACTGTTGAAACCGGCCTTGGAGACTATGTGGGTCGATGACGTCCGCCGAATGAACCGGTTCCTCGACGAACAGGTACCCGATGTCGCCGGCCACCTCTTCGGCCGGGAGAGGATCGCGCTGGCTGCCGTCCGGGGACCGCTCAAGGATGCCTTCGGCAATGACTGCTTCTACTGTGGCGCAACGCTTCCGCCCGACAACCCGATCGACCACGTCCTCCCGTGGTCACTGGTCGGGATCGACGGGTTAGCCAACCTGGTGTCGTCGTGCGCGAGGTGCAACGGGGACAAGGGTGGTGCACTGCCCGCCGTTGATCTCGTCGACCGCAGCTTGGCCAGGAACCCCGACGTCCTCGAGCAGATCGCCTCCGACCTGACGTGGCCGACACAGCGAGAACGCGTTGTCGCCGCCGCCCGTGGCCTGTACCGCGGGCAGCCGAGCGGGGTGCCGACGTGGGCAGGCTTCAAGCAGAGCAAGCGTTTGGACATCGCCTTTCCACCGTCGTGGCTGTAGGCCGTACCTACCGTCGCGAGTAGTGCGGCGATGATGACGCCCTTGGTCGTCGTCACGCTGCCAGTGAGGTCGAACTCGGTCAGCGGCGCCGGGCCCTCGAACAGCCGAGCACCGCTGCCCAGCGTCAACGGGTGGATCAGCAGCGTGTAGTGGTCGATCAGCCCGGCGGCGTGCAGGCTTCGCACCAACGACGCGCTGCCGTTGATCGCCAGGTCATTGCCCGGTTGCGCCTTCAGCTCGGCCACCGACGATGCAGCGTCACCCGGCAACAACACGGAGTTCTCCCACTCGTCGGCGCTCCGCAGCGTCCTCGACGCGACGTACTTCGTGGCGCCGTTCATCAGCGTCGTGAACGGGTTACCGTCGGTCGAGTGACCCCACGCGGCGTAGAAGTCCTGCCACGTCCTGCGTCCGAACAACAGGTCCCCCGCGGCGGCCATGCCCTTGCCCATCTCCTGAGCCATGACGTCGTCGTTGTACTGCGGGCCCCACCCGCCGTGGGTGAAGCGAAGCCGCCGCGGGTGTCCTCGTCGGCGCGGCCGAGTCCCTGTACGACCCCGTCGAGGGTCATGAACATCGTGACGCTGATCGAACGCATCGACTGGTCTCCTTCGCTCGTGGTCCCGGGTAGACCCGCCGCCGTCACGCAACTCATCGCTAGGCAGCGCCCCATCGACCACACTGAACCCCATGACGGAACCTGCTCACACCCGCGTCGCGGTCTATCTCGACTTCGACAACATCGTGATCTCGCGGTATGACCAGGTCAACGGACGCAGCTCGTTCCAGCGCGACAAGCAGAAGGGCCTCGACGAGGACAAGCTGCAGCGCGCCACGGTCGACGTCGGCGCCATCATCGACTTCGCGTCATCGTTCGGCACGCTGGTGCTGACCCGGGCCTACGCCGACTGGTCCGCGGACGTCAACGCCGGATACCGCGGCCAGTTGGTCGGCCGCGCCGTCGACTTGGTACAGCTCTTCCCCGCCGCCGCGTACGGCAAGAACGGCGCCGACATCCGGCTCGCCGTCGACGCCGTCGAGGACATGTTCCGGCTGCCCGACCTCACCCACGTCGTGATCGTCGCCGGCGACTCCGACTACATCGCCCTGGCCCAGCGGTGCAAGCGGCTCGGCCGCTACGTCGTGGGCATCGGCGTGGCCGGTTCGTCGAGCCGGTCGCTCGCCGCCGCGTGCGACGAGTTCCTCATCTACGACGCGCTGCCCGGCGTGCCGGTGTTCGAACCGCCGGAGGCGCCCGCGGCCGAGGAGGAAGAGTCGGAACCCGCCCCGAAGAAGCGCGCGCCGCGCCGTCGGGCCACCCGGCCGCAGACCATCGACGACGATCCGGAACCGCCGGACCCCCAGATCGCCGCCACCGCGCTGCTCACCCGCGCCTTGCAGATCGGCCTGGAGAAGGACGACGCCGACTGGTTGCACAACTCCGCGGTCAAGGCCCAGATGAAGCGCATGGACCCGTCATTCAGCGAGAAGTCGCTGGGTTTCAAGTCGTTCAGCGACTTCCTGCGCTCGCGTACCGAGGTGGTCGAGCTGGACGAGAGTTCGACGACGCGGTTGGTGCGGCTGAAGTAGTGCGGCGTTGGACGGCGTCATCATTTGATGACGCTCCCCAGTCCAACACCGGTCAGCTCAAAAGGCCCTCATGGTGCGGGCAGTACGCCCCGATCGAGACGCCGACGAAGTAGGCGGCGTCGTCGGGCGATATGCCGGTGTCGGCGGCGACGGTGTCGACGGCAGCGGGTACTTCGGCACCGTCATCGAGGGACTGGCACGCCGCGCGCGCCGTGCCGATCGCTACGGCCGGATCGGTGATCGGAATGCCGATGACGTCTATCGTGCCGAGGAACGAGTCGTCGGGTTCCTCGGCAGCCGCCGGCGCGGCGGTGAACAGTGCTGCCGAAAAAGCCAACGCTGCTGCGACTGCTCTCATGCAAGGCACCCTATCGGTCACTCGCTGAGCCCGTCCTCAGCCGAGTCACGCCCGCCGTTCGTGCACCACGGCCCGCACCCGTTCGGCCGCCTCGACCGGGTCTTCGTGCTCCCACACCCGCACGCTGACCCAGCCGGCCTCGGCCAGCTTCGCGTCGGTGTCGGAGTCCCGCGCCCGGTTCGTCGACACCTTCTCCGCCCAGAACGACGCGTTTGCCGCCGCCACGGTGTGGTGCACCGGGCAGCCGTGCCAGAAGCAACCGTCCAGGAACACCGCCACCTTGGCCCGGGGGAAGACGAGGTCCGCCCGGCGCCGCAGCGCCTGCAACGGACGCGCATCCACCCGGTAGCGCAGCCCCAGCGAATGCACCGCCGACCGCAGGGCCAACTCCGGCTTGGTGTCCCGGCTCTTGTTCGACTGCATCCGCGCCCGCGCCTCCGGTGAGGACGCCCACGACTCGGCCATGCCACCAGCCTAGAAGCGGCGCGCCGCCAGACCAGTCCGCACAACCTGAATACGATCCCAAGGATGCTCGAACCAGCCCTGAAGCGACGTCGGCCGCAAGCCGGCTCCGGGTTGGAGCGATTCCGCACCCGCAACGGCGCGTTCGAGCGGGTGCTCACCCACAGTGACGGCGCCACATCCACCAGCCTGCTGGCCCGAGCGCCGATCCCGAACGGACCCGCGACCGCCGACGACGCCGAGCGTGCCTGGCTGCGCAGCACCGCCACCCCACCCCAGTCCTCGGCCCGTGACTCGGTCCGCGTCGTCGATCTCTTCGCGGGCTGCGGTGGACTCTCCATCGGCCTCGCCGAGGCCGCCCGCGCGCTCGACCGACCCTTCGAGCCGCTGCTCGCCGTCGACCTCGACGCGATCGCGACCCGCACGTACGCCGCCAACTTCCCCACCGCCGCAGCGCTCTGCCACGACGTCGCTGCCCTCCTGCCCGGCCGCATCGGTACCCGACTTGCCCCAGCCGAGCGGCTCCTGGCCAAGCAGTACCCGGACGTCGACGTCCTCGTCGGCGGCCCACCGTGCCAGGGACACAGCGACTTCAACAACCGCACCCGCCACAGTGACGACAAGAACGAGCTGTACCAGACCATGGTTCGCGCCGCCGAAGTGCTTGCACCACAGCACATCCTGATTGAGAACGTTCCCGGCGCCCTCAACGACAGGCGCGCAGTGGTTCAGCGCACCGCCGATGCACTCGACCACCTCGGCTATCAAGTCGACATGGGCATCGTCGACCTCAGCCACCTCGGCGTGCCACAGACCCGCCGCCGCCTCGTCATGCTGGCCAGCCTCACCCGTTCCGTCACAACGGCCGAGGTAGTCGACCGGCACCGCCGCGACACCCGCACCGTCGGCTGGGCCATCCAGGACCTCGAGACCCAGTCGGGCGCCACCCTTGTCGACGCCCCCGCCCGGTCCGCCCCGGCCACCCGGCAACGCATCGACTACCTCTTCGAGCACGGCCAGTTCGACCTGCCCGACAGCCAACGTCCCGCCTGTCATGCGGGCGGCGGGCACAGCTACAAGTCCATCTACGGCCGCCTCGCGTGGGACCGGCCCGCGCAGACCGTCACCACCGGCTTCTACAGCATGTGCATGGGCCGCAACGTCCATCCGAGCCAGCGCCGCACGCTCACCGCCCACGAGGCCGCCCGTCTGCAGTACATCCCCGACTGGTTCAGCTTCGACGGCGTCACGCACCGCACCGCGCTGGCCCGCATGATCGGCAACGCCGTGCCGTCACGACTCTCGTATGCCGTTGCCCTGGAATGGCTTCGGTGACACTCACGGTCGCAGGTCTGTTCGCCGGCATCGGTGGCCTGGAACTGGGCATGGCTGCTGGGGGCCACCACGCCACGCTGATGGTCGAGAACAACCCTGCGGCGATGCACGTGCTGCGCCGCCGCTTCCCCGACGTCAAGCTCGAGGCCGACGTCCGCGACGTCCACCGACTCCCCAAGGGCACCGACGTCCTCGTCGCAGGCTTTCCGTGCCAAGACCTCAGCAGCGTCGGCCGGAAGACCGGAATCACCGGTGCACGAAGCAGTCTCGTCGGGGAGGCGCTGCGGCTGGCAGACACCTCGGACGTGCCGTGGCTGGTGCTGGAGAACGTGCCGTTCCTGATGTCGCTGAACCAGGGTGCGGCGCTGCGGCTGGTCACCGAAACGCTCACGGGCCTCGGCTACCGGTGGGCCTACCGCGTCGTCGACACCAACGCGTTCGGGTTGCCCCAGCGGCGCAACCGCTGGTATCTGGTGGCCAGCCGGGACGGCGATCCCCGCGACGTGCTGCTCGTCGACGAGATCGCCAAGCCCGCACCCATCGACACCTACCCCGACGTCGCGTGCGGCTTCTACTGGACCGAGGGCATGCGGTCGTTCGGCTGGGCGATCGACGCCGTTCCGCCGATCAAGTGTGGCTCGTCGGTGGGCGTCGCCTCTCCGCCTGCCATCCGGCTACCGGACGGCCACTACGTCACGCCGGACATCCGGGATACCGAACGGCTGCAGGGTTTTCCAGCCGACTGGACCGCGCCGGCCGAGGAGGTCGCCCGGTCCGGTGAGCGGTGGCGGATGGTGGGCAACTCGGTTAGCGTGCCGGTCGCGGCCTGGATCGGCGGGCGGCTCGACGCACCCGGCGACTACGACTCGACCAACGACGCACCGTGGCGGGGGACGAAGTGGCCGCGCAAGGCGGCATGGGCAGATCGCGACGGCATCGTTCATGCGGCCGACGTCGGCCCCTGGCCCGTCGCCCGAGATCGACAACCGCTCAAGGGTTTTCTGAACTACCCCGGGAAGCCACTGTCCGCTCGCGCGGCAACCGGCTTCCTCAGCCGTACTGGCAAGGGCGCCTTGCGGTTCCCGGCGGGCTTCATCGACGAACTGAGGAGCTACGCCGCGACGGCGAGCTAGGCGTGCGTGCGCTTCTCGCGGACCAGCTTGGTCGCCAACGTGGCGTACTCCTCGGCGACGACCGACCAGGCCATCGACGGCGCGAGCCGTCGTCCCTCGGCGGCCATCGCGCCGGAGAGCCGTGGGTCGGTGAGGACGCTGCGCAGGGCCGCGGTGAGACCTTCGGTGTCGTCGTGCGCCACCAGGATGCCCGCGCCGGAGCCGAGTACATCGATCGCGTGTGGGAACGCCGTCGCGACCACGGGTCGGCCGCTGGCGACGGCTTGCACCAGCACTCCGGACGTCACCTGGTCGGTCGCATCGTATGGCAGCACCACGGCAGCGCAGGACTGCACGAGAGCAGCGAGCGTGCCGGGGCCGCGGTAGTCCGGTTCGAATCCCACGGACGTACCGAGACCCGCGCGCTCCACCTGATCGGAGAGCGCCGTGCGGTAGGACTCGCCGTCGGTGGCGAGGGTTCGGGGGTGCGTCTTGCCGGCGATGACGTACTTCGGCTGGCCGCGCACCTCGCGCAGCGTGGCCATCGCGTCGATGACGCGCTCGATGCCCTTGCCGGGGCGCAGGAGGCCCCAGGTCAACAGCGTCGGCCGGCCGGAGCGCTTAGCCGAGACGGTGGGCGCCAGCGTCACGCCGTGCGGGATTGTCTTCACCCTGCCGCGCCATACGTCGTAGTGGGCGCGCAGCCGGTCGCCGACGGCATCCGAGACGACCACGATGCGGTCGGCCCGGTGCAGGACCTCTTCGAAGACGGTCCGCTGCTGGTGCGACGGGTGTCGTGGAACGGCGTGGGCAACCACGATCGTGGGCACCTCGAGCAGGCGCATCACGGCGACGAGGTCGGAACCTTCGTCGCCGCCGTAGACGCCGACATCGTGATGGATGATTGCGACGTCGCACTGGTTCAGAACGGCGGCGCACTCGGCGATGGAGTCGGTCGACCCGCCGGTCAGTTCGGCGACGACGCGCGCAGCCACCGAGTGCTGGCCGTCGGCGACGCGGACGACCTCGACGGAGGCGCCGGTAGCCTGCAGCGCGTCACAGAGTGCTCCGCTGAAGTTCGCCACACCGCACATGGTGGGGGTGTGCGAGGCGAGCACGCCGAAGCGCAGGGGCGCGGAACGCCCCTGCGTCACAACGATGCCGGACGAATCCCGGCCGTAGGACAAGGCAGTCAATCAGGGTCCTCACAGAATGGTCTTGGAGTGATTGGTGCCTTCGCCGGAAAGCGTCACCCAGATGGTGTGGTTAGCGCATCCGCTCGGGGATCGAGTCCAGCGCGTGCAGGACGTGCACGGCCAGTTCCTTCGCAGCGTCGTCCGTGAGCTTGGAGCGGCTCGTGATGGTGTCCTGCACCAGTTGGACGCGGCGGTCATAAGGCGTGCGGACGAGTTCGGACGTGGTCATCTGGAATCCTCAATGTCGAGCATGTCTGCTCGGAACCGAGCTACTCGATGGTCATGAGCCTACCCCGACATCGCCCTGATTCGGTCTTCTCGCTCTGAGCGAGCGAAACCAATTGCCTGCGAACGCTTGTCGATGACCAGTCGAGATGGGCACATTGGCGTCGCAACCCGAGTCCCGCAACGGCAGGAAGCGGCTGACTCGAGTCCCGTTTCAGCCGCCAGCGCTCGGGTAGCCGATCGTTCGCAGAAACGAACGACACGGAAGAGGAAGCGATGCGCGCATCGGTACTGAAGGCTGCAGGGCTGCTGCCTACGGTCCAGGACTTCGACGATCCCGACGGCGACGTGGTGCGGGTGCGATCAGCCGGTTGCCACCGCGTCGACCTGGCTCTGGCGTCCGGAGAAATGGGACAACCCGACGTCCAGCAGGCGTGGCGCGCCCAGGCCAACGAACCCCACGTGAAGATCGGAGTCGCAGTCTCGTGAGCAGCTACCCGGAATTCGAGACGATGCCGATCGGCAGGACGTGGCGGGCCGGCGCTGCGGGCAAGACTCGCGAGACCACCGACCCTTACAGCGGGGCCACACTGGCGGAGATACCGCAGGCCAACGAGGCCGACCTCGACGAGGCCTATCACGTTGCCGTTGCTGCGCAACGCGATTGGGCGGAGGCGCCGCCATTGGAGCGCGCCAACGTCATGCGTGCCGCCGCCGACGTCATGAGTCGGCGCAAGGACGAGATCACGAACTGGCTCGTTCGCGAAACCGGCGGCACTCTCGCGAAGGCCGAACTCGAGTGGAGCCTGGTGCGCTCGGTGATGTGGGAGGCGGCGTCGATGCCACACCACGTCGAGGGCCGCATCATGCCGTCCGACATCCCTGGCAAGGAGAGCCGCGTCTACCGCGAGCCCGTCGGCGTCGTCGCCGTAATCTCGCCGTGGAACTTCCCGATGCAGCTGTCGAACCGGTCCGTCGCTCCCGCCCTCGCGGTCGGCAACGCCGTCGTTCTCAAGCCGGCTGGGGACACCCCCGTCACCGGCGGCTTGCTGCTGGCCCGCATCTTCAAGGAGGCGGGCCTGCCGCCCGGCCTGCTCTCGGTGGTGGTGGGCTCCGGTTCCGACATCGGCGACGCAATCGTGCAGCATCCCGTGCCCCGGGTCGTGTCGTTCACGGGTTCGACACCGGTCGGCAAGGGCATCGCGGAGAAGGCCGGACTGAAGCGCCTGGCACTGGAACTCGGAGGCAATGGGCCGCTCGTAGTGCTCGACGACGCCGACCTGGACCTCGCGGTGAGGGCCGCGGTGTTCGGCTCGTTCTTCCACCAGGGCCAGATCTGCATGATCGCCAACCGGATCATCGTCGACGCCAGCGTGCACGACGAATTCACCGGCCGATTCGTCGAACGGGTGAGGTCCCTGCAGGTGGGCGACCCCAGCGATCCGGCGACACACCTGGGGCCGGTCATCAACTCTTCGCAGCTCGAGGGCATCCAGGACAAGCTTGCGCGGGCGCGGGACGCCGGGGCGGAACAGCTCATCGGCGGTGATCCCTTCGGTCCGACCGGGCTGTGCCTGCCGCCGCACGTCCTGACCGCCACGAACGACGTCGCGACGGCTCGCGAAGAGGTATTCGGACCCGTGATGACCGTGATCTCCGCCGACGGCGACGAGGACGCGTTGCGGATTGCCAACGACACCGAGTACGGCTTGTCGTCGGCGGTGTTCAGCCGGGACGTCGAGCGCGCAGTTCGCTTCGGCCGCCGCATCGAGGCGGGGATGACCCACGTCAACGATTCGCCGGTGAATGACGACTCGAACACGGCGTTTGGCGGCGAGAAGGGTTCTGGCGTCGGACGTTTCGGTGGCCAATGGGCCATCGACGAGTTCACCACCGACCACTGGGTATCGGTCCAGCACACGCCGCGGGACTACGCGATCTGAGCTGTTTGCTGAGGTCGGGCGCCTGCGGGTCGCGCTTCAACGGCGAGGCACGAAGGGGTAGGGTTCGAAACGCTGGGCCGGCGAAGAAACGGCTGGTTGGCAGGACCGCGACGCTCTACAGCCACAGGTGGATGAATGACCTCTTCGAGTGAAACCAAGGATTCGGCACAGACACCGCACAAGGCGGAGTCAGCCTGGTTGTCCAAGTCCGCGAGCCAAACGCGCGGGTCGGACAAGAAGGAAGTCCAGTTCCACTACGACATCTCCAACGAGTTCTTCAAGCTCTGGCAGGACCCGAACCAGGTCTACAGCTGCGCCTACTTCGAGAAGGACGACTACACCCTCGAGCAGGCGCAGATGGCGAAGATCGACCTCTCGCTGGGCAAGCTGGGCCTCGAGCCCGGCATGACGCTGCTGGACATCGGCTGCGGCTGGGGGGCCACGATCAACCGCGCCGTCGAGAAGTACGACGTCAACGTCATCGGACTGACCCTGTCGGAGAACCAGAAGCGCCACATCGAGGAGCACTGGCTCGCCAATTACAAGGGCAACCGGACCATGGACGTCAGGCTGCAGCCGTGGGAGGACTTCGACGGCAAGGTCGACAGGATCGTGTCGATCGGCGCGTTCGAGCACTTCGGCTTCAACAAGTACGACGACTACTTCAAGAAGACCTATGACTGGCTGCCCGACGACGGCGTGCAGATGCTGCACACGATCATCATCCCGGAGGATGAGGAGATCAAGGCCAAGGGTCTGCCGCTGACGATGTCGCGGGTGCGCTTCATCAAGTTCATCATGGATTACATCTACCCCGGCGGCCGCTTGCCGCTGGCGTCGATGGTCAGGGAGCACGCGGTCAAGGCCGGTTACACGGTCACCCGCGAGCAGCACCTGCAGCCGCACTACGTCAAGACCCTCGACACCTGGGCGAACAACCTCAAGGCCAACAAGGACGAGGCCATCGCGATCACCGACGAGGAGATCTACGAGCGGTTCGTCAAGTACCTCGAGGGCTGCGCGGATCTGTTCCGCGAGGGCTACACCGACGTCGCACAGTTCACGCTCGAGAAGGCGTAACCAACCCGGACGTCATATCTTTCACGCATACGTGGGACACGCAAGAGACGAAGAGTCCGAAGCAGTCGGATGGAAGTTGGTCGGGGCATGGTTGAAAGCACGGTGAAGCCACCGCAGTCACGCAAGGAGATGGAGCCGCACTTCGAAGAGGTGCAAGCTCACTACGACCTCTCCGATGACTTCTTCGGGCTGTTCCAGGATCCCTCGCGGACCTACAGCTGCGCGTACTTCGAACGCGACGACATGTCACTCGAAGAAGCGCAGATGGCCAAGATCGATCTGGCGCTGGGCAAGCTGAACCTCGAGCCGGGCATGACGCTGCTCGACATCGGGTGCGGCTGGGGTTCGGTCATGCAGCGTGCCATCGAGAAGTACGACGTCAACGTGATCGGCCTGACGTTGAGCAAGAACCAGTGCAAGTTCGCGCAGGAACTCCTGGATGGCATCGACAGCGAGCGTTCCCGGCGGGTGCTGCTGATGGGCTGGGAGCAGTTCGACGAGCCCGTCGACCGCATCATCAGCCTGGAGGCGATCGAGGCGTTCCCGCAGGAGCGCTACGCCCCGTTCTTTCAGTTCTGCAGCAGTGTCCTGCCGTCCGACGGCCGCATGCTCATCCAGGCGATCCTCGGCCATCCCCTGAAGCGTTGGCCAGAGATGGGCATCCCGATCGTGATGACCGACCTGCGGTTCATGCGGTTCATCGCCAAGGAGATCTTCCCCGGCGGGTCGGTGCCGTGCGACGAGGACATCATCTCGCTGTCGGCCGACGCGGGCTTCTCGCTGGAGGAGAAGCAGCTGCTCGACGAGCACTACGTGAAGACGCTCGACATCTGGGCCGAGGCACTGGAGGCCCACCACGACGAAGCGGTTGCCGCGACGTCGCAGGAGGTCTACGAGCGGTACATGAAGTACCTGACCGGGTGCAGCGACTTCTTCAAGCGTGGAATCAGCGAGTTGGGGCAGTTCACGCTGGTCAAGCGGTAGGTCGGCCGTTCATACGGCCATCTGCGCCAGCGGTGCCAGCAGCGGATTGGCAGCCGGGTTCGCTTCGAGCGCGTCCAGCACGTAGGACCACACCGCGGGATTGACGAGCACGCTCAGGTGGCCGCCCATGAACCCGGGGTGCTGATCCTGAATGACGATGTTCGTGACGTTCGGACCGTCGAGGAACTGCTGCGTGTACGGCGTCAGCACCTCGTCGTAGGTCGACACGATGGTGGTGTAGAGAACGCCGGGCCTGGTGTCCCCGTTGCCGTAGACGATCTGCTGGAACGGCGACGTGATGCTTTGCTGCTCGAGGGAAGGCAGCGTCGCGCTCAGGAGCCCGGTGAGCAGCGGCCCGAGGACGGGCAGCGTCAAGGCGTATGCCGCGTAGTTGACGTCGGTCCCGTGGTTACTCGGGGCGATGCCGATCAGCTGCGACACCTTGTCAGCGCCGCCCATCACGTTCATGTAGTACGCCGGCAGAATCCCGCCGCCTTGCGAATGGCCGACCAGGATGACCTTCGAGGCGCCCGTCTCGGCGAGTACGGCGTCGATCTGCGCGGACAGCTGTTGGGCCGACTGGGCGACGTCGGCGACGCCTCCGAACGGGAAGCCCGGGATGGTCGTCGAGGCACCGTAGGCAAAGGAGTACACCTTGTAGCCGGCGTTGGCGAGCACGGGCGCCCCGACGCTCCAGTTGTAGGCCTGGGTCTCCGTGGTGCCGTTGACGAGGATGATCGGCAGCGGGTGGGCGGGGGTGACGGTGATGGCCGGATCGTTGGCGCCCGGTGGGATGGCGTAGGGGTTGAGCCATGCCAGCGGGTTGAACACCCCGTAGTTCACTGGGAACGGCCCTGCCGACGCGGTCGGTGGCGTGCCGGTGACCTGCCTGCTGATGTCGGCCGCGAAGTTGGCGACGGTCAGCGCGGCGTAGTGCGGCCCGCCGCCCAAGAAGTTCGGGCCGAGCGTCTGCGCGACCTGATAGGCGACGGCGCTGACCAGTGAGGCGCTGAACGCCGCAGCGTCGACCGTCAGCCCGGTGAGCTGCCGCATTAACTGCGGGAGGTTCGGGAGCGGCGGGAGTGCGGCAACCGTCGTTAGTGGCGCGGCCGCGGCTGAACGGTATGGGGTTGAATGCGCAAGCGCCGGCGCGCGCACGTCGGCGTCGCCTTCCTGGCGACCCGTGGGCACGATCACGGGCGTCAGCGGCTCCGGGTCCTTGGGGGTCGCAGGGTCCGATTTCGGTTCTGCGACAGGTGTTTCGGCAGCGCTTGGTTCGGGTTTGGCGTCGGGGGTGTTTTCGTCGTCGATCGACTGCGCCGGGGTGGCCGGCGTTGCGTCCAGACGGTCGACGGTCGGGGTCTGATTCGCAAGGATCCGGCCATTGCCGGTGCCTGCGTCGTCGTCGTTCTGCGAGGCGCTCGACGTCGCGCTGGTATCGGTCTTCGTATTACCGCCTGACGGCAGGTCCGCCACGGTGGTTTGGTTCGGTTCCGCACTCGGTCCGGTGGCCGTGGACGCATCTGATTGCTCACTGGACTCGGTGCTTCGGTCCGACGCCGGGGAAGCGCCTTCGTCGGCGTGAGCGATGCCGACGCCGACGCCGACGCCGACGATCATCGCGGCTGCTGCGGACCCCAACAACACTCCGACGTATTCGACGGGGCGACTCCGAATCGTCGATGGATCGGCCGACACAGTCCGCAATGGCGGCGCTTCTCGCACGCGACAACCTTCTCGTTTCGATCTCGCCGATGCACCGCACCGGCCTCCGGCCGAAGGATGACATGTTCGCCGTCGCCACACGCTCGCTTTGACCTGAAGTCAGTTACCGGGTCGTCCGACACGGCACAGCACGGCAATTGTGGACGTCACTCCTTGTTCTCGTCCTGACCAATGGCGAGGGAGTGCACGTAGCCACCCGAGTAGGCCGTGACGTTCTTCAGTTGCACGACACGGCCGGGTGGTTGCGGCGGGCCCGTTTGCACGCCCCGTCCGAGTTGGCCGACCGAGTTGCTTCCCCAGCCCCACAGCGTCTTGTCCCGTCGCAGCACTAGGCAGTGAAAACTGCCTGCAGACAGACTGATTGCGTCGTCTATTCGAGCGATCCGATATGCGGACGGATCCTCGAGTATGTGGCTGTGGCCGGGGCCAAGTTGGTCGAACCAGTTGCCGCCCCAGGCGAATACGCGGCCGGAGGAATCAACGGCGTAACTTGTGCCGAAACCGCCGCCCGCGGACACGATGCCGTCACCACTGAACTCGCCGATCGGCCCCGGTTGAAGGGGCACCTTGCTGTCCATCATCGCCAGCGTGCCGGTGCCCAAGCACCCACTGCTGTTCCAGCCCCACAACCACAGTTGGCCGGTTCCACGTTCAATAGCGAGCGTGTGGTCATCGCCGCAGGCGATCGACGCGATAGGAGCGTTGAAGACATGCGGTATCGGCACTGCGAGCTTTTGGTTGTCGTACGAGCCGATGCCGAGCTGGCCGTGATAGTTCCCTCCCCATCCCCACAAACGTCCGTCATGAGTGAGTGCGATGCTGTGGCCCCAACCGGCCGCCACGGACACTGCGCCGGTCAGACCGCGGACGCGAACCGGGGTCTCTTGGTCTTGCCCGGAGTTGTCACCCAACTGCCCGTACCTATTGTCGCCCCACGCCCATACCCGGGTGTCGCTCGTGATGGCCAGATTGTGTTCGTACCCCGCTGCAATGGCCGTAACTTGACTGAGTCCGGGAACTTGCACGGGTACGTCGCTCCCTCCCGGAAAGGGACCCTTGTTCTCGCGCGGTCCCCAAGTCCACACGGTGCCGTCGGCCTTCAGGCCGATACTGTGGCGGGATGCGGCGACGGCAATGAACTCCTCGAAGTCAGCGGGGTGTACCGGCCGATCGTGTTCGGGTGCACCACTTCCGTCGCCCACTTGACCGCGGCCGTTCCCACCGAACCCCCACAGCTCGGTGTCGACGAGTGGATCGGTCTTGTCGCAGCCTCCAAAGGTTTGAACGAAGATCGCCCCGTCTGCGTCCGGGGGTGCGCTGGACACCGCAGTGCCGCGGATGATCCCGACGCCGGTCTCTCGGTACTGGGGGTCAAGCAGTGTCTTACGGTGCCCAGGACTGCTCATCCACCACTCGACCGCAGCTGCGGGTGAGGTGTCGCCCGCATAGGCCTGACCTCCGGTATACCAAGAGGTGTAACCGTTTTCGCTCCTCGGCACCCCATCGGGATTCAGTGGGCAGTATCCCGCCTCCCTGATCCGCTCCTGCTCGTTCTTCCCTGTCACCGGATTGGTGTGTATTACGGATCCGCCGCCGTCCCACCACTTGATCGCCGCTGCGGCGGTGGCGTGTTCGCGGGCGGCGGTACGGAGCGCCAGGTTCAAGGTCAAAGGCGGGACGCCTTCGTCGGCGCGACGCTCGTTGATGAGACAGAGTACTGCAGCCTCGGCTTGAGACTGCGACAGCAAAACGGCGGGCACATCGGCGTTCTCGCAGGCCATAGCCGAATATATCGCCAATTATTGACGATGTCGATGAATCGTTTTGTCGCTGCAACCGAGTATTTGCCAAGGAAATCTTGCCCGCCGTCGTCATTCTGCGACTCGTCGTTTTCAGACCCGCCTACGCTCCCGACGCAATCAGGTTGACCACGGTGGCCACGATCACCGAGCCGAACACGTACGACAACAGGCCGTGCTTGATGGCGGTGGCCCGCATCCTCGACGACGTCAGGTTCGTGTCCGAGATCGCGAAGCTCATGCCGACGGTGTAGGCGACGTAGGCGAAGTCGCTATAGCGGGGCAGTTCGTCGGTGTTGAAATCGATTCCACCGACGGGCTTTTCTTGAAAGTAGGCCTTGGCGTAGGTGAGCGCATACAGCGTGTGTACGGCGAGCCAGGAGATGACGACACTGGCCACGGCCACGGCAGGCGCGATGACTCCCAAGTCGTCCGGTCGCGCCTTCGTCAGCAGCAGTCCGACGCCGACGAGGCTGGCCAGCGCTCCGGAGAGGATCAGCGCGAACACCGTCTGACGCCCCGGCTCCTCGTGCTCGGCGTGCAAGGCGGTCTGCGCTGCGTCGAACGGCCAGACCACCGCCCACGTCCACACCATGTACGTCACCGCGAGCACGTCCCACCCGATGAGCCAGGGAGAACCAGCGCAGGCCCATCGAGGCCGCGACGCCCGTGGCCGCGAGCCCGACGAGCGCACTACCCGTCATGCGCGCGACCGGGCTGTGCATCCGGTGCCTGGGATCCATGCGCAGAGTCAATCAGGTCTGCGCACTAGGTGGGCGCAAGTCACTGGAGCCCCAGGTGTCACCAGAACGAAGCGCGGGGCCGTTCACGAAGTGTCACCTCGAGTACCAGGGTCGCGCCGCGCCAGGTTGTCGGTGCCCCCTCGTACCGTTTCTCCATGGCGAGGGGGAACTCCGATTCCGGCAGCGGATTCGCTGCGGTATTCCTGCTGATGCTGGTGATCGGGTTCATCGTCACCTACATCTGGTGGATCGTTGGCGCGGCGGCCGTGGTCGGGCTGTTCTTCGTCGGCCGAGCCCTCGTCCGGCAGGCCGACGAGCGCAGGGAGTTGGCCGCCGCGCGTGAAGAAGAACTCAAGCTGCGGGCCGACCGTCACATGCGGTGGACGATCGCCGGGGACAGCCGCGCCGTGTACGGGCCCGAGGGCGCCTCTGCCACCGACGCGCTGTCGCCACCTCCAGCCTTGCCGGGGTCGGACGAGGACGTAGACGACGATTCCGTCGCGGTCGCGACGATGGCCACGACCGCCGATGGACTCGCAACGCTGGTGAGGGAGAAGCCGCCGGGGTGGACGTGGGCGCTGTTCGCGTCGGTCTTGGTTGAGCGGCGCAACAACGTGCTGCCGCGCCTACGAGATAGCGAGCTGGGGTTCAGCCCATCAGTCGGAGTCCCCGTGTACTCGGGGACAGAACTGGCCAGAATCCTCTTCGGGTTCGTCGACGAGATGCTGTCGACAGCCCGGCAGATCGACGACTTCATGGCCGCACCTGCATTCATGGCGACGCTGAATCCCGGCGATGAGCACGGCGGGGACGCCGAGGCCATCGAGCACGTCGCCAACCGGTTGATGGACTACCACGACCGGCTACTCGAGTTGTCGGAACGCTGCCGACGCGTCACTCCGTCTTCCTATTACGGCGACGTCGTCGCGGAGTGCGCGCGGGTTATCAACCGCCTGTTGCAGGGCTACCGCGACTTCATCGCGGAGCTGGTCGACGTGGTCGAGGCGCTGCCGAAGTTCCTGCGGCATGCAGACGGTGACATCCATCTGGGTTCACTCGCACTGGATCTCGACATCAAGGGCGTATCCCATCTGACGAAGCGGTTGGACGCGATCAGTCGGTAGCGCAGTCACCACTGGTACCCACAGTCGGTGCACGTCCATTTGCCTCCGTCGTTCACACACCCCCGCCAGTCGATCCAGGGCGAGGTGTCCCAGTAGACGTCCGGGTTGACCGGCATCCCGAACTGCGCCACCTGGACCCGTCGTCCGCCGCACTTCCGACACTCCGGGTGCTGTGAGAAGCGGAAGTCGAGCAAGTTGGTGTACCCCGCCGCCTCCATTCGGGCACAACACCTTCGGCATACGACGCCCGGCCAGTCGGCGGGTAGCCGCGGGAGCCAACAACGGTCCGGGATTCCCTGCTCTTTATAACTGGGGAATGGTTCCTCCTTGATGAGCACCTCGGGCGCATCCCGTAGCGGCTGATCGACTGTGTGGATGCGAAACGCCTCCGTCGCGTCTTCTCCTGTCAGGTCGAGCAACTCGCTGCACCCGCTGCAGCGCCCTCTGGAGCGCAGCAGAATCCGCGCCGCGGTCAGAGACGAGTGGCCGTATCGCATCGACTTGTCGCGTCGTCGATCGGCGCGCTTCAACGCCCGTTTGAGGCGAGTCGCGTCGTCCCCGTAGAGCACCCATGCGTCGCGCGGGTCGGCGCCCGTGTCGAACCGAGTCAGCATCACCAATGAATCGATGTCGACGAGGCCCGAGCCCGTCAGTCCCGGCTTGGCCACAGCGCGGTCCCGCCGCCCATCCGCCCCGATCCGCGCCACCGTCGTCATGACGGTGCGTGGTTCGGTGTGCAGGACGATGGCGACGGGATCGCCCTCGTGTGCCTCACCAAAGCCGTATCGCCATGGGCGACAGGGCGAGCGCGAGTCCAGTAGCGCGACGATCGACTCGCGCCAATCGGGCCCTTCGACGATGTGGATGCGTTTCGTGGCTGGTTGCTTCACTCACCCATTGTTCCAGCCGAGTGTGACATTTGAGGACGGCGGATGTTTGCTGATGACGCCGTCAGCCGGACGATGTCAGACGGTGAAACCGCCGTCGACGTTGAGGTTGGCGCCGGTGATGTAGCCGGACTCCGGGCCGGCCAGGAAGCTCACCAGTGCGGAGATGTCGCTGGTGCGCCCGTAGCGACCCAGCGGCGTGATCGCCTTCAGGCTCTCAGCGAAATCACCTTCGTCGGGATTCATGTCCGTGTCGATCGGGCCCGGCTGCACGTTGTTGACGGTGATACCGCGCGGGCCGAGCTCGCGGGCGAGGCCACGGGTGAACGACGAGACCGCACCCTTCGTCATCGCGTAGACCGAGACCCCGGGCCCGGGAACCCTGTCGGCGTTCACGCTGCCGATGTTGATGATCCGTCCACCATCACCCAGGTGTGCAGACGCGCTGCGGGCCGCCCAGAAGACACCGCCGATGTTGATCGCCAGTATGCGGTCGAACTGCTCGGCAGTGAACTCGTCGATCGGGGCGAGAGTGGCGATCGCCGCGTTGTTGACGAGGACGTCCAAGCCCCCGAGCTCGGCGACGGCCCGGTCCACCGCGGCGGCGGTCTGAGCCGCGTCGGCGGCGTCGGCCTGGATGGCCACGACCGTCGCTCCGTTTGCGCTCAGTTCGGCGACGAGCTTCTCGGCGTACGTCGCCGAGGAGGAGTAGGTGAAGGCCACCGCGGCGCCGTCCGCGGTCAGTCGGCGGACGATCTCCGCGCCGATGCCGCGCGATCCTCCGGTGACCAGTGCTCGCCGTCCAGCCAAATTGGTAGTGCTCATGTTCGTTGTCTCCCTGTGTAGTTCGATGCGATGACTTGGGTGCTGCGATTAGACGGTGAAGCCGCCGTCGACGTTGAGGTTGACGCCGGTGATGTATCCGGACTCTGGGCCGGCCAGGAAGGCCACGAAGGACGCAACATCGGTGGTGTGTCCGTAGCGGCCCTGAGCGGTGACGAGCTTGAGGCTTTCGGCGAAGTCGCCTGCGTCGGGGTTGGCGTCCGTGTCGATCGGGCCCGGCTGCACATTGTTGACCGTGATGCCCTGCGGGCCGAGTTCGCGGGCGAGCCCACGGGTGAACGAGGACACCGCGCCCTTCGTCATCGCGTACACCGACACCCCGGGTCCCGGTACGCGGTCGGCGTTGATGCTGCCGATGTTGATGACCCGCGCGCCCTCCCCGAGGTGCTTGATCGCGCTGCGGGTCGTCCAGAACATGCCGCCGATGTTGATGGCGACCAGACGGTCGAATTGCTCCCCCGGGAATTCGCCGATCGGCGCCATGTGGGCGACCGCGGCGTTGTTCACCACGATGTCCAGGCCGCCGAGTTCGGCGACGGCCCGATCGACTGCGTTCGCGGTCTGGGCGGGGTCGGCGGCGTCGGCCTGGATGGCCACCACCTTGGCGCCGTTGGCGGTGACGTCGGCGACGAGCTTTTCTGCGTCGGCGCCGGAGGCGGAGTAGGTGAATGCCACCGCGGCGCCCTCTGAGGTCAGGCGCCGGACGATCTCCGCCCCGATGCCGCGGGAACCGCCGGTGACGATTGCTCGACGTCCCGTCAGGGGTGCTGTGCTCACTGCGTGGCCTCCTCGTAATTACGAACCGGTTTGTTACTAAGTACGCTCAGGTCAAGCCTTGTCGCGCTAGATGCATTCCAGCTGTGACCGGCATCACATGAAAGGGCGGTCTGCGATGACGGTCGGACGGCCACGGGAATTCGACCCCGACGAGGTCGAGGACGCGGCGATGAAACTGTTCTGGGAACGCGGATTCGACGGGGTGTCGATCTCCGACGTCACCGCCGCCGCAGGCGTGAACCGTCGCAGCGTCTACGACGAGTTCGGATCAAAGGAGAACCTGTTCGAACGAGCGATGCGGCGTTACCTCGCCGGCCCCGGCGGCTATTTGCACGAGGCCCTGGCCCGACCCACCGCACGCGAGGTCTCCGAGGCGATGATGCATGGAGCGGCAGACACGGTCAGCGGCGAGATCCGCGGATGCCTGACCGTCGGAGAAGCCCCGGGTCTACCCGAGATGCGCGACGCGACCGTGCACCAACTCGCCGCGCGCTTCGAGGCTGCGCCCGAGCTAACGGGGGTCGACCCCCTGCTGCTAGCCCGCTGGGTCGCGGCCGTGTGTCAAGGCATCGCCATCCAGGCCCGCAGCGGTGCCAGCCGCGCTGATCTGCACGCCGTGGCGGACATGGCGCTCGTGGGGTGGCCGGGAGATGCAGGTTAGGTCAGCCGTCCGAGCCCCACTCGCCTCGGACGACCCGCGTCATGGACGTCAGCGAGGCACCACAGTTGTAGCGCAGCGTTTCCCGCTTGCGCCCGCTAGACGCGCGTCAGCCGTCACCAGCGCACAATCCAGGAACTCCGCCAGCGCAACGTAGATCGCATCGTATGCGGTCATCGAATCCCGTAACGTCCAGGCACGGGCGAGCAAGGGACCGGCCGCATAGCTTACGAGACCGATTCTCCCCCATACGCCGAGCACACGCTCGGCTTGGCTATTCGAGAGTTCAGACGCGAAGACTTGCCGCCGTAAAGCGCTCAAGACCTCGACGTCGATCAAGTGCGGAACATGCAGGGACTCGCTCGCCACGAGTCGACGAGCCTCGCCGTCGTTGAGCAACGCGGACACCGCCGCCGACGCATCGAGGACGATCACCGTCGGTCAGCATCGACGTTCGCGACGATGTCTTCGGGTGCGACGTTCAGATCCGGCAGGGTCGCCACCAGCGCCGCGTTGTCCGCCCGCCGCGTGGCCGCGTCGAGTTCACGGATGGCGGCGGCGTTCACCGACATTCCTCCTGCGCGGGCCAACCTCTCGAGTCGGTCGATGACGTCGTCAGGCACGTTTCGCAGGTAGAGGGTCCGCATGACTGAGATTCTACCCGTTTGCTTGCATAGTGCTTGCTAGGTGCAAGCATGCGGTTACCTGCCTCACGATGCTCGGCCGGGATAGGCTGGCCACGGCGGATTGTCATCGCCGTCCAGATACTCCATCGCCTCGTCGACGAGTCGCCGCCTGTAGTCACGGCTCATCTCGTCGATGGTCTTGATCGCGTCGTGAGTCAGGCCCTGCCGGACCCCGCTACGGGAGTGCGCGAATGGTACGTAAGCGCGCAGCATGGCCGGCGCATCCAGAGCGATCTCCAGCGGGACGTGTTCATCACGATAGGGGTTCCGCAAGATGTTCGAGATGCGAAAGCCGCTCCACCGCAGCGGGTCTCCGCAACCAGATTCGCACAGTTCTCGCAACATGTCCCGGTAGTCGTCGCTCGGGAACGGAGTGCCCGAGGGTGAGGCGAAGAATTCGTCGAGCAGCTCCGTGATCGCTTCGTCGTCCCAGTCCGGCTTCTCGTATGCAGTGCCACCCTCCGGGAGCCGAGCGACCATCCACTTCATGATGGGTGCGGCGTAGTGGCACTCTGGCGAACGACGCGCATACTTCTCGTACCTCAGTCCGTTCTCGAGCCAGGCACGGGCGTCGGCAGGGTCCATGTCCACGAATGTCGTCTCGGGATCGGATTTTTCGCGGGCCCGAACCAGCGCTTCCAAGGGACCCGTGAGCAGATAGAAGTCAACGACCACCGACTGGTGATTGTGATCGAGAACGGCGCAGAGGGTCAGTTCTGTCGCGTCAGTGAGCCGGAAACTCACCACCACCTCGTCGACGTCACCGAGGACGTCCGACCTACGCATCACTCGGCTCACTTCGACGGTGGAAAGGCGGGCGATCCACCTCGGTATGCGGTCATGCCGGGTCGAGACCTCCCGGCGGCACCAATCGCGGACAACGTCATCGTCGACGATCAGTTCGCCGAGGATCGCGAGCATAGCGGTCGTCTCGCGATACTTCCGAAGGACGAGAGAGTAGACGAAGGCCTGCAACGAGTACTCATCTCTTGACTCCTCTTTCGGACGCGAAGACGGCTCGGCCGTGGCCAAGCTGATCCAGAGACCGGCCAGGCCGATCAAGGCCGCCGGGGACTTGTTCATCGCCTCGCGGAGGGTGCGCACCAGGAGGGCGTCGTCGGCGACCGGTTGCCGTCCCCGTGCTCGTTTTGCGTTTCGCCGATCCTGTTTGGCGCTGCGGCGCCTACGTCCGTCGTTCATGGCTCGGACGCTACTCAGGGGCTGTGACAACGAAACGGATCTCAGTCAGAACGGCGAATCCTGATGCCCGAGTGCCACTTCCGCAGCCAACGCACGCCACCCGTCGATCTTCATGTACGAACCCTTGCGTTCCAGCCACCGGCAGCCCAGGCATGCCGAGTGCGCCACCCACAGCACCGACTCGAGGACGACCCCGGGATGACGCGTGGGCCAGAACTCTGGTTCGGCGCCGTGCACGGCCTCGTACTCGCGCCGCTTGTCCTCGCGCTCCTCCCACAACCTTCTCGCGACGTTCCGGCCGGTACTCATGATCTTGTAGCTGATCCACGGCGTCGTCCGCCGCGGCGGAAACAGCACGGCGTGGTACGGGCCCCAGGTCGCATCGTCACCGCGTCCTGGCGTCCACGAGTCGACGAGTTCTCTGATCCTCGGCGGCCCACCCGGTCCCCAGTACAAGGGCATCAGCTTGGCATCGTCGGTCATGGTCCGGTCCTCACGCCGGCCTCCGCTGCGGGAGGCGCTCTTGCCGGCGTCGGTCGACGTCGGCCGCTTCGTCATCCGAGCCACCCACGAGCGTGGGGTTGGCGCACCGTCAAGTCGGAGCTTGGCGACGGTGTCTCGTGAAGCTGTTTCGATGTTAGCGCGGCCCGCCGACGTCCGCGGACCGTTCTGCGGCGCCGGTCTTCGCTGGGGGCCGTCATCATTTGATGACAGCCCGTGCCGGAGTTACGGCGCGCTCACTCCCAGCCGTCGCGCCAGATCCGGGCCACCCACCTCGCGGATGAAGTCCGGGTCACCGCACACGACGAGTTGATCGCGAGCCCGCGACAGCCCGACGTACAGCCGTTCGCGGGAGCGCTCGAACTTGCTTCCCTCGTTGACCACGACCACGACCGCGCGGCGCTCTAGCCCCTTGAACCCCAGCACGTGCCCGTAGAACACCTGGTCGGTGTCCCAGAACGTGTCCCAGTAGGCCTTGTGCCCGTCCTTCTGCCGCTCCGCCTGTTCGGGATGCCGACTGCCGGTGGTCAGCAACGCGAGATCCTCGGGCCGCCAACCCTGTTCGAGGAGTAGCTCGATCTGATCGTCGCCCTCCCCCATGGCCTCGTCACGGTCACACGCGACGAACGTGACGGCCGGGCCCTCGCCGCCGAGGAAGCGCATCGGGTGGTCGACGAGCGGTTGAAACGCGTTCGCGATCTGGCGGGTGTTGCGCAGATTGTGGTCGAGGATGAGCGGGACCAACGGCACGGGCGGTGCGCCGTGGCGGTTGAAGACGCGCTGGCCCTCGTCGGTGAAGACGTAGAGACCGCCCTCGACGGGATCCTTGAGCGCGGCGAGCAGCGGATCCCACCATGCGTCGGCGAAGTCCTGCGCCTCGTCTACGACGATGGAGTCGAAGCGGTGGCCGACGGCGAGTCCCGCTGCCAGCTCCGCCATTTGGAGAGGGAGGTCGTGCTCCCAGAACTTGACGGTGTCCTCGGTGCGCAGGGCCTCGTCGGGTCCTGCGGGTGCGCCCCACTTCTTGCCGAGGTCGTGGAACTCGCCCACGTACGCCGGCTGATGGTTGCGCGGCCACGTGGCAGCGATGCGCTCGAGGTAGGACGCCAGACCATGGGAGTAACAGACCAGCGCGACGCGCTGGCCGCGCTGGGCAAGCCGGCGGGCCTGCTCCATCGCCAGGAAGGTCTTGCCGCTGCCGGCACCGCCGCGGACCTCGACGCGGTTGAGCAGTCGGATCGCGTCGAGGATGACGGCCTGGTGCTCGGTCAGCGCGTCGGCGGCGTCGTTGTTGGCCAGCGCGCGCGCGACGACGTCGCGTTGCGGTAAACCCCTGCCGCTCAATGCCGTTGCGAGTTGCTTCACGCCGTCTCGGGTCAGCAGCGGGCGGTCCTGCTCCTGCGTGACGAGGATCTCGCGAAGCCTGTCGACGAGATGCGGCAGATCGGTGCGGTCGATGACCTTCCAACGCGGGCAATCCGGCAGGTCGAAGTCGGCGGGCAGCTCGGTGTGGGGCAGCACCACGACGTGATCCCAGCGCTGCCGCTCCTGCGTCCAGCGCGGGTCCTTCTCGACGTAGTCCCGCAGCGCGTAGCAGGCCTCGCGGGCCTGGCGGACCGGATGGATCTTCTTGTCGCGGCCGCCGCGCTTCTGCCACCAGCGCTCGCCGTCGTGCCAAACGTCGCCGCCCTTGACCTCGAGGCAGACGATTCCCGCGCCCTCGATGCCGACGACGAAGTCGACCTCGTGGTCCTTGAGGTGGTCGGTGACGCGCTGACCCGGGACGAGCAGGTCATTGGGTTCGAGTTGGGCGACGAGCGTCTGCCAGGTGCTGCGCTCCGAACTGTTGAGACGCGGCGTCTCAGTGACGGTGATGGTCATGGCCAAACTCGGGTCCTCCCCCTTGCAAACAACCCCTCGGGGAGGTTAGCGCGAGGTACCGACGCGGCGGCGGACGTTGACGACTATCGCCGATGGAGGGTTCAGCGCAGGCCGATACCCAAAGGGAGGTCTACGCGCCGCTCTGCTGCAGGGCGAGGCACGTGCCGTAATGCTCCGGCGTGCAGGGGATGCCGCCTACGGACGGAAGCTCATTGGGTCGCTGCACGACACCGCCACCCGGTGTCGATCCCGGCGGGAGGAACGCAGGCGCGTTGGAGCCACTCTTGGCGCACACGCCTTCCCACCTGGTGGGTGACGTGCCGCTTGGGCACGTCTGGGCCGATGCGGACGACGCGAAGATCACCGGCGCGGACACCAGCGCCAGCGCACTCCCGAGAGCGAGCATTCCGTGCTTCATGGCGGTGGTCACCCGT
Source organism: Mycolicibacterium arabiense (assembly GCF_010731815.2). Taxonomy (NCBI): domain Bacteria; kingdom Bacillati; phylum Actinomycetota; class Actinomycetes; order Mycobacteriales; family Mycobacteriaceae; genus Mycobacterium; species Mycolicibacterium arabiense. The sequence goes on from NZ_AP022593.1 coordinate 2,591,187, forward strand.
CACACGGTACCTAGCCGGACTAGATAGGACGACGACGGGTCGCGCCGACGAGGCTCGGGGTTGACTCGCCCGACAGGGTCCGACACACTCCACTGAACACGTTCAGTGAAACGGAGGTCGACGTCGATGCGCGCAGCCGGTGCCGCGATCACGCACTACGACCCGTTCTCACCCGAGTGCCTCGACGACCCCTACCCGTACTACGCGTGGCTGCGCGACGAGCACCCGCTGTACTACGTCGAGGACTACGACATGTGGGTGGTGTCGCGGTTCCAGGACGTCTACGACATGCTCGGCGACCCGGAGCTGCCGTTCGAGGCCCGTGAGGGCACGGTGCCGACGCGTGCTGAGATGCTCGCGCGTAACGACGGTCCGGTGCCGCCCCTCCCGTTGGACCCCGTCGCAGGATTCACCCGCATGGATCAGCCCCACCAGGGTCGACTGCGCGGGTTCCTGAATCAGCCGTTCCGGCCCCGTTCGGTGTCAGCGCTGGAGGATTGGTTCCGCGCCATGGTGCGAGCCGACCTGCCCGGCGTGCTCGCCCAAGGCGAGTTCAATCTGCCTGCAGTCTTTGGGCTTTGGACGGCCCGCACCATGTGCCACCTCGCGGGCTTGCCCGCCGAGATGGCGGCTGATCTGCGCGACGCGATAAACGAGTCCTCGGCGGCAATCGGCGACCCCGCCCTCGGCCTGGACCCGCTCGACGGCCTCAAGCGAATCAGCCGCGCCGCCCGCCTCGCCGTGACGACCCGGCGCGACGCCGGCGCCGACGGCGCCCACCCGCTCGTCGACAGGGTCATCAACGCATCGTTCGAGGGACGGCCGCTGTCCGACCGCGAGGCCGCCGCACAACTCGTGGTGCCGCTGATCGGCGGCGTGGAGACCGTGCCCAAGGTGACCTCCCACGGGCTGTGGGAGCTGACCAAGAACCCCGACCAACTCGCCGCCGTCCGCGCCGACCTGGCAGCCAACACGCCCGTCGCGTTCGACGAGATGTCCCGCTATTGCGGTCCTGCGCAATGGTTCTCGCGGACCGTCACCGCACCCGTCGACGTCCTCGGTCGCCACCTGACGCCGGGGCAACGCATCATCTTCCTCATCCAGTCCGCACAGCGTGACCCGCGCGAGTTCCCCGACCCCGACGCGTTCCGGTGGGACCGGCAGATGAAGCGGACGCTGGCCTTCGGCCACGGCGGTCACTTCTGCATGGGCATCCATCTGGCGAAGATGGAGGGCCGGGTGATACTGCAGGAATTCCTCAGCGCCGTGGAAGAATTCGACTTCGACGGGGACGCCGCGGTACGCAGTGCCTCCAGCTTCCAGAAGGGCTGGGACGTCCTGCCCGTCCGCATCCGCCGACTGGCGGAACCGTCGTGACCACCGGGGCCGTCGCCACCGTCCGGGGTGATCGGTCCAGCGCCGACCTCGGGCGCACGCTGATGCACGAGCACGTGTTCGCGGTGTCCGCGGCGCTGGCCAACGACCGCCCCGAGATCGCCTTCCCCGACGGCAAGCAGGCCGCCGTCGACGATGCCGTCGCGCGGCTGCAGCGGGTCAAGGACGCCGGCATCGACACGATCGTCGACGTCACCGTATTCGGTCACGACCGCGACATCCCCAGCCTGGTCCGGATCAACGAGCGCGTGGATCTGAATATCGTCGTCGCCACGGGGTTCTACACCGAGGACGTGCCGTCGAAGACCTTCGAGATACGCCAGGCCTTGGCCCGGCAGCGCGGCGGAAACTTCTTCGTCGACGTGTTCGTGGCCGACATCGTCGACGGCATCGGCACCACCGGCGTCCGCGCCGGGATCATCAAGTGCGTCACCGGCGCTGCCGGCCTGACCCGCGGATCGAAGGGACTGTTGCGGGCCGCCGCGATCGCCGCACGTGAGACCGGCGTGCCGATCACCACGCACTCCGACCCCCACGCGCGAGGCGGGCTCGAACAACTCGAGCTATTCGCCGCCGAGGGCGTCGATCTCGCCCGGGTGGTGATCGGCCACAGCGGCGACACCACCGATCTCGACTACCTCAAGGCCGTCATGGACACCGGCGCGACGATCGCCTCGGACCGGTTCGGCTACGCGCTGCCGGGCACGGCGACGACACAGGAACGCGTCGCGGTCATCGCCGACCTGTGCAACGAGGGCTACGCCGACCGCATCGTGGTGTCCCACGACGCGATGCTGCACACCGACTGGCTCGACGACGGGTACACCGCGGCGTTCCCGGACTGGGATCCGACCTTCGTCCCCACCACCGTCGTGCCCGCCCTGCGCGAGGCCGGTGTCTCCGACGCCCACCTGCACCAGATTCTCGTCGGCACCCCGGCCCGTCTGCTGGCGTGTGCGACACCCCTCCCGAAGGAGCGCATCGATGAGCAGTCCTGAATCGCCACAACCCAAGTCGCCGGTCCGACGTGCGCTGGCCGAGCGCGCCGTCACCACCGGACCGTGGATCACCTTCGCCGATCCGCACGCCATGGAAGGGCTCGCGAGACTCGACCTCGACTACCTCGTCATCGACTGTCAGCACGGCTCGGCCGATCTCGGCGCGCTGCTCCCGATGCTGCGCGCTGCCGCACTGCACGACAAGCCCGTCCTCGTCCGCGTCCCCGCCAACGAGCCGTGGCAGATCATGCGCGTGCTCGACCTCGGCGCCGCCGGCGTCATCGTGCCGATGGTCAACACCGCGGCAGAGGCCGCGATCGCCGCGTCGGCGATGCTCTACCCGCCACACGGCGAACGCTCCTACGGACCGGTGCGGCCCTCCCCCGGCGCCGGCTTCACCTCGGGCGACGGACCGCTGCTGCTCGTCATGATCGAGACCGCACGGGGACTCGCCGAGGTCGACGCGATCGCCGCCACCCCGGGCATCGACGGACTGTTCGTCGGCCCCATCGACCTCGCGCTGGGCATCGGCGCTGTCCCGGACGGCAACGTGCTCAAGGGAATCGGGGCTTCAGAGACTCTTGCCGCAGTGGACACCATCGCCGACGCCGCGCGCACGCACGACAAAGTCTTGGCCGGTGCGGTCTTCACACCCGACCACGCCCGCGCGATGACCCGCGCGGGGGTGCGACTGCAGGTCTATGGCTCCGATGGGCAGTGGCTGACCGCGGGCGCGAAAGCCGCGCGCAAGCTCACTGACGAACTGACTGCGGAGGTCGACTCATGAAGGCCCTGATCACCAACCCGTCGATGACGCCGCCGCACGCGGTCACCGCCCCGCTGCGGGAGGTCGCCGACATCGTCACCGTGTCCGACGGATCGCCCGAGGCACTCCTCGAGGCCGCCCGCGACGCCGATGCGCTCATCGTCGCCGTCGAACCGATTCGCGAGCCGCTGATCGCAGAGTTGGCTCAGTGCAGACTGATTCACCGCTGCGGCATCGGCGTCGACGTCGTGGACGTGGAGGCGGCCACCCAGGCGGGCATCCAGGTGACCAACGTGCCGGATGCGAACTTCCACGAGGTCGCCGCGCATGCGATGGCGTTCATCCTGGCGCTGACTCGACGGCTCGTCGCGTGGGACGCAGGCGTGCGCGCGGGCAAGTTCGGCGACGGCCGACTGGGTATGTCGCTGCACCGGCCCGATGTGCAAACAGTCGGGCTGATCGGACTGGGCCGGATCGGCCGACGGGTGGCGGTCGCTGCGCGGGCCGTCGGGTTCTCCGTCGTCGCGTACGACCCAGCCGTCTCGGCCGAAGACGCCGCGGCGCTGGACGTGACGCTGATGGACGCCGACGAGGTGATTGCCGCGTCTGACGTTCTGTCGCTGCATGTTCCGCTGACCAATGCCACGCACCACCTGCTCGACGCCGACGCGCTGTCCCGGATGAAGCGCGGCGCGTTCGTCGTCAACGTGTCGCGCGGCGGGCTGATCGACGAGGCGGCGCTCGCCGACTCCATCGCCGCGAAGCACCTCGGTGGCGCTGCGCTCGACACGTTCGAGACCGAGCCGCTGCCGGCCGACAGTCCGCTGCTCGGGGTCGACGGGATCCTGCTCTCTCCGCATGCCGCGCACTGGAGCAGGGAGTCGCTTGGCGAGACGATGACCAAGAGCTTCGCCGAGGTGGCCCGCGTCCTACGCGGTGAGGCGCCCCGCTACCCGGTCAACCGGATCTAGCCCGTCGCATGGCCGTCCGCCAGGATGAGAGCCGGCGCCGGCGTGAGGCGGTGTTCGCCGCGACGTGGGACCTGGTTGCGGCGCAGGGGTTCTCGGCGGTGACGATGCGGCAGGTGGCCGAACGCGCGGGTGTCGCGCTGGGCACGATCTTCCTCTACGCCTCCAATAAGGATGAGCTGCTGCTGCGGGTGTTCGGCGAGCGACTGTCCGCGCGCTGGGACGCGTTCCTCGCAGCGTCCGAGAGCGAGCCGTCGCTGCGTCGGGTCGAGGCGTTCTACGACGACTGCCTGACGATGTTCTTCGATGACGTCGACAACGTCGGTGCGTATTACACTCTGCTGCTGCGGTATCCGACGTCGACGTTCTCCGAGGTGGTCGAGCTGCGCGCGCGGCTGCGGCGCATCGTGCGGGAGGCCGTGGGTGACGGCACTCTTGCTGAGGCGGATGACGCGGCAGCGTTGGAACAGGCCTACTACGGCGCCTTCGCTATGGCGGTGCTGGAGCACGTCCACGTCGGCGACCAGAAGCGCACGCGCGCGACGATGGGCCGGTCGATGGCGCTGCTGCGGCGGGGTGCGGGGGTTGGGGAGGCAGGCACTGCCGGTTTCTAGGTGTGGCTGCGCGGGTAGCGCACGTCGAGCGTCCTCGCGAGGTCTACACCAGCGTCGTGAATCGGCCCGGGGCCACGACCGTGGTGTCGATCTCGCGAGATTCCCGAGCGCCTAGCGAAGCACGCGGTACCGCAGGTGCGCGACCCCGGGCGCCTCGAGCACGCGCTCGAGTTCGAGGCGCGGGGTGCCCGCTTCGAAGCCGTCGAAAAGCCGCTCCCCCGACCCGAGGATGACCGGGCTCACCTGCAGGTCGATCTCGTCGACGAGCCCGGCCTGGATCGCCTGGCGGGCGCAGGACGCGCCGCCGGCGATGCTGATCGGCCGGTCCCCCGCCGCCTCGACGGCCTGGGCGTAGGCGGACTCGATGCCGTCGGTGACGAAGTGGAACGTCGTTCCCTCGAGCGCGATGGGGTCGTGGGCGTGGTGGGTCAGGACGAACACCGGGCAGTGGTACGGCGGTTCGTCGCCCCACCACCCGGTCCAGTCCGAGTCTCCCCAGTCACCGCGCACCGGCCCGAACATGTTGCGGCCCATGATGGTCGCGCCCATGCCGTCGAGCATCTCCGACACCACCTGCCGGTTGACCGGGTGCTCCGCGTCGGGACCGATGTGCCAGCCGTGCAGCAGCTGGCCGCCGACGCCGAGCGGATGCTCCTCGCTCTGGTTCGGGCCGGCGACGTAGCCGTCGGCCGAGATCGACATCGAGAGGTTGGTGCGGGGCACGGCGGGCTCCATTTCGAGGGTGCGGGTGATGACGTCAGGCAGACCCGAGCAGCGGGCCAAACTCATCGTCGTCCCGGTTTCTGGGATGCCTGGCCGGACCGGCAACCTTTACGTCACAGCAATCTGTCAGAAATGCAATCCGGGAACCCCAGCGGGGTCGGGTCAACGTCCCGTCCATCGAACGAACTGGGAGCACCATGTCACAACCGCTTGCTGAACACGCCGCCGAGACCCTTGCCCGCGGCATCGGACGCAGGGGGTTCGCTCAGGCAGTGGCCGGAGTGGTCGGCCTCGGCATCGCCGGTACTGCGGCGGCGTGCTCCTCACCGGGAGGCGGCGGCAGCAGTGCCACGCCGTCGGGCACTCCGACCCCGGGTGGCGGCGCGATCCTGCAGCCGGGCACCGGCGACAGACCCGGGGACCACTACCTGAGTTCCGAACCCGACCAGGTGCTGTGGGGCTACGTCCCCACAGTCGAATCGCAGTCGGTGCTTCGCATGGACTCGGGGCAAACCGTCACCATCGACGCGTTGTCCCATGAGGGGATCCTGGAGGATCAGGGACGAAACCCCCGGGAGTACTTCGGTTCTCACGGCGTCGCCGAATCGGACGTGCTGCAGGATGCGGTGGACATTGCGTCCGAATACAACCGCACGCCACGGAACTTCGACGTGGATGGGCCGCACGTGGTCACCGGCCCGATCTTCGTCGAAGGAGCCCAGCCCGGCGACGTCCTGAAGATCGAGACCCTCGAAGCCACCCCTCGCGTCCCCTACGGCGTGGTCTCCAGCCGGCACGGAAAGGGAGCGCTCGGAGTGACCGCCCAGGGAGAGGCGCCAGCGGGGATCGGACTCGACGAGGTGATGCCGCCTCGCGCGACGGATGGCAGGAACACGAAGAATCCGGCCAAGTACGGCAACGTCTCTACCTTCACCGCCGTCGAAGACGGACATGGTGTGATGCCGTTCGGCAATGCGGCCGTTCGGTTTCCGCTGCGGCCGTTCATGGGGATGATGGGCGTGGCGTACGCGAACGCTCCCGGCCTGACGTCACCGAACGCCAACTCGATACCGCCCACCCTAGGCGGAGGCAACATCGACATCGGGCTGCTGGGGCCAGGTTCGACGTTCTACCTGCCCGTGTTCGCCGACGGCGCGTTGTTCTACGTCGGGGATCCGCACATGGCGATGGGCGACGGTGAAGTCGCGCTCACGGCGATGGAGGGGTCGTTGCGGGGCACGTTCCGGTTGACGGTCTGCAAGAAGGGCAGCGGCGACGCCCCGTCGGTCGCCTACATGTATCCGTTCGCCGAGAACCAGGACTCATGGATCCCGATTGGATTGTCCGATCCCGACGGTGCGGCCAACGGTCAAGGCAGCGATCTGAACGCAGCGATGCGACGCGCGGTCGTCAATGCCTTGAACTTCCTCGAAGACGACCGCGGCATGGACCGCGCCACCGCTTATGCCTATCTCTCCGCCGCCGCGAACTTCACCATCAGCCAGGTGGTGGATAAGACCGTCGGCGTGCACGCACAGATCGCGAAGAGCCACTTCGCCTAGCAGCCGCGTAGGTCAGGCGCTCGGTGCCAGCTCAAAGACGGGGATGACGCGGTCGGTCCGCTTCTCGTATTCGCCGAATCCGGGTGCGAGTTCGACGATGCGCGCATACACGTTGTCCCGGTCCGCCTTCGGCAGTTCTCGGGCGACCATCTGGGTCGGCGGATTGGGTCCGATCTCGACCGTGACGGTGGGGTCGGCGCGCAGATTGAACACCCAGGCGGGGCTGGCGTCGCGGCCGGCTGCCGAGCCGACGATGTAAATAGTGTCGTCGATGTCGAAGTAGCCGATCAGGTTTTCGCGGGGTTCCCCGCTCTTGGCGCCCGTCGAGGTCATGATCAGCAGCGGGAAGCCCTCGAACTGGCCGCTCACCTTCCCGTCGTTGGCGCGGAACTCCGCGATGTTGCGCGTGTTGAACTCACGTTCTGAGGTCATCGGGTCGTCGTCGGACATGGTGTCCATCGTGGCACGTTAGGCCGGTCCTTCGTAGCGCTGCGACCCTGATGTTTGCACGCAGCGGCGAGCGGTCAGACGCAGAACGAGGTCACGGCTCCTAGAGTGGCCCGAGGGCCAGACACGGGAGCAGCGCATGACATCGGCGGGCGAAACGACTCGGTCCACCTCGACGTGGGCGCCGCTGCGGTCGCCGGTCTACCGGGCGCTGTGGATCGCGCAGCTGGTCTCCAACCTCGGCACGTGGATGCAGACCGTCGGGGCGCAGTGGATGCTCGTCGGCGACCCGCGCGCGGCGGTGCTGGTGCCGCTGGTGCAGACCGCGACGACGCTGCCCGTGATGCTGCTGGCGTTGCCCTCGGGGGTGCTGGCCGACCTGATCGACCGGCGTCGACTGCTGATCGCGACGCAGGGGGCGATGGCCGCCGGGGTGGGGCTGCTCGCGACGTTGACCGGTTTCGGGTTGACCACGCCGGCGGTGCTGCTGATGTTGTTGTTCGTCATCGGCTGCGGGCAGGCGCTGACGGCACCGGCGTGGCAGGCGATCCAGCCCGATCTCGTTCCGGCCGAGCAGATTCCGGCCGCAGCGGCGCTGGGCAGCATGAGCATCAACGGCGCCCGGGCGATCGGACCGGCGATCGCCGGCGTGCTGGTGTCGCTGTCGGGCCCGACGCTGGTGTTCGCGCTCAACGCGGTGTCGTTCATCGGGATCGTGTTCGTGCTCGTCTGGTGGCGCCGCCCCCGCGTGGTGAGCGACTACCCGCCAGAGCGGGCGCTGGCGGCGCTGAGTGCGGGTGGGCGGTTCATTCGCAGCTCGCCGATCGTGCGGCGAATTCTGCTGCGGGCGGCTTTGTTCATCGCGCCCGGCAGTGCGATCTGGGGCCTGCTGCCGGTGATCGCGGCGAACAACCTGGGTCTGTCGTCGGCGGGCTACGGACTGCTGCTGGGCGCACTCGGCCTAGGCGCGGTGACCGGGGCGTTCCTGCTGGGACGGCTGCGGGCGCGGTTCGGCCAGAACGTGCTGCTGACCGTCGGCGCTGCGGGCTTCGCGGTCGCCTCCGTGGTGTTGGCCGTGGTGCCGAACGTCGTGGCGGTGTTCCTGGCCTTGGTGGTGGGCGGTGCGTCCTGGTTGATGTCGCTGTCGACGCTGAACGCCTCGATGCAGCTGAGCCTGCCGGCGTGGGTGCGGGCCCGCGGGCTGTCGGTGTACCAGCTGATCTTCATGGGTGGGCAGGCCATCGGTTCGGTGGTGTGGGGCGTGCTCGCCGGGGCGACGTCGAGTTCGACGAGCCTGCTGGTGGCCGCGGCGCTGCTGGTGGTGTGCGGCCTGTCGTCGCTGTGGTGGCCGTTGCACGCGAAGACCAGCGATCTGGACCTGTCGCCGTCCTCGCACTGGCCCGAGCCGTCACTGGTGTTCGAGCCGGAGCCGTTGGACGGGCCGGTCTTGATTTTGACCTCGTATCGGGTTGCGGCTTCGAACGAGGAGGCGTTCCTGTCGGCGATGGCGGTGCTGGGCCGGTCGCGTCAGCGCACCGGGGCGTCGCAGTGGCGGCTGTTCCGCAGCATCGAACACGAATCGACGTTCGTGGAGACGTTCATCGTGCGGTCGTGGGGCGAGCACATGCACCAGCACTACATCCGGCTCACGGGGCAGGACCGGCTCATTGAGGAGGCGGTGGAGCGAGTCGTTGACGGGGAGGCGGTGTCGGAGCACTACTTGGCGGTGCGGGAGGGGCGGTGAGCGGAAAAATTTGCGTCATCGCGCTTTGAACTTGCCGGCCAGAGCCAGCTGGCGCTGGCCGCAGGTTCGAATCCTGCCGGCGGCACACACATTCACCCAGTTCAGACACCATTTTTCAGCCGAGTCTCATGGTGCATGCCCCCTACGTACTTTTGCGAAGGCTCCAATCACTCCTGCATAGCCGCTGAGTCGCTGTCGGCAATGGGTTCTCGGACCGTTCGCCGAAGTTAGGGTGGGTGCCGCACTAACGACGTCAACGCAACCTTGCGGGGGTAGCACAACATCATGAGCGACCGAGACCTTCCTTCGCACGCCGTGGCAAGCATGGGGCTGCGCGCGCCGCGTGTCGTTCTCGTCGTTCCCGCAACCGACAACTGGCATCTCGCGGCCATGAATGGAATGCACGTCCTGTCAACAACATGGGGCGGTGCAGGATTCGTCGTCTACCCGGCCGCGACCCAAGACGTTCATCCCGCGCTGTTGGCTGCTTTCAGGGAGTACGACCCCGACGCCGTGCTCGTTCCGCCGGGAAGTTGGCCAATGTCGCAGGCGGATCGAACAGCGATTATGGCTGCGCAAATCGCCATCTCGGCCCAGTGCTCGAATTTTCGGTCACCGATCGCCAACGAGCAGTCCGTCGCGTCGCCCAGCCCGTCGGACCTTTGGGAAATTCTCTTCGAGCACGGTAAACCCGGCTCTGGCCGCCCCACCGCTCTTGATGACGCAATGAACCCTCGCCCACCCGGTATAACGATCGGCGTCAACCCCGCAGTCGTCAGCTCCATCGGACTCGCCGCTGCCTCACGTTGGGGACTGCCCGAGCCACCGACTCCGGGCTCGCGGGATGTCGACCCAGCAATTCTGCGAAGGGCCGTCCGGCGTCTAGCGTCTTCGACCTTTGACCCTACGAACCTGACTGGCATCACGAATCGCGACAATTTCGAAGGGACTTATGCCACAGACCTCGCGCTTACCCTCTGTGGGCTTGAAGGCGCACAGGGGTGGGGGCCGGGTCGTGCAGATGCAGTCGTGGTGTGGGGTGATGAACCCGACGACTTCGCGCTCGCAATGGCCTGGGATCGAACGTACGGAATGGGTGTATGGCTGCCAGACGAATGGTGGACGGACAACACAATACGGAGTGACATCTTGCGGGGCATCGACACTCTGGCAGCTGACGCCTATCCCAGATTTCGCAGAGTTCTATTCACATCTACATCACTCAATCGTGAAGAGTTGACAGCACGAGTTGAGGAGTGTCGCAATTCATTACAAGAATCACTCAAGCAGGATGTCGTACCACCGCCAGATCAATCCGTCGTTCTTCCGGCAGAGTCGCTGCCGTTTTCGCGTTACTTCAAAACCCACTATGTTCTCGCGGAGAATCTCGCCCATGAGTGGTCGACGACGGTCTATGAAGATTCCGGCACGATTGCGTTCGCGATGCTACCTAGAGTTCCCCTCATCGGCGTAAGGGGATTGGAGCCGTTAGAGAAAAGTGCAAGCTGGTTCGTCGATGTCACAGTGCGCGATCACGATATTCCAGTCACGACCGCGATTCCCGAGCCAAATCTGTTGGCAAATGGCGAAGACTCACAACCAACGCGAGTTCGCGCAAGCCGAAACGGAATCTCCTACGGGGCGTACAGGTCGGACGTAATACCCGTCGGCGCAACCGTCTCACAATCGCTCACGCGCCCACTTCTCCGCTACCCATCGCTACTCGAATGGGCAAGCGCGCGGGCGCAGACCAACGGATTGACTGTGAAGCCATCGGTTGCAGGGACACAAGCAACAGTGATCGCGAAGATGATGGGTGGCAGACAAGCGCTGACCGAACTCATCGCAAGCGACCTTCTCCCGGCGCTAAAAGCATTCCAGGCCAAGGGCGCCACAAGGGACGCCTACCCCGACCAAGCAGGCTGCGTGCTCGACAGCGCTCGCGAAGAGGGCTACCTCCATTTCGAGGGATTGTGCCTCCGAACGCGCAACTCGTCGAGCGAGAGTCAGCAGGCCGGCCCCGCCCAGCAAAGCGTTCCCCCTAACGCGAGTTCACGCGACCAGATCGACCGACTCCTGCGATGGGGAGTCCTGAGACGAGGGTTGATCCTTCGATGCCCATTCTGTAATCACCTGGCTTTCACCAACATCGAAGACCTCGGGAACACGATCCGCTGCCCCAGATGCACTGACGACTACCCCCTCGAACGCGAGCGCTGGCGTTCACCAGTGAGCGAGCCAAGATGGTTTTACGATTTACACCCAACCGCCCGTGCGCTTCTCAAGGGCAATGGCGATGTTCCACTACTCCTTTCGGCGCATCTGCGGACTTCTTCTCGGCGCGCCTTCACCGACGCGCCAGAGTTCGAGTTACAGCGAGCCGATGGAAGCTCAGAAGTCGAAACGGACCTTCTAGCACTGGTGGACCGCCAACTCGTCATTGCCGAAGCCAAGTCAAACGGCACTTTCGGGAGCGACAGAAACGCAGCCGCTACGAAACGAGTGCGGGCGGCACGCCTCTTCCAAGCCGATCAGATCATTCTCGCAACGACTACCGACGTCTGGGAAGCTCAGTCGATATCCGCGATGAGATCAGCGATCGCTGATGAAAGCTGGCCAGCGCGGCCGCCTACGTTGCGAATCGTCACTCGGCTCGGCGGCAGTGAAGTCATCGACGCACTTGAGCAGACTTAGCGCGATACACACGGCGGACCGAAGATTCCCAGAACCGTGCTGACCGAAATGAGCAGTTTCGGCCGATAGTTTCCGCGGGTGGCGGCACGGGGGTTGCCCCACCACCGTGCGCGGTCCGCGTCTAGCCATACCTGCGGCCGTGAACCGCTACCAGAATCCGAGACCAGATACCCAGGTCCAAACCTTCACCCCAAGCGATTGCACTGTCGCATTCGTCGTCAACAGGGTGACTACCGCGACTGTCGACGAGAGGACGGACACTTTCAACGCTGTACGCGATACCCGCATGCTTTGCATAGACGACGACAGCGACGCCGTCGCCGTCAAGATGCCTCGATACTGAGCGTCATCGTCCATCAACTGCTTCATCGTCTCGGCCTGCTCCGCGGCCAACTCGTCGCTCATTTCAACTGCCGGTACGGTCGTTTGGCCGCCTCGAAGCGCGTCAAGCGTCTGAACCCACGGCGTTGCTCGACGTGTGAACTGAGCGTCACCGTCTTCCAGCCACTTGGCGTCGTTGAATACCTTGATGTCTCTTCCGATGCTGTTGATGTTGAAACTGAGCGTCAGTAGGTCGCCTCGCAGCCGTTCAAGTTGCTTCATCGAGTAGCGTCCGTGTTCGCTTCGAGCGCCGTCACGCATGGTCGCGTACAGCCGGTGGTAGACGCGCAGCATCTCGGAGATTGATAGTCGAAGCAAGCTGTTCTGTAGACCTTCTCGCACGTAATTGACTATGGGCCAGTTATCCCACCGGTCAATCTCGCCGTACGTTGCAAAATGATGCTTGCCTCGGTCGAGGATCGACTGACGCTGGCCCCACAGTGCCCAAGTACGACGCGTGTCGATGTAGTGGACTGTAAAAGGTTCTACCCGTTCGAGATTGAGCCCAGGAAGGTCGTCCGACGTTTGCGTGAACGTATTCTCCGAGAGCCCCAGCGCACCGTAGACGCGGTCATCCCTCGCGCTTAGATTCTGTGCGATCGTGGCTTCACGCAATGTAAATAGCATTAGGTCGACGAGGGGCTGCGGCTCGCCATTCGCAGCGAAGAAACCTGGGCAGGTAGTTTTCAGCCAAGACCTGGCGATGTCATGCATCGATTGGCGCGCCTGCTGTGTGCGTCTGTTGGCCATAGCCTGCGCGGTGTACGCCAGCGGCCATTCGCCCCGACCGTGGACGAATTCCGGCTCGTAGTCCTGCTGCCATACAGAATCAACTTGACGCGCGCCATCCTCAGTCACGTAGAAAGTGGCTACGACTGCTGTGATAGATTCGCCTACCTGCACAGCGTTGAGCGCTACAGCATCGAATGTCCTAGGCAACTTGTATTTTCGTGCATCAGGAATCTTCGAATGGCTCTCCATTCCGACGAACGTTCCCAGCGTCCACCACACCCAATCAGCCCCCGACCGCGCATCTGCCACGATGTCGAAGTCCGCCTGAGTGGTGCCGTGGGGGCCACCGTGCCAGTTATGGCGCTTGATCATTCGTTTGAGTTCTTCGGATGCGCTCGGTGGAAAGAACTCGACGGCGAAAAGACCAGGAATGCGAACATGTTCGCCGACTGGAATCTGAAAACCGTTGATGGCGTCCCACGTTGGGTCGGACGAGCCAAGTTTCCCCATGTGGACGCGGTGATTCTTGCGACCGATGGAGTAGGCCATTCCTCGGTCGAGCGCATTCGTCACTCTGAGCGGTGCTCGATGCCCCAGCCGGGACTGTCGAACACGTTGAAGGATTCGGAAACCGAGAGATTTATCGTTACTTTGCAAGGTAGTTCACAGTCCGCACCCCGGGTATGTCTCCGCAGAGACTCGACACCCAGGCGTTAGATTCAAGGTTCAATTCCGGCGGTCTAAGCACATGTATTCTCGGAAGTGAAAGCGAAAAATATGTTGTCCCGCAATTCATTTGATTCAGATACGTACGCGAAACTCTGGGGCGGGATACCGGAAGGAAGCAAGTCGCCAATACTAAGAGGCGCAACCAGACGAATGGCACTTAGTATTTGGATACCCGAACCCACCGCACTGCCTCCGTAGTATCGGTCGAAGTCAATTCGATCGATACAGCCCACTCTACGAAACCTCCGCCACAGGGCGCTCGGCTCGGCGGTAACGCTCGGACCCGCAGCGAAGCATCCGACGATCCTCTGAACGGGAGCCGTGGCATACACCCAGACCAGCGACACGTCATCGGCAAGCGGTCGCTTGCGGAACTCGACTTTCTTGCGGCCATCCATAATCGCCTCCGCATACTGCGGATGCACTGACATCACTATCTGGCGGCCAGCTGACGGTGAATCCATTGTTTACCAGCCTCTCCCACTTGTTGAACGGCCTGCGGTGGCACGTTTAGCACGCTACTGAATTGGAGTTCCGGGAGGGTCCACGGGTCGTCTAGGACCCAGTCGCGACGGAACATGATGACCAGAACTTGTCGTGAGTGACTCGCGAGCCTTTCGACGTCATCGGCGCTGTAGACGGTCCTGCCACCAACCATGTTCGTGACATCTTCTGCTGATCCAGTCCGAAGCGTCTCTTCGACAACCCCAATGACTTCTACGGTCTTGAAGCCTGATCGGTAGAAAAGGATGATATCCCCCGGCTCCAGCCTGTTTGTACTTGCGTTGCACAGGTACGCCTTTCGCAATACGTTGCCCCACGGGCGTATCTGCTCGCCTGCAAAATCGGGAAAAGCGAGCTGTCCTTTCTCGACCGCTGACGACATCGCACACTCCGGGAAGAGCTGATTGTGCCAATGGTTCTTGATACGAATAACAAACGCGGACGCATTGAGTGACACGGCGGGCGGTCCGTACCGGACGTGGTACTCCAGCGCTCCGACCGACTCGTCACGCGGTTCGTAGGCCTTCGCTAGTACACGTTCTCCACGTTGCGACCGTCCGCATTCGAAGTAGCCGAAATTTCCGAGGAAGTCGACAAGCGGCTGGTGCTTGTCCCACGCCTCGACATAGGCGCTACCGGCTTTATGATCGTGGTGAGACTGCAGCACGGCTTTCAGTAGCAGCTCTCCGTAACGATTCCCCGAGAATGGCTGCGCCACTTTGAAAGTCGAGATCTTTGTGACGGGCCGCGTCAGTCCGTAGCCGCAGGGGTTCTCGTAGATCTTCAGGATAGCGATTGCCGCATACCTGCCGTCGTCTTCAAGCACCACAAAGCATTCCCGATTTTCCGAATCGCTCTGCACCTTTTTGATCCAGCTGTCAAAGTCTGCGTAATCGTCACGAATGGTGTCGAAGATCGCGTCCTCAAGGTTGAGGGCGTACGTGGGCAACTTGATGACATGCGGCGGCGGGGGCAACGCGGTTGGCTCATAGCCCTCCAGCATCGCTACCGCATCGGCGAGCGTCACTACACGAGCGCCGATCCCGATTCGCTTCGCCCTCTTGCCAAGCCGCCCGTCATCGCTGACGAGGAACGTGACCGAGTTCGAGTACAGAGACGCCAGGATGCGGCGGTCGCGATGATCGTTTGTGTCGTCTTCAACTGGTCCGAGCTCGGTGTTGATGTCGGAGTGAATGTGGGATTCGGCGAGCATCTCGAATTCTCGAAGCTCCGCCATACGCTGCCGCACGCGATTCTCGACCTTGCCCTCCGCGAGCTCGTCGCCACTGGCAGGATGCACGAATACCTGGTGCCGCTGCTTCATCGCCAGACGCATGAAGGTTGCGGCAGGACCTATGCCAGGCTCCATATGGCCCGCGAACGGCTCCAGCGCGATGAACGCATTGGTGTCTAGCAGGAAGCGAATCACAGAGGACGCATCCGATACGTCGTCCGCCCCTCCCGCCACATGGCAATTATGGCGCTGGTCAGCGATATTCCAGGTCTTGACACGCCTGGCTCGGTCATCGCGGGACCTCAGTGTGTTTTTCGGCCGCTGCGGTCATCGACCCAGCTACGCCGAGATAACCCTGTCGGTATCTCCTGGTAAGCACTGGTCGGAGCCGACGCTTGAGGAGGACACGTTGACCAAGACCGCTGCAGGTCTGTTCGCCGGTATCGGTGGACTGGAGGTCGGCTTGGCCAGGTCAGGCTGGGAAACCTGTCTGCTCTGCGAGATCGACCCAGCCGCGAGCGCAGTCCTTCGGCGCGGATGCCCGGCGTCGACCTGCGCAGCGATGTGCGGAAGCTACGCGGCCTGCCCCGTGACATCGACCTCGTCGCCGCTGGCTTCCCGTATCAAGACCTCTCGCAGGCGGGCCGGGCGAAGGGCATCACCGGCTCGCAGTCCGGTCTCGTCGGCGAGGTGTTCCGACTGATCAAGCGCAAAGACGGCCCGCGCTGGCTGTTACTGAAGAACGTGCCGTTCATGCTCCAGCTCGAACGAGGCGCGGCGACGAGGCACCTCACCGAGACGCTCAACGAGTACGACTACCGGTGGCCGTACAGGGTGGTCGACGCGCGGGCGTTCGGCCTGCCCCAGCTGCGCGGCGACCACGGTCATTTTAGTCCTCCACCAAACGTGGCCTCGTCAACGATGTCTTCTTGCGTCCCGTGCGTTGCTGGCGCGCTATCAACGGCCATAGGATCCTTTGGCCATGCGACATCCCCGGTTCCCATCTGATGCACAGCCGGTGCCAATGGATGCTGGGTCGAGAGGTACGTGGCAAGAACCTTGTCGTCGGACATCCCCATCCTCCGCATTACCTTCACCAGATCTCGGCCTGTCATGAAAATGATTGGGTGCTGGTCTTCTCGAACTTCCTGGTAGGCCTGCGCGGCGATGAATGCCGTCGTGACAAAAATGCCGAATTCCCGCTGCTTGATCCGGGCGATCAGCCGACTGACCAACTTGACACCGATACCGCCCCCGTCGGGGTTGTAGCACTTAGCCTCAAGGGCGAACTGCAGGCGCACAGGGTCATCATCCGGACCGATACGGAACTCGCCGATTGCATCGCGTCCACCGTCACGGCTGGGCCGTGTCACTTCGACCGATGCGACGTGCGGGTCGGAGTTGAGCCACATGTCGGCTGCGAAGTGCTCAAACTCAACTGGGGACTGGGCAAAGTACCTGTGTACTGCCCGAATCATCCACATGTCACCAGGCCTGGGCAATTGTTCTTCCTTGCTGCGCACGATGAGGTTTCGTGGCGCTTCGAGCGCCTGGTATATCCTGGCTTTGACCCAGTTCCGCCATTCAGGCGGGCATGCTCCCCCAAGTGGGTCTCCCGCGACGATCTCATCGATCCATTCACGCCGAACGACCGGCGTCTGAAGGACCGTGAAATGGGAACGATAGTTTTGAAATCGCAGATCGCGTGTGGTCCGCCAAATCGCGACAAGTTCTTCGTCACTGGTTAGCCGCGGAGACCCGGGCGCTAATAGCCCACGGAAGATGACGTCACGACCGCTGACCTTCTCGAAGAGGAATAGCGGCGGAACCTTCTGCCGGTCATCTGCCCCCGCACGAGATGCGGCGAAAATGCTCCGCAGCAATAGGTTCCCACCTCGTGGGGTGTCGTGAAGATCCTTGCCGGGTTTTCGGTTGTCGCCATAGTAGGTGAAATCACCTGTCGTAGGATCTATGTGGTCGGGCCAGTCGACTTCCGCCCCCGAAGTATAAAGCGCCACAAGCCGCACGGCGTCTTTAATTACGCTCCCTTTTGGGCGAAACCCCCCTTGATTGCCGACGGGAAGGAGCTTTCCGATCGCATCGTCCCCCGCATGGCCCTGCGTCCCACCCGAGTAGACACGGTCCAGAACGAGGTCAGCCGCTGCGAGTTCATCAAAAGGAACTTTCTCAGATCTCAAGGGCATTCTCCCGCGTGAACCAGGAAGCACAGGGGACAGACCCCATCGGCCCTTTGAGGGCTGGAGCCGACTGGTCGGTGAATCGGCCTGGGTGCTTGACGGCTGCCGGTCACGCCTAAGCGGTTCGCGGCCAGGATGGAGTTCCGCATTTCCACAGTCGCTGACTCGGTACGCAACAACTTACCAACTCGACCAACCAGCTCGTCATCGGACAAATTATCGTCCGCGGACACGCCGAGGCAGTATTGCAAGATCTCTGATGCCGGCACGATGTCGATCGTCCGAGGTCCTAGCTGACGCATCACTGCGGTCGACTGACTCGGCAGCCTGAAGGTCCTTGGCTTATTCCCGGTGCGATTGAACGGGTTCTCTGAAACCACACGTCGGTGGCGCTCCGCATCCGAAATCGCCCTGTTGAGTAAGCGTGAGAACTCGTCGCCAGACTCTCGGCTTGACGCGCGTTCCCGGTACACCTGATGAATTCGCCAGCCGGTCATGGGACCTTCGACGCCGACGATTCGAATGACGTTATCAACGATGCGCTCCGGCGGTGTCTGCGAGATGGGCGACAACGCTTCAACGAAGACGGGGTATTCGCTTAGCGTTCCAAGACTGCGGCCGATCATCTCGGGCGCAACGCTTGACACGCGCTCGTGATGATGCCCAGATACTTGCTGCGACCGGTGGACGGACTCTGCGTCCGCAACGCGCGTGGGTTCCCTCTGCACGCCTTCCGGCCCGACGCCGGGCTTCAAAGGTGATGACGGTTGACTAGCGAGTCCTGCTCGGGCCGTCCGTCCAAATGGTGTCGCAGGTGGCTCGCTAAGCGGCCGGTCAGGACGGCTCGCTGCTCCGTCGACCTTGAGCTCGGCTTGCGCCGTCGTTGCAGATTGGTTGAAAAGCCTCTCACGCTCGGCCGCGATGATGTCGCGGGCGAGTTCAGCTTCGGAGACGTCGTAAGCTTCCGGAGCGCTTGCCGCAGCAGTACTTTCGCGCGCGAACTGCTCGAATAAGTCCTTCTTGACTGCGAGGATTTCGCGGAGTCTTTGATCAACGCCCACGTCTGACAAGAGCCGATGCACCTGGACGGATTCCAGCTGTCCCATGCGGTATGCGCGCGCGATGGCTTGCCACTCGGTGGTGGGCTTGAGCTGTGGTTCGCAGATTACGACAACTGAAGCGGCTTGGATATTCAGGCCCACGCCGCCGGCGACGATCTGGGCGATCAGTACTGCACCCCGCTTGGCAGCGGAGAATTCGTCCACTAGTACCTGCCGCTGGCTAGCTGCGACTGAACCCGTCAAGGGGCCGAAGACCCTTCCGGGCATATGCAGCGCGACATCGTTGAGGACATCGAGGAAGTGCGAGAATACGACGACGCGGCGCCCGTTGGCCTCTGCCTCCTGGACAATCTCGACCAGGCGTTGCATCTTGGTGGACTTGATCCCCTGCTTCATCGTGGCTTGTCGCATAGCCATGAAGTTTCGCCGCTCTACCGCGGAACGGTAGGCAGAGGCATCCTTGTTGGACATCGGCATCCACTCGTTGACTTCCACGAGTTCAGGCAGTTCGGTGAGAACGTCTTCTTGATTGCGACGAAGATATGCCGGTGCCACTTGTCGGCGAAACTTTTTCGGAGCGAACTCGTTCGCGTCTAGCACAAGGTCAGGTCGAAGGTAGCCGACCAGGTTGCGAAACTCATCCAACCGATTCTCTAAGGGCGTGCCGGTAAGCAGAATCGCTCGTTCACAGGAGGCGATGAGCTTCGAGGTTCTCTGCGCACGAAGCGCATCCGGGTTTTTTATGTAGTGCGCCTCGTCGACGACGACGCACCCAAGTGCTGGTAAACCAACCTCATCGTTCAGCCATCGCAGCGTCTCGAAGGTGGTGACGGCAACGCCACCGTTGCGCTTCCAGTCCTTGGCCGCCCCCAGTCGGACGGGCCCGTGCAGACGGTGCGCGCGGAGTTTCGACTTGCCATTGACTTCACGAATCCAATTCGTCACCACGGCTGCGGGACAGACCACCAGGAAGTTGTGGTCGCCCTTCGAGCGAAGGTGGGCCAGGGCAGCAATCGCTTCGACGGTCTTCCCGAGTCCCATCTCATCGCCGATGACGACTTTGCGCTGGACTAGCGCGAACCGCGCAGCGAAACTCTGATACCCGCGTAGCGAAGCGGTGAGGTAGTCACCCCTCAGCTCGAACTCACGAACGGCCTCGATGATTTCGGCGGGCAGATCGCCATGGGTCTTCTCGTCGTCCTCGGTGATGAACCCCAGTTCGGAGAGCAGCGCGAAGTAGTCAGCGGGGCGCGTGAGGAAGTCCTCCCACGGGTCACCACTCGTCGCCGCGTCTTGCGCGTCGGCTATAGCACGGGCCGACCGCGCAACAATCTGCACTGCGTCTCTAAAGTCCGCAACCGTCGACAGTGCGGTGGGGATGACGATGGCGTGAGTGACCGTCTTGTCGATGACAGCCGCAACAGGCGCCAATTCCTCGACGATCGCCATGTCCGCGGACGAAGCGGACGCTCGTCGTGCGGCGTCCCAGGCCCGCAGCCGTCGCAGAAAGTCGGAGTGCTCTGGGGTCCGATTCTTGATGTCGATGCGCGTCGGCATCTCTTCGAATGTGTTCTGCCTCAGCGTCCGGGCCGCTCCGCGAATCCGGATAGCAGAGGTTTCCCCGATGCCGGGCAGGCTCCGGAGCTGGTGCTCGTTAGCCAGGACTGCGAGCACATTGGTGATGCCGTTGTCCGTAAGAGCCCCGACGCGGATCTTGTCGCGCGTTGCCTCCCGCAGCCGCTCGACCGACATGCCGGCCAGCATCCGCTCGGTCTCTTTGTGTCGGACTGTGTTGCCGGCGTGGACTGCAGACTTGCGCAGCTTGGACTCTTCGGCGGCTGCGCGCCGGATGACGGCGGTGGCGTTCGGGAGGATCGCGAAGGTCGTCGAGTCATCCAGCGTGGCGGTTCGGCCGTGATCGGGTAGCTTCTGTTTGAAGCCCACCCAGTCGGCCAGCGCGTCGCGGACGGTCAGGGCGCGGATCCGTTGGTTGTCGACCGGCCTGGCCTGCTCGATGGCCTCAGGGATACCGCTGGTGATGAACCAGCGGCGGTAGTGGGCGAGGAACTGCGCTGCTTGGTTGGCCTTATCCCGTGTTCCGCCGAACATCAGCAGGCGGCCGAACCCCGTGACCTTTCTCAAGTCTGTTGTCGCCGCAGCGACCTCGGTGGTGAGGCGGTCGAGTTCTCGTTGAACATCGGGGTGTATGGGTGGAAGGCAGGCCGAACGCGCCGTGGCTTGAAAGACGGCATGGTCGTCCGAGCGCAACGGGATGACGTGCCAGAGGTAGCGGTTGTTTCGTCGGGCCTTCACAGTGCGCGCTCGCAGTGCTGCGGACTGTGCGACGGCCGCTTTAGCAATCTCGTGGCGGGCCGCGGTCACCGCTGTGGCGGCGTCAACCCAGCCTCGCACTTCATCACCAATCGCCGATGTTGACGGCTGTTCCTCGCTGGCCATGGTCCCCGTTGGATCGATTCGCTTTCTGCGGGAGATTAGCGGACCTAGCGACGGTTCGCGGACTACCCCCGATACTGTCGGAGGGGTCGACTAGCGTGGGCCGGCTATCTACCGGGGAGGACAAACAGTGCTGCTTGAAGAGTTGAAGCCTGGCCTGCGCATTGACGGGCTGATCCCAGCCCAGGTGATCACGGTGATCTTTGCCCAATGGCATGGCACCGACGCTCTGGAGCTGACCTACAAGACCAACGACGGCGCACTCGGTCAGCAGGTCGTGTTCCGCAAGGACCAGGACACCCTCACAGTCGCCCAGACCGGCAGCCGCGCATTCGATGCCAACGCCACCGACTTCAAAATGGTCGCCGAGGCGCAGCGAATCACCCTGGCCGGGCTGTTCGACCCCATGCTCGCCGTGGCAACCAGCGATGTCCGGCCGCTCCCCCATCAGATCCGTGCGGTCTACGGCGAGCTTCTCCCCCGCACTCCGCTGCGCTTCCTACTCGCCGATGACCCCGGTGCCGGTAAGACGATCATGGCGGGCCTCTACATCAAAGAGCTCCTGCTGCGCGACGACGTGCGTCAATGCCTGATCGTCGCCCCCGGCGGGCTGGTCGAGCAGTGGCAAGACGAGCTCTTCTTCAAGTTCGGGCTGCGGTTCGACCTCTTGACCAACCAGCTCATCGACGCCAACGTCAACCTGAACGTCTTCGAGACCAACCCACTGCTGATAGCGCGAATGGATCAGCTATCGCGCAACGAGGAGCTGCAGGCGCAACTCAACGAGACCGAGTGGGACCTGATCATCGTCGACGAGGCCCATCGCATGGGCGCCCACTACTTCGGCGGCAAGCTGGAGAAGACGAAACGCTTTCTGCTTGGTGAAATGCTCGGGCGCATCACGCGGCATCTGCTGCTGATGACAGCGACGCCGCACTCGGGCAAAGAAGAAGACTTCCAGCTCTTCCTCACACTGCTCGACCGCGACCGCTTCGAGGGCAAGCACACCAAGACCGCCAACACCGACGGCATCATGCGTCGCATGGTCAAAGAGGATCTCCTGACCTTCGAGGGCAAGAAACTGTTTCCCGAGCGCCGCGCCGAAACCGTGCCCTACGAGCTCACTGAACTGGAGTATTCGCTGTACGCCCACGTCACGGAATACGTGCGCGAAGGCATGAATCGTGCCGACCGAGTAGGCGGCAAACGCAAGAACACCGTCGGATTCGCGTTGACGGTGCTGCAACGACGGCTGGCCTCCAGCCCCGAAGCCATCTATAGGAGCTTGGTCCGGCGCACCGAGCGCCTGGAGCGCAAAAAGCTCGAAATCCTTAACGGCACCTACACCGACAAAGAACCCAGCATCGATCTTGAAGGCCTAGACGCCGACGACTACAACTCCGAACAGATCGAAGAACTCGAAGAGGAACTGCTCGACGCTGCCACCGCTGCCCAAACCGTCGAGGAACTCGACGCCGAACTCCTCGAACTAGCCGAGCTGACGACCGTTGCCAAGCAGGTCCGCGACTCCGGCACCGACCGCAAGTGGACCGAGCTCAGCAGAATACTGCAAGACGAAGCGCTGACCGTCGACGCCAACGGGTGGCCTCGCAAGCTCATCATCTTCACTGAACACCGCGACACGCTCGACTACCTCGCCGGCCGCATTCGGACCCTGATCGGCAAGCCCTCCGCCGTGCAAGCCATCCACGGCGGCGTGCGCCGCAAGGAACGGCGCATGATCACCGAAGAGTTCACCAAGAACCGCGACTGCCAGATCCTGCTGGCCACTGATGCCGCCGGCGAGGGTCTCAACCTGCAAGCCGCCCACCTGATGGTCAACTACGACCTACCGTGGAACCCCAACCGAATCGAACAACGCTTCGGCCGCATCCACCGCATCGGCCAAGAAGAAGTCTGCCGGCTGTGGAATCTTGTTGCCAGCAACACCCGGGAAGGTGCGGTCTTCGAACGCCTGCTGGAAAAGATCGAAGAACAGCGAAAGGCATACGGCGGAAAGGTATTCGACGTTCTCGGCGAAGCATTCTCCGAGACACCGCTCCGGGACCTGCTGCTGGAAGCGATCCGCTACGGCGACTTGCCCGAAGTGAGGGCGAAGAGAGACGAAGTAATCGACCACACTGTGGGCGACGGACTCAAGGACCTGCTCGACGAACGCGCCCTGGCGTCGGATCATCTCGCCGACGCCGATCTGGCCAAGCTCCGCGCCGCCATGGACGAAGCCCGAGCCCGCCGTCTACAACCGCACTACATCGAGCTCGCGTTCAAAACCGCGTTCACCCGACTTGGTGGGCGTATCGCCAAACGCGAACGTGGTCGC
Source organism: Mycolicibacterium arabiense (assembly GCF_010731815.2). NCBI lineage: Bacteria > Bacillati > Actinomycetota > Actinomycetes > Mycobacteriales > Mycobacteriaceae > Mycobacterium > Mycolicibacterium arabiense. The sequence continues at coordinate 2,614,732 of NZ_AP022593.1, forward strand.
TACGAGATCGCCAACGTCCCAGCGCAAATCAGAGCCAGTAAGTACCAACCGATCGCGACCAAGTACGACCGAGTCGCCTTCGACCTGGAACACGTGCACTCGGAGGAACTGACGCGCGCCGACTTGCTCGCACCAGGACACCCGCTGAACGACGCGGTAATGGACGAGGCGATCCGGCATTTCGGCGGCACGCTCAACAGCGGCACGGTGCTCGTGTCGGCGACGCTGGACGAGCCCCATTTGCTGGTCGGTGTCGTGGAAGAGGTTGCCGACGCCACCGGTGCCGCAGTGTCCAGACGATTCGGCTACGCCTATGTCGACAGCCTGGGCACCGTGGCGCCCGCCGGGCCTGCGCCGTATCTGGATTGTGTCGCCGCACCGGATACGCCGGTAGTTGCCGCGGCGCGTCAACTGCCGTGGCTTGCTGAGGCCGAGGACCGCGCCACCAGCTGGATCATCACCACCCAACTTCCCGAGTACTTGGCCGAGGTGCAGCCGCGACGTTCTGCTGAGTTGGCCAAGTGTCGTGAACTGGTCGTCAGAAGGCTTGAGGGAGAGCGTGACCGAATGCTCCTGGACGCAGCGGTAGCCGCGGAGAAGGAGCAGGCCGGTGTCAAGTCGAAGGAGACTGCGGAGAGCCTCAACCGTAAAGCCGTCGAACTCGACGCACGACTGCGCAAGCGCTTGGACCTGCTGGAGAGACAGGCCTTGATGTCGACGAAGCCGCCCCGCATCATGACGGCCGCGCTGGTCCTGCCGGTAAACATGCTGGACGGTGACCTGCCGGCGTCGGCACCGATGCATGCCAAGGAGACCAAGGAGGTTGAGCGCCGCGGTGTCGATCTGGTGATGTCGACGGAAACAGCAGTTGGCCGTACACCGGTCGAACAATCATTCAACAACAAGGGATTCGACATTCTATCCACGGACGCCAACGGTGACACTTACAGAATCGAGGTCAAGGCCCGCTTGGACGGGGCCACTGACTTCTTCGTCACTCACAACGAGGTGATGGTCGGCAAGAACGCAGTCCCTCGATACCGCCTAGCTTTGGTCAAGGTCGACCCGCGGGGGCCAGGCCATGACGACGTGCGTTATCTCGACAACCCGTTCGCCTCGACCGATCTCGGCGACTTCGACGCCACCGGCGTCCGTGGCGACTGGAACAAGATGTGGAACAAAGGAACTGAACCCTTCTAATGACTTCTGACAATCAACCGCCGAAGCGCAAGCTGATCGAAGTCGCACTGCCCCTGGAAGTGATCAACCGGGAATCGGCCCGTGAGAAGTCGATCCGGCACGGCCACCCCTCCACCCTGCATCTGTGGTGGGCGCGTCGTCCACTCGCCGCGGCCCGCGCGGTGCTGTTCGCCCAATTGGTCGACGACCCGTCCTCGCGTCCCGAGGAGTTCCCCTCTGAAGAGCTGCAGCGAAAGGAACGCGAGCGACTGCACAGACTCATCGAACGTCTTGTCCTGTGGGATAATTCTCAAGACACGAAGCTTCTCGCCGAAGCGCACGCCGAAATTCTGCGGTCCACGGATGGCAATCCCCCGTCGATCCTCGACCCCTTCGCGGGTGGCGGAACCATTCCGCTCGAGGCACAGCGACTTGGACTCGAGGCGCACGCATCTGACTTGAATCCCGTTGCAGTGCTGATCAATAAGGCGCTGATCGAGATCCCACCGAAGTTCGGCGGATACTCACCAGTGTCACCGGGCGTCGCGGGAGAGCAGCTCACCCACCCGTGGCCTGACGCTACCGGACTTGCCGAAGACGTACGCCGCTACGGCAATTGGATGCGCGACGAAGCCGAGAAGCGCATTGGTCACCTCTACCCGAAGGCACTCTTGCCGAATGGATCCCGAGCGCCTGTGATTGCCTGGATATGGGCACGCACTGTCACTTGCCCCAACCCCGCCTGCCGCATCGCGATGCCGCTAGTGCGCTCTTGGTGGCTTGGCAAGAAGAAAGGAAGGGAAGCGTACGTCGTACCGACGCTAATCAGCGGTGCAATCCAGTTCACCATTGGACACGACCCGACAGCTGCGCCCGCGAAGGAGAACGACGGAACTGTACGCCGCACAAGTGCAACGTGCATTGGTTGCGGAGCCAATGTTGCACTGGACTACATCCGCGCTGAAGGCCGAAATGGGCGCATGGGCTCACAGCTCATGGCCACCGTTGCTCAAGGCGATAGCACTCGCCTCTACCTCAGCCCGACACTTGAAGACGAAGCGGCAGCGGAAGTCGAGGTGCCATCTGACGTGCCGGACGGTGATGTTGCAAGAAATCCTCGTTGGTTTTCGACTCCCGCATTTGGTTTGACATCATTCGCTGACCTTTTCACGCCAAGACAGCTCACCGCACTCACCGCTCTTAGCGACTTGGTTTCGGGAGCTCGCGAGAAGGTGCTCGCCGACTCCGTCGCGGCAGGTATGTCCGAAGGCGACCGTCTAGAAGCTGGTGGTGCTGGGGCTGTGGCGTACGCCGATGCAGTTGCCACATATCTTGGATTTTCGGTGTCCAAAGCGCTAGCCCGCAACAACACGATGTGTGGTTGGGAATCCGGAATGGACAGACTCCGAGGGTCGTTCCAGCGCCAGGCGATCCCGATGACATGGGACTACGCCGAAGCAAACCCATTAACTGGAAGTGGAGGCGGGTTCACCGCTGTGGTCCAATCTGAAGTGGAAGTTCTCGACGCTTTGGTTGGAGGCCGCGGAGGACACACGATTCAGGCGGATGCCGCTCGTCGACCCTATACCGGCATGCTCATCTCAACCGACCCTCCTTACTACGACAACATCGGCTACTCCGATTTGTCGGACTTTTTCTACGTTTGGCTACGCCGATCACTGCGAACGATCCACCCAAGGCTGCTTAGCACGATGCTGGTGCCCAAAGCTGAAGAGCTCGTAGCCAATCCTTACCGCCACGGAGGCAAAGCCGGCGCCCACAATTTCTTTGAGCAGGGATTCCGGGAGGTTTTCCGGCGAGCACGCGAAGCCGCGCTTCCCGATTTCCCGATCACCGTCTACTACGCATTCAAGCAGTCGGACACGACCGAGAACGGAGAATCCTCATCTGGTTGGGAGACATTGCTAGAAGGAATGATCGGTTCTGGGTGGGCAGTAACCGCCACGTGGCCAGTGCGTAGTGAACTAAGCAGCCGAATGATTGGATCAGGGACGAATGCCCTCGCTTCATCGATCGTCTTAGCGCTGCGCCCGCGACCACAAGATGCCGCCAGCACTGACCGTAGGCAGTTAGTTGAGGCCCTCAAGGCCGAACTGCCAGCCGCACTCAAAGAACTGCAGCAAGGCGCAATTGCGCCAGTAGATCTCCCGCAGGCAGCGATTGGACCCGGTATGGCGGTGTTCTCCCGCTACTCAGCAGTGCTCGAACCCGATGGCTCCAAGATGTCGGTTCGGTCGGCGCTGTCGCGGATAAACGAGATCCTCGATCAGGTGCTGAACGAGCAAGAAGGCGACTTCGATGCGACAAGCCGGTTCGCGATCGCCTGGTACCGCCAACACGGCTACGACACTGGGAATTTCGGGGACGCGAACAATCTCGCCAACGCCCGCAACACCACGGTCGACGCGATGGACCGCGGCGGAATTCTAACCAGCCGGGCCGGCAAAGTGCACCTCATCAAGCCTTCGGACCTGAACACGGACTACGACATACTCGCGGACCTCCACACCAGCAACTGGGAGGCACTGCACCATCTGATCAAGACACTCGAAGGCGAAGGTATCGGCCCAGCGGGTGATTTCTTGCGCACTGCTCTGAGCCGCCCCGACGGTGCTGTCGATGCTGACCTCATCAAAGAGCTGGCGCACCTGTTGTTTCGCATCGCGGAGAGCAACGGCTGGACCAAAGACGCGTTGAGCTTCAACACTCTGGTCACCAGTTGGCCAGAGATATCCGATGCCGCACGAACGGACACATCTGCAACCAGTTCTCAGAGTGCGTTCGACTTCGATGAAGGGGACGACTGAAATGGGTTTCCTCACGCCGATGTACGAGCTGGGTGAGTATCTGAAGTGGACTCGTTCTGGCGAGATCCAGTTGCCGGACTTCCAGCGCGGATACAAATGGGAAGACGAACGCATCCGTCAGCTCTTGGTGACGGTGCTGCGCGGACACCCGATGGGTGCGGTCATGCTGCTGAAGACCGGCAACTCACAGGTGCGGTTCAAGCCGCGCGCCATCGAGGGTGTCCACCTCACCCCAGGCACCGACGCGAAATACCTTCTGTTGGACGGGCAACAGCGTCTGACATCGCTGACGCAAGCCCTCAGCGGGAACGGTGTGGTTGCAACGAAAGACAGCCGAGGACGGTTGCTCGACCGGCGCTACTTCGTCCACATGGAAACCAGTCTCAACGACTCGAACCGCGTTGACGAGGCGGTGATCTCGGTACCGGCTGACGGCGTCGTTCGGTCGAACTTCGGCAAGGACGTGGAGCTCGATCTCAGCGACCAGGGCAAGCAACACAAGCACGGCTTTTTCCCGCTGAATCTGCTTTACGGGGACTACATGAGCTGGATCCTGGAACTGCAGAACCCAGCGCTAGGCAAACACTTTCATGACAAGTTCATCAAGCAGTCGACCACCTACGACATCCCCGCGATCATCTTGGACGAGGACACCGACAAGGCGGCCGTGGCCACCGTCTTCGAGAAGGTGAACATTGGTGGCCTGCCTCTCAACGTGTTCGAACTGCTCACCGCCGTCTTCGCCGGCGACGCCGACTACTACGCCAAGAGCGGCGAAGACTTCCGGCTCAACGACGACTGGCGGGAGACCCAACTCAAGTGGTCGTCCTACCCCGTGCTGGCGGCTGTCGAGAACACCGACTTCCTTCAAGCGGTCACCATGCTCACCACCCGCCAACGCCACCTCGCCGACACCTCCGACCGGCCGCCCGCCATCTCAGCCAAGCGCGAGGACGTCCTGAAGCTGACCTTGAGCGACTATCTGCAGTGGCGTGAACCTCTGCGCGAGGCTTTCATTTGGGCATCGACATTCTTGGCTGACCGCCACATCTTCGCACCACGAGACGTGCCCTACCCCAAACAGCTGGTTCCGCTGGCCGCTATCAAGGTGGTGCTGGGCAAGCAAGCAGATCTGATCAGTACGAGTGAACGTCTCGTCCGCTGGTACTGGTGTGGCGTGCTCGGCGAACTCTACGGATCGGCAATCGAATCACGGTTCACCCGTGACATCGAGATGGTTCCGCCCTGGGCCACCGACGGCTCGTCGCCGGTGCCGAGGACCGTACAGGACGCCAGCTTCACCGAATCCCGCCTGCACTCGCTTCGAACACGCAACGCTGCTGCTTATAAGGGTCTCGCCGCACTCATCCTTGCCGGAGGTGCTCGGGACTGGATGGAAGACAAAGCGCTCGACAAGGTTCAGTACGTCGACCTTGCGGTCGACATCCATCACATCTTCCCCCAGAAGTGGTGCGACACCAATGGCATCGATGCAGAGCACCGGGAGAGCATCGTCAACAAGACGACGATCAGCGCGCGAACCAACCGGACGATCGGCGGTGTCGCCCCGTCTGCGTACCTTCCGGTGATCGAGACGCGAGCACAAATTGACTCGACTCACCTCGACGGCCTTGTGGCCACTCACCTTATTCCGGCCGACTTCCTCCGCCAGGACCACTTCGAGAACTTTTTCCGTACGCGGCGCGAATCGCTGTGCGAGCTGGTCGAAAAGGCGATCGGTAAGGCCGTGCAGCGAGACATCGACTTGGGATTCGCCGACGAAGACTCGGCACAGTTTGAGCCCGAAGAGTTTCCCAACGACGCAGGCCTGGAGAACGACTGATGGCGCTAAGCAACCGCGACCGCATCGACCGCATGTTCCAGACGATGGCACCGCCGCTGGATGACTTCATCGCTTCGGTGATCGGGCAGGGCGATCCAGCACTCGGAGCGGCCTGGACGAAGCTGGTTCAACTCAAGGATGGGAAGAAGGGCGCGCCGTCGGACAAGACCTACAACCCACTCGACCCTCAGGTCCAGTTCCGCATCCTCACCGAAACGAACATCACAAACGGTTTCAAGCCGGGTTGGTACCCGTTCAGCCAAACACTGGGCAAAGCCGGGGAGTCCTTCGCCATCGAACTCCGCGAAGTCCGCAACACGTGGGCCCACAACGGCACCTTCAGCGATGACGACGCCTACCGCGCGTTGGACACCGGCGAGCGACTGCTCAAGCTCGTCGGAGCGGCAAAGGAGGCCGACGAGGTTCACGCCATCCGCCTCAACCTGCGCCGTGTCACCGCCGACAAAGACGACAAGAAGACACTCAAAGCCGCCGTCGACAACCCCGAGGCTGCGGGCCTCAAACCCTGGCGCGAAGTGCTGCCACCCCACCACGACGTCGCCACAGGGAACTTCGCCGCCTCCGAATTTGCCGCCGACCTTTACAAAGTCGCCTTCGGCGGCGAGAAGGATTCCGGCTATGCCGACGCGGTTGAGTTCTTTCGCCGCACCTACCTCACCGAAGGCCTGACCGACCTCGTCGGCCGCGCAGTCCGCCGGCTCTCCGGCGACGACAACGCACCGCCTGTTATCAATCTGCAGACCAACTTCGGTGGCGGCAAGACACATTCGATGCTCGCACTGTGGCACGTCGCCGCAGGACTGCCCGTCGGGCAGTTCCCCCAGGACACCCAGGAACTGCTGACCAAGAACGGCTACACCGGTGCCAAGGTCAACCGGGTCGCCATCGTCGGCAACCACTTCAGCCCGGCCGGCACGACCAAGGACGACGGCACCCACGTCAACACCATCTGGGGCGAGCTCGCCTGGCAACTCGGAGGCGCCGAGGCCTACGCTCTGGTCGCCAAGGCCGACGGAGATCGCACCACACCCGGGGAGGCGCTCCACGACCTGCTCGCGAAGTACTCCCCCGCGGTCATCCTGATCGACGAATGGGTCGCCTACGCCCGCTCACTCGTCGGCCGCGACGACCTGGCCGGCGGTACCTTCGACGACCAGTTCACCTTCGCCCAATCCCTCACCGAGGCGGCAAAGGGCACTTCCGGTGTTCTGCTGGTCATTTCCATCCCCGCGTCGGAAACCGGGGACGATTCGGACAAGATCGTCGTCGCCGGCAATGCCGAAGAAGTCGGCGGCGCGCACGGCCTCGAAGCGCTCAAACGACTGCAGAACGTCGTGCGTCGCGTCGCCGAACAATGGCGGCCAGCGTCCTCGGCAGAGGCCTACCAGATCGTCCGACAACGCCTCTTCGTCCAACCTGACGGTGCTGCACTCGCCTCCATCGGAGCCACCGCGCGCGCCTACGTCGACATGTACCGCAAGTACGCCGACGACTTCCCGCGTGAATCCCGCGACACCGCATACGAAGACCGCATCAAGAGGACCTACCCCATCCATCCTGAGTTGTTCGACCGCCTCTACGAAGAATGGTCCTCGCTGGAACGCTTCCAGCGCACCCGCGGCGTCCTGCGGTTGATGAGCACCGTTATTCACGCGTTGTGGGCCGGTGAGGACGCCTCGCCCTTGATCATGCCTGGGTCCATCCCGCTGGCCACATCCAACGTTAACGCCGAACTCACGTCCTACCTGCAAGATTCGTGGAAAGCGATCATCGACGCCGATGTCGACGGGCCAACCTCCGAGCCTGCGCGGATCGACAAGGAGAAGCCCGTCTTCGGTCAGCGGTCGCTGACCAAGCGGCTGGCTCGCACGGTGTTCTTTGGCGCCACTCCGACTATAGGGTCCGCGCACAAGGGCCTCGAAACCCAGCGGGTCTTCCTAGGCACTGCTGTTCCGGGTGATGTTCCTGGGAACTTCCATTCCGCGCTGACCCAGCTTGGTGACCGGGCCACCTACTTTTATTCCGGTTCGGGCAAGTATTGGTATGACCTGCAGGCCAACATTACTCGCACCGCCAAGGACCAGGCGGAGCGACTCCACAAGGAAGATGTCTGGGCCGAGATCGCCCGTCGCCTGCAGGGCCAGGCGAAGACTCGTGGGGACTTCGCGGGTGTGCACGTGTGCCCCGAATCGAACGGGGATATCCCCGACACCGACGAAGCCCGACTGATCGTCCTGCATCCGAAGGTTGCGCACAAACGCGGATCGGACTCTCCTGCTAGGGCGTTCGCACAAAAGGCAACCGAGCAGCGTGGCACCGCCAATCGAACCAACCGCAACATGCTGGTGTTTTTAGCCGCCGACGAAGCGCGGCTTGAGGAGCTCGACGCCGCTACGCGGGACTACCTCGGCTGGTCCCATGTGCTGACCAACGAGGCCGACCTGGATCTGACCCAAAACCAAAAGAATCAAGCGTCGACTCGGCAGGCGCAGGCCGACCAGACGGTGAAGTCGCGTCTGCTGCAAACGTTCACGTGGGCACTGGTCCCGTCACAGCCTGATACGAGCGCTCCATTCGTCGTGCGAGAAACGAAGGTCGAAGGCCAGTCCGAGTCCCTGGCCGAACGAGTAGCCCGACGACTCGGCAACGACGGCGATCTTTCCGTTCGGCAGGCCGCGGTAACGATCCGGCTCGCCGTCAACAAGGTGCCACAAATCTGGAAGGACGGTCACGTCACCCTCGGCGCGCTGTGGGGGCTGTACTGCCAGTACCCGTACATGCCGCGCCTGCGGGATCGGCGAGTTCTGGAGGAGGGCGTCCTCGACCTTCCGATGATCTGGGAAACCGACGCGTTTGCCCTGGCGACCGGGATCGACGCTGCCTCAGGACGGTTTGTCGGACTCTGGATCCCCGGAGACAGCCATTCAGCTCCTACTCCGGCGGACTCGCTGCTCTTGGTCCGGCCCGACGTGGCGATCCATCAGCGGAAGCATGAGGAGCCAACAGAAACCGATTCCGAGACCGACACTGAAGCTGGCAAGGGCACCGGAACGGGAACTGGGACTGGGACTGGGACCGGAACATCAACCGGCCCCGGCCCTATCGATATCGCGTTCACGCGGTTCTACGGAGTCAAGACGCTCAGCTCGGACAAGATCGCGATGGACTTCAAGAACATCGCCGATGAGGTAATCGCCAACCTTCGGGAACAGGGCATCAACCTGGTCGTGAAGATTGAGATCGAAGCAGTCGACTCAGGCGGCTTTGACGAGAACAAGATCCGCACGGTGTCGGAGAACGCGAAGACGCTGAAGTTCGACCAGTCGGGGTTCGAGAAAGAATGACCACCGGCAAGCTTGCAGAGTGGAGATGATGAGTTGTCCCGCTTCGCACCACGGATACAGTCGACGCCGCTTCTAGGCCGAATATTCGGGTCCGGCGGCGAACGCCGCACCGACGAACTCGACAAGTGGCTCGAGGAGACACTCAAGCGCGAGTTCAAGGTTGACGCCATTGAGCGTGACGAGGACGGTGACATCCCCATTCCCCGCGGAAGCGCGCTTGTGTACGTACACACTGCGGATGACGACCCTCCGCGCATCGAGATCTTCTCCCCGCTGCTGGAGGACTTCACCATGCGCCCCGAGGTGTTCGCGGCAGTCAACTCCATCAATCGAAATACACCGCTCGCCAAGGCATACGTCGACCCAGACAACGTACAAATCGTGCTTACCGCAGAGTTGTACATCTTCGACGAGCTGTCCCCCGATCAGCTCATGGCCACCATTGACCTCGTGGCTGACCGAGCGGACCACTATGACAGCCTTCTTCAGAAGCGGTTCGGCGGCAGAACCATGCTCGAGGACGATGAAGGCGACGAGTTCGATGTCTAACACACCGGGGCGGTTGCTCCGGCAGTTCAGTGACGAGATCATCGATCTGGCTGAGCAGGTGGTGCTCTCGACTGCCATCGTCAAGGGGCAGACTCACGATTTCGAGGAAGGTAGTGGGTCCGCGTTCGTCTACGACGTCGAACACCTCGTCACAAACAATCACGTGGTACAAGACCTCGTTGAACCCATCTACGTTCAGCTTCCCGGCGCGCAGCGGGCCGAGGCACGGGTAGTCGGGCGCGACCCTTTGACCGATCTGGCGATCCTTCGCGTGGACCCGCAATCTGCTCAGCCACTTACGATCTCACCCCAGGGGGCCCGGCTTGGCGAACTCTGCTTCGCATTCGGCAGCCCTTTAGGCGAGTTCCCGGAGAGCATCAGCATCGGCATCGTGAGCGGACTGAAGCGGAGCCTTCCCACCGGCGACAAGCAAGCGATCTTTGACGTCATCCAGACGGACGCGGCGATCAATCCGGGGAACTCCGGGGGGCCGTTGGTGAACGTCGACGGTCAAGTCATCGGCGTGAACACGGCAGCTATTCCCGAGGCCGACGGCATCGGCTTCGCAGTTCCCGCCGACACCGTTGCTGAGGTCGTCCATGAGCTCATCACCTACGGAGCGGTCGAACGCGCGTCGCTCGGAGTGAGCGTCGCACGTCGGGCCGTCAACCGCGCACCCGGTGGCCATGCTCTTGTGGTGACCGCTGTTCGCGATAATTCAGCGGGCCCTTTCGAGCGCGGCGATGCCATAGTCGCTGTCGGCGATCGCGACATCGACTCGCAGAACGATCTGCTGCGCGCGCTGCGGCGAGATGTCGCCAATCGAAAGGTCTCAGTTGTTGTCCTGCGTGGTGACCACGAAGTTTCGATTGAGTGTCGCCCCCGCAGCGTACGAACCTTCGGCTGACCAGACCGAACGAGCTACCACTCCCCGTCAGCGACTACGTCGGGACTGAAGACGCCGATAGCGATCACCGTCTTCGGGTCAACGGGAACAAACTGATCGTCCTCGGTCCCAGGCTTTTCGTCGACGCCCTCGATGTTAGACGAAATTTTGGACTGAGCGAGGTCCTGCGCATCGGCGTCGCGTTCGTGGAACCACGGCAGCCCGGCGTCGATGTAGCCGTCCCGGTCGACCGGGGTCGAGGGCGGCACCTCCCCGGTGATGGACAGTCCACTGCGCGGCCGAGCACAAATCGACGAGCACCCGCCTAGCGCTGCTCTCGTCGTAGTGGGCGAGCGGGCGACGGTCCAGAGCCGGCGGCAGCGGATACAACCCCCGTCTCGGGGATTTGCAGCGTCCGCTGAAAATTCACCGTCACTGGACCCGGCCCTCACGTTTGGACGCGCCAGTCAGCTTGTCGACGTATAGGCGGTCCTCGTCGACGCCGACGGCGAGCAGCTCGTCGGTCTGCGCGCCGTTCGACTGGTGCGCCGTCGACACGGGCGCGTAGCCGAGCATTGGCCTACGGCGACGCTGTGGAGGTCAGGATGGGCACTCTCCCGCGTGGTGCAGCCAGCAATCGGGGCATTGGGCGGGCAGCGTCTCGGACGAGCGAGACTGGCCGCCTCCGAGATTGACGTGGCCCAGGGGTGTGAGCTTGACGTCCGGGTCGATGGCCTGGAGCTGCGACAAGCGCGTCATTATCAGCTTGTGCAGTTTGGGCGAGTGCTTATAGTTCAGCACCTCCCGGTAGAGGTACGACTGGTTTTCGGCGTCGGAGGGCGCAGGGTGGAGCTGGTCGGCAAGCGTGAGCGTGAGGGTACGTCGGACCATGCCAATGCTTTCAGCCGAGCACGGGATGCCGTCACGGTCGGCCTCCGCGGACATCTCTTCGTTCGTGAGTCCCCGATGAATGCCTTCGAGCGTTAACGAGAATCGTGTGCGTCCCACGTTGGCCAGCAGGGTCGTTTCCATCTCCGCCATGAGTGGTGTCGTTGCCAGCATCCGTCCACGCTATCCCAATAGATTAATGGGATCCATTGATAAGGGTCGGATTTCAAGGATCCTCACCAGGGGCATTGCAAGAAGCTGGACGCCTGTCATGGGTCATCCCATAACTCAAGACGGGACACCGGTGATGCACCGCTTTCCCGCCGCAAGAACGCAGCTCGATGCGTCCACGTCACCTCTTTTATTCTTGCCCGCGAGGCTTTGGAGCTTCTAAGCTCCCGGTGGGGTCACTGCAGGTCGCTGCTAAACCGATCCGCCAGCTAAGACGAGACTCGCAACTTTCGTCGATTGCCATTCAAGCTGGCGATCCCGAAGACGTGACCGCCAAGCCTACTGAGAACGGACCCGTCACGGCATCTCTAAGCGGTCGCGAATCTACCGTCGCACATTCGCGTTAACGCTCGACCATCACCCAATTCAGTCCGGTCCGCAGCGTGCAACCAGTAGTGCCGCACCATCCAATACAGCGTCGCCCCGCCCGGCACGTACAAGTCCGCACCGTCGATGACCTTCTCGCTGCCGTCCTGCAGCTGTAGCACGACAGCCTTGCGCGTCTTCTTTCCATGCGCAGTGTCTGTCACCTGAGCGATGTCGTCCCAGTCGACCGACTCCGTGTAAACGATGTTGGCGATGTCAACACCGTCCGGTGACAACCCCACATAGCCGACGCCACCGCGCCGCCACCCGGTAAGCAAGCCGGCTACTCCCACCAGCGCACCGAATCCCGCGACCAACGGAGAGAACATCCTCATACCCGAAGACATCGGAATGTCGAACGCTCCCATCGGCACCGCGACGGCAATCGCCAGCATGCTCATCGTGGCGAGCACAAGGCTGACGACGACGAGCGCAGAAAACCGCCGGTCCGGCAGCAGCACTGTGCCTGTCGAGTCATGATCCGCGCGTAGGGCTGTGCGTCCTCGACGGACAAGCTGCAGGGCTATTACGACGAGTACGAAGCTTGCGCCGAGCCCACACATCACCACTGCAGTCAGGTAATTCCCCCGAAGTAATGCCCGCAGCCCGAACCCAAGGGCCGCAACGGCAGGCGCCAAGCCCGCGACGGTGACCAACACCAGCCGACGCCCACTCGACACCCACCCCTGCGGCTCCGGCAGCGTCAATACGGACACACGAGGTCTCCGATCTTTTTCCCGAGTTCGGCGAACCCCCACCCGCCGAGCAGCGCTCCGCCGGCCGCGAGCGTCGGGACCATCACTGGTGCCAACGGTCCTGTCGCTGCACCGGCCATCGCACCTCCCTCTGCCAACGCCCAGCCTCCAACACCGCCACCCCCGCCGCCGAACGCTGCGATGCACGCGTCCCGTCCGGACTCCGCCATCACCATGTCGAACACCGTCGTCGCGACACCCAACGCCGGCCCACCATACTTGGCGGACCTACCGATGTCCTCGACCGATTCGGCCGTCAGCATCGGCAAGCCGCCGCCATTGACCACATGCTTCTCGAGGCCTGACAACGCTGAACCCGCTCCGAGCGACATGTTGTCGATCAACTGCACCGGAACTGCTTGATGTCGCCCTCCGGCGGTCGTGAAGCCGGCGGTGCGGTGTCCCGTCGGATCCATCGACATGGTGAAATTCGACCCGTCCGGCCACGTCACGGATGTGTAGTCGCACTCGTTTCCGAGGTCGTGCCACGAGCTGGACTCGGAGACTTCATTGCCGTCTTTGTCGAATTGCTCGACTGAGATGAAGTTCTGCTTGCTGGGCCAGGCGAAGGGGTCCTTCTTGGTTATCACCTGCTTGCTGCCGTCCTGCATGATCACTGTCTTCACCTCCTCGCCGTATGCGTTCTCCGACTCGATGACCTCGCGGACGGAAATCGCCATGTCACCGTTTCGTAGCGCCTGCTGATCGAGCAGCCCAATCGGATCGCGCGGATCGGGCACCTGGTCCCGCGGCCGTCCAGGCGCCGTCGGAATGTCGAACGGATCTCCCGATGGCCTAGCTTCCACGAAACCGAAGCGTCCGCCGGCCGCAGCAACGGCGTTCGCCGTCTTCTCGTCGGCGTCACCGACGGCGGTCAACAGGGTGTTGATTTCGCCCTGCTCCTCGGCCGCCAGCTTCTGCAGCTTGGCGATGTCATCAGCGGACATCGTCACCGGGTCGATCAGCACCACCCATTGGTCGCTGACGTTGAGCGGTCCGGCGTCAACCTGATCCGCCTTGGCCAGTAGCGCGGCCCTGGCCTGCCCGACCGCCGACCCGCCGCTGTTGAGCGCTGCAGCGACGGCTTTGGCGTACTCGGACACCTTCGACGCGTCGCGGCTGGCCCGACCGAACATCGCGCTGGCCGCCTCGTGCGAGCGACCAGACCACGCCCGTGTCTCCGGCATCTGAGTGCACGCGGTGTCTATTCCACCCACCGCGCCGGCGACCGACTCCGCTGCAGCACTAATCGCCGCCGCGGATGCCGCCAACGCATCGGGGTTCCAACTCCGCAGAGTCGGTCGGGACGGCAGCATCGGTCAGAAGAGCCCGTCGAACTGGCCTGCCAGAGAGTCATCAGTCACTTCGAAAGCGTCACCCGCGCCCCGCACGGCCGTCCCCATCTTCGTCACGTTCTGCGACAGCTGAGTGAGCAACTGGCTGAAGTGCTCGCCCACCGTCCGCGCCGCCCACTGCGTCGTCGAACCCGGCAGAGCATCCCCAGCAGACGAAACCTTCTCGCCGACGCCCACTGCGCTGATTTCCCTTGCAGCGATGTCGACCTGTCCGGCGAAGGCGCGCAGGATCTCAGGATCAACCAGCATTCTTGCCCCCCGGCTCTTCCCCGATGTCTGACCGACCGACCTAGGCGACAGCCGTTAAGCATCGGCGTCGCACGTTCGATTATGCGACACCGTCTCCACCCTCGATGACACCTTTTCCTCAGGTCGACGACTGAAGCGCCGGCCAAACGATTTCAGTCATTCAGCGCCTGTCGAGGCCAGCTCGGCCTCGATGCGCACCGCAGTGACTGTCTCAGTGCAGCTCGGTCGATCGAAATGCGTTGTCAACCAACGCCGACCGCCTACCGCGCCCCGTACTCCAACGCAGGATCCGACTCAGATCCACGGCTACTCGAGATCGTCAGCTGATCCGGCCGCACCTGGTACCGCGACCCATCCGCAGGGTTCACCACGTCGAACCCACCACCCGCCGGCGTCGCGTTCTGCAGCACCAACTGCGCGCCGTCACTCAGCCGCTCGCCGCGGTAGTAGTAGCTCCCCGCCCCGGTCTCGCACACGATCGCCAGCGAGTTCGCCGTCCTGATCATCGCCGCGGGTGAGCTGCCCGCATCGCAGCGCGCCGAATGACCGACGAAGCCCTGCGCGTCAGCCCCGGACACTCCCGCGATCGGCGCCCCACTCGTCGTGGTCGTCGGCGAAGTAGAAGTAGTAGTGGTCGAGGACGACGTCGTCGAGGGAGACGCACTCGTCGTCGTCTCCTCCGAAGTCGTCGTCGGCGCCGCGGACGGCGCAGTCGACGGCGGCACCGCCAGCGGCGTCCGCGCCGGCGAGTCATCCGAACCTCCACCGCTCGCCACCACCACCGCAGCCAGTACAGCTGCCAACGCGAACATCGCGAACGTCCCGAGCAGCAACGCCTTCTGTGTCCTGCTCAAGCCGGCCTTGCGAACCGGTGGCGGGGTCACCGGCAACGACGGGTGCGACGCGTACGCCGGGCGCGGATCGGGCGCCGCGAACTGGCGCGTCCGCGGCGGTGCCGCTACCGGGGGCGGCACCGGCGGAACGAAAGCCGCCCGTCCCGACGACGCAGCCAACGCAGCGCGGGCCAACTCCCCCGCCGACCCGTACCGCTCGGCCGGGTTCTTCGCCATGCCCTTCGCCACCACGTCGTCGAACGCCGCCGGCACGCCGCGGCGCATGATGCTCGGCCGCGGCGGCGGAGAGAACAGGTGCGCACTCATCACCTGCCGCAAGTCACCCGCCTCGAACGGCGCCCGACCGGTCAGGCTCTCGAACAGCAGGCACGCCAGCGAGTACACGTCCGACGGCGGGCCGCCCGGCTCGCCGTTCAACCGCTCCGGCGCCATGTACGCCGCCGACCCGATGACCAGGCCGGTCTTCGTCACCGTCGCCTCACCACCGCCGTGGGCGATGCCGAAGTCCACCAGATAGGCGAAGTCCTCCGTCGTCAGCAGCACGTTCTCCGGCTTGATGTCGCGATGCACCAGCCCGTTGCCATGCGCGGCGTCCAGCGCCGATGCAACCTGGCCGACGATCGACACCGCCCGCCCCGGCGGGAGCGAGCCGTGGTGCCGCAGCTCCTCCTTCACGCTGGAGCCCTCGACCAGGCGCATGTCGATGAACAGCGCCCCGTCGATCTCGCCGAAGTCGTGCACGGGGATGACGTGCGGCTCCTGCAGCCGCGCTGCAATCCGCGACTCGCGGCGGAAGCGGTCCTGAAAGACCGGGTCGGCGGCCACGTCGGGCCGCAGCACCTTGAGCGCAACCATGCGCTCGCGCACGGTGTCGTAGGCGCGGTAGACCTCGCCCATCCCGCCGATGCCGATCACCGACTGCAGCTCATAAGGCCCGAAGCGCGAGCCCAGACGAGAGCTGACCCCTGACGAGCCCATGTCCGATCCCTCCGCCCTTTCGCTGCGATTCTGGTGACGGCGCAGGTCACGCCGTCCACGCTGACGGTGTTCCCGCATGTCTAGGCGCTCAACCCGCACCCCCGCGGCAGGCGGCGCACCGCGACACCGAAGTCGCAGCAGCACAAGCCAATTGCTCGCATGCCACGGTACACGTCGAGACTTGATCAAACCCCCGGCACCATCACCAGCGCAAACGTCGCGGAATCGCGATCCACACCACACGACGGGCCTACTGTGGCGACATGGCCGCCACCATCGAGATGTCCCATCCCCCGGAGGCGCTCCTGCGCGCCGTCAACCCGACGCTGCGAGCCGCTCTCCGCCTCCCCGTGCTCGGCTCCAAGCTCAAGGACTTCATGGTCGTCGAGTACACCGGCCGCAAGTCGGGACGGCGTTTCGCCGTGCCCGTCAGCGCGCACCGCCTCGACGGCGACCTTTATGTCATCCTCGCGGCCGGCTGGAAGCACAACTTCGCCGACGGCGCTCCCGCCGAGGTCACCCACGCCGGCAGGAAGACGCCAATGCAGGGCGTGCTCATCAGGGACCCTGCGACCGTCGCCGACATCGTGCACCGCGTCACCACCGGCTACGGACCGAAGAAGGCTCAGCGCTCGATGGGCCTGACGTTCGGCAGCGATACGGTGCCCTCGCTCGAGGAGTTCACCGAGGCAGCGACGCGACTGAAGATCGCCGCGATCCGCCTGACGCCAGCCTGACCGTCAGGGGTTCAGCTTCGTACTTCCCTCGATCGGATGCGTGGTGCTGACCAGCTTTGCGATGCAGTTGTCCCGGTCGAAGCCCTGCTCCGTGCACCAGTCGAGGACGTCGTACGGGTTGTAGGACTGGAGACCCACGACGGTGACCCAGAAGTTGGGACCGTCGTACGTCGACCAGTCACCCGACCACAGCAGCTTCACATCCGGATAGATGTTGCGCAGCCGCAGGTGCTCCTCGAGGATCGTCCGGTTGTCCCAGGTGATGCCCTTCGCGACGAGCCCCACCCGCTTCGAGCTGATCTGCGGAATCCAGCGGTCGGCGAGATAGACCGCGACGTCGGAGCGGTCGCCGTCGGCGATGTTCTGCAGCCGCGTGAGACTGACCTTCTCCATGTCTGGCGTCGGCGCCACGGTGACCGTGCGCGTCGGTGTTGGCGTCGGTGCCGGCTTCGGCCGCGTGGTGGTGGGGTCATCGACCGTCCCCATCAGAAACTCGACGCCGGCCTTGGCCTCGGACTCCGTGAAGTTCCGCTCGTGACCCTCGCCGACCTGCACGCGATAGAACCGCGCGCCCGACGGCAGGTCACCGACCTGGAACTCCATCCGACAGCCGTCGGGACCGCTGGTGCTGCCCTCGAACGCACCTTTCGCCAGCAGCGTCCCCGACTCGTCCTCGATCGTGATCGGAGCGTCAGGAGCGATGTCGCCGAACTCCTTCGCACCGGCGCACTTGTAGCCGGCGGGCAGCCCGACGGTCTTGACGTTGTTGCCGACCACCTTCAACGTGCCCGCGAGCGTGAATGGCTCACCGGACGGCGGCGCCTCCGCGGGCTGCAGCGCGAGGTAGGCGACCACAGCTATTGCGACCACGGCCGCAGCCGCCCCCGTAACGATGGCGACCAACCGGCCGCGGCTACGTCGCGCCGGGTAATCCGGTTGACGGACGACGGGCGCCGCCACCGGCGCCTGCATGGTGTCGGCCGTGTGGATGGTCGGCGTCGTCGCCGACTCGTCGGGAACTTCGAAGGACCTTTCCAACGCGTCCACGAAGTCAAGGCATGTCGCGAATCGATCCTTGGGGTCCTTGTCGAGCGCTCGGGACAGCACCGCGTCCATCGCGGCGAGTTCTGGCCGACCCAGCGACGGCGGCTCGGCGTTCAGGTGCTTGCCGATGACGACAGCCGGGTTCGACTCCTGGAACATCTGCTTGCCGGTCAGCAGGTGGTAGGCGGTCGCCGCGAGCGAGTACTGGTCGGCCGATCCGTCGAGCGGCAGGCCCATCAGCTGCTCGGGCGCGGCGTATGCGGCGGTGCCGACGGTCATGTTCGTCGCCGTCAGCCCGCCCGAGGTGCTATCGGACAGGTCGCGCGCAACGCCGAAGTCGCCGAGCAGGATTCGACGTTCACCGTGCTCGACGTCGGCGACCAGGATGTTGGCGGGCTTCACGTCGCGGTGCAGTAGGCCCTTGGAGTGCGAGTAGTCCAACGCCGACGCCACCGCCCGGACGATCTCGAGCGCTTCGTCGACCGGCATCCCATCTGGGTGGCCGTGCAGCAGGCGACTGACGTCCGTCCCGTCGACGAAGTCCATCGAGATCCACAGCCGACCGCGGTACTTGCCCCGGTCGAGGATCCCGACGATGTGCGGGTGCCACAGCTTCGACGCCAGATCGGCTTCCCGGTTGAACCGCTCGATGTAGTCCGGATCCGACGAGATGCCGGCTTTCAGGACCTTGATCGCGTCGTGCCGGGGCAGCCTCGGGTGCTGGGCGAGGTAGACCTCGCCCATTCCCCCTGCGCCAAGCTGCCGCTCGATCGTGTAGCCCGCAAACTTCGCGCCGTCCCCTAACGGCATGAAGGAAACGGTACCCAGCAACTACGCCATCGGCAGCTGTTTCAGCGCCAGCGCGGCAACCTGGCGTTGATCGTCGCGAACACGCTCCACCCGATCAGCGTACCGAGCGCGATCGAGAAGATCGCCGCGGCGGTCGTGCCCAGCGTCATCACGTCGCCCTCGCCCGCCACGGCCTCGCCGAGCGTCTCGAAGCTCAGCGCGCCGGGCACCAGCGCCCAGAACGCCGACAGCATCATCACGATCGCCGGCGGCGACGTCTTGATCCGCACCGCCAGCATCGCGAACGGCACCATCAGGAACGCGCCGACCGCGCCCGAGTGCGTCGGCGACAGGAACAGGCCACCCACCTTCTGCCCGATCAACGCCACCCCGACGGCCAGAATCAGCCACACGAACGAGCCCTTCGGCGCCGACAAATAGACGTACAGTCCGACCGCGATCACCAGGATGGCCAGGTACAGTGACCAACTGCCCATCTGCGCCGACGGTTGCTGCGGCTCTAGGTCGTCGCCGAGATGGATCCCCAGGCCGACGCCGAAGACCAGCAGCGCCAGTTGGGTCACTCCGTAGATCAGGCGGGTCGCGCCGCTGATCATCTGCGAGCTGGCCAACTCCATCGCGCCGATCGTCAGCGCCAGACCCGGCAGCATCGCCACCAGCGGCGGGCTGATCACCGCCAGCAACCCGTCGTTGGCGGCATCGGCGACGAACCACGTCGCCAGCAGCGTGACCACTGCCGCGGCTAGGGTCGGCAGCACCGCGCCGAGCGTCGGGAAGGGCCGGCCCAGCATGACGATCGCTCCGACCACCGCGCCCAGGAACACGTACCCCCACAGCGACGCCCACGTCGGGTTGATCACCATGCCGAAGCCCAGCGTCGTGATCGTGTAGCCGATGACGGTGACGACGGGCCCGAACCGCGGCGGCATCGTCCGGGCTTCGGCAGCCTCACGCGCAGCGTCGGCCGCGGTGATGGCCCCGACCTCGGCGAGTTCGGCGATTGCGTCGACGCGCCCCGCGAGGTCGAGCTGCGTCGTCGGCTTCACGACCGTCGAGACCTCGTAGGCAGCGGTGCCGACCTGGACCATCAGAGCGGTCGGGAACACGACGACGCGGACGGTCTCGTCGGTGTAGTTCTTGGCGATCGCCAGCAGCCGCGCCTCGACCAGGTGCGTGGGCTGCTCGCACTCGATCAGCGCGATGCCCAGCTCGCGCAGCATCGCGGCGACCTCGGCGTGCCCGTCGACCGGCCCGCCCGTCAGCGCCTGCGGCACCTCCTTGCGGATCGACCGCAGGAACCCACGGCGTGCGTCATCGGTCATACCGGTGATTGTGTCGTGGACTGATGGCGCTGGGGAGGCGGCCCGGTGCTTGCCGGCTGGATGGCGTCAACAAATGATGACGCCACCCAGCCGAGACTCAGATCAGGCCGGTGGCCGCGGCCAGGAAGTACAGCGGAATGAAGAAGGCCAAGGCCGCCGGCCCGGCAATGTAGCCGATCAGCATTCCGCGACCGATCTCTCCGAGAGCGTCCCTGGACGACCTCGAAGGAACACTGAGATCGCGGCGTCCAGCAACAGCAACGGAATGATGAACACCGTGAGGTAAACCCACGGCGCAAGAGCCGAAACCCAGGCTGGTCATGTTGCTTCGTCAAAGTCACACGGCGCTCGCGGTCACCATCCGAGATCCAGAATCCGCAGACAAGACCCGCCGACAAGCGCCACTGCTAGCGATCCGAAGATGCTGATGGCAATACCCCAGGCTCGCGGCGATGTCGACATGAGCAACAAGCCGCCCACCGCAGCCGTGAGCAAGACAGTCGCGGTGGCAGCAACGGGATCCTGCGCAGAGCGCCAACGCCTTCTCTTGGGTTGCGGGAAAGTACATATCGAGCGTGCATGGCCGCCCTACCGGCCGCAGACCAACGGCAAGACCGAACGTTTCCACCCCACCTGCGCGACCGCTGGGTCGACGCCCGCCTCTACGCGTTCACCGAACAGCGCAACGACGGCCTACCGGACTGGATGCACTTCTACAATAACGACCGAGTTCACTCCGCCATCGGAGGTCGGCCACGAGTCGCCATACTGACCAATTTTCCTGGATATCAGACTGGCCGACCAGGCTAGTTATCGGCCCCTGACGCCGGCGGCTGGTTCAGGCCCGCCGTCAAAAGGTCGTCCCACGCGTTCGCGAAGTCGGGTGAGTGTGCTGCACCCGCGGCGTTAATGGACGACTCCGCCGTCCAAGGAGTCGGCATGTACCCGTGCCAAATGGACTGTGCTCGTTCGGCTGCTTTGTTAGCGTTTAATCAACCGTCGAGGTTCGATCAGGGGGTCCTAATGGGGTTGTTCGGTAGAGGCCAACAACGTGCCGAGCATGCGCGGAATAGCCGCATACAGGAACTTCAACACGTCAGCGACCTTTACGTTAGCCGCGATTTGCGCAAGACCTCGCAGCTAAGTGACTGGACCGAAGCATGCAGACGTCTTCGCGAGAGTTATACACAAGAGGAGGCCGCCCTGAATGCGGTCAAAGCGAAGTTGCGGGTCCAATACCTGGAGGTGCGTGAGCCGTATCCGGCGTTAGAGGACTTTCTTCCGGACGACATGACGGTGGCGCTCTTCGACACCGCGGCGGTGATGTCGGAGGCACAGCGTCGATTCGAGGCCGATCGGAACGCCTACGAGCAGCGCGAAAAGCTCCGCTTGAATCAACTCGAAGCGGCGCGAGCGGTGGCCGAGGAGATGGAGGCGGCCGAGTCGGTGGCCTTCGAAAATGATTGGGCCGCCAGGAAGGCTGAACGCAGAAAGCGGCATCGTGCCATGTGGCCAGAAAGCGTCGAGCTAGACGACCGGCAACTAGAGGTCTATGACGCCGAAGAGCTGGTCGATATCCAGAACACCCAGCTCGAAGAACGCGTGCTTGCCCTATCCAATGTTCTCAAGCAAGGCTTGGAGGACCACGCCTCTATCCTCGACTCCTTTCAGTACATGTCTGAAGAACTCTACGGCGACTACGACGAAGAGCTTGCTTCGATGATCGCAGACTCCGTCGAAGAAACACTGTCCCGTATGTGGGTGCTCGGCGAGCACGACAGGAAGGTGAAAGTCGCCCATTCACACGAATCACGGCTAATCGCTGTTGAATACCAGCTACCAGACGTGACGATCGTGCCGAGAACCAAGTCATTTCGATACGTCAAGAGCACCGGCAAGGTTATTGAGGTCGCACGCTCGGTGTCACACATTAACGCGCTCTACGCGGATTGCATTGCCCAGTTGACTTTACTTTGCCTCGGTCACATCTTCGAATACAACACTTTCGGCCCGTTTGAGGTCGTCGTTTTCAACGGAGTCGTCGAAACCACCGATCCGCGGACCGGGCGATCAATTCGACCGTGCCTCATCACTGTTCGGGTCACGCGGAAGACGTTCGCTGAATTAGATCTAGCTCATGTCAATTCGCAGGCGTGCCTCAAACATCTCTCCGCAGGCGTGTCGAGAAGTGCCACGGAGTTGGTGCCCGTGCGGCCCGTACTCGAAATATCAATGGTTGACGCGAGATTCGTCACCGAAACCGACGCGTTGTCGGCCTTGGACGACAGGCCCAACTTGATGGATCTGAGCTTCCGCGAGTTCGAGTCCCTGATACAGAACCTCTTTACAAAGATGGGTCTTGAAGCAAGACAGACACGGCCGTCAAGGGATGGCGGTGTTGATTGCGTCGCCTTCGACACACGGCCAATTTTTGGAGGCAAGGTGGTGATTCAGGCCAAGCGCTACAAGAACACCGTTGGTGTTTCAGCCGTGCGTGACCTCTACGGAACCCTTCAAAACGAAGGAGCATCCAAAGGAATTCTAGTCACAACAAGTGGCTACGGAGCAGCGTCGTTCGAATTCGCGCAAAACAAGCCGATCGAACTAATCGACGGCGCCAACCTTCTGTATTTGCTAGCCGAGCACACCGGCGTAACCGCGAGAATCGAACCACCAGAAGACTGGCGTGACCCAGCGGCAGACTCTACCGATTTTGGTGAGTTTCTCTAGTTCCACATAAAGGCTGTCCAGACGCACGGCGTTACAGATAGCGATAACTTCGACGGCAACGGGCTGCTCGGGCACCTCTATTAGCTGGCGCGGGCCAGCGGCGTCACGGCGGTCATCGACGCGTCGGCGGTGCCGTACCTGGACGCCGCGCGCGACGCGCTGGCGGCCGGGCACGTCAGCGGCGGGACCCGGCGCAACCTCGAGTGGGTGGCGCCACACGTCGACCGCTCGGCGATCACCGACGACGAAGCGCTCCTACTGGCCGACGCCCAGACCTCTGGTGGGCTCCTGATCGCAGGCGAGATCCCCGGCGCCCCGGTGATCGGAGAACTGGTTCCGGCCGGGGAGTACGCCATAGAGGTGCGCTGAACCGCCCGGCGAGGCGGCCCGTTTCAGGAGGCCGCCCCGGGGGAAGACGCACCCATGGAGTCAGCCCACTTCACCGACGTCACGCTGCGCGTTGACGGCACCGACCACACCGTCCACATCGACAACCGCATCACCCTCCTCGACCTGCTGCGCGAACACCTCGGCGTCACCGCCCCGAAGAAGGGGTGCGACCACGGCCAGTGCGGATCGTGCACCGTGCTGCTCGACGGCCGACGCGCCACCACCTGCCTCGGCTTCGCCGTCGCGCACGACGGCGCGGAGATCGTTACCGCCGCAGGCCTCGGCGAGCCCGACAACCTGCACCCCGTCGCCCAGGCCTTCCTCGACCACGACGGCTTCCAGTGCGGCTACTGCACGCCCGGCCAGATCTGCTCCGCGGTCGGCATGCTCGACGAGGTCAAGTCCGGCTCCCCCAGCCACGTCAGCGACGACCTCGACGACAGCCCCGAACTCACCGACGCGGAGATCCGAGAACGCATGAGCGGCAACCTCTGTCGCTGCGCCGCCTACCCGAACATCGTCGACGCGATCCAGCAGGCCGCACGATGATCCCGTTCGAGTACCACCGCGCCACCAGCGTGCAAGACGCCGTCACCGCCGTCGCCGACCGGCCCGACGCCGTGTTCCTCGCCGGCGGCACCAACCTCGTCGACCACATGAAACTCGGCATCGCCGAACCCGGACTCGTCGTCGACGTCGGCCACCTGCCCCTCACCGACGTCGAACGCCTGCCCGACGGCACCCTGCGCATTGGCGCCGACGTCCGCAACAGCGACCTCGCCGCCCACCCGCTGGTCCGCAGCCACTACCCCGTGCTGGCGCGGGCCCTGCTCTCGGCTGCTTCGGGTCAGCTGCGCAACCTCGCCACCACCGCAGGGAATCTCCTGCAGCGCACCCGCTGCGTCTACTTCCAGGACCTGACCACCCCCTGCAACAAGCGCACCCCCGGCACCGGCTGCTCGGCCATCGGCGGGTACACCCGCTACCACGCCATCCTCGGCGCCTCCGAGCAGTGCATCGCGGCCCACCCGTCCGACATGGCCGTCGCGATGGCCGTGCTCGACGCCGACGTCGTCTACGTCGACGCGGACGGCGAACACCGCCTGCCGCTCAACGACTTTCACCGCCTACCCGGTGACCGGCCCGATGTCGACACCAACCTTCCCAGGGGTGCGCTCATCATCGCCGTCGAGATCCCACCGGCACCCGACGGCGCGCGATCCACCTACCGCAAGGTCCGCGACCGCGCCTCCTATGCCTTCGCGGTCACCTCCGTGGCCGCCGAGATCGTCGTCGACGACGGGACCGTCACCGGAGCCCGCATCGCGCTCGGCGGCGTGGCCCACAAGCCCTGGCGCGCAACGCGTGCCGAGCAGGCGCTGATCGGCCAGCCCGCCACCGAGGCCTCGTTCCGCGCGGCCGCCGACGCCGAACTGGCGCAGGCAGAACCGCAGCAGGGCAACGAGTTCAAGGTCGAGCTGACCAAGCGGACCATCGTCGCCACCTTGACCACCCTCGCGGAAGGACGGCAGCGATGACCCTCGTCGAACCCCACGCCATCGGCAGCAAGCTCACCCGCCTCGACGGGCCCGCGAAGGTCACCGGCACCGCGGCCTACGCGTTCGAGTACCAGGTCGACGCCCCGCTGTACCTGCACCCCGTCCAGGCCACCATTGCCAAGGGCACGATCACCGCGATGGACACCTCGGCAGCCGAAGCGCTCGACGGCGTGCACGCCGTCCTCACCGTGTTCAACGCCCCCGCGCTGGCCGACACCGACGACGGCGACCTCACCGTCCTGCAGGACGACCAGGTGCACTATCGCGGGCAGCTCATCGGCGGCGTCATCGCCGACACCGCCGAAACCGCCCGGCAGGCAGCCGCTCTCGTCACCGTCACCTACGACGAGGCCGACCACGACACCGCGCTGCGCACTGACCATCCCAGCCTCTACGCACCCGAGCAGGTCAACCCCGACTACCCCACCGACACCTCCAAGGGCGACGTCGACGCCGCACTCGCCGCGGCCGAGGTCACCGTCGACCAGACCTACACCACCCCGCATGAGCACAACAACCCGATGGAACCGCACGCGACCATCGCCACCTGGGATCCCGACGGGCCGGCGCTGACGCTGTACGACTCCACCCAGGGCGTCCACGTCGTTCGCAAGACGCTGGCGCAGACGTTCGGTCTCGAGCCCGAGCAGATCCGCGTCGTCGCCAAGAACGTCGGCGGCGGGTTCGGCTCCAAGGGTGCACCGCACTCGCACAACGTCCTGGCGGTCATGGCGGCACAACGGGTGCCCGGCCGTCCGGTCAAGCTGGCGCTCACGCGGCAGCAGATGTTCGCGATGGTCGGCTACCGCACCCCGACCATCCAACACCTGCGGCTCGGCGCGGGCGCCGACGGGAGGCTGACGGCGATCAGCCACGAGGTCGTCGAGCAGACAGCCACCGTCAAGGAGTACGCCGAGCAGACCGCCACGCCGACGCGGATGATGTACGCCGCCGATGCCCGCAAGACGTCGCACCGGCTCGCCGAACTCGATGTCGCCGTTCCTTTTTGGATGCGCGCACCCGGTGAGTGCCCCGGCATGTTCGCCCTCGAGGTCGCGATGGACGAACTCGCGATCGCGTGCAACCTGGACCCGATCGAGCTGCGCGTGCGCAACGAACCCGACGTCGACCCCGAGACCGGCAACCCGTGGTCCAACCGTCGGCTCCTCGAGTGCCTGCGCACCGGCGCGGAACGGTTTGGCTGGGACGCACGCGATCCAGAACCGGGCAGCCAGCGCGACGGTGAGTGGCTGGTCGGCACCGGCGTTGCATCAGCGGTGTATCCCGCGATGGTCATGCCCGGCAACGCCGCTCGCATCGAGTGCGTCGCCCCGGGCCGGTACGCCGTGCAGATCGGCGCCACCGACATCGGGACCGGCACGTGGACCGCATTGACGCAGATCGCCGCGGACATGCTCGGCTGCGCGACCGACGCCGTCGACCTGCAGATCGGGGACACCGACCTACCGCCTGCGTCGGTGTCGGGCGGCTCCTCGGGCCTCAGCTCGTGGGGCGCCACCATTCACGCCGCCGTGCAACGCTTTCGAGAGGACCACGGCGACGACCCGTCGGTCGGCGCAGCCACCACGGCCGAGCCGCCGGAGAGCGACGCCGACGAGAAGTACGGGATGTACTCGTTCGGCGCGCACTTCGTCGAGGTGCGGGTCAACCGCTACACCGGCGAAGTCCACGTGTCCCGCATGCTGGGGGTGTTCTCCATCGGCCGGGCGATCAACCCCACGACGCTGCGCTCACAACTCATCGGCGGCATGACCATGGGCCTGTCCATGGCGCTGCACGAGGAGAGCGTGCGCGACCACCGCTTCGGGCACGTCGTCACCCAGGACCTCGCGAGCTACCACTTCGCCAGTCACGCCGACGTGCCTGCGCTGGAGGCGATCTGGCTCGACGACGACGCCGACGAGCACGCCAACCCGATGGGCTCGCGCGGCGCGGGCGAGATCGGCATCGTCGGCTCCGCCGCGGCCGTCGTCAACGCGATCCACCACGCCACCGGCATCCGGGTGCGGGACCTGCCGGTGCACTGCGATGCGCTGCTGGAGGGGCTGCCGCTCGGGTGACGTGCGGTCGTCGCGCACCATGGGTGCATGGGGAGCCTGCTCGAGGGGACGGCCCGGCACTGGGCGACAGGCGACGCTGGACGTTCTGTTCGTCTTACGACCCAGGACCTCGGGGCATCTGACATTCGGCCTGGGCCCGTCATCACATGATGACAACCCGGGGAATTGAGTCCTAACGCAGCATGCGCGGCGACACCCATCTGGCCTTCCACTCGTGCGTGCCGCAAGCATGGACAGTCGCGCACACCGGTGCCACGCTCGAAGTGGACCGAACCCGACGAAACGGAGCACCATGACAGACGCAACCAGCGCGGCGGCAGCCGGGACCATCACCATCGGCGACCTCACTGTGAACCGACTTGGCTTCGGGTCGATGCGGCTCACCGGCAAGGGCGTCTGGGGCCCGCCCGACGATCATGATGAATCCATCCGCGTCCTGCGTCGCGCCGTCGAACTGGGCGTCAACTTCATCGACACCGCCGACTCCTACGGTCCCTATGTCGCCGAGGAGTTGATCCGGGAAGCGCTGCATCCCTACGCCGACGACGTCGTCATCGCGACCAAGGCCGGGCTGTTGCGCACCGGGCCGGACGTCTGGGTGCCGCTCGGCAACCCCAGCTACCTACGCCAGGAGGTCGAAATGAGCCTCCGGCGGCTCGGCGTCGACCACATCGACCTGCATCAGCTGCACCGCATCGACCCGAACTTCCCGCTCGAGGACCAGGTCGGCGAACTCGCGAAGTTGCAGCAGGAGGGCAAGATCCGACACATCGGACTCTCCGAGGTCGACGTCGACCAACTCACGGCCGCGCAGAAGGTCGCGCCGATCGTCTCGGTGCAGAACCTCTACAACCTGACCACCCGCACCGCCGAACCGCTGCTCGACGAAGCCGAGAAGCAGGGCATCGCCTTCATCCCATGGTTCCCCTTGGCGGCCGGCCCGCTCGCCGAAGCCGACGGTCCACTGGGCTCTCTGGCTTCCGACCACGGGGCCAGCCCGTCGCAGCTCGCGCTGGCCTGGCTGCTCAAGCGCTCGCCGGTGATCGTGCCGATCCCCGGGACCTCGCGGGTCGACCACCTCGAACCGAACGTCGCGGCCGCCGGGATCGAACTCAGCGACGAGGAGTTCAGCGCCATCGACGCCGCGACCTCCGGTTCGTGAGCCTGTAGCCCGCGCACGCCACTGAAACGAAGCAGCCGCCTCGCATGATTGCGAGGCGGCTGCTCATCCCTCAGATGCTGAAGATCGGGATCCAGATCCCGAAGAAATAGAAGCCCCAGCCGTTGAAGCCCGGGTTCCAGATCGGCGTCTGGTCGTAACCCCAGTAGTTGATGGGGCCGTAGTTCCAGTACCCGCCGGGAGGCGGAAGCGGCCGATCCCAGTTGAACCGCGGCGGTGCTCCCCAGCCCCACGGTGCGGGCCCGCCGCCCCAGGGGGCGTCGCGCCAGCCGCTGAACGCATTCGGGGGTCGTGGTCCCCAGTCGCGGCCATCCGGCCCGCGGGTGTTCTCGGGCCCGCGACCCTCGCCCGGCCCGCCCGGTCCACGGACGTCACCCGGTCCGCCCGGTCCACCCGGACCACGGACGTCACCCGGTCCGCCCGGCCCACCTGGGCCGCGGTCACCGCCGGGTCCGTTGCCAGGGCCGCCCGGCCCACGGAAGTCGCCAGGCCCGCCAGGTCCACCTGGCCCTCGGGGGCCCTGTGGACCACCGCCACCACCAGGTCCGCCCGGCCCGGGTCCTCCTGCGCAGACGGGAGGTTGGCACCCGCCACCGCCGCCGGGCGCCGCGAGCGCGACCCCCGAGCTGCCGGCGATCGAAGCCAGCCCCATTCCGCCTGCGAGGGCAACGCCTGCAACGGCTTTCTTGAGATTCATGGTTACTGCTCCCTAGTCCGGAGTGGTTGCTCCGAGTCACCCCGACCCATTCCAACGACGTGATACATGGATGAATAATTCCTGCGCCGGCTGCGCGCCTGCTGTGTCGCGGCGGTCGACGCACTCCCTGCCGGCCCCCGAGACCCCGGTGCGCACGACGCATCGCTATGACATGGGTCACCGCAGCGCACTAGCTCCGCGAGCCAAAACACCGCTGTTGCAGGCGTTTCGACCTCTCCGCATCCTCGCGACCCGACTCCTGACAGCCAACTCACAGGAATGCATAGGCTTCCTATCTTAGTTTCGGACAGTGGGCACCCCGTGGTGTCCGCGGACGTGAACTGAATACCGATTTGTCAGAGGAGACGTACATGGCCACTCCCGCCACCGCTCGCGAAGCCCGCCGTCAGGAACGCTTCGAGCGATTGACCTCTGGCGACGCCCAACTGATCGCCGCCAGGCCCGACCCTGTGATCACCGAGGCACTGCAGCGCCCCGGCGTGACGCTCGCCGACGCCATCCGCACCGTCATGAACGGCTACGCCGACCGCCCCGCCCTCGGCCAGCGCGCCGTCGAATTCGTGCAGGACGCAGACGGCCGTACCGTCGCCGAGTACCAGCCCCGCTTCGACACCATCACCTACGGCGAGACGTGGTCGCGCATCCGAGCCCTCGCCGACTCCCTCTCCAACGATCCCGTACAGCCCGGCGACCGCGTCGCCACACTCGGCTTCACCAGCGCCGACTACGTCGTCGTCGACGCGGCGCTCTCACTCTCCGGCGCCGTCGCCGTCCCGCTGCAGACCAGCGCCCCCGTCTCCCAGCTGCATCCCATCCTGGTCGAGACCGAGCCCGTCGCCATCCTGTCCAGCGTCGACCACCTCGCCGACGCCGTCGAACTCGCGCTCACCGCGCACGCGCCCCAGCGACTCATCGTGTTCGACTACCACCCGCAAATCGATGACCACCGCGAGGCGTTCGAAAACGCCGCCACCCGGCTGGCGGAGAAGGACGTCACCGTCGAGGCACTCGACGACGTCATCGCCGCCGGACCGGAGCACGGAGCCGGGCCCGAACTCGTGCGCGGTCACGACGACGACCTGCGACTGCTGATCTATACCTCCGGCAGCACCGGAACGCCCAAGGGCGCCATGTACACCGACCGCCTCATGGCCAACTGCTGGCGCGGCTGGTTCGGCCCCGACTGGGACACCGAGGGCAAGCTGCCCGCGATCACGTTCAACTTCATGCCGATCAGCCACGTCATGGGCCGCGTCATCCTGTACTCGACGCTCGGCGCAGGCGGCACCGCCTACTTCGCCGCGAAGAGCGACCTGTCCACCCTGCTCGACGACCTCGCGTTGGTGCGCCCCACCAAGCTCGACCTGGTCCCCCGCATCTGGGAGATGCTGTTCCAGGAAATCCAGAGCCAGGTCGACAAGCGCGTCGCCGACGGCGCCGACCGCGACGAGGTCGAGCAGGAGATTCTCGCCGAACAGCGCGTGAACATGTTTGGCGGACGGCAGTTCTCGGCGATGACGGGCTCCGCGCCCATCTCGCCCGAGCTGCGGGCCTGGGCCGAGGACTTCATGGACCTGCACCTCATCAACGGCTACGGCTCCACCGAAGACGGCGTGGTGCTGGTCGACGACACGCTGCGGCGCCCGCCAGTGCTCGACTACAAGCTCGTCGACGTGCCCGAGCTTGGCTACTTCGCCACCGACCGGCCCTACCCGCGCGGCGAGTTGTACGTCAAGTCAACCGATCTCATCCCCGGGTACTACCGGCGACCCGAGATCACCGCTGAACTCTTCGACGCCGACGGCTGGTACCACACCGGCGACGTGATGGCCGAGACCGGACCCGACCAGCTCGTCTACGTCGACCGCCGCAACAATGTCCTCAAGCTCTCCCAGGGCGAGTTCGTCACCGTCTCCAAGCTCGAGGCAGCCTACGGCGGTCACCCGTCCATCCGGCAGATCTTCGTGTACGGCAACAGCGCCCGATCCTACGTGCTCGCCGTGATCGTCCCCACCGACGACGCACTGGCATCCGTCGGCGGCGACACCGACGCAGTCAAGCCGCTGCTGAGCGAGGCGCTGCAGACCGTCGCCCGCGACGCCGGCCTGCAGTCCTTCGAGATCCCCCGCGACTTCCTGGTCGAGACCACGCCGTTCACGCTCGAGAACGGCCTGCTTACCGGCATCCGCAAGCTGGCCCGCCCGCAACTCAAGGCACGCTACGGGCCCGAACTCGAGCAGCTGTACGTCGACCTCGTCGACGGGCAGGCCGACGTACTGCGCGAACTGCGGCAGCACGGCGCAGACCGGCCCGTGCTGGAGACGGTCGGCCGGGCGGCGGGTGCGTTGCTCGGTGCTGCGGCCACCGACGTCTCCCCCGACCTGCAGTTCACGGAGCTGGGCGGAGACTCGTTGTCGGCGTTGACGTTCGCCAACCTGCTGCACGACATCTTCGACGTCGACGTCCCCGTCGGCGTGATCGTCAGCCCAGCCAGCGACCTCGCGGCCATCGCCGCCTACGTCGAGGCACAGCGCAGCGGCGGATCGAAGCGACCGACGTACGACGCCGTACACGGCCGCGACGCGACCGACGTGCATGCGAGCGACCTCACCCTGGACGAGTTCATCGACGAGGCCACCCTCGCCGCCGCACCGTCGCTGCCCGGTCCGGCCCGCGAGGTGCGCACGGTGCTGCTGACCGGTGCGACGGGCTTCCTCGGC
Source organism: Mycolicibacterium arabiense (assembly GCF_010731815.2). NCBI lineage: Bacteria > Bacillati > Actinomycetota > Actinomycetes > Mycobacteriales > Mycobacteriaceae > Mycobacterium > Mycolicibacterium arabiense. The sequence goes on from NZ_AP022593.1 coordinate 2,646,349, forward strand.
AGGTACCTCGCGCTCGAGTGGTTGGAGCGGATGAGCCTGGTCGACGGCAAGGTCATCGCACTGGTCCGCGCCAAGGACGACGACGCCGCACGCGCCCGGCTCGACGCGACCTTCAACAGCGGAGACCCGCAGTTGCTGGCCCATTATCGCGACCTCGCCGCCGACCACCTCGAGGTGCTCGCCGGCGACAAGGGTGAGGCGAACCTCGGCCTCGCGCAGCAGGATTGGCAGCGACTGGCCGACACCGTCGACCTCATCGTCGACCCCGCCGCCCTGGTCAACCACGTCCTGCCCTACAGCCAGCTGTTTGGGCCGAACGTCGTCGGCACCGCCGAGCTGATCCGCATCGCGCTGACCACCAGGATCAAGCCGTTCGCCTACGTCTCGACCATCGGCGTCGGCGACGGCATCACGCCTGGTCAGTTCGTCGAGGAGACCGACATCCGGCAGATGAGCGCCACCCGCAAGGTCGACGAGACCTACGCCAACGGCTACGGCAACAGCAAGTGGGGCGGCGAGGTCCTGCTGCGCGAGGCCCACGACCTCGCGGGCCTGCCGGTGTCGGTGTTCCGCTGCGACATGATCATGGCCGACACCACCTACGCCGGGCAGCTCAACGTGCCGGACATGTTCACCCGCATGATGCTCTCGCTGGTCGCCACCGGCATCGCGCCCGATTCGTTCTACGAGCTGGACGAGGGAGGCAGCCGCCAGCGGTCCCACTTCGACGGCCTGCCAGTCGAGTTCATCGCCGAGGCGATCTCCACGCTGGGTGTTGCGGTCCAGGACGGCTACGAGACCTACCACGTGATGAACCCGTACGACGACGGCATCAGCATGGACACCTTCGTCGACTGGCTCGTCGAGGCGGGTTACCCGATCACGCGGGTGGTCGGTGGGTACGCGGCGTGGCTCGAGCGATTCGAGACGGCGCTGCGCGCGCTCCCGGAGAAGCAGCGGCAGGCGTCGCTGATCCCACTGCTGCACAACTACCAGCACCCTGCTGTGCCGATCAACGGGTCACTCGCGCCGGCCGATCACTTCCGCGCGGCCGTGCAGGACGCCAAGATCGGGCCGGACAAGGACATCCCGCACCTGTCCGCGCCGGTGATCGCCAAGTACGCGACCGATCTGGAGCTGCTCGGGCTGCTGTGACCTCTTAGGTGGAGAACGCAAGATAGTCCACCGAGCGAGGCCTGGGTCGAAGTCGTCCGCGTGACGGGCCCGTCACCTATCATCGGTCGATGCTGATCCGGGGGGATCGGTCGACGCTGATCCGGGGGGATCGGTCGACGCTGATCCGGGGGGATGGGCTGACATGAGCGACTGTTCGTGTGAGCGGGGGCCGTCGTGCCACGTGCAAGGCAGGTTGGTGTTGCGTTGACCGCGCCACTCGGGCCCGACCACTACTACCGACTGACCGCAGAACTCGCGGCCAACGATCTGTGCCGGCCGGTGTGCCGCGCCATCGCGGCAACCACATTGATCTTGGGCATCATCCCGCTCGGGCTGGTCTCGAGTTCTGCCGGGCCGCAGGGTTTTTGGGGTCGTGGACTGGCCGTCGTCGTGGCGGTGACGTGTGTCGTCATGACCGTCCCGTGGCTTGGGCATCGCTGGCCCTCGCGCCGGGTGACGCTCGCCTTCGTCGTTGTCAGCGCCTCGTGCATAGCAACGGATTGCCTCATCACGGCGCAGCCCATGCTCGGGCTGCTAGGAGCGGTCACCTTCGCGGTGCTGTCAGCGTTCACCGTCATGTTCCACGGCGCGAAGACGTTGGTGATCCCCTGGACGATCGGAGCGGCGACTTTGGCCGTCCTGGGGTTGCGCATTGCCCAGACCGACGTCGTACTTGCCGTCGGCGGCGTGCTGCTGATCGTCATGCTCACTGCGTTCGTGGCTTCGGCGTGCTCGGTTGCGCTTCGCCTGATCGACATCCGGAACGACCGCGCCGGCGGATTGGATCAGGTCACCGGCCTGCTCAACCGCAGCGGTTTCGACGAGCGCCTCGCTGCCCTGATCGGCTCCCGCACCCGCGGCGACGACCGCTTCCTCGCCGTCATCGTGATCGATCTCGACGGCTTCGGGCTGCACGAGGCCATGGCGGGCGAGGCGGCTGCCATCCGCGCCCGCGTCTGCGTCGGCGCACGGCTCCGCGAGGCCATCCGCCGCGACACGCTGCTCGCGCACGTCGGCGACACCGGGTTCCTCGTTGCCGAGGTCTTCACCTCGCCGAACCCGTCACCGCTGGCCGAACGTCTACGGAGTGCCGTGGCCACGGCGCCCTACCGTCTGACGGCCAGCATCGGCGCTCTGATCACGCCCCTACGCGCGCTCGTCGACGCCCCAGCGACAGCCGTCATCGACGAACTCGTCGCCGTGGCCACCGCCCAGATGGCCGATGCCCGGCGCTCGGGCGGCGACCAGATCCGGGTGAGCCACTGTCCCCGCCTTGCCGTTCTGACCCCAAGTGATGGCGGCGATGAACCCACTGCGTGAGCCCGGACCCGCTGGATACGACGCCGCGACGCGCGGACGTCGCACGCTCGACCGGGCCGAAGGCGTTCTGATCGGACTCCGGGGATGCAGCAGCGAGGACGCCTTCATGGAACTGGTCACCGCGGCGCGGGACACCGGCCACCGGCTGTCGAGCATCACCTCCGCGCTGGTCGACATCGCGTCGCGTCGTGACGGTACGAGCACCGCGCACGACGTGGTCCGCGCACGCTGGGGGCTGCTGCTGGACTCTCGGCTGACCGTCGACCACACCGTCGACACCGCCACGCCCGAGCACAACTGACGGGCCACGGCCGTCACGTGGGCGGTTCGCGCAACGCAGGCCGGGTAAGCCCCTCCCCATGACCACTACCGGATCCCAGCCACAGCTCGTCGCCGACGCCATCGTCAAACGCCTCCAACAATGGGACGTGGCAAGGGTCTTCGGCTACGCCGGCGACGGCATCAACACGTTGCTGGGCGCCATGCAGCGGAGCGTCGAATCGGGCGGGCCGGAGTTCGTCTCCACCCGTCACGAGGAACTCGCCGCGTTCGCCGCGTGCGGGCACGCGAAGTACACCGACAAGGTCGGCGTCTGCATGGCCACCCAGGGGCCCGGTGCCATCCACCTGCTCACCGGCCTCTACGACGCCAAGCTCGACCGCAGGCCCGTCGTCGCGATCGTCGGGCAGGTGGTGTCCACCGCCCTGGGCAGTGGCTACCTCCAGGAAGTGGACCTGCACTCGCTGTTCAAGGACGTCTGCAGCCAGTACGTCCAAACGGTGTTCGCGCCCGAGCAGGCGCTGACCGCGCTCGACAACGCCATGCGCACGGCCATTGCCACCCGCACCCCGACCTGCCTGATCATCCCGCACGACGTCCAGCAGGCGGAGATGCCCGAGGAGACCGAGCACACCCACGGCGTCGTGCCGTCCTCGCCCATATCCGCACGGGCGCAGATCATCTCGCCCGAGTCGCAGATCCGCGACGCCGCCGCGGTCATCAATGCGGGCAGCAAGGTTGCGCTGCTCGTAGGCCGCGGCGCCGCCGGGTGCGCCGACCAGATCGCCGCGCTCGTCGACGCGACCGGCGCCGGCGTCACCACGTCGCTGCTGGGCAAGCCGGTGCTCGACGAGACCCTGCCCTGGCACACCGGGGTGATGGGGCACCTCGGCACGACGGCGAGCGCCCAACTGATGGCCGAGTGCGACACGCTGCTCATCGTCGGCTCCAACGACCCGTGGACCGAGTTCTACCCCGCACCGGGCCAGGCCCGCGCCGTACAGATCGACATCGAGCCACGCGTGCTGGGCGCCAAGTACGGCATCGAGATCGCCGTCAGCGGCGACGCGCACCAGGCACTCGCCGACCTGATCCCCCTGCTCAAACGCAAGACCGACCGCGGGTGGGAGCAGCAGGTGCGCGCCTGGACCACGCAGTGGCACGAGTTGGCCGACCAGCGGTGCAACGCGGACTCCACCCACGCCAACCCCGAGTTCGTGGTCCGTGAGTTGTCCAAGCACCTGCCAGACGATGCCCGCGTCGCCGTCGACGTCGGGTCCTCGGTCTACTGGTACGCCCGGCACCTGCGGCTCCCCCCGGGCGTCCCCGCGCACCTCTCCGGCTACCTCGCGTGCATGGGCAGCGCGCTGCCCTACGGCATCGCCGCCAAACTCGACGCGCCGGACCGGCCCGTCGTCGCGCTCATCGGCGACGGCGCAATGCAGATGGCGGGCCTACAGGAACTCGTCACGCTGGCCGACCGCTACCAGGACTGGACTGATCCGCGCTTCGTCGTGCTGATCCTGCACAACGGCGACCTGTCCGAAGTGTCCTGGGAGCAGCGGGAAATGGAGAACAACCCGCGCTTCGACGACTCGCAGAAGGTGCCGTCGTTCCCGTATGCCGCATACGCCGAGATGCTCGGACTCGGCGCCGTGCGGATCACCGAGTCCGCGCAGGCCGGTGACGCCTGGCAGCGCGCCTTCGCCGCGGACCGCCCGTTCGTCATCGAGGCGATCACCGACCCGGCCACGCCCCTGCTGCCGCCGTTCATGCCGGAGTCGAAGTCCGACGCCATGTACGACGCGATGGAGCAGGAGGACGGCGGACACGCGATCCGGGAGCGTGCCGAGGAGCAGCAGGCCGCCGAGTAACCGTGGTGACGGGTCGAGTCTCTTGAGTCACACCCGTCACTGCGCGGGCTGGCGTGACGGACCGGGACTTGTTCCACCTGGTGAGCGAAAACGTCCCGGAAGGCGTTCGCCGCCCGACGAATTCGCTCGTCAGGTGGAACATCCGCAACTCGATTGCCGCGGCCCGTCGAGTGACTGGTGTGACTACGGTGACTCGACGTGCGTGACCTGGCTCAGCGCATCCGGTCCAGCAGGCTGCGCGCGCATGACGTGACCAGCGCGCGGTCGTGGGTCATGACGAGGTCGAAGCGGCGTTCGCGATCGAGCACCACGTCGTCGTCCGACGAGTCTTGCTCGCGGGCCAGGAGTGCGGCGGCCGTGTGCGGGCCGAGCATGACCACCGCCCACTCCCGGCACAGCGGGTCCGACGGCGCCAGCGGCACGTAGCGCAGACCGGAACCCGGGTCGTCCGGCATGTCCGCACCGAAGACGGCCACCAGCGGCAGTCGGGTCGCTAGCTCCTCGTAGCAGGCATGGGTGGCCGGCGTGAGGTGGCGCCCGCGCTGCAGCGCTGCCATGAGCATGGGCGGGTCCGCGGCATGCCACGCCTGGGTTTCGATGTGCCGCGAGAACGCCACCAGCGTGTCCTTGCGGGCTGTCCGGACGGGGTGGGTCTCCGTGGCCACCTCGAACGGTGACCGCGACTCCACGTCCACCAGATTGCGCTCGAGCGGCATCGGCCACGCCGTTGCCGCGTCGTCGATGGCGGCCGCCTGGCCGAACATGAAGCCCTGACCGAGCGTCGCCCCCAGCGCCAGCGCCTGCTCGAGGTGTTCGTCGGTCTCGATTCCCTCGGCGAGGATCACCGCGCCGGTGCGCTCGTGGTGGGCCAGCACCGCCGACATCGTCCGCGCCTGATCGCGCGACGGGTTCGACTGCACCAGAGCCAGGTCCAGTTTGACGATGTCCGGGCGGATGACGTCGAGCAACGCCAGCGAATCCGGTTGTGCACCAACGTCGTCGAGCGCGACGAAGAACCCATCGGCGCGAACGTCGGCCAGCTTGCGCAGCAGTGCGCGGGGATGCGCCAGCAGACTGCGTTCGGTGAATTCGAACGTCACCCGGAAGTGGTTCCGCGCCCGGTCCAGGACGGACAGTTCCGTCGGCCCCACGTAGGCGCTGGTGGGTTCGCAGTTGACCAGCAGCAGGGTGCCTTCCGGCTGATCGTCGTGCAGAGCGCCGCGCAGGGCCGCCTTGATGCAGGTCTGGTCGAGCCGGTCGAGGTCGCCGTGGTCGGTCGCATGCGCGAACACCCGCTGCGGCCGGGGATCGTCGAGCACCGGCCAGCGGGCCAGCGCCTCGAAGCCGATCACCTGCTCGCCTGGGAGCGCAACGATGGGCTGAAAGGCGGGGTCGATGCCGATTCCGTCGATCGCTGCATCGAGTCGACCGACGTCGGCCGACGTCGGCGCACGCGGGTTCAGTTCGGCCATGCGGACCCCCCTGCCTCGGCCTTCGGCAACACTCCGCATTCACAGCAAACACCAAGGTTGGGCGATTGGCCACCCCTTTCGGCGGGATTGGGCGCGACGTTTCGCGCATCGGCCCTCGGGTACGCGGACGTCAATGACATTCGAGGAGAACCGATGAACGTTGTCGACAACGTCAAAGAGCAGTTGAAGCACGTCGCGGAGAAGGTGGCAGAACGGGTCGCCGATGTCGCCACCACCGAGTCACGGGTGCAGGCCGTCACCATCGGTCGGCCACGTCATCAGGTGATGGACTTCCTGCGGGACCCTGGCCACCTCTCGCAGATCTTCGGCGACATCGCCGTCGTCGAATCCTCGGGCGTCGACCGACTCCGGTTCGACTTCGCAGGCGACAACGGCGCGGAGTGGAACTGCGTGGTCTCGTCCGAAGAGGGCGAACGGCTGCGCTTCGTAGACGTCAATCCCGAGTCGGAGATGGGCATCGTCCTGGAGTTCCGCGACGCACCCCAGCACCGCGGCACCGAGGTCATCGGTCGCATTAACGCGGCCGCCCCCGGTGCGCTCACCGGCCCACTGCTGTTCAAGGCGCTCTACCGGGCGCGAGCGCTGCTGCTCACCGGCGAACTGCCCACCATCAAGAACAACCCCAGCGCCCGCTCGTCGGAACGCTGAGAAGGACACGACATGAAAGCGCTCGTATGGAACGGCGTCAACGACATCTCCTACGAGACCGTCGACGACCCCCAGATGCTCAACCCCAATGACGTGATCGTGCAGGTGCGGCTCACCACCACCTGCGGATCCGATCTGCACTTCATCGACGGCTACATCCCCGGCATGCGCGAAGGCGACGTCTTCGGCCACGAATTCATGGGCGAAGTCATCGAAGTCGGCCGCGACGTCACCAAGACGAAGGTCGGCGCACGCGTCGTCGTCCCGTCGTTCATCGCGTGCAACCAGTGTTGGTACTGCGACCGCGACCTGTACTCGCTGTGCGACACCACCAACCCGAACGCCGAGCTGCAGGCCCCGATCCTCGGCTCGCCCACGGCCGGCATCTACGGCTACACCCACGAATTCGGCGGCTACGCAGGCTCGCACGCCCAGTACATCCGCGTGCCGTTCGGCGACGTCAACTGCTTCGAGGTGCCCGAGTACGTGACCGACGAGCAGGCCCTGTTCATGTCCGACGCCGTGCCGACCGGGTACATGGGCGCCGACTTTTGCAACATCGCCGCCGACGACACCGTCGCGGTGTGGGGCGCTGGCGCCGTCGGTCTGATGGCCGCCCGCAGCGCGCTGCTCAACGGCGCGGGCAAGGTTCTCGTCATCGACCGTCTGCCCGAAAGGCTCTCTCTCGCAGAGAGACTAGGCGCCGAGACCATCAACTACGCCGAGGTCGACAGCGTGCAGGAGGCGCTGCGGGAGGCCACGGGCGGCCGCGGCCCAGACTCGGTGATCGAAGCCGTCGGCATGGAGGCGCACAGCACCGGCGTGCAGCACGCCTACGACCGCGCCAAGCAGGCCCTGCGGCTGGAAACCGATCGTGCCGCCAGCCTGCGCGAGGCAATCCTCGCCTGCCGCAAGGGTGGCGTCGTCTCGGTGCTCGGCGTCTTTGGCCTGACCGACAAGTTCCCGATGGGCGCCATCATGAACAAGGGCCTCACGCTGCGCTCGGCGCAGCAGCACGGCCAGCGCTACATCCCGCAGTTCTTCGACTACGTGCAGCAGGGCGACCTCGACCCGTCGATGCTCATCACGCACGACCTGCCGCTGTCCGAGGGCGTCCGCGCCTACGACATGTTCAAGAACAAGACCGACGGGTGCATCCGAGTGGCCCTGCGACCCTGAGTCGACCTAGGGACGCGGTTTGGCGCTCGGCCAGTCGTCGGGAGGGTACGGCTTACAGTCGCGATCGGGTGCCGTCGTGCTCGCTGCGAGCCCGACGGTGAAGGCCGTGAGGTGCCCGACCTCGGTGGCGGTCGGGCGTGCTACCGCGTTGGCCGCGAGCGCGCCCGTGACGATCATCTGGGTCCGTGCCCGCCATGCAGTCGGGACGTAGCCGGACAGCGCGCCTGCCACCCCGAGCACGTAGTAGCTGACACCGACGTCGCGAACGTTGACCAAGCGCGACGGTGCACGGCCCGTGCGGATGCGCAGCCGCAGGTGGCCCTGCCCGACGTAGGTGCCGATGACGTGCGCTGCAGAGCCGACGAGAAGCCAACGCCCCGTGCCCAATCGGCGCTCGGCGGGCACCACCACCGTCGCGAACACCGGGACGTACGGCCACCACCGGCGATCGTCGAGCCAGAACAGGCTCGACACCAGAACCCGCGCGGGCTCGGTCCGCAGCCGGCGCAGATTCGTCGAGTGCTCGCGCTGCAGACGGCGCGATCCCAGCCGCCCTGCCGACCGTTGGCGCCGCGTCGTCACGAACAGGATCGCCAGCCACACCCAACTGAGCGGAACGCCGCGGGCCAGTCTCAGCACATGCGGTCCAGCAGGCTCCGCACGCACATCGTCACCAGCGACCGGTCGTGGGTCATCACGACGTCGAATCGTCGGTCTCCATCGGCCACCCACGCCTCAGGGGTGTCGCGCTCGCGGGCAATCAGTGCCGACGCCGTATGCGGGCCCAAGATCACCACCGTCCACTCCAGGCGGAGCGGATCGTCGGAGGCCAGCGGCACACCGCGCACCCCGTGGCCGAGATCGTCGGGCAGATCCTCGCCGAACACGGCGACGAGCGGCAGCTCGGCCGCCATTGCCTGATAGTTCATTCTGGTGCGCGGCGTGAAGTACGTCGCGCGCTGCAGCGCGGTCATCAGCATGGGCGGGTCGGCGGCGTGACGGGCCTGGCTCTCGATGTGCCGCGAGAACGCCAGCAGCGTCCGCTTGCGGGCCGTCCGCGGCTCGAGCAGCCGCGACGCGAGGTCGAACGGCGACTGCGAGTCCACGGCTACGACGTTGCGCTCCCGGGGCATCGACCACGGCGCGGCGTCGCCGTGCTCCTCGAGTGAACGGGCGCGGCCGTACTTGTAGCCCTGCCCCAGGTCGGCTCCGAGCGCCAGCGCCTGCTCGAGGTGGTGGTCGTTCTCGATGCCCTCGGCGAGGATCACGGCGCCGGTGCGTTCGTGATGGGCCAGCACCGCCGACAGCGTCCGGGCCTGATCGCGTGACGGGTCCGACTGCACCAGAGCGAGATCGAGCTTGATGATGTCGGGGCGGACGACGTCGAGCATCGCCAGCGAATCCGGATGCGCGCCAACGTCGTCGAGAGCGATCGAGAAGCCGTCGGCGCGGATTCGCGCCAGCTTGCGCAGCAGCGCCTGCGGGTGCGCGAGCAGACTGCGCTCGGTGAACTCGAACGTGACCCGGAGACGGTCCCGCCCCGACGCCAGGACCTGGTCGTCATCGGGCCCGACGTACGTGCTGGTGGGCTCGCAGTTGACCAGCAGCATCGTGCCGGGCGCCAGGTCGTTGCGGAGCGCGACGTCGACCCCTGCGGTGATGCACGACTGGTCGAGGCCATCGAGGCCGCCGTGTTCAGCGGCATACTCGAACACCGCCTGCGGACGCGGGTCGTCGAGCGACGGCCACCGCGCCAACGCCTCGTAACCGACGGTGACGCCGTCCGGCAGCGCGACGATCGGCTGGTAGGCCGGGACGATGCCGACGCCTGCGACGGCGTCGCCCAGACGGTTCACGGCCGTCGGCGCCTGCTCTTGCAACCTGGCCACGAGCCCCCCTTGGTTGCCCGGTCGTCGATGCAGCAAACATCGTCGGGCTCCTTTGCGATACTAAGCGTTCAGAGCGCTCTCGGCCCGTCGCGAGATGTGACGATTTGGTGCCGTCGGCGGCGCTAGCCGGCAGCCGGGTAGGTCGCGGCGGCGAGGGTGACGATCTCCTCGCGGTCGGCGGCCAGCAGGAACCCGGCCGCGATCGCCGTGTCGAGCGCATCGGTGAACCGGCCGAGGTACTCCGCGGCGCCGCCCGGGTAGAGCCGGTCGAGCCTCTCGGCGTCGAACACCTCGCCGGAGCCGAACAGCAACGCCATCACGTTGGTCGGCAACCCGCCGCCCGGCGGGAGACCCGAGGTCCGCGCCACCGGCACGTCGACCCACGGCGTGCGGACGCCGCCGGAGGCCAGACCGTGCTCGTCGACGACGAGTTCGGCGGCATCGGTCAGGTCGATCGGCGGGGCGCAGGGTGGCGTCGCGCCGGTGCGCACCCATTCGACGAGCCCTGCGATCGCGGCCTGCAACACGTAGTGGTGCTGCGGTGCGAAGTTGATGGCGTACGGCAACTCCTGGCCCATCAGCGACCGCGTCGGGGCGTAGGCCCCCACCAGGTCGGCCAGCGGCGCCCCACCGGAGTCGATGAAGCCCACGTTGATCGTGTAGTTGTCGGCGTGCGCCGTACCCGGGATCTCCCACACCCGCAGGCACTCCGAGTCCGATTGTCGCGCAGCGTGATACCCGGCGCGTACACCGCCGACGAGGTCGGTCTCGGTGATCACCGTCAGCACAGGCACCCGCAAGTCGTCGACGAACGGCACCGCCCGCTGATCGCCGGCATCGTCGAAGATCGAACTGCCGTCCAGCGGCGCTGCCGGGCCGAACCGGGAGTGCACCAGGAATCCGTCGTACACCGCGGCCTGCGCGTCGACGACGTTGACGTACGTCGTGAGGAACAGCGCGGACTGCGACTCCCCCACCGCCACTACCGTTTCCGGCGTCAGTCCGCCCAGGACGTCGGCGTCGCGCACCACCCGTCCGGCCTGGCTGAACACGTCGTAGGCGTACGCGTCGCCGGGATGGCGCAGTGCCGAATACCGTTGCGGATTCTGCGTCTTGAGCGACATGTCCAGGCCCAGGCTGGCGCCGCCCTCGATCCCGACCCGCTGCGCGGACACCGCGAGGTAGGCGTGGCCCGCGCGGACGATCTCGCGGTGCGCCATGAACCACACCGCGGGCGCATCGAGACCACCGCTGACGTTGAGCCACTCCACGATCACCGTTCCGCTGAACCGGGCCGGGTCGGTGGGCGTCAGCGCGACGATGCGGGTGGTGTAGTCGGCCTTCGTGGATGCGTCCGCGGAAGCCGCTGTGCCCGAGACGAAGAACTCCTCGACGCGGTAGCCGACCGTGCCGACGTCGTACGCGCCGAGCAGCAGATTCGGCGCACCGGGCACCGGCGCGACGACCGGGTCGCTCACCCGGTCACCCGACGGCGGCGTTGATCGTGGGCGCGTCGATCATGCCCTTCTCGACACCCCACATCGTGGCGATCGTGCGGTACTCGCCGGTGGCGATGAGGTGCTCGACCGCCAACCGCAGCGACTCGGCGAGCGGCGAACCCTTGGCGACGGGATAGCCGTATGGCGCGACGTCGAAGATCTCGCCGGCCGGCTCGAGCGCGCCCGCACTGAGTTTCACCGCGAAGCCCGTGACCGGTGAGTCGGCCGACATCGCCTCGACATCACCGGCTAGCAGCGCCTGGGTGAGATCGTCCTGGCGGCTGTAGACCACGATGTCAATCGGCGCCAACCCCGCGGCCGTACACGTGGCGCTCTTGGCGGGCAGTTCGGTGGTCTCCTGGATCGTCGCGAACTGCACGCCGACCCGCAGCCCGCACGCCGCGTCCGGGTCGACTGACCCCCCTGACCGCTGGGCCCACAGCGTGCCCGCCTGGAAGTAGGTCACGAAGTCGACGGTCTTCTCCCGCTCGGCGGTGTCGGTGATCGACGACATCCCCACGTTGAAGCTCCCGCCGCCGACCGACGACATGATGCTCTCGAACGCGGTCTCGCGGTAGTCCGGCTCGAGGCCGAGCACACGCGTGATCGCGTTCATCAAGTCGACGTCGAAGCCGACGATCTTGCCGGACGAATCCTCGAACTCGTTGGGCGCGTAGGGCGTATTGACCCCGATCACCAGTCGGCCCGTCGCACGGATGTCCGGCGGTACCGTCGCGGCGATCTGGGGCACCGCCCCGTCGGGTGCCACCGCGGGCACCGTCGACTCGGCCACCCCGACCGGCTTGGTGTCCCGTGCGGGCGAACCCCAGAGCTGCCACGCCCCGAATGCGCACAGGCCTGCCAGCACCACGACGGCGCTCGACACCGCCAGCGCCCGCGACGGCGTGGAGTGATGACCGGTCGGCACCGGCGCGGAATGCCGTCCGCTGGTCCGGATCGAACGGGCCCGTGGGACCGGTGCGGTCAAAGCCCGACGCGCAGCGCCCGCCAACTGGGCCGCGGTCTGGTACCGCTTGATCGGCTTCTTCGCCATGCCCGTGGCGATCACGTCGTCGAACGCGCCGAGCTTCGGGTCGGTGGCCGACGGCTTCGGTGGCGGCGACATCATGTGCCCGGCGATCTGCTGCTCGAGGCTGTCGGCCTGGTACGGCCGCACCCCGGTCAGCAGTTCGTAGAGCACGCAGGCCAGCGCGTAGGTGTCCGCGCGGCCGTCGATCGGGCCGCCCTCGAACCGCTCCGGCGCCATATAGCCCAACGTGCCGAGGGTGTTGCCCGCCGTCGTCATCCCCGCCTCACCCGCGGTGCGCACCAGGCCGAAGTCGATGAGGTAGGCGAAGTCCCGATCGGTCAGCAGGATGTTCGATGGCTTGACGTCGCGGTGGATCAGGCCCTTGGCGTGCGCGGCGTCCAGGGCGCTGGCGACTTGTTCGATCACCGACACCGCAGTCGCGGGATCGAGCGGCTTCTTGTCCTCGGCCAGGATCGCGCCCAGCGTGCGGCCCTCGATCAGCCGCATGTCGAGATAGAGCCTGCCGTCGATCTCGCCGTAGCCGTGAATGGGAACGACGTGCGGGTCGTTGACCCCCGCGGCGGCCTGCGATTCGCGGCGGAACCGCTGCTGGAAGACCTCGTCGGCAGCCATGTGCGGCGGGAGGACCTTGAGCGCGACGATGCGGTCGGTCTTGGTGTCGTAGGCCTGGTAGACCTCGCCCATACCGCCCCGGCCCAGCAGCATCTGCAACTGGTAATGCCCGAAAGGTGTCGCATCCACCGTAGAAACTCCTCGGCTGCGGCCAGTCGGTGTGTCGAGGAGAAGTTACCGCACATTCCAGCGAGTCGACGAGGAACTAGGCAGTCGGTGCCAGTTTCTCGCCGCCTCAGGTCGCGGCGTGCGGGTACTCGGCCTCCCGCTTCTGGAACTCGAGAATCTCGGGGTTGGCGATGACGCCGTCCTGGATCTCGATGGCGCGCTGGATCGTCTGATCGTCGCGCCACGCCTCGGCCCCGCCTAGCACCGTCGGCAGGTACGGGATGAGCGCGGCGCTGATCTCCCACGTCGCGGCGTTCCACAGGTACGACGGGCTGTGGTCGACGGCGTAGTAGGTGACGTTGTCGCCGACGACGAAGCTCGGCGACCCGAACGAGGTCGGCGTCGCCCAGCTGAATCCCATGCCCTCGTCGCACGACACGTCGACGATGAGGCTGCCCGGCCGGAACGAGGCCAGGTCGTCCTCGGTCAGGAAGATCAGCGGCGCATTGGGGTCCTGCAGAACGCAGTTCACGACGATGTCGTGCCCGGCGAGGAACGGCTCCAGCGGCACCCTGCCGTCGTCGGTGAGGGCGAAGCTGCCGTCCTCGACGCTCTCGAACTGCACGATGTTGGCTGAGTGGATCGGGTTGGCCACCTCGGCGACGTTGCGGTTGGTCAGCACGTCGATGTCGACGACGCCGTGGGCGTGCAGACCGGTCACCGCACCGCGTGCGGTGGCGCCGAACCCGATGACCGCCGCCCGCATCCGTCGCCCGTAGGTGCCCGTCGACCCGATGAGCGACAGGGCATGTAGCACCGAGCAGTAGCCGGCCATCTCGTTGTTCTTGTGGAAGACGTGCAGCTTGAAGGCGCCGTCCTCGCTCCAGAGGTTCATCGCCTCGAACGCGATCAGCGTCAGCTTGCGGTCGATCGCCTGCTGGGTCAGTTCGCGGTCCTGCACGCAGTGCGGCCAGCCCCACAGCACCTGGCCGTCGCGCAACTCGGCCAGATCCCTGGCGTCGGGCTTGGCCAGCAGGATCACGTCGCACTCGGCGATCAGCTCGGCGCGCGAGCGCGTCCCCGCGACGTGGCGCTCGAGCTGTTCGTCGCTGACGCCGAAGCGCTCGCCGTAACCCCGCTCGAGATGGATGCGGCTGAGGACGTCGGCGTCGATGCGGTCGAGGTGCTCCGGGTGGACCGGCAGGCGGTGCTCGTTCTCCTTGCGGGTGTTGGCGATGACACCGAGAGTCAACTGGTCCACGGATCCTCCAGGGATTGCGTCGGGCCGGCGGCGCGCGATGGCATGCCACGGCGGTGACCAGCCTATGCCGCACTCGAAGCGCCGGAACGCCCACGGGCGAGAACGCGTTCCAAACCCGGCGTGGTAGACCGGTGAGCATGAGAACATGATTCTCAATATCGGATCACCGGTTCTCGCAACGACGGGAGTTCGACATCGACGCCTGGATCATCGACGCCGTCCGCACGCCCCGCGGCAAGGGCCGCCCCGACGGCGCTCTGCACGGCATCCATCCGCAGGCGTTGTTCGCCCAGTGCCTCACCGCGCTTGCCCGGCGCACCGGCTTCGACCCCGCGGAGGTCGACGACGTCATCGGGGGCAACGGCATCCTGTCCGGTGACCACGCCGACGACATCGCAAGGCTGTCGGTCCTGCTTGCCGGGTGGCCCGAGAGCGTGCCCGGCATGACGCTCAACCGGTTCTGCGGCTCCGGCCAGCAGGCGATCACCGTCGCCGCGACCGCCGTGGCATCCGGCGCCGAGCACCTCGTGCTCGCCGGCGGCGTCGAATCCATGTCGCGCTGGGACGTCGGGGTCGGCCTACCGACCATCGACGGCGACAACCCCGCCTTCCGGGCGCGCTACCCCACCGTCCCGCAGGGCATCTCGGCCGACCTGATCGCCACGCTGGAGGGCTTCACCCGCGCCGACGTCGACGCCTACGCCGCCGAAAGCCAGCGGCGCGCCGCCGTAGCCATCGCCGAGGGCCGCTTCGACCGGTCGGTCATCCCGGTCACCGACGCCGACGGGTCCGTTGTGCTCGAGACCGACGAGCACCCCCGGCCCGGCACAACCGCCGAGAATCTCTCCGGCCTCAAACCTGCGTTCGCACCAATGGGTTCCGCCTCCGTCGACGGCGAGTGCCGGACGTTCGACCAGATCGGCGCCGAGCGCTACGGCGTCGAGACGATCGACCACGTGCACCACGCGGGGAACTCCTCGGGCGTCGTCGACGGTGCCGCCGCGGCAGCCGTGGCATCCAAGGCCTGGCTCGACGGGCACGACGTGACCCCGCGCGCCCGCATCCGCGCGACCGCGGCCATCGGGAGCGAGCCGATCATCATGCTGACCGCGCCGGGCCCCGCCGCGCAGCGCTGCCTCGACCGCGCCGGCATGCGTGCCGCCGACATCGACCTCTGGGAGGTCAACGAGGCGTTCGCCGCCGTGCCGCTCAAGACGATCCGCGATCTCGGCCTCGATCCCGAGCGGGTCAACGTCAACGGCGGCGCCATTGCGCTCGGCCACCCCATCGGCGCCACCGGGGCCATGCTCATCGGCACCGTGCTCGACGAACTCGAACGCCGCGACCTCACCACCGGCCTGGTCACCATGTGCACCGGCGGCGGCATGGGCACCGCGACCATCATCGAGCGAGTCTGACGATGGAGACACTGCTCCTCGACACGTTGACCGACGGCGTCGCGGTCCTGCAATTGAACCGGCCCGACCGGCTCAACGCGATCAACGAGGTCATGCGCGACGAACTCGTCGCCACGCTGCGCGCGCTCGGCGGCGACCAGTCCGTGCGCGCCATCGTGCTCACCGGGTCGGGCCGCGGGTTCTGCTCAGGCATCGACGTCCGCGACTTCGGTCCCGGCATGCTCGAGGCCACCGCCCCCGCGATCGACCGGATGCGCTTCCAGGAGGCCATGGCCGCACTCCCCCGCGCCATCCGCGACGCACCGCAGCCGGTCATCGCCGCCGTCAACGGCGCCTGCGTCGGCGCAGGTCTGGCGCTATGTCTGGCATCCGACATCCGAATCTGTTCGGACACGGCCAAGTTCGGCAACGCCGCCATCCTGCTCGGCCTGTCGGGCGCGGAGATGGGCACCAGCTACCACCTCCCCCGCATCGTCGGAACCAGCGTCGCCGCCGACTGGACGCTCACCGGTCGCACCGTGCTCGCCGACGAAGCAGACCGCCGCGGGCTGGTCAGCCAGGTGGTCACCGCCGACGCCCTGCTCGACCGCGCGCTGGAACTGGCCGGCCAGGTGGCCGGGCTGGCACCGCTCGGCGTCGAACTGACCAAGCGCGCATTGCAGGTCAACACCGACGCGCCGAACCTCGACGCCGCACTCGAACTCGAGAACCGCAACCAGGTGCTCACCCACGCCACCGACGACGCGGCCGCACGCCGCGCCGCGTGGTCGTGACAGGCCCCAGCTGAAAGGACCGACGCATGGCGTGGGACTTCACCACCGACCCCGAGTGGGCCGAACAACTCGCATGGGTCGAGCAGTTCGTCCGCGAGGAGTGCGAACCGATCGACATGATCGTCGAGGAGTCCCACGACCTCAACGACCCCGTGCGCCAGGCGCTGATCCCACCGCTGCAGCGGATCGTGAAGGACCGCGGGCTGTGGGCCACCCACCTGGGCCCGCACCTCGGCGGCCCGGGCTTCGGGCAGGTGAAGCTCGCGCTGCTGAACGAGATTCTCGGACGCTCCGAGTGCGCGCCGATCGTATTCGGGTCGCAGGCACCGGATTCGGGCAACAGCGAGATCCTCGCGCACTACGGCACGCCGGAGCTGAAGCAGCGCTACCTCGAGCCGCTGCTCGACAACCGCATCGTGTCGTGCTTCTCGATGACCGAGCCCCAAGGCGGCGCCGACCCCAAGGTCTTCACCACCACCGCCGTGCAGGACGGCGACCACTGGGTCATCAACGGCGAGAAATGGTACTCGTCGTTCGCCTCGATGGCGTCGTTCATCATCGTCATGGCGATGACCGACCCCGAAGCGCCGCCCTATCAGCGCTATTCGATGTTCGTGCTGCCCGGCGACACCCCCGGCATCAACATCCTGCGCGACGTCGGCCTGGGTTATCAGCCGCTCGGCGGCGGCCGCGAAGGGTACGTGCGCTACGAGAACGTCCGCGTGCCCGACGATCACATGCTCGGCCCGCGCGGCGGCGCCTTCGTCGTGGCGCAGACCCGCCTCGGCGGCGGCCGCATCCATCACGCCATGCGGACGGTCGGGCTGGTGCGCCGGATCTACGACATGATCACCGAGCGGGCCGTGTCGCGCTACACCCAGGGCGAGGTGCTGGCCAACAAGCAGATGGTGCAGGAGATGATCGCCGACTCCTGGATGGAGATCGAGGCGTTCCGGCTGCTGACCCTCCAAACCGCCTGGAAGATAGACAAGTTCAACGACTACAAGGCCGTCCGGGGCGACATCTCGGCCGTCAAGGCCATGATGCAGAAGGTGCTGCACGACGTGTCGGCGCGCGCATTGCAGATCCACGGGTCACTCGGCACGTCGCACGAGATGCCGTTCGTGCAGTACCTGACCGAATCGTTCGTGCTGGGCCTGGCCGACGGCCCGACCGAGGTGCACAAGGTGACGTTGGCACGCCAGCTGCTCAAGGACGTCGCACCCGCACCCGACGGGTTCCCGTCCGAGCACGTGCTGCGGCTGCGCGAGGCGGCAGAGGCGAAGTTCGCCGACCGGCTCGCAGGCATACCGCGGGGTTAGGCCAGCAGCGTTCGCGCCCGCTGCAGGAGCCGCGGCAGCACGGGCGCCATCTCCTCGAACTCCGCACGTGGCGTTGGCCTCCGGCGATTGTGCTTGACGATCAGCGACCACGTCGCCGCGGACTTGAAGCACGCCAGCGCGATGAACCACGCCACGTCCGGCGCGTCACCGTACTGTCCGAGCAGGTCACCACGCGACGGCACGGCGTCGACATATGGTGACGGCCGCGAGTACGTGGCCGGGTCGGCATTGGCCAGGAACCAGCCCAGATCAATGCGCGGATCGCCTACCGACCAGATCTCCCAATCGATCACCGCCGTCACCTCACTCCCGACGGCCAGCAGATTTCCCAGTCGGAAGTCGCCGTGCACGATCGCGGGACCCAGCGGTGCGGGCACACCGGCCAACAGCTCGCCGCTGACCGCTTCCCAGCCCGGCACCAGATCCTGAGCGACGGTCCGCAGCGTCGCGCACCAGCGCTCCACCTCGGCCGCCGCGTCGACCACGGGCTCCTCACCCGCACCCAGGTCGACCGGGCTCAGCGCGTGCAGTGCGGCCAAGGTTCGAGCCGCACTCCGATAACGCTGCGCCACAGTGTCGTCGAACCCCGTGCCGCCGTCGAACAGCGGCTCGAACGACTCACCCGCCACCAACGTCATCACGAACAGCGGCGGCGACCCGGCGTCCTCGACCAGCACCTCCGGGACCGGCACGTCGGTTGGCCCGAGCGCCCTGAGGATGCGCGCCTGCCGCAGCACGTCGCGATGGCCGACCGGCTCGTGCCCGGGCGGCGCCACCTTCACCACGACCGGCCGCTCGTCGAGCACGCCGCGGAACGTCAGGCTCGACGCCCCGCCCGCCAGCACGCCGACCTCGCGAACACCGCTGCGGGCAAGCCGGATCCGCAGCCCGTCGAGGCCGAGTTCAGTCACCCAACCAACCGACTTCACGCAGGAACGGCTGGGTCTTCACGATCAGGCCGGTCGACGTCGCCGGATCACCCGTACACAGCCGGAACGCCGTCTCGGTGATCAGCGCGATGTCCTCGGTCTTCGTCTTCGCCAGGTCCAGCGTGCCCGCCCCCGGCGTCGCGACCGGGTCCGACGGTGCTGCGGCGTTGACCGCGATGCCGTCGTCGTACAACTCGGCGGCCAAGCTCTTCGTCAGCCGGTTCAGCCCGGCCTTCGCCGTCCCGTAGATCCCGAAGCCCGCCTCGCGGTCGAACTCCGAGAACGGCGGCCCATCCGGCAGATCCCCGCCCACCGACGTGAGGTTGAGGATCCAGCCCCGACCCCGCTCGCGCATCGCAGGAATCGCCAACTGGCACAGGTGCAGCGGTCCGACGAGGTGCATCTCCAGCATCAGCCGTACCCGCTTCTCCGGGAACCCGTCGAGCGGGCGCAGGAACGTCACGGCTGCGTTGTTGACCAGGATGTCGGGCGCACCAACCGATTCCACCACCTCGGCGAACAGCCGCTCGCGGTCCTCGCTGGACGACAAGTCGGCCTGCACGGCGATCGCGTGGCCACCGCCGGCGAGGATCTCGTCGCGGGTCTGGGCCAGGGAGCCGTCGTACTTGGGGTCGGGGTCCATCGTGCGGGCGGTCAGTGCGACCGTCGCGCCCTCGGCAGCCAGCCGCTGCGCGATCGCCTTGCCCAGTCCCCGGCTGCTGCCGGTGACCAGGGCGATCCTCCCGTCGCACGCTCCCACGTCGACCGTCCTCTCACTGCCGGGAATGCACTCTCGTCAAAGGAGAATGCCGTTACCACTCGCTCGGAGTATAGGCACCCCGCGGCCACCATCACCTCGGAATCGACCGGGTGGTGGCTAGCGGGCTAGGCAGTTCGGCGCGAGCCCGGAGAAGTGCACCGCAGGCATGCCATCGACGGTCACGAAGTCGGTGCCCACGTCCCACGTCGTGCCCGGGTCGATCCACGGCGGCGCACTCTTCGGGTATGCGATCGTGACGTCGGAGTAGTACTGCACGCCGCGCGGACAGTCGTCGCTCGTCGGCGACACGGGGTTCCACGCCCGCACGACGATCGGGTTGGCGAGCCGAGTTCCCTGCGCGCAGTTGGGCTGACATTCGATCGCGACGTCGGTGCCGGTGCCGTTCGCGCCGGCGCGACCCCACGACGTCCAGTTCATGCCGGTCATGACGCCGGTGCCGTCGCAGTTGTAGGCGAAGCGCAGGGGCCGTTCCTGAACGGGTTGCGTGCCGTCGACGCACATGCCGATCGCGAAGGCCGTGGCAGGTGGGTGCGGATCGGCGGCCGCGACGCCGGACGCGCACAGTATCGAGCCGACGGCCAACGAGACCCACACTGCCGCGGTGCGGGCCACGGGCCCTCCTTCAGATCGGAGTCGACGATCGTCGCGATGCTAACAGCCAGCCCGCGCCGCGTCGGACCGGCGACCGCCGGCCGAAACGCGCTCTCTTCTACGGAGAATGCCGTTACCATCGGGGCTCCACCCACGGAAGGACACCGGATGGCCGAATGGTTCCTCTACGTCCCGCAGAGCAGGCAGGGCCTCGACGATCTGGTGCAGAAGGCCCGCACCGCGGAGACGGCGGGATTCGACGGCATCGCGTTCCTCGATCACCTCGAGACGCCGATGGCGCCGACCAGTCCCATCTGGGAGGCCATGACCGTCGCGACGTGGATGGCCGCGCACACCGAACGGTTGAAGATCGGCCACCTCGTCCTGTGCGACGCGTTCCGGCACCCCGCCGTGCTGGCCAAGCAGACCGTCACGCTCGCCGAGGCCTCGGGCGGGCGCTTCGAACTCGGACTCGGCTCCGGATCCATGCCCGACGAACTCGCCAAGTTCGACCTCAGCACCGCGTCACCACGCGAACGCGTCGACGCCCTCGGCGACACGCTGCGTGCCCTGCGGCAGTACTGGGGCGCCGACGACGAGCGCGCCCAGATTCCCACGCCCAGCCAACCGATCCCCATCGTGCTCGGCGGCATCGGACCGCGGATGCTCGGCCTGGTCCGCGAACACGCCGACTGGTGGAACCTGCCCGCCACCTACGTCGACCGATTGCCGGAATTCCTGCCGAAGATCGGCACGGCCAAGGCGACGGTGCAGCAGATGACCGGTTTCGTCCGCAGCGGCGACGACCCGGCAGCGACCACCGAGAAGGCGCAACGGCGGTTCGGTCACCTCGGGCCCGGCCTGGTGTGCGGCGACGCCCAGTCGCTCGGCGCCCACTTCCGCAGGCTCGAAGACCAGGGCGCACAACGCTTCTACGTGTGGTTCGCCGACTTCGCGCCGCCTGAGACGATCACGGAGTTCGGCGAGACCGTGATCCGGGGCTAGTCGGCACCCGGTCCGCCAAACGAATCGTCACCGCAAACCGCTCCACTGCCGGGCGCCTCCGGCGTAGCGTCGGCACCGGTGAGCACCATCGAAGCCGACTACCTCGTCGTGGGAGCAGGCGCCATGGGCATGGCGTTCGTCGACACGCTCCTCACCGACACCACCGACACGCAGGCCACGGTCGTCCTCGTCGACGAGGGCCACCAGCCCGGCGGCCACTGGCTGTCGACCTACCCGTTCGTCCGGCTGCACCAGCCGTCGGCCTACTACGGCGTGAACTCCCGTCCGTTCGGCGACGACGTCATCGACTCCGGCGGGTGGAACGAGGGCTTCTACGAACTCGCCAGCGGCAGCGAGGTGTGCGCCTACTACGACCAGGTGATGCGCCACCACCTCGAGCCCACCGGCCGGCTGACCTACCTGCCGATGACGCACTACCTCGGCGACCACCGCCTCCGCACGCTCGACGGCGCCGAGCACACCGTCGACGTCCGACGTCGCGTCGTCGACGCCACCTACCTGAAGACCACGGTCCCGTCGATGCGTCCCCCGCCGTACGCGGCGGCCCCCGACGTCGAGGTCGTCACCCCCAACGACCTGCCCGGGCGGGCGTCGCACTACGACCACTTCACGATCGTCGGCGCGGGCAAGACCGGGATGGACGCGTGCCTGTGGTTGCTGCGCAACGGCATTCCACCCGAGCGGGTCCGCTGGATCATGCCGCGCGACTCCTGGCTGATGAACCGGGCGACGGTACAGCCTGCGCCGCGGTTCCTCGACGAGGTCCGGGCCGCGATCGTCGGCCGCATGCAAGCCTCCTTCGAGGCCACCTCCGTCGACGACCTCTTCGAACGCCTCGAGGCCAACGGCAGCCTGATGCGGATCGACACGGCGGTCGAGCCCACCATGTACCACTGCGCCATCGTGTCCGAGCGCGAGCTGGAGCAGCTGCGCCGCATCGGCGACGTGGTGCGGCTCGGCCGCGTGGAGCGGATCGAACCGGAACGGCTGACCCTGCGCGACGGCACCATGCCCGCCGACCCCGGCAGCCTCTACGTCGACTGCACGGCGTCGGGCCTGTCGCGGCCACCGTCGGTGCCGGTGTTCTCCGACGGGAAGATCACGCTGCAGAGCGTGCGCGGTTGCCAACAGGTGTTCAGCTCGGCGCTCATCGCACACGTCGAGGCGAACTACGACACCGACGACGAACGCAACGCGCTGTGCGTGCCGGTACCCCACCCCGACGAACCGGCGGACTGGCTGCGGATCACGATGTCCGACAACGACGCTCAGTCGCGTTGGCTGCGCGACGCCGACTTGGCGGCATGGCTGGAGTCGGCCCGGCTGAACATCCTGCGCGGGATGTTCGCCGACCTGCCGACCGATGAGGAAACACGCGCCAAGGCGGTGGATGCCATCGCGGCGACGCTCACCGCGTGCAACGAGAAGCTCGCCGGCCTGTCGAGCGAAACGGGGCCCTGACGACGGAAAGACCGGCCGGGAGATCCCGGCCGGTCTTCACCGCATCGTGCTACGTCAGAAGTTGTTGCAGGTGCCCGCAACGTTGTTGATCAGCCCGGTGTACTGGGTGAGCTGCGGGAACATCTGCGCCTGCGCGATGAGCCCACGACGCTGCTGGGGGTTCGCCGCAACGAAGCCCTGCAGGACGCCGACGGCCTGCCGGTCGCTGGTGATCTGCTGCGCGACGGCGGGATCCTGTGCGTTCACGGCCGCGATGATCTGCGGGTACGTGCACGTGGTGTTCACGATGGCCTCGGTGTCGGGGGCCGCGGAGGCCATCCCGGCCGTGCCCAACAGCGCAGCGGCCACGCCGCCCGATGCAATCAAAGCCTTGGTTGCAATACGCATTCTCATTACCTTCCCAACCCTGGTGTTTCTGTTCGAACTTCGAATCTGCAGCTCGCGCGCCAGTTCAGTGAGATCAGTTCATCACACTGCAAAGGAAATCGTCCACTGGTCCATTTGCGTTACAACGCAACGTTGCTTGTCTGCGAGCCATTCCCCCGTAGCGGATAGGCCCAGGCAGCGCCCCCCTTCACTACCCAAGTCCTGCCCAATGCAATCAACGCCCTGGTGAACACCTGGATACGCCGCCTGCATGAACTCGGTGATGCGGGTTACATGGACTGCAGACCCCGAGCACGAGGAGCACTAGTGGTACTGACCACCGACACCGAGCGTGAACCGACGGCCTGGCGCACCATCGACACCGCACCGTTGAGCGACGACACCCTGGCCCAGGTGGACGGCTGGTGGCGCGCCGCCAACTACCTGTCCGTCGGGCAGATCTACCTGCTGAGCAATCCGCTGCTGCGCACACCGCTGTCACGCGACGACGTCAAACCCCGCCTGCTCGGGCACTGGGGCACCACGCCAGGGCTGAACTTCATCTACGCCCACCTCAACCGTGCGATCCGCGAGCGCGAGCAGCCCACCATGTACGTCACCGGCCCCGGCCACGGCGGTCCGGGACTGGTTGCCAACGCCTACCTCGACGGCACCTACTCCGAGGTGTACTCCGACGTCACCGCCGACGAGGAGGGCATGCGCCGACTGTTCCGGCAGTTCTCGTTCCCCGGTGGCATCCCGTCGCACGTCGCGCCCGAGACGCCCGGCTCGATCCACGAGGGCGGCGAACTCGGCTACGCGCTCTCCCACGCCTACGGCGCAGCCTTCGACAACCCCGACCTGCTCGTCGCGGCGGTCGTGGGTGACGGCGAGGCCGAGACCGGTCCGCTGGCCACCAGCTGGCACTCCAACAAGTTCACCCACCGCGTCAACGACGGTGTCGTCCTGCCGATCCTGCACCTCAACGGCTACAAGATCGCCAATCCGACTGTGCTGGCGCGCATTCCGGAGGACGACCTGCGCAGCCTGATGATCGGCTACGGCTACGAGCCGCACTTCTTCACCGCCACCGAGGAGGCCGAGCATGCGACCGCGCACCGCGAGTTCGCCCAGCTGCTCGACACCGTGCTCGACCAGATCGCGGAGATCAAGGCGTGGCCCGAGGACGACGACCGCACGCCTCGCTGGCCGATGATCGTCTTCCGCACCCCGAAGGGCTGGACCGGGCCCGCGTACATCGACGGCAAGAAGAGCACCGGGTCGTGGCGCGCCCACCAGGTGCCGCTGAGCAGCGCCCGCGACACCCCCGAACACCTGCAGGTGCTCAACGACTGGCTGGGGTCCTACCGTGCCGACGAATTGTTCGACGCCGACGGCAAACTCGACCCGATGATCGCCGAACTCGCCCCGCCCGGCGGCCTGCGCATGAGCGCCATCTCGCACGCCAACGGCGGACTGCTGCTGCGGGATCTACGGCTGCCCGACTTCCGCGACTACGCCGTCGAGGTGCCCGCACCGGGCGCCACGATCGCCGAATCCACTCGAATCCTCGGCAACTGGCTCACCGAGGTAATCCGGCTGAACCCGGACAACTTCCGCATCTTCGGCCCCGACGAGACCGCGTCGAACCGCCTGCAATCGGTGTACGAGGCGACCGACAAGCAGTGGAACGCCGAGTACGAAAGCCCCGAGGTCGACGAGCACCTGGCCCGCGCCGGACGGGTCATGGAGATGCTGTCCGAGCATCAGTGCCAGGGCTGGCTCGAGGGCTACCTGCTGACCGGCAGGCACGGCCTGTTCAACTGCTACGAGGCGTTCATCCACATCGTCGACTCGATGATGAACCAGCACGCCAAGTGGCTGAAGGTGACCAACGAGATTCCCTGGCGCCGGCCCATCGCCAGCCTGAACTACCTGCTCTCCAGCCATGTTTGGCGTCAGGACCACAACGGGTTCAGCCATCAGGACCCCGGTTTCATCGACCACGTCATCAACAAGAAGGCAGAGGTGGTGCGGGTCTACCTGCCGCCGGACGCCAACACCCTGCTTTCCACCTACGACCACTGCCTGCGCTCGCGCCAGTACGTCAACGTCGTGGTGGCCGGCAAGCAGCCCAGCCCCAACTTCCTCACGATGGACGAGGCCGTCGCGCACTGCACGCGGGGGCTCGGCATCTGGGAGTGGGCAGGCACCGAGGAGGCAGGTGAGAACCCCGACGTGGTGGTCGCCACGTGCGGTGACATACCCACCCTCGAAGGTCTGGCTGCCGTTGACATCCTGCGAAAGCAGTTGCCGGAGCTGAAGATCCGCTTCGTCAACGTCGTGGACCTGATGCGCCTGCAGGACGAGAAGGAACACCCGCACGGCCTGACCAACCGCGAGTTCGACATGATCTTCACCCGCGACCGGCCGGTCATCTTCGCCTACCACGGCTACCCGTGGCTGATCCACCGCCTGACCTACCGCCGCGCCGTGAACGAGAACATCCACGTCCGCGGCTACAAGGAGGAGGGCACCACGACGACGCCGTTCGACATGGTGATGCTCAACGACCTGGACCGCTACCACCTGGTGATGGACGTCATCGACCGCGTGCCGTCCCTGGGCTCGCGCTACGCCACGCTGCGCCAGCAGATGGTCGACAAGCGCCTGGCCGCACGCCAATACACCCGTGCCCACGGCGAGGACATCCCCGAGGTTCGGGACTGGGCGTGGCCGTCGTCGCACGACCAGTCCTTCGCGGCCGACGCCGCCTCGACGGGTGGGGACAACGAGTAGCTCGCGCCGAACTTTCGCCGAACTGGAGAGTCACGTCGTGATTGCGGCCGATCGGCGACGCTACGCTCCAGTTCGGTGGAGGGCGGGGTCGCGATCGGCGATCACGAACGACGCGCCGGTCGCGATCGGCGCACCGGGCCGCGACACGAAGGGCACCGTGCGGAAGTCGGCTTCGATCGCGTCGGGCGTGATTCGGGTGCGCACGTAACCGCGGCGATCCGAGAAGTACCGGATGTGCGGGTTCTCGGGTAGCACCGCCTCGACGTCGGGCCTGGTGTCCGAGCCGTCGCCGCCCGAGGTGATCGAGCTGGTCACCAGTTCGGTCGCCACCGTTCGCGACGACGGGTCGCCCGCCCGCTCGCGGATCTCGGCGGCCCAGTGCGCGTGGACGTCGCCGGTGAGCACGACGGCGTTGCGCACGGGCGAGCCGACGATGCCCGCGACGATGCGATCCCGATTGACGGTGTAGCCGTCCCACGCGTCGGGGTTGTAGCCGCGGCCCTCCCCTGCCACCAGGTCGACCTCGCCGAAGAACACCTGCTGGCCGAGGACGTCCCACCGCGCCCGTGAGCGAGCGAACCCGTCGAGCAGCCAGCGCTCCTGCTCGGCGCCGGTCAAAGTGGCTGCGGGCGAATGCCGTTCGGGGCAGTCCGATCGATAGACGTCACCGCAGGGTTGATCCGTGCGGTACTGCCTCGTGTCGAGCATGTGGAACGACGCCAGCGCACCCCAGTCGACCCGCCGGTGCAGAGCCATGTCGATGCCACGGGGCCGCGCCGACGGTCGCAGCGGCATGTTCTCGTAGTACGCCCGAAGGGCTGCAGCGCGGCGGCCGAGGAAACTGGGATCCGGCTCGTCGGGCACTCCGTCGGCCCAGTTGTTGGCGACCTCGTGATCGTCGAACACCACCAGCCACGGCGCGGCGGCGTGTGCCGCCTGCAAGTCCGGGTCCGTCTTGTACTGGGCGTAGCGCTGCCGGTAGCCCGCCAGCGTCACCGTCTCGGGTCCGACGTGGTCGCGCACCCGCTCGGTGCTGCGGCCGGCGGCGTACTCGTACTGGTAATCCCCAAGATGCAGGACGAGGTCCGGCTGCTCGTCGGCGAGGTGGCGGTACGCCGTGAACCAGCCCTGCTCGTAGTGCGAACACGACGCGAAGCACATCCTGAACGGCTGCAGCGAGCCCGGTTCCGGGGAAGTGCGGGTGCGCCCGGGCGGAGACACGTGGCCCGACGTGCGGAACCGGTAGAAGTACTCGGCGCCCGGCCGCAGCCCGCTCAGCTCGACGTGCACGCTGTGCGCCGACTCGGGCAGGGCCGTCGTCACACCGCGTCGCACCACTGCGCTGAACGACTCGTCGGTCGCCACCTCCCATTCGACGTCCGCCGCGCGGGCGGGCATGCCGCCGAAGCCGTCCTCGGCCAACGGGTTCGGCGCCAGCCGCGTCCACAGCACTACGCCGTCGGGCGCGGGTTCACCGGACGCGACGCCCAGAGTGAATGGGTCGCCAGCCAGAGGTCCGGCTCGCCGGCGATCGGTGAACCCGACGACGGGCAGTGCGGCGAACACGGCACCCGCCTTGAGCACGCTGCGCCGGTTCGGCGTGATGGGCACGGCGCAGTGTCTGCCGGGCGACTGTCGCAGCGGTTACGCGCAGGCGTACGGCGTCCGCCCATGGTCTTACGATCGCGGCACGCGTGCCGCAAGGGTTGACACTTCGGCGCCGAAACGTCTCGCTACACTCGGCAGCGCGAAGGGTGGTGCTCAATGGCGACGACGACGTCACCGCAGGTAGGCAAGGCAGCGAATGCGCTCTGGTATGCGCTTGCGGCGCTGGCAGTGATCGCGCTGGCCGGGTTCATCGTGCTGGCCGTTCTTATCGTCAAGGGCAACGGCGTCGACCGGATCCCCGCGCAGCCCACCACGCCGTCACCGACACTGCAGCAACCGCCTCCGCCGATGGGGCCGGGCATGGCACCGCCGGCAGGCGGCGCGCCCGCACCCGGCGCCGTCCCCGCACCCGGTCAGGCTCCCGGGATTGCACCCGGGCCCGCGCCGAGGCAGCCGGCCACGGCGCCGACCCCCGCACCGGCCCCGCCGGGCTGACGCGGGAGAATTTGCTAACTTTTGACGTCCACGTCGGTTTTCCCGGTCTATGCTGGTCCACGGGGAAAACATCGCTCGACGTCTGGGGGGACTGTCATGTTGTCCACGCTGTTCACGCACACCACCACCATGGTCGCCCACCGCCTCCGACCGCACCAGGCGGTGACGCAGCAAGACGATGATGGAGCTTGCCCGATCTGCGATCATCCGTTCCGATACATGCGGCACGCATGCATCGGTCCCGTCGTCATGGACGTCAGGTAAACCGCCTCGGTCTCGACGGCGTCTTTTACCGGATGCCGGCGCGCGACCTGTTCCAGCTCAAATCGGCCCTGCGCACCGTCGACTCCGCCGAGTCGGTCGAGGTCCTGGCGGAGACCGTCGAACCGGTGTCCGCCCCACTCGCGAGGTGGCTTCGCGGGCAGTCCGCTGAGCCGCCGGTGGTCGCCACCGCTCTCTCCGCCATCGTCGGTGTGCTGCTGACGATCTGGATCCTGTCCGAGGAACCCGCCACACCGGGCAGGCTCGACGACGTCATCGACAAGGCCCTCGCCGGTCGGCTCGACGAGATGCCGATACCGCGGCGCGGTGCATGCTTCTGCGGGAGCGGCAAGAAGTACAAGAGCTGCCACGGACGCGGGTAGGGCTCAGCACTCCACGACGTTGACGGCGACGGCCAATCCGCCCGCGGACGTCTCCTTGTACTTGGAACTCATGTCCCGGCCGGTGGCCCGCATGGTCTCGATCACCTCGTCGAGGCTCACCCGGTGGGTTCCGTCGCCGCGCATCGCCATCCGTGCCGCGTTGATGGCCTTGCCCGCCGAGATCGCGTTGCGTTCGATGCAGGGGATCTGCACCAGCCCGGCGATCGGATCACACGTGAGACCAAGGCTGTGTTCCATCGCTATCTCCGCGGCGTTCTCAACCTGAGCCGGTGTGCCACCCAGGATTTCGGTGAGGCCGCCCGCCGCCATCGACGCCGCGGAGCCCACCTCGCCCTGACACCCGACCTCCGCGCCGGAGATCGATGCGAGTTCCTTGTAGAGCGACCCGATCGCCCCCGCGGTCAGCAGGAAGCGAACGGCGGTGTCGTCGGGGTCGGCCCGCCCTGCCGGGCAGTAGTGCACGGCATAGTGCAGGACCGCAGGGATGATGCCCGCCGCACCGTTGGTGGGCGCCGTGACGACGCGTCCGCCCGCGGCGTTCTCCTCGTTGACCGCGAGCGCTACCAGGTTCACCCAATCCTCGGCAAAGACGGGATCGCGTTCCGGATCCTCGGCCGCCAGCCGCTCGTGCCAGGCCCGCGCCCTCCGGCGGACCTGAAGCCCGCCGGGTAGGTAGCCGTCCTGGGCGATGCCGCGCTCGAAGCACTGCGCCATGACGTCGCGGATGTGCAGTAGACGCGCACGCACCTCGGGCATCGGTCGCAGGGCTTGCTCGTGCTCGGCCATGACCGAGCAGATCGACGTGTCGCGGCGGGTCGCCAGGTCGAGGAGTTCGCGCGCCGATCCGAAGACGACGCCCTTGGCCTGCCCCGGGTCGGGGGCGGCCTCTTCCTCGGCGACCACGAACCCCCCGCCGACCGAGAAGTACGTCTTGGCGGCGAGCACGTCGGCGTCCTCGCCGAGAGCGGTGAGCGTGATGGCGTTGGGGTGCCGGTCGAGGACGATCTGCGGTGAGAGCGCGATGTCGGCCTCGCGGAATGGAACCTCGACCTGCCCGCCGAGGCGGACCAGACCCGTCTCGCGCATCCGCTGCAGCCGCGCTGCCATGTCGTCGGCATCGATCCGATCGGGATGCAGGCCCTCCAGCCCCACCAGCACCGCGGACATCGTGCCGTGGCCTGCGCCGGTGGCGGCGAGCGAGCCGAACAGCTCCACCCGCAGGTCACGGACTGCGGCGAGCACGCCGTCGTCGGAGAGGCCTTCGACGAAGCGTGCGGCGGCGCGCATCGGCCCCACGGTGTGGGAACTCGACGGCCCGATGCCGACGGTGAAGAGATCGAACACGCTGATGGTCACGAGGCACTCCGGTTTCGTCGCGCCCAGGAGGGCATCGAATACGGCACCTCCCCGCTCTGTCCTGGCACCTGAGAGTTTGGGCGCCGCAACGCCTTTCACCTTCGGTAAGCGACGGCTGCAGTGCGGTCGCTGTTCTCCAGAGTCGCCTCGACGCGGCGGTGCTTGGGCCTGAGAGATTCCTGGGGAGGACATTGCTCCTACGGCGCCTCCGGTTGAGGAGGTTTCTCCCGCCACGCGTCTACGGCATGTTCAGTTGTTCACCGAGGGTACCGCCGGAAGCACCGCGGCGTCGGGCAACGACGATGCCGGAACACGACCGCCGTGCCGGGTGTTGATCATGGGCACAGGCGTGACCGAACGAAGGGAGTGACCGGTGAACGTGAAGAAGCTCGCAGCCACGGCGGCGATCTCCGCGGCCATGGGACTGGGTGCGATGGCGGCGGGTGCGCCCGCCCAGGCCGACCCCGATCACTGGGATCCCAAGCTGCCGCCGGGACAGGTCGGCCAGTGGCTGGGCGTGCCTCCCGGTCAGATCGGCCACGTCGTGGGCGTACCGCCCGGCCACTGGGACAAGCCGTGGAAGTGGATCCGCTAGACCGCTGAGCTACTTCGGCTTCTTGGTGCCGTTGCCGTTGCCCTTGCCGTTTCCGTTGTTGCCGCCGCGCTCCTTCTGCTGCGTGGCCTGCTCGATGACGGGAGCGGGCGCGGGGGCCTGCGGCTCGACGACCGGGGCGGGTGCCAGTTGAGTGACGGTCAGCGGAGCAGGCGGCGGCGGTGCGGGGGGCGGCGCGGCGGGCGTGCTGATGCTGACCGGCTCGGTGTCGCTCGGTGTCGACGTCGGCGACCGATCGAGGCCAAACACCACTACCAGCGCTGCCATCGAACACAGGACTGCCGATGCCACGGCGACGGCCCGGCCCCTGCCTGCCCTGTGCCCGTCGTCGACGGCACTCGTGGACACGGCCGGGAACGTGTCGGTGGGCGCGTCGAACACCCTGGTGATCGGCCGCGAAGTCGAGCCCGTCGACGGTGCGGACACCGGTGGCTGACTCACGGGAGCTGCGAACGCGACGGGCCGGGCGGGGGTGAACCGGCGGGCCGCTCCCCCGGTGAGTGCGTCGCGCATGTCGTCGGCAGTGGCGAACCGGCGCTGCGGGTCGCGCGACATCGCCCGTTCGATCACGGCGGCGAGGTCGGGGTCCACGTCGGGGCGCAGCGTGGTCAAGGGCACCGGATCCTCCTCGAGGATCGCCCGGGCCAACGGCATGATCTCGTCCTGCTGGAACGGCTTCTCGCCGGTCAGCGCCTCGTAACCGACCACGCCG
The DNA here is from genome assembly GCF_010731815.2 of Mycolicibacterium arabiense. Taxonomy (NCBI): domain Bacteria; kingdom Bacillati; phylum Actinomycetota; class Actinomycetes; order Mycobacteriales; family Mycobacteriaceae; genus Mycobacterium; species Mycolicibacterium arabiense. The sequence continues at coordinate 2,677,674 of NZ_AP022593.1, forward strand.
ACGGCGTAGAGGTCGTCGGCGATGGACGCCGGCTTGCTCGCGATCCGCTCGGGACTCAGGTAGGCCAGCGTGCCGACGATCTGACCGGTCGTCGTGTGGGCCCCGCCGGGGGTCTTCGCGATGCCGAAGTCGGCGAGCTTGACCCCGCCGGACGACGTCAGCAGGACGTTGCCCGGCTTGACGTCGCGATGCAGCATGCCCGCCGCGTGTGCCGCCGACAGCGCGGACAACACGCTGCACAGCACCTCGCGCACCTCGGCCGACGACAGCTGGCCCAGCTCGATTCGGTCGCCCAGCGTCTCGCCGGGCAACCGCTCCATCACGATGAACGGTGACTCGTCGTCGTCGCCGAAGTCGAAGATCGAGACGATGTCGGGATGGTTGAGCGCGGCAGCCGAGCGCGCTTCGACGGTGAACCGTTCGCGGGTCTCGGGCTGCGAACTCAAGCCCGGGTAGAGCAGCTTCACTGCGACGGCCCGGTCCAGACGCGTGTCCCAGCCGTCACGGACCTCGGCCATTCCCCCGAACCCGAGGATGTCGCGGAGTTCGTATCGGCCGCCCAACAGGCCGGGACCGTCCATGGTCGGGAGGCTATCCCCGTTGACCCATGCGTAAACGTCGCCACGCGGGCGGATCCGGTCGGTTCTGAAGAAAATGTGAACGCGGCCGTCAGGTTTTTGGCGATCCCGAACGATTGCCGATACTTGAGACGAAGCCCCGCCGCTCTCGTATCGCGCTTCTGTCTGAACGCAAGCGCGACGGGGCTTCGCTGGACCTGCTCTTCGATGTGCGTCGACAAGCAGCGCGGCCCACTGGAGCGGTATCCGATATGGCCCGATCGAAACAATTAGTTGGCACATTTGCCGTCACGGCTGACGGATGGAGCCCCGCCTAGGCGGATCGAAGGTGACGATGCAGGTCACTGATCGATCTCCGATGTCCCACGAGGCCTGATCCGGGGATCGTCTGACGGTGTCGATGGACGGGTCGTTCGCCGCGGCGGACGAGTACTCCGCGAGAGCCGCCCTGCTGCACCTGTCCTGATACTCCTGGATGCGGGCGTCGCCCGGAAACGGCCCGTCCGGCAGCGCGAACACGGCGTAGACCTCGGCAGCGTGTGGCTCCGTGCAGTCGACCAGCGTCACGGCCGTCGCGGACGGCGAGATCTCCTCGATGCAGTCGCCGGCCCGGAAGTATGACGCCACCGATCGTCCCTCCTGTTCCGGAGGTGCCGTCGCGGTCGAGCTGGCCTCGTTGGTGGGCAGCCGGCCCATGCACCCCGATAGTGCGCCGACCGTCGCCATGACACACGCCGTTACCGCCATCGAGTGCTTCACCAGCGCGTCTCCTTCGGACAGCAATCGTCGCCTCCCGGCGAGTATGGACGACGGTCTGAGAGGGCGACCCGTTTCGCTCGAAACGCTCACGATTGCCTTTGCTCGCGGCAAACGATGTCGCGTCGTCATGATCGGGCGCGCGGTCGTTGCGCCGTTGCCGACCCGACGTCATCGACGCAGGTGGAGCGCCATCGTTCTGGTGCACAAGATCGTTACGCCCTGCCACGCGATCGTCCGTCCGCTCGCGGCTCGGATCGTTTGCGGAAAGCCAGGTCGTCGGGGTTAGACTTCGTCCGAACTACAGGGGACGCGGACAGTCGTGGCGATCCGCGGGGGGCGAAGGGAACGACCATGGGCCGGCACAGCGCGTCGATCATCGGGACGCACCAACGGGATTCGCGACCATTGGCGTCGAGTGCGGCATCGTTCGTCGGTCGCGTCGGCGCACTCGCGCTGGCGTTGGGCATCGGAGCGGCGGTGGCCGGTGGCGCGGGCGTGGCCCACGCGGAGGGTCCGGACGCCTCGAGCGATTCGACCGGACAGTCCTCGCCGGACACGTCGACGGGCTCGACCGGGGCGACCGCAGGTACGGCCGAGACGTCGACCGACACCGGAGCGACCGACACCGACACCCCGTCGACCGATGAGACTTCGACGGACGACGAGACCGACCCGCCGTCGAACGTCCCGACGATGCAGCTGGGCAACGGCCGCGACGCGGATCGGCCCGTCGAAGACGAGCCGAAGACGCTGCCCGAGTTGGTCGTGGGCATCCCGGAGAAGGTCGTGTCGGCCCTTGCGCCCAAAGGGCCGGGCGGTTCCGACTCGAATTCGCCCGCCAATCGTGGCGGCACCAAGCCCGCCGAAGCCCCGAGAATCGTCGCTACCCACGGGGCCGCCGTGAAGGACGTCGTCGACGAGTCCGACGCGACGGTGCCCAAGGCCATCGTGACGACTGTCGTCGCAACGGGTGGCACACTGCCCGCCGCAGCACCGGTGTCCACGAATGTCGTTGCGATTTCCCCGGTTTCGCCGACTCAGGCCAAGCCGGCCCCGGCCAACCCGATCGCAATGGTCGTCGGCCACGTCTTGTCCGCCCTCGGCATCTCACCGACTGCGGGCACCGGCGACGCACCCGTCGCACCGTTCCCGATCGTGCAGGCGGCACTGCAGCTGGTCCACCGGGAGATCGAACGCTTCATCTGGGGTGTCACCCACATCTTCCCGCAGGGGCCGTCCGTCACGATCCCGACCAACGCGGTGCCGTCGACGGCCGTCGGCGTGCCCAGCCCCACCGACGACGTGGCGACGCCGTACGGCGACATCGGCAAGTGGATGCTGGAACCGAACGGTCAGATCGCGGACTACGGCGGACTGCCGTACGGCGGTAGGACCGTCCTCGAGCCGGTCAACGTCATCATCGTGGACCCGACGTCGTCGTCCGCGGCCGAATCCACCGCGAAGCTCAACTGCGCCATGTTCTGGTCGGGGTTCCCGGGCCAGCCCTTCCACAGCACCGGCTTCCGCGGCGCGATCGACGACATCCTCTACGGGCAGCAGCCCACCGGACCGCTGCTGGGGTTCTCCGACAACTTCTTCCTGTTCCCCAACAACCACGGCCGCATCTTCGGGCCCGACCCGGTGGAGACGGCCGAGGGGTACGTCTGGAGTGGCGCGTTCAGCACCGAGGAGTTCGTGATCTACGAGTTCCTGCCGAGGCACGCCTACGTGTCGTCCAACGTGGCCCGCAACGCGCTGGCCAAGCGGCTCATCGCCAGCGGCAAGGCGACCTACGGCGGCATGGTCCCGTTGAACAACGCCTACAACACCGCGACCATGACCACCGGGGATCACGACGGGTACGCCGTCGTCGTCGTGCTGAAGTAGGCGCCTACGCGCTTAGACGGTCCCGCCGACCCTTAGGGCCGGCGAGACCTCGGCCAGGCGGCCGAGGTGTAGGCCACCTTGCCTGCGTTCGACGGTACGGAGATCGTCCTGTGAGGACGCTGAGGCGGGACGCTGCTGGTCTACAGAACGCAATCAGGCCCCCTCCGCAGAGGGGGCCTGATTCGTGTGGCAGGTACAGGATTCGAACCTGTGTAGGCGTTAGCCGACGGATTTACAGTCCGCTCCCATTGGCCGCTCGGGCAACCTGCCGGGACGCACGCCACCCGACCCGGGTTTAGTGCGACTAGCAGGGTACAACGAGGATGGTCCCAAGACGAAAACGCACCCACCCTCGTGAGGAGGACTCCCATGGCGGATTCAAGCTTCGACGTCGTCAGCAAGGCAGATCGTCAGGAGGTCGACAACGCGCTCAACCAGGCGGCCAAGGAGTTGTCCACCCGGTTCGACTTCCGCGGCACCGACACCACCATCGAATGGCAGGGCGAGGAAGGCATCATCCTCACCTCCACGACCGAGGAGCGCGTCAAGGCCGCCGTCGACGTGTTCAAGGAGAAGCTGATCCGGCGCGACATCTCCATGAAGGCGTTCGACGCTGGTGACCCGCAGCCGTCGGGCAAGACCTACAAGGTCATAGGCAGCATCAAGCAGGGCATCGACAGCGAGAACGCCAAGAAGATCACCAAGCTCATCCGCGACGAGGGCCCCAAGGGCGTCAAGGCGCAGATCCAGGGCGAGGAGATCCGCGTCAGCTCCAAGAAGCGCGACGACCTGCAGGCCGTCCAGGCGCTGCTGCGTGGCGCGGACCTCGAGGTCGCGCTGCAGTTCGTGAACTATCGCTAGGCGCCGACGACTGTCGGGTTGAGCCACGGTTCGTCCGCTCGACCGTTGCGGTAATCGACGTTCGGCGGGAAAAACGGCCTCGCAGATGCGGGTCGGCCATACCCTGATCGCCATGACATCCGATCAACGCGCACCCAGGGTCGTCGTCCTCGGCGGCGGCTCCTGGGGAACCACCGTGGCATCCATCTGCGCGCGACGCGGACCGACGCTGCAGTGGGTGCGTTCGGAGGAGACGGCCGCCGACATCAACGACCGGCACCGCAACGAGAAGTACCTCGGCGACGAGGTCGAGTTGGCCGACACGCTGCGCGCCACCACGGACTTCAGCGAAGCCGCGAACTGTGCCGACGTCGTCGTCATGGGCGTCCCGTCGCACGGATTCCGTGGCGTCCTCGAGGAGCTGGCCAAGGAGCTGCGGCCGTGGGTCCCGGTGGTGTCGCTGGTGAAGGGCCTCGAGCAGGGCACCAACCTACGGATGAGCCAGGTCGTCGACGAGGTGCTGCCCGGCCACCCTGCGGGCATCCTCGCGGGACCGAACATCGCACGCGAGGTCGCCGACGGCTACGCCGCCGCGGCGGTGCTGGCGATGCCCGACCAGCACATGGCGGCGAACCTGGGACAGCTGTTCCGCACCAAGCGGTTTCGCACCTACACCACCGACGACGTGGTGGGCGTCGAGATAGCAGGTGCGTTGAAGAACGTCTATGCCATCGCCGTGGGCATGGGCTACTCGCTGGGCATCGGGGAGAACACCCGCGCCATGGTGATGGCCCGCGCGATCCGGGAGATGTCGAAGCTCGGCGAAGCGATGGGCGGGCACCGGGACACCTTCGCCGGCCTGGCGGGGATGGGCGACCTCATCGTCACCTGCACCAGCCAGCGCAGTCGCAACCGGCACGTCGGCGAGCAACTCGGGCAGGGCAAGTCGATCGAAGAGATCATCTCCGCGATGAATCAGGTGGCCGAAGGGGTGAAGGCCGCCAGCGTCGTCATGGAGTTCGCCGAGAAGTACGGCATCCCCATGCCGATCGCACGCGAGGTCGACGGCGTGGTCAATCACGGCTCGACGGTCGAAGAGGCCTACCGCGGCCTCATGGTCGAGAAGCCCGGCCACGAGGTGCACGGCTCGGGGTTCTGAGTCGCCCTAGTTGAAGTAGGGGTTTGTTCCCTCGGGACGGTCCAGCAGCGGGTTCGTCGCGTTGAGGATGAAGCTGCGCGCCGGGCTCAACACGAAGCCGGCCTGGTCGAAGTTGTTCTGGCACGTCGTGACGACGCCGTCGAAGCCGCACGTCACGTTGCGGAAGCTGATGCGCGAGCCTGCGGGCATCGGCTTGGCGTCGGCGGCGAGACCGTCGTAGATCGGCGCTGCGGCGTTCGAGAAGCCCGGCGCACCGATCTGTCCGCCGCTGACGACGTTGGCTCCGTTCGGCGCCGCGGGCAGTGCCCCGCTGCAGCCGTAGCCGCCGGTGCTCCGGTTCAGCACGCACGTGACGCCGTCGGCGACCCGGAACGAGTAGAAGCTGCCGTCCATCGCCGCGAACTCGGAGGGCTTCACTGGCGTGAGGACGTTGACGTTGGGCGGTGGGGGTGGCGGCGCCGGTGGCGGTTCGGCATTTGCCACGGTGGACATGCCCAACGCTGCTGCCCCCGCAGCAACCAGGCCGATCAGTGTTCTGCTCAGCACGCGATCAGAGTAGAGCAGGCGTTGGATGGGCGCGCGGTTACCTCGCGAAGGGCTCGTCACACCAAGATCTTCGGCGACGGGCCCCGGTTCGTTAGCCGCGGCGAGCGTGCGCGAACTCGGGTTTTGACGCAGCGTGTCGGCCGCAGACACGCACGCTCGCGGAAAATCAGTAGTAACCCGGGGGGCGGCCGGCCATCTGCTCGAGGCGGGCGATGCGGTCGGCCATCGGCGGGTGGGTGGCGAAGAGCTTGCCGATCTTCTCGCCCGAGCGAAACGGGTTGGCGATCATCAGGTGCGCCTGGTCGGCCAGCTGCGGCTCCGGCGGGAGCGGGGCCGCCTCGACACCGCGGCTGATCTTGCGCAGGGCGTTGGCCAGGGCCAGTGGGTCGCCGGTCAGCTCGGCGCCGGACTGGTCGGCCTGGTACTCGCGCTGCCGCGACACCGCCAGCCGGATCACGGTCGCCGCGATCGGGCCGAGCAGCGAAACCAGCAGGATCGCAAAGGGATTGGTGCCGCCGTCGCGGTTCCCGCCGAACATGCTCGCGAAGAACGCGAGGTTGGCCAGCGCCGTGATCACCGAGGCCATCGCGCCCGCCACGCACGAGATCAGGATGTCGCGGTTGTAGACGTGCGACAGCTCGTGGCCGAGCACCGCGCGCAGCTCACGCTCGTCGAGGATCCGCAGGATGCCGGTCGTACAGCACACCGCGGCGTTGCGCGGGTTGCGTCCCGTCGCGAACGCGTTGGGCGCATCGGTGTCGCTGATGTACAGCCGCGGCATCGGCTGATGCGCGGCGTTCGCCAGCTCGCGCACGATCCGGTACATCGCAGGCGCTTGCAGCTCGGTGACGGGCTGGGCGTGCATCGCCTTGAGCGCCATCTTGTCGCTGTTGAAGTAGACGTAGGCGTTCATGCCGACGGCGAACAGCACGGCCAGGAACATCACGTTCCTGCCGAACAGGGCTCCGACGAACACGATCAGACCGGAGAAGCCAACGAGCAGCAGGAAGGTCCTGAATCGGTTCGCGTGCGGATGCCAGGTCATCGGCGGGCCAACCTCCTTGAACGTTGAACTCGAAGTCTTCCGATGATCAAACGCCTGAGGGCGCGTCGGGGTTCCTACCCGTCAGCCGTGCCGGTTGACGGTGTACTCGACCAAGCCCGCCAGCGCGTCCCGGCCGGGGCCGGCAGGCAATTTGGCCAGCTCGCTGCGGGCGTCGGCGGCGTACTGCGCCACGGTCGCCTTGGCCTCGACGATGCCGCGTGACGAACGCAACAGCGCGAGCGCCTCGGCCAGGTCCGCGTCGTCCTCCACCGGTCCCGAGAGCAGCGTCCGCAGCCGCTCGGCGTCCGGGCCGGTCTCGCGCAACGCATAGAGCACGGGCAGCGTGTGCACGCCCTCGCGCAGGTCGGTGCCCGGCACCTTGCCGGATTCGTCGGGATCGCTGTCGATGTCGATGACGTCGTCGGAGATCTGGAACGCGGTGCCGACGATGCCGCCGATGCGCGACAACCGCTCGATCTGCTCGTCGTCGGCGCCCGAGAACGTCGCCCCGAACCGGCCGGACGCGGCGATGAGGCACGCGGTCTTCTCGTACACCACCTTGAGGTAGTGCTCGACGGAGTCGGTGTTCTCGGGCACCCCTCGGGTCTCGCGCATCTGGCCGGTCACCAGCTCGGCGAAGGTGTCGGCGATGATCCGCACCGCCTCCGGGCCGAGCCGCGACACCAGCCGCGACGCCGTCGCGAACAGGTAGTCGCCGGCCAGGATCGCGATGTTGTTGCCCCATCGCGCGTTGGCGCTGTCGGCGCCGCGCCGCACCTGGGCCTCGTCCATGACGTCGTCGTGATAGAGCGTCGCGAGGTGCACCAGCTCGATCACCGCACCGGCAACGGTCACCTGCCACGCGTCCGGTTCCGGCCCGAGTTGCGCCGACAGGACCGTGAACAGCGGGCGGAACCGCTTGCCGCCGGCCTTGAACAGGTGCTGAACGGCCTCGGCCATCAGTTCGTCGGACTTGCCCAGCTCGGTGGCCATCAGATCTTCGACGCGCGCCACTCCGTCGCGCACCCGCGCGGCGAATTCTGCGTCGCCGAAATCCACGCCCGCGACCACGGTCGCCGGTGTCTTCATGGGTCCAACATACTGGGGACATGACGAGGCACGACGTGGTGGTGATCGGCGCCGGGCCCGCCGGTTCGGCTGCCGCTGCCTGGGCGGCGCGCGGCGGTCGCGACGTCCTCGTGATCGACTCCGCGGAATTCCCCCGCGACAAGGCGTGCGGCGACGGGCTCACCCCGCGGGCGATCGCCGAGCTGAAGTTGCTCGGCCTCGGCGAGTGGCTCGACGGCAGAGTGACCCACCGCGGTCTGCGGATGGCGGGCTTCGGCGCCGACGTCGAGATCGAGTGGCCGGGCCCCTCGTTTCCGCCGACCAGCAGCGCAGTGCCGCGCACCGAACTCGACGACCGCATCCGGTCGGTCGCCGCAGACGACGGCGCCAAGATGCTGCTGGGTTCCAAAGCCGTTGACGTCAGGCATGATTCGACGGGCCGCGTCACGTCGGTGGTCCTCGACTCGAGCGACGAGATCGGGTGCGCGGAGCTGATCGTCGCCGATGGCGCCCGTTCGACCCTGGGCCGCAAGCTCGGTCGCACCTGGCATCAGGAGACCGTGTACGGCGTGGCGATCCGCGGGTACATCGCGACGCCGCGCGCGAGCGAACCGTGGATCACCTCGCACCTGGAGCTGCGCTCCCCCGCGGGTGACGTCCTGCCCGGCTACGGCTGGATCTTCCCGCTCGGCAACGGCGAGGTGAACATCGGCGTCGGCGCGCTCGCCACCACCAAGCGTCCCGCCGATGCCGCACTCCGGCCGCTGATGTCGTACTACACGCAGCTACGTCGCGACGAGTGGGGCTTCGAGGGCGAACCGAGGGCCGGCCTGTCTGCGCTGCTGCCGATGGGCGGCGCCGTCTCGGGCGTCGCAGGCCCCAACTGGATGCTGATCGGCGACGCCGCGGCCTGTGTGAACCCGCTCAACGGCGAGGGCATCGACTACGGCCTGGAGACCGGGCGGCTGGCCGCCGAGATGCTCGGGTCGGGCGACTTCACCGACGCATGGCCCGCCGAACTGCGCCGGCACTACGCCCAGGGCTTCTCGGTCGCCCGCCGACTGGCGCTGCTGCTGACGATCCCCCGGTTCCTGCCTTCCGCCGGACCGTTCGCGATGCGATCGACGTTCCTCATGGGCGTCGCGGTGCGGGTGATGGGAAACCTCGTCACCGACGAGGACGACGACTGGATCGCCAAGGTGTGGCGACGGGCGGGCAGCGGCTCGACCCGACTCGACAATCGACCGCCATTTAGCTGATCGAGCAAATGACGTGAAGCGTCTTCGAGACGCGTCCCCACGAAATACGTCCTGTTAAAAGTGGTTTCCAACGAAGTCGCACGTTTGGCCGAGCTAAAGATCGGCTATTCGCATCGAGTGGTGGAGCGACCTGCCGAGTCGCGCGCCGTCGCCGAGTTTCTGAAGTCCGCCGAGACCCACCCGTCGGTGCTGGTGATCAAGGGCGAACCGGGCATCGGGAAGACGACGCTGTGGCAGGCGGCGATGGGGATGGCGTCGGAGCGCGGGTTCCGCGTGTTCGGCGCGCGCGCCGACCAAGCCGGCGGCGCCTACGCCACCGTCGCCGATCTGCTCGCCGGCATCGAACCCGGCTTGGTCGAATTCCTGCCCGCCGTCCAGCGCATCGCCCTGGACCGGGTCGGCCACCGCGTCGACGACCGCCGGGACGGCCCCCCGACCGACGAGAGGGTCGTCGCGTCCGCGTTCCTCTCCATCGCCGACCGGCTGACGCCGTCGTCGCCCGTGCTCGTCGCGATCGACGACGCGCAGTGGCTCGACCCCTCGTCCAGGGCCGTGGTCGCGTTCGCCGTCCGTCGGCTCCGGGGCCGGATCGGCGTCCTGGTCACCGAGCGCACGGACACCACCGCCGGCGGAGGCGCCGACTGGCTTCGGGTCGCCGGTCTGCTGGGGGTGCAGCGGATCCGGATGAGCCCGCTCGAGACGACCGGATTGCGCGCGGTGCTGACCGCGAACCTCGGCCGCACCTTCTCCCTCACGGCACTGACCCGCATTGCCGAACTGTCCGGCGGCAACCCGTTCTATGCCCTCGAACTGGCCAGGGCGATGGGTGATCGGCCACTCCCCGACGACGTCGCGCTACCACCGTCGCTGGCCGGACTCGTCGGTGACCGCCTCGGGCGCCTCGACCAGGAGAGTCAGCTCGTGCTGTTCGCGGCTGCGGCGGCCGGAACGCCCACGGTCGACCTGTTGGCCCGAGTCACCGACCGCAGCCCGCACCAGGTGGTCGACCTGCTCGAGGCGGCAGAGATCGAGGGCATCGTCGTGATCGGAGGCAACCGCGTCCGATTCACCCATCCCCTGCTGGCGCGCGGCGCCTACGACCTCGGGAGTCCGCAGCGCAGGCGCGCCATGCACGCCACCCTGTCGCGGATCGTCGAGCACCCCGAACCGCGCGCCCGTCATCTGGCACTGGCCGCCACCGCACCCGACCCCGCCACGCTGGGCGCCCTCGACGATGCGGCCGCCCGGGCCCGCAGCCGGGGTGCGCCCGCCGCAGCAGCCGAACTGCTGGACCTCGCCGTCGCCCTCGACGCCACGGACCCACACCGCCGGATCCGCGCGGCAGATCACCACTTCCGAGCGGGCGACGCCGACCGGGCCCGGCACCTGCTCGCCGGCCTGGTCGACGAACTACCGGCTGGCCCGCTACGCGCGCAGGCGCTCAACCAGCTGGCCCGGGTGTGCGTCTACGACGACTCCTTCGCGGAGGCCGCCCAGCTCGCCGCACGGGCGGTGGCCGAAGGCGATGCCGACGCGGCCACCGCGATGGCGAGTCGGACGCTGCTCGCCTTCACGCAGTTCCACGGCGGCGCCGCAGCCGAAGCACTGGACTCCATTGCCGAGGCGCTACGCCTGGCAGACCGCGTCGACGATCCGGCGCTGACCAGCCAGGCGCTCGCGATGCGCGTCACCATCGACTTCCACCTCGGCCTCGGCGTCGACCACGCCGGCCTGCGCCGCGCCCTCGAACTGGAGGACCGCGACGCCGACGCCCTGTTCGCGCTGCGTGCCAGCGCGGTCGACGTCTTCATCCAAGGCTGGACCGGGCACCTGGAGGGAGCTGCTGCCGCCGCGGAGGACCTGCGTCGGCGATGCGCCGAACGCGGCGCCGAGAACGACCTGATGGCGATGACGGGCCACGCGACCCTGATCGAGATCTGGCGCGGTGACTTCGCCAAGGCGCAGCAGCTCTCCGACGAGACGATGGCGCGCGCCGAGATGGCGGGCGGCGACCTGATCTGGATCATCGCGCTGACCCTGCGCGCGACCGTCGCCGCCCACACCGGCCGGATCGACCAGGCGCGCAGCAACGCTCGCGAGGCGATCGCCCTGGCGGAGAGGGGTGACGCACCGCATCTGGCGGCATGGCCGACGCTGGCGATGGCGGCGGCAGAGGTGTCGGTGGCCGACTACGCAGCGGCGCTCACCGCTGCGCGCCGGTTGATCGACGGCGCCGCCGACCTCGCCCACGCAGGCGACGTGGTGAGCATGTGGTTCGTTCCCGATGCAGTGGAAGCGCTGATCGCCGTGGGCCGGGCCGACGAGGCGCTGCCGCTCATCGAGGCGCTCGAGGCGAACGGGCGCCGACTCGACCGGCCGCGGCTCCTGGCCACCGGCGCACGCTGCCGCGCCATGTGGTTCGCGGCGCACCGTGACCTGCCCAGCGCGGTGCGGTCAGCGCACGAGGCGATGGCGCACCACGACCGCCTGCCGATGCCGTTCGAACGGGCCAGGACCCAGCTCGTACTGGGCCGGCTCGAACGCCGCCAGCGCCGGTCCGGCGCGGCCAGGGACACGCTGACCGAAGTGTTGCGGGAGTTCGAACGGATGGGTGCCGCGGCGTGGGCGGAGCGCGCGCGAGCTGCGTTGGCGAGCGGCGCGACCGCCGGGCCTGCGAACGGCCTGAGCCCATCCGAGCAGCGGGTCGCCGAACTCGCCGTCAATGGCATGAGCAACCGCGACCTGGCCCAGGCACTGTCGATCAGCCTGAAGACCGTCGAGGCGAACCTCACGCAGATCTACCGCAAGCTCGGCATCCGGTCCCGTGCGCAGCTCGCCCAGCGGATCGGTAGCCAGCCCGATCACCCGGTGCGGCCGCAGTGATCCCCGCGTCGATGTGACGTAACCGTAAGGAATGGGCTGCGCAGTAACGGGAACTACGCCCCGTGCGAGAAACCTGGTGACGCGCTAAGCAGCTGCGCTCACCGGCTGCCCACGATGGCCCGAGTAGGCCCGAGCCGGCTGTCGATTCATCGAAGAGACCAGGCGTTCGACGCCAGTTGCAACGAGAAGGATGTGCACCACCCCATGAAATCCCTACACAGTTGGATGCGACGGCTCTCCGCCGTCACGCTGGTGGCACTGCTGCTGCCCGGGCTCGTCGCCCTGGCAGGCGGCGCAGCCACCGCTTCGGCCTACTCGCGGCCCGGCCTCCCGGTCGAGACGCTGATGGTGCCCTCGGCAGCGATGGGCCGCGACATCCCCGTCCGGTTCCAGGGTGGCGGCCCCAAGGCCGTCTACCTGCTCGACGGACTGCGCGCTCGCGACGACAACAGCGGCTGGGACATCGAGACCGCGGCATTCGAGAACTACTTCGAGTCCGGTCTGTCGGTCGTCATGCCCGTCGGCGGCATGTCGAGCTTCTACACCAACTGGCAGAGCCCGGCCGTCGGCAACGGCACCACTCAGACCTACCAGTGGGAGACGTTCCTCACCTCGGAGCTGCCGTCGTACCTCGCTGCGAACAAGGGCATCTCGCCCACCGGCAACGCCGTCGTCGGTCTGTCGATGTCGGGCAGTGCGGCGCTGATCCTGGCCGCCTACCACCCCGGTCAGTTCAGCTACGCGGGCTCGCTCTCGGGCTTCCTGAACCTGTCGCAGGGACTGTGGCCCACGCTGGTCGGCTTCGCGATGCGCGACGCGGGCGGCTTCGACGCCACCGCGATGTGGGGACCCGGCGGTGGCCCGGCATGGCAGCGCAACGACCCGACGCTGCAGGCCGGCCGACTGGTTGCCAACGGCACCCGCATCTGGGTGTACACCGGCAACGGCCGACCGGGTGACCTCGGCGGCGGCGGCGACATCGCCGGCCAGCTGCTCGAGAACATCACCCAGGACAGCAACCGCGCCTTCCAGAACGCGTACACCGCCGATGGTGGAAGCAACGCCACGTTCAACTTCCCGCCCAACGGCACCCACGGCTGGGGCTACTGGGGTTCGCAGTTGAACGCCATGAAGCCGGACATCCAGCGCACGCTGGGCGCCTAAATACGACACCTGATGCCGGGTGCTGCGACGACCGTCGCGGTGCCCGGCATCAGTCGTCCCTAGACGTCTTCGAGCGCTTCGCCGATCTCCTCGACGATCCGGTTGCCGTGCTGGTTCTCCACCAGCACGTGGCCCGCAGCGATGGCTAGGGCGATCGGCCATTCGATGATCTCGAGGGCGGCCAGCGCGCCCAGCGCCCCGTAGTAGGCGAGGTGCTCCGGGCGCGGCACCCGGATGCGCCCCACCACCGGCAGGTTCACCGCGAAGGTCCGTGCGTCACGGACGCGTTCGACGGCCTCGCGGTGGCTGTCCGGCGACGTTTCTTCGGCCATTCGTCAACTCCTGGTCATGGCGTATTCGACGGGTGGACGTCCGACGCGTCGACCGTGGCGGACGTGGCAACCTCTGGCTCGGATCCGTTGACCGACGTCGTCACCGGCGTGCTGACCGTTCCGTTGCGCGAGCTGTACGCCGTGCTCTGGCGGCTCGGCGTGCTGGAGGTCGACGGCGAGGGCTGATCCTCGCTCGCACGGCCCAGCACGCGCGGCGCGATCGCGGCGATGGCGGTCGCCCCAGCCGCGGTGGTCAGCGCCTGCCCCCAGCCCACCGGCCCGAGCGGCGTGCTGCCCAGCAGTTGGCTCACCCCTGGCGTGCTGATCAGCGCACCCAGTGTGAGCAGCGAGCCGACCGCGGTGCCGACGACCAACGGGCTGTGCGAGTCGATGAGCGTCTGACCCAGCTGCGTGGCGACCAGCGCGACCAGCGCGACCGTCGACGCCCGCTGCTGACGTCCCGCGACGCTGGCCATCACCCAGGCCGCCGACGCCGCCCCCGCCGTCGTCGCGCCACGGACCGCGACCGTGCGCCACAGCGCGGCCTCGTCAGGGCCGTTGCCCGCGCCGCGGGCCGGTGCGGTCGGCGGGCTCACCGCCAACGCGGCAGCCGGCAGCGCATCGGTGAGCATGTTCACCAGCAGCAGCTGTCGCGTGTTGAGCGGCGCGCGTCCCGTCAGCGCGGTGCCGAGCACCGCGAAGGCCACCTCGCCTGCGTTGCCGCCCAGCAGCACCGACACCGCCGCCTGCACGCGCTGCCAGAGCTGCCTGCCCTCCTCGAGCGCCTCGAGCAGCGACCCGATCCGCCCGTCGAGCAGCATCACGTCGGCCGCGGTGCGCGCCGGGTCGCTGCCCTTCGACGCCACGCCGATGCCGACGGTCGCCGCACGGATTGCGGCGGCGTCGTTGGCCCCGTCGCCGACCATGGCGCACACCCGGTCGAGCCGTTCGAGGGTCTCGACGATCTGCACCTTGTGCTCGGGCGACATCCTGGCGAACACGATCCGCTCGCGGACGGCCTGTTCCTGGCCGCGCCGTGACAGCGCCTCCCAGTCGGCGCCGCTGATCACCTGATCCGCGCCGACGGCGAGGCCGAGTTCGTTCGCGATCGCGGTAGCGGTGACCGGGTGATCGCCGGTGATGAGCCGGACGTCGATGCCCTGCTCGGCGAGGCCTGCAAGCACCCGGGCGGCGTCGGGTCGAGGCGTGTCGGACAGCCCCAGCAGCCCGACGAGCCGGAGCTCCTCGCGGCACAGCGCGTCGAATGCGTCGGCATCGGCCGCCGCCTTTCGTGCCCGTGCCTTGGTGAGGTCGCGCCGAGCGACGGCGAGCACGCGCAGTCCGTCGGCGGCCATCTGCTGGACGCGATCGGCGGCGGCGTCGTCACCGCACGCGGCGAGCAGCACCTCGGGCGCACCCTTGATCGACAGCTCCGTGCCGTGGATCGCTGCGGCGAACGGGCGGCCGCTGCGGAACGGCAGGAACGCGTCGGCCGTCCCGTTGGCGTCCGGGTCGCCCGCTTCGGCGACGGCGGCATCGGTGGCGTGCTCGTGGCCGTCGCCGTTGGCGGGTGGGGTGGCGCGCACGGCGTGGCGCAGCACGTCCTCGTCGGTGCCGTCGAGCGCCGCGACCGACGTGACGCGCAGCCGGTTCTCGCTGAGCGTGCCCGTCTTGTCGAAGCACACGACGTCGACGCGGCCGAGCGCTTCGACCGAGCGCGGGCTGCGCACCAGCGCACCCAGTGCGCTGAGCCTGCGGGCCGATGCCTGCTGCGCGAGCGTGGCGACCAGCGGCAGTCCTTCGGGCACCGCGGCGACGCTCACCGCGACGCCGCTGCTGACGGCCTGCCGCAGTCCGGCGCCGCGCAGGATGCCGAGGCCGGTCACCAGCGCACCGCCTGCGAGGCTCACCGGCAGTGCGCGGTTGGTGAGGTCGCGCAGCTGTGCCTGCAGACCCACCGACGAGTTCTGCGAGCCCGGCGCCTGTTCGGCGCGCCTGGCTTGCGTCTGCGAGCCGACGGCGGTGACGATGCCGACCCCGGTCCCCGCTACGACGGTGGTGGTGGCGTGCAACATCGACGACCGTTCGGCGACGGGTGCGGCGGGCGTGGCCGCCAGACGCTTCGGCACGGGCAGCGACTCGCCGGTCAGTGACGACTCGTCGACCTCGAGATCGGTTGCCTCGGTGAGGCGGACGTCGGCGGGCACGACCTCGCCGGGGCGCACCTCGATGACGTCGCCGGGGCGCAGGTCGACGGCGTCGACGGTCTCCTCGCCGTCATCGGTGAGCAGCCGTGCTGGTGGATCCTGCACAGCCAGTAGACGATTCAGCAGGCGTTCGGCGCGCAGCCTCTGCACGGCCGCCAGCGCGGCGTTGCCGGTCAGCACCGAGCCGACCAGGATCGCGTCGACGGGCGACCCCAGGATCGCGCTGGCCGCGGAACCGATCGCCAGCACTGGTGTCAGCGGGTCGGACAGTTCGTCCTTCATGGCGGTGGCGAAGTCGGTGACGTTGTTCTTCACGGGGCTGCCGACCGCGCGAGCGAGCCCGGTCACCGTGGAAGCCGTTGCGGTGATTCGGGATTGGGGCACCGGGGCGGCGAGGCGTTCGGGCCGGGGCAGCTTGCGGCGCACCTGCTCGATGGACATCGCGTGCCACTCGAGCGTGGGCGGCGGCGCCGGCGTCGGGTCACCGAGCACCTGCCGCGCGATGCGGTAGCCGGTCCACGCGCCGGCACCCGCACCCGCGGTGACGGGTCCTGGGCCGCGGCCGCGCACGCCCGGCACCATCAGCAGCGCGCCGAGCACCGATGCACCGGTGGCCAGTTGCACGCCGCGTTCACTGGCCCGTCGGGCGGCGGGGATGGCGTGTAGGACGCGCCACACGCCGTCGAGGTCGTCGGCGATGACGTCGGCATGCCAGCACGCCGCGTCGATCGCGACGCCGATCGACAGGTCGGCGTCGGCGAGCGCCTGTGCGGCGGCCGACGACACCAGGGCGACCGTGCGGCCGTCGTCCTGCAACCGGCGCACGGATGCCGCCAGCGCGTCGTCGAGCCGACCGTCAAACGGGTGTAGGTCGTCGAACGACGACCGTAGATCGTCGAGCCCGTCGACGTCGACGGACACGACTTCGATTGCGCTGCGGCGGATCTCGCGTAGCACCGACGATGCCAGTGCGTGGGTGGCGTAGCGGACGAGCACCCGCCCGGAGGCACCGTCGGGCTCGTCGTGCCAGCCCGCGGTCAGCGCGTCGGCGTCGATCTGGTCCTGCGCCCACTGCCACACCTCGGCGCGGCGGCGGTCGTCGACGTCGCGGATGCGCCCGACGCGCAGATCGGCGGTCCACAGCACGCGTGGGTCGATGACGACGGCGTCGATGCGGTCGAGCCTGCGTAGCGCATTCGAGCGCAGCGGGACGACGTCGTGGCGGTCGGCGAGTCCGCGTGCCAGGGTCCCGGCGAACGCCTCGCGGGTGTTGCGCGCGGCTTTCGGTGCGGCGACCAACGCCGTCGTCGCGGCACCCGAGATGCCGCCCGTGGCGATGCCGAGCACGATGGCGCCGACGCCCTGGATCACGCTGCTGCGGTCGCCGTGACGCTCGACGGGTCCCGACGGAAGTGGTTGCGGGCGTTCGTTGGGCCGGATGCCGTCCGTGGACTCGGCGTACTCGGCCAGCGTGGGTTCGTGGCGCTGCCAGGCCAGCGCGGCCGACTGCGCCTCCGCGACGCGGACGAGGTGCATGAACACGTCGACGGCCAGCGACGTGGGCGCCTGGCCGAGGGTGTAGCCGATGCTGGCGGCCAGCGCCAGGGCGGTGTCGGTGGCGTCCTCGCCGAGCCACTCCTCCACCAGTCCGCGCAGGCGAGGCTGGTAGTCGACGAACGCCACCGCGGCCGACAGTCCTGGGACCAGCTTGGGCCACATCAGCGCACGGCCGACCAGCGCCGTGGCCAGGCCGACCGTGTTGGCCGTCAGCGCGGTGATGCTGCTCGCCAGCACGATGCCGTCGCCGGGCAGGTCGATCGAGGGTTGGGTGGTGTCGACGTCCGCGTCGCGTTCGGCGGCCGCGACGGCGTCGGAGAGTTCGTCAAGGGACTCCGTGCCGTCGGTGTGCACGACCACACGGGACAGTGCGTGGTTGAGGTCGACGCGCAGCACGCCCGGCTGGTCGCGGACGTGACGCAGCACGGCCTGCGCCAGGACGTCGCCGGGTTCGGAGTCGTCGAGGCCGCGGACCTCGATCCAGCACCTCCGGTCGCCCTGCCAGCGGCGCCGCGAGGGCGTGCGGCCGAAGATCTCCGCGGCCACGTCGGTGACGGCGTTGACGAAGTCGTTGGGGGTGGCAGTGGCGATGCGGGTGGGGTCGGTGACGAGGCCGACACCCACCGTGGCGGCGACCGTGGCCGCGCGCACTCCGGTGTCGAGGGCGCGGAACGGGAGCGATACGGACGACCGCACCAGACGGGTCAGGTTCAAGTCTCTACTTCTTGGTCGTGGAACTAAATGCTTCGGTCTCGCGGGGGGAGGTCTTGCGGGGGGAGGTCTTGCGAGGGGACGTCTTGCGCGGGGTGGCCTTCTTGGCTGCCTTGGTCGCCTTCGCGGGCGCCTTGGCGGCGCCCGTGGTCGCGGTCGCCTTTACGGAGTCGGCGGGTGTCGCGTTGGCGGTCTTCTTCGGCGTTGCCTTCTTGGCCGGTGCCTTCTGAGCTGCCTTGGCGGGCGCCTTGGCGGGCGTCTTGGTGGGTGTCGCGGTCTGCGCCGAACTCGTCGTCGCGGCCTGGGTGGTGCCGGGGCCCGGCTTGGGCTCGGTCAGATCGGGCACGGCGGACAGTCGGGCCTTGGCAGGCTCGGGCTGCTGGCGTTGGTTCAGCCGGTGCAGCACCATCGCGGTGCCGCCGATCCCGACGAGCAGCGGCCACTCGACCAGACCGGCCGCTCCGACCGCTCCGATCGTCAGTGCCGCCGCGGGGCCGGAGTGGCTTCCCGTCCGCACACCATCGCGTGCGCCGTTCACCGCGCCGCGGACACCGCCGACGACGCCGGAGATCGCGGCACCGCTCAACGCTCCGGCCGTGGCCACCGTCGCCTCGGCAGCCTGTACGACGACACGCGTCGCCGTTTGGATGATGTTCATGTCGCCCTCTTCCACGCCCTGCGATTCACCCGTCGTTCACCGTTAGGACACCGGAGCGTACCCACGCAAGGTGAACTCAACCGTCGGCGAAGTCGTTCGGGTTGCGAAAGACTTTGACCGAGGCCGAATTTGGAGTTTGCTGTCAGGCGGGTTTGACGGCGGCGTGCAGCGCCACGATGCCGCCGGAGAGGTTCCGCCAACGCACGTCGGACCAACCGGCTGACGAAATCCGTTGCGCCAGTTCCGATTGCGTTGGCCAAGCTCGGATCGAGTCGGCGAGGTACACGTAGGCGTCCGGGTTCGACGACACGACGGTCGCCATTCGCGGGAGCGCCTTCATCAGGTACTCCTTGTATGCCGTCGCGAACATCGCATTCGTCGGCGTCGAGAACTCGCAGACCACGAGACGGCCGCCGGGTCGGGTCACCCGCGCCATCTCGCGCAGGCCCGCCTCGTGGTCGACGACGTTGCGGATGCCGAAGCTGATCGTCACCGCGTCGAACGTCTCGTCGTCGAACGGCAGTCGCGTCGCGTCACCGGCCACCTTCGGCACGGGCCGCTGCGCGCCCGCGGCGAGCATGCCGACCGAGAAGTCACACGCCACGCACCACGCGCCCGAAGTGGCCAGTTCCACGGTCGAGACGGCGGTGCCCGCGGCGAGGTCGAGGACGCGGTCGCCGGGTCCGATGCGCAGTGCCGAGCGCGTCGCCTTCCGCCAGAACCGGTCCTGGCCGAGCGAGAGCACGGTGTTGGTGATGTCGTAGCGGCGAGCGACGCCGTCGAACATCGACGCGACCTCGTGCGGCTTCTTGTCCAGCGACGCCCTGCTCACAGGTCAAAGCTACCTGTGAACATCCGCCGTTCGGGAATGGGTGATGCGCGATGGTGTTGAACGGCACAGGCTCGCGAGACGAACACGAGCGACGCACACGGACACAGGAGACGACATGGCCGAGAAGATCTGGTTCATCACGGGGGCATCGCGCGGGTTTGGGCGCGAGTGGTCGATCGCGGCGCTCGAGCGCGGCGACAAGGTGGCCGCCACGGCGCGCGACACCAGCACCCTCGACGACCTGGTGGAGAAGTACGGCGACGCGCTGCTGCCGCTTCAGCTCGACGTCACCGACCGGGACGCCGACTTCGCGGCGGTCAAGCAGGCCCACGACCACTTCGGACGGCTCGACGTCGTGGTGAACAACGCCGGCTACGGGCAGTTCGGCTTCATCGAGGAGCTGTCCGAAGCCGACGCGCGCGACCAGATCGAGACGAACGTGTTCGGCGCACTGTGGGTGACGCAGGCGGCACTGCCGTTCCTGCGGGCGCAGCGCAGCGGACACATCGTCCAGGTGTCGTCGATCGGCGGCATCACCGCGTTCCAGAACGTCGGCATCTACCACGCGTCGAAGTGGGCGCTGGAGGGCTTCTCCCAGGCACTGGCACAGGAGGTGGAGAGCTTCGGGATCCACGTCACGCTGATCGAGCCCGGCGGCTTCGACACCGACTGGGCCGGACCGTCGTCGCGGCGCGCCGACCCCCTGCCCGACTACGCCGAGGTGCACGCCGAGGCCGACCGCCGGCGCAGCCAGCGGATGTCCACCCCGGGCGACCCGAAGGCCTCGGCGGCTGCGCTGCTGAAGGTGGTCGACGCCGAGCAGCCGCCACTGCGGGTGTTCTTCGGGTCACTGCCGCTGTCACTGGCCAAGGCCGACTACGAGAGCAGGCTGGCGACCTGGGAGGAGTGGCAGCCCGTCGCCGAACTCGCCCAGGGCTAGCTGCAGTACGGCTAGGCCGCGCGAACCCCGCGGATGCCGAGCACCTGCTCGTAGTGGCCGACGAGTTGGCCGCACACCGCGGGCCAGGTCCGGGCGAGCACGCTGCGCCGGGCGGCGACCGAGTAACGGTGCCGCTCGGCCAGCAGGTGCGCCACGGCGCCCGGCAGCTTGTCCTCGAACTCGTCGACGCCGAGCAGCAGGCCGGTGTGCATCGGGGTGACCAGGTCGCGCGGGCCGCCCGCGTTCGGCGCGATGACCGGTACGCCCGAGGCCATCGCCTCCTGCACCGTCTGGCAGAACGTCTCGTGCTCGCCGGGGTGGACGAAGACGTCCATGCTCGCGTAGGCCGCAGCCAGCTCGGCGCCGTAGAGGGCGCCGGTGAAGACCGCCGACGGCATGAGCGCGCGGAGCTTGGCCGAGTCGATGCCGTCACCGACGACGAGCAGCTGGACCTCGCCGCGGCGGGCCAGCACCGCGAGGCGCTCGACGTGCTTCTCGGGGGCGAGCCTTCCGACGAAGCCCACGATCGGCTTGCCCTCGGGTGACCACGTCGCGCGCAGTCCATCGTTGCGCGCCGAGGGCACGAAGCCGGTGATGTCGACGCCGCGGCCCCAGTGGTGCACCCGGGGGACGCGGTGGGCGGTGAGGTTCTCCATCGCCGACGTCGACGGCGCCAGGGTGCGGTCGGCCATGCCGTGCAGGTGCCGCGTCCACGCCCATGCCGCGCGTGACATCACGCCGACGCCGTAGCTCTCCGCGAAGCCCGCGACGTCGGTCTGGAACACCGCGACCGTGGGCACGCCGAGGTAGCGGGCAGCGTGCAGTCCGCCGTAGCCGAGCAATGCGGGCGAGGCCAGGTGCACGACGTCGGGGTCGAAACCGCGCAGCACGCCGACCATCCGCGGCCGGGGCACGCCCAGCGGCAGCGACGTCACCTTGGGGAACATCCGCGACGGCACGCGGTGGACGCGAACGCCGTCGTGCACGCGTTCGGCGGGGTCCTGGCCCTTCGGAGTGTCCGGCGCGACCACCATCACTTCCTGGCCCGTCCGGCGAAGATGCTCGATCACCCGGAGCACCGAGTTCGTGACTCCGTTGACGTTGGGGAGGAAGCTCTCGGCGACGATGGCTACTCGCACACCGCAGAGCGTGGCAGCCGCGCCTGTCGCGGAGGTTGCCGCAAGGGATACGACACGCGAAGATTCCCACCCCCGCATACTGGAATGACGTGACGACCAAAGGAGCGCAGATGGGTCGGACGGGTCTGCTGGTCGCGATCGTGGCGGCCGTCCTCCTCACCGCCGGGTGCACCAAGCAGGTCAGCGGTGTCGCGCAACCCGATCCGGCGACCGCGCCCGTCGTGATCACCGAGGACGGGTACGGCATCCGCCTGGGGTTCGACGACGCGCCCGTCGAGGTCGAGATCTTCACCGAGCCCCAGTGCAGTCACTGCGCGGACCTGCAGGCCGACTTCGGCGACCAGCTCGCGTCCTACGTCGCGACCGGCCAGCTGGCCGTCACCTACCGGCCGCTGACCTTCCTCGACGACGAGACCGACGGCCACTCGGCCCGCGTCGCGAACGCGATGTTCCAGGCGGCGACGCCGGACTCCGCCGAGGGCGCCGCTGCCACTGGACCGCAGTTCCAGCGCTTCGTCGAGGAACTGTGGGCCAACCAGGAGCCCGGCGGGCCAGGCCCCAGCGCCGAGGAGATGGCCGACATGGCCGGCCGCGCAGGCATCCCCGGCGCAGTCTCGGGTCGGATCTCCCAGGGCGACATGGCATTCGACACCACGGGCATGTCGGACACGAACTACGAGTTCCTCTACGAGATCGACCCGGTCGACACCGGAACGCCGACGGTCTTCGACCTGGTGAACGGCGAGAAGATCGACGTCTACGACAACGACTGGCTCTCGACGCTCATGTCGTCCTGACGGTCGAGCCTGCGCGCCAACAGGGCCAGGACCGCCAGCATCGCGCCCGCGATCACCCAGCCGAGCACGGCGATCGACCCTGCTGGGATCACCGCGAGTAGCGCATTGCGGTCCCGAACGCGGACGACGTCGGGATCGTTCTCGTCGTACTCGACGTAGATCCGCATACCGGTGTCGAGTTCGGACGGGTACAGCACGCCGAGTTCGGGCCGGTAGGTCACGCGGTCGGGGGTGACGAACTCGATGGTGGACCGCCGCGGTCCGGCGTCGAGCACCTCGGCGGCGGCCACGCCCATGTGCCGTTCGATCTGGCGGTCGTTGCGCCACGCCCCGGCGATCAGCAGCACCGACTGCAGCGTGACGAGGCAGGCGAAGATCACCACCCCGATGCGGGTGTAGCGGATGACGCGCTGCGGCTTGGTCTCGCCCGGTTCGCCGTAGAGGTGCGGGATCAGGACGCGACGCACCGTGGCGACGGCCCTGGTGAGCGACGCGATCACGGCGTGTCTCGCAGCGCGCTGCGGATCGCTGCGTGCAGCCCGCGCAGCGACGAACGGTCGGCCTTCACCTCCACGACGCGCATGCCGTCGAACGGCTCGGCGACGACGGCGGCGAGCTGATCGGCCTCCACCTGGGTCGCCTCGACGTGGTACGCCCGGCACAGCGCGCTGACGTCGACGTCGTGCGGGGTGCCGAAGATGCGCGACGAGACGTCGGAGAAGCGCGGGTCGCCCTGCTCGAGCAATTCGAAGATGCCGCCGCCGTTGTCGTTGGAGACCACGACCGTGAGGCTCTTCGGCCGCGGCTCGGTGGGGCCGATCAGCAGGCCGGAGCTGTCGTGGACGAACGTGAGGTCTCCCAGCAGGGCGACGGTCCGGCCGCCCGTCCGCTCGTGCGCGAGCGCGGCGCCGATGGCCGTGGACACCGTGCCGTCGATGCCTGCGACCCCGCGGTTGGACCGCACCGAGATCCCGGGACGGTGCAGGCCGACCAGGGCCGCGTCGCGCACGGGGTTCGACGCGCCGAGCACCAGCTGGTCGCCGTCGCGCAGACCGTCGACGACCGCGGCGGCCACGTGCATGCCGGTGGTGAGGTGGTGGGTCTCGAGCTGGCTGCGGACCGTGTCGACGGCAGCCGCGTTGGCCTTCGCGCAGCGCGCGATCCACGTCGGGTCGGGCGTGCCGCTGAGCACCGCGCGGGTGCCGGTGGCCTGCGAGTTGCCCGAGACGTCGGGCCAGCGGGGTCCGGTGGTGAGGGCGAACACCGGCACCGACGAATCGGCCAGCAGTGCCGAGACCGGGCGATGCAGGGTGGGCCTGCCCAGCATGATCACCTGGCGGGGCTGCAGCAGCGGCAGTGCCAGCGGATGCAGCGGGTTGGCTGCCGGTGGGGCGGTGGGCTCGGCGACCGTCGGCAGCTCGGCGAGGTTGGGATGCACGCCTGCGCCGTGGCCGGCGATGACGACGGTGTCTGGTGTGACGTCGATGTCGAGCGGTTGATCGAACGACACCGCGGGCGTGACGGTCCACGACTTGCCGTCGGGCCGCCCGGGCGGCACCGCGTCGTCGACGTCGCCGGCGTCGGGCACCAGCGGCTCGCGCAGCGGGATGTCGAACTGCACCGGCCCGGCGTTCGCGCTGCGAGAACCCTTCGCCGCGACCAGGACTCGGCAGGTGGCGGAGCGCCATTGCGCGTTGAGCGCGTCGAGCTTCTCCGGTGAACCCTCGGCCAGGCCGAGGCTGATGGTCTCGCGGACCTGGTTGCCGAAGTAGCCCAGCTGCTCCATCGTCTGGTTGGCGCCGGTGCCGAGGAGTTCGTAGGGCCGGTTGGCACTCAAGACGATCAGCGGGACGCGTGCGTAGTTCGCCTCGACGACGGCGGGGCCGAGGTTGGCGACGGCCGTGCCGGAGGTCATCGCGATGCAGACCGGCGACGCCGCCGCGACCGCGAGCCCGATGGCGAGGAAGCCCGCGGTGCGCTCGTCGATCCGTACGTGCAGGCGCAGCCGGCCCTGCCGGTCGGCCTGTTCGAGGGCGAAGGCGAGCGGCGCGTTGCGGGAACCGGGACACAGCACTACGTCGCGGACACCGCCGCGGACGAGTTCGTCGACGACGATGCGCGCCTGCGTCGTCGACGGGTTCATCGGTTCATCACCACTACTACAGCGTGTCACATGCGGATCAGACCCCGGCCGCGAAGAACTCCAGAGCGGCTGCGTTGACCACCTCGGGACGTTCGAGGAAGCCGAGGTGCCCGGTGTCCGGAATCCGCAGGTACCGGCCGTTGGGCAGGGCGTCGGCGACCTCGCGGCCGAGGTGCGGCGGCAGCATGATGTCGTCGGCGAACCCGATGACCAGCGCCGGGGCGACGATGCTGCGGTAGGCGGGCAGCCGGTTGCCGTCCGGCGCGACGTCGATCTGGGCGCGCAGCCCGGGTGTGATCTTCGTCGGCCACATGGTGAACATGTCGATCCAGTCGCGTACGGCGGCGTCGTCGTTCAGGGTCTTAGGCGAGAAGCCCTCGAGCAGTCGCAGCTTGGCGTCGTAGGCGGGCGGCAGCTCGACGCCCGCCGCGTGGAACTCGCGCTCGGCGACCCGGGAGAACTCGCGGGTGCGGTCCTCGCGGCCGCGGGTGGCCATCAGCACCGCCGCCGACACCAGGTCGGGGCGGGCGAGCATCAGCTCCTGGGCGATGTAGGACCCCATCGAGACGCTCATGATGCGCACCGGGCCCAGGTCGAGCGACTCGATCAGCGCAGCGGTGTCGGCGACCATCTGAGCCGTGGTGAAGCCGGTCGCGTTCTCGGTGGCGCCGATCCCGCGGTTGTCGAACGTGATGACGCGGTAGCCGGCCCGTTGGAACGCGGGCACCTGGTGCAGGTGCCACGTCCGTCCCGCTCCCCCGCGGCCGGCGATGAATAGGACGGGGTCGCCGGATCCGCGGTCGTCGTAGGCCAAATTCACCCGGCCGACCCTACTTGAGAGCGATTTCGGCGCGCTCGTCCGCGGTGAGCACTGGCTACCGCGCCGAAATCACCGGGTGCGGGCGCGGACCTTGCCGATTGCGCGGTCCCAGAGCAGGCGTACCGGCGCGGTGACCTGGCCGGTGGCGATCATGTCCCGCGACAGCAGCGCCGTGGCGGTGGCCTTCGTGGTCGCCGACGCCTTCGACATGTGGCCGGAGTCGAACGGCGGCTGCGGGTCGTATTCGATGACGAGCTGGATGACCTTGGCGCGGGCCTCGCCTGCGATCTGCCCGGCGAGCCACACGGCCATGTCCAGACCCGCCGACACTCCGGCCGCCGTGACGAGCTTGCCCTCCCGCACGATGCGCTGATCGCCGACCGGCGTCACCCCGTAGGGCCGCAGCAGCGGCAGCGCACTCCAGTGCGACGTCGCGCGGTGGCCGTCGAGCAGTCCGGCTGCGGCCAGCAGCACCGACCCCGTGCACACCGACGTCGTCCACATCGACGTCTCGTGGGCGCGACGCAGCCACTCGAGCACCTTCTCGTCGCGGGCGTGCTCCATGGTGCCGGGGCCACCGGGGACGAGAATGACGTCGGGCGAAGGGGTTTCGTCGAACGTATGGGTGGCTCCGACGAGGAGGACGCCGGAGTCCGCGGCGACCGGTCCGGTCTCGTGCCAGACGAAACGCACCTGCGCGTCGGGCAGGTTGCGCAGCACCTCGTAGGGACCGATGAAGTCCAGTGCGGTGAAGTTCGGATAGAGGACGATGGCGATCTGCATGGTGGTCTCCTGTGTGGGGGGGTCAGGCGGGGGCTGTGGCGAAACTGCGCCGGTACTGGTCCGGCGAGATGCCCATCCGTCGAACGAAGTTGCGGCGCATGGTCTCCGAAGTCCCGAAGCCGCACCGCGCGGCGATCACGGTCACGGTGTCGTCGGTCTCCTCGAGTTGGCGCCGGGCGGCGTCGGTGCGGATGCGCTCCACGTAGGCGCCGGGGGCCTCGCCGACCTCCTCGGTGAACAGCCGGGTGAAGTGCCGCGGGCTCATCGCGGCGCGCCGCGCGAGGTCGGCGATCGCGTGCGCGCCGCCCGGGTCCGACTCGATGGCCTCCTGCACGGCGCGGATCGGCGCCCGCCGGGCACGCGGCATCCACACCGGGGCGGCGAACTGGGTCTGGCCGCCGGGGCGACGGAGGTAGAGCACCAACCAGCGGGCCACGGTCTGCGCGATCTCGGTGCCGTAGTCGTCCTCGACCAGCGCCAGCGCCAGGTCGATGCCCGCGGTGACGCCTGCAGCGGTCCACACGGTCTCCGAGCTGCGGACGAAGATGGGCTCGGGATCGACTCGGACAGCGGGGTATTCGCGGGCCAGCTGTCCGGCGAACGCCCAGTGCGTGGTGGCCGGGCAGCCGTCGAGCAATCCCGCCTCGGCGGCGAGCAGCGCGCCATTGCAGACGCTCACGACTCGGCGTGCGGTCTTCGCGACCCGCTGAATCCACGCGATGACCTCGTGGTCGCGGCGGGCGTCGTCGGAACCGAACCCGCCCGGCAGCACGACGGTGTCCAGCGCCGCTCCGTCCTCGGGCAGCGGGTGCGCGACCAGCTCGAGACCGGTACCCGTCTTGATCGACCCACCACCGAGGGACACCACCGAGACGTCGTAGCCGTCCCGGCTCCGCCCGGCTGCGGCCAGGCAGGCGCTGGCGGCGGTGAAGACGTCGAACGGACCCACCAGGTCGAGGGCCTGCACGCCCTCGAAGCCCAGGATCACCACGGTCCGCGTCACGCCCTCAGTGTGGGCGACGACGCCGATGGCGTCCATGCCACGTACCCCACCAATCAGGACACGGGCGACCTCGTGATCAGCCCGCGCCGAGCAACGTGACCCGCAGCAGGTGGCGCACGACCGCCTGCGCCTCCTCGGTGTACTCGTACTGCATCAGCCGACCCAGGTCGACTACCGTCGCGAAAGCAGCGTGCACGGCGAATCTGGCTTCGCCCGAGGCGATCTCGGGCCTCGCCTCGGTGACCTGACGCGCCCACGCCGTCACGGTCGCGCGCTGAATGTTGGTGAGCACCGCCAATTCCTCGGCGGGTAGGTTTCCCCGCTCGGCGTAGTACACGTAGGCGACTTCTGGTTCGGCGAAGGACCGGCGCACGAACGCGTCGATCAGCCGGCCGACCGCGTCGACGGGCCCGTCGGCGTTGCCGAGCGCCTCGGGTATGTCGCCCGATACCCGGTCTGCCGCACGGCGATACGACGCGGTCAGGATGGCGCTCTTGCCGGGGAAGAACCGGTAGAGACTCGACGTGGGCATGCCCGCTGCTGCCGCGATGTCCTCCATGCCGGTCTCGCGGTAGCCACGCTCGTTGAAGAGCGCCATCGCGGCGTGCAGGATCGTCTCGTACTCGCCTGCAGCCGCGGCCAGCGTGACGCGGCCGGGCAGTGGTCGCTTCTCCGCAGAGCCGTCGGGCAGGTCGGTGTCCCGCACGTCGCGGGCAATCCTGTTCAGGATCGCGTGCACCCGGTCGGCCGGAAGCTGAGCGCGGTGATCGGTGATGCTGCCGATGGCACTGAGCACCGTCGACGACAGCGTCCACCGCTGCCGGGACGTCAGATTTGGACGCAGTTCCGTCAACGGGCGCTGGAGCCTGCGATTCACCAGCTTGACCTGGTCGTTCAGGACGGCCTGGTCCTGCTCTTCGAGGTAGCGGCCCTCCCAGCGGTACAGCCCGCCGCTGACGCGGTACCTGAGCGTCGTCGCAATCAGCGCGGAGACGAGGCGGTCCCAAACCCGTTCCGGGGTCTCGCCGTCGGACTCGTCTGCGAACGCGGTGCAGTCGACCAGCTGCTGACCCAGTGCGAGGACGGCGAGCCGGAAGAGGTCGTACTTGCCTGCGTAGTGGCGGTACAGCGACGTCGCCGTCACGCCCACCCGACGAGCGATGTCGTCCATGCTGACCCGGTGATAGCCGAGTTCGCTGAACGCCTCCGCCGACGCGCGGGCGATCTGCTCCTTGCGATCCTTCGGGCGCGTGCGCACGACGTCAGCTGATCACGATGCGAGGGGTAGGCACTCGGCAATGCGCTCGATCCACCACTGCCTCCGTTCCGGTGTCGCGGCCAGGGCGGTGAGCCGCGCGGAGTCGGGCGCTACGGCGGCGACCGGCAGGTAGCCGTCGACCGGTAGCAGCGGCTCGGTGACGTCCTCGACGAACAGCCCGCCGGTGCCCAAGCCGCAGGCGTGGCGCAGTTCGGGCAGGCACCCGGCGGCCAGCAGCCCCTGCGACATGCCGACCGCCGAATCCAGGGCGCTCGACACGACGATCGGGACGTCCACCTGCGCTGCGATCTCGAGCAGGCGCCGAACGCCGCCGAGCGGCGCCACCTTCACGACCGCGACGTCGGCCGCCTTCGCGCGCACGACGAGCAGCGGGTCGTCGGCCTTGCGGATGCTCTCGTCGGCCGCGACGGGCACGTCGACCAGGCGACGCACCTCGGCGAGTTCGGGCACCGTCGCGCACGGCTGCTCCAGGTATTCGAGCGGGCCGCCGACGGTCAGGGCGCGGGCCGCCTCGACGGCCTGGGGCACCGTCCACCCGCCGTTGGCGTCGACGCGGACGGTCGGCACCAACGCCCGCACGGCCTCGACGCGGGCCACGTCGTCGGCGAGCGTCTGCCCCGCCTCGGCCACCTTGACCTTCGCGGTACGGGCCCCGGGAAACCGGGCCAGCACCTCGGGCACCCGGGCGGCCTCGACCGCGGGCACCGTCGCGTTGATCGGGATGCGGTCGCGCACCGGAACCGGCGGATCGACGTAGGCCGCCTCGATCGCCGACGCGAGCCAGTGCGCCGCCTCGGCGGGACCGTATTCGAGGAACGCCCCGAACTCACCCCAGCCGCGCGGTCCCTCGAAGAGCGCGACCTCGCGAACGTCGATGCCGCGGAACCGAACTCGCATCGGCAGCGCGACGACGTGCAGGCGGTCGACGAGGTCGTCGAGGGTTGGGGTCACGCGGTACATCATGCCGCCGGACGAGCCGGCCTCACACGGTGGACCGTTCGCGTCCCTCCCAATGCGGCTTGCGGAGGTCCTTCTTGAGGATCTTGCCGGTGGGGTTGCGCGGCAATTCGTCGAGGATGTCCACGGTCTTGGGACACTTGTAACCGGCCAGTCGCTCGCGCGCCCACGAGATGATGTCGCTCTCGGACGCCTCGCCCTCGAGCGCCACGACGGCCTTGACGGCCTCGCCCCACTTCTCGTCGGGCACGCCGATCACCGCGACCTCGGTCACCGCGGGGTGCTCGGCCAGAACGCGCTCGACCTCGATCGAGTAGACGTTCTCACCGCCGGTGATGATCATGTCCTTGAGCCGGTCCTCGACGAAGATGTAGCCGTCCTCGTCGACCCGGCCGATGTCGCCGGTGCGGAACCACCCGTCCTCGGTGATCGCCTCGGCCGTCGCCTCTGGCTTGTTGTGGTAGCCCTTCATCAATTGCTTGGTGCGGAACCACAATTCGCCCTGCTCGCCGGACTCCACGTCTTCGAGGCTGTCGGGGTCGACCACCCGTACCTCGGCGCCGGGCACCAGCCGCCCGGCACTCACCAGGCGCTCCTCGTTGTCACCGCGGTGGTCCTCCGGCGCGAGCAGGCTGATCACGCCGCCCACCTCGGTCAGTCCGTAGGCCTGGATGAAGTCGGTGTCGGGCCACGCGTCCAGCGCCTGCCGCAGCAGCGGCAGCGGCATCGGCGATGCGCCGTATCCATAGGTCTTCAGCGCGCTGAAGAGCTTGACCGCGTCCTCGCCCGACTCGAGCACCTTGGCCAGGACCGCGGGCACCAGGAAGGTCCGGTTCGCGCCGGACAGGATGCCGCCGGCCAGTTGCGCCCCGTCGACGTCGCGGGTCATATAACTGGATATCCCGGTGTGCAGGCCCAGCTGCATGTACGACGTACCGCCCACGTGGAACAGCGGCATCGCAACGAGGTTCTTGTCGCCCTCCTCCAATTCCCAGCCCGCGAACGCGTTGGCGGTGTGCGCGATCAGATTTGCCTGGGTGAGTGAGACACCCTTCGGGCGGCCGGTGGTGCCCGAGGAGTACATGATGATGCAGACGTCGTCGGGGTCGACGTCGGGTGAACGGTCGACGGGCGTGGCCGAGGCCAGCATGGCCTCGTACTCGTCGCCCTCTGCGCCATCGGGCGTCACCTCGATGACGTGCTCGATGCCAGTCAGCTTGTCGCGGATCTTGTCCACGCCCGCCTTGAGTTCCGATCCGACGATCAGCAGCTTGGCACCGCAGTCGTTGAGGACGTAGTCCATCTCGTCGCCGGCCAGCCGGAAGTTGACGATGGCGGTGGCGGCACCCAGAGATGCTGCGGCCAGCGTGGTTTCGACGCACGCGGGGTGGTTCTTGTCGAGGAAGGCGACGACGTCGCCACGGGCGACGCCGCGCTCGCTCAGCGCGCCGGCCAAGCGGCGGATGCGGTCGTACCACTGCGACCACGTCCAGGTGCGGTCGGAGAAGGTGACGGCTTCGTCGTCGGGCTTGGTCGCGGCCCAGTGGGCGACGCGTTCGTCGAGGAATCGGGGTTCAGGCAGCGCGGACATGCCAAGAGGGTGCCATGACAACGAACATTGTCAACCGGCTTTGGCATAAACGCGCTTACCCGCGAGGTACGTCTCGCGCACCTCGATGTCCGCGATGTCCTCCGGCGGCACGGTCCGCGGATCGGCCGACAGCACCACCAGGTCGGCGTACTTGCCGACCTCCAGCGATCCGATGACGTTGTCCGAGAACAACTGCCACGCCGCATCGATGGTCTGCGCTCGGATGGCCTGCTCGACGGTGATCCGCTGCTCCGGCCCCAGCACGCGGCCGCTGGGCGCCGTGCGGGTCACGGCGACGCCGATGTTGCGCAGCGGCTCCTCCGGCGTGACGGGCGGGTCGTTGTGCAGCGAGACCCGCATGCCCGCGGCCAGCGCCGAACCGACCGGCATCCAGCGCGACGCGTGCTCCTCGCCGAACAGCCCGTCGGCCAGCACGTCGCCCCAGTAGTGGATCTGGTCGACGAAGATGCTGCACGTGACGCCCATGTCGTGCGCGCGGCGGAGCTGCTCATCGGTGATCGCGCCGACGTGCTCGAGGCGCAGCCGGTGGTCGTCACGCGGATGTGCCTGCAGCGCTTGGGAGTACACGTCGAGGATGGTGTCGACGCCGTTGTCGCCCTGCACGTGGCACGCCATCTGCCAGCCGAGCGGGAAGTAGGCCTCGACGATCTCGGTGAGCTGTTCGCGGGTGTAGTTGGCGCATCCGCACGACCCTGGCACGACGCCGATCAAGCGGGTGGCTTCGGTGTCGAGGTACGGGAACGTCAGATCGATGTTGCCGATCCACGGCGACCCGTCGACCCAGATCTTGATGCCGACCTGCTTGACCACGTCGTCGCCGTTCACCGGCTGTGCGGTCGTCGCCATCTGCGCGGTCGACATCTCGTAGGTGCGCAGCCGCACGGTGAGGTGGTCGTGCAGCGCGTCGAGGGCCGGCTGGAACATCGGGTCGAATGCCATCTCCGAACACGTCGTCAGTCCGGCCCGGTTGAGCCGCGCACACTCGGCGAGCAACATCGCCGGGTAGGCCGACGCGTCGATCACGCCGCCGATGAGCGAGAACACCGCGCCCGACTCGACGGCCGTGCCGTCGAGGTTTCCGTCGGCGTCGCGGCCGTACGAGGCGCCCTTCGGATCCGGGGTGTCCGGGGTGATCCCGGCCTTCTCCGCGGCCGCAGTGTTGAAGTAGGCCTTGTGGCCGGAGTTGTGCACGATGACGAGCGGGGTGTCGGACGCCTGGGCGTCGAGCCACGCCAGCGTCGGCTCGGGCAGGCCCTGCTGCAGCAGCGGGTCCCAGCCGTTGAGATAGGCGCCATCGGATCCGCGCTTGGCGACCTCGTCGCGGATGGCGGCCAGCACGTCGTCGGGGCCGCGCATCGTGACGGGCCGGATGTCGACGATGCGGTCGGCCAGCACGATGGCCTCCATCAGCGGGTGGCCGTGCGCCTCGACGAAGCCCGGCATGACGCACGCGTCACCGAGTTCGAGCACGGCGGTGTCGGGTCCGATGAAGGGGCCGACGTCGTCGCGCGTTCCGACCGCCACGATGCGGCCTTCCGCGACCGCGAGCGCCTCGGCCGTCGGCCGGTTCTCGTCGACCGTCAGAACGGTTCCGTGAACGACCAGGTCAGCGTGCATCGGGGAGGGCATGCACCGGATTCTTCAAGAAAGTTCACGCCACGTGTCGATTTCGGGGCTTGCCGTTCGACGTGTCATCGAGGGCACGATGACGGAGCCCCTCCCCCACGAGATGAAGGAGAGAACGATGGCGCGCTACATGCTGATCATGCGGGTGTCCCCCGAGGCCGAAGCGATGATGGCCGAGCAGGAGATCGACTTCGACCAGATCATCGAGTCGATGGGCCGCTTCAACGAGGAACTGATGAAGGCCGGCGTCCTGCTGGCGGGCGAAGGCCTGACCGGGCCCGATGAGGGCTTCGTGGTCGACTTCGACGCCGATCCGCCCGTGGTGACCGACGGGCCGTACACCGAGGCCAAGGAGCTGTTCAACGGCTTCTGGATCCTCGACGTGTCGTCGAATGAGGAGGCCAAGCGGTGGGCCCTGAAGGTGCCGCTGGGCCCGGGCGTGAAGCTCGAGGTGCGACGGGTGTCGGAGACCGAGGAGTTCCCGATGGACAACCCGTGGGTCCGCAAGGAGATCCAGTGGAAGGCCGAGCTGGCCGAGAAGCTGGCGGCCCAGGCGCGCGCGGACGCGGACCGGTTCGCTCAGTCCTGAGGTTCCCGCCGAACTGGAGAGTCACGTCGTTCGCGCCGCGAAATCACGACGTGACGCTCCAGTTCGGCGCAGCAGTGACTACGACGTAGCGCGGATCCGAATGGGCCCGCGCCACGTCGCGTCGGGGTCGAGCACTTCGCCCTTCTGGCTGATCTCGACGTCGCCGGCGCGGGCCAGGTCGCGCGCGATGTCGCGGGCGTCGTCCATCAGGTCGCGCCACTGCTCGCCGCCGACGGCGCGGGCTGCGTCGGACGGGCAGATCGTCTTGGCCGGGCCGCGCTCGCGGGCCATGTCCAGGATCGCCGACCGCAGCCTCTCGCTCACCCATCGAGTGAAGCCCATTGCGGCCACCCTTGAAACAATTTCTGTAACACGTTCTAATCTGATGCCATGACCGACTCGCTGCTGCGTCATCCCATCCACTCCGGCCACCTCACGGTCGGCGCGCTGAAGCGCAACCGGGACAAGCCGGTGCTGTTCCTCGGCGACACCACACTCACGGGCGGACAGCTCGCGGAACGCATCAGCCAGTACGTTCAGGCCTTCGAGGCCCTCGGCGCGGGCTCCGGCGCGGTCGTCGGACTGCTGGCGCTGAACCGGCCCGAGGTCCTGATGATCGTCGGCGCGGGCCAGACGCAGGGGTACCGCCGCGTGGCACTACACCCTCTCGGTTCCCTGGACGATCACGCCTACGTGCTGACCGACGCAGAGGTCACGTCGCTGATCATCGATCCGAACCCGATGTTCACCGAGCGCGCGCTGGGACTGCTGGAGAAGGTGCCCTCGCTCAAGCAGGTACTGACGATCGGTCCGGTGCCCCAGGCGCTCGAGGGCGTCGGCGTCGACCTGACCGCCGAGGCCGCCAAGTACTCGCCGCAACCGCTGGTCGCCGCGGACCTCGCGCCCGACACCGTCACCGGACTGGCCTTCACCGGCGGCACCACCGGCAAGCCGAAGGGCGTCATGATGACGTCGCAGGCGACCACCACGATGTCGACGATCCAACTGGCCGAGTGGGAGTGGCCGGATCGTCCCAAGTTCCTGATGTGCACCCCGCTGTCGCATGCCGGCGCGGCGTTCTTCCTGCCGACGATCGTCAAGGGCGGCGAGATGGTGGTGCTGCCCAAGTTCGACCCCGCCGAGGTGCTGCGGACGATCGAGGAGCAGAAGATCACCGCGACGATGCTCGTGCCGTCGATGATCTACGCGCTGATGGACCACCCTGACTCGCACACCCGCGACCTGTCGTCGCTGGAGACCGTCTACTACGGCGCATCGGCGATGAACCCGGTCCGGCTGAAGGAGGCGCTCGACCGCTTCGGGCCGATCTTCGCGCAGTACTACGGGCAGTCCGAGGCCCCGATGGTCATCACCTACCTGGCCAAGGCCGACCACGACGAGAAGCGGCTGACGTCGTGCGGGAAGCCGACGCTGTTCGCGCGGACGGCGCTGCTCGGCGAGGACGGCCAGCCGGTGCCCCAGGGCGAGGTCGGCGAAATCTGCGTGTCGGGGCCGCTGCTGGCGGGCGGATACCTCAACAAGCCGGAGGCGACGGCCGAGACGTTCCGCGACGGCTGGATGCACACCGGCGACCTGGCGCGTGAAGACGAGGACGGCTTCTGGTTCATCGTCGACCGGACCAAGGACATGATCGTCACCGGCGGGTTCAACGTGTTCCCGCGCGAGGTGGAGGACGTCGTCGCCGAACATCCCGCCGTGGCGCAGGTGTGCGTGATCGGCACGCCCGATGAGAAGTGGGGCGAGGCCGTCACCGCCGTCGTCGTGCTGCGTCCCGACGCCGCGACCGACGAGGAGTCGGTGGCCCGCATGACCGCCGAGATCCAGTCCGCGGTCAAGGAGCGCAAGGGGTCGGTGCAGTCGCCCAAGCAGGTCGTGGTCGTCGACTCGGTGCCGGTCACCGCGCTCGGCAAGCCCGACAAGAAGGCCGTGCGCGCGCAGTTCTGGGAGGGCTCGGACCGCCGCGTGGGCTGATGCGTGGGGTTGAGGCGCCGGCTGAAGACGCCCGCGAGCGTGCGCAAACTCGGGTTCTGACCCGGCGTGTCGCCCGCAGACACGCACGCTCGCCGGGAGAGGTAACCCCCTACAGGGCGGCGAGGATGCGGTCGAGGAGTTCGCCCGCGGTGCGTGCGGCCGCCTCGACGTCGCCGACTGCGATGTGGTCGAGCAGCAGACCGTGGTCGACGATCTCGACCGGCTTCTCGTGGGTGGTCGCGACGCTCGCGGCGACGGCCTCGAGCAGCCCGCGGTACAGCTCGGTCAGCATGACGTTGTGCGAACTGGCGACGACCGCGAGGTGGAACTCCACGTCGGCACGCGCGAACTCGTCGGTGCGCCCGTCCCGAAGGCATTCGTCGCGTCGGGCCAGCAGCGCCCGCAGTGCGGCGACGTCGGCGTCGGTTCGGTTGGCGGCCGCCAGCCTGGCGCCCTCGACCTCGAGGCCGCGGCGCACCTGCAGCACGTCGCGTAGCTCGGCCCCGCAGAGCCTGCGCAGCGCACCCGACACCTCGCTGGTCGCCCGGACGTAAGTGCCGTCGCCCTGCCGCACGTCGAGGATGCCTGCGTGGGCCAGCGCGCGGACCGCTTCGCGGACGGTGTTGCGACCGACTCCGAGTGACTCGACGAGCACCGTCTCGTTGGGGATGCGCTCGCCGACGGGCCATTCGCCGCTGCTCACTGACGTCCGGAGCTGCTCGATCACCTGGTCGACCAGGCCTGCGCGGCGCGCAGTGCTCAGGGGCACGGAGGACATCCTTTCAACCAATCATGGGATGTATGGCAATCTAGCAGGATGCGTACGGAGAAGCGGGACGAAACGGTCGACCTCGACGCGTACGCGCCCGAGGTCGGCGCCGACCGGGTCCCGGCCGTCGCCGGCGGCGCGCTGCTGGCCCTCGCCGTGGTGCTCACCGCGCTGAACCTGCGGCCCGCGGTGACGAGCGTCGCTCCCCTGCTCGGCGAGATGCGCAGCGATCTCGGGGTCTCCGCGACGTGGGCCGGACTGCTCACCACGGTGCCTGCGCTGTGCTTCGCGGCGGCGGGCCTCGCCGCGCCGTGGCTCTCGTCGCGGATCGGCCTCGGCCGCACCATCTCGGCCGCACTGGTGGCGCTGACCGCGGGGCTGGCCCTGCGCGTGGTCGACGGTCCCCACCTCGTCATCGGTGCGACGCTCATCGCCTGCGCGGGCATCGCGCTGGTCAACGTCCTGATCCCGGTCGTCATCAAGGGCTCGTTCCCAGCCCGGGTGGGCCTGATGACCGGCATCTACACCGCCGCACTGCAGGGCGGCGGCGCGCTGGGGTCGGCGGTCACGCCCGGCCTCGAGGAACCGCTGGGCGGTTGGCGGATCGCGCTGGCAGCGTGGGCCGTCGTCGCCTTCGTCGCGCTGCTCGCCTGGATGCCCGCGTCGCGGCGGCACGGCGACACCTGGGCCGCGAGCACGGCGCCGACCGGTCCGCGCCGCTCGCTGCTGCGCAACAAGCTGGCGTGGACGGTCACGCTGTTCTTCGGGTGTCAGGCGTTCATGGCCTACATCGTGATGGGCTGGCTGCCCGAGATCTTCATCGACAACGGCATCGGGAAGACCGACGCCGGCCTGCTGGTCGGGCTGACCTCTCTGATCGGGGTGCCGATCGCGCTGGTGATCTCACCGCTGGCCGCGCGCAAGCCGAGCCAGAGCCGCTGGGTCGTCGCCCTCGGCCTGCTCGGCATGACCGGGGCCGTCGGCCTGATGCTCGCGCCCGCCGCGGCGCCCATCCTGTGGAGCGTGCTGATCGGCCTCGGCATGAGCGCGTTCTCGATGGCGCTGGCGATCATCGCCCTGCGCGCCCGCAACGCCGAGGACACCGCGCAACTGTCCGGCATGGCACAGGGATTGGGCTACCTGATCGCGGGCACCGGCCCCTTCCTGTTCGGCCTGCTGCACGACGTCACGCACGGGTGGACGGTGCCGTGGCTGATGTTCCTGGCGGTGTACGTCGTGCAGATCGTGGCCGGTGCATTCGCCGGGCGCGCGCGGTACGTCTAGCTCACTCGGCAGAATGGTCGGGTGTCCACCGCGTCCGCCTCTTCGGGAGTCCGGCAGACCGTGGACGCGGTGTGGCGGATGGAGGCGGCCAAGATCGTCGCCACGCTGACCCGTCTCGTCGGTGACGTCGGGCTCGCCGAGGACCTGGCCCAGGAAGCGCTCGTCGACGCGCTCGAGCAGTGGCCCACCGCCGGCGTGCCGCGCAACGCAGGCGCCTGGCTGACCACCGTCGCCAAGCGCAAGGCGATCGACGGGTGGCGACGCCTGGACCGCCAGGACGCCAAGTACGCGGCGCTGGCCCGCGACCTCGAGACGACGCACGACGAGGCGTGGGACCCCGATCGCATCGACGACGACGTACTGCGGCTGATCTTCATCTCCACCCACCCGGTGCTGTCGCGGGAGAACCAGATCGCGTTGACCCTGCGGGTCGTCGGCGGGCTGACCACCGAGGAGACCGCGCGGGCGTTCCTGGTGCCCAAGGCGACCATCGCCCAGCGCATCGTGCGGGCCAAGAAGACCCTCGGCGACGCCCGCGTTCCATTCGAGGTGCCGGACCCCGCGGAGTACCCCCGCCGACTGTCGGCGGTGCTCGGCGTCATCTACCTCGTCTACAACGAGGGCTACTCGGCCTCGTTCGGCCGACGCTGGATCCGTGACGAATTGTGCACGGAGGCACTGCGTCTGGGCCGCGCGCTGGCGGCGCTGGTGCCCGACGAACCCGAGGCGCACGGCCTGGTCGCGCTCATGGAGTTCCAGTCCTCGCGCTTCGCCGCGCGTTCGGGCCCCGACGGCACGCCCATCCTGCTCGAGGACCAGGACCGCGCTGCGTGGGACCGGGCTCAGATCGTCCGCGGCGTCGCCGCTCTCGAGCGGGCCTCGATGGCGTTGCAGCGCAAGGGAACCGGATGGGGACCGTACGCACTGCAGGCCGCGCTGGCCGAATGCCATGCCGTGGCGCCGACCGCGGCCGAGACGGACTGGGCGCGGATCGTCGCGCTGTACGACGGGCTGCTCCAGATCGCGCCATCACCGGTCGTCGAGTTGAATCGCGCCGTCGCGGTGGCGATGCACTCCGGGCCCGCGGACGGGCTGGCCCTCGTCGACGGCATCAGCGGGCTCGAGGGCTCCTATCTGCTGCCCAGCGTGCGGGGCGAACTGCTCGCCCGACTGGGCCACGACGACGAGGCCGCTGCCCAGTTCGACGTCGCTGCCCCGCTTACCACCAACGATGCCGAACGAGAGGTCTTGCAGCGCAAGGCCGCTCGCGCACGCAGAGAGAAGACGCCGTGACGCAGTCCAAAATCCGCGCGGTGCTGTTCGACTTCTCCGGGACGCTGTTCCGGCTCGAGGAGGACGACAGCTGGTTCGACGACATCCTGGTCGACGAGAAGGAGGTCGACGAGCACGTCCGCGCCGAGCTGATGTACCGCCTCACCGCGCCGACCGGACGACCGGTCGAGATGTCCGACGAGCAGTACCGCAGCTGGGCCGGTCGCGACCTGCAGCCACATCTGCACCGCGAGGCCTACCTGCACGTGATGCGCGAATCCGGACTCACCGACGACCATGCCGAACGGCTCTACGCCCGCACCGTCGACCCGTCGTACTGGGTGCCCTACCCCGACACCGCCGAAGTGCTGCAACGCCTGCGCCGGGCCGGCATCGCCGTCGGCGTCGTGTCGAACATCGCGTGGGACATCCGGCCGACGTTCCGCAGCCTCGGCGTGGAGGACCTGGTCACCGAGTTCGTGCTGTCGTTCGAGGTGGGGGCGGTCAAGCCGACCCCGGAGATCTTCAACACCGCGCTGTCGCGTCTCGGGGTGGACGCCGCGGATGCCCTGATGGTCGGGGACAGCGAGGAGGCCGACGGCGGCGCGCTCGCCGTTGGGTGCCGGTTCGCGCTCGTCGACCCGCTGCCGACCACCGAGCGGCCCAACGGCCTGATCGAGGCCGTGACGGGCGCAGGCGTCGAGGTCTAACCTCGAATCATGGCTGACGGCAACCCAACCCCGCCATGGTGGCTCAAGCCCATGAACAAGGTCTTCATGACCGTGATGAAGTTCGGCGTCTTCGGTGGTGACGGCCCCGTCGTCCTCACCGTGCCCGGCCGCAAGTCCGGCAAGCCACGATCGACGCCGATCACGCCGATGGTCGTTGACGGCACGCGCTACGTGGTCGCGGGTTTCCCCGGTGCGGACTGGGAACGCAACGCCCGCGCCGCCGATACCGCGACGCTGACGACCGGCAAGCGTCGGGAGACGGTCCGGATGGTGGAATTGTCGGCCGACGAGGCTCGCCCGCTGCTGAAGCAATTCCCACGCTGGTGCCCACCGGAGTGAGCTTCATGAAGCGCTCGGGCCTGGTCACCGACGGCACGCCCGACGAGTTCGAAGCCCTCGCCGGGCGATGCGCGGTGTTTCGGTTCGACCCGGTTACAGGTGCGGGGCGTTCTTGATCGGCTCGTCCTGCTTGCCCGCGGTCTGGCAATAGGTGGACACGGCGAGCCGGGTGCCCGTGACTTCGAGCGACGCGGGTTCGG
Source organism: Mycolicibacterium arabiense (assembly GCF_010731815.2). Classification (NCBI taxonomy): domain Bacteria; kingdom Bacillati; phylum Actinomycetota; class Actinomycetes; order Mycobacteriales; family Mycobacteriaceae; genus Mycobacterium; species Mycolicibacterium arabiense. Next base: position 2,717,434 of record NZ_AP022593.1, read on the forward strand.
CGCCCTTCTCGTCCTTGATCATCTTGTTGATGGCCTCGTTCTGGGTCTTCTCGTCGGCACCCACGAAGTCCTTGCAGGGGGTGTCGCCACCCTGAACCGACGGCGAGCATCCGACCAGCATCAGCCCGGCAGCAATACCGGACACCAACACACCAGTTACGCGCTTCATCGTCGTCTCCTTCATCGTGGCGCGCTGAGCACGCCGTTGCGGGGCTTCTCTACCCCTGGGCAAGCGCTGCGAAACTCGTCGCCGTCACGCTCTACAGTCGTTCCGTGAGCTCAGACAACCCGTTCGACCCGTCTCTGTGGCAACCCGTGCAGGGCTTCGAACTCACCGACATCACCTATCACCGGCACGTCGTCGACGGCGTGCGCAAGCCGACCGTCCGCATCGCGTTCGACCGTCCTGAGGTGCGCAATGCGTTCCGGCCGCACACCGTCGACGAGCTGTACCGCGTCCTCGATCACGCACGAATGTCGTCGGACGTCGGGGTGATCCTGCTGACCGGCAACGGGCCGTCGGCCAAGGACGGTGGGTGGGCGTTCTGTTCCGGCGGCGATCAACGGATCCGCGGCCGCACCGGCTACCAGTACGCCTCCGGCGAGACCGCGGACAGCATCGACCCGGCACAGGCAGGCCGGTTGCACATCCTCGAGGTGCAGCGGTTGATCCGGTTCATGCCCAAGCCCGTGATCTGCCTGGTGAACGGCTGGGCCGCCGGCGGCGGGCACTCGCTGCACGTGGTGTGCGACCTGACGCTGGCCAGCCGGGAGCACGCGAGGTTCAAGCAGACCGACGCCGACGTGGGCAGCTTCGATGGCGGTTACGGCAGTGCCTATCTGGCCCGCCAGACCGGCCAGAAGTTCGCACGCGAGATCTTCTTCCTGGGCCGCCCGTACACCGCCGAGCAGATGCACGCGATGGGTGCGGTGAACGAGGTCGTCGACCACGCCGACCTCGAGAAGGTCGCGCTGGAGTGGGCCCATGAGATCAACGGGAAGTCGCCGCAGGCCATCCGAATGCTGAAGTTCGCGTTCAACCTGCTCGACGACGGGCTGGTCGGCCAGCAGGTGTTCGCAGGCGAGGCGACGCGCCTGGCCTACATGACCGACGAGGCCGTCGAGGGCCGCGACGCCTTCCTGGAGAAGCGCGACCCCGACTGGTCCCGGTTCCCCCGCTACTTCTAGGGAAGGTACTGCCATCGAAGCGACACTGACCCGATGGGCGATCGGGATTCTCGGTGCGTCGATCGTCGTGGCCGCGACCGTGGCGCCCTGGTTCGCGGCGTACGGCGTGGCCGGGTACGCCGAGATGGCCGGTTGGGGCGCATGGCGCCGGTCCGGTGACGTCGACGCCAGCCTGCGTCCGCTGCCGCTGGCGGTGCTCGTCTACCTGACAGCTGGACTGACCATCTGGGGTGCGGTGAAGCCCGCGTTCGGCGCCACGGTGATCGGGGCCATGTCGACGTTCGGCGTCGGCCTGCTGCCACTGATGCTGCTGCCGGTCGTCGACCGGCACGCCCCTGGCCGCGACGCGGTGGGCGTGGAGGTCGCTTCGGCGACGACGACGGTCATCGGGCTCGCGGTCGTCCTGGTCATCGTGTCGTGGATTGGCTACGCGCGCTGCGTGTTACGTCCCGCGCCGCGCGCAGGGGCATGACCAGCCGGGCCTGGCACACTCGACCGGTGCCCGGACGAACGCTGACCGCGCTGCGCATCGACGCCGGCGACGTCGTGCTGCGCAAGGCCCGCGACTCCGACCGCGACGCGATCATCGCCCATGCCAGCGATCCCGAGGTACGCGCGCACCTCGGCGGCGCGCAGTCGCGGCGCGACGTCGCGCGCGATCTCGACGAGGTCGGGGTGAGCGCCGTGACCGGCTCGCCCGGGGCCTACCTGATCGCGGACACAGCATCCGACGCCTTCGTCGGCACGATGTCGCTGACCCGCCGCGGCGTGCACCACCCTGGCCACGTCAGCCCAGACGGCGAGGAACTCGAACTCGCCTACACGCTGAGCCCGCGGGCCTGGGGGCGGGGCTGGGCGTTCCAGGCCGCCACCGCGGTACTGCGCGCGGCCGCCGCCGAGCTGCCCGACGAGCCCGTGATCATCGTGACGCACAGCGCCAACGACAGGTCGCTCAACCTCGCCCGACGGCTCGGATTCGAGCCCGCGACGACGTTCGACGAGCACGGCGTCCAGCAGACGCTTGCGGTGGTGAATCTGCGCGAGTTCGCGCGGGCCTAAGCTCGATGCCCGTGACCAGGAACCCGTTGCGCCGCCTGTCCGACAGCCTGCTGCTGGCCAGCATGCGTCCGCCGTTGACCGCGCAGTTGCTCGCGCCGCGGCGCGACATCGACCTGACCGGCAAGCGCATCCTCGTCACCGGTGCGTCGTCGGGCATCGGCGAGGCCGGTGCCCGCAAGCTGGCAGCCGCCGGGGCCAAGCTCATCGTGGTCGCGCGCCGCAGGGACCTGCTCGACGCGGTGGTCGCCGACGTCACCGCGGCAGGTGGGGATGCGACCGCGATCGACTGCGACCTGTCCGATCTCGACGCCGTCGATGCCCTGGTGGCCGACGTCGACGAGAGGTTCGGCGGGGTGGACGTGCTGATCAACAACGCGGGCCGCTCGATCCGGCGGCCACTGGCCGAGTCGCTGGACCGGTGGCACGACGTCGAGCGCACGATGACGCTGAACTACTACTCGCCGCTGCGGTTGATCCGTGGGTTCGGGCCTGGAATGCGGGAGCGCCGCGACGGTCACGTCATCAACGTCTCGACCTGGGGCGTGCTGAGCGAGTCGTCGCCGCTGTTCGCCGTCTACAACGCGAGCAAGGCCGCGCTGACCGCCGTGAGCCGGGTCGTCGAAACCGAGTGGGCAGCCGACGGCGTGCACTCCACGACGCTGTTCTACCCCCTGGTGAAGACCCCGATGATCGCTCCGACGCGGGCCTACGACGGAGTGCCGGGCCTGAGCGCCGACGAGGCGGCCGAATGGATGGTGACCGCGGCGCGCAACCGTCCAGTGCGCATCGCCCCACGGATGGCGATGACCGCCGACTTCGTCAACACGTTCGCGCCGGGCGCGGTGGACGCCGTCATGAAGCGCCAGCGGGTGCAGCCCACCGGCATTTAGTTAGTTAGGTTAGGCATGCCATACTCGCTTGCGTGTCCGACCTCGCGATCGCCCTCGACGGCGTAACCAAGCGCTACGGCGACCATCAGGCGCTGAGCGGCGTCACGTTCTCGGCGCCGGTGGGCTCGGTGCTTGGCGTGCTCGGCCCCAACGGCGCGGGCAAGACCACGACGATCAACATCCTCGCCACGCTGCAGCGGCCCACCGGCGGCACCGCGACCGTCGCCGGGTTCGACGTCGTGACCCAGGCCGGGAAGGTGCGCGAGTCGATCGGTCTCACCGGCCAGTACGCCGCCATCGACGAACTGCTGACCGGCCGGGAGAACCTCGTCCTGTTCGCCCGGCTGCGTGGCATGGACAAGCAGAGCGCCCGAGCGCGCGCCGACGAGATGCTCGCGACCTTCAGCCTCACCGACGCGGGCGACAAGCGCGTCGCCACCTACTCCGGAGGCATGCGCCGCCGCGTCGACATCGCCTGCGGCCTGGTGGTCCCGCCCAAGGTCGTGTTCCTCGACGAGCCCACCACCGGCCTCGATCCGCGTAGCCGGCGGGAGGTGTGGGACCTCGTCGGATCGCTACGGCACCAAGGGATTACGACCCTGCTGACCACCCAGTACCTCGAGGAGGCCGACGCGCTGTCGGACTCCATCGTCGTCATCGACCGCGGCCGCGTGATCGCCGACGGCACCCCCGACGACCTCAAGCGCACGATCGGCGGGAGCTACTGCGAGATCAGCCCGGTCGACCTCGCCGACCTGCCCAGGGTGGCCGCCGCGCTCGACGGCTTCGCAGGCGTCGAGACCGACCCCGACCGCGGCACGGTGTCGGTCCCAGCGCCCGACGGCTTCGCCACGATGTCCGAGGTGTTCGGTCGCGTCGCCCCGCTCGACCTCGACCTGCACGACATCTCGCTGCGCAAGCCGTCACTCGACGAGGTCTTCTTCAAGCTGACCGGAGCACCCGTCCAGGAATCCGCCCCGTGAGCGCGCTGGCCGCCCTGACCAAGCGGTCGGTACTCGGCACACTGCGCGACGGCGATCTGATCTTCGCGATCGGCGGACCGGTCGCGTTCTTCGTGTGCTTCAACATCACGTTGCGCCACGTGATCGACACCGGCGACGTCAACTACCCGCAGTACATCCTGCCCGTAATCGTGGTGCAGGCGATGATCTTCACCGCGATGACGACCGCGGACCGCGCGGCGCGAGACAACCTCAGCGGCATGGGCATTCGGCTGCGCAGCTTGCCGATGACGTCACTGGTACCGGTGACGGCTCGCATGCTCTCGGCGCTGATCCGCGCCACCGCGTCGCTGGCCGCGGCGGTCGCCGTCGGCTACGCGTTCGGCTTCCGGTTCCAGGGCGACGTCCTACACGTACTCGGGTTCTGCGGCATCGCGCTGCTGCTGTCGCTGGCTCTGTCGCTGGGCGCCGACGCGCTCGGCTCGATGTCCACGAACGCCGAGGCGGCCGGGCAGACCCTGCTCATCCCGCAGCTGCTGCTGGTCATGCTGTCGACCGGCATCGCGCCCGCATCGGCGTTTCCCGGCTGGCTCGGGTGGTTCGTCACGCGGCAGCCGGTGTCGCAGATCGCCCAGACGCTGCGCGAACTCGCCCAGGGGCAGGTGACGACTGCCGACCTGCTCCTGAGCCTGGCGTGGTGTACCGGACTGCTGGCGCTGTTCGGCGGCATCGCGGTCCGGATGCAGAGGAGGGCCGTGTGACAAGCACATTCGTCTCGCAGAGCAGGCTGCAGGCCGGACGTCTGCTGGTGCGGTGGACGCGTGAGCCGGTCGTCCTCATCCAGGCGCTGATCTTCCCCACCTTCCTACTGGTGGTCTACAAGCTGGTAATCGGCGAGTCGATCGCGACCCTCACCGGGAGCAATAGCCTGTACGGCCTGGTGCCGATGTGTGCGATCGTCGGCGCCCTGTTCGGCGCAATCGGCGCGGGCGCGGCACTGCCCGACGAGCGCGAGTCCGGACTGCTGAGCCGGCTGTGGGCACTGCCCGTGCACCGGGCCAGCGCACTGTCCGGACGGCTCCTCGCCGAAGCGGGCCGAGCGCTGGTCGGATCGCTGGCCATCACCGCGGTGGGCATCACGATGGGTCTGCGCTTCACCGGGAGTTGGCTCGGTGCGGTCGGCTTCGTGCTGGTTCCCGTCCTGATGGTGGTCGGGTTCGCGACGGTGATCGTCGCGGTCGGCGTGCAGGCGGGCGGCAAGAACATCATCACCGGGCTGTCGACGGTGTGCTTCCTGCTGCTGTTCTTCAACTCCGGCATGGTGCCCATCGAAGTGTTCCCCGGCTGGCTGCAGCCCGCCGTGCGCGCGCAGCCGATGTCGCCCGCGATCGAGGCGATGCGCGGTCTGGCCGAGGGTGGCCCCACGCTGTGGCCGGTACTGCAGTCGATGGCGTGGGTGGCGGGGCTGTTGGCGGTGTTCGGCCCGATTGCCGTGCGTGGCTACCGCAAGGCCGCCGAAGCGGGGACCTGACCCGCGCGTGTGTTAGACACGATAGCATGGAGATTCTCGCCAGTCGGGTCCTGTTCCGGCCGGCGGACTATGCGCGGTCGATCGAGTTCTACCGCGACGACATCGGTCTCGCGGTCGCTCGCGAGTACGGCGCAGGCACGGTGTTCTACGCCGGGCAGTCGCTGATCGAACTCGCCGGTCACGGCTCACCGGCCGAGGGAGCGCCGCCGTTTCCCGGAGCGCTGTGGCTGCAGGTGCGCGACGTCTACGCGACCCAGTCCGAACTGGAGGGGCGCGGCGTGACCATCGCCCGCACCGCAAAGCAGGAGCCGTGGGGTCTGCACGAAATGCACGTGACCGACCCCGACGGCGTCACGCTGATCTTCGTTCAGGTGCCCGAGACGCATCCGCTGCGCCGCGACACCAGAAACGACTAGGAGACCGGCGAGGCCGGCGCCGCTAAAGGCCAGCCGACCGACGCCAACCGCGCCGCCACCTGGTTGATCTCCTCGGGGTTGGGCTCCTTCTCGATGACCGCCTCGACGGCCCCGCGGATCTGTCCCTCGGTAACGGTGTCGGAGTCCACGCTCTTGAGCACCGTCTGAGCCGCCTTGACGACCTGCTCCTCGGTCAGCGAGCGCTTCAGTAGCGCCAGCAGCGCGAAGTAGTCCTTCGGCGGGACACCTTCGGGGTAGCCCGCACGCAGCCAGTTGACGACGTTGTCGAACGAACTCGCGCTCTGCGTCTCGGTCATGGCGTTCAGCTCACTTTCCCGGAAGGAAGGGGACGGGGTTGAAACCGAAGTGGTGGTCGATCGTGCCCTTGGTGATCCACAGGATCGCGATCACGATCACCGCCGTCACCAAGGCGAACAGCAGCAGGCCGAAGGCCTTGAGCGCGGGGTTGGGGGCGTCGACCGTGCCGTCGGCTTCCGCACCGCCTGCGCCCTTCGAGTAGGCGACGAGGCCGACGGCGAACACCGCGGGCAGGCCGGCGCCGAGGATCAGCCCGACGGCGAGCACCTTGAGGATGGATTCCAGGTAGGTCATGTGAGTTCTCTTCTCTGGGGAACGCTCGTGGTCGCAGAAGTCGGGGATCAGACCGAAGCCGTGGGTTTGGTCGGGTCGGCCGCGATGTCGCGGGCGTCGGCGGGGACCACCGAGTTGGTCGACTCGTCCCAGTCGGCGTTGACGTTCTCGTGGTTGACCTTCTGCTGCTGGGCGCGCCAGTACATGTAGCCCGACAGCGCCACCAGGATGACGAAGATGAGGCCGTCGCCTGCGAGCGACGAACCGGTCGCGTTCTCGACGAAGTGCGAGAGCCAGAAGGACAGCGCACCGACGAGTCCGGCGGCGGGCAGCGTGATCAGCCACGCCATGGCCATCCGGCCCGCGACCGCCCAGCGCACCTGCGCGCCGGGCTTGCCGACACCGCTACCGAGGATGGATCCGGTCGCGACGTGGGTGGTCGACAGCGCCATGCCCGCGGCGCTCGAGGACAGGATGATCGCCGCCGAGGACGCCTCGGCCGCCAGACCCTGCGGGGACTCGATCTCGACCAGACCCTTGCCCAGCGTGCGGATCACGCGCCAGCCGCCGATGTAGGTACCGAGGCCGATCGCCAGGGCGCAGGACGCGATGACCCAGAACGGCAGGCCGTCCTCCTTCACGTCGCCGGTGAGGTGACCGGTGGTGATGAGCGCGAGCGCGATGACGCCCATGGTCTTCTGTGCGTCGTTGGTGCCGTGGGCCAATGCGACGAGTGACGCGGTGGCGATCTGGCCCCAGCGGAAGCCCTCCTCGCGGCGCTTCTTGAGGACCTTGCGGGTCAGGCGGTAGACGATCCAGGTGCCGCACGCCGCAACCAGGCCTGCGATGAAGGGCGCTGCGAGGGCGGGGACGATGACCTTGCCGAACACGCCGCTCCAGTTGACGCCCGCCGTGCCGAGCGCTGCCAGTCCGGCGCCGATCAGACCGCCGAACAGCGCGTGCGACGAACTCGACGGGATGCCGAACAGCCACGTGAGCAGGTTCCACAGGATGCCGCCGATCAGGCCGGCGAAGATGATCGTCAGGCCCGTCGACGCGTCGATGCCCTCGACCAGCGACCCGGTCTTGCTGTCCTGGATCTTCAGGACCGACGTGGTGACGGTAATGGCGACCTCGACCGAGAGGAATGCGCCGACCAGGTTCAGGATGCCCGCCAGGATGACGGCGGTCTTGGGCTTCAGCGCACCGGTCGCGATGGACGTGGCCATCGCATTGCCGGTGTCGTGGAACCCGTTGGTGAAGTCGAATGCCAGTGCCGTGGCTATCAACAGCACCAGAATGATCAGCTCAGCGCTCATGAGCATGATTCTGAGGGATTCTCAGCGAAATCACCTAGCCGGTCTCATCACCGTTAGAGCGCCTGAACAGGCAGTTTGCCTGCTTCGCTGAGGTGTTCATCGACTGTTCACGTCCCGGTCGCCGGCAAGACGCACAGCCACCTCGCAGGGTTCGACTCACCCGTCGACCGCAACGCTCCGCCGCTAGCATCGATCCATCGCATCGCGACAACGACGACCTACGGCCGGAAGGGGGAATCGACGCAGTGAACGCGTTCCTGACGAAGATCGTGGCCTGGATTACCTCGGGCTACCCCGAAGGCGTTCCCGGCCCCGACCGGGTGCCGCTCATGGCGCTGCTCGACCGTCGACTGTCCAAGGACGAGGTCAAGACCGTGACCCAGGCGCTGCTCGACCGCGGCGAGTTCGACCACGTGGACATCGGCGTGCAGATCACCCAGGTCACCGACGAACTCCCACGCGAGGAGGACGTCGAGCGGGTGCGGGCACGCCTGGCGAAGAAGGGTTGGCCGCTGGACGACCCCCGTGGCGAGGATTCGGCCGGAGGTCCCACATAGCCGCCCTGCGCGCGGTCGTCATACCGCCCGTACCCAGCCCGTCGGCACTGGTCGCCGCACTCGAAGGCGTCCTCGACGGCCGTGAGTCCGGCATCGTCCCGCTGCCCGCCGACGAGCGGGAGGCCGAACTCCTGGCCGGCGCGCTGCGCGTCGGCGAGGACGTCGCCGACGACGTCGCGGTCGTCGTGTCGACCTCCGGCACGACCGGAACGCCCAAGGGCGCCATGTTGACTGCGGCCGCCCTGATCGCGAGCGCCGACGCCACCAACGAACGTCTCGGCGGTCCCGGAAGCTGGCTGCTCGCCCTGCCCGCCCACCACGTCGCGGGGCTGCAGGTCGTGGTGCGCAGCATCATCTCTGGCACCATCCCGGTCACGCTGATCCCCAGCTTCGCCCCCGGGGAACTGCGCGCCGCCATCGACGAGATGGACTCCGGTCGCCGCTATGCGTCGCTGGTGGCCGTGCAACTCGACAAGGCGCTGTCCGATCCGGTCGACGCCGCCGCACTCGCCGAACTCGACGCCGTCCTGATCGGCGGCGGGCCGATGCCTGCCGGGCTCGCCGAACGTGCCTCCCGCGCAGGGGTTTCCGTCGTCCGGACGTACGGCATGAGCGAGACGGCGGGTGGGTGCGTGTACGACGGCGTGCCCTTGGAAGGCGTGGCAGTGCGCATCGACGACGGCCGCATCCTGCTCGGCGGCGCCACCGTCGCCAAGGGCTACCGCAACCCGGTCAGCCCGGATCCGTTCGCCGAGCCGGGCTGGTTCCGCACCGACGACGCAGGCGCCGTCGACGACTCGGGCGCACTGCGCGTGCTGGGCCGCATCGACGACGCGATCAGCACCGGCGGGCTGACCGTCATGCCGGGACTCGTCGAGGCGGCGCTGGCCACGCACCCCGCCATCGCCGACTGCGCGGTGTTCGGCGTGACCGACCCGCGCCTGGGTCAGCGCGTCGCGGCGGCAGTCGTCCTCACCGCGGGTGGCGCGCCGCCAACGCCCGCCGAGTTGCGCGAGCACGTCGGCCAGACACTGGACGCCACCGCCGCGCCTCGCGAGGTGCACGTCGTCGACGAGCTGCCGCGCCGGGGCATCGGCAAGGTCGACCGTAGGGAACTCACCACGCGATTCGACACCGGAGCATGATGGCTTCCATGGGTCGCGAAGTCACCGTCGTCACCAGTGTCGAGGAACTGCGGGCGATCGTCGGTCATCCGAACGCCGCGGTCGCCGACAAGGTCAAGCCGCGACTGTCGGCCGTCCAGCGGGATTGGCTGGCACACTCGCCGCTCGGCTTCGTCGCCAGTGCCGATGCCCACGGCCGAGTCGACGTCTCCCCCAAGGGCGATCCGCCGGGCTTCGTCCACGTCATCGACGACGCCACCATCGCGATCCCAGAGCGGCCGGGCAACAAGCGCGTGGACGGCTACCTCAACGTGCTGCAGCGTCCCCACGTCGGGACGGTGTTCGTCATCCCGGGCCGCGGTGACACGCTGCGCATCAACGGGACGGCGCGGGTGGTGTCCAACGCGGACTACTTCGACGCGATGGTCGTGGACGGCAAGCGCCCGATCCTCGCGCTCGAGATCGCGGTCGAGGAGGTGTTCTTCCACTGCGCCAAGGCGTTCCTGCGGTCGGACGCGTGGAAGCCCGAGACGTGGAATCCGACTGCGGTGCCGAGCGTCGCCGAGTTGGCCAAGGCGGTCTACCGCGAGATCAGCCTCGAGGAGCTGCAGACGCACTTCGACGAGGACAACATGCGTTCCGCCCTGTACTGACGGCCGCGTCGAAAGCAGTTTGCCAGCGAGTGCCCCACATGGCTGCGCCGAAACCGGTGTTTCAGTATTTAGGTTTGATTTTGACGTTTCAGGTAATTCACGTTCCGTAACACCCCGCCTACAGATCGGAACGGACATGATCGTCCTCGGCGTAATCCTGCTGTTGATCGGCTATTTCACTAGCCTGAGCATCCTGTACACGATCGGCGCGATCCTCGTCGTCGTCGGTGTCGTGCTGTGGATCCTCGGAGCGGTTGGCCGCCCGGTCGGTGGTCGAAAAGTCTGGTTCTAGCGCGTGACCTCTGCCGCGGGGCGTGATGACCAGGCGGTACATCCCCTGGTCCGCGCCGCCGCGGCGTGGTCATGGCGGCTGCTCGTCATAGGGGCGGCCGCCTATGCACTGCTCTGGCTACTTCAGACCATGGGCGTCGTGGTCGTCTCGATCGCGATCGCCCTGATCCTCACCGCGCTCCTGCTGCCCGCCGTCGACTTCCTAGATCGTTACGGCGCGGTTCGCGGGGGCGCGGTGGCGTTCGTCATGGTGCTCGGTCTGGCCATCCTCACCGGTGTCATGTCGTTCGTCGTCAACCAATTCGTCGACGGTGCACCGCAACTCGTCGACGAGGTGACCCGCAGCATCGAAGGTGCCCGCGCCTGGCTCATCAACGGGCCGGCCGACCTCAGCCGCGACCAGATCAACCAGGCCGGCGACACCGTCATCGACTCGCTGCGCGACCATCAGGCGCAGCTCACCACTGGCGCCCTGTCCACCGCGGGCACCATCGCCGAGATCCTCACCGGCGCACTGCTGTGCCTCTTCACGGTCATCTTCTTCCTCCTCGGCGGCCGCAACATCTGGGAATTCGTCACCCGTCTCATCCCGCGCGCTCAGCGGGCGCGCGTGCGCGAAGCTGGTGCGGCCGGGTTCCATTCACTGGCCGGCTATGCGCGCGCCACGTCGCTGGTGGCCCTCGTCGACGCCGTCGCCATCGGCAGCGGCCTGGCGATCATGGGCATTCCGCTGGCGCTGCCGCTGGCCTCACTCATCTTCCTCGGCGCCTTCGTCCCCGTGGTGGGCGCTCTGGTCACCGGCTTCCTCGCGGTGATCGTGGCCCTACTGGCCAAGGGCATCGTGTACGCGCTGATCACCCTTGCGCTCATCATCGCCGTCATGCAGCTCGAAGCCCACGTCCTGCAGCCGTTGGTCATGGGTCGCGCGGTGTCGCTGCACCCGCTCGCCGTGGTCATCGGCATCACCGCGGGCGGTGTGCTGGCGGGCGTGATCGGCGCCCTGCTCGTGGTGCCTGCCATCGCGTTCTTCAACAGTTTCGTGCGAGTCCTCGCCGCCCAGGATCCCGACTCGGAGGCCGATTCGCTCGACGACGAGGACGGCCCCCTGGTCGACTCGAACGTCGACGACCCTGGGCCCAAGCGCTAGCCCGAACCTACGTGGATTCTCTCACTCCGGCTGAGCGCCGCGGGCGTCGAGCCTGCGCAGCACGACGTCGACGATGGTCGGGTCGGTACCGGATTCCGCTCTGGCGGTGACGATCTCGTTGCGGGCGGCCTCGAGGATCTGATCCTTCACGGCATTGCTAGACATCGCATGGTCGGTGTGCCGGGCGCTCTCCTCGGCGTCGTGCTCGACCGGTGCGAATCCGATGGCATGCCACATCCGGTCGGCGTTCTCGCCTGCGTGCTCGAGGACGTCGGTGTCGACGTCACCGCCGGAACGCAGTTCGTCGAGCCGCCGCTGGCCGGCCGCCCTGGCCCGCCGGATCAGATCCTGGGTGGCCCCGTCCCGCGCGTCGTTGGACACGCTCACGTTCAGCCGCCGGACCAGGAACGGCAGCGTCAGACCCTGCACCAGCATCGTCACCATGATCACGACGAACGCGATGAAGATGAGCCGGTCGCGCTCCGGAAAGCCCGGCGTGCCAACGGGTAAGGCCAACACACACGCCAGCGTCACCACGCCGCGCATGCCCGCCCACGAGGCGATCGTCATCTCCCGCCACCCGGTGGGCTCGCCCGAAGCACCCTGGCGGCGACGCAGTTTCTCGTCGGCGGCGGCGACCGGGAAGATCCACAGGAACCGGACCGCGATCACCACTGCCGTGACGATCAATGCCTGCCCGATGGCGACGTCCAACGACCCCGGCACGTTGGCTGCGACGTTGCGCAACTCCACTCCGACGAAGGCGAACGCGGCACCGGTGAGGAGCAGTTCGACGACGTCCCACGTCGTGCCGCTGACCAGCCGCGTCTGCGCGGATTCCACGTCGCCGGAACGGCTCAGCGCCAAGGCGACCGTCACGACCGCCAGCACGCCGCTGCCGTGCAGGAGGTCGGCCGCCCCGTAGGCCACGAACGGGACTACGAGCACCAGCGCGCTACCCGACGGGTGCGCGGGCAGGACGTCGAGGAGCCGGCGCGTCGCCAGTGCCAGCGCGAGCCCGACCGCGATGCCGATGGTCACCGCCACCGCCAGCGTGCCCGTTGCCTTCCATGGCGAAAACGCACCGGTCAGGGTGGCCGCCACCGCGACTTCGTAGAGCACCAGCGACGTGGCGTCGTTCGACAACCCTTCACCCTCGAGGACCGTCCGGAGCCGCCGTGGCAACTTCAGCTTGCGCGCCACCGAGGTGGCGGCGACGGGATCGGGCGGGGCGACGGCCGCGCCGAGCGCCACACCCGCAGCCAGTGGCAGCCCTGGCACCACGGCGCTGACAACCGCGCCGACCACGAACGCCGTCACCGCGACCAGCGCCACGGCGAGTAGGCCGATGGCGCGGCGGTTGTCCAGGAATTGGCGCCACGACGTGCGCCTGGCGGCGGCGAACAGCAGCGGCGGCAGCACCACCGGCAGGATCCAGCCCGGGTCGACGTTCGGTATCTCCAGCCCCGGAATGAAGGCGAGCACCAGACCGAACGCGAGCAGCATCACCGGATAGGGCACCGTGATGCGCTCGGCCAGCGGAGCCAGCACCACGGTCGCCGCGATCAAGATCAAAAGCAGGGTCAAGGGAACTCCTTCTAGGACGAACCGGACTTCCCCGCTATCGCGAAGCTGAACCCGCCGGGTTTCCCGGGCGGGGCAGTGGGCACCCGTTCCCGGGCGGAGGGAACGTCGTGGACTGGTTGATCGCATCCGACTACTCCTGGGCCAGATGGCTCCTGGAGCGTGGCATCGCGGTCATCTACGTCGTCGCGTTCGGCGCTGCCGGCCTGCAATTCAAGGGGCTGCTCGGCACCCGCGGCATGCTGCCGATCCCCGCGTTCCTGCGCACGCACTCGTTCCGGGCGGCACCTAGTGTCTTCCAGCTGCACTACTCGGACCGCTTCTTCGCCCTGGTGTGCTGGGCGGGCGCGACGCTGGCCGCCGCCATGGTGCTCGGCCTCGGCGACGCCGTGCCGCTCTGGGCGGCGATGACACTCTGGCTGGTGCTGTGGGCGGCGTATCTGTCGATCGTCAACGTCGGCCAGCTCTGGTACTCGTTCGGCTGGGAGTCCCTGCTGCTCGAGGCGGGCTTCCTGACGGTGTTCCTCGGCAACCACGACGTCGCACCACCGTGGGCGGTGCTGGTGGCCGCCTGGTGGCTGCTCTTCCGCGTCGAGTTCGGGGCCGGGTTGATCAAGGTGCGCGGCGACGAGTGCTGGCGCAACCTGACGTGTCTGGACTACCACCACGAGACGCAGCCCATGCCGGGCCCGTTGAGTTGGTTCTTCCACCGGCTGCCCAAGCCGCTGCACCGCGTCGAGGTTGCAGGCAATCACGTGGCGCAGCTCTTCGTGCCGTTCGGCCTGTTCGCCCCACAGCCCGTGGCCGCCGTCGCGGCAGGCATCGTCATCGTCACCCAGCTGTGGCTGGTCGCGTCCGGGAACTTCGCGTGGCTCAACTGGCTGACGATCGTGCTCGCGTTCAGCGCCGTCGACGACGGCACGGTCGCCGCGGTCACCGGGCTCTCGCCACCCGGGCACGCCGGTGCCATGCCGGTCTGGTTCGGCGCGATCGTCGTCGCCTTCGCCGTGCTGGTCGCCGTGCTCAGCTGGCACCCCGCCCGCAACCTGCTGTCGCGACGCCAGCGCATGAACAAGACCTTCGACCCGCTGCACCTGGTCAACGCCTATGGCGCCTTCGGCACCGTCGGGCGCACGCGCAACGAGGTGGTCTTCGAGGGCACCGCGGACGCGGCGGTCGACGATGCCTCGTGGGTCGAGTACGGATTCAGGGGAAAGCCCGGCGACGTCACCCGGATGCCCAGGCAATGGAGTCCGTATCACCTGCGGCTCGACTGGCTGCTGTGGTTCGCCGCGATCTCTCCGGCGTACGCCCAACCGTGGGTCGGGCGGTTCTGCGAGGGTCTGCTGCGCAACGACCCGGACATCGTACGGCTGTTGCGGCACAACCCCTTTCCCGACCAGCCGCCACGCTATGTGCGGGCGCTGCTGTACCGCTACCGCTTCACTACCCCGCACGAACGCAGGACCGAACGCGCGTGGTGGCACCGCGACCTCGTCGGCACCTTTCTGGCGCCACTGGACCTGCGCGAACTCGACCGAATGAAGAGGTGATGACGACGTGACCGCTGCCGACTTCCTGCCCCCGACCAAGGATCTCGACGACCTCGCCGCCGCGGCGAAGGGCTGCCAGGGGTGCGACCTGTTCCGGGATGCCGACCAAGCCGTGTTCGGCGAGGGCGCCGGATCGGCGACCATGATGCTCGTCGGCGAGCAACCCGGCGACCAGGAGGATCGGGCAGGTCGCCCGTTCGTGGGGCCCGCGGGCCGGTTGCTCGACAGGGCGTTGGCCGCCGCTGCCGTCGAGCGGGAACCGCTCTATGTCACCAACGCCGTCAAGCACTTCAAGTTCACGCTCCCCGAACGCGGCAAGCGCAGGATTCACCAGACACCCACGCGGACCGAGGTCGTGGCATGCCGGCCGTGGCTGTTCGCCGAACTCGAGGCGGTGGATCCCGACGTCGTGATCCTGCTGGGCGCCACCGCAGCGAAGGCATTGCTGGGCAACGACTTCCGACTGACCGCACATAGGCAGGAGGTGCTACGCCTACCCGCCGGCGACGACGTGCCGCCCGTCGACCCGACCGTGGTGGCGACCGTGCATCCGTCGTCGATCCTGCGCGGACCCCAGGAGCGACGCGACGAGGCGTTCCAGTCACTCGTCGACGATCTGCGATTCGCCGCGTCCCTGCTGAACACCCGGTGATTGCCTGCGCGGGAGGCGGGTAGCCGGGGGCCATGTCAACAACCGTCACCGTCACGTTCATCGGCAACGCCACCACGCTGATCTCGACAGGCGACCTCACGCTGCTGACCGACCCGAACTTCCTGCACCAGGGCCAGCACGCCTACCTCGGCTACGGCCTGGTGTCCAAAAGACTGCAACCGCCCGCGCTGACCATCGACCAGCTACCGAAACTCGACGCAATCGTGCTGTCGCACATGCACGGTGACCACTGGGACCGCGTCGCTCAGCGAGGACTCGACCACGGTTTGCCCATCCTCACCACGCACGCGGCAGCAAAGGCGCTGCGCAAGCGCGGCTTTCCGCGCGCGACCGGGATGGCGACGTGGCAGTCGCACACGCTCACCGGAACCCAATCGCGGATCACGGTCACGGCGCTGCCCGGTCGGCATGCGCCGCTGTGGGCGCAGCGCCTCCTGCCGCCGGTGAACGGGACCATGCTGGAGTTCGGCCCGCTCGACGGCTCGGTCACGTCGCGGCTGTACGTCTCGGGCGACACGCTGCTGATCGACGAGTTGTCGGAGATTCCGGCACGTTTCGAGTCGATCCATGCCGGGGTGCTGCACCTGGGCGGCACCCGGTTGCCTGCAGGTTCAAGGCTGCCGTTCGGACTCACGGTGACGATGGACGGCCAACAGGGCACCGACGTCGTCGAACTGCTCGACCTGCCGAAGGTGATTCCGGTGCACTTCGACGACTACGGGGTGTTCGCGTCGCCGCTGGCCGACTTCGAGCGAGAAATGGCGCGCCGCGGGCACTCCGAACGACTTCTTCGGGTTACCCGCGGCGCGTCGGTGACGATCTAGCGCTAGCGCGCCGAGGCAGCGGCGCCCTTCTCGGTGTCCTTGCCCTCGTTGGCGAGCTGGCCGCTCGAGTTCTCCAGGTGCGCGCGGACGAACCACTGGAACTTCTCCAGCTCGGCCGCATGGCCGATGAGCAGGTCCTGCGACACCAGGTCGAGTTCCTCGAGGCGCTCGATGGTCTTGCGGGTGTCCTCGATGACGCCGTTGTAGACGAGGTCGACGGCGGCGAGGTGAGCCTGCACGGTGTCGCGGCCAACCGAGTAGTCGTCCCACGTGCGGTCCTTCACGATCGCGCCGGGCGTGCCCTGCGGCGATGCGCCGAGTGCGGCGATCCGCTCGGCGGCCTCGTCGGCGTAACCGCGGACCAGCTCGACCTGCGGGTCGATCATCTCGTGCACCCCGATGAAGTTGGGGCCGACGACGTTCCAGTGCACGTGCTTGAGCGTGAGGTGGAGGTCGTTGTAGGTGCTGAGCTGCTTCTGCAGCAGGTCGGCGATCTCGCGGCCCTGCTGTTCGGACAGGCCGGGCACGGTGAATTGCGTCATGGTGTTCTCCTTCGTGGACTACGTAACTCCGCCCGGTGATCTACCCAGACGACGCGCCCGGCAATCTGACGACTACGTGACGTATGACCGAATCGCGTCAGCGCACGTCGCCGCGGATGACGGCGATCCACTCCTCGCGCCGGCCGCGCGGGAGCAACCCCTCACGCTCCAGCCATTCGGCCCGTGCCGACATGACCGGTCCGAACGGGATCAGCTGCTCGGCGACCACGTCGGCCCGCAGCCCGGCGGCGCGCAGCGCGCGCACGGTGGCGCCGATGCCCGCGAACTCCGACTGCACGATCAACACGGTGCCGCCGTCGGCGAGCATCGAGGGCACGTTCTCGCAGAGGGGATCGAGCACCAGTCGCCCGTCCCGCCCGGCGTTCCATGCCGTCGATGGACCCGCGATGGGCACGACGTCTGCGCCGTCGTCGAAGGGGACGTAGGGCGGGTTGCACGTCACGACGTCGAACGGGCCGAACTCCACCGCCCTGGCCCACGAACCGAGGTGGACGTCGACGTTCAGGCCGGCTGCGGCGGCGTTGCCGCGGGCGCACCGCACCGCGTCGGCGGACAGATCTAGGGCGGTGACGTCCGCGGCGCCGGTCGCGGCCGCGGCGAGGCCGACAACGCCGCTGCCGGTGCACAGGTCAGCGACGCGGTTGCCGGGCACGCGACCGGTGGAGCGCATGACGTCGATCAGCAGGGCCGAGTCGTGCTGCGGCGGATAGACGTCGGGGGTGATGGTGGGGACTCCGAGCACCGTGTCGGCGTCCTGGATGGCTGTGGTCACGTTTGCTCCGGCAATTGATTCAGATGGTTCGCTGCGGGTGATCGCTGCCGTGGGGATTCCCCCTCCGCTCCGATTTAGACCTATCGGATGAAACCGAATCGAGACTCGTACGTGACCCCCGGAGCAGGTCGGGTGCACTTCGTGTTTGACACCGCCCCATAGCGGGTACCGGCGCTCTTCGAGCAGGGGAGGAACTGTGCGTACCGAATTCCATGCCGAACTCGACCGCCTGTCGAGCGAACTCGGCGAGATGTGTGGGATAGCGGCGTCGTTGATGGAATGCGCCACCGTGGCACTCGTCCGCGCCGACGGGCCGTGCCTGGACCGGGTGCCCGCGGAACTCGCGCGCCTCGATGCCATCGACGCACGCGCCCGTGACCGCGCGATGGCCATGCTGGCACTACAGGCACCCGTCGCCCGAGACCTGCGCATGGTGGTGTCGGCGATTCAAATCGCCGCGGACGCCGACCGGATGGGTGGCCTTGCGGCCAACGTGGCGAAGATCGCCCGCCGGCATCATCCCGACGTCGCCGTACCCGAGATCGCCGCGGACCACTTCGTTCAGATGGGCCGGGTGGCGGTCGACCTCGCCCGCGACGTGCAGTCGGCCGTGCTCACGGGGGACGTGGACCACGCCGAACGCGTTCAGCACGACGACGAGGCCATGGACGACCTCAACCGGGGGCTCTTCGGTTTGCTCACCGATCTGCGCTGGGACCACGGCACCGCATCCGCGGTCGACGTGGTCCTGCTCGGCAGGTTCTACGAGCGATTCGCCGACCATGCCGTCGAGATCGCGCGCAGGATCGTCTTCCGCTCCACCGGTCGCGCCCCCCTGCGCACCGACGAACCACGGGCACACGTCATCCGCCGGTGAACCAGGTGGTCGTCTAGGTCGTCGTCGGGGCACTCTCGCTCGTCGACGTCTCGGACGTATCCGTGTAGGTCGGCGCGTCCTGCGTGGTCCCGCATGCGGTGACGACGGGCAGCACGACGACGCCGAGTGCGAACACTCCCGCTGCCACGGCGCGACGGGATGCTCGAGGAGTCCAAAGCCGGTTGATCATGAGCTTCAGCTACCCCATGCCGCACGCGACAAACCCCGTTTGCGCACCGGTACCCGGGGTATCGCCGAGGCTCCCTCAACCTAAGGACTGAACATGACCACAGCAAATACCGGTGGAACGGCCAGGGCGACCCGCAGCCGCACCCCCGTACAGATGGCCGCACTCGTCGTCGGCGCCGTCTTCCTGCTCGTCGGCATTGCCGGATTCATCCCCGGCGTGACCACCAACTATGACCAGCTCATGGGTGCAGGCCATCATTCCGGCGCCATGCTTCTCGGAATCTTCAACGTGTCGATCCTGCACAACGTGGTGCACCTGCTGTTCGGCGTCGCAGGCGTGTTGATGGCGCGCACCGCCCCCTTGGCGCGCAACTACCTGATCGGCGGCGGCATCGTCTACGCCCTGCTGTTCGTCTACGGCCTGGTGATCGACCACGAGAGTGCCGCGAACTTCGTCCCGCTCAACCAGGCAGACAACTGGCTGCACCTGGTTCTCGCGATCGGGATGATCGCGCTCGGAGTGCTCCTGGGCAAGCGGTCGCTCACGGCCACCAGCTCACCGAATGCGCTGGGACGCAACGCCTGACGGTGTTTCTCGCCTTTTGCCGTCGGGTAGACGAAATGGGACCGGCGCACAGCCCACGCGCCGTCAGCCCAATTCGATTCACTTGCGGAGGCAACTCACCGTGTCAGAAGACGTCGTCAGCTACTTGAAGCAACAGCACGAGGCCATCAGGGCGCTGTTCATCGAGACACTCGATGCCAGTACCACCGAACAGCAGCAGGCATTCGACCGGCTGCGCACGCTGTTGGCGGTGCACGAGACGGCCGAGGAGATGATGGTGCACCCGCGTGTGCGCCGGAAGGTCGACGGCGGCGCCGCGGTGGCCGATGCTCGGCTGGCCGAGGAGCACGATTCGAAGGAGGCGCTGGCGCGCCTGGAGAACATCCCCTGCGGCACTGCCGAGTTCAGCAAGGAGTTGATTCACCTGCAGGCCGCGGTCCTCGCGCATGCCGAGCCCGAGGAGGCCGAGGAGTTCACGCTGCTGGAAACCGAACTCGACGACGAGGAACGCCGCAAGTTGGCGTCCGCGGTGCAGGCCGCCGAGCGCATTGCGCCGACGCATCCGCACCCCGGAGTCGAGTCGGGGTTCGCGAACTTCGCCGTCGGGCCGTTCGCGTCGATGTTGGACCGCGCCCGCGACGCCTTGCGGGGCGCTGCTTGATCACTGCTGGTGCGATCGGCCCCCGTGTTTGCGCGGGGGCCGGTTCGCGTCAGGAGTCCTTGGCCTCGGCGGCCTCTTCGGGTGTGGGCCGGTTCGGTGCGTCACGGCCCTCTCGGCTACGCCGGTAGGCGGCGCGGCGGAAGTCGGTCAACCACTGCGGCGTCAGCCGGACGTGCTCGGGTTCGTTGACGACCGGGTCGAACGAGATGTCTTCGCCGGAGACGACGCCGTCGAAGTGCAGGCGCGCCAAGGGCTGAAACTCGTTCAACTTAAGTGCCTGCTCGACCGTGACGTCGAGGCCCTCGCCGGATGCGCGGCGGGCGATGTCGGTGAGAGCCAGTCCGCCGCCGTCGATGGTCGATGTGATGCGTGCCCGCAGCCACCACAATTCGTCGTCGTGAGCCAGCGGCATGAGCGTCGAGAACTCCGAGCCCGTCCATCCGAGGATCGGGCGCAGCACGGCACGGCTCAGTGGCCCGTGCATGACCGATGCCAGGAGGACGTCCCACTTGCCCGAGCCTTCCGGCGTCTCCATGCGCCACGCGAGCCCGCCGATGTCGGGGAGGCGGCCTGGTGCGCCCAGGGCCTTCGACACCCGGCCCAGAATGGGCCCGGAGACGAGGGGCAGGCCCTCGCCTTCGGGGGCGGTGCGTTCCAGTCGACCGGACATCAGCACCCCGCGCGGATGGAAGAGCTTGCGGTGCCGCAGTTCGGAGCCCCACTGGAAGGGCAGTGCGATCACGTCTGCTGGTTTCATTCATTTCCCATAGCCGATTGCGGCGTGCTCAAACGGATTGAACTGGGCGTTCAGGGGCTATACGCGCAGCATGAACGCCCTGTTGGGGCGCGCGAGAAGGGAGGCTGCCATGCCTGCCGGCAATGCGGCGTCGAAGGTCGTCGAGTACGCGATCCAGACTCCGCACAGCAAGACCGTCCTCATGACCACCGAGGACCGCGCCGAAGCCGAGCGCACGCTCGACATGCTCGGCGAGGGCCAGCTGTTGATGCGGACCGTCACGTACGGCCCGTGGAAGCCCGCGATCGACGATGCGCACGACCTGAGCGCCTAGTACCCGGGCGCTCCGGCCTGCGCCTCGGCTTCGTTGAGGCGGCGATCAGCGGTGACGCGTTGGGCGCGGTCCTGGGCGCGGGTGCGTTGGCGGCGGGGCATGAGGAGGCCAGGGTTGTGTTGCGCCCGTGCCCGTTCGGCTTGTTCGGCGGTGACGGTGACTGGTGCGGTGGGCGTGTAGAGGCTGGGGAAGAGCAGCTTACTGCCCGGCTCGGTGACGTAGGTTCGGCCGTGCGGTGAGGTCCAGATGATGGTCCCGTCTGGGAGTTGTCGATCGCCCCAGCCGTTGGGCCCGCCCCAGAAGGTTTTGAGCAAGTGGTGTCGACGGCATAGGCATTTGAGGTTCGACGCGCAGGTGGGTCCGATCGGCCAGGCGATGGTGTGGTCGATGTCTGCCTCGGTGGCCGGTTGCGAGCAGCCCGGGAAGCGGCAGGTGAGGTCTCGGCAGCGGACGAACTCGGCCAGCCGGCGCGATGGGGTGTAGCGGGGTTCGGGTGGTGCGTCGCCGGGGTGGCAGACCTTGCGCACTTTCGCGGTGAGCGCGAAGCGGCGTGCCAGGGCGCCGGGGAGGAACGGGCCGCCGATTATGGCGCCGGGGCGGGTGGCGGGGGATTCGTGATTGGCATGAGCGGCTGGTCCACCCGAGCCGCACGTGTCATCCGCTGCAACGTGGTTCGCATCCGGTTCGGCTATCGGACTCTCGTCGTCCGGCGCCGCGTCTGCAAGTTCACCTTCGGCATCCGCGTGGGAGTCATCGCTGCCGTCCGCACCGGTGTTGCCGCCCAGCTCATCCCACGTCGTGATCTCGGACAGGGGCTTGTCGAACAGCCGCTCGGGGTCGCCGTCGAGCGCTGCATCCTGAGCAGCGGCCGCGTCACTGGTGTCGTCGAGGGTGTCCTCGTTGACCACCACGTACACAACGGCGTTGCCGGTGGGAGGCGTCTTGGGTCCTGGGCAGTCGTCGCTACCGCACAGGCAGGGTAGGTAATCGAGTGCATGGGTGATGGAGTGGACGGCATCGGCACGGCGCTGCTCGACCGTCCGCGGGTCGCCCGGGCACACGGTGTGGGCCAGAACATTCAAGCGCTTCTCAAGTGCCTTGCCGTGGGTGGCTAACAGCGTGCCGAACATGGTGGCCATGCCGGAGCCGTCGTAGTCGAACTGGATGTTGCGGCCCTTGGCCGTGAGCTTGGTGCGGTACACGCCGTGGGGGTCGTGCTCGGCGACGATCGCATCGATGGCGTTGTTGAGCTTGTCCTCTGACATCGGCGCCCAGTCCGTGAGCACCTCGGCGAATGCGCGGTCTACCGCGCGTTGGGCGTCGCGGTCTCGGACCAAAGCGGTGCGGGCGGTGATCGCCGACACGACGCGGTAGGACACCAGACCGTCGGCGAACAACGCCGCCACCTCCGGCAGCCGGTCCCGCAGCGCGGTGGCGATCAACAGCTGATGCGACGCTGCGCCTTGGGTGATGTTCTGCTCGGCCCCGATCTCCGCGGCGACCGCTCCCCAGTTGTCCAAATACCACTGCTCCCGATCAGCAGAGCCGTCCGCGGCGTAGGCCCGATCCAATAGCACGACCATCGCGGCGAGCCGCCTCGCTGTCGCCGCGGCCTCCACTCGCGCCCATTCCCCGACGGTGCCGGAGGCGTCGAAGGCGGTGGCGAATCGATCGAACATACTTTCGAATCTACTACCCGGGTACGACAAGTCTCCGCATCAAAAACTGGCGCTGACCAGGCTGTGAATGGAAACAGCACTGGGGATAAACCGTCTAGGCGGCGGTGTTTTCGTCGCACCCAGGGTGTAAAGGCCACCCCTCAGTACCCGCCCGGCCTGCCGTTCGCGACGTACTTCAGACCAGCCCGGTGGACGGCATCGGCGTCGGCGACATTGCGCGTATCCACCACGACCGCGTCCGGCGCCTGCTCGGCCACTGCCGCCCAGTCGAGGCT
Organism: Mycolicibacterium arabiense; assembly: GCF_010731815.2. Classification (NCBI taxonomy): domain Bacteria; kingdom Bacillati; phylum Actinomycetota; class Actinomycetes; order Mycobacteriales; family Mycobacteriaceae; genus Mycobacterium; species Mycolicibacterium arabiense. Next base: position 2,740,447 of record NZ_AP022593.1, read on the forward strand.
GCCGAACTCCGGCCACTCGGTCAGCACCACGATCGCGTCCGTCGCCTTCATTGCTCGGTGTGGATCGTCGACCGCGGTCACCCCAGCCGACTGCAGGGCCGCCGGGTCGATCGCCGCCAACCGCGGGTCGAACGCATAGACGTTCGCCCCCAACCCGGTCAGGTGTTCGCACACCGCCAACGCTGGTGAGTCGCGGGTATCGCTCGTATGCGCCTTGAACGCCACGCCCAGCGCCGTCACCCGCGCGCCGTCCAGCGGCCGGGACATGTTGCGTTCCAATGCCTCCGCGATGCGCGCGGCCTGCCCCTCGTTCGTGACACGGCACGCCTCCACCTCGGCCAGCTTCCCACCGTGCCTCCGCGCCACGTGCACCAGCGCCGCGGTGTCCTTCGGCAGACACGACCCACCCCACCCCGGTCCCGGCCGCAGGAACGCCGCTCCAATCCGTGGGTCGGCGCCCATGCTGCGCGTCACGTCGTCGACATCGGCACCCACCCGCGCGCACAGATCCGCAACGGAATTCGCGTACGACAGCTTCACCGCCAGGAATGCGTTGCTCGCGTACTTGGCCAGCTCCGCGCTCTCCGGGGTCATCGCCAGCGTCGGCGCATCCGATCCGAGCACCTTCCGCAGCAGCTCGACGTGATCGTCGTCCGTTGCCCCGACCACCACCCGGTCGGGATGACGGAAGTCGTGCACGGCGCGCCCCTCGCGCAGGAACTCCGGCGTCGACACGGCACCAATGCCGCGGTCCCGCAACCGTTGTCCCACCGACGTCGTGGTTCCCACCGGAACCGTCGACTTGAGCGCCACGACCGCGCCAGGGCGCAACACCTCACCGAGTTCGGCTACCACGGCATCGACCGCCCGCAGATCGGCCGACCCGTCGGCGTCGCTGGGCGTCGGCACGCACACGAACACCACGTCGCGATCCGACACCTCGGCGTAGTCGGCGGTGAAGCGCAACGTGCCCGCCGCGAGACCCGCACGCAACGCATCCTCGAGATCCGGCTCCCCGATGGCCGAGAAGCCCTGCGTCAGTCGATCGAGCTTGCGCAGATCGACGTCCACGCACACCGTGTCGAATCCCCGCTCGGCCAGGCACACGGCGGTGGTCAGGCCCACGTACCCGGCGCCCACCACTCCTATTCCGACGTCGGTCACGAGGACTCCTTCAGAGCGGTGCGGACGGTGTCGAGGACCTCCGCCGTGGACAGGGACAACAACCCGGGATCGGGATGATCGGCATGCGGGTCGCCGACGTCGCCGGCCCACAGCACCCGATGACGCTCGAGTCGCCGCGGCCCCCACCGGCTCGGCGGGGTCGGGCCGAACAGCAGCACCGACTCCGTGCCGGTGGCGGTGGCCACGTGCGCTACCCCGGTGTCGCCACACACCAGCAGCCGCGCGTCGGCCACCAGCGTCACCAGATCCAGGAGATCCAGTTCCCCTGCCAAGACGGATGATCCGGGCAGACCGGCAGAGCCGGCCACCTGCTGGGCCAGCTCGCGTTCGGCCCGAGATCCGGTGACGACGACGTCGTACCCCTCGCCTGCCAGCTCGGCGGCAACCGCCGCGAAGCGGTCCGGCGGCCACCGGCGCGACGGCGCCGCCGCACCCGGGTGAATGACGACGGCATCGCGAAGCACCGACTTCCGCTGCGGCCGCGCGATGTCGAGATCATCAGCAGAGCAAGGCATTCCGGCCCACCGGAGCAGCTCGCACCACCGGTCGACCTCGTGCACGTCCTCCGACCAGTCCGGCCCCGGTACCTCGGGGTGGTCCGGATGGCGGTGCGTGAGCATCGCCAGTGGTGCCACACCGAGCAGGTGCTCGATGCTCTGCGGCCCGGCGCCGTGCAGGTTGACCCCCAGCATCGGCGGCTCATCCAGCGGCCGAACGTCGCCGAGCCCCGCCGTGGGCACCACCTCGTCGACCGCGTCGGTCAGCAGCGCCAGATCGCGGTAGGCCGCAGGCGCCGCGAGCACGATCGCTGCGTCGGGAAAGTGCCTACGCAGGCCCCGTAGCGCGGGTACCGCCGTCAGCAGGTCGCCAAGCCCGAGCGCCCTCAGCACGTAGACCGTTAGGGCCACGACGATTCCGTCGATGCGCAGACCACCAGCTCGCGCACCTCGCACCCCGCCGGCTGCGACAACGCGAACACGACCGTCTCGGCCACGTCCCCCGGCTGGTTCAGCTTGGCGTCCGCAGGCGGCTTGTACTGCTCGGTGCGGCCGTCGAAGAACGGCGTGTGCATGCCGCCGGGAATCAGCAGCGTCACGCCCACCTCGCCCGCGAGTTCGGCGGCCAGCGCGCGCGTGAACCCGACGACGCCGAACTTGGAGGCGCAGTATGCCGTTGCATCGCCGACGGCCTTGATGCCCAACGTCGACGCCACCGTGACGACGCGCCCGTGGCTGGCCTTCAGCATCGGCAGCGCCGCCCGGATCACGGCCGCGGTACCGAACAGATTGACCGCGACGACCTTCTCCCACTCCTTGGCGGGTACGTCGGCGAGGCTGCCGCACGAGTCGATGCCCGCAGCCGTGAACACACCCGTCAGTTCGCCACCAGCGCGCTCGACGAGCAGCGTCACCGCGGCGTCGACCGCATCGGTGTCGGCCAGATCGGCGGTCACGTAGTCGACGTCGGCACTCGGCGGTTTCAAGTCGATGACCAGCGGCGTACCTCCATGGCGCAGCACGGCTTCCACCGTTGCCGCACCCAGACCGGACGAACCGCCGGTGACGAGGACGTTGCCGAGTGCTCCGTGGGTGTTGGTGTCTGCCATGTCATGCGTCCTTTCGGGTGAGGTCCGACCGTGCGGCGGCGATCAGACGTGAGGATGAGTAGCCGGCGACCGTCGGCACGATGACCACGTCGCCACCGTGGCGCCGGACCACCTCGGTCTCGGGCAGGTCGTCGACGGCGTAGTCGCCGCCCTTGACCCAGACGTCGGGCCGGACCAGTTCGAGCATCGCCTCGGGCGTCGACTCGTCGAAGGTGACGACGGCGTCGACACAGCCGAGTGCGGACAGCACGCGGGCCCGGTCGGGTGCCGACACGATGGGACGGTCGTCACCCTTGATGCGCCGCACCGAGTCGTCGGAGTTGATCAGGACGATCAGCGCGTCGCCCAGTTCGCGGGCCTGCCGCAGCAGCCGCACGTGACCGGTGTGCAGCAGATCGAAGCACCCGCCGGTGGCGACCACCGTTCGGCCCTGTGCCCGCAGCCGGTCCACGATGTCCGTGACGTCGGCACCCGACCATTCATCGGAAACAGTTGCAGCAGGCTCGAATCGGGCGACCGCGGCCGGTGCCGACACCGCGCTGGCGCCGCCGGCCGCGACGAACCTGGCGGCCGCCTCGACCGCCGCTCGCACTGCCTCCGCCGGTGTGGCACCGTCACCGAGCGCGACCGAGGCCGCGACGGCGAACCTGTCCCCCGCTCCGCAGACGTCCGCGCTGGCCGCGGCAACGAGCTTGGGTACCCCAACGTGGCTGCGCTCGCCGCCGCGAACGAACAGTCGCGCGCCACGAGCGCCGACCGTCACGCACAGCGCAGCCGTGCCCCACCGTTCGCGCAGCGCGTCGAATGGCTCGTCGCCCGAGAAGTGGCGTGCCTCGGCCTCGTTGGGCGTGACGAGCGCACAGCCGGGGATCGGCTTCTGACCGCGGGGATGCGGGTCCCATACGACGGGCACCGTCGCCGTGGCCGCGGTCAGCGCATCGCGCAGCGCGGGCAGGGCCGTCAATCCGGCGCCGTAGTCGGCGACGCAGATGGCCCGCGCGCCGGCAATGGCCTCGGTCACCTCCCGGGCCAGGGGCCCCGGGGTCACCGAGGCGTCACCGTGATCGATGCGCAGCACCGACTGACCGCGTGCCCGCACCCTGGTCTTGGTGACCGTCGACCCCGACATCGGGAGTCCGACGACGCGAACCCCGCCGTCGTGCAACAACTCTCGCAACCGGCGGCCGTCCGGATCCGACGCGATGCCGGCGATCAGGACCACGTCCTCCTCGTGTCGGGCGGCCAGCAGCGCGGCCAGCCCCGCGCCGCCGGGCCGGTGCCACACGCGTTCGGTGTCGACGACGGGAACGGGTGCCTCGGGACTGAGTCTGGTGGCGGAGCCTTCGAGGTCGACGTCGAGCATCGCGTCGCCGACGATGACCAGCGGCCCGGCGCTCATCCGAGTCCCCGTCCGAGGACGGCCGCGTCGACGGCCGTGCACAGCGCGTGCACGAGCAGCAGGTGCACCTCCTGCACCGTCGCGCCCCTGTCGGCCTCCACGCAGATCGCCTCGTGGGAGATGCCCGCCAGCGGGTTGGGCGCCCTGCCCGTCAGCGCCCACGTCGCCATGCCGACGTCGTGGGCGGCCTTCACCGCGGCGAGCACGTTGGGGCTCGCGCCGCTGGTCGACAACGTCACCAGCACGTCGCCCGGTCTGCCGTGGGCCCGCACGCCCCTGGCGAAGATCTCCTCCACGCCGTAGTCGTTGGCGATGGCGGTCAGCGCAGAGGTGTCCGCGTGCAGCGAAATCGCCGCGAGCGGGATGCGTTCGTCGCAGAACCGGCCCACCAGTTCCGCGGTGAGATGCTGTGCCTCTGCGGCACTCCCGCCGTTGCCGCACGCCAGCAGCCGACCGCCCGACAGCAGCACGTCGGCGAGCCGTTGTCCCCACGACGTGACGCGGTCGATGTCGACCTTCGTGCGGTCGACGGCCTCGATGAGCGCGTCGAAGTTGGTCGCGATCATGGTGCTCCTCCCCACTGGTGAACGGCCGCCACCAGCCTTGAATCAGTGATGCCGTCCAGGCACGGATGTCCTGGGACGGGGCACGTTCGGGCGCGGGTCGCCCGGCATGCCGAGTTTTGGTCGCCGAGCAACGTGACGGCGTCGCCGTACGGGCTCCACTGCGATGCGGGGACGACGGGGGCGAACAACGACACCACCGGCGTCCCGACGGCGGCGGCGAGGTGCGCCGGTCCGGTGTTGGGCGCCACGACGACTCGCGCGGCGGCGTACACCGCGGCGAGGCCGGGCAGGTCCACCCGACCGCCGAGATCGACCGCGGCGTCGCCGGCGACCAGGCCGGTCAGGTCGCGTTCCTCGCCCGATCCGGTGACGACGACGCGGTAGCCCGCCTCGCACAGCGCCCGCACCATCCCCGCACTCCGGCCAGGCGTGGGCATCCGGGCGGGTACCGCGGCGCCGGGGTGGAACGCGATGAAGCGGTCCGTGCCGATCACCTCGGCCACGTCGCGGGGCACGCCCGGGAGGTCGCGGATCCGCAGCCCGCCGTCGTCGCCGCCCGGCAGGTCGCACCCCCCGGCGCGGGCGAGCGACAGCGCTCGCTCCACCTCGGGTATGCCGTCGGGAACGTGGTGGCGCAGGTCGAGCAGCGTGCCCGGGTAGTCCTCGCAGATGGCGCCGGTCCAAGCCACCCCGGCCATCCGGCACAGCAGGGCCAGCGGAAGCGGCGACTGATGGAACGAGGTGAAGACGAACGCCCGGTCCGGCGCGATGTCGCGCAGTTGCTTCACCAGCGCCTCGACGTGGCCGGCCGTCAACTCCGGAGAGTCGAAGTCGACCCACGGGGCCTGCCATTCGACGATCTCGTCGACCCGTGGCAGCAGTTCCGCCGCGGCACGGCCCCGCGGGCCGACCAGCATCACCACCCGGTCGTGGTGTGTTGCGACTGCGCGCACCGCAGGCCCCGTGATCAGCACGTCACCCGCGCTGTCCAGGCGTGCCACCAGTGCGGTACTCATCGGTGTCCTCGGCTCTTCGCGCAAGCGCTCATCGCGACTCCCGCAACACCATCGACACCGCATCCGTCAGCGTCGCCGCCACGCGGGCGCGGGACCTGGCGTGCTGGATCTCCTCGACCCGGGTGCGGTCGGTCGGCACCAGCACCGCACGCGCGTTGGCGGCCAGTGCCGCGTTGACGTCACCGCCGGTGTCGCCGATCATCACGCACCGCTCGGGTGGCACGCCGAGCGTCTCGGCTGCGGCGAGGACCATCCCCGGCCGCGGCTTGCGGCACGCGCACTGGTGGTGATCGTCGTGCACGCAGACCTGCCAGGTGTCGAACGGCCCGAGCACGGCGTCGACCTCGGCGTTGACGGCCAGCAGCTGCTCGGGCGTGATCAGTCCGCGCGCCACACCGGACTGGTTCGACACGATCCCGAGCAGGATGCCCCGCTCGCGCAGCTTGTCCAGCGCGCGCACCGCACCCGGCAGCGGCCGAACCCCATTGGGGTCGTTGAGGAAAGGGCCGTCCTCGATGATGGTGTCGTCGCGGTCGAGCAGCACGGCGAGCACCGGTTCGGGTACCGCGGAGCGGTGCGTCCACTCCCCGACCAGCCTGTGCCACACCGCAACCGGCGGGATGAGCACCGACGACCACGCGAGCCGGACCGCTTCGCCGGCGGTGGGCGGTCCGTCGAGGAAGCGCCGCACCGCGAACTGCGTGGTGAGCGCGGCCCACGCGGTCGCGGCGACGCCCGCCGTCGTGCGCCTGCCCGTGACTGCGGCCAACGCACCGGTGGCCAGGGCCGCGGTCGTCGCGACGTGCGCGGGCATCCTGCCGGGACCCTCACCGATGCGGGTTCGCCAGTCGCCGCCGAACTTCCGCCGCATGAGTGCGTTGTCGCGGTTGCCGATCTGTGCGCGGACGCTGCTCATCGCCGTCGCAGGCGCGACCGGATGGGTCACCCGCCGGTCACCGCGCACGATGCGGTGTCCCGCCGACGTGATCCGCAGAGCGATGTCGGAGTCCTCCCGGTAGGCACGCGGGAAACGCTCATCGAACCCGCCGACCGCCACCAGCACGTCGCGCCGGTAGGCCATGTCCGCGGTGATCCACTGGGCGGTGGCCAGACGCTGCGTGCGCCGCTCGTCGTCAGTCGCCCGCCGGCCCTCGGCGGCAGGCACCAGCAAGCCACCCTGGGAACCCGCGGCACGGACGCTCTCGGCGCGGTTCAGGTCGTCGGCGAGGCACGCCAGCCAGTCGGCGCCGGGCAGCACGTCGTCGTCGAGGAACGCGATCCACCTCGTGGCCGCTGCGCGCCACCCGACGTTGCGTGCGGCAGCCGGACCCCGGCCACCACTGCGCAAGACGTTGACCGCCAACCGATCCGACCGGACCTCGAGTTCTGAAGAGCTGTCACGGCGGTCGTCGACGACGATCACCTCGGCGGGCCGCGGATGCACGCCGCCTGCCGACTCGTCGAGCGCGGCGATCAGGCGGTGCAGCGACTCCCGGCCGATGGTCGGGATGACGACGGTGCAGTCCACGATCACCGGGCGCGCCTCACCAGGAACGGCCCGATCGCCAGCACGTCGATCGGCGAACTGCCGAAGCACTCCAGCGCGTCGCGCGGGCTGTCGACGATCGGCCTGCCCGCGGTGTTGAAGCTGGTGTTGACGACCACCGGGACACCCGTGCGCTCGGCGAAGCGCGAGATGACGCCGTGCAGCGGAGCCTGGGACGGTTCGACGGTCTGGATCCTGGCGGTGCCGTCGACGTGCGTCACCGCGGGGATGCGGTCACGCCACTGCGGCAACACGTCGTGGACGAACAGCATGTACGGGCTGGGCAACGGACCACGGGAGAAGATCTCGGCCGCGCGGTCGGCGAGCACCATGGGGGCCACCGGCCGGAACTGCTCACGGCCCTTGACGATGTTGAGACGCTCGAGGTTGTCGACGTGCCGGGGGTCGGCGAGCAGCGACCGCGCGCCGAGGGCACGCGGCCCGAATTCGGCACGGCCCTGGAACCATCCGATCAACTGGTCGTCGGCGAGGGCGTCGCCGACGGCGGCCGCGAAGTCCGCCGGGCGTTCATACGGCACCGCGGCCTCGTCCAGCGTGCGGGCGATCTGCTCGTCGGAGAACTCGCGGCCCAGCAGCGCCGAGGGCATCGGCGAGATCGGCTCGCCGAAGTCGGCGGCCAGTGACAGCGCCGCGCCCAGCGCGGTGCCCGAGTCACCGGCGGCAGGTTGCACCCACACCTCGTCGAAGCTGCCCTCGGCGTGAATCCGGGTGTTGGCAACGCAATTGAGCGCCACCCCGCCTGCCAGGCTGAGATACGGCGTGTCCACGCGCTCGCGCAGCCACGCCACCAGGCCTAGTAGCACCTCCTCGACGACGAGCTGGACGCTGCATGCCAGGTCGGCGTGCACCGGGTCGGGCCTGGCGAAGGCCGACATCTCCTCCGGAGGCGTCGCCCGTCGCTTGGGGGCCAACGCCGACCAGTCGATGCGCTCGGTGCGGAAACCGCCGTCGTCGCAGACGTATACCCGCTCGCGCAGGTAGTCGGCGAACCGCGGGCTGCCATAGGAGCCCATCGCCATCACCTTGTACTCATCGCTGGAGCGCTTGAAGCCGAGGTGCTCGGTGAGGTCCTCGTAGAGCAGTCCGAGTGAGTGCGGCAGCGACTGCGACGCGAGCACGTCCAGCTTGTGCTCGCGGTACACGCCGGCCAGCATCGACGTCCGCTCACCGCGGCCATCGACGACGAGCACCGCCGAATCCGGGTGCGGCGACGCTAGCGCCGTCGACGCGGCGTGGGTGACGTGATGGCGCACGTGCCGGACGTTCGCAGGGTCGAGCCCTGGCAGCGCCGTAGCCAGGAAGCCGGATGCGCGTTGGGCGTACAGCGTGCGGAGGTACTCCCACTTGTTGTCGAGACCCTCGAGGTCGTCGGACTCACCCTCCATGATCGAGGGGTCATACGAGTAGCCGACCGCATCGAGGTCGGCGGGCTCGAGGCCCGCCTCGGCCAGGCACCACTGTGCGGCACTGGTCGGGAGTTCCCACGTCGAGAACGGCACGGCCGTCTTGCCGTGCTTGCGGCGACTGAACCGCTCCTCCTCCGCTGCGGCGACGACGTTGCCGTCGACGACCAGAGCCGCGGCAGGATCGTGGAATACGGCGTTGATGCCCAATATCTTCATCATCGGCTCCCAGTGTCGACGGTGGTCCTGGCGTTGGCTGCGGGGGCGGCTTCCAGCGCGGAACGGAACCACTCAACCGTGGCGGCGAGGCCCCGGGCGTAGTCGATCGTCGAGGACCAACCGAGCCGGTCGCGGGCGACGGTCACGTCCGGGCAGCGCTGCCTGGGATCGTCGGTGGCGGCCGGGACGAACTCGATCGGCGAGTCGCTGCCTGCGAGGTCGCGGATCAGCTCCGCGATCCGCAGGACCGTCAGCTCCTCGGGGTTGCCGATGTTCACCGGACCGGGAAAGTCGCCGTGGGACAGCGCGATCAGCCCGTCGACCGTGTCGTCGACGTAGCACAGCGACCGGGTCTGCGATCCGTCGCCCGCGACGGTGATCGGCTCACCGAGGAGCGCCTGCCTGCAGAACGTCGGCACTGCCCGTCCGTCGTCGGCACGCATCCGTGGTCCGTAGGTATTGAAGATCCGGGCCACGCCAATCGAGACGCCGCGCTCGCGCCGGTAGGCGAAGGTCAGCGCCTCGGCGTACCGCTTGGCCTCGTCGTAGACGCTCCGCGGTCCGATGGGGTTGACGTTTCCCCAATACTGTTCGCGCTGCGGGTGTTCCAGCGGATCGCCGTAGACCTCACTGGTGGACGCCAGCACGAACCGCGCGCCGCACCGTTGTGCCACGTCGAGCGCCACGGTGGTGCCCTGGCTGCCGGTTCGCAGGGTGGCCGTCGGCATGCGCAGGTAGTCGACCGGCGATGCCGGGCTGGCGAGGTGAAACACCGTGTCGAACGGCGCGTTTCGCCACGGCGCCGGTAGGGGGTCGGCGATGTCGTGTTCGACGAAGTGGTAGCCGTCCCGGTGCGCGAGCCGGGTGTGGGCGTCCGGCGCGCTGGTGGACAGGTCGTCCACGCACACCACCTCGGCTGCGCCGAGTTCGAACAGGCGCTCGCAGAGCCTGCTGCCCAGGAAGCCGCTGCCGCCCGTCACCAGGACACGCGACCCCCGAGTTTGACCCGGATCGCGGTGGGTAGCTGCTGCCGTCATGTCACTCACCTCGTTCGTCATAGCCAGCCGTGACCGGTCCCCGGAGGTGGTCGCGGTCGTGGAACGGTTGTTGCGCGAGACCGACTGCCCGGTCATCGTCGTGGACAACGGATCCCGTGACGACTCGGTGCTCGCGCTGCACCGGGCGGGATCGATCGGCCCGGGACGGCTGCGGGTCATCCCGCTCGCCGACAACCTCGGTGCCGTGGGCCGCAACGTCGGGGTGTCGGCGGCGACGACGCCGTTCGTCGCCTTCTGCGACGACGACTCCTGGTGGGAACCCGACGCGACCGCGCGCGCCGAGGAGCTGTTCGCCGAGTACCCCACGGTCGGTCTGCTCGCCGCGCGCACCGTGGTGCTGCCAAGCGGCCGGACAGACGCACTCTCCGAGATGCTGGCGGCGAGCCCGCTGGGCCACGATCCATCGCTGCCGGGCCCGTCGATCCTCGGATTCCTGGCGTGCTCGTCGATCGCCCGCAAGGAAGCCTTCGAAGCCGTCGGCGGATTCAGCAGCATCCTGCACTTCCGCGGCGAGGAGGGACTGCTGGCGATCGACCTCGCCGCGGCGGGGTGGGACCTGTGCTTCTGCCCGGAGCTGGTGGCCTACCACCAGCCGTCGTCCGCCCGTCCGCCGAACGCGGTGCAGGACGCCCGTAGCCTCCGCAACGACGTGCTGACCACCTGGCTGCGCCGACCACCGCGCGAATGCGTCCGTGCGGCAACCCGGTTGGTCAGGGCCGCCACGCGCGACCAGGCGCACGCACGCGCGATGGCCGAGGCGTTGCGGCTGCTGCCGAGCGTCGCGCGAGGGAGACGCCGACTGCCCCGCGACGTCGAGGAATCGCTGGAGCTGCTCGCCCGGTCGTAACGGATGCGGCCTCATCGAGCCGACCCCACTGCGTTGCGCGTGGTGACGTGGCGGTAGACACCGGCCATCGCGGCGGCCACCCGGTCCCACGAATAGTGTTCGAGGACACGGCGTCTGCCCGCGCGGCCCAGCCGCTCCCGACGCCGCTCGTCCCACAGGATGGGGTTGATGGCGTCGGCCAGCGCCCGCGGGTTCTTCGGCTCCACCAACCGGCCCGTGACGTCGTCGAGCACCGTGTCGAGCATGCCGCCGACCGCCGATGCGACGACGGGCACCCCGCAGGCCATTGCCTCGAGCGGCACGATGCCGAACGGCTCGTACCACGGCGTGGCGGCGACCACGTCGGCCGACCGCAGCAGCATCGGCATCTCCTCCCTACCCACCGATCCGTAGAGGTGGACGCGGTCGGCGACGCCGAAGTGGGTCGCAAGCCGCTGCAGCCGAAGGGCTTCGGCGTCGGAGTCCAGCCGGGACTTGTCCGGGCCGCCGATGATGACGAGTTCGGAGTGCGGGATCATCCGCATCGCGCAGATCATCGTCTCGAACCCCTTGCGGGGCACCAGCCGTCCGACCGACACGATGCGGTGGGGCGCGCCGCCGCGGGTGGCGGCGGGTCCGCCCGGCGTGAACTCGTCTGTGTTCACACCGCAAGGCACCACCGACACCTTCGACCGTGACCGACCCATCCGCTCCAACTCGTCGACTTCGTCGGAGCACGTCGCCGCCACCCAGTCGACGTCGCGGGCGATCGTGGTCTCCAGCCGGATCCGGTCGTCGGGGCTGGTGTCGTCGGCGCCCTGGTGGATGCGCTTGACGATGCCGAGGGCGTGGAACGTCTGGACCGCGGGCAGGCCGTGCGCGGCAGCGGCAGGCATGGTGGCAAGACCCGACATCCAGAAGTGCGCGTGTGCGACGTCGGGCCGCCACCGGTGCCACTGGTCGGCGAGGAAGTCGCCGAATGCGGGCATGTACTGCGGCAGATCATCCTTCGGCAACTCGCGAGCGGGCCCGGCCGGCACGTGGATGACGGCGTACCCCTGCTCGGTGTCGACGTGCTCGGGCAGGTCCTCGCCGTCACGGCGGGTGTACACCACGACCTCGTGTCCCCGGCGCGCCAAGGCGGCGGACAGTTCGGCGACGGCGACGTTCTGGCCTCCTGCGTCGACCCCGCCGAGATGAGCGAGCGGGCTGGCGTGTTCGGAGATCATCGCGACCCTCATGAACAGACCTCCTCGATCAGCCGGTCCCAGTCGTCGAGGAAACGACCGAGGCCGAAGTTGGTCAGCGCGAAGTCGCGCGCGGCCTTGCCTGCCAGCGCGGCGGCCTCGCGATCTGCCACGAAGTGGGCGGCCGCGCGGCCGAGTGCATCGGGGTCGGCGCTGACCACGCCGGCCTCCCGCGGTACCGCCAGCGGGGCCATCGTCGCGGCGACCGCGACGACGGGCATCCCGATCGTCATCGCCTCGAGCAGCGACAGTCCCAGCGACGTCCACCGTGCGGTGTGCACGTAGACCCGGCGTCGCGCCACCTCCCGCAGCAACCGCGCAGCCGGCACGTCACCGCGGCCCGTGACGCCCCCGACCCGATGCTCGTCGGCGTTGAGGTCGTCGCTGCCGATACCCCATACGTCGACGGGGACGTAGCGGCCGAGCGTGCCGAGCAGGTCGGTACCGACCGTGCGCCACCGGCGCAGCGGCTCGTTGATCATCGCTGCGGCGGAGCCGATCTCACCGCTGTAGAGGTGACCGCGGTCGGGGATGCCGTGGTCCACGACGCGTGTCGGCGCGCGGCCGTTGTCCCACATCAGTCGGTTGAAGTCGGTGACGTGGACGATAGGGATGTCCGATCGGTCACCGAGCGGATGTCTGCTGTCGACGGCATGCGGACGCGGTGCGTTGTGTTCGACGTACACGGCGGGGACGTCGATGCCGGGTCGGCGCCGGAGCCACCGTGCGGTCAGCTCCAACTCTTCTGGGCGTTGCAGCACCACCAGGTCGACCGGTCGGTCGGCGAGGTCTTCGTACCCGACCTCCTCGGCAGCAGGCCAGACCCTGCCGCACAGCCCGCGGGCGCTGCCGTCGTCGGACCGCGGCACGAGATAGGAGTGCTCACCGGAGACGAACGCCTCCGTCCAACTGCCGTGCACGTGCCAGATGAGCACGTCGCGAGGTGCGTCCGGGTCGGGCATGGCGCGCCACATACCCTGGGCCGAACCCTCGAAACTTCTAGGATTGAAGATCTTTCAGAGGGGTGCCGGAGCGCAGCATCTCACCCGAACCTGCTGTCGCACAGCAGGTTCGGAGCATGTCCCCAGTTAGGGCACGAGGATGATCTTGACCGCGCCGTCCTCCTTCTTCTGGAAGATGTCGTAGGCGTGCGGCGCCTCTTCGATGGGCAGCACGTGCGTAGCGAAGGTGTCGACGCCCAACGGGTCGTCGTCGGTGAGCAGGGGCATGATGTCGTCTACCCAGCGCTTCACGTTCGCCTGGCCCATGCGCAGCTGAATCTGCTTGTCGAACATCGTCAGCATCGGCATCGGGTCGGCGGCGCCGCCGTAGACGCCGGACAGCGAGATCGTGCCGCCTCGGCGGACGATGTCGATCGCCGAATACAGCGCGTCGAGACGGTCGACGCCAACGTTCTCCATCATCGGCTTGGCGATCGCGTCGGGCAGCAGCCCGGAAATCTGCTGTGCGGTCTTCGCCACCGGTGAACCGTGGGCTTCCATGCCGACCGCGTCGATCACCGAGTCGGTTCCCCGACCCGAGGTCAGCTGCCGGATCACGTCGCCGACGGTCATGTCGATGGCGTTCAGGTCGATGGTGTCGATGCCGAAGGCGTTTGCACGCGCCAGCCGTTCGGGCACCATGTCGACACCGATCACGCGGTATCCACGGTGGTGGGCGATGCGTGCCGCCATGTCTCCGATCGGGCCGAGGCCGAGCACGGTCACCGAACCGCCGTCGGGCACGTCGGCGTACTCGACCCCCTGCCAGGCGGTGGGGAGGACGTCCGACAGGTACACGAAGCGCGCGTCCGGTGGTCCGTCGGGCACCTTGATGTGGGTGAACTGGGCCTGTGGCACCCGGAGGTATTGGGCCTGCCCACCGGGCACCGCGCCGTAGAGCTGGGAGTAGCCGAACAGGGCTGCGCCCTTGCCCTGCTCGCGGACCTGAGTCGTCTCGCACTGCGTGTACAGCGCGAGGTCGCACATGTAGCAGGACCCGCAGGAGATCTGGAACGGGATGACGACGCGGTCGCCCACGCTGAGGTTCGTGACCGCCGAGCCGACTTCGCGCACCACGCCCATCGGCTCGTGGCCGAGGATGTCGCCCTCGGTCATGAACGCGCCGAGCACCTCGTAGAGGTGCAGGTCGGAACCGCAGATGTTGGTGGACGTCACCTCGATGATGGCGTCGGTGGGCTCTTGGATCTCTGGGTCGGGCACGGTGTCGACGCGTACGTCGCGCTTCCCGTGCCACGTCACGGCCTTCATTCTCGGGTGCTACCCGCAGGGCATCGACCGAAACGCCCCGGCCCGTGAAACGGTTCAGCCGCGCAGCGTCTGGTGCGGGCTCTGACCATAGGTCTGGCGGTACTGCACTGCGAAGCGGCCGGTGTGGGCGAACCCCCATCGCTGGGCGATCGCGCTGACGGTGGTGATGCCGTTGTTACCTGCGAGGAGGTCCTGGTGCGCCCGGTGCAGGCGGAGTCGGCGGACGTACTCCGTCGGCGTGGTGTCGAGGTGACGGCGGAACAGGTATTGCACGGCGCGAGGTGACAGGTGCACGGCGTCGGCGATCTCCTGGATGCCGATGTCGCCGTCGACCCTGCCGTTGATGAACCACATTGCCCGCTTGAGTTGCGCGGGAGTCTGAGCGTCATCCGGCGCGGGCAGCTCAGCACGCCCCGGGTCGGCGAACGTGGTCAGCGCTGATGCGGCGAGGGTCCTGGCGCACGCATCGACGAGCAGCGCAGCGGCCGTGGCCTGACTCGGCCAGACCGTCTCCAGCACGAAGTGCAGGCAGCGCGCCCACGTGTCCCTCGATGCCTGGTCCATCGGAAGGCGATACCGGAACTCGACCGAGCCCTGGAACAAGCGCGCCTGTTCGCCGGCGACCCGGCGTAGCAGCGACGCCGCCAGGCCCACGATGCGGACCCTGGCCTGGGTGGCATGCAGCGTCAACGGCAGGCCTGCCGACGCGAGCGCGGAATCACCCGCGGACAGCACCGCGGTCTGTCCCTCCTCGTCGGTGAAGCGGAGTTCGCCCGCCACCACTTCGAAGATCAGCGCGCCGGAGTTCGGCGCCACCTCCAGGCGAACCCCCCTCGGCAGCGTGACTTCGTCCAGGGTGAATTCGCCCCCGTCGTAACGCGCGTGCCGCAGTGGCATGCCCCTGGTGAAGCCGAATAGGCGGACTGCGCCGCCGTAGAGGGCGTCGATGGCGCGATCACTCGCGACCGGATCGGTGGTCGAGAAGGCATGCGCGGGAGTCGACGGTTCTTCGGGGACGTCGCGATCTCGAAGTAGAGAGACTTGTGTCATGTCGTGTCCGCTCTGGAGAGTCCGGGCGATGACTCGCGTGACGACCACCCTCGGCAGTGACGATCAGTCGAGTCTCGTCGGCTAGTTGCTCAGCCAGACCTGGTAAGCATACGCCGCAGACGTCACGAAACGGTCAGGAAGGTTGGCGCACCTGCTGGCCGTCGGACGCCACCAGCCGGTCGTAGACGACCGCGGTATCGCGTGCCACCCGGTCCCAGGCATACCGGGAAGTGGCCCGCGCCCGTCCGGCGAGCCCCATGCCGCGGCGTAGCACGCCCTGCCGCAGGACGTTGCGGATGGCCTGTCCGAGTGTCACCGGCGATACGGACGAGACGAGCAACCCGGTGACGTCGTGGACGACGGTGTCGACCATTCCGCCGGCGCTCGAGGCCACCACGGGCACACCGCATGCCATCGCCTCCACGACCGGAACTCCGAACGGCTCGTACGCCGAGGGACACACCAAGACGTCGGCCGACCTCATCAGCGCCGGCATGTCGGCGGCCGGCACCATGCCGGTGAAGTGCACGCGGTCGGCGACCGCGCCGTCGACGGCGAGGCGATGCAGTCGGCAGGCCTCGGCGTGCCGTCGGAGTTCACTGCGCGGCGGGCCACCGATGACCAAGAGCTCGGCATCCGGAACGGTCGCCATGGCGCGGATCAGTAGGTCGATGTTCTTGTGCGGCAGTATGTTGCGCGCCACGACGATGACGCGGTCGCGCTCGGTGCGGGAGGCAATGGGCCCGTCGACGGCGAACGCGTCGGTGTCCACCCCGCGTCCGAGGATCGACATGCGCCCACGCGGGCGTCCGAATCGAACCAGGTCGTCGACGTCCTCCGAACACGACGCGGTGACCCAGGAGGCGTTGCGCGCCAACACCTTCTCCATGCGCGTCCGGTTCTCCGAGACGGCGTCGCGGTTCTGCCTGCGGCGCTGCACCGAACCGACCGCGGTGAACGAGTGCACGGTCGGGACGCCGTGATGGTTGGCGGCGAGTTGCGCCGCGATGCCGTACGTCCACCAGTCGGCGTGGACGACGTCGGGACGATCGCACGCCCAGGCGGCGTCGAGCCGTTGTGCGAACTCGCCCATGAACGGGAGTTCGTCATCGGGGCACGCGACGACAGACTGGCCTGCCGTCAGGACCGTGACCGCGTAACCCGCGCTCGTCGTGCACTGGTCGGGCTGACCGGCGCGGGTGCGTCGGGTGTACACGGTGACGGCATGTCCCTGGCTCGACAGGGCTGCGGCCAAACCGCTCACCCGCCGGGCAGGGTTGGTTTCCTCTCCGATGCCGCCGTCGACGTCCACCTCCGCGTGCCGCCCGACCAGGCATACCTTCACGACACTCCGATCGCTCGACCGCGCCCGACCCAGCCGCGGGGAGTCGAGATAACCGGGTCGCCCCAGGGCGAAACCGGGCCGTGCGTTGTCGGGACAGCGCGTTTCGCCGAGTGGATGGCGCTACTGCTCCGACTTCTCCCGCGCCTCGTTGGCTGCGGCAGCACCGCGTGCCGCCTCGGCCTCCGCTTCCTTCTGGGACGCCTCGCGCTGCGCATCGGCCTTGTCCTGCTGCGCCTGCCCTTCACGCTGCAGATCGTCGCGCCCGGCAACTGTGCCCGCGACTTCCTTGGCCTTTCCCTTCACGCCCTCGACGGCGCCCTTGATGCCCTCTTCCGGACCGCTGTTGTCCCCCACGGGATTCCTCCTTCGTCGATCGACCGATGTCGGCTTCGGATTCCCACGGCCATCGCCACCAAACGCCCGTTGGCGATCTTGGTTGACGAGCCGGTCAGTGGGTAGCCGTGCGGAGATGTCTGACGAGAATGCGATGGTTGGCGTGGTGGTCGTCGGCGCCTCGGCCGGCGGTGTCGAGGCACTGATGCGCCTCGCATCGGCGCTGCCCGCGGACCTGCCGTACGCCGTCCTGGTGGTGTTGCACATGCCGTCGGAGGCGCCCAGCGTGCTTGCCCGCATCGTCGACCGTGCCGGGCCGCTGCCCGCGGTGCCCGCCGAGCATGGCACCCACCTTCAGGCCGGACACGTGTACGTCTCCACGCCAGACCATCACCTGCTGCTCGACGACCATCACGTCGCGGTGACCAAGGGCCCCACCGAGAACGGCCACCGGCCCGCGATCAACGCACTGTTTCGTTCGGCAGCGCTGGCCTTCGGACCGCGCGCGGTCGGCGTGCTGCTCTCGGGTGTGCTCGACGACGGCGTGCTCGGACTGCGGGCCATCAAGGCCCGCGGCGGTACCACGATCTGTCAGTCACCCGACGACGCGCTGTTCCCGACCCTGCCGCGCAACGCCCTCGATGCCGGCGTCGTGGATCACTCGGTCCCCGTGCCGGAGATCAGCGGGATACTCAAACAGATGAGCGGACGAGAGTTCGAGGTGGCATCCATGCCCCGTGACACCGCGATGGAACTGGAAAACCGGATAGCGATGGCACCGCAATTCGGTGCGCCCATCGACACCGAAGCCCTCGGACCGCCGTCGGGCTACACCTGCCCCGACTGCAATGGATCGCTGCAGAGCGTCGAGGACCGGGGCTTCCGATGCCAGGTCGGCCACGCCTGGACTGCCGACGCCCTGCTCGACGCCCGGGACACCGAGATCGAAGGCGCGCTGTGGGTGGCGGTACGCAGCCTTCAGGAGAAGGCCAAGCTGTCGCGGACTCTCGCCGACAAGGTGGGGCCGGGCATGATGGCCACCCGCTACACCGCCGCTGCCGAAGAAGCGGATCGAGCGCTCACGGTGCTGCGCGACCGGCTGTCGAGCATCGGCCTACCGGGCCGTGAGTAGCGTCGCGCCGCTGCGGATCACCGCGAACGCCGCACCGAACGCGTGCGTCCTCATCGCGGAGGGCGTCCTCGACGCCTCGACCTACCGGACACTGCGCGACACGGTCGTGAAGTCCGCGCTCGATCGGCCCGCGGGCGTGGTCGTGGACGTGACTCGCCTCGCCGCGCCGTCCCCCTCGGCATGGGCGGTGTTCACCAGCGCGCGCTGGCACGTGAGTACGTGGCCGGACGTCCCGATAACACTCGTCTGCGAGCACGAACGGGGCCGACTCGTCCTGCAGCGCAACGGCATCACCCGGTACGTACCCGCGTACGCCGACCTCGCGTCGGCGGTGGCCGCGCTCGACCGGCCCCGCGGATCGGTGCGGCGCCGCGCTCGGACGGCCATTCCCCGCCCGCTGGGCCGTGCCGAGGCAAGGCGGTTCGTCGCCGACAGCCTGCACGCATGGGGGTCCGACGACATGTCCCCTGCCGCCGCGACGGTGGCCTGGCTGCTGGTCGACAACGTGCTCGAACACACGCTCGGCGATCCGATCCTCATCGTCGAGGAGATCGGTGGCGTCATCACCATCGCGGTCGAGGACGCCAGTTCGTCCCCGGCCGTGCGGCGCGAGAGCACCGAAGGTGGCACGGACGTGGTGGCCGGGCTCGCCATCGTCAACTCACTGTCGCGGACGTGGGGGTCGGCGCCCACCTCGACCGGCAAGACGGTGTGGGCGATCCTGGGGCCGGAGAACCGGTTGTGACCGGTAAGGTTCGAGCCTTGACGGGATCACGCCGAACCGACGACGCGTTGGACGCCGCCGACGAGTCGTTCGAGGCACTGCTGCGGTTCGTCCGCGATTCCCGCGGCTTCGACTTCACCGGATACAAGCGCGGGTCCCTGATGCGCCGGGTGCGGCACCGGATGGACCAGGCGCGCTGCGAGAGCTTCGACGACTACCTCGACGTACTGCAGGCCGATTCCGACGAGTTCGACGCCCTGTTCAACACGATTCTGATCAACGTCACCTCGTTCTTCCGGGACGCGGACGCATGGAACGTCATCGCCGGCGAGGTGGTGGCCGGTCTGCTGGCCGAGCGCTCGCCGACGGACCCCATCCGGGTGTGGAGCGCAGGTTGTGCGACCGGCCAGGAACCGTTCACCATCGCCATGGTGTTCGCCGAGGCGATGGGCAAGGAGGCCCTCCGGCAACGCGTCAAGATCTACGCGACCGACGTCGACGAGGAGGCGCTCGCCGAGGCCCGGCTGGCAACCTACGACGCACGGCAGGTCGAGTCGGTTCCGCAGGCGCTACGAGAGAAGTACTTCGAACACGTCGGCGGGCACTACGCGTTCGACAAGGACCTGCGGCGAGCGGTCGTCTTCGGCCGCAACGACCTCGTCAAGGACGCACCCATCTCGCGCGTCGATCTCCTGGTGTGCCGCAACACGCTGATGTACTTCAACGCCGAGACTCAACGGAACATCGTCAAGCGCCTGCACTTCGCGCTCGGCCCCCGCGGCACCCTGTTCCTGGGCCACGCCGAGATGCTGCTGAGCCACACCGAGCGGTTCACGGCGCTCGACCTGCCCAACCGGGTCTTCCGCAAGGCCGCGGGGACCCACGTCACCGTCGAGCGCGGCGACCTCGTCGCCTCCCCGGTGGAACGGCACGGCGACCTACCGGGGCTGCAGGGCGTACGCGAACTGGCCTTCCGCGCCAGCCCGGTGGCACAGCTCGTCGTCACGGGCGACGACACGGTCGCCATGATCAACCACCAGGCCGAGGCGCTGTTCGGGCTGACCGGGCGCGACGTCGGCAGGCTGTTGCGCGACCTCGAGGTGTCCTACCGTCCGGTCGAACTCCGCACCTACGTCGACCGGGCTCGGACGGAGCGGCGCTCCGCCCGAATCCAGGACGTGCGATGGCAACAGCCCGGCGCCGACCCGGTGTGGTTCGAGGTGCACGTCAACCCGCTGATCGACGCCGCCGACGGGTTCGCCGGCGTCTCGATCGTGTTCTTCGACGTCACGGCCACCAAGGCCCTGCTCGACAAGGTGGTGCAGACCAACCACCAACTGGAGACCGCGTACGAGGAACTCCAGTCCACCAACGAAGAACTCGAGACGACCAACGAGGAACTGCAGTCGACGGTCGAGGAACTCGAGACCACCAACGAGGAACTGCAGTCCACCAACGAAGAACTCGAGACCATGAACGAGGAGTTGCAGTCCACGAACGACGAACTGCACACGATCAACGACGCGCTCACCGAGCGCGGCATGCAACTCGACGAGGCGAAGATCTTCTCGGACTCCCTGATCAATTCGATCCGACTCGGCTTGGTCGTCGTCGATCAGCAACTACGGGTGGCGGTGTGGAACCGCGGTTGCGAGGAACTCTGGGGCCTGCGAACCGAGGAGGCGATCGGCCAGGCACTGCTGGATCTGGACGTTGGGCTCCCCACCGAGGACCTCAAGCCGCTGATCGGCGCCGCCTTCGTCGATCCCGACGCCTCGGGTGAAGCCGTCGTCGACACCTTCAACCGTCGGGGCAAGCCGACCCGGGTGCGAGTGACGTGCTCCGCCTTTCACACCACCGGGTTCGGCGTCACCGGTGCGATGCTGCTGATGGAGGTCGTCGCTCAGTAGCGTCGCCCGGGTTCTCGACCACGCGGTGCGCGATGTCGACCAGCGGTTTATTGGACTGCTGCGACAGCCGCCGCAGCAGGTCGAAGGCCTGCACCGCATCGACCGAGAACCGTTCCATCAGGATGCCCTTGGCCTGTCCGATGACGTCGCGGCTGGCCAGCGCACCGCGGTACTGCTCGTCGCGCCGGACGAGGTTCCACGCCAGCGCTGTGTGGGTTGCGTACAGCAATCCCGTCTCGACGTCCTCGTCGTCGAAGGCACCGGGCTGATCGGCGTAGAAGTTCAGCGCGCCCATCGTCTGGTTGTCGGCGAACAGCTGGAACGCCAGGATCGACCGGACCGACGTCTGGGCGGACGCATCCTTGGCGTACGCGGGCCACCTCGTGTCCGTGCCGAGGTCGTCGACGCGCACCATGTGGTTCGCCCACGCCGCGGTGACGCATGGGCCCTCCTGATGCCGCCGCTGGATTTCGTCAAGGACCTTGGCCACGGGGCCGGTCGCCGCGAGTGTCCGGACGTCGCCGCGCTTGGACGCCACGGTGATGCCCACGTCGCCGGCGGCGGGAACACCGCTGCGCGCCGTGGCGACCAGGTCACCCAGGATCGTCTCGGGTGCGGTGGTCTTACCACCCTGCACCTGACGGAGCAACGACTCGACGTGACCCGCCAATTCGGTCGCATCGAACGGCATTGCGGACCCCCGTGCTCCAGTAGTCGCCTCAGTCTAGGCCCCGAGGCGTTTGGCGGCTTCGGCCCCGGGTACCGGGCGCTCATGTCCAACGACACCGAGTACCCCGGTCGCACCGGCGAGATGTCCGACCGTCCCTCCGACGAGATGCGCGACTACGAGGGACGAGGCCTGCTTTCGGGCAGGCGCGCCCTGATCACCGGCGGTGACTCCGGCATCGGCCGTGCCGTCGCGGTCGCGTTCGCCAAGGAGGGCGCCGACGTCGCGATCGCCTACCTCTCGGAGGACGACGACGCGAAGCACACCGTCGAACTCGTGGAACGCGAGGGCCGCAAGGCGGTTCGACTGCCCGGCGACCTGTCGGACCCGCAGCGCTGTCGCGAGGTGGTGGCCGAGACCGCCGAGGCCCTCGGCGGTCTCGACGTGCTGGTGAACAACGCCGCCTACCAGAACCCCGTCGAGGACTTCGCCGAACTGTCCGACGAGCAGTGGCGCCACACGTTCGCCGTCAACGTCGACAGCTTCTTCCACGTCACCAAGGCTGCGTTGGCGCACCTGCCCGAGGGCGGGTCGATCATCAACACGGCATCGATCAACGGGTTGCGGGGCAACAAGACCCTGATCGACTACTCGGCCACCAAGGGGGCCGTCATCGCGCTCACCTATTCGCTCGCCCAGTCACTACAGGAGCGCGGCATCCGGGTGAACTGCGTTGCTCCGGGACCGGTTTGGACGCCGCTCATTCCGGCGACCATGCCCAAGGAGAAGGCCGAGTCGTTCGGCAAGCAGACGCCGATGGGGCGCGCTGCTCAACCCGACGAGATCGCCCCGTCCTACGTGTTCTTCGCCGCCGGACGGATGTCGTCGTACTACAGCGGTGAGGTGCTCGCGCCCATCGGCGGGGAGACCCTGCCGGGCTGAGCGGGCTCGCTCAGCGGCGGCGGCGCCGGATGACGACCACGCCGCCGAGGAGCACCGCGACCACGGCGGCTGCAACCCACGGCACCGCAGGGTAGGCGCGTGCGTTCTCGGTGACGACGTGCTTGGTGCGGGCAACGGCGACCTTGGCGTCGGCGACCTTCTCGTGCACCTTGTCCTCGGCGCGGCCCTTGACGTCCATCTTGTCGGTCAGCGCCGCGACGGTCTCGCCGAGCGCCGCACGGGTCTCCTCGATGTCGGCGCGGATCTCCTCGACGCCGGCGTCGGGCGCCGGTTCCGAGGGGTTGCCCGCACTGCCGCTGGTGTCGGTCATGACGTCGCCGATCCCTTCACTTCTTGGATGTCCTTCTTCACGCTCTCGGTACTCACCTGCAGCGGCGGCGGCACCTTCTTCGCCTGTGCCTTGCTGATCAGCGCGGCGACGGCGGCGATCACGAACAGGACGACGGCGACGATCAGCGCCGAGGCCCACACCGGGAGCACCAGGGCCAGCCCCGCGATGGCGGCCGTGACGAGCGCGGCGACTCCGAACACCGCCATCAGGCCGCTGGCGCCGATCAGCCCGGCACCGACGCCCGCGTGCTTCGCGGATTCCTTGAGTTCGGCTGTCGCCAAACGCATTTCGTCGCGCACCAGACGGGACGTCTGAGCGGACAGGTCACTGACGAGTTCTGCGATCGGTGCGTCCGACCGAGATCCCGTGTCTCGCGTGCTGCTGGTCATGAGGTCACTCCTCTCGCAGGGTTCATGGCAGGCAGTGCCCCGTGATCATCGGCTGGAAACATCGAGGTCGACGATCAACGGGCGGTGATCGGATATCGCCATCTCCGGGGTCGCGGTGGCGCGCGCCACCAGGGTCGGGTCGTCGGTGAGCAGGTGGTCGAGCTGTCGGTCGGGCTGGGTCGCAGGAAACGTCGGCGACGGGTCACCGAGTGAGCGCAGGCCCGACCAGCGCCGCGCCGAGTTCGCGTTCAGGTTGAGGTCGCCGGTCAGGATCCGCGGACCGGGCAGCCCCTTCAGGTCGCGGACGAGCCTGCGCAACTGGCTGCGGTTCCAGCCGGGCACGAACGACAGGTGGGTGTTCGCCACCGTGAGCGTCCCGATTGGCGTGTCGAACCGCCCGATGACCGCGGCGCGAGGTTCTTCGTCGACCACCATCACGCGATTGGGGCCTGGCAGGTACATCGGAAACTTCATCGGGATCCGCGGCAACCGCACGACCTGCCACGACGTCGACGGGTAACGCGACAGCAGCGCCACCCCGTAGGCGGCGGTGCCGGGCTGATGGTCGCCGGTGGCGGCCATCCACGTCGCACCCGGAGTACCGGAGATCGCCGCCACGAACCGGTGACTGACGGCCCCCATCGCCTCGGCCGCGACGGCCGTCAGGTCGGCCATCCCCGACCGCTCCTGCTCGAAGTCCACCTCCTGCAGAGCCAGAACGTCGGCGTCGATGGCCCGCACGCAGTCGCGCAGGCGGTCGAGGTCCACCCCGTCGCCCACGGTTCGCCCGTGCAAGATGTTGAATGTCGCCATCCGCATGGGGTACTAGGTACCCACCATGACGATTCATCCACCTGCCGAGTGCAGCGCAATACCCGGCGATCACGAAGAACTGCGTGAGGCGCTGCGTCGCGCCGCGTCCGCGCTGAAGGCCCACGGACCGGAGTTCGCGCTGGCAGGCAGCTATGCGCTGTGGGTGCACGGTGCACCCGAGCCCGTCCACGACGTCGACATGGTGGTCGCGGAGGTCGACGTCGAAGCCGCGGTGTCGACATTGTCCGACGCCGGGTTCGACGTCGAGCGCACACCCGAGGACTGGTTGTTCAAGGGCACGTCGGGATCGGTCTTCGTCGACGTCCTGCACCGGGTCAACGGCGAGGTGGTGACCCACGATCTGATCGCCTCGGCCGCGCGCCGCGACGTGCTGGCAATCCCGATGCCCGTGCTGGCGCCGACCGTCGTCTTCACGCAGAAATTGAGGTCGTTGCACGAACACCATTGCAACTTCGCGGCGCTGCTGCCCGCGGCCCGTGCAGTGCGTGAGCAGGTCGACTGGTCGACGGTGCGTGAGGCGACGGCCGACAACGACTTCGCTGCCGCGTTCCTGTTCCTGACCGACCGGCTCGGCATCAGCGACTCGGCGAGCGTCACCGAACCGTCAGCCCGGGCTCACGAGCTACCCACCTAGGGTGGGAAGGCGTGGGTACTCCAGGCGGGCGCAATGACGGGTCGATCGCCAAGGAGGTAGTCGCCGTCACGGTGGCGGTGGTGCTGGTGGTCGCCGCGTTCGTCATCCCGCACCTGCACCTGGGCAGCCTCACCCCGCTGATCAACGCGACCCCCGAACGCTTCCGCGACTTCGCCGGCACCGCACCCGTCTTCGGGTGGTGGGAGGCGCACGTCGGGTGGGGCACCGTGCCCGCCATCGTCATAGCCGTCGCCGTCGTGCTGGCGGGCCAGAGTGTCGCCGCGCGGCTGCCATGGCGCGCGGTGCCGTTGGCGACGTGGGCGACCGCGGCGGCATGGGCGTTCTCGCTGGCCATGATCGACGGCTGGGAGCGCGGATTCGCAGGCAGGCTCACCGCCCGCCACGAGTACCTGCGCCAGGTACCAACCATCGACGACATCCCCGAGACGGTCCGGACGTTCGCGAGCCGCATCCTGGACTACCAGCCCGACTCGTGGATCACCCACGTCTCGGGTCACCCGCCCGGCGCGCTGCTCACCTTCGTGTGGCTGGACCGCATCGGCCTCGGTGGCGGCGGGTGGGCGGGCATGCTGTGCCTGCTCGTCGGATCGAGCGCGGCGGCTGCCATCGTCGTCGCCGTGCGCGCGCTGGCCGACGAGTCGACCGCACGGCTGGCGGCGCCATTCCTCGCGGTGGCGCCGACGGCCATCTGGATCGCCGTCTCCGCCGACGGCTACTTCGCAGGCGTCGCCGCATGGGGCATCGCGCTGCTGGCACTCGCCGCGCGCAGAACCGCCCGGGTCCCCGTGGTGGCGGCCATCGCCGCGGGACTGCTGCTCGGGTGGGCGATCTTCCTCAACTACGGCCTGGGCCTCATCGCATTGGTCGCCGTCGCCGTGCTCATCGCCGCCCCGGACCTACGCTCGGCTCTGCGCGCGCTCGTACCGGCCGTCGTCGCCGCACTGGTGGTCGTCGGGGTGTTCGCCGCAGCCGGGTTCTGGTGGTTCGACGGATACCACCTGGTGCAGGAACGCTATTGGCAGGGCATCGCGCTGGACCGGCCGTTCCAGTACTGGGTGTGGGGCAACCTCGCAGCGGTCGTCTGCGCGGTCGGGCTGGGCACGGTGGCGGGCATCGGGCGGGTGTTCGACGTTGCGGCGATCAAGCGACGGTCCGGCCTTCACCTCGTCGTGATCGGCGCGCTGCTGGCCATCGCGTGCGCGGACTTGAGCATGCTGAGCAAGGCCGAGGTGGAACGGATTTGGCTGCCGTTCACGGTGTGGCTGGTGGCCGCGACGGCCCTGCTCCCCCCGCGATCACACCGATGGTGGCTGGCGCTCAACGTCATCGGGGCCTTGGTGCTCAACCACCTGATCTTCACGAACTGGTAGCAGCCGGCGGCCCTACGCCGCTGCGAGGGTCGCCAAGACGCGAGTGCCGATCGGTTGCACGGCGGAGATCGTCAGGCCGACGTCGTCGGCCAGCTTGCGGGCGCCGTCGAGTCCGACGGTCGCCCACTTGAACCACGGGCCGATGGTGCGCGACGACTCCAGCCGTACCCAGCGCACCACCACGCCGTCGGTGTTGCCGTCGAACTCGGTGATGCAGTGGCCGCCGGTCCGCAGGAGTTCGGCAGCGCGCTGCAGGACGCGGCGCGGATCGCCCGACAGTCCCACGTTGCCGTCGGCCAGCAGCACCGTCGACCAGCGTCCGGTACCGGGAAGGGGGTCGAACACGTCGCGTCGCAGGGCGGGCGCCCCGCGGCGGCGGGCGAGTTCCACGGCGGTCGCGGACTGATCGACGCCCAGCGCGGGCACCCCGCGCTTGATCAGGTGCGCAACGAATCGGCCTGGGCCACAACCGAGATCGATGGTGGGGCCGTTGCACCTACCCAGCACGGCGCGGTCGAACTCCCGGTCGGCGCGACGATTGCCCAGCCAGCTGTGTACGGCCAGCCCGTGCACGCTGCCGTCCTCGTGCCGCAGCCAACATCGTTCGCCCGTGAGTGCCTCGTCGTACAAATTGCCGAACACGTCATACCTCCGCGGTCTGGGTCGCTGCGTGGAACCGGCTGTCCGGGCGGCATGCCCGCCGGACGTCGGATAGATCGTCGATCGTGTCGACGTCGGCCAGTTCCGGCACCAACGTCACCGCCAGTCCCGTGTCGCGCAGAGCGGCAAGCGTTACGGCGCCCGTCTCCGCCGTCGACATGGGCACGTCGCGCAGACACTCCGCGCTCGACGGTGACGTCACGCCGAGCACCCACCATCCGCCGTCGCGGGCCATCCCCAGCACGGCGTCGGTGCCTACCAGTTCACGCGCGCACCGTCCCAGCAGATCCGCGTCGACCTGCGGGGTGTCCATCCCGATCTGCAGCACGGGCAGCCCGTCGGCGACGCGCGACGCGTCGGCGTGGGCATTGGCGAGGCGGTCGGCGAAGCCATCCCCGCGCTGCTCCACCACCGTGAAGTCGGAGAGGCGTTCGGCGATCTCGGCGCTGCGGCACGCCAGGGCCAGGTCGCCCGTCATGGCCACGACCCGGCGGGCCACCGGCGTCGCGGAGACGGCGTCGAGGGTGTCCAGCAACGCGGCCGCAGCGATGTCGGCGGCCGCGACGTCGCCGAGCGTGGCGGCCAGCCGCGTCTTGGCCAGGCCCGGGATCGGCGCCTTCGCGACGACCAGCAGGGCGACCGGGGTGGTCACGAGATCGTCCGCATGAAGTCGTACGAGGCGGTGACGCTGCCGCGCAGCGATCCGCTCACCTTCGACTTCCCGCCGGTGCGCACGCCGTAGGGCACGTCGAGCTCCACGACCTTCCAGTTCGCGGCGGCGGCCTTCATCAGCAGCTCGAGCGGGTAGCCCGACCGCCGGTCGGCCACGTCGAGCGCCAGCAGGGCGTCCCGACGCGCGACGCGCATGGGGGCGATGTCGTGCACCGGCAGACCGTGACGCCGCCGCAGCCGCCAGCACACCGCAGCCGTGCCGAGCCTCGCGTGCCACGGCCAGCCCACGCCGGGTCGTGGCCGCCGGCGGCCGATCGCCATGTCGGCGCCAGCCTCGACGGCCTCCACCAGCATGGGCAGGTCGCGGGGGTCGAGCGAACCGTCACCGTCGATCACCGCGACCAATGGCGTCGTGGCTGCGACGATGCCCGCGTGCACCGCGGCGCCGTACCCGGGTTGTGACTCGCTGACCACGCGGGCGCCGCAGCGGCGGGCCACCTCGGCGGTGCCGTCGGTGCTGTTGTTGTCCACGACCAGAGCGACGTAATCCTCGGGCATCGCCGCCAGTACGCCGGGCAGGGGCAGCGCCTCGTCGAGACACGGCAACACGACCGTGACGTGGGATCCGTGCACCACGCGAGGTTAACCGCGCACCCTGGCATCCAACCCTCGGTTAGCTGACGAATTAATGACGTTGGTGCAGTTAATCCCGTATTCGGGGCTATTGTGGGATGTCGTGACCCGCGTCCTCATCGCCGACGACGACAATGTCGTACGCGATGTCGTGCGCAGATACCTCGAACGGGACGGTCTCGACGTCGCCGTCGCGAGGGACGGACACGAAGCCCTTCGGCTCCTTGGCTCGGAACGCATCGACGTTGCCGTGCTCGACGTGATGATGCCCGGGCCCAGTGGTTTGGCGCTGTGCGAGACGCTGCGCGAGCGCGGGGGCTACACCGTTCCGGTGATCCTGTTGACGGCCCTCGGCGAGGAGGACGACCGCATCGCCGGACTCGAGGCCGGCGCCGACGACTACCTCACCAAGCCGTTCAGTCCGAGAGAACTCGCCCTGCGCGTGCGCTCGGTGCTGCGCCGCGCCCCCTCGGCCGTCGGCGCACCCCCGGTCGTGCTGACCGTCGGCGACATGACGGTGTCCGCCGCGTCGCGCACCGTATCCATCCGGAACCGGCCGATCAGCCTGACCAATCGCGAATTCGACCTGCTGGTGTTCTTCCTGACCCACACCGGCGTGGTCTTCACCCGCGAAGAACTCTTGAAGCGCGTGTGGCAGTGGGACTTCGGTGACCTCTCCACGGTCACCGTGCACGTCAAGAGATTGCGGTCCAAGCTCGGCGACGAGCATCGCGTGCAGACGGTGTGGGGTCGTGGCTACATGTGGAGTGGGACGCAGGATGCCGTCGACTGATCTCTGGGAGATCGTCGGCATCGCGCTCGCGTGCTCGGTCCCCGTCGTTGTGCTCGGCGGCATCGTCATCCGCGTTGCGCGGTCGTGGTCGCTGACGCTGAGCATGATCGTGCTGATCCTGATCCCGACGCTGGCGACGTTCACCGGGTTCCTCGGGGCGGGCGTCTTCATGGCCTCGGAATGGTTCGAGCGCATCGCGGTGGTCCTCGTCATCGTCTCGGTGGTGACGATCCCGGCAGCCATCATGCTGGCGCGCTACCAGGCCCGAAGAATGGTGTGGGAGCAGGAGATCCGCGAATCGGAACAGGCCGCCGAGCAGTCCCGGCGCCGTCTCGTCGCATTCGTCAGCCACGACCTGCGGACGCCGCTGGCCGGGATTCGCGCCGTCGCCGAGGCGATCGCCGACGGGGTGGTGGCCGACGACGAGGTGCGCGACCACGCCAAGCACATCGAGCACGAGACGATCCGGCTGGCCGAGATGGTCGACGACCTGTTCGAGATGTCGAAGATCAATGCCGGCGCGGTGCAGATGAACTACGACCGCGTGGCGCTCGACGAGGTCGTCGACGACGTGCTGGCCGCCCACAGGATCGCGGCCGAACGCGCCGGTGTCGTGCTGCGCGCCGACCTGCCCGTCGAGCCCGTGCGCGTCATCGGCAGCGACCGCGCCCTGGTGCGGGTGCTGTCGAACTTCGTGGCCAACGCGATCGCGCACACCCCGTCGGGCGGGACGGTCGAACTGGCGATCGGCGCCGACGAGCGGGGTGCATGGGCCCGCGTGGACGACACTGGCGTCGGCATCGACGAGGCCGACCTGACCCGCGTGTTCGACATCGCCTACCGGGGGTCCAACGGCAGGGTGCCGCGGTCGGATTCGTCGCTGCCGAGCGGCTCGGGCCTGGGCCTGGCGATCGCGGCCGGGCTCGTCCAGGCCCACCACGGCACGGTGTCGGCGTACAACCTCGGCACCGGCGCACGCTTCGAGGTGCGCCTACCGCTGGCAGGCGAGGAATAGCCCGGCCCCAGGGTCACTCCGGCAGCGAGCGCCCCAGCCGCTCGGCGGCCGCGAGGTAGTCCTCGATGAAGTCGGCGACGACCTCGCGCGCGGGCTTCACCTTGTTCATCATCCCGACGCCCTGACCGACGAAGTACGTCGCGAGCGCTTGGGCGCCCTGGTGACCCTGCTCGGCGAGCGCGTCGACGCGGCGCAACACGGGCTCGCTGAGCATCGACTGCAGCGGCAACGGCAGGGGCTTGCGGCCCTCGTCGTTGGGCAGCCACGCGTTAGTCCAGTCCGAGACCAGTTGTCGCGACGGCTTGCCCGTACGGCCCGCCGACCGCACGGTGTCACGGGAGGTCGCGGCGAGCATCTTCTGAACGGTGTGCGGCGCGGTCTCGGCCTCCTCGGTGGTCAGCCACACCGAACCCGTCCACGCACCGGAGGCGCCCATCGCCACGGCCGCGGCCATCTGCCGTCCGGTGACGATGCCACCCGCCGCGAGGACGGGGATGTCGCTGCCGTTGGCCTCGAGTGCGTCGAGCACCTCGGGGATCAGCACCAGCGTGCTGACCTCACCGCAGTGTCCGCCTGCCTCGGTGCCCTGGGCCACGATCAGATCGACCCCGGCCGCCGCCTGCTTGAGCGCGTGCTCCTTGGCGCCGACCAGCGCGGCCACCGGAACGCCGCGCTCCCGGCCCGCCTCGAGCATGTAGTCCGGGGGGACGCCGAGCGCGTTGGCGATCAGCTTGATCGGGTGGCTCATCGCGACCTCGAGCAGCTCGGGACCGGTGTCACCCGAGAGCATCGTGCCGCCGATCCGCGGCGAGGCCTCCGGCTCGATGCCGTGCTCAGCGAGCAGGCCGGCGACGAACTCCTTGTGCTCGACCGGGATGCGGCCGGCCAGGTCGCCCTTCGACAGCTTCTCGCCCTTGCCCTCGAACTTCGCGGGCACGATGATGTCCGCGCCGTAGGGCTTGCCGTGTACGTGATCGTCGATCCAGGACAGTTCCCGGTCGAGCTGCTCGGGCGTGTACGCCGTCGCACCGAGCACGCCGAAACCGCCGGCGTTGGTGACCGCGGCGACGACGTCGCGGCAATGGCTGAACGCGAACAGCGGAAAGTCGATGCCGAATTGTTGACAGATGTCGAGTTTCACACCGTCAGTATGCGCATGCCGTACGGCTCAGCCGCGCAAAGGCGCAAACGCGAAGTCCGCAAGGCCGTCGCGCGGATCGACCGCCGCACGGAAACCGAGCACCTCGGCCGCCCGCGCCGGGTCGGCGACGATGTGGCGGACGTCGCCGCTGCGGTACTGCCCGGTGACCACCGGCGGCTCCCCGTCGCGGACCTCGCACAGCCGTGCCGCGACGTCGCGGATGGCGATCGGCTTGCCCGAACAGACGTTGAACGCCGCGAACCCGCCCGCACCGTCGGAGACCGCGGCGACGTTGGCCGCCGCCACGTCGTCGACGTGGACGAAGTCGCGCATCTGACCGCCGTCCTCGAAAACCCTTGGCGGCTCGCCCCGTTCGATCGCCGAGCGGAAGATCGCCGCGACCCCGGAGTACGGGGTGTCGCGCGGCATGTGCGGGCCGTAGACATTGTGGTAGCGCAGCGCGACCACCGAGCCACCGGTCGCCTCGGCCCACGCCAGCGCGTAGTGCTCCTGGGCGACCTTGCTGGCCGCATACAGGCTGCGCGGCCGCATCGCGGCCGACTCGTCGACCAGCCGCCACTGCAGCGACTCACCGCCCAAGGGGCAGCGGTGCTCGAAGTCACCGGCGTCGAGCGCCGCGCGCTCCCGCGGTAGCGGGTCGACGGTGCCGTGCTCGGCGCACTCGTAGCGGCCCTGACCGTAGACCACCATCGAAGACGCAAGCACCAGTTTGCGGCAGCCCGCGGCGAACATCTCGGCCAGCAGGACCGTGGTGCCGTAGTCGTTGTGGCTGCCGTACGACGGGGCGTCCGACGCGTCGACGCCCGCACCGACCACCGCTGCCTGGTGGCAGACGACGTCGACGCCGGGCAACACCGCCGCCAGCGCGGCGCCGTCGCGCACGTCGACGTCGAGCACGCCGTCGGGTGCGCTCGCCCCGGCACCGTGGGCGGCGTCGAGCATCACGTCGACGGCGACGACCTCGTGGCCCTTGTCGGTGAGCGCTGCGCGGATGCGCGATCCGATGAAACCGGCTGCGCCGGTGAGCAAGACCCTCATGGCAGCTCGATCGGCAAGTGGACGCCCGCGTGCGGCGAGCAGTGCGTGCACGCGTTCTCGACGTCGACCTGGGCGATCGCCTCGTGCACCAACTGCTTGAACGGCACCAGGTTCTTCTCGAACTCGGCGAAGACGTGGACCGCGGTCACGCCCGCGCCGGTCTCGATACCCGCGTCCAGGTCAGTCACCAATGCGATTGCGGCATAACACATCTCGAGTTCTCTCGCGAGGACAGACTCCGGGTAGCCGGTCATGTTGACCAGAGAGAAGCCCTCACTCGCGAACCAGCGGCTCTCAGCGCGAGTGGAGAAGCGCGGGCCCTGGATGACGACCATGGTACCGCCGTCGACGACGTCGGGCAGGCCCGTCACCGCGCTCCGCAGCGTCGGACAGTACGGATCGGCGAAGCCCACGTGGATGCCGCCGGAGTCGAAGTAGGTGTCGGCGCGGGCGCTGGTGCGGTCGACGAGCTGATCGGGTACCACCATCGAGCCGGGTCCGAGTTCGGCCTTGAGGCTGCCGACCGCGCAGGGACCGAACACCCGCCGCACGCCCAGCGCCCGCAGCGCCCACATGTTGGCGCGGTACGGGACGGTGTGCGGCGAGAATTCGTGGTTGGCGCCGTGACGCGGCAGGAACGCCACCTCATGCTCGCCAACCGTGCCGACCGTGAGCGGTGCGCTCGGCGGTCCGTAAGGGGTGTCGAGGTTGACGCTACGGGCGTCCTCTCCAAAGAAGGAGTAGAAACCGCTGCCACCAATCACACCCAGCATGCACTGCTCCTCACGTCGATTCAGCTCCATCATCGCCCATACCCGTCGGCCGACTTTCTGACGCCGGGGTGACTTCGCACGCTTGCCGTGCACGACGCGGCCTACGGGTGACAGCCTCGAGGGGACGTGACGACGATACAAACGAGACCCGACCGTTCCGCCCAGAGCCCGTGGCCTGCACTGATCGTCGGGCTGGTGGGCGTGCTGGCCGCGCTGGCGCTGCCGTTCGCGCCGGTGTGGGTGGCGTCGAGCACGCTGACGTGGCCGGACCCGGACCGGGCAGCCACGTCGAACCCGACGCGGGAGACCGCGTCGAGCACCGCGATGATCGTCCCGTACCGGCCGGCGAGCGTGACCGCCGTCGTCCCGTGCTCGGCGCTGCGCGCCGCAGCCGACCGGAACGCGCCGACGGTGCTCGACACCGGCGGCGGTGGCGTCCTCGTTACCGCCGACGCCGCCGGCGCGGCCGCGATCGTCGGCGACCAGCGCGTCACCGTCCCGGTCCCGCCCGGTGACTGCCGCACCGTCATCCGGTCGACGCCCGACGGCATGGCCGTCGACACCGCCGACGGCCGGACCGTGACGCTGGCCAGCGCACCCGTGCCCCGGGTGTTCGGCTTCCAGACCGCACTCGACGAGGCCGATGCCGCGGGCCTGACCGTGACGCTGTCGACGATCGACCGGTTCACGACTTCGCCGTCGCCGCTGAAGTGGGCGCTTATCGTGGTGGCGCTGCTGGCCGCGACGGGGAGCCTGGTCCTTCTGCCGGGATCGCCGTCGCGGCGGCCTTCGAGACGACCCAGGTGGCGACCGCGCCGCGTGTGGTGGGTCGACGCCGGGGTGGTCGGCGTTCTCGCCGGCTGGGCGGTGATCGGACCGCTCGCGGTCGACGACGGCTGGGCCACGATGATCGCCCGCAACGTCGCCGCCACCGGCAATCCGGGCAACTACTACCGCTGGTGGAACGCCGCCGAGGTGCCGTTCGCATTCAGCCAGGAACTGCTGTCGGGGCTGACGACTGTCAGCGTCGCACCGCTGTGGCTGCGGCTGCCGAGCACCGCGCTGGCGATCGCCACGTGGTTCGTGCTCAGCCGCGGCGTCCTCGGCGCGGCGCTGCCGGTGCGGTCGGCAACGGTCCGTGGACGACTGCTCGCGGCGCTGTGCCTGCTCGCCACGTGGCTGCCGTTCAACCTCGGCACGCGGCCGGAGTCCTACGTCGCCCTCGGCGTCACCGCCGTTCTCGCGCTGGCGATGCGTGCTCGTTCGCCTCGTGACGTCGGACTGGTGATCCTGTCGGCCGCGCTCGTCGTGCCGATCAGCCCCAACGGCGCGCTGGTGGTCGCGCCGGTGGTGGTGTTCGCCCCGACGCTGTGGGCGGCGCTGCGGTCGGGTGCGGCATCGCGATCGTGGGCCGCGGCTTACGTGCTGACGCTCGCGTCGGTGGCCGCGGTGTCCGTGGTGCTCGTCTTCGGCGACCAGACGTCGGACGCGCTGATCACCGCCACCGACTGGCATACGTTCTACGGGCCGGCGCTTCCGTGGTATGAGGAGCCCGATCGCTACGCGTACCTACTCCAGTCCGATCAGCAGGGCAGCTTCGCCAAGCGGGCGGCCGTACTGCTTACCGTCGCAATGGTTCTCGTAGTCCTGGTGTTGCGGTGGCGACGTCCGGACTTCGTGGCGCGGGCGGCGGCCCGCCTCGCCGCGGTCGTGCTGCTGACGCTGGCACTGTTCTCGCTGGCCCCGTCGAAGTGGTCGTACCACCTGGGCGCGGCGGCAGGACCGTTCGCCGCGCTGCTGGTGGTCGCGGTGGTGCTCGTCGCGCGGCGGGCGCGGACGCCGGACCGCCGTACCGTCGTGGCCGCGGCATTCGGCTCCGCGCTCCTGACGTGGGCTGCGGTGGTGTCGTTCGCCGGACCCAACGCATGGTGGGTCCCCGCGGTCTACGACGTGCCGTGGCCGACGGAATCTCCTGCGCCGCAGGGTATTTCACTGGTGTGGCTGATAATCGCCGGCGCGGCGCTGGTATTACTAGCCAGCGGGCGGGTAACGGAAGCGCCCGCGGCACTCGTCGTCGTCGCCCTTGCTACGTCGGTGGCCGTCATGCTGGGCTCCTTCGTTGCCGCGCCGCTGCGGCGGCCGGAGGGCTCGCTCGCGAGGGCTAACATCGGTCGGCTCACCGGGGAGCGGGTGTGCGGCCTTGCCGACGACGTGGAGGTGCTGCCCGACGGTCCGGTGCTGCGCGCCGCCCCCGACACCGACCCCGACCGCGACGCCGACGCCGACCAACTCGACGGCTTCGTCCGTGCCGACGGCTACCCACCCGACGCCGCGCCTCCCGACCCGCCCGGCGTGGGCACGTCGGAATTCCTCTGGGGCAGCTGGGCCGAACCCGACCCCGGCCGGGCGTCGCTGACGAGCCGCTGGTTCGCGGTGCCCGCACTCGCCGCCGACGGTGGCCTGGCCGTGTCGGTGGCGGGCCGCACCGACGACGGCAACCGACTGGTCTTCGACTTCGGCCGCGCCGACGGCGCCGACGTGACGCCGCTGGGTGAGCGCTCCCCCGCCGACCGGCCCGCATCCGACGAGGATTCGGCCGAACCGCTGTGGCGGTCGATCGGCATCGACGCACCTGACGTCCCCGCAGGCGCCGACCGCGTCAGGATCCGCGCTGACGACGGCCGCACCGACGCCCTGGGCTGGCTTGCGGTGACGGGCCCGCGACTGCGATCAGTGGTGCCGCTGAACCGCTTCCTCGACACCCGCGGCCCAGTGCTCGTCAGCTGGCCGCAGGCGTTCCTCTTCCCGTGCGTGCGCGACGCGCCCACCATCGTCGCGGGCGTCGTCCAGACACCGCGGGCGGTGATCGAGTCGCCGCGGCCGTACTCCGCCGACGACCGGAAGGCCGACATCGGCGGCAGCTTCGCCGGACTCGTCGCCTTCGACGACCTGCACGAGATGCCGACGCGGCTGCGCGGCCGACCCGAGGTCGACTGGGGCGGCCTGCTTTTGCCGCCCGATACCACCGCCGTCGACGACTACTCCCACGCCGTCACACGACGCCTGGTGCCCGGGATTCACGGCGTCCCGGCGGTGCAGCCGGAGAGGTGACGACGCCCGGCGTGGCACGATGTCGCGCATGGCGACCGTCGGGCAGTGGATCGAAGGCGCCCGCCCCAGGACGCTGCCGAATGCGGTGGCCCCGGTGATAGCGGGCACGGGCGCGGCGGCTTGGCTCGGCGAGGCCGTGTGGTGGAAGGCGCTGCTGGCGCTGGTCGTGTCGCTGGCGCTGATCGTCGGCGTCAACTACGCCAACGACTACTCCGACGGCATCCGCGGCACCGACGACGTGCGCGCGGGCCCGCTGCGCCTGGTCGGGTCGAAGGTGGCGTCACCCCGCGCGGTGCTGACCGCCGCGCTCGTCAGCCTCGGCATCGGCGCCGCAGCAGGCCTCGCGCTGGCCATCGTCAGCCAGCCGTGGCTGATCGCCGTGGGTGCCGCCTGCATCGCGGGCGCCTGGCTCTACACCGGTGGCTCCAAGCCGTACGGATACCTCGGGCTGGGTGAGGTCGCGGTGTTCGTGTTCTTCGGCCTGGTCGCGGTGCTCGGCACCCAGTACACCCAGGCGCTGCGGATCGACTGGGTCGGCGCCGCGGCCGCGGTGGCCGTCGGCTCGCTGTCGTCGGCCGTGCTGGTCGCCAACAACCTGCGCGACATCCCGACCGACCGGGAGTCCGGGAAGATCACCCTGGCCGTGCGGCTCGGCGACCCCCGCACCCGCGTGCTGTTCC
Organism: Mycolicibacterium arabiense; assembly: GCF_010731815.2. NCBI lineage: Bacteria > Bacillati > Actinomycetota > Actinomycetes > Mycobacteriales > Mycobacteriaceae > Mycobacterium > Mycolicibacterium arabiense. Next base: position 2,777,049 of record NZ_AP022593.1, read on the forward strand.
ACGTGCTGCTGGCCGTCCCCGTCGTGGCGGCACTGGTGCTGGTGCTCGCGACGCCGTGGTGTGCGGCCGGGCTGCTGGCGCTGCCGCTGGCCGTGCGAGCTTCGGCCCCCGTGCGCAAGGGCCTCGGCGGCCGCGACCTCATCCCCGTGCTGCGCGACACCGGGCTCACGATGCTGGTGTGGTCGGTCGCGGTGGCCGCGGCGCTCGCCTTCGGCTGACGCCGGGCTAGCCCAGCGCGTCGACCAACCGGTCCAGGTCGTCCGCGGTGTTGTAGAGGTGGAAGCCCACTCGCACCGCACCCGCCCGCACCGCGGCGCGGATGCCTGCGCCGGCCAGTAGCTCCGCCGCGTCGGCCGAGACGCCCGCGGGGATCGACACGATGGCCGACTCGCAGCCCGGCGCCGACGGTGGCAGGGACAGCTCGGCCCGCAACCGGTTGGCCAGCCCGACGCAGTGCGCCTCGACCGCGGCGGCGTCCAGCGAGGCGAGCCACGGCAACGTCAACCCCGATCCGAGCGCCCCGAACCACGCCGGTGACGCGTCGAACCGGCGCGCGTCGCCCGCCAACCGCAGCGGCAGCCCGTAGATCGTCGACCACGGGTGCTCACCGGCGTACCAGTTGGCCGCCAGTGGTGTCATCGCGTCGGCCACCCTGTCGCTCAGAGACATCCACGCGGTGCCGCGCGGCGCCAGCAGCCACTTGTAGACCGCTCCGACCGTGACGTCGGCCCACCCCAGATCCAGCCGCTTCCAGCCGACGGCCTGGGTCACGTCGACCACCGACAGCACGTCGGTGCCCGCCAGGCGCGAGCGCAGCGCCTCGGCGTCGAGGACGGCGCCGCTCGCGGACTGCACCAGGCTGACCGTCACGACGTCGTAGGCGTCGGCCGCGTCCAGCAACTCTTCCGGCGGCAGTTCGGTGACGGTGACGCCGCGGCCCACGTGCGCGGCGAACGGAAAGGTGGTGCTGGTGAATTCGCCGGCCAGCGTCGCGACCCGGCTGCCATCCGGGACCGCCGCGGCCACCAGTGCGAGCAGTGCCGAGACGCTGCCGCCCATCGCCACCGACTCGGTCCGGGTTCCAGTGAGCGCCGCATACGCCGTCCGCCCGCGCAGTACGTGCTCGTCGAACGACGGCGGCGCCATGGTGCCCGCCTGCCATTGCCTCAGATGCTCGGACAGCTCGTCGGTCAGGAACGTGGGCGGCAGCCCGTAGGTCGGCGAATTCAGAAAGCCGACCGCGCCGGGGAACTCGGCACCGAAGGCGTGGCGGGCGGCAGGGCTGCCGGACGTCATCAACTCGTCACCCCGAGGTGGAGTCGTCGCCGCGCAGCCGGGCGCGCAGCTGTTCCCGTTCGGTGCGACGGCGTTCGTCGAACGCCGCGATGCTGGCCGTGGCCCGGCGGCGCAACGGCGCGAAGGCCCAGATGCCAAGGGGCAGTGCGACGACGATCGCAAACAGCAGCGCGACGACGAGCGGGAACTGGTCGACCACCAGGCTGCCGGCCGCGTAGATCACCCCCGTGAGCACTGCCACGAGCACGAGGCGTGCGGCGGCGTAAGCCACCACGTCGAGCAGCATTCGGGATCCGGGCCGACCATCAGACACGGGTCTGACACTACCGACGACGCGTATGCTGGTGGCAAGGAGGTTTTCGTGCAGTATTTACTCCTCGTCCTCATTCTGGCGGGTTTGGCGTACGCGGCGTGGCGGTTGATGCGCGCATCCGCCAGTGCCCCGAGGCCGAAGATCGTGGGCCCGGACGACGACCCGGACTTCCTTCGCAGGCTCAACCATCCGGACCCCGACAGCCGCACCTGAGCGGGTGCGGCGCGGGGTTCAGCCAGCCGGGGGAAATCCGCCGGCAACCGTGGCCGCCAACTCGACCAGCGCCTCGCGGGTTTCTGCCCGCAGCCGTTCCAGGTCGACCTCTGCGCCCTCTTCCAGATGCGGGTCGAATGGCAGCGTCTGGACCGCCCGGCAACGCCGGGCGAAGTGGTCCACCACCTTCTCCATGTCGACGCGGGTACCGCCCCTGCCCCGGCGTCCGCGGACCGCGTTGACCACCACGATGGAGTTGCGCACCAGATCTTGGTAGCCGTGGGCATCGAGCCAGTCCAGCGTCGCCGACGCACTGCGGGCACCGTCGACCGCGCCCGAGCTGACGATGATCAGCACGTCGGCCTTGTCCAGCACCGCCGACATCGCCGAGTGCAGCATGCCGGTACCGCAGTCGGTCAGCACCAGGCTGTAGTAGCGCTCCAGCACTTCGAGCGTGCGCTGGTAGTCCGCCGAGCTGTAGGCCTCCGACACCGCGGGGTCGCTCTCCGACGCCAGCACCTCGAGGCGGCTCGGCCCCTGGGAGGTGTAGCGCCGGACGTCGCTGTAGCTGGTGATGCCCTCGGCGTCGCGCAGCAGGTGGCGCACCGTCGACGGCGTCTCCAGCGGAACCTTCTGGCTCAGCGTGCCGCGGTCGGGGTTGGCGTCGACGGCGATGACCCGATCACCCCGGATCGACGCGAACGTCGCGCCGAGCGTCGCGGTGACGGTGGTCTTGCCGACACCGCCCTTGAGCGACAGCAGTGCGATCCGGTAGCACCCGCGCAGCGGCCGGTCCACCTGCGCGGTGAGCGTCCTGCGCCGAAGCTCGTTCGGCCCCTCGCCGACGTTGACGAGCGTGCCGGTGCCCAGGTAGACCCAGCGGCGCCAGCCGTTGGGCGGCTGTTGCTTGGGCCGGCCGAGCAGCGCGACGGTCGTCGGGTCGAGGTACGGCGCGGGCAGCGCGGGCTCGGTGGCCGGTGGCGCGGGTTGGGCGGCCGCGGCCCGCAGCGGGGCGACGGGTATGCCGTGCGGCGGCGTCGGTGCAGTCCACTCGGGTGGCACGGTCTCCGACGGGTCGACGAACCGGCCCTGGGCCCGAAAGCTCAACTCAGCCGACCCCTGCGTACGAGTGCAACCCGACGGTCACCAGGTTGATGAAGAACAGGTTGAACACCATGGCCACGAAGCCCACGACGTTGATCCACGCGGCCTTCTTGTCGCGCCAGCCTGCGGTCGACCGGGCGTGCAGGTACGCGGCGTAGACGACCCAGGCGATGAACGAGACCGTCTCCTTGGGATCCCAGCCCCAGTACCGGCCCCACGCCTCCTCGGCCCAGATCGCGCCGAAGATCACGCCGAACCCGAAGATCGGGAACGCGAAGATCGTCGTGCGATAGGCGATGCGATCGAGGGTCTGGGCGTCGGGCAGGCGCGACACGATGGTCGCCATGACGCCATCGCGGCCCGGGTCGTTGAGCTTCGACATCTTGACCAGGAACAGGATGCTGGCCACGCCTGCGACGAGGAACACCCCGGATCCCAGGCTGACCACCGACACGTGGATCGGCAGCCAGTACGACTGCAGCGCGGGCATCACCGGGGCGGCGTGGGTGTAGAGCCACTTGCCCGACACCGTCAGCAGGATCAGCACCGGCGCGAGCACGAACACCCACAGCGCGCGGAACTGCGGGCGGCGCAGCACGACCGCGGCCGCCACCAGCCCGCAGAAGCAGGTCAGGTTGATGAACTCGTACATGTTGCCCCACGGCACGCGCGAGGTGGCGAAGCCGCGCAGCACGATGCAGACGAACAGCATCGCGATGCCGACGTAGGCCAGCGCGAGACCGGCGCGGCCGATTCTCTCGTCGACCGGACGCCGCGGCGCGTCGGTCACGACGCCGGGCCGGGCGCTGTCGGCGGTCACGGCGCCGCCGCCGGAGGTGACCAGCTCGCGGGCCTCGACCTTGCGGCTCCGGCTGTAGGCCAGTTCGACGGCCAGCAGCAGCAGCGCGGCGACCAGCACGACGACGGACGTCGTGAACGCCCAGTCCGAGTAGCGGGCCAGGCCTATGTCGATGTCGTATGTGTTCACGCGATCCCGCCTTGCTTGTCTTGCGACCCCGGCAGCAGCCGTTCGGTCAGCTTCTCGAACTCGTCGCCCCAGCCGGAGTTGTCGGTGCGTGCGAGGCCGCCCAGCTCGACGCCAACGGTACCCGCCCCAGTAGGCGTGATCCGAACCCACACGCGCCGTCGGCGCACCAACAGCGACACCAGCAGACCGGCCATCATCGTCATCGACCACACCAGCACCCACACCTGCGCCGGATCGTGGGAGACCTGCAGGTTGATGAACGGCTCGGCGCTGTCGAAGCGGATCACCGTGCCGTCGGCCAGCCGGGTCGACTCCCCCTCGGCGAGGTTGACGCGCGCTTCCTTCTTCAGCCGCTCCTGGCCGATCAGGCGCGGGTCGAGCGAGAAGATCGACTGCGGCCTTCCGGTGTCGAGGCCGGTGTCACCGCGGTACACGTCGATGGCCACCGCGGGGTCGTTGAGCGCGGGGAAGCTCGACGACAGCAGCGTCCCGTCCAGCTGCTGAGTCGGCGCGAACAGGCCCTGGATGGCGATCTGGTTGCGGCGCCGCTCGCGGTCGTCGGGGTAGGTGCCGCCGGGCGGGTCGAACCGCATGACTCCCGACGACAGCAACGTCAGTGCCTCGTCGGGCCGCCACTGCACGGTTTGGGTGCGGGTCTGGCCGTCCGGGAACGTCACGGTGAACGTCGGCGCGTAACCGTGGCCCTGCAGGTAGATGCGGTCGCCGCCGAGGCGCAACGGGTGGTTGACCTCCAGCCGGTACTGCCGCCAGGTGTCGGAGTTCAAGTCCTCGCCCGCCTGGTACTCGACGTTCGCGGCGAACGACAGGGCCTGACCGCTGGGCAGGTAGTCGGCGTCGAAGTCGTTGACGCGCAAGCAGATCGGATTCAGCGACGTGCCGTCCACGGTGTTGCCCGCGCGGAACGAGTCGAACGCCGCAGGCGACGCCGAGCAGAATCCGGGCCCGCCGTTGGCGATGACGATCACGTTGCCCTCGTACCCGAACAGCTTGCCGACGGCGATCGCGACGAGCAGTCCGAGTAGCGAGAAGTGGAAGACGATGTTGCCGAACTCGCGCAGATAGCCCTTCTCGGCAGAGATCTCGGTGACGTCGCCATCGGTGCGGGTGGTGCGCCGCCAGCCCTTCAGGTTGCGTTCCACCTCGGCCACGACGGTCGCGGGCTCACCGGGTACGTCGGCGCGGTGGTGCTTGGGCAGCCTGCCCAGGTTGCGCGGAGCCGCCACCGGCGTGGCCCGCAGGCTGCGGACGTGCTCGGCGAGTCGGGGCGTGAGGCACCCGACCAGCGACACGAACAGCAGCACGTAGATCGAGGTGAACCAGAAGCTGGCGAATACGTCGAACGCCTGCAGTCGGTCCAGCCACGGTCCGATCGTCGGGTGTTCGGCGAGGTACTCGTCGACCTTGCCCTGGTTCAGCGAGCGTTGCGGCAACAGCGCGCCCGGGATCGCGGCCAGCGCCAGCAGGAACAGCAGCACGAGCGCGGTGCCCATCGAGGTGAGCGTCCGCCACGTGTTGCGGATCAGCGCGAAGACGCGTCTCACAGCGGCAACCTGACGTCACTGACGAACGCGTCGCGCACCCAGGACACGAACTCGGCCCACAGCCCCGTCACCAGCGCGAGGCCGACGAGGATCAGCAGCGCGCCGCCGAAGAGCTGAATGGTCCGGGTGTGCCTGCGCAGCCAGCCCAGCCCGCGCATCGCCCGCGCCGAGCCGAAGGCCAACGCCACGAACGGGATGCCGAGACCCAGGCAGTACGCGATCACCAGCGTCACGCCGCGGGCGACGTTGGCGCCCTCGGTCGCCGAGGCCATCGCGATCACCGCTGCCAGCGTCGGACCCAGGCACGGGGTCCAGCCCAGCCCGAACACCGCACCGAGCAGCGGCGCCCCGGCCAGCGTCGACACCCGCTTCGGGGTGAACCGGGTGTCACGCTGCAGCGCGGGGACGAAGCCGATGAACACCAGGCCCATCACGATCGTCACCACGCCGCCGATGCGTTGCAGCAGAACCTCGTTCGCGATCAGCGTAGTCGTCATGCCGAGCACGGCCACCGTGCCGAGCACGAACACCACGGTGAAGCCCGCCACGAACAGTGTCGTCGCGCCGGCGACCCGCAGCCGCGCGGTGCGCACCGCGGTGTTCGTGCTCGGGCCGCCGCCCGGCTCGTCCTCCACGCCGACGATCGCCGCGAGGTAGGACAGGTAGCCGGGCACCAGCGGCACCACGCACGGCGACGCGAACGACACCAGCCCGGCGAGCGCACTGACCGCCAGCGCCAACGCCAACGGCCCGGTCGCCATCAACTGGTCGACCTGGTCGAAGGTGGCGGCGAGAACGGTCACTGCGGCTGGGACTTCACTTCTCGGCCGCCAGCCGCTCGACGACGGGCCGCAGGTCCTCGGCGAGCAGTTCGCGTAGGAACACCGCGGCGACCCGGTGCTGGCGGTCCAGCACGATCGTCGACGGGATCACCGTCGTCGGGTACTTGCCGCCGAACGCGATCATCGTCCGCATCGCGGGGTCGTAGATGGACGGGAAGGTGATCTTGCGGTCGACGACGAAGTCGACGGCGGCGTCGCGGTTGTTGTCGCGGACGTCGATGCCGAGGAACGCCACGCCCTTGGCCTTGGTCGCGTCGTACACCTTTTGCAGCTCCGGCATCTCCGACCGGCACGGACCGCACCACTGCCCCCAGACGTTGATCACCACGACCTGGTCCTCGAAGTCTTGAAGGGACACGGTCTTCGCCGGGTCCCGCAGCTCCGGGCCCTTGATCGAACCCGGCTTGCCGCGCGCTTCCGGCGGGTCGTAGACGATGTCGGTCTTGCCGCCGGGCGCCACGAACTCGAACGTCCCGCCCTGCGCGACGGCGTCGTCCCCGGTGGAGCATCCGCTGAGCAGCACCGCCGACAGCGCCACCACACACGCGAGCAGACGTCTCACTAGAGTCCCCAGGGCTCCGTGTAGCCCCAGCGGACCAGCTCGTCACCGGCGAACGTGAACGACGTGATCGACGCGAGGTTGCACAACCTGCTGTGCGGCAACGGAAGATGCGGCAGCTTGCGGCCCGTCATCGCCCGTCGCAGCGTCTCGACCGGCAACTGGTGGCTGACGCACACCGCCTCGTGACCGACAGCGCGTGCCCTGGCGCGGTGCAGCGCGGCCATCATGCGCGGCGCGATCTCCTCGTACGGTTCGCCCCACGACGGCCTGCGCGGGTTGCGCAGCTTGAGCCAGTTCCGCGGGTCGCGCAGCGCGCCGTCACCGGGCGCCACCTTCTCACCCTCGAACTGGTTCCACGACTCGATGAGGTCGGCGTCGGTGTCGATGGGCAGACCGTGCGCGGCCGCGATCGGCGCGGCGGTCTCCTGCGCACGCTCCAGCGGCGAGGCGACCACGTACACGACGTCGTTGCGCGCCAACCAGTCTGCGGCGGACTGCGCCTGGCGCCGGCCCCGGTCCGACAGGTGGTAGTCGGGCAGTCGGCCGTAGAGCACCTGCTCGGGGTTGTGCACCTCGCCGTGGCGCATCACGTGCACCGTCGTGATGTCGCTCATGCGGGCTGCTCTGCTTCTGCTGCGGCGCGCGCCGCGGCAGGCAGGGCCGCGCCGATGCGCTCGAACGCCTCGTCGTCGAGGGCCGCCGAGCAGAACCACGTCTCGAACGCGCTGCACGGCGGGTACACGCCCGCGTCGAGCAGGGCATGGAAGAACGCAGGGAACCGCCACGTGTCGGTCGCCTTGGCCGATGCGAAGTCGGTGACCGGGGCATCGGAGAAGAACACGCTGAACATGTTGGCCGCGCGCGAGATGCGGTGTGCCACCGAGGCTTCGGTGAGCGCGTCGCTCACCATGCCCGACAGCCGGTCGGCGTTGGCGTCGACCCTGGCGTAGACGGCATCGTCGGCGGCGCGCAGCGTGGCGAGCCCGGCGGCCATCGCGACGGGGTTACCCGACAGCGTGCCCGCCTGGTACACGGGGCCGATCGGTGCGAGCCGCTCCATCACGTCGGCGCGGCCACCGAATGCCGCGGCGGGCAGCCCACCGCTCATCACCTTGCCGAACGTCAGCAGGTCCGCGGCGACGCCGTCGATGCCGAACCAGCCCGCGCGGCTGACCCGGAAACCCGTCATCACCTCGTCGAGGATCAGCAGGGCGCCGTGGGCGTCGGTGATGCGGCGCAGTTCGGCGTTGTAGCCCGGCAGCGGGGCGACGGTGCCCATGTTGCCCGCCGCGGCCTCGCTGATGACGCATGCGATCTGATCGCCGAACTCGGCGAACGCGGCTTCGACGGCGGCGACGTCGTTGTAGGGCAGCACGATGGTGTCGACGGTCGCAGCGCCGGTGACACCCGGTGAGGACGGCAGGCCCAGCGTCGCCACACCCGAGCCCGCGTCGGCCAGCAGGGCGTCGCTGTGCCCGTGGTAGCAGCCGGAGAACTTGACGATCTTCGGCCGGCCCGTGAAGCCACGCGCCAGCCGGATCGCGCTCATGGTCGCCTCGGTGCCCGAGTTCACCAGGCGGATGCGCTCGACCGGCGCCACCCGCTCGATGATCTCCGTGGCGAGTGCGGTCTCCGCCGGTGTCGGCGCACCGAAGGACAGACCGTCCACCGCCACCCGCCGGACCGCCTCGACGACCTCGGGGTGCGCGTGCCCGAGCAGCGCGGGACCCCAGGAGTTGACCAGGTCGACGTACTCGTTGCCGTCGGCGTCGGTGAGCCGGTAGCCCTTGGCCGAGGTGATGAAGCGCGGGGTGCCGCCGACGGAGTTGAACGCCCGCACCGGCGAGTTGACCCCGCCCGGGATGACGGCGGCGGCCTCGGCGAACAGGCGCGCCGATACCTCGGTGGATCGCTTGGCCGTCCGGTCGCTAACTGGCATGACTCCAGTCTCCCAGTCGGCCCTGCAGCGTCAACTACAGGGTGTAGTGGGCCTGCACACGTCGCCTACCGGGGCTGCACGCGCGCCCGGATCGGCCCCTTCGCCACGGTGGTGAACGGCACGTCGACGGGGAACTCGGCGTCGAGCGAGTGCACCCGGACCGCGCGGACGATGGTCGCGAGCGCGAGCGTGGTCTCGAGCATCGCGAAGTGCTCCCCGATGCAGGACCTCGCACCGCCGGCGAACGGGATGAACTGCCAGCGGTTGCGCTTCTTCATCCGCTCGGGAGTGAAGCGGTCCGGGTCGAAGGTCAGCGGGTCGTCCCAGACTTCGGGGTCGCGGTGCAGGGCGTAGATCCCGACGGCGACGAGCGTGCCCTTCTCCACCCGGTAGCCGTCGACCTCGATGTCGCGCGTGGCCAGCCGTCCGACACCGGCGGCGGGCGGGCACAGCCGCAGCGCTTCACGCAGCACCTGCACGGTGTAGCCGAGCCGGCCGACGTCGGCCGACGTGATCTCGCGGTCGCCGAGTGCAGCGGCCTCGGCGGCGACGCGGTCCTGCACGTCCTGGTGGTGACCCAGAGACCACAGCGCATACGTCAGCGCGGTCGCCGTGGTGTCGTGGCCTGCCAGCATGAAGATCAGCAGGTCGTTGGAGATGTCGTCGTCGGAGATCGGGCGCCCGGTCTCGGGGTCGGTCGCGGCGATCAGGGCGTGGACGAGCGGGGCGTCCCGGCTCGGGTCCGCGCGGCACGCCGCCAGGATGTCGTCGGTGACCTTGCGCATCGCGGCCACCGCGATGCGGGCGCGCCGGCGTGCCGGGGTGGGCAACCAGCGCGGCGCGCGGAACGGCCGCAGCGCGCGGTCGGCGGTATAGGACGAGGCGACGTGCATGTGCGCCGCGATCTCGTCGGCACGTTCGTTGAGGTCGATCCCCAGCACCGATCGGCCGAGCGACTGCATGGTGATCCTGCGGCAGGCCAGATCGAGGTCGATGTCGGCACCGGCAGTGGTGGCGGCACCGCGGGATCGCCACTCGTCGACGAAGACCTGAGCGGCACGCGACATGTGGCCGCCAAAGGCCTTCACGTGCGGCCTGGTGAACACCGGCTGCAGCGCGCGGCGGCGGGGCCGCCACTGCTCGTTGGGCAGCACGAACAAACTGTCGCCCGCCATGTGGCGTACTTCCTCGTGCACGATGCAGCGTTCGGAGAAGGCGTCGCTGCGGCCGAGGACGTCGCGCACCGCGCTCGGCGACATCACCGACACCAGCGGCGGCACCAGCCACTTGGGTCCGATCGCAACGCGCGTGATGCGGCCGCCCGCGGCGCGGATGACCTCCTGGCCGGAGTCGAGGTTGCGGACCGCCTTGATCAGCTCGCGGTAGGGCAGCGGGTTGCGCGGCACCAGCGGCAGCGCGGCCGGATCGGTCACGCGGTCTCCCTCTCGCGCCACACCAGCGGCTCGCCCTCGGCCTTGGTCATCACGGTGCCCGCCATTACTCGCAGTCGGTACGGCCGCAGGCGCAGGACCGCGAACTGCTCGGTCGTGGGTCCGTCCGCCCACATCGGGATGATCCTCGGGTCGTAGCCCACGGGCTCGGGACCGTGAAGGAACTTGTCCCACACGGCCTTTCGGGTCTCGTCGTCGGTGTGCCACTGCGCGGCGCAGTCGGCGCTGCAGGTGTCGTGCGTGGGCGCCCAGTAGCTCACCGACATCTCGGGATGGGCATCGAGGTGGGCCCGCTTGATCGGCGTCGGCACGGTGGCGATCCAGCCCGTCAGGTCGGTTCCGTCCCACTCCCAGATGGGATGCAGGATGCGGGTGCGCGGCCTGCCGTCGGGGTCGACGGTCGCGACCGACGCCCACACGATGGAATGTGCCATGTCGCGGAACGCAGGCGCGACTCGAACGAGCGAGTTCACGCCCCAAGCCTAGGGGGCTACTCGTCCGCTTCGTGACCCCTGGCGTTCTGCTCGCCGCCCATCACGTCCTCACGCTTGATCCCGCCTTCGGCGACCTCGCCGTACTTCGGGTTGCCGTCGTCGTCCAGCCAATCGGCGACCGCTGTACCCGTGACGGTGTTGCTGGTGCCCGGCATCACGCGCGTCTCCCGGGTGTCGTCCTGGCTGCGCGCCATCTCCTTGGCAGCCTCGCGATGCTCATCGGTGACCTCGGGTTTCTCGGTCAGCTGCTTCTCCTGGCCGTCGGCGTCCTGCTCGCTCTTGTCGCTCGTGTCCTGGTCCGTCATGACCACTGGCTGCCCAAAACTGTGATCTACGAAACAGTGCGCCGGTCAGACCCGGGCACCTCTCAGTGCGAGAGGCAGGCTGGGCAGGAAGTGCCGCGCAGCGAACTCGCGGATCTGGTCGGGGGTGTCGAGGCGCTCGGCGGTCGGCAGCAACAGCGCCATGGCCGCGTACCGCAGGATCGTGTCGGCGAGGTCGTCGACCACGTCGGCACCCACCCGGTCGGCAAAGCCGGGCGGGAAGATCACCCGCAGCGCCTCGGCCATCCGCTCGATGGCCGCCGGGTAGTGCTGGCGCGCCAGGTCGAGCACCAGCGCGGGCTCCTCGGTCATCATCCGGTTGAGCACCCGGTGACCGCGGAACCGCAGGATCGCGCTCGTGAAGGCCTCGACGTAGTAGTTCGACTGCGGTCCGGCCTGGCTCAGCTCCTGCGCGATGTCGGCGAACAGCGCCACGTTCTCGCGCTCGATGACGGCGCCCACGAGTTCGTCGCGGTTGGCGAACCGGCGGTAGATCGTGGTCCTGCTGACCCCGGCGCGGCGCGCCACGTCGTCGAGGGCCACCCGCCGAAAGCCGTGCCGCTCGAACTCGACGAGGGCGGCGTCGAGGATCAGCTCCGTCGCGTCAGACCCGGCCATAGCCGGTCTGCGCGTAGGTGTTGTAGCGCACCTTCATCGGCAGCCGGTTCCACACCCAGTTCACCGGCGCGGAGCGCCACAGCGCGGCGAACGCCTGGTACGCCTTCTCCTGTCGGTCGGTCCACGGCAGCTCGAGCAGGTCACGGGCCCGTGGCGGCAGTCCGCCGGTGGTGAGGAACGCCGCGACGGGGTTGAACAGCGGCGCGACGACGCGCCACACCAGCGGTGCGACGCCCTTGGGCTTGGGGAATCCCTTGGTGACGTAGCCGACGCCGTACCGGGCCGTCTGATGCGCGACGACGATCTCGTTCATCATCCGGTCCCAGTACTCGACGAAGCCGGCGTAGTCGGCGGGCATGGGCCGGTCGCTGACGCCGTAGCGGCGGTACCACGTCTTCGACTCAAGGTAGATCCGTTCCTTCTCGGCGTCGGTCAGACGCTTGACGAACGTGTCGGCGAAGTACAGCACCTGCTCGACGAACGTGGCGTGCGCCCAGAAGTACGTCTCGGGGTCGAGTGCGTGGTACCTGTCGCCACTCGGCATGTCCCCCTTGATGTCCCGGTGGAAGTCGCGCACCTGCGTACCGGGATGGTCGTCGTCGCTGCCGTAGACCGTCGTCATGATCGGGGGGATGGAGCGCTTGACCCGCGCGGCGGTGTCGTCGAAGAAGACCGAGTGATCCAGGACGCCCTGGCCCAGCTCGGCGAGCATGTTCTGCAGCACGGCGGGCCGGGGTCCGATCAGGTACATCCGGTTGTCGCCGAAGTACTTCCACACCAGCGAATCGGGACCCAGCGGCAGTGCGTCGTCGTGCGCGGCGGGCGACGCGTCGGCGCGGCGTCCATTCTCGGCGAGTTCGGTCATCGGAACAGTGTTACAGATTCCGTACTTTGTACCAATGCTGGTGTGAGCAGGGTCACCGACCGCGCGCGCGAGCCACCCCGACCACGGCGAGGACCCCGGCGACCGTGGCCAGGACCAGCGACAGCGTGATCAGCGAGGGGTCGTAGGCGTCGATGGTCCGCAGCGGCTCGTTGGCCGCGACCGGCGGCGCCAATTGGTTCGAACGGGCGGCGATCCAGCACGCCACGCATCCCACCGCCGCGAGCACGGCGACAACGAGTTCGACGATCGCGCGCACCCTCACGACTCGTCCACCAGCGACTCGAGTGCGGCCCGCAGCTGTCGGTGCTTGCGTGCCCACGCCTGCGCGGTCCTGGCGTTCGACAACTTCAATCCGATGCCCGTGCGGCCCCTGGGCACGCCGGTCAGTTCGCCGATCGCGCGCGCCGACTGCCACTTCTCGACCTCCGACCCGGAGGCCTCCGGGTAGATCCTGACGATCTCGGCGATCCGGATGGTCTCGGCGCCTTGGCGCAGGTACTCCGGGGTCAGCTCGACCGAGGTGTGAATGCGAGCCGCCTTCACCTGGATCGACAGGAAGCCGGTGACCAGGACGAAGAACACGAACGGCACCAGCAGGTCGATGCCGTACCCGGCCCAGACCTGGATCAGCAGCATGGCGCCGCCCGATGCGGGCCCGGCCGCGGCCCACCACCACGTGGCGCCGGGCTCGCGGAACAGCACCTGCTGGTCGGTGGCGGTCACGTCTTGGCTCCGAACCACTCGCGGACCGGTTCGCGGCGCAGCAGCAGGGCACCGGTGATCAACAGGATCATCGAGACGCCGACGATCGCGATCACCGCGATGCCCGCGCCGAGCAGCAGCAGCAGCGCCATGAACGCGACCGACGCCATGGCCAGACCGACGCCCGCGCTGGCGAACCGGGCCTCACCCCGACGAGCCCGGCCCGCGAGGTAACCCTGCGCGAGGCCTGCCGCGATCAGCAGGACGCCGGTGACGATCACCAGGGGCGCGCCTCCCTGGCTCAGCGTCAGCATGCCCAACGCGGCGATCAGGACGGCTGCGGTCACCCAGCACCAGAACGCGGTGTCCACGATGCGCGGGCGCTGCGCAGGGGTGTCGGGCATGGTCGGGCCAGCCTATCGGGTGAAGAACCCGTGAGCGTCCTTGCGGTGCAACAGGTAGATGCCTCCCGCAATCAGCACGGCGCCGAGGATCACGCACACCGCATACGCCGACGCGGCGACCGCGGACCGTTCGCTGCCGAACAGGTTGCCGACCACGTAGACCACCGACGCGGCGCCGCCACCGGTCAGGACGGTACGCGCCCACCGGTACCGTGCGCGCATCAACAGCAGCAGCGTGGACACCAGCACCAGCACCACGACCGCGACGAAGCCCGCGAAGGCGTCGACGATCCCGCTCATCGCTCGCGTGGGTGCGGTGACCTGGTCGATGACGTAGCCCGCCGTCATCAGCGGCAGCGCAACCGCCCACAACCAGAAGCCGGTCACCACGTCCTCGGGTGGGCCGCCCGGGGTCTGGTCGGTGGGTTCGGTCGGGTTCACGCCAGCCAGGTGGCGGCCTCGGCCGCCCAGTAGGTCAGCACGATGTCGGCCCCCGCGCGCCGGATGCTGATCAACGTCTCCAGCGCCACGGTGGGCAGGTCTACCCAGCCGTTCGCGGCGGCGGCGCTGATCATTGAGTACTCGCCCGACACCTGATACGCGGCAACGGGAACCGGCGATGTGTCGGCGGCCGCGCGGAGCACGTCGAGGTACGCCATCGCCGGCTTCACCATGATGATGTCGGCGCCCTCGTCGATGTCGAGTTCCACCTCGTGCAGGGCCTCGCGCGCGTTGCCCGGGTTCTGCTGATAGGTGCGCCGGTCCCCCGCCAGGCTCGACGCCACCGCCTCGCGGAACGGGCCGTAGAAGCCGGACGCGAACTTCGCGGCGTAGGCCAGGATCACGACGTCGGTGTGGCCCGCGGCGTCGAGTCCATCGCGGATCGCGGCCACCTGGCCGTCCATCATGCCGCTGGGGCCGACCACGTGGGCACCCGAATTGGCTTGCGCTACAGCGAGAGCGACGTACCGATCGTTGGTGGCGTCGTTGTCCACCCGCCCCTCGACGTCGAGGACGCCGCAGTGGCCGTGGTCGGTGAACTCGTCGAGGCAGGTGTCGGCCATCAACACCGTGGCGTCACCGACCTCGGCCGACAGGTCCCGCAGCGCGACGTTGAGGATGCCGTCCTCCGCGATGCCGACCGACCCGAGTGCGTCCTTGTCCTCGTCCCGCGGCACGCCGAAGAGCATCAGTCCGCCGACGCCCGCCGCCACCGCATCGGTGGCGGCGCGCCGCAGCGATTCGCGGGTGTGCTGCACGACGCCGGGCATCGACGCGATGGCGCGCGGTTCGCCGATGCCGTCGGCGACGAACATCGGCAGCACCAGATGCCGTGGCTCCAGCGACGTCTGGGCCACCAGCCGGCGCATGGCCGGGGTGCTGCGCAGCCGCCGGGGACGGTGACGGGGAAAGGCCACTGAGGTCTACCGGATCTACCGGCGACGGCTCTTCTTGCGCGGAGGCGGCAGTGCACCCTCGGCCCGCAGCCGCGCTGCGTGCTCGGCGAGCGCCTCGACCAGCGGGCCCACGGCCGCCGTCTCGGGCTGCACGTCGACGCGGAGGCCGAATTCCGCTGCGGTCTCGGCGGTCTTGGGCCCGATGCACGCCACGATCGTCCGGGCGTGCGGCTTGCCCGCGATGCCGACGAGATTGCGCACCGTCGAACTCGACGTGAAGCACACCGCGTCGAAGCCACCGGTCTTGATCATCTCGCGGGTCTGGGCCGGCGGCGGTGCGGCACGCACCGTGCGGTAGGCCGTGACGTCCTCGATCTCCCAGCCGCGGTCGCGCAGACCCTCGGCCAGCGTCTCGGTGGCGATGTCGGCACGAGGCAGCAGCACCCGGTTCACCGGGTCGAAGATGTCGTCGTACGGCGGGAACTCGTCGAGCAGGCCCAGCGAGGACTGCTCACCCGAGGGCACCAGCTCCGGATTGATCCCGAACGCGCGCACCCGGTCGGCGGTGGCCTGTCCAACGCACGCGATCTTGACGCCGGAGAAGGCCCGCGCGTCCAGACCGAATTCGTTGAACTTCTCCCACACGGCGCGAACGGCATTGGTGGAGGTGAACACGACCCACTGGAACCGGCCGTCGACCAGACCCTTGACCGCACGCTCCATCTGGGCGGGGCTGCGCGGCGGCTCGACGGCGATGGTCGGCACCTCGATCGGCAGCGCGCCGTGGCCGACGAGGCGATCGCTCATCTCGCCGGCCTGGTCCTTGGTGCGCGGGACGAGCACGGTCCAGCCGTACAGCGCCCGGCTCTCCCACCAGTTCAGCTTCGCGCGGTTGGCGACGGTCTTGCCGATCGTCGCCACCAACGGGCCTGCCAGCGGTCCGGCAGGCTCACTGCCCGTGAGAGTGGCCTTGTCGAGCAGACCCGACAGCGACGTCTCGACCGAACGCTGCTGGCACGTGGTGCCGTTCGCGGTGACCACGCAGGGCGTGGTGTCGGTCAGGCCGTACTCGATCAGCGTGCGGGCGGCCTCCGGCAGGTGCGACGCCGTGGCGTGCAGGATCAGAGGGCCGGGGGCGGCGGCCAGCGCAGCCCAGTCCACGTCGCCACGCACGTCGGCGACGGTGTGCGAAGAGCCCAGCGGCAGACCGGCATACGTCGGCACGGCCGTCGTGGCGGGTAGCCCGGGCACGATCTCGAAGTTCGCCTGCGTCCGCGCCACCGCGGTCACCTCGGCCAGCACGGCGTCCACCGACAGCGGATCGCCCGCGACCAGTCGCACCACGTCGACGCCGGTGCGAGCCTCGTTGACCAGGGTCTTGGCGACCTCGGCCGGGTCTCCGAGCGCGGGACGCACGTCCACGCCACTCGGCAGCCCTGCACCGGTCGGCACGGCGTCGGTGTCGCCCGCCGGGTCGTCCACCGGCGCTTCGGGACCCGATGCCGGAGGCAGGTCCGACCCGATCAGGGCCAGCACCGCCTCGGGCACGTCTGGGTCGGTGAAGGCCAGCGCAGCATTGGTGAGCACTGTGCGTGCCCGCGTCGTCAGCAGGCCGGGGTCACCCGGGCCTGAACCGACGAAGGTGATGCGGCCGGGCTTCAGCTTGCGCCCTCGGATGGTCATCCTTCGCTCCCGCTTTCAGTCCGCTCCGCCAACAGATCTCGCGCACCCAGCTCGAACAACTCCGCGGCCACCGAGAGCCCTAGCTCTCGTGCCCGATCGGGAGCCCCGATGCCGGACGCACGGATCACGTCGGATCCGTCCAGCGTCGCCACGCAGCCGCGCAACGACAACTCATCGAAGACATTGCCCTCCTCGTCGATGGACTCGACCACTTCTGCGATCGCTCCCACCGGCGCGGAGCACCCCGCCTCCAGTTCGGCGAGCAGGACACGCTCGGCGGTGACCGCGGCGCGCGTGTCGGGATCGTCCAACTGCCCGAGCAGCGCGGCCAACTCGACGTCGCCCGCACGACACTCCACCGCAAGCGCACCTTGAGCCGGCGCCGGCAACATCTGCACCGGCTCAATCGTCTCGGTGACTGCGTCGAGCCGACCGATGCGGGCGAGACCCGCACGGGCGACGACGACGCCGTCGAGATCACCGTTAGTAACCCTGTTCAACCTGGTGTCTAGGTTGCCTCGTAGGGGGCGAATTTCCAAACCGAGACCCAGTGCTCTAAGCTGCGCCGTCCGCCGCGGGCTCGACGTGCCGATCACGGACCCGGGCGGCAACTCCCCCAGCACCATGCCGTCGCGGGCCACCAGGGCGTCGCGGGCGTCCTCGCGGACGGGTATCGCGGCGATCACGAAGCGCTCGTCGTTGGCGGTCGGCAAATCCTTGTACGAGTGCACCGCCATGTCGACCCGGTTGTCGGCGATCGCCTCGCGCAGGGCCTGGGTGAACACGCCCACGCCGATGTCGGCGATGGGCGCGCTGGAGCGGTCTCCGTCGGTGGAGACGATGACCAGTTCGGCGGCGTGCCCCCTGGCGATCAGAGCGTCCCGGATGGTCCCGGCCTGTGTAGTGGCGAGCAGGCTGCCTCGGGTGCCGATCCGGATGATCGTGTCGTTGCTCGATGCGGAGGTGGGCAAGCGCTACTCGGTCTTGTCCACGTCGGAGGGCAGGTCCAGCGCCAGATCGCCTGCGATCAAATCTTCTGCGACCAAGGGCAATTCGCCACCGGCGACGGCATCGACGGCCTGCGGGTCGAGTTCGAAGAGTTCGCGCAGCGCCTCGGCATAGCTGTCGCCGCCCGGCGCACCCGCGAGCTGCTTCACCCGCACCGTCGGAGCGTGCAGCAGCTTGTCGACGACGCGTCGCACGGTACGGGCGACCTCGTCGCGGTGCACGGAGTCGAGCCCTGGCAGCCGGTTGTCGAGTCGCAGCAGTTCGGCCTCGACCACGTCGGCCGCCCGCTGGCGCAGCGCCGTCACGGTGGGCGTCACCTCGGCCATCCGCTGGCCTGCGAGATAGTTGGCGACCTCCGCCGCGACGATCGCCTTCGCCGCCTCGGCGTCGGCCGAGGCCGCGCGCGCGGACGGCTCGCGCTGGATGCGGTCCATGTCGATGACGTAGACCCCTGGCAGGCCTGCCACCGCGGGATCGACGTCGCGCGGCATGCCGAGGTCGCAGATGACCAGTTGCTTGGGTTCCTGGCCGTGGGCCAGGCCGCGGTGCACGTCGGCCAGGGACACGACCGGGCGCACCGCGCCGGTACAGCTCACGACCACGTCGGCGTCGGTCAGTAGCGGCGGCAGATGGTCGAACGGGAAGGCATGCGCGTCGACGCCCTGGCTGCGCAGGTTCGCCACTACGCGCTCGGCGCGCGGCAGCGAGCGGTTCACCACGTGTACCCGGCCGATGCCGGCCCGCACCAGGTGTGCGGCCGCCAGAGCACCCATGGAGCCCGCGCCGACCACGACGGCGCTGCGACCGGCCAGGCCGTTCACACCTCCCTGGTCACTGCGCTCCTGCGCTCCCGAACCCAACTTCGCGCCTGCCATGTCCAACGCCACGGACACCACCGAGGCGCCCGCGGCGTCGATGCCCGTCTCGGAGTGCACGCGCTTGCCGACCGACAGCGCGCGCTGGGACAGTTCGTGCAGAGTGCGGCCGACGGCGTGGTTGGCCTCGGCGGCGGCGTAGGAGCGGCGGACCTGTCCGAGCACCTGCTGCTCGCCGATCACGGCCGAGTCCAGTCCGCTGGTGACGGCGAACAGGTGCTCGACGGCAGCCTCGGCATAGCGAACGTAGGCGTACTTGGTGAGATCGCCCAGCGACATTCCGGAATGCTCGGAGAGCACCTGACCGACGACCGACAGGCCGCCGTGGAACGCCTCGACCACCGCGTAGACCTCGACCCGGTTGCAGGTCGACAGGATCATCGCCTCGGTGACCAGGGAGGATCGCAGGAGTTCTTCGACGATCTTGGCCTGATCGGACTCGTCGGTGCTCAGACGTTCGAGCACGGTCACAGGCGCGCTGCGGTGCGAAACGCCGAATAGGAGAACGCTCATGGCCTCGTCACCACGATTTCCAAAGGTAGTCGTTGGTTAGTCACGAAACCAAATTGCTGAGCAACGTCACAGCCGGTCGTACATCACACCCGCCGTTTCGCGCCTTCACCCCGACAGGTCCGAGCGCAGCCGCGCCTCGTCGACCTCCCAGTAGCTGTGCTCGCGCCCGTCGAGCAGCACCACCGGCAGCCGGTCGCCGTACTCGGCGCGCAGCGTCGCGTCCCCGGCCGCGGCGGCCGCGTCGACGTCGGTGGTGGTCATCTCGAACCCCAGCTCGGTGGCGAGGCTCGCGAGCTGTGTGCCCGCCCGCGCGCACAGGCTGCAGCCGGCACGCGTGAGCAACTCCACGCTGTGCCCATCCCCCATGTCGCTGCGCTCCTGCCCGCCGGTGCTCATGAGTGCCTCATGACTGCCAGTATCGCGTCCCCTACTGTTGAACCGTGTCCGACTCCAGGGCTGACGCCGATCCCACCGCGGAGGTGCTGGTCGACCAGAACGGCGTGCTGGCGCAGGCGACCGCCCCGCAGGCACCGCCTCCCGATCTGACCGCGGCCGCGTTCTTCGACGTCGACAACACCCTGGTGCAGGGGTCCTCGCTGGTGCACTTCGCCAGGGGCCTGGCGGCGCGCAAGTACTTCACCTATGGCGACCTCGCCCGGTTCGGCTACGCCCAGGCCAAGTTTCAGCTGACCGGCAAGGAGAACAGCGACGACGTCGCCGAGGGCAGACGCAAGGCGCTGGCCTTCATCGAGGGCCGCCAGACGTCCGAACTCGCCGAGCTGGGCGAGGAGATCTTCGACGAGATCATCGCCGACAAGCTGTGGTCCGGCACGCGCGCGCTCGCCCAGATGCACCTCGACGCGGGCCAGCAGGTGTGGCTGGTGACCGCGACGCCCTACGAGCTGGCCGCGACCATCGCCAAGAAGCTCGGCCTGACCGGTGCGCTCGGGACGGTCGCCGAGTCCGTCGACGGCGTGTTCACCGGCCGGCTCGTCGGCGAAATCCTGCACGGCGCAGGCAAGGCCCACGCGGTGCGATCGCTGGCCATCCGCGAGGGCCTCAACCTCAAGCGCTGCACCGCGTACTCCGACAGCTACAACGACGTGCCGATGCTGTCGCTGGTCGGGACCGCAGTCGCGATCAACCCCGACGGCGCGCTGCGCGACCTCGCACGCCAGCGTGGTTGGGAGATCCGGGACTTCCGCACCGCCCGCAAGGCCGCCCGGATCGGCGTGCCGTCGGCGCTGGCACTCGGGGCGGTGGGCGGAGCGCTGGCCGCGGTGGTCTCCCGCCGCGACGGCAACTGAGCAGGCCGCCCCGACCGGCGCTGATAGGCTCGCGCCGCTTGGACTGCCAAGCCCGACTGCCCGGGGAGCACCACGAACCATGAGCATCGCCGCCGACATCATCGGAACCCACTACCGGTATCCGGACTACTTCGAGGTGGACCGCGAGAAGGTCCGCGAGTTCGCCAAGGCCGTCAAGGACGACCATCCCGCGCATTACACCGAGGCCGCTGCCGAAGAGTGCGGCTACGACGCGCTGATCGCGTCACTGACGTTCGTCGCGGTGGCCGGGCGACGCGTGCAGCTCGAGATCTTCAGGCAGTTCGACGTGCCGATCAACCTCGAGCGCGTGCTGCACCGCGACCAGAAGCTGATCTTCCACCGTCCCATCGTGGTGGGCGACAAGCTGTGGTTCGACTCGTACCTGGATTCGGTCATCGAGTCGCACGGTGCCGTGATCACCGAGGTCCGCGCCGAGGTCACCGACGACGAGGGCAAGCCCGTGCTCACCTCGATCGTCACGATGTTCGGCGAGGCGACCCGCGACGAATCCGACGAGGTAAGCGCAAAGATCGCCGCAGGCCGCGACGCGGCCCTCGTCAGGATGGTCGCCGGGCAGAGGTCGCAAGGCCCCGCCGCGGAGTAGGCCCGCCTAGCCGAGGAACGTGTTGCCGCGGTTGGCCAGCAACTGGTACAGCGTCTGCTGAATGGTCTCGCGCACCTGATCGGTCAGCTCGAACGTGACCATCGGGTCCTCGGCCATCGACTCGTCGAAGTCCTCGGTGACGATCGGCTCGCCGAACTGGATGTGCCACTTCGACGGCAGCGGCACCAGGCCGAGCGGACCCGCGAGTGGGAACAGCGGTGTCACCGGGAAGTACGGCAGCCCGAACAGGCGCGCCAGCAGCTTCACGTCGGCGAGCATCGGGTAGATCTCCTCGGACCCGACGATCGAGCACGGCACGATCGGCGCGCGGGCGCGCAGCGCGGCCGAGACGAACCCGCCGCGACCGAATCGCTGCAGCTTGTAGCGGTCCCGGAACGGCTTGCCGAGGCCCTTGTAGCCCTCGGGGAACACGGCCGTCAGCTCACCGGCGGCGAGGAGGCGATGCGCGTCGGCGGTGCATGCCATGGTGTGCCCGGCCTTGCGCGCCGCCTGGCCCATGACGGGCATGTCGAACACCATGTCGGCGGCCAGCAGTCGCAGATCCCGGTGACCGGGATGGTTGTCGTGGACGGCCACCGAGGCCATCAGCCCGTCGAGCGGGAGCACGCCTGCGTGGTTGGCGACGATGAGCGCCGCACCGTCGAGCGGCAGGTTCTCGATACCGCTCACCTCGACGCGGAACCACGACTTGAACAGCCCGCGCAGCAAAGGTAGGAAGATCGCGTTGTTGAGGTGCGGGTCGAAGCCGAACTCGTCGACCTCGTAGTCACCGCTCATGCGCTTGCGGACGAACTCGGCCACCGCGGAGATGCGCTGGGCCAGCTCGTTGGGCGCATCGTCGGACTCCGGTGAGCCGCCGACCGAACTGCGCCGCTCGTCGATCTCGCGGACCACCGCGGCGATCTGCTCGGCCGAGGCGCGAGTGCCGGCGTCGGCCATCAGGGACGGGTGTCTGCGCGAACTCTCCGCCCGCGCGGCGGACCGGCGCGCAGCCGAAGCCCGCCCTGAATTGCCGTGCAGCGGAATTACTTTCGCCTTCGAGTCACCCGCCACGTCGTTTCCCTCTTCCACCCCGGTTCAGACCCCTGCCCTACCGGCCCCATCGTTGCGCCACTGCTACCGCGCGATTCTCCACCGAGCGTACCCAGCGCGGGTCGATGATCGGTGTCAAAGCGCGCCCGCGCACGTAATCGTCAAAAGCCTCCGCCGTGCTCCACTTCGGGATATAACCCAGGTCCTTGCGCATCCGCGAGGTGTCCATGACACGTCCGTAGCTCAAGTAGTTCAACTGCTCGCGATCGACCTCAGTGTAACGGGTCGCCCGTCTCAGCGAATCAACGGCAGACAGTGCCGATTTCGGCACCGGCAGCCGTACGCGGCCAGAACGGCGGATGGCCTGCGACATCATGATGATGCCCGAGGCGCCGATGTTGAAGGTGCCCGCGCGGCCGGCAATCGTCGCGCGCTCCATCGCCCCGAGCGCATCCTGCTCGTGCAGCAGCTGCAGGCGGGCGTCGCGGCCCAGCACGAACGGCACGACCGGTCCTGCCAGGTAGCGCGACAGCGCCGTGTCCATGCCGGGGCCGATCATGTTGGCCAACCGCAGGATCGTCACCGCGATGTCCGGCCTGCGTCGCGCCAGCCCGCGGGCATAGCCCTCGATGTCGATGCTGTCGCGGGCGAAGCCCTCACCGGGCGGCCTGCGCGAGCTGCTGTCCTCGGTGAACATCACCGGGTCGTGCGCGCTCGAGCCGTAGACCTCCGAGGTGGACTTCAGGACGACCCGGCGCACCGACGGCGCCTTCTGGCACGCGGCGAACAACTGCATCGCGCCCATGACGTTCTGTTCCTTGAGCGCTGCCCGGCCACCCGACCGTGGAGCGTAGGACGCCGCGGCCGCATGGACCACGGTGTCGACGTCACCGTTGCGAATCACCTTCGCGATGAACGGGTTTCGGATGTCGGCCCTGACGAACTCCGCCCGGCCCATCCGCCGCTGCAGATCCTTGCTCGGCGTCACCGCGTCGACCGCTATGACGTGATCGATCTGGGGATTCTGCGCGAGACGCGCGACGAGGTAGCCACCGAGGAACCGGCATGCGCCGGTGACCAGAACCACCTTCGGGTGGAGCGCCGGATCCCGTGGCTCGGCAGTTCCGCTCTGGCCCGGCCCCTGTGGGGGCCGCCCGCCCGAGCGCCCGTCAGCATCCATCGCGTCAGCCTAACGGCCGCGAATAAGGACTACTTACCGAGTTTTCTGCGCTGCACCCGCGTGCGACGAAGCAGCTTGCGGTGCTTCTTCTTCGACATGCGCTTGCGCCGCTTCTTGATGACTGAACCCATTTACTCCGCTACCTATGCAAAACCGAAGACAACCGAGGCTGACGATCTCGAATACGCCCCGTGAACTGACCTGGTCACCTTACCCGGCAGGCACCGGCGGAGCGAAAACGCCCGTCGGTGGCCGACTCGGTGCGACCTGGCTAGCCAGCGTCGAAGTACGACGTCTCCAGGAGGTCGTGCACCGCCTTGGCGTGCACCCGGAAGGACCGGCCGACCCGGACGGCGGGGAGTTCGCCGTTGTGGACCAGTCGGTAGACCGTCATCTTGCTGACCCGCATCAGGCTGGCCACCTCGGCGACGGTGAGGAACTGCTGAGCACGTGCCGGTTGGCCGCCGTCGCCGCTGCCGGCGGCAGCGTCACGCGCACCCTTGCCGCCAGCAGAATCGCGCGCCGATGGACCGTTCATAGACGTCATCGCAACCCAATCAATCAGGCACGTCCTTGCCAGCGGCTTCCCCACCGCTGGCGCAGGTACGTGCATACAACGAGGAGAATAGCGTGGCGGGTGATGTTATTGCGACGGGTGTGGGGTAATCCGTCTGAAATTCATGAACTACTCAGATGTAATTCTTAGCTGCTCAGAGCGGGTTTTTGCCGCCGATACGGCGTTGCCGACCGCAGCGCGCAGCCCACCCCGTTCGAGTTCCCGCAGACCAGCGGCAGTGGTGCCCCCCGGAGACGTCACGGTGGCCCGCAGTTGCGCCGGGCTGGTGTCCATTGCTGCGCCCCCTTCCGACGGCTGGGTGTCGAGCCGCTCGAGGAGCATCGCCGCCGAACCCGCCATCGTCTGAGCCACCAGGTCGGTCGCCACCTGACGCGGCAGCCCGGCGTCCACGGCGGCGTCGACGAGCGCCTCGGCCATCAGGAAAAAGTACGCAGGCCCGGAGCCGGACACCGCCGTCACGGCGTCCATCTGGGCCTCGGGGACCACGACCACACCGCCGACGGCGTCGAAGATCGCGGCGACGTCCTTGAGTTGCTCGTCGGTGGCGTAGCGGCCGCGCGCCAGCGCGCTCACTCCCCCGCCGACCACCATGGGCGCATTGGGCATCACGCGGATCACCGGCGACCCGGCGGGCAGCTTCGACTCGAAGTACGTCGTGCCAACGCCTGCGGCCACCGAGACGACGACCTGCTCGGCGCTGTCGTCCTCCGCACGGCCCACGGCGTCGGCGATCTCGTTGACGACGCCCGCGACGTCGGCCGGCTTCACGGCCAGGATGACGTAGGTGGCGTTCTCCGCCGCGTCTGCCACCGACGTCAGCAGCACCGAATACGTCTCGGACAGGTGCTTGGCGCGTTCGGGGCTCTTCTCGGCGACGGCGAGGTCCTTCGCCTGCCGCCCGGCCCGGATCAACCCGGCCAGCAACGCTTCACCGATGCTTCCGCCGCCAATAATCGCGATTCTCGACACGGGGTGAAGCATCCCACGCCCGCGGGCTCACGCCTCGGCAGGCACCATCGCCAGCTGGCGTGACTGAACGATGACGTGGCCCTTGGCGTCCACCACGACGTGGTCCTCGTCGAACCACTCGTGGCCGATCTGCATCGTCGTGCACAGCACGCGCAGCCAGCCGTCGGCGGGCACGGCGCGCAGGTAGGCCGTCAGTTGCACCGTGGGCGCCCAGCCGAACCTGTTGACCCCGAAGGTGACGGGCGCCGACACGTCGCCGCACACCAGCGCGAACAGCACGTCCGGCGCGCAGTCCCTCGGCCGGACCCAGTACTCGATGACCGGCGGCCCACCGTCGGAACGCGGCTGCATCGTGGTCAGCGACGGGCGGATGTCGCAGCCGCGCGCCAGGTGCACGATGTCGGCCATCGGGTGGCCAGGACCGATCGGGTCGAGTCCGGGCGGCGGCTCAGGCGTCATCAGCGGGATGACGGGATTGTCCGACAGCAGCGGTGCGTCGTCGGTCTCGAGTTCGGCGAGCGTGATCACCGCGTGCACGGCCACCCGGTCGCCCTGGCTCAGCTCAACGTCGACGAGGCTGACTCGCCTGCCGCGCTTGCGAATCGTCGCTGTCACTCGCTGCGGCCCGGGATCCGGTGCCCACAGGAAGCTGCCCGAGACCGCGATGGGCTCGACGCCCTGCCCGCCGTGCTGATCCCCCGAGTCGCTGCGCTCCTGCCCGCCGCGCAAAGCCGTCCGCGCCGCATTCGCGCACAGCGCGAGCATCACGCCGCCGTGCACCTTGGGCCCGATGGTCCAATTCTCGTTCAGCTCGCCGTCGAAGCGGCTGACGGTCCCGTCGCTCGACACCGGCGTCAGCCGCATGGCATCGGTGAACGACGTCGACGCGGACACGCCAGTGGAAGTCGAATCGGTGGTCAAGGGATTTCCAATCCGTCAGCGCAGCAAGTGTTCTCGCGCGAACTCGAGTGATTCGGTCAGCAGCTGCTCGCGTTCGGCGCCTGTACGCGCCCGCGACGTGGTGACCTCGAGGATGACGTGCCCGGCGAACGAACTCGCCGCGAGCATCTGGCAGATCTCGGCGGCAGGCTGGGAGCCGTGGCCGGGCACCAGGTGCTCGTCAGTGGCGGCGCCGCTGCCGTCGCACAGGTGCAGGTGCACCAGGCCGTCGGGTCCGTCGACGCCCATGCGGCTCGCCATCTCGATGGCGTCGGTACCTGCCGTCGCAGCGTGCGACAGGTCCAGCGTGTAGTGCGCGTAGTCGCCGTCGAGCGGGTCGTAGGACGGCGCGAACGCGGAGACGGCGACCCCCGGCGTGCCGCCGCGTCGGCGCATCCGCTCGATCGACGACTGCCCCGCGCCGAAGAAGCGGTCGGTGCGGAACGGGAACATGTTCTCCACCGCCACCATCACGTCACTGGACGCCTCGAGTTCGGCGACCTGGTCGGCGAAGCCCTCGGCGTAGCGGCGCTGCCACCGGAACGGCGGGTGCACGACCACGGTCTGGGCGCCGAGTTCCTCGGCAGCGCGCACGCTGCGGTCGAGTTTCGGGATCGGGTTGGCGCCCCACACCCGCTGCGAGATCAGCAGACAGGGCGCGTGCACCGACAGGACCGGCACGTCGTACTGCGCCGACATCTTGGCGATCGCGTCGACGTCCTGGCTGGCGGTCTCGGCCCACACCATGAGTTCGACGCCGTCGTATCCGAGCCGCGCCGCGTACTCGAACGCCGCCTCGGTCCGCAGCGGATAGACCGAGGCGGTCGAGAGACCAACCTTGATGGCGGGGCGCACTGAATCCAAACCCGTTCGTCTCGTCGGGTCAGTTGGACTGCAGGAGCGCCAGCGGGCCCAGCGTGACCAGTGCTCCCACCGCCACCGCGATCAGGGTGCTTCCGATGTCCTCGGTCTTGCGTACGACGCGGACGCCGACGACGAGCCCGAGGATCACGAGCACCGACAGCACCAGCGCGACGATGTTGTTCCACTTCCACAGCTGATCGAAGGCGACGAACAGACCGGCGCCGAACGCGACGGCCAGGACGCACTGCGCGACGATCCACAGGCCGCTCAGGAACGTCGACCCGGGCGACTCGACTTTTTCGTCCGGGGTGACGTCGACCGTGCCGTCGGCGCGCGCGTCGTCGCCGAGGTCGATCTCCTCGGGACCCGGCTGCCTGCTGCGGCGCGCGATGTCATCGGCGACGGACTGGCCGCCCCCGAACAGCGTGTCGGCACCCGAGCGCAGATAGGACGGCTTGGTGTCCTTCGTTGCGTCGGTGTCGTCCCTGGTGTCCGTCGCGCTGCTGGCGATCCCGGCGAAGTCCAGCTCGAGGTCGTCGGCTGCGTCGTCATCGTCGTCGGTGACCGGGTCCGGGCTCATCTGCTCGGCGCCGCCGGCGGCGTCGTAGGCAGTGGCAGTCCGCGACCGGCGGGGCAGCGGGGTGAACTCGATCGGCAGCGGATCGGCGTCGCGCTGTTCGAGGTGGCTGGCGTACTCGGCTTCGAGGTCGGCATCGGCCCTGACGTCTTCGGCCTGCGCCTCGTCAGCCTGCGCCTCGTCGGTCGGCTGCTCGGCTGCTTCGTCGGCGTCCACCTCGGCGGGCGCCAGCTCGCTGAACTCCTCGGACTCGGCGACGACCTCCGGCTCGACCTCGGGCTCGGCTTCCGCTTCGACGCCGGCCTCGGGCTCGGCCTCTGCCGCAGGCTCCTCGTGCCGCGGCGGCTCCTCGACGACCGGCTCCGGGGTCGGGGCAGGTTCCCGACGTTCCTGGACGAGCTGCTCGGGTGCGGCGCTGACGATCGGAATCTCGCCGGTGAGTTCGGCGACGGTCACGGAATCAGAGTTGCCGCGCCTGCGACGGCGTCGACCACCTGCCGGCGGCGCGCCGATGGTGCCGTTCCTCGCCAGCAGCTCGGCGACGGAGATCGGCCGGGTGGCGCTGTCGTCTGGATCTGTCATCGTTTGTCGCCTCTGGCCTTGGCTGAGTCGGCGGATCTCTTCACCACGGCTGAGATGCCCACTCCGTCGGCGAATGCGGCCCCGTCGGCTTCACTGTCGAGTTTCCGCAAAATCAACCCCTCTCGCAACGCCCAGGGACAGATGTCGACCGTGTCGATCGACAGTGCCCGCATACTCGCCTCGGCTACCAGTGCGCCTGCCACGATCTGCGGCGCGCGCTCAGCGCTCACCCCTTCCAGTTCCGCTCGGTCCGCGGCGGTCATCCTAGAGATGAAGGCGATGAGCTGCCGCAGGCCCGCTGCTGTCAGTGTCCTCTTCACCCTGGGTCCCGCGCCGGAAGGCGCGGCACCGGTGAGTCGCGCCAGCGACCGGAACGTCTTCGACGTCGCCACGGTGAGGTCGGGGGTACCGGCGTCGAGGACCTTCGCGCCCGCCTCGGCCAGTTCGGTGTCCAGCCAGTCGCGCAGCATCGCGACGCGGCGGCGGCCCGGCGGATCGTCGGGCAGCCACTCGCGGGTCAGCCTGCCCGCGCCCAGCGGCAACGACAGCGCCACGTCGGGTTCCTCGTCGACGCCGCTGGACAGTTCCAGTGATCCGCCGCCGATGTCGATGTTGATGATGCGACCAGCGCTCCAGCCGTACCACCGGCGCACGGCCAGAAAGGTCAGCCGTGATTCGTCGACGCCGCTGAGCACCTTGAGGTTGACGCCCGCCTCGTTGCGCACCCGGGCCAGCACGTCGTCGGAGTTCGTCGCGTCCCGCACCGCGGAGGTGGCGAACGCCATCAGCTCCGAGCACCCGGAACTCGCGGCGATCTTCGCGAATTCGTCGATGGTGTCGACCAACTTGTCGGCACCCTTGCGGACCAGCTTGCCGGAGCCGTCGATGGACTCGGCCAGCCGCAGCGACGCCTTGGTGGAACTCATCGGCGTCGGATGACCACCCCGTCGCGCATCGACGACGAGCAGATGAACTGTGTTGCTGCCCACGTCGAGCACGCCCAATCGCACGGTGCCCACGTTATCGGGTCTACCGTTGCTTTCCGTGAGCGGTGTAGCGATGAGCGCTGGCGCGAAGAGCAGTTCAACCCCGCCGGGAGAGGTCGAACTCGACTTCGCGCGCGAATGGGTGGAGTTCTTCGATCCCGACGACCCGGAACGTCTGATCGCGGCGGACATGACCTGGCTGCTGTCGCGGTGGACGTGCGTGTTCGGCACACCCGCCTGCCAGGGCACCGTCGAGGGCAGGCCCGACGACGGTTGCTGCTCCCACGGCGCGTTCCTGTCCGACGACGACGACCGGGCGAGCCTGGACGACGCGGCAGCGCAACTGACCGACGAGGACTGGCAGTTCCGGGACAAGGGTCTTGGCCGCAAGGGATACCTCGAGATGGACGAGATCGACGGCACCCCCAACCTGCGGACGCGGAAGTACAAGGGCGCCTGCATCTTCCTCAACCGCCCCGGCTTCCCGGGCGGCATCGGCTGTGCGCTGCACTCCAAGGCGCTGAAGCTGGGCGTGGAGCCGCTGACGATGAAGCCCGAGGTCTGCTGGCAGCTGCCGATCCGCCGCACCGAGGAGTGGGTCGAGCGGCCGGACGGCTCGCAGGTACTCAAGACCACCATCACCGAGTACGACCGCCGCGGGTGGGGCGAGGGTGGCGCCGACCTGCACTGGTACTGCACGGGTGACCCCGCCGCGCACGTCGGCTCACGGCCGGTGTGGGAGTCCTACGCCCCCGAGCTGACCGTGCTGCTGGGCGCGAAGGCCTATGCGGAACTCGCGGCGCTGTGCAAGCGCCGCGGCGGCCTCGGCCTGATCGCCGTGCACCCCGCTACCCGCGCCGCGCACTGACGGTCACGCCCGGGCGATGTACCGAGGCTCGGCGGTGCGCCGGATCGCCGGCGCCACCGGGCGACCCTCCAGCAGCCCCTCGACGGTCTTGCGTTCGATGGCGCGGCGATAGACCACCAGCGCCTCGGTGACCGCGGCCACCGTCTGGTCGACGTCGGCTGCGGCGTGCGCGGCGGAGGTGACGAACGACTGGCCGAGCACGCCCCGGCGCAGCAGCTCCTGCAGGAACAAGGTGCGGTACGCCTGCGACGGCTGCCCGTCCGGACCGCGGGTGGCAAACAGCAGGCACGACGGCCTGCCGAGGACCTCCACGTAGTAGTCCAGTCCCGCGTCGCGCACGGCCGCGGTGATCTCGGTGGACAGCTGCCTGCCCGCGGCCTCCATCAGGCCGATCGGGTTCTGCGTGCGGTAAGCGTGCACGACCGCGCGGAACGCCGCGAGCGCCGACGTCTCGGCGCCGTGCGTGGTGGACAGCAGGAACACGCGGTCCTCCTCGGTTCGCAGCCCACCGAGTTCCATGTACTCCCGCTTGCCGGCCAGAGCGGAGAGCGGGAAGCCGTTGGCCATCGCCTTGCCCCAGCACGACAGGTCCGGCGCGACGCCGTAGACCCCCTGCGCGCCGCCGGCCGACCACCGGAAGCCGGTGATCATCTCGTCGAACACCAGCAGCGTGCCGTGCGAGTCGCATTGCGCACGAAGACCTTCGAGGAACCCTGGTTGCGGTTCGGCCAACGCGGTGGCTGCCTCGAGGATCACGCAGGCCACGTCGTCACCCGCCAGCGCCGCGGCGACCGAGGTCAGGTCGTTGTAGTCGAACCGGACGGTCGTCTCCACCGCGGCGGCGGGGATGCCGCCGTTCATCGCGGTGGTGCCGATGAACCAGTCGTCGGTGGAGAAGAACGGCTGCCTGCAGACGGCGACCTTGGTCCGCCCGGTGACCGCGCGTGCCAGTCGCACGGCCGCGGTGGTGGTGTCCGAGCCGTTCTTCGCGAACTTCACCATGTCCGCCGCGGGCACCAGGCCTAGGAAGTCCTCTGCGGCAGCGAGTTCCAGCTCCGTCGGCCTGCTGAAGTTCACCCCGTGCGCGATGGTCCGGGTGACCGCGTCGACGACGGGTTGATAGCCATGCCCCAGCGTCACCGAGCGCAGGCCCATGCCGTACTCGACGTAGGAGTTGCCGTCGACGTCCCACACCCGGCAGCCCTGTCCGCGTACCAGCACCGGCGCCATGAACTCGGGGAACTGGTCGGAGCCGCGGGCGTAGGTGTGCGCGCCGCCCGGCACCAGGTCGTGCAACCGGTCCTGCATCGCGCGCGACCGCGCAAACGTGCGCGGCGGAATTCCTGGGTCGGTCATGGC
Source organism: Mycolicibacterium arabiense (assembly GCF_010731815.2). NCBI lineage: Bacteria > Bacillati > Actinomycetota > Actinomycetes > Mycobacteriales > Mycobacteriaceae > Mycobacterium > Mycolicibacterium arabiense. The sequence goes on from NZ_AP022593.1 coordinate 2,808,108, forward strand.
CGGCCTCCTCCTGTCGAAGCCATGGCGACCGCTTCGTCGGTCACCCAGCGCCCGGCGAGTTCCGGTAGCCGCGCCGACACCTCGGGCAGCAGGTCCGCCAGGGTCAGCAGCACCACGTCGGGCGTGGCGGCGACGAGCGCGTCGGGCGAGATGATCGGGATGTCGGTGCCGGGCATGCGGCGGCCCTGCTTGGCCGCTGACGCGTCGGCGACCGCACCGAGGAGCCCGGAGTCCAGCCCGGCGCGCGCGAACAGCGCCACCGCACGCGAGGCCGCACCGTAGGCGTACACCCGCCGGCCCGCATCGCGCTGCCACCGCAGATAGGAGCGCAGGGCGTTGGCGTGCCGGTCGGCGGCGGACTGCAGCGGGGCGAGACCCTCGGGCCGGGCCACGGTCGCGTCCGCAGCGGTGAGCTTGCCAATCTCCGGGTCGGGTGTCCCGTCGCGCGACGAACCGCGGTGCACCGCGCCCACCAGCACGGTGCCGCCGTAGAGCGGGAATCGCCATGCCGCCATGGGACGCAGACCTGCGCCCGCGAGCAGGATCCGCAGCGCCACCATCGAGTAGTAGGCGAAGTGTCCGTGCCGCAACGCATTCCACTGACCGCCGTCGACGATGGCCGAGAGTTCGTGGTACTGCAGTAGCAGGACGCCGTCCGGCGCGGTGGCGGCCGCCCGCCGCGCGAACGCCGCCCGCTGGTCGGGTTCGTGCATGATGCCGAAGCAGTCGAGGACGACGTCGGCCCGGCCGTCGGTGGACGCCATGCCGCGCTCGGCCAGCAGCGGCAGCCAACTGCCGCCGTGCGGGCTGCCGAACTCGCGCACCGACGTCCCGGTGAGCCAGCCGTCGGCGCTCACCCGGGCGACCGCGTCGGCGGCCTGGTCGACGAGCGCCTGCGGTTCGACGCCGCGCGGTTCGGCGGTGACGGTGTCGTCGTCGGCCAGTTGTGCGAGCCCGCACGCGGTGCACAGGTCCATCGCCAACGGATGGTCGGCCTCGCCGGGCTGCACGGGCAGACCGGCCGGCGGGAAGTGGTCGGCGGCGGGCACCGCACCGAGGTCCAGCACGCGATGTGGCTGCGGCGCAGCGCAGGCCCGGCAGACACTCATGCGACCATGACCCGGTGCGCATCGAGCAGACGTCCCTGGCGGGCGTCGTCGTCCTGGTCCCGCAGCCGTTCCACGACGACCGGGGACTGTTCACCCGCACCTTCGACGCCGACGTGTTCGACGACTGGGCGGGTGCGCCCGGCACTGCGGCGCGGTTCGTGCAGGACTCGCAGTCGCGGTCGCGCCGCGGCGTGATCCGGGGCATGCACGGCAGGCGCGGGCGGGGTGAGGCCAAGCTGGTGCGGTGCGCCAACGGCGCGGTGCACGACGTGCTGGTCGATGCCAGACCCGATTCCCCCACGTTCGGCCGCCATGAGGCATTCACGTTGGACGACAGCGAGTTTCGGCATCTCTACGTACCGCCGGGAATGCTGCACGGATTCCAGGCGCTGACCGAGACGGCGGACGTCTGCTATCGCATCGACACGCCGCACGACCCGAGTGAGGACGTCGCCGTCGCTCACGACGACCCCGACCTCGCGTTGGGCTGGCCCCTGCCGGTGAGCGTCGTGTCTGCGCGGGACGCCGCGGCGGGCAGCTGGCAGGATCTGCTCACACTGCTGCGCTGACACAGCGCATCGCCCCGTCGATCGAGCCACTCGAACGCAGCGCCTGCAGTCGCGCCAGCCGGGTGAAGTTCTGCCCGAAGTCGTCGGTGGTCAACCCGTACGCGGTGTAGGCCTCGTACAGCTCGCGAGCACCGTCGGCGACCGACCATTGCGCATCGAAGCCGAGTTCGGTACGCGCCCTGGCGAAGTCGACCCGGTAGGACCGCGGATCGGCGCCACTCTCCCCGGTGATCGACAGCATCGCGGCAGGCACGGTCTCGCACACTGCGTCCGCGATCTGGGCGACCGTCAGGTTGTTGGCCTCGGTGCCGATGTTGTAGGCGCGGCACGACACCACGTCGGCCGGGGCGTCGAGGCACACCGCGAACGCCCGGGCGATGTCGGCGGCGTGGACCAGCGGACGCCACGGCGTGCCGTCGGAGAGCACCCGCACGACACCGGACAGCACGGCGTGTCCCATCAGGTTGTTCAGCACGATGTCGGCGCGCAAGCGGGGCGAGAACCCGAATGCCGTTGCGTTGCGCAGGAACACCGGCGTGAAGCGTGCATCGGCGAGCGCGGCGACGTCGTCCTCCACGCGGACCTTGCTGATGGCGTACGGCGTGATGGGGTTCAGCTCGGCGTCCTCGCCGACGAGATCACGGCCAGCCGCCCCGTACACCGAACACGTCGAGGCGTAGAGGAAGCGTGAGACGCCTGCCTCCTTGGCCGCGTGAGCCAGTCGCACCGACGCGTGGTGGTTGATGTCGAAGGTGATCTGCGGGTCGAGTGCGCCCAACGGGTCGTTCGACAGCGCCGCGAGGTGGATCACCGCGTCGAAGCCCCGCAGGTGCTCGGCGGTGACGTCGCGCAGGTCGACCGGTAGGTTCGACAGGTCGACGGGCTCCGGGCCGAGCACGCAGTCGGCGAAGTAGCCGTTGTCGAGACCCGTGACGTCGTGCCCGGCGTTGCGCAGGACGGGCACCATGACGGTGCCCAGGTATCCCTGGTGACCGGTGACGAGGACGCGCTGGCTCATGTGTTCACTCCAAGGGTCATGATCGTCTTGTCCACCACGAACGCCTCGGCGTGCGGGCTGCGGCACTGCACGCCGCGCAACCGGGACAGGCCGAGGAACGACAGGTCGTCGAACCAGTCCCGACCCACCTGGGACGGGTAGTGCTCGTGCAGCAGCTTCACCTTCTCCTCGGCGATCTCGGTACCGAGCGGATGAAACACGTTGGGGGTCGGGGTGTCCGTCTCCCACTTGAGGATCTCGTAGCCCAGCGTCAGGTGGTCGCGGAACTCCGTTGGCACCAATTCGGCGAGCAGCCGGTGGTCTTGGTGGGCGTCGTTGCGTTGGGTGGCGAACACCACGTCGGGTTCACAGGTGCGGCGAAAGTCCGCCAGCGCCTGCTTGATTCGATCCCAGTGCTGCGGGGCTCGGCCATCGGGCAGGTCGAGCACGGTCAACGCGACCGTGGCGCCGGGGCAGAACGCATGAAGGGCCGCGCGCTCCTCGGCCTCGCGTTCGGTGCCACCGCCGCTGAGCACCAGTGCGTGCACCCGCAGGCCGGGACGCGACCGCGCCAGGGCCAGCAGCGTCCCGCCCATGCCGATGGCGATGTCGTCGCAGTGCGCGCCGAGCACCGCGATCTCGGCGAGATCGCCTGCATGCAGGGAGATCACGTGACCGCGAACTCCGGCACGGCGTCCTTGGCGTGCTCCCAGAGCATCCACGGTCGGTCGCCGCGCGCGTATCCCGCGTCGAGTTCGGCCCGCTCCTTGAAGGTGTCGGCCGGCTTCCAGAAGCCCAGGTGCTTGTACCCGTGCAGCCGGCCCTGGGCGGCGAGTGCACCGCACACGTCCTCGACGAGGTCGCAGTCCTCGGTGAGCATGTTCAGGACCTCGTTCGACAGGACGAAGAAGCCACCGTTCTCCCAGATCGGCAGCCGCGACACCGGTGTGATCCCGGTGACCGCGCCGGAACCCTCGATGTCGACGCAGTGGAACGACGACTGCGGTGGGACGACGAGCATGGAGGCTGCGGCGCCGGATTCGCGTACCTCGTCGATGATCTCGTTCATCGGCGCATCGGTCAGCACGTCGGAGTAGTTCGCCAGGAAGTACTCCTCGTCCTCCACGAACGGCTTGACGCGGCGCAGCCGCTCGCCGATCGGCGACTCCGGGCCGGTGTCGACGAAGGTGATCGACCAGTCGCTGATGTCGGACTGCAGCAGTTCCACCTGCCCGCCGCGGATGACGAAGTCGTTGGACACCGACTCCTGGTAGGAGAGGAAGTAGTTCTTGATGTGCGCGGCGCCGTAGCCGAGGCACAGGATGAAGTCCTTGTGCCCGAAGTGCGCGTAGTAGCGCATGACGTGCCAAATCAACGGCCGCGGCCCGATCATCTGCATGGGCTTGGGGATCGTGTCGTCATCCCCGTTGCGCATCCGCATTCCGTAACCGCCGCAGAACAGCACGACCTTCATGACTGCATTCCTTCCTTGGCTCCGGAGAGCGCGTCCACGACGTGGAGGTTCGGTAGCGGGTAGACGAGCACGGCGCCCCACTCCGCGGTGTAGGCCAACTGGGCGGTGATCTCCGCCTCGAGATTCCACGGCAGCACGACGATGACGTCGGGCCGGTCCTTGTCGAGCACCTCGACCGGATGGACCGGGATCCGTGCGCCGGGGGTGAACTTCCCGTGCTTGTAGGGGTTCCGGTCGACGAGGTACTCGATGAGGTCGGACCGGATGCCGCAGTAGTTCAGCAGGGTGTTGCCCTTGCCGGGTGCGCCGTAGCCGACCACGCGCTTGCCCGCTGTGCGGCACTCGAGCAGGAAGCCCAGCAGCTGCTGGCGCTGCAGCTCCACCCGGTGCTGCAAACCGACGTAGCCCGCGACGTCGTGCAGGCCGGCGTCGGCCTCGATCGCGAGCGCGTCGGCGACCCGCGCGCTGGGCGGACCCGCGGCCGCGGCGGGCCGGGCCCACAGCCGGATCGAGCCGCCATGGGTTTCGATGAGTTCGACGTCGACCACGGTCAGGCCCGCGGTGGCGAGCGCATTGGTCGCCGATGCCACGGTGTAGTACTGGAAGTGTTCGTGGTAGATCGTGTCGTACTGGGCCTGGGTGATCAGGGCGAGCGCGTGGTGCACCTCGATCGACACCCAGCCGTCGTCGGCGACCAGCGCCCGCAGGCCGCGGGTGAACCCGAGTACGTCCGGGATGTGGGCGTAGACGTTGTTGGCCACCACGAGATCGGCAGGGCCGTGCTCCGCGCGCACCCGCCGACCGGCTGCCTCGTCCAGGAAGGCAGTGACCGTCGGGACGCCGCGTTCGACGGCGGCGGCCCCCACGTTGACCGACGGCTCGATGCCCAGGCACCGCACGCCGGCGTCGAGGACGTGGCGCAGGAGGTAGCCGTCGTTGCTGGCGACCTCGACGACAAATGAATCGCCGTTCAGATCCAGGCGGTCGACGGCATCGGTGACGAACCGGCGCGCGTGCTCGACCCAACTGTCGGAGAACGAGGAGAAGTAGGCGTACTCGGTGAAGGTGTCCTCGGGGGTGATCAGCGCGGGGATCTGCAGCAGCAGGCAGTCGGCGCAGACCCTCAGGTGCAGCGGGTAGGTGACTTCTGCCTGGTCGAGCGCCTGATCATCGAGCAACTTCTCGCAGGGCGGCGTCGCACCCAGGTCGAGCACACTGAGCAGTTGGTCTGATTCACACACTCGGCACGGCACGGGCGGACCTTTGCTTCCGACTCGACGTCCAGGGCACGTGTCCCCGGTCGGGTCCGCGCGGTGCCGTGCGTCCGCGATGGCCGAAGAGCCCCCCGCAGCGCGTGGCTACGAGAGTGAGAGTAGCAAGGTCTAGCTAAGTTGGCGAACGTTGCTAGAAATGCACGCTCGCGACTTTTTACACAGAGGCGCGCTGCGGGTCAGCCCTCGAGCTTGTAGCCGAGGCCCCGCACCGTGACGAGGTGTACGGGGTTGGCGGGGTCGGATTCGATCTTGCTGCGCAGGCGCTTGACGTGGACGTCGAGGGTCTTCGTGTCGCCGACGTAGTCCGCGCCCCACACCCGGTCGATCAGCTGGCCGCGGGTGAGCACCCGGCCACTGTTGCGCATGAGGTACTCGAGCAGGTCGAATTCCTTGAGCGGCAACGTGATCGGATCACCGTCGACCGACACGATGTGCCGCTCGACGTCCATCCGGACGGGCCCAGCCTCGAGGACGCCATCGGCGATGCCGGAGTCGTCCGGGTCCGCTCCACGGCGCAGTACCGCGCGGATGCGGGCGATCAGTTCGCGCGCCGAGTACGGCTTGGTGACGTAGTCGTCGGCACCGAGTTCGAGGCCCACCACCTTGTCGATCTCGCTGTCGCGCGCGGTGACCATGATCACAGGCACGCTGGAGCGCGAACGCAGTTGTTTGCAGACGTCCGTTCCGCTCATTCCGGGCAGCATCAGGTCGAGCAGCACGATGTCGGCACCGGACCGCTCGAACTCGGCCAGCGCCGACGGGCCGTCGGTGACGACCGTCGCCTCGAAGCCCTCCTTGCGCAGCAGGAACGCCAACGGGTCCGCCAGCGACTCCTCGTCTTCCACGATCAACACACTGGTCATTTGAGCTCTAGGCCCTCTCGTTCGTCATGCTCGTCTGGGTCGTGGTGGTAGGGATAGGCCGGTATCGACAGCGTGAACGTCGACCCGGTGCCCGGCTGACTCCACAGCCGGATGGATCCGTTGTGATTGGCCGCGACGTGCTTCACGATCGCGAGCCCCAACCCCGTGCCGCCGGTGGCCCGGGACCGCGCCTTGTCGGCGCGGAAGAACCGCTCGAACACCCGCTCCTGATCGGCGCGGGCGATGCCGATGCCGCGGTCGGTCACCGCGATCTCGACGTCGTCGCCTCGGCGCCTGCGCGAGATCGACACCGGAGAACCCTTCGGCGAGTAGTTGATTGCGTTGGAGACCAGGTTCGCCAGCGCGGTGACCAGCAGCGCCTGGTCGCCGTAGACCCGGTACCCGGTGGGAGCGTCGGTGGTGATCTCGATGTCGGCGTTGTCCGCGGCCACCTTGTAACGCGACAGAGCCTCGTTGACCACCGTGTCGACGTCGACGGCGTCGAGTTCGGGCAGCGGCTCGGCGCCCTGCAGGCGCGACAGCTCGATGAGTTCGCCGACCATGTTCGCCAGCCGGTTCGACTCGACGACCATCCGGTCGGCGAACCGGGTCACGGTCTCCGGGTCGTCGGCCGACGCCTGCAGCGCCTCGGCCAGCAGTCCCATCGCGCCGACCGGTGTCTTCAGTTCGTGGCTGACGTTGGCGACGAAGTCCCTGCGGGTGGCCTCCATCCGCGCGTGCTCCGACTGATCGTCGACGTAGACCACGGCGAAGCGGCGATCGTCCTCGGTCAGCAGCCGGACGTGGCCGCGGACGTGCAGCCCGGACCTGCCGGGGTTCTGCCTGCGCGCAGGCGACAGGTCGACCTCGACGTCGTCGCCGGTGGCGAGCGTGCGCTGCGCGGCGGCCCAGGCGCGGTCGTCGAGCAGCCGGTCGCGGACCAGACCGAGCGCCTTGGCCTGGTCGTTGATGAAGACCACGTCACGGTAGACGTCGACCACCACGATTCCCACTGGGGAGAGCGCCACGACGTGCTGCAGCATCTCCGAGATCGTGATGCCTGCCTGATCGGCGGTGCGGCGCTCCCGGCGGTCGCGAAGACGCGGTACCAGCACCGCTCCGACCGCTGCGCCGAGCGCCAGCGCGAGCAGTGCCACGACTGCCGTCAGCAGCAGTGCGGACGCCACACTCACGGGCAAATCGTACGCAGCGGGTGAACGTCATCCCAGCAGCGTGCGGCCAATTCGGGACAAGTCACAAACTCAAACACAGGAGTTCGGTCGCCGTTCACCCGAGTTCACCCGCTGTTCGCCACGGAGGTCTCCGATGGCGCCGGTATTACTTCGCGCCCTGGGCGGCTACCGCGGCCGCACCCGCCGCTGCGGCGTCCGGATCGAGGTACCGGCCGCCGGGAACGGTGGGCTTGAGATCGGCGTCGAGTTCGTAGACCAGCGGGATGCCGGTCGGGATGTTGAGCCCGACGACGTCGGCGTCGGACATCCCGTCGAGGTACTTGACCAGCGCGCGCAGCGAGTTGCCGTGCGCGGCGATCATCACGGTCCGGTCGGCACGCAGGTCCGGCACGATCGTCTGCTCGTAGTACGGCACGAAGCGGGCCACCACGTCGGCGAGGCACTCGGTGAGCGGGCCGCCGTCGATGTCGGCGTACCGCGCCTCGGCGTCCTGGCTGAACTCGCTGCCCTTCTCGATCGGAGGGGGCGGCGTGTCATAGCTGCGTCGCCACGCCATGAACTGCTCTTCGCCGTACTTCTCCTTGGTCGCCGCCTTGTCGAGACCCTGCAGCGCGCCGTAGTGCCGCTCGTTGAGCCGCCAGTTGCGGTGCACCGGGATCCAGTGCCGGTCGGCCTTGTCCAGCGCGAGGTTGGCAGTGGTGATGGCCCTGCGCAGCAGCGAGGTGTACAGCACGTCGGGCAGGACGCCCTCGGCGGCGAGCAGCGTGCCGCCGCGCGCGGCTTCGGCCCTGCCCTTGTCCGTGAGGTCGACGTCCACCCAACCGGTGAACAGATTCAGCGCGTTCCATTCGCTCTCGCCATGGCGGAGCAGCACCAGCGTGGCCATGACGCCCATCCTGTCACGGAGTCAGCGGTCAGTCCTCGTCGTGGTCCTCGATGAGGTGCTCGAACGCCTTGAGGTTCTTCAGCGACTCACCCCGGGCCACACGCCACTCCCATTCCTTCTGGATCGAGGTGCGAAAACCCAGTTCCAGCAGGGTGTTGAAGTCCGCGTCGACGGCCTCGAGCACCTGCCCGAGCACGCGGTCCACCTCGTCGGGCGTCACGGCGTGCAGCGCCATGTGCCCCACCAGGTAGATGTCGCCGACCTTGTCGAGCGTGTAGGCCACGCCGTACAGCTTGCGGTTGCGGCGCAGCATGAAGCCGTAGACGCCCTCGTTGTTCTCGTCGGGCCTGCGGCAGACGAACGCCTCGACCCGTACGGAGTGCTCGCCGATGCGCAGCAAGGTGTTGGTCTTGAGCTTGCGCTCCCCGGGCAGCGCGACCACGACGCCGGGCTGCCCGTTGCCTGCGCTGTCGTGGAACGTGTACTCGAGATCGTGCTCGGAGAGCGTGTTCTCGATGGTCTGGCGGACGTCGGAGGTGACGCTCACGCGCGCACCCCGCGTCGGATCGAGAGCCGGCGCCGGTCTCGCCGCGGCGGTGGTTCGACGCGCTGATGCCGCGCCCGGTAGTCGCTGATGGCGCGGCCGTAACTGGCCAGCAGCCCGTCGACGGTGTGGCCCCAGGAGAACGTCGCGGCGTGCGCCTGGGCGGCCGACGACATCGCGTCGCGGTCGCCGTCGAGGACACCGCCGATCGCGGCGGCCCAGTCGTCGGCCTCGTGCGTGGCGACCAAGGTTCCCGTGACGCCGTCGCGCACGGCGACGGGCAGACCGCCGACGGCAGCGGCGACCACGGGGGTGCCGCACGCCTGCGCCTCGACGGCCACCAGCCCGAAGGATTCGGCATGGCTGGGGATGGCCACCACGTCGGCGGCGCGATAGACGTCGACCAGGCGGTCACGGCTCTGCGGGGGGAGGAAGGTCACCCGGTCGGTGATACCCAGCTCTTCGGCAAGCCGAACCAATCCCTCGGGATTGGCGGCGCTGCCGGTGTCGGGGCGCGTGACGACGCCCGATCCGGACGCCCCGCCTGCGATCACGACGCGCACTCCCGGGAGTTTTGCCGCGGCACGCAACAGGACGTCTGGCGCCTTGAGCGGCTGGATGCGGCCCACGAACGCGACGATCGGCTCGTCACCGGGGATGCCCAGAACGCTACGCGCGGCGCGCTTGTCGCCAGGGGTGAACATCGCGAGGTCGACGCCGGGGTGCACCACGTCGATGCGCTCGGGATCGGCACGATGCAGTGAAACCAGTTCTCGCGCTTCGTATTCGGTGTTGACGATCAGGCGGTCGGCCTCGTCGACCACCTGCTGCTCACCGACCGACCGCAGCGGCGGCTCGGGCCTGTCCCCCTCCGCCAGGGACGCGTTCTTCACCGCGGCCAGGGTGTGCGCGGTGTGGACGAGCGGCACTGCCCAACGGTCGCGGGCCAGCCAACCCACCTGGCCGGAGAGCCAGTAGTGCGAGTGGACGACGTCGTAGTACCCGGGTTCGTGGGTGGCCTCGGCGCGCAGCACGCCCGCGGTGAAGGCGCACAGCTGGGTCGGCAGGTCGTTCTTGTCGAGCCCCTCGAACGGTCCGGCGACGACGTTGCGCACCAGCGCCCCGGGTGCGACCCGCACGATCGGCGGGTCGGTCGAGGCGGTGGCCCTGGTGAAGATCTCGACGTCGACGCCGCGGCGGGCGAGTTCCAGCGCGCTCTGCAGCACGTAGACGTTCATGCCGCCTGCATCACCGGTTCCCGGCTGCGCCAGGGGCGAGGTATGGACCGACAGGACGGCGACGCGCACACCCCATCCTTACACCGGTGCGGATCCGGCCTCGTCGCCCGGTGCCCGTGCGGCCGATCGCGCGCCTGCGGTCAGGCCGACTCGGGCCGGCGGCTCTGCGCGCGCCGCATGGCGCCAATCGGGTCGGCGTACAGCCCGCCGAGCGAGACGACCCCGGCCCCGGCCTCCTGGATGCGGTTGCCGAACGACGTCACGCGGATGTCGCGGGCGCCGAGCACCGACCGCTGCGCGAACGCGGACTCGACGAGCGGGAAGCCCTCGGGGTACTCGGTGAACGCCTGACCGCCGACCACGAGGTCGTCGGGGTTGAGCATGTCGCGCAGCAGCGCCACGGCCTCACCCAGTACGCGGGCGCGTTCGGCGAGCAGACCGGTCGCCCGTTCGTCGCCTCCGCGGGCGGCGCGGAAGACGGCGGCGATGGTCGACGACGGCCCGCCGGCGGGCACGATGCGGAGCCGTCGCGCTGCCGAGAGCACTGCCTCGTCGCTGACCGTGGACTCCAATTGTCCGCTGCCGCCCAGCAATTCGGACTGCGCGGGCAGCGCGGCGATCGTGCCTGGCCCGCTGGCGGGCGAGTGCACGCGGCCACCGATCGACAGCGCGTAACCGACCGTCTCACGGGCGTAGACGTAGAGGCTGGTGCCCGTGTCGCGCGCCGAGGCGTCCGTGGTGCGGCCGTCGCGCCTGCGGGCGCCGAGCAGCAGTTCCGCACCGGCCATGGCATCCACGTGCGAGGCGAGGGAGACCGGCAGCGCGAGTGTCTCGGCGAGCACGGCGCCGACGGGTGCACCCGTCCAGCCGAGCCGCGGGTGGTCCACCAGTCCCGTGACGCTGTCCACCGCGCCGCCTGCGGTGACGCCGACCCAGAGCGGCCTGCGCCGGTGCCAACGGCTCAGGTAGCGACTCGCACTGCCTGCCAGCGATGCGAGCGCCGCGCTCTGGTTGCCGACCGGCGTGGGCGTCTCGACGACGTCGAGCGTCCGCCCGAGCAGGTCGGTGGCGGCGATGCTCGTGGTCTTGGCGCCGATGTGGACGGCGAGCGTCAGGAACGGCTCGTGGTTGACCTCGACGGGCACGCGCGGCCTGCCGATCGCTCCGGAGACTGCGAGGTCGGCGCGCTCACGCAGGATTCCCGCGTCCAGCAGGGCCGTGACCTGGCGGTTCACGGTCGCGATGCTCAGGCCGGTGACCTTGGCGATGACGTCGCGGGCGATCGGCCCGCGCACCCGGGCGGCGCCGAAGACGGCGGCCGCGGCGGCGTCGGCGACGCGGAGCGAGGGAGCCACGATGTGGTGGCGGGCCAGCAGTGCGCGCTTGGCGTGCGATGCCGCAGTCTGGCGGCTACCGGCCGACGCGGTGAGGAGGGCGGTGGTGGAGAGGGAGGTGGGAGTAGACACGTTGTCGTCCTTGAGGGAAGTCGGCTGGTGGGTTTTCGGGCCACACCTGGCGACTCAGCAGGACGAAGGAGTCCGGGTTCAGTCAGGCGCAGCGTGTCGAGCGACGACAACAACACGCACGCCGGACGGCGATACGCGAAGCCTGACTAAGGGACACGACCAGAATTTAGCACGCTGGCTAGAGTCGTGGGAATGACGGCTTCTGAAACTCGACAGCGTGTCGCAGTGGTCACCGGCGCCAGCTCCGGCATCGGTGCTGCCACTGCCAAAACCCTTGCCGCGCTTGGCTTCCACGTGGTCTGCGTGGGTAGGCGCAAGGACCGCATACAGGCGGTCGCCGACGAGGTGGGCGGCACCGCCATTGTGGCGGACGTCACTGACCAGGCTGCGATCGATGCGCTCGCGGCCGGCCTGGACCGCGTCGACGTGCTCGTCAACAACGCCGGCGGCGCCAAGGGTCTCGAGCCGGTGCTCGACGCCGACGAGGAGAACTGGCGCTGGATGTGGGAGACCAACGTGCTCGGCACGCTCCGCGTCACGCGGGCACTGCTGCCCATGTTGATCGACTCGGGTGACGGGTTGGTCGTCACGATCACCTCGATCGCCGCGTTCGAGACCTACGACGGCGGCTCGGGCTACACCGCGGCCAAGCACGCGCAGGGCGCGCTGCACCGCACGCTGCGGGGCGAGTTGCTCGGAAGGCCGGTGCGGCTCACCGAACTCGCGCCCGGCGCCGTCGAGACCGAGTTCTCGCTGGTGCGCTTCGACGGCGACCAGGACCGGGCCGACAACGTGTACCGCGGCATCACGCCGCTGGTGGCCGAGGACGTCGCCGAGGTCATCGGGTTCGTGGCGTCGCAGCCGTCGCACGTCAACCTCGACCAGATCGTCATCCGCCCGCGGGATCAGGCGCCCAACGGCAGGTTCAACCGGACGACCTGACGTCGCTAGCCGCCGGGAGCGGGAACCGGGGTGCTGGTGCCCGACGGCGTCGGTGCACCGCTCGGCGTGATCGGGGCGTTGACCGGGATGTTCGACGGCGGCGCCTGATCGGACAGCGCCGACATCGACTTCCACTCCTCCCACGGCACGGCCCAGTCCCAGATGTCGCCGTCGGCGTACGACAGGTCGATCCGGGTGCCGGTGACCTCGACCGGGTCGCCGTAGATGGCGGTGTTGAAGTACTGCTCTGCGTCGCCGATCGACAGGTTGATGCACCCGTTGGTGACGTTGCTGTTGCCCTGGGCGCCCGAGCTGGCAGGGTTGGCGTGGATGAACTCGCCGTTGTTGGAGATGCGCACCGCGAACCGCTCGCGCACGTTGGCGTAGCCGGCGGCCGGGTTGGTCATGTAGAAGTCCTCGTACTTCTCGGTGACCACGTGGACGCCGCTACGCGTGACGTTGCGATCGAGGTCGCCCTCGCCGTAGCTGCACGGGAAGTCCATGATCACCGCGCCCGCCTCGTCGAGCACCTGGATGCGGTGGCTCGACGCCTCGGCCCTGACCACCTGGCGCCTGCCGATGCCGAAGTCCAGCGTGACGTCCTGAGCGCCGTACGCGCCGCTGCCGAACGGCACGCCGTACAGGTTGGCCTTGACGTGCACCTGCGTGCCGGACGGGAAGTACTCGCGGGTGCGCCAGTGCGCGCGGGAGCCGCCTGCCTCGTTCGGCAGCCATGCCCAACTGCCCTCGACCGGGGGTTCGGTGGTGACGTTCAGCGCCTTCTCGACGGTCGCCCTGTCCTCGTCGGCGATATCGGCGTCGAACTGGATGATGATCGGCGCAGCGACGCCGACCGTCTGACCGTCGGCGAGCTGGAACTGGCCGCTGACCTGAACTTGCGGGTTGACGGTCGTGAAGCTGCCCTGCACCGGGATCGCCTTGCCGTCGTTGCCGACCGCAGAGCCTCCCCAGGTGTACTCGACGCCGTAGCCGAGCGGCTCGGTGACCGTGAACGACGTGCGGTCGCGGTTGACGACCCCCGCGACGACCCTGCCCTCGGGATTGGTGAGCGTGACGCGCTGGAACCACCCGTTCTCGACCTCGGCGGCCACCGGCGTCGTGGGGACGACGTCGGCGCTGGCTGTGGCCGGGGAGAACGTCACCTTGGCGGGTGCGGGCGCCTCGGATTCGGGCGTTCCACCGGAACCGGTGATCGATTTGCCCGAGCATGCGGCGAGGAATCCGGACGTACCGACCGCGAGCGCAGTGAGTGCCTGGCGGCGGTTGATGGTCACGTGGACCAAGAGTACCTAGAGGGAGCAGCCAATCAGGCACGGCTCGGGTGTGAGATCGATCCCGAACCGGTCCCGGACCCCGTCGCGAACGGTTCTGGCCAGTGCGAGGACGTCCGCCGTGGTGGCCGTTCCGCGGTTGGTCAACGCGAGCGCGTGCTTGGTCGACAGCGTCGCGGCGGCCCCGTTGCCGGGGAAGCCCTTGCCGAAGCCCGCGTGTTCGACGAGCCATCCGGCGGCGAGCTTCACCCCGTCGGGCGCCGGGTAATTGGGCAGCGGACCGTCGGCGCGCAGCCGCTCGAAGTCGGCCTCGCCGACCACCGGGTTGGTGAAGAAGGAGCCGACGCTCCAGGTGTCGCGGTCGTCGTCGTCGAGCACCATGCCCTTGCCGGCCCGCAGCTCGAGCACCGCGGCGCGCACGCGGGCGGGGTCGGTGCGGGTGCCCGGCTCGACGCCGAGCGTCCTGGCCAGTTCGCCGTAGCGCACCGGCGCGCTGCGCCCCTCGACGTCCAGGGTGAACTCCACCTCGAGCACCACGGCGTGGTCGGAGTTCTTCAAGACGCTGTGCCGGTACCCGAACCCCAGCGTGTCCGGTGTCACCCACTCGTCGCGGCCGGAGCGTCGGTCGAGCAACCGCACCCGGCTGATCGTGTCGGCCACCTCGGCGCCGTACGCGCCGACGTTCTGCACGGGCGTGGCGCCCGTCGAACCGGGGATCCCGGACAGGCACTCCAGGCCGCCGAGCCCGTGTCGCAGCGAGGCCGCGACGACGTCGTCCCACTCCGCGCCCGCCTCGGCGCGCAACACGTTGCCCTCGACAGTCACCGCGGTGTTGGCGATGCGCACGACGGTGAGGTCGTCGAGGTCGTCGGCGAGCACGACGTTGGAGCCGCCCGCGAGCACCAGCACCCGTTCGGCATCGGCGAGTTCACGCAGCACCGCGATCAGCTGATCGGTCGTCGTGCACGTCAGCAACCGCCGGGCGACCGGACCGATGCGCAGGGTGGTCAGCGGGGCGAGGGGAACGGCCTCCTCGACCGCCACGCCTCCGATGTGCGAAGTGACCACGGGAGCCAACGGTAGCGTGGGCGGCTATGTCGCGGTCCTTCGACATGTCCGCCGAATACGGCGGCACTGTCACTCAGGTGCACGGGGCCTTCGGCGATCGGCAGTACTGGCTCGACCGGCTGGCGGACTCGGGTGCCGACGAAGCAACGCTCGACTCCATGACGGTCACCGACGACGGCGGCATCGACGTCGTGACCACGCAGACGCTGTGGGCGAGCAGGCTGCCCGGGTTGGTGTCGCAGTTCCACCACGGCGACCTGCACTTCGTACGCGAGGAGATCTGGTCGCCCGTGCGCGACGGCCAGTCCACCGGCACCGTGAAGGGCACGATCCCCGGCGCGCCCGCATCGCTGACCGGCACCGCGGTGCTGACGCCCGCCGGATCCGGCTCCCGTCTCGAGTTCACCGCCACCGTCGAGGTCCGCATCCCGCTGGTCGGCGGCAAGGTCGAGAACTTCATCGGCAATCAGCTCGTCGAACTGCTCAGCGCCGAACAACGCTTCACCACGGAGTGGCTGCGGGCCAACGCCTGACTCATTGCCCCCGTCTCCGCGAACGTTGGTTACCGCCACGCGACACGCCGACGCGGCGTGACGGTAACCGACGTTCGACGAGGTGGAGGAGGTGGACAATCGACCCATGAGCGGCCCCATCGGACAGCTCACCCGCGGCACCACCGGCTACAACCGGCTGCGGCGGAGCGACCGGTGGCTGGTGCACTCCCCGCGGGTGCGGGCCGCGCTGCTCTCGGCCGCCGATCCCCTGGTCGTCGACCTCGGCTACGGCGCGCTCCCGGTCACCACGCTCGAATTGGCCGCACGGCTGCGGACGGTGCGCCACGATGTCCGCGTCGTGGGGCTGGAGATCCACCCCGAGCGCGTCGAGACCGCCCGCACCGTCGCGGGCCCCGACTCGGACGTCGAATTCGGGCTCGGCGGATTCGAAATGGCCGGGCGCACACCGATTCTGGTGCGCGCATTCAACGTGCTGCGGCAATACGACGCCGCCGCCGTGCCCGAGGCCTGGGCCGTGATGACGCGGGCGCTCGCACCCGGCGGCCTGATCGTCGACGGCACGTGCGACGAACTGGGCAGGCGGTGCTGCTGGGTGCTGCTCGACGCGCTCGGCCCGGTGAGTCTGGTCCTGGCATGCGACCCGTTCGCCATCGACAAGCCGTCGGATCTGGCCGAGCGGCTGCCGAAGGTCCTGATCCACCACAACGTCGAGGGCCAACCCGTGCACGCTCTGCTCACCGCTGCGGACCGGGCGTGGGCCAGTGCAGCCGCGCACGGGGTGTTCGGACCGAGGGTGCGGTGGCGCGCGATGCTCGAACTGCTGCGCGACCAGGGGATTCCCGTCGAACCGCCCCGCCGCAGGATGCGCGACGGCGTGCTGTGCGTCCCCTGGGACACGGTGGCCCCGACCTGATCCGGCAGTAGGCTCGGTGGATGCGGATCGCGCTCGCACAGGTCTCCACCGGCCCCGACCCGTCGGCCAATCTCACCCTGGTCGAGGACTACGCCCAACGCGCCGCCGACTCCGGCGCCCGGCTCGTGCTGTTCCCCGAGGCGACCATGTGCCGGTTCGGGGTGCCGCTCAAACCGATTGCCGAGCCCCTCGACGGTCCCTGGTCGTCGGGCGTCCGCGCAATCGCGGAGCGCACCGGCGTCGTGGTGGTGGCGGGTATGTTCTGCCCCAGCGGCGACGGGCGGGTCACCAACACGCTCATCGCGACCGGCCCCGGCGTCGACGCGCACTACGACAAGATCTACCTCTACGACGCGTTCGGATACGCCGAATCACGCACCGTGGCACCAGGTTCGGAGCCGGTGGTCATCACGGTGGGCGACGTCGTCGTGGGACTGACCACCTGCTACGACATCCGCTTCCCCGAGCTGTACGTCGAGCTGGCCCGCCGCGGCGCCCACCTGATCACGGTGCACGCGTCGTGGGGCGCGGGGCCCGGCAAGCTCGACCAGTGGACGCTGCTGGCCCGCGCCCGCGCGCTCGACACCGCCGGCTACGTCGCCGCCGTCGACCAGGCCTATCCCGGGTCGGAGATCGCGGCGTCGGGACCGACGGGCGTCGGGGGCAGCCTCGTCGCCTCCCCCACCGGATCGGCGCTGGTCTCGGCGGGTGACGAACCCGGTCTGCTGATCGCCGACGTCGACCCCGACGCCGTCGACGAGGCCCGCAAATCCATCGGGGTGCTGCGCAACCGCACGGACTCCGTTCAGTGGAGTAGGGCAGAATCGCGCCAATGACCGATCCGTGGGCCCGTCCGGGCAACCAGCCACCGCATGGGCAAAACCCTCCGACCGGCGCACCCTCGTACCAACCGACGTCGCAGTACGGAGCACCGCAGCAGGGCTACCCACCCCCACCCGGAGGCCCCACGCAAACCGGCGGCTCGACCCCACCCCCGCCGCCCACCGACAAGGGCTCGTCGGGCAAGCGGATGTTCCGCGACCCGCTCTCGCTCACGCTGGTCGTGGTGATCGTGGCCGCGCTGGCACTCGCCGGACTGGTGGGCGCGGAGCTGTACGCCCGCCACCTCGGCAACCAGGAGGTCGCCAGGGCCACCGAGTGCGTCGTGCAGGACAGCGTCGACGTGTCGTTCGGTGCGCGGCCGTTCCTGCTGCAACACCTCAGTGGGCACTACAGCGGCATCCACATCACGACCGCGGGCAACCGGCTGCGCGAGGCCAAGGGCATGAAGGCCGACATCGTCATCGACGACGTGCGCGTCGCCGAGGGCGGCAACTCGGCGGGCACCATCGGTTCGATGAACGCGACCGTCACGTGGTCGTCCGACGGCATCAAGCAGACGATTCAGGACTCCATCCCGCTAATCGGCAGCTTCGTCAACGGCGTCACCACCGACCCGTCGGACGGCACGGTGCAGCTGCAGGGCGCGCTCGGCGACATCGTGGCCAAGCCGCGGGTCGTCGACGGCGCCATCTCGCTGGAGGTGGTGGAGCTGACCGGCCTCGGCTTCACGTTGCCGCGTGAGGCAGTGCAGCCGGCACTCGACGTGTTCACCGCCCAGCTGACCAAGGACTATCCGCTAGCGCTTCGCGCCGACAGCATCGAGGTCACCGACTCGGGCATCGTCACCAAGCTCTCGGCGCAGAACGCCACCATGCCTGCCGGCGGCCAGGGCGACGACGCCTGCTTCTCGGGCATCTAGCCTGACCGTCACGCTGTCGTCATGGCATCTGACCAGCGCCGACGCGTCGACCGTGTTTACTGTTGATCATGGTTGTTCCAAGCTGGGTATGGGGCCTGACGATCGTCGGGATCGTCGGCCTGCTGCTGTTCGACTTCTTCTTCCACGTCCGCAAGGCACACGTGCCGACGCTCAAGGAGGCGGCCACCTGGTCGGCGCTCTACGTCGGCATCGCGGTGCTGTTCGGCGTCGGAGTGCTCGTCTTCGGCGGTAGCCAGGCCGGTGGCGAGTACTTCGCCGGCTACGTCACCGAGAAGGCGCTGTCGGTCGACAACCTGTTCGTCTTCCTCATCATCATGGCGAGCTTCCGCGTGCCGCGTGAGGACCAGCAGAAGGTGCTGCTGTTCGGGATCGTGTTCGCGCTGATCGCCCGCACCGGGTTCATCTTCCTCGGCGCCGCGCTGATCAATTCCTTCGCGTGGGTGTTCTACCTGTTCGGGCTGATCCTGCTGCTGACCGCGGGCAACATGCTCAAGCCCGACGGCGAGGAGTCGCACTCGGCCGACAACTTCATCATCCGGTTGGCCAAGAAGGTCTTTCACACCACCGAGCACTACGACGGCGACAAGCTGTTCACCCTCGTCGACGGCAAGCGGGCGATGACGCCCATGCTGCTGGTCATGGTCGCCATCGGCGGCACCGACATCCTGTTCGCGCTCGACTCGATCCCGGCGATCTTCGGCCTCACCCAGGACGTCTTCATCGTGTTCACCGCGACCGCGTTCTCCCTACTGGGCCTGCGGCAGCTGTACTTCCTGATCGACGGCCTGCTCGACCGCCTGATCTACCTCTCCTACGGCCTGGCCGCCATCCTCGGCTTCATCGGCGTCAAGCTGATGCTGCACGCGCTGCACGAGAACAACGTGCCGTTCATAAACGACGGCGAACCGGTGAGCGTCGTCGAGATCAGCACCGCGGTGTCCCTGTCGGTGATCATCGGGGTCCTCGTCGTCACCGTGATTGCATCGCTGGTCAGCCGAAAGGGCAAGGCGCAGACGGCGATCGCCAACGCGCGGCGCCACGCCACGGCCTACCTCGACGCGGAGTACACGACGGACGCCGCCGAACGCGAGCGCATATTCAACAAGCTGTTGGCCGAGCGCGACCAGATCCTGGCGCTGGGCCCGAAGTATCGGCAGATGGTGCGCGACGAGCCTGCGCTGATGGAGCTGCTCGAGCGGGCGGCCGCTCGGCACGACGGCGCCGTCGAGCGCGGGGAGGCCAAGACGTTCGACCGGAAGCTGACCTAGCGGGTCAGTCGGGCAGCCCGTCGAGCACGGCGCGGGTGCCCGACAAACCCAGCCGGGTCGCCCCGGCGTCGAGCATGGCGATGGCGTCGGCGGCGGTCCTGATGCCACCGCTGGCCTTCACCTCGACCTCGGGACCGACGGTGTCGGCCATCAACTCGACGGCACGGACCGATGCCCCGCCCGCCGGGTGGAATCCCGTCGACGTCTTGACGAAGTCGGCGTCAGCGGCCATGGCCGCACGGCACACGTCGATCAGGGTCTGCTCACCCGAGAGATCAAGCAGCGCAGCGGATTCCACGATCACCTTGAGCACGGTGTTCGGGATCGCCGCACGGACGTAGGCGATCTCGGCGCGCACGGTCTCGAAGTCGCCGGCGACGGCGGCACCGACATCGATCACCATGTCGATCTCCGTCGCCCCCATCGCGACGGCCACCGACGCCTCGTGCGCCTTGATCTCCGGGACGTGCTTGCCGGACGGGAAGCCGACGACGGCGGCGGTGGTCAATCCGACCGCACCGCACCGGCTGACGGCCTTGAGCATCGACGGCGACACGCAGATCGCGTACACGTCGAGTTCGGTTGCCTCCTCGACGAAGAACGCGATGTCGTTCTCGGTGGCCTCGGGCTTGAGCAGCGTGTGGTCGACGAGTTCGGACACGCGACTGCGGGTCCACTGGCGCGTCTGATCCCCCGGTCGCTCCGCTCCTGCCCACCGGTCCATCAGAACGGCTCCTCGGTGCCACCGGGATTGCATCGCGTCGCGATCATCGTGGCCTCGTCGACCTCGGGCCGCCACGGTTCGAGGTTCCAGCTGGTCTTGCCGGGTTCGACGAGTTCGGCGAACTGCCAGTGACACATGAACTGTGCCCGCATGCCGGGGATGTCGGCGTCGGGCGCCTGGGCCAGGACCTCGGCCCACGCCTCGTCGGCCTGGACGACGGTGCCGGGCTGGGTCGAGATCGAGCGGGCCGACGCCGTCGGATACACGCGCAGCGTGGACAGGTCACCCCACTTGGCCCAGTGCGTGCTGGCTACGAACGGCGGGCCCGCGGCCGGTTCGGCGGACGCCGGTGCCGCCACGAGGACGGGCGCGGTCAGTGCGACGGCCGCCAGACCGGCGGCGAGGAGGCGGAGCACTCGAGTTACCGGGACTTGCCCTGGACGTCGAGGACCTTGGGACGCACGTCGACGATGTAGATGCCTGCCGCACACGCGACGACGGCCGAACCGACGGGAGCGCCGAGGACGAAGGCCAGCAGGGCGGTGCCGCCGATGATGGCGAGCCAGATCGGCTTGCTCATCTTCTCGGCGGCGGTGAATGCGTCGGGGCGCTGCATGGCGGCGTGGACGAAGGCGTACGCGCCGGTCGCCAGGGCCGCCACCTGAATGACGAGGAGGACGTAACCCACCAGGTTCTGAGGCTCCACGCCTCAAGCCTATGCGGGTCACGCCCTCCTGTGCCACGTGGGCCTCGCGTGCTACTTCTGGGTGACCTTCTTGGCCGGAGCCTTCTTGGCCGGGGCCTTCTTCGCGGCGGTCTTGGCAGGCGTGGCCTTGGCGGCGGGCGCCTTGGCAGCCGGAGCCTTGGCGGGGGTGCTGCCGGTGGTCGCCTTGGCCGGCGCCTTGGCCGCGGGGGCCTTGGTGGCGGGGGCCTTCTTCACGGGAGTGTTCTTGGCCGCTCGCTGCACCGGGGTGGCCGCCTGGGCGGCTTTGCTCGGCAGTTCGACGCCGACCAGCTTGGCGGCACGCTCACCCACGGCGCGGGTCTGCGTGGCCACGGTGCCGAGCGCATCCTGCGTCAGCTCGACGGCCTGGTCGGTCACGCTCTCGACGCGGTTGGCCGCATCCTCGATCGCGGGCTGGCTGCGGAGGCGGGTAAGCGCTTCCTCGCCACGCTCGACGAGCCGGTTGTAGGTGGTGGTCGCGTTGTCGGCGTAGTTCTCGGCGGCCTTGCGCAGCTCGTCGGCGTTGAGGCGCTCGCGGATCTCGCCCACCTGGCTCGGCAGCTCTTCGGACAGCTTGTTCAGGTTGGCCCGGGCCTCTTCGACGCGCGCCTCGGCGTCGCTGCGGGCGTCGCCTGCACGCTCACGGAGGGTCGCGACGATCTCGTTGACCGTGGCGAGCGCCAGGTCGGCCGCACCGACGGCGGCGAGCAGCGGAGCCTTGAGGTCTTCGATGTTGGTCTGGTTCTTGTCGGCCATGTCAGTGTTTCCCTTCTCGGAATTCTTCGGATGTTTCTTCGTCGATCGGATGCGCGGACTTCAGTCCGTCCCCGGTTCCTCGTCGATGACGACGGAAGCCGCTTCGACTGCCAACGCCTCGTTCTGCTGAACGAAGGAGGTGTAGATGTCGAGCAGCACCTGCTTCTGCCGCTCGGTGATGGCAGCGTCGGCGACGATGGCGTCCCGCACTTCGCTCCGTTCGGTCGGCTCCAGCATTCCGGCCTGGACGTAGAGCACTTCAGCGGAAACCCGCAGAGCCTTGGCGATCTGGCTGAGCACGTCGGCTGACGGCTTGCGCAGCCCACGTTCGATCTGGCTCAGGTAGGGGTTGCTGACCCCGGCCTGCTCGGCGAGTTGCCTCACCGATACGTGCGCGGCCTCCCGCTTGGCCCGGATGAAGCCGCCGATGTCCTGTGCTGCGCTGGACGCCGCACTGGTGACGACGGCGGCAATGTTCTCGTCTTGCGACACGTACGTTGCCCCCTCATCCGCGATTGATCTTCGATGACGAAATCAACCGTAGAACGGGGTGCTAACTTTTGCAAGCACCTGCTAGCGCAGGTCAGAACAGTAGTTGAGCTATCGAATAGATGATCAGGCCTGCGAGCGATCCGACCACGGTGCCGTTGATCCTGATGAACTGCAGGTCACGGCCGACGTGCAGTTCGATGCGGCGGCTCGCCTCCTCGGCATCCCAGCGCTCGATGGTCTCGGTGATGATCGCTGTGATCTCCGTCCCATACTGCGAGACGAGGTGCTTCGCGGCGCGCAGGATCCAGTTGTCGACCTTGTCGCGCAGCTCCGGGTCGTCTCGCAGCGACTCCCCGATGCGCACCACGGAGTCCGCCACGCGCTCGCGCAGCGCCGACGACGGGTCGTCGACCGACTCGAGGATGATCCGCTTGGCGGCCGTCCACGCCGTCTCTGCTGCCCGGGTCACCTCGTCGCGGGCCATGATCTGTTCCTTGACCTTCTCCGCACGGGCGATCGTCGTGTCGTCGTGCTGCAGGTCGTTGGCGAACTCGAAGAGGAACTTCGTCGCCGACTGCCGCAGTTCGTGCTGGGGGTCGCGACGCACCTTGTCGGTGAAGTCCATCAGCTCGCGGTGGATGCGGTCGCCGACCAGGTTGTCGACCCAGCGCGGCGACCACGTCGGCGAATCGCGGTTGATGACGCGTTCGATGGTCTCGCCGGCGTTCAGCGACCACTCGAAGGCGCGGTCGGCCAGCAACTGCAGCAACGCCTCCTGGCGTTCCTCCTGGAGCAGCGACGTGAGCACCCGGCCGATCGGCGGCCCCCACTGCGGCTCGGCGACGCGCTTGACGATCATGCGGTCCAGCAGCTGCTGGACGTCGTCGTCGCGCAGCATCTCGACCAGTACCCGCAGGACGGTGGAGGCCTCGGCCGCCACCCGCTCGGCGTTCGTCGGGTGTGCCAGCCACCTGCCGACGCGGGCGGTGACCTGCGCATCACGCAGCTTGGTCTCGATGACCTCGGCGGACAGGAAGTTCTCTCGCACGAAGGTGCCGAGGCCCTCGCCCAGCTGATCCTTCTTGCGCTTGATGATCGCGGTGTGCGGGATCGGGATGCCGAGAGGGTGCTTGAACAGCGCCGTCACCGCGAACCAGTCGGCGAGCGCGCCCACCATGCCCGCCTCGGCGGCGGCGCGCACGTAACCCACCCATGGCGCGGCACCGTTGGACTGTGCCCACGTGCAGACCAGGAACACCACGGTGGCGCCGAGCAGGAACCCGAGCGCCACCAGCTTCATCTGGCGCAGCGAGCGGGCCCGTTCGGCATCGGCGGAGGAGTCGACGCCGGCGAGCGTGGTCGCGAGGCTGGGACGCGTCGCCTGATCGGGTCCGGGGACTTCGCGCAAAGACACGCCTCCATCATCCGTCATCGCCCGGTGGGCGGATTCCGCCCACCGCCCCATGGCCCGGGCTGCGCCGTATCATCGACTCGGACGAGGGAATGGGAAAACGGCAACAGTGGCACAGCAATCTTCTGCGACCGCGGTGAAGACCGACGGCCGCAAACGGCGCTGGCATCAGCACAAAGTCGATCGCAGGAACGAACTGGTCGACGGCACGCTGGAAGCCATTCGTCGGGTCGGCAGCAATGTCAGCATGGACGAGATCGCCGCGGAGATCGGCGTCTCCAAGACGGTCCTGTACCGCTACTTCGTCGACAAGAACGACCTCACCACCGCGGTGATGATGCGCTTCGCGCAGACCACGCTGATCCCCAACATGGCCGCGGCGCTGAAGGCGAACCTCGACGGCTACGCACTCACGCGCGAGGTCATCCGCGTCTACGTCGACACCGTGGCCGCCGAGCCCGAGCCCTACCGGTTCGTGATGGCCAACAGCTCGGCCAAGAGCAAGGCCGTCGCCGACTCGGAGCAGATCATCGCGCGGATGCTCGCCGTCATGCTGCGCAGGCGGATGGCCGCGGCGGGCATGGACACCAGCGGCGCCGAGCCGTGGTCGTTCCACACCGTCGGCGGCGTGCAACTGGCCACCCACTCCTGGATGTCGAACCCCCGGATGACGTCCGACGAACTGATCGACTACCTCACGATGCTGTCGTGGAATGCGTTGTGCGGCATCGTCGAGGTGGGCGGGTCGCTGGAGAAGTTCAACTCCATGCCGCATCCGTCCCCGATCGTGCCGCGTCAGGTGCTTGACTGAACCCGTGACCGACGCCTCAGAGTTGCCCGAGCTGTGGACCCACGAACCGCACGTCCACCTGCAGTTCAAGCCGGGTGACTCCGTCGCCGCGATCGAGACGAACTCCACGCCGGGCTTCAAGGGCAGCAAGTCCGATGCACCCGACCTGCTGCTGGAGCGTGCCGAACGCTTCGCCGAACTGCAGGAGATGCTCTACGCCAACAGCCTGGCCGGCGACAACCGCAAGGTGCTGCTCGTGCTGCAGGGCATGGATACCGCTGGCAAGGGTGGCATCGTCAAACACGTTGTGGGAGCAGGGAATCCGCAGGGCATTCAGTATGCCAACTTCGGCAAGCCGACCGAGGAGGAACTTGCCCACGACTTCCTCTGGCGCATCGAACGGAAGCTCCCGACGCCAGGACACATCGGGGTGTTCGACCGTTCGCACTACGAGGACGTGCTGATCGTCCGCGTGCACGACCTCGTCGCGCCCGAGGTCTGGAGCACCCGCTACGACACCATCAACGACTTCGAGAAGCGATTGGCGCTCGACGGCACGACGATCGTCAAGGTCGCCATGTTCGTCTCGCTCGACGAACAGAAGAAGCGGCTCTCCGAGCGTCTCGACCGGCCGGACAAGTTCTGGAAGTACAACCCCGCCGACGTCGACGAGCGGATGCTGTGGCCCAGGTACCAGGAGGCCTATCAGGCGATGCTCGAACGCACGTCCACCGACATCGCGCCGTGGCACGTGATCCCGTGCGACCGCAAGTGGTACGGCAGGCTCGCCGTCACCGAACTGCTGATCGAGGCCCTCAAAGGTCTCGACTTGTCCTGGCCCGCAGCTGATTTCGACGTCGAGGCGGAGAAGAAGCGCCTGGCCAAGGCGTAGGTCCTGGCGCTGAGAGGTAGTGGTTCAGCGTGCGGTTGCAGTCGGCGCATCGACCGCCCGCAGGGGACGTCCAGCGGTCTCCCGCATGGTCAACACCGTCGCCAGGGACGCAATGGCGGCCGCGATCACGTAGAACGCCGGAGCGACGTCGTTCCCGGTCCGATCGGCCAACCAGGTAGCCACATAGGGCGCCGTTCCGCCGAACAGGGCCACCGAGACGTTGTAGCCGATCGAGTATCCCGTGGATCGCACCCGCGTCGCGAAAAGCTCCGCGCCGGCTGCCAACGACGCCGACACGAACACCGATTCGATGGCCGCCAAGCCCGCATGCGCTGCGATCGCAGCGACGAGCGATCCAGAGTTCAGCAGTGAGAACAGTGGATAGGAGCCGACGGCGAATCCGACGGCGCCGGCTATCAGCAGTGGCTTGCGGCCGACTCGGTCCGATAGTGCGGCCAAGGGCAAGATCAGCAGCAGCGCAACGACACTCGCCACTGTGATCGAGATGAAGGCGTCGGTCTCGGTGAATCCGAGCGTCTGCGTGAAGTAGGTCGGCAGATAGGTGAACACGACGTAGAAGCCGACGTTGTGCACGATGACCAGACCGACGATCTGCAGTATCGGCCGCCATGCCGTCCGCATGGCCTCCTTCAGCGGCGATTGCGCCACTTCTCCGGTCTCTTGAAGCGCCTCGAACTCCGGGGTGTCGCGCAACCGCAGGCGGATGTAGAGGCCCACCACTCCCAGAGCGCCCGCGATGAAGAACGGAATGCGCCACCCGTAGGAGTTCATCGCGTCGTCGGACAACATCGCCCCGAGCGCGGTGACCGTCACCGACCCGAGCAGGAAGCCGATCACCACCGACCACACGAGGAAGGCGACGACCAGTCCGCGGTGACGCGTAGGGGCGTACTCCGCCAGGAAGCAGGCTCCGCTGCCGTACTCGCCGCCTGCCGAGAAGCCCTGCACGCAGCGCAGGAGCACCAGAAGCAGGGGCGCTGCGACGCCGATCGACTCATAGCTCGGCACCAGACCGATGCCCAGCGTGGAGATCGACATCAGGACCACCACGATCGCCAGCACCCGCTTGCGACCGATCCGGTCACCGAGCGGGCCGAAGAAGAATCCGCCAAGCGGACGCATGAAGAACGCGACGGCGAACACCGCGAAGGTGCTGAGCAGTGCCGCGGTGTCGTTGGTCGATGGGAAGAACTTGTCCGCGATGTACGTGGCCAGGAAGCCGTAGATCGCGAAGTCGTACCACTCGACCGTATTGCCGACCCCAGCGCCGACTACCGCCTGGCGCAGCGAGCCCGGCTCCTCACCGCGGGTGACCGTGGATGCCATGTCCCTAGGTTCCCGCGCTGCGCCGTTGACTAACCGACATCATTGCGCATCGACGAGGACCCGGTTCGACTACTCAGCTGATGTCGCCGACACCACCGGCTCGGCGGTTGCTCGGATCGTCTGGGTCATAGAACTCACTGGTCTCGCTCCGCGGGCCGGCTACGTCCAGCTCCCATGATCCCGGGCGCACCATGTCCGGCCAGTCGGGACTCACGAGGTGGTCGGCCCGGCCCTTTCGAATCTGAGTGAAATACCAGAACAACCCCCTGATGACGATCGCAATCACCGCCAGGGTCAGCACCGGTGCAACCCATTCGCTCATGAGGGCAACCTAGTAGCTGTAGAAGCCCTTGCCCGACTTCTTGCCCAGCTGACCGGCCTCGACCATGCGCTGCAGCAGCGGCGGCGGGCCGTAGAGCGGCTCCTTGAACTCGGCGAACATCGAGTCCGCGATGAGCTTGAGCGTGTCCAGGCCGACGAGGTCCGAGAGCTTGAGCGGGCCCATCGGGTGCGACAGCCCGGCGACGACGGCGGTGTCGATGTCCTCGACGGTGGCGACGCCGGCCTCGGCCATCCGGATCGCCGAGAGTAGGAAGGGCACCAGCAGCGCGTTGACGACGAAGCCCGAGCGGTCGGTGCAGCGGACGACCTTCTTGCCGAGCGTCTCGCCCGCGAACTGCTCGACGCGGGCCAGCGCCTCGTCGGTCGTGACCAACGTCGGCACCAGTTCGACCAGCGGCAGGACGGGCACCGGGTTGAAGAAGTGCAGACCCAGCACGCGGCTGGGGTTCTTGGTGGCCGCGGCGATCTTCATGATCGGGATGCTCGAGGTGTTCGACGCCAGCACGGCGTCGGGATCGGTGATGACCTCGTCGAGTTGTGCGAAGACCTTCGACTTGACCGCGGCGTCCTCGACGATGGCCTCGACCACCAGTTGGCGGTCGGCCAGGTCGGCGATGTCGGTGGCGACACTCAAGCGGGCGAGCGCCTCGTCGCGGTCGGTCTCGGTGAGCTTGCCGCGGCTGACGCCACGCTCCAGCGACGAGACGATGCGGCCACGGCCGGCCTCTGCGAGCGCTTCGGTGGGCTCGTAGATGCGTACGTCCACACCGGCCCGCAGCGACACCTCGGCGATGCCGGCCCCCATCTGCCCGGCGCCGACGACGCCGACTCGTTCAATAGTCATGGTCACTTTCTAACGCGAACAGACGCCAACTCGCACACCCGGGGTACCAAGCGTGCAAGTTGGCGTCTGCTGAGCGGTAAGGGGCTTAGTGGAACTGGCCCTCTTCGGTCGAGCCCGCGAGTGCGGTGGTCGACGAGGTGGGATCCACGGTGGTGGCGATCCGGTCGAAGTAGCCGGCGCCGACCTCGCGCTGGTGCTTCGTCGCGGTGTAGCCGCGCTCCTCGGCGGCGAACTCGCGCTCCTGCAGCTCGACGTAGGCGCTCATCTGGTTGCGGGCGTAGCCGTGGGCCAGATCGAACATCGAGTAGTTGAGGGCGTGGAAGCCCGCGAGGGTGATGAACTGGAACTTGAAGCCCATGGCGCCCAGCTCGTTCTGGAACTTCGCGATGGTCGAGTCGTCCAGGTGCTGCTTCCAGTTGAACGACGGGGAGCAGTTGTAGGCCAGCATCTGGTCCGGGAACTCGCTCTTGACGCCCTCGGCGAACTTCTTGGCCAGCTCCAGGTCCGGGGTGCCGGTCTCCATCCAGATGAGATCGGAGTACGGCGCGTAGGCCTTGGCGCGGGCGATGCAGGGCTCCAGGCCGTTCTTGACGTGGTAGAAGCCTTCCTTGGTCCGCTCACCGGTGATGAACGGCTGGTCGCGCTCGTCGACGTCGGAGGTGATCAGCGTCGCGGCCTCGGCGTCGGTACGGGCGATGACGACCGTGGGCACGTCGGCGACGTCGGCCGCCAGGCGGGCCGAGGTCAGGGTGCGGATGTGCTGCTGGGTGGGGATTAGCACCTTGCCACCGAGGTGGCCGCACTTCTTCTCCGAGGCCAGCTGGTCCTCCCAGTGCGAACCGGCGACACCGGCGGCGATCATGGCCTTCTGCAGCTCGTAGACGTTCAGCGCGCCACCGAAGCCGGCCTCGCCGTCGGCGACGATCGGGGCCAGCCAGTTCTCGACGGACCGGTCGCCCTCGACCTTGGCGATCTGGTCGGCGCGCAGCAGTGCGTTGTTGATGCGGCGGATCACCTGCGGCACCGAGTTGGCCGGGTAGAGGCTCTGATCGGGGTAGGTGTGACCGGACAGGTTGGCGTCACCGGCGACCTGCCAACCCGACAGGTAGATGGCCTTGAGGCCGGCACGGACCTGCTGCACGGCCTGGTTGCCGGTCAGGGCGCCGAGCGAGTTGACGTAGTCCATGCTGTGGAGCTGCTCCCACAGGATCTCGGAGCCACGGCGGGCGAGCGTGCTCTCCTCGACGACGTGTCCCTGCAGGGCGACGACGTCCTCGGCGCTGTAGGTGCGCTCGATGCCCTTCCAGCGGGGGTTGGTGTTCCAGTCGTGCTGGATCTGCTCGGGGCTCTTCGGCGTGCCAACGGTGGACATGATGCTCCTTCGATTACTTCATTTGCGATGTCGTCGCGGTGCATTTTGTTAACACCGCAGCGATTCAAGTCGAGTGTTACATCGACCATGACACAGCGCATAACCGCAGGTCCACCAGTTTCGCTTGCCAATTTTCGCCAAGCAGTTCGGACAACTTGCGAAGTTTGCGAAGGCCACACTGGCCTGAACCGGTTCAGAAGTTACCGCTGGGTAACGCCTTTTCGCAGGTCAGTACGCTCGTACTGTTAGAACCGTGGGGTCACAGCGCGAAGATGCAGGCGACCGCTTTGGTCACGTCGCCGACGGCATATGTGAGCGTTGTAACAGTCCGGTCGGTCAGCTCTTCGCCGAACTGGTCGGTCGATCCGGCGGGGTGCACGTGGCGGATGATGTCCAGCTCGTCACCGAGGGCGACCGGGAGATCGTGCTCGATGGTGACCCGCACCGGGCCCGCCATCAGCTCGGGCTGCTCGTGCAGGTAGTCCTCGACGACGCTCCAGTACACGGAGTTGTTCATGTGGTCGAAGATGTCGATGTCGCTCACCCGCACCGGGTACCGGCGCGCGTGCTCGGCGTCCTCGCGGCTACCCGGCTTGAGGTAGGCCTTCCACCGCAGCCGGTTCACCGGCGTCGTGCGCTGCAGCCCGGCGATGAAGTCGTCGCTGATGCGCGCCGGCCCCTGGGTCTCGCGGTTGATGTTGATCCAGAACGCCTCGGACTCCATCAGCCCGCCCTTGCGCCCGTCGATGCGGACCCGCATCTCGCACCACCGGTTCGACGTGCCCGAGCACCAGCGCCGCAGCCGCAGCATGTCCTTGAACTCGATGGGCCTGATCAGGTCGATCATCGTGCGGCGGACGATCCACAGCGGATGGGTCTCCTCGAAGCCCATCTCGCGCAGCTGATCCGATCCGATGTCCTGGATGTGCCGGGTGGCGGCGTCGAACTTGAGCCTGCCCTCGCGGTTGACGTCGGCGACGCGCAGCGGCCACTCGACGTCGAACACGTCGGGGTGCGGATCGGGGACGGGCATCATGGGCTTCAGCAGGCCCTTCGAGACGCCTGCACCACTGGTGGTCACGGGCTTCGATACTGCCACAGTGCCGCGTCTGCCAAGACTGCGAAGGCACCCTTCGCAGAGTTGACTACGCTGGTCTGGTGGCCAAGACCTTCGTCGGATCACGGGTGCGTCAGCTCCGCAGCGAGCGCGGGTTCAGCCAAGCCGCGCTGGCGCAGATGCTCGAGATCTCGCCGAGCTACCTCAACCAGATCGAGCACGACGTCCGTCCCCTGACCGTCTCGGTATTGCTGCGCATCACCGAGGTGTTCGGCGTCGACGCCACGTTCTTCGCGTCGCAGGACGACACCCGACTGGTTGCCGAACTGCGCGAGGTGTCCCTCGACGTCGACCTCGGCATCGAGGTGGACCAGTCCGAACTGGCCGACATCGTGAACTCCCACCCGACGCTGGCCCGCGCGATGGTCAACCTGCACCAGCGCTACCGCCTGACCGCCACGCAGCTGGCGGCCGCCACCGAGGACCGGTTCTCCGACGGCAGCGGCACCGGGTCGATCACCATGCCGCACGAAGAGGTGCGCGACTTCTTCTACCAACGACAGAACTATCTCGACGAACTCGACACGGCCGCCGAGGATCTGACGATCCGCATGCGGATGCACCGCGCCGAGCTGGCCCGCGAACTGTCCGACCGGCTGCGTGCCGTGCACGACGTCCGCATCGTGCGGCGCAACGATCTCGGGGACACCGTGCTGCACCGCTTCGACCCCGAGACCAAGACGCTGGAGATCGGCGCGCACCTCTCCTCGGGTCAGGTGGTGTTCAAGCTCGCCGCCGAGCTGGCCTACCTCGAGTTCGGCCACCTGATCGACGCGCGCGTCGCCGAGGGCAACTTCACCAGCGACGAATCGCGCACGCTGGCACGGCTCGGCCTGGCCAACTACTTCGCCGCGGCAACGGTGCTGCCCTACCGCCAGTTCCACGACGTCGCCGAGAACTTTCGCTACGACGTCGAGCGGCTCTCGGCGTTCTACTCGGTCAGCTACGAGACCATCGCGCATCGGCTGTCCACGCTGCAGCGCCCCTCCATGCGTGGCGTCCCGCTGTCGTTCGTCCGTGTGGACCGGGCGGGCAACATGTCGAAACGGCAGTCGGCCACGGGTTTTCACTTCTCGTCGGCCGGTGGCACCTGCCCGCTGTGGAACGTGTACGAGACGTTCGCCAACCCGGGCAAGATCCTGGTGCAGATCGCCCAGATGCCGGACGGCAGGCACTACATGTGGGTGGCCCGCACCGTCGAGCGCCGCGCAGCGCGGTACGGCCAGCCCGGCAAGACGTTCGCCATCGGCCTGGGTTGCGAGCTGCGGCACGCGCACCGGCTGATCTACTCCGAGGGGCTCGACCTCTCCAGCGAGGTCGGGACGCCGATCGGCGCCGGCTGCCGGGTGTGCGAACGGGACAACTGCCCGCAACGCGCCTTCCCCGCCCTCGGCCGCGCGCTGGACCTCGACGAGCACCGCAGCACCGTCTCGCCGTACCTGGTCAAGCATCCCTAGACTCGGGTGCGTGAGCGCACCCGATCGGACCCCCGAAGCCGCCCCCGCCCGCGTCCAACCCGGAGGGTTCCGCGAACTCGGCCCCCTCAACTGGGTGATCGCCAAGCTCGGCGCCAGGGCGATCCGCGCGCCGCGTTTCGCGCTGTTCAACGTCCTCGGGCAGCACCACCTGCTGTTCCTGCTGTGGCTGCCCTACTCCGGCGCGCTGCTCGGCATGGGCAAGCTGCCCAAGCAGGAGGCCGAACTGGTGATCCTGCGCGTCGGGCACCTGCGCAACTGCGAGTACGAACTGCAGCAGCACCGCAGGCTGGCCCGCAGCCGCGGGGTGGACACCGAGATGCAGGCACGCATCTTCGAGGGACCGGACGCCGAAGGGCTGACCGACCGACAACGCGTGCTCATCACCGCGACCGACGAGTTCGTGATCACCCGCTCCATGTCCACGGAGACGTGGACCGCGCTGTCGAGCTACCTGAGCAAGAAGCAGCTCATCGAATTCTGCATGCTGGCAGCCAATTACGACGGGCTGGCCGCGACGATGGCGACGCTGCGCATCCCGCTGGACTTCCCGGACTAGGCGCGGCTAGAGGCTCGGCGGGCAGGAGCGAAGCGACCCGGGGTCAGAGATACGTCACGCCAAGGACGATGACCGTGAACAGCACCGGCGCCATGGGTAAGCACCACAGGAACCACGCCTTGGCGTAGGACTTCCGGTCTTGGAACCGCTTGCCCAGCAGGCCCGCGACCACGGCGACGAGCACCGTAGCCGCCGCCACCACCAGCACCCAGGTACTGACCGACGTCGTCTCGATCGCCAGTGAGATGGCCACCAGCCACAGCGCATGGCCGATGATCAGCCCGCCGATCCCGGCGACTACGACGGATCTCAACGGGTCAGAAGTTGATCATGTGGCCGGCCAGGCCGTGGAAGCACTCCTGCAACGCCTCCGACAGCGTCGGGTGGGTGTGCACGTTGCGGGCCAGCTCGTTGACCGTGAGGTCCCACTTCTGTGCCAGCGTCAGTTCGGGCAGCAGCTCGGACACGTCGTGCCCGATCAGGTGTCCGCCGAGCAGCTCGCCGTACTTCGCGTCGGCGATGACCTTGACGAAGCCGCCCGGCTCGCCGAGGCCGTGCGCCTTGCCGTTGGCGGTGAGCGGGAACTTCGCGACCTTGACGTCGTAGCCCTCGTCGCGCGCCTGCTGCTCGGTGAGGCCGAAGCTGGCGACCTGCGGCTGGCAGAACGTGGCGCGCGGCATCATCCGGTAGTCGCCAAGCGGCAGCGTCTCGGCACCGGCGATGGTCTCGGCTGCGACGACGCCCATCGCCTCCGCCACGTGGGCCAGCTGCAGCTTGCCGGTGACGTCGCCGATGGCGTAGATGTGCGGTTTGTTGGTGCGCATGTAGTCGTCGATGGCGATCCCGCCGCGGTCATTCAGCTCGACGCCCGCCTTCTTCAGGTCGTAGCCGTCGACGTTCGGAACGAAGCCGATGGCCTGCATGACCTTGTCGGGCTTGAGTTCGTCGGTCTTGCCGTCCTTGCTGATCTTCACGGTGACCTTGTCACCGTCGTCGGTGATGGACTCGACCTTGGTGCCGGTGAGGATCTTCACGCCCAGCTTCTTGAAGGCCTTCTCGATCTCCTTGGAGACCTCGGCGTCCTCGTTGGGCAGCGCGCGCGGCAGGAACTCGACGATGGTGACGTCGACGCCGTAGTTCTTCATGACGTAGCCGAACTCCATGCCGATCGCGCCGGCACCGGCGATCACGATCGACCCGGGGAGGTCGCGCTCCATGATCTGCTCTTCGTAGGTGATGACGTTCTTGCTCATCGACGTGCCGGGCACCAGCTTGGTGTGGGCGCCGGTCGAGATGATGGCGTTGTCGAACGTCAGCGTCTCGGTGCCGCCGTCGTTGAGGTCGACCTCGATGGTCTTGTCGTCGGTGAACTTGCCGTAGCCGTGCACCTCGGTGATCTTGTTCTTCTTCATCAGGAAGTGGACGCCCGCGACGCGGCCCTCGGCGACCTTGCGGCTGCGGTCGAAGGCGGCGCCGTAGTCGAACGTCGCCTCACCGCTGATGCCGAACTGCTTGGCCTCCTTGGTGAAGATGTGCGCCAGTTCGGCGTTGCGGAGCAGCGCCTTGCTGGGGATGCAACCCACGTTGAGGCAGACGCCGCCCCAGTACTTGGGTTCGACGATGGCGGTGTTCAGCCCGAGCTGGGCGGCGCGAATGGCCGCGACGTATCCGCCGGGGCCAGCTCCGAGTACGACGACGTCATAGTGAGTCACGGCCCCAGCCTAATGGTCTCGGCCGCCGGACCGTCGGCCGATCCGCTACTGGCCGAACCAGCCGTAGACGTAGGAACCGTAGAGCAGCCCGGCTCCCGCGGTGGCCGCCAGCGGCGCCGACATCAGGGCGATCGACAGTGCCGTGATCAACGGCTTGCCGGGGACCATGGCGAGCAGCATGCCCGCCACCGAGCACACGACGAGGTATACGAGCACCACGAACACCGGACCGGTCTTGTCGAGCGACGCGAACCACCACTCACAGAGCGCCATGCCCGCGACGCCCGCCACGAGCCACACTCCTGCGAGTACGAGGCCGAGGACCCAGCGCTTGAGGAACGCATGGACACCGGGCACCTGTTCGGGCGGCGCGAAGATGGGGATCGGACCCGACGAGCCACCGGGCGGTTCGACGGTGGCGACCTGGTGGGCACCGGTGTCGAACAGCGGCGCCCAGTTCGACGTGGGCTCACCCGAGTCAGCCAAGGGACACCGCCTGCATCGCGACGAGGACGCCCAACCACCCCGGCGCGACGGACAGGACGAACACGCCGAACGTGGTGATCCAGCGTCGGCCGGAGCACAGCACCAGCAGGAGGCCGATCGTGCTGGGGACGGCCACGACGAGGCCGATGACGACGTCCGGCCGCACGGGTGCCGTGACGACCATGGTTGCCGCGATCCCGGCCATGAATCCGACCGCGACGCCGATGAGCATCGCACTGGTCAGCCACCACGCCCGCGGAAGCGGAATCACCCCTCCACGGTAAGACTCCGGTGCGCTGCTAGCCCTGAACCTGGGCGGCGCGCCCCGCGGGTATCGCGCATGCGTCGGCGGCCTCGGCCACCACGTGCGACCCGCCCCGCGGTGGCCGTGCGCCTGCCTCGAACCGTGCGCCGGTGATGGGCGGGTCTTGCGAGAGTTGGGCGTTCTCCTCTTCGGTGAATGCACGCCCGCGCGACAGGAACCGCATGCCCTCGGGCGACTCGACGCTGAACCCGCCGCCGCGACCGGGCACGACGTCAATGACGAGTTGGGTGTGCTTCCACGTCTCGAACTGCGACCCGGAGATCCACACCGGAACGCCGTCGCCATCGCCGACGTCGAGGATCGCCAGCAGCACGTCGCGGTCACCGACGATGAAGTCGCCGTCGGGGTAGCACATCGGCGACGAACCGTCGCAGCAGCCGCCGGACTGGTGGAACATCAGCGCCCCGTGACGGTCATGCAGCCGACGGAGCAGGTCGGCGGCGGCCTCGGTGATCAATGCTCGGCTGGGGACGCCCATCGGCTCAGCCTACGCGCGGCAGACACAATGGGACGCGTGGAATCACGCGCAGCAGACGACCCCTACCTCTGGCTCGAAGACGTCACCGGCGACGAGGCGCTGGCGTGGGTCACCGCGCACAACGAGCCGACGCTGGCCGACCTCTGCGACGACCGGTTCGACCGGATGCGCGCCGAGGCGCTCGAGGTGCTCGACACCGATGCGCGCATTCCGTACGTGCGGCGGCGCGGGGAGCACCTGTACAACTTCTGGCGCGACGCGACCAACCCGCGTGGCCTGTGGCGGCGCACGACGCTGGAGAGCTACCGCACCGATGTCCCCGACTGGGACGTCGTGATCGACGTCGACGCGCTGGCCGAGGCCGATGGCGAGAACTGGGTGTGGGCTGGCGCCGACGTCATCGAACCGGACCTGACACTCGCCCTGGTCAACCTGTCCCGCGGGGGCTCGGATGCCACCGTCGTACGCGAATTCGACATGCGCACGCGGACTTTCGTCGAGGGCGGCTTCGAGCTGCCGGAGGCCAAGACCGACATCGGTTGGGAGGGGCCGGATGCGGTCATCGTGGGCACCGACTTCGGGCCGGGTTCGCTGACCGACTCCGGTTATCCACGCGTCACCAAGCGCTGGCGACGCGGCGAGCCGCTGTCGGCCGCCGAGACGTTGTTCGAGGGCGAGGTGACCGACGTGAGCGTCGGCGCCGGCTACGACCCCACACCGGGATTCGAACGCCTGCTTGTCTCACGGTCGTTCGACTTCTTCAACCGCAAGCGCTACGAGTTGCGCGGCGGCGAGCTGCTCGAGATCGAGGTGCCCACGGATGCGGGTACGTCCATCCACCGCGAGTGGCTGCTGATCCGGCCGCGCAACGACTGGACGGTCGGCGGCACGACGTACGCGGCAGGCACGCTGCTGGCGACCGAGTACGAGCAATTCCTCTCCGGGACAGTCGATCTCGCCGTGGTGTTCGAACCCGACGAACACACCAGTCTGGAGAGCTACGCCTGGACGCGCGATCGGCTGATCCTGGTCACCCTGGCCGACGTGGCCAGCCGCATCGAGGTCGTCACGCCGGGAACGTGGCAGCGCGAACCGGTTTCGGGCGTACCGCCCAACACCAACACCGTGGTGGTCGACGCCGACGAGTACGGCGACGAGATCCTGCTCGACTCGAGCGGCTTCGACACGCCGTCGCGGCTGCTGTGGGGCCGGGCCGGCGGGGAGCTGACCGAGATCAAGAGTGCGCCTGCGTTCTTCGACGCCTCCGACATCGAGGTTCGCCAACACTTCGTCGCGTCGGCCGACGGCACCATGATCCCCTACTTCGTGGTCGGGCACCGCGACGCGGACGGGCCGGGGAAGACGCTGCTGGGCGGCTACGGCGGGTTCGAGAACTCGAACACCCCCGGCTACGCAGGCGTCCTCGGCCGGCTGTGGCTCTCGCGCGGCGGCACCTACGTGCTGGCGAACATCCGCGGCGGCGGCGAGTACGGACCGCGCTGGCACACCCAGGCGATGCGGGAGGGTAGGCACCTGGTCCACGAGGACTTCGCCGCAGTCGCAGCAGATCTGGTGGCGCGCGGCATCACGACCGTCGACCAACTCGCCGCCCAGGGCGGCAGCAACGGCGGTCTGCTGATGGGCATCATGCTCACCAAGTACCCCGAGCTGTTCGGCGCCCTGGTGTGCAGCGTCCCACTGCTCGACATGAAGCGCTATCACCTGCTGCTGGCCGGGGCGTCCTGGATGGCGGAGTACGGCGACCCCGACGACCCCGACGACTGGGCGTTCATCTCCGAATACTCGCCCTACCAGAACATCTCGGCCGAGCGCACCTATCCCCCGCTGTTGATGACGACGTCGACGCGTGACGATCGCGTGCATCCGGGCCACGCTCGCAAGATGACGGCAGCGCTGGAGGCCGCGGGACACCGGGTCCGGTACTACGAGAACGTGGAGGGCGGGCACGCCGGTGCGGCCGACAACGCGCAGACGGCGTTCCGGTCGGCACTGATCTACGAGTTCCTGCACCGCACGCTCGATCCCACCGTGTAACGGTTGGGCCGTGGCGACGCACTCCCGTTCGTAGGCAGAGACCAACGAGCACGAGGAGCAGCCATGACCACCGTCCGCGAACACATCACCACCGGTATCGAGCCGAACTCTCCGGTAGCGCGACTCGGCGCAGGCCTGGCCCGGTACGGCCTCGTCGTCGTCATCGCGTGGATCGGACTGCTGAAGTTCACCGAGTACGAGGCGCGTGGAATCGAACCGCTGGTGGCGAACTCCCCGCTGATGAGCTGGGTCTACGACGTGTTCTCGGTGACGGCGTTCTCGTCGCTGCTGGGCGTGCTGGAACTCGCGACCGCCGCCCTGATCGCGGTGGCGCCGTGGTGGCCACGGGTGTCAGCGCTGGGCAGCGCCATCGCCGTCGGCTTGTTCGTGGCGACGCTGAGCTTCCTGTTCACGACCCCCGGCGTCTTCGAGGCCTCGGCCGGTGGCTTCCCGGTGCTGTCCTCGACGGGGCAGTTCCTGATCAAGGACGTCGCGCTGATCGGAATCGCGGCGTGGACGCTGGTGGATGCGCTGAGACGGGCCTGAGCGGCGATCGATCCGGATACGATCAGCCGGCCATGCCCCGATCGGGTGACGACGAAGCAGCCCTCATCGCCTTGCTGCGCAACGGCGACGAGGCTGCCTTCGCGTGTCTGGTGGATCTGCACACGCCCGCGATGTTGCGCGTCGCCCGCGGTTACGTGCGCAGCCACGACGTGGCCGAGGACGTCGTGCAGGAGACGTGGATCGCGCTGCTCAAGGGCATCGACGGGTTCGAGGGCCGCTCCTCGCTGCGCACCTGGCTGTTCACCGTCCTGATCAACGTCGCCAAGGCGCGCGGCATCCGGGATCAACGCGACTCGGACCTCGCCGTCAAGGCGTTCACCGACGGCACCGTCGACCCCGCCCGGTTCCGGGCGGCCGGCGAGGAATGGCAGGGCCACTGGCGCGACGACGCCGCCCCCACGCCGTTCCCGGAGACGCCGGAGGGCTCGGTGCTCGGCGACGAGCTGGTCGCGGTGGCCCGCCGCGAACTGGACAAGCTGCCGGAGCGCCAACGCGTCGTCGTCACGATGCGCGACATGCTCGGCATGGACTCGGCCGAAGTCCGCGAGCTGCTCGACGTCAGCGTCGCCAACCAACGGGTACTCCTGCATCGCGGTCGCGCGGCGGTCCGGCAGGGCCTCGAAGACTATCTGAGGGACGTGAGCTGAATGGACTGCAACCAATTCGTCGAACTCGTCACGGCCTATCTCGACGGATCACTCGACGTCGAGACCCGGTCGCGGTTCGACACGCACGTGCTCGAATGCGACGGCTGCGACAACTACCTGCAGCAGTTCCGGACCACGGTCGCCACGCTGGGTAAGGTCGACGACGCGGACCTGAACCCCGCCTTCCGCGACCGGCTGATGACCGCGTTCCGGGATCGGGACTGAAGGCCCCTACCGGACCGGCTCGCTCACCGTCCGCTTGCGCATGCCGCCGAACATCGCGACGAACACGCCTAGCAGCACGAGCGCGGCGCCCGCGGCGAGCGTGAGGTTGAGCCACTGGTGCAGGCTGTCGACGGCGTGGCCGAACATCGTCTCGGCGAGCGCGCGGACGTCGCCCTGGGTCTTGGCGAGCGCGTCGTCGACGTACGTCCGGCCCACCTCGATCCCAGCCCACCCCGCCGCTCCGACGACGAGTGCTGAGACGCCGAGCGCGCCGATCGCCTTGCCGCGTGACCGGGCCGACGCCAGCGTCAGCAGCGCGAACACCGCCGTCAGCACCGCCGCTCCGATGCTGACGAACGGACCCCACGTCGCCAACGGCCGCAACTGGCCCGGCCGCAGTCCCGAGGACTCGGGCACGGTGACGGGGACGTTGAGCGTCTCGGGAACCTCGAGGTTGAGGTTGCCCAACGATTCCCGCAGGGAGGGGTCGGTCAACATCGGTGCGATGTCGACGAGCCAGCGGTCACCGGACTGCTGGTCGCGCTGCACGGTGTCGGTGAACAGGAAGCCATGGGCGATGCGATTGGCTTGGGCGAACTGGCCGGGGAATCCCGCGTTCTGCGTGTACAGCGTGGTGACGCTGCTGACCAGGACGGGGTTGAGGTCGCCATAGCCCTCGTCGGCGGCGAACGACACGATCTCGGTGGTCAGCAGCGACGCCATCGCCTGCTGCAACTGCGGATCCCGCGCGGCCGACGCCGCGAAGTCGGCGTATCCGTCCCGGTCGACGATCGTGTGTTGAGCCCAGCCCGAGGCAACCGCGATGGCCAGGGCCACCGTTGTCACCAGCCACGCCAGGAGTGTCGCGACGAAGCGCACGGACGCGTCCTCCTGTCGGTCGGGGACGCGGGCCGGTCAGTCGGCCAGTGCACGCCCCACGATGAGCGGATCGGCGTGGCCGACCACGTCGTGGTCCTTGTTGCCGTAGTCGAACTTACCGAGGACGTAGCGCATGGCGTTGATCCGGGCGCGCTTCTTGTCGTTGCTCTTCACCACGGTCCACGGCGCGATCTCGGTGTCCGTCCAGGCGAACATGTCTTCCTTGGCCGTCGTGTAGTCGTCCCACTTGTCCAGCGAGGCCAGGTCGGTGGGCGAGAGCTTCCACTGCCGAACGGGGTCGACCTGACGGATCGTGAACCGGGTGCGCTGCTCGGCCTGGGTAACGGAGAACCACAGTTTCGTGAGGCTGATGCCGTCGTTGACCAGCATCTGTTCGAACAGCGGTGCCTGCCGGATGAACTCGGCGTGCTGCTTGGGCGTGCAGTACCCCATCACCCGTTCGACCCCCGCGCGGTTGTACCAGGATCGGTCGAACAGCACGAGTTCGCCTGCGGCGGGCAGGTGCTTGACGTAGCGCTGGAAGTACCACTGCGTGGTCTCGCGCTCAGTGGGCTTCTCCAGCGCGACGACGCGGGCGCCGCGCGGGTTGAGGTGCTCCATGAACCGCTTGATGGTGCCGCCCTTGCCCGCGGCGTCGCGGCCCTCGAACACGATGACGTGCCGGTGCCCGTGCGACTGGCTCCACTTCTGCAGCTTGAGCAGTTCGATCTGCAGCAGCCGCTTCTGCTCCTCGTAGTCCTCGCGCCGCATGCGCTCGTCGTACGGGTAGTTCTCGCGCCAGGTGTCGACGACCTCGCCACCCGGGACGAGCAGCAGTTGCGGATCGTCGTCGTCGTCGTCGCGGACGGTGTAGCGGTCGATGTCGATGTCCAAGCTCACCGCCCGAACGTATCGACCGCCGCCAAAGCCGCGGTGACGCCGAGGTGAACGGCAGGTGTGTCGAATCCCCGCACGCTACTTCGCGATTCGCTTGGGCCGGATGAGCGCCAGCTTGGTCATCATCGTGTTCATCCGCTTGAGCGCCTTCGGCGAGTTGTTGTAGTAGTTGCCGCCGGCGCCGACGTTGGTGCGCGGTGCGACCACCGTCTCGATGCGGCAGTACTTGCGCAGCCCCTCGGGTCCGCCGAACCGGGCGCCGATGCCCGAGGTCTTCCAGCCGCCCATCGGCGCGGTGGTGCACATCAGGTTGGAGATGACGTCGTTGACGTTGACGCCACCGCAATCCAGTTGCAGTGCAACGTCGTTGGCGCGCTCGAGGTTGCGGGAGAACACCGCGGCACTCAGCCCGTACTGGCTGTCGTTGGCCAGGCGCACGGCCTCGGCCACGCTCGACACCTTCATGATCGGCAGCGTCGGTCCAAAGGTCTCGTCGGTCATGCAGGCCATCGAGTGGTCGACGTCGACGAGCACGGTGGGCTCGTAGAAGGTGCCCGGGCCCGACGGGCGCTTGCCGCCGGTCAGCACTTTGGCGCCCTTGGCCAGCGCATCGGCGACGTGCTTCTCGGTGACGGCGACCTGGCTCTCGTCGATCAGCGCGCCGAAGGCGTTGCCCTCGCCGGCGCCCATCTTCAGCTTGCGCACGTCGCGCACCACGGCGTCGACGAACTGCTCGTAGACCTGCTCCATGACGTACACCCGCTCGACCGACACGCAGGTCTGGCCGGCGTTGAAGAATGCGCCCCACACCGCGGCGTGGGCGGCCAGTTCGACGTCGGCGTCGTCGAGCACGAGCATGGGGTCCTTGCCGCCGAGTTCGAGGCTGACGGGGGTCAACCGGCGGGCAGCGCGCTCCATCACCTTGGCGCCGGTCGCGCTGGAGCCGGTGAACTGGATGAAGTCGGAGCTGTCGATGACGGCCTCGGACACCTCACGCGCGCCCTGTGCGAGTGCGAGCACCTCGGGTGCGCCGGAGTCGATCCAGCCGCGCATCAATACCTCGGCGGTCAGCGGCGTGCGCTCGGACGGCTTGAGCAGCACCGAACAGCCCGCGGCCAGTGCGCCGATCGCGTCCATGAGCGCATTGGCGACCGGGTAGTTCCACGGCGCGATGATGCCGACCAGCGCGCGGGGCCGGTAGTGCACGGTGATCTTCTTGATCGACAGGAACGGCAGCGCGGCAGGACGGCTGTCCGGGGCCAGCGCCTTCTCCATGGTCCTGACGTAGTACGACAGGATCATCAGCAGCAGCGGCACCTCCTGCGCGGCGTCGGTGGCGGACTTGCCGGTCTCCTCGATCAGCAGCGACTCGATCTCCTCGCGGTGGTCGCCGAGCCAGACTGCGTAGCGGGCGAGCACCTTGGCTCGGCCCGCGGCGCCGCGGGCCTCCCATTCGCGCTGCGCCTGCCGCAGACCGGTGGCGATGCGGGCGACGTCGGCGGGGTCGGTCCAGCGGACCGTGCCCGCGACCTCGCCGGTGGCGGGGTTGAGGATGGTGGCGACGTCCTTCGAATTCGCTCCGGCGTCGACTTCAGGCGTTGCTGTCATGCCTCCATGCTAGCCAGTGCTGTGACGCACGTCGCACCCGGGTTGACACCTGTCAAGTCCGACGGCCATCGCGGCCACGCACACGACCGACGTGGCGAGCAGCAGAGCGCCGATCGTGTCGGTGAAGTAGTGGTAGGTGAAGGATTGACCTGCCGCGGCGAGCACCGCCGCCACCGACGCCGCGACCACCG
Organism: Mycolicibacterium arabiense; assembly: GCF_010731815.2. Classification (NCBI taxonomy): domain Bacteria; kingdom Bacillati; phylum Actinomycetota; class Actinomycetes; order Mycobacteriales; family Mycobacteriaceae; genus Mycobacterium; species Mycolicibacterium arabiense. Next base: position 2,850,417 of record NZ_AP022593.1, read on the forward strand.
CCCACAGCCGCGCGCCGACCACGATGACCACCATGCCGAGCACGGCCACGGTCACCGTCACGTGCCCGCTCGGGTAGGCCAGCGTCTCCGGGTCGTCGCCCTTGGTCCGCCCGAACACGCGCTTGAGTACCCGCATGAGCACCAGCGCGACGGCGGGCGTGGCCACCACCGCGACGGCGAGCCGCCACCGCCTGCGCCACAGCGCGGTGAGCAGTGCGACGGCCAACAGCGCCGCGATGACGGGCGGGTCGGTGAAGAACAGCAGGTACCCCAGATCGGGGTGCAGCTCACCGGTGGTGGAGAACCAGTCGTCGAGTGGCGTCGAGCGCTTCCCGACCACCAGGCCAAGCAGGAACACCGCCGAGAGCCCGACCACGGGCCACCAGCGGATCGCGGGTCCGCTCATTCAGGTCGCGATGCCTCGCACGTAGGCCGCCTGGCCGAGATGCTGCGCGCAGTCGTCGATGATGCTGACCAGCCGCGCGCTTGCGGTGACGGGCGGGTCCCACTGCTCGTCGATGACCCGTGCGAGTTCCTCGGGGGTCACGCTCGCGACGAACTCCAGCGTCACGCGGTGCACGGCGTGGTAGTACCCGGAAAGCAGGCTGGCCGGGGCCTTGACCTTGCCGACCTCCGCGGGAGTGTGGCCGTATCCGTGCGCGTCGCGGGGAAGGTCGAGGCCGAACCGGTCCACCCAGCCCTCGCGCAGCCACACCTGCTCGACGCCTGCGATGTCACACAGCTGCGCGTCCTGAACTCGCGCGCTGTGCCACAGCAGCCACGCGATGGTGTTCGCCTCCGGCGTCGGTCGGTAGAGCGCGACCTCGTCGGTCAGCCCGTCGGTGAGGTCGTCGGCATGCTCGATCAACCGGGTGAACGAGTCGCGGAGGAGTTCGCGGACCGCCCCGGAATCCGAGGGGGCGTCCGACGCGCTGGATGAGGTCGCCATGTCCGCCAAAGTTACGCCTAGGTTCTGATGATGGAATCCTTCGGCAGGTCGGTCCTGCTGCTGACCATCCCGCTCAACCTGCTCCTGATCGCGTGGGTGTGGCTGGGACGTGCGGCATTCGGCGTGCCGTGGGGCTGGATGTTCCTCATCCTGCTGTTCACCGCGGTCCCGGTCTTGCTGATCCTGCTCGGCATCACGACGTTCCTGGCCTTCCGCCAACCCGGGCGACGGTTCACGACCCGGCAGGCCTTCGCGCAGGTCGCCATCTGGGTGGCGATGGTCGTGTTCGGCGCGGCGATCGCCGACTTCGACGACGACGGCCACACCGAATCCGTGCTGAGCCACTGGTTCGGGCCCGGCATGCTCGATGCGGGACAGGCGATCGTCACGGCGGCGGTCGTCGTCGCCGCAGCGGCGTGGATCGCGCTGCTGGCACTGCTGATCCGCGGCAGGCGCCGAAAGACCCCGGCGAGCTAGCCCTTCGGGCCACCCCCGTGAAACACCGCTTCGACGTTGTTCCCGTCGGGGTCCCGCACGAACGCGCCGTAGTAGTTGGGGTGGTACTCGTCGAAGATCCGCGGCTCGTGCAGCGGCTCGGCGCCGAGTGCGAGCGCGGCGTGATAGAACGCCTGCACGCTCTCGGGGCTGGGCGCGGAGAACGCGAAGTGCAGGGGCGCGCCCACCGGCCGGTCGCCCGCGTCCTCGACCCAGAAGTCGGGCTTGCCCGCCGTGCCGTACCCGACGGCGGGGCCGACGTCCATCTGCCGCTCGAAGTCGAGCACCCGCAGCACCGAGTCGTAGAACTCCTTGGCCTTGCCGAAGTCCGCACTGAGGATTCCGAAGTGGTCGATCACATGCCCATCCTCGCATCCTTCGACTTCGTGGTCCTGAGGTTTCGGGCGTCGTACATTCAGGTCATGGCCCCTGACTTGATCATCCGCAACGGCACCATCGTCGACGGCCTCGGCGGTGCGCCGTACGTCGGCGACGTGGCGATCGCCGACGGCGTCATCACCGCCATCGGCACCGTCGACAGGCACGCCGCGCGCGAGATCGACGCCACCGGCCTGCTCGTCACACCGGGCTTCGTCGACCTGCACACCCACTACGACGGCCAGGCGATCTGGTCGGACCGCATGACGCCGTCGTCGGCCCACGGCGTGACGACCGCGGTGATGGGCAACTGCGGCGTCGGCTTCGCACCGTGCCGCCCGGAGGACCACGAGACGCTGGTCGACGTCATGGCAGGCGTCGAGGACATCCCCGGCGTGGTGATGGTCGACGGGCTGCCGTGGACGTGGGAGACGTTCCCCGAGTTCCTCGACGCGCTCGACGGCCGTGCCCGCGACATCGACGTGGCCGCGTTCCTGCCGCACTCGCCGCTGCGGGTGTACGTGATGGGCCGGCGCGGCGTCGAGCGCGAGCCGGCGACCGCCGAGGACCTCGAGTTGATGCGCAAGCTCGCCGAGGAGGCCGTGCGGGTGGGCGCGCTGGGATTCGCCTCGTCCCAGTTGACGCTGCACAAGAGCGAAAGTGGCCAGCCCATACCGAGTTACGGTGCGGCGTACGCCGAGTTCGAGGCGATCGCCCGCGGCATCGACGACGGTGGCGGCGGGTTGATCCAGTTCGTGCCGGACATCGTCGCGGGTGACTACGAGCCCGCGCTGAAGACGGTGTTCGACGTGGCCGAGGACGTCGGCCTGCCGGTCACGTTCACCTTGGCGATCGGCAACGCGGGCGACCCGTTCTTCCTCGGCGCGTTGACGATGGTGGAGAAGGCGAACGCCAACGGCGGGGACGTCAGCGCGCAGATCTTCCCCCGGCCGATCGGCCTGGTGATCGGCCTCGAACTGTCGGGCAACCCGTTCGTGATGTACCCCGCCTACCAGGAGATCGCGCACCTGCCGCTCGCGGAGCGTGTCGCCGAGATGCGCAAACCCGAAGTGCGCGAACGCATCCTGAACGACTCGCCGGCGCCGGGCGGACACCCGCTGATGTTCGCGGTGCAGGCCTTCGACTGGATCTTCCCGCTGGGCGATCCGCCGAACTACGAGCCCGCCGCGTCCGACAGCATCACCGCCCGGGCCCGTGCGCGTGGCGTCACCGCCCTGGAGGAGGCCTATGACCGCCTACTCGACGACGACGGACACGCGATGCTGCTGGTCACGCTCGCCAACTTTCGCGACGGGTCGCTGGACACGGTGGCCGAGCTGATCCGCCGCGACGACGTGGTGCTCGGCCTCGGCGACGGCGGCGCTCACTACGGGATGATCTGCGACGCAAGCTTTCCCACGTACATGCTCACGCACTGGGTGCGCGACCGTGCCTCGGGCCGGTTGTCGGTGGCCGAGGCGGTCCGCGAGTTGACGTCGGCGCCGGCGCGGGTGGCGGGGCTGGGCGACCGGGGGCGGCTGGCCGTCGGTTACAAGGCCGACGTCAACGTCATCGATCACGCGGCGCTGGCGCTGCATCGGCCGGTCGTCGCCCACGACCTGCCTGCCGGGGGCCGTCGCCTCGATCAGACGGCCGACGGATACGTGGTGACGATCGTCGCCGGTGAGGTCATCGCCGAGCGCGGCGTGCCGACCGATGCCCGGCCGGGAAAGCTGGTGCGCGGGCGCCAGGCCGGGCCCGTATGACGCGGGTCGCGCCGCTGGCCCCGCCGTGGAGCGACGCGGACGCCGAGGGCATCGAGGCCTGGGGGCACCCCGACCGCACGTATGAACCGCTGCTCCTGGTGCGGTGCGTTCAGCGCCATCCCCGGCTCGCCGCCAAGTTACGCAAGCTCGGCGAGGCACTGTACGTCGACACGCTGCTGCCGCCGCGGGTGCGGACGATCGCGATCCTGCGCATCTGCGGGCTCGTCGGGTGCGCCTACGAGTGGGGTGGGCAAGCCGCGTTCTGGGGTCCGATCGCAGGGGTCTCCGAGGACGAGTGCGACGCACTGGTCACCGACGCCGACGCGCCCTGGAGTGACGCCGAGCGCGTGCTGATCGCCGCCGTCGACGAACTCGAGCGCACCGGGTCGTGGTCCGACGCGACGTGGAATGCGTTGGGCGACAGCCTCGACGACGAGCAGCGCATGGAGCTGCTCATCGCCGTCGGCTGGTATCGCACGATCTGCACGCTGTGCAATGCCCTCGACCTACCCGTGGAGGGCTGGATGCGGGCGTGGCCCGGTTCAGTTGCTCCGTAGCGCGGGATGCTGCTTGACGAGCAGCGGCATCAGGACCCGCTGGGGCAGCAGCCCGAACAGACGGGTGCTGACTTGGCTTGCCAGCCCGGGGATCACGCTGCCCCGGTCGTGCTCGAGCGCGTCGATGCCAACCTTCGCGACCGCGCGTGACGGCATCCACATGAACTTTGGGAACGCGTCGGCGAAGGTCTTCTCGTCCATGCCCGCCGCCTGGAGGAATTCGGTGCGCACCGGGCCAGGGTGCAGCGTCGCGACCGTCACGCCTGTGCCTGCGAGTTCGGCGCGCAGGCCGTCGCTGTAGCTGCGGACGAATGCCTTGGTGGCCGCGTAGCCGGCCTGGCCGGGGAACGGCTGGAAGCCCGCCGTCGAACCCACGTTGAGGATCGCGCCGCGGCCGCGTGCCACCATCTGTCCGACCGCGCGCGTGGTGAGGTCGATGACGGCCTCGACGTTGACGCGTACCTGGGCGATCTCGTCGTCGACGTTGGCGTCGACCACCGCGCCGATGGTGCCGATGCCCGCGTTGTTCACCAGGACGTCCACGGTCAGCCCGCGCCGTTCGACCTCGTCGAACAGGCTTGCCCGCGCTGCGGGATCGGCTACGTCGCAGGCGATTACCTCGACGCGGACCGTGCTGCCGAGTTCGGCCGCGAGGTCGCGGAGCCGGTCCTCCCGGCGGGCGACGAGTGTGACTCCGTATCCACGGGATGCGAGTTCGCGGGCCAGGTCGGCCCCGATGCCGGACGAGGCGCCGGTGACGACGGCAGTGCTGGTCGGGGAGGGCTTGGGAAGTGACATGTGGGAAACCTATCTGGTGCGGGTGACGACGACTTTGCCGGTCATGCGGCCTGATTCGACGTCCCGGTGGGCCTCCTCGAGCCCGGCCGAGGAGTAGTCGTCGATGGTCTTGGTGACGGTGGTGCGCAGCGTTCCGTCGTCGACGAGCGCGGCGGCGGCGGCCAGCAGATGCTGCTGAGCGATCATGTCGGGCGTCTCGAACATGGCCCGGGTGAACATCAGCTCCCAGTGCCAGGCGATGCTCTTGGCCTTGAGTCCGACGAGGTCGAGGCCGGGCGGCTCGTCGATCGCGGTGATGTGCCCGAACGGTTTCACGATCGCCGCGTAGTCGTCGACGTTGCCCGCGGAATGTGGTGAGAAGAGGTAGTCGACGCCCCCGGGCGCGACCTCGAGCGTCTGGGCGCGCAGGTCGTGATGATCGACGACGGCGTCGGCGCCCATGCTGGTGGCCCACCGGCGCGACTCGTCGCGGCTGGCGGTCGCGATCACCCGGACGCCGGTCAATGCCTTGGCGAGCTGGATCATGATCGACCCGACACCACCCGCGGCGCCGAGCACCAGCAGGTCGCCCGTCGAGTCCTGGGTGAGGCCGAAGCGGTCGAACAGCGATTCCCACGCCGTGATCGTGGTCAGCGGCAGCGCGGCGGCCTCGGCGAACGAGAGGCTCGCGGGCTTGCGGGAGACGATGCGTTCGTCGACGGCCTGGAATTCGGCGTTGCTGCCGGGCCGGGTGATGTCGCCGGCGTACCAGACCTCGTCCCCGACGGCGAGCGTCGTGACTTGCACGCCGACGGCTTCCACGATGCCTGCGGCGTCGAAGCCGAGGATGGTCGGGGCCTGCGAGGGCTCGAGCGAGGAACGGCGCTTGACGTCGACGGGGTTCACCGAAACCGCCAGTACGCGCACCAGCACGTCGCGTTCCCGAAGCTCTGGCACGTCGACCGTGACGTCCCGAAGGGTCTGGTCGCTGCCCACCGGTCCCCCGGCGTAGGAACCGATGGCTCTCATCGTGGTCACGTCGCGGTACAACCTCGCCGACGGCAGGGTTCTTCCCCGAACACGAAGAAGCCCGGCCTGCCGAAGCAGACCGGGCCCCTTGTTGAGTGCTTGGACTTAGAAGTCCATGCCGCCCATGCCACCGGTCGGGTCGCCCGCGGGTGCGGACGCCTTCTCCGGCTTGTCGGCGACGACGGCCTCGGTGGTGAGGAACAGCGCCGCGATGGACGCTGCGTTCTGCAGCGCCGAGCGCGTGACCTTGACCGGGTCGGCAACGCCGGCGGCCAGCAGGTCCTCGTACTCGCCGGTCGCGGCGTTCAGGCCGTGACCCGCAGGAAGGTTCGAGACTTTCTCTGCGACGACGCCCGGCTCCAGGCCACCGTTGAAGGCGATCTGCTTGAGCGGGGCCGACAGCGCGACGCGCACGATGTTCGCGCCGGTTGCCTCGTCACCGGTGAGCTCCAGCTCGTCCAGCGACGGAGCCGACTGCAGCAGGGCCACGCCGCCACCGGCGACGATGCCCTCTTCGACGGCTGCCTTCGCGTTGCGAACGGCGTCCTCGATGCGGTGCTTGCGCTCCTTGAGCTCCACCTCGGTGGCAGCTCCGGCCTTGATCACTGCAACGCCGCCTGCCAGCTTGGCCAGGCGCTCCTGCAGCTTTTCGCGGTCGTAGTCGGAGTCGCTGTTCTCGATCTCGGCACGGATCTGGGCCACGCGGCCGGCGATGGCGTCGGAATCCCCGGCGCCCTCGACGATGGTGGTCTCGTCCTTGGTGATGACGACCTTGCGTGCCTGGCCCAGCAGCGCGACGTCGGCGGTCTCGAGCGAGAGGCCGACCTCCTCGCTGATGACCTGGCCACCGGACAGGATCGCGATGTCCTGCAGCATGGCCTTGCGGCGGTCACCGAAGCCCGGGGCCTTGACGGCGACGGACTTGAAGGTGCCACGGATCTTGTTGACCACCAGGGTCGAGAGGGCTTCGCCCTCGACGTCCTCGGCGATGATCAGCAGCGGCTTGCCGGACTGGATGACCTTCTCCAGCAACGGAAGCAGGTCCTTGACCGTCGAGACCTTGGAGCTGACCAGGAGGATGTAGGGATCCTCGAGGACGGCTTCCTGACGCTCGGCGTCGGTCACGAAGTAGCCCGAGATGTAGCCCTTGTCGAAGCGCATGCCCTCGGTGAGCTCGAGCTGCAGGCCGAAGGTGTTCGACTCCTCGACGGTGATGACACCCTCGTTGCCGACCTTGTCCAGCGCCTCGGCGATCAGGTCGCCGATCGACTGGTCGCCTGCGGAGATGCCCGCGGTGGCAGCGATCTGCTCCTTGGTCTCCACCTCCTTGGCCTGGGACAGCAGGGTCTCGGTGACCTTCTGCACGGCCTTCTCGATGCCGCGCTTCAGGCCGAGCGGGTTGGCGCCGGCTGCGACGTTGCGCAGGCCTTCGCGAACCAGTGCCTGAGCGAGCACGGTGGCGGTGGTGGTGCCGTCGCCCGCGACGTCATCGGTCTTCTTGGCGACTTCCTTGACCAGCTCTGCGCCGATCTTCTCGTAGGGATCCTCCAGCTCGATCTCCTTGGCGATGGAAACACCATCGTTGGTGATCGTGGGAGCGCCCCACTTCTTCTCCAGGACGACGTTGCGACCCTTGGGGCCCAACGTCACCTTTACCGCGTCGGCGAGGGCGTTGAGGCCCCGCTCGAGGCCGCGACGGGCCTCTTCGTCATACGCAATTGTCTTGGCCATTGCGAAGTGATTCCTCCGGATTGGGAATTGCACGTCTCTTCGGTCGGGATCAGTGCCCGCGACGGACGGCGTTGGGTGTGCTCCGCAGGTGCGGCCCCGGCCTCACCGTCCCGACCTAGCACTCACTGATCGCGAGTGCCAACGTCATTCTTAGCACTCGACCATGACGAGTGCAAGGTTACTGCCGCCGCCGAATGGCCCGAAACGGCCGTCGTCACCGGGCTGAACGCAACCCGTCGACGATGATCTCGGCGACCCGTTCGGCGATGCCGTCTCCGTAGCGGTCGGTGGACTTGCAGACGGTCATGAGGGCCTTCACTTCTGGGCCTCCGACGTCGGGTCGGACCGTGCCAGCCCGTTGCGCCGCGGCCAACATCTCCTCCATCACGCCGAGGAACGCAGCCTCGGCGCCGGGCGCCGCCGCATCGAGGTCGACGCCGTAGCCGGCCAGGGCGTCGGCGATACCGTGGTCGGCCGCGGCCGTCCGGACCATCTCGCGCAGGAATTCGAACAGCGCGGTGCCGGGGTCCGCCGCGAGCAGCTGGTGCGCGCGCTCGACGATGCTGCGCACGCGATCTTCGATGACGGCTTGGAAGAGCACTTCCTTCGTCGGGAAGTGCCGGTAGACGGTGCCCGGGCCGACGCCGGCCCGGCGGGCGATCTCGTCGATCGGCACGGCGAGCCCCTCGGCGGCGAACGTCTCGTACGCCACCTCGAGCACCTTGGCGCGGTTGCGCGCGGCGTCGGCGCGCATGGGCCGCGTAGTGCTGGTCACTTCTCACTCCTCTGTTGACAAAACGGAGCGAGCGTTCCGTATAGTCGATGAAACCGGAGCGGACGTTCCGCATCCATCGTACCCAAGGAGCATCGATGACCAACTGGACCGTTGCGAACGCACCCGATCAGACCGGCCGCGTCGCCGTGGTGACCGGCGCCAACACCGGGCTCGGCTACGAGACGGCCGCCGCGCTCGCCTCCCGTGGCGCCCGCGTCGTACTGGCCGTGCGCAACCTCGACAAGGGCAAGGCCGCCGCCGACCTCATCCTGCGGCGCACCCCCGGCGCCGACGTATCGCTTCAGGAACTCGACCTCACCTCCCTCGCCTCGATCGAGGAAGCGGCCGGACAGCTGCGAGCCGACCTCGACCGGATCGACCTGCTGATCAACAACGCTGGCGTCATGATGACGCCGAAGGGCACGACGAAGGACGGCTTCGAGCTGCAGTTCGGCACCAACCACCTCGGCCACTTCGCATTCACCGGACGGCTGCTCGACCGGGTGCTCGCCGCGCCCGGCTCGCGGGTCGTGACGGTCAGCAGCATCGGCCACCGGCTCGGCCGCATCCGGTTCGACGACCTCCAGTCCGAACGCCGGTACAGCCGCATCGGCGCGTACGGCCAATCGAAGCTCGCCAACCTGCTGTTCACCTACGAGCTGCAACGCAGGCTCGCAGGCACCGAGACCACGGCCACGGCCGCCCACCCCGGCGGCTCGAGTTCGGAACTGTCGCGATACGTCCCCAGCGTGCTCCAGCTGGCCTTCAGCAGCCTGGAACAGAGCACCGAGATGGGCGCGCTGCCCACGCTGCGCGCCGCTGTCGACCCGGCCGTGACAGGAGGCGAGTACGTCGGCCCGGGTGGCCCGTTCGAGATGCGCGGCTACCCCGAGGCCGTCTCCTCGAGCCGGCGGTCGCACGACGTGGCCGTCCAGCGCCGCCTGTGGACGGTCTCCGAGCAGCTCACGGGGGTGGTCTTTCCGGTGTGACCGAGAGAGACTGACCGCGTGTCGCTGATCGTGCCGCCATATCCCCCAGTCAGGTACACCAAGGACGATCCCGAGGTCAGCGCCTGGGTACGGCCAGGTGACGCGCCGGCGGACTACGACTCGTTCGGGCTGGTCGAATACCACTACCTGGCGAACGAGCAGGCAACCAACGGCGACTACGGCCTGTTCCGCGTCGAACTCGCGCCGAAGGCGGGCGGACCGGGCCCGCACTTCCACCGCACGATGTCCGAGGCGTTCTTCGTACTGTCCGGGTCGGTGACGATCTACGACGGCAAGCAGTGGTCGCCGACCAAGCAGAACGACTTCCTCTACGTGCCGCCCGGGGGCATCCACGGGTTCCGCAACGAGGCGGACGACCCCGCGTCGATGCTGATGCTGTTCGCCCCCGGCGCGCCGCGGGAGCACTACTTCGAGGGCCTCGCCCAGCTCGGCGACATGACCGACGACGAGCGCCGGGAGTGGTTCATCGCCAACGACAATCACTTCGTCGAGGAGTAGGCACCCATCCGGGCGGCCAGGTACGGCGCCGTCCGACTGCCGGTAGCGCGCGCCACCTCTGCGGGCGTCCCCGCGGCGACCACCCGGCCACCGGCGTCGCCGGCACCCGGCCCCAGGTCGATCACCCAGTCGGTGCCCGCCACCACCCGCATGTCGTGTTCGGCGACGACGACGGTGTTGCCCGCGTCGACGAGCCGGTGCAGCTGCCGGTCCAGCAGGTCGACGTCGGCGGGATGCAGTCCGGTCGTCGGCTCGTCGAGCACGTAGAGCGTGTGCCCGCGCCTGGGCCGTTGCAGCTCAGTCGCCAGCTTGATCCGCTGCGCCTCGCCGCCGGAGAGTTCGGTCGCGGGCTGCCCCAACCGCAGGTAGCCCAGGCCGACCTCCTGGAGGGCGCGCAAGCTGCGCGCGGCGGCGGGCAGGTCGGCGAGGAACGGGGTGGCCTCGTCGACGGTCATCGCGAGGACGTCGGCGACCGTGTGGTCGCGATACCGGATCTTCAGGGTGTCCTCGTTGTACCGGGCGCCGTGACACGTCGGGCACACCCCGTAGGTGCCGGGCAGGAACAGCAGTTCGACGGAGACGAAGCCCTCGCCCTGACACGTCGGGCACCGCCCCTGGGCCACGTTGAACGAGAACCGGCCCGCGCTCCACTTGCGCCGACGCGCCGCCGGCGTCTCGGCGAACGCCTTGCGCACGGCGTCGAAGAGCCCGGTGTACGTGGCCAGGGTCGAGCGCGGCGTGCGGCCGATCGGCTTCTGATCGACGGCGACCAGCCTGCCGATGAGGTCGACGCCCTCGGCGCTCACCCCGATGCTCGCGTCGTGGTCCAAGTCGACGATCTCCGCATCGCCGTCACCGCCATCGGCCTCCGGCTCGGTGGTCTCACCGCCCAGCGCGCGGGTGACGACGTCGCCGAGCACCTTGTAGACGAGCGTCGACTTCCCCGAACCGGACACACCCGTCACCGCGGTGTACGTCCCCAGCGGGATGTCGACGGCGAGGTCGCGCAGGTTGTGAAAGTCGATGCCACGCAACTGCAATCGACCCACCGGCGTGCGCGGCGCGCGGGCTTCGGGTGCCGCCCGGTCGAACAAGTAGTCGCGCGTCACCGAGGCAGGCACGTCGGCCAGCCCGGGCACCGGACCGCTGTAGAGCACCTCGCCGCCCAGTTCGCCGGCGCCAGGTCCGACGTCGACGATCCAGTCCGCGCGCCGCACCACGTCCATGTCGTGTTCGACCACGAACAGCGAGTTGCCCGCGCGCCGCAGCCGGTCGAGGACGTCGAGCAGCGGTTCGGCGTCGGCAGGGTGCAGCCCCGCCGACGGCTCGTCGAGCACGTACAGGACGCCGAACAGCCCGGCGCGCAGCTGGGTCGCGAGCCGCAGCCGCTGCAGCTCCCCCGGCGACACCGTCGGCGTGCGTCGATTCAGCGCGAGGTACCCCAGCCCGAGGTCGAGCAGCACCTGGATGCGGGCCACCAGATCGGCCGCGATCATCGTGGCCACCTCGGTGCCTTCGCCCGACTCCGTCGACTCGTAGGCGGCCTCGAAGTCGGTGCGCTCGGCGGCGGGCCGCAGGACGTCGGCGAGTTCGGTCAGCGGCAGCGTCACCAGCTGGGCGATGTTGCGGCCGGCGAAGGTGACGGCGAGCGCCTCTGGCCGCAGACCAGAGCCGTTGCACACCGGGCAGTCGATGCTGTCGACGTACTTGAGCACCCGTCGGCGCATCATCGCGCTCTGCGAGTTGGCCAGCGTGTGCCGCACGTGCCGCTCGGCGCTGGAGAAGGTGCCGTTGTAGGTGTAGTCGGCGATGACGTTGTGGCGGTGGGGATGGATCTCGACGGTGGGCTGCTCGTCGGTGAACAGGATCCAGTTGCGTGCCTTCTTCGGCAGCCGATGCCACGGCTTGTCGATGTCGTAGCCGAGCGTGATCAGGATGTCGCGCAGGTTCTGGCCCTGCCAGGCGCCGGGCCACGCGGCCACGGCGCCCTCGCGGATCGTCAGCGACGGGTCGGGCACCAGCGTCTCCTCGGTGACCCGGTGGATCCGGCCGAGGCCGTGGCATTCCGGGCACGCGCCGATCGCGGTGTTCGGGGAGAACGAGTCGGAGTCCAGGCGCTCGGTGAAGCCCTTGGGGAACGTGCCTGCCCGCGAATACAGCATCCGCAGCAGGTTCGACAGCGTCGTGACCGTGCCGACCGTCGACCGCGACGTGGCCGAGCCGCGGCGCTGCTGCAGCGCCACGGCGGGCGGTAGGCCGGTGATGTCGTCGACCTTGGGCGCGCCGGCCGGAAGGAGCAGTCGCCGGGCGTACGGGGCCACCGATTCGAAGTAGCGTCGCTGCGCCTCGGCGTAGATGGTGCCGAAGGCCAGCGACGACTTGCCCGACCCCGAGATGCCGGTGAACGCGACCAGCGCGTCGCGCGGCGCGGCGACGTCGACGCCACGTAGGTTGTGTACGCGGGAGCCGAGCACCCGCACGTACGGGTCGTGCTCGACGTCGTTCTCGGGGCGGTCCATCCCATCATTGTGGGCCTCGACCGCGGGTCCGGGCGCCATCTTCGTTTGCTCTAAATCACTGCGTCGCGTGCCGGGTGGCCGTGGCGTGGCCGCGTCCGGCGGCGACCATGTACCGTCGTCCGGAGTGTCCGACACGCTCGCACTCGAGACACGCCGTATGGAGATGCGCGGACGGAACCCATTGCCCTAGAGTGGCCTTCGACCAGATAGGAGTCTTCGGGTGCGGGCTTATGCAGCGCCCAGCACCCAGGCTTTGCGGGGCTGGCAGCGTCGGGCGTTGGTGAAGTACTTGACGGCTGCTCCCCGCGATTTCCTCGCCGTCGCAACCCCCGGATCGGGCAAGACGACGTTTGCGCTCCGCATCGCAGGCGAGCTGTTGTCCGAGGGTGTCGTCGAGCGCGTCACCGTCGTCGTGCCGACCGAGCACCTCAAGATCCAGTGGGCCCAGGCCGCGCAGCGCATCGGTCTGGCGCTCGACCCGAAGTTCAGTAACTCGTCGGCGCAGAACTCCGACGAGTACCACGGCGTCGTCGTCACCTACGCACAGGTGGCCAGCCATCCGGGGCGTCACCGGGTGCGCACCGAGAACCGCAAGACGCTGGTGATCTTCGACGAGATCCACCACGGCGGCGACGCGAAGAGCTGGGGCGAGGCGATCCGCGAGGCGTTCGACGACGCCACCCGCCGGCTGTCGCTGACCGGTACGCCCTTCCGCAGCGACGACAGCCCCATTCCGTTCGTCAACTACGAACTGGGCCCCGACGGCCTCAAGCACTCCCAGGCCGACCACGTATACGGCTACTCCGACGCCCTCGCCGACGGCGTCGTGCGGCCGGTGGTGTTCCTGGCCTACTCGGGCGAGTCGCGCTGGCGGGATAGTGCGGGCGAGGAACACGCGGCCCGCCTCGGCGAGCCCCTCACCGCCGAGCAGACCGCTCGGGCCTGGAAGACCGCGCTGAACCCGGTCGGCGAGTGGATGCCCGCGGTGATTGCGGCGGCCGACCGGCGGTTGCAGCAGAAGCGTCAGCACGTGCCGGATGCGGGCGGCATGATCATCGCCTCCGATCAGACGGCTGCGCGCGCCTACGCGAAGCTGCTGACCGAGATCACCGGCGAGGCGCCGACCGTCGTGCTGTCCGACGACCCGGGCTCCTCGGACCGCATCTCGCAGTTCTCGGCGGGGACCAGTCGCTGGCTCGTAGCCGTACGCATGGTGTCCGAGGGCGTCGACGTGCCCCGGCTGTCCGTCGGGGTGTACGCGACGAGCGCGTCGACGCCGCTGTTCTTCGCCCAGGCGATCGGCCGGTTCGTGCGGTCGCGTCGCGCAGGCGAGACGGCGAGCATCTTCCTTCCGTCGGTGCCCAACCTGCTGCTGCTGGCCAGCCAGATGGAGGCGCAGCGCAACCACGTGCTGGGCAAGCCGCACCGCGAGTCCCAGGGCGACGAGTGGGACGACGAGGCCCTCGAGGACGCCAACAAGACCAAGGACGAAGCCAGCGACATGGATCGCGGCTACGAGATGCTGGGCGCCGACGCCGAACTCGACCAGGTGATCTTCGACGGTTCGTCGTTCGGCACGGCCACCCCGGCCGGCAGCGAGGAGGAGGCCGACTACCTCGGCATCCCCGGACTGCTCGACGCCACGCAGATGCGAGACCTGTTGTCGCGCAGGCAGGAAGAGCAGCTGGGTCGCCGGAGCCGTGTGGCTGCAGGCGAGAGCGCGGCGGGCGAGGGCCAGACGGCGGTCGCGACGCCGACGACCACGCACGGGCAGCTGCGCGACCTGCGCCGCGAACTCAACGCACTGGTGACGCTCGCACACCACCGCACCGGCAAGCCGCACGGCTGGATCCACAACGAGCTGCGGCGCATCTGCGGCGGACCCGTTGTGGCGGCGGCGAACTCGGAGCAGATCGCCGCGCGCATCGAAGCGGTCCGCACGCTGCGGGGGTAGGCGTCGGGTTCGGCGCCCCCGTCGCCGAGCGTGGGCCCTATGCACGTATTTCGCCGTTCTCGCGTACACAACCCCCACACTCGCGCACAACCCCTCGCCGCCGCGCCGCCGAGCGTGGGCCCTATGCACGCATTTCGCCGTTCTCGCGTGCACAACCCCCACACTCGCGCCTCACACCGGGCATCCTCTGGCCCGCAGCTTCTCCCGGACCCGCGCGACGATCAGATCGGGCCGCGCCATCATGTCGGCGCTGACTCGCACCACCACCCAGCCCGCTGCCTCCAGCAGCGCGATCCGCTCGATGTCCCACGACCGCTGACGCGCGTCCATCCAATGCTGCACACCGTCGTATTCGACGGCCACCTTCCATTCGCGCCAGCCCATGTCGACGCGGACGTGCAACTCGGGAAACCGGATCTGCGTCTCGGGACGTGGCAGTCCACCGGCTACCAGCAGCAGCCGCAGCCTGGTCTCCTGCGGCGACTCTGCCCCGCCGTCGACATTCGGCAGCACGGTGCGCAGCGATGCCACACCGCGGACACCGGAGTGGGCATCGGCCACCGCCGATACCTCGCGGTGCTTCAACCCAGTGGCGTTGAACAGTGCGTCGAGTATCGGAATGGCCTGCGCCGCAGGTTTTGTCCGTCCGATGTCGAACGCGGTCCGTGCCGCCGTGGTGACGTCGACGCCCCCGACCACGCATAGTTCGTCGACGCCGAGGGTCCACGAGTGGACGACGAGCCCGGATGCTGCGTGCCGATCGGAACGTACGATCTCGGCCGGCGCGGACCCGTCGAGCCACTTGGTTCCGTGGACCGCCGCAGCCGAGACGCCGGCCAGCGTGGCGCCCGTCGCCAGCCACGCGGCGCGCGCCCGGATGAGTGCCGTCAGCTCGACGTCACGGTGGAGATAGACGCCCCGGTAGATCGCCTGGTGCTCCCGGGCGAGGCCGCGTCGGGTGAGTTCGCCGCGCCGTATCGCGGCGCTGCCGATGAAGGGTTGCATGCCGAGAACGGTCGCCTCGACCGCCGACGAACGTGGGCCTCGAGCACGCTCTCAAGGCTCGGCCTGTGCATAAGCCCCACACTGGGGATGGAAGCGTCAGCGCCCTTCGGCCAGCTTGGCCAGATTCGCGAGCGAGTTCTCCACGTGCGACACCGCGAACGGCGGGAACTCGATGTGCTCCCGCGTCTCCGAGGGAACACCCGACCAGTCGTACGTCATGGTCACCTGGGTCCCGTCGCCGACCGGCTCGAGGTCGTAGCGCCAGGTCCATCCGCCGTACTTGATCTCGCCATCGGGCCCCTCCTGACCGGGTTCCCAGGCGATGGTCGTGGACGGCTCGAAGGCGAAGACGCGGTTGGCCATCTCGTAGTGGCCTTCGGGCAGGTTGTCGTGATACATCGCGATGCGGAAGATCTGGTCTTTCTCCTGCAACGGCTTTCCGTCGAGCGACTCCCGCACCCACCCGGTGCCGTCGATGGCTGCGTGATTGGCGGGCTCGGCCAGCACCTCGAAGACGGCCTGGACGGGAGCGTTGACGATGCGGGTCGTGATCAAGGTATCCGTGGTCATACGCGTACCGACTGACGAACCGCGCGGAACTAATCGGTTGCCGCACCGCCGCACTGGCCCTACCGTCGGCCGCATGGCCGCCGACTCACCCACGATCCTCGCGACCAGCGGCGGGGTCGGGCCGGGGCGGCGCACCAGGATGGCGTTCACCGCGCTCACCGAGTACGCCATCGAGCTGTCCGGAACGAGTGGGCGGGCGCCACGGGTCTGCCTGCTCGCGACCGCCATGGGCGACGACCGCGCGACGTTGCACCACCTCACCGAGGCGGCCGAACAGCGGGGGTTCGCGACGTCGCACCTCGTCCTGTTCCCGATGCCGAACGTCGACGACGTCACAGCTCATCTGCTCGAGCACGACGTGGTGTGGGTGTTCGGCGGCAGTGTGGCCGGGCTGCTCGCGATGTGGCGACTGCACGGCGTCGACGACGCGATGCGCACCGCGTGGGAGGCCGGCGTCGTGCTCACCGGCGTCTCGGCAGGCTCCATCTGCTGGCATGCCGGGGGCACCACCGACTCGTTCGGCCCGGAGCTGCGTCCGGTGACCGACGGCCTGGGCCTGGTGCCGTTCTCCAACGGGGTGCACTACGACACCGAGGAGCGACGCCGGCCGCTGTTCCAACGCTTGATCGGCGACGGCACGCTTCCCGCCGGCTACGCGACCGACGACGGTGTGGGCGTCGTCTACCGCGGCACGGGTTTCGTCGAGGCCGTCGGCGAAACCGATGGCGCCGCAGCCTACTTCGTGGAGAAGGTCGGCGACGCCGTCCTCGAGACCCGGCTCGACACCCGCCGGTTGCCGTGATGCCGAGAATCGACTTGCGCCAGGTCGATGCCGCTGACCACGAGTTCCTGTTCGAGCTGCACCGCGCCTCGCTGGGCCCCTACGTCGACGAGGTGTGGGGGTGGCGGGACGACGAGCAACGGGCTCACCTGGCCAAGAACCTCGACCTCGACCGCGCCCGGATCGTCATGGTCGATGGCGTCGACGCCGGCAGGCTCGACCTCGAGGAGTCCGACGATCGAGTCTTCATCGCGCTGCTCGAACTACTGCCCAGCCACCAGGGTCGGGGCATCGGGACCGCAATCATTGGTGACATCCTGGTCCGCGCTCGACGCCATTCGAAGGCGGTGACCCTGCGCGTACTCGAGGTCAATCACCGCGCACGCGCGCTATACAAGCGGCTCGGTTTCGTCGAGACACATCGCGACGGCGCCCATCCGGAGGTGCGCATAGCGATGACCGCGAACCCGCCGTCCCTATAACCCAAGCAACTCGGGCAGGTCGGCGATCGAGTCGATGACGTGGTTGGGCTGCATCGCGAATTCATCTGCCGCCCAACGGTCCAACGTGTCCTGGCGGAACTTGCCGGTGCGCACCAGCACGCCCGTCATCCCGACGACCTGCCCGGCCAGCACGTCGTTGTTGAGGTCGTCGCCCACCATGTACATCTCCTCGGGATCGACCCCCAGGCGGTTCGCCGACGCCAGGAAGCCCTCGGGCGCAGGCTTGCCCACAGCGACCGCCTTGCGGCCGCAGGTCTCCTCCATGCCGAGCAGGTACATGCCGGTGTCGATCCGCAGTCCCGCGGCGGTGTTCCACGCCGTGCTGCGATGCATGGCGACCACCGGAATCCCCTGCGCCATCCAGTCGTAGACCCGGCTGAGCGTCACGTGGTCGTACTCCGGCCCCGCACCGCCGAGCAGCACGACGTCCGGGGTCTCGGGTTCTGCGTCCCCGACGTCGTGGGAGTAGACGACGTCGATGCCGGGCATGTCCTCGCCGATCTCGCCACTGTTGACCAGGAAGCACCTGGCCCCGGGATAGCGGTCGCGGACGTAGTCGGCGGTCAGCACGGCCGCGGTGATGACCTCGTCGGCGGTGACGTCCATGCCCGCCTCGGCGAGCAACTTCGCGATCTGCACGCGGGTGCGAGTGGTGGTGTTGGTGAGGTACGAGCGCGCGATCTGATGGTCCGCCAAGGTCCGCAAAGTCTCCCCGGCGCCCGGGATCGGCTCCCACGAAGTCACCAGGACGCCATCGATGTCGAACAGCACACCACCGATAGCCATGGTGCCAAGGTAAACGGCAGCGGCCTGTGCGCAACTCGTACCCGTCAGGCAGTGACCCATTCGCTGTCGGCCACCCACGGCGACGCCGCGGCGGCGACCGCCCACGCCTGGTCGGCAGGCACGTCGATGACCCGGTACCCCTTGATCCCTGCCGCAGTCGCCGCGACCAGCGTCGCCACCCCGGCGCGGCGCTGAAACGGCGTCTGCCGCACCGTCCACCCGATGACCCCCGCGGCGGCGATGCAGTCCCGCCTGCGTTCGACGCTTCCCGACCTCGCGATCAGCCACCTGCCGTCGACGCTGTGACCCAGCGCACGGGATCGGTCGAAGGCCAGGAAGGCCGCGGCCACCGTGACGGCCGACCAGACCAGCCACGTCCAGGCCGGCGTGCCCGCCACGACCAGCGCCACCGCCGCCACCGCGGGAACCAGCAGGGCACGGGTCCAGCGCCTGCGCGTCGCCGCAGCACCGTGTCCGCGCAACGGCCCGTCGGCCACCCCGGGCGCCGTCAACTCCGTCAGCACGGCCTCGGCCGTCGCGCGTGGGCACGGCGGCAGCAGCAGGGACGCCTCACCCGCCCCGCCGACACCGGTCATCACCGCGTCCAGTCGGGCGCCGCCGAACGCGCGGACCAGCAGCGGTTCGCGCAGTGTCCCGCCACGCAACCGGCGGGTGTCGTAGGTGTGCTGACGCAGGCGCAGCAGACCGTGCTCGAGGTTCAGCACGCCTTCGCTGCGCGACAGCACCAGGTTGCCGAACGTGACGAGGCTCCGCAGTACCGACAGCACGAGCGAGGCGACCAGCACGAAACCGACGAGCCCGACGACCGCGACCACCGCGCCGGCCCGCTCGGCGGCGTCCAGACCCTCCCGGACGAGTGGTGAATCCTCGAGCGTCGCAACGACACCGGTCTGGTACACCACGGCCACCGCGGCGGCGATCATCGCCAGTCCGGTGAAGCTCAGCGGGCTGTACCTCAGCCACGAGAGTTCCCACCGGGCGAGCACGCGGGCCTGCGGCGCCTGAGGTTCGACGTCCGGCGACTCGGTGAGCAGCACGGCGCGCAGTCCCGCGACCTCCTCGACGCGCACCGCGTCGAGCGCGAAGTCGGCGTCACCGCGGCCCTCCTGTCCGGTGCCGACCTTGACCACGGTGAGGCCGAGCAGCCGGTGCAGCAGCCGGGCGTCGGTCGACACCGAACGAATCCTGTTGCGCGGCACCGAGAGCACCCGGCGAGCCAGCACGCCCTCCCGGCGCTGGATCTGCTCGCCGTCGATGCGGTAGCTCGTCGTGAACCAGCGGGCGACGCCGAACGCCACCAGCAGGCCCAGCGCTGCGGCCGACCACAGCGGATTGCCGGTCGCCGTACCGAGTACCGCCGAACCGATCAGCAGCGGGAGTTGGCGCAGCACTTCGTGGATCGGGTGCACCAGCAGCATGCGCGGGCTCAGCCGCCGCCACTGCTCGACCGGTGCGCTCACGTGGCGTCCTGCTCGCCGATCGACGCGACGTCGGTCAGCTGCGCGACGACGCGGTCGGCGACGTCGGTGTCCAACGCCACGATGCGGACCGCACCCGCCGACGACGCCGTCGTCACCGTGACGGTCGCGAGCCCGAACAGCCGGTCGAGCGGGCCGCGCTCGGTGTCGACGGTCTGCACCCGCGAGATCGGTGCGATGCGACGCTCCTGCACCAGCCATCCGGTCCGCGTGTACACCGCGTTGGAGCCAATCTCCCAGCGGTGCACCCGGTATCGCCAGATGGGGACCACGCCGACGAACAGCGCCGCACCCGCCACGGTCGACGCGGCGGCCAGCCCGTGCAGAACGCCGTATCGCCCGTCGAGCACGAACCATGCCACCTGCGCCACCGCCAGCACCGCCCACGGGATCGCCGCGGACACGGCCCACACCACGGGCGCCTTGCGGCTGGGCGGGTTCGCGGGGTCGATCAGGGTGGACACCCTCCTGAGTATGGTCGTGATCATGAGCGCCAACACGAAGTGGACCGAGGCAGACGTCACCGATCAGAGCGGGCGGGTCGCGATCGTCACCGGTTCCAACACGGGTCTCGGCTTCCACACCGCGCGCGTGCTGGCCGAACGCGGCGCGCGCGTCGTGCTCGCGGTGCGCAACCTCGACAAGGGCAAGGAGGCCGCAGCGCAGA
Source organism: Mycolicibacterium arabiense (assembly GCF_010731815.2). NCBI lineage: Bacteria > Bacillati > Actinomycetota > Actinomycetes > Mycobacteriales > Mycobacteriaceae > Mycobacterium > Mycolicibacterium arabiense. The sequence goes on from NZ_AP022593.1 coordinate 2,870,666, forward strand.
TCAGCCGCACCGTCCCAGGCGCCGAGGTCACGCTGCAGCGGCTCGATCTCGGCTCACTGCAGTCGGTGCGCGAGGCCGCCGAGGAACTCAAGGCCACCCACCCGCGCATCGACCTGTTGATCAACAACGCCGGGCTGATGTACCCGCCGAAGGGCCACACCGAGGACGGTTTCGAGCTGCAGTTCGGCACCAACCACCTCGCGCACTTCGCGCTGACGGGGTTGCTGCTCGACCACCTGCTGCCCGTCGAGGGGTCGCGTGTCGTCGTGGTCGCGAGCATGGCGCACAACATCCGCGCGGGCATCCGCTTCGACGACCTGCAGTGGGAACGCGGTTACAGCCGGGTCGCCGCCTACGGCCAGTCCAAGCTCGCGAACCTGATGTTCTCCTTCGACCTGCAGCGCCGTCTCGCCGCCAAGGGCGCGAAGACGATCGCCGTCGCCGCACACCCCGGCATCTCCAACACCGAACTCATGCGGCACCTACCCGGCGGCAGCCTGCCGATCGTGCTGCGCGCGGCCGGGCTGGTCACCAACAGTCCCGCGATGGGCGCGCTGGCGACGCTGCGCGCCGCGACCGACCCGCAGGTGAAGGGCGGGCAGTACTACGGCCCCGACGGGTTCCGCGAGCTGCGCGGCCACCCCGTGCTGGTGTCGTCGAGCGCGCAGTCGCGCGACGAAGCAGTCCAGCAGCGGCTGTGGACGGTGTCCGAGGAACTCACCGGCGTCACGTTCCCGGTGTAGCCGTGCGGTCCGTCGAGGAACACCAGCGGGTCGTCGCCGGGCTGATCACCGCGCGCGGCGCCGTCGCCACACCCGTGCCCGACGCTCTCGGCCTGGTGCTCGCCGCGGACGTCGTGGCCCCACTGTCGCTGCCGGGCTTCGACAACTCCGCGATGGACGGGTACGCCGTGTTCGCCGAGGACGTCGCAGCCGCCACCGAGGAGTCGCCGGTGACCCTGCCCGTGGCCGAGGACATCCCGGCCGGGCGGACCGACCCGCTCACCCTGGCGCCCGGGACGGCGCACCGCATCATGACCGGTGCGCCGCTGCCCTCGGGCGCGACCGCCATCGTCCCCGTCGAGGTCACCGACGGCGGTACCGAGACGGTCACCATCCGCCGCGCGAGCCGGCCCGGCCAGCACCTGCGGCACGCAGGCGAGGACGTCACCGAGGGCACGACCGTCCTGCGCGCCGGACAGGTCCTGACACCCGCCGCGCTCGGCCTGGTCGCCGCACTGGGCTTGGCCGATGTCAGCGTGGTCCCCCGGCAGCGGGTCCTGGTCATGTCGACCGGATCGGAACTGGTCGCGCCAGGAACGCCCCTGCTGCCCGGTCAGATCTACGAGTCCAACGCCGTCATGCTCGCCGCCGCGGTGCGCGACGCAGGCGCCGAGGTCACCACCGTGGCGATGACGGCCGACGACGTCGCGACGTTCCGCGGCACCCTGCTCGAGCACGCGCGCGACGCAGACCTCGTCATCACCACCGGCGGGGTCAGCGCAGGCGCCTACGAGGTGGTCAAGGACTCGCTCGGTGGCGAAGTCGAGTTCGTGAAGGTGGCGATGCAGCCGGGCATGCCCCAGGGGGGAGGACGGGTCGCCGACACGGGTACGCCGATCGTCACGCTGCCCGGCAACCCCGTCAGCGCACTGGTCTCGTTCGAGGTCTTCCTGCGCGGCCCACTGCGCGCCGCGATGGGCGTCCCGCAGCCGGAGCGCACCCGCCGCGAGGTGACGCTCGGCGAATCGCTGACCTCGCCCCAGGGTCGGCGGCAGTTCCGGCGCGGCGTACTCGACGGCGACGTCGTCACCAGTTACGGCCCGCCCGCGTCGCATCACCTGCGTTGGCTGGCATCGGCGAACTGTCTGCTGGAGATCGAAGAGGACGTCACCGAGGTGGCCGAAGGGTCCACGGTGCGGGTCTGGGATCTGACCTGATTTCGCGAAGGGCCCTCCCGGCGCACCCGGCCACCGCCGGAGAGTCGTTAGAATCGGAACCCCATGGCCAGACCCGCGCGACCGCCTGCGGTCGAAGACCATAGTTCCGAGCTGTCCCGCTTCGTCGACCTCGTCCGGTCGACCGTCCCGCCGGTGCACCCGGCCGGCCTCCCGTTCATCGCGGGCGGGCTCGGGCTTGCCGCCGTCGGACGCAAACACCGCCTGGTCCGCAACGTCGGACTGACCGCCGCGGGCGCCTGCGCCGGCTTCTTCCGGCATCCACCCCGAGTGCCGCCGACCAGGCCAAACCTGGTCGTCGCGCCCGCAGACGGCCTGGTGACGCTGATCGACGAGGCCACGCCGCCCGCCGAGCTGAACCTGCCTGACACGCCGATGAAGCGGGTCAGCATCTTCCTGTCGATCTTCGATGCCCACGTGCAGCGGGCGCCGGTGGCGGGCGACGTCGTCACGGTCAAGCACCGGCCCGGCCAGTTCCAGTCGGCCGACAAGGACACCGCGAGCGCCGACAACGAACGCAACAGCGTGTGGCTCCGCACCCCGAATGGCGTCGACGTGGTGGCCGTTCAGATCGCCGGGCTGATCGCCCGCCGCATCGTCTGCTCGACGCACGCCGGGGCCACGCTCGAACTCGGCGAGACCTACGGCCTGATCCGGTTCGGCTCGCGCCTCGACACGTACTTCCCCGCCGACGCGAACGTCATCGTCGAACTCGGGCAGCGCGCCATCGGTGGCGAGACCCCGCTCGCGGAGTTGGCGTGACCAAACCCCACGGTGGCCGCCCGAAGGCAATGCGCATCCTGCCAAGCGCGACCACCGTGCTGGCCATCTGCGCCGGGCTGACGTCGATCAAGTTCGCACTCGACGACCGGCCGCACATCGCGCTGGCGCTCATCGGCGCGGCCGCCGTGCTCGACGGGATCGACGGCGGCATCGCCCGCGCCCTGGACGCGCAGTCCCGGATGGGCGCCGAGATCGACTCGCTGGCCGACGCCGTCAACTTCGGCGTGGCACCGGCCCTCGTCGTCTACGTGACCCTGCTGCCCGAGACGCCGGTGGGCTGGATCTTCGTCCTGCTGTACGCGGTGTGCATCGTGCTGCGGCTGGCCCGGTTCAACGCGCTGCTCGACGACGACACCCGTCCCGCCTACACCCGCGAGTTCTTCACGGGCATGCCCGCACCGTGCGGCGCCGTCGGCGTGATCGGTCCGCTGGCCGCGCAGTTGCAGTTCGGCGAGGGTTGGTGGACCTCGCACTGGTTCGTCTGTCTCTGGCTGGCAGCCAACTCGGCGCTGCTGGTCAGCCGGGTGCCGACCCTTGCCCTGAAGGCGATCTCGGTGCCGACGAACGCGGCGCCGATCCTGCTGATCCTCGTCGCGATAGCCGCCGCGGGTCTGCTGCTGTTCCCGTACGTGCTGGTGCTGCTGATCATCGCGGGCTACGTGTGCATCATCCCGTTCACCATCCGCAGCCAGCGCTGGGTGGCGGCCCGCCCGGAGGCGTGGGACGCCAAGCCGCAGCAGCGCCGCGCAGCGCGACGCGCGATCCGCCGCGCCGAGCCGAACCGTCGCTCGATGTCGCGCCTCGGGCTGCGCAAGCCGGGCGCGCACCCGAACTCCCTCGACCAAGACCCCCGCAACCCGCGACGATGACGCACACCGACGGTGTCGTCGAGGATTCGGGCGAGGCGCCGCTGACCCATCTGCGGCTCATCGCGCGGCTCAACACCTCGGCCCTGGATTCGCGGCGAGGCGTGGTCCGGCTGCATCCGGAAGTGCTCGCCGCACTCGGGATCCGGGAGTGGGATGCCGTGGCGCTGACCGGCTCCCGCACGACCGCCGCCGTGGTCGGCATCGCCCCGTCCGGCACCCCGCCCGGCATGGCGCTGCTCGACGACGTGACGATGTCGAACGCCGGTCTGCGCGAGAGCGCGTCGGTGATCGTCGCCCCCGTGACCGTGTACGGCGCGAGGTCGGTGACGTTGACGGGGTCCCGCCTGGCGAGCAACTCCGTGTCGTCGGCGACGCTGCGCATGGCCCTGCTCGGCAAGGTCATGACGGTCGGCGACACCGTGTCACTGCTGCCTCGCGACCTCGGACCTGGCACGTCCACCTCCGCCGCGACGTCCGCGCTGGCGTCGTCGGTCGGCATTACGTGGACCTCGGAACTGCTCTCCGTCGTCGCCGTCGATCCGCCAGGACCGGTGAGCGTGCAACCGAACACGTCGGTGTCGTGGGGCGACGTCGCCGCCGGATCCGACGGTGCGGCCGCCACCGCCTCGACCGTCCGGCAGCCCGTCGCGAGCACCCCCGCACCCGTCGTCGCGATCGACGACCTCAAGGGCGCCACCGCGCAGGCGGCCCGGCTCGGCGAATGGCTGAAGCTGGCCCTCGACGAACCCAAGCTGCTCGAGACGCTGGGCGCGAAGCCCAATCTCGGCGTGCTGGTGTCGGGGCCGGCGGGCGTCGGCAAGGCCACCTTGGTGCGCACCGTGTGCGACGGCCGCCGACTCGTCGAACTCGACGGGCCCGACATCGGGGCACTGCGCGCCGAGGACCGGCTGACGGCGGTGGCCGAGGCCGCCGCCCAGGTGCGCGAGGGTGGCGGGGTCCTGCTCATCACCGACGTCGACGCGCTGCTGCCCGCCACCGCCGAACCGGTCGCGACGCCGATCCTCGGCGAACTGCGCACCGCGGTCGCCACCCGCGGAGTCGCCTTCGTCGGGACGTCGGCGATGCCCGACGCCGTCGACGCCCGGCTGCGCGCCCCCGACCTCTGCGACCGCGAACTGGGTCTGAGTCTGCCCGACGGCGCCACCCGCAAGGCCCTGCTCGAGGTGCTCCTACGGGGCGTACCGTCCCAGGAACTCGACCTCGACGAGATCGGCCAGCGCACACCGGGTTTCGTGGTCGCCGACCTGGCGGCCCTGGTCCGCGAGGCCGCGTTGCGGGCCGCGGCCCGCGCGAGCGCCGACGGCGAGCCACCCGCGCTGACGCAGGACGACGTGACCGGGGCGCTGACGGTGATCCGGCCGCTGTCCCGCTCGGCGACCGAGGAGATCGCGGTCGGGTCCGTAACGCTCGAGGACGTCGGCGACATGGTCGAGACCAAGCAGGCGCTGACCGAAGCGGTGCTGTGGCCCCTTCAGCATCCCGACACGTTCACCCGCCTCGGCGTCGATCCGCCCCACGGCGTGCTGCTCTACGGCCCGCCCGGATGCGGCAAGACATTCGTTGTGCGGGCACTCGCCAGCACCGGTCGACTGTCAGTGCATGCGGTCAAGGGCGCCGAGCTGATGGACAAGTGGGTGGGGTCGTCGGAGAAGTCGGTCCGCGAGTTGTTCCGCCGGGCACGGGATTCCGCGCCGTCGCTGATCTTCCTCGACGAGGTCGACGCGCTCGCGCCGCGGCGCGGGCAGAGTTCGGACTCCGGCGTGACCGACCGCGTGGTGGCCGCACTGCTGACCGAACTCGACGGCATCGACCCGCTGCGCGACGTGGTGGTACTGGGCGCCACCAACCGCCCCGACCTGATCGACCCCGCGCTGCTGCGGCCGGGCCGGCTGGAGAAGCTGGTGTTCGTCCCGCCGCCGGACGCCGACGCGCGCCGCGACATCCTGCGCACCGCGGGCAAGTCCATACCGCTCAGTCCCGACGTCGATCTGGATGCCGTCGCCGACGAACTCGAGGGCTATAGCGCGGCGGATTGCGTTGCGCTGCTGCGGGAGTCGGCACTGACCGCGATGCGGCGGTCGATCGACGCGGCCGACGTGACGGTCGCCGACGTCGACAAGGCCCGCGCGACCGTGCGGCCGTCCCTGGACCCGGCCCAGGTCGCGTCGCTGCAGGCGTTCTCCGAACGGCGCTAGCGCGCTACGGCCGGGCCTCGAGCACGAGGTTGAACGGCGTCTCGGTGGCACGCCGGAAACGGGCGAAACCGGCTCCGTCGACCACGACCTCGCGCAGTCGGGCCTCGCCCGCCTGCGCACCGAGCGCAGGACCATTGCGCGCGAGCGACACCGGCACGCAGATCTGCGTCGACGCCCCGTACATGACCCGGCCGACCGGGGTCATGTTGTCGGCCACGCTGTCGTTGGCGAACGGTTCCACGATCATCGCCGTACCGTCGCCGTTCAACGCCTCGCGCGCGTGCCGTGCCGCCGTGACCGGATCAGCCATGTCGTGCAGGCAGTCGAAGAACGCGATCAGATCGAAGTCCTCGTCCTCGTAGCCGATTGCGTCGGCGACCTCGAACCGCGTGTTGCCGGCGACCCCCGCCGCTGCCGCCTTCTCGCGGGCCACGTCGATCGACTCACCGTGGTAGTCGTATCCGACGAACTGGCTCGCGGGGTAGGTCTTGGCCATCAGGATCGTGCTGGCGCCGTGGCCACACCCGACGTCGCCGACCTTCGCGCCACTCGTCAGCTTGTCCACCACCCCGTCGAGTGCCGGCAACCACGACTCGATCAGGTTGGCGTTGTAGCTGGCGCGAAAGAAGCGTTCGGTGCCCTCGAAGAGGCAGGCGTGGTGCTCGCCCCACTCCATGCCCTGCCCCGAGGCGAAGTTCTCGAGCGTGTGCGTCAACGCATGAAACGTTGCCTCCACCAAGTTGTAGGCGCCGGGCAGGTCGACGGGTCCGTTGGGGTCGGCCAGGCACGCCGCCTGTTCGGGGGTCAGCGACCACCGGTCGGTTGCGGGGTCGAACTCGACGTACCCGCCCGCGCCCTGGTTGCCGAGCCACTCGCGGACGTAGCGTTCGTCGGTGCCGGTGCGTTCGGCCAGTTCGCTCGGACTGAGCGCGCCGCGGGCCAGTTCGCGGTACAGCCCAAGGCGGTCGCCGACCAGCATCAGCGTGGCGCTCATGGCGGCACCGAGGTCACCCACCGCCTTGCCGAGGAATTCGTTCAGCTTGTTCTCGTCGACGTCCATGATGACGCTCCTTTGCTCGCCGGTCGTGGATCTTCCATGATCCTGGCGAAGAGAGCGAATGTGACGAAAACGGACCGATCAGTGCGTATCCAAACGAACCCAGGTGTTTAGCTAATCTCGATACGTGGGCTCATCCGCCCTCGGCCAGACCGGCCAGCCGGTCGATCGACGCCCGCAATCGCTCCGACGTGGTGGCCCTCGCACGCTCCATCCGGTTCTCATCGGACAGTTCGGACCAGTCGTAGGTGTGCGTGACACGGGTGCGCTGGGCGTCGATCGGTTCCAGCTGCCACCGCCACAGATGTCCGGGCGGCTCCGCTCCCGGCTCCGACGGGCGCCACGCGATCAGGCGGCCCTCCTCGAACTCCACGACGTGGTTGTCGCGCTTGGCGTCGATGGTCAGGCCCATCGTGAACACGTCGCCCACCCCGGTGACCCGCTGCCCGGCGTCGGCCTCGGCGAGGTTGTCGTTGCCGTCCCACCGCGGCTGCTGGGCGGGGTCGGCGATGAGTTCGAAGATCGTCTCGGCGGGGGCGGCGACCTCGCGGCTCGCGGCGACCACCCTGCTCTCGTCGGCCATGCATCACATTGAACAAGACCCATTGACATTCCATAACTGACATGTCACAGTCGACGCATCAGTCTAGGCACCGTCAAGATGAGGAGAGCAGACATGACCGCTCCCATGACGAACACGTCAGCCGTTCGCGTCGGAGACCGCGATCGCAACCTCACCGCCACCCGACTCGGCCAAGCGCTCGCCCAGGGCTACCTCGACATGACCGAGTACGAACGCCGGGTCGGATCCGCGTTCGCCGCTCAGTCCCGGGGCGACCTCGACGCCCTGCTCACCGACCTGCCCGTGCACCGGATGCGGCTCGACGACCCCGCTCGACGCGCCGCCCGGGAATCGGCCGCCCGGCTCTGGCTGCGCCTGCACCTGGCCGCCTACGCGCTGATGGTCGTCGTCGTGCTGACCGTCTGGCTGGCCGTCGCCCTGTCCGGCGGAACGTGGTACTTCTGGCCCATCTGGCCGATCCTCGGCGCCGGGATCGGCGTCGTCGGCCACGTGATCCCGGCCAGGTTCGCGGTCCGCTCACCCGGCTGCCGACGCGCTCCATAGCATCCCGGTCGGCCCGGGCCGCACGTCACGGCCAACGGGTCGCATCGGTTCCGGTCCGTAAACTGGACGGCGACAAGTCCAGCCAACAGCATCGACGGCTGACACCCCGATAGACGGAGTGCCATGCTCGCCATTCTCCTCGCCCACGCGGCCGCCGCCGTCGTGGCGCCGCTGTTGGTGCGCCGGTGGGGCCGACGGGCGTTCCATCCCCTGGCACTCGTGCCGCTGGGCTCCCTGGTCTGGGTCGCCACGAACTGGCCGGGGGCCGGTGAGCAGACCGTCCACCTCGAGTGGGTGCCCGAGCTGTCGATGGACGTCACGCTGCGGTTCGATGCGCTCGCCGCCGTGATGAGCGTGCTGGTGCTGGCAATCGGCGCGCTGGTGCTCTTCTACTGCGCCGAGTACTTCCACCACCACGACGGCCACACCGAGAACCGGCTGCCCAGCTTCGCCGCCGAACTGGTCGCGTTCTCCGGCGCCATGTTCGGGCTCGTCGTCAGCGACAACATGCTGCTGCTGTACCTGTTCTGGGAACTGACCACGGTGCTGTCGTTCCTGTTGGTCGGCCACTACGCCGAACGCGCGACGAGCAGGCGCGCCGCCGTCCAAGCCCTGCTCGTCACCACGGCGGGTGGGTTGGCGATGCTCGTCGGCGTCATCGTGCTCGGCGAGGCTGCGGGGACCTACCTGCTCTCCGAGCTGATCGCCGCGCCGCCGACCGGTACCGCCGTGACGGTCGGCGCACTCCTCGTCCTCGTCGGCGCGCTGTCGAAGTCCGCGATCGTGCCGCTGCACTTCTGGTTGCCCGGCGCGATGGCCGCACCCACACCCGTGAGCGCGTACCTGCATGCGGCCGCCATGGTCAAGGCCGGTGTCTACCTGATCGCCCGCATGACACCGGGTTTCGCCGACTCACCTGGCTGGCGGCCGACCATCGTGGTCCTCGGGCTGGCCACCATGTTGCTGGCCGGCTGGCGCGCCGTCCGCGAATACGACCTCAAGCTGATCCTCGCGTTCGGCACCGTCAGCCAGCTCGGGCTGATCACCGTCATGGTCGGCACGGGCGGGCGCGACGTGATGCTCGCCGGGCTCGCGATGCTGTGCGCGCACGCGATGTTCAAGGCGGCCCTGTTCATGGTGGTGGGCATCATCGACCACGCCACCGGCACCCGCGACATCCGCCGGCTGGGCTGGCTCGGCGACCGGCACCGTCCACTGCTGATCATCGGCATCGGCGGTGCCGCCAGCATGGCCGCCCTGCCACCCTTCTTCGGCTTCATCGCCAAGGAGGCAGACCTCGAGACGATCCTGCACAGCGCGTCACTGGGGTCGGCCGCGCCCTGGGTGCTGGCGGGCATCGTGGTCGGGTCGGTCTTCACCACCATCTACAGCCTGCGCTTCGTCTACGGCGCGTTCGCCCGCAAGGGCAGGACCGAGCCGAGCACCCGCGTCGCCGAGATGCACCGCCCGCCGGCTGCCTTCCTGGTCGCTCCGGGCGTGCTGGCCGCCGCGGGCCTGGTGTTCGGCATATGGCCCACCGGGCTCGATCACGTCCTGGCCGACTACGCCGACACCGTGCCGTATGGCGACGACGGCTACCACCTCGCGCTCTGGCACGGCGTCAACCTGCCGCTGCTGCTGTCGGTCCTGGTGCTGGCGTCCGGCATCGCGGCGTTCTTCGCGCGCGGACGGCTGCGGCGCGTCCGCCTCGGTTACCTGCCGCTGGGCAACGCGGACCGCATCTACGACGCCGTGATCCGTGGCATCGACATGGCGGCGGTGCGCCTGACCGCCTCCACGCAGCGCGGATCGATCCCCGCCACGCAGTCGGTGATCCTGCTGACGCTGGTGCTGCTCCCGATCTCGATGCTGGTGCTCGGCGCGCGCAACCGCCCGGAGCTGGCGCTGTGGGACTCCCCGCTGCAGGTCGTGGTCGGGCTGATCATCCTGGCGGCCGCGCTCGCCGCAACGGTGATGCGCAACCGCCTCGCGGCGGTCCTCGTGGTCGGGGTCAGCGGCTACGGCTGCGGCGTCATCTTCGTCTTCCATGGTGCGCCCGATCTGGCGCTCACCCAGTTCCTGGTCGAGACCTTGACCCTGGTGGTGTTCGTGCTCGTCCTGCGCACGCTGCCCGCCGAGGCGGAGCGGTCCACCGTCACGCGCCACCGGCTGCCTCGGGCCGCGCTCGCACTGGCCGTCGGAGCGTCGGTCACGACGCTGGCGGTGTTCGCGATGGCGGCACGCACCACCACCCCGATCGCGGAGCTGCTGCCCGACGCCGCCTACTACCGCGGCCAGGGCGCCAACACCGTCAACGTCCTGCTCGTCGACATCCGCGCGTGGGACACGATGGGCGAGATCTCGGTGCTGCTGGTGGCGGCGACCGGTGTCGCGTCGATGGTGTTCCGCGACAGGCGATTCGGCGCCGCACCGCGGGTGGCCGACGCCGGCCAACCCGACATCGGCCGCATCCCCGTGCTGCCGACCAGCCCCGCCGTCGGCGAGATCACCTGGCTGCGCGGCAGCGAGCTGCGCGATCCGCGCTACCGCTCCCTGGTGCTCGAGGTCGCAACGCGCATCATCTTCCCGCTCATCATGGTGCTGTCGGCATACTTCTTCTTCGCCGGTCACAACACCCCCGGCGGCGGCTTCGCGGGTGGCCTGACCGCGGGTCTGGCGCTGGTGCTGCGCTACCTGGCGGGCGGTCGCTACGAACTGGGCGAGGCGCTGCCGTTGGACGCGGGCAAGATCCTCGGCGCCGGCCTCGCGCTGTCGGCGGGCACGGCGGTGGCCTCGCTGTTGCTGGGCGCGCCGGTGCTGTCCTCTGCGGTGATCCAGTTCGACGTGCCCGTCCTGGGGTCGGTCAAGTTCGTTACCGCGCTGTTCTTCGATCTCGGCGTCTACCTGATCGTGGTTGGGCTCGTCCTCGACGTCCTGCGCAGTCTCGGCGCGCGCGTCGACGAGGAGATGGCCGAGCAGGTCGAGCGGTCCCGGCAGTCGCGGGCGGTGAGCCGATGAACGTCACGTACCTGATCCCGCTCATCCTGATCGGCGGGCTCACCAGCGCCGGCGTGTACCTCCTGCTCGAGCGCAACCTGACCCGAATGCTGTTGGGTCTGCTGCTCACCGGCAACGCGGTGAACCTGCTGATCCTCACCGTCGGAGGCCCATCGGGGAACCCGCCGATCCGCGGCCGCACCTCCGACGGCGAGACCATGACCGCCGATCCGCTAGCCCAGGGCATGATCCTGACCGCCATCGTCATCTCGATGGGCATCGCCGCGTTCGTGCTGGCGCTGACCTACCGTTCCTACCGACTCTCCCGCGAGGAGGACGTCGCCAACGACCTCGAGGACACCCGCGTCTCGCAGCGCTCGGACTTCGCACTCGACGAGGACCGGCCCGAGCACGTGCCGTCGAAGGACACCGACGCACCCGACGAACTCGACGCGCTGCCCGGGCACGAGGGGTCGCGATGAGTTCGCTCGCAGCCGTCCTCACGCCGCTGCCCGTGTTGATCCCGACACTGGCCGCGGCCGCCACGCTGCTCGCCGGGCGCCGACCGCGTCTGCAGCGCACGATCGCGGTGCTCGCGCTGACGGCGGTCGTCGCGGTGTGCGCGGGGCTCGTTCACCTCGCCGACCGGGACGGCACCATTGCGCTGCACGTGGGCGGCTGGGGTCAATCGGTGACGGGCATGGGCCCGCTGGGCATCACGCTCGTGGTCGACCGACTCTCGGCGCTAATGCTGCTGGTGTCGTCGATCGTGCTGCTCGCGGTGGTGTTCTACGCCATCGGCCAGGGCATCCGCGACGGCGACGAACGCCAGCCCGTCTCGATCTTCCTGCCCACGTACCTGGTGCTGTCGGCGGGCGTCTGCACGGCGTTCCTCGCCGGTGACCTGTTCAACCTGTTCGTCGGGTTCGAGGTGCTGCTGTCGGCGAGCTTCGTACTGCTGACGATCGGCGCCAGCACCGAGCGGGTGCGGGCCGGCATCGCCTACGTCATGGTGTCGATGGTGTCGTCGCTGATCTTCCTGATCGGGCTGGCGCTGATCTACGCCGCGACCGGCACGCTGAACCTCGCCGAACTCGCGGTGCGCCTCGACGACGTTCCCGAGGGCACGCGCAGCGCGATGTTCGCCGTCCTGCTGGTGGCGTTCGGCATCAAGGCCGCGGTGTTCCCGCTCTCGACGTGGCTGCCCGACTCGTACCCCACGGCTCCCGCGCCCGTCACCGCCGTGTTCGCCGGTCTGCTCACCAAGGTCGGCGTGTACGCGATCATCCGGGCGCACTCGCTGCTCTTCCCGGGCGGCGCCATGGACCGCGTGCTGCTGGTCGCCGCGCTGCTGACGATGCTGGTCGGCATCCTCGGCGCGCTCGCGCAGAGTGACATCAAGCGACTGCTGTCGTTCACGCTGGTGAGCCACATCGGGTACATGGTGTTCGGCATCGCCCTGTCCAACGAGTTGGGCATGTCGGGCGCCATCTACTACGTCGCCCACCACATCGTCGTGCAGACCACGCTGTTCCTCGTCGTCGGCCTCATCGAGCGCCAAGCCGGTGCCTCGACGTTCCAACGACTGGGCGGACTGGCCGCCGCCAGCCCCCTGCTGGCCTTCGTCTTCCTGGTGCCCGCGCTGAATCTCGGCGGCATTCCCCCGTTCTCGGGGTTCATCGGCAAGGTGGCCCTGCTCGAGGCCGGTGTGCAGGACGCGTCGGTGCTGGCTTGGGTGCTGGTCGGCGGCGGCGTCGTCACCAGCCTGCTGACGCTGTACGCGATGGCGCGGGTGTGGACCAAGGCGTTCTGGCGGGCGCGTGCCGACGCACCCGAGGGCGCGATGTCGGCGGCCGCGCCGTCGGCGCTATTGCACGACGACGAGGACGCCGTGTTCGCCGACCGCGACGACGTCGGGCGGATGCCCGTGGGCATGGTGCTGCCCACCGCGGCGCTGATCGCGGTCGGTCTGGCGCTGACGGTGTTCGCGGGGCCCATCTTCGCCTACAGCGAGCGGTCGTCCGACGAGGTGCTCGACCGGGGGCAGTACATCTCCGCAGTCCTCGGTGCGGGCGTGGTGCCATGACCGCGCGCCTGAAGAACCGGTGGCCGCTGCGCAAGGTGATCCTGCGGGCGTGGGTGCTGTGCTGGCTGATGCTGGTGTGGGTGCTGCTGTGGGGCGACGTGTCGGCGGCCAACGTGCTCAGCGGCCTGCTGGTGGGGCTGTTGATCACCGTGCTGCTGCCGCTGCCACCGGTGCCCATCGAGGGTCGACTGCACCCGTTGTCGTTGCTGCGCTTGGTGATTCAAGTCGCGTACTACCTGGTGATGTCGTCCATCCAGGTCGCGTGGCTGGCGATCAGGCCGGGGCCGCCGCCCCGCACGGCGGTCCTGCGCGCGCACCTCGCGTTGAAGTCCGACCTGGTGCTCGCGCTCGCGGTCAACATCATGAACCTCATCCCCGGCGGCATCGTGTTGGAGATCGACCAGACCCGGCGCCTCATCTACGTCCACGTTCTCGACGTCGGCACCGACCGCGGGGTGAACCGGTTCTACCACCAGGTCGCCGAGGTGGAGCGCCTACTGATCGCGACGTTCGAACGCGAGGCGCACTGGCGGCCTTCGGACGAGCGCTCGCTCGAGGACTCGGACGACGCAGCAGAGCGGGAGGCCGACGCATGAACACGGTATGGGTCATCGCAGCGGTCCTGCTGACCGCCGCCGCCACCATCACGATGTACCGCCTGCTGGCCGGGCCGGGCACGCTGGACCGCCTGGTCGCGCTCGACACGTTCGTGGCGGTGACGATGTGTGCGATCGGCACGTGGGCCGCGTTCAGCCTCGACACCACGGTGACCTACAGCTTGACCGCGCTCGCGCTGATCAGCTTCGTCGGGTCGGTCAGCGTCGCCCGCTTCCGCGTGCGCGACCGCGACGAGAGGAGCGATCGGTGAACGTGCTCGACGTCCTGGCCGGCGTGCTGGTGCTGGGCGGATCGGTGTTCGCGCTGACCGCGGCGATCGGCGTGGTCCGCTTCCCGGACACGTTGTCGCGCATGCACGCCGCCACCAAACCTCAGGTACTCGGGCTGCTGCTCGTGCTGGCCGGGGCGGCCATCCGGCTGCGGGGGCACCCCGACGTCGGCATGGTGATCCTCACCGGGCTGTTCACCGTGATCACCGCGCCGGTCGTCGCGAACCGCGTCGGCCAGCTCGCGTACCGGGAGCAGGCCTTCCGCGACGACCTCCTGCTGCGCGACGAGATCGCCCAGCGCGACGAGACCGCGCGCCGCAACGACGCCTGATCAGCAGGCCCGGTCAGTCCTCGGCGGTCGGGGCGTCCAGCTCGAATTCGATCATCGCCGTGAGGGTTTCGACCGCCTCGCTCAACGCCTCGAGACGATCGGCGGCCGACGGCGCGGCGAGCACCGAGTACCGGTCGGCCTGACCCATCGGCACGCGAGCGGCCAACGCATACAGGCGCTTTCCGGCGTCGTCGCCGGGTTCAGGCTCGCCGAGCAGCTCGCGCTTGGGCGGCAGGACCTTGTCCTGCGAGTCCGCCAACCGTTCGAACACCGCCATGACCCGGTTCTCGACGTCCTCGATGTCGGCACCGCTGACGGCTCTGCCCGGTTCGTCGGGCCACGGCTCGACCGACGCCCGCGGATACGGTTCGTCGTCGTGCCAGCGTTCGACCCGGATGCGCCCGCGCATCTCGCAGAGGATCCGGTAGCGGCCGTCGCCCTGATCGTCGGCCTCGACGACGTGCGCCAGCGTGCCGACGTCGAGGCGGCGGTCACCGCCCCCGACCTCGCGGCCTGCCTCGATCAGCACGACGCCGAACTCGCGGTCGCCGGCCAGGCAGTCCCGCACCAACGCCGAGTAGCGCGGTTCGAAGATCCGCAGCGGCAGGTCCTCGCCGGGCAGTCGGACGGACTCCAGCGGGAACATCGGCAAGGGAGAACTCATCACAGCTCCAGCTCTGCGACGAGCGCGTCCACCACGGCCCGCAGGTCGCCGTCGTGCTCTTCGGCGACCCGGCGCTGACGTTGGTAGGACGCCCCGGTGGCATAGATGTTGGACACTGCGGCGAGTTCGTCGGCGCAGCCCAACGACTTCGCCACCGGCTCGAGCCGATTCAGGATGTCGTCGAGGTCCTCGGTGACCAGACGCTCGTTGCTGTCCTCGTCGAGGATGATCACCGCGTCGAGGCCGTATCGCGCAGCGCGCCACTTGTTCTCCTGCACGTGCCACGGCGGCATCGTGGGAAGGTGCTCGCCGGCTTCGAGCCTGCGGTCGAGGTCGACGATGAGGCAGTGCGTCAGAGCGACCAGCGCGCCGAGTTCGGCGATGTTCGAGACCCCGTCGAAGATTCGGACCTCGACCGTGCCCAGGTGGGGCGAAGGCCGTATGTCCCAACGGATCTCGTTCATGTGGTCGATGATGCCGGTCTTCTTCTGATCGTAGACGAACTGCTCGAACTGCGACCACTCCTGGAAGTGGAACGGTAGACCGGCCGTCGGCAGCTGCTGGAACATCATCGCGCGGTTGCTGGCGTAGCCGGTGTCGCCGCCCGCCCAGTAGGGCGACGACGACGACAGCGCGAGCAGGTGCGGGTACTGGTTGAGCAGCGAGGTGATGATCGGCATCACCTTGTGCGCCGAAGAGATCCCGACGTGTACGTGCACGCCCCAGATGAGCATCTGCCTGCCCCACCACTGGGTGCGCTTGATCAGCTCGGCGTAGCGCGGCGCGTCGGTCAGCTGTTCGGCCGACCACTCGGCGAACGGGTGCGTGCCCGCGCAGAACAGCTCCATGCCGCGGTCGCGCACGATCTTGCGCGCGGGCGCGAGCGTGGCCCGTAGATCGTCCATCGCCTCGGCCGAGTTGTCGCAGATGCCGGTGACGACCTCGACGGTGTTGCGCAGCAGTTCCTTGTGGACGCGCGGGCTTTCGCCGATCTCCGCGATGACGGCGGCGGCTTCGTTGCTCAGTTCACGGGTCTCGGGGTCGACGAGCGCGAACTCCCATTCGACGCCGATCGTCGGCCGCGCCGATCCCTTGAAGTCGATGCGCTGCGGTCGGACCGGAGCCTTACTGGCCGGAGATGACACCGCACGCCACGCGCTTGCCTGCGTCACCGGTGGCCATCGTCGTCTCGTCCGGTCCGGGCGCGCCGTTCACCTGCTGGTAGCGCTCGGGCGGGATGTTCGCGAAGTTGTCGGCCTTCTCGTGGATGATGATGGCCGTCTTCTGACCGGCCTGCAGGTCGGCTGCGGTGAACGCGTCGGTGGTCGTCACGACCATCGCCGTGCCGTCCTCGCGCACCTGCAGCGAGGTGAGGTCGCCGCTGGCGGGGTGCCCGCTGTGCCCGCCCACCTGGAAGTGTCCACCGGCGGAGTTGAAGTCGCCTGGCGCGCCGCCGGTTGGCGCGACCGAGCTGGCCTCGCACTTGCCGACGGAGTGGATGTGCATGCCGTGGAAGCCGGGGGTCAGCTGACCGGGTGACGTGGTCTGCACCGTGACGGTGGCGTGGCCGCCCTCGAACACGAACTCAGCCCTCGCCACGGTGGTGCCGTCGGGTGACTTGAGGTCCGCGGTGAGGGTCTCCCCGCCACCGGACGCCTCGGCTTCGCCGCCACCCTCGCCACCCTCGCCGCCGGCCGACGGCGCCTGCGAGCCCGTCCAGACCGGTGGGGTGGTGCCGGGCTGGGTGGCAGTTGGCTCGTTGGGCGAGCATGCGGCCGCGACCGGGACGATGAGCGCCGCGGCGGCCAGGAATCGAAGCGAGGCTGGAATCGGCATGCCAAAAGCCTAACCGGTGACCAGCACGACCACGCCGGGCGGTTGCTCCGCCAGTTCGGGAGTGCGCGGCGCGACGGGCGCTTCGATGAGCCTGCCCACTTCGCGGGCGGCTTGTTCCTCACCGCGAGCCTCGCCGAAGTAGACGGTGGTCTCGGGCACGTCCGGGATGTTGAGGTTCCCGGTCTCGGTGACGTTCCAGTCGGCGTCGCGCAAGCGGGTGGCCACGCCTTCGGCGGCGCCTGCCACCTCGGAGACGTTGAACACGCGCACGTCGGCCTTGGCCGGTGGCGCCTCGTCGGCTGCTGAGCTGGTCGGGCTTGCGGTGACCGTGCTGACGACCGTCGACGAATCGCTGTCGGAGTCCGAATCGGAGCCCATCGACTGGAAGCCGACCAGCAGGAATACGACGCCCAGGAAGAGCAGCACCATGACGATGGCGCGCAGGGGTAACCCGGAGGATTCTCGCTGATTCATCGCACCCACTGTATTACGCCGCCGTTCCCGGCAGCCGATGCCTCGACGCTCAGGTGACGTCGAAGCCGAGCTTGCGCGCCGCTCGCGCCTTCTGCCTGCTGGCCCGCAACCGGCGGAGGCGCTTGACCAGCATGGGGTCGGCTGCCAGCGCCTCGGGTCGGTCCACCAGGGCGTTGAGCACCTGGTAGTAGCGGGTGGCCGACATCGAGAACAACTCCTTGATGGCGTCTTCCTTGGACCCTGCGTACTTCCACCACTGCCGTTCGAAGGCGAGGATGTCGTGCTCGCGTCGGGTCAGCCCATCGGTGAGCGCAGAGTCGTCTCCGGACTTGTCAGTCCGTGCGATGGCGCCGTCCATAGTCTTTTTCCAGGGCCCTTCCGAAGATATCGACGACAATCCGTTCGTAACGGCGATATTCAATCACGATCGGCGTGATTGAGCCGTGATGTGACCCGCGAGTCGGCTGACCGAAGCTGGCTCACTAATCTCATGGTCGTGGCCGTCGTTCCGATTCGCATCGTGGGTGATCCCGTCCTGCACACTGCGACAAGTCCCGTCCCCGTCGATGACGACGGAAACCTCCCGCCCGGTTTGGCCGATCTGATCGCCGATCTGTACGACACGATGGACGCCGCGCACGGAGTGGGCTTGGCCGCCAATCAAATCGGCGCGGCACAGCGGGTGTTCGTCTACGACTGCGCCGACGAGCGCGGCCGCACGACCCGCCGCCGCGGCGTGGTGGTGAACCCGGTCCTGGAGACCTCCGAGGTTCCCGAGACCATGCCGGACCCCGATGACGACGACGAGGGTTGCCTCTCGGTTCCCGGCGAGTCGTTCCCGACCGGGCGCGCCGAATGGGCGAAGGTCACCGGCCTCGACGCCGACGGCACGCCCATCACGCTCGAGGGCAACGGACTGTTCGCCAGGATGCTGCAGCACGAGACCGGACACCTCGACGGCTTCACCTATCTCGACCGGCTGGTCGGCAGGCACGCACGCGCAGCCAAGCGCAGCGTCAAGTCGCACGGCTGGGGCGTGCCCGGGTTGACGTGGATGCCCGGCGAGGACCCCGACCCCTTCGGTCACTGAGCGTGCTGCTGCCGCCGGAGGGCGCCAGGGTGAGCCTGCGCTACCGGCTACCCGAGCCCGCCGAGCGGCCGTACACCGACGTGATCGGCCACGTCGAGCGATCCGGCCCGACGATCGCCATCCGCACCCGCCGCGGCGAGCTGGTGACCGTCGACGCGGCAGACGTGCAGGCGGTGCGGGTGATCCCCGAGATGCCGGTCCGGACGTCGCAGATCCGCAACCTCGAACACGCCGCCGCCCTGGCGTGGCCCGGGGCGGAGCAACGGTGGATCGACGGCTGGCTGCTGCGGTTCGGCGGCGGACACACCCGTCGCGCCAATTCGGCCGTGCCACTCGAGGGTTGGGCGGGCCCGGCCACGCTGCCCGCGATCGTCGACTGGTACGCCGAGCGTGGCGTGCCGCCACTGGTCGCGGCGCCCGATCGGCTGTTGCGCCTGCCCGCCGGCATCGCGGTCGACGGCGAGAACTCGATCATGGTCGGCGACGTGAAACCCGGCGAGCCGGAGCCGGGGGTGTCGTTTGCGCTCGAACCCGACGCCGGGTGGCGCCAGGTGGACCAGCGCGGCGTCCCCGACGACGTGCTCGCCGCCGTCGTCGACGGGGAGGTGACATTCGCGACGATCCCGGGCACGGCCGTCGCACGCGCTGCGGTGACCACCGCACCGGACGGGACGCGGTGGGTGGGCCTGTCGGCCGTGCACGTCGCCGAGGAGGCCCGCCGGGGCGGCCACGGCCGCGGGATCTGCTCGGCCCTGCTCGCATGGGGCGCCGACCGCGGGGCGACGCGGGCGTACGTGCAGGTGGAGGTCGACAACGGCCCGGCGATCGATCTCTACGAGGCCATGGGGTTCCGCACCCACCACCGATCGCGGTACGTCGACGCCCGTAGCCTTTGACGGGTGCGCATCGCCACCTGGAACGTGAACTCCATCCGCTCGCGCATCGACCGGGTCACCGGCTGGTTGGAGCGAGCCGACGTCGACGTGCTGGCCATGCAGGAGACCAAGTGCAAGGACGAGCAGTTCCCCACCCTGCCCTTCGCCGCACTCGGTTACGAGGTGGCCCACGTCGGCACGAACCAGTGGAACGGCGTGGCGATCGCATCGCGGGTCGGGATCACCGACGTCACCAGCGGCTTCGACGGCCAGCCGATGTGGGACGAGGCGTCGGAGGCCAGGGCCCTTGGCGCGACGTGCGGTGGCGTCCGGGTGTGGAGCCTGTACGTGCCGAACGGCCGCACCGTGGACTCGCCGCACTATGAGTACAAGCTGGAATGGCTTGCAGCGCTGCATCAGTCGGCCCGGGGCTGGCTGTCGGCCGACCCGGAGCTGCCCATCGCGCTGGTGGGTGACTGGAACATCGCGCCGACCGACGACGACGTCTGGGACCCCAAGGTGTTCGAGCACAGCACGCACGTGACCGAACGGGAGCGCAGCGCGTTCCACGCCATCGAGGCCGACTTCGCCGACGTGGTGCGTCCGTTCACCCCGGGTCCGGGCACCTACACCTATTGGGACTACACGCAATTGCGCTTCCCGCGGCGCGAGGGGATGCGCATCGACTTCATCCTCGGCTCCCCCGCGCTCGCGGCGCGCGTCACGCACGCCGAGATCGCCCGCGACGAGCGCAAGCCCGGAAAGAAGGGCACGCCTGCACCGAGCGATCACGCGCCGGTGCTGGTCCACCTGTCGTAGCCGCGTCGATGTCGGTGCGCCTTCGTACCGTCTGCGTCATGAAGATCCTCGTGGCCACCGGCCTGACCCAGGGCACCAATCCACGCGACTACCACTACTGCGTCGAAGGCGAACTGGTCTGGCTGCAGGACCCCTGCGACCGCGACCGCAACGACCCCGACAACGGGTGCGGGTGCAGCCGCGGATTCGCGGGCGCGGCGTCGCATCGGGCCACCACGACGGCGATGATCGTGGACTCCGGCATGAGCCGCGACGACCTGGTGCTGGCATTCTCGACCAGCCTCGTCGACGGCGGCTGGCCGCGGGACTGGGCCGAGGAGGTCGCCGACGACAACATCGAGATCGCCACCATGGCCCCGGCGGGCACCATCATCGTCAGGCGGTTCGAGGACCTGTACGTCCGCGGGGCGCTACTCCGATGAGTCCTGTTCCGACGAGCCGTAGCGGCCCGGGTTGAACAGGGACGCGGCGGCGCCGATCAGCATCATCACCGCGGCGGCGATGAACACGACCGTGAGCCCGGCGTGGAACGGCCCGGTGATCAACTGCGGGAAGAACGTCTGGCCGGTCAGCACCTCGGCGTTCACCCCGGGCTGATGCAGCGCGCCCGAGGGTGCCAGCAGTTCCTCGATCGGGTTGTAGCCGAGGAACGCCGCGAACAGGCTGCCCACGGGCGGCAGTTGGGCCACGTCGTGCGCGACCGATGCGGACACGCCTTGGGCCTGCAGCCCGCTGCTCAGCGCCGACGGCAGCGAGTTGGCCAGCCCGACGATCATCAGCGAGAAGAAGATGCCGATGGACAGCGACGAGCCCGCGTTGAAGAACGTCGCCCGCACGCCGGAGGCCGCACCGCGTTGTGCCGCAGGCACACTCGACATGATCGAGGCGGTGTTGGGTGCGGTGAAGATGCCGCCGCCTAGGCCGTTGAGGAAGACGAGGATGGCGAACACCCAGTAGTCGAAGTTCACCGGGATCAGCAGCAGCGCGATGAACGTCGCCGCCATCAGCAGCATGCCGCCCACCGTGAACGGCCGCGCCCCGAAGCGGTCCGACAGCGAGCCCGCGATGGGGCCTGAAACCAGGAAGCCGACCGTGATCGGCAGCAGGTAGATGCCCGCCCACAGCGGCGTCGACTCGAAGTCGTAGCCGTGCAACGGGAGCCAGATGCCCTGCAGCCAGATGATCAGCATGAACTGCAGACCACCACGGCCGACCGAGGACATCAGGCCCGCGAGGTTGCCCATCCCGAACGACGCCGACCGGAACAGTCGCAGATCCACCATCGGCGAGTCGACGCGCAGTTCGACGAAGCAGAACGCGACGAGCAGCGCCAGCCCCAGCCCGATGGCGCCGAGCACCCACGGACTGGTCCAGCCGGTGGGAGCGTCGCCGTAGGGCTGGATGCCGTAGGTGATGCCGATCAGCAGGATCGTGAGGCCGAGGCCGAAGGTCGCCGTGCCTGCCCAGTCCAACCGGCCGGGTGTCTTGACGCCCAGTTCGCGCAGCGACCGGACGCTCCAGATCGTGCCTGCGATGCCGATGGGCACGCCGACCCAGAAGATCGCCTGCCAGTGCCACTCCGACAGGAACCCGCCGATCAGCAGGCCGAGGAACGATCCGGCGACCGCCGACACCATGTTCACCCCGAGGGCCATGCCGCGCTGATTGGCCGGGAACGCGTCGGTGAGGATCGCCGACGACGACGCCATCAGCATGGCGCCGCCGATGCCCTGCACGACGCGCCAGCCGATGAGCCACACCGCACCGCCGCCGAGGTGGAACGGGTCGAACGACAGCGCGACGGCCGCGACGGTGAACACGACGAAGCCGTAGTTGTAGATCCGGACGCGGCCGAACATGTCCCCGAGCCGGCCGAACGGCACCACCAGCACCGCGGTCACCACGAGGTAGCCCATCAGCATCCACAGCAGGTAGCTCACGTTGCCCGGTGCCAGCGGATTGAGGCCGATGCCACGGAAGATCGCGGGGAGCGAGATGAGCACGATCGACGCGTTGATCGTCGCGAGCAGTGTGCCCAACGTGGTGTTGGACAACACGATCCACTTGTAGTGCGGGTGGTCGTGATCCATCCGCCTGCGCCGTCGCGCGGTGGCGACGGTGCCTTCGTCGGGGTGGGCGGCTAGTTCGGGATTCGTCGTCATCATCGTCTCAGTCGTCATCGGCTTCGGTAGTGGGCGACGCTGCCCAAAAAACATATGTTAGCTATGCAAAAGATCCCAGGGCAAGTTCTATTCCCGCGGCCGTCCGCGAATCCCCACTGTCGGACCCGCCGACCCTGCGGTACGTTGACGAAGTCCGCGCGGGAGCGCACACCAGTGCGCTGAGAGGACGGCTATCGGGCCGTCGACCGTATGAACCTGACCGGGTAATGCCGGCGTAGGGAGCTTTTCGAAGATGACTGCCGTGTCCGATTCCGTCTCCGTCACCACGGGCCCCATCACGGGCAGTTCGAAGACCTACCGCGAGCTGCCCGACGGCGCGCGGGTGCCGTTCCGGCGAGTGAACCTCACCAACGGCGAGCACCTCGACCTGTACGACACCTCGGGGCCGTACACCGACGACACCGCGGCGATCGACCTCGTCGCGGGCCTGCCCGCGCGGCCCGGCGTGGTCCGCGACCGCGGCACCCAGTTGCAGCGCGCACGCAACGGCGAGATCACCCCCGAGATGGCGTTCATCGCCGAACGCGAGGGCATGCCCGCGGAGCTCGTGCGCGACGAGGTGGCGCGCGGAAGGGCGGTGATCCCGGCCAACCACAACCACCCCGAGAGCGAGCCGATGATCATCGGCAAGGCGTTCGCGGTCAAGGTCAACGCCAACATCGGCAATTCGGCGGTGACGTCCTCGATCGCCGAGGAGGTCGAGAAGATGGTGTGGGCCACCCGCTGGGGCGCCGACACCATCATGGACCTGTCGACCGGGCGCGAGATCCATCAGACCCGGGAGTGGATCCTGCGCAACTCCCCGGTCCCCGTCGGCACCGTGCCGATGTACCAGGCGCTGGAGAAGGTCGACGGTGATCCCACCAGGCTGTCGTGGGAGATCTACCGCGACACCGTGATCGAGCAGTGTGAGCAAGGCGTGGACTACATGACCGTGCACGCCGGGGTACTGCTGCGCTACGTCCCGCTGACCGCCAACCGGGTGACCGGCATCGTGTCGCGCGGCGGATCGATCATGGCCGCGTGGATGCTCGCCCGGCACACCGAGTCGTTCCTCTATACGCACTTCGCCGAGCTGTGCGAGATCTTCGCCCGCTACGACGTGACGTTCTCCCTGGGCGACGGATTGCGCCCCGGCTCGATCGCCGACGCCAACGACGAGGCGCAGTTCGCCGAACTGCGCACCCTCGGCGAGCTGACCAAGATCGCCAAAGCCCATGGCGTGCAAGTGATGATCGAAGGGCCCGGGCACGTCCCGATGCAGAAGATCGTCGAGAACGTGCGGCTGGAGGAGGAACTGTGCGAGGAGGCACCGTTCTACACGCTGGGCCCGCTGACGACCGACATCGCCCCGGCCTATGACCACATCACCTCCGCCATCGGGGCGGCGATCATCGCCCAGGCCGGCACCGCGATGCTGTGCTACGTCACCCCAAAGGAGCACCTCGGCCTGCCCGACCGCGACGACGTCAAGGTCGGGGTGATCGCGTACAAGATCGCCGCGCACGCAGGCGATTTGGCCAAGGGCCACCCGCACGCGCAGCGCCGCGACGACGCCCTGTCCAAGGCTCGCTTCGAGTTCCGTTGGTACGACCAGTTCGCGCTGTCGCTCGACCCCGACACCGCCCGCTCGTACCACGACGAGACCCTGCCCGCTGCGCCCGCGAAGACCGCGCACTTCTGCTCGATGTGCGGCCCCAAGTTCTGCTCCATGCGCATCACCCAGGACATCCGGGACGCCATGGCGGCCAAATCACGGGAGTTCGCCGACCACGGCAACCGGGTCTATCTACCCTTGACCTCGTGAACTTCCTCCCTCTGACGCCGCCAGGCGAGACACCGCTGCGGGTGCTGACCATCGCCGGCACCGATTCCGGTGGCGGAGCGGGCATCCAGGCCGACTCCCGCACGTTCGCGATGCTCGGCATACACGGGTGCGTCGCCGTCGTCGCGGTGACCGTGCAGAACTCCGTCGGGGTCAAGGGATTTCACGAGATCCCGATCGACATCGTCACCGGGCAGATCGAAGCCGTCGTGAGCGACATCGGCATCCAGGCGGCCAAGACCGGAATGCTGGCGTCCTCGGAGATCATCAGTGCGGTTGCGCAGACCTGGCGCGGACTCGTTGCCGACGGGACCGCCGCGCCCCTGGTGGTCGACCCGGTGTGCGCGTCGATGCACGGCGACCCGCTGCTACACCCCTCGGCGCTCGATGCCATGAAGTCGGACCTGTTCCCGATCGCGACGCTGGTCACGCCCAACCTCGACGAGGTCCGGCTCATCGCGGGCATCGACGTCGTCGACACCGCCTCGCAGCGCGACGCGGCGCGGGCGCTGCTCGACCTGGGCCCGACCTGGGCGCTCGTCAAGGGCGGGCACCTGCGGTCGTCGTCGCACAGTCCGGACCTGCTCTTCGACGGCACCGACTTCCACGAGTTCGACGCCGAGCGCATCGACACGGTTCACGACCACGGCGCGGGCGACACACTCGCCGCGGCCGCGGCCAGCGCGCTCGCCCACGGGTACTCGGTGCCCGACGCCGTGGCGTTCGCCAAGGCGTGGGTGACCGAATGTCTGCGCGCCGCATACCCACACGGCCACGGCCAAGGCCCGGTTTCGGCGCTGTTCCGGCTGAACGGCCAATGAGCCTCGAGGCCATCGCCGGCGTCGCGCACGAACCCCCGGGGACGCCCACCGGCGCGGTCGTGCTCACCCACGGTGCGGGCGGCAGCCGGGACGCCCCGATGCTCGTGCGGGTCTGCGACGAGTGGGCGCGACGGGGCTTCCTCGCGGTCCGGTTCAACCTGCCGTACCGACGGCGCAGACCCAAGGGGCCGCCGTCGGGATCCGCCGCCGCCGATCAGGCGGGCGTGGTCGAAGCCGTCGACCTGGTGCGAGGCATGCTGGCCGACGTCCCGGTGCTGGCAGGTGGGCACTCCTACGGGGGCCGGATGACGTCGATGGCGGTGGCCGACGGTCTCGCCGTCGACGTGCTCACCCTGTTCTCCTATCCCCTGCACCCGCCGGGCAAGCCGGAACGGCTGCGCACCCAACATCTGCCGGACATCGCCGTGCCGACGGTGTTCACACACGGCACGTCCGACCCGTTCGGAACCATCGACGAACTGCGGTCGGCCGCGGCCCTGCTGGCCGGGCCATCGGCGGTCGTCGAGGTCACCGGCGCCCGGCACGACCTCGGGTCGAAGACGCTCGACGTGCCAGCGCTGGCCGTCGACGCAGCCCTGAGTTTCCTGGCCTGAATACTGCTATCTTCCGGGGGTGACCTGGCCGTCCGGAGACCCGAATCAGCCCCACGGGGCGCCGCCCCCACCACCGCAGGGGCAGGGTGGGTATCCGCCGCCGCCACACCAGCCGCCGGGTGGCTACCCGCCCCCGCCACCGCCCGGTGGAGGGTATCCGCCGCCTCCGCCGCCGCTGCCGTATCAGGGTGCGCCGTACGGCCAGCCGCAGGGACAGCCCTATCCCCCGCCGCCGAAGAAGTCGAGTAAGGGCCTCATCATCGGGCTCTCGATCCTCGGCCTGGTGGTGCTGATCGGCATCGTCGTCGTGGTCGTCGCCGTCTTCGCGCTGAAGGACACCACCGTCGCGACCGACATGAAGGTCGGCGACTGCATCTCCGACATCCCGACCGACGCCCGCGTGCTGACCCTGCCGACCATCGAGTGCGCGCAACCGCACGGCGGCGAGGTGTACGCGGTGCTCAACATGCCCGACGGCGACTACCCCGGCACCGCGGCCATCGACGAGTGGCAGAACAGGTGCCCCGAGGAACTGGCCACCTACTCGCCGGAGGCGATGCTCGACGACACCGTCGGCGTGTACGTCCTGTACCCGACGGAAGAGACCTGGGAGGCCGGCGATCGCGCCGTGACGTGCATCGCCACCCTCGATCCCAAGCGCAGCGGCACCCTCAAGTAATAGCCGTTACCCCTGGTACCGTCCCCTCATGACTGAGAAGCTGTTCGACGCGGTCATCGTGGGTGCCGGATTCGCGGGCATTGGCGCTGCCATCCAGCTCAAGCGCCTCGGCATCGAGGACTTCGTCATCCTCGAGCGGGAGGACGACCTCGGCGGTACGTGGTACGTCAACCACTACCCCGGACTGGCCGTCGACGTCCCCACCACGACGTACTCGTACTACTTCGAGCCCAACCCGAACTGGTCGCGCCTGTTCACGCCCGGGCCCGAGATCAAGCGGTACGCCGACGACGTCGCCGACAAGTACGACGTGCGCAAGCACATGCGGTTCAACGTCAGCGTCGAGGGCGCGCGGTGGGACGAGGAAGCCCAGGTGTGGCGCGTCGCCCTGCGCGACGGCGAGACCATCAGCGGGCGTTACCTGTTCACCGCGACGGGCTTCCTGTCCCAGCCCAAGGTGCCCGACATCCCGGGCATCCACGATTTCGACGGCAAGGTCATCCACACCACCGAGTGGGAGGACGACTTCGACCCCACCGGCCGCCGCATCGCGGTGATCGGCACGGGCGCCACCGCCGTGCAGCTCATCCCGGAGTTGGCCAAGCGCGCCGCCGACCTGACGGTGTACCAGCGCACGCCGATCTGGGTGGTCCCGAAGATCGACCTGCGCTTCGGCGAGCGGGCCAAGCGCGTGTTCAAGCGGTTCCCGTTCACGCAGCGGGCACTGCGGTGGTTCACCGACTCCGTCTACGAGGTGATGGTGTCGGTCGGCGTCGTGCACTTCAAGACCTTCAAGGGGCGGTTCAACATCTCGGCCGCCGACCTATCGAAGATGCACCGCTTCGTGGTGATCAGGGACAAGGAGCTGCGCCGCCGGCTCACTCCCGACTACGACTTCGGTTGCAAGCGGCCGACTTTCAGCAACGGCTTCTACCGCGCGTTCACCAAGCCCAACGTCCACCTGCAGGACGTCGGGATCGACCACGTGCAGTCCGACGGGATCGTCGGCAAGGACGGCACCAAGAACGTCATCGACACCTTGGTGCTTGCCACTGGATTCGACCTGTGGGAGGCCAACTTCCCCGCCATCGAGGTGATCGGCCGCGACGGCCGCAACCTCGGCAAGTGGTGGCGCGAGACGCGGTTCCAGGCCTACCAGGGCGTGTCGATGCCGTACTTCCCCAATTACCTCAGCCTCGCCAGCCCGTACGCCTTCCTCGGGTTGAACTTCTTCAACACGATGGAGTATCAGATGCGGTTGATGGAGCGGCTGTTCTCGGAGGTGAAGCGGCGCGGCGCAACGACTTTCGAGGTCACCGAGGAAGCCAACACCCGCTACCTCGACCGCATGACCGAGCTGCTCGGCGACTCGCTGTTCACGCTCGGCAACTGCGCGAGCGCACGGTCCTACTATTACAACCCCGCGGGTGAGCCGACGCTGCTGCGGCCCACCACCACCGAGACCGCGATCCGGGAAGCAACCGAGTTCCCGCTCAGCGACTACCGCATCGCATAGACGAAAGAGGATCACACGTGCCCGAACAGAATTCGAAGGCTGCAACGATCGCCGGACTGGCCGTCGCAGGCACAGGCGTCGCACACTTCATCAAGCCCGAGTTGTTCGAGTCCATCACCAAGGGCCCGTTCCCGGACGACACCGCCAAGGCCATCAAGATCAACGGCAGCCTCGAGACCGCGATCGGACTCGGGCTGGCCGTGCCGCAGACGCGCAAGCTCGCCCTGGTGGGTCTGGTCGGCTACGGCGCGTACCTCGCGGTGAACGTCGTTCGCAATCGCTAACTCGTAACCAAGCACCCGTACCATCGCCGCGTGATCACCCCCGGACACGCACCGATGAAGCGCACCCTCGGCACGTTCGACGCGGTCGCGGTGGGTCTTGGCGCCATGCTGGGTGCGGGCATCTTCGTGGTGCTCGCACCCGCAGCAGGCGCGGCGGGCAGTGCACTGCTGGTAGGGCTGGCCGTCGCCGCCGTGGTCGCCTACTGCAATGCCAGCTCGTCGGCGCGTCTCGCAGCGCTGTACCCGCAGTCGGGCGGCACGTACGTCTACGGCCGCGAGCGCCTGGGCCCGTTCTGGGGCTACACGGCCGGGTGGAGCTTCGTCGTCGGCAAGACCGCGTCGTGCGCCGCGATGGCGCTGACGGTGGGCTACTACGCGTGGCCGTCGCACGCCAACACGGTGGCCGTCGCGGCGGTGCTGGCGCTCACCGTGTTGAACGTGGTCGGCGTGCAGAAGTCGGCGATGGTCACGCGGGTGATCGTGGCGGTGGTCCTGGTCATCCTCGCCGTCGTGGTCGCGGCGGTCGTGGGCTCGAGCGGCCTCGACGCCGACCATCTGGCGGTCGACTTCGACGCAGGCGCCGCAGGAATCCTGCAGTCGGCAGGCCTGCTCTTCTTCGCATTCGCCGGCTACGCGCGCATCGCGACCCTCGGCGAGGAGGTCCGCGACCCCGAACGCGCCATCCCGCGGGCGATCATCGTCGCACTGGGCATTGCGTTGGCGGTGTACGCCATCGTGGCCGTCGCGGTGCTATCCGAACTGGGTAGCGAGACCTTGGCTGCGGCGACGGCTCCGCTGGCCGACGCCGTGACCGCGGCGGGCCACCCGGGCCTGGTCCCCGTGGTGCGGGTGGGCGCAGTCATCGCGGCGACGGGGTCACTGCTCGCGCTGATCCTGGGCGTGTCGAGGACGACGCTGGCCATGGCACGCGACCGTCACCTGCCTACGGCGTTGACCGCGGTGCACCCACGGTTCGACAGTCCGTACCGCGCCGAGATCGCGGTGGGCGTAGTGGTGGCGGTAATCGCGGCGGTCGCCGACGTGCGCGACGCGATCGGGTTCTCCTCGTTCGCGGTGCTGGTCTACTACGCGATCGCCAACGCGTCGGCATACACGTTGGGCCGCAGGACGATCCCGGTGATCGGACTCGTCGGGTGCCTGGTGCTGGCCTTCGCGCTGCCGTTCACGTCGGTGCTGGCCGGCATGGGCGTCGTCGCGCTCGGCGCCGTGGCCTATCTGGTGCGGAGCCGCACGTCGGATGCGAACCGCTGATCGGCGTGCGCTCGCGCGCGACATGGTGTGTAGTTCCAGATCGTGAACACTTTCGCCTGGAAGCCGGTGGCCCGAGATGCGGCGGTTGTCGCGCCCGATGAACGGCTGAGCTGGCCGCGGACCATCGGGATCGGCGCCCAGCACGTCGTCGCCATGTTCGGTGCGACGTTCCTGGTGCCGGTGCTGACGGGCTTCCCGCCGGCGACGACGCTGCTGTTCTCCGGCATCGGGACGATCCTGTTCTTGATCATCACCGGCAACCGGCTGCCCAGCTATCTGGGGTCGAGCTTCGCCGTGATCTCGCCGGTGGTCGCGGCGATGGGCTCCAACGGCGCGGCAGGCGCGCTGGGTGGGCTGGTGGCGCTGGGCCTGGTGCTGGTGCTGATCGGCGTGGCCGTGCACCTGACGGGTACGCGCTGGCTGAATGCCGTGCTCCCGCCGGTGGTGACGGGTGCCGTCGTCGCGCTGATCGGCTTCAACCTCGCGCCCGCGGCGAAGGACAACTTCGAGAAGGGCCCGGTGGTCGGGCTGGTCACGCTGGTGCTGTTGGTGGCGACGCTGGCGTTCTTCCGCGGCATCATCGGTCGCCTGGCGATCTTCCTGGCGGTGGTGCTCGGATACTTCCTGGCGTGGCGGCTCGGTGACGTCGACGAGGAGGCGCGGGCGGCGATCGACGCGGCGGCGTGGGTGGGTCTGCCCGACTTCCAGACGCCGACGTTCTCGCTGGCGGTGCTGCCGCTGTTCCTGCCTGCGGTCATCGCCCTGATCGCCGAGAACATCGGACACGTGAAGTCGGTGGGACAGATGACCGACACCGACACCGATCCGCTGATGGGCCGCGCGATCGCGGCCGACGGTGTCGCGACCACGCTGGCGGGCTTGGGCGGTGGATCGGCGACCACCACCTACGCCGAGAACATCGGGGTGATGGCCGCGACGCGGATCTACTCGACGGCCGCGTACTGGGTGGCCGCGATCGTGGCCATCGTGCTGGCGATGTGCCCGAAGATCGGCGCGCTGATCTCCGCGATCCCGCCTGGTGTGCTGGGCGGCGCGACGATCGTGCTGTACGGGTTGGTCGGCGTGCTGGGCATCCGGATCTGGCTGACCAATCACGTGGACTTCAGCCTGCCGATCAACCAGATGACCGCTGCCATCCCCCTCATCATCGGCATCGCCGACTTCACCTGGGTCGTCGGCGATCTGACGTTCACCGGCATCGCGCTGGGGTCGATTGCGGCGCTGATCATCTACCACGGCATGAAGCTGCTCGGCTTCCGTACGCGTGATCACGACGAGCTGGTTGAGGAACGCGGCGCGCTAGATGAGAACCGAGCCACTCCTGCTCGGTCCAAGGACGCGCCCACCGGAGACACCAGTCCGTTCCAGCCCTGAGGGCGGAGGCGTCGATACGCTAACCGCATGATCGACTTTCAGAGCGGTGGGTTGTTCGCGCGACTCGGACCGAGCGATCCGCGCGAACTCGCCGCCGAGTTGGCCCCCATCCTGGTCGACGGCGAGCTGGTTCAGCTCAGTTTCCGGGGGACCAGAGACTCCGTCGTCTTTACGAACAAGCGCCTCATCGCCATCAACGTCCAAGGCCTGACTGGCAAAAGCGGGATTATTCGTCCCTGCCCTACAGCAAGATCCAGGCTTGGAGCGTGGAGACGGCGGGACGTTTCGACCTCGACGCCGAACTCGAACTGTGGTTCTCAGGACTCGGGAAGGTCCGACTCGAATTCAAGGGCCAGGTCGACATCCGATCCATCGGCCGCCTCATTGGAAGCTACGTCCTCTAGCGTTGCGCTGTCCCTAGGCGGCGCGGCGGTACACGATTCGGAAGCGTGCGACGTCGATGCTGGTGACGTGTTCGGTGTTGCGGCCGGGTAGTGGTGGTGCCTTGCCGGTGTAGGTGGTGCCGGTGGGTGTGGTGACTTCAGTTGTGTGGCAGCCGTGTTGGTCGCGGGTGCGGACGCGCCAGCCGGGTGCTTCCTTGGCGTAGTTGCAGGCTTCGCATAGGCCGTTGCCGTTGAGTCCGGTGGTGGGCCCGCCCCGGGCTTTGGGTGTGGCGTGGTCGATGTGACGGATTGGTGCGTTGCAGTAGGGGGTGCGGCAGGTGTCGTCGCGTAGGGCGATGAACGTCGCCAACGCCTTCGGGAAGAGTCGGGCGCGGGACTCCATCGTCACCAGCGCCCCGGATTGTGGGTGGCGGTACAGCCGGCGCAGCGTCGCCCGCGACCGCTCGTCACCCACTGCGTCGGAGACCAGATGGCGTGCCACGGTGGCGGGGATGGGTCCGTAGCCGGGGATGCGGGCGGGTTCGGTGTCCCCGCCGAGCAGGGTCTCGTCGGTGATCACCACGTCGACGGTGACCGGGACGGGGGTGTCGGCGGGGCGGCCGGTGATGCGTTCCACGGCCGTGTCGGCCATGACCTGGCCGCGGCTACGGCCATCGCTGGTGGTATCGGCCGCGTGCTTGAGGGCGGCGTAGATCGACACGCCGTGGGCGACGGGCAGCAGGATGCCGATCCAGGCCATGGTGTCGGCGGCGGGCCGGATGCTGACGCACCGGTCCTCGTGCGCCCGGCGAGCCTTGTCGACCACGGCGTGGGGGTCGAGGCGGTAGGCGATGGCCTTGGCGTCGGCTTCGATGCGCTTGTCACCCTTGCCGACCAGCGTGGTGGGGTCGGCGCACATCTCGGCGTCCAGGGTCCGGCGGTCCTCGACCTCCAGACACGCCGATTCCCGCACCAGCAGCGTGGCCCGCCATTCCGACAGCACGCCGGATTCGAGGGCGGCGAGGGTGTGGGGCATTTCGTGGATCAGGGCGCGGGCGAAGCCGAGGTGGCGGCTGCCCTGCGTGGGCGACTCCCGCCGCGCCAAGCCCACTTCGGAGGCGAGGCCCTGCCCGCGCTTGCGCATCGGAATGCCGGCGTCGGCTTCTGCGGTGCGGCGTTTCAGGTCCAGGGCGGCGGTCAGGCGGGCTTGGGCGGCGGCGGCGGTCGCCTTCAGTCGTTCCAGTTGGGCGATGCGGTCGATCAGGCCGGCCTCGTCCACGGTGGCGGGGTCGAAGTCCAGCATATCGAACATGTGTTCGATTCTAAGGCCACCCACCGACAAGTGGCACCATGATCCAATGCACGGTCGTCACGCCCTCGTTCGCCGTCCCTCGCCACGCCTCGCCGATGGCCTCGTCACCCACATCGACCGCAGCGAGCACGTGGACGTCGAACTCGCGCAACACCAATGGGACGGCTACGTGTCGGCATTGCACGACGCAGGCTGGACCACCCACGAGGTCACCCCGGCGCCCGACTGCCCCGACTCGGTGTTCGTCGAGGACACCATGGTGGTCTACGGCGACCTCGCGGTCATCAGCCGGCCAGGCGCCGACGAGCGCAAGCCCGAGACCGAGGCGGCGGAGGACGCCGTACGCGCCCGGGGCTACCGCATCGCCCGCATCGAGGCACCCGGCACCCTCGACGGCGGCGACGTCCTCAAGCACGGCGGCCGGGTCTGGGTCGGCTTGGGCGGGCGGACGAACGCCGACGGCGCACGGCAACTCGCGGCCCACCTCGAACCACTCGGCGCACACGTCATCCCCGTGCCGCTGACCAAGGTGCTGCACCTCAAGTCGGCCGTCACTGCACTCCCCGACGGCACGGTGATCGGCTACGAACCGCTCGTCGACGACCCCACGGTCTGGGGTGATCGCTTCCTCGCGGTGCCCGAGGAACCCGGCGCCCACGTCGTGCTGCTCGGCGACGGCGCCCTGCTGATGTCGTCGGCTGCGCCTGCCACCGCCGACCTGTTCCGTCGGCGCGGTTACCGCGTTGTGGCCGTCGACATCTCGGAGTACGAGAAGCTCGAGGGTTGCGTGACGTGCCTGTCGGTGCGGCTGCGCGGCTGACTCAGTTGCGCGGCGGCAAGCCGTTGGGGCCCTCGACCGACTGGGCGTAGGTGCCGATCGCGAATGCCACGGCCGGGCCGGTGATCCCGAGCGTGTCGCGGTCGACGTTGACGATCGTGTCGCGCGCGGTCCGGGTGTTGGGGTCGAACGGCCGCCCGGCCTGACCGCCCCACAGCCGCGCCTGCACCTCGGTCTTGCGCCCCGTAGTGCCCGTCGTCAGACCGCCGATCGGCACACCCGCCGCCATGAACGGCGCGTAATCGCCTGAGCGGCCGAGGGGTTGGTCGGCTGGCCGCTTGCCCGCGAGGTTCAGGTACCCGGCGAGCGTGCGCTCGATCCCCGCCGATCCCCCGGGCACGGACGCGGCGGGCACCTGCGGATTGGGTTGGCCCGACTGATCTCCGTCGTAGGTGAAGTAGCCCGCGTTGACCGACCCGATCGGCTCGACGTTCAGATATAGCGCAACGTCTCTCACACCCTCGACACCGAGGCCCGCCACGTACTTCGACGAACCCTCCTGGCCTGCCGCACCCGCGCCCCAGAATGCGAACCGCACGGCGTTCGCGACCCCGGGTGACGAGCCGAGCCGGGCGGCCGTCTCCAGCAGCGCAGCGACCCCCGAACCGTCGTCGTTGATACCGGGGCTGTCGGGCCCCGAGTCGAGCCGCGCGCCCGCCATGATCACGCGGCCGGCGTCGCCGGTCTTGGTCTGTGCCAACACGTTCCGCGAGGTCACCGTGGCCGCTCTGGCGTCGAGGACTAGGCGGACGGGCGCCGAGGTGCGGCGTATCTGCGCGTCGACGTCCCTGCCGATCACCGCCACCGGCGCCTGGAGCTGCTGGTAGTAGCCGGGAGTGAACAGACCGGGCCGTCCGGAGTCGCTGACGACGAGTACCCCGACCGCACCCGCCGTGGTGGCAGTCTTCTGCTTGTCCACCACCGAGCACCCGGTGTCGTCCACGACGACGAGCGCACCGCGCACGGTCGCGGTTCCGTAGTCTGCCGCCGTGCATCCGGCAGGCCGGCGGGGCCGCACCGTCTGGGCGCTGAGCCCGCCGCGCGGCGTCTGGGTCAGCAGCGACGCCTGGTCGACCGGATGGCCCCTGCCGCCGACGGTCAACGTCGGCTTGCCAGGCGATGCGAGGACCATCCGCTCGAACTTGGAGGTTTGGACGTCGAATCCGTTGTCGCGCAACACCCCTGCGACGTAGTCGATGCTCGCGTCGTAGCCTGGGGTCCCGTCGGCCCTGCTGCCGTCGTGGGCGTTCGCGACGTCGGTCAGACGCTCCAGGTGGGTGTACATGCCATCGACCGTCACCTCGTCGGCGAGATCACCGGCCAGGTCGACGGGCGGCTCGGCGACGCGCTGTGTCGTACACCCCGCGAGCACCAGCGCCAGGACTGCCACGCACGCGGCAACTCTCACTGTTCCTTCACCACGTGCCGCGTGCGGTCCTCGCGGGGCGGGACGCCGTTGCGACCCGATTCGTCCTGTGCGTAGAGGCCGACGGCGTATGCGACACCGCGCCCCTGGATCTCCAGTGCCGTGCGGTCGATGTTCTCGATGGTGTCACCGGGCTTGTGGTAGTTCGGGTCGAACGGCTTGTCGCCCTGCCCGCCCCACAGGTCGGCCTGCTCGACGGACTTGTTGTCCTCGGCGCCCGCGAACAACCCGCCTGCGGGGATGCCCGCCTGGGTGAACGCGTCGTAGTCCGAGCGGCCGTTGAAGTCGGTGTCCTGCGCGGGCTTTCCCGCATTGTCGAGGTAGTCGGCCAGCGTCCGCTCGATGCCCGCCGACCCCTCCGGCACCCGCGGCACGGCCGGCGTCGGCGGCGCCGACTGGTCGCCGTCGTAGGTGAAGTAACCGGGATTCGGGGAGCCGAGCATGTCGAAGTTCAGGTACAGCGCGATGTCCTTGAGCGCCTCGACGTCGAGGCCTTGGACGTACTTCGTCGAGCCGACGAGGCCCTCTTCCTCCGCGCCCCAGAATGCGAACCGCACGGCGTTGCGCGTGGGCGGCGAACTACCCAGCTGCACCGCGGTTTCCAGCACCGCGGCCACTCCGGTGCCGTTGTCGTTGATGCCCGGCCCCTCGCGCACCGAATCCAGGTGGGCTCCGGCCATGACGACGTTCGAGGTGTCACCGGTCTTGGTCTGCGCCACGACGTTGCGGGTCTTGTCGACGCGCACGCCCGCATTCATCTGCAGCGTGGTGTTCGCGGGGTTCTCCCGCAGACGGGCGCCCTCGGCCTTGGTGACGCCGACGACCGGGATCTTGACGTCGGTGGTGGCGCCCAGCGTGGCGCCGATGCTCTCCTCGCCGTCGACGTTGTTGACGACGATCATCGCGACCGCACCGAGGTCGGCGGCCACCTTCTGCTTCGCGCCGAACGGACATGCGCCGCGGTCGACGAGCACGACGGCGCCCCGCACGTTGAGTCCCTCGTAGTCCGCGGGTGCGCATCCTGGCGTCTCGTCGATGCGGGCGGGCAGCAGCGGTCCGTTGACACCTGCGGGCGGGGTGCCGATCGTGTAGTTCAGCGGCGAGGCCTTCACGCCCGTCCCGCCCACCGACAGCGAGGGTTCGTCGGCGAACGGCAGCCGCACGTCGAACTCGTCGGTCGTGACGTCGAAACCCTTGTCCCGCAACACGCCCGCCACGTAGTCGACGCTGGCGGCATAACCCTTGGTACCGAGGGCGCGGTTGCCGTCGTTGGCGTTGGCGATCTCCTGCAGCTTGCCGAGGTGCGCCATCATCGCATCGACGGTCACCTTGTTCTGCTGCTCGACGGCGAAGTCCACGGCCGGTGCGGCCTGAGCGGGCGGGGCGCTCGGCGCCGCCTGCGGGTTCGACGACTGCCCACATCCCGCGAGCACCGTCGTCGCCACCGTCAGGGTCAGGAGTGCCGTTCGAGATGTCCGCCGCATGCTTCCCACGTTAGTCACGCGTCGCGCCTGTTCACCACGACGGTGGCGGCGACGAAGACCGCGGCGGCCACCAGGACGAAGTACACCAGCGACCCGAACGGTCCCCACGGCATGTCGTAGCTCGAGTAGAGCCACTGCACGTCGGCGAAGACGAACGCGTTGTTGAACGGCAGCCATGGGCCGACGCGCGCGCCGAGGCTCGGCAGGTTACCCACGATCGGTTCGACGACCAGCGGCCACAGCAGCAGCACCGCCACCGCACCCGCCGCGTGCCGCAGCAGCGCCCCGACGGCCACGCCGAGGACGGCGGCGACACCGGCGAACACCGCGAGCGCGACGACCAGGCCCCAGACCTCCGCCCTGGCCAGCGAGAGCTGGGCTCCGAGCAGCGGGTCGGCCGCCAGCCGCGCCAGCACCACCGCGGCGACCGTGAGCACCGCGGCGCAGGCAGCGGAGAACCCGGCCGCGACAACTGCTTTCGACACGAGCACCAGTGTCCGGTTCGGCGTGCCCGCGAACGTGGTCCGGATGGTTCCGGACCGGTATTCCCCGGTGACGGTCATCGCCGACACCACCATCAGCAGCGGCACGCCAAACACGGCGACGCCCATCGCCGCCTGCGAGGGCGCCAGACCCGCTGCTCCGTATGCCGTCGCCCCCTGCAGCACGGCCACCGCGAGGCTCAGCACCGCCGCGGCCAGGGCCGACCACAGCGGCGACCGGATGGTGGTGAGCTTGATCCGCTCGGCGTTCAGCGCGGCCAGGGCAGTCATCGATCCACCGTCCGGTATTCGACGTCGTCGTCGGTGAGTTTCAGATAGGCCTCTTCCAGCGAGGCGCGCTGCGTGCTCAGCTCGTGCAGGGTGATCGCGTTGCGCGCAGCCAGTTCTCCGACGACCTCGATGGCCGCGCCCCGCACCGAGAGCGCCAGACCGTCGGGCTCCAGGCTCGCGTCGACTCCCGCGGCGGTCAGCAGCTCGGCCAGGGCGTCCAGCCGCGGACTGCGAACCCGCACCGCGGCGGCACCGGAACCGGAGACGAACTCGGCGACCGTCGTCGACGCAATCAGCTTGCCGCGGCCGATCACCACCAGGCGGTCCGCGGTGTTGGCCATCTCGGCGAGCAGGTGGCTCGACACGAACACCGTGCGGCCCTCGGCGGCCAACGCCCGCATCAGGGTTCGCACCCATCGGATGCCCTCCGGATCGAGACCGTTGACCGGCTCGTCGAACAGCAGCACCGGCGGATCACCGAGCAGCGCGGCGGCGATGCCCAGCCGCTGCCCCATGCCGAGCGACAGCGCGCCCGCATGCTTGTCGCCGACCGAGTCCAGCCCGACGATCTCGAGCACCTCGTCGACGCGAGCGACCGGGATGCGATTGGAGGCGGCGATCCAGCGCAGGTGATCCCGCGCCGACCTGCCGGGGTGCACCTGCTTGGCGTCGAGCAGGGCGCCGACCTTCCGCAGCGGATCGGTCAGCTCGCGGTACTGCTTGCCACCGATGGTCGCCATGCCGGACGTCGGGCGGTCCAGGCCGAGGATCATCCGCATCGTGGTGGTCTTGCCCGCCCCGTTGGGCCCGAGGAACCCGGTGACGACGC
Source organism: Mycolicibacterium arabiense (assembly GCF_010731815.2). Classification (NCBI taxonomy): domain Bacteria; kingdom Bacillati; phylum Actinomycetota; class Actinomycetes; order Mycobacteriales; family Mycobacteriaceae; genus Mycobacterium; species Mycolicibacterium arabiense. The sequence goes on from NZ_AP022593.1 coordinate 2,908,367, forward strand.
CCGGTTCGATCGAGACGGTGAGATCGTCGACGGCACGGGTCCGGCCGTACACCTTGGTCAGCCCGACGAGTTCGATCACGGTGTCGATGATCTCAGCCGATCCCGTCCACGATCAGGTCCGCGACGGCGCGCATGCCCGCAGCGTTGGGGTGCAGCGGTGCGGCCCGTCCGGGCAGCGGCAGGCCGGGCCGGGTGGTCCATGGATGGGCTGACCACGCGTGATGGCCGCGGCTGGCGTCGGCCGCAGCGACCACCTCGCAGCCGGTCTCGGCAGCCGCGGTTGCAGTGAGCCGTTCGAGCGTGTCGGCGATGCGCCGTCCGGTGTCGGCCTCGGCCGGTGACAGCGGCGCAGCCGGCGAGCCGACCGGAGGCAGCAGCGTCAGATAGTCGACGAACAGCACCCGAGCCTGGGGCGCGCGCCGGCGCACCTCCTGGCCGACGGCACGCAGCGACGCGCCGACCTCGGCGAGCGCCGCGTCGCGGTTGGCGGGATCGAGCATCTCCCGAACCGCACGACCGAGCACGGGTATCGACGACGCGAAACGCGGCAGGCCCGCCGCCATCAGGTACGGCACGTAGCCGACGTCGTTGCCGCCGATCGTCACCGTCACCAGATACTCGGAGCCGTCGAGTGCCTGAACCTGCGGTGGCGCGCCGCGCTGCTCGTCGCGCAGGACGTGCGCGGTCGTCGCACCGGAGAACGTGACGTCGACGAGCACAAGCCCCAGACGCTGGGCGACCAGGTGCGGGTAGTTCGCCGCGGAGCGACCGGACCCGAACGGCGCGCCGCGCGCCTTGGGCTTGATGCCCGGCCCAGCGGCCATCGACGATCCGAGCGCGACGTACCTGCCCGTCACGGGCCGGTCGGGCTGGATGCCTGCGCCCAGAACCGCTTCGGGATGCGTCCCGCCTGCCGGGCGAGGCGCCCGGCCTCGACCGCGGCCGCCATCGCCGCCGCCATCACCGGCGGGTCGGACGCGCGGGTCACGGCGGTGGCCAGCAACACGGCGTCGCAACCGAGTTCCATGGCCAGCGCTGCGTCGCTCGCCGTGCCGATGCCCGCGTCCAGGATCACGGGCACGCCTGCGCGGTCGACGATCATCTCGATGTGGTGTGGGTTCGCGATGCCGAGCCCGGTGCCGATCGGCGAACCCAGCGGCATGACGGCAGCGCAACCCACGTCCTCGAGGCGACGCGCGAGCACCGGGTCGTCGTTCGTGTACGGCAGCACGACGAACCCGTCGTCGACGAGTTCCTCTGCGGCGCGGACCAATTCGATGGCATCGGGCAGCAGGGTGCGTTCGTCGGCGATCACCTCGAGCTTGACCCACTCCGTGCCGAGCGCCTCGCGGCCCAACCGGGCCGTGAGCACCGCCTCCGCGGCACCCCGGCACCCCGCGGTGTTGGGCAGCGGCACGATGCCGAGCCGGTTCAGCAGGTCGAGCACCCCGGTTCCGCTCTCCGCGTCGACCCGGCGCATCGCCACCGTGGTCAACTCGGTGCCGGACGCGACCAGCGCCTCCTCCAGCACGGCGAGGTTGGCCGCGCCGCCGGTGCCCATGATGAGGCGCGAGCCGAAGCTGCGCCCCGCGATGGTCAGTTTTGCTTCCCCGGTCGCTGCGCTCCTGCCCGCCGCCGACGTTTCCACCTCAACCACCCTGCACCGCCGTCACCACTTCCACCTTTGCGCCATCGGGCAGCTCGCGGTCCCACTCCGACCGGGGCAGCACTGCCCAATCCAGAGCCACCGCGACGCCCTTGTCCGGGAATCCCAGGGTGTCCAGCAGCGTGGCCACCGTGGCGTTCCCGTCGAGTTCGACGTCCTTGCCGTTCACGGTCACGTTCATACGGGCACCCCCACTTTCAGCTCGGTGGCGATCCGGTCGGCGGTCCAGGGTGCGAGCAGGAAGCCCGACCGACCGTGACCGGTGGCCACCAACGTGCGTTCGTCCAGTCTGCCCACCAGGGGCAGGTTGTCGGGTGTCATCGGTCGCAGACCCGCCGCGGCCTCGGCGAGTTCGTACTCGCCGAGTGCCGGCACCACCTCGCAGGCGTCGTCGAGCAGATCGCGTACGCCGGACACGGTGGGTGCGGTGTCGCGGCCGTGTTCGTACTGGGTCGCCCCGACGACGACCCCGTCCGGCCTCGGCACGAGGTACACCGGCCTGCCGTGCACCCTGGCGCGGATGACGCGCGTCGGGACCGGCATGCATCCCTTGCGCCACCGCAGCCGCAGCACCTCGCCCTTCACCGGCCGGATGGCAAGACCCGGCCACAGCGTCGGGGCGTCGATGCCGTTGGCGATGACGGTGACGTCCGCGTCGCGCGTCTCGTCGAGGGCCGCGACCCGTGGCGCCCACGTCACGCCGAGCCGTTCACATTCCTGGGCCAGCGCGGTGACGAGAGCGCGGTTGTCCACCGCGAGTTCGTTCTCGGCGACGAACCCGTGCCTGATGTTGCTCGCCAGCAGCGGTTCGACGTCCCTGGCCGACCGGGTCGGGGTGACGTCCTGGCCTTGCGCGGCGAGCCACTCGCGGACGGTGCGCAGGTCCTGGGCATCGGCGCGGTCGACCGCCACCACCAGCGACTCGCGCGCGGTCACGACCTCCGGCGGCAGCCCGTCGAGGAAGCCCTCGTTCCACAGCCGCAGCGACTCCAGCCCAATCCGGTACAGCTCTTCCTCACCGGGCCATCCCTCGCTGTGCGGGGCGATCATCCCGCCGCCGACCCACGACGCACCGTGCTCGCCGGTGCGGTGGACGCGCACGGACCACCCGTCCAGCGCGGCGCGTCTGGCCACCGCCAACCCGATGACGCCGCCGCCGACGACGGCGCACGTGCCGACGGACATGGGTTCCTCCCTTCGCCGGCATGACCCGGATCAGGTGTGACGGTCAGGGCCGGAGACGTCCACCAGAGACGTCGGCGCCCACTCTCAGTCCCGCTCCCGGGACTCCCGTGATGATGGCTCGAGCTTACCCTCGATGCGTGCGACGACCCCGTGAGCGACTGCAGTCCGCCCAGCTCTACCTGTGCACCGACGCCCGCCGTGAGCGCGGCGACCTCGCCGAGTTCGCCGACGCGGCGCTGCGCGGCGGGGTCGACATCATTCAGCTCCGTGACAAGGGGTCCGCCGGCGAGCAGCGGTTCGGCCCGCTCGAGGCGCGTGAGGAACTCGAGGCGCTCGCGGTGCTCGGCGACGCCGCCCGGCGGCACGGCGCGCTGCTCGCCGTCAACGACCGCGCCGACATCGCGCGGGCCGCAGGCGCCGACGTGCTCCACCTCGGCCAGGACGACCTCCCGCTGCTGATGGCGCGCGACGTGATCGGCCCTGGACCGCTGATCGGACGCTCGACCCACGACGCCGCGCAGGTGGCCGCCGCGATCTCCGACGAGGTGGACTACTTCTGCGTCGGTCCGTGCTGGCCGACGCCCACCAAGCCCGGCCGCACCGCACCCGGGCTCGATCTGGTCCGCACCGCGGCGGCGACCGCGGGCGACAAGACGTGGTTCGCGATCGGCGGCATCGACGGTGACCGCCTGCCCGAGGTGTTGGAGGCGGGAGCCACCCGCGTGGTCGTGGTGCGTGCGATCACCGCCGCCGACGACCCGGCCGCGGCGGCCGCGGCGCTCAAGTCGGCGCTCAGTTCCCGTTGAGGTCCTTGCCGTTGAGCAGCGGGATCGTGGCGGTGACGCTGCGCAGCCGGTCCCAGCTCGCGGCGAAACCGGGGTGCAGTGGCAGGTCGGCGACGTCGTCCTCGGCCACCCAGCGCAGTTCGGCGCTCTCGCGGTTGGGCGTGGTGTCGAGCAGCTCGGGCGCGTCCGCGATCACCGTCGTGTAGGTCCACGCAGGCCCGCCCGGACCGGGCACCTCCGACGTGACGACCGACGTGCGGACCGTCAGCTGCTCGACGTGCAGACCCGCCTCCTCGTTGGCCTCCCTGACCGCCGCCTGCTCGGGCGTCTCGTGGCTGTCCCGCGCTCCGCCGGGCAGTCCCCAGGTGCCGCCCTGATGACTCCACACCGCACGGTGCTGAAGCAGGACCGCCGCTCGTCCGTCGGGCTGCGGAGCCCGCAGCAGCAGACCGGCCGCGCCGTGTCTGCCCCAGAAATGGCCACCGTTGTCCGACAGCACCCAGCCGTCACCGTCACCTCGCACCCATTCAGGATAGGAAACGCCCGAGGTTGGGCGGTGTCGCCCGATTGCATCCGCGTCGTGCCGACAACTCTTAGAATTCTTTTATAGAATCGGTTGACTCAAACCGCCCGCCGGAAAGTTGAGGTCCGCACACAGGTGACTGTGGAGTTGGCGCACCCTTCGACTGAACCCCTGGCGTCGCGGTCGCCGACGACTCCGACGCACTCGCGCTGGTGGTTCCTCTGGACGACGCCCGGACGCATCCTGACCATCGGCCTGGTGCTGTCGTCGCTCGTCATCGCCTGCGCCTTCGCCACGTCCACGACGATCAACGACCGCCAGCAGGCGCTGACCACCGTGCTCGACCACACCGAACCGCTGGCCTTCGCCGCCGGCGAGCTGTACACGACGCTTTCGGTCGCCGACGCCGCCGCCGCGACCGCGTTCATCGCAGGCGCCGAACCCCGGCCCGTGCGCCAGCGCTACGAGCAGGCGATCACCGACGCGGCCGTGGCCGTGACCCGCGCGTCGAGCGGGCTGACCGACGAGGACATGGTCCAACTGCTGGGCCGGATCAATGCCCAGTTGGCGGTCTACACGGGTCTGGTCGAGACGGCCAGGACGAACAACCGTGCGGGCTACCCGGTCGGCTCGTCGTATCTGTCCGAGGCGTCGGGGTTGATGCAGACGCAGATCCTGCCCGACGCGCAGCGGCTCTACGAGCGGACCTCGCTGCAGGTGGACACCGAGACGACGGCCTCGACCAGGATTCCCGCGCCGGTGATCCTCGTGGTGCTCGCGACGATCCTGTTCGGCGTGTTCGCCAACCGTTGGCTCGCCAGGCACACGCGGCGGCGGGTGAACATCGGCTTCGTGGCGGGCGGGCTTGCGGTCCTAGTCATGATCGTGTGGGTGGGCACCGCGCTGATCATCTCGACCCTGGACAGCCGTAGCGCCAAGAGCACGGCGGCCGAGTCGCTCAAGACGGTGACGACCATGGCCATCACCGCGCAGCAGGCACGTGCCGACGAGACGCTGTCGCTGATTCGGCGTGGTGACGAGGGCGTGCGCAAGCAGTCGTACTACCAGCGCATCGACGCCATGGCGCAGCAGCTGTCCACCTACCTCAACCGCGACGACGCAATCGACAAGGCCGACCTCGCGGACGCCGAACAGCTGCTGCAGCGCTGGCGTGCCGCCGACGACCGGATCAACGCCTACATCGCGGTCGGCAACTACCAGGCCGCCACGCAGGTGGCGCTGGGCACCGGCGAGGACGACTCGACCCCGGCATTCGACAAGCTCGATGCGGCGCTGAGCAAGGGCATCGCGGAGAGCAGGGAACAGCTGCGCAGCGACATCGTCAACGCGCGGCGCGTGCTGTCGGGCGCGACGGTCGGCGCAGCGGCGTTGAGCGTGATGGCGGCGATCGCGGTGTCGCTGGGGTTGTGGCCACGGCTGAGCGAGTACCGCTGATGAGCCTGAAGAAGCTGCTCGCCGGCCTGGCCATTGCGGCGACGCTCGTCGGCTGCAGCGAGACCGCCCCGGCGATCGACACGCCGGCCGTGACGCTCGCCCCGCCCACCCCGTCGGGCATGGTCGAGGCCCCACCGCAGGCAGCGCGCATGCCCGCGCCGGAGGAGGACGACTGCACGGCGAGCCTGCGCCCGTTCCCGACGACGTCGCAGGCCGACGAGGCCGTGCAGAACATCCGCAACCGGGGCAGGCTCATCGTCGGCCTCGACATCGGCAGCAACCTGTTCAGCTTCCGGGACCCGATCACCGGCGAGATCACCGGTTTCGACGTGGACATCGCGGGCGAGGTCGCACGTGACATCTTCGGCACCCCGTCGCAGGTCGAGTACCGCATCCTGTCGTCGGCCGACCGCATTGCCGCGCTGCAGAACAATCAGGTCGACATCGTGGTCAAGACCATGAGCATCACCTGCGAGCGCAAGCTGCTGGTCAACTTCTCCACCGAGTACCTGTCGGCCAACCAGCGCATCCTCGCGCCACGCGACTCGCCCATCGCCAAGGCGGCCGACCTGTCGGGCAGGCGGGTGTGCGCGGTGAAGGGCACCACGTCGCTGGAACGGGTACGCGAGATCAACCCGCCGCCGATGGTCGTCGAGACGGTGACGTGGGCGGACTGTCTGGTCGCGCTGCAGCAGCGTCAGGTCGACGCGGTCAGCACCGACGACACGATCCTGGCGGGCCTGGTCGCCCAGGACCCGTATCTCCACATCGTCGGACCGAGCATGAACGAGGAGCCCTACGGCATCGGCATCAACAAGGACAACGACAACCTGGTCCGGTTCGTGAACGGCACGCTGGAACGCATCCGGCGCGACGGCACGTGGAACACGCTGTACCGCAAGTGGCTCACCGTGCTGGGTCCGGCGCCCTCGCCACCATCACCGAGGTACGAGCGCTGATGTCGACGACCGAGGACGACGCCGACACCGATCCCGGCACCCAGCCCGCGGATCCGATGGGCTACGACTCGCTGGGCACCGTGCGCCCCGCGGCGACCCAGGCGGTGTTCCGGCCCAACTTCGACGACTCGGTGGGCATGTCGGTCGACACCGCCGAGACCGAACCTCGCGAGCAGACGACCGCGATGACGCGCCGCTGGTCGCCCACCCGCAGGCTGGGCGGCGGGCTCGTCGAGGTCCCCAGGGTGCACGAGCGCGATCCACTCGAAGCCCTGATGAAGAACCCGGTGGTCGCCGAGCACAAGCGGTTCTGCTGGAACTGCGGTAGGCCGGTGGGCCGCTCGTCGTCCGACGGCGAGGCGCTGTCCGAAGGCTGGTGCCCGCACTGCGGGAGCCCGTATTCGTTCCTGCCGCAACTGGTTCCGGGCGACATGGTCGCCGACCAGTACGAGATCAAGGGCTGCATCGCCCACGGTGGTCTCGGCTGGATCTACCTGGCATTCGACACCAACGTCAACGATCGTCCGGTGGTGCTCAAGGGCCTGGTGCACGCCGGTGACGCCGAGGCGCAGGCGATCGCGATGGCGGAGCGGCAGTTCCTCGCCGAGGTCACCCACCCCGCGATCGTCAAGATCTTCAACTTCGTCGAGCACGCCGACAAGCACGGCGACCCGGTCGGCTACATCGTCATGGAGTACGTCGGCGGCCGGTCGCTCAAACCCCCCAAGGGGCAGAAGCTTCCGGTATCCCAGGCCATTGGCTACATGCTGGAGATCCTGCCCGCCCTGGCCTTCCTGCATTCGAGCGGACTGGTCTACAACGACCTCAAGCCCGAGAACATCATGCTCACCGAGTCGCAGCTCAAGCTGATCGACCTGGGCGCGGTGTCGCGGATCAACTCCTACGGATTCCTCTACGGCACACCGGGTTACCAGGCGCCGGAGATCGTCAGGACGGGCCCGACGGTGGCCACCGACGTCTACACGGTCGGCCGCACCCTGGCCGCGCTGACCCTCGACCTCAAGACCCGCAACGGCCGCTACGTCGACGGGCTCCCCGACGACGATCCCGTTCTCGCGCAGTACGACTCGTTCTGCCGGCTCCTGCACCGTGCCACCGACCCGGACCCCCGGCGCCGGTTCGCCAGCGCGGAGGAGATGTCGGGCCAGCTGCTCGGCGTCCTCCGCGAGGTGGTCGCCAAGGATACCGGGGTGCCGCGGCCGGGCCTGTCGACGGTGTTCAGCCCATCGCGGTCCACGTTCGGCATCGACCTGCTGGTCGCCCACACCGACGTGTACCTCGACGGTCAGGTGCACTCGGAGAAGCTGACGGCCCAGGAGATCGTCCGGGCGCTGCCGGTGCCCATGGTCGATCCCGCCGACGTCGGCGCGACGGTGCTGTCGGCGACCGTGCTGAGCCAGCCGGTGCAGACGCTCGACTCGCTGCGGGCGGCGCGGCACGGCACGCTCGAGTCGGGTGAGGGCATCGACCTATCCGAGTCGGTCGAGCTGCCGCTGATGGAGGTGCGCGCGCTACTCGACCTCGGTGACGTCGCAAAGGCCACCCGCAAGCTGGACGACCTCGCCGAGCGGGTCGGCTGGCGATGGCGGCTGGCGTGGTTCCGCGGTGTGGCGCAACTACTCTCGGCGGACTACGACGCCGCGACCAAGCACTTCAGCGACGTGCTCGACACGCTGCCCGGCGAGCTGGCGCCCAAGCTCGCGCTGGCCGCCACGGCCGAACTCTCGGGCGACTCGGACGAGCAGGGCTTCTACAAGACGGTGTGGAACACCGACAACGGCGTCATCTCCGCGGGTTTCGGCTTGGCGAGGGCGCAGTCGTCGTCCGGCCAGCGCGAAGCGGCCGTCAAGACGCTGGATCAGGTGCCGCCGACGTCGAGGCACTTCACCACGGCCCGGCTGACCAGTGCGGTGACGCTGCTGTCGGGCCGCTCGGGCAGCGAGGTGACCGAGCAGCAGATCCGCGATGCCGCCCGACGCGTCGAGGCACTGCCCGAGACCGAGCCGCGCGTACTGCAGATTCGCGCGCTGGTGCTGGGCACGGCGATGGACTGGCTGGCCGAGAACGAGGCCAGCACGAACCACATTCTTGGCTTCCCGTTCACTGAGCATGGGTTGCAACTCGGCGTCGAGGCGTCGTTGCGTCAACTGGCCAGATTGGCTCCCTCGCAAGCACACCGGTACGCGCTGGTGGACCTCGCGAACAGCGTTCGGCCGATGAGCACCTTCTGATTTGGCGACACCGGAGTAGACGCAGTATCTTTGCGCGCGGCCCAATCCTTCATTGAGGAAGCACTCATGCGCGCGACCGTCGCTCACCGCACTCGCCCAGTACGTTCCCAGCTCCGCCGTCGCCCACTGCGCCCCATGGCGGGTCAGCTGTTCGAGGTCGACGTCACCCGTGACGGCTTCCTGTGGGCCGTCGAGATTCCCGAGATCGATGCCGTCCTGCACGTCGACCACCGCGCCGACGCCGAGGCTGCCGCACGCGAGTGCATCGCCGCGCGCACCGGCATCCCGGTGAACTTCGTCGCGGTCTGGGTCCGCGACTAGCTGTGATGTCCAGGGACGTTGTCCTGATTTGTATCGGTGAGCCTGTGTGACAGGGAAGGCCTCCGGTTGTGAAGTGGAGCTGTCTAGAAACCGCTTCACCAACCAGGAGGCCTTCGTGTCCCACGCTAATGCTGCATTGACCCCGCGCGCTCGATTGAGGCTTGCTCGGCTCGTCGTTGAGACCGGCTGGACCTACGCCGCCGCGGCCAAGTTGTTCATGGTCGCTCCGCGAACCGCCAAGAAGTGGGCCGACCGGTACCGGGCCGAGGGCCCGGCCGGGATGGTCGATCGCAGCTCGCGCCCGCACGTCAGTCCGACCAAGACTGCGCCTCTAGTCATGCGGCGGATCGTGGACATGCGATGGCGACAGCGGTTGGGACCGGTGCAGATCGGCGGACGGCTCGGAGTGCCGGCCTCGACTGTGCACGCGGTGTTGACTCGGTGCCGGGTCAACCGACTGTCCTACATCGACCGCGTCACCGGGGAACCGCTGCGCCGCTATGAACACCCTCATCCCGGATCGCTCGTCCACGTCGACGTCACCAAGTTCGCCAACATCCCCGACGGCGGCGGCCACAGGTTCGTGGGCAGACAACAAAGCAAACGCAACGCCATCGCTACCGGCCACCGCACCGGCGAGCGTGGCGGCCAATCAACGCACTATCGCCCCAGGATCGGAATAGCGTTCGTGCACACTGTGATTGACGACTATTCACGGATCGCCTATGCCGAAGTCCAGTTCGACGAGAAAGCCGCCACCGCGATCGCCGTACTGCAACGCGCCGTGATGTGGTTTGCCGCTCGCGGCGTCACCGTGGAGCGGGTCCTATCCGATAACGGATCGGCCTATCGCTCTTACGCCTGGCGCGACGCCTGCACCGAACTGCACATCACCCCAAAGCGAACCCGTCCCTACAGACCGCAAACCAACGGCAAGATCGAACGATTCCACCGAACCCTGGCCGACGGCTGGGCCTACGCCCGACTCTACGAATCCACCGAACAACGCAACACCGCGCTACCAGGCTGGCTGCACTTCTACAATCACCACCGAGCCCACTCCGCCCTCGGAGGCCGCCCACCGGTCACCCGGCTGACCAACCTCCCTGGACATCACAACTAGCCGACCACCTCGGCACACGCCCTGGCGATCGCGAGTTCTTCGTCGGTGGGGATGACGAGCACCGTGATCGGTGACGTCTCGAACGAGATCCGCCGGGCCCCACGGGCGGGGCTGTCGTTGAGGTGCTCGTCGAGTTCGATGCCGAGCGGCGCCAGCCCACTCAGCGCATCCCGGCGGACCAGCGCGTCGTTCTCCCCGACGCCTGCGGTGAACGTGATGACGTCGGTGTTGCCGAGCAGCGCCAGATAGCCACCGATGTACTTGCGCAGCCGGTGGACGTACACGTCGTAGGCCAGGCGCGCGTCGTCGTCGCCGGCGTCGATCATCCGGTGCAGTTCGCGGAAGTCGATCTGCCCGCCCAGCCCCCGCACGCCCGAGCGCTTGTTGAGCATGGTCTCGATGTCCTCCATGCTCATCCCGGCCCTGCGCCAGAGGTACACCAACACACCGGGATCGACGTCACCGGAGCGCGTGCCCATCACCAGGCCCTCCATCGGGGTGAGGCCCATCGAGGTGTCGATCGGCCTGCCGCCGGCGATGGCCGAGGCGGATGCGCCGTTGCCGAGGTGCAGCACGATCTGGTTGAGCGACGCCAACGGCGTTCCGAGGAACTCGGCGGCCTGCTGGCTGACGAACTGGTGCGAGGTGCCGTGAAAGCCGTAGCGGCGGATGTGCCACTGGGCCGCGACGTCCCGGTCGATCGCGTACGCCGACGCGGAGTCCGGCAGGTCGTGGAAGAACGCCGTGTCGAACACCGCGACGTGCGGCAGATCGGGCAGCAGTTCGCGTGCGACCTCGATTCCGGTGATGGCGGGCGGATTGTGCAGCGGCGCAAGCGGTGAGAGCGTCTTGAGCGTCTCGATCATGTCGTCGTCGACGACGGTCGGCTGGTACAGGTCGGGCCCGCCGTGCACCACCCGGTGGCCGACGGCCAGCAGCCCCAGCGTCTCGAGGTGGTGGCCGGCCCGAGCCAGCTCGTCGAACGCGGTGCGGAGTGCGGCTTCGTGGTCGGGCACGCCGCCGTCGTCGCCGATCCGCTCGACGATGCCGTCGGCGAGCTGCCTGCCCGAGTCGGGCTCGACGACGGCGTACTTGAGCGAGGAGGAGCCGCAGTTGAGGACGAGGACTGTGGTCATTTAAGTGGTCGACTCCTCGCGGACGATGCCCTGGGCCTGTATCGCCGTGATGGCGACGGTGTTGACGATGTCCTCGACCAGCGCACCGCGGGACAGGTCGTTGACCGGCTTCTTGAGGCCTTGGAGCACCGGGCCGATCGCGATGGCGCCCGCGCTGCGCTGCACGGCCTTGTAGGTGTTGTTGCCCGTGTTGAGGTCCGGGAAGATCAGCACGGTCGCACGTCCTGCCACCTTGGAGTCGGGCATCTTGGTGGCCGCCACCGACGGCTCGACTGCCGCGTCGTACTGGATGGGCCCTTCGACGAGGAGATCCGGTTCGCGTTGGCGGACCAGTTCGGTTGCCTCCCTGACCTTCTCGACGTCGGCGCCGGTTCCGGACGTCCCGGTGGAGTAGGACAGCATCGCGACGCGCGGTTCGATGTCGAATTGCGCGGCCGTGCGGGCCGAGGAGATCGCGATGTCCGCCAGCTGCTCCGCGGTCGGGTCGGGCACGATGGCGCAGTCGCCGTAGGCGAGTACCTCGTCGGCGAGGCACATGAGGAAGATGCTCGAGACCGTGGAGACGTCCGGCAGCGTCTTGATGATCTCGAACGACGGCCGCACGGTGTGCGCCGTGGTGTGCCGGGCGCCGGACACCATGCCGTCGACCATGTCGTTGTGCACCAGCATGGTGCCGAAGTACGAGACGTCGTGGATGACTTCCCGCGCCTGTTCGACGGTGACGCCCTTGTGCTTGCGCAGTTCGGAGTACTGCTCGGCGAACTGGTCGCACAGCTCACTGGTCCGAGGGTCGAGCACCGTCGCGTCCGCGAGGTCGACGCCGAGTTCGGCGGCCCTGGCCCGTATCGACGGCTCGTCCCCGAGGATCGTCAGGGCCGCGACGGCACGCTTGAGTAGCCGGCCCGCGGCCTTGAGGATGCGGTCGTCGTCGCCCTCGGGTAGCACGATGCGCTTGCGGTCGGCGCGGGCGCGATCGAGGAGTTGGTAGGTGAACATCTGCGGCGTCACCACCGACGGCACGACGATCGACAGCTGCGCGATGAGATCGGCGGTGTCGACGTGGGTCTCCATCAGCTGGATCGCCGTGTCGACCTTGCGCTGGGAGTCCGCGGTGACGCGGCCCCTGGCCTGTGACACCGCGCGTGCGGTGTCGTAGGTGCCGAGATCGGTCGCCACGATCGGCAGCCGCAGCCGCAGGCCCTCGACGAGCGCGGCGATCGAGGGGTGCAGCGCCAGTCCCCCGTTGAGGATGATGGTCGACAGGGACGGAAACCCCTCGGCCGCATGCGCGCTGGTGACTGCGAGCACCACGTCGGACCGGTCACCGGGGGTGATGACCGCCATGCCCTCGGTGAGCCGCTCGACGACGTGCTCGGCCGTCATGCCTGCGACCAGGACGCCCAGCGCCTCGCGGTTCAGCAGGTCGTCGTCGCCACTGACGAGCGTGCCGTCGACCGCCGCGCACAGTTCGCGCACCGACGGGGCGATCAGCAGCGGGTCCTCCGGAAGCACGTAGCACTTGAGGCCGTCGGCCTCGAAGCCCTTCAGCGCCGTTGCGACGGCGTCGAGTTCGTCGGGGTTGGCGCGGTTGGCCACGACGGCGGCGGTGTGCGCGTGCTGTCCGGCGATCTCGGCCAGGCACAGTTCGACGACGTGCGCGACGTCGGCGGGGGTGCGGTCGGCCGCGCGCACGGCGAGCACGATCGGCGCGCCGAGGTTCACCGCGATGCGGGCGTTGACGCTGAGCTCACTCGGCGAGGCCACGTCGGTGTAGTCACTGCCGACGATCACCACGGCATCGCACCGCTCGGCAACCTGGTGGTAGCGGTCGACGATGTCGCCCAGCGCGGTGTCGGGATCCTCGTGCAGCTCGGCGTAGCCGACGCCGACGCACTCCTCGTAGCTCAGCCCCGCGGTGGTGTGGGCGAGCAGTAACTCGAGGATGTAGTCGCGGTCTTCGCCCATCCGTGTGATGGGGCGGAACACCCCGACCTTGGCGACGGTGGCCGCGAGCCGGTGCAGGATTCCCAGTGCGACGGTCGACTTGCCGGTGTCGCCTTCGGGGGCCGCTACGTAGATGGATGTGCTAGATGGATTGCCGGCGCTCTGCATAGCCTGTGCCACGCCACACAGCCTTCCGTATCCCGTCCGTTCCGGCCACACCCCTCCCCTCGGCGTTGCCTCACCAGTGCGAACACTTCGCTGAACCTCCACGAGCACGACGAGAAGGTGCCAAACCGCGCTCCGGCCGTCTCGGCGTCGTCCCCTTCGGCGGCCCGCTGGGAGCCCTGGCGCGACGGCCTGGGGCGGGTCGGACGGTTGGCGAACGGGAAGCCACGCACCGAGTCGCCGGCGGGCAGGGCGCTGCAGCTGCCGTACTGCGGCCTGGTTCCTCATCCTGACGTAATCCGTTGCAGGAGTATAAATTCGACGACTCTCGCGCATGAGGCGGTGCAGTGACGCGGCCCTCGGCGACCGGTGTTGCCGGGATGCGCTCGACGCTTCGCCGCGGGATCCGATCACGGCTCTCGACGGGTGGACCGCAACGCCGTCACGTCCCGGACCCGGCCGGTTCCAAACCTCTTGTGAGCAAGATCACAGTAACATCCATACAGTTTGCTAAAAATACCTGTCTTAGTATTTTTCTGTCAGCGTCAATATCTGCCGGGTCACCCCGGTGGTCGACCACCGGGCATCTGGGTCGATTGACGACGCATCCACATTCCGGGGGAATCCATGCCACACGCCGACGGCGCCGTCATCTCGGGGCATGCTCCCGCATCGACCGGTCCGGCGCCCGAGACCCCGGCACCGATCGTCGCGACGCACTTCGACCTACCCGGCTGGCAGCGCGTCGTCGCGGTCGTCGCGTTGAGCGCCGTCGCCTACTCCGCCAGCTACCAGCAAATCCTCACCGACGCCATCGCGGGCTCACGCGCCACCTACCTCGTCGTGATCCCCCTACTGCTGGCGATGATCGCCGCCGGGTACCGCTCGGCGCCCCGCGGGGTCAGCGACTCGGAGTCCGACTGGATCATCGCCACCCTGCTCGGCGTCGCCGGGATGACCGTTATTCACCTGCTCAGCGACAGGGCGGAGTCGCTGGCCGGCCTATGGCGACTGCACCTGCTCGCGATCGTCGTCTGGCTCGCCTGCGCGGTGGCGGTGATGTTCGGCGTGCGCCACACCGTGCGGATGTGGGCCCTCTGGGCCTTCGCCATCGGCTTTGCCACACCACTTCCCTTCATGCTGGCAACGGCAGGTCTGGGCGGGTCGGACATCGCCTACGGCGTGGCCACCGCGGCCATGGGTGCGCTCGCGGTGTTCCTGGCCGGCCGGTGGGCGCCCGCGGGAATCCGGTCGTGCGTCGCGCTCGGCTCCCTCGCGATCGCCGGAGGAGTCGTGGTCGCAGTCGGTGACCGCCTCGGTGTGCTGCCGACCGTGCTCGTGGCCGGCGGGCTGATCCCCGTCGCGGCGACGGTCGTCCTGACGCGGGTGACCGGGGCGTCGATCAACGACGCGCCGTCCGCTAGCCGTTCACTGCCACGGAGGTCGCTGACTTCGCTGGTGATACTCGGGGCAACGGCGGTGGCACTGCTGGCCACCACGCCCGTCGCCGTGCGTCCGACCACGATGCCGACGGTCGACGCCGACTGGGCCGACCGTGCCGACCTGACGACACCGACATCGTTCCCCTTCATCACCGACTTCCTCGGTCCGCAGTCGACCCTCGTTCGCTACGACCTTCCCGGCAGCGCCGTCGCGCCCGCAGCGGCGGTGGACGTGATGACGACGTCCGACCCGGCGGCACTCGACGACTTCGCCGACGCGGTCTGGTATCCGACCAGCCGTCCACTGGACTACCACCCCATCACCGGCCCGTCGGTGCCGCCCGGCGCCCGCGCGATCCACACCAACGCCGACGCCGCGACCGATGGCACGGGCAACGACTGGTACGCGGTCATGTGGACGTGGCGCGCCGGAGCGCTCAGCCAACGCGTCACGGTCGTCGTGAGCCAGACCATCGGCGGTGATCGGACGCCGCCTGCACCCCAACCCCTGTCACTGCTGCAGACCGCCGTGCGCCCGGCACTGTGGATCGCCCGCCAACAGCCCAACGCCGCAGGCACCATCGATCCCCGCGTCAGCCAACGTGCCACCCAGGTGATGAGCCTGTTGGCACCGCCCGCCGACGTCGCCGCGGAAGCGCCGACCGATGACTGACCAACTGTCCGCGCACCTCTCGGCGCGCAGCATCCTGGGGCCGGCCTCGTTGCTCCGGTTCGGCGCCGTCGCGCTCGGCGTGCTCCTTGCCGCCGTCGTATGGCCGCACGTGATCCCGCCACTGCTCGCCGGGCTGATGGCGTCGCTCTACCTCGCCTCGACGATCGACCGCAACTACCTGCTGCTGCGCGGACTCCGGTCGTCGGCGCTGGTCCACGTCGACGCCGAGGAGGCGCTCGCGCTGCCCGATGCCGAACTGCCGGTCTACACCGTGCTGTTGCCCGTCTACGACGAGCCGACCATCGTCGCCAACCTCATCAACGGCGTGGGCCGACTCGACTACCCCGTCGACAAGCTCGAGATCCTGCTGCTGGTCGAAGAGGACGACATCGCCACCCAGACCGCGCTACTGGGCGCCGATCTGCAGTCCACCCGCATCGTCCTCGTCCCGCACAGCATGCCCAAGACGAAGCCGAAGGCGTGCAACTACGGGATGTCGCTACCCGACCTGCGCGGCGAATTCGTCACGATCTACGACGCCGAGGACGTGCCCGACCCCTTGCAGCTGCGTCGCGCCGTCGCCGGCTTCCGACGCGTACCGTCCGAAATCGGTTGCCTGCAGGCGCGACTCGGCTACTTCAACGAGAAGCAGAACCTGCTCACCCGCTGGTTCTCACTCGAATACGACCAGTGGTTCGGCGTCGTGCTGCCCGCCGTCGAGGAGTCGCGGTGCGTGGTTCCGCTGGGCGGCACGTCCAACCACATGCCGACCGCGGTGTGGCGGGCCATCGGCGGCTGGGACGAGTTCAACGTCACCGAGGACGCCGACCTCGGCGTGCGACTGGCTCGGCACGGCTACCGCACTCTCATCCTGGACTCGATCACGTTGGAGGAGGCCAACTCCGACGTCGTGAACTGGATCCGTCAACGATCCCGTTGGTACAAGGGCTATCTGCAGACGATGCTGGTGCACCTGCGCAACCCGGCGCTGCTGCGTCGCGAGATCGGCGTCAAGGCCACGCTGCGGATGATCAACATGACCGGCGGCGTCCCGCTGACGAGCGCGTTCAACCTCGTGTTCTGGTTCAGCATGCTGGTGTGGGTGCTCGGCAGGCCCGACTTCATCGGCTCGCTGTTCCCGCCGGTCACCTACTACGTCTGCCTCGCGCTGTTCCTGATCGGGGCGCCGCTGTCGATCTTCACCGGGCTGGTGGTGACCCAGGCACTCGGCAAGCCCTACCTGTGGTGGGCCGCGCTGCTGGCGCCGCTGTACTGGATCCTCCAGTCGGTCGCCGCGGTGAAGGCGCTCTACCAGTTGCTGTTCCGGCCGTTCTTCTGGGAGAAGACCGTGCACGGGCTCGACCATCCCACCGAACCGACCGCTTCAGCCAGACCAACGGAGGTCATCGAATGAAACCCCTACTCCTCAAGGCGCTGGCGATCCCGCTCGTCGTCGGTGCGGTTGCCGCCCAGGCCTTCAACGGGCCGGTGGCAGTGGCCGAACCGTACGCCGCCGCGGTGTCCGAGCCGTCGGAGCCCACGGGGCCCGGCGTGACGCCACCGATCACCTGGACCCAGCTCGGCCTGTCCGACCGGCTGGACCTGATCGGCTCGAATCAGCCGGTGGAGACGTCGGTTCCGGTGCCGGCCGGTGTCGGCCCGACCGTGCTGGTGGGTCAGATCGGATCGGTGGTCAACGTCAGCAACGGCCGCGTGGACGTGCTCGACGGACGCGGCGTCGTGCTCGGCAGCGTCGTCGTACCCGTCGACCTCGCCACGGTGCCGTTCAGCGTCGACCTGTCGGCGGCACAGGTCACCGAGGGCCGCGCGACCCTGAGATTCGTGCTGCGCGACTCGAATCCGTCGATCACGAGCTGCTCACAGCCGCCTGCGGTGACGCTGAACCAGCTCGCCACCTCCTACTCCGGACCCACGCCCGATCCGGTGACGGTGGCCGACTTCCTCCCCGGTTACCTCGACCAGGTCGTCGTGCGGGTCGGATCCACGCCCACGACGAGTCAACAGCAGGCCGCCCTGGACCTCGTCGCCGAACTCACGCACCTGTACCGGCCGATGCCGGTCCGCATCGACATCGCGACGTTCGACGGTCCGCCACCGCCGGTGACGTTCTCCCGCAGGGTGATCGACATCCGCGACGGGGGCAAGGCAGGCATGGTGGTGGAGAACCCCGGCACGCCGTCGGCCGTCCTGGCCATCACCGGTACGGGTGACCAATTGGTCCGTCAGGTCGACATGTTCGCCGACAGGCGCGTGGCGCTCGCCCAGACCGCCACCGCGACGGTGCTCGACACGCAGCAGGCCCATGCGCAGTCCACGAACATCAAGACCTTCGCGCAACTCGGCATGACCGGACAGACGTCGGCCCAGGGCACCACCACGATGTACGCCGGATTCGACGCCAGCGTGTTCGGCGTCGGGCCCATCACCAACGCCGAGGTGCACGTCAAGGCGACCTACACCCCTGTCGTCGGCGGCGAGGCGTCGGTGCTGATCCGCTCGGGCTCGACGGTGCTGGCCACCCACCGCCTCGACGAGTCCGGCAGGCTCGACGTGACCGGCGACATCCCCGCCGAATCGATCAGCTCCAACGTCGGCATGGCGCTCGAGATCCGGTACGTACCCCGCCAGGAGTGCGCACCGATGAACGACCGCATCACGTTCGCGCTCGACCCGTCCTCGACGGTCACCGTCACGCCGGGCACCCGCAACCGGGGCGGATTCCCCGTGCTGCCAATGGCATTCACCCCCGACTTCGGCGTTGCGATCGACAGCCCCGACCGGATCCGCTTCGCCGGGCAGGCCATCAACCTGATGGGCCAGCAGACCGGGATCACGCTGCGGCCCCAGATCACCACCTTCGCCGACGGCGTCGCCTCCGGCACCGGGCTTCTCGTGGTCACCGGCGGCGACGAGCTGGCCAAGGCCGGCATGAAGCCGCCACTGCTGCCGGGCAAGTCGACCTCGGCGGGCGTGAACGGAAGCCTCGCCACCGACATCGACGTCAATGGTGCGCTCGGCGTCGTGCAGGCGTTCACCCAGAACGGCCGCTCGGTTCTGGCGATCTCCGGGACCCAGGACTGGTCGCTGGTAGACCGCAGCTTCGACTACGTCCGTGGCCTCCCCAACCGGTGGGCGTCGCTGACCGGGGACGTCGTCGCGACCGGCCCTGCGGCTCAAGCGGTCAACCTGACCGTGCGCGAGGGCGGCGGGTTGATGAACGAGTACCCCGGCGACGGCTGGAAGTGGTGGGCCTGGCTCAGCCTGTCGCTGGGCGTGGCCGCCGTGATCGGTGTCGCCTCGACGCTCGTGGTGCGTCACCGCCGTGTCAGGCGGTGACCTCGTGACGGTCACCGCGGTCGCGCCGACCCCGCCGGCGACGAGTGACGTCGCCGAAGGGCCCCGGTCGTCGCGACGCGGTGGCGGCGTGGTACTGTTCGTCGGCCTCAGCGCGCTGTACTTCACCATCGGCACCATTCTGGTGTTGCGCTACAACATGTTCGACCCCGACGCGACGTCCCGAGTGGCCAATGCCGGCTACGTGGTGTTCAGTCGGCAGCCGCACCTCTCGGCGATCGGGTTCGTCTGGAATCCTCTGCCCAGCATGGTCGAGATCCCGGTGCTGCAATTCAGCCGATGGTGGCCCGAACTGAAGACCCACGGGCTGGCATCGGTCGTGCAGAGCGCGCTGTTCATGGCGGGCGCGGCGCTGATGGTCCGCCGGATCGCGCTCGACCGTGCCGTGGGCGCCGCGTGGCGCTGGCTGGCAGTCGCCTGCTTCGCGCTGCAGCCCATGATCGTCGTCTACGGCGCGTCCGGGATGAGCGAGGCCGCCGAGACGTTCTTCCTGCTGTGGTGCATCCGCCACCTGATGCAGTGGATCCGCCACGACCGAGTCGGCGACCTGGCCTGGGCGGGAATCGCTCTCGGCCTCGGCTACCTCGCCCGGTACGAGGTGGTGCCCGCCGCGGTGGGTGCCGCCGCCCTGGTCGCCGTGATCGCGTTCCGGCGTGCGCGATCGTCCGGGCGGTTCGACTCGGCGATCCTGAGCGTGGTCATCGTCATGTTCCCGCTCACGTGCGCCTTCACCATCTGGGCGGTCACCGGATGGGTGGTGTCGGGCGAACTGTTCGCGACGCTGTCGTCGCAGTACGGCAACGGCAGCCAGGTGGCGGGAGCGGCCGAACGCGGTGGGCCGTTGGGGCAGGCGGCGTCCGACGACTGGGTGGTCATCGGCGCCCGACTGCTAGGCATGCAGCCGTTCCTGGGTGTCGCGGTGGCGGGCGCGGTCGTGGTGGCGGCCTTGCGGCGCAACGTCGCCGTCCTGGTACCGATCGCGACCATGGGCCCGGTGCTGGCCTTCGCGGCGTGGAGCCAGTACTCGTCGACGACGTTCGGCTGGTTCCGGTTCTACCTGTTGGCGATACCGCTCGTCGTCTGCGTCGCGCTGGCATGCTGGACGCCGCACGACGACGAACCGGCCCGCTGGCGAGCCGGCGACCTGGTCAGTCGGGTCGGCGCCGCGCTGCTGGCCGCATCGCTGCTCATCGGCATCCCGGTCACCGTGCGGGCGATGTCCGACGAACGAATCGGCAACCAGCAGTTGCAGTTCGGGCTCAAGTCGCTGGCCGATCCCCAGCGCTACCCGCCGACCGAACAATGGTTCCGCAGGCTGATGGTCAACGACCGATCGCTCGCCGACTACTTCGACCGCAGGCACCTGCCCGAGGGCTCGGTGCTCATGGACACGTTCAACACCTGGGGGATCTGGCTGTCGTCGAACAACCCGAGGCAGTTCGTCATCACCAGCGACTACGACTTCAACCCGGTGATGAACCGGCCGTGGGACTTCGGCGTGCGCTACATCGTCGCGAGCAACCCCGTGATCAGCGACGCCGACGCACTCAACGTGCGCTACCCCAGCCTGTGGAACGACGGAGCAGGCCTCGGCACCCTCGTGCACTCGGTCTACGGCGCCACCGGCGACGAACGCTTCCGCGTCTACCGCATCACCGGTGGCCCGACGGCTCCCGTCGGCTAGCCCAGCTTGCGCAGGCGCGGCTCCAGATCGCGCTGGAACAGCTCGAGGAAGCGGCGCTGATCGTGTCCCGGCGCGTGGAACACGAGGTGGTTGAGGCCCCAGTCCACGTAGTCCTTGACCTTCTCGACGGCCTCGTCGGGATCGGAGGCGACGATCCAGCGCTTGGCCACCTGCTCGATGGGCAGCTCGTCGGCGGCCTTCTCCATCTCGAGCGGATCGTGGATGTTTGTCTTCTGCTCCGCGGTGAGCGACAGCGGCGCCCAGAACCGGGTGTTCTCCAACGCCAGCTCGGGATCGGTGTCGTAGGAGATCTTGATCTCGATCATCCGGTCGATCGCGTCGGGTGCCTTGCCCGCGGCCTCCTCGCCCTCCTTCACCGCCGGGATGAGCTTGTCCTTGTACAGCTCCTCACCCTTGCCGGAGGTGCAGATGAAGCCGTCGCCCGCGCGGCCGGCGTACTTGGCCACCTGCGGGCCGCCGGCGGCGATGTAGATCGGGATGCCGCCCTCGGGCACGTCGTAGATCGAGGCGCCCTTGGTCTTGTAGTACTCACCGTCGAAGTCGACGCGGTCGCCGAGCCACAGCTCGCGCATCAGCCGCACCGACTCGCGCAGCCGCGCGTAGCGCTCTTTGAACTCCGGCCACTCGCCCTCGTAGCCGGTGGCGATCTCGTTGAGCGACTCACCGGTGCCGACACCGAGGAAGATCCGGTCCGGGTACAGGCAGCCCATGGTCGCGAACGCCTGCGCGATCACCGCCGGGTTGTAGCGGAAGGTCGGGGTCAGCACCGAGGTGCCGAGGGTCAGTCGCTTGGTCCGCTCGCCGACGGCCGTCATCCAGGCGAGCGAGAACGGAGCGTGCCCGCCCTCGTGCCGCCAGGGCTGAAAGTGGTCGCTGACCGTGGCGCTGTCCATGCCGTGCGCCTCGGCCTCCACGGCCAGTTCCACGAGTTCGCGCGGGGCGAACTGCTCTGCTGATGCCTTGTATCCCAATTTGAGTTCAGCCACGCTTCTTTTCTACTCCTGACGTCGGCGGGATATTCCACCCGTCTCGCTACACTCGCCGCATGGCGGCTCTCACGGCCATCACCGACTCCGTGCACTTCGCGCAGACCGAGTTGGTGAACTGGACCCTCGTTACCGACGACAGCGGTGTACTAGTCATCGATGCCGGTTTCCCCGGCCAGCGCGACGAGGTCATCGACTCGGTCCGCCAGCTCGGCTACGGGATCGACGACATCCACGCGTTCCTGCTGACCCACGCGCACGTCGACCACTTCGGGTCGGCGATCTGGTTCGCGAAAACCCATGGCACACCGGTGTTCTGTCATGCCGCCGAGGTGGGCCACGCGCACCGCGAGTACCTGGAGCAGGTGTCCATCGGGAGTCTGATCGGGAAACTCTGGCGGCCGCGGTACCTGAAGTGGTCGATGACCATCGGCTTCAAGGGCGCGCTGCGACGCGCGGGCATCCCCACCGCCCACGCACTGACCGAAGAGGTGGCCGCCGCGCTGCCCGGCACGCCGATGTCCATCCCCACACCCGGTCACACCGGTGGGCACTGCTCCTATCTCGTCGACGGCGTGCTCGTCAGCGGCGACGCGCTCGTCACCGGACATCCGGTCTCGAAGCTCCACGGACCGCAACTGCTCCCCGGTCTGTTCAACCACGACCAGGACAGTTGCGAGCGCAGCCTGGGTGCGCTCGGCATGCTCGACGCCGACGTGGTGCTGCCGGGCCATGGACCCGTGTGGCGCGGGCCGATCCGGGAGGCGGCCGAACGCGCCGCCGCGCTCTGACCGCCCGATGACCGACCAGGCGCCACTGCACCGCGACACCCGTCGGGCAGGGTCGTTCGGCGCCGCGGCGCAGCGGTACGACAGCCACCGGCCCCGCTACCCGGAGGCGATGATCGCCGGTCTGGTCGACCGGCGGGGCGCGCGGGTGCTCGACGTGGGCGCGGGCACCGGCATCGCCTCCCGTCAGCTGCTCGACGCCGGCGCCGAAGTCCTTGCCGTCGAACCCGATTCGCAGATGACGCGGCTCGCTGCCGACAAGGGCATCGACGTCGAGGTGTCGCCGTTCGAGTCCTGGGATCCGGCCGGGCGGACGTTCGATGTCGTGGTGTTCGCGCAGTCGTTCCACTGGGTCGAGCCGACGTCGGCGCTGACCAAGGTCGCGGGGGTGCTGCGGCCGGGTGGCCGGGTCGCCATGCTGTGGAACCGCATCGCGTCGGTGCGTCCCAGCCGCGAGGAGTTCGACGCGGCGTATGCCGGCCTGCTCGACGATTGGCGGCGGCCGTCGGTGGGCGTCGAGGATGCCGACCGGATCGGCCCGCTGCTCGCAGGCGCAGGCTTCACCGCCGAGCGCCGGCAGTTCGTCGAGCTGCTGCACTACGCCCCCACGGACTGGGTGGACCTCGTCACGACGTACTCGAACGTGCTGACCTTGGACCCCGACGCGCAGGCCCTACTGCGGCGTCGGTTGGCAGACGTCATCGGGGATGCCGGGGTCGACGCGAGGAACGACGCGCTGGCCGTGGTCGGCACGCTGCTCGACTAGGTGAGCACCTCGTAGCCGAGCAGGAAGATCGACGTCAGGCACAGGCCGCACGACACGGTGATCGCGGGCATGAGGATCAACTGGTCGAGTTCCTCGTCGTCGAGCGCGTCCTCGGTGACCGGGCCGAACAACACCCGCCCGACGACGTTGCCCCGCAAGCCGCCGACGACCTTCCGGATCCCCGAGCGTTCGCGGTGCCTGCCGACCAGGGTGCGGACCACGAATCCGCCGACGAACGCGAGCACGGCGGCAAGCAAGAGCAGCCACCCCACCGCGAGTTGCGTCAGCACACCAACCGAGGTTAGGCGGTCGGCCGTCCGCGCACGGTGCTCTCAGCGAATATGGCGAGTGCGGGCCGCAGCGGAGAGGGTTGGCGCAGAAGTCTAAGCCATCGCCGAGTGGCCACTTATGTCACGCATTTCGGCGTTTGGCGTAGCACAACTGGCCACTCGGCGACCACCCCCTAGTGCAGGCCCCAGCGCTTGGCGAGCAGTTCGTGGGAGCGAAGGCGGTCGGCGTGCCGATGGGTGACCGACGTGACGACCAGTTCGTCGGCCGCGGTCACCCGCTGCAGCGCCTCCAGCCGGTGGGCCACTTCGTCGGGGTCGCCGACGAATTGCGTTGCGGTGCGGTCCTTCACGACCTCGACCTGTTCGGGGGTGAGCGGCTCGCACCGGTCCGGGCTGGGGTAGGGCACCGCCCCGTTGCCCGCGCGGATCGAATGCACCCAGCGGCCGTACGACGACGCGAGGTGCACTGCGGTGTCGTGGTCGTCGGCCACCACCACGTCCGCCGACACGACGACGTAGGGCTCGGGCAGCGCCTGCGACGGCCGGAAGGCGTTGCGGTAGGCGTCGACGGCATCCAGCGCCGTCGCGGGCGTGATGTGGTAGCTCGCCACGAAGGGCAGGCCGCGGGACCCGGCGACCTCCGCGCTCTGGCCCTTGCTGCTGCCGAAGACCCACGGCCGCAACGGCGCTCGCTCCCCCGGCACCACGTGGCTCTCGATGCCGTTGGCCGCAAAACCGCCGTCGAGCATCGCGAGGATGTCGTCGACCTGCGTGGCGAAGTCCGGCGACTCGGCGCGGGGCTGCTGCAGCGCCCCCATCCGCGCGACCAGCGTCGGGTTGCGGAACTGCGCGCTCACGTCGAACGGCGCGGGTACCACCACGCCGTCGACGTCGCGCCACTGCGCCGGGGCGGCGGGTGCCTTCGGCGGGGGCGCGGCGAGCGCCTCGCGGCGACGCTGACCGGACCTGCCGACGCCGAGGTCGATGCGCCCTGGGAAGAAGGCGTCGAGCGTGCCGAAGCTCTCGACCGCCGCGACCGCGGTGGTGTGGCCGAGTTGCACGGCGGCCGCCCCGACGTGGATCCGCTCGGTGGCAGCGGCGATCTGGCCGATCAGCACCGCGGGCGACGAACTGGCCACCGCGACGAAGTGGTGCTCGGCCACCCAGTAGCGCTGGAAGCCCCAACCCTCGGCATGTCGGGCGAGGTCGACGGTGTTGCGCAGCGCTGACGCGGCGTCGCTGCCCTCGCTGATCGGCGACAGGTCGAGGATCGACAGCGGGACCGTCATCGCCGTCCGCCGTCCGGGAGGTCCTTCAGGAACGCCACCGGGTAGCCCTCGCCCTGCTCCTCGAGCGGTTCGGCCAGTCTGCGGTAACCCGTCGCCAGGTACAGCGCCTCGGCCTCCGGCTGCTTGTCGCCGGTGGTGAGGTAGATGCGGCGGTACCCGCGGGCGGCGATGTCGGCCTCCAGCACCGCGAGCAGCGCACGAGCGTGGCCCCTCCGGCGGTGCCTGCTGTCGGTCCAGATGCGCTTGAGTTCGGCGGTCCGGTCGTCGAAGCGGCGGAACGCGCCGCCGGTGACGGGGACGCCGTCGACGTGTCCGATCACCATCGCGCCGTCCGGCGCCGCGAACTCGGCCGCCGGGTAACCGCGCAGCCAGTTCCCGACGCGCTCGATGGTGCTGCCGTACCGGGTGGCGTACTCGTAGGCCAGCTCGGCCAGCAGGGGCTCTGCGAGCGGGTCGTCCTGACTCACCGGCACGAACGTCGGATTGCTCATCACCACCGTTTCTAGCCTCATGACAGGGTCCAACGCGAACCCGCCCGCGGCATTCCGAACGGGCGACATCGCGTCAGCACGAACAAAACCCCTCAGCTGCCCCGGCACGGAGCGGACGCACTTGGAACCAAAAGTTGACAGGTGTAAAGTTTCGCCGCATGGACAACATCAGGGGTAGGACCATCGCGATCACCGGCGCCGCCCGCGGCATCGGCCATGCCACCGCGAAGGCATTGCTGGCACGCGGTGCACGCGTGGTCATCGGCGACCGCGACGTTGCGGTGCTCGAGAGCGCCGTCACCGAACTCGGCCGCTACGGACAGGTGACGGGCTACCCGCTCGACGTCACCGACCGGGAATCGTTCGAGGTCTTCCTCGACAAGGCCCGCACCGACGGCGCCGGGCACATCGACGTGCTGATCAACAACGCAGGCGTGATGCCCATCGGCCCGTTCCTCGAGCAGAGCGAGCAGTCGATCCGCTCCTCGATCGAGGTCAACTTCTACGGCGTGCTCGCCGGCTGCCAGCTCGCCCTGCCCGAGATGGTGAAGCGCCGCCGCGGCCACGTCATCAACATCGCCTCGCTGTCGGGCATGATCCCGGTCCCCGGGCAAGTCGTGTACGTCGGCGCGAAGTTCGCAGTCGTCGGCCTCTCCGTGGCGCTCGCGGACGAGATGGCCCCGCACGGCGTCGAGGTGTCGGTCATCATGCCGCCGTTCACCAACACCCAATTGGTCTCGGGCACCAAGGAGACCGCGGGCACCAAGCCGGTCGAGCCCGAGGTCATCGCCGCCGCGATCGTCAAGACCCTCGACAAGCCGAAGACGATGGTGTCGGTCCCGACCCCGCTGCGGTTCACCGCTGCCGCGGCATCCATGCTCGGCCCGCGCGGCCGCCGGTGGATGAACAAGAAGCTCGGGCTCGACAACGTGTTCCTCGAGTACGACCAGGCCGCACGCAAGAGCTACGAGGACCGGGCGCAGGCGTCCCTCGGCGTCGTGGAAAAGGACTAGCGAAGGACTAGCCGCTCGCGGGCAGCGGGTCCCCGGCCCGATACGCCTCGAGTTCGTCGAGCGACTCGACGAGTTCGTCGTGCGTGAACACGTAGTCGTGGTCGTCGGGGCCCGTGCCCACGAGCAGCACGTGCTGCTCCTCGGAGTTCGTCAGCCACATGCGGGTCACGGGTTCGCGCGACTCGTCGTCGATCTCGGCCGCCGACGGCGGGTAGAACCACGACACGACCTCGGCGTTGGAGAACTCCTCGTCGAACTCCCAGCCGCGATCGATCAGCAGCGCGTCCAACTCGGTGACGGCCTCGAGGTCGGCGTGCACCTCGGCGGGCATCCAGCGGGAGTTGCGCGTCGAGACCCGCTTCTTGCGCCTTGCCTTCTTCGCCGCGCTGGACTTGGACACGGCTAGCGCAGCGCCCGGTCGAGGTCCGCGATCAGGTCCTCGGTGCCCTCGAGGCCGATCGACACGCGAACCACACCGTCCCCGAGGCCGATCGCCGCGCGTCCCTCCGGGCCCATCGCGCGGTGAGTCGTGGTGGCGGGGTGGGTGATCAACGTCTTGGCGTCACCGAGGTTGTTCGAGATGTCGATCAGCTCCAGCTTGTCGAGCACCTCGAACGCGCGCGCCTTGGAACCGCCTGCCAGCTCGAACGTGACCACGGTGCCGCCGCCGCTCATCTGCCGCTTCGCCAGGTCGTACTGCGGGTGCGACGGCAGGAACGGGTACTTCACCCAGCTGACGCCGGGATGGCCCTCGAGGAACTCGGCCACCCGCTGCGCGGACCTGTTGGAGTAGTCGACGCGGACCGCGAGCGTCTCGAGGCCCTTGAGCAGCGTCCAGGCGTTGAACGCACTGATCGCCGGGCCCGTGTGGCGCATCAACTTCTGCACCGGACCGTCGATGAACTCCTCGTCGCCGAGGATCGCACCGCCGAGCACGCGACCCTGGCCGTCGATGTGCTTGGTGCCCGAGTAGATGACGACGTCTGCGCCCAGCGGGATGCCCTGCTGCAGCAGCGGGGTGGCGAACACGTTGTCCAGCACCACCTTTGCGCCGGCCGCGTGGGCCAACTCGCACACCGCCTCGATGTCGACCAGCGACTGCATGGGGTTGGACGGCGTCTCGAAGAACACCGCCTGAGTGGGGACCGAGAGCGCCTCCTCCCACTGGGCGAGGTCCTCGCCGTCGACGAACACCGTCTCTACACCCCAGCGGGGCAGGATCTCGTTGCAGACCACGAAGCACGAGCCGAACAGGCTGCGCGCCGCGACCAGCCGGTCGCCCGCGCCGAGCAGCGCGCCGAGCCCCGTGAAGACCGCGGCCATGCCGGTCGCCGTCGCGAACGCCGCGGGCGCACCCTCGATCAGCCGCAGCCGCTCCTCGAACATCGAGATGGTGGGGTTGCCGTAGCGCGAGTAGACGTAGCGGTCGATCTCACCGGTGAAGGCCTTCTCGGCGTCACCCGCCGAGGCGTAGACGTACCCGGACGTCAGGTACAGCGCCTCGGAGGTCTCCTCGAAGTTCGATCGCAGCAGGCCGCCGCGCACGCCGATGGTGGCCTGGCTGACGCCGTCGGGCAGTGGTTTCGGGATGCGTACCGACGGCACGGGACCCTCGGTCTCGCTCACGACTGCCTCCACGGCAGGCCAACGGCCTTCCATCCGGTCGACCCGCGGTGACCCTCGGAGTCGAGATTGCCCTCGAACCCGTCGAGCACGTTGTAGGCCGGTGCGATGCCCGCCTCGGTCGCCTGTTCCGCGGCGCCGATCGACCGGTTGCCCGAGCGGCAGAGGAAGACCACCGGACGTTCGCCGGGGGTGACACCGGAGGCGACCAGATCGTCGACGAAACCGTCGTTGTGGCTGCCGTCGGTCCGGTTCCACTCCACGTAGACGACATCGCGCTGCAACGACGAGATGTCGGGCACTCCGACGAAGCGCCACTCGGCCTCGGTGCGGCAGTCGACGAGTACCGCGTCGGGGTTCTCGACCAGCACTTTCCACGCCTCTTCCGGCGTGATGTCTCCCGCGTAGCTCACGGTCGCGAGTCTCCCATATCTAGCTGGGGCCCGGCGAACACACCGTCCAGGCTCCCGCCTCCCGCGCGAAGGTCACCTCGACGCGCTCGGTCTCCTCCGGGGCGTTGTCGAAGTGGTAGGTCACGAAGCCGCGCGCCTGATCGCCGTCGATGCGCACCTCGGTGATGTCGTCGACGTACCGCTCGCCCCGCTTGGCCACCGAATCACGTTGCCGCGCAAGGACGTCGGACTCCGCGCCGTCGAGTTGGGCACAGGTGTAGCGCTGATAGTCGGCGAAGTCGGCGCGCTGCAGCGCGTCGTTCTGCGCGACCGCGGCCCGCCCCACGTCCTGCTCCGGTGTCGGCCCGTCACCGGAGTTTCCGTTGAGCACCAGTATTGCGATCACGATGGCGCTGAAGATCGCCAGCGCGCCGAGGAACGGCGCGATGGTGGGCCGATCCTCGTCCGGTTCCGGCTCTCCGGCGGCCGGGGCGGGATCGGTCACGGCGCCTGCAGCACGCTGGAGACCCGGTGCGCGCGATCGCGTGCCCGCACCACGTCCGGTGCCGTCGCGACGGCCACGGTCTGGCCGCCGCGCACCCGGACGTCGCTCTCCTGCACCGCCAGCGCCTCGTCGAGCGGACCGCCTGCGGGCCGGTCGAGCACCTCGGCCGCGGCGGGCGAGATCATGATCGTGTCGAGCGGCAACCCGAGGATCGCCCTGGCGTGCAGTTCGAACTGCGAAAGGCGTTGCGAGCGCAGCGTGAGCATCCCGACCGCCTCTGGCCGGGGCCGCACGTGCGAGAAGTACACCTCGTCACCACGCACCAGCAGGTCCACGCCGAACAGACCGCGACCGCCGAGGGAGTTCACGATGCGCGCGGCGATGGACCGCGCGGCATCGAGCGCCGCGGGTGACATCTCGTGCGGCTGCCACGCCTCGAGCGGCCCGCCGTCGGTGCGGCGATGGCCGATCGGTTCGCTGAACTGCACCGTCGGCCCGGACGCCGCGATGCTGCGCGCGGTCAGCAGCGTGACCTCGTCGTCGATCTCGACGACGGTCTCCGCAATGACCCGCGGGGGTGACGGGCTGGCCGCGGTGGCCCGGGCCCAGGCGGGCTCGACGTCCTGCGGCCGGGTCAGCACCGAGCGGCCCGCCGAACTCTCTCCGGCGACCGGCGACACCACCAGCGGGAAGCCCGCGTGCTGCGCGACGGCGTCGAGTTCCT
Source organism: Mycolicibacterium arabiense (assembly GCF_010731815.2). Classification (NCBI taxonomy): domain Bacteria; kingdom Bacillati; phylum Actinomycetota; class Actinomycetes; order Mycobacteriales; family Mycobacteriaceae; genus Mycobacterium; species Mycolicibacterium arabiense. Next base: position 2,937,943 of record NZ_AP022593.1, read on the forward strand.
CGGCCGAGCCTGCGAACCAGAACGGCACGGTGGGCAGGCCCAGTTCGTCGGCGGCGAGCTTGCGCAGGCCCTCCCTGTCGAGGGACAGCCGCGCGCTGCGAGGCGTCGGGAACACGTCGACGCCGTCGAGTTCGGCGGCGGCGATCAGCACGTCGACGGGAACGTCAGGGGAGTCGGCGACGACGTAGCCGGGCCGGTCGGCCGCGATCCGCGCACCCACCTCCTGCGCACCGCCGATCACCGCGAGGTCCATCTCCGTCACCGCGGCACCGAGCCGCTCGAAGGCCAGCGCCAGGTCGCGGCCTGGCACGCTGGAGCCGAGCAGCATCACGGTCGGTTCCGCACGGCTCGCGGTCGTTTCACTCATCGTCTGCCCACCCTGCCAGACCGTCAGCGCGCGGCCGTGTCGACCATCGAATCGGCATAGCACCACCGCCAGTCCTCGCCCGGCTCGGCGGAACGCATCACCGGGTGCGACGTCTCGTGGAAGTGCCCGCTGGCGTGGCGGTAGGGACTGGAGTCGCAGCACCCGACGTGCCCGCAGGTCAGACACATCCGCAGGTGCGCCCAGGTAGTCTCGCCGAGTTCCTCGCAACCCTGGCAACGGCCCGGGGACAGCGGTTCGGGATCGGGTTGGTCCGGGATGCCGGCGAGGTGCTCGCACGTCTTCGGCGGGGAATTCGTGTCGCGCCGCCGCGTTCTCCTCCGCATGCTGATCAGGATAGGTCCGTCCGGACAGGGAAGGTGGTCGACGTGAGTGCGTCACTGCTCGCGGTGCTCGTGGTGTCGGTGCTGCTCTCGGCCATCGCGCGGCGCTACGACGTGTCGGCTCCCCTGGCGCTGGTGGTCGCGGGCCTGCTCGCCGGGCTGATTCCGGGGATCGGCGCGATCGAACTCGAGCCCGAGCTGGTGCTGTTCGTGATCCTGCCGCCGCTGCTGTGGTCGGCGGGGCTGGAGAGCAGCTACGTCGCGCTGCGCCGCAACGTCCGCCCGATCGGCCTGCTGGCCGTCGGGTTGCCGCTGGCGACGACCTTCGCCGTCGGCGTGGTCGCCTTCCACACGGTGCCCGAACTGACGATCGCCGCGGCTCTCACGCTCGGCGCGATCGTGGCGCCGCCCGACGCGGTGTCGGCCGCGGCGGTGGGCCGCAGGCTGGGACTGCCGCGCCAGATCATGACCCTCCTGGGTGGGGAGAGCCTGCTCAACGACGCCACGGCACTGACCGCCTACAAGGTGGCGCTGGCGGCTGCGATCGGCACCGCCGCGACGTGGTCCAGCGGCCTCGGCACGTTCGCGCTGGCCGCCGCAGGCGGCGTGCTGGTCGGCGGTTCGGTCGGCTGGATCATCGACTACGTCCGGACCTGGCTGGACGATCCGCTTGTCGAGAGCGCCCTTGGTCTCGTCGCCCCCTTCTTCATCTACTTCCTCGCCGAGCAGGTGCACGGTTCGGGCGTCATCGCCGTCGTCGTCGCGGCGCTCATGCTCGGTCAGCGGTCGACGCGGGCCACCTACGCCACCCGGCTGCAGGACGCGGCGGTGTGGCGAGCGGTGCAGCTGGTGCTGGAGTCGTTCGCCTTCCTGTTGATCGGCCTGCAGCTGCCGACCGTGGTCTCGGAGTTGGCCGGGATCTCCGCCAGGACGCTGCTGGTGGCGTCGGTGTCAGTGCTGGCCACCGTCATCGCCGTGCGGATCGCGTGGGTGTTCGCGTTCACCTACCTGCCGCGCCGGCTGTCGCGGCGCATCCGCGAGACCGAGCCCCGGCCGCGGCCCGCCCACGTGTTCATCGTGGCCTGGGCGGGCATGCGCGGGGTGGTCTCGCTGGCGGCCGCGTTCGCGGTGCCCGCCACCACGCTGAGCGGCGAGCCATTCCCCGGCCGTCCACAGCTGGTGTTCCTCACCTTCGTCGTGGTGGTCGGGACACTGCTCCTGCACGGCCTGACCCTGCCGTGGATCATCAAGGTGCTCGACGTGCAGAGCGACGACATCCACCGTGATGCGCTCGAAGCCGCCGCCGCGCAGACCCGGGCAGCCCAGGCCGCGGCGCAACGCCTCGACGAACTGATCGCCGAACAGAAGCCCGGCTCCATTCACGACTACACGCCAAAGGTGTTGCGGGCGTGGAACGAGCGCCGCAGCCAGGCGGCGTGGGAGGAGCTGGGGCGCAGCGACGAGGAGATCGGCCAGGAGAGTCCCGCTGCGACGTTCCGCCGGTTGCGCCTCGAGATGCTGGAGGCCGAGCGCAAGGAGTTCATCGCGCAGCGCGACGCCGGCGCAATCGACGACGAGGTGCTGCGAAACCTGTTGCGCGGTCTCGATCTCGAGGAAGCAGCCCTCAACCGGGACTGACGGCATCGGTCCCGGTGGACGTGCCTATCTCCGACGGCATCTCGGCCCGGTAGGCCTGCATGGCGGAGATCAGCGCTGCGAACACCCGGTGGGCGGCTTCGAGGTCTTCGTCGGGGAGTACCGCCATCGCGTCGTGGCTGTGTTCGCCGAGCCGGGTGAAGAAGCCGCGGGCCACCTCCATGCCATGGTCGGCGTACCGCAGGATCACCTTGCGGCGGTCGGACGGGTCGACCTCGCGACGCAGGTGTCCGGTCTCGGCCATGCGCTCCACCAGGTAGGTGATCGCCGCACCGGACAACCCCATGCTCCGGCGCAGATCGCCTGCGGTCAGCGGAGCACCTGCGGTCTCCGCCACCATGACGAACAGCAGGGCGCGAAACTCATTGGCGGACAGGTCATTCTGTTCGGCGAAGGCGCGGGCCATCCAGTCCGACTCCGCCGTCAGGGCGCGCAGATCGGCCTCGATGCGACGTTCCGACTGCTCACGATCCGGACCGGGACTCGTCGTATCGGTCATCGTCTCGAACCTCCGGCGGAATTGACGTCTCAGCATAGGCGACCACAGACACTTGCCAACTATTTAGAAAAGTGAAATATTTGAGGGGTGTCCACTCGAACCTCTCGCCTCGCCGCACTCGTCGTCGTGGCCGCGGCCATCGCCGCGCTGGTGCTGATCGGGAGTTCCAGTTCCGCCGAGCAGTCACCCGTCGCCGTCCCAGCCACCGCGGAGTCCGCGCGTGCGGACGCCACCCGCGCCGACTTCCCGCAGGGCAAGGCGGTCCCGGCGATCCTGGTGATCACGCGCGCCGACGGCGCCGCACTGAACGCCGACGACCTGACCGCCACGGACGCGGCGCGCGAACGCGTGCTCGCCGCAGCCGACGCCCAGGGCGCTCCCCCGGTCGCGGTGTCCCAAGACCGCGAGGCCGCCGTCGCGACGATCCCGCTGGCGAGCGACCTGTCGGGCTTCGCCCTCGACGACGCGGTGACGTCGGTGCGGACGGCTACCGGTGACGGTCTGCCCGCCGATCTGCGTGCCGAGGTGACCGGCGGTCCCGCCTTCGGCGCCGACATCGCCAACTCGTTCAGCGGGGCCAACGTCACGCTGCTCGCCGTCACCGCGACGGTGGTCGCGTTGCTGCTGATCATCACCTACCGCTCACCGGTGCTGTGGCTGGTGCCGCTGCTGGTGATCGCGTTCGCCGACCGGGTGGGTTCGGTGGTCGGCGCCGCCATCGCCACCGCCGTGGGCACCACGCCGGACGGTTCCACGTCGGGCATCACCAGCGTGCTGGTGTTCGGCGCGGGCACGAACTACGCACTGCTGCTGATCTCGCGCTATCGCGAGGAACTGGGCAGCGAGCAGAATGCCGGGTCGGCGCTGGGGACCGCGGTGCGGCGCGCCGGACCCGCCATCGTGGCGAGCAACGCGACCGTGGTGCTGGCACTGCTGACGCTGTGCTTCGCCTCGTCGCCCAGCACCAGAAGCCTGGGCGTGCAGGCCGCCGCAGGACTGGTGGTCGCAGCGGTGTTCGTGCTCGTGGTCTTGCCGCCCGCGCTGGGACTGTTCGGCAAGAAACTGTTCTGGCCGTTCGTTCCGACGGTCGGCGCCGAACCGCTTACCACGACGGGACTCTGGCACCGGATCGCCGCCGGCGTCGCGAGGCGCCCCGCGGTCGTCTCGGGTTCGGCGATCGCCGTGCTGGCGCTGCTGTGCACCGGACTGCTGGCCACGCCGATCGGCCTGTCGCAGACCGAGCAGTTCCGGGTGCAGGCGGAGTCGGTGACGGGTTACGAGACTCTCGCCCAACACTTTCCGAGCGGACTGACCGATCCCACCCGCATCGTCGTGTCGAGCGGTTCCGACGGCGCGGTCGAGCAGGCCATCACGTCGACTCCCGGCGTGGTGTCGGCCGCCGCGACGGGGCGCTCGCCGTCGGGTCTGACGCAGTGGTCGGTGGTGCTCGACGCGCCACCGGCCTCCGACGACGCGTTCGCCACCGTCGACGCGCTGCGCACGTCGGTGAAATCCGTGGACCCCGGCGGCCTGGTGGGCGGGTCCGACGCCACCGCACGCGACGCACGGTCCGCCGCCCAACGCGACCTTCGCGTCGTGGTGCCGGCGATCCTGGTCGTGGTGCTGGTGGTGCTCTACGTGCTGCTGCGCGCGGTACTGGCGCCGCTGGTCCTCGTGGCCGTCACCGTGCTCAGCGCGCTGGCCGCGCTGGGTCTCGGCGGCTGGGTCAGCGTGCACGCCTTCGGCTTTCCCGCCCTGGACAACGCGACGCCGCTGTTCGCCTTCCTCTTCCTGGTGGCGCTCGGGGTCGACTACACCATCTTCCTGGTGACCCGCGCCCGCGAGGAAACTCCCGAGCACGGTACGAAGGAGGGCATCGTGCGAGCGGTGTCGGCGACCGGTGCCGTGATCACCAGCGCGGGAATCGTTCTCGCCGCGGTGTTCTGCGTGCTCGGGGTGCTGCCGCTGATCGTCTTGACGCAGATCGGCATCATCGTGGGCCTCGGCATCCTGCTCGACACGTTCGTGGTGCGGACCGTGATCATCCCGGCGTTGTTCACGCTGATCGGTCCGCGCATCTGGTGGCCGGCGTTGCGGCCGGGGCGATAATGTCCTCTCGTGGACTCCCGCATCGTCGACACCCGGCTCGGCCGGGTGCGCGTCCGTACCTCGGGTAGCGGCGAGACCATCGTGTTCTGGCCCAGCCTGCTGATGACGGGCGACATGTGGTCGGCCCAGGCCTCGCACTTCGCCGACCGTTACCACGTGGTGCTCGTCGATCCGCCGGGGCACGGCGAGAGTGAGCCGCTCCGTGGACATTTCACCTTCGACGAGTGCGCCTGGTGCATCTCCGACCTGCTGGACGGACTCGACGTGCAGTGGGCGCACGTCGTCGGCAATTCGTGGGGCGGGATGATCGGCGCCACGTTCGCCGCCCGGCATCCGGCGCGCATCGGCCGCGCCGTGCTGATGAACTGCACGGCGTCGGCGGCGAACCGCTGGCAGAAGGTGGAGTACGGCGCGTTGCTGCGGGCGGCGCGGCTGATGGGCGGCATCAAGCCGCCCCTGACGCGGTCGGTGCTCAAGGCGTTCCTGGGACCGACCACCTTCGCCACCCGGCCGGGTGTGGTCGACGCCGTCACGGCCGCCGTGCAGTCCGTCGACGTCCGATCCAGTTCGTGGGCGGTACGCAGCGTGGTGCCCCGCAGGCCTGATCAGCGCGAGCTGCTGGCGTCGATACGGACGCCGGTCCTGGTGGTCGCAGGCGCGGAGGACGCCACGTTCTCCAACGCCGAGACGAAGGCCATGGCCGACGCCATTCCGGGATCGTCGTTCGTCGTCCTCGACGGCGTCGCCCATCTGGCGGCACTGGAGAACCCCGGGCTGGTCGACTCGATCGTCGACGACTTCCTGGCTAGTTCCTGATCGTCGGGGTGCCCCCGAGGTAGGACTGCGGCGGGTTGCGCGACGGCTGATTCTGGGCGAACCCGGTACACAGGCCCAGCTTGCCGCCAACGCACGGGATGCCGTTCATCGTGGGAACCGGTCCACCGGACACCACGGTCGGGGCACCGTTGTAGGCGGCGTCGTCGTCCGCGACGGCTGCAGGTGCGAAGGCGAGACCCATCGCGCCGATCACCGCGATCAGTCGGATAGACCAGGCGAGACGGTTGGACGTCATGGTTCCCCCTCGTATCGAGTTCGACGATACGCCGCACGAGCCCGCCGTCCTCAGAATCCGTCGGTACCGTCGATTGCATGACCCAGGCTCCAAGCCGGCCCCCCGTCCACATGCGGCGCGATGCTTTCGATCCCGCACCCGAGTTGGGCGCACTGCGTGCGGACGCAGGGGTCGGCACGGTCGTCAACGCGTTCGGCATGCAGGTCTTCATCGTCACCCGGCACGACGACGTCAAGGCGATGCTCGCCGACCACGAGCACTTCTCGAACGCACGGCCGCCGGGCTTCGTCGTGCCAGGCGCACCGGACGTCCCCGCTGCCGAACAGGAATCCCAGCGCGCTGGCAACCTGCTCGGCATGGACCCACCCGAACACCAGCGCCTGCGCCGAATGCTCACCCCCGAGTTCACGATTCGCCGGATCAAACGCCTCGAGCCGAGGATCACCCAGATCGTCGACGAGCATCTCGACGCCATGGCGGCCGGTGGGTCACCCGCCGACCTCGTCGAGGCGTTCGCGCTGCCGATCCCCTCGCTGGTGATCTGCGAACTGCTCGGCGTGCCCTACGCCGACCGCGAGGGCTTCCAACGCCGCGCCAACAAGCAGCTGGACCTGGCGCTGCCCATCCCCGAGCGTCTCGATCTGGCGCGCGAGTCGCGCGCGTACATGCTCGATCTGGTCCGGCGTGCGCGCGTGGCACCGGGCGAGGACATCATCGGCATGCTGGTGCGCGAACACGCCGACGAGCTGACCGACGACGAACTCGTCGGCGTGGCGAGCCTGCTGCTGCTCGCGGGCCACGAGACCACCTCGAACATGCTTGGGCTGGGAACCCTTGCCCTGCTGCGCCATCCGGACCAGCTGGCGGCCGTGCGCGACGAGCCCGACGCGATCGGGCCCGCCGTCGAGGAGCTGCTGCGGTGGCTGTCGATCGTGCACACCTCGATCCCCCGCATCACCACCGCCGACGTGGAGGTCGCGGGCGTGCCCATCCCCGCGGGCCAGCTGGTGTTCGCGTCCCTGCCAGCAGGCAACCGCGATCCCGAATTCATCGACGAGCCAGAGAAATTCGACATCCGCCGTGGCGCACCAGGTCACCTGGCGTTCGGCCACGGTGTGCACCACTGCCTCGGTGCGCCGCTGGCCCGCATGGAGATGCGCATCGCGTGGCCGGCGCTGTTCCGCCGCTTCCCCGACCTGGCGCTCGCCGAAGACTTCGACCACGTGGCGTTCCGAGAGTTCCACTTCATCTACGGACTACGTTCGCTGCAGGTGACGTGGTGAGGGTCGACGCCGATCGCGACGCCTGCATCTCCGCGGGCAACTGCGTGATGACCGCGGATGAGGTGTTCGATCAGGACGACGACGGCATCGTGGTCGTGCTGGTATCCGAGGTCTCCGCCGACGACGAGGCCAAGGTGCGCGAGGCCGTCAAACTCTGTCCGGCGTCGGCACTTCGGCTCGTCGACTGAGGATTGCCAGACTGACCACCAGCACCCACACCGGGAACACCAGCGTGATCCACGGGCTGACGTCGCTGGCGATCAACACCGCGACCGCCGCCAGGTAGGTGGAGACCACCAGCCACGTGGGCATCAACCGCGTCTTCAGCCAGATCGTGGCCAGCGACATCATGAACACCGCGGCCATCCGCAGGGCGTAGGTGTTGCTCAGCGTGGTGACCATGGTCTGCCCGAACACCGCGAGTTCCGCCGACGGCGCCTCGTCGCTCACCCGCTTGCCCGCTGCCAGTCCCTTGCCTACCGCTGCGGCGGCGAACATCATCGCCAGGAACAGCAGACCGCTGCCCAGGAACACCGACGAGAAGAACCTGTCCTCGAGCGTGCCGAACCCGTCGCGCACCACGCCGATGAACCACAGGAACGTGATGCCCGCGAACGGCATCAGGATGGTGGCCAGCCGGATCATGTCGGCGCGGCCGCTCGCCCACTGCGATCCGTGCACCGCGCCCTCGGGTAGCGCGAGCCGGATCAACACCAGCACGGTGCCGAAGATCAGTCCGAACAGCACACCGGCCACCGCGGCGGAGCGTGGCGTCGTCAGGCGCCGGAGATGACGTTCGGCCGCGTGCTCGGTCATGCCGTCATGGTGCCTCAGGGCTGGCCGGGCAGCAGCCGAATCATCAGGCCGTTGGCCTCGGCGAGCAGGGCACCGTCCGGGTCGCGCAGCTCGGCGTTCACGAAGCACTTGCGGCCCTGGGCCTCGCGCACCCAACCGCGCACGGTGAGAGGCGTGTCGATGGGCGTCACCTTGCGGTAGTCGACGTGCAGGAAACCGGTGCGGCTGATCGGCCGCCCCGTGGCGTGGATGACCATGCCGAACGTGGAGTCGAACATCAGCGGCAGCACGCCACCGTGCACGGCCGAGTTGCCGCCGACGTGGAAGCGGCTGAACTGCACCGTCAGCGTCACGCCGTCGGAGTCGAACTGGGTCACGTGATACGGCGGCATCAGCAGGCTGCCCGCGCCGGGCAGTGCCGGTACGCGGTTGGCCGGTCCGACACCCTCGGCAGCCTCGAACGGAGCGAGCAGCTTGACGAGTTCGTCGACCCGGGCGGCCGCCTCGACCCAGGTGTCGCCGTCGGGGTCTGCCGACACCGCCAGGTCCTGCAGCTGCCGCATCGACGCGAGGAACGGACCGAAGCCGGGACCGGGGTCGGCAGGTTCGAATACCGGGAAACCACCGTGCTTTTCGTACTCCAGGTCGTCGTCGGGCTTGGTCATCGGGGTTCCTGGCTCTTCGCGCAAGCGCTCATCGCTGTTCCTGGCTCTTCGCGCAAGCGCTCATCGCGTTGCAAGCACGTCGCGGCGCACGATCGTCTGATCACGGCCCGGGCCCACGCCGATGCACGAGACGTGCGCGCCGCTGAGTTCCTCCAGGCGGAGCACGTAGTCGCGGGCCTTGGCGGGCAGCTCGTCGAAAGTCCGGCAGGTGCTGATGTCCTCCCACCAGCCCGGCAGCTCCTCGTAGACCGGCTCGGCGCGAGCGATGTCGCTCTGGGTCATCGGCATCTCGCTGGTGCGCTTGCCGTCGATGGTATAGCCGACGCACACCGGAACCGTCTCCAGGCTGGACAGCACGTCGAGCTTGGTCAGGAAGTAGTCGGTGATGCCGTTGACCCGCGTGGCGTAGCGCGCGATCACGGCGTCGAACCAGCCGCAGCGACGTGCCCGGCCGGTCGTGACGCCGACCTCGCCGCCGGTCTTGGCCAGGTACGCCCCGTTGTCGTCGAACAGTTCGGTCGGGAAGGGGCCCGAGCCGACGCGGGTGGTGTAGGCCTTCAGGATGCCGAGCACCGTGGTGATCTTCGTGGGCCCGATGCCGGAGCCGACCGACGCGCCGCCCGCGGTCGGATTGGACGACGTGACGAACGGATAGGTCCCGTGATCGACGTCGAGCAGCGTGCCCTGAGAGCCCTCGAGCAGCACCGTCTGGCCGTCCTCGAGCGCCTCATTCAGCAGCAGGCGGGCGTCGGCGATGCGGTGCTTGAAGCCCTCGGCCTGCTCGAGCAGCGTGGCGACCACTTCGTCGGCGTCGAGCGCCTTGCGGTTGTAGATCTTGACCAGCACCTGGTTCTTGAAGTCCAGCGCCGCTTCGATCTTCTGCGTCAGTGAGTCCGGGTCCAGGACGTCGGCCACGCGGATGCCGATGCGTGCGATCTTGTCCTGGTAGCACGGTCCGATGCCGCGGCCGGTGGTGCCGATCTTCTTGTTGCCGAGGTAGCGCTCGGTCACCTTGTCGATCGCCACGTGATAGGGCATCAGCAGGTGCGCGTCGGCCGAGATCAGTAGCCGAGAGGTGTCGACGTTGCGATCCTCGAGGCCCTTCAGCTCGGTGAGCAGCACCCCGGGGTCGACGACGACACCGTTGCCGATGACGTTGGTGACCCCCGGTGTGAGGATCCCCGACGGTATGAGGTGGAGAGCGAAGTTCTCTCCGGTGGGCAGCACGACCGTGTGGCCGGCATTGTTGCCGCCCTGGTATCGAACTACCCACTGCACGCGACCACCGAGTAGATCGGTGGCCTTTCCCTTGCCCTCGTCGCCCCATTGGGCGCCGATGAGGACGATTGCCGGCATGGCGTTGTCTCCCGCTGTCTCCCCCGCGTACTGCCTCAGTACTGTGTGCAGCCGGTGAGCTACCTTATCCGACCTGATGCGAGGAGCCGCAGTGACCGCCCCCGACCTCGCGATTCTGCGGTTCGGCGGCAGGCCCATCCCCCGCGGGCTCGCCGATTTCACGGTGCACGACGTCGCTGCGCCGAAGGACGTCGACGCGGTCGCGGCTGACCGCCTGGTGGTGGTAGGCGCCGACGCCGACCTGGCGTCGGTGCTCACCCGGCTCATGCGCACCGAGCGGCTCGACGTCGAGGTGGCGTACGCGCCGCACCGGCGCTCACCCGCCACCCGCGCGTACGGCCTGCCGACCGGACGTCGCGCGGTGCGCCAGGCCCGTACCGGTACCGCCCACCGCGTGCCGCTGATCCGCGACGACTCGGGGCACGTGATCGTCGGGTTCGCGCTGTGGACCGGCGATCCCGCGCTTCACGGCGAGGCCGTCGTCGACGACACCGTGCTGTTCGACGGCGAGGTGCCAGGGGTGCGCGTCGAGCCGACCGGCACGATGCCCGGCCTGCGCGCAGCGGTGGATCCGAGTCGGCTGCGCAGGCGGCGGTGGGTGGCCGGGCGCGCTGCGCAACTGGGCACGACGGGCGCGGTGGTCGTGCGCGACGGCGAGGCCGGCGCGCGTGCCGTGCGCCGGTCGACGTTCTACCGGCACACGCAGGGCTGGCTTGCCATCAGATAGGTACCTTCGCTGAGGTGAGCATTCGTCCCCTGCGCCAGTCGGTGCGCCCCAGCCCGATCTTCCTGGCGATCGTGGCGATCACTGCGGCAGGTGCAGTGGTCGCGTGGCTCGCCGGCGACGTTCGCGAGCCGCTTGCCTACGTCGGCGTGTTCGTCTTCGTGCTATTCGGCTGGCTGGTGTCGCTGTGCCTGCACGAGTTCGGCCACGCCTACACCGCGTGGCGCTACGGCGACCACGACGTCGAGGTCCGCGGGTACCTGACGCTCAATCCGCTGAAGTACTCGAACCCGATGCTGTCGCTGGGCCTCCCGGTGCTGTTCATCGCACTCGGCGGCATCGGCCTGCCCGGCGGCGCGGTGTACGTGCGGACGTCGTGGATGACGCCGCGGCAGCGCACGATGGTGAGCCTCGCCGGGCCGTTCGCCAACGTGGTGCTCGCCGTCATCCTGCTGGCGGTGACGAAGCTGCTCTACGACCCCGAGCACGCGGTGTTCTGGGCCGGGATGGCGTTCCTCGGGTTCCTGCAGGTGACCGCCGTGCTGCTGAACCTGCTGCCGATCCCCGGCCTCGACGGATACGGCGCGCTGGAGCCGCACCTTGCCTACGAGACGCAGCGCAAGCTCGACCCGGTCAAGGGCTGGGGCTTCCTGATCCTGTTGCTGCTGCTGATCGTGCCCGCGCTCAACCAGGTGTTCTTCTCGGTCGTGTACGCGGTCTACGAACTGTCCGGGGTGCCGAGCTACCTCTCGGCGGTCGGCGGTTCGCTGACGCGGTTCTGGTCGGCCTGGATGTAGGCGGACGCCTTGCGATATATGCGACTTTACGCATAGATTGCGGGTATGGGCGCAGGGCACGACCACAGTCACGGCGGCGGCGACGTCCGCGTCAGCCGCATGGTCATCGGCGCGGGGATCCTGGCGACGTTCTTCGTCGTCGAACTCGCCACCGCGCTGACCATCGACTCCATCGCACTGCTCGCCGACGCCGGCCACATGCTGACCGACCTCGTCGCGATGTTCATGGGCCTGACCGCGGTGCTGCTGGCCAAGCACGGCCCGGCTTCGGCGTCCCGCACGTACGGTTGGCACCGCGCCGAGGTGTTCACCGCCGTCGCCAACGCCGTCCTGCTCCTCGGGGTCGCGGTGTTCATCCTCTACGAGGCGTTCGAGCGCCTCGGCGACGCACCCGACGTTCCCGGCGTGCCGATGATCGTCGTCGCAAGCCTCGGCCTGCTGGCCAACTTCGTGGTCATGCTGCTGCTCCGCTCCTCGTCCGAGGACAGCCTTGCGGTCAAGGGCGCCTACATGGAGGTCGTCGCCGACACCGTTGGCAGCATCGGCGTCCTGATCGCGGGCGTCGTCACGGTCACGACGACATGGCCCTACGCCGACGTCGTCGTCGCGGTGTTCGTCGCGCTGTGGGTGCTGCCGCGCGCGGTGTCGCTGGCTCGGTCGGCCCTGCGCATCCTGTCCGAATCGTCGCCCAGCCACATCGACGTCGACGAGCTACGCACTGCGCTGGCGGCGGTCGACGGCGTCACGGGCGTCCACGACCTGCACGTGTGGACCCTGGTGCCCGGGCGGGACATGGCGACGGCCCACGTGACCTGCAGCGGCGACACGACCAGGGTGCTCGAGGACACCAGGGCGGTCCTCGCCGCCCGCGGACTCGAGCACGCGACCGTGCAGGTCGAACCGCCCGTCGGCGGCTGCGACGAACACAGCCGCTGCTGAGCGGGCGCTACTGGGGCAGCAGCTGCAGCCGTGCGCCCGGATCGCAGTCGTCGAGCAGATCGAGGCAGCGCTGATACTCGTCGGTCTCGCCGATGGACTCGGCGGCGCGAGCCAGCGCTGCGACGCACCGCAGGAAACCGCGGTTCGGCTCGTGCGAGTACGGCACCGGGCCGAAGCCCTTCCACCCGTTGCGGCGCAACTTGTCCAGCCCGCGGTGATAGCCCGTCCTGGCGTAGGCGTACGCGGTGATGGCCCGATCGTCGCCGAGGGCCTCCTCCGCGAGCGCCGCCCACGCCACCGACGCAGCGGGATGTGCTGCCGCGACGATCGCGGGGTTCTCCCCCGCGTCGAGCGCTTCCTCCGCCTCGGTGTCCCGTGGCAGTCGCACCGGTTCCGGCCCCAGAAGGTCACCCATTCGCGTCATGGGCCTATTGTGCCGTGCGGGCTCCGGCGAGGTCCGACGCGAGTGCCGGTGCAGGTGGATAAGCTCTATTCGGACCGTTGCGAGGAGGACTGAGACTCACATGTCGAACCCATCGGGGCCCGACGAGAACGACCGCCGGGGGGCTGACGACGCCACGGATCCCGGCGAACGCCGCTTCACCGCGCCGTCGCCGTCCGACGCCGGCGAGACCCAGGTCATCGGCACCTTCGGCGAACCGGCCACCGAGGTGTTCTCGGCCGCGCAAGCACCCAACGACCTTTCGGCGGCGTCGGCCTTCACCGAGCCGATCGCACAGCAGAACGCCCCCGGCCCCCAGGTCATCCCGGGCCGCACCGACGTGCCGAAGCCACCGAAGTCGCGCCGGAGCTGGGGCTGGGTGATCGCCGTCCTGCTCGTCATCGCCGCCGTCGTCGCCGTCGCGATCCTCGGCACCATCCTGCTGACCCGCGACGACGAAGCGAAGGTGTCACAGGAGGACCAGGTCCGCTCGACCATCCAGGACTTCGACACCGCGATCCAGAAGGGCGACCTCGCCACGCTGCGCAGCATCACGTGCGGCGACACCGCGGTCAGCTACGTGGACTACGACGACGCCAAGTGGAAGGACATCCACGCCAAGGTGGCCGCCGCCCGTCAGTACCCGGTGGTGGCCAGCATCGACGAGGTCGTCGTCAATGGATCCCACGCCGAGGCCAACGTCACGTCGTTCATGGCGTTCGACCCGGCCACCCGCTCGACGCGGAGCTTCGATCTGGAGTTCCGCGACGAGCAGTGGAAGGTGTGCCAGGCCCCGCAGTGAGTTGAGCGCTCAGCCCGCGGAAATGCTTCTGCCCGCGCTGTGCAGGTCGTTGCACGCCTCGACGACGCGCTCGGACATCGACGCCTCCGCCTTCTTGAGGTAGCTGCGCGGGTCGTAGACCTTCTTGTTGCCGACCTCGCCGTCGATCTTCAGCACGCCGTCGTAGTTCGAGAACATGTGCGCGGCGATCGGCTTGGTGAACGCGTACTGGGTGTCGGTGTCGACGTTCATCTTCACGACGCCGTAGTTCAGCGAGTCCTCGATCTCCGACTTCAGCGAGCCCGAGCCGCCGTGGAAGACGAAGTCGAACGGCTTGCTGCCGGGGGCGAGGCCGAGCTTGGCCGTCGCAACCTTCTGGCCCTGGTCGAGCACCTCGGGGCGCAGCTTCACGTTGCCGGGCTTGTAGACGCCGTGCACGTTGCCGAACGTCGCGGCGAGCAGGTACTTGCCGTGCTCGCCGTGGCCCAGCGCGTCGATGGTCTTCTCGAAGTCCTCGGGCGTGGTGTAGAGCTTGTCGTTGATCTCGGCCTCGACGCCGTCCTCTTCACCGCCGACCACGCCGATCTCGATCTCCAGGATGATCCTGGCCTCGGCCGCGAGCTTCAGCAGCTCCTTGGCGATCTCGAGGTTCTCGTCGATCGGGACTGCCGAGCCGTCCCACATGTGCGACTGGAACAGCGGGTTCTGGCCGTTCTTGACGCGCTCGGCCGAGATGGCCAGCAGCGGCCGGACGTAGGAATCCAGCTTGTCCTTCGGGCAGTGGTCGGTGTGCAGTGCCACCGAGATCGGGTACTTGGCGGCGACGACGTGCGCGAACTCGGCCAGCGCGACCGCGCCGGTGACCATGTCCTTGACCCCGAGACCCGAGCCGAATTCCGCACCACCGGTGGAGAATTGGATGATCCCGTCGCTGCCTGCGTCGGCGAAGCCCTTGATGGCGGCGTTGATGGACTCCGAGCCGACGCAGTTGATGGCCGGGAACGCGTAGGAGTTCTCCTTGGCTCGGCCGAGCATCTCGGCGTATACCTCGGGCGTGGCGATGGGCATGGCGTTGCTCCTCCTGGCGTTTCCGGCTCTTGCGACGTATCCGTAGTCAGTATCGCAAGAAGCTTCCCGGCGTGGCAGGGGGATGCGTCAGCGTCCCAACTGGGCGGCCACGGCACGAGTGTCCAACAGCGAGGACACCTCGACGATCCTGTGCTCGCGGAACGTGTAGAACGCGTGTTCTGCGAACGTGATCGGCGCGCCCGTCGGCTCGAAGCCCAGGAAGGGGCGTTCGGGGGTGCACCGAAACATCAGCCGGCACGCCACGGCGTCCCCCGCGGCGACGACCCGGTCCGCGACGAACCGTAGATCGGGGATCGTCCGCACGTCGTCCTCCAGCATGGCCCGGTAACCGCTCAACCCCAGCGGTCGGCCGTTGTGGGTCACGTCGACGGCGACGAACTCCCCCAGGTCGTCCCACCTGCGCTCGTTCAAACACTCGAGGTAGCGGTGGTACACGTCGGTCAGGGTTTCCACGGTCATGGGTCCAGTGTCCAGATCCCGACGGACGTTGGCCATCTGGCCACTGTCGGGGCCGTGCCATCTTCGACACGCTGGTTGTCGTGACGAATCAGACCAGCAACCCGCCGGCGGCCGATGCAGCCGCCTGGGACCTTCCCGACTCCGACATCTGCACGGCGGCAATGACATTGGTGCACGACGTCTCGCCCGCATTCCTGACCAACCACTGCGTCCGCAGCTACCTCTTCGGACGCGAACTCGCGGCAAGCACGGGGCTACGGGGCGGTGCCGACTACGACGACGAGTCACTGTTCCTCGCGTGCATCCTGCACGATCTCGGCATCACCGACCATGCCGCCGGTGACCAGCGGTTCGAAGTCGAAGGAGCCGACGCCGCCGCGCGGTTCCTGCGGGGACACGGCATGCCCGACGACCGGGTGGAACCGGTGTGGCAGTCCATTGCACTGCACACCAGCCTCGGCCTGGCGCAACGCTTCGGAACCGTGCAGGAACTCTCGTTCCGCGGAATCTCGCTGGACATCGACGGCTCCGAGAAAGACGCTTTGCCAAACGGTTTCGCCGACCGGGTACATGCCAGCTGGCCACGCCACGATCTCGGCTACGCCATCGCCGATTCGATCGCCGAGGGCACGCGGGCCAATCCCCTGAAGGCGCCGCCATTCTCGTTGCCCGCGCACCTGCACGAGGCGATCAACGGAACCTCGATCGCCTTCCTCGACGTCGTGGCCAACAACGGCTGGGGCGATCGACCACTCGTCAACGCCCCCGCCCGATGACCCACACCGAACATCCAAGGAGACACGACATGACCGACACTGCAACCTCTTTCGCCTATGACACCGAACTACCCCCGGTGAACGTGGCCATCCTGGTGTGCCCCGGGTACATGCCCGTCGACATCATCGGCATCCACACCGTCTTCGGCACCACCCCCAACGCGACCGTGCACCTGGTGTGGAAGAACCTCGACGAGGTCATCGGCTTCCCGACGTTCCCCACCCGCCCGACCACCACCTTCGCCGAGTGTCCGCAGGACCTCGACGTCATCTGGACCGGCGCGGTGTCCCCCGAGATCTTCGACGATCGGGAGACGCTCGACTTTCTCGCCGACCGCGGCAGCCGTGCCCGCTGGGTCGGCGGCAACTGCGGCGGGACGCTGCTGCTGGGCGCGGCAGGCCTGCTGAGCGGCTACCGCGCCACCAGCAACTTCCAGCAGAAGCACCTGCTGCCCCACTTCGGGGCGACGATCGCCGACGGCAACGTCGTCGTCGACCGCAACCGCATCACGGCGGGGCCACTCACCGGGAGCGTCGAAGCTGCGCTGTGGTTGGCCCGGGAGTTCTACGGCGAGGACGCAGCGCGCGAGATGGAACTGCAGGCCGAGTACGCACCCCAACCGCTCTTCGGCGTCGGCCGCCCCGACCTGGCAGGGCCGGAACTCACGCAGCGCGCACTCGATCACGGCGCCGGGTTCGCCAAGCCCTATGAAGAGGCAGTCATGCGGGCTGCCGAACGGCTCGGCGCAGTGGCGGTCTGACCGATGCATGCGCAGATCGTGCTGTTCGACGGGTTCGACCCGCTCGACGTCGTCGCCCCGTTCGAGGTGCTCGTCGCCGGCAGCGACGCGGTCGGCGGCGAACTCGAGGTCGAACTGGTGTCCGCGGAGGGGCCACGCACGGTGGTCAGCGGCTCCCGCGGGCTGACGTTGCAGGCCACGGCCCGCCTCGACCCGGCCAAACCCGGGTACGTGATCGTGCCCGGCGCGGCCGGTCCGATCGAGGGCGATCCGGACGAGGGCGTGGAGACCATCCCTGTGCTGCTCGCCCGGTTCGGCGAGACCGAGGCGGTGCCGCTGATCCGCCGGGCGTTCGAGGAGCCGGACGTCACGGTCGCCACCGTCTGCGGCGGGTCCCTTGCCCTGGCGATGGCCGGCCTGCTGGAGGGCAGGCACGCCAACACCCATCACCTCGGCGTCGACGTGCTGGAGGCCACCGGCGCAATCCCGGTGCGGGCCAGGGTCGTCGACGACGGCGATCTCGTCACCGCGGGCGGTGTGACGTCGGGCCTCGATCTCGCGCTGCACCTGCTCGACCGCAGCTACGGCCCCCGGGTCGCGATCGCCGTCGAGGAACTGTTCGCCTACGAGCGGCGCGGCACGGTGTGGACCGACACCGGCCGGGAACCGAAGCCGACGTGACGGCCAGTGTGGTCGGCGAGTGGGACGTCACCATCAAGACACCCGTGGGCTCGCTGCACGTCGTCTACGACTTCAGACCTGTGGTCGACGTCGATGGAGTCGAGCGCGACGGCGCGGTGACCGGCACCGCGGCGGGCAAGGGCGAGACGGTGCCGTTGACCGACGTCGTCGTCGAGGACGGACGGGTCCGCTGGCGGCAGACGGTGACCAAGCCCATGCGCCTGAAACTGGAGTTCGACGTCGAGGTGGTCGGCGACCGGCTCACGGGGCACTCCCGTGCCGGACGGCTGCCGCGATCGGCGGTCGCCGGGGTGCGCCGGGTCAGACCGTGAGCACCATCCGGTAGCGCGCCTTACCGGAGTCCATCGCCGCGTACGCCTCGGCGGCCTCGGACAGCGGCCGCTCCTCGATCATCGCCCGCACGCCGGTCTGGAGCGCGAAGTGCATGGTCTCCTCGACGTCGCGTGAGGTGCCCGAGGGGTGGCCGGTGACCGACAGGCCCGAGTTGATCAGGTCGAGCGGGCTGATCGGCAGGTTGTCGGGTGTGACGCCGATGACGACGAGTTCACCCTCGGGGCCAAGGCCGCCGATGGTCGCCGCCATCGCCTCGGAGTTGGCGGCCGTCGCGAGCACGACCCGGGCGCCGCCGAGTTTCTGCAGCTCCTCCGACACGTCGGACGCGTTGGAGTCCACGTAGTGGTGTGCGCCCAGGTCCTTTGCGTCCTGCGCCTTGCCCTCGCCGCGGGCGATCGCGACGGTCTCGAAGCCCATCGCGCGGGCGAATTGCACGCCCAGATGGCCGAGCCCACCCACGCCGAGCACGGCAACCAGGTCACCGGCCTTGGCGCGGGTGTTCCGTAGCCCGTTGAACGTGGTCACGCCTGCGCAGCCCATCGGCGCGGCCTCGACGAACGAGAGCCCCTCGGGGATGCGGGCCAGCGCGGTGGCGGGCGCGGTGAACGACTCGGCGTATCCGCCGGGGTAGCTCAGGCTGGGAGTCTGCCCGCGGACGCATTGCATGAAGTAGCCCTGCCGACACGGGATGCAGCGGTTGCAGTTGCCACCGAACCATCCCACGGCCACGCGGTCACCGACGGCGAAGTCCTCGACGCCGTCGCCCACCTCGGCGATGGTGCCTGCCACCTCGTGTCCCGGGGTGATCGGCCACGACAGACCGGGGAAGCCGCCGTTGACGAAGGCGTGGTCGGTGCCGCAGACCCCGCACGCGGCCACGGCAATGCGAACGTGATCGCGCGGCGGTGACGTGGTCTCGACGTCGGCGAGCGTCAGCGCTGCACCTGCGGACGGGACGTGAACGGCTTTGTGCGTCGGCATGCCGCCGACATTAATGGTGCAGGCCCGTGCATGTATTGCATCCAGCTGGAAGAACTCGCCTGTGAATGTCCTCATCGTCGCGCCGGTATCTTTGTCTGCCATGACCACCACGACGCTGGCGTTGATGCCGGACTACATGGATCCGCTCAACCTCATCGGCTACTTCGGCGCGTGGGCGCTGGTCGGCATCCTGTTCGTGGTCTTCGTCGAATCGGGCGTGCTCTTCCCGATCCTGCCCGGCGACTCGCTGCTGTTCGTGGCTGGAATGCTGGCCGCGGGCCACGCCGCCCAGAGCGCCTCGGCGGAGACGAACTTCCAGCTGTGGCAGTTGCTGGTGTTCATCCCGCTGGCCGCGATCCTCGGCGGCCAGGTCGGCTATTGGATCGGCCGCAGCATCGGGACGTCGATGTTCAAGCCCAACGCCCGCTTCCTCAAGCAGAAGTACCTCGACGAGGCGCACCTGTTCTTCGAGCAGCGCGGCCCGTTCGCCATCGTCCTGGCCCGGTTCGTCCCGATCGTGCGGACCCTGGCGCCCATCACGGCAGGCGCCGCGCGGATGAACTACGGCGCGTTCGCGTTCTGGAACATCCTCGGCGCGGTGATCTGGGGCGTCGGGCTCGTGCTGCTCGGCTTCTGGCTGGGCAGCTTCGAGATCGTCCAAAAGATGCTCGAGCCCATCTTCATCGGGATCGTCCTGCTCTCGGTGCTCCCGATCTTCATCGAGTGGTTCAAGCGACGCCGCGAGGCCCGCCGCAGGGGCGCGCTGCCCGGCGAGCCGGCCCCCGGCGAGGCCGTCTAGACCAGGTCCATCTCGGAGGCGAGTTCCCGCAGCGCGGGGCGGGGATCGGCCATCGGGTTGTCGCCGAGCACCTGCAGCACCACGTGATCGGCGCCGGCGTCGAGGTGCGCCTTCACCGACGCGGCCGCCGCGGGCACCGAGCCCATCCCGACGATCGCCTTCGCGAGCTTGTCGGAGCCGCCGTGCACCAGGTCGGACTCGTCGAAGCCCTGCCGCAGCCACGAATTCCGGTAGTTCGGCAGGCCGCTGTAGACGTTGAGGTGCTGGTGCGCCCACTGCAGTTGCTCCTCCGGCGACCCGCCGACGGTGACGGCCTGCTCGGAGACGATCCACTTGTCCGGGCCGAGGATGTCGCGGGTGACGCGGGTCTGCTCGGGCAGCACCAGGTAGGGGTGGGCGCCGTCGGCGTGCGTGCCGGACAGCTCGATCATCTTCGGTCCGAGCGCGGCCAGTAGCCGCACCGGCCGACCGGAGCCGGGCTCGATGACCTCGGGGACCGCCGCCATCTTCTCGAGGTAGTCGCGCATCGTGGCCAGCGGCTTGGAGTAGGTGCCGCCCATGCCGTGCTCGACGAGCGGGGCGTGGCTGACGCCGAGGCCGAGCATGAACCGGCGCGGGAACAGCGAGCTGATCGTGCGCGCACCGGTCTCGGCCGCCGACGGGATGCGCACGTGGATGTTGGCGATGCCGGTGCCGACCACGAGTCGCTCGGTGGCGCTGAGGAAGGCCAGCGACTGCGTCAGGCACTCCTTGCCGGTGACCTCGGGGATGAACAGCGATCCGAAGCCGAGGGATTCGATCTCCTGGGCCACCTCGATGGCGTCGGGCATCGCCCAGGTCTCGCTGGCCCACCACACGCCGATGCGGCTGGGGAAGTCGACGGGCGGACGAGGCGAACTGCTCGGTGAGTCGGTCACCCCCACGATGCTAGGCACCCCGCCGCGGCGGCCGGGCAGCGGCTACGTGACGAAGCGTCCCGCGAATCCGCGCAGCGGGAGGTCGGCGCTGGTGAGTAGTCCGGGCGGCGCGGCCACCACCGAGGCGAGCGAGTTGAGGGCGGGCAGGCCGGTCACCGTCATGCCGATCGAGGCGAAGTTCGCCGGATCCGACAGGTCCACACCGGGTTTCGGAAAGATCATGTGCTTGTTGTAGATGCACGGGTCACCCTTGATCTGCGTGATGTAGCAGCCCTTGATGTCCCAGCTGGGGTCGGTGTGCGGGGTCATCTGCCACTCGAGGTGGGTTTCGACGCGCGGCACGCCGTCGACCATGCCCTGGTACTTCAGGTAGTTGCCGCCCAGCGAGCCCTTCGGCAGCTGATACCAACCGAGGTCGACGTCCTTGGTGCAGGCGCCGAGTTCGTAGCTGAACTTCACCTCGTCGAGTTCGAGGCCGAAGCAGTCGGCCATCATCAGCACGCTGTCGGCGAAGACGCGGGTGTACTTCTCCAGCTTGCCGGGGATCGCGGGGTCGTCGACGGGTTGGCCGTAGCCGACCTCGATCCAGGTGTCCCTGCTGTGGTGACACGACACGTCGACGGACTCGATGGTCGTGACGTTCTCGATCTCGGCGACGTCGGCCGAACAGACCACGCCGAGGATCTGGTTGACGCCCGGGTTCATCCCGGTGCCGTAGAACGTCGACCCGCCCTTCTCGCACGCCTCGCGGAGCAGTTGGCTGACCGGCTTGCCCGACGGGTGCGGGTGGTTCGCGTCGCGGTGCCAGCCGGTGATCCAGTCGGCCGTGGTGACGACGTTGATGCCGGCTTCGAGCACCTTCACGTAGAGGTCCTCGTCGGGGAACACGCCGTGGAAGGTCAGCACGTCGGGCTTGGCGGCGATGATCTCCTCGACGGTGCCGGTGGCAGTCACGCCCAGCGGGTCGACGCCGACGATCTCACCGGCGTCGCGGCCGACCTTCTCCGTTGTGTAGCAATGCAATCCGACGAGTTCGATGTCGCTGCGGTGCCGGATGCGCTTGATCATCTCGGAGCCGACGTTGCCCGTCGCCACCTGGAAGACGCGAACTGGTTTCGTGGTCACTGGCGGTCAGCCCTTCTGATCGATGGCTCGCTCTTGAACGGGAATGAGGTCCGCGGCGTTGCCGCCGCGGCCGTCGGGATAGAACTGCATGGCCCACTTGCGAATTGCGGTGAAGCCCTCGTACTCCGACGTGGAGAGCGCAGGCGGGTCCGAATAGCGCTGGTGGCTCCAGATGTGGACGTCCTGGGCGAACTGCCGGATGACCTCGTTGCCGAAGTCGACGGCCTTCTGCTCGTGGCGGGGGCTGTCCTTGCCGGGCGTGCGCCCGATGTAGACCATGAACCGGACGTCGGAGGTGCGGTCGTCGACCGGGGTGATCGCCGAGATGGTGCGGTTGTCGACCATCCCCCAGCTCTTGGTGACCGCGATGCCGAGCCCGCCGTTGATCGCCTCGACGCCGCTGCGCACGTCGTCGATGCTCTGGTCCTCGTCGCCCTCGAAGGTGATCGTGAAGTCGACGTAAGAAACGGGTTCGGCGAAGTCGTGGCGGGTGAACACCGGCACGATGGGCGTCTCGTGCACGTACTTGAAGTGCGCGAAGTCCACGCCGTTCTCCAGCACGTACTGCGGATGCATCTCCAGCGCTTCGCGGTACAGGCGCTGCTGCGGGTAGTAGTCGGCGGCGCTGCTGCCGTCGGCGAAGCTGGCGAACACGTCGGGTGCGTCGAAGAACGGCTCGCGGCCCTCGACGTCGTGCCAGACGTAGATGGCCTCGTTGCGTTCGGCGACGGGGTAGGTGCGCATCCGGCGTCCGCGGTTGGGCCTGGGCTCGTAGGGGATGCAGACGTTGCGGCCCTCGTCGTTCCACTGCCAGCCGTGGAAGGGGCACTGGATGACCTCGCCGACGACGTGGCCGCCGAAGCCGAGGTGCGCGCCCAGGTGTTCGCAGTAGGCGTTCATGACGGTGACCCGGCCGGACTCCGAGCGCCACGCGACCATCTCGGTGTCGAAGTACTTCATCGCGTGCACGGCGCCGACCTCGACCTGATCCGACCACGCGACCTGGAACCAGCCGGTCGGTTTCATCGAGAGCGGCGGTTTGGCCATGTCGACAAGAATCACAGAGGCCTCTATGATTCGTCAAGTGGTGGAACCGATGACGCAGACGACCGCGCCACGACGCACCAACCGTCGCGGCCAGGCCACCCGCGACGCGATGCTCGACGCGGCGCTGCGCGCGCTGGCCACCGGCGACGTCGCCGCAGCGTCGGCCAATCGGATCGCCAAGGACGCCGGCGCCACCTGGGGCGCGGTGAAGTATCAGTTCGGCGACATCGACGGGCTGTGGGCCGCAGTGCTGCAGCGCACCGCGGAACGTCGCGGCCAGCTCGAGCCGGCGCACTTCGCCCGGGCGCTTACGTCGACGGCGGCACCCGAGGCGCCGCTGAGCGAGCGCGTCGCCGCGATCATCGACGTGCTGTTCGACGGGTTGTCCGCACCCGACTCACGCGCCATCGAGACGTTGCGCGCCGCCCTCCCCCGCGACGGCGCGGAACTCGAGCGGCTCTACCCACGCACCTCAGCCGAGCTGCAGTCGTGGGGCCGCAGCTGGATCGAGGCGTGCCAGACCGCGTTCGCCGACGTCGACGTCGACCCGGAACGGGTCCGCGAGGTCGCGTCGTTCATCCCGGGCGCCATGCGCGGCCTGGTCTCCGAACGGCAACTCGGTTCCTACTACGACCTCGACCTGGCCCGGCGGGGCCTGACCGGTGCGATCGTCACCTACCTGCAGCACTCTCGGGGCTAGTGGACTCGGGACTCGTCTCCTCCAGCGCGCGGATGAGGCTGGCCGCGTCGAACGGACCCTTGTGCCGCCTGCCGTTGACGAAGAACGTCGGCGTGGAGTTCAGGTCCATCAACTCGGCGTCCTGCGCGTCGTCGAGCACCCGGTGCAGCACCTTCGAACCGTGCAGGTCCTCGTCGAACTTCGAGATGTCGCAACCGACTCCGTCGGCGTAGCGGTAGATGTGCTCCCACTCCAGGTAGTCCTGGAACTCGAACATCCGGATGGCCATGTCGAAGAAGTGGCCCTGCATGGCCGCCGCCTCACTGGCCCGCGCGGCGTCCATCGATCGTGGATGGACCCGCTCCAGCGGAAGGTGCCGCCACACGTATCGCAGGCGGTCGCCGAAGTACTCGCGCACCTCGTCGATCGAACCGGTGGCGCGGCTGCAGAACGGGCACTCGAAGTCGCCGTACTCGACCAGCGTCAGCGGCGCGTTCGGGTTGCCGCGCAGGTGGTCCCGCGCGGGGTCGACGTCGCGGAGCAGCTTGGCGCCCACGGCAACCGGCGGGCTGAGCCGATCGGTGACCCGGAACGTCACCCAGCCGAGCGCGAACGCCAGCACCGAGGCGGCCAGCACGCCGACGCGGGCCTGATCCTGCTTCACCGGGTCGGTGATCGCGATGTCGACGATGAACAGCGAGATGGTGAACCCGATACCGGACAGCGCCGCACCACCTGCGATGCGGCGCAGCGTCAGCCCCGGCGCCAGCGCCCCGATGCCGGATGCGCGCACGGCCGCGGTCGCCGCGGTGATCCCGACGAACTTGCCGACCACCAGACCGGCGATCACGCCCCAGGTCAGCGGTGAGCGCATCGCCTCGGAGATCGTGTTCCCGTCCAAATGCACACCGGCATTGGCGAGCGCGAAGAGCGGCAGGACGAGGTAGGACACGTACGGCCCGAAGTCCGTCTGCAGCCGCTCGTTGATCGAGATGGAGTCGCGCAGGCTCCGCGTCGCGGCTCGGGCGTACTCCGAGTTCGGCGACTGCCGGAACGCCCGGATGACCTCGGCGGCTTCCTCGACCCGTCCGCGGTCGGGGGTGAAGACCGGGATCAGCAGAGCGACGGCCACGCCGGCGAGCGTCGGGTGCACGCCGCCTGCGAACAGCGACAGCCACAGGCCCACGGCCAGCACGAAGTACGCCGGACCGCGACCGCGGGGCAGCAGCCGGACCGCGGCGAGGGCACCGAGGAGCATGACGGCGGCCACCAGCGGCCACACCCGAATCTCGTCCGAGTAGAACAGCGCGATCACGATCAGTGCACCGACGTCGTCGACCACGGCCAGGGTGAGCAAGAAGGTCCGCAGTCGCGCAGGATATTTCGGCCCGATGATGGCCAGCGCGCCGACGAGGAACGCCGTGTCGGTCGAGATGACCACGCCCCACGCCCTGGCGTCGTCGCCGCTGGGGTTGAGCACCAGGAACACCACGGCGGGCAGGATCAGCCCGGCGATGGCCGCGAGCACCGGGACTGCGGCGCGCGACCGGTCGGTCAGCTCGCCGATCGTGAACTGGCTCTTGACCTCCAGGCCCACGATGAAGAAGAAGAACGTCATCAGGGCGTCGTTCACCAGGTGCTTGACCGTCAGTTCGGCGTGCATGCTGCCGAAGGTCAGCCCGACGTGGGTGTTCCAGAAGTCGGCGTAGGTGTGCGCCCACGGCGAGTTCGCCCAGACCACCGCGAGCAGGGTGAACACCAAGAGCAGTGCCGCCGCGGAGTTCTCGCCGCTGCGGGCTGCGGTGGGGTCGCGTCCGAACCGGCTGGGCCGGGCTGGAGCCTGCTCGGTCACGCTCGGGCGTGGTCGGCGAACACGTCCAGCAGATCGGGCCGGTCCACGGCGCTGGGGGTCAGCACGTCGGACGGCTTGGCGCCCTGCAGGATTCGCTTGATCGGTATCTCGAGCCGCTTGCCCGTCATGGTCCGCGGAATGCCGGGTACGACGATGACCTCGTCGGGCACGTGCCGGGGTGACGCGCCGGTCTTGATGGCGGTGACGATGTGAGCGCGCAGTTCGTCGTCGAACTCGACCCCGTCGGCGAGCGCGACGAACAGCGGCATCCAGTAGCCGCCGTCGTCGAGTTCACAACCCACGACCAGGCAGTCGCGCACCTGGGCGAGGCCTTCGACGGCGTTGTAGATCTCGGCGCTACCCATCCGGACGCCCATCCGGTTCAGCGTGGCATCCGAACGCCCATGCACCACAACGGACTTGCGGTCGGTGATCGTGATCCAGTCGCCGTGGCACCACGTTCCCGGATACTTGTCGAAGTAGGCCTTGCGGTACTTCTCGCCGTCGTCGTCGTTCCAGAAGAACACCGGCATGGACGGCATGGGCGCCGTGACCACCAGTTCACCGGCCTCCTCGGTGACCGACTTGCCGCCGTCGCCCCAGGCCTCGATGGCCGCGCCGAGGCAGAGCACGTTGAGTTCGCCTGCCCGGATCGGCACCAGCGGGCTCCCGCCGATGAACGCGGTGACGACGTCGGTGCCGCCACTGGCCGACACCACCGGGACCGGGCGCCCGATGCCCTCCTGGATCCAGCGGTAGCCCGACGCGGGCAACGGCGACCCGGTGGATCCCACCGCGCGCAGTGCCGCGAGGTCGTACGCCTGACCGGGCCGCAAGTCCTCCTTGGCGCACGCCAGCCAGTACCCCGCCCCCGCGCCGAGGACGGTCGTGCCGCTCTCGGCGGCCACATGCCACAGGTAGTCGGTGCGCTGAAAGGTCGGGCTGCCGTCGTAGAGCACGATCGTCGAGCCCACCAGCAGCCCGCCGACCAGCAGGTTCCACATCATCCAGCTGGTCGACGACTGCCAGAAGAAGCGGTCCTCCGGCGTCATGTCGAGGTGCAGGCCCAGGTACTTGAGGTGTTCGAGCACCACTCCGCCGTGCCCGTGCACGATGCCCTTCGGCGTGCCGGTGGTACCCGAGGAGAACAGCACCCACAGCGGATGGCCGAACGGCACCGCCGTGATCTCTAGTGGCGCGTCGGCCTCGAGGACCGCCGACCACGGGACGGCGTCTTGAGGCGGCGTCGTGCCCAGGCGCGGTACCACCACCGTCGCCCGGAGCGTCGGCAGCTGCGAGCGGATCGTCGCGAGTTCGGCGCTGCGATCGACGTGCTTGCCGTTGTAGACCGACCCGTCGCTGGCCACCAGCACGGTCGGTTCGAGCTGGGCCAGCCTGGCGACGACGCCTGCGGGTGAGACGTCCTGGTTGCACACCGCCCAGGTGGCACCCACGGCTGCCGCGCCGAGGAACGCGACAACGGCCTCGCCGACGTTCGGCAGGTAGCCGACCACGCGGTCCCCCGGCACCACGCCGACCCGGCGCAGGTAGTTCGCGAACGACGCCGTCTCGCTGCGCAGCCGGTCCCACGACCATTCGGTCGAACCGTCCTCGCCTGCCACGACCATGGCGGGCCGGTCGGCGGTCTCGTGCCGGAAGACCTCGGTGGCGTAGTTCATCGTGACGCCCGGAAACCATTGCGCCCCAGGCATGTCGGAGTCGACGAGCACGGATTCGGGACGCTGCGCCGAGCGGACGTCGTAGAAGTGCCACACCGCCTCCCAGAACCAGGCGACGTCGCGGACCGACGCCGCCCACAGGTCCTGGTAGTCGGTGAACTCGCCGCGACCGGTCTCCCCGAGCCACGCCATGAAGCGGGTCAGGTTGGCACGGGCGATCGTGTCCTCGTCGGGAGTCCAGCTTCCGGTCAGCTCGTCGGCGAGCGTCATCTACGCCTCTTCCTCCTGTGCGGGATCGGGAACGTCGGTGCCAGCGGGACCCTCGGGTTCGCGTTCGTCGCTGAGCGTATGCGCAGCCTCCATCAGCATCCAGCCGGACAGCTGCACCGACAGGTCGCGCTCGGGAATCTCCGAGGCGTTCACGGCGCCCTCGACGAACTCGGCGTCCTTGCCTGCCGCCGTCGGCACTTCCGCGTTGCGGTCCCAGAACGCGCCGAACAGTGGCAGCCCGTCGACGGTCTGTCGGTACTCCCACGCCGACCGGGCCGAGGCGAGCACGAGGTCGCGCGCGATCGTGCGGGTCTCGGCGTCGGCGGGCTCGTTCTCGGGCAGCGTCGTGGCGACCAGCGCCAAGTAGCGCGCCGTGACGCCGTGGAACAGGCCACCATCACCGCCGCCCGCGCCCTTGAGCACGCCGTCGGGTGCCATGTGGTCGCGCACCGCCCGGACCAGCCTGCCCACCCGCTGTCCGTGGTGCTCGTCGGCGGTGCGGGCGGCCAGCTCGGTCTCCAGCCCCAGCACGACGCCCTGGCAGTACGTGTACTGCGCGCGCACCAGCGAGCCACCCTTGATGCCGTCGAACACCAGGTGCGTGTCGGGGTCGATCAGCGTCTCGTCGATCCAGTCGGCCATCTGCTGGGCGCGGCGCAGCCGGTCGTCGTAGCGAGCCAGGAAGATGCCCGCCGGGCCGTTGGCCGGGGCGTTGAAGAACTGATCCTGCTTGCGCCACGGGATGCCGCCGCCGTCCTCGGGCACCCAGGAGTTCAGGAACTGGTCGGCGAGCGTCGCCAGCGCCTTCGGCCGCTCGACGCCGGTCAGCCTGCCTGCCCGCTCCAGAGCCAGTGCGAGCCAAGCCATGTCGTCGTAGTAGTCGTTCGTCCAGCGCAGGTTGTTGCGCAGCCGTTGGCCACGGATCTGGCGTTGGATGCGCTGGATCCGCTCGGGCTGCGGGTCGCGCACCTGGGCGTCGACCAGGCAGTCGAGCAGATGCGCCTGCCACCAGTAGTGCCAGGTGCCGAACCTCGAGTGCTTGCCTTCGGCGGGCCAGGCGACCACGCCCAGCTGGGTTCCCGGCAGCCCCCACAGCTTGCGCAGGTGGCGCTTGGTGATGGCGGCTTCGGCGCTGGCGGCGCGGTTGGCCCAGAGCTGATCCATACTCCGATCCTGCCCTACCAGGCCTGGCCGAGGTCGGCGTGTTGCGCGATCCAGGTGTGCATCGCGATGCCCGCGGCGACGGCCGCGTTCATGCTGCGGGTCGAGCCGAACTGGGCGATCGACACCGTCTTCGCCGCGCCCGTCCGCGTGTCGTCGGTGATGCCGGGCCCCTCCTGCCCGAAGACCATCAGGCACTCCCGCGGCAGCGCCGTGTGCTCCAACGGCACGGCACCGGGCACGTTGTCGACGGCGATCACCGTCAGCCCAGCTGCAGCGGCGAAGTCGAGCAGCGCGGCAGTGGTGTCGTGGTGCTCGAGACGCTGATAGCGATCGGTGACCATCGCCCCGCGCCGGTTCCACCGGCGGCGGCCGACGATGTGCACGGTGTGCACCGCGAACGCGTTGGCCGTGCGCACCACCGCGCCGATGTTCGCGTCGTTGCCGAAGTTCTCGATGGCGACGTGCAGCGGGTGTCGGCGCCGGTCGATGTCCGCGACGATCGCCTCGCGCGTCCAGTACCGGTATGCGTCGACGACGTTGCGGGTGTCGCCGTCGCGCAGCAGCTCCGGATCGAGCCGCGGGTCGTCGGGGACCTCGCCCACCCAGGGCCCGACGCCGGGTGCGCTGCCCCACTCGGTCGGGCCGGGCTCGTCAGTCACGTGGTTGGGTCCAGAGCGCGGCGTGAGTCCCGATCACCGACACCGTCGGGAAGAGCAGCGCGGCGTTGATCTCGCCCTGGGTGCACAGCGACGCGCGCACGGCGACGGCGTCGAGCGCGGCATCGGGCAACACCAGCACCGACGACCCGTACACGTCGCACGCGTGCGACAGCCCAGGTGGGGGCAGCGTCGGCGCCACGACGACCATGAGCGGCCCGCCGCGTGCGAGCGACTCGTCGCGGTATCGCGCTGCGAGACCGTCGATCTGGAGACCGAGCAGCATGTAGCCCTTGCCCTGGAACGCCACGGGGTCGCCGAGCGCGGTCGGCTCGAGCATGGCGCCGTCGGCGCGGAAGCCGTCGGCGCTCGACGACTGCAGGCGCAGGCCGGTGTCGTTCTCGTTGGTCGGCGTCAGACCCACTGGGAACGCGGCGGGGTAGGCGACGGTGCTGCCTGCGATGCGGTCCTGGGGTGAGTACGCGTAGACGCCGCGCACCTGGCTCTGGTCGCGCAGCGGGCCGAGGCAGACGGTCCCATTGATCTTGTCGGGCGTCGCGGTCGCGGGCCGGATGTCGAGGTTGGTGATGTCTGCGCAGCCGCCAACCGCGTTGGCCTCGATCGGGTGGGCCAGCGCCCCGTAGAGCCCGAACCGGATGGCCTCGGGCTTGGTCCGCGGCGCGGCGGGATCCGAGGGTGCAGCGTCGACGTCGACGAGTACGTGGTCGCCGTCGAAGCGCAGATTCGTCACCGACAGGTTCCAGCCCAGGATCGCCTGCGACTCACCGATCTCAGCGGTCGTCGCGCCATACGGCGCGGGTTGGTCGGCGTCGCCGGAGCAGGCCGACAGCATCAGGGCCAGCACGCAGGCCATCGACAGCGCGAGTGCCCTCACCGCTCAGGTCCGCCCACGGCCGCGGCCCACCACCTTGGTCAGGGAGCGCACCAGGCTGCGCGGGATCATCCGTCCGCCGGTGGTGAGCGCCTTGTACTGCAGACCGGGCACGATCACCACCTCGCCCTTCGCGACGCCTGCGAGGGTGTCGCGCACGACGTCGTCGACCTCGAGCCAGAGGAAGCTGGGGGTGCCGGCCATGTCGATGCCCGCACGTTCGTGGAACTCGGTGCGGACGAAGCCGGGGCACAGCGCGTGCACGCCCACGCCCGTACCGCCGAGGCCGTTGGCCAGACCCTCGGAGAACGAGATGACCCACGCCTTGGACGCCGAGTACGTCGAGCCGCGGCCGGGCAGCAGTCCGGCGACGCTGGCGACGTTGACCACGGTGCCACTGCCCTTGGCCAGCATCGGGGGCAGCGCGGCGTGCGTCAGGTGCATGACCGCCGTGACGTTGACGTCGAGCTGGGATTGCAGTGCGGTCAGGTCGGCGGTCCAGAATTCGCCGGACGTGCCGAAACCCGCGTTGTTGATCAGGACGTCGACGCCCGCGGCCAGCCGGTCGGCGACCTTGGCGCGGTCGTCGGCGATGGCGAGGTCGGCGGGTAGCACCTCGACGCCGGCACCTGCCTCGTCGCGCAGTTCGGCGGCGAGTCGGTCGAGCCGTTCGACGTCGCGGGCGACGAGGACCAGGTCATGACCGTCGGTGGCGTATCGGCGGGCGAAGCCGGCGCCCAGCCCAGCGGTGGGACCGGTGATCAGTGCGACGGGACGTGACATGCCCGACAGGCTACTCAGTGCTCGATCGGGTCGGATCAGCGCTCGGTCGGGTGATCCGGCCTAGCGCTGATAGTTCGCCGACTGCCTGCCGTTGCGGGCGGGCGGACGCTGCTGGGTGAAGCGGCCGACGTCGGCACGACCGGCGGGAGCATCGCCCCGGCCGGGCGGCAGTTCGGCGGGATGCGACGGGGCGAACGGTCGTCCGGGGGCGGCACCGCCGCGGCGGGCGGTCTGGGCCTGGCCGGCCACGGCGCCCTGGCCCGGCTGCGGAACCGGCGGGAGCACGCGGAGCAGGTCGTTGAACTGGCGGACGGTCAGCAGACCCTCGTCCCACTGTGCGCGCGTGCTGCCGAACGGCATGGCGACGAGCGTCCAGTTCTGCTCGTTCCACATGATCTCGGCGCAGTCGGGCGCGGCGTGGGCGAACGTGACCATGCGGCGGTCACACGCGCGGCGGGCAGCGTCGAGGTTGGTCGAGTAGACCATCCGGGGGCCGATCGCGCCGAGCAGCCACATGTCGCTCTCGCGGGGCTCCTTGATGTCCTTGAGCCGGACGTCGACGACGACGTTCGTGCCGACCTTGCGGTGCAGCGCGATGACGGTCGCCACTTCCTCGAGGTCGAAGATGAACACGGCCTCGCCGCGGATCTGCCCCAGCACCACGTTCTTGGCGGGAACGTCGCCGACGGTGGACATCACGCCGCGCTTCCAGCGCTTGACGATGTCGCCGGACTCCTCTTCGTAGTCGAAGCCGTGCGACTTGGCCCAGGACTTGCGCCGGCGGCCCAGCCCGCGTCGACGGTCGATGTCGACGTACAGCAACACGGCCGCACCCACGAAGCAGAGTGCGGACAGCGTGAACCAGAGAGGAACCATTGCCCCCAGCCTACTTGGTTGGGCCGCCGATGCCAGAACTCGAACAGGTCACAACCCCGTCACGGCCACTTTCCCGGTGGTGGGCCCGTGCGCACGGATACTGACACGGTGACCGACCTGTCTAAAAAGGCCTACCTCGTCGTCGGGGCGAGCGGCGCACTCGGCTCCCGGGTGGCCCGGTCGCTGGCGAACAGCGGCGCCGCGCTCACGCTGACCGGTCGCAGCGAGGACGCGTTGACCGGGCTGGGCATCGACGGAGCGCACGTGTTGGCGGCGGATCTGCGGTCGCCGGAGGTGCCGCAGTCGCTGGTCACCGCGGCCGTCGATCGACACGGGCGCCTCGACGGCGTGGTGATCGCGGCAGGCGTCGTGGCCTTCGGCGCGGTGACCGACATCGACGACGACACCGTCGACGACCTGGTGCTCGTCGACTTCCTGGCACCCGTGCGGATCATCCGGGCGGCGCTGCCCGTGCTGGAGCGGGGTGGGGTCATCCTCAACGTCAGCGCGGTCGTGGCGGAGAAGCCCATGCCGAACATGGCCGTCTACTCCGCGGTGAAGGCGGCGGCTGCCGCGCTGCTCACTGCCGTGCGCAGCGAGGCGCGGCGGCGCAAGGTCCGCGTCGTCGACGTCCGCCCGCCGCACACCGAGACGGGCCTGGCCGACCGGGCGATCGCCGGTGACCCGCCGAAGCTGCCTCAGGGGCTCGACCCCGACGCCGTCGCGGCGCGCATCGTCGAGGCGCTGCTCGGCGACGAGACCGACGTGCCCAGCTCGGCGTTCTAGCGCACGGACGCGAAACTGCGGCCAGATCGCGATCCACTCGGGAATCGCGATCTGACCGCAGTCTCGGCGTACTGGCTCAGCCCAGAATGAGGTGTTCACCGTCCGGGCTCAGGTTGACCGGCACCAGGTCGCCGTCGTGGACGTCGCCGGCCAGCAGCATCCTGGCCAACTGGTCGCCGATGGCCTGCTGCACCAGGCGGCGCAGCGGGCGGGCGCCGTAGAGCGGGTCGAAACCACGCTCGCCGAGCCACTTCTTGGCGGGTAGCGACACCTGCAGGGTCAACCGGCGCTGCGCCAGCCGCTTCTGCAGCTGATCGAGCTGGATGTCGACGATCCGGACCAGTTCCTCGGGGTTGAGCCCGTCGAAGATCAGCACGTCGTCGAGGCGGTTGATGAACTCCGGCTTGAACGCGCCACGCACGGCGGCCATCACCTGCTCCTCGGTGCCGCCCGACCCCAGATTGGAGGTCAGGATGAGGATGGTGTTGCGGAAGTCGACCGTGCGGCCCTGACCGTCGGTCAACCGGCCCTCGTCGAGCACCTGGAGCAGCACGTCGAACACGTCCGGGTGGGCCTTCTCGACCTCGTCGAACAGGACCACCGAGTACGGCCGCCTGCGCACCAGCTCGGTCAGCTGACCGCCCTGGTCGTAGCCGACGTAGCCCGGAGGCGCACCGACCAGCCGTGCGACGGAGTGCTTCTCGCCGTACTCGCTCATGTCGATGCGGACCATCGCGCGCTCGTCGTCGAACAGGAAGTCCGCGAGCGCCTTGGCCAGCTCGGTCTTGCCGACACCGGTCGGGCCGAGGAACAGGAACGAGCCCGTCGGACGGTTCGGGTCGGCGACGCCGGCCCGGCTCCGCCGCACCGCGTCGGAGACTGCGGCGACGGCCTTGCGCTGACCGATGACGCGCTTGCCCAGCTCGTCCTCCATGCGCAGCAGCTTGGCGCTCTCGCCTTCGAGCAGCCGCCCGGCCGGGATGCCGGTCCACGCCTCCACCACCTCGGCGATGTCGTCGGGGCCGACCTCCTCCTTGAGCATGACGTTCTGCTGTGCCTGGGCCTGCGGCAGTGCGGCGTCGAGCTTCTTCTCGACTTCTGGGATCCGGCCGTACCGCAGCTCGGCGGCCTTGGCCAGGTCGCCGTCGCGTTCGGCGCGCTCGGACTCACCGCGCAGCTGGTCGAGCTGCTCCTTGAGGTCGCGGACGACGTCGATGGCGCTCTTCTCGTTCTGCCACCTGGTGGTCAGCTCGGAGAGTTGCTCCTTCTTGTCGGCGAGTTCGGCGCGCAGCTTCTCCAGCCGTTCCTTCGACGCGGCGTCCTCCTCCTTGGCCAGAGCCATCTCCTCGATCTCCAGCCGGCGGACCAGCCGCTCGACCTCGTCGATCTCGACGGGGCGGGAGTCGATCTCCATGCGCAGCCGGGAACCGGCCTCGTCGACGAGGTCGATGGCCTTGTCCGGCAGGAAGCGGGAGGTGATGTAGCGGTCCGACAGGGTGGCGGCGGCGACCAGGGCGGAGTCGGTGATCCGGACGCCGTGGTGCACCTCGTAGCGGTCCTTGAGGCCGCGCAGGATGCCGACGGTGTCCTCCACCGACGGTTCGCCGACCAGCACCTGCTGGAAGCGGCGCTCCAGGGCGGCGTCCTTCTCGATGTACTTGCGGTACTCCTCGAGCGTGGTGGCGCCGACCATGCGCAGTTCACCGCGCGCCAGCATGGGCTTGATCATGTTGCCCGCGTCCATCGCGCCCTCGCCGGTGGCACCGGCGCCCACGATGGTGTGCAGCTCGTCGATGAACGTGATGACCTGGCCTGCCGAGTTCTTGATGTCGTCGAGGACGGCCTTGAGCCGTTCCTCGAACTCACCGCGGTACTTGGCGCCGGCCACCATCGAGCCCATGTCGAGCGAGACGACGGTCTTGTCGCGCAGACTCTCCGGCACGTCGCCGGCGATGATGCGCTGGGCGAGGCCCTCGACGATCGCCGTCTTGCCGACGCCGGGCTCGCCGATCAGCACCGGGTTGTTCTTGGTGCGGCGGCTCAGTACCTGGACGACGCGACGAATCTCGTTGTCGCGTCCGATGACTGGGTCCAGCTTGCCCTCGCGGGCACGTGCGGTCAGGTCGGTGGAGTACTTCTCCAGCGCCTGGTAGGTCCCCTCGGGATCGGGGCTGGTGACGCGCGCGCTGCCGCGCACCTTGGTGAACGCCTCGCGCAGCGCCTGGGGCGACGCGCCGTGGCCGGTGAGGACCTTGGCGACGTCGCTGTCACCCGTGGCGAGACCGACCAGCAGGTGCTCGGTCGATACGTACTCGTCGTCCATCTCGGTGGCGAGGTGCTGCGCGGCGGTCACCGCGGCGAGCGACTCGCGGGACAGCTGTGGCGTCGAGTTGGCGCCGCTTGCGCTGGGCAGCCGGTCGATCAGGCGCTGTACCTCGGCACGGACCGTCGCGGGTTCGACTCCGACCGCCTCGAGCAGGGGCCCGGCGATGCCGTCGTTCTGCGTCAGCAACGCCATCAACAAATGGGCGGGACGGATCTCCGGGTTGCCTGCGGCGGTCGCCGCCTGCAACGCCGAGGTCAGCGCCGCCTGGGTCTTCGTGGTCGGGTTGAACGAGTCCACGACACCTCCATTCCTAAGCTTGGAAAAATGCTTGTCGCCTTACACAACGCAGTCAAGGTTGAGTGTGTTCCGCTCAAGTCTAGATTTCTTCGGTAGCGAGCGCACCCAGGGACCGGATCAGCGATAGTCCCAGTACTGCAGCCGCGTGATCGTCGCGAAGATCGCCAGCGTGATGACGTAGCCGGCGCCGACGATCGCCACTCCGCGCAGCGTGACGCCGAGGCCTGCGCCGTCGACCGGGTCCAGCCACCGGCGCATCCTCCGCACGGCGAACGGCATCAACACCCACTGCAGCAGCGAGATGCTCAGCACCTGGCTCAACCAGATGGTCAGCCACGGCCCCGCGCCCATGCCCTCGAGGATCGGCCCGACGAAGCGCGACAGCAACATCACCGTCGGGTACAGCACCAGCAGAACCAGCATCGCGGACTTCCAGCCCGGCGTGAGTTTGGTGCGGCCGTCCTCCACGCGCACGGTCGTGCCGAACGGCGTGGTCTGGGTGAAGGTCGAGAAGTCCTCGTCGAGCGTCGACCGCAGCGGTGACAGTGCATCCTGGCGCTCGGTGGACTTCAGCCACGCAGCGAGCAGCCGTTCGGTGCGGAACCGGATCAGCGACGTCCACTCCCCCGATCCGCCGGGCGGGAGGACGACCGTGCCCTCGTACCCGGCGAATTGCGTACTGGCCGCGGTGAGATCGCGTTGCGCACCGATGAATTCGTCGACCCGACCCGCCGTGACGGTGTGCCGGAACACCGCAACGCCCGGTGGGGTGGGCTCGCCGTCGACCAGCACGAGGTCGGTCGCGGCCCGGTGGAATCCACGCGCTGACCCAACACGGAGCACCCCGGCCCTGGCCGGGCCGTCGAGCCACCCGTTCAGCAGCGACTCGTCGCGGAAGGTCACCGCGATGGCGAGATCCAGTCGCTCGTCGGCGTATACCGACGTCGTCGACTCGACGAACCCGTCCGCGGATTGGGCGCTGGACGCGAACTCGGCCAGCCAAGAGCCGAGGCCCACCGGATCGACGGGGCGGGCCAGCACGGTGACGGCGGTTGCGCTCACGCTGTCGGGCGCCGACGGTGGATCTGGCTCATGCACGCACCCCTTCGCCAGGTCGATCACCGACCTGGGAGCAACCTACTTGCTACCTTGACCGCGATGCTCACCGAATTGATTCCGCTGGCACTGGTGGTCGCGTTGTCGCCCTTGTCGATCATCCCGGCGGTGCTGGTGCTGCACACCCCACGGCCTCGTCCCACGGGCGCGGGGTTCCTGGTCGGGTGGGTGCTGGGCCTGGCGGTGCTGACGGTGGTGTTCGTCGAGGTGTCGGGGCTACTCGGCGGACTCGACGAGAAGCCGAGATGGGCGTCCTGGCTGCGGATCGTCGTCGGTGCCGCGCTGATCGCGTTCGGCATCTACCGCTGGACGGTCCGCAAGCGCTCCGACCACGCCCCGGCGTGGATGAGCAGACTCTCGACGCTGACGCCGCCCAAGGCGATGGCGACCGCGGTGGTGCTCACGGTCGTCAACCCGAAGGTGCTGTTCATATGTGCCGCAGCGGGTTTGGCGATCGGCACGCAGGGCCTCGGCCGGCACGACGCCTACGTCGGCGTCGCCTACTTCGTGGCAGTGGCGGCCTCGACCGTGGCACTGCCGATCCTCGCCTACGTCGTGTCCGGCGATCGCCTCCGCGGCCCGCTGTCCCGACTCAAGGACTGGATGGAACGTCAGCACGCGCTACTGGTGGCGATCATCCTGGTGGTGATCGGTGTCATGGTGCTGTACAAGGGCATTCACGGCCTCTAACTCGTCGAGGCTCGGCAAGCCCAGTTCGTCGGCGTCGGCGACGAGGTAGCGCGTGACCGTCGGCGACAGCAGCCTCGCGAGGTCGTCGGCGGGCAGGGTCGCCAGCGGCGGCACCTTCATCACGTAGCGCATGAGCGCCGTGCCGACCAGGCTCGTAGCCGCGAGCATCGCGCGCAACCGGGCCTGCTCGTCGCCTCCGATCACACCGGACACCGCGGTCAGCACGTAGTTGCGCATGAAGGTGCGGAACGCCTCGTTGGCATCGGAGTTCGACGTGGCCGACTGCAGCATCGTCGCCATCGTGGACGCCGTCTCGGGCGCCTCCCAGATCGTGAAGTACTGCTTGACGAGGCGTTCGCCGATCGTGCCCTCGGCACCTGCCATCGCCGACGCCAGCAGCGTCGGGTCGATGTTCAGGCGCAGCGACTCCTTGAACAGGTCGGCCTTGGATCCGAACAGGTAGAGCACCATCGACGGGTCGACGCGGGCGTCCTTGGCGATGGCCCGCAGCGTCGTCTTCTCGTAACCGTCGTGGGCGAACCGCTCCTTCGCCGCGGCCAGCACCGCGTCTCGGGAGACGGGTTCTCCCTGACGTCTTCCACGCTTCGTCTTCGCTGGTGAGGCCATGCCGCGACACTAACATTTCGATGGGTGTTGAAAATGTCGTCGGGCCGGCTTACGCTCACGGCATCAATTTCAACAACCGATGAAAAGAGTCGCCATGAACGTGGAAGCCCCGCCCCGGCACACCCAGCACGGGCAGCAGTCGCACGAACCCCCGGCGGCGGCACGTGCCGCGGGCATCGTCGTCGCCTTGACACTTGCCATCGCGATCCTGGCCGTCGCATTCGCCCTACCCGCAGTCGAATCCGCGCCGCGCGACGTGCCGATCGGCGTCGCCGGGCCTGCGGCGGTCACGACGCAGATCAGCGATCAGGTCGGCCAGGCCGCACCCGGTGCGTTCGCCGTCACGGTGTACTCCAGCGAAGAGGCTCTGCGGCAGGCGATCCTCGATCGCCAGGCCTACGGCGGCATCGCCGTGGGACCGCAGGGGCCGACCCTGCTGACGGCCACCGGCGCCAGCCCGGCCATCGCCACCGTGCTCGGACAGCTCGGCACCGGCATGGCCCAGAAGACCGGGATGCCGCTGCGCACCGAGGATCTCGCGCCGCTGACCGCCGACGATCCGCGCGGTGCGGGGTTGGCCGCCTCCGCGCTACCGATCACGCTGGCGGGCATCGTCCCCGCGATCGTCCTGCTGCTGGTCCTGACCCGCGAGGCGTGGACCAGGTTCGCAGCGGCCGTCGTGTTCGCGCCCGTGGCCGGTGTGAGCATCGCCGCGCTGCTGAGGTTCGTGTTCGGCTCGATCGACCAGAACTTCTGGGGTGTCGCGGGAGCGCTCTCACTGGGCATCGCTGCGGCGCTGCTGCTCGTGCTCGGACTGGGCTCGCTGTTCGGCAGGATCGGGCTGGGCATCGGCGCGGCGCTGGCCGTCCTGGTCGGCAATCCGCTCTCGGGGCTGGCGAGCGCCCCGGAGATGCTGCCCAGTGGCTGGGGAGCGTTCGGCCAGCTGCTCCCCCAGGGCGCGACCGCGACGCTGCTCCGGTCGACGGCCTACTTCTCCGGAGCAGGAGCGACGACCGCGATCGTGGTGCTGACCTGCTGGGTGGCACTGGGCGCGACGCTGGTCATCGTCGGGGCGCTGCGGCAGACCAGGGCTCCCGCGCCACTCACTTAGACTCGAACGACGTGGGACTAGACGACCGTGGCGCGCTGACGACATTGCGTGCCGCGGTCGACCCGTCGGCAGGCCCGGACGGCGTGATCCGCGACTTCTACACCAGGTGGTTCGCCACCGATGCGTCCGCGCGCGACCTGTTCCCACCCGACATGAACCAGCAGCGCGCGGTCTTCTCCCGCGCGCTGCACTGGGTGCTCGGGGAGATCGTCGACC
The DNA here is from genome assembly GCF_010731815.2 of Mycolicibacterium arabiense. Lineage (NCBI taxonomy): Bacteria > Bacillati > Actinomycetota > Actinomycetes > Mycobacteriales > Mycobacteriaceae > Mycobacterium > Mycolicibacterium arabiense. The sequence continues at coordinate 2,976,757 of NZ_AP022593.1, forward strand.
AGCGCGCGCAGGAACCGGTGGCGTTCCTCGCCCAACTCGGCCGCGACCACCGCAAGTACGGCGTCACCGCGGCGCACTACGACACGATGCAGCGTGCCCTGCTCGGTGCGCTGCGCGGTCACTTCGCCGACCGCTGGGACGGCGCCGTCGCCTCGACCGCCGTCGACGTCGTCGAACTGGTCATCGGCGTCATGCGCGGCGCGGCCGACGCCGAGAGCGGATCGCCGTACGAGGACGGCACCGTCGTCGACCACATCCGCGCGACGCGTGACGTCTCGATCATCCGGCTCCAGCTCGACCGGCCGCTGTTCTATCACCCGGGCCAGTACGTGACGGTGCAGGTGCCGCAGTGGCCGCGGCGCTGGCGCTTCCTGTCGCCGTCGATCCCCTCCGACGGCGACGGCGCCATCGAGTTCCACGTCCGGTCGGTCGCGGGCGGCATGGTCAGCACCGCGATCGTCGGCGAGACGCGCGTCGGGGACCGCTGGCGGCTGTCGAGTCCACACGGCGGGCTGCACGTCGACCGCAACGCCGGCGACGTCCTGATGGTGGCGGGCAGCAGCGGACTGGCCCCGCTGCGGTCGATCATCATGGACCTGCAGCGCTTCGCCGAGAACCCGCGCGTCCATCTGTTCTTCGGCGGCCGCTACCCGTGCGACCTCTACGACCTGAACACCCTGTGGCAGGTCGCCGCGTACAACCCGTGGCTCTCGGTGACCCCGGTGTCGGAGTTCACGACCAACCCGCCGTGGGCGGCCGACTACCCGCTGGTCGACCCGCCGCGCGGCCTGCACGTCCGCCAGACCGGACTGCTGCCCGAGGTCGTCACCCGGTACGGCAGCTGGAGCGACAGACAGATCCTCGTCAGTGGCGGCCCCGAGATGATCGCGGCCACCAAGGCGGCACTCGTCGCCAAGGGCGCGCGACCCGACCAGATCCAGCACGATCCACCCGCGCCCTGAGCGTGTGAGAATCGGACGATGCCAGAGTTCGAGTCGGTCACACTCGTAGACCCGTCGTCGTCACTGACCGCCACGTTCGTGCCTGAGGCCGGGATGGTGGGCACGTCGCTGAGCGAGGACGGCGCCGAATTCCTGGGCCAGCGCCGCGGACTCGACGCCTACGTGAGCGACGCCAAGACGATGGGCATCCCCATCCTCTACCCGTGGGCGAACCGGTTGAGCGGCAACGGATACGAGGCCAGCGGCGCGCAGGTCACGTTGACCCCCGGTTCGGGTGGCGTCCGCACCGAGGAGAACGGCTGGCCGATGCACGGCGTGCTGGCGGCCTACCCCGGTTGGCTGGTGGCCGCGCGCACCGAGAACTCGGTGACCGCCGTCCTCGACTACGGTGGCGCGCCGCGACTGCTCGCGGCGTTCCCGTTCCCGCACGTGCTGACCCAGCGGGTCACGCTGGCCGACCGGACACTGACCGTCGAGACCACCGTCCGCGCGACCACCGCCGCCGCGGTGCCGCTGTGCTTCGGCTACCACCCCTACCTGACCATCCCCGGCGTGCCACGCGACGAGTGGCGACTCACCACGCCGGCCATGCGTCACCTGCCGGTCGACGACCGCGGCATCCCCACCGGGGAGCACGAGCCGTGGGACGGCGGCACCCGCACGTTGCAGGGCGTCGAGTACGACGACGGCTTCGACCAGGTACCCGAGGGGTCGGTCTTCGTCCTCGAGGGCGGCGACCGTCGCATCGGGGTCGCCTACGAAAATGGTTATCCCGCAGCGCAACTCTTCGCACCGCCCGGCCAGGACCTGATCGGCATCGAGCCGATGGCCGCGCCCACCGACGCGCTGCGCCGCGGCGGATACCGAAGCGCGGCCCCCGGCAAGCCGGAGACCGCGCGGTTCTCGATCACGGTGCGCTAGCGGCGGGGGCCCTTGCGGGGCTGCCACAGCACCAGCGCCGTGCTCTTGGCCGCGGCCTCACGGTGCTGCGCCATGCGCAGGCGATCGAGTTCGTCGGCCATCTCCGCCAGCCGCGACTGCAGCGCCTCGACCTGATTGGTCAGCTCGATGATGCGCTTGATCCCGGCGAGGTTCACGCCTTCGTCCTGCGACAGTCGCTGCACCTCACGGAGCAGGTCGACGTCGTGCTGCGAATACCGCCGCCCCCCACCGGAACTGCGCTGCGGGCTGACCAAGCCGAGCCGGTCGTAGGTGCGCAGGGTCTGCGCATGCATGCCGGCCAGCTCGGCGGCCACCGAGATCAGAAACGTGCGAGCGTCGTCCTTCTTGCTCATCAGACGTTCCCCGACCATCCCGCCCTGGGATCGAACCCACTGGCGCGCTCAGCCTTTGCGTACGCCTCCAACGCCTCGGCCGCCTCGCCCTCGAGGTTGGGCGGCACGGCGACTTTGACGGTGACCAGGAGGTCGCCGTGGCCGCCGTTGCGCTTCGGCACGCCGCGCCCACGCACGCGCAGGATGCGGCCATCCGACGTACCCTTCGGCACCCGGACCCCGACCTTGCCCTCCAGCGTCGGCACGGAAAGCGTTGTTCCCAGAGCCAATTCGTGAAAGCTGACGGGCACGCTGACGGTCAGGTCGTCGCCGTCGCGGCCGAACACCTTGTCCGGCCGGACGTGCACCGTGACGTACAGGTCGCCCGACGGCGCGCCACGCAGGCCCGCCTCGCCCTGGCCGGCCAGCCTAATGCGCTGACCGTCCTCGACGCCCGGTGGGATTCGGACGTTGATCGTGCGGGTGCGGGTGATCTTGCCCTCGCCGTGGCACTCGTCGCACGGCTCGTCGATGATCGACCCGGTACCGCGGCACTCGGTGCACGGTTCGGAGAACCCGAACGCGCCCTGGTTGCGGCTGATCACGCCCGCGCCGTTGCAGTTCGCGCACACCCGCGGGCTCGTGCCCGGACGTGCGCCGCTGCCATGGCAATTGGTGCACGGCGCGGGGCTGGTGAGCCGCAGCGGCATCGCCACGCCCTTGGTCGCCTCGAGGAACGACAGTTCCGTCTCGGTCTCCAGGTCGTTGCCCCGGCGGGGCCGGCTGGGCCGCGGCTGCTGTGCGCCCCGGCCGAACAACCCACCGAACAGATCGCCGATGTTGGCGCCGCCGGTCTGGCCTGCCGCGCCGAACAGGTCGCCGAGGTTCACCTCACCGTCGGCGCCGTATCCGCTGAAGCCGCCGCCGAACCCACCGTCACCCGGCGCGTACCGCCGACCGAAGCCGCCGCCCGCGAAGAGTCGACGGGTCTCGTCGTACTCCTTGCGCTTGGCCGGGTCGACGAGCACGTCACGCGCCTCGCCGACCTCCTTGTACTTCTCGTCGGCGGCCGCGTCGCCCGGTTTGCGATCGGGATGGTTCTCGGCGAGCAGCTTCTTGGCTACCCGCTTGATCTCCTCGGTGCTGGCATCGGAGGAGACGCCGAGCACTTTGTAGAAGTCCTTCTCAACCCACTCGCGCTGGGCCATCGTGCGTCACCTCCTCACCGTTAGTCATGTCGTTCGTGCTCTATTCGCTTGATTCTGAACCGTCTTGGGCGGCTGCGTCGGCTTTCACCGCAGTGTCGGCCTCGCCGACCCCGTCGACCACTCCGACCATCGCGTTGCGGAGCACCTGGTCGCCGAGCTTGTAGCCCTGACGCATCACCGTGCCCAGCACCGGATTCGAGCCGTCGCCCTCGTGCTGAACTGCTTCGTGCAGCGACGGGTCGAAGGGGTCGCCCTCGACGCCGAACGCCACCAGTCCCATGCTCTCGAGCGTCGCAGCGAGCTTGTCGCTCACCGACTTCAGCGGGCTGGTCTCGAGGTCACCGTGCTTGCGGGCACGGTCGAGATCGTCGAGCACCGGCAGCAGCGCCACGATGGCAGTCGCCTTGCCGCGTTCTGCCGCGACCTGCTTCTCCCGGTCCGAGCGCTTGCGGTAGTTGTCGTACTCCGCCTTGACCCGCTGCAGCATCGCCTTCAGTTCGGCGGCCTCATCGGTCTCGGTAGGGGCCGGGGTGCCCGCCCCCGGCTCCGACCCACTGGGGGCCGGGCCGGAGGCCGGGTCGCGTACTTCGCCGGTGTCGGGATCGATTCGCCGCTTGTCGGTGATGGTCACCGGCTCGTCCTGCGGATCGCGCCCTTCATCAGAGGAGCTGCGGGTCACTTGTTCTCCCGGTTGTCATCCTCGTCGACGACCTCGGCGTCGACGACGTTGTCGTCGGCCTGGCTGGAGCCGGCACCGTCACCGCTGCCCTGCTCGGCCTGGGTGGCCTCGTAGATCGCCTGGCCGAGGGCCTGGCTCTCGACGCCCAGCTTCTCCATCGCGGACTTGATCGCCGCGATGTCGGAGCCGGCGAGTGCCGACTTGGCCTCGGCGACAGCCGAATCCACCTTGCTCAGCGTCTCCTCGGGGACCTTGCTGCCACCTTCGGCTTCGCGCTGCTCCTTGACGAACTTCTCCGTCTGGTAGACCAGCGACTCGGCCTGGTTGCGGACGTCGGCCTCTTCGCGACGCTTGCGGTCCTCCTCGGCGTGCGCCTCGGCGTCCTTGATCATCCGATCGATGTCCTCCTGAGAGAGGCCGGAGCCCTCCTGGATCTTGATCGTGTTCTCCTTGCCGGTGCCCTTGTCCTTGGCCGTGACGTGCACGATGCCGTTGACGTCGATGTCGAACGTGACCTCGATCTGCGGGACGCCGCGCGGCGCCGGCGGGATGCCGGTCAGCTCGAAGCTGCCGAGCAGCTTGTTGGCCGACGCGATCTCGCGCTCACCCTGGAAGACCTGGATCTGCACCGACGGCTGATTGTCGTCGGCCGTGGTGAAGGTCTCCGACCGCTTGGTCGGGATCGTGGTGTTGCGCTCGATCAGCTTGGTCATGACGCCGCCCTTGGTCTCGATGCCGAGGCTCAGGGGAGTCACGTCGAGCAGCAGCACGTCCTTGACCTCACCGGCCAGCACGCCCGCCTGAAGTGCGGCGCCGACGGCGACGACCTCGTCGGGGTTGACGCCCTTGTTGGGCTCCTTGCCGCCGGTCAGTTCCTTCACCAGCTCGGTGACCGCGGGCATGCGGGTGGAACCACCCACGAGGACCACGTGGTCGATCTGGCTGACGGAGATGCCTGCGTCGGCGATGACCGACTGGAACGGCTTGCGGGTGCGGTCCAGCAGATCCTGGGTGATGCGCTGGAACTCGGCGCGCGTGAGCTGCTCGTCGAGGAACAGCGGGTTCTTGTCCGCGTCGACGGTGATGTAGGGCAGGTTGATCGACGTGCTCTGACCCGAGCTCAGTTCGATCTTGGCCTTCTCGGCGGCTTCGCGGAGCCGCTGCATGGCCATCTTGTCCTTGGTCAGGTCGATGCCGCTGGTGGCCTTGAACTTCTCGACCAGCCAGTCGACGATGCGCTGATCCCAGTCGTCGCCACCGAGGTGGTTGTCACCGGAGGTCGCGCGGACCTCGACGACGCCGCCGCCGATGTCGAGCAGCGAGACGTCGAACGTGCCGCCACCGAGGTCGAAGACCAGGATGGTCTGGTCCTTGTCGCCCTTGTCCAGGCCGTACGCCAGAGCGGCGGCCGTGGGCTCGTTGACGATGCGCTGGACCTCGAGGCCGGCGATCTGGCCGGCTTCCTTGGTCGCCTGACGCTGGGCGTCGTTGAAGTAGGCGGGAACCGTGATGACCGCGTCGGTGATGTCCTCACCGAGGTAGGCCTCCGCGTCACGCTTGAGCTTCATGAGCACGCGCGCGCTGATCTCCTGCGGCGTGTACTTCTTGCCGTCGATCTCCACGGACCAGTCAGTGCCGATCTCGCGCTTCACCGAACGGATGGTCCGGTCGACGTTGGTCACCGCCTGGTTCTTGGCGGGCTGTCCGACGAGCACCTCGCCGTTGCGCGCGAACGCGACGACAGACGGGGTGGTGCGTGAACCCTCCGAGTTCGCGACGACGACGGGGTCGCCGCCTTCGAGAACCGAGACGACGGAGTTGGTGGTCCCGAGGTCGATGCCGACCGCACGAGCCATGGTTGTGCCTCCTAGATATTCCGATCAAGGAACGTATGTGGGTCTGAGTGGACCACACTCAAGCCTTCCCGGTTCGACGGTGTCTTGTCAACCGAGAGTTGAGCCTGGATCACTCAAGTTGGTGTCGAATGGCTCAACGGGGGCCGTTCCGGATTTGTTCCCGGCGCCGTCTTCCGTTCTCGCGAGATCTACCGCAGCGCTGCTCTGGGGCCCGCGACCACGACGCTGGTGTAGATCTCGCGACTACCCCAGCCCGGTCAACCGGGTCAGCGCCGCCACGCAGAGGTCCCACGCCTCCGTGCCGACCGTGATCGGGTCGAAGTGGTCGCCGTCGAAGGTACGGATCTCGGCGCGATCCCCCGCGGCGACGGCCGCGGCCACGAAGTCACGCGACTGCTCGATCGGCACCCGGCCGTCGCGCGTCCCGTGCACCGCCACGGTCCGCACGCCCAGTGGTACCAGGGCCATCGGCGAGGCCTGGGCGTACGCCTGCGGGACCTGCCGTGGCGTGCCGCCGAGGAACGCGTCGACCGCGCCGTCGCCCAGGCCCAGTTCCGACCCGCGCGCCAGGTCGAGCACGCCGGCCTGCAGCACCGCACCGGTCAGCGCGACGGCGGCGCCACGACGTGCCGCCAGCCAGCCGACGAGCTGGCCACCGGCCGAATGCCCCAGTCCGACAACGTGATCGAGGTCCAGTCGATCGGGTCGCTCGCGCAGCGCGTCCACCGCGGCAGCCACGTCCTCGCCCGTCTGCGGCCACCCGCCGCCGTCGCCAACCCGGCGATACTCGACGTTCAGCGCGGCGAAACCTCGCGCGGCCAGGTCCGTGGCGAGCGGGCGGCCCAGCTCGGCGCCGTACCGCGCGGTCCAGTACCCGCCGTGCACCACGACCACCACCGGAGCGGGCGTCGATCCGGTGGGCAGGGTCAGCTCTGCGTACTGGCTGGGGTGATCGCCGTAGGAGTAGCGCACGGCGCCATCCTGCCCGCGCGGCTCGGCCCGTTCCGGCCCGCACCCGGCGACCACGGCGGCGCATCCGCCCGCCGCCGCGAGGAACGACCGCCGAGTGAACTCCACCCGGCCATCGAAGCACCACGACACGGCTTCATAACGACGCGAGTCACGGCGTTAACTCCCGTCACAGCCTGGGTACCGTTGCGAGCGAGGCCTAGGGAGACATCGTGCACGTGACACAACGGGTGACGACGGCGCTGGCGTGCACGGCGATCGTCCTCGGCGCCGCACTCGCCGGCTGCAGCGACCTCGTCGAGGGCAACCCCAGCAACGGCGCGCAGAACCCCACCGAACCCGCCTTCCCGACAACCAGGCCGACGCGGTCCACGCCCAGCGCGCCGGTGCTGCCACCCCTGCCGCCGCCACCTCCGCCCGCCGCTCCTCCCACGGCGGCCGAGGCGCTCCCCGCGTCCAACGGCTACGTCTTCATCCAGACGAAGTCGGGCAAGACGCGCTGCCAGATCAGCATCGACGAGGTCGGTTGCGAGGCGCCGTTCACCAACCCTCCGCAGGTCGGCGGTTCGCCGGCCAACGGCGTCCGGCTCACCGCCGACGGTGACGAGACGTGGATCGTCGGCAACCTCGGCGACATCCCGGCCGTCACGCTCGACTACCGCCCCTACACCGCGGTCGGCTGGACCATCGACGCCAGCGAGGCGGGCACGAAGTTCGTCAACGAGGCCACCGGGCGCGGCATGTTCGTCGCGATCGAGAACGTCGACGTCTTCTGAACGTAATGCCTGCGGCGGTTTAGGCGACCCCGGCCAACGGGAAGCTTCCCCGGGTGCATCATGACGTCGTCATCATTGGAACGGGTTCCGGAAACGCCGTCATCGACGACACGTTCGCCGACCTCGACGTCGGCCTGATCGAAGAACGCCGCGCAGGCGGCACCTGCCTCAACTACGGATGCATCCCGTCGAAGATGCTCGTCTTCTCCGCCGACGTCACCGACACCGTCGCCACCTCGGGACGGTTCAACGTGGACGCGGAGTCCTACGGACTGCGGTGGACCGCACTACGCGACCGGGTGTTCGGCGTCACCGACGCCCGCTCCGACGAGGGGCGCAAGGGCCGCGAGGACAGCGACAACATCACGTTCCACCAGGGGCACGCGGAGTTCACCGGCCCGCGCCAGCTGCGCGTCACCGGTGAGGACGGCACCAGCGTGGACATCACCGCCGGGCAGATCGTCATCGCCAACGGCGGCCGACCGGTGATCCCGCCCCTGGTAGAGGAGTCCGGCCTGCCGTACGAGACCTCGGACACGGTGATGCGCATCGACGCCGCGCCCAAGCGACTCGCGATCCTCGGCGGCGGTTACATCGCGGCTGAATTGGCGCACGTCTTCGCCGCGGCAGGCAGCCACATCACGATCGTCGAGAAGTCCGATCGCCTGCTCGGCGGACCGCAGGACGGCGAACTTCGCGACGCGTTCACCGCACTGCGGCACGCGGACTACGACCTTCGCCTCGGCACCGAACTGAGCGGCCTGACCGGCAGGCCCGGCGCGCTAGTGCTGCAACTCGACGACGGCAGCACCGTCGAGGCCGACGTGCTGCTCGTCGCCTCCGGCCGCACCCCGAACAGCGACCGCCTCAACCTCGACGTGTCGGGCGTCGAGGTCTCCGACGACGGCCGGATCGTGGTCGACGAGTTCCTCCGCACCACCGCCGAGGGCGTGTTCGCGCTCGGCGACGTGTCCACGCCGATACCGCTCAAGCACGTCGCAAACCGCGAGGCCGAGGTCGTCTCGTACAACCTGCGCCATCCGGATTCGCTGCGCGCCATCGACCGGGAGCGGGTGCCGTCGGCGGTGTTCGCGAACCCGCAGATGGCCTCGGTCGGCATCACCGAGGAGGTGTGTCGCGAGCAGCATCCCGACTACCTGGTGGGCCGCACGCCCTACGCCGACGTCGCCTACGGCTGGGCGCTGCAGGACGACACCGGCTTCTGCAAGGTGCTGGTCGACCGCGAGACCCATCTGATCCTCGGCGCGCACGTCATGGGGCCCCAGGCCGCCACGCTGATCCAGATCTTCGCCGTGGCAATGGAATTCGGCATCCGTGCCGACGACTTGGCGCACCGCCCGTTCTGGATTCACCCCGCACTGACCGAAGTCGTCGAAAACGCGTTGCGCGATGTGGAGGCTGCTGCATGACAAACCAACTCGATCCCCACGTGTTCGTCCTGTTCGGCGCCACCGGCGATCTGGCGAAGCGCAAGCTGTTCCCGGGCCTGTACAAGCTGGCCGCCGCAGGCCGCATGCCCGACGAGTACGCCATCATCGGTTCCGGCAGGCACTCGCCCGGGACCGACGACGAGTTCCGCGACCACATCGGCGAGGTGCTTCGGGACGCGGTGGACGACGCCGACGACGCCGTGCTGCGAGACCTGCTCAGTCGATTGACCTTCCAGACCTCCGATGCCGACGACGGCACCGACCTCGCCGGTGCCGTGAAGCAGGCCCGCGAGAAGCTGGGCTCGGAGACGAAGACCCTGATCTACCTGTCGCTACCCCCGAAGGCGATGCAGTCGATGATCGGCATGCTCGGCCGCGAACACCTCGCCGACGATGCCCGCGTAGTGGTCGAGAAGCCGTTCGGCACCGACCTCGAGTCGTCCCGCGAACTCGACGCGGCACTCAAGGACGTCGTCGACGAGTCGCAGGTGTACCGCATAGACCACTTCCTGGGGAAGGAGGCCGTGCAGAACATCCTGGCGATCCGCTTCGCCAACGGCCTCATCGAACCCGCCTGGAACCGTTCACATCTCGAGTCCGTTCAGATCGACGTGCCCGAGGAGTTGACCATCGAGGGCCGCGGCAGCTTCTACGAGTCGACCGGGTGCTTCCGCGACATGATCTCCACCCACCTGTGCCAGGTGCTCGGGTTCGTCGCGATGGAGGCGCCGGTGCACCTCGACGAGGCGTCGGTCCGCAACGAGAAGTCGAAGGTCTTCGCCGCGATGCGCCCGCTGGACCCCGAGCGCGTCGTGTTCGGCCAGTACGAGGGGTACCGCGACGAGGAGGGCGTCGACGACGACTCGAAGGTCGAGACGTACGTCGCGCTGGAGGCGTTCGTGGACACCGAACGCTGGCAGGGGGTTCCGTTCTACCTGCGCACCGGCAAGGCGCTCGCGGCCACGCGCCGCACCGTCACGCTCACCTTCCGCACGCCGCCCGCGGGCAGGTTCGGCGAGCAGGCCCCCAACCGGCTGGTGCTCGAGCTGACCGACGACCCGGAGTTCGGCGTGCACCTGCGGACCAAGCGGCCCGGTCCCGATCTCGAGATGATGCCGCTCGACTTCCACGTCGCGATTGCCGACGAGGACACCGAGGACACGCCACTAGAGGCCTACGAGCGGCTGCTCCTCGACGTCATGCGCGGCGACCAGACGCTGTTCACGCGTGCCGACGAGGTGGACCGGCTGTGGGAGGTGTGCCAACCGGTGCTCGACGCACCGCCCAATCCGCTTCCGTACGAACGTGGTTCGTGGGGGCCGACCGAGGCGCTGGAGCTGCCCGGCGGGACCGGGTGGTGGCTACCAGATGGATCGTGACTGGCTGGCCATCTCGCAGCACGGCCTGATCGGCGATCTCCGGACCTGCGCGCTCGTCGGCACCGAGGGCACCATCGACTGGTTCTGCGCGCCGCGATTCGACTCCCCGAGCGTGTTCGGCGCCATCCTCGACCCCGATCAGGGCGGCAGCTGGCGCCTGGCACCGACGTGCGACGTCTCTCGCACCCAGCAGTTCTACTTCCCCGACACCGCAGTGCTGATCACGCGGTTCCTCACCGACGACGGCGTCGCCGAAATCCACGACTTCATGCCGGTGCTCGGCGAAGGCGACCCCGAGCACCGGCAGCGGCTGGTCCGCAGGGTCAGCGGCGTGCGCGGCACCATCCGGATGCACATGACGCTCGACGCCCGTCCCGACTACGGCAGGCAGCGCTGCCGCGCCGAGGAGGCCGGCGACGGCGTGCTCGTCACCGGTGACGGCGTACGCCTCGGGCTGGTCTCGTCGACGGCGCTGACGATCGACGAGGGCGACGACAACACCCGCGTCACCGCCGAGGTCGAATTGAGCAGGGGCGACACGGCGTTGTTCGTGCTGGAGATGCTCGGCGACGACGACGATCCGTCCTCGAACACCATGGACATGACCGACGCGCTGCTCGGTGCCACCACGACGTTCTGGCGGAAGTGGCTGTCGCAGTCGCGCTACAGCGGCCGGTGGCGTGAGATGGTGCACCGTTCGGCCATCACGCTCAAGCTGCTGACCCACGAACCGACGGGCGCGATCATCGCAGCGCCGACCACCAGCCTTCCGGAACTAATTGGTGGCGGCCGCAATTGGGACTACCGCTACGTGTGGGTCCGGGACGCGGGTTTCGTGCTCTATGCGCTGCTGCGGCTCGGCTTCACCGGCGAGGCGCGCGCGTTCACCAGCTGGCTGTCCAAGCGCATCGGCAGGGAACACCGCCCGCCGAACGACGAGGACGACCTCGGCCCGCTGCGCGTGCTGTACGACATCGACGGCAACGTTCCCGGTGCGGAAATAGAACTCGAACACCTACGCGGATACCGTGATTCGAAGCCCGTGCGGGTCGGCAATGCCGCGGTCGATCAGCTGCAGCTCGACATCTACGGCGAACTCATCGACTCGGTGTACCTGTTCAACAAGTACGGTCCCGGCATCAGCGACGACGCCTGGCACGACGTCGTCCAGGTCGTGGACTGGGTGATGCAGAACTGGGACCGCGACGATGCCAGCATGTGGGAGGCACGCGGCGAGATCCGGCCGTACACCGTCTCCCGGCTGATGTGCTGGGTGGCGTTGGAACGCACCATCCGCATCGCCCGCCAGCGCGGGCTGCCAGGTGACATCCTGGGGTGGTCGCGGGTTCGCGACGAGATCTACGAGCGTATCATGTCGAAGTGCTGGAACGCCGACCTGCAGACGTTCACGCAGGTCGAGGGCGGCACCGAACTCGACGCGGGGGTGTTGCTGATGCCGATGGTCAAGTTTCTCTCGCCCGCGGACCCGAAGTTCCTATCTACGCTCGAGGCGGTGGAGAACGGACTCGTCACCGACAGCCTGGTGTTCCGGTACACCCCGGAGAGCGACGGCCTCGACGGCGAGGAGGGCACGTTCTCGCTGTGCTCGTTCTGGTACGTCGAGGCGCTCACCCGGGCGGGCAGACTCGATGACGCGCAACTGGCGTTGGAGAAGATGTTCACCTACGCCAACCACGTCGGCCTCTACGCCGAACAGGTCAGCGCGACCGGCGACCAGGTTGGCAACTTCCCACAGGCGTTCACGCACTTCTCACTCATCAGCGCGGCGATCAACCTCGACCGCGCACTCGACAAGGGGACGACTCGATGACCAGTACCGCTCAACGCGAACGCGCCGCACTCGTCGACACCATGCGCGGCGCCGGCCCGGACCACCCGACCCTGTGTGGGGACTGGACCACCCGGGATCTGGCCGCCCACTTGGTGATTCGCGAGCGACGCGTGGACGCCGCGCCCGGCATCCTGATCCCGAAGTTCGCGGGCTATACGGAGCGGGTGCAGACGCAGGTCGCCGCAGAGACCGATTGGGACGAGTTGCTGACGCTCGTCGGGTCCGGTCCTCCGACGCTGTCGCCGTTCAAGCTGCTCGATCCGCTGATCAACGTGACCGAGATGTTCATCCACCACGAGGACGTGCGGCGTGCGGCGAGTGGCTGGGAGCCCCGTCGCCTGGACGAGTCGGTCTCGGCGGGGTTGGCTCGCAACGTGTCGTTGATGTCGCGCCTGCTGCTGGCCAAGGCGCCTGCGCACGTGACGCTGCGCACGACCGACGGCAAGACGCTGGCCAACATGGGCAAGGGACCGACGGTCGTGATCACCGGTGAACCGCTGGAGTTGCTGCTGTTCGTCTCCGGCCGCGACGAGGTCCGTCTGACGTTCTCCGGCGACGACGACGCGGTGGCTGCGGTCCGCGAGAACCGCGGCGGGCTCTAGGGCCCTGAGGGGATTAGGGTTCGGCGGGCAGGAGCGAAGCGACTCGGGGATAGGCTCAGCACATGGACTTCCGCGTATTCGTCGAACCACAGCAGGGCGCCACGTACGGCGATCAACTCGCCCTGGCCCAGGCCGCCGAGTCACTCGGTTACTCCGCGTTCTTCCGGTCCGACCACTACCTCGCGATGAGCGGCGACGGCCTGCCCGGGCCGACGGACTCGTGGGTCACGCTCGGCGGCATCGCCCGCGAGACGTCGACGATTCGCCTTGGCACGATGGTCACCTCGGCCACGTTCCGCCACCCAGGCGTGCTGGCGATCTCGGTGGCGCAGGTCGACGAGATGAGCGGTGGCCGTGTAGAACTCGGCCTCGGCGCGGGGTGGTTCGAAGCCGAGCACCAGGCCTACGCGATCCCGTTCCCGCCGCTCGGCGAGCGGTTCGACCGACTCGGCGAGCAACTCGACATCCTCACCGGCATGTGGGGCACCCCGGTCGGCGAGACGTACGACTTCTTCGGCACCCACTACCAGGTCAGTGAGTCGCCTGCGCTGCCGAAACCCGCGCAGTCGCCCACGCCGCCGATCATCATCGGCGGCGGCGGGCCCAAGCGCACGCCTGCGCTGACGGCCAAGTACGCCGCCGAGTTCAACATGCCGTTCGCGTCGCTGGACGACCTGACCGCGCAGTACGAGCGCGTCGCGGCGGCAGTCGCCGATGCCGGCCGGGCCAAGGACTCGCTGACCTACTCCGCCGCATTCGTGCTGTGCGCGGGTCGCGACGAGCAGGACGTCTCGCGCCGCGCCGACGCGATCGGCCGCGAGGTCGACGAGCTGCGCGAGAACTCGCCGCTGGCGGGCACCGCGGGTGAGATCGTGGACCGTCTCGGCTCGTTCATTGACGGGGGCGTTCAGCGGGTGTACCTGCAGACCCTCGACATGTCCGATCTCGACCACCTCGAGTTCTTCGCCTCCGAGGTCGTCCGCCAGTTGGTCTGACCCGTCACGTACGGCGAGGTCGCGGCTACTATCGGTGCCCGTGACCGAACCCGCGTGGCACGAGCGCACCTCGACGCTCCTCGCCGCGAGTGTCGGGGCCGTCGCCGTCATCGCCGTCGTGTACTTCCTCGTCTCCGCGCTGGTCCGGGACTCCGACGCGCCGGGGCCCGCACAGCAGTACTTCACCGACACCACCACCTCGGGTAGCCGCACCCCCTCGTCGGGGTCGGCGACGACCACCACCGGCACGGTGACCAGCACCAGCCCGCCGATGACGACCGACATCGACGCTCCGAACGCGCCGCCGCCGCCCCCCACGTCGGGCACGGAGACGTCGGGCACCGAGACATCGGGCACCGAGACGTCGCCGGGTGAGCCCAGCACGACGACGCGGACTCCGCGCGCGACCGATGATGACGATCCGACCACTACCCGGTCACGTCCTCGACTCAACGAGACCAGGACGCTGTACCCGCGCCCGTGACGGTCGCGCCGCGCCCTACCATCGGTGGTCATGACGCGTAGCGGACCTCCCGACGATCCGAATCAAGCCTCCGGCGACGACCCGACCCAGTACGCGAGCTACGGCAACCAGGGTTACGGCGACCAGGCCTACGCCGACTACCAGGGTGGCGAGCCGACGGGACCCTACGAGCAGTATCAGACCGGCGCCCAGTACGAGCCCGTGCCGGAGCCGGAGACGCCGTGGTACCGCAAGCCCGGTCCGCTCGTCGCCCTCGGCGCCGTGGCCGCGCTGCTGGTCGCCGCGATCGTCTACCTGGCGATCAACCTCGCCGATGACGACTCCACGACCACCGACGTCACCACGACGACGAGTACGTCGGAGACGTCGTCCGAGGGCGTCGCTCCGGAACCGTCCGGCACCGAGACCGTGACGCAGTCGCCGTCGACCTCGGCCGAGACCTCCAGCGAGGCACCGTCGACCACGACGACGACCACTGCGCCATCCACGACGACCACCACGACCCCGCCGCCCACCACGAGCACCAGCACGAGTACCAGTACGAGCACCAGCACCGTCACGGAGACCAGCACCGCGACCCAGACGGTCACCGAGTCGGCGCCCACGCCCGCCAGTCAGCCCTGAGTCGGGTCAGCGGCGCTGGGCTGCGTACTCCGCGACCAGCGCCTCGGCACTGCGCACCGCGGCTCGGCACGCCCTGGTGGTGAACGGGTCGTTGAGCGGGTGGTCGGCGCGACGCCGCCAGCGTTGCGCGGCGGCGAACGCGGCGCGTGGGCCGTCATAGGGCGTGTCGGGCTGTAGTCCGAGCCGGCTGGCCGGGTCGGTGCCCGATCCGCCGATGATGCGCCGCAGCGAGGCCATCTCCTCGTCGTTGAGCGTCGTCGGCCGCGACCGCAGCGCGCTGAGCAGACGCAGCTCCTCGAAGGCATGCGTGTCGGCCAGCAGCGGGTCGATGTCGGCCACGATGTACGGCGTCGCGTAAATCGGGTGGGCCTCGACGAAGCGGCGCAGTGACACCAGCGCGGTGTGCGCCTTGAGCAGATCGGACCGCTGCGCGAACTGCTGGTCGATGACGTCGCGCAGCGCGACCAGGCCGCTGCGCTCGAGCAGTTCGTCGGCCAGCGCCACCGAGTCGCCGATCCCGGCCCGCAGCACGGCGATCGAGATGCGGATGCCGAACATGCCGAACCGTTCGAGCAGCGCCGATCGCGTCGCGGCGTCCACCGGCAGCTGGCTGTCCTCACGGACGAAGCGGTCGGCCGACAGCATCGCCTTGTTCAGCTCGGCCGCGTCGACCCCGGCGAGCTTCTCGAGCGCCACGAACTCGCTCTGGCGCAGTGTGCGCGCGGTCAGCGCCAGCAGCCCCGACACGGGCACCACGGCCTGGCAGATGCCGGTCTTGTCCATCTCGGCGGTGAAGCGGGTGGCGACGTCCTTGGCCGACAGCATCGCGTCGATGCGGCCCGCCCCAATCTCGTCGGCGCGCGACGCCACGCCGATGACGCCGAGTGCGCCCGAGGCGCCGCCGACCAGCGTGCCGATCTGCTTGAGCAGTGCGATGTCCGCGGCGTTGAGGGTGCGCAGCAGGAACACCACGGCGTCGACGCGCGGGACGCCGTCCTCGGGCACCAGCAGGCGCAGTGTCCGCTCGGAGACGTCGCGGTTCAGCGACGACGTGCCGGGGGTGTCGATGATCGTGGCGTCGATCAGTTCGGCGGCCGGCCACTCCACGTCGAGGTCGAACACCTCGGCCGGGTCGAGCCGGGTGAGGTCGAACGTCAGGCCGCGGTCGCGGGGATCACGCGTGATCGGCACGTTCGTCCGGCGCCCGCCGCGGTGGTTCGCCGTGACCCTCGGGGTGGGGCCGTTGCGGAACCAGGTGACGATGCGGGTGGCCTCGGTGGCGTCCGTCGGGGCGATCTCCTCGCCGACGAGTGCGTTCACCAGCGTGGACTTGCCGGCCTTGAGCGTGCCCGCGAGCGCGATGCGGATCGGCTGGTTGAGCCGGCGGCCGATCCAGTCGAGTTCGTCGTGGATGTCGGGGCGGTGTTGGTATGCCGGGTCCGACCGGTACGCCTGCACGGTTCCGGCCAGGATCGCGCGCACCCGATCGCTCGTGCTCATATCGCGCTACCCCGAAGTTCTCCCCTGTGACGTTGCCGGTTCACCAGCCTAGGTGCCGACGGGTGCGGGACTCGGCCCGGTCGCCCGGGTCGACAACTTCTCCGCGTGTTCGGTGACCTGGCGCAGGATGTTGAGTTGCCGTTCGAGTTCGCGCACGCGTGCGCCGCGCTCGTTCTCCTCGAGCTTCGCCGCGGCGAGGGTGGCCTGCAGCGATTCGCTCAGCGAGCGGTTGGCCTGGTTCGCGATCTCGCGGTAGTGGTCGCGGAGCTGGCGCTGGATGCCCTTGAGCCGGTCGCGGGATTCCTTGGTGACGACGAAGGAGACGTCGTCGACGAAGCGGCGCATGTTGTTCTTGGCCTCGCTGCGCACCCGCAGCATGCGGTTGTCCATGTCGTCCTTGTAGGCCTTGCGGCCCAGCAGGGCACCAGCGCCGATCGACAGCGGGTTGAACATGCCGAGACCGGCGAAGGTCGTCAGCATGCCGAACATCATCACACCGCCGAACGACCCGCGCATGCCCGAGACCACCCGGTCGCCTGCGCGCACGGGCTTGGCTTCGAGCCGCGACACCGACTTGAGTTCGCCGAAGCCCTCGCCCATCTCGCGGGCGTCGATGCGCGGCGTGTCGATCGCGTCGATGCCTGCCTGCATGAAGACCCGGGCCACCTCGTCGGCGAGCACCTCGGCGCGCTGGTACGCCCAGACGAAGTTGTCGCCGACGGCCGTGGCGACGGCGTTCTCGAGTTCGGACCCGATCTCGGCCCAGTGCTGCGTCGGATCGCAGTCGTCGATGACCTTCTCGGTGTACTGGGTGATCGCCCGGAACCGCCCGCGCAGATCGTGTTCGACGTCGGCGGTCAGGTCGGAGATGCCGTCGTTGAGCACCTGCTGCCACAGCGCGGTGTGCGCCATGGCCTCCTGCGCGTCGCGCTTGCGTTGCTCGAGGTCCGCGGTGAGCCGTTCCCGCTCGGACGGATCGTTGATCGACGCCAGCTCGGAGCTGACGGCGAGCGTCAGATGTTCGGCGGCCGAACGCACTTCGGTGAGCACCTGGTCACGAACCCGGTCGTTCTCCCGCGACAGCACCTTCTCGCTGAGGAACTTCACGATGGCCGGGAAGTTCGACTCCTCGTTGAGTTCCTTGTCGTTCAGCGAGATGGCATGGCTGCGCAGCACCGCCGACACCGGCACGATCGGGGTGTCGATGCCGGCGCGGCGCAGGTGTGCGACGTTGGCGTCGACGATCTCGCGCCAGTGCGGGTAGAGGTCGGTCTTGGTCGCGAGAATCGTTGCCACCGGGCAGATCTCGAGCGCCTGCCTGATGAAGGTCATCTCGGGTTCGATGAACTCCTGGCTGGTGTCGCTGACCATCAGCAGCGCGTCGGCGTCCGGAAGCAGACCCAGCGTCGACGCCAGGTGCGGCTGGCCGTGACCGCCGACGCCCGGGGTGTCGACGAACGCCAGCCCGTTCTTCAGCAGCGGGCTGGGGGCGGTGACCTCGACGCGCAGCACCTCCCTGCCACCGGCTTCCGGCGCCCGCCGTAGATCGGTCTGCACCCGCGACGGCGGGATCGGGATCACCTCGGGCTCGTCGCCGTCGCCGTTGGACACGACGATCTGCGCGGTGGCCTGCTCACCGAACGACACGACGGTCGCCAGGACGGTGGTCTCGTCGTCGCCGACGCGGGCGACGGGCACGTTCAGCAGCGAGTTGAGCAGCTGGCTCTTGCCCTGCTTGAGCTGGCCGGCGATCACCACCCGGATCTGCGGGTCGGAGATCCGGACCTTCGCGCGGCCGAGGCGCTCGACGAGATCCCCCCGGTCGTAGGCAGCGGCGATCTTCGTGCTGTGGTCGATCAGCTCGACGATGACCTTGACCGGTCTGGCCGGTGCGTTCGGTTGCGTCATGGTGTCTCTTCCCCTGCCTGCGTCAGGCCAACGGTAAACGCACGAACTGGCGGGAACCTCGAGGTTCCCGCCAGTCGCGGATCATGCGTCGGTCTCGATCAGAATGCGTCGAAACCGGTGTTGGTGTTGTTGTTCGACGCCAGATCGGTGTCGACGTCGTTGTTCGAGGCGATGTCGGTGTCGATCTCGGTGTCGTTGTTCGACGCGATGTCGGTGTCGTTGTTCGACCCGATGTTGGACTCGAAGCTCGAGGAGTTGTCCTCGACCGACGTGTTCGCCTCGGTCTCGACCGACGTCTGGACCTGGGAGCTGACCGAGTTGTCGACGGTGTTGTCGCTACCCGAGTCGCCACCGATGTTGGTCTGGCTGCCGCCGACGGTGCTGGTGTCGTTGTCGACGATCACGATGCCGCCGCCACCTGCGTTGCCGCCGGAGGCGTCGCCGCCGCCGATGCCGATGAGGCTGCCGCCACCGCTGGCACCGCCGCCGTTGCCACCGCTGGCGTCGACGTCGTTGAGCACGGGGCCCTCGTTGTCCTGGATGACGGTGCTGCCGCCGGTGGCGGTGGTGCCGTTGTCCTCGATGTCGCCCTCGCCGATGTTGACGTTGGAGCCGGTTCCGGCGATGACGTCACCGTTGTTGACGTCGTTGTTGTTGCCGAGGACCGCGCCGTCACCGGTCACGACGTCGCCGTCGTTGTCGCCGCCGACGACCACGCCGCCGTTGGTGGCGGTGTTGCTGGTCTTGTCGCCGAAGGTGATGTCACCGAAGCCCAGGTTGAAGGCACCGTTCTGGGCGTTGGCGCCGGCGCTCTGGTCCGGGCTGAACAGGTCGTTGTTGCTGGCCAGGTCGGTGTTGTTCCGGCTGGCGAACTCCGTGGCGGT
The DNA here is from genome assembly GCF_010731815.2 of Mycolicibacterium arabiense. Classification (NCBI taxonomy): domain Bacteria; kingdom Bacillati; phylum Actinomycetota; class Actinomycetes; order Mycobacteriales; family Mycobacteriaceae; genus Mycobacterium; species Mycolicibacterium arabiense. The sequence goes on from NZ_AP022593.1 coordinate 2,996,160, forward strand.
CTGCGGCGCGAACGTCGTCTGCGGGGAGAACGGCGAGGCGAAGTTGTGGTGATCGGACACCGCCCGCTGCAGACCGACGATCGGGTCGCCACCGCCGCCGAGGGCCAGTCCGGCCGGGGCCGCGCTGGCGGCGACGGCCTGGAGCTGGGCCGGGCTGACGCTGGGGAAGCCGGCGTCACGCAGGGCGCCATCCGGGTCCGTCACGAAGGCCGCGGCGACGTCGGGGCTACGGAAGAGGTCGAGGATGTAGTCGATCAGAGTGGTCATCGGACTGCCTTTCGGTTGGGGTTCTCGGATTTGGACGAGGAGCCTGTCGCCGGCTGTCCGGCGAACTGACTACGAATCTATGGATCCGCGAGGCCACCGGGAACGGGGCCGAAACCCCTGCTCTCACCCTGCCATGGTGGGATGCCCCTGGGGTTTGCGTTAGGGGATTAGGGGATTGGTCGGGGGTCGCCTGTTCTACCCCGTGAACTGCCCGAATACGACGACAGCGCGGCCGTTTCCGGCCGCGCTGTCGTGGTGTGCAGGGTGAATTCAGTTGAAGGCGTCGAACCCTTGGGGGTCGGCGTTGGGGGTGTCGACGGTGCCGTCGCCGCCTGCCGGCTGCGTCCAGTCGTCGAGGGCGTCGAGGCTCTCGGCCACCGTGCCGTCGTCGATAACCGGCGCATCGAAGGCCAGGCCCGGGTCGTCGGCCGTGGCCACCGCGTTCAGCCCGCCATCCCAGTCGTCCCACGCCGTGTCCACCACACCGGGTGCGGCGCCGTCGGGCTGGGCGATCAGGTCGTGCACGACGGGCGAGTCGTCGATGCCCTGCAGCGGCAGGTGATCGTCGAACGCGTCGAATGCTGCGGTGGCAGCACCACTCGACCACACGTTCCCCGCGTCGCCGATCGCGTCGAATCCGGACACCGGCGCCGCCGAGAGCGACTCGGTGACCACCGGGATCAAGCTGTTGACGTCGGCACTGGTGACGTCGGTCAGATTCGCCGCGGAGATGGCCTGGGCCGGGTCGGCGGCATACTGGGCCGCGACGTCGGGGTCGCGCACCACCGACATCACGAAGTCGAGTAGCGAGTTCGCCACGGGTCCCCCTCTCTCGTAATTCGGTGAGCTGGCAGATCACGCACTGCCTTGCCCGAAATGCTATCGGCGCAGGCAGCCTCACCGAATCGGTGCCGAACCCAACCCCGGGCGACCCTCGTTAGGGGGTTCGACGTTAGGGGTTCTCGAACCCTTAGGGGGATCGCCCACGCAGCCCCATACCGCCCGCTATGGTGAGGGCTGGTCTTCTGCGCTGCCCTGCCTTCAAGAGCCCTGCGCGAGGAACCGTCGACACTGCTCCCTCGATCTGACTCAGAGGTCTTCCTACATGAGCGACTCACTCGGACTGTCCGTCGGGACCACGAACCTGGTCGCGGCCGCCATCGGGCGTCCCCCCGTGGTGCGGCGCGCTGCGCTGGCTCTGTTCAACGATCGCGCACCGGAGGTCGGCGACCAGTTCGGCCCCACCCAGCCCAACCTCGTCCTCACCGGGTTCGTCGAGCGGGTCGGCGACCCGGTGCCGATGGTTGCCTCCGACGGCTCGTCGCACCGCGGTGAGGTCGTGCTCGTCGAAGCGTTGGACGCGATGGCCCGTGCCGTCGGCGGCGGCGCGCCCGTCACGATCGCGGTGCCCGCGCACTGGAACGCCGGTGTCGTCGGCGCCTTGCGGAATGCGTTGCGCGACAAACCGAATTTGTCCCCCGGCGGGGTGCCGCCCACGCTCGTCCCCGACTCGGCGGCGGCGCTGTCCGCGCTCCGCGTCGCGCCTGGCCTGCCGGCCGACGGCGTCGTCGTGCTGTGCGACTTCGGCGCGAACGGCACCAGCGTGACGCTGGCCGATGCGCGCGCGGGCATGGCCGTCATCGGCGACACCATCCGCTACCCGGACTTCTCCGGCGATCTCGTCGACCAGTCACTGCTCAACCACGTGATCTCCGGCGTCGCCGACGCGAGCAACCCGGATCCCGCGGGCACCGCGGCGGTCGGCTCGCTGACCAAATTGCGCGACGACTGCAGGCAGGCCAAGGAGAGGTTGTCCGCCGACACCGCGGCCGTCATCCCGGTCGCGTTGCCCGGTTTCTCGTCCGACGTACGGGTCACCCGCCCCGAACTCGAACGCCTCATCGATCAGCCGCTCAACGGTCTGATGGGTGCGATCGAACAGTCGTTGCAGCAGTTCAGGATTCCGATGGCGGCCATCACGGCGGTCGCGACCGTCGGCGGCGGCGCCTCGATCCCGCTGGTGACCCAGCGGCTGTCGGAACGGCTGCGCGCGCCCGTCGTGACCACGCCGCAGCCGCAGGTGGTCGGTGCTGCAGGTGCGGCCGTGCTGTCTGCCGGCGGGCTGGGCGGCGGACTGAGCGACGATGCCACCGGGCTCGCGCCCGTGGCGGACGACGCGACCGGTCTCGCACCGACCATGGGCTGGGTAGCGGGTGCCGGGGCGGCGGGAGTTGCGGCCGGTGCCGCAGCGGGTGCCGCCTTCCCGACCCAGGCCGCACCGAGCGCCGCCGACACGTCGGCCGCCGACTCACTGGCCTGGTCCCAGGGCGTCGAATCCGACGATCCACTGCCCTACGCCGGTGGCGAGTACGACTACGGCAGCGCGACCGACGCCCGGCCGCCGGTCGACTTCGCGGCGCGCGACGAGCCCTACGACGACGACGAACCGGGGCCGCTGCCCTGGTACAAGCGGCCCCCGCTGCTGTTCGGGGCTGCCGCGGCAGCCGCGCTGCTGGCCGTCGGAGGGCTTGCGGTGACGCTGACCAGCACGTCGACCGACTCGACGCCGGTGACCGAGAACGTCACCATCACCAGCACCGGTGACGACGGCCTGGTCACCACCACCGTCGTGCCGTCCTCGGAGGCCGAGACCTACCGCAACCGGCCGTTGACGACGACTCCCCCGGCCCCGGGAACCACGAACCCGTCGTCGTCGTCGGCGCCGCCCACCACCACGACCACCACGACGTCGCCGACCACCACCACGACCACCACGACGACGACCACCACGACCACGACGACGACAACTCCCCCGACGACCACGACCACCGTGCCGCCGACGACCACCACACCGCCGCCGACCACCACCGTCCCGCCGCCCACCACCACGGTCGCGCCACCGCCCACCACCACGGTCCCGGTCGTTCCCGATACGCCCGACGCGCAGCCGGCACCGACCATCCCGGTCGTCGAAACCGTTCCGGAGGTGGCACCTGCGCCGCCGCCGGTCGCCGAAGTCCCCGTGCTGCCGCTGTTCCCATGACCGCACAGGACGTCGTCGCGACGCTGACGGCGTCACCCACCGAGCCCACGAAGGCACTGGTGTCGGGTGGGATCGGGTCGGGTAAGTCGTTGGTACTGGGCGGCGTTCGAGCGGCCCTGCGTGCTGCGGGCATCGCCGTCATCGCCCGCGCGCCACGCGACGGCGACCCGCCGGGAGCCGCCATCGTGGTCGACGACGCTCACCTACTCGACGACGCCGAACTGCAGCACCTGGCCGACCTGATGACCGACCCGGCCACGACCGTCATCGTCGCCGCGGAACCGCAATCCCAGCATCGCGGCCTCACGGAACTGTCGGCCGCCGCGGCGAGGCAGTCGCCGGTGGTGACGTTGGGTCCGCTGACCCCACCCGAGATCGCCCGTCTCGCAAGCGAAGTCATCGGCTCGCCGCCGCCGCTGGAGATGGTCCGGTCGGTGGCGACGGCGACCGCGGGCGTGCCGTTCCTCGTCCGAGCCGCCGTCACCGCAGCCGCGGCACCCGACGCCGAGTCACCGGGATCCGCGATCTCTGCGGCCACGCGCGCGGCCCTGATCGAGCGACTGCGCCGCGCCGACGACGCTGTCGTGGACACGCTGCTGATCTGCTCGCTGAGCCCGGAACTGGGGCCGGACGACGTGGCGGGCGCCCTCGATCTCGAGAGCGCCCCGGTGCACCGACTGGTCGACCGGGCGCGTGCCACCGGCCTGATCGCACCGTCGCACAACCCGATCTTCTTGCGCACCCTGCATCGGTGTCTCGCCCAGATCGTCGGCGCCACCCGGCACCACGAGATCGAGACGAGATTGCTTCGGACGCAGCTCGACTCGTCGACGCTGACCGTCGACCTCGCGCTCCGGATGGCCGATCACGGCCTGCGCGACCCGCTGCTGGCCGACGCGCTGACCGCGCTGGCCGATCGCAACCGCGCTCACCCGGCACGCACGGCGCGGTTGTACCGGGCGGCTGCCGAGGTCGACCCCGGCGCTCGCGACTCCCGGCTGGCCGATGCGCTTGCGGCCAGCGGTGACTGCGCCACGGCGGGCCGGATCGCCGACGAACTGCTGACGTCCGAGGATGCCGGCGAGAAGGCCGCCGCGGTGCGCATTGCGGCCAGCGTGGCGGTGCACGACGGGAGCGCCGCGCAGGCCGCCGAGTTGTTCGCGTGGCTGGGCCCGCACCCCGACGCCGTGATCGCCTCGGCGAACGCCGTCGTTGCCATCGGCGTCGGCGACCCGCAGGCCGCTCGCGCGGCGCTGGCGGCCGAAGCGCAGGGACCGCCCACCTCCGATGCGCGCGCGGCCCGCCACCTGGCCGAGGGGTTGATCGCGTCGCTCGACTCGACATACCCAACCGCGATGGCTCGTCTCTCACAGTCGATTTCGGCCAGGCCGTCGGCGCCGGGCGTCACTCCGGACAGTGCGGCAGCCGTGGTCGCGCTGACCGCGCTGCACGCCGGCGACCCGGTGCGCGCCCGCAGCGTCGTCGGACGGGCGCTGGCCGTACCCGGTGACGAGGCAACCGCGTTCTTCGCCCACCGGCACCGGCTGCTGCTGGGCTGGATCCGGATGCTCGACGGTCAGTTGGCGGCCGCGGGTACCGACGTCGCCGCCGTGACGGCCACGAATGCGCCGCTGCATCGCCGCGACGCGTTGTGGGCGTCGGCGCTGCAGACCGCGATCGCGCGCCGCAACGGCGACAGCGGCGCCGTTCAGAAGCACTGGTACGCGGCCATGGAGGTGCTCACCGAGTACTCCATCGACCTGTACTCCCTGCTGCCGCTGGGCGAACTGTGGATCGCCGCGGCGCGACTGCACCAGGTCGATCGGCTAACCCACACCGTCGACGAGGCCTTCGACCTGCTCGGCCGGCTCGGCAACCCGATCGCGTGGTCACTCCCCCTGCACTGGGCGGGCGTGCACGCGGGCATCCTCGCGAACTCGCCGGACGCCGTGGCCCCGCACGGACAGGCGCTGACCGCCGCGGCCGCGCACAGCACGTTCGCCCGATCGCTCGCCAACGCCGGCCGCACCTGGCTGCGGGTGCTGGCCAACCACGTGGAGGTCGACGAGGTCACGGCCGCGGCGAGGTCACTGGCTCAGTTCGGACTGGGGTGGGACGCCACCCGACTCGCCAGCCAGGCCGCGCTGCAGACGCCCGACGGCCGGATCTCGGCGGCGATGCTCCAGCTGGCGCGCGACCTGAAGGTGACGAGTACCGCGAGCGCGGAGCCGGCCCCTCCCGCCGCGTCGGCGCCTGCGTCGGCGACCGCGCCCGCCGGTTCCGCTGCTGCCCCGGACTCGTCGATGCCCAACTGGAGCAGGCTGTCCGATCGCGAGCGCGAGGTTGCCGAACTCGTCCTGCAGGGGATGCCCTACCGCGACATCGGCAGTCAGCTGCTCATCTCGGCGAAGACCGTCGAGCACCACGTCGCGCGGATCCGGCGCAGGTTGGGCGCCGAATCGCGTTCGGAGCTGATGTCGATGTTGCGAGCGATCCTGGGGACTCCCAGCTGATCTCACTCATCTCCCGCGTGTGACGATGACCACTCTTCCGGTGGCAGCCGGGTGCGTCTCGGCGCGACTACCAGCAACCGGACGGCAATCCCTGCCCCGATCAGTGTCTGAACCTAGTTAGTTAGGTCAGCCTTCATAGCGTCGATTGTTCCCAGGATGTAACTATGAGCAGGCATAAGCCCTAAGTTACCCGTCAGTAATGCACAATAAGTTACTGGTAGGTAGCTTCATCTCGGGAGGCAATCGGTGGACACGCTCACCCTCGTCACGATGATCATCGGCGTCATCATGACGCTCGTCGTGGCGGGTCTCGCCGTCAAGCGCGTGCTGTGGCTGACGAAGCTGATCAGGTCCGGCCAGCCGACGCTTGACGAGGGCGCCCGCAAGGACGACCTGAAGACGCGCATCACCACGCAGTTCAAGGAGGTCTTCGCCCAGACCCGACTGCTGCGCTGGTCGATCCCCGGCATCGCCCACTTCTTCACGATGTGGGGCTTCTTCGTCCTCGCCACCGTCTACCTCGAGGCCTACGGCGTCCTCTTCTACCCGAAGTTCGCCATCCCGATCGTCGGGCACTGGGAGATCCTCGGCTTCCTGCAGGACTTCTTCGCCGTCGCCGTCTTCCTCGGCATCGCGACCTTCGCCGTCATCCGCCTGAGGTCCGAACCCAAGGAGTACGGCCGGGATTCGCGCTTCTACGGCTCGCACACCGGTGGCGCGTGGCTGATCCTCTTCATGATCTTCAACGTCGTCTGGACGTACGCGATCTTCCGTGGCGCCGCCGTCGCCACCGGCAACCTGCCCTACGGCAAGGGCGCCTTCTTCTCCCACGCCATGGGCTGGCTGCTGTCACCGCTCGGCGAGCACACCAACGAGTACGTCGAGCGCGGCGCGCTGCTGCTGCACATCGGCGTCATGCTGGTCTTCCTGCTGATCGTGCTGCACTCCAAGCACCTGCACATCGGCCTGGCACCGATCAACGTCACGTTCAAGCGCCTGCCCAACGCCCTGGGCCCGCTGCTGCCGATGGAGTCCGGCGGCAAGTACATCGACTTCGAGGATCCCGACGAGGACGCGCAGTTCGGTCGAGGAAAGATAGAGGACTTCACCTGGAAGGCCTATCTGGACTTCACCACGTGTACCGAGTGCGGCCGCTGCCAGTCGCAGTGCCCGGCGTGGAACACCGGAAAGCCGTTGTCGCCCAAGCTCGTCATCATGAACCTGCGCGACCACCTGTTCGCCAAGGCGCCGTACATCCTCGGTGACCAGGAGAGCCCGCTGGAGAACACCCCCTCCGGCGGTCTCGGCGAGGACGTCAAGGGCGAGAAGAAGCACGACGAGCACGCTCACGTCCCGGAATCCGGCTTCGAACGCGTCCTGGGCTCCGGCCCCGAGCAGGCGACCCGCCCGCTGGTCGGCACCCTCGAAGAGGGCGGCGTCATCGACCCCGACGTGCTGTGGTCCTGCACCACCTGCGGCGCCTGCGTCGAGCAGTGCCCCGTCGACATCGAGCACATCGACCACATCGTCGACATGCGTCGCTACCAGGTGATGGTCGCCTCGGAGTTCCCCGCCGAACTCAGCGGCCTGTTCAAGAACCTCGAGACCAAGGGCAACCCGTGGGGCCAGAGCGCCCGCGAGCGGACCGCCTGGATCAACGAGGTCGACTTCGACGTCCCGGTCTACGGCGAGGACGTCGACTCCTTCGACGGCTTCGAGTACCTCTTCTACGTCGGCTGCGCCGGCGCCTTCGAGGACCGCGCCAAGAAGACCACCAAGGCCGTGGCCGAGTTGCTCGCCGCCGCCGACGTGAAGTTCCTGGTGCTGGGCTCCGCGGAGTCCTGCAACGGTGACTCCGCGCGCCGGTCCGGCAACGAGTTCCTGTTCCAGCAGCTCGCGCAGCAGAACGTTGCGACCATCGACGAGCTGTTCGAGGGCGTCGAGACCGTCGACCGCAAGATCGTCGTCACCTGCCCGCACTGCTTCAACACCATTGGCCGCGAGTACCAGCAGCTCGGCACCAATTACACGGTGCTGCACCACACCCAGCTGCTGAACCGCCTGGTGCGCGACAAGAAGCTCGTGCCCGTCAGCCCGGTCAGCCAGGACGTCACCTACCACGACCCGTGCTACCTGGGCCGCCACAACAAGGAATACTCCGCACCTCGCGAGCTGATCGGCGCCTCGGGTGCCACGCTCACCGAGATGCCGCGGCACGCCGACCGTGGTCTGTGCTGCGGTGCCGGTGGCGCGCGGATGTGGATGGAAGAGCACATCGGCAAGCGCGTGAACCACGAACGCGTCGAGGAAGCCCTCAACACCGACGCCACGAAGATCGCGACGGGCTGCCCCTTCTGCCGCGTCATGATGACCGACGGCGTGGGTGACCGCGCCGAGGCGATCGGCAAGCAAGAGGTCGAGGTGCTCGACGTGGCGCAGCTGCTGCTCGCCGCACTCGACAAGGACACGGTCACGCTGCCCGAGAAGGGCGCTGCGGCCAAGTGGTACGCCGAGCGTGCCGACGAGCGCAACGCCAAGGCCGCTGCGTCCGCGCCCGCCGAGATCAAGGCGTCCGAGATCGAGGACGAACCCGGTGACGTGCCGGCCGCCGAGGCGACGCCGGTGTCCGAGTCCGAAGTCGGGACGTCGGCCGACACCTCCGCACCCGCCAAGCCCGCGAAGGGCGGCATGGGCCTGGCCGGCGGCATCAAGAAGCCCGGCGCCAAGGCGTCTGCTCCCGCTGCTGCTCCTGCCGAGACCGCCGCGCCCGCAAAGGGCGGACTCGGTCTTGCCGGTGGCGTCAAGAAGCCCGGTGCCAAGAAGGCCGCTCCCGCAGCGGCATCCGCACCCGCGGAGGCATCGGCTCCCGCCGAGGCGGCCGACGCGAAGCCGGCACCCGCCAAGGGCGGACTCGGCCTCGCCGGTGGCGTGAAGAAGCCGGGCGCCAAGAAGGCCGCTCCCGCAGCGGCATCCGCACCCACGACGACGTCGGCTCCCGCGGAGACACCCGCCGAGGCGGCACCTCAAGCCCCGGCCACCGAGACCGCAGAGCCGAAGCCCGCCGCCGCCAAGGGCGGACTGGGTCTGGCCGGTGGGATCAAGAAGCCAGGCGCCAAGAAGGCCGCTCCGGCACCCGCCGCCAGCGCTGCTCCTGCTGCACCCGCCGAGGCTCCTGCCGAGGCACCCGCCGCGGCGGCGGCCCCGGAGGCACCTGCGGAGCCGAAGCCGGCTGCCGCCAAGGGCGGACTCGGCCTCGCCGGTGGCATCAAGAAGCCGGGCCAGAAGAAGGCTGCCGCTCCCGCGGCGTCGGCTCCCGCGCCTGCTTCGGCACCCGAGCCGGAGCCTGCTTCGGATGCCGCGCCGGCACCCGAGCCCGAGTCTGCGCCTAAGCCGGAGTCAGCACCCGAGCCGAAAGCCGAAGAGTCACAGCCGGAACCGGCCAAGCCGTCGGTGCCGGTGAAGGGCCTCGGGCTGGCTCCTGGCGTACGTCGCCCCGGCAAGAAGTAGTCGCGCAGGCAAATTCACTGGACCGCGATGGGACGATGAGGGACGTGGGTATTCAACAGCTTCCGTGGCACACGGGGAACCAGCCACGGCAGCGCACGTTCACGCAGTCGTCCAAGCTGCAGGATGTCCTGTACGAGATCCGCGGTCCAGTACACGAACACGCGTCACGACTGGAGGCCGAAGGGCACCGGATCCTCAAGCTGAACATCGGCAACCCGGCGCCGTTCGGCTTCGAGGCGCCGGACGTGATCATGCGCGACATGATCCAGGCGCTGCCGAACGCGCAGGGGTACTCGGACTCGAAGGGCATCGTGAGCGCCCGCCGCGCGGTGTTCACCCGCTACGAATTGGTCGACGGCTTCCCGCGTTTCGACATCGACGACGTGTTCCTCGGCAACGGTGTCTCCGAGCTGATCACGATGACGCTGCAGGCGCTGCTCGACAACGGCGACCAGGTGCTCATTCCCGCGCCCGACTATCCGCTGTGGACGGCGTCGACCTCGCTGGCCGGCGGAACCCCGGTGCACTACCTGTGCGACGAGACCCAGGGGTGGCAGCCCGACATCGCCGACCTCGAGTCGAAGATCACCGAACGCACGAAGGCGCTCGTCGTGATCAACCCGAACAACCCGACCGGCGCGGTGTACGGCCGCGAAGTCCTCGAGCAGATGGTGGAACTCGCCCGCAAGCACCAGCTCCTGCTGCTCGCCGACGAGATCTACGACAAGATCCTCTACGAGGACGCCAAGCACATCAGCCTGGCCACGCTCGCCCCCGATCTGCTGACGCTGACGTTCAACGGTCTCTCGAAGGCCTACCGGGTGGCTGGCTACCGGTCCGGGTGGCTGGTGATCACCGGACCCAAGGAGCACGCGTCGAGCTTCCTCGAGGGCATCAACCTGCTGTCGAACATGCGGCTGTGCCCGAACGTGCCCGCGCAGTACGCCATTCAGGTGGCGCTCGGCGGTCATCAGAGCATCGACGACCTGGTGTTGCCTGGCGGTCGGCTGCTCGAACAGCGCGACGTCGCCTGGAACAAGCTCAACGAGATCCCAGGGGTGTCCTGCGTGAAACCCGGGGGCGCGCTGTACGCGTTCCCTCGCCTGGACCCCGAAGTCCACGACATCCACGACGACGAGCAACTGGTCCTCGACCTCCTGCTGCAGGAGAAGATCCTGGTCGTGCAGGGCACCGGGTTCAACTGGCCCGCCCCCGACCACCTGCGCATCGTGACGCTGCCATGGGCACGCGATCTCGCCAACGCCATCGAGCGGCTCGGCAACTTCTTGGCGTCCTACCGCCAGTAGTCAACGAGCCACCGGGTCCAGGACACCCCTTTCGACCAACGTCTGCGCGCACGCTCCAGACACCCAGCTGATCTCGCGATTGAAGTTCGCCCAGCGTTCCTGGTGGCCGAAGTGGTCTCGGAGTACACCGACGTAGCCGGCCAGTGCCTCGACGTCCTCTACGGCGGCGAGATAACAGCACGTCCTCTCGTAGGCGATGAGGAGGTTGTTCGTCGTCGCATACTCCACGAGCGTTGCCGTGCAATCGAATCCTTCGATGACGGCGACCACCATTTCGAGGCCTTCTCGAAGTGCAGCTGCGAACTCCTTCATATTGGTGTCGCGGTCGAATCGGGGTTCATAGGGCAGGTCTGGCACCACCGACTCCCAGCGGCGGTCGAACAGGAAGCCAATCGGGGGCTGCGGGCATGGGCCCGGCCACACCTCGTCGACCTCGCGGGAGCCGACGCCGACGTTGACGAAGAACCCGTGCCACGAGTACACGTCGTTGTGCCAGTCGTTCTGAAACCCGATTACGTCGTAGATGGGCCCGCGGTATCTGACGAACTTCGTCCCGTGCTGGGTGAAGCCCATCGAGCCGAGGAACGGGCCGACTCCTTCCGAGAGCAGGAGGTCGAATTGCGGCCTCAGCGGTGTGTTTTCATCGTCGAGATCGCGCACTCGCGGCTCCTTTCGAGCGGCCCACGAATCTCGCGGCCCATCCCAAAGGCTATGTCGCGCACACGCCATGGTGCGGATCCATCCACAGTCACCGATTCATCCACAGGATTCGCGATCACCCGGGCATTCGAACACGTGTTCGAGTAAAGTGGGGGCATGACCGCAGCTCGCCCGTTCTTGTTCGCCGACGCGGCGCGGGATCGGGTTCGGGCGGACCTCGACGCGATCGACGCAGCGATGGATCGGCTTCGGGAGACGTCGACGGACATGGTGGGCAACGCCTTTCGCGTAGAGATCACCGAACGCCTCGAGTACCACAACCGGCTCAACCGCGGCCTGTCCTATCGCATGTTCGCCGAAATGGCCGACCCACCCGACGGCGACGACCGTCTTCCCGGCAGCCCCGGAGTGCGACTGCGCGACACACTCGCCCGTCGACTGCGCCTCGTACCCAAGGAAGTGTCTCGCCGGTTCAAGGTGGCCGCCCGCGTGAGCCCGCGTCGGTCACTCACCGGCGACACCATTCCCGCAGAACTACCCGCACTGGCCGAGGCCATCGAGGCCGGCGCCGTCGGCGAGGACCACATCGCCAAGGTGTGCGACGCCATCGACGCACTACCCCAGATCGCCGCGGCCGAGATGGCCGCCGTCGAAAGCACCCTCGTCGAGCACGCCCGCCAACAAGACTCGGCCTTCGTCGCGGAGGTCGGCAAGCGCATCGCCGACACCATCAATCCCGACGGCATCTTCAACGACCAGGACCGCGCTAGACGCCGCTGCCTGAAGCTCGGTCGACAGGGCCCCGACGGTATGAGCAAGCTCAGCGGGAACGTCGACCCCGAAACCCGTGCCCTGCTCGAAGCAACGGGGGCTGCGGTCCGCCCCGGCCACCATGTGCCCGGCACCGACGCCACCGTCGTCGACGCCGCCACCGACGGCCGCACCGACTCCCAACGCATGCATGACGCCCTGAAACTGGGACTGCGCGCCGGCCTGAAATCCGGCGCACTCGGCACCCACCGCGGCATCCCGGTCACCGTCATCGCGACCACCACGGTCGCCGACCTCGAGCAAGCCGCTCATGCGATGACCGACCCCGACGTCCCGATGCCACGGCCTGCCCGCACCGGCGGCGGTTCGATGCTGCCGATGCGCGACCTCATCCGCATGGCTGCCAACAGCATTCACTACCTGTGCGTGTTCGACGGTCACTCCGACCGGCCGCTATATCTGGCGCGCAGCACCCGCATCGCCACCGTCGACCAGCGCATCGTGTGCCACGCCCGAGATCAGGGATGCACCCGGCCCGGCTGCACCGCCGCTGGCTATTACTGCGAAGTCCACCACGCGCCGGACTGGGACCCCGACGGCCGCACCGACGCCGATTGCCTCTACTTCGCCTGCCCACGCGACCACGCTTTGGTCACGCGCGGCCATGCCACCACCACCGTGACCGATGACGGGCGTTTGGCCTGGTCGGTTGGTGGCGCCCCGCCCGAGGTCAACCCCCTCCACCGCGATTCGGACCTCCACCCGAGGCCCGACGACCGGTGACGGCTCTCGCCCTGCGCCCAACCACCACCTCTACCCTGACCGGGTGGCCCATTCGCACTCGCACTCGCTTCCATCCGGGCCGGCTCCGCTGGGACCGCTGGCGGCCAGGATCGTCGTCGGCCTGCTGATCGCGATCGGACTGACCACCATCGTCGGCGCGGCCCTGCTGTGGCCCAGCCAGCAGAAGGTCGACATCCCCCTGCCCTTCCAGAACGCGGCGGGCGGCGCCGTCACCACCGAGGCGGGCCACGTCCTCTCGAGCGGGCTGGCGGACTGCGGCAGCCCGTCTGCGGGCGCCGTGCTCACGTCCGACCCGACGATGGCCCCGCCCGGCGGCGGGCAGTGCGTCCAATCGCTCGTCGAGATCGACTCCGGCCCCAACAAGGGCGCCAACACCGTGCTCGAGTTCAGCGGCGGGCCGGGGCAGCCGCAGCTGCTCGTCGGCGACGATCTGCGGCTCAGCAGGCAGGTCGATCAGAACGGTGCGACCACCTACTCGTTCTACGACTTCGAACGGTCGTGGGCGCTCGTCGCACTGGCCGCGGTGTTCGCGGTGGTGGTCGTGGCCGTCGCCCGTTGGCGGGGACTGCGGGCGATGGTGGGCATCGTCGTGGCCTTCGCCGTGCTGGTCGTCTTCCTGCTGCCCGCGTTGCGCGACGGTGCACCCGCGGTGCCGGTGTCACTGGTCGCGTCGTCGGTCATCCTCTACGCCGTCATCTATCTCGCGCACGGCGTGAGCCTGCGCACCAGCGCCGCGCTGCTCGGAACCCTCGCCTCGCTGCTCCTCGCGGGGGTCCTGTCCTGGGGCGCAATCGAACTCGCGCATCTCACCGGCCTCTCGGAGGATCAGAACAACGAGGTGGCCGCCTATCTGGGCGGCGTATCGATCACCGGACTCCTGTTGGCCGGGTTCATCATCGGCTCGCTCGGCGTGCTGAACGACGTCACGGTCACCCAGGCGTCGACGGCCTTCGAACTCGCCGAGACGGGCGCCAACCGGCGCACCATCTTCACCGGCGCCATGCGCGTCGGCCGCGATCACATCGCCAGCACCGTCTACACCCTGGTCCTGGCATACGCGGGCAGCGCACTGCCGCTGCTGCTGTTGTTCAGCGTGGCGAACCGGTCGCTGGGCGACGTGCTGACCAGCGAGAGCGTGGCCATCGAGATCGCGCGATCGGCGGTCGGCGGCATCGCGCTGGCGCTGTCGGTGCCACTGACCACGGGCATCGCCGCGATCCTCGCTACGCCGCAGCGCGCCTGACCTCAGCGCCGCCTAGAACGGCGTGCGGGCCAACCACTCGTCCCATACGGCCTGGTCCCCGAACACCTCGAGGCCACCGTCGCTCAGGTCCCGCCGTCTGGTGATGCCGAGCAAGAGGTCGACTGCCCGACCGCGCACGGCGGCCTCACCCTTGGCGTGGTCGTGCGACCAGTTGACGCCGTCCTCGTCGTGCACGATGGTCCACTCGCCGGTCGGGCCCAGACCGTCGTCGGTGGCGTGCAGGTGCAGCGTCGTACCCCGCCGCAGCGGCGGCGCGTGCCGGTCGGCTCGGGAGGTGGCCAGGTCGATCCACTCGGACACGGCGTCGGCCGCCAACTCCGGGGACAGCCGAAAGTCCTGTCCCAGGGCCAGTTCCGCGTCGGCGCGATGCACCGTGACCTCGTGCACCCGCCGCCGGACCCACCATCCCGCCGGCTTCGACCCGACGAACGTCCACACCCTGGCACCGCCACCGACGTGGTCGACGGCGTCGAGCACCTTCTGAGCGCCGGCGTTGAGCCAGTCGATGGCACCGTCGTGATCCTCGGGCGGCTTGCCGTCGCGGACCTCGCGCGGGTCCAACGGCTCGTTGCGGCGCTCGTCGATGATCTGCGCGCACCATCGGTTGCCGCGGCCGACGTGTTTCAACAGCTGGTTGAGACTCCAGCCGGGGCAGGTCGGCACGGACACGTCGTCCCAGGACGCGGGGGCACCGCGCAACACGTCGCCGAAGGCCTGGGTCTCCTCGATCAGGGCTGCTCGAAAGTCCACCCTAGGAACGTACCGCCGCACGCGCCTGCCCAAGGCTGATCGGCAACGTCGCCCACCCCCGAAGCACGCGCGTATCGCGACGACTGCCCGCACCCGCCAGCGACGCCTCTGGGTAGCGCTCGAAGAACGTGCGCAGCCCCACTTCGCCCTCGGCTCGGGCCAGCGCCGCGCCGAGGCAGAAGTGCCTGCCCCCGGAGAACGACAGGTGCTTGCCCGCGTTCTCGCGGGTGATGTCGAAGCGGTGCGGATCGCTGAACACCTCGGGGTCCCGATTCGCGCCGGCCAGATAGAGGATGACGAGTTCGCCTTCCTTGACCGTGCGGCCCGCAACCTCGGTGTCTGTCTTGGCCAAGCGCGCGCTGAGCTGCACCGGGGATTCGAGTCGCAGGATCTCCTCCACCGCCATCGGCCAGCGATCGGGTTCGGCCAGCAGCAGCCGGAGCTGATCGGGATGCTCGAGCAGGATCCGGATGCCGTTGCCGAGCAGGTTGACCGTCGTCTCGAACCCGGCGGCCAGCACCAGTCCCGCCGTCGCCAGCAGCTCCTCGTCGTCGAGCCGTGCACCGTCGTCGCTGGCGTCGATCAGCTGGCTCATCAGGTCGTCGCCGGGATTCGCGCGCAACCGCCCGATGTGCTCGGTGAGCCAGGTGTTGAATCCGTCGAGTCCCGCTTCAACGCGCTGGTACTGCTCCCACGACAATCCGATGTCGAGGCTGGGCGCCGCGAGTTCGCCGTACTCCAGGATGCGCGGCCGGTCGTGGTCGGGCACTCCGATGATGTCGCCGATGACCGTCACCGGCAGCTGTGAGCAGTAGCGTTCGACGATGTCGACGGTGCCGCCACCATCGGCATCGATGTCGTCCATCAGCGTCGTCGCCGCCTGCTGTACCCGATCGCGAAGTGCCGCAACGGCTCTGGTGGTGAACACCGATGACACCGTCTTGCGGTAGCGGGTGTGCTCGGGCGGCTCGACGGACAGCATGGACGGTGGCAGCAGCGGGTGCAGCCTGCCCTTGACCATGGTCTTCTGTTCGACCCAGCCGAGCGGGCCGGGCAGGGTCTTGCCGATCGCCGTGACGGCGAAGTCGTCGGACCGCAGCAGCTGGTGCGCCAGTGCGTGATCGGGCGTCAGCCAGGCGGCGCGCCCGCGGACCAGCCGCCCGCGTGCGCGCAGCTCGTCGGCGAAGCCGCCGGGGTCGGCGCGCACGGTCGGATCGGCGATGAGTCGGCCCTGCGGTTCCCCGCGCCGCGCTCCGAACGACGCCAGTCCGCGGATCACCCCGTGCAGGGCGAACCAGTGCAGCCGCTGCCTCGCCGTCATGAATCGAGCCCCGTCATGAATCGAGCTTAAGTACGGGGCGGAGATCATCCAACCGATCGAACAGGTGCCACACGTAGGACGAGGAACCGTTCTCGCGGTGTGCGTGCAGGTCGGCGAGCGTGGCGTCGTTCCGGTAGCCGTCGAAGGCGTCCTTGTCATCCCACTCGACCAGGATCATCACCTGCCTGGGCGCCACGCCGTCGTCGAGGATCGACTCGCGGAACTTGCCGAGGGCCACCACGCGGCCGCCGTGGCGCGCGACCTCGGCGACCGATCGCTTGGAGTAGGCCGTGTACTCGTCTCGGTCGGCGACGTCGAACAGGTTGAGTGCGTATACCGTCACACGGCCACGGTACGACCTAGCTCCCGGCGCCACGCAGGACGAGCGGCAGAAAGATCGTGTCGACGATCTCGACGATTGCCTCATCGCTCACCGGTTGCAGAGTGAACATGACCTCGTAGCGGAACAGGTCACCAGGCAGGCGCGCGATGCGGGGTGAGACCCGACCTTCGTCGATCTCACCGCGAGCGACGGCCTTGGCGAGCGCGCGCTCCAGCAGCGATTCACCCTCCGCCTGCGTGGCCATGGCCACGTCACCCAGACTCGACCCGGTCGCCCGGTGGTACGGACCCAGGTGACCGACGAACTGAATCGCCAGGTGCACGCGCCGGTGATTGGCCCCCCGAAGGATCGCGAGGACGTCGCCGCGCAGGGTGCCGGTGTCCGGTTCGGGCACGGGGTCCGTGGCCACCATGTGTTCGATTGCGGCACGCATGAGTTCCTGCTTGTTGGGCCAGCGGCGGTAGAGCACCGCACGGCTGGTGCCGGCTCGCGCCGCGACGGCATCGATGGTGAAGGCGTCGTATCCCACGTCGTTCACCTCGGCCCATGCCGCATCCAGCAGCGCCTCTTCGAGTGCCTTGCCGCGCCGCCGTTGAGGCTCCTTCGACTCCGTAAGGGACAAAATGTCTCCTATGTGGTAGATCTAGTTCTTGGGTACAGACCGTATCTTATTTCTAGGCCAAGGAGGCAGTCATGCGGATTCTCGTGTCAGGAGGTGGTGTTGCCGGGCTGAGCGCCGGCATCGACCTCGTCGCCGGAGGGCACGATGTGACCCTCGTCGAGCGGTCGGATCACCTGCGCGTCAACGGGTCTCCGATCGACATCCGCGGTGAGTCGATCGGCGTGGCCGAGGAGATGGGCGTGCTGGGCCAGATTCGGGCGCGCCGCATCGGCATGAGTGAACGCATCGAGTTCGTCGACGCGTCCGACCGCATCCTCGCCGAGCTGGCCGCCGACGAGGTCAACGACACCGCGGGCGACGTCGAAATACCCCGCGAGGACCTCGTCACCATCCTGCGTGCGGCGCTGCCCGCGGCGACGCCTCTGATCTTCGGTGAGTCGATCGTCGAACTGCACGACGACGGTGCGGGTGTCGACGTACGCTTCTCGTCCGGGACGAGCGATCGCTTCGATCTGGTGGTGGGCGCCGACGGGATGCACTCCGCCACCCGCCGCCTCGTCTTCGGCCCGGAGCACCTATTCCTCCGGCACCTCGGCTTCTACACCGCAATCGCCGCCCTGCCCCCTCGGGCCCGCAGAGACGGCCGCAATTCGATGTTCAACCTCCCGGGCCTGATGTCCGGAATCACCGGATACCAGGACAAGGCGTTGGCGGTCTTCCTCTTTCGATCACCGTGGATCGACTACGACTACCGCGACCTCGACGCGCAGAAGAGGATCCTGACCGATGTCTTTGCCGGACAACGGGACTGGCGGGTCGGCGAGCTGCTCGAGGCCGCGCTCGCCGATGCCGAACTGTACTTCGATTCGGTCAGCCAGATCGACATGGACGCGTGGCACCGCGGCAGGGCCGTCCTCGTCGGCGACGCCGCGTACTGCGCTTCCCCGCTCTCGGGACGGGGCACCAGTCTGGCGCTGACCGGGGCCTGGTTCCTGGCCGAGGCGCTGCGCGAGCACCCCGACGACGTCGAGCGCGCCTTCGCCCAGTACGAACGGTTGCAACGGCCGCACGTACTGCGGGCGCAAGCCACGGCCGCACCCGGTGGCGACCTCCTCGCGCCGCCGACGCCGGAGGCCATCGACGCCCGCAACGAGCGCCTCCGGACGGCGTCGCGCTAGTGCGCCTCGACTTCGGCGATCCGCCGCCCGAGCGCGTGCACCCGCCAACCCGCGGCCTGCCACTTCGCGACGTCCAGGCAGTTGCGGCCGTCGACGACCACCTTCGCGCGCACCGTGGCCGCCAGCTCCTGCGGATCGAGGTCGACGAACTCCTGCCACTCGGTGAGGACCAGGACCGCGTCGGCGCGCTCGCAAGCCTCGAGCGCCGAGGTCGAGTAGTTCAGCGTCGGGAACACCCGCCGGGAGTTGTCCATCGCCTGCGGGTCGTACACGTTGACGGTCGCGCCGTTGAGCTGCAGCAGGCCCGCCACGTTGAGGGCGGGTGAGTCGCGGACGTCGTCGGACTCGGGCTTGAACGCCGCTCCCAGCACGCCGACGTTGGCGCCGAGCAGCGATCCCCCGCACGCCTTCGTGGTGAGTTCGACCATGCGGGTGCGGCGGCGCATGTTGATGCCGTCCACCTCGCGCAGGAAGGTCAGGGCGTGGTTGGCGCCCAGTTCGCCGGCCCGGGCCATGAACGCCCGGATGTCCTTCGGTAGGCAGCCCCCGCCAAATCCCAGTCCGGCGTTGAGAAATCGGCGCCCGATGCGGGGGTCGTACCCCAGCGCATCGGCCAGCAGCGTGACGTCGGCGTCCACGGCCTCGCACACCTCGGAGATCGCGTTGATGAACGAGATCTTGGTGGCGAGGAACGCATTGGCCGAGACCTTCACCAGTTCCGCGGTCTGCAGGTCGGTGACCAGGAACGGCACCTCGTCGGCCAGGATAGGCGCGTACAGCTCGCGCAGCAGTTTCTCGGCGCGGTGCGAATCTGGTTGTACGCCAAAGACGATGCGGTCGGGGTGCAGTGTGTCGTGCACGGCGTATCCCTCGCGGAGGAACTCCGGGTTCCATGCGATCTCGACGTCGACGCCCTCGGGCGCGATCGCGCGGGCACGCACCGTCAGGTCGGCGGCCGTCCCGACCGGCACGGTCGACTTGCCGACGATCACCGACGAGCGGCGCAGTCGCGGGACCAGCGTATCGATGACCGCGTGGACGTGCCGCAGGTCGGCGCCGTACTCACCCTTCTTCTGCGGCGTGCCGACACCGAGGAAGTGCACGTCGGCGAACTCGACCGCGGCGTCGTAGTCGGTGGTGAACCGAAGCCGGCCCGCCTCGAGGTTCTCCCGCAGCATCTTGCGCAGCCCGGGTTCGTAGAACGGGATGTCGCCGGACGCGAGCTTTGCGATCTTGCCGGGGTCGACGTCGACGCCGATCACCTCGTGACCGAGTTCGGCCATGCCGGCGGCGTGTGTCGCGCCGAGGTAGCCCGTGCCGAACACTGTGCATCGCATGCACCTTGGATATGCCAGCGCCGTGAGCTAGCCGCTACGCGACACTGATCGGCAGACCAACGTTCGGTGACGAATGGAGGTGGACTCCCCGGTGGGAGCGGCCTACGAGCAGAAGATCAGGAAGCAGTTCGCCCCGGGCGCCTGCGATCCGCCGGAGCCCTCCGACGAACCACGGCCCGAACCGTTGTCGTTGCCATTTCGGTTGTTGTTGCCGTTGTCCTGCGACGGCCACTCGAACTCCGGCTCGTCGCGCGACGGTCGCTGCGGCTGCCAGGGCGGCTGCCACACCGGCGGCTCGGGATCCTGGGTCTGCTGCGGCGGCTGCCACGGGGGCTGCCACGGCGGGCGCTGCGGCTGATAGTCGTCGTAGTCCCGCGGCGGACGCTGCGGCCACTGCTGCTGCCACGGCGGCTGCCAGATCGGGCGCTGCTGCACGGGCGGCTGCCACACCGGCGGCTGCCAGACGGGCGGCACCGCGACCGGCGGAACCACCGGCGCGACGACGGGCGGCGCGGGCGGGGGTGCTGCGGGTGCGGGTGGCGGTGCGGCAGGCGCAGGTGCCGGGGCCTGTGGCGGTTCGACGAACACCGTGCGCGGGGGCGCGGCCGGTGCCTGCTGCACCACGGGGACCGGCGCCTTGATCGTCTCGGCAGGCGGCGGCGCAGGCGCAGCTGGCTTGGCCGCCTCCGGCGCGGGCGGCGGTGCCGCGGGCGGCACGACGCTGGGGATAATCGCGGCCTGGCCCGGGCTGGGCCGCTGATCGGCGGTCGGCCTGATGCTTACGGCCAGCGAGATCACCAGGGCGACGACGCCGAGCACGAAGATCGACGTCAGCGCACTGCCGACGAGCAGGAACGGCTTGCGGCCCTCCTCGACGCGGGGGGCGTCGACCTCGAGGTCGTCGTAGGCGGGATCGACGTCGGAGTAGGCCTGGTACGGGGACGCGGCGGCGACGGCGGCAACCCCGCCGACCGGGGCCATCTGCGTGCTGGCGTTCGCCAGTCCGACGGACTCGTTGCCTGCAGTGGCGCCGTCGGGGTCCAGCGCGTAGGCCAGACCGGCGGTGGTGGCGTCGAAGGCGGGCGCGTTGGCGGCCGCGAGTGCGGCGCCGCGCGCGAGGGCGAGACCCGATTCATCGGGCGCGTTGACGGGGATGGAGACGAGATCGGCCAGGTGCGCCTTGACCGACGCGATGTCGACCCCGGCGCCCACGACGAACATGCCCTGGGGCGACGTGTCCTGGCGCTCCACCGCGGCGACCATTTCGGCGAGCACAGCGAGTGCGTCGGTGCTGTGCAGGCTGCGGCTGAGGACCTTGACGATCGAGCCGTCGTCGCTGCGCACCACCGACAGCGTCGCGGTGTCGCGGTCGATGAACAGCAGGCCGGTGCTCTCGTACCCGACGGCGCGACCAGCGGCTTGCGCGAGTGCGCCCGCGGCGTGCAGTTCGGACACCAGCATCACGTCGGTGATGCCGCGCGCGGTCAGCCCGTCGCGCAGTGCGGCGGCCTCGGTGCGGTCACTCCAGGTGACGCCGATCGCCTTCAGTACATGGCCGCCCTCGGTCGCGCTCTCCTGGGTTCCGAGCACCGCGGAGACCAATTCATCGGTCACGTTCGCGGTTGCTGAGCCCTCGCCACCCGACACGTCGAACGTGTCGTGGTCGACGATGGCACCGTCACCCTTTTCGCCTTCGACCAGCACCATGCGGACCGTCTTAGGTGTCAACGACACACCCAGTACGATGTCCACTGACTCCTCCAAAGTGTTTGCTGCGCTTCGTGAGTCGCCCTGACGACCCCTCACCGGCGAGCCGCCGACTAGATGTTTCATCGCCGCGACCAGCAGCGTCGTTACACACGACACCGTTAGCTGCGCACCCGTCGACGACCCGCATTCGAGGCTACTCGGATGGAGCGTCGAGCGGCACCTCAGTTCTCGTCGGCAGCTTCCCGCCGAGGGGCGCCCAAGTCACCCAGCGTGCCGGGTCGACGCGACGGCAGGTGGCCGTGCACACCCTCGGCGTAGGCCGTCTCCGCGTGCTGGGTGAAGTCGACGCCGGTGGTCTCGTCGTCGGCGCTGACACGGAAGCCGATGAGACGGTCGATCAGCTTCGCGAGGCCGTAGGAGACTCCGAACGCGTACGCCGCGACCACCACTGCTCCCAGCGCCTGCTTGCCGAGCTGAGTGACCCCTCCGCCGTAGAGCAGCCCCTCGGGTCCGCCGGTCATCACCGACGTGGCGAGCAAGCCGATCAGCAGCACACCGACCACGCCGCCGACGAAGTGCACGCCGACGACGTCGAGCGAGTCGTCGTAGCCGAAGCGGAACTTCAGCCCGATCGCGAACGAGCAGACGATGCCGGCGAGGAGGCCGACGACGACGGCGCCGAGAGTGTTGACCGTTCCGCACGACGGGGTGATCGCGACGAGCCCGGCCACCACGCCGGACGCGGCGCCGAACGTCGTCGGTCGCCCGTCGCGGACCTGCTCGACGCCCAGCCAGCCGAGCATGCCGAGGCATCCGGCTACGAGGGTGTTGAGGAAGATCGCCGACGCGGTGCCGTTGGCGGCGAGCGCCGAGCCCGCGTTGAAGCCGAACCAACCGAACCACAGCAACCCGACGCCCAGCAGCACGAACGGCAGGTTGTGCGGTCGCATCGCGTCCTTCTTGAACCCGATGCGCGGCCCGAGGACCAGGGCTAGCGCCAATGCCGATGCACCCGAGACGATTTCGACGACCAGCCCGCCGGCGTAGTCGAGTGCGCCGAGCTTGAACAGCCAGCCGCCCGGCGCCCAGACCCAGTGCGCGACGACGGCGTAGACGGCGACCGTCCAGATCGGCACGAACAACACCCACGCGGCGAACTTGGCGCGGTCGGCGATCGCACCGGAGATGAGCGCCGCGGTGATGATCGCGAAGGTCAGCTGGAACGTCGCGAACAGCAGCTCCGGCACGCTGCCGTGCAGGTCGTCGGGGGCGATCCCGGCCAGGCCCATGTGCTCGAGCGTGCCGATCAATCCGCCGGCTCCGTCGCCGGTGAAGGCCAGGGTGTAGCCGAACAGCAGCCACGCGACCGTCACCAGGGGGATCGAGATGAAGCTCATCATGATCATGTTCAGCACGCCGGTGGTGCGCACCATGCCGCCGTAGAAGATCGCCAGGCCGGGCGTCATTAACAGGACCATGGCGGTGGCGACCAGCAACCATGCCGTCGCTGCGGGATCGAGTTCTTGCATTCGGCGAGAATGTCGCCCGCGGGTTTCGACGGCGCGGCGAATGTGTTTCCGGCGTGTTACCGCAGGTTCACCCGCGAGTATGGGCCTTACGTACGCAAACGGGGCGCTTCACGTGCACGAGGCCCAGACTCGTCGGGTCGGTCAGTGCTTGACGAAGTTCAGGTAGGACTTCGACGGCGTCGGCCCGCGCTGGCCCTGATACTTCGACCCGACCTTCGAGCTGCCGTACGGGTGCTCGGCGGGGCTGGACAGGCGCAGCAGGCACAGCTGGCCGATCTTCATGCCCGGCCAGAGCGTGATCGGCAGGTTGGCGACGTTCGACAGCTCGAGGGTGATGTGGCCGCTGAACCCCGGGTCGATGAACCCCGCCGTCGAGTGAGTGAGCAGGCCGAGACGCCCCAGCGACGACTTGCCCTCGAGGCGGCCCGCGAGATCGTCGGGCAGCGTGCACCGTTCGAGCGTGGATCCCAGGACGAACTCCCCCGGGTGCAGCACGAACGGTTCGTCTTCCTTGGGCTCGACGAGCGTGGTGAGGTCGTCCTGGCGCAGCGCCGGGTCGATGTGGGTGTAGCGCGTGTTGTTGAAGACGCGGAACAGGTTGTCCAACCGGACGTCGACGCTGGAGGGCTGGATCATGCCGTCGTCGAACGGGTCGATGCCCAGCCGGCCGGCGGTGATCTCGGCGCGGATGTCGCGATCGGAGAGCAGCACGCGACGAAGCCTAACCCTGTCAGTATGCGCCGCGTCCGCGCAGCACCACCGCCACGGTGCGGCCGATGATGACCAGGTCTTGGGCCATCGACCAGTTCTCGACGTAGGACAGATCGAACCGGGTCGCGTCCTCCGCAGGGACGTCGGATCGACCGCTCACCTGCCACAGGCCCGTCAGACCCGGGCGGACCAGCAGCCGACGCCGGACCAGGTCGTCGTAGGTCGTGACCTCTTCCGGGGACTGCGGGCGCGGACCGACGACGCTCATGTCGCCAGCGAGCACGTTCAGGAACTGCGGTAGCTCGTCGATGCTGAACTTCCGCAGGATTCGCCCGACCCGGGTGACGCGCGGGTCGTCCTTGACCTTGAAGTACAGCCCATCGTGCCCGGCCGCCGCCAGCATGCCGGGCAGCTGCGCGTCGGCGCCGACGACCATGCTGCGGAACTTGAGCATGCCGAAGACGTTGCCGCCCATGCCGACTCGCTCAGCCACGTAGAAGGCCGGACCGCGGCTGGTGACCTTGATCAAGACAAAGGCAATCGCCAGCAGCGGGGCGGCGCACAGCAGCGCCGTGGCCGCGAAGGCGACGTCGAAGACGCGCTTTCCCCACGCGTTGGCCTGGTCGTACTGCGGCTCGTCGATGAGCAGCATGGCCATTCCCGCGACCGGCTGACTCCTGATTCGTTCTGCCGCGACGTCCATGAGTCCCGCGGCGACGATGAGGTCGATGCCAAAGGCCTCCAGGTCCCATATGAGCCGTCGAATCGCCAACGGGTTCAGGTGGTCAGTGGGCGAGAGTGCCACCGTGTCGGCCCCACTGGCCTGTACCGCGTCGAGGACGGCGCGGTCGGTGCCGACGAACGGTACGTGACGAGAGCCGACCAGCGTTGCGTCCACAGACGGAGCCGTGGGCGTGCAGAGGCCGACGACTTCGTAGCCGAGCCGGGCATCGAGGACGAACTTGTTGGCGATGTCGATGGCGGCCGATTCACGCCCAACGACCAGCAATGACGTCTGATAGCGACCCTTGACCCGTTGCCGGGCGGCATACGAGCGCCACATTCCGCGGTTGGCGAGCAGGCCGAGCAAGCCGACGGGCAGCGCGATCGCGATGTAGCCGTTGGCCGGGTCGATGTTGAAGACCAGGGAAAGGAAGGCGACCAGGCTGAACAGCACCAGCGCCGACGAGACGACCCGGCGGTACTCCTCCGTGCCGTGACCGAGAATGCGGCGCGAGCGACTGCCGACGACCGCAAGCAGTGTCAACCAAAGTCCCGCGAGCACGACACCGACGACGGAGTAGTCGATGCCGGAAAGAGCGGACCAGGCGAGTTCGCGGGCGCTGCCAAATAGGCCGAACCGAATCCCGTCGGCGGTCGCAAATGCGGCACCGAGCACGACGACGTCGCTTACGCGCAGGTTGCGCACATACTCGGCCTGCCACTGCTCGCGACGGGAACGGTAGGACCGGCCCACGTCGGGGCCTGCGTCGGACCCGTCGGGCGTCTCGAGCACCAAGCGTCACCCATTCGTCGAATTACTTGCCGACGCAATGGTGCGGTGCCGGGCGCCATTCGGCAGCCGAACGGAGGAAGCCGCTACGTCGGCCTTGTCGCAGCGGCGCGCTCGAGGTCGAGGAGTTGCTCTCCGCGCCGTTCGGCTTCGTAGGCCGCGCGCCCGCCACGGAGGCCGAACAATCGCTTCGACACCAGCAGGTAGACCACGGCGGCGACGTTGACGGCAAAGGTCAGGACGCGGGTGATCGTGACGCCATTGGCTAGGTCGTAGACCTCCAGCGGCAGGAACACCGAAGTGGCGACGACGGCGAAGTACTCGCCCCACCGCTTGAGTAGCCACAGCCCGGCCGCCTCGATCAACTCGAGAACGGCGTACGCGCCGAGCGCGGCGACCAGCAGCGCGAGCGTCGAAGGTGGTGCAGCAAGCGCTTTCTCGACGGTGTGGACGAGGCTCATCTCGTCGACACGGAAGCCGGACTGTCGTAGCAGCGGCAGATCACGGTCGAATACCGCCTGCAGCGACAGCTGCTCGTCGCGGAACTTCCAGACGCCCCACGCGGCCAGTGCGAGCAGCAGTGCGCGGATGAGGCGCTCGACCGCCAGCACCCGGACGATCACCACCTGCCGTAGCGCCTTGCCGCGCAAAATCTTCGGCGCCGCGCTCGTCGGGCCCGTGGCGAGGGCCGGCCCGAGTGCGAAGTCGCCGCAGCGCAGGCACCGCCACGCCTCGCCGACGCCGGTCGTGCCGTGCAGCCTGTCCGAGAGCGTCGGGTCGTCGGGTGCGAACGTGGCGTGGCCCGCGAACGCGCAGAAGAGCAGCTCCCAGCGTCGGGTGCTGCGAGGTGTCGACACCGAGGTTCATCCTTCCCGACGCGACAGCAGCGTCCGACCGGGCGACTGTATGCTCACTGCAGGATGGAGCGCCACGGACGTCCCAAGCCGATGTAGTTCAATGGCAGAACATCAGCTTCCCAAGCTGAATACGCGGGTTCGATTCCCGTCATCGGCTCCACATCTTCCAGGGCGTTCGTCCGTTTGACCTCGGCGCGATCGGCTCGCGGTCCCGTATCGGTCCCGTAGACCGAAGGGCAGCGCCTGCCACCGTGGCGATAGCTATGAATGGCCTGGCATACTCGCCATGCCGCGACGCCGCCTCTCCGACGCCGCGCGGATGGGGGTTTACCAGATGGCAGACGACGGCCTACCGCTTCGTGATCGTGGGCTTAACGCAGAAGAGATGACGGCGCTGAGACTCATCCTCAGCACCTACAGAGACGGCAGCGGCCAGGTTGTGCTGAAGAGCACCGGGGAAACCATGCCGGGCTTTCGCGACTTCGAGCGCGCGCTGGCTGCCGTTACCAACGGCGTCACAACGGAGAACAAGGGCATTTTCGACGTAATCGTCCCGGCGTCGCCGCTGCCGTACGGGCTGTCCGCCAAGATGTCGAAGATCCAGCCGGAACGCAATAAGTGCAGCTTCATGGAGCTTGCCAATTCGGCAGCAAAATTTCGGCAGAACCTACTCGATAAGCAGATCAATTGGGTAACAGAACCGATGTTGGCCGGCCCCGAAATCGTGGACCAGGTGACCGGCTGGCACCTCGCCGAGTCAGAAGGCATCGACGTACCGCAAAGCAAATACGTCATTCTCGCGCATAACAATCCTTGGACGCAGTTCCAGCTGATTTCCTTCCCACTGACCCTCAAAGTGGCGAATCCCAAGGGCGAGGTCGAATGGCTCATTGAAGGCGCGTCGCTCAACGGCTACATCGACGACAATGGCCGACGCCATCGCTTATGGCAGTGCTATATGAACTCGGGCGGCCAGCTGAAGTACTACCCACCACTTCACTGGGCGGATTGGATGTCAGCGGCTTTCACCTTGGAGAAGCCGCCTGTCGGATCTCCCTCCCAGCGCGCTCAGGAGTACTTCCCAGAGCTCTGGCCCGAAGGCTTCGGCGATACTTAGGCGGGTTTCACCCACAAAACTTCTGTGCGTGCGGCACCCTTCTCGACTTTGGGCGGCTTCAATTCGTAAGTAGTCCAATCGGACAGCATCCCAGCGTAAAGGTCTGTCGCGTAGGCACTTAGGACTACCGGCCCCGGGTGCGCGCGAAGAGTGTCGAGCAACTCAACGTGCTCGTCGTCCGTCATCTCGAACCCATACATCGTCTGCGTCCGCGAGCTATGGACGTAAGGCGGGTCCGCGTAGATCAGGCAGTCTGCGCCCGCGTGCCGTTTGATGACTTCGATTGCTGGGCGGTGATCAATCTCCGCGTCGCTGAGCCGCCAGGCAAGTACTCGTAGTTGGTCTGGGACCTTCTGCCAGCGGTGGCTCATCCCGCCTGCCCGCTGTTTGACTCCGCGACTCTTCCAACCGGTTTTCTTCGCGAGGTCGCTCGCATGCGCTTGCCAGCACCGCACCACGAATCGTCGCGCGTCCTCCACCGGGTCGCCGGTCGGAACGTCCGAGTCGACGTATTCATCACGTGACCACGGTGTTGCTTCCAGTGCCCAGCAGAGATCTTCAGTATGGTCGCGAAGCGCGCGGAACAAATTGACGACTGAGCCATTCGTGTCGTTGATGACCTCGTGCGGTGATGGGTCCTTCGAGAAGAACACCGCACCACTCCCGAAGAACGGCTCAACGTAGTGGTAGTGCGGTCCAAAGTGCTGAATGATCGCGCCCGCAAGCGACCACTTCGATCCCGGATATCGCAATACTGCCGGTGAGGGCCGCGCAGGCGCGGCCTTCACTTCGATAAGCGAGAGCGTCTCTGCAATAGCCCCGTTTACTCCGACCTTCGCCACCGATGCCGATCCTCTCGTTGGTCTGCCACGCCGACTCGCTGGCACCACGTGCTAGGAACCTACCGCTGCCGATAGGCCGCGCGCTGTGTACGACTCGCCGTTTCCGGCAGAGTTAGTTGCAGTCAGAGTACTCGAACATGTGTTCGAATTCAACCCTGGCGCAGCTACGACTGAGACGTCCCAATCGCACGCTCGTCGACGCTGCGTGACCGAAGGCGTTCGGCGATCATCTCGGCTGGCTCGTCGGGAACCGGCGCGAAGCCGCGCTGGAACTTGTCCAAGGTGAAATCGGTCTCGTGCTGGTGGCTCCGAACGAACCCGATGAACAGAGGCTGTTTGACCTCTAGATCGAAGCGGATGGGGATGAGGTAAGACCACCGTGCGAGGCCGCCCGCCCACGGAATTTCACTGCTTCGCTTAGCAACCCGAGCTTCACCCGTCACCGTGCCGATCCCTGCGTAGCCACGGCCGCCCAGCCAGAAGAGAAGGTGGTCCCCTTCCTTTGCAGTAAATCCCAACTTCGACTTCCCAGGAATGCCCCACAACTCGGTCGACTTGCAGAGGTCCCAGTTCTCGGGTTCACCCTTGGAGATCGTGCAGACAAACCAGGTCATGCCGACAGACCCTACGCCCGCGACCTCGGCTTTAACCTCCCAATGCTCAACCGTGTAGCGGAATCACATTGCTGTAGCTGGGATCCTGGGCCGGGGCGGCAAGAGCGCCCAGGGCGGTCATGTTCCCGGTGTGGTCGTCGGTGTTGATCAGGTGGGCGTAGACGGTCAGCGTCGTCTTGACGTCTCGATGGCCCATGAGTTCGGCGATGTCGATGGGCCGGATGCCCGCCGCGAGACAGAGGCTCGCGTACGTGTGGCGGAGCGAGTGGAACGACTGGTCGGGGTCGAGCTTCGCGGATGGCGTCAGCCGGTTGGCGCGCAGCACCGCAGGTCGGTAGACGGCCTTATAGAACGTCGCGTGGCGCAGCGGCGTCGACCAGTCCAGCACCAACCGCTTCTCCGCGTCCTCCACGGTGAGTGCGGCCAAGGCGTCCGCCTGTCGTCGCGCGCGGGCCTTCGCGGTGGCCTTCGGCGGCACCTCTTCACCGCCCGCATTCGCCGCTCCCGGTGCGGCGGTCGTCGTCGGTACTCCGGTAGTCCGGGGACGCGTCAACGTCGTACCGGGGAACAGCGGGGCTGTCGGCTCGTTCGAGCGCGGATGCTCCGCGAGGTAGTCCCGCAGCAAGTCGGTCGTCTCGGCGGTGAGCGGCACGCGCCGATAGCTCTGCTTGGTCTTGAGCGGGCCGTACTCGATGGCCGCACCCTTTGCGCGTGCTGCCTGCTCGACGCGCAAGGTGCCCGGCTTGGTCGGGACGTTCGGGTTCAACGGCGGTTCTGGCAGTTCGACGTTCGCGATGGTGAGCCCGCCGAGTTCCGCCGCGCGCAACCCTGCCCAGGCCGCGACGTGAACCAGGACGTTGTAGGGCCAGGGCGTCGCCGCGACGACGGCGGAAACCTGTGCGGGCGTGAGGAACTGCGCCCGGTCCACGACTACGCCGACCTGGCCCCCGTTGGTTCCAGTCTCGGTAGGCAGCTTGATGTACTCGGCGGGGCTCTTGGGCAGCCGGCCATCCACGACGGCCTGCTCCAAGACCATGCGGACAGTCCGGAACGCATGCCGGACGGTGGACGGCTTCTTGCCCGCCTCGGTGAGCCGGTTGACCCACGCCTGGATGTACTCGCGGGTGATCTTGTTGAGCGGGTAGCCGCCGAATACGGCGTCAATGCCAAGCGTCTTGCCGTCGCCGCGTCGGGTTGCGGCCGGGGCGAGCGCGTAGCGGTGGTTCTCAGCGTTGTTGCGGGTGTCGGCCCTTCTCGACTCCAACCAGATCGCCGCCGCGTCCCGGAACAGCATCTTGCCTTTGCCGGGGTCGAAGTCCATGCCCGTCAGCGTCTCGGCGTCGGCCTTCGCCGCGAACGCCTTGGCGTCCTTGCGGGTACGGAACCCACCCTTGCTCCGCTCGGTGCCGTCTGCGGCGTACCACCGCACGACGTAAGTCGTTGTGCCGCTCAAGCGTACGCGCTTCTGTATCCCGGCCATGTGATCCTCGCTCCTTGCTCAATACTGATGGAAAATTCGTGCACGCTACGCGGGGAGGGCAGCCCTCCCAAAACACCCCTACCCCTGTTTCCGGCCGGGGGTGCCTTCAGCGCCAAGCAGTTCCTCGGCGTAGTAGGTCGCAGTGGCGCCGTCCGCGAACCGCACGCGGTGCTCCATGTCGCCGCCGACGTTTCGCGTGCTGTCGACCATGCCGCGCTTGCCCGTGTGCGGGTCGCGCGGTAGCAACACGACCACACGGCTGCGTGGCGGGTAGTACGTCGCCTTCATGAAGCTGCCTCCAATTCGCTTGTAGCCGTGGCACTCTGGTAGATGCGGCGAACCGTGGACTGCTGCCAGGTCGGCCTGCCAGCGGGCGACAGGATCGCCTCGGCCTCCAAGGCGCGGGCGATGCGGCCGAAGCTCAGGCCCGCGTTGCGGTCGAGCACGATGCGCCGCACGACGCCAGCCGTCGCGAGTCGCGGCCGACCGATGCGCTCGCCGCGTGCCTTCTTGGCGGCGAGGCCCGCCTTGGTGCGTTCGCTGATGAGCTCGCGCTCGTACTCGGCGAAGTTGACGACGGTCCGCGCCATCATGCGACCAGCAGCTGTCGACAGGTCCAGGTTGATATCGAGCACGACCAGCGACCAGCCTTGCGCCTGCGCCGCGTCGATAATGTTGGCGGCATGGACGATTGATCGAGCCAAGCGATCGAGCTTCGCCACGATCAGCCCGTCGCCCTGGCCCGACGCGAGCAACTGCAACGCTTCCTGCAGATTGGCGTTGATGTACTTGCCGCTTGCGCCCTCGTCCGCGAGGTGCTCCACCGTCCAGCCACGCCGCGCGGCCTCGGCGTCGACGGCCGATCGCTGCGCTTCGAGCCCGTTGCGGCTGTCCGCTTGCTCGTCGGTACTAACGCGCGAGTAGCCGAAGTACAGCTTCGATTCCATGTTCGTCTCCCTGGGTTGGGGCGTAACCGTTCGGTTCCGCCTTACGCCTCGACTGTACGCCAGCAGCAAACTTCTATTTTGCGCTGAACTGGCATTTTAACTTCTGTAGCCATGCTCATGTCGTACGGTCTCCGCAGCCTCTTCCAAGGTCATCAGCCCGCTACCGCGCGGCATATCGTCGCCGCCGTCCTCGCCCTCGCGGGCGTCCCGCATCTCGCTCGCGGGCGGCTCGGCGGGGCGGGCGGGGCCGTCCTCGTCGGCGGGTTCGACTACCTCTGCGTCGATCGGCGGGGCCAGGGCGGCGGGCTCGACGAATGGGCGACCGTTCATCGCCCGGTGCTCGGCACGGGATATGGAGGCGACGCCGGATAGATCGCCCATCAGCCGTTCGTATGGCTTAAGTTCCACTGAGACCTCGGTTTTGGCGCCAAGGCCCGCCCGGTCCAAGGCGTCGCGAATCGCGTTGAGCTTCACTGCTTCTGATTCAGCACCCGTCGCCATGCCGAGCAGTTCGCGGGCCATCCGGTCAGCCGCAAGCTCAAGACGTTGCTTGGCTTTGCGCTGGACCTGGGGTGCCGCGCCACCATGTGTTCGACAGACCGTCATGCCGCGGTTGGCTGGCTTGAGGCAGCGCTCACCATTCTTTCGTACTGCTACGCAACGGTTTTGATCGTTGCGATCGAGCCACCAATCATCCGAGTACACATCTTCGCTAGGCACGATTTGTCCTCCAATCTCTCTGTTTAACATAGGTTTTCAGAGTCGTTGCTATGCAACGGTTTTGCGTCTTCGATGGTTTTCGAGGCAGTTCCGGGGGTGTGAGGCTGCCTAATCGGCGCTTTTCCATCCTCCATAGGTCGCCACCTCCTGCGGTCGCCTTTTGGGCTCCACGCTGCGGCGGCCCTGCGACCGGCTTCCTAGCCGGGGCGCGACCGCGCCGAGTTCTCTTTTGTAGGTTCGACCCCGCCGTCATCCTCGCGACCGCGCCGACTACGCCTCCGCGCCCTATAGGGCTCGGCGCGGTCGGCGCGGTCGTCGCGTAGTCGCTTCCCTCCGCGCCGTCCGCGCGGTTCGGCGCGGTCGTCGGCGCGGTCGGCGCGGTCATCCCTCGCCACCTTCGTGGTCGTTCTTCAGCTGAACTTTCCAGTTGTCGACGTCCTGTCCACCCGCCTCGGCATACTCATCGCTCAGCGGATCATCATGCTGCCGATACGGTTTCACTACCGAGTAGACCAAGCTGTCGCGCGGGCCATCCTCGCTGCCGGCGAACCCCTCGGCTTCAAGAACTTTGATGGCCTCACGCCACATGTTTCGGTGCTGGGTCTTGCCCTGCTCCTTGCGTTCGGCGCACATCGCATCGACTGTCTTGCTGTTCGTGCGTTTGGCCGGGTCGTCGGTCTCCTCCCAGTAGCGACTGACCTGCTCCATGAACCACGTCGGTCGAAAAGCTCCCTTGCTCGGCTTGCCGTCCGTGTCGGTCGACACGCCACCACGCGAGGGCGGGTCCAACGCCCACACCGTCCGGTCAGTGTCGGTCGAATCCAACAGAAGGTCCGCGACGTGTTGGGTGCGATCAGACTTCCGCCACCGAGTACCTAAGCCCCGCACCCGCCCCGGCCTGTCCTTGCCGACGCGGACGCTCGCGCGGCCCGCTTGGCCAACTGCAAACGGCTGCTCCATCTCCACGACGTACGCCGCGCCGCTCAACCCAGCAATCTTGTGCTGGCTGCCGAGCGCGAACCGTCCACGGGTCTGGGAGTCCTTGGCGACATGATCCACGCAAGCCACTGCCGCGCCCGTGCGGTGCGCGACTGCCTTCGGTAGCTCGCGATGCCATCGCGCTACGTCGTCAGCGTCCATCCCCGATAGGCCGAACAGAGCCATCGAGTCCGTCACGCCGTCAACCACCGCGAGGCTGTAGGTGCCATTGAGTAACGCATCGAACGCCTGTCTCTCGCGTTCAGTCGTCGGCGGCGTCTCAGGGTGGACGTACACGAACAGAGCCGGGTTCTCGACGACATCGACAGGCACGCCCAACCGAATCAACCGCTCCGCAACCGCCCCGGCCTCATCCTCAAAGTCCAGGTACAGCACCGGCTCTCCGATCAGGAGGCATTCCGCCGTCGCGCACTGAACGAGCCATGACTTGCCCGACTCAGTCTCGCCGTGAACGGAATGGATGCGGCCTCGGTAGAACAAGCACGGCCCATCCGCCCGCGTCAGAATGGTTGGTAGCAAGACTGATCGACTATCGCGCGCGGCTCGCACGTCCACCGGTGCCCATGACGGGCTCCGATCGCTCGCGTCGTTCGGCGCATTCATTATCGTTGGCGCCCAGCTGTCAATAACGTCCAGCGCTACGCGACAGGTCTCTGCGTCAGTGAACCCGTGCGCCCGTGCCGCAAGCTCCTCACACGTGCCGTCCGCATCGGCTGCAGCAACGGCGTCCCGCAACATCCGGTCGAACTCGTCAGGATCACGACCCCGGTACTGACCACCTATCGCGTCAGTCCACCGCTCCCGTAGGGCATCCACCGCATCCGTCGCGGAGAATCGACCCGCCTTGGCCTCCCGCATCGCCCAGCACAGCGCATCCCACATGCTGGAGTGTCGATTACTCGGCGTCGTGTCGAATGACTTGCAGATCGGCTCCAGGGCCTGCGGCGAGTCGTTGTCGGTGTGCGTCCCGAGGAACGCCTTCACCCTCGCCGCTAGCTCGCCAGCATCGACGGGTCCCACACGGTTCACGTCAGGCGCGTTCAACCCTTGCGCGATCTCAGCGGGGAGGAACGACAACGCGCCGCCCGGCGCGGTCGCGTAGTGCCCGCCGTCGCGCGGGTGCTGAGTGGGTCCGAGGACGACCGCCCCGCCGTAGCACTTCACCTCACCCCAGCGCTCGCCCTTCGGCGGCTTGAGTCGGCCAAGCCCGCAGCCGAATACCTCGCCTGGCCGAAGGCGATAGAAGTAGTGGCCGCGCTTGTTGTCGGGGTCCGTTGTGGTGCGTCGGAACACTGCCGACTGAAGCAACGTCGATAGCCAGTCCGGGACGTTCTCGGGCACATCAACGTCAACGACGACAAGCCCGCACCCGCCGACGTGTGACGCGATCCCCGCATCGGGCCATCGCTCCCACCATTCGCGCACAATCGAAAGGTCGTCGGTCGCCCTGGCCGGTCAACCCTGCCCCAGGTAGCTGCCGGGGTTCTTCGTGCCGGGTTTGATCGGCACGATGTGGAAGCCCGCCTTCGCATACATCTGCGCGGCCTCTGCGTTAGTCAGATCGGTTACGTCCGGTAGCTCAGATGCGCTGTTGCCGCTGGTCCGATCATTCTCGTTGTTGCGTAGCGACTTTCGGCGTCGGGTCGTTCGGTAGACTCATCGTCGCGTCCTACGGGTCGCGGGTCGTTCACGTTCCTCAGCATGCACGTCCCTTTCCTCGGTGGGTTGTTCTGTTGCCCGGTTGGCCTAATCGGCTGACCGGGCAACAGGCGTTCCGGCCCTCACTCACCCACCGCCGCCCGGTTTTCGGGCGCACGATAGACGCCAGTCTGCTTACGCGACTTGACCCATTCGAGGCCGTCGCGCTTGCTGTAGAAGTTGCCGCCGCCAAGGCGGGTCGGCTGAATCTCGCGGCGTAGCACCGCGTACTTGATCGCGCGCCGGGTTACTGGCAGGCCCTCGTCATAGTGCAGGTACTCGTACAGTTCCTGCTCGTTCAGGGTCGGCTTCTCGTCGTCGTCCATCTCGCAGTTCCTTCGGGTGGTGCTCTCCGAAGATGCCAAAAGCGCCCTTGGAGAGGCAAACTCGGTCTGCACGTCGTTCGTACAGATTGGGTTTGTCTCTCCGAGGACGCCCTGCCGAAGCTCTGCGACTACATCTACCTCGCTTAGATCAGAGCCCCTACTACCCTTTTGGGTCATATTCCAGACCGCACTCGTAGATGCTCGTCACAAAAGACGGGTTATTCAGTTATCCCGGCGGCTCGTCGCCGCGTCGTAGTTCTATCGTAGCGGAACCGCCGCGCTCGCGCCGACGTACGCGACGATCGAGAATTACTGCGGCGTAACAGCTTTGATTGCTACGGCACCTTGACCTCCAGGTTGATTTGAACAAAGCATTCTCCGGGCACGTAGGTCAGCTCACGGTCGATGATCTGTCGAAGCTCCGCGAGTAGCTGTGCTTGTCGCTCCTGATCTACGAACTCGTAGGCAAGGTAACCCCCGCCTGTCGTGAACCGGCTACGCATAGGGTCGCCATCTCGTTCCCACATCATTGGCGGCGACTACCGCCGTCATCGGTCGTCGTCATGTGTTCCCTTTCCAACGCGCGTCGCAGGCCGATCCTGCGGACACCACGGTCAGGGAACCGCAGATATTTAAGAGCTGTCTGAGTTGTTCTTTGAGGATTCATGTGGGTCTCGTCCGGCTCTTAGACGGATGCCTCGCCCTACCCGTCCGATCCCTCGCCGAACGGCCCGCATCGCCTCTCGGCCGCGATGAGCGGCCCTCGCGCCGCCGTCTACGGCGTCGGCGGGACCGGTGAGCCGGGGTCGATACGCGCGCCCGGTGGAAGGTGTACCTGCGCGCCGATGACGTTCGATCGAAACCGAACCTCGG
Source organism: Mycolicibacterium arabiense (assembly GCF_010731815.2). Lineage (NCBI taxonomy): Bacteria > Bacillati > Actinomycetota > Actinomycetes > Mycobacteriales > Mycobacteriaceae > Mycobacterium > Mycolicibacterium arabiense. The sequence goes on from NZ_AP022593.1 coordinate 3,031,783, forward strand.
CTGTCTCCCGCACCCAGGCGTCGCAGGACCGACAAATGCCAAAGACCACGATGAACTGGCCCCGCTCAAGCGGCAGATACACGGCGCGCCCGCTGCACCCCTCGGGCGCAAGCTGTACGTCGCAGCCTCGCTCTCCAACCGCATGAGGCATTGGCACGCGGGTCGTGATCATGTACGAGAAGCGCTCCATGGCGTCGTCGTAGACGTAGAGGTTCGGGATGCACGGGTAGTACAGGAACGTGTCACTATCCGCCGCCGCCTCGATGCGATCGCCGAACCGTCGCCTCATGTCACGCATCGTGCTGTCGGCGAGTGCCCACATGGCGGGACTCCAGGACGGATCGAAAAGCCAAGCCGTGTCGTCTGTCTCGCGGGTTACCAGGGTGCGGGTTCGCCCGACCACCTGTATCGCGTCCATGATGGGGTTGTTCGGGTCGGGCGGTAGGTCCATGCCGTACTTCGCGATCAGTTCAGAATCGTTAATGCTCATGCCGTTCGATTGCCTTTCGTATTCTTGTAGCGAGCCGCCCCGGCTGTACGGGTGGGCCGGGTGACGATGAATCGCCACAGTTCCTCGGTCGCGTACATGCGCCGTCCCGCGACGATTCGACAGGACAGCTCTCGCCGGTCGGTTACCGTCTTTATCCATCGCTCGGTAACCGGGACGCCGATAGTCGCGTACCAGGCCACCGCATCAGCGATCGTCTTGTCCGGGACTGGGGACACGTCCAGGTGCGCTGGCGGGTCCGGCACACGCACGGGTACTTCCACTCTCGCCATTTCGCTTCGCCTTTTCGTCGGTACGTCTAGTTTACGTTCGATTCCGTACCTAAGCCGACTTAAGACGACTGCAGTTCGTACCAATAGCTCTGTGCTGTAACGCTATTCGAGCGCCTTCCCTCGTCTCGGGGCTACCCTCGGGCGAAACGGCTACTCGACGAACGGATTGCAAGATGTCAAATACTGTGGAAACGCTGCACATCTGGGGCGGTGAGGGGCGACGCAAGGGCGTAAGCGTCGCGGGCGACGTGCTCGTCAACGAAACGAGCGATGGCGTCAACCTCAACGACATTTGGAACGAGATCCAAGCGGCCCTGGGCGTCTACAACGAGCACCGCTCCACGATCGTGCGGCTGCTTTCGTGTCCGACGACGGCGGTCGCTGACGTCATCCACAGAGCGTCGCGGGCGAATCCTTCGAGATTGCAACGGAAATGGGCATTCCGACCGCTTTGCGCGAGCCCGCCGACTACCTGCGCCTCGGCTACAATTTCCAGGATTACGACAAGCGCCTGTCGGCTTCGTGGAAGTTCCTCCGCAGTGCTACCGCCGAGCAGGTCGAGGCGCAAATCACGCGCATCTTCGAGGCCGACAACCGTCTCGTCAGCGGCACGATCTTGCGCCGCCTGCTCGACCCCGCGCCGCGATTCAACGAGTGGCAGCATACCTGCTACGGGTTGTGGTCGGGCGACTCGATGGTCCCGCCCGCGCACCTCGGAAAGTCGTTTGACGGCAACCACACTCACTACTTGACGTCCGGTTCGACGCATATCGACTCGCAGGACATCGAGGATATGATCCGCCACATCACCGAACACGGCTACGGTCGGTTCGGCAACCAAGGCGGACAGTTGATCATCCTCGCCCACCCGAACGAGATTGAGGACATGACGTTCTGGCGGGCGGGCGTCGAGTACGCCGCCGGCAAGGTGCCCAAGTTCGACTTCGTGCCGTCGCAGGCCGCCCCGGCCTACTTCACCACTGAGCACCTCGTTGGCGCGGTCGCGCCGAGCGAGTTCGAAGGGCTCCAGGTACTCGGCAGCTACGGCGACGCCTGGCTCATCGAGTCGCACTACGTGCCGTCCGGGTACGTAATCGTTGCGGCGACGGGCGGGCTCGACTCGGACCGCAACCCCATCGGTTTCCGCGAGCACATCAATCCGGCGTATCAGGGGCTGCGCCATATCCCGGGTCGTGGCCCGTATCCCCTGACGGACAGCTTCTATGCGCGCGGGTTCGGCGTCGGCGTTCGGCACCGAGGCGCAGCCGTCGTCATGCAGGTGACGACGAACGGCTCATACACCGCGCCCGCCATCCAGACGTAGGGGCCGGACATGCTCGACAACTACCGCCTCTCGCGCGACCCTGAGAAGGACTACCGCGACAAGTCTGAGTTCGGTCTTGGGCCGGGGCCGGTCGCTCCCGGCAAGGAGACCGCGCCGATTCGCGAGGGCGGTGTGTATCGGGCGAAGTGCCCACCGGTCGAACTCGCCCGCAGCGACGATTTCAGTGTGCGGGTGCGAGAGGCCCGCTGGCGTCCGGGTGACCCGCCGCGCGGCTACCCCGGCGAGCGCGTCGGCTGAGGCACCCTCAATCGGCCCGGTCACGGGGCAGGGTCTGCCATCCTCTGCCTCGTGACCGGCAGCCCTGCTTCCGCCTTTCGCACACCGTCCGCTTCGGCGGAACGCAGGTGAAGGCATGTGTCCGGGTGTCCGTAGCGCGGTAGTCGAGTAAGTATTGCGAGTTCATTAGTTTGTTTGTAGACTGATATCCTGTCCATCGACGGGAGAATCAGTATGAGTGAACCCGCAGGTTCCTCCAACGCGCAGCCGAAGAAACGCGGAACAGGGTTCCCGCAGCTTTCGCTGAGGGAGTCGGTAGAGGCCATCGTCGCTATCGGGCAGCACGGTGCCGATCACAGCCACGATGCCGCCGCTGCCTATCTAGGTCATCAGACTGCGAACAGCGGCGCGTTCCGTACAAAGCTGGCCGCGTTGCGCGACTGGGGCCTCATCGCACGCGGTGACAGCAGCCGTGTGACGCTCAGCGAGTTAGCACAGCAGCTGGTTTTGGAATCGCCGTCGTCGCAACTGCTTTTGGCGGCGTTCGAGTCCTGCCGCGTCTTTGGCATGCTCTATGCCGACAGCGCAAAGGAAACTCCGCTCGAAGAGCAACGGCTCCGCAATGTGGTCGTCATGCGTCACGGCGTCTCCACCGATCAGGCGGACAAGTTCATCGAGTCCTTTACAGATAGCGTCGTATATGCAGGCCTAGGCCGCTATGACGGCACGAGACTCGTGCTCTCGCCACGCGACAAAGCATTCAAAGGCGCTGAACAGTCTGAGGACGAGCCAGTCACTACCGGATCGCCATCCGCCCCGATGTCCTCGGAGAGCCCGTCGGCACTGGAACAAGTGTGGGAGGGACAGCAGATCCAGCGTCGCCTGATGGCCGAGGCCGAACGCGGGCCAGAAATCCCGGTCGCGCTACGCCAGACATGGCCGATAGACGGTGGCGAGATCGAATTTGTCATAAGGACGCCGAAGGCAATGCCGCCCGCTATCTACGCCTTAATGGCGGACATGGCCGAGGTGGCAGCGAAAATGGAGCAGCTGTTGAAGCCCGCTGCCAAAGAGGCCCCTGCGCCGTTGCCTGTCGACGGCGACTGAGGGGCTGAGAGGCGCGTGGAGGTCGCCATGTGGGTGGGGCTGGCGATGGCCGCAGTACCCGTCATTGCCGGGCTGTGTTTCCTCGCGTACCTCGTGTTCTTGGCTTTCGTCGTGCTCAAGACCGGCAGCACGGAAGGTTTGAAGGACGTTGCCACTGCGATGCGCGCCTACAGGGTGCCGCTCCTCAGTCGGACGGGCAAGAAGCCAGGCGTCTGATTGAGGCCGTGTTCGATGGTCCCGTATCGGTCCCGTAGACGCAGCCGAACCGAGGGCGAACGGGGGTCGTACCGGAGGCGTCCGAGACCCGTACCGAAACTTTCGCTGATCAGGTCAGACATCGACGGATAGCACTCCTCCGACCGGCGCTTATCGCTCACGCGTTCGGGCGTCGAAGATACTTCCCAAGCTGAATACGCGGGTTCGATTCCCGTCATCGGCTCCACGGCTCACCGACTCCTCGTCTAACTTTCTCTTTCGTCAGTTTGCTGCGCGTCCGTCGGGAATAGTGAGCGAATGGTCGCTCACCCGAGTACGCAGGCAGGGCCGCGGCTGAGCCGGCAGGCATCGACCACGGTGTTCATCGTCGGATCCCTCGTCGCAGTGCTGATCGCCGGCTGGCTGTCGCTGGTGACCCAACCGACGGCACTGGTGTCGACGGCATGGTGGCCCGCGGCAGGTATCGCACTCGGACTGGGCCTACGCATCCCGCTTCGCTACACCTGGGTGATCGCAACCGCGGTCGCCGCCATCACGTTCCCGCTCCTGCTGTGGGCGGGACGGCCTCTCGAGCTGGCCGTCGCCTTGTCGATGGCAGGCGGAATCGAGATGGCGATCGGGGCGATATTGCTGCGTGGCCGGTCGGACACCACGCCCGCGCTGGGCAACCCGCGAGACCTGGGCCGCCTGCTGATCGCCATCCTGGCGGCCGCGGTCGTCTACGACCTGGTCGGGTCCACCGCCACCTATCTACTGGCCGACTCGTCGCAGGCCTGGACGCGACTGGTGACGGCGGTGCCGAAGCACGCGGCGGGCATGCTGCTGCTGGCGCCGCTGTTCATGAAGCTTCCCGGCCGCGCGCGTCAGGCACGGCTGCCGGAGATCGTCGCCGAGATCGCGTTGGTGCTCGGCGTGACTGCGTTCGTTTTCACCTTCACCCCAGGGATGCCGCTGTCCTTCCTCCCCTTCATTCCCCTGCTGTGGGCGGCGGTGCGGCTGTCGACCCGACAACTGATCTGGCTGATGCTGGGCGTCGCGATCATCGCCTACACCGGCAGTGCAGTGAACCGCGGCCCGTTCGCCTTCGATCGCCTGGGCGAGGACACCGGCGTCGTCGTGCTGCAGACCTTCCTGCTGTCGATCATGGTGGTGTTCCTTCTGCTCTCGTTGGCCGTGGGGCTCGAGCAGCGCACCGCTCTGCGGCTGGCCGAACGGGAGGAACTGTTCAGGACGATCTTCGAGACCTCCGTCGCCGGCATGGTGATTGCCACCCGCGAGGCGACGGGATGGCAGGTGACGCAGACCAACGCGTCCGCGGAGGCCATCCTCCCCGGACTCGGTGAGTCCTCCACCTCACTGAAGGCCCTGTTGGGGGAGGATGCGATCCGCGTGCTCTCGGCGGAGATGGACGCGCTGACCGAGGGCAACGCCCGCCTCACCCTGACCACCGCCGCCGACCGCATCCTCAATGTCAGCATGTCTCTCATCAGCGTCGAGTCGGCCGGCCACACCGTGGCCCTGCAGTTCTACGACATCACCGAAGCGGTGCGGGCACGCCGCCTCGAACAGGCCGAACTCATGCGCGCAGCCGAGGTGCAGCGGGCCCTGTTGCCCGGGAAGTTCCCGAGCACGCCCGGCTGGAGTTCAGGGGCGGTGTCGGTTCCCGCCCGCCAGGTCGGCGGAGATTTCTACGACATCCGCGTGCAGGCGCCGCACGCGGTCCTCAGTCTCGGCGACGTCATGGGCAAGGGCATGGGCGCCGGAATGCTGGCCGCGGCGACGAGGGCGGCCCTGCGCGCCAACGACCTGGACGTCAGTCCGTCCACGGCGGTGAGCCGTGCTGCCGACGTCATCGACCGCGACCTGCAACGCACCAGCGCGTTCGTCACCCTGACCTACGTGCTGATCGACCTCGCCACGGGTGACTTCCGATTCGCCGACGCCGGCCACGGACTGCACTTCGTCGTCCGCAGCGGATCCAACCGCGTGGAGCGCGTCGCGTCTGCCGACCTTCCGATGGGGCTGGAAAGCGGCTGGCACGAAAGGCAAGGCGCGCTGAATCCCGGGGACGCGATCCTGCTGGTGAGCGACGGAGTCCTGGACATGTGGGGTGGCTCGGTCCAGCAACTCAGCGACGCCGTCGCACGGTGCGCACAGGATTGTGGCGCCGATCCCCAGGCACTCGTCGACGCGCTCTGTGCGGGCGCGAACGTCGATCTCGAACGCGATGACGTGACCGCCGTCGTGCTCCGCAGAGAGCTGTTGGAGGTTCCGACGCCGACGGGTTGAGACAGCGCTCAGGCATATGCCGGGCGTGCGCCCGCCGTCGAACCGGCAATGCATCGCTCGTACAGCTCGAGATAGGCCGCGGCCATGACGTCCGGAGCGAACCGCCGTTCGGCCGTTGCGCGGCACTGGGCGGGATCGAGATCGTCGACGCAGTCGACCAGCTGTGCCAGCGCGGTCTCGTCCCCGTACTCGGCGAGTAGGCCCGTGCCGGGCTCGACGAGTTCGGGCAGACAGCCACGGCGGTAACCGACCACCGGCGTGCCGAGCGCCAGCGACTCGGTGACTGCGGTACCGCCCGGTTCGTCCCAGCAGACCGGGAACAGCGTCGCCCGCGCGGTCGCGACGAGGTGATCACGCTCCACGCCCTCCACGTTCCCGATCCACCGCACCCGGTCACCGTCGACGTAGGGAGCGACCTCCTCGCGCCAGTACCGGACGTCGGCGTAACGATCCGCATTCGGTGCGGCGACGAGTTCCTCCGGCCCGGTGAACGGCCCGATGGGCCCGGCGAGCACCAACTCCCAGCCACACCGCTGCGCCAGGCGAGCGGCGACGTGCTGACCCTTCCGCCGGTTGATTCGCGCGACGAGGACCAGATGCTTGCCCTTGGCCGGATTCGCCCGACGGGTGGCGTCCTGTGCCAGCGGGGTGGCCAGGTGGACGTGCCCGAGGCTGTGGCGACGGAGCGCATCCGGCGCGAACCGCAGTTGCGAGGCTGACACGCCGTTCACGTAGAAGTGCTCGTGCCTGCCGAAGCCGCCATAGAAGGCGCGGTGCTTGGTCAGGTCCCAGTGCAGGGTATGCAGCACCCCCGGTCGATCGGCGCCCATGGCGGTGAGCACGCTCGGACCGAGAACCTCCATGTGGTCGTGGACCAGGTCGATGTCCGAACGGCATCGCAGTTCGGCGACGACGCGCTGCAGGTGCGCGGCTGCGACACCGGCGACGTCGTTGTAGGGCTCGGCGATGTGCGCGAACTGCGGCTCGTCGAACGCGTGAATCCGCTCGTCGACGTCGAGGCTGCTCTGACCCACGGTGGCGAGGACGACACGCACTCCGCGCCGGCGTAGCTGCGGGATCAGCGTGGCGATGACGTTCTCGATACCGCCGTAGCCCGTCGGCGGAACCGTCAGCCACGGTCCGGCGTTGATCAACACCGTCGGACTCATGGCTGGTCCATGAACGTCGAGGTGCTCAGGGCAGGCGCGGTGCCCACGAAGGCGCGCACGTCCGCCAGGGGCGGTCTCTCCTGCACGGCGACGTCGGAGACCACCAGTTGGTGGTGTACGGGAGTCGTCGTGTCGTGGCGAAACTGGGTGAGCCACCGCGAGGTCGGCACTCCGTCGACACCGATGTACTCGCGCCCGAGGCGCGCGTTGGCGGTCTGCATGATCTGAGCGGCCATGCGCCCCAACGCCTCGATGTCTTGGTGACTGTGGGTCCGCGTGCCCAGATCGACCTGTGCGAGCGCGTCCAGCCCGACGAGGTCGAGTAGGTCGATCAGCATGGCGAATTCGACGCCATAGCCGGTGACGAACGGAATCCGTTCCAGCACATGCCGATAACCCCCGTACTCGCCTGCCAGGGGCTGGACGAAGCCGGCCAGACGTGGCCAGAACATGTTGATCAGGGGCCGCGCGACCAGTTCGCTCACCCGACCGCCTCCGCCGGGGACGGTCAGCTGGTCGGTCTTCAGCGGGCGAAGGTAGTGCGCCTTGACGAACATCACGCCCGGTTCGCAGAGCAGTGGGCCGAGCAGTCCGACGACGAAGTCCGTCGTGAAGTCGCGTAGGTCCGAATCGACGAAGAGCACGATGTCGCCGGTGCTGGCCGCCAGTCCCTTCCACAACGCGTCGCCCTTGCCGTCCATTCGCGGGTGTTCGGGCAGGATCTCGTCCTGGTGATACACCGTGGCCCCGGCTGACGCCGCTACCGCGGCAGTCTCGTCGGACGATCTGGAGTCGATGACGATGAGTTCGTCGACCAGGCAGACGTCCTCCACGAGCCGACGACGGATCTGGGTGACGATGTCCCCGACGGTCTGGTCCTCGTCGCGGGCGGGCAGCACGACGCTGATCCGCCTGGCGCCCTTGGCGCGCACGACCCGTTGCAGCGTCCACGACGTTCCGCGACTGGAGCGCCGTGACAGCCAGTCCCACATCTCGGGGTCCACGCCAGCAGGAGCGTGTTCGTCTGCATCCAGCATGTCATTGGGGTAGCCATTGACGTCGGCGTCGAATCCACCCCTAGGGGTGGAGTGTCGGCCCCCGGTCTGGGTATCCGGTGCACATCGCCGAACCGGGGAGATCGAACATTGAATCGCTGCACAGTCGGCTTCGTAGGAGCCGGTGGGGTTGCCGTGCGACACGCGCGTCAACTCGCCCAACTCGAGAACGTGCGGATCGTCGCCGTGACGGACCCCGTTGCGGCGACGGCACAGTCCTTTGCCGAGATGACGGGCGCCGCTGCGGTGTCGGATCTGGACGCAGTCCTGAACGCATCGCCGGATGCGGTGTACGTCTGCGTTCCCCCGCACGTCCACGGCCCCATAGAGGAACGGCTGCTCGGCGCGGGCACCGCAGTGTTCGTCGAGAAGCCGCTGGCGGCCGACCTGCCGACCGCCCAGCGCATAGCCGACGCGGCGCGCAAGGCCGGTGTGGTGACCTCGGTTGGTCATCACTGGCGGTACTCGTCTGCCGTCGACCTCGTCCGCGAACTACTCGACGGCCGACCGGTTCGGCTGGCGGTGGGGTCGTGGATCGACCGCGTACCGCCAGTGCCGTGGTGGAGCAAGCGGGCGATGTCGGGTGGTCAGGTCGTCGAACAGGCGGTGCACGTACTCGACCTGCTGCGGATGCTGTGTGGCGACGTCGTCGAGGTCGACGCCTACGCCAACTCCACGCCGCCGGGCACTCCGGGCGCCGACGTCGACGGAGCAACCGTCGCGATCCTGAAGCTTCGCTCCGGAGCGGTTGGGACCGTGTCCGCCGCATGCTGCTTGGACTGGAAGCATCGGGCGGGTCTCGAACTACACGCCGACGGCCTGTCGATTGCGATTCACGAAGACCGCGTCGTCGCGACGACGGCGCAGGGACCCGTGGAGCACAGTCTGGCGCCCGATGACGCCAAGCTGGCCGCGGATCGCGCCTTCATCGACGCCGTGGTCGGCAACGGGACGGCTCGCGAGGGAATTCTGGTGGACTACGACGAAGCGCTGCGGACTCACCAACTCGCCTGCGCCATTGCGGATTCCGGCGCGAACGGTCGTCCTGTGAGGCTCCATGACTGACCGGGCCTTCACCGTCGTGGTCGAGCGCCGCGGTGTCGTCACGCTGCGCGACGATCCACCGCCGCCGCCCGTACACGACGGCCAGTTCGACGTCGAGACCGTGTTCAGTGGGTTGTCGACCGGCACGGACCTCAGCTGGGTCAAGGGCGCGAACCCCGCCCTGCACCGCAGATGGGATTCCGAGCTGGGCCTGTTCATGCCGGGCGACCCAGACGTGGGCTATCCAATCGAGAAGTTCGGTTACATGCAGGTCGGTCGGGTCACGAACAGCGCGATATCGGCTGTGCAGCAAGGTGATCTCGTCGCGATGACCTACGGGCACCGCAGCGCGTACCGCGCCGACGCGCTGGCCGACCGCTTCGTGAAACTGCCCGATTCACTCGATCCGGTGCTCGGCATCTTCGCCGCACACATGGGACCGATTTGCGCCAACGCGCTCCTGCACGCTGCTGCCGACGTCCACGGCGCCGACGTGCGCAGTCTCGCCGACGGGGTGCGCGGTCGCCGGGTCGCCATCACCGGCGCCGGCGTCGTGGGTCTGCTGACCGGCCTGTTCGCCCGATTGCACGGCGCCGCATCAGTGGTGGTGGTCGAGCCCACCCCGGCACGCCGCCGCGTCGCGACCGACCTCGGCCTGGAGGTGATCGACCCCGACGACGTCGACCCAGCCGTCACCCTGAAGAGCCGGTGGCGTCACGCGGCCGGTGACCGCGGAGCCGACGTCGTGTTCCAATGTCGTGGCCAGGCAAGCGCATTGGCATTGGCGCTGCGCCTGCTGCGCCCCCAGGGGACCGTCATCGACCTGGCGTTCTATCCGGGGGGATCCGAGGACGTGCGACTAGGTGAAGAGTTCCACCACAACGGACTGAGCCTGCGCTGCTCACAGATCGGACGGGTGCCGCGCGGCACCAGCCATCTGTGGGACCGCGAACGTCTCAGCGCCGAGACGTTGGCGCTGCTGGCCGCCTACGGCGACGACATCACCAGGCACGTCATCACCGACTTTGCGCCCCTGGCAGAGGCGCCGGAGACCCTGGTCCGACTGGCCAACAGTCGGCACGCCGGGCTGCAACTCGTGTTCACCTGAGCGAAGATTGGGTGACGCCGGCGGGCACCGGACTAGCATCAGCAAACATGTCGAACTACGGCCCACCTGGCTCGAACTACGGTCCACCGGGGGATGGCGGGTACTACGACGACGGGACCGGCGGCTACCGCGGCCAACGGCCACCCCAGGAGCCGTTGCCCGAGCAACCCGTGCCCTGGTACCGGACTCCCGGCGCGATGTTCGCCGCCGGTGCGCTGAGCATGCTGGTGTTGGCGCTGATCGTGTGGTCGGTCTTCGGCAGCGACGCCGACGACGCGGACACCACCTCGAACACCTCGCTGACCCCGATCACCCAGTCGGCGACGACGACCCCGCGCAGTGCAGCACCGACCACCGAGACGACGACGGTCACCGAGACCAGCACCGTCTCGGCAACGCCGACGACCACCATCGAGACGACCACGTCGCAGGAGCCATCGACCACCACGAGCACCGTGACCAGCACGGTCACCAGCACCTCCGTCAGTACGACGGTCAGCACGACGACGGTGACGGCACCCCCACCCCCGCCCGGCGGATGATTGCGACGCGGCGCTACGCGCGTCGGCTCGTCACGGGCCTGTTGGCGGCGTCGCTGTGGCTCGGCGTGGGATGCGCCTCGCAGCCCGCGGCTCAATCGTCCGGTGTCGTACCGGCACATCCGGTGAGCTGGGGCGTGTTCCTGCCGGACGACTCATCCGGGTCGAGCGCACTGTCCGTGGTCACCCAGATGGCCGGGGCACCACCGCGCTACCTGCTCCAGTTCGCGGCAATCGACGATCCGGTTCCCTTCGCCAAGCTGGGCGCGGCCCAGGCCGCAGGCGCCCTGCCGATCCTCACGCTCGAGATGTGGCAGCCCGGTGCGGGCGTCGAGCAACCCGCATACGCACTGCGCCGCGTGACGGCCGGTGACTTCGACGCCCAACTGGATCGGTGGGCGCGCGAGCTGGCCGGCTGGGGGCAGCCGGTGATCCTGCGGGTCAACCACGAGATGAATGCCCCGCACTATCCGTGGTCGGTCGGCGTCAACGGCAACACCGCCAAGGACTCCGTCGCGGCATGGAAGCACATCCGAGAGCGCTTCGTCATCGCCAAGGCCGACCGCGTCTCGTTCATGTGGTGCCCCGACGCCACCTCCGAGGGTGCCGACGACATGGTGGCCGCCTTCCCCGGTGTGGACAGCGTCGAGGTGCTCGGACTGGACGGCTACAACTGGGGCGACGGAGACGGAAAATCGTGGCGTTCGCCGGGCGACGTCTTCGGTCAGGCGCTCGACCGGCTTCGCGGCGTGGACGGGGAGCACGACATCCTGATCGCCGAGACGGCCAGCGCCGAGGGGCCCGTTTCGGGAACGGACAAGGCGGATTGGATCTACGGCCTGTTCGACTTCCTCGCCACCCAGGAGCGGGTGCGCGGCCTGGTCTGGTTCCAGGCCGTCAAAGAGCGGGATTGGCGGTTCAATTCGTCGCCTCAGGCGCAGGAGGCGTTCAAGCAAGCGGTGGCCAAGCAGTCGTCCGGCTGACGACGTTCTAGGGCTCGAGGCTGCGCACCAGCGTCCAGTGATTGCCGTCCCGGCCCCGGCGGTAGGACAGCTCGTCGAGCACCCGGTGTGCGATCGCGAGGCCTCGTCCACGGTCGGACATCTCGTCGGGCATGCGGACGCCGCCCAGGTCGACGGGCGAGGGGTGTCCTTCGTCGAAGAACGTCGCCCGCACGACGTCGGGGAGGAGTTCGACCTCCAGGCGCAGCCGGATGGGCTGATTTCCACCCGAGTGTTCGACGATGTTGGCGCCGATCTCGCCGGCCGCGAGGTCCATGTGCATGCGCACCACGTCGTCGACGTCGTGGGATTCCCAGAGCCGGTCGAGCGTGGCCTGGATCTCGTCGAGGGTGTCCGGCCCGGTCGTGGTGTCCAGCACCACCGATTCAGTCATCGAACGCACTGTCGGCTGAATCATGCGCGCGCAGCACGCGATTGAGATTCGTCAGCTCGAGCACCGTGACGACCTGCTTGGTGGGAGCGGCGATGCGCAGGTCGCCGCCGGCCTGGCGGGCGACCTTGAGGCCCGAGATCAGTGCGCCAAGACCCGAGGAGTCGATGAACTCGGTGGCGCTCAGATCGACGACGACGCGCGCGTTGCCTCCTTCGACCAGTTCGTGGAGTTGCTTGCGCAGAGCCGGCGCGGCAACCATGTTCAGACGCCCATCGGGGCGCACCACGGTCACACCCGAATCCGTTGTACGCGTCTCGTAATGACTCATCACTCTCCTTCCGGCTGGTGCCCGCGGTACCGCACCGCCTGAAACACCACGCTGAGTATCAACAGATCGAACAGAACCCAGAACACGTTGACCCCGACGCCCAGCACCGAGATGGCGCCGAAGTACAGCTGCACGATGCCGATGATCGACGCGATCACCAGGACGACGATGACGACGAGCTGCCACTTGACCAGGTGCCACGGGATGGCGCCGACGTCCTGGCGCGTCTTGGGTGTCACCGCGAAGCCCAACGGCCGGTCGAAGACCACGTTCAGGAACGCGGTGTAGCACGCACGAATCCACACCGGGAACAGGGCAAGGCTGTACTGCTGTCCCCGCCAGGTGGGGGTGCCGCGGCTGATGACGATGAACATCAGCTGGTTGAGGAGCAGGAACGGGATCAGCCTGCCGAAGAAGTCCCAGCTGTACGCCGACACCGGCAGGACGCCGAAGATCAGATAGATGGCCGGGGCGGCAAAGTAGGCCAGCGCAGCGAAACCCGCCAGGTAGCTGTACATCGTCGACCAGTACATCAACTTCTGACCGATCGACAGCCCCTTCTGCACGAAGGGGTTCTCCCGCAGCATCACCTGCACGGTCCCCTGCGCCCACCGCAGCCGCTGAGTCAGCATCGTCCGCACGTCGTCGGGCGCCAGGCCGCGGGCGAGGACCTCGTGATGGTAGGCAGAGCGCCACCCCATGGCGTGCAGGCGCATGCAGGTCGCCATGTCCTCGGTGACCGAGATCGTCGCCATCGGCAGCATGGGCTGCGCCTCGTCGTCGCGGCCCACGTCGACGGCGCGGATCATCGCGCTGATCGACTCGATCGCACCCAGCGGTGACCACTCACGGCCGGCCAGCGATTCGAGCGCATCGTCATCGAACACTACTGCGGTCGCAGTGTTCTCGAGATTCTCGCCCAGTGCGGCGATGATCTCGAGGTCGGCGCGCATGGCGGTGACGTCGGAGTCGACGATCGTGCGCGCGGCCGCGTCCACCCGCTGCTGGAAGCCGAAGGTGATGTCCGCCAGCTCGCGTTTGTCCCGGAGCTGACGGCGCGCGTCGCGCACGGCCTGCAGCACCGACTCCAGCGCAGCGGCCACTTCGGGCTGGTCGGAGCCGGCCTGTTTCCGCGCGGCCCTGATCATCTTGCGGGCGGCGTACAGCGTTCGCTTGATGCCGTCCTCGACCGCGCGGACGTATCCGCGAACACCCAACTGCATCAACGCCTCACGGCGAAGCACGGCATTCGAGCCGCAGAAGTACGCCGCGTTCCAGCCGTCCTTGCCCTGCTGAATCGGACCGTAGAACAGTGGGGCCTGACTACCCAGGGGATCGCTGAACGGCACGTTGTGGAAGTACTGCGGCGTCTGGACGAGCGCCATGTAGGGGTCGCGGAAGTAGCCCAGGGTCTTGTCGAGGATGTCCGGTTCCGGCACTTGATCGGCGTCGAGCACGAGGATGTATTCGCCGTCGGTCTCGAACAGCGCGTTGTTCAGGTTGCCGGCCTTGGCATGACGCGGTTTGTCGGCGGTCCAGCTCGCCGAGCGGGTGATGTAGCCGATGCCGCGTTCGGCTGCGGCAGCGGCGAGTTCGTGACGGTCCCCGTCGTCGAGGATCCACGTCGAATGCGGGAACCGGATGCGTTGCGCCGCCTCGGCCGTCTCGAGGACCATGTCGACCGGCTCGTTGTAGGTGGTGATGAACACGTCGACAGTGGCATCGTCGGGAGGTGGCGGAGCGGGGTTGCGCCGCAACACCTTCCACATCGTCAACCCGAACAGCAGGGAGTCGATGACGCTGTAGGTCTCGGCGACCACCAGCGGTACCGCGATCCACCAGGCCTCCCAGTTGATCGACGCCAGCCACCGCCAGAGGATGTAGTTGATGCCGAGCAGCGCAGTGCACAGGATCAGCAACCGCAACCAGGGTGACGGGTACTTCCCCTTGGGCGTATCCGGCAGCTGATGCCTCATCCAGTCGGCTCTCGCCGCACCACCACGAGCGTCACGTCGTCCAGCGGCGCCTTCTCGGCGACCATCTCACGCGCCCGCCCGCACAGGTCGGCCGGTTCGGCGTGGCGGGCGACGTACTGCAGCGCGGGCCGTACGTCGCTGCCGTCGCCGATCAGGTCCAGTACGCCGTCGGAGGCGATGATCAGGCTGTCGCCCTCCCCCAGCGCGACCTCTCCGGCCTTCCACGTATCGCCGGGAAGGACGCCGAGTGGGAGCCCAACGCTGTCCAGCCCGTCCACCCGGCCGTTGGCGCGCACCACGACGGCGAAGCCGTGCCCGGCATCGACGTAGCGGACGGTGGCGTTGGTCGTGTCCAGGTGGGCATGGAAGAGGGTGACGAAGGTGTCGGTGCGCCCGAGGTCGTCGGCGAGGAGGTCCGCCACGGAGTTCACGACGTCGGCGGGGTCGGTGCTGCACTCGACTTCGTCGACGGCGCGGGACGCGCCGCGCAACGCCGATCGGACGCTGGCCGCCAGGATCGCGGCACCCAGGCCCTTGCCCATGACGTCGGCGACGGTGAACGCCGCGCCGCCCTCGATCGCATAGTGGTCGTAGAAGTCGCCACCCACGGCGTACGCCGGCAGGCACATCGCGCACACGGAGTAACCCGGGAGGTCGCCGATGGCCAGCGGCAGCAGGTGGCGTTGCACGTCGGCTGCTCGCTCCAGGTCGTCGGACTGCTCGAGTTCACGCTGCGCCCAGGCGGCGAGTTCGTTGAAGGTCTCGAGTTGCTGGTCGTCGAGAACTCGCGGCTCGGTGTCGTAGATGCAGAACGTCCCCACCGGATGGCCACCGGGTCCGTACAGCGGATAGCCGGCGTAGAACCGGATGCCACCCGGTTGTCCGACGCCGGGGACCATCGCGAACTCGGGCCTGGCGGCCGCGTCCTCGATGATCAACGCCGGGTCGTCCGGTCTCTCGTAGGTCCGCGCGATCGTGGCCTGACAGATGGTCTTCGTGCGCGGCAGATTGATGCCGATGTCGAGGTTGTCGACTTGTTTGAAGAACTGCCGATCCCGGTCGACGAGGGCCACCGCGGCCATCGGCACGCCGATCGCGATGCGGGCCATCCGCGTGATCCGGCCGAAGCGGTCGTCGGGCGGCGAGTCGAGCAGCTGCAACTGCGCGAGTGAGCGCACTCGCGCGTCCTCGACCTCAGGCGGTAGCTCCCAGCTCGCTCGAAGAGCCTCGACCGTCATGTCTCGACCTCACTCAGTGCCGCGGCCATCGCCGCAGCGGATCGGGGCGTGCTGCGAATCCGCCAGTCGGTTTCCTTGTCGTGGTCGAACCAGACGAAGCCGGCCACGTCCTCGGCGGTCAGCCACTCGATGAACTCGCCGATCCAGTGCGCCTTGTCGCCGCCCGCCTCTGCGCAGCCCACCTCTGCCATCAGAACCGGCTTGTCGGCGATTTGCCGAACCGCGGCGAGCGTCGGGGCGAAGATCTCCGTCGGCGGCATCCAGCGACTCCATGGTTGGGTGATTCCCCAGTTGTAGCCGTCTATTCCAATGACGTCGACGTATGCGTCGCCCGGGTACCACGCCTCCAGCGCGTGGTCGGTGGAGTTGGCTGCGTCGGGTGCCCACATCCACTGCACGCGGTCGGCCCCTCGGGCTCGAAACAGGTCGTGGACGTGACGCCACGCGTCGGCGTAGACCTCCGGTGCGGTGCCGCCGGCCGGGGACCACGGATACCAGTCCCCGTTGAACTCGTGGGCAAGGCGAATCATTACCGGGGACTGGGTTCCGGCAAGGGCATCGGCCCACGCGATCAGGTGGGCGTCGTGCTCACCGGCGACGATCTGGGGCACGAGCGCACCGGCGTCGCGTTGCCGGTCCGTGCGCCACAGCCAGGGCTCCCAGGTGATCACCGGCATCGCGCCCGTCGCGGCAACCCTCCCGATCTCACGCACCGGCGGCCCCGCGGCGAAGTCCTCGAACCACAGCACCATGTCGGGCCGGCGACCCACCGCCGCGGCGATATCTGCGACCTCGTCGAGCCCCCATGCTCCTCCGAGCGTGCTGACTCCAAAGCGCAGACGTCGGTCCATGCGCATCCCACCTCTTCCGGCAGACACCGAGGCAACCTTAGGCACCGGGGAACGCGAGCGTAGGCCAAACGCGTGGCACCCGGCAGGGGCAGGTCGGGGATTTCGGACCCAGTATTTTCAAGGTCAACGCGCGTGTGTTGCTTAATTTGCAGGCAATGACGTTCACCCGCAGTCGATGGACCCGTTATTTAGTTTGCCGACGAATGGTCTGGCTAATTTGCGGATGTTTGCAAAAGACGTTCTGGACAGCCCGTTAGGTGATCATTTCAGTTGCCATACCTGCATCAAGTTGCCGCATTTCGAGATTGCTTGCGCAAGCGTCAACGGAGAGCGCACTATTGAGGCGGCGCAGCGGACGGGTTCGCTGCGATAAGAGGCTCGATTTCATGGAGCGCACGAGTGGCACGGGGGAAACGGGGAAATGGTATGTCCGACACCGTTCGGTCGCAGGACACCCACGACGTCGATGCCGGCGTCGACTACGTGCCGACGGACGAGGCGTTTCGCTCGTCCGGATTGCGCGGTGAACTGCAACGCGTCATGTCGCGAGTGCGGCCCGACGACCTGTCAACCAATGAGGTCGCCGCTCTCCTGGACGTCCTCCGGCCCGCTGACTGCCGGGTTGTCGGAGGACCAGCCAACCGGCCAACTCTCCGACTGTTGACCGCCGGCAGCGAGGACCCGGCGACGTAGTTCGTTCAGCAGCGAGTCGACCGACACCCCGGTGAGATCGCCGGTCAGAGTCGTGAGTTCGACGACGCCCACTTCGGTGCTGGACAGGTAACCCGCGGCGACCAGGGCCTCCACCGGCGACCGGCCATACGCCCGCGCGAGCGCGACGACGGCCTCGGCCCGAGGCGTACTGGTGCCACGCTGCCAGCGCGAGATGCTCGATTGGTCGATGCCCGTGGCGTTGGCGATCTCCTTCTGGCTGACGTCGCCCGTCACCGTGACCACGTAGCGCCACCATGTCGCGCCAGCCTGTGGTTCTGCGCCCGGTGTCACCGGGTCAGCGTATGGCACCCCGGCACCGGATTCGGGTGACGTCTCGCCCGCCAGATCGTCTGCCATGACCCCTGACCTCCCTAGCCCGCCGGACGACCTCATGATTACATGCATCGCACTATGCGTGCAAGCACGCATAGGTGTAGGCTCAAACGCATACACGTAGGACTGGGACCAAGGGAGGCTCGGCTCGCGACCAATTCGCGACAGCCATCGGCGTGCATGACCTGTCATTCGACAACACCGCGTTACTGGCTCTGACGAGCCCAATTAGGAGCTTGACATGAAGAATTCCCTCTACGCCTCGGGCATCGCAATCGCAGGCGCCGGCGCGCTCAGCGTCCTCGCCGCGGGCACGGCCCAGGCCGCGCCGACCCAGGTCGCCCCGTTGGCACCCGTGTCGTCACAGTGCGTTCTCGCGCCCACCGAGTGCGGGACGCAGACGCTGGGCGCCAGCCTCTCCTTCGTTCCCAACGCATTGGCGGCGGCATCGACCATCACCTTCGGGCCGGTCGAGCCCTTCCACACCTTCTACTCGAACGATCCCTTCTACGGACTGATCGGCATCGCCGGCATCATCCCGATCCTGAACATCTTCGTGAGCAACGGGGTCGACGGTGCAGCGGGCACGGGAGCCAACGGCGGCAACGCAGGTCTGTTCCTTGGCTACGGCGGCCTAGGCGCCTCCGCAGCCCCCGGAATTGCAGGCGGCAACGGCGGCCAGGGCGGGTTGTTCTTCGGCAACGGAGGCAACGGCGGCGTTGGCGGACTCGGTGCCACCGGCGGCAACGGCGGTAACGCCGGACTCCTGGCGCTGTTCGGACATGGTGGTGACGGCGGCCTCGGTGGCGCAGGCACACCCGGCACGCCGGGCACATCAGCAGGGGCGGCAGCTGCAAATGGCACGACGGGAACGACCGGAGCGGACGGAACGACCGGCACCAACGGGACGAACGTGCCGCCGAGCGGACCGGCAGGCACTGCGGGTGCTGCAGGCGCTGCGGGCACCGTGACCGGTGGTGACGGCCTCCCGGGCTCTCCCGGTAACCCCGGCGGAGCGGGCGGAGCCGGCGGCGCAGTGGCAGGTACGGCACCCATCGCGACCGGAGGCGCCGGCGCTGCCGGTGGCGCCGGGACGGCGGGCGCCAATGGTGGCGAGGGCGGCGCAGGCGGCGCCTCGTCCACGACAGGCACTGGCGCTACGGCCATCGGCGGCGCAGGCGGCGCAGGCGGCAACGGCGGAACCGGCGCGACGAACGGTGGCGCGGGCGGCGCGGGCGGCGCTGCGGTCAGCGTCTCGGGCCCGGCTATCGGCGGCACCGGCGCAGACGGCGGTGACGGTGGGGTCGGAGCCGCTGGTGGGGCCGGCACTGCCGGCGGTACCGGTGGCACCGGGACGGCAGGCACCAACGGCACCGTCGTCGGAACTGCGGGTACCGCGGGCACCGCGGCAGGCGCAGGCGGCAACGGCGGTAGCGGCGGGCTGTTCGGTGGCGGTGGTGCGGCCGGTAGCGGCGGCACGGGCGGAACCGGCGGCGCGGGTGGTACCGGACAAGCGGGCGGTGACGGCGGCACGGGCGGAACCGGCGGCACCGGCGGAACCGGTGGTGACGGCGATGTCGGCGGTAACGGCGGCGTCGGCGGAGCCAGCGGCGCTGGCACGGGTGTGGGTGGCACCGGTGTCGGCGGACTCGGCGGCGAGGGTGGTTCGGGCGCATCGGGTGGCCCGGCCGGCGCTGGCGGAGCGGGTGGAACCGGTGGGTCCGGCGGGACCGGGGGCACCGGTGCTGCAGGCGGGACCGGGGGCACCGGCGGGACCGGCGGCGCAACCGGCACTGCCGGTGGCAGCGGCCTGTTCGGGCACACCGGCGGGGCCGGTACCACCGGCGCCACGGGTGGGACCGGAGCGACCGGCGCAACCGGAGCGACCGGTAGCACCGGAGCGACCGGCGCAACCGGAGCGACTGGCGGGTCCGGCACTGCCGGCGCCGGTGGTAGCGACGGTGCCGACGGCGCTGACGGCGCCTCCTCGTAGCGGGTCCGCACAACCGGTAGCCAACGACCTCCACGGGTCAGCACTGCCAAGACACCAGGGGCGTCGGCCATGCCGGCGCCCCTGGTGTCACGTCACGGGGAAGTCGGTCGACAGGGGGTTTGGTCATGACGGATCGAGCGGACGCGAACGTAGCGGCAGAGCAGGGCGGCGGGCGCCATCCCGACCCTGGTCTTCAGACCCGACGAGTTCGGGACGTGGGCCGGTTGCTGCTGCACTGCGAGAACCGCATCGTCCGCTACGGGAACCAGACCATCGTCTTCTAGTCCCGCGACTACGGCTCAGCGGTAGTACAGCTCCTCACCGGTCGGGTATCCCCCGCCGGTGGTCGTGATGTGCACGTGGTCGAAATGGCCTGCCCCGCCTCCGGACGGGCCGCCGGGCGTGTAATACACCCCGCGCCAGATCGCGTCCTGCATGCCGAATCGCTTGGCGTTCTTCAGCACGAACGCGACGATCTCGTTGCCGAGCGCAATCCCGGATGCCGAACTCGCGTTCGGGATCATCACGTCGATCGCAAGACCGTTCGGGTGCCACGGCAGCGGGTCGGAGCGATGTCCACCAATGCTGGTGATCTCCGGGAACGCCTTGCTGATGGCGCGGGCCACCAGGATCGTCTTGATCTGCAGGCCGCTCTCCGGGGCGAGGCCGGCAGGCAGCAGTTCGGGCGGCTTGGCGGCCGTTCGCCACCGCGACGACGACACCAACTGCGCGGGACCTGTCTGTGCGCCCTCCTGCGGAGCGACGACCGGCGCAGCAACGAACTCGTCCGGGGCGGAGACGACCTCCAGGCAGCAGGGCGCGACGGCGGCCACGGGCGTCATGGGCGCCGGCTTGGCCTCGACCATGACGGGTTGGGGCTGCACGTCCCCCGCCGAGGCGAGGAGAACCGCGATCGGACCGATCACCGTGGCAGCCAGAACCGACGACGTCCGCCGCTTACTGGCTAACGCGTGTCGTCCCACTGGCAGCACCCTACGTTTGAATCGGGGTTCGACTGGCAAATCCCGATACCGGACCGTTCGCTCGCTGTTACAGAACCGTGACTATAGCTGCGCGTCTTTTGATGCCGCAACCGTCTGGTGAACATTCGAGCAGGTCACGATCGCTAGACGTTGGCGAGTTCACCCATCGTCTGCCAGTTGCCCCACTGGGACCGCGAGCGCTCGCGCACCGAGCGGTACGACGTCGTGGCCGCTACCAGGCCGGTGTCCTGGGACTGCAGCGACCGGCGCACCTGCGCCATCTCCCTGATGATGGCCTCGATCTGGTCGGATTCGCCGTGCGCGGCGAACGTGCGCCGGTCCCACCACATCATCTGGGTCTGGTATTGCTCGTTGGGATAGGGAGTAGCCGGGATCGCTGCGACCACACCGCCCGACGAGCGCCACTGCTCGAGGATGTGGGCTGCCGTCGTGGCCATGCAGTAGTTCACGTCGAAGATGGCCATCGCATGGAAGCCGCTGCGGGCGATCATCTTCGCCCGGTGCCGCCCCCCGGTCGGGTCCTTCGCCAGCCAGGCGGCCTTCATCTCGAGGATGCCCAGCGGTACGCGCTCGTCGATCATCTCGCGCACCTCGTTCTCGCCGTCCTGGCCTGCCCACTCCACCACCGCATGTGAGTCATCCGCGGAACGCAGCGGGCCCTTCGCCCGGACGCCACCCACGACGCGGCCGTCGACGTCGGTCAACGCCCAGAACAACCCGGTGTCATCGGCGCACTGCGCCCGGTCGGAGTCCAGGGCATCGCTGACGCCGAAGCGCGCGTAACTCGCCACGGCACCGCGGTGATAGTCGGCGAAGAGTTCGGGTTCCGCCTCGGGCGTCGCCATCACCATCGTGCATTCCGCCACCGGATCCCAGCACGCAGCCCGTGTGAATCCGTCGAACACCGTCGCCTCGTCAAGCTTCACAGAGTCATCCCTCTCTGGCGGCATGCACCGGACGGTGCAACGCGATCCGTATGGTCGTTATAGCAATACCATACTTTTCGTATTTTTAGCTATCTAGCTGGTATTTCATACACAGAGTTATTGTTTAGCAACGTAAGTTGCTAGGCATCGATCAGCCCTGCATCACCCCGCACGCATGGAACCGCAGGCGCCGGCGACGGGCTATGCATCCGCCTCCCGCCGACTGGCACCCCGCCCCCTGGCGGGTGGCGACGAATCGAGTTGTCGGCGAACGACTTCGGCCGATCAAGATCAACCGGCGGTGCGCGGGGGTCCGCCCGCCGAGCAACGCCGGGGGGTCGCGGGTTCTCGCAACGTGTCACCGCCATCCCGCTGGGGAGACGCTGAGCAACCCCGTTGCTGGACACCCCGGCGGCGGCCCCGACACGCCGAACATGCGGGACGGCAAGGACTATCGGACCGGGTGGTGGGGGTTTAGCGAAGAAACGACGGTGGCGCCAATAACCGGCTAACGGAGCGTGTCCGCTCCCAAGTTCGGGAAAGGGGTGGCCAATCGGGTAGGGTCGGGTTTTCCAGCCGCACCGGTTCAGACGTTGAGCAAACTTTCACATTCACCAAGCGAAGTTCGATAGCAAAGCAACGAAGGTGGCTGGGCGCCGAGCCGTCGGACGTCGGGGAAACTGTCATGGCGATTTCGGTGTGCGGGGGCACCCAATGAGGCATCGCGAGCCGTTCGTCGGCGACGAGGATCCGGGTACGGGTCCGGTCGCGATCGAGCCGTTCGTCAACGCGCCGACCCGCAACGGTCAACGGGAAACCGGGCAGAACGGTCGGCCGCATCCCGCCGCCGAGGCTCGGTCGAACGGCCGGGCGCACACTCCCCCGAATCTCCGCATCGACGCGCCGATGCCAACCCCCACTCACCGGCCCCCCACCCACGAACCCCGCGGTCCGGACGCCGGCAGCGACGCCTTCGCGCAGATCATCGACCACAGCCCCGATGCCATCTGCATTCACCAGGACGGGCGGTTCGTCTTCTTCAACGCCGTCGCGGTGCGCCGACTCGGCGCGCGGAGTGCACGCGAACTCCTCGGCCACGCGGTGTCCCGGTTCGTGCACGCCAGGTCGGTACCCCAGGTCGTCGGTCGGACGGCCGCACTGCGCCGTCCCGGCGACGCGTCCCTGCCGTTGCGGGCCACGATGGTCTGCGTCGACGGCGCCGAGATCCACGTCGAGGTGCTGTCGGTGATGACGACGTGGAAGGGCGCGACCGCCTACCAGCTGATCCTGCGGGGCCTCACCGACGTCCGCGCCACTCAGGACGCACTCGCGCAGCAGGCGGCGCTGGTGGAGAACGCCGGCGACGCCATCATCGCCGTGACCCGCGCCGGCATGGTCACCAGCTGGAACCCGGCAGCCGAACGGGTCTACCTGCGACCGGCCCACCGTGCCCTCGCCCTCCCCCTGGAGATCGCCGTCGGGGCGTCCATCGACCCGGCCGCCGTCGTACGCGACGGCGGGGTGGCCCACGCCTCGCACTATGCGATGGACGGCACCGTGCGGACCATGCGGGTGTCGGTGACCGAGTACGACGACGGCTTCGTCCTGATCTGCTCGGACGAAACGGCGCTCCGCCGCGCGTCGCGCAATCTGCGCACCGTCATCAACGCGCTACCCGAGGGCATCTTCGTCATCGACGAGAACGGCTGGATGCTCACCATCAACCCGGCCGCGCGCCGGATCCTCGGTCTCGACGGTCAATCGGAGGACTTCAGCGTGCAGGACCTCCCCCTCTACGACGCGGACGGCGCGCTGCTGCGGCCCGGGGAGCGGCCGATCGCGCGTGCGTTCACCACCGGCCTGCCGACGATCGGGCGCATCATGGGCATCGACAGGCCAGACGGGCGGCGCGTCTGGCTGTCGGCGAATTGCCAGTTGCTGCACCCAGACTCGCCCGACCGGTCGCCGGTACTCGTCTCCTTCACGGACGTGACCTCGCAGCGGGCGGCCACCGAGCACCTGGCGTTCCAAGCCGCGCACGACGGCCTGACCGGCCTGCCGAACCGCGCCCACATCATGGAAACCATCGACGCGCTGCACCGCAGAGCCGGACTCCTGCGGGCCGTGCTGTTCATCGATCTCGACGACCTCAAGACGGTCAACGACACCCTGGGGCACGACGTCGGCGACACGGTACTCCAGGCCACGGCGAACCGGCTGTGCACGGCAGTCCGCAAGAACGACATCGTCGGCCGGCTGGCGGGTGACGAGTTCGTCGCACTGCTGATCGGCGAATTGGAGGACGGCGCACTCGAGCGGTTCGTCAGCCGCATCCGCGACGTGCTGACCGAGCCCATCGAAATACCAGGGGGCACACTGCATCTCGGGGCCAGCATCGGCGTCATCGACACTCACCGCGACGATTCGCGCGACGCGGCGACGCTACTGCGGGACGCCGACGCAGCCATGTACGCCGCGAAGGCGACCGGTCGCAAGGTCAGCGTCTTCTCGCAGCGCTGACCCTGCGATCAGCGTTCCGCGGCGTGTGTCCGCTTGGCGTCGACCCGCAGTCGGGTGCGCACGGCCACCGCGTCACCCAGCATCTCCCGCAGCGCCCCGGCGACGTCGTCGGCGGCTCGCACACCACTGACGAGTCCCTGTCGCGCAGCGACCGTCACGTCCAACGTGACCGTCGGCGTACCGCGCTCCCTGGTTGCCTTGGCGTTGGCCTTGAGCACCGCGGGTTCGTCCCGCAGAGCCTGGGTGGCGGCGTCGACCACGCCCGCGACGTCGGCGGTGAGGATCGCGTTGGCGGGGGCGCCTGCTGCCTCGAGCCGGACCGGGGGCGGCTTGGCGGCACGCCGATGTGCCGCGAGCCAGCGCATGCCCGCGAGGATCAGCACGACACCCGCGACACCACAGGCCCACGTCCACCACGGTTGTGCGGCGGCATCCAGGGACGGTGCCATCGAGAGGGTCTCGGTCGCGCCATCGGACCTCGTCCGCCACGACACCGCGGCCAAGCCCACGGCCGCCAGGCCGAGGCCCAGCAGCAGTACGGTCAGTCGGTCGAAGAACTCGGCTCGGCGAGTCACGTGGTCGCCTCCGTTCGGGTCTTGACGCGGATGCGTACGGGATGGGTGAGCGCGGCCAGCTCGCTGCTGATCGCCTGCTCGATGACCTCTCGCGACACCGGGCCCGTGACGAGGCAGCGGACCGCGACCCGTCGGCGCGTGGCGGAACTGTTGGCCTTCAGCACCCCGGATACGGTTTCTGCTGCGGCAGAGGCGATTCGGGCCACCTCGCGGACGTCGAGGTACACCGCCGAGTCGGCGTCGACGTCGACGGTGCGTCTGCGCCGCGGCTTGAGTGCGAGGACCACGCAGAACAGGCCGAGGACCAGCGCGACCACGCCCACCGGCAGCAGCCACGAGCCGGCGACGAGGCCGTCGAACAGTCTGAGGACGGCAGGGATCCACGCCGAGCCGTCGATCACGCCTGCTCCGAGGAGCGCGTCGCGAACGCCGACGGCGCCCACACCGATGAGCAGCACCGCCATCAGGGCGGCGAGGTAGCTCGCCCCCGCTGCTTGCTTCGGTGCGGTCGCGGTCGTCATGACACCCTCCGCTTCGGTGTACCGGCGCCGGGCGGAAGGACGGTGGCCACGTGCACGTCGACGCCGTCGACGACGAGTCCGCTCATCGTGGCGAGCGCATGAGTCACGCTCTGCGCCACCGCGCTCGAGGTCTCTGCGAGTGGACGGCGCCATTCGACGGCGACCGCCACGGCCGCACGGACGTGATCGCCGGAGACGACCACGTCGGCCCTGGGGAGTTCGCGACCGGTGATCCGGTCGACTCCGGTACTGCGGCGGTCGACGCCATCGCAGTCCAGTGCCGCCGCGATCACCAGCCGCTCGACGGCCCGGTCGCGCACGGTCAAGCTGCCGCGCTCGCCCGCGTCGTCGGCGAGGGCAGGCGCCTCGGCGGCTGCGCCGGTGTCAGCCACGACCCCGCCCCCGCAGCAGTGCGACGACGTCGAATTCGCCGTCGCGGTGTCCACCGACGGCGTAGCCGATGGCTCCCAATACGAGGGCAAGCAGGAAGCCGGTGAAGCCGCCTGCGGCCGCCGCCACTCCAAGCAGTAGACCGGCGAGCAAGCCGGCAGTTGCGGTGGTCATTGTTTCCTCCGTTGGTGATCGAACGTTCGTGGTTGGTCGAATGGGCGCGCGAAGCGCCCGGAGTTCCGACGGCGGTTCCACCACCGCGTGGCGCGGCGACGGGTGCGGGCCAGCCGACCCCTCGCGGTCGCGACGACGACCACTGGGGCGCCGTCGTTGAATGGAGCGCCGGCGAGTGCGGCGATCAGGAGTTCCGGATCGCCGCCGACGTCGGGGTGGTGGCGGCGGATCGCAGCCCGCCGCCGTTCCGACGTCATGGGCGGACGGCGGGGTGGTGGCGGCGGATCGCAGCCCGCCGCCGTTCCGACGTCATGGGCGGACGGCGGGAGCGATGTCCTCGACCGTGACGTCCACGGTCGAGCCCGGCGCCACCAGGGCCACGGCATCGCGGACCGCGACTGCGGTCCTGCGGACGTCGACGCCCTCGTGCACCGTGACGTGCACGTCGACCCCGTCGTCGGTGATGCGCACCCCGGTCACCCGGCGGCCCGGGAGGTAGGTGCCGACCTCGCCGAACATTCCGGGGTGCAGCCCAGCCACACCGGGTACGGCGAGTATCGCCTCGGCGATCGAATCGGCGAGTTCCGTCTCGGACATGTCGGTCACTCGACGCGCGTCAACCCGCCGGCTGGGCTCTCCTCGGCGGAGCCGTCCGCGACGTGGATGTCGTGCACCGTGATGTCGACCTCTACGACCTGCAGGCCGGTCATGCGCTCGATGGCGGCAATGACGTTGCGGCGAATGCCCGATGCGAGGTCGGAGATCGAGACGCCGTACTCGACGACGATGTCGATGTCGACGGCGGCTTGGGTCTCTCCCACCTCGACGGATACGCCCTGCGAGTGGTTGACGGATGCGCCTGGGATGCGCTCGCGCAGCGCGCCGACGGCGCGGCTGGCCCCGCCGCCAAGGGCGTACACGCCGTTGACCTCGCGTGCAGCCAGGCCGGCGATCTTGGATACGACGACGTCGGCGATCACGGTCTTGCCCTGGCTAGTGGTGATCGTGCCGCTGCCGCCCTTGGCGACTGCCGAGGTGCCCTCGGATGTGGTGGTGGATTCCTTGGCGCTGGTCATCTGTTCGGTGTCCTTTCGATGGGTACGCCTGGTAAGACGGGGCGTAGTTGGTAAACCGCATACCCGGTCGGTGTGGTCCTCACCACAGCAACCCGAGCGCCGTCGGCGCCGAATGATCTTGGTGCGCTCGCCAAAGGCGCAACTGCGCACGCATTTGGGAGGGAACCGGCAACCATGCTCGACACCACGACCGACGGTGGGCAGGAGCGAGCGCTGGCGGCGGCTGCCGTTGCCGGCGACCGGGCGGCCTTCGAGGAACTGATCCGCCTGCACGGGCCTGCACTGCACCGCTACGCGCGGCGGATGACGCGCGACGCCGATGCGGTGTACGACATCCTGCAGGAGACGTTCATCGCGGCGTGGCGCCAGATCGGCACGTTCCGGGGCGAATCCACCGTCCGCACGTGGCTGTTCACGATCTGCGCCCGCAAGGTCGTCGACTCGCACCGGGTCAAGCGCGCCATCCCCATCGACGACCGCCTGATCGAACCCGCTGACCCGTCGCCGACGTCGGATCCGTTCGCCAGCGTGTCCAACGAGGAGTTCCTCGACGCACTGGAGGCGGCCCTCGGTGAACTGCCGCCCCGGCAGCGGGCGGCCTGGTTGTTGAGAGAAGTGGAGGAATTGACGTTCCCCCAGATCGGGACCATCCTCGACTTGAGCCCCGACAGCGCGCGCGGTCAGCACCACCGCGCACGCGCCACCCTCCAGCAGAGGCTTCAACGATGGCGATAGGTGACCACGACTCGATGGGTACGTTCGCGCACGCCGGGCGCGCACTGCGCGCGGTGCCCGAGCATGGCTGGAATGCCATGGAGGACCGGATCATTCGCGCGGTCCGCGACACCCCGCGCGGCGGCTGGCCGATCACCGTGACCGATCCGACCGGGCGATCCGAGCTGGGCACGCTCGCGGTCAGCGACCTTGCGCTGCGCACCGCGCTGTCACGCGCAATCCGGCCCGACCCGGATAGCTGGCTGCTCGACGTCGCCGCCGACGTCCGCGACGGGGAACTCGTCTCGGTCACCGTTTCGCTGTCCGGCCGTTACGGCGTCGACCTGCGCGACGTCGTGGCGCGCGTCGAGCGGATCTGCGCCCGAGTCGTCGCCGACGTCGTCGGCCCCACCAGCGCGAGCATCGAGGCGACCGTCACCGACGTGCACCGCTAACCCGTGCTGGTGGAGCAATGGCTGCGAGAGCAGTGCGCCGATTACGGCTGGGGTCTGGGCGGGGTGTTCCGCAGCCGCGGTGATCACGCCTGGCCGGTGATCGCGCACGGCCCCGAGGACCTCGAGGAGCAGCTGACCGCCGGTGGGCACATCCTGCCGCTTCCGAAGGAACCGGCAGCACTGGCCAACGTGCTCGAGGTGGGCATCGTCAGCTTCCTGATGGATCGGGCCGAGGACGTGCCGGGAGCGACGGCGGCACGCGGCACCGAGCGGGGCTACCCGGACGTCGAGTTCGGCGGAGACGCGTTCGGCGGCGGCTTCCACGCCGTCGACATCAAGGTCGCCAGGCGGGCGGTCGGCGCGCGGGGCAATCCGCTGGGACGGACGCAGAGCCGCATCACCCTCTATACGGGCAACACCTACTTCCGGCATCCACGCATCTCGTTCCCCGGCGTCATGCGGCCCTTCGCGGACTACGCGTCCCACCTCGACGTGCTGGGCATCTACACGCTCGACGAGACGGGCCCCGGCCGGGTCGCGGACCTCGAACTCATCGTGCAGCAGCCGTGGCGGATCGCGAGCAGGCACCGGTCGTCGACCACCCGCGAGTACATCGGCGCGGTCGACAGGATCGAGGATCTGCGGGCGGGCCGCGGCGAGTTCGACACCGAGTCGGAGTTCTATGCGTTCTGGCGCAAGTTCCCGTTCAAGACGGCACGCGCGGTGGAACTGTTGCTGGCCAAGGAACTCGACAGGTAGGCCCGGCTACCCAGGTTTCGTCGGTGGGTCGTGGGATGCTCTTGCCATGGCGAGCACGGCGAGCACCAGGAGGGCGACGGCGATCTCGCTGTTCTCCGGTGCGGGCGGTCTCGACCACGGTGCCGAAGCCGCCGGCTTCGACGTGCGGGCCGCGGTCGAACGCAATCGCGACGCGGCGCTGACGATGGAGAAGAACTTCTCGGGACTGGCGTCGCCGGTGATCCAGAAGGACATCCTGGAGACGAGCACTGCCGAGATCCTGCGCGCGGCGGGACTGCGCAAGGGGCAGCGCCCCGACCTGCTGCTCGGCGGGCCGCCGTGCACCCCCTTCTCGAAGAGCGGTTTCTGGCTGGAGTGGAAGCGTTCGGGGCTCGATCCCGACGCATCGCTGCTGCAGGAGTACACCCGGGTGCTGCGCGAGGCCAGGCCGCGCGCCTTCGTGCTGGAGAACGTGTACGCACTCACCTACGACAACCGCGCGAGCCGGCCTGCGCTGCTGCGGCTACTCCGCGAGATAGACGAAGCCGGCTACGCCTACCACCTCGACGTCCTGCATGCCGCCAACTTCGGTGTGCCACAGGCTCGCCCGCGGCTGTTCATCGTCGGCGCCCCGAAGGACAAGCCGACGCCCGCGCTTCCGGTGCCGACGCACGGCGGCCGCTGGGAGCGGCGCGACACCGGCAACGGCGAGCGTCCGTTCGTCACGGCGGGTGAGGCGCTCGAGGGCCTGATCTGCGACCCCGAACCCGAGGAAGTGCTCCGCGGCCAGTACGCACCCCTGCTCGGGGAGATCCCGCCCGGTGGGAATTACCTGCACTACACGGCAGAACGCGGACACCCCGCGCCCAAGTTCGAGTGGCGTAGCCGCTACTGGTCCTTTTTGCTGAAGCTGGACCCGGCCAAACCGTCACCGACCATTCAGGCCCAGCCCGGACCCAACGTCGGGCCGTTCCACTGGAGCAACCGGAGGTTGCGTGCCGCCGAGGTGAAGCGGCTGTTCACGTTCCCCGACGAGTTCGAACTCGTCGGGAGCAGGGCCAGTGTGCAGGCGCAGCTGGGGAACTCGGTGCCGCCCTTGCTTGCCCGTCAAGTGTTCCTTTCGGTCAAACGTTCGCTGCGCCCGTAATACTTCCGGTAAATCTGTCATCTTCCTGAATGTTCGAGTTGCCATCCACCGAATTTCGGTGAAGATGCTCTACGGACACGTCGACAGGCGTACAGCTTTAGGACACCGACCGGACAGCCCCGGTCCACCGGAGGAGACTCGATGAGCACAGTGCGCAAGCTTTCCGCCGTCGTCTGCGTGACGGCCCTGACCTTGGGGCTCGGCGCATGCGGTGGCGACGAGGGCTCGTCGGGCAGTGGGGGCACCGGAGGCGACATCAACGTCACCATGACGTCGTTCCCCGACTACATCGACCCGCAGCTGTCATACACGGTCGAGGGCTGGGAGGTGTTGTACAACACCTACGTTCCGCTGCTGACGTACAAGCACGCCAAGGGAGAGGCGGGCACCGAGGTAGTACCCGGCCTGGCATCGGAGATGCCCACGATCTCCGCCGACGGCAAGACCTACCAACTGAAGCTGCGGCAGAACATGAAGTACTCCGACGGCACCCCGATCAAGGCGTCCGACTTCGCCTACGCCGTTCAGCGCCTGTTCAAGGCGGATTCGGGCGGCTCGGTCTTCTTCGAACCGATCGTGGGCGCGAGCGACTACGCCGACGGCAAGGCCGACCGGATCGCCGGGATCACCACCAACGACGGCACCGGCGACATCACCATCACCCTCACCGAGCCCAACGGCACCTTCGAGAACGTCCTCGGTCTGCCGTTCTCGGCGCCCGTTCCGCCGAGCACTCCGCTCGACAAGGACGCGACCAACGATCCGCCGCCGTCCAGCGGACCGTTCATGATCTCCAGTGTCGAGGCGCCGCAGACGCTGACGATGGAACGCAATCCGAACTTCCAGACCGTGAAGGACGCCGGCGCAACCGAAGTCGCCGATGCCGCCGTCGACAAGATCACGATCACCCAGAACAAGAGCAACTCGGCCCAGGTCACGGG
This sequence comes from Mycolicibacterium arabiense, assembly GCF_010731815.2. Lineage (NCBI taxonomy): Bacteria > Bacillati > Actinomycetota > Actinomycetes > Mycobacteriales > Mycobacteriaceae > Mycobacterium > Mycolicibacterium arabiense. The sequence continues at coordinate 3,062,660 of NZ_AP022593.1, forward strand.
CGTCGAGCAGAACACCATCGACTTCATGGTCGACCCGCCGGACGCCGATCGGCTCCAGGAGGTCAAGACGCGCTTCGGGGAACGGTTCCGCCTCGAGGAGTCGATCAACACCTACTACTTCTGGATGAACAACCAGACGGCGCCGTTCAACGACGTGCGGGTGCGCCAGGCGATCAACTACGCCATCGACCCCGAGGCGCTGAACCGCGTCTTCGGTGGACGGATGCACCCGACGCAGCAGATCCTGCCGCCGGGCATGCCCGGGTACGAGGAGTACGAGCTGTACCCCGGTCCGGACATGAACAAGGCCAAAGCGCTTCTGGCCGAGGCGAACCCGGCCGACAAGGACATCACCGTGTGGACCAACGACGAGCCGGACCGCAAGCGCATCGGCGAGTACTACCACGACCTGCTGATCCAGCTGGGGTTCAACGCCACGCTCAAGGTCATCGCAGGCGACGTCTACTTCACCACCATCGGCAACCAGGCCACTCCCGACCTCGACACCGGGTTCGCCAACTGGTTCCAGGACTTCCCGCACCCGGACGACTTCTTCCGGCCGCTGCTCAATGGCGCGAGCATCCTGCCCACCAACGGCAACAACTTCTCCCGCGTCAGCATCCCCGGCCTCGACGCCAAGATGGACGAACTCCTGGCCAAGCAGCTCTCCGACGGCGGCGTCGAGCAGCAGTACGCAGCGCTCGACAAGTCGTTCATGGAGCAGGCGGCGTGGGCGCCGTACGGCAACGAGCAGTTCGCCACCTTCGTGTCGGAACGCATCGACTTCGACAAGGCCTACAACCATCTGCTCTTCAATCAGGACTACTCGGCCCTGGCTCTGAAGTAGATGGGCGCCCCGATCGGGGACGTCGAGGCACCGGGCGAGATTCCGGTACCCGTCGGCGTCCCCAGTGAGTCGATCCGTGGCCGCAGCCCCTGGTACCTGGCGTGGCTTCGGTTGCGCGGCAACAAGATGGCGTTGGTGTTCGGCGCGCTGTTCGTGCTGATCGTGCTGCTGTGCCTGGCCGCGCCGCTGTGGGCCGAGCACGTCGCGCACACCGGCCCCAACCAGAACCACATCACCGACAAGGTGCTCATCGACGGGCAGGAGACCTACGTCGTGTCACCGGACGGGACGCCGCTGGGCCCCGGCCTGCACGGCCGCTACCTGCTCGGCGCGGACCAGAATGGGCGCGACGTGATGGTGCGACTGCTCTACGGCGGCCGGACGTCGATCTTCATCGGCGTCGCCGCCGCGGTGGTGACCACGGCCCTGGCCGTGCTCGTCGGGCTGCTCTGCGGGTACTACCGCGGCTGGATCGACGCGATCCTGTCGCGGATCATGGACGTGGTCTGGGCCTTTCCGGTCCTGCTGCTCGGCATTGCGCTCGGCACCGCACTGGCGCTGGGCGGGTTGAAGATCGGCGGACTGGTCGTCGCGGGTGATTCGTTGTGGATCCCCATCTTCATCATCGGTCTGGTGTACGTGCCGTACATGGCGCGTCCCATCCGCGGCGAGATCCTGGCGTTGCGCGAGAAGGAGTTCGTCGAGGCCGCGGTGGCGCAGGGTTCGGGGCCGCTGCGCATCATGGTCGCCGAGCTGCTGCCCAACGTGATGTCCACGATCATCGTGTTCTTCACGCTCAACATCGCCAACAACATGCTGCTCGAGTCGTCGCTGTCGTTCCTCGGCGCCGGTGTGCGCGCGCCGAACGCGTCGTGGGGCACGATGATCGCCGACGGGTACCAGACGATCTACACCGCGCCGCACCTGACGATCGTGCCGGGCGTTATGATCGTGCTTACAGTGTTGGCGCTCAACGTGTTCGGCGACGGGCTGCGCGACGCGCTGGATCCGCGCGCCAAGATCAGGCTGGAGCACTGACATGGGGCGCTTCGTCGTACGGCGGCTACTCGGCATGCTCGCGGTACTGTTCGCGATCTCGGTCATCGTGTTCCTGATCTTCAACGTGATCCCGAACTCCGACCCCGCAGCACGCATCGCGGGCAAGAACGCCAATCCGGAGTTGATCGCGCGCGTCACAGCGGATCTCGGCCTCGACAAGCCGCTGCCCGAGCAGTACGTGACGATGATGAGGCAGATCTTCACCGGGGAACTGACGTCGTACGCCAGCTCGCAGAACGTCGTCGAGCAGATCTGGAAGGGTCTGCCTGCCACGCTGTCGCTGTGCATCGGCGCCGCGGTGATCTGGATGGCGCTGGCACTGGTGTTCGGCTATCTCAGTGCCGTACATGCCGGCAAGTTCACCGACCGCGCGTTGACGATCCTGTCGCTGGTCGGCATCTCCGTCCCGGTCTTCTGGCTCGCGGCGATCCTGTTGTACTACCTCAGCTTCAAGGCCCAGCTGTTCCCCACCAGCAGTTACGTTCCGCTGGGCAGGGACCCGGTGGACTGGGCGTATCACCTGATCCTGCCGTGGCTCACCCTGGCGGTGCTCTACGTCGGCTTCTACAGCCGCGTGCTGCGCTCGAACATGCTCGACGTGATGAACGAGGACTACGTGCGTACTGCGCGCGCCAAGGGCATCAGCGAGCGTCAGGTCAGGATGCGCCACGTGCTGCGGAACTCGATGATCCCGGTCGTGACGCTGTTCGGCCTCGACTTCGGCGCCGTCGTCGGCGGCGGGGCCATCCTCACCGAGACCGTGTTCAACCTGAACGGGGTCGGCCTCTATGCCGGGCAGGCCATCGGAAGTCTCGATCTGCCGCCGCTGATGGGCGTCACCATCTTCGGCGCCTTCTTCATCGTGCTGTTCAACACCCTCGTGGATCTGGCCTACGCGTTCCTCGATCCACGCATCCGACTGGGAGAGGCGGCACCTTCGTGATCCTTGAAGTCGACGACCTGCGGGTCGGCTTCGCCACCGACGGCGGCGTGGTGCAAGCCGTAGACGGGGTGTCGTTCGCGCTCGACGCGGGCGAGATCCTGGCCATAGTGGGCGAATCCGGCTCCGGCAAGAGCGTCACCGCGCAGACCTTAATCGGGCTGACGCGCGCTCCCAACGCGACGATCACGGGTTCGGTCCGCTTCGACGGCCTCGACCTCACCGAGCTGGACGACGAGCGGCTGCGGGCGGTCCGCGGCGAGCGGATCGCGATGATCTTCCAGGACCCGATGACGTCGCTGAATCCGGTGTACCGGGTGGGCGACCAGCTGGTGGAGATGATCCGCGCCCACCGCGACGTGTCGAAGCGCGACGCCCGTGACCGCGCGGTGGACTTGCTACGCACGGTGGGCATCCCGAATCCCGAGCGACGCGTCCGCGACTACCCGCACTCGTTCTCCGGCGGCATGCGCCAACGCGTGATGATCGCGATGGCACTGTCCCTGGACCCCGACGTCCTGATCGCCGACGAGCCGACCACCGCGCTCGACGTGACGGTCCAGGCGCAGATCCTGCGATTGCTCACCGACCTCAACCGGGAGCGGGGGCTTGCGGTCGTCCTGATCACCCACGACCTCGGCGTGGTCGCGGAGATCGCCCACCGCGTGGCGGTGATGTACGCCGGGCAGATCGTGGAGAACGCTCGGCTCGACGACCTGTTCTACGATCCGCGCCACCCGTACACGTGGGGTCTGCTGGGCTCGTTGGCACGGCTCGATCAGCCGAATCCCGATCGCCTACCCCAGATCCCGGGGCAACCGCCGTCGCTGCTGCACCCGCCAACGGGTTGCCGGTTCGCGCCGCGCTGCCCGCACGAGTTCGACGCGTGCACGATCCCGCCGGAGCTGGACCGCGACCGCTGCTGGCTGGATCTCGACCAGAAGCGCCTGCTGCGCGACGTCGACGGACGCATCGGCCTGCAACGGGTGGTGAGCACGTGAGCGAACCGCTGCTCGAGGTCACCGACCTCGTCAAGCACTTCCCGATCAGGTCCGGCGTCGTGGTCGAACGCGAGGTCGCCAAGGTACGCGCGGTCGACGGCGTGAGCCTGTCACTCCGCAAGGGCGAAACCCTGGGATTGGTCGGGGAATCCGGCTGCGGCAAGTCGACGCTGTGCCGCACCATCCTGCAGCTGGTCGATCCGACCTCGGGGTCGGTGCGGTTCGAGGGCGAGGAACTCGTCGGGCGCAACCGGCGCCAGATGCGGCCGTTCCGCCGGCGGATGCAGATGATCTTCCAGGACCCGTATGCCTCGTTGAATCCGCGCAAGCGCGTGGGTCAGATCATCGGCGATCCGATGGAGATGCACGGGCTCGCGTCGGGCCGCGACGTCGAGGCACGGGTGCGCGACCTGCTCGACCGAGTGGGGTTGCGGCCCGAGCACGGCGAGCGCTTCCCGCACGAATTCTCCGGTGGGCAGCGGCAACGCATCGGCATAGCCCGTGCTCTGGCACTGGAACCCAGCCTGATCATCGCCGACGAACCAGTCTCCGCGCTCGACGTGTCGGTGCAGGCGCAGATCGTCAACCTGCTCAAGGACCTGCAGGACGAACTGGGGCTGGCCTACCTCTTCGTGGCCCACGACCTCGGCGTGGTGCGGCACGTGTCGCACCACGTGGCGGTCATGTACCTGGGCCGGATCGTCGAGAGCGCCACGGCCGCCGGGCTGTACGAGCACCCCCTGCATCCCTACTCGCACGCGCTGCTGTCGGCGGTCCCGGTGCCCGACCCGAGAGCCAACGCGGCGCGGGAGCGTCTGGTGCTGGAGGGCGATCCGCCGAGCCCGATCGACCCACCGCCGGGCTGTCGCTTCCACACACGCTGCCCGCGCGTCGGTGACGATTGCCGGGTGGACGACCCCGCATTGCGTGAACTCGTCCCGAATCACGTTGCGGCGTGCCATCACCCGTTGCTGTAGGCCTCAGTAGGGGAAGAGCGGCGGCGGCTGCTGGTACACCGGCGGCGGCACGGGGGTGTTCGGCACCTGAACCGGGATGGGGACCGGCACGAACGGCACCGTGATGTAGCTCGTCGTCATCGGCGGCGTCGTGGTCGTCCTGGTGGTTGGCGGCGTGGTGGTCGTGGTGGTGGTGGACGGCGTCGTCGTGGTGGTCGATGGCGTGGTCGTCGTCGTCGTGGTGGTCGTGGTGGTCGTCGTCGTGGTGGTCGTGGTGGGTGGCGTCGTGGTGACCGGCCGCTCCACGGTGACGGTCTCGGGCGGCGGCGGAGGCACCTCGGTGACCGGGGGCGCAGGCGGCGGTTCCGCCGCTGGCGGGGGCAGTTCGGACGGCGGCGGCTGGGGCTCGGAGGTGATCGGTGGCGCCGTCGACGTCGCGGTCAGCGGCGCGGTGCTCGGGCTGGGTTGCGTCTCGTCGGTGCCGCTGGTCAGCGCGATCGCCACGCCTCCGACCGCTATCAGCGCCACGGCGGCAGCGACCCCGAACGCCAGTTGCGGTACCCGTTGCCAGGCGCGCGGCTCGTCGTCGTATGCCCTGTATTCACTACGATCCGGAACGTGTTGCGGCACTGCGTCGGTCGCGCCGGTCGGCGGCCCGTAGGGATCCTCGCGGACGTAGGTGTCGGGGCCGGTGTAGGGCACCGGGTCCTCGGTGTCCTGATCCTGCGACCACGCCAGCGCCCGGAAGGTCGCGGTCCCTGGTGCCGCCTGGCTGATCGCCTCGGTGACGACCGCCGCGTGAGCAACGCCGGTCTGGGCATCGGAGTCGGCAGCGTGCGCGGCGAACACCGCGGCGCCCACCGCAGCGTCGAGTGCGGGCTGCGGGGTGGCGATCACCGGGGACCGGGTGTGCTCGGCGAGTCGCGCACCGATCAATGGTATCCGCGCACCACCGCCGGCCAGCGCGACCGCCGTCACGTCGGACCAGTGAATCCTGTTGCGGGACAGCTGATCGTCGAGTTCGGCGAGCAACGCGGTCATCGGACCGTCCAGCACGGTTTCGAGGTCGTCGCGGGTGACCGTCGCGGTCGAGCGGTGACCGGGCAGTTGAACACCCACGTCCGTGGCTGCCTGCTCGGAGAGTCGCTCCTTAGCGCGCCGGCACTCGTCCCGCAGCAGGGCGAGCGAGCCGACGGCTGCGGTTCCCGCCGGGTCGACACCGCCGGCGCCGGCAATCCGGTCCAGGACGTCGGTCATCAGTGCCTGGTCGATCTGATCGCCGGAGAAGTCCGCGATCCGCCGCGTCTCGATCGCTTCGAAGGACGATGCGGCGTCGGCCAGGGTGATGGTGGTCCCTCCGCCGCCGAAGTCCATCAGGGCCACCACGCCGCTGGTCGGCAGACCGGGGCTGGCGTGCAGTGCGGTCAGCGTGGTGACGGCGTCGGACACCAGGCGGGCGGGCACGCCGCCCGGCGCCAGGTTGGGTCTGCTGCGCATCGCGGAGCGCAGCGCGCGCAGTGTCGCGCCGTTCCAGTGCGCGGGGACCGCGATCGCGATCGGGGCGGTGTCACTCCGGGCCATCTCGTCGAGCAGGGTGACGATCAGGTCGTCGGCCAGATGCCTCGACCCGTCGGCAGCGACCAGCGGTACGGGGTCTCCGGCGCGCTCCACGAACCCGCCCAGCGGCTGACCGGACACCGTCAGCACCGATCGGCGGCTGACGGGTGTGCTGCCCACCCGAGCCGCGACCATGCTGGTGGTGCCGATCGACAACCCCAGCGGCTCGCTCATGATCAAGCCACCATAACCGCCGGGGGCGGGCGCTCGAGCCGGGACACTCCGCCGCGCGGTGATGCGTGGCACGCGAACGGTGTTCTGACGTCTAGGTTTTGACCCGCCGAGTCTTCCCCATCAGCGCCGATCCGGCGATCCCGACGACGATCAGCGTGATCCCCACCGCGGCCGACGTCGACTCCGACACCCAGCCCACGATGCCGACCACCAGGACGAATGGCGGCAGCCAGTCGAGGAGTCGAAGACGGGATTCGGGCTCGTCGGCGCCGGCGTAGTCGGGGTAGAACTCGGTGAACTCGACCGCGAAGAGCATCGCCCCGATGGGCAGGATCCAGCCCGTCCAGAAGTCGGCCTCGCCGTGCAACACGATGCCGCCGATCGCGCCGACGATCGCCGAGAAGGTGAACGCCGCCGCCCATACCGCGGAGATCGCGTAGTTCACCTTCAGGAATTGCGCTGTGTCCCAATACTCCTCGGGCGTGGTGTCCTTGGCGTACGCCACGGTGAACGGCCGTTTGATCAGCAGCGTGATGATCGCGAACCCGGCGAGGGCGACGTTGCTGACCTCGCCGGCCCACGACTCGAGCCACTGGATCATTCCGTCGGAGGCGACCAGTCCCAGTCCGGCCATGACGCCGAAGAACGCGACGCCGAACACCTCGAGCAGGTGCACGGGAATGGCTCGTCGCCACCCGACCCACAGCGTCAGCAGCGACAGCCCCAGCGCTGCCGAGGCCGCTTCCTCGAACCGCCCCGGACCCGAGAGGACGGACAGGAGTATCCACGGGGCGATGCCGGCGAACGGCGATTTCACGTATCCGTCAATAAATCCCACGCCGGAATCATATGCGCGAGCCCACCGGTGTGTTTCTATGTCGCCATGGGTGACATCGACGAGATCCAGCAAGTGAAGTACCGCTACCTGCGTGCGCTCGACACCAAGCACTGGGACGACTTCGCCGACACGCTCACCGAGGACGTGGTCGGCGACTACGGCGAGTCGCTCGGCGAGGAGCACCACTTCACCGACCGCGCCTCCCTCGTCGAGTTCATGGTCACCTCGATGCCCGCCGAGGTCATCACCGAGCACCGGGTGACGCACCCGGAGATCGTCGTCGACGGCGACGAGGCGACCGGGATCTGGTACCTGCAGGACAAGGTGATCGTTCCGGCGTTCGACTTCATGTTGATCGGCGCGGGCTTCTACCACGACAGGTACCGCCGGACGGCCGACGGCTGGAAGATCAGCGCCACCGGATACGACCGCACCTACGACGCGTCGCTGTCCACCAAGGAGCTGGACTTCAAGGTGAAGGCCGGGCGCGCCATCGCCGCGCTGTAGCAGTCACGCAGACCGCGACTACTTGGAGACCGCGATCAGCGCTCCGGGGCGCAGCCACTGCATGACCTTCACGAGCATCTCGTCGTCGATGGCGACGCAGCCGGCGGTGGGCCCACCGTCGGTGGTGTGCAGGAAGAACGCGCCACCCTTGCCGGGGATGCGTTGCTTGTTGACGCCCATCACGACGGCATGGGCGTACTGCGGGATGTCGAGGTTTTCGGTTCCATCGCTCAGCGCGGTGCTGAAGGGACACTTGGCCTTCTCGCACACCTGCATCGTGTTGTAGGTCGGGCTCTTCATGTCGCCGTCCCACCAATGGTTCGGACCCACCTGCACGTACTGCAGACCGCCACCGGGATTGGGTTGCGTGCCGAAGGCGAAGTCCAGGGTGTAGACGCCCATCGGCGTCAGCATCGACCCGTCGTAGTGCTCGGGCGACATGCCCTTCGAGCCGATCTTGGCCGGGATGCCCGCCCCCACCGCGCGCCAGCCCGACGACGTCCGCTCGTACACGTCCACCTTGGCGTCCGAACCACCAACGCCGACAACGGAAACCACCTGCGTGGCGTTACCCACCTGGTTGGCGAACCACGGGACGAGTTCGGCACGGGCCTGCGGCGCCGCCACGAGCGCAATGACCGCGACGCACAACGAGGTCAGCAGTCGGCGCATGCCCTCCATCGTGTGCAGCGATGCAGTCACGGATCAAGTGGACGAACGGACACGATCGGGCATCCACCGGGACCACGCGGCCTCCTGCTCGGCGGCGAGGTCGGTCGCCCCCGGCCCGTAGAAGAACAGGCTCGCGGTCACCATCGCGACTCCGGGAGCGCAGTGCGCACCGATCACGGCGACGCCGTCGGCGGGCTCGTCGAGGCGCAGCATGACGTAGCGGTTGTCGCGATCCTGATGGAGCAGTTCGACCTCCCCGCTCAACGCGGGCGCCCCGGCCGGGGCGGATCGGCGATCACCGACGTTGGCGCCCGCCAGGTTCAGCGCCTCGGTGATCTCGCTCCACGCCAGGGCTCCGTCGACCTCGGACGGGATCATCACCGAGACGGCGGCCGCAGGCTGGCCGACGAAGTGCCGCAGGTAGAGCCGCAGAATGGCGAAGAAGACCGGCCAACCGCCCTCGAAGCTCTCGAGTTCGTCGTCCCAGTCGTCGCGGTCGGTGAAGAGGCTGTGCACCATGCGCACGACGCATTGGCCACCCTTGTGACCGGTCACGACCACCTCGGTGGCGACGGGCGGCGCCTCGCCGCTCCACCCCACTTCCTCGTAGCCGAAGCGCGCCGGCGGCTCCCAGGCGGTGACGGGCCCCGTCGAGGTGGCGTCACCCCCGAAGTGGAAGGTGACCTCGCCACCGACGAATTCGTCGACCTCGGCGCGGGTGAACCAGGCGCTCATCCCCGGTCCGGTGGCGATCGCGTTCCACACGTCCTCAGGGGTGCCGGGAACCAGGAATTCCATCTCGACCCATCGGCGGCCGGAGTCGTCTCTACGCACGGGCATGTCGTGTCCCTTCAGTCGGTGGCGGGTGCTGGGTAGGCGGCAACCACCAGGCGATGGGTGCGGCCGCGGGGTGCGGTGTCGTCGTGGTAGCGCGCGACCAGGCTGGTGACGGCGTCGGTCAGGTCATTGGCGAACCGGGCGCGCTCCGACGGCGATGCGAATCGGACGGCGGTGTCGATCGACAGCGTTGCCAGTCGCTTGTCGGCGTCGCGGGAGCGCCGCCACAGTTCGCCGACCTCCCGGATGGAACGGGCGGCGAGTGCGACGAGGTAGCTCGCCGACAGCCGGTCGCCGGATCGTGCGGGGTCGGCGCCGACTGGCCCCAGCGCCTGGGGCGACACGACGTACGACGACGCCGACGCCACCATCAGCCGCTCGGTGAGACCACCCCACTTGCGCTCCCCCGCGGCGACGACGAGGCCGCGGTGCTCGAGCGCACGCAGGTGGTAGTTGACCTTCTGTCGCGTGATGCCCGTGCGGGTCGCCAGCGTGGCCGCCGAAGCGGGTTCGCCCAGTTCGGCGAGGAGTCTGGTGCGCACGGGGTCCAGCGCAGTGATGGCTGCGGCCGGGTCGGAGATCACCTCGACGTCGAGCATCGTCCGATCGTGACCCTTGACAGGATTACTTGTCAAGGGTGGCGGCTACGTTGGGGCCATGGACCTGTGGCAGCGACACCGCGGCATTCGGCAGATCGGCAAGGGGCTCGGCACCCTCGACCGCGAGGTCTACGAGGCGATCGCGGAGTCGCCCAGCCCACTACTGGACGCGGTGATGCCCAAGCTGACCGCCGCGGCCGACCACTCGAAGCTGTGGTTCGCGATCGCGGCGGTCCTCACCGCGACCGGGAAGCCGGCGGTGCGCCGCGGTGCGGCCCGCGGCGTCGCCACCCTCGCGTTCACCAGCCTGATCACCAACCAGGGCGCGAAGCGGATCTGGAAGCGGGCTCGGCCGAACGTGCTGACCGTGCCGCTGATCCGCCGTTCAGTGCGGACGCCGACGTCCAATTCGCTGCCGTCCGGCCACTCGGCCAGCGCCGCCGCGTTCGCGGTCGGCGTCGGTCTGGAGAGCCCTTCGGTAGGACTGGGCCTGTCGCTCCTGGCGGGCCTGGTCGGCATGTCGAGGGTGGCCACCGGAGCGCACTACCCGGGCGACGTACTCGCCGGCCTGGGGTTGGGCGCCGCGATCGCGGTGGTCGGCGGCAAGATCGTGCCTCCGGTCGTCGAAGTCCGGATGCCTGCCACCGCCGCGCCGCTGCGCGTGGACACTCCGGCGCGGCCCGACGGTGCCGGCGTGGTCCTCGTCATCAACCCGGCGTCCGGCAGCGGAACCGGCGCCCGCGTCATCGACGAGGTGCGTGAGGCACTTCCGGCCACGGAGATCGTCGAACTCACCGAGGACGACGACGTAGCCGCCGTCATGCGCGACGCCGCCGAACGGGGCGAGGTACTCGCGGTCGGCGGCGGCGACGGCACGGTGTCCTGCGCTGCCGGGATAGCCGTGGACACCGGGGTGCCGTTGGCAGTGTTCCCGGGCGGAACGTTCAACCACTTCGCGAAGGACATCGGCTGCGAGACGGTCGAGCGGACCGTGGAGGCGATCCGCGAAGGCACCGTCACGGGCGTCGACGTGCTGCGCGTCAACGAGACGGGCACCGTCATCAACACGGCGAGCATCGGCGCGTACCCGGCGTTCGTGCGCACCCGCGAGAAACTCGAACACAAGATCGGCAAGCCGCTGGCCGGCGCGTACGCGCTGTTCCACACCTTGCGACGCGAAGAACCGGTGCGCATCGCGTTCGACAACCAGGTGCTGCAGACGTCGCTGTTCTTCCTCGGCAACTCGGTGTACCTGCCGTCGGGCTTCGCGCCGTCGCGACGCGGCCGCCTCGACGACGGGCTCATCGACGTCCGAATCCTCGAGACCGGACGACCGTTCGCGCGGCTCCGCATCGTCACCGCGCTGGCGCTGGGCCGGTTGACCAGGAGCCCGCTCTACCACGAGATGCGCGTACCCGAGTTCCGGTTCAAGGCGGTCGACGGCCCGACGCCGCTCGCGCACGACGGCGAGGTCGAGATGGTCCTCGACGAGGCGACTTTCAGCGTGCGATACCGGGGTCTGCCGGTGTTCCGGCCACTGCCCTAGCCCGTGCGATGGGCCGAATCACGGCCAGACACATGAGGAACCAGAGGTAGCCGAGCGCCCACCCGGCCACCACGTCCGACGCGTGGTGCACGTTGAGCGCGACCCTGCCCACACCCACGGCGACGACGACGATCACGCCCGCGACGACGAGCACGCGACGCAGATGGGGGCGCACGTAGGGCGCGAGCACGACGGCGAACGCCAGCACACTCGCCATGACGCCCACGGCGTGGCCGGACGGGAACGACGTCGACGACGCGGCCACCATCGCGGTGTCGGGACGGGGCCGGTCACCCACCCACTTGGCCAGCACGGTCAGCGGGCCGGACAGTTCGACGGCCAGCAGCAGGAACACGGCGGTGCGCCACTTCTTGCGGATGAACGCGTGCACGATCACTCCGACCGCCACCACCCGGAACACGAACGGCGAGAACAGCGTGCAGATGGCGTCCCACGTCCCGACCCACGCCGGGTGCTCCGACGCCAAGCGGAAGGCGGTAGCCAGCGTCGAGGAGTCGACGTCGGAGATCCAGTTCCACGGCGACGTCCAGCCGATCCACATCGCCACGTAGACCGCCACGGCCAGCACGGCCGAAGCGACGGTCCATTTGGCTCGCGTTGGGAACACCACCGACACATTACGGAAACAACGCGAACCTACTTTGCCACCATGACGCAGGAGGCGCAGGACGCCGCACCGGGGGCCGCAGTAGAGCACGACACCATGACTGCCACCAAGGAGACCTTGGAGGACTACACGCTGCGGTTCGCGCCGCGTAGCTACCGCAAGTGGTCGACGCGGGTGGTGGGCATATCGGCACTGGGCGGAATCGCCTACCTGGCGGACTTCGCGATCGGCGCCAACATCGGGATCGCCTACGGCACCACGAATGCGCTGTGGGGCATCCTGATCTTCGCCGTCGTCGTGATGCTGACCGGCTTCCCCGTCGCCTACTACTCGGCGCGCTACAACATCGACCTCGACCTGGTCACCCGCGGAAGTGGATTCGGCTACTACGGCTCGGTGGTCACCAACGTCATCTTCGCGACGTTCACGTTCATCTTCTTCGCCCTCGAGGGTTCGATCATGGCGCAGGGGCTCGAACTCGGTCTCGGGATACCCCTGTGGATCGGCTACGCGGTCTCCACGTTCATCATCTTCCCGCTGGTGATCTACGGCATGAAAGTCCTGTCGACACTGCAGGTCTGGACCACCCCGCTGTGGCTGGTCCTCATGGTCGCGCCTTTCGTCTACCTCGTCGTCAGCCATCCGGAGTCGGTCAGCTCCTTCTTCGCCTACCAGGGTGAGAACGGCGTTCAGGGCTTCGACCTCGGTTCGACGCTGCTGGCCGCGGGCGTGTGTCTGTCGCTGATCGCCCAGATCGCCGAGCAGAACGACTACCTGCGGTTCATGCCGCCCCGCACGCCGGAGAACAGCCGGAGCTGGTGGACGTGGCTGTTCCTGGCCGGTCCGGGGTGGGTCATCTTCGGCGCCATCAAGCAGATCGTCGGCCTGTTCCTCGCCGTCTATCTGATCGCCAACGTCGCCGATGGCGCGGGCATCGCCAACCAGCCGGTGCACCAGTTCCTGGAGATCTACCAGAACTTCCTGCCTCCGTGGCTGGCGATGACGCTGGCGGTGATCCTGGTCGTCATCAGCCAGGTGAAGATCAACGTGACGAACGCCTACTCGGGCTCGCTCGCGTGGACCAACTCGTTCACCCGCATCACCAAGACCTACCCGGGTCGGCTGGTGTTCCTGGCCTTCAACCTGTTGATCGCCCTGGTGCTGATGGAAGCCAACATGTTCGACTTCCTCAACACCATCCTGGGCTTCTACGCCAACTGCGGCATCGCCTGGGTGGTCGTGGTCGCCTCGGACATCGTGTTCAACAAGTTCCTGCTGAAGCTCTCGCCCATGCAGCCGGAGTTCCGCCGCGGCATGCTCTACGACTTCAACCCCGTCGGGTTCGTGTCGATGCTGGCCGCCGCGGGTGTCTCCATCCTGGCGTTCTTCGGCGGACTCGGGGAGGCCATCCGGCCGTACTCACCGCTGGTCGCGATCGTCCTCGGGCTGGTGCTGCCGCCGATCATCGCCGTCGCGACCAAGGGTAGGTACTACCTGCGCCGCACCGACGACGGCATCGACCTGCCGATGCTCGACGAGTTCGGCAACCCGTCCGACGACCACCTGAAATGCGATGTCTGCCATCACGATTACGAGCGGCCAGACATGCTGAAGGCGGCCGGCTCAGAGGGCTTCATCTGCTCGCTGTGCCTGTCGACCGACAAGACCGGCGAGAACGTGCTGCCCGCTCAGACGTAGCCGGCGGTTCGAACCCGGACACGCGGCGCGGTCGAGGATTACTGTCGCGGTATGGCTGTCCTGCTGCGCAAGATGCTGGGCATCGGCAAGCTTCCCGACGACATCCGGGAGCAGGTCGAGGCGGAGGGTGTGATCCACCTGGCCGAGTTCGTCCCGGTGACGTTCAAGTTCTCCGGCAAGGTGCCAGGGAAGACGGCGAAGGGCAACATCCGCAGCTACGTCGGCGCGCTGGTGCTGACCAACCGGCGGCTGCTGGGCACGCTGTCCACGGTGCCGAAGAAGGCCGGCCGAGCCATCGACCACGCGTGGAGCTACGACTCCGGGTCGATGGTCACCGCGACGCTGGACGCGTCCGGGCTGACGCTCGACGTGCCGGACATCTCGGTGGTGGACCCGTCATTCGCCGGGTCGATGTCACTGCACTTCAAGTCGGCCCTGTCCGAGGACGTGCTGGCGCGGGTGCCGCAGCGGACGCTGGGCTACGACGTGCCGCCCAAGTTCGTCTACTCGGCCTGTGGGGTCCCTCGGGCCTAGCCGTCCGCAGCGTCGCCGTCGGTGTAGAACCAGCGCCCTGCGCGCCGCTCGAACCGACTGCGCTCGCGCATGGCGTGCTGCCCGCCGGCCTCTCGGTAGTGGGCGGTGAACTCGACCTCGCCCCAGTCGTCGTCCGGGCCGCCGGCAGCGGCGTCGATGACGTCGAGGCCCGTCCACTCGATCTCCGGTTCGATCGCGACGTCGGCCGGACGGGTCCTCGGGTGCCACGTGCGGAACAGATAGTCCGGCAGCCCGCGGGCGTACGCCGAGTACCGCGATCGCATCAGCTGTTCGGCCGTCGCCGCCTCGCGCGCCCCGTCGTGCAGCGGCTCGCAGCAGGCGGCGTAGCCGACGCCGCTGCCGCACGGGCAGTCGATCGCGGAGGCCATGACTCACATCCCTATCAGAACGGTGGTGCGTGGGCGTTCATGATGGCGCGGTTGATCGCGCGTTCCTGGGCGATGCGGGCGGCTTTGTCGGCGGCGCGGCTGCGTCGTCGTAGCGGCATGGCCCACGTCTTGGCGTGGGTGTCGGGTGGGGGTGCGCCGCGTGGGCGGTGCTCGCCGGTCGGGGTGGCCAGCCGGGGGAAGAACCACGCACCGAGTGGGGTCGTGGTGTAGCGGCGGCCGCTGGGTGAAGTGAACTCGATTGTGCCGTCTGGGTATTGGGTGTCGTTCCACCCGCCGGGGCCGCCCCAGAACGTCTTGAGCAGGTGATGGTGGCGGCAGTATGCCTTGAGGTCGGAGGGGTGGGTGCGGCCGTGGGGCCAGGGCACGGTGTGGTCGTAGTCGCACTTCTGGGCGGGATGGCTGCAGCCGGGAAACCGGCAGGTGAGGTCGCGGAACATCAGGAACGCGCTCAGTGCGCGGGAGGGCCGATAGCCAGGTTCGGGCGGGGTGTCGGGGCTGGGGATGGTCAGCGGCCGGGTCGTGGCGCGGCCGGTGTCGACGAGTTCGCGGATCGTGGCGGCGGGGACGGGGCCGTGGCCGGGTAGGTAGGCCGGGGTGTCACCGGAACCGTCGACGGTGGCCTGTTCGGCGAGTACGTGCACGATGACCTGCGTCGGCGCGGGAGCCGGGGTTGGCCTGGGAGCGTCGGTCTCGCCCCCGGCGGGGCACTGGTCTTGCCCGCACCGGCAGTCCAGGGACTCCCGACGTTCGGACAGGGCCATGAGGCCGTCGACGCGGCGTTGGGCCGCGGTGCGGGGGTCGTCACGGCACACCGTGGCGGCGATCGCATCGAGACGCTTGTCCAACGCGGCCCCGTCGACGGCGCTCAGGCGGCCGTGGATCTCGCTGAGCCCGTGCTCGCCCGGTGTGATCTCGACGTGGCGATCGTCTCGACGGTCACGGGCGACCCGCTTGGCCTCGGGGTCCAGTTGCACGACCAGCCAGTCCACGACCTCGGTGAGCTTCGCCTGGGACAGGGCGTTCCAGCGGGGTGCGGCCTCGGCCAGCCTGGCGTCCAGCTCGGCGAGGACCCCGGGGTCTTGGACCAGGGTGGTGCGGTGGTCGACGATCGCGATCACCCTCGGATCGACCTCGCCGGCCAGGAACCGGTGCGCCAGCCGGGGTAGCCGTTGGACCAGGGTCAGGCCGCAGGACATGTCGGCTTCGGCGCGGAAGCGACTCAGGCCGAGTTCGGCCCCGACTTCGGCGGCAGCAGCAGTGAAGTCCTCGACGCACCAGCGTTCGGTCTCCGAGCCGGGGCCGGCGTCGTGGCGGGCGGCGAACACGCCGGCCGCGACCAAGCGGCGGGCGGCAGCGGCGCGTTCGGCGTGCAGCGAGTCGCCCATCACCGCGAGCAACGCCCCGTCGTCGAGGACCTCGAATTCGTCGAACACGTATTCGATTCTTCTCGCCCAGCGGTCAACCCGCCAGCACCCATAGCCAATCTGGGGATGAATCACTGACTGTGGATGATTCGCGCGCGCAGGCCCATTCGACGCCGAAAGTGTCGGAGCCCCATGCTAACGCCCCAGCGCCAACCAACCCCGGCGATCCAGCCAACTCCAGGACGTCGTTAAGTTGCTCGTGACGAGCGCAACGGTTGCCCGACTGGCTCCAGGCGTGTTTGGTGGTCCACTAGTGAAGGACGACGAGTGAGCGAAGCCCAGCGCGACAACGTGCTCCTGGTGCACTGGCACGACCTCGGCAGGCACCTGGGCGCCTACGGTCATGCCGACGTGTCGAGCCCACGCCTGGATCGACTCGCCGCCGAGGGCATCCTGTTCACCCGCGCCCACGCCACTGCGCCGCTGTGCTCACCGTCGCGGGGATCGTTGTTCACCGGGCGATACCCGCAGAGCAACGGGCTGATCGGGTTGGCGCACCACGGCTGGGAGTACCGGGCCGACGTCCGGACCCTGCCCGAGCTACTCTCCCAATCTGGTTGGCGCACCGCCTTGTTCGGCATGCAGCACGAGACCTCCTACCCGGCGCGGCTCGGCTTCGACACCTACGACGTCAGCAATTCGTTCTGCGAGTACGTCGTCGACGAGGCGGTCGACTGGCTGACCGCGGCACCCGCCGAGCCGTTCCTGCTGACCACCGGGTTCTTCGAGACCCACCGGCCGTACCCCCACGAGCGGTACACGCCGGCGGACGCGAACGCCGTCACGCTGCCCGACTACCTGCCCGACACCGAGGACGTGCGGCAGGACCTCGCGGACTTCTACGGATCGATCGCGGTCGCCGACGCCGCCGTCGGCCAGATCCTGGACGCACTCGAGACCACGGGGCTGGACCAGAGCACCTGGGTGGTGTTCATGACCGACCACGGACCGGCGATGCCGCGGGCGAAGTCGACGCTGTACGACGCGGGCACGGGCATCGCGTTCATCGTCCGTCCGCCGAAGCGGTCCGGCATCGCTCCCCTGGTGTACGACGAGATGTTCAGCGGTGTCGACCTGGTGCCGACACTGCTCGACCTCCTCGGGGTCGCCGCCCCTGACGAGGTGCAGGGCATCTCGCACGCCGCTGCGCTGCGTCGGCCCCAGCCGGAGCCTGCCCGCAGCGAGGTCTACACCACGAAGACCTATCACGACTCCTTCGACCCGATCCGCGCGATCAGGACCAAGGAGTACAGCTACATCGAGAACTACGCGCCGCGCCCGGTGCTCGACCTGCCATGGGACATCGCCGACAGCGCGCCCGGGCAGGTGGTCGGACCGCTGACCCGAGGGCCTCGGCCGGGGCGCGAACTCTACGACCTGATCGCCGACCCCGGCGAGAGCACCAACCTGCTCGACGGCGAACCGTCCGCGGAGCACGAGGCCGTCGCCGCCGACCTCGCCCTACTACTCGACGACTGGCGGAAGAAGACGAACGACGTCATCCCGTCGGACTTCGCAGGCACCCGCATCTCCGAGCGCTACACCCACACCTACCTCAGCATTCTCGGACGCCCGCTGCCCAGCCGATCTGCGCTGGCATCCGACCGCGGCATTCGAGACGACCGCCAATAGTTCTGCTCAACCTGATCAAAAAGCCCCTCTGGCAGCACTTTTGATCACCGGTTAGGCTTCCGCGCATGGCCGCCCCGACCGCATACCTGGTGCTCGCCTCGCAACGCAGCGGCAGCACGCTGCTGGTCGAGTCGTTGCGCGCGACCGGCGTCGCCGGCGAGCCGCAGGAGTTCTTCCAATACCTGCCGACCACCAGCCAGTCGCCGCAGCCCCGCGAGTGGTTCGCAGGCGTCGAGGATCAGTCCATCCTGCAGCTGCTGGATCCGCTCGACGAGGGCAAGCCGGACATCGCGCCCGCCGAGATCTGGCGGGACTACATCCGCACGGTCGGCCGCACGCCGAACGGCGTCTGGGGCGGCAAGCTCATGTGGAACCAGACGCCCCTGCTGACCGAGCGGGCGAAGGGACTGCCCGACCGGTCGGGGGACGGGCTGCTCGCCGCAATCCGCGACGTCGTCGGCAGCGACCCCGTGCTGGTGCACGTGTACCGGCCCGACGTCGTCTCCCAGGCCGTGTCGTTCTGGCGAGCGGTGCAGACGCGGGTGTGGCGCGGACGGCCCGATCCGGTCCGCGACGCCCGCGCCGAGTACCACGCGGGTGCCATCGCCCACGTCGTCGGGATGCTGCAGGCCCAGGAGGCCGGCTGGCGCGCCTGGTTCGCCGAGGAGGGAATAAACCCGATCGACGTGTCGTATCCGGTGTTGTGGCGAAACCTCACCGAGGTGGTCGGCACCGTGCTCGAGGCGCTCGGTCTCGATCCACGGCTGGCGCCCGCGCCGGTGCTGGAACGTCAGGCCGATCACCGGTCCGACGAGTGGGTCGAGCGCTACCGCGCCGATGCGGAACGGGAAGGCTATCCGGTATGACGACACCGACCGTGGACACGCACGTCGACGAGCTGCGCGTGCTCGAAGCCGAGGCCGTGCACATCATCCGCGAGGTCGTGGCCGAACTGCAGCGACCAGTGCTGCTGTTCTCCGCGGGCAAGGACTCCATCGTTCTGCTGCGACTGGCGGAGAAGGCATTTCGACCATCACCGCTGCCGTTCCCGGTGCTGCACGTCGACACCGGCCACAACTTTCCCGAGGTCATCGAGTTCCGCGACCGCAGGCTGAACGAGCACGGGCACAAGCTGATCGTCGGTTCGGTGCAGGAGACCATCGACAGCGGACGCGTGCCCGATCCTGGGCCAGGTGCGTCACGCAACCGGCAGCAGACCCGGACTCTGCTCGATGCTTTGGAGGCGGGCGGTTTCGACGCCGCGTTCGGCGGTGCGCGACGCGACGAGGAACGCGCCCGCGCCAAGGAGCGCATCCTGAGTTTCCGCGACGAGTTCGGGCAGTGGGACCCCAGGGCGCAGCGTCCGGAGCCGTGGTCGCTGTACAACGGCCGGATCCGCAAGGGGGAACAGGTCCGCGTGTTCCCGCTGAGCAATTGGACCGAGCTGGACATCTGGCGCTACATCGAGCTGGAGGGCCTGGAACTCCCGTCGATCTACTTCGCCCACGAACGCGAGGTCGTCGAGCGCGACGGCATCTTGCTCGCGGTGTCGGAGTACGTGCAGCCCAGGGACGGGGAGACCGCCGCGGTCGAGTGGGTGCGCTACCGCACGGTGGGTGACCTGACGATCACCGGCGCAGTGCGCTCGAAGGCGACCGAGATCGCCGGTGTCATCGAGGAGATCTCGGCGGCGACGGTGTCCGAGCGAGGCGAGACCCGTGCCGACGACCGGACTTCGGTGGCGGCGATGGAGGATCGAAAGCGCGAGGGGTATTTCTGATGAGCGCTAGGCAGCTGCTGCGCATCACCACGGCGGGGTCGGTCGACGACGGCAAGAGCACGCTGATCGGCAGGCTCATGCACGACACGGACAGCCTGCCGCTGGATCACCTCGACGCCGTGACCGACGAAGCGGGTGTGGCCGACCTGGCAGCGCTGTCGGACGGACTGCGTGCCGAGCGTGAGCAGGGCATCACGATCGACGTGGCGTACCGGTTCTTCTCGACCGAGCGCCGCAGCTACATCCTCGCCGACACCCCCGGCCACGAGCGGTACACGCGCAACATGTTCACCGGGGCGTCGAATGCCCACGCCGCGATCCTGCTCGTCGACGCCAGGGCAGGCGTGCTGCGGCAGACCCGCAGGCATGCCCGGATCGCAAAGCTGTTGGGCATCAAGCACTTCGTTGCCGCGGTGAACAAGATCGACCTGGTGGACTTCGACCAGAACCGCTTCGACGAGGTGCGCGCGGAGCTTCAGCAGGTGGCCGACCGGCTGGGCTTCTCGGTGTCGAACGCGGACCTGGCCGTCATCCCCATCGCCGCCAAGCACGGCGACAACGTCGTGCACCGCTCGGATCAGACCCCGTGGTACGACGGTCCGACGCTGCTCGAGTATCTCGAGGGCATCGAACTGTCTGCGCCACAACCGGAGCCGACGAAGCTGCGACTGCCCGTGCAGTGGGTGTCGCGGCCGACCGCCGAGCAGCGCCGCCGCTACACCGGCCGGATCTCGGCGGGAACGCTGCGCGTCGGTGACCCGGTGCTCTCGCTGCCTGCCGGGACGCGATCCACGGTGACGGCGCTCGACACCCTCGACGACGCCAGGACGACGGGCGTTGCACCGCTGTCGGTGTCGATCGAACTCGCCGACGACATCGACGTGGGCCGCGGCGACGTGTTCGTCAGCGGCGCCCCGGAAGCAGATGCCGCGGTTCACCCGGTGCTGGCCCGCGAATTGTTCGCCACCATCTGCTGGTTCGCCGACACCCCGCTGCGGGCGGGCGACCGGCTGGCGCTCAAGCAGGGCGCACGCACCGTTCGGGCCACCGTCCAGGAGCTGCACACCCGGCTCGACCCGGAGACGCTCGACGATCTCGACGGTCCGGTCGAGTTGGGTCTCAACGACATCGGCGCGGTCACGCTGCGCACCAGTTCCGTGGTCGTCGCCGACCCGTACGCCGACAACAGGGACAGCGGCGCGTTCATCCTGATCGACGAGACGTCCAACGACACCGTCGGCGCGGGCACCGTCACCGAGGCGCGCGAGATCAAGCCCGGCGAGCAGACCCGCAACGACATCCGTTGGCACCCGTCCTCGTTGGATCGGGGCTACCGGTGGCAGAAGACGGGTCAGCGCGGGGCGACCATCTGGTTCACCGGACTTCCCGCGTCGGGCAAGTCCACCCTCGCCGTCGCGGTGGAGCGGGCACTGGTCGAGTCCGGTGACGTCGCCTACCTGCTCGACGGCGACAACATCCGGCACGGGCTGTCCGACGACCTCGGCTTCTCCGCGGGCGACCGGGCCGAGAACATCAGGCGCGTCGGGCATCTCACCCGACTGCTCGCCGACGCGGGCGTGGTCGCTCTGGCGTCGCTGGTGTCGCCTCTGAACTCGGATCGCGAGATCGCCAGGACGCTCAACGAGGCCGCGAAGCTGCCGTTCATCGAAGTGCACGTCGCGACGTCTTTGGCCGAGTGTGAGAAGCGGGACCCCAAGGGCCTGTACGCGCGGGCGCGAGCGGGCGAGCTGAAGGGGCTGACGGGCGTCGACGCGCCCTACGAGTCGCCGGAGAACCCCGACCTGGTGGTGGATACGACGGGCGCAGACATCGACGCGCTGGTCGCCCAGGTGCTCGACGCGCTGCACGCCGCCAGGGACGGCAGCTAGCTCACGCGGCTCAGCTCACCTGGGCCACCACGAACACCCGCCGGAACGGGAAGAACGTCGTGCCGTCGGCGCGCATCGGATACGCCCGGGCCAGCACCGGGATGATGGCCTGCCGGTACTGCTGCCACGCTTCGTCGGACAGCCTGCTTCTGACCTGGGTGAGCGCGGTTCCGGTGATCCAGTCCAACACCGGTGTCGCGCCTGACAACTGGTGCACGTAGGTGGTCTCCCACGCGTCGACCCGACAACCGGCGTCGGCGAGCAGGCCGGCGTAGTCGGTGGGCGTGCCGACGACGTCGGCCTCCCGCCACGGCATGTCCGCCAGTGCGTCGGCGAAGTCGGCGCTCTTGGCGACGTCGCGCACGGCCTGGTGTGACGGGGCATCGAAGTTGCCCGGCACCTGCATCGCGATCCACGACCCCGAGGGGAGTTCGCCCGCCCAGCGCACCATCAGGTCGGCGTGCCCGGGCACCCACTGCAGCGCCGCATTCGACACGACGACGTCGGTGTCGGGCCGCGGCGCCCACTCGGCGATGCCGCCCAGGGTCGCGTCGAGCCCGCGCTCACGGGCAGCGGCGACCATCTCCGGCGAGCTGTCGACGGCCTCGACCACCGCGCCGGGCCACCGCTCGGCCAGCGTGACGGTCAGATTGCCTGGCCCGCAACCCAAGTCGACCACACGGCGCGGGTTCTGCGCTCCGACCCGCGACAGCAGGTCGAAGAACGGCCGGCCGCGATGGTCGGCGAAGGCTAGGTAGACGTCCGGGTTCCACACGCGATCATCATCCTCCTGGGCTCATCTTGGGCCGGCTCATCCGCCGATGCGTTGCGAGTCGTAGATGCGCATCTGGCCGCCGTCCGAGCTGATCTCGAACGACCTGCGTTCCGTGTCGGTTCCGCCACCGGCCAGCGTGTAGGACACCCGGGCGGTCACGCTGGTGTCCGAGCTGAGGCTGACGTCGGAGATCGCCACGGACCGGATGCCCGACCAGAAGTCGCGGTAGTCCCGCAGATTCGTGGTGGCCTGATAGTTCGGATCCAGCCGCGTCCACGCCTCGTCGGCGTTCGCGGGCAGCAGCGCGTAGTAGTCGATCACGAAGTCGCGCATGCCCTCGAAGCCCGCGTCGCCCGTCGTCGAGGACGTGGTGGGTGCCGTACTCGTCGGCGTGAGACGCGGTGTCGCCGTGGTGTCCTGGCCCCACGGGTCGAGGGTGACGACCACGAACGCAACGGCGGCGAGCAGGAGCACGGCGAGCACGGTCACCGCCGCGGGCAGTCGCGACGTCGACTTCGGTGCCGCGGGTCGCGGTGGCGATGACGTGGGTGGCGCAGCGGCGGGCGGCGGCGTCGGGAGCATGGCGGTCGAGCCCCGGCGCACCGGTCCGGCATGCACGGGCGGAGGCGGCGGATGACCGGGAGCGGGTGGCGCGGACAGTGCCCGGACGAAGGCCTCGCACGAGCGGAACCGGTCGGCGGGGTCCTTCGCCATACCGGCGGCCAGGACGTGATCGAGTGCCGCGAGGTCCGGCCTGCGCTCGGCGAGTGACGGCGGTGGAGCGGTGAGGTGGCTGCTGATGACCACTGCCGGGTTGGAGTGGTCGAAGGGCACGGTGCCGGTCAACAGATGGTAAGTGGTTGCGGCCAGGCCATATTGGTCGGCCCGGCCGTCGACCGATGCGTCCGTCAACTGCTCGGGGGCCACGTAGTTGACGGTGCCGATCGCCATGTTGGTCTGCGTCAGGCGCGACACCTCGGTGAGGCTGCGAGCGATGCCGAAGTCCGCTAGCAGGATTCGTCGCCGCCCACGCTCGGGCCGGGTCAGCAGGATGTTCGCGGGTTTGACGTCGCGGTGCAGCATCGCGTTGGCATGGGCGTAGTCCAGGGCATCGGCGACGGCGCCGACGATCTCGAGGACCTCGGGCAGCGGCATGCCGTACGGGTGGTAGTGCTCGAGCAGGCGGGCGGCGTCGGTGCCGTCGATGAAGTCCATCGATATCCACAGTTGCTCGTCGAACTCACCACGATCGTGGACGCCGACGATGTGGGGGTGATAGAGCTTGGCCGCGAGGTCGGCCTCACGGCTGAACCGCTCACGGAACACCGCGTCGGCCGACAGTGCCCGTGGCAGCACCTTGAGCGCCTCTTGCCGCGGGAGCCGCGGATGTTGGGCGAGGTACACCTCGCCCATCCCCCCGGACCCGAGTTGCCGGAGGATCCGGAACCCCGCGAAGTCCGTACCGCTGGTCAACGGCATCAGGTGATCCTACCGATCGCCTGCCGCGGCTCTCCGCGCCCGACGGTTGCCCGCCCCCACGGGCCTGCGATCATCACAGGCCATGGAGGAATCGGAGGCCGTCCGTCAGACCTGGGAGGCCCTTGGGCTGCCCGGCATCGTCGACGTCCACACCCACTTCATGCCCAAGCAGGTCATGGACAAGGTGTGGCAGTACTTCGACGCCGCCGGTCCGCTGGTCGGGCGGCCGTGGCCGATCACCTACCGCAGCAACGAGGCGGAACGACTCGAGGCGCTGCGCTCGTTCGGCGTCAGGGCCTTCACCTCGCTGGTCTACCCGCACAAGCCGGAGATGGCGGCGTGGCTGAACCAGTGGGCGGCAGACTTCGCCGATCGAACCCCCCGATTGCCTCGCCACGGCGACGCTCTACCCCGAACCGGGCGTCGCCCACTACGTCACCGAGGCGATCGAGCGCGGTACCCGGGTGTTCAAGGCCCACGTCCAGGTCGGCCGGTACGACCCCACCGATCCCCTGCTGGACGGGGCGTGGGGCGTCATCGAGGACGCAGGGGTGCCCGTGGTGATCCATTGCGGCTCCGGTCCGCAGCCGGGTGAACACACCGGCCCCGGGCCGATTCGGACGCTGCTGACCGCGCACCCGCGGCTGCGCCTGATCATCGCCCACCTCGGCATGCCCGAGTACGCCGAGTTCCTCGACGTCTGCGAGCGGCACGACGGCGTCCACCTCGACACGACGATGGCGTTCACGCCGTTCTCCGAGGAGACGATGCCGATCCCCGCCGACGCGTACCCACGGCTGCGCAACGTCGGCGACCGCATCCTGTTCGGCAGCGACTTCCCGAACATCCCCTACCGCTACGTCGACGCCGTCCGATCGGTCACTCGACTGGACGGCTTCGACGTCGACTGGCGGCGAGGTGTCCTGCACGACAACGCCGTGCGACTGTTCGGTTTGAACTAGCCCACACGGGCTAACATCGCGTGTGGTCGATTCCCCGCCCAGCGATGCCGCTCCGGTCGACCCGCCAATCCCGTTCCCGGACGTCCCCGGCGCCGACGCGACCAAGGGCGGGCTCCCCCGGCGGGAGGACCTGACCTGGGAGCAGAAGCTGATCGTCGACTCGTCTGCGATCGCGGACCTCGGTCTGCGCACCACGCTCGCCTCGGTGATCGGCGCCGCGATGCTGCCCCGCATGGCAATGGCGGCGCTGCGTCCGGCGCAGGTGCGCGCCGAGCGGGACGCCCTGGAGTTCTATGCCGAGATGGCCGCGGCCAGGGATCCGGCGAAGGCCTTCCCCGCACCGGTCGAACTCCCCCGCGTCTCGACGCGTCCGGCGAACCCCGTCGCCGAGTGGATGGCACACGGGCGGGTGGAGAACATCCGGTTCACGAGCAGCTTCGAGGCGGTCAATCCCGCCATGCGCGACCACCGTCGAAGCTATCTGCGCAACAACGTCGTCCACGCCCAGCACTGGCGCCACGACGACGGGCCACACCCCACACTGTGCGTCATCCACGGATTCATGGGTTCGGCGTATCTGTTCAACGGCCTGTTCTTCTCCCTGCCGTGGTTCTACCGGGCCGGGTACGACGTCCTGCTCTACACGTTGCCCTTCCACGGCCGCCGCGCCGAGAAGGGTTCGCCCTACAGCGGCTACGGCTATTTCGCCGACGGCCTCGCCGGATTCGCCGAGGCGATGGCGCAGGCGGTGTACGACTTCCGCTCGGTGCTCGACTATCTGGAGTACACGGGGGTGGATCGGATCGCCCTGACCGGAATGTCGCTGGGCGGCTACACCTCTGCGTTGATCGCGGGCGTCGACGACCGCCTGCAGGCCGTCATACCGAACGTGCCGGTGGTGACACCCGACGCGGCGTTCGACGACTGGTTCCCTGCGAGCGTCCTGGTCAAGCTGGGCAATCGTCTATCCCGCACCGACAAGGACCTGATGGCCGCGGCGTCGGCATTCCACTCACCGCTGAGCTATCAGCCGCTGGTGCCGAAGGACCGCAGGCTCATCATCACCGGCCTCGGCGATCGACTGGCTCCGCCGGAACAGGCCGAGATGCTCTGGGAACACTGGGATCGCTGCGCCTTCCACTGGTTTCCCGGCAATCACATCGTGCACGTGAGCCAACCGGACTACCTGCGCCGGATGACCCGGTTCATGAAGGACGTCATGTTCGTCTGACGCCACGACCGCTACGGCCGGGCATGCGCTCCCACCGTCGAACTGCTCGAGCCGACGGGCCACTCGACTTCGTCGAGCAGGGTCGCGGGCACGGGCACCGCGCCGGTGTCGAGACGCTCGACCGACCGCGGGTCCAGCGCGGTCAGCAGCGGCCGGTGCCTGCCGTTCTGGCCGCGCAGGCCCGGCACGGGAACGGCACTCGGTGCGTCGTCGGTGCGGATGGCGCACAGTGCGGCGGCGGTCGGGCGGGTCGCGGTGCCGCTGAACTCGATCGCCGTCCACGTCGCCCGGTTGGTGTGCGACCACACGTGCGTCAGCCGGGCCGCCAGGTCGCCGTCGACCGGGATCGCGTACGCGGCCAGATGCCCGTCGGCGTCCTGCATTCCGCGCCACGTCTCGCGTGCGCCCGGGTCATTCGGATTCAAAGGCGCCTCCGCCGTGTCGACGATCGTGGCGTCGAAGCCGAGTTCGCGCAGTTGATCCGACAGTCGCCTGCCGACGACCTCCGCGGTGTCGTACAGCGGCAGCTCGGGTGATCGCGCCCGCAGAGCAGCCAAATTGTCGTTGGCGGCCAACGTCATTCCGATCCACGTCCGTCGAATTCCCGAGACGTCGAGGTTCGTCACGCGCACCTTCGCGCACCGGATCCCGAATCGGTCCACGTACCCGGCGACGAGGTGCAGCGGCACCGTCGTGCCCGCAGGCGCCTCGACGGACAGCAGCACCGCGACCTCGTTCGTGGGCGCTGGTTCCGACGTGCCACGGTTGCGTCGCCACACCGCAAGCCGTCTGCCGATCCGCGTGGTGAGGAACATGCCGCCCCACCAGGCGAACGTCAGCAGTACGACGGCGACGGCGACACCGAGCACCCAGCGCTGCGTCGGTGTGTGCCATGGGTAGGCCATCGCGGCCGGGATGACGACCAAGAGGGCCAATGCGATTCGGGCTGTCATCAGCCCTCCTTCCGTCGGTGTGCGGCGATCGCCGTCACGGCCGCCGCGAGCGTCAGCACGCCGGCGCCGATGAATGCGATGGTGCGCGGGGTGGAATCGGTGGAGTTGGGTTCCGCCGGTGCGGCAACCGGCATCGACCGTGGCGGCTGCGCGTCGGCGGATTCGTCGACGTCCCAGGTCAGCGCGGCAACCGGGTCGACGACCCCCGCTCCGGTCAGATTGGACGGCGCGCGGGCGGCCCCGTGTGCGCTCGCGGTGATGCGGCGAGCCACCTGCTCGGCCCTGAGTTCGGGAAACCTGCTGCGTACCAGGGCAGCCACGCCGGACACGTATGCGGCGGCATAGCTGGTGCCGTTGAGACCGAACATCTCGCCGCGGTCGTTGGGCAGCGCATTGGCAAGCCCCCCGCCGTCGGCGTTGCTCACCGAGGCGACGTTCTCACCGGGAGCGGCGACCCCGACCCACGGCCCTGCCGTGGTGAATTCAGATGGACGGCCCTGCGGGCCGACCGATCCGACCGACAGCACGTAGGGCTGCCACCACGACGGGATGGACACCGAGGTGACGCCCGACCAGTTGCGTGGGTCCTCCGGACGGCCCGGGTCCGACAGCGGGTTCGACGGACAGGCCGTGCCCGCATTCAGCCCGGCGCGGCTATTGCCCGCTGCCGCGACCACCACGGCGTCCTTCTCGACGGCGGCGTAGCGCAGGGCCGCACCGAGTTCGGTCTGCTCGACGGTCTTGTTGGCCGGCAGGCACGTCACCGTCGAGATCGCGATGACCCGTGCGCCGAGGTCGGCGGCCCGCACGACCGCGCGGGCCAGGGTCGCCACGTCGATCGTCGCCAGCACGAGGGCGGGGTCGTCACCCGTGGCGCGTGGCGAGTAGCGGCCCGACGTCTGCCGGATGGAGATCAGCCGGGCGTTCGGCGCGACTCCGGAGAAGGCGTCGGGCCCGGGCTGGCCAGCGATGAGTCCGGCGACCAGGGTGCCGTGGCCGTCGCAGTCGGTGAGCCCGTCGCCCGACTCGACGAAGTCACCGCCCGGCTCGACGTTGGGCAGTCGCGGTCCCGGCCGGACGCCGGTGTCGATGACCGCAACGGTCTGTCCTTCGCCGCGGCTGTACCGCCACGCCCCGGCCAGGTTGAGCAACTGGTCGTTGGGGCTGGCTGCGCCGGGGTTGGTGCCGGGCAGCTGACCCGACGCGATGCACGGGCCGCGCTGCGCCATCGGTTGCACGGGACCTGCTGTACCGGCGGGCGGCGCCGCCCCCGGGTCGAGTTCCGGTGGTGTGATGGCGCCTGCCGCAGGACAACTCGTCACTGCGACGGCGACGGTCACGGCGAGTGTCGCGACACCCGCACGCACTCGCCGATGCGTCACCGATCCAGCACCCAGGCGAACAGACCGATGAGGTAGGCCATGACGGGGATCAGCGACGCGTCCAATGCCGAGGCGAGGAAGCCGACGATCCGTCGCATCGGAAGCGAGTAGGTGTCGGGTGCGGCGACGCTCGGGTACAGCGCTGCAACCGCCCACGCGATCGTCAGCACGGCCAGCGCGATCAGCGCCCACCAGGCGGCCTGATACCGCTCGTCGACGAGGTACGTCACCGCCAGGGCGAGCGTGACCAGGTACGGCTGAGCGAGCAGCCACGCCTTGCACGGCGCCGAGTCCCAGACCCGTGCGCGCAGAGCAGCGCCCAGGCCGGCCGCCGCCACGATGTACCACGCCCACGGCGACGCGCCCTCGGGTACGACCAGCGACAGCGATCCGGCGACGGCGAGCAGCACGCCACCGGCGATGAAGCCGGTCTGATGGGAGTCGCTCACCCGGACCCGGCGCGGCAGGTCCGTCAGGACGCGCAGCGGGGGTGCATCGGGCGCCGGGTCACCGGGTGCGGGAATGACCGGCACCGGGAAGCGCGCCCAGAGTGCCGACAGCTGCGCGGCCCGGACGGTGACGAGCAGGCCGAGAACGATCAGCGCGCAGCCGATGACGATCGAGTCGAGCGACCACAGCGATGCTGCGCCCGCGACGATCACCGCACCGGCTCCGACTGCGGCCCCGGCGGTGAACACCGCGATGGCCCGCTCGGCCACGGTGATGCTGATGATCGACCACGCCGCCACCCCGGCCGCGGCCAGCAGCACCTGCGCGGCGCCGAAGTCGCCCGGCACGGCGAGGGCGAACGCCGCGGCGACGGGAAGCAGCGCGGTGACCGACAGTGCAGTCGCGAGTCGGGGCGATCGGGACCGGGTCACCAGCGCGCCGAGCACGGTCAGCGCGGCGACGCCGCTGACGGTGAACAGTCCGGCGTGGTCGCCGGTGGCCAGGCGGTGCAGCGTGGCGACGACCGTGGCGAGCAGGATCAGGCCGATCACGGCGACCGATGCGCCACGCTCGACGTGATCTGTCCCCCAGGGCTTCTCGCGCGCGGCGGAGAAGATCACCGCCGCGTCGGCGATGTCCTCGACGATGCGCGGGGCGGGCGGCCCGACCGGAACCGGCTGCAGCGCCAGTAGATCTCCGTCGGCGACGCCGACGGTGTCGAGGGTCGCGTCCAGGCTGAAGGGCGCTCCGCCGACCGGCGCGAGCGACAGTTGCACGGGCGCGTCGGCGTCGTCGCCGGCCGGCAGCGCCATACGCCGTACCGCAGGCAGGATCTCGCGCAGCGGCAGCTCGGTGGGCAGCGCCATGTCGACGAGCCGACCACCGCCGTCGCCGCCGGCGAGCACGGCGACCCGCACGATGGGCACCACCGCGGATCCCGGTGCGGCACCGGATGGGACACCGGGCGAAGTCAGGCCCGGCGTGAGGGTGTCGGACATCTTTGGTCTTCCGTTCTCTGGTCGAAGTCTCTGGTGAGGTGGGCTTCGGGGAACCACTCCCCGTCGGGCAGGGTGGCGGTGAGGCGTTCGACGGCCGCTGCGATCGCCAGTGGGGTGCCGGGCGCGAACGTCGACACCCACTCGCCGTCATAGGCCTTCGAGGGGCTGACGAGCACGCGTCCGGCGCTGGTGTCGACGATGCTGACGCCCACCTCGGTGCTGACCCGGTGACCGTCGCGGTGGTCACCCGCCACGATCTCGACGTAACAGCGGTCAGGCGCGAAGGCGGCCTCCACCACGTGCCGGGCGCCGGCCGGGATGCCGAGGTTCTCCACCACGTCGGCGAGCGCCGCCCCGTTGCGGAGCCGTTCGTCGGCCTTCGCACCGATCCGCGCCGCGACGGCGAATTCGGCGAACGACGCCGGCGGCCTCCCGGACAGCCCGGCCGTCAGCACGGGAACCAGCGCCTGCGGATGGTCGACGTCGACGTGGCTGAAGGTCACCAACCCGCCGTTGCGAAGTGCGACGACCACGTCGTCACCGCTGTGCCCGTCACGCTCCTGCCGTCCGCGGCGAGCGACCAGCCCCCGCAACATGTCTCCCGATCCCGAGACGAAGCGCAGTTCGAGCCAGCGCGTCGGACGGCACGCTGTGGTGACCCACCGGGTGACGGGAGCAGTGACGCGGTCGGTCACCATCACCCCGAGTTCGGACAGCTCGGCACGCATGCGCGCCTCGAACACGGGGCGAAGGGACTCATCGGCGTACGGCGGCGTGATGGCAAGCACCCATGGGAAGTACCCCGCCCCAGCCGATTCGGCGACGAACCAGGCCTGTTCCGCGGTCAGCTCGACGGCGTTAGCGCCCACTGTTCATCAGGCCCGAATCCATCAGGCCGCGCCCCACTTGGCGCCCTGCGCCGCGTCCCGAGCACTCATCGACATCGTGTTCATCTCGTGGGTGCTCGACATCGCGCGGTAGGCACGGACCAGTTCCTCGAGGCTGGCGTTCCACTGCGCCTGCCACGCCTGGTACGACATGCCGGTGTCACCCTGCCAGCCTGCCGACAGTGCGGCCTGCTCGCTCGCGACGTCGGCGCCGACGGCGTGCAGGGCTCCCGAGTAGCCGTTCATCTCGGCGGCCAGCGCCAGCATGGCCGGGTAGTTGTACATGATCTGCGACATGTGTTGTGTCCCTTCAGCTCTGCTCGGCGAATCAGATTGCGGTGTAGGTGCTGGACGCGGCAGCGTCCTCGGCGACGTACGTCGAAGCGGCGTCGCCGATGTTGGCCTGCGCGATGTCGAGCAGGGCGTTGACCCGTGCCGACACCTCGATGAAGCGGGCGTGCGCCGCCTGGAACGCGACGGCCGACTCGCCCTGGTGGAACGCCTGCGACGCCTGGGCTGCCTGCTCTGCCTGGGCGATGGTGCTGCGCATCAGTCCCGCCTTGGCGGAGAACGCCGCCTCGGAGGCGACGAGTTGGGGGATGTGAGCATCGAGGAGGCTCATGGGATTTCCTTCCGGATCTTCGACTGCTGTTGGTTATCGGTTGACGTGTTTCGACTCTCGGATCTGTTCAGGTGGGCCGTCCCCCTTCCGGGTCCCAGTTGCCCGGCAGCAGCGGATCGACCGGTCCGCCGCCGTAGGGGTCCTCCGGCAACTGGGTCAGTCCCCGCGACCGGTCGGCCTGGTCGGCCCGTTCGGCGGTGATGGTTCCCGTGAATCCGACCGCACCCGCACCCCGCGACGAGGCGCCGACGCGCGGCGCGGGTCGCGGTGTCGCTTCGGAGTCGGGGCCCGGTTCGTAGTCCATGTAGGCGTCGGCATAGCCACGTTCGTGAACTTCGGCGCCGCGCTTGCGCCGCGCCTTGCGCTTCGCGAGCGAGGATGCGGCAGCCGCCGCGGCGGACGAGGCTGCGATGTCGGAGGCGGGGGCCTTGGCACCGCTGCCCTCGCGGAACGTCGGCGACGCACCGGGGCCGGGGCCGCCGCCCGGGACCACGTACGGCACGAACGGGGCTGCGGCCGCTGCGGGGGCGGCGGGGGCCGGCGCGGTACCTGCGGCCACCGAGGCCGCGGGCGCGGCGGGGGCGCTCGGCACCGTGGGCGCCACGGTCGCGGCGGGCAGCGGATTCTGCACGTCGGCACGCGGCGCCTGGACCTGCTGCGGCGCCGCGGCCGGTGCGGGTTCGGGCACCGGCTCCGGGGCGAGGGGCCTGTTCAGGTACTCCTGCAGGAAGTACCCGCCGACGCCGAGGCCGATTGCCAGCAGCGGCTGCAGCAGCAGCTGCGGGTAGGTGAGCGTGGCGCCGACCCAGGAAATGGCTTGGTAGGCAACGGCGAAGAGGAACGGACCGTACTCGACCAGCGTGGGACCCGGGTTGGTCAGCAGGCCCGTGATCAGGTCGATGCTGTTGCCGATCGGGTCCTGCAGGAACTTCGTGATGGGCTCGAAGAGCGAGTTCGTGTAGTCGGTGTAGGCCTGGAAGAACTGGTTGATTGCCTGCAGGAGCTGCTGCAGGAAGTCGGCGTTATTCAGCGCGCCCCCGGCGTCGGCAGCCTGCACCTGCGCCATGGCCTGGCGCGACGTCGCCCCGGCATCGCCTGCCTCGCCAACGCCAGGCGCGAGGAGGAACGGCGCCGGCGGCGTGGCAGGCGTGGCCGCGACCGTGGCTCCCGCGACTGCCTGGTACGTGCTCATCGTGGTCGCCGCCTGTATCCACATGCGTACGTAGTCGGCCTCGTTCAGGGCGATCGGGATCGTGTTGATGCCGAGGAAGTTGGTCGCCATCAGCACGCCGTGCATCGTGTGATTGAGCGCGAGTTCGGGCAGCGTCGGCATCATCGCCAGCGCCGTCGTATACGCAGCCGCCGCCGTCTCGTGCTGGACCGCTGCGGCCGCACTGTTCGCACTCGCCTGCGCCAGCCACGTCAGGTACGGCGCATGCGCCGCGACGTACTGTTCCGCGCTCGGCCCCTCCCACGCACCCGACTGCACGGCGGCGAGCAGAGCCGTCAACTCCGCTGCCGCGGTGGAGTACTCGACGCTCAACGACTGCCATGCCCCCGCGGCGGCCAGCATCGACCCGGGCCCGGGACCGCTGCTGAGCAGCCCCGAATGCACCTCAGGCGGTAGCGCCATCCAGACGGGGGCGGTCATGTCAGCTGCCTGCGATGAGGTACGAGCTTGCAGCCATGGCGTCACCGGTGGCGTAACTGGTGCCGCTCTCGGCGACGCCGATGCCCGAGCGGCCGAGTTCCTCGGTGCCCTGGGCGGCGACGGCGCCGTGCGACGCGCCGTGCGTGCTGAACGACACCGCCGTCTGCAGCGACACCGGGTCGGCTGCCGGGGGCAGGACGGCCGCGATCATCGGTGCGGCAGCGGCATGGGCAGCCGCCAGCCGCGCGGTGAGTGCCTCGACCTGTGCGCCTGCGGCGTTGAGGCCTTCGGGAACCACTCGCAGAGTCATCGGTTGAACTCCCTTCCTTGGTTGGTGCGTGCTGCCTCGTCGGCGAACGGATTGACCAGCTGGACGAACGTCGGGGTATCGCCGTCGTCGAGCAGGATGCCCCGGCCGGCAGGCATGCGGGTGAAGCGCTGTCCCCGGATCTTTCCGCTGTCCTGCGGATTGCCGGACAGCATCAGGGTGGTGGCCTGCAGCTCGTTGAGTCGCCGGAGCAGGGGTGCGGTCATGATCGCGTGCGCCGACCCGGCGGCCCTGGCGGTGACGATCACGCGCAACCCGAGTTCGGCGGCTTGGGACAGCAGGCCGATCAGGTTCGTCCACGGGCGCTGCCCCACGTAGGGCCCGCTGACCGCGGGGGCGTCCGGGATCTGGTCGACGTCGTCGACGATCAGGTAGTGGGTATGCCCGTCCTGATCCGACCGGTACGTCCAGTCCTTCAGCTGCTGGGAGGACAGTCCCATTGGGGGACGGCGCTTCTCGAGCAGCGCTGCCAGTCCGAGCATCGCCGGTGTCACGCGGTCGATGTTGGGGGTGTACTCGTTGTCCGGGAACAGCGGCTCGTCGACGAGGTGCAGCCTGCGGTCGATCACCGTGAACGCGACGCGGTCGGGCGTCGAGTTCTCGCGGATGGTGCGGATCAGGTGACGCAGCAGCGTGGACTTGCCGGACTTCCCGTCGCCGAACACCATCAGCAGCGGGTTGTTCGCGAAGTCGACCTCGACGGCAGCGAGATCCTCTTCGCGTTGGCCGATGACGATGCGTTCGGGACCGCGGTACAGCGGCGCAACGGTTTCGGGCAGCAGCACCTTCGGCAGCAGCCGCACCGGCGGTGCCGACTGTCCCGGGTAGCGCGAGTTGATCTCGGCGATGTGCGCCTCCATCGATCCCCCGGTCGCTCCGCTCCTGCTCGCCGGAACTGGTCCCGGTGCCGCGAACAGAAAGTGCTCGGCTGCCATCGTGAGGCCCCGGCCCGGCTGATCGGCCGGGACACCGTCGGCGGCCCGGCGCAGGGCGCCGACCACGCGGACGTTGCTGTCTTGGGAGTCCGACAACTTGAGTTCCAACCGCATGCCGAGGCCGTCGCGCATCGCCAGCGGCACCTCGAGCCAGTTCGGCGTGGTGATCACGACGTGGATGCCGTAGGACAGGCCGGTGTTGGCCAACTCGGTCACCCTGGCCAGCAGGGGGTTACGGGTGTTGTAGGCGTCGGTGTTGTCCCGGCTGAAGGCATACAGGTTGTCGATCACCAGGAAGACCTCGCCGTAGCCGTCTGCTTGGGCGCCACTCGCGCCGCCTGCCGCGCGGCGCTGGCGGGCCAGTAGCAGCTGCTCCAGCTCGCCGAAGGTGCGGCGGATGCGTTCGGGCTCCAGCGGTGAGGCGACACTGCCGACGTGGGCGAGGGCGCCCATCTCGCGCAGCTGACCGCCGCCGTAGTCCAGGCAGTAGAACGTGACGTCGTGCGGTGAGTGCAGCGCGGCCGCGGACAACATGAACGTCTGCAGCGCCGTGGTCTTGCCCGACTTCGGGCCGCCATGGATCACCAGGTTGGCCCCCGACGAGGTCGCGTCGAAGATCAGCGGGTCGCGCCGCATCTGGAACGGCCGGTCGATCTCGCCGAGCGGCCACCGCCACTGCCTGCCCTCGACGCCCGCCCGGTGCAGGAGTTCGGCCAGTGGGATCGGCTCGTCGAGCGGAGCCAGCCACAGCGGCGGCGCCTTGGGACCGTAGTGCGACAGCTGGTCGCCGATCGTGGCCACCAACTTGCGCGGGGGCAGGTGATCGGTATCGGACCCACCGGTGACCACCACGGTGTCCGCAGGCGCCTCGACGTACGAGGCCGTGAACGGTTGCGGCGCGGGGATGCTGTGCCGCACCACCGACTTCGGCTTGCGCGGCGGGTCGTAGATGCCGTCGACGTAGGTGCTGCGGAACTTGACGGGCATCGCGCCGGGCGTGGGAACCAGGAAGCCCTCGCCCTTGTGCTCGGGTCCCGCCTCGATGTGGAATGCGTCCTCCACGCCGATGATCTGCCGGCTGATGCTGGGGCTGGCGACCTTCAGTCCGATCCGGTACGACGTGTTCTTGTCGATGTCCTTGATCCGCCCGACGTCCAGGGTCTGCGACGCGAACAGGATGTGGATGCGGAACGACCGGCCCTTGCGCGCAACGTAATCGAAGAGATCCGCGTACTCGGGATGGTCGGCGAGCATGAGCGAGAA
Source organism: Mycolicibacterium arabiense (assembly GCF_010731815.2). Lineage (NCBI taxonomy): Bacteria > Bacillati > Actinomycetota > Actinomycetes > Mycobacteriales > Mycobacteriaceae > Mycobacterium > Mycolicibacterium arabiense. Next base: position 3,098,164 of record NZ_AP022593.1, read on the forward strand.
CTCGTCGGCCACCACCAGCAGCGTGGGCATGGGCGGTAGGTCGTGACCGGCGGCGATGGCCGCCTCGTACTCGAGCACGGAGTTGAAGGCGCTGCCTTGGACGCGGCGGCCCGTCTCCATCAGGAGCTTCTCGCGGCGGGCGACCTCACCGCGCAGCGTGTCGGCGAACCGGTCGGCCAGCGACTTCTTCTCCGCCATGTTCGAAATGACCGCGACCACCTGCGGGAAGTCGCGGAAGATGTCGGCCCCCGCCTCACCCTTGAAGTCTGCGTAGATCACGATGAGGCGCTCGGCCGAGTGAGTCGTCAACAGCGCCAACAGGATCGACATCAGCGTCTGCGACTTGCCCGAGCCGGTCATGCCGATCATCAGGCCGTGCGGGCCCATGCCGCCCTCGGCCTCGTCCTTGAGGTCGAACATCATCGGCTCACCGGTGGCAGTCACGCCGATCGGCACGCGCAGCTCGTCCTGCCGGTTGCGCGGCGCCCACAGATCGGCGACGTCGAGTGCGGCCGCGTCCGGGATGCCCAGCAGCGTGCCGAACGTCGCCACACCCGAACTGCTGGTCCTGGCCTGGCGCGGGTTCGTGTCCCACCGCGACAGCAGTCGTGCGACGTGCCGTGCGTCGGCGCTGGAGTAGTGGTCGGCCACCGTCACGTAGGGCTGCCAGCCGCCAGGCTGCCAGCGCTCCAGCGTGCCGTCGACCAGACGCAGGACGGGACGCTCCGGATCCGAATACTGTTCCCGGTGCGGCTCTTCCGTCGACCGGTGTACGACGGTGACGCCGGCCAGACCCGACCGCGGCACGACGACCTCGGGGTCGGCGTCGGGATCGTCCACCACGATCAGCAGATGCCTGGCCACCGACTCCGTCGCACCGAAGACGTCCCGGTCGTCTAGGGCGGGCGCCAGCAGGTCGCGGAGTTCGGCGACGTTGGGCGCGAGGTAACGCGCGGGGCCGACGCCGTCCACCTGGCCGGGGATGTCGGCGTGCGGCAGCCACTTCAGCCACGACCAGTCGTCGCCCTCGAGATCAGGGGCGGCGAGCGCGACGGCGAGCACCGCGGGGTCATGCCACGTCACGGCTTGCGCGATCCAGGCCCGCAGTGCGCCGCGGACGTCGACGGCCTCGCCGACCACCGTGATGCGCGAGACCTCGGCCAAGTCGATGCCCGCGGGCACCGAGCGCACCGTGCGCTGCACGTCGAGCAGACTCCGAAGCGCCGTGTGCGACACCGGCTCCAGATCGATCTCGTTGGCGATGTCCTTCACCCGAAGGCTCGCGCTCAAGGGAGCGTCGTGCAACCCCGCGCGTACGACCAGGAAGTCGGGATCGTTGGGGTCGCGTTCCCACTGCCTGCGGGTGCCGGGCACCTCGGCCAGCAGCGCCGGATCGGGATGCGACCACTCGAGCGCGGCGCGCTGTTCGGCGGCGTGAGCCCGGACGTTGTCCCGGACCACCGACAGGTAGCGCAGGTAGTCGGCTCGTTCGGCGTCGACCTCCTCGGTGCGCATCTTGCCGTCGGTACCGCGGTACATCGCGGTGGCGGCGAGCAGCAGCACGAACGGGAAGAACAGCATGGTCGGGGAGATCAGCCGCATGCCCGTCGCGAACAGCGCCACGATCATGCCGACGATGAGGAGCACGATCAGGTAGGGCAGCACCCGGCGCAGCAGCGACGGGGGGACGAGTCGCGGCAGCTCCGGCGGCGGCTCGATGGTGATGGTGCCCTTGCGGGTGGCAGGCACCGGAATGCGGCGGCGTGCCTCGAAGATCAACCTAGACATGCGCGATCCCGCTCCGCTTCTCGCTGATCATCACGGCGTCTCCCTCACCACGGCGGGACTCGGATCGGGTGCCAGCCCGTCGTGCGCGAGCAGCGCATCGGCGCGCGACAGCGTCGGTCCTTCCGCGAATTGACTAAGCATCGCCCAGGGAATGGGCAGAGCAGGCGTCGTCAGACCCAGTGCCGAGAGGGCGTCGGTTCCGTCCTGTCCGGCGGCGTCCTGATCGATGCCGTAGCGCACCCCGGTGTCGCTGATCCAGAACACCGATCCGGCAGCGGGCGAAGCCGGCTGCTGCCGGACGTCCTGCCCGACGGTCTGCACCAGGAAGCCGGTGCCGGGTGCGGCGACCACGCGGTTGGCTGTCGTGCCCGTGCCTGCGCCAACGAGCTGGATCGGGCGCAGCCCGTCCTCTACGGGAAGTGCTGCGCCGGACAGCAGTTCGAGCGAACCACTCGTCGCGTCGACCGGGTGGTCCCAGTGTGCGCACGTCAGCGGCGATGCGGCCGCGTCCACCAGCGTGACGGGCTCACTGGGATAGGCGTCGACGTCGATGGCGCGGGACACCGGCAACCGGGAGACCTCGTCGGCGCCGAGCCGCGGCGGCTGGTCCAGCCCGTGGGAATCGCTGTTGCGCAGGATGGCCGCCACCACTGGCGAGATCGGCTGCAGCCCATCGGTGAGCACTGCGTAGTGGCGCAGCGTGTTGTCGGCGTCGAAGGCGGCGACGACACCGCCGACCGGCGCGGGCACCGGGAAGCCCGGTTGCGAACCGGCTCCGGGGATGGCCGGCACGCGCAGTGCCGGCGCCTCGGGCACGGCGTTGAAGAGGCCCGGCGAAATCGCCCGAGGCTCGGGCAGATCGGCGTTGAGGCCCAGCGCGCCGGTCACGGCGCGGTCGTTGAGATCGATCTGGCTCCGTCGGCCCTGCCACAGCAGCCAGGTGCCCGCGTTGGGGCCACCGTCGTTGCGGACCAACACCGCATCCTGGTCCGGCAGTGTGGCGGCACGCTCGCTGTCGTCCGCGCCCGAGTCGTTTGCCAAGGGCCCAGCGATCACCGTGACGCCCACGGCGGAACCCGAGGCGGCATCGCACACCGTCCAGTCGGCGTCGCTCGCGGTGCTCTGCACCATTCGCTCCGGCGCACCGGGAATGCCGATCAGGTTGCCGCGCGGGAATTGATCGATCTCGCTGCTCTTGACCATGGTCGGGTTGTCGGCCCGGTTGGCGATGAGGCGGGCCGAGGTCAGGTTGAGCACGGGATGAACCTGCTCGCCGAGACGCACGTACAGCGCGGCGGTGTCCCGGTCGGCCAGAATGGCGCTGTCGCCCGCATCGCCCGCGGGCCGGATCAGCGAGAAGATGAAGCATCCCGCCAGGCCGGTGATGAGCAGCAGCGCGCCGACGAGCACGGAACGGGACTGGGTCCGCAGCGGATCGACGAGCATCCGCGTGTCGTGCAGTGCGACTCCGGATGCGATGCGGCGCTGGATGAATCGCCATCCCGACACCTGGTGGCGGGTGACGAAACCGCGACGGTAGGCCACCCGCTCGGGGTTGTCGTTGTCCGGCGTGCGCGACGTGAACGTGCGGCGGTCGCCCTGCTGCTCGCTCATGCGGGCACCTCGAGGCCGAGGCCGCGCAGCAACGGAATGGCCGAGTTGTTCACGTCGGTGTCGGTGATGGTCATCAACTCGTCGTCGGTGAAGTCCTCGGAGTCGGAGTGGTCCAGCCGGTACTCGCGCTCCTCCTCCGCTCGTTCGACCAGGTTGCGGACGAAGCGGCCGTTGCCCGCGATGTCGAGGCTGCGGCGGGCAACCCCGTTCGCGTCGGGCATGGTGGCCGTCGCGAGGTGGGCGAAAAGTCTCTCCATGTGCTCGCGTGCGGCTTCTTCGAAGATGCTGTCGCGCTTCTCAGCCATGCGCATCGCGATCTCGACGAGTTCGTGCGACGAGTAGGACGGGAAGTCGATGCTGCGGGTGAAGCGCGAACGCAGGCCCTCGTTGGTGTCGAGGAAGTTGTCGAGGTCGGCGCGGTAGCCGGCGACGATGACGACCAGCCTGTCGCGGTCGTTCTCCATGCGTGCCAGCAGCGTGTCGATGGCGACGAGACCGAAGTCGTTCTTCGCGCCGGTCGACACCAGCGCATAGGCCTCGTCGAGGAAGAGCACGCCGTCCAGGGCGCTGTCGATGAGCGCGTTGGTCTTGGCTTCGGTCTCGCCGATGTGCTGGCCGATCAGGTCGGCGCGGTGCACCTCGCGGACCGTCTCCTTCTTCAGGATGCCGAGACCGCAGTAGATCTTGGCGACCACGCGGGCGATGGTGGTCTTACCGGTACCGGGTGGGCCCGCGAAGACCAGGTGGTTGGTTCGCTGCGCGACCGCCAGGCCGCGCTCCTGGCGGCGGATCGCCATGGCGACCGACGACTTGAGCCGGGCCACCTGGTACTTGACCTCTTCGAGTCCGATGAACTCCGCGAGTTCGGCCTCGGCCTCGACGAGCAGGTGGGCCTTGCGTTCCTTGGCGCCCGGATCCACGAAGTCGACCTCGGTCGGCTCCGTCGCGGGGTCCCACGGGTCGAGGCGGGCTTCGATGCGGGCCGCGGTGGTCGGCACGATCCCGTAGGACGTGTCCGACAGCGCCACCTCGACCTGTTCGTGCTCGGGGTTGGCGGCGTACAGCTCGGCCAGGGTGTCGGCGGCGTCGAGGTCCTCGCCCTGGGCGCGCAACGAAAGGGCCTTGACCAGCGTGCCGTCGACGACCGCGACCTCGACCGGGCCGGACGGGTCCTCGAGGTAGGACAGGGCCGGGGCGAACATGCCGAGCCTGGCCAGTGACGTGCCCAGCGCCACGCGGGCGGCGTGGGCGTACGTCGCGTCGAGCTTGGGATCGTTGACCACCGGGGTGAGCAACCGGACGACGTCGGACCACCGCTCGGTGCGGTAGTACATGGCGACGCGCACCCAGCGGGCGTTCAGCCAGCTCGGCTTGCGCTGGATCAGCTGCTCGACCAGGCGGTCGGCCTCGGCGTAGTCGCCGCGATCGGACAGCGTTGCGGCGTAGGCGAGTTGGAAGTCGTCGGCCGTCGTGGCACGGAACTTCAGGTAGAGACCGGTGTCGTAGTCGAAGCCGAGATCGCCAGGCGTCATCTCGAGCTGACGCTGCAGCACCCCCGCGGTCCCGACCGTGCGCCACACGGACTCCACGACGCGTGCGCTGGTGTCGCCTGCCGCGGCCAGTCCCGTCCAGGCGTCGCACTGCTCGTGGGCGATGCGCGTCAACTCGGCGAAGCCGGTGCGCGCTGCCGCCAGGTCGACTGGGCGACGCCGGTCGTGGACGGTCAGCCCGAGCGTCCGGCTGCACGTCGCAAAACGACTCAGAACATCGCGGTCGACCCGCGCCCCCGCAAGCGTGTCACTGCCCATATGCGTCACGAAGGCAAACGCCCCCGCCATCTCCTTATGTATGCCTAAGCTAACCCGGCGAAGTTAGCATTGCATAACTTAACTGTCGAGACGCACGTCTCGCGTTGCTGGAGGCAGCGTGCGTGACCCCGGTCACCCCTTGGTGGCGGTCACCAGGCTGATCGAGGACGCCATCGGGCCGGCCTCCGGATCGTCGGCGGGGATCGGCCTGCCCAGTTCTTCGAGGAAAACGGGCAGTGCTGTCGTTTCCGCAGCCCATCCGCGGCCGCCGAACCAGTCGCCGGCCTGCGCCGCTTGCTCGTTGTAGACCAGGGTGAAGAACGAGCCAGCAGCCCCCGCGTCCCGCTCCTCCTGCTGCTTTGCTGCGAAGGCCTCGGCCGGCATCGGCCTGCCCTCCTCGACGGCGAGCCAGCTGCCGGGATGAGCCAATGCGTCAATACCGCCGAACAATTGCTCCTGGGCGGTCGCCGGCAGGTAGATGAGCAAGCCCTCGGCAATCCACGCCGACGGCCGCGACGCGTCGAACCCCGCACTGCGCAGCGCGCCCGGCCAGTCGTCGCGCAGATCGACGGCCACCTCACGGCGCTGCGCCCGGGGTTCGGCGCCGTGGGCGGCCAGCACCTCGCGTTTGAAGTCGAGCACCTGCGGTTGGTCCAGCTCGTAGACGACGGTGCCGTCCGCCCATGGCAGTCGATACGCGCGCGAGTCCAGGCCCGCGGCGAGCAGCACGATTTGATCGACACCGGCCTCTGCGGCGCGGGCGAAGTACGCGTCGAAGTAACGGGTGCGCGCGCCCTGGAAGGATACGAAGTGCGCGCCGAAGTCCGAGTTCAGCCGCAGCGCGCCCTGCTCGCCGGTGGCACCGTCGAAGACCTGCGCCCACGTCCCTCCTGCCGCTCGGCAGAACACCTCGGCGAAGGGATCGACGGCAAGCGCGTCGGGCTTGCGCGCCTCGAGCGCCCGTGCGGCGGCGACGAATAGCGCCGTCGATCCGACGCTGGTCGTGATGTCCCAGGTGTCGCGGTCGTCTCCCGTAGGTCGCATGCGCGTGAGGCTACGCCCGGGACCTGACGAGGCCCTGCTGCCGCGAGCGTCGAGTTCTCGGGCAGAAGTGCGGGTGGTTTCCACGGAAAGTCCACGTTCGAGCCGAGGCGCCGGCTCAGACGAGCGGGATGCCCTTGCGGATCCGCCGGTCCACGTCCTTGAGCAGAACGTTGAACGGGAACTGCCTGACGAAGGCAGGCACGGCGTCGTTGACCGCTCGCAGGACGGCGATCACCCGGTCGAATCGCTGCTGGCGCCGTTCGTCCCAGGGCAGGCGCATCTCGTCGCGAAATCGCTGCGGCAGGAACCCAGTGGTGATCAGCAGCGCGAAGTCCTCGGATCGGCGCTGGATCGGCCCGGGCAGCTTGACGCCCCGAACCCGGCTGGCGGCAATGGGATAGAGGTAGTCGCGGACGGTGTCGTCGATGTGGACCCGTTCCAGTGAGCGCTGCCAGTACTCGTCGAACGCGGCGCGATTGGGTGGCCACATCTCCGGTGGCACCTGCAACGTGGTGCCGAGGTTCATGCCGTCGGAGTAGTGCTGGTCGGCCTTCTCGGCGTCGAGTTCCCCGACGAAGAGCCGGTGGACGTCGACGCCGCCCTTGTAGAGGCAGGCCGCGACCCACAACTGCAGGTCCTTGTCGAAGGCGTGGTACTTCACCGGGCTGTCGTCGGTCGAGTAGACCTGCGCATGCGCCTTGTTGACCGCCCTGCGATACGCGGCCTTCTGCGCCTCGGTGCCCTTCGTCGCGACGGCAAGGTAGGTGAACGTGGTGCGTGCCCGCTTGATCGGGTGCAGGTCGACGCGGCCGCTCTCGACCCGGCTCTCGAGCACGCCGTAGCCGACGCCGGGGCGCGCCAGCTGCATGATGACGTTCGCCGGACCGGCGAGAAGCGCGACGCCCATCAGTCCGTCGTCGAAGCTTGCCCCGCGCCGGCCGGTCGGGCCGGCCTTGCCGGGCTCCGGTGCGCTGACCGGCCACTCCACCGGATTCTCGCTGATCGTCATCGACCGACCCTCCACCCCGTAAATCTGCGAACGCGTGTTTCCTGATATTGCCGCTCATCGTGGACAGGTGTCAAGATGGAGCGATGGCTCAAGTCAGGCCGTACGGCGGCGTCGAGGCGGCAGAACGTCTCGCCGACCGTCGACGACGGTTCATCGACGCCGGCCTGGAGTTGCTCGGCGGCGAGGCCGTGCCCGCCGATCTGACGGTCCGGGCGATCTGCCGCGAGGCCGGACTGGCAGCGCGCTACTTCTACGAGGGCTTCACCGACAAGGACCAGTTCGTCGGCGCCGTCTTCGACGCCGTGATCGCCGAACTCGCCGCCACCACGCAGGCCGCCGTCGCGGCAGCGCAGTGCGCCGAACAGAACCGGGCGGGCATGGCCAACATCGTGCATGCCGTGGCCTCCGACGCCCGGATCGGCAGACTGCTCTTCAGCGCGCAGCTGTCGAATTCGGTGGTGGCGGCCAAGCGCGCCGAGTCCGGGGTGCTGCTCGCGATGCTCTACGGCCGCGAGATCGGCATGGCGCTACGCGTCGATCAGGGCGAACGGGCCAGCCGCAAGGGCATGGCGACCGCCCACTTCGCGGTCGGCGGCGTTGGGCAGACCATCAGCGCCTGGCTGGCAGGTGACGTCGACCTGACTCCCGACGAACTCGTCGACCAGCTGGCAGCGATTCTCGACACCATCACCCGCCCGCGCCTGCATGGCGGCGACTGATCTCAGGGCACTCGCCGGTCCGCGGCGGTGCGCGCCACGGTGCCGGTGTCGGAGTCGTCGAATTCCTTGGTCCAGCAGGCGAATTCGAGCGTGATGCCGTCGGGGTCCTGGAAGTAGAAGGACCGCACGTACACGCCGGGATGGAGCGTCGCCGACACCTGGGCCGGGCTCTCGTCGTGGTTGAGCACCGGGCCCACCCGCACGCCCTTGTCCTTCAGCCGCTTGCGGTACTCGTCGAACTTCTCCGAAGGCACGTGGAAGGCCAGGTGGTTGAGCGACCCCACGCCGCTGACGATCTCGCCGATTCCCGGAATGGCCGAGGGCTGCGAGATGCCGGGCACGCCGTCGGGCGCCTCGGTGAACCAGAAGAACGCCACGCAGTCGCCGTTGCCTGCGTCGAAGAAGAAGTGCTGCCCCATGCCACCGGGTAGATCCAGCGACTTCACCAGTGGCATGCCCAGGACACCGGAGTAGAAGTCGACGGTCTTCGCCATGTCCGAGCACACCAGGGCGACGTGGTTGATGCCGCCGAGTTCGAACTCCGCGTTGCGGCCGGCAGGTTTGATCATGTCGGGCTTGGTCATCGCGCCTCCGGAGTCCGGGTCTGGTCACGACCGGATTCTGAATCTAACATCAGCGCCAGCCAGCACGAGGGGATGCCGTCGACATGAGCAGGAATCCAGGGACCGCACCCGGCGTCACACGCGAGTTCATCGGACTGGACTCACCGTCTGCTCGACGTGCCGGCTCCGGTGGGCACCCCTGCCAGGGCGTCTACTACCGCGGGGTCGGCCGCAAGCCCAAGGTGGGCATGATCGCCGCCCACTATCAGGTGGACTTCTCCGAGCACTACCTCGCCGAGTACATGGCGACCCGCGGCATCGGGTTCCTCGGCTGGAACACCAGGTTCCGCGGATTCGAGAGCAGCTTCCTACTCGACCACGCGCTCGTCGACATCGGCGTCGGCGTCCGCTGGCTGCGCGAGGTTGCTGGGGTGGAATCCATTGTCCTACTTGGCAACTCCGGCGGTGGGTCGCTGATGGCCGCATACCAGGCGCAGGCCGTCGACCCGCACGTCGTGCCCGTCGGCGGGATGCGGCCGGCCGCGGGCCTCGGCGACCTGATGGCCGCCGACGGGTACGTCGCCAGCGCCGCGCATCCTGGCAGGCCCGAGGTGCTCACCGCCTGGATGGACGGCGCGGTCATCGACGAAGCCGACCCCGTGGCAAGCGATCCCGACCTCGACCTGTTCGACGAGTCCAACGGCCCGCCGTATGCGCCGGAGTTCATCAAGCGGTACCGCGCCGCGCAGGTGGCCCGGAATCACGCAATCACCGAGTGGGCCGAGGACGAGCTGAAACGCGTTCGTGCAGCGGGCTTCTCGGATAGGCCATTCACCGTGCACCGCACCTGGGCCGATCCGCGCATGGTGGACCCCACCATCGAGCCTACGAAGCGCCCGGCGAACACCTGCTATGCGGGCGAGCCGGTGCGGGCCAACCGTTCGGCACGCGGGATCGCCGCCGCATGCACGCTGCGCAACTGGATGGGCATGTGGAGCCTGCGCCACGCCCAGACCCGCGCCGAGCCGCACCTCGCCCGCATCGAATGCCCGGCCCTGGTCATCAACGCCGAACAGGACACCGGCGTCTTCCCGTCGGACGCCAAGCGGATCTACGACGCGCTGGCGAGCACCGACAAGACGATGTGCGTCATCGACTCCGACCACTACTTCACGACGCCAGGCGCGCGCAGCGAGCAGGCCGACGTCATCGCCAAGTGGATCGGCAAGCGGTGGCGGTGAAACCCGTACGCGTGCTCGCCCACTTCGTGCCGGGCGACAAGGTGCTCGACTTCGTTGCGCAACAAGCGGATTGGTTGGACGTCCGGTTCTGCGCCGAGGACGACGATGCGACGTTCGAGCGCGAGCTGCCCGAGGCCGACGTCATCTGGCACGTACTGCGTCCGCTGTCGGGAGCCGACGTCGAGCGGGCCGTGCGGTGCCGGCTGATCCACAAGCTGGGCGCCGGGGTCAACACCATCGACGTCGACGCCGCCACGCGCCACGGGATCGCGGTGGCCAACATGCCGGGCGCCAACGCTGCGTCGGTCGCCGAGGGCACGCTGCTGCTGATGCTGGCTGCGCTGCGTCGCCTGCCCCAACTGGACCGGGCAACCCGGGCCGGGCGGGGCTGGCCGTCGGACCCGTCGCTCGGCGAGACCGTCCGCGACATCGGCGGGTGCACCGTCGGCCTGGTCGGGTACGGCAACGTCGCCAAGAGCGTCGAGACCTTTCTGACCGCGATGGGTGCCGACGTGGTGCACACCAGTACGCGTGATGACGGCCATCCCGGATGGCGCTCCCTGTCCGATCTGCTCGCCACCAGTGACGTGGTGTCGCTGCACCTGCCGCTGACTGCGGCGACCGAGGGCATGATCGACGCCGAAGCGCTGGCGACGATGAAGGCCGACGCGGTGCTGGTGAACACCTCGCGCGGCGCGATCGTCGACGAGGCGGCCCTGATGGCCGCGCTGCGCGAAGGCCGTCTCGCCGCGGCCGGTCTCGACGTCTTCGCCACCGAACCGGTCGAGGCCGACAATCCGCTGCTGCGCCTCGACAACGTCGTCGTCACGCCCCACGTGACCTGGTACACGGCCGACACGATGCGCCGCTACCTGGTCCACGCCGTGGACAACTGCGAGCGTCTGCGAGACGGGCGGCACCTGGTGAACCTGGTGAACGAGGTGCCTGACGGACCGGGGTGAGCGCCGGGTACCCTCGGACCCAACCGACCGGTTAGTTATCCAGAGGAGGCGACGATGCCCATAGCGATCCTGTCCGAGCACACCGACTTAGCCGAGTCCGTGCGCTCGTTCGTCAAGCGGGTGGCCCCGTCGGAGGTCCTCCACGAAGCGCTGGAGAACCCGATCCCCAACCCGCCCACCTACTGGAAGGGCGCTTCCGAGCAGGGGCTGCAGGGCGTCCACCTGTCCGAGGACGTCGGCGGCCAGGGCTTCGGCATCCTCGAACTGGCGATCGTGCTCGCGGAGTTCGGCTACGGCGCGGTGCCCGGCCCGTTCGTCCCATCGGCCATCGCCAGCGCGCTCATCAGCGCCAACGACCCGGCGGACAAACGCCTCGAAGGCCTGGCCTCCGGTGAGGTCATCGCCGCCTACGCTCTGCACTCCACGCTCACCGCCACCAAGCAGGGCGGTGGCCTCGTCATCCGCGGCGAGGTCCGCGCCGTGCCCGCCGCCGAGCAGGCGTCGGTTCTGGTGCTGCCGGTCGCCATCGATGGCGGCGAAGAGTGGGTGGTCCTCGACGCCGACCAGGTCGAGATCGAAGCGGTCGCGAGCGTCGACCCACTGCGTCCGGTCGCACACGTGCGCGCCAACGCCGTCGAGGTCGCCGATGACCGCGTCCTGTCCAACCTGAGCCGGCCGCTGGCCCGTGCACTCATCACCACGCTGCTGTCCGCGGAGGCCATCGGCGTCGCACGCTGGGCCACCGACACCGCCGCCGAGTACGCAAAGATCCGCGAGCAGTTCGGCCGCCCGATCGGTCAGTTCCAGGCCATCAAGCACAAGTGCGCCAACATGATCGCTGAGACCGAGCGCGCCACCGCCGCCGTATGGGACGCCGCCCGCGCCATCGACGAGCTGGCCGAGAAGGGCGCCGAGGGCAGCGCGTTCGAGTTCGCCGCAGCCGTGGCCGGCACCCTGGCTCCCGCTGCCACCCTGCACACCACGCAGGACTGCATCCAGGTGCACGGCGGCATCGGGTTCACCTGGGAGCACGACACCAACGTCTACTACCGGCGCGCGATCGTGCTCGCGGCGTCGTTCGGCCGTGCCGCCGACTACCCGCAGCGCGTCGTCGACGTCGCCACGTCGACCGGTATGCGCCCCATCGAGGTCGACCTCGACTCCGACACCCAGAAGCTGCGCGAAGAGATCCGCGCGGAAGTCGCTGCGCTGAAGGCGATGCCAAGCGAGGACCGCACCACCGCGATCGCCGAGGGCGGCTGGGTGCAGCCACACCTGCCCAAGCCGTGGGGCCGCTCCGCCAGCCCGATCGAGCAAATCATCACCGCCCAGGAGTTCTCCACCGGCCGCGTCAAGCGCCCGCAGATGGGCATCGCCGCGTGGATCATCCCGTCGATCGTCGCCTTCGGCACCAACGACCAGCAGCAGCGCTTCCTCCCGCCGACGTTCCGCGGCGAGATGATCTGGTGCCAGCTGTTCTCCGAGCCCGGCGCCGGTTCCGACCTGGCGAGCCTCACCACCAAGGCCACCAAGGTCGATGGCGGCTGGCGCATCACCGGCCAGAAGATCTGGACCACCGGTGCCCAGTACTCCGAGTGGGGCGCGCTCCTGGCTCGCACCGATCCCAGCGCGCCGAAGCACCAGGGCATCACGTACTTCCTGCTCGACATGAAGTCCGAGGGCGTCGAGGTGAAGCCGCTGCGCGAGCTGACCGGCAACGCGATGTTCAACACCGTCTTCATCGACGACGTGTTCGTGCCCGACGAGCTCGTGCTCGGCGAGGTGAACCGCGGCTGGGAGGTCAGCCGCAACACCCTCACCAACGAGCGGGTGTCGATCGGCGGCAGCGAGCCGCCGTTCCTGGCGAGCCTCGACCAGTTCGTGGCATTCCTCGCCGAGGGGCACTTCGACCAGATCGAGCAGCACGAGGCAGGCAGGCTGATCGCCGAGGGACACGCCGCCAAGCTGCTGAACATGCGCTCCACGCTGCTGACGCTGGCCGGCGGTGACCCGATGCCCGCAGCCGCGATCAGCAAGCTGCTGTCGATGAAGACCGGCCAGGGCTACGCCGAGTTCGGCGTCTCCTCGTTCGGCACCGACGCGGTGATCGGCGATCAGGGCGAAGCGTCCGGCAAGTGGGCGGAGTACCTGCTCGCCGGTCGCGCCACGACGATCTACGGCGGCACGTCCGAGGTGCAGCTGAACATCATCGCCGAGCGTCTGCTCGGTCTGCCGCGCGATCCGTAGATCACATCTGCTGGCGCCGTCCGCCCGACGTCGCGAGTATGGAGGTACGACCTCCTGTTCGACGACGAAGGGCGGACGACGTGAGTGACTCCGAGAATGCCTCGACCGCACCGGTTCTGCTGTACGACGGGGTCTGCGGGGTGTGCAACCGCGGGGTGCGAACCATTCTCCGATTCGACCGGCGGGGCACGTTGCGGTTCGCGGCGCTGGACAGCGACTTCGCCCGCGGCGTCATCGCCCGTCATCCAGAATTGGCCGACGTCGATTCCGTTGTCTACGTGACCAATCCCGGCGGGAGCGACGAAACCGTCGACATCCAGTCGGCGGCCATGTTCCGGGTTGCGGAGTACCTGGGCGGCCCCTGGCGGCTGACGCTGGCGGCACGTGCGATCCCGCCCTTCCTCCGAGACTGGGCCTACGCCCGCTTCGCCGAGGTCCGCTATCACGTCGGCGGACAGTACGACACCTGCCCCATCCCGCCGCCGGAGGTCCGCAGCCGGTTCATCGACGCCGCCTGACGCTCTCGGTCGGACCAGCCGCCGTTGTCGCCCGCTGAGCACGACGCTACGGCAGAATTCGTACGACGTCGGCCGGCAGGAGGTGTACGACGAGCGACCCCAAGTCGGCTGTCACGCTTCGCCAGCTGCGGTACTTCGCCGTCCTCGGCGAAGAACTGAACTACCGGCGGGCCGCCGAACGGCTGTTCATCACCCAGCCCGCGCTGTCGACCGCGATCAAGGCGCTTGAGCACGCGTTCGGCGTCACCCTCTTCACCCGCAGCACCCGCGAGGTCGCCCTGACCGATCTCGGCGCGGCATGGCTGCCGCAGGTACAGCAGGCCCTCTCCGGAGTGGACGCCGTCGTCGCCAACCTCGTCACGCTGTCCGGCACCCGACACGGCGTATTGCGGCTGGGGTACTTGATCGGCACCGGGGCCGATCTCCTGTTCCGGATGGTCCGGCACTTCGAGGCCGTCTACCCGGACGTCACGGTCGAGCCGATCGAGTACGACTTCGGCGACCCCACCGCGGGCCTGGGCGACGGCACCACCGAGGTGGCGATCATCCGGCCGCCGGTCGACCTGCCCGAACACCGCATGCTGATGCTCGACTCCGAGTCCTGGGTTGCGTGCCTGCCGCGTGACCACCGACTCGCCGAGCGCACCGAGGTCCGGATCGCCGAGCTGCTCGACGACCCCATCGTGTGCGCACCGCTGACGGCCGGGCCATGGCGGGACTACTGGCTGGCGATGGACGTCCGCGGCAACCGGCCGCCCACCATTGCAGCGATCGCAGCGACGTACGAGGCGGAGACGACGTCGATCGCGCGCGGTCTCGGGATCAGCTTCACGACGTCGTCGGTGGCCCGCTTCTACGACCGTCCCGGCATCGTTTACGTGCCGATCACGGATCGGCCGCCCAGCCATACGGCTCTAGCGTGGCATCCCGCCAGGCTCTCGCCGCAGGCGGAAGCCCTGGTCAGACTGGTGCAGTCGCAGTGGAGCTTCGGTGACGCGTCCGACGTCGCACCGATTGATAACTCCGCGTTATGAGTAGATCAAATCATTGAACTTCCGGTGAACGGCTGACGGGGCTTTCCTGTCATCAGTCGCTTTTCCGTCCCGTCACCCCGCTCTGAACTGGAGTGCTCATGACCGACACACCCGTACGACCGACCGACCCCGCGCCGCCGGCGCTGAACGCCGAGGACGCCAAGCTCGCCGAACTCGGCTACACCCAGAAACTCGACCGCTCGGTCGGCACACTCGCGTCGTTCGCGATCGGCTTCGCCACGATCAGCGCCACCACCGCGGTGTTCACCGGCTTCGGCGCCGGCTACTTCACCGCGGGTGCACCGTTCGTGTGGACGCTGCTGTTGGCAGGCGCGGTCTTCGCGCTCTGGACGTTCATCGCGGCCGACCTCACCGCGAAGCTCCCGCTCGCCGGCTACTCCTATCAGTGGATCAGCCGCATCAACGGTCCCGACCTCGCCTGGTTCACCGGCTTCATCGCCCTGATGGGCTGGGTGTGCGGCATGACCGGGGTCGGCTTCATCCTGTCCGGGTACCTCGGCGGACTGATGGGCTGGACGCTGACCCAGAGCACGCAAATCCTGCTCGCGATCGCCGTCGTCTTCGTCTGCGTGCTGATCAACATCTACGGCGTGCGGTTCGCGACGATGGTCAACAACATCGGCGTCAGCCTCGAACTCGTGATCACCGTCGGCGCCACCGCCCTGATCGCCATCATCGCGTTCTCGGCGCCGGAGAACCACCAGCCGATCTCGGTGCTGTTCACCGGCGGCGAGTCCGGCGACAAGGACTCCTACATGCTGGCCTGGCTGGCCGCCGCGCTCGGCCCGTTCTTCGGCCTGATCGGCGTGGAGTCCGGCGCCGACGTCGCCGAGGAGACCAAGAACGCGCGCCACGTCGTGCCCAAGACCATGTTCTACGCGCTGGTCACGTCGATCGTCATCGAGCTGCTGATGTACGTCGTCTACGTGCTCGCCATCAAGGACGTGGCGGCGGTCGAGGCCAACTCGTCGGCACCGATCGAGGAGATCATCACCCAGCAGGCCGGGCCGGTCGTCACCAAGATCATCGTGGCGGTGGCGCTCACCAACATCCTCGCCTGCCTGCTGGCCAACATCCTGGTCGCGACGCGGCTCACCTACTCGATGGCCCGCGACAACATGCTGCCGTTCTCCAAGGTGTGGCGGCACGTCTCGCCGACGCGAAAGACGCCCACGTTCGCGGTGATTGGGCTCGGCGTCCTGTCGACGATGCTGCTGTTGTCGGCGCTGGTCAACGAGAAGGCGTTCAACTACATCATCGGCATCGCGTCGCTGCTGTTCTTCTTCGTCTACATCCTGCAGACGATCGGTCTACTCGTCGGCTACCGCAAGGGCACCATCCCCGCACCGGAGCCCGGCACGTTCGACCTCGGCCGCTGGCGTCTGCCCCTCTACGTCACCGCCCTCGTGGTGTTCCTCGGCGTGGCCGTGGCACTGCTGTTCCTCCCGCAGTTCACCAGCAACAAGTGGGTCTTCCTCGGCATCGTCGTCATCGCGGCGATCTGGTGGGCCACCGGCCTCAAGTCGCGGCTACGCAATGGCGACGCCGGTGCCACCTACGCCAAGACCCACGACCTCTGATCCCCGAAAGGACCTACCCCTCATGACTTCCACCTCCCTCGGCACCAGCAACCTCGTCGCCGTCGAACCCGGCGCCATCCGCGAGGACACCCCACCCGGTTCGGTGATCCAGTACAGCGACTACGAACTCGACACCTCGAGCCCCTTCGCAGGCGGCGTGGCGTGGATCGAAGGCGAATACATGCCCGCCGAGGACGCGAAGATCTCCATCTTCGACACCGGCTTCGGCCACTCCGACCTGACCTACACCGTCGCCCACGTGTGGCACGGCAACGTCTTTCGGCTCGGCGACCACCTGGACCGCCTCCTCGACGGCGCACGCAAGCTGCGCCTGGACGCCGGCATGACCAAGGACGAACTAGCCGACATCACCAAGCGGTGCATCGCAATGTCCCAGCTGCGCGAGTCGTTCGTGAACCTGACCGTGACGCGCGGGTACGGACGGCGCAAGGGCGAGAAGGACCTGAGCAAGCTGACCCACCAGGTCTACATCTACGCGATCCCGTACCTGTGGGCGTTCCCGCCCGCCGAGCAGATCTTCGGCACCACCGCGATCGTGCCGCGGCACGTGCGCCGCGCCGGCCGCAACACCGTCGACCCGACGATCAAGAACTACCAGTGGGGCGACCTGACCGCGGCCAGCTTCGAGGCCAAGGACCGCGGCGCGCGTACCGCGATCCTGCTCGACTCCGACAGCTGCGTCGCCGAGGGTCCGGGCTTCAACGTCTGCATCGTCAAGGACGGCAAGCTGGCGTCCCCGTCACGAAATGCGTTGCCGGGCATCACCCGCAAGACGGTCTTCGAGATCGCCGACGCCATGGGCATCGAGGCCACGCTGCGCGACGTCACCAGCCACGAGCTGTACGACGCCGACGAGATCATGGCCGTCACCACCGCCGGCGGCGTCACGCCGATCAACTCGCTCGACGGCGAGCCGATCGGCAACGGCGAGCCGGGCCCCATGACGGTGGCGATCCGCGACCGGTTCTGGGCGCTGATGGACGAGCCGGGCCCCCTGATCGAGGCGATCGACTACTGACCCGACGCGATTCGTGGAGCATTTCCTGCGCTCACCGCAGGAGATGTTCCACGAATCGGCGGTGGTGTTTGCAGCCCCGGTCGCCGGGTACCGCCCGCGGCGTCCAATCAGACACCGTCATAGGAGGAACACCATGGCAACAGGCGAAACCGGGTTCGACGACGTGACGTTCGATCTCATCTCGGTCCAGTACCACTCACTCAAGGCGGGCCACGACTACGGGCAGTACGTGCGCGACGCGCGCAACGCCGGCCTCGACGACGTGGCATCGTTCTTCGAGGAGGTCATGTCCCAGGACTCGGAGCGGGCAGCGCGCTGCCACCAATTCCTAGGGCAGCTACAAAGTTCCGACGCATAGGGACCCGCAACCCCCTAGGCCGGGGGGTTGATCAGTGCGACGGCGCTGCGCACCGCCTCCTCGGTGACGTCGGCGAGGGGTCGGTCGTGTTCGACGGTGTGGGCCGCCAGTTCCCGGAGGCCACCGATCAGCAGCACCGCTCTGGCATGCGGGATCCGGCTGATGCCGACGGCCCTCAATTCCTCGGTGTCGCTGAGGGTTTGGACCAATCGCACGAACTGGTCCATGGCATCGCGTTGGAGTGACCGCGCAGGAAGGCCCAGGGCAGGAACGTCGCGGATCCAGCTGAGGGTGAGGTGCCTGCGGCGTTCGGCCCAGTCGAACCACGTCTCGACCGCCTGTCGAACTTGGTGCTGCCAGGGCGTCGCCGGGTCGACCGCCGCTGCGACCGCCGCGAGGTTGGCGTCGTTGGTCTCCGACAGCAGCGCGACCAGGCACGCCTCACGGCCGTCGAACGCGGCGTAGAACTTCGACTTCGACGTCCGCGCCCGCCGCACTACGTCGGCCACCATCGTGTTCGCGTAACCGACTTCCGCGATTGACTCCGCCATCGCCTCGAGGATGCGGCGCCGGTAGACCTCCGGCCCACGTTCGTCGGATCGTCCGGATACCGCTGCAGTCACTCCCGAGACCTTTCTGCCAGGTCTGATGGTAGATCCGGCTTGAACCACTCGTCGCACCATCTCCGCGGGGACGACGACGGAATCGTGGACCGAGACTCTGGTACACCAGCGTACTAAAACTAGTACACTCACGTACCAAAGGAGGTTCCACATGGCTCAGCCCACCACCGACCCCGTCCGCTTGCCGCCCGGGCCGACGCTGCCGCGAATCGTCCAGGGCGCAGCGATGCTGATCGACAGGCCCCGCGCCCTCGACTACGCGCGCCGGCGCCACGGCCCGGTGTTCAGTGCTTCACTACCGCTGTTCGGCGACACCGTCATCCTCAGCGACCCGGATCTGATCAAGGAAGTGTTCACCGCCGGTGATCTCGTCGAGACGATCACCAACCTCGGCGACGTCATCGGCCCGGGGTCGACCTTCAGTCTCAACGGCGCGCCACATCTCGCCCGGCGCAAACTGCTCGTGCCGCCCCTGCACGGCAAGCGCATGCAGGAATACGAGAACATCATCGAGGAGGAAGTGCGTCGCGAGTTGTCCTCGTGGCCGGAGGCAACACCTTTCGCCACGCTTCCGTCGATGATGCGCATCACGCTGAATGCGATTCTGCGCGCAGTGTTCGGCGCCGAAGGACCTGAACTGGCAGCCCTGCGCGAACTGCTTCCCCCGGCGGTGCTGCTCGCGTCCCGGCTCACCGTCATGCCTGCCGCCCTGCGCCGCGACTACGGGCGATGGACTCCGTGGGGGCGCTTGGAGCGGATGCGACGCGAATGCGACGAGCTGATCGGCACCCTCATCCGCCGCGCCAGAACCTCACCGGATCTCGACGAACGCACCGACGTGCTGGCGATGCTGGTCGCCGCAAGGGACGACACCGGTCGACCGATTCCCGACGACCACCTCATCGACGAACTGCAGACACTGCTGGCCGCCGGCCACGAGACGACGGCCACCACCCTGGCGTGGGCCGTCGAGCGGCTTCGCCGCCACCCCGACGTGTTGGCCGAGCTGGTCGCCGAGGTCGACGCGGGCGGTTCGGATCTCCTGCAGGCCACGGTCTGGGAAGTGCAACGCAGCCGACCGGTGATTCCGGGAGTCCTGCGCGTGACGACGCGCCGCACCCGGTTGGGTGAATGGGTCCTGCCCGCGGGGCACAGCGTGATCGCCAGCATCGCCCTCTCCCACGCCTCCCCTGACAACTACGCCGAACCGCGGCGCTTCGACCCCACCCGCTTCCTCGATGCGAAACCTGACACCAGCACGTGGATTCCGTACGGGGGCGGTGTCCGTCGTTGTGTCGGCGCAGCTTTCGCCAACACCGAAATGCTGATCACGTTGCGAGAGATGTTGCGCACCTTCACCCTCGAACCCACGTCGGAGCCCGACGAACGACCACGGTCCCGAGGCATCGCCAACGCCCCGGCAGCCGGGGCGATCGCCGTCGTCCACCGACGCGGTGACGAACACGGCCGATGACGCGTCCCTGGTTCGCCGACCTCGAACCCACTGAGCGTCGGGGACTTTCCAACCACTCCGTGCTGCCTCACCGCGCGCAAGCGCTCGCGGAGTCGTTGGGACCCGGCCCCGCGGGCTGGGCCGTCGAACTGGGTGCGTCGATGGCGGCGAACATCATCGCTGCGATCCCCGAGTTGGCGGTGGACGGCGTCGCCGACGAGGTCGCCAAGGGTTGCGAGGCCGTAGCCCTTGGCGCTCTGGCCGCGATCGCGTTCGACGACCAGGTGGTCCTCGCGGAGATGCCCGAAATACTGGGAGGACCCATGGAAGTGGTGGCGCGCGGCATCGGCATCGAGCACATGCTGCGCAGCATCCACGTCGCCCACGGCACCGCCACCGGCGTGCTGCTCGACGCCGCCGAACGAGTCGTGCCCCCGTCCCGGCGCTTCGACGAGATGAGACGCATCAACGACGCACTGTTCGGCATCGTGAGCGTCCTGACCGAACGGATGGCCGACGAGTACGCGCGCGCACACGACGCGTGGCTGACCAGCTCGGTGGCGCTGCGCGCCGAGATCGTCGAGGACCTGCTGCATGGCACCGCCGTGCCCATGGACCGGGCCACCCGGATCCTGGGTTACGACCTGAGCCGCAGGCACCTGGCAGTGATCGTCTGGACCGCGACGACCACGCCCGCCGAACCCGTGCACTTGAGAACCGCGGCGTCCGATGCCCTCGCCGCCGCCGGGTGCACCTCGACGCTGGTGCTTCCGGTGGGAGCCCACCGGGTGTGGGCCTGGGGTTCTCGGACGTCGAGCCCACCGGAACCGGTCGACGGCGCGACGCCACCGGCCCCGGGCGTCCGCATCGCGATCGGAACGGCGGGTTCCGGTGTCGAGGGGTTCCGGCACAGTCATCATCAGGCGGCCGAGGCGGCGCGCATCGGCACCATGTCGACGCGTGACGTGTGGTCGTTCCGCTATGACGATCTCGACATCGTCGCGATGTTGAGCACCGACTTGCCCGCCGCCCGCGAGTTCGTCGCACGCGAACTCGGAGACCTGGCCGGCAGCACGGAATCCGTGACCGCCGTGCGCCACACGCTGAAGCGCTACCTCGACCACGACAGGAGCTTGGCCGGAGCCGCCGTCGATCTCCACGTCGCGCGCAACACCGTCGCCTACCGCGTGCAGCGCGCCGAACGACTTCGTGGTCGACCGGCGACGGTTCGCCGCCTGCAGCTGCACGCCGCCCTCGTCCTCGCCGAAGAACTCGGTGACGCGGTTCTGCGATCGCCCGACGTCTCGGTTGGACCCGATGCCAAGTAAGTAGCGCCGAAACTGGACTGAGGACCAGGACCGGGACGGTCGCCACACAGTTGACTGAGGCACTGAGCCGGTCGAACGACCGGCAGACGTGGAGTAGTCGATGGTCGTCCACCTCGTCAGATACGAGCACAACGAGCGAACGTCGTGGGGCGTCCTCGCCGGTGACCTCATCTCGCCTCTCGACGGCGAATATCCCCGCACCGCCGACCTCATCGAGCACGGCCGAGCCGACTGGATCGCTGCGGCAGCGCGCGCCGGTGACGTCTCGGCGGCCGATGTCCAGTTGCTCTCACCGGTCACCACTGCCTGCCGGGTGATGTGTCAGGGCGCCAACTACCGCCAACATGCCATCGAGTCCGGGATGAACCCCGACGCACGTGCGTTCAACCTGTTCTTCGACAAGACGGATGCCTCCGTCACCGGCCCCCGAGATCCGGTCACCCGTCCGGCCCACGTCACCCTGCTGGACTACGAGATCGAGCTGGCCCTGGTCCTGCGCGGGACGGTGACCGAGCCGACGACGGTCACCAACGAAAATCTGCACGAGTACGTCTTCGGCGTGACGATCGGCAACGACCTCTCGGCGCGAGACGTCCAGTTGCCACAGGGCCAGTTCCTCAAGGGCAAGAGTTACCGCGGCTTCTGCCCACTGGGGCCCGTGCTGGCGGTGCTCGAACCCGACGACGTACGCCTGCTCGACGACCTCGAACTCCGCTTGGAGGTCAACGGGTCACTGCGGCAGACCGACAGCACCGCGAACATGCTCTACAAGCCTGCCGAAACGCTGACCGAGCTGAGCGAATTCTGCAACTGGGACCCCGGTGACGTCCTGCTGACCGGGACCCCGCACGGCATCGTGGCGGGTTCGCCCCCGGCGTTCGTCCGTCGACTGGCCACGGCGCTGCTCCCCGAGGACAAGCTGTGGGCAGCCTTCGTGAAGCTCAACCAGCGCAAGCCCTATCTGCAGCCCGGTGACGTCGTCACCGCCTCCATCCGACATGCCGCCGGGACTCTCGACCTGGGCACCCAGCGGAACACCATCGTCGCCGCGAACCCCTGAGAGGAGAGCACAGCCATGAGTGCTACACCCAGTCCCCTACAACCGCCCGATTCGAACGACGCCGAGACCACGACAGCACCCAACCTCGACGACCTCCCCGATCGCCTCGTACCCGACTTCATCGCCCACTGGGTGGTCAAGACTGCGCGCAGCGACGAGATGATCGACTGGTACGGGCACGTCTTCGGTGCCCGCGTCGTACACGAGGACAGCCAGATCGCCTTCCTCACCTGGGACCACGAAAGCCACCGGCTGGCGTTGGTGAAGCTTCCAGCGCCCCTCCGGCACGTCTTTCCGCTGGCGCGCTGGCGGCGAAAGACCTACGGCATCGACCATCTCGCCTTCACGTTCACCTCGATCGAGAGATTGCTGCTGACCTACGAACGGCTCAAGCAGGTGGGCATCACCCCGGTGTGGTCCATCAACCACGGACCGACGACGAGTTTGTACTACGAAGACCCGGAGGGCATTCGGCTGGAATTCCAGACGGAGAACTTCCCCACCGCCCAGCAGACCGCGGAGTACTTCAACAGCGCCGAGTTCGACGACAACCCGATCGGCATCGACATCGATCCCGACTATCTGCTCGAACGGCTTCGCGCCGGCACCGACCGCGATCAGCTGCTCAAGCGCGGCGCCGGAACCCGCCCCGGGACCAAACCCCGATCGAACAAGCGGGCCATCACATGGAAGACGTTGTGAGGCATGCTCACTGAATCAACGATGATCGTCGGCGCCGGTGCCTCGGGATCCACAC
This sequence comes from Mycolicibacterium arabiense, assembly GCF_010731815.2. Classification (NCBI taxonomy): domain Bacteria; kingdom Bacillati; phylum Actinomycetota; class Actinomycetes; order Mycobacteriales; family Mycobacteriaceae; genus Mycobacterium; species Mycolicibacterium arabiense. The sequence goes on from NZ_AP022593.1 coordinate 3,120,930, forward strand.
TGGCCCTGTTGCTGGCTCGTTACGGCATCCCGAGCACCGTCATCGAGGAACGCCTGAACACTCGAGTCCATCCGGCCGCGCACGTGATCAACGCCCGGACCCTCGAGATCTGGAACCAGGCCTCTCCTACCCTGGGACGTGCGCTGGAATCGATCACCCCGCCCATCGACACCGTCAACGTCATCCGCTGGTGCACCGACGTGCGGTCAGACCCCATCGGCGAGATCGACCTGTTGTCGCAACCGGAGCGGCTCGCCGAAGTGCGCACGCACAGTTCCCATCTCATCTCCCACATCGGTCAGCATCTGCTCATGCCGGTGCTGTGGAAGGAGTTGGAGGACGAGCCCCTGATCGACTTCCGGCGGGGCTGGCGTGCCGATCTCGACGGCGAGAAGTTGGCACTGCGGTCGGCGGGCGGCGAGACGACCGTCGTCTCGCCGCGGTTCGTCATCGCCGCAGACGGGGCGAACAGCCGTTTGCGCGACGCTGCGGGCATCACGATGACCGGGCCGGTACTGGCGAACATGGGCAGCGTGTTCTTCCACGCACCCGATCTCCATTCGGATGGGGCTTGCCGACCCCTGCTCAGCTGGATCTACCATCCGCGGTTCAGTGGGGTCATGATCGCCCATGCCGATGACGACTACGTGCTGATGACGCCGTATCTGCATGCCGCTCAGTCGATTGCGGCTGACAGCCGACGCTACTGGAATGGCATTCTCCCGCAGGTGATCGGGTCCGCCGACTACCGCATTCGGTCGACCGGAACCTGGACCATGACCAAGCAGATCGCCGATGGGTTCCGCCAGGGGCCGCTGCTACTCGTCGGGGATGCAGCGCACCGATTCCCCCACACCGGCGGCTTCGGTCTCAACAGCGGCGTGCAGGACGCCCACAACGTCGCCTGGAAGCTAGCGGCCATCGTGCAGGACGGGGCATCCGATTCCCTGCTGGACACCTACGAGGCCGAGAGGCGGCCCGTCGTCACGCGGTTCGCCGAGCAGAGCACCCACAACCACTTCACGCTCGACGAGGTCACGAGGCCGTTGGGCATCACCAACCGCTCACTGCACCAGGCCACCGAGATGATGGGCAAGCTGCCCCTGGACTGGGTGCCCGACCCGGTGATCGCCCGAGTCGCGGACGCATTGACCATCGCTCAGACGTCGCGGACGAGGCGTCTGCTTCGCAAGGGCGCCCGCAGCAGGCGTTTGCGAGAACGGATGGCCTGCGCCATCCCTGGGCAGGAAGAGCACTTCGTGGCCAGCGGCTTGGAGTTCGGCTACGGCTACGCCAGCCGGCTCATCGACACCTCGGAGGGCCGTTGCCCAGAGGGCGACGTCGCCCTGTATCAACCCACCACCCACCCTGGCGCTCGCCTGCCGCACGCGATCATTCGGGGCGAGGACGCCTCTGGTTCGTCGACGCACGATGCGATCGCGCGCAGGGGACTCACCGTGTTCACCGCCGATCCGCACGGCTGGACCGCGGCGATCACGCGCACGCCGATGCCGGTTCCGCTGACGGTGGTACCCCTGGCCCGCGACGACGATCAACCCGTCATCGACGTGTTCGAGGTCGGCGACGAGGGTGCCGTCGTGGTGCGACCCGATGGCCACGTCGTATGGCGCACCACCAACGGCCCATCGGCGGTCGACCGTCTGCGCACATTCATCGAACACTGCTGGAAGGATGTCTATCCGCATGCGAGCGCCGACGCCAGCCCACACATCGCCTAGCCAGAAGGACGCGTGACACCCGTGACGGTTCCCCACCCCTCGTCGCCCGCTGGGGCTGGTGAACATCCGGCGACCGGCTCGGATCTCGATCTGATCGCGTCCCGCGTACTGTGGCTGTCGGCCGCAATGGTGCACCATGCCAACCGGATTCGCGTCAATCCCAGCGGTATGAAGGTCGGCGGTCACCAGGCATCGTCGGCATCGATGGTGGGCATCATGACGTCGTTGTACTTCGACCAGCTTCAGGCCGGGGACAGAGTGTCGGTGAAACCCCACGCCTCTCCGGTGTTGCACGGCATCAACTACCTGCTCGGCTACCTCGACGAGCGCTACATGACGACTCTGCGGGAGTTCGGCGGTCTGCAGAGCTACCCGAGTCGCACCAAGGACCCCGATCCCGTCGACTACTCCACGGGATCGGTGGGCATCGGGGCAACCGCCCCGATCTGGGCGAGCTTCGCACGTCGCTACGTGGACACCGCCTTCGGACGGACCGGAGCCGGACGTCAGTACTCCCTGGTCGGTGACGCCGAACTGGACGAAGGCGCCGTCTGGGAAGCGGTGATGGACCCCACGGTGCAAGAACTGGGTGAAGTCGTCTGGATCGTCGACATGAACCGGCAGTCTCTGGACCGCGTCGTTCCCCACATCGCCTCGGGGCGGCTGCAGGACATGTTCGCGGCGGCCGGATGGCAGGTGCTGACGGTGAAGTTCGGCAAGGTGCTCGAGGAGCTGTTCACCCGTCCCGGCGGGGACGCGCTGCGCACCCGAATCGTGACGATGCCCAACCCCGAATATCAACGACTGCTGCGCTGTTCCGCCGAGGACCTGCGCTCGCGGCTACCGGGTGACGGCGAGGACGCAGACGGTGTGGCGGCAGTGATCGCCGACCTCGACGACGCAACGCTTCTGCAAGCGATCGGCAATCTCGGCGGCCACGACATCGCCACGCTGCAGGAGGCGTACGGGCAGATCGACGACACCCGCCCCACGGTGATCCTCGCCTACACGATCAAGGGTTACGGCCTACCGACCCAGGGCCATCCGCAGAACCACTCCTCACTGTTGACCGACGAGCAATTCGTCCAGCTGGCCGAGACGCTCGGCGAGGACCCGCAGCAGCCGTTCCAACGGTTCGATCCGCAGTCCCCACCCGGCCGGCTCTGTCTGCAGGTCGCCGAGCGGCTGCGCCGAGACGACGTTCGCCTCTCCGAACCGCCACGGGTTCCCACCGACATCGGACGCACCCCGCCCGCGGTGTCCAACACCCAGAGTGCACTCGGACGCACACTGCTCGACCTGTCCAGGGACGCACCCGATGTCGCGAAGCGCGTGGTCACCGTGAGCCCCGACGTCAGCTCCAGCACGAACCTGGCGGGATGGCTGAACAAGGTGGGTGTGTGGTCGCCGTCGGAGCGGCCCGACTGGTTCGCCGACGACCGAGACACGCTGATGCACTGGCGCGAACATCCAACCGGTCAGCACATGGAACTCGGCATCGCCGAGGTCAACCTCGTCGGGCTGCTCGGCGAACTGGGCGCCACCTGGAGTCGTTGGGGCCAGCCGCTGTTCCCGATCGGCGTGCTCTACGACCCGTTCGTCGAGCGTGCGCTGGAACCGTGGTCCTTCGGGATCTACGCCGGCGGGCAGTCGATCCTGGTGGGCACCCCGTCCGGGGTCACTCTGTCCGCCGAAGGCGGTGCGCATCAATCGATCAAGACGCCGTCCATCGGACTCGAGCAGCCCGGTTGCATCAGTTACGAGCCGGCATTCGCCGCCGAGGTCGAATGGATTCTGCTGCACTGCATCAGCCGACTGGGCCGCCCCGACGGCACGTCGTCCTATCTCCGGCTGTCGACGCGGCCGGTACGGCAGGAACTGGCCCGCGTCCCGTCCGATGCCGCCGCTCGGGAACGCCGCCGTCGACACGTGCTCGCCGGCGCGTACACACTGCAGTCGGCCACCAAGCCCGCGGTGTGCATCGTGGCGATGGGCGCACTGGTCACCGAAGCCGTCCTGGCGGCGGACCGGCTCGCCGACATGGGTGTCGAGGCCGAGGTCGTCTGCGTGACGAGCCCGGACCTGCTCTACCGCGCCGTGCAGAGCCGGGACGGGCTCGCCGAAGCCCCGTCGTGGATCATCGATCAGGTCTTCCCCGCCGATCGCGCCGCGCCGATGGTCACCGTGCTCGACGGGCACCCCCACACCCTCACCTTTCTGGCGACCGTCAACCGGGTCCGGTGTAAGTCGTTGGGGGTCAACGCCTTCGGACAGGTGGGTGACCTCGATTCGGTGTACCGCCACCACGGCATCGACACCGACGGCATCGTGCGGGCAGCGCTCGACGTCTGCAGCTAGCCGGCCATCGGCACGGCGACGGCAGCCCGCAACGGTCGGACTCGAGTCCAATCCGCAGTGGGGAATTTGGTCTCGCAGTCCAGGACACCACGTGCCGGCGAGCGGTTTCATGAGTCGATGACCGACGATCACCGCGACATGCAGGCGACGCACTGTCCGCATTCGTCCAGTGCCCCAGCCGAAGTGTCCGCCGCGCCGCGGCTGGTCTCGACACGACCGGTGCCCGTCTACGACGAGGACCTCTACTCCCCCGCGGCGATTGCCGACCCCCATCCACACTATGCGGCGATGCGGGCGCTGGGACCGGTGGTGTGGTTGAGCAAACACCGGATGTACGCCGCTCCGAGGTTCGAGTCTGCGCGCGCCGCCCTTGCCGACGACGAGACGTTCCGGTCGGGGGATGCCGTGGCCATCACCCGGCTGGCGCAGCTCACCGGCCGCAAGACGACCATAGTGTGCGACGGCGAGGCCCATCTGGCGCGGCGCAAGCTGGTCACGTCACGTCTGACGCCCCGCGCGCTCAGGTCCCTCAAGCCCGACGTCGAAGCGATGGCCGTGGAAATCGTCGACGGCGCCGTGCGCAAGGGCCGCATCGACGCGGTTGCCGACATGGCTCTGGCGATGCCGTTGACCGTCGTTCCCGACATGATGGGCTGGCCGCAGCACGCACGCGGTCACCTATTGCCCTGGGGCGTGGCGGCATTCGACTACGCCGGCCCGGCGAACCGGTTGTTCCTGCGATCACTGCCCGGCGTCATCGCGATGCGACTGTTCGTCGCACGGCTGGTGCGCACACGCGAGGTAATGCCCGGCGGTATCGCCGCCGAATTGCTCGAGGCCGTCGACTCCGGTGCGTTGACGAAGTCGCAGTGCGCGCTGCTGCTCATCGACGTGCTGGCTCCCTCCATCGACACCACCGCAAGCATCATCGCCGCCGCCGTTCAACTGTTCGCCGATCATCCCGAGCAGTTCGAGGAACTGCGCCGCGACCGCCGGCTGATGCCGAACGCGGTCAACGAGGTGGTACGGCACGCTTCCCCGTTGCGCGCCTTCACCCGTCGCGTGCACCACGCGACCGAACTGGCCACACACACCATTCCGGGCGGTTCGCAGCTCCTCGTGCTCTTCGCCTCGGCCAACCGCGATGAGACGGTGTTTCCCGAACCCGACGAATTCGACATTCACCGCGACACCACCGGCCAGTTGGGTTTCGGCTACGGAACCCATACCTGCGGCGGCCAGGGCTTGGCCCGGATGGAGACCGCCGCCATCCTGTCCGCCCTGCTCGATCGCGTCGAGCGCATCCGCCGCATCGGCACCGGACGCAGGGCCATCAACAACGTCATATACCGCTGGGAGTCACTGCCGGTGGAACTCACCCCTCGCCGATCCGCGGCCACCGAGTCTCGAGAACAGGAGTGCTGATCATGCACGTAGACGTCGACTGGGATCGGTGCGAAGGCCACGCTCTGTGCGTCGAGCGTGCCCCGGAGATGTTCGATCTCGACGACGACGGAAACCTCACCTTCACCCACGAGGACGAACCCGTCCCGAGCCACCTGCACGAGCAGGCTTCGGCAGCGGCTACGGCGTGCCCCGTTGCCGCCCTGCGCATACGGGATTGACCACGAGTCCCCGACGACGTCTCGGGTCACCGTAATCTGCCTACATGAGTGACGAGCCGGCGATCACGCCACCCGGTTGGCTGTCGGCGGCAGTGCAGACCTACCTCAGGGTGTACCACCGGCACGAGGTTCGCATCGACGCTCCGGTACCCGATGGACCCGTGTTGTTCGTCTGCAATCACGGCTTCGGTGGGGTGATCGATCTGAACGTCGCGGCCTTCGTCGCAGCACGGCAGGCCGCGGGGGTCACGCGGCCCGTGACCGCGATGGTGCATCAGATCGCGTGGACGCTCGGCGCCGGCTCACTGGTCGAACGACTCGGCGGCGCCCCTGGCAGCCGCGCAGCCGCCGACGAGGCTCTGGCGGCCGGCCACGACGTCCTCGTCTTCCCAGGAGGCGACGTGGACGCCGGCAAGTCGTGGCGCCACCGCAACAGGATTACGTTCCACGGCTCGGGATTCGCTCGGTTGGCCCAGGACCACGGGGTTCCGATGGTGCCGGTCGTGACGGCAGGCGCCGGTGAGTCGCTTCTGGTCCTCAATGACGGCCAGTCAACCGCACGGGCGCTCCGGTTGCCGAAGTTGTTGCGAATCAAGTCACTTCCAGTCAGCGTCTCGATTCCCTGGGGCCTGAACCTCGGGGTGGTCGGCCTCGTGCCGTATCTGCCACTGCCCACGAAACTCGTCACCGCGGTCATGCCGGGGATGGTGTCGCAGGACCACGAATCCGACAAAGACCTCGCCGAGCGCGTCCGAGACGCCATGCAGACTCGCATCGACGCCCTGACCGCCGGTCGCACACCCGTCATCGGCTGATCGAGCGCCCGGCCACGGTCAGGGCAGGATCGAGTCCACGTAGCCCCCGTCGACGCGCAGGGCGCCCCCGGTGGTGGCCGACGACAGCGGCGACGCCAGGTAGACCACCATGTTGGCGATCTCGTTCGGCTCGATCAGCCTCTGTAGCAACGACTGTGGGCGATGCTTGCGCATGAACTCGCGCTGCGCGTCATCCCACGGCAGGTCCTTGTCGACCAGTTCGTAGACGAAGTCCTCGACACCCGCGGTGTGCGTCGGCCCCGCGATCACGGAGTTGACCGTCACGCCAGTACCCGCCGCGTCCTTGGCGAATCCGCGCGACACCGCAAGCAGCGCCGTCTTCGAGACGCCGTAGTGGATCATCTCCTCCGGGATGACGACCGCGGAGTCGCTGGCGATCTGGATGGCCCTGCCCCACCCGCGCTCGACCATTCCCGGCAGGTACGTGCGGATCAGCCGGACCGCGGCGAGGACGTTGACGTCGAAGAAGTTCCGCCACTGCTCGTCGGTGATCTCGCGGGCGGGCACGGCGCCGAAGATCCCGAGGTTGTTGACCAGGACGTCGACGTCGGGCAGTTCGCGCAGGAGGTGGTCGACGCCGTCGGCGGTGCTGACGTCGACCGCGACCCCGACGACGTCGGCGCCCGTCTTGCGCAGTTCCGCGACCGCGGCGTCGACGCGGTCAGCCGAGCGGCCGTTGACCGCGACGCGGGCACCGCTAGCTGCCAGCCCCTCGGCGATGGCATACCCGATGCCCTGGGTCGAGCCGGTGACGAGTGCGGTCTTGCCTGAGAGGTCGATGTCCACCCGGTGATTCCCCTTGTCGCTTCGCTCCTGCCCGCCGAGTCGTTACTACCACCGCGTGACCCCGACTATTCCGCGTTGGATCCCTTGGGGTCGGATCCCTTGTCGTCGGGCTGCACCGTCTCGTTGTCGATCTGGCCGGGCTGGCCGTCGACCTCGTGCTTGGCGAGTTCGCGCTTGAGGATCTTGCCGGTCGGGTTGCGCGGCAGCTCGTCGAGGAAGACGACCTCACGGGGCACCTTGTACCGCGCCAGGTTCTCCTTGACGTAGGCCTTGACCGCGTCCTCGTCGATGCTGGCGCCGTCGGTCTTGACCACGAACGCCCGCAGACGGTGGCCCCACTCCTTGTCCTCGACGCCGATCGCCGTGGCCTCGACGACCTCGGGGTGACCGCTGATCAGGTCCTCGACCTCGGCGGGGAACACGTTTTCGCCGCCGCAGACGATCATCTCGTCGTCGCGGCCGCTGACGTAGAGCAGCCCGTGCTCGTCGAAGTAGCCGACGTCGCCCGATGACATCAGTCCGTCGATGATCTGCTTGTGCCCGCCCCCGGTGTAGCCCTCGAACGGAAAGGTGTTGCCAACGAAGATCCGGCCGACCTCGCCCTGGGGCACTTCCTGGCCATTCTCGTCGAAGAGCTTCACTCGCACGCCCTTGACCACGGGGCCGACGGTCGTGGGATTGATCTCGAGGTCCTGCGGCCGCGCGATCGTGGCGTAGGCGATCTCGGTCGACCCGTAGAGGTTGTAGACGACCGGGCCGAGCGTCTTCATCGCGCGGGTGGCCAGTTCACCGCCGAGCTGTGAGCCGGAGACGAACACGATGCGCAGGCTCGACAGGTCCGGCTTCTTCTCCATGCCGTCGAGGGTGTCCAGGATGCGGGACAGCATCACCGGCACCACGACCATGGCCGTCACCTTGCGCTTCTCGATGTCGGCGAGCACGGTGTCGGGCTTGAACCGGCGGCGCAGCACCAGCGTGCACCCCAACATCGCCGCGATGGTGGCGTGCAGCAGGCCCAACGCGTGGAACATCGGTGCGGGCAACGACGTCACCTCGCCTGCCTTGAACGGCACGTGCGAGAGCACCCCACCGATCGGCGCCAGTGACGGAGGAGTGCTGCGGTTGGCGCCCTTCGGGGTGCCGGTGGTGCCACTGGTCAGGATGATGATCTTCGCGTGCTTGTCGGCCTTCGGCGCCGGGCCTGCATCGGCGTTGCGCTCGATCAGGTCGGCGAGCGTGTCGTCGTTGCTCTCGTGGGGCTGTTCGCCGGATGGATCCGCGCTGTCGGACTTGTCCGGGTTGGTCGGCAGCGCGCGCAGCTTGCCCAGCTCGGGATCGGCCGCCGACACCGCCTTCGTGTACTCGTCGTCGTGGATGATCAGCTTGGCATCCTCGCGTTCGGACACCTCCTTGATCTGCGGGCCCGAGAACTCGCTGTTCAGCAGGATGATGCGGGCGCCGACGCGGGCTGCGCCGTAGAAGGCGATTGGGAACCACCGGTGGTTGCGGATCAGCAACGCCACGCCGTCACCGCTGCGCACGCCCTTCGCCAGGAGTCCATGGGCGACGGCATTGGCGGCGTCGTCGAGTTCGGCGAAGCTCAGATCGCCGTCGTCGTCGATGACGGCCTTGCGGTGCGGCCACCGGCGCGCGTTCAGCGCCGGGATCATCCCGAACTCGCCCCACCGCCGGATGTCCGCCAACATCGCCGCCATGGCTTGCGGCGGTTCGACTTTCAGCGCACCCGCCTCGAACATCTTGCGGGCGTAGTGCAGTTCGGCAGCGCCGCGCTCCACGTACCGCCCGGCGGACTCGCGCACCAACGTCGACAGGTCAGTGATGTTCACCATGCCGCAAGCCTATGTGACGCGCGTCGCGCCGAGGCCGGATCCGTGACCCATTCCTGGCCGTTGCGCGCCTACCATGGCGACATGGCGAACGCGCTGTCCCTGGAGGTCGGTGGGCGCACGCTGAAGATCACCAATCCGGACAAGGTGGTCTTCCCCGGCCAGGACGGCGACGCCGGCGTCACCAAGCTCGACCTGATCCAGTACTACCTGTCGGTGGCCGACGGGGCGCTACGCGGGGTCGCGGGCCGACCGATGATCCTGAAGCGCTTCGTCAAGGGCATCACCGAGGAGGCGGTGTTCCAGAAGCGCGCGCCCGAGAACCGGCCGGACTGGATCGACGTCGCGGAGTTGAAGTACGCCTCGGGCACGTCGGCCAAGGAGGCCGTGCTGCGCGAGACGGCCGGCCTGGTGTGGGCGGTCAACCTCGGCTGCGTCGACCTCAACCCGCACCCCGTGCAGGCCGAAGACCTCGAGCATCCCGACGAGCTGCGCGTGGACCTCGATCCGATGCCGGGGGTCGAGTGGCCCCAGATCGTCGACGTCGCCCTGGTCGTCCGCGACGTGCTCGCCGACTTCGGCCTCACCGCCTGGCCCAAGACGTCAGGGTCCAAGGGCTTCCACGTATACGCGCGGATCGCGCCGCACTGGCCCTACAAGCAGGTGCGCCTTGCGGCGGAGACCATCGCCCGCGAGGTGGAACTGCGCGCGCCGGACCTCGCCACCAGCCGATGGTGGAAGGAGGAGCGCGAGGGCGTGTTCGTCGACTTCAACCAGAACGCCAAGGACCGGACGGTCGCATCGGCCTACTCGGTGCGTTCGCGACCCGATGCCAGGGTGTCCACCCCGCTGCGGTGGGACGAGGTGCCCACCTGCAGACCCGAGGAGTTCACCGTTCGGTCGGTGCCTGCCCGCTACGCCGATCTCGGCGACCCGTGGGAGGGCATGGACGACGCGCCCGGCGGCCTCGACCAACTCCTCGAGCGCGCGCAGGAACTCGGCCCGGCCGAGAAGGCACCGCGCGGCGCACGGCGCGCGAACGGCGCCGGCGGTCGCACCTCGCCCATGCCGCTGATCGAGATCGCCCGGACCAAGACCAAGGACGAGGCGATGGCCGCCCTCGACACCTGGAAGGGCAAATACCCCGCGGCCGCGGATCGGCTGAAACCGGTCGACGTGCTCGTCGACGGCATGCGGGGGCCCAGTTCGATCTGGTACCGCATCAGGATCAACCTCCAGCACGTACCCAAGGACGAGCGCCCGCCGCAGGAGGCGCTGCTGGCCGACTACTCGCCGTGGGAGAACTACACCGGACCGCAGGGACGGCCCTGATCCGGGCGGCGCGGGAGTTCTTAGCAACTGTTTAGTGCTGACTCCCCAGTACCTTAACTTCGGCCCATAACTTCGGTACTACGTCGAAGACCTCTTCGACCAAGCATCGAAGGGAGACTGGTCATGGGCATCACCACCCACGTTCCGGCTTCGAAATCCCCGTTCCGGTACGGCAACCCGACGATCGACTGCAAGGGCGCAGAAGTTCACACGCTCTGCAGGCAGATGGCCTCGGTCATGTCCATCACCGGTGCCGTCGATGCGACCAATGTCGCCTGCCTCGTCGACCGTGCTCTGCACTGCGTCATCCCGGAGAAGGCGTTCATCCTCGACCTCAGTGGCGTGGAGTCGTTCGCCAAGGCGGGCGTCGAACTGCTCGACGCGATCGACCAGGCCTGCTACGACGCAGGCGTGGAGTGGTCACTGGTAGCCGACGAGGAACTGGCCCGCGTCCTGCGCTCGCATGCCCAGGATCCGCAGCTGCCCATCACCCGCTCGGTTCCCGAAGCGCTGCACCACTTCTCGGACGTCGCCGACGAGCGTCGGCGCCTCCTGCCCATCCTCACCAAGTCCGCTTAGTCGAGAAGGATAGAAACCATGTTGCTCGACGTTCGTTGGTTGGCCCATCTGCTGCGCGGTCGGCGCAGGCATCACGCAGCCGTAGGCCACGCACACCCGTAGTTAGTTCACCAGCGACGCGACGGCGATCGCGATGGGGGTTTCCCCGCCGATCACCTCGAACGTGACACCCGCGGTCCCGTCGTCGTCGACCACCGCCGCCAACACGGCAGCCACGTCGCTGCGGGACACGCTGCCGCGACCCGTCTTCTCGGCCACCGTCACCTGACCCGTTGCCGGCTCGTCGGTCAACATTCCGGGCCGGACGATGGTCGTGGCCAGTTCGCGACGACCCAGGACGTCACGGTCGGCTGCGGCCTTGGCCCGTAGGTAGGCCGAGAACACCGCGTCGTCGCCGTCACCCTCTGGCGCCTCGTCGGCCCCCATCGCAGACACCATCACGTAGCGGCGCACGCCCGCAGCGATCGCCGCGTCGGCCAGCAGCACGGCTGCGGCCCGATCCACGGTGTCCTTCCGCTCGACGCCGCTACCGGGGCCCGCGCCGGCGGCGAACACGACGGCGTCGGCACCGCGTAGGTGCTCGGCGACCTCGTCGACCCCCGCGTTCTCGAGGTCCACCACGAGTGCGCGCGCACCGTTGGCCTCGAGGTCGGACGCCTGCTCGGGGTTGCGGATCAATCCCGCGACCGAGTCGCCCCGGTCGCTCAGCAGCCGCTCGAGGTGCAGGGCGATCTTGCCGTGCCCGCCGGCGATGACCACGTGTTTGTTCACCCGTCCCACAGTAGGCCCGGTCATCAGGTGGCCGATGAGCCAGTGGGCCCGTGGGGCGAGAAGACACCCGTGTTCGACACGGAGTCCGTGATCAGCAGCGCCGTGAAGCCGACCGCGAGGGCCACCAGGCACACCACGACGCACATCAGTGCCGTTCCCAAGAACTCGCCGAAGTCCCTCTTGGTCATGGTCATGGGGATCGTCATCATGATCAGTGCAACCGCGAGATGCCCCGTTTAATGCCGGCTTCGGGTCATCACGATGCGAAGACCTGGGAGTCGTCCGCGAATGCCTTGAACTCCAGGGCGTTGCCCGCAGGATCCAGCAGGAACATGGTCCACTGCTCGCCCGCCTGACCTTCGAAGCGGACGTACGGCTCGATCACGAACTCGACGTCGGCGATGCGCAGCCGCTCGGCGAGGTCGTGGAAGTCCGCGACGCCGAGGATCAGTCCGAAGTGCGGCACCGGAACGTCGTGGCCGTCGACGGGATTGCGGATCGGCCGCACCCGGCCCGGCGCCAGGTGCGTGACGAACTGATGACCCAACAGGTTCCAGTCCACCCACGACTCCGAGCTGCGTCCCTGCTCGAGACCGAGCACCTCGCCGTAGAAGCGACGTGCGGCAGCCAGGTCGTCGACCGGCATGGCCAAGTGGAACCTCGGGATCGGTGATTCGAAAACGGTCATGTCAGCCATCCTCCGCTTTCAGGAAACGCGCAGCTAGCACCCCTAAAACATTGCCCTCGAATGTTCTGCGGATACAGGTGTCGCGCCGCGACGGAACGGGCACTGTGGTGTGAGGTACCGCACACGCGCGGTCGGAGAGGCAGCGACGCATGGGCGGCAAGTTGCGCAGTTTGACGCGGTGGAGCGTGGCTCCGGCGCGAGACGTCGAGACGGCGACCACGCCGAAGGTGAACGTCCTGCGGGGACTGGCGGCCAGGGCGACCACACCGCTGCTTCCCGACGACTACCTGAAGCTGATCAACCCGCTCTGGTCGGCACGGGAACTGCGGGGCGTCGTCGTGGACGTCCGGCGCGAGACCGAGGACTCGGCGACCGTCGTCATCAAGCCGGGCTGGGGCTTCAGCGGGAACTACCTCCCAGGCCAGTACCTGGGCATCGGCCTTCGGGTCGACGGCCGATGGCACTGGCGTTCCTACTCGCTGACCTCGGTTCCGCGGCAGGACGGCGGCCACGTATCGATCACCGTCAAGGCCACTCCCGAGGGCTTCCTGTCCACCCACCTCGTCAACGGCGTGCAGCCGGGCACCGTCGTCCGGCTGGCCACGCCCAAGGGCGATTTCGCGCTGCCTGATCCGGCGCCACCGTCACTGCTGTTCATCACGGCGGGCAGCGGCATCACGCCGATCATGGCGATGCTCCGTTCGCTCAAGGCGCGCGGCGAACGGCCAGACATAGTGCACATCCACAGCGCCCGCACCGCCGAGGACGTGATCTTCCACGACGAGTTGCGCACGCTGGAGCAGGAGCAGCCCAACTACCGCCTGCACCTCCAGCTGACGGCGGAGATGGGCAAGATCGACTTCGCCGAGTTGGACGAGGTCGTCGCCGACTGGGCCGACCGCTCCGCATGGGCATGCGGCCCGACCGAGATGCTCGACGCCGCCGAGGACACCTGGACCCGGGCCGGGATTCGGGACTCCCTGCACACCGAGCGCTTCACCATCGCCCGCACCGACAAGGGCGGCGAGGGCGGCACGGTCCTGTTCAAGAAGTCCGGCCAGAGCGTCGAGGTGGACGGCGCGACCACGCTGCTGCAGGCCGGCGAGGACGCCGGCATCCAGATGCCCTTCGGGTGCCGCATGGGCATCTGCCAATCCTGCGTTCTGCCACTGGAATCCGGTTACGTCCGGGACATCCGGTCGGGCAACGAGCACGGCGAAGGCGACCGAATCCAGACCTGCATCTCCACCGCATCCGGCGACTGCACCATCGACATCTAAGGCGACGACATGGCCATCAGCGACATCAAGCAGTACACCCACCTGTCCGCAGAGGACGTCGAGGAGCTGGGGCGCGAACTCGACACGATCCGAGTCGACATCGAGGAGTCGCGCGGCGAGCGCGACGCCCGCTACATCCGTCGAACCATCCAGCTGCAGCGCGGCCTCGTGGTCGGCAGCCGCGTGGTCCTGATGGCGAGCCGCAACCGGTATGCCTGGGCTCTGGGCACCGCCATGCTCGCCACCGGCAAGATCATCGAGAACATGGAGTTGGGCCACAACATCACCCACGGTCAGTGGGACTGGATGAACGATCCCGAGATCCACTCCACCGAATGGGAGTGGGACACGACGTCACCCACGGAGCACTGGAAGAAGTCGCACAACTTCATCCATCACAAGTACACCAACATCGTCGGTCTCGACGACGACATCGGTTACGGCATCATGCGTCTCACGCGCGACCAGCGCTGGGAGAAGTGGATGATCGGCAACCCGATCTACAACATCTTGCTCGGCACGCTGTTCGAGTGGGGCGTCGCCCTGCACGGGGTCGAGACCACCAAGTGGCGCAAGGGCGAGAAGTCCATGGCCGAGGTCCGCAAGGACCTGAAGATCATCGGCAAGAAGGTCGGAAAGCAGGTCGGCAAGGACTACGTCGTCTTCCCGGCCCTCGCGGGACCGGGGTGGAAGCACACCCTCGGCGCGAACGCGGTGGCGAACCTGATCCGCAACTACTGGTCGTACATGGTGATCTTCTGCGGCCACTTCCCCGACGGCGCAGAGAAGTTCACGAAGGAGGAGTTCGAGAACGAGACCCAGGCCGAGTGGTATCTGCGTCAGATGCTCGGCTCGGCCAACTTCAACGCCGGCCCGTTGATGGCGTTCATGAGTGGCAACCTCTGCTACCAGATCGAGCACCACATGTTCCCCGACCTGCCGAGCAACCGCTACGCCGAGATCGCGGTCCGGGTGCGTGCGCTGTGCGAGAAATACGACCTGCCCTACACGACGGGGCCCCTCCTGCGGCAGTACGGCCAGTCGTTCGTGACGATCGCGAAGCTGGCGCTACCGGACAAGTACCTCAAGGCGACGTCCGACGATGCGCCGGAGACGAACTCGGAGCGCAAGTTCACCCGAGCGGGTCGGCTACGGAACGCCTACGTCGATCCCGCTACGGGGCGGCGCCGTGGACTGCGGACCGCAATCCGGGAACTGCAGACGGCCGGAGCGGCGTAGCCGACGCCTCGGCCTCGGCGTCGGTACGGCCGTTCACTAATTGGGTTGCCGACGCTGCTCGCGGAGGTAGCCGAGGAAGCGTGGGGCCACCTCGGGAACGACGATGGCGGGCAGCATGACGTCCCACAGGTCGGCCATTCGGGTGACCACGTCGGAGTCGCCAGGGGTCAGACCGGCAACGGCCCACGCACCGTACGACGCCGACGCGACCGATCGGCCGACGACCTCGGGGTCCAGATCGTTGCGGACGTCGCCTTGGCGCTGCCCCCTGTCGAACTGTGCACCCAATGCGTCGGACCACGCCGCGAAGTACCGCCCCGCCTGACCCGTCGCCTGGCCGACGGTGTGCAGAAGCTGCGATCCCACGCGCACACCCGCATCACTGACGTGCAGCGACGCGACGGCAAACGTACCCCGGATCGCGGCCTCGACGGCCGGACCGCCCGCGTCGGTCGCGACGAACGCCGCAAGGACCCTGGCGTTGGCCTCGGCGAGGATGGCCTTCGCGACTGAGTCCTTGTCTCCGAAGTGGTGGTAGAAGGCGCCGCCGGTCATCCCCGACTGGGCGATGATCTCGCGCGTCCCGGTCGCCGGATAACCCTGCTCGGCGAACAATCGGATCGCCGAATCCACGATCCGGCGACGCGTTACGACAGACCTCGTCTGCACGCGCTTCTCCGACGGGCGTCCACCGTCATCGATCGTCGTGTTCACGTGTCTGGCTTCTTCCAGTAGGCAGGTCGACACCGCTTTTCGGTGTACGAGTGTTTACTCACCGTACCAAAACAGAGCCGCCAGGGTTAGCGACGTTGATCACAGCCCGTACGAGCGGGCCGGTGCGAATCAGCCCTGCAGGCCGGCGTTCGCCGCTGAGCACACGGCATCCGTCAGCCTCGCGACCAGGGAACTGTCGAGCTTCCAGCACTGCCAGAACAGCGGGACGTCGAGATGTGCGTTGGAGATGCGGACCAATTCCCGATCGGCTCCGGCCAGCGGCTGGGGGAACATCCCCCACCCCAGACCGGCGCGGACGGCGGCGGCGAATCCCTCGGCGGTCGGGACGTAGTGGGTCGGCGGCGCGATCGGCCGCTTGAACACTCGGCGCAGGAACATCTCCTGCAGTGCATCGTCGCGATTCCACGCGATGTGCGGCGCGGAGGCGGCGTTACGAGCGGTGAAACCGGTCCCGAAGTACCGGTCCATGAAGGAGCTCGACGCCGTCGGCACGTACCGCATCACGCCGAGCCGCTGTACCCGGCACCCGGGCACCGGCGCCCGCTCGGTCGTGACGGCCCCCATCACCACGCCCTCGCGGAGCAGTCGCGCCGAATGGTCCTGATCCTCGATGCGTAGGTCGAACAGGACGGAGTCCAGGCGCTCGAACACCGATGGGAACCACGTGGCCATCGAATCGGCGTTGACGGCCAACGCGATTCGCGGGGCCGGGACCTGGTCGCCGCCCACCTCGGCCAGCGCCTCCGCCTCCAGCAGGGCGGTCTGCGCCGCCAGGCGCAGCAGAGGCACCCCCGCCGGGGTGACCGTGCACGGACGCTCGCGACGGACGAGCACCTGGCCCACCCGCTGTTCCAGCGCCTTGATGCGCTGGCTCACCGCCGACGGCGTGACGTGCAGCGACGCCGCCGCGGCGTCGAACGATCCGGTCTCGACGACGGCGGCGAGTGCTGCCAGCTGTTCACCGTCGAGCGCCACGTCGAAATGCTATGTGACGTGGCTCAACGCAGGAGGTTGGGACGCCACGACGGTGCCGGGGCCATGACGTCGAGCAGTTCGGCGGGACGCTGGGCCTTCCCGAAGTAGAAGCCCTGCGCGAACTCGACTCCGAGACGCCGCAGAACCGACGCCTGCTGCGGCGTTTCGACGCCTTCGGCTATCACCGTCAGGTGCAGCGCGTCGGCGAGTGCCGCGACTGCCCGCAGGAGCGGCGGCGGTTCGCACGACGTGGGCGTCACCACCGCCACGAACGACGCGTCGAGCTTCAAGAAGTCGGTGGGCAGGGCCTGCAGCCTGCTCAATGACGAGTAGCCGGTGCCGAAGTCGTCGATGGCTACCTGCACGCCGCCCCGGCGCAGTGCCGTTAGGGCTTCCAGCGCCGAGGGCCGGTCGACGTCGATAACGCTCTCGGTGACCTCGAGCACCAAACGTTGGGCGGGCCAACCGGTTTCGGCGAGAGTATCGAACACCTGATTGGCGTAGCCCTTTTGAACCAATTCGAGGCCAGAGACGTTGACGCTCAACCACATCGACGAGTGTGGGGCGTCGCCTCGGATCCGCTGCGCATCGAGACACGCGCGGCGCAGGACGTAGTGATCGAGCGCGGCGATGAGGTTGTTCTCCTCCGCCACCCGGATCACCTCGTAGGGCGACAGATCGGGACGTGACGGCGGCGACCAGCGCAACAGCGCCTCGATGCCCACCAGATCGCCATCCGAGAGCGCCACGACGGGCTGATATCGCACGTCGAGCGCCTCGGCGGCGAGCGCGTCGCTCAGTTCGACCGCCACGGGTGGCAGGTTCGCGGATTCGACCATCGTCCGGTTCCGGCCACTGCGCTTGGCCCGGCGTAGCGCGGTGTCGGCACGGGCGACCACGACCGACACCGACTCGCCTGGTTGCCACGTCGTGACGCCTGCCGAACACCCCATCGACACTGCGTCGCGCAGTCGGTGGGTGAGCGAAACCGCTTGCTGGTCCGTGCCGTTGGGCAGTAGCACAGTGAACTCGTCGGCGCCACGGCGCGCGAGGACGTGTTCGGGTTCGAGCACGTTCCGCCACGCCGCGACGATCTCCTGCATGACTTCGTCGGCAACCCGGCCACCGAATTGGTCGTGGATGGCGCCGTAGCCGTCGATACAGACGAACACGACCGCAGGCGCAAGCCCGCCCGTCCGTGCTCGTCGAACGGCGACGCCGAGGACTCGATCGAACCCGCGGCGGTTCAGCAGGCCGGTGACGTCGTCGAGTTCGGCGTTGAACACCAGCCGTCCGAGGATGGCGATCACTATCCCGATGGCCACCGTGGTGCCCGATGCGACCAGACCGGACCACCACGGCACGGTCGACGTCATCGCCATGGCCGTCGTGCAGCACACCAGCGACGCGCCCAACTGCAGAGCCGCCGCGGGCCAGGCGACGAAGAACGCCGCGCAGGCGATGAAGACGTAGAGGGTGGCGAAGGAGACCGCCACCGACGGGTTCGCCGACTCGTACACCGACACGGTTATCTGAAGAGTCGCCGTCAGCACCATCAGATGGAACTGCCACAACCGCAGCCGCTCACCCCACAGCAACACCGCCAACCCGACGACGCCTGCGACGGCCGCGTTGCCGCACTGCACGGAGGTGTTCGTGAAACTCG
This sequence comes from Mycolicibacterium arabiense, assembly GCF_010731815.2. Taxonomy (NCBI): domain Bacteria; kingdom Bacillati; phylum Actinomycetota; class Actinomycetes; order Mycobacteriales; family Mycobacteriaceae; genus Mycobacterium; species Mycolicibacterium arabiense. Next base: position 3,139,386 of record NZ_AP022593.1, read on the forward strand.
ACGGTGCGAGACTGGTCATCAGCACCACCAACACGCCTCCGAACAGGAAGCATGATCCACCGATGCGTGTCATCAACAGGGGCGTCGCAATACCCGGCCACATGTCGACGCGCGTCAGCGCCGTCCATCCCCCAGGATCCCACCCCACGTTGCCACTGTAGCCTGGCAAAGTCGGCGATGAGGCTAGATCTCAGCGTTTCGGTTCGGCGGCGCGGTACTGCCGCGAACCACGAGCGTGGGCGGGACGACGACGTCCACGGCGGCCGCGCCGGTCTCGCCGCCGTCCAACCGCTCGACCAGTCGGGCGAGGGCGGTACGGGCAAGCACGTGTGCCTCCTGCCGGACGGTGGTCAGGTCGACGTGAGCCAGGCGAGCCAACGGGCTGTCGTCGAACCCGACTACCGAGACTTGCCGCGGCACGTCGACGCGGGCACGGACGAGCACGTCGAGAACACCCAGCGCGCAGCGGTCGTTGAACGCGAAGATCGCCGATGGCAGCGGTACGCCGGACTCCAGGAGTTCGGTGGCGGCGGCAGCGCCGTCACGCTCGGTCAGGCCTCCGGCGCGCAGAATCGGTTCGAAACCCGTTGCCCGCATGCGGTTTCCGTACCCGCGACGGCGTTCGGCCGCGCCGGGGGCACGCCCGCCGTCGAGGTGCACGATGCTGCGATGCCCCAGCGCGATCAGGTGATCGACGGCCAGTGCTGCGCCGGCGACGTCGTCACTGCGCACCGCGTCGACGCCTCGTATGCGCCGCGCAACCGAGACCACCGGCACGCGGGTGTCGAGTTCGACCAACTCGCGCGCCGACGTGCCAGGGCCGAGGAGCACGATCCCCTCGCAGCGATCGTCGACCAGCGCGTGCAACGCCCGGCGCTCGTCGTGATGCGGGGTGACACCGCTGAGCACGACGTCGTAGTCGGTCTCCCGGGCAGCCGCGTACACCCCGTCGACGAGTTCGGCGTGGAATTCCTGGCCGACGCCGAACATGACCCCGATGAGGCGCGTGCGCAACTGCCGCAGGCGCCGCGCCCGCGGGTCGGGGCGATATCCGATCTCCTGGGCTGCGGCGCGAACCCGGACGCGGGTCGCGTCGCTCGCGCCTGGCGCCTCGCGCATGACGATCGACACCAGTGCGCGCGAGACACCCGCGCGACGCGCCACGTCGTCCAGCGTCGGCCGGGTATGCACGGCTCCCACCTTAGAACGTTCCAATGGATCGGCGGCACCACGAGCGGCTCCGAACTGGCCCTCTGCTCGGAACTCGGCTCCGCCGTTGAGATCTGGCCTCCGAGGCAGGGTTCACCTCGATGCCGGACTACGTGCGTCCTACGCTGACCAGATGAGTCTGGTCGGCACGGCGCCGCGTCCGCACCCCGCACGACTGCTCCCGCAGACCTACCCGGTGCACGACGCCATCGACGCCCGCTACGGCGACATGGACACCAACGGACACCTCAACAACCTCGCGCTGGCGTCACTGCACGAGAACTGTCGCGCGACGCTGAACCGGACGGTGTTCCCCGGCGTGTACGACCTCGCCAGCCGTCGGATCCGCATCGTCACCGCCTCCACCGTCGTGCACTTCGTGCGGGAGGCGCACTGGCCGGCGAGGATCGGCACGGCCATCGGGGTCGGCCGGATCGGACGCACGTCGTACGTCGCGTCCACCGCGCTGTTCGTCGCCGAGGAATGCGTGAGCCTGTGCGACACCGTCCTGGTGACGCTGGACGACGACGGCCCGACGCCGATCCCCGACGAGGCCCGCGAACGGCTCGCGTCGCTCGGACTCACCGCAGCGGACTGACGCTCGTTAGCGGCCGAGTTCGCCCGCGATGCCGCGCTCGATGCCGAGTCGGGTGGCCTGCGGCAGCACGACCAGACCCTGGAGTTCGCGGTCGGCGAGTTCGAGCGACTGGGCGCGTTCGCGTGGCGTCGCAGAAGGATCCGCTGCGACCCGCAACAGGTTCTGCGCGCGCGACATCCGCTGCTGCGCCTCGCGTGAGAAGTCGCTGCGGCGCAAGCGTTGCGCCTCGGCTTCGGCGGCGTTGAAGGCCGTCACGTAGTCCTCGACGGCGCTCAGGTACTCCGCGGCGGACTGGCGGTCGTCCAGCAGGTCCTCTGCCCGCGCAGGCCGCAGCAAATCGGCACGCAGCTTGGCCTTGTGGAAGGCCATCACCTTCGGGTCCCCGACGTCGGTCATCAACGGGAAGTCCAGCAGCTTGGCCGCATCGAGTTCGTAGTCGAGCCAGCGCGCATCGATGCGGTCGTGCTCGTCGACGGTGCGGACGATGGTTCGCCACAGCACCGTCCGGTCGCGGCCGGCGTCGGCGTCGGGTAGCGGTCGCGCGGCAGGCGCGTCGTCGCCGGGAATCTCGTCCCGCTGACCGCCGACGCGCCGGAACGTCCGCCAGCCGGCATAGAGCGCCCCTGCCAGCGGCACGAGGATGAGCAGCAGCTCGGCCAACCGGAACAGAATGCCCACGTTTCCAGCATGCCACCGCCCGCGATCGCCGCCGCGAACTTAGGGTCGACGCATGAATCGTCTGGACCGCTACTTCGAGATCACCGCCCGGGAGTCGACGTTCGGCACCGAGATCCGCGGTGGCCTCGTCACGTTCATCGCGATGGCCTACATCATCGTGCTGAACCCGATCATCCTGTCCAGCTCCGAGGACGTCGAGGGCAACACGCTCGACTTCGCGCAGGTCTCGGCCACGACGTCGTTGGCCGCCGGTGTCATGACGATCCTGTTCGGCGTGATCGCCCGGCTACCGTTCGCGTTCGCGGCGGGGCTGGGGATCAACTCGTTCCTCGCCACCACGGTGGTCGGCACGGTCACCTGGCCGGAGGCGATGGGCCTGGTCGTGATCAACGGGCTGATCATCGTGGTGCTGGCCGCGACGGGCCTGCGACGGCTGGTCTTCGACGCGGTGCCGATGGCGCTCAAGCTCGCCATCACCGCGGGCATCGGCCTGTTCATCCTGTTCATCGGGCTGGTCGACGCCGGTTTCGTCGGCTCCACCGGGAACCCGTCGCCTCCCGTCGGCCTCGGCACGGGTGGCGTCGGGTCGATCACCACCGTGCCGGTGCTGGTCTTCGTCTTCACCCTGCTGATCACGGGGGTGCTGGTGGTACGCCGGGTGCGTGGCGGCATCCTGATCGGCCTCGTCACCGGGACGATCGTCGCCGTGATCATCGAGGCGATCTGGCACCTCGGCTCGGCCGTCGACAAGCCCGGTGGGTGGAGCCTGTCGGTGCCCACGCTGACGGGCTCGCCGTTCGCGCTGCCCGACCTGTCGCTGGTCGGCGAGTTCAGCCTGTCGAGCTTCGGCCGCATCGGTGCCCTCGCCGCCGTCATGCTGATCTTCACGCTGGTGTTCGCGAACTTCTTCGACGCGATGGGAACGCTGACCGGCCTGTCCCGGGAGGCCGGCCTCTCCGACGAACAGGGCAACTTCCCGCGGCTGCGCGCGTCACTGATCGTGGAGGGTGCGGGCGCCGCCGTCGGCGGTGCGACGTCCGCGTCCTCGAACACGGTGTTCATCGAATCGGGCGCGGGCATCGAGGAGGGCGCACGCACCGGTCTGGCGAACCTCGTCACCGGCGCGCTGTTCCTCGCCGCGATGTTCATCTCGCCGCTGGCGTCGATCGTGCCCACCGAGGTCGCGGCGGCGGCGCTGGTGATCGTCGGCGTGATGATGGTGTCGCAGCTGCGCCACATCGACGTCTCCGAGTTCTCCGTCGCCCTGCCGGTCGTCCTGACGGTCGCGGCGATGCCGTTCACCTACTCGATCGCCAACGGCATCGGCATCGGGTTCATCGCCTGGGTGGTGACGCGGTCGGCGACGGGCAAGGCCCGCGAGATCAGCCCGCTGCTGTGGATCGTGACGGCAGGCTTCGTGGTCTACTTCGCCCGCGGGTGGATCGAATCGCTCATCGGGTTGTGAATCCGAAGCTCTGACCGCGACTGAGAGTTCGCTGTGCGGGTAGCCTTCCGGCCATGAGTGCGGGTCTGTTCGGGCTTCTCGACGACGTAGCGGCGTTGGCCCGGCTCGCGGCGGCATCCGTCGACGACATCGGCGCCGCCGCGGGGCGGGCGACCGCCAAGGCGGCCGGCGTGGTGATCGACGACACGGCGGTCACGCCGCAGTACGTCTCGGGCATCACGGCGGACCGCGAGCTGCCGATGATCAGGCGCATCGCGATCGGATCGCTGCGCAACAAGCTGCTGTTCATCCTCCCCGCGGCGCTGCTCCTGAGTCAGTTCGCGCCCTGGCTGCTCCCGGTCATCCTGATGATCGGCGCCACCTACCTGTGCTTCGAAGGCGCGGAGAAGGTGTGGGGCCGGATCCGGGGCCACGACGCGCATGCCGCGCCCGCAGCCGTCGCCGGCGAGGACGCCGAGAAGACCATGACGGCGGGCGCGATCCGCACCGACTTCATCCTGTCGGCCGAGATCATGGTGATCGCACTCGACGAGGTAGCCGATCAGGCGTTCTGGTCGCGGCTGGTCATCCTCATCGTCGTGGCCATCGTCATCACCGCTGCCGTGTACGGCGTGGTGGCCGTGATCGTCAAGATGGACGACGTCGGGCTGAGCCTGGCGCAGCGGTCGTCGACGTTCGCGCAGAAGTTCGGCCGCGGTCTGGTCACCGCGATGCCCAAGGTGCTGGCCGCGCTCTCGGCGATCGGCACCGTCGCGATGCTCTGGGTCGGCGGCCACATCCTGCTGGTGCAATCCGACAAGCTGGGCTGGCACTGGCCGTACGGCACGGTCCACCACTGGGAGGAAGGCGTCCACCACGCCGTCGAAGGCGTCGGTGGCGTGCTGGCGTGGCTGCTCAACACCGGGGTCTCGGCCGTCATCGGCCTGGTCGTCGGCGCCATCGTCGTCGCGATCGTGCACGTGCTGCCGTTCGGCAAGAAGGCCAAGCACTAGCGGGATCGCCGCGCGCACCGCGACCGTGGGCCTCGTGCACGCGTGCGGCCCGTTTTGCGTGCACAGCCCCCACGCTCGCGATTGAGCGAGGCTGATGCGGGGTACTTCGGGCGCGATTGAGCGGTTCCGCCAATCGAGGCACCTCGGAAGTGGAGCGCCGGACGTGGTGGAGTGGCTCGACAGGCTGCAGCGGCGACACCGCGGCATCGGCTTCGCGGTCGGAGTCGTGTACAAGTACGTCGACGATCAGGGCGGGTATCTCGCCGCGCTCATCACCTACTACGCGTTCGTCTCGCTGTTCCCCCTGCTCCTGCTCCTGACGACCGCCCTGGGCGTCGTCCTCGCCGGCCACCCCGACCTGCAGCAGCAGGTTCTGCAGACGGCGCTGACGCAGTTCCCCGTCATCGGCAGTCAGCTGGAGCGTCCCGAGCAGCTCAGCGGCGGCACCGTCGCCGTCGTCGTCGGCATCGCCGGCGCGATCTACGGCGGCCTCGGCGTCGGGCAGGCCGTGCAGAACGCCATGGACACGGTGTGGGCGGTGCCGCGCAACGACCGGCGCGACCCGATCCGGTCGCGGTTGCGCAGCCTGGTGCTGCTCCTCGTCCTGGGCACGGCCGCCTTCACCGCAACCGGGTTGTCGGCGGCAGGCCGCGCGACGGAGTCACTCGGCTGGTTCGGCAAGGCGGTCCTCATCGTGGCGGCGGTCGCCATCAACGCGGTCATCTGCCTGTATGCCTTCCGGGTGACCACCGCGCGCCACCTGACCTACCGCCAGGTGCTGCCGGGTGCGCTGACGGCCGCGGTGATCTGGCAGCTGCTCCAGTCGTTCGGCGCGAGCTACGTCTCGCACGTCACCAAGAACGCCAGCGCCACCAACAGCGTCTTCGCGTTGGTGCTTGGCCTGCTGGCGTTCCTGTTCCTGGTCTCGGTGAGCCTCGTCATGTGCGCGGAGATCAACGTGGTGAAGGTCGACCGGCTACACCCGCGTGCGCTGCTGACCCCGTTCACCGATCACGTCGACCTCACGCCGGCCGACCGCAAGACCTACGCGCGCAAGGCAAAAGCCGAGCGCGTCAAGGGCTTTCAGCGTGTCAGCGTGCGCTTCGATCCGCAGCGCGACCCGGTGTCGACGGATGACGCGGTGCAGCACGACGCCGAGACGGCCGATCCGTCGAAGTGATCGGCGCGCTTGCAGGCGAGCCTGGAGTCGGCGGCACGCCGTGTGCCACCCCGTTCGCGGCGTGAACACCAGCGGCGAAGCGGACCATGGTTCGTAGCGCGTTGCGGCGCAAGGACACGAGGCGGGTTTCGTTGAGCATGACTCCAGCTTTGCCTTGCTGGAGCGCGTGAACGAGTGGCCCTAGCGCCGCGTATCGCTAAGATAGTGCCATGCACACGGTGTCGATCCTCGCCTACGACCGGATGTCGGGTTTCGAATCCGGTCTCGCCGCGGAGATCTTCGGCATGACCGAGCTGTCCGAGGCGTTCTCGGCAGGCATCGCGCGGCCTTGGTACACCGTGCGACTGTGCGCCGAGACGCCCGAGATCGGGATGATCGGCGGCGCGACGCTGACGACTCCGTACGGACTGTCGGACCTCGCGGCCGCCGACACCGTCATCATCCCGAGCGTCCGCGACGTGAACGTGCCGCCCTCACCGGAGCTGCTCGAGGCGATCCGCGCGGCGCACGACCGCGGCGCCCGGCTGGTGTCGATCTGCTCCGGCGCGTTCGCACTGGCCGCCGCGGGCGTGCTCGCCGGGCGTTCGGCCACCACCCACTGGATCTACGCCGACCTGCTCAGGACGCGCCACCCCATGGTGACCGTCGATCCCGCACCGCTGTACGTCGACGAGGGATCGGTGCTCACCAGCGCGGGATGTGCTGCGGGACTTGACCTCTGCTTGCATCTGGTGCGATCGGACCACGGGGCCAAGGTGGCCAACGACGTGGCGCGGCGCCTGGTGGTCGCGCCGCACCGGGCCGGCGGTCAGGCCCAGTTCGTCGACAGCCCGGTGCCCGAGCCGACGACGGACGGCCGCATCGCGGCCAGCATGGAGTGGGCGCTGGAACACCTCGATCGCCCGATCACCCTGGACGAGATGGCCGGCCGTTCGTCGATGTCGAGGCGGACCTACCTCCGCCAGTTCGCCAGTGCCACCGGCACCACGCCGATCAAGTGGCTGATCGAGCAACGCATTCAGGCCAGCCTGGCGCTGCTGGAGTCGTCGTCGCTGTCGATCGAGCAGGTCGCCGCGCGGGTGGGGTTCGAGTCACCCGTGACCTACCGCCACCACTTCGGACGCAGCGTGAAGACGACGCCGAGCGACTATCGCAACTGCTTCGCCGAGCGCTCGGCCTAGCCGCCGCCACCTTCCTCGGCGGGCAGCGGTGGGGGCAGCGGCGCGGTCTTGGTCGGCGACGTCGAGGGTGTCGTAGAGGTGGTGCTGCCCGGGGTGTGGAAGTCGACCCACGGTTCCTCGCGGATGACCTTCTCACCGATGCTGATGATCAAGGACTTCGCGGCAACGGTGTACTCGACGCCCTCGTTCTCCGCGACGAACGCCCCGCTGTCGGTCCGCTCGGCGGACAGGATCAGTCTCGCGCCGTCGCGCACCCGCACGCCGCGGTACTGATAGTCCCCATCGGGGCCCGCACAGATCGCCACGCGCGAGGCCTCGGTGCTGCCGAACTCGATCGCGGTGTTCGTCGAGCTGCACCGGGCCGTCGAATCGAGGTAGCCCTGATCGTCGAAGTCCGGCGCCGCGGCTGCGGAGGGGACACCGAGCGCCAGAAGGGTCAGACCCGCCGCGGCGGCCAAGGGAATTCGGAAGCAAGACATCACCGTCCACCAGACCACGGACGGTCCGGTTACGCGAGCGTTGATACCGAACCGCGATGCCTTCGTTTCCTCCGGTGCACACGTCCGGCGCCCGACACCGCGCGCATATCCTGACGCCGTCCACCTCACGTTCGGGGCGGCCGGTGCGTCTACGGGGTGATGACGACGAAGATTCCGTTCGAGCGGGCGATGGCAGACCACGGGCCGACCGTGCTGCGGGTGTGCACCGCGGTGCTCGGACCAGGCCCCGACGCCGAGGACGCCTACTCCGAGGCGTTCCTCTCCGCGCTGCGGCGGTGGCCGGACCTCGCCGACGACACCAACGTCGAGGCGTGGCTGGTCCGGGTCGCGCAGCGCAAGGCCGTCGACGTCATCCGCGCACGGGCACGCCGCGCCATCCCCAGCGCGGCGGTCCCGGACCGCGAGCCCACCGTCACCGACGACGCCGAGGTGTGGCACGTCGTCGCGAAACTGCCGGAGCGACAGCGCCTTGCCGTCGCCTACCACTATCTCGGCGGACTGCCGCACACCGAGACGGCCGAGCTGACGGGCAGCACGCCCGCAGCGGTACGCCGTGCCGCCGCCGACGGCATCAAGGCGCTGCGAAGCGCACTCGCCGACCACTCGAAGGACACGCCATGAACGCCACCGAACTGTTCCCCATCGATCCCCGGGCACTCGACGCCCTGCACGACCGGGTGGTCGAGGCCGCCCGACGCGACGGACTACTCGACGTCGCCTACCGCACCGTCGACACGCCGGTGGGCCCCCTGCTGCTCGCAGCGACGGATGCCGGGCTGGTGCGGGTCGCCTACGAGCGCGAGGACTTCGACGCGGTGCTCGGCACCCTCGCCGAGCGGCTGAGCCCCCGGATCCTGCGCAGCCCGGCGCGACTCGACGACGCAGCCCGCCAGCTCGACGAGTACTTCGCCGGCCACCGACGGGCGTTCGACCTACGCCTCGACCACGCCCTGTCCGCAGGATTCCGCAGAACCGTGCAGGGCTGGCTGCCCGACATCGCCTACGGCCACACCGCCACGTACGGCGAGGTCGCGGCGGCAGTCGGGAATCCAAAGGCCGTCCGCGCGGTGGGCAGCGCATGCGCCACCAACCCGCTGCCGGTGGTCGTGCCGTGCCATCGCGTGCTTCGCAGCGACGGCAGCCTCGGCGGCTACGTGGGCGGACCGCAAGCCAAGACCACACTGCTGACGCTGGAGCGGGCGGCATGACCGACGCGTGGGCGCAACGGGTTGCCGACGCCGATTGGCAGGCGATCACGGCCGACGTCGACGAACACGGCGGAGCCCTGCTGCCGCCGCCGTCCGAGGCCGCCGAGCTGCGCGCCGAGTACGAGGCCGACCGGTTCCGCAGCACCGTCGACATGGCGCGCTACCGGTTTGGCTCGGGTGAATACAAGTACTTCGCCACGCCCTACCCAGAGCCGCTCGAGCGGCTCAAGCAGGCGCTCTATCCGCGCCTGCTGCCCATCGCCAGGGACTGGTGGGCCAGGCTGGGGCGTCCATCGCCGTGGCCCGATCACCTCGACGGCTGGCTGGCCGCCTGCCATGCGGCCGGGCAGACGAAGTCCACGGCGATCCTGCTGAAGTACGGTCCGGGAGACTGGAACGCACTCCATCGAGATCTATACGGCGACATGATCTTTCCGTTGCAGGTGGTCGTCAACCTGAGCGAACCGGGCGTCGACCACACCGGCGGGGAGTTCCTGCTCCTCGAGCAGCGCCCCCGCGCGCAATCACGCGGATCGTCGTTCACGATTCCCCGCGGCCACGGCTTCGTGTTCACCACCCGTGAGCGGCCAGTGCGGTCCAGTCGCGGATGGTCGGCGGCCCCGGTACGTCACGGCGTGTCGACGGTGCGTTCCGGCCTGCGGTTCACGCTCGGGCTGGTGTTCCACGACGCCGCCTGACCCACCGGGGCCGCCATTCCAGAGCACCCGCTCTGTTATGGTTCTGCGATGCCACGGCCGCGGGTGCACGACCTCGAGCACGTGCTCGACGTCGCCGAGCGACTAGCAGTCGCCGAAGGGCCTGGCGCCGTGACGATCCGCGCGCTGTCGGAAGCGACCTCGGTGTCGAACGGCGCGCTCTATCACGCATTCGGGACGCGGGCGGGCCTGCTCGGCCGGGCGTGGGTGCGAGCGGCGGAGCGGTTCCTCGAACTCCAACGCACCGCCGTGGAGCAGGCCCTGGGCGAAGCCGACACGGACGGGGATGCAACGGAGGCCGTCGTCGCCGCCGCGCTGTGTCCCGCGTGGTTCCTCGAGCAGAACCCGACGTCGGCTCGATTCCTGCTCACCGTTCGGCGCGAGGAACTCCTCCGGTCGGGAGACGTGCCTGCCGACGTCGCCGACGAGCTACGCAGGCTCGACGACGCGCTCGGTGCGATCTTCGTCGGGTTGGCGCTTCGTCTCTGGGACCGCGAGGACAAGCGCGCCCTCGCACTCGTCCGTGACTGCGTCGTCCACCTGCCCACCGCACTGCTGTTGCGGGGCAACCGGATTGGCGATCGCGCAGCACGAGACCGGCTCGCCGCGGCAGTCCGCGCAGTACTGACCATCCCGCCGTCCACCCGCTAGACCAGACCGATCACGACCCAGAAGGAACCGACATGACCTCGACCCTGCAGTACCAGGACACGATCGCCGTGCTGACCCTCGGCGAGGACGAGAACCGCTTCTCCCCCGACTGGCTCGACGCCGTCGACGCGCAGTTGGACGACGTCGTGGCCAACGCGCAGGCACTGATCACCACCGGCGTCGGAAAGTTCTACTCCAACGGCCTGGACCTCGAGTGGCTCGGCGCCCACGGCGACCGACTGCAGTGGTACGTCGGCCGGGTGCAGAGTCTGTTCTCCCGGATTCTGACGTTCCCGCTACCCACGGTCGCTGCCATCAACGGCCATGCCTTCGGCGCGGGGTCGATGCTGGCCGTGGCCCACGACTACCGGTTCATGCGCAACGACCGCGGCTACTTCTGCTTCCCCGAGGTGGACATCAACATCCCCTTCACTCCGGGGATGGCCGCCCTCATCCAGGCCAAGTTGCTACCGCAGACCGCGGTCACCGCCATGACGACCGGCCACCGCTACGGCGGCGAGGAGGCGCACGTCGCCGGGATCGTCGACGGAACCGCACCGGAGGCCGACCTGGTCGGCGCTGCCGTCGACCGAGTGCAGCCGATTCTCGGGAAGGATCAGGGCACGCTCGGCGCCATCAAGACCACCATGTATGCGGCGGTGACCGACGCGCTGCGCGTCGAGCAGTAGGCCCTCAGTCGTCGCGGGCCGGGCTCCTCAACACGCTGAGCGCCGGGTCGATGGCGGCGCGCGTCTGATTGCCACCGGCTGCGCGTGCCTCGAACATCGCGGTGACGGCGATGGTGAGCAGCTCCTCGACGGCGTCGTACGCGGGTGCGGCGGCCAACGGCACCAGCGGCGTACAGACCACGCCCACGCTGGCGGTCAGCGCGGGTGGGGAACTGGCGATCGCGCCGCGGACGCGTTCGGCGAGCGGGTTGGGGTCGGCATTGGTGAACAGGTCTGCGATCCAGAACTCGGCGTCGCCGGTGTGGGCGATGACGGCATCGCGACGCGCGGTCTCGCGCAGGCTGCGGGCGATCGCGACCCGGGCACTGTCCACCCCGGCGGGGCCCCGCACACTGGCCAGCAGCGAGTAGCCGTCGAGGTTGACCACCAGCACGACGAGGCGCCGGTCGTCGTCGCGACTCCGGGCGCCGATGAGACCGGCGACCTGCTCGTAGAAGCCGTCGCGGTTCAGCAGACCGGTGACCGGCTCGAGGTCGCCGTGCGCGGCATCGTGGGCGATCAGCCGGACGCCCATGCGACTGGCGAACACCGCGAAGACGTTCACGAGCACGATCAGCAGCGCGGTCGCGACGGCCATCGACACGTCGACCTCTGCCAGCCACACCGCGAGGTACACCGTGACGGCTGCCCCGACGGTCCACGTGAACGCCAGCAGCCGCAGGGAGTGGAACACCGCGACGAACGCGCCAAGCGCGGCATACGACGTCGCCCCCAGGATCCCGAGCGAATGGGACGGCACGATGACGCACGCGACCGCGATGCACACGGTGCCGACGACGACGCAGGCCTGCGATGCGCGCCGGCTGGGCCAGCCTGGCCTCAGCCACAGCATGGACATTGCGACGCAACAGCACACCACGACGACTTCGGCGACGACGCCGCCAACGCTCTTGGGCCCGAGCATCCCGATCGACAGGATGGGGCCGATCGATCCCAGACCGAGGATGCACGCGGCGACCGTCCGACAGGTGCGCTGCTGAAGGTCGCGGGCCGCAAGGAATGCCGTCAGCCAGTAGTAGTGGTCACCGTCGCGCCGCCATGCGCTCCGCGCCGTCATCCGTCACCGCCCCGGACGCGCGCAGACCCGGTCGAACCGCAACACACCACATCGACGGTACAAGGCGCTCAATTGCCCTCCCCGTCGAATGTCAGGTGCTCCAGACGTCCGCGCCTACAGCAGCTGATCGTCGAAGTGGTGATACCTGTTGCCGCCCGCGCGCTTTGCCGAGTACATCGCTTCGTCGGCTGCTGCGACGAGGCGATTCAGGCTCATCCGGAGCCGGGTGCCGTCACCGGGTAGCGATTCGATGTCCGCGCACGCGGTACCGACGCTGGCCGTAACCCCCTCGGGCAGGCCTGCGATCGCCTGGCACACCTGGCTCGCGATCGGCTGCGGGTCGGGCGTCTCGCTCACCACCGCGACGTTGAACTCCTCGCCGCCGGTCCGGGCGATTACCGCGGTCGCGTCGAGGAACGCCGCGCTCAGCGCGCTGCCGACGGCGACGAGGGCGTCGTCGCCCGCCTGATGGCCGCGGGTGTCGTTGATGCGCTTGAAGTCGTCGAGATCGACCATCGCGACCACCAGGTAGCGCCCCGAGACCGCCGAATCGGCCTTGAGCATCTTCAGGGTGTGCAGCTGGAACGAGCGCCGGTTGAGCAGCCCGGTCAGCGGGTCCTGGTCCGCCTGCTCGAGGTCGCCGCCGAGGGCGCGCATCAGCACGTGGATGGCCACCGGCATGGCGATGTTGATCTGTGCGACGAGGAACAGGTCGACGGCCGCGATCGCGAGGTGGCCCGACTCGGCAACCCGTACGGCGGCGATGACGGCGACCGTCGCGGCGACGGCGAAGTTGTACAGCACCAGAGCGGTGGAGTGGAAGAACGCGATGAAGGCGCCGGTGGTGGCGAACGCGATGCAGCCGGTCAGTGCGCCCTGGGGGTTCGGGAACGACAGACATGCCAGCGCGACCGACGCGTTCGTCGCTACTGAGAACGTCAGCGACTGCCAGCGCGATGGCCAGCGCCATGCCCACAGCACTGCGCTTGCGACGCCCGTTGTCAGCGCCGTCCACATCATGGCCACGGGCACGCCGCCTTGGGGGCCATCCGGACTGCGCAGCAACGCGAAGAGACACAGCGCGAAGGACATGGCGATGAACGCCATCATCAGCCGGACCGCGCCGGCCATCCGGCGTGCAGCGAGGTAGTCGCTGATCCATTCGTAGTAGCTGGCGCGCATCGACCGCTTATTGGATGACGCGGCCGTCGTAATCCCCCCCGGGCTCGTGTTGCTCACTGGATTCGCAGCCGCGCCGAGGGCGCCGGCAAATCGTCACCGAGCCTACAGCGGCCCGTCCGGCGGGCGTGGCGAAATCGACGGCTACCCGCGGTAGCGCTGCACCTTCGCGGCGTAGTCGTCGAGCAGTCGCAGCGACTCGTCGAGCGGCTTGGTGGGCAGGATGAGGGCCAGTTGATCGAAGCCGAGTTCCTCCGTCGCACGCCAGTAGTCGTGCTCGACCGGTGCGCCGAACATCGCGAGTGGGACGTCGTGCCCGGCGCCTTGGCGCATCTGGTCGATGCGGGCGGACAGCCTCTCCACGGGCAGGGGATTGGAGATCCAGCCGGCGTCGTGGCGGACGACCCGCTTCACCGTCGCGTCGGAGTCGCCTCCGATGTAGATCGGTGGGTGCGGCCGACGGACGGGCTTGGGCCGCAGGTAGGACGGATCGAAGTCGACGAATCTGCCGTGGTACTCGGCTGGTTCGGTCGTCCACAGGGCCTTGATCGCCTCGATGCGCTCGTCGAGCAGTGCGCCGCGCGTCTTCGGGTCGGTCCCGTGGTTGCGCAGTTCCTCGAGGTTCCAGCCCGCGCCCACACCGAAGACGAACCGCCCACCCGAGATGAGGTCGATGCTGGCGGCTTCCTTCGCCGTGGTGATCGGGTCGCGCTGGATCAGCAGGGCGATGCCGGTGAACAGCTCGATGGTGGAGGTCACCGCTGCCGCCGCGGCCAGCGTCACGAACGGGTCGAGCGTCCGGTAGTAGATCGACGGCAGCTCGCCGCCGCCGGGGTAGGCCGACTCCCGGCTCGCCGGGATGTGGGTGTGCTCGGCGATCACCAGCGATGCGAAGCCGCGCTCTTCGATGGCCCGAGCCAGTGATACCGGGTCGATGCCGTCGTCGGTGACGAATGTGGATATGCCGAAATTCATCTGCGTCCCTGTCTGTCGTGGTCACGACGAGCAACACCCGAACGGCCGAAGCTAGTCCCGCCACGAGATCTCGGCCACGACGCGGTCTAGCGCGGTATGCCTGCTGCCTCGAGCAGCGGAACTTGAGTGCTGGCCCACGGGCTGATGGTCCACCCCACGGTCGCCGCACTGCGAAGCTCGGTCCACGAGACCCAGCGGTACTCGGCGACCTCGTCGGGATCGGGCAGCACGTCGTCGTCGGTGATCGCGCAGTACACCGGACACACTTCGTTCTCCACCGTGCCGCTCGAATCGACTGCGCGGTAACGGAAGTCAGGCAACACGCACTGCAGGTCCCGCATGGCGACACCGAGTTCCTGGCCGCCGCGGCGCAGCACCGCTTCGGCCATGTCCTCACCCGGGGCCGGGTGACCGCAGAACGAATTCGTCCACACTCCCGGCCACGTGCGCTTGTCCAGTGCACGTCGGGTGACCAGCACGTTGCCACGCGCGTCGAAGAGGTAGCATGAGAAGGCGAGATGCAGTGGAGTGTCCGTGCCGTGGACTCGATCCTTTGCCGTCCGGCCGATCACCGTCCCGTCGTCGGCGAGCAGCACTACTTCTTCGACGTCCGTCATCGACGACTGCCCCACCGGCACGCCACTCCCCTCTCGAAACCCAGTCACCACCGATCATCGTCGACGAGACGAGCACGGTCGCGGCTTGCCGGGAAATCGTAAGCATCACGTCATACGGACACTGGGTGACCCACGGGCCGAGGTTCAAACGTCGCGCCATCGCCGAGGCACCGATACGACGTGGCGCCCGCGAGCTTCACGTCCACGCCCTGTCCGTCCAACGCCATGCCGACTCCTCCAAGAAGGTGGACAACGTGCGCGGCGCCCTACCCAGCATCTGCTGTACGTCGTCGGTCACCTGCTGGTTGAGACCCAGCTTGGTAAGGGTGTAGACCGCGCACATGAATCCCACGGTGTCCCAACCGACCTCACGCCGCCTCAGTCGGCGTGCGAAGCGAATCAGACTCGGATTGGCGTACCGGATTCGTCGTCCCAGGACGCGCGACAACTCGTCGGCGACCTCGCTCATCGCGATGGGACGCGGACCCGTGAGGTGGTAGACGCGATCAGCGTGACCCGCGCGGGGATCGGTCATGACGCGTGCCGCCACCTCCGCGGCGTCGCGGGCGTCGATGAAGGTCGTCTTGCCCCGGCCCGCCGGGATGAACAGTTCGTCGTGGTCGACGATGTCGTCGCCGTGAGTGGATATGGCGCGGTGCAGGTTCTGCATGAAGAAGCTGCACCGCAGCAGGGTGCAGGACATCGAACTGTTCCGCAGTGCCGACTCGACGTGGTGATGCGGGATGAAGCGCGCCCGATCGGCTCCGAACACCGAGACGTAGACGACGTGGCGGCAACCCGCCCGCTGGGCTGCCTCGATGAACGGGATGATCGCGTCGCGGGCCGCGCGATTCCCGGGCAAGGGGAAGAGCAGGAACAGGACGTCGACACCGGAAAGCGCTGCCGGCCAGGTTGCCCGAGGGCCCCGTTATGACCAGCAATCGATCTCCGTCGGTCGCAGGGACCTCGTTCGGCCGGGTTGACCACCTCCCATCCTACTGTGGCCGCACATCGCCGTAAGCAGTTGTCGCCAGGACGATCTCACTCGATCAGGTCTGCGGTCGCAGGGCCGAACAGGCACAATTCCCCGAGTATCGGGGTCGGATCCGCCGACCAGTCCATTGCCAAGATTTGGGAACGACTGCGCCGACCCGTTCGCCATCTCAACGCCTCGAACCGTGTCGTGCTCAAACGCAATTCGGGCTCTGCGTCGGGCCCGCAGCGATAGTCGGCGTCTTCGACCGTGACGCACAGCGGTAGTGACGTGTCCAGCCGGGTCAGCACCTGATCCGAGGAGTAGCGCACGGCCTCCGAGCCACGTTCGCCGGGCCGCCCCAGCGCGCCGCGGATGTCGTGCTCGTGGCTGGTGACGTCACCGACGGGGGCGATCAGGCCGTCGACTTCCGCGCGACGACAGAGTTCGGCGCCGGCAGCCGCCCATCTGGCCAACAACTCGGCGCGATCGTGACCGGCGAACCGCCTGACGTGTTCCGCCGTCTGCTCGTCGGTGGGAGCGCCGGCCAGCGTTCCGGTCACCCAGTCCTCGGCGACGGCGACCAGGTGCGCCACGACGTCACCGACCGACCAGCCGGGACAGGCGGGGACGGGCGCGCCCCACGTCGCGTCGCCGTGGTCGTCGAGCAAGGCGACGATCCGCTGCCTGGTGTCCTGGTACAGGCCGGCGACGCGGCGGGGATCAGTGACAGACACGGCTGTCGCTCCCCTCGGTCCGACGCGGGGGACGCGGGTCGTGTGGATCGTCGGGATCGGGATCGCCGAACCACCTCGACGGCTCTCGCTGCCCGTATTCGTCGTGCCAGCACCACCATTCGTACGGTGCGGTCTGCGGATAACCGTCCGGTGAGTCCTCCCAGGTCTCCTGCCGCCCCAGCGCCGTCACGTCGAGGAAGGTCCAGGTACCGACGAATGCCTCGTCACCGCGATCGTTGATGAAGTAGGTGCGGTACACCTGGTCGCCGTCGTCTCCAGCGGTCCGAATGAACGCGTTGGTGCCGTGCCACTGGTCGCAACCGAAGTCGGCGTCGAAGTCGTCGGTGAGCGAATACCACGGGATGTCCCAACCCATCTTGGCCTTGATCCGCTCGATGTCCGCTTGATCGGCGCGAGAGACGTAGACGAGCGTCGTGTCACGGGCATTGAGGTGGGCGAGGTTGCCGACGTGGTCGGCCATCAGCGAGCAGCCCACGCAACCGTGCTCGGGCCAACCCTCCACGCCCGGTTCGACGAAGGCGCGATAGACGATCAGCTGCCGTCGGCCGTCGAACAGGTCGACGAGACCGACTCTGCCGTCGGGGCCCTCGAAGGCGTACTCGGTGTCCACGGGTGTCCAGGGCATGCGTCGCCGCATGGCGGCCAGAGCGTCGCGGGCCCTGGTCATCTCCTTCTCCTTCACCAGCATCCGTTGGTGCGCGGCGTCCCACTCGGCGGCCGACACGATCTCGGGCGTCTGCATCGGTTGCTCCCTTCGTCTGTGCTGCAACGGTTCTCCGGCGGCGACCACCGGCCATTGAAATCGTTCAACGAATCCGTTGAACTTCACTGCCCAGCACACCACGGCCGCCCGCTATAGTCAACAATGTGGTTGAAGATCAGCTCTTGGATCGGGCGTACGCCGCGCTCGCCGATCCCACGCGGCGCCGACTCCTGGAGACGCTGCGCGACGGCGACGCACGCATCACCGACCTCGCCGCGCCGCTTCCGATGACCTTCGCAGGCGTCTCGCGTCACGTCGGCGTGCTCGAGTCGGCCGGACTCGTCCAGCGCGAGGTCAGGGGCCGGGAGCATTGGCTGTCACTGCGACCGGAGGGCCTGACCATGGCGCAGCAGTGGATGAACGACCAGACGGAGTTCTGGTCGACGCGTGCGGACGCACTGTCCGAACGCCTGCGCCGCAAGCGAGAGAAGCGATGACCGAGACGGCGACGGTGCGGGTCCGACGCATCATGCCGGCGCCGCCGGACGTCGTCTTCGACGAGTGGCTGGACCCCGAGTCGCTGCGCGAGTGGATGTGCCCGCGGCCCGACCGCATCGTGGCGCTCACCGTGGAGCCGCACGTCGGCGGCGTCGTGCGCTTCGACGTCGACGCCGTGGATCGGACGGTGCTGATCACCGGTCGGTTCCTCGAGATCGACCGGCCCCGCCTGCTGCGCTTCACCTGGAGCAACTCGAACTGGCCGGACCCGACGGCGACCAGCGTGGTCGAGGTGACCTTCGCTCCCGCGGACGACGATCAGACCCTCATGTCGATCGAGCACACCCTGGTTCCGTCGACCGAATTCGACGACTTCCACAACGGGTGGACGCTCACGTTCGACCAGCTGGGAGCGTTCCTGCAGGGGCGGTGACCACCGGTCGCGGCCACAGCCGGTCCCGGGGACGACGCCCGAGCCGCCGCCTTACTGTTACCTTATCTTCGCCTTAACTTTCTTAGACTTGGCGTACGGTGATGGTCTGGCCGTAGGCATCGGCAGTGACGGAAGGAACCTCACATGCGACACGAACCTTCGCGAATCGTCCTGGTCACCGGAGCCTCGCGCGGCATCGGCGCGGAGGTGGCGCGCCAGCTCGCGAACCCCGACACCCACGTTCTGGTCAACTACCGCGAACGCGACAAGCGCGCCAACGCGATCGTGGACGCCATCCGCGCCGCCGGCGGACACGCTTCGACGCTGGCCGCGGACATCTCCGACGAGACCGACGCCGCCGCGATGATCGACGCGATCGCGGCCCGCTTCGGACGCCTCGACACCCTGATCCTCAACGCCTCTGGCGGTCTCGAGTTGGGCGCCGAGCCCGGCTACGCCATGCGGCTCAACCGCGACGCGCAGCGGCGCCTGGTGCAACTGGCCATGCCGTTGATGCCCGTCGGCGGCCGCATCGTCTACGTGACCAGCCACCAGGCACACTTCTTCCCGCACAAGGCCGTCCCGAAGGGCTACTCGGCAGTCGCCGCCAGCAAGCGCGCTGGCGAAACCGCCCTGTACGCAATGCGTTCGGAGTTCGAGCATGCGGGCATCCGCTTCACGGTCGTCTCCGGCGACATGGTCGACGGCACCTTCATCCCCGCCGCGATTGTCGAGGCGGCGAACCGGCCCAACCCGTCCAGCATCGTCTACGTCGGCGGCGCCGACTACCTGATGACGGCCTGACTCGTCGGTCGAAGTCGACTGACGGGTCACGCACCTCGCAGTACCGTCAACCCCGGGTCGATGGCCGAACGCGTCTGGTTTCCTCCCGCGCCACGCGCCTCGACCATGGCGGAACCCGCAATGGTCAAGAGTTCCTCGACGACGTCGTATGCCGGCGCAACGGCCAACGGCGCCAACGGGGTACACACCACACCCACGCTTGCCGTCAAACCCGGCCGTGCGCTGGCGATCACGCCGCGCACCCGTTCTGCGAGTGGGTTGGGGTCGGCGATGGTGAACAGGTCGGCAATCCAGAACTCCGAATCCCCGGTATGGGCGATGACCGCGTCGCGCCGTGATGTCTCGCGAAGTCCGCGGGCGACGGCGACGCGGGCTCTGTCTACCGCCGCTGGGCCGTGCAATCCGGTCAGCAGCGAGTAGCCGTCCAGGCTGACCACCAGCATGGCCAGACGACGGTCGTCATCACGGCTCCGCGCGCCGATGAGTCCGGCGACCTGCTCGAAGAACGAATCCCGGTTCAATAGACCGGTGACCGGCTCCAGATCGCGGTGCCCGGTGTCGTCCGCGAACAGCCTCGTGAACATTCGGCACGCGAATACCGCGAACAGGTTGACCATCACGATGAGTAGCACCGTGGCGACCGCCGTGGAGGGATCGACCTGGGCCACCCGGATCGAGAGGTAGGCCAGGACGCCCGCCCCGACCGTCCACGTGAACGCCAGCAGCCTTGGCGAGTGGAACACGGCGACGTAGGAGCCGAGTACCGCGTAGGACGTGACGCCCAGGATCCCCAGCGACGGCACCGGCACGACGATGCACGCCACCGCACAGCACGCCGACCCCAGCACTACGCATGCCTGAGACGCGCGCCGACTCGGCCAGCCCGGCCGCAGCCACACGACGGCCATCGCCACGCAACTCACCACCACGGCTGCCTCGGCGATCAGACCGCCCGCACTCCGTGGACCAAGCCTTCCGGCCAACAGGATCGGGCCGACCAAGCCCAAGCCTAGGACGATGCCCGCCACCGACCAGCAGACCCTGTGTTGCAAGTCACGCGCCGCCAAGCACGCCGTGAGCCAGTAGTAGTGGTCGTCACCGCGCCGCCAGCGGTCTCTTCTCGTTGGTTCCCAAGCCGCGGTCATGAGTGCTGTTCCCCGATTGATCGAGTACACCTACGAACAGTTGAGTCGGATGCCAGGCCGCAAACCGAATGCGTGAAAGCCGTGACACGAGCCACACGTTGCGACCTCAGCGCATCGAGATGGCACCGCGGTCAGCTCACCAACCGTTTGAGCTGCACATCTCTGCGCCTTGGCTATGCTCGGCGCCACTACGCGAACGCGTTGCCACATCGGAAAGAGGAGTGACGAGGCGCTTGACCGCCGAACCCCCTAGACCCATCCCACCCCGGACCGCCGAGACGAACCGCGGACCGGAGGTGGGTGAATGGTGACGGCCGCTGGGGCCGTAGCCCTCGGCGTAGTGGTCGTGCTCCTCATCACGGCCCTGACCGGCTACTTCGTCGCACAAGAGTTCGCCTTCATGGCCGTAGATCGGTCCCGGCTCAAGGCGAGGGCCAGCGACGGCGACGGCGCGTCGCAACGCGCTCTCGCCGTAACCCGCCGCACGTCGTTCATGCTGTCGGGCGCGCAACTGGGCATCACCGTTACCGGTCTGCTGGTTGGGTACGTGGCCGAACCCCTCATCGGGCAAGGCGTCGGCACTCTGCTTGGCGGCGTGAACGTGCCCACCGGAGTGGGGGTGGCCGTCGGCGCAGCGTTTGCGTTGCTGTTCTCCACATTCGTGCAGATGCTGTTCGGAGAACTCTTCCCGAAGAACCTGGCGATCGCGCGGCCAGAGCCCGTCGCTCGTGCGTTGGCCCTGTCCACCACCTGGTACTTGCGCCTGTTCGGCTGGCTGATCTGGCTGTTCGATCAGAGTTCGAACGTGCTGTTGAGACTCCTCCGCATCGAGCCCGTCCACGACGTCGAGCATTCCGCTACCGCGCGCGACCTCGAACACATCGTGGCCGTGTCTCGAGACACCGGCGAGCTGCCCCGCGAACTGTCGGCCCTACTCGCCCGAACACTCGACTTCCCCACTCGCACTGCCGAACACGCAATGGTTCCCCGTTCGCGGATCGACGTCGTCACCGCGTCGGAACCCGTCCGGGACGTACTGGAGTCGATGGCAATCGGCCACACCAGATACCCGGTGGTCGGCGATGATGGCGCCACACTGCTCGGCATCATCCACCTGCTCGACCTGCTCGACCCCACCATCACCGACGGCACGGCCGACCTGCACTGCCGCACCGCCGTCGTCGTACCAACGACGATGCCGCTGCCGAGGGTCTTGAGCGTGTTGCGCAATGCCGACGACGAGATGGCGCTCGTGATCGACGAATACGGTGGCCTGGCCGGCGCACTCACCATCGAGGACCTGGCCGAGGAGCTGGTAGGGGAAATAGACGACGAGCACGACACCACCACCGACGAAGCAGTCACCGAGGCCGACGGCTGGCTGGTACCCGGTCGCACCGCGCTGGATGAAGTGGAGCGACTGCTCGACGAGTCGCTGCCCGACGGTGATTACGAGACCCTCGCCGGTCTCGTGATCGCCGAGTACGGCGAACTGCCCGCCACGGGATGCCGGGTCGAGATCCCGCTTCCCATCGAGCCCGCCCAATTGGTCTCCGACCAGTCGCCTACTCGCAGGAGCCTGGTTGCGGAGGTCCGGCGCGTCGAGAACAGGGTTCCGGCAAGCATCTTCGTGGCAGTGCAGACGACGGAGGACGACCGATGAACGACCCGCTGACCTTGATCGCGATCACCACAGCGCTCATCGCCGCGAGCGCGTTCTTCGTGGCAGTGGAGTTCGCGCTGATCGCAGCCCGGCGGCACCGGCTCGAGGATGCCGCACCGTCGAGCAGATCCGCACGCGCAGCACTGCAAAGCACCACCGAACTCTCGGTCTTGCTGGCCGGATCGCAACTCGGCATCACGGTGTGCACGCTCGCACTGGGTGCGGTCACCAAACCCGCAGTGCACTGCTGGCTTACACCAATCATCGGATCATGGGGCGCGCCGAATTGGGCAGCAGACGTCGGCGGATTCGTCGTGGCACTGGTCATCGTGACGTTCCTGCACCTGGTCGTCGGGGAGATGGCACCGAAGTCCTGGGCAATCGCGCATCCGGAACGATCGGCGATCATGCTGGCACTCCCGATGCGGGCATACATGACCGTGACTCGACCGCTGCTCGTCGTCCTCAATCGCGCCGCGAACTGGTGCTTGCGAAAGATCGGCGTCACACCCGTCGACGAGGTGGCCTCCGCACAGGATCCCGACGCCCTGCGCCATCTCGTCGAGCACTCCACACTCACCGGAACCCTCGATGAGCGATACGGCGGGGGTCTCATCAGCGCCCTCGAACTGCAACGGCTGACGATCGGCGACGTCGTATCGGACGAGGAACCTCACGGCGTCGCGCCGACGGCCGGTCCGACGGACATCCAATCCGTCTCGCGTGCAACGGGTCATCTCCGCCTGCTCGTCGTCGATGACCAGAGCGGCGTGCTGGGTGTGGTGCACGTGCGCGACAGTGTCACGGCTGCACCGGATTCGACGGCTGCGGACCTGATGCGTCCCGCGCTCGCGCTCCCGATGCACATTCCGGTGTACGAGGCGCTGCGCACGATGCGCGATACCCGGGGCCACCTGGCCGCAGTCCGTGACGACACGACCGGAACCACCGGCGTCGTGACGTTGACCGACGTGCTGGACCGCCTCATGCCGGCGAGCAGCACCACGACGTGAGGCCGCGGGCTGCCGCGAGACCGTTGTCCGCGTGGGTCGGCCGACGTAGGCTCTGCTCGTGACCACCACACACCGAATCGCAGTGATTCCTGGTGACGGCATCGGCAAAGAGGTGGTACCCGAGGGCATTCGCGTCCTGGAGACCGCGGCGGCCGCCTTCGAATTCGCCCTGGACTACGAGCGGTTCGACTACGCCAGCGCGGAGTTCTACAGCACGACCGGCGCGATGCTTCCGCCGGACTGGTTCGACGAACTGAGCCGCTTCGACGCCATCTTCTTCGGCGCCGTCGGCTGGCCCGAGGTGGTCCCGGACCACATCTCGCTGTGGGGCAGCCTGCTGCAGTTCCGGCGGCACTTCGATCAGTACGTCAACCTCAGGCCCGTCAAGCTGATGCCCGGCGTGCGGAGTCCGCTCGCAGGCCGTCAGCCCGGCGACGTCGACTTCTACGTCGTGCGCGAGAACACCGAGGGCGAGTACTCCAGCGTCGGCGGCAAGATGTTCGAGGGCACCGACCGAGAAGTCGTCATGCAGGAGACGGTGATGACCCGGGTCGGCGTCGACCGAATCCTGAAGTACGCCTTCGACCTCGCCGCGCGCCGGCCGAAGCGGCACCTTACCTCGGCGACGAAGAGCAACGGCATCTCGATCTCGATGCCCTACTGGGACGAGCGCGTCGAGGCCATGAGCGCCAACTACGCCGACGTCGCGGTGGACAAGTTCCACATCGACATCCTCACCGCGAACTTCGTGCTGCATCCCGACTGGTTCGACGTCGTGGTCGCCAGCAATCTGTTCGGCGACATCCTCTCCGACCTCGGTCCCGCGTGCACCGGCACCATCGGCATCGCCCCCAGCGGGAACATCAACCCGGAACGACGCTTCCCCAGCCTCTTCGAGCCGGTGCACGGGTCGGCTCCCGACATCGCCGGCCAAGGCAAGGCCAACCCGATCGGCCAAATCTGGTGCGGCTCCATGATGTTGGAGCACCTCGGTGAGACCGCTGCCGCCGACGCCGTGATGACTGCCGTCGAAGACGTACTGGCACGCGGTGGGGACACGCTCACACCGGACATGGGTGGCACTGCGACGACCGCCGACCTCGGCGCGGCCGTGCAAGCCCAGCTCGAGGAGAACACCGCAGGACGTTGATCCGGTCCTGGCGGCGTGCGACCGCCCTCGACCTGTAGGCGGACCCCTAGGCGGTCACCAAGGTCTCTGCGGCGCCAGCCATGTGGTCGATGACGGCCGCAGCGGCCTTGTCGCTGTCGCCGGACTCGATGGCGTCGACGATGTCGTGGTGCCGTTTGGCGTTCATGTTCTTGATGGCTCGCTCGACGCCCGCGAACATGATCGACATCCGGATGCTGCCTTCCAGTGAGGTCCACTGGTGAAGCAGGGTGACGTTTCCGGTGAGTTGGCACATCGTCCGATGGAACCGGAGGTCGGCCTCGATGCGGTCTTCGAGGTTCGATGCCGCCCAGCGATCCATGTCGTCGACTGCGCTCCGCAGAGCCTTGACCGCCTCAACTCGATCGGGCTTCGCTGCCAGCTCGCGGGCGGCCAACGACTCGAGTGCCGCGCGCACGTGGAAGATGTCGCGGATCTCCTTGGTGTCGAGGTGTCGCACCGATAGCCGGCCCCGTGGGCCCGCTGAGATCAGCCCCTCTTGCTGCAGCTGGCGCATGGCCTCGCGCAGCGTGCCGCGGCTGATCTGCAACGCCTCGGACAGTTCCGTTTCCACGAGATGAGTGCTCGGCTTGATCTGCCCCGAGGTGATGGCCTTCCGCAGCGCGGTCAGCGCTTGCTCGCGCAGACTGGTCTTCTCCAGCCGCAGTAGCGAGGTCGGTTCCACCGACATGGGGCGCTCCTCGAATGTCAACACTTGTCTGTCGACACCAACCCTACAACCGGTCCAGCACGTCCGCGACGATGCGCGCCGTCGACAGTCCATAGCGTTCGTGCAGCGTGGGCAATGCGCCCGCGGCGAGGAATTCATCAGGCAGGCCGATCGGCGTGATCTGCTTGGCCAGACCCCGCCGCACAGCGACCGAGGCAACGGTTTCGAACAACCCTCCGACCACCGTGTGGTTCTCGAGCGTCACTACCAGCCGGTCGGTGTCCACCTGCGCCAACACGGTTTCCGAATCGAAGGGCTTGATGGTCGGCGTATGGATGACGGCGACGTCGACGTTGTGCGCACTCAACTTCTCGGCCGCCTGCAGTGCCCGCATCGTCATCAAACCCGACGAGATCAACACCACGTCGGCACCGCCGCGGAGGACTTTGGCCTTCCCGAGTTCGAAGCGGTAGTCGTACTCGTCGAGCACCGTGGGCACGTTGCCCCGCAGTAGCCGAAGATAGGTCGGGCCGGGATGCTCGGCAAGCTGCGGCACCGCCTGTTCGATGTCGACCGAATCGCATGGGTCGACGATCGTCAGGTTCGGCATGCCGCGGAAGATCGCAATGTCCTCCGTAGCTTGATGCGATGGGCCATAACCCGTCGTCAGCCCGGGGAGGCCACCAACCACGTTCACGTTGAGGTTGGGCTCGGCGATGTCGAGGCAGATGAAGTCGTACGCGCGTCGCGCTGCGAACACCGAGTAGGTGGATGCAAAGGGAATGAGACCGGTTTCGGCCATGCCGGCGGCGGCGCCGAAGAGCAACTGCTCGGCCATGCCCATCTGAAAGAACCGGTCAGGAAACTCTCGGGCGAAGACGTGCATGTCGGTGTACTTGCCGAGATCAGCGGTCAACCCGACGATGCGTTCGTCGGCCTGAGCGGCCTTGACCAGCGCGTGCCCGAAGGGCGCGGGCGACGTCTTCTGTCCGGGGTCGGCGAACGATGCGATCATCGCCGAGGTCTTTAGGGGGGCAACGGATGTCATACGAGTGCTCCTTCGTGGCCGGCGGTGAGCTGATCGCGGCAGACCTGCCACTCGTCGGCGTCGATGCGCATGAAGTGCGCCTTTTCGCGGTTTTCCAGCATGGGGACACCGCGCCCTACCCGGGTGTCACACAGAATGACCGACGGCACGCCGACGGGCTCGGTCGTCACGTTGTCGAACGCTCGAAGCAATGCATCGACGTCGTTACCGTCGACGCGCTGCGCGTGCCATCCGCAGGCGGTCCACTTGTCGGTTACCGGTTCGGTGCGCAGCACGCCCACGGTGGGGCCGTCAGCCTGCAAGGCGTTGATGTCGACCATCGCGATCAGATTGCCCAGCCGATGATGTGAGGCTCCCATGGCGGCCTCCCACGTCGACCCCTCGTCGAGTTCGCCATCCGACAGGAAGTTGATGACCCGTGCACTCGACCCTTGGTGCCGCAATCCCAGAGCCATTCCGACCGCGACGGTCAGACCATGGCCCAGCGATCCCCCGGAGATCTCCATTCCCGGTGTGTAGCTGGCCATTCCAGACATCGGTAGCCGTGATCCGTCTGATCCGTAGCTGTCGAGGTCGGCCACGTCGACGATGCCCGCCTCAGCCAACGCGGCGTAGAGGGCGATGGCGTAATGGCCCGTCGAGAGGAGGAATCGGTCGCGTTGGGCCCAGTGCGGATCGTCGGCGCGGTAGCGCAGCTGATCGGCGTAGACGGCGGCCAGCATGTCGGCGGCACCTAGGGCCTGCCCGATGTAGCCCTGGCCCTGCGCCTCGCCCATGTTCAGTGCGTGGTGGCGCATGCGGTAGGCAGCGTCGGTGACCTTTTGATTGCGGTTCATGCTGCTACCCCGTGGTTCGAAGGTGCTGCGGCGCTGGCCTCGTCGGCGAGTTGACGCTCCCGCGGGCCCCAGGTTTCACGGGTGAGGATCGCCGCGATCAAGCCGATGGCCATGTAACCGCTGAACAACAGCGCCGGGCCCCACCAGCCGTAGGCCTCGTACAGCAGCGTGGTGATGAAGGGAGTGAACCCCGATGCGATGGCCGAGATCTGGTAGGCCAGCGACGCACCCGAGGAACGGGTGTTGGCGTTGAACAGTTCTGGGAACCAGCCGCCCTGGGAGCCGGCCAGCGCGTTCTGGAACACCCCGTAGGCGATGACGAACGACGCGATGATGAGGATGAACACCCCGGTGTTCACCGTGACGAACATGAGGACGCCCCACGGGATGCCCAGTGCACACACCCACAGGTACAGCGGGCGTCGTCCGATCCGGTCCGTGAGTTTCGCCCAGGCGAAGGTGGCGAAGATGCCGACCGCCGATGCGATGCACAGCGCGCCGATGGTTTGAGATCTGGTCGCTAGTTCCGCGTTCTTCAGATAGGACAGCATGTACGTGATGGACACCGCGTACCCGGCCGTTTCGGCGATGCGAAGGCCGATGCCGCGCAGGATGTTTCGCCAGTCCGTCTTGACCACCTCGACGATCGGCGACTTGACGATGTCGCCTTGCTCCTTGACGTCCTCGAAGACCGGAGACTCGGGCACCTTGGCCCGGATGATCAAACCGACGATGACCAGTACGGCGCTTGCGAGGAACGGCACCCGCCACGCCCAGTCGCCGCCTAGGTGGATGCTGAAGAAGAAGACCAGGTTGGCGATGAGCAGTCCGACGGGGAAGCCGGCCTGCACGATGCCCGTGTAGCGGCCCTTCTTCTTCCATGGCGCGTGCTCATAGCTCATCAGGATCGCCCCACCCCACTCGGCGCCGAAGGCCAAGCCCTGGATGATGCGCACCGTTA
This sequence comes from Mycolicibacterium arabiense, assembly GCF_010731815.2. Classification (NCBI taxonomy): domain Bacteria; kingdom Bacillati; phylum Actinomycetota; class Actinomycetes; order Mycobacteriales; family Mycobacteriaceae; genus Mycobacterium; species Mycolicibacterium arabiense. The sequence continues at coordinate 3,167,014 of NZ_AP022593.1, forward strand.
CCAGGAGGATCGGCGCAAGCACACCGACCGTCTCGTAGGTCGGTAGCAGTCCGATCGCGAACGTGGCCAGACCCATGAGGATCAGCGATGCAACCAGAACCGGCTTGCGACCGACCTTGTCGCCGAGGTGGCCGCCGATGATGCCACCCAAGGGCCGAGCAACGAACCCGACGCCGAGCGTCGCGAATGCCAGCAGCGTGCCGGTCACCGGACTCGAGTTGGGAAAGAAGGCGGTCCCGAAGTAGAGCGCGGCGGCCGTGCCGAACCCGATGAAGTCGTACGTCTCGATGACGGCTCCGACACCGGAGCCGATTGCTACCCGCTTGGCGTCCTTGGTGCCGTGCACCGGACCCCGCATCGTCAGAGCGTCGTCGCTCATGATGGTCATCCTCTCAATGCCGTTCTGGCTGGACGGTGCCGGTCACTGTTGACGATCAACACCGGCTCGGTTCGAGTGTGACCCTGCGCACATGCATTGTCAACAGTCGACAGACATTGACTGTCAACAGTCGACTCACTATTGTGGTCACCATCACGCCCCACGCAGGAGATGAGCAGATGCCGACATACGACAGCCGTCTGGGCTGCTCGACCATCAGCTTCAGGCATCAGCCCCTGCCCGAGGCTCTAGCGACAATCGCCGGCCTCGGCTTCTCCGAAATCGACCTGGGCGCCCTTCCCGGGGTGTGCGACCACGTGCCCTACGACCTCGACACGGCCGCCGTCGAGGACGTTGCACACACGGTTGCCGCTTCCGGCCTGCTAGTTCGCTCCATCAACGGCGACATCGGCGACCTCAACGTCCCGTTGTCCCAGGGGCCCCGCGCCCACCGCCAGCGGCATCTCGACATGCTCGTCGAACTCGCCGTTGCCACTGACGCTCGCGCACTCGTCTTGCCATGCGGGGCGATCGACCACACGCCCACCGAGACCCTCGAGATCGACGTCGCACGGGTCGCCGACGAATTGACGTCGGCCGCAGACGTCGCGGCGTCGCAAGACGTGCGACTGTGGACCGAGTCCCTTCACCTGCACCGGCTGTGCTGGAACCTCGAACGCGCCCAGCTGCTGACCGATCGCCTACCCGAGCAGGTTGGCATCGTCATGGACTTCAGCCACGTCGTCGCCTCGGGCGGCGACCCGGTCGAGTTCGTCGCGAGGTTCGGTCCCCGTATCGAGCACGTGCACATCCGCGATGCGTCGCCGGGCAACATCAACCTCTCCGTCGGGCGCGGCACCGTCGACTTCGTGGGGGGCTTGAAGGCGCTGGCCGACAGCAGATTCGTCGGTCACTTCTCACTCGAACTCGAGACCCGCGACGTCACCCACGACCAGCGACCTGCGGCCACTGCCGCTGCAGGACAACTGATTTCGGCGCTGATCTAGCCCACCCAGATCTTCAACCAGAATACAAGGAGAGCCATGAGCACCGCCCGCACTGCCGTCATCACCGGCGCGACCTCTGAGCGCGGCATCGGCATGACCGTCGCCCAACGCTATGCCCGCGAGGGCTGGGCCGTCGTCATCCTCGATCTCGACGGCGAGAAGTCAGCGAAGGTCGCCGCCGACATCGGCAACCAGTTCGCGGTGCCGGCGTTCGGCCACGCCATCGACGTCACCTCCGAGGCCTCCGTCACAGCCGCACATGATTCCGTCGCCGCGGAGGTCGCCTCCGGGAACCTGCCGCCCGTGGGCGCGCTGGCCAACATCGCCGGCATCACCTCACCGGTGCCCTTCCTCGAAACCACGCTGGAACTCTGGAACAAGGTAATGGCGGTCAACGCCACCGGTACCTACCTGGTCACCAAGGCCTTCCTTCCGGACATGATCGAGCACGGATTCGGACGCATCGTCAACATGTCGTCGGTGTCCGCGCAGCGCGGCGGCGGCGTGTTCGGCAAGGTCCCCTATTCGTCGGCCAAGGCCGCCATCCTCGGGTTCACCAAGGCCCTTGCGCGCGAGATCGCCGACACGGGCGTCACGGTCAACGCCGTCACCCCCGGAGCGGTCGACACCAACATCCGCGTCGGTGCCACGGACGAGTCCGAGGCCGCGCTGGCTGCAGGCATCCCGATCGGTCGCGTCGCCACGACGGAGGAGATCGCTGCCGTCATCACGTTCCTGTCTAGCCAGGACGCCAGCTATCTCACCGGGACCACCGTCGACATCAATGGCGGCAGCCACATTCACTAGGCGGTTCGACGGAGTCGATTAAGCGCTGCTAATGCCCGCGCAGAATCATTAGCTGTACTGCAGCATGGCCGAGACCTAGCGTCGTGTCAGTGTCAAAGTGAGGTCGCCGCGTATCGCGGTGGTTGGATCCTGATCACCTGGTGTCTGGCTCGTAGCGTCGGTGCCGCCTTCGGGTTGGCGTGCATGCGTTTTGTCGGCATCAGGTGAGAAGGACCGGCCGGCGTGACTTGATAGGAGCGTGGCATCGCCCCCACTGAGATGTGTCCGCCGACCGGCCCAACCGTCACCTCACAGTGAATGGAGGCAACCACCATGGTTGTTGTTGGAGCCGATGTCCACAAGCGCACACACACCTTCGTCGCCGTCGACGAGGTGGGGCGCAGACTCGGTGAGAAGGTCGTCGAGGCGACGACGGTAGGTCACCGCCAGGCGGTCCGGTGGGCTCGCGCTCAGTTCGGTGTCGAGCTGGTGTGGGCGATCGAGGATTGCCGGCATTTGTCGGCCCGCTTGGAGCGCGACCTGTTGGCTGCTGATCAGAAGGTGGTCCGCGTGCCGCCGAAGCTGATGGCGTTGACGCGCAAGTCTGCGCGCACCCGGGGCAAGTCCGATCCGATCGATGCGCTGGCCGTCGCACGGGCCTATCTGCGGGAGCCTGATTTACCGGTCGCCTCGCACGACGAGGTATCGCGGGAATTGAAGCTGCTCATCGACCGTCGCGAAGACCTTGTCGGGCAACGGACCTCGACGATCAATCGGCTCCTGTGGCGGGTTCACGAACTCGACCTATCTCGTTCGCCCAAGCCGGGGTCGCTGGATCTGGCCAAGCATCGCCGGCTGCTCGGCGACTGGCTGGCCGATCAACCTGGACTGGTCGCGGAGTTGGCTCGCGATGAACTCGCCGACATCACCCGCCTCACCGACACCATCAACGCGTTGGCCACACGGATCGGTGAACGCGTCCGCGCCATGGCACCGGTCTTGTTGCCCCTACCCGGCTGTGGCGAACTGACCGCGGCCAAGATCATCGGCGAAACCGCCGGCGTCGCCCGGTTCAAGAGCGAGGCAGCCTTCGCCCGCCACAGCGGCGTGGCACCCATCCCGGTGTGGTCGGGCAACACCGCCGGACGGGTCCGAATGACCCGCTCTGGCAACCGCCAGCTCAACGCCGCACTGCACCGCATCGCAATTACTCAAATCCGCCTCGACGGACTCGGTCGAACCTACTACCACCATCGCCGCGCAGAGGGCGACTCGAGCGCCGAGGCCCTGCGTTGCCTCAAACGCCGCTTAGCCCGCGTGGTCTTCAACCACCTCCATACCGACCAGAAAACCCGACCAAAGCCACGCCAACTCGCAGCGGCTTGACATAGGAGAAACGCATGTCCTCGCCCCTGCTCGTCGGATTCCTTTCGTCGCTGGCCTTGATCGCCGCGATCGGTGCGCAGAACGCGTTCGTGCTCCGGCAGGGCATCCGCGGCGAGCACGTCGTCCCGGTCATCGCGCTGTGCACCGTCGCCGACATGGCGCTGATCACCGCCGGCATCGCAGGGGTGGGAACGCTCATCGCCGCACATCCCGGTGCCATCGACGTCGCCAAGTACGGCGGCGCGGCATTCCTGATCGGTTACGGGGCGCTCGCGGCACGGCGTGCCATGCGGCCGCAGGCGTTGAACCCGGCGAACGACGCACCCGTGCGCCTCGGCGCCGCGCTACTGACGGCCGCCGCGCTGACGTTCCTCAACCCACACGTCTACCTCGACACCGTCGTCCTGCTCGGCGCGCTGGCCAACGAGCAGGAGGGCGGGCGTTGGTTGTTCGGCATCGGGGCGGTCACCGCGAGCGCGGTCTGGTTCGTCACCCTCGGGCTCGGTGCCCGCCGACTCGCCGGATTGTTCGCCAATGCCCGCACCTGGCGCATCCTGGACTGCGTGATCGCGATCACGATGATCGCACTGGGTGTCTCGCTGGCGCTCAACTGAGCGTCAGTGCCGGCGCCTGGCCTTGCGGTCGGTGAAACGGCGAATCCCACCCGACGCCGACAGCAGGGCACGGGACGCCTTCGTCGTCTGGCCGCCGTTGCGGCGCTGCAGGTAGGTCCCCACCTTGCCGAGCAGAAAGGCGATCACGGGTAGGAGCAGGGCGGTGAGCAGGAAGCGCCGGACCGGCGCACTCAACAGTGCAAGCATGCGTCAGCCATACCCCGGCAATGCCGACGCGAACCGCGGTCGACGTGTTAGCCACCGCCGCACCCGGGTATGCCACCCATGCGGTCGTGCACGACGGCACGGGCAGCGCGAGGTTCCTGAGCACCCACGGAGCCGGTCGCGCGGGTAGCCGGCCACGACCCGCTCACCAGCAATGAAGGCAATGAGGAGGACTGATGAAGTTCACAGCCATCACCACCACGCTCGGCGGTTTCGCGGCCGCAGCGATGATCGCCGCGCCGATCGCCTCGGCGGCCCCGGACCCGTGCGCCGCCGACAGCATCGCGGGCACGGTCAGCAACGTCACCGGTGACGCGCAGGCCTACCTGGCCTCGCACCCGGGAGCCAATCAGGCGGTCACCGCGGCGAAGAGTCAGCCGCGTCCGGAAGCGGAGGCCAACCTGCGCGGCTACTTCACCGCCAACCCGTCCGAGTACTACGAGTTGCGCGGCATCCTGCAGCCGATCGGCGACACCCAGCAGCGTTGCAACGTGACCGTGCTGCCGCCGGAACTGGCCTCGGCGTACGACACCTTCATGGCCGGCTAATACCCCGCCCGAGAGCCGTCCCGACCTACCCGTCGGGGCGGCTTTCGCCGTCTGCGACCCGCCCGTCGAATTGTGCTCGCGCTGAGCGCAACCGGTGCTCCCGCCGCGAGCCATCGGTAGCGTCCGCCAGCGTGAACGAGGATTGGCTGGCCGTGATCGTCGGCCTGGCACTGCTGGCACTGGTCTTGGCCGGCGCCATACCGGGCAGCGTGATCCCGTGACCGAACAGGCCAGAGCCGACGTCACGCCCGACGAGTCGGCACCGGCCCGCCCGGTGCTGGGGTACGCCGTGGCGGGCGTCCTCGTCGTCCTCGTACTCGGCGCCGCGACTCGCTTCCTGGAGACCCAGGTTCCGCAGTCGGCGTCCGGCACGTCCTTCGCCAAGGTCGCCAAGTCGATCGAGTTCCCCGTCTACGCAATCGCCCTCGGCCTGCTCGGCAACGCCATCTTGACCAAACTCGCCGTGCGCGACGCACTCTCGTCGGGTTTCCGCACCGAATTCTTCATCAAGACCGGCCTGGTCCTGCTCGGTGCATCGATCAACCTCGAGATCCTGGTCACCGCCGCGGGACCGGCGATCATCCAGGCACTACTGCTCATCTCGATCGTCTTCGGCTTCACCTGGTGGCTGGGCGGGCGGCTCGGGCTCGAGGACAAACTGCGCGCGCTGCTCGCGTCCGCCGTCTCCATCTGCGGCGTCAGTGCCGCCATTGCGGCCGCGGGCGCCGTGCAGGCCAAGAAGGAGCAGCTCGCGTACGCGGCGTCGCTGGTGATCGTGTTCGCCCTGCCCTCGATCTTCCTGCTCCCCTGGCTCGCCGAGACGTGGGGACTGCCGCCCGCGGTATCGGGCGCCTGGATCGGCGGCAACATCGACACCACCGCGGCCGTCGCAGCGGCCGGAGCGCTCGCCGGGGAGGACGCACTCCAGATCGCGACCATCGTCAAGACCACGCAGAACGCACTGATCGGCTTCGTCGCGATCGCCCTGACCGCCTACTTCGCCCTGAAGGTGGAGCGCCGCGACCCCGCCGCGGCCCGGCCGGGGGTCAGGCAGTTCTGGGAGCGCTTCCCGAAGTTCGTGCTCGGCTTCATCGCCGCATCGATCATCGGCACGCTCTACCTGCAGTGGGGTGGCGACAAGAGCGCGATCACCACCGTCAACGACCTGCGCACGTGGTTCCTGATCTTCGCGTTCGTCTCGATCGGCCTCGAGTTCAGCCTCAGGGGTCTGCGCGAGGCCGGATGGCGGCCGGTGGCGGTATTCGCCTCGGCGACGGTGGTCAACATCGTCGTGGCACTCGGACTCGCCGCGATCCTGTTCGCCAACTTCGACCTCGGTTAGCCACTACGCTCGGCCGCGTGCCCCAGACCTGGTCGCGCAGGAGTTTCCTCGCGATGTCCGCAGGCGCCGCCGCGTTGCTCGCCACCGGGTGCGGCTCCGACGAGCCGGGCGCCGTCGCCGAGGACGGATCGGTCACCGTCACCCACGTCTTCGGCGAGACCCGAATCCCCGGACCGCCCCAGCGCGTCGTCAGCGCCGGGCTCACCGAACAGGACGACCTGCTTGCCCTCGGCGTGGTGCCGATCGCGGTGACGGAGTGGTTCGGCGGCGAGCCCTTCGCCACCTGGCCGTGGTCACGCCCCCGGCTCGGCCCGGCCCAACCCGTGGTGCTGAACCTCGCCGACGGCATACAGGTCGACCAGATCGCCGCCCTGAAGCCAGATCTCATCATCGCGATCAATGCGGGCCTCGACGCCGACACCTACGCCAGGTTGTCGGGCATCGCACCGACGATCGCACAGTCCGGAGCACCGTTCTTCGAGCCGTGGCGGGACCAGGCCAACGCGATCGGGCAATCCGTCTTCAAGGCTCCCGACATGAGCGGCCTGATCAGCGGACTCGAGGGGCGGTTCACCCAGGCAGGCAAGGACAACCCCTCGCTGGCCGACAAGAAGGTCTACGTCGTCGGGGGCACGTTCTCGAAGGACCGCGCCGTCGTCACCCCGGCAGGACCCCGGACCGACTACCTCACCCAGATGGGACTCGTCGTCCCCGACGGCGTCGCCGAGTACGTCGTCGGCGGCAGTGCGCTGATTCCCCGCGACCGCATGGTGTCGGTTCTCGACGAGGCCGACGTCCTGATCTGGACCACGGAGAACGACGCCGAGACGGCAGCACTGCTGGCCGACCCGACCTTCGCCGAACTCGAGGCCACGCGCACCAACCGCAACGTGCTGACCGACCGGGAGCTGGCAGGCGCCATCGCCTTCGGGACCGTCCCGTCCTACGGCCTGGTCGCCGACCGGCTGCCACCGATGCTCGCCAAGGTGCTCGGCTGACGGTCCGCCTGGCAGGATGACCGGGTGACGAACCAACTCGAGCAGGCGCACAGGCCCGGATTCGCCCAGGTCGGCTCCGCCTACTACCCCATGCTCGTCGCCGTCTTCACCGCGCTGGTGATCATCTCCAACGTCACCGCCACCAAGGGCGTCGAGTTCGGCCCCATCATCACCGACGGCGGCTTCATCGTCTTCCCGCTGACCTACGTCATCGGCGACGTGCTGTCCGAGGTGTACGGCTTCAAGGCGGCACGACGGGCCATCATCCTCGGCTTCTCGATGAACGCGCTGGCCGCGCTCGCCTTCTGGGCGACCATCTACCTGCCCGCCGCCGACTTCTACCAGAACCAGGCGGCGTTCGAGAACGTCGTGCACGCCTACACCCAGCTGATCGTGGCCGGTTTGGCCGGCTTCGTGGTGGGCCAGACCATCAACGCGTGGGTCGTGGTGGCCATCAAGGAGCGCACCAAGGAGAAACACCTCTGGGCACGCCTGGTCGGCTCCACCTTCGCCGGCCAACTCGGCGACACTCTGGTGTTCTGCGCGATCGCCGCGGGCGCCATCGGCATCACCTCGTTCCGCGACTTCGCCGTCTACGCCGCGCTCGGCTGGATCTACAAGACCGTCGTCGAAGTGCTGCTGCTCCCCATCACCTACCGCGTCATAGCCGTCATCAAGCGACGCGAGCCCACCTACCAACCCGCCCTCTGATGCTCGCCATCGGTGCAGTCCGCGACTACGGGGAGCAGGCGCTGCTCCTCGAGTTCGACGGCACCGCCGAGGTGTTGGCGTGGACGGACGCGGTCCGCGCCGAGGACCTGCCCGGCGTGCTCGACGTGGTGCCCGCGGCGCGGACCGTGCTGGTCGAATTCGCCGAGCCGCACCACGTGCACCCCGCCCGGCAGCGCCTCGCCGACCTCCGCATCCACGAGGCCGCCGTCGATCCCGAGCCGCCCGCCGACGGGCACGTCGACGTGACGCTCGAGGTGGTCTACGACGGACCCGACCTCGACGAGGTCTCCCGTCTCGTCGGCCTCAGGCCCGACGAGGTGGTCGAGGCACACACCGCGACGCCGATGCGGGTCGGGTTCGGTGGCTTTGCACCGGGTTTCGCCTACCTCGTCGGCGGCGACACGCGGTTGCACGTGCCGCGGCGCGCCGAACCCCGCACCAGGGTGCCCGCGGGATCGGTCGGGCTGGCAGGCGAGTTCAGCGGCGTGTACCCCCGCGAGACGCCCGGCGGGTGGCAGCTCATCGGACGCACCGACGCAGTGCTCTGGGACGTCGACCGGCCCGCCCCCGCACTGCTGACCCCGGGCAGCTGGGTCCAGTTCCGGGCGATCGGCTAGGCCATGGCAGCACCGACGCTGGAGATACTGCGGACAGGTCCGCTGGCGCTGGTCGAAGACCTCGGCAGGCCGGGGCTGGCACACCTGGGCGTCACCCGCTCCGGAGCCGCCGACCGGCGGTCGGCCGCCCTGGCCAACCGACTGGTCGCCAACCCGCCCGATTGCGCCACCATCGAGGTGACCCTCGGTGGCCTCACCGCCCGGGTGCACGGCGGAGACGTCGTGATCGCGGTGACGGGTGCCGACGCCGACCCCTCGGTGGACGGACTTCGGTTCGGCAGCAACGGCATTCACGTCGTCCGCGACGGCGGCACCATCTCGTTGGGCACACCCCGCACCGGACTGCGCAGCTACCTCGCAGTCCGCGGCGGCATCGACGTCCAACCCGTCCTTGGTTCGCGCAGTCACGACGTCCTGTCCGCCATCGGGCCCCCGCCGTTGCGACCGGGCGACGTCGTGTCGGTGGGCGAGCACACCGAAGACTTCCCGGAAGTCGATCAGGCGCCGGTCGCGGCCATCACCGCCGACGTGCAGGAGCTGGCCGTGGTGCCGGGACCGCGCGACGACTGGCTCACCGAACCCGATCGACTGGTGCACACCGAGTGGGTCGCCAGCGACCGCAGCGACCGCGTCGGCATGCGCCTGGATGGGCCTGCACTGCACCCGCGGTGGCCCGACCGGCAACTCCCCAGCGAGGGGGCCGTACGCGGCTCGATTCAGGTGCCGCCCAACGGCTTACCGGTCATCCTGGGTCCCGACCATCCCGTGACGGGCGGCTACCCGGTGATCGGGGTGCTGACCGATGCGGACGCCGACCGGGCGGCCCAGCTGCGGCCCGGCCAGCGCGTCCGGTTCCGGTGGACCCGACTGAGCCCGGCCGGGGTCACCGCCTGGTAGAACCGAGGTGTGCACACCGCGAGGCTGGTTCACACGTCCGACCTGGACGGCGAGACCCGCGAAGGTGCCCGCCGGATGGTGATCGACGCGTTCGGGGGCGGCGAGACCGACTTCACCGACGCGGACTGGGAGCACGCCCTGGGTGGCATGCACGCGTTGATCTTCCGGCACGGCGCGCTCATCGCCCACGGCGCCGTCGTGCAACGCCACCTCATTCACGGCGGGCGCGCCCTGCGCTGCGGCTACCTCGAGGCGGTCGCCGTCCGGGAGGACTGGCGCGGCCGTGGTCTGGCGATGGCGATCATGAACGGCCTCGAGCAGGTGGTGCGCGGCGCCTATCACCTCGGCGCGCTGAGCGCATCGGAGGCGGGACGCCCGCTGTACACGGCACGGGGGTGGCTGCCCTGGCAGGGCGCGACGTCGGTGCTGTCGCCGGACGGCGTCACCCGCACCACCGACGACGACGGTGCGCTGTTCGTCCTGCCGGTCGCGCTGCCCGACGGCGTCGATCTCGACACCCGGGGCGAGATCACCTGCGATTGGCGTGACGGTGACGTCTGGTGAGCCGCCTCACGCGGCCGTCGGCGTGTCGGTGAGGCGAAGTTCACGGCCGGGTCACCGGTCACCGGCGGCGACACCGCGTGGCAACGGCCGGGTAACAGCTCGGAAACACGGCTTCCCTTGACTGGGGGCATGCACGAGCCGGGCTGGGCGCCACTGACGGGGTTCCGCGTCGCCGTGACCTCAGCACGCCGATCCGAGGAGCTGAGCGCACTGCTGACCCGGCGCGGTGCGACCGTGACCAGCGCCGCGGCGATCGCGATGGTGCCGTTGCCCGACGACGACGAACTGCGGATGCACACCGAGGCGCTGATCGCGTCGCCGCCCGACGTCGTCATCGCCACGACCGGCATCGGGTTCCGCGGCTGGATCGCCGCAGCCGACGGCTGGGGCCTCGCCGCCGACCTGACCGCCGCGCTGTCCCGTGCGCGGATCGTCTCGCGCGGTCCCAAGGCCACCGGCGCGCTGCGCGCGGGCGGTCTGCCCGAGGAGTGGTCACCCGACTCCGAGTCATCGCGCGAAGTGCTGGAGTACCTGGTCGCAGGCGGCATCTCGGGCTTGCGGATCGCCGTGCAGCTGCACGGTGCCACCGACGACTGGGATCCGTTCCCCGAGTTCCTCGACGAGCTGCGGGCTGCCGGCGCCGAGGTGGTGCCGATTCGCGTGTACCGCTGGCATCCCGCACCACGCAACGGCGCGTTCGACCAGATGGTGCTCGACATCGCCGACCGCAAGTTCGACGCCGTCAGCTTCACCTCCGCACCCGCGGTGGCGTCGGTGCTGATGCGGGCGGGCGAACTCGGCGTCTCCGACGAGCTGCTGTCAGCCCTGCGCACCGACGTCCACGCGATGTGCGTCGGCCCGGTGACCGCCCGACCGCTGGTGCGGCTCGGCGTGCCGACGTCGGCGCCCGAACGCATGCGACTCGGGGCACTCGCGCGCCACATCACCGACGAACTGCCGGTGCTGCGCTCACGCAACATCCGCGTCGCCGGACATCTGCTGGAGATCCGCGGCACCTGCGTGCTCGTCGACGGCGAGGTCAAGGAACTCTCCCCCGCGGCGATGGCCACCATCCGTGCACTCGCGCAGCGCCCCGGCACCGTCGTGTCGCGCCACGACCTGCTGCGCGCCCTGCCTGGCGGCGGCACCGACACCCATGCCGTCGAGACGGCCGTGCTGCGTCTGCGAACGGCGTTGGGCGACAAGAACATCGTCTCCACGGTGGTCAAGCGGGGCTACCGCCTGGCCGTCGACGAGTCCCCGGTGGGGGTGGCGTGATCCCGATCCTGGTCGCCCACGGCACCCGCAAACCGGGCGGCGTGGCGATGATCGGCGACCTCGCCGACCGCGTCGGCACCGTGCTGGGCACGCGCGTGCGCACCGCCTTCGTCGACGTCCTGGGTCCCACGCCCACCGACGTGCTCGACGCCGTCACCGGCGGTCCCGCCGTGGTCGTGCCCGCCTTCCTCGCGCGCGGTTACCACGTGCGCGCCGACATTCCGGCCCACGTCGAGGCCAGCCGCCACGCCGACGTCGTGGTCACCGAGGCGCTCGGGCCGTCCGCTCAGCTGATTCACGTGCTCACCGATCGCCTGCTCGAATGTGGTTGGCGTTACGGCGATTCGGTGGTCCCCGCCGCTGCGGGCACCTCCGACGCCGGTGCGCAGACCGACCTGCGGATCACCGCGGCGATGCTGTCCGCCGCGATCGGCAATCGGGTCGAGCTGGCCTACGCCGCCACCGGTGAGCCGCGCGTCGCCGACGCGGTCACCGAACTGCGGTCGCGCGGCGCCCGCCGCGTGGTCGTCGCGTCGTTCCTGCTGGCCGACGGCCTCTTTCAGGATCGGCTGCGGGCATCGGGGGCCGACGCCGTCGCCGAACCGCTGGGCGTGCACCCCGGGGTGGTGCGCCTGATCGTCAACCGGTTCCGTCGGGCCCGACTGCCGCTCGCCGCCTAGCGCCGACACCTCGGACGTCGAGCGTCTCGGCGCGCATCCCGTCATCGACCGTCGTCTCGGCGCACAGTTGAGGCATGGCGGCACTCGACACCTACCGGTACCTGCGCGGCGGCATGGCGGTCATGATCGTGCTGCTGGGCGCCGCGGTGGTGGCCGAGCGGGTGGGCGCCGACTGCTGGCAGACCACGATCAGCGACTACTACTACACCTCGGCCCATGCGGTGTTCATCGCCAGCGTCTGCGCGGTCGGCGCCATGCTGATCGTCTACAAGGGCAGCAGCGCCACCGAGGACGTGCTGCTGAACTTCGCCGGGACACTGGCCTTCGTCGTCGCGATGGTGCCCACGACGCGGCCCGACCTGCTCTGCGGACCGACTCCGCTGATCGCCGGCGGCGACGCGGCCGTCCGCAACGTCTGGGCGGTCGTCGTCGCGCTCGTGGTGTCGCGGGTCGCGTCGTGGTGGATGTACCGACGCACCGGCACCACGCGTGAGCGACCACCCTTGGCCACCGCCGCCACCTGGATGCAACGCGTGGTGCTCGGCGTCGGCGTGGTGACCCTCGTCGCGGCGCCGGAGTGGTTCCGCGCCAACGCCCACGGAGTGGCGGCGGTGGCGATGTTCGCGGCGATCATCGCCACGGTGCTCATCACGGCGTTCCTGACGGGCAACCAGGACCAGGCGAAGTGTCCGCAGCGACGGCGCTACCAGGCCGCCTACCGCGCGATTGCCGCGGCCATGGCGCTGGCGCTCGGCACCGCGGTCGTCCTGCACCTGGTGCTCGACGGGTTCAACCACGCGATCATCGTGATCGAGGCCGCGCTGATCCTGCTGTTCGGCGCGTACTGGCTGGTGCAGACCGTCGAGCTGTGGGGCACCACGACGCGGGCGCAGCTGATGCCCGACGTCGTCGCCCGGCGCAGTCGAATCCTTCGGTCCCTCTAGGACTCCAGCTGTACGACCCCGTCGACGACGCGGGTGCGGAACACCGGTACGGAGACGTCCGCGTCGTCGAGGCACTGTCCGTCGTCGAGTGCGAAGGCCTGCTTCTTGATCGGCGTCTGCACGCAGAGCCGGCCGGCGCGGTCACCCACGAGTCCGCGCGACATCACCGCGGCCCGCGAGAAGGGGTCGACGTTGCCCACCGCGTACAGCGACCCGTCCTCGAGCAGGAACAGCGCGGCCTGCGTGCCGTCGGGCAGCAGTACTCCCACACCGCGGCCAGGGATCAGCCGGTCGTACTCGCACGCCGTCGTCCACACCCGGACGTCACCGCGGTCGTCGAGAAGGGTCACGAGATCTCCTGTCGGGGACGGATCGTCGGCATGCCAAGGCCGGTGGTGCTGGGCACCTTGCGGCCCGAGCGTTCCTCGAACTCGATGGTCGGATCGGCGGTGTCGGGCGCATTGACGAACGAGACGAAGCGCGACAGCTTGTCCGGGTCGTCGAGCACGCCCTTCCACTCGCAGGCGTAACCGGCGACGTGGCGCTCGATGGCCGCCTCGAACTCGGCGGCCAGACCGAGGGAGTCGTTGCAGACCACGTCGCGCAGGTGGTCGATGCCGCCGTCGAGCGAGTCGAGCCAAGGGGCGGTGCGCTGCAACCGGTCCGCGGTGCGCACGTAGAACATCAGGAACCGATCGACGTAGCGGACCAGGGTCTCGTCGTCGAGATCGCCGGCGAGCAGTTGCGCATGCTTGGGCGTCATGCCGCCGTTGCCCGCGACGTAGAGGTTCCAGCCGGTCTCGGTGGCGATGACGCCGACGTCCTTACCGCGCGCCTCGGCGCATTCGCGCGCGCAGCCGGACACGCCCATCTTGATCTTGTGCGGGGCTCGCAGACCGCGGTAACGCATCTCGAGGTCGATGGCCATCTGCACCGAATCCTGTTGGCCGTAGCGGCACCAGTCGCTGCCGACGCAGCTCTTGACCGTGCGCAGCGACTTGCCGTACGCCTGACCAGATTCCATGCCCCCGTCGACGAGTCGACGCCAGATCTCGGGAAGCTGATCCACCGTGGCGCCGAACATGTCGATGCGCTGGCCGCCGGTGATCTTGGTGTACAGGCCGAAGTCCTTGGCGATCTGGCCGATCAGGATCAGGTGTTCGGGCGTGATGTCGCCACCGGGCACCCGCGGCACCACCGAATAGCTGCCGTTCTTCTGGATGTTGGCCAGGAAGTGGTCGTTGGAGTCCTGCAGCGAGGCGGTGTGTTCGTCGAGGATGTGGTCCGAACTCGTCGAGGCCAGAATCGAGGCGACGGTGGGTTTGCAGACGTCGCAACCCCTTCCGGTGCCGAACTTCTCGATCAGACCGGAGAAGGTGCGGATCTCGGTGGCACTGATGATCTCGAACAGCTCGGCGCGCGACTGACTGAAGTGTTCGCACAGCGACTTCGACTGCTCGACGCCCTCGGCCTCGAGCAACTGCTTGAGCAGCGGTACGCAGGAGCCGCACGAGGTGCCGGCGAGCGTGCACTTCTTCAAACCCGGGACGTCGGTGCACCCCCCGCAGATCGCCTCCTTGAGGTCGCCCTTGGTCACGTTGTTGCACGAGCAGATCTGCGCGATGTCCGGCAACGCGCCGACGCCCAGACCGAGCGAATTGCCTTCCGCCGCAGGCGCTATCAACGACATCGGGTCGCCGGGCAGCTCGCTGGCGATCATCGGCCGCAGCACCCCGTAGGCGGATGCGTCACCGACCAGGATGCCGCCGAGCAGCGTCTTGGCATCGTCGGAGAGCACCAGCTTGGCGTAGGTCTGCTTGACCGGGTCGTTGACGACGACGTCGAGGCAGTTGGGCGTCCGCCCCTGCGCATCACCGAAACTGGCGACGTCGACCCCGAGCAGTTTGAGCTTGGTCGACATGTCGGCCTCACCGAACTCGGCCTCGCCGCCGAGCAGCCGGTCGGCGACGACCTCTGCGCTGGTGTAGCCGGGCCCGACCAGGCCGTAGCAGCGGCCGTCGATGGCGGCGACCTCGCCGATCGCGTAGATGCTGGGATCGCTGGTGACACAGGATAAGTCGGTCAGCACACCACCGCGCTGCGCGATGTCCAGGCCGGCGTGGCGGGCCAGCTCGTCGCGTGGACGCACCCCGGCGGCGAAGACGACCAGGCCGGCGTCGATGCTGCTGCCGTCGTTGAGCTTCACCCGAATCGAGTCGTCCTCCTGGGACTTCCGCAGAGGCTTGTTCCGCTGGATCGGCTGAATGCTCTCGGTGCTGACACCGGTGTGCACCTCGATGCCGAGCCCGCGGATCATCCGGTTCAGCAGGGCGCCACCCGCGCCGTCGAGCTGAGCGGCCATCAAATGCGGTGACATCTCCAGCACCTGGGTCGACAGCCCGAAGCCGCGCAGTGCGTTGGCGGCCTCCAGACCGAGGAGACCGCCACCGATCACCACGCCGACGGGCGTCTTCGACGTGCTGGCCGCCAGCGCGCCGGCGCGGATGGCGTCGAGGTCGTCGAGCGTGCGGTAGACGTGGCACTGCGGCAGATCGTGGCCCGGAATCGGTGGGACGAACGCGTAGGAACCGGTGGCGAGGACCAGGACGTCGTACGGCACGCGACGGCCCAGCGAGGTGGTGACGTACTTCGCGGTGCGGTCGATCCGCTTCACCGGGTCGCGCAGGATAAGCTCGACGTGCTCGTCACCGGCATAGGCGTTGCCCGGCAGCGCGAGTCGCGTCCGGTCCCAGTGCTCGGTGTAGCCGGTGAGGCCGACCCTGTCGTAGGCGGCGTCGGCCTCCTCCGAGAGCACGACGACGTGCCAATCGTCCGAGTCGTCCCGCGACCGGAGGGCCTCGACGAAGCGGTGTCCGACCATGCCGTGGCCGATGACCACGACGCGTTGGGATGAGCGCATGAGATGAAGGCTAGGAAGCCGATATTGCCGCGATGTCGCGTCGTGTGACGCGCCCATCACGGTGTCCTCACGTTGCTCGAAGGTGGGGTGTGAGCCCTCAGACAGCCCCCGCCGACCCCGAGGTGGTCGACGGGGCGTACGGGTCGGCGGACGTCGTCTCGGCCGGCGGCGACACCTCGCCGTCGGGTGCCCGGTCGGTCGACGGCGGTGCCGGCACCCCCGCCGGCGGCAGCACGTCGGCTTGGCTGGTCTGCACGTTGGGCATGGTGTAACTCGTCGTCGGCGACGCGGTCGTCGGGGACGTGGCAGTCCGGTCCGACGACGAGCCGGCGGGCGTCGTCACGCCGCCCGGGCGCACCGCGTCGGTCGACGTGCGGACCACCGCGAACACCAGGACGGCGAGCAGCACCGCCGCGACGCCCGCCGCCCAGACCGCGCCCTGGTGCTCACGCCACGCCCACGCGTCGTCGGTGTCACTCACGCGGCGCGATGCTAGGCCCCGCGACCCAACGGCAGGGAAACTCGCTACTGCCAGCGGCCGAGGATCTCCTTGGCCCGCTCGGCCAGCGCGAACTGCAAGTACGGACCGAAGCTGATCCGGCCGACGCCCAGCGGCCCGAACGACGCCGGGTCGTCCTGGTCCGGGAGTGCGATCGCGTTGATCGGCAGCGGTAGCTCCTCGGCGAGCCGCCGGTAGGTGTCGTCGTCGTGCCTACCGACCGGGTACAGGCTGTCGGCGCCGGCCTCGGCAGCCAGCTTCAGCCGCGACACCGCCCGCTCGAAGCGGTCCGACTCGTCGCCGTCCTGGCGGAGGAACAGGTCGGTGCGGGCGTTGATCACCACGTGCACGCCTGCCGCGTCGGCAGCCTTGCGCAACCCGCCGACGAGGGCGGCGTGCTCCTCGGCCGAGCGGATCCGCTTACCGTCGGAGTGCACGGTGTCCTCGACGTTCAGGCCAACCGCACCCACCGCGAGCAACCCTTCGATGAGGCGCTCGGGCGTCTCGCCGTACCCAGACTCGACGTCCACCGAGATCGGTACGTCGACGGCGCCGGTGATCTGCGCGACGCGTGTCGTCAGGTCGTCGAACGACATCACCTCGCCGTCCTCCTTGCCAATCGAGTCGGCCACCGGATGGCTGCCCACGGTCAGGGCGCTGAACCCCGCGTCGACGGCGAGTTGCGCCGACCAGGCGTCCCAGACGGTCGGCAGGATCACCGGCGTACCCGGCACGTGCAGCGTCAACAGCGTTGCCGCGAGGTCCGCCAAATCGGGCTTGCGTTCGTGCTTGGACAACTATTCATCCTCCACTCGGTAACGTGACCTGTGTCACTCTGAACACGGTGATGTGGCTAGCATCGCTTGCGTAATGTGATTCCCGACACCCTTCAGCCCAAGGAGGTCAATTCGTTGTCCACGACTACTGAACTCGCCCAACTCCACGAACTCATCGGTGGCCTTCGGCGCTGCGTGACCTCGCTGGCTTCACGCTACGGGGATACCCCAGCCATGCGCCGGATCGTCAACGACGCCGAGAGGATCCTCAACGACATCGACAGGCTCGACATCGATGCCGAGGAACTCGACCTCGTCCGTGGGTTCTCTCACCACCATCACGTCGGCGAGAAGATCGGCATCCCGGATACGCAGTACGCCAGCGACTTTTGGCAGGACGTCGACGACGAAGGACTCGGCGGGACTCGCTAGCGGCGCCGCCTGAAACCGGCACCACCGTGCGTCGCAACGCCGCGAAGCACATTACGACCGAAGTGAGGCAAAGTACGTGAGCGCACCCACCGATGACCGCCGTGACACCAGCGGCACCGGCGTCTTCTCGGCGACGCGAGCGCAGATCCCACAGCGCACGCTCCGCACCGACCAGTGGTGGCGCTCGCCGATCATCACCGACCTCGGCTTCGCCGCGTTCGTCATCTACGCGACGGTGCGCGCGTTCATGCAGAACAACTACTACGTCCCCGACTACCACTACCTGACGCCGTTCTACTCGCCGTGCTTCTCCACCGGGTGCATCCCGGAAGCGAGCCACTTCGGACAGTTCCTCCCCGACGTGTGGTGGTTGCCGTACGCGGCGCTGTCGCTGCCGTTCCTCCTGCTGTTCCGGTTGACCTGCTACTACTACCGCGGCGCCTACTACCGCACGGTGTGGCAGGCGCCGACCGCATGTGCGGTGGCCGAACCGCATGCGAAGTACACCGGCGAGACCCGTTTCCCGCTGATCATCCAGAACACCCACCGGTACTTCTTCTACATCGCGGCGATCATCTCGGTGATCAACACCTACGACGCGATCATCGCGTTCCAGTCGCCCAGCGGTTTCGGCTTCGGGCTGGGCAACGTCATCCTCGTCGTCAACGTGGTCATGCTGTGGGTCTACACGGTGTCCTGCCACTCGTGCCGGCACGTCGTCGGCGGCAAGCTCAAGCACTTCTCGAAACACCCGGTGCGCTACTGGATGTGGACGCAAGTCAGCAAGCTCAACGTGCGCCACAAGCTCTACGCCTGGATCACCCTCGGCACGCTGATGCTGACCGACTTCTACGTCATGCTGGTGGCCAGCGGAACCATCTCCGACCTCAGATTCATTGGTTAGCACCATCTTTCGACTACATATGAATAGGCAAGTGAGGGTTTGATGGCTTCGCACGAAGCTCAACTGGAACGGCACGAATACGACGTCGTCGTCATCGGTGCCGGCGGCGCCGGACTACGGGCAGTAATCGAGGCACGCGAACGCGGACTGCGGGTCGCGGTCGTCACCAAGTCGCTGTTCGGCAAGGCGCACACGGTGATGGCCGAGGGCGGCTGCGCCGCTGCGATGAAGAACGCGAATGCCAAGGACACCTGGCAGATCCACTTCGCCGACACCATGCGGGGCGGCAAGTTCCTGAACAACTGGCGGATGGCCGAACTGCACGCGCAGGAAGCCCCCGACCGGGTGTGGGAACTCGAGACCTACGGCGCGCTGTTCGACCGCACCAAGGACGGCAAGATCAGCCAGCGCAACTTCGGCGGGCACACCTACCCGCGGCTCGCGCACGTCGGCGACCGCACGGGCCTGGAGATCATCCGCACGCTGCAGCACAAGATCGTCTCGCTGCAGCAGGAGGACAAGCGCGAACTCGGTGACTACGAGGCCCGCATCAAGGTCTTCCACGAATGCGCCATCACCGACCTGATCCTCGACAAGGGGCCGCGCGAGGAGTCGAGCGCACCCCACGAGGCCACCGGCGCGGACACGGGTCCGACGGGCAAGATCGCGGGTGCCTTCGGCTATTGGCGTGAGACCGGCAACTTCATCCTGCTGGAGGCGCCTGCGGTGGTGCTCGCGACCGGCGGCATCGGCAAGTCGTTCAAGGTGTCGTCGAACTCGTGGGAGTACACCGGCGACGGCCACGCGTTGGCGCTGCGCGCCGGGTCGACGCTGATCAACATGGAGTTCATCCAGTTCCACCCGACCGGCATGGTCTGGCCGCTGTCGGTGAAGGGGATCCTGGTCACCGAGGGCGTACGCGGCGACGGCGGGGTGCTGAAGAACTCCGAAGGCAAGCGCTTCATGTTCGACTACATCCCCGAGGTCTTCAAGGGGCAGTACGCGGAGAGCGAGGAAGAGGCCGACAAGTGGTTGGCGGACAACGACTCCGCCCGTCGCACACCCGACCTGCTCCCCCGCGACGAGGTCGCCCGCGCGATCGTCGCCGAGGTGAAGGCAGGCCGCGGCACCCCGCACGGCGGCGTCTACCTCGACATCGCCTCGCGCATGCCGACCGAGGAGATCAAGCGTCGACTGCCGTCGATGTACCACCAGTTCATCGAGCTGGCCGAGGTCGACATCACCAAGGACGAGATGGAGGTCGGCCCGACCTGCCACTACGTCATGGGTGGCATCGAGGTCGATCCCGACACGGGCGGCGCCGCGACGCCAGGGCTGTTCGCCGCAGGCGAGTGCTCCGGCGGCATGCACGGCAGCAACCGCCTCGGCGGGAACTCGCTGTCCGACCTGCTGGTGTTCGGCCGCCGCGCCGGGCTCGGCGCGTCCGATTACGTGCGGGCCCTGACCGACCGGCCCAAGGTGTCGCAGGAGGCGCTCGACGAGGCCACCAAGATGGCGTTGGCGCCGTTCGAGCCGCACGACAATCCCGAGAACCCGTACACCCTGCACGCCGAACTGCAGGAGTCGATGAACGATCTCGTCGGCATCATCCGCAAGGAAGAGGAGATCGAGCAGGCGCTCGCCAAGCTCGACGAACTCAGGGGCCGGCTGCAGAACGTCGCCGTCGAGGGCGGCCACGTCTACAACCCCGGCTGGCATCTCGCGATCGACATGCGAAACATGCTGCTGGTCAGCGAATGCGTGGCCAAGGCAGCGCTGCAGCGCACCGAGAGCCGCGGCGGACACACCCGCGACGACTACCCCGAGATGGACGCCAAGTGGCGCAACAAGCTGCTGGTGTGCCGGACCACCGACGCGGCGACCGCCGAGGCGATGGTCCCGCGCGTGACGGTGGAGGCCGAGGCGCAGGATCCGATGCGGCCCGACCTGCTGGAGTGCTTCGAACTGTCCGAGCTGGAGAAGTACTACACCGACGGCGAACTCCACGAGCACCCCCAACGGAAGGGCTGACATGGCTTCCTACGATGCGAGCCTGCGGGTCTGGCGCGGCGACGACTCAGGCGGCGAGCTGAAGGACTACACCGTCGAGGTCAACGAGGGCGAGGTGGTGCTCGACATCATCCACCGCCTGCAGGCCACGCAGGCCAACGACCTCGCCGTGCGGTGGAACTGCAAGGCAGGCAAGTGCGGATCGTGCTCGGCGGAGGTCAACGGCCGTCCCCGACTGCTATGCATGACCCGCATGTCGACCTTCGGGGAGGACGAGACCGTCACCGTCACCCCGCTGCGGACATTCCCCGTGATGCGCGACCTGGTTACCGACGTGTCCTTCAACTACGAGAAGGCGCGCGAGATCCCGTCGTTCACCCCACCGAAGGATCTGCAGCCGGGCGAGTACCGGATGCAGCAGGAGGACGTGAACCGGAGCCAAGAGTTCCGCAAGTGCATCGAGTGCTTCCTGTGCCAGAACGTCTGCCACGTGGTGCGTGATCACGAGGAGAACAAGCAGGCGTTCTCCGGGCCGCGGTACCTCATGCGCATCGCCGAGCTGGACATGCACCCGCTCGACGTCGCGGACCGCAAGGACATGGCGCAGGAAGAGCACGGGCTCGGCTACTGCAACATCACCAAGTGCTGCACCGAGGTGTGCCCCGAGCACATCAAGATCACCGACAACGCGCTGATCCCGATGAAGGAACGCGTCGCCGACCGCAAGTACGACCCGATCGTGTGGTTGGGCAACAAGCTGTTCCGGCGGTAGCTGTTTGCCGGCAACGCCTCGAACGTGAAGCCAGCGTCACGCCCGCATACGGGGGTGACGCTGGCTTCACGTTGGGAGTCTGCTGAGTCGCAGTTGGTCTTGATTCTTGCGGCGTACGCTCGAGAAAACGCAGCCAATCATCGACGAAGGGCGGCCTTGTGAGGACGAGAGAAACTCAGAGCGTCAACGACATTCGCACCGCGATTCGCGAACTCTCCACCCGGGCCGATCTGGCTCGCAAGGAGGGCAGGCCAGACGACGCCGCCGAACTCGACCGGCGCGTGCAGTACTACCGCGAGGAACTCGGCGCGCGGCCCTAGCTCTCAGTACGACGAGCCTGCGCGCGGGCTACTGGCCCAGGCGGCGGAACGTGCTCCGGTGGAAGACGATGGGTGCGACGTCGTCGTGCACGGTGATCTCGCTGACCCGCAGCACGACGATCGTGTGATCGCCCGCGAGGATCTGCTGTTCAATCGCGCTCTCCAGCCACACGCTGGTGCCTTCGATGAACACCGCGCCGCTGTCCCGTGACACGGTCTCCAGGCCGGCGAACCGGTCGCCGGTCTTGGCCGCCAGCGTCCGCGCGGCGGCGTCGTGCGCCTCGCCGAGCACGCTGATGCCCAGCGACGGCAGGTCGACAAGCTTCGGCCACGTGGTCGAGGTGTTCTGCACGCAGAACGACACCAGCGGCGGATCCAGCGACACCGGGACGAACGTGCTCGCGGCCAACCCGACGCGCACGCCGTCGACCTCGGCGGCGATCGCGATGACGCCCGTCGGGAAGTGCCCGAACGCCTCGCGCAGAGACGACGGGCTCAGTTCTGTGCTGCTCATGGCTTCCTCATCTTCACACAGGCTCCACGCCCGGCCTCGTCGGTCTGCGCTCTACGCATAGCCGTGGGCTGCCGCCACGTCGGGGTGGGCCCGCAGCCTGCTCTTCCACGCGTTGCGGCCGTAGACCGCGAAGATCTCCTCGTTCGACGGGTCGGCGGTGACTCCCCGAGCCCGGTCGGCCAGTTCGGCGGGCAGCGTCAGCACCGGGAGTCGGGCGTCGAGTCGGGGATTGAAGAAGTAGGGCACCGAGATTCGTTCCCGCGTGCTCAGCGCGACGCGGTGCTCGGTCGCCCGCAGATACCCGCCGCTGGCGATCTCCAGCATCTCGCCGATGTTGACGATGAACGCGCCGGGCAGTGGGTCGACGTCGATCCAGTCGCCTGTCACGTCTCGCACCTGCAGACCGCGGCTCCCTGGTTCGGCGAGCAGGAGCGTCAGGGCTCCGGCATCGCGGTGGGCGCCGACGCCCTGGGGCGAATCGGCCTGCGCGGGATAGCGCACGATCTTGATGAGCGTGGCGGGCGTCTCGGCGAACGCCGCGTCGAAGACGTCCTCGGGGGCGCCGAGCGACGCCGCCCAGTGCCGCAGCAGCGTGCGACCGACGTCGGCCAGCGCGGCATCCCACTCCGCGATGACGCCCGGCAGCTCGGGCAGCGCGGACGGCCACTGATTCGGCCCCTGCAGCCGCAGGTACGGCTCGGACGGATCGGCGAGCGGGACGCGCTCGGGGCCGATGTCGATCTGTTCGCGCCAGTCGACGGTGCCGCCGGTCAGCTCCCCGCCCAGCCGCGTGTAGCCGCGGAAGTGCGGGCTGCGCACCATCGCGACCGCGTCCTTCTCGGCCTGCGGCAGCGCGAACAGGCGACGCGCCTCGGTCAGCACGCGCTCGGTCAGCTCGGCCGGGACGCCGTGCCCGGTGAGGAGGAAGAAGCCGACCTCGTGCGCGACGTCGCGCAACCGGGCGCGCAGCGTCGCGGGGTCGTCGCCGAGATCGACGACGGGCAGCGAGGTCGTGTGCACCATGCTCACTCGCTCCATGCTCCCCCGTACCGCCGGGTCCCGCCAGCGTCCGGATCTGCCTGATCGGAAGCCGGGATCGGAGGTCCCGGACGGTCGGCCCGTTGCCGGTAACGTGTCGCCCACCATGTGGATCCCGCTCCTGATGATGGCCGTCGCGGTCAGTCTGGAGCCGTTCCGGATCGGCATGACGGTGCTCGCGATCAACCGGCCGCGGCCCGCACTGCAGCTGCTCGCGTTCCTGGCCGGCGGTTTCGTCATGGGCACCACGGTCGGCGTCGTCGTGCTGTTCGTGCTGCGGCCCGCCCTCGGGTCGGCCCACTTCACGCTGCCTCGCGTGCAGATCGTCGTCGGCCTGGTGCTGCTGGTCAACGCCGCGTTGGTCGCCGCGGGCCTGCTGAGCCGGTCGAAGACGACGAGCGGGGGGTTGACCGACCGGATACCGGCGTCGATCTCGGGCCGCGCCCGGCGACTGCTGAACGGCGGTTCACTGTGGACGGCAGGCGTCGCGGGCCTCGGCATCGCGCTGCCGTCGATCGACTACGTCGCCGCGCTGGCGCTCATCGTCGCGTCCGGCGCCACCGCGGCAACGCAATTCGGCGCGCTGCTGCTGTTCAACGTGGTGGCGTTCGCGCTCGTCGAGATCCCGCTGCTGTGCTACCTGGTCGCCCCGGACCGCACCCGCTCGATGCTCGCCGCGCTCTACGACTGGCTGCGCGCTCAGGGCAGGCGCGGGGTGGCCGTGCTGTTGGCGGTCGTCGGGTGCGCGCTGGTCGGCGTGGGCTTTGCCGGCCTGTAGCAGCGCCTAGGGCTGCGCCTGGCTGTTCAGCACGTACTGCATGCCTGCGAGGAGCTGCGACACCGGATCCGAACCGCCGCCGAAGGCCGCGTTCGTGGCGGGCGCGGTGACCTCCGCCGGGTCGTAGCCGTTGACCGGGTCCACCGTGATCGGCGCGGTCAGCGGATCGTCGTTGCGCGAGTAGCCCGCGTCGACCATCGGCTGCAACACCGCGTCGAGCCGGTTCAGCGTCTCGGCCGGGACTCCGAGGTACTTGAACGGAAGCACCAGCGGCAGGTGCTCCTCCGGGATCATGTACGTGGTGGTCTTCGCGCCGCGCGAGTTGACCGTCGTCCGAACGTTCTGCGGCGGCACCATGCTCGGGTTGGTGAAGGCCACCGCGGTGTGGCCGGTCGCGAGGCCGACGATCGCGTTGGCGACGCTCATCCAGTTGTCCGGCCGGTCCGGCCAGTCGGCGATGCTGTCGTAGGCGGAGACGAACTTGTACGTGTCGTACTGGCTCTCGACCGGGGCCGGGATGCGGTAGTCCAGCGAAGGAACGACGGCGCCGACCGGGAACATCTGGGTCAGGAAGCTCTCGCCGAACGCGTGCTTGCCGACCGGGTTGCCGTACGTGGCGAAGCTCAACTGGTCCGGTGGCGGAGCGGCCGGGTCGTACGCCAGCCGCGCCTGGACGTCGTCGAGCACCGACGCACCCTCGGAGAGTCCGATGACCGTGCCGGGGCCTCCCGCGCGGATGGCCTGAATGAGGTTGGGCCCGCCGACGTCGATGGACTCGCCGTAGCTCGGACCGTCGATGCCCAGGCCCGGGAAGCCGTCGTCGAGGCGGCCGATGCCGGGGAACAGCCGTTCCAGGGTGTGGCCCTGCACCTGGCCCGCGGGGTAGTCGACGATCTGGCGGTCGAGGCCGGGGAACCATTCGGCGCCGGTGCGCATGATGTATTCGTCGTACGGGATGCCGAGCACGTGCGCGCCGCCCAGGGCGTAGGCCCTGCCGGGGGTGCCGATCGGCGGCGGCCCCTGCGGTCCGGCACCGGGGACGGGAGGCGGCGGCGGAACCGGAGTGTCGTCGGCCGCTGCGGTGCCCAAGCCGAGGACGCCTGCGGCGCCGATGGTCGCGGAAGCCGTGCCAAGGGCGAGAAGTCGCTTCATGAGGTTCTCACACTTCGCTCCCAGCCCTGCTCGACGCCCTGCCTCGGGTCCCGACCTTACAGCGGGTCGCGCGCCATCGGCGGGGCTCACGCGTCGAGCCGGACGAACTGGTTCTGGCGGTACTGCTCGACGCAGGCGACACGCCGGATCTTCCCGCTCGTCGTCGTGGGAATCGATCCGGGCGGCACCAGGACGAGATCGCCCACGTTCAGGCCGTGTGCGTTGGATATCGCCGAGGTGACGTCGGTCTTTACCTCGCTGAGCCACCGCGGTAAGTCCTCGTCGCTTCGTTCCTTGAGTTCGATGACGGTGACCAGCTCTTCGGCACTCTTGGTCGGCACCGATATCGCGGCGACCCGGCCGCGGGTGATCTGTTGGACCGTCGCCTCGATGTCTTCGGGATGGTGGTTGCGGCCGCGGATGATCAGCAGGTCCTTGATGCGGCCGACGATGAACAACTCGCCGTCCGATACGAAGCCCAGATCGCCCGTTCGCAGCCACGGCCCCTCCGGCGTGCCGGGCGACGGGTCGGCGAGCGTGGCGCCGAAGCACTGCTGCTCGTCTGGCGGCCTGTTCCAGTAACCGGTTGCGACGTTGTCGCCGTGCACCCAGATCTCGCCCACCACGTCCGGCGCGCACTGCCGGTGGGTGTCGACGTCGACGATCCGCACCGTTGGCGACTGCGGCAGGTCGTAGCGCGCCAGCGAGGTGCCCTTGCGGGCCGCGCACGGCTGGACCCGGCCTGCGCCCAGTTCGTCGGCGTCGAAGTACGACGCGGGTGCATCCTCACTCCAGGTGCCCGCCGCCACGAAGACCGTCGCCTCCGCCAGACCGTAGGCCGGACGGAGCATGTGATCTCGAAAGTCGAAGTGCGCGAACCGATCCGAGAATCGCTCCAGGGTGGCCGGCTCGACGCGTTCGGCACCGTTGATGATGCCGTGCACCCCACCGAGGTCGAGGCCTGCGATGTCGCCGTCGGTGGTCTTGCGGGCGGCGAGGTCGAACGCGAAGTTGGGGGCCGCCGAGAACGCGCGGCGGTTCTCGGCCAGGGCGCGTATCCATCGAGACGGCTTCTCCAGGAACGCAACTGGGCTCATCAGCGCCGCGGGATGGCCGCTGAGGATGGGTGCGCACACGCCCAGGACGAGGCCCATGTCGTGGTAGAAGGGCAGCCACGACACGAACGTCGCGTCACCGGCCGGCACGGGGTTCGCGCCCGCGAGGAACGTGCGCATGATCTGCTCGAAGTTCGCCTGCAGGTTCAGGTGCGAGATCATGACCCCGGCCGGTAGCCGGGTCGAACCCGAGCTGTACTGCAGGTAGGCCGTTTCGGGGAAGTCGGCGGTCGTCGCGATGGGTTCGCCCGGCGTGCCGTCGAGGTCCATCGCGTCGATCGCCACGATCTTCGGCGCGGCGTCCACGCGTGCCTGATCACCACCTGCTCGATCGACGTAGTCGCCGACGTCCTGTGCCGAGGCCGACGTGGTGAGGACGACCGAGGGCTGGGCGTCGGCCAGGACCGAACTCACCCGGTCGTGGGTCGAGCCGCGGTGCGGCAGCGGTAGCGGCACGGCGACGAGCCCCGCCTGCATGCTGCCCAGGAATGCCAGGACGTACTCAAGGCCCTGGGGTGCCAGGATCACCGCCCTGTCGCCGATCGACCCGTGTAGCCGAATCTCGCGTGCCACGTTCATGACTCGGCGCGACAGCTGCGACCACGTGAGCGTCTCGGCGACGCCTGCGGAATCCCGGTCGTAGTCGGTGAACGTGAAGGCGACGTCGTCGGGGCGCAGGCTGGCGCGCCCGTGCAGCACCGAGAGGATCGACGACTGGGACACCGTCGATGAAGGCACTGTCGTCACCTCGCGTCCTCCACGCTCGGTGGAGGGAGTTCGCTCATCCCCATCAGGCCCCTCCGCTTCGATTCGTAGTTTCACACATTCGGCCCGGTGCGCGCTTCCCAGCCGCTACTGGACGGGTTCGGCCGGCGACTGGACCTGCGACGACGGCGGCGACTGCCGCACGCCCATCCGCGACGGCCACCAGTTGGCCCGCCCGACCAGGGTGGCGATCGCAGGCACCGTGATCGTGCGCACCACGAAGGTGTCGAGCAGGATTCCCACCCCGATCACGAAGCCGCCCTGGATCACGATCCCGATGCTCGAGAACAGCAGGCCTGCCATCGAGGCCGCGAAGATCAGCCCCGCCGCGGTGATCACACCGCCCGTCGAACTCAGGGTGCGGATGATGCCGTAGCGCACGCTGTGCGGAGACTCGTCGCGCATGCGCGAGACGAAGAGCATGTTGTAGTCGGCGCCCACTGCGACCAACACGACGAACGCCAACGGCGGCACGCTCCAGTGCAACTGCTCGCCGAGTAGGTACTGGAACGTCAGGATGCCGATCCCGATCGCCGCGAAGTAGGACACCACCACCGAGCCGACGAGATACAGCGGCGCGATCACCGAACGCAACAGCAACATCAGGGTCAGCAGGACGACGATGATGGTCGCGATGATGATGAAGCGAATGTCCTGCTGGTAGTAGTCGCGCGTATCGCGCAACGCGGCAGGTAGTCCGCCCATCGATATCGTCGCGTCGGCGAGCGTGGTGTTCGGCTGGGCACCCCTGGCGACGTCACCGATCTGGTTGACCTGATCCATCGCCTCCGAGCTGAACGGGTTGAGTTCGGTCTGCACCAGATACCGGACGGAACGGCCGTCCGGTGAGATGTACGCCTTGGCCGCCTTCTGGAAGTCAGACAGGTTCAGCACCTCGGGTGGGATGTTGAACCCGGCCTGCGCAGGGTCGCCTGCGTTGCTCCGCATGTTCAGCAGGAACGTCGATGCCTCGTTCAGGCCGGCGGCGATCACCTTCACCTGCTCGACGAGTTCGTCCACACCGTTGGCCACGTCGCGGCTGCCGCCTGCCAGCCGGTTGGCGCCCTGCTGCAACTCGCGCAAGCCGGCCTGCGGGCCGCCGGGCCGGTCGAGTCCCATGGCCTTGACGGCCTTGTTGGCGCTGGTGAGGGCGGCGTTGAGCTTCTTCACCGTCGCGTTGAGCGATTCCTTGTCGTCGACGCTCTGGAGTTCTCCGGCCAGCTGGTTGATCTGGTCGAGGCTGCCGTCGTTGTCCGCGTCGACGAGCCGCTGGAACTGCATGCGGGTGTCGCGGCAGGAGGGATTGGCGTCGCAGATCTGATTGCCCTGCAGCGCTGCGAGCACCGGGCCGATCCAGGCGAAGACGTTCTTGACCGCCGCGAAGTTCACGCCCATGGAGTTGGCGAGCGCGTTCACGCTGGCGACCAGTTTCGCCGCGACCTCGACGTCGCGCACCAGCTTGTCGCCGTTGTCCTCGGTTCGGACGGCGGACAACGTGTCGACCAGGCCCTGGATGCTGGGCGCTATCTGGTTGATCTGGGTGCGCACGTCGGCGAGGCTCTCGGCCATCGTGTCGGCCCCGGCGGCGAGCCGGTTGAGATCGCCGCTGCGCTGGCCGATCAGGGCCGACCCGCCCGCGAGCCGGTCACCGACGATGCCGGCCTGGAACGTGGCCCGGAATTCCGGCGGCACCTCGCCGAGGGGCCGGGTGATGCCGCTGACCATGCCGATGTCGGGGAGCTGCTCGACGCGTGAGGCCAGCTGCTCCAGGTCCGCCAGGGCTCGTGGCGTGCGCAGGTCGTGGGGCGACTGGATGAGGATGTACTCGGGGATGGAGTGGCTGATCGGGAAGTGGCGCTCGAGCGCCGCGTACCCGATCGAACTGGGCGCCGACGCCTCCACGACCTTGCGGTCGTCGTAGTTGTAGCGGGCGAAGATCGAGAGCCCGGCCAGCAGCGCGAGGACGAGCAGGCTCGCGACCAGGTGGGTCACCGGCCGGCGGACGATCCGGATGCCCGAACGCCGCCAGAACGCGGTGGTCAGTTCACGCCGTGGCTTGACCCAGCCGCGCGGCCCGGCGAGCACCAGGATCGCGGGCAGCAGGGTCACTCCGGCGAGGTAGGCGACGCCGATTCCGATCGCCGACGACACCCCGACGGTCTTGAACACGCCCATCTTCGCGAAACTCAGCAGCAGGAACGTGAGCCCCACGGTGATGGCCGATGCGGTGATGACCTTTCCGATCGACGCCATCGCCGCCTTGACCGCGGCGTCGTACTCGGCGCCCGATCGCAGATAGTCGTGGTAGCGGCTGATGAGGAAGACGGCATAGTCGGTTCCGGCACCGGCGATGATCGCGCTGAGGAACACGATGGACTGGTTGGAGACGCCTGCGCCCGTCAGATGGGAGTAACCGGCCACCACTGCTTGGGCGACCACGAGCGACGAGCCGATCGTGACGAGCGGCAGCAGCATTGTGACCACGTTGCGGTACACCAGCAGCAGGACGGCGAGCACCAGGAAGGCGATCGCGAGTTCGATCGGCAGACGGTCCTGCTCGCCCGCGACCGTCAGGTCGGCGACGGTCGCCGCGGGCCCGGTGAGGTGAACGTCGAGCGGACTGTCTGCGACGCTGCGTTCGACGACGTCGGCCACCCGGTTGAACGCGTCGAAGGCCTGCGGCGTCCCCAGCTCCCCCGCCAGGCTCACCGGCAACACCCAGGTCGTCTTGTCCTCGCTCGTCAGGAACGGCCGCAGCTGAGGCGTGGCGACGAAGTCCTGGACCGACACGACGTCGCGCACGTCGTCGCGCACCGCGTCGACGAGCTTGCGGTACGTCGCCTCGTCGGCGGGTTCCAGCCCGTTCTCGTTGATCAGCGCGACCAGCAGGAGGTTGTCGTTGCCCGGTTCCTGGAACGCCTCGGTCATCTTCCTGGCGGTGACGCTCGACGGCGCGTCGCTGGGGAGGATGGCGAGCGGATTGCGCTGCGCCATCGTGCCCAGGGACGGGAAGGCCAGCGGCAGTGCGATCGCCAAGGCGACCCACACCCCGATCACCGCCCATGGCCACCGCACCACGAGATCGGCTAGCCGTCTCATATCGCCCTCACCCTCGCCCCGAATCCCGCGTCATGATGCCGTCGGATCGCACTCCGCTATGCCCCGCGTCCCCATTGCCCGCTGTCGGCAACTCGCCCCACCACCGACTTCATCGCCTGCATGTAGCGGGTGACCGACTTCCTGGCAACCGGGTTGTCGGGATGCATGATCGCCATCACCGTGCCCTCGCCGTAGCGGAAGACGTAGATCGTCAGCTGGTAGGAGAACCGGCCGTCGGGATAGATCCCGATGTCGTTGGCCAGCCCCATGTCCGCCGCGGCGAGGATCGCGTTGAGCGGAGCAGCGCCGCCGTGCAGGAAGTTCGACACCGGGAAGTTGGGCCGCGGCCAGTTCAGCCACGGCGCCAACTCCAGGACGCGGTAGTACGGCACCCGCGCCATGTCCAAGCCGGCGTCGAACGAGGACTGCGCTGCCCACGCCGCCTCGCTGAACGACGTCGCCGCGATCGGGACGCTGATCGGGATCAACCCGGTGAACCAGCCCTGGGTCATGAAGTTGTCGCCGGCCGTGCGGGAATCCCTCGGCGTGAGGCCGTGATAGGTGAGCGCGCCGGTGAATTCGTGCTCCACCAGACCGAGACAGGCGAAGAGACCGCCGACGAACCGGGCACCCGCGGCCGCGCAGGCCTCGTCGAAGCGTTGCGTCTGCGCGTCGTCCAGCAGGACCTCGGAGGTCATGTCGCTGCTCGTCGCCACGTTCGGGTCGCCCAGCGGCAGCGGGAAGTCGGGGAAGCCATCACCGTTGTTCTCGGCGAAGTCGATCCACCGCTGCACACCCGGGGAGTCCACGGTCAATGCCGAGGTGTACTCGTGCTCCCGCACGCAGAAGTCGTCGAAGCTGCCCGCGTCGGGCAGCGTCAGGGCATGGCCGCCGCCACTGAGCGCGGAGTACATCCCGTTGGCTTCCATCATCGTCGTGCCGATCAGCGTGGCGTCGCCGTGCACGTGGTCCATGGAGGCGAAGAACTTGAAGTCGTTCTCGTTCTGGATGACGCCGAATGTGAAGCAGCCCCACTCCAGCGGGTTCGGGATGGCCACCACGTGCGCGCGGATCTCGTCGACGGTCATCTGGCCCTGGTCGACCGGGACGAACTCGATCTCGGCCGGATCCTCGATGGCGTACCGGATGAAGTCGCCCGTCTCGGTCCGTTCGAATCGGCTGCGGAACGTGTCGTGCCTACGCAGGTAGGCGTTGACGGCGTCGTTCATGGCGGCGATGTCGCACTGGCCGGGCATCTCGCAGCTGGCGATGATCTGCCGGGAGAAGTTCAAGCCCGCCTCGGCCCGGTCGCAGTAGTTGCGCAGGTGCTGGCGCTGCATGTGACTGACCGGCACCGAACTGAGCGGCGCCCGTCGCGCGACGTCCGCAGCTGCGGCCGTCGGGTGCCAGGAGGTGACCGAGCCCGGGGTCAGCGACCATTCGTGGAGTGCGCCGACCGTGATCTTCCCGATGCGCAAGCTACGGCCTTCCCAGTCCTGCCAGGCCCGCCGGCAACGTTCCGGCAGCACCCTCGGCGGGGATCAACATACCCTCGGCACCCCCTCGACAGCGGACCACGACGCTGCGCATCCACCGTCACAAACGTGTCATAGTGGCCCCCGACGTTGAACGTGGCACGGGGAGGACAGCTGCATGGTATCCGTCGAAGGCCCGACCGATCCGGCCCCTCGTTTCGCCATCGTCGGGTATGCGGCGCGCCTGCCTGGGGCCAGAGATGCAGATGAGTTCTGGGGATTGCTGCGTGACGGCCGTGACGCGATTTCCGAGGTGCCGCGGGACCGCTGGGACGCCGACGAGTTCTTCGACCCCGAACCAGGTGTGCCCGGCAAGATCGTGACCCGTCGTGCCGGGTTCGTCGACGACGTGACCGGGTTCGACGCGCCGTTCTTCGGGATGGCGACGCGTGAGGTCCGGCTGATGGACCCGCAGCACCGGATCCTGCTCGAGACGGCGTGGCGCGCGGTCGAGCACGCGGGCATCGCCCCGTCCTCGCTGGCCGAGAGCAACACCGGTGTGTTCGTGGGTCTGGCCACCCACGACTACCTGGGCATGCAGTCCGACGAGCTGACCCACGACGAGATCGAGGCCTACATGGCCATCGGGACGTCGAACGCCGCGGCGGCGGGACGGATCAGCTACCGGCTGGGCCTGCAGGGTCCGTCGGTCGCCGTCGACACGGCGTGCAGCTCGTCGCTGGTGGCGATCCACCAGGCGTGTCAGGCGCTGCGCCTGGGCGAGTGCGACCTCGCGCTGGCCGGTGGTGCGAACGTGCTGCTGGCCCCGGCCACCATGATCACGTTCTCGAGTGCGCGCATGCTCGCACCCGACGGTCGGTGCAAGACCTTCGACGCGGCCGCCGACGGCTACGTCCGCGGCGAGGGCTGCGGCGTCATCGTGGTCAAGCGGTTCGAGGACACGGTCCGCGACGGTGACCGGATCCGTGCCGTGATCCGTGGTAGCGCCGTCAACCAGGACGGCGCCTCGGGCGGCCTGACCGTGCCCAATGGCGTTGCGCAGCAACGGGTCATCGCCGCCGCCCTGAAGTGCGCGAACCTCGAACCCCGTGACGTCGGATACCTGGAGGCGCACGGCACCGGCACGTCGCTGGGCGACCCGATCGAGGCGCAGGCCGCGGGTGCGGCGCTCGGCGTCGGACGCGCACCGGACCAGCCGCTGCTGATCGGCTCGGCCAAGACCAACATCGGGCACCTGGAAGCAGCCGCAGGCATCGCGGGCGTCATCAAGGTGGTCCTGTCGCTCGAGCACCAGACCCTGCCCAAGCACCTCAACTTCGAGAACCCGTCACCGCACATCCCGTGGGAACGGCTTCCCGTGGAAGTGGTTCGACAGACCACCCCCTGGGAGGACGGCGGCCGTCCTCGCATCGCCGGGGTCAGCTCGTTCGGGTTCGCAGGCACCAACGCTCACGTCATCCTCGAGGAGGCACCCACCCCTGCGGCCCCGGCGTCCGACACCGCGCCGGAAGATGGCCGTTACCACGTACTTCCACTATCGGCGCGGACGCCTGCCGCGCTGACCGAGGTCGCCGGGCTGTACCGCAGCTGGATGAGCGAGCACCCCGAGGCCGCGCTGGCCGACGTGTGCTTCACCGCCGGCGCGGCACGTGCGCACCTCGAGCAACGCGCCGCGCTGGTGGCCGACACCAGGGAATCCGCCATCGAGCTGCTCGGTGCGCTCGCGGACGACCGCCCGGCACCCGGCCTGGTGCGCGGC
The DNA here is from genome assembly GCF_010731815.2 of Mycolicibacterium arabiense. NCBI lineage: Bacteria > Bacillati > Actinomycetota > Actinomycetes > Mycobacteriales > Mycobacteriaceae > Mycobacterium > Mycolicibacterium arabiense. Next base: position 3,200,360 of record NZ_AP022593.1, read on the forward strand.
GAAACCCATGACACCCCCAAGACCGCCTGGCTGTTCACCGGCCAGGGCAGCCAGTACCCCGGCATGGCCCGGGAGCTGTACGCCGCCGAGCCGGTGTTCGCCGAGACGCTGGACCGGTGCGCGGCCGCGGTTGCCGACGTGCTCGAGAAGCCGCTGCTGGACGTGATCTTCGGGGTCGATGAGCGCTCGCGCGAAGAGCATGGCGTCGATGAGCGCTCGCTGCAGCAGACGTCCTATGCGCAGCCGGCCCTGTTCGCGGTCGAGATGGGCCTGGCCCGCCTGTGGCAGTCCTGGGGCTTCGAGCCCGACGTGGTGCTGGGCCACAGCGTCGGCCAGTACTCCGCGGCGTGCGTCGCCGGGGTGTTCGGCATCGAGGACGGCGCGCGGCTGATGGCCGAACGCGGCCGCCTCTTCGGCAGCCTGCCCGCGGGTGGCCGCATGGTCGCGGTGTCCACCGCCGCCGAGCGCGTCGAGCGTCTGACCGACGACTACCCGACCCTCTCGGTCGCGGCCTACAACGGCGGCAACACCGTATTATCCGGTCCCGCAAACGATCTGGAGTCCGCCGTCGCCGTGCTGGCAGCCGACGGCGTGCGGTGCGACTGGCTGGACACCAGCCACGCCTTCCACTCGGCACTGCTGGATCCGATCCTCGACGAGTTCGAGTCGTACGCCGACGGGTTCGAATTCGCCGAACCGCAACGGATCTTGATCGACAACCGCACCGGCGCCGCGCTCGGCAGGAGTGTGAAGCTCGACGGGCCGTATTGGCGCCGCCACGCGCGCCAACCCGTGCAGTTCGCCAAGAGCGTCCGCACCCTCGCCGAACTGAACTGCAAGCTGCTGGTCGAGATCGGGCCGCGACCGGTGCTCACCGCGGCGGCCCTCGGCGCCTGGCCCGATCCGGCGACCGCACCGCGGGTCATCACGTCGCTGCGCCGAAACACCGCCGATCACAGGCAGATCACCGAAGCCGTCGCCGACGCCTACGTTCTGGGCCACCTGCCCGACTTCGCCGCGTTCGCCAAGAGCCGGGCACGCAAGCTCGACCTGCCCACCTATCCGTTCGAGCACCGCGAGTACTCCTTCCGCGACGGTCAGCAGGCCGACCGGCGGCGCGACAAGCAGCGGGCGACCCAGTCAATGACGAACGACCGCTACGAATTCCGCTGGGACGTCTCGACCACTCCCGTCTCCGACGGTGGCGCGGACGCCGACTGGATCCTCGTCGGCGACGGCGGCGACGCGATCCGCCCCCTGGTCGACCTGCTGACCGCGCGCGGCCACCGCCACCGGGTCCTCGGGTTGCCGTCGTCGGATGCCGAGGAGTCGGAACTCGCAGACGCGTTGCGCGCTGCGGCAGCGCACAGTTCGGCCCTGCGCATCCTGGACGTCGCGGCGCTGTCCGGTTCCGCGCCCTCGATGCGGTCGTTGCTGCGGATGCACCACGACGTCCTCGGCGGAACGCGGCGACTCCTGCGCGCCGCGGCGGCCGCCGACCTGCGCGCACCCGTCTGGGTGGTGACCCGCGGCGCTCAACGAGTCACCGACGCCGACGGCGTGTCCCCTGATCAGACGTGCCTGTGGGGTTTCGGCCGCGCCGCAGCACTCGAATTGCCGCACATATGGGGTGGTTTGGCCGATCTGCGCGACGGCGGCACCGCCGAGTGGTCCGAACTCGTCGACCGGATCTCCGCACCGGCGGGCACCGCCGCCAGGGAGGACCAGATCGCGCTGCGTGGTCGCACGGTCTACGTCCCCCGCTTGGTCAGGCGGGTCGCACAGCCGAGCGGTGCGCCATTGAGCGTGCGCGGCGATGCCACCTATCTGGTGACCGGAGGCCTCGGCGCGATCGGCTTGGAGATCGCCGGGCACCTGGCCGGCCTGGGCGCCAAGCACCTGATCCTCACCAGCCGACGCGCACCCGACGACGCCGTCGCCCAGCGCATCACCGCACTGGGCGACCAGCACGGCTGCGACGTCCGCGTCGTCACGGCCGACGTCGCCGATGCGCACGACGTCGCACGCCTGCTGGCAGTCGCGCGGGCCGAGATGCCACCGCTGGCGGGCATCGTGCACGCGGCAGGCGAGATCGCCACCACCGCCCTGACCGACGTCGACGACGCCGAGGTGGATCGCGTATTCGCAGGAAAGGTCTGGGGTGCATGGCATCTCAGTGAGGCAGCCGCTGACCTCGAACTCGACTTCTTCATCAGCACCTCGTCGATCGCCGCGGTGTGGGGCGGCTTCGGTCAGACCACCTACGGCGCGGCGAACGCCTTCCTCGACGGGCTCGCGTGGCGGCTGCGCGAACAGGGCATCGCCGCAACCAGCGTGGACTTCGGCCCCTGGTCGGCGGGCATGGCCGACGCCGACTCCCGCGCGCGCCTGGAGCAACGCGGTGTCCGGACCCTGTCCCCCGCCGATGCCCTCGCGGGTCTGGCCGACGTCGTGGCGACGTCCGCAGCGCACGGCGGGTCGGCCCAGGGCGTGGTGGCCCGGATCGACTGGGCCCGCTTCCTCCCGCTCTACCAGCAGGCGGGACGGCGAGCGTTCCTGGCCGAACTGGAACGCGAGGCGCCCACCGCACCGACGGCAGCACTGCCCACCACCGCGTCGGGCAAGACGCAACTGGTCGAGCAGCTCACCAATGCTCCCGTCCAGCAACGCAAGCGGCTCCTGACGGACTACCTGCGCAACGCGGTCGCGGAGGTGACGCGCGTGGACGTCGATGAGATCCGCGAGGACGCGGGGTTCTTCGACCTCGGCATGGACTCGCTGATGGCCGTCGAACTGCGACGTCGGATCGAACAGGGCGTCGGCAAGGAGATTCCCATCACGCTCGTGATGGACCATCCCCGCCCGACGGACGTCGCCGACTACCTGCTCGGCGACGTGCTCGGTCTCGGTGAGCAGGCCGCGCCGGCACCGCGCCCGGCACCCGCGGCGCGGACGAGCACCGACGAGCCGATCGCGATCGTGGCGGTGTCGTGCCGCTTCCCCGGCGCGCCCAACCCGGAAGCGTTCTGGGAGCTGCTCGCCGACGGTGTCGACGCGATTCGCGAAGTCCCCGAGGACCGCTTCGACATCGACGAGTTCTACGACCCCGATCCCGACGCCGCGGGCAAGACCTACACGCGCTTCGGCGGATTCCTCGACGGCATCGACGGATTCGACCCGGAGTTCTTCGGCATCTCCCCGCGCGAGGCCGTGTGGATCGAGCCACAGCAGCGGCTGATCCTCGAAACCGTGTGGGAGGGCCTGGAACGCGCCGGGTACTCGCCTGCGTCGCTGCGCGGCAGCTCGACCGGCATCTTCACCGGCGTGGCCGCCAACGAGTACGCCCACCTGCTGTCCGCCGAGTCGATCGACAAGATCGAACCCCACTTCATCACCGGCAATGCGCTCAACGCCATCTCCGGTCGCGTCGCGTTCGCGCTGGGCCTCGAGGGTCCCGCGGTCGCTTTGGACACCGCGTGCAGTTCGGCGCTGGTGGCCGTGCACCAGGCGTGCCTGGCCCTGCGGTCCGGTGACTGCGACATGGCGCTGGCGGGCGGGGTCAACGTCCTGCTCAGCCCCGTGACGGTCGTCGCCGCGTCGCGCGCCCGCATGCTGTCCCCGGCGGGACGGTGCAAGACGTTCGACGCCAGCGCCGACGGCTACGTGCGCAGCGAGGGCTGCGGCATGCTGGTGCTCAAGCGGTTGAGCGATGCCGAGCGCGACGGCGACCGGATCTGCGCCGTCATCCCCAGCAGCGCGGTCAACCAGGACGGCGCGTCCAGTGGCCTGACCGTGCCCAATGGTGGTGCGCAGCAACGGCTCATCGGCACGGCCCTGACCCGTGCCGGCCTCACCGGCGGAGACGTCGACTACCTCGAGGCCCACGGCACGGGCACCCCGCTGGGTGATCCCATCGAGGTCCAGGCCGCCGCAGCCGCCTACGCCGACTCGCGCGACGCGAATCGGCCGCTGCTGATGGGGTCGGTGAAGACCAACATCGGCCACACCGAGTCCGCCTCGGGCGCAGCAGGACTGATCAAGGTCGTGTTGTCGCTGCAGCACGGCCTGCTGCCGAAGAGCCTGCACTTCGACAACCCGTCACCGCACATCCCGTGGGACGAGCTGCCGGTACGGGTCGTCGACGAGGCGACGCCGTGGCAGACCAACGGCAGGCCGCGCCGGGCAGGCGTGAGTTCCTTCGGCTTCACCGGCACCAACGCGCACGTGCTGATCGAAGAGGCACCGCAACCGGAAGAAGCACCTGCGGAGACACCGCAGCCGGAGGATCAGCGGGCCGACGTGCTCGCGCTCTCCGCGCGGTCACCGGAAGCCCTCGTCACGCTGGCTCGGCGGTACGAGACCTGGTTGACCATCAACCCGGACGCCGACCTCGGCGACGTCTGCCTCACGGCAGGCACGGGCCGTTCGCACCTCGAACACCGCGCCGCACTCGTCGTGGACTCGATCGAGGGCGCGCGTGCAGCGCTTGCCGACCTGGCCGAGAACCGCCTGCGCCCCGGCGTCGTTCGAGGCGAGCACACGCATCGTCCGACCACGGCATGGTTGTTCACCGGACAGGGCAGCCAGTACCCGGGCATGGCCAGGGAACTGTTCGCCCACGAGCCGGTGTTCGCCGAGACCGTGCAGCGCTGCGCCGACGCGGTGGCCGACATCGTGGCGCGCCCGCTGCTGGACGTCGTGTTCGCCACCGATCGCGAGACGGGCGGCGAAGCCGGAAAGGCGTTGCGCGACACGGCGTTCGCACAGCCCGCGCTCTTCGCGGTCGAGATGGGCCTGGCCCGGCTGTGGCAGTCGTGGGGCATCGCACCCGACGTGGTGCTCGGGCACAGCGTCGGCCAGTACGCAGCGGCCTGCGTGGCCGGGGTGTTCAGCCTCGAGGACGGCGCGCGGTTGATGGCCCAGCGCGGCAAGCTGTTCGGCAGCCTGCCCGAAGGCGGGCGGATGGTGGCGGTGTTCGCCGACGCCAAGCACGTCGAGGAGGCCGCAGGCGCGTTCCCGCGCGTGTCGGTGGGCGCCTACAACGGCCCCAACACCGTGCTCTCGGGCCCTGGCGAGGACCTGGAACGGCTCGTCGCGACGTTCGAGGACGAGGCGATCCGCTGCACCTGGCTGCAGACCAGCCATGCCTTCCACTCCGAACTGCTGGAGCCGGTGCTCGACGAGTTCGAGTCCTACGCCGCCCTACTGCGGTTCGCGACCCCGACGTTGCCGCTGGTGTGCAACCGCACCGGGGCCGTGCTCACCGCGCAGACCCCGCTCGACGCCTCCTACTGGCGGCGGCACTCCCGCCAACCGGTGCAGTTCGCAGAGAGCGTGCGCACGGTCGCTGCACTCGGCTGCTCGGTGCTGATGGAGATCGGGCCGCAACCGGTGCTGACCGGTGCCGCCGTGCAGGTCTGGCCGGAGCACCTGGCGGCTCCGCGCGCCATCGTCTCGCTGCGCAAGGGCGTCGGCGATCGGCGTCAGATCGCCGATGCGCTGGCCGCGGCCTACGTCGGCGGGCACCAGCCCGACTTCGCCAGCGTGCACGGCAGGCCCGGCCGCAGGCTGGAGTTGCCCACCTATCCGTTCCAGCATCGCCGCTTCTGGCCGAAGACCTCCGGGCTCGCCACCGAGGGCGGCGGGCCTGCGGTGTCCGGCATCCTTGGCAACGCCAAGGACCTCGCCTCGGGCGACTCCGTCTACACCAGCAGACTGTCCGTGAAGTCGCAGCCGTGGCTCTCCGACCACGTCATCTACGGCACCGTCGTGGTGCCCGGCGCGACGTATGCGGCGATGGCGCTGGCCGCGGTCGGTACGCCCGCGCGGGTCAAGGACGTCTTCTTCTACGAGCCGATCATCCTGCCCGAGAAGGCTTCCCGCGAAGTCCAGCTGACGCTGCATCCGGTCGAGGACGGCAGCGGCTTCACGTTCACCGTGCACAGCCGCCCGTACGGCGTGCGCGACGCGGAGTGGGCGCTGAACGCCGACGGCACCGTCGCGGCCGGTGTGGCCGACGACGGCGACGTCACCGACGAGCCCGAGGGCACGCAGCCCGAAGCCGTCGAGGAGACGATCGAACGACTGAACCGCATGCGTCCGCAGGAGCTGTTCGAGACCTTCGCCGACATGGAACTGGCGTGGGGGCCGACCTGGTCGGGATCCCTGAAGTCGCTGTGGCTCGGTGACGGTGAGGCGATCGGCGACATCCTGGTCGGTCCCGAACTCGCCGAACAGCTCGGTACCGAGCCGATGCACCCGGTGCTGATGGACCTGTGCACCGGCGTCGCCTTCCCCGCGTTCCCCGCGCTCCTGGCCGCCGAGCAGGGCGTCAGCGATCTGTTCCTCCCGCTGCGGTACGGGCAGGTGACGCTGCGGGAGAAGATGCCCCGGCGCTTCTACTGCCGCGCCACCTGGCACGCGAACGACCTGGACAACGAGACCCAGGTGTTCGACCTGGACTTCGTCGACCGGGATGGCCGCCACCTCGGCGGTATCCGCGAGTTCACCGTCAAGCGCGCGCCTCGGGAGGCACTGCTGCGCGGTCTCGGCGGCGACGCGGCCCGCCTGCTGTACACCCTCGGCTGGCACGAGGTGCCGGTGCCGCCGACCGACGGTGGCGGAAACGTCAACGGCACGTGGCTGATCGCCGGATTCGACGAACTGGCCGCCATGGTGCCGGGGTGCATCCCGTTCGATCGCGCCGCCGATGCGGAGCAGCTGGGACGGGTGCTGGCCGACGCCCACGAGCGGGGCGTCGGTTTCTCCGGGGTCGTGTGGCGGGCCAGCACGCCGGGTTCGGCAGAGGAGGGCCTCGGCTCGGGCAGCGCGGTAGCGCGGGTCGAGACCGAGATCGCCAACCTGCTCAGCGCCGTACACACCGTGCAGCGCGGCGACGTGAAACTGCCCGGCGGACTGTGGATCGTCACCGAGCGGGCCGTGGCATGCGAGTCCGTCGAGCCCGTCGACCCGGTACAGGCCGCACTGTGGGGCTTCGGCCGCACGGCGATCAACGAGGAACCCGCGCTGCGCGCCAAACTGGTCGACTGCGACGGATCACCCGAGGCCGTGACCGCGCTGGCAGCCCTGCTGGCCACCCCCGTCGACGAGCCGGAACTGGCTGTGCGGCAGGGCAAGCTGCTTGCCTCACGGCTGGTGCCGTGGGCCCGTACGGGCCATCTCACGGTGCCACGCGGCGGCGACTACGTCCTGGCACCCACCGAGCGTGGGGCGATCGACAACCTCCGTCTGACCGAGAAGGACGTGCCGTCGCCGGACGAGGGCTACGTGCAGGTTCGGGTGGAGGCCGCGGGCCTGAACTTCCGCGACGTGCTCAACGTCCTCGGCCTGTACCCCGGCGACCCCGGACCGATCGGCGGTGACTTCGCCGGCGTCGTGACCCAATTGGGCGACGGCGTAACGGGACTCGAGGTGGGCCAGCGCGTCTACGGCTCGATGCAGGGTGCGTTCGCCAGCCGGTTCAACGTGCCCGCGCTGTTCCTCGCACCGATTCCGGACGGGGTGAGCGCGGTCGAGGCCGCGACGATTCCGGCTGCTGCGCTGACGGTGCGGCTGTCGTTCGACTGGGCTCGGCTCAAGCCGGGCGACAAGGTGCTCATCCACGCCGCCAGCGGTGGCGTGGGGCTGGCAGCCGTGCAGATGGCGCAGCAGTGCGGTGCCGAGGTGTTCGCGACGGCCAGCACCTTCAAGCGGTCGACGCTGAGCAAGCTCGGCGTGAAGTACGTCTACGACTCCCGCACAACCGACTTCGCCGATCAGATCCTGGCGGACACCGGCGGTTCGGGCGTCGACGTGGTGCTCAACAGCCTGACCAACGAGGGCTTCATCGAGGCGACGCTGCGGGCCACCGCGACGGGCGGCCGCTTCGCCGAGATCGCCAAGCGTGACATCTGGTCGCCGGAGCAGATGGCCGAAGCCCGGTCGGACGTCGCCTACGAGATCGTCGCGTTGGACACGGTGATGCTCACCGAACCCGAGCGCATTCGCGATCTGCTCACCGAGGTGTCGGAGGGACTGGCCGATCGCGTCTGGACGCCGCTGCCCGCCGAGATCTACCCGCTGACCGAGGCGCGGGCCGCGTTCCGCCGCATGCAGCAGGCCCGGCACATCGGCAAGATCGTGCTGCAGATCCCGGATCCGTTGGCGCCGCGGGCCGATCGGAGCTACCTGATCACCGGTGGTCTCGGTGCGATCGGCCTGCACACGGCGTCGTACCTCGCCCAGCTCGGCGCCGGCGACATCGTGCTGACCAGCAGGCGTTCACCCGACGCCGATGCGCACCGCGTGATCGACGACATCACCGAACGCTTCCGCTGCCGGATCCACGTCATGACGGCCGACGTCGGCGACGAGGGCGAGGCCGCCGGGCTGCTGCAACGGATTCGCGCGGAGTTGCCGCCGCTGGCGGGTGTGGTCCACCTGGCGGGCGTGCTCGACGATGCACTGCTGTCCCAGCAGAGCGTCGAGCGCTTCCGAACGGCGATGGCTCCCAAGGCCTTCGGTGCCTGCTACCTGGACCGTCTGACCAGGGACGACGAACTGGACTTCTTCATCGTGTCGTCCTCGGTGTCGAGCTTGTTCGGCTCACCCGGACAGGCCAACTACGCCACCGCCAACGCGCTGCTCGACGGCCTGGTCGCGCAGCGACGTGCGATCGGACTGCCTGCCACCGGCGTCAACTTCGGCCCGTGGGCCCAGGGCGGCATGGCTTCCTCGGAGGCCGCGACCGCGAACATCAGTGCCCAGGGCCTGATTCCGCTGGAACCCTCGGCGGCGCTGAGTGCGCTGGCGGAGGTCGTCGCGAACGGCACCGGTCAGGCGACGGTCGTCAAGGCCAACTGGCAGCGTGCCGCGAAGGTGCTTGGCGCGTCCCGTCCCCCGATGCTCGACCTGGTGTTGCCGAGTGCGGCCGGTGAGGCGGTCGGTGACAGCGAGCTGCTGCGGCAGCTGCAGGAGATACCGGTGCAGCAGCGCGCAGGGTTCGTGACGGAGTTCCTGCAGCGCGAGGTGCAGAACTTCCTGCGGCTCGCGCAACCGCCCGCGGCGACCAGCCGGTTCCTCGACCTCGGCACGGACTCGCTGATGGCGATCGAACTCCGCAATCGGTTGCACAGTCAGTTCGGTGGCGCGTTCACGATCAACGCGACGGCGGTGTTCGACTACCCGACGATCGGAGGGCTCGCCGACTACCTGGTGGGTCAGCTACCGGACGCCGAGACGTCGGATGCGCCTGCGCAGGAGGCGGAGCCCGTCGCAGCCGCCGGTCACTGAGCATTGGACACTGATCGCGGTGCGGGGCTCAATCGTGAGGAGAGACGTATGACGAAGTCAGTGTTCATCACCGGTGGCGCGACGGGCATCGGCCGGGCGACGGCGCTGCTGTTCGCCAAGCAGGGCTACCTCGTCGGCGCCTACGACATCGACGAGGCCCGGCTCGAGGTGCTCGAGCGCGACGTCGCCGCACTCGGGGGTCGCAGTGTCGTCGGCCACCTCGACGTCACCGACGCCGCGGAGGTGGCGCAACGGCTCGGCGAATTCCACGAGGCGGCGGGTGGACGGCTCGACGTGCTGATCAACAACGCGGGCCTGCTCAACGCCGGGCGCTTTGAGGAGATCGCGCTCGACGTGCACCATCGTGAGATCGAGGTCAACGTCAAGGGTGTGGTCAACGGGCTGCACGCCGCGTTCCCGTACCTGAAGTCGACCCCGGGCTCCGTCGTCGTCAACCTCTCGTCGGCGTCGGCGATCTACGGTCAGGCCGAACTCGCCAACTACAGCGCCACGAAGTTCTTCGTCCGCGCCATCACCGAGGCCCTGAACCTCGAGTGGGGCACCTACGGCATCCGCGTCATCGACATGTGGCCGCTGTACGTGCAGACCGCGATGACCCGTGACGTGAAGACGGGCACCACCGATTCGCTGGGCATCCGGTTGACGGCGGAAGACATCGCCGCGGGCATCGTGGCCGCGGTCGATCCCGCGCTACCGCGCAAGGTGCTGCGCCAGGTGCACTTCCCGGTGGGCGTGCATGCGAAGGCACTCGCGGCGGGTGCGCGGTTCTCGCCGGCGTGGCTCACCCGCTGGGTGAACAAGCGCCTCGCGGGCCACTAGTCGGCCCAGCGCGTCGCCTCGACCTCGTCGGGCAGCGGCGCGTGCAGCGGCACGTCGAGTCCGTCGTAGATGCCCGGCTTCTGCGTCGAGAGCCATTCGATGGCGCCGAGGAGGCGGTTCGCGGCCGTGGTGTTGCCGCCGTCGGCGCGCGTACCGCCGGGCACGTCGGCCCGGGTGACGATCGTGAGCTGCGGGTCGCCGTCGATGATGACGCGGTGGTCGCCGACGCCCTCGTCGGGCTGCGGCCAGTCCGGCGCGCACGCCGGGTCGATGCGGGTGATGTGCTCGACGACGACGCGCTGCTTGCCGCCCGACCACCCGATCACCTTGAGGAAGAACGCGCCCAGGGTGCCCTCCTCGAAGTGACCCATGACGTTGTCGACCGGATGTTCGAGCGGGAGCCGCTCGACCTCCTCGGTGATCTCGTCGATCTCGAGGCCCAGCCCCCGGCCGATCAGCCGGATGTTGCCGCCCCACACCATCGTCGGGACCGATGGCAGCAGCATCATCGGCGTCTCGTCCATCAGACCGCCGAAGCCGCACGACACCCGCACGGCATACGGCTGGTCGTACGTGGAGTAGTCGAAGATCTCCTGGCACCGGATGGTGCGGATCCGCGTGCAGAGACCGGCCGCCATCACGGCCAGCGCGTCGTTGGCCCAGCCCGGGTCGACGCCGCTGACCAGTAGTGCGGCACCGCCCTCCTCGGCGGCGGTCGTCAACCTGTCGACCCACTCCGCGGGCGCGGACCTGGGGTCGTACATCGAGTACAGCGACGGCGTGACGACGACCTTGCCCGCCCGCAGGCACCGCTCGATGTCGGCGAGCGCGTCCTCAGGCCGGATGTCGCCCGAGGCCATGTAGGCGACGGCGTCACAGGTCAGCAGCGCCGCGTCGACGTCGAGGCTCACGGCCACGCCGGTGGGTTCGGCGAGGCCCGCGAAGTCGCCGGCGTCGCGGTTCGCCTTGTCCGGGGAGGACGTGATGACGCCGGTCAACTCGAGACCCGGAAATGCCGTCGTGGACCGAATGGCGGTCGCTCCCATGTTGCCCGTACCCCAGACCACCACACGCCTCATCTGGCACACCCTAGTGGCGACGGAGGCCTGCTCGTGGCAGACATCACATTCCCGAGAAAGCCCAGGTCAGTCCGCCCAACCAACCGTTTGGGCAGGTCGCCGTGCCTACCGCCGGTAGCGAGCGACGGAAATTAGCTCGTCAGGCCTTTGCGTTGAAGTTACCGGGCGGTATAGTAAGCAGTTACTGGTGGGTAACTTAGGACCAAGTACCCAACCGCAAATGGATTTCTCATCGAGGAGACAGCGTGAGCCACTACAAGAGCAACGTCCGTGACCAGGTATTCAACCTGTTCGAGGTCTTCGGTCTCGACAAGGCGCTCGGCGAGGGCTCGTACAGCGACCTCGACGTCGACACCGCGCGGGAGATGCTCGCCGAGGTGAGCCGCCTGGCCGAGGGCCCGATCGCAGAATCGTTCGCCGATTCCGACCGCAACCCCCCGGTGTTCGACCCCGAGACTTACACGGTCAAGCTGCCCGAGCCGTTCAAGAAGTCGGTGCGCGCGGTCACCGAGGGCGGCTGGGACAAGATCGGCTTGGACGAGGAACTCGGTGGCGTCGCGATGCCTCGCGCGCTGCAGTGGGCGCTGGTCGAGCACATCCTCGGCGCCAACCCGGCCGTGTACATGTACGCGATGGGCGCGGGGTTCGCGAACATCTTCTACAACCAGGCCACCGAAGAGCAGAAGAAGTGGGCCATCCTGGCTGCCGAGCGCGGCTGGACCTCGACCATGGTGCTGACCGAGCCCGATGCCGGTTCGGACGTCGGCGCAGGCCGCACCAAGGCCATCCAGCAGCCCGACGGCTCGTGGCACATCGAGGGCGTCAAGCGCTTCATCACCTCCGGTGACGCCGACGACCTCGGCGAGAACATCCTGCACCTGGTGCTGGCCCGCCCCGAGGGCGCCGGCCCCGGCACCAAGGGTCTGTCGCTGTTCTTCGTGCCGAAGTTCCTGTTCGACTTCGAGACCGGTGAGCCGGGCGAGCGCAACGGCGCCTTCGTCACCAACGTCGAGCACAAGATGGGCCTGAAGGTCTCCGCCACCACCGAGCTGTCGCTCGGCCAGCACGGCGTCCCCGCCAAGGGCTGGCTCGTCGGCGAGGTGCACGACGGCATCGCGCAGATGTTCGAGGTCATCGAGCAGGCCCGAATGATGGTGGGCACCAAGGCCATCGCCACGCTGTCGACCGGCTACCTGAACGCACTGGAGTACGCCAAGAGCCGCGTGCAGGGTGCCGACATGACCCAGATGACGGACAAGACGGCGCCGCGCGTGTCCATCACGCACCACCCGGACGTCCGCCGCTCGCTGATGACGCAGAAGACCTACGCCGAGGGCCTGCGCGCGCTGTACCTGTACACCGCGACCTTCCAAGACCACGCAGTCGCCAACGCGCTGCACGGGGTGGACGGGGAGCTGGCCTCCAAGGTCAACGACCTGCTGCTCCCGATCGTCAAGGGCGTGGGTTCGGAGCAGGCGTACGCCAAGCTGACCGAGAGCCTGCAGACCTTCGGTGGTTCCGGCTTCCTGCAGGACTACCCGGTCGAGCAGTACATCCGCGACGCCAAGATCGACTCGCTCTACGAGGGCACCACCGCCATCCAGGCGCAGGACTTCTTCTTCCGCAAGATCGTGCGGGACAAGGGCGTTGCGCTCGGCTACGTGGCCAGCCAGATCGAGACGTTCATCAAGAACGAGTCGGGCAACGGACGCCTCAAGGCCGAGCGTGAACTGCTCGCGACCGCGCTCGCCGACGTGCAGGGCATGGCGGCGACGCTGACCGGCTACCTCATGGACGCCCAGACCAACCCGAGCAGCCTGTACAAGGTCGGCCTCGGTTCGGTCCGGTTCCTGATGAGCGTCGGCGACCTGGTGCTCGCGTGGCTCCTGCAGGAGCAGGCTGCCGTCGCGATCGCCGCTCTCGATGCCGGCAGCGCCGGTGCCGACCGCGCCTTCTACGAGGGCAAGATCGCCGGTGCGTCGTTCTTCGCGAAGAGCTTCCTGCCGCTGCTCACCAGCACCAAGGCAGTTCTCGAGAACATCGACAACGAGATCATGGAGCTGGACGAAGCGTCCTTCTAAGACTCCATGCGCTCAGGGCCCCCGCTTCGGCGGGGGCCCTTTGCGTTGGAGATGGTGTGCCGGCGAAAGGCCGCCGAGTCCCAACAGGCACACCAGTCGCCAGCGGAAGCACTCGACTCGACTCGCGAATGTTCCACCTGACGAGCGAATTGCTATATCGCCCGTTGGCGGGGCCGATACTCGAATCACCCGGTGCCGCTGGCTCAGCCGCCGATTCGCTGGCCAGATGGGACAACCGCGGGTCGAGTGGGCCGGCCCGTCCGGTGGCTGCTGTTACTACTGTGACGAAGTCCGTCGAGTGTGGGCCCTATGCACGCAAATGGGCGTTCGGGCGTACACGAGGCCCACGCTCGGCGCGCTACTCCGTCAGCACCAGCACCGCGCGGGTGTAGAGCAACTGGAAACCCTTGCGCTGCACGTTCTTCTGCGACGTCGACCCGGGTGCGGTGGTCACGACCGCCAGATCGCAGCCCGCCGCGGCGGCGTCGCGTAGCCGGGCCGCCAGCAGCGCTGCCTGCACACCGCGGCGCCGGAACGCCGGGGCCGTCGCCGCGCCGGTGAGCTGCGCGATGCCGTCGGTCATCCGCACGCTGCCCCCACCCGCGACCGCGTCGCCGCAGAGTGCCACGTACGCGACGGCCCCCGCCGCCGTGAAGTCCCGCATCGCGCGGTCGACGACGTCGCGGGGGAAATCCTCGTGGCTCGGCACGCCCTCGCCGTCGGGGTGCGCGAAGCCCTCGACCACGACGTCGACCCAGGCACCGAGTTCGCCTGCGACGGTGGGGCGTACCTCCACGTCGGCCCGGACGCCGGGCGGGTCGACGGGCAGGGCGAGGCCCAACACGTCCTCGAAGCCAGCGAGCCGGTAGCCGCGATCGGAGAGCAGCGCGACGACGGCGGGGTCGGCGAGGTTGGACAGTTCGACCTGCACGGGGCCATGCCGAAGGAGCCGTGCCTCGACGTCGGCCCAGTCATCGGGCACGCCCCCGAACCCGAGGCCGACGACCTTGTTCATCGGCGACCCGTCCTCGGCAAAGCAGCCGTGGCCCCCGCCGACGGGCAGCGTGAGACCCGGGGCACCACGTCGTCGCGCGGCCTCGGTGCCGGCCACGATCAACTGGGCCTCGGCCGCCTCGATGCGCCGGGCGAGGTCGGTACCGCAGAACAGGGGTGCGTCGATCACGCCGGGCATTCTGCGCGATGGGCGGCTGCAAGGGAACCGGTTTTCGCCCGCCTACCCGTCGATCTCACGCATCAACGCGCGGGTGCGTGCCCGGCCTTCGGGCGACGTGTCGAACACGGCGCCCACGAACTCGTCGACCCCGGCAGATTCGAGTTCCTCGATCCGGCCGCGCACGGTGTCCTCGTCGCCGATGATCGCCGCGTCCTCGGGACCGGCGAATCCCTCGCGGTCCAGCATCGCCCGGTAGGACGGCAGCTGGCCGTACATCGCGAACTGCTCGGCAGCCTGCTTGCGCGCGCCGTCGACGTCGTCGGTGACGCTGATCGGCAGGGCCGCCACCACCCGGACGTCGCTCTCGGCCCGGCCCGCGTCGGCGGCGGCCTGGCGCAGCGTCGGCGTGACGTGCCCGGCCAGTGTCGCGGGCCCCGTCATCCAGGTGCAGGTGCCGGACGTGCGACGCCCGGCGATCTTCAGCAGCTGCGGACCGAGGGCCGCGATGTAGACGTCGGGCTCCGGCGCGCCGGGGACCATCAGCGCACCGCGGGTGGTGGTGATCTCGCCGGTGACGTCGGCGGGCTGACCGGCCAGCAGCGGCAGCAGGCCGTCGAGGAACTCGTTGAGCCTGCGCACCGGCCTGTCCCACGGGATGCCCCACATGCCCTCGGTGACGGCCTGGTGCGTCATGCCGAGGCCCAGGGTGAACCGGCCGCCGGACGCGAGGCTCGTCGTCAGCGCGCGCTGCGCCATCTGCATCGGGTGCTGATTCTGGATCGGCACCACACCGCTGGCCACCTCGATGGTGTCGACCTCACGCAGTGCCACCGCCACGATGGCGAGAAGGTCTGGCTCGTAAGGCAATTGGCTCATCCAGATGCGGCGGAAACCCTCGTCGCGCAGCATCGACAGGTTCTCGATCGTCGCGTCGATCGGCGATGCGCTGCCCGCATCCTTGAGCTGTCCAAACATACTGACCTGCATGACCCACACGCTCCTTCGTGATCGTCCCCCGAGCATCGAACCATGACGACCGAACTCGCCCGACTGCAGAACTTCGGGCCGAACTGGTTCGCGTCGGTGATGGGCACCGGGATCGTGGCCACCGCTGGCGCGACGCTGCCGATCCACGTCCCCGGGCTGCACGTCTTCTCGCGGTGCGTCTGGGTGGTCGCGGCGGTCCTGCTGATCGTGTTGATCGTCGCGGTGACCGTCCAGTGGGTCCGACACCCGACGGTGGCGCGCGGGCACGTGCACAACCCGCAGATGGCGCACTTCTACGGCGCCGCACCGATGGCGTTCATGACGGTCGGCGCGGGCGCGCTGCTCGTTGGCCACGACCTAATCGGCGAGCGCTTGGCCGTCGACCTCGCGTGGGTGCTGTGGACCACCGGGACGCTCGGCGGGCTCTTCACCGCCATCTCGATCCCCTACCTGATGTTCACCGAGATCAACGTCGGACCGGATGCGGCGTTCGGCGGCTGGCTCATGCCCGTCGTGCCGCCGATGGTGTCCGCGGCAGGCGGCGCGCTGCTCATCCCGCACATGGCGCCGGGCACGGGCCGCGAGACGATGCTCTACGGCTGCTACGCGATGTTCGGGCTGTCACTGGTCGCGGCGCTGATCATCATCTCGATGATCTGGAGCCGACTCGCGCACTACGGGACGTCGGGCACGGCGCGCGTGCCGACGCTGTGGATCGTGCTGGGACCGCTGGGGCAGGGCATCACCGCGGCCGGCCTGCTGGGCACCCAAGCCGCACTCGCGGTGCCGCCGGAGCTGGCGACCGGGATGGCGATCTTCTCGGTGCTGTTCGGGGTACCGGTGTGGGGCTTCGCCGTGCTGTGGATCGCGTTGGCCACCGCCCTGACGGTGCGCACCATGCGCCGCGGCATGCCGTTCGCGTTGACCTGGTGGAGTCTGACGTTCCCGGTCGGCACCTTCGTCACGGGGACCACCCAATTGGCGGTGCACACCGGGCTGCCGGCGTTCCACGTCGCCGCGGGCGTGGCGTACGCGTGTCTGCTGTGTACCTGGGGGTTGGTGACCGTGCGGACCATGCGCGGCAGCGTGGGCGGGAGCCTGTTCCAGCCGCCTGCGTCCGCGGGCCCGATCACGGCCAAGAAGGACCAGCCGGCGGGGAATTAGGGTGCGTGCATGAGTTCCACCCAGCAGCCGTCCGTGGGAAGCCTCTACCGCTACCCGGTGAAGTCGATGCTCGGCGAGACCGTCGACGCCCTCGACGTCGACGATCGGGGAGCGAGAGGCGACCGGCAGTGGGCGCTCGTCGACGACGTCACCGGCCGGGTGGCCAGCGCCAAGCAGGCCCGGCTGTGGCGCACGCTGCTGACGTGCAGTGCCCGCCTGGACGACGGCCGCGTGCTCATCTCGCTGCCCGACGGGTCGACGGTGACGGCCGGCGAGGACGGCGTCGACGACGTGCTGTCGGAGTTCCTGGCGCGGCGGGTTCGCATGTCCGACAGCCGCGAGGAGGGCGCGTCGCTGGAGCGCGCCGACCCGGACCAGGTGCTCGATCAAGGGGTGGACGCGGAGGTCGACGCGCCGCTGCTGGAGTTGGCCGAGGCGACGCCGGGTGACTCGTTCGTCGACTTCGCGCCGCTGCACGTGATCACGACCGCGACGCTGAACCACATCGGGATCGAAGCGCAGCGCTACCGGCCCAACGTGGTGATCGAGACGCCGCCCGGCTATCCGCCCTACACCGAGAACGAATGGACGGGACGCACGCTCGTGCTGGGTTCCGCTCGCCTGACCGCACTGGGGCCGACACCGCGCTGCGTGGTGCCGACCCTCGAACACGGCCGACTCGGCCGGGCACCGCAGGCACTGCGGACCCCGGCGGTCGAGAACCGGGTCCAGTCGTTCGACTTCGGGGAGCTGCCGTGCGCTGGGTCGTACGTCGCGGTGGCGGTGCCGGGGACCCTGCGGGTCGGCACGCCGTTCACGGTGGACTGAGCCACCTGGAGAACGGGCCCGGAAAAGATAAGTGCCCCGTGTTGCCGTCGGGTCGGGGGGTCAGACGGCAACACGGAGCTATCAGGTACATCGGTACGTCTTCCGTGGGCGTTACAGACCCTCGGAAGTTTTTTCCGACTTTTCTTCCTAGGCCTCGAGGATGGCGGTGACGCCCTGGCCGCCGGCCGCGCAGATCGAGATCAGACCGCGCACGGGCTGCCCAGTCTCCTTCTTCTTCTCCGCCAGCTGCTTCGCGAGCTGCGCGACGATCCGGCCACCGGTGGCGGCGAACGGGTGCCCAGCCGCCAGTGACGAGCCGTTGACGTTGAGCTTCGAGCGGTCGATGCTCCCCAATGCCGCGTCCAGGCCGAGGCGGCCCTTGCAGTACTCGTCGGACTCCCACGCGGCGAGCGTCGCCAGCACCACCGACGCGAAAGCCTCGTGGATCTCGTAGTAGTCGAAGTCCTGCAGCGTGAGGCCGTTGCGGGCCAGCAGACGCGGCACCGCGTACGTGGGCGCCATCAGCAGACCGTCGGGGCCGTTGACGTAGTCGACCGCAGCGGTCTCGCCGTCGACGAAGTAGGCCAGGACGGGCAGGTTGCGCTCGGCCGCCCACTCCTCGGTCGACAGCAGTGTCACCGATGCCCCGTCGGTCAGCGGCGTCGAGTTGCCCGCGGTCATCGTCGCGTCGCCGTTCTTGACGCCGAACACCGGCTTGAGTTTGGCGAGCTTCTCGGCCGACGAGTCGGCACGCAGGTTGTTGTCGCGGTAGAGCCCCAGGAACGGCGTGACCAGGTCGTCGAAGAAGCCCCGGTCGTAGGCGGCGGCCATGTTCTGGTGGCTGGCGGCGGCCAGTTCGTCCTGGTCGACGCGCTTGACGCCCATCTCCTTGGCGGTGATGGCGGCGTGCTCGCCCATCGACAGGCCGGTGCGGGGTTCGCCGTTGGTGGGGATCTCGACGCCGACGGCGGCGGGCAGCTTGCCGACGAGCTTGAGCCGGTCGACGTTCGACTTGGCGCGGCGCAGGCCCAGCAGCACGCGGCGCAGGTCGTCGCCGAAGGCGATCGGCGCATCCGAGGTGGTGTCGACGCCACCGGCCGCGCCGGAGTCGTACTGGCCGAGCGCGATGCCGTTGGCCACCGCGATCGTCGACTGCAGGCCGGTGCCACACGCCTGCTGCAGGTCGTAGGCCGGCGTGTGTGGGTTGAGCGCCGAGCCCAGCACGCACTCGCGCATCAGGTTGAAGTCGCGGCTGTGCTTGAGCACCGCACCACCGACGACGGCGCCGAGGCGCTCGCCCTCGAGGTGGAAGCGGTCGATGAGTCCACCCAGGACGGCGGTGAACATGTCCTGGTTGGAGGCGTTGGCGTAAGCACCGTCGGAACGGGCGAACGGAATGCGATTGCCGCCGAGAATGGCTACTCGCCGGGCGGTCTTGTTCTCTGCCACGTCTACCTCGCTAGTTCCATGAGTTCGGTTTGGTTCTGAATGGCGCGGGTCATCAGAGGTGTCGAGGGTCATACTACCCACCGTTATTACTCAGGAGTAAGTTCGGTGCTCGAGACCGAGCATTCCTCACGCACGTCCATTCGAAAGGTTCAGCGAAGTGGCTAGCGACCTGTTCTCCCAAGTGGTCAACTCAGGGCCCGGTTCGTTCCTGGCCAAGCAACTCGGCGTACCGCAGCCCGAGGAGTTGCGACGCTACAAGGCAGGTGAGCCGGCACTGGCCGGATCCCTCCTGATCGGCGGCGAGGGCCGGGTGACCGAACCCCTGCGCGCCGCCCTGGCCGACGACTACGAGGTCGTGAGCAACAACATCGGCGGACGCTGGGCCGACAAGTTCGGCGGGCTGGTGTTCGACGCCACGGGCATCACCACCCCCGAGGGGCTCAAGGCCCTGCACGAGTTCTTCACCCCCGTCCTGCGCAACCTCGGCCCGAGCGGACGCGTCGTCGTCATCGGCACCACCCCGGAAGAGGCCGCAGGGGTCGACGAGCGCATCGCCCAGCGCGCACTCGAGGGCTTCACCCGGTCGCTCGGCAAGGAACTTCAGCACGGCGCGACCGTCGGCCTGGTGTACCTGTCGGCCGACGCCAAGCCCGACGTGAGCGGCCTCGAGTCGACCGTCCGCTTCCTGCTCTCGGCCAAGTCGGCCTACGTCGACGGTCAGGTGTTCTACGTCGGCGGCGCCGATTCCACGCCGCCCGCCGACTGGGACAAGCCGCTGGCGGGCAAGGTGGCACTGGTCACCGGCGCGGCGCGCGGCATCGGCGCCGAGATCGCCAAGGTGTTCGCACGCGACGGCGCCAAGGTCGTGGCGATCGACGTCGAGCAGGCCGCCGAGGCGCTGGCCGAGACGGCGACGAAGGTCGGCGGTACCGCGTTGACGCTCGACGTCACCGCCCCCGACGCCGTCGACCGGATCGTCGAGCACCTGCGCGAGCACTATGACGGCAAGGCCGACGTCCTGGTCAACAACGCAGGCATTACCCGCGACAAGCTGCTGGCGAACATGGACGACGCCCGCTGGGATTCGGTGCTCGCAGTGAATCTGCTTGCGCCGCAGCGCCTCGCGGAGGGGCTCGTCGAGAAGGGTGCGATCGGCGAGGGTGGCCGCATCGTCGGACTGTCGTCGATGGCGGGCATCGCGGGCAACCGCGGCCAGACCAACTACGCCGCCACCAAGGCCGGCATGATCGGCATGACCCAGGCGCTGGCACCCGTGCTGGCCGAGAAGGGCATCACCATCAACGCCGTCGCCCCCGGGTTCATCGAGACCAAGATGACCGACGCGATCCCGCTCGCAACGCGCGAGGTCGGCCGTCGGCTCAACTCGCTGTTCCAGGGCGGCAAGCCGGTCGACGTCGCCGAGGCCATCGCGTACTTTGCGAGCCCCGCGTCGAATGCCGTCACCGGCAACACGATTCGGGTGTGCGGCCAGGCGTGGCTCGGCGCATGACCCCCACGGAACAGCCCAGCGGGCTCGCCAACATGGTTCGCGCGGCAGCGGGCGCCCTGCCACTCGTCCGGCGCGGCGACACGCTGCCGACCAGGACGGTGAACGTCGAGGGCCTGGCGATCGACGGTGCCAACGTCGCCGCGTACGCGAACGTGACGGGTCTGCGGTTCGGTGACACCGTGCCGCTCACCTATCCGTTCGCGCTGACGTTCCCGTCGGTCATGTCACTGGTCAGTGGCTTCGACTTCCCGTTTGCCGCAATGGGTTCGGTGCACGTGGAGAATCACATCACGCAGTACCGGCCGATCGCGGTGACCGACGTCGTCGACGTGACCGTCCACGCGGAGAACCTGCGCGAGCACCGCAAGGGCCTGCTGGTCGACGTGATCACCGACGTCAACGTCGGCAACGACAACGTGTGGCACCAGGTCACCACGTTCCTGCACCAGCAGAAGACCAGCCTGTCCGACGAGCCGCGCACCGAACCCAAGAAGCAACCGAAGCTGCCGCCGCCCAACGCGATCCTGAAGATCACCCCCGCCCAGATCCGGCACTACGCGTCGGTCAGCGGTGACCACAACCCGATCCACACCAGCTCCATCGGCGCCAAGCTGTTCGGCTTCCCGACGGCGATCGCACACGGGATGTTCAGTGCCGCAGCCGTTCTCGGCAACGTCGAGGCGCAGGTGCCCGACGCGGTGAAGTACTCGGTGCGGTTCGGCAAGCCGATCACGCTGCCCGCCAGCGCCGGGTTGTACGTCGACCGCAGCGGCGACGCGTGGGAGCTGACGCTGCGCCACCTCGGCAAGGGCTATCCACACCTCACGGGCACGCTCGACCCGCTCTAGTGCGCGTGGTCGCTGGGCCTACCCTTGAGCCCGCGCCAGAACAGGTTGATCATCAGCTCCGCGGCGTCGTGGACGTCGGTGTCCCCGGTGCTGACCCGGTTGGCGACGGCCTCGCCCGCACCCACCAGCGCGACGGCCATCATGTCGAAGTCCATGTCGGGGTCGGGGTGGCGCGTGCCGGACAGTAGCAGCCTGCCGACCAGGTCGATCATGCGCTCGCGGCCCTCGCGCACGGTGTGAGCGAACGCCTGCGAGCTGGTGGCCTGGGTGTAGAGCACGATCCACGACGCCCGGTTCTCGTCGATGTAGCTCAGGAAGGCCACCACCGCCGTACGGAGCAGGTCCCTGGCGGGTTGGGTGAAGTCGATGCCTGCGCGCACCGTCTCGACGAAACGCGCCAGCTCACGATCCAGGCAGGCACCGAACAGCTCCTCCTTGGAGCCGTAGTACAGGTACAGCATCGGCTTGGAGATCTCGGCCTGTGCGGCGATCGCGTCCATCGACGTCTCGTGATAGCCGTTGATGCTGAACATCTGCACCGCGGCGTCGAGCATCTGCTGCTCACGCACCGCGCGCGGTAACCGCTTCGTCCCTCCAGCCATCCCAACAGGGTAAGCAATGCGAGCCGTGACGACCCGCCGCGACGGTGCCGGTCAGCTCAGGGCAGCAGTTCGGCGCGGCGCTGCTGCTCCCACAGCGCCATCCGGGTGCGGGCCGGTTCGCCGATGGCGTCCATGACCAGGGGGATCAGCAACTCCGTGAGCAGGAAGCCCGCGGCCATGCTCTGGTACACCGTGCCGACGGTGCTCGACGCCGCCAGCACCACCTCGGCGTCGGGCGCCACCGGGCAGGCCAGATCGTCGGTGATCAGCACCACGGTCGCGCCTGCACGATGCACTGCTGCGGCGAGATCTGCGGCGCTGCGCTGGTATCGGTGGTAGTCGAACAGCACGACGACGTCGCGGCGGGTCAGCTCCATCATCGAGCCGAGGTCGCGCCCGCGCGGATCGGTCAGCAACCGCACCCCCGGCCGCAGCTGCTCGAGGTGGGCGGCCAGGTGAGCGGCCAACAGGTGCGAGAACCGTCCGCCGTGCAGGTGCACGGGACGCCCGGCGTCCGACAGCAGGGCCACCGCGGCGTCGAGCGCCGGCTCGGGCAGCATCGCGAGTGTCTCTAGCGCGCGGTCGTTCTGTCCGCGGGCCTGTCGCAGCAGGCGGTCGAGCAAACCACCAGCCGCGGGTGCGTCCGGCAGGCGCGTGATCGGACCGCTGGACTGGGCGGTCAGCTCCGCGCGCAACGCGACCTGCAGGCCTGCGAAGCCGTCGTAGCCGAGCGACTGGGCGAACCGCAGCACCGTGGGTGGGCTGACGTCGGCGCGCTCGGCAAGCCGTGCGGCACTGGCCAGCCCGGCGCT
This sequence comes from Mycolicibacterium arabiense, assembly GCF_010731815.2. Taxonomy (NCBI): domain Bacteria; kingdom Bacillati; phylum Actinomycetota; class Actinomycetes; order Mycobacteriales; family Mycobacteriaceae; genus Mycobacterium; species Mycolicibacterium arabiense. The sequence continues at coordinate 3,223,025 of NZ_AP022593.1, forward strand.
CGGGTAGTCGGCGAGCAGCGCCCGCCCCACCCGGCGCTCGGCCTTGCTGAGCGACGAGAGCGCGGCGCTGGCACGCGCGGCCACGCTCTCCTCGGACATCGCGGTCAATCTTCCACGAGGGAATGCTGCGTCATCGACAGGTCGCTCAGTGCGATCGCGGTGACGCACTCCGGCGGCAGCGGTTCCCAGGCCAGATCGCCGAAGCCGGTCGACCCGACCACCAGGGTCTCGGGCGTGGGACGGGCCACCCGCAGCGCGAAGTAGTCCTCGAGGTGCTCGGCGGGCAGCTCCGCGGCGGTGATCTCCTCGATGTCCTCGTCGAGCAGCCGGCTGTGGGCGTGGGCGTGCACCACGATCAGCTGGTCCTCGCCGAGCAGCAGCGCGTTGAGGCTCGCGTCGGGGTAGATCTCGCGCAGTCGCGCCACTGCGCGGCGGACGGCCTCGGCGAGAGTCGGCGCGTCGCGGCGACACTGGCGGATCAAGCCGAAGTAGCGCTCGCTGTCGGTGGTGCCCTTTAGCGACGCCGCCACGCCCGGATCGAGGAGTTCCTCGAGGGGGCCCATGGGCTTGATCGAGCCGTTGTGCGCCATGGCGATGCCGTCGGCGACGAAGGGGTGGGAGTTCTGCGGCTGCACGGCAAGACCATTGGTCGCCCAGCGCAGGTGAACCATCGCGGCGGCCGATCGCCGCTCACCCGTCGCCGCGGCGAATTCCATGTCGTGCAACGCGCTGCCTGCCGAGACGATTGCCTCCGGTTCGGCCCCTGCGGTCCGGCCCAGGAACGCCGCACCCCAGCCGTCGCCGTGGACCTTGGTCAGCGCGAGGAAGTCGTCGAGCACCTCGCCTCCGACGGCGTCGACGACGGAGATCGGAGACGAGGACACGACACCCAGCAGTCGACACATAGGGGCATCCTCCGGTCCGAGATTTAACGAATCAATCTTAATCCGCCGAATTTAAACATTCTGAAACATTCATGACATAGCTTTCACGCAGACTTACGTTGCGATCCACTGCGCGGAAGGGTGTCGAATGCCAGTTGGCGAGGCCGGTGACGGTCAGGTGTCGATCGAGGACAGGATCGAGGAACTGCGCGGCCACGGCGTCGAACTCGTCGTGGGTTCGGTGACCGATCCCGCCGGGGTGACCCGCGGCAAGTACGTCCCGCTGCGTCGGCTCGGCGACTTCCACCGCAGCGGCATGGGCGTCTCGCCGTCCTGGAGCGTCTTCTGCGTCGACACCGGCATCGCGTTCACGCCGACCATCGGCGTCGCCGGTGACCTGCGCATCCGCATCGACCCGGCCGACGTGCGGTTGATCGACGACGGGCTGGCCTGGGCGCCAGGCAATCTCACCGAGCAGCAGGGCACGCCGGCAGCACTGTGCGCGCGGTCCCTGCTCGCGCGCACCGAGGCCGCGGCCGCCGAGCGCGGGCTGACGGTCCGCGTTGGCGGCGAACTCGAGTGCACGATGCTCGCGGCCGACGGCGGACCAGCCACGACCGAGCCGTGGTCGCCGTACGGCATCCGCACGTCGCTGGACCGCTCGGCGTTCCTGGTGGACCTCGCGACCACTGCGGAGCGCGCCGGGCTGAGCATCGAGCAGATCCACACCGAGTACGGCCACGACCAGCTCGAGGTGTCGCTGGCACCCGACACCGCCGTCGCCACCGCCGACTCGGTGATCCTCACCCGCATCGTGCTCGGGCGCACCGCAGCGCGTCACGGTCTGCGAATATCGTTCTCCCCCGTGCCCTTCGAGGGCGCGGCAGGCAACGGGGCGCACCTGCACCTGTCCCTGGCCGACGCTGAGGGGCCGCTGTTCTCCGGGGGCGACGGTCCGTACGGCCTGCGTGCGGCAGGCAAGTCGGCGATCGCAGGCGTCATCGATGCCCTGCCGGACCTGATCGGGGTCTATGCCGGTTCGGCGGTCTCGGCGCTGCGCCTCAAGCCGGGCAACTGGGCAGGCGCGACGGCGTGTTGGGGACTGGAGAACCGCGAGGCAGCGGTGCGCTTCATCGCCGCGACGCCCGGCAGCCCGCACGGTGCGAACGCCGAACTCAAGCTCATCGACCCGAGCGCCAATCCGTACCTGGCGGCCGCGGCGTTCCTCGGCAGCGCACTGCGCGGCATCGACCGCTCGCTCGAGCTACCCGACGAGGTCGCCGACAATCCCTCCAACGTCGCGACGGCACCGCCACCGCTGGATACGGAGCAGACCGCCGTCATCGACGCGATCGAGCACTCCGCGACGGCGGCCGAACTGCTCACCCCCGAGATCGTCGGCGCGCTGGTCGCCGTACGTCGTTACGAGATAGCCACTTTCGGCGACCTGTCGCCTGCCGAGACCACCGCGGCTCTGCGCCTCGCGTGGAGCTGCTGACCCACCTCAGAAGGAGACATCTGTGAGTACCAACGTGTCGGCCGACCAACCGCTGGGAGCCGACCAACTCCCCCACCGACGACTGCCGTTCTGGGTCGCGCTGGCAATGTCGGTCGCCCTGGTGGGCCCGACCCTGGCGATGTCCGGCAACGGGCAGGGCCTGATCGCCACGGTGGGCAAGGCGATTCCGCTGGTCTTCCTGATCGGCCTGATCGGGGTGTCGCTGGTGGGCTACAGCTTCGTCCGGCTGACCCGTCACCTCAACCACGCCGGGTCGGCCTACGGCCTCGTCGGCGGGACCATCGGGCCGCGGGCCGGGTTCTTCTCGGGTTTCGCGATGCTCGGCGCCTACGTGGGTTTCTCCATCGGCACCCTGGCCCTGACTGCGGCGTTCGTGAATGCGTTCGTCGCCGCGTTGCAGCCGGGCAACGAAGACCCCTACCAGCTGCCGTGGCTGGCCGTCGTGGCGGTGGGGGCGGTCATCTCGTTCCTGCTGTCCGGCCGTGACGTCCGGCTGTTGGGCAAGATCCTGCTCGTCATCGAGGGCATCGGCATCGTGGCGATGTTGGTCCTCGTCGTCGTGATCTTCGCCAAGGGTGGGGCGCCGACGACCGGCATCGACTTCAGCGTCTTCACGTTCGACGGAGTTCCCGCCTCCGCGGTGATCAGCGGCGTCGTGGCGGCGTTCCTCTCCTGGGCCGGCTTCGAGGCGTGCGCCTCGATGGGCGAGGAGACCGACGACCCGGGCCGCAACATCCCCCGCGCGCTCGCGGGAACGCTGATCCTGACCGGCGTGCTGTTCGTCGTGGTGATGTTCGCTCAGGTCGTCGGCTTCGGAACAGATGCGGCGGGCCTCGAGGCGTTCGGGGGATCGGGAAACACGTTGGGCGACTTGGGCGGTAGCTATGTGGGCCAGTGGTTCAGCCTGCTGATCATCTTCACCGCGATCGTGTCGGCGTTCGGCTGCCACCTGGCCACGTCGGCGACGTCGGGACGGATGCTCTACGCGTTCGGCCGCGACGGGTTCGGCCCGAAGGCGCTGGCTCAGATCCACGAGGGCACCGGCGGTCCCCGTACGGCCACGTGGCTGGTGGTCGCCGTCGCGCTGGTGGTCGATCTCGTCTGCGGCGCACTGAAGTGGCCCGACATGGGCACCGGCAACCCCGCGATCGACACGTACTTCCTGTTCGCCGTCGCAGGCTCGGTGTGCCTGATGGTCTGCTACCTGCTGGTGGAACTCGCCGCCGCCTGGTTCACCAGCGCCCCTAAGTTCGCCCGGATTCACGGCGGCAAGGGCAAGGTGCTCGGACTCGCCTTGCCGATCCTGGGCGCCGTCGTGATCGCGGTGGTGCTCTGGTTCAACGTCAAGGGCGCCGAAACGTGGTCGGCTGCACCCCTGCTCGGCATCTACTGGTGCCTGATCGGACTGGTGATCGCGATCGCCGCGTCACGCATCGCCAAGCGCGTCGGCGAGTCGTTGAGCCGCGAACTGGACCTGACGGCCGCTGCCGCCGCCGACGACGGACCCGCGGCACGTAGGTGAGCACGCTCTACGCCCGCGATGCGGCGGCCGTCGCGGGCATCGAGAAGCTCCGCTTCTTCCCGCTCGAAGTCGTCTCGGGGCACGGGTCGACGCTCGTCACCCCGGACGGGCGTGAGCTGCTGGATCTGTCTGCGACGTGGACCGCGTCCGGCTTGGGCCACGCTCATCCGGCCATCGTCGAGGCCGTGAGCAGGGCGGTACGCACCGCCCCGGGTTCGGGCGGGCTGTCCGCCGTCCACCCCGACTCGGTGGGGCTGGCCGAGGATCTGCTGGCGCTGGTGCCGGGCACCGGCGAGCGGCGGGTGTACCTGGGGCATGCGGGATCGGATGCGAACGACGTTGCGCTGCGGGCGTGTCGGCACGCGACCGGGCGGCGCACGGTCCTGGCGTTCGAGCACAGCTACCACGGTGGCGTCGGCGTCGCGATGGGCGTCTCCGGCGTGCACGTCGACGCCGGCGTGCCTGCCGACCCGGACGCGGTGTTCATTCCGTATCCCAACCCGTTTCGGCCTTCTCGGGGCGAGCGAAGCGACGGGGAGGGTCGCGGAGGGAACGTCGAGGAGGACGCGAGCGCCTGCCTCGGCCTGGCCGAGCAGGCGCTGCTCACCGGATCGATCGCCTGCCTGATCGTGGAGCCGATCCTGTCCGACGGCGGCCTGGTCGTCCCGCCCGACGGGTTCCTGGCGCGCCTGCACGACCTGTGCCGCGCGCACGGCGTCCCGATGATCTGCGACGAGGTCAAGATGGGCCTCGGTCGGCCCGGCACGCTGCACGCGTTCGAGCACGACGGCGTCGTTCCAGAGATAGTCACGTTCGGCAAGGTGCTCGGCGGTGGCTTGCCTCTGTCGGCGGCGGTCGGCCCGGCGGAGATTCTCGACCACCCTCCGGCCGCGGCGCTGCTGACCACCGCGGGCAACCCCGTCTGCGCGGCGGCCGGGCGTGCGGTGCTGGCGACCATCGTCGGAGATCAGCTGGCCGACCGCGCGGCGGAAGTCGGTGCGCTGCTGTCGAATGCGCTGCGCGACCTGGCCGGCTCCCCCGGTGCCGACCGCATCGGCGACGTCCGCGGGCGCGGCCTGGCGATCGGTGTAGAACTCGTCGATCCCGCGACCGGGGACCGGGATCCGCGACTGGCCGCGCAGGTGGTCTACCGTGCGTGGGAGTTGGGTGCCGTCGTGTACTACGTCGGCGGCAACGTCTTGGAGATCACGCCACCGCTGGTGCTGACCGAGGCCGAGGCGGTCCGCGGCGCGGAGATCCTCGGCGCCGCGATCGCCGATGCCGCGGCGGGACGAGTCGACGCCGAGGAGGTCGCGAAGTATGCCGGCTGGTGAGTTGCAGGACGTGTTCGGCGGGGTGGACGTCCCCGACGAACTCGCCGACCATCTGCGTCGCGTCACGCTGATCGACCACCACGTGCACGGCGCGTACGACCAGCCGGTCGACCGGGCCGGGTTCGAGGCAGCGATCAACGAGGGCTCGACCGATCCGGTGCCCGCCTTCATGACCCAATTCGACTCCCCGCTGGGCCTTTCCATCCGCCGGTGGTGTGCGCCGCTCCTTGGCCTCGACGCGTTGGCCGGCGCCGACGACTACTGGGCGCGCCGCAGCGAGTTCGCGCCCGACGAGTTGGCCAGGGCGATGCTGCCCGCCGCGGGCGTGTCCCGCTGGATCGTCGACACCGGCTTCAAGGGCGACCTCATCACCACCCCGGAGCGGTTGACCGACCTCAGCGGCGTGCCGTCGTCGGAGATCCTGCGGCTGGAACGGCTCGCCGAGGACCTGCTGGAGGGCGGCACGTCGGCCGAGGACTTCCCGGCGGCGTTCCGGGCGGCGCTGCAGGCCGCCGCCGACTCGCCAGATGTCGTCGGCACCAAGACCATTGCCGCCTACCGCGTCGGCTTCGACGTGGAGTGGTCGCGACCCGACGACGCCGACGTCGTCGCGCGGGCACGGGACCTGGCCGCCCAGCCGAGGCCGCTGCGGCTCGACGACCCACTGCTGATCGCGTTCGGCGTGCACGAGGCCGCAGCGCACGGGTTGCCGATCCAGGTGCACGTCGGGTTCGGCGACCGAGATCTCGACCTGCATCGCACCGACCCGATGTTGCTGCTACCACTGCTGCGCACGATGCTCCCGGTCCCGGTACTGCTGCTGCACTGCTACCCGTTTCAGCGTCAGGCGGGTTACCTCGCGCAGGCCTTCGACCACGTCAACTTCGACGTGGGCCTGGCCATCAACTACCTCGGCGTGCGGTCCACGGGGTTGGTCGCCGAAGCACTCGAGACCGCGCCGTTCGCCAAGCAGCTCTACTCGTCGGACGCCTTCGGGCCGCCCGAATTGCACGTGCTGGGGTCCGTGCTCTGGCGGCGCTCCATGGGACTGATCCTCGGTGAGTGGGTGCGTGCAGGTGACTGTACCGAGGCCGACGCCATCCGGATCGTCGACATGATCGGCGTGCACAACGCCGAGCGGGTGTACGGGCTCTGAGGAGATGCACCCCGAGAGGCACGACGCCGCACCGCTGTTCGACTCGCTGCGGCGCTTCGTCGAACGGGAGCAGGCGCCGTTCTACAGTCCTGGACACAAGGGCGGCAGGACCCTGGACCCGTGGTTCCGCGACAACATCGCGGCGATCGACCTCAACAACCTGCCCGACACCGACACCCTGCACTGTCCCGAGGGCCCCATCCTCGACGCGGAAAGGTTGATCGCCGACGCCTGGGGCGTGGGGCAGAGCTTCATCCTGGTGCAGGGGTCGACGACGGGCAATGTGGCCGCTGCCCTTTCGGCGCTGCGACCCGACGAGCCGGTGCTGGTGGCCCGCAACGCCCACAAGTCGGTGCTCGCCGGGCTGGTGCAGGTCGGCGCCCGCCCGGTCTGGCTGGAACCCCGGTGGGACGAACGGTTCGGCGTCGCGCACGGTCTGGACACGGCGGTGGTGGAACGCGCCTTGGCCGACAGTGGCGCTGCCGCCCTGTGGGTGCTGCACCCCACGTACTACGGCACCACCGGTGACATCGCCGCACTGGCAGATGCCTGCCGCAGACACGACGCCCGATTGCTCGTCGACGGCGCCCACTCACCGCACTTCGCGTTCCACCCCGACCTACCGACGCCCGGCGAACGAGCCGGTGCCGCAGCGACGGTGCAGTCCGTGCACAAGATCCTGTCGGGCTTGAGCCAGGCCGCGGTGCTGCACGTCGACCCTGAACAACTCGACACCGCAACGGTGCGGCGGGCGCTGCAGCTCATCCAGACCACCAGCCCGCACTTCGCGATCATGGCGTCGATCGACCTCGCGCGCCGGGAGATGATGCGCGACGGGCACGCCCTGCTCGAGCGGGCGCTCGACCGGGCCCGGCGCACCGCTGAGGAGATCGCCGCCACACCGGGTCTGACCGTGCTGCGCCGGGAGCACCTGACGGGGCCCGGCACCGGTCTGCATCAGCTCGACGAGACGAAGCTGCTGATCGGCACGGCGGGTTTGGCGGCCGACGCCCGCGACGTGCTGGCCCGGCTCAACCGGGAGTACGGCGTGCAGCCGGAGTTGAGCGGTGCGGGACATCTGCTGTGCATCACGACGATCGGCAACACCGATGCCGACATGGACCGGCTGGTGTCGGGGCTCGCGAGCATCGCGGCCGAGGTCGGCACGCGACCCGAGGGCGCGGACGCCGACCTGCTCGCCGACCTGCTGTCGGTGCGGCCCGCCGTGGCGCTGACACCGCGTGAGGCGTTCTTCGCCGCCGACGCGACGGTGCCGCTGGCGCAGGCGCACGGGCGGGTCGCCGCCGAGGCCATCACGCCCTATCCGCCAGGCATTCCGCTGGTGATGCCTGGCGAGCGCCTCGACGCCGACGTCATCGACCTGCTGGAGGCGCTGCGCACGGCAGGCAACCCGATCAGCGCCTCGGACCCCTCACTGGGCGTCGTGAAGGTGGTCCGCTAGTCAGCAGCGCGGGGACGGCCCCTTGGTGCCGGAGATTCGCAGCACCGAGCCGTCGACGCGGCTCATGTCGAGTTCACCGGCGTTGACCGCGCTCTCGAGCCGGTCGAGCACGGCGGGCACCTCACCGGTGGTGATCCACAGTGCGACGTCCGCGCCGGCCTGCAGCGAGCGCAGCACGGCCTCGGCCACGCCGTAGCGCTGGTTGATGGCACCCATGCTCGACAGGTCGTCGGTGTAGACGATGCCGTTGAACGGCGGACCGCCGTACCCGCCCGAGCGCAGCAGGGCGTACGCCGCGGGGCTCAGGCTCGCGGGCAGGTCGCCCGTCAGCCCGGGCACCTGCATGTGGCCGACCATGACGGCCACCGGCGCTTGGGTGGTCAACGACCGGTACGGAATCAGATCGCTGGTCTGCAGGTCGCCGATCGGCGGCGTGACGACGCCGCCGACGTGCGAGTCACCGGAGGCGCTGCCGTGGCCAGGGAAGTGCTTGAGCACGGGCAGCACGCCCGCGTCGCGCAGGCCCTGGGCGTAGGCGCCGGCGTACTGGGCCACCTGGGCCGGGTCGGAGCCGAACGAGCGGTCGCCGATGACCTCGTCGTCCGACTCGGTCGTGACGTCGACGACCGGGGCGAAGTCGACCGTGATGCCGAGCCCGCGCATCGCCTGCCCGCGCGCGAACGCGATGTCGCGCACCTGGGCCGGGGTGTTGTTCTGCGCGAGCACCCGCGGCGATGGCTGAACGCCGATGATCGACTTCAGCCGGGACACTCGGCCGCCCTCCTCGTCGACGCTGACCGCAGGCGGAAGCGGAGCGGAGGTGCCGGCCAGTGCGGGGATCGTGCCGTCGTTGAGCATCGACAGGTCGGTCCAGCTACCGATCATGATGCCGCCGACGTGGTGCTGGTCGACGACTGCGGTGGCGTCTGCCGCCCCGGTCACCCCGACCATCAGCAACTGCGCGAGCTTGTCGCGGGTCGACATCGAGGCCAGCAGCGCGTCGCCCTGACCGCAGGCAGGCGCACCCGGCGTGGGGGGCAGCGTGGTGGAGGTCGACACGGGCGTCGGCGTCACGGCGGACGCGGGAGCCTCGGCCCCGGTGGTCTCCGGAGTCGCCGATCCCGGCGTGCACGCCAAGGTCAGGGCCGATGCGGCCAGCACGGCGCAGAGGGCACGGGATCGTCCGGTCGACGTTCGGAGGGTTGCAGCCATGGTCATCGAGGCTAACGGGCGCCGTGCTAGTTTGGCCCAGTGGATCGGTTCGTCTTGCCTGCGGCAGCCAGCATCGTCGTTGGTCTGCTCCTCGGCGCGGCCGCAATCTTCGGCGTGACGCTGATGGTCCAGGAGGACAGCAAGCCCCCCGTTCAGGCGGGCGATCCGGCGTCGTCGGTGCTCAACAGGGTCGAGTACGGCGACCGTACGTAGCGCAGCACACGGGGATGCCCCCATTTCTCGGCGCTGGTTGTGGCTGGTCAGCGCCGTCGCGCTGATCCTGAGCTTTGCCCAATCCCCCGGGCAGATCGCGCCGGACACCAAACTCGACCTGACCGCGAACCCGCTGCGGTTCCTCGCGCGCGCCGCCCACCTGTGGAACGGCGACCTGCCGTTCGGGCAGACCCAGAATCAGGCGTACGGCTACCTCTTCCCACACGGGGCGTTCTTCCTCGCCGGTGACGTCGTCGGCCTGCCCGGCTGGGTGACGCAGCGGCTGTGGTGGGCGCTGCTCCTCGTCGTGGGCTTCTGGGGCGTGCTGCGGGTCGCGGAGGCACTGGGCATCGGCAGCCGCGGCTCGCGCGTGATCGCCGCCGCTGCCTTCACCCTGTCACCGCGGGTGCTGACCACGATCGGCGCGATCTCCTCGGAGACGCTGCCGATGATGCTCGCGCCGTGGGTGCTGCTGCCGGTGATCCTGGCGCTGCGCGGCGACCCACGGGTGCGGCAACTCGCCGCGCGGTCCGCATGCGCCGTCGCGCTGATGGGTGCGGTCAACGCCGTCGCGACGCTCACCGGCTGCCTTGCCGCGTTGATCTGGTGGGCCGCGCACCGACCCAACCGGCTGTGGTGGCGGTTCACCGGCTGGTGGGCGCTGTGCACCGTCCTCGCCGTGACGTGGTGGGTGGTCGCGCTGTTCGTGCTGGGCCGGGTCAGTCCCCCCTTTCTCGACTTCATCGAGTCCTCCGGGGTGACGACGCAGTGGCTGTCGCTCACGGAGGTGCTGCGCGGCACCTACAGCTGGACGCCGTTCGTAGCGCCGAACGCCACCGCAGGCTCGTCCCTGGTGACGGGTTCGGTGGCGGTCCTGGCGACCACGCTGGTGGCCGCCGCGGGTCTGGCGGGGCTGGCGATGCGGTCGATGCCCGCCCGCGGCCGGCTGCTGGTGATGCTGTTCACCGGCCTCGTCCTGCTCGCGGCCGGCTACTCCGGCGGCCTCGGTTCGCCCATTGCCCAGCACGTACAGGCGTTCCTCGACGCCTCTGGGACGCCGCTGCGCAACGTGCACAAACTCGAGCCGCTGCTGCGGTTGCCCATCGCCCTCGGCATCGCCCACCTCCTCGGCCGGATACCGCTACCCGGCAGCGCGCCACGCAGCGAGTGGGTGGCGGCGTTCACCCACCCGGAACGCGACAAGCGGGTGGCCGTCGGCGTCGTCGTGCTGGTCGCGCTGACCGCGGGCAGCTCGCTGGCGTGGACCGGTCGGCTGTCACCGACGGGTGGGTTCACCGCGATCCCCGGGTACTGGCACGAGGCGGCAGCGTGGCTGGACGCCAACAACTTTCCCGACCCGGGCCGCGTCCTGGTCGCCCCGGGAGCGCCGTTCGCGACGCAGGTGTGGGGCAACAGCCACGACGAACCGCTGCAGGTCCTCGGCGCCAGCCCGTGGGGGGTACGCGATTCGATCCCGCTGACCCCGCCGCAGACGATCCGTGCGCTCGACTCGGTGCAACGACTGTTCGCCGCGGGACGGCCGTCCGCCGGCCTGGCCGAAACGCTGGCACGGCAGGGCATCTCGTACGTGGTGGTCCGCAACGATCTCGACCCCGACGGGTCGCGGTCGGCGCGACCGCTGCTGGTGCACCGCGCGATCGACGGGTCGCCCGGCCTGACCAGGGTCGCCGAGTTCGGCGAGCTGATCGGGCCCGGCACGCTGGAGGGGTTCATCAGCGACAGCGGCCTGCGGCCGCCGTACCCGGCCGTCGAGATCTACCGCGTCGACGGGTCGGTGCCGACGCGGCCGTACCTGGTCGACGCCGACGCCATGGCCCGCGTCGACGGGGCGCCCGAGGCGCTGCTGCGCCTCGACGAACGTCGAAGGTTGTTGGGCGAGAAGCCACTTGGCCCAATGCTGCTGACGGCGGACGCCGAACGCGCGGGGCTGTCCGCACCGGTCGTCGTCGTCAGCGACACACCCGCGGCACGCGAGACCGACTACGGTCGCGTCGACGATCACTCGTCGGCCATCCGCGCCCCCGACGATCCGCGGCGCACGTTCAACCGCGTGATGGACTATCCCGCACCGGGAACCGACACCGTGTACGGCTCGTGGCCAGGTGGCCGGCTCACCGTGTCCAGCTCTTCTGCCGACTCGACGGCCCTGCCGTACGTGGCGCCCGCGACCGGCCCAGCCGCCGCCATCGACGGCGACTCGTCGACCAGCTGGGTGTCCAATTCCCTGCAGGCGGCGCTGGGTCAGTGGCTTCAGGTCGACTTCGACCGCCCCATCGCCAACGCGACCGTCACCATCACGCCGAGCGCGACGGCCGTGGGGGCACAGGTGCGGCGCATCGAGGTGTCGACGGCCAACGGCACCAGTACCGTGCGCTTCGACGAGCCGGGCAAGCCGGTCAGCGTCGCGCTGCCGTACGGCGAGACGCCGTGGGTGCGGTTCACCGCCATCGGCACCGACGACGGCTCGGCGGGAGTCCAGTTCGGCATCACCGACTTCTCGATCATGCAGTTCGACGCGAACGGCTTCGCCCAACCGGTGAATCTGCGCCGCACGGTGGAGGTTCCCGCGCCGCCGCCGGGATCGACTGTGGCGCAATGGGATCTGGGGTCCGAGCTGCTCGGCAGGCCGGGCTGCGCCGACGGTCCCGACGGCGTGCTCTGTGCTGCGGCCATGGCGCTGGCGCCCGAGGAACCGGTCAACCTCAGCCGCACGCTCGCGGTGCCGACCGCGACGACGGTGACGCCTACCGTGTGGGTGCGCGCCCGTCAGGGCCCGAACCTCGCCGACCTGATCGGGCAGCCGGGCACCACGCGCGCAGCCGGTGATTCCGACCCGATCGACGTGCTCGGCTCGGCCTATGCGGCCACCGACGGCGATCTCCGCACCTCCTGGACCGCTCCGCAGCGCGTCGTCCAGCACCGCACCGGTGCGAACCTCGAGGTCCGCCTGCCGCGGCCGACCGAGGTGGCCGCGCTGCGCCTGGCACCCAGCTCCTCGGCGCTGCCCGCGCACCCGACGCTGGTGGCCATCGACCTCGGCGACGGCCCGCAGGTCCGGTCGCTGGACCCGCAGGGCGGCGCGCAGACCGTACGGCTGCACCCGCACAGCACCGACGTGGTCAAGGTGTCGATCCTGGACTGGTCGGACGTAATCGACCGCACCTCATTGGGTTTCGACCAGGTCAAGCCGCCCGGCCTCGCCGAGGTGACCGCACTGGACCGGCGCGGCACGGCGATCGCGGCCGCGGACGCCGCCGCCAACCGCGACCGCGCCGTCACGCTGCCGTGCGGCAAGGGTCCGATCATCGGGCTGGCAGGCCTGTTCGTGCAGACGTCGGTCGACACCACCGTCGGTGACCTCCTCGACGGCAAGCCGATCGCGGCGACCCCGTGCCTGCGCTCCCCCATCGCGCTGCCCGCCGGGCAGCAGGAACTGTTGGTCAGCCCCGGCGATGCCTTCTTCGTCGACGGGGTGCAGTTGACGACACCGGCCGAGCGCGACGTCCAGCCCGCACCGACCACCCGCGCGCCGACCGGCGAGTGGACCAACGACCGCCGCGTCGTCGAGATCGCCGCCGCACCCGCCGACCGGGTGCTGGTGGTGCCCGAGAGCGTCAACCCCGGCTGGGTGGCCCGCAGCCAGGACGGAACCGCGCTGCGGCCCGTGACGGTGAACGGATGGCAGCAGGGCTGGCTGGTGCCGGCAGGTGAGACCGGTTCGGTGACACTGGACTTCGCGTCGAACACGCTCTACCGCACCGGCCTCTTCGGCGGCCTGGCACTGCTGCCGCTGCTCGCGCTGTTGGCGCTGTGGCCGGCCCGCCGGGCACGTCCCGACGAGGTGGCGGCCCAGCCGTGGCGGGTCCCGCCCGTCGCCGCAGGCGCGGCGGCGCTGACGCTCGGCTGGGTCGTGTCCGGGTGGGTGGGCCTGGTGGTGATGGCCGCCTGCGTCGGCGTGCGGCACCTGCTGCGCCATCGGCCCATCGCACTCGACCGCACCGCCATGGTCGTGACGTCGGGCGGATTGATCCTGGCGGGCGCGGTGCTCAGCCAGAACCCGTGGCGCTCGGTCGACGGCTACGTCGGGCACTTCTGGGGCGTGCAGCTGCTGGCGCTCGTCTCGGTGGCGATGCTCGCGGCCTCGGCGGTGTGGCCCGCCGACTCGGTCAGTCGGCCACGTCGAACGCAGCAATGACCTTCGTCGGCGTGATGCGGACGACCAGCTCGCCGGGTACGCCGTTGCGCCTACCGAACTCCTCGGCGCGCTCGGGCCCCATGTAGCGCGCCGCGATCCGGGTGGCGATCGGCAGCAGGTCGGGGTCGTCGTCACTGATCGAGGCGGTGCCCTGAACCTGCACGAAGGAGAACGGCGGGTGCTCGTCGTCGACCACCAGCACCACCCGCGGATCACGCACCAGCGCACGGCCTTTCGCGGTGTCCCGACCGGTGTTGAACACCAGCTGCTCTCCGTCGACGACGAACCAGATCGGCGCGATCAGTGGCCGTCCGTCCTTGGCCAGGTAACCGAGCTTGCCGGTCCGGGTGCCCGACGACAGGAAGGCGACGACGTCTGTGGTCAGCGATTCGGATGCCATGCCGCCATCATGCCCGCGTCGTCACCGCGCGACGGCGGGTTCCGGGGCGTCGGTGATCGAGCTGTCCAGCGGCGACGGATCGTGGCGTCTCTCCCAGCGCCGCAGCGCCTGCCGGCACGGCGACTCCACCAGGGCGTAGCTCACCGCAGCGATCGCGAACCCGAACACCAACGTCAAGACCAGCACGACCGGCATGCTGCCGCTGAACGCGAACTGCCCGATGACGGGGAACACCATCGCCAAAGCGGCGAGGTGCCACACGAACAGGCCGTACGACCACCGGCCGAGCGTCACCATCGGCGCGCTGCCCAGCCACCGGTGCGTCGCGTCGGGACCGTCGAGCACCAGGGGTGCCAGCAGTGCCCCGGCGACGAGTGCGCCCATCGCGGTCTTCACCACGAACTGACCCACCGTGCCCGGCGTCAGACCCTCGGGCCCGGCGATCGGTGACGCCGCGACGGCGAACGCCGCCACCGCGACGAGCGCCATCAGCCAGCACCGCCGCGCCAGCCGGTGCGCCAGCCCGACGGGGCTGACGGTCCACTCGGCGATCAGCATCCCCGCGGCGAACCAGGAGAAGAACGCGGGCGGCCAGTTCAGCGGATTGACGCCGAACGGGGCGTCGAACGGGATGAGACCCCACGCCAGGCTCGCCACGGCGACGGCCGCGATCACCGGAACCCGGGCACGGACCGGCAGCCGTCGCGCGAACAGGGCGAGCAGCGGGAGCACCAGATAGAAGCTCACCTCGACCGACAGGCTCCACATCTGGGTCAGGCCGGCGGTCAGCGTCAGCGGCACGTAGATCTGCGTGAGGGTCAGGTTGGCGAGCCAGACGGTGAGGTCGGCCTTGACCTCGGGCAGCAGGGACAGGATCACCACCACGGCGACCAGATAGCCCGGCATGATGCGCACGATGCGCGACCGCAGGTAGTGGCCGGTCGGCGGGCGCTGCCGCAGCCCGCGGGCGGCAGCGGCGTGACCGCGCCACAGCAGGAATCCCGACAGTGCGAAGAAGACGGCGACGGCGAGATCGAACCGGCCGAGCACCCGGCCCGTCACGCCCGAGGTGTGCCCGGTCTGGAATGCGACGTGGGTGATCACGACGCCGATGGCCGCGCACGCGCGCATCCCCTCGACGGCGGGCAGGAAGCCGAGCCGATCGCTCGCCCCTTTACTCTCGGTCACGGTGCCCAGTGTGCCCGAAGGCCTGCTAGTAGGGCCCGGCCCCACTCGACCCTGTTAGGGTCGGACGAGTTTGCCTTCGGGCTGTCGAGCACAGTGCTCGCCCAAAGGATAAGGAGCACGGTTTGAACCGCACTGTGGCGCTACGGTTTGCGGCGTGCGGGCTGATGGGCATTGGGGCTGCCCTTCTGATCGCCGCGCTGCTGCTGTCTACCTACACCAAGGGCAAGATCTCGAAGATCCCCCTCGACATCGACACCACCCTGGTGGGTGAGGGCACGGGTACTGCCTTCGATCCCGCCTCGCTGGTGGCCACGAAGTTCGTCGTCGACCGAGACGTTCCGCTGGTCATGCAGCAGGAGATCAGCGTCGAGGCGCCCGCGAACGCCGACGTCGTCACGCTCCAGGTCGGCGACACCCTGCGCCGCACCGACAAGCAGCAGGACAACGGCCTGATGCTGGCGATGGTCGACACGGTCACACTCGACCGCAAGACGGCGCTGGCGGTGTCGAGCGACACGAACCCCGGCGGTGCCGTGCAGAAGCCGCGCAGCATCGAGGACGAGTCGCCGCCGACCAACGTCGCGCTGCCGCACGAGGGGCTGTCCTACCGCTTCCCGTTCGACACCGAGAAGAAGACGTATCCGTTCTTCGACCCGATCGCGCAGAAGGCCTACGACGCGAACTACGAGGGTGAAGAGGACGTCAACGGTCTCAACACCTACCGGTTCACGCAGAACGTCGGCTACGACGGCGACGACAAGCTCGTCGACCCGGTCAAGTACGCGTCGCTCTACGACAACGACGAGGACAGCCAGGTCACGGCACGCGCCGAGCTGTGGGGCCTGCCCGCCGACGACCCGGCGGACCCGATCACGATGGACCGCTTCTACGCCGCTCAGCGCACGTTCTGGGTGGATCCGGTGTCGGGCACCATCGTCAAGAAGGAAGAGCACGGCTACCACTACTACGCACGTGATCCGCTCAAGCCCGAGGTCACGTTCGTCGACTACAACCTGACCTCCGACGAGGAGACCGTCGAGTCACAGGTGGCCAGCGCCCGCGCCGAAGGCGACACCGTCGGACTGTGGGGCCGCATCCTGCCGATCACCTTCACCGCACTGGGGCTGCTGGCCCTGGTCGGTGGCGCGCTGCTCGGCGCGTTCACGCTGCGGGCCGAGTCCGCACTGATCGACCCGGGACTCGACGATTCCGACCACGGTTTCTTCGGCAGACGCTCGGCCGAGGACTCCGGACCGATGCCCGCGGCGGAGGCGAAGACGGAGAAGTTGCCAACGCAGCGGCCGTCCGATCTGCCGCCGGACCGACCGGTCTGACCGCCCGCTCCTCCCGTGACTGGGCGGTGCCGGCCTGGTCGCTGGCACTGTCGATGGTGGTGACGGGGCCGCTCTTGGCTCCCGGTTACCTGCTGCTGCGCGACGCCGTGTCGACGCCGCGCTCCTACCTCACCGACGCCGCACTCGGTCTGTCCGAGGCCGCCCCGAGGGCCCTCCCGCAGGACTTCGCGGTCGCGGTGCTGTCGTCGGTCGTCGACGGCGGCGTGGTGGTCAAGGCACTGCTGCTCGCGGGGCTGTGGCTGGCCGGCTGGGGGTCGGCGCGCCTGGTCGCGACAGTGCTGCCCGACGCGGGTCTGCCCGGCCAGTTCGTCGCGGCGACGCTCGCGATCTGGAATCCCTACGTCGCCGAGCGGCTGCTGCAGGGGCATTGGAGTCTGCTCGTCGGATATGGCTGCCTGCCCTGGGTGGCGGTCGCGGTGCTGCGCATCCGCGGTGGCGACGGCAGCTGGTGGCCGCTGGTCGGCTTCACCGCGGTGGCAGGCCTGACGCCGACCGGACTGATGCTGGCCGCGACGGTCGCGCTGGTGTGCTGCGTGGCGCCGGGTGCGGGCAGACCGCGCTGGGCGTGCGCGGGCGTCGCCCTGGCAGCCGCGGTGCTGGGCGCGTTGCCGTGGCTGGTCGCCTCGACGGCAGGCGGCTCGCTGGCGTCGTCACAGGCGGTGGGCGTGCAGGCATTCGCGGCGCGCGCCGAACCCGGGCTCGGCACGCTGGTGAGCCTCGCGGGGCTGGGCGGCATCTGGAACGGCGACGCGGTACCCGACACGCGGACGACGGCGTTCGCGGTGGTGGCCACCGTGGTGCTGCTGGCAGTGGTGGCGGCCGGCCTGCCCGTGGTGATCCGCCGTCCCGCCGCCGTGCCGCTGCTGGTGCTCGCCGTCGTCGCCGTCGTCGGCCCGGCTCTGATGGCGACCGGACCGGGACTGGCCGCGGTCGAGTCGATCATGCGGGCCGTCCCCGGCCTCGGCGTGCTGCGGGACGGGCAGAAGTGGGTGGCGCTTGCGATGCCCGGGTACGCGCTCGCCGCCGGGGCGGCCGTGGTGACGCTGCGCGGTCGGATCCCTGCGGTCGCGACGGCAGCCGTGTGCTGTGCGGCGCTGCTGGCAGTGCTCCCCGACCTGGCGTGGGGCGTCGGCGGGAAGATGACCGCCGTGCGCTACCCCGCCGCCTGGCAGACCGTGGCCGCTGCGATCAACGCCGACCCACGGCCCGTCGCCGTACTGCCGCCGGACAGCATGCGGGTGTTCCCGTGGTCTGGCGCGGCCCCGGTCCTCGACCCGCTGCCGCGGTGGGTGTCGGCCGACGTGCTGAGCACCGGCGACCTGGTGATCGGCGGCCAGACCATCCCCGGCGAGGGGAAGCGGGCCCGCGAGGTGCAGCGGCTGCTGCTCGACGGCGCCGACGCCGCAGCGCTTCGGCAGGCGGGCGTCGGTTGGGTGGTGGTCGAAGGGCCCGCTCCGGCCTTGGACCTGCCGGTCGTGCACCGCGACGACGACCTGGCCCTCTACCGGGTCGGCGGCGACCAGCCGCCTGCAGCGCACCGGGGGCTGCTGATCGGCGCCCATCTGGTGTGGGCGGGCGCGATCGTCGTCGCGGCGCTGGGTGCCGGGGTGGCGGCAGTGCGGCGGCGCGTGACTCCGTAGTCGCCGAGACTGCGGCCACGGTCGTCGATCCGCCCGAAAGACGACCGTGACGGCAGTTTCGACGGGCCATGTCGTGCACGTGCCGCAACCCGCTTCCACTTCGGGCTTGTGCTCGGCGTCACACGCCAGCTAGTTTAATCAAATGTTTGATACAAATTCTGGTGCGGCTGATCCGCCCCTCACCGGAGTGCGCGTCGTGGACGCCGCCACCATCTACGCGGGGCCGATGGTGGCGACACTGCTCGGTGACTTCGGCGCCGACGTGATCAAGGTCGAGCACCCCCGCGGCGACGGATTGCGGCAGTGGGAGTGGCGCAAGGACGGCGAATCCCTCTGGTGGGCCGTGGTCGGTAGGAACAAGCGCGACATCAGCCTCGCGCTCTCCGATCCCCGCGGTGCCGAGGTCATGCGCCGGCTGCTGGCCGAGGCCGACGTCTTCATCGAGAACTTTCGCCCGGGCACCCTGGAGAAGTGGGGCCTCGACCCCAAGGACCTGCTGGCCGCCAACCCCAAGCTGGTGGTGGTCCGGGTCTCGGGCTTCGGGCAGACCGGGCCCTATAGCTCCCGCCCGGGCTTCGGCACCATCGCCGAGGCGATGTCGGGATTCGCCGACACCAACGGCGCGGCCGACGGTCCTCCCGTGCTGCCGCAGTGGCCGCTCGCCGACGGCGTCGCCGCGCTCGCCGGAGCCTTCGCGACGATGGTCGCCCTGCGGCACGCCGAGGCCACCGGCCAGGGACAGATCGTCGACCTGTCCATCTACGAACCGCTGTTCTGGATCCTCGGCGCCCAGACGTCGGCGTACGACCAACTCGGCACGCTGCCAACCCGGCAGGGCAGCCGCACGGGCTTCAACGTTCCACGCGAGTGCTTCCAGACCCGCGACGGCCGGTGGATCGCACTCTCGGGCGCCACCACCTCCACCGCCCAGCGCATCATGCGCGTCGTCGACCGTCCGGACCTGGCCGAGGCCGAGTGGTTCGGCGACATCTCCGGGCGAATAGCCCACCGGGACGAGATCGACGACGCGATCGCCGACTGGGTGAGCAGCCGTGACAACGCCGACGTGCTGGCCGCCTTCGACGCGGTCGGTGCGACGGCCGGTCCGGTGTACAGCGCGGCCGACATAGCCGCCGACCCGCACTTCTCCGCGCGGGGCAGCGTCGTAACCGTCGACCACCCCACCCTCGGCGCGTTGCGCATGCAGGGTTTGATCGCCCAGCTGTCGCGCACACCCGGTCGCATCAACGGCCCCGGACCGGTTCTCGGCGAACACAACGACGACATCCTGCGCGACGAATTGGCCTACCCGCAGGACGTTTTCGAGCAACTCACCGAGGCCGGCGTCATCGGCCCCACCCGTCAACCGATTTCAACCAACCAAGGACGACCATGACCACCACCACGGGGGCAACGGTGCCCAACGAGCGACTGGTCCGGCGCGTGGCGCTGGCCAGCGGCATCGGCTCGATGCTCGAGTTCTACGACTTCTATCTCTACGGCGCACTCTCCGCGACGATCTTCGGCACCCTGTTCTTCCACAGTGAAGACCCAGCCGTGGGCACCTTGCTCGCGCTCGCCACCTTCGGCGTGGGTTTCGTGGCCCGTCCCGTCGGCGGGATCATCGCCGGTCACTTCGGGGACAAGGTCGGACGCAAGAGCGTGCTGATCGCCACGCTCGCGCTGATGGGCATTTCGACGGTCGGCATCGGGATACTGCCGACCTACGAAACGATCGGCACGGCGGCACCCATTCTCCTCGTCACCCTGCGGGTGCTGCAGGGGCTCGCCCACGGTGGCGAGTGGGGTGGCGCGTCCATCATGACCATCGAGCACGCCCCCGAGGGCAGGCGCGGCTTCTACGGCAGCTGCCCCCAGATGGGGATCTACGCCGGTCTGATCCTCGCGAGCCTGGTGCTCGGCGCATTCATGCTCCTGCCGGACGACGACTTCAAGAGCTGGGGCTGGCGGATTCCCTTCATCCTCGGCGCGGTCTTGATGCTGGTGGGCCTTTGGCTTCGCCGGGCCATCACCGAGTCGCCCGAGTTCGCCGCCGCGCTCGCGGCGCGAGCGATCGAACCCGAGCAGGAGAAGAAGCGCATCCCGCTGGTGGAGGCCTTCCGCACCGGCCGCCGCGGCATCCTGATCACCTTCGCCGCCAAGGCCGCTGAAACCTGCACGTTCTACCTGATCACCGTCTTCGCGTTGACCCTTGCGAAGAACGGCGCAGGAGAATCCAACGCCCGCAACGGCATTCTCGTCGCATCCGTCGCCGCGATCATCACGATCGGCGCGTTCGGCGTGTTGGCCGACAGGATCGGCACGCGGACCGTCTACATGGCGGGGGCCGGCTTCATGGTCCTCTTCGCGTTCCCGTTCTTCTGGCTCGCGGGCATCGGCTCGACGACCACGTTGTGGATCGCGCTGATCGTCGGACTGGCAGTCGCACACTCGCTTATGTACGCCGCACAGGCGAGCTACTTCTCGGCGCTGTTCGACACCAACGTCAGGTTCACCGGCGCCTCGCTCGGCTACCAGCTCGGCGCGGCCATCGTCGGCGGCTTCACACCGCTGATCGCCGCATCACTGCTGATCCGTAGCGGCGGCGAGACTTGGCCCGTTGCGACGTACATTGCCGGCGTGTGCTTGGTCAGCTTCCTCGTCATGGCGATCTGGGGTCAGATCCGCCCCACTGCCCCGGTCATCGTCACTCCCGACGTCGCGGAGGTTCCGCGATGAAGTCCGCCACGCTGCCCGAGTACACCCGGGCGGCCGTCGTCCGAGGATTCGGCGAGCCGCTGAAGCTCGAAGAGGTAGCCGTTCCACAGACCGTCGAGGCGGGCGGCCTGCTGGTCGAGATCGTGGCCTGCTCGCTGTGCGGCACCGACGTGCACTGCTGGGAGGGCACCCTGGCCATCCCGGTCGAGCTGCCACTCATCCTCGGTCACGAGATGGTAGGCCGGATCATCGCGATCGGTGACGGCGCCGACGTCGACTCCACCGGACAACCCTTGCGGATCGGTGACCGCATCCTGTGGACGCACGCCGTCTGCGGCCACTGCGTGATGTGCGCCAGAAAGCGTCCAACGCTGTGCCGGAACAAGATTCCCTACGGGCAGGGCACCATGAACCAGTGGCCCCACTTGCTCGGAGGGCTGGCACAACACTCGTACGTGCTTCCGGGATCGGGCCGGGTGCGAGTACCCGACGCCATCCCCGACGACCTCGCCAGCATGGCGAGCTGTGCGCTGCGCTCGGTCGTCAACGCAGTCGAGCAGGCCGGCCGGATAGGGCCGGAGCACACCGTCGTCGTTCAGGGCGCAGGCCCGCTGGGGATTCTCGCCACCGGGCTGTTCGCCCAGGCGGGTGCCGGCCGGGTGATCACCGTGGGTGCACCCGACGCGCGCTTGGAGATCGCCTCGGAGTTCGGTGCGCACGAGGTCGTTTCGCTTGCCGAGCATCCCGATCCGGACGACCGTCTGGCGATGATTCGCGACGCCACCGGAGGTCTCGGCGCCGACCTGGTCGCCGAATTCTCCGGGCACCCCGCCGCCTTCGCCGAAGGAGTGGAGATGGCCGGGCCGGATGCCCGCTACCTGGTGGTCGGTCAGCTCGGCGCGGGTACCACCGCCGTTGCGCCGGGCACCATCACCAAGAAGAACCTCACCGTCATCGGTTCCTTCTCCGGTGACCTCTCGCATTACCGCACTGCACTCACGATCCTCGAACGTCTCGCCGACCGGCTCCCCTTCGACCGACTGATCAGCGGTCGCTATCCGTTGGGCGACGTCGACTCGGTGATGACGCGGATGCAGAGCTTCCAAGAAATCAAGCCCGTCCTACTGCCACAGGAGGTCACGTCATGACAGCCACCACCCACCGCCCGTCCGAGGTGGCCACGCTGGCCGATCCCCAGTCCGGCTCCGACGTCGCCGACCTATCCATGTTCGTGGCAGGTTCTCCCACCTCTGCCATCGGCGGTGCGACCTTCGACTCCTACGAGCCACGTTCCGGACGGGTCTGGGCGACGCTTCCACGATCCGGCGCCGAGGACGTCGACCGTGCGGTGCGGGCAGCCCGCGCCGCGTTCGAGGGACCGTGGGGCGCCGTATCGGCGGCTGACCGGGGTCGCTTCCTGACCAAGATCGCGGCAGTCGTCGACCGGCACCGCGAGCAGCTCGTCGTCATCGAGTCGCGCGACAACGGCAAGCCGGTCCGTGAGGTGCGGGCCGAGATCGACGCCGTGGTGCGGTATTTCGAGTACTTCGCCGGTGTCGCCCAGACCGTGCTCGGCGAGACCCATCCGCAGGCCGCGACTGCGTTCAGCTATACCCGTCGAGAGCCCGTCGGCGTCGTCGGCGCGATCGTCCCGTGGAACTCGCCGCTTCTGATGCTGGCGTGGAAGCTGTCCCCCGCGCTGGCGGGCGGCAACACCATCATCCTCAAGCCCGCCGAAGAGACCTCGGTGTCCGCGGTGGTGTTCGCTCAACTCATCGCCGAAGCCGGGTTGCCCGATGGCGTCTTCAACGTGGTGACGGGGCTCGGCGAGGAAGCCGGGGCCGCGCTGGTCGCCCACCCGGGTGTCGACAAGATCGCCTTCACCGGCTCGACCGAGGTCGGCAAGCACATCGCCGCGACCGCGGCCAACGACCTCAAGCTCGTCACCTTCGAACTCGGCGGCAAGTCCCCGACGCTGATCTTCTCCGACGCCGACCTCGACGCCGCGGTGCACCGGACCGCCTACGGCATCTTCTCCGCTGCCGGCCAAACATGTCAGGCGGCGTCACGAATCTTCGTGCAAGAAGCCATACACGACGAATTCCTGGATCGCTTCGCAACGCTGGCGCGCAGCATTCGCGTCGGCGACCCGCTGTCCGAGCGCACCCAGATGGGCGCACAGATCTCCGCGCAGCACCGCGAACGGATCGCCCGTTACGTCGCGAGCGGCACTCAGGAGGGCGCGACCCTCGTCTGCGGCGGCACCCGGCCCACGGAACCGCCGCTGGCCGACGGGTACTACTACTCGCCGACGATCCTCGATGGCGTCAACCGCGACATGAAGATGATCCGCGAGGAGATCTTCGGTCCGGTGACCGGAATCCAGACCTTCACCGACGAAGCCGACGCCCTCGCCAAGGCCAACGACACGGAGTACGGACTGGCAGGGTCGGTGTGGACCCGCGACGTCGCCCGCGCGCACCGCGTTGCCGCCGGCATCGCCGCTGGACTGATCTGGGTCAACACCACCCGTACGATCAACCATCTCGTTCCGTTCGGCGGTTACAAGCAATCCGGTTACGGACGCGAGGGCGGCCAGGCCGTGATGGAGCACTACACCCGAATCAAGTCGGTCTGGGTCGACCTCCAGGACGACCTGCCGAACTGGTACGCCGACTGATGCGCCAACCCACCGTCGTCATCTCGCCCGACAGCCTCAAGGGCTGCCTTCCGGCCGCCGACGCCGCCGCCGCGGTCGCACGCGGCGTCGCGGCTGCCCGACCCGACGTCGAGGTCGCGGAACTGCCGCTGTCGGACGGCGGCGAAGGCCTCGTCGACGTGCTCCGTCACGTTCTCGGCGGCGACCTACGCACCGTCACCGTCTCCGATCCGCTCGGCCGCCCGACCTTGGCGCACTACCTCGTGCTGCCCGACGGGCGGGCCGTGACCGAAAGTGCCCAGGCCATCGGCCTCACGTTGCTGAGCGCCGCCGAACTCGACCCGTTCGCGGCGTCGAGCCGCGGCCTCGGCGAGTTGATCGCACAGATCGGGTCCGACAACGACGTCCACGAACTGGTACTGGGCGTTGGCGGGGTGGCGACCGTCGACGGCGGTGTCGGGATGCGCGACGTCCTGACAAAGCTGCCGGTCCCCGTGCGGGTTGCCTCCGACGTACGCAACCCGTTACTCGGGAAGCGCGGCGCTGCAGCGGTATTCGGCCCCCAGAAGGGCGCCTCCCCGTCTGACGTCGTGGCGCTCGAGCGGCGCCTCGCGAAACTGAACCACCCCGTCGTCATCGCCGACCATCCAGGCGCAGGAGCGGCAGGCGGCATCGGCGCGATGCTCCTGGCGATGGGCGGCACCATCGAATCCGGGATCGAGCTGGTGCTCTCGCTCACGGGCTGGCACGACGTCGCCCGTACGGCCACCGTCGCGGTTACCGGCGAGGGCACCGTCGACCTGTCCTCGACGGAAGGCAAGGTGGTCTGTGGCGTGCTCGACGCCGCCCGCCCCAACGGGCTCCCGGTGGTGGTCTTCGGCGGACGTGTCGTACCCGAGGGCGCAGCAGCGCTGGCCGAACTCGGCGCACGAGACGTGGTATCGCTGAGCGGCCACATCGCCGACGCGGCCGATGACCTGTATGCCTTGGGCACGACCATTGCGACACGCCTGGATTCGTGGAAGCGAGCTGCCGTATGACCCGGGCATCGACCCTGCTCCGCACGCTGTTGTTCGTGCCGGGCGACCGGCCCGACCGCATCGCCAAGGCGATCGGCAGTCCGGCCGACGGCGTCGCAGTCGATCTGGAAGACGCCGTGGCACTGTCGCAGAAGGACGCAGCCCGCGCCGGTGCGGTGGGTGCGCTGACCGAGCTGCCCTCGGCAAGCGTGCCCGTGATCTGCGTGCGCATCAACGCCATCGGTTCCGGAATGGCCGAGGACGATCTCGCCGCTCTCGAGTCGGTGCTAGACCGGATCGATCTGGTCATCGTTCCGATGAGTGCGCACCCAGACGGGATCCGGCAGGTAGCCGACCTGTTGACGCGTGCAGAACGATCGGCTCGCACCGAGGGCAACCGCACCGGCATAGTTCCCCTGCTCGAGACGGCCGCAGGCATCCTGGCCGCACCGGCGATCGCCGCCTCCGACCCCCGAGTGCACACCCTGGCGTTCGGTCCCGCGGACCTCTCCCGCGAACTGGGCATCACACCTACGGCCGAGGGCGACGAATTCCTGCTCGCGCGATCACAATTGGTGCTCGCCGCCGCTGCCGCCCAGTGTCCGCCGCCGATCGACGGGCCATATCTGGATCTGGGGGACGACCGAGGGCTCGTCGAGTCGGCTCGGCGGGCCCGTGCTCTCGGCTTCGGCGGCAAGCAGGTCATCCATCCGTCGCAGATCGATCGCGTGCTAAGCGCCTTCACCGCCTCTGCCGCCGAAATCGATTGGGCGCGAGCGGTAGACGCCGCGTTCACGGCCGCCGAGGCCGACGGCGTGTCGTCGATCAGGCTGTCGGACGGGACCTTCGTCGACTACCCGATCGCCCGGCGTGCCCGGGCAATCCTGGCGAGCGTCCGGTGAAGGTCGTCGTCACACGGGCGCTACCGCCCGCCACGTTGGCACCGCTGGCCGACCTCGGCGAGGTGTGGGTCTCACCCCACGACCGTCCACTCACGACCGATGAACTACGCGACGCGGTCCCGGGCGCCAACGCGATCGTCAGCATGCTCAACGACCGGATCGATGAGTCCGTGCTGGCTGCGGCGGGCAGCCAACTGCAGATCGTCGCCAACACCGCGGTCGGCTACGACAACCTCGACGTTGGCGCGATCGCACGGCACGGTGCGACCGCCACCAACACACCCGGCGTCCTCGTCGACGCCACGGCGGACCTGACCATGGCCCTGCTGCTCGACGTCACGCGCCGAGTGTCGGAGGGTGACCGGCTGGTCCGCTCCGGCCAGTCGTGGTCGTGGGACATCGGATTCATGGTGGGCAGCGGGCTGCAGCGAAAGCAGCTGGGGATCGTCGGCATGGGCCACATCGGCCGGGCGGTGGCGAAGCGGGCCGCCGCGTTCGGCGTGGACATCGTCTACCACGCCCGCCGCGAGCAGGGTGACGACATCGGTCGGCGCGTGCCGCTCGACGAATTGCTCGCCACCTCCGACGTCGTCTCGCTGCACTGCCCACTGACCGCCGAGACCCGTCACCTGATCGACGGGCCAGCACTGAACCGGATGAAAGCCGAGGCCTTCCTGGTCAATACCGCTCGCGGTCCCGTCGTCGACGAGAACGCTCTGGCGGAGGCACTCGCCACGGGCGGCATCGCGGGGGCCGCGCTCGACGTCTACGAGCACGAACCCGACGTGCATCCGGGCCTGCGGAACCTCGGCAATGTCGTACTCGCACCACATCTGGGGTCGGCGACCATCGAGACACGGACCCGGATGGCGGAACTGGCGGTCGAGAACGTGGTGGGAATGCTCGTGGGCGGCGGCCCGATCACACCGATCGCGGTACCGTCACAATGACGTAGCCCGGTGTCAGGTCGAGAGGAAGCGATGGTCACCCCACCCGAACCTCTCCCGACCACCAAGGCGGAAGAGGCGTTCATCGCGATTCGGCAGCTGATCGAACGGGGTCAGTTGCCGGGCGGGGCCAAGCTGACCCTCGCCAGCCTGTCCGACCAGTTGCAGATGAGCCTGACCCCCATTCGCGAGGCGCTGCGCATGCTGCAGGCTAACGGTCTGGTCGAGTACAAGCGCCACCACGGTCACGTCGTGACGAGGTACTCGATTCAGCGTGCGGAGGAGATCTACCTGCTCCGTCAAACCCTCGAGCCGCTGGCCACCAAGCTGGCCGCAGCCAACGCGACCGACGAAGAGCTTCAGGCCATTCGCGAACTACAGGAGGAGTTTCGCCTCGTGGTGGATGCCGATCCACCCCGGTTCGCGGACGTGGTCGACCTCAACGCACGGTGGCATCGCATGGTGTACTCGTCGGCGCACTCCGCCCTGCTGGACGACTTCATCGAGCGGTTGTGGAACGGCGTGCCCTATCAGGCGATTTGGTTCGTTCAGCGGCGGCACCGCTCGGTCGCCGATCACGAGGCCGTCACCGTGGCCCTCGAGAGCAGGGAGGCCGGGGCTGCCGAGAAGGCCATGCTCGACCACATCGGGCGAGGCCGCGCCGCGACGGTCGAGCACCTTCACGCCATCGGTTCGCCGGAGACCTGATTCGCGGTGGCCCGGCACGCGGCTAGACCAGCCCGCTGACCCTGCGTCCGTCGACCACGGCGTCCAGCACGGTGCGCATCGCGTCGGCGCTGAGCCGCCAGGAGAACTCGCCGCTGCGCACCTGCGCCTTCAGGCCGAGCTGCTCACGCTGAACGTGATCGCCGAGCAGCTGATCGAGGCTGGCGACGAGATCGTCGAGGTCGTCGACCAGGACGCCCGTCACCCCGTCGACGATGGAGTCGGTCAGCCCGCCGGAGGACCGATAGCCGACCGTGGGCACGGCGTGCTGCGCGGCCTCGATGACCGCGAGCGCCCAACCCTCCTTGCGCGACGGCAGGACGTGTACCCAGCAGCGCTGCAGCACCTCGTGTTTGGTGCGCTCGTCGACGTGACCGTGGAACGTCACCGCGCCGGTGATGCCGAGGCGGTCGGCATGTGCGACGAGCTTGTCGTCCCACCAGCCGCCCCCCAGGACCTCGAGACGGAGATCCGGAATCTCTGGCAGCAACCGGGCGACTGCGTCGAGCACGTCCTCGATCTGCTTGTGCGGCACCAGCCGGGACAGCACTGCGACCGTGGGCGTCGCCGACCGGGGCGCGGTCAGGGTGTCGGCAGGCGCGAGGTCGACGCCGTTGCGCACCACGGCGACGGCGGCGTGATCGACGCCGAGGTCGGTCAGATCGCGTGCCGATGGCAGCGAGACCGTCACGTACTGACTCCCGCGGTGCACCCGCGGAGACAGCCGTGACTCGACGAACCAGCCGACCCGGCTCAACACCGGACCCGCCACGGGCCACTGCTCGCGGTGGCAGTGGTGGACCAGGACCACGGCGCGGCGGCCGAACACCAGCCGGGCCAGGAACGGGATGCCGTTCTGGGTGTCGATCACCACGTCGGGCCGGACGTGACGCAGCGGTCCGAACCCCAGCCGCGCGGCGATCATGGCGAACATGGCGAAGACGTACACGGTGTAGGGCCCGCCCACCCGGTCGATGGTGACGCTGTCGACGACCTCGCGCCTGGGCGCACCGCGATACCGGGCCGTGCGAAGTGTGACGTCGACTCCGGAAGCAGCCAGCTGCGCGCCGATCCGCTGCAGGTAGGTCTCGCTGCCGCCGCCCTGGGGGTGTCCGACGTCGCGCCAGCACAGGAGCAGCACGGAGCGGAGCGGGTTCGGCGGGCAGGAGCGAAGCGACCCGGGGGATGGACTGGACGCGGACATTGGCTGCCAGGATAGTCGTCGGCCTAGTCTCGTCCGGGTGTCGGCCCTTGACGTGATCGCGCGCCAGGCAACGCTGCGACGCTCGGTGCGCCTGCTGGGCGAATTCCGGTTCGAGCAGTCCGACCCGGCCCGGTTCTACGGCGCGCTGGCCGACGACACCGTCGCGCTCGTCGAGGCCCTCTGGACCGGCGTGCACGGCGAGCAGTCCGACGGCCGGACCGTGCTCGACGTTGGGGGCGGGCCCGGCTACTTCGCCGACGCGTTCTCCCGCGCCGGGATGCGCTACGTGGGCGTGGAGCCCGATCCGTCGGAGATGCATGCGGGGCCGGCAGGCGCACCAGGGGCGGGCACGTTCGTCCGCGCGTCGGGCACTGCGCTGCCGTTCGCCGACGACAGCGTCGACGTCTGCCTGTCCTCGAACGTCGCCGAACACGTCCGCGACCCGTGGCGGCTCGGCGCCGAGATGCTGCGGGTGACGCGGCCCGGTGGGCTGGCAGTGCTGTCGTACACGGTGTGGCTGGGCCCGTTCGGCGGCCACGAGATGGGGCTGACGCACTACTTGGGCGGAGCGCGGGCGGCCGAGCGGTACACCCGTCGGCACGGCCACCGGCCCAAGAACGACTACGGATCGTCGTTGTTCGCGGTCTCGGCGGCCGACGGTCTCGAGTGGGCGGCGAGCACGGGCGCACTGGTGGCGGCTTTTCCCCGCTACCACCCGCGATGGGCGTGGTGGACGGTTCGCGTGCCGGTCCTGCGGGAGTTCGCGGTGAGCAACCTGGTGCTGGTGTTGCAGCCGTCCTGAATCACTGAACTGCAACAGGTTCTCGTTTCGCGATCCGGTCGGTACTGTGACACACATGACACAGAGCACGGCGTTCAGAACCGAGTGGGACAAGCTGTTCATCGGCGGCAAGTGGGTCGAGCCGTCCACGACCGACGTCATCGAGGTGCACTCCCCCGCGACGGGCGAGTTGGTCGGCAAGGTGCCGCTGGCCGCCGAGGCCGACGTCAACGCCGCGTGCGCCGCGGCTCGCAAGGCATTCGACGAGGGCCCGTGGCCGCAGATGTCACCGCAGGAGCGGGCCGACGTGCTCGGCGCCGCGGTGAAGATCATGGAGGAGCGCGCCGACGAGCTGAAGTTCCTCCTCGGCGCCGAGACCGGCCAGCCCCCGACGATCGTCGACATGATGCAGTACGGAGCCGCGATGTCGGCGTTCCAGCACTACGCCGGTGCCGCCGACAAATTCACCTGGCGCGACTTCCGCGACGGCGTGTACGGCCAGACGATGGTCGTGCGAGAGCCGATCGGCGTCGTCGGCGCGGTCACCGCGTGGAACGTGCCGTTCTTTCTGGCCGCCAACAAGCTCGGCCCGGCGCTGCTGGCCGGCTGCACCATCGTGCTCAAGCCGGCGTCGGAGACGCCGCTGTCGGTGTTCGCGATGGCCGAGATGTTCGCCGAGGCGGGCCTGCCCGAGGGCGTGCTGTCGATCGTGCCGGGTGGCCCGGAGACCGGCCGGGCGTTGACGTCCAACCCGGAACTGGACAAGTACACGTTCACCGGCAGCAGCGCGGTCGGCAAGGAGATCGCGAAGATCGCCGCCGAGAACCTGAAGGCCTGCACGCTGGAGCTGGGCGGCAAGTCCGCGGCGATCATCCTCGAGGACGCCGACCTGGACTCCACGCTGCCGATGCTGGTGTTCTCCGGACTGATGAACACCGGCCAGGCCTGTGTGGGGCAGACCCGCATCCTCGCGCCGCGGTCGCGCTACGACGAGGTCGTCGAGAAGCTGTCCGCCGCGGTCGCCGCGATGCCCGTCGGGCGGTCCGACGACGCAGGCGCGATGATCGGCCCGCTGATCTCGGAGAAGCAGCGCGAGCGGGTCGAGGGCTACATCAAGAAGGGCGTCGACGAGGGCGCCCGCATCGTCACCGGCGGCGGCCGTCCCGAGGGTCTCGACGACGGCTGGTTCGTGCAGCCGACGGTGTTCGCCGACGTCGACAACTCGATGGTCATCGCCCAGGAGGAGATCTTCGGACCCGTCCTCGCGGTGATCCCCTACGAGACCGAGGAGGACGCGATCCGCATCGCCAACGACTCGGTCTACGGTCTGGCGGGCAGCGTCTACACCCAGGACAACGACAAGGCGATGAAGATCGCGTCGAAGATCCGCACCGGCACCTACGCGGTCAACATGTACGCGTTCGATCCCGGCGCGCCGTTCGGTGGCTACAAGAACTCGGGCATCGGCCGTGAGAACGGCTGGGAGGGCATCGAGTCCTACTGCGAGCAGAAGAGCATCCTGCTGCCGTTCGGCTACACCCCGGAGTAACCCCCGCACCACCCCGCCGAACGTCGGTTACCGCCACGCTTTCCTCGAAAAACCGTGGCGGTAACCGACGTTCGCGGCGTTCGTGAGGTTTAGAACGAGGCCTCGGGCAGGTCCATCGCCGTGAGGTCGGCGGCCTCGACGAGACGACGGTCGGCGCCGAGGCGGGGCAGGACGTTCTTCGCGAAGAACCGGCCGACGGCCACCTTGCCCTGGTAGTACTCCCGGTCGCGTGCCGACGGCGACCCGTCGAGCGCATCGAGGGCGACTTCGGCGCCGCGCAGCAGCAGCCACCCGATCACCAGGTCTCCGACCGCGAAGAGGAACCGGACCGACTCCAGGCCGATGCGGTACAGCTCCTGCGGGGTCTGCTGCGACTCCATCAGGTAGCCGGTCATGGTGACCACCATGGCTTGCACGTCGGCCAGGGCACTGGCCAGTAGCGCCCGGGCATCGAGGAGTTCCGTACGGCCCGAATCGCTTTCGAGGAACGCCTGGATCTGCCCGGCGAGGTGTCCGAGCGCGACGCCCTGGTCGCGGGCGATCTTGCGGAAGAAGAAGTCCTGCGCCTGGATGGCGGTGGTGCCCTCGTAGAGCGAGTCGATCTTGGCGTCGCGGATGTACTGCTCGATGGGGTAGTCCTGCAGGAAGCCCGAGCCACCGAACGTCTGCAGCGACTCGGTGAGCGTCTGGTAGGCGCGCTCGGACCCCACGCCCTTGACGATCGGCAGCAGCAGGTCGTTGACGCGGTCGGCGAGCACGGCGTCGGCGCCGGAGGCGACCGCGGCGGCCGACGGGTCCTGGTGCGCCGCGGTGTAGAGGTACAGGCTCCGCAGCCCCTCGGCGTAGGCCTTCTGCAGCATCAGGGCGCGGCGGACGTCGGGGTGGTGCAGGATCGTCACGCGCGGGGCGGACTTGTCCGTCATCTGCGTCATGTCGGCGCCCTGGATGCGGGTCTTGGCATACTCGAGCGCGTTCAGGTAGCCGGTGGACAGCGTCGATATCGCCTTGGTGCCCACCATCATTCGCGCGTACTCGATGACCTTGAACATCTGCGCGATGCCGTTGTGGACGTCTCCGACGAGCCATCCGACCGCGGGGCGGCCGTGCTGTCCGAGGGTCAACTCGCACGTCGCCGAGACCTTGAGGCCCATCTTGTGCTCGAGACCGGTGACGTAGACGCCGTTGCGCTCGCCGGGCTCACCGGTCTCGGGATCGAAGAGGAACTTCGGCACCAGGAACAGCGACAACCCCTTGGTGCCCGGACCGGCACCCTCGGGGCGGGCCAGCACCATGTGCACGATGTTCTCGAACAGGTCGTCGGAGTCGCCCGAGGTGATGAACCGCTTGACCCCGTCGAGGTGCCACGTGCCGTCGGGCTGCTGCACCGCCTTGGTGCGGCCTGCGCCGACGTCGGAGCCGGCGTCGGGCTCGGTGAGTACCATCGTCGAACCCCAGTTGCGCTCGACGGCCGTTGTCGCCCAATGCTTCTGCTCACCGTTGCCGATGTGGTAAAGGATGTCGGCGAAGACGGGTCCGGCGAGGTACATGAACGCGGCGGGCTGGGCGCCCAGCGCCAGCTCGTTGACGGCCCAGGTCACCATCGACGGCGCGGGGACGCCGCCAACGGCCTCGGACAGTCCGATGCGGAACCACTCGCCCTGCTGCCATGCCCGTACCGACTTCTTGAACGCCTCAGGCAGCGTGACGGCGTGGGTCTGCGGGTCGAACGTCGGCGGATGCCGGTCGGCCTCGGCGAACGACTCGGCCAGCGGCCCCTCGGCCTGGCGCGCCGCCTCGGCCAGCATCTCCTTGACCGAGTCGGCGTCGAGGTCGCCGAACTCACCGCTGACCAGCACCTTCTCGAGGTCGAGCACCTCGAACAGGTTGAACTCCAGATCGCGGACGTTGCTCTTGTAGTGGCCCATTTTCGCGCCTTTCGCCTTCGACACTGCGCGTCCAGCGTAGACGTGATTACCCGTCGGTAACCAGGGAACCGCGTGCCGGCGCCCCGACCTCGTCGTATCCGGTCGGACGGAACGCCGGAACGAGCGCGACCAGGCGCTCCACGTCGGTACCCGCCGCCATCACCGTGCGATCGGGGCGGACGATGGCTGCGGTGGCGCGTCCCCGCCGCAGCCACGCGGCGAGTTCGCCCCCGGCGTCGACGACCGCCGCGCCGCGCCGAGTCAGCAGGTCCCGCTGGACATCGCGCAACGGAGTCGCGGTGACGAGCGCGAAGCCGGCGCCGATCTCGTCGTCGACTCGGCGGACGTTGTCTACCAACGGGTTCGGGCACAGCGTGCCGGCAAGACCGCGCCTGGCCCTCGACGCGACGACGTACCGGGACCGGCGCAGCGCCGGGGTGGCGCCGTCGGTGACCTTGGCCCGGATGCCGGGCAGCACGCCGAGGCGCGGCACCATCAGCCGCCGCAGCGCGTTGCCGAATCGGCCGCCAGCCGTCATGGCCCAGCCGACGGCGAGGGCGAGCGCGATCATCTGTGCGGCGTGCGCCTTGCGCTCCCGGGCATAGGAGTCGAGCACGCTCGGCGGCTGATCACCGTGGATGACTGCGGCGAGTTTCCAGGCCAGGTTGCTCGCGTCGCGCAGCCCCGCGCCCATGCCCTGACCGATGAACGGCGGCGTGAGGTGCGCGGCGTCGCCGAGCAGGAACACCGGCCCTCGCCTCCAGCGGTCGGCGATCTGGGCGCGGAACGTGTATTCGGCGACCCGGATCAACTCCAGCTCGCGTGCGTCGACGCCACGGATCCATGGCGCGATCAGACTCGTGAGCGCACTCAGCCCATCGAAGTCCTCCGCGGTCTCGCCGGGCAGCAATCGGAACTCCCAGCGGTAGCGGGTGGCGCCGATGCGCATGTAGGTCGCTGCGCGCTTGGGATCGCACACCTGGTGCACGCCCTCCCACTGGTCGAGGTCCGCGGCGGTCTCGACGTCGACGACCAGCCAGCGTTGCCGGAACCGCAGGTCCGTCATCGCAGCGCCGATGCGGCCGCGCACGAGGCTGTTCGCGCCGTCGCAGCCCAGGACGTAGTCCGCGTGGACGGCGTGTTCGACGCCGGTGGAGCGGTCGGCGTAGGTGACGCGCATCCGACCGTCGTCGGCGGCCGCGACGTCGGTCACCTCGACGCCGCCGAGCAGCGACGCATGCCGGTGGCGTGCCAGGTTCGTGCGCAGGAGTGCCTCGAGGGCGGGCTGGTCGAACATGTTGGCCTGCGCGAAACCGTGCACCCCGAGGGAGGTGTCCCGGCCGAACTCGACGAGCACGCGTCGCGCGTCGTCGATCAGTCGCAGCCCGCGTGCAGGTCGGGAGATCGCCGCGAACTCGTCCGCGACGCCCAGCCGGGCCAGGATGCGCACCACTTCGTCGTCCGCGTGCACCGCCCGCGGCTGCGGGTAGACCGCATCCCAGCGGTCGAGCACCAGGGTCTCGACTCCGTACTGGGCAAGCAGCGTGGCCGCTGTGACTCCCGTCGGCCCCGCTCCGATCACCACCACCGGAACATCCCGCGCTGCAGAGGTATTCACGCGTAGGCCACGCGGGTGCGCTGCACCCCCAGATCGATCGAGCCGTCGTCGGTGGCCACCCGGGCTTCGATGACGTCACCGTCGTGCAGGTACTTCGGGTTGGCGGCCTGACGCTTGAAGAACACCTTCCACTTCACCGCGGGCGGCAGCAGCGAACCGATGATCTCGATTGGCTTGGGCGGCGCGCTGAGCGCGGTGCCGACGGGGGTTCCGGTGAGGATGAGGTCCCCGGCGTCGAGGTCTTGGAATCGGATCAGCGACTGCAGTGCCTGCAGCGGCCGGTAGAGCATGTCGCCGTCGACGAGTGCGTTCTGCCGTTCCTCCCCGTTGACCGACAGCCGCAGCCGTAGGTCCGCGAAGCGCGCGAGTTCCTCGGCGTCGAGCAGCACCAGCGCGGGACCGACCGGGGTGAAGGTCGGGTACGACTTCGCCTCGTAGAACTGGGTTTGCGGCAGCTGGATGTCGCGGGCCGACACGTCGTTGGTGATGACGAGCCCCGCCACGATCTCGGGCAGGGTGGTCTCGGTGATGGACGTGCCTGCGGGAACGGACCGGCCGATCACCAGCCCGATCTCGACCTCGTAGTCCAGCAGCCGGACGTGAGCGGGCTTGACGACGTCGTCGACCGGACCGCTGATCGACGCCGAGGACTTGCGAAAGAAGGTCAGCGGCACCGTCTTCGGGTCCATGCCGGCATCGCGGACGTGGGACTCGAAGTTGGTCATCTGCGCGATGACGCGGCACGGCTTGGTGATCGGGGACAGCAGCGCCAGGCTGTCGACGTCCACGGTGTCGGTGCTCACGGCGGCGGCGGTCACGGCGGCGCGGTCGGACAACAGTTCCGCGGTGGTGGCCGCGGTGGTGTCGACGCGGGCGGCGCCGGCGGCCGTGCGGACCCACCAGCCGTCGGCGGTGCGGAGGACGGTGATCGTCACGAGGTGGCTACTTTCAACAGGCCGACGAGGCGGCGGGCGGTGAACTCGTTGTCGTCCCGCAACGCGCTGAGCATCGAAATCAGCTCGTGGCGTGCGGATCTGGGGTCGGTCCCCAGGAAGTCCTTGGAGACGGGCGGCCCCCACTGCGACAGCCCGCTCGCGGTGAACGGCGCCCAGCCCGGCGCTACGTCGGCGTCGAACGCGTCGCCGTCGGCGAAGTGCTCGACCAGGAATCCGTCGGGATCGCGCCAGTAGTCGAACAGTTGGCTGCCCTGAATGTGGCGGCCGATGCCCCACGACCGGGTGTAACCGCGGTCGGCGAGGTACTCCCCGCCTGCGGCCAGGGCGTCGAGGTCGGCGACCTGGTAGGCCGAGTGCACGTAGCGGTTGGCGGGTCCGAGCGCCAGCGCCAGGGTGTGGTGATCGGCGGGCGTGGCACCCCTGTCGCAACGGATGAAGCTCATCGTGGGCCCGCGGTCGCGTTGACCGGGGAAGAACAGGAAGTCGCTGACGATCATGCCGAGGTTGTCGAGGTACCAGTCCAGGGTCTGGCGGTACTTGGTCGACTGCAGGACGACGTGGCCCAGGCGTTGCACGCGTGCCGGCACCCGGCGCGGCCGCTGGGTGGCGTTGATCCGCCGAACGTCGCGGCCGGTGTTCAGCAGCAGCGGCTCCTGCGCAGGCAGGGGTGGCAGCGCGTGCGTGCCCGCGACGACACGCACGGGGACGCCACTGGGGTCGACGAGGTCGGTGGACAGGCCGCCGATGCTCTCGGGCAGCGCACGCGTCGGGGCGCTCAGGGCATCGGCCAGGCGCAGCACGTCGATCTCGTCGTCTGCGGCGAAGGCGACGCCCGCGAAGCGCGACCGGGTGCCGCGTCGGACGATGACGCACGGTGCGCCCGGTTCGGTACCGCGCAGCTGCAGCTCGGTCGGGCTGCTCAACACGGTGTGGAAGCCGAACGCCCGCGCGAACGCCTCGGTGCGCATCAGGTCCGGCTTCTCGAACTCCAGCCAGGCGATGTCGCGGACCTTGATCACCGGATTGCGGGACCGGCCCGGGTGTTCGCCCCGCCGTGCACCCTGCTCGCTGTGCAGACCGGTGTGGGTTCCCTCGACGTGGGCTGCCTTGGTGTCGGTCATCGCTCACCACCTCCTGACGAAATCGTCACATACGACGCTCATGTCAGTCAAGCTGATCTGACGAAATCCTCAGTTATGATCTGAGTGCACGAATCGAGAGGACCCGCATGCCCCAGGAGCCATCCGCGCCCGTCAACCGACTCGAGCGACGCAAGCAGCGCACCCGAGCGGCGCTGATCGCCGCCGCGCAGACCTTCATCGCCGAAGGCAAGGTCAACGTGCCCGTCCTCGAGATCACCCAGGCCGCGGACGTCGGCATGGGCTCGTTCTACAACCACTTCGAGAGCAAGGAGCGGCTGTTCGAAGCCGCCGTCGCCGAAGCCCTCGACGCCCACGGGGCGCTGCTCGACGAACTCACCTCGGCAATCGACGACCCCGCCGAGACGTTCGCCTGCAGCTTCCGGTTGACCGGTCGACTCTTCCGCAGGCGCCCCCAGGAGGCCCAGATCCTGCTGGCCAACGGCCTGTCGCTGATGGCCTCCGAGCGGGGACTGGCACCTCGGGCACTGCGAGACATCGAAGCCGCCGCCAAGGCCGGCCGGTTCACCACCGACGACCCCGAACTCGCACTGGCGATCGCGGCGGGCGCCCTCATGGGGATGGGCGCCCTCATCCGCGACCAACCGGACCGGGACGACGCCGCGACCGCCGACAAGACGACCGAGGACCTGCTGCGCCTGCTGGGCGTCCCAGCCGACGAGGCGCGCGAGATCTGCCAACGGCCGCTGCCCGACCTGGACGCGTTGATCCATCCGGACTCCGCCGCCTGATCAGGTCGGCGCTCAGGCCGCGACGAGCCGCAGCGGCAGCCGGGCGTGCCGGCGAATGATGTTGTTCAGCGCCCACTCTGGTGGTCCAGTCGTCTCGATCCGCTCCACGCGGTCGAGCAGGGCGCGCAGCATCGCGGTGGTCTCGAGCCGCGCCAGTCCCTGACCGGCGCACGCGTGCGCGCCGTTGCCGAAGCCGAGCTGACGGCCGGCGTCCCGTCGGATGTCGAACACGTCGGGTGAATCCCATTCGCGGTCATCGCGATTCGCCGACGCGTACATGACGAGGACGCGGGCACCGGCGGGAATCTCCACACCGCCGACCTCACTCGAACACCGCGCCCGCCGTCCGAAGGCCCGCAACGGCGACTCGTACCGGACGACCTCGTTGATCGCCTGGGGAATGAGCGCCGGGTCGTCGCGCAGCAGTTGCCACTGCTCGGGATGTGTGGCGAACAGGTGCAGCGCACTCGAAATCGCGCTGATCGTCGTATCGAGCGACGGGGCGATGTAGTCGACCATCAACTGAGCGCATTCGGCCCGGGACAGCGTGCCCTGCCCGATGGCCGCGATCAGCTCGTCGGCCATGCTTCCTTCGATGACGTCGTCGTCCCGAAGCACCTTCCGGGTGAAGCGCAGCATGTGGAGGCTGGCGGGGACGGCCCTTACCGCTCTAGCATTGAGCGGGCCCAGTATGTCGAATGTCGCTGCACCCCATCGCAGTAGGTGATCCCGCTGATCCCGCGGCCAGCCCACCAGGTCCGGTACGACGGCATGCGGAAGCGCCGAGGCCAGGTCGTCGACGCCGTCGACGTCGCGCCGCGCGAGCGCCCGCTCGACGACGTCGGCGGCCATCTGGTCCACGGTGTCGGTGATGGAGCGCAGCGCTCGCGGGAGCAGACGGTGGGCCACCAACTTCCGGCGACGGTCGTGCTCGGCACCGTCGCTGTTGAGCGTCGTCCCTCGCGAGAGACGATTGGTCACCGGGTTCAGCGCCACGCCGTGCCCGGACTCGAAGGTGCCGTCGTCGCGCAGGACGGCCTTGCACTCGGCGTACCGGGGCAGCGCGAGCACCCGTTGGCGCGGCAGCCAGACCACGGGCCCCAGTTCACGCAGCCGCCGATAGTGCGGATGTGGTTCTCGCAGCGCGGCATCCGCGTAGACGTCACTGCGATAGGTCGGTACTGCGGGCGCAGTGCGGCGCATCGCGACTCCGATCGGCTCGTCCGGTGCTACCTGGCGGCAGCAGTGACTGACGATATCGTCACATACGACTGAACCGTCAGTCAACGTGCGGCAGCGCGGCTCCCCCGCCAACGCTCTTCGAAGGTCCGCCGGCTATCTCGAGAAGTGACCCGGTTCTTCCGTCACCCGCGGCCGTGGTGCGCCCAGGACGGGTCGGTGCCCTGCAGCGCGGCTGCGTCGGATTCGGCGTCAGCGGCCGGGTCGCGCAAGGCCCGTCGAACCGAACCGCGGTAGGTGGTGAGACCGTGCGGTGGCGGGCTGATGACGGTGTCGACGTCGCGGTCCTTCATGATCGCGTCGTGTCGCAGTGATTCCACGAGGGGGCGGATCAGGTCGGCGGACATCGGAGTCAGGAAGGCGATGCCGCGTGCGCTCAGCGCTGGAGTCACGAATGGGACCGGGATGAACCGCCGGCGGGGCAGGCCGGCTTCCTCGGCGAAGTCGCCCAGCATGTCCTGGTAGCGGAGGACGTTGGGTCCGCCGATGTCCCAGCTGCGCGACCGGGGAAGGTCCGCGGTCGCCGCACCCAGCAGGTAGTGCAGGACGTCGTCGATGGCAATGGGCTGGACGAGGTGACGGGTCCAGGTGGGCACCGGGAGCACGGGCAGAGCGGTAGCGAGGAGGCGGATCATCTCGAACGATGCCGATCCGGCCCCGATCACGACCCCCGCCTGCAGGATCATGGTCTCGATGCCGGAGTCGATGAGGGTGTCGCCGACGGCGGTGCGGGACTCCAGATGCTCCGACAGTTCCCCGGTGCGAGGGTGCAGGCCACCCAGATAGACGAGTCTGCGGACGTTGGCCCGCTGGGCGGCAGTGGCCGTGTTCCGTGCCGACTCGGCTTCGGTGCTACCGAAGTTGGTCGCGCTCCCCATGGAATGCACCAGGTAGTACGCGACGTCGATGCCGTCGAACGCAGGTGCGAGGGAATCCGGGTCCGTCAGATCGGCGGCGACGACGTCGACGTCGTCGACCCAATCCATGTCACGTAGAGCCTCGGGATCGCGGGCCATTGCGCGAACCTCGTGACCGGCTGCCAGCAGCCACGGGATCAGCCGGCCTCCCACGTAGCCGGTGGCTCCGGTAACCAGACATCTCACGTGCGCTTCCTCCTGAGTTCGGCCGCGGTCGAGTCGACCTTCGTCGCCACCGCCGGCGACTCACACTCAGGTGCAGGGGGTATGGGAGCGAACGTCGAATTACGGCTCGGGCAGGGATTACCCGTTGAGCACGGATCCACGCCTGCGACGACAACGCAGCCGTCGGAGTTGGAGATGCAGAAGGCGGCCCGTCAGCTGCCCAGCCCGATGAGCCCGATCATGACCGGTAGCGCGACGATGATCAGGATCGCGCCGAGCACGTCGAATGTGAACCCGGTGCGGATCATCGTGGTGATGCGCACGGCACCGGACCCGTAGACGATGGCGTTCTGCGGCGTCGACACCGGCAGCATGAACCCGAATGACGCAGCGAAGGTCGCGGCCAGGGCGGGGACGAACGGGTTCACCCCGGCTGCCACGGCGACGGGAATGATGATCGGCACCACGACCGCCGCAGACGCGGTGTTGCTCGTCGTCTCCGACACCACGATGGCCAGGATGACCGCGAAGATGGTGATGGGAACGACGCTGGTCAACCCCAGCGCACTGTCGACCGACGTCCCAATCGTCTCGGCGAGTCCGGTGGCCGCGAGCAGCGAACCGAAGATGATGCCGGTACCGAACAGAACGATGGTGCCCCAGTCGATGTCGGCGGCGTCCTTCCAGCGCAGCGTGAACTCGCGCTGCTCCCAGTCGGTCGGCAGCAGGTACAGCAGCGCGGCCCCGAACACCGCGACCATGCCCTCGTCGAGGCGATCGCTGACCCAGGTGTAGACGTCGGAGTCGTTGCCCGCGATCAGCGCCACGATGCCCGGCAGGATCCACAGGGTGACGGTGACGCCGAACGCGATCAGGGTGTTCTTCTCGGCGCGCGAGAGGTTGCCCATCTCCTCGCGCTGTTCGGCGACGTAGTCGGCGATGCCGTCGATGCGCTTGAGTTCGGGACGGTTGAGCCGAATCACGATGAACGCCAACGCGATGAACATCAGCAGGCAGATCGGAGCGGCCATCGCCATCCACTGCGCGAAGCTGATGCGCTCGCCGGTGGCCTCCTCGATCAGCCCGCGCCCGATCAGGTTGGGCGGGCTGCCGACCGGGGTGAGCAGGCCGCCCACGCTCGCGCCGTAGGCGAGCATCAGCATGATGGCGGCGCCCACCCGCAGACGCAGCGGATCGAAGTCCTCCTCCACGATGCCGCGACTCTGCATGAGCTTGGCGATGACGCCGAGGATGCCCAGCGCGGTGGGGAGCATCATCGCCACCGTCGCGGTGTTGGACACGAACGCCGAGAGCAGACAGGTGATCACGCCGAACGCGATGATGACGCCGGTGGTCGACTGCCCGAGCCGGGGCAGGGCGAGTATGCGGAACGCGAACCGCCGGGCGAGGCCGTGCTTGAGCATCGCCTGAGCCAGGATGAATGCGCCGATGAAGGTGAAGATCGTCGACGATCCGAACGCGCCGAGGACGTCGTCGGCGGGCGCGACGCCAAGGAACACGATGATGGCGACGCCCAGCAGACCACCGATCGGAATCGGCAGCGCCTCGGAGATCCACAGGATGATGACCCCGAGCAGCACGCCCGCCAGCGTCTGCTGCTGCGGCTCCATGCCGAGGGGAAGCGCCAGGAAGGCGATGGTGACCACCGGGGCCAGGAAGAGGCCGATGGTGCGGCGGCCCTTCTCGAAGCGCTCCTCGGCGGGCGACAGCGTCTGCTCCCCGAGGCTGCGGTAGGTGGCGCTGCCGAGTAGTGCCTTGTCGACGTCCGTGCGCCGGGGCTG
The DNA here is from genome assembly GCF_010731815.2 of Mycolicibacterium arabiense. Taxonomy (NCBI): domain Bacteria; kingdom Bacillati; phylum Actinomycetota; class Actinomycetes; order Mycobacteriales; family Mycobacteriaceae; genus Mycobacterium; species Mycolicibacterium arabiense. The sequence goes on from NZ_AP022593.1 coordinate 3,264,144, forward strand.
ATGTTCGGTTGTCATGGCTCCTCCGTGGCGTAGTGGGTCCTAGTCAAGGATCAGGCCCGCCGGGCCGGTGCGGTGGCGAACGGCCAATCCGGTCCATTCCGGGTTCAGGCGTCGAGCAGTGCGCGGCTCAGCGCGGCGATGATCGCGTCGGTGACCTCGTCGGTGGTCGCGGTGCCGCCTAGATCGCGGGGCAGCACGCCGCCCGCCGTGGTGATTTCGATCGCCGCGTCGACCATGCGCGCCTCGTCTGCCAACCCCAAGTGGTCGAGCATCAAAGCCGCGCTGGCAATCGCGCCGATCGGATTGCAGATGCCCTGGCCTGCGATGTCGGGCGCCGTCCCGTGCACGGGTTCGAACATGCTGGGGAACCGCCGCTCGGGATTGAGGTTGGCGCTCGACGCCAGGCCGAGGCTGCCCGCCAGCGCCGAACCCAGGTCGGACAGGATGTCGGCGTTGAGGTTCGAGGCCACGACGACCGAGAGCTGTTCGGGGTGCAGTACGAACTTCGCGCTCATGGCGTCGACGAGCACGCTCTCGGTCTCGACGTCGGGGTAGTCCCGCGCGACCCGGTCGAAGACCTCGTCCCACAACACCATTCCGTATTGCTGGGCGTTGGACTTGGTCACGCTCGAGACCTTCTTGACCGTGCGCTTGCGCGCCATGTCGAACGCGAATCGCATGATGCGTTCGCACCCCTTGTCGGTGAACAGCGCCGTCTGTAGCGCCACTTCGTTGCCGGGCCCGCGGCTGCTGAGATTTCGGCCGCCGAGGCCCGCGTACTCGCCCTCGCTGTTCTCCCGGATGACCACCCAGTCGAGTTCGGTGTCGTCGGCCTTGCGCAGCGGCGACGTGACTCCCGGCAGGAAGGTGACGGGCCGGACGTTGGCCCACTGGTCGAAGCCCTGGGTGATCGCGAGTCGCAGACCCCACAGGCTGACGTGATCGGGCACGTTCTCCCACCCGACCGCGCCGAAGTAGATCGCGTCGAAGGGCTCGAGCGTCTCGAGGCCGTCCTCGGCCATCATCCGGCCGGTCCGCTCGTAGTAGTCGCATCCCCACGGGAACTCGGTCCACTCGAAGGCGAACCGATCCCCCGACTGCTCGGCGAGGCGGTCGAGCACCCGTCGTCCGGCGGACACGACCTCCTTGCCGACGCCGTCGGCGGGGATCGCGGCGATCTGGAACGTCTGTCGAGCCATCAGGGCCTCCGGTCATCGGTGTAGTGCAGGTCACACCACGGCTTGCTCCCATTGCAGGACACCGAAGGTCTCCTGGTCCAAGACGGGATTGCGATCAGCCGCATAGGCTTGGCCTATACGACGACGTGAAGGGGCTCATCGTGGAGGTTCGCCAGCTGAAGTTCTTCCTCGCGGTGGTCGACCACGGGAGCTTCAGCAAGGCCGCCGCGGAGTTGATGGTCGCGCAACCGTCGCTGTCTCAGGCCATCGCCGGGTTCGAACGGGAACTCGGGATGCCGCTCTTCCACCGGGTGAATCGCGGAGTGGTGCTGAGCGACGGCGGCCGCGCGCTGGTGGGCCCGGCCCGGGTGGTGCTGCGCGACGTCGACGAGGCGACCGAGGCGATCAACGAACTCAAGCACCTGCGTGGCGGCCGGGTGGACCTGATCACCATGCCGTCGCCGGGCATGGAACCGCTGACCACGATCCTCACGACGTTCGCCCGGGCGCATCCCGACGTGACCATCAACTCGCAGGCGGGTTTCACGCCCGAGGAGATCGTCGCGAGCGTGCGCTCCGGGGACTCGGAGATCGGCATCCTGGGGTCTGCGGGTTCCGTCCGCGCACCGGACCTGGTCGTCGTTCCGCTGGAAAGTCAAGCGTTGGTGCTCATCTCGGGACCCGACGGCGGTCCCGACGGCGGCGTCGTGCACCGGCACGAGCTGAGCGGCAGCAGGCTGATCGTGTCGCAGCGTGGGTCACTGATGCGCGCGCTCGTCGACGACGTCCTCGCCGAGGGAGTTCAGGTCACGATTGCGGCCGAGGTCGCCCATCGCACGTCGATCCTGCCGATGGTGCTCAACGGCTTCGGCCAAGCGGTGATGCCGTCGGCATGGACCCGTACGGCCCGACAGTCGGGTGCGCGGGTGCAGCGCATCGTCCCGGAGTCGTATCTGCACGTCGCCGCGGTGAGTCGGCGCAGTCACCTGACCGCACCTGCCAAGGCGCTGATGGACGTCGCGGTGGCCTATGGCGCAGGAGATGGATCGGCGTAGCGGGCGTCTAGCTGGGCGCTGCGACCGACCCGGCCGCCTCGAGCAGCGCCGAACGCAGCGCCCGTCTGTCGCCGCCACGCCCGGTCAGCTCGTCGAGCAGCTCGTCGAACGTGCGGCACACGGCGACCTTGCCGGTGGGCTGGGCGACGGTCCACGCCCGGTCGACGACCCGGATCCGCACGCCGCGTGCGTGTCTGGCTGCGGCCGCGGCGACGGCGGCCCGCCGACGAGGCCCGGATACGAACGCCGCCATGTCGTCTGGCGGGCCCGCCCCGCACGCGCCGCACATCAGGGCATCACGTCGCCCGAGTTGGGACCGAGCACCTGGCCGACGAACAGGTTCCCGCCGGGATCGGAGGCCAACAGCACCGCGGTGGGCGCCACTTCGTCCGCGGTGCCGAACCGGCCCAGCGGCAGCTCGGCGCGCTTGGCCCGCTTCCACTCGTCGTCGATCCCGTCGAGCATCGGCGTCTCGATGGGGCCGGGGGCTATGGCGTTGACGAGCACGCCCCGCGACGAGACCTCCAGGGCAAGGGACTTCGTCATCGCGATGACGCCGGCCTTGGCGGCGGCGTAGTGCGCCAACGACTCACCGCCCTTGATGCCCAGCTGCGAGGCCACGTTCACGATGCGTCCGCCGCCCTGGCCGAGCATGCCCGGCAGGACTGCGCGATTCAGCAGGAAAACGCTGGTGAGGTCCACGCTCAGCGTCTCCTGCCACAGGGCCAGCGACATGTCCACCATCGGCGACTGGGTGAGGATGCCGTGCGACGTGACCAGAACGTCGATCCGGCCCAGCATCTCGGTGGCCGCGGCGACCGCGGCGTCGACGGCGTCCTCGTCGGTGGCGTCGAGAACGACGCCACCGTCGGCCCCCAGTTCGCCGGCGATCTCGGCGGCACGTGGACTGAGGTCTGCGACGACGACGCGTGCACCCGCCGCGAGATAGTGCGCGGCGACTGCACGTCCGATGCCGCTGGCAGCTCCGGTAATCATCGCGGTACGGCCCTGCAGCAGAGAGCTCTCCGGGATCGTCATTGGCGTCCTTCCTGTCAGTCGCGCATGAGGACGGTCAGTCCGCCGTCGACGACGATGGCCTGACCGTTGACGTAGGAGGCGGCATCGCTGGCGAGAAACGTTGCCACCGAGGCGATCTCCTCTGGCCTGCCGACCCGTCCGGTGGGGATGTTGGCGCCGGCGGCACGCAACCCCTCAGGGCCGAGCGAGTTGACCGCGTCCAGCGACTGCGGCGTCTCGATCAGCCCCGGGATGATGGCGTTGGCACGCACGCCCCGCGGCCCGAGTTCGACACCCAGGCTCCGGACCAGGCCGAGCACGCCGGCCTTCGCGGTGGCGTAGTGCACGTGTTCGCCCCACCCGTAGACCCCGCCTGCGATGGACGAAATGGCGATGATGGAGCCGCCGGCGCCCAGATGTGGTGCTGCGGCGCGCGCGGTGCGCATGACGCCGTGCAGGTCCACCTGCAGCACGTCGTCCCACTGCTCGTCGGTCATCGAAGCGAACGGCGCTGCCCGGAGGATGCCGGCGTTGGCGACGGCGGTGTCCAGTCGCCCCCACATGCCGAGTATCTCGGCGACGAAGCCGTCGACGGATTCGGTATTGCGGACGTCGACCTCGACGATGGCGCCGTCGCCTCCGGCGTCATGGACCGCCCGAAGGGTGGTGTGGGGATCGTGTGGATCACCGGAGTAGGTGCCGATGCCCACGCGGTAACCGGCTCTGGCCATCGATACCGCGGTTGCGGCACCGATGCCCGAGGCCGCGCCGGTGATGATGGCAACCGGGGCGTCGGTTTCCGTCGCGGCGGTCATCCGACGGTCCCTGGGGTTGCGGCGGCTTCCTCGAGTTCGTCGGCCGACGACACCTTTCGCACGAGCAGCACCACGACCGCGGAGATCAGTGCGCCGACGGCGCCGACGTACAGCGCGGCCGTCGAGTACGGCACGGCCGCAGCGGTGAGGCTCGCGAGGATGAACCCGCCGATGATCGCGCCGGGCTGGCTCATGGCCCCGATGAACGAGCTACCGGTGGCGCGGCAATCGGTGGTGAAGCACTCGGCCTGCAGGAACATGATCGCGGCGTACGGGCCCAGCAGGAAGAACAGCCCCATCATGTAGGTGACGATCACGTAGAGCGTGGTGTCGGGACCCAGCAGCATGGCGGCGAAGAAGACGCCGGCGAGCGTCCAACCGACCGCGATCGTGTTGCGGCGGCCGAAGCGGTCGCCTGCCCAACCGTGTGCGAGGTAGCCGAGCGCGCCGACCACGTTGGACACCACGACCATAAGCAGGGTGTTCGAGGCGTCGATGCCCTTGCCCGATTCCAGCACCGTCGTACCGAGGACGGAGAAGGTCTGGATGGCGAACCAGTTGAACAGCCAGGCGACCGACAGCACGATGGTGTTGCGCAGATGTACACCGTGGAAGATGCGCTTGAGCGGCGCGGCGACCTCGTGGTCGAGGTCGTAGGCGCCGGCCACGCGGGCAGCACCGGTCTCGTCGCCGTCCTTGCGCAGCCGGCGAATCCTCTGCTGCAGCAGGAACTGTGGGCTCTCCTTCAGTTTCAGGCACAACAGCGCCACGACGACTGCCGGCACGGTCGCCAGCAGGAAGGCCAGCCGCCAGGAGCCTTCCCCGAAGACGACGGTGACGACCGCGACGAAGCCCGCCGCCAGGAGCGCGCCGATGGGCCAGCCGGTCTGCACCAGCGAGTAGATGAAGCCACGGTTGCGCCGGATCTTCTCGTCTTCGGTGAGTTCGTAGAGTTCGTTGAGATAGGTGGCGTTGACCGACTGTTCGGCCAGCCCCAGACCGCTGATCGAGCGGACACCGATCAGGGACGCCGCGCCGACGGTCGCTGCCGTCGCGGCCGACGAGGCTGCGGTGCCCGCGACGGAGATGATCATGCCCTTGCGCCTGCCCAACCGGTCCACCATCGGGCCGACGCCGAGGACGACGATCGCGGTTCCGACGCTGACGAGCGTGGAGACGAAGAGCGCGTGACTGGTGCTCCAGCCGAATGACTCCGAGATGCGTGGCAGCAGCGTGCCGAAGAGGATGAAGTCGTACACGGCGATCGTCCAGGCGAAGAACGCTATGCCCGTTGCCCTGCGCGTTTCCCGGACCGGTATGCGCCGTAGGGGCGGTGTATCGGTGTCCTCGGGTGAGGTGCTCATATGCTGGAAGTCCTTCCGGTGCTTGGTGCCGAGGTTGGCCTGAGTGTTCGGAGGTGGGCCGGGCCGGGGTGCGGGTCGCAATCGCCACCCCGGTCCGGTTGCGGCTAGCTGGTGCTGACGCGCGGCCGCCGTGTGACGAAGTCCTTGGCGATGCCGTCGAACGTGCTCCAGGTGACTCCTTCATGGGAGTTGATGTGCTCGATCAGGCGCTCGAGCATCAGCAGCACCTGCGGCCGGCCGGACACGTCGGGGTGGATGGTGAAAGTGAATACGGCGTAGTCACATTCGCGGTACACCCAGTCGAACTGGTCGCGCCACATCTCTTCGATGTGCCGCGGGTTGACGAATCCGTGACTGTTCGGGCTGGTCTTGATGAACATCATCGGCGGCAGGTCGTCGAGGTACCAGCTGGCCGGGATCTCGACCAGATCGGTCTCCTGCCCGCGCACCAGCGGCTTCATCCACGTCGAGGCCGGCTGGTCGTAGTCGATCGGAGTCCAGGAGTCGCCGACGCGCACGTAGTAGGGCTCGAAGTCCCTGTGCATCAACGAGTGGTCGTAGGCGATGCCGCGTTCGATGAGCAGTTCGTTGGTCACGCGACTGAACTCCCACCATGGCGCGACGTAACCGGTGGGCCTCCTGCCCGCGCGGTCTTCGATCAGCGAGATGCAGTGGTCGAGGATGTCGGATTCTTGTTGACGGCTCATGGCGATCGGGTTCTCGTGGCTGTAGCCGTGCACCCCGATTTCGTGCCCGGCACTGACGATCTGGTCGAACTGCTCGGGGAAGGTCTCGATGGAGTGCCCGGGCCAGAACCAGGTGGACGGCAGCTGATAGCGGTCGAAGAGTTGGTTCAGGCGTGGCACGCCCACCTCGCCCGCGAAGACGCCCCGGGAGATGTCTCCTGGTGAGTCCTCGCCCCCGTAGGAGCCCAGCCAGCCCCCGACTGCGTCGACGTCGACGCCGAATGCGACGAATATTTCCTTGGCCATGGTGTCAATTCCCTTCTGGTGGTTGCTTTTTCCTAGGTCATCGGGCGCGTCGGCCCAGCGCTGTGGCGATCTCGGCCTGCGTGGCGCCTGCCGAGAGCATCAGCGCCAGGGTGATGCGGGTCTGCGAGGGTGGCAGCGACGTCGGGACGGCACCGGCGGCCACCAGATCGAAGCCCCCGCCGTGGCCGTAGACCGGAAGCACCGGGCCGGCGGCCACGCGGGTGGACAGGGCGATCGCCACCTCGTCGGCGACGACGTCGGCCACCGCTTCGGCGATGCCGGCAGGGGCGTTGCCCAATCCGGTTCCGACCAGGACGATGCCGCGCGCCCCCGCCGTCACCGCCGCCCGCAGGAGCGCATCGTCGGCGCCGGGGTACACGGCGACGACGTCCACCCGCACGGTGTCGAAGGCCGACGTCACGGGGGCCTGCGCCGCGGGCCGCACGGGCACGTTGTGCACGTGCACCGCGCCGTCGCGCACCGTTGCGACGGTGCCTGCCGGATTTGAGAACGCCGCCAGGTCCACGGTGTGCGACTTGCGCACCCCGCGCGCGGCGAAGACCGACCCGTCGAACGAGACGAGCACACCCGTCCCGCGTATTGCGGGACTGGCGGCGACGGCGATGGCGTCGCGCAGGTTGCGCGGTCCGTCGGTGTCGGCGACGTCGGCAGCGCGCTGCGCTCCGGTGAGGACCACGGGGTGGTCGTCGCCATGGGTGAGGTCCAGCAGTATCGCGGTCTCCTCGAGCGTGTCGGTGCCGTGGGTGACCACCACGCCGTCCACGTCAGCGCGGCCGAGATGGTGGGCGACGGCCTCGGCGATGGCCCGCATGTCGGCAGGCGTCATGCGGTATGACCCGGTGCGGACCACGTCGTGCGCCTCGACGGTGATGCCCTCGTCGGCCTCGATGCCGGCCAGCAGCGCCGACGCGTCGTCCACGGCCACCACGGAGTCACCGTCGCGGCGCGACGAGATGGTCCCACCGCTGGTGAGGACGACGACGTGGGGCATGACGGGTGGGCTCCGTTCGCTCGCGGGGAGATCTGGGTCACTGCGACCATCCCCAGTCAAGCGCACACAAACGTTTGACACAATCGTTTGGGCCAAACGTTTGTGTAAATTCGGTGCTACGGCGACGTTCCCTCTCCGGCCTGGCTAAGGTGCTACGGAGATGCCCGGGCGGCGCGTGCCGTGGGTCGAGGAGGGTGATGACCGAGACGAGCGGGACGTCGGTGCGGTTTCCCGCACCGGTGACGCTGCGGGTCATCGCCGAGGAGATCGGCGTCAGCGTGTCGACGGTGTCGCGCGTGCTCAAGGCCCAGGGCGACGACGCCACCCGTTGGGCGTCCGCAGAGACCGTCGCGCGGATCAGGGCCTATGCCAAGTCACGCGAGTACCGGCCGCATCCGCATGCGGCCAGCCTGCGCACGGCCCGCTCCGGACTGGTGGGCGTCCTGGTCCCCCGGCTACAGGACTTCGTCCTCGCCACCGTCTACGAAGGCGTGGAGGAGGCCGCCACGGAGCACGGCTACTCGACGTTCGTCACCAACTCGCTCGACGATCCGGCGAACAAGGCCCTGCGCACGGAGATGATGCTGCAGCGTCGCGTCGAGGGCATCATCTTCGGCGACGCGCACCACCACGACCCGTTGCTCAGCGCATTCGCCGAGCGCGGCACGCCCTTCGTCCTCGTCTCGCGCCGCAGCGGTGACTACGTGTCCGCCACGTGCGACGACCTGCTGGGCGGCGCTCTGGTCGGCCGGCATTTGGTCGAGGCGGGTCGCCGGGATCTGGCGGTGCTCGCGGGGTTGCCGTTCGCCTCCACCGCGATCGAACGAACCTCCGGAGCGGTCGACGCCTTCACCGAGGCCGGGCTGCACGTCGCGCCGGAACGCATCGAGTGGGGGCCGTTCGACGCGGCGGGCGGACGGCAGGCGGCCGAGAAGATCCTGTCTCGCAGGCCCTACCCCGATGCCATCTTCGCCACCAACGACTTCGCGGCCATCGGCGCGCTCGGCGTGCTGCGCGACCACGGGCTCCGGGTGCCCGACGACATAGCATTGATCGGTTACAACGACACACCATTGGCGGCCGAGATGCCGACGCCGCTCACGACGGTCCGCTCCCCGATGCACGAGATGGGCCGCCGCGGTATCGAATTGCTGATCGAACTGCTCGGCGGCGGTACGCCAGACTCCGAGCGGCTCACCCCGGAACTGGTCGTGCGGCAGTCTGGTTGAGCGTCAGCGTTAGCGCGGCACGTTCACCAGTACGTCGTCCAGTTCGCCAAGCAATCGATCGGCATGCTCGGTGGTGAACGGCAGCGGCGGCCGGATCTTCAGTACGTTCTCGCGCGGACCCGAGGCACTGATCAAGATGCGGCGCTCCCGCAGTTCGTTGACCACCCGCGTCGCCGTGTCGGCGTCAGCATCATCGCCGTCGATGAACTCCATGGCCAGGAACAGTCCGCTCCCGCGCACTCCACCGACGCAGTCGTGTCGGCCCGCAATGTCGCGCAGTCCCTCGAGCAGCCGACGGCCCGATCGTTGCACGTTGTCGAGCAGTGCCTCCTCTTCGATGACGTCGAGGACGGCGGTGGCGGCCGCGATGCTGACGGGATTACCGCCGAAGGTGTTGAAGTACCTGATGTCACGGCCGAACTTCGTCATTACGCCGTCACGCCCCACCAGCGCTCCGATCGGGATGCCATTGCCCATCGGTTTGCCCAATACGACGAGATCCGGCTCGATACCGTGCCTCTGGAAGCCCCACCACGTCGATCCCAAGCGACCGAAGCCTGGTTGCACTTCGTCGGCGATCCAAACGCCGCCGGCCTCGTGGACGGCGCGCACCGCGGGCGCGAGAAAGCGCTGCGGGTCTGACTGCACTCCGTCGCTCGACATGATGGAGTCGACGATCATGCCGGCGAAACCTACGCCACGCCCACGCAATTCAGCGATCGCACTACGCACTCTCGCGGCGAAGTCATCGGCCATCGTGGCGGGATCGTCGCGTTCTGTGTCGGGAGCTGTCACGAGGACGACGTCGTCGCCGATGAAGTTGTTGGGTCCCAGGCTGGGCGAGACGGCGGCCGCGGCGGTGGTGGTGCCGTGGTACGCGTGTGCGGTGCAGATGACGCCACGTGCCCCGGTCTCGTAGCGCGCCACCCTCAGTGCCAGGTCTACTGCCTCACTGCCAGTGCAGGTGTAGACCACCTTGTTCAACGCCGGAGGGAAGAGCCCGAGAAGCCGTTCGGAGTAGTCGATGACGGGTTCCGTGAGGTAGCGCGTGTGAGTGTTGACCACGCCCAACTGCTCGGTGACGAGCCGCTGAACGTGCGGGTGGCTGTGGCCCACGGCCGGAACGTTGTTGTAGGCGTCGAGATACCGGTTGTCGTCCGCGTCGTAGAGCCACACGCCCGACCCACGGGCCACCACCACCGGATGCCGGTAGAACAACCGGTAGCTCGGCGCCAGCACGGCCTCACGGCGTCGAATCAGGTCTTGGACGTCCTCGTCGAGGAGGCCTACATCCGACCCGTCGAAGGCGTTCGCCATGTGCAGACTGTTCGAAGTCACGATGCTCCTTGGGAATTGCGGGCAGGGACGAACTCAGGTCAGCTGCGCCGACCGATAAATCGAGGCGATGGTCGCGTCACGGGAGCGGCGGGCGGCGACGGCGTGGTCGACGTCCACGTCGATCAGGCGCACCGTGTTGGGCGCCTGCATTTGGGCCAGCGCGTCGATGTCGACACCGATGACGGTGCCCACGGTCGCGTAGCCGCCGCCGGTGACTCCATCGCGCAGCAGGCAGATGAGTTCCTGACCGCTGGGCACCTGGATCGACCCGACCGGGTAGCCGAGGTCGACGACATTGCTTGGGTCGTCGCCCGCCCCGAACGGGGCGTCCCGAGCCACGAACTCCAGCGGTGGGCCACTGAGCCGGTATCCAACCCTGTTGGCCTCGGTGCCGATGGTGAAGTCCGATGACAGCATCTTCTCGACGCTGACGTCCGTGACGCGGTAACGGCACAGGCCAAGCACGACGCGGATCTCCTTGTGCTTGGCCAATGTCGGCCGAAGTTCTTCGTCCACGGAATGGCCCAGCCGAGGAGGCGGGCCGTACTCGTCGGCCGACTTCAACACGTCACCGGCTCGCAGCTCGCGACCGTCCACGCCGCCGATTCCCGACGGCAAATAGGTCGACCGGCTGCCCATGACCACCGGCGTACCGATGCCACCTCGGACCGCCAGGTAGCTACGCGCCCCGTCGAGAGCGGGTCCCACCGTGACGACCTGCCCCGCGCGCACCGGCAGCGTGGTCCAAGTCGGCATCGGCACGTCGTCGACCCGCAGGTCGACGTGGGCGCCGGTGACCGCGACGACTCCGTCGTAGCGGAGCCGCACCGTCGGGCCGACGAACACCGATTCCAGCGTCGCGGCTGCGGGGTCGTTCCCGACCAGGGCGTTGGCTGCGTGGTGGGACAGCTGATCCATCGGCCCCGACGACGGCAACCCAATCGCGAGGTAGCCCTTGCGACCCTCGTCCTGCACCAGTGTTTGCAGGCCCGGTGCGATCACCTCAAGCATCGGCCAACTCGCGCAACAGGGAAGCGTTGTACGACAACGGGTCTGCAAAGAACCCCGCCAGGCCGAACTGGACGGGCGCCCGCCGGTAGCGGTACGCCCCGATGCCTACTTCGTCGCGGATGGCGTCGTACTCGTCGTGGTGGATCCGTCGGTATTTGACGATCATGCCCGCCTTCGCCAGCACCGGGTCATCGGTGAAGTCGGGCAGACGCCGAGAGAGGTCGAACACGGGTGTCGCCGCACGGCCGATCAACTGGTATCCCCCGGCGCCACGCGCCGGGTAGATGGTCGCGAATGCGCCACCGTGGCCGAGTGCGCGCTCGGGGGTGTCGGTCCGTGGGCGTACGTACTTGGGCGCCTGTAATTGCATCGCGTCGGGAACCAGTTGCATCGACTCCGCGTTGCCGGGGACGAAGCACATGAACGTCACGATGAAGGGGTTGCCGCAATGGGCGGTGACGAATTCGTCGGTGGAGTCGAATCCATTGATGCGCGTGATGTATTCAAGGTCATTCTCGCTGCGCGACTGATGCCGGTCTCGGAACCGCATGGCGGTCTCCGTGGTCCACGGGTCGTCGTAGAAGATCGGCACCTCGAGGATCTCCGTGCTCAGCACGACGTCGGTGGTATCGACGAACCGACGGTGCAGATCTACGAGCGGCTCGCGAAGGGAGCGGGGGTCGCACCGGTCCGGGTCGATGCGCACCATGTAACTGGCGTTGGACGGGCAGATGTCGATGATGCCGTCGATGCCGAGTTCGGCAAGCGCCTCGGTGATGGCTTGTATCCGCAAGGCACCCGATAGCGACATGTGCTCGGTGAGTTCGACGAACACGAACTCCTCGCCGCCGAAGCTCAGACGCGATCCGTCGGGTATGTCGATCATCCCAGTCCTTCGAACACCGATCGAACCTCGACGTCGTTCTCGGCGAGGACGCGTCTCACGGCCGTGGCCACCGCGATCACATTCGGCCGATCGCCGTGCACGCACACCGTTTGCACCGGCATCGGGACCTCGCGCCCCGAGACCGTCAGCACACTGCCGCGAGCCATGCGAAGCGCCTGCTGCGCAACGAGTTCCGGATCGCGCACGTGCGGGCGCGCCTCGATGACGTTTCGACCGTCCTCGTCGAAGTCGAGGTCCGCGGCGTTGTCGGCCACGACGGGCAGTCCGTCGGCACGCATCGCGTCGAGGCCAGGGCCCGGCGCCAGTAACAACGGCATACCCGCCTGCAGGGTCTGCAGCGCGCGCCCGATCGCCACCGCACGATCGGGGTTGACGACGATCGATCCGTAGAACGCCCCGTGTGGCTTGACGTGACTGAGGGTGACGCCGAACCTGCTTGCGATGCCCATCAGCGCGCCGACCTGGTACAGCACGTAGTCGACGGCGTCTCCGTCGTCGATCACGATGGGACGCCGGCCGAATCCCAGCAGGTCGGGGAAGCCCGGATGTGCGCCCACGTTCACCCCTGCCTGCGCGGCCATCTCCACGGCGCGGTGCATCGTCGAGGGGTCCCCGGCATGCCAGCCGCAGGCGACGTTGACGGTGGTGACGAGACCGACGAGTTCGGCGTCCTCACCGAGGTTCCAGCGGCCGAAGCTCTCCGCGATGTCGGCGTTGATGTCGATCGTCGTGGTCATTGGTTCTCCTTCACGCATCCCGGCAGACCAGGCGGCTCTTGGACGCCGGTCACGTCGCCTTCCTTCCAGCCAGTGTCGCAGCGGCCGCGGGTGTAGATCCGCCGCCACTCGGGCTGAGCGAAGGCGGACACATCACCGAGCGGCGCCAGGCCCTGCATTGGTTCACCCGTCTTGGCCGCGGCCAACGAACTCTGCGGCAGCAGATCTCGCTGGAAGATCTCGGTCACGAGGGTGTCGGACTCGTCGGGAAAGAAGTTGCACCCCCCCACGAATTCTTCGCCTGGACATGGCTTGGCCGTCTCGGTCGTCACCCAGGGCAGCGGCATCTCGATGTCGTGGGGGACTGAGTCCGGACCTTCGGCCAATATTCGCAGCCCAATCCGCATGGCTACGCCGGCCTGTGCCGGTGGGGAACCCGAGGACACGCCGGGCCAGCCCTGGCTGAGCATCTTGCGGAAGTAGTTGCCGTTCTCGCCGGTGACGGGGATCCGCTTGCCCGCGGCCTGTAGCGCCTTGACGACGCCGACTTCTCCGTCCTGAGACCAGATTCCGTCCACATCCGGGTGGGCAGCGAGCGCCTTGGCGGTCTCCTGCTGACTCACAGCGGAATCCCACTTGCCGTAGTACTCGGAGACGACGGTTATTCCTGGACTGCGGTCGAACACCGCCTTCGCCGTGTCGTAGTGCACCTGATCGGTGGACGTGCCTGCGACGCCGCGGTTCATGAAGATCTTGCCCTTGCCTCCGAGCATCTCCACCAGGGCTTCGGCCGTTTGTGCGCCGAAGAACGCTGCACGGGGGTCGTCGGTCTTGGCTCCGGTGATGAAGGCGACGTTGTAGGCGCATGGTTCACGGACCGTGGAGTCGTAGACGACGAAGGTGACCCCCCGTTCGCAGCCCTGCCTGATGGTGGGGGACAGCGCGGTCGGGGACAGCGGATACAGCACGACCAATTTGGCCTTGGCAGCGATCATCGATTGCAGATCCGAAATCTGCTTGGCGATGTCGGTGCCCGAGATCTGCTTCTTCACGACGTACTTGCCGGCGTACTGCGGAGAATTCGCCACCGCCAGCGCGAGGTTGGCCGCTTCGTCCTGCCAGTTGTTGCCGCTGTAGCTCAAGTCGAGGAATATCTTGTCTCGGCCGGCGTCCGGGTCGGCGCAGGACACCAGCGCGAACGCGGTGAGCGTCGTCAGCATCCCCGCGCCGAATCGGGCGACGCGCTCGATCATGGCCTTGGTCATCCGTCCTCGTCTCGATCGTGACGTCATCTTCAGAACCGCCGTCCAGCCAACCGGGACCCCAGTAGGGCGACGACGATGACGGCGCCATAGACGATTTGCTTGTAGCCCTCCGAAAGGCCGGTGGCGCTGATGTCGATTCCCAGCAGTGTCAGCAGAAGCGCGCCGGCCAAGGTTCCGCCGTAGCTTCCCGAGCCTCCGCGGATCGCCGCACCGCCGACCACCACGGCTGCGATGCTGGGGAGCAACCACGGCTCGCCGACGTTGAGGTCCGCGCCAGACGCATAGCCGAGCAACATCACCCCGCCTAGTCCGTAGGCCGCGCCTGCGACCGCATAGACGCTGACCGTCGTGCGACCCACGTCGATCCGGGCGTTGCGCGCCGCGGGCACGCTGTTGCCAAGCGCATACGCCCGCACGCCCAGCGTCGTCTGATGTTGGATGAACGTGCCGATGGCAGCGACCGCGGCGAGCAACCAGATCGCCACCGGCACACCGAGCAGCGCCGTGTCTTGACGGAACAACGCAGACAACGATTCCGGGGATGCCTGGGCTGGGGCTCCGCGGGCCGCACCCAACAAGACCGAGCCGAGGATCGTGCCCACCGCGAGCGTGACGATGAACGCCGGGAACCCGAATCTGCTGATGATCAGTCCGTTGACCGCGCCGACTGCGGCGCACACCCCCACCGCGACCAACACTGCCGCCGCGACGGGTAGACCACCCGTCCACAGCGATCCGGTCAGGTAGGCACCGAGCGCTACCGTCGATGCCACCGACAGGTCGATGCCGCCCGTCAGGATCACCAAACCCTGTCCGAACGCAATCACGGCGAGGAACAGGCCGAGGATGGCCACGTTGACCAGAAGTGAGATGGATGGGAAACCCTCGTTCGCCAGCCGGGACAGCGGTAGGCACAGCAGCAGCAGCGCCCACACGACCACTGCCTGACTGCGCCACCACTGGGTCCGCGTGGACCTCGCGGCCGGTTGCTCAGCCGGCGCCGACGGCGACGATGCCGGGGCGGGGCTGGTGGTTCCAGATGTCATCGTGTTCGTCCCTCCGGGATCCCGGCGGGTCGTCGATGCGCTGGCCCGCGCCGGACTTCGGCCATTCGCATTACCAGGAAGGGGATCGCCAGCGCCACGAGGATGACGACGCCCTGCAGGGCACCCGACCAGAAGTCTTCGACACCTGCGGCGAACAGCAACTTCGGCAGTGCGATCAGGGTGCCCGCACCGAGCATCGCGGCAACTGCACTGCCCGAGCCGCCGCGAAAGCCCACCAGGCCCACGGCCATCGCGGCGAAGCACGTCAGCAGGAACGGCCGGCCGGAGTTGGGATCGCCCGAGGCGGTGATCGCGGTGAGGTACAGGCCCGCCGCGGCATAGAGCCCGCCTGCCAGCGTGTAGCACAGAATCTCGACCCGGCCGGTACGCACGCCCGACATCCGAGCGGCCTGGCGGTCGGCGCCGATGGCGTAAGCCGCCACTCCGGTCGATGAGGCGCTGAAGACCCCCCAGGCGAGCGCGAGTGCCAGTAGCACCAACAGCGCGACCGGCACGGGGCCGAGCGGATCCGTCAGCGCTAGGGCATACGACTCGGGGACTTCGCCGCCGGGTGCAGGCAGCACTATCAGCGCGACGCCGGTGAGGACTATGAAGGTCCCAAGGGTAACGGCCAACGACTGCAACCCGGCACGTACCACCAACATTCCGTTGATCAGGCCAACCAACAGCCCAACCCCGATCACGACGAGCGCTATCAGCCAGACTGCGTCGGGGTACTCGGCCATCGTGGTCGCAGCGATCACGTTGGACAGGCTGATCGTGCCGGCGACCGAGAGGTCGAAACCTCCTGTGATCAACACCAGCGTGGTGCCGACCGCCGCGATCGCCAGCGGCGTCATCAAGACCACGAAATTGTTGAACGCGTATCCGTTTCGCTCGAATGGCGTGACGAACAGCACGGCGCCGTAGCACACCGCGAAGATGCCTGCGGCGATGAGGCTCTCCCGGTTGCTGCCGACACTGCGACGGGTAAGCGAATCGATGAGGGTCATCCGACGACCTCCGCACGGTGCCCGAGAATGCTACGCATGACCGAGTTCTCGGTAAGTTGGTCGGCGGCGTGCTCGGTTGCGATTCGACCGCCGTAGATCGCGCAGACGCGGTCGCACAGCCCTACCAACTCGGGTATCTCGGTCGAATAGACCAGCACCGCATGGCCTTTGGCCGCAAAGTCTCGAGTCATCCTGTAGATCTCCAGTTTGGTCGCAGCGTCCACGCCACGCGTTGGATCGAAGAGCAGGAGGCAGCGCGGCGCCTGTGCGATCGCGCGACCGAACACCACCTTCTGCTGGTTGCCGCCGGACAGGTCGGCGATGCGTCGACCGAGCATCGCCAGCGGGAGGTTCACCTCGCCTGCGACCTCCTCGCTGAGCCGACGCGCGCGGCGTCGCGAAAGCACCGACGCGGTGGAGAATCGCGAGGTCAACGGCAACGTGAGATTGAAGTCCGAGCGCATCTGCAGGAAGAGTGCCTCACTCTTGCGCTCCTCGGGTACCAGCGAGAAGTCGACGCGCCCGACGTCGCCCGTCACCGACACGGAACCGGCCGCCGGCCGCAACTCCCCTGCCAGTGCATAGAACAGGTCGCGTTGCCCCTGGCCCTCCAAACCGGCCACCCCGACGATCTCACCGGCGCGGACCCGCAGTGAGACGCCGTCGAGCTTGCCCCCGGCGACGAGGTCCCGCACATCGAGAACGACCTCGCCTACCGCGGACGGCTCAGGCTTGGCCGGAAAGGCGTGGCTGAACGACCGGCCGATCATCTGCTCGACTAGTTCGTCCTCGGACAGCTCGCCACGTGCGAAGGTCGCGACGGTTCGACCGTTGCGCAGCACCGTTCCGGTGTCGCAGATTTCCTTGATCTCGTTCAGCTTGTGGCTGATGTAGACGACCGCCGCGCCGTTGTTCGCGATCCGGTTGATCTGACGGAACAACCAGCTCGGGTCCGGTAGCGCCGCAGTGGGTTCGTCCAGAACCAGCAGCGCAGGCGAACCCGACAGTGCGGCGATGATCTCCACTTCCTGTCGCGCCGCCAGGCTCAGGTCGCTGATCAGTGCCCGCGGGTCCAAGTGCTCGGCGTCCCACTCCGCCAGCCGGGCTGCCGCGATGGAGGTCAATTGACGTTGCGACACCATCCCGAAGCGAGTCGGTAGGTTCGGCAGGCAGAGTTTCGTCGCCACGGTGATGTTGGGTGGAGCGCTGAGTTCTTGGTAGGCCATCGCCAGGCCGATGTCGCGTGACGCCTGCGGGGAACCAAGTTGCAGCGCCCGGCCGGCGACCGTCACACGACCGGCGTCTGGCGTCACGATCCCCGAAAGCACCTTCATCAGGGTCGACTTCCCGGCGCCGTTCTCGCCGAGCAGGCCGTGCACCGCGCCCGCCTCGACGGACATCGACACGTCCGAGAGCGCCGCGGTCGCCCCGAATCTCTTGCTGATGCCCTCGATCTCGACGTGTGCCATGTCAGCCTCCCGTTACTGGTCGCGCATCGCCACGACGTCCGCATACCTGGTGCAGGTGGACGGACGCATCGTGTGGGTCAATCCGAACGATGCGGTGCAGGGCGGGCAGTGTGTGCTGCATACGCCTCGCGCCGTACTCCGTCGGACTGTGCTGAGCGCGAAGCCCCCAGGTGAGGGCTTGCACCGCAAGACGCGCTGCAGCCAGCGGGTAGGCCACCGTCAGCTCGTCGTCGGTCAACGGCGCGACGCCGTGATACCCGCCAACCACCAGTCCCATTGCCGTCAGTGGATCTTCCTTGCGCAGCATCGCGTAGGCGCCTGCGATCGCCGGCTCGGCCACACGCACGGTGAAGAGGGCGTCGTTGAAGTCCAGCACGCCGACCACGCGTTGTTCACCGTCGCGCTGACCCACCAAGATGTTGTTGTCATTCAAGTCGTTGTGCACCATGGCCGTTGGCAAACTGTCGAGCATGGGCGCGATCCTCGCGAACCAGCGCAGGGCGGCCTCGGCGTCCCTGCTACCTGGCAGCGATGGATCGAGCGCCAAGCTCTCCTCGATCACCTCGGCCGCCCTGGTGATGTCCCAGTGATGAGTCGTGTGCATGGACTTCGATTGGAATCCCGTGAGGGCCGCGGTCACCCTGGCCGCCGTTGCTCCGATGTGGGTCAGCAGTCCGTCCGAATGCCGGTCGACCCGCACCATGTCGGTGCCCGAAACCCAGCCGAGCACCGTGATCAGCCAGCGCTTCGATTCGACGTCGATGCCGACGTCCAGATTGCCGTCGAGGGTGCGCACCAGCGTCGGCACCGCGACGCCGAGATCGCGGTCGGCGAGGTGCAGGAGGATCTCCTTCTGCCACTGCAACCGGCCGTCGCGGTCGGTGACTGGCCGAAGCTTGGCCAGCACGGTTCGCCCATCGCTCGTCGATACCCGGTAGTTCCGGTCCAATTCGCCTCCGAGGAAGCTGAGCTTTGCGCCCGGCAGACCGTAGGCATCCCACAACCGAGCCGCGATGACCTCCGCCGTGGTGTCATCGGTGCCTTGGGACCGTACCGCAGGCTCGGGCATCGTCCTCCTGTCGTGGGTCGCGCCAGACCCATCCCGCGCAACGTGTCGTGTCCCACAATTCAAATTCGTCACTATGTCGAGGTCAATGCGAGAAATGGCGCTAGATCCGGCAGAATCGAGTGCACTATGCACATTCCGACCCATTTCTGCGCCCCAGCGTTTCAGGCGTGTTGCCCGGGCGTGACATCGGTGCGGTCCTCACCCTGGGCCCGCTCGTGACCGTCGTGGACCACACCACGCTCTCGATCAGATCGGCAGCGCGCCGATTACTCGACGTCCGCTTGGCCCTCATCGTCGACCGTGCCGTGGAACAGACCATTCACGACGAACCGACGTACTCAGGCGGACCCGTAAGCCGCGACGACCTGAGTTACCACATGGACCGCACCATGCGACTCGCACTGACACGACTGGTCGGAGACGACATCCCGGACACGCTTCGCTCAGCGGCACTGGAGGTAGGACGCATACGCGCCCACCAGAACGTCCCGCTGTCGAGCGTTCTTCACGCGTTCCGCATCGACCTCAAAACCCTTTGGGAGGCGCTGATCGCAGAGGGCC
Organism: Mycolicibacterium arabiense; assembly: GCF_010731815.2. Lineage (NCBI taxonomy): Bacteria > Bacillati > Actinomycetota > Actinomycetes > Mycobacteriales > Mycobacteriaceae > Mycobacterium > Mycolicibacterium arabiense. Next base: position 3,283,201 of record NZ_AP022593.1, read on the forward strand.
ACGACTTGAACGCAGGCACCCGTGCCGACTTCCTCGAGCGCTCGTCGCTCATGGTTTGGGAGGCCGTCGAAGCCAATACCGAGGAGGTCGTCGCGGGCTACCAGGTGGCGCGAGGCAACCGGGAGGAGATGAGATCCGCGGCGTTCGACCAACTCCTCCTCGACGGTGACCACCAGCAGTCGACCGTCGAGAACGCCGCACGAATGCTAGGGCTGCCGACCACCGGCCACTACGTGTGCCTGGTCGGCAGATTCCCCATCCCACGTCCGGAGTTGGTCACCGAATGTGCGGAGCGACTGAATGCCAGCGGCCGGGTGTCGTACTTCAACTGGTTCGCCAAGGAACTGCGTGGGATCGTGCAGATTGCCGGTGGCCGCGCGGACGTAGCCGCTGATCTCGCGCCATTGGCCGAACACGTCTGCGCCGTCATCGATGCCGACGGCCTCGCCGATGTGCCGAAGGCGATCCGACTTGCACGGATGACCGTCCATGGCCGCACCAACCCCGGCGTAGCCAGGGCGAGGGACAATTGGCTGCACGCGGTGACTGCGGCCAACGATGAACTCTCGAATGCGTTGCACGAGGCAGTGTTTCAGCCACTGTCGAACCTGACCGAACACGAACGCAACGGTATTCTGGAGACCGTCGGGGACCTCGTGACCCATGGCGGTACCACCGCAGACATCGCGGCCCGCACCTACCGGCACCGCAACACCGTCCGGAAACGGCTCCACGACTTCACCGCGCTGACTGGCTTCGACCTCTCTAACACCACCGATTTGGCGACGACGGCCATAGCCTTCACCGTCGAAATCGCTCGATCGAGTGATGCGCCAAGTCGGTACTAGCCTGCGGTCGACAATCCGTCAGGCGACGGCCTGCGCACCGAATTCCGTTGCGACGAAGGCACTGAAGCTGCGAGGCGGCCTGCCGGTGACCCGCAGGACTGTGTCGGTCACGCGGTCTTCGGCGCCCTTGCTGATCGCGACGTCCAATTCGGCAAGCACGCGAGCGAATTCGGGCTCGATGCCGTCGGCGGCGATGCGGCGAGCGCATTCGGTTGCCGATACCGACCGGTGCCGGATCGCCCGACCGGTCTGACGGGCGATGATCGCCGCGGCGTCGCCGTAGCCGAGCGCCTGCGGACCGGTCAGAACGTGCTCGGTGTCGTGTGCGACGTCGTCGACGAGCGCGCGCCCGGCGACGGCGGCGATGTCCAGCGCGTCGACGAACGCCACCTTGCCCTCCCCCGTGGCGGTCACGATCTCGCCGTCGCGCACGCCGCGGGCCACCAGGTGATCACCGGTGAAGTTCTGCATGAACCACGACGGCCGCACCACGGTCCACTCCGGCATCATCGTTCTGACGAGTCGATGGATTTCGCCCAACCCCGGCGCGCCATCGGGGACCGCGGACGAACTCAGTTGCACGACGCGTCGGACGCCTTGTTGCAGCGCCTCGTCGAGGAACGGGGCGACGAGCCCGACGGGATCCGCCATGCCGACCGGGGCAACGAGGTAGACCGCCGACACGCCCCGCAACGCGGCGGCGTGCGTGGACGGGTCGGCCCAGTCGAAGTGGACCTGGCCGGGCGCCGACGGCGTGCGCGTCGCGAGCCGGGCGGGCACGTCGCGAGCGGCGAGGAAGGCAGCCACCCGGCTGCCGGTGGTTCCGGTGGCGCCGGTGACCAGGACGTCGGTCATCGAGGGCCGCCTGCGAATGCGTCGCGCAGCTCCGACGATCCGCCCACGACCTCTGCCGCGGCAGCCGGACTCCAGTAGTCCCGGTAGGACTCGATCTCACCGTCGCGCACCGTGATCACCGCGATGTATCTCATCCGGTACGGGGCTCCGGTGGCCACCACCGTGCCGGCTGCCTCGAATTCGACGATCACGACGTCCGGGTCGACACTCTGGTGGACCACCACTACGGGGAACTCCTCGATGCGCAGGATGTCCGGGTAGCCGGACATGTAGTCCGCCACCGCGGCGCGTCCCTCCAGCCGGCTGGGAAAGCCTGGTGCCGCGAACGGGAATTCCAGCACGCCGTCCTCGGCCCATAGGCCCGCGAAGCCGGCCACGTCCTGGGCCATCAGGAGTTCCAGTGCTCGATCGACGACTGCTTGCGCGTTCATCGCTCCTCCTTCAAAGGACGGTACGGTACCGTCCCGTCCACAATGTACGCCGGACGGGTCCGTATCGTCCACTCGCTATAGTCAGCGCATGCCACGTCGCACGCCATCCGGCGCAGCCGTTCTGCAGCCGGAGATCACCCGGTCGATCACCGAAGCCGTCCTGTGCGAGCTGGCGGAGCGCGGCTACGCGCGACTGTCGATGGAGGCGGTCGCCAAGCGCGCCGGGGTCGGCAAGAGCGCGCTGTACCGCCGCTGGACCTCCAAGAAGGACATGGCCCTGGCCGTTGTCGCCGAGTTCAGCGTCGGTCGAGCGGAGTTCGTGGACACGGGGTCGCTCGAGGGGGACATCCGGGAGTCGGTGGAGGCGATCGCACAGTGGCTCACCCACCCCCGGTTCTCCTCGATCCTGGCCGACCTCGTGGCCGAGATGGCCCGGAGCCCAGAACTGAGCGACGTCGTCGAGGACATGATCGGCCGGCCGCGCCGCGAGCGAGGGCGGGCGATCCTGCTCCGTGCGATCGATCGCGGGGAGGTGTCGCCCGACATCGACATGGAGCTGGCGCTCGACATGCTGGCCGCGCCGATCTATTGGCGGCTGCTCGTCCGAGACGGCAGTCTCGAGCCCGGCTATCTCGACGGACTGACCGAGATGCTGGTGCGCGCGCTCGGCAAGTGATTCCGATGCGCTCGTCGGCAAAGAAGGGCGACGTGTGTGGCCGGATTCGGCTGCAGGGCAATGGTGTTGGAGTTTCCGGCCAGCACGCGCTCCCTGGAGACAGGGTAGGGATACTGTTCCCAGCCGAGCCCCGGAACCATGTCGCCGACCTCGAAGTACCCGACGTGCGTCTGCTCCACCGCGGCTCGCATGGGTGCCTCGAGGTGGTCGAGGACACACCAGGACGCTGCGGCACAGTCAAGCCAGCGCGTGAATCACAATCGACGAATGGCATGGAGTACGCGTGAAGTCGCCGAATTGGCCGGCACGAGCCTGCGAGCAGTGCGGCACTACCACCAAGTCGGTCTGCTCGCGGAGCCCGAACGTCGCAGCAATGGCTACAAGGAGTACGGCGTCGCCCACCTCGTTCGGCTGGTCCGGATCAAACGTCTCAGCGACCTGGGGTTCTCCCTCCGTCAGATCGCCGACATGGACGGCACCGACGACCATCCGGCAGAGGACCTACGGGCGCTCGATGCCGAGCTCGCGGCCACCATCGAACGCCTGCAGCTTGCGCGCGTCGAACTGGGGCTGATTCTCGAGAAGTCGGCCCCCACGGATCTGCCGGCCGACTTCATCGAACCCGACGCGGTGGCCAAGTTGTCCGACGCCGACCGCTCACTCGTCATCGTCCTGACGCGCGTGCTCGGTCCGCGAGGCCTTCAGGCCTACGCCGACCTCCTAAAGAACGCCCCCACCGGGCCGTTGATGAGCGCATTCGACGACTTGCTGCCCGACGCCGACGAGGCGACTCGCCAGGACATCGCCGAACGCCTCATCCCCTACGTCCGGGAGCTGCATGCGGCGCACCCCGGTCTGCTCGAATCTCGAGCGGATGCCCCCAAGGGCGCGCGCTTCGTCGAGCAGACCATCGCGGAGGCAATGTCAGAGCTGTACAACGCGGCGCAACTCGACGTGCTGCACCGCGCCCGGAAGATGATGCGGGCCGGGGAGGCGGCGCACGACTCAGCCCCCTAGTGCGGGCATCGGCAACGGTGCGAGGCGGTATGACGGTGGTTCGGTGCCGTGCAGGTGGCGGACGAAGTAGTCCCAGGTGCGGCGATAGAGGTAGTGCATGCGGCCGATCAGGGCGTGTTCGACTCCTGGGATCACCACCATGTCGAAGTCCTTGTCCGCGCTGATGAGTGCATCCGCTAGGCGCATCGTGTGATACGGATGTGCGTTGTCATCGAGTTCCCCGTGGATGAGCAGCAGCTTGCCCTTCAGGTCCGCGGCCAGAGGCACGTTGGAGATGGTCTGCTTCCCTTCATCACTGACATCACCGTGGTAATGCTCGGCCCACATGGTCAGGTTCACCGCGTTGTCGTGGTTGCCCGACACGGCAACGGCGACCCGGTAGAAGTCGGGGTACGTCAGCAGGGCGCGCGCTGCGGCGAAACCGCCGGCTGATTGGCCGGTGATCCCGACCCGCCGGGTATCCAGCCAGGGATACCGATGGCCGAGTTCGCGGATTGCGGCCACGTGGTCGTCCAGGGCGCCGGCGTTGCCAAGGTCCCCGTAGGAGTGGTCGTGAAAGGCCTTGCTACGGCCGGCTGTACCGCGTCCATCGATTGCGACCGCCGCAAATCCCAGCGCGGCATACGCTTCCGGTTCGCCGTAGTGAATCTCGTTGAACGAGGGACCTGCCCGAAAGTTCTGCGGGCCAGGATAGATGTGTTCGATCACCGGATACTGCCGCTGCGGATCGAACCCATGTGGTCGCCACAGCAGGCCGTATATGGGCGTCTTCCCGTCGGCCGCGGTTGCGCGGAACCGTTCGGGCGCGCTCCAGCCAAGCACCTCCAGCTCAGCCGTGCCCGGGGCTTCGAGTTCGACCAAAGTCTCTCCGTCGCCGTCCAATACGACAGAACGAGGCGGTTGACTCGACGTCGACGCGCGGTCGACGAGGTAACCACCCTCGGGTGGGCTCACCGCGTCGTGGTCGAGATGGTCGTCGGTGAGTCGGGTGAATCCCGACCCGTCGAGATTGATCCGGCAGATCTGACGGACGTAGGGGTCGTGCTCCAGGAGACCACCGGCGACGAACCACACCTGCCGATGGTCTTCGTCCACCCACAGCACGTTGCGAACCAGCCACTGCCCCATGGTGACCTGGGTGACCTGCTGTCCGTCGGCCGAGTAGAGGTAGAGGTGCCCCCACCCGTCACGCTGCGACCACCACAGGACCTCGCCGGAGTCCAGCACCCGCGCCATCGGCGGCTCACCCAGCTGCGGAGTCGGATCCACGCGGGTCTCACCGGTCTCACGGATCAACGTGGTGGTCTCGCCGCTTGTTGGGTCGAGGCGTCGCAACTGCAGCGTTCGGGCATCACGCGATTGCTCCAGGTAGTGCACCGCGTCTCCCGACTTTCCCGTCCACCACGGGTAGACGATGGCGCTCGGGTGGGTAACCGTCATCGGCTCGGCCTGCTGGCGAACCACCGTGCGCTCGGCGACGTCGAGGACCGTCCACGACATCGTCGCCTGCGCCTCCTCTCCTGGCATCGGATAGCGCGAGCGGTGCTCGACCGGACGCCCGCCGTCGTGCGGGGCGGATTCGACGAGTACGAGTTCGGGTAGGCCCCGCTGGTCGAGGCGATGGACCAGTATTCGGGTCGAATCAGGCGACCACGAGACGACGAGCGGGTACGGCAACCCCAGAATCCGCATCAGTGAACGCGCTCCAGTGGCCTCGGGCAGCCCGCCGTAGTCGAACTGCGGCTCGGCGTCATCGGTGAGCGGGAACTCGTCCTCACTCGTGGGGGCGCCGTTCGACTCCCCGGGTCGCTTCGCTCCTGCTCTCCGCACCCAGATGTTGCCGTCTCGGCGGAACGCCACCCACGACTGATCCGGGGACGGCACCTCGTCGAAACCAACCGGATCGTCACCGTCGACGCGCACGCACGTGCCCGCGCTGTCCGACCACTCCCATCGAGACCCGAATGCACTGAATCGCACCGCCTCGTCGAACTTGACCGCGGTGATCGGCAAGTCCTCCGCAGTCACTGCGTGGCCAGAGGCCATGGAGAGCGCAGCGGACAACCGGTCGTGGTCGAACGCATCGTGGCGGCTGCCCTCAGCTGGATTCACCACGATGAAGCGGCTCCCCGCCCGGTACCAGAACCTCCTGCCGTCGGAGAGCCAGGCGGGTTTCACCGCGCTGCCGGGCATCCGTCGCATCCGGTACGGGGCAAGCATCTGCTCGGCCCGCGCATAGTCGGAATCCATCAGCTGCACTCTGGTCTGGGTCGTGCCGTTCTGCGTCACGACCCGATGCAACACCCGGACGTAAGGGCATGGTCAACTCCCCGCGCTCAGCGCTTGACTTCGCCCCAGCGTCACGGTTTCTGCTGCCGTCCATGCCGTTCGTCGCCGTGGCCTACCTTGGCTCACACTTCCTGAGCGTGCTCGGAAACGGGATCGCCGCCGTCGCACTTCCGCTGATCGTGCTCCAGACCACCGGCAGTCCGCTCAGCGTCGGGGCCGTATCGGCCGCGACCGCCGTTCCTGCGCTGCTCGTCGGGTTGTGCGCCGGCATCGTGCTCGACCGCGTCAACCGTCGCACCTGCTCCATGCTCGCCGATGCCGTGTCGGCCGGCGCCATTGCCGCCATCCCGCTGGTCGACGTGTTCTGGGGTCTCAACACGGGGTGGTTCATCGCCCTCGCAATCGCCGGTTCGTTCGGCGACGTGCCGGGAATGACCGCCCGGCAGGTATTGGTCCCGGCGGTGGCCCGGCACACCGGCGTGTCACTGGAGCGGTTGGTGGGTCTACGCCAGTCGATGACCTCGATGGCGCTGGTCATCGGACCCGCGACAGCAGGCACGTTGCTCTCGCTGTTCGACGGCAGCACCGTCCTGCTCGCCACTGCAGCCACCTCGGCTGCCGCTGCCGCCCTGACCATCGTCATGCCGCGTCGCCTCGGCGCCGTCGACACCGCGCCCGACCAGCGACAGCCGCTGCCGACACAGTTGACGGCGGGGGTCGCGGCCCTGCGCCACAACGGATTCCTCGCCGGCACGGTAGCTCTCACGGTTGGTGTTGTATTCGTCATCGGGGGGCTGCAGGGCCTGGTGTTACCGCTCTATTTCAGCCTGCTCGCCCGACCGGACCTCCTCGGATTCGTCCTGACCTCGTTGGCGATCGGAATGCTTTGCGGAACCGGTACTTTCGCCACCTTTGGGGCGCGGCTCCCGCGTCGACTCTGGATGACCTCCGCCTTGCTCGGGACGACGGTGGGTTTCCTGCTGATCGCCACGCTGACCTCGCCGGCAGTGGTATTCGCCGGTGCGGCCCTGTTCGGTGTGGCCAACGCCATCCTGGGAGCCGTGGTGGGCGTATTGCAGGCCGAACGCATACCGGGTCCGGTGCGCGGTCGGGTACTCAGCGTGCAGAATGCCTGCCTGCAGGTCGCAGGGCCCGCCGGCATCGGCCTCGCCGGAGTCGTCGCCCATGTCGGTTCACCCGTCGCCGCGGGACTCGCCGTCGTCGCCATCTGGCTCGTGGTCGCAACCGTCCTGGCTGCGTCCCGGGTATTCATGGATCTCGAGCCGGACGCCGACGCGGGTTCGAGTGCCAAAACCTCGTGCAGGTTCGTCGAATGACTGCCTTCTATGCAAGAAACCATAATCCGGCCGCCGCCGCCGTTTGTCCGCACAACCCGCTTCACCTGCCGTTCGTCGCACGGTCGGTGTAATCCGGAATACAAGCGCTACATCGGTGTGTTGTCGGTTCTATGCTGGACGGCATACGACGAGGAGCGCCCCATGTGGACCGTTGAAGTGAACGTTCTCGGACTCCGGTTCACGCGCACCGTGTCGCGTCCCGGTTCACCGAAGACCTACCCCAGTCGGGTCCACAGCCGGCTCAACCAACTACTCCGCCCGGGCATCGCTGCCTGATGCAGCCCCGTTCGGGCACCCCGACGAAACGGGGCGCCACCCGCACCAAGATGCTCCACAGCGCGGTCGACGTGTTGCGTGAGCGCGGCGCCGCAGGCGTGACCATCGACGAAGTTCTGACGCGCAGCGGCGCGCCGCGCGGATCGGTGTACTACCACTTCCCCGACGGTCGCAACCAGATCCTCACCGAGGCCCTTCGGATGGCCGGAGACTCGATCACCACGCTCATCGACGAGGCCGTCGCCAAGGGTGGCATCGCGCTGATTCGCACGTTCATCGAGTTCTGGGACCGCAGCCTGGTAGACGACGACTTCGCCGCCGGGTGCCCAGTGATGGCGGCCGCGATCGGCTCGGGTGACGACGAGCCCGACCTCGTCGGTGTTGCAGGCACCGTGTTCGGTCACTGGCGTGATGCGCTGGCGCGCGCGTTCGTGGCCGATGGCCTCGAGAGCGCCGACGCCGAATCGCTGGCGATCACCAGCATCGCCGCGCTGGAAGGCGCGGTCGTGCTCTGCCGCTCCCTGCGCAGCACGAAACCGTTGCACGACGTCGCCGAGCAGATCGAATTCTTGATCAGAGCAAGGGAATTCGTGAATCGCTTCGGCGTCCCCTCGCAGTAGCCGCTACGCCGCGACCCAGCGGGCGCAGACGAATTCTCCGTTCACGGCCGAGTCCGCCAGCTTCCACTCCGAGCGCACCGGCAGCACACGTGCTCCGCTTCCCAGTGAGCACGGCGCGTAGGTCACGATCATCTGGTCGACGAGTCCCGCGGCGGTGAACTGGGCGGCCACCTGTCCCCCTCCGACCAGCCAGACGTCCTTGCCGTCGGCTGCCAACCGAATATGGGGGTAGACGTCGGTGATCTCGCCGGAGAACGTGTGCACCGGGTGCTCCTCGGCGACGATCTCGGGCCGGGTGGTCAGCACCCACGATGGCTGGTCGTACATCCACGGCCCGGGGTGGTTCTTCAGAATCCACTCGTAGGTGGCCGATCCCATCACCAGTGCGCCGATGTTCGTCATGAACGCGTCGACGCCGAACGGACCGTCGGGATCGTGCTGGCGGGACGTCAGCCAGTCCAGGCTGTCGTGTTCGTCGACGACGAAGCCGTCGAGGCTCGATGCGGTGAAGTACACGCATGCCATGTCAATTTCCTCTCATCCAGTCCAGTGGGTCACCGCGGTCGGCCAGTACGCCGTGGCGGGCGAGCATGCTGCGAGCGAGTTCTCGCCGGTGCGCCGAATAGGTCAGGACGTGCGCGACGATGCCGTAGAGCTGGAACGACTCGGGCGGGTCGCACAGCGCGTCGATCACGGTGTCGCCCAGTCGTCCTCGCTCGGCGTGATCGGCGATCATCGCCGTCCACCTGGCGGCGACGGAGCGGTGATCCTCGGCGAGTTCGGCGGCGCTCCCGACCGGTCCGCGCTCGGGCTGGTCGGCACCCTCGATGCTCGCCAGCCAGACCCGTTTGGTCCACACCACGGCCCCCAGCACCGCAGCCACGCTGGGTTCCTCGCCGTCCCAGTCGAGCACCACCTGACCGGGCGAGAGCTGTTCCGCCCATTGTCCTTCGGTGAGTTCGGCGGACCTGTCGATCAGGTACTGCGTGTCGGCGACGTCGTGCGCCACCATCAGCTGCGACACGTCGGGCGGTTTCGCGTCTCCAGTGTCGCTCAGCCACAACGATTCCGGGGGATGAAAGTGCAGGCCGTTGGGTGCGGTCAGCCAGAAGTCCACGTCGGCGGCCTGCGACGGCGGCACCCCGTAGGAGCGTCTGAACGCCCGGGAGAACACCTCCGGCGACGACCAACCCTCGTCGGCGGCCACCGCCGCCACGCCCTCCCCACGCTGCAGCCGCCACGCCGCCCGCTCGAGCATCACCCGTCGGCGTAGCGCGGCCGGCGGCTCACCGGTGAGCCTGCTGACCTGACGGGAGAAGTGGAACTCCGATGCGAAGCTACTGCGCGCCATCTCCGCGACGTCGGCGTTGCCGGAGTCGACGACGGCGTCGAGCAGTTCCCTGAGACGGTCCCGTCGGCGAGGGCCACTGGGTTGATCGCTCACAGTGATCGAGTATGGCCGCGGGGCCGGTCGGTGCACATGATCTTTCCTGCTCCGTCGGAGCACCTGCGCGCTGCCAGTACGGTGGGGCTCAGTGACCGAATTCGACGCGCTGTGTGCCAATGACGACGACCTCGCCGAACTGCGTTCCGCGGTGCGGTCCTTCCTCGCTGCCGACCGGGCGGCGCACGGCTGGGAGCCCGCCGTGGACTGCTGGCTGTCGAAGTGGGATACCGGCTTCAGCATCCGGCTCGCCGAGGCGGGTTTCATCGGCCTCACCATCCCCGCGGAGTACGGCGGACGGGCGCCGGCCAACGGCACGGGATACCTGCACCGCTACGTCGTGACCGAGGAGCTGCTCGCCCACGGCGCCCCAGTCGGTGCGCACTGGATCGCCGACCGCCAGGTCGCACCCGGGCTGCTGGCCTACGGCACCGAAGAGCAGCGCAAGCGGCTGCTGCCCCGCATCGCCGAGGGCCGCCTCTACTCGGCGATCGGGATGAGCGAGCACGCCGCAGGGTCGGACCTCGCCGCCGTCAGCACGCGAGCCACCCGCACCGACGACGGAGGCTGGCTGCTCAACGGCACCAAGGTCTGGACCAGCGGCGCGCACGAAGCCCACCAGATCGTGGTGCTCGCGCGCACCAGCCCGCTCGACCCCGACCACAGGCATGCGGGCTTCAGCCAGTTCATCGTCCCCACCGACCTCCCCGGCGTGACGATCGATCCGATCGTGCTGATGAACGGCGAGCACCACTTCAACGAGGTGCTGTTCACCGACGTCGCACTCACCGACGCCGACGTCCTCGGCGAGATCGGCGACGGCTGGCACCAGGTCACCTCCGAGCTGGGCTTCGAACGCAGCGGGCCGGAACGCATCCTGTCCACCGCGACCCTGCTGTTCGAGATCGTCCGGGCGCTGGGACGCTGCGGGACCGACGACCGCACCGCCGCCGAGGTGGGCGACCTGATCGCACGGATGATCTCGCTGCGCCAACTGTCGGCGTCGGTGGCGCGGGCGCTGACCGACGGGCAGGACGCGAACACCCGGGCGGCCATGGTCAAGGACCTCGGCACCCGGTTCGAGCAGGTTTCCGTCGAGATCGCCGCAGACCTCATCGACGCCGTCGAGGGCCCCGAGGCCGAACCGCTGCGCGCGATGCTGGCCACCGCGCGCGTGCACTCGCCGCTGTTCACGCTGCGCGGCGGCACCAACGAGGTGCTTCGCGGCATCGTGGCGAAGGGTGCTGGCAAGGCATGAGCACGAACTCGGACGTCGACCAGGAACTGCGTCAACTCGTCGACGACATCGGCCGTCGCTCCCTCGACGCGCGACCGTCGACGCCGACGGTTCCCGAGACCGTCGACGACGAGGCGTGGCGGGCGCTCGAGGAGACCGGGCTGGCCCGCCTCCTGAGCGGTGGTGACGCGGGGCCCACCGAGGTGGCGGTCGTGCTGCACGGGCTCGCCCGCCACAGCGTCGCTGCGCCGCTGCCCGAGACCGACGTGCTGGCCGGGTGGCTGGCCGGCGCCGCTGACCTGTCCGTCCCCGCGGACGGTCCGATGACGGTCGCCATGGGTTCGGGATCCGTCGCCGACGGACGGCTGGTCGGGATTGCGGCCTCGGTGCCATGGCCGCCGGTGCCCACCGTGCTGCTGGCCGCCCGTACCGACGACGCGACGTATGCCGCCGTGCTGCCGGATGCAGCCATCGACGTCACGGCCAACCTCGCCGGGGAACCGCGCGGCACAATCGAATTCGACGTCGCCATCGATGACGCTGTGCGCCTGCCGGTGACCGTCCACGACGAGCTGATGCGCCGCGGCGCGTGGGCGCGCTGCGTCCAGATGGTCGGCGCCTTCGACGCCGCTGCCGCGCTGACCGCGACGCACGTCCGCGAACGCACGCAGTTTGGCCGCCCGCTGGCCGCGTTCCAGGCCGTGCAGCACGCGCTGGCGGGGCTGCTCGGCGAAGTCGAAGGCGCCCGCGCCGTCACGGCTTTGGCGACCGCCGCAGTCGCCGACTACGGCTTCGGCGGCGCGCAGGCCGACTACGCGGTGACGGCGGCGAAGATCGCCGTCGGCCGGGCGGTCACCCCCGTAACCACCACCGCACACCAGCTGCACGGCGCGATCGGCGTGACCATCGAGCACCGGCTGTGGCTGGCGACGATGCGCGCCCGCAGCTGGTCCGACGAGTTCGGCACCGCCGGTGTGCACGCCCGTCGCCTCGGGCGTCTCGCGTTGAGCGGCGATCCCTGGGATCTAGTCGTCGGGCGCGTCGAGGTCTGACTCAGGAGTCGAGCACCTGCTTGACGCGGGCCTCGACGACACTGCGGTCCCCCAGGTCGTCGAGGTCGACACCGAAGCGTTCGCCGAGCTGGTCGAGGACCTCGCTCGCCGACTCGAGCCGGATCTTCTCGCTGCCGTCGGCTCGGTGGATCGCCAGGTTACGGCCGCGCAGGTTGTAGCGGGCGTCGTCGGTGACCAGGGCCGCGGACAGTCCGACCACGAAGACCGACGCGGGATGCGTTGAGACGTACCAGCTTCCGACCTCCAGGTCGATGCGCGGCTGCGGCCGGGTGCCGAAGGCGTAGAGCGGCTGCCACTCGCCGCGCACCTGCGCCTGTAGGATCAGCTGCTCGTCATCGGCCGCCACGATGCGGTAGGGCTCGTGCCGGGTCTGCTGGACCGGCCCTGCTTCGAGGCGGATGGGCGACGTGAGCGTCTGCCCGCCGAAGCCGACGTCGACCAGGAACGGCCCGTCCTCCCCAGGCACGGTCACCGACAGCACGTTGTGGGTCATCGCGGGCAGCGGCGCGTCGGGGGCCGACATCCACACCACCCTGCCTGCGAGATGTTCGACGCCGTAGCCGAGCGCCTCGAGCACGTAACCCATCAGGCCGTTGTGCTCGTAGCAGTAGCCGCCCCGCCTGCGGTCGACCAGTTTGTCGGTCAGCACGGGTGCGCCCAGGTCGTCGACCGGGACGCCCAGCAACGGGTCGAGATTCTCGAACGGGATCGTCCGGCCGTGCCCGGCGACCAGCGCGTGCAGCGTCTCCAGAGTCGGATCCACGGGTCCGACGTGGCCGATCCGGTCGAGGTATGCGCCTGTCTCGAGTGTCATGACTCCATGGTGCGACCTCAACGCGGGTTGAGGTCAACACCCCGGCGGAGGCCGCCGACCTGCACTCGCCTGCCGGTTTGTGCGCTGGCAGGACCCTCACAGCACAATGGATGCATGGGCAAGATGACGTATGCGCTAGTCACGGCTGCGACGGCGCTGGCAATCGCCAACCCGGCGGTGGCCTCGGCAGCCCCGGATGGCGGCTCGGGCAAGACCCTGGTGCCGCTCCTCAGCAACTACAAGTCGTGCGACTTCATCGAGTCGAACTGGGTCGACGCGCGGGGCTACGGCCGCGGCACCGCCCACGTCAGTTCGACGGGGTCGACCGTGTCGGCAGACGTCGACCTGGCGACCGGCCAGCCCAACACGCACTACGACGTCCGGATCATCCAGCTCCCGCGGCCGTCCATCGGCTGCGCGCCCGGCGCCCCTGGCGTGATCACCGGCAGCTTGCAGACCGACGGCATCGGCGCCGGCAGGACCACGCTCTCGGGCCCCGTCCAAGAGGGCGCCACCGGCGCGTGGATCATCATGCAGCGGCCCGCGCAGTTCTCGCAGACTCCGGCGGAGTTCTACACCTCGGAGTTCGTCGCCAAGATCTGAGCGACCCGAGCGGGCCAAAACCACCCATTTGGCCTGCCACGACACCCCCGCTACCATGGAAACTAGAACACGTTCCAATTCCAGCAGGGGGATCCGTGGGCGCGAACGACGTCGAACCGACCGAGGTCACATCGACAGGGATAACCAAGTGGGATCCGGGCCTCACCGAAAAGGTGATGGGCTGGATCCGACCACTGATCAAGGGCTACCACCGCGCTGAGGTGCGGGGTCTCGACAACGTGCCGCCCGGCGGCGTGCTCGTCGTGTCGAACCACTCAGGCGGACTGTTCGCCATGGACGTGCCGGTGTTCGCCACCGACTTCTACGCGAAGTACGGCTACGAACGCCCGGTCTACACACTCGGATTCGACCTGCTGTTCGTCGGACCCACCGCCGAGCTGTTCAAGAAGACCGGCTTCATCCCGGCCAACCACGAGAACGCCGACGAGGCCCTGCGGACCGGCGGCGTCGTCATCGTCTTTCCCGGCGGCGACTACGACGTGTACCGACCGACGCTGTCCCGCAACAAGATCGATTTCGGCGGCCGAACCGGCTACATCCGCGCCGCACTCAACGCAGGCGTGCCGATCGTTCCGTCGGTGTCGATCGGCGGCCAGGAGAGCCAGATCTACCTCACCCGCGGCACCGCTCTCGCGAAGACTCTGCGCCTCGACAAGCTGGTGCGCGCGAAGATCCTGCCCGTCTCGATCGGGTTCCCGTTCGGCCTTTCCGCAGTGCTGCCGGTCAACGTGCCCCTTCCGACCAAGATCGTCACGCAAGTGCTGCCGCCCATCGACATCGTCGCGGAGTTCGGCGAGGACCCCGACATCGACGAGGTCGACGCCCACATCCGGCACGTGATGCAAACGGCCCTCGACGAACTCGCGCGAGAACGCCGCCTGCCGGTTCTCGGCTGAGGCGACGGGAGACGACGGACAGTGGCTCTCACCGACCGCCTGACCTCGACCATCGGCCTGGTCACCACGATGGCCCGCGCCGGGGTCATCGCGCCCATGCGACCGGACCGCTATATTCGCGTCGCCGCGGCCATGGCACGCGAGAACATGGGCATCACCTCGGGTTTCGCAGCGGCCGCGCAGCGCTGCCCTGACCGCCCCGGTCTCGTCGACGAGATCGGCACCCTGACGTGGCGCGAGATCGACCAGCGCGCAGACGCTTTGGCGACCGGTCTGCAGGAACTGGCCGGCGGGACGCCTGGCACGGTCGGCATCATGGCTCGCAATCACCGCGGTTTCGTCGAGGCGCTGATCGCCGCCCACCGCATCGGCGCCGACGTCCTGCTGCTCAACACGTCGTTCGCCGGCCCCGCGCTCGCCGAAGTGGTGACGCGCGAGGGTGCCGACGCGATGATCTACGACGAGGAGTTCACCCCGACCGTCGACCGCGCCCTGGCCGACGCACCGGATGCGGTGCGCATCGTGGCGTGGGCAGATGGGGACGAGCACGCCCACACCGTCGAGGGCCTGATCGCCGCCAACCTCGGCCGCACCCCGCAGCGGGCCACCGCCAAGAGCAAGACCATCCTGCTGACGTCGGGCACCACCGGAACGCCCAAGGGCGCCAGCCACTCCGGCGGCGGACCCGACACGCTCAAGGCCATCCTCGACCGCACGCCGTGGCATGCGGAGGAGACCACGGTGATCGTCGCGCCCATGTTCCACGCGTGGGGCTTTTCGCAGCTGGCCTTCGCCGCGTCGATGGCATGCACCATCGTCACGCGGCGCAAGTTCGACCCCGAGGCCACCCTCGCGCTGATCGACACGCACCGGGCGACCGGATTGTGCGTCGTGCCGGTGATGTTCGACCGCATCATGGACCTGCCGCCGGCCGTGCTGGCCCGCTACAGCGGTCGCACGCTGCGCTTCGCCGCGGCATCGGGTTCGCGCATGCGTCCCGACGTGGTCACCGCGTTCATGGACCAGTTTGGCGACGTCATCTACAACAACTACAACGCCACCGAAGCCGGCATGATCGCCACGGCCACACCAGAAGACCTGCGCGCCGCGCCCGACACCGCAGGCCGGCCCGCCGAGGGCACGGACGTCAAGATCCTCGACGCCGAGTTCCGCGAACTGCGCACCGGCGAGGTGGGGTCGATCTACGTGCGCAACTCCACCCAGTTCGACGGCTACACCTCCGGCACCACCAAGGACTTCCACGAGGACTACATGTCCTCGGGCGACGTCGGCTACCTCGACGCCGCAGGCCGTCTGTTCGTCGTGGGCCGCGACGACGAGATGATCGTCTCGGGCGGCGAGAACGTCTACCCCATCGAGGTCGAGAAGACGCTCGCCAACCACCCCGACGTGGCCGAAGCGTCCGTGCTGGGCGTCGACGACGCGGAGTACGGGCAGCGTCTGGCGGCGTTCGTCGTACTGACTCCCGGCGCGTCGGCAACCGCCGATTCGCTCAAGGCCTACGTCCGCGAGAACCTCGCCAACTACAAGGTGCCGCGCTCCATCACGGTCCTGGAAGGTTTGCCACGGGGCAGCACTGGAAAGATTCTCCGTCGTGAGCTTCAAGATCTCCTCGACTCGGACGGCGATGGGTCTCAGACGTAAGCGCAGACGCCCCCGGAGCAGCACCGCCACCGACATCACGTCGTTGGTACGTGCCACCGCAGAAGTACTCAACGCCGCCAACGCCGTACAGCCCCTGGGGCGCGAGGGCTACGTCACCATCCCGGTGTTCTTCCTGGGGTGGCCCACCGGCGAGGCCGCGCCGGTCATAGCCGGTGCCTCGGTGCTCGACGCGCTGCGGCGCGGCATTCGCGGCGACTTCTCCAGCCGCAGCGGTCGAGCCGCGCTGGCGCTCACCGCAGCGTCGTGGGGTCTGCTCGGCTACGTCTACTACCGCAACAAGAAGTCGCAGCCGTCCTTCGAGGAACCGCTGCGCGAGGCCCTCGGTGACGACTACGCCGCCGTGGCCAAGGAGGAGCGGCGCCGTCGGCCCGGCGGCGTGTTGCGCACCTCCTGGGCGCGACGGGCGTACGTCAAGAAGACCGACGTCGTGCGCTACGGGCCGCACCGGGTGAACGTCGCCGACATCTGGCACCGCGCCGACCTGCCCCGCGACGGCAAGGCGCCTGTGCTGCTCCAGGTGCCTGGCGGTGCCTGGGCGATCGGCATGCGCCGGCCGCAGGCCTACCCGCTGATGAGTCATCTCGCCGAGCGCGGCTGGATCTGCGTGTCGATGGCCTACCGGATCAGCCCGCGCAACAGCTGGCCGGCACACATCGTCGACGTCAAGCGCGCGTTGGCCTGGGTCAGGGAGAACATCGCCGACTACGGCGGCGACCCCGAGTCGATCTCGATCACCGGCGGCTCGGCGGGCGGTCACCTCTGCGCGTTGGCGGCGCTCACGCCGAACGAGCCGCAGTGGCAGCCGGGTTTCGAGGACGTGGACACCTCGGTGGTGTGCGCGGTGCCGATCTACGGCCGCTACGACTGGTTCACCGGCGAGGGCTCGGGCCGGCCGGAGTTCCTCTCGATTCTGCAGAAGTTCATCGTCAAGAAGCCGTTCGCGGGCAACCGTCAGCTGTATCTCGACGCCTCGCCCATCACCAGGGTGCGGGCGGACGCGCCGCCGTTCTACGTGCTGCACGGTGAGGACGACTCGATCATCCCGGTCCGAGAGGGGCGCGAATTCGTCGAGGCGCTCAAGGCGGTGTCGAACAATCCCGTCGTCTACAGCGAGATCCCGCACGCACAGCACGCGTTCGACTTCTTCGGCTCGCCGCACGGCGACTACACGGCCCAGGCCGTCGGCCGGTTCCTCGACTGGGTGCGGGCGAAGCGCACCTAGCGGCAGGCGCTACTGCGCCATCGCCGACGGCACGACAGTCAGTTCCTCGGAAAGCCCTGCCGCGCGCCGGATCTCGACGAACGCCGCCACCATGGCGTCGGTGAGTTCGTGGGGGTCTTCGAGTGTGGCGCCGTCGCTGAGCACCGAGATGTTCAGCTGGTCGACGTAGCTCCACACCGTGATGTTCAGGCCGCTGCCGGTGGTCAACGGGCCCACCGAATAGATCTCGGTGACCAGTGCGCCACCCACCCGGCCGTGTTCGCGAGGCCCGGGCACGTTCGAGATCGGCAGGTTCAGGACCTTGTTCTGGCCGTCCTTCTCGGCGAGCCAGTGGAACAGCTTCTCGGCGGGTGCCGGTGGGAAGTACGCCGACCAGCGGCTCACCAGCTCCGGGCCCATCAGATGGTGGGTCTCCTTGGCGTCGACGGCAGCGTCGTGCACGGCCCGTACCCGCTCCAGCGGATCGTCGAGCTGGATGGGCACCACCATCATGACACCGGTGAAGTAGTTGCCCGACAACCGTTCTCGGGAAAAGTCGAAACTGACCGGAACCGAGGCCAGCAGCGGATGGTCGGCGTGACCGTCGTACTTCAGCGACAGTTCGCGCAGCGCTCCCGCCGAGATCGCGAGCACCATGTCGTTGATCGTGACGTCGAGATGCTTACCGGTCTGCTTCACGTCGGCCAGCGCCAACGTGGCGGTGGCGAACTTGCGTTGGGCGTCGACGCGGTGATTCATGAACGACGGCGGTGGGGTGAAGGGACGCGTGAGTTCTGGGGACAACTTCTTGTCGCTCTTGCGCACCCGGCTCAGTCCCTGGGCGGTGTACTGCACGACGCCGGGAAACCGCCGGATCTGGCGGAGGTGATCGAAGAACGCGGTACGCACGAGTTCGGGCTTCTCCGGCGGCGGGTCGGTGGCATACGAGTCGCGGTCGGCCTGCGGGTCGGCCGAGAGGTCCATGCCGCGCGCCAACAGGTTCGCCGAGGCGACGCCGTCTGCGAGCGCGTGGTGGATCTTGCCCAGGACGGCGATCCGGCCGTTGGCGAGGCCCTCGATGAAGTACATCTCCCACAGCGGGCGGCTGCGATCCAGTGCGGTGCTGGCGATCTCTCCGATGGCGGCGTCGAGTTCGCGGCGGCCGCCGGGGCTCGCGACCCGGTACGACCGCACGTGGTACTCGAGATCGACCTCGCAGTTCTCCCGCCACATGGGGTGGTGAAACTTGAACGGGATGTCGACGAGTTCGTAGCGGAACGGATCGAGTTTGTAGAGCCTGCCGTGGATGACCTGACGGAACTCGTCGATGCCGAACTGACGGCCCTTCAGCTCCGATATGTCGATCACCGCGAGCTTCAGGGTGTGCATGTGCACGGTGGGCGTCTCGCTGTACAGCAGCACCGCGTCCCACCCGCTGAGCCTCTTCATCGGCTGCCTGCCTCGGACCGATGAGCGCTTGTGCTGGGAGCCATGACGCGAGGCTATATAACCTGCTTGTCGCCCATCACCGAATGGTTGCGATGAACCTGGTTGAGGAACAGGCCGATTGCCGTCGCCATGGGTCCGGTGCGCGCGCCGTCGGTCATGTCGAAGCCGTGGCCTGCGCCAGGCAGCTCGACGTAGCTCACCACCGAAAGCGAAACCCGCTTGAGCTTCTCGACGAAGTCCCGCGCCTGCTTCACCGGTATCACCGTGTCGCCGGAGCCGTGCACCACCAGGAACGGCGGCGCGTCGGAGTGCACGCGGGCCAGCGGCGACGCCTTGCGGAACACCTCGGGGTGCTTGTCGATCTTGCGGTTGACCACAACGCGCTCGAGGAAGTCGACGAAGCGCGCGCGCTCGACCGTCGAACGGTCCTCCCAGCAGTACCGGCCGTAGATGCCGATGACGGCGTCCACCGAGGTGTCGGAACCCTCGGGCAGGTCGGCCTGCATCTCGGGGTCGTTGGCGGTCAGGCCGGCCAGCGCGGCCAGGTGGCCACCGGCCGACGTGCCGGAGATGGCCACGAAGTTGCGGTCGCCGCCGAACTTGTCGACGTTGGCCCGCGCCCATGCGATGGCCGTCTTCACGTCGGTGATGTGTTGCGGCCAGCGGTTGTTCGGGGCGACGCGGTAGTCGATGGACAGGCACACCCAGCCCATCTCGGCGAGGTGGGACATCAGCGCGTAGCCCTGCAGGATCCGGCTGCCGTGCACCCATGCTCCACCGGGAAGGAAGATCAGGACGGGCGCGGGCTGCGCGGGCAGCTCCTTGGGACGCCACACGTCGAGCACCTGGCTGGGGTGATCGCCGTAGCGCACCGAACTCCGGTACACGTTTCGGCGGTGCTCCAGCGCCTTCCACACCGGCGGGGTGCGGTCGGGCTCCGGCCATTCGGTGTCGAGTGCCTCGGTGTTGACCACGCCGCGAAGCGCAGCCTGAGCGACGGCGTTGGCCTGATCGCGCTCCTGCTTCTTGGCCTCGCCGATGCCGGGGGTGAACCAGGACTTCGCGGCCGCGGAGACGAACTCGGGCATGACTCGCACGCCCCAGATGCTCATGGCCGTCATGCCGCCGAGGGGTTCGAGATGCTTGCCCACCACCGGGAGCGACGTCGCGCCCACGCTCATGGCCAGCAGATAGTCCGATGGACCGGCCTCCATCAACCAGCGGAGGCGGGTGGTCATCGTCGGGCCTGGGTACCGGACATCCGGTCGCGCCGTCATTGCGCGACCATACCCCCGGTTAGCCGTTGGCAAACGACAACTCCGTCAACTTGTCTACCCATCGCGCGCTGACCTGCAATCTGTGAACCACATCACAGCCTGTGCAACCGCCCAACGGTGGTTAGGTCGAGCCCGTGGGCACCTCAGCGCTAGCCATCACCGACGATCACCGCGACCTCGCCGATTCGGCATCGGGCCAGCTCAGACGCCTCGACAGCCGCTCGCTCGCTCGCGCAACCCTCGACGGCGGCTCGAAGCATCCCGAGCAGCTCTGGCAGGCGGCGGCCGAACTCGGCTGGCAGGGCCTGGCCCTGTCCGAGGAGTTCGGTGGCTCCGGGGTAACGCTCGCCGAACTGGCGGTGGTGCTCGAGGTGCAGGGCCGTGAACTGTGCCCGGGCCCGTTCCTCTCGAGCGTGGCCGCAGCGGTGGTGATCGATCGGTTTGCCTCCGAAGAAGTTCGCACGCAACTGCTTCCGGGCCTGGCGGACGGGTCCACCGTCGCGGCGCTCGGCCTGTCCGGCACGTTGGTCGTCGGCACGTTGGTCGTCGGCACCGACTCCACGGTGACCGGCTCGAGCCCAGCGGTGCTGGGCGCCCTCGACGCCGGGCTGTTCGTACTGGTCGCGGGGGAGGACGTGGTGATCGTCGA
Organism: Mycolicibacterium arabiense; assembly: GCF_010731815.2. NCBI lineage: Bacteria > Bacillati > Actinomycetota > Actinomycetes > Mycobacteriales > Mycobacteriaceae > Mycobacterium > Mycolicibacterium arabiense. Next base: position 3,303,921 of record NZ_AP022593.1, read on the forward strand.
CGCCTCGGCCGACGGCGTGGCGGTGACACCGCTCGACGGGCTGGACACCACGCGCAGCATCGGGTCGGTGGAACTGCGCGACGTCCCGGTCGATCCGTCGCGCGTCCTGCGGGGCGCAGCGGTGCGGGCTCGCACGGTGTTCCGCGTGCTGGCCTCAGCCGAGGCGGTCGGGATCAGCTGGGCCGCGTTGGACATGGCCGTCGACTACGCCAAGGTCCGTGAGCAGTTCGGTCGCACCATCGGCACGTTTCAGGCCGTCAAGCACCACGCGGCGAACATGCTGGTCAACGCCGAGCAGACCACTGCGGCGACGTGGGACGCCGCACGCGCCGACGACCTCGACGGTGCATGGTTCCCGGCGGCGGTCGCCGCAGGCCATGCCATCCGCACGCAGATCTTCAACGCGGAGACGAACATTCAGCTGCACGGCGGCATCGGATTCACCTGGGAGCACGACGCCCACCTGTACCTCCGCCGCGCACGCTCGCTGGCCGCGCTGATCGCCGACGCAGGCGATCCACTGCACGACGTGGTGGATGCCCAGCGCCGCGGTGTGGCGCACGGCGCCTCGTTCGCGCTCCCGGAGGAGGCCGAGGTGCACCGCGCCGCGGCACGCGAGGCCGTCACCACCGTTCGGTCACTGCCCGCCGAGCAGCAGCGCGACTTCCTCGTCGACTCCGGCTACCTGGTGCCGCACTGGCCCAAGCCGTGGGGGCGCGAGGCCGACGTCCTCGAGCAGTTGGTGATCGAGGAGGAATTCAAGGACGTCTCGCGGCCGGACATGGGGATCACGGGCTGGGTGACGCTCACGATCGCCCAGGCGGGCAACGACGACCAGCGCGAGCGGTGGGTGGAACCGGTGCTGCGCGGCCAGGTCATGTGGTGCCAGCTCTTCTCCGAGCCGGGCGCCGGCTCGGACGCCGCAGCGGTGCGGACGTCGGCGAAGCGGGTCGAGGGCGGCTGGCGCATCACCGGACAGAAGGTGTGGACGAGCCTGGCCCACGAGTGCCAGTGGGGCCTGGCGACCGTCCGGACCGATCCGGACGCACCGAAGCACGCAGGCGTCACGATGATGGCGATCGACATGAGCGCCGACGGCGTGACCGTCAACCCGTTGCGCGGCCTCACGGGCCACTCGCACTTCAACGAGGTGTTCTTCGACGACGTCTTCGTCCCCGACGGCGACGTCGTTGGCGACGTCAACCGGGGCTGGCTGGTCGCCCGCGCCACGCTGGGCAACGAGCGGATCTCGATCGGCGGAGGCTCGTCGGCGCCGACCGGCTTCACCGTCGACGACGCCGTCGCACTCCTCGACTGCGCGGAGCCCGACGTGGCGGCCGCCAACGCGCGGCGGGTGGGTAAGGCCATCGCCGACTCGCACACCCTCCGGCTGCTGAACCTGCGCCGCGTGACCAGGGCGATCGCAGGTGCGGAACCGGGCCCCGAGGGCAACGTCACGAAGCTCGTCCTCGCCGAGTGGTCACAGCGTCTGACCGAACTCGGCATGGACCTCGCGGGCGCCGCCGCCGTCGTCGGCACGAACCCGATGCTGACGGTCACCTACCTGGGCAACCGCGCGATGACCATCGCAGGCGGCACGTCGGAGATCACCCGGAACACGATCGCCGAGCGGATCCTCGGCCTCCCGCGGGACCCCTTGATCAAGTAACGATCGCGAACCGACCCGAATACGATGCGGCGACCTCGGATAGCGCCCTATAGAGACGTATGCCAGGCTTCTCAATCGTGGCTGCCAAACGCCGCTGCGTCACCGCCCCGGGTGGTGACCGGCCACGAGCACGGTCGCGTGGTCGCCAGTGAAGGACTCAGACCTCCACACCGCGCTGGCCGCGCTCGAACGTCGGCGCGCCCTGTGCTCGGGCACCCAGGCCGAGGCCTCGACCGCGTCGCCGTGTGCCTCCGCGACCGCGCGCACGAACAAACGTGCCGCGCTCGGCCTGGTGCTGATGGCGCTACTGGCCGGTGCAGTCTTCCAGCTCAGCTCGCCCGACTCGGCCGTGCGGAACCTCGCGGGCGGTGACACCCGCGCCGCGAAGGTCTTCGGCAACGCCGAGAGCGGTACGTGCCTGGGCTGGCCACCGGACGAACCCGACAAGCCGTCGTTCGTGCAGTGCAGCAGTGACCACATGTTCGAGGTCGCCAAGTCCGTCGACATGGGGAACTTCGCCGAGCCGTGCCAGCGGGCCGTCAGCGAGTACCTGGGGGCGAAGTACGACCCGAACAGCAAGTTCACGATCAGCGTGCTGTGGGCGGGCGACGCGGAGGCCCCACCCGCCGACCGCAACCTGCTCTGTGGCCTGCAGCTGCTTGGACCCGGCGGCAAGCCCGTTCCATTCAAGGGCACGGTGGCCGAACTGGACCAGTCCAAGGTCTGGCCGCCCGGGACCTGCCTCGGCGTCGACGAAGCGTCGAATCGCCCCACCGATGCACTGGTCGACTGCGCTGAACCGCATGCCGCCGAGGTCGCCGGAGCCGTGAGCCTCGCCGGGCGCTTCCCGGCCGCCTTCCCCGACGAATCCGAGCAGGAGTCGTTCATCCGCGACGAGTGCACGCGGATCGCCGACGCCTACCTCCCGCCGGGCGGTCTCGCCGAGGCCGGGCTGGCCGTCGACTTCATGCCGCTGGCCCGGACGAGCTGGGATGCAGGCAGCCGTCAGGTGTCGTGCAACGTGACTCGGCCCGCCGGGCCCGACTGGACGCCGCTGACCGGTCGCGTCGGGCGGCAGGAGGGCGACGTTCCGCCTGCCGCTCCCCCGCCGCCACCGCCGCCGCCGCCCCCGTCTGCCCCTGCGCCTGCTCCGGTCGAGGCGCCCCCGCCCGTGTACACCGAGCCGCTGGCCCCTGCGCCGGTCGCAGGCCCCGCGGAATCGGTCGCGCCGCCGCCCGCCGAGACACCGCCACCGCCGCCGCCCTCGGAGAGCACGGCACCGCCGCCTCCCTCGGAATCACCCACGCTGGGGCCCCCGCCCGGCCCGCCCGCGTCGGAGATCCCTCCGCCGGCACCGGAGCCGCCACCGGCCAACGTCCTCGAGATCCCCGGGCTGGCGCCGATCACGCTGCCCGGCCCGCCGCCACCGCCTGCGCCTGCACCTGCGCCGCCTGCTTGACGTCGGGCGCGAGTGCCGAGTGGCCACTTAAGCCACGCAATTCGGCGTTTGGCGTGACATAACTGGCCACTCGCCGACCAGCTCCTCAGCGGAGGGCGGCGCGGCCACGGATTCGGCCGAGGAGCACCAGCGCGAGCAGGGTCACCACCAGGAGCACGGTCGTGCACGCCGCGGCCTGGAAGGCCTGGCCGCGGTCGGTAAGCGCGAAGATGCTGACGGGCAACGTCTTCCACGTCGCGGGGTACACCATGACCGTGGCACCCAACTCGCCCATCGACAACGCGACCGCCAACCCCGCTGCCGCACCGAGCGCGGGCAGCAGCAGCGGCAGGGTGATCCGGGTCAGCACACGCAACGGCCCTGCGCCAAGCGATTCCGCGGCCTGACGGTAGGCCGGATCGAGCCGGTCCAGCGCTGCCGACACCGCGCTGAACGCGAACGCGAGCACCAGCACCGCGTGGGCCAGGATGACGATCCACCGCGTCCCACCCAGCAGCAGGGGCTGCTCGTTGAACGCGATCAGCAGGCCGAGTCCGATCGCCACCGACGGCACCGCGATCGGCAGGTGGAACACCCCGTCGACCACCCGCGCCAGCCACGGCGGGCACTCCCGCGCAGCCAGTGCCGCCCACGTCCCGAGCACCAGGGCCACACCGCCCGCCAGGAACGCGGTCTGCAGGCTCACCGACAGACTGGCCAGGCTCTCGCCGGTCAGCGCGTCGTCGAAGTGCTCGAACCCGAGATCCGACGGGACCGCACCGGTCCAGGACCCGGCCAGACCGGCGGCCACCACGGTCGCCAGCGGCGCGACGAACACCACCGCGACGACCAGTCCGAACAACCCGATCAGGATCGCTCTACTTCGCCTGCTCCACAACAACATCCGCCTCACCCCTGCCCTTCATCAGGCGCGCGAACACCACGCGGTACAGCGTGTACAAACCCAGCGACAGCGCGATCTGCACCGTCGCGATCACCGCGGCGCCGGGCAAGTCGAACGTGACGATGCCCCTGGTGTAGATCAGTACCGGCAGCGTGATCACGCCCTTGGCACCGGTGAACAACACGATGCCGAACTCGTTGAGCGTCAACAACAGAACGAGGCTGCCACCCGCGACCAGCGCCGGCCAGGCCTCCGGCAGCACCACCGTGCGCAGCACCCGTAGCGGCGACGCGCCGAGACTGGCCGCCACGTCGAGCTGGGCCCGCGGCAGCACCGAGAACGACGCCAGCAGCGGCCTGACGACGAACGGCGTGAAGAACGTGATCTCGGCGGCGATGACGCCTGCGGGCGTGTAGAGGAAGTTCAGCAGCGGCGACGAACTGCCCGTGAGGCCGCCGATGGCCGCGTTCACCGCGCCGGCCGTGCCGTAGAGGAACGTGAACGCCAGCGTGATCAGGAATGACGGCAGGGCGAGCACCGTGTCGATCAGCCGACCGATGAGCCGCGAACCCGGAAACGGCACGAACGCCAACACGATCGCGAGAAACGTGCCAAGGACGAGGCACCCGAGCGTCGACGCCACGGCGATCGCCACGGTCCGCCACAGTGCGTCCCGGAATGCCTCGGAACCAAGCACGTCGGTCCACGTCGAGAACCCACTCGCGCCCTCGGCGGACAGCGACTCCAGGCACACCCGAACCAGCGGATAGACCACGGCGATCAGGACGATGAGCAGTGGCGGAACCGCCCACCACGCCGCCCACGACCGGGGTGCGCCGGCCCGCGCGTCCCCGGGCGCGTGCTCGGGCGCCTCGAGAGTCGCGGTCACGACGCGGCCGCCACCAGCACGCCGGCGGGCTCGGGGAAGCGGACGCCCACCTCGCTGCCGATCTCGTAGTGCGCGTTGCCCGGTACGTCGACGTCCAACAGCTGGTCGGGCATCGCGCCCACCGACAGCACCAGCCGGGTGCTGGCACCTCGCCAAACGACGGCATTCACGTTGGCGCGCAGCGCATCCCGGTCGCCGAGCGACAAGATGCGCAGAGCGTGCGGCCGAACGCACAACAGTGCCCTGGATCCCGGCGCCCAGTCCGTGCGGCCCACGGTCGGCTGCGGCGCCTCGGTGTTGACGGTCTTGTGCGCGAAGGTCACCAGCGCCGAGGTCCCGATGACGCGGCCCACCGTGCAGGGGATGAGGTTGGCACCGCCGAGGAAGGCCGCGGTGAAACTCGTCGGTGGTCGCCGCCACAGGTTCTCTGCGGTGTCGACGTCCATCAGGCGGGCGTCGTTCATGACCACGATGCGATCGGCGAGGGCGAGCGCCTCGGCCTGGTCGTGCGTCACGTACAGCATCGCAGTATCGGGCAGCGCCTCCTTGAGCCGCTGCAGTTCCGCCAGCATCGACTGCCGCAGTTGGGCATCCAGTGCTGCCAGCGGTTCGTCGAGCAGCAACACCCCTGGCCGGATCGCCAGCGCGCGGGCAATGGCCACGCGCTGCTGCTGCCCGCCTGATAGTTCCCGCGGCAGGCGGCGCCCGTAGTCGGACATGCCCACCATCTCCAGCGCCTCGGCTACCCGCCCCGCGACCTCGGCCCGCGGAACGCGTTGCGACTTCAGGCCGAACGCCACGTTGTCGGCCACGCGCATGTGCGGGAACAGCGCGTAGGACTGCAGCACCACGCCGATCCCCCGGCGGGCAGGCGGCAGGTCGGTGACGTCGCGGCCACCCAACCGGACCGTGCCCGACGTCGGCCGCACGAACCCGGCGAGCGCGTTGAGAGCGGTCGACTTGCCCGACCCGCTGGGGCCGAGCAGGGCGACCGTCTCACCGGCCGCGACGCGCAGGTTGAAGTCGACGAGCGCGTCGGTCGCCTTCTTGCCACGTCCGTACCGCACCCCGACCCTGTCGAAGGTGATTGCAGCACTGGCGGAGTCCTGCGCGGCGCGGGTTCCCGCCGCGCCGCGCGTCCCCGCGCGGCCGACGCCGATGTCGGTCATGTCAGCTACCGGTGGCCTTCTGGTAGGCGGCCAAATCGGCATCGAGGTCGGCGAGCACGGTGTTCCAGTTCGGCACCCACACGTCGACGCCCTTGAGGACGCCCGCCGGGGTATTCGGCTCGGCCGACTGCTGCGCGGCGTCGACGAGTGAGGTCAGCACCGGGATGCCCAACGCCTCGGGTGCCACGGTCTTCTGCACGTCCTCGGAGATCAGGAACGCGAGTAGCTTCTTGGCCGAGTCGGCGTGCGGCGCGCCCTTGGTTACACCCGCGACGTACGGCAGCGAGACGGTCGTCTTCTTGCCATCGGCGGTGGCGGGGATGAAGACCTCGAACTTCGAGCCGTCGTCCTTGATCGAGCCCAGGTTCATCTGCACGTCACCGTTCGCGACGAGCAGTTCGCCGTTGCTGACCTTCGGCTGCAGCTTGCCGGTGGACGACGACGGCCCGACGTTGTTGGCCTGCAACCGGGTCAGGTAGTCCAGCGCACCGGGCTTGCCCATCAGGTGCTGCAGCAGGATCAGCACCGCGGTGCCGTCACCGGCTTGACCGGGCGTGGAGTACTGCAGCTTGCCCTTGAACTCGGGCGCGAGCAGGTCGTCCCACGTGCGGGGCTTCGGGTTGGCGCCCGGGTTCGCGATGAAGCTCAGCGCGTTGTTGACGATCGGCACGTAGCTGGCCTCGGGTCCCACCTGGTCGCTCGGAATGCCTGCCGCGTCGACTCCGCTGGGCTGCAACAATTCCGACTCGGCTGCCCGCTGGATGAACGGGGGCAGCGTGACGAGCAGGTCGGCCTGGGGGTTGGACTGCTCCTTCTCCACGCGCGACACCACCTCGCCCGAGCCGGCCTCGACGAGGTTGACGTTGATGCCGGTGTCCTCGGTGAACTTCTCGAACTGCCCCTCGTACCAGGTGGCGAGCCCGTCGGCGCTGTAGACGGTCAGCGTCTCGCCGCCGCCTGAGCCGGACGAGCCGGTGCCGCCACACGCGGTCAGCGCGACGGCGACCAGGGTCGCCGACATCGCGGCGATGCCGGTGCGCAGTAGTGGTCTCTTCATGGTCAGCCCTTCACGGTGCGGTTGGAGGTGAGGATGAGATCGGCGAACTCGCCGACGTTGGTGACGACGTGAGTCGCACCGGCCGAGCGCAAGTGCTCCTCGTCGTGGGCGCCGGTGAGTGTGCCTGCGGCGACGGCACATCCGGCCCGCAGTGCGCTGTCCACGTCGCTGGTGGTGTCGCCGAGCGCGGCGACGTCGGCTACCGCGTCGACGCCGAGCCGCATCAGCGCGGTCAGGATGAGGTCGGGATAGGGCCTGCCCCGCACGCCGTCACCGGGTGCGAGCGCGAGGTCGGCGATGGTCTGCCAGCCGAGGGCGGCGAGCAGCTTCTCCTGCGTCGCGCCACTGAATCCGGTCGTCAGCGCGACCTGAACACCACCGTCGCGGAGCCGCGTGATGGCCTCGGCCGCACCGTCGATCGGGCGCGCGTGGCCGTCGTCGATCGCCGCGGCGTAGGCGCTCTCGAACGCGGTGTTGGCCTGCTGCGCACGGTCCTCGTCACCGAGCAGTGCCCGGAAGACGGTGATCTTCGACTGCCCCATGGTGTCGAGCACGTACTGCCGGGCCTGCTCGCGCTCGGTACCGTGCTCGGGTAGTCCCACTGCCGTGGCGGCCGCCTCGAACGACCGCACGACCAGGCCGTCGTCGGCGACCGTCGTGCCCGCCATGTCGAGAACGGCCAGTCGAATCAGGTTGTCGGACATCGTGTCTCCTCTACAGTTCCAGCAGGTCGGCGGTCGTCTCGGCGATGGCCGGGCCGAGTGTCATGCCCCTGCCTCCGGGCCCGGTGATCACCCATACGCCGTCGTCGGCGCGGTGCCTGCACGCCAGCAGGCCGGGGTCGACGCACTGGCTGTAGACGCCTGCCCAGCGCCGCCGGATCGGCGGCAGCGGGCGCCCGAGGAACTGCTCGACGAGGTCGGTGAGGTAGGCATACGGCGCTTCGTCGACGTCGAACGCGAACGGCTCGTCGTATTCGTGCGTGTCACCGATGGTGAGCCCGCCGTGCAAGCGCTGCACGCAGAGCAGCTGCATCCGGTGGGCGGCGGCGACGGGGTCCTGCGGTTCGTCGTGGCGCAGCGCGTCGAGCGCCGTACCCGCGAAACCCGGGTAGTACCTGAAGCTGTCGCCGTCGGCGATCGCGGTGGTGAGCGGTTCGTCGAGCGGATCGGTCTGCATCATCTGCAGGCGCACCCGGCGCACCGGCAGGTCACCGGCGACGTCGCGGGTGAGGCCGCCGTGCGCGGCGCCGGGGCACAGGAGCACCACGTCGGCCTCGTGTCTGCCGCCGCGGTCGTCGCGCACCACGCGGCCGGTCACGTCCCTGGCCTCGGTGCCGGGCAACCACCGATACCTGCCGGTGCCGGCCAGGTGGTCGCGGATCGCGGGCATGGCCTGGCGGGACTCGACCGCGGCGTCGAGCGAACAGTGCAGTGCAGCAACGAACTTGCCGCGTAGCGCCGGGTTGAGTGCGCGCGCCCGGTCGGGTTCGACCACCGTGAAACCGCGGGCTTCGGCGTCCGGTCGGGCCGCCACCTCCTCGGCGACGGCGACTTCGCGCGGTGTGCGCAGCAGCGTCAGTGATCCGGCGGGCCGAAAGCCCACGCCAGGAATGTCGGCGCCGATCCGCTCCCACAGTTCCCGGGAACGCAGGGACGCGTCGAGTTCGGTCGAGGACCGCCCGGAGACCCAGACGAGGCCGAAGTTGCGGACGGTTGCGCCGCGGGCCTCGGTCTCGCGGTCGAGATGGGTGACCTCGTGGCCGCGCCGTACGGCCTCCAAGGCATGGGCGGTCCCGAGGATCCCGCCGCCGATGATGGTCACACGCATGAGAAGGAACCTTTCTGGTCGATCACGTCGCCGAACGGAAGGTGCGGTGGTGGCGGCGCGAACAGCAGGTTAACAATTGGTATAGACCAATTCGGGTTACACTTGGGCCATGCGTCCGCTGGAGGAGACCGAGGCCGTACTGCGCTCACTGCGCGGAGTCTGGGACGAGGAAGCCGTCGACGAACTCGACCACGCACTGCAGGCCGCGGCGTGCGCCATGGCCGATGGCGCCGACGACGAACTGGTCCTCGCCGCCGCGCTGCACGACGTCGCACACAGCCCACTGCTGGGCGCCTCGTCCGCACACGACGAAGAGGCCCGCCGGTGGCTCCGCCCCCGATTCGGTGACCGGGTCGCGTGGCTAGCCGGCGCACACGTCGCCGCCAAGCAGTACCTGGTCGCCACCGAACCCGGCTACGCCGCAGGCCTTTCCGAGACGTCGGTGCGCTCGCTCGCGGCGCAGGGCGGCGCCCACGTCGATGAGGGCTTCACCGGCCACGAGTGGTGGCCGGACGCCGTGCGTCTCCGTCGCTACGACGACGCCGCGAAGGATCCCGAGGCGCCGGGCGCGACGATCGCCGAGGTTCTGGACGTAGCGGAACGCGTCCTGGCCGGCAGGGCGTAGGAGTACCCGTGAGCAAGCCCTACCTTATCCGCACCTCGCTGGAGGAACTGCTCGGCGACCTGGTCGAGGGCGATCCGTTCCCTCCGGAGCGTGAACTGGCGGCACGGTTCGGGGTCGCCCGCGAAACCGTGCGCCAGGCGCTGCACGAGCTGCTCGTCGAGGGCCGCATAGAACGTCGCGGCCGCGGCACGGTGGTGGCGAAGTCGAAGCTGACGCAACCACTTTCGTTGCGGTCGTACACCGAGGGTGCGCTACGCATGGGCCGCAAGCCCGGTCGCATCCTGGTCAGCTGGGACGACGTCGCCGCGCCCGCCGATCTCGCGGCAGCGCTCAGTGTCGCCGACGGCGCACCCGTCATGCGGCTGGAGCGCATCCTGCTCGCCGACGGCCAGCGCATCGGCCTGGAGAACACCCATCTGCCCCTGCACCGCTTCGGTGGGTTCAGGGAGACGTTCGATCCGACGACGTCGCTCTACGCTGCGATCCGGGCGACCGGCGTCGAGTTCGGTTCCGCCACCGAACGCATCGAGACCGTGCTGGCGTCACCGCGCGAGGCAGGGCTGCTGGAGTCCACGACCGCGATGCCCATGCTCCGGCTGCACCGTCGCTCGCTCGACACCGACGGCACTCCGATCGAGGTCGTGCACGCGCTGTACCGGGGCGATCGCGTGGCGTTCGAGGCGACTCTCACCGATGGCGACTGAGCGCACGAGATCGGCAGTAGGGTCGGCACGTGCCCGCCTTCCATCCCGAACTGGAGCGCGCTGCCCGGTTCATGCCCCGAACCCTCATCACGCCACGCTCTCTGCGATACCTCCGCATGGCCATGCCTCTGCTGGACCGTCGCGTACCCGGTGACGTCGAGAAGCTGACACTTTCCTCGGGCATCGGCGTCCGGCTGCATCGCCCACCTGGTGTGACGACGCCCGGCCCGGCGCTGCTGTGGATCCACGGTGGCGGTTACGTGATCGGCAGCGCCGCCCAGGATGACGTCACCTGCCGCCGGTTCGCGCGCGAGCTGGGCATCACCGTCGCAGCCGTCGACTATCGACTGGCACCCGAATTCCCCTATCCCGCACCGCTCGACGACTGCTACGAGGCGCTCGCGTGGCTCGCGGGCCTGCCCGCGGTCGACTCGACCCAGGTCGCCATCGGCGGTGCGAGCGCAGGCGGGGGTCTCGCGGCGGCGCTGGCACTGCTGGTGCGCGATCGCGGCGAGATCGACCTCGCGGCGCAGGTCCTCGTCTACCCCATGCTCGACGATCGGTCGTCGACCCAGGAGGGCCTCGACAGCCCCAATCACCGGATGTGGACCCAGACGTCGAACGCCTACGGCTGGTCGGCCTACCTCGGCGGCGCAGACCCGAACGTCGCCGTGCCCGCCCGCCGCGACGACCTCGCGGGCCTACCGCCTGCCTGGGTCGGCGTCGGCACGTGCGACCTCTTCCACGACGAGGACCTGGTCTACGCCGAGCGCCTCCGCGCGGCAGGCGTCCCGTGCGACGTCGAGGTCGTCGAGGGCGCCTTCCACGGCTTCGACGGCGTGGCACCCAAGGCCGAGGTCACCAGACACTTCGTCGAGGGCCAGGTCGAATTCCTACGACGGACGTTCAGGCAGACGCAACCGGCCTCTGCCTGAAGCCGTCGCCGCCCAGGGTGGCCGAGCCCCGTGCGGCGTTGTCCGCGTGCGGTTGTCCCAGCGGGATGCGGCTGACCTCGTCGAGCCGGTCGTAGACCTCGGCAGGCAGGTCCAGGTCGAGCGCCGCGAGATATCCGTCGAGTTGCTCGATCGTCCGCGGGCCAGTGATCGGCACGACGCCCGTCGGTGAACGCCGCGCCCGCTCGAGCAGCCACGCCACCGACACGTCGGCGGCCGGTGCGCCGAGTTGGTCGGCCGCGGCCAGCACGGCGTCCACGATCGTCGACTTCGCGGGTCCGTCCTCGGTATGCACGACGGCCTTCAGCTTCGTGAGCCTGCCCTCTTCGCCGTTGCGGTACTTGCCGGTGAGCAGCCCGCCGCCCAGCGGCGACCACAGGGCCGCGCCGATGCCGAGCGCCTCGGCCATCGGCAGGTTGTCGCGCTCACCGCTGCGCTCGACCAGGCTGTACTCGAATTGGACGGCAGCGATGGGGATCTCGCCCCGCAGCTCCGCCAGCGTCGTCGCGCGTGAGGTCATCCACGCCGGGAAGTTGGACAGCCCGGCGTAGAGCACCTTGCCCGCACGCGCCAGGTCGTCAAAGGCGCGCACGATCTCGTCGAGCGGCGTGACGAAGTCCGGCCAGTGCACCCAGAGCAGGTCGACGTAGTCGGTGCCGAGACGACGCAGGCTGGCCTCGACCGAGCGGAACATGGCGCGGCGCCCGTTGCCGGTCTGCAGCACGCCGCTGCCCTCGGCGGTTCCGCCGACCGCGAACTTGGTCGCCACGGTGAACTGGTCGCGGCGGCCGGCGAGCAGTCGGCCGAGGATCTCCTCCGACTCGCCCACCTGGTAGGTGGCCGCCGTGTCGATGAACGTGCCGCCCGCGTCGGCGTACCGGTCGAGCAGGGTGCGGGCGACGTCCTCCTCCGCACCGTGCCCCCAGCGCGTGCCGAAGTTGCCTGCTCCGAGCGCCAGGGCCGAGACGCGAAGGCCGTTGTTCCGTCCGAAGGTGAAGTGCTCCATTAGGGGAACAATCCGCGCCCGGGCGGGTTTATTTCGCGACGCCCAGATCGGCAGCGGACTCTCGTGAACGATCGAAGACCACCGAGCCCGCCACGACGGTGGCGACGACCATGTCCGAGGCCAGCTCGGCCAGCACCTCGTCCGGCGACGCCGCCAGAACGCACAGGTCACCCGGTTGTCCCGGCGCGACGGTGCGGCGGTGCGTGGGCTGCTCGGGCTCGCCGTGGAACAGTTCGAGCGCGGTCCTGGCCGACACCGCCTCGCCAGGCCCGAGCGGCGCCCCGGACGCCGTCGTGCGGCGTACCGCCGCCCGCATCGCCGCCCATGGGTCGGCGTCACCGAACGGCATGTCGGTGGACAGCACGACCGGCACGTCGGCGGCGAGTAGGGACCCCAGCCGCCACAACTGATCGTGGTCGTCGGCCGGGACGTCGATCAAGTACTGGTCACCGCGTTCGCACACGAAGTTCGGCTGGGTCGCGACGACGATGCCGAGTTCTGCGAGGTCGGCCAGGCAGTCGTCGGGCACCATCGCGGCGTGCTCGATGCGGTCCCCCGGCAGGCCCCCAGCGGCGCGCAGGGCAGCGATCGTCACCACCAGTTGAGCTGCGGTCACGCAGTGCACGGCGACGTGCCCGCCCTGCCGGTGCCTCGCCTCGACCCATTCGGTCAGCTCGGCGAGGTCCAGGTCGTCGTCGTGCAGGATGCGCTTGCCGGGCGCCAGGCAGTGCACGTGCTGCAGGAGGTCGCCGTGGCGACGCGCCTCCGCGAACGCCACCACGTCGTCGACACCCAGGTCCGGGGTCGCGTCGGTGACGCCCGTGACGCCGTAGGACGCGAGCCTGCGACTCACCCTGGACAGTCCGCCTGCCACGCCGACCTCGCGGCGCTGCAGGCCACCGGACCAGCCACGGTCGTTGCTGCGCAGCCTGCCGTCCGGGTGTTCCGGCAGACCGACGGCGGCCAGGCCCGCCGAGTTCAGCGTCCACAGCACCCCGCTGCGGTGCTGCACGCGGACGGGCACCGACGGCGACAGCGCGTCGAGGCCGTCGCGATCGAGCGGCCCTGCCACCGCCTCGTGGTAGCCGATCGCCCGGATCCACCCATCCTCACCGACGGGCGCGGCGCCGAGGGCGCGGCGCAGGTCGTCCGCGCCGAGCACTTCGTGCGGGCCGACGCGCACCGACGTGAGCGCTGCCGCCGCGGAGTAGAGGTGTACGTGGTGGTCGTGCAGCCCGGGCACGACGGTGCCGTGCGCGGCGTCGATCACCTCCTCGCCAGGACGCGGTTCCAGACGCTCGTCGACATCGACGACGAGCTGCTCCACCCGGATGTCGCAGGACGTCCCGTCGATCGTCCTGGCACGCTGAATCAGCATGGCGCGAGCCTTCTCTCGTCGATGAGGCGGTCGACGCGGGCGCGGTCGCCGTCGAGTTCGGACGCTGGGCTCGTCGTGCCTGGCGGGGCGGGCGGAGCCGCCTCGGCCGGGACGGACGGCACCGTCTGCGGCAGTGCGGCGTAGGTCGCGGCGACCTCGGACATCACGACGTGCACGGTCTCACCGCCGCCGCGGCGCAGCGACCTGACGACCTCCAGCGCGGAGTGCAGTCCGGTCAGCGGGTCGGCGATGGCGTCGGCACAGAACACCGGACCGTCTGCGCCCCGACCCACCAAACCCCCTGCGACGGCGGCATCGTCGCCGAACGCGACCCTGCCCGTGTCGGCGTGTCCGGTGATGGACAGCCACACCCGGCCGTCTCGGGCGGCGACGTCGTCGGGACCGAGACCGCGCCTGCGCAAGGCTGCCGGCCGCGACGACTCGATCACGACGTCGGCTATCGCGAGCAGCTCGCGCAGCCGTCCGGCGTTGTCGAACTCTATTGCGTAGCTGAGCTTTCCGCCGTTCATCCAGTCGAAGAACGAACGCGGTCCGCCGCGGCTGCCGTCGGGCCTGCCGGGGCTCTCCACCTTGACGACGGTGGCGCCGGCGCGCAACAACAGCCGACCGCACGACGGGCCCGCCCACATCGACGACAGGTCCACGACGACGAGCCCGGCCGCACTGCGTGGTGCGCTCCGCGGTCCCGTCTGGCGCACCGTCGGCGGCTGGGCCACCGCTTCGCCCAGTACCGCGGCGGGCAGGTCGAGCAGCCGGGCGCGCTCCACCACCTCGGCAACGCCTCGGGTGGACGACCAGTCCCGCACCGCGCGCCAGGGGTCGACGGTGGCATCGTTCTCGATCAGGGCGGGCACGGTGTCGACGTCGTCGGGCCGCGACAGCGTCAACGCCCACCAGCCGTCCGCCGTCGGCAGGATGCGGGACGCACCGCCGGCCGATGTCCGACCGCGCCTGGCCAATCCCAGGAGGGCGGCCCGGCCCGCGAGTTCCTGCGCGGTATCGACCCGCACGCCGGTGCGGGTCTCGAACTCGGCCGTCACCGATCGCGCCGCGGCCAGCGCCGCTGCCCGCGAGTAGTCAGGTGCCCCGGCGGGGTCGCCGGTCAGGTACGCCAGGCCGCTGGCACCCCAGTCGTCGGCCAGTGCGTCCATCCGGCCATTGTCCACGCGGCTAGAACCGCAGGGCGGTGAATCTCCAGTCCAGCACCTGACGGTCCGGCCCGTCGGCGTCGGTCGCCGCGGCGTACACCAGCGAACGCAGGCTCAACACGCCACCGCGGCCGTCCGGCAGTGGTCGGGCATCCTCGACGTGGATCTCGCTGTAGAGGGTGTCGCCCTCGTACACCGGGCCGGTGTGATCGCACGACTGCCAGCCGAGCACCGTGACGAGATCGGGCAGCGCGCGGGTCACCTGCGCGAGCGCCAACCCGATGGTGTGTCCGCCGTAGACCAGACGCCGTCCGCTGATGCGCGAATCATGGTGTATTGCAGCAAGGTTGAGCGTCAACCGGGCGAGTTCCGGCGCGCTGCTCACCACGTCGGCCGTGCCGGTCAGTACTGAACCAGCCAGCGCAGGGTCGAAGCCCGCGCCGGGCACGCGGGTGCGGTACGCCTCGACGTCCCAGCCGGCCGTGGGGTCGGGCGGCGCCGGGGTGTCCGCGCCGATGGCCGACAGGTCGTCGGCGTGGCCGGTGTTGCCTGCGCCGTCGCTCAGCGGCAGCATCGCGCACCGGTGGAAGTCGAGGATCAGTCGATCGGCCTGGTCGATGGTCGTCATCCGCAGTGCGGCCATGCCGGTCGGCGCGCGACCCGGCTTGGCCGAATTCTGCCGCAGCCCAACGACTTCAGTGCGGGTGTACAGCGAGTCTCCGATCACCGGGAAGCGGTGGAAGCCCAACCCGCGGTAGAACAGGTTGGCCTTCACGCGCTGCGTGGCGAGCGTGGACTGGCCGATCGCGACATCGGTGACGTAGACCGGGTGGGCCAGCACGGCGGGCACACCCGTCACGGCGTGGGTGAGCGTCGCGTCCAGCGGCAGGCGGAGACGGTCGCCGATGATCGACTGGTGGACCGCTGCGCCCCCCGAGGTGAGCGTCACGGCGGGCGCGGCGTCGAACACGTCCCCGACCCGCAGGTCGTCGAAGTACGGGCCACCCGATATTTGGCCGGACAAAGTCACAGCGAACCATGCTGGCAGTGCATCGATCAGCGTGTCAATATGGTTCTCGATATGGCCGTACCTTTGCGCACCCACCAACTTGACGACGACGAGGCCATGCTGGTCGAGACCGTCCGCGCCTTTGTCGACCGCGACGTCAAGCCCACCGTGCGCGACGTCGAACACGCCAACGCCTACCCCGAGACGTGGATCGAGCAGATGAAGCAGCTCGGCATCTACGGCCTCGCCGTGCCCGAGGACTTCGGCGGCACGCCGGTGTCTACCCGCTGCTACGCACTGGTCACCCAGGAACTCGCCCGCGGCTGGATGAGCCTGGCGGGCGCGATGGGCGGGCATACCGTCGTCGCAAAGCTGATCGACCTGTTCGGTACCGAGGAGCAGAAGCAGCGCTACCTGCCGTCGATGGCGACCGGCGCACTGCGCGCGACGATGGCGCTCACCGAACCGGGCGGCGGATCGGACCTGCAGGCCATGACCACGATCGCGCGGCCCGACGGCACCGACCTGGTGATCAATGGCGCCAAGACCTGGATCTCGAACGCCCGTCGTTCCGGCCTGATTGCGCTGCTGTGCAAGACCGACCCCACCGCGACGCCCAAGCACCGGGGGATCTCGATCGTGCTGGCGGAGCACGGAGAGGGCCTGACGGTTTCGCGTGACCTGCCCAAGCTGGGCTACAAGGGCGTCGAGTCCTGCGAGCTGTCGTTCGACGACTACCGGGTGCCTGCATCGGCGGTGCTCGGCGGCGAACCGGGACGCGGGTTCGCGCAGATGATGAAGGGCCTCGAGACCGGGCGCATCCAGGTGGCGGCGCGCGCGCTCGGCGTGGCCACCGCGGCGCTGGAGGACGCACTCGCGTACGCGCAGGATCGGGAGAGCTTCGGGCAGCCCATCTGGAAGCACCAGGCCGTCGGGCACTACCTCGCCGACATGGCCACCAAACTCACCGCAGCCCGCCAACTGGTCTTCCACGCCGCCGACCGCTACGACAGCGGGGAGCGCGCCGACATGGAGGCGGGCATGGCCAAGCTGTTCGCCTCGGAGACCGCGATGGAGATCGCGCTCAACGCCGTGCGCATCCACGGCGGCTACGGCTACTCCACCGAGTACGACGTCGAACGGTACTTCCGCGACGCGCCGCTGATGATCGTCGGCGAGGGCACCAACGAGATCCAGCGCAACGTGATCGCCGCACAGCTGGTGGCACGCGGCGGCCTGTGAGCGTGAAACCACCCCCGGCGTATCAGGCCCTGCGGCAACGGCTTCGGGACGAGATCGCCTCGGGTGCCTACCGGGATGGCGCCCGGTTGCCGACGGAGTCCGAACTCGTCGAGCGGTTCGGGTTGTCTCGGCAGACCGTGCGACGGGCGTTCCAGGACCTGGTCTCCGAGGGCGCGGTGTACCGCGTGCCGGGCCGGGGTACGTTCGTTAACGAACGCTACCTGCGTCAGCTCGGCTCGATCGAGGATCTGATGAGCCTGTCCGACGACACCACGATGGAGGTGACGTCGGGTCTGCGGCGGCAAGTCGACGTCGAGGCCGCCAGCCGACTGCGCCTCGACGACGACGTCGTGTTCGCGGTGTCCTTCCGGCGGCTACACGAAGGCGTGCCCTTCGGCGTCACGCGGGTGTCACTCCCCGAGGCCGTGGCGCGGCCGGTGCTCGACGCCGCCGAGACCCAGACCGGCGCGGTGAGCACCACCACGATCATCGGCCTCATCGAACCGCACCTGGCCGAGCCGATCGCCGAAGCGGCGCAATCGATCACGGTGGGCGCGGCCGACCCGGAGGTGGCCGAGGCCGTCGGCTGCGCGACCGGTCACCCCATGCTGCGCGTCGACCGGCTGTACTCCGATTCGTCCGGCGCCCCCGTCGAGCTGGCGGTCAGCCACTTCCTGCCCGAGCAGTACACCTATCGCGTGACCCTGCGCCGCTCGCGCTGAGCGGCGATTCGTGGAACATTTCCCGCGCTCACCGCAGGTGATACTCCACGAATCACGCCGTCGAGGTGCCCGTCCAGTACTCGACGATGCGCTCACCGTCGAGGCGCAGGATGTCGTTGCCGGTGAAGCGCGTCTCGCCGGTCTCGAGCCGTCCGACGCCGGTCCAGCGGCCCACCACGAAGTCGCCGTCGCGCAGCGGGCCGAGTTCGATCTGAAAGGTCAACTCGGCGAACATCTCTCGAGTCGTCTGCACGATCGCCGCCAGCTCGTCGCGACCGCGCACGTCCCGGTCGGGCCAGTGCCCCACGAAGTCGTCGGCGACGAGGTCGTCGGCTACCCGACCGGCGGACCACACCTCGTCGATCCACCGCTGGAATACGTCGGTGCTCTGGGTCATGGGAGTTCTCCTCTCCGTTCCTCGATTCTCGGCTAGATCAGGAAGCAGTAGACGCCGACGGCAACGCAGACGACGAGCATGCCGGTGGCGTTGAGGAACAGGTTGCGGCCGAAGTCCCGCGCCCGCACGTGTGCCGCGATCGCGCACAGGAAGTAGACCACCAGCGCCGCGCAGGTGACTGCCCCGAGGTACGGGATCCACAGCCCCGCAACCAGTCCGGCGGCCGCTGCGAACTTGATCGGGGACATGAGCCACCACAGCCGGCGCGGCCACCCGACGCCCGCGAAGCACTCCGCGATGAACGCAGCGGGCTTCAGGCACATCAGCGCGTCGACGAACTGCACCACGGCCAACGCGATGATCGGCCACTGCGGATCTGGCAGCGATGTCACGGCCGGCGTCCTCCGTTCAAATCAAACCATACGGTACGGTATGCTTTGCAGCGCGCGCTCGTCAAGGGCGACCGGGACTACGCGTCAGTCCCGAGCCTCGGGCACCAGGGTCAGCAGCGTCTCGTACACCCGCCGGAGTTCGTCCGCTCCGACCGGTGGGACGGCGACCGCTGCTCCGATCGCCACCAGGTACGGCAGCAGGGCCGCCGTCCTCGCGTCCTCCGGCGTCTGTGAGTACGGCAGCCACACCCGCTGCAGTGCAGCAAGCCGGGACCTGTCGATCCTCGCCTGCACCGCACGCACGTCGGGATCCCACGTCGCCCAGGCGCGCACCGCGAGTTCCAATTCGGGCCAATAGACTTCGTGCCGGTCGGGTGCCACCATCCGGGTGAGCTTGCCCAGCACCATGCGGATGTCACCTGGCGCCTCGACCTCACCGATCACGCGCTCCAGCGCCTCCACCGAGATGCTCTCGAAGTAGTCGAGCAGGTCCCGCTTGAAGCCGTCGGCGCCGTCGAAGTGGTGATGGAATGACCCCTTCGACAGCTTGAGCTTGGCGGCGATCCGGTCGATGCGCACGGCGGTCGGCCCCTCGGCAGCCAGGACCTTCAGCCCGGCGTCCAGCCACCGGGCTCGGGAGTCCGTGCGATTGACCATGTTGCTGACCATACCGAACCGTATGGCGTGATTCGTGGAGCATTTCCTGCGCTCACCGCAGGTAAGACTCCACAAATCACTCGGCGACGGCGTCGACGAGTTCCCACTCGAGCGCTGTCGCCGCGTCGATCGTCGCGCCCGAGAGCACCAGGTAGGCGGTGCGCCATCGCCCGATGCGACGGGTGACGCTCACCGTGCCGCCTGCACCGGGGAGCAGGCCGAGTGCGAGTTCCGGCAGCCCGAACACCGCGCCGGCCCGCGCCGTGACGTGACCGCAGAACGCGGCCATCTCCAGGCCGCTACCCAACACCTGGCCGTGCACCTCGGCGCGGCAGGCGGGCCCGAGGCGGGCGGTGATGGCTTCGAGCACCAGCGCTGGGCTGTGCCGCGTGCGGGCCAGGTGCGCCGAGGCCGGATCGGCGAAGCTGCCGAACTCGGCGAGGTCACCGCCGCTGCAGAACGACGGCCCGTTGCCGGCGAGCACCAGCTCGCAGACCGACGGATCGACGCGCGCCACCTCCAGCGCCTCGAGCAGCGCGGCCCGAGCCGGTGTCGAGAAGGCGTTGTGCCGCTTGGGCCGGTTGAACCGCAGGTGCAGGGTGTCGCCGACGCGTTCGGCCACGACCGGGTCGGGTTCTGCGGGCAGGTGCGCCGGGCCGCGTTCGGCGAGCCAGCGTGCGAACTCCGGGCCGCCCTGCAGCGTCGAGTAGGCCAGCGACTCGGTGATCACGCCTGGGTACGCGGGTGCCGTCACGTCGACGGAACGCAGGACGTCGTCGCACACCGCCGCCGCGTGCGGCCAGCGCGCGACGCGATCGCGGATGCGGTCCAGCGTCTCGGACGTCGACGCGACGGTGACGACCCGCCGGTCGTCGGTCGGCGACTCGCTCAGCGTGAACGTGGCGCTCTCGGCGCAGTCCGCGCCGACGAGACCGTCACCGGAGACGCGGAGGTGCTTCACGAGTACTTCTTGACCAACTCCTGCTTGTACAGCTTGCCGGTGTCGGTGCGGGGCAGCTGCGCCTCGAACGAGATGGATCGCGGACACTTGTAGTGCGCCAGGCGATCTCGCAGCCAGCCCAGGAGTTCCTCGGCGAACGCGTCGGTGGCGTCGGCCTCGTCGACGGTCTGCACGACGCCCTTGACCCGCTGGCCCATCTCCTCGTCGGGAACGCCGAATACCGCGGCGTCCATCACCTTCGGATGGGTGACGAGCATGTTCTCGGCTTCCTGCGGATAGATGTTCACGCCGCCGGAGATGATCATGTGGTGCCTGCGGTCGGTGAGGTAGAGGTAGCCCTCCTCGTCGACGTAACCGATGTCGCCCACCGTCTTCCAGCCGCGCGAGTCCCGCGACGACGCCGTCTTGTCGGGATCGTTGAGGTACTCGAAGTCGAAGCCGCCCTCGAAGAAGATCTCACCGGGCTGCCCTGGCGGCAGTTCCTCGCCGTTCTCGTCGAGGATGTGGACGGGACCGGCCATGGATCGGCCGACCGACCCGGGGTGGGTCAGCCACTCCTCCGCGGTGATCAGCGTGGAGCCGTGCGCCTCCGAGGACGCGTAGTACTCGTCGACGATCGGGCCCCACCAGTCGATCATCTGCTTCTTGATCTCCACCGGGCACGGCGCTGCGGCATGCATGACCCGCTCGAGGCTGGAGACGTCGTACGACTCCCGCACGGACTGCGGCAGTTTCAGCATGCGGGTGAACATGACCGGGACGAACTGGCCGTGGGTGACCCGGTAGCGCTGGATCGCGTCGAGAGTGCCCTCGGCGTCGAACTTCTCGAGCACCACCGTCGTGATGCCCGCGGCCTGCACCTGCATCGACCACACCGACGGGGCGGTGTGATACAGCGGCGCGGGGCTGAGGTAGACCGCCTCGGGGTGCATCCAGAACCCGATGAGTGCGGCCATGAGGCCCGGCGACTCGGACGGCGGTACGTGCGGGAGTTCGCGTTTGATGCCCTTGGGCCGGCCCGTGGTACCGGACGAGTACTGCAGCAGATCGCCCTCGATCTCGTCGGCGATCGGCGTATCGGGATGGCCGGCGACGGCCTCCGGGTAGCGCTGCCAGCCGTCGAGGTCGCCGTCGGCGATCAGTAACAGGTCGGGTAGCCCGTCGATGAGGTGCTCGCCGAGTTCGGCGAGGGTCGCGACCAGCGCCACCGAGCCGACGATCGCCTTCGCGTTGCTGTTGCCGATGATGTAGGCCGCCTCGGCCGCGGTCAGGTGCGTGTTGATGGGCACGTAGTACAGCCCGGACCGTCGCGCCGCCCACATGACGGCATGCATGTGCTCGTTGTTCTCGAGGAGGATCGCGACCGCGTCGCCTTCGACGAGACCGGCCTGGCGGAAGTGGTGGGCCAGTCGATTGGCGCGTGCTTCCAGCTCGCCGAACGTCACCACCGTTCCGGACGGGTGCATGACGATGGCTGGCTTGTCCGGAGTGGCCAGGGCGGTATCGCGGATCTGCATGGGCTGACTTTACGACGGCCCATCGCGCAGCTGAACCCCGAGGCCCGAAAAACTTGACAGGCGTCAAGGCCGCGGGGTCCGCGGCGCCGGGTGTGCACCCGTGCTGCGCATTACAGCAATGTCATACCGCCTTGCGGTCAAACGCCACGCATACCGTTATTGCACCGTAAACGTGGTTAAGGCTGTCATATGGGTTGTTGCCGGTGCGGAAATAGTTAATACTGGCGGTACTCACGACGACGACCGGGGATCACCATGGCTGGGCTGTTGACGGCGGAACACACCGCACTGCAGGGCGACATCGGCGCGACTGCGCCCCACACCGCACGACGCGTCGAGGAGGTCGGCTACGCCGCACTGCCCGGCGTCGTCAGCGCCCGATGGCTCGACTCGGCCCGCAGTCTGGCCACCACGGTCAATCGGCCGGACGCCCAAGAGGTACTGCTCGAAGACATGACCGCGGGCGACGGCGAGGCGATCGACGCGTTGCTGGCCGACCCCGAACTGGCCGGCTTCCTCGAGTCCGTCGCGACCCGCCTGCACCCGAGGTCGGACCCCGACGACCGGCACGTCGACGTGTCACTGCGGATCATCAACGGCCCCGACGAGGTCGAGCAGCCCCTGTGGTTCCACTACGACGCCACCGTCGTCACCGTGGTCTTTCCCATCGAGATCCCCGCCACCGGAGGGGAACTGGTGCTGCACGCCAACCGCCGACCGTTCCGGCGCCTGGTGCTGAGCAACATCGTCGAGAAGATGGTGATGCAGAGCAACGCCTACCGGCGTCGCTTCCACGCGGGCGAACCGACCGCGGTGTCACTGGTCCCGGGCAACGCCTACGTCTTCTCGGGCTACCGGTCGTACCACGCCACGCTGCCCTGCCCGGTCGGTGCCAGGCGCATCACGCTGATGGTGCACTACAAGGACGCCCACGGCGGCAGCAAGATGCTGCGCGGCGCGAAGTCGCTGTACCACCGCGTGGCCGACGCCTAAGCAGCTCGAGCCCGAGGTTTACTCGGCCTCGGCCAGCCGGGTCTTCAGCGCGTCGAATTCGTCCTTGATGCCCGTCGGCAGCTTCTCCCCGACGAACTCGAACCACTCCTCGATCAGCGGCAGCTCGTTGCGCCACTCGTCGACACGGACGGCCAGCGCCTCGTCGACGTCGGCCGCATCGACGTCCAGACCGTCGAGGTCCAGGTCGGCCGCGGTGGGGACGATGCCGATCGGCGTGCTCTTGCCGTCGGCCTGATGCTCGATGCGCTCGACGGCCCACTTGAGCACGCGGCTGTTCTCACCGAAGCCGGGCCACAGGAACCGGCCGTCGTCGCCGCGGCGGAACCAGTTCACGAAGAACACGGCGGGCAGCTTCGACTCGTCGGCGTTCTTGCCGAGGTCGATCCAGTGCTGGAAGTAGTCGCCGACGTTGTAGCCGAGGAACGGCAGCATCGCCATCGGGTCGCGCCGCACGGTGCCGACCTTGCCTTCGGCGGCCGCGGTCTGCTCGGAGCCGAGCGTCGCGCCGATGAACACGCCGTGCTGCCAGTCGCGGGCCTGGGTGATCAGCGGCACCGTCGTCTTGCGTCGTCCGCCGAACAGGATGGCCGAGATCGGCACGCCCTGCGGGTCGTCCCATTCCGGGGCCAGCGTCGGACACTGCGAGATCGGAGTGCAGTAGCGCGAATTGGGATGCGCTGCCTTGGTTTCCGTCTCCCGCAGGTTCCAGTCGTTGCCCTTCCAGTCGATCAGGTGATCGGGTTCGCCCTCGAGGCCCTCCCACCACACGTCACCGTCGTCGGTCTTGGCGACGTTGGTGAAGACGGTGTTGCCACCGGCGATGGTCTTCATCGCGTTGGGGTTGGAGTCCCAGTTGGTGCCGGGCGCGACGCCGAAGAAGCCGAACTCGGGATTGGTGGCGTAGAGCCTGCCGTCCTTGCCGAACCGCATCCACGCGATGTCGTCACCGACGGTCTCCGCGCGCCAGCCCGGGATGGTCGGCTGCAGCATCGCGAGGTTGGTCTTGCCGCACGCCGACGGGAAGGCCGCGGCGATGTAGTACGACTTGTTCTCCGGCGAGATCAGCTTGAGGATCAGCATGTGCTCGGCGAGCCAGCCCTCGTCGTGTGCCATGGCCGAGGCGATGCGCAGCGAGTAGCACTTCTTGCCGAGCAGGGCGTTGCCGCCGTAGCCCGAGCCGAAGCTCCAGATCTCGCGGGTCTCGGGGAAGTGGCTGATGTACTTGGTGTCGTTGCACGGCCAGGGCACATCCTGCTGGCCCGGCTCGAGCGGAGCGCCGATCGAGTGCAGCGCCTTCACGAAGAAGCCGTCCTCCCCGATCTTGTCCAGAGCGGCCTTGCCCATCCGGGTCATGGTGCGCATGGACACGACGACGTACTCGGAGTCGGTGATCTCGACGCCCAGCTTCGGGTCTTCGGCCTCGAGCGGACCCATGCAGAACGGGACGACCCACATGGTGCGGCCGCGCATGCTGCCGCGGTAGAGATCGGTCATGAGACCCCGCATTTCGGCGGGATCCATCCAGTTGTTGGTGGGGCCGGCGTCGATCTCGCGCTGAGAGCAGATGAAGGTGCGGGACTCGACGCGGGCGACGTCGGACGGGTCCGACAGCGCGAGGTAGGAGTTGGGCTGCTTCTCCTGGTTGAGCTTCTGGAAGGTGCCAGCCTCGACGAGGTGCTCGGCGAGACGCTCGTACTCTTCCTGGGAGCCGTCGGCGAAGACGACCCGCTCCGGCTGAGTGAGTTCGGCAACCTCGCGAACCCACGCCAGAAGGCCCTCGTGCTTGGTCGGTGCGTCGTCCAGACCCGGAATGGTCGCTGCGGTCATGTGAAACTCCCCGTTCGCGGTGTTCCATCGAGATTAACTTGGGTGACATACCCGCGGTTAATTGGGACTATGTCCGATCGCTCACAGGAACGATTCAGATTCCGCGGACTCGGATGTTTTTTCTTTTCTATTGGTGTCCGTCACGCCTCGAGCCGGTGACCCGCGCTCGTTGACGGCCGTCAGCAGCGCGACCTCGACGGTCAGCAGCTTGCTGACGACGACCGTCTCGCAGTGCGAGCGCACCGCAGCGGCGACGTCGACGGCCCACCTGTCGAGGACCGCTCGGGTGTGCAGCAGGTTGCGGACCGCGATCAGCCACACCGTCACCACGACACCCACCAGCGCGCCGCCGAGGACGCCCGCTGCGACCGGTCCGCCGGCGACCTCCGCGAGCACCCTGCCCGACGCGAGCCCCGCGCCCAGCCCGAATCCAGCGCCCAGCACCCCGGTCAGCTGGTTCTCCACGCGCCGCGACGTGGACACCGGCGCGGGCAGGCGCACGTCGGGCGAGCCCGCACCGGCGAGATCGGCGTGCGGACCGACCAGTGCCCGCGCGTCCCGCTGCACCCGGTCGTCGACCTCGGCGATCAGGGCGGAGGCCGCGGCGCGCACGCGGGCCTCGAAGTCGGCGGTGCCACGGCGGGGCACCGACGCGGCGTCGGTCCGCCACCGGCCGACCGCATCGGAGCACTCGCCCCGCACCCATTGGACGAGGCGCAGTCGTGACTGGTGCACCGCCGCCCGCCTCGCCGCCGCGCCGCCCGTTTGCCGGAGCGTCGGCCGGCCGCGTGCCTCGTCGAGGAGCCGCAGCGAGCCGCGGACGATGTCGGCGCTGCACGCGCGGTGCAGCGGCGCCACCCGGCCGCGTGCCTGGCTTCGCCAGTGCGTGGCCCGACGTCGATGCGCATGCGCGTCGTCCCCCCGGTCGACGGTCAGGCCCGCCGCCTCGACCACGGCGACCGCGGCGGTCATCCGGAGCAGCGTCGCGGCGTCGCCGTGCGACCAGTCGAACAGCTCGTCGTGTCCCGACCGCAGCGCCTCGCACCGCGCCTGCACCAGGGCAGCGCACAACCGCCGGTACCGCGCCTCGGGGACGTCCCGGCAGGACGCCTCGTCGGGGCGTCGCAGCCCGGCGATCACCGACCCCAGGCGGGGTGCGTCCGGCCCGACGGCGAACCGCTCCAACTGGTCGGCGAGCAACGTCAGCACGTCGGCCGCGGCAGGCGGCGCGCCCCGGGAACCCACCTCGTCATCGTCGCACCCGGGGAGGAACCTCCCGAGCACGAATTCGGACGCTCGGGCGCCGGCCCCGAAGGCAACCATTGGGTATCAATCTGCACCACGATGCGGGTACACCCAGTTGCATGGGTGACGATGGATCAATGCATGCCCAGCGCGAGGACGCCGATTCCGACGTCGACCTCGCCGCGACGGCGCACCGCTTTCCCCGGGTGACCAGCTTCCGGTCCAGGCACGCGGCGCTTTCGGACCGTCAGCAGGAGACGTGGGAGCGGCGCTGGCCCGAACTCGGCACCGAGGCCAGGCGCGCCGACGGCACGCCCGCCGGACCCATCGACGCCGCGGCGTGGTTCGGCCGGACGGCGCCGCTGGTCCTCGAGATTGGATGCGGGGCCGGGATCTCGACGCTGGCGATGGCGATCGAGGAACCGCACCTGAACGTCATCGCCGTCGAGGTCTACCGGAAGGGCTTGGCGCAGCTGCTCGGCGGCGTCGACCGCGAAGGCCTGAGCAACGTCCGGTTCGTCCGCGGCGACGGCGTCGACGTGCTCGAACACATGCTCGCCCCCGGTTCGCTGACCGGCGTCCGGGTGTTCTTCCCGGACCCGTGGCCGAAGAGCCGCCACCACAAGCGACGGCTCCTGCAGCCGCCCACGGTCGCGCTGATCGCCGATCGGCTCAAGCCCGGCGGCGTGCTGCATGCCGCGACCGACCACGCCGACTACGCAGTGCAGATCGGCGAGGTCGGTGACGGTGAGGCACTGCTGCAGCGCGTCGACCAGAGCCGCATCGACGCCGGCGACCTGCCCATGTCCGCGCGCCGACCCGAGACCAAATACGAGGCACGAGGTCTGCGCCAGGGCAGCGCGATCAGGGAGTTCCTCTGGGAAAAGCGGGACCTGACATGAGCATCACCGAGGATCTCGCCGACGAGCGGACTGCCGCACCGGTGGTGCCCGAGCGCGTGCTGCTGGTCTGGGACGCCCCCAACCTCGACATGGGCCTCGGCTCGATCCTCGGCGGCCGGCCCACCGCGGCGCACCGGCCGAGGTTCGATGCGCTCGGCCGCTGGCTGCTGTCGGAGACCGCCGACCTGTCAGCCGCCCGCGCCGCCGACGGCCAGCAGCCCGCTCTCGAGCCCGAGGCCACGGTGTTCACCAACAT
This sequence comes from Mycolicibacterium arabiense, assembly GCF_010731815.2. Taxonomy (NCBI): domain Bacteria; kingdom Bacillati; phylum Actinomycetota; class Actinomycetes; order Mycobacteriales; family Mycobacteriaceae; genus Mycobacterium; species Mycolicibacterium arabiense. The sequence goes on from NZ_AP022593.1 coordinate 3,330,853, forward strand.
CGCGCCGGGCAGCGCCGACGTGGTGCGACCCTGGGTCGAGGCGCTGCGCAACGTGGGCTTCGCGGTCTTCGCCAAGCCGAAGATCGAGGACGACAGCGACGTCGACTCGGACATGCTGGCGCACATCGCGCTGCGCCGCAGCGAGGGTCTGGCCGGCCTCTACGTCGCCTCGGCGGACGGCCAGGCGTTCCGCCTTCCGCTGGAGGACATCGCCCGCGACGGCGTCGACGTGCACGTCCTCGGATTTCGTGAACATGCCAGTTGGGCGTTAGCGTCGGATACCTTGGAGTTCGTCGACCTCGAGGACATTCCCGGGGTCTTCAGGGAGCCGCTGCCGCGAATCGGCCTCGATTCGCTGCCCGAGCAGGGGGCATGGCTGCAGCCATTCAGGCCGCTGTCCGCACTACTGACCTCTCGGGTCTGACAACTCAATGCAGCCCGAGGCACAGTCTTGATACGAATCGTAAGGAGCTAAGCGTGTTCGCTTGGTGGGGTCGAACGGTGTACCGATTCCGATACGCAGTCATTGGAATCATGGTCGCACTGTGCCTTGGTGGCGGCGTGTACGGAATCAGCCTTGGTTCCCACGTCACGCAGAGTGGTTTCTACGACGAGGGCAGCCAGTCGGTGCACGCGTCGCTGGCCGCGGACGCGGCCTACGGCCGTGACACGTCCGGCCACATCGTGGCCATCTACACCGCGCCGGACGGCAAGACCGTCGACGACCCGGCGTTCCAGAAGAAGGTCCTCGACAACCTCGCAGAACTCGAACGCGAACACCCCGACCAGGTCCTGCGGACCATCGGCTACTTCAAGAGCCCCGAACTGCTCAAGAACATGGCCGATGCGGACAAGCAGCGGGCCTTCATGTCGGTGCAGCTCAAGGGCGACAACGACGACGCGATCCTGAACAACTACAACAAGAACGTCGGCGAGGACGGCAAGACCGTCAAGGAAGCCCTGAACATCGATGGCGTCGAGGTTCAGCAGGCAGGCCTGCAGCCGCTGGCCAGTGAACTGACCGGCACCATCGGCGAGGACCAGAAGCGCGCCGAGGTCGCCGCCATCCCACTGGTCTGCGTCGTGCTGTTCTTCGTGTTCGGCGGTGTCATCGCCGCTGCGCTGCCCGGCGTCATCGGCGGCCTGACCATCGCCGGTGCGCTCGGCGTCATGCGTCTGGCTGCCGAGTTCATCCCCGTGCACTTCTTCGCCCAGCCGGTGGTGACGCTCATGGGCCTGGGCATCGCCGTCGACTACGGCTTGTTCATGGTCAGCCGGTTCCGAGAGGAACTCGCCGAGGGCTACGACACCGAAGCGGCGGTACGCCGCACGGTGATGACCTCCGGCCGCACCGTCATGTTCTCCGCGGTGATCCTCGTCGCCTCCTCGGTTCCGCTGCTGCTGTTCCCGCAGGGCTTCCTGAAGTCGATCACCTACGCGATCATCGCCTCGGTCATGATCGCCGCGATCCTGTCGATCACCGTGCTGGCCGCCGCGCTGGCGATCCTCGGCCCGCGCGTCGACGCGCTGGGCGTCAAGACGCTGATCAAGTTCGCCGAGCCCGACCCCGTCGCGGGCGACCCCTCGGTGCAGAAGACCAACACCTTCGCGCTGGCGTCGATCCCGCTGGGTCTGCTGGTGCCGCCCGTCGGCATCGCGCTCGGTCACATCGCCCGCAAGCGCATCAAGCAGACCGGCGAGCAGGGCGCCAACCTGGCCCTCATCGGTCAGGTCATCGGCTACACCGCGCTGTACGGCGCGATGGCCTACGGCGTGATCGCGCTGCGGGACGCCGACGTCATCGGCACTGCCGTGTTCTGGATGCTGATGGGCATCGTCATCTTCCTCGTGGTGGTGACGTTCGGCCTCGCCCTCGCGCGGTACGTGCCGCTGGCCCGCAAGCCCATCGTGTGGTGGCTGCACTGGCTCGCGGAGAAGACGCAGAAGAACAAGACGCGCGCCGAGGTCGAGAAGGGCTTCTGGGGCAAGCTCGTCAACCGCGTCATGAAGCGGCCGGTCGCCTTCGCCGCGCCGATCGTGATCTTCATGATCATCCTCATCATCCCGCTGGGTCAGCTCGCGCTCGCGGGCATCAGCGAGAAGTACCTCCCACCGGACAACTCGGTCCGTCAGGCCCAGGAGCAGTTCGACCGGACCTTCCCCGGGTTCCGCACCGAACCGCTGACCATGGTCCTCGAGAGCGACGACGGCGAACCGGTCACCGACCAGCAGATCGCCGAGGTCCGCGCCAAGGCCATGACCATCCCCGGGTTCATCGAGCCCGAGGACGACCCGACCAAGATGTGGCAGGAACGCTCCTACCTCGACGGCGCGTCGAAGAACCCGGACACCCGGGTGATTCAGAACGGCCTGGTGAACCGGGCCGACGCCGCCGAGAAGATCGACGAGCTGCGGGCCATCCCGCCGCCGCGCGGCATCACCGTGTCCGTCGGTGGCACGCCTGCCCTGGAGCAGGACTCCATCCACAGCCTGTTCGACAAGCTGCCGCTGATGGGCCTGCTGCTCATCACGACTACGACCATCCTGATGTTCCTGGCGTTCGGGTCGGTGGTGCTGCCGATCAAGGCCGCGTTGATGAGCGCGCTGACCCTCGGTTCGACGATGGGCGTCCTCACCTGGATGTTCGTCGAGGGCCACGGGTCCGGGCTGATGAACTACACGCCGCAGCCGCTGATGGCGCCGATGATCGGTCTGATCATCGCGGTCATCTGGGGTCTGTCGACCGACTACGAGGTGTTCCTGGTGTCCCGCATGGTGGAGGCCAGAGCGCGGGGCATGTCGACGGCCGAGGCGATCCGCATCGGTACCGCGACCACGGGCCGGCTGATCACCGGCGCGGCCCTGGTCCTCGCGGTCGTCGCGGGCGCGTTCGTGTTCTCCGACCTGGTGATGATGAAGTACCTGGCGTTCGGTCTGCTGCTTGCGTTGCTTCTCGACGCGACCGTCGTCCGAATGTTCCTGGTGCCCGCGATCATGAAGATGCTCGGCGACGACTGCTGGTGGGCGCCGCGCTGGATGAAGCGCCTGCAGGAGCGGCTCGGCCTCGGCGAGACCGAGCTGCCCGACGAGCGCAAGCGGCCGACCGTTCGCGAGCGCGAGCCGGACGAGGCCCTCGTCGGTGCCGGTGCACCCGTGCGGCCTCGACCGCCGCACGATCCCGGACACCCCGACGGTGGTGGCGGTGCGCCGCTACCTCCGCGCCCGCCGCTGCCCCCGCGTCCGTCACGCGGTGGCGGCCGCATCCCGCCGGTGCCGTCAGCACCGCCGCGGGTGAACCCGCCGTCGGCGACCGGCACCACGCGCATCCCGACGCCCGCAGGCGCGGGTGCGACGTCCGGTGAGGCTCCGACGACGCGCTTCGCCGCGCCGACGGAAGCGCCGGTCGACGCGCCGACCACGCGCACGCCACGCGTCGACCCCGCCAGGGCAGGCACGCCACAGGCGCCGCCCGCCGTTCCGACGCCGTCGCGCCGAGCCGAGCCCGCCCGCTCGAATCGCGAGATCGAGTCGTGGCTGGGTGAGCTGCGCGGTGGCGCTCCGGCGCAGCCGTCGGCCGAACCCACGCGGACGATGCCCGAGCAGCGGGCCCAGCAGCCCGAGCGGGACGAGCCGACCACCGCGATCCCCGCGCAGCGCAAGCAGGATCCCGAGTCGACCGAGAAGATCGACACGCGCGAGGCGGCGGCGGAGGACGAGCGCAAGCGGCGTGGCGGCGGCATGAGCGCAGCCGACCTGCTGCGCCGCGAAGGCCGGATCTAGCCCCTCGGCGGTTCCTGCTCGACGTCGTCGGCGTTGCCCTTGATCGGTGGCCCCGACTCGGCCACGAGGATCGCTTCCTCGGCGGCCGGGTCGGCGGCCAGCAGCACCCGCACCGCGCTGTTGAGGAACGCGACGATGGGTATGGCCAGCAGCGCCCCGACGATGCCAGCCAGCACGCCGCCGGTCGCGATCGCCAGCACCACCGCCAGTGGATGGATGGACACCGCGCGGCCCATCACCAGCGGCTGCAGGACGTGCGCCTCGAGCTGCTGCACGGCGATGATCAGACCGAACGTGATCAGGGCGTAGACCCAGCCCTTGGCGATCAGCGCGACGATCACCGCCAGACCCCCGGTGAGCACCGCACCGACCAGCGGGATGAACGCACCCAGGAACACCAGCGACGCCAGCGGCAGAGCCAGCGGGATGCTCATGATGGCCAGGCCGGTTCCGATGCCGATCGCATCGACCAGGGCCACCAGGAACGTCGCGCGCACGTAGCCGATCAGCGAGTGGAAGCCCGCCCGCCCCGCGTCGCGGACCCGGGTACGGACGGTCGTCGGGAAGATCAGCGAGACGAAGGCGAAGATGCTGCGGCCACCGTGCAGCAGGAACACCAGCGTGAAGAACATCAGCAGTGCGCCGGTGACGATCTCGGCGATGGTGCCCGCCGTGGAGAACGCCCCGCTGGTGAGCTTGGCCTGGTTGTCCTTCAAGGCCTGGATGGCCGCGTCGGACGCACTGCGCACCTGGTCGTTGCTGAAGTGGGCGAACACCCCGCTCGAGAGCGCCTGCCGGAAGTTGGTGATGCTGCGGGTGACCTGCTCGACGAGGGCGGGCGCACCGGCGATGAACTGGCTGACGACGAAGGTGAGCAGGCCGCCCACGACGACGATCCCGGTCAGCAGGACCACCGCCACCGCGGCGCCGCGGTTGAGGCCGCGCCGATCGAGGCCGTCGACGACCGGCATCAGCATCGCCGCCACCATCGTGGCCAGCAGCACCGGCACCACGATCAACTCGAGTCGCGAGACCACCCACAGCAGTGCCAGCAGCGCAGCGAGGATCACCAACACCCGCCACGACCAGGCGGCGGTCTTGCGGACCAGCGGGTGCACCGCCGCGTCCGCTGCCGAATCCACCGAGAACCCGCCCGACCCGCCCCGTGACATGGCGGAAGCGTAACGAGTGAACTCGCCCCGACGCGGGAGGCTTTGAGCTGGGCAACCCGCCGTTACCCTGTAGGGCGTGTCGCACGACGCGCCGGCCGGCGACGCTCCCCAGGAGAGCCGCCCGCGCGGAAAGTACTGGTGGCTGCGCTGGGTGCTCATCGCCCTCGCGGTGATCGTGCTGACGGTCGAGATCGTCCTGGTGTGGGACCAACTCGCCAAGGCGTGGAAGAGCATCTTGACCGCGGACCCGCGGTGGGTGCTGGCGTGCGTGGTGGCCGCCATGGCGTCGATGCACAGCTTCGCCCAGATCCAGCGGACGCTGCTGCGGTCGGCGGGCGTCCAGGTCCGGCAGTGGCGCTCGGAGGCCGCGTTCTACGCGGGCAACGCGCTGTCCACGACGATGCCGGGCGGACCGGTGCTCTCCGCGACGTTCATCTACCGGCAGCAGCGCATGTGGGGCGCCTCGCCCGTGGTGGCGTCCTGGCAGCTCGTCATGTCCGGCGTGCTGCAGGCCGTCGGCCTCGCGCTCCTGGGACTCGGCGGCGCCTTCCTGCTCGGCGCCAGCAAGAACCCGCTGTCGCTGATCTTCACGCTCGGCGGGTTCGTCGCGCTGCTGCTGCTCGCGCAGTCGGTGGCGGCCAACCCGCAGCAGATCGAGGGCATCGGCGCGAAGCTGCTGTCGTGGGTGAACTCGTTGCGCAACAAGCCATCCGACACCGGGCTGGAGAAATGGCGGGAGACCCTCGAACAGCTGGAGTCGGTCAGCCTGAGCCGCCGCGCACTGGGTACCGCGTTCAGCTGGTCACTGTTCAACTGGATCGCCGACGTGGCATGCCTGGCGTTCGCCGCGTACGCCGCGGGTGGGCATCCGTCGCTGGCGGGCCTGACCGTCGCCTACGCCGCCGCCCGCGCGGTGGGGGCGATACCGCTGATGCCCGGCGGGCTCCTGGTCGTGGAGGCGGTCCTGGTGCCCGGCCTGGTGTCGAGCGGAATGACGTTGGCCTCGGCCATCTCCACGATGCTGATCTATCGCCTGGTCAGCTGGATCTTCATCTCCGCCATCGGCTGGGTCGTGTTCTTCTTCATGTTCCGCACCGAGAAGGACATCGACCCCGACGCCACGGACGCCGAGACCGCCGAGACGTCCCGTGGCGACGCCCACCCCGAGGCCGTTCGCGAATCGGAATCGCGGCGTGACCGTGACCCCTAGGATCGATCGATGACGAATCCCGCGCGTCGCGCCGCCGCCCTGCTCGCGGCCCTGTCGTTGCTCACCGCCTGTTCCGGTGGCAGTGAATCAGCAACTCCGACAACCGATTCCGGATCACCGTCGACGTCGGGTCCGCAGGTCGCCGAGGCCGAACCCGCAGTGGCGACACCCATGCTGGCACGCGTGTTGTCGGCGCCGATCCCGGTGCCCATGACCGACGGCAAGGTCCACCTCGCGTACGAACTCGACCTGACCAACGCGCTCGGCCAGGACCTCGATCTGCGCTCGGTGACCGTGAAGGCCGGGGACCGGTCACTGCTGACGCTGTCGGGCGACGACCTGGCGTCGCGGACCCGGATCCTCGGCGACGCGGCCAAGCCGACCAGGACGTTCGGGCTCGGCCAGAGCGGCATCGTCTGGCTGGACGTCGTCATCGATGGCGCCGAGGGCAGCAGCACACCTGCTGTCCCGCAGGAACTCTCGCACACCATCGACGTCGGCCTGAGCAAGCCCATGCCGCCGCTGCTGCCCGCCACCATGGTCGTCGACGTCGCACCCACGACCGTCTCCACCAACGAACCGGCGGTCATCTCACCGCCGCTCGACGGCCCCCGCTGGTTGGACGGCAACAGCTGCTGCGACATGACCGCCCACCGCATGGCGCTCAACCCACTCAACGGCGAGCTGTGGGCAGCCGAGCGCTTCGCCATCGACTACGTGCAACTGAGCGAGGACGGCACGATCTTCCGGGGTGACAAGGCCAAGGTCGAGTCCTACCCCTACTTCGGCGCCGACGTTCACGCCGTGGCCGACGGCCCCGTGGTGTCTGTACTCGACGGGTTGCCCGAACAGGTGGCGGGCAGGGCGCCGAGCGGCCTGCGCCTCGAGGAGTACGGCGGCAACCACGTCGTACAGGACATCTCCGGCGGAGGGACCGAGAAGAGATACGCGTTCTACGCGCATCTGAAGACCGGCTCGGTAAAGGTGAAGCCCGGCGACCAGCTCAGCGCCGGCCAGGTGCTCGGCAATCTCGGCAACTCGGGCAATACCGACGCACCGCACCTGCACTTCCACGTGATGAGCACACCCGACCCGCTGCGCGCCGACGGTTTGCCGTTCGTGTTCCAGACGTTCGGACTCGACGGCCGCGTGACCGACCAGGCCGCACTCGACCCGCTGCTCGACGGCCGGCCCGCACCGATGACGCCCGGGTTCACCGCCCGTGACGAAACCGATGTCAGCCCACTGGTTCTGGACGTGATGACCTATGACCTCGGCTAGACGGACCGTCGCCGCCGCACTGCTCGCCGATGCCGTCTGCGTGGTGGTGTTCTGCACCATCGGGCGGCGCAGCCATGCCGAGGGCCTGAGCATCGCGGGCGTTGCCGAGACGGCATGGCCGTTCCTCACCGGAACGGCGTTGGGCTGGTTGGCGATTCGCGGCTGGCGGCGACCCACCTCGCTGACTCCGACGGGCCTGGCGGTCTGGCTGGCGACCGTGGTCGTCGGCATGGCGTTGCGCAAGGTGTCGGGTCAGGGCACCGCGGTCAGCTTCGTGGTGGTCGCTTCGCTCGTGACCGCAGCCCTGCTACTCGGCTGGCGTGGCGTCGCAGCGGTCCTGGTTCGGCGCCGACCAACTCGACTCGATCGGTGACCTGCTCGGTGTCGGCAGACGTCGACACCGTCAGCGTGGCACGCAGGCCGCCCATCGGTCCGTCGGACAGCTCGATGGTGCCGCCGTGCAGTGCCGCCTGCTGCGCCACGAGCGCGAGGCCAAGGCCCGAGCCGCCCGCGGTCGCCGTGCTGCCGCGGGCGAACCGGCCGAGCACCGCCTCGTGTTCCTCGGCGGGCAACCCGCGCCCGTTGTCGTCGACGACGATGACCATCGAGGACCCGGACGGGTAGGCCGACAGGACGATCCGCGTCGCCTCGCCGTGCGCCACCGCGTTGCGCACCAGGTTGTCCACTGCCAGCCGCAGACCGCCCGGCCAGCCCCATACGGACCCGACGTCCTCGCCCACCTCGACGACGATCTCCACGCCGTGGTGGGCGTTCTCGCGCGCCACCCGGTCGAGCAGGTCCGTGACGTCGATGGCCTCGCGGTCCTCGGCCTGCGCGAGCTGCCCCGAGGCCAATTGGCCCAGTGCGGTGATGATCGCCTCGACGCGTCGTTGCGCACGCGACAGGTCAGCGACCACCTCATCGCGCTCGTCGGCGGGCAGATCGTGGATGCGCAGCGTGTCGAGGTCGGCCCGCATGGCGGTCAGCGGCGTGCGCAACTCGTGGGCGGCGTTGGCGGCGAAGTCCTGGGCGGCCTGCAGGCTGTTGGTCGTCGCCTGCTGTGCGGCGGCCAGCCTGCTGAGCATCCCGACCATCGCGTCGGAGAGGTCCTCGGCCTCCCGGACGCCCTTGACCGGGTCGATCTTCTCGGTGCCCTTGCCCAGCCGCAGCGTCTGCGCGGTCAGCCTGCGCAGCGGTCGGATCGCGGGGCCGGCCAGCAGCCACCCGAGCCCCGCGGCGATCAGCACGGTGCCGACCCCGACCGCCGTGTAGAGCGGGATCCGCGCGCGGCTCAACAGGATGCTGTCGGCACGGATGCCCACCGACATCAGCACGCCGCCCTGCTGGTCCACCGGGATGGTGCGCACCCGGTAGTCGAGGCCGTTCACCTCGACGGTGTCGGTGCCCGGTGTCAGCTGCGGCAGCTGAAAGCCGCGTTGGAACACCACCTGTCCCGTCGTGCGCGACCGGCCCGTGGTGAGCACGCCGCGGGTGGAGTCGCTCTGGTCGGGATACACGCTGGCGTCGACGATCGAGTCGAGTCGCCGATCCAGTTGTGCCGCATCGTTGTTGGCGAGGACGACCGACGTGAGGACGGTGAACACCGCGACCACCGCGGCGGCGGCGGCCGCCGATGCCAGCGCCACCCGGGTCCGCAGCGACGCCGAGCGGAGGAACCGAGGGAGTTGCACCGCTACGGGTCGGCGCGCAGGACGTAACCGATCCCACGCACCGTGTGGATGACCCTGCTGTGCCCGTCGCGTTCCAGCTTGCGCCGCAGGTAGCTGATGAAGACGTCGGCGACGTTGGTGTCAACGTCGAAGTCGTAACCCCAGACCAGCTCGAGCAGGCGCTGCCGGGACAGCACGACGCCTGCGTTCTCGGCCAGCACGGCCAGCAGGTCGAACTCGCGCTTGGTGAGGTCGGCGCGTTCACCGTCGACGAAGACGAGGCGCCGCGCGGTGTCGATGGTCAGCGGTCCGACGGTCATGCTGTCCGACGACTGCTCGTTGTGCGCCGACCGACGCAGCAGCGCATGCAGGCGCGCGACGAGTTCGCCGAGGTCGAACGGTTTGGTCAGGTAGTCGTCGGCACCGGCCTCGAGTCCGGCGATCCGGTCGTTGACGGTGTCGCGCGCCGACAGCACGCAGATCGGAATGTCGTTGCCGAGCGCGCGCAGCGCGGTGACCACCGCGACGCCGTCGAGTTCGGGCATCTGCACGTCGAGCACGAGCGCGTCGTGGGTCTCGGTCGACAGCAGTCGCAACGCTTCCTTGCCGTTGGACGCGACGCGGACGTCGAAGCCGGAGTGCCGCAGCCCACGCGACACCGACGTACGGACGTCAGGGTCGTCGTCGACCATCAAGACCATCCGGCCGGAGCCGTCGGACACCGTTCGGTCTGACACGTCAGACGTCTCGGACTGCCCCGACCGCTCCGCGCCGGTGTCCTCCCCCGGAATTGGAGGTGCCCCCTGCCGCAACGGCATCGGGCCTACGGGATTGCGGGCGCCGGTGCCGAGCCGCAGCGGTTCTTCAGGTCGACCAGGGGCTGGCGGATCCCCGTCAGCTCGGCCTTCACCTGCGGGTTGTCGTTGAGGTAGCGGTCGACCTCGACGCGGACTTCCTCGCGCTCCTTGCCCTCGAGGCTGGTGAAGAACCAGTTCACGTCGGGGTGGGTGAAGAGGTAGGCCGAGGTCGAAGCCGAGACGCCGGAGGCCACACCGGCCAGGTCGGCGGCGGTGCAGTTCGGCGGGTTCAGCGCGGGATCGTCCGCCATGGCGGAGGGGATCGCACCGAACAGCATCGCGCCGGCGATCGAACCGGCGCCCAAGGCACCAGCTACCGCACGTCGCCCAGCACGGGCCGAGAGCAACATGGTCAAGCTCCTTCTCGAGAACTTCAGACGCCGTAACCGCTGTCGGTTACCGACAACGGAAAGCTAAGCAGAATCCGTTCCGACTTTCTTGCCTTGCGCCCAATCGGCTGTGAAGACGCCGAGAATCGCAGGTCAGCGGACCCTCGCTGGGGGCGCCGGCCGCGTTGGGAGTTAGCCCGCGGACCGGGAGGCCGGGCCGGGCAGGGGCCCGGTGCCCTGCCGGGCGGGCGACGCCGTCGACGGCGAGGACAGGCCGAGAGGTCCCTGCACGCCAGCGGTCTGCGCGTTCGGGGAGGTTGCCGGCAAAGCACCCGCCGTCGCACCCTGCGCTGCGCCGCCCTGTGCGGACTGCATGAGCCCGAGCAGCTGGGGCAGCGTCAGCGGCAGCTTGCAGCGGCTCGAGAGGCCGACCAGCGGGGCCTGCAGTTGCTGCATGTCCGTGGCTGCCTGCGGGTTGGCGTCGAAGTACGACTTGATCGCGACGAGTTGCTGCGGCCCGGCCTGCTGTTGCGAGATCGTGGTCAGCGCGGTGTTCGTCTCGGGGTGGGTGTCGAGGTAGTTGCCCGTGGTCGTAGCCACCGAGCCGAGGGTCTTGGCCACCTCGCTGGCTGCGCAGGGATCGGCTGCCGCCGTCGCAGACGGGGCGGACAGCCCGCCGGGAACGGCCAGCGCCGCCACCGCAGCACCGCCCGCCGCAGTCACAGCGAACACGCCGAGGAGTCCTCGACGCGTGGTTCCGGTACTGGTCCTCATGAACGACTCCTCATCGTCGCGATCCGCCCGTGGCGTCGCGAAACCCACGCTGTACGGCCATGGCATCGTCTCGGCGAGGGGCCCGACGATGACCTGCGCTCGCCATCCTGCCATCTACACGCGCCGACCGCACAATCCGTCCAGCAAATCCGCAGGTCACTCGGATGGGGGCTGCGGGCCACGCGGACTGCAGGCGGCCCTGGCTGGTACGGGGCCCTCGCGGGCCGGGGACCCTACCTCAGCCTGCGGTACGCTCTGGCTACGAAACGCCGGGAAGAAGGCCGAGGTTCGTCATCCAGCAGTTCATGATGCGCTTGAGCAGCAACTTGCGCAGGTATCGCTGGGCGGTCTTCGCTGCATGGCTGCTGCTCCTGGTGCCGGCGGTGTACCTGTCGCTGACCAACTCCGGCAACCTGACCGGCGGCGGTTTCGAGGTCTCCGGCTCACAGTCTCTGAACGTCGAGTACCAGACCCAGGACCACTTCCCCGATCAGGGCGCGTCGCCCCTGGCACTGGTCGCCGCACCGCGCGCCGACGCGTCGTTCGAGGACATGAACGGCGCGGTCGCCGGCCTCGAGCGCATCGCTGCCGCCGACCCACGCGTCAAGATCGTCCCGAACCCGCAGCAGCCCCCACCGCAGCCGGACCGGCCGTACGTGGTGTCGCTGCAGACCGGGTTCGGCAGCGGTAGCACCGACATCGCCAAGTCGCTCCGCAAGGAGATCGGCATCGAGGGTGATCAGCCCGGTGAGACGGCCGACGGCAAGGTCCGGCTCTACGTCATCGGTCAGGGCGCGCTCAGCGCTGCGGCGGGTGAGGCCACCAAGCACGACATCGCCCAGGCCGAGAAGTGGAACCTGCCGATCGTCATGATCGTGCTGCTGGCGGTCTTCGGCTCGCTGGCCGCGGCGGCGCTGCCCCTGCTGCTCGGCGTGTGCACGGTCGCGGTGACGATGGGCGTGGTCTTCCTGTTGTCGACGATCACCACGATGTCGGTGTTCGTCACGTCGACGGTGTCGATGTTCGGCATCGCGCTGGCCGTCGACTATTCGCTGTTCATCCTGATGCGGTTCCGCGAGGAGTTGCGCGCCGGGCGCGACGCCGAACAGGCGGCCGACGCTGCGATGGGCACCTCGGGGCTCGCGGTGCTGCTGTCGGGGTTGACGGTGATCGCGTCGGTGACCGGCATCTACCTCATCCAGACCCCCGTGCTGTCCTCGATGGCGACCGGGGCGATCCTCGCGGTCGCGGTCGCGGTGCTGACGTCGACGACGCTGACGCCCGCGGTGTTGCGCACGTTCGGCAAGGCAGCCGCGAAGCGCTCGACCTACCTGCACCTGTCGCGTCGCCCGGACACCACGCAGTCGCGCTTCTGGACCCGCTGGGTGACCGGAGTGATGCGCCGACCGTGGGTGTCGGCGATCTCGGCTGCCGTGGTCCTGCTCGTGATGGCCGCGCCCGCCTTCGCGATGACGCTCGGCAACAGCCTGCAGCGACAGTTCGAGCCCACCCACGAGATCCGCGGCGGCATCAACGCCGCGGCCGAGGCCCTCGGCCCCGGTGCGCTCGGCCCGATCCGCGTGCTGGTGACGTTCCCCGACCGCAACGCCAACCAACCGGAGAACGCCGGCACCCTGACCGCTGTCGAGACGAGGATCGCCGAGGCGCCGTTCGTGGCGAACGTGTCGCCGCCGGTGTTCGGCGACGACAACCGCAGCGCGCTGCTGTCGGCGGTGCTGTCGGTCGATCCCGAGGATCCCGGCGCCCGCGAGTCCATCGACTGGATGCGCGCCAACCTGCCGCAGGCCGCCGGCGATCAGGCCCAGGTCGACGTCGGTGGTCCGACGGCGCTGCTCAAGGACTTCGACGACAGGGTGTCGGCGACCCAACCGCTGGTGTTCGCGTTCGTCGCCCTGATCGCGTTCGTGATGCTGCTGATCTCGATCCGGTCGGTGTTCCTGGCGTTCAAGGGCGTCCTGATGACCGTGCTGTCGGTCGCCGCCGCCTACGGCAGCCTGGTCGCGGTGTTCGAGTGGGGCTGGCTCGAACCGCTGGGCTTCGAGCCGCTGGCCTCGCTGGACAGCACCATCCCCCCGCTGGTCCTCGCGATGACGTTCGGGCTCTCGATGGACTACGAGATCTTCCTGCTGACCCGCATCCGGGAGCGGTTCGTCCAGACCCAGAACACCCGCGACGCCGTCGCCTACGGCGTGAGCACCAGCGCCCGCACGATCACCAGCGCCGCGCTGATCATGATCGCGGTGTTCGTCGGGTTCGCGTTCGCGGGCATGCCGCTGGTCGCCCAGCTGGGCGTGGCCTGCGCGGTGGCGATCGCCGTCGACGCGACCGTGGTGCGCCTGATCCTGGTGCCCGCGCTGATGGCGATGTTCGCCGAGTGGAACTGGTGGCTGCCGCGTTGGCTCGACCGCATCCTGCCGTCGGTCGACTTCGAGAAGCCGCTGCCGAAGGTGGACATCGGCGACCTCGTCATCATCCCCGAGGACATCTCCGAACTGGGCCCGTCCGGGTCGGACATCCGGACCGTCGTCAAGTCGGCGGCGAAGTTGAAAAACCTTGCGCCGCAGAGCATCACGGTCGCCGACCCGCTGGCGTTCAGCGGCTGCGGGCCGGTCGTGGTGAGCCGGACCAGTGACGGCGACCAGGCCCTGCTCGTCGGGTCGGGCGTGCGGGCGATCAATGCCGTCGGCGCGGGCGCGACCGCGGTGGCACCCGCAGGCACCGACACCGTCCGCATCGGCACCCGGGGCGGCCGGTTCTACTCGGTGCGCGGCGGGGGCAGGAAGGTGCCGCCGACGACGGTGCACCCGGTCACGATGTGGCGGGGCAGGCTCGCAGTCGCGCTGGACGCGCTGCAGACCGCCGCCGATGCCGACGTGCCGGTCGTGGAACGCCGCAAGCCGATGGAGACCACCAACGTGCTGCTGCCCACCGGCGACCGGCTGCAGATCCCCACCGGCGCCGAGACGCTGCGGCTGAAGAGCTACCTGATCATGTGCCGGAACTCGACCAGGGACTTCACGGAGTTCGCCGATCTGATCGACTCGATGGAGACCCAAACCGCGGCGGAGGTGCTGGCCCGGATGGACCGGTATTACTCTGGTCAACGCTCCCGCAGGCAGTGGGTGGCCACGCAGTTGGTACGCCGTCTGGCCGATCCCCACCCGTCGGATGCGGACGACGTCGCCGCAGCGGCGGACCCCGACGCGGGCGCCGAATGGGAGAGAGTGAGAAAGCGCTGCCTCTCGGTGGCGGTGGCGATGCTGGAGGAGGCGAGGTGACGTTGTCCGCAGACGCGCGGGACACGTTCAGCGACACCCCGGGTCGCCCGCGTCAAGCCGCAGGCCCCGCACAGCGCAGACCACCGGTCGACGACCGCCCGGTGGAGTTCTGGCCCACGTCGTCGATCCGCGCCGCCCTCGACACCGACGACCTGACGGTGTGGCAGCGCATCGTCGTCGCGATCAAGCGCGACCCCTACGGCAGGACCGCCCGGCAGGTCGAAGAGGTCCTCGAGACGGCACCGCCCTACGGCGTGTCCAAGGCGCTGCAGGAGGTCCTGGTGCGGACCCGCGCGCACCTCGAGGCCAACGAGTGCGCCGAGGTGGCCCGCCACGTCCGGCTGCTGCTCGAACGGTCAGGCCTCGGGGAGCAGGAGTTCGCCTCGCGCATCGGCCTGCCGACCGCGACGTTCGCGGCGTACCTCGACGGCAGCCAGTGCCCGAGCGCGTCGCTGATGATCCGCATGCGGCGCCTGTCCGACCGCTTCGCCAAGATCCACGACGCCCGCACCCGCCGCTGACTAGCGAGCGTTGATGGGCGTCACGTCGACGACCTTCCAGTCGTCGCCGTCCTTGGACAGCGTGATCCGCAAGGCGTAGACCGCGACGTCTGGTTTCTTGTTCGGAGCGTTCTGCGTGCCGCGCATGACGACGGCCACGCTCGCGACGGCGGGCCCGATCGCCTCGACACCGGCCGAGATCGTCTCGGCCTGCCCCGAGATGTTCTTGCTCGTCAATTCCCTTGCCACAGCGGCGAATTCGTTGCGGTAGGTCTCCGCGCGTTCGGGTGTCATCAGCCCCGCCGCACGGTCGATGGACGCGTTGGGGTCCTGCGGAGTGAACGTCGCCGACGCCTCGGCGACGCTGCTGGCGATGCCCACCACCTCGTCGACGTCGGCGCGCATGGCGCGATAGGGCACGGTCCACTGCGCATAGCCGACCACGACGGCGGCGATCAGCGCCGCGGCCGCGATGCCGACGACCGCCAGCCGTAGACCCGGCCCCTCGTCGTCGGTGCCGACGGTCACGCCGTCGCGGCGGTACAGCACGTAGTCGACGACCATGGCCTGAACGATCAGCAGGCACAGCACCGAGCACACCGACACCCACCACAGCGGCCACGCCAGTGCCATGCCGACGTAGATCAGCGCGGCGAGCGCCGCCAGGGGCGCCAGCACGTCGAACAGCACCACCCGCAACGGGTTCCTCATCGATCCGCTCAACGCAGCGTCTCCAGCCGCGAGATCAGCAGCTTGCCGTCGACGTCGGAGACGCCCAGGCGGAGGTTCCACCGCACGGTCTGCGGTTCCTGGGCGCCCGCGTTGCGGCTCAGCGACGTCGCCACCACGATCACGGTGTCGGTGCGCGACGCGACCGACGACAGCTCGGGCTGGTCCTCGGCCGGCGCCTGCCCGGGCGGGTCGTGATGCAGTGATTCGATGGACACCGACTCGACCTGGCCGGTGGTCTGCGACTGCAGCTTGGTCACCAGTTGCTTGAACGGCTCGACGGTCGACTCGAAGTCCGCGCTGAGCTGTCCGACGGTGCCGTCGTGCAGCGTGCGCAGGCTCTCGTCGAGGCTGCCCTGGTTCATGTTGATCAGGACGTTGGTCCAGTCGACGGCCGTCTGCAGCACCTCGGTCTGATAGGTCCGCTCCGCGCTGTCACTGCGGTGACCGGACCAGATGACGAACGCGAGCACGACGGCCACGACGGAGACGACGCCGAGCACGGCCGATGCGATCCCGAGACCGGTGATCCCACCGCCTGCGTCCTCGGTGGTCGTTGCTGCTGGCTCGTCGGGCATGGCCGTGAGGGTACCCGGCACTCCTCGGCGTCCCCGCCGTCCCGCCACCGTCGTCCCCGGCCTGACCTCGGCGGCGGCGCGCCCCCGCCACGCGATGGCAGGATGGCGGAGTGACGCTTGAAGCCTTCAAATCCGGTATCGACCTGTCCTACGTGGACGACGACGCACGTCCCCAGGACGACCTCTTCGGACACGTCAACGGCCGCTGGCTGACCGAATACGAGATTCCCGCCGACCGCGCGACCGACGGAGCGTTCCGCACGCTCGCCGACCGGGCTGAGGAACAGGTCCGGGACATCATCATCGAAGCCAGCGACCTGAAGGCCGCGCCGGGCACCGACGAGCAGCGGGTGGGCGATCTGTTCGCCAGCTTCATGGACGAGGCCGCCGTTGCCAATGCCGGCGTGACGCCGTTGCTCGACGAACTCGAGGCCGTCGACCTCGCCGTCGATCGTGACGCGCTGGCGTCGGTGCTCGGGGCACTGCAGCGGGTGGGCGTCGGCGGCGGCACGGGCGTGTACGTCGACACAGACTCGAAGGACTCCACCCGCTACCTGCTGCACTTCTCGCAGTCGGGGCTGGGACTGCCCGACGAGTCCTACTACCGCGACCCGCAGCACGCCGAGATCCTCGCGGCCTACCCCAAGCACATCGCGCGGATGTTGGGCCTGGTCTTCGGCGCCGAACCCCAGCCCGGCGAGTGGGAGGCGACCGCCGAGCGCATCGTCGGCCTGGAAACCGCACTCGCCGCAGCACATTGGGACGTCGTGAAGCGCCGCGACGCCGACCTGACCTACAACCTGCGTGCGTTCGCCGACCTGGCCGCAGAGGCGCCCGGCTTCGACTGGTCCGGCTGGCTGGCCGCGCTGGGCACGACTGTCGAGCAGGTCGCGGAGGTCGTCGTCCGCCAGCCCGACTTCCTGACCGCCTTCGCCGCACTGTGGGCCGAGCGGGACCTCGAGGACTGGAAGCGCTGGCTGCGCTGGCGCGTCATCAATGCGCGGGCGTCGCTACTGACCGACGAGCTGATCGAGGAGAACTTCGACTTCTACGGTCGCACCCTGTCGGGCACCGAGCAGATCCGCGACCGCTGGAAGCGCGGCGTCGGACTGGTCGAGGGCCTGATGGGTGACGCGGTCGGCAAGCTCTACGTCGAGCGGCACTTCCCGCCCGGCGCGAAGGCGCGGATGGACGAACTCGTCGAGAACCTGCGCGAGGCCTACCGGGTCAGCATCAACGACCTGGAGTGGATGACGCCCGAGACGCGGCAGCGCGCGCTGGCCAAGCTCGACAAGTTCACCCCGAAGATTGGTTACCCGGCACGGTGGCGGGACTACTCGGCGCTGGTCATCGATCGCGATGACCTGTACGGCAACTACGTTCGCGGCCAAGCCGTCGACACCGACCGCGAACTGGCCAAGCTCGGCGGCCCCGTCGACCGCGACGAATGGTTCATGACGCCGCAGACCGTCAACGCCTACTACAACCCGGGGATGAACGAGATCGTCTTCCCCGCGGCGATCCTGCAGCCGCCGTTCTTCGACGCCGAGGCCGACGACGCAGCCAACTACGGCGGCATCGGCGCGGTGATCGGCCACGAGATCGGGCACGGCTTCGACGACCAGGGCGCCAAGTACGACGGTGACGGCAACCTCGTCGACTGGTGGACCGACAGCGACCGCGACGAGTTCGGGGTGCGCACCAAGGCGCTGATCGATCAGTACGAGCACTTCACGCCGCGTGGGCTGGAACCGAATCACCACGTCAACGGCGCGTTCACCGTCGGTGAGAACATTGGCGACCTCGGCGGGTTGTCGATCGCGCTGTTGGCGTACGAGCTGTCGCTCGACGGTAAGCCGGCACCGGTCATCGATGGGCTGACGGGTGTGCAGCGCGTGTTCTACGGCTGGGCCCAGGTGTGGCGCACCAAGTCCCGCGATGCCGAGGCGATCCGCCGGTTGGCGATCGACCCGCACTCACCGCCGGAGTTCCGCTGCAACGGCGTGGTACGCAACATCGACGCCTACTACGACGCGTTCGGCGTCGAGGAGTCCGACGGGCTGTACCTCGAACCCGCTGCACGCGTGCGTATCTGGAGCTGACGCTGCGCCGAGACGACGGTTGTCGACGGTTCGCCCCGATCGACGCGTCGACTTCCGTAGTCTCGGCGGATGGGGAACGACTGGCAGATCCGGACCGGCTCCGCCGCTGACCTCGACGCGCTGGCGCCGCTGTGGGTGGCCGTGCACCATCGGCACGCCGAGACGATGCCGGAACTCGCGCCGTACGTCAGCGACGACGAGACGTGGGAGCAGCGCCGCGGCCTGTACGAGGAACTGCTCGAGAAGTCCGGCACGCTGCTGCTCTTGGCGTCGGTGGGCGACGACCTCGTCGGCTACGGCCTGGCGCACGTGATGGCCGTCAATGACACCGGGATTCCGGACACGTGGCGCACGGGTGAGTGGATCGGCGAGATCGAGTCGCTCAGCGTGCTGCCCGCCTACCGGGGTAGCGGCCTGGGCTCCGAGCTCCTCGACCGGCTCGAGACCCATCTGCGCGAACGAGGCGTCCCGGACCTGGTCCTCGGTGCGCTACCCGGCAACCACGACGCGATCCGGCTGTACGAACGGCGCGGCTACCGGCCGGCCGACGTGGCTGTACCTGTCGAAGTTCGAGGGCCGCTAGACCCGGTCAGCCGGCGAGGGCGTTCGACGCCGCCCCGCCTCGGACCACGCCGTGGGTCAGCACCACGTCGAGGTAGTTGGAGACCCGCGCCACCGCGTCCGCATCGTCGGCGAAGCCCGCATGGAGCTGCACGCCCCACAGGATCGACGACAGCAGGCCGACGATGGCGCGTTGGTCGACGTCGGGGGCCAGCTCGCCTCGCTCGACGGCGTTGCTGACCATCGCGCCGATCAGGTCGTTCGTCGCCATCAACAGCGACCCCTTGCGCTTGCGCTTGGGTCCGCGCGCAACGTCGAGGTAGTCGCGCATCATGAACGGCATCAGCGAACGATCCTCGACGTCGAGGCGGCGCATCGCGAGGACGTAGTGGCGAATCTGGGCGCGCAGCGTCGGTTGGTTCAGGACGTCCCGGACGGACCGCTTCATCAGCGACGAGACGTCCGCAACGACCGCGTCGTGGATGTCGTCGATGCCCGCGAAGTAGTAGTAGACCGCCGTATTGGACAGTCCTGCCTGGTCGGCGACCATTCGAACGGTGGCCGCCCTGCGCCCTCTGGCGCCGAGCACGATGCGGCCGGCCGACACGATGGAGGCACGGGTCTCCCCCGCGCTGCCGCCCGCAGGCCGACCGCGCTTCGGTTTGACTTCCTTCACCACCGGTTTACTCTCAGCCACGCTTCCCCCAACGCCCAGCACGACCATATCGTGCGGAAAGCGCAGAGCAAAGCGGGCAGAGCAAATTAGGGGGTGGGCAGACGACTCATCCCCGAGGTGAGTCGCTGACGAGGCGCGCTTAGAACATTTGCCAGTCCGACGCACCGTCGGGCTGGTTGTAGAGGCCGGTCGAGTTCTTGATCACGACGGGATCGCCGCTACCGAAGTTGTCGTAGAACCACTGGGCGTTGGCCGCGCTCAGGTTGATGCAGCCGTGGCTGACGTTGCGCTTGCCCTGATCGCCGACCGACCACGGCGCGCTGTGCACGAAGATGCCGCTGTTGTCGATGCGGACGGCGTCCTGGACCTTGAGCTTGTAGCCCTCGGCCGACGTCACCGGCACGCCGTAGGTCGACGAGTCCATCACGATGTCCGGGAACTTCTCCAGCACGTAGTACGTGCCGTTCTTGGTCTCGTGCTTGCCGTCTTCCTTGCCCATGGACACCGGGAACGTCTTCTCGAGTTCGCCGTTGCGCCTGATCTCCATCGTGTGGGTCGCGTCGTCGACGGTCGCCACCAGGTAGTCACCGGTGCGGAAGCTGGACTTGGTGCCACCGGCGTCGATGTTCACCGTGGTGTTGGCCGGCCAGAAGTCCTGCGGGCGCCAGCGCACCTGGGTGTCGCTGGTCCAGTAGAAGCGGCCGGGAACCGGCGGGCTCGACGAGATGTGGATGGCCTGCTCGGCCATCGCACGGTCGGCGATGGGGCGCTGAAAGTTGATGTAGATCGGCTTGGCCACGCCGACCATCGACCCGTTGACCGGGTTGAACGTCGGCGGCGCGAACACCGGCTCCCCCGTGTACGGGGTCGGGTTCTGGCCTGCGGGCGTCCCCTCGGGGATGACCGCGGGGGCGCCGTACTGGTTGAGCGCAGGAGTGGCGGGCACCACCGGCTCGGCGACGGGAGGCGCAGGCGGATCCCACGGCATGCGCGGCATCTGGAACGGCGCCGGGGGTGCCGGCTGCGCGACCGGCGGCACGGGCACCGCCGGGTCCGGTTGCGGTTCCGCCCAGGCAGATGGGCTGCCAAGCGCGAATGAACCGACCAGTCCGGCCGTGAACACCGCAGTCGCGATTCTCTTCATCGCCTTCTGTGGCGCCCGTACGTACGTCCCTTGCGGCATCTAGCCACCTCCATAACCCAAACTGACCCCAGTGTGGCACAGCGCGGGGTCTCGCCCATCCCCGCGACGACCGTCACGCCCCGGCATCGGGCCGGGTACGCGGCCGTCGAATGACCGCTGAACTGCCACTTTGATCGCCCTGGTCTGGACGATCGTTACGCGTATCCCGCGCTTGCCATTCCGGCCCGACGTCGGTCAGGACCGCACCAACCGGGCGATGGCAGCCGACGCCTCGGCGAGTTTCTTGTCGGCCTCCTCGCCGCCCTCGGCGACGGCGTGGCTCACGCAGTGGCCGAGGTGTTCGTCGAGCAGGCCCAGCGCCACCGACTGCAGCGCGCTGTTGACGGCGCTGATCTGCGTCAGCACGTCGATGCAGTACTTGTCCTCGTCGATCATCTTCGAGATCCCGCGCACCTGGCCCTCGATGCGCCGCAGACGCTTGGCGTAGTTCTCCTTGTTCGACGAATAGCCATGTGCGGCAACCTCGTCGACGGGTGTCTCGATCTCGGACACGTCAGCCTCCCAGCATCTGCTTCATCTGATCGATCTCGGCCTGCTGGGTCTTCACGATCTCGGCGGCGAGGTCCTTGGCGTCGGCATCGGCACCGTCGGCTATCTCGGTGTTGGCCATCGCGATGGCTCCTTCGTGATGGCCGATCATCGACTGCAGCCACAGTGTGTCGAATTCGGCGCCCTTGAGCGTCTCCAGCCTCTCCATCGTGGCCCCGTCGACCATTCCCTGCATCCCCATCGCACCCATGTCGTGACCCTCGTGGCCGGTCGCGGCACTGCCGGTCCACTCGGTGAGGAACCCCTGCATGGTCTTGATCTCGGGTTCCTGGGCCTTCGAGATGGCCGCGGCCAGTTCGATCACGGCCGGGTCCGACGATCGGTCGGGCACCAGTTCCGACATCTGAACGGCCTGCTCGTGGTGCGGGATCATGCCCTTGGCGAAGTCGACGTCCGCGTCGTTGACGCCTGCGGGCAGGGCGGCCGGCGCTTCGCCGGACGGGGCAGGCGCGGACGACTCGGCGCCCTGCGAATGGCTGGCGTGGTCGTCCGACGCGGGCGTCTCGGTACAGGCGGAGACGAACAGGGCGGTGGCGGCTGCGGCGACGAGCGCGGCGATGCGCCCGGTGGCCGACGTGATGGAGGTCATGAACCCACCGTACCGGATACCCCCAAGGGGTATCGAAATCGTTTTGGACTACTAACTGGTCGAGCGCATAATCGACGGATGCCCTCAGACGCTCAACCCGACATCAAGCCCCGCAGCCGCGACGTCACCGACGGCCTCGAGAAGACCGCCGCCCGCGGGATGCTCCGCGCGGTGGGCATGGGTGACGACGACTGGGTGAAGTCGCAGATCGGCGTCGCGTCGTCGTGGAACGAGATCACCCCGTGCAACCTGTCGCTGGACCGGCTCGCGAAGTCCGTCAAGGACGGCGTGCACGCCGCCGGTGGCTTCCCCATGGAGTTCGGCACGATCTCCGTGTCCGACGGCATCTCGATGGGCCACGAGGGCATGCACTTCTCGCTGGTGTCGCGTGAGGTGATCGCCGACAGCGTCGAGACCGTGATGATGGCCGAGCGCCTCGACGGTTCGGTGCTGCTGGCCGGCTGCGACAAGTCGCTACCCGGCATGCTGATGGCCGCAGCCCGCCTCGACCTGGCCAGCGTATTCCTCTACGCCGGCTCGATCATGCCCGGCAAGGCCACGCTGACCGATGGCACCGAGCGGGACGTGACGATCATCGACGCGTTCGAGGCCGTCGGCGCCTGCGCCCGCGGGTTGATGTCGCGCGAGGACGTCGACATCATCGAGCGCGCCATCTGTCCCGGCGAGGGCGCCTGCGGCGGCATGTACACCGCCAACACCATGGCTTCGGCAGCCGAGGCGCTGGGCATGTCCCTGCCCGGGTCCGCCGCACCGCCGGCCAGCGACCAGCGCCGTGACGGCTACGCCCGCGCCAGCGGCGAGGCCGTCGTCGAACTGCTCAAGCGCGGCATCACCGCCCGCGACATCATGACCAAGGAGGCGTTCGAGAACGCCATCGCCGTGGTGATGGCGTTCGGCGGATCCACCAACGCCGTGCTGCACCTGCTCGCGATCGCATGGGAGGCGGGCGTCGAACTCACGCTCGCCGACTTCACCCGCGTGGGCGCCAAGGTGCCGCACCTCGCCGACGTCAAGCCGTTCGGCAAGCACGTCATGTTCGACGTCGACCGCATCGGCGGCGTGCCCGTCGTCATGAAGGCGCTGCTGGACGCCGGGCTGCTGAACGGCGATTGCCTCACCGTCACGGGCCGGACCATGGCGGAGAACCTCGCCGACATCGCACCGCCCGATCCCGACGGCAAGGTGCTGCGCGCACTGACGTCACCGATCCACCCGACCGGCGGCATCACGATCCTGCACGGATCGCTGGCCCCCGAGGGTGCCGTGGTGAAGTCCGCGGGCTTCGACTCCGACGTGTTCGAGGGCACCGCACGGGTCTTCGAGCGCGAGCGCGCCGCACTCGACGCGCTCGAGGACGGCACCATCACCCACGGCGACGTGGTCGTCATCCGCTACGAGGGGCCCAAGGGCGGACCCGGCATGCGCGAGATGCTCGCGATCACGGGCGCGATCAAGGGCGCGGGCCTCGGCAAGGACGTGCTGCTGATGACCGACGGCCGGTTCTCCGGCGGCACCACCGGCCTCTGCGTCGGCCACGTCGCACCGGAGGCCGTCGACGGTGGACCGATCGCGTTCGTCCGCGACGGCGACCGGATCCGGCTCGACGTCGGCAAGGGCACCCTCGACCTGCTGGTCGACGCCGACGAACTCGAGTCCCGCAAGGTCGGCTTCGAGCCGCTGCCCCCGGTGTACACGTCCGGCGTGCTGGCGAAGTACACGAAGCTGGTGCACTCGGCGGCCGTCGGAGCGGTCTGCAGCTAGCGCTCGACTCCCCGCGAACGTCGGTTACCGCCACGCCTTTCACGAAAAAGCGTGACGGTAATCGACGTTCGGCGGGCTAGCGCTCCCTGGCCATTTCGTCGATGCGCGCCAGTGCGACGGCCAGCACCGGCAGGTAGGCAGGGGCCCACAGCGGCGCGGTCATCCAGAGCCGGCAGCCGTCACCCACGGGGTCGACGCCGTGACGCGTCGCGGACACACCGGCGACCCGCCAGCCCCACGACCGACCGGGCACGAACTCGTCGATGGTGAACGGCAACGGCACGCCCACCGGCGTCCACACCAGACCCGTGACGCCCAGGGTCAGGACGTCGCCCTCGTCGAGTTGAGCGGCGGTGACGGTCAGGCCCCACTGCGGCCACGCGTCGAGGTCGGTGAGCACGTCCCACACGGCGTCCGACGGTGCGGCGACCTGACGGTCGATCTCGATGCTGGTGCCCTGCACTCTGATGCTCACCAGCCGACCATGCCCTAGCCGTCGGCGCGCCAAACACGAGGTCACGAGAGGTTTTGCTCCGGACGCCGCTGGGTATCTTCGCCTTGCCTGTGAGGCAACACCGGCACACGTCGACGCTGACACGGAATGGCCCAACAGTGACCGCAGCACTCTCCACCCTCGACTCCCTCATCGAGCGCATCGCCCGTGGCGACTCGGACGCTCTGTTGAAGTTCTACGACCGAACCTCCTCGCGGGTGTTCGGCGTCATCGGGACCCTGGTCCGCGATCCCATGGAGCGCGAAGCCCTGATGGAGCGCATTTACGTCGAGGTATGGGAGTCCGCCGCCGACTTCGACGCCGACACGTCCTCACCGGGAGCGTGGCTGGTCAACCTCGCGCACCGATTGGCCGTCGAACACGTTCGCACCGACGTCGACGCCAACGCCAAACCACCGGTGCAGACCAAGGCGATCAACGACGAGCCCGTACGGCGCTTCGAGAAGCTGTCCACGCAGCAACGCAAGTGCATGGACCTCACCTATGGGCGCGGCATGACCGTCGTCGAGGCCTCCGAGCGCCTGGGGCTGTCGGAGAAGGCGGTGTCGGCGAGCCTGACCGAGGCCGTCGACGGCCTGGCCGTGCCCCCGCGCGGCCTGCAGTCCGCCATCTAGCGCACGAGCGCCCCGTTAATCGCGCACCAATGCGACGGCGAACCCGTCCCACCCCTTCGTCCCAACCGTCTGAATCGCGGCGACGTCGAGCCTCGGATGCTCGCCCATCATGACGAACATGTCGTGCACGGCCCTGGCCTGCGCATCATCGGGCGCTGGGTCCAGCACCCGGCCGAAGCGGGCGATGTTGTCCACGACGACCACCGCACCGGGAGTGGCCAGCGTGACGGCCCAGTCGACATAGGCCGAGTTGTTCTCCTTGTCCGCGTCGATGAAGAAGAAGTCGAACTTCTCGCCCCGGCTTGCCAGGCGCGGCAGGGTGTCGAGGGCGGCGCCGACGACGATCTCCACGCGGTCGGCGATGTCGGCGCGCTCCAGGTTGGCCGCGGCGACGTCGGCGTGCGCCTGCTCGTACTCGAGCGTCACCACCTGCCCGCCCGGCCCCACCCCACGCGCCAGCGCGATGGTGCTGTACCCGGCCAGCGTGCCGATCTCCAGCACCCGGTTGGCGCGCGACATCGTCGCCAACAGCGACAGCAGCTTCGCGTGCTGGGCGGACACCTCGATCTTCGGCATCCCCGCGGCGTCCGCGGCCTCGCGCGCCGCGGCCAGCGCGGCATCCTCGGTGTGCAGCAGTCGACCAAACAGGGCGTCGAGGGCTACGGGATCTACGGGCTGCGGCTCGTTCACCCGGCCCACGTTAACCCGTTTCCCTTACCGCACACCCTCCTTCGCGTACACGACCCGCAGCACGTGCGCGACCTCCGGACCCATGACGGCGTCCGCCAGCTCGCAGAAGGTCGCGACGAACGCACGGCCGTGGGCGGGTTCGACGGGGCTGAGGTGGTGTGCGATCTCGTGCAGCACCACCAGTTCCCGCAGCGCCCACGACGCGCTGCCGTCGGGCACCGCGATCACCGCCTCGTCGCCGTCGCGCTCGTAGTGCGCAGCCGTCCGACCGCGACGGCTGCGTACCCGCAGCGGCGGCACCTCGGGCCACGACCGCTGCACCGCAGGCAGATTCAGCACCTCGTCGACGTACTGGGAGACGGAGTCGACCGATGCGAACCGCGCCTCGGGCGGCAACGTGATGTTGGCGCCGAAGAACTCGATCGTGTTGCCCCGCGCCCGTGCCCTGTCGAACAGCGTGCGCACGAAGTCCTCGGCCGCGTAGACCTTCGAGCGTTGCGCGTCGCGGGGCACGGACGGTCAGTCGTTCAGGGCTGCCCGCGCGCCGGACAACTCGGGGCTGGGGCCGAGCTTGGCACGCTGCCCCGCCCGGTCGCCTGCCCGTCTGGCCGCCGACGAATACCCGGCCGAGGCGTTGGTGGCCCGCCAGGTGCCGCGCGCCTTCGACGCCTCGCGGTAGAACGACTTCAGCTCGATGTCCTTGTTGCGCAACGCAATCTCCGTACCCTTCGGCCGCTCGACGTCTGCTGCGACCTGCCGCTTGGCCTCGTCGCGGGCGTCGGCGAGCCGTTGCCCGACGCGCGCCCCGAATGCCAGCTGGAAGTTCAGCCGCGCGGTGATGGTCGGCGTGGGCCGATGCCGGCCGCTCGCGATATAGGCGTCGGAGGCCTTGACCATCTGCACGACGAGGCTGGCGTACAGCGCATGGGTGGCGTCGATGTCCTCGGCGAAGCCGTAGGCGTAGACGAACGTCGAGTTCGAGGCGACGTCGCACTTCACGTCATTGGCCATCGCGATCACCACGAACAGTTGCACGTAGGTGCGCAATCCACGGGTCCCCGCGTTGCCGATCGTCACCGTGCGTTGCACGGGCTCCTGTGCGGCCGTGCGGGTCGCAGCATGCGCGCGGGCGACCGCCAGGTCGATCGACGTCGTGGTCGCGAGTCGCTGCGCCGCGGCCATGAAGGCCTCGGCCTCGTGTTCGTTCTCGGTGTTCTCGGCCTGCCGCAGCAGTGCGGCGATTCGGGCCAGCATCTTGTCGTCCGTCACGAGCGGATCCAGTCGTGTGTCATGAGTCAGAAGCTAGGGAACCAGTACGACTTTTCCGCGCGCGTGGCCCTCCTGCAGGTACCGGTGGGCGTCGGCCGCCTCCGCGAACGGGAAGACCTTGTCGACCGACACCTCGAGGGCACCCGCGTCGGCGAGCGCCAGCAGTTCCGGGCGCGCCGCATCGCGGATGGCCTGGCCACCGTTCGCTTCGGTCAGCACCTTGATGCCCAGGTCACCGCCGCGCGCGAAGCCCGCGATGGTGGCGATGCGCGACCGGTCGGCGACCAATTCCACCGAGGTGTCCAGCGCCTCGTCGGTGCCGACCAGGTCGAGGGCCACGTCCACGGGCCCGATCGCACGCACCCGATCGACCAGCCCGTCCCCGTAGGCGACCGGTTCGACGCCGTATCGCCGCAGCTCGTCGTGCCGGGAGGGGCTGGCGGTGCCGATCACCTTGGCCCCGCGCGCTGCCGCCAACTGCACGACCATCAGGCCGACGCCGCCGCCCGCACCGTGCACGAGCACCGTGTCACCCGTCCCCACAGCCGTTTCGGTCAACAGGTGCCACGCCGTCCCGCCGGTCAGCACCAGCCCGGCGGCCTGCTCGAAGCTCAGCGCCGAGGGCTTGCGCCCCACGTCGGAGCCGTCTGCGAGCACCTGGTCGGCGTAGGCACCGCGAACACCGGTGACGATCACCTCGTCGCCGACCGTCAGCGGACCGGTGTAGCCTTCCGCGCCGTCGCCGACGGCGGCCACGACACCGCTGACCTCCATGCCGACCGGCATGGGCAGGTTGGCATGGTCGTCGCCCATCTGTCCGCTGTAGAGCTTGTAGTCGATGGGGTTCGCGCCGGCCGCGCGCACGTCGACGAGCACCTGACCCGGCCCCGGCGGGGGTAGCTCGATGTCTTGCAGCACAAGGACTTCCGGGCTGCCGTAACCGGAGGCGACCACTGTTCGCGTCATTGTGGAAAGTCTAGCCACTACTTGCCGACGAAGCCGTCCAGCGCCGTCACCAGCTGCGGCGACAGCGGATCCTGCTTTGCGTAGTTGGCGACGCTGTCGGACGGGTCGTCGCGCAGCACGTGGTTGACGCCCTTGAGTTCGACGACGGTCAGCGCGGTGTGGCCGAGGGCGGCGAACAGCGGCTTCTCCGCGGTGCAGTCGGCCTGAGCGTCGGAGTCCGAACACGTCGCCAAGACCGGCATGCCCGCCGGGACCTTCGCCGCCAGCGCCAGCGGGTCGATGGCGTCGGCCTCGACGACCGCCTTGACGTTCGCGGGGTTCAGGATCGCTCCGAGGCCCTCTGGCAGCTTCGCCGGTGCGGTGCCCTTGGTCCGTGCCTCGCTCACGGCGTTGGCCCAGGCCGCGAGCACCTCGTCGCCCTGCTGGCGGTTCTTCGCACCCGTGGAGACGGCGGCGTCCACGTCGGCGCGCACCCGGCCGGTGATGATGTCGAGGTAGCGACCGGACAGCGGCTGGAACAACGCCAGCGAGTGGACCTTCAGCGCATCGGGGGCGGTGTCGGTGACCAGTGCCATCGCGTGCACCGTGCCCTCGCCGAGGGCGTAGACGGAGATGCGCGACGCGTCGGTCTGCGACTGCCCGGCCAGGAACCTGGCCGCGGCCTTCGCACCGGCGGTGTAGACGGCGCTGCCGACGTCGGCGGGCCGCGTCGCGTAGGGCCCCAGGCCGGTCTTGCCGGTGCCGACCTTGTCGTAGCGCAGGCTCGAGATGCCCTTGTCCGAGAGGTACTCGGCGAGTTGGCGCATGTTGCCGACGGGCCCCGCGACGGCGTTGTCCCCGTTGCGGTCGGTGTTCCCGCTCTCGGAGATCAGTAGTGCCGCAGGTCCTGGCGCGGGCTCGCCGCGGTGCCGGTAGGTGCCGTGCAGGGTGAGGCCGTCGGCGACGAACGTGACGTCCTCGTCGACCCAGCCCCCGGGTTCGGCGGCCGTCGGCGCCGGTTCCGACGAGCAGGCGACCACGGCCAGGAGCGTCGCGAGTGCCACGAACAGTCGGGTGGCCACCCTTCTCACACGCACCGTCTTCACAGGCGCACCTCGATCCAGGAGACGACGTCGTCGAGCACCAGTTCGCGCTCGGGCTCGTTGAACACTTCGTGGTACAGCTCGGGGTACACCTTCAGGCTGGCGTCGATGCCTCCGACGCATTCGAGCAGTTGCCTGCTGCCTGCTACCGGCACCAGCTTGTCCTGCTCGCCGTGCACGACCAGCAGCGGGGCGGTGAGCGCCGACGCGCGCCGGGGCATCGTTTCCCCGACGCCGATCAGCGCCTTGGCGATGCCTGCGGGCAGCTTGCCCTGATGGACCATCGGGTCGGCCTGGTACGCGGCGACGACGGCCCGGTCGCGGGACACCGCGTCGGTCTGCAGCTGCTCCACGGGTAGCCCGGGCAGGATGCTGCCGACCGCCTTGGCCACCATGACCATCACCGGCGACACCCCGTCCTGGGCGTAGACGGCGGGCCCGGAGAGCACCATCGCCGCGTAGTCGTCGGGGTGTTCGACGCCGTAGGAGAAGACCACGCCGCCGCCCATGCTGTGGCCCAACACCACCCGCTTGAGCCCCGGGTGCTCGGCGGCGGCGATGCCGACCAGGGTGTGGAAGTCACCGGTGTAGCCGGCGAGATCCTTCAGGTAGACGCGCTTGCCCTCCGAGCGACCGTGCCCGCGTAGATCGAGCGCGTAGGTGATCAGCCCGGCCGCGCCGAATCGCTGAGCGACGTGGTCGTAGCGACGGGCATGCTCGCCGAATCCGTGGCACAGCACCACCACGCCGCGGGGCGCGATCTCGGGGGTCCAGACGTCGTAGACGATGCGGACGGGGCTGCCACCGCCTTGGGCACTCTGGAAGCTGCGTTCCTCGCGGGTTGCCGACACCCCGCGAGACTAACGCCCGCCCTTGGCAGACGCCTTCGTCGCAGCCCTGGACTCGTCGGTGGTGCTGAGTAGGCTCTGCCCCGTGAGCGTCCTCACAGATGTATCAGCCGTTCCGGAGTCGTCCGACCCCAGAGACGTCTTCCTGTCCGATGCGCAGAAGTATCGCCGCGAACTGCTCGCGCACTGCTACCGGATGACCGGCTCGCTGCACGACGCCGAGGACCTGGTGCAGGAGACCTATCTGCGGGCCTGGAAGTCCTACGACGGGTTCCAAGGCCGGTCGTCGGTGCGCACGTGGCTGTACCGGATCGCCACCAACACGAGCCTGACGTCGCTCGACGGCCGCAAGCGCCGGCCGCTGCCGTCGGGTCTGGGGGCGCCCGCGTCGGACCCGTCGGGCGACATCGCCGAACACCGCGAGATCACCTGGCTGGAGCCGCTGCCCGACGCGCCGCGGGAGGACCCGTCGGATCCGTCGATGATCGCCGAGTCCCGCGAGTCCGTACGGCTGGCGTTCGTCGCGGCGTTGCAGCACCTCTCGCCCCGGCAGCGCGCGGTCCTGGTGCTGCGCGAGGTATTGCAGTGGAAGGCCTCCGAGGTGGGTGAGGCGATCGGCGCCTCGACCGCCGCGGTGAACAGCCTGCTGCAGCGCGCCCGTGCGCAGCTCGACGCCGCGCAACCGACGCGCGACGGCGAGATCGCGGACCCGGATTCGCCCGAGGCGCGGGAACAGCTCGCGAAGTACGTGGCGGCGTTCGAGACCTACGACATGGACCAGCTCGTCGAGCTGTTCACCGCCGACGCGGTGTTCGAGATGCCACCGTTCGACGGCTGGTACCGGGGCCCGGCGAACATCGTCACGCTGTCCAAGACGCACTGCCCCGCCGAGGGGCCCGGCGACATGCGCTTCGTCGCCACTACCGCCAACGGTCAGCCGGCGGCAGCGCTGTACATGCTCAACCGCGAGACCGGCAGGCACGAGGAGTTCCAGCTGCACGTGCTGCAGATCAGCGACGGCCGCATCTCCCACGTGGTCGCGTTCCACGCCGACGGCCTGTTCGAGAAGTTCGGGCTGCCGATCCATCTGTAGAGGGTCACGTGCCGTCGAGATGCGCCTTTTGGTGGCGTCTACTCGCACTTTCGCACCAGAACGCGCGTCTCGCGATGTGCCGTGCCCTGGGCACCCTCGGCCCGGCGCACCACTCGCTGAACGACGGGGTGTGACGCCACATAACCGCAGCTAGAAGCCCACGGCTATACGCTTTCTAGAACGTGTTCTATGATCGCCGCCATGAAGACCAAGGGCGCTCTGCTGTGGGAACTGAACACGCCATTCCGGGTCGACGAGATCGATCTCGGTGACCCCATCGCGGACGAAGTGCAGATCCGGATGCACGCCGCCGGGATGTGCCACTCGGACTACCACCTGACCACCGGGGCGACCCCGATCGGCCTGCCCGCACTCGGCGGACACGAGGGCGCGGGCGTCGTCACCAAGGTCGGCAAGAACGTCACGGGCATCGAGGAGGGCGACCACGTCATCCTCGCATTCATCCCCGCCTGCGGTGACTGCCCGCCGTGCATGAAGGGGTTCCGTTCGCTGTGCGACCGGGGCGCCCTGCTGCTGGGCGGCAAGGCCATCGCCGACGGCACGTCGCGCGTGCACGCCGGCTCGCACGAGGTGTCACCGATGAACCTGCTCGGCACCTTCGCCCCGTACATGACGGTGCACAAGGACTCGGTGGTCAAGATCGACCGCGACATCCCGTTCGAGACGGCCGCGATCATGGGTTGCGCGGTACCGACGGGGTTCGGGTCGGCGACCAACGTGGCCGACGTGCAGCCCGGCGAGACGGTCGCCATCGTCGGCGTCGGCGGCATCGGCATGAGCGCACTTCAGGGCGCCGTGATCTCCGGCGCGAAGACCGTCATCGCGATCGACCCCAACGAGTGGAAGCGCGATCAGGCGATCAAGTTCGGCGCCACGCACGTCTACCCGTCGATGGCCGAGGCGATCGGCCCGATGATCGACGTGACCCACGGGCTGATGGCCGACAAGACCATCATCGCGGTCGGCGAGATGCGCGGCGAGTACGTCGAGGAGGCGATGATCCTCACGGCCAAGACCGGCACGTGCGTGGTGACCGGCATGGGCTCGATGATGGACGCCGACGTCAAGCTCAACCTGTTCCTGTTCACCATGTTGCAGAAGACGTTGAAGGGCAACATCTTCGGCGGTGGCAGCTCGCACATCGAGACGCCGCGACTGGTCGGGCTGTACAAGTCGGGCCTGCTCAAGATCGACGAGATGATCAGCAACACCTACACGCTCGAGAACATCAACGACGGCTACCAGGACATGATCGACGGCAAGAACATCCGCGGTGTCATCACGTTCGACGAGAAGGACTGGTAAGCGGCGTTCATCCGGCCTGCTGATCGTCGAGCCGGGCGAGCACAGCGGCCGTCCACCGCTGCACCGCGCGTAGATCCGCCGGCCGCACGTCGGTGAACACGACGGTGCGGACGAGTTTGGCGTGCCCGGGCGCGGCGGCGGCCAACGCCGCCCGGCCTGCGTCGGTGAGGTCGACGGTCGCCGCCCGGCGGTCGTCGGAGGCCCCCTGACGCGAGACCAGCTCGCGTCCCCGCATGCGGCTGAGCTGGTGCGACAGCCTGCTCTGCTCCCAGCCGAGCCGCTCCCCCAGCTCGGAGATCCGGCAGCCCGCCCGCTCGTCGATGGCCACCAGTACCTCGTAGTCGGCCAGCGACAGACCGCAGTCGCGCTGCAGCTGCCGGTTCATCGCGGCCTGCAGCCGACTCGTCATCGCGAGGTGGCTCCGCCACACCCGTTGCTCGTCCTCGGACAACCACATGGAATACATGACACATCATTCATGTTGTCGTGTCCAGCGCCCGCACCTAGGCTGGCGATGAACTCGACAGGAGTGATCACATGACCACAGGCGAACTCGTCGAGATCCGGCGCGCAGGCGACCGCGCAGCCACCAAGATCTCCTGGCTCGACTCCAAGCACTCGTTCTCCTTCGGCGGCAACTACGACCCGTCGAACACTCACCACGGACTGCTCCTGGTCAACAACGACGACGTCGTGCACCCGGGTGCGGGTTTCGAGACCCACCCGCACCGCGACATGGAGATCATCACGTGGGTGCTGCGCGGGTCGCTCGTCCACCAGGACTCGACGGGCCACTCGGGCGTCATCTATCCCGGTCTGGCGCAACGGATGTCGGCCGGGCGCGGCATCCTGCACTCCGAGAAGAACGACTCCTGGAGGCTGACCGGCGAGACGTCGCACAGCGAGCCCGTGCACTTCGTCCAGATGTGGGTGGTGCCCGACGAGTCCGGCATCACGCCGGGCTATCAGCAGCTGGAGATCGACGACGAACTCATGCGCGGCAAGCTGGTGACCATCGCGTCGGGGATGCCCCAGCACGCCGACGACACCGCGATCACCATCCGCAACAAGTACGCCGCCCTGAAGGGCGCACGGCTGCAACCCGGTGACACGGTCGAACTGCCCCAGGCGCCGTACCTGCACCTATTCGTGCCGCGCGGTGAGGTCGCCCTCGAGGGCGCCGGCCAACTCGTCGAAGGCGACGCCGTGCGTTTCACCGCCTCCGGCGGCCAACGGGTCACCGCGACCGAACCATCGGAAATCCTCGTCTGGGAGATGCATGCAGGCCTTGAAGCGGCATAGTCGGATCCTCGCGGCCCTCGCGGCCGCCTCGACGGTGGTGGTGGCGTGCTCCTCGGCGCCATCGCCACCGTCGTCCGAAGCGTCCGAGTCATCCTCCCAGCCCGGCACGGCCTCGGCCACCCAGCCGCCAGCGGCCCAGGGCCTCGAAGAGGTGACGGTGCAGGTGCCCGACGACTTCCGCGCGGCGCCGTTCGACGAACCGCGAAAGGCGTTGGTGCCGAAGGGCTGGACGCTGTCGGTGTGGAACCGGTCGGAGAAACCGCGGCTTCTGGCGTGGGCTCCCGACGGCGCCTTGCTGGTGTCGGAGCCCAGCAGCGGCCAGGTGCTGAGCCTCCGACCAACCGGCGCGGGACCGGAGAACCAGGTCCTGCTCGAGGGGCTCGATCAACCGCACGGCCTAGCCTTCGCCGGGTCGACGCTGTACGTCGCGCAGAGTGATCAGGTCGACGCCTACGACTACGTCGACGGCCAGGCCACCCGGCCGCGCACCGTCGCGGCGGGCCTGCCGGACGCCAAGAGCCCCGACCTGCGGGGCGCGTACTCGCACGCGCTCAAGAGCGTCGCGGTCGGACCCGACGGTGCGGTGTACTTCTCGATCGGGTCGACCGGCAACGTATCCGCCGAGGACCGCACGGCCACTCCGCCGCGCGCCACGATCATGCGCGTTCCGCCCGGCGGTGGCCCGGCCGAGCCGTTCGCCACCGGAGTCCGCAACGGCACCGGTCTCGCCATCGCGCCCGACGGCTCGGTGTGGACCGCGGTGAACAACCGGGACAACATCGCCGTGCCCGACGAGGGCCCCGACTACGGCAAGGTGATCCCGGACTACGTCGACGAGAACCCGCCCGAGTCGCTGGCCAAGGTCACCCCCGGTCGCGAATTGGGTTGGCCGTACTGCAATCCCGTCGGCGGCCCGGCCAACATGACGTTCGCCCGCGACGTGCAGACCAACGCCGACGGCTCCGAACTCGACTGCGCTGCGCTGCCCCCGATCGAACAGAGCTTCGGCGCCCACTCCGCGGCTCTGGGCCTGAGCTTCGTCGACGGCGGGCTGCCCGCACCGTATGACCGCGGTGCACTGGCGGGCGTGCACGGGTCGTGGAACCGCGAACCGCCGCGCGCCCCCGAGGTGTCGTTCTTCCCGTGGCAGAACGGGACGCTCGGGGATCAGCAGACCCTCGTCGGCGGGTTCCAGTCCGATGACGGCACCCGGTGGGGTCGCCCGGTCGCGGCCGTCGCCGGCCCGGACGGTGCGGTGTACGTCAGCGACGACTACGCCGACGCCATCTACCGACTCGCTCCGCCTGCCTGATACCGGCGCCCCAGGGCTACGCCTCGGGGGGTCGCCACGTGCGCCGGCTCGGTCATCCCGGCGGAGCGCATAGCAAAGACATTGGCCTTGAACGCGATTCGGCCGAGACGTGATCGAGACCTGTCTGTGACGAAAGTTGACAGTGGGTCACCTGTGGTTATTGTGGTCTCTACTCGAGGGACCACGCGAAAGGGCCGCAGGTGCCGAACACAGCCGCAAACTTCCGGCGCCTGATCGCCTGGACGACGACGGCGGTGCTGGGTGCCACGCTGGCGACCATGGCCGTCGCACCCGCGGCGCACGCCGCGGACGCCCGAGAACTCCTGGCCGGCGCGATCGCCAGCACCAAGGGCACCTACCTCGTCTACAACTTCGGCGGCGGCAATCCCGCACCCATGCTCAACGCCGCGGGCAACTGGTATGAGATGACCAGCGGCGGCCACCTGATGATCATCAAGGCTGCGTCGCAACGACTTACGCCCCGTCTGCTGGTCGACTCGCATCGCGGCTACCAGGGTCGCTGCGAACGGGATCCGCGAGCGCGTACCGGTGAGGGCCTGTCGCAGGCATCGGAGCTGTACAGCCCGTTGCAGGCCTGGCAGGCCCTCGGCCAGCCAACCATCGCGGTCAACGCCAACTTCTTCGACATCCGCGGTCAGCAGGGCGGGTCGTGGAAGTCGACGGGATGCAGTTCTCCGCTGGGCGCCTACGTCGACAACACCCGCGGCCAGGGTCAGGCGAACGCAGCGGTCACGGGCACCATCGCCTACGCGGGCAAGCAGGGCCTGTCCAACGGCAACGAGACGTGGACCGCGCTGAGCACGATGATCCTGCCCGTCGCCGGCGCACCGTTCGTCATCACCCCGAAGTCGCCCACCGACTACGACGCCGCGTCACCCGTGATCGCGGGTCTGATGGACGAGGGCACCCGGTTCGTCGCCGTGGCCGGCCTCGGTCTGCTGGCCCCGGGTGACACCGGACAGATGAACGACGGCGGGCCGAGCGCGGCACGGACTGCGCTCGCGTACTCGCGGGCACGTGACGAGATGTACGTGTTCCAGGGCGGCAGCTACACCCCGGACCAGATCCAGGACCTGTTCCGCGGCCTCGGGAGCGACACCGCGATCCTGCTGGACGGCGGCGGATCCTCGGCCATCGTGCTGCGCCGCGACGCCGGCGGCATGTGGGCGGGCGCGGGCGTGCCCAGGGGATCGTGCGACACCCAACAGGTCCTGTGCGATTCCCGCGAGCGAGCGTTGCCCAGTTGGCTGGCGTTCAGCTGACGTCAGGCGGCGTCGGACTCGCTGCCCCCCGACGCCGAATCATCGCTTCCCGCATCGGCATCGGTGGCCGCGGCCTTCTCGTCGCCCCCACCCGCGGTGGTGGACGACGTGGGGCCGGGCTTGTCGGCAGGCGACGACGCGTTGGCGGTGTCGCGCACGACGTTGAGCGACGGCTTCTTCGTCGACCCCTCGGCCGCGGCACCCGTGGACGTGTCGGTATCGGGCTTCGCATGCTTGGGCGTCGTGGGCTCGTCGACCGACGACTCCTCTGGCTCGTCCTCACCCTCCGGCTTGGCGTGCTTCGGCCCGGCCGACTCCTCCTCTGCAGCAGGCTCTTCCGCGGCAGACTCGGTTTCGTCGGCAGAGGGCGTCTCGGCGATTACCTCGTCCTCGGCGGCCTCTTCGTCGGTGGTCTCCTCGTCCGCAGGCGCCTCCGGCGTCACGCCGGTGCCGTCACCCTCGGCGGCCTGGCCCTCCTCGGTCTGGCCCTCCTCGGCCTCACCTTCGGTGCCTTCCTCACTTGATTCTGTTGCCTCGGAGATGGTTTCGTCTCCGGCGCCGCCCGAGATCGACAGCTTGGAGAACCTGGCGTCCGTCGCGGGGATGTCGGCGACATCGAGGTTCGCGTTGAGCGTGCTCGCAGCGAGCGGCGTGGCCGCAGCGCCGATGCCGCCACCGAGCAGCCCGCCCAGCAGGTTGTTGATGACACCGGTGAGCCCACCGAGCAGACCAGCGAGGGGATTGGTGACCGTGCCCGGCGTCTGACCCGATGGGACGGCGCCCGTGCCGCCGAGCAGGTTGCCCTTCAGCAGCGCGTCGAGCAGGTTCTTGAGCACGTTGGGCGTGCCCTGCGTCGGGTTGCCGCTGAAGAACTCCTTCTGGAATCCGCCGAGCAGGGCGTTGAACGAATCCGACAGTGCCCGACCGTAGTCGATGTTCGCGAACGACAGGAACGGTGTCTCGACGCCGGCGTCGGTGAAGTCGCGTGTGTAGGTGCCGTCGGCGTTCCGCACGACGTTCGAGTAGCCGATGTTGGTCAGGATGCTCAGCGCCGGGGC
This sequence comes from Mycolicibacterium arabiense, assembly GCF_010731815.2. Classification (NCBI taxonomy): domain Bacteria; kingdom Bacillati; phylum Actinomycetota; class Actinomycetes; order Mycobacteriales; family Mycobacteriaceae; genus Mycobacterium; species Mycolicibacterium arabiense. The sequence goes on from NZ_AP022593.1 coordinate 3,367,852, forward strand.
GAGCGCGTTGGCCAGCCGCATCGGAATCTGCGCCAGCGGGCTGAGGCCGACGATGTTGAGGAAGTCCGATGCGAGGTACAGCGGCTCCAGCATGGGCAGCGTCTTGGACTGCAGCGTCAGATAGAGGTTCAGCGCCAACGGGTTGTTCAGCTCAGTCGCCTCGCCGACGGCTTCGTTGATCAGGTCGATGACCTGTTCGTCGAGGCCTTCGAGCGTCAAGCCGCGCAGCATGTAGGTGGGTAGCAGCGCCGCGGCCGCGTTGTTGCCGAGGGTGAACGGGTTCGGCCAGGACGCGAAGTCGGAGAGCGGCTGATACTCGTAGGTCGCGTCGATCAGGATCGGCACCAGGTTGGCACCGCCGACGCTCGTTCCCAGTGGGCCACCGAGGCCGCCGCTGGACGACACCTGGGTGGTGGGGTTGACGGTGTTGATGCCGAAAAGCGCTGCGAGCGGGCCGAATCGGGCGAACATGCCGCCGTCGGGACGCGCGGGGTTGTTGATCAACACCATCGGCAGCAGGGTCAGACTGCCGAGCAGTGGGTTGCCGCCGAACTCGTGCAGCGCGCCACCGGGCTGGAAGTCGAGGTCCGCGAGGACCTGCTCGTAGGCCATCGCCGCGGCGAAGGCGCCCAAGCCGATGCCGATGGTCGGGACGACGCGCAGATCCAGCACATCGGGGATGTTTCCGGTGAGTCCTTCGATGGCGTTCGAGAGTCCGTTGCGCAGCAGGCCGAGCGGATCGATGACGTCGATGAGCGGGTTGTCGTTCAACCGGTCGAGGAGGTTGGTGAGAATCCCGTTCGCACCGATCTCGAGGTATGGCGAGCCGTTGATCTCGTTGGCGACCGAGTTCGGGAACGACGGCGTCCAGCCCAGGTCGAGGCCCAGCATCTTGAGCACCGAGAACGTCGGTCCCGCCGTCACGATGTTGACGCCCGCGAGGTCGAGCAGGTTCGACAGGTTGAGCGGGTTCGACAGGTCGAGACCGATGAGCGCCAGCAGCCCGGTCAGGCTGCCGTCGACGGCCTCGTCGAGACCGAGGGCGTCCAGCACGTCGGCGAGCAGCTGCCCGATTCCGGGCACCTGGTCGAGGACCGTGTCCAGAACCGGCAGATCCAACGCGAGCGCCGAGAGGATGCCGGGCAGCAGATTCGCCGGCAGCTCGGCGAGCAGCGAGTTGACCAGGCTGCGCGGATCGACACCCGCGGCCTGGGCCAGCGCCGCCAGGTTGATGCCGTTGACCACCGCGCGGACCAGCTGATCGCCAATCGCCTGGCCCCCGTTGTAGACCACGGTGCCCAGTCCGCCGGTGATGTCCGGGACCTGGCTGGAGTTCGGCAGCAACCGGATCGCGGCGGCCAGATCGACAGCCTCCTCCGACACCGCCTTGGTCGGCTGCGGGGCGGGCGCGGCTCCCATCGTCAGCGCCGACACCGTCGCTGTCGCGGTCGCGACGACAGCGACGTTCCTCGCCCGCTGGCGTGCCTTGCGGTGCCTCGCTGCCATGTGACCAGTCCCTTCCCCGACATCTGAACGTGATTCACAGCACGTTAACACTTACGCAGACGGCAATAGTACAGATTGCTGTGGGCCCCATTCGGCGCCGAAGGCATCGGCCATCGAATGCCGATGCCCACCGTGATCTGGGGTTTTTGCAACCCGACACTCAGCAAACAACTGCGAGTCTCCCCGGTCACCCCGAAACGTAGCAGGGCTAGTTTGTGATCTAGTTCCGGCTCGAGGTGTCGAATTTGCTGCCATCTCGACGACCTTGGGTTTCGCGACCAAGATCAGTATCGACGGCTAGATCTGCAGTGCGCTGCCGATCGCAGCCGAGACAGCCGGCGCGTACGACGATCCGAACAGAGCGACGTGCATCAGCAATGGAAAGAGCTGGTGCAGACCCCGGCGCTGCTGCCACCCCGCACGCAGCGGGTGCTCGCGCTGATACCCGTCGAGCACGGCGTCGAGATGGGGACAGCCGAACAGGGCGAGCATTGCCAGATCCGTCTCGCGGTGTCCGCCGTGTGCGGCTGGGTCGATCAACACGACGCCGGCAGCAGTCCACATGACGTTGCCGCTCCACAGGTCACCGTGCAGCCGCGCCGGCCGATCGCCGTCGTCGAGACGTCCCGAGCGGCAGCGATCGATCACCTCCGCCGCGCCGCGTCGCGTCGCGAGGGGTAGGTCGTCGGCCGCCCGCGCCAAGGCGGGCTCCACCCGCTCGACCGCGTAGAACTCCCCCCACGACTCGTGAGCGGTGAGCGACATGGGCAGGGGACTCGCGGCAGGCCCGAAGTAACCTGGCTTCGTCCAGCCGTCGGGCGGTGCACCGAACCCCGCGGCACCGGCGTCGTGCGTGATCGCCAGGCGGCGGCCGAACTCGCGCGCGGCGGCGGCATCCGGACGGACCGACTCGAGCCGATCCAGTTCCAGAGTGTCGCGATCCCAGGCGATCACTCGCGCGCACGGGACGCCGGCATCGACGGCCGACAGCCAACGTAGGCCACTGGCTTCGTACCCGAACAGGTCGGGTACGCCTGCCGAGCTGCGTTTTCGGTGCACCGCCACGACCGCGTGCGCCTAAGGCTGTCCCGCGACCTTGCGCAGCACGCGATCACGAACGGCGATGGGAAGATTCGTCATCACGGCCACCTGCAGCTTGGGCCCGGCGCCGACGATGTACCGCGGACGAGGCCGACGCGCAGTGAGCGCACGCTCCACGACGCCCGCGACGGTCTCGGGCGCGACGGTCATGCGCTGCGCTATCGGGATCATCTTCTTCATGCCTGCGATGTGCCGCCCGTAGAGCGTCCGCTGCTCTGGTGACAACGAGTTCTCGGCGTCTACGACCATCGCGTCAGCCTGCCGCCACATGTCGGTGTCCGTCTGGGCGGGCTCCACCACCGAAACGCCGATCCCCCACGGCCGCAACTCCATTCGCAAGGCTTCGGCCGCAGCCTCCAACGCGAACTTCGAGGCGCAGTACGCGCCGAGCATCGGCATCACCAGCTGCCCGTTCACGCTGGAGACGAACACGACGCGGCCGCGCGACGCCCGCAGGCGCGGCAACACCGCTCGGGTCACGGCCATCTGGCCGACGACGTTGACGTCGAACTGCCGTCGCCAGTCGTCGGTCGACACGGTCTCCATCGCGCCGCTGACGACGACCCCCGCGTTGTTGACCACCGCATCCAGGCGGTCGGGGAGCGCGGTTGCGAGCGCCGCGACGTCCTCGTCCTTCGTGACGTCGAGGATGACGGGCGTGACCCGGCCCGGTGCGACGTCGCCGATCGCCGCGGCGTCGGCATCGGTGCGCACGCCTGCGATCACGTCCCATCCGCTGGCGGCGAGGTGCTCGGTGATGGTCCGGCCGATGCCGCGCGCGGCGCCGGTGACGAGTACGGAGGGCATGCCGGTCAGGCTAGTCGGCAGGAGCGGGGCCGAACCAGAACACCGCAGCACTCGCGGCCACGGCGATGGCGGCCAGCCCGATCACCGGTGCGACCACGAACCGGGTCATGGTGGCGCCGAGTACCGCGCCCCCGAGCATGGTCGCGACCACGCCGTACCGCAGCTTCTCCCGCTGGCCGGTGCCGCCCGCGAGCCGGCTGTCGAACCCGATCCCCACGATCGTCGACGTCAGGACCGTGGTGCTCAGCTCTTGGATGCCGAACTGCCGCGCGGTGGCGTTCTGCGCGCCGAAGGTCACGGCCAGACCCGCGATCAAGACCAGCTTGCCGCCGTCGTCGTAGGCCAGCACACCGGACCCCGCGAGGATCGCGAGCGCGCCGAGCATCACCACCTCGGCGCCCAGTGCCACGCCCAGCCAGCGGCGCACCTCGGTGTCGAGGTGACGCGCGAACCGCCCGCCGAGCACGGTGCCCGCCACGAAGCTCGCGAACGCCACCACCGCAGCCGTCATGTCGACACCGGAGTGCGGCACGAACCAGAATCCCAGGAAGATGACGTTGCCGGTCATGTTGGCCACGAAGACGTGGCCGAGTACCAGCACGCTGACGGCGTCGACGAGGCCCGTGGCGAACGTCAGGAGGAGCAGTGCGGTGACCGTCGCTCGTTGCGAGACAGGCGATTCGACGGCCATGGGCCAGCTAGAGGCGTGGGGTCAGGTCCAGCGAGGTGACCGCCGTCATCCTGGTGATCAGCCACGTGTTGTCGCGGTTCTCGAGGTCGAGCCGGTAGGACAGGTAGCGCAGCGACGGGATGCCCTTGGTCACCGGACTAGTTGCCACCGAGTTCGTGAAGACGAGCGCCGTTGCCGCGGTGGGCGTGAGCGATTCCACGGCCGTACCCATCACCTGCGTGTTGTTGCTGATCTGCGCCTGCTTGTTCGGCTCGACGATCGAGTCGATGTACCGGCGGTAGTCGCTGGCGAAGTCCCCGCCGAGGAACCTCTCGGCGCGATCCGGAAGCGCGTCCATGTCCTCGGGCGTATAGGTCCACAACGTCGTGATGGCATCGGCCGAGATCTTGGCGACCTCGAACTTGACGTGCGCTTCGGCACGGTCGGCGAGGAAGGGCTGCAGCGTGGCTCCGGCGAAGGCGGCGGCTCCGATGAACAGTACGCCTGCCGCCACGGCAGCGATCTTGAGCTTCTTGCCTGCCTTGCGGTGCGGTACGAGGACGGGTTCCGGCTCGGGCTCGGTGTCGCCACCGGGGTCCGTGCCGTCGACCGTTGCGTCCTCGGTCGCCGTTTCCGCGTCGGGTTCGAGGGAGCCGTCGGTGACCGCGGGTTCGTCGACGCCGTCGGTGACGGTGGTTTCGGCGGGCGCGGGCGCCTCGTCGCCCTCCACCGCAGCCGGTTCGACTGCAGCTGGTTCGACGACGGCCGGCGCCGCAGCGACCGGCGCGACGGACTTCGTTCGGCGCCAGGGGAATCGGCGCTTCTGGGGCGGGCTGACACCGGCGTCGGCGACTGCGCCAGGTTCGGCCGCCTCTTCGGCGGGAGCGTCCTCGGCAGTGTCACCCTCGACGGCAGTGTCACCCCCGACGGCAGTGTCACCCTCTGCGGCTTCGGCGGTGTCGCCTGCGGCGGTCTCATCGGCGACCGTGTCCTCGAGATGTTCGGATGTGGTTGTCGCCGAGTCGCTCTCGTCAGCCGGATCCGTCGCCGTGATCGGCTCGGTCGACGTCGGCTTCTGTCGTGGCAGCCGGTGTCGCCGCGCGGACTTCCCCTGAGGAACGGCGCCCGCGGTCAGATCACCTGGACCAGCTTGCTGATCTTCCACTGCTCTCCCTCCTCGATTGCCGTGGCGACCCAGCGGCTCGCGCTCTCGACGGTGGGCCGCCCGTCACGGCCCGGTGTGGTCACGTTGGCGGCGACCAGTACGTCGGCACTGCCGTTCTCGTTCCACCGTTGCACGCCGGCTTCCAGGACGATGCCGCTGGTGGGCTCGGCCCGTGCCACCTGGATGACGATCTCGTTCGCCCGCTGCTTGAACGACGTCGCGAACTCGCCGGTGGCCTGCGCGGCGATGTCCTCGGCGTACTTGTTCGCGTTGAACGGGTCCAGCGAGGTGTACCGAACCATGAAGCCGCGCACGTAGTCCAGCGCGGCGGCGTCGCGCAGCTCGGTGCGACGGCCACTCTCGTGGCCCACCACCATGTAGATGCTTCCGGCGATGGCGAGGATCGCGAGCAGGGCCGACAGCACGGCGGTCAGCGGGAGACCCCACCGCACCGGGGCCTTCGGCGCCGCGACGGGCGCGGAGAAGTAATCGCGTTCAGCGGCATCGACTTTGCGGCGCGGGCTCATCCGCCCGCCTCGTCCATGCCGGGCTTCTTCAAGACGGTGAGGTTGGCGACGCGCCACTGACCGTCGAGCTTGTCGAAGTCGACCCGCACCGTCGCCGAGATGAACTTGAGCGCCTTGGGGTCCGTGCCGCGCTGCCCCTGCAGTGCGACGAGCAGTGCGCCCTGGTTCTGCGACGCAGACAGCACCGCACTGTTGGTCGCCCAGTACTCGTTGCTCGTGGCTTGGCCCTTCTCGACCACCTGCTGCTGCGCGACGAGCTGCGGACGGTAGGCGTCGGTGGTCAGTGCCTGCGACCGGGCGAAGTCCTCCTTCATGGTCGCGGCGCCGTAGCTCAGCATCTGCTCGACGATACGGGGGCCCTGCTCGGCGATCTGGTCGCGCGCGGTCTCGACGGCGCGCTCCTGCCGGTACTCGAACTGGTACCCGAGTCCACCGCCCGCGACGCAGAGCAGCGCCGCCACCAGGCACGCCACCCCGGCACGTCGACGCACGCCGGCGCCGGGGGCTCCCACCAATCGGGCTTCGGTGCGCAGCAGCAGATCCGCGAAGGTCCGCTTCTTGGCATCCCACAGTGGCCAGAGCCAGCCGATGAACAGGCTGATCGTGTCGAGCAGGTGCGCGACGTCGCGCAGCACCAGGCGAGCCGTACCCGCGGGGACGTCACCGCCCGTCACGATCCGGATTCCGAAGACGGCGCGGCCCAGGCTCCACCCGGTCAGCGGCGGCAGCACCCAGCGGTTGACGACCATCGCGAGGAACGCGAGTACGGCCGTGACGGTGAACACCCACCACAGCGGTCCCCACTGTGGCGTCGTGATCGCCAGCAGCGCCATGGTCGTGATGACGGCGACGGCGGGCAGCACGTCGATCGCCAGCGCACCCGCGCGCGCTGCCCAACTCGGGTACCGAACGGTGGCCTCGGGGTTCGCGTTCGGTGGGGTCTCGAGTACTGCAGTCACGACGTGACCTGCTCCAGCTTGGAGATCTTGTAGGTGCCGTCCTCCGGAGCCATCTGCGCGCGCAGGCGGTAGCCCTGCTCCTGGTCCGAAACCTCCAGATTGCTGACCTTGATGCGCATCGCGACCATCACGTCGACCGTTCCGTCGTCGTTGTGGCCCTCGACGGCGGTGCGCATCTCGGTGACCTGCACCTTCACGTTCCCAGCCTGGTAGGCGTCGGCGAGCACACCGCTGTAGAGAGCGGCCTGCGCGCCGAAGTCACCGGTCGAACAGTTGATGATCTTCGCCTGGCTGGCGCTCATGATGGCGGTGTCCGGCGCCTGGGTGGCTGCCACGCAGTCCTTCGCGGCGGCGACGGCCTCGTTCTCCGCGCGCGCCAACGCCTCGCTCTGATCGTGCGACTTGAGCGCCAGGTAACCGCCGACGCCGACGCCTGCGGCCGCCAGTAGCAACACGGCGGCGATGGAGGCGACCCACCCACGCCCGAGCTTCTCGGCTCGGCGCGGGGTGACGTCGGACTCGCGATACCCCTCGACCGGCGCATCGTCCTGCTCGGACGGGGTGTCGGTGGGATCCGTCAACGGCTGGTCAAGGCTGTCCTGCTCATCGGTGGGGTTCAGCCGGCGGGCGCCAGCATCTCCTTCCATCCGTTGTCTCCTGGGTTGCTCGAGTTGTCGACGGAGTACCTGACACCGTCGGGTCCGGTGACCTCACCGCTGGACGGGTTGTAGACCGCGGTCGGACCTGATCCCGGAGTGTAGATGCACGGGTTGGGTTGCTGACCGCTGCAGGTGACGCTGCCCTGGCCAGGGGCCGTGAGCGGGTCACTCGTCGGAGTCTGCGACTGCGGCGGAGGCAACTGGTTGGCGGGCAGCGGATTGGTGCCGTTGTTGACCGTCGGCGCCGGGATCACGTAACCCGGCTTCACCGGCTGATCGCACCGCGCGGCAGGAGCCGGGCAGGTGACGATCTGGTTCGGGTCCCCGTACCACGGGTTGGTGCCCGCCGGGACGTAGGGCTCGTTGCTGCGGCACTCGGTGGGGGTCGCGGCCCGCTTGCCGGGAACCTCCTGGCACGGGTAGTTGCGGGCACCACGAACGACGTTGCCCTGGGTGTCCTTGGGAATCTTGCAGTACACGTTGTCCGGGATCGGCGCGGTCCTCGTGTCGGCCGGTGACCGCCACTCGGCCGCGGGCAGAAACCCTGTATAGCACGGTGGCGGCTGGTTGATCGACAGCGCCAGCGGCAGCAATGCTTGGCCCTCGTAGATCGTGCCCATCTGGCCGACAGCTGCCGCCTGCGGGAACGCCACCAGGAGCTGCTCGACGCCCTTGTTCTGCTTCTTCAGCAGATCGATGACGACGGCGAGGTTGGCCAGCGTCTGCGGCAGCGAGTCCTTCACGTCGGTGAAGAACGCACTGACCTCATCGGCGGTCGGTCCGGCCTGCTGCAGGCCCGAGCGCAACGCCTGATCCTGCTGGGCTGCCTGCGCCGCGATGACGTCGAGGTTGCTCGTCCACTGTGCGATCGCGTCACCCGACTGCACCTGGCTTTCCAGGATCGGGGCCGTGTTGTCGATGATGTCGTTGACCTCGGGCAGGTTGTCCTTCAACCCCTGGGCGATGTTGTTCGTCGAGTCGACCAGGCGCTGCAGTGACGGTCCGAGCCCGCCGACGGCCAGCGAGGTCTCGGTGAGCAGCGAGTCGATCTTCTCCTTCGGCAACACCGCGAGGCCCCGATTGGCGGCGTCGAGTGCTGGGCCGACCTCGCTGGGGACCGTGCTCTTGGTGATGGTCGCCCCGTTGGCCAGGTACTGACCCGGATCGTCGGTGGAGACCAGGTCCAGGTACTGCTCACCGATGGCGGACACCGAGTGCACGTTCGCCGAGGCGTCGACCGGGATCTTGTACTGGCTGTCGATGCTCATCGTGGCCCTGGCGCCGTTGTCGGTCGGCACCACCTCGGTGACCTTGCCGATCTCGGTGCCTCGGTAGGTCACGTTCGCCGTGGCGTACAGACCGCCCGACCGCGGCAGGTCGGCCTTCAGCTCGTACTGACCGATGCCCACCAGGCTCGGGATGCGCAGGTAGTACCAGCCCAGCACGATGAGCGCGATGAGCGTGAGGATCGTGAACAGGATCAGCTGGATCCTGATGAACCGCGTCAGCACTGCTCACTCACCCCTCTCGACAAGCGGCCCACCCGGCACGTTGTGCGGGTTGGGTGTGAAGCGGACGTCCGGGATCATCGTGTTCGGATCACGACCCCACGACTGCTCCAGCGCACGGAGCATGCCGGAGATGCCGGTCCCGGTCAGAATGCCGTTGTCGATGGACGACAGGGTCAGATCCACGTTGAGCGACACGTTGATGTAGTCGCCGCGGACCGCCTTGTCGGTCGACTCGATCGGGAACGGCGCGGTCAGCATGAACTTCAGCGCACCGATCAGGTACGGCGACGCCTTGCCCAACTGCTTTAGCGGCCGTTGCAGATCGCGGAGGTTGGTGTTCAGGTCGTCGCTGATCGGCGCGAGCGCGTCGTCGGCGGCCTTGCTGATCCGGCCAAGCGACGTCACGGCGTCTGCGAACAGATCACGCGTCTCGGCGAAGTGCTGGATCAACGGCGGGAACTCGGTGAGCACCCGATCCAGCGTGTCGTTGCGCTGGGCGACGATCGCCAGCAGGCGGTTCGTCGAGTCGATGGCCCGGGTGATGTCCTGACGCTGCTCGTTGAGTTCGGCGGTGAACGTGTCGAGCCGGTTGAGGAACTCCCGGATCTGGTCGCCGCGCCCGGACAGCATGTTGTCCAGCTCGGTCTGGATGACCTCCAGGTTCGGGATGCCGCCACCGGTGAGGATCGTGCCGATGCTGGCCAGCGTCCGCTCCGTGGTGGGGAACGCCGACGCCCGGTCGAGCGGGATGGTGTCGCCGTTCTTCAGCGTCCCCTGCGGATCCGGCGGCGGATCGAGCTGAATGTGCTGGCTACCGAGGAGGCTGGTCTGACCGATCGCGGCCAGGGTGTTCTCCGGCAGATCCACGTTCGGCGCGACGTCCAGCGTCAGCGTCGCCACCCAGTTCTTCAACTCGATGGAGCGCACGCTGCCGACGAAGACGTCGGCCACCCGGACCCGGCTGTTCACGTTGAGCGCCAGCGTGTCCGGCATCTGGACGTAGATCGTCATCTTCTTGCCGCCGGTGCTGGGACCACCGGGCAGCGGGACGTTGGCGATGCCCTGCCAACCGCAGGAGGTCAGCACGACCGCCGCGACCGACAGCACGCCGGTGCGCTTCGCCAGCCGCACCAACTTCGAGCCCGCGGGCTTCTTGCGCTTCATGCCTTTCAGGACGCTCATCGCCCGCCTCCTGCTTCAGCCGGGAACAACGGACCCGACGGTGCGGGACCCGGTGCCGGCGCCGGTCCCGGCCCGGGGCCCGGGCCTGGTGCGGCCGGAGCCGAGATCGCCGCCAGCGGATTGCCGGGCGTGACACCCGGTGCCGGTGCAGGCGGGGGACCCGGCTGCGGGTACCACGGGGGCGGCAGCGGGGTGTTCTCGCTGAACGCGTTGGGCGGACCGGGCAGGTTGCCGTTGCGCGTCGTGCCGAACGCAGGCGGAGCGACCGGCGGCGCGATGTCGGGGCCACCCATCAACGCGGCGAGCGAGTCCGGCGTCAGCATGTTCGCGGTGAACGGCTGCACCTCGGTGCCCTGCATTCCGGGTGCGACCACCCAGCCGGGCTCGTGGTTGCCGTGCGAGAACAGCGTGTCCCGCGAGAAGATGCCGGGCACGGTCGTGTCCTTGTATCCGGGCGGCGGCTGCAGGCGCGGCTCGGAGTACGCGATCTGCTTCGGCAGCGTCAGCGCGGAGCTGAACTGGTTCAGGCCGAACGGCAGGTAGTTGAACTTGATCGCGTCGAGGATCGGCGCCAGGTACTGCGCGCACAGTTCCGCGGACTCCTGGTAGCCGAGCCGGCTGCCCGCCTGAATGGAGCTGCAGATGAACTCCATCGGGTTGGCGAAGTTGCCGATGACCGGGATGCTGGTGACGCCACCGGGCACGGGCGGCGCGATGTTGAGCGCATTCACCGCGAGCGTCGGGAAGACGTGGAACCCGGTCTCGAGTCCCTTGAAGACGTCGGGCTGCAGGATCGCGTTGGTGACCTCGGCGAGGTTGCCGATGTCGGCTCCGAGGACCTCACCGTTCTCGTCGAAGAACTCGCGCGTGTTGGTGAACAGCACGTTGAGGTCGCGGATGGCGTTGGCCACCTCTTGGTCGCCGTTGGAGAACGAGTTCGTGACCTGCGCCAGATCGTTGTTCAGCGCGACGAACTGCTGGTCGCTGCGATGCAGTGCGTTGACGAACATCGCGAGGCTCTTCACGACTGCGAAGAAGTCGCCGCGGCCCTGGTTGAGGGTGGACAGCGCCTCGGACAGGTTGGTCAGCGTCCGGTTGACCTCCTGGCCCTTGCCTGCCAGCCCGTCGGCGAACGAGTCGACGACGTCGCCGATCGGGCCCATGGGCTGCTCGGGCGTGGGGCCGAGGTCGGTGAGGAGCCGGTCCAGGGAGTCGCGGAGTTCGTCGTACTCGACCGGCACCTGGGTGCGCTCGATCGGGATGACGGCGTCGTTCTCCATCTCTGGACCGCCGGTGTAGGGCGGGGACAGCTGGATGGCGCGCGACGCGACGAGGCTCGGGTTCAGGATCGACGCGCTGGCGTCGGCCGGGACCTTGTACTTGCTCTCGTAGGTGAAGGTGACCTTCATCCGGTCGCCTGCCGGTTCGATCTCGTCGATCGAGCCGACCCGCACGCCCATGATCTGGACCTTGTCACCGGGGTAGAGCGCCAGCGTCTGGGGGAAGTAGGCGACCACCGTGTTGTTGGTCAGCCGCTTGTACAGATTCCACCCGACGAACGCGAGCACGATCGCCAGCACGATGACGATGGTTCCGAGGATCACCGATGCCTTCGACAGGGAAGGCACCTTCAGGTTCCGGACGTTGAAGATCGTCGACATCTCGAAGGCCTCCTATCCCTGTTGCTGACCGGGCGGCAGGAACGGCGGGTTGCCCGGTAGTGGTGGCGTGCCTACGGGCGGGAGTTGCTGTCCCGGCCCAGGCGGTGGCGGCGGACCCGTCAGTGCGGGCGGTGGCGGCGACGTGCCGTCACCCTGCAGGAAGCCCGGCGGGATGTAGGGGTCGGACGGGCCGGGTGTGACCGGCACCGTGCGCGCCCCGGGCGGACCGGGTGCGAACGGCGCGGGCGGCACGCCCTGGACGGGCGGTGCGAACTGGCCGGGGAAGGCCGAGCTGGGAACGCCGGGCGCCGGCGGCGGCGCGTTCGGGTTCGGCGGCAGTCCGATCACGTTCGGCGGGCCATAGTTATTGGAGCCGTACGGGTTCGGCCCGAACGGTCCGTTCTCGGCCTGCGTGCACGGCAGCGGATTGCCCGGCGTCGGGAAGTTGCCCGCCGCAGGTGCGTACGAGCACGGCGAGCCCGCGATGACGGCAGGGCCGGGGTTCTCGGCAGTGCCCTCGAGCGGCGTCGGCGCGGGCGGCGGTGCACCGTTGTCGAAGCGCTGACCGTTGGGATCCGGGAACCGGAACTCGGGCAGACCCGCGTTGCGCCAGAACTCCTCCGGGTTGATGCCGCGCTTCTTGAAGGCGGCGTCGACCCAGGGCTGAATGATCTGGTACGGCAGGATGTTGATCACGATCACCTTGAAGTACGGGCCAGAGGCCACTGCTTCACCGAGCGCCGTTGCGACCTTGCTGACGTTGCTCAGCACGTCCATCAGGTCGAACTTGCGCTCGACCAGCACGTCGCTGATCGTGCGCAGCTGCTCGAGCACCCGATTGATGTTCGGGTTGTCCTTGGTGAAGCCGGCCACCTGCTGGGAAAAGGCCGAGACCCTGGCGAGCAGTGCATCGACCGCCGCGTTGCGCTGGTTGATCTCGCCGAGCAGGGTCTGCGCATTGACGAACAGATCGTTGATCTGACCGCTGCGGTTGCCGAGCACGCCGGCGATCTTGTTGGCGTTGGCGAGGAGCTTCTTGATGTCCTCGTCGCGCTTGCCGATCGTGTCCGAGAACCGGGCCACCCCGTCGAGTGCTGCACTCAGGTGCGGGTAGGTCTGATCGATGGTCTCCGACAGGACGTTCAGCGACTCCTTGACCGTGGTGGTGTCCCACCCGGAAGCGGCCTTCGTCAAGTCCGAGAACGCGTCGTAGATCTGGTACGGCGTCGTCGTCTGGCCAAGCGGCAGAACGCCGTTGGCCTTCAGCGCAGTCGATCCGCGCGGGATGATCTCCAGGTTCTTGCGGCCCAGGATGGTGTCGGTGCGAATCGCTGCGCGGCTGTCGGTGCCGATCTTCGTGCCGTTCAGCGTGTAGCCGATCACGACCTTGTCGCCTTCGATGTCCGCCTTGCGGACCTCGCCGACGTCGACGCCAGCGATGCGCACCTTGTCACCCGGGTTGATGCCGCCGGTGTCGGCGAACTGCGCGTAGTAGACCGGCTGCGCGAAGATCATCGGCACACTGGCGAAGCTCTGCCCCACGCCGATCACCAGCAGCAGGATGAGGATGCCCATCATCCCGTTGCGAATCCGGTTGTCGCCCTCGAGAGTTCTCATTTCGGCGTGCACCTACCCGTTGGCTGGCTGGTCACCTTGACCGTTCGAACCGGACCGCCGGGCTGGAGGCCGTTCAGGATCAGCGATATGTCGCACACGTAGAAGTTGAAGAAGTCGCCGTAGATCCCGCCGGACCTGCCGAGAATTCGAACGGCCTGGGGGAACTTCACCAGCAGGTCGTTGAGTTCGGCCTTCTGGTCGACCAGCGGCTGCTGGATGACGTCGAGGTAGTTGACCGTGTCCCGTAGTAGCGGCCGGTTGTCGGCCAGCAGATCGGAGATGGTGCCTGCGGCGTTGCTGATCTCGGCAACCCCTTCTGCGATCGGGTCGGCCCGGTTCTTCAGTCCCGTCACCAACTTCTCGAAGTTCTGAATCGTCTCGTCGAACTGCTGCTGGTGCTTGATGGTGGTGTCGAGCACGGTGTTGAGATTGCGCACCACCTCGCCGATCGCCTGATCCCTGTCGGCGATGGCCGAGGTCAGCTGGGCGGTCTGGTCGAGGATGTCGTTGATGGTGCCGCCCTGGCCCTGGAAGATCGTGATGACCGACTGGGCGATGTTGTTGACCTTGTCCGGATCCAGCGACCGGAACAGCGGGCGGAATCCGCCGATGAGGGCATCGAGATCCAGTGCGGGCTCGGTGCGCTCGATCGGGATGGTGCCGCCACCGGGCAGGCGGGTCTGATCGTCCCCGCGCTTGAGCTCGAGGTAGCGGTCACCAATCAGGTTGAGGTAGCGGACCGAGGCAGTGCTGCCCTGGAACAGCGGCAGGGTGCGGTCCACGTCGAAGTGCACCTCGACCCGGTCGCCGCCGGGAAGCAGCTCGACTTCGGAGACCTTGCCGACCTCCACGCCGGAGGCGCGGACGAACTGGCCGGGGCGCAGGCCGCTGGCGTTCTTGAAGACGGCCGTGTAGCCGGTGGTGCGGTCGAACCGCATCTGCCCGAACACCACGATGATGAGCGCGGTGAACATGAGCAGCACCAGGGACATGGCGCCGAGCTTGATCGCTGTACCGGTGATTTTCATGGGTTGATCGTGTTCTCCCCGATCTGGCGACCCCAGACGTACTCGATCGCGATGGGCTGACCCAGTTCGAAGTGGTTGTAGGGCGCGATGCTGGCGCCGGTGTCCATCACCAGGTACGGCGCGGGCCACAGATCACGGGTCACGGGCTGCCAGCAGCCGGGGCGTCCCTCGGGTCCGCCGCTCGCGTTGACGCGAGGGAGGTTGTCGGGGAACACGTACGGGTTCGCGGCACCGATGATCGAGGTGCGGGTGTTCAGCGAGTAGCCGTTGCCGCCGCCGAAGGCCGCGCGGGCCTTGGGCTCGACGTCGTGGAAGTTGCGGATCGTGCAGAACAGCGCGGGGCTGTACTCGTCGAGCAGTGCCGAGGTCGGCAGCAGGTCCTGGATGCCGCGCTGCAGGTACGGTCCGCCGCGCTCGAAGACGTCGCCACCGGTGTTGCCGAATCCGACGGCACCCATCAGTGCCTGGTCGAGGTTTCCGCGCTGCTCGTTGAGCGTCCGGGCGGTGGTCACCGCGTTCTCGAGGCCGTCGAACAGATCCGGTGCGGCATCGGCGTAGATGTCGGCGAAGCCGGTGAGTCCCTGGAAGTCGCGGCGCAGCTGCGGCATCCGCGGGTTGAGGTCGGCGAGGAGTTCGTTGCCGGTCTCGATCGACTGTCCGAACCGGTCGCCGAGACCGTCGAGCGCCTGGGCGGTCGCAGTCAGGGTCTGGTTGAGCTTGATCGGGTCGACCTGCTTGGTCACCTCGACCACGGTCTCGAAGAGGGTGTTGAACTCGGTGGTGACCGTCGACGCGTCGATCGGGGTGGAGCCGCTCACCCGCTCGGGGCTGGGGTCCGCCGGCGAGGAGAACGCGATGTACTTGTTGCCGAACACGGTGCTGGCCTGGATGTCTGCCTCGACGTTGGCGGGGATCATGTTCAGGAACTGCCTGTTGACGTCGAGCAGGACCTTGGCCCTGGGCTCGCCGCCCACGTCGACCGCTTCGACCTCGGTGACCCGGCCGATCTCGACACCGTTGTAGGTGACCTTCGAGCCGGGGTCCATCGCCAGTCCCGAGCGCGACGAGATCATCGTCAGCCGTTCGGGGTCGGCGAACCCGCCGCGGAACTGCACCCACACCAGGCTGACGACGACTGCGGCCACGACCAGCAGCACCAGGCCGGCCAACTTGTACGGCGGCGTCCGGGGCTTGTTGACCTCGGACTCAACTTGATCAGGTCTGGTCATGTCGCTACACCGTGAGGTTGAAGTTGGCGTCGGTGCCGTACAGCGCCAACGATGCGAACAGGACGACGAGGACGATCGCGATCAGGGAGGCGCGCATCGAGCGGCCGACGGCCTCGCCGACGCCGACCGGGCCGCCGCTGGCGTAGAAGCCGTAGTAGCAGTGGTTGAGCATCACGATGACCGAGATGATGATCGCCTGCACGAACGACCAGGCGACGTCGTCTGGTCGTAGGAACGTTCGGAAGTAATGCTCGTAGGTGCCGGTCGACTGTCCGTAGAACAGCGTCGTGGTCACCTGCGCCGACAGGAACGACATGATGATCGCCATCGCGTACAGCGGGATGATCACGACGAAGCCGGCCATGATGCGCGTCGACACCAGGTAGCTGATCGACTTGATGCCCATGACCTCGAGCGCGTCGATCTCCTCGCTGATACGCATGGCGCCGAGTTCGGCGGTCGCGCCGGCACCGACGGTCGCGGCCAATGCCTGGCCCGCGACGACCGGTGCGGCGATGCGGACGTTGACCAGCGCGGCGAAGAAGCCGGTGAAGGCCTCGACGCCGATGTTGCCAAGCGATGCGAAGCCCTGAATGGCGATCAGCGAACCGCCCGAGAGGGTGACGAAGCCGACGATGGCAACGGTGCCGCCGATGACGGCCATGGCGCCGGTGCCCATGCCGATCTCGGCGATGAGCCGCAGCATCTCCTTGCGGTAGTAGCGCACCGCGTGCCCGATGGATCCGACGGCGGTGACGATGAACCACGCGACGTGGCCGACGCTGTCCAGGCCGCGGGCGGGCGCACTGGCGAGCCTCGTGGCCCGCGGGATCGCTCTGGGGAAGCGCTGCCGCAGGACTGCTGATGTGGACACGTCAGCCCCCCGTTCCGAATCGAACGCCGATCGTGGTCAGGACCACGTTCACGGCGAAGAGGGCGATGACGCAGAGGACCAGCGTCTCGTTGACCGCGGTACCCACGCCCTTGGCGCCACCGGACACCGTCAGGCCGCGATAACAGCCGACGAGGCCGGCTATGAGCCCGAAGGTCAGGGCCTTGACGACGGAGATGAGGACCTCGGGTAGGCCGGTGACCAACGTCAGCGTCGAGACGTAGGCGCCGGCCGAGATGTTCTGTATGTACACGCCGAAGACGAAGCCGCCGACGAGACCGATCGTGATGACGGCGCCGTTGAGGAGGAAGGCGACGAACGTCGAGGCCAGCACGCGCGGGACGACCAGACGCTGAATCGGGTCGATGCCGAGCACCTCGAGGGCGTCGATCTCCTCGCGGATGGTGCGCGCGCCGATGTCAGCGCAGATGGCGGTCGATCCGGCACCGGCGACGACGAGCACGGTTACCAGCGGACCGAGCTGGGTAACCGCTCCGAGTGCTGCTCCGGCGCCCGAGATGTCGGCGGCACCGAACTCGGCGAGCAGGATGTTCAGCGTGAAGATGATGAGGACCGTCAGCGGGATGGCGACCGCGATGGTGGGCAGGAACGCCACCGTCATCAGGAACCAGCCCTGCAGGATGAACTCGCGCCATTGGAATGGTCCGCGGAACGTGGCCTTGGCCGTCAGCACGCACATCTTGACGAAGCCGCCGACAGCGGTCAGTCCTGGCCTGACCTGGTCGCGGACGTAACCGACCAGGCCCGGAGACGACGCCGTCACGAATGGGCCTTCAATGCTGCGTCAACGCAGCCGTGGCCGCTGCGGCGGACCGATGCAACCCGTCGCACTCGCCCTCCTCGTTCCTGCCCCGAACCTGTGATCGCCCTCTCCCTACTGGTTGGTAGTAAGGCGGACCACAGGAGAGTACCCGATGCCGGAGTGGCGTCGCACCGCATCGGCAAACTTGAGATTCGTGCGCTCGGCAAACTCATCGTCACAGGTCAGCCCTTCGGGCTCGTCGTCGAATGCGTTGACGCGCTTGTACTTTCGCCAGCGTCAATGGAACCGGCCGCCCCGAAGCGCGTCCTGAGTTCGGTCTTCAATACTTTGCCAGCGGGGTTGCGAGGCAGCGCCTCGACCACCTCGACGGCCTTGGGGTGCTTGTAGCGGGCCAGCCGTTCGGTGAGGAAGTCGTCGAGATCCGCCACCGTCAGATCCGGTGGTGCGGCCGCACCGAGCGCGACGACGGCCACCGGGATCTCACCCCAGCGTTCGTCGGGACGGCCGATCACGGCCACCTCCGCGATCGCCGGATGGGCGGCCAGCACGTTCTCGACCTCGGCGCAGTAGATGTTCTCGCCGCCGGAGATGATCATGTCCTTCTTGCGGTCGACCACCCAGATGTAGCCCTCGTCGTCGCGGCGCACCAGGTCGCCGGAGTGGAACCAGCCGCCGTGGAACGCCTCGGCCGTCGCCTCGGGGTTGTTCCAATAGCCGGCCATCAACGTCGGTGCGCGATAGACGATCTCGCCGACCTCGCCGTCGGGCACGTCGTTCATGTCCTCGTCGACGACGCGGGCCGCGACCGTGGGGATCACCCTGCCGACCGAGCCGAGCTTGCGGATGGCGTCGTCGCTCAGCAACATGCACGTCACCGGCGACATCTCCGTCTGACCGAACGCGGCAAAGATCTCGGCGCCCGGAAACGTGGCCGCCATGTCGCGCAGCAGGGTGTCCGAGGCGGGAGCCGCCCCCCACGACAGAGCGCGCAGCCGCAGGTTCCGCGGGTGCGCCTGCTGCGCCGCGCAGACGGCCTGCCACTGGGCGGGCACGAGGAAGATCGCGGTCACCTTCTCGGCCTCGAGGACGCCGAGCAGGCCGTCGGGGTCGAACGCTCCCAGCGGGTACAGCACCGTGGGCCTGCCGAGGGTGAGGCCGCTGATCATGTTGCCGATGCCCGCGATGTGGAAGAGCGGGACGCCGACGAAGCCGACGTCGTTGTTGAGGTCCGCGCCGATCGTGAACAGGCTGCTCGCGCCTTGGACGGCGATGTTGGTGTGGGTGAGGACGGCGCCCTTGGGCCGTCCCGTGGTCCCGGACGTGTACATGATCAGCGCGGGTGAGTCGTTGGGGACGTCGACCGGTTCTGGCGGTGGCCCGTCCTCGGCGATCAGGTCGTCGTAGCCCAGCACGCCGTCGTCGGTCGCGCCGCCCGCGACGATGACCGTGGCCAGCGTGGAGTCGAGAGCGCGTACCGCGGTGGCGACGCCGGCCAGGACGGACTCCGTGATGACGATCCGCGCCTCGCAGTCACCGACCAGGTAGGCGATCTCGGGCGGGGTCATCCGGAAGTTGACGGGGACGGCGATGGCGCCCAGCAGGTTCGCCGCCAGGAAGGACTCGACGTACTCGGTGCGGTTGAGCATGAGGATCAGCACGCGGTCGCCGAACCCGATGCCCCGTCGGCCGAGGGCGCCCGCCAGTGCGGTGACCCGCCGGTCGAGTTCGGCCCAGGTGGTGGTGCGGCCGAGGAAGCGCAGCGCCGTGTCGTCGGGCTGCATCAATGCGTGGCGGGCGAGCTGGTTCATCCAGTTGTGCCTGCGAGCCAGGTACGGCTGTGCGACGGCCTGACCAGGGGCCGAAGGTGGTGAAGACGTTGGCGAGGCCGTCAACTGTGGGGCGCTCCCTGTCACTGGTTGGAGTTGCATGTCGTTGATATTTGATCAAACATGATGTTGCCCGGGTCACACTAAGGTCTCGACCGCTGCGTAACAACCCCGTCACGGGTGAGCGGCCCGACCGATGGCATCGAGATGGAGCGCGCCGTGAAGGCACCGACCGCAGAGCGACCGGCGAAGTCACGCTCGGTACGTCGCGAGCAGCTGTCCGACGAGGTCGCCTCCCATCTGCGCGCGGGCATCATGTCCGGTGCGCTGCGCCCTGGCACCTTCATTCGCCTGGACGAGACGGCCGCCGAACTGGGCGTCAGCATCACCCCGGTGCGCGAGGCGCTGCGCACGCTGCGCGGCGAGGGCATGGTGCAGCTCGAACCCCACCGCGGCCACGTCGTCTCGCCGTTCTCCCGGGGCGACATCGAGGATCTGTTCTGGCTGCAGGCGACGATCGCCATGCAGCTGGTGCGCTCGGCGGCCGAACGCATCACGGATGACCAGATCGACGAACTCGAGCGGCTGGCCGACGAGGTGGCTGCCGCGATCGAGGACCAGGACGTCGAGGCGCTCGCGAGCGCGGAGTTCGCGTTCCGGCGGGCGGTGAACCTGGCGGCGGGCCGAACCAAGCTCGCGTGGTTCCTGCTGCACGCGACGCGGTACCTGCCGTCGCGGATCTACGCCGACGATCGGCAGTGGGGCAAGGTCGCCATGGCGAACCATCGACAGCTGATCGCCGCGCTGCGCCGTCGCGACGCCGCGGCGGCCGTCCAGCTCACCCGCGACCAATTCGACGACGGGGCACGGCGTCTCACCGCGCGCCTCGACGAGCTGGGCCTCTGGACCTGATCGTCAGCCTGCGGCCAGCTGCTCCGCGCGGGCCTTCAGGTTGCCTGCCAGGTGGTCGAGTGCGTCGTTGACGACCTTCTTCACCATCATCGCGGGCACCGGCATCGTGGTCTCGACGTCCATGTCGACGGTGAGCAGCGTCGTGGGTCCCATCTCGACGACCGAGAACAGCTGCTCCTGCTTGGCGAAGTGCTCGCCCTGCTGCATGACCGTCTGGATCTGATTGGGCCCCGGGTAGTAGACGGCCTGGATGTACATGCCGTCCATGCCCTGCACGGACGTGTCCAGACGCAGCTGGCTGGGCCTGCCGTCGTCGTAGCGGGCCAGGATCCAGCAGCCCTTGATCTCTTCGTTCCACTGGGAGTAGGCCTCGAAGTCGGCGACGATCGCCATGATCGTCTCGGCCGACGCCGACACCTCGACGGTCTTGCTCACGATGGGCATCGGGCGAGCATATCGGCGCGTGCCACGATGACTCCGGTGAGCACACGCATCCGGGTCGCCGTCCTCGACGACTACCAGAACGTCGCCCTGAGCATGGCCGACTGGTCGCCGGTCACGACGCGCGCCGACGTCACCGTCTTCACCGACCACGTCGCCGACGCGGGAGAACTGGTCGACAGGCTCGCCCCGTTCGACGCGGTGATGGTGATGCGCGAGCGAACCCCGTTGCCGCGCAACGTCCTCGAAGTTCTGCCGCGGCTGCGGATGATCGCCTCGACCGGTCCGTTCAACGCGTCGATCGACATGGCCGCCGCCGAGGAACTGGGCATCTACGTCGGCACCACCGGCGGATCGGTGGCATCGACAGTGGAACTGACCTGGGCGCTGATCCTGGCGACGTCGCGACACCTGGTCGCCGAGCGGCAGGCGGTGGCTCAGGGGCTATGGCAGACGGCGGTCGGACGCGAACTGGATCGCCGGGTGCTCGGCGTGCTGGGCCTAGGCCGTATCGGGACGCGGGTGGCACGGATCGGCGCGGCCTTCGGCATGGACGTGGTGGCGTGGAGTCAGAACCTGACGCCGGATGCAGCCGAGGCGGAGGGGGTCCGCTACCTGCCGCGCGACGAGTTCTTCGCCTCGGCCGACGTGCTGACCGTGCACCTCAAGTTGAGCGAGCGCACGCGCGACTTGATCGGCGCCGCGGAGCTGGCCGCGATGAAACCGACTGCGCTGCTGATCAATACGTCACGCGGGCCGATCGTCGACGAGGGCGCGCTGATCGATGCGCTGCGTTCGGGGGCGATCGCGGGCGCGGGTCTGGACGTCTTCGACACCGAACCGCTGCCGGCCGGTCATCCGCTGCGCACGATGGCCAACGTGACGGCCACCCCACACATCGGCTACGTGGCCGACCGCCCGTACGAGATCTTCTTCGGGGATGCCGTCAAGGCCATCTCGGAGTGGTTGGACGGCCCGGGTATCGCCGAGCGGGACTGAGTCACATCGGTAACGCCAGTCACTGGCCGAGGCGCGGCAACCGACCGGCGGTTGTCCCATCTGGTCAGCGAATTGACGGGTTCGCGACCGGAGTCGAGCAGCAATTCGCTCGTCAGGTGGAACATCGCGCGGTCGAGTGGGCCGCAGCTTGCAGTGACTGATGTGGCCGATGTGGCCACCGTCAGTCCACCACCGCCCCCGCCAACAGCGCCCGGATCGCGTCCGGGATCGGAACGGGGCGTCGGGTGGTCCGGTCGACGTACACGTGCACCCAGTGACCCACGGCGGCAACGGGTGCGGCGTCGGCGCCGGGCGCGAAGACCGACAGCCGATAGGTGACGCTGCTCGTCCCCAGCCTGGTGACGGCCAGTCCCACCACGAGGGGGTCGGGGAAGGCCAGCTCGGCGAAGTACCGGCACCCCGACTCGGCGACCACGCCCAGCCACGGCGCGGTGACGGGGTCGACGTCGGCGCTGGTGTTGATCCACGCGTTGATCGCGGTGTCGAACAGCTCGTAGTAGACCGCGTTGTTGAGATGGCCGAACATGTCGTTGTCCGTCCACCGGGTGAGGACGGGCCAGCGCACCGGGAAGTCCCGGCTGGTCAGTGATCGTTCATCGACGGCCATTTCGCCAGTCTTTCAGGCAGGCTGGTGGCATGAAGATTCGCGGAGCCGTTCTCGAACGCATCGGAGCCCCCCGCCGCTACGCCGACTCCCAACCGCTGAGCGTCACCGACCTCGACCTGACGCCACCGGGTGACACCGAGCTGCTGGTGCGGATCGAGGCCGCGGGCCTGTGCCACTCGGATCTGTCGGTGGTCGACGGCAACCGCGTCCGCCCCGTGCCGATGCTGCTCGGCCACGAGGCGGCGGGCATCGTCGAGGAGGTCGGCGCCGCGGTGACCGACGTGCAGGCCGGGCAGCGGGTGGTCATGACCTTCCTGCCGCGCTGCGGCGAGTGCTCGGGCTGCGCCACGGACGGTCTGGCGCCGTGTGTACCTGGCAGCGCCGCCAACGGCGTCGGAACACTGCTCGGCGGCGAGACCCGCCTGAGCCGCGACGGCGAGCCGGTACTGCACCACCTCGGCGTTTCGGCGTTCGCGACGCACGCGGTGGTCGACCGGCGATCGGTGGTACCGGTGGCCGACGACGTCCCGCCCGTCGTCGCGTCGCTGCTCGGCTGCGCGGTGCTCACCGGCGGTGGCGCCGTGCTGAACGCCGGCCGCCCCGAGCCGGGGCAGACGGTCGCCGTCATCGGCGCGGGAGGAGTCGGGATGGCCGCCCTGCTCACCGCGCTCGCACACGACGACGTACGGGTCGTCGCCATCGACCGGCTCGAGGACAAGCTGGCCCGCGCCCGCGAACTCGGTGTGCACGCCGCCCGCACACCGGACGACGTCGGCGATCTGAAGGCCGAGGTCGTCATCGAGGCCGTCGGCCACGCGGCGGCGCTCGAGACCGCGATCGCGGTAACCGCACCCGGCGGCCGCACGGTCAGCGTCGGCCTGCCCCATCCCGATGCGCGAATCAGCCTGTCGCCGTTGGGTTTGGTGGCCGAGGGACGCTCGCTGATCGGCAGCTATTTGGGCTCGGCCGTGCCGGCTCGCGACATCCCGCGCTTCGTCGAGATGTGGCGCGAAGGCCGACTACCGGTCGAAGCGCTGGTGTCGTCGACCATCGGGCTCGATCAGATCAACGAGGGCATGGACGAACTGGCCGACGGCCACGCGGTGCGGCAGGTCATCGAGTTCTGATCAGCGGATGGTGCTGACTCCCCCGTCGACCGGGATCACCGCACCGGTGATGTAGGTGCTCGCTCGACTGGCCAGGAACACCGCGATGCCCGCCATGTCGTCGGGCGCGCCGATGCGGCCCAGCGGCAACGCGGAACCGACGGCCTCCGAGCCGGCGGCCAGCAACTCCTTCGTCATCCGGGATTGGAACAGCCCCGGCGCGATCGCGTTGACGAGGATCTTCGGCGCCAACTCCCCGGCGAGGTGACGGGTCAGCATGTGCACGGCGGCCTTGCTGGCGCTGTAGGAGAAGTTGTCGCGGCCGCGTTCGGGCGCCACGATCCCGTCGATGCTGCCGGTGTTGACGACGCGGGACGGATCGTCGTCCGTGGCCCCTGCGGTGAGCAGCGGCACCAGCGCCCGGGTCAGCAGGAACACGCCCTTGACGTTGACGTCGAAGATCTTGTCGAAGCCCGACTCCGGGAAGTCCTCGAACGACGCACCCCAGGCCGCGCCCGCGTTGTTGAACAGCGCGTGGATCGAGTCCTCGCGTTCGGTGAGCGCAGCCGTCAGCGCGTCCACCCCGGCGGCCGTGCCGAGGTCGGCGGGTATCGCCTCCACCCGACCCAGTGGCGCCAATTCGGCGGCAGTCGCGGCCAATTCGGCTTCCTTACGGCTCGACAGGTACACGCTGGCGCCGGCTTCGAGCAGGCCACGGGCGATCATCACGCCGATCCCGCGACCACCGCCGGTCACGACGGCGACCTTGCCGTCGAGCCGGAACAGGTCAGTCATTGGCGGCGGCCGTCGTCTTGACGTCGATCCCGAGCGGTTCTGCCGACCGGACCGCCTCGTCCTTGATCAGGCCGCGCAGCAGTGCGGTGCTGAACTCGACGGCGATCTCCTGCGCGCTGCGCCTGCCCTGTGGTCGCAACCATCGATACGAGCCCAGCGTCATCCCGATGTAGCCCAGGGCCAGGACGTGCGAATCGCACTCGAAGAACTCACCGCTGGCGATCCCGCGGTCGATGACGTCGCGCACGTGCTCGTAGACGGCGGTCTCGGAGCTGCGGATGTAGGCCACCTGCTCCTCGGTGAACCACTCCGTGATGTAGGGGCCCTCCTGGAAGTAGACGGCCGCCCGCTCGATGTCGCTGGCGATCCCGACGAGCAGCCGCCTGGTGAAGTGGTAGATCGTCTCGCGCGCGGTCGCCGTGGGGTCGTCGTGCAGGGCGGCGACCGTGAAGTCGGCAGCGCTCTTGTAGATGTCGTAGAGGATCAGCGACTTGCTGGCGTAGTAGTGGTAGACCGTCGCCTTGTTCAGACCTACCGCGTCGGCCACGTCGTCCATCCGCGTCCCGTGATAGCCGCGCGCAGCGAACAGCTTCGTCGCGACGGTCAGCAGTTCGTCGCGCCGGGTCGAGCCGGCGGGCGCAGATTCCCTCGCCGCCGAGCCGCTGGCGCGAGGAGCATTCGACGCCGATGCGCGGCGAGCATCGGGTTCAGTGGACATGGCGACTCACTATAGGCAGGCCGGGATGGTGCCCGGGTATCTATCAACTGGTTGGCCAGTTTATTCTCGTGCCCTGATCGGGTACCCCTGCCCGCAGCCGGAGAGATAGACTTCCGACGACCACGCAGCAGCTGGGAGGCACTCATGGATCCGAACCCGGATTACGACGCGAGCGACGAGATCGAGTACTTCTTCCAGTTCCTGCCCTGGGGCCTGCGCGGCGTGTACCCGCCCCCGGCCTACCCGCCGGTCTGATCCTCGGCAAACACTGTCACCTCGTCGCCGACGCTGATCGTCCCCGACGACAGCAGTCGGCACACCGAGCCCGTTCGACGGCTGAGCGCCGCCGCAGCCCCGCGGCCCATGTCGTCGTCGAGCAGTCGGCACGGCGCCGACACCCGTACCACCTCCAAAATGACCTCGCCGATCGTGATCCGCGTGCCCGGTTTCGTCGGGATCGAGCCAACGTCCACCGTGACGTTGCGCCGGGTGCCGCCGCTGTCGATCTCACGGCCCAGCTCGGTTGCGGCGAGGTCCAGCATCTCGCGCGACTGAATGGTGACGTGGCGGTGCCGCGTCCCGTGATAGCGGTCGCCGACCAGTCCGCGACCCTCCTCGGCCGCCACCGAATCGACCGCCCGCACGGGTAGCCGCCGCCCCTTCGCGGTGTGGATCGCCACGACCTTCACGGCTCGGACCCCGCCAGGTGCTCGCCGAAGAAGTCGGTGATCCGGCGCCAGGCGTCGTCACTCGCCGCCTCGGAGTAGCGGAAACTGGGCAGCATCTCGAAGATGCGCAGCCGCAGTGGGGCGTTGCGCCAGTCGTTCATGAAGGAGTGGCCCACCCCCGGGTACTCCTTGACGTCCCGCGGGACGCCTGCGTCCTCGAGCAGGGCGGACAGCTTGGCCGCTGCGCCCTTGAGCGTGGGGTCGTCGGCTCCGTAGCTGGCGACGACGGGGCACGCCCGGCGCAGCGAGTCGACGTCGGCGGGCCAGTTGCCGTAATTCGGCGCGGTCGCGTCGAACGATCCGCGCGGCGCGAGCACCAGGCACATACCGCCGCCGATGCAGAAGCCGACCGAGCCCATCCGGCCGGTGCACCTCGGGTCCGCCGCGATCAGGTCGCGGACGGCCTCGACGTCGTCGACCGCCGGACCGACGCCGGTCTTCAGCGAGCGCATCATGCTGACCACGCAGCGTATGGCGTTGCCGCGGTACAGGTTCGGCGCAGCGGCGAGGAACCCGGCGGCGGCCAGGCGGTCGGCGTGCCGACGGATGTCGTCGGTGAGGCCACCTACGTCGTGGATGACCACCACCCCGGGCCACGGCCCGGGTCCGTCCGGCACCGCGAGGTATCCCGGCAGACTCCCCGCGCGAGTCTCGAACGTGGTGTCCGTCATGGTCGGTCCTCGATGCGCACCCGTTCCATGATCCACGCCCGGCCCATCGACCCCAGGTCAGGCCGCTGCTGCCTTCACTGCCCGACCAACCTCTGCCCGCAACCGCGTGTACTCAGGCGACCGCCTGAGTTCGTCGGGGTCCACTCCCGTGCGCGGCAGGTCGACCGGCAAGTCCAACGCGACCTGTCCCGGTCGGCGCGTCAGCACGACGATGCGGGACCCGAGGAAGGCCGCCTCATCGGCGCTGTGGGTCACGAACACGGTCGTACGGCCCGTCTCGGCGCTCACCTGTCGCACGTCCTCCTGCAAGCGCTCACGGGTGAGCGCATCGAGGGCCGCGAACGGCTCGTCGAGCAGGAACAGCGGCGTCTCCGCGGCCAATGCGCGCGCGATGGCCACCCGCTGCTGCTGCCCGCCGCTGATCTCCCAGATCTTGCGTTGACCGACCCCGTCCAGCCCGACCCGCTGCAACAGCTCCTCGCGACGCTCGTCCCGCCGGTCCCGCGGCACCCTGGCGTACTTCAGCGCCAGATCCACGTTGCCTGCGACGGTGCGCCAAGGAAACAGTCGCGGCTGCTGGAACACCACGCCAGACGTGACTCCGGGCGTGGGCGATGCGCCGGACACCCTGACCTCACCGGCGGTTGGCTCCTCGAAACCGGCGATCAGCCGCAGCAGCGTGCTCTTGCCGCAGCCCGAGGCGCCGACGAGCACCAGGAAGGCGCCCGGCTCGACGTCGAGATCGACTGGACCCAGGGCGGTTACGTCGCCGTAGCGGTGGGCGACGTTCGCGATCCTCAGCCCACCCCTGACCGCGACGTCACTGCTTGAGGGCATCGGGCAGTCCCTTGGTGTAGATCGCGTCCTGGAACGTTTGCAGCGGCGCGGCCGACGGGATCTGCTTCTGCTCGGCCAGGAACTCCGACGCGCTCTGCAGGTTGGCAGCGAGATTGCCCGGCTTGCCTTCGGAGCCCAGCCATTCCGGCGAGGCGACCTCGGCGGGGGTCAGGTAGACGCCCTGCTTCAGCTGCCCTTCGAGCGCCTCCGGCGTCAGCCCGACCTCGGCGGCGATGGCCTTGGCCGCTGCGGCCGGGTCGTCTTTGATGACATCGAGTGCGCGTGCCTCCTGCTGTCGCCAGACGTCCACGACCTCGGGATGGGCGTCGGCGAACTCGGTGCGGACCGCGGCCAGGTCGAGGGTCGGCTTGCCGCCCTGGGCCAACTGGCGGCTGGTGATCAGATCCTTGCCGGTCTTGCGCAGGTCGTCGAGCGTCGGCAGCCAGGTGTACGCCGCATCGATGTCGCCACGATCCCATGCCGCGAGGATCGCCTGCGGCTGCAAGTCGACCAGCTGAACGTCGTTGGGAGACAGGCCGTTCTGCGAGAGCGCCGCGAGCAGGCTGTAGTGCGCCGTCGACGCGAACGGCGTGGCGATCCGCTTGCCGCGCAGCTCGGGGATGCTGTTCACCCCGGCCTCGTTGCGGACCACCAGGGCCTCGTTGTCGCCGGCCACGTCCAGGACGAACGCCACCTTGTAGGGAATGTTCAGCGGTGCAGACAGACCGCGTGCCACGGGGCTCGAGCCGAGTGCGCCGAAGTCGAGTTCCTTGGCGATGAACGCGGTGTTGACGTCGGCGCCCGAGTCGAACTTGATCCACTTGATGTTGTAGTCGGGCAGTGCCTCTTCGAGCCACTTGTTGTTCTTGACGATCAGGTCACCGCTCGGGAACGACTGGTAGCCAAGGCGGATGGTCTCCTTGTCTGGATCACTCTGTCCGCTCCCGCCTCCGCCGACCGCGCAACCCGCCAGCGCCATGGTGGCGACCGCCGCAGCGGCCAGTGCCCGTAGCAGCGATGAGCGCTTGCGCGAAGAGCCAACCGGTGTCATATCTTTCCTCTCCAAGGGACGGCGCGCCGTTCAGCAGCGCGAAGTAGACCGTCGATGATCAGACCCGAGAACCCGATGGCGAAGATGCCGACGAGCACGACCGGGGTGTTGTTGTAATTGCTTGCGTCCTTGACCAATCCGCCGACACCGGGGAGGCCGTTGAACAGTTCCGCGGCTACCACCGACGAGTAGGCCATGCCGACTGCGAGCCGGATGCCGGTGAACGTCTCGGGCAGCGCCGACGGGATCACCACGTCGCGAATCACTTCCGCTCGGCTGGCGCCCAGCGCCCTGGCGGCTTCCTGCAGGCCGACCGGCGCCGCGACGACGGCGGCCGTGGTCGCGACCGCGGCGGGCGGCAGCGCTGCCAGTGCCAGCAGCGTGACCTTGGGTGCCTCGTCGATGCCCAGCCAGATCACGAGCAGGAAGAAGTACGCCAGCGGCGGCAGCGCGCGGATGAACGTCAGCCACGGCTCGAGCACGCTGCGCACCCAGCTCACCGACCCCATCACCAGGCCGAGCAGCACGCCGAGCACGATGCCGATGATCACGCCCGCGGCCACGCGGCGCAGCGTCATGTACAGGTGCTCCCACAGCAGATAGCCGGCGTAGCCGCGGACGCCGTCGTGCGTCGTCGACACGTCGAGGAACGCGCGCCACACGGTGCTGGGGAACGGCACGAACGTCTGATTCCACACGCCGCTGGCGGCGACGAGTTGCCAGACGACGCCGAACACCAACACCGACAGCACGGGGAGGGCAGCGCGGGTGGCCCTGCCACGCCACTTGTTCTTGGGCGCGTTGCGCACCGGCGAGTCGACCTGCGACTCGTCGGGCGTGATGTCGACGAAGACGGACACGTGACCTGACTTTCCTGGTGTGAGCGGGCGGACGCGCTCAGCGACAGCAGGAGTCAGCAGGCGGTGTCACGCGCATTCGGTATTCATACCGATGCCCTGCAATCAGTCGAA
Organism: Mycolicibacterium arabiense; assembly: GCF_010731815.2. NCBI lineage: Bacteria > Bacillati > Actinomycetota > Actinomycetes > Mycobacteriales > Mycobacteriaceae > Mycobacterium > Mycolicibacterium arabiense. The sequence goes on from NZ_AP022593.1 coordinate 3,396,833, forward strand.
GTACTGCGCTCGTGACGATTTTTAGTCCGCTGTAGTGGCGTTTCACGCGAGGGCTACCGGGTAGTTATCGACGGTGACACTTGCGCACCCCATCGCCACCGAGCCGACGCTGCCCAGCGCGCGCGGCCCGCTATCCGCCACCGTGATCGACCTCCTCGCCGAGCGTGCTCCGCACGGACACCTGCAGCGCATCGAGTCCTCCGTGGGTGACGCCGACCCGTACGGACTCGACCTGCAGCTAGCCCTCGCCGTCTGTTACGAGCTGCACTACAGCGGTTTCCGCGGTGTCGACTCCGGGTGGGAGTGGAACGCCGGCCTGCTGCACCTGCGCGGCCGGCTCGAAGACCTGTTCTTGGACGCTCTGCGCCGCGACGTCGGCCCGATCACCGCCGACGACACCGCCGAGGCCGAAATGACCCGGCTGTCCGTCGAACCCACCAGCGGCAACGGCCCCACGTGGCACTTCCTGAAGGACGGCACCTGGGAGCAGGTTCAGGAGTACTTCGTCCACCGCTCGATCTACCACCTCAAGGAGGGTGACCCGCACGCCTGGGCTATCCCCCGCCTGCGTGGCCGCGCGAAGGCCGCGTTCGTCGCGGTCGAGTTCGACGAGTTCGGTGGCGGACGCGCGTCGGAGATCCACCAAGAACTGTTCGCCGACCTGCTCGCCGCGTCCGGTCTGGACTCCTCGTACCTGGGTTACATGGACTACGCGGTGGGCGAGACGCTGGTCGCAGTGAACCTGATGTCGATGTTCGGGCTGCACCGCTCGTTGCGGGGCGCAGCGGTCGGGCACTTCGCGGCAACCGAGATCACCTCGCCGTCGGGGTCGCAGCGCATGGTGCGGGCGCTCAAGCGCCTGGGTGGGCCCGACGAGGCCATCAAGTTCTACGCAGAGCACGTGGAGGCCGACGCCGTGCACGAGCAGATCGTGCGCACCGACGTCGTCGGTGACCTGGTGATGCGTGAGCCGCGTGTCGAAGCTGACGTGATCTTCGGGATGCGGGCATTCGACTTCGTCGAGGACCGCCTGGCCGATCACATGGTCCGGTCGTGGACCCAGGGCACGACGTCGCTGCGTCGCCCGCTCGACGACTGACCCTGCGGGAGAACGCCGGCCGGACCTACGCCTCGGCCGGCGCCTGCACGGTCACGGTCGTCGACGACTCGTCGTCCTTCGCGCGCTGACGGCGCCGGTGGCTGGTGTCACAAAGCGGATAGATCTTGCTGCGCCGACAGGTGCAGATGGCGCACATGAACCGGTCGGATTCCACGACGGTGCCGTCGGGCATCTCGATGCGGACAGGGCCCTGCACCATTACCGGCCCGTTCGGGACGATGCGTACTACCCGGGCCTCGTCACTCACGGCCGGACGGCTTCGATCACGGCGAGCCGTTCGTAGCGACGGCCCGGCTCGAGCCGGCCCGTGCGCTCCAGCCACGGGGCGCGCGCGGTCATCACGGGGCCGAATGGGATGCGCTGATGGGTAACGACATTCGAGCGCAGGCCTGCTGCGCGGAGCGCTTCGACGGTCTGGTCGATGCCTGCGAACTCGGAGTGCACGACGAGCAGTCTTCCCCGTTCGGTCAGCAGGTTCGGTGCGTACGCGCAGAGCGGGTCCAGCACCAGGCGCCCGTCGATGCCGGCGTCGAACGCCAGCCGCGGGCCCGCGTTCTCCGGAAGGTTCTCTTCGCTTTCTTCGTCGAACGGCACGTAGGGCGGATTGCTCAACACGAGGTCGAACGGGCCGAACTCGGCGGCCCGGGCCCAATGCCCGAGGTGCACGTCGACCTCGACGCCCGCAGCCACGGCGTTCGCGCGCGCGGACCGGACGGCGAGGCTGCTCAGGTCGAAGGCGGCGACCGACGCCGCGCCCTGGGCTGCGGCGTTGATCGCGACGAAGCCGCTGCCCGTGCACAGGTCTACGACCCGCAAACCGGCAGGTGGAGCGTGGCGCTCCATCACGTCGACGATGAGTTGTGAATCTTCCTGAGGGCGATACACGCCTGGGGCGGTCATTTCGCTCGGCTCGAGGATGGCAGTTGTCACATCGGCTCCATTTCCCCACGGTGGTTCGCCGTGTGGCTACAGCGACATATCCACTGGTGCCCTCTTGAAATCGAAATAAACCTGCCTGGTGAAGGGCCTGATCGACATCCACACTCGCTATGCGGGGCTCAGCGGCGTACTGTTCGAGTAGTCCACTCTTGGACACCACGCGCCGTTTAGTTAGAAGCGGACGACAAGGCTGCACCGTGTGATTCGGTCGCGCCCCCGCTTCGTTGAGTCTCCTGCGAGCGTCGGCATCCCCGGATTCTTCGTGCAGACACGGCAAATCGCCGGGTCCGTCGTTACGGACTGGATACGCCGCACGCTGTCGCGGCCGCATCCGTAGGACGCCTGTTAGGGGGTCCGCCCGATGACTACTTCTGCTTACGTGAACCAGGTCGACGAGTGTGCCGGAGGTGCCTCGTGACCCTGCAAATGGACGCTTCCATGGACACTTCACTCCGGGCCGCCGAGGCCACACCGGACGACGGCATCGTGCAACTGACGCCGGTCGAGATCGCGCCGGTCGAGATCACGCCGCCGGAGACCCCCGCGACGGCATCACGCCGGAACAACGACGAATACGCCGACGTCATCGACATGTTCCGCGTCATGCGTATGTTCGACGAGGGCACACCGCAGCATCAGCGTCATCGCGACGCGATCATCGAACGCTGCCTGCCGCTGGCGGAGCACATCGCGCGCCACTATGACCGGCGCGGTGAGGACTTCGAGGACCTGCGTCAGATCGCCCGACTGGGTCTGGTCAATGCGGTCAACCGCTTCGACGCCGAAAAGGGCAGCGGTTTCCTGTCTTTCGCCGTCCCCACGATGATGGGCGAGGTGCGTAGGCACTTCCGCGATCACGGCTGGGCCATGCACGTGCCGCGCCGGCTCAAGGATCGCCACGTCCAGTTGACGCGTGCGATCTCCGAGCTGACGCAGACCAAGGGCCGTGCGCCGACTCCCAGTGAGTTGGCGGAGTACCTGGAGGTCGACCGCGCGGACGTCGTCGAGAGCCTGGTGGCGTCGGCGGCCTACCGCACGCAGTCGATCGACGCGCCGGTTCCCGGTGGCGACGGCGACTCGAGGATGCTGGCCGACACGGTGGGTACCGTCGACCCGGCGTTCTCCCGCATCACCGACCAGGAGTCGGTGCGGCCACTCATCGCCGGTCTACCCGACCGCGAGCGGACGATCCTGTATCTGCGCTTCTTCGAATCGATGACGCAGAGCCAGATCGCCGAGCGCATCGGGGTGTCGCAGATGCACGTGTCGCGGATCCTGGAGCGCACGCTGAAGGATCTGCGCGAGAAGCTGGGTTAACCAGCTACTGCGCCGCCCGCTTCGAGTTCGCGGGGTTTCGGCCACGAAGTCGGCAATTCGACTGCCCGCGCGCGGGCGGCGAGTGCCGACTTCGTCGCTGCGACGGCCGTGATCGCGGTGGCGGCTGCCACCCTCGCACCTGCTGCGGCCGACGCGGTCGTGATCGCGGCGGCAGAACACCACCGCTTCGCCTCGGCGAGCACGCGGTCCGTCGGTGCGACGCGGATGACCTCGCTGGCCGGGATGTATACGTAGTGCATGGTGTCGACGGTCAGCGCCGTCGCGCCCAGCACGCTCGTCTCGCGGTACACCTCGCCGCACTTGCGGCAACGGACCTCGTAGCGCACGGAATCGGGACCGTCCTCGGTGAAGCAGTAATCAGCGATGGCGACACAGCTGGGGCAGCGGGCCACGCCACGCTCGACCACGGGATTCATGCACTGATCCTGCGTCTACGCGCGCGTCGATACAGCAGGTCCGACCATGTCGATGCCGTCCCGGTACGAAACCGAGATCAGCGGCTCCGCGATGATGGCTGCCATGACCGAGGTGCACGGGCGGGTGTGGCGACAGGGCAGGCCGCAGGAGGACTTCTCCTTCGACCACGTATCCGACTATCTCGCCGACGACGGCACGCTGGTGTGGGTCGACGTCTACGACCCGGACCACGCGACGCTGACCGCGCTGGCCGACGAGCTGAAGCTCAACGTGTGGGCGGTCGAGGACGCGATGGCGCCCAACGAGCGCACGAAGGCCACCGTCTACCACTCGCACACGTTCTTCACCGTCTACGCGATCGAGACGGTCGCGCCCAGCGACGACTCCAGCTCGACGCTGCTCAAGTACCGCATCTCCGGCTTCGTCCTGCCCCGGGGGCTGATCACCGTGCGCCTGCCTGCGGAGACGGGCGGGCGCTGGGACACCGGCCAGGTGTCCAACCGGTTCGACGAGCTGGGCGGCCAGGAGCACGGCGTCGGCGCCCTGGTGCACGGTCTGCTCGACGTGGTCGTCGACGGTCACTTCGACGCGGTACAGGCCCTCGACGACGGCATCGAGGCGCTGGAGGACGAGCTGTTCGCCGAGGACGGCCCCAAGGGCGGCGGGCTGCAGCGCAGGACTTTCCGCTTCCGCAAGGACCTCGTCGAGCTGCGGCGCGTGGTGCTGCCCATGCGCGAGGTCGTCAGCGCGATCCAGCACCGCCGGCTCGACGCGAAGACGTCGCCGGAACTCGATCCGCTCTACGCCGACCTGTACGACCACGTCCTGCGGGCGTCGGAGTGGACGGAATCGCTGCGCGACATGGTCACGACGGTGTTCGAGACCAACCTGTCGCTGCAAGACGCCCGGCTCAACACCGTGATGAAGAAGTTGACGGGCTGGGCCGCGGTCATTGCCGTGCCGACGGCCGTCACCGGCTTCTACGGACAGAACGTGCAATATCCCGGCATCGAGACCGTGCACGGGTTCGTCGTCAGCTCGGCGATCATCGTGGTTCTGGTGGCGCTGCTCTACGTCACGTTCAAGCGACGCGACTGGCTGTGAGCGCCGTTCGCCTCGGATCGCACGCCGCTCACCGGGACTAAGCGGACCGCTCACCGACAGAGGGGTGCGCGCGTGCCCGGCGGGCAAATGCGAGACTCTTCGGATGCAGATCGGGATTCCGCGCGAGTCTCACGCGGGTGAGACGCGTGTCGCCGCCACGCCCCAGACCGTTGGGCAACTCCTCAAACTGGGCTACTCCGTCGTCGTCGAGTCCGGCGCCGGAGACGCCTCCAGCTTCTCCGATGCCGCCTACGTCGAGGCCGGCGCCAGTGTCGGGTCGCCCGAAGAGGCACTGTCCGCCGAGGTGGTACTCAAGGTCAACGCCCCCAACGACGCCGAGATCGCCGCGCTGAGGGACCACGCCACGCTGGTCAGCCTCATCTCGCCGGCACTCAAGCCCGAACTGGTCGAGAAGCTGTCCGCACGGCCCATCACGGTGCTGGCCATGGACGCCGTTCCGCGCATCTCGCGGGCGCAGTCACTCGACGTGCTGTCGTCGATGGCGAACATCGCCGGCTACCGCGCCGTCGTCGAGGCCGCGCACGCCTTCGGCCGGTTCTTCACCGGTCAGGTGACCGCGGCGGGCAAGGTCCCACCGGCCAAGGTGCTGGTGGTCGGGGCGGGCGTGGCCGGGCTCGCCGCGATCGGCGCGGCGGGCAGCATGGGCGCGATCGTGCGGGCCACCGACCCGCGGCCCGAGGTCGCCGACCAGGTCAAGTCACTCGGTGGTGAGTACCTGTACGTCGACAAGGAGGCCGCCGAGGTCTCGGCCACCGGCTACGCCAAGGAGATGGGCGAGGACTACAAGGCCCGCGAGGCCGCGCTCTACGCCGAGCAGGCGGGTGACGTCGACATCATCATCACCACCGCGCTGATCCCCGGCAGGCCCGCACCCCGCATCATCACCGCCGCCATGGTGGCCTCTATGAAGCCGGGCAGCGTGATCGTCGACATGGCCGCGGCCAACGGCGGCAACGTCGAGGGCACGGTCAAGGACCAGGCGATCGTCACCGACAACGGCGTGACGATCATCGGGTACACCGATCTCGCCGGGCGGCTGCCGGCAACCGCCTCGCAGCTCTACGGCACCAATCTGGTGAACCTGCTCAAACTGCTCACTCCGGAGAAGGACGGCAAGCTCACGCTGGACTTCGACGACGTCGTGCAGCGTTCGGTGACCGTCGTCCGCGACGGCGAGACCACCTGGCCACCGCCACCGGTCCAGGTCTCCGCGGCGCCTGCGGCTGCCGCCGCGGCCGCCCCGGTCGAGGCCCCCAAGGCCAAGGAGCCGATGACGGCCGGTCGCCGGTTGGGCATCACGTTCGCCGCGGCCGCGGTGCTGTTCGCGCTGATCGCGCTCTCCCCCGCCGCGCTGCAGGTGCACCTGACCGTCTTCGCCCTGGCGATCGTCATCGGGTACTACGTGATCGGCAAGGTGCACCACGCGCTGCACACGCCGCTGATGTCGGTGACGAATGCGATCTCCGGAATCATCGTCGTCGGCGCCCTGCTGCAGATCGGGCACGAAAACACCCCGATCACGGTGCTCGCGACCGTGGCGATCCTGCTGGCCAGCATCAACGTGTTCGGCGGCTTCGCGGTGACGCGTCGCATGCTCGGAATGTTCTCCCGCAGCTAGCCCTGCGCCCCTCCTCGACTCATCTGATCCGAATGGAAATGGATTCCATGCTCACGGTAGAGACTGCCGCCACCTCGGCCTACGTCGTCGCGGCCCTGCTGTTCATCCTCGCGCTGGCCGGGCTGTCCAAGCACGAGACGTCGAAGGCCGGCAACACCTTCGGCATGGCCGGCATGGCCGTGGCGCTGGTCGCGACCGTGGCGCTCGCGCTGAACCGCCACATCGAGCCGCTGGGGCTCGGGCTGCTGGTCGGGGCCATGGCGATCGGCGCCGCGATCGGCCTGTGGCGCGCCCGGGTCGTCGAGATGACCGGCATGCCCGAATTGATCGCGCTGCTGCACTCGTTCGTGGGTCTGGCCGCGGTGCTGGTGGGCTGGAACGGCTACCTGCACGTCGAAGCCGACCCCGGTGGCGCCGAGGCGGCGGTCCTCGCGAGTGAGGGCCTGTTGGGCATCCACTCGGCCGAGGTGTTCGTCGGCGTCTTCATCGGCGCGGTCACGTTCACCGGCTCGATCGTCGCCAACCTCAAGCTCTCGGCTCGGATCAAGTCCACGCCGTTGATGCTGCCTGGCAAGAACTTCCTCAACGTGGGCGCGCTGGTCGTCTTCGCCGCGCTCACGGTCTGGTTCGTCATCGACCCCAACCTGTGGCTGCTCGTCGCCGTCACCGTGCTGGCACTGCTGCTCGGCTGGCACCTGGTGGCCTCCATCGGCGGCGGCGACATGCCCGTCGTGGTGTCGATGCTCAACAGCTACTCCGGCTGGGCCGCGGCCGCGTCGGGCTTCCTGCTGTCCAACGACCTGCTGATCATCACCGGCGCGCTCGTCGGCTCCTCCGGTGCCTACCTGTCCTACATCATGTGCAAGGCCATGAACCGGTCGTTCATCTCCGTCATTGCAGGTGGCTTCGGAATCGAAGCCGGACCCGCCGACGACAAGGACTACGGCGAGCACCGCGAGATCACCGCCGAGGGCGCCGCCGAACTGCTCGGCTCTGCCAGTTCCGTCATCATCACGCCGGGCTACGGCATGGCCGTCGCGCAGGCGCAGTACGGCGTCGCCGACCTCACCCGCAAGCTGCGCGAGCGCGGCGTCGACGTGCGCTTCGGCATCCACCCCGTCGCGGGCCGCCTGCCCGGCCACATGAACGTGCTGCTCGCCGAGGCCAAGGTGCCCTACGACGTCGTCCTGGAGATGGACGAGATCAACGACGACTTCGACGGCACCTCGGTGGTGCTGGTCATCGGCGCCAACGACACCGTCAACCCCGCGGCGTCGGAGGATCCCAGCAGCCCGATCGCGGGCATGCCGGTGCTGACGGTGTGGAACGCCGACAACGTCATCGTGTTCAAGCGCTCGATGGCCTCGGGCTACGCAGGCGTGCAGAACCCGCTGTTCTTCCGGGACAACACGCAGATGCTCTTCGGCGACGCCAAGGACCGCGTGGACGCGATCAACGCCGCGCTGTAGTCCCATGGCCCGCGTCCCCGCGTGGTCGGTACCGCTGTTCTTCGTCGTGGGCGCGGTGTCGCAGTACGCAGGCGCGGCGGTGGGCGTGTTCCTGTTCGAGACCACCGACCCCGCGGCAGTGGCGTGGCTGCGGGCGGCTGCGGCCGCGGTGGCCCTGCTCGTCTGGCGACGGCCGTGGCGTACCCGCTGGACGCGGCGCACGGTCATCGCCGCGGGCGGATTCGGCATCGTGACGGTGGCCATGAACGTGGCCTTCTTCGAGGCGATCGCCCGCATCCCGCTCGGCACTGCCGTGGCCATCGAGTTCCTCGGCCCGGTCGCGGTCGCCGCACTCGGATCGCGCCGTGCCCGTGATCTGGTCGCCGTGGTGCTCGCCGCCGGCGGCGTGGCGGCGTGTGCGGGCGTGCAGGCGGGTGCCGACGCGCTCGGTGTCGGCTTCGCGCTGCTGGCCGCCGCGCTGTGGGCCGGCTACATCCTGCTCGGCAAGCGGGTCGCCGACGCGGGGGCGGGCCTCGACTCGCTGGCCGTGGGGATGACCATCGCGGCAGTGCTGCTCGCGGCGCCACTGCTGGTGGGTCAGCTGGTCCACGACGCGTCGGTGTTCGCCGATCCCCGCACCTGGCTGCTGGGGGCCGCGGTGGGCGTCCTTTCGACCGCGGTGCCGTACGGACTCGACCAGGTGGTGCTGACGCGGATCGGCCGGGCGCGGTTCGCGCTGCTGCTGGCACTGCTGCCCGCGACGGCCGCCATCGTCGGTGCCATCGCGCTGGCGCAGCGGCCGACCGTCGCCGAGGCGGTGGGCATCGCACTGGTGATGGCGGCTCTGGTGGTGGCGTCTCCGTAGGATGTGTCGATGGCACGTCCGCCGGAGTTCGATCGCTCGCAGGCGTTGGTCAGCGCCTTACACCTGTTCTGGGAGAAGGGCTATGACCGGACCACCGTCCGCGATCTGACCGAGGCGATGGGGATCTCGGCTCCCAGCCTCTACAACGCGTTCGGCGGCAAGCAGGAACTCTTCGACGAGGCCGTCGCCTCGTACACCGGGTCGCCCACGCGGGTAGTCCCGCCGGCACTCCGGGAACGCACGGCCCGGGCCGTCTTCGCCAAGATGCTCGAGATCGCGATCCGCGAGTACGCCAGTTCCACCCAACCGCGGGGGTGCTTCGTGATCTCCGATCCCGTGCTCGGCGACGAACGCCAGCTGGGGCGCGACGCGATCCGGCTACGACTCCAGCAGGCCTACGACGACGGGGATCTGCCCGAGGACTCCAGCGTGGATGCGCTGACCGACTTCGTCGACGTCGTCCTGCGTGGGTTGTCCTCGCTGGCTCGCGACGGTGCGGACCCCGACGCCATGCGGGCCGCGGCGGACGTGGCGCTCGGCGCATGGCCGCGGTCGCGACGGCGGACCGCGCGCAGCTGACTCTGGCTCGGCCGCTGCCGGGACGATATCTGGCCGGCGACAACTTCTTTCGCCTCGCACTATCCGGCACGGTGTGGTTTTATCTACCTTGCTACAAAATGCCGATGGCTCGAGTCCGGGCCGACCAGGAGGACGCTCGTGACCACGCCGCTCGAGGCAAAGGTCGCACTGGTCACCGGTGGATCCCGAGGAATCGGCGCGGCCATCGCCGCCCGGCTCGCCGCCGACGGCGCCACCGTCGCCTTCAGCTATGCCCGCGCGGCAGACGTCGCCGCTGACCTCGGGAAGACGTTGCAGGCGAGGGGATTACGGGCCCAGGCATTCCAGGCCGATCAAGCGGATCCAGCGTCCTGCACCCGGCTGGTGAACGAAGTCGTCACGACATTCGGCCCGCTCGACATCCTGGTGAACAGCGCCGGTGTCTACCAGACCGGGGCCATCGACGACCCGGAACGTGACGACGCCGTCTTCGCAGAACAGCTACAGACCAACGTCGTCGGCGTCGTCGCCACCACTCGCGCCGCGGTCCTGAACTTCAACGACGGCGGCCGCATCGTCTCCATCGGAACGACCGGCGCAGCGCAGGCGCCGTTCCCCGGGCTCGGCGACTACGTGGCCACGAAGGCGGCACTGGCCGCATACACCCGAGCGTGGTCGCGTGACCTCGGCCCCCGACGCATCACCGTGAACATCGTGGCGCCCGGCGCAGTGAACACCGACATGAATCCCGCCGACGGCCCGAACGGGGATTTCCAGAAGTCGCTGAACTCGCTCAACCGCTTCGCCGACCCCAGCGAGGTCGCAGCCCTCGTCGCATTCCTCACCGGGCCGGAGGCCGGGTTCATCACCGGCACGACGGTCAACATCGACGGCGGCCTGAGCGCATGAGCGGCGTGGTGGCCGTCTAACCAGCAGGGGCGTGGCGGCTATACAGTTCGGAGGAGACGCCCGGCCGATGGTTCTTCGCGCGGGCGCTCATCACCGTAGGAGATGCAACCATGCCGGTCGACCGCCTGCTCCCCTCCGACGAGGCCGCCGAGCTGATCGCGCTGACCCGCGACGTCGCCGACAAGGTGCTGGAGCCGATCGTCGACGAGCACGAACGCACCGAGACCTACCCCGACGGGGTGTTCGCGCAACTCGGCGCCGCGGGTCTGCTGAGCCTCCCGCAGCCCGAGGAGTGGGGCGGTGGGGGCCAGCCGTTCGAGGTGTACCTGCAGGTGCTCGAGGAGCTGGCCGCGCGGTGGGCAGCGGTCGCCGTCGCCGTCAGCGTGCACAGCCTGTCGTCGCACCCGCTGCTGACCTTCGGCACCGACGAACAGAAGCAGCGTTGGCTGCCAGGGATGCTGTCCGGCGACCAGATCGGCGCGTACAGCCTCTCCGAGCCGCAGGCCGGGTCCGACGCAGCGGCGTTGCGGTGCAGCGCGAGTGGCGACGACGACGGTTACGTGCTGAACGGGTCGAAGTCGTGGATCACCCACGGTGGCGTTGCGGACTTCTACACGCTGTTCGCGCGGACGGGTGAGGGCAGCAAGGGAATTTCGTGCTTCCTCGTGCCCGGTGACTTGGAGGGGCTGACGTTCGGCAAGCCCGAGGAGAAGATGGGCCTGGCCGCCGTGCCAACGACGTCGGCGTTCTACGACAACGCGCGCATCGACGCCGACCGCCGCATCGGCGCGGAGGGCCAGGGCCTACAGATAGCATTCAGCGCGCTGGACTCCGGACGGCTGGGCATCGCCGCCGTCGCGGTCGGCATCGCCCAGGCCGCGCTCGACGAGGCCACGCGCTACGCCAACGAGCGAACGACGTTCGGCCGCAAGATCATCGACCACCAGGGCCTCGGCTTCTTGCTCGCCGACATGTCGGCCGCGACGGTCAGTGCCCGCGCCACCTACCTCGACGCCGCCCGCCGGCGCGACCTCGGCTTGCCCTACGGCGCACAGGCCAGCGTCGCCAAGCTCATCGCCACCGACGCCGCGATGAAGGTCACCACCGATGCGGTGCAGGTATTCGGCGGCGCCGGCTACACCCGCGACTACCGCGTCGAACGCTTCATGCGCGAGGCCAAGATCACGCAGATCTTCGAGGGCACCAACCAGATTCAGCGCCTGGTGATCGCGCGCGGCCTGACGAACTGAGGGCCACTTTCGCCGGGTGGTTGCGGGCCGACGGCATGGCGGCGCTAGGCCGCCGCGGTACCGGGCGGTTCGGGTCCCCCCGGTTCGCGGGTGTCCCGGCCGGGCACTGATGGTTCGTCGTCCGGTCGGAAGAGCAGTTCGGGTCGGTGGTGGTAGTTGATGCGGGTTTGGCCGTGGTCGAGTCCGGGTGGTGGTTGCCATTCCACGTCGCCGCGGTCGGTGATGGTGGTGGTGTAGCCGCCCTCGTCTACGAGGCGGTTGTCCGCTCCGCAGGCCAGCGCCATCTCGTCGACGTTGGTGTTGCCGCCGCGAGCCCAGTCGGTGACGGCGTGGTGGACCTGGCAGCCGTAGGCGCCCACGGTGCAGCCGGGTTTGGTGCAGCCCCCGTCGCGGGCGATCAGCATGATCCGCTGCGCCGGGGAGGCCACCCGCCGGGCTCGGAACAGGTCCAGCGCCGACCCGGTCGCTCGATCGAACACCGCCAGATAGTGGTGGGCGTGCGCAGCCATCCGGATGACGTCGCTGATCGGCACGACGGTGCCGCCGCCGGTGACGCCGACCCCGGCGCGCGACTCCAGATCCTGCAGGGTGGTGCGGATGATGACCGACACCGGCAATCCATTGAGCTGACCCAGATCCCCACCCATCAGAGCGATCCGACCGATGACGAGCAGGGCGTCGTGTTGGCGTTGGGCCAGGGTGCGGTGGTCGGCGTCGATCTGCGCTTGGGTCGGGGTACCACTGGTGCAGGGTTCGGGGTCGTCGGGATTGCACATCCCGGGTGCGGCGTACTTGGCGAACAACACCTCCCACACCGCCCACGCCTCCGGGGTCAACACCGCCGTCAGCGGCGTCATCGAGTCGCGGCCCTGGGTGCCCTTGGACACCCCGCGCTTGCGGGCGCGTTCGGTGTCGTCGGGTTCGGGGCCGTCCTGATCGAGCAGGAACAGACGCCGCTCGGCGGTGGCCTTGAGTTCCTTGGGCCCGACCCCGACCGCCACACCGACCAGATCGACTTCGAACTGTGCGCGGGTCAGCGCGTCGATGAACCCCGGCAGCCGAGACACCGCGTCGCGCAACACGTTCACGTGCTCGGCGTTGATGGCTCCGGCAGCCTGGGCGGCCGCCGTCGCCGGCAGTAGCGGCTCCAGGGGCTCACCGGTCAGGGCTCGGCGCGGGCCCAGCTCGGCGGCCTCGGCCAGCCGGCGGCCGGCCTCCCCAGGGGACACCCGCCACCGGATGCGCAGCACCTCGTTCCACGACTTGGCGCCCATCGCCTTGGCGGTGGTCTCAGCCTGCAACCAGGCCAGCAGCCGCTGCCGCTGGCTGGGCAGCTGAGACGTCAACGTCTCCAACTCGTCGAGCACCGACACCAACTCGGTGTGGGTCAAGGTGTTGATCGGCAGCGCGGCCAACGCGTCGTAGGCGACGCGCAACTGCGCGACCGCCGCCCGAATCGCCTCCGCCTGCATGCTTCGAACATACATTCGGCCACCGACAAGAATCGTCATCCCTGGTCGCGAATACGAAGTGACGCAGAACGTTTGGCGATCACGCCCCGCCGAGTGTCGGGTCGCGCCACGCTCCGACGCGAAAACCGTGGCGGTAACCGACATTCGGCGGATCAGCGCCAGGCGCGTGCGGGTATGCCCGGCATCCGGTGCCTGCCGCCGAGCGATCGGCGCGCCGGGGCGACGCGGCCACACTCGCGCAACCCGAAGCGGCCGTGCCAGCGCGCCATCCCCTCGGGCGCCCACCAATTGCGCGGGCCCATCAGGTGCATGAACGCCGGCACCAGCAGCATGCGCACCAGCGTCGCGTCCATCAGCACGGCGAGCGTCAACCCGAGCCCGAACATCCGCATGATCGACACCTCGGACGCCATCAATGCCGCGAACGAGATCGCCATCAGAAGTGCGGCGGCCGTGACGATTCGGCCGGTGCGCGACAGACCGAGCGCGATCGCCTCGTCGTTGTCGGCCTTGGTCTGCCGACCGCCCTTGAGCCAATATTCGCGGATGCGCGAGATGAGGAACACCTCGTAGTCCATCGACAGCCCGAAGGCGACGCAGAACAGCAGCACCGGCACGTGCGCGACCAGTGACCCCGTCGCCGTCGTGCCGAGCGCGCCCAGCGCTCCGTCCTGGAAGATCCACACCAGTGCGCCGAACGTCGCGGTCAACGACAGCACGTTGAGCACCACGGCCTTGATCGGCAGGAGCAGGCTGCCCGTCAGCATGAACAGCAGGACGAACGTGATCGCGCCGATCACCAACAGCACCAACGGAAGTCGCGCGCTGATCGCCTCGGCGTTGTCGTGGGTCACCTGTGCAATGCCGCCGACGAGGAACGGCTCGTCGTTCGGCCCGACCACCGAGTGGATCCAGTCCAGCGGGCTGGGCTTCTCGTCGGTGACGGTCGGGGCGCTGCTGGTGACGGTCAAATACGCACTGCCGTCGACGATTCCGGTCGGGGCGGACGGCGGGCCGCGCAGCGCGCCGCCCGAGAAGGTCCCCGTGGGCGCCGACACCGACGTCACGTGCCGGGTCGCGGACAGGTCGCGCGCGAAGCGCGACAGCTCACCCGCATCCACGTCCGAGGCATCGGGCACCACGATGGTCATCGCCGTCGCAGGGTTGTAGCCGAAGTCGTCGCGCAGCTGGTCGCCGACCTGTCGCGCCGAGGCCGACGTCGGCAGCATCCGTTCGTCGGGGAAGCCCCACTTCACGTGGAGGAACGGCGCACCAAGTGTCAGCAGCAGCACGGTCACGCCGATGCCGACGGCCAACGCGCGGCGGGTCGCGAACCGCGCGGTGCGATACCAGAACGTGCCCTCGAGCGTCGGCGCCGGGCCCGGCCGCCGGAACGTGCGCCGGGCCATCGGCCGCAGGTCGAGGGCGTCGATGCGGTCGCCGAGCAACACGATGGCGGCGGGCGCGATCACCAACGCGGCCAACGCCGTCAACGCCACGACCGTGAGCCCGGCGAAGGCGAACGACTTCAGGAAGTACATCGGGAACAGCACCAGCGCCACCATCGACAGCCCGACGGTCGTCGCCGAGAACAACACCGTCCGGCCCGCGGTGGCCATCGTCTGACACAGCGCCGTCTCGACGTCCGAACCGGCGGCCCGCTCCTCGCGGAAGCGGCTGGTGATCAGCAGGGTGTAGTCGACGGCCAGTGCGAGACCCATGGCGATGGTCAGATTCAGCGCGAACGTCGACACCTCGGTGACGTGGGTGAGCAGACGCAGCAGCGCGGTCGACCCGACGATCGCCCAGATGCCCACCAGCAGCGGGATCGACGCGGCGAGCAGTCCGCCGAAGACGCCGACGAGCACCAGGAACGTGAACGGGATCGCGAGCGCCTCCATCATCAGCAGGTCGCGTTCGGACTGCTGATTGATCTCCACGTACGCCATCGCTGGCCCGCCCGCGGTCACGGTCACGTCGCCGCGGGTGCCCGCGAACCGGTCGGCGAGTTCCTCGGCGTGCCGTTGCGCCTCGCTGCCGCCGCCCGCGATGCCCACCACCACGAGGCCTGTGCGGCCGTCGCCGCTGATGAGCGCGTCGGCGCCTGCGGGTGGCACCGTCCACGGCGACTGGACGTCGGCGACGAACGGGTAGCCCGCCACGCGGTCGACGATGTCGTGGCCGACGGCGCGAGCCGACGTACCGCGGGCGCCGCCGTGGGCGTCTGGAGCGTCGACGGCGAACACCAGCTGCAGGTCGCCCTGCCCGAACTTGCCTGCCATCAGGTCGGCGACCCGAGAGGACTCGGCGCCGGGATCCCGGAAGCCGGCGGCCGACAGCGACTTCGTGACGTGAATCCCGTAGATGCCTGCGCCGACGGCCAGGAGTGCGGCGACGACGAGGATGAAACGGGGTGCCCTGAATGCGAGGCGAGCGAGGAACTGCAGCTCAATGAACCTTCCGTGCTGACGAAGGTCCAGCGTGCGTGATCATTTTCAAGACCACACGAGTTATCGACCAGTTCGTCGAATCGATCCTCGCGACGCGATCGACGCGGTCTCAGTCCTTGCGGGTGCGGCCGGCCAGGCCGATGAGTTCTTCGTGCAGCTCGAACCAGACGGTGTGGTACGAGTCGACCAGTGGGCGGCTCAACCAGGCCAGATCGCCCGCGGCGGCCAGACGCAGCGCGGCCGCGAGCCGGTCGGAGTAGCGGCTCAGCCGCGGCAGCAGCTCGGCCGCGGCGACGATCACGGGCGTCACGCGCTGGTGGACGTCCTGCACGCTCGCCAGCACGGAGGCGTCGCCGGCCGGATCTGCCGCACCGCCCGCTCGCGCTAGCTGCCACTGCGAGAGCGCGGACTTGAAGTCGGCGTTCACCGGGGTGAACCGCTCGTACACCGCCTCGGCAGCCGCGCGGTCGACGGTCGCGCGTTCGGCCGCGAGCAACTCCGCCAGCCGCTCGCGGCCCGTCGGGGTCAGCCGCAGCGCGGGTGTGTCGAGCAGGGCGCCGTCGGCCACCAGACGGTCGACGATCGAGTTCGGGTCCGCGCCCAGCGCGTCGGCCAGGTCGGCTGCGCTGACCCGCCCCTTCAGCCGCACGGTCTGCAGGACGTCGCGTTCGTTCACGTGGCGAGCCCCAGTCGCGCTGCCACCAACGTCGCCACCAACGGCTCGGGCGACCTCGCGTCCACCAGGCCCGACGCGAGCGCGGCAGCCACGGCGTCCTCCGAGGCGTCCAGCGCGGGGTGGTCGCCGTCGGCGTGCACCCGCAGCGGGCTCACGCGGCGGGCGATGTCGTCGAGCCGGTGCAATTCAGGGGTGTCGGCGGCCGACCACACCGTCGGTTCCAGCGCGCCGGCTCGCACCTCGCCGCTGTCGCCGTCGACGGTGATCATCGTGCCGTCGACCACGGCGCCCAGCCCGCTGCCGCACCCGACGACCGCGGGCAGCCCGAGTTCCCTCGCGACGATCGCGGCGTGGCTGGTGGCGCCGCCGACCTCGGTGACGACGCCGCGTGCCGCGACCATGCCCGCCATGTCGTCGGGGCTGGTCGTCGGTCGCACCAGGATCACGTCGTGGCCGGCGTCGGACGCGTCGACCGCGGCGTCGCTGGTCGTACAGGCCAGCCCGGACGCCACGCCTGGGCTCGCGGGCAGCCCCGTGGCCAGCAGCCGGGCCGCCAGCCGGGTCTCGGGGGCCAGCGTCGTCGCCATCGCCGCCCGCAGCTGCGCCGGGGTGACGCGGGCCAGCACCTCGGCTTCGTCGATCACGCCCTCGTCGTGCAGGGCCAGCGCCAGCCGCACCGCAGCACGGGCCGACCGCTGCGCGACGCGGGACTGCAGCAGCCACAGTTTGCCCGCCTCGACGGTGAACTCGACGTCCTGCACGTCGGCACCGTGCTGCTCGAGGCGGATACCCGCTGCCAGCAACTCGTCGTGGACGTCGGGCATGGTGCGGGCCAGCACGTCGAGGGTCTCGCAGTCCCTGGCACCGGACACCACGTCGTCGCCTTGGCCGGTCGGCAACCACTCGCCGAACGGTTCGGGCGATCCGGTCGCGGGGTTGCGCGTGAAGAGCACCCCGGTGCCCGACTCGGCGTCGAGGTTGCCGAACACCATCGCCTGCACCAGGACGGCGACCCGGTCGGGCTCGTCGAGCCGGTGGTGGGTCCGGTAGGCGAGCACGCGGTCCGACGTCCACGACTCCAGGACGGCGGCCATCGCGCCGCGCAACTGCTCGTAGGGATCGGTCGGCGGGTCGACGTGCACCGCGCGCCGGTAACCCCGCCGGAAGCGGTCCAGCGTGTCGCGGGCGAAGCCGGGCGAGTATCTCGCTGCCAGCGCATCGGCCACGGCGTCGTCGATGCCGACGTCGAGCACCGTCTCGAGCATCCCGGGCATCGACGTCACCCCGCTGCTGCGCACCGCGACCAGCAGCGGCCGCTCACCGCCGCCGAACGTCGCGCCGGTGCGCTCCTGCAGGGCCTTGAGACCGTCCAGGACGTCCGGCCAGGCCTCGTCGAGCACCGCGTGGGGGTCGACGGCGCACTCCCGGCACCAGGCGATGGTCAGACAGAAGGCCGGGGGCACCGGAAGTCCCAGGCGGGCGATCTCGCCGAGCGCCCGGCCCTTGCCACCGACCAGCGCGCGCGGATGGTCCGAATCCGCATCGAGCGTCAATACCCGGTGGTCATGGGCGCCGTGTTCGCCGCGTCGCTGCGCGTTCAGAGCCATCACCACCTCCGCCGTCGGTCCGGACGTACCCCGGCACATTGGTTGCCCGAGTCTAGGCACCCCACACCGCGGTGGCCCCATACACCACCCGCGGGGCGGCCGGCGTCGGATATGGTCACCCAAGCGCGACGCACGGGGCACGCCGCCAGTAGATTTGCGGCGATGGTCCGCTTTGCAGCGCGAAATCGTCGGGGACGAGAACGGCATCGTGACATCGGCGTCGCGATGCGCACCACGGGCTTCTTGAATGGACCGACGATGGCCGGACACCAAACGGTGCTGGTCAGCGCGTCCATTACGGACCCGGCAGCCATAACTTCAGCGTCGTCCGACATGGACGTCTGACACACACGGGCCGACAAGGGACACACCGAATGGTCAATCAACTCGAGCATGCCACCGAAGCGCTCCGCAAGGCGCTCGGCCAGGTCGAACGGCTCAAGAACCAGAACCGCGCACTCCTGGAGCGCTCCGGCGAGCCGATCGCCGTCGTCGGCATGTCCTGCCGGTACCCCGGCGGAGTCGAGAGCCCCGAGGACCTCTGGCGCATGGTCGCCGAGGGCCGCGACGTCATCTCCGAACTCCCGGAGGACCGCGGCTGGGACACCGCCGGGCTGTACGACCCCGACCCCGACGCCCCGGGCAAGTCGTACGCCAAGACCGGCGGCTTCGTGGAGAACGTCGCCGACTTCGACGCAGGCTTCTTCGGCATCGCCACCAACGAGGCGATGGCCATGGATCCGCAGCAACGCATGCTGCTCGAGCTGTCCTGGGAGGCGCTCGAGCGCTCCGGCGTCGATCCGAGTTCGCTGCGCGGCAGCTCGACGGGCGTGTTCGCAGGCGTCATCGCAGGCGGCTACGGCATGTCCGACGATGCCATCGAGGGCTACCGCCTGACCGGTATGACGTCCAGCGTGACCTCGGGCCGCGTGGCCTACGTGCTGGGCCTCGAGGGTCCGGCCGTGTCCGTCGACACCGCATGCTCGTCGTCGCTGGTCGCGCTGCACATGGCCGTGCAGGCCCTGCGCCTCGGGGAATGCGACCTCGCGCTCGCCGGCGGCGTCACCGTCAACGCGACGCCCACCATCTTCGTCGAGTTCAGCCGCCACCGCGGCCTCGCGCCCGACGGCCGCTGCAAGCCCTACGCCAACGCCGCCAACGGCGTGGGCTGGGCCGAGGGCGGCGGCGTGCTCGTCGTCGAGCGCCTGTCCGACGCCATCCGCAACGGCCACCAGGTGCTTGCCGTCGTCAAGGGCACCGCCGTCAACCAGGACGGCGCGTCCAACGGGTTGACCGCGCCCAACGGCCCGTCACAGCAGCGCGTGGTGCGCGCCGCACTGGCCAACGCAGGGCTGACCACCGCCCAGGTCGACGTCGTCGAGGGCCACGGCACCGGCACCCCGCTGGGTGACCCGATCGAGGCCCAGGCACTGCTCGCCACCTACGGCCAGGAACGGTCGAACCCGCTGTGGCTGGGGTCGGTGAAGTCCAACATGGGCCACACCCAGGCTGCGGCGGGCGTCGCAGGCGTCATCAAGATGATCATGGCGATGCACAACGACGTGCTGCCCAAGTCGCTGCACGTCGACGAGCCCAGCCCGCACGTCGACTGGACCGCCGGTGCGGTGTCCCTGTTGGCCGAGGCGCAGCCGTGGCCCGCGGGACCCACGCCCCGCCGGGCAGGTATCTCGTCGTTCGGCATCAGCGGCACCAACGCACACGTGATCGTCGAAGAGCCTGCGGCACTTGACCGTTCGGCCTCCGCCGAGACGGCTCCGGCGGCACCCCTGCTCCCGTGGGTGCTCACCGCCAAGACCCCCGCTGCGCTCGCCGGACAGGCGAGCAAGCTCACCGCCTACCTCGACGGGCACGACGTCACCGACCTCGACGTGGCGTGGACCCTGTCCGGCCGCGCGGCGTTCGAACACCGCGCCGTGGTGCTCGGCACCGACCGCGACTCGCTGCTCGCCGGACTGGCCGAACTCTCCGCGGCGTCGGATACCCCGGCCCGTGCGATCAGCGGGCACGCGACGCCGACGGCCAAGACCGCCTTCGTCTTCCCGGGCCAGGGCAGCCAGTGGCTCGGCATGGGCATCGAACTCCTCGACAGCTCACCGGTTTTCGCCGAGGAGATCGCCGCGTGCGGTGAGGCGCTGTCGGAGTTCGTGGACTGGTCGCTGATCGACGTCCTGCGCGGGGTCGATGGCGCCCCCACCCTGGACCGCGTCGACGTCGTGCAGCCCGCGCTGTTCGCGATCATGGTGTCGCTGGCCCGGCTGTGGCGTTCGCTCGGTGTGACCCCGGATGCCGTGATCGGCCACTCGCAGGGCGAGATCGCCGCGGCCTACGTCGCAGGCGCCCTGTCGCTGCGCGACGCCGCTCGCGTCGTGGCCCTGCGGAGCAAGCTCTTGGTCGTGCTGTCCGGCGAGGCAGGCATGGTGTCGCTGGCGTGCAGCGCCGACCGGGCCCGGGAATTGCTGCTGGGCCTCGAAGGCCTCGGCATCGCCGCGATCAACGGCCGCAACGCGGTCGTGGTGTCCGGCGCGAGCGCCCAGCTCGACGAACTGATCCGCCAGTGCGAGGCGCTCGAGATCCGGGCACGCCGCATCGACGTCGACTACGCATCGCACTCGGTGCAGGTAGAGGCCATCCGCGACCAGCTGATCGAGGCGCTCGCCGACGTCGAACCGCGTTCCGTGAAAACGGCTTTCGTCTCGACGGTCACCGGCGAGCTGATGGACACTGCAGGCCTGGACGCCCAGTACTGGTACCGCAACCTGCGTCAGACGGTCGAGTTCGACAAGGCCGTCCGCACCGCGTGCAAGCACGGCTACCGCGCGTTCATCGAGTCCAGCCCCCACCCCGTGCTGATCGCGGGCGTCGAGGACACCGTGCTCGACGCCACCGAGGGTGTCGAACCGATCGTGGTGCCGTCGCTCGGCCGCGACGACGGCGGCCTGGACCGCTTCATGGCATCGGCCGCCCAGGCCTGGGTCGCGGGCGTTCCCGTGGTCTGGCGCGAGGCGTGCGCCGGTGGCGCACTGGCAGACCTGCCCACCTATGCATTCGAGCGACGCCGGTTCTGGTTGTCCGGCGGCGCAGGCGGTTCCGGCGATGCGGCCGGCTTCGGCCTGGCCGGCTCCGGCCACGCACTGCTCAACGCCGTCGTCGAGGTCCCCGACTCGGGCCAGATCATGCTGACCGGCCGCCTGGCCGCGTCGTCGCAGGGTTGGCTGTCCGACCACGCGGTCGGTGGCACCGTGCTGTTCCCCGGCGCTGGCTTCGTCGAACTCGTC
Source organism: Mycolicibacterium arabiense (assembly GCF_010731815.2). Lineage (NCBI taxonomy): Bacteria > Bacillati > Actinomycetota > Actinomycetes > Mycobacteriales > Mycobacteriaceae > Mycobacterium > Mycolicibacterium arabiense. The sequence goes on from NZ_AP022593.1 coordinate 3,417,921, forward strand.
ATCCGCGCAGGTGACGAGGTGGGCTGCCCGGCCATCGAGGAACTGACCCTGCAGGCGCCGCTGGTGGTGCCGCCGACGGGTGTTCCGCTGCGCGTGGTGGTGGGACCGGAGCAGGACTCTGGCTCCCGCGCGGTGTCGGTGTTCTCCCGACCCAATGACGAAGCGGCGGAGTGGGTCTGCAACGCCGAGGCCGTCATCGGCACGGAGGCGGGCGCCCCCGCCGCCGACCTGACGGAGTGGCCGCCCACCGGCGCCGTCCCCGTGGACGTCACCGACGCCTACGCCATGCTCGCCGAGCGCGGCTACGAGTACGGTCCCGCGTTCCGCGGGCTGAACGCGATGTGGCGGCGAGGCGCCGAGGTGTTCGCGGAGGTCGCACTGCCGCAGGACGTGGCTGCCGGTGACTTCGGCGTCCACCCCGCGCTGCTCGACTCCGCACTGCACGCGGTGGCACTCGCCGCCGAGGATCATGCGCTGGCACTTCCGTTCTCGTGGGAGCAGGTCACCCTGCACGCCGCGGGCGCATCGTCGGTTCGCGTCCGCATCACCCCAACCGGCACCCACTCGGTGTCGATCGAACTGGCCGATGGTCTCGGCCTGCCGGTGCTGTCGGTCGGGTCGATGACGGCCAGGCCGGTCAGCGCCGACCAGATCGCGTCGGCCATGGCGGGTAGCCGCGCCGAGGGCGAACTCTTCGAGGTCGAGTGGTCGCCCCTTACCGCACCCGAGACGGTGGCGCCGCTGCCCGAGGGCGTAGTCACGTTCGATTCCGCCGCGGTCTCAAGCGATTCCGCCGATCTGCCCGCCGCCGTGCGGGACGCGACGATCACCGCGCTGACGGCCATCCAGTCCTTCCTGGCCGAGCCGGCAGGCACGCTGGTGGTCGTCACCCGTGGCGCAGTGGCACCGCTGCCCGGCACCGACGTCACCGACCTGGCCGGTGCGGCGGTGTGGGGCCTGGTCCGCGCAGCGCAGACCGAGAACCCGGGCCGCATCGTGCTGGCCGACGTATCGGCCGAGTACGACCTCGCCACCCTGCTCTCGGTCGGCGAGCCGCAGCTCGTCCTGCGCGACGGTGCGCTCTACGCGCCCCGCGTGGTGCGCAGCCGCGGTACCGACGGCGTCCTCACCCCGCCCGACTCCGGCAAGCCGTGGCGCCTCGGCGTCACGACCGCGGGCACGTTCGAGGACCTCGCTCTGCTCGAGGTGCCGAACTCCGACGCACCCCTGCCGGCCGGCCACATCCGGGTCGAGATGCGCGCCGTCGCAGCCAACTTCCGCGACGTCATGATCACCCTGGGCATGTTCACTCACGACGCGCTCATCGGTAGCGAGGGCTCCGGCGTCATCACCGAGATCGGTCCGGACGTCACGGGCTTCGAGGTCGGTCAGCGCGTGATGGGCCTGTTCCCCGAGGGCACCGGCACGCTCGTCGCGGCCGACGCCCGGCTGATCGCCCCGATCCCCACCGGGTGGACGGACGCCGAGGCCGCCGCCGCACTCGTGGTGTTCACCACCGCCTACTACGGGCTCAAGGAACTGGCCGACGTCCAACCCGGCCAGTCGATCCTCATCCACGCGGCCACCGGCGGCGTGGGTCTCGCCGCCGTGCAGCTGGCTCGCTACTGGGGCATGGAGGTGTACACCACCGCCAGCCGGCCCAAGTGGGACACGTTGCGCGCATTGGGCTTCGACGACGACCACATCGGCGACTCCCGCAACCTGGACTTCGAGCAGAAGTTCCTCGAGGTCACCGGCGGCCGCGGGTTCGACGTGGTACTCGACTCGCTCGCAGGCGACTTCGTCGACGCGTCGCTGCGTCTGCTGCCCCGCGGTGGCGTGTTCCTCGAGATGGGCAAGACCGACATCCGCGACGCCGACACCATCGCCGCCGCGCACGAGGGCGTCCGGTACCGCGCGTTCGACCTGTTCGAGCCCGGCCGGCCCCGCATGCACGACTACATCGTCGAGCTGTCAGGCATGTTCGAATCCGGCATCCTCACCCCGCTGCCGGTCACGACGTTCGACGTCCGGCGCGGCCACGCCGCGCTGCGGCACCTGAGCCAGGCCCGCCACATCGGCAAGATCGTGATGACGATGCCGGGCAACTGGTCCTCGGGCACCGTCCTGATCACCGGCGGCACCGGCATGGCAGGCGCCGCGATCGCCCGGCACGTCGTGGCCGCGCACGGCGCGCGGCACCTGCTGCTGGTGTCGCGCCGCGGACCCGACGCCCCCGGCGCCGCGGAACTCGTCGACGAACTCACCGCCGCGGGCGCCGACGTCCGCGTGGTGGCCGCCGACGCCGCCGACCGTGCCCAGCTCCAAGCCGTGCTCGACGGCGTGGAGGTGCCGCTGACGGCGGTCGTGCACGCGACCGGCGTCCTCGACGACGCCGTGATCGGCTCGCTGACGCCCGAACGCGTCGAGCCCGTCCTGCGCGCCAAGGTCGACGCCGCATGGAACCTGCACGAACTCACCCGGGGCGCCAATCTCGGTGCCTTCGTGCTGTTCTCGTCGATGGCAGGCGTGGTCGGCTCGGCCGGCCAGGCCAACTACTGCGCCGCGAACACGTTCGTCGACGGCCTCGCCACGCACCGGCGGGCTCACGGCCTGCCGGCGACGTCGCTCGCGTGGGGTCTGTGGGACCAGGCGAGTGCGATGACCGGTCACCTCGAAGAGGCCGACCTGTCCCGCCTCGGCCGCGACGGCATCCTCGCGATGTCGAGCGACGACGCCATGGCGCTGTTCGACAGCGCACTCGTCGTCGGCGAGCCCCTGCTGGCACCGGCGCGGATCGACCGCAGCGCGCTGCGCACCCGGTCCGCCCAGGGCGTGCTGCCGCCGATGTTCAGCCGCCTGGCCAGTGCGCCGACCCGCCGCCGCGTCGACGACTCGCTGGTCGCCGCAAAGTCGAAGTCGGCTCTGGCGCAACGTCTGCAGGGCCTCTCGGAGCCCGCGCAGCAGGCGCTCATCCTGGACCTGCTGCGGTCGCACATGTCGACCGTGCTCGGGACCACCGAGCCGGAGTCGATCAACGCGGACCTGGCGTTCTCCGATCACGGCTTCGACTCGCTGACCGCCGTCGAGCTGCGCAACCGGCTCAAGACGGCGACCGGCCTCGCGCTGTCGCCGACGCTGATCTTCGACTACCCCACCCCGCAGGCACTCGCCGGCTACATCCGCACCGAACTGGCCGGGGACGCCTCGGCCCAGGAGCAGGCACGACAGACCACGACGGTGCAGTCCGTGGTCGACGAGCCGATCGCCATCGTCGGCATCTCCTGCCGCTACCCCGGCGGCGTCGACTCGCCGGAAACGCTGTGGGACATGGTCGCAGGAGGTCGCGACGTCGTCTCGGACTTCCCGACCGACCGCGGCTGGGACCTGGCGAACCTGTTCGACGCCGATCCCGATGCGGCGGGCACGTCCTACGCCAACACCGGCGGCTTCCTCTACGACGCCGCTGACTTCGACCCGGCGTTCTTCGGCGTCTCCCCCACCGAGGCGCTGGCCATGGACCCGCAGCAGCGGCTGTTCCTGGAACTCGCCTGGGAGGCCCTGGAGCGCGGCGGGTTCGACCCCGCGTCGTTGCGAGGCAGTGCCACCGGCGTGTTCGCGGGCGTCTACGCCCAGGGTTACGGCATCGGGGCCGACGGCGCCGAGGGCTTCCGTCTGACGGGCCAGGCGTCGAGCGTGGCGTCGGGCCGGGTGTCCTACGTGCTGGGCCTCGAGGGTCCCGCCGTGTCGGTCGACACCGCGTGCTCCTCGTCGCTGGTCGCACTGCACATGGCGGTGCAGGCACTGCGCCTCGGTGAGTGCGACCTCGCGCTCGCGGGCGGTGTCACCATCAACGCGACACCGGACGTCTTCGTCGAGTTCAGCAGGCAGCGCGGACTGTCCTCGGACGGTCGGTGCAAGTCGTTCGCGGGTGCCGCGGACGGCACCGGATTCGCCGACGGCGGCGGCATTCTCGTCGTCGAGCGCCTGTCCGACGCCCAGCGCAACGGCCATCAGGTCCTTGCCGTGGTGCGCGGTTCGGCGATCAACCAGGACGGCGCGTCCAACGGACTCACCGCCCCCAACGGTCCGTCGCAGCAGCGCGTCGTGCGTGCCGCACTCGCCAACGCCGGTCTGACGCCGTCGGACGTCGACGCCGTCGAGGCGCACGGCACCGGCACCACCCTCGGCGACCCGATCGAGGCGCAGGCACTGCTGGCGACCTACGGGCAGAACCGCTCGGAGCCGCTGTACCTGGGTTCGATCAAGTCGAACATGGGTCACAGCCAGGCCGCCGCCGGCGTCGCAGGCATCATCAAGATGGTCGAATCACTGCGTCACGACACGCTTCCCGCGACGCTGCACGTCGACGAGCCCAGCCCGCACGTGGACTGGTCGATGGGTTCGATCGCGCTACTCACCGAGCCGCGACCGTGGCAGCCCAACGGCCACCCGCGCCGTGCAGGCGTCTCGTCGTTCGGGATCAGCGGCACCAACGCGCACGTGATCATCGAGGAGGCTCCGGCCGACCCGGCAACCGACGCGCGCGTGGTCACCGAGCATCCGCCGGTGGTGCCGTGGACGTTGTCGGCGAAGTCGCCCGACGCACTGACCGCCCAGGCCCGCCGCATCGCCGAGCACCTCGACGCCCACCCGGACGTCGACCCGCTCGACGTCGGCTGGACCCTCGGCGGCCGCAGTGCCTTCCCGCACCGCGCGGTGGTGCTCGGCGCCGACCGCGACGAGCTGCTGCGCGGGTTGAGCGCGCTGTCGCTCGACGAGCCGGCCAACGGCTTCGTCCGCGGCCGCGCCAGTGGTGGCGGCAAGACGGCGTTCGTGTTCCCGGGCCAGGGCTCCCAGGCGCTCGGCATGGGACGTGAGTTGCACGCCGCCTACCCGGCGTTCGCCGACGCGTTCGACGCCACCGCACGCGAACTCGACCGACACCTGCTGCGTCCGGTGCGCGACGTGATGTGGGGCGCCAACGACACGCTGGTCGACAGCACCGAATTCGCCCAGCCGGCACTGTTCGCCATCGAGGTGGCACTGTTCCGCCTGCTCGAAACGTGGGGCGTGCGGCCGGACTACCTGATCGGACACTCGATCGGCGAGCTGTCGGCCGCACACGTGGCCGGGGTCCTGTCGCTGGAGAACGCGTCAGCGCTCGTCGTCGCCCGCGGCAGGCTCATGCAGCGCCTGCCCGAGGGCGGCGCGATGGTCGCCATCGCCGCCACCGAGGACGAGGTGGCACCGCTGCTCAGCGGTGACGTCTCGATCGCCGCGGTGAACGCGCCCGGCTCCGTGGTGATCTCGGGCCCGCAGGACGCGGTGCTCGCGGTCGCCGAGACACTGCGCGAGCAGGGTCGTCGCACGCACCGGCTCGCGGTGTCGCACGCATTCCACTCGTCGCTGATGGAGCCGATGCTGCTGGAGTTCAACACCCTTGCCAGCGGCATGTCCGTCACGGCGCCGAGCATCCCGGTGATCTCCAACCTCACCGGCGAGGTGGCAGGCCCGGACTTCGGCACGTCGGCGTACTGGCAGCGGCACATCCGCGAGGCGGTGCGCTTCGCCGACGGTGTGCGCGCACTGGCCGCGGCAGGCGTCACCCGGTTCCTCGAACTCGGGCCTGCCAGCGGGCTGACGGCGTCGATCGCGCAGACCCTGGCCGATCCAGACGCCGCGGTCGAGCCGGTCGCCGCGTCGGTGTTGCGCAAGGACCGGCCGGAACCGATGACCCTGCTGACCGCGCTCAGCGAGTACTCGATCGCCGGTGGCGACGTCTCGTGGCGCGGTGTCTGCGACGGCGGCCGATTGGTCGACCTGCCCACCTACGCCTTCCAGCGCCGCCGCTTCTGGCTGTCCACGCAGGGCTCGGGTGCCACCAACGCCGTCGGCCTCGGCCTCGGCGGCACCGAGCACGCACTGCTCGGCGCGGTCGTCGACATGCCGGAGTCCGGTGGCGTCACGCTGACCGGTCGCCTGTCGGTGTCCACCCAGTCGTGGCTGTCCGATCACGCCGTCGGCGGGGTCGTGCTGTTCCCAGGCGCCGGATTCGTCGAGCTGGCGATCCGTGCCGGTGACGAGGTCGGCTGCAACACCGTCGACGAGCTGATGCTGCACGCACCGCTGGTCCTGCCGCCCGAGGGCGTCGCGGTCCAGGTCGTCGTGAGCGCGGCGGACGCGGGCGGTGCCCACGTGGTGTCGATCTTCTCCCGGCCCGACGCCGACGGCTCCCCGTGGACTTTGCACGCGGAGGGTGAACTCGGTGTCGAGGCGACCAAACCCGGTGCCGAACTCACGGTGTGGCCCCCGGTCGGGGCCCGCGAGGTAGACGTCGCCGACGCCTACGAGGTGTTGTCGGCGCGCGGCTACCAGTACGGCCCGGCGTTCCAGAACCTCACCGCGATGTGGCGGCGCGGCGACGAGATCTTCGCCGAGGTCAAGCTGGGACAGGACGTGCCGGTCGCCGGACTCGGCGTGCACCCCGCGCTGCTCGACGGCGCCCTGCACGCGGTGATCCTGGGCATGGACTCCGACGAGCTGGCGCTGCCCTTCTCCTGGCAGAAGGTGTCGCTGCACGCCGCGGGCGCGTCGGCGATCCGGGCTCGGATCGCGCCGAACGGCCCGAGTTCGATGTCGATCGACCTCGCCGACGGACTGGGTCTGCCGGTGCTGTCGGTGCAGTCGATGGTCGCCCGGCCGGTCACGGCCGAGCAGCTGGCTGCCGCGGTCGGCGGCACGAAGAACGGCGGCGAGCTGTTCGAGGTCATCTGGTCACCCGTCACCCCGCAGGCCGACGCAGCCGCGGCCGACGGCGACGTCCCGGTGTACGAGCTGGACACCCAGGCGCAGGAGTCCGAGGTGCCCGGCGTGTACGCCGCCACCCACGCGGCGCTGGAGCGGATGCAGGCCTGGCTCGCCGAACCGGCGGGCACGCTCGTCGTGGTCACCCGCGGCGCGGTCGCCATGCCGGGCGAGAAGCTCGTCAACCTGGCGGGCGGGGCGGCATGGGGCCTGATCCGGGCCGCTCAGACCGAGCACCCGGGCCGCGTCGTCCTCCTCGACACCGACGACGCCGCACCCGTCGACCAGAGCGTGCTGGCAGCCGTCGTCGCCACCGGCGAACCGCAGATCGTGATCCGCAAGGGCACCCTGCACCTCGCCCGCGTGGTGCCGAGCCGGGCCGCCGAGGCCGTGCTGACACCGCCGGCCGACGGTTCGCCGTGGCGGCTGGCCGTCAACAAGTCGGGCACGTCGGGGACCTTTGAAGACCTGGTGCTCGAGCCGATCCCGGATGCCGACGAACCGCTCGGCGCAGGCCGGGTGCGGGTGGCGATCCGCGCGATCGCGGCCAACTTCCGCGACGTGATGATCACCCTCGGGCTCTACCCGGGCGAGGCCGTGATGGGCATCGAGGCGACCGGCGTGGTCACCGAGGTGGGTCCCGACGTGGCGGGTGTGTCGGTGGGCGACCGCGTGATGGGTCTGTTCCCCGAGGGCACCGGCACCGTCGCCACCACCGACGCGCGCGTCGTGCTGCCCGTCCCGCCGCAGTGGCGTGACACCGAGGCCGCCGGCTTCACCGTGGGCTTCGCGACCGCGTTCTTCGCGCTGCGTCAGATCGCCGACGTGCAGCCCGGCCAGTCCGTGCTGATCCACGCCGCCACCGGTGGCGTCGGCATGGCGGCCGTGCAGCTGGCTCGGCACTGGGGCCTGGAGGTGTTCGCCACCGCCAGCCAGCCCAAGTGGGACACGTTGCGCGCCATGGGCTTCGACGACGACCACATCGGTGACTCCCGCACGCTGGACTTCGAGCAGAAGTTCATGGCCGTGACCGGTGGGCGTGGCGTCGACGTGGTGCTCGACGCCCTGGCCGGTGACTTCGTGGACGCGTCGCTGCGGCTGCTGCCGCGGGGCGGGGCGTTCCTCGAGATGGGCAAGACCGACATGCGCGAGCCCGACGCCGTGGCCGCCGCTCATCCGGGTGTGCGATACCGCGCCTTCGACCTGTTCGAAGCCGGCGCCGACGGCGTCGCCCGAATCCTCACGGGCGTCGCGGAACTCAGCCGCAGTGGAGTGCTTAAGCCGCTGCCGGTCGATCCGTGGGACGTGCGCCGTGCGCCTGCCGCGCTGCGTCACCTCAGCCAGGCCAAGCACATCGGCAAGGTCGTGATGACGATGCCCGACAACTGGGCGATGGGCACCGTGCTCATCACCGGCGGCACCGGCATGGCGGGCGCGTCGGTGGCCCGCCACGTCGTCGCCAATCACGGTGCGCGCGACCTGCTGCTGGTCTCGCGTCGTGGTCCGGACGCCCCGGGTGCCGACGAGCTGGTCGCCGAACTCACCGAGGCGGGCGCCAGCGTGCGTGTCGTCGCGGCCGACGTGTCCGATCGGGACGCGCTGGGCAAGGTGCTCGCCGAGATCGACCATCCGCGGGCGCTGTCGGCGGTGTTCCATACCGCCGGCGTGATCGACGACGCCGTCGTCACGTCGCTGACCCCGGAACGCGTCGACACCGTGCTGCGCGCCAAGGTCGACGCGGCGGACAACCTGCACGAGCTGACCCGCGACCTCGATCTGTCGGTGTTCGTCCTGTTCTCCTCGATGGCCGGTCTGGTCGGTGCGTCGGGGCAGGCGAACTACTCGGCGGCGAACGCGTACCTCGACGCACTGGCCAATCACCGGCGCTCGCTGGGACTGCCCGGCATGTCGCTGGGCTGGGGTCTGTGGGATCAGGCCAGCGGCATGACCGGCCACCTGGAGAACGTCGACATCGCACGGCTCAACCGCGACGGCATCCTGGCGATGTCCGTCGAGGAGGCCTTGACGCTGCTTGACGAGGCGCTGGTGGTCAACGAGCCGTTCCTGGTGCCTGCGCGCATCGATCGTGCTGCGCTGCGGACGAAGTCGTCGGCGGGCACGTTGCCGCCGATGTTCCTCGACCTCATCTCGGGTCCGTCGCGTCGCCAGGTGGGCGACTCGATGGCGGCCGCACAGTCGCGCTCGGCGCTGACCGCGCGGATGGCTGGGCTGCCGGTCGACGAGCAGCAGGCGGTCCTGCTGGATCTGGTGCGCTCGCACATGGCGACGGTGCTCGGCTTGCCGTCACCGGAGGCGATCGGCGCGGACCTGGCGTTCCAGGACCATGGCTTCGACTCGCTGACGGCCGTTGAGCTGCGCAACCGGCTCAAGGCCGCGACGGGTCTGACGCTGTCGCCGACGCTGATCTTCGACTATCCGAACCCGACGTCGCTCGCGGAGTACTTCCGCACGCAGCTGGTGGGCGAGGACGGCGAAGCGGCAGGCGACAAGGTCAGCGCGGTCGACGTGGAGCTGCAGCGCGTGGTGTCGTCGATCCCGATCAAGCGGCTGCGCCAGGCCGGCGTGCTCGACATGCTGCTCAACCTCGCCGGTCAGTCGGGTGACGTCACCGAGGACGCGGCAGGCGACCGGGGTGCGCAGAGCATCGAGGACATGGACCTGCAGGACCTGCTCAAGGCGTTCGACGACGATGACGACGACTAGGAAGCGATGAGGGTTCTGGTCGTCGGTGCCGACGGCACGCTGGGCCGGGGCGTCGCGCTCCGGCTGGTGAGCCTGGGCCACCACGTCGTCGGTCTCGGCGCGCGTCGTCCCGAGAGTTGGCCGGGCTCGGTCGAATTCGCGTCCTCGGTCGCGGATTCGTCGGGTTTCGACGCGGTTGCGATGTGCGCGGACGTCGACGTCGCGGGCGATGCCCGCCGGGTCGTCGTCCGGCACCCGCTGGTGCTGGGCCGTGACGCCGACGAGTCGGTGCTGCGGGCGTTCGCACGGCCGGTGCACCTGTACTCGGGCGACGAAGTGGACCGGCCGCTACAGGTCGTGCACCCGCACGACCTCGAGCGGGCGTACGTGCACGCGGTCGTCAGCGGGGCCACCGAGCCCGTGGAGATCGCGGCCACCGGCCAGACCACGTTCCGGGCCATCGCATCCGCGGTGGGCAGGCCGCTGGTGCGGGTGCCCGCGGGGTTCGCCTCCCCACCGGTCGAGTTCGGCCCCTGGCTGGACGGTTCCGACGCCATCACCCCGACCTGGTCGGCGTCCGAGTGCGTCGAGGACTTCGCGCTGGTGGTGCGCGCCCGGTTCGCGCTCGGCGAGCACGTCGTCGCGCTGCCGTGGCGGCTGCCGCGGGTCCGCGAGATCCCGGCCGTCGACACCCCCGCCGATGACGGCGTCGCCCCGGTCACGGCCGGGATCGACGGTCGTGCAGGCGAATTCGACACGCCCATCGACCCACGCTTCCCTGCGTTCGTCGCCACGAACCTGTCCGAGGCGCTGCCGGGGCCGTTCACGCCGTCCTCGGCGTCGGTGACCGTGCGCGGCACCAGGGCCGCGGCGCTGGTGATCGCCCAGCGCCTGCGGCCGGGTGGCGCCGTGCAGCGCGAGATGGCCAAGCGCACGACCGGTGTGTTCGGCCACCGCCTGTACGCGGGCATCACGTCGGGTCACTTCATGGCGCAGACGGTGCCGCTGGTGGATCCGGACATGATCATCGACGGGTTCTTCGGGCGCACCATCGAGGGCCTGTCGCTGTTCGGCGACGAGCTGCCGCCCATCGAGAAGCGTTCCCTGCCAGGCCATCTGCGCGGGGTGCTGACGTTCGCGAACAACCTGCTTGGCCTGACGGCGGGCTCGGGACGCGACACCCGCGACCTCGTCGGCGACGTGGCGCGGCTCGAGAAGCGGGCACGCGACGCCGCCGAACTCGACGATCAGCGGTTGCGTGAACTCATCGTGCTGGCGCGCGACCACGTGGTGCATGCCTGGGTGCTGGCGTCGGCGTCGATCCTGGTCTGCACGGCCTACGGGGTGATCCTGCGGCTGCTGTGCGGGCGCGACGTGCTGCCGTCCGCGGGAGCCGACGTCGCGAGCGCGCAGTCCCTCGGCGCGGTGCACCGGCTCGCGGCCATCGCCCGCACCGATCCGGCGCTGAGCGCACTGCTGAAGTCGGGCGACGCCGACCCCGACACGCTGGCCGCCGTCGCACCGGACTTCGCGGCCCGGCTGAAGCGCGAGGTGGACGCGATCGGTCACCGCGGCCCCGGCGAGGTCGAGATGCGCAGCGCCTCGTTCGCCGACGACCCCAGGCTGCTGCTGCGGATGGTCGCCAAGACCCTCGAACTGCCGCCGTGGGAGCCGCCGCCCCCGCCCGACATCCCGCTGTGGGTCCGGCCCATCGCTGCCGCGGCGTCGAGCCAGCTGCGCGACCGCGAGGTCCGTCGCGACCGGATGGTCAGGACCATCTGGCTGCTGCGTGGGCTGCTGCGCGAGTACGGCCGCCGACTCGTCGCCGAGGGCGTCGTGACCGAGGTGGACGACGTGTTCTACCTGCTGGTCGACGAACTCGACGCACCGCCGCCGGACGTGGCCTCGGTCGTCGCCAGGCGTCGCGTCGAGCAGACCGAGCTGGAGCGGATCGTGCCGCCGGAGGCGTTCAACGGCACGTGGGCGCCCACCGAGACCGCGGCGGTCCTGACCGGCGGCGAGGTGCTGCACGGCATGGGCGTGTGCGCCGGTGTGGCGCGCGGCCGGGTGCGGGTCGTGACGCCGGAGACGATCGACGACCTGGAGCCCGGCGAGATCCTCGTCGCGCAGGTGACCGACGTCGGGTACACGCCGGCCTTCGCCTACGCGGCGGCGGTGGTCACCGAACTCGGCGGTCACATGTCGCACGCGGCGATCGTCGCCCGCGAGTTCGGCGTGCCCTGCGTGGTGAACGCCCGCGGCGCATCGTCGAGCCTGCCGACCGGGACGATGATCGAAGTGGACGGCACCACCGGCGACGTCACGGTGCTGGGCTGACCCGTCACCGCTGGCGTGCCGGAGGGTTGACTCGACGGGTGTCATATCGTGGCGGTCATGGACTTCTCGATGTCGGCCAAGGGCCAGGACTACTACGACCGGCTCACCGCCTTCATGACGGAGCACGTGTTCCCCGCGGAGGCGTCCTACGAGGCGTACCGGCACGAGATGGGCAGGGACGATCACACGGTGCCGCCGGTGATCGAGGACCTCAAGAAGCTGGCCAAGGAGCAGGGGCTGTGGAACCTGTTCCTGCCGTCTGAATCGGGGCTGACCAACCTGGAGTACGCGCCGCTGGCCGAACTCAGCGGATGGAGCATGGAGATCGCTCCGGAGGTGCTCAACTGCGCGGCGCCCGACACCGGAAACATGGAGACGCTGCACCTGTTCGCCAACGAAGAGCAGAGCAAGCAGTGGCTCGAGCCGCTACTGAACGGCGAGATCCGCAGTGCCTTCGCGATGACCGAGCCCGCGGTCGCGTCCAGCGACGCCCGCAACATCGAGACGACGATGCTGCGCGACGGCGACGACTACGTCATCAACGGCCGCAAGTGGTGGATCTCCGGTGCGGCCGATCCACGCTGCAAGCTGCTGATCGTCATGGGCCGGAGCAACCCCGACGCCGCGAGCCACCAGCAGCAGTCGATGATCCTGGTGCCCATCGACACGCCAGGGGTGTCCGTCGAACGGTCGCTGCCGGTGTTCGGCTACCAGGATCAGCACGGGCACTGCGAGATCTCGTTCGACAACGTGCGCGTGCCGGTGGCCAACCTCCTGCACGAGGAGGGCAGCGGCTTCGCGATCGCCCAGGCTCGGCTCGGACCCGGCCGCATCCACCACTGCATGCGTGCGATCGGCGTGGCCGAGCGGGCGCTGGCGCTGATGGTCGACCGCGTGACCAAGCGCATCGCGTTCGGCAAGCCGCTGGCCGAGCAGGGTGTGGTGCAGCAGCAGGTTGCGTTGTCGCGCAACGAGATCGACCAGGCGCGCCTGCTCTGTTACAAGGCGGCGTGGACCATCGACCAGCACGGCAACAAGAGCATCGAGGCCCGCAAGCAGGTCGCTCAGATCAAGGCCGTGGCGCCGCAGATGGCGTGCAACGTGCTCGACCGGGCAATCCAGGTGCACGGCGCGGCGGGCATCAGCGACGACGTGCCACTCGCGCGGCTGTACGGCTGGCACCGGGCAATGCGGCTATTCGACGGCCCCGACGAGGTGCACATGCGCACGATCGCGCGGACCGAACTCGGCGCCGAGAAGTCGGCGCTGGCGGCGGCGGTGACGTCCTAGTGGTCTCGAGCGGCTCACGCTCGAACGGGAGTGAGCTATCGGGCGCGTGGAACTTCCGGGACGTCGCCGAGGAGACGGGGATTCGGCCGGGCCGGTTCTTCCGGTCCAGTGAGCTGAGTGCCCTCGACGAGGCGGGCCGCGCTGCCCTGGCCGGGTACGGCATCACCGACGTCGCGGACCTGCGCTCGGTGCGGGAACTGGAACGCCGCGGTGCAGGTCAGGTGCCCGACGGCGTGCAGGTGCATCTGCTGCCGTTCCACGAGCTGTCGGCATCGACCGCGGGCGCGCCGCACGAGCAGAGCTTCGAGCGGATGATGACCGAGAAGCCCGATGAGGAAGACGTGGCGGTCGCCGCGAAGCGCTTCATGACCGAGGAGTACCTGCGGTTCCCCGCGCTGCCCGGCGCGCATCTGGCGTTGCGACAAGTGATCTCGACGCTGGCCGACGAGCGGCCGCTGATCGCGCACTGCTTCGCGGGCAAGGACCGCACCGGGTTCACGGTGGCAGTCGTGCTCGAGGCGGTCGGTGTGCCACGCGACGCGATCCTCGCCGACTTCCTGCGGAGCAATGCGGCGGTGCCGCAACTGCGCGAGCAGATCCTCGAGTCGATCAAGACCAAGGCGGGCGAGGACGCGACGCCGGAGATCGTGACGTTCGCCGAGGCGCGGCTGACCGAGGAGGTGCTCGGCGTGCGCGAGGAGTACCTCGACGCCGCGCGACGCACCATCGACTCCGAATACGGCTCGCTAACGGGCTATCTCGAGTCCCTCGGCATCACCGACGACGAGGTGTCACGCCTGCGGGCATCCCTGCTCGGCTAGCCCTACTGCTGTGCGACCTCGACGTCGGACATCAGGATTCGCACACCGCCGGTCGACAGGCGGCCCAGCGCCTCGAAGAAGGCACCGGCCTCCGGGGTGGTGACGGCCACGCAGGCGGCGTCGTAGTCCGGGTAGTACAGGTCGATCATCCGGTAGGCAGGCGCCGGTGAGCCGTCCTCCTTGGGCCACACCTTCGACGCCTCGAACCGGACCTGGCCGGGGATCTTGCGAGCGGCCTCGAGCTGTTCGGCCTCGTAGGCCGACTCGAAGGCCGACGGGTCGGTGGGGTTGTCGTAGATGACCGTGATCTTCGTTTCGGACAACGTGACTCCTCTGGTGTGCGTTCGTGGCCGCACTCATCATGGCCGCGGAAGGTGTACGGCGCGCGTCGTATCGGTCATCTGCCCGCCGTCGTCACACCAGCACCACCGTCACCGCAGGCCCCTGGCCGGGCTGCGGCAGTCGACTTGCGAATGTCCCACCTGGTCAGCGAATCGCAGGTGGTGTCGGTGCCGCCTGTCATCGTCGCGGGATGGACGACTCGCGACGGCTGCACGGGCTCGAACTGCGGTACGCACTGAGCGTCTACCTGGCTCAGCACGGACCGTGTTTGATCACCGAGTTGATCGGCGGCCTCACCCATCAGGGTTTCGACCTCGGTGCCCATGCCCCGAAGGCGGTGTCCGACGCGCTGCGGTGGGAGATCGGACGGGGCCGGGTCGTGCGCGTGCGCCGCGGGACCTACGACGCGACGGTGTGGCCGCGGTCGACCGCGCACCGCATCTTCAAGCGGGTTCTCGCGCTGCGGAGCCGCGCCCGGGAGCTGCGACCGGTCGACTTGGACGCCTACGACGACGCCTTCTGGGAGTCACTCGGCTGATTCGCTGACCAGATGGGACAACGCGAAGTCGGTTGCCGCACCTCTTCCAGTGACTGCTGATGCGTCTGTGACTCGGTCGCTCAGCTGACGAAGACGCCGATCACCCACACCACCGTGGCCAACAATCCGCCCGCCAGTTCGACCCCGACCGACAGCGCTACGCCCTTGAGCGCGTGCACGGTCGACGCCCATGCCCGCTTCTGATCGCGCCGCTTCCCCAGCTCAGCAAGATAGATGCCGAGCACGAAGCCCACCACTAGTCCGACAACCGGAATCACGAAGAACCCGACGAATCCGAGCGCCGCGCCTGCGAACAGGCTGCCGGTACTCACCTGGGCGTTCTTCATGCGCTTAGCGGGCCATAGGTACTTGATCAGCAGGGTGCCCGCGAGGATTGCCGTGACGACGCCGAGGGTCACCCACCCGGCCACCGTTTGCTCGACGAACGCCCACACCGCAATGGCAGCGAAGACCAGCAGCGTGCCCGGCAGCAGCGGGATCAGAATCCCCGCCAGACCGACGGCGATCGCCACCCCGACGAGGAAGATCCCGACCGTGTCCATGAACCGAGCCTATGGGGTGGTGGCCCCGAGTTGGCGGGCGAGATCGAGGAAGTCCTCGGCCAGGTAGTCGAACTCGCCGTCCTCCACCCGCGGCGCCTCGTGCCCGGGCCCACGCTCGAGTGGCCGAGCGACGTACGCCGTCGTCAATCCGGCATCGCGGGCGGCCCGCAGATCGCTGGGGTGCGCGGCCACGAGTGCCAGCTCCGCGGGGGCGACGTCGAGCAGCTCGGCGCAACCGAGGTAGGCCTCGCGGTCCGGCTTGTAATGACGGAACAGCTCGGCGGAGATGACGCAGTCCCAGGGCAGACCCGCACGCTTGGCCATGTTCGTCAGCAGTGACACGTTGCCGTTGGACAGCGTCGTGATCGTGAAGGACCTCTTGAGCTGGGTCAGCCCCTCGACGGTGTCGGGCCACGGGTCGAGCCTGTGCCAGGCCCGGTTCAACTCGGCGACGTCGCCATCGGGGATGCCGTCGATGCCGGCACGCTCCAGCAGTTCGTCGAGGATCAGGCGGTGTAGGGCGTCGATCTTCATCCACGGCAGTTCGCCGGTGCGCACGCGGTCCATCGCAGGCGGGTATCCCGCGCGCCAGTCGTCGGCGAACTGAGCCCAGTCGCGGTCCACGCCGTGCGCCTCGCCGAACGCGGTCAGTTCGCGGATCACGCTGCCGCGCCAGTCGACGACCGTGCCGAAGACGTCGAACGCCAACGCGCGCAACGTCACGGTTCGAGGACCAGCTTTCCGCGGACCTCACCGGCGGCGAGCGCCTCGAGCGCGACCCGTCCGTCGGATAGCGGGAACCGCACCGGCGGCGGCGGACGCAGCCCGGCATCGACCAGGCCCGCGACACCGGCGCCGACCATCGCCTGCGCGCCCGGCGTGCGGCCGGCGAACTCGCCCCAGCCCACCCCGACCACGCTCACGTTGCGCAGCAGCAGCCGGTTCACCTTCACCGTCGGGATGCCGCCTGCAGCGAAGCCGATGACGAGCAGCCGCCCCTCGGTGGCCAGCACGCGGATCGCGTCGTCGAAGGCGTCGCCACCCACCGGATCGACGACCACGTCGACGCCGCGGCCATCGGTGTGGTCGCGCACCGCCTGCGCCCAACCGTCGGTCAGCGGGAGTACGACGTCGGCGCCGAGGGACTCGACGAACTCCGTCGCGCCGGGTCGGTGCACCATGGCGATCACCCTGGCGCCCATGGCCTTCGCGACCTGAATGGCTGCCGTGCCGACACCGCCCGCGGAGCCCAGTACGAGCACCGTCTCACCGGCGAGCAGCGCCGCGCGGCGAGCCAGCGCGAAGTACATCGTGTAGTAGTTGCCCAGCAGGCAGACCGCGGCCGCGTCGTCGAGATCGGGGTTCGTCGGCGTCACGCTGTCGACCGGAAGCGCCACCCGCTCGGCCCAGCCGCCCAGCAGACTGAAGCCCGAAACCCGTTGCCCCGTCGTGAAACCGGAACCCTCCGGCGCGGACCGCACCGTGCCCGCCACCTCGACACCAGGGATGAACGGCGGCTCCATCTTCATCTGGTAGCCGCCCTGCAACATCAGCAGGTCGGGGAAGCAGACGCCGGCCGCACCGACGTCGACGACCACGGCGGAGTCACCCGCGGGGTCGTCGACCTCGGTGTAGCTCAGTGCGGACGGGCCGGAAAGCGATTGCG
The DNA here is from genome assembly GCF_010731815.2 of Mycolicibacterium arabiense. Classification (NCBI taxonomy): domain Bacteria; kingdom Bacillati; phylum Actinomycetota; class Actinomycetes; order Mycobacteriales; family Mycobacteriaceae; genus Mycobacterium; species Mycolicibacterium arabiense. The sequence continues at coordinate 3,434,988 of NZ_AP022593.1, forward strand.
CGACAAGCGCCTTCACTTGCGCGCTGCCCGGTCGCTCCGCCGGAGCCGCATCAGCCGAGCTTGAAGCTGGCCGACTTCGCCGCCGACAGATCGGTGATCTCGCCCCACTTGGCTGCGACGTCGTCGATGGACGGCACGCCGTCGGAGAACGTCACGCCCTCGTTCTGGAAGAGCGCGGTGCGCTGCACCTTGCCGCCACCGACGATGAAGATCGAGTCGGTGTCGGCCAGCTCCTCGGTCATCAGGTACGCCACCACCGGCGCCACGTACTCCGGCGTCAGCTTCTCGAAGACCTCCTTGGGCAGGATGTCCTCGGTCATGCGGGTCGCCGCGATGGGGGCCACCGCGTTGGTCTTGATGTCGTACTTCGCGCCCTCCTGGGCCAGGGTGTTGATCAGGCCGACGAGCCCCAGCTTGGCGGCGCCGTAGTTGGCCTGGCCGAAGTTGCCGAACAGACCGCTGGTCGAGGTCGCGACCACGACGCGGCCGAAGCTCTGCTCGCGAAAGTGCGGCCACGCGGCGCGAATGACGTTGTAGCCGCCGTAGAGATGCACCTTCAGCACGGCGTCCCAGTTCTCGAACGTCATCTTGTGGAAGGTGCCGTCGCGCAGGATGCCCGCGTTGCTGACGACGCCGTCGACCTTGCCGAATTCGTCGATGGCGGTCTTGATGATGTTCTCTGCGCCCTCGGGCTCGGCGACGCTGTCGTAGTTGGCCACCGCGCGGCCGCCCGCGTCCTTGATCTCCGAGACGACCTGATCGGCCATGTTGTGCCCGGCGCCCGATCCGTCTCGCGAGCCGCCGAGGTCGTTGACGACGACGCTCGCGCCCTCCCTGGCCAGCGTCAGGGCGTATTCACGACCCAGTCCGCCGCCTGCTCCAGTGACGACGACGACGCGATCCTGCACTCCGGGCATTGCACTCCTCTTTCGAAAGGGTTAGGGCTTAATGGGTCTCGCTGCTGGACGTGCCTAGAACAGCCGGCGTGCCAGCTTCCACGCCTTATCTGTATACGGCGGGTAGATGATGGCGGATAAGTCGGGTCGGGTCGTCTTCGTCAGAACCGACTTGCGGTGGCTGAACTCCTCGAACCCGAACTTGCCGTGGTAGGCGCCCATGCCGGACGGGCCGACGCCACCGAACGGCAGCTTCGTGGTGGTGAACTGGAACAGCAGGTGGTTCACCAGCATCCCGCCGGCAGGCACCTCCTTGATCACCCGCTCCCGCACGCTCTTGGTCTTCGTGAACAGGTAGGCGGCCAGCGGCTTCGGCCGGGAGTTCACGAAGTCGATTGCCTCGTCGAGGTTTGCGACGGTGACGATCGGCAGGATGGGCCCGAAGATCTCGTCGCGCATCAGCGGCTCGTCGAGATCCGGGTCCACGACCACGGTCGGCTGGATCTTGATCTCGCTCGCGTCGGACCCGCCGCCGACCGCGACCGTGCCCTTGGTCGCCGCCAGCGACGACACCAGCCGGTCGAAGTGCCGCTCGTTGACGATGCGCTTGCCCGAGGTGTCGCCCGCCTCGAACGCCTCGACCGCTCCGCGGATCTTGTCGACGAGTTCGTCGCGGATCGACGCGTCGGCGATGACGTAGTCCGGGGCGATGCAAATCTGGCCGGAGTTCAGCAACTTGGAGAATGCGATGCGCTTGGCTGCGACGTCGATGTCCGCGTCGGCGGCGACGATCACCGGGCTTTTGCCACCGAGTTCGAGGGTGACCGGCGTCAGGTGCGACGCCGCGGCCTCGTAGACCTTGCGGCCGATCTCGGTGCCGCCGGTGAAGCACAGCCGATCGAAGCCCTGGGCGATGAGTTCCTGGCTGACCGCTCCGTCGCCTTCGACGACCGCGACGGCGTCGGTGTCCAGGTAGCGGGGCACCAGCCGGGCCATCAGCGCCGACGATGCAGGCGCGACCTCGGACGGCTTGAGCACCACGGCGTTGCCTGCGGCCAGCGCGCCGACAGCGGGCCCGAGCGTCAGCGCGAACGGGAAGTTCCAGGCACCGATGACGAGCACGACACCGTAGGGCTCGTACTCGACCCACCCGCGGCCGGGCAGCTGGGAGAACTCGAGCAGGCGCTGCTTGCGCTTGGCCCACTTGCCGACGTTCTTGGCGGCGTCGCGCGCCTCGCCCGCGGTGCTCGCGATGTCGGCGAGCCACGCTTCGAACGGCTTGCGGCCCAGGTCCTGATTGAGCGCGTCGGCGATCTGGGCTTCGTTCTCGACGATCATCCGCTCGAGCGCCTTGAGCTGCTGCCTGCGCCATTCGATGCTGCGGGTGCGTCCCGTGGCAAAGGTCTTGCGCAGCCGCTTGACGGTGCTGGGGATGTCTTCGGTCGTCGAACTGGGCGGTGCAACGGATTCGGTGGTCATGCCCGTCCTTCCTGCCGGTCGAGCAACATCGGCCTGCTCCTCGTGTGGGGCCGATCGTAGCCAACCACCTGGTTGGTGAACAGGGCGTCGCCAGGGAAGGCGGCTACTGGCGCTCGCCCACCACGAACTCGGAGAACGCGTCCTCGTCGACCTCTTCGGTCAGCACCCAGCGGTCGAGTTCGCGCATCGCCTGCTCGGAGGTGATGCCCGATGCGGTCCAACCGTGATCGTTGAGCCAGGTAGTGACGTCCGCGCGGTCGGGGTCGTTGTACATCAGGTCGGCAACGTCGAGCGGCTGGCTCATGTCGACGTCGGTGAACTTGGCGCGCAGCGCGTCGAACTTCTCCCGCATGCGGGCGCGTCGCTCCTCGGAGTGCACGCCGACGGTCTCGGCCGCCACGCGGCTACCCGGCGCACTGAGTTCGGTGATCCGCTCGAACAGCCCGTCCTGGGCGTCGGCGGGCAGGTACATCAGCAGGCCCTCGGCGAGCCACGCGGTCGGCGCGGACGGGTCGAAGCCGGCGTCACGCAGGGCCGTGGGCCAGTCGAACCGCAGGTCAATCGCCACCTCGCGGCGCTCCGCGGACGCCTGCACGCCGTGCTTCGCAAGCGTCGTCGCCTTGTACTCGAGCACCTTGGGCTGGTCGATCTCGTAGACCACGGTCCCGGCGGGCCAATCCAGCCGGTACGCCCGGGAGTCGAGTCCCGAGGCGAGGATGACGACCTGGCGGATGCCCGAGGCGACGGCACTCGCGTAGTAGTCGTCGAAGAAGTGGGTGCGGACGGCCTGGTAGTTGCCCATGTGCTCGAAGATCTCGGCGACCTCGGCATCGGCCTCGGCGATCCTGGCGATGAACGCCTCGTCGAGCATGTACTCCCAGACGCCGGTGCCTGCGCCGTCGACCAGGATCTTCGCGTACGGATCGCGGATCAACGGTTCGTCGCGCTGGGTCTCACCGGCGCGGGCTGCCGCCACCATCACGGCGGTCGACCCGACGCTCGTCGCGATGTCCCAGGTGTCGTCGTGCGAGCGAAGCGAACTCATGTGTGCCGTTCCATCGTCGGGGTTGCCGTTGGTCGCGCATGCGAGCCACAGGAATCGTTCGCAAGCCTACCGAATAGGTTAGTCGGACTAGAGGCCGACGTTGCCCCTCGTGGCGTAGCGCGGATGCGACGGTGGAACGGGAGTCGGCAGAGCTAAGAGCTGAGCGTCCAGAGCTTGTTCGCCAGAAGGAGCTCCAGCTTCTCGACGATGACGCCGAGTTCGTCGTGTCCACCCACGTAGCCCGCGTAGAAGCCCATTCCCCACATGACCGCCACCAGCAGCTCGACCAGGGTCGCCACGTCGGTTTCGGTCGTCAACTCGCCACGCTCGATGGCATCGGTGACCGCCCAGGAGACGAAGGCGCGCGACGTCTTCAGCGAATTGTGTTCGTCGCGACTCAGTTCGGGGTGCCGCTGGGACTCCAGCACCGACGTGACCAGGAACGCAGCAGCCGAACGGTCGCGGGTGTCGGCCTGCATCGCAGCTGAGAAGAAGGCCGACAGTCGCTTCAGTAGCGACGTCTCCTCCTCGGCCTTGGCCATGCCGGCGGCAACCACCATTTCGTTGGTCTTCTCGACCACTTCGCTGTAGAGGACGCGCTTGCTGGCGAAGTAGTGATTGATGGCCGGGCGCGTCAGATCGGCGCGGATAGCAATCGCCTGAAATGTCGCGGCGTCGTAGCCAAGTTCACTGAAGACCTCGCGAGCAGCGCGGACGATCCGCTCGCGCGTCTCTGCCGCCTTCGCTGCTGGCGGACGTCCTGGACCTCGGGTGGCGGTATGCGGCACGGTCAAATTGTGCCATACGTCAGATAGCCCTTAGTTGCGAAATGGTTGCGGAAGCCTAAGAGAAACGGTTTCAGCAAATGGGCGCCGCTGGTTGATCATGGAGTTCGCCCGGAGGGTGACGGATTCCTGACCCTTTCGGCGTTACACCAACGTCAACCTGGAGTTCAGTCGTCCGCTCCGCGAACTATGGTGCTCCCATGGGGGGAACCATTTCCAAGGAGTCGTACATCGAGACCGGGCTGGAGGTGCTGTCCGACCTGGGGTACGGCGGGCTGAAGCTCGCCGAGGTCTGCAACCGACTCGGTGTCACGACGGGCTCGTTCTATCACTACTTCAGCAGCTGGTCGGCCTTCGGACAGGAGTTGGTCGCTTACTGGGTTCACGCCCGCACCGTGCGCGTCGCGGACAACCTGCGCGCCGAACCGGATCCGCGGCGGCGAGTCGACGTCCTCATACAAGAGGCGCTGATGCTGCCCTTCGAGGCCGAGGCTGCGATCCGGGTCTGGAGTTCGATCGACCAGACCGTGCACGAAGTCCAGGCCGAGGTCGACCGTCAGCGCTTCGAGATGCTGCTGGACGCGGGCGTCGAGATCCTCGGGGATCGACACCAGGCGGAGCGCTTCGCCACGACTGCGCTGTACCTGCTGGTCGGATGTGAACAGTCGACCCTGCCCCGTGACCCAGAACACCTGACGTGGATCGCCGATCGACTGCTCTTCGCGCTCGACAACGGCGTGTTCGCCAACGTGCCAGGCGGACGCTGACCCCTCGACCCGCGAACGCGGCAGCAGCCAGCGGTCTACCATCCGGTTCATGCTGACCCCGGCCGGCCTGCTGCACCGGGCACGGAGTCGGCTCGCCGAGAAGGACCCCGAGCACGACGCGTTTCGGCGTGCCGTGCGCGCCGGGATCGTGCTGCCGGTCACGGCGGGCCTCGGCTTCGCTCTCGGAAGCGGTTCGCAGACACCGATGTTCGCGATCTTCGGCACCGTGGCGCTGCTGATCACCGTCGACTTCCCCGGCAACCGGGCTGCCCGCGCCGTGGCGTATGGCGGGCTGGCCTTCAACGGCGCGGTGCTCATCACCATCGGGTCGCTGGTGGCGCCCATCCCGTGGCTCGCGGTCACCACGATGTTCGTGCTCGCCGTGGTGGTGATGTTCTCCGGCGTGCTGTCGGAGATCGTGGCCGCCGGACAGCGCTCGACGCTGCTGACGTTCGTGCTGCCGGCCTGCACTCCCCCGGGCCCGATCCCCGACCGCCTCCTCGGCTGGGCCATCGCGCTGTCGGTCGCCGTCCCCGCCGCGCTGTTCCTGCTCCCACCCCGCCACCACGACGAGCTCCGCCAGCACGCCGCCCAGGTGTGCCGCACGCTGGCCGACCGCCTCGACGGCAATGCGACGGCCGAGGACGTGTCATCCGCGATGGGCGCGTTGCGGTCGAACTTCCTCGGCGCGGACTTCCGGCCGGTCGGGCTGACCGCGGGCAGCCGGGCGCTGGTGCGCGTCGTCGACGACCTGCAGTGGCTATCCGACCGCATCACCGACGGCAGCGGCGACCTGCTCGCCCAGATGCGCGGCCCCGTCACGAGGGTCCTGCGCGATGCGGCGCGGGTCCTGACGACGTCGCCGTCGTCCGGCCGCGACGTCTTCCGCGAGGACCTCGCCAACGGCCTGGCCGCGCAGCGTGAGGTGGCGCAGAGCCGCTACCGCGACGACATCGTCGAGATCCTCGGCGAGGCCAGTGACGGCGCCGCGATCGGAGTCGGCAGACGGCTGCTGACGCGTCGCACGATCTCGGCGGCAGTCGGCGCGACGGGCCGGATCATCGGCATCGCCGCGGCAGCGGACGCCCGCCCGGTGTGGGCGCGGGTGCTGGGCCGACGACTGCCGAGAACCGGCGCCGCCGACCGCGTGCTCTCGGAGTCCGAGGCGCTGGCCTACCTGACCACAGGGTTCGTCGCCACGCGCGCGGTCGTGGTCCGCAACAGCCTGCGGACCGGCCTCGGGTTGGCGCTCGCGGTCGCCGTCACCCACGTCTTCCCCGTCGAGCACGGCTTCTGGGTGGTGCTGGGCGCGATGTCGGTCCTGCGCAGCAGCGCGCTCACCACCGGCACGCGAGTGGTGCGCGCAGTGGCGGGCACGGTGCTGGGCTTCCTGATCGGCATCGCGTTCATCGAACTGCTGGGCGTCGAACCGGTGGTGATGTGGCTCGCGCTGCCGATCGTCGCGTTCGGATCGGCCTACGTGCCCGAGGTGGCGTCGTTCGTCGCCGGGCAGGCGATGTTCACGATGATGGTGCTGATCATCTTCAACCTGATCGTGCCGACGGGGTGGAGCGTCGGGCTCATCCGCGTCGAGGACGTCGTGGTGGGTGCGCTGGTGGGCGTCGTGGTGTCGGTGCTGCTGTGGCCGCGCGGCGCGGCGGCGTCGGTGTCACGGGCGGTCGACGCGGCGCTCGCGGTCGGCACCACGTACCTCACCGCGGCCGTGCGCCGCGTCACCCGAGGCGCCGACGAAGCCGCCAACGATCGGGTGTTCGCACTCGGCCACGACGCGATGACGGCGGGACGAACCCTCGATGACGCCGTGCGGCAATACCTTTCGGAGAGCGGCGGGTCCACCGACGGCAGGGCACCGGTGGTCCGGGCGGCCAACCGGGCGATCCGGCTGCGCAACGCCGCGGAGTTGATCGCCGACGTCGTCCCACCGCCGCTGGCCGCCTACCCGCGGGTGCGCGACATCCTCGAGGCCCACACCGCCGCGGTGTGCGAGCGGCTCACCGGCACCCCGGGCCGCGACCACGCGCCGATCAGCGACGACTTCGTGCTGGCCCTGCGCGCCGAGGCGTCCGGCGAAGCGCTGTCGGTGTCGGCGGCGCTACCCCTGGTCGCCGTCGCGGCCAATCTCGGCGAGCTGGAGCTGCTCTACGCCGCACCACCCGAGCGATTTGTGCACCCGGAGGCGCGGTGAGCGCGCTCGCGGGTGCACAAATCACTAGGAATTGGAGTGCGGACGCAGGGCGTTCGGCGGGATCGACCCGAACCGGCCTGCGTTGAAGTCGTCCATCGCCTCGATGATCTCCGACTTGGAGTTCATGACGAACGGGCCGTACTGGAACACGGGCTCGCGGATCGGCTTGCCGCCGAGCAGCAGCACCTCGAGCGCGGGCCGGTTGGAGTCCTGGCTTCCGCCCGCGTCGACGGTGATGCGGTCACCCGGCCCGAACACGGCCAGCTGGCCCTGCTCGATGGAACGGCCGACGGGGCCGACGGACCCACGACCGGACAGCACGTAGACCAGCGCGTTGAAGTCGCGGTTCCACGGCAGGTTCAGCCGCGCACCGGGCTCGATCGTGGCGTGCGCCAACGTGATCGGCGTGTGGGTCGCGCCGGGGCCTGCCTGGCCGTCGACGTCACCGGCGATGATGCGCACCAGCGCACCGCCGTCGTTGGAGGCGAGCAGCTTGACCTCGCCGCCCTCGATCGACTGGTACTTCGGCGCCGCGAACTTGTCCTTCTTGGGCAGGTTCACCCACAGCTGGACGCCGTGGAAGACGCCGCCGCTCTCGACGAGTTCGGCGGGCGGGGTCTCGATGTGCAGGATGCCCGAGCCCGCGGTCATCCACTGCGTGGCGCCGTCGGTGATGAGGCCGCCGCCGCCGTGTGAATCCTGGTGGGCGAAGCGGCCGTCGATCATGTAGGTGACGGTCTCGAAGCCGCGGTGTGGGTGCCAGTCGGTGCCGCGGGGTTCACCGGGCTGGTATTCGATCTCGCCCATCTGGTCCATGTGGATGAACGGGTCGAGTGCCGCGGCGCTGACTCCGCCGAAGGCGCGTACGACGGGAAAGCCCTCGCCCTCGTAGCCGCGCGGGCCGGTCGTGATCGAGCGCACGGGGCGCTCGGTGTCCGACGGTGCCGGCGCGGTGACGCGGGGCAGGGTGAGCGTGTCGGCGGTGATGGCGGGCATCGGTACCTCCTCGATAGGGAACTACCGCATATAACCGGACCGCGGTCCGATTGATTCCGGCACTCAGGCTAGCTCGGCCAGCGCCGCGGCCCGTGCCTCGGCCGCGGTCGCGGTGTTCAGCGCCGCCTCGGCCGCCGCCTGGCACTGCGCCAGCGTGACCTGGCCGAGCTTGGCGCCCACCGCCGAGATCGCCGCCGCGGCCGCCGACAGCGACGAGACGCCAAGGCCGACGAGCACGCACGCCAGCACGGGATCGGCGGCAGCCTCACCGCACACGCCGACGGGCTTGCTCGCCGCCGCGCCGGCACGCGTCGCCATGGCGACCAGCGCGAGGACCGCGGGCTGCCACGGATCGGTGAGCGTCGCCAGTTCGGCGGACATCCGGTCGGCGGCCATCGTGTATTGCGTCAGGTCGTTGGTGCCGATGGACAGGAAGTCGACGTGCTCGAGGATGCGGTCGGCCAGCAACGCCGCGGCGGGCACCTCGATCATCACACCAGGCGTCAGGCCCATCGACCGCGCCTCGTCGGCGAAGGCCTTCGCTTCGGCGGCGGTCGCGATCATCGGCGCCATGACCCACGGCGACGTGCCGGTGTTGCGCGCGGCGTCGGCGATGCCCTGGAGCTGACGGGTGACCATCGCTGGGTTGCCGAACGCGATCCGGATGCCGCGCACGCCGAGCGCCGGGTTGGCCTCGTCGGGGTGACCGGCGAACTTGAGCGGTTTGTCGGAGCCTGCGTCGAGCGTGCGGACGACGACCTTGCGGTCACCGAACGCCGCCAGCACCTGCCCGTAGATCTCCGCCTGCTCGTCGACGGTGGGTTCGGTGTCGCGGTTGAGGAAGCACAGTTCGGTGCGGAACAGGCCGACGCCCTCGGCAGGCGTCTCGGCCGCTGCGCGCGCGGCGGCGCCGTCCTGCACGTTGGCCAGGATCGCGACGGGGTGCCCGTCTGCGGTGGCGCCCGGACCGGCCCACTGCCGAGCCGCCTCGGCGTCGCGCCGGGAGCCCTCGACCGCGCGTGCCGCGACGTCCTCGTCGGGTGTGACGGTGACGGTGCCGACGGAACCGTCGACCATGATCATCGTCCCGGCGGGCACGTCGTCGAGGCCGTCGACCGCGACGACGCACGGGATGCCGAGCTGACGGGCGATGATCGCGGTGTGGCTGGTGGGACCCCCGAGCGAGGTGGCCAGACCCACGACGAGTGACGCGTCGAGCCCCGCCGTGTCCACCGGCGCGAGGTCCTCTGCGCAGAGGATCGACGGGCGATCGGGAACCGGGACGCCAGGCTCGGGCAGGCCACTCAGTTCGGCGATCACGCGGTCGCGGATGTCGCGCAGATCGGTGACGCGTTCGGCCATCAGGTCGCCGGCCTTGGCGAGCGCATCGGCGATCTTGCCGACGGCGCCCGCGACGGCGCGGGAGGCAGGTGCGCCCGCGACGATGCGCTTCTCGGCGTCGCGGAGCCAGGCGCGGTCCTGGGCGAGCTGCGCCGTGGTGGCCAGGACCTCCGATGCGACGCCGGTGGCGTGTGCGGCGCGGGCGCGCAGCCGGTCGGCCACCGCGGCCGACGCGGCCTTGAGCCGCTCGACCTCGGCCGGACGTTCCGACTCCGCGACGTCGGCGACCGGCGTCTCGTCGAGACTCGGCCGCGCGCCGGGGCGGACCACCGGCGCGTACTGCACACCGCCGACGGCGGGCACACCGTGGAGCACCTGCCCCTGCTGCTGCGGGAGTGAGGTGGCTGACGTCGTCGTACTCATGTGATCGAGGTTACAAGAAATCGTTGACAAGTCAACACAGACAAGAGTAAAACAACATGTATCAACATTTTGGCGAACGATAACCCACATGATCGGAGAACGATGTACGCGGAGGAGCGGCAACAGGCCATCGCCGCACTGGTGATGAGCCAGGGTCGCGCATCGGTCGCCGAACTCGCGCAGGAGTACGACGTCACCACTGAGACCGTCCGCCGCGACCTGGCCACGCTCGACCGGGCGGGCGTCCTGCGCCGGGTGCACGGTGGCGCCGTTCCCGTCCGCGCACTGCACCTCGTGGAGGCCGGCGTCGGCGAGCGGGAGTCGACCCGCGCCGACCACAAGGACGCCATCGCCGCCGCCGCGACCGAGTTCTTCCCCCTCAGCGGTGCCACGGTGCTGCTCGATGCGGGGACGACGACGGCGCGCATCGCCGCACACCTTCCCACCGACCGCGACCTCGTCGTCGTCACGAACTCGGTGCCCATCGCGGCCCGGCTGGCCGCGATGCCGACGGTGACGCTGCAACTCCTCGGCGGACGGGTTCGCGGCGTCACCCAGGCCGCGGTCGGCGAGCAGGCGTTGCGGGTACTCGACACCATCCGGGTCGACATCGCGTTCATCGGCACCAATGCCATCAGTGCCCGCCACGGCCTGTCCACCCCGGACAGTGAGGAGGCCGCCGTGAAGCGGGCCATGGTGCGCAGCGCGAACTACGTGGTGGTCGCAGCCGATTCCAGCAAGGTCGGTCGCGAGGACTTCGTCAGTTTCGCGCCCATCACCGACGTCGACACCCTCATCACCGACACCGAGATCAGCGACGACGACCGTCGGTCGCTCACCGAGCACGGCGTCGAGGTCGTCCAGGCAGGAGCCACGACGTGATCGTCACAGTCACACCCAACCCCAGCATCGACCGCACCGTCACGCTGGCCGCCCCGCTCGCCCGCGGCGCCGTGCAGCGCGTCACCTCGGCCACCTCCGAACCGGGCGGAAAGGGCGTCAACGTCGCGCGGGCGCTCGTGCTCGCCGGGGTCGACGCCGTCGCCATCCTGCCCGCAGGCGACGACGACCCGATGATCGCGGCGCTGCGCGCCAGCGGAGTGGCGTTCCGCGGGGTTCCGGTCAGCGGCGCGGTCCGCACCAACGTCGCGATCACCGAACCGGACGGGACGACCACCAAGCTCAACGAGCCTGGCGCGACGCTCGATGGCGCGGCGCGTGCCGCTCTCACCCGGTCGGTACTCTCCGCAGCCGCCGACGCGGCGTGGGTGGTGCTGTCCGGCTCGCTGCCGCCAGGATTGCCCGACGATTGGTACGCCGAGGTGGCGGCAAGCCTGCGGGCGTCGGCGTGCAAGGTGGCCATCGACACCTCCGAGCGCCCGCTCGCCGCGCTGGCGGCGTCGTTCGACATGGCCGCACCCGACGTCATCAAGCCCAATGCCGAGGAACTCGCCAGCCTGGTGGGCGCCGACCCGTTGCACCTCGAGAGTGCTGCGGCCGCGGGCGATCCCGAGCCCGTCGTCTCGGCTGCCCGTGAGGTCATCGCCCGTGGGGCGCGCACCGTGCTCGTCACCCTGGGTGCGGCGGGGGCGGTACTGGTCGACGAGACGGGGAGCTGGATGGCCACCCCGCCGCCGATCGTCCCGCGCAGCACCGTCGGCGCCGGCGACAGCTCGCTGGCCGGTTACCTGCGCGCCGAAGTCGGTGGGGCGCAGCCGCCACAGCGCCTTCGAATGGCGGTGGCCTACGGCAGCGCAGCTGCCGCGCTACCCGGGTCGGCGCTGCCGTCACCGGACCAGATCGACCTCGATGCCGTTCGGGTGTATGCGCTTACGCCCGCGTCCGCCCGTCCATAGCGCCCCTCCATAGCCCCCGTCCTCAACCCCATGACCACTCGCACCATCTTGACTACGAGGAAGTAGCGACATGCCCATCATCACCACAGACCTGGTCGCGCTCGACGTCGACGCCGGCGGCGACAAGGAGTCGGTCATCCGGCTGCTCGCCGGTCGGCTCGCCGACGCCGGCCGAGCCACCGACCGCGACGGGTTGATCGCTGCGGCGATGGCCCGCGAGGCGCAGTCCGCCACGGGCTTGCCGGGCGGCATCGCGATCCCGCACTGCCGCTCGCCGCACGTCGACGAGGCGACGATCGGGTTCGCCCGCCTGTCGCCCAAGGTCGACTTCGGCGCCCCCGACGGTCCCGCCGACCTGGCGTTCCTCATCGCCGCGCCGGAAGCCGGTGGCTCCCAGCACATGAAGCTGCTGTCCAGCCTGGCGCGGGCGCTGGTGCGCAAGGACTTCGTCGCGTCGCTGCGCGCGGCGTCGTCCGACGCGGAGATCGTCGAACTGGTCGAGGGAGTGGTCAGTCCTGCGCCTGCGAATCCCGCTGCGGCCAAGCCCGCTGCGGCTCCGGCCGCGGCACCGGTCGACGAGAGGCCAGCCGAGGCAGTCCGCACGCTGGTCGCGATCACCGCCTGCCCGACCGGCATCGCCCACACCTACATGGCCGCCGACTCACTGGTCGCCGCCGCCAAGGAGGCGGGTGTCACGCTGCACGTCGAGACGCAGGGGTCATCGGGCAGCACGCCGCTGTCGGCCGAGACCATCGCCGCCGCCGACGCCGTCATCTTCGCCACCGACGTCGGCGTCAAGGACCGTTCGCGGTTCGCCGGCAAGCCCGTCATCGCCTCGGGCGTCAAGCGCGCCATCAACGAGCCGGCCAAGATGATCTCCGAAGCCCTCAGCGCCGCAACCAATCCCAACGCTGCGCGCGTCGAGGGCTCGGCTGGTGCGTCGGCATCCTCGAGCGGCCCGGCGTCGGGAGGCGTCGGCTGGGGTACGCGGACCCGGCAGATCCTGCTCACGGGCGTGAGCTACATGATCCCGTTCGTCGCGGCGGGCGGTCTGCTCATCGCGCTCGGGTTCCTGCTGGCGGGCTACGACATCGCCAACACCCCCGATGGCGAGACGAAGAGCCTCGGCAACATCATCGCCGCGGGCAACTCGCTGACGAACCTCCCCAGCGGCGGGCTGACCCAGTACCTCGGCGCGGTGTTGTTCACCCTCGGCGGGCTAGCGTTCGGCTTCCTGGTGCCCGCGCTCGCGGGTTACATATCGTTCGCGATAGCCGACCGGCCCGGCATCGCACCAGGTTTCACCGCAGGTGCCGTGGCCGTGTTCGTCGGCGGCGGCTTCATCGGCGGCATCGTCGGCGGTTTGATCGCCGGCTTCACCGCTCTATGGATCAGCAAGATCAACGTGCCGAAGTGGGCGCGCGGCCTCATGCCGGTGGTCATCATCCCGCTGGGCGCCTCGCTGGTCGTCGGCCTGCTGATGTTCCTGCTGCTCGGCCGTCCCCTGGCCGCCATCACCTCCGGCCTGACGAATTGGCTCGGCGGCCTCTCCGGCAGCTCGGTGATCCTGCTGGGCGTCATCCTCGGACTGATGATGTGCTTCGACCTGGGCGGCCCGGTGAACAAGGCGGCGTACGCCTTCGCCACTGCCGGCCTCAACGTCGCCGACCCGGCGTCGCTTCGCATCATGGCTGCGGTGATGGCCGCGGGCATGGTGCCGCCCTTGGCGATGGCGCTCGCATCGACGCTGCGGCCCAAGCTGTTCACCGAGCCGGAGCGTGAGAACGGCCGCGCCGCATGGCTGCTCGGCGCTTCGTTCATCTCCGAGGGCGCCATCCCGTTCGCCGCGGCCGACCCGCTGCGCGTCATCCCGTCGATGATGGCCGGCGGTGCGCTCACCGGCGGGCTCATCATGGCCTTCGACGTGACGCTCAAGGCACCGCACGGCGGCATCTTCGTGTTCTTCGCGATCGGCAACCTGGTGTGGTTCCTCCTCGCCCTGGCCGTCGGCACGGCAGTCGGCGCCGTCGCGGTGATCACCGCCAAGCAGTTCGCCAGCAAGAAGGACACTCCCGCAGAGTCCAGCCCCGCGCTGGCCAACGCCTGACATCAACCCACCCACTGCTCAACCCACACCACAGAGGAGACACCATGCCCAGCAAGACCGTCGTCGTCGGATCGTCCATCGGCCTGCACGCCCGGCCGGCCGCGATCATCGCCGAAGCCGTCGTCGCCTCCGGAGCCGAGGTCACCCTCGCCACCGCAGGCGAGGAGCCGGTGGACGCCGGATCGGCGCTGATGATCATGACCCTCGGCGCCGGCAACGGCGACCAGGTCACTGTGGAATCCGACGACGAGGCAGCCCTGAGCACGGTCGCAGACCTCGTCGCCAAGGATCTCGACGCCTGACCTTGATTAGCTGATACACGGACCCGCCTGAGCTGCGCCATCGCAGCCAGGCGGGTTTCGTGCACTGGAGAAAGCGCGTTCGACCCCGCTCAGCCACCCGTATAGTTTCATTCGTGCTTTTGGGTCGGGGGATCGTCGGGTCGGAGTGCGCCGCCACGCAGCAGAGATTGAGTTTGCTGGTGGCGGGTCAGCACATGCCAGGTCGTGAGATTTTGGCAGGGGGTGACAGGTGGTTCGGCGCTTCGCAGTAGTCGTCGCGGTGTTGAGCCTGGCGTTGCTCAGCGCACCACCCGCGGTGGCGATCGACCCGCCGGTGATCGACAAGGGTGCACTGCCGCCCGACGTGACCGGTCCCGACCAACCCACCGAGCAGCGACGCGAATGCTCGGCGCCGATGGTGTTCCCGAACTCCAACTTCGCCGACAGGCCGTGGGCCAACAACTACCTGCGGATCGCCGATGCGCAGAAGTTCGCAACGGGCGCCGGGGTAACTGTCGCGGTCATCGACACCGGAGTGAACGGCTCACCGCGGGTTCCGGCGGAGCCGGGCGGCGACTTCGTCGACAAGGCGGGCAACGGCATGTCCGACTGCGACTCGCACGGCACGCTCACCGCGGCGATCATCGCGGGCAAGGGTTCGCCGACGGACGGCTTCATCGGCGTCGCACCGGATGCCCGCGTGCTGTCCATGCGCCAGACGTCGGACAACTTCCAGCCCGTCGGCGCTCGCAGCGACCCCAACGACCCGAACTCGACGCCCACGGCAGGGTCCCTGCGCAGCCTGGCCCGCGCGATCCTGCATGCGGCGAACATGGGCGCGCAGGTCATCAACATCAGCGAGGCCGCCTGCTACAAGGTGACCAGGCGCATCGACGAGAACAGCCTCGGCGCGGCAATCGAGTACGCCGTCAACGTGAAGGGCGCGGTCGTCGTGGTCGCGGCGGGCAACACCGGCGGGGACTGTTCGCAGAACCCGCCGCCCAACCCGGCGCTACCGGCCGATCCGCGTGGTTGGCAGGGCGTGCAGACGATCGTGTCGCCGGCCTGGTATTCGCCGCTGGTGCTGACCGTGGGCGGTATTGCCGAGAACGGGCAGCCCAGCACGTTCTCGATGTCCGGCCCGTGGGTCGGCGCCGCCGCGCCTGCGGAGAACATCACCGCTCTCGGATACGACGGCAACCCGGTCAACGCTCTCCAGGGACAGGACGGCCTGATTCCCATCAACGGAACGTCGTTCGCGGCGGCGTTCGTCTCCGGCCTCGCCGCGATGGTCAAGCAACGCTTTCCCGACCTGACACCGGCGCAGATCATGAACCGGATCACCGCGACCGCGCGGCACCCCGGTGGCGGTGTCGACAACTACGTCGGCGCGGGCGTCATCGATCCGGTGGCCGCACTCACGTGGGACGTCCCGGAGGGTCCGGATGCGGTGCCGTATGAGGTCAAGCAGCTGCCGCCGCCGGTGTACGTGGCGCCGCCCGACCGCGGCCCGATCACGATCGTCGTGATCGCCGGGGTGAGCCTGGCGGCCGCGCTGGGCGTCGGCGCACTCGCGCGTCGAGCCCTGAGGCGCCGATGAGGGAGTTCCTCGGCCAGTTCGGATTCCGCGCCACCACCGGGCATCTGCTGTGGGCGGCGGTGCTCATCCCCGCCTGTGTGCTGCTGTTCATGAAGCTGAACCTGCTGTGGTTGGGGATCACGCTCGGAGTGCTCATCGCGATCGCGGCGGTGCTCACCGTGCGCGGGCGCCGGTTCGCCGGCTGGATCGTCGCCATCTTTTCTTGGCGCCGACGGCATCGGGCGGCGCCGGCCGCACCGTCCGAACCTGCCGTCGGCGCGACGGTGCTGCCCGGCGATCACGTCGCAGTGCGTTGGCAGGGCGATCATTTGGTGTCGGTCATCGAACTGGTGCCGCGGCCGTTCACCCCGACGGTGATCGTTGCGGGCGAGGCGTTCACCGACGACGTGGTCGACACCAAGCTGGTCGAGCAGTTGATCGCCGCGCACTGCCCGGACCTGGAGGCCGACGTCGTCTCGGCAGGGCAACGCGTGGGCCGTACCGCACCGGCAAGCCTCGTCGCGCTGTACGAGCAGGTCGTCGGGCCATATCCGGCGCCGTCGAACCGGCGGACGTGGATCGTGCTGCGGGCACTGCCCGAGGTGACGCGGAAGTCCGCGCTACGCCGAGAGGTCGGCGTGGCCGGGCTGGCCCGGTACCTCGTGTCGTCGACGACGCGCATCGCAGATCAGTTGGCGAGCAACGGGATCGACGCGCGGTGCAGCCGCAGCTTCGACGACTTCGACAAGGCGACCGAGATCAGCTTCGAGCGGGAGACGTGGTCGTCGATCAAGGGGCGCAGCACGTTCACCGCCGCCTACACCGCTCCGGGCGGACCCAACGTCTGGTGGAGCGCGCGGGCGGACCACACCATCACGCAGGTTCGGGTGCGCCCGGGTGCCGCTCCGACGACGACGGTTCTGTTGACGACGTTGGCGAATCCCTCGACACCGCGGGGATTTTCGTGCCTGTTCGGCGGTCAGCGTGCAGCGATGCTGGGGCAGAGCCCGGTCACCGATCGGCATTACGAACTGCCGATCGGGTCTGCGGGCGTGCTGATCGGCGAGACGGCCGACCGGTACCCGGTGTACATGCCGTTCGACGACGTGGACGTCAGCATCAACCTCGGGGATGCGCGGCTGTTCACGCAATTCGTCATCCGGTCGGCAGCGGCGGGAGCGATCGTCACCCTGGGCCCGCAGTTCAGGGAATTCGCGGGCTCGATCAACGCCCGGGTCGGCAAGGTCGCCAAGATCGGTTGGCCCAAGGCAACGACGTACCTCAGCCCGCATCCCGGTGTGGGACGAGTCGTGTTGCGACACAACTTCATCGACACTCCGCGGCATCGTCAGCTGCCCATCAGGCTGATCAACCCGCGCGAGGAGAGTCGCTACCAAATGGCGCTCGAGCAGTGAGCGCCAGTCACGGGGAGCCGTAGGAGGAGACATGTCGGGGGAAGTGAAGGTCGATCCGGCCGAACTGGAGGCGAAGGCCGCCCAGATCGGTCAGCCGATGCCGACCGCACCGGGACAACCGCTACCACCATGCGCGCTGCAGGTGGCCGTCAGCGCCGTCGGAGAACTCAACAAGTCCGCCGAGGCACTGCGCGGGTACGCGGCCTCCGGGCAAGCGGAAGCGATGCGCCTGGCGGAGACGTTCCGCTCTGCCGCTGCGGCGTATCGCCAGTTGGACGAGCAAGCGGGCGTCGCGCTGGACGACGGCGAGTCCGCCCCGTCGATCGCTCCCGTGCAACCGGCTCCACCGACGACGCCCTCCGTTCCGCTGCCGCCGGAGCCGGCGTATCAGTGCCATGCGGCCCCGTTCGTCATGGTCGAGCAGGCCGCCGCCGAGATCGAGGCGCCGGATCAGGCAGCGTCTCTCGATGCCTTCAAGGGGCAGTGGGAGGCGTACGCGGGTGCGCTCGAGTCACGGTCCAGTTCGTATGACTCGGCGGGAATGTCATGGGAGGGTGGCGCGGCCGAGGCGGCCTCCGACGCCCTCGCCGAACACCGCAAGTGGCTGCGCGAGATGGCCGACACGTCACGGCAACTCGCGGGTCAGGCCGGGGACCTCGCTGCGACGCACCGCAGCGCCGCGGCCTCGCATCCGACGCTCGCCGAAGTCCAGGACCTGGACGCGCGAATTCTGATGTCGCGTGACGTGAACGAGCAGGTGCAACTACTCAGGCAGCGCCAGGAGATGCAGGTGCGTTCGGAGGAGGTGCTGCAGGGCTACATCGGTAGGTCGGCGGGCCAGCCGCTTGCGCTCCCGAAGCCGCCGAAGTGCCCCGCGCCCGCGCCTGCGTCGCCAATGGACAAGCAGAAGGGGCGCACGAAGGCCAAGAAGAAGATCGATCGGCCGGGCGAAGGCGGTGCGGGCGGAGGCGGCGCGGGTGCGGGCGCGGGGACCGGTGGCGGCGGCGGTGGTGCGCCCCAGGGTGGTCAGCAGCCGCAACCGCAGGCGGCGCCGGGTGACGTGCCCGTTTCGCCCGCAGCGGCTCAGGCGCAGCCGTCGCCGGGCGGTCAGGCGGGCGGCGGGTCGCCTGCCGGCGGAGGGTCGCCCGCTGGCGGGGGGTCGCCCGCTGGCGGGGGCGGCGCACCCGCCGGTGGTGGTTCTCCGGCAGGTGGCGGGATGCCGGGCCTCCCCGACCTCGGAGGCGGTCCGCCGACCGATCTTCCGCTTCTCGACGATCCGAGTCTGAGCCCGGCCTCGGCTGGAGGCGGTGGGTCCGGTGGCGGTTCGGGCGGTGGCTCCGGTGGTGGCGGTGGCGGCGGTCCAATGCCGTTGCAACCCAACGTCGGGAGTGTGTCGGTGGGCCCGGGCGCCGGCGGTGGCGCAACGGGTCCCGCCGGTGGAGCGGCGGCTGGCGGCGGTGCAGCCGGAGGAATGGGCGGCATGGGCATGGGAGGTGGCATGCCCATGCACGGCGCCGGTCATGGCCAAGGTGGCGCGTCGGAGAAGAAGCGCTCGCCGGGCACGTCGCCCGACGAGTCGCTCTACGAAGAGGATCGGGCGTGGACCGAAGGCGTGATCGGCAACCGGCCGCGACGTCGGGATAGCGGCGATAAGGAAGCCAAGTGACCGAGGACATGCACCCGCAGGTGGTCGCCGTTCTGCAGCAGGCGCAACGGCTGCAGTCGCTGATGGACGATCAACTGGCGAAGATGAACCAGCAGACGTTCACGGCGATGGATGAGACCAAGACGGTCGAGGTCACGCTCAACGGGCACAGCTGGCTGACCGACGTCTACCTCGAGGACGGGCTGCTGCGCCTAGGCGCCGAGGTGGTGGAGGCCCGAATCAACGAGGCGCTGCAGAACGCCACCGCGGAGGCTTCGGCCTCGATCGAGGCGGACCGGGAGCGTATCGACTCGGTGGTCGCCGAGATCACCGGCGAGGGTGAGGACGTGGGCCGATGGTGAGTCGTAGCGCTTTCGGCCGCGCACTCGTTGACGCATTGGCGTCAGGAGTCAGAGCATGAGCATGCCGCCTCCGGGTGAATGGCCTTCCCCACAGCCAGGACCGCAGCCGCCGAATCAGCCGCAGTACGGCCCGCCGCCGGGCTATCAGCCGTACCCCGGTCAACAGCCTTATTCCCCGCAGGGCCAATGGCAGCCGCCGCCTCCTTTTCCGCAGAAGGGCGGGGGGACAACGAAGTGGTTGTTGGTCGCGATCGCGGTGCTCTTGGTGATCGGTGTGACGATCGGCGCCACCCTGCTGCTCACCCGCGATGGGGGTGCACCATCCACTCCGTCGACGTCAGATGTTGCGTCGGATATTGCTAGCGCTAACGACACTGGGCCGGTTGAGATCATCACGGAAGAACCGACGTGCGAGGCTTACACGTCCGTCAACGACAGCCTCAGCCGGCTGCAGCAGCAGGGCTGGGGTGACATTCGGGAACGCCTCGGGCCAAGGGACAGCTGGACGTCCGATGAGGCCTCAAAAGTCGAACAGGTCACACGGGCAATGACGAACGCGTCCGACCGTCTCACGCCCTTGGCATCGCAGACCCCGCATCGAGTCGTCCGAGAACTTTATGAAAGCTACATGGCCTATGGCCGGGCCTACGCGGACAGCATCAACGACTACCAACCTGTCGATAATTACTTGGCGTCCGTCAACATCAATGCCGCAGACGCATTGACAGCCATCTGTACTGCCATAGAGAATGGCG
This sequence comes from Mycolicibacterium arabiense, assembly GCF_010731815.2. Taxonomy (NCBI): domain Bacteria; kingdom Bacillati; phylum Actinomycetota; class Actinomycetes; order Mycobacteriales; family Mycobacteriaceae; genus Mycobacterium; species Mycolicibacterium arabiense. Next base: position 3,454,926 of record NZ_AP022593.1, read on the forward strand.
CGGCGAACCGCTCAATAGCGATTGAGTCAGCCGCACCCCCCCGGGACTTTGCCTCCGTTGAGGAGCCAGCGAGTCCAGCGCTATTCCTTTCCTCACCGGATCCGGCCTGCGAGTCGTGGATCAGGCGCGAAGACCAGAACGGCGCCGATCTGTCGGAATGGGCCAAGCTCGATACTGACCTGCCCGCGACGCAATGGTCGCCCGAACAGCGTGCGACGCAGTTGGTTGCGATTGAATTTCTTGGCTCGTTCTCGGACGCTACTGCCGCGGCTGCGGAGCAAAGCGAAAACCTGACTGTCAACGATTTCGGCCAACTTGCGAGTCTCTACATCGACGCCTATGTCTCAGCAGGAGACTCCTACACCAGCGCAGATAGTTGGCTGAGTGCTGCGGGGTTACGGCTCACTAATGTAGTGACCGACGCCTGTCGCGCCATCGACGGGTAATTCGCATGTTTATTGAACGGCCAACAGGCGGTCGCAGACCGGATACGACGGTTCCTCCGTCAGCATGGCCCATGTCAGACGAAGATGCCCTGAGCGCCCGCGGGGACCAATTGACCTCGCTAGAAACAGGTATCGATGATCGGCTGGCGTCGTGGCACCGGGTAGCCACCTCACTCTTCGACGGCAACACGTGGTTCGGCACCGGCGCTAGTGCAGCCCAAACCCGAGTCCAGTCCGCCGTTGAAGATCTGCAGTCCGTAAGCGATGCGATAGAAAACAATCTGGCTTCTCTACTAAAAAGTTATCAATCGGTATCGGGCGCAAAAACCCAGATCAGACTATTGAGCGACCATGCCCCGGGGCTCATCGATAGCGTCGCGAACGACGAGTCAATTGAGGAATCTGCCCGCGGAGCGCTCATGCAGCCATCGTCGTCGCCAACAGCTACGGGCTGGCCTACATCCCCGAGGGCGTCAACCTGCCGGCTCACGTCACCATGGCCACCGCCGACGAGACCCTGCCGCCCCGGGAGTGCGCCAAGGGGGCGACCTACCCCATCCTCGCCATCCAAGGCTGGGCCCAGGCCCATTACCAGAAACTGCGCGCCGTCATCGCCACCGAAGAGCAGTTCGCCAGCTTCGACCCCGGCACCGCCAAGATCGTCCTACGCCCCGACGAAATCCCCGAAAGCGGACCGCGCCGACGACGGCGTCGGTTTCGATCGAGGCAAACTGAAAGCGCAGTGTGTTGGCGATCGTCGAGACCGCGGGCGAGGGCGCGGTCGACGGGGGTCGACGTATCGAAGGGAAGTACTCGAATGCGAATTGGCGTGTTGCCGACCTCGGCTTCTGACCTACTGTGGAGAAAGTCGCCATCGGTGAACACCATCGAATACGCACTAGATCTCGCGGGGGTTCGGAAATGAGGACGTCGACTATGGAGGCGCGCGCATGAGCATGCCGCCTCAGGGTGGATGGCCTCCCCCTCAGCCGGGACCGCAGCCACCGAATCAGCCGCAGTACGGCCCGCCGCCGGGCTATCAGCCCTACCCCGGACAACAGCCATATCCCCCGCAGGGCCAATGGCAGCCACCGCATCCACCGCAGAAGGGCGGGGGGACAACGAAGTGGTTGTTGGTCGCGATCGCGGTGCTCTTGGTGATCGGTGTGACGATCGGCGCCACCCTGCTGTTCACACGCGACGGGGATGGACCATCGACTCCGCCAACATCGGATGTCCCTTCGGACATCGCTAGCGCCAACGACACTGGGCCGGTCGAGATCATCACGGAGGAGCCGACGTGCAAGGCGCTGACAGACATAGTCAATGTGCTAGCCGATGCGCAACAGCAGGGCTGGAGCGACGAAAGAGACTCCCTCGGGCCAGCCGCAGACTGGACAGCATCGCAACGAAGTCACGTTCAAACGGCAGTTACCGCGATAACGAACGCTGCCGATCAGATGGTGTCGCTCGCAAGACAGACACCACATCGCGTCGTTCGTGAACTGTACGAGCAATTCATCGCTTATGGGCGCGCATACGCCGAAAGCATACCGACGTACACACCAAACGCGAATGATCTTGCAGGAGTTAATGTCAGCATCAGCAACGCCCTCCAGGGCATCTGCACTGCAATAGATCAAGGTTCTGCGCGGCGTTCCTTAGCGCTAGAGGACGTAGGACCACCGACGACGGTGGCTCCCACCGGAGATGTGGGTAATCCACAACGATTCCTTGCGGGGCCGGCGACGACGGCCTGCGAAGCATGGGCTGCGAATGATTCCCAATTCCTAGCGGGAACGAATAAATGGGAAGCACTCGACACTAGTATTCCTGCCAGCGACTGGAGCCCTGCGCAGCGTCAGATTCAACTCGACGCACTTCCTGTGCTCTCAAGGTTCGCAACCGATATGGAAACCACCGGCCGTTCGAGCGCCAACGCGGTTTTCGAAGATTTCGCGGTACTCGCATCGTTGTATTTCCGAGCCTACGTATCGTCGGGGCAAGCTTATGTTGGCTCCGATAGCTGGCTAAGTTACACCGCGCTCCGTCTCAATAATACCCTGTCGGCGGCGTGCCGACTAACGGTGGCCTAGCGATGTCCATGCTTCTGGTGCCGGGGCCGCGTGGGACTCTCAAAGAAAACCTATGACTATCCCTCGCCCGACTGACGGGCACCGAGATCAGATGACGTCACCGCCGGCAGCGTGGCCGAGCGCTGATGAAGACGCCCACTTGGCGAGGTTGACGGCATTGCTGGACACCTTAAAGCAGTGCCGGGCGCAACTCGATATTTGGCTAAACATACGAACGAAGTTGTTCGACGGTAGTACCTGGTTCGGCACAGCGTCATCAAGCGCTCAAAGCAAAGTGACTTCGCACATTGATCTAATGATGACCCTGGACGCCGCGTTGCAGAAATTAATTGCATTCCACAACGAGGCGTTTCAGACGATAGTGAACGCCAAAATGGACGTCATCAGCATAAGCAATACAGCCCAAGCCGCCATCGATAAACTGCAACAAATGGAGTTCAATCCGGAATCCATACGTTCGGACGCCATTGCAACGATAGTGGCCAGGGCCCTTGCAGAGAACACCGCTGTTGTCTCCGCAGCAGCTCGCGCGATCGAGTCCGGCGCGTCCTACAAATGTATCCGGGATACAGCCGAGGCTCCGAGCTTTGACGACATTGTTGCTAAAGCAACCGCCGCAGCCAATCCTGGTCCAAACACCGACGACGGGAATCGCCCCACCGCGCCGAACATGGCGGGTATGCGTGGTGGAGCAGACAAGCCTGCGCCTCCAGCAGCGCCTCCGGCGGGCAACTTCGACGCAGGCAATCGGGAACAGACGCAAAGCGCAGCACAGGGCCCTTCACCTGCCGCCAGTAATAGCAGGGGCACTGCCGGCGGGTCCGTACGATCACCCGCCGATGAATCTCCGCACCCGGTCATTAACGCCAGCAACGTCCGCGCCGAGACGCCTGCTGCAAGCGGCCCAGTTTCGGCCGCGACCGCCAACTCACCGACAGCGCCGGCCGTATCCACTCCGTCGGGCGGCGCCTCTTCCACCTCACCTACCGGCGGACGCCCCCCGGTCGCTTCGGCTCCGGCAGCCAGCGGTGGAGGCGGCGGCAGCGCTGGCAGCAGCGGCGGCTCCTCCTCTTCCGGCACCCAATCCACAGGCGCCACAACGTCTCAAGACACCAAACCCGCCACAGGCGGCAAGGACTCCCAGCAAGGCCCAAGCACCGGCGCTCGCCCCGAGACTGGCGCAGAACCGGGCCGCGGCGCCAGTGGCGGCGCGGCTCCTGACGCGGCCAAGGCCATGGAGGCGACCAATAAGTCGGTTCCCGTTGCGCAGCAGCCGGTTACACCGTCAGCGAGTCCGCTGCAACCGGCGACTCCGCCCGTCATGCCTACCGAACCCGCTGCCAGCACGCACGCCCCAGCCGGTGGGTCCGGTGGCGCCAGCGGCGCCGGGATGGGCAGCGGCGCAGGAACTTCCGGCGGCGGTGGCTCTGTAGGTGGCGGGGCGCCGTCCGGTGCTGGCCCGGCGAGCCCACCCCCACCGCCCATGCCGCTCGCTCCCCCAAGCACGCCGACACCCGCTGCACCCACCGGGCCCCCTGGCGGCGGCGCAGGAGCCAACCCAGCAGCAGCCGCCGGACCAGGCGGGCCAGGAGTCCACGCGGCGTCGGCGGGACGCAACGATGCCGGCGCGGTAGGCGCAGCGCCCGTTCCGGTGTCGACCGCGCGCATGGAACGCGACGCCATCGCATCGGCGTCCGCGGGCGGAGCCATGAACCGCAAGAAGAACGGCAATGCCGCGCTGATCATGGCTCGTCGCATCGCCGCAGCGCTCAACATTGGCGTCAGCGACTTCGGCTTCTACTGGGTCACCGGCCTCACCGCCGACGGCTCCATCGTCGTCGCAAACAGCTACGGGCTGGCCTACATCCCCGAGGGCGTCAACCTGCCGGCTCAAGTCACCATGGCCACCGCCGACGAGACCCTCCCGCCACAGGAACGCGCCAAGTGGGCGACCTACCCCATCCTCGCCATCCAAGGCTGGGCCCAAGCCCACGACCAAAAACTGCGCGCCGTCATCGCCACCGAAGAGCAGTTCGCGAGCTTCGACCCCGGCACCGCCAAGATCGTCCTGCGACCCGACGACATCCCCGAAAGCGGCAAGATGGAGGGCCGCAGCCGCCTCGAGGTCATCGCACCCAGCGCCTCGGCACGGCTCGCCTCGGTACCGAACGCAGACCTCACCGAACTACTTCCGCCCGCGCCCGCCGACACCACTGCGCCGGAAGACAAGTCGAACGTGCTGTGGTTCGAACTCATCAAGCCACTGATGAGCACCTCCCCGGAACGTGTCGGCGTGCACCTGCAGGCGTTCATCAACTACGCCGAGCACGCTCAGGAGCAGGCGCTCTATCGGGCACACACGGCGGTCGACGCCGAGCTACAACGCGCCGCGATCGCAGACTGGGTCTATTGGCAACACCTGAGCGTGCTGATGTGGGAAGCGAGCGGCGCAGACGCCAGCGTCTGACGCTCTTACACGTCGTCGCCGGCGAGCGTGGGTATCTGCCCTTGCCCGGCCGGCGTGTCTGCTGGGTCGTCTCGGGACCCCCTGACCTGGTGAGGGCCAGCGAGGTCGGCTAGCACCTACCGGGGGGAGTAGCCGTCGATGTGTGTACCGGCGCCGTCGCTGCGCACGATCAGCGTGGCGCCGGGGGCTGGCACGATCGCGGTGATGTCCGTGCCAGGTGGCACGGGTTCCGACGACAGTGACCGGCAGTCGCGGTCGAAGACGACTAGTGCTGGCTCGGGGTCGAATCCCGTGCCTCGGTTGATCACGGCGATGATCTGATCGGTCAGCCAGGCGGTGGCCCCGAACTCACCGTCCACCGGCGTTGCGTCAGGGTTGATGATGCACCGTCGAGCGCCCGCCGCGTCGTGCAGTGCCACGGTGCCACCGCCGGGCGAGGTGACGAGCAAGTCGCCACGCGGATCACCGCCGAACGCAGATGCCTCACCGAGCGGCACCGAGGCACGCGAGGTGGTGTTGAGGTAAACCAGCGGGCTCGGGTCCTGTTCATCACTGCTTGAGACCCAGAACGTCATCGCGACACCGGCGCCACTGGAGTCGACGTCCTCGGCGATGAACGTCCAAGTCTCGGGGCGGCCGGCACCCGGGATCGGCACCCTGACGTCAACGCCTGCAGACCCAGTGGCTGCGTCGACCACCGTGACTCTCGCGTGGTCACCCCACATGTTGAGGCACAACAGCTGTGTTGGGGTGTAGGCGGTCTTGGAACAGCCCCTCGAGTGTCGCCACGTCTCCTCACCGTTGCGGGGATCGAAGCCCATCATCACCGTTCCCGTCGACTGCGCCAGAAACCGCGGCAACGACGGGTATGGCTTCTGCTCGGTGGAGTTCTGGTAGCCATCGAACGCACCGCGCAGATCCTCATCCGATGATGTCCACAGCTGCTGGCCGGTGTTCGCATCGAATGCGATGAGATTGTCGGACAGTGCTGCGATGAGCACCGCCCCGTCGTCGTAGACGTGCACGTTGTCGATCGCGGTGTCCGCGGGGCGGTAGTGCCAGCGCTCCACACCGTCGGCGCCATAGGCTGTCAGGTTGTCATCGACGACGACGGCGAACCCAGGTCCGGCGGGCACGACGTGGGGCTGCGCGTCAGGACGTCCGGAGATCGTGACCTCAAACCGCTTGTCACCCAGTACAGGCGGGATCGCCGAGACCTCGGTTGGCGCAGACGTGGTGGCGTCGACGGGCCGGTCATCGTGACCGGTGGCGGACACGACTTCACCAATCACGACCGCACCGATCACAACGGCAGCGGTTACGGCAATGACCAGTACAACTGCGGATCGCCTCCGACTCTCGTCGTCGGCTAAAGGCTCTCGAAGACGTGACACATCGCGTCGACCACCGCGGCCACGGTCGCGGCGACGGCAACGACCGTCACCGTCCCACCGGGACAGGACAGCTCGCGCGCCCCTCGACACCCCGCTCATCACCCCGATTACCCCTCGCTAGGACGGCTCCACTGGTCCATGTTCATGGAACCACGCCAGGAACCCGTTCGATTGCACTTCTTTTGCTCGGCGCAGTCCGGCGTCACGTCCGGGGCCACGTTCTGGCCAGCCTGATCGAGTTGAATGGGCTGGGACCTGGTTTAGGGACTGCGCGCAAGCTGCTTTCACCATGTCGCTGGCCAAGTGGGCGCCGTATTGGCACCCCGAACCGCCTGGCTGACGACGACCGCACGCCACCGGACCTTGCGGATGGCGATGCGAGCTTTCGGCGTCGGCGTCGGCGTCGGCCGTTGAGCGAGATGCGAGAGCTGGTTACGGGAGAAGCGGTAGCGGTAGAATTGCGGCTGCGGGCGCGTCGCGCGCGAAGGGACGAGAGCAGGGCTATCTCATCGACCTGCGAACCAGCGCCATTGTAGGACTGGTACGCGGTCATTATGTTGTTGCCGCCCTTAAGATCACGACCGTGGCGATGTAAATGGTTTCGGGTCCGTCCGTCACTCGGACGATGTCGGCGCTGCGGAGTTCTTCTGGCTTGACGGTTTGCATTGGGCGGTCCTTCGGGGTTCGGTTGCCCGTCGTCAGTCAGCCCGCAGCATCCGCCTCGGCGCTCGACGGCGAACGAGAAATCAGACGCCTGGCACGTGGGCACCGGGGGCGCTGGCGGCTTCATACTAGGGACACCGCAACGCGGCCCATTCGACTACGTCGTAGATGTCCTTGTTCAACTTGCGGCGCGCATCGCCAAGGCTCGCCGCTTTCCATGCCACCTGTCACGTCTGCCAGTTCCTACGGACAGCAGGACGAACACATGCCGAGTTCCTCACCGGCGCGAGGCGAGGTGGTTCCGCGATCAGGCCCTAGTACCGCTTGACTCCGTCTCAGCGGCATAACTCAAGAACTCCGGCTCGGTCAGCACCTGAATCGGCTTTCCCTTCGCGCGCCATCGGCATGCATCGAGCGCCTTGCCCGTCCAGAACTCGTCGGGCGTTGTCCCGGCGAAACCGTCGCCGATGACGAGCAACGTGGTGTTCTTTGTGACCGATTTGCTACCGACAGCGCCCAGCCGGGCAACCAGATCGAACGCTTCTTGCCGCTTCATCGAGGCAAGTGCGCCCGTAAAAGCCATGACTTGGCCGAACAGCGGGTGGTGCGGGTCAGCGTCCTGGTTCGCCTCGGCGGGTGCTGCCTTTGGGCTTCCGCCGCCCCCGTCACAAATGGTCCGGCAGCCCCGCCAGTCGACGGCGGTGAGTCGGCCAAGACGCGTGAGCGCCTTCGAGCAGAGTTCGTCAATCGTCGCTACGTCATGCAGGGCCGCCAGTGCAAGCGTTACGTCAGCGGCAGCGACAGCATCGGCCTCAGCATCGTGGTGCGCGTCGAGCTTCACATCGAGGTGACCGGCGACAAACGGCAGTGAGTAATTGATGAGATTCAGCAGTCGACGTGACCACATCAACGAGCAGCCGTAGTCGAACGTCGGCCACTCAATGTCGGACAGGTAACAGGCGGTCCTTATCGCGCCGACGTCGAAGCTGGCGTTGTGCGCGACCACCGGGAGATCTGCTACTCGGTCGAGTAGGTCGCCCAGTCGATCTTCGAACCGGGGTTGGCTGGCAACCATCGCAGGTGTGATGCCGTGTAGGCGCACGTTGAAGCCTTCGAAATGACCGACCTCCTCAGGTGGGCGACAAAGCCACTGCCCCTGCTCAACCCGAGCGCCGTCGCGCACGACCGCGTATCCGATTGAGCAGACAGAGCCGCGACTGTAATTCGCCGTCTCCACGTCGAGCGAGACAAAGTCGAAACCTGATAGCACGGCGCTACGCCGCGTCCGCGAGAGCAACTGGGCACGGCCGAACCGAGCTTCCGTCACCGACTGCATCGCCGGACATGTACGAACGGCGGAGACGTTGACTCTCGATCTCCTCCCAGGCCACGGCCATCGCTTCCAGCCAGCGGGCGACGCCGAGCGCGACCTGGACCTCAGCGCGGGTATCAGGCGCCAAAGGTGGCGCATCGAGGTTGAAGGTCTCGGGAAGGGTAGGCCATTTAGGGGCGATTAGGTTCTTGCCCGGCTGCTGTTCATAGAGTCGCTGCAGGCGGTCGCGCTCAGTACTGATGTTTTGCAAAGTGCTGTAGACGTCGAGGTAGCCGACCGGCTCTGCCGATGCGCGCTGCAATGCAGGCATTCCCGACTTGGTTGCAAGTACCAGTCGCGCCCGGGTTATAAGCTCGACGGTGCGCGTGTTACTTGCGTCAACCACCCAGGCACCGCAGAGACGGCCTAGACCTGTTTGTGTACTCGATATGTCGACATGCCATACCGTCACCGTTTTTGGACCTGCGTCCACGACGGCCACAACGGAAAGCCCATAGTCCCCCACCAAAACCCCTTTTCTGCACCGCCGATGCTAGATGAGCTAGAAGCACCCCAGGCCTTGTTTCGCCAAAGCATTTGCTGACCCGTCACAGAGACCGATGCCAACGACCGCGTAAGGCCCCTTAAGTCAGGCAAACGAGTGACTAGTCATCCCCACACGGTGGCCATCGGTCCGAAATGGCATGAGGGCGTTCGCGGTCCTTCGACTTCGCCGAATGCCTCATGCATCCGCGGGTGGGATGACGTGCTTTCGCTCGTGGTCGAAGACCACTTCGGTGCGGACACCGGCGACTTCGCGCCGCTTGGTCAGCGAGTCCAGCACGAAGTCGCGCAGCGCCTCGGTCGAAGGGACCGCGACGTGGAGGAGGACGTCCTCGGCGCCCGTGGTAATGAACACCTGCAACGTTTCTGGCAGCTGGGTCGCGAAGTTGCGGAAGCCCAACACCACCTCGCGTGATTGCGGGCGCAGCCTCACGGTGATCATCGCCTGAACAGGCCGTCCCAGCTGGGCGAGGTCGACGGCGTAGTGAACACCTGCCAGGACGCCGCGCTGCCGCAACGACCGCACGCGCTCGAGCGTGGTGGACGGTGACACTCCGAGCGCGGCGGCAAGGTCGCGGTTGCTGCGCCGACCGTCTGCCTGCAACGCGGCCACGATCGCCGAATCCAATTCGTCCACGCGGCCATGATGGCATGTAGGTCCGAACGAAATTCGGCCATGGTGGAGCACAACGAGTGAACCGCCTACGTTGGCCGTCGTGAGCGAACTTAAGCTGGCTCCTGAGCCGTCCGGGGCAACGAACCACCTGCACACAAAGATTGCCGTGGTCCTGGATGACGGCTTGACGACCTGGCAGAAACTCAACGTGACGGCGTTTCTCGCCAGCGGCATCGCCGCAACGGCAGCCGAGGCGATCGGCCTGAGCTACGTCGACGCCGACGGCAACGAGTACGCGCCGATGTTCGGTCAGCCCGTCATGGTGTTCGGCGCCGACAAAGCGCGCGTAATCCGCACTCTCAATCGGGCAGTCGACCGAGGAGTGTCGCCCGCCATCTTCACCTCGGCACTGTTCGATACCGGTCACGACGACGAGAACCGGGCCGCGGTGGCGGCCGTCGGACGCGCCGAGATGGACGTCGTCGGACTTGCAGTGCGCGCGGAGCGCAAGGTCGTCGACAAGATCGTCGACGGGCTCAAACTGCATCGCTGACGCCGGCATGCGTCTTCAGCGGGGGCCACGCTCGTCGGCGCAGGCGTGGTCGACGGCCGCAACGTCACCCAGGTCGGACCCGAGCGGGTGGAGAGTGCTTCGGGCTCGGCCCCACGCTGATCGACCAGTTCGCCGTCATCCCCCGGTACGCGGCCCCCATCGACGAGCCCCCGCCGCGGGCGGGACGCCGACGATCACTCAGCCGGCCGAACCCGGGTTCCCGTCCGACGTGCTGCCGCTGCCCCCGGCTCCTCCGGCGCCGCCAGACGAACCGCCGTTACCGCCGTCGCCGCCGCGTCCCGGAGTGCCTTGGCCGCTGCCGCCGTCCCCGCCGCGCCCCCCGCCGCCGACCGGGTTGCTGCCCCCGGCGCCCCCACGTCCACCGGTAGCCGCGCCGTCGTCCGAACTCGCGTCGCCCCCCGCACCGCCACGGCCGCCGACCGACCGCAGATCGGTGTTGCCGCCTGACCCGCCGGTGCCGCCGGTAGCCGACCCGCTGGCCGCCGACGCCGTTCCGCCCGACCCGCCCTGGCCTCCCGTGCCGCCGAAGCTGTTTCCGCCGGTGCCACCTGCGCCACCGGTTGCGGTGCCTCCGACGTCGTTGATCGACGACGCGGTGCCACCGTTTCCACCGAGGCCGCCCGCGACGGTGCTCGACGAGAGGCCCCCGGTGCCGCCGCTGCCGCCCACGGCGGTACCACCCGGGCCGTCGACACTGGCCGAGCCACCGCCGCCGCCCGCTCCGCCCGATATGCCTGCCGCGGCGTTGCCGCCGTTGCCCCCGACGGCGGTGGCGTTCGTCCCGACTGCGGACGCCGCGCCGCCCAGACCACCGGTGCCGCCCGCAGCCTGGCCTGGACCGCCGTTACCGCCATGCCCGCCGATGCTGGTGGCACCGTCGCCGACGACGGTCGCCGTCCCACCGTTGCCGCCCTGTCCCGGGCCGCCGACGGCGCCCGCCCCACCGGAACCGCCGTTGCCGGCGACGACCGTGATGCCGTCGCCGGAGGCGCTCATCGAGGCTCCGTCACCGCCGCGCCCCCCGAACCCCGTACCGTCGCCACCGTCGCCACCGTTGCCGCCGGCGCCCAAGGCGCCGTGCGTGCCCGCCGATCCCGTTCCAGCAGTTCCGCCCGTTCCTGCCTGGCCACCGTTGCCGCCCGAACCACCCTGTCCGCCAACGCCTCCCGAGGCACCGCTGCCGACCGCGGTGCTGCCGCCCCGGCCACCCGTGCCACCCGTGCCGCCGTCGCCGCCCGAACCGCCGTCTCCGTTGGCGCCGCTCATCCCCGCGACGGTGCCGTGGCCTGCCGCGCCGCCGCCACCGCCATTGCCACCGTCGCCCCCCACACCGCCTGCGCCGCCCACGCCGCCGTCCGACGGCCTGATGGTGGACGCGCCGGCCTGGCCCGTGGCGCCGGTCGCACCGGCGCCACCGCGACCGCCGTCGCCGCCGTTGCCGCCGTTGCCCCCGTTGCCTTGACTGCCGGCGGTACCGGCCTGGCCGGTCGTTCCACCCGTCCCACCGCTGCCGGCCTGGCCGCCGGTCCCTGCCCCTCCGCCGGCGCCGCCGTCGCCGCCCTTGCCGCCGGCCTGCCCGTCGTCGCCGCGCTCACCAATGCGGCCGGAGCCATCGTTTCCGTCGGAGCCACTCGCGCCATCGCCGCCCCTGCCCCCGTTGGCCCCGTCCCCGCCTGCACCGCCAGATCCGTTGGCGCCCACCGCGCCGCTCACCGTGCCGGAGCCGCCGCGTCCGGCATCGCCACCGGCACCGCCCGAACCGCCTGCGCCACCCGCCTGCCCCGTGGCACCAGGTGCGCCGGCTACCGTCGCCGCCGCCGTGTCGGCGCCCGTCACACCGTTTCCGCCGGCACCACCATTGCCGCCGTTGCCGCCCGCGCCTCCGTTGCCCTGCAATCCGGCGCTGCCCGCGGCACCGGTGGCTCCTCCGATGCCGCCAAGGCCCGCGGCACCACCGAGACCGGCCCGTCCGCCAGAGCCGCCGTCGCCGCCCGTGCCGCCCGCCTGGCCGGCGACGCCGTCCTCACCATTCTCGCCGGCAGTCGCGCCGTTCACGCCGTCACGGCCATCGGCACCATCGGCGCCGGCGCCGCCGTTGCCGCCCATCGCTCCGTTGCCTCCGGCGCCGCCGGCACCATTCGTGCCGGCCTGCCCGGAATTGAGCAGGAGAGAGCCGGCGCCTCCGGCGCCTGCGTTGCCGCCGGCTCCGCCACGACCACCGTCGCCTCCGGCTGCACCGCCGATGCCGGGTGCGCCCACGACCGTGGCATCAACACCGTCCACGCCGGTAGCACCGTTGCCGCCGCGTCCGCCGGCGCCGCCGGCGCCGCCCGTTCCGCCGAGGCCGATCGCGCCGCTCGCACCACCCGCACCGCCGTTGCCGCCGGCGCCGCCGATCGCTCCCGCGGTACCGGCCGCGGTAGCATCAACACCCGCCGTTCCGGCTCCGCCGTTGCCACCCGCACCGCCGTTGCCCACGAACAGGCCGCCGCGGCCGCCGTTGCCGCCGTCCTGAGCCGTTCCTCCATTGCCGCCGGCGCCGCCGTTGCCGAACCATCCGGCGTTGCCCCCGTTACCGCCGTTGGCGCCGCGGCCGCCGTTGCCGAAGAACAGCCCTCCGTTTCCGCCGTTGCAGGCGGCTCCGACGCAGTCAGCGGCGGCGTTGATGCCATTGCCGATGAGCCATCCGCCGTAGCCGATCATCGGACGCGGATCCGCGACGGGTTGAGCTGCGAGCAAGGGTGCCGGCGTCGGTAGCAGCAGGGCAGCGACGCCCGAACCGCCGTCGCGAAGCCACCACGAGTCGTCGACGACGGCGGGCGCCAACGGCGCCTCGACCGATGCGAGGTGCACGCGCGCCGTTGTCACCGGATGCGCCGACGGACCGATGTGTTCGGCCACGAACAGAACGCCGACGCCGAGCGCCGCCGCTCCGCCGACACCCACTCCAACGCGCTGCCAGCCGGACACGGTTCTCTTCACACGATGCTTCGCCACGACGGCGCTCTCCCGGTGTTCGCAGGGCAGCCCACCCCGTGGCGGGCTTTGTCGAAGGCCGGCACGGGGGCGTCGCCGTCACGGCACCGACGGGCGTTGCGCGCGGACGACCCCTGCTGGATGAGAGCGTCCGCACAGGCTCGCTGAGCATATCGGCGGATGTGTCATTTCGTCGCGAATGCAAGCAACAGGCGGGCACCGTCGGTGCGGCGGTCCGCGCCCAACGTCGTCGCGTTCCCATCCGTTCAGCGCTGCCCGCTCCACCTCTTCGGCGGTGATCTTGGGTCCGTCGTAGCCTCCACCCGAGAACCGAGCCCCGACCAGCACTGAGCAGCGAACGCCCGCCGTGGCGTCATCCGAGCCGGCGAGTGCGCCAACGCGACAGGTCCGCGTCGAGCAGCGCGGGATCGCGTTCGGGAAAGACCTCATCGGTGATCTCCAGGTGCCGGATGCGGTCGAGGTGGAACCCGCGGATGCCGTCACGCAGCCGGCACCACGCCACGAACACCCAGGCATCCCCTCCGCGCAGCAGACCCATGGCCTCCACGTCACGGGTCGTGCGGGTCTCGCCGTCGGCGGCGACGTAGTCCAACCGTACGACTCGGCGGGCGGCAATCGCCTCGGGAATCAGTGACACTGCTACGTCCGGCTGCGGCTCGGCATCGATGACGAACATCGACGCCAATGCGTCGTCGACTGGCGCAAGCTGGTCCTCGCGGCTGATCGCGAGGACCTTCGCGCGCGCCCGACGCGCCGCCGCCCCATACGGTGAAGTCTCCAAGAGACCAAGGCCCGCAAGCACTGCCAACGACTCCGGCACCGTGAGATTCAGCGGCGGCAAGGAGTGCTCCCGCAGGATCGAGTATCCGCCCGACACCCCGTGGTGGGCGTAGATCGGGACCCCGGCGAGCTGAAGCGACTGGATGTCACGCTCGATCGTGCGCTTGGAGACCTCGAACTCCTCCGAGAGTCGAGCGGCCGACAACGGCCGGCGCGATCCCCGCAGCAGATCGACCAGCGCGTACATCCTCTCGGCACGCCTCATGCCCGTAAGTCTCCCCGGCCTCAGGTGCGATGCGGGCGCGTCCCGCCCACCGACCACACCTCGCGGATCAGTCCATCCTCGGTGAAGTCGAAGACGTCGACCCCGCCGGCAGCAGCGTCCCCGGCGCGGACGTTCCACAGCATTCGCCCGTGCGGACCGTCCACCGCCCGTGACACCTCGGTGAAAACCACATCCGGATGCCGCTCGCGATACGAATCCAGGAACCGAGCGAAACTCTCCGCGCCCACCACGTCGTCGCCCGGATTCGACCCATCCGCTTCGGAGTTCGAGAAGTGAATGAGGAAGTCCGCACTGCAGATCCGACGGGCGATCTCGCCGCCGGAGTTCCACATGTCCAGCCACACTGCAAGCGCCGCATCGGCAGCAGCGGTGTTCGTCGTCGTCACGTCCGTGTTCTCGTTCATGGCACCAGGATCGGACACCCTCGCGACAACCCTATGTCGGTGTTCGCGCACCTCTTCGAGGAGTCCGAGCGGCTAGGGCGCCTGCCGCCACCACGCGGTGACGTACAGCGCGAGTGCAGTGGCCAGACCCATGACCACCCAGAGCACCACGGTGTAGTCGACCCACGATCCGATCGGCGGCGACCCGGGAAACAGATTGCGAATCGGTAGGACCGAGAACAGCATCACCGCGAACCAGGTCACGATCGGCGGGAGGAACTGCTTGCGCCCGCGCAGCGTCTGAATCGACACGAAGAGCGTGCAGACGGGCAGGATGATCAGCACCGCGCACATCGCGATCGCGGATCCGATCGTCGGGCCCGTGCGTGCGACGTGGATGTCGAGAGCCTGCGCGGGGCCGGACTCGGACGCGCGCGCGTGCACCGCCCAGGACGTCACCGAGTCGGTGACGACCACCTGGACCGGTACGGACACCCGGGCAGCACCGGTACCGGTGAACGCCTGCACCTGCACGTCGGATGTCTCGTACGCGTCGAATGGCCACTGGCGGATGTCGCCATCGGCGTAGAGGCTGACCGGTTGTGATCCCACGCGCGTGCCGCGTGCGAACGTCAGCGAGTCCGCGCTCGCGGCGGGGCTAACGTCGACTGTCAGGTCCTCGCGCAGGTCGCCATCGGCGGTGAGCAGGTCGGCCCCCGGATACACCGCGACGCGGGTCTGGAACGAGAACGTCTCTCCCGACACGGCGTCGACGTCGAGGTACACCAGCGCACCGTTGGTCGCAGGCTCTCGATCGTCGGCGTCGTCGATGCGACCCGCGAGCGCGTAGGTCAGGATGACTGCGACGTAGATCCCGATCACGGCAAGGACCAACACCACCGCCCATGCCCTACCGGTGGTTCTCGTCCTTGCCATGGTGTCTCCGGTCTGGGGCGCGATGCGGTCGGCTAGAAGGTCGGCGCGAATGCGGACACGCCATCATGCGTCATGGCGAAAGTCGACCGGGCAGTGCCTCACATGCTGACGCAACGGAAACCGATGTGGCTCATGCCCGTGTCGACCGGTTGCCCGCGGCGAGCGGCGGGTCGGTAGCGCAGGCAGTAGGTGTCTGCGCACAGGAAGGACCCGCCCTTGACGACGCGCCGGGGTCGCCTGAACTGGGGTTGCGCCGGGTCGTAACTCTCCTCGGCGCAGCACGCCGCTCCCCCGTCGGCGTACCAGGTGGTGGTCCATTCCCAGACGTTTCCTGCCATGTCGTACAGCCCGTAGTCGTTCGGCGGGAAGCTGCCCACCGCCATGGTGCGGCCGTAGCCCGGCTCGGGGCGCCAGGGGAAGTCGCCGTGCCAGAAGTTCGCGAATCTCCGTCCTGCCGGCTCGGGGTCGTCGCCCCACGTGAACGCGACTCCCGTGAGCCCGCCGCGGGCAGCGGTCTCCCACTGTTCCTCGGTGGGCAGCGCCATGCCTGCCCACTCGGCGTATGTCTGCGCATCCTCGTGGGCGACATGGACGACGGGGTGGTCCGCACGCCTGTCGATCGACGAATTCGGGCCGACCGGATGGCGCCATGACGCGCCGGGCGTCCAGATCCACCACTGGCTGAGGTGGCGCAGGTCCACGGGCCCGGGGGTGCGACGGAACACCATGGAGCCCGGCTGCAAGTTCTCCGTCGGAGCATTCGGATAGTCCGCCGAACTGATCGGGCGCTCGGCGACGGTGACATAGCCGGTATCGGCGACGAATTCGGCAAACTGCGTATTGGTGACGGCGTGGGTGTGCACCCAGAATTCATCGACGGAGACGTCGCGGCTTGGCGCTTCCTCGGGATAGTGCGTGTCTGAGCCGAGCGTCGCGGTTTGAGCTGGGATGCGAACGAGGCCGTCAGGCATCGAAGATCGTCGTCCAGTCGCGGCGCATGCTGATCACCGTCCAGCCCTGGGCGCCGGCATGCTCGAGCGCACGCTCCGCACCCGCGGAATAGGCGAACTCTCGGTCGGCGTCGTCGTGATCCACCAGCAGCCGTAGGCCACGGCAGTACCGAAGCATTTCGTCGTCGCCGTTCGAGTTTCCGGCCGCAAGGAGCGGACGCCTGCCGATGCGGCTCCAGATCTGCACGGGCTTCTCGGGTCCGTCGTCGAAGACGTCGAGTGTCGGCTGAATTAGCAAGTCACCCGAATAGTCCAACTTCAGGCCCTGTGCACTCCCGATGACGCGCTCCGGCGGGATGCCGTAGATCGCCTGCGCGACCGGCCGGATGAAGTCCCGGCCGCCACCCGAGACGATGTAGCAGGTGAAGTCATTGTCCGCCAGGTAGCCGAGGAGCTCGACCATCGGCGCGTAGGTGCACGCGCGGTAGGGACGGCCGAAGGTCGGGTGGTCGGCGTGGGAGAAGAAGTCGGTGACGTGGCCGGCGTACTCGTCGACGGACATAGACATGTGTAGTTGCAGTCCGGCGCGGGCGAGCAGGTTCAGATCGTCGTCGTCGCCCCGATAGTGCTTGGTGACGGCCGCGCCGAACCAGCTCAGGTCTTGCTCGACGGCGGCCCGGTAGGGCTGTTGGCTCCGTAGTCCTGGATCGTCGGCGGCCTTGTCGGCCAGCCGTCGAACGATGAAGTCGAGCTGCACATACGCCGGCTTCTCACACCACAGCGTTCCGTCGTTGTCGAAGACGGCGATGCGCTCCTCCACCGGCACACCAGCGGTCACGCCGTGGACGAAGTCGACGATCGACGACTTCGTCGGCCCGTCCCGCCACGAGTCGAGCATTCAGTCTGCCGCCAAGAAGTCTTCGAGCTTCTTCACTATCTGGTCGACGCTGAAGCTGGCAGGTGGGTGCCGGGGCGGGAACTCCTTGAACGTGTCGAGGAACTGCGCCGCCATCGCCGTGGCGTAGAACACGAAGAAGTCGCGCCGCAGGAACCACTCGTAATAGGTGTTCGAGGTGATGTCGGCGTATTCGAACGGGTCGGTCCGCAGGTTGAACAGCTTGGGCACCCGCAGTTCGGTGAACGGCTCGGCCCAGGTTCGAAGGGTGCCTTGGCACCGCTGCTCGGCGAACACGATCTTCCAGTTCTCGAAACGCATACCGACCAGTTGGGCGTCGTCGTTGAAGTAGAAGAACCCCCGCCGCGGGCTGTGTTCCACCTCGCCCATCAGATAGGGCAAGAGGTTGAAACCGTCGATGTGCACCTTGTACTCGACGTCGCCGACCTGGTGTCCCTTCTTCAACTTGTCGCTGACGTCCGGGTCACCCGCGGCGGCGACCAGCGTCGGTAGCCAATCGTGATGCTGGACGATGTCATTGGAGACACTGCCCGCTTCGATCTTGCCGGGCCAGCGGATCATCTCCGGAATGCGGTAGGCGCCTTCCCAGTTGGTGTTCTTCTCACTGCGGAATGGTGTGGTGCCGGCGTCGGGCCAGCTGTTGCGATGCGGTCCGTTGTCGGTTGAGTAGATGACGATCGTGTCGTCGGCGATGCCGAGTTGATCAAGGGCGTCGAGTACCGTGCCCACGTTCTTGTCGTGGTCGATCATCGCGTCGTGATACTCGGACTGCCACATCCCGGCCTGGCCCTTGCTGCCCGGCTTGAGGTGCGTGTACAGGTGCATGTGAGTGAAGTTGCACCAGACGAAGAACGGGGTGTCGGCGGCGTGCTGGCGCTTGATGTATTCGACGGTGCGGTCAGCGATGTCGTCGTCGATGGTCTCCATGCGCTTGGCGGTCAGCGGCCCGGTGTCGTGGATGGTTTGTTTGCCGACGGGCCCGAACTTCGGGTCGTCGGGTTCCATCGACGCCTTGTCGAGCGCCTTGCAGTCCAGCACGCCCCGTGGGAGGGCCAGCTCGTAGAGCCGCGGAAATTGGTCCTTGTGCGGATAGTCGAACTGCTCGGGTTCTTCTTCGGCGTTGAGGTGGTACAGGTTGCCGTAGAACTCGTCGAAGCCATGCACGGTTGGTAGGTACTTATTGAGGTCCCCGAAGTGATTCTTGCCGAACTGGCCGGTGGCGTAACCGAGTGGTTTGAGCAGTTCGGCAATCGTCGGATCCTCTGCCGCCCAGCCGATATCGACGCCCGGCACGCCCACCTTGCTCATTCCGGTGCGATAGACGCTCTGCCCGCTGATGAACGCCGCACGGCCGGCCGTGCAGCTCTGCTCTCCGTAGGAATCGGTGAACCGCATCCCCTCCGTGGCGATGCGGTCGATGTTGGGTGTGCGGTAACCCATCATCCCGTCGCTGTAACAGCTCAGATTGCTGATGCCGATGTCGTCACCCCAGATGACCAGGATGTTGGGTTTACCGCCAGGCATTCGCGTCTCCCTCGGTAGATAGCCCCGAAGCTTCACTCTAGGCGTCGTGACCGTTCCCGGGTTCCCGTTCGTCAGGTTCGACGTGAACCCATCAGACTCCCCGCGTTCACTCGGAGGAATCCTCAGTCGATGCGACGCATTGGGGGCAGCGGGTAGGTCTGATCGATGATCGACTCGCCGGGCAGGTAGACGCGGAGCACCGGCCGGAAGGGACCCGCGGGCGACGGGAGCCAGTTGGCTCGCTGCGCGGCGTCGTCAGGCGGGTCGTGAGAGATCGACACGGTGACCGAACCCCCGGGGCCGACCCTCAGGCCGGCCGTTCGGTCGCCGACGGAATAGCGGTCGATCGCGTTGGCCACGAGGTAGTAGTCGGGGACGTCGTACATGGTGAGTGACCAGAAGGCGTCATTGGGCGGTGTTGGGTCAAACGTCACCTCGTACCGATGCTCGCCGGTCAACTGTTGGCCGCCGTCGTCGACGTAGATCGCGAAATAGGCTGCCTCGTAGCCGTTGTTCCCCCACAGCCCTCCGAGGGCGGCTGCTGCGCGGGAGATGAGGCGTTCGGTGGCATCGGTTTGCTTCCACCGAGGATCGTCGAGGGCGCCGACTTCGAAGTGGTCGAGGTTGTAGTCGAAGGAGTGCAGCGTGATCTGCCAGCCGTTGACGGAGTCGACGTGTCCCCCTCGCAGTACGCCGGCCAACGTCTCGGCACCCGCTGCGTAACCGTCGCGCAGCGCCGCTTGGACCTCGGGGTCGAGGTCTGCCACCGCGGTCGTCCCCGTCAACCCGAGTGCGGCGAACCCGTCCTGAACCGGACGATCGCGCGTGGGCGGGGCAAAGGCCTGCGAATATCGGCGGTACTTCTCCCAGAATTGGAGTGCGTCGTCCGCGCCGTCGTCTCGTACGTGCGGAATTCCGGCGACCGGCTGCCCGTCACCGATCGGCGTGAGAGTCGTCGAGTCCTGCAGTCGATGCACGGTGGCGAGATCCTCGGGCCCGTCCACGGCCCAACGTCCGACGATCGAGGCGACGTCGGTGGGAAGGTGAATCACGTTGTCGTACGGCTTGTCCGAATCCTCCGCAGCGGAGTTCGGGCCGACGAGGAGGTAGCGTCCTGCCGTCGTTCCAGTGGATCGCTTCCCTACGTAGGCGAAGTTCTCCGTCCACGCGCTGACGAACTGGAGCACGTAGTAGCGGCCGGAGGTGTCGGGCACGTCGAGTATCAGAGGTCCGGCCGAGAGATCTAGTTGAGCCATGGAGTAGACGGTGTCGTTGTTGATGGTGACGAACCGGTCGTCCGGTCCGGCCACCGTGCGCGCATGGCTGAAGGAGTTGAACGGTGCCGCCGGGTTCGCTCCGATCCCGGTTTCGACGTACCGGCGGACCTGCTCGAGATTGAACACGAGAGGAAACCCGTAGACGTAAGCGCGCGCGGCGAGCGCCCGCAGGTCCGTACCCGCTTCGGTCACGAGGGCAGCGCCTCCACGCGGGGCACGCTCCAGCGTCCGTCCAAAACCTCCGGGCGAGGCCGGTACATGCGCAGCAAGAAGTTCCAGCCATCCATCACGTAGAGGAAGTTGCGCTTGTCCCCGGGGTCCACGCCAAAGTGCACGATGACCGAACCATCGGCCTCCGGCGCAGCGGTGAGACTGTTGATGTTGTTGACGCCCAGCGGGTTCGGTTCGAAGTATCCTTGCGCGTTGTACAGCGACACCGACCAGAATGCGTCGACAGGGACGTCGGCCAGGCGCATCCGGTACTCCCCCACCGGCAAACCGGGATTGACGTTGACGTAGTGCGCCTCGTACTCGGGCAGTCCACCCCATGCCGACGCCGACCCGATGAGGTGGCGTACCGCATCCACCTCGCTGCGGCGGCCGAACGCCCGCCGATAGTCGGGCAGTCCCGTCGATAGATCGAGCAGCGCCTGACGGGTGTGGGTCTGGGTTGCGGCGTCGTACTGGGGCTCGGGGAACGGCTCGTTGGATGCCGCTCGCACCTCGAGTTCGTCTTGCAGCGCATTCACTGCGGCGACGTCGTCCGGGTCGGCCGGGTCTACGAGAATCCGAACCCCCAGCATGGCGTAGTCGGTGTCGAGTTCGGCCGCATCGAGATCGACCGTGCCAGGAGCGTGAATGATGGCCGGAACGTAGTGGTCGCGGGTCACGACCATGACCGACATGTACCGATCACCCGAGTCGGGCACGACGAGTTGGGCGCCCTGGGTCAGGTTCACGACCGTCTGGCTGTAGAGGGTGTCGCGGTTGAGCCTGATGATCGGCTGGTGGTCGAGCGGCGCGGGCACCCGGTAGTGGACCCACCGCCCAAGTCCGCCGGAATCGGCCAGCATCCGCGAGAACATCAGATCGGACTCGGCTCGAGCGAAGTTGTCGGCATTGACGATGGTCACGGTGGACCTCCTCCGA
Organism: Mycolicibacterium arabiense; assembly: GCF_010731815.2. Taxonomy (NCBI): domain Bacteria; kingdom Bacillati; phylum Actinomycetota; class Actinomycetes; order Mycobacteriales; family Mycobacteriaceae; genus Mycobacterium; species Mycolicibacterium arabiense. The sequence continues at coordinate 3,476,256 of NZ_AP022593.1, forward strand.
TCGGCACAGCCACGGGCGACCGCCACCGCAGTCTAGTTCTCGCGTCGAGCACCGTGTGTCAAAGTGACTGCTCAGCATCGACCCCATCGAGGAGGACCATGTCGCGACCGCAGGACACCGCTGCGCTCGAACCGCTGACCACGCACGGGCCGGCTCGCGCATGGGCCGCCGTCGCGGTGCTGGCCCTCGTCGGCACACTCAACTACGTCGACCGCTTCCTGCCGGGCGTCCTCGCCGAGCCCATCAAGCAGGAACTCGCGTTGTCCGACACCGCAATCGGCGTCATCAACGGGTTCGGGTTCCTCATCGTCTACGCCGTGCTGGGCATCGTCATCGCGCGCGTGGCCGACCGCGGCATATTCGGTGCCGTCATCGCCGGCTGCCTCACGCTGTGGGGGTCGATGACCATGCTGGGCGGCGCGGTCCAGTCCGGTTTCCAGCTCGCACTGACCCGCGTCGGCGTGGCCGTCGGCGAGGCGGGCAGCACTCCGGCAGCGCACGCCTACGTGGCGCGCAACTTCGTCCCGGAGAAGCGGTCGGCGCCGCTGGCGGTCATCACCATGTCCATCCCACTGGCCAGTGCCGCCAGTCTGCTCGGCGGCGGCCTGCTCGCCGAGAGCATGGGCTGGCGCGCGGCTTTCGTCGTGATGGGCGGCATCAGTGTGCTGCTCGCGCCGCTGGTGCTGTGGGTGTTGGGCCGCCGTCAGACCCTGCCCACCCCGCCGCCGCGGGAGAGCGCCGCCGCGTTGCACTGGTGGGATCTGCTGCGCAAACCCAGCTTCCTGGCCATGGTGGCCGGTACCGCGCTGGTGTCGGCGGCCGGCTACTCGCTGACCACCTTCGCTCCTGCGTTCCTGATGCGAACCCGGGGCATGTCACTCGGCGAGGTCGGCATCGAGTACGGCCTCGCGACCGGCCTGCTCGGGGTCCTGGGGCTGCTCATCGTCGGCCGCATCGCCGACCGGCTGGCCACCCGCGACCCGCGTTGGTTGCTGTGGATCGTCGTCATCCTGATCGCGGCCTTGCTGCCGGCGTCCGCGTTGGCGTTCGTCGTGGAGAGCCGCACGGTGTGCGTCTGGCTGCTGGCACTGGCCTACGTCATCGGCACCGCGTATCTGGCGCCGTCCATCGCGGCGATCCAGCGTCTGGTGCTCCCCGAGCAGCGTGCGACGGCTTCGGCCATCTTCTTGTTCTTCAACGCCACCCTGGGCGCGGTCGGCCCGTTCCTGACCGGGGTGATCAGCGATGCGCTGACCCCGGACCTGGGCCCGCAGGGACTGGGCCGCGCGCTCCTGATCCTGGTGCCGACCATGCAGCTGGTGGCGATCGGCTGCTACGCCCTCGCCGCACGTCGCTACCGTCGCGACATCATCGAGGAGCCACTGCAGGCGACACCGTGAACGCGAGAAGCGTTGCGCGGGCTAGGACGTGGTGAGCTAACCCGGGGAGTGCCGCCAAGCGTCCACCTGCCCTTCCACGAGGATCGGGATGTTGGCCGCCCGACGTCGAGTGTGAACGTCACGACGGAAATCACCCGAGAACGTCGTGAAGTTCACACTCGGCGAGGCAGCTACAGGTCGACAGGCGTCTCCGGCGCCGCATGCCGCGGGCTGGCCGCACCGCTATCGGGCACCGCTGAACCACTCACGGGCGCTTCGTCTATCGGCGCGCGTTCGCGGTGCTTGCCGCCGGCCGCCTCGTCGCGCTCACGCTCGTCGCCCCGGCGTTCTTCGGCCCCCGACTCGGGGGCACCGCCGGCGTCCTTGCCCGCACCGGTGGCCATCTGCACGATCTGCTGAGCGCCCTGCATACCGGCTTGCGGTATCTGGCTCATCGCGCCCATCGCCTGCTGCGGCATTTGCGCGGCCTGGCTCGCCATCTGCATGGGCATGCTCATCAGCTGGCCCATCTGCCCCATCGCGCCGCCCCCGGCCCCAGCCGCGCCTGCACCCGCAGAGGCGGCCGCCCCGGAGGCGACACCCGCAGCCCCACCACCGGCGCCGCCAGCGCTACCACCACCGAACTGCTGCTTCTCATACGCCGCAGCCAGTTCCTCATCGGTGCCCTGGTACTTGCCCGCCGCCGCCACGATGTTCGACGCCGTCTGCGCCGCAGCCTGCTTCACCGCTGGCAGACCCTCGACGATCGGCGTCTCCAACGCGGGAAGCCTCTCCGCGATCGCAGCGGAGATCGCATCGCTCCCGGTCACCGTGAACGGGTCCGGTGCCTCCGGCAGGGCCCGCGCCGACGTCTCGAGCTGTGAACCCAACTGGGACAGCATCTCCGGGTCGACCCGGAGCGTGTCGCCTGCACCGCTACCGATACCCATGTCAGAACCGCAGGTTCCGCAGCACGTCGTACACGCTGGCGATCCACAGCAGCAGCGGGATCACGGCCGCGATCGCCACGCCGTCGAGTAGCTCGAGGATCCGCTTGGTCACCGGCGACACCCGACGCACGCTGTCGGTCGCACCCACGATGATCAGCGCGACGATGCCGAGCGCTGCGTACAGCGTCAACACCATCCACGCCGAGTCCGGATACCAGGTGGACAGCCGGACCGCGACGCCGGTCGGAACGACCACCGCGGCCGCGAGAAGCGCCCACGCACACCATCGTTCGGCGTACAGCCGCGACCGGAACCCGCAGATCGCCGTCACCAGTCCCGCGACGATCAGGCTGTGCATGAAGAAGTGGCCCTGCACCACGACGGTGATCGCACCTGCGGCGAGCACCGTCGCGCCGGCGCTCACGAAACCGATCAGCAGCTGCTTCGCGAGCCTGCTGCGCTCGGTCAGTCGAGCCGCCGACTCCGGCACCGACGCGATGATCGCCTGCCAGGTCGGTGATTCCTCGTCGGTCGGATCGGGCGCCGACACCGGGTCCAGCAGCTCGTCGTTGTGCACCGTCTCACCGGGCGCCGGGATCGGAGGCAACGCGATCCGGGCGACGGCCACGGTCAGCTTCGCCGCGTTCGTGACCACGATCAGCCCAAAGGCGATGGCGCCGGCGGGAACCCAGTAGGACCAGCCGTACCCGAAGGCCACTGCCGCCGCGGTGATGGCGATCGCCGCCACCGCGAGGAACGACGCGATCTCGGCGCGCTTGCGTGGCCCACCGCGGGTGGCCAGCACCAGCAGCAGCACGACGGCTGCGGCACCGGCGATGTTCGGCGCCCCCAGCCCGTCGATGCCACGCGGGATCGGGACGGCGAGGGCGACGGCGCCGGCCAGCAGCGGCATCGACGCCACCAACAGGCTCTCGCACATGTCGATGTTCCGGTACCGGTTCTTGGCCAGCATGCTGCCGCCGAGCACAGCCAGGCCGAGCACGCCGATCGCCAGCGTCCACCACCAGCTGCGCCCGGTTGCGTCCCACGCCCGCATGGCCGCAATGGTCAGCACTACGCAGACGGCGGGTATGGCCAGGCCGACGAATCGGTTTAGTGCCGTGCGGTCGAACTCCGGCGACTCGTCGAGCACCGCGATCGCGTCGATGACGTCTTCGACCAGAGGCCGGTACCGCTCGGTCCGGCTGACCGAGACCAGGGTCAGCAGCGATCCGTCGACCACGCCCGCCTCGTCCAGGGACTCCGAGACCTTCAACGGCGGAGCACCGGGACGCGCGAACGCCCACTCGCCCTGTGCCTTGAAGTCGAAGCCCGCCAGCACGTCCTTCGGCGCATCCTCGAGGAGTTCGGCGAGGAACGACACCGTCTCGTCGATGTAGGCCTCGACGGGAGCAGCCGCTGGCAGGACCAGATCGGTCATGCGCTTGCCGGTCAGGATCGTGACGCGGGTAGTCGACGGCCTGCCGGGCGTCACGCCCGACGTATTGGGTGCAGCCGCCGTGGTGGTCAACGCCGCTCAAGCCTGTCGAAGTCGTCCGACAGCGCCGCGGCCAACTCCACGATCCGGCGACGGAAGGTGTTGCTCAACAGCTCGAGCTGGATCTCGGTGCCAGCCGCGATGTGCTTGTCCCAGGGCAGCACGATGACCCGACCCGGCGGGACGTGCCTCTCGAACTGCTGGACGAGATCGTCGACGTCGATGTTCGGCTTGCCCGGCACGACGTGGTTGATGACCACGCAGGACCTACCCATCAGATCTTGATACCCGTTCTGACGCAGCCAGTCCATCGTGACCGCGGCCTGGCGTGCGCCGTCGATCGACGCACTCGCCACGATCACCAGTCCGGAGACCGTCGACAGCACGCCTCGCGAGCCCGACTGGAACAGCCCGGCGCCGCAGTCGGCGAGCACCAGGTTGTAGTACCGCGAGACGATCCCGACGGCTGCCGTCCAGTCGTCCTCGTTGAACTCCCGACGCGCGCCGCTGTACTCGTCGGAGGAGAGCACCTCGAGGTTCGCGCCGTTCATGCTGGTGTACGCGCGGATGTCGTTGTACCGCGCCAGATCCTTGTCCGACAACAGGTCCGCGATCGTCGCCGCAGACTGGCGTCCGGCGCGGTCCGCGAGGTTGCCGGCGTCGGGATCTGCGTCGACGGCCAGGATCCGGTCACCGCGGATCTTGCTGAGCGCCGAGCCGAGCGCGACGGTGGTCGCGGTCTTGCCGACGCCGCCCTTCAGACCCAACACGCCGATCTGGTACGAGTCACGGGCGTTGCGACGGATCCGCGCGAACAACTCGAGTTCGTACATCTCGTCGGGCGACAACCCGACGTTGATCCGGGTGAGGAGGTAGAGGAAGCGGCGCCAGCCCTTCTGCGACGGCATCTTGACCGCGGAGCGGACACCGACGTGCGACAGTGCGTCGATCGCCCGGTGGTTGCCCATGGACGCCGCGGACTGCACCGCAGGCTGGCCGCCGGTCCAGGCGCCCGGGTTGTCGACCTGATCGAGGAAGTGCTGGGACGGCGCGGGTGCAGCGGCCTGCCGCGGCGACGGCGGCGGCGCAGAGCGCGGTTGTTCGTAGCGCGCTCCGGCATGGCCCTGACCCTGCGGGCTGCGCATCATCCCGTTGGGCTGGACGCGCGACTGCCCGGCCGCCCGGGTCGGCGGGATCTGCGTGGTGACCTCGGTCGACCGCGGCGGAGGTGCGGCGGCGGACTGGGTCGGTGTCAGCGGCATCGGATCAACGGGGTTGGTACCGATGGGCATTGGCGTCGACGAAGCTGCCAGCGCGGCTTGTACTGCCTTGGGATCCACGGTCGTCGTCTCGTCGTCGCCGGCCTCTGCGGCCTCGGACGAGTGGAAGAGCCGGTCATAGTCCGCCGACATGTGTGCCTCTCGGGGTTGGAAGACGATTGAGCGCGAAGCGAGGTGGGCGAGACGGCCCGGCCAGACGGCTCGGACCGGTCCCGCCCACCTCCATGCCTCGTGGTGCTACGCGAACATCCCGGTGACGCCGGCTTCGGTCTGCGCCATGGTCTGGCCGGCCTCGCTGATGGTCATCGCCAGGTTCTGCAGTGCGTTGTTCAGCTCGAGAGATGCCTCGTCCCAGCGCATCTGCACGGCCTGGTAGGCCTCCGAGCCCGAGCCACCCCAGACTGCGGCCAGGGCGCCGAGCGACGCCTTGCCTTCGTCGAGCAGACCCGCGGTCGTCGCGACCGATCCCTGAATCTCGCCCGAGCCACCCTCGATGCCGGCGAAGTTCCAAAGCTGTTCACCCATGTTCATGTCTCCGTTTCTAAGTTCGGTTGGTCTGGATCAGAGGTTCATTGCGGTCGTCAGCGCCGAGGTCTGATCCTCGTCGGTCGACGTGTACTGGGTGCCGGACGTGTGGATGTTGCCCGAGATGTCGTTCAGCTGCTGGATCTGCGCCTGGGCAGCCTCGTGGAAGCGGACGAGCGCAGCCTGCGCGGCCGTTCCCGCCTGGCCGTGCCACTGGCCGGCGAGCGAGCCTGCCGTCGACTCGACCTGGGCGATGACGCCCTTGAGTTCTCCGGAGATGCGCTCGAAGTTGGCTGCCTCCTTGGCGAGGACAGCGGCATCGGTATTCATCTGTGCCATCGGTGTTTACCTTTTCTCTTTTCCTGTGTCCTCACCACGGGAAATGGCGAGTCCTTCCGCCCCCTTGGGCCGGGAAGTCTTGTGTCGTCGACGACTCACCAGTCGTCGTCCTCGTCCTCACTCAGGTCGTGAGCGAGTGGTGACGGCGCCTGCAAGCCCTGCTTGGAGCCGCCGCTCTTCTTGTTCTGGCCCATGTCCCCCATGGGCCCACCGCCGCCTGCACCGTTGACCGGAGCCAGACCGGCCCCCGATCCACCGGCACCCGCACCCATCGGCACCTTCTCAGCGCTGCCGACCAGGTTGGCCATCAGCGGCGTCTGCGCCATCGAGCCGCCCATGCCGGGCAGCGATGCCGCCCGAACCAGACCGGCTCCGGCACTGGCACCGGAACCGCCCACCAATGGATGGTTCGAGAACGGGCTGGCGCCGATCAGGCCGATCTGAGCGGGTTGTGCGTTGCCGCCGCCCATTTGGCCGAAAATCGACGACATCTGCTGCAGCGGACCCGTGAGCTGCTGCAGCGGCTGCGTCACCATCTGCGTTGCCTGCTGCGGGGCCTGCATCGCCATCGACCCGAGCTGGGAACCCATCTGCATCGCCATCTGGACGCCTTGCTGAGCGCCCTGCATCGGGTTCTGCTGAGCCGTGTTCTCGGCCTTCTGCGCCTGCCCCTCGGCACGCGTGCCGGCGTGATTCGCCATGCTGGCCGCCCGGCCGCCGTGCAGCGCGGCGGACTCGACCTTCGCCCGTGCGCTGACCGTGGCGATGGACAGCTCCCGAACCACCGCGCCCGGCGCCATCGCGGCCACCCGGCCCGCTGCCGCGCCGAGCGCCCCCTGACCGACGCCTGGAATGACGACCGGCTTCAGCGGCAGGATCGGCTCGAACAGCGTGTTCGCCGTGGTCTCGGCCTGGTAGGCGTCCATCGTGAACGCCGCCTGATTCCACATCCGGACGAAGTAGTCGGCCTCGTTGATCCCGATGGGCACGGTGTTCACGCCGAGGAAGTTCGTGGCGTGCAGGGTCGCGCGCGTCACGTGGTTCATCTCGATCTCGGGCAGCGGAGGCGTCGCCATGAGCGCCGCGGTGTACGACGTTGCCTGCGCCGTCGCCTGCAGGGCACGCTTCTGCGCCTGCATGGACGTCGTGCGCAGCCACGCGACGACCGGCATGGTCGCCTGGACCGCGCGCTCACCCGCCGCGCCCGACCACGCTCCCTGCAAAGCCGACAGGCTGCTCATCAACTCGTCTGCCTGCGTCTCGAGCAGGATCGCAAGCGCTTCCCACCCGGCGGCGGCCTGCATCATGGGCGCAGGACCGGCACCGAGCATCAGCCGGGCGGTGTTGACCTCCGGCGGCATGGCATGCCACAGCATGGTGGGAATAGCAGCGATTGCAGACATTGTTTGCTGAGCCCGAAATCAATTCAAGAGTTGATGAGGTTATTACGACAGGACGGCGGCGTTTTCGCCGTCGACCGTCGTGTAAATGCCGCCAATTTCCATGTAGGCAGCACCGGTGCGAGACAGCTCTTCCTGCGCGAACGCGTTCAGGGCGAGAGCCTGCGCGCCCTCGGTGGCGAACGCCATCGCCGCCTGCAGGGACACCTCGTCAGCGCCGGCCGGCATAAGTGCTGTTACCTCGGCACTTGCGGCCGTTCCGCCGGCCAGCCCGCGGGCGCCATTCGCGACCACCTGGCCGCCGATGCCGACCGCCGCGGGGTTGTGAGACATGGGTTGCATTGCGCGATCTCCTTACCTATTCCGAACCGACTGGACAGCGCACGATTCGGCGGTAATGCGAGATTCACTGATCCGCAGCATGTGATCCCCCGACCCGTTTGCTAGTCAATCGTAGCGAGCGTTGCTGAATGACTGATGAGAATGTTACCGGGCCTCCGGAGGTGCCGCGAACACTTCTTCTGCCGGGGGGTCCACGTACGGAGCCTGAACGACTTCCTTGCCGTCGGGCGAGACGAGAAACGCCTGGCCAGGTGGCCTGCGCTTGAGCTTGATCTCGCTCGACGGAAACTCCGCCTTCTCGCCCGAGAGGAACAGCGTCGGCGAACCAGCGCCGTACGCAGCGCCCACGAACTTGTCCATCGTGGCCCGGTGGGCCTGACTCATCTGACACGTCACGATCAGATGCAGGCCGATGTCCGCAGCAGCCGGCAGCAGAGGTCCCAGGGGCGCCATCGGCGGCATGACACCGCCGGCCGCCACGATCATGTGCCAGTCGTCGACCAGCAGCACGACGTCGGGCCCGGTCCACCACGACCGCGCCCGCAGCTGCGCGGTGGTCAGGTCGGGCGGCGGCAGCCGCTTCTGCAGATTGGCCGCCAGGGCCTTGATCGACTCCTCCAGCGAGGAGTTGTTCCTGTTGACGGCGCCGGCGGCGAGCAGATGGCTCTGCGGGACGGCGTCGAGCAGACCCGACCGGTAGTCGGCCAGCATGAACCGCACCTGTGAGGGGTCGTTGCGCGCGCAGATCGCCGACGCGACGGCGTGCGCGATCGTGGTCTTGCCCGACTTCGGCGCCCCGAAGATCAACAGGTGCGGCGTGGCGTGCATCGGGTTGTACGCCACCGACAGGTCCGACTCGCGCAGGCCGATCGGCACCGTCCACCTGGTCCGGTAGTCGCTCTCCGGCCCCGGCGGGCTCGGGTCGAGATCGTGGAGGTAGATGCGCTCGGGCAGCACCCGGACCTGTGGCGCCTGATCCGTGTGCAGCGACGCGATGTGGGCCACCGCGGCGGTGATCGCAGGCACCATGTCATGCGCGCTGTGCACGCCGTCGAGACGTGGCACCCCGATCATCAGATGGTGCTTCTCCGTCGACACCGCGCGGCCGGGCCGGTTGGTGGGAATCTCCCGGGTGATCCGGTCGATCTGCGTCTCGTTGACGTCGCCGAGGCGGAACTCCACCTTGGTGCCGAGGTAGTCGCGTACGCGCGCCTTCAGCTCGGTCCAGCGCGGAGTCGAGATGACGCAGTGCACGCCGAAGGCCAGGCCCTGACCGGCGAGGTCCTGAACGACCGGCTCGAGGTCGGGAAACTCCTGCACGAACGCCGGCCAGCCGTCGATCACCAGGTACACGTCGCCGAACGGGTCGGCCGACGCCGGGTGGCTGGGGTCCTGCCGCAGCTGCCGATACGTCGCGATGGACCCTACCCGGTGCTGTTTGAACATCGCCTCGCGCTGCCGCAGAACGGCTTTCATCTCGGCGACCATGCGGTTGACGCGGTCGGGCTCCGACCGGGTCGCGACGCCGCCGACGTGCGGCAGGTCCTCGAGGTACATCAGCCCGCCGCCGCCGAGGTCGATGCAGTAGAACTGCACTTGCCGCGGCGTGTGCGTCGCGGCCGCCGAGAGCAACAGCGTCTGCAGGAACGTGGACTTGCCGGTCTGGGGCGCACCGCCAATCGCGATGTTGCCGCCGGCCGCCGACGTGTCGATCCCCCACACCTCTTGGCGGTGCCTGCGCGGCTCGTCCATGATCCCAAGGCCGAATCGCAGCGGCTGGGGGTTGTCCCGCTCGACGAGTTCGTTGACCGGAGTGGGATCGGTCAACGGCGGCAACCACATTCGGTAGGCGCGTACCTCGCCCGTCGCCAACTGGTCGAGGACGACCTCGCGCAGCACCCGCTGTTCGGGTTCGCCTACGCCGTAACGCGATCCGCCTCCGGCTTCTCGCTGAACGGTCACTGGGCCACCGGCTCTGCGATCGGGGCGGCAGTGAACTGGTGGATCCGAACCTTGCTCGCGGCCGCGTGCCGTGGCGCGGCGTCGCCGTTCTCGGACTGCGCGGTGGCGGGCACGTAGGGCTCGCCGGTGTAGATGCTCTTGAACTTCACCGGATCCTCCATGCCGACGCGCAGGAAGCCGACGCCGCTCTCCTTGTTGGTGATGTACTGCGCCTCGGGCGTGCCGATCACCGCCTTGGACTCCGCGGAGCTGGTGGTGCGCAACGCAATCCGATAGGTCAGGTTGGGCTCGAGTTTGTCGATGCGGACGCCGCCGGTGTTCAGTGACTGCGTCGCGAGCAGCAGGTGCACGCGCAGTGAGCGACCGACGCGGCAGATCCGGTCGAACAGCGCGATGAAGTCGGGGTGGTTCTGCAGGAGTTCGGCGAATTCGTCGACGACGACGAACAGTGTGGGCAGCGGTGGCAGGTCGGCGCCGCGCTCGCGGTGCTTCTCGTACTCCGCGACACCCGACAGCGCGCCGGCCGCCCCGACCTGGATACCGGCCTGGCGCAGGATCGACTGCCGACGGTCCAGTTCACCGGTGAGCACCTCGCCCATGCGGCTGACCAGTTCGGCTTCTTCCTCCATGTTCGTGACGACGGCCGCGGTGTGCGGCAGCTTCTCCATGCCGAGGAACGTCGACCCGCCCTTGAAGTCGGTGAGCAGGAGGTTGACCTGATCGGGATGATGCGTGGCCACCAGCGAGAGGATCAGCGTCCGAAGGAATTCCGACTTGCCCGAACCGGTCGTGCCGATGAGCATGCCGTGCGGGCCTGCACCGAACTCGGCGCCCTCCTTGATGTCGAGGTACTGGATGTCGCCGGTCTTCAGTTCGTGCCCGAACGGAATCTTGAGCCGGTCCCGGTCGGTGTCGGTGAACATCCGCCACCGCGCGGGCGTGACCTCCTCGATCGTCTGCGCACCCACCAGCTGGTGCCACTCGGTGGCGACCTTCTTCTGCACGCGGGTGCTCTTGTCGATGATCGTTCCGGTGATCGACCAGCCCGCGAGCTTGCGCGCGATGCGGCCGGCCTGCGCGGCGGTCATCGTGTCCGACTGGCTGGTCACCAGACGGAACGGCTGGTTGGGCAGCTTGTCGTCGGCGGTGCCGTCCGGATCGACCCGGATGCGGTAGACGGACCCCCGGTGATTGCCGAGCGTGATGACGGTGACGCCGGCGCGGCCGTCCACCGGGAAGCCGGCCTTGCCGCCGGTGAGGTCGATGACGACGACGTACGGCCCGGCGGGTGCCGAGTCGGCGGTGTGCGGGCCCCGGGCGGTCAGGTCGGCCAGCCCGTCGGGCCGGGTGAAGACGAGCCGGGTCGCGCCGGCGGCGTCGGTGTCGTTCTGGTGCTGCACGTGCGGCAGCCACTTCAGCCACGACCACCGCGGGTCCTCGGGCGTGTCGGTGAGGACGCGCAGCTGCAGCAGGTCCGGCGGATGGAACACCGCCAGGTGGCAGATCATCGCCGTGAGCAGGCCCTCGCGGTCGCCGTCACCGCCGATCGCGATGGTCGGAAAGGTGCGCAGCTGAACGAGTTTCGGGCAGTCGTGGATCAGGCCGTGGGTGCGCAGGAACTTCGTCACCCACATGTGGCTGACCGGCTCCAGGTGGGGTTGCGGCGCGGCCTGCGGGCCTGCCAGTTCGCCACCGACGGACGGCTTGAGCAGCCGGTCGACGGCGGGCTCGGTACCCAGGCCGATCCGCACGGCCGCGTAGAAGTCCGAACTCGACTGGCGGGACCACTGCCGGTGCGTGCCGATGATCGACAGCAGGTCGTCGGGATGCGGTGCGTGGTAGTTGAAGAACGTCACCTGGGCCGCCGCCGAGGACGTCACGCGGGTGCGCAGACCCGCCAGGTAGCGCAGGTACTCCTTGCGATCGGCGTTGATCTCGGGCACCTTCTTGCCGCCGGATCCGCCACCGGCCATGAAGCCGACCGTCGCCATGACCATCATCAGCGGCATCATCAGCATGTACGGCGACAGCTGCCGCACGCCGGTGAAGATCATGATCACGATCATTCCGAGCATGCAGCCGCCCATGACCCAGGGCATGGCCTTCTGCATGCCCGACGGCGGGATCTCGATGCCGAGGTCGTCGGGCGGGGTCACGTTGATCTCGCCAGGGGTCAGGCGCGGGCCCCGCTTGATGGTCGGCGTGAACTTCTTGGTGGTCATCAACCGCCTCCGGTATTCGCCGCGGGCTGCGCGCCGCCGCGCGTGCCCTCTCCGACAGGCCGCGGGAACGGGTCCGCGGGCAGGGTGTCGTGCTCGAGCAGAGCAGCTTCCTTGGACAGGACGGGCCCGTCGACCAGCAGGCTGACCACCTGCCACGGGGCGGTCAGCGGGCCGGACAGCCCGAGTGAGTTCGCGGTGTCGTCGTTGGGCACGCCGTACCGGACGCCCTGCGGGTCGATGTAGTACAGGCTTTCGCCGTATCGCGGATCCGGCGACTGCAGCCGGATGAACTGCCCGCCGTTGACGTAGACCGTCGAGTCACCGCCGATCTGGTCGATGCCGGAGTTCATCGCCACGGCCGGGATCGGCAGGCGACGGCCAGCGATCACCGCGGTCTTGGGGGCCTGAGCGCCCGGCTCGCGCTTCCACGCCCAGCACAGCGTCGGGGTCTCCTGGCGCTGCAGGGTCTTAAGCGGCTCGTCCGGCAGCGGCGAGACGAACACCTGCTCGGCGATCTTGGCGACGTCACTCGACTCGATGGCGGGCGGCGCGACCAGGTCGTAGGAGTTGGTGGCCCGCAACGCGGCTGCGGTGGTGGCGTTGACCTTCGCGACCCCGTCGGACAGCACCACGTAGAGCTGCTCGCCGGACTCGGTGACGGTCTTGAACACCGACCCGATGACGAGGTTGGGCGGCAGGCCGACGCTGTTGGGGGCGCCGGCGGCGCGGATCTGCGGCAGCTGCCACGGCCCGACGTTCGGCAGCGCGTTGAACAGCCCCTCCGAGATCGGTGTGGCCTTTGCCGTCACCGGGATGCCGACGGCCGAGGTCACGGCGCGGTCGGACAGGTCGATGGCATGCCGGCCGACATCGGTGACCAACCAGTCGGCGCCGTCGAAGGTCACCAGCATGGCCTGGTCCGGACGCATCGGACCGACCGTGGTGTCGGTGATCAGCGGCAGCACGATGACTGACGTATCGATGGTCGGCACAACGCTTTCCGCCTTGGTGACGGTGTCGCACAGCGTCCACGTCGACTCGGCGACAGGTGACACGGGCGTCGCGTACGGCGCGCCGGGGATGCCGATCGGCTGCCCCTTGGGCATCCGGTTGAGTTCCTCGGACTTCACGGCCGACGGCGTCCCCGGGTTGCCGAGTACCAGCCGCGCCGACGTGAGGTTGTACACCGGCCGCAGCTGGTCGGTGTTCGGCATCACGATGTAGAGCTGGTTGGTGGTCCGGTCGACCAGCAGGCTGTCACCGCCGCGCTTGCCAAGGGGCTTGAAGTACGCCATGAGCGCCGCGCCAAGGCAGATCACCACCGCCAGGACGATGCCGAGGAACACTGCGCGGCTGTAGAACTGCAGCGGATCGTCGAACATCCTGGTGTCGCGGCGCACGATCGCGTGCTCGACCCGGCGGAGCAGGAAGCGCCAGCCGCTGACCTGGATCTTGGTGGTGAGTCTGAAGCCTGCCACGAGATACCCGGCCTAGCCGCTGATGTTCAGCCGCGCATGCACGGCATCGATGGCGTCGGCCATGTCCTGGCCACTGATCTCGCTGAGCTGTTCGACGTCGAGGCTCTCGAAGTCCAGCGACCTCGCCAACCTCATGTCGCGGCACTGCTCGCCCGCCTCGACCAGCTGCCGCGCATACCGTCCGTTGCCTGCGATGTCGAGGGCGGGCTTGCCGTTGAGTGACCGCTGCCCCAGCAGTGTCGCCGCCTCCAGCACCCGCTTGGCCGCCTCGTCGCTCAGCGCCGAGTCATTGCTCTCGGCAAGCACTTTGGCGATCGCCACGATCTCGTCGGGCGCATACGAATCGAATTCGACGCGCGTGGCGAAGCGCGACCGCAGGCCGTCGTTCGTCTCGAGCAGGCGGTCGATGTCCGCGCTGTAGCCCGCGATGATCACCACGAGGCGGTCGCGGTCGTTCTCCATGCGGGCGAGCAGGGTGTCCAGCGCCTCGGTGCCGAACGGGTCAGCCTGGCCGTTGCGCTCCTGCACCAGGGTGTAGGCCTCGTCGATGAACAGGACGCCACCCAGGGCGCGGTCGATGGTGCGGGCCGTCTTGACCGACGACTGTCCCTCGTACTCCGCGACGAAGTCCTTGCGGCTGGTCTCCACGAGCTTGGGTTCGGTGATGACGCCGAGCCCGGCGAGGATGTTGGCGACCACGCGGGCGATCGTGGTCTTGCCGGTGCCGGGCGGGCCGGTGAAGATCATGTGCTTGGACTGCTGGGCCACCTTCATGCCGCGCGCAGCCCGCACCTTCGCCATCTGCGTTGCGGCGCGGTAGCGCTCGATCTGATCCTTGACCCGGCTCAGCCCGATCTGCCGGTCGAGTTCGGCCTGCGCCTCGGCCAGCAGCTTCTCCCGGCCGCTGGTGTCGGCGACCACGCTGTCGGGATCCCACGGGTCGCGGCGGGAGGCGATCTGCTCGGCGGTGGTGGTCTGCAGGCGGTAGGTCGGATCGCGAAGCGCAGCAGTGACCTTCGGCTCCGGGTGGGTTGCCTGCAGCCACTCCAGCAGCGCGACGGCCGATTCCTCGTTGCCCTGGCTGCGACGCGTCATGGCGAGGAACCAGGCGATCGCGGTCGCGCACGCCTCGCCGGCCGGCGACGAATTCGATTCGGTGAGACGACGTTCGGCCTCGGTGAACAGACCTAGGTTGGCGGCGGCCACGCCGTGCGCCACCCCGCCGGCGGCACCGAGGAACTTGTCCGGCCAGTTGCTCGCCCCACGCACCTCGTCGATGACGTCAGTCCACCTTTGCGCGGCGGCGTAGGTGACGGCCTTGACCCACGACAGCAGATGCTCCGCCCCCGCGGCGGGGGCGTCCTCGAGCGCGTCCATCGCGTCGGCGTAGTTGCCGCCGTTCGCTTCGTTGACGGCGAAGCCCATCGTGATGGCCAGGGGCGAATTCACCGGGTAGGTGATGTCGCCGAACTGGCCGCCGATCGGCATGCGGGCGTTCAAGGCGTTCATCGAGATCTCAGCGGCGCCCGCGAGCTGTCCGAAGTTGCCGCGTGAGTACCAGGCCCGGAACACCGTCACGCGGTCCGTGTCGCCGCATCGGATCCGGCCGACCCACGCGTCGCACGCCGTCTCGTCGATGTTCGTGATCTCCGTGAACATCTCGAGCGATCGCGCCGGCGACGTGGGCAGCATGCCCACGGCGCTCCCGAACAGTCCGGCCAAGTGGTCAGTCATCATCACCTGCATATCGTGTCGCGAATACGGATGCGCGTTCCCGGTCGGCTTCCTCGGGTGACGGCAGCTCGAGGTCCCGGCTCAGGAAGTCCCGGGTGGATGCGTCGTCGTGGCCTTGCTGTCGCATGCCCTCGAGCATGAACGAATACTGCGCGGACCTGGCGTCCTGCGTCGCCAGCCGGGCCAGGACGACGACCTCCTCGGCCAGCTGCGACTCCGACATGCGGGTCACCCTGGGGGACAGCTCGATCCGACTGACGCGGCCGTCCATGAACGCCGTGACGGTCACCGTCCCGGGAGGGTTCGTGACGCTGAACAGCGGCACGGGGACACCGTCGTCGTCCACGTCCGGCAGCCGATCGGGGATGATCGCTTCGGTGACGACCGCGGCCTCCGCCGGGTGCTCGACGAAGTCGTCGAAGGCGGCCAGATCGGAGTCGAGACCGGCATCGGGCGCGGAGAAGTCCAACGCGGACAGGGCGTCGTAGTCGTCGTCCGGTCCGTCGTCGAAGTGATCAGGCGAAGTGTGGTCCACCCCCGGTTTGCCTTTCTCCGTTCGCCGTCAGTCTGGGTAGGCGTCGTGCTCGGCGCCATTGTCGAAGCCGCCGTGGTCGAACCAGCCGCGGGACGGCAGGAACTCGAGCAGTCCGTCGAGCGCCCGCTGCAGGTTCTCCTTGGTACCAGACAGGAAGCTCCCGTAGAGGTCGCCGTTGACCCGCCGCGGGATCGACACGATGCGGCCCTGTCGCGCGTCGAGCACACCGGCAGCGACGTCGGTGTGTGTGGTCGTTCCGCCTGGATGCCGCTCGATGGCAGTGATCTCGACCCAGCTGTCCGGTGCGGCGACGGCATCGGCGTAGATCCTCGCCGAGGTTGGCGCGATGCCGAACTGGCCCAGTTGGTTCGCGGTCGCCGAGTCACCCAGCTTGCTGGCCACCCCGGTGAGCGGTTCGACCTCGGCGGGCGTGCCTGGTCCGAGCACGACGTTGACCATCCCGGCGAGACCGATCTGGGGTGCCACGCGCTGCAGGACGATGAGGTCCTCGTCGCGAGCCGCGATGACGTGCCGATCTCCCTTGCGGCACACCGTGAACCGGACCATCTTCCCGCCCTGGTCCCGGCGCCACCAGCGCCCCTCGAGCGTTCGATCGGCGCGGCTGAGCGTGTCGAGCATCGCCGCGACCTCCGGGTGCGGCTCACCGAAGACGTCGAGGACGCCCTGCGCCATCAGGTCACGGGTCACCTGATCCCACACGAGATCGCGTAGCTCGGGGATCGGGATGTTCGGACGGATGCCCATCGATGGTGGGAAGTCCACGAGATTGAGCTTGTCGGCGATGAGCAGGAGGCCGTCGATGGTCACTTCCACGCCCACGACGTCGTCGAAGTGGGTGCCGCCGTGGCCTGCGCCGAATCCACTCGTCATGGTCACCTCGGTGCCATCTGCGCACCGAGCAGCGCGCCGGCGTCCTGATCGGTCGCGTCGTAGCGGCTCGCCGCGGTCTGCAGGTCGTCCTGGAGTTCCTCGGACGCCTGCCCCATCGCGGTTCCCGCCGCCACGCGTGCGTGCTGTGCCGCCTCCACCGCCACTGCGGTCGACCAGGCGATGACGCCGTGGCTGAACCGCACCGCGGTGTCGACGCCGGCCGTCACCTCGGTCGCGGACCGGATCTCCGCGGCTGCCTGCCCCTGCTTCGCGGCCAGCTCCCGGACGTGTGCCGTGGTGACCTGCAAATCGCTCGACATCTAGACCCCCCTCGCTCTCATTGTTCTACCGTGCCGTCACTGCCGTCGACCCGGTTCCGCCATCCCGGGCGTCAGACGACCCGATTTGGTCGCCCACCAGCCGCTCGTGGTCGACGGGTGCGCGCTCGCCGCCCGGCGTTCCTGGCCCGGCAGCGACGGCGTCGTCGGGCTTGCCGTCGCCATCGGCGTCCTGTTCGACGTCGAGCACTCCGTCGCGGTTCTCGTCGTCCTCGGCGTCGGTCACGCCGTCACCGTCGGAGTCGTCGCGCACGTCGGGCACGCCGTCGCGGTCCGAGTCCTTGGCTGCGTCGGCCCGCTCCTTCTCCTCGGCGGCCTTCTGCTCGGCGTTCTGGTTCAGCGCCTGCTGCACCGCGGACTGGATCAGGCTGGCGAGCTGGGCGGCATTCATGCCGGCCGCCGTCGCGGCCGGTAGTGCACCGGCAGCGGCGGGTAGTGCGGCGGCGGGCGCGGCCCCCATCGGGGGTGCCATCGCGCCGCCGGATACGCCCGACCCGACCGGCGGGGATGCGGGTGCGCTCGGCAGGTCGGACGCCGGCACGTCGTCCACCGGTGCGGCATCCACGTCCGAGGCCGGGGCTCCACCCGATGCACTGCCACCGGACGCGCCGCCACCGGACGCCCCACCACCCAAGCTGCCGCCAGGCGCGCTGCCGGGCTCGTCGCGAGACCCTTCGTCGCCGTCGGTGTGCCCGCCGCCGGAGGGCTCGCCGCCAGGCTCCTCGCCGGGCCCAGTCCCCCCGTCGTCGGTCGGCTCGGACGGGGGCGGAACGTCGGTGCCCGGACTCTCGATGCTCGGACCCCCGCGCGACATGGTTCCCAGACCGGTGACGCGCTCGTACCGGTCGGCGGTCTGGCGGATCCCCGCTGCGTTCGCGTTGACCTGTTGGGTCAGTTGGACGAGTTGGGTGGTGCAGACGCCGAGTGCCTTGGTGACGGCGGCGATCTCCATCGCCAGGGCGGCGCCCTGCCCGACGTATGGCGTGGCCGCGACGAGCATGGTCACAAGGCCGACGTCGGCCAGCCAGTCGCTCTGGTCGTCGAGTGCGGTGCGGGTGGCGACGATCTGATTCGCCTCCCGGGTCAGGACGGCGTTGACCGCTTGGTCCGCTGCCGAGACCGCCCGGGTGCGGCCGATCTGCCGCTCGTTGGCATCCCCGTAGGCGCCCGAGCCGCGGCCCGACCAGCAGTCGTCCGGGTGCGCCGACGACAGCGTCGCGCCTGCTCGCTGGAACCGCGCCGCGCCCTCATTGAACCGTGCGCCGTCCTCGGGGTCGCCGAAGCCCGTCGTGAACTTCATCCCGCCAATGGTCTTCTGGCCGCCAGTCAGGATCGGCCGGTTGGCGCGCTCGAGGAACCGCTGTACGTCGGGGCGCGCGAGGAACTTCAGCGCGTCGTCGGCGTAGGTCGACATCTTCCGACCAAGCTTGGCGAGATCCGCCAACCTCCCGGCAGGGGAGAACCGTTCGAAGAGGTTGCCGAGCCCCTTCAACCCGCGTGCGAGCGTGTCGGCTTCACCGGCCAGTTCCTGCCCTGCCTTGCCCACTTCCCACAGCGCATCGCCGACGTCCTTGATGTCCCCGACCAGACTCATTCACCCCAACCCCTTCGCCGATGAGGACGCTACCAGCGGTTCCGGCCCCTCCGATGCACCAATTTCCAGCGCTCGGGGACGCGGTCGGCGTCAGGTCGCCGCAGCTGAGACGCCGCCTCGGAAGACGTCACGTCGGCCGACGACGCTCCGCAGCGCTGCCCTAGACGTCGAATTACGTGTTTGCTGACGGTCGCTGTGCGGTGGCCGGGACGCTGCGCAGCCTCGGGTCCGGCCGCGACGTGGTTGATACTGGCCGTGGTCGAACTGGCGGTCGGACCGCCTCGTTCCATATCCGGGAAGGGAGCCGTGTGCCGTGAGCGATCGCGACGATGCTCTGCGCAGACAGCTCGGGTGGACAGGGCCCGAGGAAACCGACTACGAGCCGCCACCGGCGCAGCCGTCGGCAGCCCCGGCGACGCCCCCGGTGCCGACTCGGCCTCCCGTCGACCCGCCGCTGTACGCCCCGCCACCGCCGCAGCAACAGCCACAGCCACAGCCACAGCCACAATGGAACCAACACCAGGCGGGCTGGCCGCAGCAGCCGCCGCCTCCCCCGCCGTCGCAGCCGCCGCACGGGCAGCATCCACAGCGGCCGGGTGGCCCGATGCACCCGGGCCAGCATGCGCCGGGCGGCTGGCAAGGCCAGCCCCAGATGCACGACACCCGGGTGATGCCGCCCACCGCACCCGGTTCCTACGCCGATCGCATCCGCGCAGACCAACTCGTCCCCGCCAAACGCACCCCACCGGCGCGCGGTTGGCGGCGCGCGCTGTTCCGCGCCAGCTTCGGCTTGATCAACCTGGGACCGTCACCCGACGAGATCCGCCAGGCCGAACTCGAGGCGCGCATCCGCGGTGGCTTGCGCGGGCACTACAAGATCGGCGTCATGGGCAAGGGCGGTGTCGGCAAGACCACCGTCTCGGCCAGCATCGGCTCGGTGTTCGCCGAACTGCGTCAGGACGACCGCGTCGTGGCCATCGACGCCGACACCGCGTTCGGCAAGCTCGGCTCGCGTGTCGACCCCAAGGCCATGGGGTCGTACTGGGAGTTGGCGGCCGACCAGCACCTCGAGACCTTCGCCGACATCCGCAGTCGCGTCGGCAACAACGCCGCAGGGCTTTTCGTCCTCGCCGGTGAGGGCAGCCCTGCGCGCCGACGCGTCCTCGATCCCGCGATCTACCGCGAGGCCACCGCGCGCCTGGACAAGTACTTCACCATCTCGATCGTCGACTGCAGTTCCACCATGGACACCCCCGTCACCCAAGAGGTGCTGCGCGACCTCGACGCGCTGGTCGTCGTGTCCTCGCCATGGGTGGACGGCGCTGCAGCGGCCGGTCAGACGTTGGACTGGCTGGCGGCGCGCAACCTGCACAGCCTGCTGCAGCGCACGGTCGTCGTGCTGAACGACTCCGATGGGCACGCCGACAAGCGGACGCGGGGCATCCTCGCCCAGCAGTTCGCCGGACAGGGTCAGAAGGTCGTCGAGGTGCCCTTCGACGGGCATCTGCGGCCCGGTGGCGTCATCGAGCGCACGGCAGAGATGGCGCCCGCCACACGGCGCAAGTTCCTCGAGATCGCTGCCGCGCTGGCCGAGCACTTCCCGACGAGCGACGACCGGGAGCGTGGCCGCGACCGCTTCTAGCCCTCAGCGCCAATCGATTTGGGCCACCAGCGACTCGATGAGGTCGCTGACGTCATCGGGCATCGGCTGCCCGGCCTCGATGGCGACTACGGCCGAATCCGGCACGCCGGCAGCCTGGGCAGTCTCCTCGATCGTCAGGTTCGCTCGGCGCCTCGCAGCGTAGAGCCGCTGACCGAGCGGCGCGCCCGGTGCCGTCGCACCGAGCAACGACAGGTCGTCGATCTGGCGTCGCACGGCGCTCAACGCCTTCAGCAGCGACGGCGTCACCCGGCCGATACGGGCCGCGCTGGTCGCCACCGCCTCGAGTTGACGTAGGTCGGCCAGCATCGCGGTGACCCGTGGCGTAAAGCCCGGGTCGTCGACCGGCGGCAGCGACGTGGCGGCATCGGCCACGGAGCGGACGGCCGTGTCCACGGCCTGCGCGACGAGCGATACATCGGTCCCGCCCGCGGACGGCAGGCGCCGCGGCGGTTCCGGTTCGGCGGCGGCGGCCGTGGCGCCCTGCCTGAGCCGTGCGATGGTGCCCTGGGGCCACTGCAGCACTTCCTCGAGCTTCGCTCGAGTCCGCTCTCGCGGCCAACTGCGCCCCTTCTCGAACGAGATGAGCGCGCCTGCGTTGATGATCCCCTCGGCGGCAAGGCGGCGCTGACTGATGTCGAGTTCGCGGCGACGGGCAGCCGCAGCGGCGCCTGCACGAACCATGCCTGGGTCGACGTCACCAGCCGCATCGGCTGGCTCGACGTTGACCACGCGCCGTCCCTCTCGTTCAACCGCTGCACTGCTACGTCTGACCCACCTTAGACGGATCAGCTTCGCATCGAAAGCGTTGCGACGCGGTGATTACAACCATGTCATTGCGATGGTTTTCTTAGACATGTGCGGCACCGTGTGCGCCGCCGGCCCGCGCAGAACCAGCTCTGAGGTGCGTGCATGCGCCGGTTCGGGCTCCACCATCCGGGCAGATCACCAAACTGTTGCATCGCTACGGTTAGTGCTATAGATTCGCTCCATCGCGCAGCGGAGACGTGGCGCACGACCAATAGGAGCCAGAAATGAACGCAGTGGGGATGGACGGACTGCCCGTCGGAGAATGCACCCGCGACCCCGAACGGTGGGTGTCCAGGGCCGACGAGGAAGCCAAGGCCATCTGCCGGCTCTGCCCGCGCCGGTGGGCCTGCGCCCGGGAGGCCGTCGAACTCCCACGCGCCGAGGGGCTGTGGGCAGGCATCGTCATCCCGGAAGCCGGCAGGGGTAGGACCTTCGCCCTGCGTCAGTTGCGCTCGCTGGCCGAGCAGAACGGCTACGCCGTCCGCGCCCGCCGAATGTTCCTCGAATCCGCCTGAAACTCTCCGACCACGCGCCTCGCTGCCGGTTTCGAGGGGACGGCAGCGGGGCCGCGAAACTCGTGGGCCCGGTAGGAACAATCTTGGGCGAGAGGCCGTTAAGCTATTCGTACGGCCCCGGACAATGCCCCGGGTACCACCCCTTAAGTCGCCGAGAGCGACCACTTGCCGAGAGGCGCATAGGCGGGGCCGTACTTGGAAGCCGCCGACGCTCACGCGTCGGCGGCTCTCCTCGTTTCTGGGGCCCGACACGCTCTTGGACCGAACGCCGCACGCCTGTGGACGAACTCGCCACTGTGGATGACCAACGCAGTCTGTCGTGAACCGCTCCTAGCGTGATCTCCATGACGTACTGGATCAACACGGTCAGCCGGGGCCACGTGCAGCGCGGCGTGGCCGGTGGCTTCACGCAGGCCAATCACGGACGACCGCACATGCTGCGCAAGATGGCGAAGGACGACTGGATCGTCTTCTACTCGCCGAAGACCGACTATCCCGACGGCGATCCGCTGCAGGCGTTCACCGCCATCGGGCAGGTCGCCGACGACGAGGTGTACCAAGCCGACCTCGACCCCGAGTTCCAGCCCTGGCGTCGCGGCATGCGCTTCCTGCCGTGCGTGGAGACACCCATCCGGCCACTGCTCGACGACCTCGACTTCGTCGTCGACAAGTCGCGTTGGGGTTACCGCTTCCGGGCCGGTGCCTTCGCGATCGACGAGCATGACTTCGAGGTCATCCGGTCGGCCATGACGGGCTGAGCAGGCCGCCACTCACTACTCTGGTGGCGGTGAGCAACACCGAGGTGGCGCCGGACGAAGTCGCCTGCGGCGCCGAGCCGTTGGCGACCGTGTCGACCGACGTACTGCACCCTCGCGAGGTCCCGCTGGGTGGTCCTCGCGCCATCCGGGTGCGCCGCACGCTCCCGCAGCGCGACCGTTCCATGGTCGGCGCGTGGTGCTTCGCCGACCACTACGGGCCACACGACGTCACCGGCGGGTCGGGCATGGACGTACCACCCCATCCGCACACCGGTCTGCAAACGGTGAGCTGGCTGTTCGCCGGGGAGATCGAGCACCGCGACAGCGGTGGCGTGCACGCCATGGTCCGGCCCGGCGAGCTCAACCTGATGACCGCAGGCTCGGGCATCTGCCACTCGGAGGTGTCGACGCCGGACACCACGATGCTGCACGGCGCTCAGCTGTGGGTGGCGCTGCCCGACGCCGATCGCGACACCGCCCGCGACTTCGCCCACTAGGTGCCGCCGGCCCACACGACCGGCGACGCAACGGTGCGAGTGTTTCTCGGCGAGTTGGCAGGCGACCGCTCTCCCGTCGCCACCTTCACCCCACTGCTGGGCGCGCAGATCGATCTGCCGCCCCACGCGACCGTCGCCCTCGACGTCGACCCCTCGTTCGAGCACGGTGTCCTGCTCGATCAAGGTGATCTTCGGGCCGGTGGCGACGCCCTCGGCATCGGCGATCTCTGGTACCAGTCGCCCGGTTGCGATCGCGTGGAGTTGACCAACCGCGGCGACACCCCTGCCCGCGCCCTGCTCCTCGGCGGCCCGCCGTTCGGGGAGGAACTGGTCATGTGGTGGAACTTCGTGGGCCGCACCCACGACGAGATCGAGGCGTTCCGCGCGCAGTGGCAGGATCAGGACGAGCGGTTCGGTGAGGTGGCCGGATATCCGGGTACCCGCCTTCCGGCGCCGCCGTTGCCCAACGGCAGGCTGCGCCCCCGCCGCAACCCGACCCCACGAGGAGCACCGTGAGTTCCGAACCCATGACCGACAAGACCGGCGCACCAGTCACGGTCTCCGAGGAGCCCGGCCGGTTCACCATCGCAGTGGACGGCCGCACGGTAGGCCTCGCCGACTACCACGACCGCGGCGGTCAGCGCGTCTTTCCCCACACCGAGGTCGAGCCGGAGTTCGAGGGCCGCGGCCTTGGCACGATCCTGGTCGCCGAGGCGCTACGGGTTACCCGCGAGGAGGGTCTGCGCATCGTGCCGTCGTGCTCGATGGTGGCGCACTACGTCCAGAAGCACCCGGAGTACGCGGACATCACCGACTGAGCTGACCACCCGGCGTCGGCTTCGCACTGGTGGAGAACACCACGGTGCGACGGCGCTGTGCCTTGGCGGCATACATCGCGCGGTCGGCAACGCGCAGGAGCGTCGCGCCATCTCGGTCGTCGTCGGCGCCGGTCTCGACGACTCCGACACTGGCTCCCATCTGGACGGCGAAACCCGCGACCAGCACCGGCTCGGCCAGCATCGTCTGGATGCGCTCGGTCACCGCCGGCAGTTCACCCGGCTGGAACGGGCCGACCAGCAACACGATGAACTCGTCGCCTGCGAAGCGGCACACCACGTCGTCCTTGCGCACCGCTCCCCGCAATCGTTGCGCCGCTGCCTGAATGACGACGTCGCCGGCGTCGTGGCCCAGCGAGTCGTTGACGCCCTTGAGGTCGTCGAGGTCGATGAACAGCACGGCGGCCAATTGGCCGTGATCTCGCAGCCGTTGCACGCTGTCAAGCAGGAACGTGCGATTGGGGAGGCCGGTCAGCGGATCGTGCAGTGCCTGGTGAGCGAAGCGTTCGGTCGCCGATCGGCTGGCCGAGATGTCGCGGAACGAAATCAGCACCGCAGACCGCTCCCCCTCCTCGGGGTTCAGCCGACAGGTGCTGACGGCCAGCCAGCGGGCCTGGCCGTCCGCGGCATTCATGTTGAGCGCCTCACCGGTGAACGGCGTGCCGTCGCGCAGCGTCTGCAACACCGGCGGCTCGGAGATCGACTTGATCGGCGCACCCTCCGCGTCGTAGGCGAGGTACTCCCAGTGTTCCGACCACGCGCGCCTCAACTCGCGATAGCCCACCACGAGGTGGTCGGCCGTGACCCCGAGCAGACGCTTCACGGCGGGATTCACCGACAGGATGCGGCCGGTGTGGTCGAGTACCAGCACGCCCTCGTCGAGTGAGGCCACCACCGTCTCGAAGTGCTGCTCGGCACGCCGCAACGCCGTCTGGTCGGTGCAGAGCAGGACGTAGCCGTCGTCCATCGCCGCGGCCGAGACGCGCACGGTCAGCATGCGGCCGCCGACGTCGTAGTGCGTCATGGTCGCCACGCCGCCCAGGTCGAGGACCTTCTGCGGATCGAGTTCGGCGCCAACGGCTTCCGTGACCGGCCGGCGCATGACTTCGTCGGCCGAGCGCCGGTAGATCGTCTCGGCGGCGGGGTTCCAGCTCGTAACTTCGCCGTCGGTGGTCGTGGCGATGATCGCGTCGCTCACGTGCTGGACCAACGCCGCCTGGTAGCGCAGCGCAGACTCGACGGCCTTCTGCGCCGACACGTCGCGGAAGATCACCTGGTAGGCGGGTTCACCGCTCCACACCGTCAGCACCGACACCGCTTCGACGTCGAGGCGGGTCCCGTCGAAGCGCAGCATCGTGGCCTCGGACGGCTCGGAGATGTCGCCCTGACGGCGCAGCCCGGCGATGCGCGACAGCATGGCGGGCACCGACTCGGGATTCACGAACGCCGTGATCATGTGACCGATCATCTGGTCGGCGGAATCTGCTCGCATCCAGCGCAAGCCGGCCTTGTTGACGTAGACCAGACGACCGTGCTGATGCACGCAAATCGCATCAGGGCTGTGTTCGAGCAGCCGTCGATAACGCTCGTCGGCGGACTCGTTACCGGCTAGGGACAGCTCCGCGGGAGAGTCATCGGTAGCGCTGACGTCCGCCGCGGCGTCGATCTCGTCATCCCCCAGTGTCACGAAGGTCCTCGGCGATTCTGCGTTGCTTCTGGCATTCCAAAGTAACACCGAATTCTGGGCCCTTCCTGCGCAAATTCGATTCACCTGACTAGTCAATATGCCCGCCGTGACGGTTAATCGAAGGTAGGCGGGCCTAATCCTGGGCCCGACCAATCGGGAATGGGGAAATCACATGCATGCAATTCACGGCGGCACCAACATCATCGGCGTCGGAGCGGTGACCGGATACGGCTGGGGCGCCGGTCTCCTGTGGGACGGACTGATGAGCAGCAAGCCGGCCGCAGACCTGGTCGACGGCTACGGAGCCGACGGTGAAGCGGCCTGGCTGGCAAAGGTGCCCGTGGGCGGTGAGGCCCGCGACGGCGCAAGCCGCTCGGCGAGGGCCATGAGGTTCGCGGCCCGCGAGGCGATCACCGACGCCGAAGAACGTGGCTGGACGCCGGGCCGCCGCGTGGGTCTGCTGCACGCGGTCGTGCTGCCCGAGATCGAGGAGTGGCGGCAGTTCTACCTCGCCGACGGCGGTCAGCGGAAGGTACGCGACTACCTGGCGCTGATGCCGTCCACGCCGGTGTCGATGTTGATGCAGGAGTTCGGTTTTCACGGTCCCGCGATGAACGTGTCGGCGATGTGCGCGTCGGGCAATGCCGGGCTAATCACTGCGAAGATGTGGCTCGACACCGGTCTCGTCGACGACGTCGTCTTCGTCGCCACCGACCTGTCGCTCACGCCGGAGAACGTCGAGCACTTCGTCAAGCTCGGCGTCGCCGTGGTCGACGCCGAGCCGCTCGACGCGTGCCGACCCTTCCAGCAGGGCAGTCGTGGATTCGCCGTCGGCGAGGCCTCGGTCGCGTTCGTCCTCTCTGGCAAGGGCGTCGTTCCGTACGCCGAACTGCTCGGCGGGTCGATGACGCACGACGCCTTCCACGTGACGTCGGTCGACCCGGCGCGCACGCTGGTCGACGAATGCGTGCGGGAGGCGCTCGACGCTTCCGGCGTCTCTCCTGCCGACATCCGGTACGTCAACGCGCACGGGCCCGGCACCCAGCAGTGCGACACCGCCGAGGCAGGCGTGGTCGACGAGGTCCTCGACGGCCGACCCCAGATGTTCTCGGTCAAGCCGCTGGCCGGGCATTGCCAAGGCGCGGCGGCGGCGGTCGAGGTGGCCGCGAGCGCACTCGGCTATGAGCACGGCGTGATCCCCGCGCCGCCCTCGGTGGCACCGGGGCACGCGCGGCTCCTGGACGGCCCGACGCCGATCTCGGGTGGCCTGACGCTGAAGACGTCGCTGGGCATGGGCGGGCAGAACTCGGCAGTGGTGCTGGCCCCTCCTGGGGTGCGGGCGGCGTGACGTCGACGGGGTCGTCGTCGGTCGGGCTCTGCGATGGTGCGACCATCGAGCACGGCCGACGACGCTCCGCTCGCCGCCGAGACCCGCATCTCGCGGGTCGCAGACGCTCGGGCTGCCCGTAGCGGTCTGCGTCCGTACGCGGTCTTCGCGTTACTGTGCCTTGGCCGGCCCAGGCGTCCGATCAGATGGAAGAGTTGAACGACCCATGACTGCAGCAGCTGAACCGTTGGCACTCGAAGCGCGGGTCGGGCATTGGTACCAGATGGCCGACACCTACGTCGTCGGGCGCGAGAAGATCCGCGAGTACGCCCGCGCCGTGCAGGACTACCACCCTGCGCACTGGGACGTCTCCGCTGCTGCTGAGCTGGGCTACTCGGATCTGGTGGCGCCGCTGACCTTCACCTCGACGCCGGGCATGACGTGCAATCGCCGCATGTTCGAGCAGGTGGTGGTCGGCTACGACACCTACATGCAGACCGAGGAGGTCTTCGAGCAGCACCGTCCGATCGTGGCGGGCGACGAACTCCGCATCGACGTGGAGCTGACGTCGGTGCGGCGGATCGCGGGCAGAGACCTCATCACCGTCACGAACACCTTCACCGACACGGCCGGCGAGCGGGTGCACACCCTGCACACGACGGTCGTCGGCGTGACGGCCGAGGACCTCAACCCCGAGATCAAGACCGCCGTGCAGAACGCGATGATGCACGACGTCGACATCTTCGGCGTCGGCGAAGAGGAGTACCACAAGACGGAGCGTCCCGACGGCGACGTTCGGCTCTCCGACGGCGTCTTCAGTCGCACGCCGGGCACGCCGTCGTTCGACGACGTGAAGGTGGGCGATGAACTGCCCGCGCGCCACGCCAAGTTGTCGCGCGGCGACCTGGTCAACTACTCCGGCGTGGCCGGTGACGCCAACCCGATCCACTGGGACGAGAGCATCGCCAAGCTCGCGGGCCTGCCCGACGTGATCGCCCACGGCATGCTCACGATGGGACTCGGGGCCGGCTTCGCCTCGGCGTGGTCGGGCGATCCGGGTGCGGTCAGCCGCTACGCGATCCGGCTGTCGGCGCCGGCGGTCGTCTCGGCCACCGAGGGCGCGGACATCGAGTTCAGCGGCAAGGTGAAGTCGCTCGATCCCGAGACCCGCACCGGCGTCGTCATCGTCGGCGCGAAGTCGGCGGGCCGCAAGATCTTTGGGCTTGCGACGCTGGACGTGCGCTTCCGCTGACGCTCGGCGGTCACTGGGTCGATGGCGCGTCTTCGACGACCGCCGAGGTGGCCTCGTCGATGATCGCGCGCATCGCCTGCTCGGCCTGCTTCTCCTCGCCCATCCTGATGGCCCGGGCGACCTCGTCGTGCAATGCGATTGCCGCGATGTTCGGCCGTTCCGGCATCATCCCGTGATGGGTTCGGCCGCTGAGTAATTCGGCGACCACGCCGTTCAGTGCCCGGAACATCTCGTTCCCGCTGGCCTCCAGCAGCGCGCGATGAAACGCCCTGTCTGCCACCAGATAGGCGTCGAGATCCCCCGACCGACCGGTTACCACCATGTCGGACACGGCCGCCGCCATGATGCGGCATTGGTGTGGATCGGCACGCCGCGCCGCCAATGCCGCAGCGGCTGGCTCGAACCCGAGGCGTAGTTCGGACAGGGAGACGAGCAGGGCGACGCGGTCGCCGACGTCGAGCCGCCACCGGATCAACATCGGGTCGAAGACGTTCCACTTCGATGTCGGCTGGACCGTGATGCCGACCCGGCGTCGCGACTCGACCATGCCCATGGACTCCAGTACGCGAATCGCCTCCCGCGCGACGCTGCGTGACACTCCCTGGTCGGCGCTCACCCCCTCCAGGGTGAGGACGTTCCCGGCGGGGTACCGGCCGGACACGATGGCCGTGCCCAAGGCAGAAACCACGCTGCCGTGCAGTGCGCCACCATTCGGCCGGTCGACCATCGTCAAATGATGTCAGACAGTCCGATCTGGCGGTAGAGATCGCATCTTTGCGTCTGCCCCTTGCAATCGTATGACGATTGTTGGAAGCTGTGTGATGTCGCACACAGAAGGGTGGAGGGCATGGCCACACCGATCGTCGTCATGGGGGTCTCCGGGTCGGGCAAGTCGACCGTC
Organism: Mycolicibacterium arabiense; assembly: GCF_010731815.2. Classification (NCBI taxonomy): domain Bacteria; kingdom Bacillati; phylum Actinomycetota; class Actinomycetes; order Mycobacteriales; family Mycobacteriaceae; genus Mycobacterium; species Mycolicibacterium arabiense. The sequence continues at coordinate 3,504,966 of NZ_AP022593.1, forward strand.
GGGGCCGCCCTGGCGCAACGGCTGCGAGTCCCGTTCGCCGACGCCGACGACTTCCACCCGCCGGCCAACATCGCGAAGATGACGGCAGGCCATCCGCTCGACGACGGGGACCGCCTGCCCTGGCTCGATTCGATCGGGGAGTGGCTGGCGGCGCACGGCACCGGTGGCGTCATGAGCTGCTCGGCCCTCAAACGCAAGTACCGGGACCAGTTGCGCGGGCATTGCCCGGCAATCGAGTTCCTGCACCTCGAGGGCACGCTCGAGACCATCGGCAGGCGGCAGGCCAGCCGACCCGGACACTTCATGCCCGCAGCGCTGCTGGCCTCTCAGTTCGCGACGCTCGAGCCCCTCGAACCCGATGAGCGCGGCGTCAGGATCGACGTCGACCAGAGCATCGACACCATCATCGAAACGTACGTCACCACAACGGATTCGAACTCAACTGAGGAGGACCAATGATTCGGGGCATTGACATCGGCATGGTTGGGGGGTCTCGTGGAGGCCATTGACCCGGCGTACGGCACTGGCACGCTGCTGCTGATCGCGGCGGGCGCAGTCGCCCTACTGCTGTTCCTCATCATCAAGGTGAAGCTGCATGCCTTCTTGGCACTGGTGCTGGTCAGCCTTCTGACGGCACTGGCTGCCGGCATCCCCGTCGCCGACGTCCCGAGCGCACTGTCCTACGGGTTCTCGAACACACTCGGTTCGGTGGCGCTGCTCGTCGGCTTCGGCGTGATGATCGGTCGCCTACTCGAGATCACGGGTGGCGCACAGGTTCTCGCCGACACCCTGATCGGTCGTTTCGGCGAGAAGCGGGCACCGCTGGCGCTCGGCGTGGCCGCGCTGCTGTTCGGCTTCCCGATCTTCTTCGACGCCGGCCTGGTCGTCTTCCTCCCGATCATCATGACGGTGGCCCGGCGCTTCGGCGGTTCGATCCTGTTGTACGCGTTCCCCGCCGCGGGAGCCTTCGCCGCGATGCACGCGCTGGTTCCGCCGCACCCGGGTCCAGTGGCCGCCGCCGAACTGCTCGGCGCGAACATCGGCCTCACCCTGATCATCGGCGCGCCCGTCGCCATCGTGTCCTGGTACGTCGGCGCGTTCCTGGTGTCCCAGTTCATCGGCAGGCGCGTCTACGTCGACATCCCCACCTCGCTGTTCGGTGAGATCAACGGCGGCCGCGACACCGACGCAAGCGATGGTGTCGCTCGCGATGGCGGCGCTGGTGACGTCGATACCGGCGGTGCGGCCGTGGCCGGCGCCACACGCACGGCCACCCGCACGGCACCTGCCTTCCTGACCGTGCTCGGCGTGCTGATGCTGCCGTTCGTGTTGATCTCGTTCAACACCGTGCTGGACACCCTGATGACCGCCGGTGTCATCGAGGAGGGCGCCACGTGGGCCGAGTACCTCAAGCTGCTCGGGACCACCTCGATCGCACTGCTGATCACCGTGATCGTGGCGACACTCGTGTTGGGTTTGCGCGGTCGGTCGATGGCCGGCGTGACCGAAATCCTCGACAACGCCCTCGGCCCGATCTGCGCGATCATCCTCATCACCGGCGCCGGCGGGATGTTCGGTGGCGTGCTGCGGCTCAGCGGCATCGGCGATGCTCTCAGCGGCTCGCTGTCGAACCTTGGCATCTCGCTGATCTTGCAGGCCTTCATCATCTCCACCCTGCTGCGCGTGGCGCAGGGCTCGGCCACCGTAGCCCTGACGACGACTGCCGGACTGCTCAGCGCCGCCGTCGCGGCCGCCAACCTGGGCAACGTTCAGCTCGTCGCGCTGGTCATGGCAATCGCGGCAGGCGCAACAGTGCTGTCGCACGTCAACGACTCGGGCTTCTGGTTGGTCAGCCGGTTCTTCGGCATGGACGTCAAGACGACGTTGAAGACGTGGACCGTCTTGGAGACCACCCTTGGCCTGACGGCCTTCGTCCTCGCTCTCGGGTTGTGGGCCATCGGCTGACGAGGCGCACGTCCGGCTACTCCTCGGACTGAACGGCAGGTGCCGTCGGCTCCTGCGCACGTTCGACGACCTCGATGCGTTGTGCTGCAGACTCCGCCGACCCCAGTGCCCCCTGCACGGTGATCTCCAGCAGGCCGCGATCCAACAGGGACGAAACCTGTTCGGCTCGAACCGCCTTGGGCAGGGTGATCAGCCTGCGGAACTCGCCGTAGTACCGCTCGTGCACCAGGAACTCGACGTCCTCGGGCAGCTCCCGGCCCCGGGTGCCCGAGATCGTGAGCACACCGCGGCTAAAGCTCAGGCCGACGTTCGCGGGATCCACGCCGGCGAGTTCGACGCGGATCACCAGATCGTCGCCTCTGGCGAAGATGTCGGTGACCGGCACCCACGCCGAGGCATGGGTGCGTTCGGCCTCGGGCGCACCGTGGATGCCGAGACCACGCATCCTGGTCAGTTCCGTGAAGTAGTCGGTGACGCCCTCGAAGACGTTGGGTCGCGAGCCGGGCATGTTTTCTCCTTGAGGGTCAGCGACGCAGCGGGGTAGAGAGATCGACGCTACGGAGGAACTCGCGTGCCACCTCGACATCCTCACGCCCATCGGTCACTTCGGCATTCAGTTTCACGATCGCGTCGGTGGTCAATCGTGCGTTGACGGCGTTGACCACCCGCAGGAGTTGCTCGGAGTCCACGCGCGCGAGCTTGTCCTTGGACACCACCATCGCGACGTTCTGCGAACCGAACAGGAGCCGGGGGTCTCGCAGCAGCGCATAGGCACCGCTGCCGAGTTGCGGGTCGGTGGTGAACGCGTTGACCGCGTCGACCTTCCCCTCGTCGAGGGCGTCGTACTGCGACCCGAGCGGTATCGGACGGAACTCGGCGTTGGTCAGTCCGTAGACCTGCCTGAGGCCATCGAGGCCGAGGTAGAGGTTCTCGAACTCGGGCCGGGCACCCAGCGTGAAGGCTCCGCGCGAGCGCAGGTCACCGATCTCCGTCAGCTTGTTCGCTGCGGCGTACTCCTTGGTCACTGCGATCGCGTCGGTGTTCTCGAACGGCGTCATCTCGCTGGTGAACATGTCTTGCGAGTCGTAGAACTCCTCGACGCGGCGGTAGGTCTCCTGCGGATCGAGTCCGGACACGTGCTGCTTCGCGACGACCGAGAGCACGGTTCCCGTATAGGCCACGTAGCCGTCGATCTCGCCGGCGCGCAGGGCCTCGTCGAGCGCACCCGCCGGTCCGACGCCCTTGCGCAGATCGACCGCAAAGCCGTTGATGCCCAGTGCCTGCTTCCACAGCTCGCCGAGGATTCTGGCCTCGGGAAAGGCCGGCGTGCCCAACGTGATTCGCAGCGCCGCACCCTGTGGCTGCTGGGAGGCGTCCTTCTCGGCGTTGGTGCCGCACGCCGCGAGCACGGTGACCAGGAGCAGCCCGGCCAGCGCCGAGGTGAGGCGTCTCACGGCGCGCGCTCCTCGCCCACGGTGACCGGCGCATCCCGGGGTCTGTCCACGATGTCGACCTGCAGGATCTCGGAGCCGTCCTCCTCGCGGAGCGCCTTGAACCATGCCCACGTCACGGCCACCAGCACGAAGGTGAACGGGACGGCGCCCAGGATCGCCGCCTGCTGCAGGGCGACGAGTCCGCCGACGAGCAGCATCGCGCACGCGATGCCACCCATCAGGATGCCGAAGATCACGGTGACGACCTTGGACGGTGCGATCGACCCCTTGCTGGCCATGGTCGACATGACGACCGCCGCGGCGTCGGCGCCGCTGATGAAGAACAACGCGATCAGCAGAACGCAGATGAAGGACACGACGCCTGCCAGAGGCAGCGCGTCCAACGCGGTGAACAGCACCAGCTCAGGCGTCGCGAGGGAGCCGACGATGTCGGCGGCGCCGGTGCGCTGCAGTTCGATGCCCGTGCCGCCGACGATGGCGAACCACACGAACCCGAAGCCGGTGGGAGCCACCGCAACTCCGACGATGAACTCGCGGATGGTGCGTCCACGTGAGATGCGGGCGACGAACATCCCCACGAAGGGTCCCCATGAGATCCACCACGCCCAGTAGAAGATGGTCCAGCTGGCCATCCACGGTTCGTCACCGACGCCCGTCTGCACCGACATCGGGAACACCTGCATGATGTAGTTGCCGATCGACTCGATGCCGTTCGAGATGACCAAAACCGTACTGCCGCCGAATATCAGGAAGAAGAGGAAGACGCCGATCGTGGCGACCGATCCGAGATTGGCGAGGAACGTGATGCCCTTCTCCACGCCGGAGGTGGCCGAGAGGATGAACATCGCCGTGACGGCGACGATGATCACCACGGCCACCACGTTGGACTTGGGCACTCCGAACAGGTAGTCCAGGCCACTGTTGAGCTGTAGTCCGTTCAGTCCCAACGCCGTTGCGGTGCCGAAGAGCGTGGCGACGATGGCCAGGCCGTCCACCAGGCGCCCCAGGGGTCGCGACGGTGCGTCGGGTCCGAGGAACGGCGACAGCGTCGAACTGACGAGGATCGGCATGCCCCTCCGGTAGGCGAAATAGGCCATGGCGCCGCCCATCACGGCATACATCGCCCACCCGTTGAAGCCCCAGTGGAAGTAGGTGTAGCGGAGCGCGACGAGCGCCGCCTCCTCGGTCTCGGGTGTGGCCAGCCCGTGCGGCGGAGCCGTCCAATGCGTGACGGGTTCCGCGACGCCGAAGAACAGTAGGCCGGCACCGAGCCCCGCGGCGAACATCATCGACACCCAGGAGAACGTGCTGAACTCCGGGCGGGAGTCGTCGGGGCCGAGCCGGATCCGACCCCACTTGCTGACCGCGAGGACGACGCACACCACCAGGACACCGGTCGCGAGGAGGATGAAGGCCCAGCTGAAGTTTCCGATGATCCAGTTGAGGGTGCTCGTCATGACTGAACCGAGACTCTGCGGCGAGATCAGCCCCCACCCGACGAAGAACGCGATGACCACCGCCGAGCCCCACAGCACGGCGGGGTCCACGCCCTTGAGGTACCGGTTCACGCGGCCTCCACTTCGATTGTCGGGCAGCGGTGCGGATACCGCGCACGCCCTCGTGCAGCTACCTTGTGGTCCTTTTGCTGGACGTGTCAATACATTGGGTCAAGCGAAACGCAGCAACCAATGAGCAACGACCTGCGCATCTGCAGCACGCGGGCGCCACCGACGGATATCCTCTGGTTTGGGGTTTGCCCAGTCAGGGCAGCCGAACACTCGTGGCGTCGATAGGCGTTCAACGAAGCGAGCGGGGGCAGCGTGCTCGAGCACACGTCTCGTCCGGGTGAGCACCCATGACACGAAGCCCTGTCACGCCGTCGCGCGAGGACCTGGATCGCGCAGTTGCCGGCACCGGCCTCAGGGCGGTGTTTCAGCCCATCGTCTCCCTTGCGGAGGGCCGCGTCGTCGGGTATGAGGCGTTGGCGCGCTGGCCCCACCTCAACGGCGTGCCACGCGAGGACGTCTTCACCTACGCCGTGCGAACCGGGCGGGCAGCCCTGCTCGAACGTCACTGCATCGAGGCAGCCATCGGTGGCGCACGGGCCGCCGGGCTGGCGCCGGGCTCCACGCTCTTCATCAACTGCGAGGCGACCGCGCCGTTCCTCAGTCGATCCGACAGCGACGTCTTGGCCGAGGGCGCCGAACGGTTCCGGCTGGTCTTCGAAGTCACCGAGCGGAGCCTGCTCGCGCACCCGCCCGACCTGCTTCGCAAGGTCGTCGCGCTGCGGGAGGAGGGCTTCGCCATCGCACTCGACGACGTTGGCGCCGACATGAACGCGCTCGCACTGCTCGACGTGCTGGCGCCCGACGTCATCAAACTCGACATGTCGCTGGTCCAGTCGCGGCCGCACTATGAACAGGCCCGAACGTGGGCAGCGGTGCTGGCCCACCACGAGCGCGCCGGTGCACGCGTGCTTGCAGAGGGCATCGAGACGGTCGAACACCTCGATCGCGCTCTCGCTCTCGGCGCAACCCTCGGCCAGGGCTATCGCTTCGGGCATCCCGGTCCGTTGGGTCGCAACGCGACGGCGGAGGTCCCGTCGCCGCCGATCCGGACTCAAGACCCGTGCGTCGACTTCGGGTCGCCGTTCGACGCGGTCGCGAAACAGCAGTCCACGCCGAGGGACTCCGTACCCGTCGCGACACACCGGCACGACAAGGCCACCGTGTTGGCGCTGTCGCGGTACCTCGAGCAGCAGGCGTTGGAGGCGAGCGACCCCCCGATGGTTCTCACCGCGCTTCAGGAGGCTCAGTACTTCGACGGCGAGACCCGAGCGCGGTACGAACGTCTCGCGATGCGTTCGCCACTCGTGGCGATCTTCGGCCGCGACGTCGCAGACCACCTCGGCTCGGGGATTCACGGTGTGCGTTTCGACCGCGACGACTCGCTGCAGGACCAATGGATCGTCCTCGCGTTGGGAGCGAACATCGCGACGGCCTTGGTGTCGCGCGAGGTTCCGGCCCACAACGGGTCAGGCGATGCCGGCGGCCGCGTCTTCGACGTGACCTCGATCAACGACAGGACCATGGTGACGGGGGTAGCGCGCCAACTGCTCAGCCGCATGCTGACGCCGGCGCACCCGAACCATCGACGTCTGCTCAACTGAGCACCCCCGCGGGCGACACTGACACCGTCGGCGTCGTTTCGACGCGAAATCCCTGGGTATCGCCGCCATTACCCTTCCAGCAGACCACCAGGGAGTTCAAGGCATGAGGACAGAGAAGCTGGTGGTCGCCGTTGCGGCCGCCGCAGTCGCATTCGGCATCGGCGCCGCTCCCTCGGCATTGGCAGCGGGCAATGTTCAGACAGTGGGCATCGAGGAACTATTGAGAGACCCCAATGGCACCGAGATCGCCTACACGGTGACCAAGATCGTCCCCAGCGGTGATCCCGTCGCCTACCCGGTCGGTGGCCGACTGTACGAGGCCACTGTGATGGCCGGAGCCCTACGGGGAATCGTCAACCCGGTGGTCCCGTTCTTCAACGCCCGTTCCGCGGGCGGGGCCAACTACCCTGCACTCGTTCGGGTATCGACGCTCAGCGCAGGCCCACTCTTCGAAGGCAGCACCACGACCGGAAAGGTCTACTTCGACGTGGTGGGCGACCCGCCGAACAGCGTGGTCTACGACAACGGACCCGAGGACCTATTGACCTGGGTCCAAGCCGGCGACGCGATGCCGGGCGGAGCCACCGGTGGTGGCTCCACAGGCGGGGGCAGTGGGTCCGAGGGAGTGATGGGATCGACCGGGCCGAACGACGTCAGCCCGTCGACGACCGGCGGTGAATCCGGTAATACGGGCGAAGAGGGCACCGAAGGCGGCGGCGGGAATCTCGATTCCGGTGGCGGTGCCGGCGCACCGAACGGTGACACCGGCGACTGATTCTTCGAGCGGCGTCGGGTCACCGTCCCATTGCGACGGGCGGCTCGGTCATCGCCAAGATTCGTTCGTCGAGTAGTTGCTCGACGCGACGGGTAGATCCTTGCGCGCCGTCGTCATGCACGACGTCCCACACCGCAGTCATTAGCTCCGCATCGATGTCTCCCAGCTCGCGCACCACTGAATCATAAGAGCGAGCCGGTAGGTCAGCGCGTCGAGGAGAAATCGATGCCCGAACGCGCCGCACTCAGCCGACCGGCGTCGGTACCCAGTTCCCGTGGAACCCCGCGGGCACTCGGTGTGGCAGCTTGACGGCGGCGATCTGGTCCAGCGTCCTGGCGTCGAGGATCGCCAGCTCGCTGCGGTCCGTCGGCCGATCGTAGACGTACCCCATCAGCACGCCGTCGTCCTCGGCGGCGTCGGGTGCGGACGGATGAAACACGAACTCGCCCAACGCCTTCTCGACGCCGAACGATCGCGCCTGGCTGTCTCCGCCCACGAAGTCGTGCTTGAGCAGCGTGCCGGCACCGGCGGTGCCCTCACCGACCGCAGGCGCGTAGCCGTACCGGTGCCGCTTGCCGACGAGGCGCTCGTCGACACGGGGGAACTCCTGCGCCCGATCGTCGATTCGTGACTCGCGCACCTTGCCGTCGGCGAGGTCGACCGTCCAGCGGTCCAGCGTGGGTGGACCCTCGTTCGGCCCGAGGTGGTCGGTGTCGAACATCTTCGGGTGGCGGATGACGTCGAGCACGACGGTGTCTCCGTCGTCGTAGGCGTTCATCGGGTGGAAGACGTAGCAGGGTTCGACGTCGAACCAGCGAACGTCGGCGCTACCGCCGTCGCGCGGCATGACCCCGACCCTCGCGGGATAGCGAGCATTCCACGAGTAGGGGAAGCGCCGGTCGGCGCTCATTCCCGATGGCGTCCTGGCGCTGATCGGATCGGGTATGCGAACCCGACCGATCAACGCCGACAACAGGAGCCGGGCGGGCAGCCGTAGTCCGCGCGGCACGGTCATCTCCGCAGCCTGGCGGCTGTCGAACGTCACCGGGAGGTCGTAGAAGACGACGTGACGCTCGGTCAGCGAGAAGTCGTGCATCATCGGGCTGCCGGTGACCTCGATGTCGACGGTGCGCCGCGCGCGGCCGTCGACGCCGATCACCGAGTACTGCACGGTGTTGCCGCGGTACAGGTTGTACGAGACCGCATGCAGTTCGCCGGTTTCCGGGTCGCGCTTCGGGTGGGCGGTGTAGCCACCGGTGATCGTGCCGTCGAAGTCGCACGGTCCGACGGTGTCCAGTTCGTCGGTCAGTTCAAAGGTGGCGACGCCGCCCTCGACCAGCGCGAGGGTCTTGCCCGCGTGACCGACGACGTTGGTGTTGGCGCCCATTCCCGAGATTCCGAAGTGTCGGTATGACGGCGTCTCCCCGAGCATGCGGGCGGCATGTGGGCTGCGTACCCAGCGGTTGCGATACCACTGCGCCTTGCCGTCGCGGAGGCGCATGCCGTGCACCATTCCGTCGCCGATGAACCAGTGGTAGAGCTCGGGATCGATCTCGCCAATGGGGTTTGGACCGTTGCGCAGATACCGCCCGTCGAGGTACTCGGGGATGGCGCCGGTCACCTCGAGGTCGGTGAGCGTGAACTCCTCGCTCACCGGTGCGAACGAATCTTCCAGGTAGCGATTGGTCATGACTTGCCTTCCATAACGGTGTTATGCGCTACCCATGTATAACAGCGTTATGGCAAGCTCGCAAGGGTGAGTGACGTTCGTGAGCGATTGATCGACGGCGGCCTGCGGCTCCTGGAACGTGACGGTCTCCAGTCGCTCAGCGTGCGCAACCTGGCCACCGAGGTCGGTACGTCGACCATGGCGGTCTACACGCACTTCGGCGGGATGACCGGCGTGATCGAGGCCGTTGCGAGCGAGGCCTTTTCACGCTTCGCCCACGCCTTGACCGATGCCGAGCAGACCGACGACCCCGTCGCGGACTTCTTCGTGATGGGCGCCGCCTACCGCAGGTTCGCGCTTGCGAACCCCCAGCGATACCAACTCATCTTCGGCGCCGCCGCGCCGACGTCGGTCGCCGGCTCCCGCACCGACGTCACCAGCACCGGAAGCGCCACCGATCGTTCCGAATCGGCGGCGTCGTTCGATGCGCTGCGCGAAGCCGTGCGGCGGATGATCGCGGCAGGCCGCATCCGCGACGACGGAGAGCTGAACATCGCCGGCCGCCTCTGGAGCCTGGTCCACGGCGCGGTGATGCTGGAGTTGGCCGGTTTCTTCGGGCACGAGGGCCACGGCCTCACCCACGTCCTGGCCCCACTGACGGTCGACACCATCGTCGGGATGGGCGACGAGCGTGATGACACGATCGAATCCCTGAGCAGGGCAATGTCTTTGGTCCCGTGACCGGTCGAGTGGTCCTGGAGTGTCGATCGCGAAGGCCTGGGCAGCGGCGTCGTCCAGGTGACCGACGCGGGTCTGCCCGGTCGGAGAGACGGTAGCCTAACTGATATCCGAGAAGTTGCTGCCGGAACCGTACGGAGGATCGATGCGCACGCTCTTGTCACACGAGACAGGTGCCGCCATTCGAGCCTTCATCGTCGACAATCGGCTCAAGCCTGGAGATCCGCTGCCGTCGGAAGCCGAGCTGGCAGCGCTGCTCGACGTAGGCAAGACCTCGGTCCGCGAAGGACTCCGACGACTCGAAGCCCACGGCGTCGTCGAGGTCCGGCGCGGCAAGGGTCTCTTCGTGGGCGCGTTCAGCTTCGGGCCGCTCATCGAGCAGTTGCCCTACGGCCTCCAGACCGACAGCGTGCCGTTGGCACAACTCTTGCAGACCCGACGCGCACTCGAGGAGGGCCTCATCGGTGAGGTCGCGAAGGTCATCACCGACGAAGAGTTGAAGGAGCTGGACGGGCTGGTCGACGAGATGCGCGCCAACGTCGAGCACGGACGCGTACCTGCCGAGGTCGATCAAGCCTTTCACCAGGCGCTCTTCGCTCCGCTGGGGAACCCGTTCGTCCTGCAGCTCATCGACGTGTTCTGGACGATCTTCCGCAAGGCGTCCGATCACGTCGTACTCGATCTCCGCCGGCCCACGGCCGAGGACCATGCCGCGATCGTCGACGCACTCCGATCGGGTGACCCCGCCGAGATGACGCGCGCCGTTGCACGGCACTTCGAGGATCTGCAGCGCAGCCTCGATACCCACACGCCATAGGTACCGCCCAGCCGGGGGGTTGTTGTGACCTGTGTCATGCATTACCGTCCAGATATCCGTTCACACATATCTGATATCTGATTGGAGGTGCTGGCCAATGGCGACCGCACCCCGCGCTGCCGACGAACAGGGCTCGCTCACCCGCACGCAATGGAAGCAGTTCTGGGCCGCTTGGATCGGCTACCTGCTCGACGGCTTCGACTTCATCCTGATCACCCTCGTGCTCACCGAACTGGCAGACGAGTTCGACCTCAGCCTGGTGCAAGCCACGACCCTCGTCAGCGCGGCCTTCGTCTCGCGATGGTTCGGCGGCTTGATACTCGGGGCGGTCGCGGATCGCTTCGGCCGCAAGGGCGCGATGATCATCAGCATCTTCTGTTTCGCCGGAGGCAGCTTCCTCTGTGGGCTCTCCTGGGGCTACTGGTCGATGTTCGTCTTCCGCGCGATCGTCGGAATCGGTATGGCTGGCGAGTACGCGAGCAGCGTCACCTACGCGATGGAATCCTGGCCGAAGCGCTTCCGCAACCGCGCCAGCGGCGCTCTGCTGTCTGCGTATCCGATCGGCGTGGTCCTCGCCAGCCAGCTCTATCCCCTGGTGGTACCGAGCCTCGGGTGGCGCTGGATGTTCTTCATCGGCCTCTTCCCAGCGGCCGTCGCACTGTGGATGCGACGCGTACTACCCGAGGCGACGGAATGGGAGGAGAGCGTCAAGCGAGGCGCGATCGCTGAGAACACCGCCATTGCACTGCTCTTCAATCCTGCACGCCGCCTTGCCAACATCACCATTTCGATCGTCGCCGCCGTCGACTTGGTCGTCATCTTCAGCCGCACCGTGACCGGGCCGTGGGTCGTCGCGCTGGCACTGGTTGCCGCCGGCTGCTTCTTCGTACTCGCACGGCAGCTCGCCGACGGCAAGACCGGGATGTTCGTGATGTTGATCATGACCGTCCTCACCGCCTTCCTCTACTCCTGGCCGCTGCAGTCGCTGCTGCCCACCTACCTGAAGACCGAGTTGCAGTTCGATCCGGCGCAGGTGGCACAGGTATTGCTGTGGGCCGGCCTGGGCTACGCGGCGGGTTCGGTGACATCGGGCATCGTCGCCGACCGGTTGGGCACCAACCGCACATACGTTCTCGGACTGCTCATCTCGCTGCTCTTCGTCGTTCCGGTGTTCTCGCTGAGCAGTGATCACGTGGTCTGGCTGTGGGTGCTGTTGTTCGGCCTGCAGTTCTTCAGCCAGGGAATCTCGGGGCTGCTGCCGAAGTTCATCTCGGATCACCTACCCGTCAACGTTCGCGCCAGCGGGCTCGGCTTCTGCTACAACGTCGGCGCACTCGGTGGCGCGATCGCACCCATCATGGGTGCGTCCGTCGCGGCGTCCCTCGGCCTTGGCACCGCACTGACGGTACTGACGGTCGGCTTCACCGTTCTGATCGCCATTCTCGTCGGCTTCGACGTAGCCGGGCGAGTGGGTCGCATCGGATCGGGTGTCACCAAAGACGATGCGGGCGCGAGCCTATGAGTATCCGTGTTGGACTGGGCGGCGTCATTCCGCCCCTCACCACCCCACTCGATACCGACGGCGAAATAGACACGGCATCGTTGGAACGGCTGTGCAGCTTTCTCATCGCGGCCGGTGTGGACGGGCTGTTCGTCGGTGGTTCCTCGGGTGAGACTGCGCTGCTGTCGGACTCGCAGCGGTACGAAGTCATCGACGTAGCCGTCAGCACCGCTGGCGGTCAAGTGCCGGTGGTCGCCGGTGCGGTGGACACCGGTACCGCACGCGTTATCGATCACGCGCGGGCTGCGGCCAAGCGGGGCGCTGCCGCCGTGGTCTCGACGGGGCCGTTCTACGTTGCGCCACACCCCGATGAGGTCGTCAGGCACTTCGAGTTGATCTCCCGGGCCGTCGACGTGCCGGTCATCGCCTACGACATACCCAGCGCCACGAACACGCGGCTACCCCGCGACGCCATCGTCGAGTTGGCGGAGTCCGGAACCATTGCGGGCCTGAAGGATTCGAGCGGGGACTTGACCGCCTTCCGTCAGATCCTGCTGGCGACCGCCGACACCGACCTGCGCGTATTCACCGGCTCCGAGACGGTCACCGACCTCGCGCTCCGCCTCGGTGCGCACGGGCAGGTGCCCGGGCTGGGCAACGTAGACCCCGACGGGTACGTCAGGCTCGGACGCGCTGCCGCCGCCGGCGATTGGCGTACCGCCAATGCGGAGCAGGAGCGACTATTGCGGCTGTTCTCCATCATCGACGTGGCAGACCGGTCGAGGATCGGTTTCACCGCAGCAGCACTGGGTGCGTTCAAGGCTGCGCAGTACCTACGAGGGGTGATCTCGCTGCCGCGATGCGCCGACCCCCTGCTGCCGCTGGTGGGCCGTGAACTCGATGCCATCCGCGCGATCCTGGTCCGCGAAGGCATCAGCGTCGAGCGGTGATGACCCGCTCGAGACCTACCAGAGCCCTCACACCGTGATGGACAGCTCGGCACCCGGGTGCGAACTGAGCGTGATGACGACGGATCCCGGGCCCGTTACCAAGGTGGTGTTGGCGTAGCCGACGAAACCGTAATGTCCGTCGATCGTCGACACCGCGGTGAAGTCGTCAGTCCCCGAGGCGCCAGTCTGGAGGTTCTTCCACACAGCGGAGACGGTCAGCGCACAGGAGCCGTCGTACACGCCTGCGTCGTAGCTGATCGCAACACGGATGCCGTTCTCGACGCGGCCGTCGACCTGGACCGGAACCACCTGTGCGTCGGCGCTGACACTGCCCGCACACGTCGGAGACGCCACCACCGGAACTCGATCGAGTTGGTCAGAGGGTTCGGCGTGGGCCGTCGTGGCCAACAACCCGGTCGCTGCCATCGCGACGACGAGGGCACCGGCAGCACGGAACGGAGTCATGCCCCGATCATCGACGGCAGAGGCTGCGGTGTTTCAGAGCGCGCATGTCGGGATCGTGACGGCATCGACCGATGAGGCCGGTCGGCCCGTCGGGCGGTCTACCCTGCATCCCGTGATGCAGTGCCGCGCGATCGCGAAGTCGGGATAGAGACACCGCCCATGCCCGGACCGGTTGCCATCCACTTCTTCCTCGAATTGGCCGTCATCCTCGCGGCCTGCCGCGTCGTGGGGCTGCTGGCACGGCGCGTCGGTCAGCCGCAGGTCGTCGGCGAGATGATCGCGGGCGTCGTGCTCGGTCCATCGCTGCTGGGCCTGATCGCACCCGGCGTCCAGGACTGGCTGTTCCCGCCGGGCGACGCGAACACCGTGCTCTACACCGTGGCGCAGATCGGCCTCGTGCTCTACATGTTCCTCATCGGGCTCAACTTCGACGTCGACCTGATCAAGCATCGGGCTGCCACCGCGGTGGCCGTCTCGACGGCCGGCTTCGTGACACCGCTCGTCTGCGGCGCGCTCATCGCCGCACCGCTGCTGGGCGCCGGGATCTTCTTCGGTGAGAACGTCACGCTGCTGATGGCCATGCTGTTCCTCGGCGCGTCGATCGCCACCACCGCCTTCCCGATGCTCGCCCGCATCATCTTCGAAAAGCGGCTCACCGGAACGCCCTTGGGCACACTGGCATTGGCATGCGGGGCGACCGACGACGCGCTGTCCTGGTGCATCCTCGCTGTGGTCCTCGCCATGAACCAGGGCAGCTCGTCCACCGCCCTCCTGGCGATCGGTGGCGGCATCCTCTACGCGCTGTTCGTCCTGACGATCGGACGGCGGGCCCTGCGCCCGCTCGGACCGATGTCGGAACGGAAGGACGGCATCAGCGCACCGGTGCTCAGCACCGTGCTGTGTCTGCTGATGCTGTGCGCCTGGTTCACCGACCTGATCGGGATCTACGCGATCTTCGGTGCGTTCATCCTCGGCGTCGCCATGCCCTCGGGATTCTTCGCCGACCGGCTCACCGGCACGCTCGAGCCGACGGTCACCACGTTCCTGCTGCCGCTGTTCTTCGTCTACTCGGGCCTGAACACCCAGATCGGCCTGGTCGACACCCCTGGGCTCTGGGCGGTGACGATCGGGCTCCTCGTCGTGTCGATCGCCGGCAAGGGCGTCGCGTGCGCACTGGCCGCGCGTCTGCGAAAGGTCCCGCTGCGCGAATCCGTGGCCCTCGGCGCGCTCATGAACGCACGCGGGCTCATCGAACTGATCCTGCTCAACATCGGGTTGCAGGCCGGGATCATCACCCCAACGCTCTTCACCATTCTCGTCCTGGTCGCGATCGTCACGACCCTGATGGCCTCGCCGATCTTCGAGTTCGTCTACGGTCGCCACCGCTCGGCGGCGGGTCGCAGCGATGAGCCGAGCGACGTCAAGCCGCCTGCGGTCAATGCCAACGAAACGTAAGTGATCGGTAACAACTCACACACCGTCCGCGTAGTGCGTTCGGACACCGTGCAATCCACACCCGGCAGCGTCGATTTCGCGTCCGTCCGGCTGCGTTCTTCGCCCGGGCAGAGCCGCGGGCGCGTGTACCGTTCGAACTGCTCAGGGACTTCTTCGACCGGCTCAAGGGAAGGCAAATCGTGGACGTGCAAGCACACCTGTCGCAGCTAACCTCCGAGAGCCGAGAAGCGCTCGCCGACAAGATCAAAGCCCGCCTCGCGCGGGCCAATGACGTCGCCACGGACCACGACGTCAGCATCATCGGCGGCGGCATCGCCGCACTCACCCTGGCGCTCGAACTCCGCAGCGCACGACCCGGTACGCGTGTCCTGATCATCGAGCCGACGCCGCACCCGGTCCCCGAGATCACCCACACCGTCGGCGAGTCGACCGTCGAGGTGTCCGCGCACTACCTGCGCGACCGCCTTGGGATGGCCGACCACCTCCGGACGTCCCAGATCCGCAAGATGGGGTTGCGGATGTTCTTCTCCCGCGGGGGCAACACCGACATCACCCGACGGGTCGAACTCGGCAGCTCGACGTTCACCTCGCAGACCACCTATCAGATCGACCGGGGCAGGCTGGAGAACGAACTACATCAGCGCTGCCTTGCAGCGGGCGTCGACATGATCGTCGGCCGCGCCCGGTCCATCGACGTCGGCGCCGGCGACAGTCCGCACACACTCTCGATCCAGAGCGACGACGCAGTGACCCGGACGACGGCGCGCTGGGTGGTCGACGCATCCGGCCGCAACCGGACACTGCCCCGCGAACTCGACCTCAAGCGCGACAACGGCCACGCGTGCAATGCGGCGTGGTTCCGCGTCGGCGCCGAGATCAACGTCGGCGAGTGGAGCGACGACCCAGCCTGGCATTCACGCCTGGCCGAGGGCGACCGCTCGTTCTCGACCAATCACCTCATGGGCGAGGGCTACTGGGTGTGGCTGATCCGCCTTGCCTCCGGGGCGACCAGCGTCGGCATCGTCGCCGACCCGGCCTTCCACTCGTTCGACGGTTTCAACACCCTGGCCAAGGCGAAGGCGTGGCTCGCCGAGCACGAACCGCAGTGCGCGGCCGAGGTGGCGAAGTACGACGACCTGATCATGGACTTCCGAGTGATGAAGCACTACAGCCATACCGTGACGAAGGTGTTCGACGGCGGTGACCGCTGGTGCGTCACCGGTGACGCCGGCGTCTTCCTCGATCCGCTGTACTCGTCCGGCCTGGACCTCGTCGCGATCGGCAACGGCCTCATCACCGACATGATCGGCCGCGACCTCGACGGCGAGAACGTGGTCGCCCGAGCGGCGATCAGCGATTCGCTCTTCCGGTCGCTGACCGACATGTGGCTCAACATCTACCGCGACCAGTACGTGCTGATGGGCTCGCCGACGGTGATGTCGGCGAAGGTCATCTGGGACATCGCCTTCTACTGGGGTTTCGTCGGATTCCTCTACAGCAACGACCGGTTCACCCGCGTCGCCGACGACCCGGCCTTCGTGCCGTACCTCCAGGGGCTCATCGAACTCAGCAACCGCATGCAGGCGTTCTTCCGGGAGTGGGCGGCAGTCGAGGGCGCCGAGTCCCCCGTGGACTTCGTTGACCTGTACTCGCCGCTGGACTTCATGAAGACCCTGCATCACGCGATGATCGGCGAGTCGGAGCGGTTCGACGACGACTTCGACGCCAACGCCCGGCTGCTCCGGCAGGTGGCGGGTCAGATGATCGACACCGTGCTCGGGGACAAGTCGTCGGACTTCTCCGACGACGCCGTCATGGCGCAGGTGCAGGCGTGGCAGCGCGACGGTCTGGTACGCGACCTGCGGGCGACCTACCGGCACGAGCAGGCGACCAACCCGATCACGACGGATTGGGTTCTCAGCGCCGCGCCCGCGCACTGACCGATCTGGAACCAGGGCAAGACCGTGCCGACCTCTCCGGGCATCACGCCACGGATGGCGGCTGCGTGCCGCACTATGAATTCAGGCTGTACGGAAGAGGATGAAGGTGCCCGTTAAGCAGGACCGACCAGACCGCGAGCCGTTGGCGATCGTCGGGATCGGATGTCGTCTTCCCGGTGACGTCGGCTCACCGGAGGACTACTGGGAGTTGCTGTGCAACGGGACCGACGCCACCCGCGTCGTTCCCGAGACGCGTTGGACCGCAACGCGATTCTATGACTCGAATCCCGCCAAGGCCGGCAAGATGGTCACCCGCCGGGGCGGGTACCTCGAGGAGATCGACCAGTTCGACGCGCAGTTCTTCGGCATCTCGCCTCGCGAGGCGAACCTGCTCGACCCGCAACAGCGCCTTCTGCTGCAAACCACGTGGGAGGCGCTCGAGGACGGCGGCATCCCCGCGCAGTCGTTGGCCGGCACCGAGGTCGGCGTGTTCATCGGCGGTTTCACCCTCGACTACCAGCTCCTGCAGAACCAGGGCACCACCAGCCGCTTCCGCTTCAAGACCCATTCCGCCACCGGAATGATGATGACGATGCTGGCGAACCGGATCTCCTACGCGTTCGACCTGCGGGGGCCGAGCATGTCGATCGACACCGCGTGTTCCAGTTCCCTCGTCGCGGTGCACCTGGCCGCGCAGAGCATCTGGAACGGCGAGTGCAGTCTGGCGCTCGCGGGCGGCGTGAACGTCATCGTCGGACCCAACACCGCCATCGCGGAATCCAAGAGCGGGTTCCTCAGTGCCGACGGTCGGTGCAAGGCCTTCGACGAGTCCGCCGACGGCTATGCCCGCGGCGAGGGCGGCGCCGTCGTCGTCATCAAGCCCCTCGAGCAGGCGCTGCACGACGGTGACCGGATCTACGCGCAGGTGCTGGGCTCCGCGGTCACCCAGGACGGCAACACCGACGGCATCACCGTGCCCAGCGAGGACGCCCAGCGGTCGGCCATCACGACGGCACTGCGCCGTGCCCGGGTTCACCCGAACGAGGTCGGCTACGTGGAGGCGCACGGCACGGGGACGCCGGTCGGAGACCCCGTTGAGCTGCGCGCCCTCGCCGGCGCGCTCGCGTCCGACCGACCCGCCACCGAGCCGCTGATCGTCGGATCGGTCAAGACCAACATCGGCCACCTCGAGGCCGGCGCGGGCGTGGCCGGACTGATCAAGGCCGCACTGGTCCTCCAACACGGTCACATCCCCGCCAACCTGCACTTCAACAACCCCACCAGCGTCTTCGCCGAACTGAACGTCGACGTCCCGCGGTCGGGTCGCCCGTTCCCGGTCGGCGAGCGACGGATCGCTGGGGTCAATTCGTTCGGCTTCGGCGGTACCAACGCCCACGTCGTCCTCGCCGAACCCCCGACCCGTCAGCCGCAGCAGCCCGACGACCCCGGTCGGCAGTCCGCACCGACGGTCCTGCCGATCTCGGCGCGCAGCGAGGACGCCCTCGTGGCCGTCGCGCAGCAGTTGGCCGACCACGTGCGCGCGCACCCCGACCTCACATTGGCCGACCTCGGCTACAACCTCAGCCAGCGGCGTTCCCACCTCACCTACCGCCGCGCCCTGATCGCCGACGGCATCGACGACGCGCTGGACCAACTCGACGCCATCGCCGCCGGCGGCGGGCACACCTCCGCGGGTAGAACGTCGGCGACCTCGCCCAAGCTGGCCTTCGTCTGCACGGGCATGGGTCCGCAGTGGTGGAAGATGTGCCGCGGTCTGCTCGACGTCTACCCCGTCTTCACCGAGACGGTCATCGCCTGCGACCGCGAGCTGTCGAAGTACGCCGACTGGTCGCTGCTGGAGGAACTCCGGCGCGACGAGGCCGACTCCCGCATGGGTGACACCGAGATCGCCCAACCCGCCAACTTCGCCATCCAGGTCGCATTGGCCGCGCAACTCCGCGAATTCGGCATCGTCCCCGACGCGGTCGTCGGGCACAGCGCAGGCGAGGTCGCCGCGCACCATCTCGCCGGTCTGCTGACCTTCGAGCAAGCCGTCCACGTGATCTACCACCGAAGCCGGCTGCAACAACGGACCAGCGGCCTTGGCCGCATGCTCGCCGTCGGCCTGAGTGCCGAAAGACTGCTTCGGACAGTCGATCCCGCCACGCACGCCGAGTTCGGTCAGCGCGTATCCGTGGCCGCGATCAACAGCCCGTTCGCGGTGACGATCGCCGGTGACGGAGACGTCCTCGACGAAATCGCCCGCCAGCTCGACGAAGCCGACGTGTTCAACCGGTACCTCCCCGTCGCGGTGCCGTACCACACGCACTACATGGACACCGTGAAGGACGACCTCCTCGAGGCGTTCGACGGACTGTCGTCTGCGACCGCGACCATCCCGCTGTACTCCACGGTCACCGGCGAGCAGCTCACCGACTATTCGGCCGGCGCGGCCTACTGGTGGCAGAACACCCGCGCCACAGTGCTCTTCGAGCCCGCCGCCCGTCGCATGCTCGAGGACGGCTACACCCACTTCGTCGAGCTGGGCCCCCACCCGGTGCTCGCGTCGTCCATTCACGAGATCGCCGGAACCCAGGCGGTATCGGTTCTCGCGACGCAGCGACGCAACGGAGACGACGACCGCAGCCTGCTCGAATGCGTTGGCGCGCTGCACGGCAACGGTCACGACCTCGCATGGGAGTCGCTCAACCCACGACGGGGGGCGAACCTGGTCAAGCTCCCCTCCTACCCGTGGCAGTCGAAGCGGTTCTGGAACGAACCGCCGGAGGCGGCACAGGACCTGCACTACGAACCCGTCCACCGGCTGCTCGGCCAATCGGTCAGCGCCGTGCATCCGACCTGGGAGGGCGAACTCAGCGTCGCGACCATCGGGTTCCTGGCGGACCACCAGGTCCAGGGCACCGTCGTGATACCCGGCGCGGTGTTCGCCGAAATGGCCGCCGCGGCTGCATACGAGACGTACGGAACTGCCTGCAGCGTGGACGATCTCGTGCTCCACCGTGCCCTCATCATCGACGACGCCTGCGACCCCCTCGTCAGGACCACGCTCGACGAGGACAAGGGCACCCTGGAGTTCGCCGCGTTCACGGCAACCGGGGACGGCGACTTCAAGTGGACGCTGACCGCGACCGCAGAACTCAACACCCTGCCCCCGTCACCCCCGTCGCGCCCGTACCCGAGCGAGATGAGCGGCACCTCGATGACCGGCGACGAGTTCTACGCCCGTACCCGGGAGATCGGATTCGGCTACGGCGACGCGTTCCGTGCCGTCACCAGCATCGTCGCCGGGGCCGAGTGGGCGGTGGCCGAGATCGACGTCCCCGCCGAGATCGTCGACGAACTCGACGCCTATCACTTCCACCCGGCGTTGGTGGACAGCGCCTTTCAGACGTTGTTCGGCACCAGGTTCGTCGGGGCCGACGGCGAAGGCAGTGCCGGCGGGACCTACCTCCCCACCCGGATCCGGCACAGCGCCGTCTACGGTCCGCCCGAGAAGAGCATGACGGTCCAGGTACGCGTCGTGTCGTCCACCGCGGAGGAGATCGAGAGCGACATCACGGTCGCCAACGGCCTCGGTGAGACCCTGGCCGTCTTCGACGGCTTCACCGTGCAGTCCCTGCAGGCGTCGTCCGCCATGTCGACCGAACGCATCGACAAGGGCCTCTACGAGATGCAGTGGATTCCCGGGTCGGGGGCTTCGGACGTCGACGAGACCTCGGACGGCACAGCCGATCTGGCCTGGCTGGTCCTCGCCGACGACACCGGGCTCGGCGCACTCGTCGCCGCCGACCTGCGGAGCCGGGGCCACCGGGTGAGCGAGGTCGCGCACCGCGCCGTCGACGAACTCACCGAGAGCCAGGACGGCTACGTCGTCGATCCGGCGCGGCCCGAACAGTTCCGCGCCCTCCTCGACGCCCACCTCGCGAAGGAGGGCGACCTCGCGGGCATCGTCGACTGCTGGGCCCTCGACGTTCCGGCCTCCCCGGTCGGCGTGAACGACGAGACGGCCCAGCGAGTCGGCGTCTTCGCGATCCTGCACCTCGTCACCGCGTTGGCCGAACTCGACACCGTCACCCCGCGGCTGCACCTGGTGACGGCGAACGCGCAACCGGCGCTGGGTACCGAGACCTTGGCGGTGGACCAGTCCGCGATCTGGGGGCTCGGACGCGTCGTCGGCCACCAGGAGTTCGCCGCGAACTGGGGTGGACTGATCGACGTCGATGAGGCCGACGACCGCGAACTCACCGCGTCCCGCATCTGCCGTCACCTCCTCGACGCCGACTCCGAGGACCAGGTCGCGATCCGCGGCGAGACGTCGCTGGTCCCGCGCCTGCGGCCGTGCGCCAACCTGACCCGACCGTTCCCCACCAAGCTCTCGGCCGACGCCACCTACGTCGTCACCGGTGGTTCCGGCGCGCTCGGCCGCACCGTGGCCGGCTACCTCGCCGAGCGCGGCGCGCGGCACATCGCGCTGCTGAGCCGGCGGGAGCTGCCGCCCCGAGCACAGTGGCCGGACCTCGAGCCGGAGCACCCGCACTTCCGGACCGTGGAGACCATCCGCTCGATCGAACGGCTCGGCGCCGAAGTGGTCTGCGCCAGTGTCGACGTCACCGACGCCGCCGGGGTCGAGACGTGGCTCGCCGACCACGTTCGCTCGGGCGGCCGGCCCGTCCGCGGCGTCGTCCACACCGCGGGATCGGTCGACGACCGCCTGCTGGTGAACACGACCGAAAGCGACTTCACGGCGGTGATGGCCCCGAAGGTCACCGGAACCCGGGTACTGCACCACGCCTTCGAGTGCCACGATCTGCAGTTCTTCGTCATGTTCGGGTCCGCGGGGTCGGTCGTCGCCTCCCCCGGGCAGGGCAACTACGCCGCCGCCAACGCGTTCCTCGACGCGTTCGCGTACTACCGCCGTGCCCAGGGGCTTCCCGCTCTCACCATCGGGTGGGGCCCGTGGTCGGTCGGAATGGTCGAAGAACTCAAGCTGGAGCGGATCTACGCCCAGCGCGGCATCGAACTCATCACCCCGCGGGCCGGCGCACGCATCCTCGACCGGCTCATCAACCAGAAGACGCCGACCGTCACCGCGATCACCGCCGACTGGGGCCGCGCGCGGCAGATGGGCCTCGCTGGCCAGCTGCCGCCGATGTTCTCCGAACTCGAGGTGCTCGAACCGTCTCTCGCCGACGGCGAGGCAGGATCGTCGATACTCGACGTCCTCGCCGAGACCCCGGAGGAAGGTCGACTCGACGTGGTCACCGAGCAGGTGCGCCGCAGCGTCGCGGCGATCTTCGACTGTGCGGTCGCCGAGGTCGAGGTCGACGAGACCCTCGACGACGTCGGCCTCGACTCGCTGATGGCGATGGAGTTCCGGATGCGCATCAACGCGATGTTCGCCATCGACATCCCGGTACTCGAGATCCTCAAGGGCGTGAGCGTGAACTCGCTCGCCGCCCGCGTGCTCGGCGAACTCGAACTGCCACGCGCCGGCGAGCTGTCGGCGCCTCCGGCCGACGACCCCGACTCGGCCGCCGACGTCGAGCAGCTCGTGGCCGGGCTCTCCGACGACGAACTCCGCGAACTGCTCGCCGAACTCGAGGCCGACGGGTCTTGACGAACCCCGACCAGTCGATTGCCGTGCAGGTGCGCGGCATGTCGAAGTCCTACGGGCGGTTGCATGCCGTCCGGGAACTGGATCTCGACGTCGCCTACGGCGAGGTGGTCGCCATCCTCGGGCCCAATGGCGCGGGCAAGACCACGACCATCGAGATCCTGGAGGGTCACCGTCGGCGCGACGCCGGGCACGTGCGCGTTCTCGGCGAGGACCCGGGCAACGCCGGCAGGGGCTGGCGGTCGAGGATCGGCATCGTGCTGCAGGAGGCCAGTGACTTCGGGATGCTCACCGTCGCCGAGACGGTGACGATGTTCGCCAAGTGCTACGGCCGGGTCCGGGAATCCGGGGAGGTGCTCGACCTGGTCGGTCTCGGCTCGACGTCCGGGTCGAAGGTCAGGACGCTGTCCGGTGGGCAGCGCCGCCGGCTCGACGTCGCCCTCGGCATCATCGCGATGCCCGAACTGCTGTTCCTGGACGAACCGACCACGGGATTCGATCCAGAGGCCCGACGCCAATTCTGGGACCTCATCAGGTTGTTGGCGCGCGACGGCACCACGATCGTGCTGACCACCCACTACCTGGAGGAAGCAGCGGCTCTGGCGGATCGCGTCGCGGTCATCGCCGGCGGCCGCGTGGTCGCGGTCGATTCGCCGACGCGGCTTACCGCACATGCGAACTCGGCCGCGACGGTTCGGTGGGTGCACGACGGCGAGGTCCACGTGGAGGAGACCCACCACCCGACCGAGTTGATCAGGCAGCGGTCCGCAGGCGGCGTCGAACTGGGACAGCTGACCGTCACCCGGCCGACGCTGGAAGACGCGTATCTGCGCCTGATCGGGCTGCAGTGATGGCCGCCGAGCGTGCCGACAACTCGACGCAGCCGCGGCACCGCGCCGACGCCGCGGAGTCCGCGCTCCCGTCCCCGCTGCGCATCGGGTTGTCGCGCGTCGTCCCCGAGTTGAAGATGTTCTACCGGCGGCCCGAACAGTTGGCCCTGACGTTCTCGATGCCCGCGGTCATCTGCATCCTGCTGGGCTCGATCTTCTCGGCGAAACTGCCCAACAGCGAGACCAGCACCGGCGCCGTGATCGCCGCGAGCATGCTCGCCTACGGGATTCTCTCCACGTCGTTCATCAACCTCGGCATCAGCATTGCCGCCGACCGCGAGAGCGGCGCGCTCCGTCGACTGCGCGGCACTCCCGCGACCGCGTCGTCCTACTTCATCGGCAAGGTGGCGCTGGTCGCCATCGCGAGCCTCGCCGAGGCCGTCATCCTGCTGCTGGTCGGAGTGTTCGTCTTCAAGCTCCGGTTGCCGACCGGCGTCTTCGAATGGTTCACCCTCGGTTGGGTTTTCGTCCTCGGCATCACCAGTTGCTCACTGCTGGGCATCTTCGTCAGCAACCTCGCCAGCAACGCGGTCTCCGCCGCCGTCATCACCAACGGCCCCGCGGTCGGCCTGCAGTTCCTGTCGGGCACCTACGTGCCGCTGATGGTGCTGCCCATGTGGATGCTCACCATCGGGTCCATCTTCCCGGTGAAGTGGATGGCCCAGGGGTTCCGGTCGGTGCTGCTGCCGCCGGAGATGGTCGTGTTCGAACCGGCGGGCACGTGGGAGCACGGGAGGATCTTCCTGGTGCTGACTGCCTGGAGCGTCCTGGGCTTGATCTGCTGCCTGCGCGTGTTCCGCTGGTCCGACAAGACCTGACGTCAGCCGAGATACTGCGCGGTGGTGCCGCCGACCGGCATCTCGGGCATGCCCAGCTTGCGGTGATCCCAGCTGCGCAGGCGCGACGGCACCACGCGAATGGCGATGCGGTTGTTCATCATCTGGTCGACGAACGGCTTCATCTCGTCGGTATAGGGCCCGGTGTAGCGCTCCCACACGCTGACCCCGACGCGGTGCAGCAGATCCGGGTCGTCGTCCACGATCTCGGCCGTGCCGTCGATGGAGACGCCGCGCAGGGTGTCGTACGTGAGGCCGTCCTCGATCATCACCGTGACGGTCGGGTCGCGCCGCAGGTTGACCGCCTTCTGAGACTTGGCCTTGGTCTCGAACCAGATCTCACCGTCGAGCACGGCGTACCACATGGCGACCAGGTGCGGCCGTCCGTTGGGCAGCACCGTCGCCATCGTCGCGGTCCTGCTGTGCTCGATGAACTCGGCGATCTGCTCGTCGGTCATCACGATCTTGCCGCGCTCGTTCTTTCCCATGATCAATCCTTACCAGGAGACCCTGCGCCGCCCGGCACGAGGACCTCCGCTGCCACGACCGTCACCGGGATGCCGTTGAGGGCGCCGTTGCCCGACGGCTCGTCGAGGAAGTCCGGCGGCGACAGGACGTTCGTGTTCACCCCGGGCGTGGAGTTGGCGACGCCCAGGCGCGTGCCCGCCTTGCCGTGTCCCCAGCCGTGGGGCATCGACACCACGCCCGGCTTGATCGCGTCGGTGACCTCGACCGCCACCTCGATGCGCCCGCCGGACGACTCGACCGCCACCAGTTCGCCGGTGTGCAGTCCACGGCGTGCCGCATCGTCGGTGTGCATCAGCAGGGTGCAGCGGTCCCGCCCCTTCATCAGCGGACCCACGTTGTGCAGCCAGGAGTTGTTGGACCGCAGGTGCCGTCGGCTCACCAGCACGAGGTCGTCCGGGTCGCGGGTGAGGCGCCGAGCAAGCCGGGGCAGGTCGTCGAGCAGGTACTCCGGTGCCAGGCGGATCTTCTGGTCGGCGGTGCCGAGCACCTCGGGCACTCGCGGGACCATGTGTCCGTAGTTGATGCCGTTGGGCGCTGCCTTCAGCTTCTCCAGCGTCAACCCGTCCGGGTTCTCCTCGTAGCGGTCGCCGAACGGCCCGGTGCGCAACGTCAGGTCCAGCGTCCGCTCGGGCCCGCCGTGGTCGTAGTGCTTGCGAATCTCGGCGCCGTCGAGCCCCTGGGTGAAGCACAGGTAGTCGAAGAACCCGTCGTCGATGGCGGCGACGTCGACGTCCTCCGCGGGTGTCCCGGTGCACAGCCCGGTGAGACGGATGAGGATCTCCCACTCGTCGCGCGCATCGGGGTCGGGCCTGCGGAACACCGGCGGCGAGTAGTTCGCCACGGAGTTGACCGCGAAGTTGAGGATGAGGTCGTCGTGGTGCGGCTGTTCCAGCGGTGACGGTCCGGGCAGGATCACGTCGGCATGGCGGGTGGTCTCGTTGAGCCACAGGTCGATCGAGATCATCGCCTCCAGCGTCGGCAGCGCCTCGTCGAGGAGGTGGCCTGCCGGCGTGGACAGCACGGGGTTGCCCGCCACGGTGATGAGCGCCTTGATCTGGCCCTCGCCGGGAGTGGCGATCTCCTCGGCCATGCACGACACCGGCACCTGCCCCAGCACCTCCTTGGCGCCGCGGACGCGGGTGCGGTACCGACCGAACTCCGGCACGCCGTCCTCGAGGCCGGGGATGGGTTGCACCGTCACCGACCACGCCGCCGGCGTCGGGAACATGGCGCCACCCGGCACGTCGAAGTGGCCGGTGAGCACGTTGACGACGTCGACGAGCCAGCTGGCCAGGCTGCCGAACTCCTGATTGCAGGTGCCGATCCGGCCGTAGACCACCGCGCGGGGTGTCGTCGCGAGTTCGCGTGCCAGCCCCCGAATCCGTTCGGCCGCAATGCCCGTCGCCTCGGAAACGCGTTCGGGCGCCCAGTCGGCGACCACCTGGCGGAGCACATCGACGCCGTCGAGGTACGGCTCGATCGTCCCGAGATTCACCAGCCCCTCGTCGAACAGCGTGTGCGCGACGCCGAGGAGCAACGCCGCGTCGGTTCCCGGGGTTATGGGCAGCCACGCGTCGGCGCGGTCGGCGGTCGCCGTGCGCACGGGATCGATGACGATGACCCTTCCCCGCTTGCGGATCGCGCCGATCAGACCCATGACGTCGGGTGCGGCCAACAGCGACCCCTGCGACGCGGCCGGGTTGGCGCCCATGACGACCAGCAGATCGGTGCGTTCGACGTCGGGCACGGGGAAGCTCCACCAGCCCCCGTACATCAGGTGTGACGAGAGATTCTTCGGCCACTGGTCGATGGTGCCGGGCGAGTACGTGATGGGCATGCCGGACATCCCGAGCAGGATCCCGGCGTAGCGCGCCAGTGAGAACGAGTGCGCCAGCGGGTTGCCGGTATAGGCGGTGACGGCGCCGATCCCGTGCTTCTCGATGACGGGTGCGAGTAGCTCGGTGCAGCGGCGGAAGGCGGTCGGCCAGTCGACCTCCTGCCACTCGCCGTCGACCTTGACCATCGGCATCCGGATCCGGTCGGGGTCTTCGTGCACAGCGCCGAGCGACGCGCCCTTGGGGCAGATGTGCCCGCGGCTCCACACGTCCTCCCGGTTGGGCCGGACCCCGGCGACGTGGCCGTCGCGAACCTGAATTTCCAACCCGCACATGGCTTCACACAGCGGGCAGGTGTAGAGGTGCAACCCGTCCTGGCCGACGAAGGCCAGTTCCCGGTTCAGTCCGTTCGTCATCGAAGTGCCTCTCGACGTCGTTTGGGTGACAGACGTTTGTCGTGACAGACTGTATCGACAACGCGAGCGGATGGAGGGCGAATGGCGGACGTCGACGCAGCGCCACGACACCGCAGGCAAGGTTCGCGCCGGGACCCGGCGATCGACGAGGCGGTGCTGGCCACCACCCGCACCCTGCTGATCGAGCGGGGATACGCCGCGACCACCATCGACCTGATCGCCGCAACGGCCGGTGTGAGCAGGCCGGCGATCTACCGGCGCTGGACCTCCAAGGCCCAACTGGTCCACGAGGCGGCGTTCCCCGACCTGGGGCCCGAGGCGCCCGAGAACGACTTCGCGGCCGAGGTCACCCGACTGTGCCGCGGCGCGATCCGCATGTACGGCGACCCGGTGGTGCGCGAGGCCATTCCCGGCGTGCTGGTCGATCTGCGTTCCGACCGGCGGATGCGCCGGCTGCTGAGCGACCGCCTGGAGGCCGCGGCACGCAGCCAGTTGGCCGAACGACTGGACGCCGCGGTGGACGAGGGCACGGCCCGAGCCGTGGACGCGGACACGCTGATGGACGTCATCGCGGGCGGCGCGTGGTACGCGGTGTGCGTGCGACGGGTCAAGGACACCGACCGCGCCGGACGCGACCTCGCCGAACTGGTGTTGCGCGGCGTGCTGAGGTGAGGGTTACGCGGTCCGGTCCAGCAGCGGCAGCAGCGCCTGGCGGCGAGCGCCGTTGACGTCGGCGAAGTAGCGCAGCCCTTCGCGAACGGAGCGCGCGACCGCGCAGTTGAGGTCTTCGCCCATCAGCCCGATGCCGTCGACGAGTTCCTCCGCGGCGACCAACACCCAGTCCACGCCGGCCGCCTGGCAGGCGTCGTCGACGAAGTAGAGCAGGTCGCGGCATTCCGGACTGGCGGCGTCGACGCCACCGAGATCGAGCAGCACGTCGTCCTCGAGCACGTGGCGGCCGACCCGGGCGGCCACGAAGTCCCAGTTGTCCGAATCGACCCCGCCGCTGACGCTGACGACCGTCGCGAGCTGCCGGCTGTAGGCCCGGACCAGTGCGCGGTCGCATTCGTTGGAGGAGGTGCCATAGCTGAAGTCTTGGATCATGGTGGTCATGTCGCCCCCGTCTCGTCGTTGACGTCAACGCTAGGGCGCAAAACTAAGGCCTTGGGGAACGGCGTCTAATGGACTGCTAAGAGCGGACTTTCAGTAGTTCGCCCCTGGCGAGAAAGTCGATGACCGGGCGTTTGAGTTCCCCCGACCGGGGTATTGACTGGGGTCGCGCCCCCGATGACGACGATCTCGACCCCCAGCTCAGCCGGTCCGAGGGTTAATCTCTGTTGGCTCACCTCAGGACCGACAGATCGTCAGGACATGATTCGACGCAGCGCAGTGTTGATGGCGGTCGCCGCCTCGTGTGTGGTGCTCCTCGTCGCCGGCTGCTCGTCGGTCACGCAGGGCCGGGCGGTGTCGAATCTCTACGATCCCTTCCGCGCAGGTGGACTGCTCGCCGAGGACGGGCCCAGTGGCGTCAAGGACGACTCCCCCGACCCGACCGGCGAGGTGCAGAACGGTGACGGTGGCGACGTCGACCGGCTCGCCCTGCTGTCGGTCAACGACATCGTCGAGTTCTGGCAACAGAACTACGCCGGCGCGCTCGCCGGCCAGTTCACCCCCATCGAGAACCTGCTGTCCTACGACTCGGAGGATCCGTCGAGCCCGGCGGTGTGCGGCACCGGCACCTACGACGAACCCAACGCGTTCTACTGCCCCGGGGGCGACATCCTGGCGTGGGACCGCGGCGTCATGGTGCCCATCGGCCGCGAGTTCTTCGGCGACGTGTCGATCGCGGCGCTCATGGCGCACGAGTACGGGCACGCGATCCAGCACATGGCCGGTCTCGTCAACGATGACACCCCGGTGATCGTCCTGGAGCAGCAGGCCGACTGCTTTGCGGGCACCTACATCCGCTGGGTCGCGGAGGGCAACTCCCCCCGATTCGACCTGTCGACCGGCGATGGGCTGAATCACGTTCTCGCCGCGGCGATTACGTTGCGCGACCCGATTCTGGGCCCGGACGACCAGGATCTGCTCGAGGACGGCCACGGCACCGCGCTCGACCGCGTGAGCGCCTTCCAGATGGGCTTCATGGCCGGGGCGTCGGAGTGCGCCGCCATCGACTTCGACGAGATCGCGCAACGGCGCGGCGACCTGCCGATGGAGTTGCCGCTCGACGACTCCGGGGGCGTGCAGACCGGCGAGGTGCCACTCGACGAGGGCACCCTGTCCCTGCTGATGGACGTGCTCGGCGAGGTGTACCGGCCGGCACAGCCGCCGACGCTGACGTACGAACCCGCTCCGTGTACCGACATTCCGCCCAGCCCTCCCGCGTCGTATTGCCCGACGACGAACAGCATCTGGGTTGACCTCGGCTCGATGCAGCAGCTGGGTTCTCCCGCCGACGAGTCGAATTACGTTCTGCTGCAGGGTGACAACACGGCCCTGTCGGTGCTGACGTCGCGGTACGCACTCGCCGTCCAGCGCGAGAACGGCGACCCGCTGGACACCCCCGTCGCCGCACTGCGGACCGCCTGCCTCACCGGCGTCGCCCAGGCCGCGATGGCCGGCTCGATCGCCACCCCCGACGGCCGGACCCTGAGCCTGACCGCCGGCGACCTCGACGAAGCGGTCGCCGGGCTGCTCACCAACGGTATTGCGGCGAGCAACGTCGAAAGCCAAACCGTGCCCGCAGGCTTCACCCGCATCGTCGCCTACCGGTCGGGCCTGTCCGGCGACCGCGACCTCTGCTACGCGCGCTTCAAGTAGCCAGTTCGAACGGCCCTCGGAATTCCGCACGGCCTCGCGGCGTTTCAGGCGTCATGAGGAAGATGTCCCCGGCCGGCGTATTCGCCACCGTGGTGGCGGCCGCGATCGTCGGCACTGCTGCCCCCGCCGGGGCCGACATCACGAACGACGTCTCGACCATCGGGTCGGTGGCGCAGGGGCCGACCGTGGACCGTCAAGGCCCGACGATCGGCTGAGGTTTCGGCCAGGCGCTCGTTCTTGAGGTTCGCGTGCCTCGCGACGTCTACACCACGGTCGTGGGGGTGCCCCGCGTCACGACAGTGGGGTAGATCTCGCGACGCTCACACCGCCCGACCATCGCGAAACTGCCAGCGGTCGATCAATTACCGCCAATGGAATTAAACCGCTGACCTGCCGGTTTACACCATCAGACCGGCCGGAGACTCACTACCGGCCCACTGCAAGGAAGAGGGATCACCATGAAGAAGTCAGCAATCACCGCCACCATCGCCGCCGGATTCGCCGCCGCCCTGTTCGGCCTGGCCGCCCCCGCCAACGCGGGCATCGACCACCACTCCTGGCTCAACGACGTCCAGCAGCAGGCAGTCGTCGGCTCGGCCACCTCGACGGTAGGCAACGGCCGCTAACACCCACCCACACCAGAGGGGCACCCGGAAACGGGTGCCCCTCTTGGCGTTTCGGGCGTGGTGCCAGTAGTCGTCTCGGGGCGTTGCACTTTCGCGACGTCTACACCACGGTCGTGGAGATACCCCGGGTCACGACGCTGGGGTAGATCTCGCGACGCCCGCACCGCCGCCCAACCATCGCGTTCCTGCCACCGGTCGATCAATTACCGCCAGTGGAATTAGACCGCTGACCTGCCGGTTTACATCATCAGACCGGCCGGAGATTCACTACCGGCCCACTGCAAGGATGAGGGATCACCATGAAGAAGCTCGGAATCACCAGCGCCATCGCTACCGGATTCGCCGCCGCACTCTTCGGCTTGGCCGCCCCCGCAAGCGCGGACGGTGGGGTCGACCGCCTCCACTGGCTGAACGAGATTCAGCAGAAGGCAGAAGTGGGTGCCGCCACGTCGACCATTGGCAACGGCCGCTGACACCAGACCACACCAGAGGGGCGTCCGGAAACGGGCGCCCCTCTTGCTGTTCGGAAGTCTCGCGACGTCTACACCACCGTCGTCGATCTGCCCCGGGTCACGACGCTGGGGTAGATCTCGCGACGCCCGCACCGCCCCACGACCACCGCGTTCCTGCCACCGGTCGATCAATTACCGCCAATGGAATTAAACCGTTGACCTGCCCGTTTACACCATCAGACCGGCCGGAGATTCACCACCGGCCCACTGCAAGGAAGAGGGATCACCATGAAGAAGTCAGCAATCACCGCCACCATCGCCGCCGGATTCGCCGCCGCCCTGTTCGGCCTGGCCGCCCCCGCCAACGCGGGCATCGACCACCACTCCTGGCTCAACGACGTCCAGCAGCAGGCAGTCGTCGGATCGGCCACCTCCACCGTAGGCAACGGCCGCTAACACCCAGCCACACCAGAGGGGCACCCGGAAACGGGTGCCCCTCTTCGCATGTGGACATGAGGTCCGTTGGCTAGGGTCCCTTCATGACTCGTCGACGACGCGATGTACCACCCCCGGGCGTACAGGGCGGCGAGCGCGAAGTGCTGCTCGGCTTTCTCGACTACCTGCGGGATTCCGTTGCGACCAAGGTCCAAGGTGTGCCCGAGCCCGACGTTCGTAATCCCGGTGTCCCGTCCGGCACCAATCTCCTTGGGCTGCTGAATCACTTGATCCATGTCGAGAGGTTCACGTTCCTCGGCGAAGTGGTCGACGATTGGCCGGCCACCTTCCATGCTGCACCCGACAGCACGGTGGCATCGCTGACCGAGACGTATGCGGATGTCACCGCGCGTGCGAACGCCGCCATCCGAGCATGCGCCGATCTCGGGTCACCCTGCGCCCGCCCGACCAAGACGGGTGCCCCACCGACGATGCGCTGGGCGCTGACACACATGATTGAAGAAACCGGTCGGCACGCCGGCCACATGGACATCCTGCGGGAACTGATCGACGGCGTGACCGGTCGCTGATCCTGAAACACGAAGACCGCGAACTCGATTCGAGTTCGCGGCCAGACCCGCTCGGTGACGGCGACACCCTAGTGCTTCGTCCCACTCTCACTATATGGCCGAGGTAGGGGCTTGCCGCAAGACCCGGGTCGTCCCGCAGAATCTGCCAACCAACTCACCGGATGGAGGTCGTCGTGACCAAACCCTTCGAAGTGCACGAGTCGGGTGCCTTCCTGCACGGCACCAAGGCCGATCTGTCGATCGGCGATCTGCTCGTCCCCGGACGCCCGTCGAACTACCAGCCTGGCCGCCTCATGAACAACGTCTACGTGACCCGCACGCTCGACGCCGCTGTGTGGGGCGCGGAGTTCGCCGTAGGGGACGGCCCGTGCCGCATCTACGTCGTCGAACCGCTGGGCGCGATCGAGGACGACCCGAATGTCACCGACAAGAAGCTCCCCGGCAACCCGACGCAGTCCTTCCGCACCCGGGAGCCCGTGCGCATCGTCGGCGAGATCACGGACTGGCAGGGGCATTCGGAGGAACAGCTGCAGGCGATGCGGGACGGCCTGGCGGACCTCCGGCGCCGCGGGCTGGACGTCATCTACGACTGACCCCGTTGCGGGATGATGGCCGGCATGCAGAT
Organism: Mycolicibacterium arabiense; assembly: GCF_010731815.2. NCBI lineage: Bacteria > Bacillati > Actinomycetota > Actinomycetes > Mycobacteriales > Mycobacteriaceae > Mycobacterium > Mycolicibacterium arabiense. Next base: position 3,537,555 of record NZ_AP022593.1, read on the forward strand.
TCTCTGGCAGCAGGCCCACGTCGAACGGCTGCGGGCCGTACGGGTGGGCTGGGACGGTGCGGAGGTGGGTGCGCCGTGCTTCGGTCCGGACTGGGAGTCCCAGCCCGACGACGTGCACCTGCTTCGAATCGCCACCACCTACGGGTCCTGTCCGACCGGCAGCTTTCCCTACCGGCGCCCGCCGGCAGATCACGAGTACTCGTTCTTCGTCGAGGACCTGCCCGACGACACCGTGTTCGAGTTCTCGGATCGCCACCGGCGCCTGTTGGCCGCGATGAGTTGGGAGCTCTCCGCGCCCTACGGGGACGACGACATCCCCGGTTGCGACCCGAAGCGTCCGTACGGCGACTTCACGTTCTATCAGCTCGAGATGGCACTGCACCTGGGTCTCATTCCGGCGCAGAAGCCACCGGATCACGACCCGATGACACCGCAGATCGTCGACGCGATGACGGCGCTGCACGGGCAGATGCAGCCTGCGCTGCAGGTGTTCCTGCAGAACTTCGACATCCCTGCGGGTGGGCTGTTCACCGGTGAGGACTGGGGCGGGTGGGAGCCCGTCTGAGCGGCAACTGCGCCCGATGTCAGCGACGGATCGTCTCGAGGCCGCCAAACACGAAGGCCGCGAACTCGAAGAGTCCGCGGCCTGCGTTCAGCGATCCGAAGACCGCTCATTGTGGGCGAAGGGGGACTTGAACCCCCACGTCCCGAAGGACACTGGCACCTGAAGCCAGCGCGTCTGCCATTCCGCCACTCGCCCCAACAACCGGGAAAGGCTATCACGCACCCCGGCTGACTCCCCAACCGTGCTGATGGGTCCGGGCGCAAGCCGCTGACCTGGCGTGATCTGATTCTCAGAGATCCGATGGTCACGCCGGGGCACCCATGGCCGATACCATGCGCAGAGGGGTACCGGTCTGCGACACGCGCGGGCCGGCAGAAGCGACGACGACGAAGCGAGGTGGAGCGGGGACATGGGTCTGGTCGACCGCTTCGAGCGCAAACTCGAATCCGGCCTCGGCGACGCGTTCGCCCGGGTGTTCGGCGGATCGATCGTGCCGCAGGAAGTCGAGTCGATGCTGCAGCGCGAGGCCGACGCCAAGGTGCGTGAGCTGCAAGGCGGACACATTTTGGCACCAAACGACTACGTCATTACCCTCAGTGTGCCCGACCATCAGAAGGTGAGTGCCGACCCCGACCTCACGTCGACGAGTTTTGCCCGGCACCTGGAGGGATACATCCATGACCAAGGTTGGCAAACGTATGGTGAAGTGGTCGTCAGTTTCGAACCATCGCCGAACCTGCATACCGGCCAGCTTCGCGTCCGTGGAGCGGTCAATCCCGACAGCCGACCTGCCCCCTCACCCACACCCATGGGCGCAAGTGCCCCTGCTTCATCACACCGCGCGAACACCGCAGAACCAGGAGTTCCTTCGATGACTGACAACCCGAATTACCGCGGCGGCCAGGGACAAGGGCAGCAGCCCGGCGACGAATACTACGACTACGGCCGCCAGGGTGACGATCAGCGCCGCCCCTACCCGCCTCAGGATCAGGGCGGCTACCCGCCGCCCGCCCAAGGTGCACCCGGCTACCCGCCCCGCCAGGGGGGCTACCCGGACCAGGGCGGCTACCCCGAGCAAGGTGGATACCAGGACCAGGGCGGCTACCCCGACCAGGGCTACCCGCCCCCCTCATACGACCAGCGTCCCCCCGCGGGCGGCGGCTACGGCCAGCCCCCGGCCGGTGGCTACGGCGAGGGCTACCCACCTGCCCCCGCCGGCGGCTACGGCGGCCCGCAGGGCGGACAGGGCGGCTACGGCGCGCCCGCCGGTGACTACGACTACGGTCGCCCCCCGGCTGCCCCGCCGCGCCACGAGGACTACGGCCGCCCCGAATCGCGGCCCGGCTACCCGGATCAGGGTGGATACCCCGACCAGGGCGGCTACCCGGATCAAGGTGGATACCCCGACCAGGGCGGCTACGGCGGTGGCTACGGCCGCCAGGAGTACGGCGGCCAGCCCGCCGGCTACGACTACGGCCAGCAGCCCCAGCAGGGCTACGGCGACCAGGGCTACGGCGCGCCCGCGGCCTACGGCGAGCCTGGTTACGGCCAGCAGGGGTACGGCGGCGCCGGCTACGGCAGCGGCGCGGCCGGTGCGACGGTCACGCTGCAGCTCGACGACGGCAGCGGCCGCACCTACCAGCTGCGCGAAGGCGCCAACGTGATCGGTCGCGGCCAGGACGCCCAGTTCCGCCTCCCCGACACCGGTGTGTCCCGTCGCCACCTCGAGATCCGGTGGGACGGAGCGGTCGCGCTGCTGTCGGACCTGAACTCGACCAACGGCACCACGGTCAACAACGCCCCCGTCCAGGAATGGCAGCTGGCCGACGGCGACCTGATCCGACTGGGCCACTCCGAGATCATCGTTCGCGTTCACTGAGCACTCGAGCGGGTGTCGGCCGTGGCGAAGCCGGACGCTTCCCCTTCACGTCGATCGCCGCCCAAGTAATGTGACGTTGCCGAAGCTGGCCGAGCAGACCGCGTGGGTCGAAGCGGTACCGTCCACGGGTCGGCTCGGTGGTCGCGAGCGACAACGGGACGGTGACGGAGAGGACGTCGGATGCAGGGGCTAGTACTGCAGCTGACGCGTGTCGGTTTCCTCTTGCTGCTGTGGCTCTTCATCTGGTCGGTGCTGCGCATCCTGCGCACCGACATCTACGCCCCGACGGGCGCCGTCATGGTCAAGCGCGGTCTGGCCCTGCGCGGCACCCTGCTGCCCAGCCGGCAGGCACGCAACGTCGCCCGGCAGCTCGTCGTGACCGAGGGCGCACTCACGGGCACCCGGATCACGCTGGGCACCCAGCCGGTGCTGATCGGCCGTGCCGACGACTCGACGCTCGTCCTGACCGACGACTATGCGTCGACACGGCACGCCAGGCTCTCTCAGCGGGGGTCCGAGTGGTACGTCGAAGACCTAGGATCGACGAACGGTACATACCTCGACAGGGCGAAGGTGACGACGGCGGTAAGGGTTCCGATGGGCACGCCGGTGCGAGTCGGCAAGACGGTGATTGAGCTGCGCCCGTGACACTCGTCCTCCGCTACGCCGCGCGCAGCGACCGCGGCCTCGTCCGCGCCAACAACGAGGACTCCGTCTACGCCGGTGCCCGACTGCTGGCGCTCGCCGACGGCATGGGCGGTCACGCCGCAGGCGAGGTCGCCTCCCAGCTCGTGATCGCCGCACTCGCCCACCTCGATGACGACGAGCCCGGCGGGGACCTGCTGAGCAAGCTCAACCAGGCCGTCCACGAGGGCAACTCGGCCATCGCCGCCCACGTCGACGCCGATCCCGAACTCGAGGGCATGGGCACCACGCTCACGGCGATCCTGTTCGCGGGCAACAGGCTTGGGCTCTGCCACATCGGCGACTCCAGGGGCTACCTGCTCCGCGACGGCGAGCTGACCCAGATCACAAAGGACGACACGTTCGTCCAGACGCTCGTCGACGAGGGCCGGATCACTGCCGAGGAGGCGCACAGCCACCCGCAGCGCTCGCTGATCATGCGCGCGCTCACCGGCCACGAGGTCGAGCCCACCCTGACCGTCCGCGAGGCCAAGGCCGGCGACCGCTACCTGCTGTGCTCCGACGGACTGTCCGACCCCGTCAGCCACGAGACCATCGCCGAAGCCTTGGCGCTCGAGGATGTCGCCGCGAGCGCTGACCGGCTCATCGAGTTGGCGCTGCGCGGCGGTGGCCCCGACAACGTGACCGTGGTCGTCGCGGACGTCGTCGACTACGACTACGGCCAGACCCAGCCAATCCTGGCCGGCGCGGTGTCCGGCGACGACGACCAGACGGCGCCGCCCAACACGGCGGCCGGACGCGCATCGGCGTTCAACCCGAAGCGCGCGGCACCGACCAAGCGCCCGGCCGTCGAACCCGAACCCGCCAAGAAGCCCCGTTCGCGCCGCAGGATGATCATCACCGCGGTCCTGCTGGTGCTCGTGGTCGCGGCCGGACTCTTCATCGGCCGCATGATGATTCGCAGCAATTACTACGTCGCCGAGCACGACGGCGCGGTGTACATCATGCGCGGGGTGCAGGGCTCGATCCTCGGCATACCGCTGCAGGAGACGTTCCGCGTCGGTTGCCTCGACGGGCGCAGCGAGCTGCGGATCATGGGCGTCGACGACGACCGCGCCAACTGCCAGCTGCTCGAGGTCGCCGATCTGCGTGAGTCCGAGCGCGCCCAGGTCACCGCTGGCCTGCCCGCGGGCAGCGTCGACGACGCGATCCGCCAGCTCCGCGATCTCGGCACCACGTCGCTGCTGCCGGTGTGTGCCCCCCCGGCGCCGAGGACCACGACGCCGCCACCGCCTCCGCCGACCACCTCGTCGGGCACGCCCACGACCACGTCGCCCTCCCGCGGGCCTGCTCCCGGCCCCGCGCCCGAGACGCCAAGCACCGTCACGACTCCCCCACCCCCGCCCACGCCGAGCGTCACGGCGCTGCCTCCCCCACCGCAGGAGCCGGGCACCACCTGCCGGGCTGCGTCATGAGCACACAACCTCAGGCCCCCGTCACCGTCGTTCCGCCCATGCCCACTCGGCGCAACGCCGAGTTGCTGCTCCTCGGCTTCGCCGCCGTCATCACGATGGTGGCGCTGCTGATCGTCGAGGCGAACCAGGAACAGGGCGTCGGCCTGGACCTCCTGCAGTACCTGATCGGCTACCTGGCCCTGTTCGCGGGCGCACACATCGCGGTGCGCCGCTTCGCGCCGTACGCCGACCCGCTGCTGCTCCCCGTCGTCGCCCTGCTCAACGGCCTCGGGCTGGTGATGATCCACCGGCTCGACCTTGCGGCGCAAGAGATCTCGGGCGGGACCGACTCCAGCCCGACCGCCAACCAGCAGATGCTGTGGACGCTGGTCGGCGTCATCGCCTTCTCGCTCGTCATCGTGTTCCTGACCGACCACCGCATGCTCGCCCGCTACGGCTACGTCTGCGGGCTGACCGGCCTGGTGCTGCTCGTCATCCCCGCGATCCTGCCGTCCTCGATGTCCGAGCAGAACGGCGCGAAGATCTGGATTCGCCTGCCCGGCTTCTCGATTCAGCCCGCGGAGTTCTCCAAGATCCTGCTGCTGATCTTCTTCGCAGCGGTCCTGGTGTCCAAGCGCAACGTGTTCACCAGTGCGGGCAAGCACGTCCTGGGCATGAACCTCCCCCGGCCGCGCGACCTCGCCCCGCTGTTGGCGGCATGGATCGCGTCGATCGGCGTGATGGTGTTCGAGAAGGACCTCGGAACCTCGCTGCTGCTGTACGCATCGTTCCTGGTGCTGGTGTACGTCGCGACCGAGCGGATCAGCTGGGTCTTGTTGGGGCTCACGCTGTTCGCCGTCGGCAGCGTCGTCGCGTACTTCGCATTCTCACACGTACAGGTCCGCGTGCAGAACTGGCTCGACCCGTTCGCCGACCCCGACGGCGCCGGCTACCAGATGGTCCAGTCGCTGTTCAGTTTCGCCACCGGCGGCATCTTCGGCACCGGCCTGGGCAACGGTCAGCCCGGCACGGTGCCCGCCGCGTCCACCGACTTCATCATCGCCGCCATCGGTGAGGAGCTCGGTCTGGTCGGCTTCGCCGGCGTGCTGATGCTCTACACGATCGTCGTCATCCGCGGCCTGCGGACCGCGATCGCAGTGCGCGACAGCTTCGGCAAGCTGCTCGCCGCCGGGCTCGCCTCCACGCTCGGCATCCAGCTGTTCATCGTCGTCGGCGGCGTCACCAAGCTGATCCCGCTCACGGGCCTGACGACCCCGTGGATGTCGTACGGCGGGTCGTCACTACTCGCCAACTACGTGCTGCTCGCGATCCTGGTGCGCATCTCGCACAACGCGCGCCGTCCGATCGACACCAAGGGCCCCAACCCCGCGCCCATCGCCTCCGCAGGGACGGAGGTGATCTCGAAGGTATGAACACCTCACTACGCCGCGTCTCGCTCGCGATCATGGCGCTGATCGTCCTGCTGCTGGGCAACGCGACCCTGACCCAGGTCTTCACCGCCGACGGGCTGCGCTCCGACCCGCGCAACCAGCGCGTGCTGCTCGACGAGTACGCCCGCCAGCGCGGCCAGATCACCGCAGGCGGCCAACTGCTCGCCTACTCGGTCGCAACCGAGGGCCGGCTCCGCTACCTCCGGGTCTACAACAACCCGCTGGCATACGCACCTGTCACCGGTTTCTACTCGCTGCGCTACTCCAGCACCGGCCTCGAACGCGCCGAGGGCGAGATCCTCAACGGCTCCGACGAACGCCTGTTCGGCAAGCGGTTGGCCGACTTCTTCACCGGCCGCGACCCGCGCGGTGGCAACGTCGGCACCACGCTGAACCCGCAGGTGCAGGAAGCGGCGTGGGATGCGATGGCCCAGGGCTGCAACGGCCCCTGCAAGGGCTCGGTCGTCGCGCTGGAACCGTCGACCGGAAAGATTCTCGCCATGGTGTCCGCACCGTCCTATGACCCGAATCTGCTGGCGTCTCACGACGTCGAGGAGCAGTCGGCGGCATGGGAGCGGCTGCGTGACGACCCCAACTCGCCGCTGGTGAACCGTGCGATCTCCGAGACCTATCCCCCGGGTTCGACGTTCAAGGTGGTCACCACCGCGGCAGCGCTGGAGTCCGGCGCCACACCCGACACCCAGCTGACGTCGCTGGCACGAATCAAGTTGCCGGACAGCACCGCAACGCTCGAGAACTACGGCGGATCGTCCTGCGGCAGTGGGCCGACGGCATCGCTGCGGGAGGCGTTCGCCAAGTCCTGCAACACGGCGTTCGTCGAACTCGGCGGCGACGTCGGGGCCGACAGGCTGCGTGACACCGCCCAGGGGTTCGGCATCGACCAGCCGATCCCCCCGATTCCCCTGCAGGTGGTGCAGTCCACCGTCGGCCCGATCAACGACGCCGCCGCGCTCGGCATGTCGAGCATCGGCCAGAAGGACGTGGCGCTCACCCCGCTGCAGAACGCGATCGTGGCCGCCACCGTCGCCAACGGCGGCGTCGCGATGAACCCCCACCTGGTCGCCGACCTCAAGGGCCCCGACTTGTCCAACATCAGCACGACGGCCCCCAGCGAAGCACGCCGAGCGGTATCGGCGCAGGTCGCTACTACACTTACGGACTTGATGATCGACGCCGAACAGGTCACCCAGCAGAAGGGAGCCATCCCCGGCGTGCAGATCGCCTCGAAGACCGGCACGGCGGAGCACGGGACCGACCCGCGCAACACGCCGCCTCATGCCTGGTACATCGCGTTTGCGCCCGCCAAGGCGCCGAAGGTCGCGATTGCGGTCCTCGTGGAGAATGGGGGCGACAGATTGAACGCCACCGGCGGTGCCGTCGCGGCACCCATCGGGCGCGCGACGATTGCGGCAGCGCTGCGGGAGGCATCATGAGCCCCCGAAGCCGAGCGAAGCGAGGCGAGAAGTGAGTCCCCGCGTCGGAGTGACGTTGTCCGACCGCTACCGGTTGCAGCGGCTCATCGCGACGGGCGGCATGGGCCAGGTCTGGGAAGGCCTCGACAGCCGCCTCGGTCGGCAGGTTGCGATCAAGGTCCTCAAGGCCGAGTACTCCGAGGACGCCGAATTCGTCGAACGGTTCCGCGCCGAGGCGCGCACCGTCGCCATGTTGAACCACCCGGGCATCGCCAGCGTCTACGACTACGGCGAGACGGACATGGACGGCGAGGGCCGCACCGCCTACCTGGTCATGGAACTCGTGAACGGCGAACCCCTCAACGCGGTGATCAAGCGGACCGGCCGGCTGTCCCTGCGGCACGCACTCGACATGCTCGAGCAGACCGGCCGCGCGCTGCAGGTCGCGCACACCGCGGGCCTGGTGCACCGCGACGTCAAGCCCGGCAACATCCTGATCACCCCCACGGGGCAGGTGAAGCTCACGGACTTCGGCATCGCCAAGGCCGTCGACGCCGCTCCCGTCACGCAGACCGGCATGGTCATGGGCACGGCGCAATACATCGCACCCGAGCAGGCCCTGGGTCGCGACGCGACGGCTGCCAGTGACGTGTACTCGCTGGGAGTCGTTGGCTACGAATCGGTTTCGGGTCGGCGACCATTCACCGGTGACGGTGCGCTGACCGTCGCGATGAAGCACATCAAGGAGCAGCCCGCCCCGCTGCCTGCCGATCTGCCGCCCAACGTGCGCGAACTCATCGAGATCACGCTCGCCAAGGAACCGGGACTGCGCTACCGCACCGGTGGCGCGTTCGCCGACGCCGTCGCAGCCGTGCGGGCCGGACGCCGGCCACCGCGGCCCAACCAGGCCCCCGCGATCGGGAGGGCCACGCCCGCCGCGATCCCGTCGAGTGTCCAGATGCGCTCGGCCGCCGACTTCGCGAGCCGCCCACCCACCCAGGCGCGGCCACGGCCTGCCGCGGGCAACCACCGTCCGCCGGTCGCACCACGTCGCACGTTCTCCTCGGGCCAACGCGCGCTGCTGTGGGCTGCCGGCGTGCTCGGGGCGCTGGCGATCGTCATCGCCATCCTCATCGTGCTCAATGCCCAGGACCGCAAGGACACCCAGCTCCCCCCGCCCACCATCACGAACACCACCGTGGTGACGCCGCCACCGTCGCCGTCGGCGATGCCTCCGATGGGCGGATCCGGGGCTGCGCCACAGACGCCTGATTGGACCTTGGCGGGGCACGTCAGCGAAGCTTGGGTGCACGACGTGGCGGCGCACTCGAGCGTTCCACCTGAGCAGACATACAGATGACCACGCCTCAACACCTGTCCGACCGCTACGAACTGGGAGAAATCCTGGGGTTCGGTGGCATGTCGGAAGTCCACCTCGCCCGCGACGTCCGGCTGCACCGCGACGTCGCGGTGAAGGTGCTGCGCGCAGACCTGGCCCGCGACCCAAGCTTCTACCTCCGGTTCCGTCGCGAGGCGCAGAACGCCGCCGCCCTGAACCACCCCGCAATCGTGGCCGTCTACGACACCGGCGAGGCCGAGACCGCCAACGGACCGCTGCCCTACATCGTGATGGAGTACGTCGACGGCATCACGCTGCGCGACATCGTCCACACCGAGGGACCGATGGAGCCGCGCCGCGCGATCGAGGTCATCGCCGACGCCTGCCAGGCACTGAACTTCAGTCACCAGCACGGCACCATCCACCGCGACGTCAAGCCCGCCAACATCATGATCAGCAAGTCCGGCGCGGTGAAGGTCATGGACTTCGGCATCGCCAAGGCGCTCGCCGACGCAGGTCAGAGCGTCACCCAGACCGCGGCCGTCATCGGGACGGCGCAGTACCTGTCGCCCGAGCAGGCCCGCGGCGAGAAGGTCGATGCCCGCTCCGACGTCTACTCGCTGGGTTGCGTCCTCTACGAACTGCTCACCGGTGAACCGCCGTTCGTGGGTGACTCTCCTGTGGCCGTGGCGTATCAGCACGTGCGCGAGGATCCGATCCCGCCGTCCCAGCGTCACGCCGGCATCAGTGCCGAACTCGACGCCGTGGTGCTCAAGGCGCTGACCAAGAACCCCGACAACCGCTACCAGACCGCGGCGGAGATGCGCGCCGACCTGATCCGGGTGCACAGCGGCGAGGCGCCCGAGGCGCCCAAGGTCTTCACCGACGCCGAACGCACGTCGATGCTGACGGCGCCGCCGCCCTCGGGCCGCAATCAGCCCACCGAGCACATCCCGGCGCAGCGACGGGGTTACGCCGAGCCCGGCCGCAGGAACTCCGTCCGCCTGTGGGTGACCATCGTCGCGATCCTCGCGGTGCTGACGGTCGTGGTCACCATCGCGATCAACTCGATCGGCGACGCTCCGCGGGATCAGCAGGTGCCGAACATCACGGGGCAGTCGGTAGACGATGCACGGGCCACGCTGCAGAACCGCGGCTTTCAAGTCGACGAGCAGCGAAAAGATGACTTGCGGATACCGCAGGGCGAGGTCATCGGTACGGAACCCGAGGCGGGGACCGCCGTTGCCGCCGGAGACGTCATCACCCTGAACGTGTCCGACGGACCGCCGCAGGTGCAGATCCCGGACGTGAAGTCGATGACGCCGGAGGCGGCCCTGGCGCGACTACGTGGCTTGGGCTTCACGAACGTCGCGACGGCACTGTCGCCCTCGACGCCCGAACAGAAGGACCGGGTGCTCGACACCAACCCACCGGTCAACTCCACCTACGCGGTCACCAATCTGGTCACCGTCGTGGTCGGGTCCGGGCCTGGCGAGAAGCCCGTGCCCGACTGTGCCGCCCTGTCACCGGCCGATTGCGAAGCGTTGATCACGGCCAACGGGTTCACCAAGCCGCTGCCCGTGCAAATCTCGAGCACTCTGCCCGAGGGCGCGTTGGTCGGGACGAATCCCCCTGCTGGGCAGATCATCGCGATCGACAGCCCCATCCAGATTCAGGTGTCGCTGGGCAACCAGTTCGTCATGCCGCCGCTGCGCGGCCAGTTCTGGGACGCCGCCGAGCCGCTGCTGCGGTCGCTCGGCTGGACCGGTGTGCTGATCAAGGGACCGAACGCGCAGAACAGCGGCGTACCGAGCAATGGCGTGGTGACTCAGAGCCCCGCCGCGGACACGCCGACGGACAAGAACGCCCCGATCACGCTGAGCTTCGCGCAGTAGCCGCACGCACGGTGTCGGCGACCTCCCGCTCGAGCTGAGTCACCAGCGTCTCGGCGGGGGCCTCGCCGCACAGCGTCAGCCAGTTGGCGAGCATGCGGTGGCCGCCCTCGGTGAGGATCGACTCCGGGTGGAACTGCACGCCGTGAATCGGCAGCTCGGTGTGCTGCACGCCCATGATGACGCCGCCGTCGGTACGCGCGGTCACCTCGAGGGCGTCCGGCAGTGTCTCCGGCAGGATCGTCAGCGAGTGATAGCGCGTCGCCGTGAACGGACTCGGCAGACCCTTCAGCACGCCCACGTCTCCGTGATTGACGGTGCTCGTCTTGCCGTGCAGCAGCTCGGGAGCGCGGTCGACCGTGCCGCCGAACGCCACGCCGATCGCCTGATGGCCCAGGCACACGCCAAGGAGCGGCGTCGCTTCCGCGGCACAGGCCTGCACCAGCGGAATCGACGCGCCTGCGCGCTCGGGGGTGCCGGGGCCGGGGCTGAGCAGGATGCCGTCGAACTCGGCCGCAATGGCGTCCGGGTCGGCCAACCGCTCGTCGTCGTTGCGCCACACTTGGGCCGTCACGCCGAGCTGGCCGAGGTACTGCACGAGATTGAAGACGAAGCTGTCGTAGTTGTCGACGACGAGAACCTGCATAACCCCAGGTTACGCGTCCGGCTAATAGCCCAGCGGCCCGGCAGGCTTGGCGAACCGCAGCCGTACTGGCGCTTCGTAGCCGACCAGGTCGGTCTGCTCCCTGGCTTCCTCGGTGTAACCCAGTCCGAAGCGCACGACGTACTGGCGGTAGAGCCGGACCAGGGGAGCGGCGTCGAGTGCCGCCTGCATCCGCGTGACGTCTCCGACGGCGGTGATGACGTACGGCGGGCTGTAGGTGCGGCCGTTGAGCAGCAGCGTGTTGCCGACGCAGCGGGGGGCCGACAGGCCGATGATCCGCTGGTCCTGCATCTGGACGCCTTCTGCGCCCGCGCTCCACAGCGCGTTGAGCACCGCCTGCACGTCCTGCTGATGGACCACCAGGTCATCGGGGGAGGCGTCGCCGGGGAACCGTCCCTCGGCATCGCGCTGCGCATCGGTGAGGGTAATCACCAGCCCTGGTCCGCGCAGCGGGGCGACGCCGGCGTCGGCGGCGAGTGCGTCGGTGCGGTCGGTGAGCACTTTGAGCGCGGCGCCGGCACCGGGTGATCCGCCGTGATGATTGTCGACCTCGCCGACGAGTTCGTCGCGTTGGGCGGTCAACCGGTCGACGGACTGCTGCGCCTCGCGGACCAGGTCGACGAGCCGGGGCGCATCGCTGCGCCGGATCTCGTCGCCACCGGACACCGTGTGCGTCGTCGCCAGCAGCAGGCCGGCGCACAGGCACACCACCGGCACACCGAATCGCCACACCGACCGCCGGGGAGAGTCGCTGGACCGCGAACCACGCGCCATCGGTTACTCCTTCCCCAATCGGGTCGTACCAGGGGAGCGGATCGCTGAGCTAGGCTCATACTCGCGACAGATCCCTAGTCGGACTGCTCTTTGCCATCATCGCAGTCGAATCAACCGCCTGAAGGTACCCATGCCCAAGTCAAAGGTCCGCAAGAAGAACGACTTCACCCACAACCCGGTGAGCCGTACCCCGGTCAAGGTCAAGGCCGGACCGTCGCCCATGTGGTTCGTGGTGCTCTTCATCGGGCTGATGCTGCTCGGCCTGGTCTGGCTGTTGGTCTTCCAGCTCGCCGCCACCAACCCGGTCGACGCACCCAGCTTCCTGTCCTGGATGGCGGACCTGGCGCAGTGGAACTACGCAATCGCCTTCGCGTTCATGATCACCGGTCTGTTGCTCACCATGCGGTGGCGGTGACCACCGTCGGCTCGAAGATGAATTCATCTCGTCCAACTGGTGTCAACCTGTCCGCTACCTGCGAGACACGCAATCACATCGATGTGATTCATCCCCATTGGGGATAGCACCTGTGGATAACTTCGTTGCCCACGCGTAAAGGGTGTTGATAAGTGCCTCAGCAAACACAGTGGGCACCGCAGACCGGCGGCATTGCGGCGTGCTTCGTGTTCGGTTTGGCGCTGGTCGCCGCCGCTGTGACTGTGGTCACAGATGCTCCGGGCCGCTTCCTCGCAGGCGTTGCCGGGCTGGGATTGCTCGCCTTCGCAACGATGTCGTGGCGCGCACGGCCAAAACTGGCAATCACCGGCGAGGGACTGGTGGTCCGCGGCTGGTTCTCCACCCACGTGTTGGCGCCGAACGACATCGCGGCCGTACGCATCACGGAGTTCCGGCGGATCGGGCGCAAGGTGAAGCTGTTGGAGATCGACACCGTCGCCGATGATCGCCTGCTGGTGTTCACCCGGTGGGATCTGGGAACCGACCCGCTCGCAGTCCTCGACGTACTCACCGCGGCCGGCTACGTTCCCTGACCCGCACGCGCCGCCGAGTGTGGGGCTTCTAGACGCGGGTTCTCGAGTTCTGCATTCACATCCCACACAGTCGCCACGTCAGGCGCTGACGCGACTACGCGCCCGACGGACGGGGGAGACCCGTCGTCGAGCGCGTAGAAGTGGTGTCAGGAAACGGTGATCGACTCGATCACGACGGGCTCGGTGGGCCGGTCGCTGCGGTCGACCGAGGTGCCCGCGATCGCGTCGACGACCTTCTGCGACTCGGGGTCGACGACCTCGCCGAAGATGGTGTGCTTGCGGTTCAGGTGCGGGGTCTTGCCCACGGTGATGAAGAACTGCGAGCCGTTGGTGCCGGGGCCCGCATTGGCCATGGCCAGCAGGTAGGGCTTGTCGAACTGCAGCTCGGGGTGGAACTCGTCGTCGAACTGGTAGCCCGGGCCACCGCGGCCGGTGCCCGTGGGGTCGCCGCCCTGGATCATGAATCCGGAGATGACGCGGTGGAACACGGCGCCGTCGTAGAACGGACCCGAGGCTCCGCCGGTGGCGTTCTCGGTGCTGTAATCCTTGGTGCCCTGAGCCAGCCCGACGAAGTTGGCCACGGTCTTGGGGGCATGATTGCCGAAGAGTGCGATTTTGATGTCGCCGCGGTTGGTGTGCAGGGTCGCGGTCGCTGTCTGAATGGGGCTCGTCACGATAGCGAGTCTGCCATTCGCGTTTCCACGCCAGGTTTCGCCCCCGCCCGAATACTGTTGTCCCGTCGTCGGGCCCCGTTCCACCCAGAGAGGTCGAGTCATGAGAGCCAACACCACCCGGTTGTCGTCACGGGACCGATTCGTTCGCGGCCTCAAGTACTCGACGGTGGGTCCGGTGGACCTGACCAGGGGAGCGGTGGGCATTGGCGCGCAGTCCGTGGGCTCGTCGGCGGGCTGGGTCCGCGACCGCTACCGCAGCAGCAAGCTCAGCAAGGACGTTGCGTCGACGCAGGCGACCATCGCGCAGGAACTCGCAGCCGCCGCAGTGGCCGTGTCGAGCCTGCCGCAGACGATCGCCGACGCACGCCGGCCGAAGCGGCGGCGTCCGAGTCCACTGGTGCTCGCGGCCGCCGGGGCTGCGGTCGTGGCGGTGGGTGCGGTGACGTTCTCGATCGTCAGGCGCTCGACGCAGCCGGAGCCCTCGCCGTTGCCGCCGAGTGTGGACGTCACGCCCAGGCCCTGACGGGCGGGGCGGATCCGATCGCGAAAGTGCTTGTGGAGCCTAGGAGATTCGAACTCCTGACATCTGCCTTGCAAAGGCAGCGCTCTACCAACTGAGCTAAGGCCCCTTGGGGGTGGGTCAGGTGGGCTGCTCGTCAGCGACGTGCCACACCTCGCCACGGCTGCGCGACCGGATGACCAGCGCGCCCGCCACGAGAATGGTCAGCACCACCAAGCTGCGCATGACATACCTTCCTCGGGAGGAAAACCGTGGGCCTAGGAGGACTCGAACCTCCGACCTCTTCGTTATCAGCGAAGCGCTCTAACCGCCTGAGCTATAGGCCCTTAGTCGCAAGCGACCGAGCGAGATTACCGCAACGGACGGCCTGCTCCCAAACCGCGCTGCCGACCGTCGCTAGTCGCGGTCGGCGAGGGTGACCTCGATGCCACCGACCAGGTCGGTGGTCAGGTTGTAGATGAACGCACCCACGGTCGCCATCGCCGTCAACAGCACGATGTTCACCAGGCCGATCAGTGCCGCTCCGCCGAAGATCGTGCCGCTCGACACGAGTTCGCCGCCGGCGCCACTCGCGCTGGTCAGGAGGTCGCCGACGTTGCTGTTCAGCTTGCTCCACACGCCCATGCCGCCGAGGACCAGGTACAGGAACGCGACCGCGATCATCCACACGAAGAACGACGCCACCGAGAGCACCAGCGACACCTTGAGGACACTCCACGGATCCAGCCGCCGGATCTGCATGCTGGCACGCACCGGACCCTGGCCACGGTTCATCGCCGCCGTCCGCGCCGCGGGCCGGTGCGGTGCATCGCCCGACGGCCGGTCCAGCGGCTTGCGCGGCCCGGAGCGCGGCGCGCCGCCGGACAGGTCCGGGAGCTCGCTCTTGTAGACCTCGGCGCGCGGCGGCTCGGGCCGCGTCTCGCCACGCGCCGCTGCTGCGGCGGCGGCCTGCGCCGGGTCGATCTCCCGGGTGGGGTTGGCGTCACGCGTCGCCGTCACGGCACCCTCGCGCGCCGGGCCCTGAGTGGGCCCGTTGTCGCGTGCCGGCCCCTGGGTCGGTCCGTTGTCGCGCGCGCCGGCCGGAGCCGATCCACCCGACATGAAGCGGTTGAGCCGAGCGTCCGCACCGGAGGCCTGACCGGCACGGCCCGCGTCCGGCTGGCCCTCCGGCGTCCGCTGCTCGGGACGCGTCCGGGCCGTTCCCCGCTGCCACGGTGGGACGTCGCCGTGCTCGCCGGCCGACCCCGGTCGCGCCGGAGCAGCGGCAGTGCCGCCGTCCGTCGCGCCGTTGGCCGAACCGTTGGCACTTCGTGGCCCGTCACCCGCACGCGGGTACCCCGGGTCGTTCGGTGACGTCACGCTCGGCTCCTTAGCTCAGGCTGGTGCACACGCATCACGTCGGATCGGACGTCGGATCGGACTCGATGGCGTCCAGTTCGTCCGCAGCATCCTCGTCGGCGTTGCGCGCAATGGCAATCAGTGTGTCGCCCTCGCCCAGGTTCATCAAGCGCACCCCCTTGGTCTGCCGTCCGGCCTTGCGCACCTGACGTGCCGCGGTCCGGATGACACCACCGTTCGAGGTGATGGCGTAGAGCTCGGTGTCGTCGTCGACGATCAGCGCTCCGACCAGCGTGCCACGCCTGCGGTCGTACTGGATCGTGAGGATTCCCTTGCCGCCGCGGCCCTGGGCCGTGTACTCCTCGATGGCCGTGCGCTTGGCGTACCCGCCCGACGTCGCGACCAGCAGGTACGTACCTTCGCGCACCACGTTCAGCGACAGCAGCTGGTCCTCTTCGTTGAACCGCATGCCCTGCACGCCCGAGGTGGCGCGTCCCATCGGGCGCAGCACCTCGTCAGTGGCGGAGAACCGGATCGACTGCCCCTTCGCCGACACGAGCAGCAGGTCGTCGTCCGACGAGCACAGCACCGCACCGACCAGTTCGTCGTCGTCGCGCAGATTCACCGCGACGATTCCGCCCGAGCGGTTGGAGTCGAAGTCGACCAGCTTGGACTTCTTCACCAAACCCTTGCGGGTCGCCAGCACCAGGTACGGCGCGTCCTCGTAGGACTTGAGCTGGATGACCTGGGCGATGCGCTCCTCCGGCTGGAACGCCAGCAGGTTCGCGACGTGCTGACCGCGGGCGGTTCGCGACGCCTCGGGCAGCTCGTAGGCCTTCGCCCGGTAAACCCGGCCCTGGGTGGTGAAGAACAGGATCCAGTCGTGGGTCGAGCAGACGAAGAAGTGGTTGACGATGTCGTCCTGCTTGAGCCCCGCACCCTGCACGCCCTTGCCGCCGCGCTTCTGGCTGCGGTAGAGGTCGGACTTGGTGCGCTTGGCGTACCCGGTCTCGGTGATCGTCACGACGACCTCTTCGCGTGCGATCAGGTCCTCGTCGGCCACGTCGCCGTCGGCCGGGATGATCCGCGTGCGGCGGTCGTCACCGTACTTCTCGGTGATCTCCGCGAGCTCGTCGTGCACGATCGCGCGCTGCCGCTCGGGCTTGGCGAGGATGTCCTCGAGGTCGGCGATCTCGGCTTCGATCTTGGCGAGATCGTCGACGATGCGCTGCCGCTCTAGGGCTGCCAGTCGCCGCAGCTGCATGTCGAGGATGGCCTGCGCCTGGATCTCGTCGACGTCGAGCAACTCGATCAGGCCGGCCCGCGCGACGTCGACGTTGGCCGACGCCCGGATGAGCGCGATGACCTCGTCGAGCGCGTCGAGTGCCTTGACCAGACCGCGCAGGATGTGGGCCCGCTCATTGGCCTTGCGCAGCCGGTACCGGGTGCGACGGACGATGACCTCGAGCTGATGGACCACGTACAGCCGGATCAGCTGGTCCAGACGCAACGTGCGCGGGACGCCGTCGACGATCGACAGCATGTTGGCGCCGAAGCTCGTCTGCAGCTGGGTGTGCTTGTAGAGGTTGTTCAGCACGACCTTCGCGACGGCGTCGCGCTTGACCTCGACGACGATGCGCAGACCGACGCGGTCGCTGCTCTGGTCCTCGATGTTCGAGATGCCAGCGAGCTTCCCGTCACGTACCTGATCGGCGATCGAGGTGATGAAGTTGTCGTGGTTCACCTGGTAGGGCAGCTCGGTGATGACGAGCAGGGTCCGACCGCGCGAATCCTCCTCGACCTCCACGACGCCGCGCATCCGGATCGAGCCGCGGCCCGTCGTGTACGCGTCGTGGATGCCCTGCGATCCGACGATCAGGCCGTAGGTCGGGAAGTCCGGACCCTTGACCCGCTCGGTGACCGCGGCCAGCGTGGTCTCCTCGTCGGCCTCGTGGTTGTCGAGGCACCAGAACACGGCCTCGGCGAGTTCGCGGAGGTTGTGCGGCGGCATGTTGGTCGCCATGCCGACGGCGATGCCGCCCGATCCGTTGGCCAACAGGTTCGGGAACCGGCTCGGCAGAACCGTCGGCTCCTGGACGCGGCCGTCGTAGTTCGGAATGAAATCGACGGTCTCCTCGTCGATTTCGCGCAGCATCTCCATCGCCAACGGAGTGAGGCGCGCCTCGGTGTAACGCATGGCGGCTGGCGGATCGTTGCCGGGCGAACCGAAGTTGCCCTGCCCGTCGACCAGCGGGTAGCGCAACGACCACGGCTGGGCCATCCGGACCAGGGTGTCGTAGATCGACGAGTCACCGTGCGGGTGGTAGTTGCCCATCGTCTCCGCAACGGAGCGTGCGGATTTCGCGTGTCCGCGGTCGGGCCGGAAGCCCGAGTCGTACATCGCGTAGAGCACGCGGCGGTGCACGGGCTTGAGGCCGTCACGAACCTCGGGCAGGGCGCGGCCGACGATGACGCTCATCGCGTAGTCGATGTAGCTGCGCTGCATCTCCTGCTGGATGTCGACCGGTTCGATGCGGTCGGTCGTCGCGCCGTCGTCGCCCGGGGGGAGGGTGGTGTCTGTCATGTGCTCCTCGCTCGTCTATGAGCAGCTCGGGAAAAGGGGGTCTTCGAGGATCAAGCGACCTCAGACGTCAAGGAAGCGAACGTCTCTCGCGTTGCGGGTGATGAAGCTGCGGCGAGCCTCGACGTCCTCGCCCATGAGGATGGAGAACAGCTCGTCGGCGGCGGCGGCATCGTCGAGCGTGATGCGACGCAGCACGCGCGCGCTGGGATCCATGGTGGTCTCCCACAGCTCCTTGGCGTCCATCTCGCCCAGACCCTTGTAGCGCTGGATGCCGTCCTCGGTGTTGATCCGTCGGCCCGCTGCCCGGCCTGCCTCGAGCAGCCCGTCGCGTTCCCGGTCGGAGTAGGCGAACTCGGGCTCGCTGCGCTGCCACTTGAGCTTGTACAGCGGCGGCTGGGCGAGGAAGACGTGCCCATTCTCGATGAGCGGCTTCATGAATCGGAACAGCAGCGTCAGCAGCAGCGTCGAGATGTGCTGACCGTCGACGTCGGCGTCGGCCATCAGGACGATCTTGTGATAGCGCAGCTTCGAGATGTCGAACTCGTCGTGGATGCCGGTCCCCAGCGCGGTGATGATCGCCTGGACTTCGGTGTTCTTCAGCACGCGGTCGATGCGCGCCTTCTCGACGTTGATGATCTTGCCGCGCAGGGGCAGGATCGCCTGGTACATCGAGTCGCGACCACTCTTGGCCGAGCCGCCGGCCGAGTCACCCTCCACCACATAGACTTCCGACAGCGTCGGGTCGGTCGAGCGGCAGTCGGCGAGCTTGCCGGGTAGACCACCGATGTCGGTAGCACTCTTGCGGCGCACCAACTCTCGCGCCTTGCGGGCTGCCATCCGGGCCTGCGCCGACGAAACCGCCTTGTTCACAACGGTCTTCGCTTCGGCAGGGTTTGCCTCGAACCAGTGCTGCAGCTGCTCGTTGCAGATCTTCTGGACGAACGACTTCACCTCGGTGTTGCCCAGCTTGGTCTTCGTCTGGCCCTCGAACTGGGGATCACTGACCTTGACCGAGATCACCGCGGCGAGACCCTCGCGGATGTCGTCGCCGGTGAGGTTCGGGTCCTTCTCCTTGAGCAGCTTCTTGTCCTTGGCGTACTTGTTCACCACCGTGGTCAGCGCGCTGCGGAAACCCTCTTCGTGCGTGCCACCCTCATGGGTGTTGATGGTGTTCGCGAAGGTGTGCACCGACTCCGAGTAACCGGCGTTCCACTGCATCGCGATTTCGACCTCGTGACCGGGACCCTTGCCCTCGAAGTCGATGATGCTCTGCTGGATGGCCGTCTTGGTGCGGTTGATGTGCTTGACGTAGTCGACCAGGCCGCCGGGGTAGTGGAAGGTGCGGTGCTTGACCTTGCCGACGCCCTTGGCCTCGGTCGCCTTCTCCGCGGCCTCCTCGTCGGCGTTCTTCGGCGCTTCTGCCGTGTCGCTGACCACCTCGTCGACGACGTCCTCCGCGGTGACGCGCTCGTCGGTCAGCTCGATGGTGAGGCCCTTGTTGAGGAACGCCATCTCCTGCAGGCGACGGGCGACGGTCTCGAAGTCGTAGACCGTGGTCTCGAAGATGTCGGGATCGGCCCAGAACCGGATCGTGGTGCCGGTCTCCTTGGAGGGACCGCCCTTGGCGAGGGTGCCGGGAACCGAACGGTCGTAGTACTGGAACCACTCGAATCCGTCACGCCGGATCGTGGCCTCGAGCCTGGTGGACAGGGCGTTGACCACGGAGACGCCGACACCGTGCAGACCGCCCGAGACGTTGTAACCGCTGTTCTCGCCGCCGAACTTGCCGCCGGCGTGCAGCTGGGTCATGACGACGTCGACCGTGGGTGCCCCGCTGGCGTGCATTTCGACGGGGATGCCGCGGCCGTCGTCGGTGACCTGCACGCTGCCGTCGTTGCAGATCGTGACGTCGACCCGGGTGGCGTGACCAGCCATGGCCTCGTCGATCGCGTTGTCGACGACCTCCCATACGAGGTGGTGCAAACCACGCTCGCCGGTCGAGCCGATGTACATGCCGGGACGTTTCCGGACGGCCTCGAGGCCCTCGAGAATAGTGATCGCGGAAGCGCCATACTCATTTGAAGCGCTCTTCTTCTGGGCAGCCACGTTGAACGCGTCTCCTTGGTCTTTACGGGGGATCGGCGACTAAGGGGCCGAGGGCCCCTCGCGGATCTCGTGACCAGTCTACCGTCAGACACTGTTAGGACTGACTCTGAGGCGGCGTTTCTGGATAGCTATTCACGCGCTGCGCGGAATTTCTCGACCAGAACTGCGTCCCGACGCCCGAGGGGCCGACTTTTGAGATTGTCGCGCCGCTGAGCCGCCGACCCTGGGAACTTCCTAACCGTAGGTGTCGCGCGGCCCGCGACCAGAGATGTGGAGCTTGCCCTTGCGCCACGACGGCGCGGTCGGGCCGACGATCTTGAGTGACTTCACTACGCCGTCGCCGACGCCCGCAGCGATCTTGGCCAGCAGTTGTGCCTGCACCATGCGCAACTGGGTGGCCCACGCCGTCGACTCTGCGGTCACGGTCAGCACGCCGTCCTGCAGGGCGGTCGGCGCCGCGTGTTCGGCGATCTGCTCGCCGACGACCGTTGGCCACTGCCCGAACACCGCCCCCTCTGCCACGCGGGTGGTCCACCCGCGGGTACGCGCCAGGTCCAGCGTCGCGAAGCCGAGTTTCTGCGGATCCCTGCTGTCTGGCCCGGGACCGGACCAGGTTCGGCGGCTGCCCCGGCCCGCCACCCGGCGCGTGGGGGAGGAGGTGCGACCACGACCGATGTCCTTGCCCTGGCTCTTCGCGGCGCCGCGCGCCTCCTCGAGAGCCCGCCGGACAAGGTCCATCCCGGCCAGGTGCGCGAGGTGCGCAGGCGGACCCGGGTTCGTCGGTTCCTCAGGTGCTGTCTCGTCGGGATTCACGTGTCTACCCCGATCAGCTCCGACATCCGTCCCCCCTCGTCGTCACGCATTCCGATCTCGACCCGCCGCGCGTCCCAGTCGGCGGGTATGTCGTCGTGTACCGCGGCCGTGACCAAGACCTGCTCGGCAGTCGACGCGACGTTCACCAGTGCCCGCCTGCGCGACTCGTCCAGTTCGGCGAACACGTCGTCTAGCAGCAGGACGGGATCACTTCCATCTTCCCGGAGTAGTTCGTACGCCGCCAGCCGCAAGGACAGCGCCATCGACCACGATTCGCCGTGGCTGGCGAACCCCTTCGCCGGGTGGTCGCCCAGGCGCAGCTCCAAGTCGTCGCGGTGCGGCCCCACCAGGCACACGCCCCGCTCCAGTTCTGCCGTGCGCCGGCGGGCCAGTTCTGCGAGCAGTGCGGCTTCGTAGATCTCGGTGTCGACGGTTCCGACGGCGGCCTCCGCCTCGACGACGTCGGTGCCGCTGCGGTAGTGAATGGCGGCCGGCCGCGACGCCGGCGCCAACAGTTGGTAGGCCTTCTCGACCTCGGGCGCGAGGTGGGTCACCAGCGCCACCCGCGCCGCGATCAGCTGCGCCCCGAACGTGGCGAGGTGACCGTCCCAAACGTCGAGTGTCTCCAAAGCCGAACTGTCACCGCGGAATCGGGCGCCGGACGCCGTCTTGAGCAATGCCGTGCGTTGCCGCACCACCTTGTCGTAGTCGGCGCGGACTCCCGCGATTCGCGGCCGCCGGATCGTGGCGAGTTCGTCGAGGTAGCGCCTGCGTTCGCTCGGATCTCCGCGGACCAACGCCAGATCCTCCGGCGCGAACAACACCGCGCGCAGCACCCCGAGGATCTCGCGCGGGCTCCGTACCGGCGACCTGTTCAGCCGCGCCTTGTTGGCCCGGCCCGCGGTGATCTCGAGGTCGATCGCCAACTCGCGGCCCTCGTTGACCACGATCGTCGACACGACGGCGCGGTCGGCCCCGGTGCGGATCAGCGGCGCGTCGGACGCCACACGGTGAGAGCCCAGGGTCGCCGAATACCACAGGGCCTCAACGATGTTCGTCTTACCGAAACCGTTGGGACCCACGAACACCGTCCGCCCGGGCGTCAGGTCCAGTTCGACCCTGGGCCACGAGCGGAACTCGTTCAGGACGAGGTGACGGACGTACAAGCCCCAGCCCCGCGTCGCATCAGTTCGGGCGGTCGCATCAGCCCGACGTCGAGATTCTCTTTACCGCGTGCCCACCGAACTGATTGCGAAGTGCCGCAACGGCCTTCATGGTGGGGGAGTCGTCCTGGCGCGACAGGAACCGCGCGAACAGCGACGCGGCGATGCCGGGAACCGGAACGCGCAGCCGGATCGCCTCCTCGACGGTCCAGCGGCCCTCACCGGAATCCTCGGTATAGCCGGAGATGTCGTTGAGGCCCGGATCGTCCTTGAGCGCCTTGGCCAGCAACTGCTGCAACCACGAACGCACCACGGTGCCGTTGGTCCACGCCTGATACACCGCCTGCGGGTCCTTCACCAGGTCCTCCGCGGCCAGCAGTTCGTAGCCCTCGGCGTAGGCGGTCATCAAGGCGTACTCCACGCCGTTGTGCACCATCTTCGTGAAGTGTCCGGCTCCGACCGGGCCGGCGTGCACGAACCCGTCGGCGACGTCACCCGGAGGCCGCAGCGTATCGAAGATCGGCATGACGCGGGCCACGTCCTCGTCGCTGCCGCCGACCATCAGGCCGTAGCCCTCGGTCAGCCCCCAGATGCCACCCGAGACGCCGGCATCGATGAACCCGACACCGTTGGCCGCCAACAACTTCGCGTGCGGAGCGTCGTCGGTGTAACGAGAGTTGCCGCCATCGATCACCAGATCGCCCTCGGTCAGCACCTCCGCCAGCGAGACGATGGTGGCATGAGTCACCTCACCAGAGGGAACCATCACCCAGACCACCCGCGGCGACTCGA
The DNA here is from genome assembly GCF_010731815.2 of Mycolicibacterium arabiense. NCBI lineage: Bacteria > Bacillati > Actinomycetota > Actinomycetes > Mycobacteriales > Mycobacteriaceae > Mycobacterium > Mycolicibacterium arabiense. The sequence goes on from NZ_AP022593.1 coordinate 3,560,628, forward strand.
GGGCCTCGGCAAGGGCGGCGAGGGTCGGGACGTCGGTGACCTCGGGGCGAGGGTCGTAGCCGACCACCTCGTGTCCGCCTTCGCGCAGCCGCTCGCGCATGTTGAAGCCCATTTTGCCGAGCCCGATCAAACCCAGTTGCATGCGATCTCCCGCTGTTCCGGGCCGGTCAGCCCGGAAGCCGCACCGGCATCAACAAGTACACGTAGTCGGTCTGTCCGGCCGGGAAGGGGCCGCTCGATCCGGCGTGCCCCCCATCATCACCCGTGGGACGCAACACCGCGGGACGACTGGGTGTCGTGAACCCGAACGTCACCTTCTCCGAATGCAACGAGCCGAGGCCGTCGGTGAGATAGGTCGGGTTGAACGCGATGGTGAGGGGATCCCCGGAGAACTCGACCGGCAGGTCCTCCTCGGCCTTGCCGACGTCCTCGGCGCCCGCGGACAGGTGCAGCACGTCGGAGTCGAACTCCATCCGGACCTGTGCGCCGCGGTCGGCGACGAGTGCCACGCGCTTGATGGCCTCGGTGAGTTCGGCGACATTCAGGGTCGCGACGGCCGTGTGCTCCGACGGCAGCAACTGGCGGAACTTGGGGAACTCCGCGTCCAGCAGGCGGCTGGTGGTGCGCTTGCCGTTGCTGCGGATGCCCAGCAGGCCGTCCTTGCCGACCGAGTCGCCGGATCCGAGTGACAGGTGGACCTCGGTGCCGTCGGAGCCGGCCTTCGCTGCCTCGGACAGGGTCTTGGCGGGTACCAGCACCGCCGCCTCGACGTCAGCCGCGGCGTTGGCCCAGGTGAGTTCGCGAACGGCCAACCGGAAGCGGTCGGTGGCCGCCAAAACGACCTTGTCGCCGGAGATTTCGACGCGGATGCCGGTGAGCATCGGCAGGGTGTCATCGCGACCGGCCGCGACCGCCACCTGGCTGATGGCCTGACCGAACAGGTCCGAGGGCACGATGCCCGTCTCGTCGGGGAGCGCGGGCAGCGTCGGGTAGTCCTCCACGGCCATCGTCGGCAACGAGAATCTCGCGCTTCCGCAGCTCAGAGCCACTCGGGTGCCCTCGACGGTCACGTCGACCGGCTTGGCAGGCAGCGACCTGGTGATGTCGGAGAGCAGTCGCCCAGACACCAGAACGCTTCCCGGAGAAGCGATCTCGGCGGCGACGCGGATCTCCGCCGACACCTCGTAGTCGTACCCCGAGATCGTCAGGCCGTCGTCGGAGCCGGTGAGGAGCACACCGGAGAGCACGGGGACGGTCGGCCGGGTCGGCAGGATGCGCGCAACCCACGCCACTGCATCGGCGAAGTCTTCGCGCACCAGGCGAAACTTCAAATCCGTGAGACCAGCAGTCGTCGTGGCCACGTCCATAGCGTCCCTTCGATGAAACCCAAGCGGCAAGCGTCAGCAGCGGAAATGACATTCCGTCGTGACGTCGCAGTGTGACGACCGTACCGGTCGCCGGACTCCAACCGTAGAGCCTCCCGCGTCTTCTTGAAAGCTAATCGATGCCAGGGACGTCTGGGCGTTCGAGCCGGTCAACGCCGGGTCGGATCGCTGCGTCCCCAGGCCTTCTCTTCTAGAAGGAATCCCTTGTAGGTATACGAGTATTAGTAATAGGGCCTGTGCAGGTTGGGGATGAAGGGTGCTCTGCGCAGGTGGGACGTGGTTCGGGCTCGTGCAGCGCTCGTGGACCGATCTCGGTGTCGAGCCGTCTACTCGTGGATGGCGGCCGGTGTGCTCACGAGCGGTGTCGGTTGGGGTCGATTCGTCCGGAGGTTGTGCACAGGGGAGTGCACGAGCCCAGGGTGTGACTGGTGGTGCGAGAGGTGGCGAAGTTTCTCGGAAATTCGTTGGCCTCGGAGCACGAATCGGGCACCACGAGGCCCCGAGGGAGAGTGAAACGGGGTCGATCGGTCCGCGCATGGGCGCGAGCGGGGGTGAGAATGTCAGCGCTTGGAGCGCTGACGGATCCGCGTGGTGAGTTCGGTGACGTGATCGAAGACTTCGCGCCGCTGGGCCATTTCGCTACGAATCTTCTTCTCGGCGTACATGACCGTGGTGTGGTCGCGGCCGAATGCCTGCCCGATCTTCGGCAGGGACAGGTCGGTGAGCTCGCGACACAGGTACATGGCGATCTGACGTGACTGAGCCAGGGCGCGGGTCTTGCCGGGCCCTCTGAGTTCCTCTACCGAGATCTCGAAGTAGTCCGCGGTGACGGCCATGATCGTCGCTGTACCGATCTGCATGGTGCTCGAGTCGGAGATGAGGTCGCGCAGCACGATCTCCGCAAGCGACTTGTCGATCGTGGTCTTGTTCAGGCTCGCAAAGGCGGTCACCCGGATCAGCGCACCCTCGAGTTCGCGGATGTTGCGCTCGATCCGGCTGGCGATCAGCTCCAGCACGTCGTCGGGCACGTCCAGCCGGTCCATCTGCGCCTTCTTGCGAAGAATCGCGATACGCGTCTCGAGTTCGGGGGGCTGCACGTCGGTGATCAGACCCCACTCGAAGCGGGTCCGCAGCCGGTCCTCGAGCGTCGCCAGCTGTTTGGGCGGTCGGTCGGACGAGATGACGATCTGCTTGTTGGCGTTGTGCAGCGTGTTGAAGGTATGGAAGAACTCCTCCTGGATGCCTTCCTTGCCTTCGATGAACTGGATGTCGTCGACCAGCAGCACGTCGATGTCGCGATAACTCCGCTTGAACGACGCCTTGCGATCGTCGCGCAGCGAGTTGATGAAGTCGTTGGTGAATTCCTCGGTGGAGACGTACTTCACTCGCATGCCGGGGAAGAGGCGCTGAGCGTAGTTACCCGCCGCGTGCAGGAGGTGGGTCTTGCCGAGACCGGACTCACCCCAGATGAACAAGGGGTTGTAGGCCCGGGCCGGCGCCTCGGCGATGGCGAGCGTCGCAGCGTGGGCGAAGCGGTTCGACGCACCGATGACGAAGGTGTCGAACGTGTAGCGCCGGTTGAGGCTGACGTCGGGTGTGGTGTCGCGGCTTGGCGGCCGGTTGGTGAAGAAGGTGGGCCAGCTCGCTTCGGCACTCGCGCGTGCCTCGCCGTCCTCGTCCACCTCGTCCGCGTCGGGGAGGGGCGCCATCACCCGGTCGTCGCCGTCGGAGTCCTCGGCGGGGCCCGGGTCGGCGATGCGAACGCCGAGTTCGACGCGCTGTCCAAGACGTCGGCTCAAGATGGTGACGATGTGCTCGCGCAGGTGTCGTTCGATCTCGTTCTGGACGAACGGGGTCGGAACCGAGAGAAGGGCAAAGCCCTCCGTCATCACCAGTGGTTTCACCAGCTTGAGCCACGCACGTTGCTGGGGTGTCAGGGCCGGCAGTGCCGCGAACCCGTTGCTGGTGTCACGGATGGGGGCGTCGCCGTTGAGTTCGGCGACCACGTCGTTCCAGATCGCGATGAAGGGCGGATCGGGGTCCGTGGACAACGAGACGTACCCCCTAGTGGCCAGTCGTCGACCAAGCCGAATATGACGATGCCAAAACTGTCCACATGTTTATCCACAGACTGTGGACAGCGGACGTTGGTGTCGTATTGATGTCTGTTCGTGGGGATGAACGTCGCCGGGGCTCGTCACGTGCTCGGCGGCTGTGGGCTCGCGGGTAGTCCATCCTCGATCTGTCGTCTTACGCCGCTCGCTTCCGAAACGGCACTGCCAGAAGCTAACAGTTTTCATGGCGGGTGCCAACCGTTCTGCAACATTGACGAGACCTTCCACGGTCCCGTTTTCGCCGTCGTGACGCGGGGGGGTGAAAACTGTGACTGATGGTGTCTGGCGGTGTGTCGCTCCCACTGAATGACAGTGGTTTGACCTAGGGAAATCTCGTCAGTACCCTCGAACAGTCGCCCGAACGCGGCGACACGGCTGCGACCTGGGCAACTGGGATATCGGCGCCGGGGCTAGCAAGCGGTACGCACGATCACACCACCTGAGTGATCGGCGCCGCAACACGTAACGAGGAGTGACAGCCGTGGCCAAGGGCAAGCGGACTTTCCAGCCCAACAACCGTCGGCGTGCGCGCGTGCATGGCTTCCGCCTGCGGATGCGGACCCGTGCAGGCCGGGCCATCGTGTCCGCACGGCGTGGCAAGGGCCGCCGCTCTCTCACTGCGTGATCAGACGCAGGTTCTAGCGCAGTGCTTCCGGCTCAGCACCGGATGACACGGTCGACGGACTTCGGGCTGACGGTCAAGCGCGGAACCCGCGCGGCTCAGCCCAATCTCGTGCTGCATGCGCTGCGTTCCGATGGCGATCACCTCGAGGCACCCAAGGTCGGCTTGGTCGTATCCAAGGCCGTCGGCAACGCGGTGATTCGGCATCGGGTCTCCCGCCGGCTGCGCCACGTCGCCCGTGACGTACTGCACGACCTGGCTCCCGGCGATCGACTCGTCATCCGCGCTCTGCCCAAGAGTGCCGACGCAGACTCGGCTCGACTCCGGCGTGAGCTGGTCACCGCACTCGAACGGGCTCGCCGGTGACCCGCCGCAGCGCTTCCAGCCGGCTCGCCGGCGGCGCGATCTACCTCATCGAGCTGTACCGGAACATGATCTCGCCGTTCCGTCCCCCCGCCTGTCGGTTCACTCCAACCTGCAGCCAGTACGCGGTCGACGCGCTGCGCGGCCACGGTCTGATGCGGGGAGCGTGGCTGACGATCGCGAGGCTCGCGAAGTGCGGCCCGTGGCATCGGGGAGGATGGGATCCGATACCCGAACCGCGGCATGACATCCACACCCACGTAGCTGACGATGCCGCGACGAGCAGGAGCGATTCACTTGTTTAACTGGGCGAGCCTGGACTACATCTATTACCCGGTCTCGGCGATCATGTGGCTCTGGTACAAGCTGTTCGCCTTCCTGCTGGGGCCGTCGAACTTCTTCGCCTGGGCCCTGTCGGTGATGTTCCTCGTCTTCACGCTGCGCGCGATCCTCTACAAGCCGTTCGTGCGGCAGATCGAGACCACGCGGCAGATGCAGGAGCTGCAGCCTCAGATCAAGGCGCTGCAGAAGAAGTACGGCAAGGACCGCCAGCGCATGGCGCTCGAGATGCAGAAGCTCCAGAAGGACCACGGGTTCAACCCGATCCTGGGCTGTCTGCCGATGCTGGCTCAGGTGCCGGTGTTCCTCGGGCTCTATCACGTGCTGATGTCGTTCAACCGGACGCAGACCGGTTTCGGGCGGCTGGGGCTGAGCGTCGAGGAGAACCGCTCGCTCGGCAACTACCTCTTCAGCGCCACCGACGTCGGACACTTCCTGGACGCCAACCTCTTCGGCGCCCCCCTCGGCGCGTCGATGATCCAGACCGTGGGGCTCGGTGCGTTCACCGAGTTCGACCGGATGGCAGTGATCTTCACCGGCATCCCTCTGATGATCATCGCGGGTATCGCGACCCACTTCAACAGCCGTGCCTCGGTCGCCCGTCAGAGTCCCGAAGCGGCGGCCAATCCGCAGACGGCGATGATGAACAAGCTCGCGCTGTACGTCTTCCCGATCGGCGTGGTCGTCGGCGGCCCGTTCCTCCCGCTCGCCGTGATCCTGTACTGGGTGTCGAACAACATCTGGACCTACGGGCAGCAGCACTACGTGTTCGGCAAGATCGAGAAGCGCGAGGAAGCCGAGAAGCTGGCGATCAAGGAGCGGCAGGCGTCCAACGCACCCGCACCGGGTGCTCGTCCCAAGAAGGGCGCCAAGCCGGCCCCGGGTGCGAAGCCGGTCGCGGGCCGCAAGCCGGTCAAGGCAACCGAAGCCACCGACGCCACGGTCGAGGACGTCGAGTCAACTGCCATCGTCGAAGACGGTGAAGCGGCGGTCGACACTGCGCCTCCAACCAAGAAGCCGGCTGCGAAGAATGCCGCCGCGAAGAAGCCACCCACGAAGGGCAGCACCAACGGGGCTGCCAAGAATGCTCCGCGCCGGAACACCACCAACCGGCCGCGCAAGCGACGAACTTGACCGGAAACGCACGCGGGTAGTCACCCGTGCTTCGACCGGTGAACGAGGAAGGACGAAACATGACAGACGCGGATACGACCGAGCGCACCGCCGAGGCGGCGGAGCCCAAGACCGAGGATCTCGAGGAGCGCCTCGTAGCCGAGGGCGAGATCGCCGGCGACTACCTCGAGGAACTGCTCGATCTACTCGACTTCGATGGCGACATCGATCTGGACGTCGAAGGTGACCGCGCAGTCGTCAGCATCGACGGCGGCACGGACCTCAACAAGCTCGTCGGGCGCAAGGGTGAGGTGCTCGACGCGCTGCAGGAGCTGACCCGACTCGCCGTACACCAGAAGACGGGGGAGCGCAGCCGCCTGATGCTTGACATCGCGAAGTGGCGTCGCCGTCGCCGTGACGAGCTGGCGGCCCTGGGCGACCGCATCGCCCGTCGCGTGCTGGAGAGCGGTGAGCGTCAGTCGCTCGACCCGATGACGCCGTTCGAACGCAAGATCGTGCACGACGCCGTGGCCGCCGTCGAGGGCGTCCGGAGCGAGAGCGAGGGCGCCGAGCCGTCGCGTCGCGTCGTCGTGCTGCTTGGCTGAGTGTCTCGACGTGAGCGCGGCTCGCGCAGAGTTACATCGATGTAGTTCTCGGGGACGAGCGTCGGAGGGATGTTTCACGTGAAACACGGCGAAGCACCTCCGACGCCCCCGGAGGCCGCGGCAGTTTTCGGCCCAGCGATCGAGGCAGCCGAGCACTACGCCCGGATCCTCGCCGGCGCCGGCATCGAGCGCGGTCTGATCGGTCCTGGAGAGGTCGACCGGCTGTGGACTCGGCACGTATTGAACAGCGCTGCCATCGCGGAACTGGTTGACGATGGCGAGGCGGTCGTCGACGTCGGTAGCGGCGCAGGACTCCCCGGCATCCCGCTGGCGCTCGCGCGTCCGGGAGCCCGGGTGATCCTCGTCGAACCGCTCTTGCGCCGGTCGGAGTTCCTAACCGAGATCGCCGATGAACTCGGCCTCGACATCACGGTGGTGCGCGGCCGAGCTGAGGACAAGGACGTACGACGCGCCGTGGGGGAGATCGACGCGGTCACGTCACGGGCGGTCGCCTCGCTCGACAAGCTCACTCGCTGGTGCGCGCCACTCCTTCGAGAAGGTGGACGCATGCTGGCGATGAAGGGCGAGCGCGCAGCCGACGAAGTCGACGAGCACCGGCGCGCCATGGCGTCGCTGGGTGTAGAGGACGTAAGGGTGGTGAAATGTGGCGTGAGTTTCTTGACTCCACCCGCAACCGTGGTCGTCGGACGACGAGCGGTGCGGACGTCGCGGTCGCGACGGCCGACACGACCGAGCAGGAGCAGCTCATGACACCACCCATCCGCCGGACGACGCTGGGTCCGCCCACCGACGAGGCACCCGCCCCGGTTTCACGTGAAACATCGCAGGGTCTGGCGACACCCGACTGGCAGGATCCCACGATCGACACACCCATCGGTCAAGAGGCCGAGCGCGCGGTGCGCGTGCTGCATCGCGCCAAGGGCCAGGGTCTGCCACGGCCGCCACGGCAGCGGGTCTTCACGATCGCGAACCAGAAGGGCGGGGTCGGCAAGACCACCACTGCCGTGAACGTCGCAGCGGCGCTGGCGCTGCAGGGATTGAACACGCTCGTGATCGACCTCGATCCGCAGGGCAACGCGAGCACGGCCCTAGGCGTCGAACACCGGCCGGGCACTCCGTCGTCGTACGAGGTGCTCATTGGCGAGATCACCCTCGAGGAAGCGCTGCACCGCAGTCCGCACAACGAGCGGCTGTACTGCGTGCCCGCCACGATCGACCTCGCCGGCGCCGAGATCGAGTTGGTCAGCATGGTGGCCCGCGAGACTCGACTGCGCAACGCGTTGGTGAGTCTCAAGGAGCACGACTTCGACTACGTGTTCATCGACTGCCCGCCCTCGCTGGGTCTGCTCACCATCAACGCGTTGGTCGCGGCGCCCGAGGTCCTGATCCCGATCCAGTGCGAGTACTACGCACTGGAGGGCGTGGGCCAGTTGCTCCGCAACATCGAGATGGTCAAGGCCCACCTGAACCAGGGGCTCAACGTCAGCACGGTCATCCTGACGATGTACGACGGACGCACCCGGTTGGCAGACCAGGTCGCTGAAGACGTTCGGGCGCACTTCGGCGACAAGGTGTTGCGGACCGTCATTCCGCGCAGCGTCAAGGTGTCCGAGGCGCCCGGCTACGGCATGACGATCCTCGACTACGACCCGGGTTCACGCGGTGCCATGAGCTATCTCGATGCAAGTCGGGAGATCGCCGAGCGCGGCAGCAGGACGACACATTGATCACGACGGAGGGATGGCGATGACGCAGCCACAGCGCAAGAGGACCGGTCTCGGTCGCGGACTGGCTTCCCTCATCCCCACGGGTCCCGCCGACGGTCCTGCCGGAGCCGGCGACATGGGCCCGCGCATGGGAGACGCCGCTGCCGACGCCATGTTCGGTGGTCCGCCGCAGCCGCCCGTGGTGACGTCAGAGGTGGGTGCGGTGTACCGGGAGCTGGACCCAGCGTCGATCGAGCCCAACCCACGTCAGCCGCGCACGGTGTTCGACGGCGAGGCGCTGGCGGAACTGGTCCACTCCATCCGCGAGTTCGGGCTCATGCAGCCCGTCGTCGTACGGCCCGTCGACACTGAAGATGGGCCTGCGCGCTACCAGCTCGTCATGGGGGAGCGGCGGTGGCGTGCCGCCCAGGAGGCCGGGCTGGCGACGCTGCCCGCCATCGTCCGGCAGACCGCCGACGACAGCATGCTGCGCGACGCACTGCTCGAGAACATTCACCGCGCCCAGCTGAACCCGTTGGAAGAAGCTGCGGCCTACCAGCAGCTGCTTGACGAGTTCGGTGTCACCCACGAGGAACTCGCTACGCGCATCGGCCGGTCGCGGCCCGTGATCTCGAACATGATACGGCTGCTGCGACTTCCCGTCGCCGTGCAGCGCCGGGTGGCCGCCGGCGTGCTGTCCGCCGGGCATGCTCGCGCGCTGCTGTCGCTCGAAGGTGGTCCGGAGAAGCAGGAGGAGTTGGCTGCCCGCATCGTCGCGGAGGGCCTGTCGGTTCGTGCGACCGAGGAAGCCGTGACACTGGCCAACCGGGAGGGCCCGGTGACCGGTCCGTCACCGCGCCGCAAGCCGATCCAGATGCCGGGCCTGCAGGAAGTTGCTGAGAACCTCTCATCGGCGTTCGACACCCGCGTCACGGTCAGCCTTGGCAAACGCAAGGGCAAGATCGTGGTCGAGTTCGGCTCGGTCGACGACTTGGAGCGAATAGTGTCGATCATGAACGCTGCAAAGTGATGACCCACCACACCGGCTAATTACGTCACTGTGACACACGATGGCCCGGCGTCGGTGCTCGACGCGGCTCCGAGGAGGAAACCCGTTGTCCGACAGCTGTATTCGGCTCCGCGGGCGGTTGAGGTGATCGCCGAGGTGCGTGATCGGACGACGCCGCCGGGGTTCACTATCCTGGAGGGGCAGAATCGGTCGAAGTCGGAGAACGGGGGAGCATAGTGTCCGCACAGATCTCCCCGCTTCAGCTTCAGGGGTTCGAACAGCTGCCGAAGCATGCCAGGCGGTGTGTCTTCTGGGAGGTCGACCCCGCGACGCTTCCCGACGACCACCATCTCGCCGACCCGGAATTCGAGAAGGAAGCGTGGCTGTCCATGGTCATGCTCGAATGGGGCTCGTGCGGCCAGGTGGCCCAGCCCGTCCGGTCGGGCGAGGACCCGTTGAGTCCACCCATGCCGGACGACGAAGCGCCGTGCCTCGGATATGCCTTCTATGCGCCGCCGCGTGCGGTCCCGCGCGCGGGTCTGTTCCCCTCTGGACCCGTGAGTGCCGACGCCGTCCTACTCACCTCGATCGGTGTCGAGGCCGGAACCGAGGGCGAGACCCTCACGCGGGGACTCGTCGCCGCCGTCGTCGCGGACTTGGTTCGACGTGGTGTGCGCGCACTCGAGGCGTTCGGCCGGACCCCGGAGGCCGCCGAGCTCGCCGACCCGCGCGCGGTCGATCCGGAACTGCGGCCGGTGGTGCGCGCACTCGGCGACTGCTCGACCGATCAATGCGTCGTCGAGGCAGACTTCCTCACCGACGTCGGGTTCGTCGTCGTCTCACCGCATCGCTACTTCCCGCGCCTGCGTCTGGAACTCGAGCAGGGACTTGGCTGGAAGGCCGGCGTCGAGGCGGCACTGGAGCGACTGCTGGAGAACGCGCAGCTGGCGCAGCCCGTGGGGGCGGGCGCAGCGCGCTGATCCCAGGTCAGCCGTTGGCGGCTTGCTGCTCCACGGAGAGTTCGTGGGCGAGCAGCTCGGCGAACGTGAAAGTCCCTGTGGGACGGTCGTTCTTGCCGAGCAGGTACAGCCGCTTCACCGCCGCGAGGATGCCCTCGGCGATGGCGTCGCGGGTGTTCGCCGACACCAGCAGCTCCCGGTCGTGCGGGTTGCTGGTGTAACCCACGTCGACCTGCACGGTGGGCATCCTGGTCAGCCGCAACAGATCCCAGGTGCGCCCGTGCGTGCGGCAATCGCGCAATCCCGTGCGCGCCACCACTTCTCGCTGAATGAAGTCGGCGAGATTTCGGCCGATCGTCGAGACCGAACCGTGCGCGTTGCCGAAGTAGAACGAGGCGACGCCGTTGGCCGCCGGGCCGGGCAGCGTCGCGCAGCGCAGGCTGATCATCAGGTCCGCGCCGACCGTGTTGGCGGTGGTGGCACGCTCGGCGTCCAGCGGACTGCCCGCCACGGGACGCGACAAGAACGTCTCCATGCCGATCGCGGTCATCCGGCCCTCGAGCCGGCTCGCGAGGTCCCACAGGATGTCGGCTTCGCTCACCGGGCCGTCGGGTCCGGTCATGATCAGACCGTGGTCGTCGCCGCCGCGGCCCGGATCGATGATGATCCGCTTGCCCGACAGGCGCGGCCCGGAGCGCCGAACCAGCTCCTCCTCGCGGATCGCGTGCGGCGAACCGCCGGTCACGCGTGAACCGAGGAAGTACAGCGAGCGCAGCGTCTCGGGGCCGCAGATGCCGTCGGGGTACAGGCCGTACTCCCGTTGATACGACATCAGCGAGTTGTGCGTCTGCAGCCCGAAGTGGCCGTCGACCAGATTGTGATAGAAGCCGAGGTCCTGCAGCCGCGCCTGCAGCGTCGCCACGTCGTCGCCGTACATGGGGGCGCCGAACTGATGGGCGAGGGTACGGGCACCGAGCCGGTAGGACGCCTCCCGAAGGGCCCGGTAGGTGGCCTCGCCGACGATCCCGTCGACCAACAAGCCGCGGTGCTGCTGGAACGCGCGCACGGCCTGGTCGAGATCGTCGTCGAACACGTCGAGCGCAACGTGCTTGCCGGTCGTGAAGTCGTCGTCGGGACTGTCGACGAGACCGAGTGCAGCGAGAGAAGCGCGGATCTCGGTGACCGCACCCCCTCGATCACCACGGCGCAAACTCGACATAACCAGGCCTTTCAGGTCGCGGACGACGACTAACACCCCGCGGCTGTCGCCAAATAGGCTAGCCAGCATTGTCGCAGACCCGCGTGAGAATCCGGAAACGCCGAGGGTGGCCGCGCCGTCGCGGCAGTGGCGCTACTCCGCGTCGGCGAGTTCGCGCAGCAGGGCAGCCTTGCCCTTGGCGCCGACGATCCGCTTCACGGCTTCACCGTTCTTGAACAGGATCATCGTGGGGATCGACACGACCTGGAAGTCCCGGGCTGTGGCCGGGTTGGCGTCGACGTCGATCTTCGCGACGGTCAGCTGACCGGCCTTCTCCGAGGCGATCTCCTCGAGTACCGGAGCGACCATCTTGCACGGTCCGCACCAGCTGGCCCAGAAGTCGACCAGAACGGGCGTGCTGCTGCCCAGGACGTCGGTCGAGAACGAATCGTCGGTGACCTTCACCGTGTTCGAATTTTCACTCATGGGAACTCCTCGTTAGACGGGTGCGAACGTTTCTTCATCGTCGGGGCCGGCCTCGTGCTCGGCGAGCCACCGTTCGGCGTCGATCGCGGCCGCACAGCCACTGCCCGCAGCGGTGATCGCCTGGCGGTAGGTGCGGTCGACCAGGTCGCCGGCGGCGAACACGCCGTCGATCGACGTCGAAGTCGTGCGGCCCTGGACGGCGACGTAACCATCGTCGTCGACCTCGACCTGCCCGCTCACGAGATTCGAACGCGGGTCGTGGCCGATCGCGACGAACACCCCGGTGACGGCCAACTTCGACTCCTCGCCGGTGACCGTGTCGCGCAGGCGGACGCCGGTGACCTTGGGCCCACCCTCGACCTGGGTCACCTCGGTGTTCATCAGCATCGTGATCTTCGGGTTGGCCTTGGCGCGGTCCAGCATGATCCGCGACGCGCGGAACTCCTCGCGCCGGTGGATGAGGGTGACGCTGCGCGCAAAGCGGGTCAGGAACGTGGCCTCCTCCATCGCGGAGTCACCGCCACCGATCACGGCGATGTCCTGGTCGCGGAAGAAGAAGCCGTCACAGGTGGCGCACGTGCTCACGCCGGTGCCGATGCGCTCCTGCTCACCGGGCACGCCCAGGTAGCGGGCTGCAGCGCCCATGGCGAGGATGATCGACCGGGCGGCGAAGGTCTCGCCATCGACCGTGACGGTCTTGATGGGTCCCTCGAGCGATACCTCGTCGACGTCTTCCATGCGCAGATCGGCACCGAAGCGCTCGGCCTGCTCGCGCATCTCGGCCATCAGTTCGGGGCCGGTGATGCCCTGCTTGAAGCCGGGGAAGTTCTCGACCTCGGTGGTGGTCATCAGTGCGCCACCGAACTGCACGCCCTCGAAGACCAGCGGCTTGAGCTGAGCACGCGCGGCGTAGATCGCCGCGGTGTAGCCGGCCGGTCCCGAGCCGACGATGATCAGGTCGTGAACCGGGGTAGTGGAGGTCATGTGCATCCTTTGCTTTCAGCCGGTAAGTCCTTCTCGGACCGGCACGCGTATAACACCAGCGTAGGGTGCGCTGTTCCCGTGGCACCGCGTAGGCCGTGAAGTGGCCCGGCCGCGGGGGCGGCTGGTGCTCCGAGTGTCAGGGCCTACGCAGCGTGGTCGTGGCGATCAGCCCGTCGTCACCCGCCCCACACGTCGGGTCGACGACGGCGGCGGTGACGTCACGGGGATCGTCGCCCGGCAGCACCAGGAGTACTGCCGCGCGGTCCGCGACGCGGACCGGGCGCGCGCCGAGGGCCGTGGTCCCCGGCGGATGTCCCAGCGAGGTCAGACACGCGCTGAGGCGCTGCGGAGCGGCAAGTGGTCCCGCGTCGACGGGACCGTCGAGCACGCGATAGATCTGGGCGGCGGGCACCGGGAAGTCACCGGGTCCGGCCGTCGCCGTGATGCGGTCGATGGTGTCGCGCGCCGAGGGGACCGAATCATCCCCGCCGCGGGTCACCACGGCGACGCCGATCCCGACGACCGTCGCGGCCACTCCTGCGATCACGGCGACGGTCCGCAGCCTGGGCAGGCGCACCCGGCGGACCGCATGCCTCGCGCCGGGTCGTGGGGGAGCGTCCGCCGCACGCAGGGCGTCGGCGATCCGCGCGGTCACGTCGTCGGGCACGTCCGGCGCCGAGTCCGCATCCCATGCGAGGCCGGCGAGGTCGCGGCGCACCCGGTCGAGTGCTGCCACGTCCCGCACGGCGTCGGGATCGGTGCGGATCCGGCTGCGCAGCCGGGCGGCGGTCTCGTCGTCGAGCAGCCCCGCCTGCAGGTCGGCGATCAGCGACAGCGGCACCGGCGCGTCGGGCGGTGGCAGCCCGTCCTCGCTGGTGCCGCCCATTCGCACTCCCGATCGTGAACCGATCCGTCGCAGCGAGGGATCATCGCGCAGTTTAGGGAATGGCGCCGACCAAACAGGCGTTCAATCAAATGGGGTAGCAGCATGTCTTTTGGAAGGTCGTCACCATGTTCAATCGAAGGCTTGCCACGATTGGATCGGCGGCCGTGATGGGGATCGGTGCATTCGCCGCTGCGGCGGGTATCGCCGCCGCTCCCACCGCCACCGCGGCACCGTGTAGTCAGTTCATCCAGCCGTACAACCCGTTCTTGCAGACCTGTGGAATTCCGAACAATCCGCCCGCCGTGCGTGGGGCTTCGCCGGGAGCGGGCGCGATCATCGCGTGCCGCAACATCCCCGGCTGCCTGTCCTACGTCGTCAACGGCGGACCGGGCTTCCCTGGGTACACCCGCTGACCGGTCAGCGAGGCAGGACGTCGGCGCGCGGCGCCGAGTCGTGCGACAAATAGCCAAGCGACTCGGCGAGTTTCGCGCGCGCACGTGCGCAGCGGCTCTTGATCGTGCCTTCGGGTACGCCGAGCAGCAGCGCCGTCTCGGCGACCGAGTAGCCGTGCATGTCCACCGCGACGACGGCGGCGCGCTGCTCGAGCGGCAGACGCAGCAGCGCCCGTTCGACGACCAGCGCGGTGTCCAGCAGCGCCGTCGGGTCGCTCGACGGGTGCGCATCGTCGAGTAGGGGCGTCGTCGGGTGATTCTTGTTGTGCCGCAGGCGATCCAGGCATGAATTGACGACGATGCGGTACAGCCAGCTGCTGACCGACGCGTCGTACCGGAACGTCGCGGCCTTGCGGTGCGCGGACAGCAGCGCATCCTGCAGGGCGTCGGCCGCGTCGTCGTGGTTGCGGCTCGTCAGGTGGGCCAGCCGGTAGAGCTGGCGCCGGTGCCGATGGAACAGCGTTGCGAACGCGTGCCGGTCACCGGCGACGTGGGCTGCCAGCAACTGCGCGTCGGACCGAACGTCCTCGGCGGAGTCGGCGGCGTCGTTCACAAGGCAAACCCTAAGCACGCCGGAGCACCCCTCGTGACACCTCTTGTGTCGCGGTACCACTGACCTGGGGTTGGCGCTCCCGAGGCCTGGGGATGGCCGTCAGCCCGCGGCGGTGAGCGTGATGTCCGACAGCGTGGACTCGCTCCTGCCGTCCACGGTGCCGAGCGTCGTGATCCACACCAGCACGTAGGAGGTGGGGGCGGCGTTGCTGATCGGGATCGTGTTCGAGCCGGTCTTCATCGGCGTCGGCGGCGTCATCTCGGTGGTTTCCTCGAGCGAGGCGGGCGTCGCGGACTGGGCCGAACGGATCTGGATCGCCGTGCCGGTGCTGTTGAGGTTCACCGTCACCGACGCGAGCGTCGTGGGCTGCGGCAGCTGCAGCACCAGGCCCACGCCGCTCTTGAAGCCCGGGAACGGTGCGGGATCGCTGTAGGTGTCGGTCGGCCATCCGGTGGCGGGATTCCCGTCGATGGCGAGGCCGGCGTCACTCGGGTTGTCCGCTTCGCCGCCCGGTGAGAACACCGTTGCGCGAACGGGTCTCACGACTCCGGTGGCGGGTGTGTCGGTCTCGCTGGTGGGGGCGTTGAGGCCTAGTTCATTCCTGTCGAGCGGGCCGCCCACGTCACCGAACAGGCCGCGCAGACCGATCGCGAGGCCGACCAGCACGATGACCAGGATGACGGCGCCGACGGCGATGCCGATGATCATGCCCTTGCGCCTGCGGCGCTGACTCTCGGGATCAGCCGCGGCCAGCGGGGCCTTGCCGCTGCCCCCGTTGGCGGCGGGATCGTCGACGGGCGTGATCAACTCGGTGCGGTCGGCGACGGCAGTGGCCTGCTGCAGGAGGTTGAGCAGCGTGCCCGCGGTGCGGATGCCGCCGTTCTCCTGTACGGCCCGTGCGGCGGCCGCGGAGATCTGGAACGGGATCTCGCGGTCGACGGCGCGCGGCTCGACGGGCTGCCCGGAGGCGTCCACCTCGGCCTGGGCCATGCCGCTGTTGGCACCGGTTTCCGGCAGGGGCCAGCGGTCGACGAGCAGGGCGTACAGCGAGGCGCCGATGCCGCGGATGTCGTCCTCGGGCTCGGCGTCGGGCATGGTCGCGGGGAAGGCCAGCGCCACGTCACCGTCGATGCTGACCCGGACGCGTCCGGGATGGTCGATCGAGAGTGCGACGCCCTCGCGGTGGGCTGCCTCGGCTGCCGCCGCGAGGGACTGGATCGCACGGGCGCCGCCGATCGCCGACGGTGCGGTCTCGGCGACCTCGGCCAGCGAGCCGCCGCGGATCCACTCGGCGACGACCAGCCCGCCCGAACCGGTGTTGGCGACGTCGAGCACGCGTGCCACGCCGGGCATGTTCAGCCTGCTGAGCTTCAGCGTGCGGGACAGGATCTCCTGCAGCTCGTCGTCGGGCAGTGTGGCATCCGGGTCGACGAACGTGAGCGCCACCTGGCGGTCGAGCGCCGTGTCGAGGGCATGCCAGAACTGCAGGTGCGGCGGTCCGCCGTGGAACACCAGCAGCCGGTAGCGCCCGCCCGCGATCGTGGCGCCCGGGATGAGGTGGACGTCGTCGTCGGTGGCCGCCTCGATCGGCGGCTCGTTGAGCATGCCGAAGGACAGTGCCTCACGGGTCGGGTCGCCGCCGTAGTCGGCGGGCGGCCTACCCGAGGGCGGCTGGCTCACCTCGGTGGGCACGTCGGGCTCGAAGTCGTCGGCCGACGGGCGCGGAATGCGTTTGGTCGCGCCGCTGTCGGCGCCGGTCGCGGGTCCGCCTGCGGGGTCGTTCGTCACCGCTGGTCCTCTCCACGGCCTTCCTCCGGCAACCCCTGCCGGAGGCGCTACCCGTCTGACCGGCCCATATTGACGCGGTGGTAACGGGTGCGAATTCCTGTGCTCAGAGTACGGGACTGCGCTGCTCGGACGCGGTCGGACGGGGGGCATCGGCGGCGTCGCGGGCACCGGCGAGCTAGCTCCGAGGCGCCGCTTCACGAAGGCCAATGCCGACTGCGCCTCGGGCACCTTCGCCGCGAGCAGCACCGCCGCGATGATCGGCACCATGATCAACCCAAGCACCAGCAGCCGCAGCACCGAGCCGCCCGCACCGCTGTTCGTGGTGAGCGACTCGAGGCCGAGCAATTGGTCCACGACGTGTGCGATCAGACCCGCGCCGAGCGACGCGGCGATCGCGACGAGGATCGTCCGCAGCACCGGCAGCCCGATCAGCCTGCCGTCGGGCGGGCGAAGGTTGGCGCGCAGCACCAGGTGTCCGACCGTCGCGCCGGCGAGGAAGCCGAGGCCGTTGGCGAGGCCGAGGTATCCGGCGACGAGTTGGGGGTCGTCGGTGAGATGGGGTGCGGCGAACGAGGCCACGATCTTGACCGCGGTGATGACGAGGATCAGCGCGATCGGCGTCCACGGCTGCTGGCGTGCGTAGAACACCCGGAGTTGCAGCAGCACCAGGGCATACGGGATCAGCGTGAAGGCCGACAGCGTGATTGCCATGCCCAGGTAGCCGGCGTCGGTCTCGCCGAAGTTGCCGTAGGAGAACAGTGCGCTGCCGATGGCGGGGCCGCCGACGGTCATGAACGCGACGATCGGGATCAGCGTGACCATCGTGAGTCGCGTGGCCAGCGACAGGTCGCCCAGCACCGCGGGCGTGTCGTTGGCCGCGGCATTGCGCGACAGCCGTGGCATGACCACGGTGAGCACCGTGACGCCGATCATGCCGAACGGCAGCTGCAGGATCAGCCACGCGTAGTTGTAGATCGCCGGGCCCGAAGCCGCTGCGCTGCCTGCGATCTGGTTGCCCACGATCAGGCCGACCTGGCTGATCAGCACGTAGAGCACCATCGCCGCGGCCATGGTGCCGAACTGCTTGAGCCGGTCGTCGATGCCCCACAGCGGCCGCAGGCTGATGCGTTCGCGCCGGATCGCCAGCAGCAGCACCGCCGCCTGAGCGACCACCCCGAGCGTGGTGCCGATGCCGAGGACCAGCAGCTTGGCGTTGCCCATCTCGACCGGGTCGAGTGACATTTCGCCGGGGACCAGGACGTAGACGCCGAGCGTGGCGATCGCGACCAGGTTGTTGATCACCGGTGCCCACGCCGGTGGCCCGAACACGTTGCGGGTGTTCAGGATTGCCATGAACACAGACGTCAAGCCGTAGAAGATCACCTGGGGTAGAAGCAGGTACGCAAACGCCGTGGTCAGTGGCTCGTTCACCAGCGTCTCGGAGCCGAGCATGAGGCGCACCAGCAGCGGTGCCGCGGCGACCGAGGCGATCGTCGCCACCAGCAGCAGCGCGGTGGCGAGAGTGACCAGCCGTCGCACGAAAGCCGTTCCGCCGTCGGCGTCGTCGCGTTCGGCACGCGCCAGCACGGGAACGAAGATCGCGGTGAACGTCGCCTCGAGTACCAGTGCGGCAACGAGGTTCGGCAGCTGATTGGCCACCGAGAACGCGCTCGAGAGCGCGGCGCCGAGGATCGCCGCGAGCAGCACGATGCGGATGAAGCCGGTGATCCGACTGATCAGCGTCGCGAATGCCATGCCCCACGACCGGGACACGACCGCGGAGTCGGAGAGTTCCTTGCGGAACTGGGGGCCCGCGACCTGGCCTGCGCGGCGGCGTGGTGCTGGCCCGCGGGGAATCCGCTGACGTGGCGGCGCCGGTGGTGGCCGCCGAGGTGTCGTCACCGCTCGTCCGGGCCGTAGGCGATGGCCGTGTCGACCGGATCGGGCGAGTCGTCGGCAGTGGTCCGGCGCGGTGGCCGGTCGAGGTCGGCGCGGTCGGGCTGCCCGCGGAACCGGTGCCACAGTCTGCGGCCGGCCAGCAGGAACAGCACCGCACCCGCGGACAGCGTGATGATGAACAGCACCTTGCCGTAGGCGTTGGAGTGCAACGACAGTCGCACGGGTTCGCCGAGGGACAGGCCGTCGACCGTGCGCAGCGACACGTCGACCGCGACGCGCTGGGTGAAGTGCACCTCGACCGGCACCCGCAGCGGCAGGAAGCCCGGCGGCAGCACGATCTCACCCATGTCGGTGACGGTCATCCCGGGCGGGGCGTCGACGTCGAGGCGGACCCGGATCGGTACGGGCAGGTCGTTGCGCAGGGCCAGGGGCAGCGGGCTGCGTTCGGTGGCCAGCGTGTACGAACCGCCGGGGTTGACGATGGTGACGGCATTGAACAGGTCGTCGACGGTAGTGGCGGTTCGCCGGATCCGCTGCTCCGCCAAGCCGTTCCGCGCGTCGGGGGGTACCGACTGGCTCAGTGCGCGCAGCATGTCCTCGCGCAGCGGCGCGGTGTACTCCGTGCCGGTGAGGCCCGTCCGCTCATCGGTGGTCAGCGCCGCCGTCAGACCCCACAGCCGGCCGGACGCACCTGCGACCGCCGAGACGACGCCGTCGCCGAACCGGGCACGCGCGTTGCCGAGGGCATCGGCGGGCGCAGGCTGTTCGGTGGCCGGTGCGGCGGCGAGCGTCTCCGCGATCACCGTGGGCAGCGGCCGCGGCGTGGCCAGCCCCGAGTTGATCGACGTCGCAAGCGCGGACAGCAGGGCCGCGGCGTCGTCCTGCTGCAGGTCCCACACCATCGGCGGCACCAGGATCTCGGCGCGCGGCTCGGTGGCCGGCCGCAGCCCGCGCCACAGCATCGCGGCGAGCGCGTCCTGGCGGCGGGCCACCTGCGAGTCCTGCTGCAGCGGCACGTTGAGGGAGCTGTCGAGGTACGACGGGGACGACGGCCTGGTGCCCGCACCGGCCAGCGCCGCGCCGACCGTCGGGTCGACGGGGGCGGTGACGACTTGCCGGGTGTAGCGGCGCGGCACGAGGTCGACGGGCGGCTGCTCGCCGGATGCAGAATCCTGCGCCGTGTAGTCCGGTGCGGCGATCGCCACGGTCGGGCCCTGTGCCGACAGCAGTTGCACGGCAGGCCCCGTCAACGGCCCGTCGCCCAGCAGCGTGGCGCCGCGCACCGACGCGATACCGAGGATCTGGTCGACCACGTCGGGCGACTCGGTGGTCGCGACGGCCGCCAGCCCGGGGTCGCCGACGCGGTGCAGCGCGGTCAGGTCCGCCTGGGCGTACACCGACGACGTGACGCACAGCCGCTGAGCCAGCGACTTCAGCCGGCCCAGCCAGTTCACCGCAGCCTCCTGGCCGGTGCCGGGCCGGGTCGGGCCGCTGAGCCCGCCGTCGGCCGATTCGGTGACGACGTAGCCGGTCGTCATCGCATTGACCGTCACCAGCAGGTCGGGGTCGACGGCCAGACACAGCGCGCTGCGGACCTGCCCTGCCGGATCGACCGGGGGACTGGTGGCGAAGTCGGCCGCCGAGAGCAGCGTGTCCAGCCTGCCGCCGGGGGCCAGTGAGGTGGCCAGCTCGTCGTCGCCGAGCCGCACGGGCGTCGTGGCGCCGGGGACGCCCGCAGCGAGCCGGGGCCGGTCGGCGAGCGGCCACAGCATCGTGACGCCCACCGGGCGCGAGGTGTCCGGTGGCACGACGGCCGACACCGGGTCGGTGGACTCGAGCGACGGATCGGGTGGAACGCCGACGACGGGAAGCAGGAAGCGGGCGTCGTCGAGACGGGCGGGGGCGCCGTAGTCCGGGGTGCCGTTGACGTTCACCAGCAGCGGGTAGACGCCGGGTTCGGAGATGCGCAGCGACGGCTCGGCACCCGACCGCAGCGGGAAGAACAGACGGAACGCCGCGCTCTGCCCCTGGCTCAATTCCGGTGCGATGGTGACGAAGTCGCCGACGGGCTCGAACTGGTCGCCACTGCCGGCGAGGCTGGTGCGCAGCCCGGCCGACGTGGTCACCGCAGCCGCGGTCTCGAGCCGCACGACGACGTCCCGGACCGACCGGTCACCGATGTTCGCCACCCTGCCGGTGACGGTGACGAAGGGTTCGCCCGCGGTGCTGACGATCTCGGGGGTGACGCGATCGATGCTCAGCTTGAGGAACTGGGTGACGCCGGGTTCGCCCGCGGCCGCGCGGGGCAGCAGTGCCGGCGCGGCGACCAGCGTCAGTAGGACCACGGCGGCCAGCGAGCGCACGAGCACTCGAGGCACGGTCCCAGCGGCCGAGACTGCCGCCCGAAACGTCATGTTCCCTGGCCGCAGCCGTTCGCCCGCCGACCGGGTCGCATCTTTCCCCGGTCGCTCCGCTCTGCCCCCGAGGAACGGTCCCCGGGCTCTCTGCGCTCCGCCCCGAGGGACGGGGGAGTGGAGTCGTCGGCACGACGGTGGGTGTGGGAGTGGGTCTGCGGCCTGCGCCGCGGCGAGGTGTGCGGCAGCGGCGGGAGGCTGCCGGGCCCGTCGGTGTGCAGCTTGTCGATGAGTTCTCCGGCGACCTGGGCGAGCTTGCGCTCGTCGGCGTAGGCGAGCCGCTTGGGCAGTTCCCGCAGCGGCACCCAGGCCACCTCGGTGACCTCGACGTCTTCGTCGGACAGTTCCCCGCCGAGGAACCGCATGAGGTAGTGGTGCACGGTCTTGTGCACGCGGCGGCCCTCGGTGACGAACCAGTAGTCGATGCTGCCCAGCGCGGCGAGCACGCTGCCCTCGATGCCGGTCTCCTCGGCGACCTCGCGGATCGCGGTCTGCTCGGCGGTCTCGCCCATCTCGATGTGGCCCTTGGGCAGCGACCACAGCATGCGGCCGCGCCGGTCGAGCCTGCCGATCAGCGCGGCGACCTGTGAGTCCTTAGGGCCGTCGATCCCGTCGATGACGAGGCCGCCCGCCGACGTCTCGTGCACGGTGCGGAGCCGGTCCGGCTGGCGTCGGGGCTGGGGGTTGCGGTGTCCGTTGGCGGCCGGTACGGCGCTGGGGAGGGGGACTACGGAAGCGGGTTGCGGCGCGCTGGCCTCGGGCGGCCCTGCCGAGCGTCGGCCGCGGCGCCTTCCTCGGCGCCGTCGTGGTTTGGCTTGTTCGCCCTCCGACACCCAAGCGATAGTAGCTGCCACTTGCTTTCCACCTTGCCGCCACTCGCCGTTGGTGCCGTGCTGATGCCCAGTCGTTACGCGCATGCGCCGATGGCAACTAGGCTCACCCCCCGTGCCGATCGACCCGAGTGCGGAAGCCGCGCTGCTTGCTGCCGCGATGCGCAGCCTCTCACGGCACGTCACCGTCCTCTCCGAGCTGGGCACGTTGTTCGCCGACGCGGGCCACGAGCTGTACCTGGTCGGGGGTAGCGTGCGCGACGCCGTGCTGGAGCGCGACGTCACCGACCTGGACTTCACCACCGATGCTCGGCCCGACGCGATCCAGCGGATCGTGCGGCGGTGGGGCGACGGGATGTGGGACACCGGCATCGCGTTCGGCACCATCGGCATCGCCAAGGGCGAGTACCGGCTGGAGATCACGACGTTCCGGGCCGACAGCTACGACCAGGTGTCGCGCAACCCGACCGTCGAGTTCGGCGACCGGCTCGAAGACGACCTGATTCGCCGCGACTTCAAGGTCAACGCGATGGCGGTGCGAGTGACGCCCGAGGGTGTCGGCGAGTTCCACGATCCGCAGGACGGCCTGGTCGACGCCGCGGCCCGTCGGCTCGATACCCCGTCGCCGCCGGAGGTGTCGTTCGGCGACGATCCGCTGCGGATGCTGCGGGCCGCGCGCTTCGTCTCGCAGTTGGAGTTCGAGGTGGCGCCCCGGGTCCGCGAGGCGATGGAGCGCATGGCCCCCGAACTCGGGCGGATCACCGCCGAGCGGGTGGCTGCCGAACTCGACAAGCTGCTGGCCGGTGCGGACCCGATCGCGGGCGTCGACCTGATGGTGCAGACGGGGCTGGGCGCAGTGGTGCTGCCGGAGATCGGCGACATGCGGATGGCGATCGACGAGCACCATCAGCACAAGGACGTGTATCAGCATTCGCTGACCGTGCTGCGCCAGGCCATCGATCTCGAGGATCCGCGCGAGGCGCCCGACCTGGTGCTGCGGTGGGCGGCGCTGCTGCACGACATCGGCAAGCCGGCGACCCGTCGGCACGAGCCCGACGGCGGCGTGAGCTTCCACCATCACGAGGTCGTGGGCGCGAAGATGACCCGCAAGCGGCTGCGGGCGCTGAAGTACTCGAAGCAGATGGTCGACGACGTGTCGCAGTTGGTCTACCTGCACCTGCGGTTCCACGGGTACGGCGACGGCCGCTGGACCGACTCGGCAGTGCGGCGCTACGTGACCGACGCCGGTCCGCTGCTGTCGCGGCTGCACAAGCTGGTGCGTGCGGACTGCACCACGCGCAACCAGCGGCGGGCGGCGCGGTTGCAGGCGAATTACGACGACCTCGAACACCGGATCGCCGAACTCGCGGCGAAGGAGGACCTCGCCAGGGTCCGGCCCGACCTCGACGGCAACGAGATCATGAAGATCCTCGACATCCCGGCCGGACCGCTCGTCGGTCAGGCGTGGACGTTCCTCAAGGAGCTCCGACTCGACCGCGGCCCGCTCGAGCACGACGAGGCCGTCCACGCGTTGAAGAAGTGGTGGAACGCCAGGGCCTGATCGCGCGTCCTAATGACAGGGCGAGCGGAGCGACGGGGGATCGGCTCCAGGGCGAGCGGAGCGACGGGGGATGGGAACAGTGGAGTACTGCCTGGGGGACGGGTTCGGTGCGGCGGCGATGTCGACGGGTGAGCCGACGCTCGACGTCGACGGCGACGGGGTGTTGGACGCGATCGGTCTCGACTTCGACGGCGATGGCCGCCTCGACGACGCGCTGGCCGATTTGGACGGCGACGGGTTCGCCGATCACGCGGTGCTCGACCTGGACGACGACGGCCACGGCGAGGCCCGGTTCACCGACGACGGGTCGGGCACGTGGGCGGTGAGCGTCGACCGGGGTGCTCAGCTGCGCTGGTTCGGCCTCGATGGTGCCGAGTCGGTCGGTGGTCCGCTCGTCGACTTCGACGGTGACGGACAGGTCGACGACCGCCTGCTCGACGGCGACCACAACGGTCTGGCCGACCGCGCGCTGGCCGCCGAGGACGCCTACGTCGACGCCGACGGTGACGGCCGCTGGGACGTCAAGTTGTCCGATGCCGACGGTGACGGTGCGGCCGACGCGGGCGCGAAGCTCTAACCCCGCCCGGCCCCAGGCGGGCCCGCGAACGCCTGCGCGATCGTCAGCCACTGCTGCGCGTCCTCGCCGACGGCCGTCACGTCGAGTTCGGCGCGAGGCCTGCGCTGCGTGACGAGCATGCAGAAGTGTTCGGCCGACCCGGTCACGCGCTGCGCAGCGTCGCCGGGACCCCACGACCACGTCGAGCCGTCGGGTGCGGACAGTTCCACGTGAAACGGTTCCGCGGGCGGGGTGAGGCCGTGCACCGAGAACGCGAAGTCGCGGGTGCGGACGCCGATGTGGGCGATCGACTTCAGCCGCGCCGTCGCTGGGCGAGCCACGCCGAGGGCATCGGCGACGTCGAGGCCGTGCGCCCAGGTCTCCATCAGGCGGGCCGTCGCCATCGACGTAGCGCTCATCGGCGGACCGAACCACGGGAGCTTGCGCCCGTCGGCGACCCGGGGGAGTTCGTCGTGCAGCCGGGTGCGGGTGGCCCGCCACTCGGCGAGCAGGGTGGCCGGCGGTAGGGCGGCGAGTTCCTCGGCGCCCGCGTCGACGAACCCGGTGGGGTTCGTGGCGGCCTCGGTCAGCAGATCCCCGAAGCCGGCCTCGTCGGTCACGGACACGACCGCCACCCGGTCGGTCCACAGCAGGTGTGCGATCTGGTGCGCGATCGTCCAGCCGGCTGCCGGTGTCGGAGTGCGCCACTGCCCGTCGGGCAGGTCGGCGACGATCGCGTCGAGTTCGTCGCTCTCCGCGCGCAGGTCGGCGACGGTGCTGTTCAGGGCGTCGGA
Source organism: Mycolicibacterium arabiense (assembly GCF_010731815.2). NCBI lineage: Bacteria > Bacillati > Actinomycetota > Actinomycetes > Mycobacteriales > Mycobacteriaceae > Mycobacterium > Mycolicibacterium arabiense. The sequence goes on from NZ_AP022593.1 coordinate 3,585,265, forward strand.
CATGGCGTCACCCTAGACCGGCCGAGCGATGCCCCCGCGCGGTGATCGCGTGCGCGGCCAGACCGACGAGGTAGACGACGGCGCCGGCGCAGGCGAGCGCGGGGGAGTCCCCGTCGGCTGGGATCACGGCAGCCGCACCAGCGATCGCGGCGATGAACGACACCCAGAACACCGAGTCCTGCACGGTGAACACGTGGCCGCGCAGCGCATCGTCGACGTCGATCTGCATCGCCGTGTCCGCACAGAGCTTGACCACCTGGCCCAGCGCGCCGAGCAGGAAGCCGCACACCGTCATCACCGGAAGCTGCAGCCCGGCCCCACACAGTTGCACGACGGCGGCGATCGCCAGTGCACCGTTCGCCGTGCGGTAGCGCCCGAAGCGGTGGACGACCGCCGGCGTCAGCAGCGTGGCGAGGAACGAACCGATGCCGGATGCGGCGACGAACAGCACCACGGTGCCCAGCCCCGCGACGTTGTGGCTGTCGCCGTGGCGCACCAGCAGGAGCACCAGCAGGGTGTTGATCCCAAACGCGATGCGGTGCGACGCGAGGCCGGCGAGGGTGGCCGCCACGGTCGGCACCTTCGCGACAGTGCTCAGCCCATAGCCCCACCCGGTCGCGACCACGTACGCGACGGAGCCGTGGACCGCGCGGCGGGTCTTGTCGGGGCCGAGCACGTGCGGCCCGAACCGGATCGACAGGACCAGCGCAAGAGCCACCGGCAGTGCCGCGGTGAAGATGATGACCGAGGCGCCGGTATCGCCTGCGCCGAACAGCCAGCGCGGCAGCAGCATGAAGTTCGCGCCTGCGAATGCGGCCACGGCGCCGCCCGCGGTGGCGACGGAGTTCATCGACACCACCTCGGCCCGTGGCACGACGTGGGGCAGCGCCGCCGACAGGCCCGACGACACGAACCGGGTGAACCCGTTGACGATCAGCGCGCCGCACAGGATCGGCACGTCGCCTGCGCCGAACGCCAGCAGCGTCGCGACGCCGAGCATTAGGACGAGTCGCACCGCGTTGGCGCCGACGAGGACCAGGCGGCGGTCCCAGCGGTCGAGCAGCGCGCCGGCGAAGGGGCCGAGCAGGGAGTACGGCAGGAACAGCACCGCGAAGGCGCCGGCGATGGCCCACGGCTCGGCGGCACGCTCGGGGTTGAACAGCAGCGCCCCTGCCATCGCGGCCTGGAACAGTCCGTCGCCGAATTGGCTGACGACGCGCAGTTCGAGCAGACGCCTGAACTCCGGTAGTGACCGCAGCACCTGCAGGACTGCTGCGTGCCCACGCGGGTCTGCCACTTTCGGTTCCGACTCCGCTCTGTCCGGTGATGGTTCGACACGTTGGCGCTGCGATTCGCGACTCGATCCACACTACAAATCTTTCCGCTCGGCAGCGGCGCGGCCGGTGGGAGTTCGTGACCTCGCAGGGTTGCTGGTGCCATGATGGACGGGTGGCGCAGTCAGACGATCCGGAGGATTACCTCGCCCCCGCATCGCATCGGGTCCGCGCGGGGACGCTTCTGCTCGCCAACACCGATCTCCTCGAGCCCACGTTCCGGCGCAGCGTGATCTACGTCGTCGAGCACAACGACGGCGGCACGCTGGGCGTGGTGTTGAACCGGCCGAGCGAGACGGCGGTGTACAACGTGCTGCCCCAGTGGACGAAGCTCGCGACCAAGCCGAAGACGATGTTCGTCGGCGGCCCGGTGAAGCGCGACGCGGCGCTGTGCCTGGCCACCGTGCGCGTGGGCGTCGACGCCTCCGAGGTACCGGGGCTGCGGCACGTGCAGGGCCGCATCGCCATGGTCGACCTCGACGCCGACCCCGACGACATCGCTCCGGCCATCGAGGGCGTGCGGATCTACGCGGGCTACTCGGGGTGGACCATCGGTCAGCTCGAGGGCGAGATCGAACGCGACGACTGGATCGTGCTGTCGGCACTTCCGTCGGACGTCCTGGTCGAGCCGAAGGTCGACCTGTGGTCGCGGGTGCTGCGCCGTCAGCCCATGCCGCTGTCGATGCTCGCGACCCATCCGATCGACGTCAGCCGCAATTAAGCCGCGTCAGTTGCACGACAGCGTGCAGGATGCGCACGCGTTACCGCAGCCTCCGGTGGCCGAACTCGCAGCCTCGGTGCGGGCCACGGCCTTCGCCGCCTGATAGCAGCCCGCGGCGATGGTCCCGACTGCGCCGACGACGCACACCACGAGCAGCAGGACGGCGGATCCGCCAGGAGCCGCCAGCGCCGCGATGCCGCCCGCGGCGAGCATGACCGCTGCCGCGAGTTGAGTGGGTGCGACGGTCCGAAGGACACCGGCGACCGGGTCGTTGGGCCGGGGCCGGGCCAACAGCCACAGCCCCGCCGCGGCGACCGCGGCCGCCGCGCTCAGGCACAGGACCGCGGCGATCAGCATGCGATCGAGGATACGAGCCACCACGTCGCGCCGTCGAATCCGCAGATCTCCGGCGGCACGCCGCCTAGCTGGGGATGCCCGGCAGCGGTGGCAGCGGCGGCAGACCCGGGATGCCGGGCGCCGGCGGAGCGGCCGGCGGGGGCGGCGGTGCGGCCGAGGCCACCCGGAAGCCATTGACGATCGCATCGGTTGCGTCGCCTGCGGCGACGGACACCTGCGCACTGGTCGTCACCGACAGCGTGACCAGGTAGCGGTCGGGGCCGGACTGTGCGATGACGTGGCGACGCGACGTGTTGAGCGTCATGTTGTTCTGCCGGTAGGTGCCCTCGATGATCGATGCCGGCATGCCGCCGAAGTCGGCCATCGAACCGTCCGTCGAGCGCCATGCCGGCAGCTGCTGGCTCTCGATGAAGCCGTGGCTGATCGCTTCCTTCGGGTCGAAGTCGCCGATCAGCTTGTAGACGTTGAGCGCGGCGTTGGAGGTATACAGCCCGTCGCCGCCGACGCGGTCGGCGATCACCGCGAAGGCGTCCGGCACGTTCGGATCCGGGACGTGAGCCCATCCGGTCGGCATGGGCAGCACGATGTTCAGTGCGGTGAACCCATTGGCGACCTGCGGCTCCATGGCGACGTTCTTGGACCGCAGGAACTCGGCGATGGTGCCCGACGTGGCGGGTGCGATGGTCGGCACGGCGGGCACCGGTGCGATGGCGGGGGCGGCAAGCCCCGCGGCGGGCACGGCGCCGGGGCCCACGGCGCCTGCGACAGGAGCGATCGCTCGCTGGTCGGCCAGCCCTGGGGTGCCTGCCTGAACGACGACGGTCTGGGTGACCGTCGCAGGCGATGGCAGCGGGGGAAGCGGGACGCTGGGCTCGGCCGAGGCGATCGTGCCGGCGAAGCCGACGACGCCGGCGACACCCACGGCGACACCTCCTGTGACGAGCCCCCATCGACGGGCAGTGGCGAACATCTGACGGCGGTCCTTCCGAGAAACAGGGTGCGGTGGAACCGCGGTGGCGTGTGTCGTATCGATCAGGCGCCGACCATATCCACGGCCAGAACGACGCCACTAGACCCGAACGGCACCTGCAACCGAGCTCTCACCGGTCTGCAACGGAACCGATACCAAGCACGGCGACGCCACGGCGTGCGGCGGAGGGCCGAACCGCCGCCGATCCGGCACTGACTACCCTGTTCACGTGACTGACCGGCCCGTCGACGACCATTCCGACACCCCGAGACACCGCTACACGGCGGAACTCGCGGGTGCGATCGAGCGCGACTGGCAGGAGACGTGGGCGCAGCGGGGCACCTTCCACGTGCCGAACCCCGTCGGTAGCCTGGCGCCGACCGACGGCTCGACCGTGCCCGCCGACAAGATGTTCGTCCAGGACATGTTCCCGTACCCGTCCGGCGAGGGGCTGCACGTCGGCCACCCGCTGGGGTACATCGCCACCGACGTCTATGCGCGCTACTTCCGCATGACGGGTCGCAACGTCCTGCATGCCCTGGGGTTCGATGCGTTCGGCCTGCCCGCCGAGCAGTACGCCGTGCAGACCGGGACGCATCCGCGCACCCGCACCGAGGCGAACATCGTCAACTTCCGCCGCCAGCTGGGCCGCCTGGGCCTCGGCCACGACGCCCGGCGCAGCTTCGCGACCACCGACGTCGACTTCTACGAGTGGACGCAGTGGATCTTCCTGCAGATCTTCAACGCCTGGTTCGACCCGGCCGTGCGGAAGGCCCGGCCGATCGACGAGTTGATCGCCGAGTTCGAATCGGGGGCGCGCAGCCTCGACGACGGCCGGTCGTGGAACGACCTGTCGGCGGGGGAACGGCGCGACGTCGTCGACTCCTACCGTCTGGTCTACCGCGCAGACTCGATGGTGAACTGGTGCCCCGGGTTGGGCACCGTGCTCGCCAACGAGGAGGTCACCTCCGAGGGTCGCAGCGATCGCGGCAACTTCCCGGTGTTCCGGAAGCGGTTGCGGCAGTGGATGATGCGGATCACCGCGTACTCCGACCGGCTGCTCGAGGACCTCGACGTCCTGGACTGGCCGGACAAGGTCAAGGCCATGCAGCGCAACTGGATCGGCCGTTCGACGGGCGCTGAGGTGCGGTTCGCGACCGATGCAGGCGACGTCGAGGTGTTCACCACCCGGCCCGACACCCTGTTCGGCGCGACGTACGTGGTGCTGGCGCCGGAGCACGAACTGGTCGACGCTCTGGTTGCGGCCCAGTGGCCCGGCGCGACCGACGAGCGCTGGACCTACGGTGCGGCGACACCGGCCGAGGCGGTGGCGAGTTACCGCACGGCCATCGCCGCCAAGTCGGACCTGGAGCGCCAGGAGAACAAGACCAAGACCGGTGTGTTCCTGGGGGCGTATGCCACCAATCCCGTGAACGGCGAACGCGTTCCGGTGTTCATCGCCGACTACGTGCTGGCCGGTTACGGCACGGGCGCGATCATGGCGGTGCCCGGACACGATCAGCGTGACTGGGAGTTCGCCTCGCAGTTCGGGTTGCCGATCGTGCAGGTGATTTCGGGTGGAAGCGTCGAAGAGTCCGCGTACGGCGGCGACGGCACGCTGATCAACTCGGGTGATCTGGACGGCCTGAGCATCGCGTCGGCCAAGGAGGCCGTGATCAACCGGCTCGAGGCCGACGGCCATGGCCGGGCGCGCGTCGAGTACAAGTTGCGCGACTGGCTGTTCGCCCGGCAGCGGTACTGGGGTGAGCCGTTCCCCATCGTCTACGACGCCGACGGCCGGGCCCATCCGTTGCCGAATTCGGCCCTGCCGGTTGAGCTTCCGGACGTGCCCGACTATGCGCCGGTGCAGTTCGATCCCGACGACGCCGACAGCGAGCCGTCTCCTCCGCTTGGCAAGGCCACCGAGTGGGTGAACGTCGAGCTCGACCTCGGCGACGGCCTGCAGAGCTACACCCGCGACACCAACGTCATGCCGCAGTGGGCAGGCAGCTCCTGGTACGAGCTGCGCTACGCCGACCCGCACAACTCGGAGACGTTCTGCGCCAAGGAGAACGAGGCGTACTGGATGGGTCCGCGACCCGCCGAGCACGGCGCGGGCGACCCCGGCGGCGTCGACCTGTACGTCGGCGGTGTCGAACATGCCGTGCTGCACCTGCTGTACTCGCGGTTCTGGCACAAGGTGCTCTACGACCTCGGGCACGTGAGTTCCCGCGAGCCGTACCGCCGGTTGGTCAACCAGGGGTACATCCAGGCGTTCGCCTACACCGACTCGCGCGGCTCGTACGTGGAGGCGTCGAAGGTGGTAGAGCGCGACGGGAAGTTCTACTACCCGGACAGTCGCGGCGGGACCGTAGAAGAGATGGAGGTCTTCCAGGAGTTCGGGAAGATCGGCAAGAGCCTCAAGAACTCGGTGTCGCCCGACGAGATCTGCGACGGCTACGGCGCGGACACGTTGCGCGTCTACGAGATGTCGATGGGTCCGCTGGAGGCGTCGCGGCCGTGGGCCACGAAGGACGTCGTCGGTGCCTACCGCTTCCTGCAGCGGGTGTGGCGCGTAGTGGTCGACGAGGACTCGGGTGCCGAGCGGGTCGACGAACACTCCGCGATCGACGACGCAACCCTGCGTCTGCTGCACCGCACGATCGCCGGTGTCTCGGAAGACTATGCGGCACTGCGCAACAACACGGCGGCGGCGAAGCTGATCGAGTACACCAACCACCTGACCAAGGAAGGCGTCACCGCGCGCGCGGCCGTCGAGCCGCTGGTGTTGATGGTGGCGCCGCTGGCCCCGCACCTCGCCGAGGAGCTGTGGAAGCGGCTGGGCCACGAGACCTCGCTGGCGCATGGGCCGTTTCCGCAGGCGGATCCGGCGTTCCTGGTCGAGGACACCGTCGAGTACCCGGTGCAGGTCAACGGCAAGGTGCGCGGCCGGATCACCGTGGCCGCCGACGCTGATGCCGACGTGCTCGAGGCGGCCGCGCTGGCCGAGGAGAAGGTGGCGGCGTTCCTGGCGGGCGCCAAGCCGAAGAAGGTCATCGTCGTGGCCGGGCGCCTGGTCAACATCGTCGTCTGACGGCCGAAGTCGGCGCGCTCACCCGCGGTCACCGCGGATGGGCGCGCCCAAGTCACGGCAGGGGTGGGGCGAGCGGCGGGGGAGTGCGCCGAGACCCCAGCGCCTCGAACGCCGCCGCGTACCCGAGCAGCGCGACGTCGTCGTAGGCCCGGCCTGCGAACGTCAGACCGACGGGCATCCCGATGTCGGTCATCGTGCCCATCGGCACCGTGACCGTCGGGATGCCGAGGTGCCGAATCGCCAGGTTGCCGTTGGCAACCCACACGCCATTGCGCCAACCGAGGTCGGCGGACAACGGGTTGACGTCCATGTCCGACGGTCCGACGTCGGCGACGGCCGGGAAGATCACCGCGTCCAGTCCGAGGCTCGTCATCCAGTCCTCGAGGTCGATGCGGCGGGTGTCCTCCAGTCCGCGGAGCCCGTCGGCGAGGTGCGGTATGTCGGCGAGCGACTCGATGGGGTGCTCGCGCAGGAACGCCGGGTACTCGTTGATGTCGTCGTCGAAGCCGGTGTACCGGTCGGGTAGCGCGCCAGGGGGATGCGGGAAGATGCGGCTGCCGTCGACGTCGGCGAGCCGGGTCAGCGCGGGATCGCCGTTGGCACGCAGGAAGTCGTCCCACGCCCACGCCGAGAGGTCCCAGATCTCGCGGCGCAGGTAGTCCGGGCTCACCAGGCCGCGAGTGCCAATCGTCGGCGCACCGGCGCGGTCGCCCTCGTAGTTGGTGACGACCGGGAAGTCCACCTCGACCACCCGCGCACCGGCGGCCTCCAGGTCGCGCCGGGCCGACTCGAACAGCTCCAGCACCGACGGCCGGGTCTCGACGCGCGTGCCGGTCGGACCCCCGATCCCCGTGGCGTCCACGCCCGCATCGGGGTCGGCATTGACGTACATCCGCGGCACGCCGAGTGTTAGCCCGGATAGGCTCCCCGCCACGCCGTGGAACGACGGCGGCCGCAGGTCATTCACGCTGGGGATCGGCACCCAGTCCTGCGTACGCCAGAAGTCGCCCCGCACATCGGGATCGGGCGCCACGACGACGTCGAGTACCTCGAGCAGGTCCGCCATCGAGCGGGTGTGCGGGACCACGACGTCCATCGTCGGCACCAGCGGCCAACCACCCCGGGTGGAGATCACCCCACGCGACGGCGTGTAGGCGCACAGCGCGTTGTTCGACGCGGGACCGCGCCCCGACGACCACGTCTCCTCGCCGATCCCGAACGCGCACAACGACGCCGCGGTCGCCGTGCCGGAACCGTTCGACGATCCGGACGCGAACGGCGCAGTGAGAAACGCTGCGTTGTAGGGACTCTCGGCCCGGCCGTAGTGGCCGCGCTGCATGCCACCGTTCGCCATCGGCGGCATGTTGGTCAGGCCGATCAGCACGGCACCGCCGGCTCGCAACCGCTCCACCACGAACGAGTCGCGCTGAGCGACCAGATCGGCGAACGCCGGGCTGCCGGCTGCGGCGGTGAGTCCGCGAGCGAGGTAGCTGTCCTTCACGGTGTACGGAATGCCGTCGAGCGGGCCGAGGACGGAACCCTCGGCGCGGCGGGTGTCGGATGCCGCCGCGCCGGAGCGGGCCGAGGGGTTGACGACGACGATCGAGTTGAGTTGGCCGTCGTAGGCCGCGATGCGGTCCAGGTACGCCTCGAGCAGGCTCACCGCGGACGCGCGGCCGGTCTCGAGGGCGGCACGGAGATCGGCGATGGACGCCTCGTGCACGTTCACGGTCACCGCGGCCGGATGATGACTTCGTGGACGTGCGCGTCGGGCGGGGTGGCCACCGCCTGCGCGACCGCCGCCGCCACGGTGTCCGCGCGCAGGAACTGCTCGGGCTCGTAGTCGCGCTCCTCGTAGGCGATGAGGTCGCGTTGCATGTCGGTGTCGATGCGGCCGGGGTGGATCGAGGTGACGCGCAGGTCCCGCTCGTCGGCCCGCAGCGAGTCCGCGAAGGACCGCAGCGCGAACTTGCTCGCCGAGTACGACGCCAACCCGGGGGAGGCGTTGATGCCGGAGCCCGAGTTGATGAACACGACGTGCCCGCCCGCGGCCCGCAGCGCGGGAAGCAGCGCCAGCGTGAGCGCGACCGCGCCGACGACGTTGACCTCGAGTGTGGCCCGCCACTGCTCGGGAACGGTCTCGGCCACGCGCCCTGGATAGGCGACGCCGGCGTTGTGCACCAGCACGTCGAGCTCGGTGATGGGTTCGACGACGGTCTCGACGTCACCGGTGTCGGCCAGGTCGATCGGCCAGGTCGTCGCGCCGTACAGCTCGGCGACCTCGTCGAGCCGATGCGACGGCCGGCCCGCCAGGAACAGGGTGTGAGTGGGGGCGAGGGCCGCGGCGATGGCCTTGCCAAGGCCGGCCGAAGCACCCGTGATCATCGCGGTAGGCACACGAGGGACGTTACCTAGTTCTGCAAGCCTCGCCGTCCCGTCGCATGATTGACGGCGATGCCCCCTGATCCGACGTTCGCGCCCACCCAGCTCGCGGCCCGCGCCGCCTATCTGCTGCGCGGCAACGACCTGGGCACGATGACGACCGCGGCGCCGCTGCTGTACCCGCACATGTGGAGCTGGGACGCCGCGTTCGTGGCGATCGGGCTCGCTCCGCTGAGCGTGGAGCGGGCCGTCGTCGAACTCGACACCCTGCTCTCGGCGCAGTGGCACAACGGCATGATCCCGCACATCGTCTTCGCCAACGGCGTCGACGGGTACTTCCCCGGGCCTGCCCGCTGGGCGTGTGCGTCGCTGACGCCGAACGCCCCGACGAACCGCCACACCTCCGGCATCACCCAGCCGCCGGTGCATGCGATCGCGGTGCAGCGCATCCTCGATCACGCACGCACCCGCGGCCGCTCGACCAGGGCGGTGGCCGAGTCGTTCCTCGACCGGCGCTGGTCGGATCTGGTGCGCTGGCACCGCTGGCTGGCCGAGGCGCGGGATCCGAACGAGCGCGGCAGGGTGACGCTGTACCACGGGTGGGAGTCCGGGATGGACAACTCGCCGCGCTGGGACAGCTCGTACGCCAACGTCGTCCCCGGCGACGTGCCGCCGTACGAGCGCGAGGACAACAAGGTCAACACCGACGCCAGCCAGCGACCGTCCGATCTCGAGTACGACCGCTACCTGTGGCTGCTCGAGGAGATGAAGTCCGCGCGCTACGACGACGTGCTGCTGCCGAAGGCGATGAGCTTCGCGGTGGAGGACGTCTTCGTCTCGGCGATCCTGTCGGTGGCGTGCACGGTGCTCGCCGAGATCGGCGAGGACTACAAGCGCCCGCACGCCGACGTTCGCGACCTGTACGCGTGGGCCGAACGGTTCCGGATGGGCGTCGTCGAGGCAGCCGATCAACGCACCGGTGCCGCAAGGGATTACGACACCCGCACCGAGAAGTGGATCCAGACGGAGACCGTCGCGCAGTTCGCCCCGCTGCTGTGCGGTGGCCTGCCGCACGACCGGGAACGCGCGCTGTTGCGCCTGCTCGAAGGCCCACGATTCTGCGGGCATCCGGATCTCGAGTACGGCCTCATCCCGTCGACGTCACCGGTGTCGCGGGACTTCCGGGCGCGCGAGTACTGGCGCGGCCCGGTGTGGCCGGTGGTGGGCTGGCTGTTCTCGTGGTGCTTCGCGCGGCGCGGGTGGGCCGAACGGGCGGCGGTGCTGCGCCGCGAAGGTCTGCGCCAAGCCAGTGACGGCACGTTCGCCGAGTACTACGAGCCGTTCACCGGCGAGCCGTTGGGCTCCATGCAGCAGTCGTGGACCGCCGCTGCGGTGCTGGACTGGTTGGGCTGAGCGAGGATTCGAGCCTCAGGGCTCGGCGGTCTCGGCGAGGCGGGTGAGCGGCGCCAGCGCCTTGGCGAGGCAATCGCGGTCCTCGACGCTGAGCTTGCTCAGCATCGCTGCGAGCGCCGCCCGTCGGGTCGCCAGCGCCTCGCGGTGCTGAACGAGGCCCCGCGGCGTCACGTCGACGAGCACGGCGCGCAGATCGGATGGGTCGCGCGAGCGCTTCACCAGGCCGAGTTTCTCGAGCCGGCGGATCGCCACGGTGGTGGTGGGCGTCCGGACGCGCTCGTGCGCGGCCAGTTCGGTCATGCGGATCGGGCCCAGGTCCAGCAGCGTCAGCAGGATCGACAGCTGCGCCAATGTGAGGTCGGCACCCTCGGCGTCGCCCTTGGGTGCTCCGCCCGTGCGCCGCAGGACGGAGAACAGCTTGGAGAGCACCTGTTGCATCTCTCCAGCCAGCTCAGTGACCTGCGGTTCGGTGTCGACCATAATTCGCTAGTCTAACCTGTCAGGGGCTGTCAGCAGCTGAAGATCGCGGTTTAGAGCACCTGCGACAGGAACTGGCGAAGCCTGTCGGTTTCCGCGGACTCGAAGATTTGATCTGGCGGACCGGATTCGACGACGCGGCCATGATCCATGAACACCACGGAGTCGGCCGTCGACCTGGCGAAGCCCATCTCGTGGGTGACCACCACCATCGTCATGCCGTCGGCCGCGAGGTCGGCGATCAGCGCCAGGATGCCCTTGACCAATTCGGGATCGAGCGCTGAGGTCGCCTCGTCGAAGAACATCACCTGGGGTGCCATCGCCAGCGCCCGCGCGATCGCCACGCGCTGCTGCTGACCACCCGACAGCGTGCCGGGCCGCACTTCGGCCTTGTGCCGCAACCCGACTCGCTCCAACTGCGCCAGGCCCAGTTCGCGTGACTGCTCCTTGCCGAGGCCCTTGAGCTTGAGGGGCCCCAGCGTCACGTTGTCGAGCACGCTGCGGTGCGGGAACAGGTTGAAGTTCTGGAACACCATGCCGATGCGCTGGCGGACGTGGTCGGGATTGTCGGCGAGCACCGATCGGCCGTCGAGCAGGATGTCGCCCTGATCCGGTTCGTAGAGCCGGTTGAGCGTGCGCAGCAGCGTCGACTTCCCGGAGCCGGACGGGCCGATCACCGCCGCGGTGGTGCCTGCAGGCACGTCGAGGTCCACGCCGCGCAGCACCGCGTTCGGACCGAACGCCAGGTGAATGTCGGTCGCGGCCAACGACACCGGTTCGAACGCGGTGGACTTCGTCTCGTTGGTGCTCACACCATCTCCTGGTTTCGCATCGGGTTGGCGGGGTCGAGCGGGTCGTCGGGTTCGGTCTGCGTCCGGCCGCGGCGCAGCCGGTCGTCGATGTAGTTGACGAGGTGGGTCAGCGGGATCGTCAGCGCGAGGTAGAACAGCCCGGCGGCGACCAGCGGGGACAGGTTGCCGGTCTGCGCGTTGAGGTCGCGGCCCACCTGGAACAGTTCGCGTTGGCTGGCGATGAGTCCGAGGAAGTACACCAGCGACGATGCCTTGAGCAGTGAGATGAACTGGTTCACCAGCGCAGGCAGCACCCGCCGGATCCCTTGGGGCACGACGACCAGCCGCATCGACGACGAGTAGCTGAATCCCAGTGCGCGCGAGGCCTCCAACTGTCCGGCCTCGACGCTCTGGATGCCGGAGCGGAAAATCTCCCCGATGTAGGCGCCGGCCATCAGACCGAGCGCCGCGATGCCCAGCGGGTAGGGGTTGTTGCCGGTGAGTGGGCTCACGACGGGTCCGATGCCGAGGCCGATCAGCAGGATGATGACGACCTCGGGCAGGCCGCGGAACACGTCGGTGTAGATGCGGGCGGGCCAGCGCAGCCAACGGGTCTTCGAGATGCCGGCCATCGCGAGCCCCATGCCGAGGACGATGCCGATGATGCTCGCGGCGAACGTGAGGATCAGGGTGTTCGGCAGGCCGGTCTTGAACAGGTCGGGAATTGCCTGCTTGTAGAGGTCCCAGTCGAGGAACGTGTCCTTCAGTTGCGACAGCGTGGATTTCGGCGGTGGTGGTGCGCCCGGATCGCCCGCGGTTTCGGCGCTCTCGGCCGCGAGCGCGGTGAAGTCGGGCAGTTGCGGTTCCGGCGCGGCCTTCGACCCGGGTTTCCAGCCCGGCGGCAGCGCGCGCGGCACCCAGTCGGTGTACAGCCGCGCCCACGTCCCGTCGGCGATCACAGCGTCGAGGCCCGCGTTGAGCGCGTCGATCAGCGGCTTGTTCTCCTTGGCCACCGCGTAGGCGACGAAGTTGTCGAGGCTGAAGGTGTTCTCGATGATCTCGGTCGGGTCGCCCGGCTGCACGGTGCCCTGCGCCTGCTGCGACGGCGCCACCCATGCGTCGATCTGCCGGGTCTTGAGGCTGCCGTAGACGGTGTTGTAGTCGGGGAACTTGACCGGGTCGAGGCCCAGGGTGTCGACGACGTAGGCCTCCTGGACGGTGCCCTGCACGACGCCGATCCGCTGGCCGGCGGCGAGGTCGCCGAAGCCCTTGATCGCCGACCCGCTCGGCACGACGAGGGAGAAGTAGCCGAAGTCGTAGCCGTTGGTGAAGCCGACCGTCTGGCGGCGCGCGTCGGTGGTGGTGATCGACGAGGAGCCGACGTCGAAGCGTCGCGACGCCACCTGGGCGAGCAGCCCCGAGAAGTCGGTGCCGACGAAGTCGACGCGCAGGCCGAGCTTGTCGGCGATGGCGCGCAGGACCTCGTTGTCGAAGCCGGTGAACTGGCCGGCGGAGTCGATGCAGATGCTCGGCGGCGCGTCGGACAGGGTGCCGACGGTGAGGACGCCGGGGGTCTGCAGACCTAGGCCGTTGACGTCGACGGAGTCGATCGGCGGGGCGCCCGCGGTGGTGTACTTGTCGGCCCCCGGTCCCTGTGCGGCGGCGGCCAGGTTCGTGGGCAGGGCGCTCGCGCTCTGGATCCCGGGCGGCGCGCACTGGTCGGCGCGTGCGGCCGGCGCCATGCCGAAGCCGAGGCCGAACACCGTCGCGACGACGAGGAGCAGGACGGCGGATTTGGAGATCCCGTCGCGTGTCATCCCAGAAACGTAGCGGTCGCTCGCACGCGGGCCAAAGGGTCCGGCTCGTTCAGAACGAAAGGTCGCCGTTGGGCGACGGGGGGATGACCCGGCGCCGGATCAGTTCGGTCAGCATGATCTGACCCATGACGGTGGCGCGTTCCTCGCAGGCGCGGCGCGCTGGGGCGGGGTCGTGGCCGACGATCGCGGCGAACTCGGACTCGTAGAACGGCAGCAGCCGTTCCTGGTGGGCGAAGTACGTCGGCCAGAACGTGGGCGGCATCAACGTCGTCGACGCGCGGATCGCCGCCTGCAGGCGAGGGCCGGCGTACTGGTCGTTGACGGCGCGGCGGAACCCGACGGCGTCCGCGCCGAAGCCCTTGGACTCCACGCCGGCGCGCAGGCCGGCGAGGAACCCGGCCAGCCGGTCGGTGAAGTCGACGGTCGGGTCGTCGGCCGCCCGCGCCGAGGCGATCCCGTTGAGGACGCCGTACAGCTCGTGGTGCTCGCGGACGGCGCGCTCGTCGAACCGTTCCACGTAGGCGCCGCGGTGGTAACGCGTCGAGACGACCCCGTCACGCTCCAGCTGAACCAGAGCCTCCTGCACGGGAACTCGGCTGAGCGCGAGTTCGTCGGCGATCTCATTGCGGTCGATCCGGTCCCCGGAGCGCAGTTTGCCCGTCAGGACCAGTGTCACCACGTGGGCGGCCACCAGGTCCTTCTCTTTGACGCCGTACTTCTTGGGCATGGCGATCCGAAGTGTCTCACGCTGACACGTCGTGCGGGGGCGGTCCGGACGGATCGCGAGAACCGCCGTAGGGGTTAGCCCTTCGCCCTGTCGTCGCGCCACTTGACCAGCGCCTCGGCGGGCGCGAGGTCGTAGTCGGGGCCGTTGACGCCCATGGTCAGCAGCGTGACGCCGAGGCCGACGAGCGACTCGGCGCCCTCGATCATCTGCTCGACGCTCTTCTCCGGCACGCCCGACGAGCGCTCGATCGCCGCCGGGTCGCGACCCAGGTCGGCGCAGTGGGCGTCGAGCACCTCGGCCTTGGCGGGGTAGGTGCTGGCGTCGGTGAAGCCGTGCCAGATGTGGGCGTACTCGGCCACCATCCGCAGCGTCTTCTTCTCGCCCTGGCCGCCGATGAGGATCGGGATGTCGCGCACCGGTTGGGGATTCAGCTTGCCCAGCCGGGAGGTGATGCGCGGTAGCGCCGCTGCGAGATCGTTCAGACGGCTGCCTGCGGTACCGAACTCGTAGCCGTACTCGTCGTAGTCCTTCTCCTTCCAGCCCGATCCGATGCCCAGGATCAGCCTGCCGTCGGAGATGTTGTCGACGGTGCGCGCCATGTCGGCGAGCAGCTCGGGGTTGCGGTAGGAGTTGCAGCTCACCAACGCGCCGATCTCGATGCGCGATGTCTGCTCCGCCCACGCGCCGAGCATCGTCCAGCACTCGTAGTGCGCACCCTCGGGGTCGCCGTACAGCGGGAAGAAGTGATCCCAGTTGAAGGCGACGTCGACGCCGATGTCCTCGGCGCGACGGACGGCGTCACGCATCAGGCCGTAGTTGGGCGAGTGCTGAGGCTGCAGCTGGACCGCGACGCGGACCGGGAAGTCAGGAGAGGTCATGGTTCAACTCATACCCGTTCTCTGCTCGGCGAGCACTCAGACGCCGATGTTGCCGCCGTCGCGCCACACCGCCACCACCGATGGGCGCGCCGTGCCGTTGCCGCCCTCGGGCCACCGCGACAGCGGGTTGTCGATGCTGTTGTCGTCGTTCTCGCCGGGGTGCTGCACGGACACCGTGACGAAGTCGTCGGTCACGACGGGCCCGCACGTCTCGGCGCCCAGCGGCACGGAGAGGAACTGCTTGGTCTCGCCGCGGTTGGGTCCGTCGAGCGCGACGGCGAACAGCCCGTCGTTGGAGTCGAGCGCGTTGCCGTCGGTCGAGACCCACAGGTTGCCGTGGCTGTCGAACGCGAGGTTGTCGGGGCAGGAGATCGGGCTGACCTTGGTCTTGTCGAAGCCGGCGAAGTACGTGTCGGCCGCGGCGGGGTCGCCACACACCAGCAGCAGGTCCCAGGTGAAGGCGGTGCCGGTGTGGTCGTCGGTGATCTCGAGGACCTGGCCGCTCTTGTTGTCGTTGCGGGGGTTGGCCGCGTCGACGGCAGCCTCACCGGGCGCGCCGCGTTCGTCGTTGTTGGTGAGCGCGACGTACACCTTGCCGGTCTTCGGGTTGGCCTCGAAGTCCTCGGGTCGGTCCATCTTGGTGGCGCCCGCCTTGTCGGCGGCCATCCGGGTGAACACCGCGACCTCCTGGGCGGTGAACCCGTCGACCAGCGACTCGGCCTGGCCGCCTGGGCCCGACTTCAGCAGCGGCAGCCACGTGCCGGTGCCAGCGAACGAGCCCTTGGCGGGCAGCTTGCCGGAGCCGTCGATCTCCGCTGCGGGGATGTCGCTGCCGAGCTTGGCGACGTACAGCGTGCCCTCGTCGAGGATCGCCATGTTGTTGGCCATCGCGGCACCATCGCGGCCGGGCTGAATCTTCTTGCTGGACACGAACTTGTACATGTAGTCGAAGCGTTCGTCGTCGCCGGTGTAGGCGACCACGCTGCCGTCGTCGGTGACGTAGATGTTGGCGCCCTCGTGCTTGAGCCGGCCCATCGCGGAGTGCTTGAGCGGCGTGGAGTTCGGGTCCCACGGGTTGAGTTCGACGACGTATCCGAAGCGGTTGACCTCATTCGGTGACTTCGACACGTCGAAGCGGGGATCGAATGTCTCCCAGAGCAATTCGGTGGGCTCGAGTGCCACGCCGTAGCGGTCCTGCCGGTCGGCGTCCACCTTGTTCGGCGCGGGTGCGCCCTCGGCCGCACCGAAGTAGCTGTGGAAGTTCTCCTCGCCGGAGAGCACGGTGCCCCACGGGGTGACGCCGCCTGCGCAGTTGGCGAAGGTGCCCGCAACGGTGCGGCCCGTGGGGTCGGCGGCGGTCTTGACGAAGTCGGTGCCCGCGGCGGGTCCGGTCAGGGTGAACGGGGTGTCGGCGGTGATGCGCCGGTTGTAGCGGCCCATCACCGGACGCAGGCCGCCCTGGGGTGTGCGCTCGAGTTCGACGACGCCCATGCCGATCGCGGCGATCTCGATGTCGAACTGCTCGCGCGTCGGAGCCTTGGCGTCGTAGCCCGGGAACATGAACTGCGGGGTGACGTACTCGAAGTTGTTGACCAGCAGGTACCGACCGGGCTGTCCCTCGATCGGCATCACGGCCGCGAAGTCGTTGTTGAAGCCGAACTGCTGGCGCTGCGCGGCGGCGGTCTGCTTCGCGACGTCGAAGACGGGTGCGCCGGGCAGCACCGGGTCACCCCAGCTGATGACGACGCCCTGCTGATACCCCGAGGGGATGACGACGGCGTCTTCGCTGTTGGGAGCCACCGCGTCGAACTTCATGCCGGGCAGCGTCTCGGGCGGTGCGGCCGTCGTGGACGACGACGCCTGGGGCGCATCGCTGCCGGTGGAGCAGGCGGCCAGCACGGAACCGGCGCCGACGGCGAGCACGGTGACGCCGGCGGTCTGCAGCACAGAGCGACGCGACATCCGCTTGACGATGTCGCCGAAGTACTCGTTGTCACTGGTGTTGGGTGCGGGCTTCGAGCAGGCGTCGCCGCACTTGTAGCGACACGTGATGTGCTGCCGCGAGGATCGGCCGTTGTGCGAGATCAGCAGATTGAGTGGGACGAGCGCCATCGTCGATGGTTCCTTTCGCGAATCGACGCGGCCAGGGCTGTGGCCGCGTCATTCGTGAACCTAACGACGCCAGGGAAGCATTCGCCAACGATTGGGTGAACGGACGGGGGCGAGCGAAGCGACGGGGGGTGTGACGGGGGCGAGCCTCAGGCGGGGCCCGGCTCGGTGGCAGGTGCGGGTTCCGGCGGATCCACCGGCACCAGGCGTTCGGGGACCTCCTGCGGTGTGAGGCGCTCGGGCGTCTCGGCGGGAGTCAACGGTTCTGCTGGTTCTGCTGGTGCAGTCATGGTCGGCGGCTACCCGATTCGGTCGCCGACCAACCAATCCTCAGCCCGCGAGTACGCCGCGGAGGATGTCGACCAGCGCCCTGGGCTGATCGCCCTGGACGGAGTGTCCGGCGTCGGGGACGACGTGGGTCGTCTTGAAGCCGGGTGCGCCGTTGGCGAACGCCTCGGCGTCCTCGTCGTTGACGAAGAACGAGTTGGCGCCCCGCACCAGGGTGGTCGGCATCGTGATCGATGGGACGTCGTCCCACAGTCCTTCGAACCCGTCACCCTTGCGGAACGAGTCGTAGCGCCACGTCCAGGTGCCGTCGTCGAGCTGCTTGGTGTTGTGGAACACGCCGCGCCGCAACGACTTCCGGTCACGGTTCGGGGCGGCGGCGACGGTCACGTCGAGCATCGCCTCGAAGCTGTCGAAGGTGCGGTCACCCTTGACCAGGGCAACGGCGCCGAGTTGCGCCTTGGTCATCTCCTCGTGTCGTTCCGGGGCCGACGGGGTGACGTCGACGAGTACGAGTTCGGGTACCAGCGCGGGTTCGGTGGCGGCGAGGCGCAGCGCGGTCAGCCCGCCCAGCGACATGCCCACGACCAGGCGCGGGGCCGGTGCCCAGTCGCGCAGGATGGGTCGCAGTGTCTCGGCGTTGAGCTTCGGACCGTAGTCGCCGTCCTCCCGCCAGGCCGACCGTCCGTGTCCGGGCAGGTCGATCGCGAGAGCGGGCAGACCGAGCCCGAGGATGACGGTGTCCCACGTGTGCGCGTTTTGGCCGCCGCCGTGCAGGAAGACGATCGCGGGGGAGTCGCCGCCCCACCGCAGCGCGCTGATCGGGCCGGACTCGATTCGTTCGACGGGCAGGATCGCCTCGGCGCCGATCTGTTCGGCGTTCTCGGACAGCAGCCCGAACTCGTCGAGTGAGAGCAGTTCGTCGTCCGAGATCTCCGCCATCGCTCGACACTACAAAGCGCGAAAAATGGAATGCGACCGCGGTCCTGCTGTGCCACCGTCGGGTTCATGTCCGATCCGACCGAGCTGACGGTCCGCAGCGCCGAGGACTCCGATTGGGATGCCATGGCGCTGCTCGCAGCCACCTGCTTCGGGGCCGTTCGTCAGCACGAGGCGACCGCCATGTGGCGGTCGTTGATTCCGGCCGGTGGCGCCGTGATCGCGCGCGACGGGAGTGACGTCGTCGGCATGGCGCTGTATCTCGATCTGCGGCTGACCGTGCCCGGTGGCGCGGTCCTGCCGATGGCCGGGGTGTCCTGGGTCTGCGTGTCACCGACGCACCGCCGACGCGGGGTGCTGCGCAAGCTGTTCGCGGAACTGCACGAGCGTATGGCCGGGTCGTCCTATCCCATCGCCGGTCTCGAGGCATCGGAAGGCGGCATCTACGGCCGCTTCGGTTACGGGCCCGCAAGCGTCGACGAGTCACTCAGCGTCGACACCCGCACGGTCGGCTTCCACGCCGGTGTGCCCGACCCCGGTGGCGTCCGGATCGTCCGGCCCGCGGAGCAGCGTGGCCGGCTGGAGGAGATCTACGAGCGCTGGCGACTGCGCACGCCGGGCGGGCTGTTCACGCCACCCCAGCTCTGGGACGAAGTGTTCGCCGACCGCGAGTCCGCGCGCAACGGCGGCAGCCCGTTCTTCGTCCTGCTGCACGACGACGGCTTCGTCTTCTACCGCGTGCACGGCGAAGGCGAGCGAAAGTCGTTGCACGTCACCAAGTTCGCGGCCGTGACGGTAGACGCCTACGTCGCGCTGTGGCGGACGCTGATCGGCATGGACCTGATGGACACGGTCACCGTGCAGGCGCCGCCCGGCGAGTTGCTGCCGTACCTGCTGACCGACGCCCGGCTGGTTCGAGTCACCGGCCGCGAGGACGGGCTGTGGCTGCGCATCCACGACGTGCCCGCGGTTCTCGAGGCGCGCACCTACTCCGCGGACGTGCGGGTGGTGCTCGACGTGTCCGACGAATCACTGGGCGGCGGTGGCCGATTCGCGCTGGAGGTTGCCGACGGCCGAGCCCGCTGCGGGCGTACCGACGCCGAGCCCGACGTCACGACGGATCTGTCGGTGCTGGGCAGTCTGTACCTCGGCGCGCATCGGGCGTCGACGTTCGCCGCGGCTGGACGGCTGCAGTGCAACGACGTCCGACTCATCGAGCGGTTGGACGCCGCGTTCGCCTCAGAGGTCCCGGCCCAGATCGGCTTCGGGTTCTAGCGTTTTGTGGAGTATCTCCCGCGCTCACCGCGGGAGATACTCCACAATTCACTCGCCTGCGATGAACTTCTCGAGCTGCGTGCGCGCGATGTCGTCGGCCAGCTGCTTCGGCGGGCTCTTCATCAGGTACGCCGAGGCGGCCTCGATCGGTCCGCCGATGCCACGGTCCAGCGCGATCTTCGCCGCACGGACCGCGTCGATGATGATGCCTGCCGAGTTCGGCGAGTCCCACACCTCGAGCTTGTACTCGAGGTTCAGCGGCACGTCGCCGAAGGCGCGGCCCTCGAGGCGGACGTAGGCCCACTTGCGGTCGTCGAGCCACGCGACGTGGTCCGACGGACCGATGTGGACGTTGCGGTCCTCGATCTTGTCGGCCAGCGAGCCGGTCAGGTTGGACGTCACGGCCTGGGTCTTGGAGACCTTCTTGGACTGCAGACGCTCGCGCTCGAGCATGTTCTTGAAGTCCATGTTGCCGCCGACGTTCAGCTGGTAGGTCCGGTCGAGCGTGACGCCGCGGTCCTCGAACAGCTTGGCCATCACGCGGTGGGTGATGGTGGCACCGACCTGGCTCTTGATGTCGTCGCCGACGATCGGCACGCCGGCGTCGGCAAACTTCTTGGCCCACACCGGGTCCGAGGCGATGAACACGGGGAGCGCGTTGACGAACGCCACGCCGGCGTCGATTGCGCACTGGGCGTAGAACTTGTCGGCGTCATCGGAGCCCACCGGAAGGTAGGACACCAGCACGTCGACGTTCGCATCCTTGAGCGCCTTGACGACGTCGACCGGATCGGAGTCGGACAGGTCGATGGTCTCGGCGTAGTACTTGCCGATGCCGTCGAGGGTCGGGCCGCGCTGCACCGTCACGTCGGTCGGCGGTACGTCTGCGATCTTGATCGTGTTGTTCTCCGAAGCGAAGATCGCCTCGGACAGGTCGAAGCCGACCTTCTTGGCGTCCACGTCGAACGCGGCGACGAACTTGACGTCGCGGATGTGGTACGGGCCCAGCTTGACGTGCATCAGGCCGGGGACGTTGGCGTTCTCGTCTGCGTCCTGGTAGTACTGCACACCTTGGACCAGCGAGGACGCGCAGTTACCTACGCCGACAATCGCGACGCGAACCTCGTTCGACATGGGACTTCTCCTTCTCGGTACTGATCTTCGGTTCTGATTCGGGTGCTACGAGCTGCCTTCGGGGTGGCCTTGGGCCCCCCGTTCGGCGGCGATCAAGTCGTTGAGCCACTTCACTTCTCGCTCGCTGGACTCCAAGCCGAGCTGATGCAGCTGCTTGGTGTACCGGTCGAACGAACTGCTGGCCCGCGCGACGGCTTCACGCAGACCTTCCCGTCGTTCCTCGACCTGCCTGCGACGGCCTTCGAGGATGCGCATGCGAGCTTCGGCTGGCGTTCGGTTGAAGAACGCCAGGTGCACGCCGAAGCCGTCGTCGGTGTAGTTCTGCGGTCCCGTGTCGGCGACCAGCTCGGCGAAGCGCTGCTTGCCCGCGTCGGAGAGCTTGTAGACCCGGCGTGCCCGACGGACCTTGACGGCTCCGACGGGTGCGGCCTCCTCGACGATCAACCCGTCGGCCTGCATGCGGCGCAGAGCGGGGTAGAGCGAACCGTAGGAGAAGGCGCGGAAGGCCCCGAGCAGGCCCGTCAGCCGCTTGCGCAACTCGTAGCCGTGCATCGGCGATTCGAGCAGTAGCCCCAGAACGGCTAGTTCCAGCACTCGAATCACCCCCTCGGATTTCGCGTGGTTGAGCCGCTACGACAGCTCGACACCTCGCGCAACTGTATCGCGCCGATATATGTGGCGCTATAGCGGGGACACGTTCAGTTCAGATTGTGTTCACCTCGACGCCGCGAAGTTGTCCCGGATCGGCGTGCGCAAGCGCGAGCGTGACGCTGGAGTCACGTGGGAAGTCGAGCGTGACGCTGGAGTCACGCTGGGGTCAGTACGGACTAGTCGTCCGCGTAGTCGATGCCCTTGATTTCGCCGTTGGCGCCGAACGTGATCGACCCGTTGCCGAACTCGCTGGAGACGTTCGCCCGCAGGGTGAGTTCTCCCGGGGTGACGGGTTCGCGCGCGGGATCGACGGTCAGGTAAGTGTTCTCCCGCTTGACGTCGGCCGGGTTCATGCCGGTGGTCTGGGGCGCCCCACGAAGGAGTTCGACGGCCTTCACCACGTCGAACGCCGCGAGGTCGACGAGCACGTCGTCCTCACCGGTGGCCGAGGTCGAGGGATCGTCGAACCCGCCGCGGTAGGTGTAGCGCAGCGTCCGGCGCTCGTCGTTGGGATCGGCGCGCGCGACGACGGCGTACTCCGGGTAGACGACGAGGCTGTAGCCCACGGTGTCACCGAACCGTTGGCGCATCTGCTCGAAGAGTCCGTTCAGGCCGCCGAGGGACTGCAACTGTCTGGGCGGCGTCAGCACCTTCCCGTCTATCCCGTCGGACTTGGCTCCCGGGTCGGTCTGAAAGCTCAACGGCGACGACGTGTTGCCGTACAACCCCCAGCCGATCGCGATGCCGAGCACGACGAGCACGGCCGCGGTCGCGACGCGCAGCCCCCAGCCCGGGCCCGCACCCGCGCCGGCCGCCCGCACCCGCGAAGGCTTCTGCAGGTGGGGCATCTGAACCGGGGCATTGTCGTTCTGCAGGTCGTCGACGAGGGACTGCAGGTCGCCGAGCGTGGCCGCGGTCGTCGCAAGGCCCACCCGGGTGCGGTGCTCCTCCATGGAGAGCTGCCCGTCCGCGAGTGCGCTGTCCAACACCTGGCAGGTGTTGTTGCGATCGGTGTCCTTGGCCCGGGTATGTGCTGTCTGACGCGTCGCCACGGACAAGATCGTAGGAGTTCGCAGCCCATCTGCGCAGACCAGATGCCAAACCGGGGTGGCGCGTGCACGGCCGCGCCTCCGCCGTGGACGCCCCGACGTACTCTGGTCCACGTGCGATTGCAGCGACAGGTGGTGGACTACGCGCTCAAGCGGCGGTCCCTGCTCGCAGAGGTGTACTCCGGGCGCACCGGCGTCACCGAGGTCTGCGACGCGAACCCCTACCTGCTGCGCGCAGCGAAATTCCATGGCAAGCAAAGCGAGGTGACGTGCCCGATCTGCCGGAAGGAACAGCTCACGCTGGTGTCCTGGGTGTTCGGCGACCATCTCGGCGCCGTCTCCGGGTCCGCGCGCTCCACCGAGGAGCTGGTGCTCCTGGCAGCGCGCTTCGAGGAGTTCAAGGTCCACGTGGTCGAGGTGTGCCGCACCTGCAGCTGGAATCACCTGGTCAAGTCGTACGTGCTCGGCGCCCCAGGCCCGCCGAAGGCGAAGAACGCACGCGGCTCACGAGCGGCGCGCTCCGGCGCGCGCACGGCCAGTGAATAGCGAAGGGCGGCAGCACAGGTCGGCCGGCGACGTCCCCAAGGGGTCATCGGCTGACGGTGCCGGGCCGCTCCCGCCCCGCCACTCCGCAGGTCCTGGTCCAGGCCCCCGCCCGCAGCCCCGGCAGGCGCCGCCGCAGCCTCCGCGGCGCCACGGCGGCCCGGCCACACCCGACGACCGTCGCACCGCGGTGCTCCCACCGGTGCGCGGCAACGCCCCCGATCCGCGTCATCGCGATCCGATCGACGTCGTCAAGGCTGCGCTGGACGGCAAGCCGCCCAAGCAGCCGCCGACCGGCCCGCCAGGCGGCGGAGGCGGACCGGGCGGCCCGTCGGGCAAGACGCCCGGCCCCAAGCGGCAGGTCAATTGGAAGTGGGTGCGCCGCGGTCTGGGCGTGGCCGCGGTCATGGCGATCCTGCTGCCGATCGTCACGTTCGCGATGGCCTACTTCATCGTCGAGGTGCCCAAGCCGGGCGACATCCGCACCGCGCAGGTCTCGACGATCCTGGCGAGCGACGGCAGCGAACTGGCGCGCATCGTGCCGCCCGAGGGCAACCGCGTCGACGTGGACATCGACCAGATCCCCGTGCACGTCCGCGACGCGGCGATGGCCGCCGAGGACCGTGACTTCTACACCAACCCGGGGTTCTCGTTCACCGGCTTCGCCCGCGCGTTCAAGAACAACATCTTCGGCGGCGACCTGCAGGGCGGGTCGACGATCACCCAGCAGTACGTCAAGAACGCGCTCGTGGGCGATGCGCGATCCGGCCTGGGCGGCGTCGTCCGCAAGGCCAAGGAACTCGTCATCTCGACGAAGATGTCGCGCGAGTGGTCCAAGGACGCCGTGCTGCAGTCCTACCTCAACATCATCTACTTCGGCCGCGGCTCCTACGGCATCGCCGCCGCCTCGCAGGCCTACTTCGGCAAGCCCGTCGAACAGTTGAACGTCGCCGAGGGTGCGCTGATGGCCGCGCTGATCCAGCGTCCGTCGACGCTGGACCCGGCCGTCGACCCCGAGGGCGCCGCGGAGCGGTGGAACTGGGTGCTCGACGGCATGGTCACGATGGGTGCGTTGTCGGAGGCCGACCGCGCCGCGCAGGTGTTCCCGCCGACGGTGCCACCCGAGCAGGCGACCCAGCAGACGCAGACCACCGGGCCCAACGGGTTGATCGAGCGGCAGGTCACCAAGGAGCTACTCGAACTCTTCGACATCGACGAGCAGACCCTCAACACCGAAGGTCTGCAGATCACCACGACGATCGACCCGAAGGCGCAGCGGGCCGCCGAGGAGGCAGTGGCCGAGAACCTCGACGGCCAGATGCCGGAGATGCGCTCGGCGGTCGTGTCCATCGACCCCAGGTCCGGCGCGGTGAAGGCCTACTACGGCGGCTCGGACGCCAATGGCTTCGACTTCGCCCAGGCCGGTCTGCCGACGGGCTCGTCGTTCAAGGTCTTCGCGCTCGTCGCGGCGTTGCAGCAGGGCATCGGGCTGGGGTCCCAGATCGACAGCTCGCCGGTGACCGTCAACGGCATCACGATCAACAACGTCGAAGGCGGCGGCTGCGGAACGTGCAGCATCGCCGAGGCGTTGAAGCGCTCGCTGAACACCAGCTACTACCGGCTGATGCTGAAGCTGAAGAACGGCCCGCAGGACGTCGCCGACGCGGCGCACGCAGCGGGTGTCGCTGAGAGCATCCCCGGCATCGAGCACACGCTCAGCGAGGACGGCCAGGGCGGCCCGCCGAACAACGGCGTCGTGCTCGGCCAGTACCAGTCCCGCGTGATCGACATGGCGTCGGCGTACGCCACGCTCGCCGCGTCGGGCGTCTATCACCGCCCGCACTTCGTGCAACGGGTCGTCAACTCCGAGGGCAAGGTCCTCTTCGACGCCGCCGAGCAGGACAACGCGGGCGAGCAGCGGATCGACAAGGCGG
Source organism: Mycolicibacterium arabiense (assembly GCF_010731815.2). NCBI lineage: Bacteria > Bacillati > Actinomycetota > Actinomycetes > Mycobacteriales > Mycobacteriaceae > Mycobacterium > Mycolicibacterium arabiense. The sequence goes on from NZ_AP022593.1 coordinate 3,610,145, forward strand.
TGGCCGACAACGTCACCTCCGCGATGCAGCCGATCGCCGGCTACTCCAACGGTCACAACCTCGCCGGCGGACGGCCGTCGGCGGCGAAGACGGGCACCAACCAGCTCGGTGACACCGGCGCCAACCGCGACGCCTGGATGGTCGGGTTCACGCCGTCGCTGTCGACTGCGGTCTGGGTCGGCACCACCGACGGGACCAGGCCGCTGGTGAACCAGTACGGGTCGCCGGTGTACGGATCGGGCCTTCCTTCCGACATCTGGAAGGAGACGATGGACGGCGCCCTCGAGGGCACGGACGAGGAGACCTTCCCGAAGCCGACCGAGATCGGTGGCTACGCAGGTGTCCCGCAGGCGCCGGTGCAGGCGCCGCCGTCGAGCACCGCGGTCGTCACCACGCCGCCGCCCCCGTCGGAGAGCGTCATCCAGCCGACGCTGGAGATCGCGCCGGGCATCACGATCCCGTTCGGCCCGCCGACCACCGTGACGGCGCCGCCGCCAGGTCCCGTCGGCGTCGACCCGAACGCACCTCCGCCCCCGGGCGGCGGCCCACTGGTCCCCGGACCCCCACCCGGCGCTCCGGTTCCCGCACTGCCTCCGCCGCCGTGACGGGTGCCGACCCGAACCGGTCGGTGGACGACGACAGCGCTGACACCATCTCGCCGGCACCGCTTGCTCAGGCTGTTTCGCCAGCTCCGCTGGCCGAAGACACGCGCAGTGACGACGTCCGAGACCTGCCCAGCCGCAATGACGTCACGGTCCGTGCGCTGTCCGGTCTGGTCGGCGGCCCGGTCGGCAAGCACGCGCTGATCGGGCGGTCGCGGTTCCTGACGCCGTTGCGCGTGATGATTGCGATCGCGCTGCTGTTCATGGCCCTCGGCTATTCGACGAAGGCCGCTTGCCTGCAGTCGACCGATACCGGGACCGCCGATCAGCGGGTCGCGGTGTGGGAGAACCAGCGCGCCTACTACGAACTCTGCTACTCGGACACCGTGCCGCTGTACACCGCGGAACTGCTGAGTCTTGGGAAGTTCCCGTACAAGTCGAGCTGGATCGAGAAGGACGGCGACGGCCGACCGCACGTGCAGTACGACGGCTCGCCTGCGGTGCGGTACATGGAGTATCCGGTGCTGACGGGGCTCTATCAGTACGTGTCGATGACGCTGGCGAAGAGCTACACCGCGCTGACGAAGCTGGTGTCGATGCCGATCGTCGCCGAGGTGGTGATGTTCTTCAACATCGCCGCGTTCGGTCTCGCGCTGGCCTGGCTGGCGACGGTGTGGGCGACGTCGCGGCTGGCGGGTCGGCGGCCCTGGGACGCCGCGGTGGTGGCGGCCTCGCCGCTGCTGATCTTCCAGATCTTCACCAACTTCGACGCGTTGGCCACCGCGGCTGCGATGGGCGCGCTGCTGGCGTGGTCGCGGAAGAAGCCGGTGCTGGCCGGTGCGCTGATCGGCATCGGCGTGGCACTCAAGCTCTATCCGCTGCTGCTCCTGCTGCCGTTGGTGATCCTCGGAGTGCGGTCGGGCCGGGTGCGCGACGTCGGCAAGACGGTGCTCGTGACGGTCGTGACGTGGGTGGCGGTCAACCTGCCGATCATGGTGCTGTTCCCGCGGGGGTGGTCGGAGTTCTTCCGGCTCAACACCCGTCGCGGCGACGACATGGACTCCATCTACAACGTGATCAAGTCGTTCACCGGGTGGCGTGGCTTCGATCCCGGCCTGGGCTTCTGGGAACCGCCGACCGTGCTCAACGGCGTGACGGCGGTGCTGTTCGCCATCTGCTGCGCGGCGATCGCCTACGTCGGCCTGACCGCCAAGCAGCGTCCGCGTCTCGCGCAGCTGGTCTTCCTCGTGGTGGCGGCGTTCCTGCTGACGAACAAGGTGTGGAGTCCGCAGTACTCGCTGTGGCTGGTGCCGCTGGCCGCCCTGGCTCTGCCGCATCGTCGAATCCTGTTGGCGTGGATGACGATCGACGCCCTGGTGTGGATCCCCCGAATGCTGTTCCTCTACGGGGAGCAGAACATGGGCCTACCCCAGGAGGTGTTCACGACGACGGTCCTGCTGCGCGACGTCGCCGTGATCGCGTTGTGCGCGTTGGTGATCCGGCAGATCTACCGTCCGGAAGAGGACCTGGTCCGGTGGCGCGGCCGCATCGACGATCCCTCCGGCGGCGTGTTCGACCGCGCACCGGACGCGTTCCCGTCGCGGTGGCCCGACCGGCTGCGGCCCGCTCAGGCGCGCACGGCGCCGCCCGCGGAGCACGTCGACGCCGCCGAGCCCGCCCCGGTCGGCGGGTCCTAGCGCTGCGACCAGCATGGATTTGGCTGGTCAGCGGCCCCCTGTGTAACCTGGGCAGGTTGCCGACGCAGGCGATACTCCTGCCACGGATTGTCCGTGGCCGTACATGACCACAGGAGGTGATGAGGTTTCCATGCGTCCATACGAAATCATGGTCATTCTTGACCCAACCCTCGACGAGCGGACTGTAGCCCCGTCGTTGGAGACGTTCCTGAACGTCATCCGCAAGGATGGTGGCTCGGTGGACAAAGTCGACATCTGGGGCCGCCGCAGGCTGGCCTACGAGATCGCCAAGCACGCCGAGGGCATCTACGCCATCGTCGACGTGAAGGCCGAGCCCGCCACGGTGTCCGAACTGGACCGCCAGCTGAACCTGAACGAGTCCGTCCTGCGGACCAAGGTGATGCGGACCGACAAGCACTAAGTCGCCAAACGACGTGCTCGTCGTGGTCGGGCCGTAGGCTCGCCTCCGACCGATCTTCATCGAGCACGCCACCGGCACTGACCTTGCGCGAAGAGCCGACAAACACATCCTCAGGAGGAAACCGTGGCTGGTGACACCATCCTCACCGTCGTCGGAAACCTGACCGCCGACCCCGAACTGCGCTTCACCCCGTCGGGTGCGGCCGTCGCGAACTTCACTGTCGCGTCGACGCCTCGTACGTTCGACCGTCAGACCAGTGAATGGAAGGACGGCGAGGCGCTGTTCCTCCGGTGCAACATCTGGCGGGAGGCGGCGGAGAACGTCGCCGAGAGCCTGACCCGCGGCTCGCGGGTGATCGTCACCGGACGGCTCAAGCAGCGTTCCTTCGAAACCCGCGAGGGTGAGAAGCGGACCGTCGTCGAACTCGAAGTCGACGAAATCGGCCCGTCGCTGAAGTACGCCACGGCGAAGGTCAACAAGGCCAGCCGCGGCGGCGGTGGCGGCGGAGGCGGCTTCGGTAGCGGCGGCGGAGGCGGCGGCTCACGTCCCTCCGAGCCGCCCAAGGACGACCCGTGGGGCAGCGCCCCGGCATCGGGTTCGTTCAACGGCGCCGACGACGAACCGCCCTTCTGATTCGAACTAGGCGTCTCGAACGACACTGACGCCGACCTAGCGATACCAAGAAAGAGAAAGACATGGCCAAGACCACGACCAAGCGTCGTCCGGCGCCTGAGAAGCCGGTCAAGACCCGCAAGTGCGTGTTCTGCTCGAAGAAGGGCAAGACGCAGAACATCGATTACAAGGACACCGCACTGCTGCGCACGTACATCAGCGAGCGCGGCAAGATCCGCGCCCGTCGCGTGACCGGCAACTGCGTGCAGCACCAGCGCGACATCGCGATCGCAGTGAAGAACGCCCGTGAGGTCGCCTTGCTGCCGTTCAGCGCGGCGACGCGGTAGATCGGGAGACGACGATGAAACTCATCCTTACTGCCGAGGTCGACCACCTGGGTTCGGCCGGCGACACCGTCGAGGTGAAGGACGGCTACGGCCGCAACTTCCTGCTGCCTCGTGGCCTGGCCATCGCGGCGTCGCGTGGCGCCGAGCGTCAGGCGACCGAGATCCGTCGGGCCCGCGAGGTCAAGTCGGTTCGCGACCGTGAGCACGCCAACGAGCTGAAGAACGCCATCGAGTCGCTGGGCGAGGTCAACCTGGCCGTCCGTTCGGCGGGCGACAGCGGCAAGCTCTTCGGTTCGGTCACCCCGTCCGAGGTCGTCTCCGCCATCAAGAAGGCCGGCGGCCCGAACCTCGACAAGCGCACCGTGCAGCTGCCCAAGGCGCACATCAAGTCGGTCGGCTCGCACCCCGTTACGGTGCGGCTGACCTCCGAGGTGAGCGCTGCGCTCACGCTGAACGTCGTCGCCGAGTAATAACGACAGCGTCAATACGCCCGGGTGGAGACTTGATCAGTCTTCACCCGGGCGTTGCTGCGTCTGGGGCGAACATTCGCCGTCGGATTTCAGTACAGCGAAGCAACGAACTGTTAACCTCGTCGGCCCGAATACGAAACGCAACACGCCCGGCATGTCAACCCAGGGCGACACGCCGGGGCAATTCGCATCCACAGTGTTTCTACGTCCGCCTACACTCTTGATCAGCGGGAATGCCGGAAACGCGCGAAGTTGCGCACAGGTTATCCCCAACCCCTCAACATGGTCGTCCTCGCCTATCCCCACACCATCCACAGCTTCGCTAACAGGACAACCTTGCGGGCGCTCCAGCAACGTCTAACGTAAGCCGCCGGTACGTCAGATGCGGGCCGCGAGCCCGAGTTGTCGGCGGGCTGACCTATGGTCGCGGGGAGCGACGTCGAACACAGGTTCGACAACTGAGTCGGGGAGGTAGACGCTTAGTGGCTGTCGTCGATGACCGGGGTCGTTCGGACTTGCGTTCCGATTCGCAGGCACCACCGCCCAGCGAGGACTACGGGCGTCAGCCCCCGCAGGACATGGCCGCCGAGCAGTCCGTCCTGGGCGGCATGCTGTTGTCGAAGGACGCGATCGCCGACGTGCTGGAGAAGCTCCGGCCCAACGACTTCTACAAGCCGGCGCATCAGAGCGTCTACGACGCGATCCTCGATCTCTACGGCAGGGGAGAGCCGGCCGACGCCGTGATGGTCGCCGCCGAACTGGAGCGCCGCGGACTGCTCAAGCGCGTCGGTGGACATCCCTACCTGCACACGCTGATCTCGACGGTGCCGACGGCGGCCAACGCCGGGTACTACGCGGGCATCGTCGCGGAGAAGGCGCTGCTGCGCCGGCTCGTGGAGGCCGGTACGCGGGTCGTGCAGTACGGGTACGCCGGGTCGGAGGGCGCCGACGTCGCCGAGGTCGTCGACCGGGCGCAGGCCGAGCTCTACAACGTCACCGACGGCCGCACGTCGGAGGACTTCGTCCCGCTCGAGCAGCTGCTGCAGCCGACGATGGACGAGATCGACGCGATCGCCTCGCAGGGCGGCATCGCTCGTGGTGTCCCGACCGGCTTCGTCGAACTCGACGAGTGCACCAACGGGTTGCACCCGGGGCAGATGATCGTGATCGCGGCCCGCCCCGGTATGGGCAAGGCGCTCGCGTTGGACACTCCGCTGCCGACGCCGACCGGTTGGACCACGATGGGCGAGGTTCGGGTCGGCGATGACGTCGTCGGCGTGGACGGAGTGGCGACGCGCGTCGTCGCGGCGACCGAGGTGATGGTCGGCCGACCCTGCTACGAGGTCGAGTTCTCCGACGGCACGATGATCGTCGCGGACGAAGAGCACCAGTGGCCCACCGAGGCCGGCATCCGCACCACGGCGGAGCTGCGCAGCGGTGCCGACCGCATGATCCCGACGGCCGTGCATGCTCAGTCGGGTGGCGGCCGCACGGCGCTGCTGGCGCCGCCGCTGTACGTCGCGTGGGTGCGCCGGGTCGACAGCGTGCCGGTGCGGTGCATCCAGGTCGACAACGAGTCGCACCTCTACCTCGCGGGCGACGGCATGGTGCCGACCCACAACTCGACGCTGGGTCTGGACTTCCTGCGGTCGTGCTCGATCAAGAACCGGTTGTCGAGCGTCGTGTTCTCCCTCGAGATGAGCAAGACCGAGATCGTCATGCGTCTGCTGTCGGCCGAGGCGAAGATCAAGCTGGCCGACATGCGGTCGGGCCGGATGAGCGACGACGACTGGACGCGGCTGGCTCGCCGGATGAGCGAGATCAGCGAGGCGCCGCTCTACATCGACGACTCCCCGAACCTCACGATGATGGAGATCCGCGCGAAAGCCCGTCGCCTGCACCAGAAGGCGGACCTGCGGCTGATCGTCATCGACTACCTGCAGCTGATGACGTCGGGCAAGAAGGTCGAGTCGCGCCAGCAGGAAGTCTCCGAATTCTCGCGTCAGCTCAAGCTATTGGCCAAGGAGCTGCACGTCCCGGTGATCGCGATGAGCCAGCTGAACCGTGGTCCCGAGCAGCGCACCGACAAGAAGCCGATGCTGTCGGACCTCCGTGAGTCGGGCGCCATCGAGCAGGACGCCGACATGGTGATCCTGCTGCACCGGCCCGACGCCTTCGAACGCGACGACCCCCGTGGCGGCGAGGCGGATCTCATTCTCGCGAAACACCGCAATGGCCCCACCAAGACGATCACCGTGGCGCATCAGCTGCACCTGTCGCGGTTTACGAACATGGCGCACTAGGGGTTTGGGGCTGTGGCTTCTCAAGTTCGATGTCCACCTGGTGCCCAATTGGACATGAAAGTGAGAATGTGCAGCCCTGGGGGACGTTCCGAGCGTGGGCGCAGCCGGTTCTAAAACCTGGTTGATGCCGCGGTGGGTGTGCGCGGATGCTGTGGTGGTGGGGTTAGTCGAGCAATGGCCGTCGCTGCGCGATCAGGTGGTCGTGGCGGAGCGGTTGTTCGGCCCGTCTGGGCCGCGCATGGTTGGCGAATGGGTCGCCGAACAGGCCGGCTTCATCGATGACGGCGACTTCGCCAAGACCTTCTCCGATCACGTCCACCTGCCTGGTATCGCATCCATGGACTTCGCGCACCGACACATCCGTACGCCGCGCGGCGATCTGCTCGGTGGGATCAGATTTTACTCGCGCAACATCGCACGCCCGTTCGTCGATGTCCTGGCACACAGCTTCGACGACATCAACTCCCTGACCGCATGCGTACGAGCCGAATGGTCGCCGTTCAACGTCCGCTACCTGCGTGTGCAGACTCAACCCCACCGGCTGGCCGATCGGCCGGACGTGTTGCTCGACAAGAGCATTCACGCCGCCCGATGTCGCGACATGGCACCGTGCGATGGCCGCGTCACACTGCAACGGTTCGATACCCCCGAAGTCGCCCTCGACGTGGTCGCCGACCGCTTTGCCCAGCTCGCCGCGGCAGACCCTGCATTGTCGAACAATCTGTCCCCGGCCGCACCCGACGATCTGCGGTACTGGCATGCGCACCAACAACTCTGGGCCATCACCCGCGGCATAGACACGATCGGGGTCTTCGCAGTGGCGCCCGGCGCACTCGGCTGGATCACCGGCCAGGAGATCAACGAGGAGGTCATTAGCGTGGCCCACGCGGGACAGCGTTACGCCACCTCAGCGCAGTGCATGTGGGCGCACCGGTGGGCTACCGACACCACCGACCTGCTCATCGGAACCATCGACCGCCACAACCACGCCTCACGCGCTACCGCGCTGCGAGCCGGGCGACCCCGCGTACTCGACAACGTTTTCATCAGACTCGACTGACAAGCCCATGGCATGGGTGACCTGGTAGCCGGCGACGTCGTGCTCGAAAACCGGTCCTAGGGGCACCGAATCGCCGACAACGGGTGCACGGCAACGGTTTTGGGGTTCGCTGTTGCTGGGCGAGGGGGCCGCCCACAGCGACGGATTCTCGCTCTTCCCGCCGTCATACCGCCGAGGTCGCGAACATACGACGAGTCGGTGGCCAGTCGGAGGTATTTCAGGCTATCGACTTGCACCAGGGTGGGCGCAAGGTAGCGATCAAGATCGTCCCCGCCGAGTCAAACGACATCTATCGAATCTACTTCGAACGGGGAACCGGGCGCTACGCGGCCAGGTGGTGGTCTCAAACGTCGCCACCAACTACAACTTCCGGCTCGATAGCAAGTGACCCCAGCGGGAAGGGCTTGAACCAGGTCCGCCCCGGCGACGCCAGTCCCGAGGTGAATCGGACCTGGCGGCCATCCTCGCGGGTCGTGGTGAACGCTGCCGAAGGGCGACAGGCTGGCATACCAAGCCTCACCCCTGCGCAACCACCACCGGAATCCTGGTACACCCAATCTCAGCGATGCCCCGAGACATCGCGCATCGCTTACGAACTCACTGTCGCTCTATCGGGGTCCTAAGCTGCACGCTGGATAACCTCGGTGTCAGCGAACTGCTCAAAACTGTCGATGAGATTGTCGCGGACATGCCAGACGTGGGCGGCTCGCGCCTCAAAGTTCCTCTGCGTCACGCGATAAGTCCCCCGATAAGTGCCAAACCCAACGATGAACTCGCCACCATCGATCAAGACGTCGAGGGTGTATCGGAACACCGCCCAATCTCGCTCTAGAACATCAAAGAGGTTCGCCTTGATCTCTGCCCTGTTATGAGATACTCCCGGCGCCGGAAATCCGGCACTCTCAACCCAAATGAGGTCGGGCGACAAATTACGATAGAACTCCTCTTCGTCGCCGCGGTCGTAAGCGTCATAGAGCTTCCTCACTACGAGGTACCCATCCGATTGGCTCACTCTTATCCTCCATCAACAAGAGACGTGATCCGACTATCGGCTCACCACTGCTGCCAGCCATGAATGCAACCGAGGTACACCAGGTCTTGTTCCTAGTGGGTTGCGAGGGCCGGGGCTGACTGTTCGCGGGGTGTCAGGTGCCATGAGTGGCGGCCTCGTACTTGGTAGCGCAACCGAAACACGGGTTAGGCGTGGGGCGGTGGAAAAATACCGCGAGAGGACATGTTTCGGAAGCCCACGACCATACCCGAGCTGGCAGAGTTGCGACGTCACGGTGACGACAGGGGCCCAGCGCGCTGGTTGCTATCGCATACCGGCTTGACGCGCGTCTCCGCATCATTTTCGGAGTGGTCACGATAGTGAGAACTCAGGAGTGGACATCGAGTGAGAATTACTGACGGCGCTGGTCCGAGTGATACACCCCAGCAGGGTGCGCCTATGCGTCACCCAAACTCGGCCGGTAGTCCGCCACGTCGGCCTCAGCAGCGAGCAACGCACCCAGTTTGCCCTCCTGCTGGGCGACGAACACGCCGATGACCTGCCGGCAGACCTCCGGCACGCTGACCCCGCGCAGAGTCGCAATACGGCTCAACCCGACCAGCATTGACGTCGACACGTGAAATTGCACGGCGAATTGACCGCAAGAACCATCCTCGGGTGGGTGGCCCGGACCAACGACCACCGGTTGATCTGACCCGAATTGGTCAACATCAGCACGGCGAGCCCTCTCAAGGGCCCCACCACTAGCGCCGCCAGCGACGCCCTCGTCCGGGTCGCGGAATTCCGCATGGCTGAACAAACCCATTGCGCCCACGCTAGACCTTGCAGAATGCCGAAGTTGCCAAGTCCGCGGGTGCGATCGTCACCGGGGCCGCCTCGGGTATCGGCATCGCGCCCGCGTTGTCGTCTGCCGGTGTGCGGCCGTCACCCTCGCGGTGCGCAACACAGCCGCCGGGGAGAAGGTCGGCGCCGACATCGGCGGAGCCACAACGTCAGATCGCTTCTCGTTGCCGACAGACGCCATGTATTCGCAGCGCCCATGGGCGGTCACGTGGCTACCGCAGGTATTCACTACCGAATGGATGGGCGACGGCCCCTGTCGTCGCTAAGCGCCGAAGCCTTCACCGTGTCCACCTCGGCTGAGCGCGGGTTGCGCGAAGCGGGGTTGAGCGGTGAGTGTGGACGCACAGAAAATCTCGCGATTTGTCCGGACGGAGCCACGTGAAGGTAACAGTGCTGGGAGTGCCGAGCAGCGCCGGCGCCTACTGCGTCGGAGTGGAGCGAGCGCCTGCGGCACTGCGGGATGCGGGGCTGGTCGAGGCATTGAGTGCGGCGGGCGCCGATGTGGTCGACGCGGGCGATCTGACGACGCGTCTGTGGCGGCCTGACCGCGAGAGTCCGTTCGCGCAGAACCTGGGTGACGAGGTGCAAGCGATGATGGAACTCTCTGCTACTGCGGCCGAACTCATGGCGGAAGGTGAGCGGCTGCTCGTGCTCGGGGGCAGCTGCATGGTCGCCGTCGGTTTGTGTGCGGCGGTGAAGCAGAGCGGTGAGCGCCCGCGTCTGGTCTACGTCGACCGGCATTTGGACCTGAACACCCCGCACTCCACCACGGAGGGGTCGCTTAGCTGGATGGGAATGGCGCACGCGCTCGCCCTCGAAGGTGCCGCACCCGAATTGGCGGGTGCGCCCGGCAGTGCGCCGCTGCTGCAACCGTCGGATCTCGTCTATCTCGGCGTGGACCCGACGCGGGAGACCACCGCTTGGGAGCGCGAGCAGGCCACTGAACTCGGCATCGCGATCATCGACCAGGCAGCACTGTGCGATGACCCCCGTGGAGCCGCACAGCGAGCGCGCAACACACTCGCGGCCGGCCCGTTCGTCGTGCACCTCGACGTCGACGTGCTCGACTTTCTCGACGCGCCAATCGCCGAAAACGTCAACGGGCGCAACAGCGGGCCCACGATTGCCGTCCTCGAGCGCGCCCTCATCGAACTCCTGAAGGACCGTCAATGCCGGGGCATGTCCCTCGGACAACTCGACCCGGCGCATGCCTCCTCAGACCCCACTGCGATGACGAGGCTTGTCTCCGCGCTCGTCTCGGCGCTGACCACTGAATCGCTCTAGCGGCACTCGCCGAACGCGACGCTACGACGGTCTTAGCAGCACGCGCCCGATACGCCCGCCGGAGTGAGACAAAAATACGAGCCGTCCATATCCTCTAGAAACGCATTTGGTGAGGGGCACCCGAGTGATCGATCGATCGTCCTAACTGCCAGACCGTCACTGGACAGTCAGGCCGAGGGGGAACGTGACGCCGGTGAGTTCCTCGGAGACGGTCCATAGTCGCTGTTGGACCGCGTAGTCGTGAGAGTCGGGGCTGGAGGCGACTAGCTTGGGGAACCCCCGGACCTCCCCGAACCCACTGGGGCCGTAGTACTGCCCGCCGAGCACAGCGGAATCCGTGGCTGCGCGCAGGGTGGGCAGGGCGCCCATCTCCGGGTCTTGAGTGATGAGCGGCGCGACCCAGGTGAGGGGGAGGCGCAACGCTGCGGGCGAGTTGCGGGTGAGTTCGGTATTGGACACCCCGGGGTGGGCGGCGACGGCGATGGTGGTGCCGTGCTGTGCAAGTCGGCGCTGCAGCTCGTAGGTGAACATCAGGTTGGCCAGTTTGGATTGGCCGTAGGCGCCGGCGCGGCTGTATGAGCGCTGCCACTGCAGGTCGTCGAAGTGGATCGCGGCCTGGATGCGGTGCCCGGTGCTACTGACGGTAACGACGCGGGAGCCAGGCACGGGCAACAGTTGGTCCAGCAGCAGGCCGGTCAGGGCGAAGTGGCCGAGGTGGTTGGTGCCGAATTGCAGCTCGAAGCCATCGGCGGTGGTCTGTCGTGGCGTGTACATCACGCCGGCGTTGTTGATCAGCAGGTCGATGCGGGGGTGGGCGGCGCGTAGGTCGGCCGCTGCGGACCGGATCGAGTCCAAGGACGTCAGGTCGAGCGCCTGAACGGTGACGTCGCCGGCGATGCGGGCAGCGGCCTGCTTCCCCTTGTCGACGTCTCGGACGGCCAGGACCACCGTCGCACCGCGGGCGGCGAGTATCCGCGCGGTTTCGAACCCCAGGCCGGTGTTGGCGCCGGTCACGACCGCCACCCGCCCGTGCTGGTCGGGGATGTGCTGCTCGGTCCAAGTGGTGCTACTCATGACGTTCTCCTCGTTTAGGAACTGCCGGTCTGTTATGGAACTCACGCTATGAGACCGGAGGTTCGTTGTCAAGGGACCGGCGGTCTCTTTGGGCTAGGATGCGTACATGACGTTTCAGCGGGCGCGCAACGAGGAGCAGCGGGAGATCCGCCGCCGGGCGATCCTGGACACCGCGACGGCGATGCTCGACGAGATGCCCATGGCCGAGGTGAGCCTCAATGAACTCAGTCGGCGGGTGGGCTTGGCAAAGTCGAATGTGCTGCGGTACTTCGAGTCACGCGAGGCGGTGCTGCTCGAACTGCTCGATGCCTTCCTCGAGCGCTGGCTCGCCGAACTGGCAGACGAACTGGCCGCGGGCGTCGAGGCGCAGGCGGCGCCGGACGTGCGAGCAGATCAGCTGGCTCGAATACTGAGCCGGTCGTTGGCGGAGCGGGTTGTGCTGTGCGACCTGTTGGGCGGGCAGGGAGGCGTTCTCGAGCACAATGTCTCGACGGACGTGATCAAGCAGCACAAGCGCGCCTCCCTCGCGCGACTTGAAACCATGGCCGGCCTCGTGCGGCGCCACCTGCCGGAGATCGGCGACGGCGCACAGCTGTTTTGCTTGATGAGCCTGGTCTCCGCAGGTGCCCTCTCGACGTACGTCCCACCACCGCCCAGCCTCGTCGCTGCCTGCGCCGACGAACCCGCCCTCGCCGTGTTCCAGATGGATCTGTGCGACGCCCTGCAATACTCGTTCACCGCAGGGCTTTTGGGCGTCCTGCCACGCAGATGAATACACGCGCGATTGGCCACCCTATCCGTGGCTGTTGAGTCATGCCCCAATCCGCCAGGCGCCCGCAACAACACGAGGCTGACCGAGTTCTCTCCAGCGGAGCGGATCTGACGCATCACGGGCCGGCCCGCAGGCGCATCGGCGGTGACCCCTAACGAGCGGGGCTGACGCCGCGTTCGAAGGTTCTGATGATCAGTGGGGCAACGGTGTGCCGCGGCAGAGCACCGGCTATCGCTCGTTCACAGCCGCGCAGGATCAACGCATAGAGCGCGTGCCAGATCCAGGTCGGGTCGAGATCAGAGTCGAACACGCCTTCGTGTTGTCCCCGTGTGATCAAGTTGATCACCACCTCGTCGTTCGGGGACTGAACCGGCGGGATGTCGCGGAGCACCGCCGGGTCGCCGAAGATGAAGACCAGCCGGTCGGCGATGGAGACGCCGGCGGTGATGAAGCGCCGCATCGCGTCGAGGGCGGGTCCGTCTTCGGTGGCGGCTTCGTTCACCGCTTCCGTGAGCACGCGGATCGAGTCCAGCGTCGCCTCGTGGATCAGCGTCTCGCGGTCGGCGAAGTAGCGGTGCAGCGTGGTGCGGCCGACCCCGGCGGCGGCGGCGATCTCCGGCATGGTGGCCGTCCGGTTCGCCGCCAGAGCAGACGCCGTGGCAGCGAGGATCGCGGCCCGGGTGCGCGCTTGCACCCCCGAGAGGTTGTTGGTCGAGACAGACACAACGCGATCTTAATCCCCCGGAATAGAACGTGACTGTTCTGCTATTGAACGTGTACGTTCATATGGTGGCACGCCGACTTACGTCGGGTCCGTCAACGAACTATCCGGCCGGCGAACTCGATCGGATTGTCGAGCCCTCGCAGCGACGAGCGAAGGCGTTGTCTCTAGGAGGAATTGGTCATGAACAACACATGGGACTGCATCGTCGTTGGTGGCGGAGCGGCTGGCTTGAGCGCGGGTCTGGTGCTGGGCCGGGCACGGCGGCGCACGCTGCTGGTGGACGGGGGTCAGCAGAGCAACCGGGCCGCCCACGGCATCGGCGGGTTGTTGGGTCACGATGGCCGAGCGCCGGGCGAGCTTTACGAGGTCGGGCGCCAGGAGCTTTCCGCCTACCCGTCGGTCGAGCTGCGCACCGGCGAGGTGGTGGCGGGTCGGCGTGCCGGCGCCGTGTTCGAGCTCGAACTTCGTGGTGGTCGGAGCGAACGCACGCGCACGGTGTTGCTCGCGACGGGCGTTGAGTACCGACCGCCAGGACTGCCTGGGCTGGCGGAGTTGTGGGGCCGGTCGGTGTTTCACTGCCCGTTCTGCCACGGCTGGGAAGTTCGTGATCGACCCTTGGCGGTGTTGGTCAACGGCAAACGGGCGGTACATCCGTCACTACTCCTCAAAGGATGGAGCGACGACGTGGTCCTCTTGACGGGAGGGCCCGCAGATCTCGATGACGACACCCGATTCCGCTTGGCCGCAGCACACGTACCCATCGACGAGCGTCCCATCGCCGAACTCGCCTCATCCAACGGCGAATTGGAAGCCGTCGTGTTCGCCGACGGGACTCGGTTGCCACGCGGCGGGCTGCTCGTAGCAACGACACTGCATCAACGTTCGCAGCTGGCGGAGCAGCTCGGGGTCGGAATCGGAGAGCCGGGGCCGGCGGCGGCGGGTCCCATCGCCGTCGATGCGCTCGGCCGGACCACAGTTCCTGGCATCTTCGCCGCCGGCGACGACACCATTGCTCAGATGTCGCAGGTGGCCTCTGCGATCGCATCAGGGTCGCTTGCGGCGACCTCGGTCGTGCAGAGTCTGTTGGCCGAGGACGTTGGCCTGCCGGTACCGGAATGGACAGTGCCATCCGCAGCGGGGAGCTAGTCGTCGGTTCGAGCGCGCTGTTTCACCACCGTATCGACAGAAACGAGAACGCGGCTGTTGTGCGCGCCGAATATCAGCGGTCGAAGCCGATCGACTCAGCCACTGCGCGCTGATCCTCCAAGGCAGCCAAGCGGCCAGTCAGTGCCGTGTGTACGGCGTCGTAGGAATCACCGCCGAGGGTCAGACGCAGCGGCGGGTCGGTCTGACGGGTGGTTTGAAAAACCGCGGCGGCGATCTTATCCGGGTCGCCGCTCAGAGCGTTCGCGTCGGCGTCCCGAAGCTGGCGTCTGACCTGATCCACCGCAGTGCCGCGATAAACGCCCAATTCCGAGGCGAATGTCAGATTGTCCTTGAAACCCGTTCGCGTACCGCCAGGTTCGACCAACGTCAGATGGATGTCGAATCCGGACACCTCCTGACTGACGCTCTCGGTGAACCCCTCGAGACCCCACTTCGCGGCGTGGTAGGAGCTGTGGGTGGGAATGGCGACCTGACCCCCCATGCTGGAGATCTGGATGATCCGGCCGCCACCTTGCTCGCGCATCGGCGCCAGGAGGGCGCGCGTGATGAGCAGCGGCGCCATCAGCATGACGTCCAGTTGCCCTCGGATCTGCTCCACGCTCATCTCTTCCGCCGCGCCGACTACGGCGAAGCCGGCGTTGTTGACCGCCACGTCGACCGGGTCCGCGTCGATCAGCCGGTGGATCACCGCATCGACGTCGTCGAGCCGGGTGAGGTCGAGAACCTCCTCGCTGAGGCGACCGCCGTACTCCTCGATCAGGTCGCTCAGCGCGCCGGCTCGGCGCACGGTCGCGGTGACCCGATCTCCCTGTCGTAACACGTGTTCGACGAGACGGCGACCCAGACCACCTGACCCTCCGGTGACAAGCCAGTGACGCACGGCCTTGTCGGCGATTCCCGGCATCAGTACTCCTCGAGTGTATTTCGTCCAAGGTTGGACGTGGCGAATTCGGCTATGAGGGAACTCATCTCGTTGACTCCCCGGAGCGGTCGACGTTGCTGGCACATCGAGTTTGCATCATTGCGGTCGGGGTGCCGTGGTCGCGACGATGACGCTGTTGATGACGATCGCGGTCATCGTGCGTGTCACTGCCTCACCGGCCGCCGCTGCGCCGAAGTTGCCGCGCCCGAGTTCCTCCGCGCGGGCGATGACAGCGGAGTTCCAGGGAATCTCCGGATGGAATTGCGGCAGTGCGCCGCTTCCCCAGAGCAGGGCGGCAAGTGCGGCGACACGCGGTGTGGGCGCGGCATCTTCGACGAGCACCGCGCGGACATCCTTCATGAGGTCGGCGCGTCGCTTGGTTCCGCCGTCGATCAGGGCTGTGATCGTGAACAGGCCCAGTGCCTTGCGCTTCTCCTCTCGGACATCGCCGCGAGCGATCAGACGCTCCAATACGGGCCGCCGCAGCGTCGGACCGATCGCGGCAAGCGTGGCCTGAACTGCGCGCGGTCTTTCGGACACGTACTCCCAGGCCGAGTGGAACAGTTCGTTCGACGGCCGGTTCCGTTCTCTCGCAACCACGGTCACGGTGCCATTGCGTTCCGTCGTGGCCTCGACGTGCTCGCCGAGTGCCATCTCGGCGAGCACCGCTGCGCCGAGTACGTAGTACAGGGTGGTCTCCCCGGCGATGGTTCCCGACTCCGGTTGGAATAGTAGGAGAAGTAGGTCCTCGGCCAAGGTGGGCGGTTTCGATCGTGCTGGCGAGTGGGTGGTGTCGGTCACCTGTCCGGCGCTCCTTTCGGGTGTCAGAACTGGCTGACGCCACCGTCGACGTAGACCTCTGAGCCCGTCATGTAGGAACTCCCATCGGAGGCGAGGAAGGTGATGACATTGCCGATCTCCTCTGGGCGCGCACGGCGCTTCATGGGCACGGTGGAGGTCAACTCGGCCAACGCGTCGTCGGCCTCGGTGAAGAGGTCGGCTAGGCCCGGTGTCTCGGTGAGACCCGGAGCGACGACGTTGACTCGGATCTTGCGGTTGACCAGTTCTGCGGCCCAGCTGCGGGCGAGCGACCGGATCGCGGCCTTGGACGCGGCATAGACGCTCGCCCCGGGAGCCGCCTTGACGTCGCCGTTGGAGCCGCACAGGATGATCGACGCGCCCTCGCTCAGCAGTGGAAGGGCGGCCTGTACGGCGAAGATCACCCCGCCGACGTTTGTGTCGAAGATCTTCCTGTGGTGCTCCCACGTGAGCGTGCCCAACGTCGCGAACTCGTTGATTCCCGCATTGGCGAAGACGATGTCGAGCCGGCGTCCCGTGGCCTCGATGGTGGCTGCGACGCGGTCGAGATCGGCCTGCTCGGTCACGTCGGCGCGAATGGCCTCGGCCTGAGCTGGGCCGATGCCGGAAACGGCGTCGTCGAGGGCGTCTTGGCGACGACCGACCAGGAAGACGTAGGCCCCTTGCTGCGCGAGCGCCCGTGCTGCGGCGAGGCCGATCCCGGATGTGGCTCCGGTGACGAGTGCGGTCTTTCCGGTCAAGTCCGACATGAAGTCCTCCAGTTTTGTACCAATCGGTTGCAGGTCGACCATATCAGTTTTGTACCGTTTGGTAGGAAGGCCTGAGATGCGGGGATAAGATGTTCGGCATGGGCGCAGAACAACGGCACGCGGGAGGCCGGCCGCGTTCGTTCGACGAGGGGCAGGCGCTCGACGAAGCCCTCGACGTCTTCTGGCGTCTCGGTTACGAGGGCGCGTCTCTGGCCGAACTCACCCAGGCGATGGGCATCAACAAGCCGAGTATGTATGCCGTGTTCGGCAGTAAAGAACAGCTCTTCGTCCGTGCCCTGGGGCGTTACAGCCAGCGCTATCACGACCATCTGCGTCAGGTGCTATCGAAACCCCGCGCCTACGACATCCTCGAGTCCTATTTGCGCGACACCGCCAAGGCCGTGCGTGCCGGGAATGCGCTGGGGTGTCTCTCCATTCAAGGCGGCATATCCTGCGGGCCGAACAACGCGCGCATACCGCAGCTGCTCGCCGAGTATCGCCACGGGATCGAAGTAGCCATCGCCAAAGCCCTTGCGGGAGCTGATGATGCGCCACACAACGACACCGAGGCGCTGGCGGGATTCGCGGTAACGATCGGAAAAGGGCTCGCGGTCGACGCCGCAGCAGGGGTAGAGCAGGCCAGGCTCGACGCCGCCGTCGACGTGGCTCTTGCCGGCCTGGCGATGTTGCTGGGCTCGAGTCTGCGAACCGACGACGCCGACGGCCGCTCACGCGAACGAACTGCGACCACGTTGTGACACTGAAGATCCGTCTAGTCGTGGGTACGACGAGAAGCTTCGGTGCTCAACCGATCTCAGGTGGCGCGGCCGTCGTCGCGAAGCAGGGCGACGTCGGAGACCAGTCGGATGTGCTCGGCCATGGCTCGTCCGGCCGCGGTGGCGTCTTGCCGGCGCACGGCTTCTGCGATTCGTCGGTGACCCTCCAACGAGGCGCGTGGCCGTTCCGACTGCGACAGTGACTCGATCCGCGTCTCGCGCACCAGTTCCGAGATCTCACCCATCAAGCGCGCGAGCAGGGGTGAGTGGGCAGCAGCGGTGATCGCCTGATGGAAGTGTTCGTCGCCGGACACCCCGCGCTCACCTTCGGTGATCTCCATCTCCATGATCGCCAGGGCGTCGTCGATGGCGGCCATCTCCTCGTCACTGCGGCGGTCGGCCGCCAGTTCGGCCAACTTCACCTCGAGCGCTTCGCGTGCCTCGATCACCTCGGGCAGCCGATCGGCGTGTTCGCGCAGGGCCCGGATCGCCGAGTCGCCGACCGGGCGCCGGACGAGCACCGCGCCGTCGCCGTGTCGCACAGCCAGGATGCCCTGCACCTCTAGGGCGACCAGGGCTTGGCTGAGCGACGCGCGGCTCACGCCCAACTGAGCGGCCAACTCGCGCTCGGGCGGTAGTCGCTCGCCGGCCTTCATGTCACGGGTCGCCATGTGCTCGCAGAGTTGTTCGACGATGACTTCGTAGAGCCTGGGACGGGTCACGGGGCGAATTTGCTCAGCCACTGTGTCACTCACTCTCTGTTCCTCTATGCCACACACTAGCTTGGTCACCGGGATGATCACGACCACAAAGCACGGTTGACAGTGACGCAGTTCACTGATTCACTGCCTAGTGACCCAGTGGCTAGGCCAATTAGCCGCACGTAGACGTGGAGAGCGATATGCCTACCGAAGTAATCCCGATTTTGGCGTTGGTGATCATGTTCATCGCCGCGACAGTGCTGCCGGTGAACATGGGCGCACTCGGTTTCGTCGCCGCGTTCTTCGTGGGAACCATCGCCGTGGGGATGGACGCCGACCAGATCATCGGCGGCTTCCCCAGCAGCCTGTTCCTCACCCTGGTCGGCATCACATACCTCTTCGCGATCGCGCAGAACAACGGAACGGTCGACCTCCTGGTCCGCGGGGCCGTTCGGCTGGTCGGTGGCCGGGTGGCGTTGATCCCCTGGGTGATGTTCGGCATCACGGGCGTCCTGACGTCGATCGGAGCCCTAGGGCCGGCCGCGGTCGCGATCGTGGCGCCGATTGCCCTTGGGTTCGCGTCGAGGTACAAGATCAATGCGCTGCTGATGGGCATGATGGTCATTCACGGCGCGCAGGCCGGCGGCTTCTCGCCGATCAGCATCTATGGCGTCACGGTGAACACGATCGCGGCCGACGCAGGCCTGGAGAACAGCCCGTTGACCCTGTTCCTCGGCAGCTTGTTCTTCAACGCCGCGATCGGTGTTCTGCTCTTCGTGTTCCTCGGCGGACGGTCGCTCATCGGACGCAGCGTTCACGACGCCGATGGGCTGCGACCCGACGACGACACCGGCTCGGTCGGAGGCGGCAAAACGCCCACCACCGTCATGCGAGGCTTCGGTACGACCACCACCAAGGCCAAGTCGCAGGCCGTCACGGTCGAGAAGGCGCCGCCGCTGGC
This sequence comes from Mycolicibacterium arabiense, assembly GCF_010731815.2. NCBI lineage: Bacteria > Bacillati > Actinomycetota > Actinomycetes > Mycobacteriales > Mycobacteriaceae > Mycobacterium > Mycolicibacterium arabiense. Next base: position 3,629,461 of record NZ_AP022593.1, read on the forward strand.
AGTCGCCGTCAAGGCGATCACCTTCGATCAGATCCTGACCTTTATTGGGCTGGCCTCGCTCGCGGTGTTCGCCCTCATCCTGGATCTCGACGTGGGCTTCGTGTCGATGACGGTAGCGGTCGTCTTGGCGCTGGCCTCACCGAAGGCTCAGAAGGGCGCCATCAACCAGATCAGCTGGTCCACCGTGCTTCTCATCGGCGGCGTGCTGACGTTCGTCGGCGTATTGCAGGAAGCCGGCACCGTCGAGTGGGTCGGCAATGGCGTTGCGGGACTGGGTATTCCGCTGCTGGTGGCGCTGCTGCTGTGCTACATCGGTGCCATCGTCTCCGCATTCGCGTCGTCGACCGCCATCCTCGGCGTCACCATCCCGCTCGCCGTGCCGTTCCTGATGGCCGGCGAGGTCGGCGCCATCGGCGTGATCGTCGCCCTGGCCATTGCGTCGACGATCGTGGACGTGAGCCCGTTCTCCACCAACGGGGCACTGGTGCTGGCCAACGCTCAAGGCATCGACCGAGACGTGTTCTACAGGCAGATCCTCAAGTACAGCGCACTCGTCGTGGTCATCGGGCCGGTCATCGCCTGGGCGCTGCTGGTGTTGCCCGGCTGGCTCTGACGCCGGTTCACGGCGGCGGCACGCTCTCCCGCGTGTCGCCGCTTTGGCGTGCCGAAACCGGGTCTGAACGGCGGTTTCACCCCATCCGCAGGACTTGACGGCGATGCGCCGACCATCCACAATTGGCTAGGCCACTAGGACACCAATCCAACCCGGAGGACCGTCATGCCACTCAATTCAGGAAGAACCGGTCCGCTGGTCGGCACCGTCATCGTCGATCTGACGCGCGCGCTCGCCGGCCCGCACGCCGCCATGATGCTCGGCGACCTCGGGGCGGACGTGATCAAGGTGGAGAGTCCCAAGGGGGGTGACGACACCCGATCCTGGGGCCCGCCCTTCGTCCAGCCGGCCGATGCCGAACGTGAATCCACCTACTTCCTGTCGGCGAACCGCAACAAGCGGTCGATCGCGCTAGACCTCAAGACAGACGAGGGCAGGCAGGCACTCGAGGACATGGTGTGCAGGGCGGACGTCTTGCTCGAGAACTTCCGAACCGGGGTGCTGGACCGGCTGGGATTCTCGACCCGGCGGCTGGCCGAACTCAACCCGCGGCTCGTCGTGCTGTCCATCAGTGGATTCGGCCACGATGGACCCGAAGGTGGCCGGTCGGGGTACGACCAGATAGCCCAGGGAGAAGCAGGCCTCATGTCGTTCACCGGCTCGGGGCCCGATGACGTTCAACGCGTTGGCGTTCCGATCGCGGACCTGCTCGCCGGCATGTACGGGGCATTCGGCGTCCTCGCTGCGCTGAGGGAGCGCGACCGCACCGGGAGGGGCAAGGTGGTGCGCACCTCGTTGTTGGCAAGTGTCGTCGGCGTACACGCCTTCCAGGGCACGAAGTGGACCGTCGCCGGTGAGGTCGGAGAGGCGCAGGGCAACCATCATCCCTCGATCTGCCCATACGGACTGTTCCCGACCGCCGACGGCGCCGTGCAGATCTCGGTGGGTAGCGAGGGTCTGTGGCACCGGTTCTGCGAGGGCTTCGGCATCGATCCCGACCACGAGGGCATGGCCACCAATCCGCAGCGGGTCGACAACCGGTTGGGCGTCATCGAACTGGTCTCCGAACTGTTTCGCGCTTGGGACACCGAGCGATTGCTGAAGCACCTCGACGAGGTGGGCGTGCCCGCGGGGAAGGTGCGCAACGTCCAAGAGGTATACGAGTGGGAGCAGACCAAGTCCCAAGGGCTGCTCATCGACGTCGAGCATCCGACGCTGGGCCGCGTAACGCTGCCCGGTCCTCCGCTGCGGTTCTTCGACGCAGACGGCACCGAAGTCACGGAGAGACAGCACCTGGCACCGCCAGTCCTCGGAGGCGACGACGAACTGGTCCGCGCGTGGCTGACGGAGGCGGTGTGATGACCCGGTTGAGCGCACGTGAACTGCTCGAGGTCGTCGCCGACGCGGACAGCTTCGAGTGCTGGGACTCACCCGCCGTGGAATATCCCGCCGCGCAGACATACGCCGACGAGTTGGAGGCAGCCCGAACCAAGACCGGCCTCGACGAGTCTGTGCTCACGGGCTCGGTCACCATCCGCGGTCGCCGGGTTGCAATCCTGTTGAGCGAGTTCGCCTTCCTTGCCGGATCGATCGGCGTTGCGGCAGGTGACCGTTTGGTCACCGCGATTCACCGCGCTACCGCGGAGGGGCTGCCGCTCTTGGCGCTGCCCACCTCAGGCGGAACCCGGATGCAGGAGGGCACGGTCGCCTTCCTCCAGATGGTGAAGATCACGGCCGCGATCACCGCGCACAAGGCGGCGCATCTGCCGTACCTCGTCTATCTGCGCCACCCCACGACCGGCGGAGTGTTTGCCTCCTGGGGATCACTCGGCCACCTGACCGTCGCCGAGCCGGCGGCGCTCATCGGCTTCCTGGGCCCGCGGGTCTACGAGGCGCTCTATGACGACGAGTTCCCCCGCGGCGTGCAGACGTCGGAGAATCTCCAGGCGCATGGCCTGATCGACGCCGTGCGACCGCCCGAGCAACTCGGCGAGATCGTGGACCGCGCGCTGCGCATCATGACCGACGCGCCACGCTGCCGTCGGTCGGTGATGGTCACGCCGGAGTGGGACATCGAGGAAGTGCCTGCGTGGACGTCGGTGCTGGCGTCGCGCCGGAGTGACCGTCCCGGCGTCCGGGAGCTGCTGTTCAATGCCGCTGCAGACGTGTTGCCGCTCAACGGAACCGGGCAGGGTGAATCCGACCCGGGTCTGATCTTGGCGTTGGTGCGCTTTGGTGACATGCCGTGCGTGTTGCTGGGTCAGGACCGGCGCGGGCAGACGCCGCTCACCCCGTTGGGTCCCGCCGCGCTACGCGAGGCGCGCCGTGGCATGCGCCTGGCCCAAGACCTGCAGCTGCCGCTGGTCACCGTCATCGACACCGCGGGGGCCGCACTCTCCAAGGACGCCGAGGAAGGTGGGCTGGCGGGCGAGATCGCGCGATGCATCGCCGACATGGTCGACCTCGACACCCCGACAGTGTCATTGCTACTGGGGCAGGGCACCGGGGGAGGTGCGCTGGCACTGGTTCCCGCCGACCGCGTCCTCGCGGCCCAGCATGGGTGGCTCTCGCCGCTCCCGCCGGAGGGTGCGAGCGCAATCGTGCACCGCGACGTCGAGCACGCCGCCGAGATGGCCGACCGGCAGGGAATCCGGTCGGTCGATCTCCGCCGTGCCGGGATCGTCGACCTGATCATCCCCGAACGTCCCGATGCCGCTGAGGAACCGCAGCAATTCTGCGAGCGGGCTGGCGCAGCGCTGCACCGGGAACTTGCCGAACTCATCTCCCAGGACGCGGACATGCGAATGATCGCCCGTGCCAAGCGCTTCAACCGGGTCGGCTACGGCTGCGCCCCGACTGTAGATGCCAATGTCTGAGTCGTGCGGCGCAGCCGCGGGCGGGGGCTGAAGCTCTGCGCCCGGTCCACGAATGAGATGCCCCCACGATCGATGGTCAGTGACCACACCGGTTGATTCGCCGCCGTTACGCTGTAGAGGCCATGCGTTGGACCACTCTCCTCATCGATCACCCGTGGCTTGCGCTGCTCTTTGCAAGTGCCCTGGCTCTCCTGTGGAGGTCGACCCGTTCGCGCATCGCCCTCGTCGCCGCGGTCCTGTGGGTCGCCTATGCCGGGTGGGAGATCGCGGTGTCCGAGGATCGGGCGGACGCCAACGTTCGCATCGACCTGCTCGTCATCTACCCGGTGCTCGCGGTGCTCACCGTGCTCGCCGTGTGGTCCGGCTGGCGGGCAACTCGTCGCCGGTGACGTCGTTGCCCGCGCCGGCCGTCAGCGGCGGATTACGTAGGGAAGTCCGCACTGCGAGAAAGCGTTTCATTCGCCCGGATGTCGACCAGGTTCTGCTCCCACGCTTCGATCACGGCGTCGTATCCACCGTTGCCCAGGACTAGGCGACGGGGCGGCGGATCCTGGGCCATCGCCGCGATCACCGCACGGGCACCGCGGCGCGGATCGCCGGGTTGTACCCCGTCCATCTCGACGAACGTGGCGCGGACCTGTTCCAGCAAGTCGTGATAGACCGGAATCGTCTCCTCGACGGGCTCGTTCGCGAAGCCGGCGTAGGCGTTGGTGCGGAACGCTCCCGGTTCGACCGCCAGCACGGAGATTCCCTGCTCGGCGACCTCATCGCGCAGCGCATCGTTGACGGCTTCGATGGCGTACTTCGTCGCGCTGTAGTAGCCGAATCCCGGCGCCGCCATAAGCCCGGCCACCGAGGACACGTTGACGATCCACCCGTTCCCGCGGGCGCGCATCCCGGGTAGCACCGCGCGTGTCACCGACAGCACCGCGAAGAAGTTCAGCTCGAACATTGCCCGCATCGCGGACTCGTCCATTCCCTCGATCGAGCCGTACCAACCGCGACCGGCGTTGTTGACCAGCACGTCGATACCGGCGAAGTGCTCCTCGGCCTCACGTACCGCACGTTGCACCTGGGCCGCATCGGTAAGTTCCAGCGGCACGACGAGAACGCGGTCGCCGTACTGCTCCGCCCATGCCGCAAGCGCCTCGGGACGCCGGGATGTGAGCGCCACGCGGTCCCCGGTCTCGAGCGCTGCCTCGGCGAACGCCACCCCGAAGTTGCCCGGCGTGCCTCCTGTGATGAACCAGCTCCTGCTCATGGCTCGATCACCAGCCGGCTGATCAGCGCGCCGTCGAGGGTGAAGCGATAGTGCAGATCGGCGACCCCGCCGGGGAAGTTGCCCTCCAGGTGCTGCCCGACGTCGACGCCCGCTTCGGTCGTGTCCGCGCCGGTGAATGTGGAGGTGTAGGTGTACTCGCCGGCCGCGGTGGCCAACCACCCCCCGATCTCGTCGTGTCCCGTGTAGTCGTGGCCTTCGTCGGTCACCACGGCATCCGCGGTGAGTGTGGCCAGCGCTTGGTTCACCTCGAGGGCATCGAGCGCGGTCATGAACGTCTTTATGCTGTCCGGGAGTCCATCCCATTCTGTGGTCATGACTCCACGTTGGAGCTTCCCCTAAGGGGAGAGTCAACCCAATGTTGAGAATTGGTGCCGGTGCTCCTGGCGGCGGGCCGCAATGTTGACCTTGCCCTAGGGGGAAACTCCATGATGGCCTTGCCCGATAACGCGGGCGCGGAATGCATAGGAGGAAGCCATGGGCGCACGAGTCTCGATCGGTGACTTCGCCGTGATGACCAGCCTGAGCAGGAAGGCGCTACGGCACTATCACGACATTGGCATTCTCGAACCAGCCCACATCGACTCCCATACCGGCTACCGCTTCTACGACACCGGCCAGGTCGATTCCGCGCACATCATCCGCCGATTCCGATCTCTGGGCATGTCCATTCCCGACATCAAAGCGCTGCTGAGCACCGACGACGCCGCGGCCCGCACCGAGATCATCACCACCCATCTCGAACAGATGGAGGAGCAGCTGCAACAGACGCGTGACGCCGTTGGCGCGCTGCGCGAGTTACTTGCCCCCGTGCGGACCCCGGCCCACGTGGAGCTGCGACATGAACCTGCGCTCGCCGTGTGGTCGATCGGCGCCACCATCGAGGTGTCCGAGATAGACGGCTGGTTTGGGGCGACGCTGGGGAGACTACGAGACGCGGTGGCAGCGGCAGCAATTGCACCTTCGTGGGTCGTGCCGGGTGGCCTCTACGATCGAGCGTTGTTCCTCGAATCGCGTGGGAGGGCAACGCTCTTCGTTGCAGCGCCGCCCTCCGCGGATCCCCCGGACGGCGTCCGCGCCGAGGTCTTGCCTCAGGCCGAGTTCGCGGTGCTCACCCACTCCGGCGGTCACGACGGCATCGACCGCAGCTACGGGGCTCTAGGGATACACGTAAACGAACATCTGATCAGCGACCAGGGACCGATCCGCGAACACTACATCGGCTCGACGCCCTCGGACCCATACGGCTTCACCGCCACAGAGATCTGCTGGCCGATCTTTAGCACCACGCCACCGCGCGGATGACGGCAACCCGCCGCTAGTTCATTCCGCGAAGAAGCCTGTAGCACAGGACATCGATCAACCCACACTGAACCGCGGACGGGGTCGGCCCGCCGTGGTCATCTCAGCGCACGTTGGTGCGCGATCCGAAGGAGACACCTGACGTGTACGCGCAGTTCGGCACTTACGGAGCATGGCTCAATCCCGCACTGGGCGGTGCCCCCCGTATCAGGTACGCGCCCCAACTCGAAGAGCTGGGTTATCAGACGATCTGGGTGGGAATCGGCGCAGACCCCGTGGGTGACATGCACTTGCTCGAGCAGATGATCGCCGCGACGAAAGACGCAATCATCGCGAGCGCCATCATCAACATGTGGCAGGACGACGCAGGTAGCATCGCCCACCACTATCGCCGAATCGTCGACCGCTACGGACCTCGCCTGCTGCTCGGCATCGGTCTCGGCCATCCTGAAACCCGAGCCACCTACGAAAAGCCGTACGAGCGGGTGGTCCACTACGTCGACGCGCTCCTGGATGGCGGAGTGCCGGCCGAAGCGATGGTGATAGGCGCCCTGGGAACCAACACACTCACACTGGCCGGCGAGAGGACACTGGGCGCACACCCCTATCTCACGGTGCACGCACATACGCGATATGCCCGAGAAACATTGGGCAGCAACGCCTTCCTGGCCCCTGAGCACAAGGTCGTGCTGACCGAGGGCGGTGACGAGGCGCGAAGGATTGGCCGTCCGGCCGTCCAATTTCCCTACCTCGGCTTGCGCAATTACACCAACAACCTGATGCGGCACGGGTTCACCGAAGCGGACGTCGACGGGTCAGGCAGCGACGCACTCATCGACGCCCTAGTCGCCCACGGTTCTCCGAAAATGATCTACGCCCATATCAACGGCCATCTGGCAGCCGGCGCCAACCACATCGGCATCCAAGTCCTCACCGAGGACCCCACCGCCTCACCCGTGCAGGCCTTCCGAACCTTGGCCGAGCACCGCCCTACGCAGTGAGACGCACACGTCTCGATGTCTCTGCTAGACGAGCGACCGGTCGTTGCAGCGCAATCAGCGGAGCAATCTGGCCATGCCGTTGACCGGGCCGTGGCCACGGCCGATCGGATAGGCGGCGCGGATGCACTCGGTGATCCAGAGCTTGGCGAAACCGACCGCCTCGGGAACCCGGTAGCCGTGCGCCAGCGCGGCGGTGATCGCCGCGGCGAGGGTGTCGCCGGCGCCGTGATCATGGGGGGTGTCCACCCGGTGCGCAGCGAACTGGTGGAACTCAGAGCCGTCGAAGAGTAGATCGGAGCTGGTCTGCGAGGTGCGCAGGTGGCCGCCTTTCACGAGCGCCCATTGCGGCCCCAGCGCGTGTAGTGCCCGGGCAGCCTCGCGTTGAGTCGTGTCGTCGACGACGTCGATGCCGACTAGCAGTCGCACCTCGTCGAGGTTAGGCGTCACCAGCGTGGCCAGTGGGATCAGTTCGTCGCGCATGGCGTCCAGCGCATTGGGGTGAAGCAGTGGCTCGCCGACATTGGACGCACACACCGGATCGACCACGAGCGGGACGGTGCCGTCGAGCCCTTCGGACCTCCACGTAGCCACGATGGTCTGAATGATCGCGCTGGACGCCAGCATGCCGGTCTTGGCCGCCTCGATGCCGATGTCGGACGCCACCGCGCTGATCTGCCCCGCGACGATGTCAGTCGGAACTTCGTGAAACGCTCTGACGCCCAACGAGTTTTGGACCGTGACGGCGGTCAGTGCGGCGCACCCATGCACCCCCAGCATCGCGAACGTTCGCATGTCAGCCTGCAGACCCGCGCTGCCGCCCGAATCGGAGCCGGCGATGGTCATGACTCGGCGCGGGGTCTGTCCCGGTGCAGACAGTGGGAGGTCACGAGCGTCGGTCATGGGTATCAGTCTTTCAAAGATCGGCGAACCGGCGGCGGCGGGCTTCCGCTGTCGGGCAGGCGCCTGGTGCGCAGCCCGCGGGTGTCACCACTCAAGTATGCGGATTGCCATTCGCTGATCTTGACGGTCATTCACGGGACGTGCCAGGGGAGTTTCGGACCCAGACGGACGTCGTCGCTCGACCGCGCCTTGCCAATTCGGCTGCTGTCGGGCCGCGCGTGCCGATGGCGGCGGTGATGATCTGGTGGAGTTGAGCATGGTCGTCGAAATGCGAGGTGTGCGAGCCCCGTCGGAGGGTGGTGTCGCTGCCCCTGCCGGCAACGACTAGTACGTCGCCCGGCCGGGCAGCGGACACGGCCAGTTCTAGGGCGCGGTGTCGGTTGGGTTCCTCTATGACGTGGGCGTGACGGGCTCTGCGGGCGCCGGCTAGGACGTCGCGGCGAAGAACTGCGGGGTCGTCGTCTTCGGGGCTTTCGTCGGTGACGATCACCGTATCGGCGTAGGTGGCGGCGACTTGGCCCAGCGGCCTGCGCTTGCTGGGGTCGCGGCTACCGCTGGCTCCAACGACGAGGATCAGTCGACGCTTCGTCAATTGTCTGAGGTAGGGCAGTAGCGTGCGTTGGCCCGCCGTGTTGTGCATGTAGTCGACGATTGCGGTGAAGCGCTGTCCGGCGTGCACGGGTTTACACCTGCCGGTAATCGCAGTCAGGAAGGAGACACCTTCGGCGGCGGCGATGGGGTCGATGCCATCGGCAATCAAGCTGGTCAACGCAACCACTGCGTTCGACACTTGGTGGGGTCCGAGTGTTTGCAGGCATACGCCGGCCGTGCCGGCGGGAGTGCATGCTGTGAAACGACTCCCAGACTCAGTGCAGACGACGTCCTCGGCGTACACGTCGGCCGAAGGGTCCACGGTCGAGCAGGTCCACGTGGGTACCGTGGTGTTCGAGGCCAAGCGCGCTCCGTGGGCATCGTCGACGTTGACCACGGCAATCTGCGTGCGGTCCGAGGTGAACATGCTTGCCTTCGTTGCGAAGTAGGCCTGCATGGTGCCGTGGTAGTCGAGGTGATCGTGGCTGAGATTGGTGAATGCCATCGCGCGGAATTTGGTCCCGTCCACCCGGCGCTGGGCGATGGCGTGGGATGAGACCTCGACGGCGCAGGCCGAGACGCCCTCGCGGTGGAAGTGGGCCAGGGTGCGCTGCAACGTGGCCGCCTCCGGTGTGGTGCGCGTAGGAATGAGGCCCCAGTTCGGTCCCTGGATGCGGGCGCCGGAGATCAGCCCGGTGCATTCGCCTGCGGCGGCAAGGCCTGCTTCGATGAAGTGAGCAGTGCTGGTCTTGCCGTTCGTGCCAGTGACCCCAAAGACGCGGACCCTTCGCGATGGCCTCTGGTGGAACCAGGCCGCCAGCGGCCCTACGACTGCACGGGGGTTGTCGACAATCAGCGTCGGCAAGACCGATGACGGTCGATCGCTGATGGCCAAGACCGCCCCGGCCGCGACAGCCTCATTCTCGAAATCTAGACCGTGCCAACGCGTTCCAGGGATCGCAACGTAGGCGTCTCCTGGCCGAAGTACTCGAGAGTCGTCTACGAGATCCCGCAGGGCGAGCCGGCCGGCGTCCGCGGGCCCGATCACCTTCGTCTGCAGGAACGCTGCGACGTCTGCCACGGACACTGCTGCCGTTGGCGCGCGCCCGGCGTCGGAGTCGACCATCGTGTTTCAGCCCGCCAATCGCGCGTTGACCACGTCTGACGACCGTGGCTCCTCGCTGTGAGTTACCCGGAAGCAACGCCCGTAACCATGGGAATCGAGCAACGCGGTGCTCAGACCGACGTGTCGGATCTGCGGATGTCAGCGGCGCACGGACGAAGTAGGCAGCCTCGCGCGCGGGGACATGCGAACCTCGGCCAGGCGCTGGGGAATACCTGAACGAAGAATGAGGTTTGCGATGCCGTGAAGGCTTTTGGATTTCTGAGCTTTGGGCACTACGCGTCCGCTGGCGGGTCTGGTGGGCCCGGCGCCGCCGACATGTTGCGGGATGCAGTCGACATCGCGTCAGGTGCCGACGAGTTAGGGGTCAACGGCGCATACTTTCGCGTTCACCACTTCGCCCGGCAGTCCGCGGCACCCATGCCGCTGCTTGCTGCGATCGCCGCCCGTACCCAGCGCATCGAGGTCGGCACCGGTGTCATCGACATGCGGTACGAGAATCCCCTGCACCTCGCCGAGGAGGCGGCTGCGCTCGACCTGCTCTCCGAGGGCCGGGTGGCACTTGGAGTCAGTCGCGGGTCGCCTGAGCCTGCGCTGCGCGGGTGGGAGGCCTTCGGGTACACCGGTTCGACGGATCCGCGTGGCGCCGACATCGCCCGGGAGAAGTTCGAGCTGTTCCTGCGTGCCGTCCGCGGTGAGGGTGTCGCCGACGCCGATCCCCAACAGTTTGGGCGAGTCGGAAAGCTGCGCATCGAGCCGCACTCGCCAGGGCTGGCCGAGCGCATCTGGTGGGGCGCCGCATCGCGGGAGACCGCGAGATGGGCGGGCACGGCAGGCGTCAACCTGATGAGTTCGACGCTGCTGACCGAGGCCACGGGGGAGGCCTTCGCAGACCTGCAAGCTGAGCAGATCGACCAGTTTCGTGCCGCGTGGGTGGCCGCAGGTCACCGTCGAACTCCGCGGGTCTCGGTGAGCCGCAGCATCTTCCCGTTGGTGACGGATCTGGACCGGCGCTACTTCGGCCCTCGGGGAGACGATTCGGCAGACCAGGTCGGCATCATCGACGGGTTCCGCTCGACCTTCGGCAAGACCTATGCCGCCGAACCCGACGTCCTCGTCGAGCAACTGAAGGCCGATGCCGCAGTGCAGTCGGCTGACACGCTGATGCTGACGATCCCCAGCCAGCTCGGGGTGGATCTGAACCTGCACATCCTCGAGAGCTTCGCCCGCTACGTGGCCCCTGCGCTGGGATGGGAGCCGAACTTCAAGGGCCTGCCGACGGGTTGAGGCCGGGGACGGCAGGCTCAACCCGTCACTTCAACGGCTCGGGCGTGAAGGTGGCGTCTACTCCGCCGAGGGTCATCGTCACCTGACCTTCCATGACCATCACTTGGCCCGCGACCCGTCGATCGACGGTCTGAGCCAGCCGCTGCACCGGCTCGTTCGGAATCTGCGCCACGGACAGATTGGTCAGCCCGGCCACCTTGGGGCCGACGGTGCGCCACCAGGTGGAGACTCCGGCGGCGAACGGGAACAGCAGCACTTGGTCGGCCTGGCTGGCCGCCTTGCCCAAGGCGCGTGCATCGGGCTGGCCGACGTTGATCCACTCCAGGATGCGGCCGGTGTAGTCGGCCAGCCGCAGGTCCGGTACGCCAGGGGTGGACAGGCCCGCCCCGAACGCCAACTCACCGTCGAGGTCGTCGAGCCTGTATGCGCGCAGGCCAAGGCCAACAGTCGCACCACCATCCGCTCATCGGTCTCACTGGGATGACGGGCCACGGTCAGCGTGTGATCGGCGTAGTAGCCGTGATCGACATTGGAGACGGCGAGTTCGACCTTGAACACTGTCGCAGAAAGAGCCACGTCATAGTGTCCACCCTGGTGGTGTTACCCGTGCAGTCAGGCCGCGCTCAGGACAAGCCGACTGACGTGTGGGCGGACGGTGTCAGAGGATGGTGAAGGTGTCGGTCGAGAGGAAGAAGCCCCGTGGTCCGGTCCCGCCGGCCTGGATGCAGGTGAGTCCGTCCCTGGCTGACGTGCAGGTGATGGTGAGCCCCGACCGCAGCGGTGCGGTCACGCTCTGGCCATAGGCCAGCGTGTGGGGCGACTGAAATCCGTCGCCCTGGATGATCGTCGCGCACGGCTGCTTGGGTGCACCATCGAAGAAGCCGAATCGCACGGCGTTGCCCTGCTCGACGCCGGGGTAGAAGTCGCAGAGTGCGTCACCGGCGACGGTGTGCGGATACTCCCCGGTTTGGCACGCCAGCCCGCCGTCCACGAAGCGGCACTGAATCTCACCGCTCGGCATGGCGAACGAGTGGAACGAGTACTGCGGGCCTTCCGGGACGTCCTCGACGAAATCCGAGAGGGGCCGCGATGCGGCCGGAGCGGGCGCCTGTGCGTTACCGGGTGCCCCGGTGCTCGGGCCGCTGCCCGTGGCAGAGGGGGCGCTCGGCATCGACGACGTGACGGGGACGGTCGAGGCTGAGACCGACGATTCCTCGGGCGCGGCGGAGCAGCCCGCCATCACAGCGGTGAGAACGCCGGCGGCGACTGCAGCCGCGCGGAGACGTGCAGTGGTCGTCATCGATTGTCCCGTTCAGTTCATGGGCGGGGGCGTTTCGTCGATCGCGCGGGGGTGGACGAGTTCGATCACACGGTAGCGGGCGGGTAGCCGACGCAGGCGTGTGACGTTTCAGTTACGTGTTGCACACCGTTTCCGACGTCTCCGCCCCCCAATTTCGGCCGCGTTCACTCTGTCGTCATCACCACCTTGGTAAGCACGAGGAACGCGGTTTCGAGGCTGATTCGCCGAAACCGCTTATCTGGCAGCCTTCTTGGAGAGCAGGCGAGACGGACGGTCGTCTGAGGCCACCGTTGCTCGCGCCCGCCGTCTCGCCGATGATGCCGGTGCAACCGCCGTCCGCCGGCGCATCGAGCCCTTGTTACGGCTTAAAGGATGTTGTTGGTGAACGGCGGCAGCCAGCCGGGCTCGTCGGGCAGCACGGTGTTGGGCGCTACCGGGTAGGTCTCCTGTGACAGCGTGTTCTCGGGGTACGCGTGAGGGCTGCAGTCCACCATCGAATTCACCATGGTGTCGTCTCCGTCGCCGGAGGTGTTCGGACTATTGAGGCAGGGCGATCCGAGGTACAAGGCCGGGGAATAGATGGTCCTCGTGCGTTGCCAGGTGCCATCCGACTGCTGTGGGCCGTCGCAGATCTTGCGACGCTGCATTCCCAGCGGACCCCAGTGGATGGTTTCGCATCCGATTCCGGGGCCGGGCACGGGGCCGGGGTCGGCGTGGCCGTAGGCGGGGATGCCCATCGGAACCAGCGTTGCCGCGGCGGCCAGGACGGCTCCGCGTGTGACGCGGCGCGTCCAGTGGGAAATGGTGGTGTTCATTGCATTCTCTTTATCACGGTGTTCATTCGAATGGTTCGAAATGGATAGGGGTCACCCGGCGCTCGAGAGTGCGTTGAGCTTGCGTCCCCGAACGTAGACCTCGGCGATCGAGGTTTCGCGCAGTCCCATCAGGAGGGCGAACAGGGTTTGGTCGCGGGCGAGTTCGGGATCGGCGGCGCGGTAGGCATTGGCGAGCAGGCCCTTGAGGGCGTCTTCGGGTTCCACGACGATGAAGTCGGCCTCCTTGCCGGTGTCGAAGTTGCCGAAGCGGTTCTCCATGTCCAAGGCTCGGGCGCCGGCCAAGGTGCCCACGAAGAGCATCTCGGCGGGGTGCATGGAGACACCGTCGTCGCCGGGTTCGGTGATGTGCTGCTTGAAGGCGTCACCGAGGACGCGGGAGATCAGCCATTCGTCGCCGCCGCCGAAGTCGGTGCCAGAGGAGATGTTGACCCCTGCGGCGACGGTGCGCTTCCAGGGCATGGTGCCCGACCCGAGGAACAGCTGCGAGACGGGGCAATGCGAGATGGAGGTGCCGGTTTCGGCCATCCGCTCGAGTTCGACGTCCTGGCAGTGCACGCAGTGCGCGAGGATGGTGCGCTTGCCCAGCAGGCTCTTGCCGCCGACCTGCGAGCCGGGCAGGAACTTTCCGTCGTAGGTGTCGAGGTAGGAGTCGACCTGGTAGGTCTCCTTGGTGGTGTCGACCTCGCCGGTGCCGGGGCGGTTGTTCTCGTTGAGGTGGCTGTGGACGTAGACGCCGCGGTCGCGCACCTCGTCGTACAGTTCGCCGAGGTTCCTCAGCGTCTCGGTGGTCACCGACAGGGCGAAGCGCGGGACGATCGCGACGTGCAGCAGGGCGGTGTCGACGTCGCCGGTGTCGGCGGCGTGCCACTTGTCGATCTCCGAGCGGGTGAGGCGGATCGCGTCGTCCTCGGATGTGATCAGCGGTTGGGCGGTGTCACCGCCGACGGTCTGTATGCCGCGGCCGCTGACGATCCGTAGCCCGACGTCCTTGGTGCGTTCGAACAGCGAGTCCTGGGCGTGCGGGAACGCCGACCCGAACACCATGGCCGCGGTGGTGCCCGCGGCGATGCGGCGGTTGCAGAACTCCACGGCCGCCCTGGCGGCGAAGGCGGGGTCTCCGAACTTGCTCTCCGAGGGAAAGATGCACAGGTTGAGCCACTCCAGGAGCTGCCCGCCGCCGTAGGAGTCCCCAGCGTAGGTCTGGGGGAAGTGGATGTGGGTGTCGACGAAACCCGGGATGAGGTAGCCGCCGCGGCGGTCGTTGACCGGGTCCAAGGCGTATTCGCCTGGCAGGGAGTCCCGTTCGCCGCAGTACACGATGGTGCCGGCATCGTCGACGACCAGCGCGCCGTCGGGAATGGATACCAGGGCCTGTGCGGCCTCGGTCACCAGTGGATTGCCTGCGATGTGAAAGACGTGCCCGAGATGGACCTGCGTCATGACTTCTCCCTCAGTGGTTGCGACGGTTCTGATTGTGATGCGGCGAAGGCTTTGCCGCGCGACGACGTCGCCCACGCCAGCAGGGCGAATGCGGTGACACCACACGCGACGTAAAGCCAGCCCGGGGTTCCCTGGTCGTTCTCTGGGAGCACGCCGACCGCGGCGAGAGCAACGCTGACGGTGAGATAACAACCGGCGCTGGCTATTCCACCTACCAACCCCAGATTCCTGGTGGACAGGCTGAGCGCCAGGCCGTACATCTGCGGGCACAGCACACCGCATCCCGCCAACGCCAACGCGGCAGCGTCGGGGTGTAGACGTCCAGCGGTATGTGGCTCAGCGCGATGATGGACAGCAGGATCGCCACGATGTGCTAGGCGGACCCGATCCGACGGTTACGGTTGCAGTCCAGAACTGCACCGTGACGAGGTAACAGATCACTACCCACGCCGCTTTGCTCACGAGCACCAACGCGACAGCTCCCGACGCCGATCCGAGGTCAATCAGGCGTCGTAACGCACGCTGCCCGCCGCGATCACGTGGTGTGCTCAGCAGGAAGGTCACTGTCACAACCAGCTTCGCGCAGCCGCTCGACGGGGATCGAGTGGTCATTCCACCGGCACTGGAGTCGAATGCATTGCATCGGAATGTTCCACGCGACGACGCACGATTCCCGTGACTTGCTCACTTCGCGACGATGCGGCTGTCATGGTGACCAGAAGGCCGTCGGCAAACGGGCTTGCCGGCTACTCAGACCCCTGCGGGGTCGGCGAGTACGGGCGCGAAGGCCATCTCGGCCGCGCCGATGGCCAACGTGTCGGCGCCGAGCGTGGCGGGCACCACCCGGACCAGATCGCCCGGCGCACCCATGCTGCGTCGCGCCAGTTCCTCGCGCAGTACGGAGGGGGCATAGGCACAGAAGACCCGTAGGAACCCTCCGAGCACTATCAAACCCGGGTTGAGCATGTTGACGGCGTTGCCGAGCGCGATGGCGAGCAAGCGTGTTTGACGGTCAAGTTCGTCGCGCTCGGCGCGGAGGGCATCCGGTGGCGGCAGCCGGCGTTCCGTCACGCCGTCCAATTCGGCCAGGAGCCGGGTCAACGGGGCCTGGACGACCTCGGTCTCGAGGCAGCCGACGCTGCCGCAGTGGCAGGTCTGCCCACCGCCGACGTAGGTGTGCCCGAGTTCGCCCGCGTATCCGGCAAGTCCCTCGAGGAGGCCGCCGGCTACCACGAAGCCCGCGCCGACGCCACTGGGACCGCCGTTGACGTAGATCAGATGACGGGCATCGTGATGGTTGCCGAACAGGTGCTCTGCGATTGCCCCCACGTTCGCGTCGTTGGCGGCATGGGTCGGCAAGCCGGTTGCCGCGCTGAGCATCTGGCCGATCTCGGCGTCACGCCAGTCCAGGTTCGGTGCATGCCGAACCGACGAATGCGGCCCGTGCACCAGCCCGGGTACCGCTATCCCGACGGCCGTCACCGACTGTTCGGCATGCAGGTTGGCGCGAAGGTCCTCGATCACCTCGGCTGCGATCGTCACGGTGTCGGCTGCGGTCGGGATCTGATCGGTCTGGCGGCGCACCGTCTCGAGTACTACACCGCCCATGGCAACGAGTCCGACCGTCACGGCGTCGACCTCGGGTGTGACCGTCACCGCGAGGACGCGCCGGCCGGGACGCACGATGAGGCTGGGCCTGCCGACCTGCGTAATCGACTCCGCCGGTGACTCGTCCACCAAGCCGCGCGCTACGAGTTCCTCGACGAGAGCCTTTGTAGTGGAACGTGATAGGCCCGTGTGGCGGGTCAAGTCCGCCCGGCTGAGGGATCGATGCCGGTGTACCAGCGTCAACACGCTCGACAGGTTGCGCCGCCGAACGTCGTCGGTGCTGGTGCCCACTCGGGCGGCCCGGCGCGCCTGCATCCCGTCCACCTGCCGCCTCACATTCGTCCTTGACAGTGGCGTAGGCCACATCTTATGTTCGAGCCGCGAACAAACTAGCACCGCGCGGCCGAGCAGCCCCAGTGTTCCCGATTCTCGAGGAGTTCCCATGACCGTCCTGGAGTCCAGCGCCCCGGTACTCGAGGGTGTGACCCCGACCCCTGCCGACAAGTTCTCGTTCGGCCTGTGGACGGTCGGCTGGACCGGGAGCGATCCCTTCGGCGTCGCCACGCGGCCCTCGCTCGACGTCGTCGAAGCCGTCGAGCGGCTCGCCGAATTGGGCGCCTACGGGCTCACCCTGCACGACGACGACCTGTTCGCCTTCGGCAGCTCCGACGCCGAACGCAGGCGGATGATCGGCCGACTGACGACGGCGCTCAGCGCCTCCGGTCTGGTGGTCCCCATGGTGACCACCAACCTATTCACGCAGCCGGTGTTCAAGGACGGCGGGTTTACCAGCAACGACCGCGACGTCCGCCGCTTCGCCTTGCGAAAGGTGTTGCGCAACATCGACCTGGCCAGCGAACTCGGTGCCGAGACCTTCGTGCTGTGGGGCGGACGCGAAGGCAGCGAGTACGACTCGGCCAAGGACGTCCAGGCCGCGTTCGAGCGCTATCGCGAGGCGATGGACTTGCTGTGCCAGTACGTGATCGATCAGGGTAGCGGCTTGCGGTTCGCCATCGAGCCCAAGCCCAACGAGCCGCGCGGCGACATCCTGCTGCCCACCGTGGGGCATGCGCTGGCCTTCATCGACACCCTCGCCCACCCGGAGATGGTCGGCGTCAATCCGGAGACAGGCCACGAGCAGATGTCGGGGCTGAACTTCATGCACGGCATCGCGCAGGCCCTCTACAGCGGCAAGCTCTTCCACATCGACCTCAACGGCCAGCGCGGAATCAAGTTCGACCAAGACCTGGTGTTCGGCCACGGTGACCTCGCCAATGCGTTCGCGTTGGTGGACCTCCTCGAGCACGGTGGGCCGAATGGTGGCCCTGCGTACGACGGACCACGGCACTTCGACTACAAGCCGAGCCGCACCGAGGACGCATCCGGAGTGTGGGCATCCGCGTCGGCCAACATGCGGATGTACCTCTTGCTACGGCAGCGTGCCGCCGCCTTCCGTGCCGACCCGGCCGTGCAGGAGGCGCTTCGGGCGGCAAAGGTGCCCGAGCTGCGGCAGCCCACTCTGAACGAGGGTGAAACCTACGCCGACCTGCTTGCCGATCGCACCGCGTACGAAGAGTTCGACGCGGACGCCTATTTCGGCGAAAGGGGTTGCGGCTTCGTCGCTCTCAACCAGTTGGCGATCGAGCATCTGATGGGAGCCCGGTGACGCCAATTCCCTCCGGTCCGAACTCGATTGCGTTATACGTGATCCCACTCAACCAGAACCCGTGCGTGACCGAACCGGAGGAATCTTCGTGAATCGAACCACCAATCTCTTCCTCGCCGCCGCCGTGGGCGTCAGCCTGACCCTGACCCTCTCGGCCTGTGGGTCCAGCTCCGACTCGTCGAACTCGTCCGAGGCCGGCAGCGGCAAGGTCGGTGTCATCCTTCCGGACACCAAGTCCTCGGTCCGGTGGGAAACGAAGGACCGGCCCGCCCTGGAGGCTGCCTTCAAGGCTGCCGGCGTCGATTACACGATCCAGAACGCCGAGGGATCCGCCGACACGATGGCGACCATTGCCGACGGGATGATCGCCGACGGCGTCACCGTGCTCGCCCTCGTCAACCTCGATTCCGACAGCGGAGCCTCGATCCAGCAGAAGGCTGCCACCCAGGGGGTCAAGACCATCGACTACGACCGGCTGACCCTCGGCGGGCAAGCCGACGTCTACGTGTCGTTCGACAACACCAAGGTCGGCGAACTGCAGGGCCAGGGTCTCGTCGACTGCCTCGCGGGCAGGCCGTCGAACGTGGTGTTCCTCAACGGTTCTCCCACAGACAACAACGCGACTCTGTTCTCCAAGGGCGCTCATTCGGTGATCGACGCGACGCCGTCGGTGAAGAACGTGGGCGAGCAGGCGGTGCCCGACTGGGACAACGACGCAGCAGTCACCATCTTCGAACAGCTCTACACCGCGGCCAACGGCGCCGTCGACGGCGTGTACGCAGCCAACGACGGGCTTGCCGGTTCGGTCATCTCCATCCTGGAGAAGAACAAGCGCGCGGGCCAGGTTCCGGTCACCGGTCAGGACGCCACCGTCGAGGGCCTGCAGAACATCCTGGCCGGAACGCAGTGCATGACCGTCTACAAGTCGGCCAAGGAAGAGGCGAATGCGCTCGCCGACGTTGCGATTGCACTCGCGCAGGGCGATGAGCCGAAGACGACGAGCACCTCGCGTGACGACACCGGCAACCGGGACGTCCCCTCGGTGCTGCTGACCCCGAAGTCGATCACCAAGGACAACGTCAACGTGGTCTTCGACGACGGCGGACAGGCTAAGGAAGAGGTGTGCTCCGGCCAGTTCGCCGCCATGTGCACCGCCGCGGGAGCCTGAGCGCCGTGACCTCCGTCGTCGAACCGGAGTCGCCCAACGCCCCGCTGCTCGAACTACGTGGCGTCAACAAGAGTTTCGGGGTCGTCCACGTCCTTCACGACGTCGACTTCCGGGTCCATCCCGGCCAGGTGACCGCCCTGGTCGGGGACAACGGAGCCGGAAAGTCGACCCTGGTCAAGGCGATCGCCGGAATCCATCCGATCGATACGGGCACCTACCTGTTCGAGGGCCGGCCGGTCACCGTCCGCAGCCCGAATGACGTGGCAGCTCTCGGGGTCGAGGTCGTCTACCAGGATCTGGCGCTGTGCGACAACCTCGACATCGTCGAGAACATGTTCCTGGGGCGCGAACTCAAGACCCGGGGGATGCTCGACGAGGCCCGGATGGAGACCATGGCTCGCGAGGCGCTGACGTCGCTGTCGGTGCGCACCGTCAACTCGGTCCGGCAGACGGTGTCGAGTTTGTCTGGTGGGCAACGTCAGACCGTCGCCATCGCGAAGTCGGTGCTGTGGAACTCCAAGGTGGTGTTGCTCAACGAGCCGACCGCCGCGCTGGGCGTGGCACAGACCAAGCAGGTGATCGACCTGGTGCGTGGCCTGGCCGACCGCGGCTTGGGCGTGGTGCTCATCTCGCACAACATGAACGACGTCTTCGACGTCGCCGACCGAATCTGCGCGTTGTACCTGGGGCGGGTGGCCGCCGACGTGAAGGCCTCCGACGTCACTCACGGTCAGGTGGTGGAACTCATCACCGCCGGGAGATCCGGCAACCTCGGTCTGGCGCCTGCGCAGGCCGCCGAGTCGATGTGAAAGTGCCGTGCATGATCGAGACACGAATCCGAGGGACCGCGACGTGACCACCGAAACCGGCGCTGTGAGTTCACGATCCGACGTGTCCCTGGCCGACTCCGACTTCGCCGGCGACGCCCGCGCCGATCAGACGTTCGGCGACGCGGTGCGCGGCTATGTGCAACGCGTACGCGGCGGCGACATGGGATCGCTGCCTGCGGTCTTGGGTCTGGTCGTGCTGTTCGTGGTCTTCGGTCTGGCCAACGACCGCTTTCTGTCCGCGCTGAACCTGGCCAACCTCGTGACCCAGGCCGGATCGATCTGCGTGCTGGCGATGGGGTTGGTATTCGTACTGCTGCTGGGCGACATCGACCTGTCCGCGGGCGTCGCAGGCGGCGTCTCGGCGTGCGGGATGGGGCTGATCGTGGCCAACCTCAGCTGGCCGTGGTGGGCGGCCATCCTCGTGGCCATTGCCAGCGGCGCACTGATCGGCCTCGTCATCGGCATGCTGCGAGCCAAACTGGGCATCCCGTCGTTCGTCGTGACCCTCGCGTTCTTCCTCGGGCTGCAGGGGGTGACGCTCAAGCTGATCGGCGAGGGCGGGTCGGTCCGTGTCGACAATCCGGTGATCCGCGGGCTGACCATCAGCAACGTGCCCGTCGCCATCGGCTGGACGATCGCCGTGCTGGTGGTCGCGGGGTTCGCATGCCTAGAGATCTTCCAGTACCGGCGGAAGAAGGCCCTGCGTCTCGCGAACTCCCCGTTGGGCGTCGTGATTGCGCGGATAGTCGCGGTGGCGGCGGTCGTCCTGGGCGTCACGTTCGTCCTCAGCGTCAACCGCAGCGTCAACCCGCGGGTCGAGATCAGTGGGATCCCGTACGTGCTGCCGTTGATCCTGTTGCTACTCATCGTGATGACGGTGGTGCTCAAGCGCACGTCGTACGGCAGGCACATCTACGCGGTCGGCGGCAACGCGGAGGCTGCGCGCCGGGCGGGTATCTCCGTCGACCGCATCCGGGTGACGGTGTTCATCGCGTGTTCGTCGCTGGCAGCGCTGAGCGGGATCATCGCGGCCTCCTACGCCGGCAAGGTGTCGGCGTCCTCCGGGGCGGGCAACACGCTGCTGTACGCGGTGGGCGCGGCCGTCATCGGTGGCACCAGTCTGTTCGGCGGAAAGGGTCGAGCGCTGGACGCCGTCATCGGTGGCGTGGTGGTCGCAACCATCGCCAACGGCCTTGGCTTGCTGAACCAGTCGTCCTACATCAACTTCCTCGTCACGGGTGGTGTGCTGCTGCTCGCGGCGAGCGTCGACGCCATATCTCGTCGGCGGCGGTCGTCGACGGGACTGTCCTAGATCGGCGACCAGTCTGCCGATCCGTCTCGCTCAGCGTGGCTTTCGCCCTTGTTACGCTGTCTCATGCCACGAAGAATGAGTGACGAACAGATTGCGGCGTATGTGGATAGCCGCCCATCGTGGGCGGTCCTGAGCACCATCGAGACGGATGGCTTCCCGCACTCGGTACCCCTAGGATACTTCCGCCTGGGCCGCGACATCGTCATGGGTGTCCGAGACGGGACGCGCAAGGTGGCCAACGTCGAAGCCAACCCGAACGTGAGTGTCATGCTCGAAGACGGCTCGACGATGGCAGATATTCGGGGTGTCATGTTCCAGGGTCACGCCCGCATCGTTCGCGAACCGGAGGAGGCACTTCAGCTCGCGAGAGAGGGTGCCAGGGCACGGGGCGTGCCAGAGCCCGAATGGCCCACCGAACCGAGACCAGGCGCCGCCTACATCCGCATGACGCCCGTCAAGACGCTGTCCTGGGATTACTCGAGTCCGACGGCAGACGAGGCTTAGGTTCGCTCGGAACCCCCCAGGCCCGGCGGAGCGACGAGCCGGGTGAGGGTGCGCCTGCGGTTCGTCCTTGCGCGTGACAGGCTTGATCCCGACCTATCGCCGAGACGACGGGAGTGTTCTGATGACGCCGAGGTTGGCGCTCGGACTGCGCCTCGCCGCCGCTCTCGCCGTGGTCGGCACCATGGTGGTCGTCGGCTGGGTGCAGCGATCGCCATGGGTCGTCCTACTGGCAACCCCCGTCTTCACGGTCCTGTACGCCCTGGGGAAGTGGAATGCGTGGAAACTGGCCCGGCGCAACGGTGGTGGACGACAGATCGCCCTATCGACGCTGGTAACGCTCCCCATCCAGGCGGTCGTGGCGGGGGTCTTCTACGTCCTCGGGGTGGGCTTGGGGCGGCTCGTCGTCGGCAACCGCGCATTGGCGCCGTTGACGGCAGCGGACACCATCACCATGGCGCTGCTCCTCGTGGTCGGCACGGCCATCAGCGTCGCCGTCATCCGACTGGAGAGCACTGCGCCCGCGAAAGCCACCGGGCCATCGGCACCGGGAGGCCCGCTCACCGCTGACGCGGTGAACGTCGAGCCGGAGATCGAACTGGACATCGATCCCAGCCCGCTGACGCTTGACACGTTCTTCGTTTCGCCGGAGCACTGGCGCACCAACGCCGCACGGGAGGCTCTCGAGTCCCGTTCAGGCCCGGTTCGAAAACCGCCGTCGGCCGCTGACGAGGACATGATCGCCGCGGCGGAGACGCGTCTCGGCGTACGCCTGCCCGACACCTTGCGCGCGCTGTACCGCGTGCTGAACGGCGGGTACGTCGGATGGCTGTACGTGCCGCTGGTGCCGAATCCAAGGCCCGTGTACGACGACTGGCGTGGCGCGTTCTCGATTGACTACTCATCGTTGGCGTCCCTCGAGACGCTGCGCACGGTGGCGGAGCACTACGCGGACTTCACCCACGACCCCGAAGACCTGCCCGAGAACGCGGAGCACCTCATCGTGCTGCAGGCGCGGTACGGCGACATGACGCTGCTCGACTACTCCGGCGGACCGCCGCCCCGAGTACTGCTCGTGAACTACGACAAGGCGCCAGGTGAAGACCCGGTGGACCTTGCGTTCGACGACTTCGACCAGTTCTTCGCGGCACTGCGAGGCGAACGGGACCGCCTGCGCACCGAGACGCCCAAGCGGGATCTCGGCCCATCCATGGGCGAGGCGCCTGACGACCAGTGGGCGGGACGCTTCTGGGGCACCTCCGACCCGCACGCCTTCTACCGCAATGCGGTCCAACGCCAGGACGGCACGGAACCCAGGCTGGCGGCCGACGACGCTCTGGTTGCTGCCACCCAGGACCGGCTCGGGCTCGAACTTCCCGCCAACCTCGTCGCGCTATGGCGGGAGCGCAACGGCGGTGGCGTCGCCGCGCGGTTCGTTCGGTTCAGCGAGGACGCTGCCGTGCGAGACGTCGAGATCATGCGCTTCCCGGTACCGCTCGAACACGTGGTCACGCTCGCCATGCTGTCCAACCGAATGGAGTTCGCGCCGAACGAAATTCCCTGGGATCGCGCGCATCCGGGATCCGAGAGGCTTGTCGTGCTGGAGGCGGACCACGACCGCGCAGTCCTGCTGGACTATCGAGACCGTCGCGACGACGACCCCGCCGTGCTCGTCGTCGATGATCTCGGCCGTCCGCTTGCCGAGGCGCTGCGGTTCGAACGCTTCGACGACCTCCTGACCCAGCTCTGCTTCCAGCTCGGACGTTGGGACGACGTGTCGGTGCCGCGCGAGGCCGATCTGGCCGAGGCTTGAGACTCTCGGCCGGCCGGAGTCAGCCCCGAGCGAACACGGGCCCAAATCGCGTCGTGCCTCGGTACGTTCATCGAATGGTCGTCACAGACGAGATCACCTACGCCGCGGATGGATTGACGATGATCGCCCACCTGGCGCGCCCTTCCGGGACGGGACCCTGGCCGGCCGTTCTCATCGGACATGACGGAATCGGTCTCGACGACTATCAACGCCGTCGCGCCGACATCCTCGCCGAGCACGGATACATCGCTCTCGCCATGGACTACCACGCGGGCCGGACGTTCTTCGGCGAGCCGGAGGCGATGCTGGCACGCGTCATGCCATTGCTGGCCGACTCAGAACGCCTACATGCCATCGGCCATGCTGCACTCGAGGTCTTGCTCGACGTACCCGGCGTCGACCGCGACCGGCTCGCCGCACTTGGCTACGGCGCCGGCGGCCGTATCGTGCTGGAACTCGCCGGTGCCAAGGTTCCCTTCAAGGCAGTCGCCGCGATCCATCCAGCCTTGCCAGCCGTCGACACCGACGTTTGGACCGGCGTGGGCGGCGCCTTCTTGCTGTGCACGGGTTCCGAGGACCCACTGTGCACCCCCGCTCAACTCGTGGAGTTCGGCAACGCACTTCAGAACGCCGGAGTCGATTGGCGCGTGAACGTCTACGGCGGAGCGCAGCACGCCTTCTGGGCCGATCCCAACGAATCGGGCGGCTCACCGGCCGACGCCACGGTGCCCGGGGTAGCGCACCACGCTCTCCACTCGGCGCGAGCGTGGCAGGCGGTACTGGACCTGCTCGCTGAGGTCTTCCCGACGGCCGGCGATGCCGAATCGGCATGAAGGCGAGTTAGCAGCCCCTGTCACCGGCGGACGATCCGGAGCGAATTTCCCCGACGCTCGCTGTGTTCAAGCATGTTTCGCTGAATTCCACCAGGGCCGGGTGCGGGCTCAGAGTGCCAATGGCGGCTAGGCAGTCGGTGTACTTTCGAATTCGTGAGTAATGACGATCGAGTGCAGAACATCGTTCTGGGCGACGTCGAGGTGATTCACGCCATCGAATGGTACGAGCCGTTCCTGCCGACGACCGAGTTCCTTCCGGGAGCGGCCGACGGGGTGTGGACGCGCAACGCGGATTGGCTGGCTCCCGACCACTGGCAGCCCGAATCCGACCGCATGGTCATCGCGCTCCAGTCGTGGATATTGCGAAGCGGCGGCAGGACCATCCTGGTCGACACCGGTGCCGGTAACCGGCGCGACCGACCGGGAATGGCGCCCTACTTCGACCAACGCGAAAGCGATCTGCTGGCGCTACTCGCCGAAGCCGGTGTGCAACCGCAAGACGTCGACGTCGTCGTCAACACGCACATGCACGTCGATCACGTAGGCGGGAACACCGTCGACGCAGGCGGTGAATGGGTGCCTGCGTTCCCCCGTGCGCAGTACCTGATCTCCGCCGCCGACGACGCCCACTACGGTCCAGACAATGCGAGTGGCGAGGGGCTGGGAGGGGTCGATCGACTTGTCTACGAGGACAGCATCGCCCCGATTCACCAAGCGGGACAGGCAGTGCTGTGGGAAGGGCTCCACACCATCGACGAACACCTCACCTTGGAACCGGCACCCGGTCACACTCCTGGGACATCGGTTCTGAGGCTGAAGTCTGGGAGCGATCGCGCCGTCTTCGCCGGGGACGTCATGCACAGCCCGGTGCAGATCGTCGATCCCTGCTGCAACAGTGCGTCCTGCCATAAACCGCAACAAGCGGCTGCCACTCGTCGCCGCATCCTCGAGCGCGCCGCGGATGAACGAGAGTTGCTGATCCCCGGGCACTTCGGTGGTGCCGGTGCACTCGAAGTCCGGCGCAGCAATGGCGGTTTCGCCCTCGGCGAGTGGGCGAACTTCACCCCGGGTACTCCGACGAGCAGAACGCACTGAGCAAGACACCAAACGGTTCTGCCAGTCGTCGTTGCGTATGCCTGGCTACGCCCGCAGCCGCCACCGAAGCCTCAAGCGGTGGCGTCGATTCCGCTGACTAACAGTTGGAACGGGCCCTGTTGTTCGTCGAGGATGTAGAGCGCCACCTGGTCGATCGTCGACGGGTCGAGATTTCGCGGTGCGCTGGGTGCAGGATCGAGGCGCATGCCAACCGGCTCGAAGCCCCCGATCGGCAGATCGTAGACCCGCTGCACGGCCGCCTGGGTGGGGAAGCGCTGGACGTAGGACCATGGCTGCCCTTGCGTGCCGACCTTCAACAAATAGGTCTTGCCGTCGCCCAGCGCGTGCACGCGGAGCGACTTCGCGCCGGTCGCTCTTCGTCCGATCTCGGGGTTCAGCGGACTGCGCGCCGAGGCGAACCCGCCGTTGTTCTCCAGCGAGACGTTGCCCGAGAACTCGAGGCCACCGTCGCCGAACGTGACTCTCGAGGTGGACATGCCGCCCATCACGGGATCGTTCACCGTCGTCCAAGCGGCCACCTCGCCGGCATCGTGGAGGTCGACGAGGGCGATGCCGGGCGCCGCTGGCGTGTCTGCGTCGGCGGTTCGCTCGGTGCTTCCGCACGACACCGACAACAACGCCAAGCCGACGAGCAGGATGATGCCTCCACGCCGCAGCCGAGAACTCGTCAACACGAGATCAACACGGGCTCGAACCGGCACGCATCTCGCCCCTTCGCATGGGCATGCCATCGATGACGGCGTAGATCGTCGAGAGGTCCGGCACCTCGTCGACGCGCAGCTTCTCACCGCCGTCCTTACCGATCAACAGCGCGGTGAAGGCGTTCTCGCCAATCCCATATCGTTCCGACAAGCTCTGTGCCTCAACCGCGTTGACGGGTTGGCCGGCGAGCGTGCTCTGCCCCTCGGTGAGGACTATGCCAATCACCACGTCACGCTCGAGCAAGGCGCACCGGCTGGCGTCGATTCGGCTCAGCGTCTCGACGAGTTGCGGATCCCTGTCCGTAGGCGCGAACAGCAACATTGGACGGTGTGTCCAACGGTAGTCACTGAGTTCGGCAGCCGCGGCACTCGGTGACCCAAGCGCGGTGATGGTCGCCAGAACGACGAGCGTCAGAGCGCTCGAGATGATTCGCCGGTTCATGCGATTCCTCACCATGGTGGTCGTCGTCAACTCTACCGACGCATCAGCGGACGGGTAGGCGCCTCAGGTCACCGAGCTGATGAGAGCGCTGCACGTCGGCATCCCGACGTCGAGACGGCGCTGCTGGAAGGCGTTCGGCGCGACGACGACCACCTGACCCCACGTTCCGCACGGGGTCTCGGTCTCGCGGTTCACATCGCTGGCCTGCAGATCAGCGGTGGCGATGTCGCCGGGTGCCAGGGTCAGCAGCGGTGCGGCGATCTGCTGGCGGCGCTCGACGTGCACGACCGGCAGGTCCACGTCGACGATGTCCGCACCCGGGTAACCCTGCAGCGTGCACGCCTGCGAGGTCACGTTCTCGAACTTCAGCACGAGGCGGTACTCGGAGCCCTGTGACTCCAACGGCTCGTTCGACACCACGAGGTCGGTGTCGGCGCACGGACCGGTCACTTGCGGCTCGGCCGCGACTGACGACGGTGGCGCGGTAACGGTGACGGTTGCCGGCGGGGTCGATACCGCTGTCGTGGGCCCGGCCGGTGCACTCGACGGGGCGGGCGTGGTCACGGACTCAGCGGCCGGCGGGACCGGCTCCGACGCGCAACCCGCGAGGAATGCGGCGGCGATGACGGGCAGCGACACCTTCCACATGTTCATGCCGAGTATGGAAAGGCATCGTCGCGGCTACCGATCCCAAGGTGGGCGAGGGCGCCGATGTCCTAGCCACTCGATGGTCAGGCCGTGCGGGTCGAGACTGCGGCGGCGATGCGATCGAGGGCGTCGGCGTTGACCCGGTAGTACGCCCATTTCCCGCGTTGGTCACGACTGACGAGGCCGCTGTCGACGAGCAGCCTCATGTGATGCGACACCGTGGGCTGACTCAGCCCGAGCGGTTCGGTGAGGTCGCAGATGCAGGCTTCCCCACCGTCAGATGCGGCGATGAGGGACACCAGCTTGACCCGTGCAGGATCGGAGAGCGCCTTGAACACCGAGGCGAGTCGTTCAGCGGCCGGCGTATCGAGCACGCCGCCAGTCAGCGGGGAGCAGCAGGCAGCCACATCACTCGAAGTCAGCGGCGAGGTCGCAACGGCCATGCGCCCATGATGCCACACGCATTGACAAACTTCGATGGGTCACGGACGATCGACTCATCGAAGAACGTCGATTCGAGGAGTCGGAGATGTCAGAGCTGCCCGTCGTGGTGATCGGGGCCGGCCCACTGGGACTGGCTGCCGCCGCGCACCTGCTGGAACGCGGACTCACCCCGCTGGTCTTGGAGTCCGGCAGTGGACCAGGGTCAGCGGTCGAGCAGTGGGAGCACGTCCGCACGTTCTCCCCGTGGCCGGAGTTGGTGGACCCCGCCGCCGCACGATTGCTGGAGCCGACGGGCTGGACCGCTCCCGAGGCCGGATTCCCAACCGGCCGAGAGTGGATCGACGGGTACTTGGCTCCGTTGGCCGATGAACTGGGCGAGCGGGTCCAGTACGGCGCACGCGTGCAGGCGGTGTCGCGGCTGGGTCGCGACCGGTTGGTCAGCCCGGGGCGAGCTGACACGCCGTTCGTCGTGCACGTCGGCAACGTCGCCGGGACCGAGTGCCGGATTCGGGCCCGTGCGGTCATCGACGCCTCTGGCACCTGGGGTCTGCCGAATCCTGCTGGAGCCGACGGTGTTCCCGCGATCGGTGAACGCACCGCGGCGGCCTCGGGCGTGGTGACCTACGTTCCGCCGACGCTCTCACAGGCCTCGGCGTGGGCGGGCAAGCGCGTGGTGGTGGTTGGCAGCGGGCATTCGGCGATGACCGCGGTGATCCAGCTCGGCGAGGTGGTGCACGAGGATCCCTCGACCACGGTGACCTGGGTCCTGCGCCGCGGGGTCTCCGAGGACACCTTCGGCGGGGGAGCCGCTGACGAACTCCCCGAGCGCGGCGCGTTGGGCGTCCGGTCCAAGGAAGCAGTCGAGGCGGGCAGGGTGTCCTTGTCGACCGGGTTCCGCACCGAGCGCATCGATTTGGTGGACGGACGCGCGGTGGTGACCGCCGAGGACGGACGTGCGTTGCCGCCGGCCGACCACGTGGTGGTTCTGACCGGGTTCCGGCCGGACCTGTCGTTCTTGTCGGAGATGCGCATCGAGTTGGACCCGATCCTGCAGGCCCCGGTCAACTTGGCGCCATCAATCGACCCGAACATGCACTCCTGTGGCAGCGTGCTGCCGCACGGCGCTGCCGAGTTGGCCCATCCCGAGCCGGATCTGTACATCGTCGGCATGAAGTCCTACGGGCGTGCCCCGACGTTCCTGGCGATGACCGGCTACGAGCAGGTCCGCAGCATCGCCGCCGAACTGGCCGGCGACCACGAGGCCGCCCGCCGGGTCGAGCTGACGCTTCCCGATACCGGGGTGTGCAACGGGGCAGGGTTGTTCGACAGCCCCGAAGGCGAGAACGCCGGCGACGGGTGCTGCGGGCCCGCCCCGTCGACACCGCAACCGTTGTCCGTGTCGCTCAACACCGTAGGCGGATGACACAGGCGACTCCTCCTGCCGCACCCAGCGCAGCCCAGCACGGGCTGCGCTGGGTGCTGGTGACCTTGTGCGTCACCGAGATCACCAGCTGGGGCGTGCTGTACTACGCCTTCACCGTCCTCTCGGAGCGGATCAGCACCGACACCGGTTGGTCGGCGCCCGCGGTGACCGCGGCGTTCTCCGCCGGGCTGGTGACCTCGGC
Source organism: Mycolicibacterium arabiense (assembly GCF_010731815.2). NCBI lineage: Bacteria > Bacillati > Actinomycetota > Actinomycetes > Mycobacteriales > Mycobacteriaceae > Mycobacterium > Mycolicibacterium arabiense. Next base: position 3,658,716 of record NZ_AP022593.1, read on the forward strand.
CCTGGTGGGCATTCCGGTCGGGCGGTGGCTGGACCGGGTGGGCCCGCGCTGGATCATGACCGCCGGCTCGGTCCTGGGTGTGCTCTCGGTGGTCGCGGTGGTCGCGGCGCCGAACTATGGCTGGTTCGTCGCGGCCTGGGTCTTGGCCGGCGTGGCGATGAGCGCGGTGTTCTATGCACCCGCCTTCGCGGCACTGACCCGGTTCTTCGGCACCGACGCGGTTCGCGCACTGACGGTGCTCACGCTGGTGGCGGGTTTCGCCAGCACGGTGTTCGCGCCCATGACTGCGGCGTTGTCAGCTCAGATGAGTTGGCGCCAGACCTATCTGGTGCTCGCCGTGGTGATGGCGGTGATCACGATCCCCGCGCACTTCTTTGGCTTGCGGCGCCCGTGGCCGACGGTCACCGCCGCGCATCACCACGTCGAGGCGCCGGGACGCACCGCGCGCAGCGCGCCGTTCCTCGCCCTGACGGCGGCGTTCGCGCTCGCCGGACTCGCGTCCTACGCGGTGATCGCCAACCTGGTTCCGCTGATGAGTCAACGCGGCATCGGCACCGGTCCCGCCGCCGTGGCGCTCGGCTTGGGCGGCGCAGGGCAAGTGCTCGGCCGACTGGGCTACCAGACTCTGGTGCGCCGCGTCGGCGTCGTTCCCCGCACGGTCGTCATCATGGCCGGCGTCGCCGCCACCACGGCGCTGCTCGGGGTATTCACCACCTACGCCGCATTGGTGGCGGTGGCGATCGGAGCGGGGGTGATGCGGGGCATCATGACGCTGTTGCAAGCCACCGCGGTCACCGAACGCTGGGGTTCCACCCATTACGGTCACCTCAGCGGCCTGCTGTCGGCGCCAGTCATGATCGCCACGGCAATCGGCCCGTTCGTCGGCGCGGCGCTGGCGAGCCTGCTCGGCGGGTATGCCGCGATGTTCGTCGCGCTCGGAGCGATCGCCGCGGCGGGGGCACTGCTGGCGGTCGCCACCAGGCCGCGAATCTACGGTGTGGCGTCGGCCTCCAGGGCGTGCAGCAGTTGACGGACGCGTTCGTCGATGTCGTTGCGGATCAGTCGCATTCGCTCGATGCCGTCGATTCCGCGCTCAGATGGTTCGTCGGTGTCCCAGTTCTCCACCCGCGTTCCGGGCAGCGCATCGAGCTGCGCTTCCCGGCCCAGGGTGACCACCAGGTCGACGTCGCGGGCCAACTCCAGATCGACCAGCTTGGGTTGCTCACCGGTGATGTCGACGCCCACCTCCAGAAGCGCCTGCGCGGACAAATCGTTCACTGCACCGGCGGGTTTCGTGCCTGCCGAATGCACGTTCACGGTGTCACCGGCGAGCCGGCGCATGAGCCCGGCGGCCATCTGTGACTTGCCGCCGTTCTTGACGCACACGAACAGCACCGATGGTTTAGAGGAGTCGTTCATCGTCAGGCCTCCTTGGTCGTCGATGACCGGTCGGCGAAGCGGCGGCGCAGCGCCAGCGAGACGTACACCAGCGCGACCAGCACGGGCACCTCGATCAGTGGGCCGACCACCCCGGCCAGGGCTTGCCCGGACGTGGCGCCGTAGGTGGCGATCGCGACGGCGATCGCGAGTTCGAAGTTGTTGCCGGCAGCGGTGAATGCGAGCGTGGCGGTCCGCGGGTAGCCCAGGCCGATCGCGGCCCCCAAGAGGTAACCCCCGCCCCACATGATCGCGAAGTAGACCAGCAGGGGCAGGGCGATTCTGGCGACGTCGAAGGGGTGGCTGGTGATCTGTTCGCCTTGCAGCGCGAAGAGGATCACGATCGTGAACAGCAATCCGCAGAGCGCCCACGGGCCGATCCGGGGCAGGAACCTCGATTCGTACCAGTCGCGACCCTTGGCCTTCTCGCCGAGTCGGCGCGACAGATAGCCCGCCAGCAGCGGGATGCCCAGGAAGATGAGCACCGATTTGGCGATCTGCCACGGCGAGGTGTCGATGGTGGTCTGCTGCAGGCCGAGCCAGCCGGGCAGGACTGACAGGTAGAACCAGCCCAGGACGGCGAACATGATGACCTGGAAGATCGAGTTCAACGCGACCAGCACGGCGGCGGCCTCGCGGTCGCCGCAGGCCAGGTCGTTCCAGATGATGACCATGGCGATGCAGCGGGCCAGGCCCACGATGGTCAGCCCGGTCCGGTACTCGGGCAGGTCGGGCAGCATCAGCCACGCCAGGGCGAACATCAACGCCGGCCCGAACACCCAGTTCAAGAAGAGGGAACTCAGCAGGAGCTTGCGGTCACCGGTCACGGTGTCGAGGCGGTCGTAGCGAACCTTGGCCAACACCGGATACATCATGATCAGCAAGCCCAGGGCGATCGGCAACGAGATGCCGTCGATCTTCACGCCGTCCAGCGCCGCGTTCATGCCCGGCACCCATCGCCCGAGCAGCAGCCCGGCGGCCATCGCGACACCGATCCACACCGGCAGGAACCGGTCGAGGGTGGACAGTCTGCCCACCACCGGCGCCGAGGCAGTCGCGACCGTGTCGGTCATGCCGTCACCCCTGCCAGCCCGGCACTGTCGAGATCCAGCAGCACCGCGATCTCCCGCAACGCCTCCGGGACGACGGCGTAGTACACCCACGACGCCCGGCGCTCGGACGTCAACAAGCCGGCGGCGCGCAGCACCTTGAGGTGATGCGACACCGTGGGCTGCGAGACGTCGATACCGCCGGAGATGTCGCAGACGCACGCCTCGCCCCCGGAATGGCTCGCGATCGCGCTGAAGAGCCGCAACCGCACCGGGTCGGCCAGTGCCTTCAACTTCGTGGCCATCTCGGTGGCGGCCAGTTCGGTCAGTGGCTCCCGCAGCAGTGGCGGCGTGGCACAGCAGGCGTCCGCCCTCGCGCCGTCCGGAATCGACATTCATCGATATTGACAGTGATCGAACCAGGGCGCAAACGAACGACAGATGAATCAGTGCTGCTGAAGTCGCGCCTGATAGCGGCCTGGCGTCTCGCCGACCACCGAGGTGAACGCTTCGATGAAGCTCGTGGGGTTGGCCCACCCGCAGGCGATCGAGGTGTCGGTGACCGATAGGCCGTCGGTGAGATGGGCGAGGGCGTGATGGATGCGCAGGATCGTGCGCCAGCGCGGGAAGCTCATGCCCAACTCGCTGTGAAACAGTCGGCTCAGCGTGCGTTCGCCGGCACCGACGACGTGGCCCAACTCGGCTAGCGCGGTGCTCTGAGCGGGGTCGGCGTGCAGTAGGTCGGTGACGGCGCGCAGCCGGTCGTCGCGAGGTTCGGGGAGGTGCAGCGACCGTTCCGGGGTCTCCACCAACTCGTCGATCACCACGGCCCGTAACCGTTCGTACGCGTCGGGATGGACCTCCCGGCGATCGGTCAGCGCCAGGATCGCCTCGCGTAGCAACGAACTGACGGCGAAGACGCCGGGATGGTCGGTCAATCGGCAGCACAATTCGACGGGGATGACGACGATCCGCACGTCCGTTCCGCCGAAACAGCGATGGGCGTGGTCGAATCCGGGCGGCGTCCAAGTCACCCGGTTGGCCGGAGCGACCCAGGTTCCATGAGCGGTGGTGGTGGCCAGGGCGCCGGTGGCTGGGTACACCAGCTGCCCCTCGGTGTGACGGTGCACCCCGATGCGAGAAGCGTTGACGAGTCGGCCAGCACTGTGTGGGGCCCCGGACGGATACGTCGGGCCCGGTCCGAACGCTTGGCGGATTTCCGGCATCCCACGGCACGTTACCGGTGGTGCCACCTAATTTGTTAGGTAACCCTTACTTCGACGGCTCGACACACCCCTCGAAGGAGAATCCAATGGACACACTCACGTCACCACCGGTTTCCGACGTGCTCTCGCGACTGTTCGTCGAGGCGCAAGCCGCAGACGGGCCGCTGTATGAGCAGTGGGCCGATGCCCTGAGCGGCAACGGTGCGGAAGTCGCGGACTTGATGGCCAGAGAGGCGCAAGACTACAGGGGCGTGTATCGCGAGTTCGCGGACAACTACCTGAACGTCTCCGCCGAATTCGGGCACTTCCTCTACATCTGCGCGCGGGCGCGCCGGGCGCGCCACGTCGTGGAATTCGGCACCTCGTTCGGCATCTCCACCATCCACCTCGCCGCGGCCATTCGCGACGGTGGCGGTGGTCGGCTGGTGACCACCGAGCTTGAGCCGACCAAAGCCGAACGTGCACAACAGAACCTAGCTGCCGCCGGCCTGGACGACGTGGTCGACATCCGCGTCGGAGACGCCCTGGAGACCTTGCGCGACGCCGTGGACGACGGGATCGATCTCGTGCTCCTCGACGGCGCATGGAGCCTGTACCTGCCCGTACTCGACATCCTCGAACCCCACCTCAACCCGGGAGCGCTGGTCGTCGCCGAGAACGCCGTCGACGAAGCGGGCGACTACCTGACCTACGTGCGGAACCCCAGCAACGGATACCGCTCGACGCCCCTGCCCTTCGACCCGGGCCGCGGCAACGAGATGTCGGTGTACACCACGTAACTGCGCCGCGACCAGCCAACTACCCGTTCAAACGGAACCAACGAGGAGACCCCGTGGCGACACTCATCGATTCGATCCCCTTCTTGAACACGCTGCGCGACAGTGTGTTCCTCACGGCGACGGTCAGCGACATCACCAACCTGACGCCCACCATGCGTCGCATCCGCTTCCGCGACGACCGATTGAAGCAGCTGGCCTGGAAGCCGGGTCAGCACGTCCGGTTACAGGTCGGCGGCCTGCTCGAGTCTGCGCTGCGGTGGCATCCGCACGACGCGCTGCGCACCTACTCGATCTACGACGCGAACCCCGACCTCGGCACTCTGGACATCGTCATGCTCGATCACAGTGGAGACCCCGGTCGCCCGACACCCGCCCGACTATGGTCGTCCGGCACTGCGATCGGGCACCGCGTCCAGATGACGCACCCACAGGGCAATTTCGTCCTGCGGGACGGTGTGCCGTACCACCTGTTCGCCGGCGAGGAGACCGCATCCGTCGCGTTCGCCGCGATGCTGCGGTCAATACCCGACGACGCCGACGTCTACGGTGTCGTCGAAGCAGCCACCGCCGCCGACCATCTCGAGTTGGACCGCCCGATGAACCGAGTCGAGCGCGGCGACGCCTCCGCCGAGAACTCCGAACTACTCGCTCAGGCGTTGCGCGAACTCGCGCTGCCCGATCACCCCGGCGCCGCCTACCTCGCCGGTGAAGCACGCACCGTGCAGACGCTGCGGCGGATCCTCGTCGACGAGCGCGGCTGGGACCGGCGCAACGTCCGCACGAAACCCTTCTGGACTCCTAACCGGCGCGGCATGGAATAGGACAAGTGCTCGATCCCAGCCTTCTGTTGAATGAACACTTGACCCTCACGCAACGTGAGGCAGCAGCCTGGTGGACGTGACGCAGGAGACGAAGGTGGACGAACTCACGGTGGGCGAGGTCGCGGAACGATTTGGCATCACGGTCCGGACGCTGCACCACTATGACCAGATCGGCTTGCTGACCCCAAGTCGGCGGGCAGCCTCGGGTTATCGGCTCTATACGTCGACGGACCTGAAGCGCCTGTCCCAGATCATCGTCTACCGCCGGCTGAAGATGTCGCTCGACGAGATCTCCAGCCTGCTCGACGACGGCGACGAGGTCAGCCACCTGGTCCGCCAGCGCGAACGCGTCATGTCCCGGCTCGACGAGATGAAGGGCCTCGTCGAGGCAATCGACAAGGCATTGGAGAAGGCAATGACGAACACACCCATGACCGACGACGACATGCGCGAACTCTTCGGTGACGGCTTCGACGACTACCAGGCCGAAGCTGAGCAGAAGTGGGGCGACACCGCTGAGTGGAAGGAATCACAGCGCCGGAAGAAGGCCTACGGGAAGGGGGAATGGATCCGGATCAAGGCCGAGGGGGAAGCCGTCGAGAAGGCCCTGTCCGACGCGTTCCGTGCTGGGCTCCCCGCCGACTCCGAAGAAGCGATGAACGCAGCCGAGCAACACCGGCTCCACGTGAATCGTTGGTTCTACGACTGCCCGCCGGCCTTTCATCGCAACCTGGGCGACATGTACGTGAGCGACCCCAGGTACGTCGCCACGTACGACGAGACATTCGGGCTCCCTGGCCTCGCGGCCTACTGCCGCGAAGCGATTCACGCGAACGCCGACCGAACTGAGAACTGACGGCACCGCCAGCTACAGTCGGCGGTTGCCCCAACCCGCCACGTCGGCAACGTCGTTGGCGAACTTCTTCCACCGTCGGGCTCGGTCGGCGTCCGAGACCGGGGCATCGACGCCCCACAGCAGTCGGTCGACTGCCCTCAGCCACGTACGTGTTGGCCGCGCACCCGGCGTCCCACCGTCGTCGTGCTCGGGAGGATCGACACTCATCAGGCCGTCATATCACGAACTCTCGCGCGCCGGTGACCAAGGGCGCAGACCTCTCAGCAGGACGTCGATCAATCCTTCGAGGTGTTCGACTGTCTGCTCGAGCGAAAGCCGTTGCGCTGTATTAATTGACGATCTCGCCACCCTCGCTCGAGAGGAGCACGGACAGTCGTTCCCGCCATGCCTGCAACTGCTCCGGAGTCAGTCGCTTCCACTCGGTGATCTCGCGCACGATCCGCAATGGTGCGGTGGTGCGGTAGGACCGAGTGGGATTGCCGACGAACTTCTTGTCGGTCACGTTCGGGTCGTTCTCGAACTCTCCGGTTGGCGCTACCTCGTACACCCTCGGAACGGCCTCGCCCTTGGTGAGTTCCGCGGCGATCTCCGCAGCAAGCCCGGCCCCGTCGACGAGAGCGGTGAAGTAGACGTGGTTCATGACGATCTCGGGACGGTAATTCGATCGATGACCCGCGGTAAGGAAGTCGCCCACGCGCAACTGCGCGATCGTGCCGTGGAAGAACGGACCTTCGTCAAGCGCATCGGACACCCGGAATCCTTCTGACGATCTGGTGAGACGCGCCAGCATCCAACACCACCCGGGCCTTGCCGCAAGCCCCCCGTCGCGCCTTATCCTGAAGGTGGCTGAGCTAGAAGACCGCCGGAACCGACTCGCCTACAACGCGAATGCGCGGGGCGGCCCGGCGAGGCTCGCCTTCGCCTCGACGCCCATCGGGTCCAAGATTTCGATCTCGTCGGCCTCGAGACCATCGAGCGCCAGTCGGACGAGATCCGCCGGGTCCATCACCGCGCCTTCTGCGAACTCGATGCCGTGGCGGTCGGCGAAGTCGAAGAGGGTTTGCGTACCGATCAGGCCGGGCACGAGCGCAACCACCTGAGTTCCCTGGTGCGACAGTTCGAGTCGTACTCCGTTGGTCAGACCCCACTGCGCCGACTTCGCGGCCGCGTAGGCCGTGTTCCCGTCGACGGTGTTCCACGCCGCCGCTGACAGCACGTTGAGGATGGCTCCGCCGCCGTTGCGCGCGAGGATGGGTGCGAACGCCCGGATCATGGCAAGGGTGCCGTAGAAGTTCGAGTCCATCGTCGACCGGATCGCGTTCATGTCTCCCGACACGAGGTTGCCACCCGCGGTGTCGGCGGCGTTGTTGATCAGCACGTCGACGTCGCCGGCCAGCTCGGCGATCGCGTCGACCGACGACTGGTCGGTGATGTCGAGGCGAACCACCTCCGCGCCGGGAATGCTCACCTGTTCGGGACGGCGTGCAGTGGCGTAGACCTTGGCTCCGCGTTCGAGCAATTGCGTGGCGAAGTGGTGGCCAATTCCCCGATTCGACCCGGTCACCAGGGCGGTGGCGCCGTGCAACTTCATCTGTCCTCCAGGCAGTTCGGACGTTCCGGACAACATGACCGGTCGGTCATGTTGCTGCCACCAGGTTGGCATAACATGACCGAGTGGTCAACTTGGTACCCTCGAGCCGTGACCGCGTCCGACCGACCCATCCGTGCAGACGCGGCACGCAACCGCGCGTCGCTGTTGGCTGCGGCCGAGGCTGAGTTCGCCGATCGTGGCCCGTCCGCATCGGTGGCCGACATCGCCCGCCGCGCCGGGGTGGCGAAGGGCACGGTGTTCCGGCACTTTCCGACCAAGGAGGATCTGATCGCCTCCATCGTGTGCGAGCACATCGCCGTGCTGGCCGAGGCCGCGCAGCGGCTGGCCGACTCGCCGGACGCGGGCGCCGCGCTTCTGGAGTTCCTGACCATCGCTGCCGACCAACGTCAGCGGCACGACCTGACGTTCCTGCAGTCGGCCAGCGATGGTGACCCCAGGGTGACCGAGGTTCGCGATGCGCTGCACGCGAACCTCGAAGTCCTGGTCGATCGAGCGCGCACCGCGGGCGCCATCCGAGACGACATCACCGAGGCCGACGTGTTCCTGATGATGTGCGCACCGATCCACATCGTCGAAAACCTCGCGGCGCCAGCGCCATTGCTGTGGCAGCGGTACCTGGCCATCATCTTCGACGGACTACGACCCGATGGCGCGCACCCTCTGCCGCAACCGGCGCCCGTCTCGCCTTGACGTGGCCGCGTCGCGCGGACACGGTGAGTACTTACTGCGGGGAGGTCGGAATCTGAGATGGCATCTTGAGATCCGACTGTCCGCCGTCGACGAATAGCTCGGTGCCGGTGATGAAGCTGCTCTGGTCCGAGGCAAGGAAGAGCACGGCGGCCGCCAGTTCTTCAGGCCGACCCACGCGGCCCATCGGGATCCTGGCCGCTTCGCCGTCGAGCAGCTGTTGCCCCTGTCCTGCAGGAGCAAGTCCGGTGAGTCCCGGTGTCTCGATGGGGCCGGGGATGACGGTGTTGACCCGGATGCCGCGGGGGATGAGTTCGGTGGCCCAGGTCCGCCCGAATGATCGGATCGCGGCCTTCGTCGCGGCGTAGATGCTGAATGCCGGTGTGCCGTTGTAGGCCGCGGTGGATCCCGTCAGCACGATCGACGCGCCGGGGTTCAAGAGCGCCAGCATGGTCTGCACTGTGAACAGGGTGCCGCCGACATTGGTGAGGAAGACCGAGTTGAACTGGTCGGCCGATATCTCCCCCAGTGCGGTGAACTCCCCACCACCTGCGTTGGCGAACAGGATGTCGAGGCCATGCCCGCGGGCGGAGATGGCTTGCGCCACCGCGGTCAGGTCGTCGACGTTGGACACGTCTGCGCGGATGCCGGTGGCACTGTCGCCGATGGTCGCGACTGCGGCGTCGATGGTGTCCTGATTGCGGCCGGTGAGGAACACGTGTGCTCCTTCGGCGGCCAGACGCTGGGCGGTGGCCAGTCCGATTCCGGAGTTGCCTCCCGTCACGAGGGCCGTCTTCCCGTCGAGCTGGCGTCCGGTCGGAGTTGCCGTGATGGATGGTGTTTCGGAGCTGCTCATGGCGTCGGCTTCCTGATTGATCGTGGGCGCCCAGGTCGGGGCCTCGACGCTCATCGTGCGTGGCGCGTGGTGGGTAGAAAAAGAGTTCGTCGGTGAACGCACTCATCGACCAGGACGACTAATGCGCCGCTGACCCGGTCAGCGAGCACTACCCTCTTGATGCATGGAGCTTCGGCAGCTCGAAGCGTTCGTGGCAGTCGCCACTGAGTTGCACTTCGGGCGTGCGGCCGAGCAATTGGGCATTGGTCAGCCCACGCTCAGCGATCTCATCCGCCGGATGGAACGCGAGCTGGGTGCTCCGCTGCTGACCCGCACCACCCGCAAGGTCGCGTTGACCGGAGCCGGGCAGGAACTTCTTGGTCGGGCCAAGGTCATTCTCGACGAAGTGGCTGCCGCTGCGGCCGCCGTGCGGCGCACCGCCAAGGGGGAGACCGGCACGGTCCGGGTTGCCATCACACCGCCGGTGGCGCCCGTGCTGGCGCCACATCTCGTCGGCGCCGCCAGCGAGTACCTGCCGGGCGTGACGTTGACGGTGCAACGCATGTGGCTGCCCGATCTCACGCGGGCCATGGCCGATGGCACCGTAGACGTGGCGATTAGCTGCGCCCGGCTGCCCGACGCACCAGGCGTCGTCAACACCGTCTTCTGCAGTGAGCCCCTCCTCGTGGGGCTGCGGTCGGACCACCACCTTGCCGCCACCGACGAGGTAGCGCTCGGCGATTTGGCGCAGCACCGCCTTGCGGTTCCCAATGACACGCTCTTTCCGGCCCTCGCACTGGCCCAGCGCCAAGCGCTGGACTCGGTGGGTATTTCTCCTCCGGTCGTCCTCTTGGAGGCGACGGACCTATCGGCCGCGGGCTGGACGAACCAGCCCGAAGCGACGTGGATACTGCTCCCGTCATCACTGGGTACGCCGCCGGCAACCACCGTCCGACCGGTCATTCCTGCGCTGCGGATTCCGTACACCCTGCAGTGGAGCCCCGAGCGGGCGCAGACCGCGGCGATCGCCCGCTTCGTCCGGCTGGCCCTGACCCACGACGTCCCCGCGGGTTGGCGACTCGAGACCGGACACTTGCGACACCGCGACTGATCGAACGAACGGCGCGGCACCCGGGCGTGCCCTCGGCAGCGGGCGATTGATCGATCCAATCGATTGATCCCCGCACGAGATGGCTCTTTTTACACCACGGCGCAGCGCGCACGCTTCGAAGCAACGTCCTCACCAGCGCCCGTAGGAGCCACCCGTGACCACTGCACCGACAACCACTACGGCACCGGCGGGAGACGCCGTCGTCCCGCTCGCCACGGGCAGCGGTTCGCCATGGCGCGTCCTGGTGGTCGTGGGCGCGATCGGCGGGGTCCTGTCCGGGTTGTTCGCGATCGGCGGCGCCATCCTGATGGTGCCGCTGCTGGTGTGGCGCGGCGGCATGGATCAGCGTCGAGCGGCGGCCACGTCGCTCGTGGCGATCATCCCAACCGCAGTGGTCAGTTCTGCGGCGTACCTCGTCCACGCCGACGTCGACATCGCCGCCGCAGGACTGATCTCGGCAGGCGCAATCGGCGGCGCCGTCGTCGGTAGTCGCCTCCTTCGCCGGCTGCCCATGACGTGGCTGCGATGGACGTTCATCGCATTCCTGCTTCTCACCGCAGCCCACCTGCTGATCGCCGTCCCCGAACCCGGCCATCGCGTGGGCTTTTCGCTCGCCGTCGCAATCGGGTACCTCGGTCTCGGCGTCCTTACTGGCGTCGCGTCGGGTCTCTTCGGCATCGGTGGCGCCATCATCTCCGTGCCACTGCTGGGATCGGTCTTCGCGCTGAGCGATGCGGTCGCCAAGGGCACGGCCCTGCTGGTCAGCATTCCGACCAGCCTGGCGGGCACCATCAGCAACCGCCACGGCAGCAATGCCGTCGACGTCCGCGCCGGTCTGATCCTCGGTGTCACCGCTGCGGTGACGTCGGTACCCGCGGTGTACGTGGCAGTCAGCCTGCCGAACAAGGTGTCGTCGGTGACGTTCGCGGTGCTCCTGATCGCGATCGCGATCCAATTGAGCATCAAGGCCGTTCGCGCCAGCGGCGTCGAATCACCACGCACGCACTAGCCAAACGCATCTTCGTCAACCTAGAAAGGCAGACCCTATGCCCATCATCACCACCGCCGACGGCGTCGACATCTTCTACAAGGACTGGGGGTCGGGACAGCCCATCGTGTTCAGCCACGGTTGGCCGCTCTCATCCGATGACTGGGACAACCAGATGCTGTTCTTCTTGTCCCGGGGCTACCGGGTGATCGCGGCCGATCGCCGCGGGCACGGCCGCTCGAGCCAGGTCGCCGACGGCCACGATGCCGACCACTACGCCGACGACCTCCTCGCCGTCGTCGAACACCTCGACCTACGCGACGTCATTCACGTCGGGCACTCCACTGGCGGCGGCGAAGTCACCCGGTTCCTGGGCCGCCACGGTGAGTCCCGCGCGTCGAAGGCCGTACTCATCTCCGCGGTACCCCCGCTGATGGTGCAAACGGATGCCAACCCCGAGGGTCTGCCCAAATCCGCGTTCGACGACCTGCAAGCCCAACTCGCCGCCAACCGATCGACGTTCTACCGCGACGTGGCGTCAGGACCCTTCTACGGATTCAACCGCGACGGTGTCGACCCGAACGAAGCCGTCATCGCCAACTGGTGGCGCCAAGGCATGATGGGCGGCGCCAAAGCCCACTACGACGGCATCGTCGCGTTCTCCCAAACCGACTTCACCGAGGACCTGAAGAAGATCACGATTCCCACCCTCATGATCCACAGCCGAGACGATCAAATCGTGCCCTACGTCGCCGCCGGCCCGAAATCCGCAGAGCTCCTGCAGAACAGCACTCTGATCACCTACGAGGACTTCCCCCACGGCATGCCCACCACGCACGCCGACATCGTCAACGCCGACATCCTCGCGTTCCTCGAGAACTAGAAGTCATGGTCGCTGCCTGACCCATAGTCGAACCGCGTTCTCGCGTGGAACGCCGGCGCCGGAGACCCGGGCGAAAATTGACGCCGTTGACACACACCGATGTTCGGCCGAACGGGCCAGGAGACCACGCCCTCTCGGAGTAGACATCGCCGGTGTCAGTTCGTAGCCTTGCCCGGGACGTCGACAGCAGGGCCGGCATCGGTCCTCGAGCGAAGGATCGTGACAAGCCGAATGACCCGGGTGCGCCATTCACTCCGGCGAGCGGCGTACGGTTCGGCAGCTCTGGCACTGGCCTGGACTGTGTCGATGGGCGGTGTCAGTGCGGACCCCGCGGCCGACGCACTGGCCAAGCTCAACGAGTTGTCCCAGCAAGCGGTGAAGAGCCGCGAGGCCGTGACGGCCGCCCAGCGCGACGCCGACACCAAGGCGGCCGAGCTGGCAGCGGCCGAAGACCGCCGTCGTGGCGACCTCGCGGCGCTGGAGGCCGCCAACTCACAGCTAGCGCCCTTTCAAGCCGCTGTCGACAGGATCGCGGCGATGAACTACACGAGCGGCCGCAATGGTCAGGCCGCCGCGGTGCTCACGGCCAACTCCCCGCAACAATTGATCGATCAGCTGTCGATGCAACGGACGGTGGGCGCTGGTATCGCCGACCAATTGGCAGCGTTCCGCTCGGCACGTGAGCGCGCCGCTACTGCCGCCCAAGCGTCTGAGCGATCGGCCGCCGAGGCCAGCACCGCGGCCGAGTCCGCTGCTGCCGTGCGCGCAGAACTGCAGTCCAAGCTGAAGGAGCTGCTCCGCAAGATCGCCGCGGCAGAGTCTCAGTACTCGGCGCTGACTCCGCAGCAGCGGGCGGTGGTCGACGCGGCCCCGCCGATAGCGGCCCTGCCCGGCGTGCCTCCCGGCGACCTCGCACCGCCTCCGGCCGCCGCCGTCCCGGAGATCGCCGAGTCATTGCCCGTCGGCGTCGCGTCGGAGGCGGGCATGCAGCCCAACACGATCCTCGCGGCCCGCGCGGTCAGCGCGCAGTTCCCCCAGATCGCCGAGATCGACGGGGTCCGTCCGGACTCCAAGCCGTGGCACCCCAGTGGGCTGGCAATCGACATCATGATCCCGAACCCCGAGAGCCCCGAAGGCATCGCGCTCGGCGATCAAATACTCGCGTTCGCGATGAGCAATGCCGGCCGGTTCGGGTTGCAGGACGTGATCTGGCGCGGCACCTACTACACGCCGGCCGGCCCGCAAGCATCCGGCTACGGCCACTACGACCACGTGCACATCACCACGACGCCACGTCGGTAGCGGTTACCCGCTTACGGGTGCAGGCTCCACTGTCCGACGTCGGCGGCCAGCACGTCGTTGACGTCGACGCGGATGCCGCCGACCACTGGTCCCGGATTCGAGGCGGTGTCGATGATGCGCTGGTAGAGCACTGCGCCGGGGTAGATCTGACCGCCGGACCACGACCGGGTCTGCCAGGCCCACACGCGGCCGGGTGTGCTCGACCTTCCGATGACACCGTCGGCAACTGCCCACTGACAGGCCCTGATGCCCCCGTAGATTCCGGTGCGCAGCTCGCCGATGACCGAATTGATCCCGCGGAACCACGGCAGCACGACGTTGTTCCACGTCTCGCGGTCGACGTCGTCATCGACGCTGAAGTAGATCGGGGCGCTCTGGCCGCCGCCGGCTGCGGTGTGCAACTGCCAGGCCGTGCGTGCATCGGCGACACCGCCCGGGAATCCGCGGGTGAAGTCCGACGGCGCCGTCCCGCCCGGCTTGCCGTACTGGAAGTTACTGACGATGGCCAAACCGGCCGCGGCCAGCGATCGCGCATAGGGCAGGGTGATCGGTTTCGCGCCGAACGACGAGCCAGGTCGCGAGGTCGAGACGTAGTTGATCACCCCGGCGTGCCCGGCGGCGCGAATGTCCTGCGCCGGGATCTGGCGCATCGCGAAGTCGATGAGCGTGGAGCCGGCGGCCGCGGCCGGGGGCGCGAAGGCACCCGTCGCCGCGCCGAGCCCAGCCATCGCCGACGCTGCGGTGGCGTAGCGCAGGGCGTCACGCCGGGATATCGGCACGGGGCGATGTTAACAATGGGACCGATGTGACTGGAGTATTGAGCGGTGCGCATGTCGCAGTCGAGGCCGCACTGTGGGCCACCGCGGCTTCGTCACCGACGTTTGAGGTCCTTCGAGTTCGACGCCAATACTTCGTCGGACAGTTCCGGATCGGCCTTGGCGATCGCGCGGGCGATGAGTTGCGCGCCGACCATTTGGCTGAACAACGCAATGGCCTGCTCGCGTGCCCTGCGTGCATCGAGTTTGACGTTGCCCTGCTTGGCGCTGGCCTGGAGTAGGTCGGTGATCGCGGCCAGGTAGCCCTGCAGCCCGCGCCGGTACTCCTCCTGTGCCGAAACCCCGTGCCGACCGGCATCGGCGGCCAGGGCAGACGACGCGCATCCGTCTTCGGGATGGTCGCGGTGGTGGGTGCTCAGGTAGCTGTCGATGATGGCGTTCAGGGCCGCCCGGCCGGAGCGGGGGTGCGCGCCGATCAGAGCGTCGACGTGGCCGAGGGAGGCAGTGAAGCCTTGGTTGAGGACTTCGAGCGCGAGGTCGTCCTTGGAAGCGAAGTGGTTGTAGAACCCGCCATGGGTCATCCCGGCCGTCTTCATCACCTCGTCGATGCCGACTCCGTCGATGCCGTGGGCGCGGAAGCCCTGGCCGGCGGCGGCCACGATGCGCTCGCGGTTGCGCTCCTTCTGCTGCCGTGACACTCGAGGCACTCGACACTTCCCTTCCCGCCGTGGATCGCGATCAATCAATGGTGATCGTCATCAATCGATGCTAGAGCACCCAGGCTTCGTCGGGTACAAAAGCGTGCATTTGACGCTATTGATGACGCGTGACATCTTTAGAAGGTGATGACGGACGTCATTCAATACGAAATACCGGAGGAGAGAATCCGTGACCACACCCGTCGTAGCTCCCGCAGTACCCTCCAACCCCATCGGTGACCTGTCGGGGAAGACCGCCGTCATCACCGGTGGGAGCAAGGGCATTGGCGCGGCCACCGTGGCTCGCTTCGTCGACGGAGGTGCACGCGTCGTGACATCCGGTCGCTCGCAACCCGACTCACTGCCCCCGGGTGTCGAGTACGTGGTCGCCGACGTGGCCACTCCCGACGGCGTCGATCAACTGGCCCGACGGGTTCGGGAGATCCTCGGCGACGTCGACATCATCGTCAACAATGCGGGCGCGTCCACACCGCACCTGGGCGGCGTGCTCGCCATCGACGACGCAGAGTGGGTCAGCGATCTCGGCATCAACTTCCTTGCCGCCGTTCGACTCAACGCCGCACTGCTCCCCGCGATGTATACCCGCGGCAGGGGTTCGATCGTCAACGTGTCCTCGGCGGTGACGCTGAGCCCGCCCGCGCCGATGCTGCACTACGCCAGCGCGAAGGCCGCCTTGGCCACCTACACCACGGGCCTAGCTGCGGAAGCCGGGCCGCGAGGTGTGCGCGTCAACACCGTCACTCCCGGCAACGTCGTCTCGCCCGGTGCCGATGCCGTTCGGCGAGCGATCATCGACGCCGTGGGCGCGGACACCGCAGAGGCGGGAGGCATCCCGATCCCACTCGGCCGGATGGGTGAAGCATCAGACATCGCCGAAGCCATCGCATTCCTCGCCTCCGACCGCGCGGCATGGATCACCGCCAGCAATCTCGTCGTTGATGGCGGCCAGGTGCAGACGAGGTGACCGCCCCGGGCTAGGACCGCGCCCCCGAACGCGCGTCACGTCCGAAGTTCGTCGCCAATGGCAGGAAGACGTCGTCGACGATCTCTTCTATCCGTTCCCGTGGCACCGCGGTCATGGTCATGAACAGCTCGTGGCGCAGCAGATCGGCTGGCAGCGAGACGATTCGAGCCGGCGGTACGGCCGCCAGCTCACCGCGCTGGACCGCACGCTCGACGATCGTCTCCAGGGCGCTCGGCCCCTCGCTCGTGAACAGCGCGCGTAGCTGCTGCGGCGATCCGCCTGCCTCGTCGAAGTAGGCGCCGAACAGCGCCGCGAAGCCGCCGATGATCCGCGATCGCCGATCGTTGAAGTCGGTCAGGACTGCCAGCACGTCACCGCGCAACGACCCGGTGTCCGGTGTGGCCACCGCGTCGACGGTGCCCCGGTGGCGAATCACTGCCTCCAGCAGTTCCGTGCGTGTCGGCCAGCGCCGATACAGCACTGATCGGGCAGTCGCCGACCTGGCGGCAACCGCGTCGATGGTGAAGCGTCCGTAGCCGGCCTCGATGAGTTGGTCCCACCCCGCGTCCAGGATTGCCGCTTCCAATGCGGCACCGCGACGCCGCTGTCCCGTCGGTGCTTTAGAAGACACTTGCGTAGCTTAACGCATGCGGCTAGCCTTCCTGCGTAAGCAACAACCGTGTATCTAATGTGGGTATGAGGCACGCCGTCCTCCTCCACACCTCGAGTGCGTCAGCAAGTGATGCACGCTCTTCGAACGACTTTGGAGGCCATCCATGACGACCCGCACTGCACTCATCTCCGGAGCAAGCATCGCCGGGCCCGTGCTTGCCTACTGGCTGTCCGAGGCCGGCTGGGAGGTCACGGTCGTCGAACGTGCTGACCGACTACGCACGAGCGGCTACCCCGTGGACGTCCGCGGCACCGCAGTCGACGTCATCCGCCGCATGGGTCTATACGACGAGATCGCCGAGCAGCGGTACCGCCACGTCCCGGTCCAACTGCTGGCTCCTTCGGGGCGGCGCCTGTGCACGCTGGACTACGGCAATCTGATCGGTTCGTCGAGCAGCGACGACATTGAACTCACCCGAGGCGTTCTCAGCGAAATCCTCTACGGCGCAACCGAGGATCGCGTGAACTACGTCTTCGCCGATGGCATCGCGACGCTGTCCGCCGCCGACGTCGCGGTCGACGTCACCTTCCGCCGGCGGCGGACTGAGACGTTCGACGTGGTGGTGGGCGCCGACGGCATCCACTCCAACGTCCGCGCTCTCGCCATGGGTGACGCGAGTCGTTACCTCCACCACCTGGGCCCCTATGCCGCGGTGTGGGATCTGCCGGCCGACATGTTCGAACCGGGCACCGGCTTCTTCTACTCACACCCAGGGCGGACCGTCCTGGTCGAGCGTCCATCCGACGGTGTCCCCGCTCGAGCCTTCTTGACCTTCGTCCACCCTGCGCCGGGCACCGTCGACACCCACGACCGCGACGACGTTCTCGCCACGCTGCACCGGGCGTTTGCCGGTGACCGTTGGCGCACAGGCGAAGTCATCGACACCCTCGCCGACGCCGATGACGTCTACTTCGACACGGTCAGCCAGGTGCGCATGGACAGCTGGTACTCCGGTCGCGTCGCGCTCGTCGGCGACGCCGCGTACGCGCCGGCGTTCCTGTCCGGTCAGGGCACGAGCATCGCGATCGCCGGCGCGTACGTCCTGGCCAGTGAACTCGTCGCCCACGATCGGCCGGAGCAGGCCTTTGCCGCCTATCAGCAGCGAATGCGCAGCTACGTGCAGAAGAACCAGAACCTGGCGTTGCGCACGGACGGCACAGTACTGGCGCGGACCAGCGGCCAGCTGCGACGCCGAAACCTCAAGCTCTGTGCGGTCCCGCTGTTGCAGCGCCTCGGTCTCGTCGGCGTGTTGCAGGAGAAAGTACGCACTGCTGCAGCTGATCTGACGCTGTCGGGACGCGACCTCCGCGGTGCCACACATCACCTCGGCAAGGACAGCGCTCGATGATCCAGGCGCTGAACGGTGCTACCCGCGACGTCCCACCGCGCCGCTCGAGCAAGCGACTCGCAGTGTGGGCGGTCGTCCTCACGTCCGCCAACGTCGTGGCCGACGTGGTCATCGGCTCGCCGATGATGGTCATACCTCAGTTGCAGAACCACTTCGACACCGATCAGGCAGCCTGGTTCAACGCGAGCGCCATGTTCGCCGGCGCCATCTGGTCACCACTGCTCGCCAAGAGCGCCGACGTCTACGGCACGCGTCGGGTACTCATCGGCACGCTCCTACTGGCATGCGCGGGAGCCCTGCTCTGCCTCGCTGCTCCCAACCTGTGGATCTTCCTCGGGGGCCGCCTCCTCCAAGGCGCCGCATTCGCCGCCGTCTTCCTGACCGTCGCACTCGTCATGCAGATTTGTACGACACGGCTGGCGATGGCCGTGGTCGGCCTCGTGACGTCCAGCTCGTCCATCGTCGGCGTCGTCGAGCCCTTCCTGATGAAACCGATCATCGACGCGTTCGGCTTTCGCGGCGTATTCGCCGTCGCCGCCCTGCTCGCCGCCGTCGCCGCCGTCGGAGTTCGCCTCGTCATCCCCGAGTCCCCGGTCCGCACTACGGCGAGGATCGACGTGGGGGGAGCGCTACTACTCGGTGTCGGCCTGGGTGCGGTCCTCGCCTACGTCAGTCTCGGCGGCGATCGGGGATGGCTCTCCTCGGGCATGGCAGTGTTGCTCGCCGTCGGCGTATTCACGTTGAGCAGCTGGGTGATTCACGTGCTACGCGTCGAGGAACCCGTCATCGATGTCCGGGCACTCGCACGCCCGATTCTGCTCGCGCTGGTGACGCTGATCCTCGCCGCTGGTTCGTTTCGGAGCATGCTGCAACTCGTGGGCATCGTCGCCTATGTGCCGTCCGAACTCGGGCTCGGCTACGGGCTGGGTGACGGCGAGGCGATCGCCGTTCTGTTCGGAGCGGCGAACCTTGGCATCGCCGTCGGCGGTATCGGCGCCGGATGGCTGGCCGGCCGGGTCGGCCCGGCGTGGCCACTCCTCGGCGGCATCGTCCTCGGGGCGGCCGCAACGATCGCGATGATCGCCGGCATATCGGCGCCACCGCTGGCCGTCGCATGTAGCGGCATGCTCGGGATGGCCGCCGGCGCGATCGCGGCCTCCGGCTACAACCTCGCGACCAGCCTCGCAGAACCTGACCGGCAAGGTACGACAGCAGGATTGGTGTCAGTCGTCGTCGCGCTCGGCTCGGTCGTCTTCACGATCGCAGGCGCCGAGGTGCTCAAGGCGTCTCGCGTTCCCGGTGTCATCGCCGACGGCGCCCCGGTCAGCACGGCGACCGGGGTGCACGTCTACGTCGCGTTGTCGGCGCTGCTCTTCGTCATGGCCGCTGTTCCCGCGTTCGCCCTGGCACGCGGGACCCGTCACCGACGAATCGTGCTGCTCGAATGAAGCGGTCATCCCGTCTCGACCTGGCAGAGTGACGCCGTGTCCGAAGACGACGACGCCGTCCGCACCCTCCTGGCCTATCTGGGCGCCGCAATGGTGGCAACGGGGCAGCCGGTCAGCGACGTCGAGGACGACCTGGCCCGGGTGAGCGCCGCGCTCGGCTACCCGGGCATCCAGATCGCCGCATCGCCGACCGGGGTCATCTTGAACCTGGCCAGTGGCGGTGCGGCGACGTTCGAGTCGGTTCAGGGTGGGCTGCGTCTCGATCAGGCCGCCGAGGTGCGTGCGATTCGGCACCGGCTGTCGCAGTCCACTCTCACGGTCTCCCAGGCCACCGCGGAGTTGCTCGCTCTCCGGCGGCGCCCACCTCGCTACCCGCAGTGGCTGGCCAACCTCGGCTGGATCGCGATCGCCACGGGGATCGCACTCATCCTTCAGCCCGGCGGCCCCAACGTCGCCTTCGCGGCGGCAGGGGCGGTCGTCGTCGTCGCACTCTTCCGGCTGGGGCAGCGCTTCGCCCTGATCGCGACGCTGCTGCCGACGCTCGCGTCCTTCGTCCTGGCGTGCGGGGTCTTCGCCGCCGCCAACGCCGACTGGTTGGATGGGCCGCTGCGCACCCTGTTGCCGCCGCTGGCCGTGTTGTTGCCCGGCGCGTTGATCGTGACCGCGATGTCGGAACTGGCAGCGGGTGACATGGTGGCCGGAGCGTCGCGGCTGACCTTCGGGCTGGTCCAGTTGCTCCTGTTCACCCTCGGCATCGTCGCGGCCAGCCACGTGATCACCCTTCCGGCAGCGGAATTGGCCAATCTCCGCGTCGACACACTCGGCTGGTGGGCCGCGCCGCTCGGGTTGATCCTCATCAGCATCGGAATCGGCGTCCTCGAGAGCCCGCCGGTGCGACTGCTGCCCTGGATCACCGTCGTCTTGGGCTTGGCATTCGCCGCCCAGAGCTACGGACAACACGTCAGTGGTGCGGTGCTCGGCAGTTTCCTGGGCGCTGTCACTGCCAGCCTGGGTTCGTCACTCGTCGAGGCGGTTCGTCCAAACCTTCCGCGGTTGGTGGTCTTCCTGCCGGCATTCTGGCTGCTCGTCCCAGGAAGCCTCGGTCTGCTCTCCACTACTGCCCTGGTCACCAATCCCGTTGGGGGAGGGGCGAACGCGTTGGAGGTGGCGACGGTGGTCTGTGCGATCGCGGCTGGGCTGCTGGTCGGGGAGGCCGTTGCCCGGTCGTTCGGCGGTGCCCTCCGCAGACTGCGGCGTGGGTACCCGTTGCGCGGGCGCGGTCGGCAGGACCGAAGCCTCCTGCGCTGAGACACCGGCATCGACGACGCCGTATCAGTAGTCGTTGGCCGCGGCGTAGAGCGCGCTCGTGGCCTTGCGAGAGGCCGACTCGCCGAGGTGGTCTGGAACGTGCATGGTCAACGCGAGCCGGGTTCCCTTCACGGCGCAGGCGAACTGTCTTCCGATGGTCACCGAGCGCGATTCGTAGACGCGTCGGCGGCGGGCCGGCCGGAGGGCGAGGGTGGCCCGTATCTCGTCGTCGCCGAGCCCGAGGTGGTCGGCTGCCGCCTCGATCATCCAGGTTGCCTCTGGCAGTGGCATCGACGCCAGAATGGCGGCAGCTCCGGCGCAGTCGGCTGCGCTCGCGCGCTGACCTGGTCGCGGCGTCAACGGTAGCGGCTGCCTGCCCGGGTGGACGTCGACGAAGATCACCCGGTCACCGAAGAGCTGAATCAGCGAGACCGTGTGCCCATCGAGTTCTGTTGTGGCGCAGGCTCGAAACACGCGATGCACGACCGCGGCGGGGTCCGAGAGGCTGGGCCAGCGACCTCCGGCTCGCAGATCACCGCTCGCGCCTCGCGCGACGAGTCCGACGTCCTGCAGGGTGCCCAGCAGGTCGGCGATCGAACTCTTGGGCAGTCCGATCCGCGCGCTCAACTCGGCCGGGGTGTTGGCAGTGCCCGACGAGACGGCGTCGAGGATCTTCGCCCCGCGGTGAACCGCTGGACTACGTGGCGCGTCTATCCCCATGGCTGGTAGTCCGCCGCATTGTGCGCGTCGATCAGTCGTGGCGCCAGGTAGACAGAGGACCGAGGTACCCGCGCACCTCGGTGCAGGGCCGTCCCGATCTCCATCGCCGTATGCACCAGGGCTTTCGGATCCTGCGTCGCTGTGGCGATGATCGGCCCACCACTGCGGATCTCCTCGACTGCGCCCCGTGCGCCGTCGACGCCGACGATGGGCAGGAAGAGTCCTCTGCTGCGCAGTACGCGCGAAATGCCGATGGCGATCTGGTCGTTGCTTGCGAAGAAGCCGTCGACCTCGGGATGACTGTCGAGGACTTCCTCGGCAGCCCGCTGTCCCGAGGGGGCATTCAGTTCGCCATAGCTGGTAGCGACTACCTCGACGTCGGGGTGCCGGGACATGGCGGCGAGGCAGCCGGCAATGCGGTCCGAGTTGGCGGTGATCGGTATCCCACCCACCACTGCGACGCGTCCGCGTCCGCCGAGGGCGCGTGCCAGTGCACCCCCGGCCAGCGAGCCCGCTTTCGTGTTGTCCGTCGCCACCACGGCATCGGCGCCGCTGACGGCCGAGCCGATGGCCACCACCGGAATCCGTGCCGCGCGGGCAAGATCGCATGCCTCTTCCAGGCCATCGGTCGCGACCGGTTCGATGAGGATCAAATCCATGGCTTGATCCACGAACTCGCAAACCCGACGGGACTGCTCGCGGGTGCTTTCGCTGGCGGTGTGGACGTGTAGCCGTGCATCGAGACGCGCGGCTTCGTCACGCAGCGCGCCTATCTCGGCAAGGAAGAAGGTCTCGTCGAGTGGGTAACTGAAGCCGATGTCGTGAATCGGCCACGCCTGCGCCCTGGCGATCGAGCCGAATTCGTAGACGCGGGGCCCCAACGCGTACGTGCCGTCCACACCTCGAGCGAGCAGGTTCTCACTGGTGAGCGCGTGACAGATCCCCATCACGCTGCTCTTCGGGAAGCCAGTCGCCTCGGCGAGTTCGGCGAGCGCCATCGGGCGCTCGGCGTCGCAGATGCCCTGCAGGATGCTCGCCGCACGCATCAACGCCGGAACGCGTCCGCGGGTGACGGGAGGAAGGGCGTGTTCCACCCCGACCGCAGGGTCGGTCATTCGAGTCACCTTAACCGACGCGCCAAAGCCGCTACCCGCAAACTCGTCGTCGAATCTGCCTTCGTCCCTGCGCATTCGGCTACGGGTGGGCGGAGGGGGGACTCCCAGACGATCGCAGGGGCCAGTACCGGGAGTTGTTGACAAGGTCGCAGCGGCCTGCTTAGTGTGTGTTTCATCACTCGGCGGCTGGTTCGATATATGAAACGGACCAGTCGGATGCCACTTGTCTGGGAACCTCCTACGCAGGTGTGCGTGGTCGGCGTCGACATGGTGCTGATCCGCGGTTCGAAGCCCATGTCGTCGAAGGAGATACCGTGGTGACCTCCCAGCGTGTCGTCGGTGCGATCAGCGTGGTTCTCGCCCTCACCATGGTCACGGGCGGCTGTACCAAGAAGGATTCGGCCGCACCCGCTTCGTCCGGCGACAGCAGTGCAGCACAGGACTCGGGCGGTGCCGTGAAGGTCGCGTTCGTGCCAAAGCTGCAGGGATCGCCCTACTTCGAGGCCATGGACACAGGCGCCAAGCAGGCGGCGACCGAACTCGGTGACGTCGAGTGGCTCTATCAGGGCCCCACGTCGGCCGACGCTGCGGCCCAGGCGCAGGTCGTCCGCTCCTTCATTCAGCAGAAGGTGGACGTACTGGTCGTCGCGCCGAACGACCCCGACTCGATGGCGCCGTTGATGAAGCAGGCGCAGGACGCGGGCATCAAGGTGATGACCGCCGATACCGACGCGCCCAACTCGGTCCGTGAGGCGTTCATCAACCAAGCCACCGCCGAGGGCATCGGCAACACCACCGCCGAGACGCTCATGAAGGCGATGGGCGGAAAGGGCAAGTGGGCCATCGTGTCCTGTGGAGAGACGGCAGAGAACCTGAACTCCTGGATCGCCGCGGAGAAGGCCTACGTATCGGCCAAGTACCCGGAGGCCGAACTCGTCGACGTCGTGTACTCGGGTGAGGATCAGGCCAAGGGAACGCAGATGGCCACCGACCTGATGAGCGCACACCCGGACCTGACCGGTCTGCTGGGTCAGTGCACGACCTCGGCGGTCGGCGTCGCCCAAGCCGTGAAGGACGCAGGCAAGATCGGGCAGGTGTTCTCCGTCGGGATCGGCACGCCGAAGTCGATGAAGCCCTACCTCGAAGACGGCTCCTCGTCGGGATCGATCCTCTGGAACGTGCAGAACCTGGGCTACCTCACGGCGTGGGCCGGACAGCAGATCGCGCAAGGCAAGCCGTTCGAGGCCACCAACAAGGTCAGCGATGCGATGCCCGACGTCAAGTGGGACGAGGCGAGTAAGACGCTGGTCCTCGGTGACCCGCTGTTGATCACCACCGAGAACGTCGACCAGTTCGATTACTGAGCACCGAGGATCGCTGGTCCAGTGAGGTCGTCATGTCACAACCGAGGCTGACGCTGCGCGGACTGGTCAAGAGCTACGGTGCGGTCAAGGCCATCCGGCACGCCGACTTCGAAGTCCGGTCCGGCGAGGTGCACGCATTGGTGGGAGAGAACGGCGCGGGCAAGTCGACGCTGATCAGGATCATCTCGGGTGCCACGACGCCGGACTCCGGCACGATCACTCATGACGATGTGCCAGTGACGATTTCGTCCACCGTCGATGCGATTGCACTGGGGATCGCCACGGTGTATCAGGAACCGCAACTCTTCGCGGAACTGACCGTGGCCGAGAACGTGTTCATGGGCCGCGAGATCGTCAAGGGCGGCCGCGTCGACTGGGCTGCCCAAAATGAACGGGTCGCCGGCCTGTTGCAGGCTCTCGATCTGCCGGCGAAGCTGACGACCGCGACTGTCGGCGACCTGCCCGTCGCCACTCAGCAGCAGGTGTCGATCGCCAAGGCGCTGGCGGGTGAGGCCCGGGTGCTCATCCTCGACGAGCCCTCGGCCATCCTCACCGACGCGGAGATCGACGTCCTGTTCGGGATCATCCGGCGCCTCGCGGACGACGGTGTGTCGATCGTCTACATCTCCCATCGGCTGGACGAGGTCGTCAAGATCGCCGATCGGGTGACGGTCATGCGCGACGGAAGCACCATCGGTACCTACGCGATGACGGACATGACGGTGCGACGGATGGCCGAACTGATGGTGGGCGAAGCACTCTCGGAACACTCCGGGCCCCGTTCCACCCCACCGGGAGACGTGGTGCTGGAGCTGAAGTCACTGGCTCGGACCGGATCGTTCCATGACGTGAGCCTCCAGCTGCGTGCGGGCGAGATACTTGGGCTGTACGGTCTCGTGGGCTCCGGTGTGGCGGAGATCGCCGAGTGCATCCATGGACTGGCGAAGACCAGTGGTGGCGAGATCGTCGTCGAGGGCCGCGCGGTCGCTCCACGATCACCGCGCGAGGCCGCCGACGCGGGTATCGCGCTACTGCCCGCCAACCGCAAGACCGAAGGGATGTTCTCCTTCCAGTCCATCGCGTTCAACGTGTCGATCGGCCACCTCCGCCGGTTGTCGCTCGGCAGGGCCTTCGTCGACCGACGCAAGGAACGCACGGTGGTCAAGGACCTGATGAAGCGGTTGGCGGTGCGCGCGACCGACGAGAACCAGCCGGTCGGAAACCTATCCGGGGGAAATGCGCAAAAGGTGATGCTCGCAAGGCAACTCGTCGAACGGCCGACGCTCCTGCTGCTGGCCGAACCCACGCAGGGCGTAGACATCGGCGCCAAGGAGGAGATCCACCGGATCATTGCCGAACTCGCCGACAACGGCACTGCCGTGCTGGTCGCCACCTCCGACCTGCAAGAGGCGCAACGCATCACCGATCGGCTGCTCGTCGTCCGGGCGGGCACCATCGCCGCCGAGTTCGGACCCGACGCCCGACAGGCCGACATCCTGGCCGCTGCAGCCGGCGACCGCGAGGGATCGGCGACCGCATGAGCGTCCCCACCGACGCCAAGGTCAGGCCGGTGCGCGCTCGGGGACGGGTGTTGCCCCCTCCGGTCACACCCGCCGAGATCGTCCTCGTCGCCGTGCTGGTCGTGCTCTGGATCGCCCTGGCGGCAGCCACACCCGCGTTCCTCAGCGCGGGGTCGATCATCCCGCTCCTCGTCGAGGTAGCGCCGGTCGCGTTGATCGGCATCGGCATGACGTTCGTCATCATCACCGGCGGCATCGACGTGTCGGTGGGCGGCGCCATCATGGTGTGCTCCGTCGTCACGGCCAAGCTGATGCGGGATCAGGCGCTACCCGCGTGGGCTTGCCTCGCCGTCGCGCTCGCGACCGGCGCGGTGCTCGGACTCGTCAACGGCGCCCTGATCGCCTACGGGCGCGTGCACGCCATCATCATCACCTTCGGCACGTGGAACGTCTTCCTCTTCGTGGGTCTGCAGATCTTCGATTCGCAGCCGATCAGCGGAATGCCGAACACCCTGGCCTGGTTTGGTCGCGGGGCCGAAGGTCGCACGCTGTTGGTGCCACACAGCTTCGTCATCATGGTGGTCCTCGCCGCGGTCGCATGGTGGTACCTGCGGCACACGGCGGGCGGGCGCCACTTCTTCGCGGTGGGCGGCGACCCGGTCGCCGCCCGGCTGGCCGGAATCAGGGTGCAGCGCCGGATCCTGATCGCCTACGTCACGACCGGACTGCTGGTGGGGCTGGCCTCCATCTTCACCCTTGCCAAGGGCACCTCCCAGCTCGACCAGTCCGTCGGGTCCGGTCAGGAACTCGCCGTGATCGCCGCCGTGGTCATCGGCGGAACCTCGATCATGGGTGGGCGGGGGTCGGTGCTGGGCACGGTACTCGGGGCGCTCCTCGTCCAGACCGTGAAGTCCGGCGTCACGCAATTGGGGTGGCCATCGCAGCTGTCGGACCTGTTCGTCGGGATCTTCATCGTCGTGGCCGTGGGTACCGACCTTCTCCGACGGCGCGCGAGGAGGAACCCGTGAGCGTGGAGAGTCCTGCACCCGCCGTGGAGCGATCCACGGCACGTCGCCGAGTCGATCGCATCGTCGAAGCCGTACTCACCCAGCGGATCGTGTTGCTCGGGGTGCTGATCGTCATCGTCGTCGCGTGGCTGATGTTCCTCAGTGCCAACGGCTACCTCAACGGGGACTACGACTTCGACTACATGTCGGCCACCCTGATCGACGCGGTTCCGTTGGCACTGTTGGCGTTCGCCGAACTCGTCGTCATCGTGTCCGGCCGCGGCGGCATCGACCTGTCGGTCGGTGCCATGGTCTCGTTGGTGGGAATGATCTTCGGATTCGCCTACGGCAAGTGGGGCTGGCCACTGCTCGCCGCCGTCGTGCTGGCCGTCGTCGTGGGTGCGGTACTCGGTGCCATCAACGGATTCCTCGTCGCCCGCATCGGCTTTCCTGCGCTCATCGCCACCTTGGCGACCTACTACGCTTACCGGTCGATCGCGCTGGTCATCAACGACCAGAAGCCCATCAACAGTCCTGAGATTCAGAACCTCTATCCGCTCACCGGTTCGGTGCGCGTACCGATCATCGGCGACTACATCCCCGACGTCCCCCTAGGGGTGTTCACCTTCTTCCTGCCCGTGCTCGTCGTCCTGTGGCTGGCGCTCGAACGCGGCACCTTCGGCCGCAGGCTGTACGCCGTCGGCACCAACGACGTCGCAGCACGGTGGGCCGGCGTCGACGTGCCGGGCACGCGGATGCGGGCATACGTGCTTTCCGGCATCCTGTCGGGACTGGTGGCGGTGTACATCACGGCGGAGTTCGCCTCGGCCCGCCCGGATGCCGGCACCGCGGGCAACGGCCTTGCGCTGCCTGCGATCACGATCGCCGTACTGGGTGGAGTCGCGATCACCGGCGGCGTCGGGCGGTTGGCGGGCGTGCTGCTGGCCACGTTGCTGATCGTGTGGCTGAACGCCGGCATCATCTTGTACTTCGAGGGCAACACGGGTACGCAGTCCCAACTGCTAGCCCTGGGTGTGGTGCTCGTCCTGTCCGCGCTCCTCAACGGCTTCACCACGCGAAGATTCAGCGGCAGCGACTGATTCGGCGCCTCCGCCCACCGAACGAAGGAACACCATGACAGTGCTCGACGCCTTCTCGCTGACCGGCAAGCGGGCTCTGGTGACCGGCGGCAATCGCGGTCTCGGGCTGGCGTTCGTCCGCGGACTGGCCGAAGCGGGTGCGGAGGTCGTCTTCGTCTCACGCGACGCCGAACGCAACGCCCATGCCGTCGATGCCCTGGCCCAGGACGGACTCCGCGTGCAGGCGTTCGAGGTCGACGTCACCTCGCAGGACGGCCCCGATGCGGCGATCACCGGTGCCGTGGAACGACTCGGCGGTTTGGACCTCCTTCTCAACAATGCCGGTTTGGCCATTCACAAGCCCGCGCTCGAGATCACCGATGACGAATGGGATCTGGTGTTCGACGTCAACACCCGATCACTGTGGCGGCTCAGCCAGCGGGCAGGCGCACACATGCGGGAGCACGGTGGCGGCAACATCCTCAACGTCGGTTCGATCAGTTCGCTGATCGTCAATCGTCCGCAGTGGCAGCCGTCGTACAACGCGTCGAAGGCCGCCGTGCATCAGTTGACGAAGTCACTGGCTGCCGAGTGGGCGCCGTACGGCATCCGGGTCAACGCGATCGCCCCCGGTTACGTCAAGACCGAGATGGCGCCCGTGGACAGACCCGAGTTCCGGCAGCACTGGATTGAGGACGCACCGATGAAGCGCTACGCGCTGCCGGAGGAGATCGCGCCCACCGTCGTCTACATGGCATCGGACGCGTCGGCGTTCATGACCGGGTCGGTCGTCGTCATCGACGGCGGCTACACCGTGTATTGACGGCGATCGCCTCAGCTGGCGACCGCGTAGACCACTGCGGCTAGCGCGAAGGACATGAACCCAATGGCGGTCGCAATGACCGTCCACGTCTTCAACGTGGTCACCGTGTCGAAGCCACAGAAGCGTCCGATTAGCCAGAAGCCGGAGTCGTTCACGTGCGAGAACGTGATCGAGCCAGCGCAGATGCCGATGACGACTGCAGCCAGGGCTACCGCTCCGAGGTTCATCGACGTCACGGCGGGGGCCATGATCGCGCCGGCCGTCGTCGCAGCGACGGTGGCAGAGCCCTGCGCGACGCGGAACGCGATGGCGATCAGGAAGCCGGAGAGCATGACCGGCAGACCGAGGGCGTCCAGGCCGTCGGCCAAGGTCTGGCCGATACCGGTTTCGGTAAGGACCCTGCCGAAGGCGCCACCCGCCCCCGTGATCAAGATGATCGAACAGACCGGCGCCAACGCGTCGTCGACGAGATTCTCCAGCAGCCCGCCGACCGACTCGCCACGCCGTCGTCGTGGCCGGAGGTACAGCAACACCATCGCCAACAAGACGCTGATCAGCAAGGCCATCGAGGTCGTTCCGATGAGGCGGGAAAGCTGGTACCCGAGGTTGTCTTCGGTCACGGCGCCATCTGCCTCGAGAGTCGAGAACACCGTATTGAAGAAGATCAACAGCAACGGCAGCAGTAGTACGAGGATGACGGTCCAGAAACCCGGTCGCTCGTCCTCGGGATAGTCCTTCGGCTCGCCGAGCAGGTTCGGCACCGGCATGTTCGGATAGCGCTTGGCGATGATCAGGCTGAGTCGGTAGCCGGCGAGATACCAGGTCGGCAGGCCGACCAGGAGAGCGACGAGGACCACCATCCCGACGTCCGCGCCCATCACCGTCGCCGCGGCCGTCGGGCCGGGGTGAGGCGGCGTCAGCGCGTGCATCATGAGAAACGCACCGATCGACGGCAGCACGTAGAGCATGAACGATCCGCCCAGGCGCCGAGCCACGGTGTAGATGATGGGCAGCATCACGATGAAACCGGCGTCGAGGAAGATTGGGAAGGCGTAGAACAGGGAGGCCACGGCGAGGGCCAGTGGTGCCCTCTTCTCACCGAACCTCTCCAGCATCTTGTCGGCCAATGTCTGTGCACCGCCGGTCATCTCGACGAGACGTCCGAGTACGGCACCGAAGCCGACCAGTAGTGCCACCGTGCCGACGGTGTTACTGAAGCCGGCAATGACCACGCTGACGACGTCGCCCATGCTGATGCCTGCGGCAAGACCGGTCAGCACGCTGACGATGATCAGCGAGAAGAAGGCGTGGAGCCTGACCTTGATGATGAGGAACAGCAGCACCGCGATGGCGACGACGGCGATGACGATGAGCAGGGCGGCGGGCCGCTCCGCGAGAACTACTTCATCCATGGGAGTCCCTTCGGGGATGGTAGACGCGGGAGGCGGCCGTTGACCGAAGCCGCCGGGTGTGGGGCTGCTCAGGACCCCTTCGGCGCCGGCCCGAGTTCGCGCAGCAGATCACCCATGCGGGAATAGGCCCTGTTCCGGTAGGCGATGACGGCAGCCTTCGTGTCGTCGTCGAAGTCGCCCGTCCACCCCTTGCCGTTCTTGGTGCCGTGACGGCCTGCGTCCACGTTGTCCGTGAGGAGCTTGGGGGTGGCCATGCGCTCGCCG
This sequence comes from Mycolicibacterium arabiense, assembly GCF_010731815.2. Taxonomy (NCBI): domain Bacteria; kingdom Bacillati; phylum Actinomycetota; class Actinomycetes; order Mycobacteriales; family Mycobacteriaceae; genus Mycobacterium; species Mycolicibacterium arabiense. The sequence goes on from NZ_AP022593.1 coordinate 3,688,842, forward strand.
AACTCGTTCTCCAGGGTGCGGAATCCCTTGACGTACACGTCGAGTCCGGCTTGGTCGGCGATGGCGAACGGGCCGAAGAATCCCAGCCGGAACCCGAAGGTGGTGCGCACGATCGTGTCGACGTCCTCCTTCGTGGCCACACCCTGTTCGACGATCAGGGTCGCCTCCTTGAGCAGTGCGTATTGCAGACGGTTGAGCGCCATGCCCGGTGTATCGGCGACTTGGGCGCCCTCACACCCGGCCCGTACCAGGAGGTCCTTGATGGAGTCGATGACCTCCTGCGTGGTGGCCTCCCCGGCGACCAGCTCGACGCCGGGGATGAACGGCGCGGGGTTGGAGAAGTGCACGGTCAGGAACCGCTCGGGATTGGTGACTGCCTCGACCAGCACCTTGACCGGGATGGTCGAGGTGTTGGTGCCGATGATCGTGTCGGGGCGTGCGCTCGCGCAGATCCGCTCCAGGACCTCTTTCTTCACGTCGGGGTCTTCGAAGACGGCCTCCATCACGAAGTCGACGTCGGAGACGGCGTCATCGAGGCTGTCGCCGGCCGTGAGGTTGCCCATGATGGTCTCGGCACTACCCGTATCGAACAGGCCCTGTTCTTCGAATTCCCTTGCCTCCCGGTCCAACCGCTCGAGGGCCTCTCGGGTGGCCTCGACGCTGACGTCGGCGATCCGAACCTGGAAGCCGTTCAGTGCGAGGACCTGGGCGATCCCGCCGCCCATGTATCCGGCGCCGACGACTGTGACGGTGTTGATCTTGCGCATGCGATGCCCTTCGGGGTTTGAGGTCAGGCGAGTGCGGAGGTGAGGACCTGCTGGATGTACTCCCGGTTCTCGGCGCATACGCCCAAGGAGTCGGAGCCGTAGTGCTCGCAGCAGAACGGCCCGGTGTAGCCGAGTTCGAGTGCGAGGCGGATCATCTGGCGGTAGTTGATGTATCCGTACTTCAACGGCAGCGGGGCGGAGCTGTACGCACCGGTCGCGGGGTCGTAGTCACGCGAGTAGTTCTTGATGTGCCAGAAGTTCGAGTGGGGAAGCACCGTCGCGTACATCTCGGCGAAATGGGGCATCGGCCGGTGCAGCCGGATCAGGTTGCCCAGATCTGGGTTCAGCCCGACTGCCTCGTGATCGACGTCCTGAATGAAGCGGACGGCCTCGTCAGGTGTCCCGATGTAGGTGTCCTCGTACATTTCGAGACTGAGTTCGATCCCGTTCCCGCGGGCGTGGTCACCGAGTTCGCGGATGCGTTCCACCGCCAGGTCGCGAAGAGCCGGGTCGTCGACGTGCCCCGTCACCAACCAGAACCAAATGTGCTCGCTCTGTTCGGGGGTGATCGCCTGCATGAAGCCCGTGTTCACGATGGTGGCGCCGAAGGACGGCGCCAGGTCGATGAGGCGGTGTGCGTCAGCGAGGTTCTGCGTGCCGTTCTCGACGTCTACGACCGAGTTGCGGGTCATCGAGATGGAGGAGATCGCCAGGCCTTCGTCGTTTAGAACGGTGCGAAACTCCTCGACGCGATCATCGGACAGAGCGGCGAGCGGGACCCAGGCATCGGTCGGATCGATGTAGTCGAAACCCAGCTCGCGGACTTGGCGCAGCTGCCTGGCCCACACGTCGGGGGGCGCGTCTTTGATGTGACCGCCATCGGGTGCTCGATTGCCGAAGCCGAGCATGTTGGCCGCAATCGGCCAACCGTGAGCCGTGTGCACCCTGGACCTCCGTCGTGGTCTACGTCACATCTGATCACATAGGATATAGGCATTGCTGGCCGATCTGTCAACGCCCGGTAGACTTCACTTCCTGAGAAGCGCCGTGCGCAGCGACGACGTGGCGAGGTGTTCGTTGGGCGGTGACGCCGCTGGGGTTCGGAAAGGTCAGCAGTGGGAGCCCACGGGGACGCTTTGCCGTCGCGCAACACGCTCGTCGACCAGGTCTACGAGCGACTAATGGAACTGCTCCTCGACGGCACCCTGCGCTCCGGAGATCCGATAAGCATCGACGGGACGGCCCGTCACCTCGGCGTATCGCCCACGCCCGTGCGCGAGGCGCTGGCTCGCTTGGAGTCCACCGGCAACGTCATTCGGGTGGCCATGCGCGGGTACCGCGTGCCGGAGGTGCCGGGCGCAAAGGAGATGGCGGACATCATGGATGCCCGCCTGCTCATCGAGCCCCGGCTCGCAGAACTGGCCTGTGCCAGGGCCGATGCCGACTTGCTGCGTGCACTCGAGGAGGCGATTGAGGAGCAGGAGCGGGCGCCGCACACTTCCGATGCCGCGGCCATAACGAAGTACCACCGTCCGGATGAACGTTTCCACCGCTTGATCGCCGAGCACGCGGACAACAGCGCGTTGCTGCGGGCGTATGACGCACTGGGCGGCCACGGGCAACGCTTCCGGCTGTTCGTTGGAGTGGGCGTTCAGGATTCCGAACATGCGATCGCCGAGCACCGAGAGCTGCTCGCGGCGTTCAAGCGAGGCTACGGCCCCGAGGTCTACCGCATCATGCACGCACACATCACCGGAGTGAAGGAGCGCGCGCTGGCCGAGCGCGCACGCGCAGAGGACTCTAATGAGATTCCCGACGCTCGTGGCCACGATGAAGGCATCGCGAACTCTCGCGATTGAGCGCCTGAATCCTATACGATTTGGCAGATATCCGGACCGCAACTCAGCCTCGCAGCTAACTGGAGCATTCCCAAGGACGGAACGATGACGTACCTGCTCAACTCCCCAGGCGACTTCGCGGCCGAAGCCGTTCGCGGTCTCGTCGCCGCCCACGGCGAACTCCTGGTCGAGGTGCCCGGCGGTGTGGCGCGAGCGACGCAGACGCCACAGGGCCAGCCCGCACTCGTGATCGGCGGGGGTTCGGGTCACTATCCGGCCTTCGCCGGATGGGTCGGTCCCGGCATGGGTCACGGTGCTCCGTGCGGCAACGTCTTCTCGTCACCCGCCGCGTCCGAGGTGTATTCGGTCGTGCGCAACGCCGAGAACGGCGGAGGCGTCATCTTGGGCTTCGGCAACTACGCGGGGGACGTGCTGCACTTCGGCCTGGCTGCCGAGAAGCTGCGTCACGAGGGCATCGACGTGCGGATCGTCACCGTCAGTGACGACATCGCGTCCAATGGTCCGGAGAACCACCGCGACCGTCGGGGCGTCGCCGGCGATTTGCCCGTGTTCAAGATTGCGGGCGCGGCCATTGAAGCCGGTGCAGACCTCGATGAGGCGGAGCGCGTTGCGTGGAAGGCCAACGACGCGACGCGCTCGTTCGGCCTGGCCTTCAACGGGTGCACTTTGCCCGGGGCCGATGAGCCGCTGTTCCACGTCGACAAGGGGCAGATGGGGGTAGGGCTTGGCATTCACGGCGAACCCGGCGTCCGCGACGACCGCATCGGCAGCGCTGCCGAGACCGCCGATCTGTTGCTCGATCAACTATTGACCGAAGAGCCTCCGCGCGGCGAAAACGGGTACGACGGCCGGGTGGCCGTCATCCTCAACGGACTCGGCACGGTCAAGTACGAAGAACTGTTCGTCGTCTACGGGCGCATTGCCGAGCGCCTCGAGGAGAAGGGACTCACCGCCGTGCGTCCGGAGGTCGGCGAGTACGTCACGAGCCTCGACATGGCGGGCCTGTCGCTGACCCTGGTGTTCCTCGATGACGAACTCGAGAAGCTATGGCTGGCACCGGTGGAGACGCCTGCGTACCGCCGCGGGGCGATGCCGGACGCCGACCGGTCTCCGCGCACCGGCGTCTGGAACGCAGCAGAGGCGGAAATTCCGCGAGCAAGCCAGGATTCGCGAGTTTGCGCGCAGAGCATCGCCGCAGTACTGGAGACGTTCCAGCGCGTGTGCGCCGACAACGAGGCCGAGCTTGGCCGCCTCGACGCGGTCGCCGGCGACGGCGATCATGGCCAGGGCATGTCGTTCGGTTCCCGCGGCGCGGCGCGAGCAGCTCGCGCTGCGGTGGATGAGGGCGCCGGTGCCCGGACCACGCTGCTGCTCGCCGGTCAGGCCTGGGCGGATGCGGCTGGAGGCACGTCGGGAGCGTTGTGGGGCGCGGCGCTGACCAGCGCAGGTGGTGCCTACTCCGATACCGAGAACGCCGATGACCGGAACGTCGTCGACGCAATCAGCGCCGGGATCGACGCCGTCATCCGTCTCGGCGGCGCGAAACCTGGTGACAAGACGATGGTGGACGCCGCCCTGCCCTTCCGGGACGCAATGGAGGAGGCCTTCGAGACGGAAGCGGGGCCAGCCATCACCGCCGCGGCACGCGTGGCCCGCGATGCCGCCGACAGGACGGCGGACATCACGGCGCGGTTGGGCCGCGCTCGGGTACTCGGTGAGAAGAGTGTGGGCACACCGGACCCAGGCGCGCTGTCGTTCTCGATGCTGATGACGGCTCTTGGCGAGCACCTGACCCGGTGAACGAAGACCATTGAGAAGGAGTGCAGCATGGCATTGAGGATCGTAATCGGCGGAGACAAGGCGGGATTCAACTACAAGCAGGCTCTGCGCAAGGACCTCGAGTCCGACGATCGGGTGGAGGTCGTGGAGGACGTTGGTGTCGGTGACGCCGAGGACGACACGTCCTACCCGAACGTCGCGATCGCTGCCGCCGAGAGAATCGCCAAAGGTGAGGCGGACCGAGCGCTGCTGATCTGCGGCACAGGGCTAGGCGTGGCCATCGCAGCGAACAAGGTCAAGGGAATTCGAGCCGTCACAGCCCACGATTCGTACTCCGTGCAGCGCTCAGTGCTGTCGAACAACGCACAGGTGCTGTGCATGGGGGAGCGAGTCGTGGGGCTGGAGTTGGCGCGGGTGCTGGTCAAGGAATGGCTCGGCGTGCAGTTCGACCCGCAGTCCTCCTCGGCGGCCAAGGTCGATGACATCTGTGCGTACGAGAGTGACTGACACGGGAACGAACAATTTGGGCCTGCTGTGGGTGGGCACGAGTTGGAAGATGAACAAGGGTCTCAGTGAGGCCCGTTCCTACGCACGCGGTTTGGCCGAGTACGTCGGTCAGACCGACCTCTCCGGAGTGCAACCCTTCATCATCCCGTCGTTCACCGCGCTGGCCGCTACTCGCGATGAACTCGGAGACGATTCGAAGGTACTGCTCGGGGCGCAGAACGCGCATTGGGAGAACGAGGGACCCTGGACCGGCGAGGTGTCCGTTGCCCAGGTGAAGGACGCCGGCGCGCGACTGGTCGAGATCGGTCATTCCGAGCGTCGCGAGCACTTCGGGGAGACCGTGGCGACGACTCGGCTGAAGGTGGCCACCGTCCTCGCCCACGGGCTCGTTCCACTGCTGTGCATCGGCGAGAGCGCCGACGTCAAGAATGCCGGTGAGTCCTCACAATTCATCCTCAACCAGGCGGCAGGCGCGCTCGATGGCCTCACTGCAGAGCAGATGGCTCGCGTCCTCATCGCCTACGAGCCCATCTGGGCCATCGGCGAGAGTGGGCGTCCTGCCACGGACAAGGAACTGCGTAAGCCGTTCGCCGACCTAGGACGCGAGTACGGCAGTAGGACAGCGGGTTTGCTCTACGGGGGCTCGGTCGGTCTCGACAACGCCGAGGACCTGCTCGGCATCGACGAGGTCACCGGTTTGTTCATCGGTCGGGCCGCATGGCGGTTGGCCGGATACGTGCGACTGCTCGAGATCGCCGCGGCTCATCAGAAGGCACGCAACACGCGTTGATCGCGAACCGGATAGCTCTGCGCGTTCGGCGTCTTTCCGGCAACACCCCTGCGGTAACCGCCCGCCGAGGGCGCGGGCACTTCCCGGAGCAGACCTACACCTTTAGCGAAGACGAAGGCGGAGCCCACGCCCACCAGCGCCAGCGCGACGCGTCGGCTCAGGGTGACCGGATCCGGATCGACGGCCACCAATCCCGTGGCGTCGAGCGGCTCGGGTTGGGTCTGCCATCACATGGTCTTTCAGCACCGAGCACATCGAACGCGACCACGGAACGCCACATCGCGGGCCACTTCACCGCGACGTGCACGACGAACCCGGCGACGAAGGCCCAGGCGCCCCGGTAGTGCGCGGTGTAGAAGCTGAATCCCACGACGTAGTCGTACTGGATGTCGAGTACACCCGTGACCATCTCGAAGAGGATTCCGCCTACGAGGGCCAGAAGCGAGATGCGTTCCGGCGCCCGGGCGTTCGACGTCACGGGTGGCATTTGGAGAAACTTCGGGATCACCGACCACAGCTTCGCCGGCACCCACGGAGCAAGGATCAGCCCAAGTCCGACGTGCACGCCCTGGTTGAGCCGATACAGCCATGACGGTCGGGTGGGCCAGTCAAAGGTGGGGAGATGCAGCCACCCGACGTCGCCGGGGATCGACTGTCGGAACTCGGGCCGGTAGGCAACCCACGACGACCGCAGTCCCGTGACGGTCACGATCGGCAGCGACAGGAACGCGAGAGTTGGACAGCGCACTCTCACCGCCTCAAACGGCGTGCGCAATGGCGAACAGGCCGCCGACGCCGATCAGGTAGACGACGATGACGGCGAGGGAGTCCGCGCCCATCCTGGCGATGCGGCGTTTCGGGCGGAAGATCAGACCGGCCGCGTAGATCAGCGTCAAGACCATCGCCAATGCGGTCAAGTAGATGTCGGCCTTCTCGGCCTGGGGAAGCACGGCATTGCCCGAGATCAGCGTCGCCATCAGGAACAGGACGGGCAGGAAGGCGTTGCCTCCAAAGATGTCCGAGACGGCGAGTTGGTAGTCGCCGTTGCGCACCGAGGCCAACCCGGTCGACAGTTCGGGCAGCGACGTGGCGGCGGCAAGCACGGTGGCACCGAACAGCACTCCCGAGAGCCCGATGTCGTCGGCGATGGCGTCGCCGGTGCGCTCCAGCACGACACCGGCGACCAGCGTGACGGCGGCTGCGATGCCGAAGATCGTCGCCGACTTGGCCGTGCTGATGCCACGATCGGTGGCCTTCTGTTCGTTCTGAGATGTGCTGTGGCCGCGGGGACGATCCTGGCCGTCCGGTGGTTGGCCCGATTCGTGCCACGGCAGTGACCGTCCCGCACGGCGTACCAGCAGCAGACCACCGACCCATGCAACAAGGATCAGCAGGGCAGCCGGCGTGACGTGGAACGCGATCAGCGACGCAGGCAGCTGGGTGCCGGCGATCACGACGGCCAGCACCGCCACCACCACGGCGGCCTCGACGACGAGGACCAGAGATGCCGCGCGGTACATCAGCGGCCGCGGCCCACGTACGCCGAAGGCGTCCAGCGCGACCAGCACGACGGTCTGGATCGCTATTCCGCCCAATATGTTTCCGACGGCGACACCGAGATTTCCGGAAAGCGACGCACTGGCCACGATGGCGATCTCAGGTAGGTTCGTCGCCACCGCCAGCAGAATCACCCCGCCCAGCGCCGCGCCTAGGTGCAGCCGCGTGGACAGCACGTCGGTCTGGTTGGACAGGGAGATGCCCGCCACCCAGATCGCCGCCGCTGCCGCAACGAAGGCGAGGATCGACGCCCACAACGGCCAATGGGACACGGGACTCCTCGTCGGTTGGGGGCAAGGGAGGGGTGTACCCGGACCCACGGCCGACCACACGGTTGCTGAACCAGTTCATTCGAAGTTTCGCGAAAGCGCATGCGCAAGCGCTTGCGCTGCCCTTAGGGTCCCAGGGAGCACGCGGCGCGACCGGCGTCGCATCCGGGACAAGGGAGTCCAGATGTTCGGAAAGCGCAACAGAAGCACGCTCGCAGTCGGGGCGGTTCTCACCGCGGGTTCGCTGATGCTCGGCCTGACCGGCTGCGGCGGCTCTGACTCCGACAGCGTCAAGGTCGGCCTGATCACCAAGACCGATTCCAACCCGTTCTTCGTGCACTTGCGTGAGGCCGCACAGGCGCAGGCCGACAAGGACGGCGCCGAGCTGATCTCGCTTGCGGGTGCGTTCGACGGCGACAACGAGGGGCAGGTCGCGGCCATCGAGAACATGGTCGGCCAGGGCGTGAAGGGCATCCTGATCACCCCGAACTCCTCCACCGGCGTGCTCGACGCCATCAAGAAGGCACGCGACGCGGGCGTCGTCGTCATCGCCCTCGACACCGCGACCGATCCCGAGGACGCCGTCGATGCCACGTACGCCACCGACAACAAGGCCGCGGGCGTCGCCCAAGGCAAGTGGGTCAAGGCTGCGCTGGGCAACAAGGCGCCCCAGGTCGTGATGCTGGACGGAACCCCCGGTGGCACCGTCGACACGTTCCGTCATGACGGATTCCTCGAGGGCTTCGGCATCACGAACGACTCGCCGGAGATCGTCGCCCAGGAGAACACCAATGGCGACCAGACCAAGGCGCAGACCGCCATGGAGAACATCCTCCAGCGGGCGCCGGGTATCAACGCGCTCTACACCATCAACGAGCCGGCGGCCGCCGGTGCGTATCAGGCGATTCAGTCCGCCAACCGTGTCGCCGAGATCACCATCGGATCGATCGACGGCAGCTGCACGGGTATCGCGGACGTGAAGTCGGGCAAGATCGGCGCCACGGTGCTTCAGTTCCCGGCCAAGATGGCCGAGCAGGGCGTGCAGGCCGTGGTCGAGTTCGCCAAGAACGGCACCAAGCCCAGCGGTTTCAACGACACCGGCTCACAGCTCGTCACCGACAAGCCCATGCCCGGAGTCGAGTCGCAAGACACCGCCTGGGGCGAACAGAACTGCTGGGGCTGAGCCAACACATGACCACCGGCGCTCCTGCGACGGCACCATCGACGGCGAAGCCATCGGTATCGAGCCGGCTGAACGTAGGCAACCTCCTACGTGAACCGCTGCTCGGTCCGCTGGTGGCGCTAGTCATCGCCATCGTCATCTTCAGCTCGGTCTCGAATTCGTTCCTCAACCCGCAGAACGTGTCGCTGATCCTCCAGCAGTCTGTGGTCGTCGGCATTCTCGCCGTGGGTCAGACGTTGATCATCCTGACCTCCGGCATCGACCTCTCGATCGGCGCGGTCGCCGTCTTCGGCACGATCGTGATGGCGCAGAGTGCCGGCGCCAACGGACCCTTCATGGCCCTCGGGTCGACGCTGCTGGTATGCGTGGTCTTCGGTGCCATCAACGGCGGGCTCGTCACGGCGCTGCGACTGCCACCGTTCATCGTCACGCTGGGCACGTTCACCGCAATCCAGGCGGCCACCCGCCTGCTCGCAGGGTCCGAGACCTACCGGGTGGAGCCCGGACTGCTCACGTTCCTCGGCACGTCGTTCCGCATCGGCTCGTTCTCCACCACGTACGGCGTGGTCGCGATGCTCCTGGTCTACCTGGTGATGTGGTACGCACTGTCTCAAACCGCCTGGGGGAAACACGTTTACGCCGTAGGCGGTAACCCGCAGGCGTCGGACCTGTCGGGCATCAAGTCTCAGCGCGTGCTGTTCTCGGTCTACATCACCACGGGGGTCATCGCGGCCATCGCCGCGTGGGCCGCTCTCGGTCGCATCCCCAACGCCGACCCGAATGCGTATCAGAACGCCAACCTCGAGTCGATCACCGCGGTGGTCATCGGCGGAACCAGTCTGTTCGGTGGCCGCGGCGGTGTTGGCGGAACACTGGTCGGCACCTTGATCGTCGGCGTCTTGAGGAACGGTCTCACCCAGGCCGGCGTCGACAACCTCTATCAGAACATCGCGACGGGGGTCCTCGTGATCGTCGCCGTGGCGGTGGATCAGTTCGCGCGCAGGAGATCACAGTGAGCGGCGCAGCCGTGCTCGAGGCGCGCGGACTCGTCAAGAAGTACGGCAACGTGACGGCGATCAACGGCGCCGACTTCGAACTCCGCGAAGGCGAGGTCCTCGCGGTCATTGGAGACAACGGCGCCGGCAAGACCAGTCTCATCAAGGCCTTGGCGGGTGCGGTGGTTCCCGACTCGGGGGAGATCCTGATGAACGGGACGCCCATGTCGTTCAGAAACACCCGAGACGCCAGGGCCGCCGGTATCGAGACGGTGTACCAAGACCTCGCCGTCGTAGCGGCCCTCGACATCGCGTCGAACCTGTATCTCGGGCGCGAGGTGCGGCGAAAGGGCGTCGCGGGCAGCCTGTTCCGCCGTTTGGACATGCCGCGAATGCGCGACGAGGCGTCACAGCACCTCGCCGACCTGAAGATCGGCATCAAGTCGGTGACTCAGGCCGTGGAGACCCTGTCCGGAGGGCAGCGTCAAGGCGTCGCGGTAGCGCGGGCGGCCGCGTTCGGCCGTGGCGTGATCATCATGGACGAGCCGACGGCCGCGCTCGACGTGCGTGAGTCGGGACAGGTCATCGACCTCATCAAGTCGATCCGCGACCGCGGCATTCCCGTGGTGCTCATCAGCCACGACATGCCGCACGTCTTCGAGGTGGCCGACCGGATCCACATTCACCGGCTCGGGCAACGCGCCGGTGTCGTCGATCCAAAGACGCGTTCGATGTCGGAAGTGGTGGCGCTCATGACCGGTGCAGAGGAGCCCACCGATGAGGAACGCGCCGGTCTCTGAGAAGGCCCCGGTGGGGGTCTTCGTGGGGTTGGCGACGCTCGACGTGATCCATCGCATTGCGAAACCGCCTGCGGTCAACCAGAAGATCACGTCGACCGCCCAGTTCGTCGCCGCCGGCGGACCGGCGGCGAACGCAGCCGTCACCTTCGCGGCATTGGGTGGCGCCGCGACCCTCGTCACCGCGCTCGGCGACGATCCGGTGGCCGACCTCGTCCGAGCCGATCTCGCCGCCTACGGCGTGAGTGTCGTCGATGCGTCCGCAGGCAGCAGTCGAGCGGTACCCGTCTCCGCGGTGTCGGTGCTCGAATCGACGGGTGACCGATCAGTGGTCTCGTTGGATGCCGTCAACTCCGATGCCGCGTCGCCGGAAGGCCTCGACGACCTGGTGGCGGGCGCCGACGTGGTGCTCGTCGACGGACACCACCCGCTGATCGCCCGATCCGCGGCGGCGTGTGCCTCGGCGCGGCGCACGACACTCGTCGTCGACGCAGGCCGGTGGAAGCCGGTGATGACCGACCTCGTCGTCCATGCCACGGACGTCGTGTGCTCCAACGACTTCCGGGTACCAGGCACGATTGACTCGGAATCCACGGCGGCGGCGCTCGTCGGCGGCGGTGTGCGCACCGTCGTCACCACACATGGTGGCAATCCCGTGCAGTGGTGGTCGGAAGGCGAGTCCGGATCAGTGCCCGCGCAGCCGGTGATGGTGGTCGACACCCTCGGCGCGGGCGATGTCTTTCACGGCGCGTACGCGTACTTCTCGACCCGGTTGGATACCGGCGTCGCAGACCGCGTCGACCGCTCCTCGCGTGTCGCGGCACTGCGGTGTTCGGTGGTCGGACCGCGGGCATGGCTGAGTCAACTCCCCACCGAATTCCACACTGAACAGACCCGGGAGCGACAACGGTGAGCATCGAGCGTGACGTGCAGGACGCCACACTGGACCAACTGGTCGAGTCGGCCATGGCGCTCGTCGTGCCCGGGCAGCGCCGCATCCTCGGTCTCACGGGCGCTCCGGGGGCTGGAAAGTCAACGGTGGCCGAGCAACTCGTTGCCGCGCTCGGTCCGGACGTGGCCGTGCTCGTTCCCATGGACGGCTTCCACCTCGCCAACGAAGTGTTGATCGACCTCGGGCGGAGAGATCGCAAGGGTGCGCACGACACGTTCGACGACGGCGGATATGCACGGCTGATCGAGACCCTGCGGGCGCAGCGTCTCGGCGACCCCGTCGTGTACGCGCCCAGGTTCCGGCGCGAGATCGAGGAGTCGATCAACTCGTCGATCCCCGTCCCCGCCACGGTGCCGCTCGTGGTCACCGAGGGCAACTACCTCCTGCTGGAATCCGATGCGTGGCCGGTGGCGCGGTCCCGCATCGACGAAGTGTGGTTCCTGGCGCCCGACACCGACGTTCGCCACGAACGGCTGCTCCGCCGACACGAGGCCTACGGAAAGTCCCCGGAGGACGCGGCGTATTGGGCGCTCGGGCCCGACGAGCGCAATGCCCAGTTGATCGAGTCGACCGCCAGTCGTGCAGACCGCATCGTGCGGCTCCAGTGACCACGATGGGCGACGTCGCCCGCATCGCCGGCGTCTCGGCGTCCACGGTCTCCCACGTGCTCAACGGCACGCGCAAGGTCGACTCGGGCACGCGCCTGCGCGTCGAAGCGGCGATCGAGGAGACCGGGTACCGCCGCAACGTGGTCGCACGGTCACTGGCCGCCGGGCGCACGAACACCATCGGGCTCTCGATCGCCGCCTTGACCAATCCCTACTTCGGAAGCCTGGTCCACGCCGTGGAGCGAGCGTTGTCGGACGCGGGTTACGTGCTGATCGTCGGCGATTCGCACGACCACGTGACGTCGGAGAAACGCGTCACCGACTCGCTCCTGGACCGGCAGGTCGACGGGATGATCGTGGCGCCGGCGGCAGGGTCGGAGCGGGTCGCCCTTCCCGACATCATCCGCACCGGAACGCCTTTGGTTCTGATCGACCGCGGTGTCGACCTGGACTGCGATCAGGTGGGTCCGGAGAACGTCTCGTCGGCTCGATCGCTGACCGAGCACCTGCTCGATCTCGGACATCGCCGGATCGCCGTCGTGCGGGGTCTCGCGGGCATCTCCTCGACGACCGAGCGCTTCGAGGGCTACACCACGGCGCTCGCCGACCGCGGCATCGCCGTCGACCCTGGCCTGGTCCTCGAGGGCGACTCGAACACCGACGTGGCCGAGCGCGAAGTGCACGCCTTGATGTCGACGAGCGACCGGCCGACCGCGCTCGTGTCGCTGAACAATGCCATGACGATCGGAACACTCAAGGCACTCCGCGCGCTCGGCCTGTCGATTCCGGCCGACGTCGCCTTCGTCTGTTACGACGACTTCGAATGGTCGGACCTCTTCGAGCCCAAACTCACGGCGGCAGCGCAGGACGTCGAGACGATCGGCGCCACGGCAGTCGATCTGCTCCTGCGCCGCATTCGAGGGCATGAGGCAGAACCGCAACGCATCAGCGTGCCCACCACGTTCCACCATCGCAATTCGTGCGGATGCACGTGACGCTCACCCCAGCGCCGTCTGAGAGGACTCTCGCCCATGCCGATTGCCGATCCCGACCAGTACGTGGCGATGCTCGATCGGGCCAAGGAGGGCGGGTTCGCATACCCGGCCATCAACGTGACGAGTTCGCAGACCCTCAACGCGGCGCTGCAAGGGTTCGCAGAGGCCGACAGTGACGGCATCGTCCAGGTGTCGTTGGGGACGGCTCTCTATCTGTCCGGCAACGCGATTCAGAACCGATTCGTGGGTTCGAGGGCGCTCGCGCTGTACGCCCACGAGGTCGCATCGCAGTATTCGGTCACCGTGGCCCTGCACACCGACCACTGTCCCGTCGAGAACCTCGACGACTGGGTCAGGCCGTTGATCGCCGACTCCATCGAACGTCGCAGCCGTGGACTGGGGCCGCTGTATCAGTCGCACATGTGGGACGGGTCTGCGGTTCCCCTCGCCGAGAACTTGCGTGTGGCAGAGGAATTGCTCGACGCCTCGGTGCGGGCCAACACGCTCCTGGAGATCGAGGTCGGCGTGATCGGCGGCGAGGAGGACGGCGTGTCCCACGAGATCAACGAACAGCTGTACTCCACGGTCGACGATGCACGCGCCACCATCGAGGCATTGGGAACGGGGGAGCGGGGCCGGTACCTGACGGCACTCACCTTCGGCAACGTCCACGGCGTCTACCGTCCGGACTCGGTCCATCTACGCCCCGAGATCTTGGCGGACATTCAGACCGTCCTTGGACGCGAGACCGGCAAGGACAAGCCGTTCGACCTCGTCTTCCATGGTGGCTCGGGATCGAGCGCCGAAGACATCGCGTCCGCCGTGGCGAGCGGTGTCGTGAAGATGAACGTCGACACCGACACCCAGTACGCATTCACCCGGTCCATCGCAGGGCACATGCTCGCGAAGTACGACCAGGTGCTCAAGGTCGATGGCGGGTACGGCAACAAGAAGGCCTACGACCCGAGGTCGTGGGGCAAGCCGGCCGAGCATGCCATGGCCGCGCGAGTCGTCGAAGCCGCGCAGATGTTGGGATCGGCCGGGCGGGCGATGCGCTAGGGTGCCCGAACGTCCGGCCGCGCGCTCAGGGCCAGAACGGTGGGCGACCGGTTCCGCTGATCATGAGGTCACCGGCGGCGGTTCGTTCGACGAGACGCGCGGCGGCGTCCCGATCCCCGACGCACAGCACGGCGGGTCGGCCGGCAGTGACCTGCGTGGGAGCGTCGTGAACGGTCCCCTGCCAGTGGTAGTGGCCGTCGAACGGGTTCATGTATGCGGTGAGACGGATTCGGACGGGATGGCGCTCGTCGCCGACCACCAGGCTGGCCGGCCCCGTGTAGACGCGGTCGTCGTGGGTGGCGGTCACAGGAAGTGGTTCTTCGCCCACATGCGTCGCGCGACCGGACCCATGAGGCCGACCTCGCGAAGGAACGCCTCCAGCGGCTCGAACCCCGCACGCAGCGTGGCGTGGAAGTGTGGGTTCGCGCGCGCCTGCCGCTGCGCCTCGGCACCGTCGAGACCGATCCGGTCGTATAAGCCGCGCCGGGTGAAGTGGCCGAAGTACAGCGACGCCCCGAGACCGTGCAGGTTGGACAGGGCCAGTCGAGTGCGCCGTGACAACGTGCCGACGTCACGGCGAATGCCATCGCGGGCGAACTGGATGTGGCGGGCCTCCTCGGTGACGTGGATGCGCATGACCCGTCGCACCAGCGGCTGGATGTCGTCGCCGTCGTCGAGGATCTGGCGTTGCACCGCGTCGAAGAGTTCTTCGCCGACGAGCGCGCCGATCCAGAGCATGGGTCCCCGGAAGATCATCGCCATCGCGTTGACCCTGCGGGCACCACGCTTGGTGGGCCAGAACGGCTCGACCCCGACTCGCTCGATCGCCTTGCCGAACATCAACATGTGGCGGGCCTCGTCACCGAGCTCCGTCAGTTCGTAGAACGTGCTGTGCGACGTCGGCGACGAGTGCATCATCGCGCGCAACAGGGACTGGTTGAGCATGTTCTCGAACCAGATCCCCATGGAGATGTAGTTGGCGAACTCCTGGCGGGAGAGTTCCAGGCGCTGCTGGTCGGTCATCCGTTCCCACAGCGGCGTGCCGTAGAGGCTCAACATGTGCGGAGGCAGGAAGTACAGGCCCTCGGGCAGCGGCGCGTCCCAGTCGATGTCGACGACGGGCTCGTAGGACTTCTTTGCCGAACCCTTGAGCAGGCGTAGGGCGAAGTCTTCCCGCTCGGGTGCGGTGGGCGTGGCGGAACTCATGATGACCATCATTGCGCCGTTTGCGGACAGTTTCTCGCCTCCTGCGGCCAGAACATCGTGCCGGTGTTGCCCTCATCGGACAGCCTGGAACCGTGACACCGCTTAACATCCGAGGCATGCCCAACGTCCCGCCGGTGCCGACGAGGACACCCGAACTCCCCGCGGAAACCCTCGAAGCCATGCGGGCCGGACTGCCGGGTCTGGCCGACCGCATGGTGGAGGCGGTGATCGCCGAGGTGCCGACCTTCGCCGTGGCGGCACAGGAGTCATGGCGGCCGGTCTTCTACGCGTCGGCCGACCAACTCTTGACGGCGCTGGTCGAACAACTGCGGGGCGCGGCCGATCCCGAGAGGTCGACGACGTCGATGCAGGAGGTGCTGGACACGGCCTACCGTTTCGGCCGGCGCGAAGCCCGGCAGGGCCGGCCGACGGAGGTGCAGCTCGCCGCCTACCGGATCGGCGCTCGCGAGATCTGGCGTGAGTGGTCTGCGTTGGCGGTGCAGCACGGAGTGGGTGGCGGCGAGGTGAGCGTCTTCGCCGAGATGTCCTTCGCCTACCTCGACCGATTCTCGGCGGCGGGTGTGGCCGGCCATGCCGACGAGATGGCGCGATTGGGATTGGCGCGAGAACGCCACCGCGAGCGACTCGTACGCGCCCTCCTGCGCGAGTTATCGCCCGAGGAGTTGAACCTCGCTGCCGAGGCGGCGTCGTGGAATCCCCCGCAGACGTTGACCGCAGTGGCGCTGCCCCTTCGGCACCACGACCGCGGCGGGATGATCAACACCGATCCGCGCGCTCTCGAAGTGCCCGACGACGCGGTCGAGGTGCCCCCGGCGGGCATTCGGCTCTCCCTGATCCCCGACGTGGGCGGGAAGGCCAGAGCGCCGTTCCTCGCGTCGATCGGCAAGACGGGTGCAGTCGTGGGGCCGGCACGGCCGTGGTCGTCCGTGCGGTCCTCGGTGAATCGAGTCATTCGGGCGGTCGAGCTTCGCGCACCGCAGTCCACCTCACTGCTCGACACCGACGAGATGCTCGCGGAATTGGTCGTGACGGCCGACGCCGAGGCACTCGTCGACCTTCGGGCCCGCGCCTTGGCGCCGTTGGCTGCGCTGCCGACCACCACCCGCGAACGGCTCACCGACACGCTGCGGTCATGGCTGCTGCATCACGGTCGACGCGATGACATTGCCGCAGACCTGTACGTGTCGCCGTCGACGGTGCGCTATCGCCTGCGCCAGTTGCGCGAACTGTTCGGGGAGCGGCTACACGACCCGGGCTCGATCGCAGAACTCACCGTCGCGCTGGCGTGCGGAATAGGGTCTGCGCGGCAGACGTTGCCGCCCGGAAACGACCCACCACACGGAGGCGATGCATGAAGATCGGAATCATCGGGGCGGGCCAGATCGGGGGCACGCTGACGCGTCGGCTCCGCGAACTGGGCCACGACGTCAACGTGTCGAACTCCCGCGCACCGGAAACGCTGGCGGATCTCGCCCAGGAAACCGGTGCGACCGCGGTGTGGGCGAAGGACGCCGCGACCGATGCCGATCTCGTGATCGTCAGCATCCCGCAGAAGAACGTGCCCGATCTCGCGGACGGAATCGTCGATTCCCGCAAGCCGGGCGCGCCCGTCATCGAGACCAACAACTACTACCCGCAGCAGCGTGACGGCGAGATCTCGGCGATCGAAGACGGCCAGCTCGAGAGCGCGTGGGTGTCGGAGCAGATCGGTGCACCGGTGTACAAGGTCTTCAACGGGATCTGGTGGAAGCACCTGCTGGAGAAGGGATTGCCCAGCGGCTCGCCGAACCGGATCGCACTCCCCATTGCGGGCGAGGACGGACCTGGCCGAGAATTGGTGTTCGACCTCGTCGATCGCCTCGGCTTCGATCCCGTCGATACGGGCCCGATCTCGGAGTCGTGGCGCCAACAGCCGGGCACGCCGGTGTACGGCAAGGACTTCGACGCGGCCGGTGCCCGCAGGGCTCTCGCCGAGGCGGCGCCGGAGCGCACTGCGGAGTGGAGTGCGCGCACGGCGTGATCTCGCGGTCGGTGGATGATCCGATGCGAAGGAGGGGACGTGGAGGGCGTAGGGCAAGCCCCGGAGGCGGTCACGCAGACGGTGCTGGACGACTTACGGAACAGGCTGCTGGCGTACCGGCGGGTCGATCTCCCCGCCGGTTTTGGGTGGCAGCGCGGCGTCGACGGTGACTACCTCGCCAATTTGGTCGACCATTGGGTGAATGAGTACGACTGGCGTGAGCACGAACAGCGAATACGGGCGTGGCCGTGGGTCGTTGCGGGACGGGACGGTGATCTACCGATCAGGGCGATCCACCGGCGCGCGTCGCAGCGGACCAACGCTGCAGTGCTTCTGCTCCACGGCTGGCCGGACTCGGTACTTCGGTTCGAACGGGTCTTGCCGATGCTGACCGACCTCGACGTCGTCGTACCGGCGCTTCCCGGTTACCCCTTTGCAGCGCCGACACCTCGGCGCGGACACTCGTCGGCCGCTGCGGCCAACGCAATTGCCGACGCGATGTCCGAACTCGGTTACGACCGCTACGTGGTGTCGGCTGGAGACGTCGGCTGCGATGTCGCCGAAGTGCTCGCGGACAGCCACCGCGACCACGTCGCCGCTCTGCACCTCACCGATGTATCGCAGTATCGGTACCTGGTGAATCCGCCAACGGACGTGACCGAGGCGGAGCGCGCCTACATGGATCACGGTCATCGCTGGCAGGAAGCCGAAGGCGGCTACATGCACCTGCAGCGAACCAAGCCCCACACAGTCGCTGTGGCACTGGGTGATTCGCCGGCCGGACTCGCAGCGTGGCTGCTCGAGAAGCTGCGCGGATGGACTGACTGCGAGGGCGACGTAGAGGCGGTCTTCACCCGTGACGAGATGCTCACGTGGATCACCGCGTACTGGGTGAGCGGAGCCATCGGCACCTCGTTCACGCCGTACGTCGAGGGTGGGGACAATCCCACTGCTCGGATCGAAGTCCCCACGGCGTTCACGATCTTCCCCAAGGATCTCGTCAACGCGCCGCAGGAGTTCGCGGCGCGCTTCTTCGACGTTCGATCCTGGGTCGAGCCCGACAGGGGTGGGCACTTCGCGGCATGGGAATGCCCGAGTGACTACGTAGACGGCATCCGAACCGCGGTCGACTTGGCACGCTTCAACTGACTCCACGGGTCTTGCCGACGTCGCGTGATTCCGCAGGGTCGGAGCCGCCGTTGGACGCCACGGCTTCGACGTCAATCCCCTTGCACTCCTTGGGGTGCGCCTTCGCGGAGGCAGGGTTGAAGGCGCAGTTGACTTGTAGGCCTGGGTTGTGGCCGATGCCTGAGTCGGTGGAATCAGCCCAGCCATGTGGCACGCCGAAGAACAGCACACCGACTGCGGTTGCAGGCGCGACCATGACGATGGCGAGGATGGCGCGTCCGCGATTCGGTTGAACGACAGAACGATTGAGCATGCGCGATTGATTGGTCATGTCTTCTTCGTACCGCCGTGAGCGCACGGCGCGTACTCACTCATAGGCAACGCATAAAGTGCATGCCGTGCGACGGAGACGGCAGGTCGGGGAGACTCGCGCGATGGCTATGAGTTCACTATGAAGACGAAGTCGACTGGGCCCAGAGGTGCCACACTTGGCTCGGCCGTCATTCGACGAGGCGGTGAAAGGTGAAGGGAGAGAGAATCAACCGTTGAATTGCAGCGTGACCGGCGAGTCGGCGCCGACGGACGTCCCGGGGGCCGGCTCCTGGGCGACGATGCCGCCTGGAGACTGTTCCGCGCCAGTCGCGTTGGGCAACTTGACGATCGTTCCCGACCAACCCACGCCCCGCAGTCGCCGTTCGGCGTCGGGCCACGTCAGGCCGACCAGGTCCGGCACGACGATGGACTGCTGCGGCCGCGCGGTCGAGGTAGTCGTTGCACTGGGGGTCTCCGACGCGCAGGCTGCCGCAGCGATCACGATGCCCCCGGCGACCAACGCCGCTCTCATCCGCACGTCCAGCATGCTAACCGGGAAGAGGCGTGTCGAGGGCCGCCTCCATGCCAAGCTTCAGGGATGACCATCTTCGTCATCGACGCACCGGCGGCCATCGACCTCGCCGCGAGCGACGCGTCCGTCCCACCGGAGCACGGCCTCGCGGCTCCGACGCTGCTGCGCTCGCAAGCGCTCACCCTCGTCTACGGCTCGGTACGCCGTGGCGACATCGACGAACGCACCGGTCGCAAGGTTCTCGACGGCATCCGCGGGCTGCGGATCCGACTCCTCGGGGACCGAGTACTGCAGGACCGCGCCTGGCGGATCGCCGCTGAACTCGACTGGCCGGACACCTACCGGGCCGAGTACATCGCGCTGACCCAGCTGCAGGCCGACGCGCTGGCCACCGCGGACTCGGAACTCGCCACGGCTGCCCGCGCGTTCGTCGAAACCGTCTCCCCAGCCGACATTCTGCGGGTGTAGTGCTATTGCGCCGAACTGGAGCGTCACGTCGTGATTTCGCGGCGCGAACGACGTGACTCTCCAGTTCGGCGGGGAAAGGTACGACGAGCCGCTACAGATCGCCGGAGTAGTCCGCGCTGATCCAGCGGTCGGGTCGGATGGTGAAGAGCACGCTGGCGACATCGCGCGTGGCTTCTACGAAGGCGTGACCGCCCTCCTCGCCGAGATAACGGATGGCGATGGCCTCACGCGCCTCGCGGGGCGAGGGGGTCGCGACGTCGACGACGGTGCCCTCCACGATCACATACTGATACGGCGGTTCTTCACGCTGAACCACCAGCGTCACGGCGCCGGCCTGCTCGATCAGTCGCGCCTTCCGCGACGCCGCCCCCGTGTTGATGCGAATGTGCCCGTCGGGGGTGTAGTCGTACCAGATCGGCACGCTCGCCGGCGGTCGGCCATCGTTGGTGGCCACCGACAGCACGCCGACGCGCTTGGCTTCGAGGAACTGCCGTCGCTCTTGGTCGGTGAACGCTCTCATGATCGGAGCCAACACGGGCCGTCACGCAGGCTATTCCACGCCTCGACGGGAGGCCGCCACCCGAACGGCGTCGGCCTCCCGTCCAGGGTGGGTTACGCCTTCTGGGTGAGGCGCGTTCGAGTGAAGTCGACGGGCACGTCGAGCGCCACGTTGACGTAGTTGGTGAAGACGTTGAGCGCGACGTGCGCGACCGTTTCGACGATCTCCTCCGACGTCAGGCCGGCATTGCGGGCAGCGGCGATCGCATCGTCGTCCACCTGACCGCGGCGGTCGACGAGTTCGGTGGCCAGGGCCAGGATGGCTGCCGTCTTCGCGTCCGACGAGTAGCCCTTCTGCGCGTCGGCCATTTCGTCCGCGGTGGCGCCGGCCTTCTTGCCGAGCAGGGTGTGGGCCGACAGGCAATAGTCACACCGGTTGCGGTCGGCGATGGCGACGGCGATCTGTTCACCCACCTTCGCATCGAGCGTGCCCTGGCTCAGGGCACCAAAGCTCCCCCACAGGCTCTGCAGTGCTGCAGGCGAGTTGGCCGCCGCGCGGAACATGTTGGGGACGAAGCCGAACGCCGCCTTGATCTGCTCGAGGGGCTCGGCACGGTCGTCGGTGACGCCCTCGGTGTCGACGAGATCGATTCTGCTCATGATGGATCTACCTTTCCTAGTGTTTTCTCCGCTTGATCGGGAGTTCGAGGGCTCGCTACGTCAGAGCAGCGATGGCGGCGGCGACGCCGGCGCCGTAGGCGGGATCCGCCCGGGTGCAGTGGTCGATGTGGCGCTGCTTGACTTCGGGGGAGGCGCCGTCGATGGCGCGGGCGGTGTTGTCGAACAGCGCCTGCCGCTGTTCTGCGTTCATCGAGCGGAACAGGGTGCCCGGCTGCCCGTAGTAGTCGTCGTCGTCCTTGCGGAAGTCCCAGTGCTCGCCGTAGCCGTCCAAGGCGATACCTGGCTCGCGGAAGTCGGGCTGTTCGGTCCATGCGCCGACACTGTTGGGCTCGTAGCCGACCGTCGATCCGGCATTGCCGTCGACGCGCATGGCTCCGTCGCGGTGGAAGCTACTGACCGGACAACGAGCCGCGTTGACGGGAATCGAGTGGTGGTTGACACCGAGGCGGTAGCGCTGGGTGTCCCCATAGGAGAACAACCGGCCCTGCAGCATCTTATCGGGCGAGAACCCGATCCCTGGAACGACGTTCGCCGGGTTGAATGCCGCCTGTTCGACTTCGGCGAAGTAGTTGCGCGGGTTGCGGTTGAGTTCGAGAACCCCTACCTCGACGAGCGGGTAGTCGGACTTCGGCCAGACCTTGGTCAGGTCGAACGGATGGTAGGGCACCGTCGCGGCATCGGCTTCGGGCATCACCTGGATGAACAGTGTCCACCGGGGGAAGTCACCTTGCTCGATGGCGGTGAAGAGGTCGCGCTGATGGCTTTCCCGGTCGCGACCGACGAGGGCCTGGGCTTCGGCGTCGGTGAGACTCTCGACTCCCTGCTGCGTGCGCCAGTGGAACTTCACCCAGTGCCGCTCGCCGGCATCGTTGACCATGCTGAAGGTGTGCGAGCCGAAGCCGTGCATGTGTCGGTAGCTGGCCGGTATTCCGCGGTCGCTCATCACGATGGTGACCTGATGCAGCGCCTCCGGCAGCAGGGTCCAGAAGTCCCAGTTGTTCTGAGGGCTGCGCATGTTGGTCCGGGGGTCGCGCTTGACCGCGTGATTGAGGTCGGGGAACTTCAACGGATCGCGTAGGAAGAAGACGGGAGTGTTGTTGCCGACGAGATCCCAGTTGCCTTGCTCGGTGTAGAGCCGGACGGCGAAACCCCGGATGTCACGTTCGGCGTCGGCGGCTCCGCGTTCTCCGGCCACGGTCGAGAACCGGACGAAGGATTCCGTGACCTTCCCTACCTCGGAGAAGACCGCGGCGCGGGTGTATCGAGTGACGTCGTTGGTGACGGTGAAGGTGCCGTAGCCGCCGGATCCCTTGGCGTGCATGCGCCGCTCGGGGATGACCTCCCGGTCGAAGTGGGCCATCTTCTCGAGGAACCAGACGTCCTGCAGGAGTACGGGTCCACGCGGTCCCGCGGTCATGGTGTTCTGGTTGTCGGCTACCGGGCTTCCGGCGGCGGTGGTCAGCGCATCGCGCCGATCGTCGGTCGTCATGGCGTCTTCCTTGGTATGGGGTGGGATGGGGGACCCGAGCGGATGGTCGAATTAGGCGTCGGTCAGCAGTGCCTGTAGTTCCGCGCGGCCGGCGGCGTCCAAGGGCAACAGCGGCGGGCGAGGATCGCCCGCGTGGCGACCGAGTAGATTCAGGCCGGCCTTGACGGTCGTCGGGAGCCCTCCGGCGACGATGAATCGCAGCAGGGGTGCCAGGTCGTCAAATATCCGCTGTGCGCTGTCCGTTTCGCCGGCGCGGACCGCGTGGTACAGATCCAGGCAGGCCCGTGGTCTGAGGTTCGGCGCAGCAGTGCACCATCCGGACGCGCCTTCGAGCAGGGCATCGAGTACCAGCGGGTTGCTGCCGTTGTAGAAGGGCAGTTCTCCTCCGGATAGCTCCTTGATGCGTTGCATCCGAGACAGGTCACCGGTCGATTCCTTGACCATCCGAATGTTGTCGACGTCGGTGAACATCTCGACGAGCAACTCGGGCGACATGTCGATGCCGCTCGTCGCCGGGTTGTTGTACACCATGATCGGTAGGTCGACGGCGGCTGCGACGCTGGCATAGTGCACGGCGATCTCTCGGTCGGAGAGTTTCCAGTACGAGATGGGCAGGATCATCACCGCGTCGGCACCGGCGCGTTGCGCATGACGTGCCCGCCGGATGGTGTTGGCAGTCGTCAGGTCCGAGGCCCCGACGATCACCGGCACTCTGCCGTTGACGACCCCGACGGTGGTGTCGACCACGGTGTCGAACTCGGCCTCGGTGAGGTAGGCCGACTCTCCGGTGCTGCCCAGTGGAGCTATGGCATGTGCGCCGGTGTCGATCAGGCGGTCGACGAGACTGGCGAGTGCGCCGGTGTCGACGCCCCGGCCGTCGGCGTCGAATGGGGTGACGGGGTAGGCGATGATGCCGTGGATCTGTGTCATTGGGTGCTCCCTGGTCGGGTTGGTGCGGATCGGGTCACGAGCTGAGGGCGTCGGAATGGCGGGTGAGGGCACGGCGGGCGTAGTAGGCGAAGTTCGCCGCGCTGCGCCTTGGGGTCAGCGTCCAGTCGTGTGCTTCGCGCGCCAGCCGGTCGGGCAGTGGTGCGATTTCGCCCGCCGCCATGGCGGCGAGCTGCAGCTTGGCGCCGCGCTCGATGAGCATCGCCAGGGAGCAGGCTTCTTCCACGCTGGCTCCGGCGACGACCTGGCCGTGGTGGGCCAGCAGGATCGCCTTCTTGTCGCCGAGGGCGGCTGAGATGATCTCGCCCTCCTCGTTGCCCACGGGTACCCCCGGCCAGTCCGGGAGGAAGGCGCAGTCGTCGTAGAGCGGGGCGATGTCCATCTGGGACACGATCAGCGGGACCTCGAGCATCGACAGTGCTGCGACGTGGAACGGATGGGTGTGCACGATGCAGTTCACGTCGGGGCGCGCCCGGTAGATCCAGGAGTGAAACCTGTTGGCTGGGTTGGGCATCCCCTCACCCTCGAGTACCATGAGATCTTCGTCGACCAGCAGCAGATTGCCTGCGGTGATCTCGTCGAAGCCGAGGCCCAGCCGTTGCGTGTAATAGGTTCCCGCGGTTTCGGCCCGTGCGGTGATCTGACCCGCGAGGCCCGAGTCGTGGCCGGCATCGAACAACGCGCGGCAGGTCAACGCCAGCTTCTCGCGTAGCGCCATCTCGCGAACGTCGAGGTGGCGGTCCATGTCGTCGAGTGCGCGCTGCACGAGGTCGCTCTTCGGGGCGCCCATGGTGTTGGTCATCTACTTCCTCCTCCGTAGCCGGGGTGTCGTCGACACCGCCAGGACACAGTGGAGACGATAGGACACAAGGTGTCATATCGTCAATGGGGTAATCTTCAGTCCGTGAGCGGCCTCTTGCGTGCGGTGCGTCAGCAGCGCGGAATGACCCTGGACGAGCTGGCTGCAGGCACCGGCCTGACGAAGAGCTATCTGTCCAAAGTGGAGCGCGGGCAGAGCGTGCCTTCGATCGCCGCCGCCCTCAAGATCTCCCGAACCCTCGACGTGGACGTGGCACGGTTGTTCTCCGACGATCAAGAGGCCGGCACGCTGTCCGTCGAACGAGCCGCCGACCGCGGAGGCGAGCGCCAACACGCCGTCGCTGCGGACATGCTGGGCAAGGCGATGTCACCGTTCGTCGTACGCCCCGGTCGCCAGTTCGTCAGGCACACGCACCCGTCGCATCCGGGTCAGGAATTCCTGTTCGTGCACGAGGGCACCGTGGAGCTCAACCACGACGGCCGCATCATCCGGCTCGATGAGGGCGACTGTGCCTACTTCGACGCGGCGGCACCGCACAAGCTGCGGCAGATCGGCGACAGGGACGCAGCAGTCATCGTCGTCACCTACCACGCACCCGGGGCAGCCCGTGGCGGGGCCAAGTCACAGGCCGGTGCGCGCCATGCAGGGGTCGACTGACCCCTGGCACGCCCAGATGACAGGCCGAACCGGTTACGTCGCCAGCAGCGAGCCTCCCAGCGCATGGCCTTCCTCGACGCCCGGAAGCATGGCGAAGGTGGCGGAGCCGATCGTGGTGATCCACGGGTTTAGGCCATCGGCAGCGGCGAGCCGCTCCTGAACGGGCACGAACTGCTTGGACGGCTCCCTCTGATAGGCGACGAAGATCAGGCCGCTGTCGGTGGTTTCGCCCGAGCCCGGAGTGTCGTCGTAGTTGTAGGGCCGACGAAGGAACTGCTCGTCCTCGGTCCGGTGGCGGGCGAGGGCGATGTGAGACGTTGGTGGAATCACCGGTATGCCACCGACGTTGGCCTCGAAGTCGGGCTCGTCGAACTCCTGCTTACCAGTCAACGGCGCACCGTCGGCCAGTCGCCGGCCGACCACCAACTCCTTGCCCGAGCGGTCGAGTTCGTCCCACGCATCCATCTCTGCTCGAATGCGTCGAACGACCATGACGGTCCCACCGGCGAACCACGGCTGCTCGGAGCCGTCGTCCCACACGTGCCGGTCGAAGGCAGCCTCGTCGTGGAGGTTCGCCGTGCCGTCGACCTGGCCCATGAGGTTGCGCATGCTGCCGCCGGCCTGGTTCGAGCCGTGGGCGTTGCGGAATCCGCTCTGCCTCCACCGCTGCCGGGTCAGGGATCGGACGTTCTTGAGGAGCACGCGGCTGGTGTGCGCCAACACCATCGGGTCGTCCGCGCACAGTTGCAGGACGATGTCGCCGCCACACCATCGCGGGTCCAGTCGATCGGTGCTGAAGGGCGGCAGCGGCGACATGCCTCTGGGCCGCCGATGCGCCAGCCCGATGCGCTCGAATGCCGAGTGCCCGAGCCCGACGGTGACGGTCAGACGTGCCGGGCGCTCGGCGAGTTCCGGCTCCGTGTCAGCCAGCGCCGGCCGCCCCTGGGTGAGCCGCTCGGCGTCTGAGGTCCACACCTTCAGGATGGCCTCGAGTGTTGCCCGCGCACTTCGTGATCCCTGCGGCACGAGGTCCAGGGCCACGAACGACGCGTGTGCTTGAGGTGCGGTGGCGATGCCGCTCTGGTGTCGCCCGAAGAACGGCTCCACCGTATGGCCGAACCCGCCACCGCTGCGCGACGACGACTGCGTGTCGACGCATCCGGAGAGGCCCGCGCCTGCGGCGAGCGCAGCGGCGCTTCCGGCGAGGAGGTGCCGCCGACTCACCGCGAGTCCGTGCTCACCCATGGTCGTGGCGTGCCTCCGCGCCACCGCCGGCCGGCGTGTATTCCTCGTTGCCTCCGGCGAAGTCACGCACCTGGGCCGTCACGGGCAGTGTCGAGCCGTCGTCGAACAGGACGGTGACCGCGACGTCGTCGCCGGGCCGGAGAGGCTGCTTCAGGTCCATCAGCATCAGGTGGTCCCCGCCGGGGACGAGGTCGTGTGCCTGGCCCGCCGGTACGGTGAGACCGCCGTCCTTGGGACGCATCGTCTTGGAGCCCGCGGCGTCCGGCACGACTTCGTGGACCTCGACGTGGCCGGCGACAGCGGACTCGCCGCCCACGATCCGCGCATCGTGATGACCCGCGTTGGTGAAGGTGCCGAACACGGCGGTCATGCCGGAGTCGGCGGCACTTGCCCATTGATTGGTCATCGTCACGTCCTGGGCCATGGATTCGGTGTGTTGTTCGGGCGACGTGCAAGCGGACGCGAGCAGTGTCGCGACCAGCAGCGCGCCGCCGGCCAAGACACGGCTGCGTTGGGGATGTTTCGTGGTCATGGAAGGTCCTTCTCGCTCCCGAGGAGCGCATGTGAGGGGTTGGCGGGATCGCACGCGTGCCGAAGCGCCCCGATGGGACGCAGCGCATACCGACGTGCGATCGGCAGAAGTGGGTATCACTGCGCCACAGGCGAAGTGATGAGTGATCGGCGTGTCAGCCGGGGATGGCGACCGCGCGTGGCGGCGCGCGCATTCGGGTGCCGCCGGGAAGCAGGCGCGAGCGGAGCCCGATCGGTGTCGAGCGCCACCGTCGTGTGGTCGGGCGTCCTCGATGCACGATCGTCGGGGATAGCCACGCCAGCACCGAGGCGCCCACCGTGTACAGGTGGCCGGCCAGTCCGATGAGTGCGGCAAGAGCCACCGCGGCGGTGCCGTGTGCAAGCAGCATGGGGATCGGCGGCCACGCGCCGCCCATGCCGTGGTGGGCAGTCATGGTCAAGACGAGGTGGCCCAGGGTCTGCCCCGCCGCCAGTCCGGCCGCGAGCACCGCCAGCCGCTGCCGGCGACCGTCGCGGAGGCCGGCGCTCGTCGCAGCTCCCACGGCCGAGCAGACCAGAGCCAACACGACGACGCCGGAACCGCCGGGCAATCCGCCTCCCGCCGCGGCATGCGCGGCGCCGGTCAGCGAGGCCGAGCACGCACCCACCAGTGCACCGCACAGCGCCCCGGCGCGGGACGTGGCGGCACTCATGAGCCGGAGCCTACCGAAGCGCGGCGATCGCACCGAACGCGTATTCCCCGCGATGGGGGTATAGCTCAGGCCTGCCTGTGCGGCCCGAGCTGCACTGAGATGGGTGCATGACGAACGACGACAGCCTCATCGCCCTCATAACCGGAGCCAACGCGGGCATCGGCCTGCACATGGCTCGACAACTCGCTCGCGCCGGCGTGCACGTACTGCTCGGTTCCCGAGACCAGGCGCGCGGATCCGCGGCCTTGGCGGAACTGGAAGGAGGAGGGCTCGGCGCAGAACTGCTCATCCTCGACGTCACCGATGATCGCACCATCGCTGCCGCTGCCGGGCACGTCGCCGAAACCCATGGGCGGCTGGACATCCTCATCAATAACGCTGCAATCGTCGGCGACGGACTGCCGGCGTCTCGGGTGAGTCGGGAAGCCATGCTGCGGACGTTCGACACCAACGCGGCCGGAGTCATCGCGGTCACCAACGCATTCCTGCCGTTGCTGCGCGCCTCGCAGCGTCCGCGAATCCTCAACGTGTCGAGCGAGCTGGGGTCGACCCGTCTGGTCAATGACCCGGAATGGCAATACACCTCGGTGGCGGCGGCCGCCTACCAAGCATCCAAGAGTGCTCTGGACATGCTGACGGTGCTCTACGCCAAGGAGCTGGCTTCCGAGCAGATTCCCGTGCTGTCCGTAAGCCCCGGCTACCGAGCCACCGGACTCAGCGGCCAACCGACGCCTGGCGCCGGTGACCCCGCCGAAGGCGCCGCCGCCATCGTCGCCGTCGCACTCGCCACCGAATCGCCCACCGGCCAGTTCATCGACGATGCGGGTGAGGTGGTCGACTGGTGAGCGGCTCCCCGCCGTAACCGAGCCTTCCGCGCGTGCCCACGAGCACGACGGCAGCGGTGATCACGGTCAGCGACGTCATCGCCACCATTGCCCGCTCGGCATCCAGTGACGGGAACACGTCGGCCCAAAGGATCGACGCGAAGTTGTTCACGCTGACGTGCATCAGCATCGCGATCGGCAAGCTTTCGCCCGTGCAGTTGAACACCCAGGACAGGACGACGCTGAAGGCGACGCAGAACACGAGGAACACCAGCGGCCGCGACCAGTGTGCGTTGGGCCAGCCGCCCCAATCCGTGAGGAACAAGGGCAGATGCCAGACACCCCAGAGCGGACCGAGGACGAAAACCGCTCGCAGCGGACCCAATTGGCTCTGTAACCGCGGAAGCGCGAAGTCGCGCCAACCGGGTTCCTCGCCGATCCCCGTCGTGAGCATCTGAAGGACGAGGCCCGGCGCGTAAGCCGCCAAGGCAAGGGCAGACGGCGCCCGCACGTCGCCGCCCGAGAACGCGGCGCCGGCCACCAACATGGCTGCGGGAACTCCGAGTAGTGCCAACGCGTACCAACGTCGGGCAACACGCCAACGTCCGAGTCGGCTGCACCAGCGTCGCAAACCCGGGCGGCCGTCTGCGACCGCCGTCACCACGAATGCCGAGGTAATCGGCCCGAGATAGAGCCCGGGCAGCAATCCGGCTATCTGAGCGGTGCCCAGGACCTCGGGGAACCGGTAGTCCCACACGCTGAGTCCGTTCGACGACAGGATGTAGGGCGTCCAGGCGATCCAGCTCAGTGCGTTCGCCATGACGAAGAACGTCACCAGTGGATGGCTTCGGATGAAGCCCAGGGACGTGGGGGCGGCCGGATCGGTGTCAAGCCCGGTCATGGTGTCCTCTCGCTGGCGATGCGCCCGGCTGCGGGCGTTAGTAGGACGCCTGCTGGCCTCTCCGGCATCGTACGTATGAGCGAGGGTAGTCCGCAGTAACCACGCGATCCCCGGCTACGCCGGCGGTAATTGCCGGGAGTACAACGACTTTCCGGACGCATCGCACAGGTCGACCGTCATCACCCTGGAATCCGAGTCGATGGCGACCTGCCCGAAGTGCTGGAATCCCTGGGCGGGGGAGGTGTCCTTCTCCTCCGGCGCGTGAACGAACTCATAGCGTGCGCCGAAGGTGCCGTCGAGCGGACTCTGCGGGAACGCCCCCGCGTTCAACGGGCCGGAGACGAACTCCCAGAACGGCGTGAAGTCGGTGAAACCGGCCTGCTCGGGGTGGTAGGAGATCGCCGCGGTGTAGTGCACGTCAGCCGTGAGGTACACGACGTTCCGCACCTCCTTGGTCTCGGACAGGATGCGGGAGAACGCGATCTCGCGGCCCAGCGGCCGCCCGTCGTCGCCTTGCGCGACGGCCTCCATGGACTTCGGACCGTCGGCCGGATCGGTGGACGCGTCCGGTACGACGATGCTGATCGGCAGGTCGTTGGCCACCACCTTCCAGACCGCCGTCGACTTCTTCAGGCCGTCGATGAGCCATTGCGTTTGGGCTCGCCCCAGCACCCCGGCGTCGTCGGACTGTGCCCACGCTCGTGGATTCGGGTTCTTGTAGGAGCGCATGTCGAGGACGAAGACGTCGAGCAGCGGACCGTAGGAGATCTTGCGATGCAGCCGGCCGTCGACGGCTTCGGACGGCTCGATGGGCTGCCATTCCCGCCACGCCTGATATGCGTAGCCGGCGAGTTCGTCGGCGTCGGTCTTCGTGTACCCCTTGCGGTTCTGACCGGCGAGCGACTCGCCAGGAAACCAGTTGTTCACGACTTCGTGGTCATCCCACTGGACCAGTTGTGGAACCGTGGCGTTGAAGCGACGGTAGTGCTCGTCGGTCAGGTTGTAGGCGTAGTTTCCGCGGAAGTCGTCGAGCGTTTCGGCCACGTGTTCCTTGGCCGGTGCCGTGACGCTGGCATAGGTGGCGCCGTCGTTCTGCTTCTGCGTCTCGGGCACCGGTCCGTCGGCGTAGATGGCGTCCCCGGAGTGGATGAAGAAGTCCGGTCGCCGGTCGGCCATGGCGCCGAAGATCGACATCCCTCCCCGGCGGTTGATGCCCCAGCCCTGACCGACCACGTCGCCGGACCAGACGAACGTCACGTCCCGAGGTTGCGTCGGGACGGTATTGAAGACGCCGAGTGCGGGCTCGGACGTGGCACCGTCTTCAGCCTCGAGGGTGACCCGGTAGTGCACCGTCTGCCCCGGCTCCAGGCCCGTGATCCGCACCCGCCCGGTACCGTCGGTCGCCGGGGTCAGTGCCGGTCCGACGATCCGCTTCGGATTCGAGAACGATTCTGTGGCAGACGTTTCCACGATCATGCGGGCGGGGGAGTCGGAGCGGGCCCAGACCAGGGCGCCGTCGGCCCGGGGATCACCGCTAGCGACACCGTGCGTCAGGCGTGGGCGGCTGGCGATCAAGCCGGTGCTGGTCGGCGAACCGCCGGTGCCCGAGGTGCCGCAGGCTTGCAGAGCCGCGGCCGCGGGGACGAGCAGCGCGCCGGCCAGGGACGCTCGCAGAATGGTGCGGCGCGGCATCATCGGTCGGTGATCGGGAGGAGCCATGCGGGCCAGCATGCGGCGTCCGGACGACGCGACGGTGAACGCCGATGAGGGAACGTGCCACCGGCAGGTGTCGCGCACGCCAACGGTTCGCGCCGCCGACGGGTGGTCGCTACATCAGCGCTCTGAGTAGCAGAACGCCGGCGGCGGCGACCACGCCGGTCAGGATGCTGGCCACGGCCCACGTCGCACCTTCGCGCTGCCATGGGCGGCCATGATCCAGTGCGAGTACTCCCGTTCCGGTGCAGGCGATTACGGCCGCCGCCGTCGCGTACAGCAGCGCCGTCTGATACCCGGTCGGACCGAACAGCCCGCCCGACCAGGTGACGTACATGGCGTTGATCATGACCCCGACGACGATGGAGCACGCCAAGGGCGTGAACAGCCCCAACAGCAGCAAGAGCCCGCCCAACGTTTCGAGCGCCCCGGCCACCGCGGCGAAGAAAACTCCAGGGCTGTAACCGATCTGCTCGAACATCGAACCGGTCTCGGCCAGGCCCTGTCCGCCGAACCAGCCGAGCAGCTTCTGCAGACCCACGGCCGCCAGTAGCCCGCCGAACACGACGCGCAGGAGTAGTAATCCGAAGTCGGCCGCCGAGAGGCGACCAGGGGTTTCCGTGGTGATTCTCGAGTCGGTGATGTTCATGAATCGACACGGTAGAACCTGAACGGAACTTCAGGTCAAGAGGTCGCGAGCGACCGGCCCGCGAACGGCGGAGTCAGATGTGCAATCGGGCGCGTAGACGCTGCACAGAATGTGTCGGCACAGGGGGGAGTCACCTTCCTAGGCTGAGGTGACGCAGTCCGCGCACAGAAGGGTCATCGATGAAGCCATCCGACAACAGATTTCACGAGAGGTCAGGCCTGACCTTCACTGCGCTGGGCTTCGGTGGCGCACCGATCGGGAACTTCAACGGCGTCTTCTCGGATGAGGGCGCGTCGGCCATGGTCGAGCAGTCGTGGCGGCAGGGCATTCGGTACTTCGACACGGCTCCCGGGTACGGCAATGGCCTTAGCGAGTATCGGCTCGGCCACGCGCTCCGCGGACGAGATCGCAGTGAGCTGGTGATCTCGACGAAGGTCGGTCGGGTCCTGACGCCAACCCGTGGTGCATCGAAGGTCAACGGTCAGTATGTGGACATTCCGCCGTTCGTCGCGGAGTTCGACTACACCTATGACGGCGTGATGCGGGCAGTCGAGCAGAGTATGCAGCGAATGCTCACCGACCACTTCGATGCGCTGTTCATCCACGACTGCGATCGGTACACCCACGGTGCCTCGCAGCCCGACTACTTCCGCCAGGCGCTCGTCGGTGCCTTTCCCGCGCTCGAGTCGCTTCGCGATCAGAAGGTGGTGAAGGCGATCGGCTTCGGCGTCAACGAAACCGAGGTCATGACCGACGCGATCAAGGCCACCGACGCCGACCTCTGCCTACTGGCTGGGCGCTACACCCTGCTGGAACAGGATCCCCTAGACGACCTGCTACCGATGTGCGAGGAACGCGGCGTCGGGCTCGTCCTGGGTGGTGTGTACAACAGCGGCGTACTCGCAACGGGGCCGGTCCGCGGGGCGCGTTTCAACTACGCTCCAGCGCCTGCCGAGGTGCTGCAGAAGGCCGGCGCCATTGCGGCCATCTGTGAGAGTCACGGCGTTCCGCTCGCCGCAGCAGCTCTACAGTTCGCCTACGCCCATCCCGTCGTGACGAGCATCTGCGTGGGTGCGCGTAATTACGTGCAGCAGGCACGCAACGTGGAACTGTTCGAAACCCAGGTGCCGGAACAGCTCTGGGTCGACCTCAGGACCGCTGGGCTGATCCGCGACGACGCACCGACACCGGCCTGATCGGCCGGGTGGCCACTCATCGCCCGCTGTGGCCATCGACGAGGTGTGGGGCCTTGAACGGGTTCATTGCACCGGCGTCGACGACGTGCGCCGTGCCCGTGACGTAGCGGCCGTCGTCGCTTGCCAGGTACGCCACCGCGTTGCTGACGTCGATGGGGTCGAGGAATGGGACGGGCAGCGCGTGCATCGCGGTCAGCGCGGGCAGCGCGTCGGTCTGCGTGGCGCCCTCCTTGCCGCCGGCGAATAAGCGGTTGTAGCGGGGATTGTTGATCATCGCGGTGTTCACGTTGGTGGGGTTGACGGAGTTGACGCGGATACCATGTGGGGCAAGCTCTCCCGACAGCGTGCGCATGAGACCGTTCACCCCGTGTTTCGACGCCGCGTAGTGCCCGACGTTCAGTTCGACGGTAAGCCCGGAGATGGAGCTGACGAGGATGATCGCCCCGCCCTCGTTCTGCTCGAGCAGAAAGGGCACCGTGGCCTTGATGGTCTTCCATACTCCGGTGAGGTTGACGTCGATCTGATCCTGGAATTGCCGTTCGGACAGTTCCCACAGCGGCGCGGTGTCGTTGAGGGTGCCTGCGTTGGCGACCACGATGTCGAGGCGCCCCAGCTCGTCCACTGCAGCGGAAACGCACCGCTGCATGCCGGCGAGGTCACGGACGTCCACCTCGGCGGCGAAGACACGTCGTCCACGACTCTTGATCAGGTCGACCGTCGTGACCAGATCGTCGGAGTCGGCCATTGGATAGGGCACCGTGTCGATCTGGCGGCACAGGTCGAGCACGACGATGTCCGCGCCCTCCTCGGCCAGCCGCAGCGCGTGCGAGCGGCCCTGGCCGCGTGCCGCACCCGTGATGAGCGCGACCCTTCCCTCGAGTCGGTTCATGCCTACTGGTGCTGCTCGCTGGCGCGCATCTCGCGGTACTCGTCGGCGCGCTCGTCGGTGATGTGTGGCAGCGGCGGGAAGTCGAGCCACCCCGGTACGAATGGGCTCGCCAGATCGCGGTCGGTCGGCACCTCGACCAGCACGGGTGCCTTGGCGTCGAATGCCCGCTTGAATGTCGGCTCGAGGTCGCCGGCCGACTCGATGCGGAAGGACTCCAGCCCGAACGACTTCCCGAGGTCCTTGAAGCTGGGGCTGTAGGGCGAGCCATCGGGACGGTTGAACTCGGTCCCGATGATCCGGTCGGTCGCGTTGCGCTGGCCGCCACGAATGGAGATGTATCCGGAGTTGTCCTGCACGACGAACACCACGGGAATGTCGTGTTGCACTGCCACTCCGATCTCCTGGGCGGTCATCAGGAAGTCGCCGTCGCCGGTGATGCACGCGACCTGCCGCTCCGGAGCGGCGAGCTTCGCGCCGAGTGCGGCGGGCACGGGCCAGCCCATGGCGGAGAACCCGCCGGTGGTCAGGTGCGTGCGAGGCTCGTACACGGGGAACGTCTGCTTGACCGCACCTTGGGTGTTGCCGGACCCGGCCAACACGATGCCGTCGCGGTCCATCACCTGCCGCAGCGCAGCCAACGGACGCTGCAGCGTGAAGGGGAAGCGATCGGTGTCGCGGCGAGAGGACAATTCGTTCTCCCACTCCGCCTTTCGCTCCGCAACTTCGGCGAGGTACTCCGTGCGGTCGGGCGCGCCGGGCAGTGACGCGACGATCGCGGCGACAGCGGGCTTCGCGTCGGCGAGGATGCCCACTTCGGCGGGATAGATCTTGCCGATCTCGTGCGGGTCGATGTCGATGTGGATCAGCTTCGCCGGCGGGAAGGAAAACGACCGGCCCCGGGCATAACTGGACGACGACCAGTCGGTGAAGCGGCAACCGATCGACACCACCACGTCGGCGTTGGCAGCGAGGTAGTTGCCGTGAATGGTGCCCGTCTGCCCGACACTGCCGATGAACAAGTCGTGGTCCTCGGGGAACGCGCTCTTGCCGTTCCACGTGGTCACCACGGGGATGGACAGTGCTTCAGCCAGCGCACGCACCTCGTCGGTGGCGTTGGCGCTGATGGCCCCGCCGCCGACCACGATCACCGGGCGCTTCGCGGTGGCCAGCACCTCCACCGCGCGGGCGATCGCCGAGGGATCGGGGTACTGCAGGCCGATGGGCAGGCGGCGGGCCAGGTCGTGGAAGTTGACCTCGGCGGTCTCGGCGTGCAGATCCCACGGCACCTCGATGTGGGCCGGACCCCGGCGGCCGGTCAGCATGGTGCTGAACGCTCGGTGCATCACGAACGGCAGGTCCTCGATGCTGTTGGCGATCCAGCTGCGCTTGGACACGGCCTCGGCAACCTGCGGAAAACCGTTGTCCTTCTGACGTTCCAGCTCCTGCAGGACGCCGCGGCCGCGCATGTGACGCGGGGGTCCGCCGGTGATCACCAGCACGCTGGTGGAGTCGCTGTATGCGGTGGCCAATCCCAGGACGGTGTTGGAGGCGCCCGCACCGATCGAGGTCACGGCGCACATGGGCTTGCCCGACACCCGGTAGTAGCCGTCGGCGAGGTGAACGGCGCTCTGTTCGTGGTAGGTCTGGATGAACGGGATCCTGGACTCGTCCTCGTTGAAGGCGTCCATCAGACCCCAGATGCCGTGTCCGGGGATGCCTGCGACATACGGAACCCCGTACTCCTTGAGGATGCGGCCGATGACCTGCCCGCCGTTGAGCCTTGGCATGCGATGTCCTTCCTAGTGTTGACGGCAACGTATTCGAGGCGGTGCTCCGGACTGCACCGGAGGCTCCCCGAGACGTCGGTTCACTCGAGTGTGACTGTCCCAGCCCGTATGGCGTTAGACTCATTTTGTGCAGCCGAATCAGCGGATCATGCACAGCGTGGACGGAGGTCGGCATCCGTGGCGATGACGGTGGAGGCGGCGCTTCAGCTCGAGGTCTTCAGTCGTGTGCCCTGGAAGGTGTACGCAGGCAACGATGCTCTGCACCGATCGATCCGCTGGGTACACCCCACCGAGGTCCCGGACATCGCCAAGTTCCTCAGGGGCGGCGAGATGCTGTTGACCGCTGGCCTGGGCATCGGAACCACTCCCGACCGTCAACGTCGATACGTTGCCGAGATCGCCGACGCCGAGGCCGCCGTGCTGGTCATCGAACTCAGCGGGCGCGCGTTCACCACCATGCCGCAAGCCCTCGTCGAGGCCGCTCGCGAGCGGGGCCTGCCCGTGGTCGGGTTGGACGGTGAGCTGCCCTTCGTCGAGGTATCGGCGCAGGTGCACGAATCGATCGTCGACCAGCGCGTGCTCGATCTCAGCGCCTACGAGCGACTCAACGCGACCTTCATGCAGCTGCTGTTGGCGGGCCGCGACCCCGTGTCGTTCACTGACGCATTGGCAAGCGAAGTCGGCTATCCCGTCGCGCTGGAGGACGCCACCCGCCAAGTCCTGGCGTACTCCGGTGGGTCGGCTTCCGGGGACGAGTTGCTCACGCAGTGGGAGCATCACTCGCGCATCGATCACGACGCCGCGGGTAGCGAATCGTCCAACGGCCACGACGTGCACAACTGCACCCGCCGAGCGGTCGTGCTGCGCGGCGAACGCTGGGGATGGCTGCACGTGCTGCACGGCGGCGCGGCGATGGTCGGCACCGCCGGTTATGCCCTCGACCGGGCCACCGACGGCATCGCGATCGCGCTGCTGGGAGCTCGCGAGAGCGGTGCGAAGTCGGCTCAACGCCAGAACGCGCTGGTGAGCCGACTGCTGCTGGGCGACATCTCCGGTGACGACTTCGTCGCGCGGGCGCTGCGGATCGGGCGGGACCTGCGGGATCGGGCGCTCGTGGCGGTCTTCGTGGTCAAGGAGGAACCGGCCGGCTCCACCAGCGACGAAGCAATGGAAGACCTCTGCCGTGCGCTGCACGTTCCGGCGGTGGTCGCAGATCTCGGCGAGCACACGCTGATGATCATGGGCCTGTCGCGGACGAGTTCGGAGAAGCGCGTGGTCGAGCGACTGAGCACGCTCGACGTGCGTGCGGGAATTAGCCGCCCCGTCAGCGCAAGTCAACTGGTCACGGCCGTCGAGCAGGCGCGCAACGCGGCGTCGGTGGCCGCGGCGCGCCCCGACAAGGCGGTGCATCGCTTCGACGATCTCGGTGTGCTGCGCCTGTTGGCGTCGCTGGCCGGCGGGCCGGAGCTGACCCGCTACATCGAGGACGAACTGGGGTCGCTGCTCAAACACGACGCGAAGGCGACCAATCCGCTGCTGCCGACGCTGCGCACGTACCTGGCGTGCGACGGCAACAAATCGCAGACCGCTCAACAGTTGTTCGTGCAACGACGCACCCTCTACTACCGGTTGGACCGCATCACCGCGTTGCTCGGACGGTCCCTGGACGACCCGGACACCAGGCAGGCGTTGATCTTCGCCGTGCGAGGGCACGATCTGTTGCAGCGCAGGAACGGCTAGAACGGACGGCCTGCACAGTGTGTGTAGCGTGCCACCGACTGCTGCACACTTCGTGCCTCCATTGGCGACCGGCGCACTCCTAGGTTGGGAGTATCGCTCGTCACCGAGCCTCAGCCCGAGGAGCCCCATGACCACCGCTGTAGCGGCGTTGCAGTCGCAGATCGTCACCGACCCGCCCGACGTCGTCGAGACCGACGTCGCGGTCATCGGATCGGGCATGGGCGGAGGGAGCCTCGCCTACGCGCTGCGCGACAGCGGCGTCGACGTCCTGATCGTCGAGCAGGGCGACTTCTTGCCGATCGAGCGGGAGAACTGGTCCTTCGACGCGGTGCACACCCAGGGCCGGTACAAGAACTCCGCAGCATGGCACGACGCCGCCACGGGCATCGACTTCGTGCCCGGCAACTACCACTACGTCGGTGGCAGCACCAAGCTCTACGGGGCCACGCTGCCGCGTTTCCGCGAATGCGACTTCGGCGAGATCGCCCACGTCGACGGCACGTCGCCGGCCTGGCCCATCGACTACGCAGACCTCGAACCGTTCTACGCGCAGGCAGAACAAATGTTCTGGGTGCACAGCAACAAGGGCGAGGACCCGACCGACCCCTGGCGGTCCACCGACTACCCGTTCGCAGGCATCCCCCACGAAGGGGCGATGGCCAGGCTGGTCGAAAGCGCCAAGAAGCAGGGGCTGCATCCCTTCTCCGCTCCGCAGGCAATCGACTGGCGGCCCGGCGGACGGTGCGTGCTGTCCTACACGTGCGATTCGTTCAACTGCATGCGCGATGCCAAGGGCGATGCCGACGTCGCCGCCGTCCGGCCGGCGCTCAACGCGGCGTCGAAGAACGTCCGGCTGATGACCAACTCCGAAGTGGTGCGGTTGGAGACCGACGCCACCGGACGCACGGTCGTCGCCGCGCACATCCTGCACCAGGGACGCCGAATCCAAGTGCGTGCCAACAAGTTCGTGATCGCCTGTGGCGCGGTCAACACCGCCGCGCTACTGCTGCGCTCTGCGTCTCGAACCCACCCGCAGGGCTTGGCCAACTCCTCGGACCAGGTGGGCCGCAACTACATGGCCCACATCACCACCTTCTTCCTGGCCATCGATCCCCGCAGGAAGAACGACGCCGTCTACCAGAAGACGATCGGTATCAACGACTGGTACACGGCCGGACCCACCAACCAGTACCCACTGGGCAACGTGCAGGGCCTGGGCAAGCTGCGTGGCCCGCAGGCGAAGATGGGCCAACCGCGGATCCCCATGCCGATTCTGGACGCGGTCACCCAGTACACCCTTGACCTATTCATCCAATCCGAAGACCTGCCGTTGGCCGAGAACCGCGTCTACGTGAACTCGTCGAACCAGATCTGCATCGCGCGGCGCGAAACCAACCTCACGGCGCACCGCGACCTCATCAGACGGATGAAGAAGGTCGTCCGCAAGGCCGGCTTCCCGGTGGTGCTCACCCGCAGCCTGGGCGTGGAGGCGACCTCGCACCAGTGTGGCACCGCCCGCATGGGCGACGATCCCGCCACCAGCGTCGTCGACGCCAACCTGCGCGCCCACGACGTCGAGAATCTCTGGATCGCCGACACCTCGTCGTTCCCGTCCTCGGCGGCGGTGAATCCGGCCATCACCGCAGCGGCGCTCGCACTGCGGCTCGGTGCGTCAGGTGCGCTGACCTCGTGACGACCACCGATGGGATCGACCCGATCCTGGCACCGCTGTTCGAGCCGATCACACTGGGCAACACAGTGATTCGCAACCGAGTGGTGATGACGGGCCACGGCACCGGGATGGCCAAGGACTACCTGCCCACCGACCAGCACGTCGCCTACTACCGCGAACGGGCGATGGGTGGCGCCGGTCTGATCGGCATGGCGTTCCCGCAGATCCACCCCACCTCGCAGGACGTCCCGGGGGAGCCACGAGCATGGCTGCCCGAGATCGTGCCGGGTCTGCGCAAGATCAGCGACGCGGTCCACGAGTACGGCGCCCGAATCGTGATGCAGCTCGGGCACGGTGGCCGTCAGGGGCACTCGACGTTCACCGAACGCGCGCTGTGGGGACCATCGAACACTCCGTGCCCGTTCAACCTCGAGATGCCCAAGGAGATGGAACTCGAGGACATCGACGAGATCGTCGAGGCCCATGCCGTGGGTGCCCGGCACGCCAAGCAGGGCGGTATGGACGGGGTCGAAATCCATTCGGGGTACGGCGGTTACCTGCTTGCGTCATTCCTCTCCCACTTCTCCAACCACCGCGCCGACGAGTACGGCGGCAGCCTGGAGAACCGGATGCGCATCGTGCTGCGCGTCATCGATGCCGTCCGCGCCGAAGTCGGCCCGGGCTTCCTGGTCGGCATGAACCTGCAGGGGCACGACTTCAGCCCGAGGGGGATCGAGGTCGACGACGCCCAGCGGATCGCCCAGGCCTGCGTGGCGACGGGCAAGATCGACTACGTCTGCGTCAAGGCCGCCACCTACAACCAGGCCCACCAGAACGTCCCGGACATGCAGCATCCCAAGCGAATCTGGGAGAGCCTCGCCGCGGCCGTCAAGGCGGTCGTCGACGTCCCGGTCATCGCGGTGGGACGCATCAACGAACCCACCGACGCCGCCGACGTCCTACGCCTCGGCCACGCCGACATGGTCGCGATGACCCGTCAGCAGATCGCTGACCCGGAAACGGTCAACAAGATGAGGGACGGCCGCCTCGACGAGATCCGCCGATGCATCGGCTGCAACCAGGGGTGCATCGACCGGTTGTTCGACGTCACGCACTCGTCCTGCGTACACAATCCGGCCGCCGGATACGAGCGCGAGTTGGGCATCGGGACCCTGATGCCGGCAACGTTCCGACGACGCGTCGTCGTGATCGGCGCCGGGCCGGCCGGTATGAAGGCGGCTGAGACTGCCGCCCGTCAGGGCCACGAGGTCACCCTCGTCGAACGACGCCAACGCACGGGCGGTCAACTGCGCATCGCGGCGAAGATCGAAGGGCGCGGCGAGATCGCTGGGGTGATCGACCATCTCGACGTGATGGTCCGCAAGTACGGCGTCGACGTCCGGCTGGGTTGGTCACCGACGGCCGAGGAGGTGCTCGATCTGGAACCCGATCACGTCATCGTGGCGACCGGATCCGCACCGGGTGACGACATCGTCGGGAACCTCGCACAGGGGATCGCGTTCACACCGGGCCTCGATCAGGAACACGTGCTGTCGGTGTGGGACGTCCTGGAGGACGACCGGCCGGTAGGGCGCCACGTGGTCGTCGTCGACGACGGTGAAGGAGGGTGGAAGGGCATCGGACTCGCGCTGCAACTGCAGAGCGACCACCGCGACGTCGAGTTCGTCACGCCGCTGCCCTACGTTGGTGCCAAGCTGGGCCCGTTCAGCGCCAACCTGGCGGTACCGCGAATTCACCAGTCGGGCATGACGACCCGCCCGTTCACGACCGTGACTGCCGTCGACGGCCCGACCGTCCACATCAGTGACCGGGCCCGTCCCGACACCGTCACCGACGTCGACACGGTGATCCTGGCCGGCTGGCATCGGCCGGTCACCGGGTTGTACTTCGCGCTCAAGGGTCGGGGAGTGTCGCTCGAGCGCATCGGTGACGCCATCGCCAGCCGATCCATGATGGAGGCGGTGCACGAAGGCGAACGCGCCGCCCGCCGCATTCCCTCGACGACCCCTTCGACCGCGCGCGTCTAGGGTTCGGCACATCGACACGACGGTGTCCGCCCGGCACACCTCTGCGGCGATGTTGGTCGTCGTCGCGGCCGTGGTGCAACAGCTCGGTGCAGCACTGGCCGTCACCATCTTTCCCACCGTGGGGGCAGTGGGCATCGTCGCCTCGCGATTCCTCGTCGCGAGCGTGGTGCTGTGCATCCTGGTGCGGCCCAGGGTGCGCGCGCTCTCCAGGCGGCACTGGCTGACTGTCGTCGGTTTGGCGGTGACGATGACCTCGCTGAGCCTGCTGTTCTACAGCGCCTCGGGACGCATCCCGTTGGGAGTCGCCGTCACCATCGAAGTCTGCGGCCCACTGGTCTTGTCGGTGGTGACGAGCAACCGGCGGTCCGCGTGGCTGTGGGCGCTGATGGCATTCACCGGCATCGTCGCGCTGGCCGCAGCGGCCGGGAACCTCGGCGATGGAAGACTGCCCGGCTACCTGTTCGCCGCGGGCGCGGCAACCGCGTGGGCCGCGTACATCATGGCGTCCTCCGTTGCGGGTCCACTGTTCCCCGGTCTCGACGCACTAGCGATTGCCACGACATTGGGGGCCTTGGTGATGGTCCCCGTAGCGGCGGTGTCGGGAACTGCCCACGCCACCGACAGTTGGCCGGTCCTCGGTACCGTGATCGTCGTGGCGTTCGCCAGCACGGTGATACCGCACTCGATGGAGTTGGTGTCGTTGCGGCGGTTGCCGCCGTCGACCTTCGCCGTCTTGACTTGCCTGTCCCCGGTCTTCGCCACGGTGATCGGGTGGCTGGCACTCGGTCAGCAGCTCTCCACCATCCACTACCTCGCGATCGCACTGGTCACCACGGCCAGCGTCGGCGCGGTGGCACATTCCCCGCGCCGCGGTACCCCATCGACAGGACCTCCCCCGAATGAGTGACTCCCCAACCCAGGATCGAACTCTGGTGCTCTGGCGCTGCACCGTCTGCGCGTTCTTCGCCTCATTCGGGATGCTGCTGTCGACCTGGGCCGTGCACCTTCCGACTCTGCAGCAGCGAGCCGACATCTCGACGGCCCAGCTGGGAACCGTCCTGATGGTCCTCGGCGCCGGATCCCTGCTCGCCATGCAGTTCAGTGGGTCGTTGATCGATCGCGTGGGGAGCCGGGCCGTGGCCGTGGTGTCAGGGACGGCCATGGCACTCCTGCTGAACGTTCCGCTTCTCGCGGCCACGCTCTCGCAGGCCGTCGTCGGAGCCTTCGTCTTCGGCGTCGCCGTCGGTGCAGCGGACGTATCGATGAATGCCGCGGCCGTCGACGTCGAACGCGAGTACGACCGCCCCATCATGGCGGCATTCCACGGTGTGTTCTCCATCGGCACCGTCGCCGGATCGTTGCTCGCCGCCGCCGGGTTCAGCACCGGGGTGGATGCGACGATCCAAACCGTGGCCGTCGCAGGCCTATGCGCGTGCGTCGTCCTGGGCGCGGCCTTGCTGACGCGCCGGACCGACCGGGGGCGCTCGGCCCCGGCGTCGAAAGGGGATCGAGACCGCCCTGGACCGACGGCCAAGAGGCGGCGGCCCTCCATGCGGGTGTTCGTCCTGGGCATGCTCGCGTTTCTGCTCCTACTGGCCGAGGGGTCTGCGATGGATTGGAGCAGTCTGCACGCTCAACGACATCTCGGCGCCTCCCCGACCTTGGGGGCACTGGCATTCGGGACGTTCGTGACGGCCATGACGATCGGACGGTTCAGTGTCGACCGAATCGTGTCGAGGGTGGGCTCGGTACGGGTCGTTCGGTGGGGCTCGGCGGCGGCAGCTCTCGGCCTACTGATCGTCACGCTGTCTCCCGCGCTGCCCGTCACTCTCATCGGGTGGTTGCTGCTGGGACTCGGGCTCGCCGGCGGCGTGCCGCAGGCATTGACCGCCGCCGGCAATGTCGGCAGCGAGCCGGGGCGGGCACTGTCGCGGGTCGTCGGCCTGGGATACATCGGCATCCTTTCCGGACCCGGAATCATCGGGTGGGTCGCGGAGTTCACCTCGCTCAACATCGCGCTCGTCGTGCCGCTGTGCGCGGCCGTCGCGTGTGCGCTCATCGCAGGTGTCGTAGCGGTCCCGCTCAGGGAGGACGTACAGCACCAGCCGTCTTGACTGTGCACCAGAACCGCGCGCCGCTGCACATGATGTGTCTGTCGCCGTCATGGCCGCCCGCTGAGACTGGAGTCACGTCCGCAGGCAAGACCGCCGACGTTCGATGCCCAGCAGCGCAAGGAGATTCACCCGTGTCGGACACACTCAAGGCACCCGCCGCCGAAGTCTCGACGGCGAACAAGAGCAATCCTCGGGTGGTCGACACCGTCGCCGCGGTGCTCGCCGACATCCGTTCGGGCGGCGACGACGCGGTGCGCAAGTACTCCGAGCAGTTCGACCGCTGGTCACCGGAGGCGTTCCGCCTCGACGACGCCCAGATCGCGCGCATCGTGGGGGACCTGCCGACGACGGTCATCGACGACCTCACATTCGTACAACGTCAGGTGCGCAACTTCGCACAGGCACAACGTGACTCCATGCTCGACGTCGAGATCGAGACGCTGCCGGGCGTTCGCCTGGGCCACAAGCACGTGCCGGTGGCGGCCTCGGGCGCCTACGTTCCCGGTGGGCGCTATCCGCTGACGGCGTCAGCGCACATGACCGTCGTCACCGCCAAGGTCGCCGGGGTCGAGCGCGTGGCGGCTACCACGCCGCCCAACGACGGCATCGCCCCGCCGATCAGCGTGGCTGCCATGCACCTGGCCGGCGCCGACGAGATCTACGTCCTCGGTGGCGTGCAGGCAATCGGCGCACTGGCACTGGGCACGGAGACGATCGCGCCCGTCAACCTGCTCACTGGGCCTGGAAACGCCTACGTGGCAGAAGCCAAACGCCAGTTGTTCGGAGAAGTCGGCATCGACTTGTTCGCAGGCCCCACCGAGGTGCTGATCGTCGCGGACGACACCGCCGATCCATTCGTCGTCGCTGCGGACCTCCTGAGCCAGGCCGAACACGGCCCGGATTCGCCGTGCGTTCTGATCACCACCTCGGAGCGGGTCGGCCGCGAGACCATTGCGGAGGTGACGCGGCAGCTGCGCAATCTGCCCACCGCCTCCGTGGCGTCGGTGTCGTGGCGGGACCACGGCGAGGTTCGGCTCGTGGACACGATCGACGAGGCCTTCGCGCTGGCCGACCGGTACGCCAGCGAGCACGTGCAGATCCTGACGGCCGAACCGCGGGCGGCCCTCACCGGCATGCGCGACTACGGTGCGCTGTTCCTCGGCGAGAAGACGTGCGTATCGTTCGGCGACAAGGCGATCGGTACCAACCACGTGTTACCCACCCTCGGCGCCGCCCGGTACACGGGTGGACTGTGGGTCGGCAAGTACCTCAAGACCGTCACCTACCAGGAGATCGACGACGCCCAGTCCAGCGCGGAGCTGGGGCGCATCTGCGGGCGGGCGGCACG
This sequence comes from Mycolicibacterium arabiense, assembly GCF_010731815.2. Classification (NCBI taxonomy): domain Bacteria; kingdom Bacillati; phylum Actinomycetota; class Actinomycetes; order Mycobacteriales; family Mycobacteriaceae; genus Mycobacterium; species Mycolicibacterium arabiense. The sequence continues at coordinate 3,733,088 of NZ_AP022593.1, forward strand.
CTTGGAGAACTTCGAGGGACACGCGCGCTCCGCCGACGTTCGCGCGGCCAAGTATGGCGGCGACACGCTGCCGTGGTCCGATCACGACCTCACCGCCGGTCAGCGCGCAACGCTTGCCTGACACACGTCCTTCCTCAGCAAGGAGCACCGTCATGACCCGACACGATCCGCCTCGGCTGCCCACTCTGCGCGCCGTCGACCACGTCGCCTACACCGTGCCGAGCCTCGACGAGGCCATAGCGTTCTTCGTCGACCACTTCGGCGCCGAGCTGATCTTCACCGACGGCCCCTTCGCGGACCCCACATCCGACGGAATGCGCAGGCGCCTCGACGTGGACCCACGCGCGCAGTGCTCACTGGCGATGCTCCGCCTCGGCCAGCACCACAACGTCGAACTGTTCGAATACACGGCGCCCGAACAACAGTCGACGCCGCCACGCAACAGCGACGTCGGCGGGCACCACCTCGCCTTCTACGTCGACGACATCGACGCCGCATTCGACTACGTCCGGTCGATTCCCGGTGTGGTCACGCAGGAGGGGCCGAACGACGTCAGCCCCGACGCTCCGGTCGCCGGACAGCGGTGGTTCTACTTCAAGACGCCCTGGGGCATGCAAATGGAGTTGACGACGTGCGGGGGCGACGGCTTCTACACCGGTCTGCCCGGCGCCGAGATGGTGGCGCCCACCGAGACCTGGAGATGAGCGCGCCACTGATGACCGCCCACCTCGTCGACGGGCCTCAGGCGACGCGCGTAGAGCGGGACTCCCTTGGCTCGCTCGACGTGCCCGTCGACGCCTACTACGGCATCCACGCTGCGCGCGCAGTCGCCAACTTCCCCATCTCGGGTGTCACCCTCTCTGCCTACCCCCACTTCGTCTCTGCCTTGGCTGCGGTGAAAGAGGCGGCAGCGCTGGCGAACTGCGAACTGGGCTTGCTCGACAGCAGACGCAGCAGTGCGATCGTCGCCGCATGTGGCGAGATCCGCTCAGGCGCGCTGCACGAACACTTCGTCGTCGACGTCATCCAGGGAGGGGCGGGCACGTCGACGAACATGAACGCCAACGAGGTCATCGCCAACCGCGCCTCGGAGCTACTGGGAGGAAACCGCGGAGACTACGATCTCGTCGACCCCCTCGAGCACGTCAACAGAAGTCAGAGCACCAACGACGTGTATCCCACCGCCATCAAAGTGGCGCTGCAGATGCACATCAGCGACCTTCACGAAACCCTGCTCGGACTCGCCTCCGCCTTCGGCACGAAGGCCGAGGAGTTCGCGTCGGTCTTGAAGATGGGGCGAACGCAGCTACAGGACGCGGTACCAATGACTCTCGGTCAAGAGTTCGGTACGTACGCTGTCATGGTCGCCGAGGACGCCGAACGACTCCGCGAGGCTGCGCGCCTGGTCTCCGAGGTCAACCTCGGCGGTACCGCCATCGGAACGGGCCTCAACTCCCATCCCGGGTACGCCCCGCTCGTGTGTGCCAAGCTCAACGAGATCACGGGACTCGAACTGTCGACGGCTCCGGACCTCATCGAGGCGACGCAGGACGTGGGCGCGTTCGTGCAAGTGTCGGGTGTGCTCAAGCGGACGGCGCTGAAGCTGTCGAAGATATGCAATGACCTGCGCCTGCTTTCCTCGGGCCCGCGGTCGGGCTTGAACGAGATCAACCTTCCTGCAATACAATCGGGATCCAGCATCATGCCGGGAAAGGTCAACCCCGTCATACCCGAGGTCGTCAATCAGGTTGCCTTCGAAGTAGTCGGAAACGACGTCACCATCAGCATGGCCGCCGAAGCAGGACAGCTGCAGCTCAACGCCTTCGAACCGATCATCGCTCACAGCCTGTTCCAGTCGCTGACCCACCTACGGGCGGCCTGCCAGACTCTCGTCGACCGCTGCATCACGGGGATCAGTGCAAACGAAGCGCGACTGCATGATTCAGTCATCAACTCCATCGGCGTCATCACTGCCTTGAATCCCTACATCGGATACGCAGCCTCGGCCCGGGTGGCGAAGGCGGCGCTGCAGAGCGGTAGGACCATCCCCGACCTCGTCGTCGAGGAGGGGCTACTGACGGCGGAACAGGTCACCGTCTTGCTGATGCCAGAATCTCTGGTGAGGCCACGGGAGATGGTGTCGCTCGGCGCCGCCACCGGAATCGACCAAGGGAAGGGCGCCCACTGATGACCAACGTTCTCTACCTCTATGGCGGTTGGCCCGGGCATCGGCCGTACAACATCGCCGAATGGACTCGCGACCTCGTCGGTGAACTCGGGTACGACATCGAAGAGTCACACGACATCTTCACTCTCGATCGCGATCTCACCGCCTACGACCTGATCATCCTCGGCTGGAACAACGCGCTCACGACCGAAGACCTGTCCGACTCCCAGGAAGACCACCTACTCGAGGCCGTGGAGTCAGGGACGGGCGTAGCGGCATGGCACGGTGCAGCAGCGGCGTTCAGGTCCAGTTTGCGATACCACCTGATGCTGGGCGGTGACTTCCTCGCGCATCCGGGAGGGGAAGGGTATCCGCACCCGTACGAGGTCAACGTGACCAATCGCGACCACCCCGTGACCCAGGGCGTGAATGACTTCTCGGTGGCCTCCGAGCAGTACTACATGAGCACCGACCCCAACAACGAGGTGCTGGCCGAAACCACCTTCGACGGCTCGCACCTCGCCTGGCTCGACGGGCTCAAGAGCCCCGTGGCATGGGTCCGTCAGTGGGGTGAGGGGCGAGTGTTCTACCACTCGATCGGTCACGCGCCGCAGGATCTCGCCGGCGCAGACGTCCGCAGGCTGACCAAGCAGGGCATCGCCTGGGCGGCGCGCCGCTGAGGCGCGAGCACTCCCGTATCCGCCAGCCAGCTAACCGCACGGGTTCCTCGGCGCTGCGTGCGCGCACCTAGGGACGTGCAGCCGGCGCTGCCGCGACAGCCCCTTCTCGAGTGAGCTTCATCCGAGCGTCCTACCGGGTGGTGCTCGATGCCGCGAGACGTCTGTGAGCTGCAGGTTTCCGGCTCGAAACTGCGCTGTAACGGTAGTCAGCCCGTACCCACTGCGTGCAACGACCCGGGCGGTAGTTGCACACAATGGGTCTGACTCACGCACCCTCGTTCAACCACAATTCAACTGTGGCGGCAGTCACAGGCGCCAGCGCAGCACTCACTTCGCGCCCGCCGCAACGATTTCGCAGCGACCGCAGAACACCTGGATGAAGGGATACGAGATGTTGGGAACCAATGGTGGGAGGAAGTCGCTGTCAGGCGACGATGCCCACCTCCGCGTGCTGGGCTACGAGGAGAAGTTCGACCGCAAGATCGGCCAGTGGTCGAACTTCGCCCTCGGCTTCCTCTACCTGTCGCCGATGGTTGGCGTGCTGTCGATGTTCACATTGGCGCTCACCACGGCCGGTCCACCCTCGATTCTGTGGCTGGTGATCGCCGCCTTCGGCCAACTCCTCGTCGCGATGGTCTTCGGTGAGATCGTGTCGCAGTTCCCGATCGCCGGCGGTCTGTACCAGTGGGCTCGGCGCCTGTGGAACGGCCCGTACGCCTGGATCATGTCGTGGATCTACATCGCCGGGATCGTCGTCGGCTGCACCACGACCGCGATGTTCAGCGCCGACTTCGTGCTTGCGCTCTTCAACGCTGATTCGAACATCTCCTCGACTCCCTTGGAGAAGTTGGTCATCGCGACGATCGTCGTGTTGATCTGTTTGGCGCTGAACTCGACAGGGTCCAAGACGCTGGCGACGATCGCCAAAGTCGGTCTGGCCGCTGAGGTTGCCGGCATCGTGGTCGTGGGTCTCTACCTGCTCACCTTCGCGCGGAAGAACGACTTCTCGGTCCTATTCGACACGTTCGGCACGGGTGGCAGCGGCGACTACGCGAGCGCGTTCTTCACGGCCGCGATCATCGGTCTGGTGCTTTACTACGGTTTCGAGGCTTGTGGGGAAGTCGCAGAGGAAACGCCGAACCCCAGTAGGACCATCCCGCGGTCGATGGTGCTGACCGTGGTGCTCGGTGGAGGCGCTGCGCTGTTCTCCTTCATCGGGTACATCCTGGCTGCGCCCAACCTGCAGCAGATCGTCGACGGCGAGGTTGCCAATCCCATCACGGCCATTCTGACGGCGACGTTCGGCACGATCGGTACGAAGATCTTCCTCGTCATCGCCCTGACGTCGTTCCTTGCGTGTGTCATGGGTCAGCAGGCCGCGGGCAGCCGATTGATCTTCTCGTTCGCACGCGACGACATGTTCCCGGGGAGTGCGATATTCAAGAAGATCTCGAGCAGGAAGGTGCCCGTCAACTCGATCGTCCTCGTCGCGTTCCTTCCCATCTGTCTCTTCGTCTTGCTGTACTTCTTGCCGGATGCGCTCTTCCGGGTGGCGGCATTCCAGATGTTGGCCGGCTACTTCGCCTTCCAGATGGTCGTCTTCGCTTCGTTGCGTGCGCGAGCCAAGGGCTGGGAGCCCGGCGGTCAGTGGTCCCTCGGGAAGTGGGGCTGGCCGGTCGGCATCGGCGCACTCGTGTACGGAGTGTTCTCGATGATCGTTCTTGCGCGCCCCAACGGTGACTTGAGCCTGCCCTTCTACGATCGCTGGATCGCCTTGATCGGATTCGTCGTCGTCGCCGCGGTCGGGCTGCTCTACATGTGGATCGCCAAGCCGTACCAGAAGTCGACTGCGCCCGAGGGCGACGCCATCCAGATCGCCGATCTGCTGCGCGCGCATCGGGCCCAGCATGACGCTGAACGGTTGGCCGAAGCAGCACCCGTGGCTGAGCCCACGCCGGATGCTCAGTCACGTCGGACGCAGGAGACCCCGCCGCGGGAACCCATCGCCTCGATCGACTGACGTAGGCGGAGCAGGGCCGTCGGGACCGAACGTCTCGGCGGCCCTGTCGCTTTCGCTGCATTGCTCGCGGCTGCGGCGGCCAGGTCGTGAACCGCAGCACGGGTTCTAACGCAGAGCAGCCCTCCCGAACGTCGATGTGACGTCAGCGGGAGGGCCGCCCAGGGTCGTGCGCAGTGCCGGTCAAGACTTCACTATGAACCCCGCGTCGATGACCATCGAGGTTGCCGTGATGTAGCGGCCGGGCTCGGTGACCAAATACAGGATCGCACTGCTCACGTCTCGCGGCTCGATCCATGGGACCGGGAGAAGATGTGTGCCGGAAAAGGTTTCGATGACATCCTCGCGGGTGGGCTTGTCCAAATCGGGACGGAAGAGGCCATACACGAAGTCGTTGTTGATCATGTGGGTGTCGACGCAGGTCGGATTCACCGAGTTCACGCGGATCCGATACTGCCCCAGTTCCCGGGCCAACGACGTCATCAGGCCCGTGACGCCGTGCTTCGACGCTGCGTATGACGAGATGTTCTCGGCACCCTTGAGCGCCTCGGTCGATCCGATGAAGACGATGCTTCCTCCGTCGCCCTGCGAGATCAGCGTGGGCGCCGCCGCCTTGACGGTGTGGAAGACGCCGTTCAGGTTGATGTCGATCATCTCGCGCCAGTCCTGTGGACTGATCTCCCACGTCTTGGCTCCCGAGCAGATACCGGCATTGGGGATGACGATGTCCACGCGGCCGAAACGGTCGATGCCGCGGTCGAATACGGCCTTCACCTGGTCGTAGTCGCGGGTGTCGGCCACTTCGGCGTGGAGCTGCCCGCCGGCTTCCTTCACCATGCGAGCCGTCTCTTCGAGGTCTTCCCGGGTGGCGCCCGCGTAGGCCGTCGTAGAGGGCTTACCGCATAGATCCAGTCCGATGATGTCGGCGCCTTCGCGTGCCAGCGCGAGTGCGTGTGAACGCCCCTGTCCCCGAGCGACACCCGTGATGAAGGCGACCTTGCCGTCAAGCTGTCCCATGCTGCGTCTCAATCCAGTCGAAGGGTACGGCGCGACCTTGTCGGGCGCCGGAAGCTGCACGTCCTGCGCAGTGCGTGGAACGTAACACGCGTTGTCTCACAATGAGATTGACGTGAGCGAAGTATGCCCAGTCAGCGCAATGAGGGGCTCGTGGATTGCACAACATGTGCGTGGTGCCACCCGCGACGCCCCACTAGCGTGAGATCTGGCCCCGCACTGCCCCGGCTTTCAGTGGGGTCTCGCTGCGGCACGCCGGCGCGCCATGGTGCCGAGCACAAATGGAAGGGCGGCAGCATGCCGAAACTCGGATTCAAGATCGACGCCAGACCTACGGAGGACATTCCATCGCTCGCCCGGTCGGCGGAACGGTCGGGCTTCGACCAATTTTGGGTCTGCGAGGACCTGGGGCTTGCTGGAGGCGTAGCGCAGGTGTCGGCCGCCTTGGCGTGCACCGACCGCATGGAAGTCGGCCTGGGCATTGCTCCTGCGGCAGTTCGCAATGCGATGTATCTCGCGATGGAGTTCGGTGCGCTCGCGCGGTTGTCGAACGGCCGCTTCCACGCGGGTATCGGGCACGGTATGCCGCACTGGCTTACTCAGGTCGGCCAGTACCCGACGAGCCTGATGACCTGTCTGCGTGAAGTCACCGAGTCGGTCCAGGCCCTTCTGCAGGGCGGCGAAGTCACCTTCCGCGGTGAGCACGTACGGCTCGACGCCGTCTCGCTCACTCACGCACCCGATTCGGCACCGCCTTTGAGCCTAGGGGTGCGTGGGCCACGCGGCATCGCTCTGGCGAAGCAGCTGGGTGTCGGAGTGATTCTGGCCGAGGGTTCGACGCCGGAGTATGTCGCCGAGGTTCGCAAGATCCTCGGACCCGGTGCCCAAGTCACCGTATTCGTGTGGGCGAATTTGGACCCGGACGACGCGTTCGGTGGGACCGACGCGCTCGCCTCGACGGTGAGGGAGGCGCTTGGCAAACCGCATCTCGCCGCGCAACTGGGAAACCTCGATCGCACGGACGGCGGACCCGACACCATTCGACGCCTCACCGTCTCAGGCGATGCGCGCACGTGCAGAGCCGCCATCGACAGGCTGATCGAATGTGGGGCCAACGCCGTGGTATTGCAACCGATCCACGGGCAAGAGGAAGTGCAGATCGAGTTGTTCGGCAAGCACGTGTTGGGGCAGCGGTAGTCGCGTGGCAGCGGTGCCTGCTCCACAGCCCCAAAAGCAATCGACACCCGCGGCCTCGTCGTGAGACCGTCTGACCATGTCGTGGGACGACCCGGATCGGTGCTGGCGGTTCCCGGTTGGCGAGGAGCCGCCGGGCGATCTGCCGTCTGCGTGGGCATCCGCGTTCTCCGCGGTGACGCGCGACCTGGGTTGCCGACGGGACGGCCGGTCCATCGGTTTCGACAACGTGGTGTGGACGATCGTGGCGAACGATGGGGCGGTGGGCGTGGGCTTCTCGCTCACCGGCGAGGCCGACGTCGGCGCCTATCGACGATGCATGAACTACCGGTTGAACACCACCGCGGCCCAGGCGCTGGTGTGGCTGGCCGACGACGTTCAGTACGAATTGGCAGGCTACGAATTCGTGCAGTGGCCGATGTCCGGCCGGCGCATCCTGGAGCCGCGGGTCGTCGACGATCGGGCGGTGTGGGTGGATCCGATCACCGGCACGATCGCCGCGGCCATCGGCGAGTTGTGTCCGCCCGGTACCGAGCCGACCCCGTCCTGAGTCCCGCACTACGGCTTGGGCGTCGAGCGACCCCACCCGGCATCCCGAGTGGCTTCCTCCAGTAGCGGGATGACCCGGTAGGGCAACGGGGTGGTCAGCGCCAGCGTGGTGCTCGAGTGCACCACGCCGGGTATTGCGAGGATGTGCACCACCAATTCCTGGAGTTCGGCTTGCGTGGCGGTGGCCACTCGCACCAGGAGGTCCTCTCGGCCCGTGGTCGCGTGCACCTCGAGCACCTGCGGAATGCGGGCCAGTCCGCTCACGACCGACGCCATCCCGACCTGGTTGATCTCGAGCGCGACGAACGCCTGCACGGCCAGCCCGGCCTCGGCGAGATCGACGCGTGGCTGGTAGCCGGTCAGTACTCCGGACTCCTCCAACCGACGCACGCGTGACTGCACGGTGTTCCGCGATATCCCCAGTGCCGAGGACAGTTCCACGACTCCGGTGCGTGCGTCGTCGGACAACTTGCGCAGGATCTCCAGGTCGAGTCGGTCCAAGCTGGTCATTCTTCTCACCTTAGGGCGTGACGGGCGTCACTAGCTGAGCATTTCGCTCTGTTGTTCGGTCATCAGTTGACCGCCGCGTAGCCAAGACGCACGCTTGAGGCAACCAAACGATCACCCTCGGAGGTGTGTCATGACCGATCTGGCCGACAAACCCCGCTCCGTCGACTTCGACCTCTCGTCCCGCTACTCGGCGTCCTCGGGACCCGTACTGCTCACCGGTGTGCAAGCCATCGCCCGCCAGATGGTCGAGCAGCACGAACGCGATCGCCGAGCAGGCAAGCGGGTCGGCACCTTCGTCTCCGGATATCAGGGCAGCCCGTTGGCCGGGCTCGACAGGCTCCTTGCCAGCCTCGGCACGGTGACGTCCGCACACGACATCCGCCTGGTGCCCGGCATGAACGAGGAACTCGCCGCCACCTCGGTGTGGGGCAGCCAGCAGGAACTACCCAAGGGCCGCCGGACACACGACGGTGTCGTGGGGATCTGGTACGGCAAGGGCCCCGGACTGGACAGGGCGAGCGATGCGCTGCGGCACGCCGCGATGTACGGCGCGCATCCGACGGGCGGCACGTTGGCCTACGTCGGTGACGATCCCGCTGCGAAGTCGTCGACCGTCCCCGCCGCGAGCGAGCGCTCACTGGCAGCACTTTCGATGCCGATTCTGTTCCCCCGCAACGCCGAGGAGATCGTCGCCTTCGGCATGTACGGCGTTGCGCTGTCCCGGGCATCCGGATGCTGGCCCGCGCTGAAGATCGTCGCGGACGTCGCCGACGGGCTCTGGACGCTCGACCGGGACTTCGCCGACTTCGACATCACCGTTCCCACCATCGAGTGGGATGGCCGGCCCTGGACGTACCGGCAGCGCGTCATGGCCGCTCCGGCCGACAGCCTGCTCGCCGAAGCCGACCTCTACGGTCCCCGCTGGGCGATGGTGGAGGCCTTCAACGCCGCCAACCCCATCGACACCATCGAGGTGGATCCGGCCGACGCCTGGCTCGGCATCGTCGCGGTCGGCACCGCCTACGACTCCGTGCGGCAGGCTCTCACCGACCTCGGCCTCACCGAGGGAGATCTGCTGAGCGCCGGGATTCGCATCCTGCGCGTCGGCATGCCGTATCCGCTCGGTGCGGCCAAGGTGCGCCGACTCGCCGAAGGCGTCGACCGGGTGCTCGTCGTCGAGGACAAGACCGCCTTCGTCGAACTCCAGGTCAAGGACGTTCTCTACGGATGTGACCGCGCCCCAGCCGTAGTCGGCAAGCGGGACTTCGACGGGCGCCCCCTCATTCCGGCCGACGGCGAGCTGACCGCGGCTCGCCTGACGTCACCGCTGCGCAAGATCCTCTCCGAACGCATGACGGTGGCCGCACCGCCGCCACCGCCGTTGTCCCTCACGGTGCTGCCCACCAAGCGCACCGCCTACTTTTGCTCCGGCTGCCCGCACAACCGCTCCACCGCGGTCCCCGCCGGCTCCCTGGCCGCAGGCGGGATCGGCTGCCACACCATGGTCACGATGTCGTCGCGGACCGACTCCCACGTCACGGGTCTGACCCAGATGGGCGGCGAGGGCGCGCAGTGGATCGGCCAGGCCGCGTACACCGACGTCGAGCACGTCTTCCAGAACATCGGTGACGGAACCTATTTCCACTCCGGCCAACTCGCGGTGCAGGCCAACATCGCCGCCAAGACCAACATCACCTACAAGATCCTCTACAACTCGGCCGTGGCGATGACCGGCGCTCAGGACGCCGAGGCGGGCCTGTCGGTGCCCGAGCTGACCCACAAGCTCGCCGCGGAGGGCGTCGCCAAGATCATCGTGTGCGCCGAGGAACCCGAGCGGCACCGCCGGGCGGCGCTGGCCCCCGGCGTCACGCTGTGGCACCGTGACCGCCTCGACGACGCGCAGCGCCTCCTGCGCGAAGTCGAGGGCGTCACGGTCCTGATCTACGACCAGCAGTGCGCGGCCGAGGCGCGCCGCAAGCGCAAGCGTGGCGCGCTGCCCGTGCGGCGGACCCGCGTCGTCATCAACGAGGCCGTGTGCGAGGGCTGCGGCGACTGCGGCGTCAAGAGCAACTGCCTGTCCGTCCAACCGGTGGACACCGAGTTCGGCCGCAAGACGCGGATCGATCAGACGTCCTGCAACACCGACTACTCCTGTCTCGACGGGCAATGCCCGTCCTTCGTCACCGTCGAACTGCCCGAGAAGCCGCAGGCCGCGACGAAGATGACCCCGGTGCCGCCGCGGGTGGCCGACGTCGAAACGCGTCCGATCGCCGGTGTGCACGACGTCTTCCTCGCCGGCATCGGCGGCACGGGCATCGTCACGGTCAACCAGGTACTCGGGATGGCCGCGCTGCGCGCCGGACTACACGTGCACGGGCTCGACCAGACGGGCCTGAGCCAGAAGGCCGGACCAGTCACCTCCCATCTGCGGCTGAGTGTCGTTCCCGCGCAATCGAACCGCATCAGCCAGGGCGACGCCGACTGCATCCTCGCCTTCGACCTGCTCACCGCCGCCGATGCGAAGAACCTGGGATACGGCGACGCCGCGCGGACGGTCACCGTCGCCTCCACCAGCAAGACCCCCACCGGCGAGATGGTCTACGACGGCTCGGTCAGTTACCCGCAGGACGACGTCCTGCTCGACCGGCTGCGCGGGCAGGCCCGCACCGTCATCACCCTCGACGCGCTCGAAGCGGCGCGAGCGCTGTTCGCCGACACCGCGGCGGCCAACTTCCTGTTGATCGGCGCCGCCTATCAGGCTGGGGCGCTGCCCATCCCGGCGGCAGCCATCGAGGAGGCCATCGCGATCAACGGGGTTGCCGTCGACGCCAATCGCGCGGCGTTCCGCTGGGGCAGGGTGGCCGTTGCCGACCCCGCCGCGTTCCGTCGTGTGTCGGTCGCGGCCACGGTGCCGCGCCGCAGCGACACCGTGGTGCCGACGCACCTCCTCGCGGCGTCACCGGTGGCCGGTGAGACGCGGACGATCGTCGAACGGTGCGCCGCGAATCTCGTTGCCTACCAGAACGAGCGGGTGGCGTCGCGCTACATCGCGGCCGTCGACTCCGTGTGGGACCGCGAAAGGGCGGTCACCGACCGCACCGACTTCTCGTCTGCAGTGGCCGCCAATCTGCACAAGCTGATGGCCTACAAGGACGAATACGAGGTCGCGCGCATGCTGACCGATCCGGCCTTCGTCGAGTCACTGCAGGCGGAGGTGCCCGGTGGGACCAAGGCGACCTACATGCTGCACCCGCCGACCATGAAGGCGTTGGGACGCAAGAAGAAGATCGGCTTCGGCCCACGCTCGCACGGCATGCTCCGCGTGCTCGCCAAGGGCCGGGTGTTGCGTGGGACTCCGTTCGACCCGTTCGGGTACGCCCACGTGCGCAAGGTCGAGCGCAAGCTCCTCGCCCACTACGAGGGGCTGGTCGCTGACTTGGCAGGCTCGCTGAGCGCCGAGTCCCTCGACTCCGCGGTCGCGGTCGCATCGGCGCCGGAGCTCGTTCGCGGCTACGAAGATGTCAAGCTCGGCAACGTCGCGACCTACATCGCGCGGCTGAGCGCACTCGGAGTCGACACGGCCCTGCTCCGGGATTGACGGACCAGCGGTCGAGCAGTTCGACGGCGTCGAAGGTCAGTTGGACTGCAAGGGGCGGCGCATCGCCGACGTGACGAGGTGGCGACGCAGTCGGCCGTTGGAGATCCGAAAGAGGCAGTTCATCGCGGCGACGATGCCGCGGATGTCGTCGCGCGCGGTGAGGTAGGTCCACCGGTGGGGTTCGGGTAGGGCGAAGAACTGTTCGAAGAAGCCCGGCACGTCGTCCGGTGGCATTCGCAGCAGCGACTCCAGGCCGATCCGCCGGACGCGGTGCACCACGCGCGCGTGGCGGGGCCAGACGACTCGCTGGGCGGCCGCGAGTGCTTCGTCCGGGGCGCCGGGGAGGTATGCGGCGAGTGCGGTGGCCACCTCGGGGGCGAGGCGGAGTGAGGCCGCCAGGCTGAAACCCGTCGCCGGGTGGATCAATGGCGCGGCCGCGCCGAATCCCAGCACGCCTGGTCCGCGGTGTCGCTGATGGTCCACTCGGAACAGCACCTTCTCCGAACGCACGTCACTCTGGGGATGGACGCCGTGATGGGCCAGCCGGGCGAGGAGCCGTCGTCGCAGCGTCGACAGCGGCAGCCCCGGACGGCGCGCGAGCGAGGTCTCCTCGACCAGCACTCGTCCGCCGCCGAGCGGTATGACGTACAGGAACGTCGGCCAGCCGGTTTCGCCGTGGTCGGTGCGCCAGTCCATGAAGAGCGCGTCGCCGGCGGAGACCAGCGGCGCGGCTGCGTCCTCGTCGAGGATGAGACCGTACGCGGTCTGTTCGGCAGGCGCCCGGTTCGACGGGTTGGGGTCCAAGGGACGCGCCCCGCCACCGGCGTCGATGACGACCGAGGCTCGCAGTTCAGATCCGTCGGCTAGGGCGACGACGCCGGGCTCGGGCGAGCCGACCGCGCGTCCGGCGTGGATTCGAACGCCGGTCAGTCGGTCGGTGAGGTGTGCCTGCAGGGCGGGCACGTCCAGGACGGCGTACTCCCACCCCAGGTCGTGCTCGGTGAGTGCGATCGCCCGGCCGGCGGCGCGGGCGGCGACCACGGAGTCGGGGAAGTCGGCGGGCAGCTCTCGGCTCCACATCCCGTAGGTCGCGATCCACGGCCGCGTGGGGGACGGGTCCAGCAACCCGGTGGTCAGCCCAAGACGCTCGCAGGCCCCGGCCATGGCCAACCCGGCGGGCCCGGCGCCCACCACCAAGACGTCCATTCGTCCCATCGTGCCCCGTGCCCATCGGATCTCGTGCACGGACCCGCCGCCCCGGCCGACGGAGCTAGCGTCCCGGGCGCGCCAGCAGCGGGTTGCGCGCGCTCGCCACCACGTGTCCCGGCTCGGCACCGGGGATGAACTTGCGCCAGTCGCCGCTGACCATGGTCGGGCTGGGCACCACCCGGGTGCCGTCGGCGAAGTACGTCGTGGCCAGCACGACGCGGGCGGCGGTGGTCAGATTCGCGCCTGCGGTGTGGAAGCAGCTGGCGGCATGGAAGCTCACCTCGCCCGCTGCGAACGGCCCATCCTCCACGTGAACATCGTGTGCACGAAGGGTTTCCGACACTCCTCGGTCGTACGACGTGCCGTGTTTGTCGAACGCGAGGTGCTCGACCAGCTGCCCGACGTGGACACCACGGGCGAACGCCAGTGGACCCATGTCGCGGGGGGTGGGCTGCAGCGGGATCCACGCCGTCAGCACGTCGGGGGAGTCGAGCGGGAAGTGGTGGGCGTCGTAGTGCCACGGCGTGCGGCCGGCGCCAGGTTCCTTGGACAGTGCGTTGTCGTGATAGAGCCGCACCTGATGCGTACCGAGCAGCGCCGCGCTGATCCCCCCGATGCGCGGCGACAGCACCGCGGCGCGCACCAGGTCGTCCTCCAGCCACATCATCTCGCGGCTCTGGAAACCGACTGTGGGATCGACGGTTTCGTCGAGCATCTCGCGCAGCCGGGCCCGCAGCCGCTCTACGGCGCCGGGGGTCAAGACGCCCGGCAGCTTGATGAACGCGTCCGATTGAAACTGCTGGATCTGGTCTGCTGTGACCGGATAGGGCTCGGCCAATTCGGCGGCCACTTCGTCGTCCGACGGCAGCGGCCCGGGATCGTGCGGCGGCGGATCGACGAACGGGCCGTCGGGCACGGGACCGTCGGCCAGCGACATGTACCAATCCCACCACTGGTCGTTGCCGCGATCCCACTCGACGGCAACGTCGGACGCGGTGCCCGCCGCGGTGGTCTCGGACAGGTGCGGGTTCCGAATCACGCTTGCTGCCAGATGATCAGGTGAGCTTCGTGCTCGAACTCGTACGCGCCGTTGGCGTCCCGGCACCCTGCGAGATAGCCGCCGAGCGCCTCGCTGGCCTCCATCTCGTCCAAGGACACCGAGTCGTCGAACGCGCACCGTTGCAGGAAACCCTCGGCGACTTCCCGATCGGATGTCCCCGTGCGGTAGTGCAGCACCTGAACCTCGACCGGCGCACCCGCTGCACGCAGAGCCTCGGTAACGCCTTCGGCGTCGGTGTATGGCGTGGCCTCGGGAGCGAACGAGGCGCGGTATGCGTCGTAGAAGGTCAGGTAGTGCGAACGCGATGACGCCTGCGCGACGGCCCCGAACCCGCCCGGCCGGAGCGCCGCGACCATCCTCGCGACGCCGGCGGCCAGCTCGGCGGGCGGCAGCGCGTACAGCGCATGGGTGGCCCAGGCGACGTCGTAGCCCGTGCCGGAGAAGTCCTGCAGGAACACCTCGTGCTCGCCCGCCGCGACGAATGGGGGAGCAAGGACCGCGCGGGCCTCCGCGATGCTGAACGCCGACGGGTCCAACAGGTCGACCTCGACGACGGGTCGATCTGGCAATCCCCCGGCGAGCAATGCGGTGGGGAACTTCCCGCTCCCGCAGGCCACGTCGAGCAGTCGCACGCGGCCGTCGACGGCATGGCCGCTCAGGTCGGCGGCCCACGGCCGGGCGGCGACGAGCTGCCGGTAATCCTCGGTGGCCAGCGCGTAGAACGCCTCCATCCCCGATCGGCCTGCTTCACTCCAGTGGTCCAAACTGCGCGCAGCGGTATCGGGGCGAGACATCGCTCAAGCCAACCACGGAACGAAGAGGGCGATTCTTACGCAACGGTGTCGGTCTTGATTATCGGACCGTTAGACCGGCTTTTCGAGGAACACTGGCGTCGGTGACAGTGATGGGGCCGCCCCTGCCCCTCGATGGACTACGGGCGCGGATCCTCGATCGACCGGCATTGCCTGCACTGTCGCCCGAGCGGTACGCCCACACGCACGCGATCTACGAGGCGGCCAGCGACCAGCGGCCACGGTTGCAGACATGGCTGGCCACGGCATTACCGCCCATGCTTGGCGACTGCGATCCGGTGCGGGTGGTCGGCGTCGGCGTCGGCGACGGAAGTGTCGATGCGCCGCTCGCCGCCGCGCTCGCCCGCAACGGTCGTCGCGTGCGCTACACCGGCGTCGAACCTCATCCACCGTCGGCTGCTCGATTCGCCTCTCGGCTGAACGCACTCGACGCCGATTCACTCACGCCCACCGTCGTCATCGGTGAGCTGGCCGATCACGATGCGGGCCATCCCGCTGATCTGGTGCACTTCGTGCATTCGCTGTACTACGTCGCCGACCTGGCGATGGCTCTCGACCACGCCGTAAGCATGGTCAGGCCCGGCGGTCTCCTCGTCACCGCGATCGCGCCCCTACAACCGCTCTGCGTGCTGACCGAGATGCTGTGCCCGTGGGCGGGTCTCAAGCCGTGGTTCGCCGAGGACGTCAGTGCCGAACTCGAGTCGCGTGCGCTGCGCACCCGTACCGAGACGATCGTGGGACGCCTCGACGCCCGCGATGCGCTCGAGGATCCGCTCGGCCGCGGAGAGGCCGTGTTGGATTTCCTCATCGGAGCCCGTTCGCGTGCACTGGATTTCGACGCGCGCGGGCAGTTGCTCGATTACCTGCGCGAGATCTCCCTGCCGGGCAGGCCCGGTGTTCTGCCCCACCCGGTTGACGTCCTGATCAGCCGGGTGCCCTGAGTCCAGGGTGGCGGCTATCGCGCACGGAGTCCATCCACGAACAGTCGGACGACCCGTTCGTTGAACGAGTCGTCCTCGCCAGGAACCGGTTGGCAGAGCAGTGCGACGCTCACCAGGATGTCGCGTGCGGTGACATCGGATCGGATGGCGCCAGACGCGGCGCCTCGGTCGAGGATGCCGCCCAGTGCCGGGACGAGTGAATCCAGCAGCGACGAGGGCAAGCCTTCGTAGGCTGGATCGGCTGAATGAAGTGCTTCCGCGAGGCCCTGCTTGGTGCCGACGAACGTCGTGAACCGCTCGACCCACGCGCACAGCGCGTCGAACGGCTCGAGTGTCGCGCCAAGTGAAACGGCGGCTGCAACGCAGTCGTCGACCTCTTGCCGCAGCACGGCCACGATGAGGTCTGAGCGCCGAGGGAAGTGTCGGTAGAGCGTGCCGACGCCCACGCCCGCCAGATCGGTGATCGACTTCGCAGGGGCACTGACACCCGCGGTGGCGAACACCGTCTTCGCGGCGTCGAGCAGAGCCACGAGGTTCCGCTGCGCGTCCATACGCGGTCGACGAGCCGACTCGGGAGCCACCGAATCACCTGGCACGGCTACCTCCTTGCGAACCGGAATGACTTTCCGTATCGTCGGACTAGACGGAACGGTATTCCGTTTCGAGGAGTGTACGGGGCCGTGAGCACCTCGTGGATGGGAGTACGAGATGAAGTACCGCACCCTTGGCCGAACCGGCATCAACGTGAGCCCATACGGGCTCGGGGCGCTCATGTTCGCCACCCAGATGGGAAACACCGACTCCGAGTCGATGGCGATCATTCACAAGGCCCTCGATGCCGGCATCAATCTCATCGACACTGCAGACGCGTACGGCGACTCCGAACAGGTCGTCGGTCGGGCCATCAAGGGCCGCCGCGACAACGTGGTCCTCGCAACGAAATTCGGTCTACCCAACAGTGACGAACCCAACCACAGGGGTGCATCTCGCCGGTGGATCGCGACGGCGGTCGAGAAATCGCTGCGCCGCCTGCAGACCGACTACATCGACGTGTACCAACTCCAACGTCCCGACCCCGACACCGACATGGAGGAAACGCTGTCCGCGCTGACGGACCTCGTCCGGGAAGGGAAGATTCGCACCTTTGGAACGTCGATGCTGCCCGCATCGAACATCGTCGAGGCGCACTGGATTGCGGAGCGCCACGGCCTGAGGCGGCTGCGCACCGAGCAGTCGCCCTATTCGCTCCTGAATCGCGGCATCGAGCGGGAAGTCCTTCCCGTTGCCCAGCAGTACGGCATGGGCGTCTTGGCATGGGGGCCGCTCGGGCAAGGCATGCTCACGGGCCGAGTGCGTCGCGGCCATGACACCGATGTGATTCGCGCGCAATTCAACTCGGTGTTCGGCGACGAGAGACGACTCGGTGCCGTGGAGCAGCTGCTCCACCTCGCTGCCGAGGTCGGGTTGCCGATCACCCATCTCGCGATGGCTTTCGCCGTCTCGCATCCGGGTATCACCAGTGCCCTGCTCGGTGCTCGCACCATGGGGCATCTCGACGACCTCCTCCTGGGAGTGGAGGTCATCCTCACCGATGACGTCTTGGACCGGATCGACGAGATCGTGCCCCCGGGTACCGATGTCGGGGAACTGGACCAGGCGTACGTGCCGCCAGGCGTCTCGAAGACGCAGCTCCGTCGACGTCCGCTGGCCGAGCGCGCCGCAGCCTGACGGTGCGTCAGCATGAAGGAAGTCTCGGATCGGCTCGCGGTCGCAAGCGATTCCGTCACCGAGCGGTGGATCGAGTTGCCTCTTAGGCTGTACTCGTGGCCGACTCCGAACTGTGCTGGACCCCCGCTACCGCGCTCGCCGAAGCCGTTCAGGCCGGTTCGATCTCCAGCACGGAGATCGCAGCCGCGTTCGTCGAACGCATCGAGGCGGTCAATCCCGAGTTGAACGCCTACGTTCACTTCGACCGCGAACAGGTCATGGCGGATGCCACCACGCTGCATCGGGAATTGGCTGATGGCGGGCCCCGTGGACCGCTGCATGGAGTGCCGTTCTCGATCAAGGGACTGACCTCGATGGCGGGACTGCCCTTCGACTCGTCGCTGAAACCGCTTGCAGGCGGGGTGGGTACGCGGGACGCCACGGTGGTCACCCGGTTGAAGGACGCGGGCGGCCTGTTCCTCGGCAAGACGAACGCACCCGAATTCGGCTACTACGGTGGCACCGACAGCCACCTCTACGGCCCCACGCAGAACCCCTGGCGCCATGGCCACACCGCCGGTGGGTCGAGCGGCGGCGCCGCCGCGGCGGTCGCGGCCGGGTTGGGCCCGCTAGCCGAGGGTGCCGACGGCGCGGGTTCGGTGCGCATTCCCTCTGCGATGTGCGGCGTCGTGGGCTTCAAGCCGTCGCTCGGTCGCATCCCGCACACGCTTCTCGACGGACGGCATTACACCCACGTCTTCCACGGACCGATCGCGCGGACCGTCGCCGATGCCGCCCTCATGTTCTCGGTGATGGCCGGACCATCGGACTCCGACCCCAACAGCGTTCCGTCCGACGGGATCGACTATGCCGCAGCCATCGAGGGTGACGTCAGCGGCTGGCGAGTGGCCTGGTCTCCGAACCTGGGCCTCGGGCACGTCGACCCGGAAGTGGTCGCGGTGTGCGCCGACGCAGTGCGGGCCTTCGAGACCCTCGGCGCCGTGGTCGAGGAGGCGACTCCAGACTGGGGCAATCCCGAAGAGGCCATGTGGAAGGGACTGTGGGTGCCGGGCTACTCCTGTGAGTACGACGTGCTCGATTGGAAGTCGCAGCGGGGCCGGGTTGACGACAATCTGATCGAGATCTTCGCCCAGGCCGAGACGTTGACGGCCATGGAGATCGGCCGCGCAGAAGCCTATCGCGGCCGAATGTGGGATACCTTCAGTCAATTCATGCGCACCTACGACATCCTGGTCAGCCCCACCCTGGCGTCGCCCACGTTCCCTCTCGAGAGGTTCGCGCCCGATTGGCTCGACGGTCAGTCGTTGCAACGGCAGCTGCTCGGGTGGCTGCTGACCTACCCGTTCAACATGACCACGACTCCTGCCATCACGGTCCCTGCCGGGTTCACCGTCGATGGTCGGCCGGTCGGGTTGCAGATCGCCGGCCCGCATCGCGCAGATGCCGCCGTGCTGCGCGCAGCGGCGAACTACGAGGCAGCGCGTCCCTGGGCGGACGCCAAACCCGTTCTCGCTACAGCGCCTTGAGCCAAAACGGCCAACGCGGATCGGTCATCTTGAGCCGCGCGCGCATCAGCTTCCAGCAGCCGTACTTGTGATAGTCGAAGTCCCACGACGAACTCAGCTGCTGGTTCACACACGCCCACAGTCCCCACTTGACGTCGGCCAGCGCACCGCATACTTGCACTCGGGCCACCAAGCCGAAGTCGGTCCGGCCGTAAAAGGCCTCTACCAGTTCGTTGATGCGTTCCTCGGTGTAGAACATCTCGGTGGTCAGCAGCGCCAATTCGTAGGCACGTTCGTTGTTCGACGCGAATTCGTAGTCCACGAGCTTCATCGGCTCGCCGGGAGCGACCAGGAAGTTGCCGGGCATCGGATCGTTGTGGCAGGCAACGAGGTCCAGCCCGGAGGCCAGCAGCGCCTCCTTGGCCACCTGATACTCGCCGAGGATCAGTTCGGCGTCTTCGGGCAGCCGTACGCCAAGGTCCTTGGCCTGGGCGAGGTGTTCGTCGACCATGTCGAACATGGTCTTCGTGACCGTCAGCAGTTCACCGGAGTGCAGCACGCGATAGATGTCGATGATCTGGCGGGGGATCGCGACGTCCTTGAAGTCGCCGTTGGTGCAGGCGCGGTACCCCTCCAGGAACTCGATGACCTCGACGCCGGTGCCGGCGTCGAAGTGGACCAGTTCGGGGCCGATCCCCAGCTCGCCGGCGCGACGCGCGGCCTCGTTGGCCAGCGCGCGGTCGATGAACGTCTCACTGCCGGCGCCGGGAATCTTCAGGAAGTAACGAGTGTCGGTGCCCTCGACGGTGATTCGCCAGTTGCTGTTCTGCAGCCCGCCCAGCACGGGGGCGTATTCCAGTCGCTTGCCCCGCCATGGCTCGATGGCCGTCAGCGCTGCCTCGACACTGCGCTCGGCCTCGTTGCGGGCGCCGCCGACGAGTCGGTTCCCGGTGGTGTCGCGAACGGTATCGGTGCCGGTCACAGGTTCCTCAGGCGATCGTGGAAGTGGATGTCGTTCAGTCCGGCTCGCGCGCGTACGAACTGCCAGTCGGACAGCTTCGAGTATTCGAGTGTGCCCGGCCGCGCGGCGTCCGCATAGGCGCCGATCAAAGCCCAGCGCACGCAGTCGACGACCCCGTAGACCCGCGCCCGGTCGAACAGGGCTTGATCGAAGCTGCCCCACGCCGACTCGAATGCCTGCCGCGCGCTCGAGTCGAAGGGGCGCACCTCGGCCAGAAGGACACCGAGGTCCTGCAGAGGGTCCATTACCGCAGCGACGTCCCAGTCCACCAGCAGCATTCGGCCGTCGTCGGCGAGCAGGACGTTGGAGACGTTGCCGTCGCCATGGCAAGGGACGGTGTCGAAGCCGGTCGCCGCGATGCGCTTCTCGGCCATCGCCAGAATTCGCGTCATCCAGTCGAAGTCGGCGGGTAGGGCGACGGCGTTGGCCACGGCCAGGTTGGTGAGCGTGCGGACGTCCTCGAACACCGTGGCCCTGCGGTTGATCGACTCGAATTCGTGCACCCGGGTGCGCAGCGCGACCAGCCGTTCGAGCTGCGCGTCGTCGTCGAAGACGTTCAGGGTGGCCGTTGAGGCGCTGTCGACGAGGTTCTCCGACACCAGGATTCCGGCCGCGGCGTCCGACGCGTAGACCGCCGGTCCGACGCCGAGTTCACCGGCTTCGGTGGCGGCCGCAAACGCCTGCGCGACGTCGACGTACGCGACGGCGTGCCCGATCATCGACTTCACGAAGGCGGTCGACGGAGTTTCCGCCTCACCGTCGGCGGCTTCGGCGCGGACGTCGAAGCACTCGGAGTCCGCACCCCACCAACTCGGGCTGGCCATCGTGGGGGTGGCGTCGGCGTTGATCGTCGTATCAGTGAACAGGCCAAGAGATCGCAGCGGGCCGAGGATGGTGGGTGTGGATGGAGAGACCATTTCAGTTGCCTCCAGGTGGTTGTGCCGCGACGGGTTCCGGCCACGCCATCGCGACGGGACGCCTACCCTCCAGCCACTTCGTCAGACGCAGGACCTCGGTGTCGGCGAAGCGGGGACCGACCACCTGGATGCCGACGGGCATGCCGTCGCTGAAACCGAAGCACAGTGCCGCAGCCGGCTGCGCGGTCTGGTTGAACCAGGCCGTGAAACCGCAGTGGCCCAACGGCTGCGACGGATCGAGGCCGCAGTCCTCGGCCGGGAAGCCCACCGTCGGTATGACGGGGGCGAGCACGTAGTCGAATCCGGCGCAGGCGGCACGCATGAGTTCGGCTGAGCGCGCGACCGCTTCTCCGTCGCGGGCGAAGTCGGTCGCCGACAGACCTGCGCCGGGGCCGCACCAGTCGCGGATGGCCGGGTGCACCAACTCGCGCAGGTCGGCTCGAATGGATTGGAGTTCGGCGGCCGCGCGCACCTGGAACAACCGGTCCAGGGCGGGGTACGGGTCATCGGCGAAGACTGGCGCCATGACCGAGACGTCCGCGCCGCCGTCGGCCAACGCCGCCGCGGCGTCGGCCAGCACCGCGGACACCGCGTCCTCGACGCCGGAGGAAGTGCCGAGAGTGGTCAGCAGGCCGATGCGAAGTCCAATCGGCGACAGCGGCTCCCGAGCGAGCGGCGTGGTCTCCGGCGGAAGGCTCCACAGGTCGCGGGGATCGGCACCGGTCAGCACGTCGTACATGTCCAGCACGTCATCGACGGTGCGGCCCATCGGTCCGGCCGACCGCATCGTGGACGGGGCGGTGTGGGGGATGCGGCCCTGAGTGGGCTTCAGCGCTACCAACCCGCAGTGCCCGGCGGGCAGTCGCACGGATCCTGCAATGTCACTGCCCACCGCTGAGAATCCGATGCCCGATGCGAGGCATGCGCCTGCGCCCGCGCTGGAGCCGCCGGTGTTGCGGGACGGGTTCCATGGGTTTCGGGTGACGCCATAGAGCGAACTCACGCCGGCGGCCATCATGCCGAAGTCGGGCATCGTGGTCTTGCCGACGATCACCGCCCCGGCCTCCTTGAGCCGGGCGGCGGGCGGGGCATCGAACGTCGAGTCGGGGAGGTCGGCGTTGGCAGCGCAACCGTGCCGCCACGGGGTACCGACCGCGTGCACGCTGTCCTTGATGGTCACGGGCAGACCGTCCAACGGACTCAGCGGCGTGCCCGAGTCCCAGCGGCGGCTCGAGGCCTGCGCGGCGTTCCGGGCGCCTGCGGTGTCCACGTAGGCGAACGCGTTGATGGTGGGGTTGCGGGTCTCGATGCGTGCCAGGGTGCGGTCTAGGACGTCGACGGGGCTAAGGGTGCCACCGCGGTACGCCTGACGCACCGATTCCGCTGGAAGATCGAGGATCTCGTCGATCACGGGACGTGGGCTCCCTCGAGTGCCCCGGCGGCCATGCGCGCAGCGGTGGCAGTCAGGGTGTGCAGGCCGGCGAGCAGATGGGCATCAGTGCTGTACTCGCGCTCGTTGTGCGAGATGCCGTCAACGCTGGGGATGAACAGCATGACCGTCGGTACCACGTCTTTGAGGTTCACCGAGTCGTGACCGGCCATCGTGGGCAGGGTGCGCCACCGCAGCCCGAGGTCGTCGAGGACGGCCCCGGCGAGCGCGATGCCGGAGTCCTGATAGCGGGTTGACGGGCGGAAGGCGGCGCTCTCGATCTCGACGTGGCCGTCGCCGGCCTGCTCGATCTCTGCGACGCGTTCGAGGAACAGGGCGTGTGCAGCCTCTACCGTCTCCGCCTCCAAGGCACGCAGGTCCGCCGCCAAGCGGACGCGCGAGGGCACCACGACCGGCGAGTTGGGTTCCACCGTGAACCGGCCAACCGAACCCAGCACCGTATCGGGCCCGAACTCGTCGGCCACTGCACGGACGGCCAGCACCACCTCGCTGGCGGCGACCAGCGCATCCCGCCTGTATCGCATGTGGGTGGCCCCGGTGTGGGACTGCTCACCATGCACGGTGATCGAGTACTTGTAAGCAGCCCAGTTGCACGTCACTACGCCGACGTCGAGACCCTCGTCGACGAGGGTGCGGCCCTGCTCGATGTGTATCTCGGCGTAGCAGTTGGCCCTCGGGGCAACGTCGCCACCGTGATATCCGATGTGACGCAGCGCATCTCGGACCGACGACCCGTCCTTACCTACGGTGTCGAGGACGGCGTCGGCAGACATCTTCCCGACGTACACTGCGCTGCCCATGAGGCTTGGCGAGAAACGCGAACCCTCCTCGTTGAACCAGTTGACTGCGGCGACGTTGTACCGCGCGGCGTCCGGCCGGTCGGCTACCAGCACCGCGGCATAGGCCGCGGCCAGCACCCCGTAGGCGCCGTCGAAGCGACCCGACGTCGGTTGGCTGTCCAGGTGCGATCCGAGCAGCACGTAAGGCGTGTCCGGCGCGAATTCGGCGCAGCCAAACATGTTTCCGACGGCGTCGACCCGACACTGCAGGCCGTGCTCGACGAACCAGGCGCGCAGCCAGTCCCGTGCCCTGCCGTCGGCGTCGGTGGCCGCTTCCCGGTCCACACCGCCAACTGGGGTTGCGCCGATCGCGGACAGCTCGGCGAAGTCGGTCAGGAACGTGGCGTCGGTGAGGCCCGTGCTCATCGCGGCTCGTCGGCCAACTCGGCGGCCTGGTCCTCCAATGACACAGGGGGAATCGGAGCCGCGACGCGCATCTTGGTCTTCGCGGCCTCGAACATGTCGTTCACCCGGGCCTTGTCGGCGTCGTCGGACGTGACCAGCGCGGCCGCCGCCAGGAACACCACCAGGTTGACCACCAGGCCGACGATACCGCCGGTCAGGCTGCCGAGCCACCGAATGTCGTCGGGATAGACCCAGGTCAACACCATCGCCACCAAGAATCCCGACACCATGCCCGCGACCGCGCCCTGCTTGTTGCCGCCCCGCCAGAAGATGCCCAAGAACAGCGGCACGGCCAGCTGAATGACCCCCTGGTAGGAAATCTGAGCCAGCAACTGCAGCCGTGTCATGTTGAACGTCGCGTAGGCAACCACGCCGGCGGCGATCATGAAGACGAGCATCGAGGTCTTCGCGACCTGGGTCAGCCGCTTGTCCGTCAATGGACGCTTCGTGGTGTTGACCAAATCGTTGGCGATCTGCAGACCGCAGACCTGCACGCTGCCGTCGATGTGGCCCATGGAGGCGGCGAAGACGATGGTGATGCCAAGTCCGAGCAGCCAGGTGCCGCCGTAGTCGCTCATGATCGTGAACCAGCCCGCCTGCGGACTGTCGGCGACGTCGGGCATGACCGTCGCCGCGATCCCGACCAACATCAGCAGCGTGTAGAAGACACCGGAGATCAGGACCGTGCACAGCGTGCCGGACTTGACCGACCGCACGCTGGAGGCGGTGTAGATGCGCTGGAAACTGGTTGGCCAGCACAGTGATCCGACCACCCCGGTGAAGATCAGCGCGAAAATGTAGAGGGGCCCGTACTTGTCGCCGTCACCCGGCAGCACCAGGTACTTGTCGGCGACGTCGTTGAGGTCGCCGATGCTGATCGGGCTGCCCGCGACTCCAGACAGCAGCACCACGCACAGGATGGCCGAGAACACGTATGCCACGGTGCCCTGGAAGGCGTCGGTCATGATCAGACCGCGCATGCCCATCCGGACGGTCCAGTACTGCCGGATGAGGATGACCGCTAGTCCCACGATCAAGCAGGTGGTGACCGACCACGCACCGTCACTGGCGAGTTCGAAGACCGTTCCCAGCGCTTGCATTCCGAGGACGACCCAGGGGAACAGCGACACGATGCCGATCACGCTGGCCACGATCCGTACCGCGGGGGAGTCGAATCGCTTGCCCAGCAGGTCGGGCTGAGAACGCAGGTCGTACTTCTTGCCCCAGCGCCAGGCGCGGGTGGCCATGAAGTACATCATTGCCACGCCGAGGCTCGAGTAGGCCAATCCGTACAGGCCGAAGACGCCGGCACCGGTCGCCAGCCCGAAGAAGGCGATGAACGTCGAGCCAGGCCACCACGAGTTGACGTAGCTCATCGCCACGTACCAGGGCCCGTAGCTCCGACCGCCCACGGCGTACTCGTCGAAGGTCGGCGCCGTCTTCTGCTGTGTGACATACAAGATGACGATGACGATCGCGTAGAACGCAGCCAGCATTGCGAGCATGATCCACATGTCAGCCTCCGAGGCCCTCTGCGAGTGGTTCGAGCGAGTCGTCGTCGAGTTCGCCGCGGATGTCTTCGACGATGTAGAACGCCGTCAGGGTCAGCCCCAGCACGACGGCGTCGATGATCCAGTACATGATCGCGAAGGGGATCCCAAGAATCTGGAACCGCATGCCGCTGCCCCATAGATAGAGCGGCGGGAACAGAGCGAACAGCAGTGCGGCGGCATACAACGTCCCAAAGAAGATGACGATGGACCGTCGGCCGAGTCCCAGGATGAAGGCCTTCACAGCCGAACTCCTTGTCGTGGTAGTGGGGCCGTCACGTACGAGCGCAGAGTCTCGTGGATCAGCCCATTGCTGGCAATCCCGTTGCCACCGTCGAACATTCGCTGCCCATCGAGGCTGGTGAACCGGCCACCGGCCTCCTCGATGATCACCGGCATCGGTGCCAGATCGTAGGGCTGTGTGGTGTAGTCGACCACAGCATCGGCGTCTCCGCTGGCCACCATGGCGTAGCCGAACGCGTCGCCCCACGTTCGGAGCACCACGCCTTGGGCCCTCAAACCCTCCAAGACTCCGGGCTCCCAGTCCTCCAGCCACGTCGCCATGACGTAGGCGCCGTCGAGGTCGGCGCAGGTCGAGACCCGGGCAGGCACCCCGTTGCGCCAGCATCCCTTGCCCCGCTCCGCGTGGACGGTGATCCCGGCGCTGGGCAGATTGATGACCCCGAACACGATCTCGTCACCCTCCTGCAACGCGATGAGATTGGCGTACAGGGGGACTCCACGGATGAACGACTTCGTCCCGTCGATTGGATCGACGATCCAGCGGTAGCCGGAGTCACCGGCGGTGTCGGGAAACTCCTCGCCGACGAACCCGTCACGGCCGAAGTCGGTGGAGACCGCCGTGCGCATTGCGTGCTCGATCTCGCGGTCGGCCACCGTGACCGGGGTGCCGTCTCCCTTGGTGTGGACCGCCAGGTCGCCGTCGGCGAAGTATCGCTGCGACATCGTGCCGGCCACTGCCGCCAGGTCGAGAGCGAGCCTGATGCGTTCGGCGCGGTCGTCGCTCATCGGACCAACGGTGCGGCTAGACCATTTCTGGTTCGTCCCGGCGCGCGTTAAGCCCATGTAACACTTCGATCGCCAGGTGGCCAGGCAGTGCGTCGGGGGTATGTTCCGGGCCATGCTTCTACTCGAGCAGGCGCACGTAGCGCTGCGGCGACTCGCCGAGGAACTCGCCCTCCGGGGTGAGCCAAGGTTGCCGACCGAACGGGTGTTGGCGCAGCGTTTGGAGACATCGCGCACCACGGTGCGCAAGGCGCTCGATCTGCTCGAGGAGGATGGGGTGATCCGTCGGGTGAGGGGCCGCGCCGGCGGCGCCTACCTGACCAATGTGGCCACCCAGGTTGCCGCGCCGCAGTCGGCGCGGGCATTCTGCCGCAGCAAGAGCATCCTGCGCAGTCTGAACACCGTGAAGGGGATCCCAGAGATACTGCACGAGCAGGGATTTCGCGATGGCACCACCGTGATCAGCGCTGAGCTGGCGCCGGCACCGCCCGGAGTCCGGTGCGCTCTGAAACTGGAGGAAGCCGAACCGGTCGTCTCTCTGCTGAGGCTGCGGCATGCGGATGGCGAGACGCTGTCCCTGGAACAGATGTACCTGCGGATGGAGCTGGCCGGTGTGCTGCGGACCGGGATGAAGTCGGTCTATCGCACTCTGTTGGCGCAGTTCGGCGTTCAAATCTGCGTAGCCGACGAGTCCATAGAGATCGCAGGTGTCTCGAGCGGCGAGGGCGAGTTGCTCGGTCAGCCGGCTGGGACACCGGTGCTCAAACTGGAACGTACGGGCCACGACCAGTATGGCCGTGCCGTGGAGTACTCCGTCGACCTGTTCCGCGCCGACCGCACCCGCCTCCACGTGCGGTCTCACTCGCCGGTCACCGCACGCCGGATGTGACGACTGCCGTGGTCACGGCCCAGGCAGCTCCAACGTCGCCAAGCGCGCGGGGTCCACGATCGAGGTCATGGCCGTCAGCCGTCCGTCGGCCACGGTGCACACCATGATGCTCACCGGCTTGCCCCTGGCGCCCCATGCCGCGATGCCAGGTTTCCCGTTGACCAGGACGCGCCGAGCGGTCACGTGTGCGCTTCCGCCGCGTCGCACTGCATCGGTGACGGCGGCGGAACCGACCGTGACGGTCAGTCCGCGTGGTGTGTGGTGTTCCCACGTGACGTCTGGTGCCAGCACGTCGAGCAGGGCGTCGAAGTCGCCGTCTCGGGCGGCCCGCAGGAATGCATCGACGACGGCCCGTTGCTCCTGAAGGACCTTGCGGGAGGCGGTGATCGTCGGCGCCTCCTGCACCTTGCGTCGAGCGCGGCTGGCGGCCATCTTCGTCGCCCCCACCGACCTGCCGACGATCGTGGCGATGTCGGCGAAGGGAACGGCGAACATGTCGTGCAGGACGAACACCAACCGTTCCTCCGGCTTCAGCGAACCCAGCACCGTCAACAGGGCGACGCCGACCAGGTCGGCCAGGACGGCGGACTGTTCCGGTGCATCGACGTCCTCGGTCACGACGAGTTCGGGGAAGCCGTCGTCGAAGGCGACCTCGTGTCTGGCTGCGCGGGAGCGCAACATGTCGATGCAGATGCGCCCGACCACCGTCGTGAGCCAGCCACCGAGGTTGTCGATGGCTTCGGCGTCTTGCCGGGAGAACCGCAGCCACGCTTCTTGAACCGCGTCCTCGGCATCGGCGTGCGAGCCGAGAACCCGGTGGGCAATCGCCAGGAGGCGTTCCCGGTGCGACTCGAACAGCTGCTCGTTGCCGACCTCATCGGTCACGTCGTTACCTCGCTTCAGCGGAATCCGTCATTACCCCTGACGAGTCCGCACGGACTGAGGTAACCACAGGGAGCGGGAGAATGAACACAGCACTTTGGATCGTTGCCGGGGCGCTCGCCGTCGGTTTCGCGGCGGGGGGCGCCAGCCTGCTCCTGATGAGCAGGACCCGGTATCGCGCGCTCGGGGCGAACCAGCACTGGGTCGACGACTTCACTCCCGGGCACCTCAAGGCAATCGGATCCATCAAGCTGGTCGGGGCACTCGGACTGGTCGTTCCTGCGCTGGGAAGCGTCGCGCCGGTTCTGGTGCCGTTCGCGGCGGCCGGCCTGATGTTGTTCATGGCCGGCGCCGCGACCACGCGATTCCGCCGAAGTGAATGGGGCTACCTGCTCGGCGACGTCCTCTTCATCGGCGCCTTCGCCTTCGTCGCATGGGGAAGATTGGCCGTCGAACCCTTGGCGTGAATCGGCGGGTGCGTGAACTAAATGTGCACAACCTGGCGGTACGGCTGCCGAGGTCCCACGATGGATGGGACACCACCGATCGAAGGGCATCACGTGACCGTTTCGCCGCAGGCAGCGGAGCAACTCCGCAAGCCGCACTGGTCACTGGCCCGAACCTGGCTGCTGCAGCCGGGCATTCCGGACGGCGCCGATGCCTACGACGCAGCGACCGCCGGCAGCGCCGACGCTGTCGTCCTCGACATCGAGGACGGACTGCCCGACGCGCAGAAGCCTGCCGGTCGCCGAGCGGTCGCTGAGTGGCTCCACGGTGGTTCGTCGGCCTGGGTGCGAATCAACAGCTGGAGCACGCCCGAGTGGGCGGCCGACCTGGCCGCGCTGGCCGATGCGCCGGGGCTCGCCGGCGTGATGCTGGCCAAGGCCGAATCCCCCGACGACGTCGCCGCAACCGCTGAACGGTTGCCAGCCGGCACGCCGATGGTGGCGTTGATCGAGTCCGCGCTGGGCCTGGAATCCGCGTCCGACATCGCACGGACACCGGGCTGCTCTCGAATCGCGTTCGGCGTCGGGGATTTTCGTCGCGACACCGGGATGAGCGCCGACCCGACGGTGCTCGCGTACGCACGCGCCCGGCTGGTGATCGCCAGCCGCGCAGCGGGATTGCCCGCCCCGATCGACGGACCGACCCTGCGCGATCAGACGCGCCACCTCGCACGGGAAACCGCGGTTGCCAAGGCCGCCGGGATGACCGGACGGTTGTGTCTGGACCTCGCCCACGCCGAGACGATCAACAGTTTGCTGAGCCCGTCCCCGCTCGACATCGACGAGGCGCGGGCCACGCTCGCTCGCCTGGACGCGCCCACCGGGGCGTACGACGGCAGCGTCGGCCCCACGCGGGCGCGCGCCGAAGCCGTGCTGGACCTCGCGGAAAAGCTGGGCCTCGCCTGAGTGGCGTTGTGCTGAGCGGAGCGTGACCGCCAACTAACATCTCCCGGGCGTGCAGCGCCGCTGCGACGTTCGAACCACTACTCGGGTGGGAGATGGCCATGGCCAAGCTGGATGACGTGGAGGCGACTGCCCCGTCGATTCGTGAACTCACCGTCCGGGGTGTGGTGCTCGGTGGCGTCATCACGCTCGTCTTCACCGCGGCCAACGTCTATCTCGGCTTGAAGGTGGGACTGACCTTCGCCACCGCCATTCCGGCGGCGGTCATCTCGATGGCGATACTGCGCTACTTCCGTGGACACACGATCCTCGAGAACAATATCGTGCAGACGATCGCGTCAGCCGCAGGCACCCTCGCCGCGATCATCTTCGTCCTGCCGGGACTGATCATGATCGGCTGGTGGACGGGGTTCCCGTACTGGATCACGGTCGCGGTGTGCATCGTCGGCGGAGTCCTCGGCGTCATGTACTCGGTGCCGCTCCGTCGCGCGCTGGTCACCGGATCGGACCTGCCCTATCCGGAGGGCGTCGCTGCCGCCGAGGTGCTCAAGGTCGGCGAGGCTGCCGAGGACGGTGGCGAGGGCAACCGGCGGAGTCTGCGCGCGATCCTGACGGGCTCGCTGGTGGCAGCGGGCTTCTCCCTGCTCGCCGCGACCAAGGCCATCTTGAGCGACGTCTCCACGTACTTCCGCATCGGCGCGGGCGGGTCCACGGTTGGTGCCAGCCTGTCGCTGGCACTGATCGGCGTCGGCCATCTCGTCGGCGTCACCGTCGGCTTCGCGATGATCGTCGGACTGGTGATCTCCTACTTCGTGCTGCTTCCCACGCTGACGTGGAACGACATTCCCAGCGGCGCCGACGTCTCCGAGATCGTGTCGAGCACGTTCTCGACCGACGTGCGATTCGTCGGCGCCGGTGCGATTGCCATCGCGGCGATCTGGACGCTGTTGAAGATCGTGGGCCCCATCGTCCGGGGCATCCGGGCCGCGGCCGTCTCCAGCCGTGCGCGCCGCGGCGGGGAACGGCTCGAGCTGGTCGAACGCGATCTCCCGATCTGGATCGTCGGCGGCACGATCGCCGTGTCGCTCCTGCCGATCGGGCTGCTGCTGTGGTGGTTCCTCGACAGCACGGAGATCGCCGGGAAGGGCCCGCTCACGATCGTCGTGACCCTGTTGTTCGTCGTGGTGATCGGCGCCGTGCTCGCCTCGGTCGCGGGATACATGGCCGGTCTGATCGGCTCCTCCAACAGCCCGATCTCGGGTCTGGGCATCCTGGTCGTCGTCATCGCGTCGCTGGTGCTGGTGCTCGTCCACGGCCGTAGCGACGATCCGGCCCAGACGCTCGGGCTGGTGGCCTACGCGCTGTTCGCCACCGCCATCGTGTTCGGCATCGCCACCATCTCGAACGACAATCTGCAGGACCTCAAGACCGGCCAGCTCGTCGGCGCGACGCCATGGCGGCAGCAGGTCGCGCTGGTGATCGGCGTCGTCTTCGGCGGGCTCGTCATCCCGCCAGTACTCGGCCTGCTCAACACCGCGTTCGGCTTCATCGGTGCGCCAGGGGCAGGGGAGAACGCGTTGGCCGCACCGCAGGCGGCGTTGATCTCGTCGCTTGCGAAGGGCGTCTTCGGTGGCGACCTGAACTGGGGTCTGCTGGGGCTCGGTGCCGCCATCGGTGCGGTGGTCATCCTCGTCGACGAGTTGCTGAAGCGCAGTACGAGGTTCGCTCTGCCGCCGCTGGCGGTCGGAATGGGGATGTACCTGCCGATGTCGCTCACGCTGATCATCCCCATCGGCGCGCTGCTTGGCCGGTACTACGACAAGTGGTCTGAACGCGCGGGTGGTGACGTGGAGCAGAAGAAGCGGCTCGGCGTGCTGATGGCAACCGGCCTCATCGTCGGCGAGAGCCTGTTCGGCGTGGTGTTCGCGGGCATCGTCGCGTCCTCGGGAAGCGATGCACCGCTCGCCCTGGTTGGCGAAGGGTTCGCGAGTTGGGCCGAGATCCTGGGTGTCGTCCTGTTCGTCGCCGTCATCGCCGGTCTCTACAAGTGGACCCGGCGGTACGCGAATTCGCCGGTGACGGCGGGTGATCGGAACCCCTAGCGGGGTGCCTGACCCCGCGACAGTGACGTCCAGCCCGAGCTGATCAGCTTGGTCAGATCGTCCACCCACGCTTCGTCCAGTGGGGCGTCGTGCCTGACGATGATGCGGAAGATCGCGCTGCCGACGACGACCTCGGCCAGCATCGGCAGGTCGCCGTCGTCGCCACCTGGATCGGACCCCGGGTCCATCCTGGTTCGGAACG
Source organism: Mycolicibacterium arabiense (assembly GCF_010731815.2). NCBI lineage: Bacteria > Bacillati > Actinomycetota > Actinomycetes > Mycobacteriales > Mycobacteriaceae > Mycobacterium > Mycolicibacterium arabiense. The sequence continues at coordinate 3,764,764 of NZ_AP022593.1, forward strand.
TCGCGAGACTCTCTGCGAAACGCGAGGTCATCCTGCTGTGCACGTCCGGATCGGCGACGGTGTCGGCGATCAACGCCGGCAGGGCGATGCGGACCTCCGGACGGTCGAACATCATGCGCGTCGCCTCGACCAAGGCCCGGATGTCGCCCTCGACGTCTCCAGAGGCACTCGGCATGGCCATGACTTCGGCGGGCAGGATCGCCTCGTGCACCAGTTGCGCCTTGCCCGACCAGCGCCGGTAGATGGCCGCGGTCGTAGTCCCGGCGCGAGCCGCGATGGCCGACAGCGACAGCGCGGTGTAGCCCGATTCGAGTAACAGGTCACGGGTGGCTTGCACGATCGCGGCGTCGATCTTGCCGTCGCGCGGACGTCCTGCAGACGGGCGGCTCGGTCCCTTGTCATCCCCGGACCGATCTGTTCTCATAATTCCAATATAACTCGCATCGTATCGTTATTGGAGTGTCGTGTTCCTGAGCCCGCTCGACGAGTACCCGATCCACCAGGCGCCCGTGCCCATCAGCGCGCCCGCGACCTCGGACCGCAACTTCTACGACCGTTCGTACTTCAACGTCCTCGACCGGCAAGGCCGGTTCATGGCGCTGACCGGAATCGGGTACTACCCCCGGCTGGGCGTCAAGGACGCCTACCTGCTCATCCGGCGCGATGACGTGCAGACCGCCGTCCGCTTCAGCGACGCGATCGACGGCGACCGTCTCGATCAGCACGTCAACGGATACCGGCTCGACGTGGTCGAACCCCTGCAGGAGCTGCACCTGACCGTCGCCGAGACCGAGGGCATCTCGGCTGACCTGCGGTGGCGAGGCTCGTTCCCGGCAGCGCTGGAACACCCGCACCACATGTACACGGACCGACGAGTGACGTTGCAGGCGTGCCGTTTCGCCCAACTCGGCACGTGGGAGGGCTGGATCGACGTCGATGGCGACCGGCTGACCGTCGACTCGTCAAGTTCGGTGGGCAACCGTGACAGGTCGTGGGGCATCCGGCCCATCGGCGAGGCGGAACCGTCCGGGCGGCCCGATACGGCATTCCGCGGAATGTGGTGGCTCTACCTGCCACTGGCCTTCGACGACTACCAGATCTTCCTGATCATCCAGGAGGATCCGGATGGCCACCGCAGCCTGTACGACTGCACCCGACGCTGGCGCGACGGCCGGGTCGAACAGCTCGATGGCGTGCGCGCGACGGTGCACTACACGCCGGGCACCAGGATTCCCCACGGCGCACACATCGAGATGATGACGCGGTCGGGTGGTCGGCTGCGGCTCGACGTCGAGTCGAAGCTGTTCGCGCCCATCGCATTCGGCTCCGGGTACGGCGGTGACTCCTCCTGGTCACACGGCACTTGGAAGGGTGAGGCGTCGTCGGAACGCGTGTCCTACGACATGACCGCCCCCGAGGTCATGGCGCGAGCCCCCTTCAGCCTGATCGACCACGTCGGTAGCGCGGTCTGCACTGAGGACGACGGGAGCACGCAGCACGGCGTGGGCCTGTTCGAGCACGCCGTGATCGGTCCGCACCATCCGTCGGGATTCAACGACTGGACCGACGTCCTGACGGGGGACCCGTCGTGAAGGTCATGACAGCCCTGTTCGGCCCGGTGGACGCGGTCGAACGGGCGGCGCTGCTACGCGAAGCCGGGGCATCGGGAGTGTTCACCTTCGAGGGGCCGCGCGAAGTCTTCACCCCGCTGATCCTGGCGTCGACGGTGAAGCCGCTCGACCTGATGACCAACGTGGCGATTGCGTTGCCCCGCAACCCGATACAGCTCGCCCACCAGGCGAACGACCTGCAGGAACTCTCCGAGGGTCGGTTCATTCTCGGGCTCGGCACCCAGGTGCGCGCGCAGATCGAGAAGCGCTACGGCACCGAGTTCGATCACCCCGTCGCACGCATCAAGGAGATGGTGGGTGCGCTGCGGGCCATCTTCGCCGCCTGGAACGACGGCGAGCGGCTCGACTTCCGCGGCGACTACTTCCGGCACACCTTGATGACGCCGACGTTCAACCCGGGCCCCAACCCGTTTGGACCGCCGCCGATCTACCTCGGTGCGCTGGGTCCGCGGATGACCCGGGCGACGGCCGAGGTCGCCGACGGACTGCTGGTGATGCCGTTCGGGTCGAAGCGGTTCCTGCACGACAAGACCATGCCCGCCGTTCGCGAAGGGCTGGCGGCCGCCGGGCGGAACGCTGACGACTTCGCGGTGGTGCCCGAGATCATCGTGTCCGTCGGGGAAGACCACACGTCCACGCGAATGCTCCTGGCGTTCTACGGCTCCACGCCCGCCTACCGTCCAGTGCTGGACGCGCACGGCTGGGGTGACCTGCAACCCGAACTGAACGCCATGTCCAAACAGGGGCGGTGGCAGGAGATGGCCACGCTGATCGACGACGAGGTGCTCCACACGATCGCCGCGTGCGGAACCCCGGCAGAGGTGGCCGCTCACATCGCCGACCGCGTCGACGGCGTATCGGACCGGATCTGCCTCTATCAACCCGGGCCCATCGCCGTAGAGGCGCTGGCCGAGATCATCGACGCGTTGGGCTGACGAATGCACACCACGACCATCGAGTTCGGCGACGTCGTCGACGACCGCTTCGGCGGCAAGGCGCTGGGTCTGGCCGAGCTGACACGGCTGGGGCTCCCCGTCCCAACGGGTTTCGTCATCGCGCGGGCCTCCGAGCATCCCCTGCCGGACGAGGTGACGGACCGCTTCGCCCAGATGCAGGCAGCCGGTGCAGCACCGGTAGCCGTCAGGTCCTCGGCCACCGGAGAAGACGGGGTCGAGCACTCGTTCGCGGGACAGTACGACACCGTGCTCGGCGTCGACTCCGCCGAGGGCTTCGCCGCCGCCGTCCGGCAGTGCGCCGTCTCGGTCGGGTCCGAACGAGCCTCCGCCTACGCCGGCGACGACGCCGCAACCGGGATGGTCACGATGCACGTGGTCGTGCAGCGCATGGTCGACGCGCGCGCGGCCGGAGTGGTCTTCACCGCGGACCCCACGACGGGGCGCAGGGACCTCGTGGTGATCGACGCGATCGCCGGACTGGGCGAAGCGCTCGTCGACGGGACCGCCGTCTCCGACCACCTCGTCTTGACGTCGGACGGGACACCGGCGGTGCGCGAGGTCGGCGACGTCCCCGTGCTGTCCGACGAGGAGGTCGCCCACATCCGCGCCGGCGCACTGCGAGCCGCGCAACACTGGGGCAGGCCCATGGATCTGGAGTGGGCAATCGATCGAGGTGGGCAGCTGTGGTGGCTGCAGGCCCGGCCGATCACCACCCTGCCCGGTGACCTCAACGAGATGGACACCCCGTTGGCGGGACCGACGCACGTCTACACCCGGTGCAACATCGGGGAGATGATGCCGGGAGCGTTCTGTCCGCTGACGGCATCGGTGTCGGGGTACGCGATCGACTACGCGATGCAGATGACGCAGGTCGTGGCGCGCGCACAGGAACGCTACGACAAGCCGTGGCTGCAGGTCGGCTACTTCTACGGGCACATGTTCTTGAACATGACCGAAGGCACGGCGCTGAGTTCGGGCATCCTCGGGAACTCCCTGGAACAGTTCTCCATGTCGATCTGCGGCCGCGTGATCGACGAGCTGGAACCCAAACCGCCGAAACCGTTCCTCCCCAAGCTCGTCAACACGGTTCGGTTGACGTCGTACTCGCTGTTCGCCGGCCCGGCGATACGCAAGCTCGGAGACCGGATCGCCGCATTCGAGATCCCAGCCGGCCGTGATCCGAAACAGGTGCTGCGACAGCTGGAGTCGGGCGTCGATCTGTACTGCTACGTCACGCTCGTCCACGTGCGGTCCTCGTCGCGCGCTGCCGTGGGCGCGAACGTGCTCGAAAGCTACCTGGTGCGCGCGGCCGTCAAGGCCGGTCGCGACGAGAACGAGGGTCAAGCCGAGGCAGCACGCCTCATGGCCGGCGCCGCCGACGTCGAGAGCGCCGTGATGGTCGACGAGTTGAACGCGGTGGTCAGGGCGATCGCCGCCGACGACGTGGCCGCCGAACGGTTCCTGGCTGCGACGCCGGCGGATGCCGTGACCCACTTGCGCAGCACGGACGATCCGGGCGGCGTCGCGTTGCGCGAGTTCCTCGTTCGACATGGGCATCGTGGTTATCGCGAGCTGTGCATGCGCGATCCGGCGTGGGCCGAGGACGCCGAAGGGCTCGGTTCGATGATGCAGGTCATGCTGCAGTCAGCCCGAAACCCCACCGCCTCGGCCGCGGCTCGCAGGAACGTCGACGTGCCGGAATCGCGGACGGTGGGACTGCTGGCCCGCCTGGCCCAGGGTGGAGCCCGCGGACGCGAGGAGACCAAGTCCAAGATGGCGCTGATGGCCCATCGCCTCAAGCTCGGCTACCGCCACCTCGGCGAGGTGCTTGCCGACAGTGGGCGCCTACCGGATGCCGATCTGGTGTTCTTCTTCGATCGTGTCGAATTACCTCGTGTAGTGGGCGATACCGACATCGGCGACCTGGTTCGGCGCGCCCGGCAGCGCCGGGATGCACTGCCCTTTCAACAGTCGCTGGAGTTCGAGGACGTCGCGGTGGGACGGCCCGAACCCATCGTCCGGCGGCCGCCGAGCACCCTCGACGCCGACCAGATCATGGGGAGGCCGGCGAGCCGCGGGATTGCCGAAGGCACTGTTCGCGTGGCGAAGTCGATCGTCGATGCGCGTGACGTTCGTCCCGGTGAGATCCTCGTCGCACCCGTCACCGACGTGGGCTGGACACCGTACTTCACGGTGATCGCAGCGCTGGTCACCGACATCGGGAGTTCGGTGTCGCACGGCGCGGTCGTAGCGCGGGAGTACGGGCTGCCCTGCGTCGTCAACACGCTGGTGGCCACCCAGGTCCTCGAGACCGGTGACCGGGTCAGGGTAGACGGTGACAGGGGACTCGTGACGCGGCTCGTCTGACCCTGCTACGCCGACAGTGTCGCCGGGGCGGCGTTCCTGGCCACGGCGTCGGTGATGGTCGGTAGGGACACGCCGAGGTTGGCCACGTTGAGGACGCCGAACGAGCCGAAGTTCTCGTAGTTGGCGGTCGACGCGACCACCTGAAGCGTCAGTGTCTGGCCGGCGCTCAACGTGTGCGCCACCTGCTCGAGCGGGATCGTGACGGTGTGGCTCTGCCCGTCGAGGGTCACTGGAATGGGCGTCACCTGGTTGCCGAGCACCGCTCCTGTTGCGTCGTCGACGAGCTGGGCGAAGACGTGCCGGCTGGTTCCGGTCCCCGAGTACGTCAGGGTCAGCTGCGGCGCGCCCACCACGTACGTGGTCTGAGACGCCGCCGGGGTGGTGAGGTTGAAGGCGTTGATCGCCCTGGTTCCTCCGATGGGAAGGACGAACAGCAGGGGTCCCGAGCCGCCGATGAGCGGAATCAGCGGCAGTGCGCCCGCTCCGCTGCTGGACGCGACGATCGACGCGGCGGGCGCGGCCGGGTAGGTGGTCGACGAGAAGAACTGTCCCCGCTGATCGACCCACTCGAATTGCGGACCGGTCGACACGTTCTGCTGCCCCTTGACGTAGTGAGCCAGCCACGCCAGCGTCTGCGTGGTGATCACCTGGCCGTCGGTGGGATCGAACAGGTTGTTGGTGCACAGTCCGTGGCCACCGCAGAACCAGAGCACCTTGGTGGGAACGCCGTTGGCCATGAGTGCCATGGCGTTCGCCTGCGCTTCCTGCAGGGAGAACAGCGTGTCGACCGTGCCCTGGATGAGCAGCGTCGGTGCCGTGATGCTGCCCAGCAGCGCACCGGGTCCGCGCTCCGACAGCAGATCCTGCTGCTCCTGGGTCAGCGTCCCGGTCAGGTTGCCGTAGATCGACGCCGGATAGATGGCGGGGTTGGGACGGGCGTTGGTGAGCAACAACGCCGCGGTGAGCAGGGTGCCCCATCCGCTCTTGAACGCCCGACTCTTGTAGAGCGAGCTGTTGAGGCTGTTCCACGCGATCGTCGGCACGATCGCGTCGACACGGTGGTCGGTAGCCGCGGTGACGAATTGGATGCCGCCGCCGTAGGACGCGCCGACCATCCCCATCCGCGGATCACCGGTGGCGTCGAGCTGAACCTCGGGCAGGGTCGCCACCCAGCTGATGATGGCCGAGGTGTCGCGGGCCTCGAAGTCCGGCGAGTCGAGTTCCAGCGTTCCACCCGAACGGTATTCACCCCGCGGGTCCCACGTCACCACGTTGTAGCCGGCGGCGCGCAGTACGCCCACCCCGACGGCACCGAGGTTGTCGGTGAGGATGCCGTCGAGGATCGTGCCGTCGAGGTTCGTCGCACCTGGCATTCCGAGGCCCGGCCCCTGCAGGATCGTCGTCGCGCGCTGCCCCGCCCGAAGTCCCTTGGCCGGCATGAAGTGGACGTAGATCTGGGTTCCGTCGAACGACGTCAACAGCACGTCGCGCGACGCTGGGGCGCCGGGCGTCCCCGGTCGCACCGGGTACCCGATGAACGGGTGGATGACGTCGCCGATGATCGGGATCTGGTGGATGGCGGCGACGACAGGCGTCACGAACACGGGCCCGACGACCGGGACGTGCTGCAGCCATTCGAGCGGAGCAGTCTGCATCACGACGACCGGCGGGCCCTGAATGGCCGGCGCGGCGGGGGCGGCGGCCGGACCGGTGGCGGTCGTGCTCGCCGAGGCGGCGACCACGGCAGGCGACTCGGTGGTCGTCGTCTCCTTGCGCGCGGTCGAGGCCACACTCAGCGCGGCCAGGGACTCCGTCGGCGCGGTCGGGCCGTCGCCCGGGGCGGGTTCCGTGGCCGGGTCCTCACTCGAGATCGAGTCCTGCTGCACGACACTGTCTTCGACGTCCGTCGTACTGTCGTCGGACTCGGTGCGGGTCGAGGAGCGGTCCTTCGTCGACGTCGAGTACGAGCCGGTGTGGGCACCACCGGTGCCGACCGCGGTGCCAGGAGCCGTGACGTGCGTCGAGGACGACGTGGTGGCTGCCGGGCCAGGGGAGTCGGCGGTCGACGACGGTGTGTCCGCACTCACCCCGGGGTCGTCCGCCGATGGCGACGAGTCCGCGCCCGTCGCCCCGGACGCCGACGCCCCGGGCGCCGACGTACCGGATGCAGGCGCGCTCGACGACGACTCGGCGCCGGAGGATTCCGCGGGGTCGGCCGCAGCGATTCCACAGCCGCCGTACAGGATTGCGGCTCCAATGCCGAGCGCGGCCGCCAAACTCCCGACTCGTCCCACGTGCAACGTCTCAGCCACCCCGATTGCCCCCATCCGAAACGGTGATAGGTGCTACCACCGCAGCGACCATAACCTCGGCTGCCTGATCCCCGTCCGGCTTTGGTGGATGAGGGGTCGGGCGGATGCCCGGCCGCCCTACGGTCGTATCACCACCGCCGACAGGGGATCGGACCGTCCGGCCACGATGTCGCGCCACACCGGCTCGGTGCTGCTGAGACCGGTGACCGTCTGTACCCGGAGCCAATCCGAGGCCCACGGCACGAGTTCAGAGCGTGCGGCGTCGTAGAGCGATTGCACTGCCGGCCAACCGCGTTCACGGGTGAGTTCCACCTCGCGATCACCGGTGTTGAACATCGTCAGCGGCGGGCCGGACCCCGACGGCGTGGAGCGCGCATGGGTACCGCCCACGCCGATGCTGGTGACGAGATGCCGCAAGAGCCGGTCGTGCACCGCACTGGTGACGTCGGAGGATCCTGCGACGTCCACGTAGGTGGTGCCGTCGGAGGGGGCCAACCGGTCTACCTCGTCGTAGCCGAGCACACGGTCGTAGACCCCGAACGTCTCCGCCGCGGCGCGGTGCGTCGCGCTGGTGAGTCCGACGACGCTGACGCCGGCGGCGCCCAGGAGCCGACTGAGCGCCGACGCGCTGCGACTCGACGCGCTCGACACCACGACCCTGCGCACCCCCGAGGCGAGCACGTCGGCGGCGAGCAGCGCAGCGAACGGATGGACCGGCAGCAGAACGGTCTCCACGTCTTCACTCGCCGAATCGAATTCGTCGGGCAGCGGCACGAGCCGACGGTAGATCGGCAACATGCCGACGCGGCTTTCGTCGACGGACAGCAGACCGATGTCGGTGTTCTCCACGCGCACTGCCACGCGGGTCGCCATGGGCAGGAACCCGGCGACCCGCGTGCCGACGGCGACCACCGTCGGGTCCGCGGCGACCACCTCCGCGATTCCCCACACCGGTATCCGGGCGCGATCGAGAGACGGCGAGGGGAATGCGTCCAAGGTCTTGAGGACGTCGTTGACGAGGACGTAGCCAAGATTGTTGGCGGCCACGCTGAACCGCTCGACGGTCAGGGTCACGAGACCCGGTCGACGAGGTGGCGGCCGTTCGCGAACCAGTTCGAGTCCGTCGAGCGGTGTGGTCCGATCGACTTCCAGGACGAGGGTGTCCGGTTCGGGGGCGGTGGTCATGGCATCTCCCTCGGATGACGGCGTCAGAACGCCGGGGTGGTGGGTTGCAGGACGGCGGTCGCCGCCGCCTCGGCGCGCAGGTGCTCGAACGCCTGGTAGTCCGGGTCATTGACCATGTCGACGAAGTTCTGTCGGCTGGGGTAGCTGACCAGGGCCACCAGGTCCCAATCGCCACCCTCGTCCGGGACCAGCGACGTGTGGCCGATGCCGCCGTAGACGATCGTCACGCCGTACCGTTCGTTCACGCCCGTGCTGCTGAACTTCTCCATGTACTCCCGGTACTTGGCCTCGCCACCCGGCGTGAACCTGATCAGGTTCAGCATGATCACCGGCCCACTGGGATCGTCGGCGACGAAGCGTTCGAGGTCGGCTGCATTCAAGAGGGTCATCATTCTCTCCAGTCATTGTTACTTGCTATACGACACGCAACTTAACGCTACCCACCGACATGTGCCCGACGATGGACAATGACCGCCATGGACGACACGCCGCTGACCCGGCGCACTCAGGCGGAACGCCGCGCCGAGACGCGTCGCCGCGTGCTCGACGCCGCGACGTCCCTGGTCGCCCAACATGGATCGAGCGCGGTCTCGCTTGCCGCCGTCGGGGAGGCCGCCGGATACAGCCGCGGCATCGTCAACCACCACTTCGGCAGCAAGGCGCGACTGCTCGAAGAACTCATCAGGCACACCCAGCAATTCGACGTGCCGGCCGACTCCGCGACGGGCCTGGGGTGTCTGACTCAGTTCGTCGCGGCGTACCTCGGCGGGATGCACGACAGGTCACCACGCTCGGAGGCGTTCCTCAAGATGTGGACCGAGTCGGCGAACCTCGAGCCGTCGCTCGCGTCGTTGTTCGCCGAACGCGACGCCGCGTTTCGTGACTACCTCGCCCAACAGATCCGGGCGGGAGTCGGCGACGGGTCCATCGATCCCGACGTCGAACCCGATCTCGCCGCTCTCGCGATCATCGGACTCCTGCGAGGCACGGCGATGATGGCGTTCTCCACGGCTCGAGACGTCTCCGCCACCGACCTCTCGGCTGAGGTGGCCCGACGGGTCGAGCGGAGTCTCGCCGCGCGCCAAGGGGAGCAGGTCATTCCTAGGAAGAAGTAGCCCTGCCCCAACTGCGGCGCCGGCCCTACGTTCGATGGCATGAGGTCCTTCACACGCTCGTCCCGTCGGGTCATCACCATTGCGAGCGCTGCGCTGGCAGCGATCATGCTGATCGGGTGCAGCGCTCCCGCCGATACCGGGGACGCGGCTTGCTCCGGGCAGCAGGAACGCAACGCCCAGGTCGTCCGCGACGCCTTCGCTCGCGGAGTCGGTGGCGAGGAGAGCTTCTTCTCGATCCTGGCCGAGGACGTGCAGTGGACCGTGGCGCAGGCGGTCGAGCCGACGACGTACACGAGCCGCTCGGAGTTCTTGCGCGACGGCGCCGGGCCCATCCAGTCGCGGCTGAGCGGACCAATCCAGGCGAATGTGCGCCAGCTCATCGCGGAAGGCGATGACGTCGTTGCGATTTGGGACGGAACGGCGACCGCCCGCGACGGGAGCCCCTACGTCAACACCTACGCGTGGGTGATGACGATGCGTGATGAGCGGGTGGTGAAGGGGACCGCGTTCCTCGACCTCGTTGCGCTCGGCGACTTCTTGAGGAGGGTGCCGCCCGCCTGACCCCGACTGCCCGCGGGTATGTGACAGCCATCATAGGCACCCTGGGGATTGCTTCGATATCGAAGCGAGTTGTGCAGTGCGTAGCTGCTTCAACTTCGAAGCAATAATCGAGGAGGAATCATGAAGGCTCTCTACTACCGTCAATACGGCAGCAGCGATGTTCTGGAGTACGCCGAGGCCCCGCAGCCGGTACCGGGCCCGGGGCAGGTGCTCGTGCAGGTCGCCGCCACCTCGTTCAACCCGGTCGACGCGGGCATCCGCGGGGGTTACCTGGCCGGCGTGTACTCGATCGCCTTCCCGCACGTTCCGGGCGTCGACGTCGCCGGCACCATCGCCGACCTCGGCGCGGACGTGCAGGGTTGGCACGTCGGCGACGCGGTGGTGGCGATGCTGCCGCTCGATGCCGACGGTGCGGCCGCCGAGTACGCGCTGGCACCGGCGGAATCACTTGCCAAGGCTCCACAGTCGGTGCCTCTGACCGACGCGGCTGCCCTTCCGACGGTTGGACTGACCGCATGGCAGTCGCTGTTCGAGGTCGCCGAGTTGACCGCCGGGCAGCGCATCCTCGTCAACGGCGCCTCGGGCGCCGTCGGCGGCTACGCGGTCCAACTGGCCAAGGAGGCCGGAGCGATCGTGACCGCGACCGCCACGTCGCGCGACGCCGACCGCCTGTACCAGTACGGCGCAGACCGGGTGGTCGACTACGTCGACTACGCGCAGTCGCCGATCGAGGTCGATGGCGCGCCGTTCGACGTGGTCCTGAACCTGGTCAGTACGACACCGGAGCAGACCGAGGCCCTGATCAGCGTGGTGGCCGACGGTGGCTTTCACGTCGGCACGATGGCCTCGGGGCCCGAGAACCCGGGTCGCCAAGTGCGCACGCAGCGGATGTTCGTTCGCAGCGACGCCGCACAGCTCGCCGAACTCGTGAGTCGCGTCGACACCGGACGACTGCGCATCGACGTCGCCGATCGCCGCCCACTCGCAGAGGCCGCCGACGTACACGACGCATCCGATGGCGGGCGGCTCCACGGAAAGACCATCCTCGTGCCGGCCTAATAATCCTCTGCGGCAGTCTGATCCGCCGTATCGAGCCGATGATGGTAATGCTTCCAGGTCGAAGCATTACCATCAGGCATGGCCGACGCGCTCGATCCCGCTCAGATGCGGACCTACTTCGCCCTGACGGAGGCGGTCAGCCTGCTGCAGTACGAGGTGCGGCAGCAGCTGCAATCCGAGGGCGGCCTGAGCTACGTGCAGTTCGAGATCCTGGCCAAGCTGTCCGAGGCCGGCGAGCGGCAGCTCACGATGACCGATCTAGCCGACGGTGTGGTCTACAGCCGCTCCGGTCTCACTCATCAAGCCGGGCTGCTGGAGCGCGAAGGCCTCATCGTCCGCCATGTCAGCCCAGACGACCAACGCGCCACGGTCGTCGCCATCACCAAGGCGGGTCGTGCCCGCGTCGCCAAGGTGCTCCCCGGCCACGTCCGGGTGGTACGCGAACTGCTCTTCGAATCGCTCTCGGCGCGGGACGTCCGCACCCTCGGCGACATGATGAGTCGCGCCCGCGACCACATGCGCGCCCGCCCGCCCCGCTCCGCTGCGCCGCGCAAACGCAGTGCCGGGTCTGCCGACTAGGGCAGAGGCCGTGCCGAACTCGTGATCGGTAGCGGACCGCCCGCAGCAACCTGTGCCATGTGTCTCGGCGATCCCGTCGGACCGGAACAGGAGAGGAACGAATGAACCCCACCCGCCTCGGCATTGCCCTCACCGCTGCAGTTCTCGCGGCCACCGCATTGAGCGGCTGCACGAAGGTCAGTGAGATCAGGGACGTCGCATCGAATGCGGCCGAGCAGGTCGTCGCCTCAGGCACCGAACAGCTCGTGAACACGGTGTCGGGCGATTTGTTCACCGCCGAGGGCATCGACGCCGCCTACTCGGCGCTCTCGGCCGAGGTCGGTGCCACCCCCATGCAGGTCGTGGAGGTGACCATCGTTGCGGGATCGCTGACGGTGCAGGCGATCGATCCGAGCGCGCCGACCGAACTCAACCAGTGGAGCTACACCGCTGGCGCGGTCGGCCCCCTGCGGCCCGTCGACTACGGCGACGACGTCGAAGCGCTCAACGAGAACCTGTTCTCGGTCGACGAGGTGGCGACCAACGCCATCGCCGCGGCCGCCGACGGCGCGGTGGCGGCGAGCGCGATCGAGGGCGGCGAGGTGCAGAGTCTGATCATCAAGCGGAACATGCCGTTCGACACGAGCGTGACGATGTTCATCAACGTCGAGGGCGAGCGCAGCAGCAAGCAGGTGCGAGCCGACGTCTCCGGGCAGATCACCGACGTCGTCTGAGCGAGGGCGCCGCTGAAGTTGAAGTGGTTGGTAGGCAACTACTGTCGGCGACCGGACGTTTCGATCAGGGTGACCAGGGCGTCGGTGAGATCTTCTGCGGTGGTGTGCCAGTTGTCGGTGCTGAGAAGGCCGCTCTTCTCGAGGCCGGCGGCACCATGTACGCCAGTCAGGAGGATGGCCGCGCAGCGCTCGGCGTTCGTGTCGCCGACGACGTCGGCGACGATGGCGAGGAATTCGTCGCACATGCGCTTCGCGGCCATGACGACCGCCGCCGGATCTCCCGTGGGGGTGGCGAACATCAACTGGTACAGATGCGGCTGTTGCCGGCTGACGGCGATGACGCCCAGAAGTGCCGCCCGTAGTTTGTCGGTGGCTGGTGAACCGGATTCCGTTCGGACTGCGTGCATGTGATCGCCGAGACGTTCCCAGCCTCCGGCGGCAACTGCCGTCAACAGGCTCGCCTTGTCGGCGAAGTGGCGATAGGGCGCGCCGCGGCTGACTCCTGCGCGGGCGCCGACCTCGCGCAGCGTGACTGCGTCTGGTCCGCCGCCGTCGAGCAGTTCGGCGGCTTCGCCGAGCAGGGCGCGGCGAGTGGCTGCGGCTGATTCGGCGCGACTCACGTTCCCTCACCATCTGAGTTGACAGCGTCAACTCAGCGGGTACGGTCATTGAGATGACACCGTCACCCGAAAGTCAACAGATGGTCATCGTAACCGGGGCGTCCAGCGGCATCGGCGCAGCCGCGGCGCGCGAACTGGCTCGCCGAGGGTTCCACGTCCTCGCGGGTGTGCGACGCGACCGGGATGCCGACGCGATCCGCGGGCCTGGAATCGAGCCGGTGCTCGTCGACATCACCAATGCCGAGCACGTCCGCACGCTTGCGGCCCGGGTCGACGAGGATCCGCAGGGTCGACGACTGCGCGCCGTCGTGAACAACGCCGGCATGGGGGTGAACGTGCCGGTCGAAACCTTCCCCATGGATGCGTGGCGAAACCTGTTTGAAGTCAACCTGTTCGGTCATGTCAGGGTGACTCAGGCCGTGCTTCCGGCCCTGATTCGCAGCAAGGGTCGCGTGGTCAACATCAGCTCCGTGGGCGGCAAGGTGGCGATGGCGACCTACGGTCCCTATGCCGCCACCAAGTTCGCCCTCGAGGCGGTCAGCGATGCGCTGCGGCGGGAACTCGCTGCGACCGGTGTCCAGGTCGTCGTCGTAGAGCCCGGCGCAGTGAGTACCGAGATGCCGAGTCGAGCGATTTCGGCCGCGAACGACCTTGCCGCGGCCATGACGCCGGAGCAGCAACTGCGCTACGGCGGGCTGATACGAGCAGTGAATGCGCAGACCGTTTCCCACACCACGTCGTGCCTACCGGCCGACGCCGCCGCCATGGTGATCGCCACGGCGGTGACGACCCGTCGGCCACGGACCCGCTACACCGTGGGCCGTGAAGCCGCGCTGATCCGCTTCACGCGGTTCATGCCCGACCGGGCGCTCGATCGTGCCCTCGCTGCGGCGCTGCGTCCTCATTACCGAGCAGGTGATGGATCTCTACTTGACATTGCGTCGACTTCAAGCTGACACTGTGTCGAGTAAGGCGTCGCGCTGCGCGGCGCTTGGACGGTCGGAGGCATCGTGAAGACGTTCTTCATCACTGGGGTCAGCAGCGGTTTGGGGCGCGCGTTCGCGGCAGGGGCATTGGACGCCGGCCATCGAGTGGTCGGCACCGTCCGCAAGGTCGAGGACGCCGAACCGTTCGAAGCCCTGTCACCGGCTCGGGCACATGCCCGCCTGCTCGACGTGACCGATGATGCCGCGGTCGCACGTACGGTGGCCGACGTCGAGTCGACTGTTGGTGCCATCGACGTCGTGATCGCCAACGCCGGTTACGGCGTCGAGGGCACCTTCGAGGAGACGCCGTTGTCGGAATTGCGAGCGCAGTTCGCCACCAACGTGTTCGGTGTTGCCGCAACCCTGCAGGCCGCGCTGCCGTACATGCGGCGCCGGCGTGCCGGCCACTTGATGGCGGTGACGTCGATGGGCGGCCTCATGGCAGTTCCCTGTATGTCCGCCTACTGTGCGAGCAAGTTCGCGGTCGAGGGTCTACTGGAGAGCTTGCGCAAGGAAGTCGCCGCATTCGGCATTCACGTCACGGCGATCGAGCCTGGTTCGTTCCGCACCGACTGGGCGGGCCGATCGATGACGCGTGCCGAGCGCACCATCGGGGACTACGACGAGTTGTTCGAGCCCATTCGTGCTGCACGGCTCAAGGCCAGCGGCAACCAGCTCGGAGACCCGGCGAAGGCATCGGACGCGATTCTGGCAGTCCTGGACGACGCCGAACCGCCAGGGCACCTGGTGCTGGGCTCAGATGCCCTGAAGTTGATCGGAGCCGCACGGGCTTCAGTCGACGAGGACATTCGTCGGTGGGAAAGCGTCTCGCACAGCACGGATTTCGATGACGGCGCGCAACTGTCCGTCGTGTGACACAGCTGGGTTAGGGTTGCGACGGTGACCAAGTCCTGGCCCTCTCGCCGAACTGCGCCGGCCGTACGCAAGGGCGACCTTCGCGAGCGGCAGATACTCGACGCCGCCGAGGCGCTGCTCGAGACGCGCGGCTACGCGGAGATGACGGTGGGCGAGATCGCCGAGGCGGCGGGAATGACCCGCGGCGCCCTGTACTTCTACTTCGCTTCCAAGCAGGACGTTCTCATCGCGTTGGTGGCGCGGACCGTGCAGGCTCTGCAAGAGAAGTCGGGTGCTGCGTTGACTGCGACCGGACCGGTGGACGACGTCATCGCTACCGCGTTGGAGCGCACTGCACGGCTGTGGCGGGAGCACGGTCTGGTCATGCGCGCCGCGGTCGACCTCAGTTCCACCGTGCCCGAGATCGATCAGTTGTGGACGGGCACAGCCGATGTCTTCGCCGACGCCATAGCAGCGGTGCTGCACCGTGCCGGGGTGCCGACTGGGAGCGGACCGGGAGACGCCGCGGCGCTCGGTCACGCCCTGTGCTGGATGATCGAACGCACCTTCTACCAGGCGTCCAGGAATTCGATCGACGACCTGGACGACGCGAAGGAGACTTGCCGGGCAGTGTGGTTGCGCATGGCCGAACAGCGCTGACCGCTACCAAAGCCCCAGCGGACGAGGCGGAAGCTGACTTATGCGGGTAAACCCGTTGCACGAGTGGTCGTTTGGCTGCCATCCTGGTAACCCGGGGGGCGGCGCGGGGCGGCCCGCCGGGGTGAACGGGGGAGAAGACGTGCGATACCGCAGGGGTGAACTGGTCACCGCCCGACGCGATTTCCAGGGTATGGACCGACCGCTGGTGCCCGAGGGGACGGTGGGCGAGATCGTGAGTACGACGGTGCTGACGGGGCGACCGAAGACAGTGCGGTTCCAGCTCATGACGGAGTGGGGACCCAAGACCTTCACGACGTACGTCACCAACGAGGACGTCGAGCGAGCGGAGCAAGTGGCAACGCAGCACCGCCGCAGTTAGTGCGTGTAACGACGTCGCAGGCGGTCCGATGTTTCCCGGCGGCCGGTGAGGGAATCACCCGAGCACCGACTCAGTGTGGAGAGGCCCGCCATGATCGACGACGCCGTCGGATTGTTGGGCCGCACTGCCGTCCGGACCCTCCGCGGTATCCCGGTCGTGGGTCGGCTGCTGGGTGCTGCGCCCAGTTTCGATGTCGAGGGGCGGGTGCTGTTCATCACCGGCGCGGCCCGTGGCCTCGGTGCCGAGATCGCCCGACAGGCACATGCGCGCGGCGCCCATGTGGCCCTCGTGGGGCGCCGCATGGCGCCCTTGCAGGAACTCGCCGACGACCTCGGCGAGCGTGCCGCCGCCTTCGAGGCCGACGTCACCGATTCCGACAAGCTTCAGGATGCGGCCGACGCGGTAGTGGCACGGTTCGGCGGCATCGACGTGGTGATCGCGAACGCGGGTATCGCCCCGCCATCGGACACCATCGCCACGATTGACCCGGCCGCGTTCGAGCGCACCGTCGAGGTCGACCTGCTCGGCCAGTGGCGCACGGTGCGGGCAGCGCTGCCGGCGGTCATCGAGCGGCAGGGACACGTCGTAATGGTCGGGTCCGTCTACGCCTTCTTCAACGGCGTACTGGCCGCGTCCTACGCGGTGAGCAAGGCAGGCGTCGAGCAGCTCGCCAGGACGCTGCGGGTCGAACTCGCGCAGCACGGGGTGAGCGTCGGTTACGCCTACCTCGGGTTCATCGACACGGACCTGGCCACCGAGGTGTTCGCCGACGATCACGTCGGAGCGGTACGCCAGGCGATCCCCGGATTCCTCACCCGGCCCATGACGGTTCAAGCAGCGGCCGCTGCCGTGCTCTCGGGTGTCGACCGGCGCGCGGCACGGATCAGCGCACCGGGCTGGGTCGCCCCGATGCTGGCGACCCGCAGCCTGACCACGGCGGTGATGGACGACGTGCTGATGCACAACTCGGGCGTCACGGGGGCGATCCGGACGGCTGAGGCATTGCGCGCAAAAGAGGTCGTCGAGCGCGCGGGGGTTACTGACCGATGACGGCCAGCGCGTCGATCTCCACCAGCATGACCTCGTGCGGAAGCTCGACGAAAACCGTTGTCCGACACGGAAGCGCGCCAGAGGTGACGTTCTCGGCGATGAACTCGCCATACACCTCGTTCATGGCTGCGAAGTCGTCGCGCTTGGTGAGGTAGACCCGGAACATGAGCACGTCGCCGACGCTGGCGCCGCCGGCTAAGAGGATGGCCTTGACGTTCTCCAGGGTGCGTCGGGTTTGGGCGCGCACGTCCCCCTCGCCGATGTAGGCGTTCGTAGCGGGGTCCATCGGGCCCTGCCCGGACACCTGCAGAAAGCCGCCCTTCACGACTCCCTGGCTGAACGTGTGTGCTGGTGCAGGCGCGGCGTCGGTGCGGACGACCTGTGAGTGGGACACGCTGGGCTCCTTCGGTTGTGGTGGTTGTCGAGTGAGTCAGGATGGCGGCCGGTAGCCGCAGTCGCGGGAGATGCGTTCGCCGACGGCCTGCAACGGGTCGAGGAGTTCGAGCACTTGGTCGGCGGACAGCACGACGTTCGGCACCGACACCGATACAGCTGCGACCACCTTGCCCGACGCACCGCGGATGGGGACTCCGATGCAATTGATCGACGGTTCGTTCTCCTCGCGATCCTGCGCCCATCCCTGGGCGCGGACGGTGGCGATCTCGTCGAGATACCTGTCGGGACTCGTGATGGTGTTGGGCGTGCGCCTGGTGAAGTCCATCGTGGCGACGATCTGCTCCAGCTCCGAATCCGGTAGATCCGCGAGGATGATCTTCGCCACCGCGGTCGAATTCAGGTTCGCGCGCAGGCCGATTCGCGAGAACATCCGTATCTGATCGTGCGACTCCAGCTTGTCGATGTAGACGATGTCGTCGCCCTCCATCGCAGCGAGATGGGTGGTACGGCCATGAGCGCGGTTGAAGGCCACCAGATGCGGCGAGGCGATGGTCCGGATCTCGCGTTGATCCGTGCCCTGTGCCGCCAGGTCGAAGATCCTGGACCCGAGGTGGTAGCGATTGTTCTGATCGCGAAAGGTGAACCGTTCCTCGGACAGCGTGCGTAGGAGGCGCAGAACCGTCGTCTTGTGCACGCCGGTCGATTCGGCGAGTTCGTCGAGGCTGGCGGGCCCGCTACCGAGTTGGATCAGCAAGTGCAGTGCACGTGCAACGCTCTGGCTCATCGATTCACCTTCCCCCTGGCGGCGTGAAGCCCGCGGCCGACACCACGATCGTCGACCAGGCCCGCGGCGAACAGGTCAGCATGTGATCGCGCAGGGCATCGGGGGGTGGCGGCGCCGAGTCGGAGGCGACGGTCAGGGTAGCCGCCGCACCGATGTGGCCGCGGCGCAGACACGTCTCGGTGTCCTCGCCGCGCACCATGCCACTGAGGTAGCCGGCGGCGAACGCATCACCGGCCCCGACGGGTTCCACCACGTCGACGCGCAGTGCGGGCACTTCGACCGTTCGGCTCCGGCGGTCCACCGCCACTGCGCGTTTCGCGCCGTCCTTCACGACGATCGTCTCGGGGAGCGGCAGGATGCTGCGCAGCGCAACGGGATCGTCGGTACCCATCACCCTGAGCGCCTCGTCGGCGCCGACGAGGACCAGGTCGGCTCGATTCGCCAGGTCGACCACCACACCGGGATCGCCGTCGGACCACAACTGCTCGCGCCAGTTGACGTCGAAACTCACCGTTCCCGAGATTCCGGGACGGTCCGACAGCAGCCGGTACATCAGTGCTCGGCACGAGTCCGACAGCGCTGCCGTGATGCCGCTGCAGTGCACTACCGCGGCTCGGCTCAAGACTGCGGTCACCGCGGTGCGGTCGAGGAACTCCGGTCCCATGGCGGAGGCGGCCGAACCCGAGCGCTGGTAGTGGCTCGTCGTCCTGCGCTCCCCGTCGTCAGCTGTTTCGGTGTGTTTCGCGTAATGACCGGTGGGGCGGGAGGAGTCGATTTCAACGGCCGAGACGTCGACGCCACGCTCGCGCAGCTCCCCGCTGATTCTGGCGCCATATTCGTCGTCACCCAGTCTCCCGATCCAGGCGGCGGGCACGCCGATGGCCGAGAGTCCGGCGGCGACGTTGGCTTCGGCGCCTGCCAGGTGCAGTTGCGTTGCGGCACTGGCTCCAGACTCGGGTGGTGAGACGAGGACCAACGCCTCGCCGAGGCACGCGATGGGCCGAGTAGCGGTTGTTTCCTGCACGGCCCTCCACTCAGCCCATGTGTTGACGACGTTCCGGTGTCATGTTAGACAAGTCACAACGCATTCTGCAACTAGCGTTGCACAATATGCAACGCCGCAGCTCGGGAACTGAAATGGAGTCGGATGATGACGCAGCCAGACCATCCGCTGGAGCGTCTGTCCGAATTGGACAAGGCGCTTCCGTCCGCGGCCGACGGTTTGACCGCGGCCGAGTTCCTCGCGACCAAGCCCCGGCTCTCGGCGTTCAGCACGCCCGTGATGACGCTGGACGACTCCTCCATCGAGCAGAACCTCGCGGCTATGGCGCAGTGGTGCACCGCCCACGGTGTGGAATTGGCGCCGCACGGCAAGACGACGATGTCCCCGGTCATGTGGCAGCGGCAGATACGTTGCGGTGCAACGGCGATCACGCTGGCGACCTTCAGTCAGATTCGCGTGGCGGTGCACTTCGGCATCCGGCGGATACAGCTGGCCAATGCTCTGGTCGACCCGGTCGCACTGCGCTGGCTCGCACAGAAGATGGCCGATCACCCCGATCTCGACGTGCACGTGTGGGCCGACTCGATCGACACGGTCGACGCCATGGTGGCGCCGCTCGACGACGTGGCCGTGGCCCGACCCGTTCCGGTCCTGGTCGAATTGGGCGCTCCCGGTGGGCGAACCGGGGCCAGGTCGGTTCCCGAAGCCGTGGAGGTGGCCGAACGGGTCTCCGCGAGCGGGGCGCTACGCCTGGCCGGGGTGTGCGGCTACGAGGGCGCCCTCGCACACGACGCGTCCGACCAGTCGTTGTCACGAGTGCGGGGCTACCTGCAGGACATGGCTGAGTTGCATCGCCTGCTGGATGCACAGGGCCTGTACCCGGCCACCGGTGACGTCGTCGTGAGCGCCGGCGGCAGTGCCTACTTCGACGTGGTGGCCGAGGTCCTCGCACCCCTGGCAGAAGGCCGCGTCCGCGTAGTCGTCCGCGCAGGTGCGTACGTCATCCACGACGACGGCTTCTACACCGGCATCACGCCGTTCGGTCGAGACGAGACCGGCGACACCACTCACCGGTTGCGCTCGGCAATGCACACCTGGGCACGGGTGGTGTCCCGCCCAGAAACCGGGTTGGCCCTGCTGGACGCGGGCAAGCGCGACGTGCCGTTCGACGAGGGACTGCCGACCCCGCAACTGGTCGCGGACCGACTCGGTGGGCCTGCTCGGCCGCTGGCCGACGCTCAGATCACGGCGGTGAACGATCAGCACGCGTTCTTGAGGATCGACCCCGACAGCGATTTGAAGGTGGGGAACGTCGTGCGACTGGGACTCTCGCACCCGTGCACTGCCTTCGACAAGTGGCGATGGATCCCGCTGCTGGACGGCAACGGAGACGACCCGCATGTCATCGACCTCATCCGCACCTACTTCTGAGCTGGCTGGCATGCGTACACTCATCCACTCCGCGACGGTCGTCGACGGCACCGAGACCGCCCGCTATCGGGCCGATGTGCTCATCGACGGCGACCGCATCGCGGACATCGTCACCGATCCGACGGACAGGCCGTCGGCGGACCGGGTGATAGACGCATCGGGATTAGTCCTCGCTCCCGGCTTCATCGACATGCACGCGCACTCGGACCTACAGATCCTGCTGAACCCGACGCACCCCTCGCGAATCACACAGGGCGTCACCACCGAAGTCCTCGGACAGGATGGTCTGTCCTACGCGCCGACCACCGATGCGGTGCTCGACGGCGTGCGCCGCAAGGTCGCCGGCTGGAACTCCGACCCTCAGGACTTCGACTTCGACTGGCGTACCGTCGGTGAGTACCTCGATCGCCTCGACCACGGAATCGCCACCAACGCCGCCTATCTGGTGCCGCACGGCGTGGTACGCGCGATGGTCGTCGGGTGGGACGAGACGCCGGCGTCGACCATGCAGATCACCGAGATGCAGCGCATCGTCGCCGAAGGAATGTCCGACGGCGCGGTCGGCCTGTCAGCCGGACTGACGTACACGCCCGGCATGTACGCCGACAACGAGGAATTGCTGGCACTGTGCCGCACCGTCGCCGAACACGGTGGCTACTTCTCGCCGCACCATCGGTCGTACGGCGCGGGAGCGATGGAGGCGTACGCGGAGATGGTGGACCTCACCACGCGCGCGGGCTGCGCCCTGCACCTCGCCCATGCCACGCTCAACTTCGGCCCGAACAAGGGTCGGGCACCAGAACTGTTGGCACTGTTGGACGCAGCGACCGAAGCCGGCGCGGACATCAGCCTGGACACGTACCCCTACCTGCCCGGTGCGACGACGCTTTCGGCCATACTGCCGAGCTGGGCGTCGGCGGGCAGCAGCGATGAGACGATCGCGCGGTTGTCCGATGCCGCCGCACTGACACGAATTCGGGAGCAGCTGGAGGTGACCGGCTCCGACGGGTGCCACGGCGTCGTCGCCGAATGGCACACCATCGAGATCAGCGGTGTGTCCGACGCTCGACTGGACCACTACGTGGGCCGAACCATCGCCGACATCGCCATCGCCGAGGGTCGCGAGCCGTTCGACGTGTGCATCGAGATCCTGCAGCGCGACCAACTCAGCACCGGCATCCTTCAACACGTCGGACACGAGGAGAACGTGCGAGCAATCATGCGGCACCCCAGACACACCGGTGGCAGTGACGGGCTGCTGGTCGGTGCGAAGCCGCATCCTCGCGGCTGGGGTACGTTCGCGCGCTACCTCGGGCACTACTGCCGGGACCTCGGTCTGATGTCGTTGGAGGAGTGCGTCGGTCACCTCAGCGGGAGGGCGGCAACGCGGCTGCGGTTGGCGGACCGCGGCTTCGTGCGCACCGGGTTCGCCGCCGACCTCGTGCTGTTCGATGCCGACACCGTCGCCGACACCGCGACCTACGAGCGGCCCCGCCAGGCGGCCGCTGGATTCACGCACGTCTTCGTGCGCGGGCAGCTGGCACTCGACGAGAGCGAACTCACCGGGGTCACCGCCGGGCGTTCCCTGCGGCGCGGCGCGGACGGGGTAGTGCGGTGAGCATCGTCGAGGTGCTGCGCTCCGACCGCGTGCTCAGTGTCGTACGCGCTCAGCAGATTCCCGACGCGGCGGATCTGTGTCACGCGCTTGCCGCCGGCGGCATCCGCACCGTGGAACTCACGTTCACCACCCCCGACGTCCTCCGGCACTTGAAGTCGAGTAGTGCCGCAGTCGCGAGTTCGGGTGTCGTGCTCGGCGTCGGCACCGTGATGACGGCTGATCAGGCGAGCGCAGCGATCGATGCCGGGGCTCGATTCCTGGTCACTCCAGGACTTCGGGCAGAGGTAGCCGCCATCGCAGTCGCTCAGGGTGTCCCGGTCTTCCTCGGCGCGCTCACGCCAACCGAAGTCGCCGCCGCACTCGACCTCGGGTCGGCGGCAGTCAAGATCTTCCCCGCCAGCGCCTTCGGACCGAAGTACCTCACCGACCTGGGCGGCCCCTATCCCGATGTGGAGTTCCTGCCGTCCGGTGGCATCAACCCCGACAACGCCCGCGCGTACCTCGACGCGGGCGCGCTCGCAGTCTGCGCCGGCACCGGAGTGGTGCCTCCCGCGCAAGTGGCAGCTGGTGACTGGCCCGCAATCACCGCGCGCGCCGCACAGTTCGTCGCCGCACTTACCGCCTGACCCATCGAATAGTGGAGTGTGAATGACGTCGTTCGTGAACTGGCTGCAGAATGACACCGCCGGGTTGCTGACCCTGGCCGCGGTCTCCATTGCGACCCTTCTGGTGCTGATCATCAAGTTGAAGGTCGAGCCGTTCATCGCACTGATCGTGGTGAGCGTCGCCGTCGCCCTGGTCGCCGGCATTCCGGTGGCGGAGCTGGTCGGCACCCCGGCGAAGTCCGGTGATTCCCTCCTGGAGAAGGGATTCGGCTCCATTCTCGGTCACATCACCGTGATCATCGGCCTCGGCACGGTACTGGGCGCGATGCTGGAACGGTCCGGCGGAGCCGACGTGCTCACCACGCGACTGCTGAGCCTGTTCGGACCCAGAGGCGCGCCGCTCGCCATGGGCGTCACCGGACTCGTCTTGGGAATTCCGGTCTTCTTCGACATCGGCATCTTCATCCTGGCGCCGCTGGTCTACGTCGCCGCCAAGCGTGGCGGGAAGTCGTTGGTGCTGTACGCAATGCCGATGCTGGCGGGTCTGTCGATGACCCATGCCTTCCTGCCGCCCCACCCCGGTCCCGTCGCCGCCGCGGGCCTGCTGAGCGTCAGCCTCGGCTGGATCATCATCATGGGGTTGATCTGTGGAATCCCGGCGTGGTTCGCCAGCGGCGTGGCGTGGGGAGCCTGGATCGGCAAGCGCGTCCACGTAGAGGTGCCCGAGGCGTTCGTTCCCGAAGAGGAACAGGCGGATCGGGCGAATCCACCGTCGCTGCTGTTGATCGCATTCATCATCCTGGTGCCGATGCTTCTGATCCTGGCGGCCACCCTCGCCGACGTCATGTACGACGACGGCAGGCTGCTGTCGGTGCTCACGCTGATCGGCAACCCGGCAATAGCGCTGACGATCGCCGTGATGCTTGCGCTGTACCTGCTCGGCATTCGACGCGGGATATCCGCTCAAGAACTGGCCAAGATCTCCGGGGTGTCCCTGCGCCCGGTCGGCATGATCCTGCTGGTGGTGGGCGCGGGCGCATTCTTCGGAGCAGTGCTGCGCGCCACGGGGATTGGTGATGCCCTCGCCGACTCGATGACCGCAATCGGTCTTCCGGTGATCGTCTCGGCGTACTTGATCAGCTGTGCGCTGCGGATCGCTCAGGGCTCGGCGACGGTGGCCATCGTCACGACGGCGGGCATCATCGAGGCCTCGGTTGCCGACGGTGCATACTCGCCGGCTCAGATCGCGCTCATCGTGGTTGCAGTGTCCGCGGGTTCGATCATCGCGAGCCACGTGAACGACGGGGGGTTCTGGATCGTCTCGCGCTACTTCAACATGTCCGTCAAGGACACCCTGAAGACTTGGACCGTGTTGGAGACGATCCTGTCCGTCGTGGGGTTCGCGATGGCGGGCCTGGTCTGGCTGGTGGTTTGACGCGCCACCTGCCCCGGGAACGCGCCGTCCTCAGCGACCGGTGATCTTGTTTGCGACCGTGGCGATCCGACTGGTGCGGCCCAGACCGTTCGTCTCGCGACGGTCCGCCGTCCGGTAGAGCGCGTACATGCTCTGCACGCCGAGCCAACGCAACGGCTCGGGCTCCCAGCGCCGCACCCGTCGACCGACCCAGGGGAGACGGGTGAGGTCGGTCTGGCGTTGCAGTACGAGGTCGGCCAACGTGCGGCCGGCGAGGTTGGTCGTGGTCAGTCCGCTTCCCACGTAGCCGCCCGCCGTACCGAGGCCGGTGGTGCGGTCGAAGTCGACCGTGGCCGTCCAGTCCCGCGGCACGCCGAGGACACCGCACCAGGCATGTTCGATCGGGACGTCGGCGGTCGCGGGGAACATGTCGTGAGTGAGCGCGGTGAGCGCGTCGATCGTCCACTGCTGCGTGGCGCCCCGGTCGTCGAGGCGAGAGCCGTAGCGGTACGGAATGCCGCGCCCGCCGAGAGCGATCCGCCCGTCGACCGTGCGCTGTGCGTACATGTATCCGTGCGCGTAGTCACCGAGCAATTCTGCGTCGCGCCAGCCGATTTGGTCGTGAACCTCCTCGGGCAACGGGGCGGTCACGATCATGGAGGAGTTCATCGGCAACCAACTGCGCTTCTGCCCTTCGATGCTGCCGGTGAATCCCTCGAGGCAGCGCAGCACGGTCGGTGCGCGGACGGTGCCCCGGTCGGTGACCGCCCGGCCCGGATCGATCCTGCCGACGGTGGTCTGCTCAAAGATCCGGACGCCGAGGTCGACCACGCTGTCCGCAAGGCCCTGCACCAACTTGGCAGGTTGCACCCGGGCGCAATGCGGGCTGAAGATGCCGCCGAGCGATCCGGCCACGCGGACCCGCGCGTCGATCTCCGCGCGGCTCAGTTCGACGAAGTCCATGGGGTCTGCGCCCCATTCGCGTTCGTAGCGCAGGCCGGCGTGCAGCCGTTGCAGCTGAGCCTGGTTGCGCGCGACGTGCAGTAGTCCGTCCTTCTCGATGTCCGCGTCGATGCCCTCGGTCTTCGCGACGGCGATCACCTCGTCGACGGCGTCACGCATCGCGCGCATCAGATCGATGACGCCTTGGCGACCGTGGGTCGAGGCATAGGCGTCTCGCGAGCCGGCCAGCTCAGCCGACAGCCAGCCACCATTGCGGCCCGAGGCACCGAAGCCGGCGAATTCCCTCTCCAGTACCACGATCCGAAGATCTGGCTGCTGACGCTTCAGGTAGTAGGCGGTCCAGAGTCCGGTGAACCCGGCACCGACGATGCACACGTCGGCTTCGAGGTCGCCGGGAAGCGCCGGACGGGGCTGGGGGAGCCCGATCGACCGGTACCAGAAGGACACTCCGCCGTTGACGGGCTGCTTGACGGTCTGCTGGCCTGACGACGCCATGTTGTCGTGCTCCTAGTTCGTTGCGGTGGTGGGAGTTCGAGGTGCCGGCTGCGTCTCGTCGACGGCGAGGACGGAGGCGTCCTCGCGGCGGAAGGTCAGCCAGACGGTGTCGTCGGCGTGCACGGGAGCCAGCGCGGCGCCTGCACTCTCGCGGACCAGGACCGTGCTGCCGTCGTCGAGGCGCACCTCGACCTTGCGCGCGTTTCCGAAGTAGATCTGCTGGATGACGTGCCCGGGAACGGCGTTGTCCGCCTGCGGTTCCGCGTCACCGGCGTGGATCGCGATCCGCTCGGGACGCACGACGACGGCCACGGTGCGCGAGTCGGGTAGGGCTCCGCGCGTCGCGGTCAGGGTGCGGCCGTGCGCCTGGACCCGACTACCGTCCAACGTGCCACGGAACAGCGACGACTCACCGACGAACTGCGCCACGAAGAGGCTGTTGGGATGCTCGTACAGGTCCGACGGCGTGCCGATCTGCTGAATGCGTCCGTCGTTGAACACGGCGACCCGGTCGGAGAGCACCAGAGCCTCGTCCTGGTCGTGGGTGACGTAGACGAACGTGGTGCCGAGGTCGGCGTGAATCCGCTTGATCTCCAACTGCAGGGTGTCGCGCAGCTTCTTGTCCAGCGCTCCGAGGGGCTCGTCCATCAGCAGCACGCGCGGGTTGTAGACGACGGCCCGCGCCAGTGCGACGCGCTGCTGCTGACCGCCCGACAACTCCTTCGGCTTGCGCCGGGCCAGGTGCTCGAGACCCACCATCGTCAGCGCATCGGCGACCATCTTGGCGCGCTGCGACTTGCCGATGGACCGCTGCTTCAGCGGGTACTCCACGTTGTCGGCGACGCTCATGTGTGGGAAGAGGGCGTAGTGCTGGAACACCATGCCGATGTCGCGCTTGTAGGGCGGCAGGTCGGTGACCGGGCTGCCGTCGATGGACAGTTCGCCCTCGGTGACGTCGACGAATCCGGCGATCATGTTGAGCGTCGTCGTCTTTCCCGACCCGCTGGGACCGAGCAGGGTGAGGAACTCGCCCGGACGCGCGTCCAAGTCGATGGCGTCGACGGCCGTGACGGAGCCGTACCGCTTGACCAGGCCCCGCATCGTGATGGAAGCGCCATGCGGCGCGCGGTCATCGGACACGATTCCTCCTGATGGCGAAGATGCTGGCGAGGATGGTCAGTGCGGTGGTGAGCGCCAGGATCACCGTCGCCGCGGCGGCGATCGTGGGGTCGGTGTCGCGGGTGACCGACGAGTACATCCGCACCGGAAGCGTTTGCAGGTAGGGGCTTTGGATGAACAGCGACAGCACCACCTCGTCGAAGCTGGTCGCGAACGCGAACAGTGCCCCCGACAGGACGCCCGGCGCCACCTGCGGCAGCGTGACGGTGCGGAACGTCGTCCACTTGCTCGCTCCGCAGATCGCGGCCGCGTCCTCGAGCCGTCGGTCGAATCCCTGCAGGCTGGCGCTCACCGGGATGATCACGAACGGCAGGGCGAGCACGCTGTGCGCCACGACGAAGCCGAGCGTGGTGCCCAGCAGGTTGAGCCGCAGGTAGATCGCGTAGATGCCGATCGACACCACGATCACCGGGACGATCATCGGCGAGAGCAGCAGCGCGCGCAGGCCCTGATCGCCGAAGAACCGCGTCCGGCTGAAGGCCACCGCCGCCGCCGTCCCGCACACCGTCGCGACGACGGCCACCAGGAGGCCGACGCGGATGCTCGCCTCCAGCGACCAGAGCCACGACGGGTCGGTGAAGAAGTTGACGTACCACTGCGTCGACCAGCCCGTTGGCGGAAACCTGAACGACGGGAGATCAGTGAAGCTGAGCGGGATCACGACCAGCGACGGCGCGACCAGCCAGGTCGCGACTAGGCCGCAGAACACCAGGAGCGCACCGCGCCAGAACGTGCCGCTGCGCATCACGACGCCCGTTCCTGCCGAGATGCGCGGCGCAGCACGATCATCAGCACGGCGAGGACCAGGAAGGTCAGCAGCAGGAGCACCACGCCCATCGCCCCACCGCGGCCCCACTGCAGCAGACCGTTGACCTGGACGTAGATCTGCTGGCTGATGAGGGCGTTGTCCGGGGAACCGAGCAGCGCCGGCGTGACGTAGAAGCCAAGGCTGCTGATGAACACCATCAGGCATCCCGCCCCGATGCCGGGCATGGTGAGCGGCACCCAGATGCGGGTGAACGACGTCAGCGGCCGCGCGCCGAGACTCGACGAGGCCAGCACCAGCCGACGGTCGACGCCCGACATCACCGCGTACAGCGGCAACACCATGAACGGCAACAGGATCTGGCTCATGCCGATGACTACACCGAGGTTCGTCCGGATCAACTGCACGTCGCCGAGCCCGACGAGGCTCAACAGCGCCTGGGCGGGTCCGTTGTCCTGCAGCAGGATCACCCAGGCGAACGTGCGCACCATCAGGCTGGTCCAGAACGGGACGAGCACCAGCAGCGTCAGCGCCGCCCGCACCTTCGGCCCGAATGCGACCATGGCATAGGCGTACGGGTAGCCGAGCAACAGGCAGATGACCGTCACCTCGAGTCCGGTGGTGAACGTCCGCAGCAGCACCTCGCGCTGCACGGCGTCACCGGCGTACCAGGCGAAGTTGTCGAACCCGACCACCGGATCGGTGAACGCGCGCCACATCATCACGCCCAGCGGTGCCGCGAAGATGCCGAGCACCAACACGAGCGCGGGAGCCAGCAATGCGTAGGCGCTGCGCCGCCTCCGCTGGGCACCCGCCTCCTCGGCGCGCGACTGCGGCGGTGCTGCACCACCGGCGAGTACGTCGACTACGGTCATGGTCCGCTAGTCCCTTACTTGGCAAGCCAATCGGTGTATGCCCCGACCATCGCGTCGTTGTTCTTCGACCACCAGGCGAGGTCGATCGGGAAGCGGTCCGCGAGACGCTCGGGGGTCGTGGTGAGGTAGCTGGTCGCCAGGGCATCCAGTTGCGGCTTGGCGTCGACGTTGATCGGGCTGTACGAGGTGAGTTCGGTCAGCTTGGCCTGCTGCTGCGCACCCAGGTAGTAGTTGATCAGTGCCATCGAGGCCTTCGGGTTCTTCGCACCCTTGGGCACCGCGATCGTGTCCGCCTCGGGCATCCACTGATCCCACATGGGCGCGAACTTCGCCCCGTTCTTGACCGCGGAGTAGGCGCGCCCGCTCCACAGCAGCGCCATGTCGACCTGCCCGGCCTCGAGAAGCTGCTGGGCCTGGGCCCCGCTGTTCCAGAAGACGATGTCGCCGCGGATCGACGACAGCTTGTTCAGTGCGCGGGTGGCGTCGATGGGATACATCTGGTCCTTCGCGACACCGTCGGCCAAGAGTGCGCCCTCCAGTACGCCAGGGTCGAGTTCGCCGGCGATGCCCTGGATGCCGCGCTTACCGGGGAACTTCGTGGTGTCGTAGAAGTCGGCCCAGGTCTTGGGCGGGTTGGCGCCGTACTTCTCCGTGTTGTAGACCACGATGAGGCCGTAACCCATTGCGGGAACCGAACAGTCGTCGGTCTTCGCGCCGGGCGGGATCTTGCTGACGTCCACGATGCTGGTGTCGATGGGCATGAACAGCTCGCCACAGTGCTGGGCGGTGAAGACGTTGGTGGTGTCGATGACGTCCCAGGTGACGTTGCCGGATTCCACCTGCGACTTGATCTTGGTGCTCTCGGTCGGCCCGTCCTGCAGGATGCGCGCGCCGGATTCCTTGGCGAAGGGATCTATCGCGGCCTGCGTCTGCCCCTCCTGGAAGATGCCGCCGTAGGACACGAAGGTGAGGGTCACGCCGTCGAGCGCGCCGGCCTTGACGGTGCCTGCCTTCGGTGGCCCGCTACCGAGGTCGACGTCGGCACTTGGAGCCGGCCCCGACGAACACGCTGCGGTGAGCAGCACGGCAGCCACGCCGCATCCGACGGCCTTGAGTGCAGTGGACATGTGAACTCCTCCTGTGAGACGTGACGGGTGGTAAGTCTTTGTGGGTGTGATCATTTCGATCCCGCTCTCATGCGGTTGGGGGGCTGACGATCCATAGCAGTTCGGCGGACGCGTCGCTCAGGTTGTGCACGGTGTGCGGAATGGACGTCCGATATTCCGCGGAATCGCCGGCGTCGAGTTGGTGTTTCTTGCCGTCGAGTTCGAGTACCAAGCTGCCCTTGACGACGATCAGTACTTCTTGGGCGTCGCCGTGTACGTATGCCTCGCCCGCCGATCCGCCGGGGGCGAACTCGGCGGAGTAGACCTCGAGATTCATCAGGGGTTTCTGCGACAGCAGGTACTTGGCGCTGAGGTCGTCGACGTGGATCTCCGGCCGATCCGCCTTCCGCAGGATCCTCGCACCGTTGACGTGATGGTCGCCGAACAGGTCGGGGAGTTTGACTCCGAGTTCTTCGGCCAGGCGACGCAGCGTACCGACGCTGGCGTTGACCTGTCCGCGTTCCAGTTCGCTGAGGAACCCCGCCGAGATCTTGGCGCGGCTTGCGAGTTCCCGCAGGCTGAGCTTCCGCATGTTCCGGTATCCGCGTATGCGGCTGCCCATTTCGGTCTCGGTGTTCGACGACGGGGAGCCGGGGCCGCCGTCAGGCAGGGCCACGAACGATCATCCATTCTCCTACGTCAGAACCAATAGTTCGGTAACGGCGAACAAAATGTTCGGTGGTGTGTGACACTATGCCTGCCACCAAGCCGCGGCAACCGGAATCGCGAAAATCGCTCTCGCCAAAACAAAGACGCTCCGATTCCTGGCTGCGCATGGGTGTTCGACGACTCTGGGAAGGCCGACATGAGCGCACTGATCCATCTGCCCCATCGCACCGTCACCGGTGACCTCGAGGCCGCCGGCCGGCGCGCCGGCGCTGACAGCGGTGACCCTCGACTCAAGACCTTGGCGGCCGACTCGGGCACCGATGCACAGGTCGGCGTATGGGAGTGCGAGCCCGGTGGCTGGCCCGTCGTCGATCGACCGGACACCGAGACCTGCTACATCGTCTCGGGCCGCGCGAAGATCACCGACGACCAGACCGGACGCGTCGTCGAAGTGGGGGCGGGCGACTTCGTCGTCCTACCACCTGGGTGGACCGGTCGATGGGACGTGGTCGAGACGCTTCGCAAGGTGTACACCATCTTCTGAACGACCGGTTCATCTGGCGGAGAGAGGCATTCGTGAAGAGCATCGTGATCGGCGCGGGCGCGTGGGGTCTGCCCACGGCGGCCGAGTTGGCCAGCCGAGGCCACGACGTGCGGCTGGTCGACCGCTACGGGGTGGGTAATCCCCTGTCGTCGTCCTACGGCCCGACCCGGATGTGGCGCCTGGCCGACCCCGACCCATCGAGGGCGCGGCTCGGGCTGCGGGCGTTGGCGGCGATGAAGCGGCTCGAGGAGCGGACCGGTGCCACCGTCCACGAGGTGCGGGGCCTGCTGTGGCGGGACCCGCCGTCCAACCCCGCGCTCGCGGCGACGTGCGCCGGCCTGGGCATCGACCACGAGTGGGTGAGTGCGGCCGACGTGGGCGACCGTTTCCCAGGCTTGCGCGACGACGGCCGCGACGCAGTGTGGCTCCCGGACGGCGGGATCGTCCTGGCCGAACGGTCGCTGCGGGCGCAGTTCGAGCGGTTCACCGGCGCCGGTGGCCGCTTCGGTCACGCCCGCAGCGTCGTCGAGATCGAGGAGCGGCCGAACGGGCTGACGGTGACGTATTCGGACATGACCTCCGAAGATGCGGACGTGGTGGTGATCGCCGCCGGTCCGGAGTCGTCGACGTTCCTGCGGATGTTGGGCATCGACGTGCCGCTCTACCCGTACCTCGAGCAGGTGGTGCACTTCGGCGACCGCGACAGCGTGGCGCACACCGATGCGTTCCCCTGCCTGTTCGACGGCGAGGCCGAGGACAGGGCGGGCCGCATCTACGCGATGCCGACTCCCGGGTTGGGTTACAAGGTGGGTCTTGATCTGCCCATCGGCGACTACCAGGCGGGCAATCCCGATCGCACGCCGAGCACCGCCCGCACCGAGGTACTTCGTCAACGCATCGAGCGCGACTTCGCCGCGGTACCGGCGACGGTCGTCGACGCGCAGGTGTGCTGCTGGACCGACACACCCGACGGACAATTCATCCTGGATGCGCTGCCCAGCGGAATCGTCCTGGGTTGCGGGTGCATCGGTGAGGGATTCAAGTACTCCGCGCTGATGGGCGAGATCCTGGCGGACTTCGCAGAGGGTCGGCCCCAGGACGATGACGTGAAGGCCTGCAGCGTGACGCGTTTCGAGGGGCGTGCCCTCCTGGACCGATCGGGGCCGACGCCCGTCGGCTCACTCACGCGGGGCGCGCCCTAGCGAACGGCGCGGGCGGTGTTGTTCGACGATCTCTCTGACCCGCATCGGCAACCGGTGCGCCCGTGGCTCCACCTGCAGGACGACGAGATCGCGCCATCCGTCGTCGAGGCCGAACGGCCCAATCTCGTGGTTTGGTCATCGATCTGGGTGAAGCGCCCGGATGCATTGATTCGCTTCGACCTGGTTGCGGTGAAGGGCGGAACGGGTCTCACTTGGTCCCTGCGCGTTGACGATCCCCCACCAGACGAGCGCTTCACGAAGCACATGTGCCAGCGCATCGGCGAGCTGGTGAACGCCAACCTGCGGTACACGTACGGTCATTGACCCCAACGGTCAGGCCGCCGCGTCACCTTCGGCCAGTTCGGCGAGCGCCCGGGTGACCGCACCCCATCCGTCGAAGAAGCCGAGTTCCTCGTGGCGATCGCGAACGGCCGGGACGCCGTGGCGCACGACCGCCCGGTAGAGGGTCCCGTCCGAGTGGTCATCGAAGGTGATCTCCGCGGTCATGGACACCGGCTCCGGTGTGGCCGGTCGCCACGCACTGTCGACAGCGTTGGTGAACACGAGCCGGGAACCCTCCTCCACGACGAGGAACACGGAGTCCGTGTGCGGAACGAACCGCTCGCCGTCGTCGCTCATTCGAGTAACGAAGGCGCCGCCGGGACGTACCTGCAGTCGATCGACGCGCGTGAGGGTGGGGGCCGGCGTCCACCACCGGGCCAGCAGGGCCGGGTCCGTCCATGCGCGCCAAACCGATTGCCGGGGAGCGCGGATCACCCGCTCCACGACCAGGTCGAGTGTGGGGTCGATGGCATTCGTGCTCATGTTGTCTCCTCCGTGTCGGTGACGAGTCGTTCGAGTCGGTCGGTGCGGTCTTCCCATATGTGTCGCTGTTCGGCGAGCCAGTCGTCGACCATCGACAGCCGTTTGCGGTTGAGCGAGCAGGTCCGCACCCGCCCGGTCTTCGTCGTCGAGATCAACCCGCTGGTTTCGAGCGTGCGGACGTGTTTCATGAACGACGGCAACGCAATCGCGAATGGCCTCGCCAGCTCGCCCACACTCGCCGGGCCGCTGCCCAGTCGCCGAATCACTGCTCGGCGCGTCGGGTCGCCGAGCGCGTCGAAGAGGCTGTCCAGCTCCGCCTCGTGCTTAGCCATGAGGCTAAGTGTTGCACTACGGCATTGTTAGCGCAAGGGCTAAGTGTTGCTCGTCAGGGTAAGAGCGCGCGACGGTGCCATGAACTCGCGCGTCCCCGCAATGGTGGGCTTCACGCTCATTACCCCCATGTGGAGAACTCGGGACGGCGTTCATGCGGGAAGAATGGGTCTACCCGGCGCTCGGGGTCGGAATTACCCATATGCCGTCAGCGGGCCACGAGCAGATCATGCTCGACTACCGCGACTGCGGTCCCACGGGCGAGCCCAAGGTGGTGCACGTCGACCAGGAATTCGACCATCGAATCACCCCTGTGGCAGTCGATTTCGCTAGCTTCATTCGCGGACTCGGCTATCCCGACCAATTCGACTGAGGCCGGGAGAACGATGAGCCCGGTGAGAAGAAAGATATCCGGCGGCTTTCCGGGGATCACTTTCCACAAGCTTTATCGGTGACGAAAGAACGACGGTATCCGCACCGCCATTCGCTTAGTGCGGCTACGCATGATCCCTCCACGCACGCAGATGTAGTGCTCGGGCGGTTTATACCGGTAGAGTTCCGCGCTTGGGGGCGGGCGCGGAAAGGAAAGAAATGGCAGAACGCGTTATCCGCCAAGTCGTGGATGATATTGACGGAACCGACATCACCGATGGCGGCGGCGAAACCGTGGAGTTCTCGGTTAGAGGTGTTGCATACCGAATCGATCTCTCCGCGCAGAACCTGGCGAAGTTCGACAAGGCGTTGACTCCGTATGTCAAAGCCGCAGAGAAGGTTTCCGGCGAGGAGCGGCCCCGCAAGGCCAGCCGGAGGCGAAAGGGTGGCGGCAAGACGCAGTCGAGGACGCCACTGTCTTCCATCCGGGCGTGGGCGAATGAGAACGGCTACACCGTGAGTACACGCGGTCGCATTCCCGCCGAAGTGGTCGAGGCCTACGAGGCGGCGGAAAAGGGTTGACCCCTCGCTGGCGCGTACCCGGGAACGGGTGCGCCCAGCAGGGCCGGCCAATGAGAGCTCGAGTATCGCGTTTGATTCCGGAATGCCCAATCCGGGTATGGAGCGGTTCGCGACGTTCGGCCCACCCCCAGTGACGGAGGACCCATGACACTGCCAGACCCGCACTTGCCGTTGAACCCGGGCCACGTTCTGGACGACCCGCCGGAGGACGGGGCGCCGGCCGCGGATGGTGACGAATCGACGGATGCCGACACCGGCCCGGGCGCCGAGCCGGAGGGTTAGTCCTCCGCGCTCTTGAGAACGGCCAACACGGTGAGCGCGAGAATCTTCAGGTCCAACATCAGCGACCAATTCTCGATGTAGTAATTGTCGAACTCTGCTCGATCGGCTATCGAAGTCTGCCCGCGAAGGCCGTGCACCTGTGACCAGCCGGTGATGCCGGCCTTCACCCGATGCCGCTCGCCGTAACGTCGAACGTGCATCTCGAACATCTCGACGTACTCCGGCCGTTCGGGCCGCGGACCCACCAGCGCCATGTCACCGCGTAGGACGTTGATCAGCTGCGGTAGCTCGTCCAACGACGTCTTCCGCATGATCTTGCCAATCGTCGTTCGGCGATCGTCGCCTTCGACACCGCCGGGTGCCGCCCCCTCTTGCAGCGCGAAGGCCGCTTGGGCCGGGTCGAGCGGCCGCATGCTACGAAACTTCAGACAGCCGAAGACCTCTCCGTCACGGCCGACCCGATCCTGACTGAAGAAGATCGGCCCGCGTGAGCTGAGCTTCACCAACAGCGCAAGTGCGATGAAGACGGGCGAGATGAGCAACAGTCCGACCGCCGCGATCAGGCGCCCCAACGCATGCTTGACGGCGAACTGCCAACCCTTCGGATCGACGCGGCCGAGCACCATCAGCGGTACGCCGCCCAAATGCTCGATTCGCGTGCCGATGCCCACCGCGTCCAT
The DNA here is from genome assembly GCF_010731815.2 of Mycolicibacterium arabiense. Classification (NCBI taxonomy): domain Bacteria; kingdom Bacillati; phylum Actinomycetota; class Actinomycetes; order Mycobacteriales; family Mycobacteriaceae; genus Mycobacterium; species Mycolicibacterium arabiense. The sequence goes on from NZ_AP022593.1 coordinate 3,799,913, forward strand.
CACCCGGGGCACGACCCGCACGCGCATCCCGAGGTTCTGTGCCCGGTGCGCGACGCGCGCCAGCTGGTCGTCGGACATCGACGCGGGCGCGATGACGAGTTCCTCGGCCTTCGTTGCGCGTGCAGCGAATTCGAGGTTGTCCAGGGAACCGAGGTACGGGACGTCCAGTACCCCACTGCCGGACGGCTCGTCCGCATCCAAGAGGCCGGATGGCTCCAGGCCGTAGTCGGGCACCTGACGCATACGCGTGATGAGCTGACCGACCACCGGACCGGACCCGACGATCAACGTCGGCGCTCCGACCCGGTACCTACGCCGTAGGAAGCGGTTGCCCAGCGACCTGACGAGCCGGACCGCCGGGATCAGAACGGCGGCGAACACCCAGATGCGCACCACCAACTCGCCAGGCCGGACGTGGTCGCCGATCACGCCGCCTGCCGGAGTCTGAGGGACGAGCAGCAGCATCACCGTCAACGTCGCCAGGGCGGCGACTGCGACTGAAGTCTCCACCGGCTCGAACTCGTCCAAGAAACTGTCGTTCAGCTTCCGCCGGTACATCGACCGAGTGGCGAGTACACCGATGACCATCGGCACGAATATCCACGAGTAGAGACCGAGGTTGCCTTCTCGCACGTCACCAGCGATCGTCCAATGCGCCAGCAGAACCGCGGCGACGGCGTAGAGCACGTCGATCCCCACGGTGACCATCGAATACGTGGGATCGGACCGCACCCATTCGACCCAGCGGGGTGGCGCCGGTCGGGAGCCCTCCGACACGGCCGGACGACCATCCGTAGCGCTCGTAGCCTCGGCGTGTTGCACCCGTCACCCCCACCTGCTCGAAGCCCAAACTCTAGGCGTATCCGGTAGCGGGAGGAGCCGGAATAGGGGGCAGTGTCAAAATTTGCCGAAGCCCGGATCGCCGCGGCTGTCGGCACGCGGTGACCCAATCCCCGGATGGTCGAACCGGATCAAGATCGTTGAGCCGCCGCGTGACATCTCGCCGACAATCCAGGCGTAGTCGTCCTGGCGGCCAAGTGCTGCTAGGTGTTGAAGTCGGGAAGCGGGTTTGCGGGCGGCACGTCATCCGGAGACGGCTGCGTCGCCTGGTCGTCGTTGGCCTCATGCGTGACCTCGGCGGCGCGGCGGAGGTTCTCACCCGTGTTCTCGACGTGGTCGGGCGTTCCTGTGGTTTCGTCCTGCGGTTGCGATGACATGCGGGAGGGATACCCGCCGACGGGTTTTCGAAAGACACGCGTTTCGCCCTGAGCGCAATGGTTCTCGGGCAGTCCTGATCTTGTTCTCAGTCCCGTCTCAGTCAGCGGTCGCACGGTGTTGTCAGCACTTCACGCTCGAGAAACGAGAAGACATCATTATGACGACCCTCCCGCCCCATCCCGGTGATCCGTCTCCACAGCCGTACCCGACGTGGACCCATCCTCAGGCCATACCGGCAGGTCCGCCTTCGCTGAGGCGGCCGCGTCGCGTCACCCTCGTCGTCGGTGCCGCTGCCATCGCGGTAGCCGCAGGCGGTATCGGCGCCACGACGGCGGTCGCAGTCGACCGGATGCACGAGCCCGCGACCCCGACCGTCGCTGGGACGACGGCTGCCCCGCGGCCCGCATCACAGCCGTTGGCCGCCGGGCCCGGAGCCTCCGTCGAACAGGTCGCGGCCAAGGTGATGCCGAGTGTCGTCAAGCTCTCGCTGAAGATGGGCGACGAGGGAGCCGAGGGCTCCGGCGTCGTGCTGAGTTCCGACGGCCTCATCCTCACCAACAACCACGTCGTCGCGCCGGCGGCGGGCGACGGCACGACCGCCCGACCTGCCGCGATGAACGGTGATGCCGACATCACGAAGACCGTCACGTTCTCCGACGGCCGCTCGGTGCCGTTCTCGATCGTGGGCACCGATCCGACCGGTGATCTCGCCGTCGTCCGCGCGGAGGGGGTCTCGGGACTGACGCCGATCGCCATCGGCTCGTCCAGCGACGTCAAGGTGGGTGAGCCGGTGGTGGCGATCGGGTCGCCGCTGGGCCTGCAGGGCACGGTGACGACGGGAGTCATCAGCGCGCTCGACCGACCCGTGGCGGCAGGGGAGGGCCCGGGCAGCGACGTGTCCGTTCTCGAGGCCCTGCAGACCGACGCCGCGATCAATCCGGGCAACTCCGGCGGTGCATTGGTGAACATGAAGGGCGAGCTGATCGGCGTGAACTCGGCCATCGCCAGCATGGGTGGCGGTTCGGGGTCCGCGGGCGGACCGGCCGGATCGATCGGGCTGGGCTTCGCGATCCCGTCGGACCAGGCGAAGCGGGTCGCCGACGAATTGATCTCGACGGGCACCGCGTCGCACGGGTCGCTCGGGGTGCAACTGAGCAGCGACCAGAACCCGGCGGGCGGCGCGGCGATCGCGGGCGTGTCGGCAGACGGACCTGCGGCGCTCGCCGGTGTGCCGGACGGCGCGGTCATCACCAAGGTCGACGACCAGGTCATCGACGGACCCGAGGCGCTGGTCGCCGCGATCCGGTCGAAGGCGCCGGGTGACACGGTCTCGGTGACCTACGTCGACGGCGACCGATCCGGCACGGCGCAGGTGACTCTCGGCAAGGCGTGAGCTGGGCGGGATTGGCGCTCGATGGTTTGAAGCACTAATTTCCGTGGGGTGATGTCCTCAGCTGTCAGCGCAGTCGCACGATGGATCGTCCCGCTCTTCACGGTCGCGGCCGTCGCGTCGGTGGGTCTCGTCGACAGCCCGGGGCATACCGGTCCAGCCCCGTCGGTGCGGCTCGCCGACGAGGTCAACCCGCTGGCCGGCAAGCCCTTCTACGTCAACCCCGCATCCGCGGCCATGCGGGCTGCGAACGCCGCGAACCCGCCGATCCCCGAGCTGACCGCCGTCGCCAACACGCCGCAGGCGTACTGGGTCGTCCCGGGCTCGTCGGCGTCGACGGTTGCCGGCTACACCGCTGCCGCGCAGGCCGCCGGCGCACTGCCGGTGTTCGCGATCTACGGAATCCCGCACCGCGACTGTGGCAGCTTCGCTGCGGGCGGGATGGGATCGGGCGATCAGTACCGGCAGTGGATCGACGGCATCGCCGGCGACTTGGGCGCCGGGCCCGCTGCGGTGATCCTCGAACCCGATGCGCTCGCCATGGCCGACTGCCTGTCGGGCGGTCAGCGCCAAGAACGGTTCGACCTGATCAACTACGCCGTCGACAGCCTGACCCGCAATCCGGCCACAGCGGTCTACGTCGACGCCGGTCACCTGAAGTGGCACAGCCCCGAGGAGATGGCCAATCGCCTCAACGAGGCCGGGGTGGCACGTGCTCGCGGGTTCAGCCTCAACACCGCCAACTTCTTCACCACCGAGGACGAGATCGGCTACGGCGAGGCGATCTCCGGACTCACCAACGGTTCGCACTACGTGATCGACACGTCGCGCAACGGTGCGGGCCCCGCGCCCGCCGCGCCGCTCGACTGGTGCAACCCCAGCGGCCGAGCCCTGGGCGTGGCGCCCACCGCCGCCACGGCAGGCCCACACGCCGACGCCTACCTGTGGGTCAAGCGTCCGGGCGAATCCGATGGCACGTGCGACAAGGGCGATCCGCCGGCGGGCACCTTCGTCAACCAGTACGTGATCGACCTGGCCCGCAACGCGGGCCGCTGAATCCGCTCACTCAGCGCCGCCGCTCAGGGCCCATCAGTCGCTTGACGACGGACCGTTGCGGATCGGTGCGCTGTTCCTCGATCAGGAACTCGATGCCCTGCTCGATCGCCGCCTTCGTCTGGTCGCGAATCCGACGCACCGCGCGGTCGTCGGTACCCGCGACGTCGGTCGTGTCGATGGGTTCCCCGAACCAGTAGTACTGCCGCTCGGGTCGAGGGATCGGCGTCGGCCCGATGCCCCGGACGAGCGGGAACAGGTCGGGGCTGCCCGAGACCCTCTCGAAGAGTCGACGTGCGGGCGCGAGCAACGGACTGTCGTTGTCGAGGACCACGTCTAGCGAGTCCTCGGCACCCACCGTGGCGAACGGAACGATGGGATAGCCGTGCTTGACCGCGAGCCGGGCGAAGCCCATGCGGTTCTCCCAAATCAGTTGATACTTCTCGCCTTTGCGCTTGGCCACTTCCCGACCTCCGCCCGGGAAGACGAGGACCGTCTCACCTCGACTCATGAGCGCGTCCGCCGTCTCCGGCGTGCCGGGCACGACGCCGACGGACGTCAACAGGTCCCGCCAGCGCGGCAACTTGAAGTGCGCGTGGTTGCCCAGGACCCGCACCCGGACTCCTCGCTCCCACAGCTCGGCGCACAGTAGGGGAGCGTCGAGCAGGCCGAGCAACGTGTGATTGCCGACCAGCAGTGCGCCACGCTTGGGCAGGTTGTCCGCGCCGTAGACCTTCGGGTTGACGAGCCTGCGCGCCGGTTCGAGCAGTCGCAGGATCCGGCCGAGCGTCGCCGCGGTGGGAGGGTCGGGTAGCCGTGCGTCCGTCTGGTCGGTCACCCCATGCCTATTGCCCCGTGCACGGCCCACCAACCGCATCCGGGTCACCGAGTGCTTCGCGTGCGTCGTGAGCGGGTAAGGGAGGCCCATGGTCGATGCTGGACTCCCCACCCCCGACGGTCACCTGCCGGGCTACCTCGCCGTGCCCACCGGGACCGGTCCGTGGCCCGCGGTCGTCGTCCTTCACGAGGTGTTCGGACTCAACGACGACATCCGCAGGATCACCGACCGCTTCGCCGCCAGCGGTTACCTGGCGTTCGCGCCCGCACTCTTTCAGCGCGGCCCCAAACCGCTCTGCATCGTCAGCGCGTTCCGCGCCCTGGCCACCGGGTCGGGTTCCGCCGTCGACGACATCGTCGCCGCTGCGGAGGCATTGCGGAACGACGAGAGGACGAACGGCAAGGTCGGATCGGCGGGGTTCTGCATGGGTGGCGGATTCTGCCTGCTGCTGGCCGATCGCGGCGTGTTCGACGCAACCGCACCCAACTACGGGCCGTGCCCGCCGGCCACCGGGGTGCCCAAGCGTTCGTGCCCCATCGTCGCGAGCTACGGCGCCGACGACAGGCTGCTACCGGGCGCAGCCGCCAAGCTCGAGGAGAGCCTGGCACCCAGCGGCGTCGCCCGGGACATCAAGGAGTATCCGGGCGTCGGCCACAGCTTCATGAACGAGTGGAAGACGCCCTCACAGCTGCACTTCGTCGAGCGGATCGCCGGTGTGCATCATTCCGCACCGCAGGCCGAGGATGCGTGGCAGCGGATCCTCGCGTTCTTCGGCGACCAGTTGCGCTGACGTTCTCGCCGCGGTCAGTCCTTGCGGCGGCGCGGATCGGTGCGGCGCTTCGACGACTTGCCCGAATCTGGCGCAGCGGCAGCGGGATCCGGGCTCAGTCCGGTGATCCGGCCGATGGTGCCGACGCCAGGCAGGTTCTGCACCGCTCGGACGGCTTGATCACCGCGCGCCACGATCGCCTCGAGTTGTGGCAGCAACCGGTCGATGGCCTCGAAGGTCGGGTCGGCCAGCGACATGTACCTCTCGAGCCGGTCGAGGTTGGTGTTGAGCCGCTCGGTCGCTGCTGCCAGGTTCTCGACGAGCCCGGGTAGTTGCGCGACGATCTGCGCCGAGGCCGTCGGGACGCGCAGTGCTCCGCTCGCCAGATCCTGTGCTGCCTGGGCCGCCGCCTGAGCAGCTGCGCGGAGATCGCTCGGCGGTGGCCTGTCCTTGTCGGTCATGACACAACTCTGGCGCAGCGGCACGTGCTGCGAGGTGGTTTCGACCGGAGTGGCCCGCTGTGCCGCCGCCGGTTCTTCGCAGGCCGGTGCGGCAGGAATCACCCGGAGGCGTTCGAGCCCGTACCACCCGCCTGCTTGGCCTGCGCCGCCCTCTTCTTGGCCAGGGCCGCTCCATAGTCGGCTCGGCCTTCCGGACTGCCCAGCGAGTATCCAGGGAAGACCGCGGATGCATACGTGGCGTAGCAATTGAGGTCGACCAGGACGTTCTTGCCCTGTGATTTGCCACTGGAATCCAAGAAGTCGGAGTCGCGGACGCTGGTCACGACGCAATCACTCTCAGCCTTCCTGTCTCCGACGCGACTCTCGACGACCGCAGTCCCGCCGGAGTCAGCGATGGCACTCTTGGCGTCGGCATACGTCTTGCCGACCACAGCGGGAGCAGCACATGCCACGCCCGCACCAAAGGGCATGGCCGCCACCACGGCGACGCTCGCACACACCGCTCGAATGAGCATCATCAAGAATCCCTCCGCCATCGGGCCTGACCGCTGCACCTCGTCGTGATCGACACGAAGGTAACGAAGCGGACTGCGAACCGGCTGTGGCGTTCCTGCTCGAGTACTCCGAAGGTCGCGAAGGCCGGTCGAGCCCTGATCGGACATCGGATACCGTATTTTGCATGCCGGTGCCCGACGAGCAGGGAAAGCACAAACGGTCCCTCCTGCGGGAACAGGCCTACGTATCGCTTCGCGACGCCATCATCAGTGGCACGTTGGCCCCCGGGGAGAAGCTCCGCGATCCCGAACTCGAGAACTGGCTGGGCATCAGCCGAACTCCTATTCGGGAGGCTCTCGCTCGACTCGAGGCGGCCGGGCTGGTCCACACCCTGCCCGGCCGTTCGACGGTCGTGTCGACCATCGAGCGCAAGGCCGTGTTCGACGCGCAGGCCGTGGCGGCGACGATGCACGCCCTCGCCGTCCGCATCGCGGTGCCGTTGATGGGCAAGTCCGAGATCACGGCAATGGTCGAGGCGAACAAGGACTTCGCCGCCGCGTTCTCGGCGGCGGATGCCGCATCGGCGATGCGCGCCGACGACGAATTCCACCAGGTCGCCGTCGACGCGAGCCGAAACGAGGTCATTCCCGGGGTTCTCGAACAGGTGACGCCGGTACTGCGGCGTCTCGAGTTCCTGCGCTTCTCATCGCTCACCGGCCGTCAGTCGATCGCGCAGCACAAGCGGATCATCAGCCTGTGCCGCCGCGGCGATGCAGCAGCGGCAGCCGAAGCGGTGCAACGAAACTGGGAGACCCTGACCCATCTGCTCGACGCCGAAGCGCTCTAGACCGCTCAGAAGACTCCGCTGTAGGCGTTGAGGGCCGGCTGACCGCCCAGGTGGGCGTACAGGACCTTGGAGTCGGCATCGATCTGACCCGAGCCGACGAGGTCGATGAGGGCGGCCATCGACTTGCCCTCGTAGACCGGATCGAGGATGACGCCCTCCAAGCTCGCGGTCAGCCGAATCGCGTCGATGGTGGAAGCGACTGGAACGCCGTAGCGTTCGCCGGCCCAGCCCTCGAGCACCGTGATCTCGTCGTCGCGCAGATCGCGACCGAGGCCGATGAGTTCGGCGGTGTTGCGAGCGATGCGTTCGACCTGAGCGCGCGTTGCGTCGAGCGTGGCGGACGCGTCGATGCCGATCACGCGGCGGGGCCTGCGCTGACCGGCGAAGCCGGCGATCATGCCCGCGTGGGTGGATCCGGTCACGCTGCACGCGACGATCGTGTCGAAGAACGTCTCCAGCTCCTCTTCCTGCTGTTGCACTTCATACGCCCAATTCGCGAAACCCAGACCGCCCAACCGGTGATCGGAGGCGCCGGCCGGAATGGCGTACGGCGTCCCGCCGGCGCGCTCGACGTCCTCGATCGCCTCGTGCCAGCTGTCCTTGAACTCGATGCCGAAGCCCGACGGATTGAGTCGCACGTCAGCGCCCATGATGCGGGATAGGAGGATGTTGCCCACCTTGTCCGCGACCGGGTCGGGCCAGTCCACCCATTTCTCCTGCACCAAGACGGCCTTCATGCCCAGTTTGGCGGCGACTGCCGCCACCTGCCGAGTGTGGTTGGACTGCACGCCGCCGATGGAGACCAACGTGTCCGCGCCCTGAGCCAGCGCGTCCGGAACGAGGTACTCGAGTTTGCGAGTCTTGTTGCCACCGAATGCCAGTCCCGAGTTGACGTCTTCGCGCTTGGCCCAGATTTCAGCGCCACCGAGGTGCTGGCTCAAGCGGGGCAGCGGATGGACCGGGCTTGGCCCGAAGGTGAGTGGATGCCGCTCGAAATCGTGGATGGTCATGCGCACGTGCTCCTTCATGCCGGTGGGTCCGTAGCCGCGGTCAGCATAGCGCGTATCCACGGAATCAATATGCAATATATTGCGTTGTGCTTGCTGAGCCAGCCAAGAGGGCGGGCCGAACTGGAGAGGGACCAATGTTCAAGTCTGTTCTGACCGCACTGGCCACGGGCACGACGGTGGCGCTGCTGGCCACCGCATGCAGCAGCGGAGACCCGGCGAGTGCCACGCCCGCACAGCCCGCGCCGACGGCCAAGCCCACCGTGGTGCTGGTCCATGGTGCATTCGCCGACTCGTCCAGCTGGAACGGCGTGGTCGCGAACCTCGAGGCCGACGGCTACCCGGTGGTCGCCGCCGCCAACCCGCTGCGCGGGCTGCGCAGCGACGCCGACTACGTCCGCAGCGTCCTCGACGGCGTCGAGGGTCCGGTGGTGGTGGCCGGCCACTCCTACGGCGGGTCTGTGATGAGCGAAGCGGCCGACGGCCAGCCGAACGTCAAGGCACTCGTGTACGTCGCTAGTTTCCTTTTGGAGCAGGGAGAGACCACCTCGGATCTCGCCGCCAAGTTCCCCGGCGCGCAGCTCGGCCCCGCCCTCGAGACCGTCCCGATCGCAGCGCCGAACGGTGGCAGCGGAAACGATCTCTACGTCAAGCAGGAAGAGTTCCAGAGGGTGTTCGCCGCCGACGTGCCCGGGGACGTCGCCGACCTGATGGCGGCGACCCAGCGACCCATCACCGAAGCCGCGCTGAACGAGCCGGCCACGCGGGCCGCGTGGAAGACCATCCCGTCGTGGAACCTCGTCACCACGCAGGATCTCGCCATCCCCGCTGAATCGATGCGCTTCATGGGTGAGCGGGCGCGGTCGAAGACCGTCGAGGTCGAGGCGTCACACGCCGTCACCGTCTCCCAGCCCGATGCCGTCGCCAACCTGATCGACGAGGCCGCCCGCTCGACCGCCGGCTGAGCACCGGTACCACTCACAGGCACTCCCGACCCGACACGAAGAATATGGTGGAAAACTCATGTCCATGAACGAATCTCGGCACTACGACTACGTGGTGATCGGCGCCGGCTCCGCGGGCTGTGTGCTCGCCGCGCGTCTCTCCGAAGACCCCACGATCCAAGTCCTACTGCTCGAATCGGGCCCGGCCGACACCCTGGCGGAGATCTCGGCACCACCGGCGTGGCCGTCGCTGTGGGGCACCGAAGTCGACTACTCCTATTCGACCGTCCCGCAGGGCGGCACGAGCGGCCTCGCCCACGACTGGCCACGCGGCCACACGCTGGGTGGAAGCAGCAGCATCAACGCCATGGTGCATCTGCGCGGGCATTCGAGCGACTTCGACGGATGGGCCAAGGCGGGTTGTCCCGGCTGGGATTACGACGCCGTGCTGCCCTACTTCCGCCGCATGGAGACAGTCGCGGGAGGGGATCCGCGCTACCGCGGAACCGACGGGCCGATGCGTCCCGCCCGCGCAGCAGACGCAGAAGCGAACCCCCTGTCACAGGTCTTCGTCGACGGGGCCGCCGCAGCAGGCTTCCCACTGACCGACGACTTCAACGGAGCCCGAGCCGAGGGCGCCGGGTGGCACGACCTCGCGATAACCGGCGGCCTCCGCCAAAGCGTCGCGACCGCCTACCTGCACCCGCTGGGCCGCAGCAGGACCAACCTGACCGTGTCGACCAACTCCCGGGCGCTGAAGCTGCGCTTCGACGGGTTGCGTTGCATAGGAGTCGACTTCGACCGGGGTGGCGAAGTCGTGACCGCGTACGCCGACACCGAGGTGGTGCTCAGCGCAGGCGCGGTCGACTCACCGCGGTTGCTGCTGCTGTCGGGTGTCGGGCCGGCTGCCGAACTCGAAGCGGCCGGTGTCGACGTGGTGCACGACCTGCCCGGGGTGGGCCGCAACCTGCACGACCATCCGCTGTGCGGTGTCGTCTACGAAGCGGCGCAACCGATCCCGGCGGCCAAGACCAATCACGCCGAGACGTCGATGCTGTGGCGTAGCGACGACTCGCTCCCAGGTCCCGACATGCAGCTGATGTTCATTCACGTGCCGTTCCACCCCGCCAATCTGTCGGCACCCGCGAACAGCTTCACGTTGGCGGTGGCCATCGTGCCGCAAGCGCGTGGCTCGATTCGACTCGCCGGACCGTCTCCGTCGACCCCACCGCTGATCGACCCGAACTACCTGGGTACCGAATCCGACGTGGTGCGGATGCTGCACGGGGTGCACGTCGCGCGTCAGATCGCAGCCACCGCGCCGTTCGCGCCGTGGCGTGCTCGCGAGGTGCTCCCCGGGCCGGACGTCACCGACGAAGCCGGGCTGCGGTCGTTCGTCGCACGCGGCACCAGCACCTACTACCACCCGGTGGGAAGCTGCGCGATGGGCACGGGAGCCGAGGCCGTGGTGGATCCGGAACTGCGCATACGCGGTCTGGCAGGCGTGCGGGTGGCCGACGCGTCGATCATGCCCAAGATCCCGCCGGTCAACACCAACGCCGCGGTGATCATGATCGGCGAGAAGGCCGCCGACCTGATCCGCCGGCAGGCGGGCTAACGGATCGCCCCTACCCTGGAGTCATGTTGCTCTTCTTCGGCTACGGCACCAAGCAAAAGCACCTTGGCTCCGGGGAGGTGCGGACCTGCCCCCGCTGTCACAACACCACGCAGTGGGCGCGGATGCAGGAGTTCAAGCAGTTCTCGCTGTTCTTCATCCCCGTGGCGCGGTGGAAGCGCCGCACCTTCGAGGTGTGCGGCATCTGCGGCGCCGCCGTAGCCGGCTAGCCATGACCGCAACGCTCGTCGCGAAGAACCTCGCCGGGGGGTTCGCCCATCGCACCCTCTTCGAGGGTCTCGACGTAACCGTCGCACCGGGTGACGTGGTCGGAGTGGTCGGCGCCAACGGCGCAGGCAAGAGCACGCTGCTGCGGATCCTGGCCGGCGACCTGGAACCGCTCGATGGGGTCGTGAGCATCGCGCCGGCCGACGCCTTCGTCGGGTGGCTCCCGCAGGAGCACGAACGCGTCGCTGGCGAGACCGTCGCCGCGTACGTCGCCCGCCGCACCGGCTGTGCCGATGCCACGGCGGCCATGGAGGCCGCGGCGGCTGCTCTGTCGGAACCGGAGCAATCGCCCCCGGGCGTCGATCCCGCCGTCGCCTACTCCGCGGCACTGGACCACTGGCTCGCAACCGGCGCCGCCGACCTCGACGAGCGCCTGCCGGCGGTATTGGCGGACCTGGGGCTCGATTCGAAGTCGGTACGACCGGAGTCGACGCTCATGACCGCACTGTCGGGTGGGCAGGCGGCCCGGGTCGGACTCGCGGCCCTGGTGACGTCGCGGTTCGACGTCGTACTGCTCGACGAGCCGACCAACGATCTCGACCTCGATGGGCTTGCCCGGCTCGAGCAGTTCGTCCGTGAACTCCGTGGTGGCGTCGTACTGGTGAGCCATGATCGAGAGTTTCTCGCTCGCAGCGTGACTCACGTCCTCGAGCTGGACCTGGCGCAGAACACGACGACGGTCTTCGGCGGTGGCTACGAGAGCTATCTCGAAGAGCGCGAGGTGGGTCGGAGGCACAAGCGCGAGCAGTACGAGGAATTCGCCGACAAGAAGGCCGACCTCGTCGCACGCGCACGCACACAACGGGAGTGGTCGAGCCAAGGCGTCCGCAACGCGATGCGCAAGGCTCCCGACAACGACAAGAACCGGCGGCGCGCGGCCACCGAGTCCAGTGAGAAGCAGGCGCAGAAGGTTCGTCAGATGGAGAGCCGGATCGCCCGCCTCGAGGAAGTGCCCGAACCCCGCAAGGAGTGGACGCTGGAGTTCACGATCGGAGCCGCGCCCCGATCCAGTGCCGTCGTCGCGACACTCGACGACGCCGTCGTGCGGCAGGGCGACTTCGTCCTCGGCCCGGTGTCACTTCAGGTCGATGCGGGGGAGCGGATCGGCATCACCGGACCCAATGGGGCGGGAAAGTCGACGCTGCTGCGGCTCCTCCTCGGCCGCCGCGAGCCCGACGAGGGTCGTGCGAGTCTGGGCGCCAACGTGGCGATCGGCGAGATCGACCAGGCGCGAGCCGATTTCACGGGTTCGGATCGACTCGTCGACCGGTTCGAGGAACGCGTGCCGTCATGGACGACCGCCGACGTCCGAACCTTGCTCGCGAAGTTCGGCCTGCGAGCCGACCACGTCGAACGCACCGTCGACGAACTGTCACCCGGTGAACGGACCCGCGCCGGTCTCGCGCTGCTGCAGGCGCGCGGCACCAACGTGCTGGTCCTCGACGAGCCGACGAACCACCTCGACCTCCCCGCGATCGAGCAACTCGAACAAGCGCTGGACTCCTACGACGGCGCGCTGCTGCTGGTCACCCACGATCGGCGGATGCTGGAGAACGTTCGACTGGACCGAACCTGGGTCGTCGACGGCGGGCGCGTCACCGAGACCTAGCGCGTCGCCTTCAGGACCTGCACCAGGCTGTACTGCCACCGCTCGGTGAGCCGGAAGCCCATGTCGTGAGTGACCGCGAACGTCCGGGTGCCGCCGAACAGCGGCCCTGGCGGAATCGCCACGCCCGCTTCGTCCTTCGGCGCGGCGGGGTCGGCCTGGGTGATCACCCACACGGTGCCGCAGCGCTGCAGCGGTCCCACGGACGCCTCGGGGATCAGGTTGGTGTCGAAGACCCCGTGCAGCTCCGTCGCGCGTTGCCACAGGCTGACGTCGACCAGCTTCGCGTAGGCATCGGGGCGCGCGGCGAGCAACGGCCGCATCGGTGCGGGGTGAAAGGTGACGGTGTCGTTGACCAGGAGGCAGTCACCCGCGCTGGCCTCCGCGGTGATGAGGTCGGCCACTTGGCTGTAGTCCATGTCGTACTTGGCGTACGGACCGCGCTGCAACTCGGTGTAACCGTGCACGGACACGGCACCGAACACCGCGACGACGGCGGCCACGAGCCATGCCAAGCGGGCCACGGCGACGACGCACACGCCGAGCAGCAATGCCATCGCCGGAGCGGTGAACGACAGATACCGCGGCGTGTAGAGCGGTTCCGCAACGGCCGACCACCCGACGATCGCCGCCGTGGGGATGGCCAGCCACGTCAGCGCCAGGACTACCGCTTCACGGTCACCGCGTTCCAGTCGCCGGGAAGTCCACAGCCAGACCGCCGCGGCGGCGACCGCCACCAGCGCGGCAAGCGCGGCGAAATAGGGATTGCGATCGAAGTACTGTTGCACCGCAACGTCTTCGAGCGTACGGCGCCCGATCGGCGTGATCCAGCTGATCTGGTGTGCCTGGCCAGCGACCACGGCGACGAACGGCGCTGCGGCCCCGACCACCAGTGCCGACGTGACGCCGAAGGGCACCGCGACGGATCGCGTTCGCTGGAACGCCAGCACGAACACGGCGTGCACCGGGACCAGGAGGACGAGGTAGACGTCGAGCAGGATCGACAGCGCCAGCAGCGCGCCGTATGCAGCCCACGGCCAGCGGGTACCACGCCGCGCCGCCCAGACCAGAGCGACGGCGAGCCACACCGCGAACAGCATCGACAACGCATATGGCCGCGCCTCGATGCCCGCCCACGTCGTTCGCGGCAGGATGGCGCAGATGATCCCGGCGGCCAGCCCCGCTGCGCGCGACGACAGTTGCCTGCCCAGCACCGCCACTCCCGCGGCGGCGCCGCCGACGGCGAGGCCGCTGGGCACACGCGCCCAGAACTCGGTGGCCGGAAACACCTGAAACCACCCGTGCATCGACAGGTAGTAGAGGCCGTGGACGGCGTCGACGTCGCCGAGCATCTGCCACAGCTGTGCGACAGAGCGGCTGTAGGCCGCGGAGATCGTCGCAGCCTCGTCGTACCAGAACGATGGCCGTCCGGCCCCGATGAGGCTGATGGCGGCACCGAACAGCCCGACGACCAGCGGGTCCAGTGTTGGACGGGGCCGAAGGCGCGCCAGCGTCTCTACCAGACGCGGATCCAGTCGACGAGCATCACCGACGGGTACGGGGCGCGGGCGGGGTCACCGCCACCGGTGCCACCGACGGCGACGTTGAGCACGGCCTGCATCCAGTAGCCCGGGATGCCGAACGGCCAGCGCAGGTCGCTGGGGTTGCCATGCACCGGGATCGGGTTCGGCGGCACCGTGAAGTACGGCTCCGCACCGTCGACGTAGTCACGCCAGAATTGGAAACCGTCCTCGCCCCAATGCACGCGCCAGGTGTGCCACCCCGGGTCCACCAGCTCGGGGATGGACCGTCCCTCCCAGGTCTTGCCGTTCGACGCCGCGTGGACGGTGGTGCCCGGCGCCCACTTCTCGTTGCCGTAGTACTCGACGATGTCGACCTCACCATCGGGCAGCGGATCCTGGTTCACCAGCCAGTAGGCGGGCCACAGGCCGGGGAACATGTCGAATCGCAGTCGGGCTTCCCAGGTGGTGTTGATCTGCCCGCGGAACTGGCTGAGCACCTTTCCGCTGAAATACTGGTCGCCTTCCTTCGTCGCGCACAGCACGAGGTTGGAATTGCCGTCGATGAACACGTTGCGGCGGTCGTCGCGGTAGTGGCCCGCCAGTGGCGGGTTCACCGCGTCGTCCCAGTTCTGCACCAGCCACTTGGATGGATCGGGGCCCGAACCGGCGGGGCCGTCGAACTCGTCCTGGAAGAGGTAGCGCCTACCGGCGGCGGCGTCCGCGGGTGGCTCCAGGGGTGGAGCGGGGCGCAGCGGCGATGCGCCCGCCAGCGGTACCGGGAGCGCGGCGCCCAGCGCGGCGGCTCCGGTCATCATCATCATCAGGCTGCGGCGGTCCATTTGTGGCACTCAAGCACCATAAGGGGTGTGGCAAATGATCAGTAGGCCTTTCGTCGCCCGGCGTGGCAAACGCTTGACCGATATCCGCCCGTTCTCGGTAGTGATGCTGACCACTCGATTCTGCGGTGCGCCATGGTCCGCGTTAGCATCCGTTCGATGCGACCGGCGAGTGATTCGTCGCAAAGTCGTTGCTAGCTAACGTCATCGGGGGTTAATGCATGTTCGATCGTCAGCGCCGTCGCCGTGGCGTCGCGGTAGCCAGTCACCCGTCCGTCGCGGCTGGAACGGCATGCGTGGTCGGCGCGCTCGCGGCAGGCCAAATTGGCCTCCTCGCGCTGGCCGCCCCGGCTTCTGCGGACACGCAGGGCTTTCTGCACGGACTGCAGGAACGGTTCAGCTTCATGACCGCAGACGAATTGCTGGCCGCCGGGCATCGGGCGTGCGCGATCATCGACGCCGGCAATCCCGCGGCTACGGCGAGCGGAATGCTCGATCGGGAACTCGGGATCGGCGAGACCGTGGCAATCGAGATCGTCACCAACGCGACCACGTACCTCGGCTGCTGACGTAGTCGGCTATCGCCAGACCGCGGCGGGCATGCCCGGCGGGGGCGTCCTACCCGACCTCATCTGTCCAACGATCTGCGCGACCGAACCTGCCACCTCACTAGCGATCGACTTCGCTTGACGTGGCTCCCTGCGCAAGGCGCCGGCTGCGCCGCGGAGGGCTCGCCCGGGCGTGAACAGTTGCGACGGGCGGACGTCGCGATTCAGCACGCGGAAGAGCGTGCGGCTAGCCTCCTGGTCGGCTGCGATGCCGCGAAAGATGCTCCTCTGCAGCGGCGACTGGGCTCCGGGTGATCCCATGAGTATTGCGAACCAGTACATCTCGTAGGCGTCGCGATCGCGCCATCGCCACCAGCGTTGCGTGGCTGCGTCCACCCCGCCGGTTCGGAGTCCTTCGACGATCTCCTCCGCGAGGCGTTTAGCCTGCCGGAAGGCGTCGCCGATGCCCTGGCCTGGGTGAAAATCCTTGAAGTGGCCTGCGTCGCCGACGAGTACCCATCCCGGACCGGCAGACTGGCGAAAGTAGTTGTCCCAGTTGGTCACCATGCGAATGGGGCCGACCCGGCGCGCGCCGGCCAGTGCGTCGGCCAACTCGGGAAATCGTCGGATGGCCGTGGTGAAGTAGCCATCGCGGTCGGCGTCGAACCGGGCCTGGTTGGCGAAACCCGTTGTCACCGCAGTCATGTAGAGGCCACCATCGGTTTGACCGGCGAGATAGGCAGTCTCCCCGATGCGGCCGAGCAGCGCACGGCCGGCCTGGTCGGAGACGCCCTCGAAGTACGCCCACGTCGGCAGCCTGCCCGGTGGCACCACGTGATACTTCTGGGCGCCGACCGACGACGCCACCGTGGAATGCCGCCCGTCGGCTCCTACCACCAGGGACGCGTGAACGGGTCCGGTGGCGGTCTGTACTCCGGTGACGCGCCCGTCGTCCACCAGCAGGCCCGTGACCGCCGATCCGGTGCGGACGTCGACCCCGGCAGCGCCAGCTGCCTCCACCAGGAGCGCGTCCAACGTCACCCGCCGGATGCACAAGGAGGGTCGCGCGGACAGGTCGTCGACGTGAGCCTCGATGCGCACGTCGTCACTGACCACGGTGAACCGGCTGAGTTCGGCGCCACCGGCGGCCAGCGCAGCGTCGAGCAGACCCATCCGGTCGAGAAGCTGCGCTCCCGACGGCTGAATGATGTGCGTCGACGGGGTCTCGGACGGGAACCTCGCGCGGTCGAGCAGGCAGACGCTCAGACCCCGACGGGCCAGCAACATCGCGAGCGGCGATCCAGCGCAGCGGGCGCCGACGACGACGACGTCGAACCGGTTCATGCTTCCCCCCGGGATGAAGATGTGCGGGACCCAACCGCGTGCCCTTAGGGAACTCTGCGCCCGGTCGGCCCGGCAAGGCGATGACCGACATCGAGACCCAGCCGTGACGACCACCGGTCATGAGTTTGACTGCGAAAGCATCCTGGTGTGACCGCGCTGACCGGCGTACGCTGGCTGCTACGACGGGTTCGGGAGTGACGATTCCAAAGAACCGGCAGGGGCTGGAAGTCGGTCGCGCGACACTGAAAAGACGCGCCCCCTTGTCCTCCCGAACCCGCCCAAGATCCCGGGGTCAGCGTGACTGCACCGCGAGCCGTCCGGCGAGGACGAGGTAGGTCGCACCGAAGCTGCGGCGAATCCACGAAACCACTCGAGGCCGTGAGATGACCTGTCGGCGTAGCGCCGCGGCGAACACGCCGTAGGCGCTGAAGACCACCAGCGTGACGGCCATGAAGATCGCGCTGAGCCAGATCATGGACGCCACGGCGTCAGCGCTGCCCGGCGCGACGAACTGTGGCAGGAACGCGAAGAAGAAGATCGTGAGCTTCGGGTTCAACGTATTCACCAGAACGCCGGAGCCGATGACGCGCACCGTGGAGGTCTGCGCGGTGCCCGTCTCGACGTCGAACATCGACTGGTCTCGGAAGGTCTTCCACGCCAGGTAGAGCAGGTAGGCGACGCCGAACCACTTGACGATGGAGAACGCCAGCGCGCTGGCGTGCATGATGGCTGCCAAACCGGTCACCGCGGCGATCACGTGCGGCACGATGCCCAGCGTGCACGCGAACGCTGCCACCAGGCTCGCCCGCCAGCCCCGCGCTATCCCGGCGGCGATGGTGAAGAGGGCCCCGGCTCCCGGTGACGCCACCACGATCAACGTCGTCAGCATGAACTCCGGCGTCATCGTCGCCGGCCCGAATTCTTCGCCGCGGCGATGGCCGCTTCGACGGCCGAGAAGCATTCGGTGGCAACGGGTTCAGTGCCGAGCCCGACGTAGAAACTGCCGGGTGAGTCGCCGGGAAGGCCGGAGATCGTGAAGCCGCCGGTCTCGCCGGCCACTGTGCCGAGCCGGGCGTCGAGTCCCGTACCGGACACGACGGACGCCTGCGTCAGCGGCAGCGACAGGACCGACGTCCCACGCTTGGCCCCGTCGATGGCGACGAGGAGGTGCGTCGGGTGCAGCACCACGACGGTGTCGTGCTCGGCATCGGGGTCGGACGGATTCGCCCTGCGCCGCAGCAGCTTTCCCAATCCCGAACCCGACGGCAGGTTCTCGCTGTGCGTCAACCACGCCTGCACGTCGTTCAGGACGAGCTGGTGGGAGTCGGCGTGGGCGGTCAGCTTCTCACGGACGTGGGCGGCGAGATCGCCGATCGTCGCCGGGCGGGTGTGGCGCGCGTACATCGGCATGCACGCAGTATCCACCCGGGTCGACGGCGCGGCTAGCGCGGAAGCTCCCGCACCACGATCCCCACCCGCTGCACGACGTCGGTGGCGACGTCCTCGAACGACCGGTCCTCGTCGGTGCGTATCCAACGGGCGATTGCAATGCCGAAGGCCATGACGCTGAGCTGCGCCACCACGTCCGCCGTCAGGTCGTCGACGCCGCGTGCCGTCAGGGCGTCCACGAGGGCGCGTCCCAGGCGAACCAGCTTGTGCGCCTCACGTTCCTGCAGCGCGGGATTGGCATCGATCACCGTCTGGCGCATGCGTGAGTACGGCCTGCGGTCGTCGGGGAAGAAGCCCGACGCTGAACGTAGCGCGCTGAGACCGAACTCGATCGGGGACGCGGTCTGCGGCGCCTCGGCGACGCCGGCCACGAACGCGTCGGTCAACGACTGCTGGCCGTGGAACAGCACTTCGCGCTTGTCGCTGAAGTGCCGGAAGAAGGTCCGTTCGGTGAGGCCCACCGCCTGGGCGATCTCCGCGGCCGTCGTCTGCTCGTAGCCGCGGGCGGCGAACAGCTCCAGAGCGGCGTGCTGCAGCCGGTCCGGAGTCCCGGGCACCCATCGCACCATGCCCCGAAGTGTAGTGATGGCAGTGACTGACTTCGAGGTGTACGGTCACGTCAGTAACTGACATCAATATGGAAGGGACACGTCATGCACGTCTTCGTGACCGGGGCATCCGGTTGGATCGGTCGCGCAGTGGTCGACGACCTGCTGGCTTCGGGTCACACCGTCACCGGGTTGGCCCGCTCCGATGACTCCGCCGCGGCCCTCGAGGCCAAGGGGGCCCGCGTCCGGCGTGGGGACCTCGACGACCTCGACGGCATCCGGGCAGGCGCCGCCGCTGCCGACGCCACTATTCACCTTGCCAACAAGCACGACTGGGCGAACATGGCGGCGTCGAACGCCGCCGAACGTGACGCAGTCACGGCCATCGGCGACGCGCTCGCCGGTACGGACCGGTCACTGCTCCTCGCGTCCGGTCTCGCCGGCCTGAAGGGCGGCCACCTCGCGACCGAGGACGACGCCTCCCCGTTCCACGGCCCCGACGCACCTCGCGGCGGCACCGAGAACCTGGCGCTCGGCTTCGTCGAACGGGGCGTCCGGCCCGTCGCCCTGCGCTTCTCGCCGACCACGCACGGGACCGGCGACCACGGCTTCGTGGCTGCCCTGTGTGAAATCGCCCGCCGGCGAGGCGTGTCCGGCTACCCCGGCGAGGGAGCCAACCGGTGGCCCGCCGTCCACGTCGTCGACGCCGCCCGCATGGTCGTGCTCGGCCTAGAGAAGGCACCGGCCGGTGCCCGCCTGCACGCCGTCGCCGAGGAGGGGGTCCCCACCCGGGTGATCGCCGAGGCCATCGGCCGGGCGTTCGACCTGCCCGTCGCGGCCGTCCCAACTGACCGCGTGGAGGAGCACTTCGGCTGGATCGGCGGCTTCTTCAGTAGCGACATGGCGGCGAGTAGCACTGCGACGCAACGTCTTCTGGGATGGACGCCGACCGGTCCCACTCTGATCGACGACATCGACGGCGGCGCGTACGGGACGGATCAGTAGGCGTAGCGACTCACCGTGTCCGGGTGGATGACCAGGCGAACCTGCTCCTCGGCGAGGATCGCGGCGAGGTCCTCGGCCCGGACCGGGTCGTCGAGGTCCCAGTAGCGTGCTGCCAGACGGGTGGCCAGGTCGTGCCCACCGTCGGCCTCCACGGTGACTCGTCCGGCGACCGACACCCAGCGCTCTCGCTCACCCACGGGTGCGGCGACGACGAGCGACGCGCGGGGGTCCCGACGCGCTCGTCGTACCTTGAGAGTGTCGGGGCCGGTAAACAATTGGATCGTGCCGTCATCAGTGGCCTCGAACCACACCGGTCGTGGTTGCGGGGGCGTCGGCCCCGCGGCCATGGTGAGGAATCCGTGTAGGGGGCGGCGGAGGAACTCGAGGTCAGCCGGGGCGAGCGAAGCGACGGGGGATTGATCTTGGGCGAGCGAAGCACTCACCGGTCCCACGCTCCAGTCGCGGCGGTCCGCAGCACGTAGTCCTCGAAGGTCCGTGGGGCGCGGCCTAGCGCGGCCTCGACGCCATCCGTGGTTCCCGAGATCACGCCGCGCTCCATCAGGACGTACATGTCGGCGAGGTGGTGGGCGTCGTCCGCGCCCATGCCGTCGTCGACCAGTGCCGCGGTGTACTCGGTGGGGGAGACCTGCTTGTAGGTGATGGGTCGTCCGGTTGCCCGGGCGATGACGTCGACCGCCTCAGCGAACGTGATGGATCGCGGACCGGACAGCTCGTGGGTGCGTCCCCCGTGCCCGCCTGGGCTGGTCAGGACGGCGGCGACCACGTCGGCCACGTCCTCGACGTCGATGAATGGCTCGGGGACGTCTCCTGCGGGAAGGGCCAGCTCGCCTGCCACGACCGGCGCGTGGAACAGTTCCTCGCTGAAGTTCTGGTCGAAGTTGTTGGGCCGCACGATCGTCCACTCCAGTGACGACGCGCGCACGGCGTCCTCGGCGTCTCGCATGTCCAGGCCGAACGACGAGTCGCCCCAGGTGTCGGCGCCACGCCCAGACAGCAGGACCAGCCGCTGCAACCCCGCCGCTTCTGCGCGGGCCACGAAGTCGTGCACCGGGCCGGGCGTACCGGGAGGGACGACGTAGGCGGCCGCGGCACCCCGCAGGGCCGCGTCCCAGGTGCCCGGATCAGACCAGTCGAACGGGGTGTCGCCCGACCGGGAGGCGGCTCTGACGGGCGTGCCATGCAGACGCAGCCGCGCTGCCACCCGTCTGCCCGTCTTGCCGGTCGCGCCGAGGACGAGGACGGTGTTCGTGTTCGTATCGGTACCCATGTCCTTCATCTAACGCCGATGACTCGGACGATCCCATGGGTGAAAGGCCGGAATACCTGTCCAATCGTCTAGAGTGCTCGATGTGGACGTCTTCGCCGATCTCTTCCGAGGGGTACGGGCTCAAGGCTCGCTGTTCGGGAGCTCCACGCTGTCTGCGCCGTGGGCCCTGCACTTCGTCGACGGCGCGCCACTGACGTTGTGCACGGTCGTCGGAGGCGAGGGGTGGATCGTGCCCGAGCACGCTGCCCCCGAGCGGTTGCGCGCCTACGAGACGGTGGTGGTGCGCGGCCCCGGAACGTTCACCTTCGTCGACGATCTGGACACCCGGGCCCAGCCGCTGGCATGCGGCGAGTTCTGCGCGACACCCGAGCAGGGCGGTACGCGGCATCGACTCGGCTGGAACGACCCGGGTGATGACGCCCCCGGGTCGACGACGTTGATCGTCGGCGCGTATCCGGTGCGTGGTGAGATCAGCCGCCGATTGCTCGATGCCCTGCCCGTCATACTGCGCGTCGAGGCCGGGGGAACGGGCGACGCCGTGCTCGACCACCTCGCGGCCGAGGTGGCCGTCGACGCGCCGGGCCAGCAACTGGTGCTCGACCGGCTACTCGACTGGATGCTGGTGTGCACCTTGCGCGAATGGTTCGACCGGCCCGGCGGTGAGCCGCCCGCATGGTGGTCCGCGCAGCGGGACCCGGTGGCAGGCGACGCGCTGCGGCTGTTGCACGCCGACCCCGCGGCGCCATGGACCGTGTCGTCCCTGGCCGACCGCATCGGGGTGTCGCGGTCGACGCTTGCCAAGCGCTTCGCCGAACTGGTCGGCGAACCACCGCTGACCTACCTCACCCGGTGGCGCATGACGCTCGCGGCGGACCTGCTGATCGAGCGGCGCGCAGCAACCGTGGCCGAGGTCGCCGCCGCCGTCGGCTACTCCGACCCCTTCGGATTCAGCGCGGCGTTCAAGCGCATCCGGGGGGTCAATCCGAGCGACTTCCGCCGCGCCGCCACCGCCGGATCCCGGCCCCCCGAGGGGTTCACGCGATCTCGCCGAAACGATCGACGGGCAGTCACTCGGGACTAGAGTCAGCCGGGTCATTTCGGCCGACATGGCGCGGCGCGCAGCGGGAGGTCACGCGAACATGAGCATCCTGAATTCCTCTGCGACGGGCATCTTTCGTCGCAAGCCCGTGGACGAGATCCAGCGGGAGGACCCCGAGGAAGTCGGGCTCCAGCGCGTCCTGGGTCTGTGGCAGCTCACCGCGCTCGGCATCGGCGGAATCATTGGCGCAGGCATCTTCTCCCTCGCCGGGGCAGTAGCCAAGGAAGCGGCTGGGCCCGGAGTGCTCTTGTCGTTCGTGGTGGCAGGAATCGCGAGCGCGTGTGCGGCCCTGTGCTACGCGGAGTTCGCCGGGATGATCCCGAAGGCGGGATCGGCCTACACCTACGGTTACGCCGTACTCGGCGAGGGCGTCGGCTGGTTCATCGGCTGGGACCTCCTGCTCGAGTACACCGCCATCGTCGCCGTCGTCGGCATCGGAATCTCCGGCTATTTCGGGTTCCTCGTCGAGCAGGTCGGCCTCGGCCTGCCGGAGTGGATGCTCGGCGCACCCGGGAGCGACCCCGAGCAGCCCGGTCGGGTCGTCGACCTGTTCGCCGTCGTGCTGTGTCTGCTCATCGCCTTCGTACTCACCCGCGGCGTGCGCAACGCGGCCCGGATCGAGAGCGTCCTGGTGTGGCTCAAGGTGGGACTCGTCATCCTCATCATCGGTCTCGGCGTCTTCTACGTGAACACCGACAACTTCACGCCGTTCCTGCCGTTCGGTTGGTCGGGCGTCTTCGCCGGTGCGTCCATCGTCTTCTTCGCCGTCTTCGGCTACGACGCGATGAGTTCGGCCGCAGAGGAATCCGCAGAGGCCCGTCGGGTCCTGCCCAAGGCCATCCTGTTCTCACTGGCGATTTCGATGGTGCTCTACGTGCTGGCATGCCTGGTGCTGACCGGCATGATCAAGTACACCGAGGTCGACCCGGAGTCTGCGTTCGCCCAGGCGTTCCAAGACGTCGGCCTGCCCGGAATCGCGACCCTGATCTCTGTCGGCGCCATCCTCGGCATCGCCACCGTCATGTTCACCTTCATGTTCGCCGTGACCCGGATCTGGTTCTCGATGGCCCGTGACGGGTTGCTGCCCAAGTGGTTCGCCGCCGTCGACGACAAGCACCGGGTCCCGGTGCGGGTCACCTGGATCGTCGGCATCGGATCGGCCATCATCGCCGGCTTCACGCCGATCGCCGAGGCCGCCGAGCTGACCAACATCGGGATCCTGCTCGCCTTCGCCGTCGTGTGCAGCGCGGTCATGGTGCTGCGCTACCGGTCGCCCGACATCGAGCGCGGCTTCAAGACCCCCGGCATGCCGATCATCCCGCTCATCGGGGTCGGTTCCTCGATCTGGCTCACCACCTACCTCACCTCGACCACGTGGTACCGGTTCGGCATCTGGCTCGTGATCGGCCTCGTGGTCTACGCGCTGTACGGCTACCGCCATTCGCTCCTCCATCCCGGTAGCACGCGGGTCACGCGCGACGGGGTCTAGGAAGAGGGGCCCCCCGCCGTGGCAGCTACCATTCGGCGATGACGCCCAGCCTTGCGACGGTGGATCTCGCACACGAGGGCAACGAGGCCTCCGACCTGGTCCACGTGGACAACGAGGCGCTTCTCGACGCCCATGGTTGGGATTTCGGCTTCTGGACGGTTCTCGACGAGGGGCCGGTCGAGGACTGCATTGCAGTGCTGGGACACGCGCGCGGGGCGGCGCCGGACGCAGGCTGGGAGATCCACCCGCTGCACCTCCAGGCCGGCGACGAGCGCGGGCGAACGGAGGACGCCGAGGCCGTCGCGCGGCACGAGGGCTGGGTCTACGTCATCGGCTCGCACTACGGGTCCAAGGCGGGGCCGCTGCAGGCCAAGCGCGCCTTCGTCGCCCGCTTCGACGAGCAGTCGATCGACCGTGCGGTACCCGAGACCGAGATGCCGATCGACGTGCGCCGCAACAAGTTCCGCCTGCACCGGCTGATCAACGATGCGCTCGACGCCTCACACGTCGTCGCGATCACACCGGGGGACACGGTGCGGACCCGTTTCATCGCGCAGACCATCGAACGTGGCGTGCAGCGCAGCAAGGGGTGGGTCGAACGCCTGACCGAGCGAGACGTACCGGTCAACATCGAGGGCGCCGCCTTCCGCCCCAACGGCAACCTGCTTCTCGCGCTG
This sequence comes from Mycolicibacterium arabiense, assembly GCF_010731815.2. Lineage (NCBI taxonomy): Bacteria > Bacillati > Actinomycetota > Actinomycetes > Mycobacteriales > Mycobacteriaceae > Mycobacterium > Mycolicibacterium arabiense. Next base: position 3,824,250 of record NZ_AP022593.1, read on the forward strand.
CGCTTTCCGACCACCGCCGAGGGTGAGCCGATCCTGATCGAGCTGTCCGGCGTTCCTGGCATGTTCGAGGCGGACGGCGTCATGCCCACCGTCGAGCACGTGTGGGAGATCGCCGGCGTGTCACCACCCGGCGTGCTGGTGGGCTTCCGCGCCCTCTCCCACTCCGGCGGCGACGTCTACGACGCGGTCATCGGCTCGATCGACGCCACCGACAAGGGCTCTGTACTACTCGTCGACCATCCCGAAGGGGCCGAACCGAACTGCTCGCACTGGCGGTTCAGCCTGCCCGCCGACGGGCCGGCCGTCGGCGGCGTACGAGCCGAACTGGTGCAGGACTTCCCCGATCTCCGCAACGTGGAAGGCCTCGCCGTGGAGGATGGACGGACCTTCTACGTCACCGACGAGGATCACCGCATCCAGGTCCGGTTCGGCTGAGCGTTCAGGTCGGACTGCGCAGTTCCTCCCGCAGGCGAGCGTTTTCGGCCTGGAGGGCGGCCAACTGCTCCCGCATCGGGGCCAGGACCGGCTCCAGTTCGGCTGCGCTGAACCGGCGGGTGATGTGCTGCGGGCAGTTCCAGTCGTATGCCTCTACGTGCACGATGACGGCGCGCTCGGGAACTGCCTCGTAGTCGGAGTCGACAAGCGACGCAACGAGATCGGGATCGTCCTCGACGGTGACCACTTGGACGCGGCCGAAGATCTTGAGCCGGCGCTGGTGGACGTAGTCGACCGCGATGATGGCGATGCGGTCGTCGCCGGAGACGTTGCCGGTGGTGATGTACTGCAGGTTCCCGCGGAAGTCGGCCCACCCGATGGTGTGGTCGTCGAGGACCCGCACGAAACCGGCCGGACCGCCCCGGTACTGCACGTACGGCCAGCCCGTCTCGCCGACGCTGGCCACGTAGAAGTCGACCCGCTCACCGAGGTAGTCCTTCTCGGCCTCGGTGAGCGGATCGGTGCCCGGCGTCGCGCGCCCGATTGCGCGCTTGCGCTCGTAGAACGCTCGGCTCCCGTGGTATTCCTGCACGGCGCGCACCCCGTCGGTGAAGGCCGTCGATGCGTAGTGCTTGCTCACCTCGGTCAGAGCCTGCCCAGGAAGTCGCGGATGTAGCCGGAGATCTCGGCACCGTGAGTCTCGAGAGCGAAGTGACCCGCGTCGAGTAGATGGAACTCACCGTTGGGGAGGTCGCGCCGGAAGGCCTCAGCGCCTGCGGCGCCGAAGATCTCGTCGTTCTTGCCCCAGGTGACCAACAGTGGTGGCTGGTGGGTGCGGAAGTACTCCTGAAAGGCTGGGTAGCCGTCGAGGTTGAACTGGTAGTCCCAGAACAACTGCAGTTGGATGGCGTCGTTCCCCTTGCGGTCGAGCCCGGCCTGGTCGAGCAGCCAGGTCTCGGGCGCGATGAGGTCGAGCCGGTCGGCGGGAACGCCGTGGGTGTACTGCCACTTCGTGGTCTCCGGGGTGAAGTACTCGCGTACCGAATCCTCGTTGGCGGCCCGGTCGGCGGCATGAGCGAACAAGCGATCCCAGAACGGCGTGAACCCCTCGGTGTAGGCGTTTCCGCTCTGGCTGATGATCGCGGTGATGCGTTCCGGCCGCCGGCTGGCGATCCGCAGGCCGATGGGCGCGCCGTAGTCGTGGATGTAGATCGCGAACCGCTCGAGGCCCAGATGGTCGATCAGTTGCTCGGTGATCTCGGTCAGACGGTCGAAGCCGTAGCTGAACTGGTTGACCGACGGCATCGCCGACCGGCCGAACCCGATGTGATCCGGGGCGACGAGGTGGTAGTCGTCGGCGAGTGCCGACATCAGGTTGCGGAACATGTGTGAGCTGGATGGAAAGCCATGTAGGAGAAGCAAAGTCGGCTTCGAGGGATCACCTGCCTCGCGGTAGAACACCTCCAGCCCGTCGATGGTCGCGGTGCGATGGCGGGTGCCGAATCCGGTCATGGGTTCCCTGTCGTCGACATTCGATTGTCGCGGTTCAGCCTGCGGTGCCGCCGGGGCCGGGACAAGCGGCAATGTCGTATGGCTGTGATCGCGGACGGCGATCAATCCGGCGCGGGCGGCCACGTCGATCTAGGATCGGCAAGTGGAATTCCGCCAGCTCGAGGCGTTCGTGGCCGTTGCCAACGAACTTCACTTCGGGCGGGCTGCCGCAAAGCTGCACATCGGTCAGCCGACGCTCAGCGAGCTGGTGCGACGCCTCGAGCGTGAGGTCGGCACCCCGCTGCTCACCCGTACGACGCGTCGGGTGGCCCTGACCGAGGCGGGTGTCGAGTTGCTGGTCCGCTCCAAGCGGATCGTCGACGAGGTCGAGGGAGCCGTGGCGGCGGTGCAGCGGATATCCGAGGGTGACGCCGGAACGGTCCGGCTCGGGGTCACGCCGCCCGTTTCTCCAGCGCTCGCACCGCACCTGGCGTCGGCGTTCAGCCGCGAGGCGCCCGACGTCCAATTGGTCATCCGGCGGATGTGGTTGCCCGACCTGGAGCGTGCGGTCTCCGACGTCGACGGCGAGGTCGACGTCGCGATCACCTGCGGGCTGGTACCCGATCCGCCAGGGATCCTCAGCGAAGTGTTCTGCGCCGAGCCGCTTCTGGTGGGTCTTCGGCCCGACCATCGTCTCTCGGGCAGTGAGGCCATCGATCTGCACGACCTCGCGGGCGACACGCTCGGGTTGCACAGCGCTGACCTGTTCCCGGCGTGGCATCTGGCCATCCGGCAGGTCCTCGACGCAGTGGGCGTGTCGCCGCCGACAGTCGAACTCGCCGATACCGATCTGGCGGCGTACCACTGGCAGACTCAGCACGAGGTCGAGTGGATCCTCACCACCGAGGCCATGTCGGAGAACCACACCGCCACTGCGCTCGTCCCGCTCGCGCCCCGTCAGGTGGTGCCGTACACCCTGCAGTGGTGCCCGATCCGGGCGACCACCGCCGCCGTCGGCCGCTTCGTCAACCTCGCCCTGTCCGTCGACGTGCCGCCGGGATGGGTGAGCCAGCCGGACCACCTCAGGCACGAGACCACCTGAACCGTTTGGGGCGAGTCGTCGTAAACGCCTGCGGGACGATCGATCGGTTCTAGCATCGACGAATGACGTCGACGAGTAGTGAATCGAGCGACTACCTGGCCAAACGGACCCTGAAACAGGGCAGTGCGGGATGGCTGCTGCTGGCGGGTCTGGGCGTCGGCTACGTGATCTCCGGTGACTACTCGGGGTGGAACTTCGGTCTCGCCGAGGGAGGCTTCGGCGGACTGCTGATCGCCGGCGTCCTCATTGCCGGGATGTACTTCGCCATGGTGCTGGGCATGGCCGAGATGTCCTCGGCGCTTCCGGCCGCAGGTGGTGGCTACACGTTCGCGCGCCGTGCGCTCGGACCGTGGGGCGGATTCGCCACTGGGACGGCCATTTTGATCGAGTACGCAATCGCCCCCGCCGCGATCGCGACGTTCATCGGCGCCTACGTGGAGTCGCTCGGACTGTTCGGCATCACCGACGGGTGGTGGGTGTACCTGGCGGTGTACCTCATCTTCATCGGCATCCACCTCACCGGTGTCGGCGAGGCGTTGAAGGTCATGTTCGTCATCACGGCCGTCGCGCTGGCGGGCCTCATCGTCTTCGCCATCTCGGCGGTCGGCAGCTTCGATGCCGCCAACCTGACCGACATCGCCCCGACCGATGCGGCAGGCGCCTCGGCGTTCCTGCCGTTCGGATACCTCGGGATCTGGGCGGCCGTGCCGTTCGCGATCTGGTTCTTCCTCGCCATCGAGGGCGTACCCCTGGCCGCCGAGGAAGCGAAGGACCCGGCGCGCAACGTACCGCGGGGCATCATCGCCGCGATGGGGGTGCTGCTGATCACGGGCACCACCGTCCTGATCCTCACCGCGGGCTCCGGTGGCGCCGAGGCCATGAGCGCGTCCGGTAATCCGCTCGTCGAGGCACTGGGCGACTCGTCGATGGCCAAGGTGGTCAACTACATCGGACTGGCCGGGCTGGTCGCGAGCTTCTTCTCGATCATCTACGCCTATTCGCGCCAGCTGTTCGCACTGTCTCGCGCTGGGTACCTACCCAAGCGGCTGTCGGTGGTGAACTCGCGGAAGGCGCCGGTGCTGGCGCTGATCGTGCCCGGCATCGTCGGCTTCGTTCTCTCCCTCACCGGCCAGGGCGCGATGCTGCTCAACATGGCCGTCTTCGGTGCCGCGCTGTCCTACGTCCTCATGATGATCAGCCACATCACGCTGCGGGTGCGCGAACCGGACATGCCCCGGCCGTACCGCACTCCGGGCGGCATCGTCACCACGTCGTTCGCACTCGTGATCGCAGCTCTGGCGGTGGTGGCGACCTTCCTCGTCGACAGCACGGCGGCAACCTGGTGTCTGGTCGTGTTCGCCCTCTTCATGGCCTACTTCGGCTTCTACAGCCGCCACCACGTCGTGGCGAACTCGCCGGACGAGGAATTCGCGGCGCTGGCGGCCGCGGAGAAGGACCTCGGCTGAGCCTCCGGGACGGCGCGCCTGAGCGCAGAAGCGCGATCTCGGTGATGAGAATGGGATTACCGCGCGTGCTGCGGGGGTATTGGACAGCCTGACCCCGAACCCACGAGGAGATCAGCGATGACGTCCCAAGAACCCACGCCCGCCGACACCAACGTCGACGAGGACGAGGTGGTTGCCACCCCCGCCACGCCCGGTGCACAGGCACTCGGCGACGATGCAGCCGACGGGTCCGACGAGGGCTAGGCAGCTCACCGGTAGCGGCGCGGGACCGTCCACGGGCGGCCGAAGTCCGCATTGAAGGACTCCGGGTCGAACGGGCTGTCCCCGCCGGCCGGAAAACTCGTCAGCTCCCCGAAGACGATCCGGCCGTCGACGTCGTACAGGTCCACCCGAACGAAGTCCGTATCGACGCCGAGCCGCTCTGCGACGTCGACCATCTCGTGCAGGCGCGCCGGTCGACGCGGTTCCGGACGTGCCCAGGGCAACCCGCCGGTGAGTGGAAGGTGCTCCCAGTCGGCGGTGAAGAAGTCCTGCGTACGCCGCGCGAACCGGCCGCTGTCGACCTGAACGAAGTGGCACTTCCCGTGGTAGACGAAGAATTTGTAGTCGTCCGGGATGGCACCGTCGGCGCCTGCGAGAAGTTCCTCGACGATGACTTGCCGCGGCACCCGCCCGTAGACCCACTCGCGGTTCGGCCCCTGTCCGTAGAGCTGCCGAACCCAACCTGCTGCGATCGCGATGACGTCCTCCCGCGGCGCGTGCTCGGGATGGACGTGGCAGTACACCCAGCTGTTGGGCTCGCTCGGTAGGCGCGCGCCGCGGTCGGCGGCGGGGGAGACCACGATCGCTGCTCCGCTGCCGTGGATCGGCTTCACCACGTACGACTCCGGCAGGTCGATTCCCCGCAGCGCCTCGGGGTCGGCCACGACGGCATAGGCGCGCGGCAGGTAGTGGTCGCCGACGGCTGCTGCGACGTGCTCGCGCACTGCCGCCTTGTCCGCGAACGTCACGACGAGCGCGCGGCGGTCACGCAGCATCTTGTAGCGCACCTTGTCGCCGAAGGTCGTGGGCTTCCGGGTCCGCCATAGCCGGAGCGCTCGCACGAGTTGGCTGCGCTCCCGCCACCGGACGGACGTCACCCGAGTCAGGCTACGGCTGGGCGTGGGTTCCATCACATCCGGCCTAAAAGGCAGCGGATCGGGCATATTGCAGCCACCAGCAAGCGTTTTGCTTGCAATAGTTAGCAGTGGATGCGTTGGCTGAGCACATGCCCACCCAGCCGAGACGAGGAGGCGACATGACGATCATCGACGTTGGCGCCCACATCGGCGGGATTGCCGACGGGGTGCTGGACAGGATGCGCCCGGCCACTGACCTGCTGGTGGGTACGGCGCGAGTGAGTTCGTCGTACGTCGACCGCCTGCTGCACCCGAACGCGGTGGACACGTCGACGGATCAGTGCGCCCCGCGTGACCGCGTGATCCCTCCGCGCAACGAAGTCGTCATCGTCCCGAGGGCACTGACCCGCTGCTGAGCGGCGTCAAAATGCGCGGGCCGGATTCGGTGATCGCGATGGTGTGTTCGGAGTGGGCGGTCTTCGACCCGTCTGCCGAACGCAGAGTCCAACCGTCGGAATCCATCACCAGACGGTCGCTGCCGCGTGCCCACCACGGTTCGAGCGCGAGCGTCATCCCGGCTCGCAGGACCAACCCCCGGCCGCGCTTCCCGCGGTTGGCGACGTGCGGATCCTCGTGCATGGTGCGCCCCAGGCCGTGGCCGCCGAACTCGGCATTGACGCGGTAGCCCGCTTCGACGGCAACTCCCTCGATGGCAGCCGAGATGTCACCGAGTCGTCCGCCGGGGACTGCCGCGGCGATGCCTGCGTCGAGGGCCCTCCGTGTCGAGTCGACCAGCGCCACGTCCGCGGGGTCCGGCTGATCGCCCACGATGACCGTGACTGCGGAATCGGCCACCCAGCCGTCGATCGAGACCGCGAAGTCCAGGCTCAACACGTCGCCATCGCGCAGCACGTGATCACGCGGCATGCCGTGCAGGACGGCGTCGTTGACCGACAGGCAGATGACGTTCCGGAACGGGCCGCGGCCGAACGACGGCGCGTAGTCCCAGTAGCAGGATTCCGCGCCGCGGTCCTCGACGAGCTTGCGGGCATGGTGTTCGAGCTGCATGAGGTTCACCCCCGGCTGCGCCTCGGCCGACAGGGTGGCCAGCGTTTCGGCGACGAATTCGCCAGTCACCGCCATCTTGTCGATCTCGGCAGCAGTCTTGAGTTCGATCACGAGAACCTCCACGCTCGGTATTCTTATACCGCCGCGACGCTACCAGAAGACGGTATTTGAATACCGGCTATGCTGGCCCACATGGTGCGCGTCCCCCTGAGTCCCGAGCAGGTGAAGGCCGGTCAGCGACTCGGCGCTCTGATCAGGACCGCCCGGGCCGGTCGCGATCCGGACGTGATCGCTCGAGACGCCGGAATCTCACCCGAGACGCTGCGCAAGATCGAGGTCGGCAGGATGCCGAGCCCCAGTTTCGGCACGGTCATCGGACTCTGCAATGCGCTCGGCATGCCGCTGCAGGATGCCGTCGACGCGTGGCGCGGCGTCGACGACCGACGGCTGGCCATCTAGCAGCTAGCCGGTAGGCGGCGTTCTCACCAGCGGCAATGTGATCGACGCCGCCGTGATGAAGGGTCATTCGTAGACATTCCGTCGACGAAGGACGCCTCGTGTACGCAGCGTTCAAACCGGTACTGGCCGTGATCGCGGTCGTGGCGGGCGCCGCTCTGGTGGCCACCGCGGCGCTGCTCGCCTACGACGCGACGTCGCAGGCCGCTCCGCTTCCGGTGCACCAGCGACCCACCGTCGTGCTGGTGCACGGGGCCTGGGCCGACACCTCGAGCTGGGACGGCGAGGTCGCTGCCCTGCGCGACGACGGATACGACGTCCGCGCCATCTCGAATCCCCTGCAGGGCCTCACGTCCGACGCCGCGTCGGTCACCTCGTTCCTCCGATCCATCGAAGGGCCGATCGTCCTGGTCGGGCATTCCTATGGTGGCGCGGTGATCACCGAGGCCGCCGCGGGGATCCCGAACGTCGAGGCCCTGGTGTACGTGGACGCCGCAGCGCCGGACGTGGGCGAGACGAACGGGTCGCTCTCGGGTGCGGATTCGGTACTCGAGCAACGACCCCGCACCGAACTCTTCGACGAGGTTCCCGGTCCGGGTGGCGCGACCAGCCTCTACCTGAACCGGGATGTCTTCGTCGACGACTTCGCCAACGACCTGCCGCGCGAGGAGGCACTGCGGCTGTGGGCGACTCAGCGCACCGCGGCCGCCGCGGCGTTCGACACTCCGGCCACGAAGGCGGCGTGGCGCGCCATCCCGTCGTGGTACTTCATCAGCAGTGGGGACCGCATCATCACCCCTGCCTCCGAACGCGCGATGGCCGAGCGGGCGCACTCCCGCGTCACGGAGTTCTCCGGCGGGTCACACCTCAGCCTGATCAGTCAGCCGGAGGCCGTCACCGCCGTCATCGAATCCGCGGCCCATTCCCTCCAGCCGTCTGGGTAGGACCCAGAGCGCCCCACCCGGGGACCGCGACATCTACGGTCGAACCGTGAACTTCGACGAGTACCGCGCCCACGACGCCACCGGCCTGGCCAAGCTGGTCGCCGACAAGCAGGTGTCAGCCGAAGAACTGTTGACCCTGGCGCGGGAACGCGCCGCAGTGGTCAACCCGAGGATCAACGCGATCGTCCGCGACGTCCCGGCCCCGCCCACCGAGCCGGGCGAGGGCCCGTTCGCAGGCGTGCCGTTCCTGATCAAAGACCTCGCACAGGACTACGCGGGGCTGCCGACGTCGCGCGGGTCACGCGCATTCAAGACCACGCCGGCCGCCGAGCACGCGACGATCGTGGCGCGCTGGCTCGACGCGGGACTGGTCATCTTCGGCAAGACCAACACCCCCGAGTTCGGCGCCAAGGGCATCACCGAGCCCGACGCGTGGGGACCAGCGCGCAACCCGTGGAACCTGCAGCGGACTCCAGGCGGATCGTCTGGCGGCTCGGCCGCGGCGGTGGCAGCCGGCATCGTCCCGTGCGCCGGCGCAAACGACGGCGGCGGGTCGATCCGCATTCCTGCGGCGTGCTGCGGACTGGTCGGACTCAAGCCCGGACGCGGACTGACCCCGATGGGACCGGGAACGGGTGAGTCCATGCACGGCGCGGCCGTACAGGGCGTCGTGTCCCGCTCGGTGCGCGACACCGCCGCGATGCTCGACGTCATCGCCGGCGGGGAAGCGGGCGGCCCCTTCTCACCCGCGATGCCCGGGGCGTCGTTCGCGTCCACCGTCGGCGAGGATCCCGGCCCGTTGCGGATCGGCGTGCGGGTGCCGTCGGCGATCAACCCTAACCCGCATCCCGAGGCGTCCGCCGCCGTCGAGGCCACCGTGCGAACGCTGACCGACCTCGGCCACCACGTCGACGAACTGCCGCAGGCCCCGTTCGACGACGCCGCGCTGGCGCGGGACTTCCTGCTGACCTGGTTCGTGTACACGGCTTGGGAACTCGACGAGGCCAAGCGCCTGACTGGTGCCAGCGACGCGTCCTTCGAACGGGACACCCTGATCCTTGCGGCACTGGGCCGTGCGACCAGCAGCGTGGCCTACGTCGACGCCGTCGAGCGACGTCACGAGCACACCCGCAGGCTCACCACCTACTTCGACTCCTACGACCTGCTGCTCACGCCGACCCTGGCGACGCCCCCACCGAGGATCGCCGAGTTCGACCTGCCCGCCGCGCTGCAACGCGCTTCGGACGTGCTGATCAAGACGCGTACCGCGAGCCTGCTGCGGCACACGAAGATCGTCGACGACATGGTGGACAAGAACCTCAACTGGGTCCCGTACACGCAGCTGGCGAATCTGACTGGGCGACCGGCCATCTCGCTGCCGTTGCACTGGACGGCGGACGGTCTGCCGCTCGGCGTGCAGTTCGTCGCGCCACTTGCAGGCGAGTCGACGCTCATCCGCCTGGCCGCGCAGCTGGAGCAGGCGATGCCGTGGGCCGACCGACTGGCACCGGTCTAGGCACCTCAGTCGTGGTGCCGGTGGTCCTCGGCGTAGGCCTTGATGACCGCCGCCGTATCACCGTCGAACTGCAAGAACTCCTCGCTCAGGAGCGTGGCCAAACTGTCGACGGCCGAGGTGATCATCGCGCCCGCGAGGCGGATCTGGTCGTCCTTGCTATCGGCTGCCTCGGTGGCGAGTTCGGTGGCGTACACCAGCGACGCAGCCAGGGAGGCGTCCGCTTCGACGTCGCGGAAATAGTACGTCGCGCCGTACTGGGTGAAGTCGTTGCGCGCCTCGACGACGGCGTTGGCGATGCCGGTGAGGACGTCGCTGGGAATGCTGTCGATGCCCAGCGTGGGGTCGGCTCGACGGACCCCGCGAAGCGTCGAAAGCTGAAGCGCGAGAACGCGTCGGCGGTGCAGTGCGGGATAGATCTGCAGGACCCATGACACGGCTGCCGTCAGCAGCATGAAGCCGAACAGCGACTCGAGCGGCACGAGCAGCCGCAGGACCGCCAGCGTGGGCACGACGTCGCCGAAGCCGAGCGTGCCTATCGTCACCAGCGAGATGTACAGCGAGTCGAACTCCGTGCTGCGCGGCAGGCCGTCGAGTTCCGAGCTGTAGGCGAAGCCCTCGGGCATCGAGGCGTAGTAGAGCATCGCCCACCCGACGACCGCGATGGCGCCCCAGGTAATCACGACCAGCCCGATTCCCAGCGGTCCGGTGAGCGAGGTGATCCGGCGATCGGATGGGAACAGCCGAAGCAGCCACCACACGAACTTCATGACCTGGGGTGCGATGCTGCCGTGCCCGACCGGATGGAACAGCGTGTGGAACACGTCGCGGACCACCACCAGCACGAGCACCGCCCCGATGATCGTCACCACCCAGTCAGTCACGACCACCCTCCTCGGAGCCGGTTTGCTGCGAGCGGTCTCAAAGTGCCGAGCGGGGGGTATCCGCAGGCATGGACACCGATCTGAGAACACCGTACGGCTACGACCGGCATTCGACCGTGCACACCCGACGACGGCGACGATCGGGTGTCGCCGCCCTGTGTGCCGTCGGACTGGTCGCAACGGGATGCGCGTCCGGTGCTTCGGCACTCGGCACACCGACCGCGCGCATCACGATCAACGGCAACGAGATCGCCGAACGGCCCATCGTTCGCTGTCAGCAGGCGGAGTGGATGTGGCTCATCGAAACCATTCCGCCGCAACCGGGCTTCAACGCTCAAGTGCGCACCGGGGCCGGCGTCGAGCCGCGATCGGTGCGGATAGATGACTTGGGCGGTTTCACCGGCGGCGTCACCGACACCGCCCCGGGCACCACGAAGGCAACCGTCGTCGACGGCTCCTTCGTGATTACCGGAACCGCAGACGGGTTCTACGACGGCAACATCTCGAACACCGGTACGGCCACCTTCGAGATCCGGCTCGACTGCTGACCCCGGCGGGTCACTGGGTCGAGGGCTCGTCGCCCGACCCGACGAACGCGTTGCCCTCGGTGGGGTCGACGGGTTCGTTCGTGAAGGCCACCACGCGCAGGAACGGTCCGATGACGGCGTCGAACATCGCAGGCATGAACCGGTAGGCCGCGATCGCGGGGCGGTTCATCCAACCGACCTGACGTTCACTGGAACGCTTCCGTTCGGTGGCACGGACGATCGACGTGACGATGGTCGACGGGGGCACGGCGGTGGGTGGCACCCTCGGCGTACGACCGTAGAAATTGCTCGCAGTCGCGTACACCGGAGTGTCTACCGGCCCGGGGTAGACACCGTGCACCCTCACCCCCGGCAGGTGGTGGGTCTCTTGGCGCAACGTCCGCACCAGCCCGCAGAGCGCGAACTTGCTTGCGACATAAGCGGCTTGGTAGGGCACCGCGGTGACGCCGAGTAGCGAGCCGACGAGCACCAGGTGCCCCGATCCGCGTTCCTCGAAGTGAACCAACGCGCAGCGCGCAACGTTGGCGGCGCCGATGAGGTTCGTGCGCACGATGCCGTCGAATACCTCGGCCGGCACGTCGACGAACCGACCGAAGGCCGTGATCGCCGCGGACTGCACTGCCACGTCCACTCGACCGAATTGCTCGAGGGCGGCGTCGAAGAGATCGGATACCTGATCGGCTTCCGCGATGTCGGTCGACCGTGCGATCACGTCGGACGCGCCGGCCCGCTTGCACTCGACGGCCACCTCTTCGAGCGTGTCACCGGAGCGTGCTGCCAAGACCAGCCGGGCGCCGCGCTCGGCGTACCGGAGCGCGGTCTCCTTGCCGATGCCACTGGACGCACCGGTGATCAGGACCACCTGTGAGCCCGTGTCCTGCGAGTGGTTATCCATGATCCATCACCCGTCGGAACTACCCGGCCCCGGCGACGCGGAAACCGGCTGGGAATCAAGATCTTTCGCATGGCGCTTGCGCTCGAGTCCGTTGAGCACGTGCAGCGCCGCGGTAGCGGCCACCGGGGCCCACCCGCCGCGTACGGTCGCCGCCAGTGCCGCCAGGACGGCGACCGGCGCGATGAGTGCGACCTTGTCCGTGCGTCGTTCGAGGACGCGGTCGAGGGCCAGCGGGGTGCCGGACGCCAGATTGGTGGCCACGACGACCGCGTCGGGGACCCCGGCGCGACGCTTGCCCAGTGCTCGCGCCAGTGCCAGACCGGTCCACGTCAGCAGCGATGCGTCGTGCACGCGCGCCACGGCACGCCCGATGTCGGGCGTGCTGCTGCCCAGTCCCGTGGCGGCACTGCTGCCGATGGCGTCGTCCGCAAGGCCTTCGATCAATTCTCGCGCGCTGACGGTCGACGAATGCGCAGGCGTCCAACCGAGTTCGCGGTGCGCCTTCGACGTGTCCATCAGCGGGGTGTTGGTGGCGACGTCGTACCAGCCGGGAGTGAGCGCGATGATGCGGGCCGCGCTGAGCGCCGAGATGACGGACCTGGCGGCACGCGGGTTCACGGCAATGGGACGGGCACCGACGAGGTCGGCCAGCGCGTCGGCGTCCAGAACGTCGGCAGCGACGTTGTAGGACCCCTGAGCACGGTGCTCGATCATTCGCACCACGGCGTCGCCGACGTCGTCGGCGTGCACGAACTGCAGCCCGAGGCCGGCGGGCAGCGGAAGGATCGGGAGCTGGCGCCGACGGAGCATCTCCAGCGCGGCCTTGGGCACCAGCGGGCCGAGATAGAGCGTCTTGATCAGCCACGATGCCTGACGCTGCACCACCACGGTGGGGCGGAAGCGCGCAATGGTCACGTCCGGGTGCTGCTCGGCGAACTGGTCGAGCATCCGTTCCACGGCGACCTTATGCCTGCTGTAGATCGAGGTCTCCTGGCCGGTGTCCGGCCAGTCCTCGGTGACGGGCGCGCCGGCACCCGGGGCGTAGATGCCGAGACTGGAGGCGTACACCAGTTGCTTCACGCCAGCAGCGTCGATCGCGTCCAGGACGGCCTGAGAGCCCGTGACGTTCGCGCGATAGAGGTAGTCCTCGTCGCGAACCGGCTGCACTGCGAGCGCGAGGTGGACTACGACGTCGGCGCCCTGCATGGCCGGGGCCAGGTCTGCCGTCGCAGACGGCGACGCGAGGTCGACGGCGTGCCAGGTCACGCGTTCGTAGTCGATGCCCTTCTCGGGAGGACGGCGGCAGATTCCGACCACCTGCGCATCGGGCATGTGGCGCGCGAGCGCGCGTAGTACGCCGGTGCCAACGTTTCCGGAAGCACCGGTGACGACGATTCTCATTGCGCGGTGCTTACCCGCTTCCGCGCACGAGAAACTCGGTCAGCTACCTACCGGCGTGCGGGTCTCGACGCGGGGCGCGGACACCGTGGCAGCGGGTCGAGCGGCGTGGGCGATGCGTCGCTGACGGCGCTCGTCGCGAACGATGCGGCGTTCGAGGATGCGAAGGTCCCGGGCGTGCAGCGAACGGTTCTTCATCGCGAGCAGATCGAGCTGTTGCCAGCTGAGCCCGTCGAGGTCGCCGTCGGCATCGTGGGTGGCGATCACGACGCTGCCGCGAAGCAGGGGGACCGTCTTGGCGGTCAACGTCGTGGTGGCCAGGAGGAGTTCGGTGGCGCTGCGGTTCACCCGGCGCTGGCAGCGGCTCGTCGAGGGGCTGAACCAGAAGTCGAACTGCCGGTCGAAGCTGGTCAGCGCCTGCAGGCCCTGGCTTTGGACGAGTTGATCGATGTCGGCCTTGGAGTAGGCGCGGGTCTCATAGATGGCGCCGTTCGTGGCGGCGTAGAGGACGGTGTTCATTCACGTGATCCATTCATGTCTTTCTTCGGCGGCGGGCAACGCACCGGCGAGCCAGTGCTGTTACTGAAGTTACCCATGTGACATTTGAGACAAACGTTGGAAACGGATCGATAATTCCGGGTTGCCGGCCTCGGGGTGGGAATGGACCGTTCCGGCCGGTTACCGTAGGCCGATGGGCTCAGACGGCACGGCTGCCGGCAACGGTGACGAGTGGTTGCCGCCGCACGACGGACCCAGCGTCGACGGTCGGCCGGTACTGCCCAAGGACGATCCGTTCTACCAACCGCCGCCGGGCTTCGAGCGACGCGAACCGGGCACCGTCCTCCGGTCGCGCGACGTGCAACTGGCGTTCCTCGGATTGATCCCGCAGCGGTTCACCGCCACCCAACTGCTGTACCGCACGACGGACCTCGACGGCCGCGCGTCGACCACGGTGACCACCGTGCTGACGCCGACCGAGCGAACCCCGGACATGCCCTGCCCGATCGTGTCCTACCAGTGCGCCATCGACGCGGTGACGGGACGCTGCTTCCCGTCCTACGCGCTGCGGCGCCGAGCCAAGGCGGCGGGCGCGCTGGCGCAGTTCGAACTCCTGCTGATCGTCGCCGCACTGGCCGAGGGATGGGCCGTCTCCGTGCCGGATCACGGTGGGCCGCACGGGGTCTTCGGCGCCCCATTCGAACCCGGTTACTGCGTGCTCGACGGGCTGAGGGCGGCGCTGAACTTCGAACCCCTTGCCCTTTCCCACACAGCGCCGGTTGGAATCTGGGGCTACTCCGGTGGCGGCCTGGCCACCGCGTGGGCGGCGGAGATGTACGACGGATACGCACCCGAACTCAACGTCGTCGGTGCGGTCCTCGGATCACCGGTCGGCGATCTCGGCCAGACCTACCACCGGCTCAACGGCAAGTTCTTCTCCGGGCTGCCCACGATGGTGGTCGCCGCGCTGATGCACAGCTATCCAGACCTCAAGCGGGTCATAGAGGAACGCGTCACCCCCGAGGGCAAGGCGCTGTTCGACCAGCTCGCCACGATGACGACCGCGCAGGCGGTGATGCGGATGCGCAAGCAGGACATGGCGAACATGGTCGACCGTCCCCTCGAGGAGATCCTGAGCCTGCCGGAAGTCCAACACGTCTTCGAGAACATCAGGCTGGGCATCGCCGCGCCCACCATGCCGGTGCTGATCGTGCAGGCCGTGCACGACCGCATCATCTCGGTCGACGACATCGACCGGCTGGCCGAGACCTACGCCGCGGGCGGCACCGACGTGACCTATCACCGCGACCGGTTCTGCGAGCACATCCTCCTGCACCCGCTGTCGGCGCCGATGGCGCTGAGATGGCTGCGCGACCGGTTCGACGGCCGCCCCGTCGACGAGAACCGTGGGCGATCCACGTGGCCGACGCTGTTCAACCCGTCCACCTACCACGGCCTCGCCCGGTTGGCCCTGGTCAGTGCCAAGGTGATCACGGGGCGAGGGGTCGAGCGCCGTCCGCTGTCGGAGACCGACCGCTGACCGGTGTGCGGCCTGATGTCGAGAACGCCGGCTCGGCACCGTCCCTGCTGTGTGCGACCAATCGGGGTCGCCCTCGAGAAAGGGAGAAACCCATGGCGAAGTACCTGCTCCTCAAGCACTACCGAGGCGCGCCGGCCGCAGTGAACGACGTACCGATGGACCAGTGGACGCCCGACGAGATCCGCGCGCACGTGCAGTACATGAACGACTTCGCCGAGCGCTTGCAAGGCACCGGCGAGTACGTCGACGGTCAGGCGCTGTCACCCGAAGGCGAGTGGGTCCGCTCCGACGGCGACGGCAAGCCGCCCGTCACCGACGGCCCGTTCGCCGAGACCAAGGACCTGATCGCAGGCTGGATGATCATCGACGTCGACTCCCATGACCGCGCCGTGGAACTCGCAGGCGAGCTGTCCGCAGCGCCGGGGGCAGGCGGGCGGCCAATCCACGAATGGCTCGAACTGCGGCCCTTCCTCACCGCACCTCCTACCGTCGACGACTGATGGCCTCCGGCGCGGTGGACGAGGCCCAACTGCGGGAGCTGATCCCCGGTGTCCTGGCGGCCCTCGTCCACCGCGGAGCGGACTTCGCCGCCGCCGAGGACGCGGTGCAGGAGGCTCTGGTCCGGGCGCTCGACGCGTGGCCCCGGCGCAGACCCGACGATTCCAAGGCCTGGCTGATCACGACGGCCTGGCGATGCTTCATCGATCACACCCGGTCCGACGTGGCGCGGCGAGCCCGGGAGGCCCGGGTGTTCGACGAGCCGCCGCCAGGCCCAACGGAATCAGCTGACGACACGCTGCGGCTCTACTTCCTCTGCGCTCACCCGAGCCTCACCTCCGCGTCGGCCGTCGCGCTCACCCTGCGCGCGCTCGGCGGCCTGACCACCCGGCAGATCGCGCAGGCCTACCTCGTTCCGGAAGCGACGATGGCGCAGCGCATCAGCCGCGCCAAGCGCACCGTGGGTGCCGTCCGGTTCGATCGCCCCGGTGATCTCGGCATCGTCCTGAAGGTGCTGTATCTGGTGTTCAACGAGGGATACGGCGGCGACGTCGATCTGTCGGCCGAGGCGATCCGCTTGGCGCGGCAGCTGTCTCGGGCCTCTGACGACCCGGAGGTCGCCGGCCTCCTCGCGCTCTTCCTGCTGCACCACGCCCGGCGGCCTGCGAGGATCCGCGCCGACGGCAGCCTCGTGCGGCTGGACGAACAGGACCGCGGGCTGTGGCGGCGCGACCTGATCGCCGAGGGCGTGGACGTGCTGCAGGCGGCCCTGGCCCGCGACCGGTTGGGGGAGTATCAGGCGCAGGCCGCCATCGCGGCGCTGCATGCCGATGCGCAGTCGGCCGACGAGACGGACTGGGTGCAGATCGTCGAGTGGTACGACGAATTGGTCGCACTCACCGACAGCCCGGTCGTGCGGCTCAATCGTGCCGTCGCAGTCGGCGAGGCCGACGGCCCGCACGCCGGGCTGCGCGCGCTCGCCGACCTCGACCCCGGTCTACCGCGGTACACGGCCGCCGTCGCCCATCTTCGGGAACGGGCAGGCGATCTCGCTACGGCTGCCCGGCTCTACGCCGAGGCCGCCGCGCAGGCGCACGACCTCGCCGAGCGCAACCACCTGATCCTGCGCGCGGCGACGCTGCGGCAGCGGCTGGACGCCTCGGGTTAGAGGTCGAGCACCACGTCGCCTGCGGGCCGCGAGCAGCAGATCAGGATGTTGCCGTCGGTGGGGCGCTCGAGCGGTTCGGGGTCGTAGTCCACGCTGCCCGACAGCAGGGCCGTCTGGCAGTTGTGGCAGACGCCCGTTCGGCACGACCACCGTGCCGGGACGTCGCACGCCTCGGCGAACTCCAGCAGGGTCGACGGCATGGCAGCCATCGGTGCGGAGATGCCGCTGCGGGCGAACTGCACGGCGGGGCCCGGGCCGGGCTCACCCGAGGGCAGGTGCGGCGCAACGACTCTCGCTGCGATACCGGGAGTCAGCGCTTCCTTGGCGCCGAACAGCTCGCTGCGGACGCGGCTCGGGTCGAGACCGTAGGCGGCGAGGCCGGCGCCCAGTTCGGTCGTGAACGAGGCCGGGCCGCACAGGTATGCCGTCGCGTCGTGGGGAACGCCCAGCTCCTCGACGAGGGCGATCGACAGCCTGCCCGTGTCGGTGTAGTCCACCCCGGCCCGATCCGATGGCGCGGGATGGCTGTACACGGTGCGCGAACGGGCTCGGGGCAACTGTCCGAGCAACTCCCGCACCTCGTCGGCGTAGGGGTGTTCGCTGCCGTCGCGGGCGCCGTACAACCACCAGACGTCCCGGGCGGATCGGGACTTCACCAGGGAATGCAGCATGGAGAGAACCGGGGTGACGCCGACGCCTGCCGAGAGCAGGACCACCGGGCCGCTGCCCTCGTCGAGGGCGAAGGTGCCGCGCGGCGCGGCGACGTCGAGGAGGTCGCCCACCGACACGCGCGCGTGAATGAACCGGCTGACGACGCCGTCGTCCTCGCGTTTGACGCTGATCCGGAAGCGTTCGGAGCCGGGACGGTTCGACAGCGAGTAGTTCCGGATCATCGGCGCCGCAACGGAATCCGTCGTCACCCTGAGGGTGATCGACTGGCCGGGTTGCCAGCTCGGCAACGCCGTTCCATCGGGTGCCTCGAAGTAGACCGACCGCACGTGCCGGCTCTCGTCGCGCACCTCGGCGACGCGCAGTGGCCGGAACCCCATCCACGACGGTGGTGGTCCCGCGGTGGCCAGCCCGCTGTTGCCCGCCTGGTCGCCCTGATCCGCGAGGCTGCGCAGCGATGCCTGCCACCCGGGGCTGAGCGCGGGGATGTCGAGCGCGCGTTCCAGCACGGTGCGCGGGTGACCCGGTAGGTACAGCAGCGCGTTGATCTCGGCCACGGACACCTGGTGCGGCCCGTCGGCGACCTTGACGATCTCCAGGCCGGCCTCGACCGGCCCCTCCTCGATCACGCGACAGTAGAAGCCCGGCCTGCCGTGCGAGACCAGCAGGGCGGCCATCCGTGGCTCGCCGATCCGAATGCCCGCCCGGTAGCACGTGACCCGGGGCTGGGTGACCTCCAGAACCGCGCCGCCGACGCGGTAGCGGTCGCCGATGCATACGTCGTCGTCCGACAGGCCGTCCACGGTGAGGTTCTCGCCGAGCAGGCCGGGCACCAGGTCCGGCCGGTCGAGCACCTGTGCCCAGTGACGGTAGGACTGCACCTGGTACACCAGAACCGCTCGGTTCTCCCCGCCGTGTCCGCCGAGATCGCCCTGGCCGTCGCCATCGACGTTGAGCCGCCGCACCATTCGTGGGCCCGACACCGGTTCCTTGCCGAGCCCCGAGAAGACCGTGCGGCCGTTCCAGTCGACGTCCCGGGGGAGGCCCACGTTCACCGATGTCACCGTCGCCATGGTGACCATGATGATCTCGTCAGGGGTGCGTGCGGAAGCCCCGCAGGATCGTGTCGAGATGCCGTCGCCAGAGCTGCTCGCCCTCATGCGCCGGGTCGGTGCGCTCGGACTGGATGACGCCGCGCAGCGCCCATACGGCGATGGTGACGTCATCGGGGGTCACGTCCGCGCGGATCGCGCCCGCGGCCTGCGCGCGCCGGAGCAGCCGTGTCGATCGGCCGCGTAGTTCCTCCACGAGTGCCGAGGGCGCCAGTTCGCCCCAGATCGGTGCCCACAGACCGGCCTTGCCCGCGAGTTCGACGCCGACCGTGCGCAGGAAGACGTCCAGTCCGGTGGCCGCCGAGGACTGCTCGGCCTCAGCGGCGACGTCGATCAGGTGTTGGAAGAAGCCGGCGAGGACCTCTTGCACCAGCGCGTCCTTACTCGCGAAGCGGCGATACAGGGTCGCCGGTCCGACCTGGGCCGCCTTCGCAACGTCGTCCAGGGTCGCGGACGGCCCGCGTTCGGCGAACACCGCCTCGGCCGCGTCCACCAGCCGTGCGCGGTTCATGGCCGCATCGCGTCGCACCGATCACCCCCTGCCGTCGTCGGGGCGGGGAATGATTCCGAGCCGCAGGCGTTCAAGTGATAGTCAAGCTATCACTTCGGAGGACGACATGAACAAGGTTTGGTTCGTAACGGGTTCGACGCGCGGCTTCGGCCGGCAACTGGTCAAGGCCGCCCTGGACGCCGGTGACGCGGTTGCGGCCACCGCGCGGCGCCCCGATCAGCTCAGCGACCTGGTGGACGCCCATGGCGACCGGGTCCTGCCGCTGCCACTCGACGTGACCGACGCCGAGGCCGCACGCACGGCGCTCGCGACGGCGCGCGACCACTTCGGCCGCGTCGACGTGGTGGTCAACAACGCCGGCTACGCCAACGTCGCTCCGATCGAGACGGGTGACACGGGCGACTTCCGCGCGCAGTTCGAGACCAACTTCTGGGGTGTCTACAACGTGTCCAAGGCCGCGATCCCCGTCCTGCGCGAGCAGGGCGGCGGGCTCATCATCCAGTTCTCGTCCATGGGCGGCCGCGTCGGCGGGTCGGCGGGCATCGCGTCGTACCAGGCCGCGAAGTTCGCGATCGACGGGTTCTCCCGGGTGCTGCAGGCGGAGACGTCGCCGTTCGGGATCAAGGTGATGGTGGTCGAACCGAGCGGGTTCGCGACCGACTGGGCGGGATCGTCGATGACGATCGACGACATCCCGGAGCATTACGCCGACACCGTCGGTGCGATGAACGCCATCCGCACCAGCGACGCCATCACCGCGGGCGACCCCGCCCGTGCAGCGGACATCCTGGTCCGTCTGTCCCGGCGCGCTGACGTGCCGTACCACCTCCCGCTCGGCGTGATCGCCATCGAGGGCGTGATCCGGCAGGACGAGTCCCTGTTAGCGGAGGACCACGAGTGGGCCGCGGTCGCCAGGTCCGCCGACTTCGCCGAACCCTTCCCCGTCGACCTCCCGCCCGTGGCCTGACCCGGGCGGGAAGCTGGTGAGCGACTCCAGGCCGTGCAGCGGCGCACACCGACCGGCCATGCCGACTATGGTGATCAACCGATCCAGGGCGAAAGCAGCCATGACACATAGGTTGTCGCGAAAGTAGACGCGTCACAACGCGGATGACGGTCACGCGAGCACGAGATGCTGCCGAAAACCGTTTGCGCGCATTGGTACCGCGGCGCTTACTCTGGTAGCCGACCTAACAATCGACGACTCGAGGAGGAGCACCCACATGCAGCGCCGTGCTGCGCCGAGCCCGACCCTGATCATCGCGCTGTTGGTCGGGGCGGCATTCGTCATGATCCTCAACGAGACGATCATGAGTGTGGCGCTGCCCGCGCTGATCCTGGACCTCGAGGTGTCCGCAGCCACCGCGCAGTGGCTCACCAGTGGCTTCCTGCTCACCATGGCCGTGGTGATTCCGATGACCGGCGCCCTGCTGCAACGCTTTCCGGCCCGGACCGTCTACCTGATGTCGATGATCCTGTTCTGCAGCGGAACGCTGCTGGCGGCGCTCGCGCCGGGCTTCACCGTCCTGCTGGTGGGGCGCATCGTGCAGGCGTGCGGCACCGCAGTCATGGTGCCGCTGTTGATGACGACGATCATGACGCTGATCCCGGTGGAACGGCGTGGTCAGACGATGGGCACCATCTCGATCGTGATCGCGGTGGCGCCCGCGGTGGGCCCGACGCTGTCCGGGCTGATCCTCGGATCGCTGAGCTGGCGCTGGATGTTCTGGATCGTGCTGCCGATCGCTCTGGTCGCGCTCGCTGCCGGCCACCGTTGGCTGCGGGTGCCCAGCGAGGAACGTCGCCCGACCCCGATCGACTACGTGTCGGTGCCGCTGTCCGCAGTCGCCTTCGCCGGCCTCGTCTTCGGACTGTCGCTGGCGGGCGAGTCCAGCGGTGGCGGCGGCGTCCCGGCCTGGGTGCCGGCCATCGTGGGTGCGACGGCGATGGTGCTCTTCGGCGTCAGGCAAGTCCGCCTGCAGCGCACGGACGGTGCCTTCCTGGATCTGCG
The DNA here is from genome assembly GCF_010731815.2 of Mycolicibacterium arabiense. Lineage (NCBI taxonomy): Bacteria > Bacillati > Actinomycetota > Actinomycetes > Mycobacteriales > Mycobacteriaceae > Mycobacterium > Mycolicibacterium arabiense. The sequence goes on from NZ_AP022593.1 coordinate 3,845,575, forward strand.
CCCCTTCACCTATCGCCGGTTCTCGGTGTCGCTCGCGCTGGTCGTGCTCGGCTTCATGGCGCTGTTCGGGGCGATCATCATGCTCCCGCTCTACGTGCAGGACGTCCTCGGGCGCAGCGCCCTGGTGGCCGGTCTCGTCGGCTTCCCCGGCGGCCTGCTGATGGGCTTGGCCGGGCCGTTCGTCGGACGGATCTACGACCGGCTCGGTGCCCGCGTGCTCGTCATCCCGGGGTCGGCGCTGCTGTGCGCGTCACTGTGGGGCTTCGCGACGCTGTCGGCCGCGTCGCCGATCTGGGCAGTCGTCGTGCTGCAGATGGTGATGATGCTGGGGCTGTCGATGATGTTCACGCCGCTGATGACCGACGCGCTCGGCGTACTCCCCGACTGGCTCTACTCCCACGGCAGCGCGATCCTCACGACCCTGCAGCAGGTGGCAGGCGCGGCAGGCACCGCATTGTTCATCACGGTGATGACGAGGGCCTCTGCGTCCAGCGGCGCGCCCGACCTACCCGGCGTGCGCGCCGCATTCACCGTGGCGGCCATCATCGCGGTCGTCGCCGTGGCGGCAGCGTTCTTCACCGGCCGCCGCCCGGCGCCCGCCGAACCGGTGCTGGTGCACTAGCGACGGAACGCCGCGACGACCTCGGCCACCCGCGGGTCGGCCCGCAGTTCCTCGAGCGTCTCGGCGAGCGGGAGCCGCCAGTTCGGGTACTCGTCGACCGTTCCCGGCAGGTTCGGCTGCCTGCGCTCGCCGATCACGTCGTAGGGCGAGACGAGCTTGAGCTGGCTCGGCGTCGACGCCAGGAAGCGGTGCATCGCGACCACGATCTGCGACTCGTCGGGCTCGGTGGCGGCGTCGAGCAGGCCTTCGGAACGCAACATCTCCAGCCACTCGGCGCGCTCCTTGTCGGCATTCGCCTGCTCGGCAGGCACGTCGTTCAGCAGACCGAGGTCCGCGCGCGCCCGCACGTGCTCACCGCTCATGAACCCCGCCGCGGTCGGCAGGTCGTGGGTGGAGAGACTGGCCGCCGCCCGTGACGGCCACTGCGCAGGCCGCAGCAGCGGCTCTTCGGGTGCGGACTGGTCGCGGGTGAACCACGACACCGCGCACCCCAGCATCGCGTTGTCGGCCAGCGCCTCGGTCACCTCCGGTTCGACGGTGCCCAGGTCTTCGCCGACGACGGTCGCGCCGGCACGGTGCGCCTCGAGCGCGAGCACCGCCAGCATCACGTCGGCGTCGTAGTGCACGTAGGTTCCGCGATCGGGACCGTCGCCCGGCGGGATCCACCACAGTCGCCACAGACCGGCGACGTGGTCGATGCGCAGCCCGTCGGCATGCGCCAGCACGGCCTGCAACATGTCCCGCAGCGCGGCGTAGCCGGTGGCCGCCAGGCGGTCCGGCCGCCACGGCGGCAGCCCCCAGTCCTGACCGCGGGGCGTGAAGTTGTCGGGCGGAGCGCCGATGCTGACGCCTCCGGCCAGCACGTCGGCCAGCGCCCACGCGTCGGCGCCGTCCGCGTCGACCCCTACCGCCAGGTCGTGCAGCACGCCGAGTGCCATGCCGGCCTCGCGCGCTGCGGTCCGCACCCCGGTCAACTGCTCGGCGCACCGCTGCTGCACCCAGGCGTGGAACGCGACCCGCGGTGCCAGCTCGTCGCGAGCCGCGGCGACGGCCGGGCTCGCGACGTCGCGCAGCGCCTCCGGCCAGCGGCTCCACCGGCCCCCGTGGCGCTCGGCCAGTGCGCAGTACGTCGCCCAGTCGCGCAGCCCCTCGGATGCGCCGGCCGAGGCGTCGGGTCGGCCCTCGGAGCGCCAAAGCAGTTCCAAGGCATCGCGTTTCGCCGCCCAGACGAGGTCGTGATCGATGCGATCGGTGGCCGCCGAGACGCGCAGCGCGTCCACCTCCGCGCGGGTGGCGGAGTCGGCGCGGCCATAGGCGTCGACGTCCTCGATGCGCAGCGCGAGCGGGTTGGCGAACCGGCGGCTCGACGGCGTGTACGGCGACGGCTGCACCGGGTGCGTCGGTCCTGGGGCATGCAGTGGATTGAGCAGCACCGCGCCTGCACCGTGGTCGGCGGCGGTCCACTCGACGAACTCCCGCAGATCGCCGAGGTCGCCGATGCCCCACGAGCGGGCCGATCGCAGCGCGTACAGCTGCAGCATCCATCCCCACGTCGGCGGAGCGGATGGCACCCGGGGCGGGGCGGCGATCAGCGTCGATTCCTGGCCTTCCCGGGTGTGCAGGCGGTACCACCCGGGCGCGAGGTCGGCGGGCAGCTCGTCCCGCACGTCGATCTGGGTGCCGTCCTCAGTCGTCAACGACGCTGCGCCGGGCAGGGATTGGGGCTTGCCGTCGACGCGGACGGCCACGGTCGGGGGCAGCGTGCCCGCACGATCGAGTTCCTCGAGCCGGGTCAGTTCGCGGCTCCGGTCGGCTTCGGTACCTGCCTCGACGTCGAGTAGGCCGAGCACCTTGATCACGACGTCGGCGTCGACGTCGACCGGTTCCCGTCGCTCGTTGCGGTACGAGGTCGCGACGCCGTGGGCCTGCGCCAGCCGCCGCAGATCCTCGGGCGCCGGCTGCGGGGTAGGCGTCATCGAGATCCCGCCGACGGCGTGCTGATCATGGAGCCGACGAGAGGGCCGGGGAGACACCGAGGCGAGGACACCACGCCTCTATACCCGGACCAAGATCGATTACACCGGCTCTCGCCGGTATACGGTCCTGGAATGACGCGAGTGGTGGTGATCACGGGCGGTGCCGGCGGCATGGGACTGGCCACGGCCAAGATCATGGGCCGTGACCACCAACTGGTCCTGTGCGACAACAGGGGTGATCGGCTGGAGGCCGCGGCGGCCGAGCTGTCGGAACTCGGCATGTCGCCCACGGTGGTCCACTCCGACGTCACGGATCGTGGCACGATGGTCGAGTTGTTCGCGACGGCGGCCGGCCTCGGGACGGTGTCGGCGGTCGTCCACGCGGCTGGTGTCAGCCCGAGCATGGGCGACGCAGAGTACGTGATGACCACCAACGCGCTGGGCACCGTGCACGTCGGCGAGGCCTTCTTCGAGGCCGCGAGCGAGGGCGCCGCGATCGTGAACGTGGCGTCGATGGCGGCCTACCTGGTTCCCGAAAGCTTCATTCCCACAGCGCACTTCCCGCTCGCCATGACCGACCGGGAACGCTTCTCGGCCGAGATGCGGACGGCGCTGAGCATCGCTCCCGAGAAGTCGCGATCCGGCATGGCGTACGGGGTGAGCAAGGCCTTCGTCAAGTGGTACAGCTCGTCGCAGGCCGAGCGGTTCACCGGCCGCGGGCTGCGCATCGTCTCGGTGTCGCCGGGGTCCGTCGACACCGAGATGGGCCGGCTGGAGGAACACGCCGGGGCCGGCGCCATAGTCGCCGACGCCGCGGTCCCGCGGTGGGGGAGGGCAGAGGAGATGGCGGAGCTGTTCGCCTTCGCCGTCGGCGACAAGGCCGGATATCTCACCGGGACCGACATCCTGAACGACGGCGGCGTCGTCGCCTCCGTCCGCGAGCGCGAACGGGCCAGGGTCGCCGCTCAGTTTTCCTGATCGCTTCGGCGGTTTCCATTGCGCGTTGTGAGCGGTCTTCCGATGATCGACTCATCATGACAACCGCCACCACCGCCGATCTGGTCGCTGCCTCGACAGCGGCAGGCACCGCCGTGCTGGCGTTCAACGTCATCACCCTCGAGCACGCCGAGGCCATCGCTCGCGGTGCCGAGGCAGCGTCCTCCGGCGTCATCCTGCAGGTCAGCGAGAACACCGTCCGGTTCCACGGCGGCAACCCGGCACCGGTGCTGGCAGCGTGCGCGGAGGTCGCCGCGGCGGCATCCGTGCCGATCGCCCTGCATCTGGACCACTTCACCGAGCCGGCGCTGATCGATGCGGCCATCGACATGGCGCAGCGATTCGCCGTCAGCTCCATCATGATCGACGCCGCGCATCTCGACTTCCGCGACAACGTCGAGCAGACCGCGCGCTATGCAGACGCCGCACGGCAACGGGGACTGTGGGTGGAGGCCGAACTGGGCGAGGTCGGCGGCAAGGACGGCGCCCATGCGCCCGGCGTGCGCACCGACCCGTCGGAGGCCGCAGACTTCGCGTGCCGTACCACCGCCGACGCGCTTGCGGTCGCCGTGGGAAGCAGTCACGCGATGACCACCCGCGACGCCGCGATCGACCTGGACCTGACCGCGAGACTGGCTGCGGCCGTGCCCATCCCGCTGGTCCTGCACGGCGGATCGGGAGTATCCGATGAGCGACTTCGCGCCGCGGCGCACGCCGGGCTTCGCAAGCTCAACGTCGGCACCGCGCTGAACATCGCCTTCACCGGCGCCGTCCGGGACGAGCTGGGCATGCGGCCCGACGCCGTGGACCCAAGGCCCTACCTCGCGGCCGGCCGGGACGCGATCGCGACGACGGTCACCCGGCTCTGCCACGTCGTCGGCGAGGAGACTCGACCATGAACCGCACGACGGCCCTAGGGCACCTGGCCGAGACCATCGGACGGCACAAGGCCGGTGATCCCGTCGGCGTCTACTCGGTGTGCTCGGCACATCCCGTCGTCATCGAGGCGGCGATCGCCCAGGCCGCCGACGACCAGACCTACGTGCTCGTCGAGGCCACGTCGAACCAGGTGGACCAGTTCGGTGGCTACACCGGGATGCGCCCTACCGACTTCCGCGACATGGTGTTCCGCATCGCCGACGAACGCGGATTCCCCCGCGACCGCGTCGTCCTCGGTGGAGACCACCTCGGTCCGAACCGCTGGCAGCGCACGCCGTCCGACGAGGCGATGGCCAACGCCGACGAACTCATCAGAAGCTACGTCGACGCCGGCTACACCAAGATCCACCTCGACTGCAGCATGTCGTGCGCCGACGACCCCGCCGTCCTCGACGACGCCGTGGTCGCCGAACGCAGTGCGCGCCTGCTGCGGATCGCCGAGGACACCGGGAACCGCATTGGCGGCACCGCGGCACTGTCCTACGTCATCGGCACCGAGGTGCCCGTGCCCGGCGGCGCCCACGAGACGCTCGACCACGTCACCCCGACGACACCCGAACGCGCCCGCCGTACGCTCGCCGCGCACCGCGAGGCCTTCGCCCGCGTCGGACTGGACGACGTATGGCCACGGGTCGCCGCACTCGTCGTGCAGCCGGGCGTCGAGTTCGACCACCTCAAGGTCGTGGACTACGAACGCTCGGCCACCGCCGACCTGCGCCGCGTGCTCGACACCGAGCCGAACCTCGTGTTCGAGGCCCACTCCACGGACTATCAGCGGACGCAACAGCTTCGAGAGTTGGTCGAGGACCATTGGGCAATCCTGAAGGTCGGACCCGGTCTGACGTTCGCGTTGCGCGAGGCGTTGTTCGCGCTCGCGATGATCGAGGACGAGATCGTTCCGTCGTCGGACCGGTCGGATCTCGTCGACGTGGTGGAACGCCGCATGCTCGAAGATCCCGGCTACTGGGAGAACTACTACCACGGGACCGAGCAGGAGCAGCGGATCGCGCGCCGCTTCAGCTACAGCGACCGGCTGCGCTACTACTGGCCAGACGAACGCATCGAGACCGCGAGGCGCACGCTGATGTCGAACCTCGCCGCGGGAATCCCGCTCCCGCTGATAAGCCAGTTCCTGCCCGACCAGTATCGACGAATCCGAGACGGCAGCCTGTCGTCGGATCCGCACCACCTCGTGATCGACCGCGTCCGCGACGCACTGCGCCCCTACGCGCAGGCGTGCCACCCCACTGATAGCAACGGAGCCACTCTTGCCTGACATCCCCGCCCAACACGACGGCGGCGCAACGATTCTGGAGATCGAGCAGCAGCCCGACGCGTGGCGCGAAGTCGCTCGACTGATCGACGAACGGGCGACCAGCTTCGTCGGCGGCCTCGTGGCGCGGCCCGATCTGCGGGTCATCCTCACCGGTGCGGGCAGCTCCGCATTCGCCGGGCACATCGTGGCGCCGGCGCTGCGACACCATCTGAACCGCCGCGTCGACGCGATCGCGACCACGAGCATCGTTTCCAATCCGCACGATCACCTCGAGCGCGAAACCCCCACGCTGGTCGTCTCGTTCGGCAGGTCGGGCAACAGTCCGGAGAGCGTCGCGACGACCCGGCTCGTCGATGAACTCGTCGACGACGCCTGGCATCTGATCCTCACCTGCGACGGTTCCGGTGAACTGTCGCGCACCCACTCGGATCGCGACGACTCGTTGGTCGTGCTGATGCCCGAGCGCACCAATGACACCGGATTCGCGATGACGTCGAGCCTGACGTCGATGATGCTGGCGGCGCTGCTGCTGCTCGGGCCCGCCGACCACCGGTCGGTGGAGGCGCTCGCCACCGCGGCCGAGGCCATGTCCGCACGGCGCGACGACATCCGCGCGCTGGCTCGCACCAAGCGCAACCGCTTCGTCTACCTCGGGAGCGGCGCTCTCGAGGGGCTGGCACGGGAGTCTGCACTCAAACTGCTCGAGCTGACGGCCGGTGAGGTGGTCAGCTACTTCGACTCCTCGCTCGGGTTCCGGCACGGCCCGAAGTCCGTGCTGGACGCGGACACGCTCGCGGTGGTCTATCTGTCGACCGACGCGTACACCCAGCAGTACGACCGCGACATCGTCACCGAGATCCGCGGACAGCTCGGCGACGACGCAGTGGTCGCGATCGGCCCGGACGGCGCTGCCGACGCCGCGTGGACCATGCCCGTCGCCGGGCTCGGTGACTCGCTCGCCGCCGTCGCCTACCTCGTCTTCGCCCAGTACCTCGCGCTGTTCACCTCGGTGGAGTGGGGCAAGACGCCGGACAACCCGTTCCCGTCCGGCGAGGTGAACCGCGTCGTCGAAGGCGTCACGATCCACCCGCTACCCACAGAGGGCAGGGCGTAGGCCATGGCCCGGTATCTCGGGGTCGACGGTGGCGGATCCAAGACCGCCTTCGCGATCATCGACGACTCCGGTCAGGTACTGGGCCGTGCGAACACCGCCACCTCGTACTACTTCAGCGAGGGCTTCGACGTGGTCGAGCGCCGGCTGCGCGAAGGCGTAGATGCGGTGTGCGAGATCGCAGGCGTGCAGGCCTCCGACGTCGACGCTGCGTTCTTCGGCATCCCTGGCTACGGCGAATCGAGTGCGGACCTCGCGCGCCTCGACGCCGTGCCCGCCGCGATCCTCGGTCACGACCGGTACACCTGCGACAACGACATGGTGTGCGGGTGGGCCGGGTCCCTGGCGGGTGAGGACGGCATCAACGTCATCAGCGGCACCGGGTCCATGACGTACGGCGAGCGGGCCGGCGTAGGGCGGCGCGTGGGCGGCTGGGGTGAACTCTTCGGTGACGAGGGCTCGGCGTACTGGGTTGCCGCACAGGGGCTCAACGCATTCAGCAGGGCCAGCGACGGACGCGCCGCCCGCGGTGCGCTGTATCAGGCCATGCGCCAGCGGCTCGACGTGACGAGTGACCTCGACGCGGTGAGTCTCGTCATCGACACCTGGCACGGGAACCGCTCGGCCATAGCCGATCTCGCGAAGGTAGTGTCCGCGTCGGCGGCGGACGACCCCGTCGCCGACGGGATCCTGGTCGCGGCCGTCGACGAACTCGTCGGCCTGATCGAGACCACCCGCGTGCTCGTCGGCTTCATCGATGACGACCTCGTGCCGGTGTCCTACTCGGGCGGAATGTTCACGGGTGAGAGGTATCTCGGACTGTTCCGGGACGCCCTGGAGCGGCTGCCCGCGAAGTACGACCTCCGCCGCCCGGTTCTCGACCCGGCACTGGGCGCGGCGCTCTATGCCGCCAAGAAGAGCGGACACCCGCTCACCCCCGAAGCGCTTGCAGCACTAGCCACCCAATGAAGAACAGAGGCGACGTCATGACCGATTCGACTACACAGGGGCGCGGTACGCGCAGCTGGATCTTCTATGCCGCACTGCTGGTGCTCTTCTGGGGTGTCTGGGGTGCGACGTCGGCGCTGCCGGCGACCAAGTACGGCTACCCCGACGAGATGATCTACAGCATCTGGGCGCTGACCATGATCATCCCCGCGATCTTCGCGATCCGCGGCCAGCGCTTCGACCGGCGACCGCAGGCGACGATCTACGGCCTGCTGATCGGGCTCACCGGCGCAGGCGGGCAGCTCGTCCTCTTCCAGGCGCTGACGATGGGGCCTGCGTACCTGATCTTCCCGATCGTGGCCGTGTCGCCCGCCATCACGGTGATCATGGCCATGGTGCTGCTCCGCGAGCGGGTCACCAAGCTCGCCGCACTCGGCCTGGTGGCCGCGCTGGTGGCGATCGTCCTGTTCAGCATCACCAGCGGTGAGGAGGACGTCTCCACCGGTCCGTGGTTGATTTTGGCGATCATCATCTGCGTGGCATGGGGTGTGCAGGCCTTCTTCATGCGCAAGGCGGCGACGATCGGCGTCAACGACGCCACCACCTTCGGCTGGATGGCGATCACCGCGTTGGCGCTGGTTCCGGTCGCGCTGTTCTCCCTCGGTGGCATACCCACCGACTTCCCCTGGGAGGCACCGGTGTTGACGGCCGGTACCCAGCTGCTCAACGCCGTCGGCGCACTGTTCCTGGTGATGGCGCTCAGCCGTGGCAAGGCCTCGATCGTGGCGCCGACCACCAATGCGCTCGCGCCGTCGCTGACCATCGTGCTCTCGCTGGTGATCTACCAGACGCTGCCGACTCCGTACGGTGCGGTTGGCATCGTGCTGGCCCTGATCGGTTCGACGCTGATGGTCTACAGCGACGAGAAGAGGGGCGAGGCGGTCACCGAAGGAGCGATCGCGCCTGCGGCCGAGCGCGCCGAACGCTAGCTCATCCGGCGCAGCGTGTCCGAGTCGAGTTCGGCGAGCGAGGCGACGCCGGCGAGACCCATCGTGATGTCGAACTCCGCGATGAGGTTCTCGAGGACCTGCTGAACGCCGAGGCGCCCGGCGATGGCCAGGCCGTAGACGTGCGGCCTGCCGACGGCGACGGCGTCGGCGCCGAGGGCGAGCGCCTTGAACACGTCGGCGCCGCTGCGGATGCCGGAGTCGAGGATGACGCGGGCCCTGCCGTCCACGGCGGCGGCCACGTCGACCAGGGCGTCGGCAGCGCCGATCACCGAGTCGACCTGCCGCCCACCGTGATTCGACACCAGGATGCCGTCGATGCCCATGTCGACGGCACGTCGGGCGTCGTCGGGGTGCAGGATGCCCTTGAGGATGATCGGCAGGCGTGTGCGCTCGCGTAGTCCGGCGATGTCGTCCCAGCACAACGAGGGCCGCGAGTACGTGTCGAGGAAGGTCTCGACGCTGGCCCGCGGAATCGGCGAGGTCAGGTTTCGTCGAAAGCTGCCGGGGACGTGGCGGGCCATCGAGAACAGCGTCTTGATCGCGCCGAGGGTCACCTCGACGTCCGGCCGCTGTCCGGCGGCCTTCGCGGCTGCGACGCGGTCGCGCACCGACGCCATGAACGCCGAGTCGGACGTGTACTGCGCGATCCCGACGGCGCGGGTGAACGGTAGCGATCCGAGGTTGAGATCTTGTGGGCGCCAGCCGAGTTGGGTGGTGTCCAGCGTGACGACGAGGGCGTCGGCGCCCATCGTCTCGGCTCGGTGCACGAAGCTCTCGACCACGGCTTCGTTCGTCGACCAGTACAGCTGGAACCACCGCGGTGCCGCGTCGGCGCCCGAGGTCTGCGCCACCCGGTCCATCTCGGCGGCGACGTCCTCCATGGGCGCCGAGCCTTGATTCGAGAAGATGTAGGGCACGCCGACAGTGGCTGCGGCTGCGCCGATCTCGACGTCGGCGAGTGGGCGCACCAGACCGGCTGCACCCACCGGGGCGACGAGCACGGGGGCGGGCAGGCGCCTGCCGAACAGTTCGGTGGTCAGGTCGCGCAGCGAGGTGTCGCGAAGCATGCGCGGCACGATGGCCCACCGGTCCAGCGCTGCGCGGTTGCGGTCCATGCCGGTGCCTTCGCCCGCGCCTCCCGCGACGTAGGCCCAGGCCTGCTTCGACATGCGCTTGCGGGCGGCTCGTTCCAGCGCGGTGAAGTTCGTGGGCACCGCGGGCCGGTGGCCGAACACGCCGGCTCGGTAGATGGCCTCCTGGCGCTCGCGACCAGGATGCGGCACGGGCTCTGGTGACGTCATCGTCGCCACGGTAGATGATCGGCCTGTGAGGGTGCCTGCCAGATCACTAGGATCAGTTGATGGCACGGCCTCCCGAGTTCGACCGCGCAGAGGCGCTGACCGAGGCCCTGCACCTGTTCTGGGAGCGCGGGTACGACCGCACGTCCATCAGGGACCTCACCGGTGTCATGGGGATCTCCGCGCCGAGCCTGTACAACTCGTTCGGCGGCAAGAAGGAGCTGTACGAGGAAGCGGTCGCCGAGTACGAGCGCTCACCGGCGGTCGTCGTGGGCCAGGCGATTGGCGAGCCCACCGCACGTGACTTCGTGGAGAAGCTGCTCGATGCCGCGGTCCGCGAATACGGCAGCGACGAGCACCCTCGCGGTTGTTTCGTGATCTCCGACCCGCTGCTCCACGAGAACCGCCAGCTGGCTCGCAACGCGATCCACGACAGGTTGCGCCGGGCGGTCGAGGTAGGCGACCTGCCGGATGCGACCGACGTGGAGGCGTTGACGGACTACCTCGACGTCTTCCTGCGCGGCCTGTCGTCACGCGCCCGCGACGGCGCCGACAAGGCGACGCTACGGGCGGCAGCGGACGTCGCGCTGCGCGCCTGGCCCAGCGGTCTCTGACCACCCGGTCCGAACATGCGTCAAGCCGACGCCGAAGTGATCGGCGCCGGCTCGACGATGAGTCGGTGTGATCTAGCCCGTGCCCACGCACACGCCGCCGGCGCATGCTTCGGCACCACCGGGACCTGCACCTGCGCCCGCACCCGGGACGCCTGCAGAGGCTCCACCCGGTCCGGCACCGGCACCGCCGCCGGGCACCTCCGCGGTGGCTCCGCCGGGTCCTGCGCCTGCGCCTGCGCCGGGCACACCCGCGGACGCGCCGCCGGGTCCTGCGCCTGCGCCCGCACCCGGGACGCCGGCCGTCGCGCCACCTTCACCGGCTCCTGCACCCGGCGCCGGGGCACCCGAAGGTGCCGGGGCGGGCGCGGGGCTCGACGGCGTGGTGGTCATGGTCGTTGCCGACGTCGTGGTCGAGGTGCTGGTGCTCGAGGTGGAGGACTCGCTGCCGCTGTCGCTTCCACCGCAGGCCACGGTCATGGTGCTCACGGCGAACGCCGCGGCGATGGCCGCGGTGACGGAGAGTCGACGGGAAGTCCGTTTGTCGGTCATGTCAGCGCTGGCTCCTGTGTCTAGGGGGAAGTACTTGAGCTTGTTACCCAACCTTCGTACTTTTCATGCGCCGCGGATGGCGGGCGGGTTCGCCGTTACGCGGCCGGAGGCCGGTCTCCGTTTCGTTGAGGCGGCGGTCGTCGGCGATGCGTTGCGCGCGGTCCTGGGCGCGGGTGCGTTGGCGGCGGGGCATGGTGAGGCCCTTGTTCGTCTGTGCCCGTGCTCGTTCGGTTTCTTCGGTGGTGATCGTGACCGGCGCGGTGGGCGCGCAGAGGCTCGGGAACAGCAGCTTGCTGCCCGGCTCGGTGGTGTACGTCTGGCCCCGTGGCGAAGTCCAAATGATGGTGCCGTCTGGGAGCTGTCGATCGCGCCACCCGTTGGGCCCGCCCCAGAAGGTCTTCAAGAGGTGGTGTCGACGGCATAGGCATTTGAGGTTCGACGCACAGGTCGGTCCAATCGGCCACGCGATGGTGTGGTCGATGTCGGTGTTCGTGGCTGGTTCGCTGCAGCCGGGGAAGCGGCAGGTGAGGTCTCGACAGCGGACGAATTCGGCGAGTCGGCGCGATGGGGCGTAACGGGGTTCGGGTGGTGCGTCGCCGGGGTGGCAGACCTTGCGGACCTTCGCGGTGAGCGCGAAGCGGCGGGCCAGGGCGCCGGGGAGGAACGGGCCGCCGAGGATGGCGCCGGCGCGGGTGGCAGGGGATTCGCACTTGGCATGAGCGGCTGCTCCGCCGGAGACGGGCGTGTCTGGTGTGTCGCCAGCGTTGCTGCCCAACTCTGGTTGGTCCGCGGCTTCGGCGTCGGGTTCAGCGCCGGCGTCTGGCGAGTCATGGGTACTGCAAGCATCGACTTCGGGATCACTACCGTTGCCGCCCAACTCATCCCACGTGGTGATCTCCGAGAGCGGCCGGTCGTACAGCGGCTCCAAGTCACCGTCGAGCGCGGCGTCTTGAGCCTTCGCGGCGTCGGAGGTCTCGTCGAGGGTGTCCTCGTTGACCACGACGTAGACCACCGCATTGCCCTTCGGAGGTGTGGTGGGGCCCGGGCAGTGGTCGCTACCGCACAGGCAGGGCAGGTAGTCGAGTGCGTGGGTGATGGAGTGGACCGCATCGGCGCGACGCTGCTCGACCGTCCGCGGATCGCCCGGGCACACGGTCGAGGCCAGGAGGTTCAGGCGCTTCTCGAGGGCCTTGCCGTGGGTCGCGACCAGGGTGCCGAACATCGTGGCCGTGCCCGAGCCGTCGTAGTCGAACTGGATGTTGCGGCCCTTGGCCACGAGCTTCGTGCGGTACACCCCGTGCGGGTCGTGCTCGGCGACGATGGCATCGATGGCGGTGTTGAGCTTGTCCTCAGACATCGGCGCCCAGCCGGTCAAGACGTCGGCGAAGGCCTTGTCAACTGCTATCTGGGCGTCCCGGTCTCGCACCAGGGCGGTACGAGCGGTGATCGCCGAGACCACCCGGTAGGACACCAGCCCGTCGGCGAATAGTGCCGCCACGCGAGGCAGCCGGTCTCGCAGCGCAGTCGCAATCAACAACTGATGCGACGCCGCGCCCTGGGTGATGTTCTGCTCGGCGCCAATCTCCGCGGCGACCGCCCCCCAGTTGTCCAAGTACCACTGCTCCCGATCCGCGGACCCGTCGGCGGCATAGGCCTGATCCAAGAGCACGACCATCGCCGCGAGGCGGCGGGCCGTGGCGGCGGCCTCGACCCGCGCCCAATCCCCGACGGTGCAGGAGGGCCCGAAGGCGGTGACTAACTCTTCGAACATGCTTTCGAATTTACGGAGACGCCGCAGCGGTCGACAGGCCACGAACGCGAGAAACGGCGGATCTGTGGATGAATGCTGCACTGTGGATGAACCGATCCGCCAAAGATCAAGATGTCGGACCCCCGGTGTAGTGAGCGTTCACCGCAGGTTTGCCAAACACGACCGTGGTCAATATCACTGCCCATGACGGCGCTCGGCGATGCTCTCGGATGGGTCAAGCATCAGGTGTCGTCGCGAGTGCCCGAGGCGAATCTCGACCAGCGGGACGCCGACTACATCCGCGAGCAACTGCCCGGGTTGTGGCTGCTGGCCTCGCTGTACTTCCGGGCCGACGTCCGCGGGCTCGATCGCATCCCGGCCCAGGGCCCGATACTCATGGTCGGCAACCACAGCGGCGGCAACCTGCCGCCCGACACGTTCGTGTTCACGCTCGCGTTCTGTTCCTACTTCGGGGTCGAGCGGCCGTTCTATCAACTGGCACACAACCTGGTGGTGTCGATGCCGGGGCTCGGGTCGCTACGGAAGTTCGGCACCGTCGCCGCCAACCACGACAACGCAACCATGGCACTGAAGTCGGGCGCCGCCCTGCTGGTCTACCCGGGTGGTGACTACGAGGTGTTCCGCCCGTCGTGGAAGCGCCACGAAGTCGACTTCGGCGGACGCAAGGGCTACGTGCGGCTGGCCCGAGAAGCCGGCGTGCCAATCGTCCCCATCGCCAGCGTGGGCGGACAGGAAGCAGCGCTGTTCCTCGACCGGGGACAGTGGCTGGCGAAGCTGCTGATGGTCGACAAGCTGGCACGTCTCAAGAGCGTGCCCATTCTGCTGGCGCCACCGTGGGGTCTCGCGGTCAGCGACATGGTGCCCAGGCTCCCGCTGCCCACGAAGATCGCCATCGAGGTGCAGGAACCGATCAGCATCGAGGACATCACGGACAAGGACGACGACGCCATCAACGACGAGGTGCTCGCCCGGCTGCAGGCCGGCGTGGACCGGCTGGCGGCCGAACGACGATTCCCGGTGCTCGGATGAGGCTGCAGCGCAGCGTCATCGCCGACGTCGACCAGAACGCGGTGTGGAAGCACGTCAGCGACCCGAACTGCTACCCCGAGTTCATGGCCAGCCTCGAACGCTGGGAGACGGTCACCGAGGGACCCGTCGGCGTGGGCTCGCGCTACACCGTGCACTGGAAGGTCGGCTCCGTGCCGATCGGCGGGGTCATCGAGATCGTCGAGTTCGACGAGGCCCGCGACCTCGCCTGGATCGGCATCACGGGCGTCACGATGCGGGGCCGATTCCGGCTGCGGGACCACGGTGACGGCCGCACCAAGATCACCTTTCGGCTGGCCTACGAAGCGCCGGGCGGTGTCCTGGGCCTCGTGGCCGACTGGGTCGCCGCGCGCCAGGTCGGCCGGATCATGAACGAGACGGCGAAGCGGCTCAAGGCGCTCGTCGAGTCCTGACCGCCGGACCGTTTGAGCGCGTGCGTAGCGGCTATCTTGCCGAACGTCCGACTGGCTCCCGGCACGCGGCGTTGCGCACCGGCTCACGCATCCGAGGTGCACGATGACCAACACCGACCCGCCCCGGAGCGAAGGCGCTTCGCTCGTGCCAGGGACGGTCGTCGCCAGGCGCTACCGACTCGTCACCATGCGCGGATCGGCGCCGCGTCTCCAGTTCTGGGAGGCCATCGACGTCCCCAGTGGCCACCACGTGGCGCTGACGCTCGTCGACACCGCTGGGGTCATGCCCGTCGAGCAGGTCAACGAAGTCCTGTCGCGGACCTCGCGGCTGCGTGGCATGCACGTCGTGGGCATCGCGCGCGTGCTGGACGTCGTGCACACCGGCGCCTTCGGCGTCGTCGCATGTGAGTGGGTGCACGGCGGGTCGCTCCGCGAGGTGGTCGGCACCTCGCCCTCGCCGTTGGCGGCTGCGGCGGCGATGGAGTCGCTGATCGTCGCGGCCGATAGCGGGCACCGGGCCGGCCTGGTGCTGGGCATCGACCACCCCGACCGGATCCGCATCAGCACCGACGGCCATGCCGTCCTGGCCTTCCCCGCCACCATGCCCGACGCCACGCGCGACGAGGATCTGCGCGGCATCGGCGGCGTCCTGTATGCGCTGCTGGTCGATCGCTGGCCTCCGCAGGACCCGATGCCCGACGGGTGGACGGCCGCCGATCTCACCCCGGCGGGCTGGCCGACCGAGCCGGCGGAGATCGACCACGGCATCCCGTTCCTCATCTCGAGTGCGGCTGCAGGTCTCTTGCGGCCCGGCAGCGGAATCGGTTCGGGTGGAGACGTTCTGGGGATGCTTCGCCAGGGTCGAGCCGCCGCCGAACCCCAGTACCCGGGCGACGGCCCCGTCGGCCCGCCGACCATGGAGCCCCGGCCCGGCGGCTACGCGGGCTTCCGCAACGTCGACACCGCAGAGCGGGAGGTGCAGGCGCGTCGGAAGCTCATGACGGCAGTGCTCGTCGGGGCGGCGGTGATGTTCGTGATCGCCGTGGCGTCGCTTGGGGTGAGCATCAACCGCATGCTCGGCGGCCCCGACGACATCGCCATCAACGCCGATCGGCTCGGCCTCGTTCCCACCACACTTGCCGACGCGCCCCCGGTCGCACGCGAGGCCGCAGCAGCCGGAGCGCCCATCACGCCGGCCGCGGCCGCCGTCTTCTCACCCGACGGGTCGCCGGACAACCCGGGGGCGGCGGGCCAGGCCGTCGACGGCGATCCCGCGACCGCGTGGGCGACCGACCGGTACTTCGACGCCGATCCCTTCCCAGCGTTCAAGCAGGGGGTGGGGCTGCTCCTCGAGATGCCGCGGCCAGCCAACCTCGCGGCCCTGACGATCGACGTGAAGGGCAGCGGCACCGTGGTCGAGATCCGCAGCGCCGACGGTCAGCCCGGCAGTGTGGCCGACACCAAGAAGCTGGTCGACGCCACCACGCTGCAACCCGGATCGAACCGCATTCCCGTATCCACGGACGCGCAAGTCTCCACCGTGCTGGTGTGGATCACCAAGCTGGGCAGCACCGACGGCGACAACGTCGCCGAGATCTCCGAGATCAAGGCGTTCACCACGGCACCCGCCTGAACACGAGCGTGCGACACGTTTCGGTGATGGGGTGCCGGGTAGCCGCGCTGACATGGCTGAATCAACGAAGCGCGCACTCATCACAGGGGCATCGAGCGGCATCGGTCTCGAGTTGGCCAAGCTGTTCGCCGACGACGGCTACGACCTCGTCATAGCAGCCGACGAAGCGGAAATACACGTTGCTGCGCAGGAACTCTCGGGCCGTGGCGTGGAAGTCGAGGCAGTCGAGGTCGACCTACGTACCGGTGACGGTGTGGCCTCGCTCTATCAAGCCGCCACCGACGGTGGGAAGGTCGTCGACGCCGTGGCGCTCAACGCCGGGGTGGGGCGGGGAGGCCGATTCGTCGACGGTGACCTCGCCGACGATCTCTCGATCGTCGACCTCAACGTGCGGTCGACGGTGCACCTGGCGAAGCTGGTGCTGCGGGACATGGCCGAACGGGGAACGGGGAAGGTGCTGTTCACGTCGTCCATCGCGGCGACGATGCCCGGCTCGAACCAGGCGGTCTACAACGCGTCGAAGTCGTTCGTCCAGTCGTTCGCCGAAGCGGTGCGCGACGAGATGCGGGACAGCGACGTGACGGTGACGTCGCTCATGCCCGGTCCGACCGACACGAAGTTCTTCCAGCGCGGTGGCCTCGAGGACACCCCGCAGGCGCAGGTTCGCGACGACGCGGCGAAGGTCGCGCGGCAGGGGTACGACGCGTTGAAGCACAACCGGCAGAAGGTCGTTGCCTCCTCGCCGATGTCGAAGGCGATGGGCGTGATGAACAAGTTCACACCCGACGCGATCAAGGTACGGGCCAACCGGCTGATGGCAACGCCGATGGGCCGCAAGTGACCCGATGAATGCGCGTGGCCGCCAACGGGTAGGCCACGGTAGTCGGCGCGGGAAAACCACCACGAAGGGAATCAGTCATGCCAAATGAATTGCAGGGCCGCAAGATCGCCATCCTCGCCGCAGACGGCGTCGAGAAGGTCGAACTGGAGCAGCCGCGGGCCGCGGTGCACGACGCAGGCGGACAGACCGAGTTGCTTTCGCTGGAGTCCGGGGAGATCGAGGCGCGCAACCACGACCTAGAGCCGGCGGGAACCTTCCCGGTGGACCGGGTCGTCGGTGATGCCAGCGTCGAGGAGTTCGACGGCCTGATCCTGCCGGGCGGCACCGTCAATCCCGACAAGCTGCGTCTCGACGAGACGGCAGTTGCGTTCGTGCGCAACTTCGTTCAGTCCGGCAAGCCCGTGGCCGCCATCTGTCACGGGCCGTGGACGCTCGTCGAGGCCGACGTGGTGCGAGACCGGACGCTGACGTCGTACCCCAGCATCCGCACCGACCTCCGTAACGCAGGCGCCTCGGTGGTGGACCAGGAGGTCTGCATCGACGGCAACCTGATCACCAGCCGGTCACCGAAGGACCTGCCCGCGTTCTGCCAGGCGATCACCGATCAGTTCGCCAACTCGCCTGCCCACACCTGACGCTGGCGCGGTACCGCAGGGGTGACTGACCGACCTCGCGTTTGAATGCGGTGCTGAACGCGCTCTCCGACGAGTAGCCGAGATCGGCTGCCAGTCGGCCGACTCGCACGTCACCTTCGCGCAGTGCTCGTTGAGCGAGTAACACCCGCCAGCGGTGCAGGTAGGTCAACGGGGGTACGCCGGCCGTCGTGCGGAAGCGCTCCGCGAACGTCGTCCTAGACATGGTGGCCGCACGCGCCAGATCGTCGAGGCGCCAGGGCCTTCCCGGCTCGGCGTGCATCTGGAGCAGTGCGGGCCGCAACCGGTCGTCCGACGCGAGGCGCAGCCATCCGGGCGGCAACTCCGCCTGGTCGACATAGGCCCGCAGCACCTCGAGCAGAAGCAGTTGCACGTACTGCCGAATGGCGAAGGCCGACCCGATCCGGTCGGCCGTCACCTCGTCGAAGAGCCGGTACAGCGTTCCGCGGAGATTGGTCGCCTCGGCCGCCGATGCCCGTACGTGGGCAACCGGTGGCAGCGCCTGCAGCAGGATGCGGCCCGCCGGGTTGAGGTGAATGCGACCACCGATCACGACGTCGTCGCCATCGCGGTAGGCGTCGAGAACTCGGACCGAGTCGAACCGGGCGTCGGGCCGCACCTCGTGAGCCGGGCCCTCGCCTGCCCCGCCACGGAGTTCCATCCACGATCGGCCGTTGAGCAGCACTACGTCACCGCCCTCGAGTCGGATCGGCTCGTCGACGGCGTCGGCGGTCAGCCACGCACGCCCGCTCAGCAACGCGATCAACTTCAGCGGCCCGTCCACCGCGCCGCCGGATACCCACGGGCCGCGCGCAGCGAAGCCGCCGGACACGACGCCGCTCACCTCGACGAGGTCGAACACCTCCGACAGCTGGTCGTTACTCACATCCGTACTATCGCGAAGAAAGACAGGACTTACAACCATTCACAGTCCGGTACATGCCGCGCAGTTTGGATACATGACACAGCAACAGCCCCTCGGCACCAGGTTCACCGCAGCATCCACGGCCACCGACGTCCTCGACGGCGCCGACCTCTCCGGCACGAACGTCATCGTCACCGGCGGCCACGTCGGACTCGGACTCGAGACCACGCGCGCACTGAGCGCCGCGGGCGCCTCGGTGACGGTTGGCGCGAGGCATCCCGACCGCGCTGCTGCCGCCGTCGCGGACCTGCGGAACGTCGACGTCGGTCAGCTCGACCTGCTGAATCCGCCGTCGATCGACGACTTCGCGAACCGGTACCTGGGTTCCGATCGGCCGCTACACGTGCTGATCAACAACGCAGGCATCATGGGCGGGCCACTGGTCCGGGACCAGCGCGGCTACGAAGCGCAATTCGCGACCAACCACCTCGGCCACTTCCAGCTGACCACGGCGCTGCTGCCCGCACTGCGCGCCGCGGCAGGCGCCCGCGTGGTCAACGTGTCCTCCGGTGGCCACCACCTCTCCGACATCCGCTGGGACGACCCGCACTTCACCACCGACTACGACGGCATGGTCGCCTACGGCCAGTCCAAGACCGCCAACGTCCTGTTCGCCGTCGAACTCGACCGGCGGTGGGCCGGCGACGGCATCCGCGGCTACGCCCTGCACCCCGGAATCGCCTACGGCACCAGCCTCGGGCCGTCGGTCACCGACGAGGAGCTGCGTGCCATGGGCATCCTCGACGACGAGGGCACGCCGATCATCGATCCCCACCGCGAGTTGAAGACACCCCAGCAGGCGGCGAGTACCAGCATCTTCGCGGCGACCAACCCGCTGCTCGCCGACATCGGCGGCGTCTATCTCAAGGACAACGACGTCGCACCGCTCGACCGCGCGTCGTTGACCACGGGGTTCGGGACCGAACCGATCGTGATGTCGGGAGTGGCCCCACACGCGGTCGACCCCGAGTCCGCGCGCCGACTCTGGGACCTCAGCGAGCAGCTGCTCAGCGCTTAGTCCGCGCGCCCGACCAGGGCCGTTCGTTCCTCTCGCGGCGGGCTGTCTCGTCGGCCTGGTCCTTGGCCCAGAAGTCCTCGAACTTCTCCCCCGGATGGACGTTCGGCATGCGGTTCATCAGCCGGCTCAGCCATCGCGGCGGTGTCGCGGGCTCCCACTGCGGGAACGCCGAACTCAGTGCCGCCATCGTCTTGAGCACCACGAAGACCCCGAAGAACGAATCGGGCGCGTCGGTCACGGCGATGGCGACGAAGCCAAAGATGAGCGTCAGGTGCACCACGATCACCCGGCTCAGCCCCCTGTTGGCCATCTGCTCCATCTGCCAGAACGACCACCGGCGCAGAGTCGACAGGTCGACCAGGAAGTCCAGGACGAGGAACGCCACCACGCCGAGGCACCCGAGTGCCACGCTGCGCCAGTCGACTACGGCGAAGCCCGCCTTGCCGTTGTGGCTGAGCAACAGCAGGATCATGCCGAGGAACACGGCGTGGGCGGCGCTGAACACCATGGTCACCATCAGGAACCCGCTGACGAACGACGACGTGCTCCCCGAGCGGCGATCGGTGCTCGGCGCGTCGTACCGGAAGTGACCGTGCCGGGGAGCCCACCTCTGCTGCAACAGCACTCGGGCCGCGATGAAGAGGCACGCCGCGACCGTCTCGAACCAGTAGACCGCGAGCGTGGTGGCCCCCGACCAATCTTGGGCGAACCAGCCCACCACCGGGATGGCGATCAGGGCCAGCTGGGCCGGCAACTGGATGAACCGGTTCACGGCGACATCGTCGCACGGCCGAACGCGGCATCTGTCGCAGTCGTGACACCTCATCACGACCGCATCGCCGCAGGCGGTCCTGTGGTAGACACTCGCTATGTTCGCGTGGAGCAGCCTGGACGAGCGCCGGTGCCCGACGATCGTCTGCTGAGTCCCGGTCTGACCTGCTGGCGCGTGGCGCAGGCGGGCCAGTTCGCTCCCATCGTCGACGGCGCCGACTACTTCCGGCACGTGAAGGAGACGATGCTGCGGGCCCGGCACCGAATCATGTTGATCGGCTGGGACTTCGACGTCAGGGTCGATTTCGAGCTGGGTGAGAAGACGTTGCGCGGCCCCAACCAGCTCGCTGCCTTCCTGCACTGGCTGCTGTGGAAGCGGCCATCACTGCGGATCTACATGCTGAGATCGAACCTGCGGCTCCTGCCTGCGTTCGACGGCATGTGGTACGGGGTGGCGCCTGTCTCGCTGGTCAACCAGTTGAGCGCCAAGCGTCTGCATCTCGCGATGGACGGAGCACATCCGCTCGGTGCCGTCCACCACCAGAAGATCGTGGTGGTCGACGACGCCGTGGCGTTCTGCGGTGGCATCGACCTGACCATCGACCGGTGGGACACCAGCGATCACCTCCGGGAGAATCCCCTGCGCAAGACGCGGGGCCGCGAGTACGGGCCGCGCCACGAGGTGGCGGCCGCCATGGACGGCGAGGCTGCTCGCGCTCTCGGTGAACAGGCCCGCGAGCGCTGGCAGACCGCGACCGGTCGCTCCCTGCCGGCGATCAACGTCGAGCACACGGTGTGGCCCTACCGGCTCAAACCCGCACTGCGCGAGGTCGACGTCGCCATCGCTCGGACCCTGCCGACGCTGGAGAGCCGTGACGAGGTGCGCGAAGTCGAAGCGTTGAACCTCGCGGCGATCGCCGCGGCACGGCACGCCATCTACCTGGAGAACCAGTACCTTGCGGCCCGCGATCTGGTCAACGCCCTCGCCCGCAGGTTGAGGGAGCCCGACGGCCCCGACGTCGTGATCGTCCTGCCCCGCAGCAGTGAGAGCAGGCTGGAGCAGGAGGCGATGGACAGCGCACGTGCTCGTCTGCTCCAAGTCCTCTGGGCCGCAGACGAACACGGCCGGTTGGGGGTGTATTGGCCGGTCACCGAGGGGGCCAGGCCGGTGTACGTGCACTCCAAGATCGTGGTGTCCGACGACCGCCTGCTCCGGATCGGCTCGTCGAATCTGAACAACCGGTCGCTCGGCTTCGACAGCGAGTGCGACGTCGCCATCGAGGCGCGCCCGGACGTGGAGGGCGACGACGAGGTCCGCCGCGTCATCGCAGGCATGCGCAACCGACTGGTCTCCGAGCATCTTGGAGTGTCACAGGATGCATTCGAAGCCGCACTGGCCGAACGGAAGTCGTTCTTCGAGGCCGTGGAGAGTCTGCGCGGGAGTGGCCGCACGCTGCGAAAGTTCACCCGGCACATGGTTTCCGGTGAGATGAGCCTGCTGGCGGAGAACGACTTCATGGACCCCGACCACGTGCCCCGGTCGTTGAGCGCGAGCCTGCAGCGCTTCATCGCGGGGCTGGCGCAGCGGCCCTGACATGCGGGAGGAGGGCGCGGTGGCAGCGCCGCAGCGGCCGCTGGTCGACCGGGTCGTGCGCCACGGTGCCGTACACCGAGCAGCGAAGACGGGCTTCGTCGTCAGCGGGATGCTGCACCTGCTCATCGGCTACGTCATCACCAGGATCAACCTGGGGCGCGGCGGGCACGCCGACCCGTCTGGCGCATTGGAGACGGTCGCGGCGCGCAGCGACGGAGTGGTGATCCTGTGGGCCGTCGCGGTCGCACTCGTCCCGCTCACGGTGTGGCGTCTGACTGAGGCATTGCTCGGTCTGCATCCGGCGGAGGGCGGCAGGGATCCGCACGACGCGAGCGTCGCCAGCAGGCTGAAGGCACTGGGCCTGCTGGCCGTGTACTGCGGCGTCGGGTACACCACGGTGCGATTCGCCGTCGGCAGCCGTCAATCGAGCAGCGAACAGAACGCGGGCCTGAGTGCCATTCTCATGCAGACGGGGCTGGGCCGGGTCGCGCTGGCCGGGGTCGGCGTGGTGGTGATGGTCGTCGGCGGCTACTTCGCCTACAAGGGAGCGTCGCGGAACTTCCTGGGAGACCTGACGACGCCTGGCAATCCGATGATCGTCGTCCTGGGCGTCTACGGGTACGTGGCCGAGGGGATCGTGCTGTGCCTGGCCGGTCTGCTGGTGATCGTCGCGGCGATACGCGTCGACCCGCAACAGGCGACCGGTCTCGATGCCGCCGTCAAGGCGCTCGGCGCGACGCAGGCCGGCAGTGTGTTGTTGGCGTTCGCCGCACTGGGATTCGCCGCCTACGGCCTGTACAGCTTCGCGCTGGCCCGCTACGCACGGATGTGATCACCAAACGCGTCGTGTGGGCGACCATCACGTCGTAGGCCGGCTAGTTGTGATGTCCAGGGAGGTTGGTCAGCCGGGTGACCGGTGGGCGGCCTCCGAGGGCGGAGTGGGCTCGGTGGTGATTGTAGAAGTGCAGCCAGCCTGGTAGCGCGGTGTTGCGTTGTTCGGTGGATTCGTAGAGTCGGGCGTAGGCCCAGCCGTCGGCCAGGGTTCGGTGGAATCGTTCGATCTTGCCGTTGGTTTGCGGTCTGTAGGGACGGGTTCGCTTTGGGGTGATGTGCAGTTCGGTGCAGGCGTCGCGCCAGGCGTAAGAGCGATAGGCCGATCCGTTATCGGATAGGACCCGCTCCACGGTGACGCCGCGAGCGGCAAACCACATCACGGCGCGTTGCAGTACGGCGATCGCGGTGGCGGCTTTCTCGTCGAACTGGACTTCGGCATAGGCGATCCGTGAATAGTCGTCAATCACAGTGTGCACGAACGCTATTCCGATCCTGGGGCGATAGTGCGTTGATTGGCCGCCACGCTCGCCGGTGCGGTGGCCGGTAGCGATGGCGTTGCGTTTGCTTTGTTGTCTGCCCACGAACCTGTGGCCGCCGCCGTCGGGGATGTTGGCGAACTTGGTGACGTCGACGTGGACGAGCGATCCGGGATGAGGGTGTTCATAGCGGCGCAGCGGTTCCCCGGTGACGCGGTCGATGTAGGACAGTCGGTTGACCCGGCACCGAGTCAACACCGCGTGCACAGTCGAGGCCGGCACTCCGAGCCGTCCGCCGATCTGCACCGGTCCCAACCGCTGTCGCCATCGCATGTCCACGATCCGCCGCATGACTAGAGGCGCAGTCTTGGTCGGACTGACGTGCGGGCGCGAGCTGCGATCGACCATCCCGGCCGGGCCCTCGGCCCGGTACCGGTCGGCCCACTTCTTGGCGGTTCGCGGAGCGACCATGAACAACTTGGCCGCGGCGGCGTAGGTCCAGCCGGTCTCAACGACGAGCCGAGCAAGCCTCAATCGAGCGCGCGGGGTCAATGCAGCATTAGCGTGGGACACGAAGGCCTCCTGGTTGGTGAAGCGGTTTCTAGACAGCTCCACTTCACAACCGGAGGCCTTCCCTGTCACACAGGCTCACCGATACAAATCAGGACAACGTCCCTGGACATCACAGTTAGTCGACGGCGCTCGCCAAGGCTTGCAACGTCTGCTCGGCGGTGTACTTGGGGCGCCAGCCGAGTTCCGTCCTGGCCTTCTCGGTGTCCATCACCGTGGATGCCCGACCCGCGTGCAGCCACTCCAGCGCAGACGGCACGAACGGCAACCGCGCGATCACCTCGGACGTGGCGACCGCCGCGACGTGCGGCACCTTGATCGGCCTTGCGCCGAGCGCGGCGCCGACGTCCGACATCGACAGCAGCCCGTCGCCGGCGATGTTGTAGGCCCCGGGCGCCGCTGTCGACGTCGTCGAGGCCAGGGCGATCGCAGCGGCGACGTCGTCGTGGTGCACCAGTTGCAGCGGTGTGCCCGGATCGGGAAACGGCGGCTTGAGCAGGGGCACGGCCCGGGTCAGCTGGCGGAAGACGCCCGGCAGCTGGTGCCACGGCATGGCCTCGGCCAGCGCGGGGGCCTTCGGGCCTGCCACGATGCACGGCCGCAGCACGTACACCTCGAGGGACGACCCGGCGGTCGTCTCGGCCAGGGCCTCCTCGCACGCCGCCTTCTGCTCGGAGTAGTAGTGCTCGGGCGTCCCGCGCGTGGGGACGTCCTCGGTGATGGGCACCGGATTGTCGGCGTGGTAGCCGTAGGCCGCTACCGACGAGGTGTACACCAGCCGGCGCGGTCGGGCGGCGGCCACCGTCGCCTCGAAGACGTTGCGGGTGCCCGCGAGGTTGATGCGGGCGCTCTCCTCGCGCGAACCCATGATGATGAACGCCAGGTGCACGACGACGTCGACGTCGGCAACGAGCCCGTCGACGGCATCGCGGTCGAGGATGTCGCCCTGCCGGTACACCGTCTTCGTCCAGCCACGCGCCTCCGGGTCGAACGGTCGCCGCGCCATTCCGACGATCTGCTCCACGTCGGGGTTGTCCTCCAGCGCCTCGATCGTGGAGATGCCGATCTCACCCGTTGGCCCGGTGACGGCGACGCGCAAAGCCATGACCTCGCTGTTCCCGATCCCGAAATGCCGAAACGTCGGCCGTGGTCAGGGCCTCGGCAGCGTTCCGCTGACGTAGACGATCTCGCCGAGCGGATCGTCGGCGTCGGGCAACTCGGGTAGCGGCACGTCATGGCGGGCGAACAGGTCCGGCCGCGGCACGCCGGTCATCTGCCAGCCAAGCGCCGTCAGGTAGTCCATGACGTTGTTGCGTTCCCCGTGGTAGATCAGCGACGGCATGTCCAGCTCGAGACCGTGCTCGCGCATGCTCGCGGTCGACTCGCGGGCCTTCTCGGCGTCGAACGTCTTGAGTCCGGGAACGTACTCGGTCGCGACGGTGCTGCCTGGCGCGCTGAGTCGATTGACGTTGTCGAACAACAGGTCCTGCGCCTCCGGCGGCAGGTAGATAAGCAACCCCTCGGCGCACCAGGCCGTTGGTGCGCTTTCGTCGAACCCCGCGGCGAGCAACGCTGCGGGCCAGTCCTCGCGCAGATCGATGGCCACCGTGCGCCGCTGCGCGGTCGGTTCCGCGCCGATGCCGGCCAGCGTGGTGGTCTTGAACTCGATGACCGCGGGTTGGTCGATCTCGTACACGACGGTGCCGTCCGGCCACGGCAGCCGGTAAGCGCGGGAATCGAGACCCGACGCCAGGATCACCGCCTGGCGGATTCCGTTCCCCGTCGACTCGACGAAGTAGTCGTCGAAGAACCGTGTCCGCAACGCCATCTCGTCGATCCGGGCCTGCATCACCGCAACCGACGACGGGTCGATCGTGGCGAGGTCGAGTTCGCCGTCGACCAGCTTGGTGAAGAACTCGATGCCGACCGCTCGCACCAGCGGCGCCGCGAAGGGGTCGTCGATCAGGCCTCGTTCGTCGCGGCTCGCCACTGCGCGGCCTGCGGCGACCAGTGTTGCGGTCGCCCCCACGCTCGACGCGAGATCCCAGCTGTCGCCCTCGGTACGTGCCATGCCTCGACGCTACTGATCTTGGTGCCGGTGGTCGAGGCTCGTCACTCCGGCCAGGCGTTGGCAAGGATCACGTCGACGAAGTCGGTACGGACGAACGACGGGTCGTAGTGCGCGAGGACGTCGGCGTTGACGGTCCCGAACGTGGAGTCGGGACGCTGCCGGACGCCTTCGGTGAAGGCGTGCAGGATCCGCCGCTTGAAGTCGGGGCGCGGGTGCGCCGCGGTGACGGCCTCGAGCACGTCGTCGGTGAGCGCGTCGCGTCCGATGCCGAGCACGTCGGTTTCGACGCCTGCGGTGACGAGCGCGGTCTCGGGGTCCAGGAACTCCGGGACCCCGGGAGTGGTGTGCAGTGCGATGCCCAGCCACACCTTGCGCGCGTCGGACTCGTCGACGCCGCGCTCGAGGAGGAAGTCGCGCGCGGCGTTGGCCCCGTCGACTTCGAAGCGCAGCGTCGAGGAGGTGCGGTACGGCTCGGTCAGCCCGATGTCGTGGAACATCGCGCCGACGTAGAGCAGTTCGAGGTTGGGGTCGAGTCCGAGGCGGCGGCCCTGCAGCGCCCCGAACAGGAACACCCGGCGGGAGTGATGGAACAGCAGGTCGTCTTCGGCCTTGCGGACGAACTCGGTAGTGGCGCGGACCAGCGGCGTGTCCGGGATCTCAATGCCGGCAACGGTGGTGGGAAGTGATGTGGTCATGGTTCGAGTCTGGGGCGGATTTGGGGATCCGTGCCGTGTCCGTTCTGCCGCCTTTCCCTCGATTTGCGACACAATGGCAGGGTGGCCGGACAGCGGGACGTGGTGATCGTCGTGTTCGACGGGGTCAAGCTGCTGGACGCGGTGGGGCCCGCGGAGGTGTTCGCCGAGGCCAACCGGTTCGGCGCGGACTACCGGCTGCGATTCGCCTCGCTGGACGGGGGCGACGTGACGACCTCGGTGGGCTCGAGCTTCGCCGCCACCGAGGCGCTGCCCGCGGTCGGGTCCGTCGACACGGTCCTGGTGGCCGGCGGCGACGGCCTCGTAGGCACGCCGATCGACCCGCGGCTGGTCGAGGGCATGCGTCTGGTCGCGCCACGCGCGCGCAGGCTGGCATCGATCTGCACCGGGGCGTTCATCCTGGCCCAGGCCGGGCTTTTGGACGGACGGCGCGCCACCACGCATTGGCGTCACACCCGCCTGCTGGCCAACGCGTTCCCCGCGGTCCGGGTCGAGCCCGACGCCATCTTCGTCGAGGACGGCGACGTGTTCACCTCGGCGGGGGTGTCGGCGGGCATGGACCTCGCCCTGGCGCTGGTGGAGATCGACCACGGCAGCCCGCTGGTCCGCGACGTGGCGCGCTCGCTCGTGGTCTACCTCAAGCGCGCGGGCGGGCAGTCGCAATTCTCGGTCCTCGTCGATTCGAACCCGGCGCCTCGGTCGGCATTGCGCGCGGTGACCGATGCGATCGCGGCCGACCCGGGCGCCGACCTCGGCGTCAAGGCATTGGCGTCGCACGCGGCGTTGAGCACGCGTCAGCTCACCCGGCTGTTCCACTCGGAACTGGGGACGACTCCTGCGAAGTACGTGGAGATGGTCCGCGTCGACATCGGCCGCGCAGCGCTCGATGCCGGCCACGGCGTCGCCGAGAGCGCACGTCGTGCCGGGTTCGGCAGCGCCGAGACGTTCCGCCGCGTGTTCGTGGCGAACCTCGGGGTATCACCCAAGGCGTATCGCGACAGGTTCCGCACGGCGAACGCCTGACGGGCTGCACGATCGACGCGCGATCGAGACGGTCCCGTGACACTCGCTGGTGACGAGCACTGCACGCCCGCGGCGGTCGATAACGATTGGGAACCAAAGCCATTCGACGCGAGGTGCGACGACGGGCATCGGCCGCGGCGATCACTACGGTTGCGTCCGTGCAGCGCCGAACAGCCCTCAAACTCCCGCTCCTGGTCGCCGCAGGCGCAGCGCTGTCGAAGCTCCCGAGCGCTCAGGCCGAAGGCGTCCGGTGGACGGCCGAGCGCGCCAACACCTGGTATCAGGCCCAAGGGTGGCTCGTCGGGCCGAACTACATTCCGGCGACCGCGATCAACCAGCTCGAGATGTTCGGCCCCGGCACGTACGACCCGCAGCGCATCGACGCCGAACTGCGCGTCGCCCAGCAGGTCGGGTTCAACACCGTCCGGGTCTTCCTGCACGACCTGCTGTGGGCTCAGGACCGCGCAGGCTTTCAACGCCGGCTCGCCCAGTTCGTCACGATCGCTGCCAGCAAGGGCATCAAGCCCATGTTCGTGTTCTTCGACTCGTGCTGGAACCCCCATCCCAAGCTCGGACGGCAGACCGCACCGTGGCCAGGGGTCCACAATTCGGGGTGGGTGCAGAGCCCCGGCGCCGACCGCATGGACGACCCGGTCTACGCAGCGACGCTGCGCGACTACGTCACCGGCGTCATGACCCAGTTCCGCAACGACCAGCGGGTGCTGGCGTGGGACCTGTGGAACGAGCCCGACAACCCGGCGAAGGTGTATCAGAAGTTCGAGCGGACCGACAAGGAGCGGGCCGTCGAAGCGCTACTGCCACAGGTCTTTCAGTGGGCCAGGGCGGTCGACCCCATCCAACCCTTGACCAGCGGCGTCTGGCAGGGCAGCTGGGATCCGAAGCAGCGCAGCACCATAGCTGGCATTCAGCTCGACAACTCCGACATCATCACCTTCCACAGCTATGCCGATCCCGCGGACTTCGAGAAGCGGATCGCCGAGTTGGCGCCGCTGGGTCGGCCCATCCTGTGCACCGAGTACATGGCTCGCGACGAGGGCAGCACCATCGAGGGCATCCTGCCCGTCGCCAAGAAGCACAACGTCGGTGCGTACAACTGGGGCTTCGTCGCGGGCAAGACGCAGACGTACCTGCCGTGGGATTCCTGGGACAAGCCGTACGAATCGGTGCCGAAGGTGTGGTTCCACGACCTGCTGCGGCCCGACGGCACGGCCTACCGCGACAGCGAGATCCAGACGATCCGCAAGCTGACCGGCAAGGTCTGACGACCAAGCCGCAGCGACCTAGGCCGGTGCCGACAGGTTGGCCCTGATGTTACGGGTCAAGTCGTCGCCGAGGATCTCCGGCTCACCGGCGAACAGGCCGTCGAGCGCCTGCCGTGCGACTGCGCCCGGATCGGTCTTCTGGTCGGCGGGGATGTAGCGGACCATGTCGGTGTCCATGTAACCCACGTGCAGTGCAGCGACGTGAATTCCCTTCGGCGCGAGTTCGGTTCGCATCGCGTCGGTCAGCGCCCACGCTGCCGCCTTGGCTGCCGAGTAGGCGCCGCTGGTCGGCGGATGCAGCCACGACAGCACGGACAGGACGTCGAGGATGGCCCCGCCGCCCGCGACGTCGGCGTTGCGCTCGATGACGGGCGCGAACGCCCGGATCATCTGCAGCGTGCCGAAGTAGTGCGTCTCCATCTCGAGCCGGATGTCGTCGAGGGATCCTTCGAGCAGATTGGCCCTGGTCGAGACGCCGGCGTTGTTCACCAGCACGTTGACGTCGCCGACTCGTTCGGCCGCGCGGTGGATCGACTCGAGGTCGGTGATGTCGAGCGCGATGGGTACGACACCGGGGATGTCGATGGTCTCGGGCCGGCGTGCGGCGGCGTAGACCTTCGCTCCCCGAGCAACGAGTTGCTCGGCGAAGCGCCGACCGAGTCCGCGGTTCGCTCCGGTGACCAGTGCGACGACGTTGTCCGTATTCATGGCCGTTCCTCCTTCGGTCCGCCCCGTGCGGACCCACTGGACGGAACGCACCCCTGTCCGGGCGCAGTCCCCGATCGACCGAAGATTCCGGCTAGCAGGTACCTCAGGTGATGCCCAGGACCGCCCGGTTGCCGAGCGGTGCGCGCAGTGGGAGTTCCAGCGTCCCGGTCAGACCGATCGCGATGCAGGCCCGTCCAACAGCGTCGGCGCGCATGCCGGTGCGCAGTTTCACCGCGACGATGTCAGTGGTCTCCTGGACGTCGGCAGCGGCGCCGTAGCACTCCGGCGTGCCGGTAGCGAAGTGCACGGCGATCGCGTCCTCGGCGGGCAATCGGCTCCACGACTCGATGGTCTGGGGGCGGGCGTCGACGATCGACGGGTCATCGGCGAACGGCGTGGTGCCCGTGGGCGCCGGGCGCTCCGGCAAAGTCGTGACGACGGGCGGCGGGGGAGGCTCGGCACCCGCGGTTCCCGCGCAGAGCAGCGGCGCCGCGGTGCAGGCGGCGATGGCGACGACCAGGGTCAGGCGGCGTCGCATGGCTAGCCACCCGCCCGCGCGGTCGTCGCGTCCGCGCGGGACTTCGTCAATCTGGCCGCCGCGTAGTCGGCCGCCTGATCGGTCAGCCCGGTGGCCACGTAGGCGCCGTGGGAACCGTTGTTGCCCCCGCCGCCCGGCGTGCAGACGGGGTCGCCGACGTTGCACAGATCGAGCGTCTTGCCCGCGTAGCGCGTTCCGACCGTGATGGGCGGGGCGCCGGTGTAGATCATCTGGAGGAAGCCACTCGACGGCTTGCCGAACAGTGCCACGGCGGCGACGTGGTCGGCGACCGACGGCGGCATCGGGCCGGTCAGGCCCGGGGGCAGTGGGTAACCGACGGGGATCTCGTCGGCGGTGATGTAGGCCGCCACTGCCGCACCCTGGGAGAAACCGCCGAGCACGATGTCGGTGTCCGGACACCTGGTCGACATGTCGCGCACGCGGTTGCTCGCGTCGATCACACCGTCGGCGGCCGTCGCGAAGTCAAGCGACGCAGGGTAGTTCACCGCGTAGACGTCCACCGAGCGGTCCACGGCCCGCGCGCGCAGGGCGTCGACGAACGCCTGGCCGGTGTTGCCGATGCCGGGAGCCTCGAACGTCCCGCGTGCGAACACGACCTCGACGTCGGGACAAGCGGCCGGGGGCGCCGGCGGCTCGGGTTCTGCTGATGCGGGTGCTGTAGTGAGGGAGGATCCTGCCATCATCAGCGTTGCGATGCAGGCTGGCCCTACGGCTGCCAACCACCGACCCATTCGCTTCATTCCATCCACCGATCTTCATCGTTGCGCCGGGGGCCGACACGATGCTCCCCGACGAGCGGCGTGTGTCTCCCCGGGTGATCTCGTACACAACCGAGGAGCAG
Source organism: Mycolicibacterium arabiense (assembly GCF_010731815.2). Taxonomy (NCBI): domain Bacteria; kingdom Bacillati; phylum Actinomycetota; class Actinomycetes; order Mycobacteriales; family Mycobacteriaceae; genus Mycobacterium; species Mycolicibacterium arabiense. The sequence goes on from NZ_AP022593.1 coordinate 3,876,658, forward strand.
TGACGAGAATACTGCGCTCAGCGGGTAGACGACGACCCTACGATTTCCCCCGAAGGGACCCGGATGCCTCAGACGCCCACGCAGCGAACTACTCTCGCCACCTGGCCGACGCCGATGGAACCGGCGCCGCGGCTCGCCGAGGCCATCGGCCTGCGCCCCGAGAACCTGTGGCTCAAGCGGGACGACCTCACCGGCCTGGCCGTCGGCGGCAACAAGATCCGCAAACTCGAGTGGACGGTCGGTGCGGCTGTCGCAGACGGCGCTGACACCCTCATCACCACGGGTGCGCCGCAGTCCAACCACGCCAGGCTGACCGCCGCGGCCGGCGCGCGTGTCGGCTTGGACGTGGTGCTGGTCTTCCCTGGGGCACGGTCGGCACCTGCAGGCAATCTGCTGCTCGACGACTTGCTCGGCGCCGACGTCGTCTGGGCCGGTGACCGATCCCTCGACGCCGTTGCCGCCGAGACGGCCGACAGCTGCCGTACCAGGGGCCGCCGACCGAGCATCATCCCGTTCGGCGGTTCCAATGCCGTTGGCGCGCATGGCTATCGGATCGCCGCCCAGGAGATCGTCGACGACCTACCCGATGTCGACCACGTGGTCTGCGCGTTGGGCTCCGGTGGAACGATGGCGGGTCTGGTCGCCGGACTCGGGGCGGACCGCGTGCTCGGGGTGCACACCGGCGCGGTCGACGACCCCCGCGCCCAGGTGGCCGGGCTGTTGGCCGACATGGGAGAGGCCATCGACCCCGCGGCGTTGCGGATCCGTTCCGATCAGGTCGGCGAGGGCTACGAGGTCCTCACTCCGGAGGCGGGGTGCGCGCTAGTCATGGCAGCACGCTCCGAGGCGCTCGTCCTCGACCCGACATACACCGCCCGTGCCCTTGCCGGACTCGTCGCCGCGGTGCGCGACGGCTCGATCGGTCCCGGTGCAGAGGTGGTATTCCTCGTCAGCGGTGGGCTTCCCAGCCTGTTCGCCCATCCCGGCGTCCCCGAAGTGGCCAACGGCGTCGACGGCTAACGGTTGTGCGGTCGTTCCTGCACCCAGTTGAAGCCACGCTCCACGAGCGGGAACGATGCCGGGTCCATGCGGGTGAACCACGCGTGAATTCGATGACCCGCGAAGTCCTCACCGTCGATGACGATCCGATCAGTACTCCCCGCATCGGGCCACCAGTAGGTCAATCTGATCTGCGTCGGCGTCTCCTCGTAGGAACCCACCTCGACCCGGTTGCCGAGGTCGATGAAGTGGGTTGCCGCGTCGATGGTTCCGCCGAAGACCTCGAATGACCCGTCCATGTGCTGCACCGTGACCATGACGGGATCGGACATCAGGAATGGGCGGTCGAATATGACTCGGTGCCAGCGTAATTCGTCGGTCAGCAGGGGATCGCGCCGGTAACCTCCGGCGGAGAAGCCGTAGACCTGCCAGATGCCGTAGAGGTTCGGCGTGGGCCGGGTGAACTGCTGCCAGCCCTGAACGCCGAACGCCGTCATCAACACCAAGCCGACGCACACCTGCGCCGCGAGCGCCGCGCGGTTGGCTCGCCGACTGTCGAACAACGGTTTGGGGGCGACCGCAGGCACCGCCCCGTCGGTGAACAACACCAGGAACAGTCGTCGCGCGTACGGAGCGAGCAGAAAGAGACTGAGCAGCAACAGCTGTGACGACACCGACTTCAGACGGATGTCGTAGGTCATGTTCAGGATGAACACCTGCGTGAGGTCGAATGCGCAGACCAGTGCTCCTGCCGCTGCGGTCCGGGGTAGCAGGAGCAGCAGGCCGCCGAGCACCTCCGCCGCACCGAGCATGATCTGGTACGGCTGCGAGATGCCGACCTGTGCCCACAGCACTCCGGTGGGGCTGAAGTTGCCGAACGGCTCCACGAGCCGGTTGAGCACGAATGGCATCTGCGTCGGGATCAGCTTCGCCATCCCGAAGTAGAACATCGCCGTGGAGAGCAACAGTCGCAGTACCGTCCACACCCACGTGTGCAGGCGGGGGTAACTCCGGCGACGGTCGAGCACGGACCAGACGAGTGTCGCCGCGGCGGATAGCAGGGCGAGGCAGTGGATTGCCGTCCATTGGTAGGCACTGTCGCTGCCGACCTGTGCGCCCTCGACGCGCAAGCCGAGCAGGTGGGTGCCGATCCACTCGATGGGTGGGCGAGCGGCGTCCAGCAGTCCACGCAGCACCGACCACGGTCCGTCGATGCCGACGCCCGTGAGGATCACGGGGACCAGGCCGAGGCCGAGCACCAGCCCGAAGGAGCCGAAGTAGCAGGTCCCGAACCGGAAGGCGATCAGCGTCGGGACGCTCCATGGTTGCCGCGACGCGGTCATGCGCCCATCGTCTGCGCTGCCCGGCCGATACACCAGCGGTTTCGACGAGAAACCGGGCCGGTTGCCTGGAGGCAGCCGACCCGGTTCTCGTTGGGGGTGGTTGCGTGCTCTACGCCGACGTCAACTGGTTGACCGCGAAGGCAGCCGCCTGGTCGGGCATGTCATTGGTCTTGTAGGCGCTGTGCGCGGAACGGTCCAGGCCGCCGGGGGAGCAGACCGGGTCGCCGGGCACGCAGAACTGCATGGTCTTGGCGGCGTACTGAGTGCCGATCGCGATCGGCGGCGCGCCGCGGTCGACGAGGCCGAGGAACCATGGGTCCGGCGTGCCGAAGAGCACGACCGCCGCGACGTGACTGGCGACCGCAGGCGGCATCGGACCGGAGATGCCTGCAGGCAGGTTGTAGTCGGCGGGCACGGTGTCGGCGGTGGTGTAGCCGGCCACGGCGGCACCCTGGCTGTAACCGCCGAGGATGATCTTCGTGCTGGGGCAGGTCTCCGCAATCGACTGAATCCTGTTGCTGGCGTCGACGATGCCGTCGGCGGCACGCTGGAAGTCCAGCGATGCCGGGTAATTCACCGCGTAGACGTCGACGCTCTTGCCGCCCAGCCGGTTGTTGAGCGAGTTGACGAAGGACTGGCCGACGTCACCCACACCGGCCTGCTCGAACGTGCCGCGGGCGAACACCACCTCGGCGTACGAACAGGCGGGGTCGGCTTCTGCGGCGGCGACTCCCGTGGCCTGCGGGCCCAGTAGCGCGGTGACGGAGAGGACCGTGGCGGCGAACCACCCGAACATCCGTGATCGGGACCTGGCGGGGGAGCCGGTGTTCTTCATGGTCGAACCTTTCCGAGAAGCTCTGTACGGGTGAGACAAGAGTCCCGTGGCAGCGGCTTCGGCACATCGGTGCTGGCACCGGGTCCCAGCGACCGCTGCCGGGCACTGTCGTGTACCTGCTAACCGGTAGAAGGTGATCTTCATTCCTCGTTGCGTGCGGCGGCGCGGCCGATCGTCATCCGCGACGCCATCCCGTCCCGCAGGGTCACCGTGTGCAAGATCACTGCACTGACGTGCGCGGCGATGACGACGACCAACGCATAGGCGAGCACCGAGTGCAGCTGCCTCAGGACGAAGTACGCGTCGGCGTCGAACGGCGCGATGCCGGGCAGCCGCAGACCCCCGAACACGACGACCGGTCTACCCGCCGCCGACACCATCGCCCAGCCGACGATGGGCTGGGCCAGCAGCAGCCCGTACATCGACACCTCGGAGCCGAGCATCATCCGATGTTCGAGCGTTCCGACCGTGTCCGGGAGCGGGGGCGTGCGGTGGGTGAAACGGTTGGCCACCCGCGCCACCGCGATCACCAGGATGGTGACGCCCAGCGTCATGTGGATCGCGACCAGCGTGGCGTACGACCCGATCGAATTGACCATCGTGAACCCGACCAGCAGTGCGCTGAACACCGCAATGGCAGTCAGCCAGTGCAGGATTCGCGTTCGGAGCGGATAGCGCACGCGGGTGCTCACGGCGCCACCCGATCGACCTGAACCGCAGACGGCGACTTCGGCTCACCGGTACGGGCCCGGTAGGACGCCGCGTACACCGACGAGCGTGCGCTGAGCAGTGGGTCGTCCGATGGCTCGATGCCGTCGGGGAGGACCAGTGGGTCGAAGTTCACGTCCCGGGCGTTGCGCGGCCCCTCGGTGACGGCGGTGGTCAGCGTCAGGGTCCCCGCGTCGACGGCCCGCCGGCCGGCAGGCCACGGCAAGGTCGCGTCGGTCACCTGATCGGATTCTTCGCCGATGGTCAGGCGCAGCTGATACCGCAAGGGCCCGGCGCGCATCTGCCTCACCAGCGCGTCGAACAACGCGTCGGCGCCCTCCGCCCTGGCGGGCATCGAACCCTGCTGCGGGACGAACGCCCACCGCACCGGAGTGCGGGTACCGGCGCCGTCGACGAGGTAGAACGCGTTGAGGCTGGAGAAGGTGCTGTCCGCGAAACCAGCGGTCGGCGGGTGCTTCTTGATCAGGGCCATGGCGGCAGCGGTCTCCGGATGCATCGAGAGGAAGCGTGCCATCGCCTCCGGGTCGGGGGACGTGGTGCCGGGAACCGGCTTGGATGCCAGCGTCCGCTCGTAGAAGCCCCGCGGTGAATTGTCTGGGAAGACGGGCAGATTCAGGGTGGCGGTCCGCCACTGGTCGCGACCCGGCAGGTCGAACGCCAACGCGAGGCCTCGAGCCGCCGAGGGGGTGTCGCTCACGTAGGGGTTGCCGCCGGTGAGGGAGAACCGCCCGATCACCGGGGTGCGCCGAGCGGAGAGCACTGCGGCCGTGGACATCTCGCTCGCGTTGCCGGTGCCGTCGAAGTATCCGGTCACCGCGACGCCCTTGGCGTGGTTACGGCGGAAGCCGGGGTGAGTGCCGAACACGGTGCGGAAGCCGTCGAGGAACGTCTCCCGGGTGAACGCGTCGTTTCTTGCCCACCCATTGGCGTAGGCGACGGCGCCGAGGTCGACGGCGAGGAAGGCGCCCACGGCGCCGATGCCTCGAAGGATCGACCGCCGGGTCAGTTGGGTACCGCGCCAGGACAGGCCATCGTCGGGCATGGATACGACTGTCGTCGCGGCGGAGGTCCGGGTCATTGGCGCTGGCGCCAGTTCACGCGGCCGCTAGCCCCACCCGGCACTACCGGCTAGCAGGTATCGACCTCAGCTCGAGGTGGGCAGCTTCTCCGACGGCAGCGACTCCTGGCTGGCTGCCCAGGATGCCAGCAGGGCGAGACCGTCGGCGGTGGGGCTACCCACCGGTGCGGTGTAGACGTTCAGGTGCAGGCCCGGATCGCCGGGCAACTCCATCGATTCGAAGTCGAGATCGAGTTGGCCGACGACTGGGTGGCGCAGACGCTTGCGCCCCGAGCGGTGCAGGTGCACGTCCTGGGACGCCCAGCGCTTCCGGAACAATTCGCTGCGCGTTGACATCTCGCCGATCAGGGCGATGAGTTCCTCGTCGTGGGGGTTGCGTCCGGCCTCGAGTCGGAGCATTGCGGCTGCGTCGCGGGTGACCTTGTCGTAGTCGACGAAGAACTCCTCGGCTGCGGCCGGGTTCAGGTAGACGAACCGCGAGGTGTTGGCCGGACGGCGCGGGTCGGCGAGCACGGGGGAGTAGAGCGCGCGCGCCAGTTGGTTCATCGCCAGGACGTCGTGGCGGCCGTTGCGAATCCAGGCGGGCCCGTGGGTCATGGCGTCGAGTACCTGCTGCAGGGCCGGCCGCACGGTCGCCGACGTCCTGCGTCGTCGCCGCGCCGGTTGCGGACCCGATTCTCTGGCGAGGTGGAAGAGGTGATCGCGCTCGGCCTCGTCGAGTTGCAGCGCGGCGGCGAGACCGTCGAGCACCCCATCGGACGCTCCGGCCAGGCTGCCCCGTTCCATCCGCACGTAGTAGTCCACCGACACTCCGGCGAGCATCGCGACCTCCTCGCGGCGCAGACCCGTGACCCGGCGATTGCCCCCGTAGGCGGGTAGGCCGGCCTGTTCGGGGGTGATGCGGGCGCGTCGCGAACTGAGGAAGTCGCGGATCTCGTTGCGCAGATCCATCGTGGCCACCCGTCCACGGTAGGCACACCGGTTCCTGGATGGGAGGTACTGCTGGTACCCCGCTGATCAGGCACTCCCAGGTGGTCGGCACGCGGCCTACCGTCGGGGCCATGAGCGTTCCCACCTTCACCCTGAACAACGGCGTCGAGATTCCTGCCCTGGGCTTCGGCGTCTACCAGGCCGCGCCCGAGGAGACGATCGCCGCCGTCGAGGCTGCGCTGCAGACCGGCTACCGGCACGTCGACACCGCCGCTGCCTACGGCAACGAGCGCGAGGTCGGCGAGGCGATCCGCAGGTCCGGATTGGCCCGAGACGAGGTCTTCATCGAGACGAAGGTGTGGATCACCGACTTCGGCTACGACGCCACGCTGCACGCGTTCGACAAGGCGGTGGGCAAGCTCGGCGTCGACCGACTGGACCTGCTGATCCTGCACCAGGCGCTGCCCAGTGATTTCGAGTCCACCGTCGGCGCCTACAAGGCGCTGGAGACGCTGTACGCCGATGGCAAGGTGCGCGCAATCGGCGTCTCGAACTTCATGCCGCCCCACCTCGATCGGCTGCTGGCCGAGACCGACGTGGTGCCCGCGATCAACCAGATCGAGGTGCACCCCTACTTCCGCCAGTCCGACCTCCTCGCATACGACGACGCGCACGGCATCCTCAACCAGGCGTGGGCACCGATCGGCGGCATCACGTTCTACCGGGAGGGCCCGCACACCTCGACGCTCGAGAACCCGGTCATCGGCGACATCGCAGCAGCGCACTCGAAGACGCCCGCACAGGTGATGTTGCGCTGGCACCTCCAGCAGGGCCGCCAGGTGATCCCGAAGTCGGTGACGCCGTCCCGCATCGCCGAGAACTTCGACGTCCTCGACTTCGACCTCACGGCCGAGCAACTGGCCGCAATCGACGCGCTCGACACCGGCGTGCGTGGCGGGCCGGAGCCCGAGGACATCACGCGCGAGACCTACGGCATCGACATCCCGGAGGCATGAGAAGAGCACATACGGGCACTGGGTCGGGGAGTGAGCGTCTCAGCCATCGGCATGTCGATGATCGGGCCATGACCAAAGTGTGAGTTCCGTATGCGTTCCGAGCGTTGCGCCGACCAGGTACCTACGGTCGAGTCGAGTACATACGAAAGGCGCGTGCCGTGACCGACCAGGACACCAGCTTCGAGGTGAACCGACGAACCTTCGTCGGGGCCACCGCCGTGATCGGCGGGGTGGTCGTGACCAGCTCGCTGCTCGCAGGCTGCAGCGACGACGACGATGGCGCCTCACCCGATGCCGCCGAGTCGTCGACGGTGCGCCTGAAGATCAACGGCGAGGACCGCGAGATCGACGTGGACAACCGCACGTCGCTGCTGGACATGCTGCGCGAGCGCGCGGGGCTGACGGGCACCAAGAAGGGTTGCGACCAGGGAGCGTGCGGCGCGTGCACGATCCTCCTCGACGGCGTGCGCGTGAACTCGTGCCTGACGCTGGCCGTGATGCACGACGGCGCGGAAGTCGAGACCATCGAGGGCCTCGAGCGCGATGGCCGGTTGCATCCGCTGCAGCAGGCGTTCATCGACGACGACGGCTTCCAGTGCGGCTTCTGCACGCCGGGCCAGATCATGTCGGGCATCGGCTGCATTCGAGAGGGTCGCAACCGCACGCCTGAAGAAACGCGGGAGTGGATGAGCGGGAACATCTGCCGCTGCGGGGCGTACACCAACATCGTCACCGCCATCTCCGGCGTCAGGGAGGCGTGAGGTCGTGTTCCCTTTCACCTACACCAAGGCAGCCGACGAAGCGGCAGCGCTGTCGGCAGGCGCATCAGGCGCCAGGTACGTCGCAGGCGGCACGACGCTCGTCGACCTCATGCGCGAGACGGTCGAACGGCCGGGAGCGGTCGTCGACATCAATGCCCTGCCCTACCGCGGCATCGACGTGAACAGGTCCCGCCTGAGCGTCGGATCGCTGGTGCGGATGTCCGACCTGGCTGCCCACCAGGGCGTCCGCGAACAGTTCCCGGTGATCGTGCAGGCACTGGAACTCAGCGCTTCCGCGCAACTCCGGAACATGGCGTCCATCGGCGGCAACCTGCTGCAGCGACCCCGGTGCCTCTACTTCCGGGACGTGAGCGCCGCGTGCAACCGGCGATCGCCAGGTGCGGGTTGCTCGGCGGTCGGGGGACGCAATCGCACCCACGCGATCCTGGGGACGAGTGACGCCTGCGTGGCCACCCATCCGTCGGACCTCGCCGTCGCCCTCACGGCGCTCGACGCTGCCGTCGTGCTGCGCGGGGCGGACGGGGAGACCAGGATGCCCCTCGCCGACTTCTATCGCCGGCCGGGAACCACGCCCGACCGCGAGAACAACCTTCCCGCCGGGAGTTTGATCACTGCCATCGAGGTGCCCGTCACCGCCGAGGCGCGCCGCTCGGGGTATCTCAAGGTGCGTGACCGCGAATCCTATGAATTCGCGTTGACGTCCGTGGCCATCGGCATGGACGTCCGCAACGGCGTGGTGCGTGCGGCGCGGGTTGCCGCGGGAGGCGTGGGGACGGTGCCCTGGCGGCTGCCTGCCGTCGAGCGGGCGCTGATCGGGAAGCCGGCGAACGTCGACACCTGGACGCGCGCGGCAGCGTCGGCCGCAGAAGGATCTCGTCCCCTGTCGGAGAACGGGTTCAAGGTGGAACTGCTCCGGCGAGCAGTCGAACGGCAGTTGGCCACCGTGGCGGGACTGCGATGACGTACCCCGCCGCGGCTCCCCGCTTCACCGGCCAGCCAGTCACCCGGGTCGACGGACGACTGAAGGTGACCGGTGCGGCGACGTACGCCGGGGACAACGGCTTCGCGGATCTGGCCCACGGGGTCCTGGTGTGTAGCACCGTCGGTGGCGGTCGCGTGGCCGGCATCGATTCCGCTGCGGCGCAGCGACATCCGGGTGTCATACGCGTCATCACCGACTTCGGTGGCGTGACGCTGCCGTACGATCCTCGCCAGATCGCAGCCTTCGGTCAGCCGGTCGCCGTCGTCGTCGCGGACACGCTGGAGGCCGCCGTTCACGCCGCTGGGCTGGTCGACGTGCGCTACGACGCAACCGAGCCGACGACCGACATCGACTCCCCTCGCGCGGTCGCCGAGCCCGGATCGTCGGCCCGGGTCGCCGACTACGAGCGCGGTGATGCCGACACCGCACTGCGCGCCGCAGCAGTCGTCACCGACATGGAATACTCACTCGCGCGCAACAACCACAATCCGATGGAACTGCCTGCCACCGTCGCGCGCTGGGACGGCGACCGTTTGACGGTATGGGACAAGACGCAGGGCATCACCTCGTCGCAGCGTGCCTACGCGAAGGCATTCGGGATGACGCCCGATCGGGTGGACGTCATCTCCCCCTTCGTCGGCGGCGCGTTCGGCTCTGCCGGCAAGACATGGCCGAACGCGCTGTTGGCGGCGTTCGCCGCCCGGCAGGTTGGGCGACCGGTGAAACTCACACTGTCCCGCAAGCAGTTCTACAGCGTGGTCGGCTATCGCCCGGTGAGCAAGCACCGACTGGCCATCGGAGCCGACCGCTCCGGCCGGATCGGTGCGATCGTGCACGAGGCGCGCGTCGAGAACTCGCGCTACGACGGCTTCGAGGACAACGTCACCGAGGTACCGCGGTTCCTGTACAGCTCACCCAACATGCGGTCGGTCTACCGCTCGGTGCACCTCGACGTGAACCCGCCCACCTACATGCGCGGGCCCGGAACGACCAGCGGCGCCTTCACCATGGAGTCCGCCATGGACGACCTCGCGTTCCGGCTCGGCATGGACCCCATCGAACTGCGGCGGCGCAACGAGCCATCTCGCGACGAGTCGGAGGACCTCCCGTTCTCGACGCGCCGGCTCACCGAATGCTTCGCCCGCGGCGCCGACGTCTTCGGCTGGTCCCGGCGGAATCCGGCTCCCCGGTCGACCCGCGAGGGCGATCTCCTCATCGGAATGGGCACCGCGGCAGCCACTTACCACGCACTGGCGAGCCCGTGCACCGTCTCGGTACGCATGAACCCCGACGGCACCGCCGACGTGGCGACCGGAGCCAGCGACATGGGTCCGGGCACCTACACGTCGATGACGCAGGTGGCCGCCGATGCCCTGGGTCTGCCGATGCAGCGGGTCCGGTTCTCCCTCGGCGACTCACGGATGCCGCAGGCGCCCATCCATGGCGGTTCGCAGACCATGGCCAGCGTGGGTTCCGGCGTCATGAACGCTGCCGCGATGCTCCGCGACCGATTCATCCGCACGGCAGTCGTCGACCCCGGTTCGCCGCTGTCCGGGTTACGTCCCGACCAAGTGACCGTCGCCGACGGACGCGTGTACGCCACCGGCGACCCCCGCCGGGGTGAGTACTACCGGGACATGCTGCGCCGCAAGGGGTGGGGGCCACTGGACGCCGAGGAGACCTGGACGCCGAACGACGCTGAATACGAACGGTTCTCGATGCACGGCTACGGCGCGGTGTTCGCCGAGGTCGCGGTCGACGAACGACTCGGCACGACGAGGGTGCGGCGGGTGTTCGCGGTGTACGACGCCGGACGGATCATCAACCCGATGCTCGCCCACAGCCAGGCGATCGGCGGCATGGTCGGCGGCATCGGGATGGCCCTGCTCGAGGCGACGGAACTCGACCACCGCGACGGGCGGATCGTCAACGCGAACATGGCCGATTACCTGGTGCCGGTGAACGCCGACATCACCGCGCTCGACGCCGAGTTCCTCGCCGGGGAGGACCTCGTCACCGACCCGCTGGGGGTGAAGGGCCTCGCCGAACTCGTCTTCGTCGGTGTCCCCGCAGCGGTCGCCAACGCGGTCTTCAACGCCACCGGGCGCCGTGTTACCGACCTGCCGATCACGCTGGACAAACTGCTCTGATCGCCGGGGTATAACCTGGCCCATGTCCACCGCCACGCCGCTGCTGCTGGTGCTCGACCTCGTCGGCATCTTCGCGTTCGCGCTCAACGGTGCTCTGGTCGCGGTACGCGCCGAGCGGCTCGACGTCTTCGGAATCGTCACGGTCGGCATGTTCACCGCGCTCGGTGGCGGCGTCATTCGAGACGTGCTGCTGGACGCACTTCCCCCGGCCACGTTCGTCGATTGGCGATACCTCGCATTGGCAGCGGGAGGCGGACTGATCGCGTTCGCCGTCGGTCACCTGCTCGAACGTCTCGGCCCGACGATCAACGTGCTCGACGCCATCGGGCTCAGCGTGTTCGCCGTGCTGGGCGCCTACAAGGCGCTCGACCTGGGATTCGGCGTGCTCCAGGCCATCATCGTCGGGACGATCACCGCGGTGGGCGGCGGCACGATCCGCGACGTGATCATCGGCCGGGTCCCGGCCGTGCTCCGCAGCGAGCTGTACGCCATCCCCGCCATGATCGGCGCCAGTTGCGCCATCGCGCTGAACGCGCTGGGTATCTACGGTCTGCCCGCAACGCTGGGTGCGGCGGCAGTGTGCTTCGTCATCCGCATGGTCGGCGTTCGGTTCGATCTCAACGCGCCGCGCCCGCGCCGGGCCGGCGACGGCACCGTCGACGATCGATGACTCGCCAGAACGGCCTGCGTCACTCAGGACGTGCGGTGCGGAACCCCGCTCAGCAGACCGCCATCGACCACGAATTCCGAGCCAGTGCAATAGGACGACTCATCGCTCGCCAGGAACAGCACCATCGCCGAGACTTCCGCTGGGTCGGCGCCGCGACCCATCGGAATCGAGAGGAAGTCCTCCGGGATGCCCGCGGTCATCGGCGTGCGGATGAACCCCGGGTGTATCGAGTTCACCCGGATGTTCTGGGGCGCCAGTTCGAGGGCGGCTGACTTCGACAGTCCGCGCACCGCGAACTTGGTTGCGGTATAACCGTGCAACCCCGGGCTGCCACGAAAGCCCTCGACTGACGACACGTTGACGATCGAGCCGCCGCCGGAGGCGGCCATCGCGGTGACGCCGGCGCGGATTCCGAGGAAGGTGCCGGTCAGGTTGACGTCGAGGATGGCACGCCACTCGGCCACCTCGTACTGGTGAATGAGGTTGCCGTTGACGATGCCAGCGTTGTTCACCAGGACCGACAGCGAACCGTACCGCTCGACCGTTGCCTGGACCGCACGCGACCAACTGTGCTCGTCGGTCACGTCGAGGTGGACGTATGTGGCCTGATCGCCGATCGCTTCCGCGACGGCAGCACCCTCGTCGTCGAGTACGTCCGCGATGACGACGGCTGCGCCTTCGGCCGCCAGGACGCGCGCATGCTCCGCACCCATCCCGCGCGCTCCGCCACTGATCAGGGCGACCCGCCCGTCGACTCGGCCCACCAGATCAGCTTTCCTTCTCGACGTCGCGTTCGCGCAGCACGCACCGGGTGCCGTCGTAGATCGTCGCCATGCACTTCGTGCAGTGGACGCAGAGTCCCTCGCGCGTCGAACCCCGCCGGAACTTGTCGACGAGCATCGGATCACGGAGAAGCGCCCGGCCCATGGCCACGAATTCGAAGCCCTCGGCCATCGCGGTGTCGACCGTCTCCATCGTGTTCACCCCGCCGAGCAGGATCAACGGCATGGTGAGAGCGTCGCGGAACTGGCGGGCCAGCGGCAGGAAGAACGCCTCTTCGAACGGGTACGTGCGGAACATGCGCGGGCCGACGATCCGCAGTCCCAGGCCGACGATGGCCGGCTGGGACGCGATGAACTCCGCCATCGGCACGTCACCCCGGAAGTAGTACATCGGGTTGAGCAGTGAACTGCCGCCGGTCAATTCGAGTGCGTCGAGATGGCCGTCGGATTCCAGCAGGCGTGCCGTGGGCAGGCTGTCGGTGAGCCAGAACCCGCCGCGCACACCGTCGTCCATGTTGAACTTGGCGGTCACCGCGACGCCGTCACCCGCCTCCCTGCGGACGCGTTCGACGACCCGCCGCGCCAGCTCGGCTCGGCGTACGGTGTCGCCGCCGAACTGGTCGGTGCGCTTGTTCAGGTTGGGGCTGAAGAAGGAACTCACCAGATATCCGTGACCCAGGTGCACCTCGATCGCGTCGAAGCCTGCCTCGACGGCATTGCGGGCGGCCGTGCCGAAGTCGTCGACCACCTCGCCGAGTTGCGCAACGGTGGCGGCGCGGACCAAACCCATTGCCGGCGCGCTGATCCGAGTCGACGGGGCCAAGGTGGCCATCCGGTTCGAGCGAGTGTTGGCGACGAGACCCGCATGCCCGATCTGCGCGCACACCAGCGTGTTCTCGGCGTGCACGGCGTCGGTGAGCCGTCGCAGGTCGCCGGCCCGCCGCCGGTCGAGCACCATCGTGTCGCGATGTACCCGCCCCCCGGGCGACACCGCGCAGTAGGCGACCGTCGTCATGGCCGCTCCGCCGCGCGCCACCTCGAGGTGGAAGTCGACGAGGTCGTCGGTGACCTCGCCACGGGGCATTCGGCCCTCGAAGGTCGCAGCCTTGATGAATCGGTTCTTGAGAGTGAGCGGGCCGAGCGTCGTGGGCGTGAAAGCCGTCGAAGCGGGAGGGGCCGCGTGCACTACGAGTTGCGGTGCCATTGGTATCGAAATGTAGCACGCTCTCCGGCAGGACGGCTCGACGGCACGCCTCTGCTGTTGAATCAACGGGTGCAGGACAACAGGGCAGCGGGCCGACCCAGGGACCCGTCGATCGACGAGCGCGTCTTCTCGGTGACCCGTGAACTGCTCGTCGAGATCGGCTGGGACGAACTCAGCATGCGGCAGATCGCCGCTCGGTCCGGGGTGAGCCGCTCGAGCATCAACCGCCGCTGGTCCTCCAAGGCCGAGTTGGTCCTGCACGCGATCCTGGGCGCGACACCCGATCTGGACCTGTTCGCAGGCACCGACCAGCGGGGCTGGGTCGACGGCGTCGTACGAGGCAGCCGAGAGTTGTTCGCGCGTCCCGAAGTCCGCGCCGCGGTGCCCGGGCTGCTGCTCGCCATGTCGGAGAACGAGCAACTGCGGCAACGGCTCTGGGCGGACTTCAGCGGACCCGCGGTTGGGCTGTTCACCGCGGAGTCCAGTGACGGCACGGTCGGCGAAGGGGATGCGCGGGCAGTCATCGCCATGGCGGCCGGCGCCGCACTGTTCCTGAGCACCATCGCCGCCGAGGACGACACCGATGCCCTGCACGCCAGGATCTCCGGACTACTCACCCGGGCGGTGCTCGGCGACTGATCGAGTCAGGTCGCGCTGACGCCGGGGATGCGGCCCTCGCGGAACGCCTCGACGAAGTGCCGGTGGTCGTCACGCACGATCGCGGCGTACTCCAGGCCGAATTCGAGCATGTCGGAGACGAATTCGGCATCGCGGTCGCCGATGACCCCCACGATGGCCTCCTCGGTCTGGAACGCAACCAGTGACTGATCGCTGTCGGTGTCGCTGACGCAGTGCACCTTGGCGACCGCGCGACCCAGCTGCTCGATGACCTCCACCAGTTCGTCGGGTTCGGTCAACTCGCTCCAGTCGAGATCGGCCTCGTAGGGCGAGATCTCGCTGACCACGAAGCCGACACCGTCGATGACGGTGTAGCCGAGCAGGGGATCGGCGTGCGCCTGCAGCGCACGCTGGGACACCGCCGTGCGGTGCCCGTGGTGCTGGAAGTACCGGTGCACCTCGGCGTCGTCGACCACACGGCTGGGTGCCGCCACGTTGCCCTGCTTCATCGACAGCACCACGTCGTTGTCGAGCGCCTGGTTGTAGCCCTCGATCAGCACCGTGTAGGCGGGAAGTCCGGCGCTGCCGATGCCGAAGCCGGTCTTGGCGACGACGTCCTTGACGTCGTAGGCGATACCGCGAAAGCGCTGCGTGTCCGGGATGGTCTCCAGGTAGTGGCCGAACGCCGCCTCCACCTTCTGCCGCTCCGCGTCGTCGAGGCGTCTGACACCCGACAGTTCGCGGAACCGACGGTCGTTCTCGCCGACGACGGTGATGCGGTCCAGCATCCCCGCACGGGTCGACAGCCGGGCCGACTCCAACGCCGTGAGCACTGCACCGCGCGCGGTCAACAGGTTCAGCGAGAACGAGGAGTCGTCCTCGACGTCGACGAACCACCGCACCTGGTCCACGTAGGCCCGGACGAAGGCCTCGATCAGCGTGGTGATCGCGCCGTCGGAAAGCGCCTTCTGCCAGCACATCAGGGCGATGCTCGCCGCGAACCGCTTCAGGTCCCAGGTGAAGTGGCCGACGTAAGCCTCGTCGAAGTCGTTGACGTCGAAGATCAACACTCCCGCGCCGTCCATGTACGTGCCGAAGTTCGCCGCGTGCAGGTCGCCCTGGATCCAGACCCGGCTGGTGCGCTCGTCAGCCCACCGGTCGTCGCGGGCGGCGACGTCGGCGTAGAAGATGCACGCGCTGCCGCGGTAGAACGCGAACGGATCGGCCGCCATCTTGCGGAACTTGGTGCGGAACGAATCGGGGTCGGCCGCCATCAAGTCCGAGAAGGCGGCGACGAGGCTCGTCACGATGAACGACTCGCGTTCGTCGCCCGACGGGTCGCTCAACGCTCACACCGGCGATGAATCTGCATGCCCCACCATACGGCGGCTACCGGCCCTCGCCCTTCAAGGTCATCAGGAGCCGGTTGATGGGGTTCTGGTCGTGATCGCGGACGGCGAGCAACCCCGGCACCTGGGCTACCAGCTCGGTCGCGATGTCGTAGAGCTTCACGTTCATCTCCTGCGAGCGCCACCGCATCACCTCGAACGCGGCGTCGTCGGAGATGTCGTAGATCGCCATGAGCATGCCCTTGGCCTGGTCGATGACGGCGCGGTGAGCCACGATGTGCTGCAGCTCGTCGGTGACGCCCTTCTGGACGTCCTCCTTCACCGCAGCGGTGACATCGACGAAGAAGCCACGCGTCGCCAAGACCTCGCCGTCGTCGTCCTTGACGACCTCGCCGACCACGACGACCCTGCGGACGTCACCGGCCTTGGTCACGATGCGGTGCCTACCGCTGAACGGAGCCTGGGTCTTCGCCAGGGAGGCGGTGACGTTCGCGACGTCTTCGGGGTGTCGATGTCGAAGCATCAGCTCCGTGGTGGGCTCCACCTCGCCCGGCTCGTAGCCGTGCATCCGAGCAACGGCGTCCGACCACGTCCACGTGTCGGTGCCGTAGTCGTACTGGAACCGCCCTACCCGCTGCGACTTCCCGGCGAGGAGCGCCCGGTCCAAGTCGCCAGGAGCCTCGTCGTCGGTATCGCTGTCGGGCGGCGAGAGATCGTCGTCCATGCTTCGCACACTCAAAGATATAGCGGATCGCGCGGCTCACGCGGGCCGATGGTCGCGATCGCCGCGGATTCGACACCAATCCATGCGGCACCCGGCTTGACATGCGCAGATCGGATGAGTCGCGGGGCCGGTGTCACCCCGCCAGGCGGCCCAGGATCTGCTCCGTCGACTCCTCTCGGGCGTCGCGGTAGCCGGTGCCGGCCCACAGGTGCACGAGGTCGGCTTCGCCGGCCGCCGCGGCGGCCTTGCGCAGTGGGCTGGTCAGGTGGTGGATCGCGGGATAGCCCAGCGGCGCGGAACGGTGTTCGTCGATGAACCGGTTGCGTAGGCCACGTGCCGGCCGGCCCGTGAAGGCGCGGGTGACCGCGGTCTCCCTCCGAAGCGGGTCGCGCAGCGCAGCGCGGTGGGTCGCCGAGGCGCCGCTCTCGTCGGCGAGCAGCAGGGCGGTGCCCACCGCGACGGCTTGGGCACCGGCGCGAAGTGCCGCGGTGACCCCCTCGGTGTTGGACACCCCGCCCGCAGCGATCACCGGCAGCCCTACGCCATGGGTCACCTGAGCGACGAGATCGGCGAGATCGAGGGCTTCGACCGGGCGGTCCGGCGTGAGGGTGCCCGAGTGGCCGCCGGCGGCGCTGGCCTGGACGGCCAACACGTCGACACCCGCGGCCTCGGCCCGTGCCGCCTCGGCGCGCGATGTGACGGTCTGCACCACGACGCTTCCGGCCCTGCGCAACCCACGGATGACGTCGGCCTCGGGAATGCCGAAGGTGAAGCTGACCAGCGGCACCGGATCCGACAGGAGCAACTCGATCTTCGCGTCGAACGAATCGTCGTCATCGACCGGCTCCGCGGGCACGACGATGCCGAATCGGTCCGCCGTGCGTTGCACCTCTTCGGCATACCTGCGGTAGTCGTCGAGTGCGATCGGAACCGGGTTGGGCGCGAACACGTTGACGCCGAACGGAACTCGCGCCCCGCGTACGGCCGCTATCTCGCTCTGCACGGCCGCGTGGGACTTGTATCCGGCCGCCAGGAACCCGACACTGCCTGCCCGGGCAGCGGCAACCACCATGGCGGGCGTGGTCGGGCCTCCGGCCATCGGCGCGGCGAGTACCGGGTTGGTCACGCCGAGGTCCTTCAACGGTGACGTCATCGTTCCTCCTCGTCATCGACTTCTCCCGGTGCAACGATCCTGCGTCACGCAGCTTCCCCGTGCCCACGACCGACATCCTCCCTGCTGGGAGGTGGTGGCTCGCACCGGTGAGGCGAACCTTCACGAGTGGCGACGTGGGCGACGGGGTAGAACTGATCTCGCGCGGCAAACCCCGGAAGGATTGAGGTAGTCCATGAAGTTGGCCTTGAGCGACGACGACGTCGCGTTCCGGGAAGAACTCCGTCGGTTCTTCAGCACCGAGATCCCGGCCGAGATCCGCGAGCGGATGAAGGCCGGGCACCCGGACTTCCCCGGTGACATGGTCACGACGCAGCGGATCCTCAACGCCAATGGCCTGGCCGTTCCCGGCTGGCCCAAGGAATGGGGCGGCCAGGACTGGTCGCCGCTGCGCAAGCAGATCTGGGCCGACGAGATGCAGCTCGCAGGTGTTCCCGAGCCGCTGGCCTTCAACGCCAGCATGGTGGGCCCCGTGATCGCGCAGTTCGGTTCCGAGGAAATCAAGCAACGGTTCCTGCCGCCGACGGCCAACCTCGACATCTGGTGGTGCCAAGGCTTCTCCGAGCCGGAGGCGGGCTCCGACCTGGCCTCGCTGCGTACCACCGCCGTGCGTGACGGGGACAGCTACGTCATCAACGGGCAGAAGACCTGGACGACGCTCGGGCAGTACGCCGACTGGATCTTCGTCCTGGCCCGGACCAACCCCGACGCCCCGAAGAAGCAGGCCGGGATCTCGTTCATCCTGGCGGAGATGTCGACACCCGGGATCACGCTGCGACCGATCAAGCTCGTCGACGGCAGCTACGAGGTCAACGAGGTCTTCTTCGACGACGTGCGGGTGCCCGCCGACCAGCTGGTCGGCGAGGAGAACGCCGGATGGACCTACGCCAAGTTCCTGCTTAGCCACGAACGCTCCGGCATCGCCCGCATCGGGCTGACGAAGCGGTGGCTCGCCCAGGCCAAGCAGGCCGCGTCGAAGGTCACCGTCGGCAACGGCACACTGCTCGACGACCCGCTGTTCGCCGCGCGCGTCGCCGAGGTCGAGAACGAGGTGCTCGCGCTGGAGATCACCCAGCGGCGCGTCAGCGGTTCCGAGGCCGACGGCAAGCCCAACCCGGCGTCGTCGATTCTGAAGCTGCGCGGCAGCCAATTGCAGCAGGCGGCCACCGAGCTGCTGCTGGAAGTGGCTGGGCCCGACGCCATTCCGGTGGACACCGGCGACGACGCGCTGTCCGCGGCGCACGAAGCCGCACCCCGATACCTCAACTACCGCAAGACGTCGATCTACGGCGGGACCAACGAGGTGCAACGCACCATCATCGCCTCCACGATTCTGGGATTGTGAGCCGCACATGGACTTCGACCTGACCGAAGAGCAGCAACTCCTGGGCGACACGACCCGCGAGATCCTCACCCGCGCCTACGACGTCGAGAAACTGAACCAGGTAATCGAGACCGACCTGGGGTGGAATCGCAAGGTGTGGGGCCAGATGGCCGAACTCGGTATTCTCGGCCTGGGATTCGACCCCGAGGAGTCCGGCCAGCTCGAGATCATGGTGGTGCTGACGGAGTTCGGTGCGCGACTCGCTCCGGAACCGGTCCTCGAAGGCGCGCTGCTGCCCGGTGGGCTGATCGCCGAATTGGGTACCGACGAGCAGAAGGCAGCGCTCGACGACGTCGCCTCCGGTGAGCGGTTGCTCGCGTTCGCGCACCTGGAGACGGGCATGCGTCCGTTCGACTCGCCGTCGACTCGCGCAGAGCGGCAAGGGGATTCCTGGTCGCTCACCGGTCGCAAGGCGTACGTGGCGGCCGGCGATGCCGCCGACGTCATCGTCGCGAGCGCCGCGCTGCCCGACGGCGGGACCGGACTGTTCCTCGTCGACGCGAGCGCGGTGAACCGGCGGCCCTACCGCACGTTCGACGGTCGCCGTGGTGCAGAGATCGACTTCGACGGCGTCGCGGCCGAACCGCTCGGCGCCGGCGGTGATGCGGCCGAGCACGTCTCGCGTGCCCTGGTCCGCTACCAGTCGGCGTTGTGCGCCGAAGCCGTCGGCGCGATGACCGAAGCGCTGCGGCTCACCACCGAATACCTCAACGCCAGAAAGCAGTTCGGCGTACCGCTGAGCAAGTTCCAGACCCTCACCCAGCGTGCCGCCGACATGTACGTCTCGCTCGAACTGGCGCGCAGCATGAACTTCTACGCCGCCATGTCGATCGCCGACGGCAACTTCGACCCCGTCGTCGCGGCGCGGGCGAAGCTGCAGATCGCCCGATCGGGCAGGCACATCGCGCAAGAGGCCATTCAGATGCACGGCGGCATCGGCGTCACTGCCGAATACCCGGTGGGGCACTACGCTGCTCGCCTCACCGCGATCGGCAACACGCTGGGCAGCGCGGACGATCAGTTGCGCACGCTGATCGGTCAGATCTCGTCCTACGAGACCATCGCGCTGTAGCGGGTCAGCCGTCGGCCGAGGTCCAGGCGTAGGGCAGGAACTTGCCGTCCAGCGTCACCACCACCCGGTCGCCGTCGGGGTGTGGCTTGCGTTCGACGTCCAGGCTGAAGTTGATGGCGCTCATGATGCCGTCGCCGAACTCGGAGTGGATGAGTTCCTTGATCGCACCGCCGTAGACCTGCAGCACCTCGTAGAACCGGTAGATCGTGGGATCGGTGGGGACGGCGGTGGGCAACCCGCCACGCATCGGCACCGCTGCCAGCACCGGCACGACGGACTCGTCGAGACCCAGCAGCTCGGCGAGCACCGCGCCGGTCTCGGACGGGATCGGGTGTTGGCCCAGCAGAGCCGCGATCGTCCACACCACCGGCTTGTCGACGGCCTCGGAGAGCTGCTGCCAGGTCAGCCCCTTTGCCAACCTGGCAGCAACGATCTCGGCGGTGATCTCGTCGCGGGTCACGCGTTCACCTTGGCGGGGATCTCGAAGTCGTGGATCGGGGTGCTTGGACGGCGCCATTCACCGCCGGTACGGGCGTGGGCAGCGTAGAGGGTGAGCCCGACGAATGCCAGGCCGCCGACGAGATTGCCGATGACCGTGGGGATCTCGTTCCACAGCAGGTAGTCGGCGATCGAGAAGTCGCCGCCCATCATCAGGCCCGACGGGAACAGGAACATGTTGACGACGGAGTGCTCGAAGCCCATGTAGAAGAACAGCATGATCGGCATCCACATCGTGATGACCTTGCCGGACACCGACGTCGACATCATCGCGGCGACGACACCGGTCGACACCATCCAGTTGCACAGCACGCCGCGGACGAACAGGGTGAGCATCCCCGCGGCGCCGTGCTCGGCGTAGCCGACGGTGCGGGTCGAGCCGATCTCGCCGAGCCGCTGGCCCACCTCGTTCGGGTCGACCGTGAAGCCGTAGGTCAGGGTGACGGCAATCATGACCGCAACGGTGACCGCGCCAAGGAAGTTGCCGACGAAGACCAGCCCCCAGTTCCGCAGCATCGACCCGACGGTGACCCCGCGCCGCTTGTCGAGCAGCGCGAGCGGCACCAGCGTAAAGACGCCGGTCAGCAGGTCAAAGCCCATCAGGTAGAGCAGGCAGAAGCCGACGGGGAACAGCACCGCGCCGAGCAGTGCGTTACCGGTCTGCACGGTGATCGTCACTGCGAATGCGGCCGCGAGCGCGAGGATGCGCCGGCCATGTACGCGCGGATGACCGTGTCCCTGGTGGACATGAACACCTTGGCCTCGCCGGCGTCGATCATCTTCGTGACGAACTGTCTGGGGTCCACATAGGACATGGCGGTCGGTTCTCCCGTTCGGTTGAGCTTTGAACGGGTGCCAGCGTGCGTCGTAGCCATGTCGCCGAGGTGAAGCGATTGGAAGGTCTACGTCACGTTCTCTTCACCGGCGCGTGGGCGCGGCTGTGAGAACTCAGTGGCCCGTCCAGCGCGGCGTGCGCTTCTCCCGCCACGCCGTGATGCCCTCGATCACGTCGGAGGTGGCGCCGGCCACCTTGCGCATCACCTCGCCGAACCGCACCGACTCGATCCACCCCATGTCGGCGGTGCGCCACGCCACCTCCTTCGTCGCG
This sequence comes from Mycolicibacterium arabiense, assembly GCF_010731815.2. NCBI lineage: Bacteria > Bacillati > Actinomycetota > Actinomycetes > Mycobacteriales > Mycobacteriaceae > Mycobacterium > Mycolicibacterium arabiense. The sequence goes on from NZ_AP022593.1 coordinate 3,898,082, forward strand.
CGTTGCGCCAGCGGCGCCGCCTCGGTCAGGGTCTCGGCCCACGCTCGCGCAGTCGCCTGCAGATCGGCCGGTTCGACGAGCCGCCACACCAATCCGACCTCCTTGGCCCGGCGGGCGCTCATCGGCTTCCCGGTGAGGAGCAGTTCCATCGCGTCGGCCCAGCGCAGCCGCTGCGGCAGCCGGATCGCGCCGACGATGGTGGGCACCCCGATCCGCACCTCGGGGAACGCGAACGTCGCCTCGGTGCTGGCGATCACGAAGTCGCAGAACAGGACTCCGGTCAAGCCGTAGCCGATGCACGGACCCTGCACCGCAGCGATGGTCGGCTTGAACAGCTCCATGCCGCTCTCGAACGAGTTGATCGTCGGTTTCTCCCAGAACGTGCCCGCGAACGTGCCGACCGACCCCTCGCCGTCCTTGAGGTCGCCGCCCGCGCAGAAGACCCGCCCGTTGGCGGTCAGGATCGCCACCCAGGCGTCCTCCTCGTCGCGGAAGCGGTTCCACGCCGCGTTCAGTTCTTCGCGCAACGCACCGTTGATGGCGTTGCCCGCCTCGGGACGGTTGAGGGTGATCGTCGCGATGTGATCACTCAGTTCGTAGGTGACGAGGCTCATGGTCAAACCCTAGGTCCGGTTGGGACGCACATCACACTCGACTGTGCGAGCATCGAACACTGATTCCTGACCTTCGGCTGTGAACTGCCTGACCGGACGGAGAACGCACGTGAGAGACCTGCTCGACACGGTCAACGGCTACGTCTTCAGCAACGCGCTGGTATACCTGTGCCTCGGCGCCGGCCTGTACTTCTCGATCCGGTCCCGGTTCGTGCAGGTCCGCCAGGTCAAGGAGATGGTGCGGCTCATGCTCAAGGGCGAGAAGTCACCCTCGGGGGTGTCGTCCTTTCAGGCCCTCACCATGTCGCTGGCAGGGCGCATCGGCACCGGGAACATCGCAGGCGTCGCCACGGCCATCGCCTTCGGCGGTCCCGGCGCGATGTTCTGGATGTGGGCGGTCGCCTTCCTGGGCGCGTCGACGTCCTACGTCGAGTGCACCCTCGGACAGGTCTACAAGACCCGGGACGATCTGACCGGTGAGTACCGCGGCGGTCCGGCCTACTACCTGAGTCGCGCGATGGCCCACACCCGCGCCGCAAGCGCCTTCAAGGTGTACGGACTCGTCTTCGCTGCGGTGACGATGCTGGCGTGTGGCGTCCTGCTCCCCGGCGTGCAGGCGAACTCGATGGCATCGGCGATGAGCGGGGCGTGGGGCGTCTCGCCGTGGGTCATCGGCGTCGCCACCGTCATCGTGCTGGCCTTCGTGATCATCGGCGGTGTGAAGCGCATCGCGGCGTTCGCCTCGGTCGTGGTGCCGTTCATGGCGGTGGTCTACATCCTGCTCGCACTGATCATCGTATTCGCCAACGCGGGTGAGGTGCCGGGCATCCTCAAGCTGATCTTCGAGAGCGCCTTCGGCCTCGACGCCGGCTTCGGTGCAATCGTCGGGTCCGCGGTGCTGTGGGGAGTCAAGCGAGGCGTCTACTCCAACGAAGCGGGCCAAGGCACCGGCCCGCACGCCGCCGCCGCGGCCGAGGTCTCGCACCCAGCCAAGCAGGGCCTGGTCCAGGCGTTCGCGGTGTACGTCGACACGTTGTTCGTCTGTAGCGCAACGGGATTCCTCATCCTGTCGACGGGCGCCTATCGCGTCTTCGAGGGCGAGAGCGAGACGGGCGCGGTGCTGGCCGAGGGCGGCGACTTCCTGCCTGCCGACGCGGCCGTCGGGCCGTCCTACGCGCAAGCGGGTTTCGACACGTTGTGGAACGGGGCCGGGTCGACGTTCATCGCCGTCTCGCTCGCGTTCTTCTGCTTGACGACGATCATCGCCTACTACTACATGGCCGAGACGAACCTGCGCTTCCTGCTGGGAAGGTTCAACACCATCGAGATCCCAGGCATCCGCAGCACCCTCGGCGGAACTTCTACGCGGATCCTGCAGGCCGTCATTCTCGCGGCCGTCGTGCAGGGCGCCGTCTCCACCGCCACGGAGGCGTGGGTGCTCGGCGACATCGGTGTCGGCTTGATGGCCTGGCTCAACATCGTTGGCATCATCATCCTGCAGCAGCCGGCGTACAAATGCCTCCGTGACTACGAGAGGCAGAAGAAGTCGGGCCTCGACCCCCAGTTCGATCCCATTGCACTCGGAATCAGGGGCGCCACGTTCTGGGAGAACTACGACCCGTCGACGGGCAAGGACCGGGTTCCCGCGGGCGAGCGGCAGGCTCCCACCGCACCGGACTGATCTAGTCCATCCGGCCTGCGTCGACGAGTCGCAGGATCGCGGTTCCCGCCTCGTCGGATTCCTCGAGGTCGACCTCCACGTCGAAGCCCCAGTCGTGGTCTCCCGCCGGGTCGTCGAGGATTTGGCGCACGCGCCACACGTCGGGCCTGCGGTCGACGATCAGCAGGGCCGGTCCGCGCGCATCGGGTCCGGTGCCGACGTCCTCGTGCTCGTCGAAGTACTGCTCGCCGACGTCCTGCCACCGCTCCGCGGTCCATCCCGACTCGGCGTCCAGCTGACCCAGGTCGTACCAGCGGCGCCGCGCGAACAGTTCGACCCGACGGAAGAGCGAGTTGCGGACCATTGCGGTGAACGCCCGCTCGTTGCCCGTCACGGGGCGCGGGCGCGCGGGTACCGAGACCGGCGCGTCCAGCGGCTGGTCGGGACTGGTGAGCTGCTCCCATTCGTCGAGCAGGCTCGAATCCACCTGCCGCACCAGCTCACCAAGCCACTCGACGATGTCCGTGACCTCGTCCGTCCGTGCGGCGGCCGAGATCCCGGACCGCAGCGCCTTGAACGCGTCGGAGAGGTAGCGCAGCACCGCACCCTCGGAGCGGGTCAGGCCGTAGACGCTGACGAACTCCCGGAACGTGAACGCGCGCTCCCACATCTCCCGCACCACCGACTTCGGCGACGGCCGGACGTCGGCGGCCCACGGATTGCTCTGCAGGTACGTCTCGAACGCGGCTCCCAGCAGCTCCTCCAGCGGCTTCGGATAGGTGACGTCCTCGAGCAGGGCCATCCGCTCGTCGTACTCGATGCCCTCGGCCTTCATCTGCGCGACGGCCTCGCCCTTGGCCTTGTTCAACTGCGCCGCGAGTATCTGGCGGGGATCCTCGAGCGTTGCCTCCATCACCGAGACCACGTCCAGCGCATGGGTTTCCGACTCGGGATCGAGCAGTTCGATGGCGGCGAGCGCGAACGTCGACAGCGGCTGATTCAACGCGAAGTCGGGTGGCAGGTCGACGGTGAGGCGGTAACGCCTGCCATCGTGGTCGGGCTCGTCGAGCCGTTCCAGGACGCCGGCCTGCAGCAGCGAGCGGGCGATGCCGACCGCCTCGCGGATCAGCTTGAGCTGGCGCTTGCGGGGTTCGTGGTTCTCGGTGAGCAACCTCCGCATGGCGATGAACGGGTCGCCTGGCCTGTCGACGACGTCGAGGATCATCGCCGTCGAGATCCGCATGTGGCTGGTCAGCGGCTCCGGCGCAGCCGACACCAGCCGGGTCATGGTCGACTCGCTCCACGGCACCATGCCCTCGGGAACCTTGCGCCGCACCAACTTTCGACGCTTCTTCGGGTCGTCGGCGACCTTCGCGAACTGCTTGAGGTTCTCCACCTCGTGCTCGGGCGCCTGGACGACGACGGTGCCCGCGGTGTCGTAGCCCGCTCGGCCCGCGCGGCCGGCGATCTGGTGGAACTCGCGTGCGCTGAGCAGCCGGGTGCGCGTGCCGTCGTACTTCGACAGCGCCGAGAACACGACGGTGCGGATGGGAACGTTGATCCCGACGCCGAGGGTGTCGGTGCCGCAGATGACCTTGAGCAGGCCCGCTTGGGCGAGCTGTTCGACCAGCCGCCGGTACTTGGGCAGCATGCCCGCGTGGTGCACGCCGATCCCGTGCCGGACCAGTCGCGACAGGGTGGTGCCGAACGCCGACGAGAAGCGGAACGCGCCGATGAGGTCGGCGATCGCGGCCTTCTCGTCCTTCGTGCAGACGTTGACGCTCATCAACGCCTGCGCGCGCTCCAGGGCCGACGCCTGGGTGAAGTGCACGACGTAGATCGGCGCCTGCTTGGTGCCGAGGAGTTCGCCGATGGTCTCGTGCATGGGCGTCGTGGCGTAGGAGTAGAACAGCGGGACCGGACGCTCGGCGTTGGCCACCAGAGCGGTGGGACGGCCGGTGCGGCGCGTGAGATCCTCGGCCAGGTTCGTGACGTCGCCGAGCGTCGCCGACATCAGCAGGAACTGGGCACGCGGGAGTTCGAGCAGGGGAACCTGCCACGCCCAGCCGCGGTCGGGGTCCCCGTAGAAGTGGAACTCGTCCATGACCACCATGTCGGCGGACGTGTTCGATTCGCCGCCCTCCCGCAGGGCGATGTTGGCCAGCACCTCCGCGGTGCAGGCGATGATCGGCGCCGACGAGTTCACGGCGGCGTCGCCGGTCAGCATGCCGACGTTCTCGGCCCCGAACACGCCGCACAGCGCGAAGAACTTCTCGCTGACCAGCGCCTTGATCGGGGCGGTGTAGTAGCTGGTGCGTCCACCGGCCAGAGCCGCGTACAGCGCACCGGTCGCCACCAGGGACTTGCCCGACCCGGTCGGCGTGGCCAGCACGACGTTGGAGCCGCTGACCAGTTCGATCAGCGCCTCCTCCTGCGCGGGGTAGAGCGTGGTGCCGCTGGCCTCCGCCCAGGCCGCGAAGGACGCGAACAAGCCGTCGGGGTCGGCGCCCTTGGCGCGCAGTTGCGACAGGTCGCTGGGGTCGTCGAGCAGCGGGGTGGGAGCCATGTCGAGGTCCAGCCTGCCTGACGGACCCACCGCGCCTACAGGTGGCGCTCCCTCACGGCCTCGGTGGTCGCCGTGGCCGGGGTGGTGGCTGACGAACCGGCGAGCGGAAGCGCGCCGTCGGTGCGGCTGCCGGGTCGAGCGGTCGGCCCCTGACCGGTCGGGCATCGCCCCGGGGTGGCTGCGCAGGCCGCGCGCGGAACGGTCGGGTCGGGATGTTCGTCCATGGCCGCGGAGCGGGGAACGGCTGCGTGCTCTCGTCGGTCCAATTGCGTTGCACCAGAACGTTCTGTGCGATTCGCTCCAACGTCGTGCGCACCTGCTCGCGGTCGGGGGCGCCCTGGAAGGCCGAGGACTCCTCCAGCCGCTGGGTCAGCCACTCGACCATGCCGGCGCGGGCGTACTCCAACTGCGCTGCCCCGGCGGCCGTCAGCCAGAAGCGGTCGCCGCTGCGCTGGGCGTACCCGGTCGCGACCAGTCGGTCGAAGCTGGGCTCCAGCACTTCCCGCGGCACCTTGACGTGGTCGGCGATGTCGCCGATGCGCGCCTCGCCTGCAGCCTGCGCGAAGCGGTAGGTCTGCAGCAGTGCCCACAGCCTGCCGACGTCGAGTTGGTTGCCCGGACGGCGGGCGATGGTGCGCAGATGGACCCCGGAGCCTTGCCGCAGCAGCCGGCCCACGGCGTTCTCCAGCAGTTGCTCGGGCGACTCGTCGGTCGGCATGGCGAACCCCTCTCCCATGTCCGCGCTGTTGGCGGATGCGCTGTCGCGCAACGGAACCTGCTTGAGGAACAGGGCGACGAGGAAACCGAGGACTGCCACCGGAGCGGCAAAGAGGAAGACCCGGTCGAGCGAGTCCGCGTAGGCCGCGATGATGGGCGCGGCGACCTGATCGGGCAGCTGATGCAGCGCCTGCGGTGATTCCGCGGCCGCCGGTGGCGCGCCGCTGGAGGCGAGGGCGGAACCGACACGGCTCGCCAGGAAGTTCGCGAACAGCGACCCGAAGATGGCTGCGCCGAACGAACTTCCGATGGTGCGGAAGAACGTCACGCCCGAGGTGGCGACGCCGAGATCGGCGAAGTCGGCCGTGTTCTGCACGATCAGGATCAGCACCTGCATGCACATGCCGATGCCGGTGCCCAGGATCAGCAGGTACAGCGACTGCTCCAGCGTCGACGTGTCCGGACCCATCCGTGACAGCAGCAGGAATCCGACGGTCATCACCGCGGTCCCGAGCAGCGGAAAGACCTTGTACCGGCCCGTGCGCCCGACGATCACGCCGCTGCCCATCGACGTGACGAGCAGTCCCGCGACCATGGGTAGCGTCCGCAGACCGGATTCGGTCGCCGAGACGCCGTCCACGAATTGCATGAACGTCGGGAGGAAGGTCAGCGCACCGAGCATCGCGAACCCGACGACGAACGACAGCACGCAGCACACCGTGAAGACGGGATCGCCGAACAGGCGGATCGGCAGAATCGGTTCGCGGGCCCGCATCTCGACCCACACGAAGATGCCGAGGGCGATCGCCGATCCGACGAAGAGGCCGATGATGGTCGCCGAACCCCACGGGTAGGTGCTGCCGCCCCAGCTGGTGGCCAGCGTCAGGCCAGAGGCCCCAAGGCCCACGAACAGGATGCCGGCGTAGTCGATGACGGGACGCGACTTCCGGCCGAGCGACGGGATGGCCACGACGGCGACGGCGATCACCACGATCGCTACCGGGACGTTGATCCAGAATGCCCAGCGCCAGGTGAGATGGTCGGTGAAGAAGCCGCCCAGCAGCGGGCCGATCACCGTGGTGACGCCGAAGACGGCACCGAGGGCGCCCTGATAGCGGCCGCGTTCGCGCAGCGGGATGACCTCGCCGATGACCGCCGTCGCGGTGACCATGATCGCGCCGCCGCCGATGCCCTGCAGCGCACGCGCGGCCACCAGCATCGTCATCGAGCCCGCCAAGCCGCAGAGCACCGAGCCGGCGAGGAAGAAGACGACGGCACCGATGAAGACCGGCTTGCGACCAAAGAGGTCGCCGAGCTTGCCGACCACCGCTGTAGCGATGGTCGAGGCCAGCAGGTAGCTGGTGACCACCCACGACTGATGGCCCGCGCCCCCGAGGTCGGCGACGACGGTCGGCAGCGCCGTCGCGACGATGGTCTGATCCAGCGCGGCCAGCAACATGCCGAGCAGGACGGCGACGAAGATGACGTTGCGTCGCTGCGGCGCCACCACGGGCGCGGCCGATCCGGCCCGGGGCGGATCGAGTGTGGTGGTGGCCTCGGTCATCGGATCCTCTCTCGTCGGACGCCGCACCGGCGCCGGTCGACGACGGGCGCGGCATACCCCCGTGGCGCGGCCACAACCTCGGTTTGGCGAAACGTCCAGCTGGTTCCCAGATACATCGGTGGTTCACGCGATGGTTGGACTCGCGAAACCTGGGTATGAGCGCCTCATGATCACGAAATCACGAATTACGGGAATGGTGCTGACCGGTGCTGCCTCCGCGTTGCTCGCGGCGGGGCCGATGGTCGGGGCGGTGACGGTCGGCAGCTCTGCCGGCGTCGTGTCGGGGGCTTCCTACGTGGCCGGTGGACCTGCCGGGTGCATCGACCCCGACGGCACCGGCTGCGCGGTGGCCGGGCCGGGTGGCGCGGGTGCGGCGGTGCCGGGTGCGGGTGCGCAGGCCGGTCCGGGTGGCGCGGGTGCGGCGGTGCCAGGCGCCGGCGCTCAAGCAGGTCCCGGTGGCGCCGGTGCGGCGGTGCCGGGTGCGGGCGCGGTGGCCGGCCCCGAGGGTGCAGGCGCCTTCGTGCCGGGTGCGGGTGCGCAGGCCGGGCCGGGTGGCGCGGGTGCCGTGGTGCCGGGCGCGGGTGCGCAGGCCGGACCGGGTGGCGCAGGCGCGTCGGTCCCGGGTGCTGGTGCACAGGCCGGTCCCGGTGGCGCTGGTGCCTGCGTGCCGGGCTTCTGCGTCGGCGCCGGCGGCTAACCGAACTCTGCCAAGACGTAAGCCACGCCGGCGGTCTTCACCACCGGCGTGGCTTCGTCGCGCTCAGCGCCGGTTCGGATCCGACGGTCCGCCGAAGCCGCCGGGGTTCGTGCCGTAGCCCGGTTGGCCGCCCGGTTGACCGCCCGGTTGACCGTAGCCACCCTGGCCACCCTGGTACGGGTCCTGGCCGCCGTACTGGCCGGGCTGCTGCCCGTAGGGGTTGGGCTGGTACGGCGCCGTCTGGGGGCCACCCTGGGGCAGCTGCGGCGAAGGTGCGGGGTACTGCTGCTGCGGCCGGTCCTGGCCGTACTGCGGATCCTGGCCGTACTGCGGCGAGCCGGTCTGCGGGTAGCCGCCCTGAGTCGCGTAGCGGGCCTGATCGGCGGTCTGCTGCGGCGCGCTCGACTTGCGGTCGGCCAACTGCTGCCGGACGTTGCGGCCCTCCTCCTCGACCTTGTCGAGGTAGTTCTCCCACCGCTGCTGCATCGGCTTGATCAGACCGCCGCCCACGCCGACGACGAGGATGCCGCCGATGGTGGCGAGGATCGCGACGAGCACTGGCAGCGTCACGGTCAGCGCGATGCCCACCTGATTCAGTGCGGCGATGATGCCGAGACCGAGGATGAAGATGCTGGCGAGGTTGGCGAGCATCCGGCCGTAGGACAGGCCGCTCAACGCATTCGACACCAGATCCCGTACGGCCGCAGCGATCGCCGACGCGACGACGACGATGATGAGCGCGACGACGAGCTTCGGCAGGAACGCGATGACGCCGGACAGCAGGTCGCTGATCGGATTCTGGCCGAATACGCCGAACGCCAGCTGCAGGACGAACAACAGCAACGCGTAGTAGACGAGCTTGGAGACGATCGTGCTCGCGTCGTAGTCGCTGCGCGCGAGGGCCTTCCGAACGCCACCGCGTTCCACTGCGCGGTCGAAGCCCACGCGTTCGAGGATCTTGTCGACGGCCTTCGCCAGCAGCTTGGCGACGATGATGCCGATGACGAGTATCAGGATGAAGGCGGCCAGTTTCGGCGCGAACGTCGCGACCGACCTCCACATGTCCTTCAGTGCATCTTCCACGGGTACAGCCTTTCGTCTTGGTGCGACGGCGCCCCCGCGGCCGGCAATTCGAAATGACGCAGCCGTGAATTCCCGCGTGGTCTCGGCGCAAACGTCGGCGCCGAGGCTGTGTGCATTCGCAAGGAGCGCTTGTGCTCGCTGGGAGGCGGGCGTACCGTCGTATATACCCCCCAGGGGTATACGAACGGGAAGGGAGTCGAGCACCGTGACCACTCCGTCGCATCACGACCAGCACACGCAACACGAGCACCACCACATGGGCGGCAGCACCAATGCCATGGCGCTCAGCGCGACGTTGCACTGCCTCACCGGCTGCGCCATCGGCGAGATCGTCGGCCTCCTGATCGGAACGGCGCTCGGCTTGAGCAACGTGGCGACGATCGCGCTGGCCGTCGCCCTGGCGTTCTCGTTCGGCTACGCGCTGTCGACGCTGCCACTCCTCAAGGCGGGCCTGGCGGTTGGCGCGGCGCTGCGCGTGGTGCTGGCCGCCGACACGCTGTCCATCCTCACCATGGAGGTCGTCGACAACTCCGTCATGGCGCTGATCCCGGGCGCGATGAACGCCGGTCTGGTCAACGTCGTGTTCTGGGTGGGCATGGCGATCGCGCTGACGGCAGCATTCTTCGCCGCCTACCCGGTGAATCGCTACCTACTGCAGCGCGGCAAGGGGCATGCGCTCACCCACGAGTACCACCATTCCGGCGGCACCGCGACGGGAGCGCGGCGCTTCATCCCGTCGCTGAGCACCGGCGCTGTCGTCGCCGCGATCGCCGCGTTCATGCTGGGCGGGTTGGTGGTCGCGATCGCCGACGAACTCGGTGCTGCCGACCGGGCCGCGCACGCGCTGGTGTCGCCGCAGAGTTGACGGCCCGGGCCTCAGGTCGCCGCCGAGTACCTGCTGACGCAGTAGTGCAGGAGGACGGTCGCGTGCGGCGCCACCTCGTGCAGCGGGGCGGCGTCCTCGCAATAGAGTTCCAAGAGGTGGCCGCGCGAGGCCGACCTGGCGCCCACGACGAGCACGGCTCGTTGGCCGAGTTCTCGTAGCAGGGCGACCTCCGCGGGGTCCGCGTTCTCGTCGTCGACATCGGCGACGAAGAACGTGCCGTTCTCGAGGGCACGCACGGTCGCCGGGTAACGAGCAAGCAAATACACCGTGTCGTCGAATGAGTGCACCATCCGCAGTGGGCAGCCGCTGTCGCGGCGGCTGAGCATGCCGCGCTCCAACAGGAGCGCGTGGCCGTCGTCGGTGGTAATGGACGTCGCCCAGCCCGAGGCGTTGGCGACGCGACTCAGTTCGGCGGTCAATAGGTCCAGCGCGTCGGAGAGTGTGGCCTCGGGCCGCTGCGACAGGCTCGCGACCACGCGCGGAACGAGTTGGTCCAAAGCACGTCTACCGTGCGCGGCCCGGGGGGTAGGCCAGGACGTGCCGCCCGCGCCGGACTGGGTGTGCAGGCGCATCCGCCCCGGACCTTCTCGCTTGGCAGCCATGAGTGCGGCATCGGCTGCGGCGATCAGCTCGTGGGCGGACGTCAGCTGCATGTCACGCGAAGCCACACCCCAGCACAACGACACCGATGCGCCGGTCTCGGTCGTCAGCTCCTGAGCCGCTTCCCTGGCCAGGCGTTCGGCGTCGGCCAGCGTGCGCCTCGGAAGCAAGACGCAGAACTCGTCGCCGCCCATCCTGACGACCAGGGCATCCGGCACGGCGGAGCTCACGGTGCTCATGACGTCCGCGACATCGCGCAAGAGCTTGTCGCCCGCGGGGTGACCGTGGCGGTCGTTGACGATCTTCAGACCGTCGAGGTCGCCAATCAATAGCGTGACCGGTACATCGGCCGCGTAATAGTCGTGCAGACGGTCATCGAGGGCGCGTCGGTTCGCCAACCCGGTCAGCGGATCCTCGTACGCGTACTGCGACATCTCGCCGAAGATCTCCGCAGTGCGGATCGCCGCCGACACGGTGGACCCGATCATGCTCAGCAGTTCGACGTCGGGGGGCCCGAATCGCCGTCCGTCGGTTCCGGTCGCCCACAGTTCGCCCCACATCGACCCGTCGCACATGATGGGTACGGCCAGTTCGCTCTCCTTGCCCAACGACCGGACCAGGGCCAGTGCGGCCGAATCGGCGGCGTGGTCGTCGATGGAACTCACGTAGGGCCTGCCGTGTCGCAGCAGGTCCGTGACCAACCGGTAATCGGCCAACCGGTAGCTCTCGTCCTTCGGCCAACGTTGTTCACCCGGGCCGAGATCGCCGACGTTGATCAACGTGCGGAGCACTCCCGATTCACGTTCCCAACGGCTGATCGAGAACGAAGCGGCTCCGAGCGCCACCAGGCTCTCCTCGGCGATCGCCTCGAGGGCGGCTTCGAGCCGCCGTGCTCCCATGATCGCCCGGGACATGCGAAGCAGCATCCGCAGCGTCGACTCATCCGCGTCATTCGGTCCAAGGGCAGGCTCTGCCGTCATTGCGTTCACCCCCGTAAACCCGTGGTTCCGAAGATTACGCCCGTGACGTGCCAGGTCGGCGCAGAACGACTCAGGTAGCAACAAGCCTTCGCTTCGTGGCCCAACCGACGCCGAGACGAGGGGACGAGCCTACGTGCGGGCCGCCGCCTTCGCTCTACCGATCGCCGGCACGCCCGCCAGCAGGCCGCGCTGCGGCACGCCCATGATGGGCTCCGCGGCTGCGCCGAGTTCGGCGAGCACGTCGTTGGCCGCGAGGGTGCCAGACATCGACGAGCGCTCCATCAGCCCTGAGAGATAGGGCAGTTCGACGAAGTCCCCGGCGAGGCGCAACCCGCGGGCGTCAGTCCGCACGCCCGGACGCGTCCCGGCCGATCCCGGCGGGAACGCGGGGGCCGTCGCCTCGAGGCGGTCGTGGCGGTGCAGCACCGTGGCTCCGGTGATCTCGGGCCACAGGACTGCCAACTCGTCGAACATCGCCTTCGCCGCTGTGTCGGCATCGCCGAGACTGCAGGAGTAGGAATGCAACTCGATCACCGAACCGCCGGTGGCGCGGGCCCACTGCTCGCTCGGCTCCTCCAGGCGTGAGTAGATGGCGATCGAATCGAGGTTCGGCTGGCCGCTGACCGCGCTGAACGGGGCCCGCTCGGGTGCGACGTCCCGGTCCAACCAGTACCGGCTCACCGCGAACGGCGGTGCCACGCGCAGACTCTCGCAGCGCTGGGCCAGCAGCGGCGCTGCCGCGGCGGTCTCCGGCGACGCGGCGATCAGCGAGCGCAGGGCCCCTGGATCGAGCGCGACGATCAGGTGCCGGGTGGACAGTCGGCCCGCGCTCGTGTCGACGTCCCAGCCCGACGCACTCGGCGCGACCGACGTGACGCGGGTGCCGGTCCGGACGTCACCGCCGTGGCGAATCAGGTGATCCCGCAACGGGTTCCAGATCGCCGTCGCGTGGTCGGTCGACGGCACGTCGAAGCCGATGCCCTCGGGGTTGCCGAGGAAGTAGTAGTGGAACATCGCCACCAGTTCCGCGGCCGACAGCTGACCCTGGTTGCAGAAGAAGGACCTGGCGAACGCCTCGAACAGCATGGTGCGGGTGCGTGCGCTCATGCCGAGGCCGTCGAGGAAGGTGGCGGCGTCGACGTCGTCGAGTTCGGCCGTCGTCGTGGCGCGGTCGTAGGCGAGCAGGGCGCGCCCCGAATCAGGGTTGGCGTTGACGAAGTCGTGTCGCGACAGGCTCTTCGACCGCAGCGCCAGCGCAAGAAGATTCAGCGGCGGTGCGGCGGGGAGGCCCGACAAGTCCTCCGGCGGCCAGTCCGCCGAGATCACGGGGTAGCTCTTCACGGGCGCTAGGAACGACAGGTCCGGGTCGGCTCGCCGCAGGATCGACCGCCACGTGTAGTAGTGCCGGAAGAACGCGTGGAAGCCGTGCTCGATGTTCTGCTCGGTGCCGTCGGGCAGCCGTTCGGGCCACGCACCGAGTCGCCCGCCGAGGTGATCGGCAGCCTCGAGCACCGTCACCCGCACGCCACGCTCGGCCAGCACCACCGCAGCCGAGACGCCTGCGATGCCGCCGCCGACGATCACCGCCTCCGAACCCGGCGGAACGTCGTGCGGCAGCATCGGATCGGGCGTCACCAGGCGGCGCGGCCGCATGCGGAACGGGGCAGCGCGGCTGGTCATCGGATCGCTCACGAGGTACCTCCCTGGTACGTACGCCCGCGTCGGCGGGCAAGGGTCAAGGCGAACGGGATGGCGACGGCGCCCATCAGGACACCCCCGGTCACCGCGGATCCGGGCAGTCCGAAGAAGACGGCATGGGCGAGCACCGAGGAGAAGTAGACCCACAGGTACAGCGCGGCCGCGGGAGCAGAGGGACCGTCGGCGCGGGGGAGTGCACGATCGAGCGCCGTCATCACCGCGGCCGAGACCAGCAGCCAACCGACGTAGTTCGTCAACGGGATGCCCGGGATCAGGGGCAGCCCGGGCTCGGGGTCGAACCACGTCCAGTGGCCGGCCGACACCATCTGCGGGTCGAGGAACACGTCCCACGCCGTCAGCGCCGCCGCTCCGACCGCGACGACGGCCGCCCGCCGCGTGACGAGGGTTCGGGCGACGTTCAGGGCGGGCCACGCCATCATCACCCACGCCATCGGCACCACCACGGGCACGCCGATGATCTCCGCCCCGAGGGTGCCGGTGTAGGCGTACTCGCCGAACGGCCAGCCCGTCGCCACCCCGATCGACTCCGCCACCAGGCCGCCGCCACCCGCCGCGCCGATCAGAACGGCGGCGCCACCGACACCGTGCACCCGGGCGGCGTCGGCGACCGCGGCGAGGAAGAAGACCACCACGCTGGTGACGGTCACCTCGGTGCGCCAGGCCTCGGGCATCAGGGGATAGGCGATCTGGACGAGGATCGCGGCAGCGACCAGCGTCCATACCGCCGCGTGCATGGAGCGCACGGGCGCTACGGGCACGGCGAACGCCATGCGTGCTACCTCCAGCGTCGAGGAACCGGGAAGCCGACGCCCGTGCCCGCCGACTGTGCGGCAGGGCGAGACTCCGTAGAGTTTGCAGGTGCCCGATGCGCGCTTGATGAAAACCCTACGCGCCACCGTGGCCGCCGGCTCGACGCTCGCCTGCATCGGTACCGCCCACCAGCTCGTCAACCAGCGCCTGCTGCGCAAGCCGCCGATGGACCCACCGCCCGTGACGTCGGCCGTCTCGCTGCTGGTGCCCGCCCGCAACGAGGCGCACCGCATCGGCCCCACCATTCGATCCCTGCTCGACCAGTGCGGACTGGCCGACGCCGAGATCCTGGTGCTCGACGACTGCTCGACCGATGGCACCGCCGAGGCGGTGCTGTCGGAGGCCGGGTCCGACCCCCGGCTGCGAGTGCTCGCGGGCGCTCAGCCGGCCGCCGGGGCGCTCGGCAAGCCGAACGCCTGCGCCCAGCTCGCCGCCGCCGCACGCGGCGACACCCTGGTCTACGTCGACGCCGACGTCGTCCTCTCGCCCCACGCCGTCGCGGCCGCGGTCGCCGTGCTCCTCGGTCCCAAGCCGTTGGACCTGCTGTGCCCGTGGCCGCGGCAAGTCACCGCCGGCATCGTCGGCCGGCTCGTCCAACCGCTGCTGGCGTGGTCGTGGCTCACCACCCTCCCGCTGCGCATCGCCGAGGGGTCGCGGCGGCCCTCGATGGCCGTCGCGAACGGCCAGTTCCTGCTCGTCGACGCCGAGGCCCTGGCGCGGGCCGGCGGCTGGCAGGCGGTGTCCGGTGAGGTGCTCGACGACATCGGGCTGGCCAGGGCCGTGCGCGCGAGTGGGGGTCGGACCGGCGTCGCCGACGGCGCCGGCCTCGCGACCTGCCGCATGTACGCCAGCGGACGCGACCTCGGCCAGGGCTATCGCAAGTCGCTGTGGGCCGCGTTCGGTTCGCCCGCCGGCGCCGTCGCAGTGGGGACCGCGTTGACCGTCGTCTACGTCGTGCCCGCCGCGGCCGCGCTGACGGGCTCCGCGGTCGGCGCGCTGGGATACGGCGCCGCGGTGGCGGGCCGGGTGGCCGCCGCACGGTGGTGCGGCCGACCCGGGTGGCCCGCCTTCGCCGATGCCGCCGCCCATCCCGTCTCCGTGCTGGCCCTGCTGGGTCTGCTGGCCTCGTCGTGGGTTGGACGGGTGCGGGGGACGCTGGAGTGGAAGGGCCGACGGCTATGAGCGAGGCGATCGTGATCGGCGCCGGGCTGGGCGGTCTCGCCGCTGCAGCGCGTCTCGCGGCGGCGGGCCACCGCGTCACCGTCTACGAGAGCGCCCCGACCGTCGGCGGCAAGCTCGGCCTACTGCAGCGCGACGGGTTCACCTTCGACACCGGACCGTCACTGCTCACCGTGCCCGACGTGCTCGAGCAGCTGTTCACCGAGACCGGCGGGCCCTCCGGCCTGCATCCGGTGGCCGTCGACCCGGCGTGTGCGTACCGCTTCGCCGACGGCACCGAGTTCGCGATGCCGCACGATCCCGCGAACGTGCCTGCTGCGCTAGACGACGCCCTCGGCGCCGGTGCGGGAGCGTCGTGGCAGCGGCTACACGACCGGTCCCGCCGACTGTGGGACCTCGTCGGCGAACCCATTCTGCGCCAACCCATCTCGCTGCCCGCACTGGCCCGGATGAGTCTGCGGCCCGCCGACCTCCGAGCGGTCGCGCCGTGGCTGACCATCGACCGTCTCGGGCGCCGGATGCTGCCCGACCCGCGGCTGCGGACCTGGTTGAACCGCTACGCGACGTACTCCGGGTCGGACCCGCGCCGCACGCCCGCGGTCCTCGGGGTGACGTCGTTCGTCGAGCAGGAGTTCGGTGCGTGGTACGTGCCCGGCGGGCTGCGCCGGATCGTCGACGCCAGCGCCACGCGCTGCACCGACCTCGGCGTCGCAATCCACACCGGCACCGAGGTCGAGTCCGTCCTGATGTCGGGTGGTCGCGTCAGCGGCGTCCGGGTCGACGGCCGCGACCACCACGCCGACGTAGTGGTGAGCAACGCCGACGCCGACGTCCTGCACGACCGGCTGCTACCGCCGAAGGCCATGCGCCGGCGTCGGCGTTCCCCGCGGTCGATGGCAGGCTTCGTCCTGATGCTCGGTCTGTCGGGCCGCGACCCCGGGCCCGCGCACCGGGTCTACTTCCCGGCTGACTACGACGCGGAGTTCGACGCAATCTTCGGGCGTCGGCCGGAGCCCGTGGCCGATCCCACGGTGTACGTGCACGCCCCCGATGACCCGGCGCTGCGCCCCGACGATGATTCCGAGGGATGGTTCGTCCTGGTGAACGCGCCTGCCCACGACCCGGGTCGAGGGGTCGACTGGGATGCACCCGGTCTGCGCGAGCACTACGCCGACCACGTACTCGACGTCCTCGCCGACCGCGGCGTCGACGTCCGGCCCAGGATCCGGTTCACCGAGACCATCACGCCCGCGGACCTGCAACGGCGCACGGGCGCCCCCGGCGGAGCGATCTACGGCACCGCCTCGCACGGCCCGAACGCGGCGCTGCGTCGCCCGGCCAACCGCAGCCCGATCCCCGGCCTGTACCTCGTCGGCGGCTCGGCCCACCCCGGCGGCGGCATCCCGCTGGTGCTCATGTCGGCGGAGATCGTCGCCCGGCTCATCGGACCGGCGGGAACTGCGGGGGCATCGAGCGCCGGACGCCGTACAGCAATTGACCCATCCCCACGACTCCGACGGCGGTCCACGTGACGGCGAACAGCACGCCCCACCCCCACCCGAGCAGCGGCACGCCCGCCGGGAACACGGCCGCTCCACCGGCGGCCATCGCGACGACGATGAGCCGCGTGGGCCGCTCGGCCACGGTCACCGCCCCGACCCCTGGCATGCCGACCGCCTGCGCGCGGGCGCGGAGGTACTCGAGCAGGAACACCAGCGCCACGGCGGCCAGCACCCAGCCCAGCGGGGCACCGAGCGCGAACAGGATGGCCCCCAGCGCGACGTCGCCGAGGCGATCGGCGACGGAGTCGACGACGGCACCGAGCGGCCTGGCCCGTCCGGTGCGCAGCGCCACCGCGCCGTCGAGCCCGTCGAGGATTCCCGCGGCGAGCACCAGAGGCACGACCAGACCGGGCCAGCCCAGGCCGGCGACGCAGGCCCACGCCCCCACCAGCACGACGACCCCGGCAGCCGACAGCACGTCCGGCGGTATCCGGCTGACCGGCCCGGACACCAGCGCCCGGATCAGCCGCAGCCACCCACGCACCACCGGCGACGGCTGGACACCGCCGTGCAGCTCCGACCATCCGGCGTCGTCGGTCATACGGTCAGCCTGCCAGGGTGGCCGGGGTTTCGACGGGGAGGCGCGATGAGTCGTCTCGGTGACATGGCGTCCGGAGTCCGCAAGACCTTCCCGGGAAGTGACCTTGCGCTGTGGGCGGCGGGCGCCACCTACTTCGGCGTGATCGGACTGGTGCCACTGGCGCTGGCGTCGCTGTGGGCTGTCGGCGCGATCGCCGGCCACGACACCGTCACCGCCGCCATGGAGGCGGGCATCAGCGGCCTGCCCCAGGGGCACGGCACCCCCGAGGCGCTGCGCACGCTGACGTCGGTGGCGCTGTCGATGTCCTGGGTGCAGGCTCTGGTCGTGCTGTTCCCGGCCAGCCTCTACGGCGAGGGCCTGCGCCGCGCCTTCGTCCAGATGTCGGCGGCACGAGACACGCTGACCGGCTGGCGCGGCCGGGCCGGGCTGCTCGGCGTTGCGGCCGTCGCCCCCTTGCTCGTTCTCGCCGTGTTGGTGTCGGCGCCGTACGTCGGCCCGCTGTACGCGGGCACCGGCTGGTCCCTGGTGTGGGGTGTGGTGGTGGCGTTCCACGTCGTGTGGCTCGCCGTCTCGACCGCGCTGCTCGGCGTCTTCGGCCTGATCGGGCCCGGCCACATCCGCCCCAAGCCGCTGTTCATCGGCGCCTTCGGGACGGGCGCGATCCTCGCAGGCTTCCTGCAGGGCTTCGTGCTGTTCCTCGCGATCCCGATCCCGTGGTCGGCGCCGTTCGGAGGCCTGCCGATCATCGGAGCGGTCTCTGCACTGGCACTGTGGCTCTTCCTGCTGCACATCCTCGTGCTCTGCGGATTTCGCGTCACTGTGGTGCTCGACGAGGTGATGCGCAGCCGGGCGAGCTAGCCCGCCCGGCCGCGCACGCATCAACCCGCCCGCCCGGGCGAGCTAGCCCGCCCGCCCGCGCGTGTGCTAGCCCACCCGCCCGCCCAAGTGCTCGGCGAGGAAGCGCTCGACCGCGTGATAGAGGTCGATCTGGTTGTCCGGGTTGAGGAATCCGTGTCCCTCGTCGTCCTTGACCATGTACTCGACGTCGACGCCACGGTCGCGTAGCGCCGCGACCAGGTTGTCGGATTCGGCCTGCACGACGCGAGAGTCGTTGGCGCCCTGGACGACCAGCAACGGCGTCTTGATCCGGTCGACGTACGTGATGGGCGACCGCGCCAGCATGTCGGCCTCCTGCTCGGGATCCGACGGATCGCCGACGAAGGCATGCCAGTTGTTGGCCAGGAACGGGCGCGCGACGTTCGGCAGCGTCCGCATGAAGTTGGCCAGGCTGGAGATGCCGACGTAGTCGATCGCCGCCGCGAAGACGTCCGGGGTGAACGTGACGCCCACCAGCGCGGCATAGCCGCCGTAGGAGCCGCCGAAGATCGCCACCCGCTCCCGGTCGGCGTAGCCCTGCTCGACGGCCCAGTCGACGGCGTCGATGAGGTCGTCGTGCATCTTGCCCGCGAACTCCCCGACGGCAGCCTTGACGAAGGCCTTCCCGTATCCGGTCGAACCGCGGAAGTTGACCTGCAGCACCGCATATCCGCGGTTGGCGAGCAATTGCACCTCGGCCGCGAAGCCCCAGGCGTCGCGGGCCCACGGGCCGCCGTTTACGAGCAGGACCATGGGTAGGCCGACCGGTTCGATGCCCACCGGCAGCGTCAGGTACGAGTGCAGGGGCAGACCGTCGCGCGAGGTGATGGTCACCGGTGTCATCGGAGCCAACGCGTCGGGGTCCAGGTGCGGCAGCGGACGGAACAGCAGCCGGCTCTCCCCGGTGTCGTGGTCGTAGAGGTACGTGGCGCCGGGCTCGCGGTCGCTGTTGAAGCTGACGATCCACCGCCGGCCGTCGTCGTCGGAGCGCAGCGCCGTCACGTCACCCTCTGCGAGCTCCTCGACATTGGCGAGCACCTCGGCGAATCGGGGATCCAACGCGTGGATGACCTGCCGCTCGCCGACGTAGCGGGCGCCCAGCAGCTCACCGGAGCGGTTGTCGAGGATCAGGGGTGCCACCAGTCCGAGTGGGCCGGCGAGGTCGAACTCCGGGTGGCTGTCGACCTCGGTCTCCTCGCCGGTGGCCACGTCGATGCGGACCAGCCGGGTGCGGTCGGTGTCCCGGTTCGATCCGATCCAGATGCCGCTGCCGTCCGGGGTCACCTGGACGGGCCAGATGCCGAGCGGGTAGTCCTTGCCGTCGTAGGTCCCGATCAACCGCATGGTTCGAGTGGACTCGTCCCATTGGGAGATCTCGAGGTCGCCGTCGACCGTCATGGTCGTGCCGAACAGCTTGCCATCGTGACTGCTCATCCAGCTGACGATGTTGCCGGGGTTCTCGGCTCGCAGGGTGAGTTCCCCGTTGGCGATGTCGAGTTCGTAGGCGTCCATCAGTTCGGGGGTGCGCTTGTTCATGTGCACGATCGCCCGGCCGGGCATGCCGAGGGGTTGGACGAAGTCCGTGCGCACACCGGGGAAGGGGGTGAGGTCCACCGCGGCCGCTTCGGGGTCGTCGAGGTCGATGCGGTGGACGTGCCAGTTCTCGTCGCCGTTGGTGTCCTGCATGAACAGCATCCAGCGCGGGTCGGGTGTCCACTGGAACATGGTGATGCTGCGGTTCTCGTCGGCGGTCACGCAGCGTGGTTCGGCGTCGAAGTCGGACTCTCCCCCCGTCGCCTCGACGTCGGTGACCCAGACGTTGAGCCGGTTGCGCCACGGCGCCAGGTAGGCGATGCGCGTGCCGTCGGGTGAGATCGAGGCGGCTGCGCGCTCGGGTGGGCTGAACAGCTCTTCAACGGTGATGAGGTCGGGCAGTGCCATGGTGGTCCTTTCGTGTGGTGGCATGGGGGTACTCGCCGCCGGGATTCGATCCCGGTGGTTGGTGTGTGAGTCATTCGGTTGTCGGTCAACGCTTTACGGGGTGACGGGCCCTCCCAGTCGGCCGTTGGTGGCGTCCCGGATGGCCTGGTCGATGAGTGCGAGCGTCTCGGCCTGGGTGACGGTGCGGCCCTCGACGATGACGGCCCGGCTCACGTCCTCGTCGATCACGCGGAACGCCCCGGTGACGGCGGCTGCGCACAACCGGACGGACAGGTCGCCGTCGGGCAGTTGCAGGCGCCGCGCCAAGACCGGGACGAAGCCGCGTTCGAGTTGGTCGTGCACCATCAGGTACGCGGTGCGCAGGGCTGGTTCGTCGGCGGTCATGGTCGCGATCCGCATGGCGGCGATCTCGTCGTCGATGTCCTCACCGAAGATGGGGTGTGCGATGACGTCTGCCGAAAGGTGTTCGCCCAGTGAGAGTTCGGGTGGCCAGCGGTTGAGGACCTCGATGAACCGATCGGTGGTCTTGGCCAGTACGGGTTCGACGCAGCTCTCCTTGCTGCGGAAGTAGCGCCAGATGGTGCGGGTGGAGAGTCCGGCGGCGGCGGCGATGTCGTCACCGCTGGTTCCGGCGACGCCACGCTCCCAGAACAGCGCGCAGGCGAGTCGAGACACGGTGAGCCGTGCCTGCGCCTGTTTCGTCGTGGCTGCCGAGTCGATGAGAGCACTGCCTTCCGGTTCTGTGTCACTTAGTGACAGCACCACTGTGTCACTTAGTGACAGCATGCGTCAAGGACGTGGCCGCTGCACCCTCTCGCCAGGGCACGTGCCTATGGTCGAGCGGTGACGATCACCTATGACGAGGCGCTTCGCGACCGGCTCCGGGCGAACCTGGCGGCCCACGATCGCCGCACGGTGACCGACCCGACCAAGCGCCACGCCGCCGTCGCGGTGGTGCTCGTCGACTCCGAACTCGGCGAGGACCGCGTGGACCCGGCACCGGTCGACGATTGGATCGCAGGCCGACCGATGGAGGCCGGGCTCGACGGGCGCATGGTCGGCGTGTCCGGAGGTGCGGCGTTCCTGCTCTGCCGCAGGGCGTCTCGACTGTCTGCTCACTCCGCCCAATGGGCACTGCCGGGCGGACGCATCGACCCTGGCGAGACGCCGATCGAGGCCGCGCTGCGCGAGACCGACGAGGAGGTCGGCGTGCGACTGCCCGAATCCGCGGTGCTGGGACTGCTCGACGACTACTCGACGCGGTCCGGCTACGTGATCACCCCGGTCGTGGTCTGGGGCGGTGGCCGGCTGGAGCTTCGGCCCTCACCCGCTGAAGTGGTGGCGGTGTACCGGATCGGCCTGCACCAACTGCAGCGCGAGGACTCGCCGAGGTTCATCACGATCCCCGAGAGCCCCCGCCCCGTGGTGCAGATCCCGCTCGGCAACGACCTCATCCACGCGCCGACCGGCGCGGTGCTCCTGCAGTTGCGTTGGCTGGGGCTCGAAGGTCGCGCCGATCGCGTCGACGAACTCGAACAACCGGTATTTGCCTGGCGGTAGTTTCGGCACGCCGTGCGGGGTTATCCGGGCGGCATGGCAACTCCAGGAACCCAAGGCACACCCGCCGCGTCGCCGCTGGCCCGTCGCGCCCCGGTCCAGTACGCGTCCGTCGCCGTCGGTGCCGTCTTCCTACTCGTCGGGATCGCCGGCTTCATTCCCGGGATCACCACGAACTACGACGCACTGACCTTCGCGGGCCACCACTCCGACGCCCAACTGCTCGGGATCTTCAACGTGTCGGTGCTGCACAACATCGTTCACCTGCTGTTCGGTGTGCTCGGGCTCGCGCTCTCGAAGACGTTCACCGGCTCGCGCAACTACCTGATCGGCGGCGGCGTCGTGTACGGGCTGCTGTTCGTCTACGGCCTCGTCATCGATCATCATTCGGCCGCCAACTTCGTGCCGCTGAACGCCGCCGACAACTGGCTGCACCTGGCGCTGGCCCTGGGCATGCTCGCACTGGGTCTGATCCTCGGCCGCACCAGCGCGCCCGACGACACGCGGCACGTCTAACGGGGCAGCGTGAGCCGGAACCGAGCACCGGTCTCGTAGGGAAGGTTCACCAGGTCGCCGCCATGCGCACGCGCCAGCGCACGGGCGATCGACAGCCCGAGGCCCGCCCCGCCGCGGTCCCGATCGCGCGCGTCGTCGAGACGGACCAGCCGCTCGAAGATCCGGTCGCGGTCGCCGTTGGCGACACCGGACCCGCTGTCGGTGACCGTGATTCGCGCACACGGGCCGGCGTCGTCGACCTCGATCACGATGGAGCCGCCGGCCGGGGTGTGCCTGCGCGCGTTGTCGGTGACGTTGGCGAGGATCTGGGCGACCCGTACGGGATCCGCCGACACCGTCAGCGACGGGACGCCCGTGACCGCGACGTCGACCGAGGGTGCCAGCATCGCCGTTCGCGCTCGGTCGGCTTCAGCGAGCCGAACCACGTCGCATTCCCGACGTTCCAGCGGCACACCGGCATCGATGCGACTGAGGTCCAGCATGTCGGCGACCAGCCGCCCAGCGCGACGCGCCTCTGCCAGCACCAGTTCCGCGCGATGGCGTTGGCGCGCGGAGTCCGCGTCGTCGTCCTGACTGGCCGCCGAGACGATCTGCTCGGCGCCCGCGTGAATCCCCGCGATGGGCGTGCGTAGTTCATGCGCGGCGTCGGCGAGGAAGCGTCGCGTCGCCTCCTCGGCTCGCGCCGCGGTCGCCGCCGCGGTCCGCGCACTGGCCTCTGAGGACTCCAACGCGTTCACCATGGTGTCGAAAGCGGCTGCTGCGCGGCCCAATTCGGTGGTGGGTCGGTCCGGCTGCAGGCGCCTGCCCCGGTCGCCGCCAGCGATCGACTCCGCAACGTCGGTGAGCCGATTCAACGGTCGCATGGCTGCACGCACCAGCACGGCGCAGGCGCCTGCGGCGAGCACCAGCACCGCGATGCCCGAGACGACCATGATCGTCCGGAGCTGCCGCAGCAGCGCCGTGGTGGCGGTGGTGTCGGCGACGAGCAACAGGCGGCTGCCATCGATCAGTCGATGCTCGATCGTCGTGGCGGTCGCGTCGCGAGGCGGACGTGGTGGCGGGGGAGGGCCCGGTTCACCAGGCGGTGGCGGCGGCGGGCGAGGCGGCGGTGCCGGTGGTGGAAGTTCGCCCGGCGCGTCGGCGGTGAGTCCGGGGTCGCCGTAAGTGGTGCCGTCGGGCGTGACGAGCAGGGCCCGGATCCCGCCGCCGTTGAGTTCTGCCGTCAGTTGGCCCGGCGGGGTCCCGGCCTCGGCGAGCGCATCCGCCCGGGACGCGCCCGCCAACAACCTGTCGTGTAGATCCCGGCCGGCCTGCGCTCCGATCAACAGGTCGACCGTGATGCCCAGGAGGACGAGCAGCACCGTCAGCAGACCGAGGACCGCGATGACGACGCGTCGCCGCAGCGAAGGGGTGAGCGTGCCCGCGTCCGCGGTCACGGTCGCTGCGCCTGCAACCGGTAGCCGATGCCACGCACGGTGTGGATCAGGCGCGGGCCGTGGGCCTCCATCTTCCTGCGCAGACTGCTGATGTGGACATGGATCAGGTTGTCGTCGTAGGACGCGTAACCCCACACGGCGGTGAGGATCTGCCCGGCGCTCACCGTCCGGCCCCGCTGATCGAGGAGGTACTCGAGCAACCGGAACTCGGTGGCGGTCAGGTCGAGGGGGTGTCCGGCACGTGTCGCGACGCTTGCGCCCCGGTCGACCAGGAGATCGCCGACTGCGACGGTGGCTGGGATGCGTCCCCGCCGCCGCAGCACCGCGCCCACCCGCGACGTCAATTCGGACAGCTCGAACGGTTTGACGACGTAGTCGTCGGCACCGCCGTCGAGACCGCGCAGGCGGTCCGGTAGCGCGTCGCGCGCGGTCAGCATGATCAGGCCGGCGTCCCCCCAGGCGCTGATCACCTCGGCCAGGGCGAAGCCGTCGCGGCCCGGCAGCATGAGGTCGAGGACCACCAGGTCGGGCCGGTGCCCGTCGAGCGCCGCCTCGAGATCGGTGCCGTCGACGAGGCCGTGGGCCGTGTGGCCGGCGGCGGTCAGCGCCTCGACCACCATCTCGCGAATGGCGTCGGAGTCCTCGATGACGAGAACGCGCGCCGGCGACCTGTCCGCGTCGGGTGGCATGCGCCCATTCTGACGTGCCGGGCCTGAAGCCCAGCTGAAGATTGCCTCGCACGCGCTCGTCTTCAGGTTGGCTTCACCGCCGCTGATTAGCGTCGCCCTCATCGGACCACGACACGATGGGAGCCTCACATGACCGAACAGGAACGCGCACAGGATGATTCGAAGCCAGACCGCGACGGTGACGACACCGAGGTGATCGAGCACCGTCCGGTGGAGCAGGCCGCCGTGCCGCGAGAGAATAGGTGGACCGCGGTGCGGGAGCCGGTACGGCGCCACCCCGTCGGACTGGCAGTCGGCACCGCGCTCGCAGGTCTCGTCGTCGGCTTCGGCGCCGGTGTGCTGGTCAACGCGCACCCGATGATGGCGCTCACGGTGGGAACGAACCCCGTTCCGGCCGCCCCGCAGCACGGTCCCGGGTGGAGCGGCGACGAGCGGCCCGTGCCGCCACCACCGCCCGGGGGACCAGGTGCGCCGCACGGACCGGGTGGGCCTGCGGGACCGGGTGGGCCTGCGGGACCGGGTGGGCCTGCGGGACCGGGTGGGCCTGCGGGACCGGGTGGGCCGGGTGCACAAGGTGGACCGGGTGGGCCCGAAGAGCAAGCGCCACCTCCGCCACCGCGCGGCGAGCAGGCACCGGCGCCCGCCGATCCGTCGCCGTTGCCTGCGGAACGCGGTTGACGTTCAGCTAGCGGAGCCGACCCGCGAGTGCGACGCCCAGCGCCCGGCCCGACAGCCAGGCCGATTCGACCCTCGGCGCACCCGACGGGCACCAGGAATCACCACAGAGCCCGAGCGGCCTTCCGCCCAGCGAGGTGAGCCCGAATGCATCGTCGCCGTGCGTCCCCGACGGCTTGGCGAAGGTCCAGCGGTGCGCGTGCGTCCACTGCGGTTCGACGTCGACGCCCAGGGCCCGGCGCAGCGCCTCGAGCACCGGTGCCGCTGCGCCGGGCGGGTTCTCGAGGTGTGCCCGCGCCCGTTGGGCGGTGGTGTGCGCGACCAGCACGGCAGCGCCGTCGCCACGCCGTGAGCCGTCGTCGGCGACGAAGGCGATGTCCGGATCGTCGTTGACGAATGCCGCGTCAGGTAGCTGCCAGCAGTGCCGTTCCCACCCCGCCGCGACGGCGATGACGGGTTCATAGGACACCCAGTCCGCGGCGTCGGGCGCCAGTCGCGCTGCCTGCGGATCGGGCATCGCCAGCACCACGGCGTCGTGATCCAGCTCGTCGAGCGAGCCGACCTCGGTGGTGAGGCGGACCTCGGCGGGCAGCGTCGCCCGGACCAGTGAGCGGAGCCCGTCGGGTGTCGCGTAGCGCATCGGACCCTCCGACCTGCGGTGGCCGTCGGAGGAGAACACGTCGAAGGCGTCGGTCCACGGCCGCGCCAGCCCATCGGTCACCCAGCGGTCGACCACGGCGCTGAAGAGGGGCTCCTTGGCGGTGAAGTACGCCGCGCCCACGTCGACCCGCCGACCCTGCACGGTGGGCGACGCCATCCGGCCGCCCGGCGCCCTGCCCCGCTCGATCAGGTCGACCGCGACGCCGTGGTCGAGCAACGCCTGCGCGCAGGACGCACCCGAGAGGCCCGCTCCGACGACCGCGACACGTTGTGACACGGGTCCCACGGTAGACACCTCCTGTAACACCTGAGCGGCAAGTCGACGATGAACCGTCTGACGCGGCAGCGCCACCGAGCACGGCCTGCCGCCAGGGTTGGAGGGAACTCGAAGTGATTCGTCGTCTTGGCATGGCCGTCGTCGTGGCCGGTGTGGCCCTCGGTGGGCTGGCCACCGGCACTGCTGCCGCCGCACCCGCCGGCCCGGCCGGATGCGCCGACTTCCACTGGATGGGCGCTGCCGGCTCCGGTCAGCGCGACGGTGCGAAGCTGACGCAGAACGGCGGGATGGGCGACGTCGTCTACCAGTCCTACGAGCAACTCGAGTCCGAACTCGCCGCGAGCGGCTACACGATGACCGCTGAGGCCGTGCAGTACCCGGCCGCGCCGGTCCCGCTCGACGGCGGCATCGGCGGCTGGCTGGGTTTCATGGACAGCGTCAAGGTCGGCACCGACGCGACCGCAGCACAGTTCGAGGCGTTCACCGAGCGGTGCCCGAACACGAAGGTCGTCCTTGCCGGCTACTCCCAGGGCGCCATGGTGGTGCACCGCAACCTCTACGACCTCGCCGATGATCCGCATGTCGCGGCGGCGCTGCTGGTCGCCGACGGTGACCGCCTGCCCGTAGACACCACCATCCCGATGGGTTCGGCGGCCGTCGCCCCGGGCATCGGGCACGGCGTCGCGCAGGAGCACTCGTTCCTGGCCGACACGAACACCTCGCCGCTTCCGCCTGCGATCGGCGCGCGCACGATCAGCGTGTGCGACGTCGGCGACCCGGTCTGCGACTACGACCCGGCCACCAGTGAATTGACGGCGACCGACCTCGCGATCCACACCGCCTACGCGCCCGCCGAAAGCGGCGCCCACGCATGGGGCGCACCGCTCTACCAGCTGGTGATGAACGCGGCTGCCGCGCCGAGCGCGGACGTGTCGCTCAGCGCGCAGGGCGGCTGACCGGTCAGGTCCAGTACAGCGTCCGCGCGGCGGGCAGCGTGGCGGCCAACTCGGCTGCGAACCACGACTTGAGGTCGGCCATCGTCTCCTTCGGATAGACGTACTTCGCCGAGCCGTACTTGCCGAACTTCCGGGTACGCGAACCCTCGTCCATCTCCAGCTTGGTGCGGGGATACCAGCTCGTCAGCACGTCCTTGCTGCCCGCCGTGAACCGGTGGGTGATGCACTCGACGGTCAGGTCGAGGTCGGGAACGTCGGCCACCGCGGCGGCGACGTCGGCGAGCAACCGGCCGTAACCCTCCCGCCAATCGGGGATCGGCATGATCGGGGCGATGGTGAGCCCCACCCGGTATCCCGCCAGCGCCAGGCTGCGCAGGGCGACGATGCGCCTGGGCAACCGTGCCGTCCCTCCCTCGAACCGGCCCGCGACCTCGTCGGCGTTCACCGATACCCGCACCCGGGTGCGGCCGTGATGCGGCAGGTCGAGCAGCGGTGCGACGTTGTCGTACTTGGTCGTGAAGCGCAGCCCGACGGGTGAGGCCCAGTCATGCTCGCCGACGTGGGCGATCGTCGTCGACAGCGACCCCGTGAGGTGTTCCAGCGCGAGGGGGTCGGTGTAGCAGGACGCCTCGAAGGTGGTGCCCTCGTCGGCTCGGTCGTCGGACGCCGACGTGATGGTGCCGCGGCCGACATGCCCGTCCATCTCCGAGAGGATCTCCGGCAGGTTGGCGTACACGCGGGTGATCGGCGGCCCGGACAGCGAGCCGGCCAGATAGCAGTACTGACAGTGCCCGGGGCAACCCTCGGCGAGGTCGATGCGCCAGTCCGCGCTGGGCGGGATGGGCTGCAGCTTTCGCTTCGACGGCGGTGCGACCACGACCGCCAACGTGCGCTTGGCCAGAGCATAGGTGGCCCGGTCGTCCTCGCCGCGAGACGTCGGGAGCCGGTCGCCGGACAGCAACTGGATGTCGGGGACACCTGCCGCCTCGCACCGCGCCACGATCTCCGCGCCGTGGGGCAGTTCGGCTGCCGACCTGGTGACCAGGACGCGGGCCGGGGTCCAGAGGGTGGGGGTGGTGGACGTGGTGGCTGAGGTCATCGTGCTCGGTTCAACGAGTGTGATCTTGACGCTGTTCCGGCAGCACGTGTGGTGTGTCCTACCCCGATGTCACTGGTCGAAGTGTTTGGAATGGCGAAGTAGGGGCAGCCTGCCTCTCGTGTCCGAGCCTAGGAGTCACGATCTCGCCGTGCGCATGGCCGAACTGGCTCGCGCCGTCGCGGCGCCCCGCTCCGCCGAGGAGATCTTCTCGGAGGTGACGGAGGCCGCAGTGGAGCTGATCCCCGGTGTGGACACCGCAGGCATCCTGCTGATCACCAAGGGCGGAAAGTTCGAATCCCACGCTGGGACTACCGATCTGCCGCACGAACTCGACGCACTTCAGCACATGCTGAAGGAGGGGCCGTGCATGGACGCCGCGCTCGACGACGTCATGCTCCGCACCGAGGACTTCCGGAACGAGATGCGGTGGCCCGCCTACTCGGCGGCCGTGGCGAATCTGGGTGTCCTGAGCGGAATGTCGTTCCGGCTGTACACGAACGAGCGAACCGCGGGTGCACTCAACCTCTTCGGCTTCGAGCCCATGAACTGGACCGTCGATCAGCAGACCGTCGGGTCGGTGCTCGCCGCTCATGCTGCCGCGGCGATCATCGCCAATCGTCAGGGTGAGCAACTCCACTCGGCCCTCAACACGAGGGATCGAATCGGCCAGGCCAAGGGCATCATCATGGAGCGTTTCGGGGTCGACGACATGCGGGCGTTCGACATGCTGCGTCGACTCTCCCAGGAAAGCAATACTCCGCTGGTAGAGGTCGCCGAAGGCGTCGTCAACACACGCGGCAGCTGACTTGGGCTACGACGTCTCGTCACGCTCGTCGGTCGGCTCCTCGAGACGTGCCTGCACGAAGTCGTCGCTGTAGGGCGCGCGGGGCGGGGCGATCTCGTCGAGCCGTTCGTTGATCACGTGGGCGACGACGTCGTGCTGGATCGGCGGCAGCGCGATCGCCCCGTTGAGGTAGGCGTCGAGTTCGAATCGTCCCGCCTCCCCACCCATGCTGAAGTACCGCAGCCACAACTCGTCGACGGTGAGGCTGGCCGCCTCGAGTGCCATCTGGAAGCGTGCGTTCAGGCCGTGCTGTGTCGTCACGAGTTCACTCATCCGTAACGGAGTCGACGACGGATTCGGCGACGTCGCGCAGTGATCGTCGCGTCCTGTGGGAGTCGGCCATGAGTTCGCGGAGCGCATCCTCGGAACTCACCTGGCGGCGCGCCATCACGATTCCGCGCGCCGTGGCCACGACGTCACGGATGCGCAGCGTCTCCTTGAGGCTGTCGCTGACGCGGGTTGCGGCTTCGACCGTCTGGACGTTCCCGACGAAGATCGCCGCTTGCTCGCCGAAGCGCCGCAGCAGGTCTTCGTCTTGCTCGTCGAACGCGTCGAGTTGTGTCGAGTAGACCTTCATCGCGCCGTAGGCCTTGTCTGCGTGGATCAGCGGTGCGCTGAGGAACGAGCGCATGCCCAGCTCCCGGGCCCGCGGAACCCATGCGGGCCAACGGCCTTCGTCTTCCCTGCCGTCGGACCGGAACGCCGCCAGCTCCCGCCACGAACTGAGGCAGGGGCCCTGATCGAGGTCGTACTGCAGGTCGTCGAGGCGCTCGACCAACGGATCCGTCGCCGCCGAGGAAGTGCGCTTGCCGTCGGCGGACAACAGGCTGATGCCGGCACCGATGCTGTTGCCGATGGTGTTGGCAGTCAGCGACGTGAGGGTCTCCAGGGCACTCTTCACCGTCGCCTCGGTGAGGAGGATTCCCGATAGATGCGCGAAGACGGCCGCCAGTTCGTCGGCGGGGGTGGGTCCTGCGGTCACTGAACGATCATCCTTCTGAACTACCGGTGTTTGCCTGGGAAACGCCGGGACGAATGGGTACCACCGCCGCTGATCCGCAAACGTCAGGGCCCGTTCGTCTTTGGGGGACGCCGATCGAGGGTAGTACCCGAGGTGACGAAGGAGAGAAATCATGCCGAAGGATTCATCGCACGACGAACAAGAGGCCAAGATCGATCCGCCAGGGCCCGTGGATCATGGCCGCGAGGGCGGCATGGCGACTCGAGAACTGGCGCCGGAACTCACCGAAACCGACCGCGACGACGAGTAGCCGGTATCAGACCCGGCCCTTCAAGATCAGGTTCCAGTACGTCTGGGGCAGCCCGTACCGGTCGAACGCCCACGCGACGCGCCTCGGCTTGAGCGGGTCAACGAAGGACGGCAGTGACGACGTCACCTTCCCTGAGCGGTCGAACTCGCCTGCGATCAGTAGGTGCGCGTCGGTCGCGACCGGGGCGACCGTGTACCCGTCGTATCCGCTCATCGATCCGCCCGTACGGGCGGCGAGCACGTTGTCCACCAGGATCTTGACCTGTCGGCGCAGCGCCCCGCCGGACGGGTCCGTCTCGACACCGGCACCGTCGCCCACCGCCCAGACGTCGGGGTGGGTGCGGTGCCTGAACGTGCGGGGGTCGACATCGACGACGTCGTGCCGGTCGGAGTCGGTCAGGCCTGAGTTCGCGAGCCACGTCGGCCCGCGGAACGGGGGCACCAGGTGCAGCAGATCGTAGGACACGAGTCGTTCACCGTCCGGACCCGCGGCGGTCAGTTCGTTCCGTCCTGGATCGAGCGCGGTGACCGAGGTGCGGTGCAGCACCTCGACATTCAGCTCTTCGAGGCAGCGGCTCAGCCGGACGTCGAGGTCGGGCACGTCGACGAGACCGGCCCGGTCGACGATCAAGGTGATGTCGATGTCGGCGAGGCGCCCGGCGCGCTTCCAGTGCGCGGCAGCGAGGAACAGCGGCTTGATGGTGGTCCCGGTGCAGCTGACCGGTGGCCGCGGAACGGTGAACACCGCGCGCCCCGTCCGCATCTCTCGGACCAGGTCCCAGGTCTCCTCCGCATGGTCGAGGTAGTTGCTCGCCATGGCTGGGCTGCGCAGCGCTTCTGCGATGCCGGGAAGCGCCTCGTCGTCGGGCACCAACCCGGCGCCGAGGACGAGGTCCCGGTAACCGTGCACCCGGCCCGAGGCGAGGGTGACCGTGCGGGCGTCGGGGTCGACGGCCACCGCAGAGTCCTGAATCCACGTACAGCCCGTGGGCGTCACCGATCGCTGGGTCCGCTCGGCGGTGCGCAACGCCGCTTGGCCGCCGCCGACGTAGGACAGCAGCGGGCGGTAGGTGTGGACGAGTTGAGGTTCGACCACGGCAACGCTCGAGACGCCTTTGCGCAGGAACCGCGCCGCAGCGCTGATCCCGGCATTGCCGCCGCCGATCACCAGGACGTCGGACCACCCGTCAGGGCGGGTGGCCGACGCCTCCTGAGAGCTGATGTTCAGCGCCGCACGGTGTTACCGCGGCTGCTGCGCTTGCCGGTGATGCCGAGGTAGGCAGCGATAAGTATGACGGCCAAGATGACGCCGACCAAGAACGGAACGATCGCGAAGCCGTCATAACCTAGTAGGTCGTAGGTCAACCAAGACCCGATAGTCGAGCCGAGGACACCGAGCAGAACCGTCACCACCACGCCGATGTTCTGCTTACCGGGCATGACCAGTCGGGCGAGGGCGCCCACGATGAGTCCGACGACGATGGCGCCGATGATTGTTCCGATCACGACTTACTCCTGAAGGTAGGTCAGCGGAACCGCTCCGCTGTGCAGGCACCGAAGTACCCGGTTTCAGTGGCGGATACCCCTGCCCAAGCGAACGTCTTCTAGGCGCCGCCTTCTGTCGAGGTGCGGGCCATGACGCCGAGGCCGGCGAGGATCAACTCCAAGGATGCCTCGAACGACGACTCGAGCATCATCGAACGCAGGTGGTGGGCGGCGGCTTCGGCGTGCGGGGTGTCGTCGGGTGTCAGTCTCTCGGGTAGTCCGCGCCACGTGTCGTGGTCGGCGTCCTGGATCTGCTGCGGCAGCGCCGTGAACGCGCCGTCGAGCATCGCTTGACCGAGCAGGAAGTCCGACAGCGACCTGAACCATCGCGTCGCCGCCTCCACGTCGAACCCGCCGTCGCGCAGCAGCCCGATCGTGATCTCGACGGCGCGTATCTCGTTGGGCAGTCCGGTGGTTCGGGTGGCGATCGCCGTTCCGGTGAGCGGAAACTCGTTGGCGTACACGCGGTACAGCGCCCGTGCCAGGTTGGCAAGCGAGGTGAGCCAGTCGTCCGTGGGCGTCCAGCGGTCGAGCGCAATGCCGATCATCCGGTCGGCGACTGCGAGCAGGACGTCGTCGATCCCGGTGAAGTAGCGGTAGAGCGCGGTCGGGTCGGCGCCGACCGCCGCGGCGAGCGTGCGAGCGCTCAGCACCCCCACGCCCCGCATCTCGATCAGGTTCACCGCCGAGTCGATGTAGACGTCGCGGGACAGGTCGGTCCCGGATCGCGTCCGCCTGCGGCGCTTGCCCGTAGCAGGCTGCCGATTCGGCGTCGTCGCCTCGGTCATCTCGGTCCCCTTATGTCAACACCGTTGACCATAAGGCACCCGATGTCGGAATGTGGTCGAGACGACTAGGGGGCCGTAGCAGTGGATGACGCACGCGTACGCGAGATCGAGCGCATCGCCGGCGAAGGCGGATACGTCAGCTATCGCGTCCGGCTCCAGACCCCGTCGGGCCCGCGCGACGTGACCTTTAGCGGCAACATCTTCGTCGGTCCCGTGGCAGTCACGGCGGACACCGACGGGCAGTGGGCCGACGAGGTGATCGACGACCCCCGCCGGTTCGGTGAGTTCTACTCGCCGGATTGGGTACGGCGCTACGTCGCGACGCGGCAACTGGCAGCCGGCTAGCTCGGCGTTGCTGTCTGCGGGTGCCTCACTCGAGCCAACGACGTCACCGGCCGGACCGCGTCACGCGGTTTGACCAGTTCAGCCTCGGGTATTGATCGCGTGGGCGGCATCCGTCGCCGGAACGCGTGAAGAGGAGTTCCCGAATGACAGGTCGACGATTCGTTCGCTCACTGGCGATGGCGGCCACCGGTGTCTGGGCCGTGACGCTGGGTGCGCTCGCTCCGGCGGCCTCCGCCGAGCCGGTGCCCTGCCCCGATGCCGAGGTGATCTTCGCCCGCGGTACCGCTGAACAGCCAGGCGTGGGCGGCGTCGGCCAACAGTTCCTCGACTCGGTACGCGTACAGGCCGGCGGTCGGTCGGTCGGCGAATACGCCGTCAACTATGCCGCTGGCAGCAACTTCGACGACCGCGAGGCGTTCGCGCGGACCGTCATCGACGGCGTCCGCGACGAGGGGCAGCGCGTCGAGTTCATGGCGGCCAACTGCCCCAACACCCGGCTGATCCTGGGGGGCTACTCCCAGGGCGCCGTCGTCACCGGCTTCACGACGTCGGCGTCGGTGCCCGCGGGCGTGCCCGCCGACTTGGTTCCCGCGCCGCTGTCGGCGGAGGTCGCCGACAACGTCGCCGCAGTGGTGCTGTTCGGCAAGCCGTCGGGACAGTTCCTGGACAAGTACGGCGCGCCCGCCATCGAGATCGGCCCGCTGTTCCAGCCCAAGACGCTCGACCTGTGCAACGCCGGCGACAACATCTGCGAGGGCAACTTCAACGGGCTGCCCTCGATCGCTCACGGCCTGTACGGCCCGAGTGGTCTGGTGAACCAAGGCGCCGCCTACGCGGTCGGCCGCCTCTGAGTCAG
Organism: Mycolicibacterium arabiense; assembly: GCF_010731815.2. Classification (NCBI taxonomy): domain Bacteria; kingdom Bacillati; phylum Actinomycetota; class Actinomycetes; order Mycobacteriales; family Mycobacteriaceae; genus Mycobacterium; species Mycolicibacterium arabiense. The sequence continues at coordinate 3,931,590 of NZ_AP022593.1, forward strand.
GCCCCGGCGTCGTCGTCTTCGGCGTCGCGACGGGCCCGGGCGCGTCGCTTGCCCTCGTGCATTGCGGCCACCCGGGCCACCGGAATCTCGCGCCCCTGCTCGATGAGGTCATCCGGCAGTCGCTGCGGCGCGGGCATCGCGTCGTTCCACGGGTCGCGGTCGCCCAGCGCGGCCAGTGCCGTGTGCACGGTGAAGTCGGGCGGTGCCACGTCGTCGAGATCTGACCAGTCCAGTGGGAACGACACCGGCGTGCCCGGCCGTAAGCGCGGGCTGTAGGCGGCGGCGACGGTGGCACCCCCGGCGCGCGTCGAGTCGACGAACACCTTGCCCTCGCGGTCTTCGACGATGAACGCGGTCGTCGCGATGCTCGGGTCCAGCGCCTCGGCCCGGGCGGCCAACGCACGCGTCGCAGCGGCGACGTCCTCGACGGGTGCCGAGTCGTCGATGGGCACGAAGACGTGAATTCCCTTGGCGCCGCTAGTCTTCACGGCACCAGCGAGGCCGGAGTCCCGTAGCGCCTGGTGCACCAGGTGGGCGACGGCGACGACCGCGCTGAACGGTCCGTCGCCCGGCGGGTCCAGGTCCAGCACGAGGTGCGTGGGCCGGTAGACGTTCTCCGCGAGGCCCAGCGTCGGGTGGTACTCGATCGCTCGCTGGTTCGCCAGCCACAGCAGGGTCCGCCGGTCGTCGCACAGCGGATAGTGCACTTCGCGGTGCGACGCCTCTGCCCAGATGGTCACCGTCTTGATCCAGTCGGGGGTGTACTTCGACGCGTTCTTCTGCATGAACGGCGCCCGGCCGCGCAACGCTCGCAGCACCGTCAACGGTCGGCCGGCGAGCCCAGGCAACATCCGGTCCGACACTGCGTCGAGATAGTCGACCAGGTCGCGCTTGGTGGCGCCGGCGTCGGGACCCAGCGTCTGATCGAGGTTGGTCAGGTCGACCCCGGCGCGCTGCTCGGACACGCTCATCGCCCCAGGGTAAGCCGGTCCTGGATGACCCGAGTGTGACGACGCGGCCGATTCCCGCACTCCGTGCTGGGCACTCGCCTAGCATCGCGCGCATGAGCATGCCAGGAACGACCACGCGGCCGGGCATCTGCCGCATCTGCTCCGCGCACTGCGGGGTGCTGGCCACCGTCGTCGACGGCAGGCTCGCGAAGGTGACCGGCGACCCCGACAACCCGATGTTCAAGGGCTACACGTGCAGCAAGGGTCGGGCACTGCCGGACATCCACAACAACCCGGCGCGCCTGCTGCACAGCCAGAAGCGCCAACCGGACGGGACGTACGCGGCGATCGACGCCGAACGCGCGACCGACGAGATCGCCGAACGGCTACGACACCTCATCGACACCTACGGGCCTCGCTCGGTGGCGCTCTACATCGGCACGAACTGTCTGCCGTACCCGGCGAGTCCGCTGACCGCCAATGCGTTCATCCGCGCCATCGAATCGCCGATGTTCTTCACCGCCAACACGATCGATCAGCCGGGCAAGCAGATCGCGCTGGCCGCCCACGGGCACTGGCTGGGCGGGGACGTCCCGTTCGACGAGGCCGACAGCTGGATGCTCGTCGGGACCAACCCCCTGGTGTCCAAGGCGATCGGCATCCCAGGCCAGAACCCCGGCCAGAACCTGCGGGCCGCCATCGGCCGGGGGATGAAGCTCGTCGTCATCGACCCGCGCCGGTCGCAGACCGCGGCGCGCGCAGCCATCCACATCCAGCCCCGCCCGGGCGAGGACGTCGCGATCATCGCCGGGATGATCAACCTGATCATCCGAGAGGGGCTGTGCGACAACGACTTCCTCGCCGAGCACGTCGCAGGCTTCGATGAGCTGGCGTCGGCCGTCGCGGAGTTCACGCCGCAGTACGTTGCCCAGCGCGCCGACGTCCCGGTCGAGCAGCTGATCGACGCGGCACGACTGTTCGCCACGTTCGGCGACCGCCGCGGCATGGTGAACGCCGGTACCGGCGCCAACTTCGGGCTGCACGGAAACCTGCTCGAGTATCTGTGCCTGTGCCTGACGACGATCTGCGGTCGATGGCAGCGCGCAGGCGAACGCGTCACCCGCCCGAACACGCTGATGCCCGCCTACACCGCCAAGGCGCAGGCGCACCCGCCCTACGAGGGTTGGGGTTACGGCGAGCGGTTGCGCGTGCGTGGGCTCACCGACACGGTGGCAGGCATGCCGACCGCCGCGCTGGCCGACGAGATCCTGTTGGAGGGCGAGGGCCGCGTCAGGGCACTGATCTGCGTCGGCGGCAATCCGATGGCGGCCTGGCCGGATCAGCGAAAGACCCACCGCGCGTTGGAGTCTCTCGACCTACTGGTCACGCTCGACACCGAGATGTCGCTGACGTCGCGGCTCGCGGACTACGTCATCGCACCGATGATGCAGATGGAGACGCCGGCCATGACCCAGGGCAGCGAACTCATCAAGTACTACGCCAGCGGCACCGGCATCCCGGCCGCCTACGCGCAGTACGCGCCGCGGCTGGTCGACCCGCCCGAGGGCAGCGACCTGATGGAGGAGTGGAAGTTCTTCCTGGGCTTGGCCAAGCGCATGGACCTGCAGATGTTCTTCGTCAACTTCTTCGGCGCCGGCGGCGGCCGGTTCATGGAGTCGCCTCCGGTGGTCGTGACAATGGACGGCGACACCCAGCTCACGACCGAGGAGCTGTTCGAGCAGATGTGCGCGAACTCCCGCGTCCCGCTCGCCGACGTCGCCGCCCACCCGCACGGCAAGGTGTTCGACGTCGACGCCGTGGTCGCCGAGCGTGATCCCGACTGCACCGACCGTCTCGACGTCGGCAACGCCGTCATGCTCGCCGAACTCGTCGACGTCATGGCCGAGGACTTCGACACCGCCCGCGGTGACACGGCATTCCCGCTGCGGCTCATCCCGCGACGGCACGGCAGCTTCATGAACTCCTCGGGCACCAACCTCGCCAAGCTCAACGGCGGCAAGCCCTACAACCCGGCGTACATGCACCCCGACGCCATCGATGCCCTGGGCCTGGCGTCCGGAGATCTGGTAACCGTCACGTCGCCGCACGACTTCATCCCCAGCGTCGTCGAGGCCGACGACACCCTGCGCCGCGACGTGATCGCCATGCACCACGCGTTCGGTGGGCTGCCGTCGGAGGACGACGAGGTTCGCGAACGGGGAAGTAACGTCGGTCGGCTGGTCCCCACCGACTTCGAGTACGACGCGATCTCCGGCCTGCCACGCCAGGGCAACATCCCGGTGCGCGTCACCCCGCGCACCGGCTGACCTCGCTCGGGGAATCGGGTCGCCCTGCTGTGGGTTGCATCACACGACGGCCGACAGCGAAGGGGACCGACGATGGCGAAGATGACCAACGAGGAGCGCGAGGCGTTCCTGGCGGAATTGCACGTGGGCGTGATCGCCGTCGAGCGTGAGGATCGCGCGCCGCTCGCCGTGCCGATCTGGTACGCCTACGAGCCCGGCGGCGACGTGGTGCTGTGGACCGACGCGGGGTCGGTCAAGGAGAAGCTGATCCGCGCGGCAGGCCGCTTCACGATCACCGTTCAGGTCGAGGAGCCGCCCTACCGGTACGTGACCGCCGAGGGCCCGGTGACGTCGATCGACCCCGCCGACGAGGCGACCGGCCTCGCGATCGCGGTGCGGTACCTCGGTGAGGAGGACGGCCGGGCGTTTGCGGAACAGAGCCTGAACCCGGACTCGGTGATCATCCGCATGCGCCCCGAGCGCTGGCTGAGCAGCGACTACTCGAAGGAGTAGGGGGTTGCGTCGCGCGGCCTTGCAGGGGCGAGTGTGAACGTGGCGACGCTTCAGGCCTTGCAGCCGGCGAGTGTGAACGTGACGACGCTTTAGGCCCATTTGACGTCGTGAGTTTCACACTCGACGCGGAATGCGCGGGGTCCCGCCGAGTGTGGGGGTTGTGCACGCGGGTTCTCGGGCTTTGCATTCAAAAACCACACAGTCGACGCCGGCCTTGCAGCCGGCGAGTGTGAACGTGACGACGCTTCAGGCCCGTTTGACGTCGTGAGTTTCACACTCGACGCGGAACGGGTGGGGTCGCGCCGAGTGTGGGGGTTGTGCACGCGGGTTCTCGGGTTTGCATTCAGAACCCACACAGTCGCGCCCGCCTTGCAGCCGGCGAGTGTGAACGTGACGACGCTTTAGCCCATCTGACGTCGTGAGTTTCACACTCGACGCGGGACGGGTGGGCCGTCCCCGGTGAGAGGATGTCCGCGTGGCAGAGCGCGTTCGATTCCCCAGCACCACCGGCCCCGAACTGGCCGGCACCATCGACGTGCCCGCGGGCTCCGGCCGCGATTCAGTCCGCGGCTGGGGCGTCTTCGCTCACGGCTTCACCCTCGGCAAGGACTGCCCCGCCGCGAGCCGCATGTGCAAGCAACTCGCGAGCGAGGGCATCGGCATGCTCCGCTTCGACAACCTCGGCCTGGGTGGCTCAGACGGGGACTGGGGTGACGGCTCGTTCTCGCACAAGGTCGCCGACACCGTGCGCGCCGTCGAGTACATGAACGACTCCGGCCGCGAGGTGCGTCTGCTCGTCGGGCACTCGTTCGGTGGCGCGGCAGCGATCGCCGCGGCGCGCGAATGCGACACCGTCGCAGCGGTCGCGAGCGTCGGGGCGCCCTACGATCCCGCGCACGTCGAGCACAACTACGACGCCCTGCTTGAGCGGATCGAGGCCGAGGGCGAGGCGCCGTTCCCGGTCGGCGGCAAGGCGCTCACCCTCAAGAAGCACTTCATCGAGGACGTCCGGGCCGCAGACCTCACCGAGAAGATCCGCACGCTGCGACGGGCGCTACTGGTGATGCACTCGCCGACCGACAACACCGTCGGGATCGCCAACGCCAGCGACATCTTCCAGGCGGCGCGCCACCCCCGCAGCTTCGTATCGCTCGAGGGCGCCGACCACCTACTCACCGGCAAGAACCAGGCCGCACGGGCGGCCCGGATCGTCAGCGCGTGGGCTGACCCTTACCTGTAGGTGGATCGGTGTCGCGGGACTCGGCGGTGACGAGTTCGAAGTCGTCACCGTACTGCCCCGCGCCGGTGACGACCGCACGCTCGACCAGTTCGGTGCTCCGCCTGTCGACGGCGACGATCCGGTCGGTGCGCAGGTCCTTGTACAGGGCCACGCAGAGCAACACCATCACGAGCACGAACGGAACGGCAGCCACGATCGTCAGGTCCTGCAGGCCGGTCAAGGCGTCTGCTCCGCCACCACCGATGATCAGCATGATCGCCGCGACCGCGCCGGTCAGGATTCCCCAGAACACCACGGTGCCGCGCCGCGGATCGTGTGAGCCACGCTCCGACAGCGAGCCCATCACGATCGATGCGGCGTCGGCGCCCGAGATGAAGAAGATCGCCACCAGCACCATCACCAGCACGGTGGTGATACCCGCCAGCGGCATCGTGTCGAGCAGCTTGAACAGCGAGCCGGTGCTGTCGACGGCGCCGTCGGCGTCGACGAGATCGCCGAACGTGCGCTGCCGCTCGATGGCCGAACCACCGAAGATGGCGAACCACACCAGGCTGACCATCGTCGGGACCAGCAGGACGCCGGTGACGAACTGACGGATGGTGCGGCCGCGGCTGATCCGTGCGATGAACATGCCGACGAACGGCGTCCACGAGACCCACCATGCCCAGTAGAAGATCGTCCAGCCCGAGAGCCAGCCGGCGAGTTCGGCGTCACCATTGGCGTCGGTGCGCGAACTCATCGCAACGAAGTCCCGCACGTAATCGCCCAGCGCGCTGGGGATCAGGTTGAGGATCAGCAGGGTCGGGCCTGCGACGAACACGAACAGCGCCAGCAAGAGCGCGAGCACCATGTTGATGTTCGACAGCCACTGGATGCCGCGTGCGATGCCGGACACGGCGGACAGCACGAACGCGATCGTCAGCACGGCGATGATCGAGACCAGGATCGGGGTGCCGACGGTGCCGACCCACCCGTTGAACTCCAGACCGTCTCCGATCTGCAGGGCTCCAAGGCCCAGGGAGGCGGCAGACCCGAACACCGTCGCGAAGATCGCAAGGATGTCGATGACCTTGCCTGCCGGGCCGTTGGCGCGGTCACCGAACAGTGACGTGAACGCCGCGGACAGCAGCCCCGAGCGGCCCTTGCGGAACATGCCGTAACCGATCGCCAGGCCGACCACCGCGTAGATCGCCCACGGGTGCAGGCCCCAGTGGAACATCGTGGTCGCCATCGCGGTCTGGAACGCCTCGTCGGACTGCGCCTCGCTGGTGCCCGGCGGTGGTGTGACGAAGTGGTTGAGCGGCTCGGCCACACCCCAGAACATCAGGCCGATGCCCATGCCCGCACTGAACATCATCGCGATCCAGGACACCGTGCGGAACTCGGGTTCCTCGTCGTCGCAGCCGAGGGGGATGCGGCCGTACTTGCTTGCGGCCAGCCACAGTACGTAGACGACGAAGAAGCTCGCGGCGAGGACGAAGAACCAGCCGAGGCTCTTGATCAGCGATTCCTTGGCGTTCGCCGACACCGTGGAAAGGCTCGACGTGTCGAGCAGACCCCACACGACGAAGGCGATCGACAGCACGCCGGTGACGCCGAAGACGACCCAGTCGCGGCCGGGGTGCGCCTCGGCCGGGGTGACCCGCTCGGTCAGCGGTGCCAGCGGGTGACGTCCTCGACCGACCGACCCCGGTCCGGCGGGCCCACTTGCGGTGACCGGGACGGACTTCGGTTCGGAGGCGCTGTTCGTATCTAGCGACATGTCGTTCTCCCTCGAGTCCTGTCAGCGGTTGTGCGACGTACAGGCGGCAACTCGACGCATTCGGTGCATCCGTTGCTCATTCAACATTGAACGGGTACTGAACGCCCGGCAAACGCGAGATCCGACCTTGCTCCGCGGGGCAGTCGGTGTCAACTCGGCGTTTGCGTCGATGATGTCTATCCCACGTGTCCGAGACGTCTACTGACCGCGGCCGCCGAGGCGATGGTCATCTCCGCGACCAGGTCGAAGCGCGAGGGCTCCAGGCGGTAGGCCGGTCCCGAAACGCTCATCGCCGCAACCACATTGCCGGTGTGGTCGCGGATCGGCGCCGCCACTGCGTTGAGGCCGACCTCGAGTTCCTCGCGCACACTGGCCCATCCGACTTCGCGGACCCCGGCCAGCTCCGTCTCCAGCGCACGAACGTCGGCGATGGTGTTGGGCGTGAACGTCTCCAGCGAGCGCGGCAGCAGCGCGCGCAGCTCCTCGGTGGGTAGTGCGGCCAGCAGAACCTTGCCGCTCGACGTCGTGTGGGCCGGGCAGTTCTGTCCCACCCAGCTGCGCAGCGTGATCTCGGCCGGGCCGTGGGATTCGACGACGTTCACGATGCGGTTCCCGTCGAGAACGGCGACGTTGGTGGTCTCCCCGCTGCGTTCGGCGAGGTGGGCGCAGATCGCCTGACTCTCCTTTGCCAGGTCCATTTGGGCGCTGGTCGAGCCTGCGAGCCGGACGATTGCGAACCCCAGCCGGTACTTGCCGCGGTCGTACAACTGTTCGACGAATCCGCGGGACTCGAGGACGGCGATCAACCGTGACACCGTCGACTTGTGTACGCCCAGCTCAAGGGCGATTTCGGTGACGCCTGCAGTGCCCAGCTTGCCCAGGATCTCGAGCACGGTGAGTGCGCGATCGACCGATTGGACGGCGGCAACGGACTTCTCCCGGGGCGCGGATTCGTCGCTGAGCCGGGGCATGTTCCGTTCAGTGTAGGCAATCGTCATTTGCTCTCCGCCCTGTGCCGGTCTTCTCCTCGCGCAAGCGCTCGTCAGGCGCTGCCCCTAGCCGTACAGCCTGGCGACCACCCAGTCGTGGAATTCACCGATGTGGTGCTCCGACGGGACCAGCACGCCGCCCGCCCGATACCCCCGCGACGACATCGCCGGTTGGGTCCGTTCGCAGGCGTCGAAGTCCTGCAGGTTGACCCGGTGGAACAGCTCGACGGACCGGTCGAGATCGCGGCCTCCCTCGACCACCTGGGGGAGGTAGAGCCAGTCGCACTCCACCACCGTGCGGTCGGCGGCCATGGGATACATCCGGTGGAAGATCACGTGGTCGGGCACCAGGCTGACGAACACGTTCGGCCGCACCGTGATCGCGTAGTAGCGGCGGTCCTGCTCGGCCGTCACGCCGGGAATCGGGTCGAGTCCCGCGCTGCCGTCGACGGTGAAGCCCTCGACGTCCTCGCCGAACAACGCGCCGTGACCGACGAAGTACTGCGCAGCGAGACCGTCGGCGAACTCCGGCAGCACCTCGGTGAGTTCCGGGTGGATCGTCGCGCAGTGATAGCACTCCATGAAGTTCTCGACGATGAGCTTCCAGTTGGCCTTGACGTCGTAGACGACCCGACGACCGACCGACAGCTCCGGGATGCCGTAGCCCTCGATGGCCTCGGGGTGGCCGAGGCGCCTAGTGACGGTGCCGATGACGTCGTCCTCGAACGAGGGAGGTTCCGCGGCCAGGCACACCCACGCGTACCCGAGCCACTCCCGCAGCGCGACCTTGATCAGGCCGTACTCGGTACGGTCGATGCGCGCCCCCGTCGCATCGGTCAGCGAGCCGAGATTCGGTGCGGCGGCCAGCTTTCCGTCGAGGCCGTAGGTCCAGGCGTGGTACGGGCACTTCAGGTGGCGCTTGGCGACACCGGAGTCCTCGGTGCACAGCATGGCGCCGCGGTGTCGACAGACGTTGAGGAACGCGTTGAGCGTGCCGTTCCGCCCGCGGACGACGAGCACGCTCTCGCGACCGACCTGGACCTTGCGGAACGCGCCCGGCTCGGGCAGATCCGCGCTGCGGACCGCGCAGAACCACATGCGCTCGAAGATGAGGTCCTGTTCGGCGTCGAACTTCGCAGGGCTGCAGTAGTAGTCACCGGCCAGGGTCGGCACCAGTGAGCTGCCGGTCGGCGTGGCGGAGGCCAGGCCGGTGGGTTGGGGGTCGTCGATGGTCGTCACGTGGTCACCAGCCGTCGCGGGTCGAAGAGTCCGATGGGATGGGCGGTCGCGCCCGTGGTCGCAAGGTCGGCCAGCACTTCGCCGACGACGGGCACGAACTTGAAGCCGTGGCCGGAGAATCCGCACGCCACGGTCACGTTGTCGTAGTCGTGTGGGCGGGTGATGACGAAGTGCTCGTCGGGGGTGTTGGAGTACATGCAGGTGGCCGTGTGCACGGCGGGGCCAGACAGCGCCGGCAGCAGTTGGGTCACCCGGTCGCGCATCTCGTCGACCTCGCCGGCTCGCACGGTCCGGTCGATGGTGTCGGGCGTGCACACCTGACCCTTGCGGAAGAACGCGGTCTTGACGCCGCCCGTCGGCCCGTCGATGGCCGGGAACCCGTAGATCTGCTGGCCGTTGGCGTTCTCGTCGATGTAGATCGGGTGGTCCTCGAACGGCCCGATGCCCCCGGCGGGGTCGAGCCAGTAGAGCACCTGCCGCTCGATGGTGATCGGGATGCCGAGGTCGGTGAGCAGCTCCGGTGCCCACGCGCCGGGGCAGATCACCAGCTGGCCTGCGGTGTACGTGCCGGATCCGGTGGTCACGGTGACGCCCCGTGGCCCGTCCGACCAGCCCGTCACCTCCTCGCCGAAACGCAGAGTCGCGCCCTCGCGGGCGGCGAGGTCGATGTGCGCCTGCACGGTCATCTCCGGGCGGGCGAACCCTGCCTTGGCCTCGTAGACCGCGACGTCGTCGGCCCCCGGCGTGAAGGTCGGGAAGCGCCTGCGGATCTCGGGCGCGTCGAACACCTCGTGGGCCAGAGACCATTCCCGGGCCGCACGCAGGCTGCCGGCCACGGTGAGGCACTCGGGCGGACCGATGAACAAGCCGCCGGTCATCTCGTACACCTCGAGCCCGCTGAGCCCGGCGAGTTCCTCCCACAGCTCGTAGGCGCGCAACAGCAGCGGCACGTATGCAGGATCCTCGAAGTACGACTGCCGGATGATCCGCGAGCCGCCGTGACTGGAACCCCGATCGTGTGCCGGGGTGAACTTCTCGAGTCCCAGTACCCGGGTGCCCCGGCGCGCGAGGTGATAGGCGGCGGCGCTGCCCATGCCGCCCAGCCCGATCACGATGACGTCGTATGCATTGTCCTTCATCGGGGTCCTCTGATCTTCGCGCAAGCGCTCATCGGGTTCCTCTGCTCTTCGCGCAAGCGCTCATCGCCTTATCAGCTTCATCTCGGGGTCCACCACCGGCTCGGAATGCACGGTCGCGCCGTAAGTTTCGGTCAGGTAGTCGACGCGCACCGCGTCGCCGACCTCGACGTCGGCGGGCAGCCAGGCGTAGGCGATGCTGCGGCCGATGGAGGCGGAGTAGCCGGCGCTGGTGACGTAACCGACCGTCGCGTCGTCGGCACCGGCGAGGGTGACGGGTTCCTTGCCGAGCACCACTGCGGTGGGGTCGTCGAACACGATGCTGCGCAGCACCTTCGACGGCGGCGCGGCGGCGTCGAGGGCCGCCTTGCCCAGGAAGTCGCCCTTCTTGGCCGACACCGCGAAGCCGACTCCGGCCGCGCCGGGCTGATGCTCGGTGGTCATGTCGGTACCCCAGGCGCGGTAGCCCTTCTCCAACCGCAGGCTGTTGAAGGCGATCCGTCCGGCCGCGATTGCGCGGTGCTCGCGTCCCGCGTCGAACAGCAGGTCCCACAACTTCAGGCCGTGCTCCGCGGAAGCGTATATCTCCCAGCCCAGTTCACCGACGTAGGAGACCCGCATCATCGTCACGGGCACCGAGCCGATGAACGTCTGCAGGGCGCGGAAGTAGCCGAACGCCTCGTGCGAGATGTCGGCGGCACACAGTGGCGCGACCAGGTCGCGGGCGCGCGGCCCCCACACGCCCACGCAACACGTGGCGCCGGTGACGTCGCGGACGGTGACGCCGGTCGACGGCAGATGCCTGCGGATCCAGTCCATGTCGAGGGGACCGTTCGCGCCGACCTGGAACAGCTCGTCTCCGAGTCGTGCGACGGTCAGATCGCTTCGGATGCCGCCGGTTTCGTCGAGCATTAGCGTGTAGGTGACCGAGCCCGTGCGCTTGTCGACGTTGTTGGTCGTCATGCGCTGCAGGAAGTCGCAGGCGCCGGGTCCACTGACCTCGTAGCGGGTCAGCGGCGTCATGTCGTACAGCGCGACGTGCTCGCGGGTCCAGCGCGCCTCGGCGATCGAGATCGGCGAGTAGAACCGGCCGGACCAGTCGTCGCGTTCCGGGAAGTCAACTCCGGCGGACGACAATTCGCCGATCAGTCCGGCGTTCGCCTCGTACCAGGCGGGGCGCTCCCAGCAGCCACCTTCGAAGAAGTGGGCGCCGAGTTCTTCCTCCCGTCGGTGGAAGGGGCTCACCCGCAGATTGCGCGGGTCGCTGCGGTACTGGTGCGGATGGAGGATGTCGTACACCTCGACGAAGGCCTGCGAACTCGTCTTCAAGATGAACTCGGGGCTCTTCGCGGGCTCTTCGAACCGGTATAGGTCGCACTCGTGGACGTCGGTGGTCGGGGCGCCGTCGAGGATCCACTCGGCCATGGCCTTGGCCACGCCTGCGGAGTGCGTCACCCACACCGCCTCGGCCACCCAGAACCCGGGCAGGTCGCGGTGCTCGCCCATGATCGAGAACCCGTCGGGGGTGAACGAGAAGATGCCGTTGAAGCCCTCCTCGACCTTCGAGTCACCAAGGGCAGGAAGGAGTTCGGCGCTGGCCGCCCAGCCGGGTGCGAAGTCGTCGTCGGTGAACGGCAGCATCGACGGCATCGACTCGCTTGCCGTGTCGATCCCCCCGTCGGAATCGGTCAGCAGTGTCGTCATGTCCACCGGCATCGGGCGGTGGCCGTAGAAGCCGATGCCCAACCGGTCACCGTGCTCGCGGTAGTAGAGGTCCTGGTCCTGGTGGCGCAGGATCGGCAGTCGCGGATCGCCGTCCCACCCGTCGCGGCGCAACTCGGCCAGCTGACCGGTCTTGGCGTACTGATGGGCCATCGGTACCAGCGGCACGGTGAGCCCAACCCGGGCGCCGAGTTGGGCGCCCCAGAATCCGGCGGCCGAGACGACGACGTCGGCATCGAACTCGTCGCCGGCAGCAGTCCGTACGCCGACGACCCGTCCGTCCCGATCGAGGACGTCGGTCACCTCTTGATGGGGGAGGAAGCGCGCGCCTCGGCTAATGGCCCGCTCGGCCTGCGCGGTGGCAGCTGTCAGCGCTCTGGCCAGCCCGTCGGTCGGGGTGTGGAAGCCGCCGATGATTCGGCGCTCGTCGAGGAGCGGGTGCAGTGCCTTGCAGGCCGCGGGGTCGATCAGCTCACCGGGAACGCCCCAGGCCCGCGCCCACCCGTGCCTGCGGTGCAGCTCGGTCCAGCGGGCCTCGGTGGTCGCCACTTCCAGACCGCCGACCTGGTCGAATGCGCCTAGTTCGACGAACTTCTCGACCGTGTAGGTGGCCAACTCCGTCATGGTCTTCGACCCGTTGGTCTGGAACACCAGCCCTGGGGCATGCGAGGTGGACCCGCCGGTGGCGAACATCGGGCCACGGTCCAGGACGGTGACGTCGGTACATCCCCTGGCGGTGAGTTCGTCGGCCAGCGACGTGCCGACGATTCCCGCGCCGATGATGACGACTTTGGGCTGGGCCATGACCTGCTCCTGTTGCGTATAGAGCAACTAATGCGTACTGCGCAACAGTAAGCGGTGCGCTGACATGCCGCAACAGGTGTGACCCCGGCGTGTCAACGCCCGGGAAGGCGCGTCGTCACCTCCTGCAGGATCCACTCGTTGCCGTCGGGGTCGTCGAACGAGGCGAAGGAGCCATAGCTGTTTCGCTGGGAGTCGGGACCGGGCACGCGTCCGGCGGTGCCGGCGCGGTGAAACACACCGTTCGAGTCGTTCTACGCGCGGTCCACGTCGGCGACGGGGTGAATCGATCGCAGCCCACCGGCGTTTGACCCGGCATGGCACTCGATCAGTACTACCTCCTCGGCCGCTCCGGACTGCGCATCAGCCCACTGTCGCTGGGCACCATGAACTTCGGCACGAGCGGCTACCACGCCGCATACGGCAAGACCATCGACGACGTCCGTCCCATCTTCTGTCGTTACCTGGAGGCGGGCGGAAACTCCATCGACACGGCGGACTTCTACACCGCAGGCGAGAGCGAGACGATCCTCGGGGCGCTCATCGCCGAGACCAGGGCGCGTGACCGGGTCGTGCTCACGACCAAGTTCACGAATGCCGTCGACCCCGGTGACCCCAACTCCGGCGGCAACGGCCGCAAGCACATGGTCCGTGCCCTCGAGGACTCGCTACGCCGCCTGGGCACCGACTACGTCGACCTGTTCCTGTTGCACACGTGGGACCGGATCACGCCGGTGGAGGAGGTGATGCGTACGTTCGACGACCTGGTCAGAGCGGGCAAGATTCGCTACGCGGGATTCTCCGACGTGCCGAGTTGGTATGCGGCCCAGGGGCAGACCTTCGCCGATGCGCATGCGCTCACGCCGGCGGTCAACGTCCAGTTGCCCTACTCCCTGGTCGATCGGACGATCGAGACCGAACACGTCGCGATGGGTCGGGTGCTGGGCATGGGCATCTCGGCGTGGAGCCCACTGGGTGGTGGCTTCCTCAGTGGCAAGTACCGGTACGACGGCAAGGGCGCCACGGGGGAGGGGCGGTTGAGCCTTCCTGGGACATCGGGACTGTCGCTGACCGATCGGGAGTGGGGCATCCTCGAACCGCTCGGCGAGGTCGCAGACGAACTGGGCGTGTCCATGGCGCAAGTCGCCATCAATTGGGCGGCCACCCAGCCGGGCATCGCGTCGGCGATCGTGGGTGCGAGCAGCGTCGCCCAACTCGATGCGTCGATCGCGGCGATGGACGTGGAGCTGCCCGCCGACCTGCGTGCCCGCCTCGATGCGGCCAGCGCCGTGCCGCCGCAGTCGCTGTATCGAATGTTCACACCCGAGTACCAGCACCAGCTCATCAGCCCGACGGTCAGGGTGGGCGACAAGCCCTCCGGCTACCGCCCCAGCGTGTTGAACTGGGCATCGTGATCAACAGGCGAGAATTCGCTGCGATGGTGGGGCTCGCAGCGGCGGGAACTGCTACCGTCCTTGCGCCTCCGGCGGCGGGTGCGCCAGAGTCTGCGGGCAACAGCGGCTTTCGATCCATGGGTCGGATTCAGGCTGGTGTGCTCGACGTCGGGTACGCCGAGGACGGGCCGCCCGACGGCCAGCCGGTGATGCTGCTGCACGGGTGGCCGTACGACATTCACAGCTTCGTCGACGTCGCACCGCTGCTCGCTCAGCGAGGCTTCCGCGTGATCGTCCCGTACGTACGGGGATTCGGCAGCACGCGGTTCCTGTCGGACGCCACCATGCGCAATGGCCAGCAAGCGGCCGTGGCGAGCGACGTCATCGCGCTGATGGACGCGCTCGACATCCCGGACGCGATTCTCGCCGGCTTCGACTGGGGCGCCAGGTCGGCCGACGTGGTCTCTGCGCTGTGGCCCGACCGTGTTCGCGCGCTCGTCGCGGTCAGTGGCTACATCGTCGTCAACCTCGAGGACAACCTCGAACCGTTGCAGCCGCAGGCCGAGTACGGCTGGTGGTACCAGTACTACTTCGCCACCGACCGGGGCGAGAAGGGCTACCGAGCGAACACCCGCGACTTCAACCGACTGATCTGGCGGAACGCATCTCCGCTGTGGTCGTTCGACGATGCGACCTACGACCGCACGGCAGCGTCCTTCGACAACCCAGACCACGTCGACGTCGTGATCCACAACTACCGGTGGCGGCAGAGTCTCGCGCCCGGCGAGCCGCAGTACGACGACCTCGAACGCCGCCTCGCGGCCAAGCCGGCGATCACCGTTCCGACGATCACGGTGTCCAGCGACTTCGACGGGCCGGCCAAGGACGGCAACGCCTACCGGCAACGGTTCACCGGCAAGTACTCGCACCGGGTGCTCGACGGCATCGGGCACAACGTGCCCCAGGAGGCGCCGCGGCAGTTCGCCGACGCCGTCATCGAGGTCGCGGGTTACTAGACGCAGGGCGTGGTCACGCAGCGGTGGCGGAGTCGGGCGCGGCATGTCGTGCCGGGTCGAGGTCACTCAGGGCCAAGCGCAACTGCTTGCGCGCCCGGTGGATTCGCGACATCACGGTTCCGAGGGGGATGCCCTCCATCTCCGCGATCTCCTTGTAGGCGTACTGGCCGACGTCCGCGTAGTAGACGGCCCGCGACAACGTGCCGGGCAGCGCGGCGAACGCCTGACGCAGCCGCCCATCGGGCAGTCCCTGCAGCGCTTCGACTTCGGCCGACCGGTGAGCGGAGGACCGGTCCCCAGCCAACTGCGCGTCGCTGAACGTGTCGGTCAGCAGTTCCCTCGGGCGCCGTTCGGTCCGGCGGTGGCCGCTGATCCAGGTGTTGACCATGATGCGGAACAGCCAGGCCCTCAGGTTGGTGCCCGGGTCGAACGACTCAAAGCCGTTCCACGCCTTGGCGAGAGTCTCCTGGACGAGGTCCTCAGCGTCGTGGGCATTGCCGGTGTAGCGGCGTGCGACGCGTTGGAGTTCGGCACGTAGCGGGCCGACGGCGCGTTCGAATTCGGCTGTCTGACTGACGGGCGATGATGTCACCACTTCATGACAGCAGTGCCTGGGCATCGCGTCCAACGATCGTTTTTGATGACTTCCATCGTCAGTGCAGATGACGTTGGTCGCGGGCGAATCACGGGAACGAAGCCGGCGTTCTAGTCAGATGCATCGCATACGACGATCGGAATCCTGGGAGGCCATCACGACGGCTGATAACTTCGTCGGGGTGGAGCTGCGCCAACTCGAGTACTTCATGGCCGTCGCCGACGACATGAGCTTCACTCGGGCCGCGCATCGCGTCCACGTCGTCCAGTCGGCCCTCTCCACGTCGATCAAGAAGCTGGAAGAGGAGTTGGAAGTCCAGCTGTTCGACCGCTCCCGCCAGCAGATCCGATTGACCCCGGCCGGCGAGGAACTCCGCAAGCACGCGCGCCAACTGCTGCGCGGCGCCCGATTGGCGAAGGACGCACTTCACGACTACCGCGGCCATCTCACCGGCACCGTCGACTTCGGCTCCCTGGTGACGTTCGGCGCGCTGGACGTGCCCAAGGTCCTCGGCGACTTCCACTCCGCTCACCCGCATGTGCGAATCAGGTTGCGGCTCAGTCAGACAGGATCGTCGTCGTACATGACCTCGATCGCCGACGGCGCGTTGGACCTCGCGCTCGTGTCGGCACCCAACCGGTTCCCCGCGGGAATCGACCTGCACCTACTCGCCCAGGAGCAGATGGTGTTCACCTGTCGCTCCGATCACCGGCTCGCGGCCCGGAAGCGGGTCGACATCACCGAGTTGGCGGACGAGAACCTCGTCGGCTTCCCCGAGGGCTTCGGCATCAGGAGGTTGGTCGACGACGCATTCGCCGCGGCAGCGCTGACCCCTCGGACGCTCTACGAGGTGCCCGCCGACTTCACCGTCCCCGCCGCGCTGATCCGCAACGCCCTGGGCACGGCGTTCATGCCGGTGAGCGAACTCGCCCGATTCGGGGACCTGGTCGGCATTCCGCTCGTCACGCCCATCGACTGGCAGATCTACCTCGCCCGCCCGGAACGTACGGACATCAGCCCCGCGGCCGCCCGACTGGCCGACATGTTGGTGGCCGCGGCCGAGGAGGCACGGCTCTAGACCGACGGATTCTCGGGAGGTTCGAGCACCGTCAGCCGCGGCGCCATCACGCACCGAATCTGGTTGCCGCCCGCGCGGCGGGCGTCGAACATCGCCGTCGTCGCGATGGTGAGCAGCTCCTCGAGCACGTCTGCCTCGGGATACCCGGCCAGCGGGAGCAACGGCGTGCTGACGACGCCAAGGCTGGCGGTCAGCCGCAATGGTGCGGAAGCGATGGCGCCGCGGATCCGCTCGACCAGCGGAGTCGGATCGAGATCGGTGAAGAGGTCGCCGACGAGGAACTCGGCGTCGCTGACGTGGGCCAGCACCGCCTCCCGCCGCACGGTCTCCCGCAAAGCCTGGGCGACGACGATCCTGGCCTCCTCACCACCCGCGACCCCGCGCAGGCTGGTGACGAGCGAGAAGCTGTCGAGGTTGACGACCGCGATGACCAGGTAGCGGTCGTCCTCGCGGCTGCGGGCACTCAGCGAGGTCGCGATGCGATCGTCGAACCCCCGGCGGTCCAACAGTCCGGTCAGTGGCTCGACTTCGCCGTGCAGCACGTCGGAGTCGATCACCCGGATGGCCATCCGGCAGGCGAACGCGACGAACCCGCACATCAGTGCGACCGTGAGCGCGCCGCTGGTCGCCAGTGCCACGTCCGTCGAACCGGCCCGCACGGCGAGCACCACGATCGTCGCGATGGCGACCCCCAACGTGAACGTCAGGAGCCGCACGGAGTGGAAGAACGCGATCAGGGCGATCAGGATGGCGAAGCTCGTCGCCCCGAGCAGGCCCGCGGCGGGGCTGGGACCGATCAGGCACGCAATGGAGATGCATACCGTCGCGGCAAGCGCACACCCCACCGACTGCGTCCTGCTGGGCCACCGGCGTCGTGACCAGACGGCGACGATCGCCGCACCGCCGACCGTCACGCACACGGCGAGGATCAGGTGCACCGCGCTGCGCGGCCCGCCGGTGCCGAACATCACCAGCAGCGGCATCACCCCCAGGAGGCTGACCACGACGACGACGACGCGCTGCGTCGGCCGTTGCAAACCGCGGGCGGCCAGGAACGAGGTCAACCAGTAGTAGTGGTCGGACAACCCGTGTCCAGATCGAACGCCCACGTGGGAACCTTTCCGGCGGGCGCTGACATCGGTTGTGCACTACGTCGCCTAGATGATCAAAGTATCCCAACCCAGCGGTCGGGCAAACGTCATCGGCGGGATCGGTTCCAGGCTCAACCGTGCCGAAGGCTGACCAGCGCCCCGGATATCTTGCCCTCGTCGAGCAGCCGACCCATCCGCCCGGACTGCTCTTCGGCCACCTGCCACAGCCGATGCCCGCCGTACCGCTGCTCCAGGGCCGAGGAGACTTCGTCGAGGCTGTTCTGCCACGGGTCGGGGATGGCGGGAAGGTCGGCCGTGCTGATCCAGTCCTCGACGCGCAGCCCCGCCGCGTCGACGTGCCCCACCAGCGAGCCGGTCGTCGGGAAGTGGTTGCCCTCCGGTTGCTCGTCGTCGGAGATCGGTTCGCGGGCCAGGAACACCAGCAGACCGATGCGCCCTGGTGACCGGACCACCCTGCGAAGTTCGGTGAGCAGGGTCAAGTGGTCGCTCATCGTGCACATGACCCCGAGGGACCAGGCCGCGTCCACCGATTGGTCGGCGAACGGCAGCGCGGTCGCACTGCCCTGAACCACCGGATACCCGAACAGGGTGCGGGCGGCACGGCACGCGCCGGCCTCGGGCTCCACCAGCATCGGCGCCGCCGAGCGGTGCTCGGCTGCGTAGGCACTCGGCCCGCCGACCCCGGCACCGCAGTCCAGCAGGGTGTCGCCCGCGCTCAACGCCAACCCGTTCATCAGCCAATCGAGCGCGGCGGGGCTGCCACTGCCCCGGCATCCGGCGGGGACGTAGAAGTCCTCGCCCATGTCGACGGCCACCTCGGCAGTCCACTCCGCGACGGTTCCGAACTCCGCCGACATCGCGTCACCCACCGTGTACCTCCGTACGAATCCGTCTGCCGACTTCGGCCTTGGTCTCGGAGCCGATCCGCCCGCTCGCGGCGGACGCAAGCCCCGAGACGTTGACGCCCTCCACCCCGTCGATCGACAGCAGTGCACGCGCCTCGGCGCACGCGGCCTCGATGCCGGCCTCGACCGGATCGGCGGCACTGAGGATTCCGTCGACGATCGCGTCGTCCAGGGCGAGCCCGGGCAGGCCCGCCAGCACGGCAGCCGACCGCTCGTCGGTGACCACCGCGACCGCGGCAACGACGGGGATGACGAGCCCGGCCGCACGCGCTGCAGCCATGAAGTCGGCCACCATCGCTGGGGATGCCACGTGATTCAGCACCGCCAGGCTCGCACCTGCCCGCTGCTTCTCGACCAGCCGCGCGGGCCTGCCCGCGACCGGTGGCGCGGTCGGCGTCTCCGGAACCGCGGCCGTCATGCCGACCGATGCCGCCAGCGACACCAGGCGAGGGCCGTCGAGGTCGAACGTCTGGGTGACGTCGGGACGCACGTCGTAGCCCCGTCCGTCACCCGTCACGCACAGGACAGTCGGCACTCCGAGTAGCGAGAGCCCCCGTAGTTCCTGCTCGAGGACGATGCGATTGCGGTCCCGGCACGACAGCGTGATCCACGGTGTGGCACCCGCATCGAGCAGCATGCGGCTCATCAGGGTGGGCGGGAAGTCGGGCCGGTTCTGATGCTCACCCACCAGCACGGCATCGCACGACGGCCCGAGGATTGCCGCGGTGGCCGCGACGTCCTCGGGGTCGAACGGAACGCAGCTGAAGTCGGTGAGGATCAGCGGTGCCGCCGCCGGCGCAGTCTCGGGCACGACGCCGGTCCACGGCACGGGGGCGGGGAACGCGCATGGGCCGGGCCGCATCTCGCACTGGCCATCGGGCCGCACGCCGCCGCAGGGCCCGAAGTGCATGCGCTTGGGACACTGATCGGTTACCGAGTGCACACGGCCTCGCTGGGCACGAGAGCGTTTCCGGTCATGGGCTCTTGCTCTTCACGACGAAAGCCGCCGAGGCGGAGCAGCGGTCCCACCATGACGTCGAAAGCGCTTGGCAGAAACCGGTATGCGACGAGCATGGGACGGTTCGCCTTACCGACCTGATGCTCGCTCGAACGGCCGGAGTCGGTGGCGGCGACGATGGCACGCGCCATCTTGTCGGGCCCGTCCTTCACCGGTAGGACCCTGGCGCGGCGGCCGAAGAAGTTGGCCGACCGTGGGTAGATTGGCGTGTCGACGGCGCCCGGGTAGATGCCGTGCACCGCGATGCCCGGTGTTCGCCTGGTCTCCTGCCTGAGCATCCGCACCATGGCGGTGATCGCGAACTTGCTCATCACGTATGCGCCCATGTAGGGCACCGCGGCGTGTCCGAGCAGTGAGCCGATCACGACCAGTTGCCCGCAGCCGGTGGCGCGGAAGTGGCGCACCGCGGCGCGGGACACGTTGGCCGCGCCGTTGACGTTGGTGCGGATGACGGAATCGAAGACCTCCGCAGGAAGATCGATGAACTCGCCGAAGGCGGCGACGGCACCGTTCTGCACGACGACCTGGACCGACCCGAGGCGCTCGACGGCCGCCGCGAACGCAGCGTCGACCTCGGCTGCCGTACCGATGTCGGCCGAGTGCACGAGAACGTCGGGTGCGCCCGCCGCCATGCACTCGGCCTCTACCAGCCGTAGTTCATCCACGCCGCGCGCCACCAGTGCCAGCCGGCAACCCCTGGCGGCGTACCGCAGCGCGGTGGCGCGCCCGATGCCGCTCGAGGCGCCGGTGATCAGGACCGTGGGCCGCGGCGTTGCCGTCACGAGGTGGGCAGCAACCTCTGCACCAGACCCTTTGACACTTCCTCGGGCCGATACTGCTCGGCCGCGAAGGCGCCGATCGCAACGATGCCGCCGGTCAGGGCAGGCACGGCCCACTGCAGCACTGCGAGTTGCTTCTGCGCACTGGCAACCTCGGGCGGGGTGGTCGCATTCGGGGTGGTGCCGTCCTCGGCGGGCACGGCGTGGTGCTCGGAGACCTTCTTGCCGAGCACCCGGCTGTATGCGGTGACGCCGAGCGCCGCGACGGTGAGCACCGTCTTGGTCACGGCCATGCTCGGCACGCCCTGCTGGATCTTCGCCCGGCCGAGGTCGTGCTTGAGCAGTCCGGCCGCTCCGACGAGGTGGATGCCGATCGCTGCGGCGTTGACCGGGGTCCACTTGTCCCAGCCGGCATTGGCGACGGCACCGACGCGCGTCGAGATGCCCGCCTCCGACGAGGCGGGGTTGAGCGCTACGGCGTTGGCGAGCGTGCCGCCGAACCAAGCGGCGATACCGAGGTCGTGCATCTGATGAAAGATCGTGGCGCGTGCCATGAGGAACTCCTGAGGTGGGGTGGCTGTGTGTGTCCGTGGTGTTGTGACCGTGGTACCCAACGTCGCTGGCCCAAAACCGTTTCACCGGGCCGCGCTCGGGTAGCAGTCCGGGGCCGCCAAAACCTAGGAGTGACGCCGATGCGCGCAATGGTCTACCGGGGCCCGTACAAGATTCGTGTCGAAGAGAAGGACATGCCTCCGATCGAGCATCCAGGAGATGCGATCGTGCGCGTGACGATGGCGGCGATCTGCGGATCGGACCTACACCTCTACCACGGGATGATGCCCGACACCCGGGTCGGCATGACGTTCGGCCACGAATTCATCGGCGTCGTCGAGGAAGTCGGCCCGTCGGTTCAGAACCTGAAACCCGGCGACCGGGTCATGGTGCCCTTCAACGTCTACTGCGGGTCCTGCTACTTCTGTGCGCGGGGGCTGTACTCCAACTGCCACAACGTGAATCCGAACGCCACCGCCGTCGGCGGGATCTACGGCTACTCGCACACCTGCGGCGGCTACGACGGTGGCCAGGCCGAGTTCGTCCGGGTGCCGTTCGCCGACGTGGGCCCCACGATCATCCCGGAGTGGATGGACGACGAGGACGCCCTGCTGTGCACCGACGCACTGTCCACCGGCTACTTCGGCGCGCAACTCGCCGACATCGTCGAGGGCGACACCGTCGCGGTGTTCGGCGCCGGTCCCGTGGGCCTGTACGCCGCCAAGTCGGCCTGGCTCATGGGCGCAGGCCGGGTCATCGTGGTCGACTACCTCGAGAACCGGTTGGAGAAGGCGCGGACGTTCGCCCACGCCGAGACCCGCAATTTCGCCGAGTACGACGACATCGTCGTCGAAATGAAGAAGGCCACAGGGCATCTCGGCGCAGACTCGGTCATCGACTGCGTGGGCGCCGAGGCCGACGGCAACTTCCTCCAGCACGTCACGGCCGCGAAGTTCAAACTGCAGGGCGGCTCCCCGATCGCCTTGAACTGGGCCATCGACTCGGTGCGCAAGGGCGGCACCGTCTCGGTCATGGGCGCCTACGGGCCGATGTTCAGCGCGGTCAAGTTCGGTGACGCGATGAACAAGGGGCTGACTCTGCGGATGAACCAGTGCCCCGTCAAACGGCAATGGCCGCGGCTGTTCTCCCACATCCAGAACGGCTACCTCGAGCCCAATGACATCGTGACGCATCGAATTCCGTTGGAGCACATCGCCGAGGGCTACCACATCTTCTCGGCCAAGCTCGACGGCTGCATCAAGCCGATCATCCTCCCCAACGCCAGCTGACAGGAGCGCGTCATGGTGTACACGAATGACCATCCCCCCATCCCGGACAGCGACGAACTGAGGGTCCGCATCCCCGGGTGGGGTGCCGACCTCGACCCGAAGGACCGTCTCGCGTTCCCGAAGTTCGACACGTCGCCGACGGGTGCGCACTGGGAACTGCCCGAGCAGCAACCCGAGAAGTGGCCGAGGGAGCGGTCGATCGAACACCAACGCCTCACGCCGGTGTTCGGCACGTCGAGCCCGCCGCGCGGGCTGTCCGGCGTGATCCGCAAGTACGCCTACCGCCGCTTCAGCGAAGGCCGCGCCGCGCATTGGCTACTGCTCATCGGCGCCGATCGGGTGGACGCCATCGAGAGCCACCTGGCGTCGTTCGCCACGCTGCGGCCGGACAACCCGATCACGGAAACCGGGATCAAGAGCGAACTCACCCACAATGGCTACGCATCGCGGGTGGGCACCACCCGCGTCGACAGGTCGCACACCTGGATCGACCCGATCCTGGTCACGGGGCCGTGGGTGCTCGCGGGCGCCCTGGTGGTGAGGGCGGGCCGCCGGCTCACCCGGCGACGGTGAGCCAGCGACCGTCGCGGGTTTCGTCCGGCAAACGCCTGGGTACTTCACCCCGACGCTGCAGAAGGCCGGCGGATTGGCTCTTCGAGAGGTAACCCGATGATCGACTTCATCTGCCCGACCTGCGGCACACTCGCATTCGATGGTCCGACCTGCAACTCTTGCGACGGTCGCCGCGACGACGCCCTGCCCATCGCGAGCTGATCATGGTGCTCGACACCGCGCGCCGGCTGATCGAACTGCGTCCCACTGACGTGGTACTGGCTTCCACCCGGGTGTACTCGTCGCTACCCGTGGTGGGCAAGCACCTCGAGCCCTTCGCGGGTCTCACGGCGATGGCGATGTACGGCGGGCACTACGCGCCCGCCGCGATCCGGGCGGCGTACAGCAGGCACAGCGGCGTGAGCGCGGTGGTCGCGGGAGCAGCCGAGACCATGACGCCCGATGCTGCCGCTGAACTCGCGGTCAAGGCCGGTGGCAATCGCATGCCGCCCTTCGTCCGGGCCCGTGCGCAGCGCAAGCGTTGCCTGTACCGCAGCTCCATCCAATACGGCGACCACCCGTCGCAGCTCCTCGACGTCTGGCGCAAGCCGAACCTGCCGCCCAACGCGCCCGTGCTGCTGTTCGTGCCCGGCGGCGCCTGGGTGCAGGGCACCCGCGTGCTGCAGGGCCACACGCTGCTGTCGCACCTGGTGAAGCGGGGCTGGGTGTGTCTGACCATGGACTACCGCGTGTCACCGGTGCACCGCTGGCCGCGCCACATCGGCGACGTCAACGCCGCGATCGCATGGGCCAGGGCCCACGCGCACGAATACGGCGGTGACTCGGACTTCGTCGCCATTGCCGGCTGCTCCGCCGGTGGCCACCTCGCCGCACTCGCCGGTCTCACACCCGGTGACCCGGCGTTCCGCGGCGAACTGTCCGACGATGCGGACACGACTGTCGACGCCGTCGTCGGAATCTACGGTCGCTACGACTGGGAGGACCGCTCCACCTCGACGCGTAGGAGCTTCCAGAGCTTCCTCGAACGCGTCGTCGTCGGACGGCGCCAGGCACGCCATCCCGAGATCTTCCGGGCCGCTTCGCCAATGGCGCGCATCCACGAGGATGCGCCACCGTTCTTCCTCATTCACGGCGAACACGACGCGATCATTCCGGTCGGCGAGGCCCGCGACTTCCACGCTGCATTGCAAGCGGTTTCGCGAAACCCCGTCGTCTACTCCGAGGTGCCCCGCGCAGGACACGCGTTCGATCTCGTCGACTCGTCGCACGCGCGGCGCTGCGCGGTCGAGGTCGGGCACTTCCTCAACGGAGTCCGAGACGCCCACGTGGGGCGCCGGACCGCCGCTGCCGTCTAGCGGTTCCGCCGTCTAGATGTACTGACCTGAGAGGTTAGGTACACGGTTGGCTGGTGGTTGACCGCCGAGTGCGGTGTGGCCGCGGTGATGATTGTAGGTATGCAGCCAGCGCGGGTACTCCTCGCAGCGCTCCGCGTCACTGGTGTAGAGCCGCGCGTAGGCCCATTCGTCGGCCAGGGTGCGGTGGAAGCGCTCGACCTTGCCGTTGGTCTGCGGCCGGTACG
Organism: Mycolicibacterium arabiense; assembly: GCF_010731815.2. Taxonomy (NCBI): domain Bacteria; kingdom Bacillati; phylum Actinomycetota; class Actinomycetes; order Mycobacteriales; family Mycobacteriaceae; genus Mycobacterium; species Mycolicibacterium arabiense. The sequence continues at coordinate 3,956,138 of NZ_AP022593.1, forward strand.
GACGGGTTCGCCGGTGCTCGATATCGCCCAATGCGTCGCGGAACGCGTGCGATCGATAACAAGATCCGTTGTCAGTCAATACCTTCCGCACATCTATGCCGTGCGTGACGAACCAGGCGTTGGCGCGCACCCAGAAGTCGGCTGCAGTGTCCTTGCGTTCATCGGTCAGCAGTTCGGAGTACGCCAGCCGTGAGTGCGCATCGATGGCGGTGTGGATGAAGTGATAACCGCGCACCGGATTGTGATACTTGGTCTGCACCCCCGAACTCTTGTCGGCCTGCTTGTTGCGTTTCCCGGCGGCCAGACCAAGCATCCGCCAGCCTCCGCCGGCGGGGATCTTGCCCAGCTTCTTGACGTCGACGTGCGAGATCTCCACACGATGCGGATTCCATGCGGCGCACGACTCGGCCGGTAGCGCGGTCGAGCCACCGCAACCTCGCGATGCCGTAACGGCGCAGCACGTTGTGCACCGTGGAGACGTTGAGCCCCAGCAGGTAGGCGATCCTGGCCGGTCCCCAACGGCGGGTGACACGCACTCCGATGATGCGCCGCTCGGTGCGCGTCGGCGTGCGATTCGGGCTGTGATGCGGCCGCGAGCTGCGGTCGGACATTCCGGCCTCACCCTGCTCGCAGTAGCGGTCCCTCCAGCGTGCGGCGGTCGTCGCCGACACCTGGAAACGTTCGGCCGCACGTCGCAGCGGCCACCCGTCATCAACGACGCAACGAGCCAACCGCAGACGGCCGGTTTCGGACAAAGGGGCATTACGGTGAACCACGAAGACCTCCGAGATCGGTGAGCGTTCCTAGACAGCTCGCACTCCACTCGGAGGTCTTCGTCTTGTCACCTCACCACGCCGTCACCAACGTCCGTGGTCAGTACATCTAGACCAGCCAGATGGCGCCGTTGCGCACCTCGACGTCGAAGGTGCGCAGCTTCGCCACGTTTCCGAAGAGCTTGAACATCGACGAGTATGGCTTGAACCCGAAGATGCGACCCTTGGGGCCGTTCTTCATCGCTCCGCTCTTGACGTCGTAATCGGCACGGTGCCAGGGGCATTGGAGGCAACCGTCATCGGTCACGCGGCCACGGCCGAGCTTTGCGAATTGGTGGCGGCACAGGTTGCTGGTCGCGAACGGCGTGCCGTCGGGCGTCATCCCGACCGCGAGCACGCCGTGCTCCTGGGTGTCCACCTCGATCACCCGCCGTTCGTCGAGTCGGTCGACGTCGACCAGGCGGCGGCCCTGGGCGGTGACGGGATGGTCATGGGTGACCGGCGGAAAGAGGCTGTGGGTGTCGACACCGCGTTCGTGCGGCTCGTTGCGAAGATTGGGCATGGCTCGGAACTACCCCTGGCCAGTGCGCCAAAACCAGGCCCGGGGTTTGAAGCGTCGCGGGCAGGCAACCCGTCGCTCGAGGTCTTCTAGTGGGAAGTGTGAACATGCGCATCGTCATCACCGGGGCATCCGGCAACGTCGGGACGGCGTTGCTGCGCCGACTCGTCGAGTCGGGAGCGGATCACGAACTCGTCGGCGTCGTGCGGCGCCCGCCCGAGCCGACCGGCGTGTACGCAAACGTCCGCTGGCACGAACTCGATCTCGCAGAACCAAGTGCGACATCGCAATTGCAGACCATCTTCGACGGCGCCGACGCCGTCGTCCACCTCGCCTGGGGCTTCCAGCCCACCCGCAACGTCGACTACCTGTCCCGCGTCGGCGTCGGCGGGACGTCCGCGGTCCTCGAGGCCGCGCACGCCGCGTCGGTGGGGCACCTGCTGCACATGTCTTCCGTGGGTGCGTACGCGAAGGGCCGCTACGGCCAGCGGGTGGACGAGTCGTTGCCCACCACCGGCATCTCCACGTCGCCCTACAGCAGGCACAAGTCGGCCGCCGAATCGATCCTCGACGACTACGAGCGCAAGCACCTCGACGGCGGTGTGCCGATCACCAGGATGCGGCCCGGTTTCATCGTGCAGCGCGCCGCGGCGAGCGGATTGATGCGGTACGCGTTGCCCGGCTTCGTGCCGATGATGGCGGTGCCCCTGCTGCCGCTGCTGCCACTCGACCGGCGACTGTGCATCCCGCTGATCCACGCCGACGACGTCGCGGACGCCTTCGTCAGCGCCATTGAGCATCGTGCCGCAGGCCCGTTCAACCTGGCCGGGGAGCCACCACTGACGCGTGAGCACGTCGCCGAGGTGCTGGGTGCCAAGTCCCTGCACGTGCCGTCCTGTGTGCTGGGGGCGCTCGTCGACGTCAGCTGGCGCGCGCGTCTGCAGCCCATCGACCGCGGTTGGCTCGACCTGGCCTTCAGCGTGCCGTTGCTCGACACCACCCGTGCCCGCGAAGAATTGGGCTGGGAGCCGAAGTGGTCGTCGGTCGAGGCGCTGGGCGACGTCATCCACGGCGTCGCGCAGGAAGCGCACGCCGACAGCCCACCTCTGCGCCGTCGATCGCTGCTCGAACAGTTGCAGCGCGACCTCACCAAGGGTCTGCTGACCACCAGGCACCTTCCGTAGTGCCCCGACGAGGTCACGCACCGGTCGTCGTCATCGGCTCGGGCCCGTGCGGTCTCGCGATCGCCCGCCAACTGCTGCACGAGCAGGACGTCGAGGCCTCGATCCTGGACCGGGCCTCCGCCCCGGCGGCGACCTGGCGGGCCCGCTACGACGGGTTCCGGTTGAACACCTGCGGCTTCTGGTCGCACCTTCCCGGGCAACGCATCCCGCTGTCCCGCGGCCGCTGGCCGACGCGCGACGACATGGTCGCTTACTTCGACGACTACGCCCGCCAGCAGGGACTGCGGCCCGAGTTCGGCGTCACGGTAACTCGAGTGGACCGTCGCGACGGTGTCTGGGAGCTGACTACCGATGTCGAAACCCGAACTGCCGCAGCGGTGATCGTCGCCACGGGCAACTACCACACGCCCGACCTGCCGGCCTGGCCCGGCATGGAAGGCTTCACCGGTGACGTCGTCCACTCCGCGGACTACCGGAACGCCGAACGCTTCGCAGGCCTCGACGTCCTCGTGGTCGGCTCGGGCAACTCGGCCACCGACATTGTGCTGCAGCTCTGCGACGGCGTCGCACGACGCGTGACGATGGCAGTGCGGGCAACGCCGCACTTCGTCCCCCGGTCCGCGGCAGGCATCCCGGTCGATGCGTTCAGCCCGGCGTTCAGTCGGCTGCCGGTTCCGGTGCTCGACCGCGCGGCGGCCGTAATGCAGCGGGCCTGGTTCGGCGATCTGACCGATCGGGGGCTGCCGACACCCACGGAAGGCATCTACACCGCGCTGCTCTCCGAGGGCCGCATCCCGACAATCGGCGACCAGTTGGTGCCGCGGATCATGGACGGCCGGATCCGGGTCGTCGGCGCCGTGGAGTCGTTCGACGTGGACCGGGTCCTGCTGGCCGACGGCACGTCGGTCGAGCCGGACGTGGTGATCGCGGCCACCGGCTACCGTCGCGGTCTCGAGCCCATGGTCGGCCACCTCGGCGTGCTCGATGCCGACGGCGGGCCGGTGTCGAACGGATTGCCAAGCGCCGCACCGGGACTGTGGTTCGCCGGTTACGACGAGCCGTTGATCGGGCCGCTGAAGTCGTTCCGGCTGGGAGCCTCGCCACTGGCGGCCGACGTGGCCCGGTACGTCGCGGCGGTGTGACGACGCCGACATGGTTAGTGCCCTAACCATTAGCGTACTATCGAAGGCGTGACCACTACCACGACGGTCGAGGCCGACGCGCTCGCTCTCGAGCAGCAGGTGTGCTTTGCGCTCGCCGTCACCAACCGTGCAGTGCTGTCGGTCTACCGGCCGCTGCTCGAGCCGCTCGGGCTGACCCACCCGCAGTACCTGGTGATGCTCGCGCTGTGGGACCACCGAAAGGCATCGGCGGACGGCTCGGACCCGATGTCGGTCAAACAGATCGCGACGGCATTGCAGCTGGATTCGGCGACGCTGTCACCGATGCTCAAGCGCCTCGAAGCGTTGGGCTTCATCACCCGGACCCGCAGCGCCGTCGACGAGCGGACCACGCGCGTGGAGTTGACCGAGGCCGGCGTCGAGTTGCGCGAGCAGGCGCTGGAGATCCCGCCCGCCGTGGTGGAGCGACTCGGCGTCGACCTGTCCGAACTGCACGAGCTGCGCCGTGCGCTCACCCGCGTCAACTCGGCCGCGCTCGCGGCGGGTGCGCTGGAACGCTGATTACCCCCCGACCCTCAGGAGTGAAGATGTCCGCCGACACGGCGTCCGCCGACAAGCCCAACCTCTGGCAGTACCTCACGTACTGCTACGGCCGCCGGCTACCCGCCTCGATGAACCGTTGGGTTGCCGAGGATCTCGCCGGCGACGGTGCGGTGCGCAGGCACGTCATCCGAATGGCGATCCCACCGCTGCTCGTGCTCGGTCCGCTGTGGTTGATCCCCGCCTCGTTCTACGTGCACCTCGAGATGACGGCGCCGATCTACATCTGGGCGGTGCTCATGGCCGTAGCTCTCAACAAGGTGTGGCGTCGCCACCGCCTCGCGACGCACGGCATGGACCCCAACCTGGTCGACGTGATCAAGCGCAAGCGCGACGCCCACATCCACGACGACTACGCCCGCCGCTTCGGACCCCGTCCCGAAGAGGCCAAGTGGCAGCAGAACAGCAGCCCCTTCTGACCCCAGGTCAGCCGACCGGGGCAGGCTCCTCGCGCCGCTCCAGCTTGTTGCCCTCGATGTCCACGTCGGGCACGTACCTCTCGAACCAGCGGGAGTGGACCCACGCCTTGCTGCCGAGCATGGCCAGCACGGCCGGGATCAGCGTCAGGCGCACGACGAACGCGTCGAGGAACACGCCGACCGCCAGCGTCAGGCCGACCGATTTGATGATCGGGTCGCCGCCTGCGAGGAACGCGATGAAGACGCCGAACATGATCAGCGCCGCCGCGGTGACGACGCGGGCGGTGAGCCCAACACCGTCGCGCACGGCCTGCTTGGCGTCGCCCGAGTCGCTGCTGTACTCCTCCTTGATGCGCGACACCACGAACACCTGGTAGTCGCTCGACAGGCCGAAGATGATGGCGAGCACGATGATCGGCAGGAAGCTGATCGTCTCGCCGGGCGTGATGCCGAGAAGTCCTGCGGCCCAGCCCCACTGGAAGACGGCGACCTGCACGCCCATGGCCGCGAAGACCGACAGCAGGAAGCCGACGATCGACGTGATCGGCACGATGGCCGTGCGGAACGCGATGGTCAGCAGGACGAACGCCAGCCCGACCACCACGACCAAGAAGATTGGCAGCGCTGCGGCCAGCTTGTCGGAGGTGTCGATGTTGGACGCGGTGGTGCCGCCCACCAGGATCGAGGCGCCGGTGTCGCCCACGATGGCGTCGCGGTCGGCGCGGATGCGCTTCACGAGGTCCGCGGTCGCGGTGTCGTTGGGCCCGGTCGACGGGATCACCTGGATGATGGCCGCACCGTTCTGCACCATCGCCGGCGCTGCGACGACGACGCCTTCCTCGCGCTTGAGGTTGTCGGCGATCGCCTGCACGGCAGCGGGATTCGGCGCGTTGGAGAGGTCGGCGACGACGAGCAGCGGGCCGTTGAACCCGGCGCCGAGGCTGTCGGCTGTCAGGTCGTAGGCCTTGCGCGAGGTATTGGTCTCGGGCTGGGAGGCGCCGCTGGGTAGGCCGAGGTGCATGCCGAGGGCCGGTAGACCCGTGACGATGAGGGCCGAGACGCCGGCGATCAGCAGCGGGACGCGGAAGCGCACGACGAAGCGTGCCCACGCGGCGCCCGCGGTGCGGCGCGGGGTGTAGGCGGCGACGAGCGCGGCTTCCTTCGGGCGCTGCGGCTGCAGGGGTGCCTTGATGAACTTCGACACCCGGTTGCCCGCGAAGCTGAGGAGGGCGGGCAGCAGGGTGAGGGCGATCAGCAGGGCGACCAGGACCGAGACCGCGGCGGCGATGCCCATGTAGGTGAGGAACGGGATGCCCACGACGGCCAGGCCGCACAGCGCGATGATCACGGTGAGCGCGGCGAAGACGACGGCGCTGCCCGCGGTGCCGACGGCGAGGCCGATCGACTCCTCACGCGGTTTCAGCAGCAGCAGGTTGTTGCGGTAGCGGTTGAGGATGAACAGCGCGTAGTCGATGCCGCAGGACAGGCCGAGCATCAGGGCGAGTGACAGTGCGGCCGATGGCATGTCGACGAATGCGGCGGCGGCGAAGATGCCCAGCGCGCCGATGCCGACGCCGATGCTGGCGGTCAGGATGGGCAGCCCGGCGGCGACGACCGCGCCGAACGTGACGAGCAGGATCAGGAACGCGACGGCGATGCCGATGATCTCGGGCAGGTGCGGGACGCTGACCTTGTAGCCGGGGAAGACGCTGCCGGAGTACTCGACCTGCACGCCTGCGGACTGGGCGGGTGCCATGGCGTCGGTCAGGCCCTTGAGCGCCTGGTCGTTCACCTCGCCGGGGGCGGCCTTCCACTGGACGGTGCCGAGGCCGACGCGGCCGTCGGGGGAGACGAGGCGGGTCTGGCTCGGCCCTGCCGCGGCGGCGATGTCGGGCTGCCTGCCGAGTCCGGCGATTGCGTTGTCGATGGGGCCTGCCAGGGCGGGGTCGGCGAGGCTACGGCCGTCGGGTGCGGCGAACGTGATCTGGGTCTGGGCGCCGCTGAAGGCGGGCAGCTTCTGCTTGAGCTGCTCGACGGCCTGCTGGGACTCGGTGCCGGGGATGCTGAAGTCGTCACTGGGTTCGCCGCGCAGACCGATGCCCGCTGCGGCGACGACGCCGAGCAGTGCCAGCCAGCTGACCAGCACCAACCACCGGCGGCGGTAGCTGAAGCGTCCGAGGGCGTAGAGATAGCGCGACATCACGAGTCCTTGGAGATGACAGTTTCAGGGCAAGTGTCTACATGCCCACTCGTCATCGATTCATTCGTGTGATGTCCGCCGCAGCAGCGCTCGCGGGGTGACTCACCAGGTGTCGACGAACCTCCTCGGCAGGTCGGGCCGGGGATGGGCTGCGGCCGCGGCTAGTGTGCTGGCGATCACGCCGCGGGTCTCTGCGGGGTCGATGACGTCGTCGATCTCGAACAGCATGGCGGCGTTGAGGGCCTTGGCGTTGTCCTGCGCCGCGGCGGTGGCTTGGGCGACGATGCGCTCGCGTTCGGCGTCGTCGGCGATGGCCTCGAGTTCCTTGCGCATGCCGAGGCGGACGGCGCCTTCCAGACCCATCGGCCCGAGGTGGGCGCCAGGCCACGCCACGGTCAGCAGGGGTTCGTGCAAGCTGCCGCCGGCCATCGCCTGCGCGCCGAGACCGTAGCCGCGACGCAGGACGACGGCGATCAACGGCACCGTCAGCGATGCACCCGCGACCAGCAGCCGTGAGCCGCGGCGGACCAGGCCCTCTGCCTCGGCGGCGGGACCGACCATGTAGCCCGGGCAGTCGATCAGCGAGATCACCGGCAACCCGAATGCCTCGCACAGCTGCAGGAAGCGCGCGGCCTTATCGGCGGCGCCCGCGGTGATCGCGCCCGCCATGACGCGGGTGTTGTTGGCGATGACACCGACCGGTCGGCCCTCGATGCGGGCGAGCGCGGTGACCATCTCGGGGGCGAAGCGCTCGCGCAGGAAGGTGACAGTGCCGGTGTCGGCGAGGGTTTCGATGATCGGGTTGACGACGTACGCGCGCCGGGCGCGTTCGGGTACGAGGGTGCGCAGCGCGGTCTGGTCGGCGGCCGGTCCGGGCGCGGTGGTGCCCTGGAAATAGCCGATCAGCGTCTTGGTGACGGCGACGGCTGCGGCCTCGTCGGGCACGACGACGTCGACGACCCCGTTGGGAGCCTGCGTCGAGATCGGACCCACGTCGTCGGGGTGGACGTCGCCGAGGCCGCCGCCGGCGATCATCGCGGGCCCGCCCATGCCGATGGTGGCGTCCTCGGTGGCCACGATCAGGTCCGAGCAGCCGGCGATGACGGCGTTGCCCGCGAAGCACCGGCCCTTCACGATTGCGATGCGCGGCACCAGGCCCGACAGCTTCGCCCACAGCGCGAATGCCCGGACGTCGAGCGAGGACACGACGGGGTGGTCGGTGTCGCCCGGCCGTCCGCCGCCGCCCTCGGCGAAGAAGACCGTGGGCAGGCGGAGTCGCTCGATCAATTCGAACAGGCGGTCCTTCTTGCGGTGCCCGAGTACGCCCTGAGTTCCTGCCAGGACGGTGTAGTCGTAGGAGAGCACGGCGCATGTACTGCGTTCGGTGCCGAAGCGGTCGCCGTTGATGCGGGCGGTGCCGGCGATCAAGCCGTCAGCGGGGGTGCGAGCGATCAGGTCGTCGACGTCGCGGCGGTTCCGCTGGGCTGCGATCGCGAACCGGCCGTACTCGACGAACGAGCCGGGGTCGACGAGGTCGTCGAGGTTCTCCCGCGCCGTTCGGCCACCCGCCGCGTGTCTGCGTTCGACCGCCTCGGGCCGGGCCTGGTCTTCGGTGAGTCGTCGGCGGCGCAGGAGATACCGGTGGTCCTCGCGGAGCGAGTCGTCCGGCTCCTGAGAGTCGTGTTCAGCCATGGTGATCGAACTGTATGCGGCGGCGGTCTTCCTCTTCGTTGAGGCGGCGGTCGTCGGCGATGCGTTGCGTGCGGTCTTGGGCGCGGGTGCGTTGGCGGCGGGGCATGGTGAGGCCCCTGTTTGTCTGTGCCCGTGCTCGTTCGGCTTGCTCGGTGGTGATCGTGACCGGTGCGGTGGGCGCGCACAGGCTGGGGAAGAGCAGCTTGCAGCCTGGTTCGGTGGCGTACGTCTGGCCGCGTGGTGAGGTCCAGATGATGGTGCCGTCTGGGAGCTGTCGATCGCGCCAGCCGGTGGGTCCGCCCCAGAAGGTTTTCAAGAGGTGGTGTCGACGGCATAGGCATTTGAGGTTCGACGCGCAGGTCGGTCCGATCGGCCACGCGATGGTGTGGTCGATGTCGGCGGTCGTGGCTGGTTCGCTGCACCCTGGGAAGCGGCAGGTGAGGTCTCGGCACCGCACGAACTCGGCGAGCCGGCGCGATGGGGTGTAGCGGGGTTCGGGTGGGCTGTCGCCGGGGTGGCGAACCTTGTGGATCTTCGCGGTGAGCGCGAAGCGCCGGGTCAGGGCCCCGGGGAGGAACGGGCCGCCGATGATGGTGCCGGGGCGAGTGGCGGGGGATTGGCGATGGGTGTTGGCGGGGCCGTTGGTGTTGGTGTCAGCCGCGGGCGCGGGATGGTCGCTGGTGTCTGCATCCTTGGCGCTCGTCTGGTCATTCGAGACATGCTCGGCCGGGTCATTCTTGGCTGGCTCGTCTTGGTGCTTCGTATCTCCACCCGGCTTATCGGCGCCGTTATCGTTGCCGCCCAATTCATCCCAGGTGGTCATCTCCGACAGGGGCTTGTCAAACAGCGGGTCGGGGTCGCCGTCGAGCGCTGCATCCTGCGCGACGGCCGCATCACTGGTGTCATCGAGGGTGTCCTCGTTCACCACGACATAGACCACGGCGTTGCCCGTCGGAGGCGTCTTGGGCCCGGGGCAGTCGTTGCCAGCGCATATGCAGGGCAGGTAGTCGAGCCCTTGGGTGATGGAGTGGACCGCATCGGCGCGACGCTGCTCGACCGTCCGGGGATCGCCCGGGCACACGGTGTGGGCCAGGACGTTCAAGCGCTTCTCTAAGGCCTTGCCGTGGGTGGCGAACAGGGTGCCGAACATCGTGGCCATGCCGGAGCCGTCGTAGTCGAACTGGACGTTGCGGCCCTTGGCCGTGAGCTTCGTGCGGTACACCCCCTGCGGGTCGTGCTCGGCGACGATCGCGTCGATCGCGGTGGTGAGTTTCTCCTCCGACATGGGCGCCCAGTCGGTCAAGACTTCGGCGAAGGCCTTGTCGACTGCTATCTGGGCGTCGCGGTCGCGCACCAACGCCGTCCGCGTCGTGATCGCCGACACGACGCGGTAGGACACCAGCCCGTCTGCGAACAACGCGGCCACGTGAGGCAGCCGATCCCGCAGGGCCGTGGCGATCAACAGCTGATGTGAAGCTGCGCTCTGAGTGATGTTCTGTTCGGCCCCGATCTCAGCAGCGACGGCACCCCAGTTGTCGAGGTACCACTGCTCACGATCCGCCGAGCCATCGGCGGCGTAAGCCTGATCGAGCAGCACGACCATCGCCGCGAGTCGCCGCGCGGTGGCCGCGGCCTCGACCCGCGCCCATTCCCCGACGGTGCCGGAGGCGTCGAAGGCGGTGGCGAATCGATCGAACATACTTTCGATTATAGGTCGTGGGTCGGACGCCGCCGGGCACCGAAAAGGCACCCTGACCAGGTTGTGGACGAAATCGGCACTGGGGATGAACCTGCTCGGGGACACCCACTTCGTCGGACCGTTGGTGTAACGGTCGACGGGATCGAAGCCAGGCACCACCCTTCGCCACAAGCGCAACAGCAACCGCCAATACCCCCGGTACGCTCGAAGAAATGCAGGAAACCCCGGCCTCGGAGGTCGAATCCGTCGCGAAGGCCCGCCCGCGTAGGCGCTGGCGTCGCCTCGTCGTCGTCTCGGTCATCATGCTGCTGCTGTTCGGGCTGCCGTGGTGGACGCTCGTCGCGGCCGGAACCCACTGGCCCACGGCAGTAGTCGTGCTGGGCACCGTCATCATCGTGGGCGCGATGGTGGCCCTGCCCACGATGATGGTCTTCGGGCACGGCCGTCGGCACCGCGACTGGGCCGCCGTCACCGGTGACGTCCTACTCGGCGCGGCCTGGGTGTTCTTCGTCTGGTCGCTGCTGGGCCAAGTGCTGCGCCTCGCGCTCTTCGCGTTCGGCGTCGACGATCCGGCCAGGTCGCGCATCGTTGCGCTGTCGGTGCTCGCCGTCGCCACCACGCTGCTTGTCTGGGGCTACGCCGAGGCGATGCGCGTGCCGCGGGTCAAGCACGTAGACGTCCGCATCGATCGGCTCGGCCGGGGCCTAGACGGCCTGCGGGTCGTGATGATCACCGACACCCACTACGGGCCGATCGACCGATCCCGTTGGTCCACAAGGACGATCGACCGCGTCAACGAACTCGACGCCGACGTCCTCTGCCACGTCGGCGACATCGCCGACGGCAGCGCGGAGGTCCGCGAGCCACAGTCCAGGCCGCTCGAGCACGCGCGAGCACGACTCGCGCGCGTCTACGTAACCGGCAACCACGAGTACATCGGCGAAGCCCAGGGCTGGGTCGACTACATGGCCGACATCGGTTGGGACACACTGCACAACCGGCACATCGTGGTCGAACGCGACGGCGACCGCCTCGTGATCGCCGGCGTGGACGACGCCACCGCCAGGGGATCGGGTCAAGCCGGCCACGGAGCGAATCATCAAGCGGCGCTTGCCGATGCCGACCCGAACCTGCCGGTGCTCCTGCTCGCGCACCAGCCCAAGCAGATCGACCAGGCCGTGGCGGCGGGGGTGGACCTACAGATCTCCGGCCACACCCACGGCGGGCAGATCTGGCCGTTCAACTTCCTGGTCCGGCTCGACCAACCCGTCGTGCACGGTCTCAGCCGCCACGGCGAACGGACGCAGCTCTACACCAGCCGCGGGACGGGCTTCTGGGGTCCGCCGTTCCGCGTCTTCGCCCCCAGTGAGATCACGGTGCTGACCCTGCGCAGCACCTGACCGCGAGTCCAGGTGTGGCCGCCGAACAGCGGGGTACTCGCCCGCCATGACCACCGCTGGACGACCAACCAACCCCGATCCCGAGGACGCGAAGATCCCGGGACTCGAGCCGGGTGGCGGCGTGGCCCCTGGTGACACTCCGCCCATCGCCGCGACGACGTCGCAGTCGGCGAACAGGGATCCGATACCGAAGGGCAACCGCTTCACCGCGAGCGGCGTCACCGGCATCGTCATCGCCGTCGTGGGGGCCATCGCCTTCCTGGTCATCGCCGTGTTCCTGGTGATGTACCTCGTCGGCAAGTACTGACGCCGACCGCTACGACGGCTCGGCGCTGTGGATCGCCTCCTGAATCGACCGCTGCACCGAGTGGTCGGAGATGAACAGCATCTCGTCGCCCGCTTCGAGCACGTGCTCGGGCTGCGGCAGGATCACCTCACCCGCACGGACCACCGTCACCAGGGCCGTATTGCCGGGTAGCGCCAGGTCGGCCACCCGCTGACCGACCAGGGGATTGGTCGAGGGCAGCGTCATCTTGGCCAGATCGGCTCGGCCCTCGCGCAGTCCCATCAACCGGATCAGATGGCCTACGTCGATCGCGCCCTCGATGCCCGCGACCAGGGCGCCCGGCGTGGACACCGCCACGTCGATGCCCCAGGCCTGGCTGAACAGCCACTCGTTGCGGACCTCGTTGATCCGGGCCACCACCCGCGGTACCCCGAACTCCGTCTTCGCGAGGAGACCCACCACGAGATTGGCCTTGTCGTCACCGGTGGCCGCGATCAACACGTCGCACGTCTGAGCACCCGCCTCCTGAAGGGCAGTCAGCTCGCAGGCGTCGGCGTTGAGCCAGTCCGCGCCGGGCACGGTCGCGGGTTCGAACCGCCGTCGCTCGCGCTCGATCAACAGCACCTTGTGGCCGTACTCGAGCAATTCGCGCGCGACGGAGCGGCCGACGTTGCCTGCGCCGGCGATCCCGATTCGCATCTTGCGCTCCGCCACACGCTCATCTTCCCGCATCGGGGCCCGCCGTGAGTCCGCACTGGCGCGGACGACGACCACGCCCGACGGCCGTCGTGCTGATTTACTGACACCCTCGAACGCCACCACGTCTAGCGGGGATGCCACTTGACCTTGCAGCAGCTGTATCTGGCGCTGTTGATCGGCGGCCTGGTGCTGCTGGCCAGCATCGTCGGAACGCGCGTCGCGACGCGCGTCGGCTTCCCCAGCCTGCTGTTCTTCCTGCTCGTCGGCGTCGCAGTCGGTGAGGACGGCCTCGGCCTGGACTTCGACGACGTCGAACTCGCCCGCAACGTCTGCACGGCAGGCCTTGCGGTGATCCTCGTCGAGGGCGGCCTGACCACCCGCTTCTCCGACATCCGCAAGGTGCTGGCACCCGCAGGCGCGCTGGCCACCGTCGGCATCCTCGCCAGCACGGTCATCACCGCCGTCGGGGCGCACTTCCTGCTGGGCTTGGACTGGCAACTGGCGCTGCTCGTCGGTGCGATCGTCTCCTCGACCGACGCCGCCGCCGTGTTCTCCGTGCTGCGCGTGCTGCCGCTGCCGCGCCGAGTGGCCGGCCTGCTCGAGGCGGAGTCCGGCTTCAACGACGCGCCCGCGGTGATCCTCGTGCTGATGTTCAGCGTGGTGCCGTTCGTGTTCGACCCCGAGGGCCTGATCTCCCACGTGGTCTACGAGCTGGCCGCGGGTGCCGCCATCGGACTGGGGTTCGGCTTCCTGGGCGCCGCGACGCTGCGCCGGATAGCGTTGCCCGCATCCGGGCTCTATCCGATCGCGACGTTCGGCCTGGGGCTCGTCGCGTTCGCCGCCGCAGGCACCGTGCACGCCAGCGGATTCCTCGCCGCCTACCTGGCCGCAGTCGTACTCGCGAACTCCGGTCTGCCACACCGATCGGCCACCCGATCCTTCGCCGAGGGGTTCGGCTGGCTGGCGCAGATCGGGCTGTTCGTACTCCTCGGGTTACTCGTCGACCCGAGCGAACTGGCGCCCGACGTCGTCCCGGCGATCGTCATCGGCCTCGTCCTGCTGCTGGTCGCCCGGCCGCTGTCGGTCGTCGTCTCGCTGATCGGCTTCCGATTGCCGTGGCGCGAGCAGGCCTTCCTGTCGTGGGCCGGGCTGCGCGGCGCGGTGCCCATCGTGCTCGCCACGTTCCCGATCGTCGCGGGCGTCCCCGACAGCGCCCGGCTGCTCAACATCGTGTTCATCCTGGTGGTCGTCTTCACCCTCGTGCAGGGCCCGAGCCTGCGGCCCCTCGCGCGTCTCCTCGGCCTCATCACTCCAGAATCGACCCGCGAGATTCAGGTCGAAGCCGCGCCCCTGGACGTGCTCGACGCCGAACTGCTCACCATGACCGTGCAGCCGGAGTCGCGTCTGCACAGCGTGACGATCCTCGAACTGCGACTGCCCGACCCGGCCGTCATCACCTTGATCATCCGCGACGGCCACACCTTCGTGCCGCTGCCCGACACCCGCATCGAGGTGGGCGACGAACTGCTGATCGTCACCACCAGCGCGACCCGTCCCGCCGCCGAATCGCGCCTGCGCGCGGTCAGCCGCCGCGGCAAGCTGGCGTACTGGTTCGACGAGTACGGCGACGCGGACTGAGCCGCTAGGCCGCGCCGTCCCCGGAATCCGAGCCCGAGTCGTCGGAGTCCGATTTCCCAGCTGCCTCCGTGTCGGGAGCGTCCGGAGCCGGATCGTCGTCCGTGGAACGCGGTGCCTCGGCATCCGGGGTCGTGGTGTCCGCAGCGGGCTCGGCCAGAGTCTCCGGCTCCTGCGTCGTGTGCGACCCCCACGTCGACGTCTTGTCCCGGGACTTCCGCGGTGCCTCCGGTTCGGGATCGTCGTTCGAGGCCTCCCGAGGTGCCTGCACCGGTGCGACGGCTTCCGGCTCGACCGCTCGCCGGGTGTCGGACGCGGCGACGACGCGCTCTGCCGTGGGCGCGGGCGCGGGCGCAGGCGCAGCGGGTGGCGGGACGAACCGCGTGACGGTGGCGACGACGCGTGTGACGACGTCAGCGACGACGCGCACGATCGCCGACACGGCGGCGGTCAGGGCCTCGCGCAGCAAGGTGGGCACCGACGGAACCGGCTCGGCAACCGTGCCTGCACCCGCGTCGCCGAGCACCGCACGGGTCACCATCGCGATCGCCGCGGGGGAGCCGCCCACCGCCTGCCGGATGACGTCGACCGCGAGCTTGGCCGTCCAGTCGGAGCGGAAGATGCCGAACGTGTCCTCGGGATCGGTACTGCCCGTGAGCTTGTCGCGCATCGTGTAGACGAACATCGGGCCGGTGAAGTCCACCGTCCGCCACGTCGAGATCAGATCGGCGATGAACGCGGCCTGAGTCGCCTCGTCCTGCAGGGCCGTGGGCACGCCGTACTCGCTGGCCCAGATCTTCTTGCCCGCGTCGCCGTAGTCGATCATCAACTGGCGGATGCGCAAGCCCTGGTTCAGGGGCGCATCGACCCACGGGCCGCCCTCGGAGAACTTCAGTCCGTGCTGATACGGGTGATACGACAGCGCGTCGAAGTAGGGCTTCGCGCCCGCGGCGTACATCCGCTGCACGAACGTGACGGGGTCGACGGAGTACGAGGTGTCCACGGCTGCCGCGAGGACGCCGCCCACCACGATGGCGTTGCGATCGGCGGCCTTGATCGCGGGATACGCGGCCCGCAGCAGCGCCGTGTAACCGACCGGGTCCGGATACGGCTTGTAGAACGACAACATGTTGGGCTCGTTCCAGATCTCGTAAGCCGAGATCTTGCCGCGATAACGCGTCGCGACGGCCCGCGCGTACTGGGCGAACGCCGTCGCAGAGGCCGGCCGGCCACTCAGTTCCGGCGTGCCGGGAGCGGCCGCCCAGGCCGGCGGCTGACCGAGGATGCCGAGCACGCCGATCCCTCGGGCGGCCGCGGCGTTGATGACGCGATCGGCCTTCGACCAGTCGTAACCCCCGAATCGCGTCGGCTGCACGGCCACCCAGGGAACGTCGATCCGGAGGCTGGTCACGCCGATCGACACCATGAGGTCCAGTTGCCGGTTGAGGTCGGCGTCGGACAGGAAGCCGAGCATCGGATCGGCCAGTCCGACGGTGACGTTGGTCGGGACGATGGCCGCGGTGTTCACCACGGCAACGGACGCGATCCGCGCGGGCTGCCGGCCCGTGGCCTGCAAACTGGCCCCGGCGCACGCGACGGCCAGGCACGCCACGACCGTCAGCGTCTTGAGCAGCCCTGACCGCCTCAGCGGTGTCGACACCTTCACGAAATCCCCTTCCGGCGAGCGAACGCCCTTAAATTAACGCCTGAGAAAGATCAATGGAAATGAACCGGAGAATCAGGCACGTGTCAGCACGTCCGCGCTGGGTAATACGGATGCATGGCAACGACGACCGCGGAGCACATACCGCCTGCGGAGGTCGCCACCGGTGACGTGATCGCCGACGAACTCGGCGCGCGCTGGTTGGTGGTGACGAGCATCCGCTTCGTGTCGAACGCCGACGGCGGGGTGTACTGCTTCTTCGGCACGGGTCCCGACGACAGGGCGACGTTCGACGCACACGAAACGGTCACCCGCCGCTCCAGGGCGAACGCCTGACCCTCTAAAGATCAGCCGAAGTGGGTATAGGCCCATCATGCTGGGTCTTCCCGAGGGAGTACACGCGTGTCTGTTCGACCTGGACGGCGTGCTCACCGACACCGCCAGCGTCCATCGTCGGGCGTGGAAGACGATGTTCGACGAGTTCCTGCAGGCCCGCGCCGCCAATGGCGGCGACCCCTTCCGGCCGTTCGACGTCGGCGCGGACTACGGGAACTACGTCGACGGCAAGAAGCGCGAGGACGGCGTCCGATCATTCCTGGCCAGCCGCGGCATCACCCTGCCCGACGGCACACCCGACGATCCGCCCGACGCCGAGACCGTCTTCGGCCTCGGCAACCGCAAGAACGCCCTGTTCCAGGAAGTCCTGCACGGCGAGGGTGTCGAGGTCTTCGAGGGATCGCGGCGCTACATGCAGGCTGCGCACGCCGCAGGCCTGGCGATCGCCGTCGTGTCGTCGAGCGCCAACACCGCCGAGGTGCTCCGGATCACCGACCTCGCGCAGTACGTCGCGCAACGCGTCGACGCGATCACGATGCGTGAGGACGGCATCCCCGGCAAGCCCGCCCCCGACTCGTTCCTGCGTGGCGCGGAGCTTCTCGGCGTTCCCGCAGCCGAGGCCGCCGTCTACGAGGACGCGATCGCCGGTGTTCAGGCCGGCCGGGCCGGACACTTCGGGATCGTGATCGGCGTCGACCGCGTTGGTCAGGCAGAAGCGTTGCGCGACAACGGCGCCGACGTCGTCGTCACCGATCTCGCCGAGCTGATGGACGCCACCGCGTGACCCGCCACGAGGCGTATCCGGTCGAACCGTGGCACGTCCGCGAGACCACGCTAGACCTCGACCACATCGACGAGTCCGAGTCGATCTTCGCGCTGTCGAACGGTCACGTCGGGTTGCGCGGCAACCTCGACGAGGGTGAGCCGCACGGACTTCCGGGCACCTACCTGAACTCGTTCTACGAGACGCGGCCGCTGCCGTATGCCGAGGCGGGCTTCGGCTACCCCGAGGACGGCCAGTCGCTGATCGACGTCACCAACGGCAAGATCCTGCGGTTGATCGTCGACGACGAACCGTTCGACGTGCGGTATGGGGACCTGAGCGAGCACGAACGGGTGCTCGACCTCCGCGCGGGCACGTTGACCCGCAAGGCCTGCTGGCGCTCGCCCGCGGGGAAGGAAGTCCTGATCACGTCGACGCGTCTGGTGTCGCTCACCCAGCGCAGCATCGCCGCCATCGAATACACCGTGGAAGCCGTCGACCAATTCACCCGCGTCACAGTGCAATCCGAGCTGGTCGCCAACGAGGACCAGCCGAAGGTGGCCGGCGACCCCCGCGTTTCCGCCGCTCTGCGCAAGCCGCTCAAGTCGGTGGGGTTCGAGATCGCGGACCGCGGAGCAGTTCTCATCCACCGCACCCGCTCCAGCGGGCTGACGATGGCCGCCGCCATGGACCACGTCGTCGAGGTGCCGGGCCGGGTCGAGGTCGACACCGACGCGGGCGACGACTGGGCGCGGACCACCGTGATCTGCGGCCTGCGCCCCGGACAGAAGCTGCGGATCGTCAAGTTCCTGGCCTACGGGTGGTCGAGCCTGCGGTCGCGACCCGCACTGCGCGACCAGGTGGCAGGCGGCATCGCCGGTGCCCGGTACACCGGCTGGCAGGGACTGCTCGACGCGCAACGCAACTACCTCGACGAGTTCTGGGACGGTGCCGACGTCGAGCTGGAGGGCGACCCCGAATCGCAACAGGCGTTGCGGTTCGGCATCTTTCACGTCCTGCAGGCCAGTGCCCGCGCCGAGCGCCGCGCCATCCCCGGCAAGGGACTGACCGGAACCGGCTACGACGGGCACGCCTTCTGGGACACCGAGGGATACGTGCTGCCGCTGCTCACCTACACCGCGCCGGAGGCCGCGGCGGACGCGCTGAGATGGCGAGCCTCCACGCTCGACCTCGCCCGCGAGCGCGCCGCCGAGCTGGACCTCGAAGGCGCGAGCTTCCCGTGGCGGACCATCCGCGGGCAGGAGTGCTCGGCGTACTGGCCCGCAGGCACCGCAGGCTGGCACGTCAACGCCGACATCGCGATGGCGTTCGACCGCTACCGCCTGGTGACCGGCGACGACTCGCTCGAGGCCGAGTGCGGTCTCGACGTGCTGATCGACACCGCGAGGCTGTGGATGTCGCTGGGCCACCGCGACCGTCACGGGATCTGGCACCTCGCCGGGGTGACGGGGCCCGACGAGTACACCGCGGTCGTCCGCGACAACGTCTTCACCAACCTCATGGCAGCGCACAACCTCCGCATCGCCGCCGAGGCGTGCCTGCGCCATCCCGTGCAGGCCAGCGACCGCGGCGTCACCACCGAGGAGACCGTTGCGTGGCGGGATGCCGCTGCGGCAGTGCACATCCCGTTCGACGAAGACCTGGGCGTGCACGAGCAGTGCGAGGGCTTCACGACACTGCGGGAGTGGAAGTTCGAAGAGAACACCGAGTATCCGCTGCTGCTGCACGAACCCTACGTTCGGCTGTACCCCGCGCAGGTGATCAAGCAGGCCGACCTGGTCCTCGCGATGCACTGGCAGGGACACGCGTTCACGCCGGAGCAGAAGGCGAACAACGTCGACTACTACGAACGCCGGACCACCCGCGACTCGTCGCTGTCGGCGTGCACGCAGGCCGTGATGTGCGCCGAGGTCGGGCATCTGGAACTCGCACACGACTACGCCTACGAGGCAGCGCTGATCGATCTGCGCGACCTGCACCACAACACCCGCGACGGCCTGCACATGGCCTCACTCGCAGGCGCGTGGACGGCGTGGGTCGCAGGATTCGGCGGGCTGCGTGACGACGAGGGTGTGCTGGCGTTCGCGCCCCAGCTGCCATCGGCCGTGACGCGCCTGCGATTCCGCCTGCGCTGGCGCAACTTTCGGCTGGTGGTCGACGTCACCGCCGACGAGGTGACCTACACGCTGCGGGACGGTCCCGACGGCTCGCTGACGATCCGCCACGACGGCGAGGACCTCGAACTGACCACGCACGGGCCGACCACCGTCGAGCTGAAGGAGCGCAAGCCGCTGCTGGCACCGCCCCAGCAGCCACCGGGCCGGGAGCCGCTGCACCGCTAGTCGACTAGATGCTGAGCTGCCGGTAGCGCTGAAGGCGTCGGACCCCGATGGCGGACTGTTCGTCGCACGGCACCAAGGCCAGTTCGAGCCTGCGCCGCACGTCGTCGACGTCGAGGTGCGTGCCGATCGCCACCAGGTTGTTGCCGCGCGACCTCGGCGGTGCGGTCATGACGTGGATCGACGTCCCGACCACGTTGACGACGTAGTGCCGCACGCGGGCGCGGTACCGCACCCCGACCGTGCCCTTGAGCCGGTACACCCCGGCCGGCGGCTGCTCGAGCAGGTCGACCAGGGCGCCGGGGTCGACGCAGCCGTCGCCGATCACCGTCACCGAGTCGGCGTGCACGTGTTCGGGTTCGTCGGCGTGGGCTTGACCGCCATCGCCGTCGATCAGCAGTTCGCGGAACGACAGCTGGCCGGAGCCGTCGGTGTCGTCGCCGATGTCGTAGAGCAGTGCGGGGTCGACGCGGCCGGCGACTGCCCCCACGACGTGGACGTCCGGATTGCGTTCCCGCACACGGCCTTCGATGCGCGCGAGCGCAGCGTCGCGGGACTCCTCGGGCAGCTGGTCGAGCTTGTTGACCACGACGAGCGATGCGGCGCCGTACCGGGCAGGTGGCGCGTCGACCTTGTCGACGGTGTCGAAGTGGGTGGCGGCGTCGATGACGTCGACCACCCCGCCAGGGCGGACGTGTTCGACACCGCTGAACCGGATGATGCGCGAGATGGCGATGGGGTCGGCCAGGCCGCTGGCCTCCACGATGATGGCGTCGAGACCCAGCTTGGGGTCGGCGAGTTTCGCCAGCGCCTCGTCGAGCCCGCCCTCGTCGGGCAGGCAGCAGATGCATCCGCCGGTGATCGAGGCGGGCTCGTCGACCTGCCCCGTCACCAGGCCCGCGTCGACGTTCAGCTCGCCGAAGTCGTTGATCACCACGCCGATTCGCGCTCCCGGCGCCCGCAGCACGTGATTGAGCAACGTCGTCTTGCCCGCGCCCAGGTAGCCGGTCAGCGCGATGACGGGGATTGCCTGCACTACAGCGCCTCCACTACGAAAGCCCCGCCGCGTCGTCGGGCACGTCGACCGCGTGCTGACGAAGCACCTCCAGGGGGACCACCTCGAGGGTCCGCTCTTGGGTGGACGCCAGCACCACCGGACACGCGTGGCCGTCGAGCTGGGCCCGCAGCCAGTTCGCCGCGGTCACGCACCAGCGGTCGCCCGGCGCCAGGCCGGGGAACGAGTACTGCGGCATGGGCGTGGTGAGGTCGTTGCCAATCGAGCGCTGGTGGGACAGGAACTCGGTCGTCACCACGCCGCAGATGGTGTGCAGGCCGACGTCCTGGGGCCCGGTGCTGCAGCACCCGTCGCGGTAGAAGCCGGTCATCGGCTCCGTGCCGCAGGGTTCCAATGGGCCACCCAGCACGTTGCGATCCGCCATGTCACTCAGTATCAGGGCAGGTGTCGCGGACCGGTGCCTCAGGTAGCGTCCGGTGGGTGGGGCCGAAGCGATACGCGGCGTTGTTGCGCGGCATCAACGTGGGCGGACGCAACAAGCTCGCGATGTCAGACCTGCGAACGGCATTCACCGACGACGGCTTCGAGCGGGTCGGTACCTACATTCAGTCCGGCAACGTCGTGTTCGAGACGACCGCGCCACAGCGGACGCTCGAGCATCGCATCGAACGCATCCTCGACGAGCGCCTCCAGACCCCGCCCGTCGTCGTGGTGCGGTCCCACCGCCAGCTCCGCACGGTCGTGGAGCAGGCCCCGCCCGAGTTCCTGGCCCAGGCCGACACCCACCTGCGGGACTGCGTCTTCCTCAAGCACCCGCTGACGGCGAAGCGGACGATGGAGATCGTGCGGCTGCGCGACGGCGTCGACCAGGCCTGGCCGGGACCCGACGTCGTGTACTTCTCCCGGCTCGAGGCGCAGCGCACGAAGACCCTGATGAACAAGATCCTCGCCGCCCGCGAATACCGGCTGATGACCATTCGCAACTGGGCCACGACCACCAAGGTTCTTGCCCTGCTCGACGGGATGGACGGGCCCGTCCCGCCGGTACGCTCGGGCGAGTGAGCGAAGGACGAGCACCGGTCGACGCGCTGCTGGCCCGCGGCGGCGGGATCCGCGGGCTCGTCTACACCGCGCTGCCGGTCACGACGTTCGCCGCCACCAACACCGCACTCGGCCTGCCGTACGCGATCGCCGCGGCGCTCGGCGTGGCAGGACTGGTGTTCGCCTGGCAGCTGTTCCGCAGGGAGACGCTGCGGCCCGCGCTGTTCGGCTTCGTCGGCGTGGTGGTCTGCGGGGCGTTCGCACTCCTCACCGGCCGGGCGAAGGACTTCTACCTGCCGGGCATCTGGATGTACCTCGCGCTGGCCATCCTGTTCACCGCGTCGGTCGTGATCCGCAGACCGCTCGTCGGCGTCGGATGGGCGTGGCTCACCGGTCGCGACGGCTCGTGGCGGCGGGTGCCCCGGGTGCGGACCGCCTTCGACATCGCGACGGCGGTCATGGCCGTCGTGTCGTGGACGCGCTTCTCGGTGCAGTACTACCTCTACGACACCGACCAGGCGGGGCTGCTCGCCGTCGCACGCATCGCCATGGGGTGGCCGGTGTTCCTGGTGACCTCGACGCTGATCTACTTCGCGATCCGCACCGCGGTGCGGGCGCTGCCGCGTACCGAACCGCAAGCCGCGGAGACCTGAACCGCACGGACGTCGCTGCGTGGATACTGACGACGTGAAGGCCGTCAGCTGTGTGCACGGGGAACTGTCCGTCGTCGACGTCGCGGCGCCCCGCCCGGCGCCAGGCCAACTACTGCTCGACGTGCGCCGGTGCGGCATCTGCGGCTCCGACCTGCACGCCAAGGACCACGCCGACGAACTGACCGACGTCATGAGCGCCGTCCAGTACGAGGACTTCATGCGTGGGGACACGCCCGTCGTGATGGGCCACGAATTCTGCGGCGAGGTGGCCGAGCGCGGCCGCGGCGTGGCCAAGGAGTTCGCGCCGGGAAGTTTGGTCGTCTCCTTCCCCCTGGTGCGTGCTGCGGGCGGCGTGCACCTCACCGGGCTGTCGCCGAAGGCCCCGGGCGCCTACGCCGAGCAGGTGCTGGCCGAGGCGGCCATGTCGTTCGTCGTACCCAACGGGCTGTCGCCGGACGTCGCGGCACTCACCGAGCCGATGGCCGTGGCGCTACACGCGGTGCGGCGCAGCGACATCGGCAAGCGCGACGTGGCCGTTGTGATCGGCTGCGGTCCGGTCGGCCTCGCCGTGATCGCCCACCTCGCGGCGCTGGGCGTCGGCACGATCGTCGCCAGCGACTTCTCGGCAGGTCGCCGGGCGCTGGCCGCCAGGTGCGGCGCGCACGTCGTCGTCGACCCGGCGTCCGAGTCGCCGTACGCCGCGCTCGACGGCAAGCGCGGCGTGCTGACGTCGGCGCCCGCGCTCTACGAACTGGGCATGGGGTCGATGGAGAAGCTGCGCAAGGTGCCGGGGTGGTCGCACCTGTACCGCGTGGCGGACAGGTTCGGCGCGGCAGGGCCTAGCCGCCCGGTGATCTTCGAATGCGTCGGCGTGCCAGGCATGCTCGACGGCGTCATCGCCGCGGCGCCCCTCGCCTCGCTCGTCGTGGTGGTGGGCGTCTGCATGGGCGCCGACCAGCTGCGGCCCGCGATGGCCAGCGGCAAGGAGATCGACATGCGGTTCGTCTTCGGCTACACGCCGCTGGAGTTCCGCGACACGCTGCACATGCTCGCCGACGGCAAGGTCGACGCCGGCCCGCTGGTCACCGGAACGGTCGGTCTGGCCGGGGTGTCGGCTGCCTTCGACGCGCTCGGCGACCCCGAGACGCACGCCAAGATCCTGATCGACCCGCGCGACCAGACGGGTGACGTCACGCCGATCGGCATCGGTTAGATGCGAGGGCTGCACCCGGGGCCGGCACTGACGGCCCTGGCGATCGTGGTGGCTCTCAGCGGCTGCGGTGGCCCGATCGATGCGCAGGAGTCATCGGAGTCCGAGACCACCACCGCCGCCGAGGCGACGCCGGGACGCGACGACGGCGTCGACAAGTACCCGCTCGGCGAAGGCCCCCACACCGTCGAGAGCGACCCGGGCTGGGTGTTCTTCAGGGTCGGCGCGGGACAGGGCTGCGGGATCGGGCCGATCGGCCGCGTCGTCGGCTGCGACATCGTGCCCCGCGACGCGCCGCCGGGCACCAACCAGACCGCGATCGAGGGCAATCAGCCGGCGGCTTACGTCCGATCGGCGTCACCCAGCTTCACCCGCGACGTGGCGGTTCTTCCCGAGGGGCACCGCCTCACCAATGGTGCGACGCGGTGTGCGGTGAAAGCCGGCCCCACCGTGCACTGCGAGACGGCGAACGACGCGCACGGCTTCCTGATCTCGCCTGCGACGGGAACCCTCTGGTAAACGCGCTCGATACAGTGGGCGCATGGCAGAGGACCGACCCGCGTCGCGGATGTTCGCGGGCATGCCCTGGGGCACGATCATCGCGGTCGTGGTCGTCGCGGTCATCGGCGTCGTGCTCTGGGTGACCCTGGGGCCGTCGAACGACCGATCCGGCGAGGCGACGGCCGATCCTGCGGCGCACATCCCGGGCGTCGTCCGGATCGAGTACCCCCCGGCCGACCACGTCGACGCCCCGAAGCGCGTGGCGTACGACCAGTCACCACCGTTCGGCGGCACGCACGACCAGATCTGGGCGACGTGCACGGGAGTCGTCTACCCGACCGCCATCCGATCCGAGAACGCCGTGCACTCACTCGAACACGGCGCGGTGTGGATCACGTACGACCCCGACGTGGCGACCGCCGACCAGATCGACGTGCTCTCGGCGATGGTCGAGGGCCAGCCGTACACGCTGATGTCGCCCTACCCGGGCCTCGAGACCCCCATCTCGATCCAGTCCTGGGGGCACCAGCTCAAGTTCGACGATCCGAGCGACCCGCGACTCGTCCAATTCATCGAGGCGCTGCGGCTCAACGAGAGCGCCTACCCGGAGCCCGGGGCCAGCTGCGCGTCGCCGTTCTTCGACGTGAACAACCCGCCGCCGTTCGACCCCACTCCGCCGGGACCGGACGCCGCGCCCGCGGTCATGGACTAGCCGGTGAGCCCCTGGGGCGAATTTCGGTGGATCCGGTGGCTTGCCTTCGTCGCGCTGCTGCTGATCCTCGCGGGTTTCGGTTTCGGTTACTCCGTGCGCGATGACCCCGCCCCGCCCGCCGCAGGCCTGATCGACGTCGGGTTCCTGCAGGACATGTCCGTCCACCACGAACAGGCCGTCGACATGGCGACCACCGAGTTGACCGGCGGCGCCGACGCGGGCGTGAAGAACCTGGCGTTCGACATCCTCACCACGCAGCAGAACCAGGTGGGCCGCATGCAGGGTTGGCTGACCGCGTGGGGTGAGCCGCTGCTGCCGACCGGCGGCCACATGGCGTGGATGGGCGGCGGGCACGGGTCGCACGGGCCGGTGGCCGCGATGCCGGGGATGGCCGACGCAACGGAACTCGCCCGCCTGCGCACCGCCACGCCCGCCGATCGCGACGTGCTCTTCCTGCAGCTGATGCTGCGCCACCACCAGGGCGGCGCCGAGATGCTCGCCGTGGGCGCCGAACACGCCGAGACGGGGTACGTGCGCGACCTGGCCCGACGGATGTCGGCCACCCAGTCCGCCGAGGGCGAGCTGCTGACCGACATGCTCCGACAGCGTGGGGCCCCAGTGCTCCCGTTGCGCTGAACGGCCCAAACTTCGCTGCCTGCATCACGATTCGGCCTCGCCGGGTCCAGCGTGTCTGCGGGGCGGCCGGGATGCCGGTACGCTCGTCGTACCTACCGACCTTCGGAGATTCTCGTTGACTGCGCACCCCCGGCACCGCTTCCTCGTGCTGATGGTCATCGGCGTCCTCGCCACCCTGGTGATGGCGTCGCAGAGCGGATCGTCGACGGCAACGGCCCCCTCTGACACCGCCGCGTCGAACGTCGCGGTAGCAAAGAACGGCGTGTTGCTGCCCGCGCGCGAACCGGCCGCCGTCGAGATCACACCGGCATCCGGCGCGCAGGACGTCGCTCCCGGCGACGGCGTCGGCGTGCGGGCCACCTCGGGCACGCTGACCGAAGTGCGCATGACCAACGCACAGGGCCGCACCGTCGAGGGCACCCTCTCGCAGGACCGGCGCACCTGGCGGCCTGCCGAACCACTCGGCTACGGACGCGACTACACCCTGGCGGTCACCGCCAGGGGAACCGACGGCACCACGACGACGCAGAAGTCGGACTTCTCGACCGTCAACCCGGACCTGCTGCTCGACGTCTCGCTGAACACCACGGCCGGAACCCGGCTGTCGAACGGCGGCACCTACGGCGTCGGCACCGTCGTGGTGGCGCAGTTCGACGCCTCGGTGGGCGACCGCGCCGCAGCTCAGCGCAGGCTCGTCGTCGAGACGTCGCCTCCCGTGGAGGGGGCATGGACCTGGATCAGCGACAGCAAGGCGCACTGGCGGCCGCGGGAGTACTTCCCGTCGGGCACCCAGGTGACGGTCAAGGCCAACGTCTACGGCATCGACCTCGGCGACGGCGTGTACGGGCAGGAGGACCGGCAGGTGTCGTTCCGGATCGGCCGCTCCCACGTGTCGATCGCCGACGACGTCACCAAGCAGGTCAGCGTGTTCATCGACGGCAAGCTGGCGCGGACGATGCCCACGTCGATGGGCCGCGGCGGCACCACGAACGTCGGCGGGAAGAGCATTCACTTCTGGACCCAGCCGGGCGTCTACACCGTGATGGACAAGGCCAATCCGGTGCTGATGGACTCCTCGACCTACGGTCTGCCCGTCTCTTCGTCCGCCGGCTACCGGATCAGCGTCCCGTATGCCACGCGCATCAGCCCCGACGGTATCTACCTGCACGAGCGCGAGGCCACGGTGTGGGCGCAGGGCAACCGCAACGTCTCGGCCGGCTGTCTGAACCTGAGCTTGGACAACGCGAAGTGGTTCTACGAGCTGTCCCAGCCCGGTGACGTCGTCGAGGTCCGAAATACCGGTGGCAAACCGCTCGAACAGTGGCAGAACGGCGACTGGAGCGTGCCCTGGGACCAGTGGCTGCGCGGCAGCGCGTCACGCGCCTGAGACGAATTCGCGCGAAAGACGCACTCGGACCGCTAGATTGGCACCGTGTCTAGCCAGAGACTGAGATTCGGGGCCCTGGTGGCCAGTGCGCTGCTGTTGGCCGGGTGTGGTGGTGGCCCGCAAAACGCCGACGGCAGTGCCGCCGCCGAGAGCAGCAGCGCAGCGCCGAAGCCCTCGGTCGTCAGCCCGGATCAGCTGGACGCCGGGAAGTACCCGACGGCTCCGCGACCGCCGCTGGGCAACGCGGGTCTACCGGCCACCGGTGTGGTCGTCGACGCCCAGCACATGGCGGACTACGTCGTCGGGCCGTGGGACGTCGACGAGGCCGTCATCGAGCCGTACCTCGGGGGCACCTTCCTGCTGAACAGCGGCAAGGCCCTCGAACAGCTCGGGCCGCCGCAGATCGCGGCCGCAGCCGACCAGCGCGGCATGGTCAACGGGTTCGCCTCCGCGCGGCAGGCACCGGACAAGCTGGTGCTCGTCAACGCCGTGATGCGCTTCCCCGACGCCGAGGCGGCGAAGGCGGCCAGCGCCGACATGAACGGTGCCGGAACGCAGCAGCAGATCCAGGGCAAGGCCCCGACGCCGACGGAGATCCCGGACCACCCCGACGCGCTCGCCACCACCTACCCCTTCACCCCGCACGGCTCGGGCAAGACGTGGGCCGCCATCCGGTCGTTCACCCCGCACGGCACGTACGTGCTGATGCAGGTGGCGCAGTCGGTCGACGGCGTGGAGGCCGCGGCGGAGGCCGTTGCCTCGGCCATCGACCAGCAGCGCCCGGCGATCGACGAGTTCACTCCCGGGGCGATCGACGCGATGGCCGACGTCCCGCTCGACCCCACCGGCCTGCTCGCGCGCACCGTGCCCGGTGGGCCGGATACGCCGACGACGAAGAACGCGGTGTACTCGCTGCGCGGCGCCCTGCACTTCCAGAGCAACCCGGTGGGTTCGAAGAAGCTGTTCACCGACAACGGCGTCGACGCCGTCGCGATGGCGGACGCGAACGTGTACCAGGCCAAGGACGAAGCGGCCGCGGCCAGCGTGGCCGACGCGTTCGGCGTCGAGGTGTCGACCAATGGCGTCGAAGCCGCCGACCCGGTGCCCGCACTTCCCGACAGCCGCTGCCTGAAGTTTCCCGCCGGGTTCTACTGCGTTGCCCCCGCGGGCAGGTACGCCATCGAGGTGCAGGCCAAGGAACTACCCGACGCACACCAGCGGGTGGCGGCCCAGTACGTGATGCTCACCGCGCACGGCTGAGGCGGTCAGGTGCCGCAGAACGTCCGGTAGTTGCCGAAGTCCTCCGGCGCTGGCTCGGCGTAGCGCTGCAGGCCCTCGCGCTCCTCGTACGGGGAGGTGACGACGTCGACCAGCCGCGTGAACGGTTCCACGTCACCGTTCGTAGCGGCGGTCAGCGCTTCCTCGACCAGGTGGTTGCGCGGGACGTAGATCGGGTTGACCCGGTCCATGGCGTCGGCGTCGGGTGACAGTGCCCGCCAGCGGCCCAGCCACGCGTCGAAGCCGGCCAGGTCGATGAACACCCCGCGCGCCGGCTCGGCGTCACCGCGCGCTGCCGCACCGAGGGACCGGAAGAACGACGTGTAGTCGACGTGACTGCCTGCGAGCAGCTCGAGCAGATCGGTCACCAGCGGGCCGGCCGCGGCCTCGTCGACGTCGGTCGGCAGGCCCAGCTTCGCCCGCATGCCCGTGGTCCAGGCCGCCTCGTAGCGGGGGCCGAATCCGCCGAGCGCCTCGGTGGCCAACTCGATGGCCCTGTCCTGATCGTCGTCGATCAGCGAGAGCAGCGTCTCGGCGAACCGCGCGAGATTCCATGCGGCGATGGCGGGTTGGTTGCCGTAGGCGTAGCGCCCGGCGTGGTCGATGGAGCTGAACACCGTCACCGGATCGAACGCATCCATGAACGCGCACGGGCCGTAGTCGATGGTCTCGCCGGAGATCGTCATGTTGTCGGTGTTCATCACGCCGTGCACGAACCCGACCAGCATCCAGCGCGCGATCAGTTCGGCCTGCACGGCGGCCACCGACTCGAACAGCGCGAGGTATGGCCGCTCGGCGTTCGCGGCCTCGGGGTGGTGGCGGGCGATGGCGTGGTCGGCCAGCCTGCGAAGCAACCCGACGTCGCGGGTGAGCGCGGCGTAGACGAAACTGCCGACCCGCAGGTGGCTGCTCGCGACCCTGGTCAGCACCGCACCCGGCAACGGCGTCTCGCGGAACACCTGCTGACCGGTCGCCGTGACCGCCAATGAGCGGGTGGTGGGGATGCCGAGCCCGTGCATGGCCTCGCTGATCACGTACTCGCGCAGCATCGGTCCGACGGCGGCGAGTCCGTCCCCGCCGCGGGAGAACGGCGTTGCCCCCGAGCCCTTCAGGTGGACGTCGCGACGGCGGCCGTCGTCGGTGACGATCTCGCCGAGCAGGAGTGCGCGGCCATCACCGAGGCGCGGCACCAGACCGCCGAACTGATGCCCGGCGTAGGCCTGCGCAACCGGGCGCGCGCCGTCGGGAACGGACGTACCGATGAGGAACCCGACGCCGTCGGGACTACGCAGCCACTCGGGGTCGAGACCGAGGTCTCCGGCCAGCGATTCGTTGAGGACCACGAGTCGCGCAGCGGGCGCATTGGCCGCCTGCCACGGGACCGACATCTCGGGCAGGTCGCGCGCGAACAGGTCGTCCAGGACGAACGTCGATGCGGGCGTACTCATGTCATCGACGCTACTGAAGGGGCCGCCGCGGCGACGGCCGTGCCGATCTTCTGCATGTCCTTCCGGTACCCGCTGACGTGCGTCCCACACCGAGGCCGGAGCGCCGGTACTGGCCGGTACCGGTGTTTGATGATCAGTCCTTCGGGTAGCTAGAGGGCCGGTGACCAGGAAAGGAATGCATTGATGGCGCAACCCGAGGAACTGGAGAGCAGCCTCACGGTCAAGCGCACCACGACCGCTAGCCGCGACCGGGTATGGGACGTGATCGCCGACGGCTGGACCTACTCGCAATGGGTGGTCGGCAACAGTCGCATGCGGGCGGTAGATCCCGAGTGGCCCCAGCCGGGCAGCACCATCCGGCACTCCGTCGGCGTGTGGCCCGTCCTGCTCGACGACAGCACGGTCAGCGTGGAATGCATCCCCGGTGAGAAGCTGGTGATGATCGCCAACGGCAGGCCGTTCGGCAAGGCCCGCATCACCTTGACGCTCGCCGACGTCGAGGGCGGCGGGTGCCGCATCGAGATGGCCGAGGTCCCGGTCACGCCACCCCTGAACTGGCTCCCCAAGCGCGCGGCGCTGGCCGCGGCGTTCCCACGCAACCGCGAATGCACCTTGCGGCTAGCGGTTCTCGCCGAACGCAAGCTCCCGAAGGACCTGCCCGATGACGAGTGACGCGGCGTGAGCGAAACCGTCGACGCCGTCGTCATCGGCGCGGGACACAACGGGCTGGTGGCCGCGACCCTGCTCGCCGAAGCGGGCTGGGACGTCACCGTGCTCGAAGCGCAGGAGGAACCCGGCGGCGCGATCAAGAGCAAGGAGGTCGTGCCCGGCTACGTCACCGACCTCTACAGCGCGTTCTACCCGCTGTCGGTCGCCTCGCCCGCACTGCGGGACCTCAACCTCGAAGACCACGGACTGACGTGGTCGCACTCACCGGCCGTCGTGGGGCACGCCCGCGACGCCGCCGACGAGGACGCGCCCGTCATCTACCGCGACATCGACGCCACCGCAGCACTTCTCGACCGCAATCAGCCCGGCGACGGCCAACGCTGGTGCGCCCTCTTCGAGCAGTATCAACGCATCAAGGACCCGCTCCTGGCGGCCCTGTTCGCGCCGTTTCCCCCGGTGCGCGGCGCCACCGGTCTGCTGCGCAAGCTCGGCACCGCCGACGCGCTGCGGCTGGTGCACCAACTGCTGATGCCTGCGGGCGTGATGGCGCAGCACCTGTTCGACGGCGACGCGGCTCGACTGTTGTTGCTGGGCAACGCCATGCACGCCGACGTACCGATCGACGCCCCCGGTAGCGGCGTGATGGGCTACCTGCTGATCATGATGGCGCAGGACGGCGGCTTCCCCGTTCCGGTGGGCGGTGCGGGAGAACTCACCGCGGCGATGGTGCGACGCGCCGAGGCGGCAGGCGCGCGCGTCGAATGTGGCCGGCCGGTCGAGGCGATCGAGGTCAGTGGCGGCCGCGCAGTCGCCGTTCGGACCGCCGACGGCCGCACGGTGCGCTGCCGCAAGGCCGTCGTCGCCGACACCTCCGCGCCGCAGCTCTACCAGAAGCTCCTGCCCGCCGAGACACTGCCGCGGGCGTTCGCCGACGGTCTCGACCGCTTCGTCTGGGACACCCCGGTGCTGAAGATCAACTACGCACTGCGCGAACCGATTCCGTGGCGTTCGAAGAGCCTCGCCGGGGCCGGTACCGTGCACCTCGGCGCCGACCACGACGGGCTGATCCGCTGGATGGCGGACCTGAACACACGGACCCTGCCCCAGCTGCCGTTCATGCTGTTCGGTCAGATGACGACGGCCGACCCGACGCGGTCACCCGCGGGCACCGAGAGTGCCTGGGCCTACACGCATCTGCCGCGCGGGCTGGCGGACGACGCATCCGCCGACGAACTCGGCGCCCGGGTGGACGACGTGCTCGAGCAGCATGCCCCAGGGTTCGGCGACACCATCGTCGGCAAGCTGGTGCAGCGGCCCTCGGACCTGGAGGCCAGCGACGCGAACCTGCACACCGGCGCCGTCAACGGCGGAACGTCACAGTTGTTCCAACAGTTGATCTTCCGGCCCGCTCCTGGGCTCGGCCGGGCCGAGACGCACGTGGAGAACGTGTTCCTCGGCAGCGCGGGCGCCACCCCCGGCGGCGGCGTGCACGGCGTGTGCGGGCGCAACGCCGCCCGGGCCGCGCTGGCGTCCGACGGTGCGTTCGGCTGGCCGAGGCGCCGACTCACCCGCGCCGCGCAGCGCCTGCTGACCGGCGGCTGAAACCCCCTCATACGAAGGACACCCGCGCGCCGGTCGGCACGCGGGTGTCTTCGTTACTCAGATCAGAACTTCTCGAGGTCGAACCTGTCGTTGTTCATGACCTTGACCCATGCAGCGACGAAGTCCTCGACGAACTTGCCCTTGCAGTCGTCCTGCGCGTAGACCTCGACCAGTGCGCGCAGCACCGAGTTCGAGCCGAACACCAGGTCGTTGGCCGTGGCGGTCCACTTCAGCTCGCCAGTGGCGCGGTCGCGGCCCTCGTAGACGTTCTCCGAGTTCACCGACGGCTTCCACTCCGTGCTCATGTCGAGCAGGTTGACGAAGAAGTCGTTCGTCAGCACGCCCGGCGTCTGGGTGAAGACACCGTGCTTGGAGCCACCGTGATTCGCGTTCAGCGCACGCAGGCCACCGACGAGGGCGGTCATCTCCGGAGCCGTGAGGTCCAGGAAGTACGCCTTCTCGACGAGCTGCTTCTCCAACGGGGTCTTCTCGCCCGGGCGGACGTAGTTGCGGAACCCGTCGGCGCGCGTCTCGAGGACCTTGAACGACTCGACGTCGGTCTGCTCCTGCGACGCGTCGGTGCGACCCGGCGCGAAGTGCACGTTGATCTCGTAACCCGCGTCCTTGGCGGCCTTCT
Organism: Mycolicibacterium arabiense; assembly: GCF_010731815.2. Taxonomy (NCBI): domain Bacteria; kingdom Bacillati; phylum Actinomycetota; class Actinomycetes; order Mycobacteriales; family Mycobacteriaceae; genus Mycobacterium; species Mycolicibacterium arabiense. Next base: position 3,988,316 of record NZ_AP022593.1, read on the forward strand.
CGACCGCCGCGGAACCGGCCAGCACGATCAGGTCGGCCAGCGAGATCTTCTTGCCGCCGGAGGCCGACGCGTTGAAGTCCTGCTGGATCTGTCCCAGGGTGGGCAGCACCTTGGCCAGCTCGGCGGGCTCGTTGGCCTCCCAGCTGCGCTGCGGCTCGAGCCGGATGCGTGCGCCGTTGGCACCACCGCGCTTGTCGGTGCCGCGGAAGCTCGAGGCCGACGCCCACGCCGTCTTGACCAACTGCTGAACCGACAGGCCGGAATCGAGCACCTTGCTCTTCAGCGAGGCGATGTCCGACTCGTCGACCAGCGGGTGGTCGACCGCGGGCACCGGGTCCTGCCACAGCTGCGGCTCGGCAACCCACGGGCCGAGGTAACGGCTGATCGGGCCCATGTCGCGGTGGAGCAGCTTGTACCAAGCCTTCGCGAAGGCCTCGTTCATCTCCTCCGGATGGTCGAGCCAGCGGCGGGTGATCTTGCCGTAGATCGGATCGACGCGCATCGAGACGTCGGTGACCAGCATCGTGGGCTTGCGCTTCTTGGTCGGGTCGAACGGATCCGGGATGATCGCCTCGGCGTCCTTCGCCTCGAACTGCCAAGCGCCGGCGGGGCTCTTGGTCAGCTCCCACTCGTTGCCGTACAGGATCTCCAGGTAGCGGTTGCTCCACTTGGTCGGCTTGTCGGTCCACACGACCTCGAGGCCACTGGTGATCGTGTCGCCGGCCTTGCCGGAGGCGAACGCGCACTTCCAGCCCAGACCCTGCTGCTCGATCGGGGCGCCCTCGGGCTCCGGGCCGACCAGGTCGCCGTCACCGGCGCCGTGGGTCTTGCCCAGCGTGTGCCCGCCGACGATCAGCGCGGCGGTCTCCTCGTCGTTCATGGCCATGCGGCCGAAGGTCTCGCGGATGTCGTGGGCGGCGGCCAGCGGATCCGGCTTGCCCTCGGGGCCTTCGGGATTGACGTAGATCAAACCCATGGTGGTGGCGCCGAACGGCTCGGCGAGCTGCCGATCGCCGTCGTTGGTGCCGCCGTAGCGAGAGTCTGTGCCCAGCCAGGTGTCCTCCTGCCCGAAGAGGATCTCCTCGGGCTGGAAGATGTCCTCGCGGCCGAACGCGAAGCCGAAGGTCTCGAAGTCCGCGGACTCGAGCGCGACGTTGCCCGCGAACACGATCAGGTCGGCCCACGAGATCTTGTTGCCGTACTTCTGCTTGACGGGCCACAGCAGGCGGCGCGCCTTGTCCAGGTTGGCGTTGTCGGGCCAGCTGTTGAGCGGGGCGAAGCGCTGCGCGCCCTGACCGCCGCCACCACGGCCGTCGAAGATGCGGTAGGTGCCCGCGGCGTGCCAGCTCATGCGGATGAACAGGCCTGCGTAGCTGCCGTAGTCGGCGGGCCACCAGTCCTGCGAGGTCGTGATGACCTGGAGGACGTCTGCCTTCAGCGCGTCGACGTCGAGCTTCTTGAACTCCTCGGCGTAGTCGAAGTCCTCGCCCAGCGGGTTGCCCTTCGCGGGCTGCTTGTGCAACACCGAGACGTCGACCTGCTCGGGCCACCAGTCCTGGTTCGTCCGCGGGGCGTGCGACGTCGGCTTCGGGGAGTCGATTACCGGGTTCTCGGACTCACTGTGGCTCGCAGTGTTGGCGTCGGAGTGGGGTGGGCGGGCATCGGAGGTATCTGACGACACGTACTTCCCTTTCTTCATTCTTCGGTGGGGCTGCGATCACGGGCTGTGACCTAGGTACTGCGCACTTCAATGCAATCGGGGCACAGGCCCCAGTAGATGACCTCGGCCTCGTCGATGACGAAGCCTTGATCATCCGAAGCGGTGAGGCAGGGCGCGTCGCCGACGGCGCAATCCACGTCGGCGATGACGCCACACGAGCGGCAGACCACGTGATGGTGGTTGTCGCCGACGCGGGTCTCGTAGCGGGCCAGGGACCCGTTGGGCTGGATGCGGCGGATGAGTCCTGCAGCGGTGAGGGCGTTGAGCGCGTCGTAGACGGTCTGGTGCGACACGTCGGGCGTCAACTCCCGCGCGGCACGAATGATGGTCTCGGTCTCGGCGTGCGGGTTGTCGCTGACTGCGCTCATCACGGAGAGGCGTGGCTGGGTGATGCGGAGCTTGGCGCCCCGCAGCAGCAGCCGGTAGTCCGGATCGTCGCTCATCGGATCGAGTCTCCCGCGTTTATTGGAACATTTCAAGAAAACGCTTGAAAAAGGTTGGGTGACGTCCGGGCGTCACGGGTCGATCCTGCCATCCGTCGATCAATTACTGCCAGCGGAATTAACTGCCTGACCTGCGAGTTCTACGTGTCAGACCGGCCGGAGAAACCTCCCCCGGGGCCAGCAGAAGGTCACAGCAGTCAAGGAAGAGGGATCATCATGAAGAAGTCAGCTTTCGCCACCGTCGCAGGATTCGTCGCCACCAGCTTCGCCGCCGCACTGTTCGGGCTCGCCGCCCCCGCATCGGCCGACATCGTGCACCACGACTGGGTGCAGGACATCCAGCAGTCGGCCAACGTCGGCAGCGCCACCTCGACCGTGGGCAACGGCCGCTAGTAGAACCACTTCGAAGGGGCACCCGAATGATCGGGTGCCCCTTCTTAGTGTGTGTGGGTGGGGCGGTCGCGATCTGGCCGCGAGATTGACGCCAGCGTGGTTGCTACTCGCACTTCTGCGCGGTGGGTGCAATCTCGCGGTGCTGGGGGAACTCGTGATGACTTCCGCACCCGTGAGTGGTCTACATCGACGGGGCAGCACGCTCGCCCTGCCGATGGTCGTCCGATCGACGACAATCACGTGCACGGAGGTCACCCATGAACTGGCAGGACGCGCGTCGGAGTTCGGGCAGGCGAGCGTGCGCGCTGCTCGCCGCCAGTTCCGCCGTGCTGCACGCGCTCTCGCTCGGGCACGCGAGCAACCCGGCCATGGCAATCGTGATGACCGGGATGATCGCGGCGTGCCTGTTCTGCGCGCACGACCTCTGGACCCGCGGCACCTCACGCGCCTGGGTGCTGGTCGCCACCATGAACGTCGCGATGATCGCGCTGCACATGCCCACCGCGTCGCACCGGCACGGCGACGTGACCTCGGGCCCCGCTCCCGCATTGCCCGCGGCCTTGGCGGTCGCGACGGTGATCGCCGTCGTCGAGGTGATCGTGGCCGTGGCAGTCCTGGCTCACCGCAGCCGCGGCACGGCCCGCAGGCTCGGCGCCGCCTGACCCGTTAGGGCCCGACCACCGCGATCGCGTCGACCGCGGGCGGGCCGAGCGGAAAGCGCCGGCCACTGTCCTCGATCACCACCGTCCCCGACGGCTCCGGAGCGACCCCGACCTTCGGCACGATCAGCGCGCGCTGACCCGGCACGACCTCGGCCACCTCCAGCGCGACGGTCCGCGGCTGGCCTTCGACGAGTCCGCCGTCGCCGAGCTGCCACGTCAGCGGTGAGTAGTAGCTCTCCGTCTCGCACTGCCACGTCGCGAGGCTCAGCGACATCGGCTTGCCGTCGGGCCACCACATGTCCAGCACCTGAGAGCCGGTGACGAAGTTCGGCGCCGCCACGTCGTAGGTCTCCTGGGAGCCGTCGGCGTCGGACACCACCACCGCGGCCGTACCGCACGAATTGCTGGTCCGGCGGTACAGCGCATAGGCCAGGCGGCTGCCGTCGGGACTGAGCACGGCCGAGGCGACCGGGGTGTTCGCGTCGGCCGTGCCCAGCGACGTCGGCTCGGCGTCGCCGTGCACGGCGTAGAGGGTGTCGGGACCTCCGAAGGGCGATGGCTCCGACTCGGTGCGTGCGACGACGACCGTGCCGTTGCGGGCGGTCAGCAGCGCGGCGTCGGACGCCCCGGCCCGACGCGGCAGGTCGATCTCCTGGCGCAGCGCAGGCTGTCCGGTGGGATCGGCGAGGTCGAGCTGCATCAGCCGGTTCGGCTGCTCCCACCACACGATCGTGCTGCCGCCACCGGTACCGATAGCTGAATCAATGGGCATCGCAACGGCTCTCGACGTCCTGGCCGCCACGTCGAGGACCGTGACGCCGCCGTCGGAGGAACGCGCGAAGACGAACCTGCCGTCCTCGGTCGCCAGCGGGTCGCTCGACGGCGCGAAGCTGCCCGGCGCCGTGGCGACCACCGTCGTTCCGTCGACCAGACCTATCTCGGAGGCCGCGCGATAGGCGAGCAGCGGGCCGGTGGGCTCAGGAGGTGGTGCCGTCGTGGTACCGCAGGCCGCCACCAGGCAGGCGACGGCCGCGAGGATCGACGACACCGTAAGGCGAATGCTTCGATGTCGTTTCTTCACGACTCCCATGTAAGCGGAAATCACCGCGGCGGGCAGAATCGGTGGACGTGACCGACCCCGCTGACACTGCCTCCGACGCCGAATCCTCCGCGCCGGTCGGCCGCCTGGGCGCGACCTCGATCGACTGCCCAGATCCGGCCCGACTCGCCGACTTCTACGGCGCGCTCCTGGGCATGCGCCGCCTGGTGGAGGCACCCGACGGCAGCGTCATCGCGATCGGCGACGGCGCGCAGACGCTGGCGATGATGCGCGTCGACGACTACGTCGCGCCGACCTGGCCGGAGCCCGGACAACTGCAGCAGATGCATCTCGACGTCTCGGTGACCGACCTCGACGACGCAGTGACGCGGGCAGTCGCACTCGGTGCCCGTGAGGCCGGACACCAGCGCGACCCCGGGCGGTGGCGAGTGCTGATCGACCCCGCGGGCCACCCGTTCTGCCTCACCACGGTCGGCGCGAACTGAATCGTCCCCGACGGCCTAAAGTTGGCTGAGTGTCCGAACCGTCCCGCGATGAGCTGAAAGCACTGCGCGGGCGGCTCGACCACCTGACGATCCACGACGCCGCCCGGTTCGGGCGCCGGCTGCGCTCCATGCGCAACGTCACGCCGGAACAGGTGCAGCGGATCACCCAGCAGATCGCGTCCGCCGAAGCGCTCGTCGCCACCCGCGAGTCCGCCGTCCCCCAGGTCACGTACCCGGACCTGCCGGTCAGCGACCGTCGCGACGACATCGCCGCCGCGATCACCGCGAACCAGGTGATCGTCGTCGCCGGCGAGACCGGCTCCGGCAAGACCACGCAGCTGCCGAAGATCTGCCTCGAGCTGGGCCGTGGCGTGCGCGGCACGATCGGTCACACCCAGCCCAGACGCCTCGCCGCCAGGACCGTGGCCCAGCGCGTCGCCGACGAGCTGGGCACCCCGCTCGGCGACGTCGTCGGATACACCGTGCGGTTCACCGACCAGGCCAGCAACCGCACCCTGGTCAAGCTGATGACCGACGGCATCCTGTTGGCCGAGATGCAGCGCGACCGCAGGCTGCTCGCGTACGACACGCTGATCCTCGACGAGGCCCACGAACGTAGCCTCAACATCGACTTCCTGCTGGGGTACCTGCGCGAACTGCTTCCCCGCCGACCCGATCTCAAGGTGATCGTGACGTCGGCGACCATCGAGCCGGAACGCTTCGCCAAGCACTTCGCCGACCGCCACGGCGTCCCCGCGCCCATCGTCGAGGTCTCCGGGCGCACCTATCCCGTCGAGATCCGCTATCGGCCCTTGGAAGTCGAGGTCACCGACGGCGTCGACGCCGACGATCCGGATGACCCCGACCGCGAGATCGTCCGCACCGAGGTGCGCGACCCGACCGAGGCGATCGTCGACGCCGTGCGGGAACTCGAGGCCGAGCCGCCCGGCGACGTGCTGGTGTTCCTCTCCGGCGAACGCGAGATCCGCGACACCACCGAGGCGTTGCGCGACGCGATGCGCGGCGACCGGTTCCAGACCGAGGTGCTGCCGCTCTACGCCCGGTTGCCGACGGCCGATCAGCAGAAGGTGTTCGCGCCGCACACCAACAGAAGAGTCGTGTTGGCCACCAACGTCGCCGAGACGTCGCTGACGGTGCCCGGCGTGCGCTACGTCGTCGATCCCGGTACGGCGCGCATCTCGCGCTACAGCCGCAGGACGAAGGTGCAGCGGCTGCCGATCGAACCGATCTCGCAGGCGTCCGCGTCGCAGCGCGCGGGCCGCTCCGGACGCACGGCCCCGGGCGTGTGCATCCGCTTGTATTCGGAAGCGGACTTCGAATCCCGGCCCCGCTACACCGATCCCGAGATCCTGCGCACCAACCTGGCCGCGGTGATCCTGCAGATGGCCGCGCTCGGGTTGGGCGACGTCGAGGCGTTCCCGTTCCTCGACCCGCCGGAGGCGCGCAGCATCCGCGACGGCGTCACGCTGCTGCAGGAACTCGGCGCCTTCGACCGCAACGGCGCGATCACCGACGTGGGACGACGGCTGGCCAGGCTACCGCTGGACCCGCGCATCGGACGCATGATCCTGCAGGCCGACACCGAGAACTGCGTGCGCGAGGTGTTGATCCTCGCGGCGGCGCTGTCGATTCCCGATCCGCGGGAGCGGCCCGTCGACAAGGAGGAGGCGGCCCGCCAGAAGCATGCCCGGTTCGCCGACGAGCACTCCGACTTCGTGTCGTTCCTCAACCTGTGGCGGTACGTGTCCGAGCAGCGCAGGGAACGCTCCGGCAGCTCGTTCCGGCGGATGTGCCGTGAGGAGTTCCTGCACTACCTGCGCATCCGAGAATGGCAGGACCTCACCGGTCAATTGCGCAGCATCGCCAAGGATCTCGGCATCCACGAACAGGACGAGCCCGCCGACCCGGCCAGCGTGCACGCCGCTCTGACCGCCGGGCTGCTGTCCCACGTGGGGCTGCGCGAGGGCGACTCCCGCGAGTACCAGGGCGCCCGCAACACCAGGTTCGTGCTCGCGCCGGGCTCGGTGCTGACGCGCCGTCCGCCGCGCTGGATCGTGGTCGCGGATCTGGTGGAGACCAGCCGCCTGTTCGGCAGGGTCGCCGCCCGGGTGGAACCCGAGCTGGTGGAGCGCGTCGCGGGAGACCTGGTGCAGCGCACCCACAGCGAGCCGCACTGGGATGCGAACCGCGGGGCGGTGATGGCCTTCGAGCGCGTCACGCTCTTCGGCTTGCCGCTGGTGGCGAGGCGCCGGATCGGCTACGCGCAGATCGATCCCGTGCTGTCGCGCGAGCTGTTCATCCGGCATGCACTGGTGGAACGTGACTGGCAGACCCGTCACCACTTCTTCCGCGACAACGGCCAGCTGCTCGAGGAACTCGCCGAGATCGAAGAGCGGGCCAGGCGCCGCGACCTGCTGGCCGGCGATGACGAGATCTACGCCCTCTACGATGCCCGAATCCCGCCGGACGTGGTGTCGGCGAGGCACTTCGACGCCTGGTGGAAGAAGCAGCGGCACCGGACGCCGGACCTGCTGACGTTCACCCGCGCCGACCTGTTGCGCGGCGACGATGCGCTCGACCAGCCCGACCGGTGGGAGGCGGGCGACCTGTCGCTGCCGATCACCTACAAGTTCGAACCCGGCGCCGAGGACGACGGCATCACGGTGCACGTTCCCGTCGAGGTGCTCGCCCGCCTCGGCGGCGACGAGTTCGCCTGGCACGTGCCGGCATTGCGTGAGGAGCTGATCGCCGCGCTGCTCAAGTCTCTGCCGAAGGAACTGCGGCGCAACTTCGTTCCGGTCCCCGACACGGCCAGGGCTCTGCTGTCGACGCTCGATCCTGGCGACCAGCCGCTGCTCGACGCGCTGCAGCAGGAGTTGCGCAGGCGCACCGGTGTTCTGGTGCCGATCGACGCCTTCGACGTGGAGAAGGTACCTGCCCACCTGCGCGTGACGTTCGCGGTCGAGGGATCCGACGGCTCGGAGGTGGCTCGCGGCAAGGATCTCGACGGGCTCAAGGAACGGCTCGACGCACCGATGCAGCGCGCGGTGGCCGACGTCGTCGCAGGCGGTCTGGCGCGAAAGGGGTTGCGCGGCTGGCCCGACGACCTCGACGAGGTGCCGCGGGTGATCGACAGCACCGGCGGGCGCAACACCGTGCGGGGCTACCCCGCGTTCGTCGACGTGGGCAAGGCCGTGGACCTGACGGTTTTCGCCTCCGAGGTCGAGCAGCGGGCGAGGATGGCACCGGGCGTGCGGCGGCTGGTGCGCCTCGACGTCGCGTCACCGGTGAAGGCGGTGGAGCGGGCACTCGACCTGCGCACGCGACTGGTCGTCGCCGACAATCCCGACGGCTCACTCTCCGCGCTCATCGACGACTGCGCCGACGCCGTCACCGACACCCTGATCACCACACCCGTATGGACGAAGGCAGAATTCGCCGCGTTGCGGACCAAGGTCTCGAAGACACTGGCGCTCAGCACCATCGACGTCATCGGCCGGGTGGCGAAGGTGCTCGGTGCGGCGCACGACGTCCGCCTCGCCCTGCCCGAACGGCCGGTGCCCGCGCAGGCCGCGTCGATCGCCGACGTCCGCGCGCAGCTGGCGCGGCTGCTCCCGGCCGGGTTCGTGACGGCGACGGGGATCGCGCATCTGGCCGACCTCACCCGGTACCTCACCGCGATCGGGCGACGGCTGGAACGCCTGCCGCACGGCGTCAATGCCGACGTCGAGCGGATGGCCCGCGTGCACGCCGTGCAACACGCCTACGACCAACTCGTCGCGGCGCTGTCACCGGCCCGCGCGGCGGCATCCGACGTGAGCGACATCGCCCGCCAGATCGAGGAATTCCGGGTGAGCCTGTGGGCGCAGCAGCTCGGAACCCCGCGCCCGGTCAGCGAGCAGCGCATCTACCGCGCGATCGACGCGGTGCTGGGCTGACGTCACACCTCGAGGCGGGCGCCGATGATGACGGTCCGGTCGACGGGGAGGTGGAAGTGCGCGGCCGCGTCTGCGGTGATGTACGACGTCGCGACGAACAGCCTGGTGCGCCAGGGCGGCATCGTCGGCTCCGAGCACACCACCAACTCCAGCTTGGACAGGAAGTACGAGGCCTCGTCCAAGTCGATGGGGCCCTCGGTCTCGTCGGGGTCGAGGAGGCGCAGCGCCGCGGGGACGTCGGGGCGGTCGAGGTAACCGTAACGGGCCCGGACGAAGATGATGCCGTCACCGACGAGTTCGAGGTCCTCGACCGTCACGCGTTCTGAATCCGGTACGCGCGGAACGGGTTCGACCTCCATCGAGAGGATGACGACGTGCCGGTGCAGGACGTGGTTGTGCTCCACGTTGGCCCGCATCGACAGCGGCGCGGTCTCGTCGCCGCGGTTGAGGAAGATGGCGGTGCCGGGCACGCGCACCAGCGGCGGGTCGCGGTGGAGCAACCCGCCGACGAAAGGCCGCAGCGGTCCCTCGACGTCGGCGCGCTTGCGGGTGACGATGGCCCGTCCCCGCTGCCATGTGGTCATCACGGTGAACGCGGAGATGGCGATCAGCAGGGGCAGCCACGCGCCGTGCACGAGCTTGGTCAGGTTGGCGGCGAAGAACATCAGGTCGACGGCCAGTAGCAGGCCGCCGCCGCCGAGCACCGCCCACAGCGGCCAGTGCCAGCGGGTCCGCGCGTAGTACAGGAACAGCGTCGTCGTGATCGTGATGGTTCCCGTCACCGCCATGCCGAACGCGTAGGCCAGGGCGTCCGACGACCGAAACGCGAACACCAGGATCAGCACGCCGATCAGCAGGACGCCGTTGATGAACGGGACGTAGATCTGCCCGATGGTCGAGGCCGAGGTGTGCGCGATCCGCAGCCGCGGCAGGTAGCCGAGCTGAGCCGCCTGCGAGGCCACCGAGAACGCCCCGGTGATGACGGCCTGGGAGGCGATCACCGTTGCGAGGGTTGCCAGTACGACCATCGGCACCAGCGCCCAGTCCGGTGTCAGGAGGAAGAACGGCGCTTCGACCTTGCTCTCGTCGCCGAGCAGCAGTGCGCCCTGGCCGAGGTAGCTCAGCGTCAGGGCGGGTAGCGCGAGACCCAGCCACCCGATGGTGATGGCCTTGCGGCCGAAGTGGCCCATGTCGGCGTACAGCGCCTCGGCGCCGGTCACGGCCAGCACGACCGCTGCCAGGGCGAAGAAGCCGATGTGGAAGTGGCCGGCCATGAATCCCAATGCGTACGTGGGGGACAGGGCGGCCAGGATCTCGGGCTCGCGGACGATGCCGCCGATGCCGCACGCGCCGATCGCGAGGAACCACACGATCATCACCGGGCCGAAGAAGCGGCCGACGGCGGCGGTGCCGCGGCGCTGGACCGAGAAGAGCAACACGATGATGACGGCCGTGATGGGCACGATCCACGGCGCGAGTTTGGGCTCGACGATCTTGAGGCCCTCGACCGCGGACAGTACGGAGATCGCGGGGGTGATCATGCTGTCGCCGAAGAACAGTGCGGCGCCGAAGATCCCGAGACCCGCGAGCATCAGCGACGTGCGGCGGCCGCGGCCGTGCGCCCGCTGACGCAGCAGCGTGATGAGCGCCATGATGCCGCCCTCGCCGTGGTTGTCCGCCCGCATGACCAGGGTGACGTAGGTGAGGGTGACGATCACCATGACCGACCAAAAGATCAGCGACACGATGCCGTAGACGTGATCGCGGGCGACGGGAACCGGGTGGGGATCGTCGGGATCGAACACCGTCGCGATCGTGTAGATCGGGCTGGTGCCGATGTCGCCAAACACGATGCCCAGCGCGCCGACCACGACGCCCGTCGACAGGCGTGGCGCGTGCGAGGGCGGTGCGGGATTCGCGGGCACGGCGCGATCGTAAGCCCGACCGCCTGTGCGTCGACTGTCCGGACACGCAAGAGGGGCACCCGCGCGTGGCGGGTGCCCCTCGAGGATCGTGCGTGGGTCAGCGGCTCTGGTGCACCGTGGTGTCCGTGTAGGGCACGGTGGCCGTCGGCTGGATCTCGTCGAGCCACGTGTGGTGGTCGATGCCGGCCTGAGCTGGCGCTGCGAGTCCGAGGACCGCTGCGGCCATACCGCTGGCGACGATCGAGGCGAATCCGAACTTCTTCATTGCGTGTGTCACTTCTTTCGATCTATTGAGTTGTACGAACCGTGGCGCTGGTGTCGCGGATCGAACGCTGTGTCGACCGGCGCGAGACGTCGAGCCGGTCTGCCTGTTGTAACCGCTGTGTTACGTCGTTTGATTCCAGTTGTGCGGTAGGCCACATGGGGCTGTCGAGTGTGTGGGTTGTCGACGCGGCCACTCGGGCGATGCATTCGGAAGCCCCACACTCGGCGGGGTCCTAAGACGCAGCGCGCCTGCGGGCCTGGCGCTTCAGCGGCTCCGGCAGCTCGTCGGCGGCCAGGATGCTGGGCATCAGGTCGGGCTCTAGCATCATCGCCCGGTAGACCGTCGCGATCGTCACGCCGTGCTCGGGCCGGTCGAACACCTCGATCTCGTCACCGGCCGCAACGGGCCCTGGCTCGAGCACCCGTAGGTAGGCGCCGGGCGTGCCGCCGTTGGTGAACGTCTTTATCCAGCCGCGGATCCCCATGCGAACCGCGAACGTCTTGCACGGCGTGCGGGGGCGGGTCACCTGCAGCAGCAGTCCGCCCGAGCCCACGCGCCAGCGCTCGCCGATGACGGCGTTGGTGACGTCCACACCCGAGGTGGTGACGTTCTCGCCGAACATGCCGTTGGTGATCTCGCGGTCGATCTGGCTCTGCCAGACGTCGAGGTCCTCGCGGGCGTACGCGTAGACCGCCTGATCGTCGCCGCCGTGGAACTTCGAGTTGCCGATCGAGTCGCCGACGAGACCGCTACCGAGTCCGCCCCGCATCGCGCCGGGGGGACGCACCTCGACCGGTCCGTCGACCGGCCGCTTGTCGATTCCCGTCGTCGCGGCGCGGACGCCGGGACCCACGTGTGCACTGTTCACCGTCAACACCATGGCCACGACGTCGAGGCTAGCTTCAGGGCGCGCCGCGCACCGCCGCGCCGTCCTCCAGCAGCTGCCGCAGCCGGTCCAGCGGCGCCCCGGGGCCGAGCACCAGCCGCTCGTCCTCGGTCTGGTCGGGCGACGTGCCCGCTCCCGGCGGCGGCGCGCCCGCGGGCGGAGGCGGTGGGGGAGCCGCGGCCAGCGGCGGGGGAGCCAGCGGCCGCTCCAGGATCGCGATCTTGTTGGCGAGCCGGTCGGCCGCCTGCTCGCGGACCGTGCGGCGTTCGGGATTGGCGTCGTCGTTGCCCGCGAAGCACCCTGCGGGCGCACCGGTCACGGTGCCCAGCGCGGCCCGATAGCGGACCAGTGCGGCGGGACCGTCACCCGCGCCGACGAACGCATCGCCCCACGCTTCACGCACCAGGGCCAGGTTCACCAGGGCGGGGCATTCGCCGCCTGCCTCGGCGAAGCGTCGCTCGGCTTCGTCGAACCGGCCCTCGAGCGTGGCGAGCGCCCCCGCCCCGAACGACGTGGCGCCGGGGTCGACGACGTCGAAGACCTCCATGGTCGAGACGTCACCGCGCAACGCCTCGGTGTCGCCGCGGGCGAAGTCGTCGGCCGCCGCGTTGCCCGCGATCACCGTGGACACGAGCTTGGCGATCACCAGGACCACGATCAGTACGACCGGCGCCGACCACAGCAGCAGACGTCGGCGTCGATTCAGGTGGGCCGGCCGGGTCACGTGACCACCGCCCTTGTCCTGGACCGCTGCAGGTCGCGCAGCGTCAGCGACAACTCGAGCAGCAGCAGCGCGGCGGCGAGCATCGCAGGCGCCCAATACGTCTCGGTGGGCCGGGCCGACGCGGTGACACCCGACTCCTGCGGTGGCTCACCGGCATCACCGAACATCGCGGCGGTATCGCCCGTGCCGTCGCGCTGCACGAACGGCACGCCCAGCTGCTCGGCGACCGCGCGCAACCGCGGTTCGTCGAGGGTCGAGCGCACTGCAGGACGCCCGGGCAGCGGTGCACCGCGCGTGGTGCCGTAGCCCAGCACCGCGCCGCCGTCGACCGAACCCTCGGCCACGTCGAAGCGACGCTGCGGAGCCTCGGAGGCGCTGGCGCCCGAGCCGACGTAGAACACCAGGTTGTTGGCGCGCGGGAACTGCTGGCGCGCTCCGATCAGCTGATAGCGCAACACGTTTCCCGCGGCCGCGACGTTGGTGAGCGCGACGTCGGCGTCCCCGTACGGCTCCATGGCCGCGAGCACGGACCGCAGACTCCAGGTGTCCTGGGACAACGGCCATTCCAGTGAGGGGCCGGAGGCGAAGGCGATGACGGCGAACCGGGCGTCCGGGTAGCGGTCGACCACCGCGGCGATGTCCTCCCGGGCGGCGTCCATCCGCGTCCGCCCATCCGGGAGGTCGCCGACGCCCATCTCAGGGGAGCGGTCCACTACTAGGAAGACGTTGGGCTGGCCGTCGGCCGCACCGGCGGGCGTGGTCTGCAGGTCGTCGCCGAATACCGGTCGGGCCGCGGCGATCAGCAGCAGCACGACCGCAGCCGTCACCCCCGCCCAGCGCCACACCTGCGTCCGCGTTCGGCGGCGGGCCGAGAGCAGTTGCCGCAGCGACGCGATCCTGGCGACCACCGCGACGGCGGCCACGATCGCCAGCAGGATGGGCGGCAGCACGGGATAGAAGCTCATCGGGACTTCACCGCCAGGGGCACCAGTGACAGCGCCGCCAGTGCCAGCACCGCGACGGCGAGCGGGACGTCGGGAGACTCGGGTGTCGACACCCGCACCGTCTGCCCCGGTGTCGGGGGTGGCGGGGCGTCGCGGATCTCGGCGAGCCGCACCGCGACGTCGCCGCTGGACGATTCGGACTTTCCCCCGGTGGTGCGGGCGAGGTCGTCGAGGGTGGCGTTGCTCGGACCGGTGACGACGGCGTTCACCTGCACCCCGGCGGTCGTGGCCAGCTCGCGCAACTGCTCGGCCCCCACCACTGACGGCCGCGTCTCACCGGGTGCCCGCAGTGTGCTCGGCCCGACGTAGATCAGCGAACGGCGTTGTGCCCCGGCCTCATCGAAGTCGGGAAAGCCGGTGAGGCACAGGGCGAGGACGTCCTCGGTGCTCTCGGCGTAGTTGGCGTAGGACACCGCGGGGGAGAAGTCCCCGCGACGGGCGGCATCGGATCCCGCGTACTCGCCGAAGCGGGCCGCAGCGTACTGGTGGTCGCGGGTCATCGGGATCACCCGTCGATTCGGGGACGTGAGCCCGATGCGCTGGGTGTCGAAGGTCGGGACGTGCCCGGCGAAGAAGCGCATCGCCGCGGCGAGCTGGGGGTCGTCGACCGGTGCACCGGCGCAGACCATCACGTCCTCGGGCTGGCCGGTGTCGGCGTCGTGCGCGGCGGTCGGCAGCCCCGTCGGACGCGCTGCCGCGAGCACCGAGGCGCCGCACGCGAGGACCAGCAGTACCAGGACGGCGATCGTCGCGATCATCCGGCGCCGCACCGCCCGCACGTACGCGGGCAGCCGGGTCAGCCGATCCACGTTGGCCAGCGGGCGCAGTCGGCGACCGTCGTCGCCGGGCATCGCCAACGCGACGACGATGCCCGCGGCGAGCGCAACGCACGCCACGATCACGACCAGCCACCAGGTCAACTCCACGTCAGGATCAACTCCTCGGTGGCGCCGCTGAGTTCGCCGACGTCCTCGGCGGATCGTTCGTTGAACGCAACGTCGTTGAGCCGTGCCAGAATTGGCGCGGCTGGCGCGAGGCTGCCCTTGGCGACCTCCTCGACCTGCATGTACTGCGCTCGCACGCCCGTGAATTCGTGCAGGAACTCGCGCAGGGTACGGCTCAGCTCGGCGCCTGCCGCGGCGTCGGGCAGCTCACCGCTGCGTCTGCGTTCGTCGATCCGGCGGGCCTCGCGCGCGAACCTGCGCCTGACCAGGGCGGCGCGTGCGGACGCGACCAGGCGCGGTCCGGCGTTGCGCTCCGGCGGCATCGTCGTCAGAAACACCGCGACGTACCAACCGATCACCAGGAGCGTCAGCAGCACCGCCAGCCACACCCACGTCGACGACATCGGCGCAGGACCGATGACGAAGCGCAGCAGGTCATCCGGCACGGGCGAACACCCCGGTCATGCCGACGAGGCCGGATCGGATGCCGCGACTGCCCTCGAACACGGCGTAGGGCACGGCGCGCGTGGTCATTGCCTCCCAAAGCGCTTCGCGGCGAGCCTCTTCGGCCTCCTCGTAGGCGGCGACGACGTCGAAGCCGAGATCCACACCGCTCAGCACGTGGGCGCCGCCGTCGACGTCGTAGCCGCCGATGTCGTCGTCGGTCGAACTCACGATGGGGTGGTCGGCCGTCATCGCCCACATCACGTCGTGGCGGGGGGTGAGCCGGGACAGCATGGCGTCGAGGCGCTCACCGGTGTCGGGTTCGTCGGACACCACGACGACGAGGTGACGGTGCCGGTAGTGCTCGCACACCCAACGCAACTGGGTCAGCACGTCGCTGCGACCCGGGTGGTCGCGCACGTGGTCGAGGTACCGGGTCAGCATGTACTCGAGATGCGTTTCGCCGCGGCGCAAGCGAATGTCGACGCAGCCCCTCGAGTCGCCGAAGACCATCCCGATCTGATCGGAGCGGCGCAACGTGATCAGCCCCAGCGCGCCAATCACGTTGGCGGCGACGTCGGCCTTGCGCTCACCGGACGGACTGAGCCCCAGCATGTTCCGTCCCGCGTCGGCGACCACGAGGATCTTGTGGTGCTTCTCTGAGACGAAGCGCTTGATCAGGACGTCGCCGGAGCGGGCGGTCGCCTTCCAGTCGATGTCGCGGACGTCGTCGCCCGGAACGTAGGGCCGGAGGTCGTCGAATTCGAGGCTGCGCGAATGCAACAGCGAATAGCGGCCGCCCTCGAGCAGCCCGTTGGTGTCGCGGCCGAAGAACGCCTTGGCGCGGTCGAGATGTCTACCCACGAGACGCGTCCTAGGGCACCCGCACCGCGCGCAGCACCGCGTCGACGACGAGGTCCGGCGTGATGCGTTGGCTCACGGCCTCGAAGCCCAGGATCAGCCGGTGCCGCAGCACGCGGTGGGCCAGCGCGGCGATGTCCTCGGGCATGACGTGACCGCGGCCGCGCAGCAGCGCCAGCGCGCGGGCGCTGCGGCAGAAGGCGATCGTCGCGCGGGGGCTGGCGCCGTACTCGATGAGGCGGGCCATCTCGCCGGGCAGGAACTCCTCGGGTACGCGAGTCACCTCGACGAGCCGGCTGGCGTACTGGATGAGGGCGCGGTCCATGTGCACCGACCCCGCGACGCGCTGCGCGTGCCGGATGGCGTCGAGTTCGACCGCGGGCGGGGTACGGTGGGCGCGTTCGTAGAGCCCGGCGTCCATCCGGGAGATCACCTCGACCTCCTCGTCGGCAGACGGGTAGCGGACCAGTTCCTTGAGCATGAAGCGGTCGGTCTGTGCCTCGGACAGCGGATAGGTGCCCTCCTGGTCGACCGGGTTCTGCGTGGCCATGACGAGGAACGGGTCGGGCAGCGGGTACTCGACGCCCGCGATCGTGGTCTGGCGTTCCTCCATCGCCTCGAGCATCGCGCTCTGGGTCTTGGCGCTCGAGCGGTTGATCTCGTCGAGCAGCACGACGTTCGCGTGCACCGGGCCGAGTTGGGTGACGAAGGCGTTGTTGGCCGCCTCGTAGATCTGGGTGCCGACGATGTCGCTCGGCAGCAGGTCGGGCGTGCACTGGATGCGCCGGAACTCGCCGCGGATGGACTCGGCGACCACGCGTGCGGCGGTGGTCTTGGCCAGGCCGGGCACGCTCTCGATCAGCAGGTGACCGCCCGCCAATAAGGCGACGAGCATCGACTCACGCAGGTGGAGTTGGCCCACCACCTTCGCGGAGAACGCGGCGGCGACGGCATCCACCGTGCGCAACGCCGCGTCCAGGTCGGTTCGCTCGAGCTGTGTGCGTGCTGCGGTCATGAATCCTTCCGAAGGTGGCTTGCCCGACGCCCGTGTTTACCCGACCAGGCTAGTTTCATGCCCGCGCGTCCAGCGGAACCCGCCGTTCACGGTCGGATTCCGGCCACACGTACGGCAGATCGTCGGCTACGTCACCGAACAGCGGGCGGTAGAACTCCGGGTCCTTGCGCACCAGCGCGGACTGGTGGCTGAGGTGGAAGTCGGCGTTGCCGAGCCACGGCGGCAGGTCGCCCGATTCGGCCAGTCTGCGCTGGTCACGGACCTCGTCGATGCCCGTGGCGGCGTGCAGGTCGGCCAGCAGCGTCGCCGCCGTGGTGTCCGCGTGGCCGAGCCGCACCCACGCCTCGCTGGTCACCAGCCCGTAGCGGACCAGCGCCTCCTCGTAGCCCGCCCACATCGCCGCGGCAGGGTGGCGACGCCAGCCGTAGCCCGGCACCACGAGCCCCCGCAGGACCTGCACGGTCTCGGCGCGCTGTTTGCCGAGCCGCTTGCGATCGAGGTGGGCGGCCGATTCGCTGAAGTCCGGGTACGGGAGGAACGTCTGCATCCGGGTCGGATACCCGATCGACGGTAGGTTCTCCACTGTCATGTTGGCTCTCCTCCTTCCGCTGGTCGGGTTCGCGTTCCTCGACTCGCTCAACGTCCTCAACCTGGGCGTGACGACCGCGGTGGTGTACGACAGCCGCCTCAGCCGCAGGTCACCGCTGCCCGCGGGGGTGAGCTTCATCGTCGGCGTGCTGACGGCGACCACGGTGTTCGGCGTGCTCACCGTGGTGGGCCTGAACCTGCTGACCGACCGCGTTGGCTTCGAGGTGACGCCCACGGTCCGGTACTGGGGCCAGCTGGCCGTCGGGCTGGTGCTCATCGCCCTCGCTGCCGCATCCGGGCAGGCCCGCGGTGTGGCGCCACCGGACCGGGTGGTTCAGGCCGCACGGCGCAATCCCTGGCTGTTCGCGATCGTGGGGCTGGCGGTGGGGTTCGGTCAGTCCGCCACGTCGGTGCCGTACCTGAGCGCGCTGGCGCTGATCTCGGCGCACGACCCGATGCCGTTCGCGTGGCCGGTGCTGGTGCTCGGCTACTGCGCCATCGCATTGTCGTTCTCGGTGTTCGTCCTGTGCCTGTCGACGGTGCGGACCATGCGGGCCCGACGGGTCCAGCGACACCTCGTCCGGGCGATCACCCGGTACGGCCCGCCCGTCATCCGTGGCCTGTTCCTCGTCGTCGGGGTGGTCCTCGTGGTGGGTGCGCTGCTGAACTACCGGGCGCTGTTCTAGCGCTGCCCTCACACCAGGGCGACGGCCCGGGTCGGCGAGTCGCGCAGGCGCTCGGCATCGCGGCCGGGCGGCACTCCGAACAGCCTGCGGTATTCGCGATTGAACTGTGACGGGCTGTCGTAGCCGACGGCGTGACCGATGCCCGCGACGTCACCGGGGCGGGCGAGCAGCAGCGACCGGGCATGTTGGAGCCGGATGCACTTCTGGAACTGCAGCGGCGTCATGGCGGTCACCCCGCGGAAGTGGCGGTGGTACGCCGACGAACTCATGCCGGCCATGCTCGCCAGGTCGTCGATGCGCAGCGGCTGGGCGTAGTTGTCACGCAGCCAGCTGATGGTCCGGCTGACGTGCGCGAGATTGCCGTCCGCCGAACCGATCTGACGCAGCGTCGGGCCCAGCGGACCGGTCAGCACACGCCACAGGATCTCCCGCTCGATCAGGGGGGCCAGGACTGCGGCATCGTCGGGCCGTTCGAGGAGGCGGAGCATGCGGGCGACGGCGTCGAGCAGGTCGACGTCGGCGTCACCGGTGGTGATGGCGGACTCGGGATCGTCGGTGCGCCTACGCCGTTCGCCCGGCGCGCGAAGCATCAGCGCGGCGATCTCGGCGGGCCGAAGTGCCAGGCCGAAGCCGAGTGACGGCGATGTCGCGCTGGTGTCGACGTAGTGGCCCGTGACGGGCACCGTGGCCGCGACCAGTAGACATTGGCCCGCCCGGTACTCGTAGGCCCGGTCGCCCAGCAGGAGACGCTTGCCGCCCTGGGCCATGACGACCAGCAGGGGCTCGGTGAGCGTGTAGTCGGGGGTGGAACCGTCGGTCGTCACCTTCGACAGCAGCACGCCGTCGATGGAGGTGGTCATGTCGGGGCGGGCGTGGCGCGCGATGCGATCGCCGATCTCGGCGAGCAGTGCGGCGCGTGTGTGCACTGCCCGATCGTCTCGTATTCGACAGGATCGTGCAAGAGCCTGCAGCGATCGATCTACCGCGACCGCTCGTACGCGCATTGAATGGAGCCATCCAAAACGCAACGCTAGGAGATGGATTCATGTCGCTCGATCACTACATCACCCTCGGCCGGTCCGGACTGCGGGTCAGCCCGTTCGCGCTCGGCGCGATGACGTTCGGCAACGACCCGGGCGGCGCGGGGACCTCCGTCGAGGAGTCCGAACGCATCCTCGAGACGTACCTCGACCTCGGCGGAAACTTCGTCGACACCGCGAACTTCTACACCAACGGCCACTCCGAGAAGATCCTCGGCGATTGGTTCGCAGCCCGGCCCGGTAGGCGCGACCACGTGGTGCTGGCGTCGAAGTCCTTCACCAACATGCACCCCGGCGACCCGAACGGCGGCGGTGCGGGACGGTCGTCGATCCGCGCCCAGCTCCGCGAGACGCTGCGCCGGCTGAACACCGACTACCTCGACGTGTACTGGATGCACAACTGGGACCGGCACACGCCGATCGAGGAGACGATGTCGACGCTGGACGACCTCGTCCGGGCGGGCACCATCCGCTACGTCGGGTCCTCGAACACCCCGGCGTGGGTCACCGCGCAGGCGCAGACCACCGCACTGCTGAAGGGGTGGGCGCCACTGATCGCCCTGCAGGTCGAGTACTCACTGCTCGCCCGCACCGTCGAGGGCGAACTGGCACCGCTTGCGCTGGACACCGGCATGGCACTGGTCCCGTGGAGTCCGCTGAAGAACGGCTTCCTGTCGGGCAAGTACCGGCGCGGGGCGGCGGTCACCGACTCCGCCCGCGTCGAGTTCGTGGGCGGGCCGTCCGACGACGAGTTCCGGGTCATCGAGGCGGTCGCCGACGTGGCAGCCGAGGCCGGCGTCTCCTCGGCCGCCGTCTCGCTGGCCTGGCTGCGGGCGCGACCGGGCACCGTGGTGCCGATCATCGGGGCGCGGCGCCTCGAGCACCTCACCGCCAACCTCGCCGGGCTGGAGGTGACGCTCACCGACGCCCAGATCGCCAGGTTGGACGACGCGTCGGCCCCCGCGCTGAGCTACCCCGCAGCGCTCAACGGGGACATGGCCACGATGCTGCAGTTCGCGGGCGCCACGGTCGACGGACGACCATCTGCGGTCTACCCGCCGCTGCTGGCCAGTGACGTCAGGTACTAGCTAGTGCTAGGCGCTCTTCCCATCGGCTACTCGCGGCGGACGGTCCGCGGTCGCGACGTCGAGTACCAGCTCGGCGACGCGATTGCGGTGCTGTTCGGGACTGCCCAGCAGTGCGGCGTCGGTGGTCGCGCGCTTGTAGTACAGGTGCGCCTGGTGCTCCCAGGTGAACCCGATGCCGCCGTGCACCTGGATGGTGTCGGTCGCGACGCGGGCGAAGGCCGCCGAGCACACCGCCTGGGCGATGCTCGCCTCAAGCGCCGGGTCGCCTGCGCCGTCGGCCAGCGCCCACACCGCGTGGTACGCGGCCGACTGGGCGTGCTCCACCTCGACGAGCAGGTCGGCCAGCTTGTGCTTCACGGCCTGGAACGACCCGATGGGCCTGCCGAACTGCAGCCGGGTCTTGGCGTACTCGACGGACAGGTCCAGCAGATGCCGTGCGGCGCCGACCTGTTCGACGGCCAGCAGCGCCGACCCCACCTGGAGGGCATGGTCGATCACGCGGACCGCATCGTCCGGGCCCGCCACCAGCTTCGCCGGGGCATCGGTGAACTCGACGTCGGCCTGCGGCCGGGTCAGGTCGAGGGTGGCCAGCGAAACCCGTTGCACGCCGGCTGAATTCGTGTCGACGGCGAACAGGGCGACGCCGTCCGGGCCCGTCGCGGCGACCAGCAGGTCGTCCGCCGACGGGGCGTCGACGACACGCGGCACCGTTCCGGTCAGCGTCCAGTCCTCGCCTGCCGCCGACGCGGTGACGGTGACCGCGGCCGGATCGAACGCGCCGGCCCGGTCGCCAACGACGAAGGCCGCCGTGCGCGTGCCCTCGATCAACTCGGCAAGCAGAGCGTCGCGGACCGGACCGCCCGACGCGGCGACCAGTGCCGGGATGGCCAGGTACACCGTGCCGAACAGCGGCCCGCATGCCAGTGCGGCGCCGAGCCGCTCGACGGCCACGGCCTGATCCATCAGCGAACCGCCAACGCCCCCATCGGCTTCGGGGACGGACAGGCCGAGCACGCCCAGCTCGCCGCCGAGCCGCGCCCACGCCTTGCGGTCAAACGGCGGGTCTGACTCCATGAGCCGGCGCACGGCCGCCTCGTCGAAGTGTTCGGCGCAGAACCGGCTCACCGCCTCGCGCAGTTGGGCCTGCTCGTCGGTGAAGATGAATGCGTTGGCGGAATCAGCCGGGCTGCTGGGCTGATCCGCAAGCTTCTCAGCCACGGGGAATCTCCTTCCAGGGCATGCCGGCATCGGCACGCAGATCGCCTGGCAGGCCGAGGATGCGCTCGCCGAGGATGTTTCGCATGACTTCCGAGGTGCCACCCTCGATGGTGTTGGCCCGGCTGCGCAGGAACCGCTGCTGAATCGGTCCGCGCCAATCGGATTCGTTCTCCGGATCCCTACCCGAGCTATAGCCGTGGTAGAGCGTGCCCTCGGGTCCGAGCAGGTCCATGCAGAATTGATAGATCAGCTGGTTCAGCTCGGCGCCCACCATCTTGCCGATCGAGCCCTCCGGCCCGGGTCCGCCCATCGTGGCCGCTGCCCGCGACCGCTCCGAGGTGAGCCGCTGCGCCTCGGACCGCAGCCACAGCTGGGTCAGCCGGTCGCGCAGTACCGGGGTGTGCAGATCGGGCCGCGCTGCCCACAGCGAGACGGCCTCGGAAATGGTGCCCGCGCCGCGCCTGCTACCGCTGCCGCCGAGTGCGCTGCGCTCGTTCATCAGCGTCGTCATCGCGACGTTCCACCCGTTGCCGACCGCACCGAGCCGGTGGGCGTCGGGGATGCGGGCGTCGGAGAAGTACACCTCGTTGAACTCGGCCTGGCCGGTGAGCTGCCGCAGCGGGCGCGTCTCCACGCCGGGGCCGTGCATGTCGACGACGAAGTACGTGAGGCCCTTGTGCTTGGCCACGTTCGGGTCGGTGCGGGCGAGCAGCAGACCCCACCGGGCGCGGTGGGCGAGGCTGGTCCACACCTTCTGCCCGTTGACGACCCATTCGTCGCCGTCGGGCACCGCGGACGTCGCGAGCCCGGCCAGGTCGGAACCGGCGCCCGGCTCCGAGAACAGCTGACACCAGATGTGCTCGGTGCTGGCCAGCGGGCGCAGCCACGACTTCTTGAGGTCGTCGTCCTGGGCGTGCTCGCGAATCGTCGGTGCCGCCATGCCGTAGCCCATCGGGTTCAGGCCAAGGGGGACCGGGCCGCCTGCGCCCTGCAGGATGCCGTCGGCGACGGCCTGCAGGCGCCGCGAGACGCCGAGGCCGCCGAAGCCCTCGGGGAAGTGGACCCAGGAGAGGCCGGCGTCGTAGCAGGCGGCGAGGTACTCGGGAATCGGAACGGACTTCGGGTCGTGTTCGGCGACCACCCGGTGGGCGAGGTCGGCGACCCGGTCGACATCAGCGTCGTTGCTCATCTGCCCACGATAGGAAGTCGACACCCGTCAAGAAAGAGCGGGGGGTCGATGCGGCCCAATTCGCTCGCCAGGTGGAACATCGCCCGGTCGACCACGCCGACTCGCGCAGGGGCTCGAGTGACGGATGTGACTACGACGTGCCACCGACTGCGCCTACGGTGAGCCCATGGTGCTCACACGCGACGCCGCGTTCCTCGACGGGCGGGTCGCCGTCGTCACCGGTGGCGGATCCGGGATCGGGCGCGGCATCGCCGAGGGCTTCGCGGCCTACGGTGCGAAGGTCGCGATCTGGGAACGCGATGGCGAGACCGCCGCCGCGGTCGCCCAAACGTGCGGCGGGCTGGCCTGCACGGTCGACGTTCGCGACGAAGCGATGGTGGACGAGGCGCTGGCCACCACGATCGAGACCCTGGGCGTACCAACGATTCTGGTCAACAACGCTGGCGGCGTCTTCGCGTCGGGCATCCTCGACACCTCGCCCAACGGGTGGGATGCACTGATCCGGTCGAACCTGACCCACGTGCTGCTGTGCACGCAGCGCGTCGCACGGACGATGGTCGCCGCCCAGCTCGGCGGCAGCATCGTCAACGTCACCTCCATCGAGGGATTCCGGGCCGCGCCGGGGTACGCCGCCTATTCGGCGGCCAAGGCGGGCGTCGTCAACTACACCCGCACCGCCGCACTGGAACTCGCGCCGCACGGCATCCGCGTCAACGGTTTGGCGCCCGACGTGACCGCCACCGAGGGGCTGGCGAACATGGCGCCGCCCGGGTGGGAGGCGCGCACCAGCAACACCATCCCGATGGGCAGGGTCGGGCACGTCGACGAGATGGCAGGCGCGGCAGTGTTCCTCGCATCCGACCTCAGTTCCTACGTGACGGGCCAGACGCTGCACGTCGACGGCGGCACCGCTGCGGCGGGCGGCTGGTACCACCACCCCGACGACGGCCGGTACGTCCTCGGCCCGAGCTAGCGCCTGGGGATCTCGGCGGCGATCGCGTCGAGCAGCGCCGGGTACCGCTTGGCCTCGCGGTGGCCACCCGGCTTGCCGCTGCTGATGATGCCCGCCGAGAGCCGGCGCGACGGGTCGGAATACACGGCGACGTTCACCAGCCCGGTGTGTCCGAACGCGTCCGGGGCGTCCCTGCCGAACGGGCCGAACCGCTTTGACCCCAACATGAATCCCGTACCCCAGCGCAGCGGGACCATGCCCGTCGCGACGTCGGGCCGCAACCGGCGGGCCTGTCGGGTCGCCGCGCGCAACGTCTCGGGCGACATCACCCGGACGCCGTCGAGTTCGCCTCCGCGGGTCCAGATCTCGGCGAACCGGGACAGCTCGTCGGCCGTCGACACCGTGTTCGACGACGGCAGCACGCCGGTCAGGTACCGCTCGGTGTTGGTGAACGGGATGAGCTGGTGGGTCGTCCCGCCGATCGCGGTCTTGAATGCCTTGGCCATCGGCGGCGGCAGCGGCTTGCCCGTGGCATGGCTGGGCGCAACGAGCGGGACGTCCTTCGGCGCGACGCCGTAGTTGGTCCAGCGTAAGCCCAGCGGGTCCAGGATCTCGGTGGCGAGGATCTCGCGGATGTTGCGACCGGTTGCGGCCGAGACGATCTCGCGCACCAGCGGCCCCCACGTCAGCGCGTGGTAGACGTGCACCAGACCCGGCTTGTAGATCGGCTTGAGTTTGCCGAGCATCTCCCGGGCGTATTCGCTGTCGTCCATGCGCTTCACGTCGGGCTTCGGCCCGGTCGCGAACGGGACGCCCGCGCTGTGCGTCATCACGTGCCGGATCGTGGTGCGGTCCTTGCCGTGGCTGGTGTAGCTGGGCAGGTACTCGCAGACCCGGTCGTCGAGGGAGAACGCGCCGCGCTCGACCAGCATGTGGACGACCGTGCTCGTCATCGCCTTGGCGGCCGAGTACGCGCAGAACGGCGTGTCGGTGCTGACCGCGATCCGTTCGGCGTCGGGCGGGTCGGCCGGCCCGTTGCCCCAGCCGTGCCCGATCGCGCGGTTGAGCACCACCTCGCCGTCGACGCGCAGGCACACCTGGATCGCGGGATGCATGCCTGCGCGGTACCAGTGCCGGGTCTTCTCCCAGATGCGGTCGGCCGCGCCGGCGGGCAGCACGGCGTCGTCCTCCGTGCCGACCGCGGTGACGGCATCGAGGTCGGCGGGAACGCGGATACGGCCCTCGGTCGCCGTCTGGTCGGTCACGTCGAC
Source organism: Mycolicibacterium arabiense (assembly GCF_010731815.2). NCBI lineage: Bacteria > Bacillati > Actinomycetota > Actinomycetes > Mycobacteriales > Mycobacteriaceae > Mycobacterium > Mycolicibacterium arabiense. The sequence goes on from NZ_AP022593.1 coordinate 4,013,138, forward strand.
AGGTTACGGCCCGAGCCGAAACCCGCCCCGCGGTGGAACTAGAACGTGTTACAGTTCGGCCACTTTCGAGCCGGAGGGGACCATGGCCGAGGCGGCGTTGCAGACCAGATCGAAGGCGGCGTCGCTCGCCATCGTCACACTCGCCTACGTCATCGCGATAGCGGTCGCCGCGGCCTGGCTGATCTGGGGCCCGACCACCGGCAAGTCGTGGCTCGACACCCTGGTCGCCGACCTGCTCGCCACGCTGGTGGTGTTCGCGTTCAGCCGGGCCTACCGCAACTCGAGCTTCTACGACGCGTACTGGAGCGTCATCCCACCGCTACTGCTCTTCTACTGGTGGAGCCAGGCAGGCCCGGGCGTCGACGAGCTGCGGGCCGTGCTGGTGGCCACGGTCGTGGTGCTCTGGGCCGTGCGCCTGACCAGCAACTGGGTGTACGCCTTCCCTGGCCTGCATCACGAGGACTGGCGCTACCCGATGTTCCGCGACCGGGCGGGCAAGTGGGAGTTCGCCGCCGACCTGGTCGCCATCCACGTCATCCCGACGCTGCAGGTGTTCCTCGGCATGGTGCCGGTGTACGTCGCGGTGACCCGGCCCGGCGAGGGGATCGCGTGGCTCGCCGTCGTCGCGTTCGTCGTCGGCGTCGCGGCGGTGACACTCGAACTCGTCGCCGACGTCCAGATGCACCGCTTCGCGCGGGTGCGCAGGCCGGGCGAGGCGATGGACCGCGGACTGTGGTCGTGGTCGCGGCACCCGAACTACTTCGGCGAGTTCGGGTTCTGGTTCGCCCTCGGCCTGTTCGGCGTGGCCGCAGCGCCCGCCGACGCGTGGTGGCTGATGGCCGGTGCGGCCGTGATGCTCGCACTCTTCCTCGGCGCCAGCATCCCGATGATGGAGGAACGCAGCCTGCAGCGCCGCCCCGAGTACCAGCAGGTCATCGACCGGGTGTCCAAGTTCGTGCCCCGGCCACCCAAGCGCAGCGCGTCGTGAAGCGCATCGTCATCGCGGGTCTCGGCGACAGCGGCGTGCTGACCGCGATCAAGCTCGCCAAGCGGCCCGACGTCGACGTCGTCGGCATCTCGGCCAAGCCGGGACTGGTCAGCGGGCAGGAACTCGGCTGGCGGATCAGCAGACCCGATCACTGGGCGCAGCACAACTGGATCGCATTCGACCGGTTCCGTGGACTCGATCGGGTGCGTACCGTGCACGGCACCCTCACCGGCGCCGACCTCGACGCCCGCACGGTGTCGGTGCGGACGGCCCACGGGGACACGGCGGCCGTCGGCTACGACGCGCTGGTGATTTCCACGGGTGTCACGAACGGGTTCTGGCGGCAGCCGACCCTGCAGTCGCACACCGAGATCGGCGCCGACCTGCACGCCGCGCACGACCGGTTGGCCGCCTCGGCGTCGGTGATCGTCGTCGGCGGTGGTGCGGCCGCGGTCAGCAGTGCCGCGAACATCGCGCGGACCTGGCCCGCCAAGCGCGTCGAGCTGTACTTCCCAGGCGACCGCGCGCTGACCCAGTACCACCCGCGGACGTGGTCTCGGATCGAGCGCAGACTCCGCGACGCAGGCGTGACACTGCGCCCCGGGCACCGCGCCATCCTGCCCGACGACTTCACCGGCGACGAGATCACCACCGGGCCGGTGCGGTGGAGCACCGGCCAACCCGAGTCCGCCGCCGACGCCGTGCTGTGGACCATCGGCAGGGTCCGCCCCAACACCGCGTGGCTGCCGCCCGAATTGCTCGACGACGACGGCTTCGTCCGCGTGACGCCCGAACTCCAAGTGCCCGGCCACCGCGGCGTGTTCGCGCTGGGGGACGTCGCCGCGACCGACCCGCAGCGCAGCTCGGCCCGCAACCGGGCCGACGGGCTGCTCGCGGACAACCTGCTCGCGTACTTCGAGGGCCGCCCGCTGCGCTCCTACCGCCCGCCGAACTCCAGGTGGGGATCGATCATCGGCATCCAGCGCGACGGGCTCGAGGTGTTCGCGCCGAACGGCCGCGCGTTCCGGTTCCCGGCATGGTCGTTCGAGCGCGTGCTCATGCCAGTGATCGTGCGGCGCGGAATCTACCGCGGCGTGCGGGACGCGACGCCGCGTTAGCCAAGTCGCGAACCAGCACAACGACGTGGCCGGTCGTCGGTATTGTCATTGCGTTCACCCGTCCACCCCCACATGCGTCGGAAGCCCGTGCTCAAACCTGAATTCGACCCAGCTGCTCCTGGTCAGCAGCTGTCCGTTCTGTTGGTCGAGGACGACAGGGCAGACGCGATCCTCGTCGAGGAATTGATCGCGGACACGAACGCGGACATCGCCGTGGTGTGGGCGCCGTCGATGGCCGACGCCGAGCGCGAACTCGCCAGGGCGCGGCCGGATTGCGTGCTGCTGGACCTCAACCTGCCCGACGCCAACGGCATCAGTGCGCTGGACCGCATCGCCAAGCGCGACGACCACGTTCCGGTCGTCGTGCTGACCGGCCTGTTCGACGAGCACTTCGGGGTGTCGGCAGTCGCGTCGGGCGCCCAGGACTACCTGGTCAAGGGTCGCGTCGAGCCGGAGATGCTGCGCCGCGCCCTGCTGTACGCGATCGAACGCAAGCGCGCAGAACTCACCGCCGTCGCCTTGCGCGCCAGCCAGCTCACCGCACTGGAGAACGCCCGGTTGGCGCGCGGGCTGCTGCCGACGCCGCTGCTGCACGAGAACCCGGGCGTCGAGATCGAGGCCCAGTACCGCCCGAGCCACCAGAACGCCCTGCTGGGCGGCGACTTCTACGACTTCGTTCAGACCCCGGACCGCACGGTCCACGTCATGGTCGGCGACGTGGCGGGGCACGGCCCGGATGCCGCCGCGCTGGGGGTGGCCCTGCGCATCGGGTGGCGGGCGCTGACGTTCGCCGGCCTGCGCGGCAACGAGCGCATGCGCCAACTGGAACGGATCCTGCGCGCCGAGAGCCCGGTGAGCAGCGGTGTGTTCGCGACGGTGCTCAGCGTCGCGCTCGCGCCTGACGGGCACTTCACCGTCGTGCGGGCCGGCCACCCCGGGATGCTGCTGCACGGACCCTCGACGGTCGACTGGTTGGAGCCGCCCGCAGGCCCCGCGCTCGGCCTCAACGGACAGAACTGGCCGCTGAGCGAGCTGGAGCTGCCGCAGGGGTACGGCCTGGTGCTGCTCACCGACGGCATCTTCGAGGGCCACGCCGGCCGCGGCAACGAGCGCCTCGGCGAGGAGGGACTCCTGGAACTCGCCCGGTCGGTGGCCGACCTGCCGGGAGAGCAGTTCGTGAAGGCGATCATCGACGGTGCGGGCGAACGCGCGCAGGCGCACGGTGGACTGTCCGACGACATCGCCGTCGTGCGGGTGGAGCGGACCGGGACATGACGCAACCACCGAAGGAGCCCGGGACCAAGAGCCGCAAACTCACCGTCCAGGGCTGGCAGAACCTCGTCCTGTCCGCGATGGGCGTGGTCGTGCTCGCCGGTGCGATCACGGGCGGGCTGCTGGTCGACCGCACCGACGACGTGTCCCGCGACCTGATCGAGGACATTCAGCCCGCCCGCGTCGCGTCCTACCGCCTGCAGACCGCGCTGCGCGACCAGGAGACCGCCACCCGCGGGTACGCGATCACCGCCGACCGGCAGTTCCTGCAGCCGTACTACGACGGGCAGCAGGCCGAGGACGCCGCGGTCGAGGCGATGCGCGTGCGATTGGGCGATCGGCCCGACCTGATGGAGGATCTCGACGCCGTCGAAGCCGCTGCCGACCAGTGGAGGGCGCGGTACGCCGAACCGCTGATCGCCAGCGTCGTGCCGCGGGCCGCAGCGCTGGTCGACCCCTCGGTGATCGAACGCGGGAAGGTCGAGTTCGACGACATCCGCCGACTCTTCGACGTCCAGTCGGCCAACCTGTTGACGACGCGTGACGACGCGGTTGCCGAACTCGACACCGTCAGGGACTGGCGCGACAGGGTGCTGATCGCGATGATCGTCGCGTTCTTCGTCGCTGCCGTGCTGCTGGCCATCCTGGTGCGCAACGCGGTGACGCGCCCGTTGTCCTACCTCGCCGAGTCGTGCCGACGCATCACCCAGGGTGAGTTCGACAACAAGATCGTGCCGCGCGGGCCGAAGGACATCCGCGCCATCGCAACCGACGTCGAGGACATGCGGCAGCGGATCGTGTGGGAACTCGAGATCTCGCAGCAGGCCCGCGCCCTACTGGACGAGCAGACGGTCGAGCTGCGGCGTTCCAACGCCGAACTCGAGCAGTTCGCCTACGTCGCCTCCCACGACCTGCAGGAACCGTTGCGCAAGGTGGCCTCGTTCTGTCAGCTGATCGAGAAGCGCTACGGCGACCAACTCGACGAACGCGGCGTCGAGTACATCCGGTTCGCCGTGGACGGCGCCAAGCGCATGCAGGTGCTGATCAACGACCTCCTGACGTTCTCCCGCGTCGGACGGCTGAACTCCACGCAGGCCGACGTCGACCTCGGCGAGGCCATCGAGGCCGCCCGCGGCAACCTCACCACCTCGATCGAGGAGAGCGGCGCGGAACTCGTGCTGCCCGAGCGTGGACTTCCCGTCGTCACCGGCGACCCGACCCTGATGACGATGCTGTGGCAGAACCTGATCGGCAACGCCGTGAAGTTCCGCCGCGAGGGCATCGCACCCCGGATCGTCGTGGAGTGCGAGCCCGCCGAGGACGGCTGGTATGCGTTCAGCGTCTCGGACAACGGCATCGGCATCGCCGACGAGTTCGTCGACAAGGTGTTCGTGATCTTCCAGCGGCTGCACGGACGCGACGCATACACGGGAACCGGCATCGGTCTGGCACTGTGTAAGAAGATCGTCGAGTATCACGGCGGCACGATCTGGATCGACACCGACTACGCCGAGGGCACGCGGTTCCGTTTCACGTTGCCCGTGCCCGCCGCCAAGACCGGTGAGACCGACGAGGCCCTGGAGAACACCGGCGCCGAGCCCGAGCCAGCCCTCGAAGGGACACGCAAATGACCTCCTCTGCCCGACCCATCGACGTCCTCCTGGTCGAAGACGATCCCGGTGACGAGCTGATCACCCGAGAAGCCTTCGAGCACAACAAGATCAAGAACAACCTGCACGTCGCGCACGACGGCGAGGAGGGTCTGGACTTCCTCTACAAGCGCGGCGCCTACCCGGACGCCCCGCGGCCCGATCTGATCCTGCTCGACCTGAACCTGCCCAAGTACGACGGCAGGCAACTGCTCGAGCAGATCAAGTCCGACCCCGATCTGATGCACATCCCGGTCGTCGTGCTGACTACGTCGTCGGCCGAGGAGGACATCCTGCGCAGCTACAAGCTGCACGCCAACGCCTACGTCACCAAGCCCGTCGACCTCGACCAGTTCATGAGCGCGGTCCGGCAGATCGACGAGTTCTTCGTGCAGGTCGTGCGGCTTCCTCACTCCTGACCCCCGGTCCGGTGTTTGTCGACCCGTCCGCCGGGAACCCATTCGCCGACACGAATGGGAGGGCTGACATGACTATCTGTGCCACCTGCGGGAACGACTACGACAAGGCGTTCACCGTCACCTGGCCGGACGGCCGCACGGCCGACTTCGACAGCGTGGAGTGCGCGGCGGCGCAACTAGCACCCGAGTGCGCGCACTGCGGTTGCCGGATCCTGGGTCACGGCATCGAGACCGAGGACGCCATCTTCTGCTGCGCTCACTGCGCGCGCAAGGACAGCAACGCCGACGTCAACGACCGTTATCCGGTGCCTGCGGGCGCCTGACGGTCAGCCGCGCGTTCCGTAGCGGCGGCGGAACTTCTCGACCTGCCCCGCGGAGTCGAGCACGCGTTGGCGTCCCGTCCAGAACGGGTGCGAGTCGGCGCTGACCTCGACCACGACCAGGGGGTAGGTCCGGATGCCGTCCGCGGTCTCCCACTCGATGGTGCGTGAACTCGTCACCGTCGAGCGGGTAAGGAACGCGGTTCCGGTGTTCGAGTCCTGAAACACGACCGGGTGGTAGTCGGGGTGGACGCCTGGCTTCATCGGGATTCTCCTTCTCCCGTGCCACGCACTGGCACGTCGGTGGGTGTGCTGGGTTCGTGACCGCACGGGTCGGCGTGCCAGTCGCCGAAGGGGTCGCCGTACTGCGACCACTCCTTGGGGGCGGCCATCTCCTCGTCGGTGAGCAGCGCGGCGGCGAGCGCGCCGTGCACCTCGGCGGGTTCGGCGCCGCAGACCAGAACGGCCATCGACGTGTGCCGGTCGCCGAATTCGTCTTGCCACATCAGGTCTGCCATCGCGGCGCGTTCGGGGTCGGCGTAGGGACGCTCGCGGGCCGTCATCGCGGCGAGCCACTTGCCCGCCGAGCTGACCCGAAGGCCGCCCCCTGCGGACTCCAGCCACATCGCATGGTCCGGGCGGCTGGCCAGCCACAGCCGACCTCGCGTGCGGACGACGCCGTCGAGCAGTGCGTCCACGGCGTCGTGCAGTCGGTGTGGGTGAAAGGGCCTGTCCGCGTTGAACTCCAGTAGGGATACGTCGCCGTCGGTGCGTAGCGAGGGCTGTCCCGCGAGCAGTGGGCCGTGTGGGTCGTCGCTGCGTCCGCGTCGAGCGTCGGGTTCGAGATGCGACAGACCCAGCTCGAGCCGGTCGACGCCGACGGTGATCCGAGCCCGTGGCGCAAGTCGGCGCAGCACGTCGAGTGTGCGCGGGTCCGGCGAGGTGAGCACCAGGGCGTCGGCGAACTCCGCCTGACCCACGACGACCTGTGCGACGGTCCGGCCGTCGGGCAGTTCGTCGTCCGACAGCGCCTGCGGCAGCCACGTCGTCGCGTCGACGCACGTGATCACGGCGGCGATCTCGACGTCCCTGGCGGCCGGGCCGTCGGTGAAGCCGGGTCCGACGCGGACGCGGACGTGGTTGATCGCCCAGGCGATGGGCTCCGGCTCGAGCCAGGGGCCGAGCCGGACGACGATGCGCCCGACGTCGGAGCGGCGATGCAGGACGCGCAGCAGGACCAGCAGGTCGTTGCGGACGGTGCAGGCCACGCAGCCGTGTGCCAGTTCGAGAATCGTTTCCGCCGTGGTGGTTCCGGTGCTCATGTTGCCGTGGTCCCGGGTGGTCACCGTGCGTCGGACGACGTGGCCGTCGAAACGGTGCTCGACGACGAGCGTGCCGGGTGTTCGCGTCAGCACCCGTGTCGCGGCCTCGGTGTCGCCCTGGCCGGCGACCAGCAGCAGTGGTGTGCGCACCATCCTCCATCCGACAATCATTTTCATTAGGGCGCGGCCTACGCTACCCTCCGTTTCGACAGTTGTCGAAAATCGTTTTCAATAGCGAAGGAGGTGCACCGTGTCGACTACGTGCCAGATCACCGGTCGCACAGTCGGATTCGGGAACAACGTGTCCCACTCGCATCGGCGGACCAAGCGCACCTGGCGACCCAACATCCAGGTCAAGACGTACTACTTGCCCTCCGAGGGCAGGCGGGTGCGGCTGCGGGTGAGCGCCAAGGGCATCAAGGTCATCGACCGTGACGGCATCGAGGCCGTGGTCGCACGCCTGCGACGCGAAGGGCAGCGGATCTAGTGGCCAGCCGTACCGACATCCGGCCGGTGGTCAAGCTCAAGTCGACCGCGGGCACCGGATACACCTACGTCACCAGGAAGAACCGGCGCAACGACCCGGACCGGCTCGTGCTCCGCAAGTACGACCCCGTCCTGCGCCGCCACGTCGACTTCAGGGAGGAGCGCTGATGGCCAAGGCCAGGAAGCCGACGGCGCGCCGCGACGCACGCGACGGCAAGCCGCCACGGCGCAACATGCTCGCCGGCCTCGGCATCGAGATCGTCGACTACAAGGACACCGGCACGCTGCGGCAGTTCATCTCCGATCGCGGAAAGATCCGCTCCCGCAACGTCACCGGGCTCACCGTGCAGCAGCAGCGCCAGGTCGCCAACGCGATCAAGAACGCCCGTGAGATGGCCCTGCTCCCGTACCCCGCGGGCCGGCCGCGATGAGCGCGGGCCCGTTCACGCTCGTCGTCTGTACCGGGTGTCACTGGCCCGACGGCGTGTTCGACGAGCTGCGCGGAATCGTCCGCCGCTCGCCGCACGGCATGCTGGTCGCAGCCGGTTGCCTGGTGGGACCGTCGGCGTGCGTGGCGCGACACGACGACCGCCCCGGCACCCTGGTCGTCCTGCAGCCGTGTGCGGTGGATCGCTCCCCGGTGGGAGCGGCCACGTGGGTGGGCCCGATCTCGAGTCGGACCGACGCCCGGGCGCTCTGCAAGTGGGTCGAGGACGGGGACTGGCCGAGCGCTACAGCGGGATGAACCGCTCGCCGTTCAACTCGGTCCACAGCCGCCGCAGGGCTGCGGCCGCCCGGAGGCGCCACCGCCTGCGCGACCGGAAGCCGTGCGCGACGACGTCGGCGACGTAGTCCACGTCGGTGACGACGTAGCCGCCGTCGGTCCGGCGCCACAGACCGGCCAGGCACAACTCGATCGCGGCCATCGTCGCGACCACGGGCGGGGCGACGGCGTCGAGGTCGGCGTCGGAGACGAACGACGGTCGGATCGACTCGCTGCTGCGGGCGACGGCGCGGGCGTGTACGTCGAGCGCCGAAGCAGTCACGTCGGCGGTGTCCGGGCGGCGTCGCAGGGCCAGTACCTCGCGGAACACGTCCTCGTTGCGCATGCCGCCAGCATAGGCGTAACAGCGACGTAACACGGAATTAACGCGATGCCGCACTCCGGTAGGGTTCGGCACTGATCGACGCCGAGACGCACGGGAGGCGACATGTCGGGCCGGAAGTTCACCTTCGAGGTCAACCGGACCAGCAGCGCGCCGCCTGCGACGCTGTTCCGGATCGAGGCCGATGGCGCGCGCTGGAGCGAATGGGCCAAGCCCATCGTGTTCCAGTCCAGCTGGGAGACCCAGGGCGACCCAGAGCCGGGCGGCATCGGCGCGGTGCGCAAGGTCGGGCTGTGGCCGATGGTGATGCTCGAGAAGACCGTCGAGTACGAGCAGGACCGTAGGCACGTCTACGCACTCATCGCGCCCAAGACCCCCGCGCTGGACTATCACGGCGAGGCGCTATTCACCCCGAATGCCTCGGGCGGCACCGACATACGCTGGCGTGGCTGGTTCACCGAGGGCGTTCCCGGCACGGGCCCGGTCATGCTCGCTCTGCTGCGCGGGGCCATCCAGGTCATCTCGCTGCGGCTGGTCCGGGCGGCCGAGCGCGAAACCGCCACCGCCCAAGACCGCTGAGGATCTGGGCGGGCGTCCTCGCGGCGCTGGTGACGCTCCCCGCGCTGGCCGTGCTCGCGACGCTGCTGCACGACGTTCCCGTCGTCGGACTCGCTGCCGGCTTCGTGCCGCCGGTGATGTCGTGGGTCGTCCTGGTGACCGCCGCCATCGCGCTGCCGGCGTTCGGCCTCTGGCTGCGCGGGCGCAGCCGGGCACTGCTCTCGGTGATGGTCGTGGCCGCGCTGACGGTGGCGGCGGGCGCATACGTCATCGCCAGGCAGGTGACCGTCGTCGAGAACGCGGGCGCCGACGTCGACCTCGTCGACACGCTCGACGTGTGGTCGATACCGGCCGCAGCGCCCGACGCCGAGGAGACCTATTCGTCGTTCGAGGGAAACCCGTTGCGCCTGGGCGTCTTCCGCCCTCGACCCGGCTCCGGGCCTGCGCCCGTGCTGCTGTTCGTGCATGGCGGCGGCTGGGTGGCGGGGGACCGGCATGCCCACGCCACCGACCTGCGCTGGTTCGCCGATCGAGGGTGGCTCGTCGTATCCGTCGACTACGCGCTGTCGTCGCCGGAACGCCACCTCTGGGACGTGGTCACCGGTCAAATCGGCTGCGCGATGACGTGGGTGGCCGACAACGCGAAGCGCTTCGGGGGCGACCCGGCGCGACTCTCGCTGACCGGAGACTCCGCGGGAGGCAACCTCGCGATCAACGCCGCGTACATGGCGTCGGCCGGGGCGCTGCGTCCGTCGTGCGGCGGCGAGGTGCCTGCGGTCGGCGCGGTATCGGCGCTGTACCCGGCGGTCGACCCGGCGGGGGTCTTCGCCAACGATGACCTCGCGCTCGGTGGCATGGCGAGGGGCTTCGCCACCGCCTACCTCGGCGGATCGCCCGTCGACGTGCCCGATCGGTACGCCGCCGTCGCGTCGGCCACCCACGTCACCCCGGCAGCACCGCCCACGCTGCTGCTGCTCGGGGCCACCGACCACCTGGTGCCGACCCGCGGTGCCTACGAGTTCGCCGACCGGGCCACCGCGGCCGGGGTGGACGTGAAGCTGGTGTCGGTCCCGTACGCCGACCACGTGTTCGACGAACGCGAGGGCAGCATCGGTCAGCAGGCGTACCGCCAACTCACCGAGTCCTGGCTGCGCGAACACGGCCAGGGGCCCTGACGACCGGCCTACCATCGACCAGACAGGCGCGGCCGGGGGCGGTCGCCGGGAGGTCCGCCGATGGCCGGTTCGCAGACGTCGACACGACGTTCGATCCCGCCTGCCGTGGTCGTGGCCCTGCTGGTGATCGTGGTGACCGTCGGCCTGCGCGGCCACGTGCCAGGGGCCGAGACTCCCGCTACGGAGCGGCCACCGGACGATCCGGCGTCGAGCGTGATCGTGCTCGGATTGCTCGCGGTGGCCGTCGCGGTGGTGGTGACGGCCGTGATCGTCCGGGTCCGCAGGCCCATGCCGGCCGCCGCGCCGACGTCGACCGGACCGGCCTGGCTGCGTAGCGACCGGGCGCGCCCGACGTGGCGGGTCGCGGTGATCGCCTTCGGCGTGATCGTCTGCTGGCTACTGATCTTCGTGCTGCTCAGCAGATGGGAGTTCGGCGGGTCGGCCGACCCCACGCTGCCCGAGCCGGCCGGGAGCCGGCCCGCGGCACCGGAGGCGTCCGAGCCCGTCGACGCGGCGTCGGCGCCACCGGAGGTGGACGACCGGGATTGGGACGCACTGGGTTACCTCTACGTGGCCACCGCGGTCTTCCTCGTCGTGCTCGTCGTCGGAAGCGTGCTGGGCGCGCGCCGCCGCCCTGGGCCGACCGACCAGTTCGCGGCGGGGGAGGCGGAACCGAGGGCCCAGACCGACGAGTCCGAGACCCTCGCCCGCGCCGCCGAGGTCGGTCTCGCCGAGGTGGGGGACACCAGCCGCGACCCGCGCCACGCCATCATCGCCTGCTACGCCGCGATGGAACGTGAACTGGCCCGCGTACCGGGAGCGATGCCACGGGACTTCGACACGGCGTCCGAGGTGCTCGACCGCGCGGTGGCGCAGAATGCGTTGCAACCCGACAGTGCAATCGAATTGGTCGACCTGTTCGACGAGGCCCGATTCAGCCCGCACGTGATGACCGAGGCGCACCGCGATGCCGCCGTCGCCGTGCTGCGGCGGGTCCTCGACGAGCTGCGGGTCACGGCGTGAACCGGATCGTCGCCGCGGCCGCACTGCTGATCCTCGGCGTGCAGGCCGCCGCGCTGACACTGCCCGACCGATCGCCGCTGCCGTGGCTGGCCGGTGCGACACTCGCGGTCGCGCTGCTCGCGGTGCGGTGGCACGTCACGCGGGCGCCCACGGTGCTCGTCGACGAGTCCCGGGCACGCGACCCCGAGGAGACGCTGCGGCGCTGGGTCGCCCGGACGCAGACGTTGGTCAGCTGGGCCGACTCCAGCCGCGCGGACTGGGACAAGCACCTGCGCCCGATGCTGGCCCGGCAGTTCGAACTCGCGACCGGACAACGCAAGTCGAAGAACGCCGAGGCGTACCGCGCGACGGCGCGCATGGTGTTCGGTGACGAGCTGTGGCGATGGGTCGACCCGGACGACGTCGCGCTGAACGAGCGGGACAAACCGGGGCCCGGTCGGGACGTCCTCGACGAACTGCTGAAACGGCTGGAGCGGATATGACCGAGACGACGAGTGCGACTGCGACGGCCGCCCGGTGCGACGCGGTGCTCGACGAGGTGCAGCGCGTGGTGGTCGGGCGACGGCCGGCGCTCACGCTCATCCTGATCGCCGTACTGGCCCGCGGGCACGCGCTCATCGAGGACCTGCCAGGACTCGGCAAGACGCTGATCGCCCGGTGCTTCGCCGCGGCGCTGGGTCTGGAGTTCACCCGCGTGCAGTTCACCCCCGACCTGCTGCCCGCAGATCTGCTCGGGTCGACCATCTACGACATGCGTTCGGGCCGTTTCGAATTCCGGCCCGGACCGATCTTCACCAACCTGCTGCTCGCCGACGAGATCAACCGCACCCCGCCCAAGACCCAGGCCGCGCTGCTGGAGGCCATGGCCGAGGGACAGGTCAGCATCGACGGCGTCACCCACCGGCTCAACGAGCCGTTCGTCGTGCTCGCCACCGACAACCCGATCGAGTACGAGGGCACCTACCCGCTGCCCGAGGCGCAGCTCGACCGGTTCACCATCCGGCTCGAACTGCAGTACCTCACGGGCGCGGAGGAGGTCTCGATGCTGCGGCGCCGGATCGACCGCGGCTCGCCCGACGCCGTGGTGAACCGGGTGGTCGACGCGAACGAGCTGTTGGCCATGCGAGAGTCGGTCGAGCAGGTGACGGTGCACGAAGACGTGCTGCGCTACGTCGTGTCGCTGGCGACGGCCAGTAGACAGCATCCCCAGGTCGCGGTCGGTGCGAGCCCGCGCGCCGAGCTGGACCTCGTGCAACTCGCCCGCGCCCGCGCACTGCTGATCGGTCGGGACTACGTGATCCCCGAGGACGTCAAGGCGCTCGCCGTTCCCGCGATGGCGCACCGCATCAGCCTGCGGCCGGAGATGTGGGTGCGGCAGGTGCGCAGCGTCGACGTCGTCGAGGAGTTGCTCCGGCGGGTTCCCGTCCCGCGCACGTCCAGTACGGGCGAGTGAGCGTGCTCACCGTGACCGCCGAGCACGCTACCGACGTCCAATTGCATTGGCGCGCATCGGCGTTGACCCAGGCACTCGCGACCGTCGTCGCGGTGGCGCTCGTCGCGGCGGTGGCCGCGTCGGCGTGGCAGCTCGCGGTGTTCGCGGCGCCGCTGCTGGGGGTGCTGGCGTCCTACCGGTGGCAGCGCCGGGTGCCTGCGGTCACGGTGTACGCGGACCGGGAGACGTTGCGCTGCTTCGAGACCGAGGACGTCCGCCTGACGGTGTGGGCGAGTGCATCGGACGGTTCTGCCGTTCACCTCGAGGTCCTCGGCGCGACGGCTCTGCGGCACGAGGCCACCCCGCGCGGCGACGACCGCATCGAGGTGACCGCGAGTGCGCAGCAGTGGGGCCGCTACCCGATCACGGTGCGGGTTGGCCTGCAGGCTCGCGGCGGTCTCGTCGAGGGCACCGCGGCCGTCCGGGCCGCCGACGTGTTCGTGTTCCCCGTGGTGCCCGCGCAGCCGACGGCGCTGCCGCGCACCGAGCTGCTCGATCGGCTCGGCACCCACATCACCGCGCGCATCGGCAGGGGCATCGAGTTCGGCGGGATCAGGACCTACGTGCCGGGTGATCAACTGCGCACGGTGAATTGGCCTGTCAGCGCCCGCCGGGGGAGCCTGCACGTCACCGAACGGCTCAGTGAGCGCGCCGCCGACGTCGTGGTGCTCGTCGACACCCACGATCAGCCGCCGGGTCCTGCGACCGAGGCGGCCAGGCGCACGGTCGCGGGCGCGGTGCAGGTGGTGCAGAGCGCGCTGCGCAGCGGCGACCGCGCCGGTGTGGTGGCACTCGGCGCTCGCCCGCGGTGGTTGCAGCCGGACATCGGACGCAGGCAGTTCTATCGGGTGCTCGACGCCACGTTCGCCGTCGGTGACGAATTCGAGCGCACTTCGGGCACTCTCGCGCCTGCGGCCGCGATCCCGACCGGTGCGATCGTGGTGGCGTTCTCGACGTTGCTCGACACCGACTTCGCGCTCGCGCTCATCGACCTGTGCAGGCGCGGACACGTCGTGGTGGCCGTCGACGTGCTCGACCGTGCGCCGTTGCGAGAGGACCACGACCCGCTGATCCACCGGATGTGGTCGATGCAGCGGTCGTTCATGTACCGCGACATGGCGATGATCGGCGTCGACGTGGTGTCGTGGCTGCCCGACAGCACGCTCGACCAGGTGATGCACCTGACGCCCGACCACCGGCGTCGCGTCGCGCGGCGGCGCTGACGTGCGCGCGCTGTCGCCGGCCTTCGCCCTGCTGATGATCGCGGCTGGGGCACTGGGGGCCGTGGGCGTCGACATGGCCTTGGTGGGGGTGGCGGTCGTCGCGGTGGCCGCAGGCGTGCGGTGGGCGGGCGCCGCCACGCTAGCGGTGGGATGCGTCGTCGTGCTGATCGTGCGCACCGATCCGCCGCCGACGGTGGCCGCCATAGCGGGAATCGCAGCGACGGCGTACCTGGTGACCCGGTTCGTCGAGCGGTCCGACGACGCGGTGGCGCGCCCGACCGTGGCCGCAGCGATGGGCCTGTCGGCGGTGGCGCTGCTGGCCGCGATCCTGCCGGTCGAGGTGGCCTGGCTGCCGCTGGCCGTCCCCGTGGCGGTCCTCGCGGCCTACGTCGTCGTCGTGCGTCCGTTCCTGGCGGACTGAGCGCCGACGGGTGTGCCGGTCAACCCGGCAGGCGCGCCTTGAGTTTCGCGGCGATGCGCACCAGCGCCTGCTGATCGGCGGCGCTTAGCGGGTCGAGCACGAGCTCGCGCACGGCTCGAACGTGCACGGGAGCGGCGGCGCGGACCATCTCGAAGCCGGCGTCGGTCAGGACGGCGAGGGTGTACCGGCCGTCGTCGGGATCGGCATGCCGGGACATCGCGCCCCGCTTCTCCAGACGGGTGACGACGTTCGACAGCCGCGACAGCGATCCGTTGGCCAGGAAGGCGAGATCGCTCATCCTGAGCCGCCGCTCGGGCGCCTCGGACACGTGGCTCAGCACGAGGTATTCGAACAGCGTCAGGCCCGATTCCTCCCGCAGCGGCGCCTCGAGCCGGCCGGGCATGAGCAGCAGCAGGGAGATGAGGCCGGTCCAGGCCTCCTTCTCGCCTGCGTTCAACCACACGTCACTTCGCTCGGCCATGCTCGGCACGATACTCACTTCACGCGTGAACTGAAACCATGCTAGGGTTCACTTCAATCATGAAGTCAAGCGAAAGGCAGAGCCCGATGGCACGACCAGAGTTCTTCGTCACCCCCGGCTACGGCGACACGCAGCTGAAGAACATGCGCTACAGCCAGGCCGTCCGGGTCGGCGACCGCGTCGAGATCTCCGGGCAGGGCGGCTGGAACGACCAGTTCGAGTTCCCCGCCGACCTGCGCGAGGAGATCGTCGCCGCCTTCGACAACGTCGAGCGGACGCTGGCCACCGCGGGAGCGACCTGGCGCGACGTGATCTCGGTGGACTCCTTCCACGTCACCGAGGACCCGGCGGAGATCGGCGACGCCCACAACTCGGTGATGGTCGAGCAGTTCCGCGAGCGCATGGGTGACCGGGCGCCGATCTGGACCGAGATCGCCGTGCCGGTACTGGGCGCGGCGAACATGCGCATCGAGATCAAGGTGAGCGCCATCGTCGCATCCGAGGTGCGCGCCGACTGACGCCGCTGGGGCGACGGGCCTCGGCTAGGGTCAGCGCTCTATGACACGTGTCAACTCGGCCGCGGACCGCAGCTGGATCGCCCGCCTGCTCGACTTCGAGCAGCGCGGCGACGTGTTCGTCGCCCCCAACCCCCGCAGCGGCCCTGGCGATCGGTTGTTCGGCGGGCTCATCGCGGCCCAGGCCCTGGCCGCGGCAGGCCACACCGTCGAACCCGACAAGCTGCCGCAGTCGCTGCACCTCTACTTCGTCCGCGGCGGCCAGTACGGCGTCGACGTCGAACTGCACGTCGAGCGGACCCGTGACGGGCGGTCGTTCGACACCCGCCGCGTCACCGCCGTCCAGCACGGCAAGGTCATCCTGGAGATGATCGCGTCGTTCCACCGTCCCGAGGACGCCGCCGACTGGCAGCCGCCGATCGTCCCGGCACTCGAGTTCGACGACGCCATGCACAAGGTGCCCAATCTGGGCTTCGCCGAGCGCTTCGACATCCGGGTCACTCCCGGCGACGACTCGGTGTTCGCCGTGCCGCCGTTCTGGATCCGGACCCGCGACGAGATCGAGGACGACCCGCTGATCCGGGCATGCACGCTGACGTTCATGTCGGACTTCGGGCCGGTGCCCGTCGCCCGGCCGCCCGGCACGCCGGTGCACCCCGAGGCCGGCTACGCAGCGAGCCTCGACCACGCGGTGTGGTTCCACCGCCCGTTCGATCCGCGGCAGTGGCATCGCTACGAGGTGCGCTCGCTCAACAACAGCGACTCGCGCGGCCTGGTCGTCGGGTCGCTGTACTCCGCGGAGGGCACATTGGTCGCCAGCACGACACAGGAAGCCCTCTGGCGCCTGTAGTGCGGTACCGCCTGGAAGAGTGGTGACGTGAGCTACCCGTACCAGCCCGTGCCGCAGAGTGCGCCGCCGCCGACGTGCTATCGGCATCCCGACCGGCCGACGTACGTCCAGTGCACCCGCTGCGGGCGGTTCATCTGCCCCGAGTGCATGCGCACCGCGCCCGTCGGACACCAGTGCCCGGACTGCATCGACGCGGCGGCGAAGTCGATACGCCAGCCCACCACGGCCTTCGGTGGCCGGCCCACCACCGTGCCGCTCGCCAGCTACGTGCTGATCGCGGTGAACGTGGCGCTGTTCGTGCTGCAGATGGCGAACGAGGAGGTGTACCGCCAGTTCGTGCTGTGGCCAGAGGGCATCGCCTACGGCGACCAGTACTACCGACTCGCGACGTCGGCCTTCCTGCACGTCGGCATCACGCACGTCCTGTTCAACATGGTGGCGCTGTACTTCACCGGCCCCGCACTCGAATTGGCCATGGGCCGAATCCGATTCCTCGGCATCTACGCGTTGAGCGCGCTCGGCGGGTCGGTCATGGTCTACCTGTTCTCACCCGTCGACCAGGGCACCCTGGGCGCATCGGGTGCGATCTTCGGCCTGTTCGCCGCAACCCTGGTGCTCGCCAAGAAGCTGAACTTCGACATGCGCCCGCTCATCGGACTCATCGTGATCAACCTCGTCATCACCTTCGTGGTGCCGTCGATCAGCTGGCAGGGCCACATCGGCGGCCTGCTGACCGGCGCGCTGGTCGCGTGGGTCTACGGCTACGCCCCGCGGGCCAACCGAACCCTGATCCAGGCGGGGTTTTCCGTCGCCCTCGTCGTGGTGTTCGCAGCGATCATCTGGTGGCGCACCGGCGCGATCCTCACCGGCGTCGGGTAGCCCCGTCGCTAGGGGGTCGGGGGAGCGCCACACCGGTTCTTGATGTCCACCAGCGGCTGCCGGATCCCGGTCATCTCGGCCTGCTCCTGCGGGTGCTGCGCCAGGTAGCCCATCGTCTTGCTGGCGACCTCCTCGCGGCTGAGCCCGCCGAGCGTCGACACGTAGGCGTTGAGGTCCGGGTGGGTGAACAGGTAGGCCGACGTCGACGCCGACACGCCTGCGCGTACGCCCTCGAGGTCCGCGGCGCTGCAATTGGGCGGATTGGCCGCGGGATCTTCGTTGGCGAACGCGGGCGCGATGCCGCCGAACATCGTCCCCGCCAGCAGCCCGCCCGCCAGCACGGTGCCGCCGACCAGCCGTCGCGTGGTGAATGCCGAGAGTTTCATGACCGTCGCTCCTTCGTCGTTTTAGGAGAGTCTGCCGACTCCAGCTAACCGAAGCGCCGCCCCCAAGGCGATTCACAGTCACCTCCCGCCGCTTGCACAGGTGCCTCGTCCGCCACGATCGCGAAACGCCTTGATAACGAGCGCATCAAGCGCCGCGTGGGCCCGGAGCCCCTGCTCGGGCCGCTGTTAGGTTCGGCCACGAATCGACGTCCGAACGAATGGAGTACCACCGGTGTTCGCCAAGGTGAAGCGGCTGTCCACCGCCCTGCTAGCGGTGCTCGCGCTGCCCGGGCTGATGGGCATCACGGCGCTGACGCCGACGGCCGCGGCCTACTCGCGCCCCGGCCTGCCGATCGAGCAGCTCGACGTCCCATCACCGTCGATGGGCCGCAACATCCGGGTGACCTTCCAGGGCGGCGGACCGCACGCGGTCTACCTCCTCGACGGGCTGCGCGCCCAGGAGGACGCCAGCGGCTGGGACATCAACACCGCGGCGTTCGAGTGGTACCACGACTCGGGCCTGTCCCTGGTCATGCCCGTCGGTGGGCAGTCCAGCTTCTACACCGACTGGTACCGACCGGCCGTCGGCGGCGCAGGCACGGTCACCTACAAGTGGGAGACCTTCCTGACCCAGGAGTTGCCCGCCTGGCTGGCCGCCAACCGCGGCATCGCGCCGACCGGCAACGCCGTCGTCGGGCTCTCGATGGCAGGCGGCGCCGCGCTGACATTGGCGATCTGGCACCCGGCGCAATTCATCTTCGCGGGTTCCCTGTCCGGGTTCCTCAATCCCTCACAAGGGTTGTGGCCCACGATGATCGGGTTCGCGATGAAGGACGCGGGCGGGTTCAACGCCACCGACATGTGGGGTACCACCAGCGACCCGGCATGGCGGCGCAACGACCCGACGGTCAACATCGCCACGCTCGTCGCCAACAACACCGCGGTGTGGGTGTACTGCGGCAACGGCCGGTCCTCGGACCTCGACGCGCCCGGTGGCGACTTCGGCACCATGTACAGCGCGCAGTTCCTGGAGAACATCACCATCAACACCAACAAGGACTTCCAGAAGCGGTACCTGGCCGCCGGTGGCCGCAATGCGATCTTCAACTTCCCGGCCAACGGCACGCACAGCTGGGGCTACTGGGGAGCGCAGCTGGCGGCCATGAAGCCCGACCTGCAGCGGGTGCTCGGTGCCGGCGCCCCGCCACCGCCGCCTCCGCCGGCGGCACCCGTACCGGCGCCCGCTCCGGCCCCGGTGCCCGTGCCGTAGGGAGCTGAGGGCGTCGTTTCGGCCCGAGTCGGGTATGAAGTGAGGCATGGCGAACGTCGACGTGTCCGTGTCCTCGGAACTGACCCCCGAGCAAGCCTGGGCCATGGCCTCGGACCTGCATCGCTTCGATGAGTGGCTGACCATCTTCGGAGGGTGGAAGAGCCCGGTGCCCGAGGTCATCGAAGAGGGCACCAAGGTGTCGTCGTGCATCAAGGTGAAGGGCTTCCGGAACACCATCCACTGGGAAGTCACCGAGTACGACGCGCCCCGTCGCATCGCGATGCAGGGACACGGGTTCGGCGGAGTGCGGATCTCGCTGCACATGACCGTCACCCCCGATCAGCTGGGAACGACGTTCCACGTCATGGCCGAGTTCAAGGGCGGTCTGCTCAGCGGACCCGTCGGCGCGCTGACCGCGCGCGTCCTGCGCTCCGACGTCGAGCGGTCGGTCCGCAACCTTGCTGCACTTCAGGTCAAGCGCTAGGCGAGAGCTAAGCGTCTCGCTCAAATCCGTTCTGCCACGCGGCGACCCGACGCTGACTAACCTCTGGCGGCATGTCGGATGCTGCCGCGGTGCGCAAGGCGGTCGTCGGCGCATCGATCGGCAACGCCGTCGAGTGGTTCGACTTCGCGATCTACGGATTCCTCGCGACGTACATCGCCGCCAACTTCTTCCCGTCGGGCGACGACACCGCCGCGCTGCTCAACACCTTTGCGATCTTCGCCGCGGCGTTCTTCGCCAGGCCGCTCGGAGGGTTCGTGTTCGGGCCGCTCGGCGACCGCATCGGCCGTCAACGCGTACTGGCGATCGTCATCCTGCTCATGTCGGCCGCGACACTGGCGATCGGCCTGCTGCCCACCTACCAGGCGATCGGCGTCGCAGCACCGCTACTGCTGCTGTTCTTCCGGTGCCTGCAGGGGTTCTCGGCCGGCGGCGAATACGGTGGCGGCGCGGTCTACCTCGCCGAGTACGCCTCACCCGAACGCCGCGGCTTCACGGTCACCTTCATGGCGTGGTCGGGTGTCGTGGGATTCCTGCTCGGCTCGATCACGGTCACGCTGCTGCAGGCAGGGCTGCCCGCGGACGCGATGAGTTCCTACGGCTGGCGCATCCCGTTCCTGATCGCCGCGCCGCTGGGCCTCGTCGGGCTCTACATCCGCCTGCGGCTCGACGACACCCCCGAATTCACCGAACTGAGCCGATCCGACGACGTCGCCGCCAAGCCGCTGCGTGAGGCGATCACCACGTCATGGCGGTCGATCCTGCAGGTGATCGGCCTGTTCCTGATCTTCAACGTCGGCTACTACGTCGTGTTCACGTTCCTGCCGACCTACCTCATCAAGACGCTGAACTACTCCAAGACGGCGTCGTTCACGTCGATCACGCTGGCCAGCCTGGTGGCGCTGGTGCTGATCCTGCCGCTGGCCGCGCTGTCGGACCGGGTGGGCCGCAGGCCGATGCTGATCGCCGGGTCGGCGTTGTTCGTCGTGTTCGCGTATCCGCTCTTCCTGCTGGCGAATTCGGGCTCGCTGGCCGCCGCGGTCACCGCGCACTGTCTCCTCGCCGCGATCGAGTCGGTGTACATCTCGACCGCCGTCACCGCAGGCGTCGAACTGTTCGTCACACGGGTGCGCTACAGCGGCTTCTCGGTCGGCTACAACGTCGCCGTCGCGGTCTTCGGTGGCACGACGCCGTACGTCGTCACCTGGCTGACGGGTGCCACCGGAGTGATGGCGCCCGCCTTCTACCTGATGGGTGCAGCGGCACTGTCCCTGTTGACCGTGCTGGGCCTGCACGAGACCGCGGGCGCACGGCGCAGCAGCACGGTAGCCGCCTGACATGCCACGATGAGCGGGTGGGAGTAAAGGCACGGCCACGGCCGACGAAAGCCGACGTCGCGCGCCTCGCCAACGTCTCGGCCGCGACCGTCACCTACGTCCTCAACGACGTGCAGGGACAGACGATCTCGGCCACGACCAGAGCCGCCGTGCACGCCGCCGCCGAACAACTGGGCTACCGGCCGAACCTCGCGGCGCGCAATCTGGCTCGCGGCGGCAGCGGCGTCATGCTCTACGTGGTCCCGCGCATCTCGCTTGGCGATCTGCTGATCGATGTGGGCAGCCGGCTGACCGCGGCGCTGGCCCGGCATGGCGTGGTGCTGTCGCTGCAGTTCGAGACCGAGGACGGTCGCAACGTCGTCGACGCGATCGCCGACCTCAACCCGATCGCGGTGACGACCGTGTTCCCGCTCGGCGGTGCGGCACTCGACGCCGTCACCGCGGCGGGCATCCCGCAGATCCACCTGGGCAGCGCACAGTTGCACGCAATGGGTGCGCTGCACCTGACGATCGGCGAGATGCGCGTCGCGCACCTGGTGGAGCGTGGCCACCGCCAGCTGGCGTTCGCCTTCTCCGACGTCGAACCCGTGCGGCCGCTCGGCGAGTACTGGCTCGAGGGTCTGCGCGTGGCGGCCACCGAGCGCGGGCTACCCGAGATCGTCACGGGATCGGTCAGGTCGGACGGCGCCGATGCCGCCGACGTGGTGCGCGGCTGGGTGGCCGACGGCGTCACGGCGGTGTGCGCCGAGAGCGATGAGACCGCGATGGTCGTGCTGCACGGCATCCGGCAGGCCGGCCTGAGCTGCCCCGCGGACCTCGCCGTCATCGGCGTCGACGCCAGGCCGCTGGGCGCGGTCAGCGCACCGCCCCTGACCTCGGTCGGCTTCGACGCCGAGACCATCGTCGACGTGTCGGTCGCCGCCATGATGACCGAGCTGGGCTACCCGTCGGTGCGGGAGCCGAGCAGCGCCGACGTCGCGCACCTGATCCTGCGCGAATCGACCTGACACCGTTACACCGACTGCCCGAGTCGTAACCGTCGAATCCTTGTCCGAGCGCGTGCGCGGCGTGTAGCTTACGCGTGTAAGCAACCCCGCCCGTTCGACCAGAGAGGCGGACCACGTGACCGACTCGGCAACGCTCGACGCGACCAGCGACGTCTACTTCGACCCGTACGACGTCGACATCAACGCCAACCCCTACCCGGTGTTCGCCCGCCTGCGCGAAGAGGCGCCGCTGTACTACAACGCGCAGCACGACTTCTATGCGGTGAGCCGCTACGAGGACGTCAACCGCGGCATCGTCGACCACGGCACGTACAGCTCGGCCAAGGGTGCGATCCTCGAACTGATCCGGGCCGACTTCCCGATTCCGTCCGGTGTCTTGATCTTCGAGGACCCACCGATCCACGACATCCACCGCAAGCTGCTGGCCCGGATGTTCACCCCGCGCAAGATCGCGCTGCTCGAGCAGAAGATCAGGAACTACTGCGTCGAGAGCCTCGACGCCGTGGTCGGTGCGGGCCGGTTCGACTTCGTCACCGACTTCGGTGCGGTCATGCCGATGAAGACCATCAGCGCGCTCATCGGAATCCCCGAAGCCGACCAGGTGGCGGTCCGCGATCACGTCACCGGCCAGATGAAGACCGAGGCGGGCAAGCCCATGAAGGCCGCCGAGGAGGGGCTGGTCTCCGGCGACATCTTCGCCGACTACATCGACTGGCGCGTCGACAATCCGTCCGACGACATCATGACCGAACTGCTCAACGTCGAGTTCGTCGACGAGCAGGGCGTGACCCGCCGCCTGACCCGCGACGAACTGCTCATCTACCTCAACGTGGTCGCAGGCGCGGGCAACGACACCACGACGCGGCTGATCGGTTGGGCGGCAAAGGTATTGGCCGAACACCCCGATCAGCGGCGGCAGTTGGTCGAGGACCCGACGCTGATCCCCAAGGCCGTCGAGGAACTCGTCCGCTTCGAGCCGCCCGCACCCCACGTCGCCCGGTACGTGACCCGCGACGTCGAGATCCACGGCCACACCGTGCCCCAAGGCGCAGTGATGATGATGCTCATCGGCGCCGCCAACCGCGATCCGCGCCAGTTCCCGCCCGACGGCGAGGTCTTCGACATCCACCGCGAACAGCGCGCGCACCTGGGCTTCAGCGTCGGCGCGCACTACTGCCTCGGTTCCTCGCTGGCCCGGCTGGAGGGTCGGGTCGCACTGGAGGAGATCCTGAAGCGGTTCCCCGAGTGGGAAGTCGACCTGCCGAACGCGGTGTTCTCCACCACCTCGACCATCCGGGGCTGGGAATCCATGCCCGCGATCATCGGATGACCACCGCGCTCGCGGTCCCGCACGACTGGACCGAGATCACCCGTGAGTGGCTCACCGCGGCGCTGGCCGACAGGCACCCCGACGCCGTGGTCGACGGCGTGACCGTCGACATGCGCGACGACGGGACCAACCGGCGCGCGCGTCTCGCCGTCACCTACGCGTCCGGGTCCGGACCCGCGAGCGTGTTCGTCAAGGCCGTCGACCCCGACCACAAGGCCATGATCAAGATGACCAGCGGCCTGCTGCACGAGCCAAGGCTGTTCAACTCGAACCTCGAACTGCCGCTGGAACATCCGCTGGTCTACGCCGCGGTGATCGACGAGGCCGAGGAGGACTTCCTGCTCGTCATGGAGGACCTCGCTGCCCGCGGCGCCGACCCCCGCGACGCCACCCGGCCGCTATCCGTCGAGCAGGCGACCGACGGCGTGCGTGGGCTGGCCCGCATGCACGGCCGGTTCTGGGGCCATCGGCTCGACCGTCCGGAACTCGGCTGGCTGGAACCGTTCGTGCCGTGGGACGGCATGCAGTACGCCCCGTTGCCTGCGGCGCTCGAGCGCCTCGGTGACGACGCGCCCGCGTCGGTTCACGCACTCACCATCGACGGGCTGATCGACGACGTCTGGAAGCCATACGTCCGCACGCTCACCATCGGGCCGACGACGCTGCTGCACGGTGACGCCCACGTCGGCAACACCTACGTCGTGCCCGACGGCAGGGACTCCACCGTCGGATTCCTGGACTGGCAGGTGGCCCGGCGCGGCAACTTCGCGCTCGACCTGGGCTACTTCCTGCAGGGCGCGCTGACCACCGAGGACCGTAGGCGTCACGAAGGCGCGATCCTCGAGGCGTATCGCGACGCACTCGACCTGCCCACCGACGAGCTGCCGTCACTCGACGAGGTGTGGCTGCGCTACCGCGCGTCGGTGGCGCACGGCCTGACGCTGTGGCTCTGCACCGCGAGCGCCGGCGAGCTGTGGCAGCGGCCGGACATCGCGCTAGCGCTCGCCCAGCGGTACTCCGCCGCCTACGAGGACCTGCAGACCGCGGCCGCCATCGCCGACCTCGTGTGATGCCCGCGAACGCGGTACGCGTCAGGCGATCGACGTCACCTCGTGAGCCACGCCATTTCTCCGTTAGCCTGGAGCGCAACGGCAAATCGAGCGTGGAGCGACACATGGCGATTCGGATACTGCCCTACGTGACGGTCGAGGTCGACGAACGTCTGCGCCGCCGGGTACGCCGCGTCGCGGACAGGGTGCGCCTCAATGTGCGGTCCTATCTCCTCAGCGCCGCCGACGACGTCGACACGGCGGGCGACAAGGTCCGCGACCTGTGCGGCGCAGCCGTGCAGCGAGTCGACACCGTCGTCAACCGCGTGAACGACCGCATCGACCCCGCGGGTACGCCCGAGGACGACGCGGCACCTCAACCTGCGAAGGGCGCTCGGCTAGAAGCGGTCTAGCTGCACCTCCTCTACCGTGTAGGTGAGGGGGCTGTCGCAGAACCGATGAAGGGATGCCGAGGACGTTGCTGACCCATGGGCTGGTCGTCCTCCTGTCACTGTGCGCCGCCATCGCGATGGCCATCGGCATCGTCGTGCGTCAGCGCGCCACCCTCGACGTACCGTCCGAACATGGCGTCAGCACGGTCATGTTCCGCACCCTGCTGCGCCGTCCGCTGTGGTGGGCAGGCACGGCGGTAGCCATCCTCGGCTACGTGTTCCAGGCGCTCGCGCTGATCAAGGGCTCACTGCTCCTCGTCCAACCCCTGCTGGTCTCGGCCCTGCTGTTCGCACTGCCGCTGAGCGCGCGGCTGGCTCACCGCCGCGTGCGGCGCTCGGAGTGGCTGTGGGCGGGTCTGCTCACGACGTCGCTCGCCGTGTTCGTCCTGCTGGCCCGGCCCGGACCGCAAGCGGCGACCGCGACGCTGCCGGTGACCGCCATCGTCGCGGGCGTCTGCACGTTGATCGTCGTGATCTGCGTCGTCATCGCGGTGCGGGTGGCGGGATGGCAGCGCGCCGTCGCCGTCGCCGTCGCCGTCGGCGTGCTGTTCGGCGTGGTCGCCGTGCTCACCAAGGTCGTGATGCACACGCTCGACGAGCGGGGGCTGCTGAACATGCTGGCCACACCGGCGCCGTACCTGCTGGTGTTCCTCGGCGTCTTCGCCGTGCTCCTGCAGCAGTCGGCGTTCCACGCAGGCGCGTTGCAGCTGTCGGTGCCGACGATGCTGGTGCTCGAACCCGTCGTCGCGGTGTTCCTCGGCGCGATCCTGCTCGGCGAGGAGCTGAACGCCGGACGCTACGAGGCGATCGCGCTCACCCTCGCCATTGCTGCGATGACGGCCGCCACCGTGGCGCTCGGCCGCGACGAGGGTGCCTACGAGGCCGAACTCGAACTGCAGGTGGCCCGCTCCGGGCCCTGACTCAGCGGCGTGTCGAGGTGTAGTAGACGACCCCGTTCATCGTGACGTCGTCGTCGTTCGCCTGCGGGATCGCCGGGAAGCCGTTGTCGGCCAGCAATTGGCTCATCGGGGTGCCGGCCGACGTCCAGCCCCTGGCGTCGAGGTACTCGCCGACGTCGTTGCGCTCGCCGTCGAAGCCCAACTCGTTGAAGTCCAGGTCGAAGCCGTGCTCACGCCACTTCGCCGTCGCCGCGCGCATCTTCTCGCGGGCGGCGTCGAGGTCCGTGCCCGCCTGATTCGGCACGGCCTCGGAACCCAGCCGGCTCCCCGGCGCGCTCAGGTCGGTGACGGCGTCGAGCAAGCGGTCCTGCGCCTCGGGCGGCAGGTAGCCGAACAGTCCCTCGGCGATCCACGCCGACGGCGCGGTCGGGTCGAAGCCGGCGGCCCGCAGCGCGGCGGGCCAGTCGTCGCGCAGGTCGATCGAGATGACCCGCAGCTCCGCGGTGGGCGCGGCGCCGAACTCGGCCAGCGTCGCGCGCTTGAACTCGACGACCTGGGGCTGATCGATCTCGTAGACGACCATGTCCGAGGGCCAGTCGAGACGGTAGGCCCTGGCGTCGAGCCCGGCCGCGAGGATGACGGCCTGCCGGATGCCCGCCTCGGCGGCGTCGGCGAAGAATCGGTCGAAGTAGCGGGTCCGCGCGGCCATCGCGGCAGGCATGTGCGACAAGCCCCAACCGGCGCCGTCGACGTCGACGTCTGCGCCGCTGATCTCGCCCGATGCCCACCGTGTGAGAAAGTCCACACCGACGGCGCGGACCAGGGGCTCGGCGAACGGGTCGTCGATCAACGGCTCGTCGGCCCTGGTCGCGATCGCGCGTGCGGCGGCCACCATGGTCGCGGTCGCTCCCACGCTGGTCGCGAGGTCCCAGGTGTCGTCCTCAGTACGTGGCATCGATCGTCCTCCAGTGCACAGTAGTTATTTAGCCAGTGTAACGATCAGCCGCTCCGAAGCCATTCCCTCACAGCAAACTCCCAGCTCACGCGCGCCGGGCATATCTTTAGTTTTGCTAACGTTGTTCCGGTCTGAGAGATCGACGACGCTCCCTCCCGACGACCAGCACCGCACACTAAGGACACGCATGTCTTCCGAGAACGAGCCACTCGACACCAGCGAAGCGCGCCTCGAGCGCCGCATCGCGGACCTGTACGCCAGCGATCCCGAGTTCGCCGCCGCACGCCCCGACGCATCGGTCGGAGCTGCCGTCGAAGGACTGCGCCTGCCCGACGTCGTCCGCACCGTGATGGAGGCCTACGCCGATCGGCCCGCGCTAGGCCAGCGCGCCGTCGAGTTCGTGACCGACGACGCCGGCCGGACCGTCGCCGCCTTGGCGCCCCGCTTCGAGACCATCACCTACGGCGAGCTGTGGGACCGCACCCGCGCCGTCGCCGCCGCACTGGCCGCCGACGCCGCCAACGGCGACAGGGTCGCCATCCTCGGCTTCACCAGCGTCGACTACACCGTCGTCGACACCGCGCTGACGCAGATGGGCGCGGTGTCCGTGCCACTGCAGACCAGCGCCCCGCTGACACAGCTGGCGCCGATCGTCGCCGAGACCGAGCCCACGGTGCTCGCGTCGAGCATCGATTACATCGATGACGCCATCGCGCTCACGGGGTTCGGCGGGCAGGAGCGAAGCGACTCGGGAATGGGTCACGGCCCCGCACCCAAGCGCCTCGTCGTCTTCGACGTCCGGCCCGAACTCGACGACCACCGCGACGCACTCGCGTCCGCCACCGCCCGCCTGGCGGACTCGGGCATCGTCGTCGAGACCCTTGCCGACGTCATCGCCCGCGGCGCCGAGCTGCCCCCGGCCGAGGTCGCCGACTCCGGCGAGGACGAGCCGCTCGGGCTGCTGATCTACACCTCCGGCAGCACCGGCGCACCCAAGGGCGCCATGTACCCCGCCCACAAGGTCGCCGACATGTGGCGCGCCGCCGCACTCGGCCACTGGGACGACAAGCAGGGCGCCATCCCGTCGATCACGCTGAGCTTCCTGCCGATGAGCCACGTCATGGGCCGCGGCGTCCTGTACGGCTCGCTCGCGGCAGGCGGCACCGTCTACTTCGCCGCGCGCAGCGATCTGTCCACGTTCCTCGAGGACCTCGCGCTGTCGCGGCCCACGCAGATGAACTTCGTCCCGCGCATCTGGGACATGCTCCACCAGGAGTACCTCAGCGAACTGGCGCGCAAGAACGCATCGAGTGCCGACGACGAAGACGCCGTGCTCGAGGAACTCCGTCAGAACCTGCTCGGCGGCCGCTTCGTGACGGCCCTGACCGGTTCGGCACCCATCGCGCCCGAACTGAAGACCTGGGTCGAGAAGCTGCTCGACATGCACCTGATCGAGGGCTACGGCTCCACCGAGGCGGGCGCGGTGTTCGTCGACGGAGAGGTCCGCCGCCCGCCGGTGATCGACTACAAGCTCGTCGACGTACCCGAACTCGGCTACTTCGGCAGCGACGTACCCCATCCGCGTGGCGAACTGCTGGTCAAGTCCGAGCAGCTGTTCCCCGGCTACTACAAGCGCCCCGAGGTCACCGCCGAGGTGTTCGACGCCGACGGCTACTACCGCACCGGCGACATCGTCGCCGAGACCGGACCCGACCAGCTGCGCTACGTCGACCGTCGCAACAACGTCCTCAAGCTGTCCCAGGGCGAGTTCGTCACGGTCTCCAAGCTCGAGGCCGCGTTCGGCGGCAGCCCGCTGGTCCGTCAGATCTTTCTGTACGGCAACAGCGCTCGCCCCTACCTGCTGGCCGTCGTGGTTCCGACCGACGACGCCGTGGCCCGCTACGACGCAGGCGAACTGAAGTCCGCCATCAGCGCTTCACTCAAGGACGCCGCCCGCGCCGCCGATCTGCAGTCCTACGAGATCCCGCGCGACTTCATCGTCGAGACCACCCCGTTCACCGTCGAGAACGGTCTGCTCACCGGCATCCGCAAGCTCGCATGGCCGCGGCTCAAGGAACGCTACGGCCCCGAACTCGAACAGCTCTACGTGGACCTGGCCGATGGACAGGCGGGCGAGCTGCGCGCACTGCGGCAGAACGGCGCCGACGGTCCGGTGCTCGACACCGTCGCCCGTGCCGCACGCGCGCTGCTCGGCGCGGCGGCGGGTGACGTCACCGGCGACGCGCACTTCACCGACCTAGGCGGAGACTCGTTGTCCGCGTTGACGTTCGCCAACCTGCTGCACGAGATCTTCGACGTCGACGTTCCCGTCGGGGTCATCGTCAGCCCGGCCAGCGACCTGGCGGCCATCGCCGCCTACGTCGAGACCGAGCGCGCAGGCGGGTCGAAGCGACCCACCTATGCCGCCGTGCACGGCCGCGACGCCACCGAGGTACACGCCAGCGACCTGACGCTGGACGAGTTCTTCGACTCGGAGCTGCTGCACGCCGCGGCATCACTGCCCGGTCCCAGCAACGAGATTCGCACCGTGCTGCTCACCGGCGCCACCGGATTCCTCGGCCGCTACCTCGCACTCGAATGGCTCGAGCGAATGGAACTCGTCGACGGCAAGGTCATCTGCCTCGTCCGCGGCAAGTCCGACGCCGACGCCCGGGCTCGCCTGGACAAGACCTTCGACAGCGGTGACCCCAAGCTGCTGGCCCACTACCGCCGGCTCGCCGCCGACCACCTCGAGGTGTTCGCCGGCGACAAGGGGGAAGCGAACCTGGGTCTCGACGACGCCACCTGGCAGCGCCTCGCCGACGAGGTCGACCTGATCGTCGACCCGGCCGCGCTGGTCAACCACGTGCTGCCGTACAGCCAGCTGTTCGCGCCCAACGTGCTCGGCACGGCCGAGCTGATCCGCATCGCACTCACCACCCGCAAGAAGCCGTTCGTCTACGTGTCGACGATGGCCGTCGGTGCGGGCATCAACCCGGCTGACAACGTCGAGGACGCCGACGTCCGCGTCGTGAGCGCGACCCGCCGCATCGACGACAGCTACGCCAACGGCTACGGCAACAGCAAGTGGGGCGGCGAGGTGCTGCTCCGCGAGGCGCACGACCAATTCGGGCTGCCCGCATCGGTTTTCCGCTGCGACATGATCCTGGCCGACACCAGCTACGCCGGCCAGCTCAACCTGCCCGACATGTTCACCCGCATGATGCTGAGCCTGGTGGCGACCGGTGTCGCGCCCGCGTCGTTCTACGAGACCGACGCCGAGGGCAACCGGCAGCGCGCGCACTACGACGGGCTGCCGGTGGAGTTCATCGCGGAGGCGATCTCGACGCTGGGGGCCAACTCCACGGGCTTCGAGACCTACCACGTCATGAACCCGTACGACGACGGCATCAGCATGGACACCTTCGTCGACTGGCTGATCGACGCCGGCTACCCGATCGCGCGGATGGACGACTACGGCTCCTGGTTGCAGCGTTTCGAGACCACGTTGCGGACCCTGCCCGATGCGCAACGGCAGGCGTCACTGCTACCGCTGCTGCACAACTACCAGAAGCCGGAACACCCGGAGAACGGTGCGATGGCGTCGACCGACCGATTCCGGGCGGCCGTGCAGGACGCGAAGATCGGGCCCGACAAGGACATCCCCCACGTCAGCGCCGAGGTGATCGTCAAGTACGTCACCGATCTGGAGCTGCTCGGGCTGCTGTGACTTCTCGCCGAAATGACGTTCCCTGTCGTTGAGCCGTCGTCTTGACGACAGGGAACGTCATTTCGGCGCATTCCCGAAGCCGATCAGGCTGCGCACCTGGGGCAGGTCGGCGATGGTCGCGAACCCCGGCGGGGCGGCGCACACCGCGGGTACCGCGTTGAGCACCTGCATGCCGGTCGCCACGTTGGCAGAATTGACGTGCTCCAACATCGTGACGTCGCGGCGGAAGCTGGCCAGCGACGTGAAGTGCGTCTGCATCGACGGGTCGCCCTCGATGGTCAGCGTCCACCCGTGCCGTGGCTTCGGCCAGTGCTTCGGGTACTCGTTGCCGACGGTCCACAGCGTCTCGATCTCGACGAGCGGCTCGCCGTTGCGCCTGCCGACCCAGTTCCACCGTTGTCCCGCAGTGGTTCCCGCCTGCAGCACGTGATCGAAGATCTCGTGATCGTGCTCGGCGGGCACGGCCTCGACGTCGGCGGTCACCTCGTCGATGCCGGCGCGCAGCGCGTCGGCGAGCAGCCACACCTGCTCGACGAAGATCGAGCTGTTGAACGCGAGGAAGTCGTTGGCGGTGACGCTGATCTCGTCGACCGGTGCGCCGAATCGCATGTTGTCGAACGTGATCGCCGTGCTGTCGTACACCGACCAGTCGGCGCGCTCCTGCAACGTCAGCTTCTCGATGGTGCGGCTCATGCCGGTCATCGCCAACGGCAGTGCGCCCGAGAGGTTGCCGGGGTTCAGCCCGCAGCCGTGCACGGTGGTGCCGCCCTCGTGGCAGGCCGCGAGGACGCGGTCGCGGTCGGCCGGTGCGATGCGCGCGGGATGGAACAGGAACGCGGTCGTGACCACGTTCTTGCCGCCGGCCAGGATCGAGCACACCTCGTCGACGTCGGTGAGGCGTGGCGTGTAGACCACGCAGTCGGCGTCGACGGCGAGCACCGCGGCGGAATCCGTGGACGCCGTCACCCCGACGGGTTCGCGGCCGATCAGCTCACCGGCGTCGACGCCGTCCTTGGCGTCGGAGTAGACCTTGACCCCGGCCAGTTCGAGACCGCTGCGCGGATCGAGTGTCGTGGCCAGGACCTCGCGGCCGACGGCGCCGGTGCCCCACTGGATGATGCGCAATGCCATGGGGGTCACAGTCGCACGGCGTGGGTGCCCGTGTCCCCGGAAAGCGCTCAGGCGTGCCAGCCGCTCCATCGGTGCACGGCCACCGTCACGACCGGGCCGTCGAGCGCGATCCGGTCGTATTGGGAGTACTTGGCGCGCAGCAGCCCGTATCCGTGCGCCATCTCCTCACCGGCTTCGTGCACCCGGGCGGTGCCGTCGGCGCGGACCCACCAGAGCTGGCTCCAGTCCTCGTCGTAGTGGTCGACGAGCATGCTCACCCGCGGTTCGGCCTCGATGTTCGCCAGGCGTCGAAGCCGTTGCGTCGACTTGCGTTTGGCGTCGACCGCGGTGAACACGACGTCGTCGTGCACGGCGAACACGACCGGCACGACGTGCGGTGCGCCGTCGGGACGGACCGTGGTCAGGACGGCGACGGGTGCGGCGGCGAAGCGACGGGGAAGGTCCGTCTGGTCCGGGCCGGTCACGGTCAGTTCCGGTTGGACGGCCGCTGTGGGGCCACGCTGATCGGCGACCGCGTCACCGGCGTGCGGGTCACCCCGATCTCCGGCTTCTTCGACGGCTGCTGCTGCTGGCGTGGCCGCTGGTATACCGGCGCCTGCGGTGCGGGTGCCTCGGCCGCAGGCGGCGGTGGCGGGGGAGGCGGTGGGGGCGGCGGCAGCGCACTCGACGGCGTCGTCGTGGTGGCCGTCGTGGTCTCCGTCGACGTCTGCGGCGCGGGAGCCGGCTCGTCGTCGGACGACCCGCTGACCAGCAACAGCACGATCGCCACCACCATCGCGATCACCGCGAGTGCGACCGCCATGATGCCGAGCTTCGCCCCCGTCGAGGCGTACCACGGCGGCGGCGCGGCCTTGAAGTGCCAGGTGTTCGCGTCGAACGCGTCGAAGTGACCAGGTGGAGGTCCAGCCTCGCTCCACGCCATGCCGCCCGGGTACGGACTCGTCGGCTGGACGTCGGAGGCGTCGTCGAGCAGGTAGTCGAACTCCGACGGCTCCGCATCGCGCTCGACCCACACCGGGCCGGTCGGCGTCGGATCGTCGAACGCGCCGGCACCGTCCTCCGCGAGAACGTCGCCGTCGTACTCGGAGTCCCCCGGGGCTTCCGTGTCAGCCACCCGCACAATGCTAGGCGGCGACCAGCACAAACGTGCATCGGGTGGCGGCCGATACGCAATCGTGACGCGTTCTGCCCTGCTGATGAACGCGTGTCACCGGAACCTCAGCCGGTGATGGGGCCCGCCGGTAAGGTTCCCGACGGGGTCGATCCGTTCACCCCGGCGACCCGGTTTCGTCACCGTCGATTGGTGTCGTCGCCACCGTCGCGCCGCCCGCTCATAAGAAGGTTCGGCAATGAAGACTCTCCGGCTCACCGCGGCCGCCAGCGCAGCACTACTCGTCCTCACCGGCGCGCTCACCTCGTGCGCCCCACCCGAGAAGGACTCCGGCGGTGCAGAGACCGAATCCGGCGTGAAGGCGGGCGAGGCGACCTCGGTAGCCGACTTCGGGGGCAAGGAAGGGCTCGTCGAGGCCGCCAAGGCCGAGGGCGAACTCAACGTCATCGCCCTGCCGCCGGACTGGGCCAACTACGGCGCGATCATCAAGGCCTTCGGCGACGAGTACGGCATCAAGGTCAACTCCGCACAGCCCGACGCGGCCAGCCAGGACGAGATCAACGCCGCCAACCAGCAGAAGGGCAAGTCCACCGCCCCCGACGTGTTCGACCTCGGGCAGTCGGTGGCGCTGGCCAACACCGATATGTTCGCGCCGTACAAGGTGGAGACCTTCGACGACGTCTCGAACAACTTCAAGGACCCCGACGGCAAGTGGGTCAACGACTACGGCGGCTACATGTCGATCGGCTACGACTCGTCGAAGGTTCCCGCGATCACCGGCGTCGAGGACCTGCTGAAGCCGGAGTTCAAGGGCAAGGTCGCGCTCAACGGCGATCCGACTCAGGCCGGTGCC
Organism: Mycolicibacterium arabiense; assembly: GCF_010731815.2. Taxonomy (NCBI): domain Bacteria; kingdom Bacillati; phylum Actinomycetota; class Actinomycetes; order Mycobacteriales; family Mycobacteriaceae; genus Mycobacterium; species Mycolicibacterium arabiense. The sequence continues at coordinate 4,046,447 of NZ_AP022593.1, forward strand.
GCGTTCTCCGGCGTCATGATGGTCGCGATCTCCCAGGGCGGCACCCCTGACGACATCGCGCCCGGCGTCGAGTTCTTCCGAAAGCTCAAGGAAGCGGGCAACTTCCTGCCCGTCGACCCGACGCCCGCGACCATCGAGTCCGGTCAGACGCCCGTCGTCATCGACTGGGACTACCTGAACGTCGCCCAGACCAAGAAGCTCCCGTCGTGGAAGGTGGCGATCCCGCCCAACGCCTCGGTCGCGGGCTACTACTATCAGGCGATCAACAAGGACGCGCCGCATCCCGCCGCCGCCCGGCTGTGGCAGGAGTTCCTCTACAGCGACGAAGGCCAGAACCTGTACCTGCAGGGCGGCGCCCGTCCCGTGCGCGCCGACTCGATGGTCAGCAAGGGCACGATCGATCAGGCGGCGTTCGACCTGCTGCCGCCGGTCAACGGCGCCGCGACGATCGTGACCGTGGAACAGAACCAGGCGGCCACCAAGTACCTCGAGGCCAACTGGGCGAAGGCGGTCGGCTGATCCTGCTGCGACGACTGCGGGATTCCCTTCCGCTGCTGCCGTTCTTCGCGATCGTCGCGATCTTCCTGATCGTTCCGACCGTGACGGTCCTCATCGGCGCAGTGGTCGACGAGACCGGGTTCTCCCTCGCCCGCATCGAGGCACTGTTCGGTGACACCGCGCTCGCCGCCCTGGGCAAGAGCGTGTTGCTCTCGGGCAGCACCGCGGCGCTGGGTGCGGTGTTCGGTGCACTGCTGGCCTGGCTCATCGTCACCCGGCCGCCGGAGTCGGCGGTGCGCCGGACCGTGCTGTCGCTGTGCAGCGTGTTGGCCCAGTTCGGTGGCGTCGCACTGGCTTTCGCGTTCCTCGCGACGATCGGCCTGAACGGCGTGCTGACGCTGTGGGCCGCCGAGCACCTGGGGTGGGACCTGGCCGGGTCGGGCTGGCTGTACGGCCTGCCCGGTCTGATCCTGGTGTACACGTACTTTCAGATCCCCCTGATGGTCATCGTGTTCCTGCCGGCGCTCGAGGGATTGCGCGAGCAGTGGCGCGAGGCCGCGGTTAGCCTCGGCGCGTCGACGTGGCAGTACTGGCGCGAGGTCGCGGTGCCGCTGCTGACCCCGGCGTTCCTGGGGTCGGCACTGCTGTTGTTCGCCAACGCCTTCGCCGCGTACGCGACGGCCGCCGCGCTGGTCAGCCAGGGCAGCCCGATCGTGCCGCTGCTGATCCGTTCGGCGCTGACCAGTGAGATCGTGCTGGGGCAGTCCGGCTTCGCGTATGCGCTGGCGCTGGAGATGATCGTGGTGGTCGCGATCGTCATGGTGGCCTACAACCTGCTGATGCGCCGGACGGCCAGGTGGCTGCGATGATCGCCAGGCGCGTTGCACGCGGGGCACTCTGGCTGGTGTTCGCCGCGTTCTTCCTCTTCCCGCTCTACGCGATGGCGGACTTCTCGACCCGAAACCTGATCCAGGGCGGGCGAACCGGGACGGCGTGGACCAATCTGTTCGCCGACGACGCGCTGTACCAGGCGATCGTGACGTCACTGCTGCTCGCACTGCTCACCGTCGTCGCGATGCTGGTGATCCTGGTCCCCACGATGATCTGGGTGCGGCTGCGCACGCCGTGGGCCAAGGGCATCGTCGAATTCCTGTGCCTACTCCCGCTGACGATCCCGGCCCTGGTGATCGTCGTCGGCCTCAAGAACGTCTACCTGTGGGTGACCTATCTGCTCGGCGAATCGGCGCTCACGCTGACGTTCGTCTACGTCGTCATCGTGCTGCCGTTCGCCTACCGGGCGCTCGACGCCGCGCTGTCGGCCATCGACCTGCGTACCCTCGCCGAGGCGGCGCGCTCCCTCGGTGCGGGGTGGACGACGACGATCGTGCGAGTGGTGTTGCCCAACATCACCTCTGGCGTGTTGTCCGCCGCGTTCATCTCGGTGGCCGTGGTGCTCGGCGAGTACACGATCGCCTCGCTGTCGGGCTTCGAGACGCTGCAGGTGCAGATCGTGGCGATCGGCAAGACCAACGGACCGACGTCGGTGGCCGCCTCGCTGGCCGTGCTGCTGTTCGGTTTCGTTCTGCTGCTGGCACTTTCCCTACTCAGCCGACGGAGGCGCAAGACGTGACGAGCGCACGAACGGGGGCGGGGGCGCAAGCCCGAGTGACCACGGGGGTCGGCGTCGAGCTGACCGACCTCACCCGGGTCTACGGCACGGTGAAGGCGCTCGACGGCCTGACCCTGCACATCGAACCCGGCGAATTCGTCGCGCTGCTCGGACCGTCGGGCTGCGGCAAGACCACCGCGTTGCGGATCCTGGCAGGCCTCGACGAGGCGACGTCGGGCACGGTGTCGGTCGGCGGCCGCGACGTGACCTCGGTGCCCGCCAACAAGCGCGACATGGGCATGGTGTTCCAGGCCTACAGCCTGTTCCCGCACCTGACGGCGCTGCAGAACGTGGAGTTCGGGCTCAAGGTGCGCGGCCGGGACCGGTCGAAGCGATCCACCCGCGCTGCCGAGATGCTCGACCTCGTCGGGCTCTCCGCGCACGCCGACAAGTACGCCGCGGAGATGTCCGGCGGTCAGCAGCAACGCGTCGCGCTGGCCCGGGCGCTGGCCATCGAGCCCAGCGTGCTGCTGCTCGACGAGCCGCTGTCCGCGCTGGACGCCAAGGTGCGCTCGCAGCTGCGCGACGAGATTCGGCGCGTCCAACTCGAGGTGGGCACCACGACGCTGTTCGTCACGCATGACCAGGAGGAGGCGCTCGCCGTCGCCGACCGCGTCGGCGTGATGAGCCAGGGCCGCCTCGAGCAGCTCGCGGCGCCCGCCCAGGTGTACGCGAACCCGGCCACGCCGTTCGTCGCGGAGTTCGTCGGGCTCAACAACCGGGTGCCCGCGCGCGTCGAGGCCGGTCGCGCGCTGCTGCTCGGTGCGACGGTGCCGACGCTCGACGGCTCGATCGCCAACGGTCAGGGCACTGCGCTGCTGCGGCCCGAGTCGGTGACCGTGACCGCGGACCCGGCGGGGACGGCGACGGTCAAGTCGGTCGCGTTCCTCGGGCCGATTTCGCGGGTGTACGTCGAACTGCCCGACGGCACGGTGCTCGACGCCCAGCTCAGCAGCGCCGCAGCCCGGGCGTTCGAGCCCGGCGCACCCGTGACGGTCGGCGTCGAGCCGACTCGCCTGCTGGTGGTGTAGCCGGGCCCGGACTTGCGCGAACGTAGGTTACCGCCACGGAATTCTCGAAAAAGCGTGACGGTAATCGACGTTCGGCGGGAAAACCGGGTGGTGTCCTAGACGTCCTTGACCGGCTCGATGCCCAGGTCGCGGTAGGTCACCAGCGCGGCGAACGGGACGCCACGCTTGGCGAATCGGCCTGCCGCGACGTCGCCGCGGTCGACCATCGGGATCACGCCGGTGACGACGGCACCCACCGCGGTCACCCGGTCGAACGCGATCTCGGTGGAGCCGCCGGTGCTGATCACGTCGTCGACGAGCAGCACCCGGGTGCCCGATTCGATCCGGGTGCCCTCGATCCACTGCTCGCGGCCGCGGTTCTTCTGCTCCTTGCGCACCGAGAACCACGCCTTGCCGGTCACCATCGCCACCCCGTGCGCGAGCGGGTCGGCGCCCATGGTCAGGCCGCCGACGGCGTCGAACTCGATGCCGGTGCGCTCGGCGAGGTCGGCCACCGCGCGGCTGACGATCGAGAGCCGCTCACCGGTGTCGACGGCGTACTTGCCGTCGATGTAGTCGTGGCTGAGTTGACCGCTGGCCAAGGTGAATGGCTCCTCGCGGCGCTCGTAACCGCGGGTGCGGATCAGGTCGAACGCGGCTTGCCACGTATTGGGTCGGTCGCTGAACATGGCCGAATCGTATCGGGCACCACGTCAGCCCTCTCGGGCGCGACGGGTCAGTTCGACCGCTGCAGCGCGTAACTCGTCGGCGGAGTCGATCGGCTGGGCGTACCCGACCCGGGTGTAGGCGATTCCCCGGTCACACGTCACCCGCAGGTCGAGGCCGTAGCGGTCGAGGTCCGTGCACACCGCGGCGGTCGCGTCGGGGTAGCCGCCGAGGGTCCTGGCCATCGCGGCCAGTGCGTCGGCGTGGTCGGCGTTGAGGTGGGCGACGGCACCGCTGGCGGCAGACCTGACGGGGTCCGGCTGGGCCGCGGCGTAGTCGGCGCCGCTGGCGGAGTCCATGCGGCCGTAGCCACCGACCCAGCGCACCCGGTCGACGCGCAGCACCCAGAGCGTGAAGTCGCTGTAGTCCACGTAGTACTTGGCGGCCGGCACGCCGTCGAGATGGGCCTGGCGCGCCTCGTCGTACTCGGCGCCGGTCGGCTCGTACACCACCCCCGCCAGCGTGATCCTGGCGTTGGCCAGCGGGTCGGTGTCGGTCGCGGGGGCGACGACGGCCAGGCTCGCGCGCTGGTCGGCGGAGAGGTTGCGGCCGTGTTCGGCGAGGTTGGAGACGCACAGCACCGGCGCTCCGCCGTGCAGACCGTAGGTCACCAGGGACGCCCACGGGTCACCGGTGGCCGTGAGCGTGGCCAGGGTCCCGGTGTTGGTCGACGCCGCGATCGTGCGCGCCTCTTCGGCGGCCGACGGGCGGACCGAGTTCACGACGGGTGTCAGCGGCGGCGGGATGGTCGGAGCGTCGCCGGGGTCGCCGTGATCGCGGGGACGGGAGTCGCGGGTGGCCACTACGGCACCCTACCTGCACCGCGGCCACGCCGACTGCCGTCGTGATTCAACTGCGGCGGTGATGGGTAGCTTGAGGGACGGATGGGCCGGACCAGCGGTGGATCTCGCGCGTCTCACGGCGCCGTGGGTCAAGCCGAGCGAAAAGGTTTGGCGTCGAATGTCTTTGGTCTGCGCCGTGATGATTCCCGCGCCGCGCGACCGGTTGGGAGAGCGATCGTGACGCTGTCACTGCAGAACTGGCTGACCGCGCAGCGGTGGTACGCGGGCCGCGGCCGGGTGCTGTCGAGCCTCTACGAGTCGACGTCGGTCCGCCTGGGCGACGACCTCGACCTCAAGTTGATCGACGCGAAGTACGACAACGGCACCCGGGACCGCTACCAGGTGTTGATCCGGTGGACCGACGGTCCGGTCGACGGTTACCCGGACGTCGCGACCATCGGCCACGACGGAGCCCGCACGGCGTATGACGCCCTCTACGACCCGAACGCCGCGCAGCACCTGCTGTCCCTGGTCGACGGCGACGCCACCGTGGGCGGGCTGCACTTCTCGAAGGAGCCGGGGGCCGACCTCCCGGTGGGCGCCACCGCCCGCGTGATCGGCGCCGAGCAGAGCAACACCAGCGTCGTCTTCGGCACCTCGGCCATCTTCAAGGTGTTCCGTCGGGTCACCCCCGGCATCAACCCGGACATCGAACTCAACCGGGTCCTGGCCCGCGCAGGCAACGGGCACGTGGCGCGGCTGCTCGGTTCGTTCGACACCGAGATCGACGGCGAGCCCTATGCGCTGGGGATGATCACGGCCTTCGCCGCGAATTCGGTCGAGGGGTGGGACATGGCCACCGCCAGCACCCGCGACCTCGTCACCAATCCCGACGGGGGCTCGGACTTCGTCGCCGAATCCCGCCGCCTCGGTGAGGCCGTCGCCACCGTGCATCAGACGCTGGCGGCCGAACTGGGCACCGCCGAGGAACCGTTTCCGGTCGACACCCTGCTCACCCGGCTCGGCGCACTGGCCGACGCCGTACCCGGGCTGGCCCAGTACGCGCCGGCCATCGAGGAGCGGTACCGCAAGCTCGCCGAACAGTCGACCGTCGTGCAGCGCGTCCACGGCGACCTGCACCTCGGCCAGGTGCTCCGCACGCCGGAGGCGTGGCTCGTCATCGACTTCGAGGGGGAGCCCGGCCAACCGCTGCCCGAACGCCGCAGGCCCGACTCCGCCCTGCGCGACGTCGCAGGCGTGCTGCGCTCCTACGAGTACGCCGCATACCAGCAGCTGATAGAGGGCGGCGAGGAACCCGGCGGCGACGAACCGTTGGCGGTGCGGGCCAGGGAGTGGGTCGACCGCAACTGCGGCGCGTTCTGCGACGGCTACGCCGCGGCGATGGGCACCGATCCGCGGGACTCCGGCGACCTGCTGGCGGCCTACGAACTGGACAAGGCCGTCTACGAGGCAGGTTACGAGGCGCGCTACCGCCCCGCGTGGCTCAAGATCCCGATGGCGTCGATCCAACGGCTCGTCGGCTGACCTCCGCCCGATCCGCAGGCCACTCTCGGCCTGCTCACAGGTAGGCCCACGGTAGCGGTGCGTCACTGTCCCGGTGACGACCGAGAACTCACTGCGGTGGCGTCGGCTGGGCGTCTGCGCGCTACTGCTCGGCACTGCCGCGCTCTACCTGTGGCGCATCACCATCAACGGGATGGCCAACGCGTTCTACGCCGCCGCAACGCAATCCGGCTCGACGAACTGGAAGGCGCTGCTCTTCGGCTCGCTCGACCCGAACAACTTCATCACCGTCGACAAGCCCCCACTGGCCCAGTGGGTGATGGGTCTGTCGGGCCGGGTGTTCGGCTTCGGCAGCGCGAGCATGCTCGTCCCCGAGGCGCTGATGGCGGTCGGCACCGTAGCGCTGCTGTACGCGGCGGTCGCGAGGGTCGGTGGGCCGCGTGCCGGGATGCTCGCCGGGGCAGCGCTCGCGTTGACACCGGTGGCGGTGCTGATGTTCCGGTACAACAACCCCGACGCCGCGATGGTGCTGCTGATGACCGCGGCCGCGTACTGCACCCTGCGCGCGCTCGAACCCGCCCGCGGCGCCCGCTGGTTGGCGATGGCAGGAGTAGCACTGGGGCTCGCGTTCCTCGCGAAGATGCTCGAGGGTCTGCTGATCGCACCCGCGCTGGCCGCCACGTACCTGATCGCGGCGCCGGTGGCGGTGCGGACGCGGTTGTGTCACCTCGCCGCGGCTGCCGCCGCGATGGTGGCGTCGGGTGGCTGGTTCGTCCTGCTGACGGCGTGGTGGCCTGCGTCGTCGCGGCCCTACCTCGCCGGCTCGACCGACAACGACTTCATGAACCTGGTGCTGGGCTACAACGGGATGGCGCGCATCCTGGGCCGCAACCACGAGGTGACGGTCCCCGAACTGGCCGACGTCCCCGACCTCGGCACCCAGGTGCGCGGGTGGTCGAGACTGCTGGCGGGCGAATTCGCCTACGAGATCGGGTGGTTGGTGCCCGCGTCGGTGGTCGCGGTGGTCGTCGTCGTGATCGCCAGGGGCCGCGCGCCGCGTACCGACCGGGTGCGGGCCGCGACGGTCCTGTTCGGCGGGTGGCTGCTGGTCGACGGTCTGGTGCTGAGCTACATGCACGGCACGGTGCACCCTTACTACAGCCTGTCGGTCGCGCCGGCGGTCGCGGCGATGTTCGCCATCGGGCTGCAGCAGACCTGGGTGCATCGCGAAAGCCGATACCAACGGGCCCTTTTCGTACTGATGTCACTGGGCACCGGGGTGTGGAGCTGGTGGGTGCTCGGCCGCAATGCCCATTGGCTGCCTCCGCTGCGGTGGGCAGTGCTGGCGGTGGCGGTGCTCGCAGCCGCCGCCGCGCTCGGGGTACCCGCCCGCAGACGCGTCGCGGCAGCCGCGGCGGCGACCGTCGCGGTGGCCGCTGCGCTGGCAGGCAGCGGGGCGTACGCGTTCGCCACGGCCGTGACCCCGCACCACGGTGGCGCCCCATCGGTCGGGCCCGCCCGCCGCGGCGTGCTCACCGCGCAGCGGGGCCGCAGCGTCGTCGACGTCGACCTCGACGCGCTGCTCGAGGCCACGCACACCGACTGGTCGGCGGCGGTCGACCGGTCCACCAACGCCGCGGTACTCGAGCTGGCCACCCACACCGCCGTGATGGCGATCGGCGGCTTCTCCGGCCTGGATCCGACCCCCACGCTCGCGCAGTTCCAGCGCGACGTGAGCGAACACCGCATCGCCTACTACGTCGCGACGAGCACCGGCAGCCAACTGGGACGAAACGCCCGCAGCCACAACGACATCGCCAGATGGGTGGCGTTCAACTACGCCGCGCGACGCGTGGGCACGGACCTCGTCTTCGACCTGACCGTGCCACCGCGCCAGCCCTGACGCACGGCCCGCCGGGTCGTCGGGCACCATTGATCAGATGACGACAGACGGCTTCGACGACAACCCCCTGGAACCCGCCGAGGAACTCGACTCCGACGAGATCCGCAACGACGACGGCGACGAAGTGGTCGACCCGCCGGAACGGTGGATCGAGGCCAAGGACGACGAGACGCTCGACGAGCGGCTTGCCGAGGAGGAGCCCGACGTCTCCGCCGACGATCGCGAGTCACCCACCGACTCGCACGACGCCGACGCGGGCGGCGGGCTGGGTCTCACGGGTGAGGATGCGCTGGACCGCATCGACCCCGAGGAGCACGGCCGTACCCGTGGCCAGATCGACGGCACACCGGAGGACGGTGAGTCGTTCTTCGACGTCATCGAATGAGCCCGACTCAGCCCCGGTAGAGCAGTGCGGGCGGCAGCGCCCGTAGCCCACCGCCGCCATGGCCGGCCGAGAACTCGACGTCGTTCCCGGCTGCCCGTTCACCCAGGGTCAGCGTGCCGATGCGGCCGAACCGCGACAGCACTCCGCCCAGCAGGAAGTCGACGGTGTCGCCCCGCTTTGGCTCGGCGGCGGCGACGCGCGCGCCGAACGCCACCGGTCGCACGCCCGCCAGATACAGCCACAGCGACGAGTACAGACCGGTCGCACTCGCCGACGACAACACCGCATGGTGCAGCGGTGCACCGTCACCCGAGGTCGCGAACAGGAAGTCCTGATCGCGACCGGGGCCGTAGGCGCCGGGCACCTTGATGCAGACGGTGCGCGGCACCGACCCAGTACCGACCGGCGCGAACCGGACGATCGCGTCGTGCGCGCCGGGCCGCAGGAGCGTCGTCCCACCCGGCAGAGCCACGTCGTCGAACTTCAGCGTCGCGTTGAAGACCACGCCCCGCTGATCGAACAGGCCACCGAGGTCACCGAGCGCCGCTCCGACGGTCGCCCGGATGACGTCAGGAAGCATCCTCGACGAGGGCTTGAAGCACCACGGTGGAGCGCGCGTCGACCGTCAACGTGCCCCCCGAAGCGGACGGTTCCGGCGTCTCGTCGGCGACGCCGACGCTGGTGTCGAGCACCACCTGCCAGCTGCCGCCGAACTCCTCCGACGGCAGTGTGAAGTCGATCGGCTCGTGGTGGGCGTTGAACAGCAGCAGGAACGAGTCGTCGACGACGCGCTGGCCGCGGGTGTCGCGGTCCGGGATGCCCTGGCCGTTGAGGAACACCCCGACCGACTTCGCGAACCCGGAACCCCAGTCTTCGCCGGACATCTCGGTGCCGTCGGGCGTGAACCAGGTGATGTCGGGCAGCCCCGCCTCACCGCGGCGGCCGACGGGCTTGCCGCTGAAGAACCGGCGGCGCCGGAACACCGGGTGCGCTGCCCGCAGCGCGGAGACGACCTTGGTGAACTCGAGCAGGTCCGGATCCGCGGAATCCCAGTTGATCCAGGTGATCTCGTTGTCCTGGCAGTAGCCGTTGTTGTTGCCGCCCTGGGTGCGGCCCAACTCGTCGCCGTGGCAGATCATCGGAACACCCTGCGAGAGCAGCAGTGTCGTCAGGAAGTTGCGCTCCTGCTTGGCGCGCAGTGCCAGCACCTCGGGATCGTCGGTCGGACCCTCGATGCCGCAGTTCCACGACCGGTTGTGGCTCTCGCCGTCGTTGTTGTCCTCGCCGTTGGCCTCGTTGTGCTTCTCGTTGTAGGACACCAGGTCCCGCAGCGTGAAGCCGTCGTGCGCGATCACGAAGTTGATCGACGCGACCGGTCGGCGGGCCGTGTGCTCGTAGAGGTCTGCCGATCCGGTGAGGCGGTAGGCGAACTCGTCGAGCGTGGCGGGCTCGCCGCGCCAGAAGTCGCGGACGGTGTCGCGGTACTTGCCGTTCCATTCCGTCCACTGCGGCGGGAAGTTGCCCACCTGGTAGCCACCGGGACCGACGTCCCACGGTTCGGCGATCAGCTTCACCTGGCTCACGGTCGGATCCTGTTGCACGAGTTCGAAGAACGTCGCCAGGCGGTCCACCTCGTAGAACTCGCGCGCCAGCGTCGAGGCGAGGTCGAAGCGGAAGCCGTCGACGTGCATCTCGGTCACCCAGTAGCGCAGGGAGTCCATGATCAGCTGCAGCGAGTGCGGGTGGCTGACGTTGAGACTGTTACCGGTGCCGGTGTAGTCCATGTAGAACTTCTTGTCGTCCTCCACCAACCGGTAGTAGGCAGCGTTGTCGATGCCACGCATCGAGAGCGTCGGGCCCATGTGGTTGCCCTCGGCGGTGTGGTTGTAGACGACGTCGAGGATGACCTCGATGCCCGCCTCGTGCAGGGCGCGGACCATCGCCTTGAACTCCTGCACCTGGCCGCCCGGGTTGGGGCTGCTGGCGTACTTCGAGTCGGGCGCCAGGAACCCGATGGTGTTGTAACCCCAGTAGTTCGACAGGCCCTTGTCGATGAGCGTCGAATCATTGGCGAAGTGGTGCACCGGCATCAGTTCGATGGCGGTGATGCCGAGTGACTTGAGGTGCTCGATGATCACCGGGTGCGCGACGGCGGCGTACGTGCCGCGGATCTGCTCGGGGATGTCGGGATGGGTCTCGGTCAGACCCTTGACGTGCGCCTCGTAGATCACGGTGTCGGCGTACTCGTGGTTCGGCGGGCGGTCGGTGCCCCAGTCGAAGAACGGGTTGATTACGACCGACTTCGGCATGCTGTCGGCCGAGTCGTCGTCGTTGCGGCTGTCCTCGTCGCCGAAGTTGTACCCGAACAGCGACTGGTTCCAGTCGAAGCTGCCGTCGATCGCCTTGGAGTACGGGTCGACGAGCAGCTTGTTCGGGTTGCAGCGGTGGCCGTTCGCCGGGTCGTACGGTCCGTGGACGCGGTAGCCGTAGCGCTGGCCGGGCTCGACATTCGGCACGAAGCCGTGCCACACGAATCCGTCGACCTCGGGCAGGGTCAGGCAGTCGATCTGCGAGCCGTCGGCGTCGAACAGACACAGTTCGACGCGCTCGGCGACCTCGCTGAAGACGGCGAAGTTGGTGCCGGAACCGTCGTAGGTGGCGCCAAGGGGGTACGCCTTCCCGCGCCAGATCTCGAACGTGGGAGCAGTGGTACTGGCGGCTTGAGTCAAGATTCGCCTTCCGTCAGGGGACGCCTCAGGGCGTCCGATGGCCTCAGCCCGAACACAGCGACTCTACGGTGAGCCTGAGTGCGGGAGCATGCTGGGCGAGATCCCCGAGTCGGAGGTAGGCCGCATGAATGCACACGCTGATCTGCCCGTTTATCGGACGCTGCAAACCACCGTCTTCGGCGGTGTGGCTACGGTCACCCTGAACAGGCCGGCCCGGCGCAACGCCGTCGGCGACGGCATGCGCGACGAACTCGCCGACGCCTATCGCCGCTGCGACGCGGCCGACGACGTGCGGGTGATCGTGCTGACCGGCGCCCCGCCGGCGTTCTGTTCGGGCGCCGACCTCACCGCGGGTGAGCGCACGTTCGCCGCGCCCGGGGCGGGCTTCAGCGCGGCCGGTGTGGACGTGCCCGCCTTCACCTTGAACAAGCCGGTGATCGCGGCGGTGAACGGCCATGCCATCGGACTGGGACTGACCCTCGCGCTGCAGTGCGACGTCCGGATCTTCGCGGCCGATGCGACCTACGGCGTCGTCCAGGTCCGCCGCGGGGTAGTCGGCGACGCGTACTCCCACTGGGTGCTGCCGCGGCTCGTCGGCGTGGCACGGGCCGCCGAGGTGCTGCTCACCGGCGCGACGTTCGACGGGCACCGCGCCGTCGAGCTGGGGTTGGGCAGCCGCGTGTTGCCCGCCGACGAGGTGCTGCCCGCCGCGCAGGCATTGGCGGCGGACATCGCGACGAACACCGCTCCGATGTCGGTCGCCGCGAGCAAGCGGCTGCTGTGGGATGCGTTCGACCTCGACCACGCCGCGGTCGGCGCACGCGAGACCGAGATCCACCTCGCGCTGATGGGCCATGACGACGCCGCCGAGGGCGTGCGAGCGCACCTGGAGCGTCGTACGCCGCGGTGGTCGGGTAGGCCGGTGGACCCGACGCGCTAGTCGGCCACCTCGACGCCGGCCGCGCGCAGCGCGTCGACGGCCTCGGCGGTCGACGTCGGGGCCACCCCGGCCGTGAGGTTCAGCAGCACGCGGGTCGTGAAGCCCGCCGCGACGGCGTCGGCGGCGGTGGCCTTGACGCAGTAGTCGGTGGCGATGCCCGCCACGTCGACGGCGTCGACGTCGTGCGCGCGCAGCCAGTCGGCCAGCGGCGTCTCGTCGTCGGCGTGCCTGCCCTCGAACCCGCTGTAGGCCGCCGAGTACTGCCCCTTGTGGAACACCGCCTCGACCGCGCTCGGATCGAACGCCGGATGGAACTCCACGCCGGAGGTGCCCACCACGCAGTGCGGCGGCCAGGAGTCGCGGTAGTCCGGGGTGTCGGAGAAGTGCGTGCCCGGATCGATGTGGAAGTCCTTGGTGGCCACCACGTGGTCGTAGTCGTGGTGCTCCAGCAGCGCGGTGATCGACTGCGCGACCTCGGTGCCGCCCTCGACGGCCAACGACCCGCCCTCGCAGAAGTCGTTCTGGACGTCGACGACGATCAGCGCTCGCATGCCGTCCAGGCTATCGCCGCGGCCCGCGGGTCAGCCGCCGAACAGCAGCCACAGCCCCATGAACGTGTAGCCCGTCATCACCAGCATCATCGCGAGCTGGCCGGTCAGCCGGTGGCGCTTGGGCAGTACGCGCAGTGCGCGGTCGTGCGCCGCGACGACGCCCGCCACGTGGCCAAGTACGACGAACGCGACCTTGAGCGTCGCCAACACACCGGGATGCATCGACAGCAGGTACGACACCTCGACGTCGCCGAGCCAGCCGGTGCCGAAGGGGTCGGCGAGACGCAGGATCGTCTGCTGGCCGCGTTCGATCAGATACGTGAGGTAGTGGGCGAAGATGTAGCCCACCACGATGGGGATCAGCGAGTGGGCCATCAGGCCGGGCAGTCGGCGTCGAGTCTCGCGGTCCACGCCGCCGGTCGCCCGCGCAGCCAGCCAGAAGGTGACCGCGACGATCAGCGCGAACGTCAGCAGGCCGATGGTGCGCAACAGCACCGCGAGCGCGGCCGACCCGCCCGAGGTGTCGTCGACGAACGTGCGCCAGCCCGGCAGTGCGGAGAAGCTGTCGAAGGCCGTCGACCCGAGCAGCACCGAGACCACCCCGATGGTGCCGGCGCGCACCGGCAGCGACGGCAGGTGGTCGAACGGATTCCCGATGGCGATCCGGCCGTCGTCGTTCCGGCGCAACGGTGCCAGCCGGGACACGAAGATGCCGTACACCTCGAACGGGTCGGCGCGCGCGGGCCACCTGGTGCCGAAGGCGATCGCGCCGGCCAGCACGGCGATCAGGTAGACGAGCAGCCACACCTTGACCGCCCACAGCGAGCCGGGGTTGGGGCTGGCCAGTTCCAGCCACACGAACGCGAACAGCCCGAAGACCGCAGGCCAGCATCCGAGCCGCTCCGGGTACGTCAGCGGCGGTGGCCGCCGTGACATCGGCAGCAGCCGGTACAGGGTGCGCGCGGGAGAGAGCAGCCGCCAGACCGGGCCGATCACCACCGACACGGCGACGAGGCCGACCCACAGCAGCACGTAGAAGACGCCGGGCAGCGCGTTCTCGCCGGTCTGCGGGCCGAAGATCGCGGCGACGGCTACCCAGGCGGCCAGCAGCAGCGCGAGCAGTGCGACGGTCCACCGCACGGCGGGCGAGTCGACGGCAGCGGTGACCCACCGGGGCAGCGGTCGGCCCTGACGGGCCGGATCGAACCGGGGCTTCTTCCACGCGAGCGCCATGACGGCGAACGTGAACGTCAGCGCCCACGCCCCGCCGAGCAGCGCGTAGGTGAACGGGATGGGCAGGTCCGATGATCCGCCCAAACCGTGGGCGAGAACCTGGACGTCGTAACCGGGGGCGGCTCCCGTCACTGCTGCACGGCGATGGTGGCGATGGTCTTGTTCAGGTCGTGCAGTTCGACGTCCACCTTCCCGGGCACGTCGACGGTGAACTGGAACGCCTGGCCGGTCTTCGCCTCGATCGGGAACGAGTGCTCCGGGTTGGAGTGCACGTGCAACTCGTCGGCGGCGTCGCTGTTGACGCGGATCACGATGGGCTGACCGACTCGTGCCTCTAGCGCGGCGTTGGTGGGCGTCACCTCGCCCGCCTTGATCGTGACGTCGACGTTCAGCCGGGCCGGCGCCTCCTGCTGATCGGTCAGCGGCGGCGCGGCGGTGTCCGACGGGGTGGTCGATGCCGCACTACTGCTCTCGGACGTCTCACTCGAGCCCCCGCATCCGACGGCGACGAACGAGACGGTGACGAGTGCGGCAAGGGTCTTGGCGATCGTTGAAGTGGTCACGATCAGACATCCTCTCCGTTGCTCGCTGACGAGTCGCTGTGAGTCTCCTCATCGTCGTCACCCTGGCGACGGTCGCGCATCGCGATGAACACCACCACGCCCACCACGACGATCGCCGGGGCGAACGCCGGGATGGCGTAGAGGATCGGGTGATCGGCGAGGATCACCGTCGACGTGGCGGCGGTCATGCCTGCCCGGAGGGCTCCGGCTGACGCTCGGTGATGGTGCTCGTCGGCTCGTTCCGGTTCAACCGGCCTGCGCCCCAAGCGAGTCCACCGATCATCGTGAGCGTGCAGGCCAGCACGATCAGGCACCCGATCAGCCACAGCGCCTGGGGGACGTCGGGGTTGCGCTCGCGCTGCAGGATGGTGATCTCTGAGACGAACGGCCGCGTCATCGACGCCTCGGCGGGCACTTCGGCCGCACCGATCCCGGGGTCACCGTGCAGGTAGATCGGAACGGCGGCCATGGTGCGGCCGTCGTGCACGCGCAGCAGCGTCTTCCACGATCCGGACACCGGCATCGGTGCGGTGGAACGGAAGTGGCCGGGGCCGACCTTCTCGAGGTGGTCGACGAACTTGCCGCGGTCGTTGGCCAGGCCGCCCTGCCAGCCGAGGATCGACACCCAGTTCGGGTCCTCGGTGATCAGGTCCGGGGGGTTGATCCGGATGTCTGCGGTGGCCATGCGTTGATCGCCGACGCTGGGCGCCTCCGTCAGCGTGAAGGATGCGGTCGCGTTCTGCGGCACGTCGTAGCGCAGCCCGTTGGCCGTCGCGCCGCCGAGTGCGATGACCGCGAGAGCGACGACGCCGATGCCGATGGCGCGGCTCGGCAGCTTCTGATCGGTCAGCACCATGCCCACCATCGCGCCGCACACGCCGACGAGCGCGGCGACGGGCACCGCCATGGCGAGCGCCTCGGGCCAGATGCTGGTGGGCCAGGAGTATTCGTAGACGGCGTTGATCCAGAACGACTCGATCCACAGCCCGACGGTGGCCACGCCGATGCCGCTGACGAGACCGAACAGCATCGGCCTCTTGAGCAGCGGGGTCAGCGCGAGCACCTCGACGACCAGGGCGGCGCCCAGGTAGAGCGCGAACCAGTTGATCGGGGCGCCCAGGATGGGGCCGACGATCAACGACACCAGGCCGCGGAGTGCGATCGCGAGCAACACCGCGATGAGCGCGGCGCCGCGGCCCATCAGCATCCGCGCCGCGACGAGGGCGAACGCACCCGCTGCGGCGATCAGCATGGGCTCGAAGACCTGGCGGAACTGCATGACGCCGAAGTCGAACTCGATCTGGTACACCGACAGGCCGATGACGATGCCACCGAATGCCAAGTAGCGAACGAACTTCAGGCCGGGTCCGTCCTTGGGGGCGTCCTTGCCCACGGACCGCCGACCTTCGTGCTCGAGGTACAGGGCGGCGAGCGTGGAGAATCCGGCGCCGCCGATCATCATGAGGTGGGTCGGGCCCCACAGCGTGACGTCCTGACCGAAGATGCGGTGCCAGACGTCGTCGAGCGGGAAGCCGAGCAGGGCGTACAGACCACAACCTGCCATCAGCAGGCCGCCGACCGGGGCGTACCAGTTGCGCGTGATGCGCACCGCGTACGGCCCCGGCTTCTCGTAGGGGAGCACGCACGCGGTGCAACCGGCGACGAAGAGGATGAACAGCCCGAACAGGATGAAGTAGTGCGCAGGGTTCGCCAGCGGGCCGGAGTCGCGTCCGTTTCCGATGTGGAGGCTGACGTCCCAGATGAAGCCGAACAGCGCGGTGATGATCGTGCTGATGAACATCATGATGGGCAACGCGACCCACGCAGGCCGCTTGAAGCGCTCGCCTGCGCGATCGGCGAGGTTCTTCAGCCAGGTGATCTTGCGCGCCCGGTGCAGATAGCCGATGTAGAGGAGGATCAGGCCGACGATCAAGCCGACCACGGACATGCCGATCACCTCACCGATGGCGGCGCCACCGCCCTCGGTTCCCTGAGCGGCGAGGAACGAGACGTTCGACTGCAGCGACTCCACTGTCATTTCCACCTGTCGGGTAGTACTGGTCGAGGGAACCTTACCGGCCGGTAATGTTGCCAGAAGACTTGAGGCGATACCAGGGGTACCGCATTTTTCGTCATTTGTCCGTGGGTTTCTTGGATGGGGGCCGAAGCACCTTCATCGCCAGGTTCATCACCGGTGCGGGAACGCGGTCCCTGGCGTCGAGCGCCTTGTTCGCCGCGCGGGTCCTCGCGGGTGTGCCGCGACCGAACCACGCGTTGAGCGGACCGCCCGTCGGATCCAGGTCGACGTGCATGGGCGGTCTCCCGTCGGCGGCGCCGAGTGCGTTGGAGATGACGACGCGCTGGATCTCGCTGGTGCCCTCGAAGATGGTGTAGAGCTTCGCGTCGCGGTACCACTTCTCGACGGGGTGGTCGCTGATGTAGCCCCACCCGCCCATGGTCTGGAGCGCGCGTTCGGTGGTCTTGACCGCCAATTCGGTGGCGGCGAGCTTGGCCATCGATCCCTCGCCGCGCTCGAACGGCACTCCCGTCGCCGCCATCCAGGACGCCCGCCACGTGAGCAGGCGGGCGGCGTCGAGTTGAGTGGCGAGGTCGGCCAGCGGAAACGCGATGCCCTGGTTGTCGATGATCGGCGCGCCGAACGCCTCCCGTTCGTTGGCGTAACTCGTCGCGTATTCGAGTGCGGCCCTGCTGATCCCGAGCGCCTGCGCGGCCACCATCGGGCGCGTCTGCTCGAGCGCGCCGAGCGTCGCCGACCCTGAGTGCCTGCCGCCCTCGACGGCTTCGCGAGCCTTGGCCAGCTTGTGCTCGAGCTTCTCGTGACCGCCGAGGAGGTTCGCGGCCGGCACGCGAACGCCGTCGAACTTCAGTTCCGCGGTGTGCGACGCGCGGCAGCCCAGCTTGTCGAGCTTGCGGACCAGCTGCAGGCCGGGCGTACCGCCGGGCACGATGAACAGCGCCTGCCCCTTGTGGCCGAGGTCGGGATCGACGTTGGCGTTGACGACGTGGACGTCGGCGATGCCGCCGTTGCCGATCCACATCTTGTGCCCGTCGATGATCCAGTCGTCACCGTCGCGACGGGCGGTGGTGCGCAGGTTCCGCACGTCGCTGCCGCCCTCGGGTTCGGAGATCGCGAGCGCGGCGAGCTTGAGGTCCCCCGGGGTGCCGAAGCACTCCGGCGCCCACTCCAGCATCTGCTCGGGGGACGCGGCCTGCCCGATCGCCGACAGGGCCAGAGCGGGCATGACGATCGCCAGGCCGATGCCTGCGCAACCCCAGAACAACTCCTCCATGAACATCGGCAGCGACAGACCGGTCGGGTCGCCGATCAGGTCGCGGTAGAACAGGGGACTGTAGAAGCCCGCCTGGGCCGCCTCCTCGAGCACCGGCCACGGGAACTCCTGGCGCTTGTCGTAGTCCTGCGCGACGGGCCGGACCACCTGCTCGGCGAATTCGTGTGCCCGTCGGGCGAGGTCGTGCTGAGCGACCGTCGGCGTGAGGTCGAAGCTCATGGCGGCTCCCAGGTGTCGGTGGACGGGGGTTTCGGTGGACGTGTGTTCACTCAATACCCACTCGTCCGCCGTTGGAATCACTCCGAATCGGCTTAGCCTGGAGAGATGAGGTTCGCCGGGATGCGGTTGCGGCAACGCGACCGCATCAGCTGCGGACCCGCGGTCGCCGTCGTGGCGCGAGCGCTGCTCGAGCCGGCGCATCGGCTGGCCGGCGCGGGGCCGGCGGACCTCGTTTGGTTCGCCGCGGAGCAGGCACGCGTGCACGACCGCGTCAACTTGGTCTGGCCACGGGCGCTCGGCACGACCCCGATGGGGATGGTCGCGGCGATCGGCGCCGGTTACCGCTGGCGGCCCTGGCGTGGGCTGTGGCGGCGCCGGGATTCGCTGGACGACGTACTAGCCGCCGTCCGCAGAGGACGGCCGGTGCCGATGCTGGTCGGACGGGTGATCCCGCGGCACTGGGTGCTGATCGTCGACGTGGAACGAGACGAGTTCGGGTGTTACGAGCCGTCGTCGGGGGACGTGCGGTGGGTGACCGTGGCCGCCGTCCGGTCCGCCCGGCTCACCGGTCTCGGCTACCCGCGGGCGTTCGCCTTCGTGCTGCCGCCTCGAGGGTTGGTCAAGGGTTAGCGGACCACCACCGTTCGAACATATGATCGAACAGTGGGGCAGATGCAATCGATCGGGCACAACGGGCAGCCCACGCCGCCGGCCTTCCGTCACGTCGATCCGCCGATCGAGGTGCTGGTCGACTTGGGGGCGGTGTTCCCACGCGAACCGCACCGGGCCGGCGGCTATCACCCGGCCGGCCTGCAGATGCATGCGATCGTCGACGGCGTGCTGTCGTGCTGGGGGATGTGCGAGCAAGGCCACTGGTGGGGCTGGGTCAGGTACGACGTGGCGTACGGCCCCAACCGACGGTCGGTCGCGCACTGGGTCCCGGCCTGGACGCTGAAGCGCAAGTAAGCCGACTCAGTAGGTTGGTCGCATGGCCCGCAAGTACGCGACGGCGGACACCGTCGCCCGCACCGAGATGCTCGACTTCGTCCGGCCACGCCACCGGATGGTCCTGACCACTTATCGCTCCGACGGCTCGCTGCAGTCCTCGCCCGTCACCGGCGGCGTCGACGCGCAGGGCCGTATCGTGATCGCGAGCTACCCCCAGCGCGCGAAGGCCGCCAACCTGCGGCGCGACCCCAGGGCCAGCGTCACCGTGTTGTCCGACGAGTTCAACGACGCCTACGTGCAGGTCGATGGCGAGGCAGAGGTGATCGACCTGCCGGACGCCGTCGAACCGCTGGTCGAGTACTTTCGCGTGATCTCGGGTGAGCACTCCGACTGGGACGAGTACCGCAAGGCCATGGTCGAGCAGGGCAAGTGCCTGATCCGGGTGACGCCGGTGCGGTGGGGCCCGGTGGCCACCGGCGGGTTCCCGCCCGAGTGACCCGGGCCGGAATGGCCGCGTTGCGGCGGCTAGCCCGTCAAACTATAGTCTGGACACATGTCCAGAGCCTTTAAGTCGACTCTGGTCGCGGTGAACTGACCATGCGGATCGCCCTGCTCTCCTATCGGAGCAAGACGCATTGTGGCGGCCAGGGCGTCTACGTCCGGCACCTGAGTCGCGGCCTCGTAGAACTCGG
Organism: Mycolicibacterium arabiense; assembly: GCF_010731815.2. Lineage (NCBI taxonomy): Bacteria > Bacillati > Actinomycetota > Actinomycetes > Mycobacteriales > Mycobacteriaceae > Mycobacterium > Mycolicibacterium arabiense. Next base: position 4,066,130 of record NZ_AP022593.1, read on the forward strand.
TCATGACGTCGAGGTGTTCTCGGGGCCGCCCTATCCCGGCGGTCTCGATCCCCGCGTCCGGCTCACCGAGGTGCCGAGCCTCGACCTGTACCGCGAGCCGGACCCGTTCCGGATCCCGCGGCCCAGCGAGATCCACGACCGCATCGACCTGCTGGAACTGCTCAGCACGTGGACGGCCGCGTTCCCCGAGCCCAAGACGTTCTGCCTGCGGATGGCGCGCATTCTCGCCGAACGCCGCAATGACTTCGACGTCGTGCACGACAACCAGAGTCTCGGTACGGCGCTGCTCGACATCGCCGACTCGGGCCTGCCGGTGGTCGCCACCGTGCACCACCCGATCACGCGCGACCGGGTGCTCGACGTCGCGGCCGCGAAGTGGTGGCGCAAGCCTCTGGTGCGGCGGTGGTACGGCTTCGCCGAGATGCAGAAGACGGTCGCCCGGCGCATCCCCGAGTTGTTGACGGTGTCGTCGACGTCGGCTGCCGACATCGCCGAGGACTTCGGCGTCTCGCCGGGCCAGCTGCACGTGGTGCCGCTCGGCGTCGACACCGAGCTGTTCACGCCCGCCCCGAATCGGGTGCGCAACCGGATCATCGCGATCGCCAGTGCCGACGTGCCGCTCAAGGGCGTCAGCCACCTGCTGCACGCGGTGTCCCGGCTGCGCGTCGAACGCGACGTCGACGTCCAGCTGGTGGCCAAGCTCGAGCCGAACGGTCCGACCGAGAAGCTCATCGCCGAACTCGGCATCTCCGACATCGTCACGGTGTCCAGCGGCGTGACCGACGCCGAATTGGCGGCGCTGCTGTCATCGGCCGAAGTCGCCTGCATCCCGTCGCTGTACGAGGGCTTCTCGCTGCCGGCCGTCGAGGCGATGGCCAGTGGCACGCCGATCGTCGCGAGCCGGGCCGGCGCACTGCCGGAGGTGGTGGGCGCCGACGACGAGTGCGCGCGCCTGGTGAACCCCGGCGACGTGGACGACCTGACCAAGACCCTTGGCGCACTGCTCGACTCGCCGCTGGACCTACACCGACTCGGCGCCGCTGGTCGGCGTCGGGCGCTGGACGTGTTCAGCTGGGAGTCCGTCGCCGCGCAGACCGTGGCGGTGTACGAGCGGGCAATCGAGAAGGCAGACAACAAGAAGGCAGGCGCATGCTGACCGTCGACTTCGACCGGCTTGGCGTCGGCGCGGGCTCCACCGTCATCGACGTCGGGTGCGGCGCGGGACGTCACTCGTTCGAGGCGTTCCGCCGCGGCGCGAACGTCGTCGCGTTCGACCAGAGCGCATCGGACCTCAACGACGTCGATGCGATCCTGCAGGCGATGGCCGAGCAGGGCGAGGCGCCCGCATCGGCCAAGGCCGAGGCCGTCAAGGGTGACGCGCTGGACTTGCCGTTCGACGACGGCTCGTTCGACTTCGTGATCGCCTCGGAGATCCTCGAGCACGTGCCTGCCGACGAGCGTGCGATCGACGAGTTGGTCCGGGTGCTCAAGCCCGGCGGCCGGCTCGTCGTCACCGTGCCGCGGTGGCTGCCGGAGAAGGTCTGCTGGATGCTGTCCGACGAGTACCACGCCAACGAGGGTGGGCACATCCGGATCTACCGCGCCGACGAGCTGCACGCCAAGATCGCCGCTCGCGGAATGGAATTCGATCACCGCCATCACGCGCACGCGCTGCACGCGCCGTTCTGGTGGCTCAAGTGCGCCGTGGGCGTCGACAAGCCGAACCACCCGGCCGTCACGGCGTATCACAAGTTGTTGGTGTGGGACATGATGTCTCGCCCCTGGCTGACGCGTAACGCGGAGGCGGTGCTGAACCCGCTGATCGGCAAGAGCGTCGCGCTGTACTTCAGGAAGCCAGCGGCGGTCTAGTGCTGGATCACGAGATTCCCGGGGTGCCAGGCGTTCTCACGCCTGAGCAGTGCCTGCAGACGGCGCAGTCCATCGCGGCAACCCAGGAATCCTCGGGTGCGCTGCCGTGGTTCGTCGGCGGGCATACCGACCCGTGGGATCACGTCGAGAACGCGATGGCGCTGACGGTGGCGGGGTTGTGGGAGCCCGCGCGTGCGGCGTACGACTGGTGCCGCGACACGCAGCGGGCCGATGGCTCGTGGCCCATCCAGTTCCGCAACGGCGTGATCGAAGACGCCAACAGCGACAGCAACTTCTGCGCCTACGTCGCGACCGGGGTGTGGCACCACGTGCTGATCACCGGGGACCGCGAGTTCGCCGAGGCGATGTGGCCGGTGGTGAGCAAGGCAATCGACTTCGTGTTGACGCTGCAGCTCGCAGGCGGCGAGATCTCCTGGGGTGCCAGCCCAGCGGGCATCCTGCAGGAAGCACTGTTGACCGGCAGCTCGAGCATCTACCACGCGATCCGCTGCGCGCTGGCGCTGGCGAACTACATCGACCAGCCGCAGCCGGAGTGGGAGGTGGCGGTCGGGCAGCTCGGCCACGCGATCGCCGCTCACCCGGAGTCGTTCCTGATCAAGGACTCTCACTCGATGGAGTGGTACTACCCGGTGCTGGGTGGTGCGATCCGCGGCGACGCAGCACGTGCCCGCATCGACGCCCGCTGGGACGAGTTCGTGGTCCCGGGCCTCGGCATCCGCTGCATCGATCACCGGCCCTGGGTGACCGGCGCCGAGACGTGTGAACTGGTGATGGCGCTCGACGCGATGGGTGACACCGCCCGCGCCCACGAGCAATTCGCCGCCATGCACCACCTGCGCGAGACCGATGGCTCGTACTGGACGGGTCTGGTGTTCGCCGACGGCAAGCGCTGGCCGGTCGAGCGCACGACGTGGACGGGCGCGGCGATGATCCTGGCCGCCGACGCGCTCTCGTCGACCACGGCGGGCAGCGGGATCTTCCGCGGCAACGACCTGCCGCGCGGCCTCGAGGGCGACTTCGACTGCGCGTGCGCGGAGACCCGCCGCTAGCGTTGCTTGCCTGCGCGCCGAGTGTCGGATTAAGCCACGCTTTCTCGCGAAAACCGTGACACAACACCACATTCGTCGAGCCACGAGCACCCCGCAGCCCGCAATGCGCCGACGACGCGTTCCACTACGACCCATGGCCGGTATCGCAGCATCTCGGCACTGACGCGCACGATGACCCATCGCCGCGCGGCGAGGGCGGCATATCGATCGATGTCATGCGATCGTTGCCGCGGGTCGGTCCAGTGCTGCGCACCGTCGTACTCGACGCCGACGTTGAGGTCGGGCCATCGCATGTCGATGCGAGCGAACACCCGTCCGTAGCCGTCGAACACCGGGATCTGCGTGACTGGCCGCCGCAACCCTGCTTCGAGGAGCAGTAGCCGGGTGCGCGTCTCCTGCGGCGACTCAGCTCCGCCGTCCATCAGAGCCACCGCGGCACGCAATCCCCTGATTCCCCGCGCTCCGCGGTGCGCTGCCACTACCGGCGCCACGTCGTCGGCAGTGAGGCGGGTGGCGTGGGCGAGTGCGTCGAGACGCATCAGGGCTGCAGACAACTCGCCGCGCCTACCGAGGTCGAACGCCGTGCGAGCAGGCGTCGTCACCGGAATGCCTCGGACAGTGCAGATTTCGTCGTCGGTCAAGACCTCCCGGTGTATGACGATGTCGTTGGAGCCTGCCATGGCTCTGGTGAGTTCGGCGGGTTCGCCGGCGTCGATCCATTGCGTTCCATGCAGTGCCGCGGCCGAGAGTCCCGCCACCGTCGCATTCCTCCCGGACCATAGCCAGGCTGCCTCGGCGCGGGTGGCAGCGGTCAGGTCCTCGCCGGCGGGCAGGTAGACGTTGCGGTAGATCAGCTGGGCGCGGCTGGCGAGAGTCCTTCGCGTGTAGCGCCGTTGCGCCACGGCCTCAGTGCCGACGAACGGTCCGGGTGCGTATGTCATGGATCCACCACAACGACCGACGACGACGTTCGAGGCGTCGATCGTTACGCCGCCGGTGTTCCTGGGGATGAAGTCACGACTGGGGACAACCCGCCCCCATTCCTCGCGCCGAACGTAGGTTACCGCCACGCTTTCCGCGGAAAACCGTGGCGGTAATCGACGTTCGCGGGGGAGGGCGAAGCCCCCGTCAGGCGGGTGGGGACACCCGCTCGAGCACGCGCATCGAGCCCATCGCCGACACCTCGCGGAACTCGCCGGAGTCCAGCGCGCGGCGGTAGATGTGGAACGGCGCCTGGCCGCCCTCGTCGGGGTTGGGGAAGACGTCGTGGATGACCAGCCCGCCGCCGACGACGACCCACGGGGCCCAGCCTGCGAAGTCGCGCTGCGCGGCCTCCTCGGTGTGGCCGCCGTCGATGAACAGGAACTGCACGGGCGTGCGCCAGCCCCGCGCGACGACGGTCGACTTGCCGACGATCGCGACGACGTGCTCGTCGAGGCCTGCGCCGTCGAGGGTGTGCCGCAGCGTGGGCAGGGTGTCGAACAGGCCCGTGACGGGATCGACCATCGTGGTGTCGTGGTACTCCCAGCCGGGCTGGTGCTCCTCGGACCCGTGATGGTGGTCGATGGTGAACAGCACCCCGCCGCCGGCCTGGGCTGCAGCGCCGAGCATCACGGTCGACTTGCCGCAGTACGTGCCGATCTCGACCCCGACGCCGTCGCCGAGATAGTGCACGGCGGCGTCGTAGAGGGCGCGCCCCTCGTCGGCCGGCATGAACCCGATGACCTGGTCCGCGTAGGCGAACAGGCGCTCGGCGGCGGGGGGCAGGGCGGTGTCGGCAGGGCTCACGCGGACCAACTTACCGTTGCCGGTGTACCGGTGTTGTAGTAGCGTCCAGACACGTGTCCGATCCGGCCTTGGAGTCGACTCGGCGCCGTCTGACCGCCAAACAGGCCGACACCGTCGATCGCCTGGGCAAGGCCGCGGTCGATCTCCTGACCCGCGAGGGGTTTGCCGGTCTGACCGTGCGGCGCGTGGCCGCCGAAGCAGGCGTCGGCGCCGCGACCGCGTACACGTACTTCTCGTCGAAGGAGCACCTCGTCGCCGAGGTGTTCTGGCGCAGGCTGGCCGCCGCGCCTCCGGTCGCCCACGAGTCGGGTGACGCCGCGACCCGCGTGGTCGACGTGCTGAGCCACATCGCGGCGCTGGTCGCCGACGAGCCGGAGTTCGCGGGCGCCGTCACCAACGCCCTGCTGGGTAGGGATCCCGACGTCGACGTGCTGCGGCAGCGGATCGGCCGCGACATCCGGGACCGGCTGACTGCCGCGCTGGCGCCAGACACCGATCCCGAGGTGGTGGACTCGCTCGAGATGCTCTACTCGGGCGCGCTGGTGCGGGCGGGTATGGGCCAGGCGTCCTACGCCGACATCGCGCGACGGTTGGAGAAGTCCGCGCGGCTCATGCTGAGCTGATCCGCGGGCCGAGGATCGCCGTCGCGGCGACGACGGCAGGTTCGAGGATCAGTCGCAGGTCACTGCCGTCCTCGACGGACAACGCGGTGAGTTCGCGCAACCCGCCAAGCAGGATCAGGGCCAGTGGCCGCGAGATCGGCGGCAGGTTCGCGCGTCGGAAGCCGGGGCTGTCGGTCAGGTCGACGAGCATGTTCGTCAGATCGCCCATGGCGAGCCGGTGCAGGGGCAGCGCCGCGGCCCCGAGGGCGGGCGCCTCGCGGATCCAGCTCAGCGTGACTGCCGGCCGCGACGCGATGTGGTCGACGTAAGCCGTTGCCGCGCTGCGGATCTGGACGTGCCAGTCGTCCTCCGGCTCTACCGCGGAGACGATGCCCGTGATCATGGCGTCGTTGTTCGCCCGCAGCAGAGCGAGAAAGCACTCTTCCTTGCTGTCGAATTCGCCGTAGAACGTGCGCTTTGAGGTCTTGGCGTTGCGCACGATGTCGGCGACCGTGGTGTCGCGGTAGCCGCGTTCTTCGATGGCCCTGGTCAGCCCGTCGAGGAGTCTGGTGCGGAACCCCTGCGGACCCGTGGGATCCGTGTGGGCGAGAGCCGTGCTCACTGCGTCACCTCCAGCCCTTGCGCATCTCCGGTACCAAGCGGTACCGTACCTCACAACGTCCGGTACATCGCGGTACCACGACACGGGTTGGAGATTCGCGTGAGCCATGCGACCGTCAGCGATGCCTCGACCACGAGCATCAAGCTGCCACCGGGCCCGAAGTGGCCGAAGTTCCTGCAGGGAGTGGCCTACGCCGCCTCGCGGACCTGGACGGTCGAGCGGATGATGCGCCGCTACGGCGACGTCGTCACCATGACGCTGCCGGTGTTCGGCCCCGCCGTGGTGGTCGCCGACCCGCAGCTCGCCAAGCAACTGTTCAGCGCCAATACCGACGACGTCGGCAACATCCAGCCCAACCTCAGCCGCGTGCTCGGCTCGGGCTCGGTGTTCGCGCTCGACCGCGCCGAGCATCGCCGCAGGCGCAAGCTGCTCACCCCACCGTTCCACGGCAAGAGCATCAAGAACTACGAGCGCATCTTCGAAGAGGAGACGTTGCGCGAGGCCGAGACATGGCCGTCCGGAACGGAATTCGAGACCCTCGAGCCGATGATGCGGATCACGCTGAACGCGATCCTGCGCGCGGTGTTCGGCGCCGACGGGGAACGCCTGGACGAACTGCGCGAGATCATCCCGCCCTGGGTGACGCTCGGCTCGAAACTCGCTGTGCTGCCTGCACCTTCGCGGGACCTCGGCCGCTTCTCCCCGTGGAGCAAGCTCGCGGACTACCGCCGCCAGTACGACGCCGTCATCGACCGGCTCGTCGAGGACGTCCGCGCCGATCCCGACTTCGACAGCCGCGACGACGTTCTCGCGCTCATGCTGCGCAGCACGTATGAGGACGGATCGGCAATGTCGCAGCGCGATATCGCCGACGAACTACTCACGCTGCTCGCCGCGGGACACGAGACCACCGCCTCCACGCTGGCGTGGGCGTTCGAACGGATCAGCCGTCATCCGGACGTCCTTGCCAAACTCGAGGCTGAGGCCGCCACAGAGGACAACGAGTACCGGCAGGCCACCATCCTCGAGACGCAGCGGTCGCGCACCGTGATCGACTTCGCGGGCAGGCACGTGTACTCGCCGACCTTCGAACTCGGCGAATGGGTGATTCCCAAGGGCTACTCGGTGACGGTGGCGATCAACCAGATGCAGCACCGGGCGCAGGACTTCCCGGACCCCGACCGCTTCGACCCGCAGCGCTTCGTCGGCAACCGTCCGCCCCTGGCGTTCATCCCGTTCGGCGGCGGCACGCGGCGCTGTGTGGGTGCGGTGTTCGCCAACGTCGAGATGGACGTCGTACTGCGAACCGTGCTGCGCCACTTCGCCATCGAACCCACCACGGCGCCGGACGAGAAGCCCCACTCCCGTGGCGTGGCCTACACGCCGAAGAGCGGGGGGCGCGCCGTCCTGCGACGACGCGCCACCCCGCTCTCGGTGAGTAGTTCCTAGACCTTCGCGCGCTTGGGCAGCGTCCACCCGGCGCGGGGGAAGTGGCAGGTGTAGCCGTTCGGGTAGCGCTCCAGGTAGTCCTGGTGCTCGGGCTCGGCCTCCCAGAAGTCGACGGCAGGCGTCACCTCGGTGACCACCTTGCCCGGCCACAGGCCTGAGGCGTCGACGTCGGCGATGGTGTCCTCGGCGACGCGCTTCTGCTCCTCGTCGACGTAGAAGATCGCCGAGCGGTAGCTCGAGCCGACGTCGTTGCCCTGCCGGTCCTTCGTCGACGGATCGTGGATCTGGAAGAAGAACTCCAGGATCGCGCGGTAGTCCGTCTGGGCCGGGTCGTAGACGATCTCGATCGCCTCGGCGTGGCCCGGATGGTTGCGGTACGTCGGGTGGTCGTTCTTGCCGCCGGTGTAGCCGACGCGGGTGGACACCACACCGGGCTGCTTGCGGATCAGGTCCTGCATGCCCCAGAAGCATCCGCCTGCCAGGATCGCGGTTTGGGTCGTCAAGCCTGTGCCTCCTCAGATGTGAACAACGTCTTGAACTCGCCGTAGCCCTCTGCCTCGAGGTCGTCGAGCGCGATGAATCTCAGCGAAGCCGAGTTGATGCAGTAGCGCAACCCACCGGCCTCGCGCGGGCCGTCCTTGAACACGTGGCCCAAGTGACTGTCGCCGTGGGTCGAACGGACCTCGGTGCGCAGCATCAGATGGCTGAAGTCGCGCTTCTCCTGCACGTAGTTCGTGCCGTCGGGGGTCTGGATCGGCCTGGTGAAGCTCGGCCAGCCCGAGCCGCTCTCGAACTTGTCGACGGATGCGAACAGCGGTTCACCGGACACCACGTCGACGTAGATACCCGCTTCGTGGTTGTCCCAGTACTCACCGGTGAACGGGCGCTCAGTCCCGTCCTTCTGGGTGACCTGGTACTGCTCGGGTGAGAGCGCACTCACGGCCGCGGGGTTCTTGATGTACTCCTTCGCCACTGATCCTCCTAAGGTTGGCACTAGTACAACCCCTGACGGCCTGCGGAAAGTTCCTCGACCCGGCCACGCCCCACGACGTGTCACACCCTCGACAGAACCGGTAGAACGTGTTCTAGTTCTGGATGTGACGGGTAGCACTTTCAGCCGGGCGGAATTGGTCGACGCGTTCGCGGTCTTCGAGCAGACGGTCGACCGCGCCGCGCAGACCAGGGACTGGGATCCGTGGGTCGACCAGTACACCGACGACGTCGTCTACGTGGAGCACGCCGCGGGCACCATGCGTGGCCGGGAAGCAGTGCGCCCGTGGATCTGGAAGACGATGGAGAACTTCCCGGGCAGCTACATGACGTCGTTCCCGTCGCTGTGGACGGTGTACGACGAGGCCACTGGCCGCGTGCTCTGCGAACTCGACAACCCGATGCGCGATCCCGGCGACGGCACGATCATCAGCGCTACCAACATCTCGATCGTCACCTACGCCGGCGACGGGAAGTGGATGCGGCAGGAAGACGTCTACAACCCGCTGCGCTTCGTCTCCGCCGCCATGAAGTGGTGCAGGAAGGCGCAGGAATTGGGCACGCTGCCCGACGAGGCGCAGGCGTGGATGCAGCAGATGGGCGGCCTGAAGTGACCGCGCTGGTGATCGGCGCCAACGGCTACCTCGGATCGCACGTGACGCGCCGTCTCGTCGAAGACGGCCACGACGTGCGCGTGATGGTGCGCGAGGGCGCCAAGACCATCGGCATCGACGACCTCGAGGTCACGCGCTTCATCGGGGACGTCTTCGACGACGACGTGTTGCGCGCCGCCATGAACGGTGTCGACGACGTGTACTACTGCGTGGTCGACACCCGCGGCTGGTTGCGCGACCCGGCGCCGCTGTTCCGCACCAACGTCGAGGGCACGCGCAACGTGCTGGACGTCGCGGTCGATGCCGGCCTGCGGCGGTTCGTGTTCACCAGCAGCTACGCCACCGTCGCGCGCAAGCGAGGCCGGGTCGCCACCGAGGACGACGTGATCGCCGACGTGAACGACAAGCGCCTCACCGCCTACGTCCGGTCGCGGGTGCAGGCCGAGAACCTGGTGCTGCGTTACGCCCGCGAGCGTGGACTGCCCGCCGTGGCGATGTGCGTGTCGACCACCTACGGCGCGGGGGACTGGGGCCGCACCCCGCACGGCGCGATCATCGCCGGTGCGGCGTTCGGCAAGCTGCCGTTCGTGATGGGCGGAATCTCGCTGGAGGCCGTCGGCGTCGACGATGCCGCCCGCGCCCTGGTGCTGGCCGCCGAGAAGGGACGCGTCGGTGAGCGGTACCTGATCTCGGAGAAGATGATCAGCAACGCCGACGTGGTGCGCATCGCCGCCGAGGCCGCCGGCGTACCCGCCCCGTCGAAGTCGATTCCGCTGCCCGTGTCGTACGCGATGGCCGCGCTCGGCAGCGTCAAGGGCAGGCTCAAGGGCACCGACGAGCGGCTGTCGATCAACTCGCTGCGGCTGATGCGCGCCGAGGCGCCGGTCGACTGCAGCAAGGCGCGTCGCGAACTCGGTTGGCAGCCACGGCCGGTCGAGGAATCGATCCGCGAGGCGGCGACGTTCTGGGTGGGCTTGCGGGAGGCGAAGCGCAAGAGCGCCCAAACCGGCTGACCGGCGCGCCTAGCCTGAAGGCGTGACCGAGAAGTTGCGCGTCGACCTGTCCGGGGCACCGCAGACGATGCTGGCGACGCTGTACGCCAAGGCGCTCGACGCCGACCTGCCGAACTCCGTCCTGCACGACACGTGGGCCCGCGACGTCGTCGCCCGCATCGACTACGACTGGTCGCAGACGTCGATGACGCCGCGCAACTCCCCGTCGGTGAGTCTGCGCTCAGCTCACTTCGACTCGTGGACACGGCAATTCCTGGCCGTGCATCCCCGCGCCACGGTGCTGCACCTCGGCTGCGGACTCGACAGCCGCTATTTCCGCATAGACCCCGGGCCCGACGTGGAGTGGTTCGACGTCGACTATCCCGACGTCGCCGCATTGCGGACCCGGCTCTACCCGGAGCGGGCGCATCATCACGTGGTCGCGACGTCGGTCACCGATCCGGGATATTTGGGCGACGTACCCGCCGACCGCCCGACGCTGGTGCTCGGCGAAGGACTCACCATGTACCTCGAGGCGGACGACGGGCTCGGCCTGCTGCGCCGGGTAGTCGGCCGATTCCCCTCGGGGGAGCTGCAATTCGATGCGTTCAATCGCCTAGGCATCCGATCGCAATGGATGAACGCCGTGGTGCGCAGGTCCGGCTCCAGGCTGCACTGGGGCATCGACGGGCCGCACGACATCCTGGACGCGGTGCCGGGCACCCGCCTGCTGGCGTGGGTGCCGGTCTTCGAGTCCGACGCGTTCTCGGCGCTGCCGGGTGCCTACCGCGTAGTGGCCGCGACGATGAACCGCATACCGGGGCTGCGCACCATGGCTCAGTTCCACCGATACGCGTTCGGGCGCCCGGCCTAGGCGCACTTGTCAGTCGATTCATCCACAGTCGCGAGTTCATCCACAGCCAGGTGTCCGGCCGGCCCCATGTGTCGGATCGGCTGTCTAGCGTCGGCAACGTGATCGACGAATGGCTGGAAGACGCAACACGTTTCACGACGGTGCAGGGCCTTGCGCGGGTCGAGGCCGCCGCCCGGGCGCGGCGGCTCGCGGCCATGGTCGCCGTCCTGGACGCCCGGCAGGCCGCTGACGGACCAGTCGAACGCGAACGGTGGTACCTCGACAACTGGGCTGCGGTGGCCGCTGAGGTGGGCGCGGAGGCGAACATCACCGCGAGCGCCGCCTCCCACCAGCTGCTGATCGCGGTCGCACTGCGGGACCGCCTGCCGCGGGTGGCGGCAGTGTTCGCCGACGGCCTGGTGAGCTACCGCGCCGTCGAGGTCATCGTCTGGCGGACGGCGCAGACCGTCGATCCCGTCGCGCTGGCCGCGGTCGACGCAGCGGTGGCCGACGCGTTGGTGACCCAGGCGCCGCTGTCAGACGACGCGCTCGCCATGGCCGTCGACGCCGTCGTCGATGCGCTGGACCCAGACGCGATCGACCGGACGGAACGCGGCGCGAAATGTCGTGACGTGACCGTGCACTACGACGATGTCGCGGGCACCGCCTACCTGTCGAGCACGTTGTTCGGCCACGAGGCCTGGGCCCTCGAACAGCTCGTCGACGGCATGGCGGAGGCGGCATGCCCGTCGGATCCCAGGTAACTCAGCCCGCGCCCTCGGCCCGTGCCTTCAGCCGCTCCAGCGTCAGCCTGATGTGCTCGGCGTTGGCGGAGTCGCGGTCCATCACGCCGGTGGCCATGCCGCCCGGCTTGCGGAACCAGCCCGGCCGCCGGTCCCAGGTGCTCTCGGTGACGGTGCACCCACCGTCGGTGGCCGCCAGGTCGTAGCGCCAGTGCGCGACCGGGATGACCACGCTCTTCACGTCGAAGGCGAACGTGCGGCCCGGCTCTGCGTCGGTCACCGTGCAGGTGGTGGTCCACGTTCGCCGCCCGTTGCGGTTGCGGCCCTTGAACACCGCACCCGGCCGGGCGCCATCGCCCGATCGCCACTGCATCTCGGTCACCTCCTCGCCGATCGCGGCCATCGTCGGCAGGTCCGTGATCAGCGCATACACCGCCTCGGGCGGTGCGGCGATGGTCACCGAGGCACGTGCGGTGGCGGGTTCGGCGATGGTCATGACGCGATGCTATCGAGCCGGTCAGGAATCCCGGGGCGGTCCGCGCACGTTGGTCCTGAGATGAGCCAGCCCGAGGTACGCCAGCCCACCGCCGAGCACCCGATCACCGTCACCCCGACCGAGGGACACGTCACGGTCCGCGTACGCGGCCAGGTCGTCGCCGAGACCGACGCAGCCCTGTCGCTGAAGGAATCGACCTACCCGGTCGTCCAGTACGTCCCCATCGAGGCGGTCGACGCCGGCGCGCTGCGACGCAGCGACACGACGACCTACTGCCCCTACAAGGGCGAGGCGAACTACTACCACCTCGGCATCGGCGACGAGACCGTCGACGACGCGATCTGGACCTACGAGCAGCCCTACCCGGCCGTCGCGCAGATCGCAGGCCACGTGGCGTTCTACCCGGACAAGGCCGACGTAGCCGTCTCCTGACCGGTAGTCGGCCGTTCCTGGGAGGATGGTCGGCGTGAACGCAGGACCGGTACACCGCACGGTGGTGTTCCCCGGCCCTGTCGGCCCGGCGATGACGCTCTCGCCGCAGCGCCGCGGCCCCGGTGACCCCTGCTATCAGACGGTCGACGGGGCGATCTGGAAGACCAGCCTGCAGCCCAGCGGCCCCGTCACCGCCCGCATCGTCAAGACCGGGCGCGAGACCGTGGCGTGCGACGCGTGGGGTGCCGGCGCCGCGGAGTTCATCGAGCACCTGCCCGCGTTCCTCGGGTTCGACGACGACACCTCGGGCTTTGCGCCGGACGAGCCGACGATCGCGGCTGCGCATCGGCGCGTCCCGCACCTGCGGATCGGACGCACCGGCCGCGTGCTGGAAGCGCTGATTCCGGCCGTGCTCGAACAGCGCGTCACCGGCAAGGACGCGTTCCGGGCGTGGCGCCTGCTGGTCACGAAGTTCGGCAGCCCGGCGCCAGGGCCCGCCCCCGCGCGAATGCGGGTGCCACCACCCGCGGAGGTGTGGTGCCGCATCCCGTCCTGGGAGTTCCACCTCGCCAACGTCGACCCGGGACGCGCGCGGACCATCGTGCTGTGCGCTGCGCGCGCCAACTCCATCGAGCGTCTGACCGCCCGGCCCAGCGCGCAGGCCCGCACGGCGCTGCAGTCCCTGCCCGGGGTCGGGGAGTGGACCACCGCCGAGACCGCCCAGCGCGCCTGGGGCGACCCCGACGCCCTCTCGGTCGGCGACTACCACCTGTCGAACATGGTGGGGTCCACCCTCCTCGGCCGTCGCATCGACGACGACGCCATGCTCGAACTCCTCGAGCCGCTGCGGCCACACCGCCAGCGTGCGGTCCGGCTGCTGGAGGTCAGCGGTCTGGCGCGCAATCCGCGGTTCGGCGCACGGCTGGCGATCCCGGACCTGCGCTCCCTCTGAGCCGAGGCGGTGATTAGCCGTCGACGCAGGTGGGTAGGCCCTTGGAGACCCTGAGCCGAAGGAGCTACAGATGAGTGGATTCACCGTGCCCGGCATGACCGACGCGAACAGCCGTCAGGTCACCGAGATGCTGCAGCGGCTACTGAGCGCTTACAACGACCTGCACCTCACGCTCAAGCACGTGCACTGGAACGTCGTCGGCCCGAACTTCATCGGCGTCCACGAAATGATCGACCCGCAGGTCGACCTGGTGCGCGGATACGCCGACGAGGTAGCCGAGCGCATCGCCGCCCTCGGGGCATCGCCCAAGGGGACGCCCGGCGCGATCCTGTCCGACCGCACCTGGGACGACTACTCGGTCGGCCGCGACACCGTCCCGGCCCACCTCGGCGCGCTGAACCTCGTCTACAACGGGGTGATCGAGGATGCGCGAAAGTCGATGGAGCGCCTCGACGAACTCGATCCGGTATCGCAGGACATGGTGATCGCACAGCTCGGCGAACTGGAGAAGTTCCAGTGGTTCGTCCGCGCCCACCTCGAGAACTCCGGTGGTGAACTGACCACCGGGGGCGCGAAGACCGAGAAGCAGGCGGCGAGCAAGGCGAAGAAGAAGTCCAAGTAGTAGTTCACGCTGGGGCCCGTGTCGTCACGACACGGGCCCTTCGCGTGCGCGGGGTCAGCGGTCGGGCGGCACGAACTCCGTGCTGCGGTCGTAGCGCTGCGCCTCGTAGATGGATACGTCGGTCCGGCTGATCAGCATGTAGGCGATGCCGACGGTGATCATCGCTCCGGGCAGCACCGAGAACGACCCCGTCATCTCCGCGACCATGATCATCACCGCCAGCGGTGCGTGTGCGACGCTGCCGAAGCAGGCCATCATCGCGACGACCACGAAGACCCCTGGGCCGTCGGGGATTCCGGGCAAGCCGGACAGGTCGGCGAGGCGCCAGATCGCCGCGCCGACGAAGGCCCCGATCACGACGCCCGGCCCGAAGATGCCTCCCGACCCGCCCGTGCCGACGGTCAGCGACGTGGCGACGATCTTCGCAAACGGCAGCACGATCACGATCCACACCGGAATCAGCAGCAGCGTCTCGCGCGCCGACGCGGCCTGTGCCCAGCCGTAGCCGCTGGACAGGATCTGCGGTATCGCCAGCGCCATCAAACCCACCAGTAGTCCGCCGACCGCCGGCTTCACCACCTTGTTGCCCGGGAGTCGCCGCGTGAGCGCGACCGTCGCGTAGAACGTCCGCGCGTACAGGTAACCGACTGCGGCAGCGACGATTCCGATCACCGCGAACCACGGCAGATCGACGGGGTCGAAGCGGTAGTCGGGCACCACGAAGCCGAACAGTGGATCGAATCCGAGGATCGACCCGTACACCGCATAGGCGGTACCGGAGGTGATGAAGCCGGGAATCAGTGCGCGATAGTCGAAGTCGAAGCGGTAGACGATCGACGCGGCCAGCACCGCGCCGCCCAGCGGTGCCCCGAAGATCGCGCCGATGCCCGAGCCGATGCCGATCGACACGGCCACGCGACCGTCGGCGTCGGCGAGGTCGAGGCGGCGGGCGAGCAGCGAACCGAAGCCCGCCGAGATCTGCGCCGTGGGCCCCTCCCGTCCCGCCGAACCGCCAGAACCGATCGTCAGCGCGCTCGAGACCATCTTCACCAGCACCACGCGGGCGCGGATGGCCCGCGGGTCGCTGTGCACCGCCTCGATGGCGCTGTCGGTGCCGTGGCCCTCGGCCTCGGGGGCGAGCTTGGCGACGATCCACGCCGAGACCAACGCGCCGCCCATCGTGATCAGGGGGATCGCCCACCAACGCGGGAAGCCGGTGCTGCCGGCGTCACCGCCGTCACCGGCGGCGGTGGGCACGTCGTAGCCGCCCAGGTAACCGAGCAGGAACCGGCCGGTGTACTCCATCGCCAGGTAGAACACGACGGCCCCGAGGCCGGCGATCACTCCGATCGCGACGCCGAGGATGAGCCACTTGCGCAGATAGCCGGAGTTCCGGATGAAGGCGCCTACCCCACCGGTGGACTCGCGCGCCTGCGACATGGCCGGATGCTAGCAGCGGTAGGCGGTCAGCCGGGCGGTGATCGCCACCCTGCCGTCGGCGCCGATGGCCTGTGCATCGGCCACCCCGCTGCGTCGGCCGACACGCAAGGGTCTTGCCTCGTAACGAGATTCATCGCCAGCGAGGAACTGCCGGAGGAAGTTCACCCGCAGTGATGCGGTGGTCAGAGGGTCGTCGGTGCGTCCGGCGTTCACTGCGGCGGACGCGGCCATCTCCAGGCCCGCCGACGCCACGCCGCCGTGGACGACGCCCATGGAGTTCTCGAGCACGCGGTCATGAGACTGGGGCAACACCACCGTCGCCCCGTCGGTGCGGGCGGGGCCGACGCTCGCCTTGGCCGCCAGCCCCGTCCGTGGCTCCATCGACCCGGCGTCGAGGGGCGATTCGGCGAACGTGGCGGGGGACACGATGTAGAACGACCGCACCGTGCCCGAGGCGATCACCACGTCGCCGATCCGGAACGCGCATTCGGCGAGCGCCGTCGCCGTCTTGGCGCCGAGTGGCACTGACGTCCCGAGTACTAGTGCGTCCTCTGCGGCGGCGACCACCGCCGTCGCGTCGGGGCTGGCCTCCAGCGCCAACTCGCTCGACACCGTCCACTCGTCGGTGGCCTGACGGCGGAAGTTGACCACGCCGCCGATGTGGTCGAGCAGCATGGCCAGCGAGGCGAGACTGGGCAGGCCCGTGATCGGGTTGACCATGTCGCGGATCGGCATCGTCGCGCGGCAGCCGGCGGGCCCCTCCTCGAGCGTGTCGATGTCGAAGCGGCCGATCGGGGTGTTGAGAGCGTGTGGGGACATTGCCTACGAGCTTGCGGCCCGGGTTTGCGGGGGCATACCCCCAGGGGGTAGCAAATCCTAAGAATCCGACCAGGCTTTCCGGCAAACGACGAAATCCGCATTCCAGCACGTACTGGGCGGCTCGTACCGGCACCGCAAACCCGAGCGGCCAGCGGTGCAGTGACGTGCGTCGCACCCCTCGCAGGTCCAGGTGGGGCCGACGGTGCCAAACCGCAAGGCGCTCAAGGCTTCTGCCTTCGGAGAACCGGTGCGCGGTCCGATGGGAAAAGGCCAGTTCACGACCCTGGTTAGGGGATACTAAGTTGGCATGTCAGGCGGTGTTTGTCATATCGTTTCACCACTCGAGGCGGATGGGACGAAAGCCCGTCGTTCAGTGCTGCACGAAGGCACCCCCATCGCCCAGTAGGCAGTCGCCCGCCGACGAGCACGGTTGTTGGCTGCCACACAGACTTGCTGCGCGCAAGCGTGAGAGAAAAGGTCAGGTGGGACGCCAATGGGTCCAGCACCCAACGGGCTTTACAACCCGGCATACGAGCACGACTCGTGTGGTGTCGCAATGGTCGCCGACATGCATGGTCGCCGCAGCCGCGACATCGTGGACAAGGCCATCACCGCACTGGTGAACCTGGAACACCGCGGTGCCCAGGGCGCCGAGCCCAACACCGGTGACGGTGCGGGCATCCTGATCCAGGTCCCCGACGAGTTCTTCCGGGCCGTCGTCGACTTCGACCTGCCCGAACCCGGTAGCTACGCCAGCGGCATCGCGTTCCTCCCGCAGTCCTCGCGCGACGCCGCCGCGGCGTGCGAGTCCGTCGAGAAGATCGCCGAGGCCGAAGGCCTCCGGGTCCTCGGCTGGCGCGACGTGCCCACCGACGAGTCCTCGCTGGGCGCACTGGCCCGCGACGCGATGCCGACCTTCCGCCAGGTGTTCATCGCCGGAGCGTCGCGCATGGACCTCGAGCGGCTCTGCTACGTCGTCCGCAAGCGCGCCGAGCACGAACTCGGCACCAAGGGACCCGGCCAGGACGGCCCCGGCCGCGAGACCGTCTACTTCCCGAGCCTGTCCGGCCAGACGTTCGTCTACAAGGGCATGCTGACCACCCCGCAGCTCAAGGCGTTCTACCTCGACCTGCAGGACCCGCGGATGACGAGCGCGCTCGGCATCGTGCACTCGCGCTTCTCGACCAACACGTTCCCGTCCTGGCCGCTGGCGCACCCGTTCCGCCGTGTCGCCCACAACGGCGAGATCAACACCGTCACCGGCAACGAGAACTGGATGCGCGCCCGCGAGGCGCTCATCAAGACCGACGTCTTTGGCTCCGAGGGCGCGCTCGACAAGATCGTCCCGGTCTGCACGCCCGGCGCGTCGGACACCGCGCGGTTCGACGAGGTGCTCGAGCTGCTGCACCTCGGCGGCCGCAGCCTGCCGCACGCGGTGCTGATGATGATCCCGGAGGCCTGGGAGCGGCACGAGTCGATGGACCCCGCCCGGCGGGCGTTCTACGCGTACCACTCGTCGCTGATGGAGCCGTGGGACGGGCCGGCGTCGGTGTGCTTCACCGACGGCACCGTCATCGGCGCCGTCCTCGACCGCAACGGCCTGCGTCCCTCGCGCATCTGGGTCACCAAGGACGGCCTCGTCGTCCTGGCGTCCGAAGCCGGTGTCCTCGACATCGACCCGGCCGACGTCGTGCAGAAGATGCGGCTGCAGCCCGGCCGCATGTTCCTGGTCGACACCGCCCAGGGCCGCATCGTCTCCGACGAGGAGATCAAGGCCGAGCTGGCCGCCCAGGAGCCCTACCAGGAGTGGCTCGACGCGGGCCAGTTCCACCTCGACGACCTGCCGCCCGGCGACTACGTCCGGATGCCCCACCACCGCGTGGTGCTGCGACAGCAGGTCTTCGGGTTCACCTACGAGGAACTGAACCTGCTGGTCGCCCCCATGGCGCGCACCGGAGCCGAGGCGCTCGGCTCGATGGGCACCGACACCCCCGTCGCCGTGCTGTCGGCGCGCTCCCGGATGCTCTACGACTACTTCCAGCAGCTGTTCGCCCAAGTCACCAACCCGCCGCTGGACGCCATCCGCGAAGAGGTCGTCACCAGCCTCTCGGGCACGGTCGGCCCCGAGGGCGACCTGCTGAACCCGACCGCGGAGTCGTGCCGCCAGATCGTGCTGCCGCAGCCGATCCTGCGCAACGCCGAACTGTCGAAGCTCATCTGCGTCGACCCCGACCACGAGATCCGCGGCCACAAGCACGGCATGCGGGCCGCCGTCATCCGCTGTCTGTACCCGGTCGCCCGCGGCGGGCAGGGGCTCAAGGAGGCGCTGGCCGACGTCCGCGCCAAGACCTCGGCCGCCATCCGCGAAGGCGCACGCCTGATCGTGCTGTCCGACCGCGAGTCGAACGAGCAGATGGCACCCATCCCGTCGCTGCTCAGCGTCGCCGCCGTGCACCATCATTTGGTCCGGGAGCGCACCCGCACCCAGGTCGGCCTCGTCGTCGAAGCCGGTGACGCCCGCGAGGTGCACCACATGGCCGCCCTCGTCGGGTTCGGCGCCGCCGCGATCAACCCGTACATGGCGTTCGAGTCGATCGAGGACATGGTCGACCGCGGCGTCATCACGGGCATCTCGAGTGACAAGGCCAAGGCCAACTACTCGAAGGCCGCGGGCAAGGGCGTGCTGAAGGTGATGTCCAAGATGGGCATCTCCACGCTGGCGTCCTACACCGGTGCGCAGCTGTTCCAGGCCATCGGCATCGACCAGCAGGTGCTCGACGAGTACTTCACCGGGCTGCACTGCCCCGTCGGCGGCATCGACCTCGAGGACATCGCCTCCGACGTCGCCGCCCGGCACGCGCTGGCCTACCTCGACCGCCCCGACGAGCGCGCACACCGCGAACTCGAGGTCGGCGGCGAGTACCAGTGGCGACGCGAGGGCGAGTACCACCTGTTCAACCCCGACACGGTGTTCAAGCTGCAGCACTCGACGCGCACCGGGCAGTACTCGGTGTTCAAGGAGTACACCCAGCTCATCGACGACCAGAGCCAGCGGATCGCGTCGCTGCGCGGTCTGCTGAAGTTCCGCGAAGGCGTGCGGGAGCCGATCTCGATCGACGAGGTCGAGCCAGCCAGCGAAATCGTCAAGCGCTTCTCGACCGGTGCGATGAGCTACGGCTCCATCTCGGCCGAGGCGCACGAGACGCTCGCCATCGCCATGAACCGCCTCGGTGCGCGGTCCAACTCGGGCGAGGGCGGCGAGAACGTCAACCGCTTCGAGTACGACGAGAACGGCGACTGGCGACGCAGTGCCATCAAGCAGGTGGCCTCGGGCCGCTTCGGCGTCACCAGCCACTACCTGACCAACTGCACCGACATCCAGATCAAGATGGCCCAGGGTGCGAAACCCGGTGAGGGCGGCCAACTCCCGGGCCACAAGGTGTACCCCTGGGTGGCCGAGGTGCGGCACTCCACGCCGGGCGTCGGGCTCATCTCCCCGCCGCCGCACCACGACATCTACTCGATCGAGGATCTGGCGCAGCTGATCCACGACCTCAAGAACGCCAACCCGTCGGCCCGCGTGCACGTGAAGCTGGTGAGCGAGAACGGCGTCGGCACCGTGGCAGCAGGCGTCTCCAAGGCGCACGCCGACGTGGTGCTGATCTCCGGCCACGACGGCGGCACCGGCGCGACGCCGCTGACGTCGATGAAGCACGCGGGTGCGCCGTGGGAACTCGGCCTCGCCGAGACCCAGCAGACGTTGCTGCTCAACGGACTTCGCGACCGCATCGTCGTGCAGGTCGACGGGCAGCTCAAGACCGGCCGCGACGTGGTGGTCGCCGCGCTGCTCGGCGCGGAGGAGTTCGGCTTCGCCACCGCACCGCTGGTGGTGTCGGGCTGCATCATGATGCGTGTCTGCCACCTCGACACCTGCCCCGTCGGCGTCGCCACCCAGAACCCGGTGCTGCGCGAGCGGTTCAACGGCAAGCCCGAGTTCGTCGAGAACTTCTTCCTCTTCATCGCCGAGGAAGTCCGGGAACTGATGGCGCAGTTGGGCTTCCGCACCATCAACGAGATGGTCGGTCAGGTCGGCGCACTGGACACCACCAGGGCCGCCGAGCACTGGAAGGCCCACAAGCTCGACCTGGCGCCCGTCCTGCACGAGCCCGAGTCGGCGTTCATGAACCAGGACCTGTACTGCAGTTCGCGCCAAGACCACGGTCTGGACAAGGCGCTCGACCAGCAGCTGATCGTGCAGAGCCGCGAGGCCATCGACCAGGGAACGCCGGTGCGGTTCACGACGTCGATCGCCAACGTGAACCGGACGGTCGGCACCATGCTCGGCCACGAGGTCACCAAGGCACATGGCGGGCAAGGCCTTGCGGACGGCACCATCGACATCACCTTCAACGGGTCGGCCGGCAACAGCTTCGGTGCGTTCGTTCCGCGCGGCATCACGCTGCGGGTGTACGGCGACGCCAACGACTACGTCGGCAAGGGCCTGTCCGGTGGACGGATCGTGGTCCGGCCGTCCGAGGGTGCCCCGGCCGACTACGTAGCCGAGGACAACATCATCGCGGGCAACGTGATCCTGTTCGGCGCCACCAGCGGGCAGGCGTTCCTGCGCGGTCAGGTGGGCGAGCGGTTCGCCGTGCGCAACTCGGGCGCCCACGCGGTGGTCGAGGGCGTTGGAGACCACGGCTGCGAGTACATGACCGGCGGCAAGGTCGCGATCCTCGGGCCCACCGGGCGCAACTTCGCGG
Source organism: Mycolicibacterium arabiense (assembly GCF_010731815.2). Classification (NCBI taxonomy): domain Bacteria; kingdom Bacillati; phylum Actinomycetota; class Actinomycetes; order Mycobacteriales; family Mycobacteriaceae; genus Mycobacterium; species Mycolicibacterium arabiense. The sequence goes on from NZ_AP022593.1 coordinate 4,087,246, forward strand.
CGGGCATGTCCGGCGGCATCGCCTACGTCTACGACGCGCACGACGCGCTGAAGGACAACCTGAACCCCGAGATGGTGGAACTCGAACCCTTGGACGACGAGGACTTCGAATGGCTGCGCGCCATGCTGGTCGCGCACGTCGACACCACCGATTCCGCCGTCGGCCGGCGCATCCTGGCCGACTGGGACGAGGAGACCAAGCACATCGTGAAGGTCATGCCGCGCGACTACAAGAGGGTGCTCATCGCGATCGAAGAGGCCAAGGCCAAGGGCGAGGACGTCGGCACGGCGATCATGGCGGCCGCAAATGGCTGACCCACGCGGCTTCCTCAAGCACACCCACCGCGAGACCCCGCAGCGCCGGCCGGTCGACCTGCGGCTGCGCGACTGGAAAGAAGTCTACGAGGACTTCTCCCATGAGACGCTGCAGAACCAGGCTGCTCGCTGCATGGACTGCGGTATCCCGTTCTGCCACAACGGCTGTCCGCTCGGAAACCTGATCCCGGAGTGGAACGACCTGGTGTTCCGGGACCGGTGGCGTGACTCCATCGAGCGGCTGCACGCCACGAACAACTTCCCTGAGTTCACCGGGCGGCTGTGTCCGGCGCCGTGCGAGGCGTCCTGCGTCCTCGGCATCAACCAGGACCCGGTGACGATCAAGCAGGTCGAGGTCGAGATCATCGACAACGCCTTCAACGAGGGCTGGGTCGTCCCGCTACCCCCGGATCGCCTGACCGGCAAGAAGGTTGCCGTCGTCGGGTCGGGTCCCGCGGGTCTGGCCGCCGCCCAGCAGCTGACCAGGGCCGGGCACGACGTGACGGTGTTCGAGCGCGCCGACCGCATCGGCGGGCTGCTGCGCTACGGCATCCCCGAGTTCAAGATGGAGAAGCGCCACATCGACCGTCGGCTGGAGCAGATGGCCGCCGAGGGCACCAAGTTCCAGACCGGCGTGAACGTCGGCGTCGACCTGACCGTCGAGCAGATGCGCTCCGAGTTCGACGCAGTGGTCCTGGCCGGTGGCGCCACCGATGCGCGCGACCTGCCGATCCCCGGCCGCGAACTCGACGGCATCCACCAGGCCATGGAGTTCCTGCCGTGGGCCAACCGCGTGCAGCTCGGTGACTCCGTCGTCGACGAGGACGGCCAGCCGCCGATCACCGCCAAGGGCAAGCGCGTCGTCATCATTGGTGGTGGCGACACCGGCGCGGACTGCCTCGGCACGTCGCACCGGCAGGGTGCGGTCAGCGTGCACCAGTTCGAGATCATGCCGCGTCCGCCGGAGACCCGCGCCGACACCACCCCGTGGCCGACCTACCCGCTGATGTACCGGGTGTCCTCGGCGCACGAAGAGGGCGGCGAACGCGTCTTCTCCGTCAACACCGAGGAGTTCATCGGCAAGGACGGCCACGTCGCCGCGCTGAAGGTCAACGAGGTCGAGATGAAGGCGGGCAAGTTCGAGAAGGTCGAAGGCAGCGACTTCGAACTCGAGGCCGACCTGGTGCTGCTCGCCATGGGCTTCGTGGGCCCGGAGAAGACCGGCCTGATCAACAACCTGCGCGTCGAGCTGACCGACCGTGGCAACGTCAAGCGTGACGACGACTTCCAGACCTCGGTCCCCGGGGTGTTCGTCGCGGGTGACATGGGCCGTGGCCAGTCGCTGATCGTGTGGGCGATCGCCGAGGGCCGTGCCGCGGCCGCCGGCGTCGACAAGTACCTGATGGGTCAGTCGGCGCTGCCTGCGCCGATCCGGCCGACCGCCGCGCCGCAGCGCTGATTCCTCGCGAGGTCTACACCACTGTCGTTCTCGCATGGGTGATCGCGACGCTGGGGTAGATCTCGCGAGGTCTACACCACCGTCGTTCCCGCGTGGGTGGTCGCGACGCTGGAGTAGATCTCGCGAGGGTGACGCCGCCTGACGTGAGTCACATCCGTAACACCAGCCACTCCAAAAACATCAGCCTTTTATTCGGCGTGCCGTTTGGTGTTAGCCACGTCACAGGTGTCTAATAGTCCTGCGGGGGTCGCGAGACTGTGGCCCTACGGTGCAGCCATACGACCCAGGAGTCAACACCGTGCACATGAACCCGCTTTCACAATCGCGGATGAGGCGTATCGCCTGGTCATACCTCCGCCACCCCGTGAAGAGCCGCGAATTCCCGGCCAAGCACGAACGCCTCATCACCCCGGCCGAGATGTATCGATACGGCTTCTGAGCCCCGACCGGCGTCGTGTGTGCGACCGCCAGTTGTTTGCTTAGCCGACTTATCTACCTCGCCGTCAGTTAACGCGAGGTCCGCCGTACGCAACCCGTTCGCGTCGCAGCCGTGCCTTGCCGGTCTCCACGTCGAAGAAGTGCGTCCGCTCCGGCGGTAGTTCGAGACCGATGCGGGTGCCGGCGTCCAGGTCGGTGCCTGCCGGCGCCTGCACGATCACCCGCGTCGGACCGGTGTCTGGATCGTCGACCGGGTCGACCAGCGCGGTCACCAGGACGTGGCTGCCGAGCGGCTCCACGAAGTCCACGCGCGCGGGCACCATGCCGTCGCCGTGGGTGGTGTGCAGCACGAGGTGCTCGGGCCGCGCGCCGACGATGACGGGACCCTCGGGTTCGGACACCGCCGTCACCCGTGCGCCGCCGACGTGCAACAGTCCACCGCTGACGCCTGCCGGGATCAGGTTCATCGGCGGACTGCCCATGAACGCGGCGACGAACGTGTTGGCAGGGCGGTTGTAGATCTCGTCGGTCGAGCCGATCTGCTGGACCTCGCCTGCCGACATCACGCACAGCCTGTCGCCAAGAGTCATCGCCTCGACCTGGTCGTGGGTCACGTAGATCGAGGTGACGGGCAGCTCGCGGTGCAGCCGCTTCAGGTCGCCGCGGACCTGGTTGCGTAGCTTCGCGTCGAGGTTCGACAGCGGCTCGTCGAGCAGGAACGCCTGCGGTTGGCGTACCAGCGCGCGGCCCATCGCCACACGCTGGCGCTGCCCGCCGGAGAGTTGGCCGGGCTTGCGGTCCAGCAGCTCGCCGATCTGCAGCAGGTCGGCGGTCTCCCGCACCCGCCGGGCGATCTCGGCGCGCGGAGTCCTGCGCTGCCGCAACCCGTATGCCAGGTTTCGGTAGACGGTCATGTGCGGGTACAGCGCGTAGTTCTGGAACACCATCGCGATGTCGCGCGCGCCGGGGCTCAGCCCGTTGACCACCTCCCCGCCGATCCTGATCTCGCCCGACGTCGGCTTGTCCAGCCCGGCGAGCAGACGCAGCGCGGTGCTCTTGCCGCAGCCCGACGGCCCCACCAGGATCAGGAACTCGCCGTCGGCGACCGTCAGGTTCAGACCCTTGAGGGCCACCATGGTGCCGGAGCGCCCACCCGGGTACTCCCGCGTCACGTCGCGGAATTCGACCTCTGCCAACGTCTCCCTCTCAACCCTTGATTCCGGTACTGGCGACCGACTGCACGAAGTACCGCTGCGCCCCGATGAACACCAGCAGCATCGGCAACAGGCTCATGACGTTGGCCGCCATCAGCAGCGGCCAGTTCACGCGGTGGGCGCCCTGGAAGTAGCTCAGTCCCAACGGGATCGTCATCTGGTCCTGGGAGGTGATCACGATCAGCGGCCACAGGAAGTCGTTCCACGACGTCAGCACCGTCAGCGCGGCGAGCGTCGAGAGCGCGGGCAGCGACAGCGGCAGCACCATCTTGAACAGCACGCCGAGCCGCGAGGTGCCGTCGACGCGCGCCGCCTCCTCGAGTTCGACCGGGACGGTCATGAAGAACTGGCGCAGGAAGAAGATCCCGAACGCCGTCGCGAGATTCGGCAGCATCAGAGCGCCGATGTGGTCGATGCCGAGCACCTCGGACACGTTGTCGCCGAACCACTTCACGATCAGGAACACCGGGATCATCGTGACCTGGAACGGCACCATCAGCGTCGCCATCAACGTGACGAACAGCGCTCCTCGGCCGAGGAACCGGATGCGGGCGAACGCGTACCCGGCGAGACTGCACACGATCAGGTTGCTGGCCAGCACGACCAGGGTCACCAGCGCGCTGTTGAGGAAGAAGTGCCCGAAGGGCGCGGAAGCCCAAGCCTCCGAATAGTTCTCGAACCGCGGGGTGTCGGGCAGCAGCACCGGAGGGAAGCGGTTGGCTTCGCCCTCGGTCTCGAGCGAGGTGATCAGCATCCACAGCAGCGGCACGATCAGCAGGAACGACAAGGGGATCAGCACCAGGTGCCATGGGCTGAACGGCAGTCGTAGCCGCGTCACGAGTAGTGCACGTATCGCCGGGCGATGCGGAACTGCACCGCGGTGATCACGAGGATGACGACGAACAGCGCGTACGCCATCGCCGCGGCGTAGCCGGCGTCGAAGTGCACGAAGGCGCGGTCCCACAGGTAGTAGACGATGACGGTGGTCGCGCGCAGCGGTCCGCCGCGCGTGGTGGCGTACACCTCGTCGAACAGCTGCAGCGCATTGATGGTCAGCCAGACGACGAGGAACAGGTTCGCCGGGCCGAGCAGGGGCACGGTGATGGTGCGGAACCGGGTGAACGCGCTGGCTCCGTCGATCGCCGCGGCCTCGTTCAATTCAGCGGGAACACCCTGTAGCGCAGCGAGATACACGATCACCGAGAACCCCGTCCAACCCCAGATCGTCATCGCGACGATTACGAACAGGGCCTGCGACGGCGACGCCAGGAACCCCTGCGAGGGCACCCCGACCGCGTTCAGCGCGGCGTTGACCAGACCGTAGTCCCGGTCGGTCAGCCACATGAAGATGATGCCCTGGGAGATCGTCGACACCGCCATCGTGATGTAGGCCGCGGTGCGGTAGACCGAGATGAAGCGCACCGACCGGTTCATCGCCGCGGCCACGAACAGCCCGACGATCATGGTGCCCGGGACGAACAGGGCGGTGTAGACGATCGTGTGCCGGATCGATTCGACGAACACCGGATCGTCGGCCAGCTTCCGGTAGTTCTCCAGACCCACCCATGGCGTCTCCGGCGTCAACAGGTCGGACTGCTGGAACGACAGCTGCAGCGACATCAGCACCGGCAGTAGGCCGAAGATGCCGATCAGCACGACGGCGGGGCTGATCAGGGCCCAGCCGTTGACGGTCTCCGAGCGGCCGACGCGCCGGAGGAAGGACTGCGGTCGCCGTACGGAGACCTCCCGGGGCATGGGCCTACTTCCCGGCCAGTGCGGCGTCGGCCGCCTTGGCTGCGGCGTTCAGCGCGTCCGCGGGCTGCTCCTTGCCGAGCAGCACCGCCACGATCGACTGTCCGAGCGCCTCGGAGACGTCGGGGTACTGCTGCACCGTCGGCCGCACCTTTTGAACGTTGGACAGGTTCTGGACGAACACGCCGGTACCGGGGACGTTCTGATCGAGCGACGCGAGCACGCTGGGGTCCTGGCCCACCGAGGTGCGGATGGGGAGGTCGCCGGTGCCCAGTGAGAACGTCTTGACCTGCTCCGGTGCGGAGATCCACTTCACGAAGTCGATGGCGGCCTGCTTCTTGCGGTCGCCGTTGTCGAACGTCACCCAGTTGTCCGGGCCCGCAATCGTTTGATGGCCGCCGCTGGACCCGGCGAACGTGGGCATGACCTGCACGCCGTAGTCGATGTCGGACAGTTGGCTGAGATCCCACGGGCCCGTCACCAGCATCCCGACCTTGCCGCTGTTCATCAGCTTAGGGCCGTTCTCGTTGGTGGTGTCGAGGTAGAGCGACTTGTCCGTGACGGCCATCTGCTGCAGCACCGTCAGCGCCTTCACGCCCGCCTCGGAGTTGAACACCGCGCGCTGGTTGTCGGGGGACAGGATGTCGCCACCGGCCTCCCACAGCATCGGCACGTAGTGCCACACGGTGTCCTCGCTGCCGTCGGCGGGAATGAGCCAGCCGTACTGTCCCTTCGCCGGGTCGGTCAGCTTGGCGGCGGCCGCCTGGAAGTCGTCCCAGGTCCACTCCGGGCTAGGCGGTGCGATGCCTGCGTCGGCGAACAGCTTCTTGTTGTAGACGATCGCCAGGTTGTCCACCAGCGCCGGCACGCCGACCACCTCGTCACCCACGGTCGCAGCCTCGCGCTCGGCGGGATAGAAGTCGTCCCACTGCCATTCGGGCTTTGACACCTCCTCTGCCATGTCGACGACCTGCGGGATCTGCGCGATGTTGGGTGACCACGAGCCGAACATGTAGGCGACGTCCGGGGCGCTGCCGCCGCGCACCGCGGTCAGCACCTTTTGCAGCACGAGGTCGTTGCTGGAGTACAGCTCGGCGACCTTCACATCGGGGTGGTCCTGGTTGTAGCGGGCGACGAGTTCCTTGAACACGTCGCCCTCGGTGTCCTGGTAGCCGTGCCACACGGCGATCTCTACCGGTCCCGACGACGAGGATCCGCCGCCACAGGCGGCCAGGACGAACGCGAGAACCGCGACCAGCGCGATGCGGAGACGTTGGTGGAACACCGAGCGAATCACGTTGTGCACTCCTCTTGTTCGACTGGACTTCACGGCGCCATCTTCGTGCGCAGCGATTCGGGTAGCAGGTCGTCGTGCGCGACGGTCAGTTCGTCGCACAGCTGCCAGATCTGGTCGACGGTCAACGTGGCCGCCGTGTTGGGATCCACCATGGCCGCTGCCCGCACCAGCCGCGGGTCACCGTCCACCGCGGCGCGCACGGCGCAGTCCACCGGGCCGAGGAAGCCACGGTTGAGGGCGGCGCACTGCGGAGGCAGGTCGCCGACCTTCATCGGGTGTGCGCCGAGTGCGTCGAGCATCGTCGGCACCTCCACGGCAACGCCGGAGGGCAGGTTGGTGATCAACCCGTCGTTAACGACGTTCGCCGAGATCACCCGCACCGCACCGGTTTCCAGTGAGTGGATGACCTGCGGGGCATACTCCGTGGACTCGGTGTCGATCGCAAGCGACGTCGAGCTGGCGAGTTCAGCTCGCACGCGGTCGTATTCGGCGAGGTTCGCCTCGCTGATCGACACGTACTCACCGACGTTGATCCGCAACCGCTCCACTTCGTCGGGATGCCGCAGATACCACGGCACGTACTCGCTGGAGTGCTCGCTGGTCTCGGTGGGGTAGTAGCCCAGTCGGCGGTACATGTCGACGCGCACCCGCCGCCGCAGTTCGGGGTCGGCGGCGATGCGCTCGTCCAGCACGGGGTACAGGTTCCGGCCTGCGTGCTCCCACTTCAGCACCCACGCTTGATGATTCACGCCTGCGGACCACCACGACACCTCGTCGAGGGGTACGTCGACGATCTCGCACAGGCCGGCCATGGTCCAGTACACCGAGTGGCACAGCCCGAGCACCTTGAGGTCTGGCGCCACGTGGTGCAGGTAGGTGACGTTCATCGCCATGGGGTTCGTGTAGTTGAGCAGCCAGGCGTCGGGGCAGATTTCCGTCATGTCGCGGGCGATGCCTGCGAGCACCGGGAACGTCCGCAGACCGCGGAAGATGCCGCCGACGCCGATGGTGTCGCCGATGGTCTGGTGCAGCCCGAACCCGGCGGGCACGTCGAAGTCACGCACCGTCGCCTCGTGCATCCCGACCTGGATCACGTTGATGACGTAGTCGGCGCCGTCGAGGGCGCGGCGGCGGTCCAGCGAGGTGACGATCTCGGGCCGGGCGCCGGTGGCTGCGGCGGTGGCGTGCGCGATGGCCTCGGCCGTCTCGAGCCGCTCGGTGTCGATGTCGTGCAGGACGATTCGCACCGACGCCAGTTCGGGGAACGAGAAGACGTCGCCGAGTAGTTCGCGGGTGAACTCCACGCTGCCCGCCCCGATGATGACGATGGTGGGTGTCACGCTGTCTCCCGATTCCCGCTGACGTACTCCGAAGGCGTCAACATTCATCGATCATGAGAAGCTCGCTCAAAGCGCGCAATGCAACGGGCGAAACGATCAGTAAAACTGAGCGTCTCAACCCTGGCCCAAGGAGTGTCGGCGATGTCGATCAAGCGGACCGATCGCATGCGCGAGGTGCTCTCGCTGCTCCGCGACCGTGGGGACGTCTCGGTGTCGGTGCTGTGCGAGGAGCTACGCGTCTCGCCGGCCACCCTGCGCCGGGACCTCGGCGAACTCGAGGAGCAGGGTCTGCTGCTGCGCACCCACGGCGGCGCCCGGGCGCTCGATCCCAGCGGCAGCGAGATCCCGGTCCGGCTGCGCGACCACAGGATGATCGCGATCAAACGCCGGATCGCCCAGCACGCGGCCGCGCTGGTGCCCGCCGGCCCACAGGCGGTGGCGCTTACCGGGGGCGTGACCACCGGCGAGGCGGCGCGGGCGCTCAAGGGCAGGCCCAACATGACGATCGTGACCAACTCGCTGACCATCGCCGCCGACTGCGCGGTCGACGCGCACATGAAGGTGATCATCACCGGGGGGCTGGTGCGCGCGAATTCCCTTGAGGCCGTTGGCCCGATGTCAGAGCATGCGTTTCAGGTCATCACCGTCGGCACCGCGATCCTCGGTGCCGACGGCATGTCCGCAGAGGTCGGCGCCACCACCTTCGACGAGGCCGAGGCGCGCACCGCGATCGCGATGGCGACCAACGCCCAGCGCGTCGTCGTCGCGGTCGACGGGTCGAAGATCGGCAAGGTCACGCTGGCGCGGATGACGGCGCTGAGTCAGCTCGACCACCTGGTGACCGACTCGACCGCCGACCCGCGGCAACTCGAGCGGATCGCCGACAACGGCGTCCGCGTCCACGTCGTCGATGTAGGAGACGCGTGACCCAGTCGACGTAGGAGACGCGTGACCTACGGCGTGCCGAGCAGACCGCTGTCCCGGATCGCCTCGGCCAGCGGTTCCAGCACGGCCGGGTCGTACGGCGGCGGCAGGTAGATGATCGCGAGGTCGAGACCTTCTGCGCCGAGCGCGACGCAGTCCTCGATCAGCTTCTGGTAGTCGCGGTCCTCGCCGAGGCGCACGTGCGCCGACAGCGTGATCTCCTTGGGGTCCCGGCCGATGTCCTTGCACCGCGCCGCCAATACGTCCCGCTTGCGGGCGAACTCGTCGGGCGGCCCGCCGACGAAGTTCCAGTGGTCGGCGTACTTCGCCGTGAGCGGAAGGGTGCGCTTCTCGCCGCTGCCGCCGATGCAGATGGGCGGGTGCGGCTGCTGCGGGCCCTTCGGCTCGTTGCGGGCGTCCTTGAGCTGGTAGTACTTGCCGTCGAACGTCGTGGTCTCCTGCGTGAGCAGGCCGGTGAGGACCGCACACGCCTCCTCGAACCGGTCGAAGCGCTCCTTGATCGAGCCGAGTTCGATGCCGTAGGCGCCGGACTCCTCTTCGTTCCAGCCAGCGCCGATGCCGAGTTCGAGGCGTCCGTTGGACACGATGTCCAGTGCCGAGGCCATGTTGGCGAGCACCGCGGGGTGGCGGTAGTGGATGCCGGTGACGAGCACGCCGACACGCAGCCGCTTGGTGGCTTGGGCCAGCGCCGTCAGCGTGATCCAACCCTCCAGGCACGGGCCGGTCGAGTCGGAGAAGATCGGGTAGAAGTGGTCGAACGTCCAGCCGGACTCGAAGACGTCGATGTCGTCGGCCGTCTGCCAGATCGGGAGCATCTCGGCCCAGGTGGTGTTCTGCGGTGAGGTCTTGAACGCGAATCGCACGGATTCGACGTTAGTCCTCGAAACTGGGAACCGTCCCGATGAGTTTGGTGCTCGACTCGGGTCCACACACCATGATCGACATGACGACGGCATGCAGGCGGACCGCGGCGCTGCTCGGCCCGATCCGCGACGACCAGCTGGACGCGGCGACCCCGTGCGAACGGTTCCCATTGGCCGACGTGGTGGCCCACGTGGGCTTGCTCGGGCTCGCGTTCGCCGCGGCGGCCCGCAAGGACCTCGGTGACCTCACCGACACGCCACCCGAGGGCGACTTCGTGCTCGACGACGACTGGCGCGACCGATACCCGGCGAATCTCCTCGAGCTGGCGGCCGCCTGGCGGGAGCCCGCTGCATGGGAGGGGATGACCCGCATCGCGGGCATGGACATGCCAGGCGAGACTGTCGCGATGATCGCGCTCGGCGAGGTGACGATCCACGGCTGGGACATCGCGGTTGCGACCGGCCAGGACTACGCGGTGGACGACGACGAGGCCCGGGCGGTGCTCGAGTACGTCGAGTCCTTCGCGGCCGACGGCCCCGTCGACGGTCTGTTCGGGCCCGCCGTACCCGTTGCCGCCGACGCCTCGACGTTCGACCGGGCGCTGGCCGCCAGTGGGCGCGATCCCCGCATGCGCGCAAACTAGGGGTCATGGACGGAAGAGATCCCGTAGCCGACCTCCGCGAGATCGCGTTCTACAAGGACCGCGCCCGCGAGGAGTCCCGCCGGGTGATGGCCTACCGCAACGCCGCCGACGTCGTCGAGCGACTCGACGACGCGCAGCGCGAGAAGCACGGTAGGGCCAACAGCTGGCAGACCCTCCCTGGCGTCGGTCCGAAGACGGCCACCGTCATCGCCCAGGCGTGGGCGGGCCGTGAGCCGGACACCCTGGCCGAACTGCGCAAGGCTGCAAGTGACCTCGGCGGCGGAGAGATACGCGCGGCGCTCAAGGGGGATCTGCACCTGCACTCGAATTGGTCGGACGGTTCGGCGCCGATCGACGAGATGATGGCGACCGCCGTGCGACTCGGCCACGAGTACTGCGCGTTGACCGACCACTCGCCGCGGCTGACGGTCGCCAACGGCCTGTCGCCGGATCGTCTGCGCAAGCAGCTCGACGTGATTGACGAATTGCGCGAGCGGTTCGCGCCGATGCGCATCCTCACCGGCATCGAGGTCGACATCCTCGACGACGGATCACTCGATCAGGAACCCGAGCTGCTCGAGCGTCTCGACGTCGTGGTCGCCAGCGTGCACTCGAAGCTGAAAATGGACGCGTCCGCGATGACGCGGCGGATGGTGCGCGCCGTCTCGGAGGGATATGCCGACGTGCTGGGGCACTGCACCGGCCGGCTCGTCACCGGCGGTCGGGGGACGCGGGCCGAGTCGCAGTTCGACGCCGAGAAGGTGTTCACCGCGTGCCGCGACAACGGCACCGCCGTGGAGATCAACTCCCGGCCCGAGCGTCGGGATCCGCCCACCCGGTTGCTTCAACTCGCACTCGAGATCGGCTGCGACTTCTCGATCGACACCGACGCACACGCGCCAGGCCAGCTCGACTTCCTCGGCTACGGGGCGCAGCGCGCCCTCGACAACGGCGTGCCGGTCGACCGGATCGTGAACACCTGGCCGGTGGAGCGGCTCCTCGAGTGGACGGGTTCGCGGCCCTAGCCAGTCGGGTCTACTCGGGAAGCGTGGGCATCTCGAGCCCCGGGTCGCGGCCGAGCAGTACGCCGCGGGTCAGCGACGCGTTGCCGAAGCGGCGCCGCACCTCGTCGACCGCGGAGTCGACTGCCTTGCGGTCGACGGGATCCCGGTCGACCGAAGCGGTGTCGGCGCGCGTGGGGAACGGCAACTCGAGTTGGGCGGCGCCGTCACGGTCGATGTTGGACACCGCGAACCCCACCAGGGTGAGGCCCCGCTCGGCGATCAGGGGCGCCGCGCCTGCGATCAATTGCCGTGCGGCGGCGAGGATCTCGTCGGTGCCGGCGGTAGCGTGCGACAGGGTGTGCGACCGCGTGGCACGGCCGAAGTCGTCGAAGCGCAGCCGCAGGACCACGGTGCGACCGGTGCGGTCCGCCTTGCGCATGCGTCGGGTGATCCGGTCGATGAGGTTGACCACCACGGCATCGATCTCGCTGTCGGACATGGTGTTCCCCGCACGGCCCAGTGCCCGTTGCGCACCCACCGACCGGCGCCGCACGCCGGTGACGACCCGGCGCCGATCGATGTTGTGGGCGAGTGCGTACAGCTGCCTACCCATGCCACCGCCCACGATGGACGCCAGGGTCGACTCACTCAGCTCGGCGACGTCGGCGACCGTGTGGACGTCGTAGGCGTGCAGCTTCTCGGCCGTCTTGACGCCGACGCCCCACAGCCTGCGCACCGGCAGCGGGTGCAGGAAAGCCAGCTCGCGGTCGGGCGGCACCAGCAGCAGACCGTCGGGCTTGGCCTCCTGGCTGGCGACCTTCGCCAGGAACTTGGTCCGCGCGATGCCGACCGTGATGGGCAGCCCCACTTCGTCGCTGACGCGAGCCCGCAGCCGCGCGCCGATCTGCACCGGGGTGCCCGACACCCTGGCGAGGCCTCCGACCTCGAGGAACGCCTCGTCGACCGACAGCGGTTCGACCAGGGGAGTGGTGTCGTGGAAGACCTCGAACACCGCGGCGCTGGCATCGGAGTACGCGGCCATCCGTGGCGGTACGACGATCGCGTGCGGGCACAGCTGTTTGGCCTGGCGACCGTTCATCGCCGTGCGCACCCCGAAGGCCTTCGCCTCGTAGCTCGCCGCGAGCACCACGCCGCCGCCGACGATCACCGGCCTGCCGCGCAGCGCGGGGTCGTCACGCTGCTCGACCGAGGCGTAGAAGGAGTCGAGGTCGGCGTGCAGGATCGTGGCTTGACCCGACCGTTGCTCCTGGCCACCGGACACGAACACATGTTCGCACGTACGTGCGACGTCGCTACTGCGAGTCGCCGTAGATGCTGGTCAGCCAGATGTGGGCGAGAGTGTCGACGATGCGGTCCTGCGCGACCGCGCCGTCCTCGGCGACGAGAGTGGCGGTCATCGCACGCTCGTTCATCAGGTTCAGCGACGTCGCCAGATCGTGCGCCGGAATGGTCTCCGGCGCAGCGCCGCGGGCCCGTTCGAACTCGATCAGCGACGCAGTCTGAGTGATCCACTTCGCCATGAACGTCGACCAGACGGCGCGGACGTCGGGACTGCCCGCAATGGCCTCGGTACCGGCGCGGGCGACCACGCTGTGCGAGCCGAACGCGGTGAAGAACGTCCGGATGCCCTCGCGGAAGGCGCGCCGCGGATCGCTCGGCAGCGCTTCCATCGCGCCGTCGAATCCAGTGTCGGCCTGCTGAATCAGGGGCTGGAGCAGCGCGAGCAGGACGGCGTCCTTGGAGGCGAAGTAGAAGTAGAACGTCGGCCGGGACAGGCCCGCGCCCTTCGCCAGGTCGTCGACCGAGATGTCCGCGAACTTCTTGCCCGCCAGCAGCCGTTCCGCGGTGGCGAGGATCGCCGCCTCGCGGTCGTCGCCGGACGGGCGCGTCGAACGACGGCCGCGTCCGGATCGGCTGGTGCTGGTGGTGGTCACCGCGATCACTTTACTGCATGTCGAATTTCTCAACACACTGTTGACCTATTCGACAGGGTGTTGATAGCGTGTCGCCATGACTGAACACCTCGACGTGATCATCGTGGGCGCCGGCATCTCGGGCATCAGCGCCGCATGGCACCTGCAGGACCGCAGCCCGTCCAAGAGCTACGCCATCCTGGAACGCCGCGACAACCTCGGCGGCACCTGGGATCTGTTCAAGTACCCGGGCATCCGCTCCGACTCGGACATGTACACCCTCGGCTTCCGATTCAAGCCGTGGACGTCTGAGAAGGCCATCGCCGACGGCCCGGACATCCTGGCCTACCTCAAGGAGACGGTGGCGGAGTTCGGCATCGACCAGAAGATCCGGACCGGCCACCAGGTGCTGGCCGCGGATTGGTCCGACGGAGACAACCGCTGGAACCTCACCGTGCGCAAGGGTGACGAGACGATCGAGATGACCAGCTCGTTCCTGTTCGCCGCCAGCGGCTACTACAACTACGACCAGGGCTACTCACCCCAGTTCCCCGGTCAGGACGACTTCAAGGGCACCAAGATCCACCCGCAGCACTGGCCCGAAGACCTCGACTACGCGGGCAAGAAGATCGTCGTCATCGGCTCCGGCGCCACCGCCGTGACGCTCATCCCGGCGCTCATCAAGTCGGGCGCGGGCCACGTCACGATGCTGCAGCGCTCGCCGACGTTCATCGGCGCGCTGCCCGACGTCGACCCGTTCGCGGTGCAGACCAACAAGTACCTGCCCACCAAGGCGGCCTACGTCGCCAACCGGTGGAAGGCCATCTTCTTCGCCACGTTCCAGTACCAGCTGGCGCGGCGCTTCCCGGACTTCATGCGCAAGACGCTGCTCACCATGGCCGAGCGCAGGCTGCCCGAGGGCTACGACGTCAAGAAGCACTTCAACCCGAAGTACAACCCCTGGGACGAGCGACTCTGCCTGGCGCCCAACGGCGATCTGTTCAAGACCATCCGCTCCGGCAAGGCCGACGTCGTCACCGACACCATCGAGCGCTTCACCGAGACCGGCATCCAGCTGAACTCCGGTGAGCACCTCGACGCCGACATCATCGTCACCGCAACGGGCTTGAACCTCCGCCTGTTCGGCGGCGCCGAGATCCGGCGCAACGGCAAGCCCGTCGACCTCACCACCACCATGTCCTACAAGGGCATGATGCTCTCGGGTCTGCCGAACATGGCCTTCACCATCGGCTACACCAACGCGTCCTGGACGCTCAAGGCCGACCTGGTGTCCGAGTTCTTCTGCCGCGTCCTCAACTACATGGACGAGCACGGTTTCGACACCTACGTGCCCGAGCATCCCGGTGACTCCGTCGACGAACGTCCGTTGATGGACTTCACCCCGGGCTACGTGCTCCGTGCCCTCGACGAGCTGCCCAAGGCGGGATCACGCGCCCCGTGGAAGCTGAAGCAGAACTACTTCCTCGACATCCGGACCATCCGTCAGGGCAAGGTCGACGACGAGGCGCTGCACTTCAGCAAGCACCGCGCCGCCGTCAACGCCTGAGCCGGATCACGCACTGACGACGACGATCCCGTCCTCATCGCAATAGGCGATCTCGCCGGGATTGAACGTCACACCGCCGAAGGTGACCGCGACGTCGCGGTCACCTTCGCCGGTCTTGGTGCCCTTGCGCGGGTTGGTGCCCAGCGCCTTGATGCCGATCTCGATGGTGCGCAACGTCGATGCGTCCCGCACCGCGCCGTGCACGATCAGTCCGGCCCACCCGCTGTCCTTCGCGATTCCGGCGATGACGTCGCCCACCAGCGCGGTGTGCAGCGACCCGTCACCGTCGATCACCAGCACACCGCCGTTGCCCGGCTCGGACAGCACCGACTTCAGCAGCGCGTTGTCCTGGAAGCACTTCACGGTGGTGATGGGGCCGGCGAACGTCGTCACCCCACCGAGGTCCCGCAGCTGCAGATCGCAGCTGCGCACGTCGGGGTAGATGTCGTCGACGAGATCGGCCGTCGCCCTGGGTTCGATGGTCACCCGACGAATGCTAGCGAGCGGCGAGTCGACGGCTGGGAGGTCAGTCCTCGGAGTTCCGACGGACAAGCAGCACGACGAGGATCGCGAGCAGTCCCGCCGCGACGCCGGCGAACACCGGCAGTCGGGAAGCGTCCGGACCGGGTGCCACCGGAGCCGGAATCGGCGGGGCAGCGGCCACCGTCGACTTCGCCTGTGCGGCCGTCTCCTTGGCCGCGTTCGGGTTCTCGACGATCGGTGGAACGAGTGGAGGAGTCGTCGTGGCGGCCTTGGGGGCCGGCGGCGCGGCGGGCGTAGCAGGCGTGGCAGGCGGGGTGGGCGTGGCAGTGGCGGGCGGCACCTTCTTGGCGGGAGCCTTGTTCACCGGTGCCTTCGCGGGAGACTTCTTCGCGGGGGCCTTGGCCGGCGCGGCCTTCTTGGCAGGAGCCTTCTTGGCCGGGGTCTTCGCGGCGGCCTTGGCGGGAGCCTTCTTCGCGGGCGACTTCTTCGCCGACGCCTTCGCGCCCGGCTGCGGGGCGGCAGGCGGCGTGGGTTGGCCCTGGCTCTCCTGGCCGGGACGATCCTGCGGATCTGCCATGTAGCTGCTCCTTCTGCAGTTCTGGTCCAACGCTCGACGGCATGCGGCGCGGGGCCGGCAGTGCACCCATCATGCCAGCAGTCGTCGCCGGCTAGCCCGTGACCGCCAGCGCCGCCGCCAACGTCAGCCCGACCGCCATCCCCGCCAATTCGACCCGGGAACGGCGTCCCGACACGTCCGCCGCCGCCCGGTGAGTGCGCGCCGCGGGCAGCCACACCGTCCGATTCCGCCACGCCAGCGTCACCAGAACCGCGGTCAGGACGACCTTCGCGGACAGCAGGCGGCCGTACCCGGTCGCCCACAGGTCCACCGCCGACCCGAGTGCGGCCACGGCGCCACCGAGCCCGCCGATCACCAGCACCACCACGCAGACCAGCGACATCTGCGAGAACCGGGGCAGCACCCTGGCCCACCGGCCGCGGTGGGACACCGTCAGAACCAGCGCCGCCAGCACGCCGCACCACACCGCCGCCGCCAAGGCGTGCACGGCGACGGCGGCACCGCCCCACGGATCCTCGGACAGGTGCCCGACGAGCGTGCGGCCGGTGACGCCGACTGCCGCCGCACCGGCCGTGACGACACTTGCCGACGACGCGCGCGGAGCGACGACCGCAAGCAGACACACCGCCACGGCCGCCACCGCGCACACCAGCCCGGCCCGGCCCGCCGCGGTATCCACCACGAACTCGACCGTGGTTCCCACGCCGACCCGCAGCACCGGCACGCCAGCGGCGTCGGCCGCCGACAGGGGGAGCCGGACCAGTTCGCTCACCGCCCACAGTGCGGAGACGACGATCAGCGGGCGCGCGGCGTGGTCGGCGAGCTGCGTGCGGTGGCGGTCGACGTCGAGCCACGGGACCAGAGTCAGCCCGAGCGTCACGACCGCGCCGCAGTCGGCGATCGCGCGGACGAGACTGGTGCCGAACGGGTTCTGCGGGAACGCCAACGCCCAGGCCGACACCGCCGACGCCAGGACGACGACGGTGCCCCCGAGCCACGTCCGTAGCCGTGTCACAGGCGGCGCCGCACCGCCCACCACGCCCCGCCCGCCACGACCACGGCGGCGAGCGCGACGAACGGCCACACCGGTAGGCCACCGTCGGCGGTGGCGGCACCGCCGGTCGCCGACGGGGACGCGACCGGCGGACCCGGAGTGCCCGTGCCCGCCACCTCGATGCGGAACGTCCAGTTGCCGGACACCGGGTGGCCGTCGGCCGAGGTCACCCGGTAGTTCACCGTGTACGTCCCGGCCGGTCCGGTCGGCAGCATGTCGACCCCGACCACGGGCCCGGCCACCGTCACCGGCCCGGTCGACCAGAGGTTGCCATCCGGCCCCACGACGGTCATCGCGGCGAAGTCGGACTGCATGGCCTCGTTGAACGTGGCGGTGACGCGTTGCGGGCCGCGGTCGAGAACCGCCTCCGGCGCGGGATCGGCGGAGGTCCGCGTGGCGTGGGCTGCCGCCGGCCCGGCACCGATCAGCGCGGCGGTCGTCATCAGGGCGAACACCATGGCCGCTGCGGCGAGGCGGCGGATCACGAGGCCCTCCGGCGCACCAGGGCCACCACCAGCGCGGCCGCGGCCAGCACCAGGGCACCTCCGGCAAGCCAGCGCGCGGTGTCGTCCGCGGCCGGTCCCGCGGTCTCGGCCGCCGCGGCGGATGCCTCGCCCGACTGCGGTGACGGCGTGGCCGTGCCGGTCGGGGCCTGGTGGTCGTGCCCACCCGTCGCCGTCCCGGTCAGCTCGAGGACCGGTGCCGGGTACTCCGGTTCGCCGCCATCAGGCAGCGGCGGCTGATCCCAGCGCACCACCCGTCCATCGGAGTAGGTCTGCGTCGAGGGGATGCTGATCGACTCCTCGTCGGGCAACGCCACCGAGACCCGGAACAGCGCGAACTGCTCGGCCGAGATGCCGGTGTTCGGCGCGGCCGTCCACGTCACCGCCCGCACCGTTCCCGCAGCGGTGTCGCGGTCGAGCCGCGACGTCCATCCCGGCATGACCTCCGCGCGCGCCGACGCGACGTTCGGGAGGGCCACGCTGAATTGCGTGGTGAGCGTTCCGTTCTCGGATTCTCCGGGTACGCGGAACTCGAGCACCGCGGTGCTGCCAGGCGCCGCGTTCGCGGCGTCGACGTGGACGTGCGCAGCGGCAGTGCCTGCGCCGGTGAGCAGGGACAGGGTCATGACGCCGCCGGTGGCGGCGGCCGTGATGAGGGCGCGCGAGATCGCCCGGGGTGTGAATAGCATTGCGGTAGTTGCCTTTTCAGTCGTCGTCGGGGGTGTGGTCAGCTGATGCCGACCGGCGGCCCCCGATGCGACAACGACGCGGCGAGCTGCAGGACGGAGCGAAGGGGGTGGTCGCAGCGGCGGAACACCGCAGCGCGGCCCGCTGGCACCCGGATGGCAGGCGCCAGGACGGCGGCGCGGACGGTGCGCGAGATCGCGCGACACGACAGTTCGCCGACGGTCACCAGCGCGGCCACGGCCACCAGCGCGCCGACGTGCGCGGCCAGCATCGCCACGTCGGCACCCGAGGCGGCAGCGCCGTGGTGATGTCCCGACGCCGACAACAGCGCGTGCCCGAGTAACTGGCCGGCACCCATGGCCGCCGTCAGGACCAGGAAGCGGTGACCGCCCCGGACGACGACCACGAACCCACCGACGACGACCGCCAGCACGGCCAGCTGGACGGCTCCCGCGCCCGACGGCAGCCCGCCGCCCGAACCCGCGTGGGCTGCGGCGGCGAGCGCCGCGGTGAGCGTGCCGACCGCCGCGCCGCGGAGAACCGTGGCGGGCGAGGTCGGGCCGGGCGTCACGTAGGGGTCAGACCAGACCCAGCCGCGCCATCAGGTCGGCGTCGACTCCGTCGAGCTGCTCGGAGATCGCCGCGTGGGCCGACCGGCGGCGGGTGGCGGGCATGTTCTCCGCGGCCGCGACGGCGGCGGAGAGGTCGGTCAGGCGTTCGGTGATGGCAGACACGAACTGCTTGGTCTCGGCGTCCTTCGGCTTCTTCTCGGCGACCTTGCGCAGGGACTGCTCGGCCCCGGCGATGCGGGCGGACAGCGCCCCTCCGACGCCGGAGAACTGGCCGACTTGGGCGAGTGGAACGCCGAGCTGGTCGGCGCGCCGCTGGTCGAGGGTGCCCCGTGCGGCGACCGATGCGCGGTAGAGGATCGGCACCACGATCGGGGCGAGCAGGCGCGCGATGGTCAGGAACCGGCGAATCCGCCCCGGGCTGAACAGCTTACCTTCACGGGCTGCCCTGAGCTGGGTCTCAGCAACCTTCAGTGCGGTACGGTCGCTCTCCCGGCGGGCCTGCAGCTCGGCCTTGAGCGCCTTGGTCTCCCGCTTGTTCTCGACCTTGATGCGGCGCAAGTCGTTCTTGGCCGAGAGCTTGGCCTCCAACTTCGCCTTGGCCTTGATGGCACTGGCCTCCGCGCGGCGGGTGGCGCGACTCTTGCGGCGTTTGAACAGGCCCATCCCGGCTGCCTCCTGGTTGGTCAATCGAGGTCCAGCGACCTGGCTGTGCTGTGTGCGACCACAGTATCGCCGGAAGCCCAAGGGCACCGCCTCGCCCCGTCCGTAAGGGAATGGTTCGCCGCACCAGCAAACAGCGCGCCCGGGTTGTGCAACAATCGAGGTAATCGATGTTTGCCGACCGGCGACCCCGAGAGAGGTGGTGGTGACGTGGTTACGCGAGCGCGCATCGCCGCGGCGGCATGCCTGGTGGCGTCAGGCCTGCTCGTGACGGGTGGCAGTGCGTCATTGGCCTTTGCCAGTCCGGAGGACGGTACGTCCGGCGATACCGCCGGTGGCACCACCGGCACCGGGACGGGGCAGGCCGCGGACCCCACCGGCACAGCTCCGACGCCCGGTACGACGCCCGGTTCGACCACCGGTTCGACCGGAACTTCCGGCCCTGCGACCGGGCCGACGTCCACCGTGGGGAACGGGCGGAACGACGTCGAGCCCACCCCGGGTTCCGGCACCGTGACGGGAACGCCGAGTACGCCGACTGCCAGCAAACCTCCGGAGCCTCCGCTGAGCG
The DNA here is from genome assembly GCF_010731815.2 of Mycolicibacterium arabiense. Taxonomy (NCBI): domain Bacteria; kingdom Bacillati; phylum Actinomycetota; class Actinomycetes; order Mycobacteriales; family Mycobacteriaceae; genus Mycobacterium; species Mycolicibacterium arabiense. The sequence goes on from NZ_AP022593.1 coordinate 4,107,124, forward strand.
TCGATCCGCAAACTGGCGAAGACCCCACTGGCGAACTTGGCGAAGCCGATCCCGAGGCGACCGCGAAGAGTGGGTCGGACCCGTCTTCGACCGGTACGCCATCCCCGGCGGCCGCCGTCGAGGCGCCGGTCACGGAGCCCGCCGTCGCACCGGACCCGGTGGTCATCGTGCCCGGCCAGGAAGGCTTGGTGGCCTTGGCCGACCCGACCACTCCGGAGGAGCTGGTACCGGCGTTCCAATGGCCGTGGTCCTGGTGGTTCAACGCGCAGCCACCGAGCGGCGACTCGGGTGGTGGCGGCAGCACCGGCGAGCAGCCGGTGTTCAACCCGCCGCGGTTGCCGCAGATGCAGTTGCCGCGGCTGCAGTTCCCCGACCTCACTCAACTGCCGGGCACGCTGACGCAGATCCCCGGGCAGTGGGTCACCGACTTCACTACCTTCGCGCAGCCCTGGCTCGAGGCCGTGACCGGTCTGGCGACCGCTGCCTCACAGTTGCCGTTCCAGCCGATCACCCTGCCTGTCTTCCCCCCGGGGACCGGCGCGGGCGCTGGCCCCGGCGGCGGTGGCGGCGGAGCCAACGCCGGTGGCGCCACCATCCCTGGCGTGCCGAGGCTGGCGCCGCCCGCGGCCGCTCCTCGTCCCGAGGGCACTCCCGATCTCGGCAAGCCGGCCGAGCAGGCGCCGCTGCCGGAGCAGCAACCGACGACCCCCGTCGCCACGGCGGCCGGCAATCAGCTCCTCCCCGCACCGACGTACCGGATGGGCTACGTCGAATACCTGCGCGCAGCAGGGCTCGGTCAGGTCGCCGCCGTTGCCGTGCCCGGTGTGACCGGAATCCTCGTCTTGACGGGTGCCGGTGGTCTCATCGGTTACCGCCAGGCACGGGCCGGGCGCGCGGTGCACGCGGGAGGCCCAGCGCGCTTCATGGGCTGATCGGAGTCGTCCGCGCGAGCGGAAGTGGAGACGTCATAGTCGAACCGTGGAGAGGGGGTCGAATTGCCAGCCAGCCGTCGTGTCACCCGCGCGGTCAACGAGGTTCTCGACCTCGCACCCCGACGTGGTGAGGTGTCGCTCGCTCGTCTCGTCGACGCAGTCGCGGATCACCGTGGCCGTCCGATCGAACTGAAGATGGCCGATCTGCCCTCCGGCGTCTGCGGCCAGTGGCGGCAGTACGCCGACCGCGACGTCTTCCTCATCCAGCGGGGTCTCCCAGCTGGCGACCGCACCTTGGCACACGAACTCGGCCATCTGGTGCTCGAACACGAGGGCATCACGGTCGTCGAAGCTGCCCGCGACACCGTCGAGCTGGCTAGCTCGGACCTCATCGGCTACATGCTCAACCAGCGCACGGGCTGCATGGGCCCCGCAGGCGAGGACGCCGAACAGGAAGCCGAGGACTTCGCCGCACTGCTGATCTACCGCCTGGGCCGGCTGCCGTCGGACCGCTCTTCGATCGTGCAGGTGCGGCTCGGAGAGGCGTTTGGTTGATCGTCTGGGTCATCGCCGGTCTCCTCGGCCTGGCGACCGGACTTCGCATCGGCTGGGCGCTCGTCAACAAGCAGTCGCTCGTCAGCGCAGCGATGATCCTGGCACTCGGCAGTCTGGGACTGGTGGCAGCGCTGAACTGGCAGCCGCTCACCCTGCTGATCGACACCCTGCTGCGCTGGCCGAACGTGTCAACGGTGCTGAGCCACGTCGCGTTGGTGGCATGCGCGGCCGGTAGCTGCGTGATGATCACCTCGGCGTCGTCGGCCCGCAAGCCCACGACGGTCCGACGCATCGCGATCATCCAGTACTCGGTGGCCGCCGTCATCGCGGTCGTCACGCTGGTCGCCTTCTTCACCACGCCGCAGCAGCCAGAGATGTCGCCCGAGGAGTACCTGCGCCGCAACCTGGGGTCCAGTGGTACGGCGTTCACGTGGCTGCTGCCGCTGCTCTACGTCCTACTGGCGCTGACCCTGGTGGCGTGGGCCGGCGTGCGCCACTCCAATCGCACGCGGCGGGGCCGCGCCCTGTTCCTGTTCACCGTCGGCATCGCGCTGATCGTCATGGCCAGTGCGTTCTTCCTGCTGCGCGCGGTGGGCAGCACCCGCTTCATCGGCGTGGGCTCGGCGGCGACTCTGCTGGGCTGCGCGATGCTGGTGGTCGCCAGCGGCTCGCTGCTGCCGAGCGTGGAGGACTGGTTCGGTGCCAGACGCGAACTGCGCGTCATCCAGCCACTGCTTCGGGAACTGAGCCGCAGGCAGCCGAACATCGGGATCGGTGTGCGGCCGCGTGGGCCACTGCTGTTCCGGGTCGCCGAGCAGATGTCGCTGATCTCGGATGCGCTCTATCTGGAGGCCACCCGGGTGCTCGAGGATGCGGACCATCACGCATTCGACGAGCCGGGCCCCGATGTCGCACCGGAGGCACAGGCACGTCGCATCGCCGAGTGGATTCATGCCGGAGACGGCGGAGCGGAACAGACGGCAAACGACGAGTTCCCCGGCCCTACGTGGCTGCGTCAGCCGCCGACGTACTCGGATCGGGAGTGGATTCTGGCCATCGCCGATCAATATCGACGGATGAACGGCGCGGTGGAGGTTGCCGCGCCGTAAGCGGCGGATCCGTCAATTTTCGCCGGACGCCGAGGGGGCACCGCGAGGCGGTGCCGCCCGGGCTAATCGTCCAGGTGCTCTTGGCGGCGGAGCTCGTCGACCTTCTCGACCAGGTCCTGCTTGGCCTCGGGTGACAGGCCGACGGTCCTCGCCGCAATACGGCGGATGCCCTCGTCGCGCATGCTCGCGAGCCACGTCAGCTCCTTGTCGAGCTTCTCGTAGTACTCGTCGTCGGTGAAGTACGCCGGCTTGATCCGGAAGAAGTTGGCAAGTGCGGCCATGGTGGCTACCGAGGGGTTGGTCCGGTTGCCCGAGCGGAGCTGCGACAGGTACGGAGCCGACATCGTGATGCCCTCCGACTTGAGGGCAGCAATCACTTCAGCCGACGTATGCGGGCCGCGTCCGGGCGGGTAGACCGTGTCGAATAGGCGGTTCAGCCGCGCGGAAAACGTCATGCTCATCGAAAAATCCTCCACTAAACAGTACGGTCGGGCGTCTCGGTTCCGTATTTGCTGATCATCGTAGCGATTGAAGCCGCGAGAGCCAAGTGCAAACCACCCGAAACTCGACACTACCCTCCGCGGCTCTGGCCTGCCATACCGTCTAGCAGGACTTTGTCCGGGCCACGCCCGTGTCGACGAGCATCTTGGCTAAGCAAATACTAACGCGGTCGTTGTTTTGCCCAAGTCGCAGGGGCCGAAGCGCGCGTCGCATCCGGCTCGCGGATCACGCGCCGCTACCGGCGAGAACGGGTCGACGTACTGAGATCGTCATTTGCTCAGGATGTGACAACTTTATGACCTCGATAGCTACGTCATGCCCCGCACGCAGTCGGTTCACTGGACGGGCCGCGCTCTGGCTTCGGTCAGTCGCGGACGCCGGGATAGCCAGCACCCGGGGTGGTGGGTTGTGGCGACGGTTCCCGTCGTGCGGGCGCCTCGCGCCGCGCCCGGCGTGCCCGCGCGATGCTCACCGAGGCCGCCGCGATGGCCGCCACCGCGACGATGCCGGTCGACGTCAGCGCCATGACGTGCCACTTCAGCGCGTTCTCGAACAGCAGCCAGAGCCCGAACAGCAGGAAGAGCACGCTGGCCATCTGGTGCAGGAACCGCTCGGGCAGCCTGCGGTGCAACATCCTGCCGACGATGATCGCCACGCCATCGGCGAGCACCATGCCGATCGTGGCGCCGATCCACACGCCTGCCCAGTCGTTGTCACTGGCCAGCGCGACGGTGGCAAGCATCGTCTTGTCGCCGAGTTCGGCCAGCACGAACGACGAGATGACCGCGAAGATCACGAAGCGCGGCTCGACCACGGGCGCGGCGTCGTCGTCGTTCCCGGACCGACTGTCACGCCACGTCCACGCCGCGAACAGGAGGAACGCGATCGCCGCGGCGAAGGCGATGGGACGCTCGGGCAGCGTCAGCCCGAGGAAGTGTCCGATCAGCACGGACAGGCCGTGCACCAGGAACGCGGCGATGCCCACGCCGGACAAGACCACCCACCAGCGGTGGCGCAGCGCGTAGGTCATGGTCATCAACTGCGACTTGTCGCCGAGTTCGGCGAGGAACACGACACCGAGGCTGAGCAGAGCGGCGCTGAACACGAGGGACCCTCTCGACACGTCACCCGGGCAGCGGCTCTCCGCTCTCGGGTATTCGGTCGAAGGTCTCGCCCACCGCGTCGGATGCGGTTCGTCTGCCGGGCTTGGCGCCAGTATGTCGACACGACGATTGGGGGCTACTCCCCTTCGCTGATACCACGACGGTAATGGCGTTTCCGCTCAGGCGCCAGTCCTGCGGCCGATTTCGGGAACCCGTATTCCGGGTTTCGTAGACCGGCGTCAGACGTTGCGAAAACCCTTATGCGGCAAGCAGCATGGCCAGGATTGCGGTGTCGGGATGGCTGATGGGGTCGACGCCGACGCGGCTCACCATCGACGTGACGGTTCCGTCGGACTCGGCCTCCACCCACGCCGCGCGGTGCTCGAGACCGAGGTGTGGAATGCCCGGCAGCAGGACGCATCCCGACGCCGCACCCATGCACTCGGGCAGCGACGGCGTCGTCTCCGACGGCGGGTGCAGCATGAGCAGCGCGGGCGGCTGCCGATCGGCGAAGTGGCCGGGGGCGATCGCGGACTCGCCGACCACCGTGCCCTCGGCCATGACCAATCCGATCGTCCCGGGCGCCGGGGCGTCGGGCAGTTCCTCCCGCACCCCGAAGATCGTGGTGGTGGCCAGCAGGCCCGGCAGCGACGCGACGCGGACCGCGACCCGCAGCAGCTGCGCCCACTCCTTGGTCGAATCCGGCCATCGACCGGACACCACGAATCCCTTGAGTGATCCTCCCGCGTGGAAGGGGGAGATCTCGACGGCTTTGCTCGAACCCGTGTCCATGTCGCCTCCGTTCGCCGACAGCCAGCTGGTTGCCCCGACACGACTGTGGGTCGATCACGTCAGGATGCGGTAGCCAGGCACTGGCACGCAAGAGGACACGACTGCCAGAACGCAAGAGAAAGGCCCCGCGCGATGCGCGGGGCCTTCCTTCCGACGATGGCGGCTAGCCGAAGATGAGGCCGTTGGCCGACGAGGTCGCCTTGGTGAAGCGGTCCTGGACGTCGGCCCAGTTGACCACGTTCCAGAAGGCCTTCACGTAGTCGGCCTTGACGTTCTTGTACTGCAGGTAGAAGGCGTGCTCCCACATGTCGACCTGCAGCAGCGGGATGATGCCCAGCGGGACGTTGGCCTGCTGGTCGTATAGCTGGAAGGTCAGCAGCCGGCCGCCGAGCGTGTCGTAGCCGAGCACGGCCCAGCCGGAACCCTGCAGCCCGTTCGCGGCGGCGGTGAACTGCGCCTGGAACTTGTCGAACGACCCGAACTGGTCGTCGATGGCAGCGGCCAGGTCGCCGGTCGGCTTGTCACCACCGTTGGGGGACAGGTTCTTCCACCAGATCGAGTGGTTGACGTGGCCACCGAGGTGGAACGCGAGGTTCTTCTCGTTGAGGAAGATCGCCGCGTGATCGCCGGCGCTGCGCGCCTCGTCGAGCTTGGCGATCGCGTCGTTGACGCCCTTGACGTACGTCGCGTGATGCTTGCTGTGGTGGATCTCGTTGATCTGACCGGAGATGTGCGGTTCGAGCGCACCGTAGTCGTAGTCCAAATCAGGCAGCGTGTATTCAGCCACGGGTTTCCTTCCCTAGGTGATCGGTGGAGCGCGTGGATCTCAAGATCATCGTCCACATTGCTCCATGGGTGCGCACACCGCAAGGACGCGTGCGCATACCCCAAGTCATACCCGGTCGAGGCGAAGTCCTATCGGGCGGAGCGGGGTCAGAACAGAATGATCAGAGCCAGGACGGCCAGCAGAGCGAGCGCGATGATGCCGGCGCGTAAACACGCCATCAGTTGGCTGCGGGTGTAGACGTGTGCTGCGGAGTTCCACTCCGACGGCGGCATGGCGGGGTTGGGACCCATGGGATGTGATGCCATCACGAACTCCTGACCTGCACGAGCAATGTCGTCCCCCAGTGAGATCTGTCACAACGCGACTCAGTGACGACGATCATAGCGGGTTGCCGGCGCGTCGCGAAATCGCCGTCGCGGGCCCACCGCGGAGGCGCGGTTCGCGCACGTAGAGCGTCCGACCGTCGGTAGCGGGAGCGCGGCGCGGCACGATCGAATCACGTTGCGCGGAACCCCCGCCGCGCAGAGTGGGCTCGAGATGGACGGGAATGATTCGCTCGGCTGGTGCGTTTGAGATGGTTCGCATGTGGGTAGATGGCGTGGTTTATCCCCAGTTGGTCACGCCGAAGTCACGGATTGCGCGGTTCAGGAGGTGTCCACACCGATCAAGGCCTGTGGATGAACCTGTGGAAACTGTGGATAGCCTCGACATTGCTGGCATCCGCAGACTCGTGCGGATGTTGTTCATGCCAGCATTGGCATCGGCCGGACACTGGGTGCCGACGACTGAGATTGGACACGCGTGATGAGTGACGGGGTCGCACAGGCGGACATCGCGGACGTTCCGCTGACGTTCGGAGACTCGGTGGTGCTGCTCGACGTTCGCGAGGACGACGAGTGGCAGCAGGGCCACGTCGAGGGCGCTCAGCACATTCCGATGGGCGACGTGCCCGCCCGCATCGCCGAGATCGACGGCGACGCCAAGCTCTACGTGATGTGCCACCTCGGCGGCCGCTCGCAGCGCGTCGCCCAGTACCTCGCCCGCAACGGTTTCGAGCCGATCAACGTCACCGGAGGCATCGCCGCCTGGGCTGCTGCCGGTCGTCCCGTCGTCACCGACGACGGCCGCGTGGGCACGGTCTGAGAGCCGTAGGCTGGTCGCGTGATCCAGGTTTGTTCGCGGTGCGGGACGCGGTGGAACGTCCGCGACCGTCAGCGAAGCTGGTGTCCGCGGTGTCAGGGCGCGCTGCTCGCACCGAGCGCCGAACCGTCCGCCGTCGCTCCGGTTTCGTCGCCCGTCGCAGCCAAGCCGGCTGATCAGGGCTGGGGGCAACGTCCGACCACGGGCACCGCGGGCGGCCAGCCGCCCAGGCTGCCACCCGGCTACCGCTGGATCGCGGTTCGCCCCGGAGCCGCCCCACCGCCACGCCACGGTCCCCGCCCACTGGGCCCGACGCCGCGCTACTCGGTCATCCCGCGCTGGGGCCTGACCGACCACTTCGACGGCCCGCAGGACGCCGCCGACGCACCCGAGGATCGCGACGGGCCGTCGGCCGCGACGGTCCGCAAGGCGCTGATCGGCACCGCGATCGTCGTCGGCGCCGCAGTGTTGATCCACCTGATCCGGTACGTGCTGCTGCTCGTCAACCGCTCGGTGCTGTTGCATCCCCTGGTGGCAGGCGCGGCCACCTGGTTCGGAGTCGCGCTCAGCGTGCTCGCTGCGTTCGCCGTCGTCGGCAGCGCGGTGGTCCTCACCAACTGGCTCATCGCCAGGCGGGCCTCGGCCTACGCCGTCGGTGGCGCGACCGATCCGCGCTCGGTGTGGGAATTGCGCGGCGGCTGCCTGGTGCCGATCGCGAACCTGGTGTGGGCGCCGGTCTTCGTCTTCGAGCTGGCCCGCACCGAGGGCAGGCTGAGCCGGCTGCGCACCGACATCGTGGCGTGGTGGTGCACCTGGGTGCTCAGCTATGCCCTGGTGATCTGGGCGTTCGCCACCAGCTTCACCCGTGACCCGCAGGGCATCGCCGACAACACGGTCACCACGATCATCGCCTACCTGGCCGGGCTGGCTGCTCTGGTGTTGGCGTATCGGGTGTTCCAGGGCTTCGAACGCAACCCCGTGGACCGGCCGTCCCGGCGCTGGATCATGGTGCCCGACGACGGGCCAGTCGAGCGGGACGCGGCGGTTCCAGTTGAGCAAGAGCAGCGGGAACCGGCAGCATAGCCTCATGAACTCGGGCGACGGCACGCTCGGTGGCCACCCCTTCGTGGTCGCTCATCGAGGCGCGTCCGCCGACCGCCCCGAGCACACCGTGGCCGCATACGACCTCGCGCTGCGCGAAGGCGCGGACGGCGTGGAATGCGACGTCAGGCTCACCCGCGACGGTCACCTGGTGTGCGTGCACGACCGCAAGGTGGATCGCACGTCGAACGGCACCGGCCTGGTCAGCGACATGACGCTGGCCGAACTGCGCGAACTGGACTACGGCGGCTGGCACCCGGGCGGCGGGGCCGGCGAGACGGGGTTGCTGACGCTCGATGGCCTGGTGTCGATGGTCCTGGACTGGAACCGCCCGGTGAAGATGTTCATCGAGACCAAGCACCCGGTGCGCTACGGCGCGCTCGTCGAGAGCAAGGTGCTGGCACTGCTACATCGCTACGGCATCGCGTCGCCGGCGTCGGCCGATCTGTCCCGCGCCGTGGTCATGTCGTTCTCCGCCGCGGCGGTGTGGCGGGTGCGGCGCGCGGCTCCGATGCTGCCCACGGTCCTACTCGGCGAGACGTCGAGGTACCTCGGCGGTAGCGCCGCCACCACGGTGGGCGCCACGGCGGTGGGCCCGTCGATCGCCACCCTGCGCGAACACCCCGAACTCGTCGACCGCGCCGCTGCCAACGGGCGCGCGATGTACTGCTGGACCGTCGACCACTTCGAGGACGTGCGCTACTGCCGCGACGTCGGCGTTGCCTGGGTGGCCACCAACCATCCGGGGCGCACCAAGGGCTGGCTGAAGTCGGGCCTGACCGGAGCGGGCGTCGACCAGCCGGACGGCTAGAGGTTGCCGCCTGCTGCCTTTGGCGCAGTCGGATCGCTCGCACCCGAGGGGATCTCGCGGGCGATGAAGTCCTCGAGGTGGAAGAGGTCGGCGCCGGCACGCTCGCTGACCCGCACCAGCGTCGTCATCAGCGCGACTTCCTCGACCTGCTCCTTGAGGAACCACTGCATGAACTGCTCGCCGAGGTAGTCGCCCTCGTCGCGTGCGACGGCCGCGAGCCGGCTGATCTGCTCGGTGACCGTGCGCTCCTGCTCGAGTGCCAATCGCAGCGCCTCGGTGGGCGAGCCGAACGTGTTGCGGACCGGCTCGGTACCGGGGATCTCCACGGCGACGTCGCGGTCGATCAGGTACTGCACGAGCATCATCGCGTGGTTGCGCTCGTCGAGCGCCTGGGCGTAGAAGTGCTTGGCCAGCTGGGGCAGGTCGTCACCATCGAAGTGCACGGCAATCGCGATGTATTGCTGTGACGCGGTGAACTCGTTCCGGATCTGCTCCTGCAGCAGGTGGTGGAACTTGGTGTCGAGTGCGGTCGAGTCAGCCATGAGGACCAAGATACTGCAGGTCAGAGTGCATTGTCATCAAAGGTATGCCTAATTCAGGCGAGCTTTGCCTAACTCAGGTGAGGGTAAGTTGACCTCGGCGCGTGAGTTTGCTCACTGGCCGCGAGCGTCATGGTTGACCGGCATCGAGGACGTCCTGCGGCACCGCGTCGTCGGCGGCCAGGGCAGCGAACAACCTGCCTGCCGCCTCGTCGTCCCACACCACGACCGACCCGGCGCCGCCGTCGGTGAAGTCGCTGATCGGAACGGTGGTGGTGGTGACCGAACCGTGCAGGGCCCAGGCCAGTCGCGCGAGGTCCCACACGTGCGCGCCCTCGTCAACCGTCACCGCACCGGACGCGGCGGTCGCCATCGGATACCAGCGCAGGGGGTTCGCCAACACGCCCGGGCTGGCGGCGCGCTGCATCAGCGTCGACATGAACTGGCGCTGGTTGACCATGCGGTCGAGGTCGGCACGCGGGGTCGCGCGCGTCCGGACGTAGCCGAGCGCGTTACGCCCGTCGAGTTCCTGGCAGCCGGCAGGCAGGTCGATCCCGGCCAGGGGGTCGTTGATGGGCTCGGGCGGACACATGGTGACGCCACCGACCGCGTCGACCATGTCGGCGAATCCGTCGAACCCGATCTCCGCGTAGTGGTCCAGACGCATCCTGGTGGCCTGTTCGACCGTCTGCGCCAGCAGGGGAGCGCCACCGACGGAGAACGCGGCGTTGATCTTGTCCTCGCCGTAGCCGGGAATCGACACGTACGAGTCGCGTGGGATCGACACCATGGTCGTGGGCGCGCTGGACAGCAGCCCGGGCACGTGCACGAGCAGGATCGTGTCCGTGCGCCCGTTGCCGACGTCGCCGCCGGTGGCCAGTTCCGCCTGTTGCTCGGGACTGAGGTCCTGCCGGCTGTCGGACCCGACGAGTAGCCACGTCGTGCCGCTGCCCGCGGCGGGGCGCTCCGCGTAGTTCGCGAGCGCCGGGATGCGGCGCAGATGGGTGTCGATCCAGAAGCCGGTGCCCACGAAGGCGGCGACGAAGACCAGCAGCAGCGTCAGCACGATCCGGCCCCAGTGCCGCTTGCGCTTCGGCTTGGACTTCGGTGGCGCGGGCGGCGGCGGGACGGGTCGTGCGGGCGGACGCGCTGCCGCGCGCGGTGGCTGAGGTGGCGGTGGGCGACGCGGCGCCTGCGCAGGCGGGGGAAGGTGGCGGGGCGGCTGTTGCCTCGGCGGAGGCTGTCTGGGCGGAGGTGGTGGAGGCGGCTGCCCGGGCATGGGCCGCGGGGCTGGCCGACGAGGCGGAGGCGGAGCGATCGGCTGCGTGGCGTCGGGCCGCGCGGGAAACCGGGGGTCGCGGCGGATCACCTGCGGCTCCTCCCGCGGCGGCCGCGGCCGGCGTGGGTCGGGAGGACGGGTCACACGGATGAACCTAGCCAGCCGAGATGACCCGCGGCCAGCGCGTAGCCGACGAACGCCACGGCGTCGATCACCCCGTGGGCGACCACCAACGGCCACAGCCGTCCGGTGCGCTGCCAGACGAAGCCGAACACCAGGCCCATCACGATGTTGCCGACGCCTGCGCCGAACCCCTGGTAGAGGTGGTAGAGGCCGCGCAGCACGCTCGATGCGACCAGGACGACGACGGGTGTCATGCCGAGCTGGCGCAGTCGCGTCATGAGGAAGCCGACGACGATGATCTCCTCGGCCCAGCCGTTCGCGAACGCCACGGCGAGCAGCACCGGAATCCGCCACCACGTGTCGTTGAGTTCGGCGGGTTCGACCTCCACGCCGATGCCGAGCATGCGTCCCACGACGTAGAGGCCGAGCCCGGGCACGCCGATCAGCGCGGCGAGACCGAGGCCGCCGAGCAGGTCGGGTTTCAGGCGGAACCGCCCTAGCCCGATCGTGGCGGGTCCAATCCCACTGCGCCACAACAGGAACAGCCCCAGGCAACCCCACGCCAGCAGCTGGAAGACCGATGCCAGGTTCAGGCCGAGGTCGATCAGGTCGATCGGCGACCGGCGCGGGTTCAGTGCGACGGTCTGGCCAGACAGACCCAGGATCACGGCCTCGGTGAGGCGCAGCAGCGCGGTGTAGGCCGACAGGCCGAACGTCACCGCGAGGACCACGGCGATCTCGATGCGGATCGCGCGTCGCGGCGGGGCGATGAAGTCGTCGGACGGCTCGGTCACCGCAGCCACGGTAGTGCCGCCCCGCCCAACTGGAGCGTCACGTCGCTGGAGCGCCGCCGCGACGACGTGACTCTCCAGTTCGGCGAGAAGCGGCGCCTAGATGCGGCGCGCGCGCAGCCCGTTGAGGAAGGGGCAGCCCATCAGGACGCGGATCGCCTGGCTCAGCCCGGTCACGTCGTCGACGGGCTTGGCGAACGGCAGCCGCACGTCGTGATCGCCGTCGACGTCCTCGACGCGCAACTGCACGCCGTAGCGGTCCAGGCCGAGCGGGCGGACGCGGCCGCCGCGAAGGGGGGTAGGAAGGCGCTCGGCCAGTCGGTCGACGACCTCGCGATGTGCTGACTCGAGGTGCTGCAGCCAGCAGGATTCCAGCGTGCAGAACGGGTCCGGCTCCGCCTCGAGCAGCGTGCTGAGACCCACCGACTCGGCGCCGGTGGAGTCGGCGACCACGACGGACTCGATCTCCAGCCGGACCAGCGCGTAGGGGGTGTCGCCGTTCGAGGCGTCGTCGGTGCCGGTATTCACTTGCAGCAGAGCAGGATTCGGGTTGGCGGTCGCGATGAGGTCGAGCAGGCCGGAGACGTCGCGGGTGGGGACGTGGTGCAGGCGGCCGCTCAACCACACCAGTGACCGCACGGGTTCGCGCAGTGGGAGCGGGGCGTAGTCGGTCATCTCCAGCACGGCCTGCATGCCCGCGGATCCGGATGCGACGACCATCGCGGCCAGTCGGCCGTTCGCGGGCACGGTGATCGCGAACGATCCGTCGTCGAGCAGGTGGTGCACCGGAGTCGGCGTGGGCTCGACGCCCTCGACGGCCACCATGGCACCGCCGGCCCTGGCGCAGGCGCTGCGGATGCGCTCGGCGGTCGTAGGGGCCACGAGTGTCTTCGAGGTGGTCATCGCGAGTGCCTTCCAGTTACTGAGGTAAGCCTAACTTAACTACGGCTCTCGACCCGCGCAAGGCGTACCCGCCGATTTCGACACCGACGCTCCGTTGGCAGCCGATAGGGTTGGGCGGTGCCGCGCGTCGCCTACCTCGGGCCCGAGGGAACGTTCACCGAAGCGGCGTTGTGGCAGATCGCGGGCTCGGGCGCGCTCGCCGGGGAGGTCGAACCCCGGTCTGCGGAATCACCCGGAGCGGCATTGGCGATGGTGCGCGCGGGCGACGCCGACTACGCGTGCGTGCCCTTCGAGAACTCCATCGAGGGATCGGTGATCCCGACCCTGGACAGCCTCTCGACGGGGACGCCACTGCAGATCTACGCCGAGCACACGCTCGACGTCGCCTTCAGCATCGTGGTCCGGCCCGGCGTGGGCATCGACCGGGTGTCGACCGTCGCCGCGTTTCCGGTCGCAGCCGCCCAGGTTCGGCATTGGCTCGCCGAACACCTGCCGTCGGCGACCCTCGTGCCCGCCAGCTCCAACGCCGGCGCGGCCCAGGACGTGGCAGGCGGTCGCGCCGACGCCGGGGTCTCCACGGCGCTGGCCGCGCAGCGCTGGGGGCTCGACGTCCTGGCCGCCGACGTCGTCGACGAGCCGAACGCCCGCACCCGGTTCGTCCTCGCCGCCCCGCCGGGGCCGCCGCCGCGACGCACCGGCGCCGACCGCACGTCGGTGATCCTGCGCCTGGACAACACCCCCGGCGCGCTGGTCGCGGCGATGACCGAGTTCGCCGTCAGGGACATCGACCTGACCCGCATCGAATCCCGCCCGACCAGAACCGAACTGGGCACCTACGTGTTCTTCCTGGACTGCGTGGGACACATCGATGACGATTCGGTGGCGCAGGCACTCAAGGCGCTGCACCGTCGTTGTAGGGATGTGCGATATCTCGGATCATGGCCCACGGGCACCGCGGCAGGCGCAGTGCCGCCCTCGGACGACGACGCGTCACGCTGGCTCATCGGACTGCGCGAGGGCAGCCCGACCGGGGGAAGCGGCGCGTGAGCGGCCGTCTCGTCCTGGTCAGGCACGGTCAGTCGCACGCCAACGTCGAACGACGGCTCGACACCCGGCCGCCCGGCGCCGCGCTGACCGATCTCGGTCTCCAACAGGCGCACGAGTTCGCCGCGGGGTGGGCGCATCCGGTCGGGCTGGTCGCCCACTCGGTGGCGGTGCGCGCAGTGCAGACCGCCGAACGGATCGGTCAGCACCTAGGCCTGCCGACGGTCGCGCTCGACGGCATTCACGAAGTCCAGGCGGGAGACCTCGAAGACCGCAACGACGACCCGTCGATCGACCTGTTCCACGACGTCTACGGGCGGTGGCACCAGGGCGAACTCGGCGAACGCGTCCCCGGCGGGGAGACCGGCACCGAGGTGCTGGAGCGGTACCTGCCGGTGATCAAGGAGCTGCGGGTCCGCTACCTCGACGACGCGGCATGGCGCGACGACGTCGTCGTGGTCAGCCACGGCGCGGCAATCCGGTTGGTGGGCGCGGTGCTCGGCGGGGTCGACGGCGGCTTCGCCCTCGAACACCACCTCGCCAACGCCCAGTGCGTGGTGCTGACCCCGATCACCGACGGGCGGTGGAGCTGCCTGCAGTGGGGCGAGCTGCTACCGCCGTTCCAACCCGAACCCGACCCTCAGCCCGGCCAGGAGGTCACGCAAACCGCCGACCCGATGGGTTGACGTCCGCGTCCTCGGCCGAGCATTCGCAGCCGATGGCGACGCAGTCGATCACGTAGACGTGTTCGAGGTGGGGTGCTTCGCAGTCGGGCTCCGTGCACTCCGGCCGCGACGTCACGTGCTCGATGACGGTGCCGTGGCAGTGCCACAGCCCGCTCGTGCAGTGTGCGCATTCACCGGTCATGAGTCGTTTGTAGCACCATGCGCCGACGAATCAAGGTCGCCGCGCATGGACCTGCGGGTCAGCCCCACCCGAGTTGGTGCAGCCGCTCGTCGTCGATGCCGAAGTGGTGGGCGATCTCGTGGATCACGGTGATGGCGACCTCGTCGACGACGTCCGCCTCGGTGTCGCAGACGTCCAGCAGTGCGTCCCGGTAGATCGTGATCGCGTCGGGTAGCGAGCCCGAGTACGACGAGTCGCGTTCGGTGAGCGCGACGCCCTCGTACAGCCCGAGGATGTCCGGTTCGGTGGCGTGCCGCGGTTCGACGAGCACCACGACGTTGTCGATGGCCTTGGCGAGCTTGGGCGGGATCAGGTCCAGTGCGTCGGACACCAGCTCGTCGAACCGTTGCGGGGTCATCCGCACGGGCATCAGATCACGCCGTCGGTCAGGCCGGGGGAGGCGGAGGCAGCAGCGGTCCGGGCGGCGGCGCCCCAGGAGGCGGAGGCGGCACGTCCGCCGGTGGCGGGGGAGCGGCACCCGGAGGCGGCGGCGGTACGGCGCCGTCTTGCGGCGGGGCTTCGCCGGGCGGTGGGCCCGGGGGTGGCGGCGGGCCGTTGAGGAACGTGTTGCCCTGCGGTGGCGGCGGAGCGGAGGTCTCCGTCTCCGGGGTGCTCGAGGTCGACGTCTGCTGCGGCTGCTGGTTCGGCAGGTGCTGGGAGTCGTCCTGCGTGCTCTGCGACGACGAACTCTGATCGCTGAGGTCGATCTCCGAGGTCATCTGCGTCGAATCCGGCATCGGGATCGGCGGCAGGTTGAGCCGCTCCTCGGGGATGTCCGGCGGCGGGACGGGCGGGCGGCCATTGATCATCAACGGGCCCTTGGCGCTGTTCAGCAGCGTCGACCAGCCGCCGTTGCCCAGGGTGGCGCCGATGCTGCAGGACACCTGGTGGCTGCCTGCGTTCCAGCTCGGCAGCGAGATGGTGCCGTAGATCAACGTCAGCGTGGTGCTGCGCAGCTGTATCGGAGCCAGGTAGGCGTCGGTCATCCGCGTGCACTCGTCCTTGATGAACGCGTCCTGGTCGGCCTCGGCGGGCAGCTGCCCGGGGAACTTCTCGGCGAGGTTCACCGACCCGGTGACCTCCATGGCGTGCGGCGCCGCACAGTCGACGGGGATGTCGGTGGGCTGGTTGGTCGTGGGGTCGATGCCCAGGCAGGTGCCCGCCGTCCAGACCTGTGATTGGTCGAGGTTCGCGACCTTGCCCTTGTACGACAGTTGCTGGTTGTTCGGTCCGGGCAGCTGCAGCCCGCACAGCATCCGGCGCTCACCGAGCTGGCGCCACGCGCGGTCACCGGACCACAGCAGGCTGACGGTGAACTTGCCATTGGGGTCGAACTTCGGGCCCAGGTAGGTCCGGGCGGCCGCGCTGCACTGCTCCTGGCTGATCTGCTGGATGCGGGCGGGCGACGGCGGCGCCGCGTCCGGGCCGTACTCGCTGCCCGGGAACGTGCTCATGTCGATCGCCTCGGCGACCTCGAAGCGGTGATCGGCGGCGCAGTCGACCACCTCGGCGGAGTCCGGCGTGCGCTCCGGCCAGTTCAGGCAGTCGCCGCTCTTGGCGTTGTCGAACGTGTCGTTGGTCCGCGCGCCCAGCGCCGTGCCGGTGGTGAGGCCGATCGGCCCGTTCTTGCCGGGGGGAGCGGGCAGCGCGGTGAGCAGACCTGCGATGAGGAGGCCGCCGAGGGCGGTGAGCAGCAGGCCACGCCGGGTGCCGTTGGACTGCAGACTGAGCCACCACGCGCGCCGACGCGACGCCTGCGCGCCGTCCTCGGGTTGCTGGTCTTGGCCGTCCTGTGCATCCAACATCGAGTCCATTGTGACAGGCGCGTCGAGTCCTGTGACAAGAGTTGCGCTTGTAAAGTTATGTGGTTGTGCCACGCGGTCCGGCGAAGGCATGCCGGATGTCGTCGCCGACGCGGCGAAAGTAGGGTCAAGCGCGTGATCGACCTCAAGCTCCTGCGCGAGGATCCCGACCGGGTGCGCGCCTCGCAGCGGGCCCGCGGCGAGGATCCCGGACTCGTCGACGCGCTGCTGGCCGCCGACACCGCACGGCGGGCCGCCATCTCCGCCGCCGACAACCTGCGCGCCGAACAGAAGGCAGCCAGCAAGCGGGTGGGTTCGGCGTCGCCCGAGGACCGGCCCGCGCTGCTGGCCACGGCCAAGGAACTCGCCGAACGGGTCAAGGCAGCCGAAGCCGACCAGGCGGCCGCCGAGCAGGCGATGACGGCAGCGCACATGGCCATCGGCAACGTGATCGTCGACGGCGTGCCCGCCGGCGGCGAGGACGACTTCGTGGTGCTCGAGACCGTCGGCGACCCGCCGACGTTGGACGACCCGAAGGACCACCTCGAGCTCGGCGAGGCGCTCGGCCTCATCGACATGGAGCGCGGCGCGAAGGTCTCCGGGTCGCGGTTCTACTTCCTGACCGGATTCGGGGCGCTGCTGCAGCTGGGCATCATGCAGCTCGCGGTGCGGCTCGCGACCGATGCCGGCTTCACGCTGATGATCCCGCCGGTGCTGGTGCGACCCGAGGTGATGGCGGGCACCGGGTTCCTCGGCGCCCACGCCGACGAGATCTACCGGCTCGAGGCCGACGACATGTATCTCGTCGGCACCTCGGAGGTGCCGCTCGCCGGCTACCACTCCGACGAGATAGTGGACCTGTCCGACGGTCCCCTGCGCTACGCCGGGTGGTCGACCTGCTTCCGGCGCGAAGCGGGCAGCTACGGCAAGGACACCCGCGGCATCATCCGCGTCCATCAGTTCGACAAGGTGGAGGGCTTCGTCTACTGCAAGCCCGAGGACGCCGAGGCCGAACACCAGCGGTTGCTGGGCTGGCAGCGCGAGATGCTCGCGGCGATCGAGGTGCCCTACCGCGTGATCGACATCGCCGCAGGGGATCTCGGATCGTCGGCGGCCCGCAAGTTCGACTGCGAGGCGTGGGTGCCGACCCAGGGCACCTATCGCGAACTCACGTCGACGTCGAACTGCACGACGTTCCAGGCCCGCCGGCTGTCGACCCGATACCGCGACGAGAACGGCAAGCCGCAGATCGCCGCGACGCTGAACGGGACGCTGGCCACCACCCGCTGGCTGGTGGCCATCCTCGAGAACCACCAGCAGCCCGACGGCAGCGTTCGGGTACCCGAGGCCCTGGTGCCCTACGTCGGAAGGTCGGTGTTGTCCCGATGAGTATGAGCGAGCGTGCGAGCGAATCATGAGTAAGACGGAACTGAGGACGTTCGAACTCGACGAAGCCGAACTGCGCACGTGGTTCGGCTTCGGCGTCGCAGGCAACTTCGCCGGACACCTGGAGCAGGCGGGCGAGGCCGCGGACTTCGTCAACGTCACGAGTGAAGGTGCGGCGCCTAAGGGCATATTCCCGTGGTACGCACCGGGAGTCGACGGTTTCCTCGGCGAGTTCCCGCTGTCGCACGACACCGTGGCGCTGCCCAAGAGCGACACCCCGCTGAACCTGCAGATCGAACCCGAGGTCGGCTTGGCGTGCCACGTGGTGTGGGACGGCGACACCGTGGTCACGTTGCAGCCGTTCGCGCTCGGCGCGTTCAACGACTGCTCGATCCGGCGGCCGAATGCGCTGAAGATCAGCCACAAGAAGAACTGGGGTCCCGCATCCAAGGGCGTGGCACGCCAGTTCTTCGACGTCGGCGACCTGACCCCGGACGGTCCTACGTCGACCCTGCGGCTGCTGTGCCACCTGCGCACTGCCGACGGTCAGGAGCACGAGTACGGGGTGGACAGCCCGCTGCTCGGCTACTCGTACTACGGCGAGGTACTGCTCGACTGGATCACCGAGCGGCTGGCCAATCAGAAGGGTTCGGCGGACACCCCGCTCGAGGACGTCGGTGCGTTGATGGTCGCCAGCGGTAGGCCGTCGAAGGTCCTCATCGGGATCGGCGCAACGCGATACACCGAACTCGGCGAGTCGACCTATCTGCAGCCGGGCGACGAGGCCATCGTGCGCGTCTACGACACCGCCAGTGACGCGTACTCCGAACTCCGTCAGACGGTGTCGGCGGGCTAAGCTCCTGCGATGACGTCGATGTCGCGCGGCGTAGCCGCGCTGGCCGTGCTCCTACTCCTGGCGGGCTGCGGATCGTCGGGTGACTCCGAGCCGTCGTCCGACGCCTCGTCGCAGTCGGCGGAAGCCACGTCGCAGGTCGACGAAGCCGACGCGGCGGCGTGCGAGACCGTCGACGCTCCGTTGATCGACATCCCGGCCCGTGCCGACGGTGAACCGGCGATGGCGATCCCCGCTCCGCCCGGGTGGGAGCGCACCACCGAACTCGACAGCGACCTCGTCCGCGCCGCGCTGGTCAACCAGTCCCTCACCGCGGATGGCTTCGCGCCCAACGTCGTCGTCACGCTCGAGTCGATCGACGGCGACGTCTCCGCGCAGGACGTGTTCGAGCAGCAGCGCTCGGCGCTGACGAGCCAGGGTGGTGCCACCGATCTGAAGACGACGACGGGCACGCTGTGCGGTCAGCCGGCCGAGACGACCGACTACATGGGGGCGCCGGTGGCTGCGACGCCTGCACGGCCGATCACCGTCCTGTTGTCGACGCTGCAGTCGGGCGGGCGCACGTACTCGGTGGCGGTGACCGTGCAGACGCTCAAGCCGGACGATCCCACCTACGTGCGCGATCGCGAGACCATCCTCTCCGGGTTCTCCTGGCAGCCATGACCGACGCGACGGTCACGCAGTTGTGGCGCTTCCCGGTCAAGTCGATGGGCGGCAGCCAGGTCGACCGGGTGCGCATCGACCGCCGCGGCGTGCACGCCGACCGG
Source organism: Mycolicibacterium arabiense (assembly GCF_010731815.2). Classification (NCBI taxonomy): domain Bacteria; kingdom Bacillati; phylum Actinomycetota; class Actinomycetes; order Mycobacteriales; family Mycobacteriaceae; genus Mycobacterium; species Mycolicibacterium arabiense. The sequence goes on from NZ_AP022593.1 coordinate 4,126,348, forward strand.
CTTTGGGCCGTGCGCGACGTCCCCAACGGGGTGACGGCGTCCGCGCGCCGGGTTCCCGTGCTGCTGGGGTGCTCGGCCCGCTACGCCGCCGAACCGGGTGCCGACGCCGGACCGGGCAACGCTCCCGCCGTGGTGATCTCGCTGCCCGATGGCCGCGAGTTCGCCGGTGACGACCCGGCAGTGCACGATGCCCTGTCGGAGCTGGTCGGCCGCGAGATGCGCTTGGTCGCATTGCCGCCGCACGACGATCGCAGCGAGCACCGGATGACCGTCGCGAATTCGTTGAACAACTTCTCACCCGCCCAGGTGCGCAGCGACTTCGGGCTCGACGAGGCCGAGCCGCTGCCCGACACGTCGGTCTTCTCGACGCGCCAGATCGTCACGCTGGCAAGGTATTCGACGCCGCCGGGCACCTTCGTCGATCTCAGCCCCGTGCACCTGTTGAGTACTGCCAGCCTGCGCGACCTGGCCTCCGGTGGCGCGCCGTACGACGTACGCCGGTTCCGGCCCAACGTCCTCGTCGACGTGGAGGCACCCGATCGCGAGTTCCCCGAATCCGCGTGGGTTGGCGGCGACGTGACGGTCGGCAAAATGGTTCTGCGCGTGACGAATCCGACGATCCGCTGCGTCGTGCCGACGCGTCCGCAGCCGGACCTCGAACTGGACCGCAAGCTCACCCGCCAGTTGGCCGAGCGCACCAACCGATTCCTCGGCATCTACGCCGACGTGGCGACGCCGGGGATGGTGACAGTCGGCGACACCGTATCCGTGCGTCTCGCGTCCCCGCCCGGTGCGGTCAAACGTGCCGCCACCGCGGCGCAGGAGGTCGCGACGCGAGGGGTGCAGCGCCTGCTCGAGGCGACGGTTCTGCGGGGCCGGGACTAGTCGGGCAGCAGCTCGCCGAGCACGGCGAGGAATTCCTCGGCCCGCTCGGGCGTGAACGCGGGTGCCAGCTTGGTGCCCGGCACGTCCAGCGTGACCAGCGTCGGCTTCAACGGACGTCCGACGTCCAACGGCAGCCAGCGCTTCAGGTCCGAACTGCCCCACAGTCGGAAGCGGTTCAACAGCCCCAGCGACTCGGAGCGGTATCCGCGCACCGACGACAACGGGATGACCTTCGACGTCCCGGATGGAAAGTGGTAGCGCCGCAACGTGATCGCGTGCCGGTCGAGTTGGATCAGCCCGTCGTCGTACTGCTGGGCGGTCATGCCCGCCGGCTCCGCAACTCGTGGCCCTTCGACGTGAGGCACCGGCCGTTGGTGAGGTTCCACTGCCACCCGTGCAGATTGCACGTCAACGTATTGCCCTCCACCACGCCGAACTTCGACAGGTCCGCCTTCAGGTGCGGGCAGCGCCGCTGCATCTCCCACCCGTCCATCGTGATCGAGGCCGTATCGTCGTGTGCTTCGGCGAACCAGCCGTCGGCGTAGGCGATGCGCTCGTCGGTCAGGCACTTGAAGAACGTGTACAGGTACTCGTTGTAGCCGCCGACCCGCCACGCCTTGAACCGCGTGGACAAGAAGATCGTGTTGACCCAGTCCGGTTCGTCGTCGCGGAGCACCGTGCGGACCAGCTCCGGCGCAATCTCGAAGCCGTAGCGGAACTTCTCATCCGGAATGGGCTCGCGCACGGCTCTCTTCGGAAAGTCGAGCACTACGATCTCTTCACGGTCTCCAGAACGCAACCGCAACTCCACCGGATATCCGATCCCGTCGCAGATCTGGTCGGTCTGCAGCATGATCGGTTCGAACTTGGCCCGTAGCGGCTCCAGCATCGAGTCGCCTTCGGCGGGCGCCCAGGCCGCCTTCTCCGCGGCGAGCACCGGCGCCATCCGTTGCGCGTACGCCTCGATGTAGTCGGCCTTGCCGGTGGTGAAGATGGCTTCGGCCTCGTCGTCGGGCACCGGATGCACCAGCGAGTCGAGGCGGCTGCCGGTGAAGGTCGCGGTGGTGCCCGGGATCATGAGCAGCCCGCCGTCGTGACCGTTGTTCCGCAGCTGCTCGAGGAACACGACCTGGTCCGGGAAGATGTTCGCCGGATCACCGTGATCGTCGTTCAGGTCGCGCAGGGCCGCATCCAGGAAGCATGGTGGGCCCGCGGACGGCACCACCCACGTCGCACCCACCTGCGCGATGTACTGGCGGCTACGGTCCATCTGGCGTTGCCGCTTCTGCGTGCCGAACGCCTCCTTGGCACGGGCCGGCATGTCGTAGACCATCGGGTACCAGATGGCGCCCGAGTACTGCAGCATGTGGACGTCGACGTGGCCGAACTCCTCGGCCACCATGTCCAGATCGACCGGACGCGCGTCGTTCATGTTGAACGCGACGGTCTCGCCGTCGGACACCACGAGGCCCGAGTCGCCGATCGGTCCGTCGGCGGGCGCCCGCAGCGCGATGATCATCAGGTCGAGGTCGCCCTTGGGCCCTGACACGCGGTGCTTCACGGAGTCGGTGGTCTCGAAGAACCGGTGGAACCCGAGCTTCTCGAGTTCGCGGCGCAGGTCCGGCACCGGGTAGTCGGGCAGCAGCACCACGGCGTCCTTGTCGACGTGCGCCGCCAGGTTCGCCGGATCGAAGTGGTCCTTGTGCAGGTGGCTGACATAGAGGTAGTCGACGTCGCCCAGACGGTCCCAGTCCAGCTCGCTGTTGTCCGGGAACGGGAACCACGACGCGAAGTACGCCGGATTCACCCACGGGTCGCACAGGATGCTCCCAGCCTGGGTGTCGATTCGGAAGCCGGCGTGTCCGACACTCGTGACCTGCACTTATCGCCTTCCCCAAGGTGTTGCGCTCGGGTCGAGTCTAGCCCGCCGACGCGGGTGCGCCGTCATCGGCGGAATCCCACGCGCGGCGGTAGTAGGCGACGCGTTCGGCATCGGCCGCGACTCCATAGGCGTCGAGGAGAACGGCCTGGAAGTCCCCCGCCCCGAAGTTCCAGTCCAGCGACAGCGTCGCGACCGCCAGGTCCGCCCACCGGTCGGCGACGCCCAGGTCGCCGAGGTCGACGTGCCCGGCGAAGGTGCCGTCATCGGCCATCAGCGTGTTCGGCGAGCACGCGTCGCCGTGGCAGACCACCAGGCGATCGGCAGCCGGGGCGTCGCGAGGAACCCAGGACGGGCGGCCGAACGGGCAGTCGTCGACCGGGAGCGCGTCGTGCAGCCACCGCAGCCCCGCCCCGATGGCCCGCGCGGCGGTGCGGGGCTCGTCGGCCCAGCGTGGATCCACCGCCGAGCGCCCTGGCAGGCCCCTGGTGTGCAACCACCCCGGACCGGAGTCGATCACCTCGGGCACCGTCGTGAACCGCCTGGCCCAGCGCAGACGGGGTGCCTCGGCGGCGAGCAGGTGGGCGTGCTCGTCGGGGTAGACCTTGACGAACTCGGCACCTGCGCCGACCGAGAAGGTGGTGCCGCCGAGTTCGTTGACCCACACGGCGGTGACGTCGCGGCCGTCGGCGATGTGGTCGACGACGTCGGGCACGGTCACGGGGCCGGTGGGAAAGGTCACGCTCCGCAGGATTCCAGATCGGGGCCACGCACTAGGCTGACTGACGTGGAACCCGTATACGGCACCGTCATCCAGGCCGCTCGCCTGGTGTGGAAGGTGCAGGGGCTGAAGTTCACGGTCACCGGAGTGGAGAACCTGCCACCCACCGGTGGTGCGGTGATCGCGATCAATCACACCAGCTACTTCGACTTCACCTTCGCCGGATTGCCCGCCTACCTGCAGGGCCACGGCCGCAAGGTGCGCTTCATGGCCAAGCGCGAGGTGTTCGACAGCAAGGTGTCCGGCCCGATCATGCGGAGCCTGCGACACATTCCGGTGGATCGCGACAGCGGAGCCGAGTCGTTCGCGGAGGCGTGCCAGCGACTCAAGGCAGGCGACTACGTCGGCGTCTACCCCGAGGCCACGATCAGTCGCAGTTTCGAGATCAAGGAGTTCAAGTCCGGCGCTGCGCGGATGGCGATCGCCGCCGACGTGCCGATCGTCCCGCACATCGTGTGGGGCGCACAGCGCATCTGGACCAAGGGCCACCCGCGCAAGATGTGGCGACCGAAGGTGCCCATCTTCGTGACCGTCGGCGAACCGATTCAGCCGACGCTTCCCGCAGCGGAGCTGACGGCGCTGCTGCATTCCCGCATGCAGCATCTGCTCGAGCGCACGCAGGACGCCTACGGGCCGCATCCGGCCAACGAGTTCTGGGTGCCGCACCGGCTGGGTGGTGCAGCGCCGACGCTCGCCGAGGCGAACCAGCTCGACGCCGACGAGGCCGCAGAGAAGGCGGCCCGCCGGGCGCAGCGGCCGGAGGAGCCGGGACAGGTCTGATGGAGCCGGTCTTCCGCAGTCTGGAGATCGCGGGCCGTACCGTCGTGCGGGCCACCGGCACTCGGATCGACTATCAGGGGCTGGAGAACATCCCCGCCACCGGTGGCGCCGTGATCGCGATCAACCACACCAGCTATGTCGACTTCCTTCCCGCGGCGCTCGCGGCGATGCATCGCGGTCGACGCATGCGGTTCATGATCAAGTCCGAGATGCAGAAGATCAAACCGGTCAACTACCTGATCAGGCACTCAGGTGCGATTCCGGTCGACCGCGCCGCGGGCGGCAGCGCCTACTCCGCGGCCGTCGACCAACTCCGTGCCGGTGAGGTCATCGGCATGTACCCCGAGGCCACGATCAGCCGGAGCTTCGAACTGAAGGAGTTCAAGACCGGCGCCGCGCGGATGGCCATCGATGCTCGGGTTCCGATCGTCCCGCTCATCGTGTGGGGCGCACAACGGATCTGGACCAAGGACCATCCGAAGCGGCTGGGCCGCAACGAGATTCCCATCACGGTCGCGGTGGGGAGTCCGATGGACGTGGCCGAGCCCGTCGATCGGGTGATGGCCGATCTACGCGCCGAGATGACAGAGATCCTGCACCGCGTGCAGGAGGAGTACCCGCATCCCGCGGGCGCTTACTGGGTGCCGCACAGGCTCGGCGGCACCGCACCCACGCCCCACGAGGCCAGAGTGCGCGAGGAGGCCGAACGGGCCGAACGCGCACGCAGGCAGACGGAGAACGGCTGAATGCTGCCCGCCATGATCGCGACCGACGTCGACGGCACCCTGCTCGACGACGACGAGAACGTCACCCCCCGAACCCGTGCCGCGGTGCTCGCGGCCGTCGACGCCGGCACCCAGTTCATCCTCGCGACCGGGCGGCCGCCGCGCTGGATCTCGCCGGTGGTCGACGCGCTCGGGCTGGCGCCGATGGCGGTGTGCGCCAACGGCGCAGTGGTGTACGACGCCGCCACCGATCGGATCGTGTCGGCCCGCACGCTCACCGCCGACCAGCTCGGTGAGCTGGCCGAGATCGCCGCTCGCGTCATTCCCGGCTCGGGGCTGGCAGTCGAGCGGGTGGGCCGCAGCGCACACGATGCCGCAACCCCGCAGTTCGTCAGCTCACCCGGTTACGAACATGCGTGGCTGAACCCGGACAACACCGAGGTGTCGCTGGTGGACCTGCTGAGCGCGCCTGCGGTGAAGCTGCTGATCCGCAAGGCGGGTGGTCGCAGTTCGGAGATGCTGGCCGCGCTCGCCCCGCACGTGGGGCTGCTCGGCGATCTCACGTACTCGACGAACAACGGTTTGATCGAGGTGGTGCCGATCGGGATCAGCAAGGCGACCGGTATCGCCGAGGTGGCCGAGCCACTCGGCATCACCGCCCAAGACGTCGTGACCTTCGGGGACATGCCCAACGACGTGCCGATGCTGCGGTGGGCCGGACTCGGAGTGGCGATGGGCAACGCGCACCCAGAGGCCATCGAGGCTGCCGACGAGGTGACGGCGCCGAACACCGACGACGGCTTGGCGCGCGTGATCGAGCGGTGGTGGCTGTAGGGGCGAGCGAAGCGACGGGGGATGTGTAGGGGCGAGCGAAGCGACGGGGGATGTAGCAATTCAGCGGGCGAGCCCGATGGGCGTGAACCGCTCCAGCTGAACCGGCGTGCCGGAGTGCTCGGGCTTGGGCAGTTCGATTGGCACGCCGTCGATTACGCGGGTGACGGTGCCCTTCTCCCGGTCGAAGTTCAGCGTGCCGTGCTGGAAGTTCTGCACGATCCACAGGGGTTCCTGGATCTCGCCGCTGGTCGGCAGTCCCAGCGCGCCGCGCTCGAATCCGAGTCCAGCCCACGCCTCGTAGATCGCCCCGGTCACGGGCTCCGCGCCGCTTTCGGGCGACCAGTACATGGCGCCGTTGGCGAAGTTGACGTACCGCGAGCTGCCTGCGCCCGATGCCTCGGGCGACCTCGGTGATCCGAGCGCGCTGGCGTCGCCGCCGATCGAGGACCACTTGGCGAAGATCGCGCCGCCCCGCAGTGTGTCGACGAGCGTCTGCGGTCCCGGGGGAGCGCTGAACCGCGCGGCGGTGTCGCGCAGCAGGTCCATCTCGGCGTAGGCGGCGTTGCCGGGGCACTCGGTGTTGCCGACGTCGCGATGGCTGAAGATCGTGGGCAGCGTGGGTGCGGCGCCTCGGGGGAAGTTCGTGAAGTGGCCGCCTTCGGACGTCAGCACGACGGTGCCCTTGGGGTTGACGTGGTCGAGACCGAGCCGCCAGCCGAGCAGCCGGCCCGTGGTGCGTAGCTGGATGGGGGTCGGCGGGACGGTCCCGAAGTCGCCCATCATCGCGACGCCCCAAGTGTTTTCGTTGAATCCTCCCGTGTGTGCGCCCTGCACCGGCCGGTCGATGCCTCCGGCGCGGCCCTCGAAGACCTGGCCGTACTTGTCGACCAGTGCGTTGTAGGCCATGTCGCACCAGCCCAGTGTGCGGGTGTGGTACTCGTAGATCGACCTGACGATGCCTGCCGAATCCTCCGGGCGGTAGTCATTGCTGCCTGCCGTGTGGTGCACGACCCCGGCGCGAACTCCGTTGTCGTACCGCGTGCTTCCGCACTTGAGGCTCTCGTCGGCGCCCCACAGCCCTCGGTCGATGATGGCGGGAGCCTGGCCGGGCGCGGCTGCGGCGGCGGGCAATTGCACGTCGACGGGGGCTTCCGGCGGGCTGATCAGGATGGCATTGAAGTTGGGTACCGTCGGCGCCTCGACGTTGGCGGGGACGTAGCCCAGCCCGGTCTTGCCCTTGCCCTCGGTCCGGATGCCGGTGGGGCTGGCCCCGACCGGTCGGGTCACGGCGATCTGCACGTGCGTGGTCTGTCCGACGAACACGGGTTCGGTGCCGTGCGTGGACGACGATCCGTCACCCTCGCCCTCGAGGGGATCGGCCTCGTACCAGGGGCCCCACGAACCGTCGGCCTTCTGCGCCCGGACCCGGGCGGACGTTCCGGCGAGGTCGGTCGCGGTCAGGGCGACCATGGAGAAGGGGGTGTCCTGACGGACGTCGCGGACGGTCTCGCCGCCACCGACGTCGTCGAGGGGCTTCTCGACGAGCAGGAGTGGATCGACGGCCTGGGTCCGCGGCTGATCGGGCGATCCGTCGAGTGAGCCGTCGACGGCCCACGGCAACACGATGATCGTGGCTAGCACCGCTGAAAACAGCAGCGACGGCACAGACCCGAGACTCGGCACGGCCCGATGTTACGTATGAGTCGGGTGTTACCAGTGTTTCGACACACTAAACACGTCGAGCAATGCGCGGGTCGTCGTCACGCAACGGCACCGCAGAGCCTCGAGTGCTTCTGCGGTGCCGTTTCGTTGAGGGACTAGGGGGTGGGTGCGGCCGCCGCGGCGGCGGGCGCTGCGGCTGCTGCCGCCGGGCCTGCCTTCTGGACGGCGGACATGATCGCGGGCATCACCATGCCCTTGAGGAGGTCGATGGCCTGGCCAGCACCGAGCGTCTCCGCGGCGCTCGACAGATCGCCGAGCAACCCTCCGCTGGCCGGGGCCGCGGCGGGCAGGCCGAGCGACGGGTCGCCGAGGATCGGGTAGGTGCCGCCCATGGGATCGAGCCCGATCGGATCGGCGATCGGGATCTCACCCGGTAGGCCCAGTCCCGTGCTGCTCGACGCCGGGGTCAGCCCCGGCGTGCTCAGGCCTGGCGTCGTGAGGCCGGGAGTGGTGAGACCTGGTGTCGTGAGGCCCGGTGTGGTCAGACCCGGTGTGGTCAGACCCGGCGTCGTCAGGCCCGGCGTCGTGAGGCCCGGCGTGGTCAGCGAAGGGCTGGTCAGGCCGGCGTCGGTCAGCGACGGCGTGGTCGCGGTGGCTCCCGGCACGGTCAGGCCCGGCGCCGTCAGGCCCGGAGTGGTGGCGGTCGCCGGCGTCAGTCCGGGAGCGGTCAGCCCAGGAGTGGTCAGGCCGCTCGGCGGCGTCAGCCCCGGGGTGGTCAGCCCTGGGGTGAGCCCGGGAGCGGTCAGACCTGGCGAGGTCAGGCCCGGTGCTCCGAGTCCGGGGGTGAGCCCGGGCGAGGTGAGGCCGGGTGCCGTCAGCGCCGACGGCGCGGCGCCCGACCCGGTCAGCAGGCCCGTGGGCAGCGGCGGCAGGTTGACGCCGAACTGCGAGAGGCCTTGCGACAGCGCGGACATCAGCTCGTTGGGTAGGTCGGTGACCAGCGCGGCCTGGACGAACTCACGCTGTTGGGGCTGCGCGTCCTGGGTGGCCACATCGGACATGGCGGCCACTGCAACAGGACCCGTGACGGCCAAGGCGGCGACTGCGCTCATGGCCGTCGATAGCTTGCGTCGACGTCGGTTTGGCACTGAAGTCTCCATTCGAAGTAATGCCGCTACATCAAGTACGTGTGTTAGGTCTTCGGTCTGTCGGCGGCGGCTGAACTCGGGTTCGAATACGCCAATACCGACGAGGTCGATGGTACGTACGTGACAGGTGAGACTGGAGTGACGATGCGCAATCGTGAGCTAATCGCGACCTGCCGTGCGGTCTCCCAGCGTGCTGCGCAGCGCCGTCGGACGGCTCACCCGGCACGCAGCCGAATGCGGGTCACGGCGTCCCCGTCGGATACCCTTGCTGCCGATGACCTCGTCTAATTCCCCGGTCGCTCCGCTCCAGCCCTCCGGAGCGCCTGATCCCCAGGTCGCTTCCGGCTCGTTCGACCTCTTCGTCGTCGGCTCCGGATTCTTCGGCCTGACGATCGCCGAGCGCGCGGCGACGCAACTGAACAAGCGCGTCCTCGTCGTCGAGAAGCGGCCCCACATCGGGGGCAACGCCTACTCCGAACCCGAACCCACGACGGGTATAGAGGTGCACCGCTACGGCGCCCACCTCTTCCACACGTCCAACCAGCGGGTGTGGGACTACGTGCGGCAGTTCACCGACTTCACCGGCTATCAGCATCGCGTCTTCGCGATGCACGCCGGGCAGGCCTACCAGTTCCCGATGGGCCTCGGCCTGGTGTCGCAGTTCTTCGGCAGGTACTTCACGCCCGAGGAGGCCAGGGCGCTGATCGCCGAGCAGGCCGCCGAGATCAAGACCGAGGACGCGCAGAACCTCGAGGAGAAGGCGATCTCCCTGATCGGCCGCCCCCTCTACGAGGCCTTCGTCAAGGACTACACGGCCAAGCAGTGGCAGACCGACCCCAAGGAACTGCCCGCGGCCAACATCGCCCGGCTGCCGGTCCGCTACACGTTCGACAACCGCTACTTCAACGACACCTACGAGGGTCTGCCGGTCCACGGTTACACCGCGTGGCTGGAGAACATGGCGGCCGACGACCGCATCGAGGTCCGTCTGGACACCGACTGGTTCGACGTGCGCGACGAACTGCGGGCGCAGAGCCCCGACGCGCCGGTCGTCTACACCGGGCCGCTCGACCGCTACTTCGACTACGCCGACGGCAGGCTCGGCTGGCGCACGCTCGACTTCGAACTCGAGGTGCTCGACACCGGTGACTTCCAGGGCACGCCGGTCATGAACTACAACGACGCCGAGGTGCCCTACACCCGCATCCACGAGTTCCGGCACTTCCACCCGGAGCGGGCGTATCCGACGGACAAGACCGTCATCATGCGTGAGTTCTCGCGCTTCGCCGAGAACGACGACGAGCCCTACTATCCGATCAACACCGAGGCCGACCGGCAGACCCTCGCGGACTACCGGGCCCGCGCGAAGGCCGAGACCGCCTCGGCCAAGGTGCTGTTCGGTGGACGGCTCGGCACCTATCAGTACCTGGACATGCACATGGCGATCGCCAGTGCGCTGAACACGTACGACAACACCCTGGCGCCGCACCTGCGAGACGGTGCGCCCCTGACGCGAGACGAAAGCGACCGAGCATGAGTGACATTCCGTCCGGAGCGCTCGACGCCGGCCAGACCAGAGCGGTCAGCCTGCTGTCGCGCGTGATCCTGCCGCGGCCAGGCGAGCCGCTTGACGTGCGCAAGCTCTACATCGAGGAGTCGACGACCAACGCCCGGCGCGCGCACGCGCCGACCAGGACCACCCTCGAGATCGGCGCCGAGTCCGAGGTGTCGTTCGCCACCTACTTCAATGCGTTCCCCGCCAGCTACTGGCGGCGCTGGTCGATACTCGACTCGGTGGTGCTGCGGGTGGAACTCACCGGCAGCGCCCGGGTCGACGTCTACCGGTCGAAGGCCACCGGTGCGCGGATCACCGTCAGCGGCGACGAGGTCTCCAGCAATGACGCGTCGAGCACCGCGGTGGCGGAGTTCGAGATCGGCCTCGATCCGTTCGAGGACGGTGGCTGGATCTGGTTCGACATCACCACCGACTCCAAGGTGACGGTGCACAGCGCGGGCTGGTACGCCCCGCAGCCGGCGCCGGGCCGGGCCAACATCGCGGTCGGCATCCCCACCTTCAACCGCCCGTCCGACTGCGTCAACGCGCTCGCGGCACTCACGTCCGACCCGTTGGTCGACGAGGTGGTCGGTGCGGTCATCGTCTCCGACCAGGGCAACAAGAAGGCACGCGACCACGCCGACTTCGCCGCTGCGGCAGCACCTCTGGGCAACCGCCTGTCGATCCACGATCAGCCCAACCTCGGCGGTTCCGGCGGCTACAGCCGGGTCATGTACGAGGCGCTGAAGAACACCGACTGCGAACAGATCCTGTTCATGGACGACGACATCCGCATCGAGCCGGACTCGATCCTGCGGGCGTTGGCGCTCAACAGGTTCGCCAAGACGCCGACGCTGATCGGCGGTCAGATGCTGAACCTGCAGGAGCCCTCGCACCTGCACGTGATGGGCGAGGTCGTCGACCGCGACGACTTCATGTGGACCAACGCCCCGTACACCGAGTACGACCACGACTTCGCCAAGTACCCACTGGCGGACGACAATCCGCGGAGCACGATCTTGCACCGCCGCATCGACGCCGAGTTCAACGGCTGGTGGATGTGCATGATCCCTCGCGCCGTTGCAGAGGAACTCGGGCAGCCGCTTCCGTTGTTCATCAAGTGGGACGACTGCGAGTACGGTCTGCGCGCCGCCGAGCACGGCTACGGCACGGTCACCATGCCGGGCACGGCCATCTGGCACATGGCGTGGAGCGACAAGGACGACGCCATCGACTGGCAGGCGTACTTCCACCTGCGCAACCGGCTGGTCGTCTCGGCGATGCATTGGGACGGTGACACCAAGGGCCTGCTGCGCAGTTCGCTGAAGGCAACCGTCAAACACCTGCTGTGTCTCGAGTATTCGACGGTGGCCATCCAGAACAAGGCGATCGCCGACTTCCTCGCCGGGCCCGAGCACATCTTCTCGATCCTGGAGAGCGCGCTGCCGGAGGTACGCGCCATGCGTGCCGAGTTCCCCGATGCCGTCGTACTGCCCGGTGCCACCTCGCTGCCCACCCCGTCGGGCAGGCGCAAGGTGCACAAGCCACCGGTGTCGTTGCCCGCCATCGGCATTCGCCTGGCACGCGGCGTGGTCCACCAACTGCGCAAGGAGGATCCCGCGCACCATCAGCGGCCGCAGCTCAACGTGGCCACCCAGGATGCGCGCTGGTTCCTGCTGTGCCGGGTCGACGGCGTCACCGTCACCACGGCCGACGGGCGCGGCGTCGTGTACCGCCAGCGCGACCGGGCGCAGATGTTCGACCTGCTGCGTACGTCGCTGCGCCAGCACCTGACGCTGGCCCGCAAGTTCAAGCGCATGCGCCGCGTGTACCGCGAGGCCATGCCGGTGCTCACCAGCAAGCAAAAGTGGGAGACCGTCCTGCTGCCGACGGCAGAAGTCGTTTCGCGATGAGCGCTTGCGCGAAGAGCATGTGGCCGATGAGCAGACCTGCCCGATGAATCTCGACACCTACCAGCCGCCGCGCGGCGAGGACGCGGTGCTGGTCGCAGTGCAGCACGGCATCGCCGGGCGCGCGGGCGTCCTGCCCGGCGCGCGGGCGCTGTCGCACTTCGGTGAGCACAGCGCGGGCTGGGTCGGGCTCGCACTGCTCGGCGCCCTGGTCGACCCGCGCCGCCGCCGGGAGTGGTTGACCGCAGGAGCAGGAGCGTTCGTCGCCCACGCGGCCGCCGTCGTCATCAAGCGGGTAGTGCGGCGCAAGCGCCCGCACCACCCGGCCATCGCGGTCAACGTCGGCACCCCCAGCAAGCTGAGCTTCCCGTCCGCGCACGCCACCTCCACCGCCGCGGCCGCACTGCTGCTGGCCCGTGCCACGGGGTCGCGCCTGCCGTTGCTCGTGGTCCCGCCGATGGCGCTGTCACGACTGGTGCTCGGCGTGCACTACCCGACCGACGTGCTGACCGGTGTCGTGGTCGGTGCCGCGGTCGCCAAGACCGTCGGCGTCGTCGCGGACCGCGTCGACCCAGCCATGGCGTCGAAGGAGACGACTGCGTGAGCGAGGAAGCCCAAGAAGTCGCAGGCCCGCCCAAGAGCCTCGCCAGCGGACTGGTCAAGGCGGTACGCCCCCGGCAGTGGGTGAAGAACCTGCTGGTGCTGGCCGCGCCGTTGGCAGCGCTCGGCGTCGAGGCCGACCTCGACTACCCGGAGGTGCTGCGCAACGTCGGCATCGCGTTCGTCGCGTTCTGCCTCGCGGCGTCGTCGATCTACCTGATCAACGACGCCCGCGACGTCGAGGCCGACCGCCAGCACCCCACCAAGCGCTTCCGGCCCATCGCCGCGGGCGTGGTGCCGGTGACCATGGCCTACTCGCTGGCCGTCGTGCTGGCGCTGGCCTCGCTCGGCGTGTCGTTCCTGTCCACCCCGAACCTGGCGATCGTGATGGCGATCTACATCGCGATCCAGCTGGCGTACTGCTTCGGCCTCAAGCATCAAGCCGTCCTCGACATCTGCATCGTGTCTTCGGGCTTCCTGATCCGCGCCATCGCCGGCGGCGTCGCGGCGGGCATCCCGCTGTCGCAGTGGTTCCTGCTGATGATGGCGTTCGGGTCGCTGTTCATGGCCGCCGGCAAGCGGTACGCCGAGTTGCAGCTGGCCGAGCGCACCGGCGCCAGGATCCGAAAGTCCTTGGAGCGCTACACCAGCACCTACCTGCGCTTCGTGTGGACGCTATCGGCCACCGCGGTGGTGGTCTGCTACGGGCTGTGGGCCTTCTACCGCGACGGACCCGCGGGCGGATCCTGGTTCGCGGTCTCGATGATCCCGTTCACCATCGCGATCCTGCGCTACGCGGTCGACGTCGACGGCGGCCTGGCAGGCGAGCCGGAGGAGATAGCGTTCGGCGACCGCGTCCTGCAACTGCTCGCCGTGGCTTGGATCGGAACCATCGGTGCGGCAGTCATCTTCAGTTGACGGCCGCATCACCGGCGTCGCGGACAGACTGACGCGGGGAGCGGCCTTTCCCTACGGCCCCGGCGTGCGGTTCAGCCTGTGGCTCGGCGTGATCGTCGTGGCCACGTTGTTCGCCTGGGGCGGGTGGCAGCGCCGGTGGATCGCCGACGACGGCCTGATCGTCCTGCGCACCGTGCGGAACCTGTTGGCGGGCAACGGCCCGGTGTTCAACGCAGGCGAGCGGGTCGAGGCCAACACCTCGACGGTGTGGAGCTACCTGGTGACGCTGTTCGCCTGGGTCGGCGGCTCGGTGCAACTGGAGTACGTCGCACTCGGACTGGCGCTGACGTTGAGCGTGCTCGGCGTGGTGTTCGCGATGCTCGGCACCGGGCGGCTCTACGCGCCGGGGTTGCGCGGCCGGCGCGCGCTGCTCCTGCCCGCCGGGGTGCTGGTCTACATCGCCATCCCACCCGCACGCGACTTCGCCACGTCCGGCCTCGAGAACGGTTTGGTGCTGGCCTATCTCGGCCTGCTCTGGTGGATGATGGTCTACTGGTCGCAAGGCTGGCGGGCACAGCCCAAACCGGGCAGGCCCCACGTCAGCACCATCGGGAGGCCGTTCGAGCTGGCACTGGCGTTCGTCGCCGGGCTCAGCGTGCTGGTGCGCCCAGAGCTGGCGCTGATCGGCGGCGTGGCGCTGGTGATGATGCTGGTGGCCGCACCCGACTGGCGACGGCGAACGCTGATCGTCGTGGCCGGCGGTCTGGTCCCGGTCGGCTACCAGGTGTTCCGGATGGGCTACTACGGGCTGCTGGTCCCGAACACCGCGATCGCGAAGGACGCCACGGGCGCCAAGTGGGGTCAGGGCCTGACCTACCTCGGCAACTTCAATCAGCCCTACCTGCTGTTCATTCCACTGATGCTGCTCGCCGCGGTCGGGCTGGTGATGTTCGCCACGAGGACCATGCCGTGGTGGACCACCCACCAGCCGCCCCAAGGCGTGAGCCGGCTCGCCCGTACGGTGCAGAGCCCGCCCGCGGTCGTCGTCTTCATGCTCGTCAGCGGCGCGCTCCAAGCCGTCTACTGGGTGCGCCAGGGCGGCGACTTCATGCACGGCAGGGTGCTACTCACCCCGCTGTTCTGCCTCCTCATCCCGATCGCGGTGATCCCCGTGGTGCTGCCCGACGGCACCCGGTTCACCCGGGTCGGCGGTTACCTGCTCGCCGGCTCCACCACCGCGATGTGGCTGGCCGTCGTGGGATGGTCGCTGTGGGCGGCCAACTCGTCGGGCATGGGCTCCGACGCCACCCGCGTCACGGCGACCGGGATCGTCGACGAGCGCCGCTTCTACGCCCAGGCGACCGGCCACGCGCACCCGCTGACCGCGTCCGACTACCTCGACTATCCGCGCATGCGCGCCGTGCTCAAGGCGATCGAGAACACGCCCGACGGGGCGCTGTGGCTGCCGTCCGGCAACTACGACCAGTGGGACGTGGTACCTGCGATTCCGCCGCCGCCCCCGCCGCCAGGGGAACCCCCGCTGCGGGACTACCGCGGCCCGCAGTGGGTGTACTTCACCAACCTGGGCATGGTCGGGATGAACGTCGGGCTCGACGTCCGCGTGATCGACCAGATCGGGCTGGCCAATCCGCTGGCCGCACACACCGCGCGCATCGAGGACGGCCGGATCGGGCACGACAAGAACCTGTACCCCGACTGGGTGGTGGCCGAGGGGCCGTTCCTCAAGGAGCGCCCCTTCATCCCGTCCTACCTCGACGAAGACTGGATCATCCAGGCCGTGGCGGCGCTGAAGTGCCCGGAGACCGAGGCGATGCTGACGTCGGTGCGCGCGCCGATGGGGCCGCGCCGGTTCCTGTCGAACGTCGCGAACTCCTTCGAGTTCAACTCCTACCGGATCGACCGCGTGCCGCTGTACGAGCTGGCACGCTGCGACTTGCCGGTGCCGCCGCTGAAGGCGCCGCCGTACACCGGCCTACCGGCGACGGGACCGTGATCCGGCGCCAGCGCCTGTCGTGATGTGATTCACTACAACCCGGGTCAGCGGGGTGTGGCAAAGCACAGCAGACGAACGAAGACGAGGTTGGCATGAGGGTCCTTTCTGTCCTGTTCCGCGCGATGTGCGCCGTGACGCTGACGGCGGGCCTCTGGATGGCGGGCCCGCAGGTCGCCAGGGCCGAGGGCGTCGAGATGCTGATGGTGCCCTCGGGCGCGATGGGCCGTGACATCCCCGTGGCGTTCCAGGGTGGCGGCCCGCACGCGGTGGTGCTGCTGGACGCGTTCAACGCCGCACCCGACGTGAGCAACTGGGTCACCGCGGGCAACGCGATGAACACCCTCGCGGGCAAGGGCATCTCCGTGGTCGCGCCCGCGGGCGGCGCCTGGAGCATGTACACCAACTGGGAGCAGGACGGCAGCAGGCAGTGGGAGACCTTCCTGGCCGACGAGCTGCCGAACTGGCTGGCCGCCAACAAGGGTCTGGCGCCCAGCGGTCACGGTGTGGTCGGTGCCGCCCAGGGCGGCTACGGCGCGGTGGCGCTGGCGACGTTCCACCCCGACCGGTACCGCTACGCGGGTTCCCTGTCGGGCTTCCTCTCCCCGGAGCGCACCGGCTACGACGGCGCGATCACCGACGGGCTGGCCCGCTTCGGCGGCGTCGACATCCGCAACATGTGGGGACTGCCGCAGCTCGGCCGGTGGAAGTGGCACTCGCCGAACGTGCACTCACAACTGTTGGCCAACAACAACACTCGGCTGTGGATCTTCAGCCCGGCGACGCAGGAATGCAGTGACCCCGCCGCGATGATCGGCCACTGCAGCCTGGCCCAGGGCAGCAACCGGTTCTTCTACCAGAGCTACCGCTCCAACGGTGGGCACAACGCCCACTTCGACTTCCCGCCCGACGGTCAGCACGACTGGGGCACCTGGGCGCCGCAGCTCGCCGCGATGTCGGGCGAGCTGGTCGCCACCATCCGGTAGGACCGGCGCCGGCAAACGGTTCGGTGGGGGCCGGTCGGGTAGCCGGTACCTTGGAATCCGTGCCTCCCTCGGTAGGCCCGATCACGGGTCCGGCTAAGCGACGATGCCGTTCTCGGCGTCATCCGCGGTCGCGTGCTGCGCTCCCGATGTCGCTGATGGTCGCCTTCGCTGCCGTCTCGACGGGTGCGTGTGGGATGACCAGCGACGACGTGATCGCGACCATCGGGCTGCCGTCCACGGAGACTGCCGGCCCGGACGCGGAGGTGCAGGGGCTCCCACCCCGGCTGCCACGCGCCGATGGTTCCGCGACGGCGATGCACGTCACCCCGGAGCAGCGCGGGTATCTGGACGCGCTCGACGACGCAGGCGTGCACACCTCCAACGAGCTGGTGGCGCTGAGCATCGGTTCCTACGTCTGTCAGGCCCATGCGGCCGAGCAAAGCGATCAGGCGGTGTGGGACTTCGTCCTGCCGATGGTGCGCGACGACGTGCACGATTCGCTGCCGGGTGACGAGGCGCCACCCGCCGGCCAAGTCGACACCGTGACCGCCGACTACATTCGCATCGCCACCGAACGCCTCTGCTAGCAGGAGAATCCACCACCTCATGGCCGCCCCCCGTCGTAACCGCCACCGCATCCTCGCCCTGGCGGCAGCAGGCGCCGTCGCCGTGCTCGTCGCAGTCGTCATCGCCGCCGTCGTCGTGTGGCTACGCGCGCCCGACACCCCACCCACCGCGGTTCCGCCCACGGGGGTCCCGCCCACCGGCGCGCCGTCCAACCCGTCCAAGCCGCGGCCGGAGTTCCAGGACGCCAGCTGCCCCGACGTGCAGATGATCTCGGTGCCAGGGACGTGGGAGTCGTCACCGCAGATGGATCCGCTGAACCCGGTGCAGTTCCCGATCGCGCTGCTGCTCAACGTGAGCAACCCAGTCCGGGGTGCGTTCGACGACGGCAGGCTTTCGGTGTGGACCACGCCGTACACCGCGCAGTTCCACAACCCGTTCTCCCGCGACGGACAGATGAGCTACGACGACAGCCGTGCCGAGGGCATGCGGGTCACCGTCGACGAGATCAAGCGGGTCAACGAGGCCTGCCCGCTGACCAGCTTCGTGCTGGTCGGGTTCTCCCAGGGCGCGATCATCGCCGGTGACATCGCCAGTGACATCGGTAACGGCCGCGGACCCATCGACCAGGACTTGGTGCTCGGCGTGACGCTGATCGCCGACGGCAGGCGCCAGGAGGGGGTCGGCAAGGAGATCGGTCCGAACCCGCCGGGGCACGGAGCGGAGATCACGCTGCACGAGGTGCCGATCCTGGACGGCCTCGGGCTGGAGATGACCGGGCCGCGGCCGGGTGGCTTCGGTGCGCTCAACGACCGCACGAACGAGATCTGCGCCAAGGGTGACCTGATCTGCGCCGCGCCCTCCGAGGCGTTCTCGGTCTTCAACCTGCCCAAGACGCTCGAGACGCTGATCGGCGCCGCAGGCCGCCCGGTCCACGCGCTCTACAACACCCCGGACTTCTGGCAGCTCGACGGCCAGACGTCCACCCAATGGACGCAGAACTGGGCTCGGAATCTCATCGAGAACGCTCCGCGGCCCAAGCACGGTTGAGTCACGATCGGGCACCATCGGTCGGGGGATTTGGCCAGCGTCCCGCAGGTCACCTAACATTAAGAGAAACGTAAGAAACAAGCGGTTCGCCGAACTGCGCCCGTGTCGATCCGTCGATCGGGGAACCGACCGGTAAAGCCCGGTAGGATTTCCAAGGTTTGGCATCTGCGGGGCCTGGCTGTGTTTCGACGATCGGTCGATGGCCGCCCGCGGACGAGCCGCTGCGAGACACGGCACTTCGCGACCATGCGGTCTGACAGGAGAGTTTGATGGGATTCCACAATCCGTTCCTCAAGGACGGGCTGATCAAGTTCCCGGACAACGGCAGCTTGGTCAAGCACGTCGAGAAGTGGGCGAAGGTGCGTGGCGACAAGCTCGCCTACCGCTTCCTGGACTTCTCGACCGAGCGTGACGGCATCGCCCGCGAACTCAACTGGGCCGACTTCGGCACGCGCAATCGTGCCGTGGGTGCGCGCCTGCAGCAGGTGACCGAGCCCGGTGACCGGGTCGCGATCCTGTGCCCGCAGAACCTGAACTACATCGTCGCGTTCTTCGGCGCGCTGTACTCGGGCCGCATCGCAGTGCCGCTGTTCGACCCGTCCGAACCCGGCCACGTCGGCCGTCTGCACGCCGTGCTCGACGACTGCCAGCCGTCGGCGATCCTCACGACGACCGAGGCCGCCGAGGGCGTCCGCAAGTTCTTCCGTAGCCGCCCCGCCAAGGAGCGTCCCCGCGTCATCGCCGTCGACGCCATCCCGGACGAGGTCGGCGCCACCTGGGTGCAGACCGACGTCGACTTCGACACGGTCGCCTACCTGCAGTACACCTCCGGTTCGACGCGCGTCCCGACCGGCGTGCAGATCACCCACATCAACCTGGCCACCAACGTGGTGCAGATCATCGAGGCACTCGACGGTGAAGAGGGCGACCGCGGTTGCTGCTGGCTGCCGTTCTTCCACGACATGGGTCTGATCACCACGCTGCTGGCACCGATGATCGGGCACTACTTCACGTTCATGACCCCGGCCGCGTTCGTCCGCAGGCCCAGCCGGTGGCTGCGCGAGATGTCGGCCCGCCCCGACGACACCGGCGGTGTCATCTCGGTGGCGCCCAACTTCGCCTTCGATCACGCTGCCGCGCGCGGCCTGCCCAAGGACGACGAGCCGCCGCTGGACCTGTCCAAGGTCAAGGCGGTCCTCAACGGCAGCGAGCCGATCTCGGCCGCCACCGTGCGCAGGTTCAACGAGGCGTTCGCCCCGTACGGCTTCAAGCCCCAGGCCATCAAGCCGTCCTACGGCCTGGCCGAGGCGACGCTGTTCGTGTCGACGACGCCGATGGGCGACCACCCGAAGATCGTGTCGGTGGACCGCGAGGCGCTGAACACGGGCACGTTCGTCGAGGTGCCGGACGACTCGCCCACCGCCGTCGCGCAGGCGGGTGCAGGCAAGGTCGGCATCGCCGAATGGGCCGTCATCGTCGACGCCGAGACCGCAACCGAGCTGCCCGACGGGCAGATCGGCGAGGTCTGGATCAGCGGACAGAACATGGGTCAGGGCTACTGGGGCAAGCCCCAGGAGACGGTCGAGACGTTCCACAACATCCTCAAGTCGCGCACCACCCCCTCGCACGCCCAAGGTGCGGCGGACGACGCGACGTGGGTGCGCACCGGTGACTACGGCGCCTTCCACGACGGCGAGCTGTTCATCACCGGCCGCGTCAAGGACCTGGTGATCATCGACGGCCGCAACCACTACCCGCAGGACCTCGAGTACTCGGCGCAGGAAGCCACGAAGGCGCTGCGTACCGGCTACGTCGCGGCGTTCTCGGTGCCAGCCAACCAACTGCCCGACCACGTCTTCGACAACGCGCACGCGGGTCTCAAGCGCGACCCGGACGACTCCAGCGAGCAGTTGGTGATCGTGGGGGAGCGGGCACCGGGTGCCCACAAGCTCGATCCCGGACCCGTCATCGACGACATCCGCGCGGCGATCGCCGTGCGGCACGGCGTGACGGTCCGCGACGTGCTCCTCACCCCGGCCGGGGCCATCCCCCGGACCTCCAGCGGCAAGATCGGCAGGCGCGCCTGCCGGGCTGCCTACCTCGACGGCAGCCTGCGCGCCGGGAAGGTCGCCAACGACTTCCCGGACGCGACCGAGTAACGCGAACACCGGCGGCCTCCTCGGCCGCCCGACGGCGAAAGTGAACAGTGCACATGTCTGAATCCCAGGACGCCTCCGTTCCTTCGCCGGAGGCGGCAGTCGAACCGACGTCGCCGGACGCGGTAGTCGAACCCTCGCCGGTCCTCTCCGAGGCCGTCGCGGCCGACAAGGACCAGCCGAACCGCGTCGACGTCTCGGTGCCCGAGATGCGTGAGTGGCTGCGCAACTGGGTGGCCAACGCGACGGGTCAGTCGCCCGACAGCATCAACGAGAACGCGCCGCTCATCGAGCTGGGCCTGGCCTCGCGCGATGCGGTGGCGATGGCCAGCGACATCGAGGACTACTGCGGGGTGACGCTGACGGCCACGATGGCCTTCCGGCATCCCACGATCGAGGCCCTCGCCACGTTGATCGTCGAGGGCGAACCCGAGATGGAGGAGGCCAGCGACGAGGACTGGTCCCGTCAGGTCGACGAGGGCCGGACGAACATCGCGATCGTCGGCGTCGGCACGCGGTTCCCGGGCGACATGAACACCCCGGACGAGATGTGGGAGGCGCTGCTCGAGGGCCGCGACGCGATCACCGATCTGCCGGAGGGACGCTGGTCGGAGTTCACGTCCGAACCGCGGATCGCCGAGCGCGTGGCCAAGGCCCGCACCCGGGGCGGCTACCTGTCGGACATCAAGGGTTTCGACGCCGAGTTCTTCGCCCTGTCGAAGATGGAAGCCGACAACATCGACCCGCAGCAGCGGATGGCGCTCGAGCTGACCTGGGAGGCGTTGGAGCACGCCAGGATTCCCGCGTCCAGCCTGCGCGGCGCCAACGTCGGCGTGTTCGTCGGCAGCTCGGTCAACGACTACATGTTCATGTCGGTCGCCGATCCCGCGGTCGCGCATCCGTACGCCATCACCGGTAACTCGAGCGCCGTCATCGCCAACCGGGTGTCGTACTTCTACGACTTCCGCGGGCCCTCGATGGCCATCGACACCGCATGCTCGTCGTCGCTCGTCGCCGTACAGGAGGGCATCAAGGCCCTGCGCGCAGGCGACGCCGACGTCGTGGTGGCAGGTGGCGTCAACGCGCTGATCACTCCGCTGGTGACGCTGGGCTTCGACGAGGTCGGCGGCGTGCTGGCGCCCGACGGCCGGATCAAGTCCTTCTCCTCCGACGCGGACGGATACGCGCGCTCCGAGGGCGGCGGCATGGTCGTGCTCAAGCGGCTCGAGGATGCCCGCCGCGACGGCGACGACATCCTGGCGGTCATCGCCGGCGGCGCGGTCAACCACGACGGCCGATCCAACGGCATGCTCGCGCCCAACCCCGACGCGCAGGAAGCAGTGCTGCGCAAGGCATATCACGACGCAGGCATCGACCCGAAGACCGTCGACTACGTCGAGGCGCACGGCACGGGCACCATCCTCGGCGACCCGATCGAGGCCGACGCCCTCGGCCGCGTCATCGGCCGTGGCCGCGCGGCCGACCGTCCGGCGTTGCTCGGCGCAGTGAAGTCCAACGTGGGTCACCTGGAGTCGGCTGCGGGCGCCGCGAGCCTCGCGAAGGTCGCGCTGTCGCTCAAGAACGACAAGCTGCCGCCGTCGATCAACTACGCGGGCCCCAACCCCTACATCGACTTCGACCGCGAGCACCTCAAGGTCGTCGACACCGTCAGTGACTGGCCGCGATACGGCGGCTACGCCGTGGCAGGTGTCTCCGGCTTCGGCTTCGGCGGCGCCAACGCGCACCTCGTGGTGCGCGAGGTGTTACCCAGCGATCTGGTCGAGCCGGAGGCCGAGCCCGACGTCGTCGTGGTCAAGCCGGCTACCGACGAAGCCGACGTCGTCTACGTCGGCGGGGTGCGGATGGACGAGTACGGCGAGTTCATCCACGACGACGAACCCGGCGAGGACGAGTTCAGCGTCACCGCGAGCAACGGCGAGGTCGAACCAGAGCTGCCCGGGCTGACCGACGAGGCCCTGCGCCTGCTCGAGATCGCCCGCGAGGAACTCGAGGCCGCCGAGGCCGAGAACCCGCCCACTCCCATCGTGCCGCTTGCGGTTTCGGGATTCCTGACGTCGCGCAAGCGTGCGACGGCCGCCGAACTGGCCGACTGGATCGAGAGCCCCGAGGGGCAGGCGTCGTCGCTGGAGGACATCGGCCGCTCGCTGTCGCGGCGCAACCACGGCCGGTCGCGCTCGGTGGTGTTGGCACACGACAAGGATGAAGCGGTGAAGGGCCTGCGGGCCGTCGCCGAGGGCAAGCAGAGCCCCCTGGTCATCTCGTCCGACGGTCCCGTGACCAACGGCCCGGTGTGGGTGCTCGCCGGTTTCGGTGCGCAGCACCGCAAGATGGGCAAGAGCCTGTACCTGCGCGATGAGATCTTCGCCGAGTGGATCAACAAGGTCGACGCCTACGTCCAGGACGAGCGCGGCTACTCGGTGGTCGAACTGATCCTCGACGACTCGCAGGACTACGGCATAGAGACCACCCAGACGGTGATCTTCGCGATCCAGGTCGCCCTGGGCGAGACGCTCAAGGCGCACGGCGCGAAACCCGGTGCGCTGGTCGGTCAGTCGCTAGGTGAGGCCGCGGCCGCCTACTTCTCCGGTGGACTGTCGCTCGAGGACGCCACCAGGACCATCTGCTCGCGCGCACACCTCATGGGTGAGGGCGAGGCGATGCTGTTCGGGGAGTACATCCGCCTGATGGCACTGGTCGAGTACTCGGCCGAGGAGATCAAGACCGTGTTCTCCGACTTCCCGGACCTCGAGGTGTGCGTCTACGCCGCACCCACGCAGACGGTGATCGGTGGCCCGCCCGAGCAGGTCGACGCGATCATCGCCCGCGCCGAGTCGGAAGGGAAGTTCGCCCGCAAGTTCCAGACCAAGGGCGCCAGCCACACCCAGCAGATGGATCCCCTGCTCGGGGAGCTGGCGGCCGAGATCCAGGGCATCGAGCCCCGCCCGCTGGACGTCGCGTACTACTCGACCGTCCACGAGGGCAGCCTGGTTCGCGCCGGTGCCGACCCGATCCACGACGTCGAGTACTGGAAGAAGGGGTTGCGGCACAGCGTGTACTTCACGCACGGCATCCGCAACGCCGTCGACAACGGGCACACGACGTTCCTGGAGTTGGCACCGAACCCGGTGGCGCTCATGCAGGTTGGTCTCACGACGGCCAGTGCCGGACTGCACGACGGTCAGCTGATCCCCACGCTGGCCCGCAAGCAGGACGAGGTCGACTCGATGACCTCGGCGATGGCCAACCTCTTCGTGTACGGCCACGACCTCGACTTCCGCACCTTGTTCGGCAAGGGTGGATTCGCGAACATCCCGCCGACCCGCTTCAAGCGCAAGCCGCACTGGCTCGACGCCCACTTCACCGGCGACAGCTCCGCGGTGATCCCCGGCAACCACGTCGCGACCCCCGACGGCAGGCACGTGTGGGAGTACCAGGCGCGCGGCGCGGTCGACGCCGCTGCGCTGGCGGCCCTGGTGAAGGCTGCTGCGACGCAGGTGCTTCCGGACGCGCAGCTGACGGCGTTCGAGCAGCGCGCGGTCCCGGCCGAGGGTGCGAAGCTGGTCACCACGCTGTCGCGCCATCCCGGTGGCGCGACGATCCAGGTGCACGCCCGCATCGACGAGTCCTTCACCCTGGTCTACGACGCCATCGTGTCCCGCGGCGGTGCGGCCAGTGCGCTGCCTGCAGCCGTCGGTGCCGGGGCAAAGCTCGACCTCGGTTCCGTCGCAACGGATTCCGCGGTGGCGCAGGCGCCTGCCGAACCCGAGGAGGACGACGCCGCGATCCTGCAGGACAACCTCACCGCGGGTGCGGGGCTGGCCGCCGGATTCAAGAAGTGGTCGCCCGAGTCCGGTGAGACCATCGGCGAGCGACTGGGCACCATCGTCGGCAGCGCCATGGGCTACGAGCCCGAGGACCTGCCGTGGGAGGTACCGCTGATCGAGCTGGGTCTCGACTCGCTGATGGCGGTGCGGATCAAGAACCGGGTCGAGTACGACTTCGACCTGCCGCCGATCCAGCTGACCGCCGTGCGCGACGCCAACCTGTATGCGGTGGAGAAGCTGATCCAGTACGCGATCGAGCACCGCGACGAGGTCGACCAGATCGCCGAGGACCAGAAGGGCAAGACGGCAGAGGAGATCGCCGCAGCGCAGTCCGAACTGCTGGGCGGTGCGTCCACGGTCGCCGAACTGGAGGCCAAGCTGGCCGAGGCGGGGCATCCGATCGCCACCGAGCACGCGGCCGTGCAGGAGATCACGCCGGACGCCATCGCGACCGACGCCGCGCTGGTCCCGCCGAAGTCCACGACCCCGTCCGGCCCAGCAGTGCCCCCGCCCCCGACCAACCCGTCCGGCCCGGCCGTGCCTGCACCCCCGACCAACCCGTCCGGCCCTGCCAAGCCTGCTCAGTCCGCTGCGGCTGCCGCGGCGGGCGTGCTGAACCAGCAGGCCGTCGCCGCGGCGCTGAACTCCGACGTGCCGCCACGCGATGCGGCCGAGCGGGTGGCGTTCGCGACGTGGGCCATCGTCACGGGCAAGTCTCCGGGCGGCATCTTCAACTCGCTGCCCGCACTGGACGACGCGGCGGCCGAGAAGATGGCGCAGCGCCTGACCGAACGCGCCGAGGGCACGATCACCGCCGACGACGTCCGCAAGGCGCAGACCATCGAGGAACTCGCCACCACGGTGCGCGAGTACCTCGAGGCCGGTGAACTCGACGGCTTCGTGCGGTCCCTGCGCAAGGCCGACGACGACCGCGACGTGCCGGTGTTCGTGTTCCACGCCGCGGGCGGCTCGACGGTGGTCTACGAGCCGCTGCTCAAGCGACTGCCCGGGGCGACCCCGATGATCGGGCTGGAGCGCGTCGAGGGGTCGATCGAGGAGCGCGCGGCGGTGTACGTGCCGAAGCTGCTCGAGATCAACGGCTGGACCGACGGCCGCACGGGCAAGCCGTTCGTGCTGGCCGGCTGGTCGCTCGGCGGTGCGCTGGCGTACGCCTGCGCGATCGGGCTGAAGCAGGCGGGTGCCGACGTCCCGTTCGTCGGCCTCATCGACTGCGTGCGCCCGGGTGAGCCGATCCTGCACACCAAGGAGGAGACCCGGAAGCGCTGGGACCGCTACGCCCGCTTCGCCGAGAAGACGTTCAACGTGGAGATCCCCGAGATCCCCTACGAGGAACTCGAGAAGCTCGACGACGGCGAGCAGGTGCAGTACGTGCTCGACATCGTCAGCCAGGCAGGCGTGCAGATCCCGGGCGGCATCATCGAGCACCAGCGGACGTCGTACCTCGACAACCGCGCGCTCGACACCGTGGACATCCAGCCGTACGACGGCCACGTGGTGCTCTACATGGCCGACCGTTACCACGACGACGCGATCACGTTCGAGCCCGCGTACGCGACCCGCAAGCCCGATGGCGGCTGGGGCGAGTTCGCGTCGGACCTCGAGATCGTGCCGATCGGGGGCGAGCACATCCAGGCGATCGACGAGCCGTACATTGCGAAGGTCGGAGCGCACATGAGCGAGGCGCTCAACCGCATTCAGGCGGGACGCAGGGACGAGAAGAGGTCGTAGCGACGTGACGGCAGACGCAGCAGCACCCACTCCGGTCCGGGCGCACACGACGGCGGAGAAACTCGCCGAACTGCGCGAAAAGCTGGAACTGGCCAAGGATCCCGGCGACGAGAAGGCCAAGAGCCGTCGCGACCGCAAGGGCATTCCGTCGGCCCGCGCGCGCATCCACGCGCTGCTCGATCCGGGCACGTTCTTCGAGATCGGCGCGCTGGCCAAGACGCCCGGTGATCCGAACGCCCTGTTCGGCGATGGCGTCGTCACCGGGCACGGCATGATCGACGGCCGTCCGGTCGGCGTGTTCAGTCACGACCAGACCGTGTTCCAGGGGTCGGTCGGCGAGATGTTCGGCCGCAAGGTGGCCAAGCTGATGGAGTGGGTGGCCATGGTCGGCTGCCCGATCATCGGCATCAACGACTCCGCAGGCGCGCGGATCCAGGACGCCGTGACCTCGCTGGCCTGGTACGCCGAACTCGGGCGCAGGCACGAGATGCTGCGTGGCCTGGTCCCGGAGATCTCGCTGATCTTCGGCAAGTGCGCCGGTGGCGCCGTCTACTCGCCGATCCAGACCGACCTCGTCGTCGCCGTCCGCGACCAGGGCTACATGTTCATCACCGGACCCGACGTCATCAAGGACGTCACCGGCGAGGACGTGACGTTCGACGAACTCGGCGGCGCGGACGTGCAGGCGCAGCGCGGCAACATCCACCAGGTGGTGGAGAGTGAGGCCGCGGCGTACCAGTACGTGCGCGAATACCTGAGCTTCCTACCGTCGAACCACTTCGACGACGCCCCGATCGTCAATCCAGGACTCGAGCCCGAACTCACGCCACACGACTTCGAGCTGGACTCGATCGTGCCGGACTCGGACAACCAGGCCTACGACATGCACGAGATCCTGCTGCGCATCTTTGACGACGGCGACGTCTTCGAGATCGCCGAGCAGCGCGGACCGGCGATGATCACGGCTTTCGCTCGGGTGGACGGGCGGCCGGTGGGCGTGATCGCCAACCAGCCGATGCACCTGTCCGGCGTGGTCGACACCAACGCCTCCGACAAGGCGGCCAGCTTCATCCGGTTCTGCGACTCGTTCAACCTGCCGCTGGTGTTCGTGGTGGACACCCCCGGTGCGATGCCGGGCGTCGAGCAGGAGAAGGACGGCATCATCAAGCGGGGCGGTCGCTTCTTCAACGCCATCGTCGAGGCCGACGTGCCGAAGGTGACGATCGTCGTCCGCAAGGCCTACGGCGGCGGGTATGCGGTGATGGGCTCCAAGCAGCTGTCCGCGGACCTCAACTTCGCCTGGCCGACCGCGCGCATCGCCGTGATCGGCGCCGAGGGTGCGGCCCAGCTGTTGGTCAAGCGTTTCCCGGATCCCAATGCGCCCGAGGTGCAGAAGATCCGCGCCGACTTCATCGAGGGCTACAACGCCAACCTCGCCGTGCCGTGGATCGCCGCCGAGCGTGGCTACATCGACGGCGTCATCGAGCCGCACGAGACGCGGCTGCTGCTGCGCAGTTCGCTGCGTCTGCTGCGCGACAAGCAGCAGGCCAACAAGGTGCTCCGCAAGCACGGCCTCACCCCGATCTAAGCCTCACCTCTTCCGGCGAGCGTGCGTGTCTGCGGGCGACACGCCGAGGCAGAACACGACTTTGCGCACGCTCGCGTAGGGGTTGGGGAGCCGCCCCGCTAACGCGCGGGCAGGTCCAGCCAGTCGTCGACGGCGAACCCGTCGCCGCGAGCCACGATGGTCACTCCGCCGTGGCCGGGGTAGTGGGCCGGGATCACGGCGGCGCGAGCGCGCGCGGCCTCGGTGAACACCCGCTTGCGCGTCACCGCGGCGGCTGCGGCGTCGACGTCGAACGCGCACGGATCGGCCGGTCGCGGAATCTGGATGGGGCAGTGGGTCAGGTCCCCGACGAACACCGCGGACCTGCCGGCGTCGAGCCACAGCACCGACGAGCCGGGCGTGTGGCCGGGCGCGGGTCGCAGCCGCAGTGACGCGCTGAGTTCCATGTCGTCGGCCCACAGCCGGGTCTGGTCGGCGACGGGAAGGATGCTGTCGGAGAACACGATTCGCATGGCATCGGTGGCGCCGTCGCCGTCGGGCGCGAAGAACCGGTAGTCGGCCTCGGGCATGACGTACTGCGCGTTGGGGAACGTCGGCACCCACTGGCCGTCGCGTGACCGGGTGTTCCACCCGACGTGATCGGTGTGCAGATGGGTGTTGACCACCACGTCGACGTCGTCGGGGTGGAATCCCGCGTCGGCCAGTGCGGCCAGGAACCCGGTCTCCAGATCGTTCAGCACCGGGATGCCGGGCCGCTCGCGCCCGTCGCCGACGCCGGTGTCGACGAGCACCGTCAACCCGTCCACCTCGATCACCCAGGTCTGCATCACCACGCGCCACCGCCCGGCGGCGGGGTCGTAGAACGACGGCACCAGGAGGTCGGCGTGCTCGTCCCACGCCTGCGGTGGCGTCTGGCCGAACATCGCCGTGGCGACGTCGAACTCCCACTCGGGCACGCGCGTCACCGTGGCGTCGCCGAACCGCACCCGATCCACCATGGGGCGACTCTAGGGTGCGATCCGGATCTGACCCGGGCTGTAGAGCCCGCTGTGCGTCTCACTGCCGAGATCGATCTGGGCGGGCGAGGCGTCGACGATGGTGTCGAAGCGGCGCAGCGAGCCCCAGTCCTGACCCCAGTCGTTGGACAGGTAGGTCGACATCACCGACGCCCGCAGCAGCAGGTCGGTGATGCCGAGCAGGCCGCCGTTGAGGCCGTCCTGCCAGGTGTCGGTGCTCTGCAGCTTGGCGTAGTAGTCCGGTGAGATGCGGAACTTGGGCACGTCCGTGACGCCGTTGGCGTGCAGCATCGGCTGCTGGCATGGGAACGCGAGCCCGACCGCCCAGTCCATCAGGACCGGTTGTTCGGAGCCGACGTACTCCTGCACCGACCGCACCTCCGGCACGCGGGGCGGGGTGACGGCGATCCAGTCGCCCTGTCCCAGTGAGAGATCCTCGGCGATGACCCGTACGGCGACGGCGTCGGCGGGGATCTGCTCGCGCGGGAAGCGCAGGTTGCGCCACGCCGGGGTGGGCCCGACGTCGTACGGGCTGACCCGGCCCGCGGGCACCGGCGCGCCGTCGGGCCCTGCCGTCGCGTACTCGAGTTCGACCTTCTGGCCGGTGTCGACGCCGTCGGCGACGCTGCGCCCGGTGATCGTTCCCGCTGCGGTGATGACGACGAGCGGGTGTGCGTCGTCGGCGGCGGGCAGGCCGTACCAAGCGGAGGCGAGCCGGCTCTCCTGCTGTGCCCCAGTCGAATACGTGCCGGCGACCGGTACGCGCCGCGGATCGAGTCCGTAGGGCAGCGGCACTCTCGACCCGTTGACACCCGGCCGGGGCAGCCGCACCGACCGGTTCCAGTCGGCGTCGGTGCCCGGCTGTGGGTTGTTCAGCCTGATGGCCTCGGCGATGATCCGGTCCGGAACCCCGTTGGGGGAGAAGCCGGTTGGCCCGGTGCCGCCCAGCGGTCCGAGATCACCGAACTCGCCGGGCAGCGGATTGAGGAAGCCGGCGTTGGAGTCGGGTTCGACGAGTACGTCGTCGGCCATCCCGCAGCCGCCTGCGAAGGCCCGGACGTTGGCCCAGCCGTTGGAGTACGTGGGGTACTGCCGCACCACGCCGATCACCATGGAGGCCACGCCCACCAGGACCATCAGACCGGCCGCGATCGGGATCGGCGCCGCAGTCAGCTCGTCGACGATGGGTGAGGAGTGCCGCGACGACAGGTGCAGCCAGAACGCCCACAGTGCCGCGACGGCGAACAGTGCGAAGAACACCGCGCTGACGGTGATACCACCGAGCTGCGGTACGGAGTTGTTGTACGGCGCACCGAAGTTCGAGACGTACCACCAGCCGTTGGTGGAGGCGAAGCACATCGCCAGCACGAACATGACCAGGGCGAGGAACGCCATCCGGTTGCGGGCCGAGCGCAGCACGATCGGCGACATCAGCACGGTCGCCAGCGCCGCCATCGCACCGCCCACGGCGGCGAACAACCCGAAGTGGTGAATCCACTTGGTGGGGGTGAACATCAGGAAGAAGATCGTGGCGAAGATGACGCCCATCAGACGCCAGGCAGGCCCGCGCGCGACGCCAGGGACCCGCTTGCGCCGCAACATCAGGAACAGCGACGGGAACAGGCACAGCACCGTGAACAGGAACGCGACGCGACGCGAGATGGCCGCGTCGGTGGTCGGCAGGATCAGGTAGTAGTAGCGCAGGATCTCGGTGTACCACTCCTGGCTCGGGCCGATGGCGGTGCGAATCCTGGTGGCCTCCAGCACCGTTGCCAGTGTCTGATCCGCGAAGACCACGGTCAGGACGACGGTGCCTGCGGCCAGCAGCGGCAGGATCAGCGGCCAGGTGCCGAAGAGCTGGCGCCTGCGCATGAGGATCCGCAGGATGGGGCGGCCGCCGGCGACCAGCGCGGCGACCGCGATGAGACCGGTGGGCTGGATGCCGAGCGTGAACGCCGCAGTGATGATCGCGAGCGCGGCCGGGGTCAGCCGCCCCGAGGTGATGGCCCGCTCGATCAGGACGTAGGTGATCAGTGCGCCGGTGGCGATCTGGCCTTCGGGGCGTAGGCCGTTGTTGAACGGCATCCACGCCGCCAGCAGCACCAGTCCCGCCGCCCACAGCGCAGGGCGGCTCGCCGTCACGGCCGGTCCGAGCCGGGGCACAACTTCCCGGGACAGCAGCAGCCAGCAGACCAGCGCGCAGATGAGGTCGGGTAGCCGGATCCAGATGCTGGCGTCGCTGATCCTCGTCATGAGCGCGAGGACGTTGTAGTACCAGCCGAACGGGTCCTCGGGGCTGCCGAACCAGCGGAAGTAGTTGGACATGTAGCCGGCGTGGTCGGCGACGCGGGCCATGCCGAGGATGTAGCCGTCGTCGGACGAGTTGGCGCCGATGACGTACCAGAGACCGAAGCCGCCGACGACCACGCCGTCCACCGCGGACAGGGTGCGCCAGCGCGACGGGATGAGCCGGTGCATCCGGTGCCCGTCGGCGCGGTCGAGGCGCCACAGGGCCAGGAGCGCGATGACGGTCGAGACCATCGCCAGCAGCATGGCGGTCAGCTTCAGCGCGGTCGGGTGCGTGGTGAAGCGCGTATCGATGGTCGCCGAGAACTGCATGCCGGGCGGCGCGGGTCCGGTCAGGTCGGTGAACACGCCGACGATGGCAGGCCGCAGGTTCGGGTCGGCGAAGCCGGTGCGCTGCGGCTTGCCCTTGTCATCACCGGTGAGCTGGGTCAGGCCGACGAAGTCGGCGAACGTGCCGTCCAGCGACGACGTGATGTCGAGGCGACTGCAGCCGGCCATGCGGTCGCGGTTCACGCTGGCGACCACGACGTTGCGGACGATCACGTCGACGCGGGCGTTTCCGCTCGCCGGGCCGCTGCCTTGGCCCCTGCCGGAGGTGACGTTGACGAGCATGGCGTTGAGCGCCGCGTCGCGGCCGGTGGGCGGCGCGGTGCCGAACACCAGGCCCCCTTCGGGGGGCATCGACGCGATCACCGAGCACGGCACCGATGCGGTGAGGCTGACCGGGGCGAGCGAGATCAGCGGTGCCGTCACGTCCTCGAATTGGCCCTGCTGGGGCCAGTTCAGGGTGGCGGTGGTCTGGGTGACCGGGAGCAGTGGGGTCGCGACGGCCAGCACGAAGCCGATGAGACCGGCGATCGCGGCGACCCATCGGGCCACCTTCGTGTCGTTCGCCGAGTGCACTTCGGCGGCTCGTTCGCCGTCCTTCACCATGGTCACTTCAGCGCCCTGATCGGGCCGCGGCGGTTCCAGCCGAACACCTGGGTGGAGCCTTCCTCGATCGATGCGTTCGGCGCGTCGTCGCGCGGGACCACCCGGATGTAGCGCTCGATGGATCCCCAGTCGCGGTACCAGTCGTCACGCAGGTAGGTCGGGATCGCCGACGTGCGCAGCAGCGCCTGGATGAACAGGAACGGTCCGCCGTCGTCGGCCGACTGCCACTGGTTGGACGAGGACACCATCTGCTTGAAGTTCGGCAGCACGCGGTACTCGGGCAGCTCCGCGACGCCGAGGTGCTCGGTGAACGGTCGCTGGCACGGGAAGTTGGCTGCCGTGGCGATGTCCATCAGGACCGGGGTCTGCGTACCGAGGAACTCCTGCGCGGTGGTGAGCACCGGGACGCGTGGAGGCGTGAAGCCGAACCACTGGTCTTCGGACAGGTTCGGGTCGTCGGCGACGATCCGTGCCACGTTCGCCTCCGGGGGTGCCGTGGTCAACGGGAATCTCAGGTTGCGCCATGCCTTCTGCTCGAAGATGTCGATCGGCTGCACCTCGTTCAAGGCCTGGTACGAGCCGTCGGGACGGTGCACCCCCCACTGCAACTTGAGGGACTGGCCGTAGCTGAACGCGCCGTCTTCCTCGTAGTACCAGATGGCCCCTGCGGCGGCGACGGTGACGATCGGCCGGTCGGGCGTACGCGGCGGCAGCTGGTACCACGCCGAGGTCGCCTCGGCGGCGACGGTGTTCTCGTCGAAGCTGCCCATCACCGGGGTCCGGGCGGGGTCGAGGCCGAACGGCAGGTAGACGCGGGAGCCGTTGACGCCCTCGGGTCCGTAGCCGCCGCCGGTGCCTGCCGCGTAGCCGATGCCGATGTTGGGCTTGTCGACGGGTCCGTCGGAGTTGGCCAGCCCGGGGTTGGCTGCCACGGGTTCGGCGGGCTCGAGGGTGTCGCTCACGCCGTTGGGCGTGAATCCGACGGGGTCCTCGCCGCCGAGTGGTCCGTACTCGCCGAAGCGTTGACCCGGGACCGGTTGCAGCATCCCGGCGTTGGTGTCGGCCTCGACGAGCACGTCGTCGGCCATGGCGCAGCTGTCGCGGGACAGTCCCGAGACGAGCGCGTCGGCGTTGGCCTTGGCGGTGGTGTACGCGGGGTAGCGGCCGGCGCCTGCCTTGGCCATCGATCCCACCTCGAGCAGCACCATGATGATGGCCACCACGAGCAGTGGGGTGGACGCCAGTGCCCGGTTGCGTCCGGTGTCGGCGACCTCGGTGTGCCCGGCGTAGTCCATGCGGAAGTGCAGCCAGGCCGAGAGCAGGCCGCAGGCGATGGCCAGTACCAGGAACAGCGTCGTCACGGGCTGGCCGAAGATCACGGGTTGTTTGTCGAACCACGGCACCCCGTAGTTGCCGACGTAGAACCAGCCGTTGATCGCCGACGTCGACCACGCGAGCACGAACAGCAGCGCGGTGACGTAGAGCGCGAGGTTGCGTCGGCTGTGCAGCCCGACGCGGGCGAACGCGAACGCGGTGACCCCGCCCAGCGCGCCGGTCAGGCCTGCGAAGGCGCCGAACTGCGCTGCCCACTTCGTCGGGGTGAGGACGAGCACGAACAGGCCGATGACGGTCGATCCGGCCAGCCGCCACACGGGTCCGTTGACGGTGCCGGGTACGCCCCTGCGCCGCAGCAGCACCATCAGTAGGCCGATCAGGCACAGCAGCAGGATCAGCACGGCGAAGCGGCGGGGCAGCGACCCGTCCACGCTGTCCTCGACCGTGAGGAAGTAGTAGCGCAGGAATTCCTGGTACCAGGGGATGGTGGGGCCGATGACGTACTTGATGCGGACCGATTCGGCGACCGTCGCCAGCGTCTGATCGCGGAACACGACCACGAAGATCAGGGAGGCGGCGGCGATCAGCGGGACGAGCTGGGCCAGCAGTCCGTCCACGGGGCGACGGGCGGAGATGATGCGCGACACCGCGCGCGAACCCACCAGCAGCGGCGCCAGCACCACCAGCCCCTGGGGTGCGAGCGTCACGCTGAACACGACGATGACCACGGCCAGCGCCACCGGCCACAGCCGGCGGGTGCTGATCGCGGTCTCCATCAGCATCCACACCGCGACTACGCCGAACGCGATCAGCGGTTCCGGTCGCAGGCCATTGTTGAACGGCAACCACGCCGCGAGGAATACCGCGCCAGCGGTCCACACCGCCACCCGGTTGCGGTTGAGCCGGCGCCCGAGGCGGGGCAGCACCCAGCGGGAGAGCAGCAGCCACGTCCCGAGGCCCGCGAGCGTGGCGGGCAGCCGCATCCATACGCCCGCGGTGCTGACGGCGGCGAGGTGGGCGAGCACAGACTGGTACCAGTCGAACGGCGCCTCCGTGGTGCCGAAGAAGCGGAAGTAGTTGGCGGCGTAGCCGGCTTCGTCGGCGACCCGCGCGACGGTGAGGTTGTAGCCGTCGTCGGAGGACGTCGCGCCGATGACGTGCCACAGCAGCAGCGTGCCGACCACGATGACGTCGGCGATCCAGGTGGCCAGACCTGCCCGCCAGAACCGCCGTCCGGCCCGCGGGATGCGCCTGCCCGCGGTGCGGTCCAGCAGCACCAGCGCGGCGATCGACGCCAGGGTCGCGAGCACGCCGAGGACCATCAGCACGGTCTTCATCGGCGTGGGCGTGGTGATGAAGCGGGTGTCGACGTCGATGCGCGCGCTCAGCCCGGGCTGCGCGGCCACCTCGAGGTCGGTGAAGACGCCGGCCACCTGGGGCTTCTTCTCGATCGGGACGGTGCCGGTCGCACCGGGGATGCCGATAAAGTCGGCGCCGACGCCGCCCGGGTCGGCCCAGACGTGCAGCGTGCTGCAGGCGCCGCTCTCGACGGCGGGCCGCGGCGCGACGGTGGCCACCTGGTCCCGGAACGCCACGATGACCGACTCGGCGTCGGCCCGTACGAACAGCCCGTTGCGGCCCGCGTCGATGCCGCCCGCGGGAATCGTGGAGAAGACGACGCCGCCCGCCGCGGGGAGCGTGGCCACCGCCCGGCAGGGGATCGACGCGTCGAGCGACAGGGGTGCACCGGACACCAGCGGCGCGGTGACGTCGGTGACGAGGCCGTCGGCGCCGGGGGCCTGCGGCCACAGGATGGTCGCGGTGGTCTGGCGAACGGGGAGCAGCGGGGTCAGTGCGCAGAGCAGGATCCCGCTGATGCCCGCGATGATCGCGATGAGTCGAATGGTCCGGGCGGGCACGACGCTCAAGGGTAAGGGACGCACTCGTGTGCTCCGCGCCGCCATGCGGGTGGCGGGGTCACGACAATCTGAGCGGTCCCGGGCTCCACAGCCCGCTGCGGGTCTCGTTGCCAAGATCGATGCGCGCCGGTTCCGCGTTCGGGTACCAGGGCGTCAGCGACTGGAGCGCACCCCAGTCGCGGAACCAGTCGTTCTCGAGGTACGTCGGCACGGGGTTGGCGCGCACCAGGAGTTCGGTGATGCCGAGCGGTCCGCCGCCGATGTAGTCCATCACCGGGGAGTTGGCCTCTGCGCCGAACCGGTCGGGCAGGATGCGCCACTTTGGTACTTCGGTGACGCCGTTGTTGTGCCCGAACGGCCGCTGGCACGGGAAGGCGAGGCCCACCAGCCAGTCGAGGAGCACGGGGTCGGTCGAGCCGACCACGTCCTGCAGCGTGCGCAGTTCGGGGATGCGTGGCGGCGTGATCGCCATCCAGTGGTTGGGTGCGAGGTCCTCGTCGGAGGCGACGATGCGGACCTGGGTGGCGTCGTCGGGGATCGCCGTCATCGGGGCGCGCAGGTTGCGCCATGCGGGCACCGCGCCCACGTCGGCGAGGCCGAGCCCGCCGCCGGGCTCGTCGTCGGCTGCCTGTTCGTCGGTGGCCCACTGGACCGTCAGCTCGCCCGGGTCGAAGCGGCCTGCCGCGGCCACGACGAGCAGGGGTCCGCGCTCGTCGGCGGGCGGCAGCCGGTACCACGCCGACCGGAGCCGGGACGGCTGCTGGTTGCCCGACCGCCAGCTGCCCATCACGGGCACCAGGCGCGGGTTCAGGCCGTAGGGCAGCCGGGCGCGTGAGCCGTTGATGCCCGCGGCGGTCGTGGTGCCGCCCTCGGTGCCGGGCTCGCTACCGCTGGCCGCGGAGTCGTCGGTGTCGGCGAAGTTGTCGCTGCCCTGGGGCTCCATCACCGGGTCGGCCGACACGTCGGTGGGAATTCCGTTGGGACTGAAGCCCTGCGTGGTCGTCGCACCCAGTGCGGCGGCGGCGGGAACGCCGATCGGCTCGAGCAGACCGCCGTTCGGATCCTGTTCGACGAGGACGTCATTGGCGAGTCCGCAGGTCTTCCCGGTGAGCGCGTCGAGGTTGGACCGGCCGACCGACCATGCGGGGTACTGGTCGATCATCGCCAGCGTCAGCGAGACGACCTCGAACATGACGACGAGCCACACGGCGATCGCGAGCGGCGCCTGCCCGACCCGCGACCATCGTCGCGGCTTGCTGGGTGCGGTGTCCGATCGACCGGAGAAGTGCAGCCAGGCCGCGACGAGGAGCGCCAGCACCGACAGTCCGAGCAGCATCGTGGTGAAGCCGAACTGCCACTCCGGGAACGAGTTCGACCACGGCACGCCAAAGTTCGACACGTACCACCAGCCGTTGACGGTCGCGAACGACAGCGCGGCGACGAACAGCACGATGGCGGTGAACACCGTGCGGTTGCGCCGCGACTTCATGGCGGCGGCGGTGACGGCGACGGCGGCCAGGGCGCCCAGCGACCCTGCGAGGCCGGCGAACACGCCGAAGTGGTGCGTCCACTTGGTGGGGGTGAACATCATCGCGAGGAACGAGATGATGGTGATGCCGATGATGCGGCGGCTCGGGCCGAGTGCGGTGCCCGGGATCCGGCCCTTGCGCAACGACATCGCCACCGACACCGCGAGGGCGAGCAACAGGGTCAGTACCGCGAAGCGCCGGGCTACCGAGCCGTCGGGGCTGGTGGTGAACAGCCGTTCGTAGCGGATGTGTTCGTCGAACCAGCTCAGGCTGGGGCCCACTGCCGACTTGAACGCGCTCGCCTGCAGTTCCGCCGTCAACGTCTGATCGCGGAAGATCAGGATGATGGTGACCGTGCAGGCGGCGAGCACCGGGGCCAGCAGCGCCAGGTAGCCGAACCGCGAGACGTGTTGGCCGACAATGGTCTTCAGTGGACCGATGGCCACCAGCAGTGCGCCAATCGCCGCGATGCCGGTGGGTCCGGAGAACAGCGTCAGCGCTCCGATGATGACGGCGATCGCCACCGGGAGCAGGCGGCTGGTGGCGACGCCGCGTTCCACCGAGCACCACGTGAGCAGGATGCCGAGCGCGATGATCGGCTCGGGGCGCAGTCCGTTGTTGAGCGGCAGCCAGAACGCGAGGAATAGGCCGGCGGCGGTCCAGGCCGCCACGCGGGAGTGCTTGACGGCGTGCCCGAGCCGAGGGATGACCTCGCGGCTGATCACCCACCAGCAGGCCAGCCCCATCAGCAGGGTGGGCAGCCGCATCCAGACGCTCGCGGTGCTCACGTGCGCCCACAGGGCGAGTAGGTCGTAGTACCAGCCGAACGGTGATTCCGGTGTGCCGAACCAGCGGTAGTAGTTGGCCATGTAGCCGGCGTTGTCGGACAGCCGGGCCATGGTCAGGATGTAGCCGTCGTCGGCGGTGTTGGCGCCGACGATGTGCCACCACACCATGACCGCCGTGACCAGTCCGTCCAGCGGCGTCAGCGACCACCAGCGCGGCGGCAGGAAGCGACGGTGCCGGACGCCGTCGGCGACGTCGAGGCGGTGCAGGGCGCCGAGCGCGATGAGCGTCATCACGACGCCGATCACCATCGCGAGCGTCTTGAACAGGGTCGGCGACGTGCTGTAGCGGGAGTCGATCGTGGCGGTGAACGTCAGGCCCGGCGGGGCGGGGCCGGACAGGTCGGTGAAGACGCCGACGATCTGCGGCCGGAAGTCGTAACCGCCGCGCTCGCCGCGCAGCGGTGCGCCCGGGTCGTCGGACTCGGGCCCCTTCTCGAGGCCCACGAACTCGCCGGTGACCTCGTCGGCCTGCGCGGTGAACGTCAGCCGCTCGCACGCGGGGCTGAGCACCTCGTCCAGCGGCGCGCTGACGACCGGGGTGTTGCGCACGATCATCAGCACGTCGTCGCCGACGCGCTCGATCAGCAGGCCGCGGTCGATGGCCTTCGGCGCCTGCTTGGGCACCGTGGACAGCAGCACGTTGCGCCCAGTCGTGAGGCCCGCGGCGGCGCTGCAGGGGATGCTGACGTCCATCGACGTCGGCACGTAGCCGATCAGCGGCGCGTCGACGCTGGTCAGGACGCCGTTTTGCGGCCAGTTCAGTTCTGCGGTGGTCTGCTCGACCGGCAGCAGCGGAGTGGCCACGGCGAGCAGCGCGCCGAGGAGGCCGGCGACGATGGCGATGAGTCGCACGGTCCGGTGGTTCGACACCCCCGCGGCACCCTGTCGGCTCACGGGGCTAGATGTTAGTGGTCTGGATTCCGCAGGCGTCTCGCGCTCGTCGCTCACTTGCGGATCGCCAGCACGAACGGGCCGACGTCGGCGGTGTTCCAGCGCGGATCGTCGAACAGCGCGGCGTCCAGCGCGACCTGGTAGCGCCGGACGTTCGGCTGATTGGGGTAGACGTCACTGGCCAGCCGCAGCGTGTAGGTGTCGTTGGCGCCGTGCCGCATCAGGAAGACCGTCGGTGGCTGCCACGGCAGCCCGTCGAGTGAGGCAATTAGGTCGTCGGCGTCGGTCAGCGTGGCCCAGCCCTCGATGACGGCCGACCGCTCCTCGAACTGGGCGAGCGGGTTCGCGTAGTGCGACGTCAGCCCCTGGAAGCCGTAGTAGGGGTAGTAGGCGAGGAAGCCGAAGTCCGCGGTCATGACGACGGTCTCGTTGCGCGGCCTACCGGTCGCCGCGGTGATGCGTGCGTCGACGTCGGCGTAGTAGCGCTCGGCGCCGGGCGGGCGCCGGTCGGCCCGCTGGCCGTAGCCGTCGGTGTCGGTGTAGGCCACGGCGATGTCGCCGCGCAGCACGTTGGGGATGTCCTGGCTGAACGTCATCGCCCCGATGGCGCCGACCACGGTGGCGCCAGCGAGCACGCGCCTGCCCGTCGTCGGCGTGACGCGGGCGGCGAGCATCCGGGCGGTCGCGATGAACCCGAACACGCCCGCGGCAGTCAGCAGCACGGTCAGCGTCGGCTGCAGCCGGAAGGAGAGCAGCGTGGTGCCCGCGAGCGTGGTCAGCATCGACAGCAGCGACCACGCGTAGACGGCGATTACGCCGATCGCCAGGCCACCCGCGCGGGTGGAGCTGCGGGCGTAGACCACCAGCCACAGCGTTCCCAGGAGGCAGAGCGCGCCGAGCAGCGTGAACGACAGCATCGGGAACGTCAGCTGCGCACCGTCGTCGGGGAGGTAGTGCTGAGCGGTCCCGCGGTCGGCGGGTGCGCCCCTGGCGGCGGCAAGCAGGTACGGCCCCCAGCCGATCAGGGCGATCGCACCGGAGATCACGGCAATGACGCCCAGCCGCAGCAGCGAGTCCCATCGTGCGCGACCCTTGCCGGCCAGGACGAGGACCAGCGCCATGAGCACGATCGTGAACGCCGCGTAGCCCAGCAGCAGGGTGTAGAAGAGTGCGGCGAAGCCCAGGAACAGCCCGACCCCGATCACGGCCGCCCACCCCCGCGACCCGGGCCCGGTCCTGGCCCGCCCCCGCAATCCCGACCACGCCAGCACGAACACCGGTGGCAGCAGCACGGAGATGATGGCGGCGTAGGGCTCGGTCGACGAGTAGGCCAGCGTGGTCGCGGTGGTGGCGGTCGCCACGGCGAGTGCGTACTCGAAGCGAATCATGAACGCCCACAGCGCCAGTGCGACGGCGACTGCGGCGGTGATCGAGATGATGGCCCAGGGCTTGAACGCCTCCCAGCCGGGCATGCCCGTCAGCGCGGCCATGCGCCCGCCCAGCCAGAACCAGCCGGGCGGGTAGTAGGGCGGCAGGCCGATGTAGGTCATGTCGTGCGGAACGGCGGAATCGGTGAGCCGCGTGAGGTACTCGGTGCGGAACTGCTGATCCACCGAGACGCCGAACAGGTACAGCTTGGTGGCTCCGAGCGGCATGGCGAGGGTGACGACGGCGAACGCGGCCAGGAACGTCACGCCGGCGGCGCGGGCCAGCCACTGCCTGCCCCGGCGCCACAGCCAGCCCGCGGCGAAGATGCCTGCCAAGGCGCCGAACTGGCCGACGGTGGTCAGTGCGTGCAGCTGGTTGCTGGAGTTGAACGCGGGCCATTCCACCCTGGCGATCGCCGCCAACGCGACGACGGCGACGACCACCGCGACGGCTGCGGCACCGACCATCGCGGCCGCCGCCCGGCCGGCTACGACTAGCATTTCAACTCCCCGGGTCGCTGCGCTCCTGCCCGCCGTGACGTCAGATCGGCAGCTTCCGGAAGATCGGCCGTGGCACGTGGCGGAGCACCATCATCACGTAGCGGAAGGCGCCGGGTGCCCACACCAACTCCTTGCCCTTGGCCGAGGCGCTCACGGCGAGTTCGGCGACGTACTCCTTGTCGACGGTGAACGGTGCCTCCTTGGCGCCGGTCGCCTCCCAGTGCGCGATCGTCGTCGACGTCCGCACCTGACCGGGCCTGATGACGAGCACCCGAACGCCGAACTCGCGCAATGCTTCTCCGAGCCCGAGATAGAAGCCGTCGAGACCGGCCTTGGTGGAGCCGTAGACGAAGTTGGACCGCCGCACGCGCTCACCGGCGGCCGAACTCATCGCGATGATCCGGCCCGACCCCTGAGCACGCATCCGCTCGCCGAGCAGTACGCCGACGGAAATCGCTGCCGTGTAGTTGATCTCGGCGATCTGCACGGCCTTGCGCTGGTTCTGCCACAGTTCCTCGGCGTCGCCGAGCAGTCCGAACGCGACGATGGCGACGTCGACGTCCCGCTTGGCGGCACCTTCGCCCCACGCGGCGTCCATCACCGCGGGGTGCGCGTCGGTGTCGACGGCGTCGAAGTCGACCCACTCGACGGACTTCGCCCCCGCCGCGGTCATCGCGGCGATGGCGGCGTCCTTGCGCGGGTGGCCCGGCAGGTCGGCCAGGATGACCCGTGCCGACGCGTCACGCAGGTAGCGCTCGCAGATCGCGAGACCGATCTCGGAGGTGCCGCCCAGCAGCAGGATGGTTTGGGGGTTGCCCGTGGCATCGAAGACCATTTACAGAAGCTCCAGACGTCGGGCCATGTCGGAGGCGAAGACGCCGTCCGGATCGACCTTGCGGCGCACGGCGATCCACTCGTCGATGCGTGGGTACATGGCGTGGAACATGTCGGCCGTGGTGCGCGCGTCCTTGGCGGTGTAAAGCCTTCCGCCGAACTCGAGCACCCGGCGATCCAGGCCGTTGAGCAGTTCGTTGAGTCCCGGCCGGATCGGGAAGTCGACGCAGACGTTCCATCCGGGGATGGGGAAGCTCAGCGGCGCTTGGTTACCGGGCCCGAAGAGCTTGAACACGTTGAGGAACGAGACGTGTCCGGAGCGCTGGATGTCGACCAGCAGCCGCTTGAACTCGTCGACCGCCTCGACGGGGACCACGAACTGGTACTGGGTGAAACCGTCGGAACCGTAGGCGCGGTTCCATTCCCCGACCATGTCGAGCGGGTGGTAGAACTGCGTCAGATTCTGCGTCTTGCCGCGGTAGGTCTTGCCCAGGCGGTACCAGACTTCGGTCATGGGGCCGAACGTCAGCTTGCTGGCCAAGCCGTTCGGGAACACGTCGGGCGCGGTGAAGAACTGCGGCGCATCGAATCTCAGCGGATCCTTCCGGAGCTTCGGCGGGAGCTGGTCGAGGGTGGCCAGCGAGCCGCGGGAGATGACCGCGCGGCCCAGCTTCGGCGGCGCGCTCATCGCGTCGAACCAGGCACTCGAGTAGGTGTAGTTCGACTCGGTGCCGTCACTGTGGAACGCGATGGTCTCGTCGAGGCCGGACGTGACGTCGCCGTCGGCGATGAAGTAGGCCGTCTCGGTCGGCGTCATCGCGATCGTGGCGCGCAGGATGATGCCGGTCAGGCCATTGCCGCCGACGGTCGCCCAGAACAGCTGCGCCTCGTCGCCGTCCGGTGTGAGGTGGTGCACGTTGCCGTCGGCGGTGAGCAGGTCCATGGCGCGGACGTGGTTGCCGAAGCTGCCGGAGCTGTGGTGGTTCTTGCCGTGGATGTCGCACGCGATGGCACCGCCGACGGTGACCTGGCGGGTGCCGGGAAGGACGGGCACCCACAGACCCAGCGGCAGGGCGGCGCGCATCAGCTGATCGAGGTTGACGCCGGCGTCGACGTCGACCAGGTGGCTGTCGCGGTTCATCGAGTGGATCTGGTGCAGCGCGGTCATGTCGACGACCACCCCGCCGCCGTTCTGCGCGTTGTCGCCGTAGGAGCGGCCGAGCCCGCGCGCGATCACGCCGCGGCCGTCGGCCTCGGTGACGGCCTTGACGATCACCTCGGGGTCGGGCGTCGACAACACCCGGGCCACGGTCGGCGCAGTGCGGGCCCAGCCGGTCAGCCGGCGGGTCGTGGTCTCCAACATCGTGACGAGGGTACCGCCTGCCGATCGTCGCTTACTTCAACCGGATCACTCCCCGGTCGCTACGCTCCTGCCCACCGGAAGATCACCGCACGCTGCACCACGAAGTTGATCACCGTGGCCGTGCCCTGGGCGATGACGAAGGCGACCGGCACCCGCCACGGCTCGTCGTCCCAGAGCGTGTACAGCGCGTAGTTGATGCCGACCTGAACGGCGTAGGTGACGGCGTACAGCACGCAGACCGCGATGAATCGCGACCGGCTGGGCGGCGCCTGGAACGTCCAGCGCCGGTTGATCAGATACGCGGTGGTGGTGCCCGCGATGAAGCTCAGCGTCTTGGCCACGTTGACGTGCAGCCCCAGCCGCAGGAACAGCACGTACAAGCCGAAGTCGACGATCGCGGACAGCCCGCCGGTGACCAGGAACCGCCAGATCTGGGTGGTCAGGCTCAGGTTCGGCGACATCGGGGGCTCGGCCACGCGTGGAGCTTAGCCAGTGGGTCTGCGGGCGGCTCCGACGCTCGCCAGCACA
This sequence comes from Mycolicibacterium arabiense, assembly GCF_010731815.2. Taxonomy (NCBI): domain Bacteria; kingdom Bacillati; phylum Actinomycetota; class Actinomycetes; order Mycobacteriales; family Mycobacteriaceae; genus Mycobacterium; species Mycolicibacterium arabiense. Next base: position 4,169,363 of record NZ_AP022593.1, read on the forward strand.
CCGCACAGCGCGTCGACGGCAGCGGTGAACGCGTGCTCGGCCGGTGTGCCGAAGCTGACCACGATCCCGTCGGTGCGCGGTGTCTCTGCTCTCGCGTCGGGGTGCCGGAGCAGCGCCAGCCCGGACAGCCCGATGCCGGCCTCTCCGGCGCGGCGCAGGACCTCTCCCTCGGTGCCGTCGGGCAGGGTCAGCATCAGGTGCAGTCCCGCCGACATGCCGCTGATGCCGACGTCGAAGGGGGCCAGTGCCTCCACCAAGTGGTCGCGCCGGCGCCGGTAGGCCAGCCTGGCGCGACGAATGTGCTTGTCGTACATGCCCGTCGAGATGAAGTCGGCCATGGTGAGTTGCGCGATGGCGTTGACGTAGAACTGCTGGCCGCCGAGCGCGGCGACCACGCGGTCGACCAGGTGGTCGGGCAGCACCATCCAGCCGATGCGCAGGGCGGGGGACAAGCTCTTGCTGGCCGACCCCAGGTACACGACGCGGTCGGGGTCCAGGCCCTGTACGGCGCCGATGGGCTGCCGGTCGTAGCGGAACTCGCCGTCGTAGTCGTCCTCGAGCAGGTATCCGCCGGTGCGGTGCGCCCACTCGACGACCGCGGTGCGACGAGCGGGATGCAGGGGGACGCCGTGGGGGAAGTGGTGTGCCGGCGTCAGCAGCGCCGCCGTCGCCGAGACTCGGTCGAGGTCGGAGACGACGGCACCGTGGTCGTCGACGCCGATCGGGACGGTCCCGATGTCCATGGCCGCCAGCGCGTCGCGGAACAGGAACAGGCCGTAGCCCTCCACGGCGAACGGCCCGCCGAGCGCGCGCCCCAGGATCTCGACGGCGTGCCGCGTGCCTGCGCAGATCACGATCTCCTCGGGCGAAGTGCGGACGCCGCGTACGCGGCCGAGGTATTCGGCGAGTGCCTCGCGCAGCTCGATGCGCCCCCGGGGGTCGCCCATGCGCAGCGCCTCGGTGGGGGCGGCCGACAGCGCCCGCCGGGTCGAGGCCAGCCAGGCGCTGCGGGGGAACGCGGCGACGTCGGGCGAGCCGGGCATCAGGTTGTGCGTCGGCGTGCCCGGTGCTCCGCGCGGTCGGGCGGGCAGCGGCGTGGGACGGCCGTCGAGCACCCACGTGCCCGCGCCCTGCCGTGACCCGAGCAGGCCCTCTGCGACCAGATCGGCGTACGCCTCGGCGACGGTGTTGCGGGCCAATCCGAGGTCGGCAGCGAGCGTGCGCGACGGCGGCAGCATGGTGCCGGGAGCCAGGCGACCGCTGCGCACCGTGTCACGCAGCGCATCGAGCAGCAGCTCACGGACGCCCCGGGTGCCCGGGGTGATGGCACCGCGCAGTTCGAGGTGCAGGTCGCGGGCGCCGGTATTGGCCCATGAAGTCACCGTCGAATTGAAGCACTCCGGTCGCGGCTCGGGGTGGCCTCAAGCGGGTCACCGAAGGGTTCCAATTGCCTTTCGGCCGGTCCCTTCGCTTGGCGGCTCTGCGAAACTAACGCGGGGCTGGGCCGCCGACTCGAGGAGGAGCGATCAGCGACTTTTCGGTATCGGAAACCTGGTATGGCCAGGTGGTGGTGCTCACTGCGACGGGCGTCATCGACTCCACGACGGCGCCGGCGCTCTACGGCGCCGCCGCGGTGGCCGTGAAGAAGGATCCCGAGGGCTTCGTCTTCGACTTCACCACGGTCGAGCTGCTGACCTCGGCGGGCATTCAGGTGCTGATCACCACCATGCGGATGCTCGGACCCGACGTCGGGTTCGCAGTGGCGGCCGACGGCCCCGCCACGAGCAGGCAGCTCGAGACGACCGGCGTCACGGAGCACATCGGCCTGCACCCCACCTTGGAGCGAGCGCTGGACGCGGTGACTGGCCGCAGCGCTCAGTCCTGATTGGCCCACGAACCCTGCCTCGAATTAGTCCATCGCAGCGGTTCTTTGCCGCCTAGCGTCGTTGTCATGACGCAGACACTCGAACACCCCACCGCGATCGACCGGCTCAGCATCTACAAGGTCTCACCCGAGCTGTACGACGCGATGATGAAGCTGTCCAACGCCTCGGCCAAGGACGTCGATCCGACCATCGGCGAACTGATCAAGATCCGCGCCAGCCAGATCAACCACTGCGCGTTCTGCCTCGACATGCACGTCGCCGACGCGCGCAAGCACGGCGAGACCGAGCAGCGCCTCGCGCTGATCGCCGCGTGGGAGGAGGCCGGCGATCTGTTCAGCGCCCGGGAGCGCGCCGCGCTGGAACTGACCGAGGCCATCACCGAACTGCACCACGGGCACGTCTCCGACGACGTCTACGCCAGGGCCGCCGAGGTGTTCAGCGAGAAGGAGCTGGCTCAGGTGATCGCGATGGCGGTCACCATCAACACCTGGAACCGGTTCAACGTGGCGACGCGGATGAAGGCGCCGCGCCGCTAGCGGGAGGCGCCGGGTCACACCCAGTACGGCACGCGCGCACGGTACTGCTTCATCGCGAACGCGGTGACGATCCAGCCGACGATGGTCAGCGCGATCACGATCACCCAGTGGTGCAGTTCCTGGTCGGCGCCCAGGAGCGGGGCGCGCACGATGTCCAAGTAGTGCAGCAGTGGATTGAACTCGATGATCTTCGCCCAGCCGCCGGCTCCCTGTTCGCGCAGCGTCTGGTCGTTCCAGATGATCGGGGTCATGTAGAACAGCAGCTGGACCAGGCTGAACAGCAGCGGGCTGATGTCGCGGTAGCGCGTGGCCAGGATGCCGAAGCACAGCGCGACCCACACGCAGTTGAGGACGATCAGCGCCAGTGCCGGGATGAACATCAGATCGGTCCACTTCCACGGCTGCGGATAGATGATCGCGATGACGACGAAGATGACGATGTTGTGCCCGAACAGCAGCACCTGCCGCCACACCAGGCGGTACACGTGCACCGAAAGTGGCGTCGGGAGTTGCTTGATCAGTCCCTCGTTGGCGACGAACACGTCCGCGCCCTCGAGGATGGCCGCGTTGATCAGATTCCAGATGATCAGCCCGAGCGTGACGTAGGGCAGATGCTCGGACAGTTCGAGGTTGAACAGCTTGGAGTACAGGCCGCCCAGTGCCACGGCCATGGTGCCGGTGGCGATGGTGATCCAGATGGGGCCGAGCACCGAGCGTCGGTAACGCTGCTTGATGTCCTGCCAGCCCAGGTGCAGCCACAGCTCGCGCTTGGCGAAGCCCGCCGTCAGGTCGCCCCACGCGCGCGACATCGTCTTCGACTGCGCGGCGGCGTCGGTGAAGGTCATGCTCGGCTTTTCCTCCCGAATCTCTCGCGTCTACCCAACCGTCGCAACCTGATCCACTCCCGCAAGCCGGCCGGGTCCCGGCGTGACACCAGGAAGAACCAGCCGAATCGCACCCACTCCTGGGGAATCAGCTTGCGCAGCCCGGGCTGAGACTGCAGGTACCCGCGGTTGCGGTAGGTGAAGAAGCGCTTGGTCTCGTCGGCGGGATACTGGGTGTGCATGCGGCCGCCGAGGATCGGCTTGAATTCGTCGGAGCCCTGCGGATGCAGGTACACGGTGTCCAGGCACGTGCCGAACGGGAGGCCGGAGCGCACCAGCCTGCGATGCACCTCGACCTCGTCCCCCCTGATGAACAACCGAATGTCCGGTACGCCAACGGCTTCCAGCGTGGAGGCGCGGAACAGGGCGCCGTTGAACAGCGACGCGATGCCGGGCAGCAGGTCGCCTGCGCCGTCCACGCGCAGCTCGGACACGAGTCGCCGCCACACCAGACCGCGCCGCAGCGGGAACGCCAGGCGCGCGGGGTCGTCCATGTCGCACACCATCGGCGAGACCTCGGCGAGCGAATGCCAGGCGGCGCAAGCCAACAGGGTTTCCAGCACGGCCTCGTCGGCGGGGCGGCCGTCGTCGTCGGCGAGCCACACCCAGTCGGCTCCGAGGGCCAGTGCGTGCAGGATGCCGAGCGCGAAACCGCCTGCGCCGCCGAGGTTCCGCCGGGAGCCGAGATAAGTCGTCGGCACCGGCAGCGCGTCGACGAGTTCGCGGACGCGAGGGTCGCCCTTGCCGTCGGAAAAGTCGTTGTCCACGACGATCAGGTGGTCCGGCGCCCGGGTCTGCCCGGCCACCACCGTCAGCGAGCGTGCGAGGGCGTCGACGCGGCGGTGCGTGACCACCACCGCGATCACCGCGTCAGGCACCCGGGGTGTCCCAGCGATCGTGCTCGTCGATGACCTCGCGCACGTGCCGTGCCGCGTCCTCACCCTCGTAGGCGCGCACGACGTCTTCGATCTCGCCGGCCATCCGGACGGTGCCGTGGTCGATCCACATGGCGGTGTCGCAGAGCTGGGCCAGGAATTCGTTGGAGTGACTGGCGAACACCAGGATTCCCGAGCGGGCCACCAGGTCCTGCAGCCGGGTCCGGGCCTTCTTCATGAACTCGGCGTCGACGGCGCCGATGCCCTCGTCGAGCAGCAGGATCTCGGGGTCGATGCTGGTGACCACGCCCATCGCCAAGCGCACGCGCATGCCGGTCGAGTACGTGCGTAGCGGCATCGACAGGTATTCGCCGAGTTCGGTGAAGTCGGCGATCTCGTCGACCTTCGCCATCATCTGCTTGCGGGTCTGCCCGAGGAAGAGCCCGCGGATGATGATGTTCTCGAAGCCCGAGATCTCGGGATCCATCCCGACGCCGAGGTCGAACACCGGCGCCACCCGGCCGGTGACGGTCGCCGAGCCGCGGGTCGGTTCGTAGATCCCCGACAGCAGCCGCAGCAGCGTCGACTTGCCCGCTCCGTTGTGCCCGACGAGCCCGACGCGGTCGCCCATCTTCAGCGAGAGCGTGATGTCACGCAGCGCTTCGATGACGACGACGTTGGAGGCATTGCGGCCGATGGTGCCGCCCGCCTTGCCCAGGAAGGCCTTCTTCAGCGACCGCGACTTGGCGTCGAAGATCGGGAACTCGACCCAGGCGTTCTGGGTCGAGATGTGTGGTTCCACCTGTGTCGGTCCGCTCAGCGCCTAGAGGTACTGACCGGTCCCGCTGGAGTGTCCGGGGCCGCGTGGGCCCGGCGCTCCGACGCCAGGCGGCAGCGCGCCCTGGCGCATCTGCTCGAGCTGCTGACGGGCGGCCATCTGCTGGGCGAACAGCGCGGTCTGGATGCCATGGAACAGACCCTCGAGCCAGCCGACGAGCTGGGCCTGGGCGATGCGCAGTTCGGCGTCCGAGGGAACGGTGTCGTCGCCGAACGGCAGCGTGAGGCGTTCGAGTTCCTCGCGGAGTTCCGGAGCGAGCCCGTCCTCGAGTTCGGCGATGCTGGTGCGGTGCACGTCGCGCAGCTTGGTGCGGCTGGCTTCGTCGAGCGGAGCGGCGCGCACCTCTTCGAGGAGCTGCTTGATCATCGTGCCGATGCGCATCACCTTGGCGGGTTGCTCGACCAGGTCGGTCAGCGACTTGCCGTCGCCGCCGCCTTCGCCCTCACCCTCCTGGTCGGAGATGTTGCTGATGATCTCGAAGTCGCTGTCGTCCTGTGTCATGCCCTCTGCATTCCCTCTCAGCCGCGACCTACTGCTTGCCGGCCCCACCGGAACCCTGCCATTCGTAGATGCGGTCCTCGCCGTTGTCGTAGATCTTCTTCCACGACCGTGACTCGTCTAGCGACACTAGTCCGTCGGGCATTACGAACCCGCGCACGACCGGTGTGCTGGTCAGGACGTAGCGGATGTCGAGCGCCCGCACCGCCTCGGCGACCCGGGGATCGGTGTCGGCCTGATCGGCGTACGCCCAGAAGTTGAACCGCTGATACCCCGGGCCCTGCTGCTGTGGAAAGTCGTAGTGGGTCCACAGCGGGTGCAATCCCGCAACGGCGTACATCCACGCCGTGCCGTCGGTGTTGGCGTTGCCGATCACGGTGTCTCGGGCGTCGGGCAGGGTCGCGAGGTGGGCGAACGCCTGCAGGTCCTTGGCGTCGATCATCACCGAGTCGTACTTCTCGCCGATCAGGTAACGGTGCCGGGGCAGGTAGTGCCACGCCAGGCCGACCGTCACGCCGACGAGCACGACGGCGGTCACGGCGTGCCACGCCCGCGACGGCACGTGGGGGGCGAGCCTTCGGCCGCGCTCCACGACGAAGGCCGTTGCGATGAACAGTGCGATGCCGGCCATCGGCGCCAGCAGCATCGTGACGACCGCCGACAACCGCCGTGGGTCGCTGTAGAAGAGGTCGCTGTAGATCCCGGTGACTGCGCCGAGGGGGCCGCCGAACGGGGCGGCGGAGTGCACGATCGAGACGATCAGCAGCGACCACACCGCCAGCGGCCACCAGATCCGCCGGATGAGGAGATACAGGAAGCCGAGGGCTGCCAGCAGCAGGATCGCGTTCTGGATGGGGTAGTCGTTGAGGTGACGGGTGTGCTGCACCACGGCCTCGAACAGCACCCGCTTGCGGCTCTGATGGGTGACGTAGGCATGGCCGGCGATGATCTCGGCTTGGGCGAGGACGCCCAGGAACTGGGGGAGCAGCAGCAGCACGGCGGGTACAGCGACGAGGGCGAGGGTCACGGCGTCGGCGCCCCGGCCCCGGACCGGCCGCCAGAGTCCCTCGATCAGCCACCACGCCGCGACGAACGTCACCGCGACCACGCCGCCGGTGATGTGCACCGAGAAGATGCCCACGAGGGCGAGGACGGCGATCGGGATGAGGGCGCGGTGCCGCACGGCGGAGACGACCAGGACGGCGGTCGGCGCCGCCAGTCCGAACGCAGCGAGGTTGGGCATCGAGGCCGTGTCGAACTCGACGTAGGGCACCGCGGTGAACGACGCGGTGAGCGCCGCGGCGGCGGCCGCGCAGCCCGCCGCCCGCCACCGGTCGTGTTCGCGCAGCAGGAACCACGTCAGTGCGGCGGCGCTGACCGGGAACAGCCAGATGGCGGCGACCAGTGAGGACAGCGTGTATGCGCTGGTTGCCGCGATGCCGGTGAGCTGGCACTGCACGGCGGCCAGCGCGTGGAACGCCGACGGGTAGAAGAGCGTCGCCTGAGTCTCGACGTTGCGTAGCTCGCCCATGTGGGTGGGTGAGGCCTGGCCGGTGTCGAGGATGAACCGGATGGTGTTCGCGTGCCACACGGAGTCCCAGTTGCTCGGCACCGATTGCCACTGCGGAAGACCGCGCGCGGCGGCGTACCCGATGAGTACCGCGCCCAGCATCACTCCGGCCGCGACGACGAGTGCGGGCCCGGTCGACATGGCGCTCCCCGGCGCGGGGCGCTCGCGGAACCGTGAGAGCGAAACCTGCAGCGCTGTGATGGCGGTCACGATCACGAGCAGCGACCCCAGCGCGGTCCAGCCATTCCATGGAACGCCCACGGCACCCAGCGGCAGGATGGCGAGACCCACCACGCCGTAGGTGAGCGGCGCTCCGACCGCGATGGCGACGGGCCAAGTTAGCTGGGCCGTGCGGGCGACGATTGCTCCCGGGATGACTAGCAACGACCACGCCACTAGCACGCCGAAGGCCAAGCTCACTGCACTAGTATGGCTGCCGAGGTGGCCCCGTCTGATCAAGGCACGGGCGTCGGAAGATGCCGTCGGTCACCCGAGATCGTTGGAAATTGCGGTTTTCATTCGCTCGAAGGTGGGTGGCATGGCATACGACGTCGCCCGGGTGCGTGGTCTACACCCGTCGCTGGGCGACGGCTGGGTCCACTTCGACGCCCCCTACGGCATGCTGCTTCCCGACTCGGTCGCGACGACCGTGTCGACCGCCTTCCGCGGCTCGATGACCACCGACGTGGGCCCGCACCCCGCCGCCAAGCGCAGTGCCGCGGTGCTCGCCGCCGCGCGTCAGGCCGTTGCCGATCTCGTCGGTGCCGATCCCCGCGGCGTCGTGCTGGGCGCCGATCGCGCGATCCTGCTCGCCTCGCTGGCGGACGCGTCCTCGTCGCGGGTGGGCCTCGGGTACGAGGTCGTGGTCAGCCGCCTCGACGACGAGGCCAACATCTCACCGTGGCTGCGCGCCGCGAATCGGTATGGCGCCAAGGTGAAGTGGGCCGAGGTCGACATCGAGACCGGCGACGTCCCCGCGTGGCAGTGGGAGAGCCTGATCACCAAGCCCACGAGGTTGGTGGCGCTGACGTCGGCGTCGTCGTCGCTGGGCACCGTGACCGACCTGCGCCCCGTGACGAAGCTCGTCCACGAGAACAACGGTTTGGTCGTCGTCGATCACTCGGCCGCGGCTCCCTACCGCCTGATCGACATCGACGAGGTCGAGGCCGACGTCGTCGCGGTGAACGCGGTGGCGTGGGGCGGCCCTCCGATCGGCGCACTGGTCTTCCGTGACCCCTCGCTCATCGACACCTTCGGGTCGGTGGCGCTGGATCCGTTGGCCACCGGCGCCGCGCGCCTAGAGGTCGGCGCGCACCAGTACGGCATGCTCGCCGGCGTGGTCGCCAGCGTCGAGTACCTGGCGAACCTCGACGAGGCTGCGTCCGGCACCCGCCGCGAAAGACTGGCGCTGTCAATGCAATCCGCAGGCGCCTACATGGACCGGCTGTTCGAGTACCTGCTGGCGGCGCTGCGCTCGCTGCCGCTGGTGATGGTGATCGGAGCACCCGAGGCCCGGATTCCCGTGCTCAGCCTCGCCGTGCACGGCGTCCCGGCGGAGCGGGTGATCCAGCGTCTCACCGACAACGGCGTGCTGGCGGTGTCCAACACGACGTCGCGGGTGCTCGACGTGATCGGGGTCAGCGACATCGGCGGCGCGGTCACGGTCGGCCTCGCGCACTACACGACGATGGCCGAGGTGGACCAGTTGGTCCGCGCGTTGGCCTCGCTCGGCTAGCGTCAGTCCCGTACGCGCAGAAGCACTTTCCCGGTCACCTCGCTGGCCGTCAGCATGCGGTGGGCCGCCGCCGCGTCGGTGATCGGCAGCTCGGCGCCGACGATCGGGCGCACCTTGCCTGCGGCGATCATCGGCCACACGTTGGCCACCACCTCGTCGACGATGGCGCCCTTGCCGGATGGGCCGTCCACCGGACGTGAGCGCAGTGCGGTCGCGATGACGCCGGCGCGCTTGGCGAGGAGCTTGCCGATGTTGAGTTCGGCCTTCACGCCACCCTGGAATCCGATGACCACGAGGCGCCCGTCCGGAGCGAGTGCATCGATGTTCCGGTCGAGGTAGGAGGCGCCCATGATGTCGAGGATCACGTCGGCCCCCTGGCTGTCGGGTTCGCGCTTGATCGCCTCGACGAAGTCGTCCTCGCGGTAGTTGATCGCGACGTCGACGCCGAGTTCCCCACAGAACGCGAGCTTCTCCGCCGAGCCCGCGGTGACGGCGACGCGGCAGCCGAGCGCACGCGCCACCTGGATCGCGTGGGTGCCGATGCCGCTCGCGCCGCCGTGGACGAGCAGGAGGTGGCCTTCGGTCAGCCCCGCGGTCATGACGAGGTTGGACCAGACGGTGCATGCCACCTCCGGCAGGGCCGCCGCGCTGTGCAGGTCGACACCGTCGGGCACGGGCATCACCTGGGCGGCGGGAACGGCGACCCGCTCGGCATATCCTCCGCCGGCCAGCAAAGCGCAAACCTGGTCGCCGACCGACCACTCGGCAACGTTCTCGCCCACCTCGGCGATCCGCCCGGACACTTCCAGGCCCATGACGTCACTGGCGCCGGGTGGCGGCGGATAGTTGCCCGCAGCCTGTAGGACATCGGCTCGGTTCACGCCTGCGGTCACCACTTCGATGATCACTTCACCGGGCTGAGCTGCGACGTCCGGTACCTCATCCCAGCGCAGATCGTCGGCTGAGACAGCTGTAATAGCACGCATGTCAATAACGCTACTACTTGCGGTCGGGAGTTCTACTATGGCGCCATGGAGGGGATGATTGCAGGGCGAACCGCGAGCGCCATGCCTGGGCTCGACATTGCCGAGGAACGATCTTGGCAAAACTTTCTGGATGCCGCGTTGCGGCTGTATGCGACGTTGAACAAACAACTGGTGGAGTCGCACCACCTGACGCTCAACGACGTGCGACTACTCGACCTGCTCGACCGGTCACCGACGGGCTCGGCGCGGATGGGGGATCTCGCCGAGGAACTGATGTCGTTGCCCAGCCGGGTGACCCGTCAGATTCACCGGCTCGAATCGCAGAACCTGGTCGGTCGCTGTTCGAGTCCCGACGACGGCCGTGGCGTGCTGGCGACCATCACGCCGGAGGGCCGGGCACTGCTGAAGGACGCGTTGGTGACCTACGGGGATGGGGTGCGCACCCACTTCCTCGGCAGGTTGTCCCGCACGCAGATCGCCGCCATGGGGGAGAACTGCCGACGCATCGGCGCTGGGCTTCGCGACGCCGCGCCGCCCGCGAGGATGGGTCGGGTCTGAAGGCCTTAGGCTGTCCCACGGTGGCGTGGCAGAGCGGCCTAATGCACTCGCCTTGAAAGCGAGAGTCGGCTAACACCGACCGGGGGTTCAAATCCCTCCGCCACCGCCAGTCGACCCGGCCCGTCGCACGCCGTCAGGCGTAACCCAGTGCGGTGTTCTCGGTGCGGATGCGCACGTTCAGCATGGCGGCGTTGGCCGCGCTGAACACGATCGCGGTGACCCACGCCGAGTGCACCAGCGGCAGGGCCGCGACTTCTACGGCGACTGCGGTGTAGTTCGGGTGGTGCAGCCAGCGGTACGGTCCGCGGTCGACGAGCGGAGCACCGGGGATGACGATGATCCGTGGGTTCCAGTGCTTCCCGAGCGTGGCGACGCACCACCACCGCATCGCGGTGCTGAGCGCGACGAGGACCACCATCGGCCAACCCAGCCACCCGATGAACGGCCGGTGCGCGACGGCGACCTCGATCACACAACCGGCCAGCAGCAGCCCGTGCATGGCCACCATGGCCGGATAGTGTCCGCGGCCGAACTCCCTGCCGCCGTTGCTGATCGACCACGCGGTGTTGCGCCTCGACACCATTAGCTCGACGAGCCGTTCGGCGCCGACGGCCAGGATGAACAGGTAGTACACGGTCGTGCTCACCAGCTCAGGAGCAGGAGTTCGAAGCTGAACCCGGGGCCCATTGCGAGCATGACGCCGAGATCGCCTGCCGCAGGTGGCTGCGCGAGGGTCCGCCCCAGGACGTCGAGCACCGAGACCGACGACACGTTGCCGTGTTCGCGCATGGACTGCCTGCTGTGCGCGAGCGCGGCGGGCGGCAACTCGATCGCGTGCTGGATCGCGTCGATGACCTTGGGTCCGCCGGGGTGACAGATCCAGGTCGAGATGTCGGCGGTGGTGAGACCGTGGTCGGCGAGGAACCGATCGACCTCGCCGCGGAGGTGATCGTCGGCCATGCGGGGAACGTCGCGTGACATCACCAGACCGAAGCCGCCGGTGCCCACCTTCCAGCCCATCACGTCCACCGTGTCGGGGAACAGTGCGCTCCGGGTAGCGAGGACGGCGGGGCCGGTCGGCGCGATGGCGTAGGTCGGAACGCGATCGGCGCCCGTGGCGACCACGGCTGCCGCCCCGTCGCCGAACAGACACACCCCGATGAGTGCGGGGATCGAGGAATCGTCGCGTTGCAGCGTGAGCGAGCACAGTTCGACCGACAGCAGCACGGCGACGTGGCCCGGATAGCCACGGAGGTAGTCGTGCACGCGCGACATGCCCGCCGCGCCTGCGACGCAACCGAGTCCGAACAGGGGGATGCGCTTGACGTCTCGGCGCAGGCCCACCATCGACGCCAGTCGCGCGTCGATCGTGGGCACCGCGACGCCGGTACTCGACACCGAGACGATGGCGTCGACCTCGCGGGGATCGACGTGCGCTGCGTCGAGAGCGGCCCGCACCGCCTGTGTTCCGAGGTCCACCGCCACCTCGATGTAGGCGTCGTTCGCGGCGGTGAAGCCGTTCATCTCTGGGTACCGCGCCAGTGGCAACGCGAGGTTGCGGGTGTCTACTCCGCTGGTGCGCACGAAGCGTTCGAATCCCGGCGGGGCGACGCCGATCAGTTCGCGTGCGACGTCGTCCTGGGTGTGCCGGTTCTGCGTGAAGGCCACGGCGGTGCCCGCTATGCGCGGCGAGCCCGTTCCGTGTCGGGCGGGCGGTTCGGTGGTGGTGCGGTGCGTTGTATTGGTCATGGAATCGGATGATCCGCGCCGAGTCTGGAAACATGCCTCGAAGTGAGAATGTAGACATTCGCCGAATCGGGGAATAAGCAGTGGCACAACGACTCTGGCAGTTGCCCGAGCATCACCTGCCAAGTCGCCGTCAGTCCGGACGGTGACGGCTACATCGCGTAGCGCCGGCGAATGCCGTCGAATCGCTGCCACATCTGTGCGACGCGCTCGCGGGGACTGACGCGCACGGTGTCGGTGGGCAGGGCGGCGTCTAGATCAGCCGCGCGCACCAGGCGGGTGTGCAGTGGCACGGGGCTGCCGCTCAGCATGTGCCGGTAGGTCAGGTTGCCGCGTTCGAAGCGCTGGGTGTCCATCCAGTTGTGCACGCCGGGGTCGTCGTGGGCGAGCACGATCCGAACCTTGCCGTCCGCGTCGACCGCGGTCCTGCTCGGCGTGTAGGTCACCGGCCGGTAGAGGTAGTCCATGCTGGTGAAGAACGGTCCCATGTTCGTCAGCATCCATAGCCCGTCGTGAGCGTCGAACTCGACGATCAGGGCCTCGTCTGGGCCGAGTACCCAGTGCATGTTCGTCGCTGCGCGGCCGCGCTTTTCGTCACCGTCGGCGGACTCGAGCGCGGGAAACGCGTTCGGCCGGTGCTCGTCGACGCCGCCGTAGGCGAACGGGAACTCCGGCCAGTCCCGCATCACGCCGGTGACGAAGTCGCCTGCCCACTCCATGGCGTCGATCATCGCCGCGGGAGTGGGTACCGGTCTGGGGGCGTCCATGTCGATGCGTTCGATCGTCAGCCGCGCCGGTGTCTCGTCCCAGTCGTCGAAACCCTGTCGAATGAACAACTTTCGCGACCGAGCCGTGGTGGGCAGCCAGTTGGCGCTGCGGTGCGGGCCGCCGATGAACAAGTCGAGTTCGCCGTTTACCGTCGTCAGCCGCTCGCCGGTCAGGTTGGCCTCGGGGACGTCGCCGAACGGCTCGTGCAGGACGCCCGGCCCGTCGGGGCGGGCGCCCTGGACAGTGACGTTGAAGAACGGGGCGGTGCCCCGCGTGCCGGTGATGCGGTAGCTCGACCGGCCGTCGATCCAGGCCTGATGGTAGGTGAAGTCGCCGCAATCGCCGCCGAGCTTGCGGGTCGGGTGGCTGAACGCGTGCAGCAACGGATACCGGGAATCCCTGGTCTCGAATCCGAGATCGAAGGCTTGACCCAGGTTTTGGGCCAGGAATCGGAAGGCGTCGGCGCGGTGCGGCCCCGAACCCGGGTTGTGGTCCTTGAACGCCTGCTCGCCTGCCGCCTTGAGGCGGTCGCAGAACGCCGCCCAGGCGTCGTGCAGTGCCAGGTCGTCCTCACCGTCGCCGAATGCCATTGCGCCTCAGCCGATCCGTGTCAGCATGGCCGCGACGGTCACGCAGGCGCGCCGCGCCGCGTCCAGTGGTCCCTCGCGGTCGATGCGTGGGCCGATGAGTTCCAGGTCGAACCCGTGGCGGTAGCCGTGCTCGATCGCGTGCCGGACGAATCGTTCGATGGGGATCGCGCCGTCTCCGGGTACGGCGCGGGCGGGTAGCGATCGGTCGCCCAGCACGTAGTCGCTGAGCTGAATCGACTGCGTGCGCGGCAGGACCCGCTCGACCAGTGCGGTGAGGTCCGCCTCCGCCCAGCAGTGGAACAGGTCTACGACGACGTCCAGATCGGCCATCTCGGCCAGTGTCGCAGTGTCGCGCAGGGAGTGGGCGATGTGGATGTCGGCGTAGAGGGCGGAGGCGTTCTCGATCGCCAGCGCGACACCGACCTTCCTGGCATGGTCGCGGCACGGCGCGACCGCGTCGCAGAACCGCTCGGCGGCCTGCTCCCAGGTCAGACCGTCGCGACCGCCGGTCAGCATGTACACGCAGCGGGCGCCGATCGCCGCGGCGGCATCGAGGACGGCGTCGAGCGCCTCCGGGGTGCGGAACAGGTGGAAGACGGTGTCGACGACGTAGCCCCGGCGGGCGACCAGTGGCACCAGGGCGGGGTCGCGGAGTTGGTCGTCGACCAGGCTCACCCGGCCGAGGCCCAGTGTCTGCCAGTAGGCGTCGTACTCGGCGGGTGCGGCGCCGAGCATGCCGACGCCGTGCACCGAGAGCCGCCCGAAGTCAGCCACGGTTCTCGATCGCGACGCCGAACCTCTCGCGGAACGGGCGGAACTCCTCGTGCAGTGCCGCGAGATCCTCCCCGATGTCGGTGAGCAGCGAGGTGGAGTAGCGGAACTTGCCGTGCCGGTCGCCGCGATTGTTGGCGAGGTAGTGGCGCATGGCCGCCTCCCCGTCGGAGGTGAGCGTCCGGTCACTGAAGGCGTAGAACCGCTCGACGGTGCCGACCGGATCGGCGATGAAGTCGGTGTAGCGCACGTGCAAGATCCGCGGATCGTCGACCAGGGGATTGGTCATCGTGTTGGTGACGCCCGCCCTGGTCATCTCGAGGTGCTTTCGGGTCTCCACGTGCAGGTCGATCGGTCCGACGATGCCGTCGAGGATGTCGGCCATCATCATGGTCCGGGATGCGGCGACCTGCACCGGATCGCGGTGCAGCCACATCAGGGTGGCGTCGGGGTAGGCCTCGAAGAACTCGGCGAGGCGAAAACCGTGAAAGCCCTTGCACACCCACCGCTTGGGCGCCCTGCCGAACTGGAACTGCTGCAGCATCGCGCGATGGATCCGGTACTGCGCCGCGGCGTCGGTGGGCAGACCGCCGACGACGGTCGGCATCGGTACCCGCCACCATGCGGTCGGCGTCATGACCCTGAAGTCGAACGCCCACGTCCGTTCGTCCTCGGGCAGTCCGTCGCCGAGCATGTCGTTGTAGGGGTGGCTGTGCAACCACTTCGGCATCTTCGCGTTGATCTCGCGCCAGTCGTCGTCGGCCCGCGTTCGGCGGTCGTCGGCGGCGCCGTCGGTAGTGCCCGGTGGCGGCGACGGGTACATCACCTCCCAGAACCGCAAGGCACGGGACTCCGGGTCGGCGGCCATCAGCGCGTGGGCGAGCGTCGTGCCCGACCGCGGCTCGCCGGTGGCGAACATCGGCCGGTCGATCACCTCGTCGGAGATCGGCAGTCGACTGCGATCGCCGAAGAATCGAAGGCGCGACGTCAGCAGCCAGTGGCACGTCTCGGCCGCCCGGCGCCTGCCGTCGTCGTCCATCGGGATGGCGTCGAGAAGCTCGACGGCCAGCGAGAAGCGCTGCGGGAGAGTCGGATCACCGAAGTCGGCGAGACCCGTGGCGGCCTGGGCGGCGGTCAGCAGCTCCGCGGCGTCGAGTGCGGTGCTCATGACTGCCCGCACAGTTCGAGCAGGGCGTCCTCGGTGGCGCGGACGCGTTCGGCCGACGCCGCGGCGTGGCGGCGTCCGGCCATGGCACCGTAGTCGAGGATCTTCGGTACGCGCAGTCCGGCGTCGACGAACTCCTTGATCCGAGTGGCGACCTGACGCGGCGAGCCGTGCGGCACGACGGCGAGGATGGCGGCGGGGTCGACCCGGTCGAGGAAGTCGACGATGCGCTCGCGGGGCATGGTGGCGGGGTCGATGTCCTGGAATCCTCGCCACTGGTCGCCGCAGGGGTGCTCGAAACCGAAGTCCGCCAACGTCTTCGCCGACACCTGCAGCAGGAAGGCCCGAACCAGCGGCGCCGCGACGATCTCGGCGAGTTCGTCGTCGTCGCCGATCAGACAAACCTGGATGAAGCACGGCGTGATCGCCATAGGGTCGCGGCCCGCGCGTTCGGCCGACGTGCGCACCGCCCCGAGCATCTCGGCGTAGTGGTCGGGCGTCCAGGCGCCCGCCGGCCACCACCCGTCGGCGTAGCGGCCGGTGATCTCGAGCATCCGCGGCCCGCTCGCCCCGATCCAGATCTCGGGGAAGTGCCCGTCGTACGGTTCGGTGTCGAGGCGGGCGTGTCGGAGTTGGTAGAACCGGCCGGAGAAGTCGACCGGCCCGTGGCTCTCCCAGAGCAGGCGGATCACCTGCAGCGCCTCCTCGAAACGACTGACGGGCGCGGCGAAGTCGAAACCGTACGGCACGACGTTCTCGGTCTCGCCACTGCCGAGGCCCAGGATGAACCGGCCCTTGGCGAGGTGGTCGATCGTCAGCGCGGACTGCGCCAGCATCACGGGGTGGCGCCGGACGGTGTCGACGACGCTGGTGGCGAGCGGGACCCGCTGGGTCAGGACGGCGGCCGCGGCCGCGACGGCCATGCCGTCGAGGTGGCGATGCGGGGACGGCGACGCCTCGGCGAGGTCGGTGAACTCAGGCGTCCAGATCGAGTCGGGCCAGAAGCTGACCATGTGGTCGGGCAGCCAGACCGAGTGGTACCTGCCGTCGTCGACCCGCGCGAGAGCTTCGAGGTCGATGGGCAGCGTGGTTCGAAAGAACGCAGCGGGCTGTACCTGCACCCAGCGATGCTAAGCGAGCGCACAGCACGCTACGTGCGTTTCGGCTACTCGCCGGTGAACTCGGGTGGGCGCTTGGCGAACATCGCCGTGATGCCCTCGGTGAGGTCCTTGCTGGGGAGGAAGGCCGAGTTCCACGCTGCGACGTAGCGCAGGCTGGCGGCGACCTGCGCCGTGCGCTGCTCGTCGAGGACGTCCTTGACGCCCTGGACCACCAGTGGTGGGTTGGCCGCAATCTCGCGAGCCGTCTGGTGCGCGGCGGCCAGCGACGCCTCGGCATCACCGAAGACGTCGTTGACCAGACCGATCTTCTCCGCCCTGGCCGCGTCGATGTCCTTGCCCGTCAGCGCCAACTCGCGCAGGTGCCCGTCGTTGAGGATCAGCGGCAGGCGTGCGAGCGAGCCGACGTCGGCGACCATGGCCAGCTTGATCTCGCGCACCGAGAACTTGGCATCGGCGCTGGCGTAGCGGATGTCGACCGCCGAGATGAGGTCGACACCACCGCCGATGCACCACCCGTGCACCGAGGCGATGACCGGCGTGCGACAGTCCGCGACCGCGGTGATCGCGCCCTGCATCTTCTTCAGGTCCCGGTGGAACTCGGCGCGGGGCCGCGCCAACGCGCCCTCGGCGAGAACCGGCGCGAGCGTGCCGCCCATCGACGTCAGGTCCAGGCCGTAGCTGAAGTTGCGGCCCGACCCGGTCAGCACGATCGCGCGCACGTCCGGGTCGGCGTCCAGCGCCGCGAACGCCGTTGGCAGTTCGGCCCAGAACTCCGGGCCCATCGCGTTGCCCTTGCCGGGGCCGGTCAGGGTGACCCGGGCGACGTGCTCGTCGACGTCGACGGTCAGGGATTCGTAGGTGTCGGCCATGGCTGGGAGGCTAACCCGTTACGGAGGCGAGCCGCCCAGCAGGATGTCGTTGAGCGCGATGTCCTTCGGCAGGAACTGGCACATCGCATCGGCGGCCATCCGCATGGTGTCCATCTCTTCGGTGCCGACCATGTCGCCGTAGTTTCCGAAGATCTCGCCGATGACGGCGGCCTGTTCCTCGGCCGACAGGTCCATGAACTCGCCGCACGTGATGGTCTGAGCCACACCCGGTGCGCCCGGCGTACCTGGCGTGCGGGGCGTCGTGGTGCGCGGTGACGTCGAAGGCGACGATTCGCGGGTGCTGGTGCTGGCCCCGGGTTCGGTCGTCATCGCGACGGTGCCCGGCACGGTCTGGCTACAGCCGCCGACCACGCCGGCGACGAGCACTGCCGCCGCCGCAACCTGAACTCGGGTCCTCATCTGGACCACGATAGGCGCTAGACGCGACGCAGGTAGAAGTACAGGTGGCGAGGGGCGCCCGACGACGTGTCGATGGCTCCCTTGCCGTTCATGATGCCCAGCACGGTGTCGTCGTCGACCTTCTTGAAGTGGTCGTGAACGGGCTTGCCGTCGTAGACCATCGACGCCGTCACCTCGCCGCGGAACTCCTCGAGCCAGAGGCTCGCCTCGCCGTTCATCGCCTCGGTGTTGGAGAACTTGTTGCCGTCGGCGTCGAGGCACACCAGCGGCTTGGCCTCGGCCGCCGAGACGAACGTCTTGCCGAACCAGTTGAGCCGCTTCATGAAGCCGTTGGCGCGGTGTCCCGTCTGGAACTCGCCGCCCTGCCACTCGCCGATCATGAAGTCGATGGTGGTCGGTTCCAGGGTGTCCCAGAAGGCGTCGAGGTCGGTGTCGTCGATCTCGTCGGTACGTCCGACGAAGTCGGCGAAGGTCTTCTGCGCGGGGCTCATTCTCGTCCTATCCAGTGGGTGGCGAACTCCAGGAACGCGTCGTTCTCGTGCTTCGCGGCGACCGTCACCCGCACGCCGTCCTGGCCGTACGGCCGGACCAGCAGACGGTTGTCGGCGGCGCTGTTGACGAAGTCGTCGGTCCGCTCGGCCAGTGGCAACCAGACGAAGTTGGCCTGCGACGGCGGCACCTCGAAACCGGCCTCGCGCAGCGTCGCCGTCACGCGGCTCCGTTCGGCCACCACGACGTCGGTGCGGGCCAGTAGCTCGTCGGCCGCCTCCAGCGAGGCGATGGCCGCGGCCTGGGACACGCTGGTCGCCGTGAACGGCACGTAGACCTTGCCGAGCGCGGTGATGACGTCCGGATCGCCGACGGCGTAGCCGACGCGGAGGCCTGCCAGGCCGTAGGCCTTCGAGAAGGTGCGGAGCACGACGACGTTCGAGTGCTCGCGGGCCAGGCCGAAGCTGTCGGGCAGCATGTCGTCGCGGATGTACTCGACGTAGGCCTCGTCGATCGCGATCAGGATGTCGCTGGGTACCGCGGCGACGAACCGGGCCAGGGCCGCGGGGTCGACGACCGTGCTGGTGGGGTTGTTCGGGTTGCAGACGAAGATGAGCCGGGTGCGGTCGGTGACCGCGGCGAGCATGGCGTCGAGGTCGAAGGTGTGGTCGCGCAGCGGCACCTGCACCGGGGTCGCACCCGCGGTCCGCACCTGCAGGGGATAGATCTCGAAGCTGCGCCAGCCGAACAGCACCTCGTCGCCCACCGAGGACGTGATCTGGATGAGCTGCTGGCACAGGCTGACCGATCCGCAGCCGACCGCGATGTGCTCCGGGGCGAACGATCCGCCGTCGAGCGTCTTGGCGAGGACGTCGCGTAGTTCGAGGTAGCCGTTGTCCGGATAGCGGTTGATGGTGTCCATCGCGGCGGCGACGGCAGCCCGCACGCTGGGCAGCGGACCGTCGGTGGTCTCGTTGCTCGCGATCTTGATGGCACCCGGCACCGTTCGGCCCGGCGTGTAGGCGGGCAGATCGGCCAGCAAGGGGCGCAGGCGGGCGGTCACCCGGTCAGTCTAGGGAACGCCGATATCGGCTTCGCTCTACCGGCTTTGCCTTCGTCTGGCTGGCCTGTGTACGCTTGCCCCTCGGATCGTTCGGGAGGCGTGCCAGAGCGGCCGAATGGGACTCACTGCTAATGAGTTGTCCGCCTTAAAGCGGACCGGAGGTTCAAATCCTCTCGCCTCCGCCACACTGGCCCGCGCCAGCGTGACAACTGAATATGCAAGCGCCCGTAGCTCAACGGATAGAGCATCTGACTACGGATCAGAAGGTTAGGGGTTCGAATCCCTTCGGGCGCACTCACGAGCTGGCGGTCAGCTCTCGATGGTTTTCACGAACTGCTCGACCTCGCCGAACGCCGGGGCGTCGACGGCCGGATCCTCCCAGAGCGATACGACGTGGCTGGCCGCTCCTCGCAGCAGGCGCAGGTATTCCGCCGTGTCCTTGGCGTTCGAGTTCTTCAAACGGTCGCCGATTGCCGGCACGATCGGCTCCAGCGCCACTGCGACGCTCAGCCCGCTGCCCTCACTCGGGCCCGCGCCTGCCAGCGTGACGATCTTGTCGAAGTCGTCCCGGCTCATGCGTGGGTACGCCTCGGACAGATCGGCCAGTACGTCATCAACAGTGCTCAACGGTCTACGACCTTCCCAGTCGAATGCGGGTCGATCGACCCGACCCGTGCTTGCCCAGCCCGGTCGATCGCCAAACGGAACCCGGCGGGCGCACGTCGCCGCAGACTCGCCGGCCGCAAACCGCTGCGTCGCGCCGGACCGCCGGATACCGTCACCGTCAGATATTGACGAAGGAGACAAAATGGCAGCGCATCGTTCGAACGTACGGACGAATGGTCGTCGGGCAGACGGTTTCGCCGTGGTGCGTTGGCTCAAGGTCGGCGCGGCGTCGGCCGGTGTCAGCGCGGCGTTGCTCGGCTGGTCGGCGGTGGGCCCGGCGGTCGGCATTGCGGGCGCCGACGACTCGAGCCAGTCGTCGTCGGCCTCGTCGGATTCCACGGCGTCGAAGGACGACAAGCCGTCGTCCAAGGATGAGAAGCCGGCATCGAGCGATAGCGCGACCGCCTCGAACGACGACGAAGACGACACCGCTTCCGTCGCCGACCGCGAGCCCGCCAAGGACGACGACGAGGTCTCGGAGGTAGACGACGAAGAAACCGAGCCCACCAAAGAGTCGAAGCCCACCGCCGACCCAGAGCTGGCCAAGGTCTCGAAGCCCGCTAACGATGCACCACCCGTAGCGCCCGAGCCTCAGCCCGCGCCCGCGCGCGCGGCAGCGGCTGCGCCCGTCAACATCCCCGTCGAGTCAACCGTCACCACCGCCGCGGCACCAGAGACCGCCCAGGCCGCCGCGGCGCCAGCGCCCACACCGCCG
Source organism: Mycolicibacterium arabiense (assembly GCF_010731815.2). Classification (NCBI taxonomy): domain Bacteria; kingdom Bacillati; phylum Actinomycetota; class Actinomycetes; order Mycobacteriales; family Mycobacteriaceae; genus Mycobacterium; species Mycolicibacterium arabiense. The sequence goes on from NZ_AP022593.1 coordinate 4,190,112, forward strand.
TGGGCACTGCAGGCGGTCAGCTCGCACGACGCGCGGCAGCAGGCCATCACTGCTCAGCTCAACGCATTCACGTCCTCGGTCCGGTCCCTGATCGACGCGCTACCGCTGCATCCCGTCTTCAAGGTGCACCTGGAAGGCGCGCTGTGGACGGCGCGGCGCACGTTCCTCAACCAGGCGCCGACGGTGGCGCCGATCGTTGTGAATTCGTCGAGTGGGCCCATCGCGGGCCGCGTCGACGCGGTGGACCCTGAAGGAGACAGGCTGGTCTATCGCCTCTCCAAGGCGCCGAGCCGGGGCACTGTGCTCCTCAACCCCGACGGTTTCTACACCTACACGCCAGGCGCCGGTTTCAACGGCGTCGATACCTTCGTGATCACGGCGGACGACATGGGGACGGACCTCAACCTGATCAACCCCTTCCGGGGCGTGGGCACCTCGGCGGGCGTGCTGCTGAACCAGGGTGCCATCACGTTCTCGTTCAACTACACGACCGGCGCGCAGTACTGGTCCGCCGAGGCCCGTGACGCCCTGCGCAAGGCCGCCGACGGGATGGCAACCCAATTCCTGGTCACCGCACCGGTCGTCATCACTTACGACGTCACCGCGGAGAACTCGGCGGCGTCGAACAAGCTCGCCGCAGCGGGTAGCAACCTCGTCAGCGAAACGGCGGGCTTCCTCCGGACCGTCGTGCAGAACAAGCTCATCAGCGGCGTCGACGCCAACGGATCCGCCGCCGACGGGGAGATCGAGTGGAACTTCGGGCACGCGTGGGGGCTTGGTGACTCCGTCGGCCCGGACGAGTACGACTTCGCGTCCACGGCGATGCACGAGCTGCTGCACTCGTTCGGCTTCCTGTCCTACATCGACGCGCGGGGCAAGAACACCGGGCGGTCGTGGACGTCCATGGACCGCTTCATCGTCACGTCGACGGGCGCGAAGCCGATCGGGTCTGGATACCGGTGGAACACGGCCTACGACGGCAACCTGACCGGTGCCAAGGGTGGACTGTTCTTCGGGGGCGCCCATGCCGTCGCCGCCTATGGCGGGCTGGTGCCGCTGTTCACTCCGAATCCGTGGGAGAGCGGCAGTTCGGTTTCGCACCTGGACGACGCCACGTTCACCGATGCGAATCAGATGATGATGAACGCCAAGACCGACACTGGTCTCGGCATCAGGGTCTTCAGCCCGGTGGAGGTGGGCATCCTCAGAGATCTCGGATTCACCGTCGTTCCGCAGACGTCGACCGTCGCGATGGCCGCCATGCTGCTCGTGGTGGTTCGGCGATCGCGGAAGGCGCCGCTTGCGAAGATGGAGGCATGACACCTCCCGCAATCGAACGCTGGCACGACTTCATCTCTGGCGGGCACGATCCAGCCGTGCTCGACGCCCTGCTCGCCGACGAGGTCGTGTTCCACTCGCCGGCGCTGTTCTCGCCGCAGGAGGGACGGGAGAAGACGGCGATGTATCTGACCGCGGCCGCGAAGGTATTCGGCGGCACGGACTTTCGTTACGAGGGCCAGTGGTTCGCGGAAGAGTCGGCGGTCCTCGAGTTCGCCGCGACGATCGATGGCAAGTACGTCAACGGCATCGACATGATCGCGTGGAACGGCGACGGACTGATCACGTCGTTCAAGGTGATGATCCGGCCGTTCTCGGCCCTTCAGTTGGTGATGGGGAAGATGGCGGAGTTGCTGCAGCCGAGCTGACACCGTTCCCGCAGTGCCTCGGCCGCCATGGGCCGGGCGAAGTAGTGGCCCTGGGCGACGTCGCAGCCTGCCTCGCGCAGCCAGTTGGCGGTGTCCTCGTTCTCCACGCCCTCGGCGACGCAAGCGATTCCGAGCGCGTGGGCCAGGTCGATCACCGACTGGACGATGGCCGCCGCACGCTCGCTGCGCAGCACCGGTGCGATGAATTGGCGGTCCAGCTTCAGTTCGTCGATCGGTAGGTCGCGCAGGTAGCTCATGGTGGCGTATCCGCTGCCGAAGTCGTCGATGGCGATGCGGATTCCGTTGGCCCGCAGTCGTTGGATGACCCCGCCTGCCCGCCGGATGTTGGCCAGCAGCAGGTGTTCGGTGATCTCGACCGACAGCGCTGCCGGCGGAAGGCCGGTGCGGTCCAGCGCGGCGGCGATGCGGTCGGGCAGGGCCAGGTCGTTGAGCGACGGCGCGAACAGGTTGATGGCGACCGGTATGTCGCACTGACCGGCGTCGTACCACGTCACCGCGTCGTGGGCGGCCCGATACAGCACCAGATCGGTGACCGCGCCCATCAGGCCGTTCTGGCGCACCAGGGGCAGGAACTGGTTCGGGGTCAGCACGCCGAACTCCGGATGGGGCCAGCGCACCAGCGCCTCGACTCCGACGGTGTTGCCCGTGGTGAGGCTGATCTTGGGCTGGTAGACGAGGTCGAGTTCGTCGTCGTCGATGGCCCGGCGCAGCTGCCCGAGCAATTGGATTCCCGCGACGGGGGAGCGTCGGCGCTTGCCTGAATGCCATGACGCACTCTGCGTTTCGGTGCGGTCGACGTGCCGCATGTCGGCGGTGAAGGTCTGCACACCTCCGACGCCGGCGCGCTTGGCGGCGTACATCGCGATGTCGGCCCGGCGGAACAGTTCGTCGGCAGTCGCCTCGTCGTCCTCGAGGCCGGGGGTGACGGCCAATCCGACGCTGGGGTGCATGAACACCTCTTCGCCCTCGAGGAAGAACGCCTTGTCGAACACCTCGACCACGCGTTGCGCCGTGGTCTCGGCGGGCTGCGGTCCATCCTCGATGAGGATCGCGAACTCGTCGCCGCCCAGGCGCGCGACCGTGTCGCCGGTCGGAACGACGGTGACGAGCCGTTCGGCGACGGCGCGCAGCAGCGCGTCACCGGCCGGGTGTCCGAGGTTGTCGTTGACGAGCTTGAACTCGTCGAGGTCGAGCGACAGCACCGCGACGCGGCGGCCGTCGCGGTCGCGCATCTCCATCGCGTGATTCAGGCGATCGGAGAACAGTAGGCGGTTGGCCAGCCCGGTGAGCGGATCGCGTAGAGCCTGATCCGCGACGGCGTCCAGCAGGGTTCTGTTGTCCAGCAGCATGATCAGCTGCCGGATCAGGGCCGCGCCCACCAGGACTCCGCCCGAAACGAGCACTGGGATGGCCGCCGTGATCGACGACAGGAAGATCAGCCCGACGGCGGCGGCGATGGCCATCGGGACGTAGGGCAGCCACTGCCACAGTCGCGACGAGTGCGGCTTGCCGGGCGCCTCGTGGTCCGTGTTGCGGATGGCGAGCAGGGCGCCCGCGCTCAGCAGCACCAGGCCGACGGCCCATCCGACGACGAGCAGGTCGCTGGTGCGCACGCCCCTGGCGTTGAGGTACACCAGCAGCGAGTCCGTGATCGCCAGGGTCGTCAGGCCTGCGGTGACCAGCGCGAGGACCCGCCGATGGCTCGGTGGTGCGGAGGTCAGCACCAGCACCGAGATGGCCACCATGAAGACGTCGGCGACGGCGTAGGCGAGCGACGTCGCCAGTTCCGCGCGACTTCCCTGATAGGCGGCGAAGATCTGTCGCAGCACGACGACCCAGGAGACGAGGAAGAGCGACGACGTGATGATGAGGCCGTCGATGAGCGGTCGCAGGCCGACCAGTCGCCGCGCGGACGCCGTGATGACGAACGCGACGATGGTGCCGACCGGCAGGACCAGGTAGGCGACGTCGGCTATGGACGGCGACGGTGGTTCGGCGTGCAGCACGAGCCCGTAGCAGGCCCAGATGGCATCGCCGACGACCCAGCCGAACAGTCCGACCGCCACGGCCAGCCACGCGCGACCGCGCAATAGCGGGGTGCGGATCGCGGCGGTGAGCGCGCACCCGAAGGCGAGTGTGGAGAATCCGAGTGAGCCCAGCGCGCTGACGGCCGCCGTGACGTCCGGTCCGCCCCAACCTGCGCCGAGCCAGGTGGCAAACACGGCGACGGCGATGCCTGCGGTCAAGATCACCGGCTGAATTCTGTTCTTCAGGACGCGAACCCCCAGATCGAGGCCATCGTTGGGCACGTCGCCACTCTTTGTCAAGCAAGCCTGACCTATCTTCAACCGTCGGCCAGGTCAGTGGTCAGCAACCAACCGACGCTTTCGGTCGCGATTCGGCGTCCGTTATTGTCGATTTCGATGCGTTTGCTCCTGATCGCCGACACTCACGTACCCAAGCGCGCCAAGGACATGCCTCCCGCGGTGTGGGACGAAGTCGCGCGCGTCGACGTGGTGATCCACGCGGGGGACTGGGTCGAACCCTCGCTGCTCGACGATCTCGAAGGGCGTGCCCGCCGGTTGATCGGCTGCTGGGGCAACAACGACGGCGAGGAGTTGCGCCGGCGATTGCCCGAGCGTGCGGACGAGACACTCGAGGGCGTGCGGTTCACCGTCGTGCACGAGACGGGCCAGTCCGCCGGGCGCGATGCGCGCATGGCGCGGCTCTATCCGGACACCGACGTACTGGTGTTCGGCCACAGTCACATCCCGTGGGATGCGACGGCTGACACGGGGCTGCGCTTGCTCAATCCCGGTTCGCCGACCGACCGGCGCCGTCAGCCGTTCTGCACGTACATGACGGCGACGGTCGCGGACGGGTCGCTCGACGACGTCGTGCTGCACCGTGTCTGACCGTCCGGCCACCGCGGCGGACGTGCACCGGATCGCGTCGTCCATGCCGCACGTCACCCGGGTCGATGGTTCGAAGGGCAACTCGATCTATCAGGTGGGCGGAAAGTCATTCGTGTTCTTCCGGACCAAGCGACCCGACGCACCCTTCGACGACGTGATCGTGCTGTGGGTGGAGTCGGACGCCGACAAGCTTGCGCTGGTTCAGGAGGAGTCGTCGCCCTTCTTCACGACCGACCACTTCAACGGCCACAGGTCCGTGCTGGTGCGCGCCAGCGAACTGCACCGCGTCGGGCTCGACGAACTGACCGAGCTGATCCAGGACGCCTGGATGTCACAGGCGTCGAAGCGGCGCGCTCAGCAGTGGCTGGAGAGCCGCGGCTAGCCGGCGTCTGCCGCGCAGATCAGTCCGATGTGCTTGGTCGCCCAATCGCCGAGCGGCTCGAGTGCATCGAGCAGTTCGCGGCCCGCGGGCGTCATCGAGTACTCGACCCGAGGTGGTACCTCGTGATAGCTCTCGCGGTGGACGACGCCGTGGCGCTGCAGTTCCTTGAGATTCTGCGTCAGCATCTTCTGCGAGATGCCGGTCAGGCTGCGGTGCAACGCGTTGAACCGCTTGGGCCCGTCCTGCAGCTCCCACAGAATGAGCGGCTTCCACTTCCCGTCGACGACGTCCATCGCCGCGTCCAGGCCGCAGGTGTATCTGCCGAGTTGAGTCACTGCTGGTCACCGCCATTGCTTTCGTCGAAGTAAGTACCGCACTAAATAGTGGGTACTTGTCGAACGGGATGCGCACTTTCACGATGGTGCCATGGACGACCCAAGACTCACACCCGTTTCGTTCCTCGGGGTCGGCGAGATGGGCGCGGCCCTGATCCGAGCCGCCACCGCCGCCGGGTTCCCGGTCACCGCATGGAACCGCGACCGATCCAAAGCCGATGTCCTGAGCGGTGTTTCGGTCGCCGGCAGCCCTGCCGACGCGATCGCGGCGGCGCCGACGGTGGTGGTGTGTCTGTTCGACATCGCATCGGTGCACGAGGTGCTCGATCCCGTGGTCCACGGGCTCGCCGGCCACCGGCTGATCAATCTCACGACCACCTCGCCTGACGGCGCGCGTGAGCTGGCGGCGTGGGCTGCCGCCGCGGGTGCGGAGTATCTCGACGGCGGCATCATGGCGACGCCTCCAATGATCGGGACGCCAAATTCCAGCGTCCTGTACAGCGGTTCCCGGCACCTCTTCGACGACTCGCGCGAACTCCTCGAGACATGGGGTGCCGCAGAGTACTTCGGTCACGACGCTGGCATGGCGTCGATGTACGACCTGGCGCTGCTGTCGGGCATGTACGTGATGTTCGCCGGTTTCTTCCACGGCGCTGCGATGGTGGGTGCCGCCGGGGTGCCCGCCAAGGAGTTCGCGACCCGCGCGGTCGCGTGGCTGCAGGCCGTGCTCCCCGCGCTCACCGAGTACGCAGAGGTCATCGACGGCGGCGACTACTCACTGCCCGGTCAGCAGAGCCTGTACTTCTCCGACCTGACCGACATCCTCGACGCCAGCCGACAGCAGGGCATCAGCACCGAAGTGGTCGACGTCGTGCAACGCCTGATCCACCGTCAGATCGACGCCGGGCACGGTCGCGACGGGTTCGCCCGCGTGATCGAGAGCATCAAGCACTCCGAGGCGGCGGCATGACAACCCTCTCCGTCATCGGGCTCGGACCAATGGGGCAGGCACTCTCGGGCGCCCTGCTCGACGCGCATCTTCCGCTGTCCGTCTGGAATCGCACCGAATCGAAGGCCGCCGGCCTACTGACGCGTGGTGCGCGGTGGGCGCCGAGCCCGGCCGAGGCCATCTCCGCGAGCGACCTGACGATGATCAACGTGGTGGACCACGCTGCGCTGGACGCCATCGTGGACTCCGCTGGGCAAGCAGTCGCGGGGCGCACCATCGTCGGACTGTCGTCGGATGCACCCGAATGCGCGCGCCGGACGGCCGCGCTGGTCGAGAAGCTCGGTGGCCGATATCTCGACGGTGCCGTCATGACGCCGACGGTGACCATCGGCACGCCGGACGCCAGCATCCTGTTTGCAGGACCGCGCGATCTCTACGACGTGCACCAGGCCACGTTCACCACGCTGGCGACGCCGACGTGGGTCGGCGACGAGGTGGGACGGGCCGCCGGCTTCGACATGGCGCTGCTCGACCTGTTCTGGACGTCGGTCGGCGGGTTCATGCATGCACTGAAGGTGGCGGGAAGCAACGGGATCGGACCGGCCGAGTTGCTGCCGCACGCGCACGGGATCGTGGGGATCCTGCCTCCGATACTCGACGAGATCGCCGAACGCGTGGGCACCGATCGGCACGGCGACAGCGACGCCTCGGTGTCGTCGCTGGCGTCGTCGCTGCGCCACTTGATCGACGCGTCCCGTGACGCCGGCGCGGACACCGCTGCACTGGAGGCGCTTCGCCGATCTGCCGACGCAGCCGTGGCGGCGGGGCAGGGTGACGACGAGGTCAGCCGGGTGACGTCCTACCTGTAGTCACGCAGCGTGGCCGGTAATGGCGATGCTCACGCGTCGTTCGACCTCGCCGAGGTCGATGCGGCGACGGCCGGGTAGCGGCGGTGCCTTCGAGCTGTAGGTGGTGCCGGTGGGTGTGGTGACTTCGGTTGTGTGACAGCCGTGTTGGTCGCGGGTGCGGACGCGCCAGCCGGGTGCTTCCTTGGCGTAGTTGCACGCTTCGCACAGGCCGTTGCCGTTGAGTGCGGAGGTGGGCCCGCTCCGGGCGTTGGGTTGGGCGTGGTCGGTGTGGCGGATGGGTGCGTTGCAGTACGGGGTGCGGCAGGTGTCGTCGCGTAGCGCGATGAACGCCGCCAACGCCGTGGGGAACAGTCGGGCGCGGGACTCCATCGTCACCAGCGCCCCGGTCCTCGGGTGGCGGTAGAGCCGGCGCAGGGTGGCTCGGGATCGGTCGTCGCCGACGGCGTCGGAGATCAGATGGCGGGCGACCGCTGCAGGGATCGGTCCGTAGCCGGGAACGCGGGCGGGTTCGGTGTCTCCGCCGAGCAGGGTTTCGTCGGTGATCACCAGATCGACGGTCACCGGTACCGGGGCGTCGGCGGGTCGGCCGGTGATGCGTTCCACGGCCGTGTCGGCCATCACCTGGCCGCGGCTGCGTCCATCGCAGGTGGTGTCGGCGGCGCGTTTGAGGGTGGCGTAGACCGACACGCCGTGGGCGACGGGCAGCAGGATGCTGACCCAGGCCATGGTGTCGGCGGCGGGCCGGATGCTGACGCACCGGTCCTCGTGCGCCCGGCGCGCGCGGTCGACCACGGCGTGGGGGTCGAGGCGGTAGGCGATCGCCTTGGCGTCGGCTTCGATCCGTGTGTCGCCCTTGCCCACCAGCGTCGCGGGGTCGGCGCACATCTCGGCGTCCAGGGTCCGGCGGTCCTCGACCTCCAAGCAGGCCGATTCCCGGACGAGCAGCGTGGCCCGCCACTCGGAGAGGATCCCGGATTCCAGGGCGGCCAGGGTGTGGGGCATTTCGTGGACCAGGGCGCGGGCGAACCCGAGGTGGCGGCTGCCCTGCGTGGGTGACTCCCGCCGCGCCAGACCGACCTCGGAGGCCAGGCCTTGGCCGCGCTTTCGGAGCGGAATCCCGGCGTCGGCCTCTGCGGTGCGGCGTTTCAGGTCCAGGGCGGCGGTCATGCGGGCCTGTACTGCGGCGGCGGTCGCCTTGAGCCGCTCCAACTGGGCGATGCGATCGATCAGGCCGGCCTCGTCCACCGTGGCGGGGTCGAAGTCCAGCATGTCGAACATGTGTTCGATTCTACGACCACCCACTGACAAGTCGATGAACGTCGGATCCGACGGTCGCCAATTCACTCCGTTGCGGCGATCGCGGTGGCAGCCTCGACGCCATGGAGTCTCGCCCGGCGTCTGCCGCCATCACCGCCGCCCACGCCCAACATCTCGCCAATCTGCCGTTCGAGGACACCCGCGACCTCGCCGACGCCGACCGCGGGTTCATCGGAGCACTGGAACCCGGTGTCGTGACCGCAGCCGACGGACGCACGGTGTGGGACAACGACGCCTACGCGTTCTTGCGGGGCGACGCCCCCGCGACGGTGCACCCCAGCCTGTGGCGGCAGTCCGCGCTCTGCGCGAAGCAGGGGCTCTACGAGGTGGTCGACCGCATCTATCAGGTCCGGGGACTCGACCTGTCGAACATCACCTTCGTCGAGGGCGACACCGGCGTCATCGTCATCGATCCGCTGGTCTGCACCGAGACCGCAGCGGCTGCACTCGGGCTCTACCGGCGGCACCGCGGCGAGCGACCCGTCGTCGCCGTCATCTACACCCACAGTCACGTCGACCACTTCGGCGGCGTCCTCGGAGTGACCAGCCAGGCCGACGTCGACGCGGGCAGGGTGGTGGTCATCGCCCCCGAGGGCTTCACCGAACACGCGGTGCAGGAGAACGTCTACGCCGGAACGGCGATGGCTCGCCGCGCGGGCTACATGTACGGCGCCGCACTGCCGCCAGGCGAGCAGGGCCAGGTCGGCTGCGGGCTGGGCCAGACCACGTCGAAGGGGGAAGTCGCGCTCATCGTGCCGACGCTCGACATCCGGGAGACCGGCGAGACGCACGCCATCGACGGCGTCGAGATTCAGTTCCAGATGGCGCCGGGCACCGAGGCGCCCGCCGAGATGCACTTCTACTTTCCGGCGATGCGGGCGCTGTGCATGGCAGAGAATGCCACGCACAATCTGCACAACCTGCTGACTCTGCGCGGGGCCCTGGTGCGCGACCCGCACGGCTGGGCGGGTTACCTGACCGAGGCGATCGACTCGTTCGCCGATCGCGCCGACGTCGTCTTCGCCTCGCACCACTGGCCGACCTGGGGGCAAGAGCAGATCGTCGAATACCTGTCGCTGCAACGGGATCTGTACGCGTACCTGCACGACCAGACGCTGCGCCAGCTGAACCAAGGGTTCACCGGGATCGAGATCGCCGAGACCTTTCAGATGCCGCCTGCGCTGGAGAAGGCCTGGCACACCCACGGGTATTACGGGTCGGTCAGCCACAACGTCAAGGCCGTCTACCAGCGCTACATGGGCTGGTTCGACGGCAATCCGGCCCGGCTGTGGGCGCACCCGCCGGAGGCGATCGGGCCCCGCTACGTCGACGCAATGGGCGGGCTGGACCGCGTGGTCGAGATCGCCCGCGCCGCGTTCGACGACGGCGATTACCGCTGGGCTGCAACGCTCCTCGACCACGCCATCTTCACCGACCAGAGCCATCCCGCCGCCCGCGACCTGTACGCCGACACCCTCGAGCAGCTGGCGTACGGCAGCGAGAACGCCGTATGGCGGAACTTCTTCCTCTCCGGCGCCACCGAACTGCGCGACGGCAACTTCGGCACGCCGACCCAGTCGGCCTCGCCGTCGCTGCTGGCTCAGCTGACCCCGGAGCAGATGTTCGACGTGTTGGCCATCAGCGTCAACGGGCCGCGCGCCTGGGACCTCGACCTCGCCATCGACGTCACCTTCGCGGACTCGGCGGCGAACTATCGGCTGACGCTGCGCAACGGGGTCCTGGTGTACCGGAAGGTGACCGCGGACGAGTCGACCGCCGACGCCACGCTGCGGTTGGCGACCAAGGACAGGCTCGTTCGGTTGGCCGCGGGCGACCTCGCCTCGCCCGGTTTCGAGGTCACCGGCGACTCCGGAGTGCTGCCCGCGCTGCTCGGGACGCTCGACCGGCCCAACCCCGCCTTCGACATCATCACCCCCTGAGTTCTAGGGGATGCCACCGTCGGCGCGCAGGATCGACCCGGTGGTGAAGCTCGATGCGTCCGACGCCAAGAACAGTGCGGCGCCAATGATCTCGGATGGCTGGCCTGCGCGCTGAAGGCCCAGACCGGAGAACGGATTGGACGGCAGGTCGCTCTGGGTGCCCAGGTTCCAGGCCTTGCTGATGTCGGTCAGGAAGGGGCCGGCCATCAGCGTGTTGACCCGCACGGTCGGCCCGTAGGCCTTGGCAAGCCCCTCGGTGAGTGCGTTGAGCCCAGCCTTGGCCGCCGCATACGGCAGCATGTGCGGGTCGGGCCGCAGTGATCCGGTGGAGCTGACGTTGATGATGGACCCGCCGCCGTCGGCCACCATGCGCTCGCCGATCAGCGACGACAGCCGGAACGGACCCTTGAGGTTGAGGTTGACCACCGCGTCGAACAGCTTCTCCGTCACCGAGGTCAGCGAATCGTAGAGCGGTGACATGCCTGCGTTGTTGATCAGGACGTCGACCTTGCCGAACCGGTCGTAGCTCGCGTCGACGAGTCCGTCGAGCTGTTCCCACCGGCCCACGTGCACCTGATAGGGGAACGCCGCCCGGCCCGTCGAGGCCGAGATCTCCTCTGCGGTCATGACACACGACTCCAGGTCACGGCTCGCGATCACGACGTCCGCGCCGCACCAAGCTGCCGCGAACGCCATCTCGCGGCCCAGCCCGCGACTGCCGCCGGTGACCAGCACCACCCGGTCCGTCAGGTCGAACAGGTCGTCGGCATAGCCCATGTCATCCTCCTGCACCGGTCCCGTTCTCCGGTGATGCTCGCACGGGCCATAGGGTGGCACGGGCAAGATCGAGAAAGGCGCTCATGCAACTCCTCGTCATCCGGCACGCGCTGCCGCTGCGCAGTGCACCCGGTCAAGGATCGGACCCCGACCTGTCGCCCGAGGGCGTCGAGCAGGCCGGCCGACTACCGGAGGCGCTCAAGCGGTTTCCGATCACTCGGCTGGTGAGCAGCCCGCAGCGCCGCGCCCTGCAGACGGCTCAGCCCGTCGCCGACGCACTGGGCCTGGACGTCGACGTCGACGACCGGTTGGCCGAGTACGACCGCGACCTCACCCACTACACGCCGATCGAGGAGGCGTCGCAGGAGGACGTGCAGCGCCTGATCGACGGCCACCTGCCCGGCGGGGTCGACGAAGACGCGTTCGTCGCCCGGGTTCTGGAGGGCGTGAAGGACATCGTCGCGGGCGCCGAGCACGACGACACGGTGGCGCTGTTCAGCCACGGCGGCGTCATCAATGCGCTGGTGCACGACGTCATGCAGACCGAGCGGTTGCTGTGCGTGCAGGTGGACTACGCGGGAATCACCCGGTTGCTCGCATCGCGCGAGGGCAAGCTGGGGGTGGCCTCGATCAACGGCACCGAACACGTATGGGATCTGCTGCCGCGAAACAAGCGGTGGTAGACAAGTGCCGTGACAACGGACGTTTCCCCCGACGCAACCGCCAGCCCCGACGGCCTCGACCTCACCGCCCTCGACCGGCACCTGCGGTCCATCGACGTTCCGCGCACGGGTGACCTGCGCGCCGAACTCATCGCCGGCGGACGGTCCAACCTCACGTTCCTGGTGTCCGACGACGCGTCGAAGTGGGTCCTGCGCCGACCACCGCTGCACGGTCTGACCCCGTCGGCTCACGACATGGCCCGCGAGTTCAAGGTCGTCGCCGCGCTGGCGGGAACCAACGTGCCCGTCGCACGCGCAGTGGCGATGGCCGACGACGACGCGGCCATCGGCACCACCTTCCAGATGGTCGAGTACGTCCCCGGCCGGGTCGTGCGGCACACCGACGAACTACGGGCGCTGGGCGATCAGGCCACGATCGACGCCTGCGTCGACGCACTCATCGAGGTGCTCGCCAACCTGCACGCCGTCGACCCGGACTCGGTCGGCCTCGGCGACTTCGGCAAGGCGACCGGCTATCTCGAGCGGCAGGTGCGCCGCTGGGGTTCGCAGTGGGACCTGATCAAGACCGACGACGACCCACGCGACGCCGACGTCCGCCTGCTGCACGCCAAGCTCGGCGAACGCATCCCGCCGCAGAGTCGCAGCTCGATCGTCCACGGCGACTACCGGATCGACAACACCATGCTCGACGCCGACGACCCCACCAAGGTCCGCGCCGTGCTCGACTGGGAGATGTCGACCCTCGGCGACCCGCTGAGCGATGCCGCGCTGATGTGCGTCTACCGGCACCCCACGTTCCACAACGTGCACGCAGACGCGGCATGGGCGTCGGAGTTGATCCCGTCGGCTGACCAACTGGCGCAGAAGTATTCGGTGGCCGCGGGCCAGCCCCTGGCGCACTGGGACTTCTACATGGCCCTGGCGTACTTCAAGCTGGGCATCATCGCCGCGGGAATCCAGTTCCGCGACCGGATGGGTGGGGGCACCGAGTACGGCGACAAGGTCGGCGAGGCCGTCGGGCCATGCATCGCGATGGGACTCGCCGAACTGCGCTGACCAACGCAACAGCGGGGTAAGTCCGCTCACACCCGCACGACGTGCGGTTTCACGTCCGTCGTGATGGGGTAGGCACGGGGCTGCTCGCGCCCGTCGCGAGACTCCCACGAACAGGAAAGGCGGTCGCCATGCCGTCAGTGACCCCGCACGCCACCGCAGAGGCGCCTGCGCCGGAGTCCGGCGCCGAGACGACGCTCAAGCGCGACGTCGGCGTCGACCTCGACGTCTGGATCGACGCGCCGACGACGCTCGAATTCCAGATCGCCGTCGCCCCGCATCCCGGGGCCCAGATCACCGAGTCGCTCTCGTTCACGTTGAACGGCAAGGAGATCGAGGCAACCGAGATCATCGGCGACCACGGCAACCGCATCCACAAGTTCGACGCGGGCAAGGGCAAGCTCCTCGCGAGCTACAGCGCGACGGTCATCGGCCAGGCCGATCCCGCACCCGTCACCGAGATCGACCTGTCGACCTACCTTCGGCCCAGCCGCTACGCGGAGGCCGACAAGTTCTTCGGCTTCGCCGCCACCGAGTTCGGCCGTTACGTCGACTCGGCGACGGTGCTGGCGAAGGTGTCGTCATGGGTCGGCACGCGGCTGCACTACGTGCCCGGCTCGTCCGATCCGATCGACGGCGCCGCCGACACGCTGCTCGCAGGTGCGGGCGTGTGCCGGGACTACGCCCACCTCGTCGTCGCGCTGCTGCGCGCAGTGAACGTCCCTGCGAGGCTCGTCGCGGTGTACGCGCCCGGATGCGACCCGATGGACTTCCATGCCGTCGCAGAGGCCTACGTCGACGGCGTGTGGCGAGTGGTGGACGCCACGCTGCTGGCGCCGCGGCAGACACTGGTGCGGATCAGCACCGGTCGCGACGCCGCCGACACCGCGTTCCTCGACAACCACAACGGGTCGATCACGCTGAACTCGGCCGTGGTGCGGGCCGTGGTGGACGGCAACCTGCCCAACGACTCGATCGACGAACTGGTCTCGATCCGCTGAATCAGCGGATCGCGGCCTTGTAGTTCTTCTTGGCCGCACGCCGCAACTGGAAGATGCGCGCCGCTCCCGCGAGCACGGTGATGAGCCCGCCGAGGACGGCCGCGAAGAGAATGGCCACCCCCAGCGGCAGGCTCCAGTTCCAGCCGAGGAACTGGAAGGCGGTCGACTCGGTGTTCTGCGCGATGAAGATCAGCAGCACGATCAACACCAGGAAGCCGATGATCAGCGACGACCACAGGGCACCCGCGCGGGTGAACTTGACCTGGCTGGCTGGCGGCGGGGGGTTGGGCGCCGGAGAGTCCGACGCCGACGTGTGCGCCGGGGGATCGAATGGCGCCGAAGACCCCGTATCGACGGGCGGCACGTGCGGGTCGGTACTCATACGTGCATCCTTGCCCCTCCGGCATCGGAATTAAACGAATATGACGGACCCGTTGCGCATGACCTTGACGATCCAAAGGCGGGCGACGCGCCGTGTGGGCCGTTACTGTCGCTGTTTGGTGGGGGATACGTCGAAGGGACGTCCGTAATGAAGTCGGCGCGAGGAGCAGTGCGCTACCGGGGGCCGATCGCCCTCGCCGCACTCGTGATGCTGTTGCTGTCTGCCTGTGGAAGCTCGAATCCGCTAGGCGGGGGCGAGATATCCGGCGACCTGAAGTCGATCAAGGTGGGCTCGGCGGACTTTCCGGAGTCGAACATCATCGCCGAGATCTACGCCCAGGCGCTGGAGGCCAACGGTTTCGAGATCAGCCGCCAGTTCGGCATCGGCAGTCGCGAGACCTACATCCCGGCGGTGCAGGACCACTCGATCGACCTGATCCCCGAGTACACCGGCAACCTGCTGCAGTACTTCGACAAGGAGAACGAGGTCACCGACCCCCAGGCCGTGCTGCTGGCGCTCTACGACAAGATCCCCGGCGACCTCTCCATCCTGACGCCGTCGCCCGCCAACGACCAGGACACCGTCGCGGTGACGTCGGAGACCGCACAGCGGTGGAACCTCAAGACGATCGGCGATCTCGCCAAGTACTCCCCCGAGGTGAAGTTCGGCGGGCCGTCGGAGTTCATCAGCCGTGCCGAGGGCCTACCGGGACTGAAGGCCAAGTACGGCCTCGACGTCCCCCAGGCCAACTTCGTCTCCATCAGCGACGGCGGCGGCCCGGCAACGGTCCGCGCGCTCGTCGACGGAACGGTGACGGCCGCCGACATCTTCAGCACGTCGCCGGCCATCCCGCAGAACAACCTGGTGGTCCTCGAGGACCCGAAGAACAACTTCCTGGCTGCCAACGTCGTGCCACTGGTGGCGTCGCAGAAGATGTCGAACCAGCTGAAGTCGGTGCTCAACGCCGTATCGGCCAAGCTGACCACCGAGGCGTTGATCGAGATGAACACCGCCACGTCGGGCAACGGTGGCATGGACCCGGATGAGGCGGCACAGAAGTGGGTGCAGGACAACGGCTTCGACAAGGCGATCGGATGAGCGCTCGCGCGAAGACCAGAAGAGTGAGGGTAAACGCGTGATCTCCTTCGAGAACGTCACCAAGACGTACCCCGACGGCACGGTCGCCGTGGACGACCTCACCCTGACGGTGCCCGAGGGCACCCTGACGGTGTTCGTCGGCCCATCGGGGTGTGGCAAGACCACGTCCATGCGGATGATCAACCGGATGATCGATCCCACGTCGGGCACGCTGACCGTCGACGGCAACGACGTCACCAAGGTCGACGCCGTCAAGCTGCGTCTCGGCATCGGCTACGTCATCCAGAGCGCAGGCCTGATGCCGCACCTTCGGGTGATCGACAACGTGGCGACGGTCCCGGTGTTGATGGGCGAGTCGCGGCGGACCGCCCGCAAGAACGCCCGCGACGTCATGGAGCGGGTGGGGCTCGACCCCAAGCTGGCCAACCGGTACCCGGCGCAGCTGTCGGGTGGGCAGCAGCAGCGCGTCGGCGTGGCGCGCGCACTCGCTGCCGACCCGCCGATCCTGTTGATGGACGAGCCGTTCAGCGCGGTCGACCCGGTGGTGCGCGAGGAACTGCAGACCGAGATCCTGCGGCTCCAGAGCGAACTGCGCAAGACGATCGTCTTCGTCACCCACGACATCGACGAGGCGCTCAAGCTCGGCGACAGGGTCGCGGTGTTCGGCCGGGGCGGCGTGCTGCTGCAGTACGACGCACCCGCGCGGCTGCTGTCGAACCCGGCCAGTGACGACGTGGCCGGCTTCATCGGCGCCGATCGCGGTTACCGCGGCCTGCAGTTCACCGATGCCAGGGACGTCCCGCTGCACGACGTGCGCACCGTCAATGAGCCCGGTGTGGACGCACTCGACCTGAAGCCGGG
This sequence comes from Mycolicibacterium arabiense, assembly GCF_010731815.2. Lineage (NCBI taxonomy): Bacteria > Bacillati > Actinomycetota > Actinomycetes > Mycobacteriales > Mycobacteriaceae > Mycobacterium > Mycolicibacterium arabiense. Next base: position 4,206,401 of record NZ_AP022593.1, read on the forward strand.
CGAGTGGGCCCTGGTGCTCCGGCCGGACGGGTCGCCGTACGCATGGATCGACGCCAGCGGCGTGGGCCTGCACCGGCACGGAAAGTCGCTGTACGACAGCACGATTGCCGGTGGGTCCCTCTTCGTGCCGGGTGGTTCGCTGCGGCTGGCGCTCGACGCTGCGCTGTCGTCGCCGTCGGGCCTCGGGGTGGCCGTCGACGCCAACAAGCAGGTGATCGGCGGTGTCCGGGCCGACGACGTCCTCGCTGCGCTCAAGAACCGCCCGCGCGACCACTGGGGTGAGCAGACCGCGTGAACTATCTGCTGACCCATCTCGACGACGCGTGGGAGCTGACGCTCATCCACCTGTGGTTGTCGCTGCTTCCACTGCTGCTCGGGTTGGTCATCGCGGTCCCGCTGGGTTCGTTCGTGCATCGGACGACGGCGCTGCGGCGGATCACGACGGTGACGGCGAGCATCATCTTCACGATCCCCTCGCTTGCGCTCTTCGTCGTCCTGCCGCTCGTCATCCCGACTCGAATCCTCGACCAGGCCAACGTCATCGTGGCGCTGACGCTGTACACGGTCGCCCTGCTGGTGCGGGCGGTGCCCGAGGCGCTCGACGCGCTTCCGCCCGCCGTGCTCGACGCGGCCACCGCCGTCGGTTACACGCCGCTCAAGCGAATCCTCAAGGTGGAGTTGCCGCTCGCCGTTCCGGTGCTCGTCGCCAGCTTGCGGGTCGTCGCCGTCACCAACATCTCGATGGTGTCGGTCGGCTCGGTGATCGGCATCGGTGGTCTCGGCACCTGGTTCACCGAGGGCTACCAGGCCGACAAGAGCGACCAGATCATCGCGGGCATCATCGCGATCTTCGTGCTCGCGATCGTCATCGACACGCTGATCATGCTGGTAGGCAAGCTCGCCACACCGTGGGTGCGCACCGACCGCGCCGCGAAGGCGGGTGCCCGGTGAACTTCCTCTCTCAGGCGCTGTCGTACATCTTCACCGCCGCGAACTGGGCGGGCCCGGCCGGGCTCGGCGCCCGCATCCTCGAGCACCTCGAGTACACCGCCATCGCGGTGGTGTTCTCGGCGCTCATAGCGATCCCGATCGGCATGGTGATCGGTCACACCGGGCGCGGCACCTTCCTGGTCGTCACCGGTGTGAACGCACTACGCGCACTACCGACGCTCGGCGTCCTGCTGCTCGGCGTGCTGCTGTGGGGTCTCGGGCTGATCCCGCCGACCGTCGCGTTGATGCTGCTCGGCATCCCGCCACTGCTGGCAGGCACGTACTCCGGCATCGCCAACGTCGACCGCTCGGTGGTGGACGCCGCCCGATCGATGGGCATGACCGAGATGCAGGTGCTGCTGCGCGTCGAGGTGCGCAACGCCCTGCCACTCATCCTCAGCGGGCTCCGGACGGCGACGCTGCAGATCGTCGCCACCGCGACCGTCGCCGCGTACGCCAGCCTCGGCGGGCTCGGCAGATACCTCATCGACGGCATCAAGGTCAGGGAGTTCTACCTGGCCCTCGTCGGCGCGCTGATGGTCACCGCACTGGCCCTCATCCTGGATGCGCTGCTGGCGTTCGCGGTGTGGGCGGCCGAACCGGGAGCCGACCGCTTCCGCCGTTCCGGCGACCTGCCGCAGCCGTTCCTGAGCGACGAGATCGCCCTGTCGAGCGCGAGTTCGTCTCGATCTGGAGCCAGTTCACCAGGCCGCTACGAACGCGAGGGTCCGTCGCCTACGGTAGAGGGGTGAGTGCAGCAGACCGCTCCGAGGAGACCCCAGGTACCTGGCCGTCCGTGCTGACGTGGCGTGCCCACGACTGCACCCGGATGGAGTCGGTCCGGGTACAAGTGTCGGGCAACCGCATTAAGGCGTATGGCCGCATCGTCGCCGCCGCGTCGGATACGCATCCCGCGTTCAGCGCGTCGTACGACCTCGTCACCAACGACGCAGGCGCTACCAAGCGGCTGTCGGTCACGGTCACCTTGGCCGAACGCGAACGCCAGCTGTCGATCGCCCGTGACGAAGAGAACATGTGGCTGGTCCAGGACCACCAGAATCAGACGAAGCGCTCGGCGTTCGAGACCGCGCTGGACGTCGACGTGGCGTTCAGTCCGTTCTTCAACGCCCTGCCGATCCGCCGCACCGGTGTGCACCGCAGCGGCGAGTCGGTGTCGCTGCCGGTCGTCTACGTCCGCCTGCCCGACCTGACCGTCGAACTCGAGACCATTGGTTACGCGAGTGTCGACGGCGCCATCGAACTGTCGTCGCCGTTGGCGAACACCGCCATCAGCGTGGACGACGACGGCTTCATCCTGGACTACCCAGGACTGGCAGAGCGGATCTGATCACCCCGCCGGCCCGGCCTGCTGCGGCGAGTTCGTCGCGCCAGTCGGGGGCGCCGATCGTCGTCGTCAGAATTTGTGGCCTGCTGAAGCTGTCGTAGCGCATCCGGGCCGCATGGCCGGTTTCGACGAGTTCGGCCACCGACCCCGACCCGGCCAGGCTGGCGCGTGCCCGGGTCAGCAGGTCGATGGCCTGGTCCAACGACCCGAGCAGCTGTTCGGAGTTGGCCTCGCACATCGCGCGCACCAGGTCCGGTGCGGTGGCCGCGACCCGCGTGCCGTCGCGGAAGGACCCGGCGGCCAGCGCGAACGCGAGCGGGACGTGGCCTGCCGTGGCGGCCAGCGTCTCGGCCAGCAGGTGCGGCAGGTGCGAGATGGCGGCAGCGGCGGCGTCGTGCTCGTCGGACCGCGCGGGCACCACGAAGGAACCGCAGGCCAACGCCAGGTGCATGACCGTCGCCCACACGGCCGGGTCGACGCCGTCGTCGACGCTGAGCACCCACGGAGCGCCCACGAAGAGTTTGGCGTCACCCGCCGCCCAACCGGAGTGCGCCGTGCCGGCCATCGGGTGTCCACCGACGAAGCGGTCGGCGAGACCGTGCTTGCGCACTGCCTGTAGGACAGCGCCTTTGACGCTGGTGACGTCGGTCAGCGCGCAGTCGGGCGCCGTGCTGCGGATGTGGTCGAGCATGATGGGTAGCGCGGGCATCGGCACGGCCAGCACGATCAACGCGTCGGCCTGGGCGGCACGATCCAGTACGCCGTCGAGCGAGTTGGAGGCATCGAAGCCGTCGAAGCGCGCGGCCTCGACCCCGTCCATCGAGCGGTTGTAGCCGAATGCGTCCAAGCCGCTGGCCTTGGCGGCCCGCATCAGTGATCCGCCGATCAATCCCAAGCCGAGTACGCAGACCTGCGGTCTGCTCCGTGGACTCCCCATGAATCTAGGTTGGCATACGGCCTCGTCGAGGTGGCGCAGGGCTTGGCCTTCACCGCTGGTCAAAGGGCGTCGTTGAGGACTAGCGTCTAGCTCATGGGAGCACAGCGTGCACAGGCGCAGAACCAGGCCGCAGACCTCCCCGACGGCTTCGGTATCGCCGTCGTTCGCGAGGATGGCAAGTGGCGTTGTACGTCGATGAAACGCGCCGCGTTGACGAGTCTCAAGGCCGCTGAAACGGAGCTACGCGAGATGCGCAGCGCCGGCGCGGTTTTCGGACTCCTCGACATCGACGACGAGTTCTTCGTGATCGTCCGGCCCGCACCCGCGGGGACTCGGCTGTTCCTATCCGATGCCACCGCGGCCCTGGACTACGACATCGCCGAAGAGGTGCTACGCAAGCTCGACGCGAACATGGATCTCGACGACCTCGAGGACGAGGACCCCTTCGAGGAGGGTGACCTCGGTCTGCTGTCCGACCTCGGACTGTCCGACAGCGTGTTGAGCATCATCCTCTCCGACGACGAGTATGCCGACGAGCAGCTCGGCCGCATCGCCCAGGAGATGGGCTTCGCCGACGAACTGGCGGCGGTGCTCGACAAATTGGACCGTTGAGCACCGACGAGCGCTTGATACGCGTCGCGCTCGAGGCCGCCTCGGCGGCAGGGCCGGCCGACGTCCCGATCGGAGCGGTCGTGTTCGGTCCCGACGGCGTCGAATTGGCCCGGGCCGCCAACGCCCGGGAGGAACTGGGTGACCCGACTGCCCACGCGGAGATCATCGCGATGCGTGCCGCGGCCAAGGCGCTGGGCGACGGGTGGCGACTCGAGGGCACGACCCTGGCGGTGACCGTCGAACCCTGCACGATGTGCGCGGGCGCGCTGGTGATGGCCCGCGTGGCGCGGGTGGTGTTCGGGGCCTGGGAGCCGAAGACCGGTGCGGTCGGCTCGCTGTGGGACGTGGTCCGCGACCGGCGGCTCACCCATCGCCCGGAGGTCCGGGGTGGGGTGTTGGCGGCCGAGTGCGCCGCGCCGCTGGAGGCGTTCTTCGCGCGGATGCGCTGACCCCCGCCGAGACTGCTATCAGATCGCGAAATCAACGTCGGGAGTGATCTCCCCGCAGTCTGGGCGCGATTAGGGGCGCGGCGCGGTTGCCGGTAAGCTGCCACACGGTGGCGTGTCCGAGCGGCCTAAGGAGCACGCCTCGAAAGCGTGTGACGGGTAACCCCCGTCCGAGGGTTCAAATCCCTCCGCCACCGCCATAATCGCCCCGCTGCCACGGCAGTCAGGGGCGGTTTTCTTTCGCCAAAGAAGAACGGCCCCCTCGTCGCCGAGGGGGCCGTTCGTCACTTCGTTCCGTGCTTACTCGTCGCCACCCGAGCTGCCGGAGTCGCTGCCGCCGGACTTGTCGCTGTCCGTGGAGGCGCTACCGGAATCGTTGCCGGAGGCGTCGCTGCCCGTGGCGTCGCTGCCCGAGGTGGCGGTGCCACCCGACGCGTTGCCGCCGGCGGTGCTGCCGCCGGTGCTGCCCGAGGTGCCCGTGCCGGCGTCCGAACCCGAGGTGGTGTCGGACTTGTCACTGCCCCAGGTGCTGGTGGGCTTGTTGCTACCCGTCTCGGTCTCGGTCTCGGTGGAAACCGGTGTGACGGCCGGGGTCTCGACGTCCGGGGTCTCAGCGGCAGGCGTCTCGACCTCGGGGGTTTCGACGGCAACCGGCTCGACGGCGGGGGTCTCGACGTCCGGGGTCTCGGCGGCAGGTGCGGCGGTGCCGGTCTCCGTTGCCTCGGTCGCGTCGGCCGCCGGTACGGCCTCGGCCGCGTCGGGGGCTGGTGCCTCGATCGAGATCAGGGACGCGGTGGCCGCGGGGATGTCGGTCGGCGACGTCGTCGTCAGCGCTGCGGTGGTGACCGTCGGCGTGACGGGCGGGGCCACCGAGGCGTTCAGCGCGGTGAAGATCGCGTTGGGCAGGTCCACCAGGAAGTAGTCCAGCGGACCGTTGGGGCTGAGCAATCCCTGGAACAACGACCGCGTCGGGAAGTTCGGCACGTAGCCGTTGACGAAGGCGTTGGCCACCCTGATCGGCATGTTGATCAGTTCGTTGATCGCCGTTCCGAAGTCGCCCACGACGACCGCGGCGCGCACGGCGTCGAGGATCTCGGCGGTCTGCAGGGTCGCCGTGATCGGCGCGACGAACAGGGCGCGGGTCAGGCCCGAGAACACGCCGCGGGTGAGCAGCGAGTCCAGCACGTTCGCGACGATCTGCCCGCCCGGCAGCGCGGCCGCGATGTCACCGGGGATGTTGAACAGCGGCACCAGCGGGTTGCCGGGACGCTCGATCAACCGCACCAGGAAGTAGATGTTCAGCTCGCTGAACGCCTCGACGAACTGGCCGGTGCGCAAGAAGTTGAACGCGTTCGTCAGGGTGGCGGGCAGCAGCTCCAGCGACTGCTGAAGGGCGGCGTTCGAGGCCGCGGTGCCCGTGCTGATGATCGAACCGAAGTTCGCCTGGAAGTTGGCGAGCTGCGACAGCAGTGGGCCCGGGTTGGTGGCGTTGGCCGCGATGAAGTTCGCGATCTGCTGGTACACCGCCGGATTGGTCAGTGCCGCGGTCGCGTTCGTCGTCGCAGCCGCCGAGGCCGTGGTCAATGCGCCCAGGTTGTTGAACGTGTTGGCGATCGTCTGCTGCAGCGTGACCAACGGGTTGGCGACGGCCGCGAGTTCGACGGCACGCTGCTGGACGAGTTCGGGCAGCGCCGGCGTCACGGGTGTGACGACGAGAGCGCCTGCGCTCGCCATTGCGACGCTGGCCACCATCATCTTGGTGCGGCTGGTCGGCGTCGTGCGGCTCGGCGAGTAGTCGCCGGCCGGCGAGTCGGCAGGTAGGGCAAATTGCACGGTGTCTCCTGTGGTGCGGGTGGGTTACCTAAGTGGCCCGTGAAGATTAGCTGAGGGTTACCTAATAAACAATAGGTACGCCTTGCCTAACTAAGGCGACCCTTGTCGGCGAACCACTTGATCTTGAGCAGAGGGGTCGGGCGGGGTCCATGCAGGTGAAGCCTCACAGGAAGCGGACGCGTCGCCGATCCGCTTCTCCGCGCCCAAAAATTACGCGCGCGTCACGCAGCGTCGTGGCTCAACCCGGTCGCACGCGGTGCCCGCACGGGTGTCCTAGGTCACTCGGCAAAATGAAGGAGCCCACACCGTGCTCGGTGCGGGCGAACCCGCGAGGCGCACTCAGAGTCGCCCGAGGAAGTCACCCGTGAGCCGTGCGACGAGATCCGGTTGCTCGTCGAGCGGGAAGTGGCCCGCGTCGATGACGTGTGCCTCGGCGGCTGGAACGTCGCACTGATAGGCCGCGACCTCTTCGATCCGGAACGACGGGTCGTAGCGGCCCCACACCACCAGCAGCGGCGGCTGAGTGTCGCGCAACCACTGCTGCCACGCCGGGTACGACGCGACGTTGGTGCGGTAGTCGTAGAACAGGTCGGTCTGAATGTCCTGCTGCCCAGGCTGATTCAAGAATGCGAGCTCGTCGGTCCACAGGTCGGGGTCGTAGCCCTGCTGACGTGGACTGTTGCCGACGTGACGCTGACGCGTTGCCGCGGGGGAGAAGAAGTTGGCTCGCAACGCATCTTCGTGGGCGGCCCTGTCGGCCCAGAACGCCCGGCGCGTCTCCCAGAGGGGTCCGAGGCCGTCTTCGTGACTGACCGCGTTCTGCACGACCAGAGCGCGCACGCGTTCGGGTCGGCGGACCGCCAGCCGCATTCCCACGGGCCCGCCGTAGTCCTGCACCACCAGCGCGTAACGCTCGAGACCGATTACCTCGGTGAACCGCTCGACGACGCCGGCGACGTGGTCGAAGGTGTACTCGAAGTCCGTTGGCCACGAGCTGTGCCCGAAGCCCGGGTAGTCCGGGGCGATGAGCCGGAACCGGTCGGCGAGCCGGTCCATCAGCGGCTGCCACATCCGGGACGACAAGGGGAAGCCGTGCAGGAGGAGCAGCACCGGAGCATCCGCGGGCCCGGCCTCGCGGTAGAAGACGTCGATGCCGTCGACGTCGACGGTGCGGTAGGTCGTCACGCCGCCAATTCTGCCGAACCTATGGGCGCTTGACGCCCCGACGGATGCGCGGCGCCAACTGCACGACCTCCGGCACCACGCTGGGGTTCGCCACCGCCGCCATCACCAGCGACACCAGAGTGTTCGCCACGTCCTGTAGCTGAGACATCTGCTCGGGCAACTGACCGTGCTCCACCCACGACTTCATCAACTGGGACAGCAGTTCCCGGTCGGCGCCGCGGAGGATCTCGGTGTCCTGCGTCGGGCCGATCCCGACACGGACGATGGACAGCTCGGGATGCTCGTTGCGCCAGGCGAGCAGGATCTCGTCGAGTGCGGCCTTGCTCGCACCGTAGGCCGCGACGCCCGCCCGGGGGCGGCCGACGTCGTTGTTGGAGGCGACCAGCACGACGCCGTCCTCCGACAGGTGCGGCAACGCTGCGCGCAGCACGTTGTTGGCGCCGACGGTGTTGACGCTGAACGCGTGCACCCACGTCACGACGTCGGTGTCCTCGATGTGGGCGAACGGGATGACGGTGCTGGTGAACACCACGGCGTCGAGCCCGCCGAGCGCCTCGGCGGCCGCATCGACGACCGGACCGATCGAGGCGGAGTCGGCCACGTCGAGTTCGAATGCGAACCCACCGATGGCCGTCGCGAGTTCGTTCAGCAGGTCCATTCGCCGCGCGGCGACTGCCACCTTGGCGCCCTGAGACGCCGCGCTGGTCGCAACGGCGTGCCCGATACCCGACGAGGCTCCGACGACGAGTAGACGGAGTCCGGCTTGTTCACCACTCACTGAAGACCATCCTCGAGGATCGCGGGACTGTTGACCGTCACACTAGAGCGTCGACCAAGGATTGCCTTACATGGCCGGTAGAAAGTGTCACGTCAGGGTGGCGGACACGTGCTCGTCGGAGGTAGGCCGGCGAACCTCGCCTTGGTCCACTCGGCAGGCACGGCGCCGAGATCCAACTGACCGTGGCCCTGGCCCGGCGCCACCACCGTGTCGACGACGTCGCCCATCCCGCACGCACGCGCGACGGCCGCCGCGGTCCATGCCGGCAGCACGACCCGATCCTCGTCGCCGTAGGCCACCAGCATGGGTGCGCTCGCCCGCCGCTGGGGCAGCGCGTCGCCACCGAGGATGCGTCGTAGCACTTCTGCCGCCTCCGGGCTGGACGGCGTGAAGTCACTCGCCGGCGCTGCCTGAGCGATCAACCCCTTCACCTCGGAGTTCTCGTTCTCGCATCCGGCGAACGCGTTCATCCGTTCGAGCATGGTGCCGTGCAGGTAGTCCTCGATGCGCAGTTCGGGGTGAGCAGCCCGAAGTCCGCGCAGGATGCTCGGCATCAGGACGCGCTGCTCGACGGTGAGAGTGCCGTCGACCATCGCGTCGACCAGCGGCCGCAGGTCGGTGGGAGCCGCGACGCTGATCGAGCCGACCAGGTTCAGGCCCGAGCCGTATTCGGTGGCCAGCTCGTTGGCCGCCCAGACCGCCTGTCCACCTTGCGAGACGCCGTACCCCACCCACGAGGTCGAGGCCTCGGGTACGACTTCCCGCGCGGCCCGTACCGCGTCGATCACGTTGTATGCGGCCGACTTCGGTTCGAGGTAGGGATGCGGACCAGGCGTGCCCAGGCCCTCGTAGTCCGACATCGTGACCAGGAAGCCGAACGTCAGAAATGCCGCGACGGTACCCGCGTTGCCCATCAACCCGGGGTAGGACGACGGTGCGCAGCTGCTGCCGAGCCCGGCCGTCGGATGACCTATCGAGGCCACCGGCCAGCCGCCCTCGGGTGGATCGCCGTTGGGCACGAACACGACGCCCGACACCGTCGCGGCAGACCCGTCGATCCCCGACGTGGATTGGTAGCGAACCTTGATGGCGCGCTGCGACAACCGGTCTAGTGCGGGGAAGACGGGCAGCGGGCTCGGTTCGCCGAGCAGGGTTCCGCGTGCCCCGATCGGTGCGGCGGACGGCGCTGTCTCGGGTGACGGCTCGGAGGCGCAGCCCGACAGGGCCAGCGCCAGCGCGAGCAGCAGCGCGGTCATCGACCGGCCGTGGCGCCTGCCCGCGTGGCCGGTCACGTCAGTGCTTGACGGTCAGCAGTGTGCCCAGCGGATCACTGCACATCCGGGTCAGCGCCGCGTCGACGAGGTCGGGCTCGACGACCGCGCTGCAGAACGTCGCGGTGAAGGTGCGCCCGCCTGCGAGTTCACTGACGAGCAGGGTGACGGCATCCGGTCCGTCGGGCTCCAGGTACGCGGCCAGTTGGGGAGGGCGTTCGCCAGGCGCCCACGTCACGTGATCGAAGGTCGACAGCCGACCGAGATCGCTGACCGACAGGCGAATTCGGCCGGACGCGTCGTACGTCGTCGGCGGTAGACCCGTCTCGCCCCTGCCGACCAGAGACTTGGCCTCGGCCATCAGCAGCACCACGAGCGGCCATCCGGAGTCGTAGACGCGACGCACCAGGGCGGCGACCTCCGCGGGGGATGCGGACCACGGTAGGCGCATCGGCATGGCCACCGCGAAATTGCCCTGCGACTGCTGGAACTCGGGCGCGAGGTAGCGCCTGCAGTTCATCAGCATCATGAACCGGTCGTCGATCTGGGCCCCGGTCGCCCGCAGCGCTGCCCGCCAGAGTGCGACGGTGACCGAGGCGGTGGTGGCGCCGGGCGCGTTCGCCTTGGTCCAGGACCGCACCTCGGCCACCGCCGCAGGCGGCAGATACGCAGTGGCGCTTCGGTTGTGGTCCTGCCAGCGCTCGATCGACCGGGTGGGCCGATCGCCGGCGTCGGTCTTGTTCTCGGAGCGCAGGCGGGCGATGTCGCGCATCGCCCCGGGGTGAGCGCGCAAGTGCCGCGTCACCGCACGCCGCGTGGCACCGGGTGGAAGACCCTGTGCCAGTGACCCCGACCGCGCATCGTCGACTTCGCCGCTCAGCGCCGACAGCAGTGCCACGCCCAACTGTCCATCGCCGACCCCGTGCGAGTAGTCCACCACGACGTGGTCGCCGGTGAGCAACGCGTCGAGTGGTCGCTGCGGGCCCGGTTGGTGCCGAACCGTGGTCAACAGTGCACCCAGGTCCGCGGTCGGCAGGTCGTCGCGGCGGTGCACCCGCTCACCGACGCCGTTGTCGCTGGCCCACTTTCGATCGGTCGGCGACGGCTGCAGCGCGAGTCGAGCACGCGGGTGTGCCCCCGCTGCCGCCAGTACGGCGCGCGCCCGGTCGACGTCGAGGCCAGCCACCGGACCCACGGTGGCCACGGTGCGACTCGGGGCGAGCGCCCGGTCGAGCACCGTCGAGCGGTACCAGCGGTCAGACGGTGGCATCGACGACCTCTTGCATGCGTCGACGGAAGGTGTCGCGGGAGAAGCCCTCCGCCCAGGCGCGGATTCGCGTCGCATCGAACTGCGACGGGTCGAAATCGCGCATGGCGGAGGCGAAGCCCTCGGCGACCTGCCGGTCCGAACCCTTGGCCACGTGCAGTCCGGTGACGCCCGGCACGACGGTGTCGACGGCACCGCCTTCGTCGAGGGCGATCACCGGTGTACCGGTTGCCATCGATTCGACGGGCACGATGCCGAAGTCCTCGACCCCGGGCATCAACAGGGCACGGGTACGGCGGTGCAGATCCAGCAATCGATCGTGTGAGACCCGGCCGAGGAACGTCGTCTTCGGCCCGGCGATCTCCCGACACGTCTTCATCGCGCGCCCGTCACCGGCGACCACCAGGGGAACGTCGGCGAGCCGCGCTGCCTCGATCGCCAGGTCGGGCCGTTTGTAGGCCACCAGTCGGCCGGCGAGCAGGAAGAAGTCCTCGCGTTCGATGCCGGGGTCGGGCGTGAACCCCTGGGTGTCGACGGGCGGATGCACCACCACGGCCTCGCGGTTCCACCACTCCGAGATGCGTTGTGCCACCGCCGAGGAATTCGCGACGACGGTGTGCAGCCGTGGGGCGGCCTTGGTCTCGCCGCGGCGGGCGATGGCCGCCAGTCCGGTCAGGATGGCCGCACCCAGGGCTCCGCCGCCCTCACCCGCGCGCAGCGAGGCATCCCACGCCCAGCGGGCCGGGCTGTGCACGTAGGCGATGACCGGGGCGTCGGTCGCGAACACCGACTGGGTGGCGAAGGCGTGATGGCTGGCGATCACGGCCTGCACGTCACCGATCGGGAGTCGTCGAAATGCGCTCGGCATCAACGGCATCACCGGTGCGTAGGACTTCTCCCGCAACACCCGGCGGTAGATCGGGTTGAGCCACGTCGCGTTCGGCGGCCGGCTCAGCCCGGGGGAGACGCCTTCGGGCCGGACGATGCTGGCGTACACCTCGGCGCCGGGCCACTGCAGCGCCAGCTGCTCGACGACGTGCTCGGACCCGGCCACTTCCGTGAAGCGTTCGTGGACGATGGCGATGCGCTCAGCGGTCATGGTGGTTGGCCTGATTCAGTTCGGTGTTCTCGGTCGGGGACGCCGCGGGGGCGCTCTTCGCGCGACGCCGGTCGTGCCGGCCCGCGCGCTGCAGCACCAGGTTTCGCGGCACGTGCAGGTTCGCCAACTGGCGCAGTGCGCGTTCGGCCGCCGCGCGATCGGTTCCGGTGACCGACACCACCACGACGGCGGTGCCCGCGGCCCCGGCGTTGACCCGCTGCCACCACGGGCTGGCCAGTGGCGCGTCGAAGAGCGTGCGGAAGCGGCCGCGGTCGGCATCCCGCGCCGAGGTGAGAGACGGTGGTGCGGCGGCATGTTCGCCGACGAGCAGCAGTGCGGGTCTGCCGTCGCGGATCGCCTGCACCAACTTGGCCGACGTCAGCGGGTCGAGTTCGCCCGCGGGCACCGTGGACGGGTCGAAGTGTGCGCCGTAGCGGCGGGCGACCCGCCTCGCCCAGGTTCGGTTGGGTCTCTTGCCGATCCGGCTGCGCCACGCCACGATCAGTTCGGCGACGACGATCAGCGTCACCACACCGGCGACGAGTCCTTCGGACACGGGTTGAGGCGACACCGGCGACGTGTCCTGGGCTGGGCTCGCCAGCAGCGTCAGCGTGTCGCCGCCAGAATTCTGCAACGTCGCCAATTGTCCTCGCAGTTCGGCGAGTTGACGGTCCGACTCGGGCCTGGCCGGGTCCTCGGGCAGCAGCGTCGCGTTGCGCGCCTCCTCGGCACCGATGGTCGCCTGGATCTGGTCGAGCTGCGCGCTGATCTCGCGACTGTGGTTGGCGAACGCGGCCTGGCTGACCGTCACGACCATGGAACGGGCGATCTGCTCGGCGAGTTCGGGTGAATCGGCCGTCGCGGTGAAGATCAGGATCTGTGGCGCCGGTCCCTTGGACAGTTCGACGTGCTCGCTCAGGGTCTGTGCGTCCCAGTCGGTGTCCACCTCGGAGAGCACCTGGTCGAGCACCGTGGTGTCCTGGGCGAGACCCATGAACGGTGCACGCATCTGCTCGACGAACGCGTCGCCGGGCACCAGTTCACCCGATGGCGTGATCTCGGTGACCAGATTGGCGGCATATTCCCTCTCGGCGAACGTCGTTCGCAAGGCGAAGACGAGTCCGCCGACGAGCAGCGCCACGACGAGTGCGGGCACCAGTGCGCGTGCGAATTCGCGCAGGTGTCCTGCCAGGTCGACGGGCGGCGGTACGTCACCCCGGTGCACCGGGTCCTCCACGGTCACCAACCGGACTCCTTCGGTTGCCCGGGTGCAGTGTTGCGGCCCGAGGTGTCGTCGACGTGGGATCCCGATGCTACCGAGATCGTCCGCGGGATATGGCTAACCGCACGGATCGGTTCGCAAACTCTCACGCGCCCGCCTCCCCGAATCCGCGGACCACGTCGTAGGCGGGCTTCGGAGTGAAGTCGCGCCGCAGGATGCCGAAGTTCTGTTCGGTGTCGGCGGCGTCGGATCCACTGTCGCGCATGCCGTACACGTAGGCGGCGCCTATCCACGGCGTGTTCTCCGCGACCGCGAGCAACTGGCGCAGCGTGTCGGCCTGTACGGCGTCGGTCACCGCGCGTCGGCCGGTTCCGGTCGGTGCACCGCACTCGGTGATCCACACCGTCTTCGACGAGTCGCCGCCGTCGACCATCACGGTGCGCATGTCCCACATCCGCTGCGCGGTGTTCCATGCCGCCGTGCTGGGATCGTCGGGCAGTGCGGGGTAGCTGTATGGGTGGATCGCGAACGCGTCGAAGTACCGGTTCGAGCCGTTGGCGTACATCCCCCGCAGGAAGGTCAGGGGCGCGATGTCCCGACCATTGTCCTCGGCCGGTGCCAGGCCGCCCGAGAGGATCGTCGCGTCCGAATCGACGGCCTTGATCGCGCGGCTGGCGGCGGCGAGCAACAGGCCGTACCGGGCGGGGTCGGGCTTGGGCTTGAAGTAGTTGACGGTGTTGGGCTCGTTCCAGACCTCCCACACCGAGATGCGGGATCCGTAGCGCCGCGCCGCCGCGCCCGCGAACGCCGCGAAGGACTCGGGATCGGTCGGCGCGAAGTACCCGCCGCTGGCGTCCGGGTGGTCGGAGGCCCAGTCGGGCGCGTAGGTGACGAGGCCGAGCGGACAGAGGCCGCGGCCGCTGACCGCGTCGACCACCCTGTCGACGTCGGACCAGTCCATGCTGCCCTGCCGGGGTTCGACACGGGTCCAGTCGACGTCGATGCGCATCGACCACATCCCCGCCGCCGTGACGCGATCGAGCAGCGTCGCCAGGTCGTCGTCGGACATGGTCAAGACGTCGGAGCCCTGGGCGGCCCCGACGCGTCCCTTGGCAGTGGCGGCGCCGCAGTCGGAGGCGTCGTCGGCCCGCGCGACGTTCAGCAGCTCGAGGCCGACGACCATCGTCAGCACGACACCGAGTGCCAGCGCCATGCGCCGGATCTCAGGACGCCAGCGCATGCAGCATCGCCGGAATGGTCGCGTTGACGTCGTGGTGCGCGGCGACGTACGCCCGCGCCGCGTCGCCCACCGAGCGGCGCAGTTCGGCGTCGTCGAGCACCCGTTGAATTGCCGCCGCGAGCGCCGCCGCATCTCCGGCCGGGTAGGGCACACCCGCACCGCCTGCAAGGAACTCGCTGGTGCCGCCGTGGTCGCTGCCCACCACGGGCAGTCCGTGGGACATCGCCTCGAGGACGTTGAGCGGACCGGCTTCGGGGAGCACGCTGGCGGACACCACGACGTCCCACCCTGCCATCGCGGCCGCCGGGTCGACGTGACCGAGGAAGCGCACCCGCCCCGCCAGATCGGGTGCGGTGGCCCGCGCTTCGAGTTCGGCGACGTAGCCCGCGTCGCCGGGAAAGCTGCCGCCTGCCAGCTCGAGTTCGACGTGCGGCAGCCGCGCGACGGCATCGAGCAGGACGCGGTGGCCCTTCCATGGCGTCAGCAGGGCGAGCATGCCGACCACCGGCGGCGAGTGCAGATCGCCGCCCAGGCGGGGTACGGGCCACGGTACGCCGTTGTGTGCCACGACGACGGGAAAGCCCATGGTGCGCAACGGGTCCGCGGTGGCTTCGGACACCGCGACGGCCTTGCGGATGGCGGGCTTGCCGATGGTCGTGACGGCCCGCTGCTTGCCGTTCACGACCGTGTCGTGCACCAGCCAGGACGCGCTGGAACGGCCGCCGCCGACGCGGACCGCGGGCAGCGCGAACAGGGAGTTGACGATGGTGACGGTTTCGCGGCGACGGATCAGCGGCCGCAGGATCCGGCCCGCCCGCATCCAGCGTCCCAGCAGCCGCCCCGCGCCTACGACGCGGGCGACGCCCGACTCGCCGCCGAGACCCAGCGGCGGCAGCTCGACGTGCGCCACTGCTTCGGGCAGCCGTTCGGCTAGCGGGCCGGTCGGGCAGGCGACCGTGACGGGCCGTCCTTCGCCGACCGCCGCCGCGACGAGGTGCAGCAGAACCTTCTCCGCTCCAGACACGTTGCCGGTGTGCGCGACGAACAGCAGCGGCGACGCGGTCATGTCGACTTCCTCCGCATCGGCAGGGGGACTCCGACGAGCAGGCGCAGTGCATAGGCCAGACCGACCAGGACGGCCACCGCTACCACGGACACCAGCGGCCACAGCCCGGGAAGACGGTCGACCACGGCGGTGCCCGCCGCCGACAGCACCACGACGAGTGCGACGAGCACCGCGAGCTGTCGCAGCGGCAGCAGGCCACCGACGGGCATCGTGCGGTGGATGACGACCCATAGCAGCGTCACGGCCACGGCCCACGTGACCACCGTCGAGATCGCCGCGCCGTCGTAGGACAGCCGCGGGATCAGGATCAGGTTGAGCGCGACGTTGACGGTGAGGCCCACCACCGCGACCCACGGGTAGCTGCGCTGCTTGCCCGCGGCGGTGAGCAGGAAGATGCCGAGGATGATCAGGGCGGTGAGTGCGGCCCCGACCACCAGCAGGCGGGCGGCCGACGCCGATGGTGCGAAGCGTTCGCCGTACAGGAGGCGGATGAGCGGCTCGGCGGACGGCCAGAACGCCACCACGCACACGGCGCCGCCGAGGCCGAACAACGTTGCCGCGGTGCGCGTCCGCTCCCGGAAGGCGTCGAGATCCGCCGGCCAGGCGGCCACCAGCAGCGTGCTGATCGGCGCGGCCGCAGCAAGCGCGAAGGTGTCGATGACGTCGGAGAACTTGTAGCCGATCGAGTAGAGGCCGACGGCGTCGTAGGTGTCCATCAGGCTCAGCATCAGGATGTCGATCTTCATCATCGCGACGGTGAGCGCGAAGCCGATCGCCAGCGGAACGGCCTCGACCAGCATGGGTTTCCAGCGCCGGGGGTCCAGGTGACGCGACGGTGAGATGCCGACGGATTCGCGGGTCACGCCGAAGCCCTTGACCACGAGCTTGAACAGCTCGTTGGCGACCACGGGCAGCACGAAGATCAGCAGTGCCGGAGCGAAGACCGCTGCCGCAATGGTGAGCGCGAGTTGCAACACCTGCCCGAGACCTTCGGCAACGGCGACCAGCGACATCCGGTGTCTGCTCTGGAACAGCACCGTCAGCGCATGGCTCGGCGTGGCCAGCACCACCACGAGGCCCGCCACGGCGGTGGCCACCACGACCTCGGTGGGGTAGCGCAGCAATACCACGTAACCGACGGCGAAGACGTAGCCCACCAAGCCGAGCACGGTACGCAGGGCGATGAACGACGATGCGGTGCGGGCGATCTCGTCGCGATCGGCACCGATCAGGTGGGCGAGCACCACGCGGCCGACGCCGAGGTCGGTGACGATCGACATGACGCCGAGCAGCGCGAAGACGAAGCTGAACTGACCCCATTCCTCCGAGGAGAGGGAGCGGGCGACGACCACGCTGCCCACCCAGCCGAGTGCGGCCACGACGACGCGGCTGGCCAGGACCATCATCGTGGCGCGTGCGGCAGCCCGAGGATCGGCGGCGACCTCGCGGTAGTCGGTGACGGGTTCGGCGCCCTCGGCGATCGGGTCGTCGGTCACAGTGGCGCCCCGGCATCGCGGCAGGCCTTGATGGACAGTTCCGTGGTCCGGTGCCACGTCATCGTCGCGGCGGCCTGCAAGGCCTTGGCGCGCAGATCGTCCCGCGCGGCGGGGTCGCACAGCAGCGGACGCATCGCCGCGACCCAGTCGGCCAGGCGCGACGACTTCGGCAGGACGGCACCGTCACCCACTACCTGTGGCAGTGCGCCCACCGCACTGGCCACTACGGCCGCACCGCACGCCATCGCCTCCACGGGGGGCAGTCCGAACCCCTCGTACTTCGAGGCGTAGGCCGTGATCGTGGCCATGTGGTACAGCGCGGGAAGGTCTTCGACGTCGACGTAGCCCAGCCCGACCGCCGTGCGAGGTGCGGCGGGTCCGGTGGATCCGGCGCCCGCGAGCACGCAGGGCACGTCGAGTGCCGCTGCAGCCTCGGCGACCAGCGCCACGTCCTTACGCGGCTCCACCGTGCCCACCTGGAGGACGAACCGGTTGGGTAGACCATATTTCGCACGCACCGCGGCGATCTGGCGGGCCTCGGGTGGCCGTGCCCAGCACGCGGGAGCCAGTTCGACCACGGTGGAGTCGCGGCCGCTGATCGCCTTGATGCGTTCGGCGGTGAACTGTGACACCGCGAGCAGCAGGTCTGCCTTCCGCAGCGCATGGCTGACGAGACGCCGCTCGCCTGCCGCGCGGAACCTGGTGGAGGCCGATGGCATGTCGAACACCGAGAGGTCGTGCACGGTGGCGATCGTGAAGGCATGGGTCGCGACGGGCAGATCGACGTCCAAGGCATGAAAGGCCTGGCAGGAGAACGTCGGAAAGCTGCCGAGGACGGCACGGACGGCGCCGGAGGACACCGGTCGGGTTACGGGGCGCACCTCGCCGGGCAAGTCGTCGACGGCGTCGCGCTGCACGACGGCGGCGATCTCGGCGTCGGGCAGGAGCGCGGGGACCTCTCTCAGGTACTCGCGGATGTAGGTCTGTACCCCGCTGCCGCCGGGCCGGAGAGCGAGCGCTCCGTAGACGCATCGTGCTGCGCTGCTGCGCATCCAATCACCCCCAAGAAGAGCCAGAAGTAGACGTCGATCGGGAAGATCTCGAGGTAGGTGGCGACCAGGCTGGCCACCATGCCGGCGATCAGCGATGCGCTGATGCCGAGCGCGAGCGCACCGTCGCGGCCGGGTAGCGTCCACGCGAGACGGGTCGTCCAGGTCACCGCGGTGATGAAGATCGCCAGCACCAGCCACAGCCCGACCGGGCCGAGTTCGAGCAGCATCTTCACGTAGTAGTTGTCCGGCTGATAGTTCGTCGACACGCCGCTGAACGTCACGCCCTGCGCGGTCGACATCCGATCCGCCGCAGCACCACTCGCACCGAGACCAAGACCCACCGGGTGCACGAGGATGCTGTCGATGATGTCGCTCCACCCGGCGCCCCGTTCCCCGAGGCTGCTCGAGGACAGGAACACCCTGGAGATGGACGGCACGAACGGGATGACCACGGCGACGGCCACGGCGCCCACCGCCAGCGGCAGGAACAGCGAGCGGAATCTCAGCACTGCCAGCCACAGCATGCCGACGACGAGGCCGAGGATGGCGGCGCGGACGATGGAACTCGCCATCGCCACGACCATGATCGGCGACAGCGACAGGAATGCCAGGTTGCGCCGGCGCCAGGGCTCGGCGAGCGCGACTGCGCCGCCGACGAGCAGCGCCAGCATCACGTACAGCCCGAACGGGAACGGCTGGACGAACGTGCTGAACGTTCTGAGCAGTCCGCCCGAGGTCCTGACCTCACGGCCGTACTCGTAACCGAGTGAAACCAAAGTGCCGGGTCCTACGATCAATTGGCCGATGCCGACGAAGGACGCGAGTACCGCCATCCCCATCAGGATGCTGACGAAGTGGTCGCGGTCGCGGGCGTCGAACGGGGCGAACCACATGACGGCCACGACGGCGATGAAGAAGAACGTCACCTTGATGGCGAATAGGCCGAACCAGCCGAAGACCACGATCGCAGAGACGCTTCCGACGACCAGCCAGAGTGCGGCGGCAGGCCACCAGGGCACGTGCAGGGGCGCTCGGCGGTGGGGTACGGGCGTGCGGGCGCGCCGCAGCCACGCGCAGACCGCGGTGAGGATCAGCAGGCCTTCCTTCCAGCCCGCCGCGATGCCGGGCAGTGGGAGGATGCCCAGCAGGCCGTGCAGCGGTGTGAGGGCGGCCAGGATCAGCAGTCCGCGTTGCGGTCTGCGGTAGATCGCGGCGGTGGTGAACATCGCGATCGCGGTCGCGACCGTGCCCAGGACGAGCAGCACGGGCAGCGTCACGGCGGCACTCAGTCCTCGGCGCGCTTGAGCACCGCGCGCACGGTGAGGAACAGGATCTTGACGTCGAGCCAGATCGACCAGTTCTCGATGTAGTAGTTGTCCCACTCGGCGCGGTCGGCGATGGACGTCTGACCGCGCAGTCCGTGCACCTGCGCCCATCCGGTCACGCCGGCCTTCACGCGGTGACGTTCGCCGTAGCGGCGGATCTGGGCCTCGAACAGTGCGACGAACTCGGGCCGCTCGGGTCGGGGGCCCACGAGGCTCATGTCGCCCTTGATGACATTGAGCAGCTGCGGCAGTTCGTCGAGCGACGTCTGCCGCATGATCTTGCCGATTCGGGTGCGGCGGTCGATTCCCTCGACCCCGCCGGGTGCGGCGCCCGACTTCAACTCGAACGCCGCGTCGGATTCCCGTGGCGGTCGCATCGAGCGGAACTTGTAGCAGTCGAAGACCTTGCCGTCGCGGCCAACGCGCTTCTGCTTGAAGAAGATCGGGCCGGGCGAACTGAGGCGCACCAGCAGCGCCAGCCCGAGGAAGATCGGCGAGATCAGGATCAGCCCGAGGGTGGTGAGGACTCTGTCGAAGAAACCCTTGACCCAGAACTGCCAGCCGAGCGGGTTGACGTGCGGCAGGACCAGCAGGGGCAGACCGCCGAGGTGTTCGACGCGCGCCCGGTTGCCGACCGCGTCGTGCAGTCGCGGCACGACCCAGACCCGCATGCCGAGGCGTTGTGCGGCGCGGACGGCCCCGACGATGTCGTCGAAGTGCACGTCGTCGCAGAATCCGACGATCAGTTCCTCCGCGTGCGTGGCGCGAGCGACGTCCTCGAGGTCGAGTGGGGCACCGAGGTGGGGGACGTTCAGGAAATCCGGCAGATCCTCTCGTTCACGCGGAACGTAGGAACTTGCGCGCAAGATGCCCACCGGCAGCAAACCGTATTCGGGCATTTGCTGCATTCGACTAATTATTTGGTGCGATATGGGTCCGTCGCCAATGACGAGAGTGGGGGCAGCCGAGCGAAAACGCTGCCGCAACGTGCGTTGCAGGACGGCGCGGACGAGGCGCGCGGTGGGCAACAGCACCGCCGCGCACACCCAAATCCGGGCCACGACCTCGCCGGGCCTGCCCTGCGATCCGGCCGCCAGCATGATCGTCAGCAGCACCAGCGTCGCCAGCGCAACGGACGTCTCGACCGGTCCGATTTCGTCGAGGAAGTTCCGGCGCAGGCTACGGCGGTACATCGCATGCGAAGCCAATAGCGCGAGAACCATTGGCACGAACAGCCAAGGGAGTGCTCCGACCAGCGCTTGGGTCTCAGTGCCGCGGCCCAGCGCCAGTGCGGCGGCGACGGCTACCACGGCTGCCGCCACGTCGATGACGACCGTGACGACCGTGTGCAACGGGTCGCGACGGAGCAGGTCGGGCAACGACCGCCGGACGGCTTCGGGCTTGGGCACGGCGGCCGGGAGCCGGACGCCGGCGCGGGGTGACATTACGGGCGTAGCCACGGTGACCTACCTCACACAGCCATTCACGAGGATGAAACTACCCCGTACCCATGAAGATCATGCGGCAGTTTGCTCGCGAATTGCGAACACACGTAGTCAGTGAGGCATCGTTTCATTTACGTAAGCGGTGAATAACGCACCGAGAAGCGCTATTTCGCGGAGAAGACGCGTTCGCTCACGATGTGTGCGAGGTCGTCCAGGATCTGTACGTGGCTGGTACTCCACTGGTGCGGCTTGTCGTCCCACACGCACAAGGTGCCGATGGCCAGGCCCGCCGGATCGATAAGTGGGATGCCCGCGTAGGAAACCAAAGTGCCATCGGTGACGGCAGGGTGGTCGTGCAGCATGGGATGGGTGCGGGCGTCCTCGACCACCAGCGGCTCTCCGGTGGCGACGGCGTAACGGCACACCGAGCGGGACATCGGGGTCTCCCGCACCCCCTCCGGTAAACCGAGCACGCTCTTGAAGAACTGGCGATGATCGTCGACCAGTGAGACTGCCGCGGCAGACACACCGAGTGCTTCGACGGCCATCGACACGATCTGGTCGTACGACGGGTCCGCGTCTGAGTCGAGCAGGCCGGTGTCCCGCAGCGCCTGCAGGCGGACCGGGTCATCGAGCACTGGATGGAGGCCCGAGACGTTGACGGTCACCGCGTCGTCGGCGATGCGGCTCAGCAGGTCGAGCAGGACTGCGTACTCCGGGTCACCGGAGGACTCGAGGTCGTTGCGCAACCGCGCCGCGACCGCGCGTTGCACGTAGACGTCGATCGATTCGCCCGCGCGGGCGGCCTGCGCCCGCAGCGCGCGGTCGAGTCGATCGTCGAAGCCGGGTATGTCAGCCATGGGGACAACATACGACCGCTCAGCGCGCTCTGGTGCGCAGCCCGCCGATCCTCAGGCAGTTAGCCGGGTGAGTGGGGCGTCGGTTGCTGGAACTGCCGCCGGACCCGACGGGGCGAACTCCAGGATCTCGGCGAACGCAGGTGCCTTGCCGATCACGACGCCGCGCGCAATCCCCTTGGGAGTCGGGATGCTGATCGTCGTACCGGGCGTCAGGTCGTCACCGACGTCCGTCCGACCGTCGAACCAGTCGTCGAGCCAGCTGACGGCGAGTTCCTGCACCGCAGCCGGGTTCCGTGGCTGCGGGAACCCGGCGGCGACGAAGGCGGCGAACTGGATGAGGGGGTTGCCGCCCTGCATCGAGTCCATGTGCACGCCGCCGTTGAGTACGACGCCGTTGAAGCGGCCGGGTCGTGCTGCCGACAGCGCTTGCTTCACGTTGCTCGACGAGTTGAGGTAGTTGGCGGGTGCGCCGATCTCGCGGATCGGTACGTAGTGCCCGGACGCCAACTCGTAGGCGTCGAGCTTGACCAGGGCGTCGGGCATGGTCGTTCCCAGCGGCACGCCATCGAGCGTGATGACGCCGACCAGTTCGCGGGCGGCGCCGTTCTCGGCGAGGAACCCTGCGGCTCCCGCGACCAGGTGGCCGCCCAGTGAGTGGCCTGCCATCGCGAACTTGGTTGGCAGCGCCGCCGTTTCGGGATTCAGGCCGTAGCGCGTCGCATATCCGGCTGCGATGGCGCTCTCGGTGAGCGCGACACGGTCGCCGACGAACAGGTCCGCAATCGCCGACGCCATGCCCGATCCGCCGAGCCAGGCGTCGTCACCGGCGAACACGTTCGACGGCAGCGTTGGCGTCACCACGATGCTGTTCGTGCGGGCAGCCAGGTTCGCCGCGGTGTAGCTGTACATCGGCCCCTGCGCGAGGAATCCATGCTGCAGCAGAATCATTCGCGTCGGCGGCACGTCCCCTTGCGGGTAGTACCAGTTCGCGGCGACGCGTTGCCCGGTGTTCAGCTCGATCGTGGAACTCCGCACGGTGACGGTGCTGCCCGGCGGCAGCACCGGCGGGCCCTGGACGAGTGCCTCGAGCGCCTGCAACGTGTTGATCACGAGCGACCCGACGTTGACCACGACGGCTGCGATCACCGAGCCCACGACGTCGAGCAGCGACGGCGGGGCCGGCGGCGTCACCGCCGTGATCGACTGGGTGATCCGGGCTGCCGGAGCCGTAGTGGTGTCCGTGACCGACTGCGCGCCAACGGGTGTCACGATGCCGGTGGTCTGCTCGGGCGTGGCGGGGGCGTCAGTGTCGGCGGTGTCATCACTTGGTGACGTCACCGGATCGGGCTCGATGACCCGCGGCGGTGCGACGACCGAGTCGGGCTTCGTGGCGGGAGCTGTGGGGTCCGCCGGGGGAGTCGAGTCGTTCTTCGGTGTGTCCGGCGTCGGGGCGTCGACGTCGTTCTCGGGCGTGGGCGCGGGCTCTTCGGGCGAGGGCTCGGGCGTGGGGGCTTCGGGCTCGACGTCGGTGTCGGTGCCGGTGCCGGCCTCGGGCTCGGGCTCGGCCTCGGCGGGTTCGGAATCCTTCGGATCCGGCTTCGGGTCTGGTTTGGTCGCGGTGTCCGAATCGGAAGTCTTCGGCGCCGACGAACCAGCCGACGAACCGGCCGTCGAACCAGCCGACGTGCTCGCTGACGACGTTCCGTCCGAGCCGCTCGACTTGCCATCGGTGTCGGCCATCGCCACGCCGGCACCGGCGAGCATCGCCGCCGACAGGCCCGCCGTGACGAGCCCTGCGCCCATCCATGCCGACAACTGCTCCACGCCGACCCCCTTTGGCCTCCCCGTCACGGCCCGATCCTGGCAGTGAACGGCCGTACCCGGTGGCGCTTTGACGGGGATCGGGTCTCGGCGGGTCAGGCGGTAGGTCAGCCAGGGACGTCCATTCGCTGGGTTCCGACGACCGACAGCAGCCGCAGTGCCTCGTCGGACGGCGACCCGGGTTCGGCGGTGTAGACGACCACCCGCTGATCGCGGTCGGCGATGTCGAGCACGTCGCAACTGACCGACACCGGCCCCACCAGCGGGTGGTCGAAGGTCTTGCACAGCGTCGTCGCGGCGGTGACGTCGTGGTCGGCCCACAGTCGCGCGAACTCCGGGCTCCCCGTGCGCAATTCGTCGATCAACTCCGCGGTCTCGGGGTCGTCCGGGTAGCGCACTACGGTGCCGCGCAGGTGCAGCGCGCAGGTGCGGGCGAACTCGTCGGCATCGGAGACGCCATACAGGCGCCGTCCTTCCGTGTGCGGTCCGAGGAACGCGCGGCGGGCCAGGTTGCGGTCACGGCGCGACAGCGCGGAGAAGTCCTCCATCATCGCGCAGGCCAGGTCGTTCCATGCAATCACCTCGTACGTCGCCGAGATGACGAACGCCGCTGCGTTCGGCAGGCGATGCAGCAGATCCAGGATGCTCTGCCGGACCTGGCGCGGCGGCCCTGGCGCCGCCGCGGGTTCGACCCCGGCGAGGCGGTGCAGGTACACGCGTTCGGCGTCGGTCAGGCGCAGTGCCCGTGCGAGCCCTCCCACCACCTCGCGGGACGGATGCGGGGCGCGGGCCTGCTCCAGGCGCGTGTAGTACTCGGTCGAGATGAACGCCAGATGCGCTACTTCGTCGCGGCGCAGACCGGGGGTGCGGCGTCGCGGACCCGCGGGGAGTCCGACGTCGGCGGGGGTGATGCGTTCCCGCCTGCTGCGCAGGAAGGCACCCAGTTCGCGTTTGTCCACGCCACCATCTTGCGGCGTCCACGCCGATTAGCCAGGTATCGCGTGTACCTGGATGACGGGGCGAACCCTGATGAGACTCGAGAACGTGAACACCACGAACGGCATTGGATTGCTGACTGACAAGGTCGTCTTCATCTCGGGCGCAGGCCGAGGCATCGGCGCGGCTGCGGCGAAGCTCTTCGCCCGCGAGGGAGCCCGCGTGATGCTGGCAGCGCGAACGGAGGCGCAACTCGTCGCGGTCGTGGACGAGGTGACCGCCGCCGGTGGGCATGCCGAGTTCGTCGTCTGCGACCTGGCGGACGGCGACTCGGTGCGAGCCGCGGTCGACCGGACGGTGCAGGTCTTCGGGCGGTTGGACGCCGCGTTCAACAACGGAGCGATCATCGTCCCGCCCGGTCCCCTCGACCAGGTCACCGAGGCCGACTTCGATCTGGCGTACGGCGTCAACCTGCGCGGCGTGTACGTCGCGATGGCCGCCGAGGTCGCCGCGATCCGCGCCACGGCGGGATCGGGAGCGATCGTCAACACCTCCAGCGTCGGAAGCCTGGGCGCCAACCCCGAACTCCCCGCATACGGCGCGATGAAGCGGGCGGTGAACAGCCTCACCGAGTCGGCGGCCGTCACGTACGGGCCGGAGGACATCCGCGTCAACGCGATCGCGCCTGGCACTACGTTGACCGAGATGATCCGCGAATGGGAGACCGCCAGCCCCGGGGTCATCGAGCGACTGAACGCCGATACGCCGCTGCGGCGGGGCGCCGACCCGGCCGAGGTGGCCGAGGCTGCCGCCTGGTTGCTCAGTGATCGGGCCTCGTACGTAACGGGTGCGATCCTGCGCGTCGACGGCGGCGCGCGGGTCTGAAATCGGCATGTTTCGAACGCCTGTTCGCCTGGGTATCACCGATGGCATGAGCGAAGAGAACACCCAGGCGCAGCAGGCGCCCAATGAGAATGCCGAGAAGGATCCGTCCGACTGGGTCACCGGTGACGAGCCGATGACCGGGGCGCAGCGTAGCTATCTGCACACGCTCGCCCAGGAGGCCAAGCGCGAGGTGCCCGAGGACCTGACCAAGGCGCAGGCGTCGGAGATGATCGACGAACTGCAGTCCAGCACCGGTCGCGGCTGACGACTAGTAGCAGACACACGAAACCCCGGCCACCGAAGTGGCCGGGGTTTCGCTTCGTTCGGGCGGTCAAACGCCGACGACTTCGCGGGCGATCTCGGCGACGCGCGTCTGCGCGGCGGACACGACGCTCGCACGGTTCTTGTGCTGCTCCTCGTACGCGATCACGGCGCGGATGTCGGACGGATCGGTGAGATCCTTGACCGCGGCGACGGCCGAGCTGACGTTCAGGTCGTCGTAGTCGGCGATCGGGAGTTCGTAGGACTGAACGACACCGGCTGCGGTGCGCAGTGAGTGCAGCACGTCGGCCGCATCGTCGGCACCCGCGTCGCGGGTCACCTTCTCGGCGGTCTCGAGCGCCGCGTCACGCGAGGCCGAGAAGGCCTTGGCGGCGACGGAGCCGGCCTGTGCACCGCGGTCGGCCAGACCCTCGAGTGCCGGCTGCGTGTTGCGGATCGCGTCGAGCGCACGGTCGATGCCACGCGTGGACCAGGTCAGGGGCAGGTTGGCGATCTTGACCGCGATGCCTGCTGCGGCCTGGGTCGGGGTCCGGCGCAATGCGGCCGGGCCACCGAGGGCGTCCTCGGCCAGCACGGTGGTGAGCCAGTCGACGGTCGCGGTATGCGCGGTGATCAGCTCCGCGGCCAGCTTCTCCACGTCCTTGTTGCCGGCAGCCACGGCGAGCGCCTTCAAGTAGCGCGACCGATCGAGCAGCTGGTGCTCCAGCGCAAGGTCGCCGAGCAGAGCCTCGTCGAAGGGTCCGGCCTGCTCGCCGAGGGCCTTCACCGTTGCCGCCACGCGTCCGAAGAACGGTGCGATCACGTCGGGGTAGCCCCCGAGTGCGCGAATGGCGGCCTGAATCTTGAGCGCGCGCTCACGACCGTGACGGGCGTTCTCGGTCAGCTCGCGCTCGACGGCCTCGGTCCGAGCCTGGGTGATGCGGGTCTCGGCGACCTGCACCTCGGTATTGGTCAATTCGAGTACCGCACGCAGTTGCGCGAGCAGGTTGGTGGTGTCCGTGTTGGACATCTATCTCATCCCCGTTCGTGTCTGGATTGTTTGACGCACTGTGCGCCTCGGACTTTTGGCTACCCGGGTTCTCGACAGGCCCAATCGCCAATGTGGTGTTGCCTGGGTCACGTTCCTGGCTGCGAGGGCATCGGCGCACGTCACGGGCCATTGGCCGATGCAGACGCCAACCTGCGAGAATGGCCGCAGACATCCCAGTGGCGGCGTCAGACGTCGAACACGGGGTGAATGCGAATCCGGTGCCGCTCACGACGAGGTGAACGGGCCGCCGCCGCGGCAGCGCGGCGCACATACACGTCTAGGAGCGGCTCCGTGGCCTTGAACACCATTGCGCTCGAACTCGTACCGTCCAACGTCGAGCGTGGACCACAGTTCGCGATCGACGAGGCCCACAAGGTGGTCACGCTGTCGGCGGAGGCGGGCATCGAGGGCCGGATCGGGCACGTCATGATCCCCGGGATGATCGAGGAGGACGACGACCGTCCGATCGAGATGAAGCCCAAGCTCGACGTACTGGACTACTGGTCGACGATCAAGCCGGAGCTGCCCGGCGTGCGCGGTCTGTGCACGCAGGTGACGTCGTTCCTCGACGAACCGGCGCTGCGCGCGCGACTGACCGAGCTGAGCGCCGCAGGCTTCGACGGCATCGCGTTCGTTGGCGTGCCCCGCACCATGAGCGACGGCGAAGGCGCAGGTGTGGCCCCCACCGACGCCTTGTCGATCTACGACGAGCTGGTGCCCAACCGCGGTGCCATCCTGATCCCCACCCGCGACGGGGAGCAGGGCCGGTTCAACTTCAAGTGCAAGCAGGGCGCCACCTACGGCATGACCCAGCTGCTCTACTCGGACGCGATCGTCGACTTCCTGCAGCAGTTCGCGAGGGAGACCGATCACCGTCCGGAGATCCTGCTGTCGTTCGGGTTCGTCCCCAAGGTCGAGTCCAAGGTCGGCCTGATCAAGTGGTTGATCCAGGACCCCGGGAACGCGGCCGTCGCGGCGGAGCAGGACTTCGTGCGCAGCCTCGCCGGCATGGAGCCCGGCGACAAGCGGACTGCGTTGGTCGACCTCTACAAGCGCGTCGTCGACGGCGTCGCCGATCTCGGGTTCCCGCTCAGCATCCACCTCGAGGCCACCTACGGTGTCTCGCGCCCGGCGTTCGACACGTTCGCCGAGATGCTCGCCTACTGGTCGCCGCCGCAGGGCTGACCCGCCCGCGTGGCACGATCGACGTGTGCCGACCGCATCCGACCCGCTGACGAACTTCCCGGTCGACGCGCCGCCGCTCCCGTCGCCGGTCTTCACCACCCAACGGTGGAATGACCTCGTCTTCCTGCACTGGCCGGTCGACCCCGCCGCGGTCGCCCACCTCTTTCCTGCAGGCTGCCGCCCCGACGTGTTCGCCGACGGCATGACCTACGTCGGCCTCATCCCGTTCGCCATGTGCGACTTGTCGTTCGTCGCCCCGGTGCCCGTTCCGTACTTCGGTGACTTCCTCGAGACCAACGTGCGGCTGTACTCCACCGACGATCGCGGCAGGCACGGCGTGCTGTTCCGGTCCCTGGAGACCGAACGCCTCGCGATGGTCGGTATCTCCCGTGCGACGCTTGGCCTTCCATACACCTGGGCACGAATGCGGTTGACCCGCAACGGCGATCGGATCACCTACGTCACCGCGCGCCGGTGGCCGGACCGCGGGTTGCGCTCGGAGGTCACCGTCGACGTCGGCGCACCCGTCACCGCCACGTCGCTGGAGACGTGGTTGACCGCGCGGTGGGGCGCTCACACCCGCAAGGCAGGCCGGACGTGGTGGGTGCCGAACGAGCATGCGCCGTGGACGTTTCGCGCTGCCGAGGTCGTGGGGATCGCCGACGAACTGGTGGCCGCGGCGGGTGTCACGCCCGCCGGTGAGCGGCTGAGGGCGCTGTTCTCCCCGGGTACGTTCACCCGGTTCGGCCGGCCCAGCGTCGTCTAGCAGGGGGGCGTCTAGCCGGGCCCGCCGCCGGATGCCCCGAGCTGACCGACGACGCCGTAGAGATCGGCGACGCCCCAGTGTTCGACGATGCGCCCGTCGCGCACCCGCATGGCGTCGACGGTGTCGAACCGTACGGTGCGGCCGGTCGGGGCGATGCCGAGGAAGTCGCCGCGGTGCGTCCCGTGGTAGGTCTTGAAGGTCGTGACGAGATCGCCGTCGACGGTCTGCCAGTGGATCTCCGGGCGGAAGTCCGAAAAGGCTTCGCGCAGGCGGTGATACAGGATCCGCACGCCGTCCTTGTCGGCGGTGGTGCCGGGTTGGGGCGTGTGGTCGATGAAGTCGTCGGCGAACAGTTCCTCGAACAGCTCGAAGTCGCCGCGCCCCTGCACCTCCTCGGTGTTGCGTCGCACCACGGCGATCGCCTGCTCGCCTGCTTCGTCGTGACTCATCGATCTGCGTCCTCTCGGAGCGTGGCCGTCCGCTCGGGCGGCGTCTCGGGTTCGGGCTCGTGCCAGTTGGCGAGGAGCCGCAGGGCGGTGTCCGAGGGTGAACCGGGGTCGGTGGTGTAGACGATCAGCGTCTGGTCCTCGTCGCCGCCCGGATTCAACGCCTGGTAGCGCACGGTGAGGTCGCCGACCACCGGGTGGTGGTAGCCCTTGGTTCCCGTGTTGCGGCGCTGCACGTCGTGGCGCGGCCACCAGGTACGGAACTCCTCGGAGTGGATGGACAGGTCGCCGACCAGTTCGGAGAGCTTCGGGTCGTCGGGGTGTCTGCCCGCGTCGTCGCGCAGCATCGCGACGGTGTCCATCGCCACCTGCTTCCAGTCCTCGTACAGCTCGCGGGCGTGGGGGTCGAGGAAGACGAACCGGGCCTGATTGCGTTGCGGCGCAGGCAGACGCAGGAAGTCGGTGATGAGCGCGCCCGCCAGCCGGTTGTGCGCGAGGACATCGAGCCGGCGACCCAGGATGAAGGCCGGTGACGCCGCGTCGTCGAGCCGCTCCATCAGGTGCAACGTGGTCGGGTCGACGTGCTGGGGGCGGGGGCGACTCCTGCGCTTGGCCGGCTGCGGGCGGCCGAGCCGGTGCAGGTGGTCGCGTTCGGCGTCGTTCAGCCGGAGCGCCGTGGCCAGTGCGTCTAGGACGTCGACCGACGCGCTGCGGCTGCGACCCTGCTCGAGCCGGGTGTAGTAGTCGACGCTCACGCCGGCCAACTGCGCCAGTTCCTCGCGGCGCAGACCCGGCACCCGCCTGCGGGCGAACTCGCCTCGCAGGCCGACCTCCTCGGGGCTGATCCGGGCGCGTCGACTACTGAGGAACTCGGCGAGGTCGTTGCGGTGGTCGTCCACGAACACCAGTCTGACGTGCGATGCGGGCCTCGGCATCTTCGAGGGTGGCCCATTCTGTCCCCCGATCGGCTGGGCACCCTTGGGCCCCTCTGGGCGGGAGTGCGGGTGGTTGATTCGAGTGCAGTGATCCGGCTGCGCAATCAATGGAGAAAGGAACACGTCATGTCGACAGTCATCGCATCCACCCCGCTGACCGGCCGCACCGCCGTGGTGACCGGAGCGTCCAGCGGCATCGGCGAGGCCACCGCGCTGCGGTTGGCGGGGCTCGGTGCGAAGGTCGCGGTCGCGGCCCGTCGCAAGGACAACCTCGACGCATTGGTCGAGCGCATCACCGCCGACGGCGGCATCGCACTGGCCGTTCCGCTCGACGTCACCGACCGCGACGCCGTGACCGCCGCCGCCGAGCGGGTAGCGGCAGAACTCGGGCGCGTAGATCTGGTGTTCGCCAACGCCGGCGTGCAGCTCGTCTCGGCCATCGACGACCTTCGGGTCGACGACTGGCAGCGCCAGATCAACCTCAACGTGACCGGGGTGATGAACACGATCGGTGCGTTCGTGCCGCAGCTCGTGGCAGCCGGCGCGGCGGGCGGCCCCGCCGATCTGATCACCACGTCGTCCATCGCGGCGACGCGCGTGCTGGAGAAGTTCTCGGTGTACTCCGGCACGAAGGCGTACCTGAGCCAGCTGACGCGGCTGCTCCGGGTCGAGCTGGGCCGCAAGATGGTCCGCGTCTCGACCGTCGAACCGGGCATGGTCGACACCGAACTGCCCGACCACGTCACCGACCCCGACGCCAGCAAGCTGATGGCCGACCTGCTCACCGAGATCGAGGTGCTGAGCCCGGCCGACGTCGCCGAGACCGTGGCGTTCATCGCGTCGGTGCCGCGTCACGTGAACCTGACCGAGATCACCATTCTGCCCACCCAGCAAGCCATTTGAGAATCGCCACCACGGCGGAGAGAGAGAAGGAAGAAGATGTCCAACGACGAGAAGGTCGTTCTGATCACCGGTGCCAGCAGCGGCATCGGGGAAGCCACCGCACTGCGACTGGCACGTGATGGCCACCGCGTGTTCCTGGGCGCCAGGCGCGCCGACCGGCTCGAGGAACTGGTCGGTCGCATCACCGCCGCCGGTGGGCAGGCCGCGTTCCGGCGTCTCGACGTCACCGACGCGGCCGACGTCGAGCGCTTCGTGGCAGCAGCCCGGGAACACTTCGGACGCGTCGACGTCATCTTAAACAACGCAGGCGTGATGCCGCTGTCGCCGTTGTCCGCGCGCAAGGTCGACGAATGGGACCGCATGATCGACGTCAACGTGCGGGGTGTCCTGCACGGGATCAGCGCCGTGCTGCCGGTGATGACGGCGCAGGGCGGCGGACACGTCGTCAACGTGGCGTCGGTCGGCGCGTACGAGGTGGTGCCCACGTCGGCGGTGTACAGCGCGACGAAGTTCGCCGTGCGTGCGATCACCGAGGGGCTCCGCCAGGAGTCCGACGGCGACGTCAGGGTGACGCTGATCTCACCTGGTGTCACGGAGTCCGAACTGGCCGAGTCGATCTCGGATTCGGGCGCTCGCGACGCCATGGAGGCCTACCGTGCCGTGGCGTTGCCTGCCTCGGCGATCGCGGACGCCATCGGTTATGCCGTCGGGCAACCGCGCGAGGTCGACGTCAACGAGATCATCGTGCGGCCCGCGGCGAGCGCGCAGTAGCCCCGACCGCCTTGCTGAAGAAGACCCGGCGGTAGCCGTCCTGGGTACCGCGGCCGGTCTCGGTGTAACCGCGACGCGGGTAGTACTCGAGGTTCTCGGTCATGAGTTCGTTGGTGACGAGCCGCACCTCCGTCAGACCCAGTTCGGCTGCGTCGAGTTCGGCTCGGTCCAACAGGATTCGGCCGTAGCCACCGCCGCGTGCCGATTCCGCGACGGCGACGGTGTCCAGGAGCAGGTGGTCGGGCTTTGCCAGCGTGACGACCATGCCGAGCAAGCCGTCGGTACCGTCGATCACCCAGATCCTGCCCTCGTCGAGCAGCGCGCCGTAGTCGGCGAGCATGGGCGCGGGCGGCTTGCCGATTCGCTCCACGTACATCGCGAAGGCCTCTGCGACGAGGGCGGTGACCGCCGCGACGTCGGCATGGGTCGCGCGTCGCGGATCGGCCATGGATGCAGCGTAGTTCGCGTTACGCGGCGGCTGCGTCGTTCGCCGGGTCGTCGGTCGCGTCGTCGGTCGCGTCGTCGGTCGACGGGGCCTCCGCCGGTGTCTCGGGGGCGGGGGCCCTGGTCTCGGGGGCGGAGGTCTCGGGGGTGGTGGTCTCGGCCTCCGGTTCCGGGGCCACCGTCTCGGCGGTGTCCGTGCTGCCGACGCTGGTGGCGGGTCCCGGGTCGACGCCGCCGGGGGTCACCTTGTTGCCGTCCGACACCAGGGTGGGGCGCAGGCCGTCGTCGCTTTCGGTGGCGGCGGGCGCCGCGTCAGTCGCGGGCTCGTCGTCCAATGCCGTTGCGACGGTAGAGGTTTCGTCGGTGTCCGCAGCGGAGGATCGGGCCAGGGCCGAGGTGGTGGGTGCGCTGTCCGACACCCGCACTGTGGGGGCCGGCGCACCGCCGGTCACCGCGTCGGTGACGCCCCGGATCAGCGCACCCGGGACGCCGAGCAGGGCCTCGATGATCTTGCCCGGGGGCGTGATCAGCGAGAACGGGACGTGCTCGCCTGCCGTCGCGTAAGTGCGGTCGGTGTAACCCATGTCGACGACGAGGCGCAGCAGCGGCTCGATAACGGCGAGCAGTGGCCGCGTCAGCGGCGTCAGGCCCAGGTTCGCGGAGATCTCCCGGATCGGCCCCAGCAGCGGCAGATGCGCGTTCCGGTACAGCACGTAGGTGTCGATACCTCCCGCGGAGTTCACCACCGTGGTCGTGACCTTGGGGGCGGTGGCCGGATCGATCGGGTTGTAGTGCCGGTCGGGGTGGGCGTACCGGATCCCGAACACCGAATTGAGCACCGACAGTGGGTTGAAGTAGGCGGGGAAGTCGGCGATCGGGTCGTATTCGAGTGCGTGATAGGTGGTGTGGTAGCGCGTCGGTTGACTGGGCGCGACGGGGTCGATGATGAAGGGGATGCTCAGGCCCGGGAAACGGCCGAAGATGCCCCCGTTCGGGGCGAACGGCGACGCGATCATGACGAACGTCAGCTGCGACGTCGGCGGCGGCGGGCCGGTGGGCGGTGGCGCGTCCACCGGGATCGCCTGCAGCTCGCGTCGTGCCCGCTCGGCGACCAGCGCGCCCTCGGAGTAACCCACGGCCGTCAGCTGCGCTTCGGCCGACCGTGAGGAGATCTCCGCCAGCATCACGGGAACGCCCGCGTCCCGACTGCCTGCGAGATCGTAGTTCGCGGGGTAGACGACCGGCGCGTACCCGAAGCCCGCGGGCTGCACCGTGCCGGACAGCTTGGCCTGAACCCTCTCGCCGAATACGTCCGAACGTCCCCCGGCGCCGATCACGGTGCTGGCGAGCGTCACCGCGGAACTCACCGGCGGGGTGCTCGGAGTGAGCCCCGCACCGAGCACCAGGGTGCTGCACACGCTCGCCGTGGCGACCGCGGTCAGGGCCGCGGTCCTGGTCCTCCGCTGCTGTCGATGCTGATGTCGAGCCACGCATTCCCCCGATTTCGTGCTGCGCAACGTCCGCGCGCCATGGACGCTACCGCGTCACCGGCAGGTCCAGCCCGGTTTCCGACGGCCGCGTGCCGGATGCGGCAACGCGAACGGCGACGCCCCCGTCGGGAACGTCGCCGTCGCTGGCGTGTGACCGGAGCCGGGGCTACGGGCAGGTGACCTCGATTTCGAATGGCTTGTTCACCGGGGACATCGGGTTGGCCATGTCGATTCCGGTGGCGTTTCCGCTGATCTTGTAGGTGTTGCCGTCCTTGACGGCCGTGGCCTCACCAGCGCCCGCACCGACGGCGAGCGTCACGCCGTTGACGTTGCCGAGCCCGACGGCGGTGACGGTCGGCGTGTCGCCCTCGCTGACGACGGCCGAGATGCCCGTGGTGCCCTGGCCGATCGCGATGTTCATGTTGCCGCCCATGGCCTGGCAGACCACCGTGCCGTCGATCTTCTGGTCCTGGCCGTCGATGCTGACCTTCGAGCCCCCGGCTTCGGCACTTGCCGATTCCGAAGCAGACGACGAGGCCGACGAACTGGACTCCGACGAGGCGGACGACGAGGAACTCGGCGACGCCTCTTCGCTCGACGAGCAACCGGACAGGCCGGCGACCAACGCCGCGCCGCTCAGGGCAATCAGCAAGCCACGCTTCACGGGTGTTCTCCTTCGGTGATCGCGACCCATCAAGATCGGTGGGTCATCCTCCGTATGATGGCGTGCCGCTGACCCGGGGTCCAGGCTTTCGGCGAAAATTCGGCAGCCGGTGTCATCTGCGCGGACGTCGGCGGAATCCAGCAGGCCGGTGGGGATGCGAGAATCAACGACCGTGACCGCTCCCACCCGCCCATTCTTCGAGGTCGAGGCGGAGCTGTCCGGCCGGGCCGGACGCGTCGGCGTGATCCACACCCCGCACGGCGACATCCACACCCCGGCGTTCATCGCCGTCGGCACCCAGGCCACGGTGAAGGCCGTCCTGCCGGAGACGATGAAAGACGTTGGCGCGCAAGCGGTTCTGGCGAACGCCTACCACCTCTACCTGCAGCCCGGGCCCGACGTCGTCGACGAGGCGGGTGGACTCGGCGCCTTCATGAACTGGCCGGGCCCCACGTACACCGACAGCGGCGGCTTCCAGGTGATGTCGCTGGGCGTCGGGTTCAAGAAGGTGCTCGCGATGGATGCGGGGCGGCTGCAGACCGACGACGTCATCGCCGAGGGCAAGGAACGGTTGGCCCACGTGGACGACGACGGCGTCACGTTCCGGTCGCATCTCGACGGGTCGAAGCACCGGTTCACCCCGGAGGTGTCGATCGGCATCCAGCATCAGCTCGGCGCCGACATCATCTTCGCGTTCGACGAACTCACCACGCTGGTCAACACCCGCGGCTACCAGGAGACGTCGGTGCAGCGGACGCACGACTGGGCCGTCCGCTGCCTGGCCGAGCACCGGCGGCTCACCGTCGAGCGCGCGGACAAGCCGTACCAGGCCTTGTTCGGCGTGGTGCAGGGCGCGCAGTACGAGGATCTGCGACGGCGTGCGACCCGCGGGCTGACCGAGATCGTGGACGACGAGGGCAGGGGCTTCGACGGGTACGGCATCGGCGGGGCGCTGGAGAAGCAGAACCTGGCGACGATCATCGGCTGGGTCACCGACGAGCTGCCCGCCGACAAGCCCCGGCACCTGCTCGGGATCAGCGAGCCCGACGACCTGTTCGCCGCCGTCGCCGCGGGCGCCGACACGTTCGACTGCGTGTCGCCGTCCCGGGTGGCGCGCAACGCGTCGATCTACTCCGCCGACGGTCGGTACAACATCACCGGGGCCCGCTACAAACGGGACTTCACCCCGCTGGATGCCGAGTGCGACTGCTACACCTGCGCGAACTACACGCGCGCCTACGTCCGGCACCTGTTCAAGGCCAAGGAGATGCTGGCCTCGACGCTGTGCACGATTCACAACGAGCGCTTCACGATTCGTCTGGTCGACCAGATCCGCGAGGCGATCCCGGCCGGGCGGTTCGACGACCTCCGCGACCACGTGCTGGGCCGGTACTACTCCACGCGTGCACAATAAAGGGATGACGACAGCGCAAGCGCAGACGCTGCTGATGCAGCTGCTCGACCCGTCGAACCGCGCCGACCCGTATCCGGTCTACGAACGGATCCGCGAGTCGGGCCCACTGCTGCTGCCGGAGGCGCATCTGGCCGTGTTCTCCAGGTTCCGCGACTGCGACGACGTACTCCGGCACCCCGACTCGGCCAGCGACGGCACCAAGTCGACGATGGTGCAGCGCCGCATGGCCGAAGGCGAGGTGGTCCGCCCGCTGGGGACGCCCGGGTTCCTGTTCCTCGACCCGCCCGACCACACCCGGCTGCGCAGGCTCGTCAGCAAGGCGTTCGTGCCCAAGGTGGTCAAGGCGCTCGAGCCCGACATCACCGCGATGGTCGACGACATGCTGGACCGCGTGGCCGACGCCGGCCGCCTCGACGTCATCTCCGACCTGGCCTACCCGCTGCCCGTTGCGGTGATCTGCCGACTCCTCGGGGTGCCGCTGGAGGACGAGCCGAAGTTCAGCCGCGCCTCGGCCGTGCTCGCCCAGGCCCTCGACCCGTTCATCACCGTCACCGGCGAGATGCCCGACAACGTCGACGAACGGCTGCAGGCAGGCGACTGGCTGCGCGGCTACCTGCGCGAACTGATCGACCTGCGCCGCAGCGCGCCCCGCGATGACCTGATCTCGGGGCTGATCGCGGCGGAGGAAGCGGGTGACCAGCTCACCGAGGACGAGATCGTCGCAACGTGCAACCTGCTGCTGATCGCCGGGCACGAGACGACGGTCAACCTCATCGCCAACGCCATGCTCGCGATGCTCCGCCAGCCCGGGCAGTGGACGGCGCTGGCGAACGACCCGAGCCGGGTGGCCGCGGTGGTCGAGGAGACCATGCGCCACGACCCGCCGGTGCAGCTCGCGATGCGGATCGCGGGGGAGGACCTGACCATCGGATCCACTC
Organism: Mycolicibacterium arabiense; assembly: GCF_010731815.2. Lineage (NCBI taxonomy): Bacteria > Bacillati > Actinomycetota > Actinomycetes > Mycobacteriales > Mycobacteriaceae > Mycobacterium > Mycolicibacterium arabiense. The sequence continues at coordinate 4,242,780 of NZ_AP022593.1, forward strand.
GGCTGGCCAAGGGCGACACGATGATGATGCTGCTCGCCGCGGCGCACCGCGACCCCGAGGCATTCGACCGTCCCGACGTCTTCGACCCCGACCGCGATGGCATCCGCCACCTCGGCTTCGGCAAGGGGCCGCACTTCTGTCTTGGCGCGCCGCTGGCCCGGTTGGAGGCGTCGGTGGCGTTGCGTGCGGTGACGGCTCGCTTCCCCGGCGCGACGATCGGCGGCGAGCCCGTCTACAAGCCGAACCTCACGCTGCGCGGCATGGAGTCGCTGCCCGTCACGCTGTAGCCGGGATAGGGTCGCGCCATGCCGACTGAGTTGACCGCCGAGCAGGCCGCCGCGCGGCTCAACCCCGAGGACACGCTGGGCATACCGCTCGGTCCCGGCCAGCCGCCTGCGTTCCTGCGGGCGCTGGGCGAACGCGAGGACTGGACCGATCTGCGCGTCTACGGCGCGCTGCTCGCGGTCCTCACCGAACTGTTCACTCGCCCCGGCGTGCACTACCTGTCGGGCTTCTTCGGCCCGCTCGAGCGGGCGCTGCTGGGCGCGGGTGCGGACATCGGGTTCACGCCCGCCGACTTCCGGCGCTTCGGCCCGCTGCTCGAACGGCAGGCGCCGCGCGTGATGACGACGGTCGCGACGCCACCCGACGCCGACGGCTGGTGCTCGCTGTCGCTGCACGCCGGCGGGACGATCGGCGAATTGCGCCGTGCGGGCGCGGATCCCGATCGGTTACTCGTCGTCGAGGTGTCCGACGCCTATCCCAGGACCCACGGGCTGGGGGAGTCGTCTCGGCGGGCAGGAGCGGAGCGACCCGGGAAGACATTCCGGCACGCACTGCACGTCGACGAGATCGACGTCCTGGTGCACTCGACCGACGCGCCGCTGGAATTGCCCGGCGGTGACGCCGAACCCACCGACGCCGACAAGGCCATCGCCAAGTACGCCGTGGAGCGCATTCCGTCGGGGGCGACGCTGCAGACCGGCATCGGCTCGATCCCCAACCAGATCGCGACGCTGCTGGCCGAGGGCGACGGCCGCGACTACGGCCTGCACAGCGAGATGTTCACCGACGGCTGCATGAAACTGCACCGCGCGGGCAAGATCAGCAATGCGGGCAAGGGGCAGTACGACGGGGTGAGCGTCACGACGTTCGCATTCGGGTCGGCGGATCTCTACCAGTGGCTCGACGACAACGCCGACGTCGCGTTCCTGCCCGTCGAGGTCGTCAACTCACCAGAGGTCATCGGCGCCAACGACGACATGATCTCGATCAACGGCGCCCTCGCGATCGACGTCCACGGCCAGGTGGTCGCCGACACCATCAACGGCAAGCAGTTCAGCGGCATCGGCGGCGCCGAGGACTTCGTCGCCGGCGCTGGTCTCCAGCTGTCCGATCGCTCGCTGATCTGCCTGCCCGCCACGTACGAGAAGGACGGCGAACTGCAGTCGCGGATCGTGCCGTCGTTCGGCCCGGGCGCGGTGATCACGACGCCCCGGCATCACGTCGACATGATCGTCACCGAGTATGGCGTCGCCGAACTGGAGGGCAAGACCGTCCGCGAACGCGGTGAGGCGCTCGCCGCGATCGCCCACCCCCGGTTCCGCGACGAGCTGTTGGCCGCCGCAGCCCGGGCCTGAGCGATTCGTGCACGTTCAGGCGCGGTCAGCGCGCCTCAGCGTGCACGAATCACCTCGTGGGCGGCCCGCTCGCCCGCCTCGACCGCACCCTCCATGTAGGCGCTCCACGACGACGCGGTATCGGTTGACGCCCAATGGATCACGCCGATGGGTGCGGCTAGCGTCGAGCCATAGGTCGTCCATACCAGCGGACCCATGTTGGCGTTGTAGCAGCCGCGCGTCCACTGCCGGTCCGACCACTCGCCGTCGACGTAGAACTGCGGCCGCGCTGCTCGGCTGCCGTAGTGGCGCACCAGTTCGTCGGTGAGCGCCGCCTGGCGCTCCGCCGCGGTGAGCCGGTTGGCGACCCTGGCCTGCTCGCCCTCGAGGAACAGCAAGATGACGCCGTGGTCGTCGCCAGGGACGCAGGTGTCGTTGGACATGCGTGCGGGGCCGACGTCGGAGATCAGCTGACCGTTCAAACCCTCTGCGCGCCAGAAGGGCTCGTCGTAGACGAAGAACGCCTTCATCGCCGAACCATTCGGCATCCGCTGAGTGAGCTGGTCCCGGTCACCGGGCAGCGGCGGGTCGTAGGCGATCCTGCCCGCGAGGGTGGGTGAGATCGAAACGATCACCCGGCGGCCGCGGAACGTGCGCCCGCCGCGGCAGTGCACGGTGACGCCGTCGGCCGCGTGTTCGATCAGCTGCACCGGCGCGTCGAGCACGATGTGCTCCGACAGCAGGGCTGCGAGACGGCGGGGGATCTCGGACGTGCCGCCGACGAATCGCGTGGTCTGGGCGCCGCCCTCGGATTCGGCGAACAGTTCCGAGGTGACCCCGCAGGTCTGGATCGTGAACAGCAGATGCAGGAACGACACCTCGGCGGTCGGCACCGCGAGGATGCCGACGGTGCAGATCTCCAGCAGCGTGCGCGCGATGACCGACAGCCCCTGCGCGTCGTACCAGGCCGCGGCCGTGATCGCGTCCCACTCCGCTGCGTGGGGCGCCAGCCACGGCGCGTCGGCGGGAACCTCGGCGGCCAGCTCGTCGAGCGTACGCAGAACGCGTTCGAGGTGGGTCAGCTCCTCGCCGTAGCGGGAGTGAAAGTCGTTCTCCCGCATGACCCCACTACCCGCCAGGTCGTAGGACGTCTCGCCCTCGTCGTACTGGGCGAACGTCTCCACGCCGAGTTCGGCGGCGAGAGCGAACATGCGGTGATGGGTGTCGCCGATCCACTGGGCGCCGAGGTCGAGCGGTATGCCCGGCAGTGCCTCTTCGGTCAGGATGCGCCCACCCACGCGATCGTCGGCCTCGACGATCAGCGGTGTCAGTCCCGCCTCGAGCACCGTCCGCGCGGCGATCAGCCCCGAGAGCCCCGCTCCCACGATGACGACGTCTGCTTCCATGTCCTTCGGCTGTCCCATCCCACCACCCTTGCCGCGAACGTAGGTTACCGCCACGCAATTCGCGAAAAACCGTGACGGTAACCTACGTTCGGCGAAAGGGGAGCCCGGCCTACAGCGGGTTGAGAATGCGCTGCAGGAACTGCCGGGTGCGGTCTTCCTTCGGGTTCTCGAGCACCTCGGCGGGTGTCCCCTGCTCGAGGATGACGCCCTGGTCGGTGAACAGCACCTGGTTGGAAACCTGCCTGGCGAACTGGATTTCGTGCGTCACGATCACCAGCGTCCACCCCTCCACCGCGAGGTCCTTGATCACCGACAGCACCTCGCCGACGAGTTCGGGGTCCAGCGCCGAGGTGGGCTCGTCGAACAGCACCACCTTCGGCTTGAGCGCGAGCGCCCGCGCGATGCCGACGCGCTGCTGCTGGCCACCCGAGAGCTGGAACGGGTACTGGTCGCGCTTCTCGGCAAGCCCGACCTGTTGGAGCAGTTCGAGTGCCTCGGCCTCGGCCTGCTCCTTGGGGTGCTTCTGGACGAACACCGGTCCCTCGGTCACGTTTTGCAGGACGGTCTTGTGGGGGAACAGGTTGTGGCTCTGGAACACGAACCCGCTCTGGGCCCGATAGCGGCGCAGGCGGTCCTTGGGCACGGGCTGGGAGAAGTCGATCTCCTCCTCCCCGACGCGGATGACGCCCGAGTCCGGCACGTCGAGCGCGTTGAGCGCGCGCAGCAGCGTGGTCTTGCCGGAGCCGGACGGCCCGATGATCGCGGTGGCCGTGCCGCGCGCGACGCGGAACGACACGCCCTTGAGCACCTTGTTGTCGCCGAAGGCCTTCTCGATGCCGTCGGCGGTGACCCGGTACTCGGGTCCGCTCTCGGCTGCCGTGCTGTCGCCGGGCTCGGTCATCGCGCCACGTACCTTTCGAGTCGGTGTTCGAGGCGATTCTGACCGAACGATAGGGCCAGGCAGATCACCCAGTAGTACACGGCCGCAGTGCCGTAGAGAGCGAAGAACTCGAACGTCGGCGCCGCGATGATCTGCGCCTGCCGCAACAGCTCGGTCACCAGGATCGTTGACGCCAACGACGTGTCCTTCACCAGCGAGATCAGCGTGTTGGACAGCGGTGGCACGGCGACGCGGGCGGCCTGCGGAAGGATGATGCGCCGCAGCGCTCCCACGTAGTTCAGCCCGATGGTCTCGGCTGCCTCCCACTGGCCCTTCGGGATGCTCTGGATCGCCGAGCGGATGATCTCGGCCGCGTAGCCGCCGACGTTGAGGCTGAACGCGATGACCGCCGCGGGGAACGGGTCGATCTTCACCCCGAATTCCGGCAGCGCGAAGAACACGATGAACAGCTGCACCAGCAGCGGGGTGCCGCGGATGATCGAGATGTAGAACCGGGCCACGTTGCTCAGCACCACGTTCGACGACAACCGCGCCAGCGCCACCCCGAGCGCGATCACCAGGCCGATGACGAAGCTGATGATGGTCAGCGGGATCGTCATCGTCAATGCCGCCTTGGCCAGCGGCCACAGGTTGTCCAGCACCAGTTGCCATGCCGAGCGGACCTGCGGCACGTCCTGGGGATCCTCGCCGCTCTGCTGCGCGCCGGCGGCGGTGCCGGTCGCGTCGGTCTTGAGGTAGCGCTGCGAAATCTCGGTCAGTGTGCCCGATGCCCGCAGTTCGTCGAGGGCGCCGTCGAGTTCGGGCAGCAGGCCGCTGTCCTTGCGCGCGGCGAAGCCCTGCTCGCTGCGCTCGCCGGTCTCGGCGGCGATCTTCACCGACTGGTCACCGGTCTCGGCGAGGTAGGCGTACACGGCGATGCTGTCGTTCACAGTGGCGTCGATGCGGCCCTGGTTGAGCAGGGTGATCGCCTGCGCGAAACCCTCTACGGCCTCGACGTTGGCGCCGGCGTCGCGGGCGACCTGCGCCCAGTTGCTGGTGGTCGACTGGGCGGTCGTCTTGCCCTTGAGGTCGGCCAGCGAGGTGATCGAGTCGTCGTCGGCTCTGGTGACGATCACGCCCTCGCCGACCGAATACGGTCTGGACAGGTCGTACTTCGCCTGGCGTTCCGGGGTGATCGTGACTTCGTTGGCAACGACGTCGAAGCGGTTCGCCTCGAGCGCGGCGAAGATCGAGTCCCACGGCGTCTCGACGAACTCGACTGGCACGCCGAGTTTCTCGCCGACCGCCTTGGCGACGTCGACGTCGTATCCGGTCAGTTCTCCGGTTGCCGGGTCGTGGTAGCTGAACGGCGAGTAGGTGCCCTCGGTGCCGACCCGCAGGACTCCTGCCGACCGGATCGGCGTGGACGCCGGTGCTCCGGTCGCGTCGGCCTTGAGGTACTTCTTCGAGATCTCGGTCAGCGTGCCGTCGGCGCGGAGTTCGCCGAGTGCGCCGTCGAGTTCGGGCAGCATGCCGCTGTCCTTGCGCGCGGCGAAGCCCTGCTCGCTCTTCTCGCCGACGGTGCCGGAGATCTTGACCGACTTATCGCCCGTCTCCGCGAGGTAGGCGTAGACGGCGATGCTGTCGTTGATGACGACGTCGACCCGGCCCTGGTTGAGCAGCGTGATGGCCTGGGTGAACCCCTCGACGGCCTCGACCCGGGCACCGGCGTTGCGGGCGACCTCCGACCAGTTGCTGGTCGCGTTCTCGGCGGCGGTCTTGCCCTTGACGTCGGCGAGGCTCTTGATCGAGTCGTCGTTCGCGCGAGTGACGATGACGCCCTCGCCGACGGTGTACGGCTGCGACAGGTCGTACTTGGCCTGGCGCTCGGCGTTGATGGTCACCTGGTTGGCGACGACGTCGAAGCGGTTGGCCTCCAGGGCGGCGAACATCGAATCCCATGGCGTCTCCACGAACTCGACCCGCACGCCCAGCTTCTCGCCGACGGCCTTCGCGACGTCGACGTCGTAGCCGACGAGTTCGCCGGTCGCGGGATCGTGGTAGCTGAACGGTGCGTAGACGCCCTCGGTGCCGACGCGCAGAACGCCTGCCGACTTGATCGGGTCGCCGCCGGCGTCGTCGGACGACCCGCATGCGGCCGCACCCAGGACGACGGCCGCGACGAGGAAGATCGCGAGCAGTGCCCGGCGAATGATGGTTGTCACGGGCGGACGGTAGCAATGCTCGCCCGATTCGCGAAGGGTTCTGCTCACCCGGCCCGATATACCCACGGCTCGCGCGGCAACCGTGCCGGGTCGAATTCGGCAAGCATGCCGGCCACGGTGGTCGCGGTGTAGCCCAGCGAGTCGGTGATCAGGGCCAGCGCGCGGTCGGCCCCGATCTCGCCGAGCGTCACCGCGCCGTCCCGCTTGGCCAGCCGCTTGCCCTCGGCGTTGAGGACCAGGGGAACGTGGGCGTACGTCGGCGTCGGCAGCCCCAGCAGCGTGCAGAGGTACGCCTGCCGCGGGGACGAGGGCAGCAGATCGTCACCGCGCACCACCTGGTCGACGGCATGTGCGGCGTCGTCGACGACGACGGCGAGGTTGTAGGCGAACACGCCGTCACCGCGGCGCAACACGAAGTCGTCGACGACACCGGTGTACTCGCCGTGCAGCACGTCGGTCACCGTGTAGGCGTCGACCGACGAGCGCAGCCGCAGCGCAGGCGGGCGGCCCGACGACGCGGCCCGCTCCGCCCGCTCGGCGACGGTGAGGTCGCGGCAGGTGCCGGGGTAGGCACCCTCGGGAGCATGCGGTGCGCGTGGGGCGGCGAGGATGTCCCTTCTGCTGCAGAAGCATTCGAAGACCAGGCCGCGCGAGGCCAGCTCGTCGACGGCTGCCTGGTACCGGGCGGCGTGCGCGGTCTGGTACTCGGGCGGCTCGTCCCACGTCAGCCCCATCGCGGCGAGGTCGGCGAGTTGCCGCGTCGCGACCTCGGGGAAGGTCCGGTCGTCGAGGTCCTCGACCCTGACCAGGAACCGGCGGCCGGTCCGTCGGGCGAACAGCCAAGCCAGCACGGCGGTGCGCAGATTGCCCACGTGCAGGTCGGCCGACGGGCTGGGGGCGAACCTGCCTGCGGGGTCGGGCGCCATGCCCGCAATCTAGTCGCCTGCTAGGCGGACGCCGACGACGACAGCCGCTCCCTGGCCTGGGCCACGCAGTCCGCCCACTTCCCGCCGCTCACGTGGACGGCCGTCTCGCCCGCAAAGGCGCTGGAGATCACCAGATCCGGCTTCAACGTGGCCAACGTGCGCAGGCTGTCGGCCAGGGTCGCGGCGTCGCTGATCGGCGGGATGTACCCGGCCGTCCAGACGCCGTCGTCGCCGAGGAAGATCGTGTCGCCGGTGAACAGGTAGGTCTGGCCGTATGCCCCGGGCACCAGGTAGCAGGTGCTGCCCGGCGTGTGCCCCGGGGTGGGGATCACCTCGATGCCACACGAGTCGACGTGACGCGTGGACAGCGGCACGTCGACGTGGGCATGCGCGCCGATCTCGTCGAGTTCGGCTGCGGGAGCGTGCAATCGGGCACCGAACCGGGCTGCCAGGCGTGCCAGCATCGGGCCTGCCTCGTCGCGGTGGGAGAGGTACTGGTGGCTGACGCCGCCGAGTGCTTCGATGCCGTCGAAGTCGTCTTCGGTTGCGGTGCCGTAGAACAGCACGTTGCCGGTGGGACCGCCGGTCCACAGGTAGGCGTGCGTGGTCAGGCCGGGGAAGGGGTTGTCGATCCGGGTCTCCCACAGATCTGCGCGTATCGGTTTCATGCCCTCACCCTGCAACCTCAACTGCGGTCGAGGTCAACTGGCCTTGATCTGCGACTCCTGGCTCTGCAGGGCGACGGTCGCCGTGTCGACCGAGGACTGCACGCCGATACCGCGCCCCTGCACCGTGACGGCGAGTCGGGTCCGGTCGCCGCGGAACAGGTCGCGGGAGAACTCGCACGGCGTCCCGTGCTGGTCGTAGGTGATGCGGGTGATGAGCAGCAGTGCCGAGCGCGGCTTGATGCCCAGCAGCGTGGCCTCCTCGGCCGTGGCATTCACCGCCTCGATCCGCTCGTCGGCCCGCGCGGTCACCAAACCGTAACGCTCCTCCAGGATTTCGTAGATCGAGCCACCCAGTTGCTGTTCGAGCAGGCCGGGGAACGCGTCGGCGGGAAACTGTGCGAGTTCGAGCGAGATCGGCGAACCGTCGGCCAGTCGGACCCGCTGGATCTCGACGACGAAGTCGTCGGCGCCGACGCGCAGTGCCTGCTGGGTGGCGCGTTCGGGCGCGGTGATCTTCGTGGACAACACCCTGGTGCCTGCCACGTACCCCTGGTTGGCCAGGAACGCCGGTACCCCGACCACGTCGGAGAGGCTGCGCTGCACCTGGGCGTGGCTGACGAAGATCCCGCCCGCCCGGCCGATGACGCGATCGACCAGCCCAGCCTCCTCCAGCGCGGCGAGCACCTGCCGCAGGCTCGACCGGCTGGTGCCGTAGCGGTCGGCCAGTTCGCGTTCGCTGCCGAGCTTGGTGCCCGGCTGCCCGGCGTTGATGTCGGCAACGATCCGGCGCCGCAGTTGTTCGGTTGGCGTCGGCACCGAACCCCCTCCCGAACGATTTGGTACGACCAATTCTAGGGGATGGGTACCCATCCACGGGGCAACTACATCTCGGCGAGTGCTTCGGCGGACTCCGGCAGGATCTGCCCGCCGTCGACGATCAGCGTCTGACCCGTGACGTACGAGGCCTCGTCGGTGGCGAAGAACAGTGCGGCGTTGCCGATGTCGGCCGCGCTGCCGAGTCGGCCCGCGGGGATGGACTTGGCCATTTGGTCCATGTATTCCTGGCCATTTCCGATCAGGCCCTCGGTGACGATGTTGCCGGGCAGCACCGCGTTCACCGTGATCTTCTTGGGCGCCAGCTCCATTGCTGCGGTGCGCAGGAAACCGAGTTGTGCGGCCTTGCTGGCACCGTAGTGCGACCAGCCGGGGTAGCCGGTGACGGGCCCGGTGATCGACGACGTCACGATGACGCGGCCGTGGCCGCTGGCGGTGAGCGCCTCCATCGCCGCCTGCACGATGTACACGGTGCCCTTGAAGTTGACGCCGAGTACTTGTTCGAGGTCGTCGGGCGTCAGGTCCTCCAGCCGCCCGAACGGGAAGATGCCGGCGTTGGCGCAGACGATGTCGAGCCCACCGTGCCGCTCCACGGCGGTCGCGACCACACGGCGACAGTCCTCGGGGCTCGCGACGTCGGCGGACATGCCGCTGACCGCGCCGGGCTTGCCCGCGAGGGCATCGACGCGGGAGTCGACGTCGGCCTGATTGCGGCCGGTGAGCACGACGTTGATGCCCGCGTCGGCGAACGTCTCGGCGATGCCCCGCCCGATTCCCTTGCTGCCGCCGGTGACGACGGCGGTACGGCCTTGCAGTGAGGTGAACATTGGGGTGCCTTTCGGTGGGGCGAGGGAAGCGACGGGGGATGTATCGATTTCGTGGCGGGTTGGGTCAGGCCAGGCGTTGGCCGTTGAAGGTGAGGTACCGCTCGGCGAGGGCGCAGCTGCCCTCGGCGTAGGTGATCGACATGGCCTGCGACTCACGCGAATGGCTGTGCGAGCCCATCCACGCCAGTAGCAGCAGCCTGCGTAGCAGCACGAAGCTCGGGAGCATCGCCTCGTCCGATGATGCCAGTGGGCGCCGCGACCGGTAGCCCGACACCCACGCCTCCTGCCACTCGGGCACGGCGGGGTCGTCCTCGAAGAAGGACACGGCGGTGCCGAAGTCGTAGAAGTACCAACCGAATCCGCAGTCGTCGAAGTCGATCACGGTGATGGTGTCACCGTCGACGAGCAGGTTGGCCAGGCGCAGGTCGGCGTGGACGAGGCCGAACGTGTCCGGGCCCGTCCCGTAGTCGGCCAGCCGCTGCTCGAGCAGTTGCGCCGCACGCCCGAGCGTGACGGCCTCGGACTCGCCGACGCCGACGGCGTCCTGCCAGCGGCCCCAGCGCGGGGTGTCGCCGAGGCTGTGCCGCCAGTCCCAGGAGAACCTGCCGAAGCCCTGCGGACGCGTCCACGACCGCGAATGGTCGTGCAGCGATGCGGTGATGCAGCCCAGCGTGTGGAAGTCGTGGACCGTCAGTGTCTCCTCGTCGGGCTCGACGCCTGCCACCATGTCGAAGTGCACGACGTGGCGGGCGGTGCCGTCGTGCTCGACCGTCACGACGCGCTGCCCGTCGCGAGTGGGCAGCACCGTGGGGACGGTGACGTCGCTGTCCCGCCGCAGCGCCTCGAGCCAGTCGAGTTCGGACTCGATCTCGTGGCGCCGGTGGTAGTCCTTACGGTGCACCCGCAGGATCGACTTGTCCCCGGTGGTCGCGTCCTCGACTGCGTACGTGGCGTTCTCGGACAGGTTGAGCAGTCGCAGCCGCGACTCGGGCGAGATGTCGTAGGACGCCAAGGCCAGTTCGGCGACCTCGACGTCGTCGGCCACGAAGGTCGCCTCGGGTCGCGGGTCGTCCATCTCGGGTGCGTCCATCAGTGGTCCCGTCCTTCGATGCCGGCCAACACCTCCGTGATGCGGTCCCTGGCCGCGGTGACGTCGCCGGTGCTTCCGCCGATGTACAGCCTGCCCGCCGCACCGATCATCTGCACGTCGACGAGGGTGAGGCCCGGGGCGACCCGTTCGGCCTCGTTCGCCGCGACCGCCGCGAACAGCGCGGGCGTCATCTCGTAGACCAGCAGCGACTGGCCGGGCAGCACCATGGACGCCTGCCGGGTGCGGTTGATGATCACCGCGTGCTGATCGGTGATGTCCTCGATGATGTCGTGGTAGAGCACTCGCGGGCGCAGTTGATCGGCAGCCGCGTTGCCCGTGCCCGCCAGGATCGCCTCACCTGCCCGACGCACGTCGGACAGATCGGCGGAGTGGATCTCCAGCACGCCGAATTGCCGTTCCACGTAGAGGATTCCGGGTGAGATGCCGGGGACCTCCCGCAGAGCGAGGTCGATCACCCGCTCGATCGCCAGGGCGGGGGACACCTCGACGATCAGTGCGTGATCACCGGCGTACGGCGGATACCCGCGGGCCCGGGTCGGAGTCCCGAGGTAAGCGGCGAACTGCTGCTGGAGATCCTCGACCAACAGGTACACGCGGATGTCGGTCCGCGTCCCCGTGCCGGTCGCGGTGTCGATCGCGGCCATCGAGCGGGACTACTGGGCTGCGAGGGAGAAGTGCGCGCCGAGTTCGCTGTGGGGGCGCGGGATGACGTGCACGCTGATGAGTTCGCCCACCTGCGCGGCGGATTCGGCACCTGCCTCGGTGGCCGCCTTGACCGCACCCACCTCGCCGGTGACGATGACGGCGACCAGGCCGTCGCCCACCTGCTGGCGGTCGGTGATGGTCACGTTCGCTGCCTTGACCATTGCATCGGCGGCGGCGAGTGCCGCGACGTAGCCCTTGGTCTCGATCATTCCGATCGCGTTGCTGGCCATGGTGTTTCTCCTTCGTGGTGGTGGTTACTTGGTGGAATCGGGGTCGATGGAACCGATGATCAGGGCGTCGACCGGAGGTGGTGTGCCGGTGAACCAGCCGGCCGCCACCGAGCCCTGGGCCACCAGGACCTGTTCGCCGACGCCGCTGCCCAGGACGTCGAACGCGATGAGGCGGGATCCGGCGCCGTCGACCTCGACCTCGAGGAAGGCGCCGGGAGGTACGCCCTCGATGCGGCGGGTCGACCAGACCTGGCCGGTGACGGTTCCCCGGATCATCGTGGCTCCTCGGTGATCATGTGCGCTCCTTCTGAATGGTGATGCCGAGCGCGCGGGCACGTTCCCGCGCGAGCGGGGTGAGCACGGCCCGCGGCCCGAGCACCAGCGTGGCGCCGCTGTCGGCGATCTCGGCGACGTGCCGTTCGGTGACGGCGCCGCGCTCGATCCGGTGGGTCGACCCGCCGGAGCCCCGGTGCGTGCCCGCCAGGCGGAAGTCGAGCCTGCCGTTGCGCAGATCGGCTCGCGTCTTGGGGTTCTCGAACAGACGCAGCAGCGTCCGCACGAAGGCGTCGAGATCGGCGTCCGAGCCGATCCGCACTGTCTCGGTGCGGCGGCGTTCGTCGGCGGCCAGCGGGCCCGTCGGAACGGGCCCGACCGGTGCCGGGGCAGAGGTGCCGACCGGCGTCGGCGCCGTGGGCGGTGGTGCGGAGTTCGGCGCCTGCGGCGACAGGTCGCGGACGGCGTCGCGCACGACCTCCCTGACCAGGAGGCGCAGTTGCTCGCGGTCGAAGGACGTCACGACCCGCTCCGTCGCAGCGCGTCCTCGGCTGCGGCGGCCGCCTGCCGGACGTCGGCCTCGGTGCCGGACAGGTAGACCCGGCCGGTCGCACCGATCATCCGGAAGTCGACGACCTTCACGTCGGCTGCCTTCTCGGCCTCGTTGGTGGCGAGGATCGCGTACGACGCGGGGGCCACCTCCAGGACGTAGAGCGATTCGCCGGCCAGGACCATCGACCCGATCTTGTTGCGGTTGATCAGGAATGCGTGCTGTCGGTCGACGCTGGAGATGATCCGCGAGGCCAGGATCGTCGGGGACGTGGCCGAGTCGGCACTGCCGCCCAGTTCGTCGAGGGCCGCATCGGCGGCGGCCTTGACCGATCCCGTCTCGCCGTGGAACTCCAGGTAGCCGAACTGGCGCTCCACCACGAGCACGCCTGCCATGACGTCGGCGTGCTTGAGGGCGACGTCGGTGACGCCCTCGATGTCCAGACCCGGTGCCACCTCGATGATCTGGGCCGCCATGTCGGCGCGGGGCAGGGCACCCTTGATCCAGGTGCCGAGGTACGACATCGTCTGCGGCTGCAGCCTGTCGATGAAGATGAACGAACGCAGTTCAGCCACGGGTCACCTCTTGATCAGTTGAGCGAGTTCTTCGACGACCAACGCGCGCAGTTCGGCTCGCAGCGCCTCGATCCCCGGATCGTTGGACCGGGCACCGGCCGGACGGGCGTCGCGACGGACCGGTTGCGGCACGGCGCCAGAGTCGTTGGAAGCCAGGGGGTATGCGGGAACCGGACCTGCGGGCGCCCGCCACGGCGAGATGCCCGAGAAGCTCGGCATCACCACGCCGGCGTCGGCGTTGTAGGCGATCCGGGTGTGGTTGACGAGGTGGTGCGGCTGCAGGTTCTCGCCGATCGAGCTGCGTCCGACGAAACCCGTGCCGATCGTCATCGACGGCGCGAGGTTCGTGTCCAGGCCCGAGCTTCCGGTGCTGTTGCCGACGTTGACCGACACCCGCAGCACCGGCACCTGCGCGGCGTAGTCGGTGATGACGCGCGGGTCCTCGCTGTGGATCGCCGCCGAGTGCCCGGCTCCGGCGATCCTGACCACGGCGCGGGCGGCGCGGATGCCGCGATCGGGGCCCACCACGGTCGTCATGCCGAGGACGGGGCAGAGCTTCTCGTGGGTGAGCACCTCCTCGCCGACGACGTCGGTGAAGGGCGCGACCAGCAGCCGGGTCTTCGGCGTCACGCGCAGGCCGAACTGCTCGGCGATCCACGCCGCCGAGCGGCCCACCACGTCGGTGTTGAGCTTCCCGCCGGGGAACATGAACTGGCGCAACCGATGCGCGCCGTCCTCGTCGAGGATGTGCGCGCCGTTGCGGGTGAGTGCCGCACTGAGCTTGCCTGCGACCGCCTCCTCGACGATCAGCACGGATTCGTTGGTGCACAGCACCGAGTTGTCGAAGGCCTTGCTGTCGACGATGCGACGGGCCGCGGCTTCGACGTCGGCACTGGCGTCGACGAAGACCGGCACGTTGCCCGGCCCGACCCCGAGTGCCGGATTGCCCGACGAGTACGCCGCACGCACGACGCCGGTGCCGCCGGTGGCGACGATGACGTCGGTGCGCTCGTCGGCCATCAGGGCTTCGACGAGGGGTATGGACGGCTCCTCGACCACCGACACGATGCCGTCGGGGGCGCCGGCGTTCACCGCGGCCTCGGCCAGCACGTGCACCGCGTCGACGGAGCACTGCCGGGCGCGGGGGTGAGGTGCCACGACGACCGCATTGCGGGTCATCAGGGCGAGGATCACCTTGAAGTAGATCGTCGAAACCGGGTTGGTGGTCGGCGTCAGCGCGAGCACAACGCCTGCGGGACGGGGGATCTCGACGATCTTGCGGGCGTGGTCGATGGTGGGGGAGACGAAGTCCTCGCCGCGGTAGTACTCGACGATCCCGCGCGAGCAGGCGCGGTTCTTCAGCACCTTGTCGGCGACGACGCCCATCCCGGTCTCGGTGACCGCGGCGGCGGCGAAGCGTTCGGACTCGGCGTAGGCGGCGTCGGCGACTGCCGTCACGATCGCGGTCACCGCCGTCTGGTCGTACTCGGCGTATGCGCCCGCAGCCCAGCGTGCACGCTCGAGCAGGTGGCTCACCGCAGGCATGGTGCTCACGACTTCCTCCGTCCAGTGGCTGAATTGCCCGCCGAGTCGCGCGCCGCGCCGACCGCCACGTCCACGCGATCCAGGACGTCCTCGCACAGGTCACGGCTGAGTAGCAGGCCCGGCTTGAACTGCAGCACACGGGGATCGAGCGTGGAGAAGATCGCCCACACCCCGCGCTCGTACAGTTCGCGCATCACGAACTTGGCGCCCTCCGGGTGGTCGAACTCGAGTCCGATCACCACGCCGTTCTGGCGGATGCCGATGAACCAGTCCGGGTAGTCGGCCTGAATGCGGGCCAACCCCTTGGCGAAGACGTCGGCGATGTAGTGCACCGACGACCGCACCTCGGGCCTGCCGCTGATCTCGAGGGTCTTGATCGCAGCGACGCAGCCGAGTTCGGCGCCGCCGAAGGTGGAGATGTGGCCGAACCCGTCCTGGTCGAGCCATTGGGCGGCGCGGTCGCCGAGCATCGCCGCGGTGATCGGGTACATGCCGCCCGAGAGGCCCTTGCCCGCGACCATGATGTCCGGTTCGATGCCGTGCTTGGTGATGGCCCACATCTCGCCGGTGCGCATCAGGCCCGTCTGGACCTCGTCGGCGATGTAGAGCGCGTCGTAGCGCACGCAGAGGTCCTTGACCGCCTCGAGGTAGCCCGGCGGCGGCAGGGGGAAGCCGTACGTCGCGGGGATGGTCTCCATGATCACGGCGGCGACGTCGCGGCCGCGCACGGCCTGTTCCATCGCGTCCACGTCACCGAACGGCACCTGGATGAACTCGTCGGGCTGATCGGAGAGGAAGAGTTTCGCGAACCGATCGTCGCCGGTGGCGACCGCGAGACCGGTGTGCCCGTGATAGGCCTTGACGATCGAGACGATCTTGCGGCGCTGGGTGGCGTGGCGGGCACTCTTGAGCGCGATGTCGATGGCCTCGCCACCGCCGGAGCCGAAGGCCACCTTGCTGATCGACGCAGGCGCGGACTCGACGAGTCGCTGCGCCAGCGCGGTGCGGGCGACCGACGGGAAGTGGTGATTGCCGACGTCGAAGTGCGCCATGCCGTCGACGAGTGCTTGCATCACCTCGGGGTTGCGGTGGCCCAGGTTGTAGGTGCCACCGTTGAGGTGCATGTCGATGAGCCGGCGACCGCTCATGTCCCAGAGGAAGTAGCCCTCCCGGCGGTCGATGACCAGATCGACCCCGGCGTCGGTCCAGAACTGCGTCTTGTCCGGGTTCCAGAACGTCTTCGCCCGTTCCAACACCTGGGTCTTGGACTCGAACGAGAATGTGCCGTAGTCGTACACGAGACTCCTGTGGTGAGTTCGTCGGGCTGCGTCGGACTCACCCTAAAATGGTCGGACCATTTATGTCAATGGATACCATTGACCGAAAAAAGGTCGCCGTTCCGGTTGCGGAGTCTATTTGGTAGTGCCAATATACGTTGGTCGGTTGTGGGATGGGCCACACCAGAGCCATGCCCGACTCCTACCGTTCACTGGGAAGGCATCCGAAAGACATGACCGATCAAGTCGTTTCGCGCGACGAAAACACGGGTGACTCCGTCCAGCGGCTCAAGCGGAACGCCGTCGGAACCCTCGGGGTCATCTTCATGGCGGTCGCCACGGCCGCGCCCATCACCGCAATGGTCGGCAACGTTCCGATTGCCGTCGGCTTCGGAAATGGTTCGCACGCGCCGGCGGGCTACATCGTCGCGACCGTCGTGCTCGGACTGTTCGCCATCGGCTACGCGACCATGGCCAAGCACATCACCACGACCGGTGCGTTCTACGGCTACATCTCCCACGGCCTCGGCCGCGTGGTCGGCATGGCCAGCGGCCTGCTGATCACGATGGCCTACATCGTGTTCGAGGCCTCGCTGATCGGCATCTTCTCGTTCTTCTTCAAGAACTTCCTGTCGTCGCAGTTCGGCGTGGAGATCCACTGGATCATCCCCGCGCTGCTGATGCTGGTGCTGAACGCGATCCTCACCTACTTCGACGTGAACCTGACCGCCAAGGTGCTCGGCGTCTTCCTGGTCACCGAGATCGTCATGCTGTCGCTCGGTGCCATCGCGGTGCTGGTCAAGGGCGGCGGGCCCGACGGCTTCGCCATCGCCGAGACGCTCAACCCCATCGGGGCGTTCACCCCGGCCGCCATCGCGGGCGCCAGCGCCGGCCTCGGCCTGTTCTTCGCGTTCTGGTCGTGGGTCGGCTTCGAGTCGACCGCCATGTACGGCGAGGAGTCCAAGGACCCGAAGCGAATCATCCCCCGCGCGACCATGATCGCCGTCCTGGGCGTCGGCCTCTTCTACGTGTTCGTGTCGTGGATGGCGATCGCGGGCACCGGCCCGCAGCAGTCCATCGAACTCGCCCAGAGTGCGGACACCTCCTCGGAGATCTTCTTTGGCCCGGTCCGCGACACCTACGGCGAGTGGGCCATCACGCTGTTCAACATCCTGCTCGTGACCGGTTCGTTCGCCTGCGGCATGGCCTTCCACAACTGCGCGTCGCGCTACCTGTACGCACTCGGACGCGAGGGACTGTCCAAGGGCCTGCAGAAGACGCTCGGCGCAACGCATCCCACCCACGGGTCGCCGCACATCGCATCGTTCGTCCAGAGCGGCATCACGCTGGTGCTGATCCTGGCGTTCTTCGTCGCGGGCATGGATCCGTACGTGCACATGTACACGCTGCTGGCGATCCTCGGCACCATGGCCATCCTGATCGTCCAGTCGCTGTGCGCCTTCGCGGTGATCGCGTACTTCCACTTCCACAAGAACCACCCGTCCAGTGCGCACTGGTTCAAGACGTTCCTCGCGCCACTGCTCGGTGGCGTCGGCATGCTGTACGTCGTGTACCTGCTGTGGGAGCACAAGGAGTCCGCGGCAGGCGCGGCATCGGGGACGCTGCTGTTCAAGCTGACGCCGTGGATCGTGGTCGGCCTGTTCGTATTCGGTGCGGGAATGTCGCTGTACTTCAAGCTGCGTGACCCGCGGCGCTACGACCTGATCGGCCGGGTCGTGTTCGAGGACAACGAAATCCGCGACTGATCGTCGTCGATCAGGGAAGGGGTTCGCCGTGAGCGAGTTGGGCCGCATGAAGGTGCTCAACGCCAAACCGGTCAACCTCGACGGGTTCAGCGTCGCCGACGCCGACCTCGGCCTGATCGCGATGCGCAGTCCCCAAGACCCCTCCCCGTCGCTGCTGGTGCGCGACGGGGAGGTGCTTGAACTCGACGGCAAGTCCGTCGCCGAGTTCGACGTGATCGACGAGTTCATCGCCCGCTACGGCATCGATCTCGCGGTCGCGGACGAGGCGATGGCACTCGACGACGCCGTGCTGGCCCGCATGGCCGTCGACGTCAACGTGCCGCGGGCGGAGGTGGTGCGGCTGATCGGCGGCACCACCCCCGCCAAACTCGCGAGGGTCGTGGCACTGCTGAGCCCCGTCGAGATGCAGATGGCGATGACCAAGCTGCGCGCGAGGCGTACCCCGAGCAACCAGGCGCACGTCACCAACCAGCTCGACGACCCGCTCCTCATCGCCGCCGACGCCGCGAGCGCGGTGGCCTACGGCTTCCGCGAGGTCGAGACCACCGTGCCCGTGCTCGGTGACGCACCGTCGAACGCCGTGGCGCTGCTGATCGGCAGCCAGGTCGGGACGCCAGGGGCGATGGCGCAGTGCTCCATCGAAGAAGCGCTCGAACTGCGCCTCGGGCTGCGCGGGCTCACCAGCTATGCCGAGACCATCTCGATCTACGGCACCGAGCAGGTGTTCGTCGACGGTGACGACACCCCGTTCAGCAAGGCCATCCTGACGTCTGCCTACGCCTCCCGGGGCCTCAAGATGCGCGTCACCAGCGGCGGTGGCGCCGAAGTGCTGATGGGCGCGGCCGAGCGGTGCTCGATCCTCTACCTCGAGTCGCGGTGCGTGTCATTGGCGCGGGCGCTGGGTTCCCAGGGCGTGCAGAACGGCGGCATCGACGGCGTCGGCGTGGTGGCATCGGTGCCCGAGGGCATGAAGGAACTGCTCGCCGAGAACCTCATGGTCATGATGCGCGACCTCGAGTCGTGCGCGGGCAACGACAACTTGATCTCCGAATCCGACATCCGGCGCAGTGCCCACACGCTGCCCGTGCTGCTGGCCGGTGCCGACTTCGTCTTCTCCGGATTCGGGTCGATCCCGCGCTACGACAACGCCTTCGCGCTGTCCAACTTCAACTCCGACGACATGGACGACTTCCTGGTCCTGCAGCGCGACTGGGGCGCCGACGGCGGCCTGCGCACCGTTTCGGCCGACCACCTCGAGGCGGTACGTCGCCGCGCGGCGCAGGCCGTGCAGGCCGTCTACCGCGACCTGGGGCTCGCCGACTACGACGACGACCGCGTCGAGGAGGTGGTGTTCGCCAACGGGTCCCGCGACCTGCCGCCCGGGCACCCGAAGATCGTGGCCGAGGCGGCCGCGTCCATCGAGGCCCGGCAGTTGACGGTCTTCGACGTGATCGCCGCGCTGCACCGCACCGGGTTCGGCGACGAGGCCCAGGCGATCACGCGGCTCACCGAGGAGCGGCTGCGCGGTGACCAGCTGCAGACCTCGGCGATCTTCGACGACGAGTTCCGCGTGCTGTCCAAGCTGACCGACCCCAACGACTACGCGGGCCCGGGAACCGGTTACGCGCCGACTGCACACCGGCAATCGGAGATCGACGGGATCCGGCAGGCTCGGACGTCCTCGGAGCTGACCGCCGACCAGGCCGAGCACTACGGGCACGTGATCGTCACCGACGTCGAGCCTGCGCGGCAGGGCAGCGACCCACGCGAGGTGTGCATCGGCCTGTCGCCGGCCTGGGGCCGCAGCGTCTGGCTCACGCTGTGCGGACTGACCGTCGGCGAGGTGCTCCGGCAGATCTCGGCCGGTCTCGAGGAGGAGGGGTGCGTGCCCCGGCTGGTGCGGGTGCGCTCCACCATCGACGTCGGACTCATCGGGCTGACCGCCGCGCGACTGTCCGGGTCGGGCATCGGGATCGGGTTGCAAGGCAAGGGCACGTCGCTGATCCACCGGCGCGACCTGGCGCCGCTGGCCAACCTCGAACTGTTCAGCGTGGCACCGCTGTTGACCGCGGGCATGTACCGAGATCTCGGCAAGAACGCGGCCCGCCACGCCAAGGGGATGGCGCCCGTGCCGATCTTCACCGGCGGCACCGACGAGTCGATCTCGGCGCGGTACCACGCGCGCGCCGTCGCGCTGGTGTCCCTCGAACGCCAAGCGTGCGAGCCCGGCGAACCACCCGTCACCGTCGAGGTGCGTCGGCCATGAGCGGCGAACGCGTCGACATCACCGTCGAGAACGCCGTCGACGGCAAGCTCGGCCTGTCGGACCTGCGGATGGACCCGGCCGTCCTGGCGCACCAGGCCGCGGTCGCCGAGGAGGGCGGCAATCCGCAGCTTGCCGAGAACTTCCTGCGCGCAGCTGAACTCGCAACCATCGACGACGAAGACGTCATGGCGCTCTACGAGGCGCTGCGCCCGTACCGGTCGACGGCAGGCCAGCTCGACGAGCTGCGGGCGTCCCTGGAGGCGCGGGGCGCGACCCGCTGCGCGGCACTGGTCGAACAGGCCGCGACGGTGTACGCCCGGCGCGGCCTGTTGCGTTGACCGTGCTGGCCGGCATCGACGTCGGCAACCACACCACCGAGATCGTCCTCGCCCGCGTCACTGACGGATCGGTGACACCGCTCGCACACGGCCAGGCGCCGACGCGCGGGCGCAAGGGGTCGCAGGACTCGCTGCATGGCGCCGCAGCGCTGCTGCACAGGATCGAAGTCGACGCGGACATCGCCGCCGACGAACTGGTGCTCTCGGCGTTGCGCCCCGTCGACACCTCGACCGCGCCGCTGCCACCGGCCACCTCACCACGGGCGCCGGTGCGGAGCCTGCGTCGACCGGACGCCAGCACCCCGGCCGGCGCGGGGTACGGGGTGGGCAGGCACGTGCCGCTGGCCGCGCTCGCCGACGACGCGACCGACGGCCCGATCGTCGTAACCGTGGACGCGACAACGGACTTCGAGGACGCGGCCCGCGCGATCACCGACGCGGTGGGACGTGGCAGGCGCGTGGTCGGAGTCGTCGTCGCCCAGGACGACGCCGTGCTGATCCGCAACCGCATCCCGGTCGACGTCCCCGTCGTCGACGAAGCCGACGTGGACGTGCCCGCCGGTGCGCTGATCGCCGTCGAAGTGGTCGAGGAGGGCCGCTCCTACCGGGCGATGGCCGATCCGATCGCGCTGTCGGCCGCGCTCGGCGTCGAGCACGGCGCGATCCACGACGTCGCGGAGTTCTGCCGCGAACTGGCCGACGCCTCGGCCATCGCCGTCACCCTTCGCACTGAGCCGCCACCGCAGCCCGCCGTCGACGACGACTACGTCGACTGCCTGGTCGACGGAGAGGTGGTGCGCTACACCCCGGCCCAGGCGCACGCGGTCCTGCGCCTGGCACCCCCGGGCTGCGTGACGCACATCAGGCTGCGCGCCGTACCGACCGCCGAACACGGCATCGCGGTCTCCGACGCCTTCTTCACCGACCTCGCGACGATCGACGACGGCGCCTGGCTGCGCCGCGGCGTGGCCGACGCGCGCGGCACCGTCGTCGCGATGCTCGCCGCCGACGAGGTGTCCGACGCGGCGGTCACAGTCGCCGAACTGACCGGTAGGCCGGCCCGTACCCTCGCGACCGAGCCGGAGGCCGCGGCCTGGGGTGCCCGCACCACGCCGGGCCTACCGCCGGACTCGGTGGTGTGCGACATCGGCGGCGGCACCATCGATCTCGTCGGCAGGGGCGGCACGGTCGTCGCCGCGGGAGCGGGGGAGACCATCACGGTCGCCGTCGCCCGGGTGCTCGGTATCCCGCGCGCGCTCGCCGAGCAGGTGAAGCGAACGCCTGCGATCCGGGTGGAGGGCCCGCACGTCGCGCACGAGGAGGATGGGCGTCGTGTGTTCCTCGACTCGCCCGCGGCGTCGGAGGCGATCGGCAGGCTCTGCACCCGCGGCAGCGCGGGCCTCGTGCCGTTCTCCAACCGGCTGGCCGCCGAGGAGTGGCGCAGCCTGCGGTTGGCGATCAAGCGGCAGACGATCGCCGCGAACATCGCCCGGTGCCTACGGGCGTTCGACACCCCGCCGACGGCGCTGGTGCTCGCCGGCGGTGGCGCAATGGACGACGAATTGCTGCGTGCGGTCGCCGAGGCGTTGCGCAGCGTGCCGATCGCGGTGGGCCGCGCCGACGTCGACGGCGTGCACGGTCCCCGCTACGCCGTGGCAAGCGGGTTGGTGCACCTTTACGCCAGTCACGCCGGCTTGTCGCCCGGCTCCCGTCCCAGCAGGTCGCGCACCGCGCGTCGCGGCCCGTAGGGGCGCAGCATCTGACTGGCAGGCCTGGTGCGGACGATCTGCGGCCACCAGAACCAGCGGCCGAGCAGCGTCGAGATGGCGGGCGTCATGAACGATCGCACGATTAACGTGTCGAACAGCAGCCCGAGGCCGATGGTGGTGCCGATCTGCCCGAGCACCACCAGATTGCTGAAGATGAACGACGACATGGTCGCGGCGAACACCAGCCCGGCCGCCGTGACGACCCCGCCCGTTCCGGCCATGGCGCGGATGGTGCCGGTCTTCAGGCCGGCGCCCACTTCCTCCTGGAACCGGGAGATCAGCAGCAGGTTGTAGTCGGCGCCGACCGCGAGCAGCAGGATGATGCCCAGCGGAACGACGATCCAGTACAACGGGATGCCGAAGATGTACTGCCACACCAGTACCGATAGTCCGATCGACGCACCGAGCGATAGCGCGACGGTCCCCACGATGACCAACGCGGCGACGATGCTCTTGGTGATGAACATCATGATGAGCAGGATCAGCGCCAACGCCGCCAGGGCGCAGATGATCAGGTCGTACTTCGCGCCATCCTGAATGTCCTTGTAGGAGGACGCGGTACCGGCCACGTAGATGCTGGCATCGGACAGCGGCGTCGCCTTGATCGCGTCGAACGCGGAGTTCTTGATGGCGTCGATGTGCGAGATGCCCTCGGGTGTCGCCGGATTGCCCTCATGGGTGATCGTCATGCGGGCCGCCTTGCCGTCCGGCGACAGGAACAGCTTGAGGCCACGCTTGAAGTCGGGGTTGTCGAACGCCTCCGGCGGCAGGTAGAACGAGTCGTCGTTCTTGGCGGCGTCGAAGGCTTGACCCATCGCCGTCGCGTTCTGCAAGGCCTCCTCCGACTGCGCGTCGGTGCCTGCCGTGGTTGCGTAATTCGACTGCAGCAACTCGCGATTGGTTTCCTGCACGGCGATCTGCGGCGGGATCAACGCGACGAGCTGGGGTTGCAGGGCGTTGAGCTTGTCCAGGCTCGCAGTGATCTGGGTGAACTTGTCGCTCAGTGCGTTGATGCCGTCGAGCGTGTCGAACACCGACCGCAGCGCCGCGCACGACGGGATGTCGTAGCAGTGCGGTTCCCAGTAGAAGTAGTTTCGAATGGGCCGGAAGAAGTCGTCGAAGTTCGCGATGTTGTCCCGCACTTCGTTGACCACTTCGACGGTCTCGTGGAACGCCCGCACCTGTTCGTCGGTCGCAGCAGCGCTGGCCTGCTGCAACGCCAGCTGCTTCTCCAGGATGTCGATCGACGTCGACGTCGCGTCGACCTGCTTGAGGATGTCGCGAGCCCGTGCCTGCTGGTAACTCAGGTTCATGATCTGGCTGGCACTGGTGGCGCTGATCTGAAACGGTATGGAACTGTGCGTGATCGGCGTCCCGAGTGGTCGCGTGATCGACTGCACCAGTGACACTCCGGGGGTGTGCAGCACGGCCTTCGCGATGCGTTCGAGGATCAGCATGTCGGCGGGATTGCGCATGTCGTGGTCGGTCTCGACCATCAGCAGTTCGGGGTTGAGCCGCGCCTCGGAGAAGTGCCGTTCGGCGGCGGCGTAGCCCACGTTGGCCGGGGCGTAGGCAGGCAGGTAGGGCCGTGCGTCGTAGCTGGTCTTGTAGCCGGGGAGGGCGAGCAGCCCGATCGCGGCCAGCGCGAGCGTCACAACGAGCACCGGCCCGGGCCACCGGACGATCACCGTTCCGATGCGCCGCCAGCCCCTGGTCCGCACGATGCGCTTGGGTTCCAGTAGGCCGAAGTGGCTGGCGATCACCAGCACTGCCGGACCGAGGGTGAGCGCGGCCGCCAGTGTCACGAGCACGCCGAGGGCCGCGGGCAGCCCCAGGGTCTGGAAGTAGGGCAATCGGGTGAAACTCAGGCAGTACACCGCACCGGCGATGGTGAGTCCCGATCCGACGATCACGTGGACGGTGCCGCGAAACATCGTGTAGAACGCCGCTTCTCGGTCCTCGCCTACCGAGCGTGCTTCGTGGTACCGGCCGACGACGAAGATGGCGTAGTCGGTACCCGCTGCGATCGCGAGCAGCGTCAGCAGGTTGGTGGAGTAGGTCGACAGGCCGATGAAACCGGAGTCGGCGAGAAAGGCGACCACGCCACGCGCCGCGGCCAGCTCCACCGCGACGGCGACCAGCATGATGAGCATCGTCACCACCGAGCGGTAGACGAACAGCAGCATCACGGCGATCACCAGGAACGTGATCGCGGTGACCTGATTCGTGCCCTCGTTGCCGACCTCGAAGTTGTCGGTGATCAGGGGTGAGGCGCCGGTGACGTAGGCCTTGACCCCCGGCGGCGGCGGCACGCTGGCGACGATGTCGCGGATCGAGTCGACGGACTCGTTGGCCAGCGCTTCGCCCTGATTGCCTGCGAGGTACACCTGCACCAGGGCGGCCTTGCCGTCCTTGCTCTGCGAGCCGCCTGCGGTCAGCGGGTCGCCCCAGAAGTCCTGGATGTGCTGGACGTGTTTGGTGTCCTCGCCGAGTTTGTCGACCAGGACGTCGGAGAACGCGTGCGCGTCGGCGCCCAGCGGCTGATCGCCCTCGAGCACGATCATCGCGGCGCTGTCCGAGTCGAATTCCTCGAAGACCTGACCGATGTGCCGCATCGCCTTGATGGACGGCGAATCCGGCGCGTTCAGCCCGACCGAGCGGGCCTCTCCGACCACCTCCAACTGCGGGGCGACGACGTTCGTCAGCGCGGCGATCGCCACCCAGATCAGCAGGATGGGAACGGCGAAGCGCCGGATGTTGCGGGCGACCCGGGACTGCCGGACCTCCTCGACGGCGTGTGCGCTCACGCGGACTTGTCCAGGCAGGCGATGTAGCCGTTCACGTTGTCGGTGGACCTTTCGTCCTTGACGATGCCGTTGACGGTGATGCGGCATCCGATGGGCTGGGCGTCGCCCTGGGCGCGGAGGTCGGCGAACAACGTCGGGTCAGTGGTGGTCAACGTGGTCGACCAGGGCAGCGGCGTGTCGTCGACGCGCTGGGGCTGGGCGTCCTTGTCCAGGTAGTTGATGGTGGCGAGCGTGCCGGGTGGGCCGAACACCTCGAACAGCACCTGCTTGGGGTTGAAGTCGGGGTTCTCCAGCGAGTCGGCGCTCGGCCGCGAGACGACGTCGTTGGAGCCGAAGATGCCGTTCAACCGGTAGACCGCGAACGACGTGATCGCCACGACCACGACGGCCACGATCACAGCCCACCGGCGCCTGACGACGCCACCGACCGACACCCGCTTCACGTGGTCGCCTTTCAACGGTTATCGATACACCTTCGTGGCGACGACTCCAGTCGCAGCACTGCGGCGCGAGATCGACCAACGAGCGGAACGGTACGGTACGGGACTGGTGTCGGCAAGTCTTGACATTCACCCCGTGAACTGCGCAAACCGCAGTTCCCGCCGGGCGAGAAGGAGAGTCGGTCAGCCGATGGTGCGCGTCAGCGAAGGCATGATCACGTCGTCGACGAGAGCAGTGACCGTCTCCGCGGTGGGCTGCCGATTGGCGAAGACCGCCCGGAAGATCAGATAGCCCGGGAGCACGTCCCACAGTTCGTCGCTGACCGCGGCGCGGTGGATCTCGCCGCGGTCGACGGCCCGCATCAGGATGGACTGGATCAGGGCCTTGCGCTGGTCGAGGAACTGGTGCTGCATCGCGTCGCGCAGTGCCGGGTTGTTCGACACCTCGACCAGCACGGCCCGCATGCTGCCGGCATGCCTGGCGCAGTGGTCCCGGATGGCTCCGCCGAGGTGGAGCAGATCACCCCGCAGGGTGCCGGTGTCGGGCGGTACGACGCTCTGCCGAACGCCTTCGATGAAGGCGGCGAGCACCAGGTCGGCCTTCGAGGGCCACCGCCGGTACATCGTGGCCTTGCTGGCCTGGGCGGTGGTGGCAACAGCCTCCAGCGTCAGCCGCTCGTAACCGTGGTCCTGCAAGAGCGAAAGCGTCACGGCGAGCAACTCGGCCTCCCGCGGCGTCCACGGCGAGGGCTCTACCGGAGGAACGGACGCCGAGGACACGTGGCCCACCATAGAGGCTGGGCACCGCCGAGGCCGTCACCTCCTGGTCGACCCGAGCCCCGGCACGATGTCGTCGAGGTCGAATCCCACCGGCTGCTCGAGTTGCTCGAAGGTGCACGACCGTGGGTCCCGGTCAGGCCGCCACCTGTTGAATTGCGGTAGATGCCGGAATCTTTGGCCCTCCATGTGGTCGTAACGCACCTCGACGACGCGTTCGGGTCGCAACGGCACGAAGGACAGATCCTTGCAGGCATTCCACCGCGAGCCCGCATTGCGCGGCGTTGGGCTCTCGACCGCATGGCCGCCCCAGTTCCACGGGTGCTCGTCGAACGGCACTACCAGCGGCTGCAATTCGGCCAACAGCGTGCGCCGGGTGGCCATCGGGAATGCGCCGATGACGCCCACGGAGGCGAGGTCGCCTGCGTCGTCGTAGAGCCCCAGCATCAATGAACCCACCGCATCGGCACCCGACTTGTGCAGGCGGTAGCCCGCCACCACGCAGTCGGCGGTGCGAGCGTGCTTGATCTTGAACATGATTCGCTTGTCGGGCTGATAGGTGATGGTCAGCGGCTTGGCGATGACGCCGTCGAGGCCTGCGCCTTCGAACTCGTCGAACCAGCGGTGCGCCGTTCCGACATCGGTGGTCACCGGCGTCAGGTGGAACGACGGCCCCGACGCCGCCATCGCCTGCTCGAGCGCTGCCCGCCGCTCGCCGAACGGCCGCGCCGTGAGGTCCTCATCGCCGATTGCCAGCAGGTCGAACGCGATGAACGCCGCCGGTGTCTTCTCGGCCAGCATGCGCACGCGTGACGACGCCGGATGCATCCGCAGTTGCAGCGCGTCGAAGTCGAGACTCTGGGCACCCGCGACCACGATCTCACCGTCGACCACGCAGCGCGGGGGCAGTTCGGCCAGCGCCGCGGCGACGAGTTCGGGGAAGTAGCGCGTCAGCGGCCGTTCGTTGCGGCTGCCGAACTCCACCTCGTCACCGTCGCGGAAGCAAATCGACCGGAACCCGTCCCACTTCGGCTCGTAGGAGAGCGCGGGCGGGCCTGCGGGGATGTGCGGGACCGACTTCGCCAGCATCGGCGACACCGGGGGCATGACGGGTAGGTGCACCGGCCCATTGTCGCGCCCTCGTGATGAGTTTCCCCGCGATGGGTAGTCCACCTACCGCGAGCCGACCCGTGAACCAGGATGGACACCGTGCCCTTCACCGCAGACCTACCGGTCATGCCCCCCGTGGAACCGATGCTGGCCAAGGCCGCTGCCAAGGTGCCCGACGACCCCGGCGTCTGGTCGTACGAGCCCAAGTGGGACGGGTTCCGCGCGCTGGTGTTCCGCGACGGCGACGAGGTGATGCTGCAGTCGCGCAACGGCAAGGATCTCGGCCGCTACTTCCCGGAGCTGCTCAAGTCCCTGCGCGAGGAACTGACGCCCCGCTGCGTCCTCGACGGCGAGATCGTGGTGCCCCGCGAGATCGACGGCCGCACCCGGCTGGACTGGGAGTCGCTGAGCCAGCGCGTCCACCCAGCCGCAAGCCGGGTGAAGCTGCTGTCACAGCAGACGCCCGCCCACTTCATCGGCTTCGACGCGCTGGCCACCGGCGACCGGTCGCTGCTCGCCGAACCGTTCCGGGTGCGACGGGAGGCCCTGGCGGATGCGGTGCACGAGAAGACGTGGTGTCACGTCACCCGCACCACCGAGGAGGCCGAGCAGGGCACGCACTGGCTGACGACGTTCGAGGGCGCAGGCCTCGACGGCGTGATCGCCAAGCGCCTCGACGGCCGCTACCTACCCGGCAAGCGCGACATGGTGAAGGTCAAGCACGCCCGCGACGCGGACTGCGTGGCGATCGGCTACCGGATCCACAAGAGCGGCGAGGGCATCGGATCCCTCCTGCTCGGGCTCTACCGTCCCGACGGTGAACTCCAAATGGTTGGTGGCGCTGCGTCGTTCACCACGAAGGACCGGCTGAAGATGCTGGCCGAACTCGAGCCGTTGCGTGAGGGCGATCAGGTCAACGATGGCGAGCCGTCGCGCTGGAACTCCGCGGCCGACAAGCGGTGGATACCGATCCGGCCCGAGAAGGTCTGCGAGGTGGCCTACGACCAGATGGAGGGCGCGGGCAGTGACGGGGAGCGCTTCCGGCATGCCGTGAAGTTCGTCCGCTGGCGCCCCGACCGCGACCCGGCGAGTTGTACCTTCGATCAGTTGGACACACCGCTCAACTACGACCTGTTCGACGTGCTGGAAGGCGCGGCCCACGGGGAGAGGGGATAGGGATGCCCAGTCCTGCAACCGAATTGGACGTCGACGGCGTGATGGTGCGCCTCACGAATTCGGACAAGCCCTACTTTCCGAAGCTCGGCGCCGCGGGCACCAAGGGCAAGCTCGTCGAGTACTACCGCGCCGTCGCCGAACCGATGGTGGCGCTGCTGCGCGACCGTCCGACGCATCTGCAGCGCTTCCCCGACGGCATCGGCGGCGAGGAGATCTACCAGAAGCGGCTGCCGGTGAAGCGGCCCGACTACCTGGAGGCCTGCACCGTCACGTTCCCCTCGGGCCGCACCGCCGACGCGCTGAAGGTGACGCACCCGGCCGCCATCGTGTGGGCAGCGCAGATGGGGACCGTGACCCTGCACCCCTGGCAGGTGCGCTGTCCTGACACCGAGCACCCCGACGAACTGCGGATCGACCTCGACCCGCAGCCCGGCACGGGTTTCGTCGAGGCCCGCGAGATCGCGGTCGACGTGCTGAAGCCACTGCTCGACGAGCTGGGCCTGGCCGGGTACCCGAAGACCTCCGGCGGTCGTGGCGTACACGTGTTCATCCGAATCAAGCCCGACTGGGACTTCATTGAAGTCCGGCGGGCGGGCATCGCTCTGGCGCGCGAGGTGGAACGGCGGGCGCCCGACGCGGTGACGACGTCGTGGTGGAAGGAGGAGCGGGGGCAGCGGTTGTTCATCGACTACAACCAGAACGCGCGCGACCGGACGTTCGCGTCGGCGTACTCGGCGCGACGTACCGAACTCGCGACGGTCTCGACGCCGCTGTCGTGGGACGAACTCGCCGACGCCGACCCCGACGACTACACCATCGTCACGGTGCCCGACTTCGTGGCGGGTCGGCCCAACCCGTGGGCGGCCATCGAGGACGTGGCCCACTCGATCGACCCGCTGCTGGACATGGTGAAGGCCGACGAGGAGGAGCGCGGACTGGGCGACCTGCCGTACCCGCCGAGCTATCCGAAGATGCCAGGGGAGCCGCCCCGCGTGCAGCCGAGCAAGAAGGTGGACGCTCACTGGGACGCCGATGGCAACGCCGTCAAGTAAGCGCCTAGCGCATCGCCAGGAGCATGCGGTCCGGTGTGCGGGTCATCCACGACTCCGGGACCGTGGCCGGCTTGCGCCATGACCTCGCGGCAGACCACACGGCCACCGAACTCATCTCGATGACGCCGACCAGCAACAGCGGCCAGAACAGTCCGCCGACGACGGCCAGAGCAAAGGTTCGTCCCGCCGGGGTACCGGTCTCGCACAGCCGTCGTGCCGCCAGGTAGGCGACAACGGCGCTAACCGTCCACCCACCCAGGTAAGCCAGCACCCACGTCGCCATCAAGACCCAACTCCCTTGCCGAGTGATCTCCGTCTCATGCAATGTAACCACGGCTCAGAGGGGCAACAAGCACCTTCCCTCGCCCGGCGGGGCATCTCCGGCGCTGGCAAACGCCCTGGCTACGGGCTATTCGTTAGCTGCTGGCAACCACGCCGCGGGGCAGTGTCAGGGGCAGATCGTTGTAGGTCGCGATGCCCGGCTCGGCGGCCACGACGGCGGAGATGGCGTTGATCGCCGGCATCGCCGTCATGATGTGGCCCAGCACCATGAACTCCTCGAGCGTCGTCGCCTCGAAGTCCGGGGGAGGAAGGAAGCTGATGACGTTCTTCACCGTCGGCCTGCCGTCGACCTGGAGCACCCAGCCGTCCTGCTCGATCTTCCAGTCCGGCTCGAGCGTCTGACCCTTCCGCCAGCGAACGTTGATCTCGACGACGGTCTTACCAGCGAGGATGCCCTTCCAGCTGGCGTACACCCCGGCGACGCAGCCCGCGGGAATCGTCCAGGAGCCCAAATCGAGGTCGGCGGTGGTCTGCGCGTACTCGGCATCGCAGCGCACTTCGTCGAGTTCGACGCCGAGCGCATCACCGATCAGACGTACTGCCTCGCCGAATACGCCGGTGCCCTGAGTCGTCATCGTCAGCAGATCGGGATCGTCGATCGGCCTGCCGAAGCCGACTGGCTTCTCGGTGGCGGGCGAATCGTAGAAGGTGGTGTCGGCTGCTTCGTCGATCGTCACCTTGTCGACCCGGTCGCAGATACTTGCCGTCAGAATCGCCAGCAAGTTGATGTAGCCGGGGCTGATTCCCGACCCGAACATGGTCGAGCCCCCGCGTGCGCAGGCCTCGGCGATGCGATCGCGACCCTCGCCCTGGTTGTGTCCGGTGATGAACGAGGCCGTCGCGACGACGTTGACGCCTGCGGACAGGATCTTCACCAACTCGTCGACGTCGATCCACATCGGGTTGTAGACCACGCAGTCGGGCTGCAGTTTCAGCAACGCATCCACGTCGTTGGTCGCCGCGACGCCCAGCGGCTCTATGCCTGCCAGTTCGCCGGCGTCGCGGCCGACCTTGTCCTGCGACCACGCGTAGAGACCGACGAGTTCGAGGCCCGGGTTGGCGGCGATCGCCGCGACGGAACTCTTGCCGACGTTGCCCGTCGTCCATTGGACGACGCGGAGGGGAGTGTTGTTTGGCACTCGCTCAGCATAGGGACGCGGCGCTTCCAGAACCGGGAATCCGCGAGATCGTCGAACCGGGCCAGACTACGAGGTGAGCGTCGCCTTGCCGTTGATCTGCTGACCCGCCCGGTCGATCCACACCAGGTCGACGACGTCGCCCGGGTAGTGCCGATCGAGCACGTTGGTCAGCGTCGTCGCGGAGTCGACGGGCGCGCCGTCGAGGCTGATCAGCACGTCGCCGTTCTGCAGTCCGGCCGCCTGGGCGGGTCCGCCGGGGATGACCTCGCGCACGATCACGCCATTCACCGACGGATCCTGATCGCCGGTGCTGACGCCGACGCCCAGCAGTGTCGGGCGCCCGATGTGGATGCTGTCGGAGCGCACGCCCGCCCTGATCTGACCGGCCGTCGCGAGCGCGTCGTTGATCGGGATCGCGAAACCGGCGCCGCCCGGGCCCATCCGGAAGTTCACGGTCGCGGCGGTCGTCACGCCGACCACGCGGCCCGACGAGTCGACCACCGGTCCGCCCGAGTCGCCCGCCCGCACGGGGGCCGCGAACTCGATCAACCCGGTCATCTGCTCGAAACTGCCGGTGAGTTCGTCCTTTGCACTGATCGAGCGGCCGAACCCCGTGATGGTGCCTGCCTCGTTGGTCAGCGGGCCGCCGCTGCCGCGGGCATTGCCCAGCGCGACGACGGGTTCGCCCTCTCGCAGCGCCGACGAGTCACCGATGGCCGCAGTGGGCAGGCCGCCCGCGCCACGCAGCTGCAGGACGGCGATGTCCCTGGTCCTGTCGTAGCCGACCAGGTCAGCGGTGAACGACCGGCCGGCGACCGTTGCCGTGATGGTGTCCGCACCGGCGACGACGTGGTAGTTCGTCACGACCGCACCGTTCGGGTCGATGACGAAACCGGTTCCCGAGCCGATCGCCCCTTGGTACTCGATGGTGGTGTCGATGCGGACCGTCGCAGGCTCTACGGCCCGGATGGCCGAAGTGAGGTCTGCCGGTTCCGCGTTGGCCGCCGTCGGTGCCACCAGCGACAAGGTCATCGCCAACAGTGCACCGAGGACGAGCTGCCATCGGAAGAGAATTCTGGTCATGCGCCGCCTTACGACTCGCTGGATCCCGCGCTTACTCCATGGTGGGGGCAGCACGGCCAGCTGTCGACGCGGGCGTCTCGGCTGGTCAGTCGTCGAGGGCTACCCCGCCGCGATTGCGGCGAAACAGTCCTGACGAGGGCTTTCCGGTCGAGCGGCGATTGCGCAGCCTGCCGACGGACCCCCCGGAGTCCTTGTCGCTCTCGGGTCCCTCGGCGTTACCGTCGGCGCCGGGCGCCGTCTCAGCGGACTCATCGGTCGCTGCGGTCACTCCCGTTGCGTCGGCCTCGGTGTCGGCTGGTGCGTCGTCGGTGGTGTTCGGGTCGGTGCCCTCGGTTGTGGCGTCAGCGGGCTCGGTGACCTCGGTGGTCTCGGTCTCCGGGGTGGTCTCGGTCTCGGGGGTGGTCTCGGCGACCTTGCCCCGACCGCGACCGCGGCTCGACGCCTTGTTCTTGGTCTTCAGCGGTTTCGGCGGCGGAGGTGGCAGTTCCGCCAGGTACGCCAGGTAGAAGGCCAGCGCACCGAGGAGGGCGACTGCGGCGGCCGCCCCGTAGACGCCGAACAGCCACTGGCCGACCTCGTCGAGGCTCAGCCAGATCTCGCTGACCGCGGCGCCGGCGATGAGCAGCGCGGCGAGGACGTGCAGTGCGATCGCGCCGACGCGCAAGGTCAGGGCCAGCTGCGGGGTGCCGTACTCGGGCTTGCGAGACCGGAGCCACGTGAACACCACGGGCAACGCGGCCAGACCGATCAATACGGCACAGAGGATCCGCATCGCCGTGCCGAGCGTGGAGTTCCACTCGCCGGTCAGTTCGTACCAGCGGGGCAGAACGAAGAAGAAGTACAACCCACCCGCAAGGATCAGGAACGATGCGTGCCACAGGATCGCGATCCAGCGCCGCATGCTCCTCCTCGAGTCAGGTGTCTTCGGTACCCGGAGTGCGACCGGCGAGTCCGCCGATCGCACCCCGAATCCGAGTGCGGAGGATAGGGGATTTGAACCCCTGAGGGCTATTAACCCAACCCGCGTTCCAGGCGAGCGCCATAGGCCACTAGGCGAATCCTCCGCGGGCCATGGTAGCCGACCCCGCCGGTCACTCCCACCAGCCGAGCGCGTCTGCACCCGTCGAGCCCGATCTGGCCGGGTACTACACTCGTCTCCGGACCCCGCGCGGCGTCCATCCTGTGAACTCCCCCAGGGCCGGAAGGCAGCAAGGGTCAATGGGCTCTGGCGGGTGCGCGGGGTCCCCTTCTTTTCAGGGCCGTGGTGGCCCGGTGGTTTCGGTGAAAGGCGCGCCGTGTCGTTTGAATCCCTCGGCCGCGACGAACTGCAGGCGCAGCACGAGCTGCAACGCCGCAACTACGCCGAACTCCAGGCCAAGAAACTGGTTCTCGACCTCACCCGGGGCAAGCCCTCGCCCGCGCAGTTGGATCTGTCCAATGCCCTGCTGACGCTGCCCGGCGAGGACTTCCGCGACGGTGACGGCACCGACACCCGCAATTACGGCGGTCTGCACGGACTGCCCGAACTGCGGTCGATCTTCGGGGAGCTGTTGGGCATCCCGGTGCCCAACCTCATCGCAGGCAACAACGCGAGCCTCGAGATGATGAACGACGTCGTCGTGTTCTCCCTGCTGCACGGCGGCGTCGACTCGGCCCGGCCCTGGATCGAGGACCAGCGCGACGGCACCGGCATCAAGTTCCTGTGCCCGTCCCCGGGTTACGACCGCCACTTCGCGATCACCGAGAGCTACGGCATCGAGATGGTCCCCGTGCCGATGCACGAGGACGGTCCCGACGTCGACCTCATCGAGGAACTCGTCGGGGCGGATCCCGCGATCAAGGGCATGTGGTGCGTGCCGATGTACGCGAACCCGACGGGTGCGACCTATTCCTGGGAGAAGGTCCGCCGTCTGGTTCAGATGCGTACCGCGGCAGCCGATTTCCGCCTCTTCTGGGACAACGCCTACGCCGTGCACACGCTGACGCACGACTTCGACCGGCAGGTCGACGTCCTGGGCCTGGCCGCGGCCGCAGGGAACCAGAACCGGCCGCTGGTGTTCGCCTCCACGTCGAAGATCACCTTCGCTGGCGCGGGGGTGAGCTTCTTCGGCGGATCGCTGGGCAACATCGCCTGGTACCTGCAGCACGCGGGGAAGAAGACGATCGGCCCCGACAAGGTCAACCAGTTGCGCCACCTGCAGTTCTTCAAGGACGCCGACGGCGTGCGCCTGCAGATGCGGCGCCACCAGGAGCTGCTGGCGCCGAAGTTCGCGCTCGTCGCGGAGATCCTCGCCGACCGGTTGGGGGAGTCGAAGATCGCCTCCTGGACCGACCCGAAGGGCGGGTACTTCGTCAGCCTCGACGTGTGGCCGGGAACGGCCAAGCGCACGGTGGCGCTGGCCAAGGACGCGGGCATCGCGGTGACCGAGGCCGGAGCCTCGTTCCCGTACCGAAAGGACCCGGACGACAAGAACATTCGGATTGCGCCGACGTTCCCGTCGCTGCCGGACCTGCGCGAGGCGATCGACGGCCTGGCGACGTGCGCGCTGCTGGCCGCGACCGAGTCGCTGCTGGCGCGCGACTAGGTTCCGGCTCGTCGGCCATTCTCGGTAGCCTGCTTCCGTGGCTCTCTACCGGAAGTACCGACCCTCCTCCTTCGCCGAAGTGGTGGGGCAGGAACACGTCACCGAGCCACTGTCCAATGCGCTGAACTCGGGGCGCATCAACCACGCCTACCTGTTCTCCGGTCCGCGAGGCTGCGGCAAGACGTCGTCGGCGCGCATCATGGCCCGCTCGCTGAACTGCGAGCAGGGGCCGACGCCGACGCCCTGTGGCGTGTGCGATTCGTGCGTGGCACTGGCCCCCAACGGGCCGGGCAACCTGGACGTGACCGAACTCGACGCGGCCAGCCACAACGGTGTCGACGACGCGCGTGAACTCCGCGACCGCGCGTTCTACGCCCCCGCGCAGTCGCGCTACCGCATCTTCATCATCGACGAGGCGCACATGGTCACGCCTCAGGCGTTCAACGCGCTGCTCAAGATCGTCGAGGAGCCGCCGGAACACCTCATCTTCGTGTTCGCGACCACCGAGCCCGAGAAGGTGCTCACGACGATCCGGTCGCGCACCCACCACTACCCGTTTCGGCTGCTGGCGCCCAAGACGATGCGCGGCCTGGTCGAGCAGATCTGCGAGCGCGAGGGCGTCGTCGTCGACGATGCGGTGTTCCCTCTGGTGATCCGGGCAGGCGGCGGCTCACCCCGCGACACCCTGTCGGTATTGGACCAGCTGCTCGCAGGCGCCGACGGCAACCGGGTCGACTACCCGAGTGCGCTGTCGCTGCTGGGCGCCACGGACATGGCGCTGATCGACGACGCCGTCGACGCGCTGGCGGCCGGGGATGCGGCTGGGCTGTTCGGCGCCGTCGAGGCCGTGATCGACGCGGGGCACGACCCGCGGCGCTTCGGCACCGACCTGCTCGAGCGGTTCCGCGACCTGATCGTCCTGCAGGCCGTGCCCGATGCCGCTGCCCGCGGCGTGGTCGACGCTCCCGCCGACGTCCTCGAGCGCATGCGGGGTCAGGCCGAGCGGCTCGGCACCGCGACACTGACCCGCTACGCCGAGGTGGTGCACGCCGGTCTCGGCGAGATGCGTGGCGCCACCGCACCGCGACTGCTGCTGGAAGTGGTGTGCGCGCGGCTGCTGCTGCCGTCAGCCAGCGACACGGAATCGGCACTGCTGCAACGCATCGAGCGCATCGAGACCCGTTTGGACGTCTCGATCCCCGCCGACGAGGCAGCGCAGTCCGGCTCGGGCGGATCGACACTCGGTGCGCCCGCCAGGCAGTACGCCCGGCGCAGTAATCAGGCACCCGCTGCGGCGACTCCTACGGCAGCGGCACCCGCCGCCTCGGCGCCCACGCCCGCTCCGACCCGCGCACCCGCCGCAGCTGCGCCGCTGCCTCCACCTCCGGTGCGGCAGTCCGCGGCAGCGCGACAGGTCGCCGAACCCACGCCACCCGCGCCGCCGCAGCCGGCCGCACCGCCGCCCGCGCCCGAACCCGTCCGGCCCGAACCGGCCGCGCCGCCGCAGCCCGTCGCGCGGCCGGAACCCCCAGCTCGACCGGAACCCCCAGCTCGACCGGAACCGGTGGCCGCCACCCCGCCGCCGCAGGCGGAGGCACCCACGGCCGGGCAGCCCGATGCCGCCGCGGTGCGCAACCTGTGGTCGACGGTGCGCGAGAAGGTCCGGGAGCGTCGTCGCACCACCGACGTGATGCTCGACGGCGCAATAGTGGTCGCGGTCGAGCGTGACACCCTGGTGCTCAACCACGTGTCGGCGCCGCTGGCCAAGCGCATCAACGAAGCCCGCAACGTCGAGATCATCCGCGAGGCGCTCAAGGACGCACTCGGCGTGAACTGGAACGTCCGGTGCGAGGCCGGCGCTCCCTCGGCGGCGAGTCCGAACCAGCAGCGGGCGCAGTCCGAACCATCGGCTGCCTTCGAGCCGCCGCCCGACGACGTCGAGAGCATGCTCGCCGAGGCGCAGAGCGAGAACCCCGCACCACGGCGCGATCCAGAGGAGGTGGCGCTGGAGCTGCTGCAGACCGAGCTGGGCGCCCGGCGGATCGAGGACGCCGGCTAGGGCGTCCACCACGGGCGCAGCGGCAGTCCGCCGTCGCCGCCGTGCTCGTCGAGCTTCACCGCCAGAATCTGGTGCAGCTGAATCATGTTGACCTCGAAGCCCAGTCGCGACCCGGCCATGTATAGGCCCCACACCTTCGCGGTGGGCAACCCGACCTCGGCAACGGCGGCGTCCCAGTTGTCGACCAGGTTCGCGCACCAGTCGCGCAACGTCATCGCATAGTGGTGCCGCAGGTTCTCCTCGTGAAGGACCTCCAGTCCGACGTCTTGCGCCTCGGCGATGACGCGACCCGACCCGGTCAGCTCCCCATCGGGGAACACGTAGCGGTCGATGAAGCCGTGGGCGTGCGCACCGGACCGATTGTCGGAGCGGGTGATGCAGTGGTTGAGCAGCAGCCCGCCATGGCGCAGCTTCGACTCGAGAAAGCCGAAGTATGCCGGATAGTTCTGCAAGCCAATGTGTTCGGTCAGGCCGATCGACGACACCGCGTCGAACCCGATCTCACGGATGTCGCGATAGTCACCGTGGCGAACCTCGGCGAGGTCGCTCAACCCCTCCTCGGCGATGGCCTTCTGCGCCCACAGTGCCTGCTCCTTGGACAGCGTCACGCCGATGGCGTTGACGCCGTGCCGTGCGGCGTAGCGGACCATGCTGCCCCAGCCGCAACCGACGTCGAGCAGACGGTCGCCAGGCCGAAGCCGCAGCTTCTCGAACACCAGGCGGTACTTGTTGTCCTGCGCCTCTTCGAGCGTCGAGTCGGCATCGGCGTAGCAGGCGCACGTGTAGGTCATCGACGGTCCGAGTACGTACTCGTAGAACTCGTTCGACACGTCGTAGTGGTGGTGAATTGCCTCGGCGTCGCGGGTCTTGCTGTGACGCAACCCTTCTGCGACTCGCCGCCACTTCGGCAGGGTCTCCTGCGGAGGTGGCGCGATCGGCATCAGCTGCTCGACGCCGATCGACCGCACGACGTTGGCCAGCGTGAGCGCCGAAGGCCGCTTGAAGTCCAGCTTCTTGGCCAGCGCCTGCAGCAGTTCGTACGGGTCGCCGGGATGCACGCCGTGGGGCTCGACGTCGCCGGAGACGTACGCGCGGGCCAGGCCGAGTTCACCGGGCGCGGTGGCCAGATACCTGGTGCCCCGCGGGGTCAGCAGGTCCAGGCCCAGTTCGGCCTCGGCCGGGCCGGCAGAGCTGCCGTCGTACGCGGTGAACTTCAGCGGGAGGTCGTAGCCGGCGGCCATGATCTCGAGGATCTCGGCCAGGGTGAGCTTGCTCGTCCGCCCGTCCAGGCGTTCCTTGTGGGTGGTCATCGCGTTCCTTCGCTCTTCGCGCAAGCGCTCACCGTCTCTGCACCGCTTTCGCGTAGAGGTCGAGCAATCGTGAATCGGGGTCGTAGGTCTTCTTGACGGTCTGGTACTTCTCCCCGCCATAGAGCGCACCAAACTCCTCGGGGGAGTAGTAGGCATCGGAGTAGAGCGACTTGTGGCCTTCGAGTTCGCTGACTTCGTGTTCGATCAGCCTGTTGGTGTGACCCTCCTCGGGTCCGACCGGAACCGACGACCAGAAGCCGATGTTGACGTAGGTGTGCTGCGGCCGGATCGGGTACAGCGGCCACCCCGACTCGTCGCGCAACCGCAACGGACACAACCAGATCGGCTCGATCGGGACATTGGCGAGGAACCAGTCGAGGAACTCGGCCGTCCGTCCGATCGGCACCTCGACGTCCTGCACCACCCGTTCGCGCGGCGGCCTACCGTTGCGCTTCTCGAGGCGGTCGGCGATGTCGAACCGCTGGTCGTAGCCGATCAGCTTCCAGTAGAAGCTGCTGCGCCGGAACCGTCGCGGCCACAGTCGGCGCAGCCTGGGGTTCTGCGCGCCGAACGCCCGGGAGCACCAGAACCAGTCGGTGTCCCAGCGCCACAGGTAGTCGTGGATCGTGAGGCGGTCGCTCTTGACGCCGTCGTCGTGCTGGATCGAGCGGTAGTACACGTCCTGGCCGGTGTAGTCGCTGACCGGTCCCGCCGTCCCCGTCCTGACCCCGAGGGTCAGATAGCACTCGTCGGCGCTGAACACGACGCCGTCGAGGTAGTCGACTGGGGCACCGTCGATTCCGCCGGTCTCGACGATGCGCTCCATCGTCTCGACGAGTTCGGTCAACGACGTGAAGCGCAGGTGCCGCAGCGCGACGAACGGCTTGACCTCTTCGAGTTCGATCTTCAGCCGGACCGAGTAGCCAAGCGTGCCATAAGAGTTGGGGAAGGCGCGGAACAGATCGGCGTGCTGCTCACGCGATGCCGTGAGCACCTCGCCGGTGCCGGTCAGGATGTCCATCTCCAGCACCGACTCGTGCGGTAGGCCGTTGCGGAAGGACGCCGACTCGATGCCCAGACCGGTGACCGCCCCGCCGAGGGTGATGGTCTTCAGCTGCGGAACCACCAGCGGCGACAGCCCGTAGGGCAGGGTCGCGGCGACCAGATCCTCGTAGGTGCACATCCCGGCCACGTCGGCGGTGCGGGCCTCCGGATCGACGGAGATCACCCCGGTCAGGCCGGAGGTGTCGAGACCCTTGGCGGTCGCCTTCGCTCGAGCCCGAAAGAGGTTCGACGTAGCCTTCGCCAGGCGGACGGTTGCGTCGGGCGGGATGGCGCGATAGCTCTTCAGCAGTCTCTCCACGCCTGCTGCGTGGGCCGACTGCGCTTCCATGGATGCAACAGTCACACATATACGCTAGTCCCCGGTGGCACCCGGTGCGACCACACGGGGCGGGTAGACCCGCTTCGACACCGAATCGACGAGGAGTCTTCACCGATGGGACAGGTCAGTGCGTCGAGCACCGTCTTGATCAACGCAGCGCCGGATGCCGTCCTCGCTGCGGTCGCCGACTACCAGACCGTGCGGCCGAAGATCCTTTCCTCGCACTACAGCGGATACCAGGTGCTCGAGGGTGGCCAGGGTGCGGGCACCGTGGCCACGTGGAAGCTGCAGGCGACCGAGAAGCGCGTCCGCGACGTCAAGGCGAACGTCGACGTCGCAGGCCACGCCGTCATCGAGAAGGACGCCAACTCGACCATGGTCACCAACTACACCGTGGCCCCCGCCGGAACCGGATCGACCGTGACCGTCAAGACGTCGTGGCAGGGTGCGGGCGGTATCGGCGGCTTCTTCGAGAAGACGTTCGCCCCTCTCGGCCTGCGCAAGATCCAGGCCGAGGTGCTGGAGAACCTGAAGAGGGAACTCGAAGGCTAGGCGAGCGAAGCGACGGGGGAAACGGTCAGGCGGTCCGCTGCGGACGGGTCGCCAGGAAGCCGGCAATCCCTCGGACCACGGCCTCGGCGTACTTCTGCCTGCCCTCGGCGCTCTCGATGAGTGCGGAGTCGGCCGGGTTCTTCATGTTGCCCAACTCGACGAGCACCGACGGGTACTGCGCGAGGTTCAGCCCGGCGATGTCCGAGCGCGGCATGAGGCCGCTCTGGCCGATGTAGTTGGCAGGCGGGATGCCGGAGCCCTGCAACTGGTCGCGCATCACCCTGGCGAACTGCACGGACGGTCCCGCCTGGGCCTCGTTGAGCGGTGGCGCCGAGTACAGGACGTGGAACCCGCGTCCGGTGGCCGGGCCGCCGTCGGCGTGGATCGACACGATGGCGTCCGGCTTGAGCGCGTTCGCCATCATCGCGCGTTCGTCGACGCAGGGGCCAAGGCCGGTGTCGTCACCGCGCGACATCGCCGTGCGCACCCCGAGCGCATTGAGCTGCTGGCGGATGCGCAGCGTGGTCTCCCAGGTGAAGCTGTGCTCGGGGTAGCCACTGTTCGACGACGTGCCGCTGGCCTGGCAGTCCTTGGTGCCGCCGCGCCCGGTGGGCACCTGGCGGCTGATGGAGGCGTCGTTGCTGCCGTTGTGACCCGGATCGAGGAACACGATCATCCCGGCGAGGCTCGCGGCCTCGGCGGTGGGGACGGCGACCGGGCCGGCGACCGACGATGCCGCGACGAGTACGCCGACGGCCGCGGCCACGAGGCCGCGCTTGGCGGCGCCGACACGCAGACAGGCTGGGACTGGCACGGCGCCACGCTAGCCCGGCGGGCGACTAGTCTTGAACCCCAAACGGGCTCGTGCGGACATGCGCAACCAAGTCGAGACCAAGACGCGACAGAGTTGAATTCAACGAAGGCCCGATCCACACCGTTCGAGGGGACGAAGTCATGCAACCCGGTCAACAGCCCGACATGTCAGCGCTCCTGGCACAGGCCCAGCAGGTGCAGCAGCAGCTGATGGAGGCGCAGGAGGCGCTCGCCAACGCCGAGGTGCGCGGCCAGGGCGGCGGCGGCCTGGTGCAGGTCGTGATGAAGGGCAGCGGTGAGGTGGTAGGCGTGGAGATCGACCCCAAGGTCGTCGACCCCAATGACGTCGAGACGCTGCAGGACCTCGTCGTCGGCGCCATCAAGGACGCGGGACAGCAGGTGACGTTGCTCGCGCAGTCCAAGCTCGGGCCGCTGGCCGGTGGGCTTGGCGGACTCGGCATCCCGGGGGCCTGACGCGTTGACACGCCATGTTTGAGGGACCCGTCCAGGATCTGATCGACGAACTGGGCAAGCTGCCGGGCATCGGCCCGAAGAGCGCGCAGCGCATCGCATTCCATCTGCTGTCGGTGGAGCCGCCCGACATCGACCGGTTGACCGCGGTGCTCACCAGGGTCCGCGAGGGCGTGACGTTCTGTTCGGTGTGCGGCAACGTCTCCGACAACGAGCGGTGCCGCATCTGCAGTGACCCGCGGCGCGACGCGTCGATCGTGTGCGTGGTCGAGGAGCCCAAGGACGTGCAGGCCGTGGAGCGCACGCGTGAGTTCCGGGGCCGCTATCACGTGCTTGGCGGCGCGCTGGATCCGTTGTCGGGCATCGGACCCGACCAGCTGCGCATTCGCGAATTGCTCAACCGCATCGGCGAGCGGGTCGACGGCGTCGACGTCGCCGAGGTCATCATCGCGACCGACCCGAACACCGAGGGCGAGGCCACGGCCACCTATCTGGTGCGCATGCTGCGCGACATCCCAGGACTCTCCGTCACCCGGATCGCGTCGGGCCTGCCGATGGGTGGGGACCTCGAGTTCGCCGACGAGCTGACGCTCGGGAGGGCGTTGGCCGGCCGCAGGGCGATGGCATAGGTTCGTGGCTGTGGCTGACGAAGAGTTCAAGGTCGAGGTCGAGCTGGGTAGCGACGAGCATGGGCTGTCGTTCTGGGAGAAGCTGCGGACGCTGAACCTCGACGACGACGCCCGCTCGCGTCTCGGTGGCCGCGTGACCGTGACCCGCGACGGCAACTGGATCCAGCTCTACGCGAGCAGCCTGCAGGATGCGCGCCAGGCGGAGAAGACCGTGCGCGAACTCGTGGTGGCCGACGACATCACCGCGGAGTACGCGATCTCGCGTTGGGACGCCGCCGCGCAGGAGTGGGTCGACCCCTCCGACGGTGAGGTCGTCGACGACGATGCCCCCGCGAGCCCCACCCCGGACCCGAGCTACGTGATCCTCGAGGCGTACAAGCCGGAGTTCCTGCGCGACCTGGGGTTGTAAGCGGGTTTTGGGGGCGCTGCGGTCGCGAGATTGAAGCCACCGACACCGCCACCCGCACTTCCTCGCGCTGGGTGCAATCTCGCGCTACTACGGTCGCCATCCTCGCGCTGTCAGCGCCGCGCGTGCGGATCTGACGATCTCCACGGGCGAGTCTTCCTTGATGACGAAGAGCACGTGCCAGCCGAGGGAGTCGAGCTTCCGCTTTACCCGGACGTCTTTGGCGTACTGGAACCGGTCGGTCCTGTGCTGGTCGCCGTCGTACTCGGCGCCGACGAGGTAGTCCTCCCAGGCCATGTCGAGTGTCCGCACCAGCTGCCGCCCGTCGAAGACCGGCACTTGCGTCGACGGCCTGGGCAGACCGGCGTTGACGAACAAGAGCCGCAACCTCGTCTCGCGTGGCGAGGCCGCGCCGCCGTCGACCAGAGGAAGCGCCGCGCGGAGCGTCTTCATCCCAC
The DNA here is from genome assembly GCF_010731815.2 of Mycolicibacterium arabiense. NCBI lineage: Bacteria > Bacillati > Actinomycetota > Actinomycetes > Mycobacteriales > Mycobacteriaceae > Mycobacterium > Mycolicibacterium arabiense. The sequence continues at coordinate 4,285,163 of NZ_AP022593.1, forward strand.
GCGCGCCGGGATGTCGCGCCATGACCGCTGGAAGGTCTCGCAGCGCCGACGGCACGACCCACAGCAACGCGTCGAGCCGGGCCACCGCCTGATCGAGCGGTAGATGGCGCCCGAGGTCGAAGGCAGTGCGCGCAGGCGTGGTCACCGGGATGCCGCCGACCGTCGTGATCTCCTCCGGTGCCAGTCCCTCATTGCGGACGACGAGCCCGCGAGGCGGGCGGCCGTTCCTCCAGATCAACTCGACGGGGTGCGTGACGTCGACCCACTGCGCGCCGTGCAGCGCCGACGCGGCGACGCCTGCGATCACTCCCCGCCGCTTCGACCAGACGTAGGCGGCGGCGATCCTGTCGCGCAGGTTCGGTGTCCATGGTTTGGCGACGTACACGTCTCGCAGGATCGGTTGGTGCCACCGACGCAGCTCGTACTCGGACACGTCGCCACGCGCGAGCGCCTCGCTGCCGAGGAAGATTCGGGGGCGACCCATGTCCGGAATGTGCCACCGCGCACCGACACGTCACGAGATTGCACGCAGCGCGGGAAAGTGCGAGTAGATGTGTCGGTGGGTGCAATCTCGCGGCCGCCGCGTGACCTACGCCCGGCGCGGGGCCGCCAGCCGTTCGCGTCGCAGCTGCTCGACCTCGTCGAGTTCCAGCGGCGGCAGGTCTCCGACGACCTGGGACAGCAGGTGGTCGGCCAGCTCCGGGTTGCGCGCCAGGCACGGTCCGTGCAGATAGGTGGCGATCACGCTGCCCTGCACCGCACCGTCGTAGCCGTCGCCGTCGCGGTTCCCCGCACCGGTGACCACCCGGGCAAGCGGCGACGCCTCCGGGCCGAGAACCGTTCCGCCACGGTGATTCTCGAACCCGGTGAGCCGCTGCGTCATCCCGGGGAGCAGTGGCTGTGACACCACTTCCCCGATCGTGCGCTTGGGTTGCGGCGACGTCGTCACGTCCAGCAGACCGACGCCGTCGACGCGCTCACCCGACGCAGTCTCGTACCAGTGACCCAGCACCTGGATCGCCGCGCAGATCGCCAGTACCGGCGCGCCCCGCGCAGCAGCCTGCTGCAGCCCCGGATGGCGGATCAGATGCTTGGTGGCCAGGCGCTGCGCGAAGTCCTCCGCACCGCCGAGCGTGTACAGGTCCAGCTCGGCGGGAACCGGGTCGTTCAACGTGATCTCGACGACCTCGGCGTCGATACCCCTGAGCTGCAGGCGCTTTCGCAGCACCACCGAGTTGCCGCCGTCGCCGTAGGTCCCCATGACGTCGGGCAGCACCAGCCCGATCCGGACCGTGGACTCGCTCATCGCGCCACCCGCTTCAGCAATCGGCTCAACTGCAGGAACGCGGTGTAGTTGGCGACCACCTCGACGTGGCCGGGGGGACACGACGTGATCGCCTCGACGGCGTTGTGCACCAACGTGTGCTCGACGCCCGCGTACCCCAGTCGCACCGCGAGATCGGTGCCGCGCTCACCGGCCGCGACCACCGGGTGGTTCACGAAGTGCTCGAAGTCGACGTCCCACAGCCACGACAGGTCCTCCCCGTCGGGCACCTGGCCGTTGACCGAGATGACCACCGATCCCTTGTCGGTGTCGACCATCGACAGCGCCTCCTGCCATCCGGCCGGGTTCTTGGCCAGCAGCATCCGCACCGTGTGCCTGCCCAGGTCGATCGTCGAGTAGCGTCCGGCGACCTCGTCGACGGTCTCGACCGCCGCGACCGCCGCGGCGGGTTCGGCGCCGAGGGTCACCGCGGCGGCGACGGCCTGCGCCGCGTTGCCACGGTTCACCGCGCCAGGCAGCGCCAGCGTCATCGGCAGCGCAAGCCCGTCGGGCCCGTACAGGCACGCGTCGTCGTACCACCACTGCGGCTGTGGCCGCTCGAAGTCAGTTCCCGTCGAGTACCAGTGCGAGCCCTCGCGGACGATCACCTCGCCGCTTCTGGGGCAGCTGACCGAGTCGTTGGCCCAGCTGCCGCCCGCGGCCACCCACACCACGTTGGGGCTGTCGTAGGCCGCCGACGTCATCAGCACGTCGTCGCAGTTGGCGACGACGACGGTGTCCCGATGGCGGGCCAGGCCGCCGCGCAGGGTCCGCTCGATGTGGTTGATCTCACCCACCCGGTCCAGCTGATCTCGCGACAGGTTCAGTAAGACGACGACGGCGGCTTCCACCGCGTCCAAGACGTGCGGGACGTGCATCTCGTCGACCTCGAGTGCGGCCAGGTCGGCGTTCCTGGCGCCCGCCAGCGCGGCGATGAGTCCGGCGTCCATGTTGGCGCCTTCGGCATTGGTGGCGACGGGCCCGATCGTGGCGAGCGCCGCCGCCGTCATCCGGGTGGTGGTCGACTTTCCGTTCGTCCCGGTCACGACAACCGAACGGCGGCCCGAGCCGAGCTGGCCGAGGATCGACTTGTCGAGCGTCATCGCGACGAGGCCGCCGATCATCGCGCCCGCACCCCGGCCGCTGACCCGCGACGCCCAGCGTGCCGCGGCGCCCGCGCACAACGCGGCGCGGCCACGGACGGTCAGGGTCCTCGCCCGTTCGCTGCGCTGCCCTCCGATCACCCCGGCAGTCTATGAGGGCACGAGTGCGTCGGCGACACGCGGCGCTGACGGCCCGGGGTTGTCAGTCAGCCGTGCCATCCTCGAATTCGTGAGCACGAGATGGGGCCGACCGGCCACCGAGCCGGGATCCGGCTGGGCGGTCGTCGACGTCGAGACGACCGGGTTCCGCCCGGGGCAGGCTCGCATCGTCAGCGTCGCCGCGCTCGCGGTCGGTGACGACGGCAACGTCGAGGGCAGCTTCTCGAGCCTGCTCAACCCAGGCGTCGACCCCGGACCCACGCACGTGCACGGGTTGACCACGGAGATGCTGGCGGGTGCGCCGACGTTCGCCGACGTCGTCGACGACCTGACCGGCGTGCTGCGCGGTCGCACCCTCGTCGCGCACAACGTCGGCTTCGACTACGCGTTCCTGACCGCCGAGGCCGAACTCGTCGACGTCGAACTGCCCATCGACACCGTGATGTGCACCGTCGAGCTGTCCCGGCGGCTCCGCCTCGGCGTCGAGAACCTCCGCCTGGAGACGCTCGCCGCGCACTGGGGCGTAACCCAGATGCGCCCGCACGACGCCCTCGACGACGCGCTGGTGCTCGCGCAGATCCTCAAGCCGAGCCTCGCCGGCGCCCACGACCGCCGCGCCTGGCTCCCCGTCCGGCCGGTCAGCCGGCGCAGGTGGCCCAACGGGCGGGTCACGCACGAGGAGTTCCGTCCGCTCAAGACGCTGGCGGCGCGGATGCCGTGTGAGTACCAGAACCCCGGGCTCTACGTGCCCGGTCGGCCGCTGGTCCAGGGCATGCGCGTCGCGCTAGCGGAGGTGTCGCACACCTACGAGGAGCTGATCGAGCGCATCCTGCACGCGGGTCTGGCCTACACCGACGCCGTCGACCAGCAGACGTCGCTGGTGCTGTGCGACCAGCCGCGCCCCGAGCAGGGCAAGGGCTTCCAGGCCGGCGAGATGGGCATTCCGCTCGTCCACGACGCCGAGTTCATGACGCTGCTCGAGCGCGTCGTCGGCGGCCGCGACGTCGAGCCGTTCGTCGACGTCCCGGTCACGGGCGACCAGTACGCCCTCTTCTAGTCGGTGACGGCCCCGGCACCCGCCGCCGCGCGCGTCGCGGTGATGGTCGGCGCCCGGTAGCCGCCGTCGCGCATCGCCGCCTCGACCGCCTCGCTCACCGCGCCCACCCGGTCGGTCGGGACCAACGCGATGACGCAGCCACCGAACCCGCCGCCGGTCATTCGGGCTCCGAAAGCGCCTGTCGCCGTAGCCGCTTCGGCGATTGCGTCGAGCTGTGTAGTGGTGATCTCGAAGTCGTCGCGCATCGACGCGTGCGACGCGGTCATCAACGCCCCCGCCGCGACGAGATCCGACTCGCGCATCGCCGCGACGAAGTCGAGCACACGCGCGTTCTCGGTGACGATGTGGCGGGCGCGGCGGGCGTCCACCTGGTCGCCGACGGCGTCGAGAACGTCGACGTCGACCACCTCCCGCAGGGACTCGACGCCTAGATCGCGGGCTGCGCGTTCGCACGAGTCGCGACGGGCCGCGTACTCGCCACCCGCGTGTTCGTGGGCGGCGTGGGAGTTCATCACCAGCAGCGTCGCCCCGACCGACTCGGGATCGAACGGCACCTGCTGGACGGCTACTTCGCGGAAGTCGATCAGCAGGGCACGCTTCGAGGCGCCGAACAGTGCGGACAGTTGATCGAGCAAACCCGTTGGCGCGCCGACGTACTCGTTCTCGGCCCGCTGTGCCAGGCGCGCCTGCTCGATGCGGTCCAGCGACAGCTCGCCGGCCGCGACGAACGCCCCGAGGGCCGCGCACTCCAGTGCGGCCGACGACGACAGCCCGGCGCCGATCTCCACGTCGCTGTTGACGTCGAGACGCCCACCCCGGACCGGGTGACCGGCCTCGCGCAGCGCCCACACCACCCCGGCGACGTACGCCGCCCAGCCGTCGACGTCGCCGGGCCGGGTGCCGAGGTCGATGTCCACCGCACCGTCGAACTGGTTGCTGCGGACGGTCAGTACGTCGTCGTCGGACGGTTCGAAACGCGCAATCGTCCGCTGCGGCAACGCGATCGGCAGCGCGAAGCCCAGGTTGTAGTCGGTGTGCTCGCCGATCAGGTTGATCCGGCCCGGTGCCTCCCATGCGATCACGGCGCCACCTCCCGCAGCCGCTGCGCCACGCTCTCGGGCGTCACGTCACTGATGAAGGCGTCCATCGCCGACTCCGATCCTGCGAGAAACTTCAGCTTGGTCGCGCTGCGGCGGATCGACATGAACTCGACGTGGAAGTAGCCGTTGCGTTGGGCGCCGACGCCGGTGTATTGGTGCAGCGCCGAGATGTAGGGCAGCGGGGTCGGGTAGAGCCTGTCGAACCGACCGAGCACGTCGAGGTAGATTGCGGCGAGGTCGTCGCTCTCGGCGTCGGTGAGTTCGATCAGGTTGGGCACCAGCCGGTTCGGGTAGACGTGCACCTCGACCGGCCAGCGGGCGGCGAACGGCACGAACGCGGTGAACAGCTCAGTGCGCGCGATGACACGGCTGCCGTCGGCGACCTCGGCGGCCAGCAGATCCGCGAACAGATTGGTGCCGGTCCGGCTGTGGTGCGCGTCGGCCTGGTCCAGCATGTGGGCCGTGCGCGGGGTGAGCGACGGGTAGCCGTAGATCTGGCCGTGCGGGTGGGTGAGCGTCACACCGATCTCCTCACCGCGGTTCTCGAAGCAGAACACCTGCTCGATCCCGTTGCGGCCGAACATGTCCGCGGTCCGGTGTCGCCACGCGTCGACGACGAGACGGGCGTGCGGCTGGGACAGTCCGGCGAACGACCCGGTGTGATCGCTGGAGAAGCAGATCACCTCGCAGCGTCCGTGGCCCGGTGCGGTGACGAATTCGTCGACGCCACCGTCCGGTAGCGCGAAGGGGACGTCGGCGCTCGCGCCGGACAGGCTGGGGAAGCGGTTCTCGAACACCACGACGTCATAGTCTGGCGCCGGGATCTCGCTGCGGTCCCCGCACGGCCCCGGGCACAGCGGACACTGGTCGGCAGGCGGCTTATAGGTGCGGTCCTGCCGCAGCGCGGCGATGATCACCCACTCCCCGGTCTGACGGTCGAAGCGGACCTCGGAGGATCCTGCCGTGCGGGCGGGAAGCGGACGCCGGTCGGCGACCGGCCGGGGCGGGTGGCCGGGCAGCGCGAAGAAGTACTCGTCGCGGCCGTCGGCCAGCGTCCAGTGCAGTGGTACGGTCATCCGGCATGCACCTCGGCGATCCGTAGTTCGCCGACCTCGGCGGCGAGGAGTTGCCGCTCGGGGTCGGTGAGTCCGTCGTCGACGATCAACGTGTCGACCCGGTCCAGCGGGGCGAAGACGTTGGTGCCGATCTCCTGGTACTTGGTGTGGTCGGCCAGGACGAACAGTCGCGCGCCGATGTCGATCAACATCCGATTCGTCTGTGCCTCTGCGACATTGGGGGAGGTCAGCCCGACCCGCGGATCGAAGCCGTGCACGCCGAGGTAGCTGGCGTCGACCCGGAACGAGGCGATCGCGTTGTCGGCGATGGGGCCGACCAGTGCGTCCGACGGCGTGCGCACGCCGCCGCTGAGATATGCCTGTGGCCCGTCCTCGCCGTCACCCGACGGGTCGGTCAACGTCGTGAACACCTGGAGCGAGTTGGTGATCACCGTGATGCTCGGTCGCCTCGCGAGCCTGCGGGCGAGTTCGGTGGTGGTGGTGCCCGCGCTGATCGCGATCGTCATGCCGTCCTCGACGGTGCTCGCGGCCACCTCGGCGATCGCCTCCTTCTCGGCACGCTGCTGAGAGGCCTTGACCGACGACCACGGTTCCTCGCCGCGGTTGTGCCGGACCACCGCGCCGCCGTGCACCTTGCGCAGCAGGTCCTGGGCATGCAACGCGTCGAGGTCGCGGCGCACGGTCATCTCAGACACGTCGAGCTGGGCCGCCAGGTCGGCGACGCGCGCGGACCCACCGGCCTGCAACGTGCGCAGGATTGCGGCGCGGCGATCGGCGGCGAGCATGGGCTGACGTGTCCTCTGCTGGTGGGAACCGCACATTAACAAACAACATCGCCCGTTTTTTCGCCTTTCGGCGCGAGACCCTGTTACTTTCTGCGAGTTCCTGTTAGAACTTGTGAAATTGATCGCTCCAACGAAGGGGTAGATGCGTGACGTCCAGCATCCTGGCCGCCGACTCCGTATTGCGGCTCAACGTCGGTTTCCTCGACTACACGTTGATCGCCGTGTACTTCGTCTTCGTGCTCGGCATCGGGGTCATCGCGCGCAGCCAGATCTCCACCAGCCTGGACTTCTTCCTCTCCGGCCGGCAGTTGCCCGCCTGGGTCACCGGCCTGGCGTTCGTCTCGGCGAACCTCGGCGCCGTCGAGATCATGGGCATGGCGGCCAACGGCGCCCAAATCGGCCTGTCGACCATGCACTACTACTGGATCGGCGCCGTCCCCGCCATGCTGTTCCTCGGCGTGGTCATGATGCCGTTCTACTACGGCTCCAAGGTCCGCAGCGTGCCCGAGTTCATGCGCAGACGGTTCGGTCCGGGAGCCCACCTGGTCAACGCGATCAGCTTCGCCGTCGCGCAGGTGTTGATCGCCGGTGTGAACCTGTTCCTGCTGGCCACGGTCATCAACGTGCTGCTGGGCTGGAACCGGTGGCTCTCGCTGATCGTCGCGGCCGTGATCGTGCTGACCTACACCGCGCTCGGTGGCCTGTCGGCGGCCATCTACAACGAGGTGCTGCAGTTCTTCGTCATCTGCGCCGCGCTGATCCCGCTCACCGTCTTCGGCCTGATCAAGGTCGGCGGCTGGAGCGGTCTGAAGGAACGGGTGGTCGAGACCACCTCCGACGGCGCGGTGACCGCTTCGGTGAACGACCAACTGAATACCTGGCCGGGCCAGGCGCTGTCCGGTTTCGAGAGTCCGGTGTGGTCGGTGGTCGGCATCGTGTTCGGACTCGGCTTCGTGCTGTCGTTCGGTTACTGGACCACCAACTTCGTCGAGGTGCAGCGCGCGATGGCCTCGGATTCGATCTCCTCGGCCCGCCGCGCACCGATCATCGCGTCGTTTCCGAAGATGTTCATCCCGTTCGTCGTCGTGATCCCCGGCATGATCGCCGCGGCTGCGATCGGAGACGTGATCCGGCTGAAGACCACTGGCGAAGGTGGGGTGACCTACAACGACGCGATGTTGCTGATGATCCGCGACGTCCTGCCAAATGGTCTGCTCGGCGTTGCGATCGCCGGTCTACTCGCGTCGTTCATGGCCGGTATGGCCGCGAACATCTCGGCGTTCAACACCGTGTTCAGCTATGACATCTGGCAGACCTACGTCGTGAAGGACAGGCCCGACCGCTACTACATCGGGGTGGGCCGCATAGCGACGGTCGCGGCCACGGTGATGGCGATCTTCACCGCGCTGATCGCGGCCGGCTACTCGAACCTGATGGACTACCTGCAGACGCTGTTCGGGTTCTTCAACGCGCCGCTGTTCGCGACGTTCATCCTCGGCATGTTCTGGAAGCGGATGACGGCGACGGCCGGCTGGACCGGCCTGGTCGCCGGAACGCTCTCGGCCGTCAGCGTCTTCGTGGCCTCCGAGATGGGCGTGTTCAGCCTGCCCGGACAAGGCGTCCCGTTCGTGGCCGCCTCGACCGCGTTCGTCGTCGACATCATCGTCAGCGTGGTGGTCACCATGGTGACCCAACCCAAGCCGGTGAGCGAACTGGTCGGACTGGTGTACTCGGAGACCTCGCACGACATCTTCGCCGACCCCGACAGTGCCGGAAAGGCGTGGTACATGAAGGCCGTTCCGCTCGCCTCGGTGGCACTCGTACTCACCATCATCCTCAACATCGTCTTCCACTAGGAGGAGCGAAACATGACGTCGTCGTCCGGTTCTCCCGCGCCGAAGCGGTTCAGCCTCTTCGACATCCGCAACATCATCGGTGCTCTGCTGGCCATCTACGGTGTGCTGCTGACCATCGCCGGATTCGTTCCGTCGATTCTCGGCGAGTACACCGATCCGGCCGCGGAGGGCAACCGCGTCGACCTGTACGTCGGCACCGACGCGAACTGGTGGGTCGGGCTGATCCTGCTCGCCGTGGCCGCAATGTTCTTCGCTTGGGCGGTGATTCGGCCCGTCGTGCCGATCGAACCGGACGCGGCGGAGGCCGCGGCGGAACGTCCGCGCGAGCACTGAGCCGATTGCGTGGCCGCTGACGGCAGCGGGTTCGACGCTCGACGGTTCACGCTGACCAGTGACACCTGCCGGGCCGTACTGACCGATTTCGGCGCACGGCTGCTCGAACTGCACGTGCCCGACCGCAACGGTACGTGGGCCGACGTCGTGCTGCAGCGACCGACCTTCGCAGACGTCGCCGACGACCCCGCCTACATGGGCGCCACCGTCGGACGGTGCGCCAACCGGACCCGGCTCGGCCAGGCCGAGATCGACGGTGTGGCAGTGCAGTTGAGCATCAACGAGGGCAGGCATCATCTGCACGGTGGGGTCCGCGGATTCGACCGCAGGTCGTGGTCGGCCGACGTCAGCGACGACGAGGTGAGCTTTCACCGCGTCTCCCCAGCAGGCGAGGAGGGCTACCCGGGCACGCTGAGGACGCAGGTGACCTACCGGCTGACCGGTTCGACGCTGAACGTCGGAGTCCGGGCAAGCACCGACGCCCCCACCGTCGTCAACGTCGTGCACCACTCGTACCTCAACCTCGCCGGACACGACGCGGGCACCATCGACGATCACGTCGTGACCGTCCACGCGTCGCACTACCTACCGGTCGACGACGAACTGATCCCCACCGGCGAGGTGCGCGCGGTGGCCGGCACCCCGTTCGACTTCCGGACCCCGGCACCGATCGGTGGACGAGGCGTGGCCTTCGACCACAACTGGGTGCTCGACGACTGGGCGCCCGACGTCATGCGCGACGTGGCCGTCGTCGACGAACCCCGCAGCGGCCGCCGAATGACGGTGTCCTGCAACCAGCCCGGCCTGCAGGTCTACACCGGCGAACACCTGGCGGGTCTCACCGGCAAGGGCGCGGTGGCCGGCTACCCGGCGTTCGCGGGGCTGGCCCTGGAGGCACAGGGTTTCCCGGATGCCGTACACCACGCGCACTTTCCGTCCATCACACTGCTTCCCGGCCAGACCTACGTCAACGACGTGGCGTTCGCGTTCGCTAGCTGCGCGCCGCCCGGTTGACGGCGGAGACCACCGCACGCAGCGAGGCCGTCGTGATCGACGTCGCGATGCCGACACCCCACACGGTCTTGCCGCCGATCGACGCCTCGACGTAGGCCGCGGCTTGGGCCTCCTCACCCGCGGACAGCGCGTGCTCGGAGTAGTCCAGCACCGAGACGTCGTACCCGATGGCGCCGAGTGCGTCGCAGAACGCGGCCAGCGGACCGTTGCCCGCGCCGACGATCTCGCGCTCGGTGCCGTCGACCTTCACCGTCGCGGTGATCCGGTCGGTGCCGCCGTCGACTTCGGACGCGTCGACCTTCTGCCGGATGCGCTCGAGCGGCTGGATGGGGGCCAGGTACTCCTCGGCGAAGACGTCCCACATCTCCTTGGGCGACACCTCGCCGCCCTCGCCGTCGGTGATCTTCTGGATCGCCTGGCTGAACTCGATCTGCAGGCGCCGCGGCAGCGCCAGGCCGTGGTCGGCCTTCATGATGTAGGCGACGCCGCCCTTGCCTGACTGCGAGTTCACCCTGATGACGGCCTCGTACGTGCGGCCGACGTCCTTCGGGTCGATCGGCAGGTAGGGCACCTGCCACAGCAGGTCGTCGACGTCGGAGTCCGCCTCGTCCGCGGCGACCTTCATCGCGTCCAGGCCCTTGTTGATCGCGTCCTGGTGGCTGCCGGAGAACGCCGTGTACACCAGGTCGCCGCCGTAGGGGTGCCGCTCGTGCACGGGCAGCTGATTGCAGTACTCGACCGTGCGCCGGATCTCGTCGATGTTCGAGAAGTCGATCTGCGGGTCGATTCCGCGGCTGAACAGGTTCAGGCCGAGTGTCACCAGGCAGACGTTGCCGGTGCGCTCACCGTTGCCGAACAGGCAGCCCTCGATGCGGTCGGCTCCGGCCTGGTAGCCCAATTCCGCTGCGGCGACGGCGGTTCCGCGGTCATTGTGCGGATGCAGGCTCAGGATGATCGAGTCACGGCGAGCCAGGTTGCGGCTCATCCACTCGATCGAGTCTGCGTACACGTTGGGCGTCGCCATCTCGACGGTGGCGGGCAGGTTCAGGATCAGCGGGGCGTCGGGCGTGGCGCCGACGATCTCGCTCACCGCATCGCAGACGTCCTTGGCGTACTCCAGCTCGGTGCCGGTGTAGGACTCCGGGCTGTACTCGAAGCGCCACAGCGTGTCGGGGTACTTCTTGGCCTCCTCGACGCACATCCGGGCACCGTCGGTGGCGATCTTCTTGACGGCCTCGCGGTCGGCGCGGAACACGACACGGCGCTGCAGGACCGACGTCGAGTTGTAGAAGTGCACGATGGCCCGCGGGGCACCGGCGCACGCCTCGAACGTCCGGGCGATCAGCTCGGGCCTGCACTGCGTCAGTACCTGGATCGTCACGTCCTCGGGTACCGCGCCCTGGGTGATGATCTCGCGGACGAAGTCGAAGTCGGTCTGGCTCGCCGACGGGAAACCGACCTCGATCTCCTTGTAGCCCATGCGGACCAGCAGGTCGAACATGCGACGCTTGCGGGCCGGGCTCATCGGGTCGATCAGGGCCTGGTTGCCGTCGCGCAGGTCGACCGCACACCACATCGGGGCGGTCTCGACGACCTTGTCCGGCCAGGTGCGGTCGGGGAGGGTGATCGGCTCGACCTCGTCGGCGAACGGGCGGTACCGGCTGACCGGCATCTGCGAGGCACGCTGGGTGTTCCACGCGGGCTGGCCGGGGTGGGCCGGACCTGCGGGCGTGGAGATGCTGCGGGCACTGGTGAAGGCATCGGCGGAATCGGCCGAGGTGGGATCGTAAGTAGTCATTGCGGTGGCTCCGGGTTCGTCTGTGTTGACTTCAGACCGGCGCATCGCGAACACCCGCGACGGAGAGCCAGTCTGGTTCAGACTCCGTCGCGGCGCCCGAGGAGGAGCACACGCTGCACGGCGTCGACCTTACTCCGGCCCCGCCGCGCGGCAAAACGCCACCGTCAGACCTGGGAATCCGGGAACGCGATCACCGACAGGAAGCGGATGGGGACCTCGACCAGGTCGACGGGGCCGTGGGCGCCCTCGCCGTCCATCTGCAGCGAGTCGCCAGGGTGCAGCCGATAGACCGAGCGGCTGTGGCCGTAGTCCATGACGCCCTCGAGCATGTAGATGAACTCGGTGCCCGGGTGCTGGAACAGGGGATAGGTCTGGCTCTTCTCCGACAGCGTGACGTGCAGGCACTCCAGCCGCTTGTGCTCACCGCGCAGCGACCCGAGCAGCCGGTACTCGTGGCCCTCCCGGGTGCCTTCGCGCACGATGTGGGCGCCGGTGCCGGACTCGACGAACGCCGCGGGTCGCTCGACGTCGGCCCCGCGGAACAGGCTCGTCACCGGGACGTCGAAGCCCTTGGCCAGCAGCGCCAGCGTCGACAGGCTGCACGACGTCTGGGCATTCTCGATCTTCGACAGCATGGCCTTCGAAATACCAACGCGCGCAGCGGTATCAGCCACGGTGAGGCCGTGCTGCTGACGCAGCTGCCGCACGTTGTGCCCGATCGCCGTCTCGAGTTCGACCTCGTCGACGGGCTGGGCGGGGTCGCGTTCGCGCGCGATGCCGGACACGTTGCGGAGCAACGGCCCGTCGACGTCGGATGGGCTCACGGTCCCATTCTCCCGCGCAACGGTCAGCGCATCTCGCCAGCACCGACGTACGGGTAGGGCGACTTGAGCAGGTCGCCCTCGTCGAACCGGGACAGCCGGAAGTCGCTCTCGGGGATGCGCGGGTCGGCGCTGCGTCCGTCGATCACCAGGTCGGCGACCAGACGCCCGACCGCGGGCGCGATCTTGAAGCCGTGCCCGCTGAATCCCGCGGCGACGATCAGCCCGTCGATCCCGGTCGCCGAGATGACGGGGTTCCAGTCCGGGGTGACGTCGTAGCAGCCGGCGTAGCTGCTGCTGATCGCCGCGTCGACGAGGCCGGGGAAGCGCGTGCCGACCCGGTCGACGACCAGGTCGACGAACGCCTCCGACGCCCGGTTCGGGTAGGCGTCGGGGTCGGCGGTCTCGCAGTGCGACAGGTCGCTGTTGCCGAACAGCAGGTCGCCGTTGGGTTCGGGCCGGATGTACTGCAGCGAGACCAGGTCGGAGAACACCGGCACGCCGGAGACGTTCGCGCCGGGCGCGATCATCACGATCTGCTCGCGAACCACCCGGACCGGGACGTCGACGCCGAGGGGTTCCAGGAACGGGCGGGTCCACGCGCCGGTGGCCACGACGACCGTGTTCGCCGAGATCTCGCTGCCGTCGCGCAGCCGCACCCCGGTGGCGCGCCCGCCGTCGAGGAGTACCTCGGTCACCTCGGCGCCCTGACGGACCCGGGCGCCAGCGGCCCGCGCGGACACTGCGAACGCCTGCGCGGTCTGATAGGCGTCGCCGTAGCCGCCGCGCGCCTCCCACCCGAACGCGCCGAACGGCGTCAGGTCGGCGTGCGGCCACATGGCGGCGACCTCGTCGGCGTCGATCTCCTCGGTCTCCACGCCTACCTCGCGCTGGGCGGCGAGGCTCTTGCGCAGGGCATCGACGTTCTGCTCGCCGACGCCGACGACGTAACCGGTCTGCCGGAAGCCGATGTCAGTCGCCTCATCGCCCAGGAACTGCTGCGGGTCCTCGAACACCTCGAGACCGACGACGGCCATCGCCGCGAGCGAGCTGACGCCGTAGTGACACCGCACGATGCCCGACGACTTGCCCGTCATGCCGGAACCGACGGTGTTGCGCTCGCACACCACGACGTCGGTGACGCCGCGCTGGGTCAGTGCCCATGCGGCCGCGGCACCCTCGAGTCCGCCGCCGACGATGACGACGTCGGCCGTGTTCACGTGCCCGGGATCCAGTTGGTGCCCGCCAACGGGATTCGCGCCATCGCCGCAGCCTCGATGGTGATGGCGACGAGGTCCTCGGGTTCGAGGTGCCGGACGTGGGCCTTGCCGCACGCCCGCGCGATCGTCTGCGCCTCCATGGTCATGACGCGCAGGTAGTTCGCGAGTCTGCGACCACCCTCGACCGGGTCGAACCGGGCAGCCAGTTCGGGGTCCTGGGTGCTGATGCCCGCGGGGTCGCGGCCATCCTGGAAGTCGTCGTAGAAACCCGCTGCGCTACCGAGCTTCTCGTACTCGGCGGCGTAGCGCGGATGGTTGTCGCCGAGCGCGATCAGCGCGGCAGTGCCGATGGCCACCGCGTCGGCGCCCAGCGCCAGCGCCTTGGCGACGTCGGCGCCGTTGCGGATGCCGCCCGAGACGATGAGTTGCACGCCGCTGCGGTGCACGCCGAGTTCCTGCAGCGCCTGCACGGCCTGCGGGATGGCCGCCAGCGTCGGAACGCCGACGTGCTCGATGAACACCTCCTGCGTGGCCGCCGTGCCGCCCTGCATGCCGTCCACCACGACGACGTCGGCGCCCGCGTGCACTGCGAGCTTCACGTCGTAGTAGGTGCGGGTGGCACCGACCTTGACGTAGATCGGCTTCTCCCAGTCGGTGATCTCCCGCAGCTCATTGATCTTGATGGTCAGGTCGTCCGGGCCCGTCCAGTCCGGGTGCCTGCACGCCGAGCGCTGGTCGATACCAGCAGGCAGGGTGCGCATGCCCGCGACGCGGTCGGAGATCTTCTGCCCCAGCAGCATTCCGCCACCGCCCGGCTTGGCGCCCTGGCCGAGGACGACCTCGATCGCGTCGGCCTTGCGCAGGTCGTCGGGGTTCATCCCGTATCGCGACGGCAGGTACTGGTACACCAGCGCCTTGCTCTGGCCGCGTTCCTCCGGTGTCATGCCGCCGTCGCCGGTGGTCGTCGACGTGCCGACCGCGCTGGCCCCACGGCCCAGTGCTTCCTTGGCCGGGCCGGACAGCGCGCCGAACGACATGCCGGCGATGGTCACCGGAATGTCGAGGTGCAGCGGATGCTTCGCATGCCGACCGCCGAGCACCACGTCGGTGTCGCACCGTTCGCGGTATCCCTCGAGCGGGTAGCGGGACATCGACGCGCCGAGGAATAGCAGATCGTCGAAGTGCGGCAGCGGGCGTTTGGCGCCCCAGCCGCGAATGTCGTAGACGCCGGTGTCGGCAGCCCGCTGGATCGCGGCGATCGTGGCGCGGTCGAACGTGGCCGACTCGCGCAGACCGGCACGCGCGCGGTCGTCGGACGTCGTCATCAGTAGCTCTCCGAGTTGTCGGCGTGGAAGTGGTACAGCTCGCGCGCCGACCCGTAGCGGGTGTAGGCCGCGGTGTCGTCGTCGCCGAATCCGGCAGCCTTGAGCAGTCGGCCGAGTTCTTCGTGGTGCTCGCCGCGCATCGGCTTGGCCACGCAGTCGGCGCCCAGCGACGCGATGCCGCCACGTACGTAGAGCCTGGCCTCGTAGATCGAGTCACCGAGCGCTTCACCGGCACTGCCCCGCACCACCAGCGTGCCCGCCTGAGCCATGAATGCGCTCATGTGGCCGATGTCGCCGCCGACGACGATGTCCACGCCCTTCATCGAGATGCCGCACCGCGCAGCGGCATTGCCCTCGATGACGAGCAGGCCGCCGTGTGCGGTCGCACCCGCCGACTGCGAGGCGTTGCCCCTGACCCACACGACACCGCTCATCATGTTCTCGGCGACACCGGTACCCGCGTTGCCGTCGACGACGATCTCCGCCTGCTGATTCATGCCGCCCGCGTAGTAGCCGACGTGGCCGGCGACGGTGACCTTGACCGGTGCGTTGAGCCCGACCGCCACGTTGTGTGCGCCTGCGGGGTTCTCGATGACGAACTCGCCACGCAGGTCGTCGGCGTGCAGTGCCGAGTTGATCTCGCGCAGTGGGGTTTCGGCGAGATCCATGATCAACGCGTCCACGCGTACACCACCTCGGGCTCGGGCTCCCAGATCTTTGCGCGCTGCACTCCTGGCAGGCCCGACAGCGCGCGGTACTCGCTGGCCATCGCGACCCAGTCGTCGGTCTCGGCGATGACCGCGGGCTTGCAGGCGATGGCGTCGCGGACCACGGCGAACGAGTCACGGTTGGACACCAGCAGCGTGTAGAAGCCGTCGAACGTCGCGCACAGCTCCTTCAACGCGGTCTGCACGTCGCGGCCCGCGGCGAGCTGCTGGGCGACGAACCGCGCGCCGACCTCGGTGTCGTTCTCGCTGTCGAAGTGCACACCCGCAGCGCGCAATTCGCGTCGGATCGTGGCGTGGTTGGCGAACGAGCCGTTGTGCACCAGACACTGATCCGGTCCGACGGCATAGGGGTGCGCACCCGACGGGGTCACCGCCGACTCCGTGGCCATCCGGGTGTGTCCGACGCCCTGCCAGCCCTGCGCCGTCGCCAGGCCCCAGGCGTTGGCTAGCGTCCTGGGATCACCGACGCCCTTGAGCACGGCGAGGTCGTTGCCGAACCCCGCGATCAGCGCCTCCGGGTAGGTGGCGGCGACGGCGGTCTGCAGCGCCTGCGGGGTGGTGTCCGCGGTGACGAGGTACGTGGCGTCGAGCACCGACACCATCGCGGGCGTGCCGAGCGCTCCGCCTACCGCGGTCCCGACGGTCTCGGGGGCATCGGTGAGTTCGAGTACCGAGACGCACGCCGTTCCGGGCGGCGTCCAGGTGGGGTCGCCATAGACGGCCACGCCCGCGGAGTCGCTGCCGCGGTCGGCCATCTCGCAGAGCATTCCGGTGAGCAGCTCGCCGAGGCGAGGGTGGAAATCCGGGTTGCGCAGATGCAACCCGACGATGCCGCACATGGGGTGTTGTCCTCTCGTAACGGGTGATTCGTGCACGTTCAGTTGCGCTCAGCGCGCCTCTTCGTGCACGAATCGCTAGAAGGCGGTGAGGTACTGCTCGACCTCCCACGGGCTGACGGTGCTGTGGTAGGTGAAGAACTCCTCGCGCTTGAGGCCGGCGAAGTACTCGCACACCCCGCCGCCCGTGGCGTCGAGTACGCCCGCGACGACGGGGTCGGCCTGCAGGTCCTCGACGGCGTGCAGCAGCGTGGGTGGCAGCGTCCGGGCGGACCCTGCGCCGAGTGCGCCGGGGTCGAGGCTGCGCTTGATGCCGTCGATGCCCGCACCGAGTGCGGCCGCAATGGCGAGATACGGGTTGGCGGAACCGTCACCGCCGCGCAGTTCCACCCGCTGGTCGTCCGGGACGCGGACGTAGTGCGTGCGGTCGTTGCCGCCGTAGGTCGGCGTCCTGGGCGCCCACGATGCACCCGAGGCAGTGGTGACCGCGCCGGTTCGCTTGTAGGAGTTGACCGTCGGGGCGATCACGGCCTGCAGCGCGCAGGCGTGGTCGAGGATCCCGCCGATGAACGCATAGGCGGTGTCCGAGAGTCCGAGGCCACGTGAGTCGGGGACGTCCGGACCGGCAGGAAACACCGGAGCACCGGCACTGGTCAACGAGAGATGCAGGTGCAGGCCACTTCCCGTGCGATCGGCGAACGGCTTCGGCATGAACGTGGCGATCATGCCGCGCTCGGCGGCGATCATTGACAGCAGATAGCGCAGGGTGACGACGCGGTCGGCGGTGGTGAGCGCGTCGGCGAACTGGAAGTTCTGCTCGAACTGTCCGTTGCCGTCCTCGTGGTCGTTGGCGTAATTCGACCAGCCGAGGGTGTTCATCGCCGTGGAGATCGTCGTCAGGTGGTCGTACATGCGGGTGACCCCGCGGGCGTCGTAGCACGGCTGATCGGCGGTGTCGTCGGCGTCGGCGGTGGCCAGCTCGCCGCGGGCATCGCGCCGCAGCAGGAAGTACTCGACCTCGGCACCCACCCACGGCTCGAAGCCGGCGTCGCCTGCGCGGGCGATCAGTGACTTGAGGATGTTGCGTGGCGCGTACGGCCACGGCTTGCCCTCGACGTGCGGGTTGCAGTGCACGATCGCGAGGCCGTCCTTGATGAACGGGATGGGGGTGAACGACTCCGGGTCCGGCATCGCGACCAGGTCGGGGTCCTTGGGCTCCTGGCCCATCGCGCCGACGGCATATCCGGCGAAGCCGACGCCGTCGGTGGCCAGCATGTCGATGGCCTCGACGGGAACCAGCTTGGCACACGGCTTTCCGCGCAGGTCGACGAACAGTGCGAGGATGAACTTGGTGCCCGCCTCTTCGGCGCGCTCAGCGAGGGTCCCGTTGGTCATGTCAGCCCTTGTCTCATGTCAAGAATCAAAGTATCAGGAGAGGAAACGTTGCGCAGCGCGAAGAAACCCCGGTCGGCGCGCACCCGAATGCGTGCGCGCCGCCGGGGCATCGGCTAGCTGGCGGCCATGTCGTAGGACGAGTCCCGGTGGAACTTGGCGTCGATGCCGGCTTCCTCGTCCTCGGGAGCGACGCGGATGCCGATCGTCTTCTTGATGGCGAAGGCGATCGCGAACGCGACCACGAACGAGTACGCCATCACGGCGAACGCGGCCACGGCCTGCTTCCACAGCTGCTCGACCCCGCCGCCGTAGAACAGGCCGTTGGTGGCGTTGGGCATGCTCTCGCTGGCGAAGAAGCCGATCAACAGGGTGCCCACCACGCCGCCGACGAGGTGGACGCCGACCACGTCGAGCGAGTCGTCGTAGCCGAACTTCGACTTCAGGCCCACGGCGTAGACGCAGATCGCCCCGGCGATCGCGCCGACGAAGATGGCGCCCACGGGGGTGACGGCACCACAGGCGGGGGTGATGGCGACCAGGCCGGTGATGGCACCGGATGCCGCGCCGACGCCCGTGACGTGGCCGTCCTTGATCTTCTCCACGGCCAACCACGCGAGGGTGGCAGCGCAGGTGGCGACGAAGGTGGTGACCATGACGATGGCGGCCGAGTTGCCCGCGGCCAGGGCCGATCCGCCGTTGAACGCGTACCAGCCGGCCCACAGCAGGCCCGCGCCGAGCAGCGTCAGCGGGACGTTGTGCGGCTTGCGCAGCTGGCCGAACATGGCGGACTTGCCGAGCACGATCGCGACGGCCAGCGCAGCGGCGCCCGCGTTGATGTGGACGGCCGTGCCGCCCGCGAAGTCGATGGCCTTGAGGCTGTTGGCGATCCAGCCACCGACGGAGTCCTCGGTGACGACGCCGTCGAACGCGAACACCCAGTGCGCGACGGGGAAGTAGACCAGCACCGCCCACACGGTGGCGAAGAGCATCCAGGCGCCGAACTTCATGCGGTCGGCGACCGCACCGGAGATCAGGGCGACGGTGATCGCGGCGAACAGGGCCTGGAACAGTGCGAACAAGCTGACCGGCAGCCCGGAGATCGTCGTCTGCGTCTCGAGCAGGTCCTTCATGCCGGCGAATTCGGTGAAGCTACCGACGAAGCCGCCGTACGAGGTGCCGAACACCATAGAGAAGCCGAAGAGCACCCAGAGCACGCCGACGACGGCGACCGCTCCGAACGTCATCATCATCATGTTGGTCGAACTCTTGACCGAGACCATGCCGCCGTAGAACAGCGCAAGGCCCGGGATCATGAGCGTGAGCCCGATGATGCAACACAGCATGAAAGCCGTGGTGCCCGTGTCCACTACGTCCATCGAGAAACTCCGTCCATCGTGATGATTCCCCTCGGTGAGGCGGCCGATCAGTAGGCCGTTCACTGGCAGTAACCGTTGTTTCTGTTACACGGAAAGTCTTCTGGTGTTGCGAGCACGTAACGACAGTGCGGCGGCAGGAAATTGACAGGCGATCTGGGACGCCTAGAGTGCCGACGGTGAACCTGGATCGGCGATGGTGGATCGCAATCGGCGTCGTGGTGGTTGCCCTGATCGCCCTGGTGGTGTCACGGACGTTCTTCTCGGGACCGTCCGAGGAGTGCCGTCCGGTTGCCGACCTGCTGGCGTTCAACGCGGAGCAGACCGAGCGGATCACGTCGCGGCTGTCGGAGAACGAGGGCCTGCCGACCGCGACCGACGACATCGCCTACCAGGCGTGGGCGGACGGGCTGGCCGAGCGGGCGCAGCGGGTCACCTCGCCCGAGCTGGCGAAGACCAGCACCGACCTCGCGATCCTCGCCGACGAATTCGTCCGCGGACTGCCCGAGCTGCGGGCCAAGGCCGAGTCGCAGGCACCCGGCGCGCCCACGCCGCCGGAGATGTATCAGATGGAGGCGACCAACGCCCGGGTCTCCGACAAGCTCGCGGAGCTGTCGGCCGCCTGCTCCTGACCGGTCACAGGACGACCGCGCTGCCCCACGTGCCCGAGAAGGCGATCTGCTCGAGAGATAGCCGTTCGCGCGGTTGCGAGTCCCGCTCGACGACCTTGGGCTCAGCCGTCGCGTAGTCGCCCAGCGAGCCAACCGCGACGACCGCGAGCGGGCGGACTCCGGCGGGTACTGCGAAGGCCGCGCTTGCCGCGTCGGCGTCGAAGCCGGCCATCGGGTGTGCGACCAACCCGCGGGACACGGCCTCGGCGGTGAGGTTGGCGATCGCCGCCCCGGCGTCGACCGCGGCGTACAGCGCGGTCTTCTCGTCGTCGCCCTCGTCGGCGCAGACCAGGATCAGCAGGCCCGCGGCGTGGGCGTAGGAGTTCCCGCGCTTGAGCGTCGCTGCCAAGGCGCCGAACGTGTCGTCGCCGCGCAGCCCCACCACGAAGCGGACCGGCTGCCGGTGGCCCCACGTCGCCGACCAACGGGCAGCCTCGAGCAGCGCGGTCACCTCGACCGTGGACACGGTCGCGTCGGCGTCGAAGGCCCGCGGGCTCCAGCGGTCGGCGAGTTCCCGGTGGATCGGCACCCGCGTCCGGGCAGTCCGGTCGGCGGGGCGCGCAGTCACGGTGATTCACGCTACCCGCGGGGGAGCCCGGCCGGCTGTGGAGGAAAACCGGATGCCATTACCCCTTATCCTTGACGGGAAACTCGGTAGGGACCCAGGGAAGGCTCGATAGTGGCGCTCGTCGTCCAGAAGTACGGCGGATCGTCGGTGGCCGACGCCGACCGGATCCGTCGCGTCGCCGAGCGCATCGTCGAGACGAAGAAGGCGGGCAACGACGTCGTCGTGGTCGTGTCCGCGATGGGCGACACCACCGACGACCTGCTCGATCTCGCGCGCCAGGTCAGCCCCGCGCCCCCGGCCCGTGAGATGGACATGCTGCTCACCTCGGGCGAGCGCATCTCCAACGCGCTCGTCGCGATGGCCATCTCCTCGCTGGGCGCCGAAGCGCGGTCGTTCACGGGCTCGCAGGCCGGCGTCATTACCACCAGCACCCACGGCAACGCCAAGATCATCGACGTCACACCGGGCCGGCTCCGGGAGGCGCTCGACGAGGGCCTGATCGTGCTGGTCGCCGGTTTCCAGGGCGTGAGCCAGGACAGCAAGGACGTCACCACGCTCGGCCGCGGTGGCTCGGACACCACCGCCGTCGCGCTGGCCGCGGCATTGAACGCCGACGTCTGCGAGATCTACACCGACGTGGACGGCATCTTCACCGCCGACCCGCGGATCGTGCCCAACGCGCGGCACCTCGAGACCGTCAGCTTCGAGGAGATGCTCGAGATGGCCGCGGCGGGTGCGAAGGTGCTCATGCTGCGCTGCGTGGAATACGCCCGCCGGTACGACGTTCCGATCCACGTGCGGTCGTCGTACTCGGACAAGCCGGGCACGCTCGTCAAAGGATCGATGGAGGACATCCCCATGGAAGACGCCATTCTCACCGGGGTAGCCCATGACCGCAGCGAGGCGAAGGTGACCGTCGTCGGCCTGCCCGACGTTCCGGGCTACGCGGCCCAGGTGTTCCGCGCCGTTGCCGACGCCGACGTCAACATCGACATGGTGCTGCAGAACATCAGCAAGGTCGAGGACGGCAAGACCGACATCACGTTCACTTGCTCGCGGGAGAGCGGACCCGGCGCAGTGGCGAAGCTGACGGCGCTCAAGGACGACATCGGTTTCAGCGCAGTGCTTTACGACGATCACATCGGCAAGGTGTCACTCGTCGGCGCAGGCATGCGCAGCCATCCCGGCGTGACCGCCACGTTCTGCGAGGCACTCGCCGCGGTCGGCGTGAACATCGACCTCATCTCCACCTCCGAGATCCGAATCTCGGTGTTGGTCAAGGACACCGAGCTGGACAAGGCCGTGGCCGCGCTGCACGAAGCCTTCGGCCTGGGCGGCGAAGAGGTTGCGGTCGTATACGCGGGAAGTGGGATCTGATGGTCAGCATCGGCGTAGTGGGTGCCACCGGCCAGGTCGGTCAGGTGATGCGTCGCCTCCTCGAGGAGCGCGACTTCCCGGCCACCAGCGTGCGGTTCTTCGCCTCGGCGCGGTCCGAGGGCAAGAAGCTCGAGTTCCACGGCCAGCAGATCGAGGTCGAGAACAGCGAGACCGCCGACCCGAGCGGTCTGGACATCGCGCTGTTCTCGGCAGGCGCGACGATGTCGCGGGTGCAGGCGCCGCGGTTCGCCGCGGCAGGTGCGGTCGTCGTCGACAACTCGTCGGCCTGGCGCAAGGATCCCGACGTTCCGCTGATCGTCAGCGAGGTCAACTTCGAACGCGATGCCGCGAATCGGCCCAAGGGCATCATCGCCAACCCGAACTGCACCACCATGGCCGCGATGCCGGTGCTCAAGGTGCTGCACGACGAAGCGGGCCTCGTGCGGATGATCGCGTCGACCTACCAGGCGGTGTCCGGCAGCGGACTCGCAGGCGTCGAGGAACTCTTCGGTCAGGCGACCGCGGTCGTCGAGGGCAGCCGCGAACTCGTGCACGACGGTTCGGCCCTGACCTACCCGGCGCCGGATAAGTACGTGGCGCCCATCGCCTTCAACGTCGTTCCGCTGGCCGGCTCACTGGTCGACGACGGCTCGGGGGAGACCGACGAGGACCAGAAGCTGCGCAACGAGAGTCGCAAGATCCTCGGCATCCCGGATTTACTGGTCAGCGGCACCTGCGTGCGCGTGCCCGTCTACACCGGCCACTCGCTGTCGATCAACGTCGAGTTCGAGCGGCCCATCAGTCCCGATCGCGCTCGCGAATTGCTCGCCAGCGCACCCGGAGTCACGCTCAGCGACGTCCCGACACCACTGGCGGCGGCGGGTGCGGACGACTCGCTCGTCGGCCGGATCCGGCAGGACCCGGGCGTGCCCGACGGCCGCGGCCTGGCGCTGTTCGTCTCCGGCGACAACCTGCGCAAGGGCGCCGCGCTCAACACCATTCAGATCGCCGAGTTGCTCGCCGCCCAGCTCTGAGCTGCGCCGAGTGTCGGTTCGGGTCACGCGGTGGGGCGTCGTGGCGTGGCTGAAGTCGACGTTCGGCATTCTGCTGCTGGTCGCCGCACCCGCGCACGCCGATCCAGCTGCGCCGGTCCCCGGGCCTGCGCTGCCGCCGTTGGCGCCCGGTCAGGTGATTCGCATCGGGCCCGCCGCCGGGACCGGCACGCCCACGAAGGACTACGGGATCGGCGCGACCGATCTGTGCGAGTTCATGGAGTTCCCAAGCGGGATCCTGCAGGTCTGCGGCGACAGCTTCGCCGGCCAAGGTGTGGGCTTCGGCGGCTGGTGGTCGCCCATTGCGCTGCACGTCGAGACCGACTCGATCGACGACCCGACCGGGGTGCGCTACGACGGCGTCACCGGTGTCGGTGAGCCGCTGCTGGCCGACCGCTCGGCGCCCGGCACGTCGCAGCTGCCCGCGGGAATCGTGTCGATCAACCGCGAGAATTACATGCTGGTCACCACCACCAGGGACCTGGTGCCCGCGACCTCGCGGCTGGTGAAGGCGCTGCCGTCGCGGGGCAGCTGGCCGACGGTGCCGGGATCGCAGCGCGACGTCGGGTGGGCCGAGGGTCGGCAGTCGCAGATCAGCGGCTACTACGACCCGATCCCCAAGCCGGACTCCGAGCGCGGGTGGGTGTACGTCGTCGCCAACGACTTCGATCGCAGCCAGCCCGTCGAGCTGTACCGGTCGAGGCCGCAGGACTTCACCGACCGCAGCGCGTGGCAGGCGTGGTCGGGACTGCCCGGTGCCGACGGCGGCTGGGGTAGGCGCCCCACCCCGCTGTGGCCCGACGCGGTCGGCGAGATGAGCGTGCGTCAGATCGACGGCCGCACCGTGCTGTCGTACTTCAACGCCTCCACGGGAAACATCGAGATGCGGGTGGCCGACGATCCGACGGGTCTGGGCGCCGCCCCCGTCACCACCGTGGTGCGGGCCGCCTCGTGGCCCGATCGGGCCGAGGAGCTACCGCCGCCGTCGGACAACAGCCTCGCCCAGCCGTACGGCGGATACATCTCACCGGGGTCCACGCCGGACGAGGTCAGGGTGTTCGTCAGCCAGTGGAACACCCAGCCCGAGGCCGACAACGCGCCGTATCGGGTGATCCAGTTCGCGGTCAACCCGCTGAAGCCCTAGACGCGATTCGGCCCGCCACCGGGTGGGTGGCGGGCCGAAATCGAACTGTCGAGAATGCCTACTTCTTGAAGGCGTCCTTGACCTTCTCGCCGGCATCCTTCAGGTTGGCCTTGACCTGATCGGCCTTGCCCTCGTTCTTGGTGCTCTCGTCGCCCGTGGCGCTGCCGATGCCTTCCTTGGCCTGGCCACCGAGGTCGTCGACCTTGTTCTTGGCCTTGTCCAGTGCGCTCATGTTTGACTCCTTAGTCTCACAGCCCGATGTTCACCGGGCGTGCCGACCGTGTACCTCGAAGCCGTCGCGCCGAAACCGGCTGGGACCGTGCTCACAGGGTTTTCAAAGGTGATTCAGAACCCACGCATGGCAGTGACGGCCACGATCGAAGCCATGAGTGATGCAACGCCGGTCGCGCCGGCCGCCTCGTCTTCCCAGTCCGCGACAGAACCCGTCACGGGCCCGATCACGCCGGTGGGGCCCCCGCCGCACGTGGGCCCGCCACCGACCGTCTACGCCACCGAGCCGCCGCGCAGGAACGGACGCGTGCCGCTGATCGCCGCATGGGTCGGCATCGTCGCAGGCGTCGTGTTCATCGTCGCGGTCATCTTCGGCACCGGCTTCATGCTGGGCGCCCACTCCGGGGGACACGGTGGTGGACTCGGCCGTGGTGACGTCATGATGCACCGCGGCGGGCCGCCGCCGGGTATGCCGATGGGTCCGATGGTGCGGCCCGGCCCCGGTTTCGTCTTCCCTGGCGGACCCGGTGGCAGCTTCGGTCCGTTCGGCCCGGGTGGCCCCGGTACCCCGGGCGGGGAGAACCCGGGCGCGCCCGGCCAGTCGCCGTCGTCGACGGCCCCGACACCGCCACGTTGAGCGACGGTTTCCCATGACCCGGTCCTGGGGTATTCGCGCTGCGGATACCCCAGGTGTCCTTTTGCGGCCCAGCCCGGAAGCCGCCCGCCAAGAGGAGAACTACATGACCGAGAAGATCGCCACTACCGACTCGGGTGCACCGGTACCCAGCCTGGAGCACTCGCTGTCGGTGGGACCGGACGGTCCGCTCCTCCTGCAAGACCATTACCTGATCGAGCAGATGGCGAACTTCAACCGGGAGCGCATCGTCGAGCGTCAACCGCACGCCAAGGGCGGCGGAGCGTTCGGGCACTTCGAGGTCACCAACGACGTCAGCCAGTACACCAAGGCCGCGGTCTTCCAACCCGGCGTGAAGACCGAGATGCTGGCCCGGTTCTCCACGGTGGCGGGGGAGAGGGGCAGCCCAGACACCTGGCGCGACCCGCGCGGATTCTCGCTGAAGTTCTACACGACCGAGGGCAACTTCGACCTCGTCGGCAACAACACGCCCGTGTTCTTCATGAAGGATCCGATGAAGTTCCAGAACTTCATCCGATCGCAGAAGCGCATGGCAGCCAACAACCTGCGCGACCACAACATGCAGTGGGACTTCTGGACACTCGTTCCCGAGTCGGCGCATCAGGTGACCTGGTTGATGGGCGACCGCGGGATCCCCAAGACGTGGCGGCACATGAACGGCTACTCCAGCCACACGTACAGCTGGATCAACGCCGCCGGTGAGATGTTCTGGGTCAAGTACCACTTCAAGACCGACCAGGGCGTCGACTTCCTGACCCAGGAGGACGCCGACCGTCTCGCCGGCGAGGACGCCGACTACCACCAGCGCGACCTCTACGACACCATCGAGGCGGGCGACCACCCGACCTGGACGCTGAAGATGCAGATCATGCCGTTCGAGGACGCCAAGACCTACCGGATCAACCCGTTCGACCTGACGAAGGTGTGGCCGCACGCCGACTACCCGTTGATCGACGTCGGCAGGATGACGCTCGACCGCAACGTCGTCGACTACCACTCCCAGATCGAGCAGGCGGCGTTCGAGCCCAACAACGTGGTTCCCGGTACGGGCCTGTCACCGGACAAGATGCTGCTGGCGCGTGGCTTCTCCTACTCCGACGCGCACCGCGCGCGGCTTGGCGTGAACTACAAGCAGATTCCGGTCAACGAACCCAAGGTCGAGGTCAACGCCTACTCCAAGGACGGCGCGATGCGCATGAAGCTCGCGACCGACCCGGTGTACACGCCGAACTCGATGGGCGGGCCGGTGGCCGACGATCCGCGGCGGGTTGCCGAGGCGCACTGGGCCTCCGACGGTGACATGGTGCGCGCGGCCTACACGCCGCGTGCCGAGGACGACGACTGGAGTCAGGCGGGCACCCTGGTTCGCGAGGTGCTCGACGACGAAGCGCGAGATCGCTTGGCGAGCAACATCATCGGCCACGTCTCCGACGGCGTGAAGGAGCCCGTGCTGTCGCGGGTGTTCGAGTACTGGCGCAACGTCGACCCCGATCTCGGCAAGAAGGTCGAGGAAGGCGTGCGGTCCGGCCAGGGCTGAGCCCTCGTCTCACCCGCCGCCGAGACTGCGGGGAGATCGCGTTTCTCTCCGAAATCGCGATCTCCCAGCAGTTTCGGCGGGAGGGGTGGTCCCGCGTGACACGCCCACGAATCGCAATGCTGTAATTCTCGTGTGGTCTGTGGGACCATTGAGAACTTTGATGTTCCTGTGGCATACGGCGTCTCTTCGTGAGAGTGTCGCTAACCATGACGTGCTCCCGTCACGCCCGCTTCTGGATCGCCGTCGCGGTCGCGGTCGTCGCCATGGCGGCCGGCTGTGGCCTCCGCCCGGAACCGTTGCCCCGCGCCAGCATGGACGTCTTCGAGGTGGGCGACTGCGTCGAGATCCCGGCGAGCACCCCCGACGCGGTGGGATCCCTGCGGGCCGAGAAGGTGCCCTGCAGCGTGGACGCGAGTTACACGGTGGGCGCCACCGCCAACGACGCAGGCCTCTGCCCGAGCAAGGAGTACCAACACCTTTCGGAGGCGGACCCGACCACGGCGCGGCTGTGCCTGGTACCCAACCTCGTCGCCAACCACTGCTACGTCCTGGACATGCCGATCGGCGTCGTGCAGCGTGCCGACTGCACCGAACGGGGCCAGGACGGTCTGCTGGTTCAGATAACCCAGCGACTCGACGTGCGCGACCACCAGGCGTGCCCGGCCGAAGCGGGGCAGTTCGCATGGCCCTACCCCTCGCCCGCGCGGACGTACTGCACGCTCACCGTTTTCTAGCCCGCCCAGCGCCGCCCGCCCTGACGGTGTTCTGACCTACCACCCCCCTCACTTTCGCTATCCGACCGAACTCGGCATGATCGATGGCGTGAGCATCGAAGTCGTCTACACGGCAGAGTCCACGGCAACCGGCGGAGGCCGCGACGGCCACGTCAAGTCCACCGATCAGAAGATCGACCTCGACACGCGGCCCCCAAAGGAGATGGGCGGCAGCGGCGAGGGCGTCAATCCCGAACTGCTCTTCTCGGCCGGCTGGTCGGCCTGCTTCCTGGGCGCGCTGCGACTCGTCGCCCGCAACGAGAAGATCTCCATCGACGACGCCAGCGGCATCACCGCGCAGATCGGCTTCGGCAAGGACTCCGAGGGTGGGTTCGGCCTGACCGCCAACCTCATCGGCTACCTGCCCGGACTCGAGCAGCACGCCGCCGACGACCTGATGGCCAAGGCCCACGAAGTCTGCCCCTACTCCAAGGCCACCCGCGGCAACATCGACGTCTCGCTGTCGGCGAAGGTCTGACCGTGCGCGGCGCCATCGCCGTCCTCGCCGGTGTCCTCGGCCTGATCGTCACCGCGGCGCCCGCCGCTGCCCGCCCGTCGGATCCGGGCGTCGTCAACTACGCAGTGATGGGCAAGGGGTCGGTGGGCAACATCGTCGGCGCGAGGATGACGTGGGAGTCCACGTTCGCCGCACCCGTGCAGAGCTTCTACGTCGACGCGCCGCAGTGCAACGACTGGGCCGACATCGGCTTGCCGGACGTCTACGCCGACCCGGACCTCGCCTCGTTCAACGGCGCGGTCGCACAACGGGCGGCCGACGACGACACGAATCTGGTCAAGCAGGCGGTCGGGGTGTACGCCACCAACGACGCGGCGGCCCGTGCATTCGCACGCGTCACGGACCGCACCCGCGGATGCGACGGCCAGACCACTGCCATGCACCTGGCGGACTTCCGGACCCAGGTCTGGTCGTACTCCGGCGGCCCGCCCACGGGCAACGACGCCGCGTGGGTCAAGCAGGAGACGGGCACCGACCGGCGGTGCTTCGTCCAGACCCGGCTGCGCGAGAACGTTCTGCTACAAGCGAAAGTGTGCCAACCGGGCAACGGCGGACCCGCGGTGAACGTCCTGGCTGGCGCGATGCAGAACGCGCTCGGCCAATAGCGGCCACCGAAGTACGTGAATTCATGCCCAACGCACATGGGAATTCACGCGACTCTGTCGGTGTCGTTGTCCAAGATGGTGGGCATGGCGACGGCGAAGCCGAGCAGTCCGCGCTTCGCAGAGGGGATGGTTTCATGACCACCGCCGAGGCCGACGTGCCCGGACCACGAACGCCGCGAACCGGCGCCGGATTCACCGACGCCTACGGGGCCGCCCTCTACATCGGTGGTGACTCCCTTCGCGACGGCCCAGTGGGCACCGTCGGACTGGAGATCGAGGCGCACTGCTACGACATCACGGATCCGATGCGACGCCCAGGCTGGCAGGAACTGAGCGACGTCATCGCCACCGTTCCCGTCCTGCCCGGCGGCAGTGCCATCACCGTCGAGCCGGGCGGCGCCGTCGAGCTGTCCGGCCCACCGCTGTCCGACGCGCCTGCCGCCATCGACGCGATGAGTGCCGACCGGCGAGTCCTGGTCGACGCGTTCCGCCGCCGCGGCCTCGGCCTCGTCCTGCTGGGCGCCGACCCCCTACGGCCGGCGCAACGCGTCAACCCCGGCGGCCGCTACCGGGCAATGGAGGAATTCTTCTCGGCCAGCGGCACCGCCGACGCCGGCGCGGCCATGATGACCTCCACGGCGTCGGTCCAGGTCAACGTCGACGCCGGACCCCGCGACGGCTGGGCGGAACGGGTCCGGCTGGCGCATGCGCTGGGACCCACGATGATCGCGATCACCGCCAACTCGCCGCTGCTCGGCGGCGAGTTCACCGGCTGGCGCAGCGCCCGTCAGCACGTCTGGAGCCGACTGGACTCGGCCCGCTGCGGGCCCATCCTCGGCGCCAACGACGAGGATCCCGTCAACGACTGGACCCGCTACGCGCTGAAGGCGCCCGTCATGCTGGTGCACACCCCTGAGGCCGTCGCGGTCACCGAATGGGTGCCGTTCGCCGAATGGGCAGACGGCACCACCCTGCTCGGCGGCAGGCGCCCTACCGAGGCCGACGTGGACTACCACCTCACCACGCTGTTCCCGCCGGTACGACCCCGTGGATTCCTAGAGATCCGATATCTCGACAGCGTGCCCGACACGGTGTGGCCTGCAGTGGTGTTCACACTCGTCACGCTCCTCGACGATCCGGCCGCTGCCGCGATAGCCGCTGACGCCACCGAGACCGTCGCCACGGCGTGGGATCGCGCTGCCCAGGTGGGCCTCGGTGACCGGCGGCTGCACGAGGCCGCCGTGCGGTGCGTCCGGGCCGCCGCCGACCGTGCCCCCGACGAGCTGCGACCGGCAATGACGCGCCTGCTGGAGCAGGTCGAGCAGGGCCGCAGCCCCGCCGACGACTTCGCCGACAGCGTGGTCGCCCGCGGCATCGGCGGGGCCGTCACCGCCATGGCGAATGGAGTCGACCCGTGAGTACGCGCGAGACCCTGGCCCGCGACCTCACCCTGGCGCGCGAGCGCACGCTACGACTGGTCGAGTTCGACGACGACGAGCTGCACCGCCAGTACGACCCGTTGATGAGCCCGCTGGTGTGGGACCTCGCGCACATCGGCTGGCAAGAGGAGCTGTGGCTGCTTCGCGGCAACGATCCGCGGCGACCCGGAATGCTCGAGCCCGGGGTCGAGCGCTGCTACGACGCCTTTTCCAACCCACGGGCAAGCCGCGTTGACCTCCCGTTGCTCAAACCCGCGCAGGCGCGGTCCTACTGCTCGACGGTGCGCGGCAAGGCACTCGACCGCCTCGATGCGCTCCCCGCCGACGCCGACGAGTTCGACTTCGGGCTCGTCGTGAGCCACGAGAACCAGCACGGCGAGACGATGCTGCAGGCGCTCAATCTGCGAACGGGACCTGCGCTGCTCGATTCGGGTGCGCCGCTGCCCACGGGCAGGCCCGACCTGGCGGGCACCTCGGTGCTGGTGCCCGGAGGACCGTTCGTGCTCGGCGTCGACGCGGTCACCGAGCCGCATTCACTCGACAACGAGCGGCCCGCGCACGTCGTGGACGTCGCGTCGTTCCGGATCGGCACCGTGCCCGTCACCAATGCGGAGTGGGCCGACTTCATCGCCGACGGCGGCTATCGCGAACGCCGGTGGTGGTCCGAGCGCGGCTGGCAGCACCGCGAGGCCGCAGGCCTGACGGCCCCGCAGTTCTGGGGCGCCGACGGAACGCGGACCCGATTCGGTCGCGTCGAGCAGCTCCCGGCCGACGAGCCCGTCCAGCACGTCACGTACTTCGAAGCGGAGGCCTACGCCGCCTGGGCGGGAGCGCGCCTGCCCACCGAGGAGGAATGGGAGAAGGCGTGCGCATGGGATCCCGTCGCGGGCGCGCGACGCCGATTCCCCTGGGGCGCATCCGAACCCACCGCGGCGCTGGCGAATCTCGGGGGTGGTGCGCTGCGCCCGGCGCCGGTCGGCGCCTACCCGGCCGGTGCGTCGGCGTACGGCGCGCAGCAGATGCTCGGCGACGTGTGGGAGTGGACGACTTCGTCGATCCGCCCGTGGCCCGGGTTCACGCCGATGCTCTACGAGCAGTACACCCAGCCGTTCTTCGGCGGCGACTATCGCGTGCTGCGGGGTGGCTCGTGGGCCGTCGCGCCCGGCATCCTGCGGCCCAGCTTCCGCAACTGGGACCACCCGATCCGACGACAGATCTTCTCCGGCGTGCGGCTGGCCTGGGATGTGTAGACACCTCGGCTGGCTCGGCGAGCCCGTGACCGTGGCATCGCTGGTGTTGGACCGACCGCACGGGCTGCTCGTGCAGTCCTACGCGCCGCGCAGGCAGAAGCACGGCCTGGTGAACGCCGACGGGTGGGGTGTCGGCTTCTTCGACGGTCCTGATGAGAGGCGTTGGCGCAGTGCGGCTCCGATGTGGGGTGACGCGTCGTTCGCATCGGTGGCGCCTGCGCTGCGCAGCGGGTCCATCGTGGCCGCCGTCCGCTCGGCCACCATCGGCATGCCCATCGAGCCGTCGGCGTCGGCGCCGTTCACCGACGGCACGTGGCTGCTCTCGCACAACGGCGTCGTCGATCGCGGGGTGCTGCCACTGTCGGCGAAGGCGGAGTCGACGGTGGACAGTGCGCTGCTCGCGGCACTGATCTTCGATCGTGGCCTCGACGCCCTCGGCGACACGATCGCCGAGGTCGGCGCCGCCGACCCCAACGGGCGACTGAACATCATCGCGGGCAACGAATCTCGGCTGCTCGCCACGACGTGGGGCGACACGCTGTCGGTGCTGCGGCGCGATGACGGTGTCGTCGTGGCCAGCGAACCGTACGACGACGACCCCGCGTGGGAGGAGGTGCCCGACCGGCACCTCGTCGAGGTCGATCGCGACACCGGCTTGACCCTGACCGCTCTGAGAGGATCTTGAATGTCGATCACGCTGGCCAACTACCTGGCTGCGGACGCCGCCGCGACGGCCCTGCGCCGCGACGTGCGCGACGGGCTGACCGGATCGCCGAAGTCGTTGCCGCCGAAGTGGTTCTACGACGCCGTCGGCAGCGATCTGTTCGACCAGATCACCCGGCTGCCGGAGTACTACCCGACCCGTGCGGAAGCAGAGATCCTGCGCGCCCGCGCCGCCGAGATCACCGCGGCATCCGGGGCCGACACCCTCGTCGAGCTGGGCAGCGGAACCTCGGAGAAGACCCGAATCCTGTTGGACGCGATGCGCGATGGTGGATCGTTGCGGCGCTTCATCCCGTTCGACGTCGACGCCAGCGTGCTGACGTCCGCGGGCGAGGCGGTATCCGCCGAGTACCCCGGCGTCGACGTCGACGCTGTGTGCGGCGACTTCGAGGAGCATCTCGGCAAGATCCCGCCGGGCGGTCGGCGGCTGGTCGTGTTCCTCGGCTCCACCATCGGCAACCTGACGCCCGGCCCGCGCGCGGACTTCCTCGCCGCGCTCGCCGACACCCTGGCACCCGGCGACACGCTGCTGCTGGGCACCGACCTGATCAAGGACGTGGGGCGCCTGGAGCGGGCCTACGACGACGCCGCGGGCGTCACCGCCAAGTTCAACCTGAACGTGCTGTCGGTCGTCAACCGCGAACTCGACGCGAACTTCGACCTGGCCGCCTTCGAGCACGTGGCGCGGTGGAACGCGGGAGAGGAGCGCATCGAGATGTGGTTGCGAGCCCGCACGGAGCAGCACGTTCGCATCGGGGCGCTCGACCTCGACGTCGACTTCGCCGCGGGCGAGGAGATGCTCACCGAGGTGTCGTCGAAGTTCCGGCCCGAGAAGGTGACGGCCGAACTGGCCGCGGCGGGCCTGCGGCGCACGCACTGGTGGACCGACCCCGCAGGCGACTTCGGCCTGTCCCTGTCGAGCAGGTGAGCCTCGGCGAGCAGTGGCGCGCCGCCCGTCCGGCAGTGGCGGGAGTCCATCTCGACAGCGCAGCCTGTTCCCGGCAGACGCTGGCAGTCATCGAGGCGACCGCGCAGCACGCGCGGCATGAGGCCGAGGTCGGCGGGTACGTGGCGGCCGAGGCGGCAGCACCCGTGCTGAAGGCCGGGCGCACCGCGGTCGGTGCGCTCACTGGTTACGAGCCCGCCGACGTCGTGTTCACCACGGGCGCCGGGCACGCCCTGGATCTGCTCCTCGGCGACTGGCGTGGCGAGCGGACGCTGGCCTGCCTACCGGGGGAGTTCGGTCCGAATCTGCTGACCATGGCGCGTCACGGCTTCGAGGTGCGCCCCTTGCCCGTCGATTCGTCGGGTCGGCTCGATGCGGCGGCGGCGACGAAAGTGCTGGCTGCCGAGCCGCCCGGCCTGGTGCACCTGACCCCGCTGGGCAGTCACCGAGGCATCGTGCAGCCGGTGGCGGAGCTGGCGGCGGCCTGCCGCGCGGACGGCATCCCGCTGCTCGTCGACGCCGCGCAGGCGTTCGCACACGTGGACTGCCGCGACATGGGTGCCGACGCGGTGTACACGGCGTCGCGCAAGTGGGCCGCCGGTCCACGTGGCGTGGGGCTGTTGGCGACCCGGCCGGGGCTGCTGTCGGAGGAGCTGCTGGCCAGGATCGCGCACGCCGAGGCGAACGTCGCTGCCCACGTTGGACTTTCGCTGGCCTTGGGTGAGCACGTGGCGACCGGTCCGGAGCCGATCCGCACGCGCCTCGCCGAGGTGGGTGCGATGGCCAGGACGGCACTCGACGGCGTCGCCGGTTGGCGGGTGGTCGAACCAGTCGACGAGCCGAGCGCCATCACCACGCTGACCCCACCCGACGGCGTCGACGCGCAGGTGGTCCGGTCCCGCCTCATCGCCGAGTACCGGATCGTCACGACCTACGCCGGCGTCGAGCGGGCACCGCGGGAGATGACGGCCCCTGCCCTGCGGGTGTCGCCGCACGTCGACGTCACACCCGACGACTTCGAACTGCTCGCGCGGGCGCTGACCGAGCTGTCTTAGCCGGGCTTGTGCGCGGTCAGTAGGAATGCGGGGAACTTCATGCGCCCCTTGTCATCTCGCGGATGCTCGGGTAGTGGAAGGTCCACGCCCGGAGGAGCGGTCATCACGTTGGCGTGGATGAACGCGGGCCGCACGTCGGCGATCGCCCAGTACTTGCCGACCGAGCCGCGCAGTTCTGCCTCGTCGACCTCGTTGGGCTTGGTCTCCCATTCGCCGGGGAAGGCGCCCCTGGCGAAGACCAGCACGTAGTACGTGGCGCCCGGCGCGGCCGCGCGCAGGATCGACTGCTGGTAGCCGTCGCGTCCCTCGACGGGCAGGGAGTGGAACAGCGTCGAGTCGATGATCGTCGTGAACCGGCCGTCGAAGCCGGTGAACTTGGTGATGTCGTCGGCGACGAACGTGGCGTTGGTCAGATTGCGTTCTGCCGCAGCCTGCTTCGCCGCTTCGATGGCGGTGGGGGACAGGTCGATGCCGACGACGGTGTGGCCGGCGGCCGCGAGCGCCAAGCTCAGTTCGGCGTGCCCGCATCCGGCGTCGAGGACCTCGCCGCGCACCTTGCCCTCGCGGATCAGAGCGGCCAGTTCGGGCTGCGGTTCGCCGATGTTCCACGGCGGCGGGCCGGGCATCTCGCCCTCGCCGCGGTATGCGCTGTCCCAGTCCAACACCTCGGGGTTCATGGAGTCGCTCATGGCCTCCAAAGTACGCCCGCCTGGGCCCTGTCCTACGTAGGCCCGTCCCAGGTGTGCACGGGCTCGTTGGAGTGCATCCGCTCGCAGTGGAGCCGCAGCATCTCCGCCAGTGCCTGCGGCCGCGCCAGCCCGCGCTCCTGCAGCGCGCGCACGGTCTCGACCTGCCACACCGCGCCGTTGCGGCCCGCCTTGGCGCGGCCCTCGATGACGCCGAGGAAGCGCTCGCGCACCTCGGTCGCCACACCCCAGCGACGCAACCCCTCGTGTGCCATCGGTAGCAACTTCCGCAGCACCAGTTCGTCGGGCGTGACCTCGCCCGCGCCGGGCCAGTACAGCCTGGCGTCCATGCCGTACTGCGCGGCGGCGAGGAAGTTGTGTTCGGCCGCAGCGAAACTCAGCTTCGTCCAGATCGGGCGCTCCTCCTCCGACATCGCCCGCAGCACGCCGTAGTAGAACGCGGCGTTGGCCATCATGTCGATGACGGTCGGCCCAGCAGGCAGCACCCGGTTCTCCACCCGCAGGTGCGGCTTGGCGGCGTCGCCCTCGCCGACGACGTCGTACACCGGCCGGTTCCACCGGTAGATGGTGCCGTTGTGCAGGCGCAGTTCGGCGAGCTTCGGCGTGCGGCCCGCGGCCAGTTCGGCGACCGGGTCCTCGTCGGAGATCTCGGGCAGCAGCGACGGGAAGTAGCGGACGTTCTCCTCGAACAGGTCGAAGATCGAGGTGATCCATCGTTCGCCGAACCAGACCCGCGGCCGCACGCCCTGGGTGCGCAGTTCGTCGGACCGGGTGTCGGTGGCCTGGGCGAACAGTTCGATCCGCGTCTCGGCCCACAGATGGTGGCCGAAGAAGAACGGGGAGTTGGCGCCCATCGCCAGCTGCGGGCCGGCCACGACCTGCGCGGCGTTCCAGTTCTGCGCGAAGTCGGCAGGCGACACCTGCAGGTGCAATTGCATGCTCGTACAGGCGGATTCGGGCGCGATGGTCGCCGTCTCCAGGCTGAGCCGCTCCGGGCCCGCGATGTCGATGATGATGTCCTCACCCCTGGCGGTGAAGATCGAGTCGTTGAGCGCCTGATACCGCGTCGACTCGCTCATCCAGTCACCCGAGAGGTGCTCGGGCATGAGCGTGGGCAGGATGCCCACCATGACGATGTGCGCTCCGTTGTCGTCGGCCTTCGTCTCCGCGGCGTTCAGGCTCGCGCGGACCTCGTTCTCCAGCTCGAGGCCGGACCGCCCCGGCAGCGGGCGGGGAGGAACGTTGAATTCGATGTTGTACGCGCCCAATTCGGTCTGATACGCCGGATCGGCGATCGCGGCGAGGACGTCGGAGTTGGTCATCGCGGGCTGGTACTCCCCGTCGACGAGGTTGCATTCGATCTCCATGCCGGTCAGCGGCCGCTCGAACTCGAAGCTCGACTGTTGGAGCATGGTCTCGAACACGTCGAGGCACAGCTGGACCTTGCGCCGGTAGTCCCGGCGGTGCGCCCTGCTGAACGCTGTTCGGGTGACGTCTTCGCCCATCAGGTGAGCCTAGCGGCGAGTCGCGACGACCACCTGAGGACTGATCAGCCCGCCACGCAGTTCCACGTCGGCCCCTGCGTGGTCGGCCAGCGCCCGCAGCGCCGAGGGACTGTAGGTGCGCAGGGAGCTGATCACCCCGTCGTGCACGAACGGCACGAACGGCGCCAAGGGCAGCATCGTCGCAAGTCGCAGCAGGTGCAGCGGGGCGGGCGGTCGCGGCAGGTCGATGATCAGCAGCTTGTCGGCCACCCTGGTGCCCTCGCCGATCGCCGCGGCCGCCGCCGTCGGCGAAAGGTGGTGAAACGACAGCGCGAACACCGCCAGGTCGTAGTGGCGGTCGGGCGCGTCGATCGCCGTGGCGTCCATCTCGCGCACGGTCACGCGCGGGTCCTCGGCCAGCGGGCCCGCGGCGATCGCGGCGACGGAGTCGGGTTCCACGTCGGTCACGGTGAGCTGGGCGGTGGGGTGCATCTCGAGCAGCTTCGCCGACAACCCGCCGTGGCCCGCGCCCAGTTCGACGATGCGGGGGTCGGGTACCTCGGCCACTTCGTCGAGCGCGATGGCCGCGAACCGCTCGTGGTTGCCGAACCACTCCCCGGTGAGTTCCAGGGCACGCACCACGCTGCGCTTGACGGCGGGATCGACGTCGTCTCGATCCAGGTACTCCTGCCTACCGGTCTGCAGCACCCGGTCCAGGCACGACGCCTTCGGGCCGCCGCGCGGCATGCGGGCGATGTCCTTGATGCCGACTGTGCGCGAGGTCATGTAGTCCATGATGGACCCCTAGCCAGAAGGAGCGCGCGTGCCCGATTTCATTGCGGCCATCGACCAGGGCACCACCAGCACCCGGTGCATGATCTTCGACCACGACGGCGCCGAGGTGGGCCGTCATCAGCTCGAGCACGACCAGATCCTGCCGCAGGCCGGCTGGGTGGAACACAATCCCGTCGAGATCTGGGAACGCACCGCGTCGGTCATCATGTCGGCGCTGAACAAGACCAAGCTGACGTCGGATGACCTCGGGGCGCTGGGCATCACCAACCAGCGTGAGACGGCGCTGGTGTGGAACCGGCGCACCGGCCGTCCCTACTACAACGCGATCGTGTGGCAGGACACCCGCACCGACCGCATCGCGTCGGCGCTGACTCGCGACGGGCGCGGCGACGTCATCCGCGACAAGGCCGGGCTGCCACCGGCGACGTACTTCTCCGCGGGCAAGGTGCAGTGGATCCTCGACAACGTCGACGGCGTGCGCGCCGACGCCGAGAAGGGTGACGCGCTGTTCGGTACAGCCGACAGCTGGGTGCTGTGGAACCTCACCGGCGGGCCGCGCGGCGGTGTCCACGTCACCGACGTCACCAACGCCAGCCGCACGATGCTGATGGATCTCGAGACGTTGGACTGGGACGACGAACTGTTGTCGTTCTTCGACATCCCGCGCCGGATGCTGCCGGAGATCAAGGCGTCGTCGTGCCCGGAGTCCTACGGCACCACGCTCGCCGACGGTCCGCTCGGCGGAGAGGTGGCGCTCACCGGCATCCTGGGCGACCAGCAGGCGGCGATGGTGGGGCAGGTGTGCCTGAGTGCGGGCGAGGCGAAGAACACCTACGGCACCGGAAACTTCCTGCTGCTCAACACCGGCGAGAAGATCGTTCGGTCGCGCAACGGTCTGCTCACCACGGTCTGCTACCAGTTCGGCGACGCGAAACCCGTTTATGCCCTGGAGGGTTCGATCGCCGTGACGGGCTCGGCCGTGCAGTGGCTGCGCGATCAGCTCGGCATCATCAGCGGTGCGGCGCAGAGCGAGTCGCTGGCGCGTCAGGTCGACGACAACGGCGGCGTGTACTTCGTGCCCGCGTTCTCCGGCCTGTTCGCGCCGTACTGGCGGTCGGACGCGCGCGGCGCCATCGTCGGGCTGTCGCGGTTCAACACCAACGCCCACGTGGCGCGCGCGACGCTCGAGGCGATCTGCTACCAGAGCCGCGACGTCGTCGACGCGATGGAGGCCGACTCCGGCGTGCACCTCGAGGTGCTCAAGGTCGACGGCGGCATCACCGCCAACGACCTGTGCATGCAGATCCAGGCCGACGTGCTGGGCGTCGACGTGGTCAAGCCCGTCGTGGCCGAGACCACTGCCCTGGGTGCGGCGTACGCCGCCGGTCTGGCCGTCGGGTTCTGGTCTGGCCCCGACGATTTGCGCGCCAACTGGCAGGAGGACAAGCGCTGGACGCCGTCGTGGAGCGACGACCAGCGTGCCGCCGGCTACGCGGGATGGCAGAAGGCCGTCACGCGCACGCTGGACTGGGTCGACGTCGAGTGATTCGTGCACGCTCCGTTGCGCCAGGCGCGCCCGAGCGTGCACGAATCGCCTAGGGCGCGAAGTCCTCGGGCAGTTCGATGTCGGCGACCGCGAGGTTCTCCTCGAGGTGCGCCACCGACGACGTGCCGGGGATGAGCAGCACGTTAGGCGCGACCGACAGGGTCCACGCCAGGGCGATCTGGGCGGGGGTGCGGCCGAGGTCCGCGGCGGCCTTCTTGACCGCGGGGTTGCCGAGCACCGGGTTGTCGGCGTTGAAGCCGGACCCCAGTGGGAAGAACGGCACGAACGAGATGCCGTGCTCGGTGGTGAGGTCGAGCACCGGCTGCGAGCTGCGGTCAACGAGGTTGTAGGCGTTCTGCACCGTCACGATTTCGGTGCGGTCCAACGCGATTCGCAGGTGGTCGACCGAGACGCTGCTGAGGCCGATGCCCCCGATGAGCCCTTCGTCGCGGGCGGCGATCATCGCGGTGAGCTGCCGGTCGAACAGGTCGCGGTCGACGGGTCCGACCGCGTTCGGGTCACCGGAGTGGATGCGGAGGTTCACAGCGGCGAGCTTGTCCACTCCGAGTTCGCGGAGGTTGTGCTCGATGTCGGCGCGCAGATCGTCGGGCTCCTGAGCCGACGTCCAGTTGCCCTCGTCATCGCGTCGGGCGCCCACCTTCGAGACCAGCGCGAGGTTCTCGGGATAGGGGTAGAGCGCCTCGCGGATGAGTTGATTGGCCACGTCGGGGCCGTAGAACTGCGCGGTGTCGATGTGGTCGACGCCCAGTTCGACGGCGCGCTTCAGGACGGCGATCGCCTGATCGTGGTCACGGGGCGGGCCGAAGACGCCGGGCCCCGGCAGCTGCATGGCGCCGAAGCCGACGCGGTGAACGGTGAACGAGCCCAGCGGGAAGGTGGTCTGCACAATCAGTTCCTACGCCCTTCCCGCTGGACCTATTCCGCTTTGGTGGTGATTCGTGGAGTATCACCCGCGGTGAGCGCAGGAAATGCTCCACGAATCACGCGATTACTCCGTCTCGCCGAGGATCTGGTAGATCTCTCGGCGGGCGTTGTTGACGATGTCGACGACGCGTTGCTGCTGGTCGGGCGATGCGGCGTGGGCGGACTGGGCGACGGCGCCCATCAGCTGGCCGACCGCACTGCGGAGGTTGACGGCGCCGGGGTCGGCGTCCTGGGTGATTGCGTCCCACGGGGCGGTCTCGATCTTCTCCGCGGTGGCCCGGCCGTCGTCGGTGAGTTCGAAGAGCTTCTTGCTGCCGTCGGACTCGGTCGAGACGATCAGGCCCTCGTCGACCAGCAGTTGCAGCGTGGGGTAGAC
Source organism: Mycolicibacterium arabiense (assembly GCF_010731815.2). Classification (NCBI taxonomy): domain Bacteria; kingdom Bacillati; phylum Actinomycetota; class Actinomycetes; order Mycobacteriales; family Mycobacteriaceae; genus Mycobacterium; species Mycolicibacterium arabiense. The sequence continues at coordinate 4,324,862 of NZ_AP022593.1, forward strand.
CGAGCCGGGGCTGGGCTTCCACAGCTGCTGGCTGCGCTCGTTGATCTCCTGGATCATCTCGTAACCGTGCATCGGCCGCTCGACCAGCAGCGTCAGGATCGCCGCGCGGACGTCGCCGCGCCTACCGCGACCGCCGCCACGCGGGCCGCCACGCCGACCGCCGCGTCCGCCGGGTCCGAACCCGAATCCGGGGCCGCCGGGGCCGAAGCCGCCGCCGAATCCGAAGCCGGGGCCGAAGCCCGGGCCGCCGGGGGTGAAGCCCTCGCCGCGGTGTTCGCGGACGTGGTCGCGGAAGTCGCGCCGGGCTTGGCGGCGGTGTTCGTGCAGGGCGCGCCTGTCGGTCGGACCGAAGCCGAAGGGTCGGCCGAAGGGGCCGTCTTGAGGTGTGAATGGGGTGTTCATGGGGGGTGTCCTTTTCTGGGGCGGGAAACGCCGATCGCGCTTCCGATACGTTGACGATATATCGGAAACTATCGCGATGCAACGTCGGATTCCCGCTTAGCGGTCCCCGGCGGGCATACGAGCGTCCAGAGCGGTGATCAACCAGCGCGCCCACTGCTCCTCCATCGCGGCGTCACGCAGGCCGAATTCCAGCGCTGCGCGCCCGTAGAAGTTCGCGTCGTCATCACTCCAGGGCACCGAGTCGCGCAGCTGCTCGAGACGCTCGAGTTCGGCCGCGGCGTGCTCGGCGAAGGTCCTGACGTATCGACGGGCGGCTGCCGGCGAGAGTTCGCCGAGCAGGAAGACGCGAAGGAGATCGGGCCTGCGCAGCGGCGGGTCGTCGGAGGGATCGCCGATCCACCGCCGCAGCTCCGTGCGACCGGCGTTGGTGACGCGGTACTCCTTGCGGCCGCGCGGGCCGATGTCGGCGACCTCGATGAGCCCAGCGTCGGCGAGCTTGTTCAACTCCCCGTAGAGCTGACTCTGGGTTGCGGGCCACACGTTGGCCACCGACCGCTCGAAACGCTTCAGCAGGTCGTACCCGCTGCCAGGGTGCTGGGCGAGGAGGCCGAGGGCGGCGTAGCGAAGACTCACCCCGAAAAGCGTACGGCCCGACATTCCAATCCTGGAATGTCGGGCCGCACGCGTGTCGGGTCACGAGACCAGCGTCGCTCCCTCTGCCACCCGCAGCGCCGTCAGCCGCCAGGGCCCGCGCGTCGCGAGCAGAGAGTAGAGGCCGAACGCGACGCCGCACCCGATGAACCAGCTGTACTGCGCCGCACCGGCCATGCCGAAGACCACGCCGCCGAGGAGCACGGGCGCCATTGCCAGGACCGCGCCCACCACGGTGGCGACGACGGCCGCCGGGTTGTAACCCTTCGAGTACCAGTAGTTGGCGGTCTTGCTCATCGTGAAGAGGTCGTCGACGACGATCTTCTGCTTGCGGATGAGGTAGAAGTCCGCGATCAGCACGCCGAAGAGTGGGCCGATGAACGCGCCGAGGGTCTCCAGCGTGTAGTGGATGACCTCGGGGTTGCCGTACAGGTTCCACGGGGTCAGCAGCACCGAGCCGACGGCGGCGATCATGCCGCCCATGCGCCAGCTGATGCGCTGCGGGCTGACGTTGGAGAAGTCGAATGCGGGGCTGATGAAGTTGGCGACGATGTTGATGCCGATGGTGGCGATCGTGAACGTCAAGGCGCCCAGGATGATTGCCGTGACGCTGTCGATCCTCGCAACCGTGGCGACCGGGTCGGTGATGAGTTCACCGAACACCGGGACGGTGGCTGCGGCGGTCACCACGACCAGCAGCGAGAACACCAGGAAGTTGACCGGCAGCCCGAGGAAGTTGCCCTTCTTCACCGCCTGGTAGCTCTTGCCGTAGCGGGCGAAGTCGCCGAAGTTCAGCATCGGGCCGGAGAAGTACGACACCACCAGCGCGATGGCGCCGAGCATGACGACCAGTGTGTTGCCCTGCTTCTCGCCGCCGAGGGAGAGGCTCACGTGCCAGCCGGACTTCCACAGCAGGTAGCCGCAGAGGATGAACATCACGACGTAGACGGCGGGGCCGCAGAAGTCGATGAACTTGCGGATCGACTCCATGCCCCGCCAGAACACGGCCGCCTGCAGGATCCACAGCAGCGTGAAGCTGCACCATCCGAGCAGCGAGAGCCCCGTGAAGCCGTATTGCTCGACGTCGGCGTAGGGCATCAACCCGGGGAACAGCTTGAGTAGGACGATGTCGAGCGCGGCCGAGGCGAGGTAGGTCTGAATGCCGTACCAGGCCACGGCGATCAGACCGCGGATGATGGCTGGGATGTTCGCGCCGAGGACGCCGAACGAGCTGCGGCACACCACCGGGTACGGCACGCCGGCCAGTTGGCTCGGCTTCGCGACCAGGTTGCACAGGAAGTAGACGATGACGATGCCGACGAGCAGGGCGATCAGCACCTGCCAGCTGGCGAGCCCGAGGGCGAACAGGCTGCCCGCGGTCACGTACCCGCCGACGCTGTGCACGTCGGACATCCAGAACGCGAAGATGTTGTAGGTCGACCACTTCTGCTCGGCCAGTGGCGCGAGGTCCTCGTTGGTCAGCCGTGGGTCGTAGTGCTCCTTGATGAGGCCGCCACCCACGGGATGGCCTGCGGCTTCGACGATGTCGCCTGCGCCGACCACGGCGCTCGGCGGGAGGTCCCGGATCTCTGTCATGTCGCTGTTTCCTGTCCATCTGGCGGGGCGATGAACGGAACGTAGCCGCGGTGTGTTTCACCGCGATTTCGCCGGAGATATTTTTGGACTGCCCAAGAGACGAAACCGGCTCGGCCGCCTGCTTCCTCAACATATCACCATTGACATGTCATTAGTGGAGTGTGATGCTCGTGGCGCGATCTCTGTACAGCCTCAGGAGCCCACACATGACCGACACCCACGACGGCGTCCAGTCCACGGTCGCCGACGACCAGCCATCGCCCGGCGAGTTCTTCCAGGTCGGCAACTACGCGCCCGTCGACGACGAGCTGACCGAGTACGACCTACCCGTCGACGGCGCCATTCCGGCCGACCTCGACGGGTGGTACCTGCGCAACGGCCCCAACCCGCGGCAGGCCGGCGGGCACTGGTTCACCGGCGACGGCATGATCCACGGCGTCCGCATCGAGGGCGGGCGAGCGAAGTGGTACCGCAACCGGTGGGTGCGCACCGACAGCTTCATCGAGGACTTCCCGCTCTACCGCGAGGACGGGACGCGCAACCTGCGCTCCAGTGTCGCGAACACCCACGTCGTGAACCACGCAGGCAAGACGCTGGCGCTGGTGGAATCGTCGCTGCCATACGAGATCACCAACGACCTCGAGACTGTCGGCGCCTACGACTTCGGCGGCAAGCTCGTCGACGCCATGACCGCGCACCCCAAGATCTGCCCGACGACCGGGGAGCTGCACTTCTTCGGCTACGGCAACATCTTCGAACCGCACGTCACCTACCACCGGGCCGACGCTGACGGCGAGCTGACGATCAACCGGCCGCTGGAGGTCAAGGCGCTGACGATGATGCACGACTTCGCGCTGACCGCGAACCACGTCGTGTTCATGGACCTGCCGATCGTCTTCAACGCCGAGCGCGCCATGGAGGGCGACATGCCCTTCCGCTGGGACGACGAGTACGGCGCCCGACTCGGCGTGATGCGCCGCGACGATCCGTTCGGCGAGGTGCGCTGGTTCGAGATCGACCCCTGCTACGTGTTCCACGTCGCCAACGCCCACGACACGCCGGACGGCGGCGGGATCGTGCTGCAGGCCGTCCGCTACCCCGAATTGTGGCGCAACAACGGCGGATTCGACACCGACGCCGTGCTGTGGTCGTGGACCGTCGACCTGAAATCGGGCCGGGTCAGCGAGCGTCAGCTCGACGACCGTTCCGTCGAATTCCCGCGCATCGACGATCGGCTCACCGGGCTGCCCGCCCGGTACGCGGTGTCGGTCGGCGACAACGGGTGGGTACGCCACGACCTCGGCGACGGCAGTGCCGTGGCACACGACCTCGGTGACGGCGGGCCAGGCGAAGCGGTCTTCGTGCCCGCCGCGGGGTCGGCCGACGAGACCCACGGGTACTACCTCGGCTACGTGTACGACCCCGCGCGCAACGGCAGCGACCTCGTGATCCTCGACGCGTCCGACTTCGCAGGTGCGCCGGTCGCCCGTATCCAGCTGCCCACCCGGGTGCCGTACGGCTTTCACGGAAACTGGATCTCCAGCTAACGGGGCGGCCATCGGGTCTATCGTGACCTGATGGCCGGCTTCGGGTTCCACACGCTGGCCCTGCTGGTGGTCATCGGCATGGTGGGCCCACTGCTCACCGCGGTGCCACGGCTGGCCATACCCGTCATCATCGGCGAGCTGGTGGCGGGAATGCTCGTCGGCCGCACCGGTTTCGACGTCGTCGACACCACCGATCCGACGTTCAAGCTGCTGGCGGACATCGGCTTCGCGCTGGTCATGTTCGTCGTCGGAACCCATGTGCCCGTCCGGGACTCGACGCTTCGCGCGGGCGTCGGCAAGGCCGCCCTGCGCGCCGTCGCCGTCGGCGTGGTCGCAGCGGTGCTCGGGGTGGCGATGGCCTACGTCTTCGGCACCGGCCATGCCCTGCTGTACGCGGTGCTGATGGCATCCTCGTCGGCTGCCGTCGCGCTGCCCATCATCGACGCGTTGAAGCTCAACGGGCCCCCCGTGTTGTCGGTCAAGGCGCAGATCGCCATCGCCGACGCCGCGTGCATCGTGGCGCTGCCGTTGGCGATCGCCCCCGGCCGGGCGCTGCAGGCGGCGTTGGGGGCACTGGCCATCGCGGTGTGCACGGTCGCGATCTTCTTCGTACTGCGACACTTCGAACACAACGGCACTCGCAAGAAGGTGCGCGAGTACTCGAAGCGCCACGAGCTGGCACTCGAGTTGCGGCTCAGCCTGATCCTGCTCTTCGCCCTGTCGGCCCTGGCCCTGCGCACCCACGTATCGGTCATGCTGGCGGGCTTCGCACTCGGGCTCGTCGTGAACGGCATCGGCGAGCCTAAACGGCTGGCGCGGCAACTGCTCGGCATCACCGAGGGCTTCTTCGGACCGCTGTTCTTCGTCTGGCTGGGCGCCTCGCTGCAGGTGCGCGAACTCGGCGAACATCCGGAGTTCATCGGACTCGGGGTGGCGCTGGGTATCGGTGCGGTGATCGCACACGGCACGGGACGTCTACTGGGCCAACCACTTCCGCTGGCGGCGTTGTCCGCAGCGCAGCTCGGCGTACCCGTCGCCGCCGCCACACTGGGCACCGAGGAGGGCCTGCTCAGCCCCGGTGAGCCGGCGGCACTCATCCTCGGCGCCCTCATCACCATCACCGTCACGTCGGTTGCCGGCAGCGTGGCCAGGCGCCGTCAGCCCGCTGCCGCCCAGTAGGCGACGGGGCTGACGGCCTACGCCGGCACGACGGCCGTCAACGTTCCGCTGGACTCCCGACCGGACGCGGTCGATCCGGCCGAGGCGTCCGCGGCCGACGCGCGGCACGGCTGGACTGCTTGCTCAGGGCCGTGGCACCGCGTCCCGGCCGCGACGCCACCGGTGGGGTCGGTGCCGCTACGGGCCGGTCCGCGTCATCCCCCTGGGTGTTCCGCTTGCGGAACGCCCACGCGACCGCCACCGCGGCGACGAGCACGAGCGTCCCCGCGATGGTCGCGGTCGGCGCGATGCCCGAGTCGAACGCGACCCGCGCCGACGCCAACAGTCCCTCGCCCTGGGCGGGTGGCAGCTGTGCGGCCACCGACACGGCGCCACCGATGCTCTCGCCCGCGTCGGCGCTCTGAGCGGCGGTCAACCCACCTGGCACGTCGACGTTGTTGCGATAGAACGCCGTGAAGATCGTGCCGAGCGTCGCCGTGCCAACGACGGCACCCAACTCGTAGGCGGTCTCCGAGACACCCGAGGCCGCACCGGACTTGTCGGCGGGCACCGACGACACGATGGTGTCGTTGGTGATCGTCTGCGAGATGCCCACGCCGAGTTCGAGCACGATGAACGACACCACTACCGCGGCGACGGTCAGGTCGTGGCGGAACAGCAGGATCATCCAGAAGCCCACCGACACCAGCACGAGGCCGACGATGGTCAGCGTGTGCGGCGCGAACCAGCGGACGAACCGCACCACCGAGATGCCGGCGATCATCGACAGCACCGCACCCGGCAGCGTCATCAGACCAGCCGCAAGCGGGCTCAGTCCGAGCACCAACTGCAGGTGCTGGGAGATGAAGAAGATGAACCCGATCAGGCCGACGATCGACAGGAAGTTCGCGAGCACCGACGACGCGAACGGGGCGTAGCCGAACAGCTTGATGTCGAGCATCGGTGTGGCGCTGCGGTTCTGGCGACGGACGAACACCAATGCCGACACCGCGGTGAGGCTGAGCGCGGCGGCGATCGGCCACGACAACCCGTCGTGCGCACCGGTCTTCACCGCCCACACCAGCGGGAGCATGGTGGTCAGCGACAGCACGACGCTGATCGGATCGAGCGGGCCCGGGTTGGGGTCACGCGATTCCGGCACCAGCCGCGGCGCCAGGATCAGCAGCGGCAGCAGGATCGGCACCGCCACCAGGAACACTGCGCCCCAGTGGAAGTGCTCGAGCAGCGCGCCGCCGACGATCGGTCCCAGCGCGGATCCCGCGGTGAAGAACGAAGCCCAGATCGCGATGGCGAGCCGGCGAGCGTTGGCGTCGGCGAAGATGTTGCGGATCAACGACAGCGTCGACGGCATCAGCATGGCGCCGAAGAAGCCGAGCACCGCACGGGCCGCGACCAGTGCGCCCGCGCTCGGCGCGAACGCCGCCACCGCGGACACGACCGCGAAGCCCGCGGCACCGATCATCAGCAGCCGGCGGCGGCCGATCCGGTCGCCCAGGCTGCCCATCGCGATCAGCAGGGTCGCAAGCACCAGCGAGTAGACGTCGACGATCCACAACTGCGTGGTCGCCGACGGGCGGAACTCCTGGGCGATGCTCGGCAGCGCGAACGCCAAGATGGTGTTGTCCACCGCGATGAGCAGCACGGGTAGGAGCAGCACCGTCAGTGCTGCCCACGCGCGTCGCGGGGTGGGGACGGACGCCGTCACGGCGTCTGACCGGGAAGACATTGTCGCTCCTGGTGAGGTTGGGTCGAGCTTGGTCAGTCGGAGTTGATGGTGCCGTGGACGAGGCTCGCCATGATGGCGTCGACCACCTGCACCCGCGGGGTGCCCTTGGCGACGGCCTCGTAGCCGGCGTTGAGCAGCGCCCAGAAGACGAGGCGGGGCCAGCAGGGCGGCCCGGCGGTGCCGTCGGTCGCCACCCGGTCGAGCACTTCGACTATCGCCTCGTCGCCGGTGTCGAGGATCGCAGCCAGCTCCTTGTCGGCCTGCAGGCTCGGCTCGGCGTAGACGAACGGCACGATCGGGCCCAGGTCGAGCTGGCTCTCCACCACGCGTCGCAGCGCCTCGAGCGGCGGCCCGCAGTCGGGTTCCGCACGGGCGATCGCGGCGTTGCTCAGGCCGTGGACGTGCAGCGCGAGCGCCTTGAGCAGCTCCGAGCGTTCCGGGAAGTAGCGGTGCAGTGTGCTGCGACCCACCTCGGCGGCCGACGCGATGTCGGCCAACGACGCGGTGCCATTGTCGGCGAGCACGACCATGGCGGCCTCGAGGATCGCCCGGCGCGTCCGCGAGCGCGGACCACCTTCGTTCGACGGGAGTGCAACCATGACGCCAAATCTAGCACAGCTGGTCCATAGTGGGACAGTGATGTCCCACTGGCTCACTCCGGCGGGGCGAAACCGCCGGGCGCCTGGGGCTGCGGCTGCGGCTGAGGTGCGGCCGGCGGCGGACTCCAATGCTGCGGCGGCGGCCCGTACCCGGGCGGCGGAGGGCCGACGGGCGGGGACTGCTGCGCGGCCGACTGCATCCGCGCCAGCTCGCGACGGTGACGTTCGGCCAGTACCGCGGCCAGTACCAGCTGCGGTGGGGCACCTGGCGGGGGCGGCGGCGACACCTGGGCGACGACCTCGGTGGCGATCCGGTACGCCATCTCGTCCCGGAACCGGGGGTCCAATTGCGGTGCGCGGGAGAGGAACTGGCGTGCCCGCTCGGCGCGGTCCGACGAAAGGCCGGAGAGCTGCAGCGACGCCGCCCACCACGCCAGCTGCGGCGGCATCGGCGGGGGAGGACTCATCCGGGGCGCGCGTTCGCTGATCACCATCGTGCCCGCGAACACGTCGCCGAGGCGCTTGCCCTTCGCCGAGGCCATGCTGCAGATCACCGCGGGGCCGCCGGCCAGCATCCAGATCTCGACGAAACCGGCCAGCGCGCGGAACAGCGCCTGCCGGAACCGCTCGGGACCGCCGTCGTCGGAGACCACGCGCAGACCCATGGCGATCTTGCCCAGCGAGCGACCGCGGGTCGCCGTCTCGAAGATCACCGGATACCCGACCATCGCCAGCACGGTGAAGATGATGAGCACCGCCGCCGAGAACGCCGGGTCGAGGTCGGCCAGCGTGAACGCCCACAGGACGATGCCGATCACGTACGCGACGAACACCACGGTGACGTCGATGAACGCCGACAGCGCACGCACCGGCAGCTGCGCCACCTGGACGTCGAGCACCACCGCGTCGCCGGTCACCATCGGCTGCGCCACCATGATGACCCACGCTACTAGGTCGCGCACGTAGGATTTTTCACGTGGATGTCGACGCGTTCGTGCTCGCTCACCGCGCGACGTGGGACCGCCTCGAGCACCTCGTGAAGCGGCGCCGGCGACTCACCGGCGACGAGGTCGACGAGCTGGTCGACCTGTACCAGCGGGTGTCGACCCATCTGTCGATGGTGCGGTCGGCGTCGGCCGATCCGGTCATCGTCGGGCGGCTCTCCGGTCTGGTTGCGCGGGCCAGGTCGGCCGTCACCGGGGCGCACGCGCCGCTGTGGAGCGAGTTCACCCGGTTCTGGACGGTGTCGTTCCCCCTCGTCGCCTATCAGACGTGGCGGTGGTGGCTGTCCACGGCGGTCGTGTTCTTCGCCGTCGCGGGACTCATCGGCGTCTGGGTGGCTGGAAACCCCGAGGTGCAGTCGGCGATCGGGACGCCGACGGACATCGCGCGGCTCGTCAACGAGGACTTCGCCTCGTACTACAGCGAGAACCCCGCGGGGTCGTTCGCGCTACGGGTGTGGATCAACAATTCCTGGGTGGCCGCGCAGTGCATCGCGTTCGCGATCGTGCTGGGCATCCCCATCCCGTACGTGCTGTTCCAAAACGCCGCCAACCTCGGCGTCACCGGCGGGCTGATGTTCAACGCCGACAAGGGCGACCTCTTCCTCGGCCTGCTCACCCCGCACGGACTGCTCGAGCTGACGGCGGTGTTCCTGGCTGCTGCGGCAGGCATGCGGCTGGGGTGGTCGGTGGTGGCGCCGGGCGACCGGCCGCGCGGTCAGGTCCTCGCCGAACGTGGTCGCGCCATGATTCCGGTGGCCGTCGGTCTCGCGGTGGTGCTGCTGGTGTCCGGCCTGATCGAGGCGCTCGTCACGCCGTCACCGTTCCCGACGTTCGTGCGGATCGCGATCGGCGTGGCCGCCGAGGTCGCATTCCTGGCCTACGTAATACACTTCGGCCGCAGGGCCGTTCGCGCGGGTGAGACCGGGGACGTCGCCGACGCGCCCGACGTGGTTCCGACCGGCTAGAGCTTGCCCGACGCCTTCATCGCGAGGTAGCGGTCGGCGAGTTCCGGTGCAAGGTCTTCGGGTTCGGCGTCGACGACGTCGACGCCGTGACGCCGCAGCCGAGCGGCCATCGCCAGCCGCTCGTTGCGCGAGCGTTCGGCGGCCGCTGCGTCGTAGACTTCAGCGGCGTCGGCCCGCCCTGCGGCCAGCGCGTCGACCCGAGGGTCGGCAACCGCGGCGACCATCACCTGGTGCTTGGCCGCCAGTTGCGGCAGCACGCTCATCAACCCTTCGTCGAGCGCCGACGGGTTGAGGTCGGTCAGCAGGATCACCAGCGCCCGCCTGCGGATGCGCCGCTGCACGGTCGCCACCATCGCGGCGGCGTCCGATTCGACCAGTGCGGGCTGCAGCGGCGCCATCGCCTCGACGAGGTGGGCCAGGAGTTCGGTGCGGGACGCGTTGAACACCCCTGCCCGCGAGACGCGGTCGTGGGCGATGAAGTCGACGTGGTCGCCCGCGCGAGAGGCCAACGCCGCCAGCAGCAGTGCGGCGTCCATCGACCAGTCCAGCCGCGGCCAACCGCTGGGGTCGCTCGACGTGGGGTCGATGCCGACGCGGCCCGCCGACGTGCGGCCGGTGTCGAGGACGATGACGATGCGGCGGTCGCGTTCGGGACGCCACGTGCGGACCACGACATCGGCGCGCCTAGCAGTCGCGCGCCAGTCGATCGACCGGACGTCGTCGCCGACGACGTACTCACGCAGCGAGTCGAATTCGGTGCCCTGGCCACGGATGAGGACCGGGACCATGCCGTCGAGCTCACGCAACTTCGCCAGCCGCGACGGCAGGTGCTTGCGGGACAGGAACGGTGGCAGGATGCGGATCTGCCACGGCACCCGGTGCGAACTCTGCCTGCCCGCCAAACCCAGTGGGCCGAGCGCACGCGCGGTCACGACCGCGGAGCGCTGATCGCCGCGGCGCATCGGCCGCAGCGTGGTGACCACGCCGTGCCGGCGTCCCGCCGCGACGTCGACGTGATGCATGCGCGGTTCGGCGCGCGCCGAAGGCGACCAGGCATCGCGGACGACCCCGCGGAAGCGACGGCCGCCGACGTTCTCGACCACCAGCGTGGCGTCGACGGGCTCGCCGAGGCGGGCCGCCGTGTCACCCGAGCGGGTGAACGTCAGCCGTCGGGTGCCCGCGGCCAGCGCCACGTCGGCGACCACCGCCGCCACCAGGAGGACCAGCAGGACCACGAACGTCGCTGCGGGCCAGGGAGACAGGCCGACGGGCAGAACGCACAGCAGTGCGATCAGTCCCGTGCGGCCGGTGAGGAACACTAGCGGGGGACCGGGACCGAGGCCAGGATGCCGTCGAGGACGCCGTCGGGGTTGGCGCCCTCGAGTTCGGCTTCGGGCCGCAGCGCGATGCGATGTCGCAGGGTCGGTCGTGCCATGGCCTTGACGTCGTCGGGCGTCACGTAGTTGCGACCCGACAGCCACGCCCACGACCTCGCGGTCGACAGGAGAGCGGTCGCGCCACGCGGTGAGACGCCGAGCTGCAGCGACGGCGATCGCCGTGTGGCACCGGCGATGTCGACGATGTAGCCGAGGATCTCGTCGGCGACCAGGACCTGCGCGACGGCCGCGCGGCCGGCGGCCAGTTCGGCCGGGCCGGCCACGGGACGGACGGCCGACAGGTCGCGCGGATTGAAGCCGTGTGCGTGCCGCGACAGGATGGCGACCTCCTGATCGCGCGGTGGCAGTGGCACGTTGAGCTTGAGGAGGAACCGGTCGAGCTGAGCCTCGGGCAGCTGGTAGGTGCCCTCGTACTCGATGGGGTTCTGCGTCGCCGCGACGATGAACGGGTCCGGCAGCGGTCGCGCCTCGCCGTCGACGCTGACCTGACGCTCCTCCATCGCCTCGAGGAGCGCCGCCTGGGTCTTGGGTGGGGTGCGGTTGATCTCATCGGCTAGAAGCAAATTCGTGAACACCGGGCCGGAACGGAACTCGAACTCGGCGGTCCGGGCGTCGTAGATCAGCGAACCCGTGATGTCACCGGGCATCAGGTCGGGCGTGAACTGCACCCGCTTGAAGTCCAGTTGCAGTGCGGCCGACAGCGTGCGCACCAACAGCGTCTTGGCCACGCCCGGCACGCCTTCGAGCAGCACGTGGCCGCGGCAGAGCAGCGCGATCACCAGGCCGCTGACCACGGCGTCCTGACCCACGACCGCCTTGCCGATCTCGCCGCGCAGGGCGAGGAGCGCGTTTCGTGCGGAGTCCGGGTCGGATTGTGTGGGGTGGTGGGCGGGAGTTGGCACTGTCACGACTGGGAGACCTGCCTTTCGATGTCGTCCAAGTTGTTGGCCAGGGTGACCAGCTCGGTGTCGGTGCTGGGCGTCGGCCCGAACAACCAGTGTGCGTGGGCATTCGGATCGCCGCCGATGCGCGATGCGACGGCTTGTATCACGGCGGGCGGATCGCTCGTCGCGGTCAGCCCGAGGCGCGGCAGCATGCGTTGCAGCGTGCCCGTTCGCAAGGCATCGGCAGCGCGGTCGCGGGCACGCCGAGACCGGTACAGCCTGCCGCGGCCCTCGACGGTCTCCGATGCCCGCACCACGACCGGAATTTCCTCCGCCACCAGGGGGCCTACCCGTCGGCCGCGCCACAGCGCGACGAGCAGAACGGCAAGGCACAGCTGCAGCACGATCCACGCCACCCGGTCGGGGATGAGGTCGGTGACGGACGCGGTGGAATCCGATTCGCCCTCGACGAAGGTTGGCACGTACCAGATCACGCGGTCGCGGCTACCGACGAGGTTCATCGCGAGGGCGGCGTTGCCCTCCTTGGCCAGCTTGGCGTTGGTCATGAAGTCGGCGGTGCCGACGGTCGTGATCGTGCGCTCGCCGTCGTTGTAGCGGACCAGCGCGCCGCCGTAACAACGGGTCAGGTCGACGCCGCCCGCGGCCTCGTAGGTGGCGCTGGTGCCGAGTTCGACGGCACCGGCGCGCTCGGCTTCGCGCATGTCGCAGTCGGGTTCGCCGCCGAAGCTGGTCTCGTCGGCGACCGAGATCTCCGGAGCGAGCACTTCCCGCGTGGGGGACACCGGCTGCACCAGCAGCCGGTCGCCCGGCAACCCGGCGAGGGCGCGCAGGCCGTCGTCGTCGACGAGGAAGTACGTCTCGGCCACGACGAGCAGGGTGTCGGGCCGTGCCGCGCGGCGTACCTCCTCGAGACTCGATGCGTCGATGACCTCGACGCCCTCCTCGCGGAGCAGCGAGACCAGGGCCCGGACGCCGTCGGGGGAGGTGGACTCCGGGTCCATCGGCCCGCCCGGATGCGACTCCGTCAGGTACGTGGTGAGCACCGACACCGCGGTGATGACGCCGAGTGCCAGCAGCACCCAGCGGATGGTGCGCCAGCGCTGGCCGACGGACTGCCCGATTACGGTGTCGCTCATCGCGACTCGACTCTCTTCGCGCAAGCGCTCATCGCGACTCGACTCTCTTCGCGCAAGCGCTCATCGGACTTCAGCCCATCCGCCACGTTCACCATCGCCGGCAGTCGACTCGACCGCCGACGAGGCACGGGTGCCCAGGTGGTCGTCGAGGTCGGCGACGAGGCGGTACTCGGCTTCGGTGCCCGGCCGCTCACCGTAGGTGACGTCGTTGAAGACGTCTGCAGCGCGACGCAATTCGGTGCGCAGTGCCGGGAATGGGGCACTCGCGTCACGTGCGAGTTCGGTGGCCGTGCGGCCGGGCACGGCGGTCAGCACTGCGCTCTCCTCGAGGCTGCGTGCGACGGCGCGCAGCCGGTGCCGAATGGCCACCGCCCACTCGCCGCTCGCAGCGGCCCGGTCGGCCGCGGCGCGGTGCTCGGCGGCCGTGAGTTCCTGGCTACCGTACAATGTCGCGTCGTGTCCGCGGTCGGTTCGCATGGTGCGCAGCGCTATCCGCGCGGCGACCACGATTGCGGCAGCGACGATCGCGAGCAGCACCCCGATCGTTATCCAACCGCCGGGGATCGACGATCCCTCGACCATCAGCTTGTAGATCAGGTCGTCGACCCAGTCCCCGATGCGGTCGGTCAGCGATGCCCTCGGGTAGATGGGTTTGGACAGTTCACGTTGCGCGGCGTCGCGTGCGGCATCGCCGTCGATGTCTAGAGCCGACACGTCACCGCTGTGGAGTCTGCGACGTCAGCCAGAGGTGGTCGGTGGAGTCCGACGGCGCGTACGGCGGGATGCCAAAGCCGGTCTGCAACACCAGATCGAACGCCTCGGCACGAATGCGGCGGTCGGCGTAGAGCAGGACGACCACGCCGGCGGTGAACGGGGCGGTGACGATCTGCCCGATCGCCGAACCGATCGACAACAGCACCAGCGCGAGGACGGTGCCCGACGCGGACGGGTCGGTGCCGAGGAAGAGTTGGCCGCCGATGCTGAACGGAATCGACACCGCACCCGCGATGATCGCGGCCACCAACTGGCCGAGCAGCCAGATCCCCAGCACGCGCCAGAAGTCCTTCTTCACCAACGCGATCGACCGTCGGATGGACGCCATCACCGGCAGGCGCTCCAGCACCGCCAGCGTGGGTGCGAAGAGCAGGATCGTCCCCAGGTAGAACAGTGCCGCGATCGCAGCCAGACCCAACGGGATTCCGAGGACCACGGCTGCGACCCCGCCGATGATGTAGGCGACCATCGCGATGATCCCGATCACCAGACCGATGATCAGCGTCGCCCCGAGCACCTCGATGCCGACGATGCCGAACAGGGCGAGCAGCCGACCGCGCACCCGGCGCCACGCGTCGCCGATGCTGATGTCGGCGCCGAAGACCGCGCGGCCGATCACGACGGTGAGCAGGCCGCTGAGCACGATCGCCGAGAGCACCGTGGTGAGCGCCCCCAGGGTGGTGGACAGCGCGAGACCGAGGACGGCCGCGATCTCCATGTCTCTGCTCTGTTCGGCGTAGTCGACCGACGACACCGCGGCGATCGGCCCGACCTGCAGCAGCAGCGAGATGAGTTGCGCGACGACCACCACGATCGCGGTGAGCCCGAGTGTGGCCTTCGGATTGGCCCGCACGTAGGCGAACGCACCGTTGAACACGTCGGACAGCGTGAGCGGCCGCAGCGGAATGATGCCCGGCTTCAATGGGGGAGGCGTGAACCCGCCGAACCCCGGCTGATATCCCGGCGGCGGATGACCCGGGTAGCCCGGCGGTGGTGGCGCGTATCCCGGTGGTGGACCGTAGTAGCCCGGTGGCGGTCCGTAACCGGACGGTCCGTAGGCAGGCGGCGCACCGTAGGCAGGCGTGCCGTAACCCGGGGGCGGACCGTACCCGCCGGCGTCGTTGCTCATGCCCCCATCCTGTCGACAGCCGAGGGGTTTCACAACGCGTTCGATCATCGCGCCAACCCGTCCCCGGCGTACCGTTTGGCTCATGGCGGAACTCAAGGAGCGGTTGCGGGCGGATCTGACGGCGTCGATGAAGGCGCAGGACAAGCTGCGCACCGGGACGCTGCGCATGCTGCTGGCCGCAGTTCAGGCCGAGGAGGTCTCGGGCAAGGCGGCGCGCGACCTGACCGACGAGGACGTGCTGAAGGTGCTCGCCCGAGAGTCCCGCAAGCGCGGCGAGGCCGCAGAGATCTACGTGCAGAACGGACGTGGCGAACTCGCGGCCAACGAGCGGGCCGAGGCCAGCGTCATAGACGAGTACCTGCCGACGCAGCTGAACGACGAGGAAGTCGCCAACGTGGCGGACACCGCGATCGCACAGGTGGCCGAGGAGATCGGGGAACGCCCCGGGATGAAGAACATGGGCCAGGTGATGAAGGCGGCGACCGCCATCGCCGCGGGCCAGGCCGACGGCTCCCGGTTGTCGGCTGCGGTCAAGCAGCGGCTCTAGTTTTCCGCACCGTCGTGCGGGTACACGGCGGACATGACGCGTTTTGGCTACACCTTGATGACAGAGCAAAGCGGACCGAAACAGCTTGTGGAGTACGCGGTTTCAGCTGAGCAGGCCGGTTTCGACTTCGAGGTGAGCAGCGACCACTTCTCGCCGTGGCTGAGTTCGCAGGGCCACGCCCCCAATGCTTGGACGATGCTCGGCGCCGTCGCGCACGCGACCCAGAACGTGGAGCTGTTCACCTACGTCACCTGTCCGACGATGCGTTACCACCCCGCGGTCGTGGCGCAGCAGGCGGCGACGCTGCAGATTCTCGCCGACGGCCGGTTCACCCTCGGCGTCGGCAGCGGCGAGAACCTCAACGAACACGTGGTGGGCAAGGGCTGGCCGACGATCGCCCGCAGGCAGGACATGCTGCGGGAGGCGATCCAGATCATGCGCGAGTTGTTCACCGGCGACCTCGTCGACTGGAAGGGCGAGTACTTCGAGGTGGACTCGGCCAGATTGTGGGACGTGCCCGAGGGTGGGGTGCGCATCGCGGCGGCCGTGTCGGGGGACCGGTCGGTGGAGATCTTCGCGCCGCTGGCCGACGACCTCATCGCCGTGCAACCCGACAAGGACGTCGTCGACAAGTGGCACGAGGCGCGCCGGGCGACCGGGCTACCCGGCGACGTCCGGGTGGTCGGTCAGATGCCGATCTGCTGGGACCCCGATCGCGAGGCTGCGGTCGGCCGCGCCCACGACCAGTTCCGCTGGTTCGCCGGCGGGTGGGCAGTCAACGCCGACCTGCCGACGACGGCAGGGTTCGCCGGGGCCACGCAATTCGTGCGACCGGAGGACACCGCGTCGTCGATCCCGTGCGGGCCGGATCTGGACGCCATCGTCGAGGGCGTGCGCGAGTACAAGGACGCCGGCTTCACCGACATCGCCCTCGTTCAGGTCGGTGACGAAGGCCAGGATCGGTTCCTCGCCGAGGCGGCTCAACCGCTGCTCAGCAAGTTGCGTGATGAACTCGGTTGATCGCCGGGTTTAGGGTCGCCTACCCAGGGGTACAGGCGCGCGTGAAGCACAAAACCACGAGGGGGAATTGTGATTTCAACGCTGATGTTCACATACGCCGTCATTGCGCTGGTCAGCGCGGTCACAGTGTTCGTGTTGAGCGACCGGGTATCCGATGACCGGCGTCCTGCACCCCATCGAGCAGTGCTCAGCCTGTGCGCCGGTGCCATCTGGCCCGTACTCCTGATCGGAATCGCCGAGTTCGGCTCGTTCGCGATGTACGCGAAGGCGCACGAACACGCCGACGACCGCGCCACGGTTCTCACTTAGGGCCGCGCCGACGAGCGCCGCGAATCAGGCGCTCGTCTCGTCGTGTGGCGCTGCGACCGGCTTCGACTCCGCCGAACCGCGCTGACGCAGGAAGATCGAGAGCGCGACGATCGCGGCGACGGCGACGAACTCGCTCTGCCAGTTCTGCATCGACTCGAACCAGAACTGCGACGTCGTGACGTACCGCCACACGAGATGGCAGCCTGCCCGTGCTGGAGTCGTTCGTCGTTGAACGCCCTGCTGCCTCCCAGCGCATGCAGGGCCATCGACGCGAAGAACAGCACGAAGAACGCGACGGCCAGCGAGACTTCATACGCGGACAACGCCAACCCGCCTCGGCGGACCGGCCACGGCGTCGCATCGGTCACGTCCGCCTTGCGTGGATCCTCGTCCTGAGGCGCAGCGCCGTCGATCGGCTTGGACTCCGATGACCCCCGCTGATACAGGAATGCCGTCAACACGACGTACATGCCCATCTGGAGGAATTCCGACTCCCAGTTCTCGAAGGTGGCTTCCACGAAGTCGCCGGTGGTCAGGTACCCGATGATCGACACCTGCTCGGTGGAGCCGTGTTCCCGCTGCTCCTCGTTGTAGGTGGCGGTGCCCGCCAAGATCATCCCGACGAAGAAGGCGCCGAACAGCGCCAGACAGGCCAGCAGCAGGCCGTTGTCGTGCAGCAGCGACCGACGGCGGTTCGCAGACGAAGTGTCCTGGCGCACCATGACTGCCTCCCGTTGGACTGCGACGAACGTCGATCGAGCCCTACCAGTTTAGTGCTGGGAACCGTTCACCGCGGTCGTCGCCAGCGCGCCGGATCGCAGGTTCGGCGAACGTCCCCGTAGTGTTGACATAAGACGAGCGGTTGGCCGACCCCCCTGTGCCGCGCTCGTTCAGGTCTCGTCGACTCACTCCCCCCCTTGAGTCGGCGAGACCGTCAGGGGATGCCTTCGCCGCAGAGCCGGCGGACCGTGGAATGCAAGAAGGCCCTGACCAGATGAACCAGATCAGAGCCTTCTACTGCACCAACGCGAGTCGGGGTGGCGGGATTCGAACCCACGACCTCTTCGTCCCGAACGAAGCACGCTACCAAGCTGCGCCACACCCCGCGGAGAGCCACGACAGCGTATCGCACGGGGGCCGATGGAAGCCAAACGCCGACGTCACACCGACGACGCGTGTAGTACCCGACGCGGGTGGGTAGCCACAGTGCAGCACGAGACGCCGCGACGGCAACGTTGCGACCACGAAAGATCTCCATCGGGTAACGACTCGGCGCGGGATGAAAGTGGCAGATCGCGGCGTTGATGACAATCGAAGGACGTGCACGAGCACGGCCCGGAGAAGGAGAGATCGATGACCGGTTTGGGAGCAGCCCTCTACGGTGGATTCTTCGGTCTTGCAGCCCTGTGGCTGTTCCTGACGTCCGACGCGGTCGGCCGCCGGGAAGATCAGGGCCAGACGCCGGAGCGTTCGAACTCGACCAACGTCGCCGCGGAGGCGGAAGGGTCCAGCCCCGCGCTGGCCAGCCACTCGTCGCTGAAGTAGGTGTCGGAGTAGCGATCACCGCTGTCGGCGATCAGCGTGACCACCGACCCGCTGCGACCGTCGGCGATCATTTCGGCGATCAAGGCGAACGCGCCCCAGACATTCGTCCCCGTCGAAGGACCCACTCGACGCCCCAGCACTGCGCTCACGTGATGCGCTGCTGCCACCGAGGACGCGTCCGGGACCTGAACCATTCGGTCCACGACGTCCGGTAGGAACGACGGTTCGACCCGCGGCCTGCCGATTCCTTCGATGCGCGACGACGCCCCGGCGACGGCATGCCCCTGGGCGTAGGACGGGAAGAACGCGGAGTTCTCCGGATCCACGACGCACAACCGGGTCTGGTGGCGTCGATAGCGGATGTAGCGGCCGATGGTCGCGCTCGTCCCGCCGGTGCCCGCGCCCACGACGATCCACTCTGGGCACGGGTGCGCCTCGGAGCCCATCTGCTGGAAGATCGACTCGGCGATGTTGTTGTTGCCGCGCCAATCCGTCGCCCGCTCGGCGTTGGTGAACTGATCGAGGTAGTGCCCACCGGTCTCGTCTGCGAGCCGCTCCGCCTCGGCGTACACCTGAGACGCCTCGGTGACGAAATGGCAACGCCCGCCCTGAGATTCGATGAGGCGGATCTTCGACGCGCTGGTTGAGGCAGGCATCACCGCGATGAACGGCAGGCCCAGCATCGCCGCGAAGTAGGCCTCCGACACCGCCGTCGAGCCCGATGACGCCTCGATCACCGTGGTGCCCTCGGTGATCCAGCCGTTGCACAGCCCATACAGGAACAGTGAGCGCGCCAACCGGTGCTTGAGGCTGCCCGTGATGTGGGTCGTCTCGTCCTTCAGATACAGCTGCACGTCCGGCCCGCCCGAGCTGCTCCGCCCCGGGTACGCGCTCCACGCCGAAGGCAGTGGATACCGCAGCAGGTGGGTGTCAGCGCTGCGGCGAGCGTCGGCTTCGATCAACCGGACCGCATCGTCGGCCCACTGACGTGGCTGGCTTCGGGAAGCGACCGACGACCCGTCGGTCAACGCGCCGACATGGTGGGCTGCGATTCGCTCGCCGTCGAGCCCGCGAAACCGCCTCCGGTGGGAGCGGCGATCAGGGTCAGCAACGTGGCTTCGGGTCGGCAGCAGAACCGCACCGGTGAGTACGGCGAGGTGCCGATGCCCGCCGACACGTGCAGCTGGGTACCCGAACCCCACCGCGACGGTCCCTTGGCCCGCGACGGGTCGAGGTCGCAGTTGGTGACGACCGCGCCGTAGAACGGCACGCACAGCTGACCGCCGTGGGTGTGGCCGGCCATGATCAGCTGATAGCCGTCCTCGGCGAACCGGTCCAGCACCCGCGTGTAGGGCGCGTGGACCAGACCGAGCGACAGGTTCGCGGCCGGGTTCGGGCGGCCGGCGATCGTGTCGTACCGGTCCCGGGTGAGGTGCGGATCGTCGACGCCTGCTGCCGCGATCACCAGTCCGTTGACGTCGATCTCGCGGCGGTTGTGGGTCATGTCGTGCCACCCGCGCTCAGTGAACGCTGCGCGCAGATCCTGCCAGGGCAGCGGAGAGCCGGTGACGCGCCGCGACTTGTCGAACAGGTAGCTCGCCGGGTTCTTCGGCCGCGGCCCGAAGTAGTCGTTGCTGCCGAACACGAACAGCCCCGGCACCGACAGCAGGTCGCCCATCGCCTGGACGACGGCGGGCACCGCCTTGGGGTGGGCGAGGTTGTCGCCGGTGTTGACGACGAGGTCGGGACTCCACTGCGCGAGCTCACGCAGCCACGCCTGCTTGCGGCGCTGTCCGGGTCGCATGTGGAAGTCCGACAGGTGCAGGACGCGCAGCGGCGACGAGCCGGGAGTCAGGACCGGCATCGTGACCTCGCGGACGACGAACGCATTGCGCTCGATCAGCGAGCCATATGCCAGCCCGGCGACCAGCGTGCCTGTGGCTGCCGCCGCCGAACTCTTCAGAACGGTGGAAGGGTCGGGCATGTACGCAGCTTACTGCCACCGGCGCGCGCGGTCGGGTTTCCGTGCCACTCGACGGGGTCGACCCGCAGGTCCGAGCGGCACGTCCACCCTCACGGTCACGGTGGCGGCGGAGGTGGCGGCGGGGGCGGTCCGAGCACGGGCACCGTGATCGGCGGCAGGCCCGGGATCTGCACGACCGTCGACCCCACCTGAGGCGGCGGCGCGTCGATGCCCGGGATCGGGATGCCGACCGGCGGCGGTGGTGGCGCCGGCGCGATGCCGTTGCTGACCTGGATCGTGATCGTCGAACCCGGCACGGTCTCGCCCGAGGGGGAGGTGCCGACGACCGACCCTGCGGACGACCCGCTGTTGACCGGCGTGGTCTGGTCCGCGACCTGGAAACCGGCCTCCTTCAGCCGCTGCCTGGCCAGGCCCTCGCTCATGCCCGCGACGCTGGGAACGCGCGACCCCGGCGCACCCTCGACGTACCGGGGGTCGGTGGGCGGGAGGGACACCGTGTCGGGCGTGAACTGCTTCATCGCCGTGAACCACGTCCTGGCGGGTTCGTTGCCGCCGAACAGGTCACCCGACCCGCACTGCCGCAACGGGAACGAGCACAACTCGCCGGGCGCGGTCGAGTCGTCGTAGATGTAGTTGGCGGCGGCGAACTCGTTGGTGAACCCGAGGAAGCTCGACGAGCGGTGCGCCTCGGTGGTGCCGGTCTTGCCCGCCATCGGCAGGTTCCAGCCGACGGACCCGGCGGCACTCGCGGCGGTGCCGGAGCCGGTGTCGTCCTTGCTCATCGCGTTGGCCAGGGTGTTGGCCAGACCCTCGGGAACGGCCTGATCGCACGTCTCGGTGGTGACCGACACCTCTTCGCCATTGCGGTCGAAGACCTTGTCGATGGGACTCGGTGGGCACCACGTGCCGCCCGAGGCCAGTGTCGCCGCCACGTTCGAGAGTTCGAGCGGGTTGACCTCGATGGGCCCCAGGGTGAACGAACCGAGGTTCTGCCGCTTGACGAAGTCGGCCAGGCTCTCGTTGCTCTCGGGGTCGTAATCGCGGGCCGTGCCGGGCAGCGCGTACGACCGCAGCCCCAACCGCACCGCCATGTCGACGGTGCGCTGAACACCGACGGTCGAGATCAGTTTCGCGAACGCGGTGTTGGGTGAGGTGGCCAGCGCGTCGGTGACGCTCAGCTGGCCGCGGTAGGCGCCCGCGTTCTCCACGCACCAGGTGGCGGGCGGACAGCCCTTGGCGCCGCCGCTGCCGAGCCCCTTGGCCTGGAACCGCCCCGGCGCGTCGAGCTTGGCGTTGATCCCCATGCCCATGTCCATCGCCGCGGCGGTGGTGAAGACCTTGAACACCGAGCCGCCGCCGTCGCCGACCAGGGAGAACGGCTGCGGCTGCATCGTCTGACCGGCGTCGAGGTCCAGGCCGTAGGTGCGGTTGCTGGCCATGGCCAGCACCGGGTGCGACGTCTTGCCCGGCTTGATCACGCTCATCACGCTGGCCACGCCCTCGATGTCCGGCGAGGCGATGCCGTCGATCGACGACTTCACGGTGTTCTGGATGTCCGGGTCCAGGGTCGTGCGGATCAGGTAGCCGCCCTTGGCGACCTGCTCCTTGCTGATGCCCGCGCGCGCCAGGTAGTCCAGCGCATAGTCGCAGAAGAACGCACGGTCACCCGCCGCGATGCAGCCGCGCGGCAACTCCTGGGGCTGAGGCAGCACGCCCAGCGGCTGCTCTTTGGCCGCGCGCAGCGCCGCCGCTTCCTGGGGGACGTTGTCGATCATCGTGTCGAGCACGACGTTGCGCCGGGCCAGCGCACCGTCGGGGTTGGTGTACGGGTTGAGTGTGCTGGTGGACTGCACCATGCCCGCGAGGAGCGCGGCCTGCTGCCAGTTCAACTCCGAGGCGTTGATGCCGAAGTAGGTCTGCGCAGCGTCCTGCACGCCGAACGCACCGTTGCCGAACGACACCAGGTTCAGATAACGGGTGAGGATCTCGGGCTTGGTGAACGTCTTGTCGAGCGTCAGTGCCATGCGGATCTCGCGCAGCTTGCGCGCGGGAGTGGTCTCGATGGCCGCGCGCTTCTCGGCGTCGGTCTGCGCCACCACCAGTAGTTGGTAGTTCTTGATGTACTGCTGCTCCAACGTCGACCCGCCGCGGGTATCGGGGGCGCCGGACAGATAACCGGACAGACCGGTCAGCGTGCCCTGCCAGTCGACACCGTTGTGATCGGCGAAGCGCTTGTCCTCGATCGAGACGATCGCGAGCTTCATCGTGTTGGCGATCTGCTCGCTGGGCACCTCGAACCGGCGCTGCGAGTACAGCCACGCGATGGTGTTGCCCCTGGCGTCGACCATCGTCGAGACCGCGGGCACCTCGCCCTCGACCAGCTGGGAGGAACCGTTGGCGACCACGTCGGACGCCCGGTTCGACATCAGGCCGAAGCCACCGACGAGCGGGAACATGAGAGCCGCAGCCACCACGCTGGCCAACACGCAGCACCAGAACAACTTGATCAACGTGACGGCGCGGGGTGGCGAACCCGGCGGTCGAGACGTCGGACTCTCGGACATGGGTTACAGACTAGCGAGGTCGCGGGACCTCAGTGCCCGAGCCGTTCCATCCTCGGCAACCGCGGGCGCCGCGGTTGCATCGCCGCCGGTCGGAGACGCCGAACGAGCGGCAGCCCAGCTTTAGTACGCATCACGGCACGGTCGTGCCAAAAAATCGTGATTTGACTGTTGCGCAAAAGACCCCTGACCACCTAGCTTGGACACACAGTGCGATCTAGGTAACACTTCAGGTCGCAATGTGGCGTAGATCGCACCAGCGTTCTACACCTGGAACGGACCGCTGAGATGGCGGCGGCTGGACGGAGGGATCGCAGGTGTCAGCTACTCGGCCCGCGGCACGCAGGACCATAACTAGTTCCCCAGTCAACGCAGTAGTACAGAGCGCGGAAGCGGAAGCTCGCATCGCGTGGGTCTCGCAAGCACGGTGCCGCCAGGCCGATCCCGACGAACTGTTCGTTCGCGGCGCCGCACAGCGCAAGGCGGCCGTGATCTGCCGGCACTGCCCGGTGATCCAGGAATGTGGCGCCGACGCCCTCGACAACCGCGTCGAGTTCGGCGTGTGGGGCGGCATGACCGAGCGTCAGCGCCGCGCCCTGCTCAAGCAGCATCCCGAGGTCGTCTCCTGGGCCGACTTCTTCGCCGGCCAGCGCAAGCAGCGCAGCGCCGTCTGATCCCTCACGCAGCGTCGACGTCGCCGGTGATCTGATCGGCGATGGCGCGCAGCGCGTCGAGGTCGGACACGTCGAACGGCAGTGACGGAACGCCCACGATCGCAACGTGCGGGTTCGCGCCGGTGAAGCGCGACAGCAGCCGCACCTCCCGCTTGGCCGTCAACGCGCGGTCGGCGTGGATCCGCAACACACCCGCGGTCAACGCGTCATCGGATTCGAGCGCCTCGGCGGCATCCCTGGCCTGATCGGGCTTGAGATCGCACAGCGTCGGATGGGTCCGGTTCAGGATCAGCCCCGCCAGCGGCATGCTCTCCTGCGTGAGCCGGTCCACGAAGAACGACGCCTCGCGCAGCGCGTCGGGCTCCGCGGCCGATACGACGACGAACTGGGTACCGCGCCGCTTCAGCAATTCGTATGTGCGATCGGCCTTTTCGCGGAAACCGCCGAACGTCGCGTCGAGGGACTGCACGAAACCGGCAGCGTCGGCGAGCATCTGGGAACCCAGCACCGTCGACAAGGCCTTCATCGCCAGCCCGACCGCGCCCGTCACCAGCCGGCCGATGCCGCGACCCGGTGCGAGCAGCAGCTTCCACAACCTGCTGTCCATGAAGCTGCCGAGTCGTTTCGGCGCGTCGAGGAAGTCCAGCGCATTGCGCGACGGCGGAGTGTCGACGACCACGAGGTCCCACTTGTCCTCGGCCAGAAGCTGTCCCAACTTCTCCATCGCCATGTACTCCTGCGTGCCGGCCAGCGACGTCGCGACGGTTTGGTAGAACTGGTTCTCCAGGATGGCCTCGGCGCGGTCGCCTTCGGAGTACTGGAGCACCATCTCGTCGAACGTGCGGCGCATGTCGAGCATCATCGCGTGCAGTTCGCCGGTCACCTCCGGCGCCAGCGGCACCCGCTGCGGAGTGTTGCCGAGGGTCTTGATGCCCAACGCCTGCGCGAGTCGCTTGGCCGGGTCGATGGTGAGCACGACGACCGTGCGTCCGTACTCGGCGGCCCGCATCGCCATCGCCGCGGCGGTGGTCGTCTTGCCGACACCGCCTGCGCCACAACACACCACGACTCGATTGGACCGGTCCTTCAGGATCGCGCTCATGTCGAGTGCGCGTGCCGTGCTGCTCATCAGACGGTTCCTTCGTTCATCGGGGCACGGGTGCTCATCGCACGCCCTGGGCGGCGAGTTCCTCGGCGAGTTCGTACAGACTGCCGAGGTCCACGCCGTCGCGGATCGCGGGCAATTCCAGCCGGGGCACGTCGATCTCGTCGAGCTGCTCGGCGCTCTCGGCACGCGCGGCGATGCGCGTCGCATGCTCGATGGCCTCGGTGAGCAGACCCGCGAAGTCCTCGTCGGACAACGTGATTCCCGCCTTGGTCAGCCCGGCCCGCACGGCATCGGCATCGACGACGCCCTCGGCGGCCTTGCTCAGATCCTCGGGTGCCAGGTAGGCCGGGATGTTCCGGTTGACGATGACACTGCCGATCGTCAGATCGAGCTGCCGGAGTTCCTCGATCGCCTCGACCGTCTCCTGAATCGGCAACGCCTCGAGCAGCGTCACCAAGTGAATGGTGGTGAGGTCGGAGTGCAGCACCTTGACCACGCTCTCGGCCTGACCGTGCACCGGCCCGCCCTTCGCTAGATCCGACACGGCCTTCGTCACGTCGAGGAAGCGCGCGATGCGGCCGGTCGGCGGCGAGTCCACGACGACCGCGTCGTAGACCTGTTGCTTGCCCGGCTTGTCGCCGCGCGTCACGATCTCACGGAGCTTGCCGGTGAGCAGGACGTCGCGCAGCCCGGGTGCAATCGTCGTCGCGAATTCCACCGCACCGATGCGACGCATCGCGCGGCCGGCGATGCCCAGGTTGTAGAACATGTCGAGGTATTCGAGGAACGCCGCCTCGGTGTCGATCGCCAGCGCGTTGACCTGGCCCCCGCCGTCGGCCGTGGCGATCTTGACCTCTTCGTAGGGCAGTGGCGGCACGTCGAACAACTGCGCGATTCCCTGGCGCCCCTCGACTTCGACCAGCAGCACCTTGCGTCCACCTGCGGCCAGCGTCAGAGCCAGCGCGGCAGCGACCGTGGATTTGCCGGTACCGCCCTTCCCGGTGACGAAGTGCAGCTTCGCCTTGGACAGCCGAGATGGCCAGCCGACCGTGCTGCGGCTGCTGGACGGGGACGACGTAGTCACACCAGCATGCTATCCAAGGCGGACCTCCGGCCCGATAAGCTCAGCGACATGACTGACATGACGAGGTGGACCGCGTGAGCGAAACGACCAAGTGGGAGTACGCCACGGTCCCCCTCCTGACCCATGCGACCAAGCAAATCCTCGATCAGTGGGGTGCGGACGGCTGGGAGCTGGTGTCGGTGCTGCAGGGCCCCACCGGCGAGCAGCACGTCGCCTACTTGAAGCGGCCTAGGTGACCTCCGCCAACAAGGCGTGGTCGGAGCGGCTGACCGAGCTGGGCATCGAACTGCCCGACGTGGTCGCCCCACTGGCGGCCTACGTCCCCGCGGTCCGGACAGGCAACCTCGTCTACACCGCAGGTCAGCTGCCCATCGTCGCCGGCGAACTCGTCGCGACGGGCAAGGTCGGCGCCGAGGTCACCGCCGAGGACGCACAGGCACTCGCCCGGACCTGCGGACTGAACGCCCTGGCCGCCGTCCATGCGCTGGTCGGCATCGACTCGGTGGTGCGCGTCGTGAAGGCGACCGGCTTCGTTGCATCCGCGCCCGGTTTCGGCGGGCAACCGGCCGTCGTCAACGGCGCGTCGGACCTCTTCGGCGAGATCTTCGGCGAGGCCGGCGCGCACGCCCGCTCCGCGGTCGGGGTGTCGGAACTGCCCCGCAATGCGCCGGTCGAGGTGGAGCTCATCGTCGAGGTCGCGTGAGCGACGATCGGGCGGAGGTGGCGTGAGCGACGATCGGGCGGAGGTCGCGTGAGCGAGGTCCTGGAGCACCCGGCCTACGGGAAGCTCCGCCGCGTCACCGACACGGCGTCGGTCCTGCTGTGCGACAACCCCGGCATGATGACGCTCGACGGCACCAACACCTGGGTGCTGCGGGGGCCGGGCAGCGACGAGATGGTGATCGTCGACCCGGGCCCGGACGACCACGAACACGTCGAGCGCATCGCGGCCCTCGGCAAGATCCCGCTCGTCCTGATCAGCCACAAGCACGGTGACCACACCGACGCCATCGACGCACTCGTCGACCGCACCGGTGCGGTGGTCCGCGCGGTCGGCAGCGGATTCCTGCGGGGGATGGGCGGCCCACTGACCGACGGCGAGGTCATCGACGCAGCCGGCCTGCGCATCACCGTGCTGGCGACGCCCGGACACACGGCCGATTCACTGTCGTTCCTGGTGGACGACGCGGTGCTCACCGCCGACACCGTGTTGGGCCGCGGCACCACCGTCATCGACAACGAGGACGGCAGCTTGCGCGACTACCTCGAGTCGCTGCGTCGACTGCAGGGGTTGGGTCGGCGTGCGGTGCTGCCAGGACACGGGCCCGACCTTCCCCACCTCGAGGCCGTCGCGGCGACGTACCTGCAGCATCGCGAGGAACGGCTCGGACAGGTGCGCGACGCGCTACGGGCGCTCGGCGAGGATGCCACGGCCCGCCAGATCGTCGAACACGTGTACACCGACGTCGACGAGAAGCTGTGGGACCACGCCGAGTGGTCGGTGCAGGCGCAGCTCGACTACCTGCGCGAGTGATTCGCTACCTCGCTCGGCGAGCCAGCCGTTCGGAATCGCTGATCAGCACGCTCTTGCCCTCGAGGCGGATCCAGCCGCGGTGGGCGAAGTCGGCCAGCGCCTTGTTCACCGTCTCGCGCGAGGCGCCGACGAGCTGAGCGATCTCTTCCTGGGTGAGGTCGTGAGTCACCCGCAGCGAACCACCCTCCTGGGTGCCGAAGCGCTGCGCGAGCTGCAGCAGCTGCTTGGCGACGCGGCCGGGCACGTCGGTGAAGATGAGGTCGGCCAGGTTGTTGTTGGTGCGGCGCAGGCGGCGGGCCAGCACGCGCAGCAGCTGATCGGCGATCTCCGGCCGATCCTTGATCCACGCCTTGAGCGCATCGCGGTTCATCGCGACGGCGCGAACCTCGGTGATTGTGGTGGCACTCGAGGTACGAGGCCCCGGATCGAAGATCGACAGCTCGCCGAACATGTCCGACGGACCCATGATGGTCAGCAGGTTCTCGCGACCGTCGGGGGAGCGGCGACCGATCTTCACCTTGCCGGTGATGATGATGTACAGCCGGTCACCGGGTTCGCCTTCGGCGAAGACGGTGTGCCCGCGCGGAAAGTCGACAGGTTGAAGTTCCTTCGTCAGCGCGGAGACCGCTGCTGGTTCGACTCCCTGGAAGATTCCGGCCCTAGCCAGGATCTCGTCCACGTTGCCCCTCTTATGTTCTCGGGTCATCACGACACGCGCAGGCCAAAACCGGTTTGGAATGGCAGATTCAGTCTAGTGGTTGGCCGCTTCTCGACGTGCCAACGCTACACACGATCCGCCTGGCGAGTCGGCTGAAATTCCGGATTGGTCCGGTGATGGACGTATATCCGAGCCGGCAAACCGGATGGCGCTTCGGCGAGTACGGGGTCGCCGTAGCGCCCGCCGAAGGGCTCGTACGGTTCGTAGAAGGCGTTGGAGTCGTACTCGTCGACGTCGTCGCGGGGCGCCGCGGGGCGGGCGCAGTCGGCCTTGGCCTTCTCCAACGCAGCGACCACGTCGGCAGGGGAGACGGCATCGTCGACGAGGTTCTCCTCGAGACGGCTCAGCCCGAACGTCGCCAGCATCAACAATGCTGGGATGAAGGCGACGAGCAACCACGACACAACGCTGAAGTAAACACGCCGAACATCTCAGCGGGATCACGAATTGCCACCGGTCCCAGCATCGTAGAAGTGCCTCGTCAGTAGGCTGGACGACGTGACTGTGCGGGCGCCCGGTGGGAAAT
Source organism: Mycolicibacterium arabiense (assembly GCF_010731815.2). Lineage (NCBI taxonomy): Bacteria > Bacillati > Actinomycetota > Actinomycetes > Mycobacteriales > Mycobacteriaceae > Mycobacterium > Mycolicibacterium arabiense. The sequence continues at coordinate 4,353,482 of NZ_AP022593.1, forward strand.
GGGACAACGAAACTCACCTGGGCCTGGTGCGCCGGGCGCGACGGATGAATCGCACTCTTGCGCAAGCATTTCCACACGTCTACTGCGAGCTGGACTTCACCACGCCGCTGGAGCTGACCGTCGCCACGATCCTCTCCGCGCAAAGCACCGACAAGCGGGTGAACCTCACCACTCCAGCACTGTTCAAGCGGTACCGAACCGCGCTGGACTACGCCCAGGCCGACCGGGCCGAACTCGAGGAGCTGATCCGCCCCACCGGCTTCTACCGAAACAAGGCCACGTCGTTGCTGCGGCTCGGTCAGGAACTCGTCGAACGCTTCGACGGCGAGGTGCCCAAGACCATCGAAGAACTCGTCACGCTGCCGGGCATCGGACGCAAGACGGCCAACGTCGTACTGGGCAACGCGTTCGACATCCCCGGCATCACCGTCGACACCCACTTCGGCCGGTTGGTGCGGCGGTGGCGGTGGACCGAACTCGAGGACCCGGTCAAGGTCGAGCACGCGATCGGTGGACTCATCGAGCGCCGGGAGTGGACGCTACTGAGCCACCGAGTCATCTTTCACGGTCGGCGTGTCTGCCATGCGCGCAAGCCGGCGTGCGGGGTCTGCGTGCTGGCCAAGGACTGCCCGTCGTTCGGTACCGGCCCGACCGACCCGGCACTGGCCGCCCCGCTGGTGAAGGGACCGGAGACCGAACACCTGCTGGCCCTGGCCGGCCTGTAGGTCGGCTCCGTGACGCGAGGAACGCGACGATGAGCAGGTCGGCGCGCTGGACGGTCGTGGTGCTGGTGGTCCTCGTCGGCCTCGGCGTCGCCTTCTGGCGGGAACTCGACGGCACCCAGACCACCACCGGGCCGCGCGACACCTACGTGGCGCGCGACCACCGCGACGCCGACACCCCCGAGGCGTTGGCGGGCCCGCGCGCCGCGGCCGACCTCCCACCCTGTCCCGGTCCCGGACCCGGCGCGGGACCGCAGCCGCTGCGCGACGTCACCCTCGAGTGCGCGGGCGACGGCGCGCCGGTGAACGTGGGCCGCGCCGTCGACGGCCGCCCCGTCGTGCTGAACCTGTGGGCCTACTGGTGCGGGCCGTGCGCCGACGAACTGCCCGCGATGGCCGAGTACCAGCGCCGGATGGGTTCGGCGGTCTCGGTGATCACCGTCCATCAGGACGAGAACGAAACGGCGGCGCTGCTGCGTCTCGCCGAACTGGGCGTTCGCCTGCCGACACTGCAGGACGGACGCCGCCTCGTCGCCTCGGCACTGAAGGTGCCCAACGTGATGCCCGCGACCGTCGTGCTGCGCATGGACGGTAGCGTTGCCGAGATCCTGCCCCGGTCATTCGCCACTGCCGACGAGATCGCGGAGGCTGTGAACCCACGGATTGGAGTGCAGGGTTGAGCGCGGAGCACGACGGGGATCGATTGACCCCCGATGCCGCCCCGGCCTGGCTGAAGGGTCTCGTCGACAACGTCCGAGACATCCCCGACGCCTACACCCGGCGCGTCCCACCTGAGGTCCGCGCGGCCTTCGAGGTGGCCAGCACCGCCGCGACGGTGACGGGCACCCGACGCGACGCCGCGGTGCTCGTCCTCTTCTCCGGTCCACGCGACGCGCCCGCAGGGACACTGCCCGACGACGCCGACCTGCTCGTCACCGTGCGCGCCTCGACGCTGCGCAACCATGCCGGCCAGGCCGCCTTCCCCGGCGGGGCCAGCGACCCGGAGGACACCGGTCCGGTGTTCACGGCGCTGCGCGAGGCCCGTGAGGAGACCGGCATCGACACCGACCGACTGCATCCGCTCGCGGTCCTCGAGCGGATGTTCATCCCGCCGTCGAACTTCCACGTCGTACCAGTGCTCGCGTACTCGGCGGACCCGGGCCCCGTCGGCGTCGTCAGCCCCGGTGAGACCGCGATCGTCGCGCGCGTGCCGGTGCGGGCCTTCGTGAACCCGGAGAACCGGCTGATGGTCTACCGCAAGCAGAAGTCACGCCGCTACGCAGGCCCGGCATTCCTGCTCAACCAAATGCTGGTGTGGGGTTTCACCGGTCAGGTCATCTCCGCTCTGCTCGACGTCGCGGGCTGGGCCAAGCCGTGGAACACCGACGACGTGCGCGAACTCGACTCGGCAATGGCGCTCGTCGACGCCACCAGCAGCTACGGTGAGGGCCAACGATGACTTCCTCGCAGTGGCTGGATCTGGCCGTTCTCGCCGTCGCCTTCGTCGCCGCCGTCTCCGGCTGGCGTTCCGGGGCGTTGGGCTCCCTGCTGTCCTTCGTCGGCGTGATACTCGGCGCGGTGGCAGGCGTCCTGCTCGCACCGCACGTCGTCAGCCACGTCGACGGCCCGCGTTCGAAGCTGTTCGTGACGCTGTTCCTGATCCTCGGGCTGGTGGTGATCGGCGAGATCGCAGGCGTGGTGCTGGGCCGCGCCGTGCGGGGCGCCATCCGCAACCGGGCGATGCGCACAGCCGACTCCGTGGTCGGCGTGGCACTGCAACTGGTGGCCGTGCTGATCGCCGCCTGGCTGCTCGCCACCCCGCTGACGTCGTCGGATCAGCCGGATCTCGCTGCCGCCGTACGCGGTTCGCGCGTGCTCGCCGAAGTCAACGACGTCGCCCCGTCGTGGCTGCAGCGGGTGCCCGCGCGGCTCTCGGCCCTGCTGGACACCTCGGGACTGCCCGACGTGCTGCAACCGTTCGGCAGGACGCCGATCGCCAACGTCGACGTTCCCGACGCCGCGCTCGCCACCGACCAGGTTGTCGCAGCCACCCGGCCCAGCGTGCTCAAGATCCGCGGCGTGGCGCCGAGTTGCCAAAAGGTGCTCGAGGGCAGCGGTTTCGTCGTCGCGCCGAACCGGGTGATGTCCAACGCGCACGTGGTCGCCGGGTCCGAGACCGTGACCGTCGAGGTCGACGGCCAGAGCTACGATGCCAGCGTGGTGTCCTACGACCCGAACGCCGACATCTCGATCCTCGACGTGCCGAACCTGCCGTCGGCACCGCTGGAGTTCCACATGGCCGAGGCGGAGTCCGGGACCGACTCGGTCGTGCTCGGCTACCCGGGCGGCGGGGACTTCACCGCCACCCCGGCCAGGATCCGGGAGATCATTCAGCTCAACGGGCCCGACATCTACCACACCACGACGGTGACTCGTGAGGTCTACACCATCAGGGGCACTGTGCGGCAAGGCAACTCGGGTGGGCCGCTGATCGACCGCGAGGGCCGGGTGCTGGGCGTGGTGTTCGGTGCCGCGGTCGACGACGTCGACACCGGCTTCGTGCTGACCGCCAACGAGGTGGCCAAGCAGATGGCGAAGGTCGGCAGCAGCGAGCGCGTCGCCACCGGCACCTGCATCTCCTAGGTGCCGTACACCTGGGCGAGTAATCTGGTGAACTGCTCGCTGACCGCCTCGGGCGCCTCTTCGTGGGCGTAGTGCCCGGCACCCTCGATGGTCGCGTACCGGCCGTGCGGGGCGTACCGCTGGGTGCGGTGCACCGCGTCGGGCAGCACGTAGGGATCGGCGTCGCCGCGCAGATGCAGCATCGGCACCGTCAGCGGACGCTTCATCGACTTCATGAAGCGCCGACCCTCACCGCGGAGCTGGCTGCGGACGGCCCAGCGCTGGTACTCCAGCGCGGTGTGCGCCGCGAACGGGATCTGGATCGCCTTGCGCAGATGCGGGATCGTCTCCGCGAAGTCCTCGGATGCCTGCCACTTCCCGGTCGAACGGCTGCGGACCAGCGACTCGAGTTGCGCGGCGTCGTGGCGGACGAGTCTGCGCTCGGGCAGGAACGGAACCTGGTAACGCAGCAACGACGGCAGCAGGGCGAGACCCTGATCGCGCCGGCGCAGCGCCGACGACCGGAGCGCGACCGGGTGCGGTGAGCTGACCAGACCGACCGCACGGACCGCCCGCGGGTGCAGCATCGCGGTCGCCCAGCACACCAGTCCGCCGTCTGCGTGACCGATGAGCGTGGCCCGTTCGTGGCCGAGTGCGCGGATCAGACCGGCCGTGTCGCCGGCCAGCGTCCAGCCGTCGTAGCCGCGCGGCGGCTTGTCTGAGTCGCCGTAGCCGCGCAGGTCGACGGCCACCACGCGTGCGCCGCTGAGGCTGCGCAGCTGGTGCCGCCACGACCACCAAAAGGACCCGAACCCGTGCAGCATGATGACCAGGGGCCGTTCCGCGTTGGCCGGGACCGGCTCGGAGTGCGCCTCCACGACGTGGAACCGAATCCCGTTGGCGTGCACCTGCAGATGCCGCCATGGCCCGTCGATCCGCACGACCGAGGGGTCGGGCGGCTGCCGGACGTCACCGCGTGAGCGGCCGGCCATCTACCAGCCCGAGGGGTCTGTGGTCGACTGCGCCGGAATGGCCGGCTGCTTGGGGTCGTGGCCGCCGGGCGTGAACGCCTCCCGAGCCTCCTTGACCGATTCGATCGTCTTCTGCGGACCTCGGATCCGGCGGACCTTCAGGTAGCCCAGCAGCGCGAAGAGGATGGTCGTCAGCACCATGACGCCGAACACGATCAGGAACGCCGCCCACCGCCAGATCCAGGTGTCGAGCAGCTCGGCGACGAAGAAGAACAGGAAGAACGTCGAGTAGAACAGCACGACGAGCGCCAGGATGAAGTAGACGCTTCCGGTCAGGCCCTTCTTCACGTCGCGCGTGATCTCGGCCTTGGCCAGCTCGACCTCGGCCCGGACCAACGTCGACACCTGCGCCGTCGCGTCCTTCACCAGGTCGCCGACCGATGGATCGGCCTTGGGGGCATGCGGATCCACCAGAGGGATCGACGCCACCGTGGTCGGCACGCCGTTCTTACGGTCGCCAGCGCTCATGGACGGGTCCTCCGCGTCGGGGTCATTGCGGATCATGTTGCCATGTCGCGCGGGGCTCAACCGTCCCGCCCGGCCTAGACTGACCGAGTTTCGCGTTCAGCGGGTCGGGGCAGACGTTAGAGGTGCCAGGAGTGCAGCAAAGAACACAGTGGTGGCGCGGCGCCGTCGTCGTGAGCGTCGTCGCCCTCGCGATGGCGCTGCTCGCTCCGACGGTCACGCCGGCTCGGGCCGCGGACCTGGTGCCGCTGGGCGGTGGCTCCGGCATCGTGATCAACGGCGAGGCGTTCTGCACGCTGACCGCGATCGGCAACGACAGCCGCGGCAACCTGATCGGCTTCACCTCGGCACACTGCGGAGGCCCGGGCGCACAGGTCGCTTCCGAGGCCGCCGAGAACCAGGGCATCCTCGGGACGATGGTGGCGGGCAACGACGCGCTCGACTACGCCGTCATCCAGTTCGATCCGGCGCGGGTGCTGCCCGTCAACAACGTTAACGGCTTCCAGATCGACGGCATTGGCCCGGACCCGGCGTTCGGCGAGGTGTCGTGCAAGCTGGGCCGCACCACCGGCTACTCCTGCGGCGTCACGTGGGGCCCCGGCAAGGAGCCCGGCACCATCGTCAGCCAGGTGTGCGGCCAGCCCGGCGACTCGGGCGCACCGGTCACGGTGAACAACCGGCTCGTCGGCATGATCCACGGCGCGTTCAGCGAGGAACTGCCCACCTGTGTGGTCAAGTTCGTCCCGCTGCACACGCCCGCCGTCACGATGTCGATCAACGCCGTGCTGGCCGACATCACCGCCAAGAACCGCCCCGGATCCGGCTTCGTTCCGGTCGGGGCGGTCCCCGCGGCCTGACCTACTTGCTGGCGCGGATCGCCTCGAAGACGCTCGGATCGACCAGCGTCGAGGTGTCGCCGAGTTCGCGGCCCTCGGCCACGTCACGCAGCAGGCGGCGCATGATCTTGCCGCTGCGGGTCTTCGGCAGCTCGGGCACGACGTGGATCTCGCGGGGCCGGGCGATCGGGGAGATCTCCTTCGCCACCTCGGCACGTAGCTCGTCGACCATGTCCTCGGCGCCGCCCTTGGCGCTCGCCTTCAGGATCACGAACGCGCAGATGGCCTGACCGGTCTGCTCGTCGGTAGCGCCGACGACGGCGGCCTCGGCGACGCCCGAGTGCCCGACGAGTGCCGACTCGACTTCGGCGGTCGAGATGCGGTGCCCGGAGATGTTCATGACGTCGTCGATGCGGCCCAGCACCCAGATCTCGCCGTCCTTGCCGTACCGGGCGCCGTCACCGGCGAAGTACCAGCCCTGCTCGGCGAACCGCGACCAGTAGGTCTCCTTGAACCGCTCCGGGTCGCCCCAGATGCCGCGCAGCATCGACGGCCACGGCTTGTCGAGCACCAGGTAGCCGTTGGCCTGCTCGCCGTGGTCGGTGCCCGGCTCGAGCTGGTTGCCGTCGTCGTCGACGATCTTGGCCGAGATGCCCGGCAGCGGCGTCATGGCCGAACCCGGCTTGGCGTCGGTGACGCCGGGCAGCGGCGAGATCATGATGGCGCCGGTCTCGGTCTGCCACCACGTGTCGACGATCGGCGTCCTGTCGGCACCGAACACCGTGCGGTACCAGCGCCACGCCTCGGGGTTGATGGGCTCGCCCACCGAGCCCAGCAGGCGCAGGCTCGACAGGTCGTGCTCGGCGGCGATCTGCCTGCCCAGCTTCATGAACGTGCGGACCAGGGTCGGCGCCGTGTAATAGATTGTGACGCCGTACTTCTCGATGACCTCGAAGTGCCGGTGCTCGGTCGGTGAGGTCGGCGTGCCCTCGTAGACCACCTGCGTCACGCCGTTCGACAGCGGGCCGTAAACGATGTAGGTGTGCCCGGTGACCCAGCCGATGTCGGCCGTGCACCAGTACACGTCGGTCTCGGGCTTGACGTCGAAGACGTTGTAGTGGGTGTACGACGACTGCGTCAGGTAGCCGCCGGTCGTGTGCATGATGCCCTTGGGCTTGCCGGTCGTGCCCGAGGTGTAGAGCAGGAACAGCGGGTGCTCGGCGTCGAACGCCTCGTAGGCGTGGTCGGTCGAGGCGCGATCGACGACCTCGTCCCACCACAGGTCCCGACCTTCGGTCCACTCGACGTCGATCCCGGTGCGGCGCACCACCAGAACGTTGGTGACGGTGGTCTCGCCCTTGACGGCCTCGTCCACGGCTTCCTTGAGCGACGCCGCCTTGCCGCGGCGGTACTGCCCGTCGGTGGTGATGACGATCTTGGCCTCGGCGTCCTCGATGCGTGCGCGCAGCGCAGACGCGGAGTAGCCGGCGAACACCACCGAGTGCATGACGCCGAGCCGCGCGCACGCCAGCATCGCGACGATGGCCTCGGGGATCATGGGCATGTAGATCGCGACGCGGTCACCGGCGACCAGTCCGAGTTCGGTCAGGGCGTTGGCGGCCTTGCACACCTCGTCCTTGAGTTCGGCGTAGGTGATGGTGCGCTGATCGTCGACCGGTTCACCGACCCAGTGGATGGCGACCCGGTCGCCGTTGCCTGCCTCGACGTGGCGGTCGACGCAGTTGTAGGCGACGTTGAGCTTGCCGCCGACGAACCACTTCGCGAACGGTGCCTCCGACCAGTCGAGCACCTCGGTGAACGGTGTCTCCCAGGACAACCGGTTGGCCTGGTCGGCCCAGAAGGCGAGCCGGTCCCGCTCGGCCGCGTCGTACAGCTCACCGGTGGCGTTGGCGTTCGAGGCGAAGTCGGCGGAAGGCGGGTAGGACGACTGGGCCTCGGTGTGCGTGTCGGACATGGATGTGACTGTAGTCACCAGACGTTGCACCGCGGTTGCTGACTCACATCGTCGGCTGCGGGCGGTGCCGCAGGAGCGACGAGCGAGCGGAGAGTCGGGCTCAACGGTCGTCGCTGCTGCCCGGACACCGTGCGGAGACCGTGTCGCGAGGGGGATTACCGTGTGCGGTCGTGGCCGACTTCGATCCCCTCGCCCCGCTCGCGGACCTCCCCGGTGTGGCCGCCGCAGGCGACGAGGCGCGTGAAGCCCTCGGCCGCGCGCACCGGCACAAGTACAACCTGCGGGGCTGGCCCACCGCGGCGGCCGAGGCGTCGGTCCGCGCCGCTCGGGCGTCGTCGGTGCTGGACGGCGGAACCCTGGTGCTGGCCAATGCGGGGGAGGCCGACCCCATCCTGTCCGGCGCGCTGCGGGTCGCCGAGGCGCTGGAGGGCGGTGCCACGGCGCTGGTCGGGGTGTGGCAGCGCGCGCCGCTGCAGGCGATTGCGCGGCTGCACGCGCTGGCGGCATCGGATCTCGCCGACGACGACCGGTTGGGCAGGCCGCGAGCCGACGGTGACGCGGCCCGTCGCCTCGAACTGCTCGGCGACATCATGACCAGCGGCACGAAGGTGCCCGCCCACGTCCTGGCGGCCGTCGCCCACGGCGAGCTGCTGACGTTGGAGCCGTTCGGCGTGGCCGACGGCGTGGTGGCGCGGGCGGTGTCCCGGCTCATCACCATCAACAGCGGGCTGGATCCGCACGGCCTCGGCGTGCCGGAGATGTATTGGATGCGGCAGTCGGGCGATTACAAGGCCTCGGCTCGCGGATTCGCCGCCGGTACGCCGGACGGGCTGACGGCGTGGCTGATCAACAGTGCGCGTGGTCTGCATGCCGGCGCTCGGGAAGCGTTGAGCATCGCCCAGGCGCTATCCGAGTGAGCGGCCGGCCGGGCGCCAGCAAACGTAAAGCGGGCGACGCTCCGATCCACATTCGAGATGTGACTCGGCTCGTCGCCCGCTAGCACGGAACCCGGTTACCAAGCGTGCTTGGTGGGCTGCGTGGGTTGACCTCGGCGTTCTCGCGATGCGCTACGGCTGTGACTCCACCCAAGAAGTCGTCGTCACCGCTCGCTTTTCTCGATTCCGCAGGCCCGCAACACTTTTGCCATATCGCGGCGTGCTCCGCGTGGGTACCGGGGATCCGTGCTGGGTAGCTCGAGTCGGGAGAACGTACCTTCTCTTCCGGTGCGGTCTTGGCCTCGTCGAGCTTCCGTGCTTCCTTTGTACTCCGTGACGGCGGTCACATCAAGGGTCAAAACCAGCGCGTCGCCGGATCGTTACGGCGGAAGCGCTCAGCTACGTCGTCCGGTGGGTCACAACGCGAATCGGCGCAGCAGCGAGTAGGTGAGCGCACCGGCCGCCAGTGCGCTGGCGCCGACCGCGACCGAGGTGGCGACGGCGGCGCCGGAGGGAGCGGGGATCCGGTCGCGCAGGGGGACCGGCCGGTTGAAGGTGCGTGCCGGCCAACCGCGCGCCGCGGCCTCCTTGCGCAGCGCCCGGTCGGGGTTCACCACCGTGGGGTGGCCGACGGCCTCGAGCATCGGCAGGTCGGTGATCGAGTCGGAGTAGGCGTAGCAGTGCTCGAGCGAGTAGCCCTCGCGCGCAGCCAGTTCGCGAATGGCGTCGACTTTGCCCTCGCCGTAGCAGTAGAACGCGATCTCGCCGGTGTACTTGCCGTCCTCGACCACCATGCGGGTGGCCATGGCATGCGTGGCCCCGATGGCCCGCGCGATCGGCGCGACGATCTCCTCGCCGGACGCCGAGACGACGACGACGTCGCGGCCACAGAGCTTGTGGTCGGCGATGAGGTTCGCGGCCTCCGCGAAGACGAGCGGATCGACGATGTCGTGCAGCGCCTCGGCGACGATCGACTTCACCTGGTCGACGTTCCACCCGGTGCACATGTTGGTGATGTACGAGCGCATCCGGTCCATCTGCTCGTGATCGGCGCCCGACATCAGGAAGAGGAACTGCGCATAGGCCGACTTGAGCACCGTCTGCCGGTTGATGAGGCCCTGATCGAAGAAGGGTTTGCTGAACGCGAGGGTGCTCGACTTGGCGATCACGGTCTTGTCCAGGTCGAAGAACGCGGCCGTCCGCACCGGGTGGTCGGCCTCGGGCGCCGGCGGAACCGTGCGGACGTCGTCCGAGGCCGAGTCGGAGGCGGTCACGATCACAGCATAGGTGGCCGGGCGTGACCCGACCCCGAGCCGGCGGCGGGGTGGCAGAATCAGCCACCTGCGGGTGGCTGCAACATTCCAGGTCACGACGTGGTTTCGGCAACGGGCAAGTCTTGCGCTGCGACCTGTCGGCGTGTGTATAGTGAACATCACTCGGCTTATGCCGGGTGTGGATCAGCCCGACCCCCCGGGGCTGATACACGACGACCTCCGCCTCCTCCCCCCCTGGCGGGGGTCGTCCCTTTTCTGGGGGAGGTTTTGCTGGCACCCCCGCTCGGACGCACCCACTAGAGCCGCTCCGGAGGTAGCCGGGCAGCCACGCCACTTCGTAATTCCGCCAACCGATTTGGCTCTTCGGGCAACCGACGCAGAAGTCGCCCGTCCGCGAACCCCTCGGGCGCGGTCAATGTGCGTGCCCGCCGGTGGCCGGCCGGAACAGTTCGGGATCGAAGTCGAGATCCGGCATACCCGGGATTCCCACCGTGTGCCGTTCGCCGGCGATCAGGCCGCGATCGTCCAGCAGATCGGCGTGACCCGAGGCGATCTCGGCGATGCCGTAGAGCGACTCGCCGCCGAGGGCGAGGTATCCGCTGTGGTCGTCCCACGGTGTCGACAGTCCGGCGACCTCGGCCTTGATGCGGGTCGCGCCGAAATCGGCTTGGGCCGGGTCGGCCCCGAGGGCGACGCCGACACCCGTGCCTCGGGTGTCGCCGCCGACGTAGGTGACCGGGTCCGTGGACGCCGCACCGACGAAGACCTGGCCCCCCGGCGGAAGGCCGAAGTCGTCGGCGGTGCGCGCCAGGTCGGTGCCCGGCGACCCGATCAGCACGACGTCGTCGGCGCGCATGTCGTAGCCGGCGCATGCGTCGGCCACGGTGGTCGAGCCGTAGGAATGGCCGACGACGGTGACGTGCGAGTCGGCGCTGTTGGTGACGTCGAGGGCGTTGACGTCGTTGGCGAGCAGGTTGCCACCGTGACGGGCCTGAGCCGGCTGCGCGATCTGGGGGTCGAGCAGGCTGTCGGGTGCGTCGTAGCCCATCCACGCCACGACCGAGAGTTTGCGGCTCGGATCTGCGGCGAACGTTTCCTCGTAGACGTTCACCGCATCGTCGCCCGTGAGCCAGCCGGTGTTCACGCCGTTGCCGGCGCCCGGCACCACGACGGTGGTGTTGTCGGCCTCGTCGGGGTTGCCGATCGCCACCGCGACGCGCCCCTCGCCACCGAATGCCTCTGGCTCGTAGACGTAGAGAAAGCCCGGAACGCCACCGGTCTTCGCGGCATTCGCGGCCAGCGCCGCCCGCACCCTCAGTGCGTTGTCGTACCGCGTGACGGCCGCCGGCGTCAGGCCGAATCGCTCGGCGTTCGCTCTCAGCTGATCCACGGTGCCGCCCGTGACGGCGGCGCGCCGTTCGACTCGGTCGACGTCCCGGTTCATGACTCGAACGTTGGCGTCGCTGCGCGCCGACACGGGAACGCCGTCGAGGCCGCCGATCTGATCCGGTTGTTCGGCGACGACCCGGATGCGCTCGGCGGGCGTGAGCGCGTTCCACCAGTCCCTCACTTCGACGGGGTCGCCGTCGATCGGAACGGCCGGTCCGTGTTCCGCGCTGTCTGGAGGGTCGCCGGACGCAGTCCGGAGCCGATCGGTGGGGACGTCACTCACGGCGTCGCGAAGGTTCCGGTCGAGGCGGCGGTCGGATTCGTCGAACCACGCCAGCAGCTCCGTCAGCCGTGCCGTGTGGTTCGTGGCCAGAACTCGTACGCGGATCGCGTCGACCGGGCTGGCGGCGGCGAACCTCGCCAGCGCGCTGCCCGGTTGCACCGAGACCGAGCCGTCGGGCGCGACGGACCAGCCCTGACCGTCGAGCCGATCGACGGCGTGCACGATGGCCGTGCGCTCGGCGGTCAGCGCGGCGGAGCCCGTATGAAGCGCGGCCTGCAACCGGGTCAGCGCGGCGTGCACCACCGCCATCCGCTCGGCCATCGATTCAGCGACACCGGTGGCGGCGTCCGATGCCGGGCCGTGCCACGTCGCGCGCAGCCCGTGCACCGCAGCACGGTGGGAGGACGTGTGCGCCGCCAGGGCGCCGACGGCCTCGGCGACGTCGAGCCCGATCCGACTGAGTTCCCCGGGACGGGAGGCGCGGACCGCGGTGATCGTGAGAGTCATGGCGGTGTCATCGAATGGCAGTCCGTCATGCCGAGGCGCCGGCCGAGATCTTCGTCGCCTCGTCGATAGCGCTGCGCCGCTGCGACGAGGCGCTCGGAGTGGGTCGACAGCTCGTCGGTCAGGCCGCGGGCGGCACCGTCGAGCACGTCGCCCACGAACCGGCAGGCCGAGCCGCTCCTGAGATCGGCCAGGTCTCCGGCGGCGCGCGTCATCGACTGCGCGACAGGGAGTTCGGACATGAAGCAGGCGACCTTGGCATCCGTGGCGGCAGAGGCGCACAGTGCGGATGGGTCGACTCGCAACGACGAAGCCATGGCGGCGACTCTATGGCCGTGCTCGCGGGTGGAGTCGGATTCATCCACAGTCCCGGATTCATCCCCAGATATCGTTCGGGGTATCGCATTCCGTCGGTCCACCGCAGCAGAGTGGTCGTCGTGAGTTCGACTGGTGGCATCCTCTGCGTGGTTTCCGATACGGGTCTGCGATCCGACGTCGACCGCATCGCGGCTGCGGTCGGGCTGCGGGTGGTGCATGCGGATCAGCCATCGGGACAGCAGGTTTGGTCGGCTGCGTCAGCCGTCGTCGTGGACGCCGAGGCCGCGCGTCGCTGCGTCGACCTCGTACTGGCCCGGCGCGACCACGTCTACCTGGTGAGCCGACGCGAACTCGATGCGGATCATTGGCGCGCTGCGATGACCATCGGGGTGCGGCGGGTGCTGACGCTGCCGGACGGCGAAGCCGAGCTGGTGGCGGAGTTGTCCGATGCGGGAGAGCCGCAGCGCGGCCGCCGCGGCACGGTGATCGCCGTACTGGGAGGTCGGGGCGGGGCGGGTGCGTCGGTGTTCGCGACGGCGGTCGCGATGGTCGCCGCCGAGGCGCTCCTGGTCGACGTCGACCCGTGGGGCGGCGGCATCGACCTCGTCGTGGGTAGTGAGTCGTCCACGGGTCTGCGCTGGCCCGACCTGGCGCTGCAGGGCGGTCGGCTGGCCTACGCCGCGTTGCACGATGCGCTTCCCCGCAAGCGCGGGGTCACCGTGCTCTCAGCCGGACGGACCGCCCACGAGATCGACGCCCGGGCGCTCGCTGCGGTGCTCGACGCAGCCACCCGCGGCGGCGTGCTGACGGTCTGCGACGTCGCCCGGCGGGCGTGTCCTGCCACCGAAGTGGTGCTCGAGGCTGCCGATCTGGTCGTGCTCGTCACGTCCGCGGACGTGCGGTCGTGTGCCGCGACGGCCGCGGTCGGCAGCTGGGTGACGGGGCTCAACCCCAACGTCGGCGTCGTGGTGCGCGGCCCGGCGCCCGGTGGGCTGCGCGCCAGCGACGTCGCGGCGTTGACCGGCCTGCCCCTGCTGGCGGCCATGCGGCCACAACCCCAGCTGTCGAACGTCCTCGAGCACGGTGGGTTGACCGTTCGCACCACGTCTCCGCTCGCAGTCGCGGCGCGGCAGGTGCACCAGGTGCTGGCTGGGCAGTCCGCGGTGGGTGCGGCGTGAGCGCATCGCGAGTCGAGCGGGTCCGCGAGCGCCTGGCCGGTGAGGCACTCACGTTGCGGCCCAACGTCGTTGCGGCCGCAATCCGCGCCGAGTCGGGCGGCGTGCTCGGCGACACCGAGGTGCTCAACGAGCTGCGCGTCATGCAGACCGAGTTGACCGGCGCGGGCATCCTGGAGCCGCTGCTGTGGGCCGACGGCACCACCGACGTGCTCGTCACCGCCCCGGACGCGGTATGGGTGGACGACGGTTCGGGACTGCGGCCCAGCAGGATTCGCTTCGCCGACGAGGCAGCGGTGCGGCGGCTCGCGCAACGGCTGGCGTTGGCAGTCGGCCGTCGCCTCGACGATGCGCAGCCCTGGGTAGACGGCCAGCTCACGGGGTTCGGTACGTTCACGGTCCGGCTGCACGCGGTGCTGCCGCCGATCGCCGAGGCGGGGACCTGCCTGTCGCTGCGGGTGCTCCGGCCGGCCAGCCAGGATCTCGCCGCGCTGGTGCGGTCGGGCGCGATCGCACCCGAGGCGGCGGGACTGCTGGACGAGATCATCGCGACCCGGCTCGCGTTCCTGGTGGCGGGCGGCACCGGCGCGGGAAAGACGACGCTGTTGTCGGCTGCGCTGGGCGCGGTCGCCGAAGACGAGCGCATCGTGTGCGTCGAGGACGCATCCGAGTTGGCGCCCCGCCACCCGCATCTGGTCAAGCTGGTGGCCCGCGCCGCGAACGTCGAGGGGATCGGCGAGGTCACCGTGCGCGACCTGGTTCGCCAGGCGCTGCGGATGCGACCCGACCGCATCGTCGTCGGCGAGGTGCGTGGCGCAGAGGTCGTCGACCTGCTCGCCGCGCTGAACACCGGCCACGACGGGGGAGCCGGAACTGTCCACGCCAACAGTCCGGCCGAGGTGCCCGCGCGGCTCGAGGCGCTCGCCGCGGCCGGTGGACTCGACCGCCGGGCACTGCACAGTCAGCTCGCCGCCGCGGTCCAGGTGCTGCTGCACGTCAGCCGAGACGCAGGCGGGCGACGACGGCTCGCCGAGATCGCCGTACTCGTCCGGGGTTCGGGCGGTGAGGTGTCGACCGAGACCGCCTGGCATGCCGACCGCGGCGAGGGGACGGGCATGGCGCGGCTGCGCGCAATGCTGGCCGAACGGGGCGGGCGGTGACGGGGGCGGCCCTGGCGCTCGCCGCCGCTCTGCTGCTGGCACCGGCGTCGCCACGCCGCCGGCTGATCCGACGCGAGGCCCGACGGCGAACCGTGGGGCGTGGACCGGTGACGGCCGCGGCGCTGACAGCGCTGGTGACCCTGGCCTTCGTCATGCCGATCCCGGTGGTCGCGGCGGCCGCGGTCTTGGTGGCGACGCTCGGCAGGCGCAGGCACGCGTCGCGACGGCACGGCCGGCGGTCGGAGGAAGCCGGCGTCCTGCAGAGCGGCCTGGCGGTGCTCATTGGCGAACTCCGGGTGGGGGCGCATCCCGTCGCGGCGTTCGAGACCGCCGCCCGCGAGACCCATGGCCCGGTCGCCGCAGCCCTGAGCGACGTCGCCGCCAGGGCGCGTCTCGGTGCGGACGTCGGTTCGGGACTGCTGGCGGTTGCGGACGGTTCAGCGTCGCCGGCGTACTGGGAGCGACTCTCGGCGTGCTGGGGACTGGCGCAGGCCCACGGTCTGGCCATCGCGACGCTGCTGCGCACTGCGCAGCGCGACATCGTGGAGCGCGAACGGTTCGCGTCCCGGGTGCGAGCAGGCATGGCGGGCGCGCGTGCCACCGCCGCGATACTCGCCGGTCTGCCGATGCTCGGGATCGGCCTTGGTCAGCTCATCGGCGCCGACCCCGTGCCCTTCCTGCTGAGCGACGGCCTCGGCGGATGGCTGCTGTTGGTCGGCACGGGACTGGTCTGCGCGGGGCTGCTGTGGTCCGACCGCATCGTGGATCGGGTGGTCGCATGACGTGGGCGGCACTCCTACTGGCAGCGGCGGTGCTGCTCGGTGGGACGTCGCGCCGAGCCGGGACGTCTCGCCGTCGCCCCGTCTCGGGCGCGCGGGCGGACGACTCGGACGACCCGCTGGCGATGGCGTCGAGTCTCGACATCCTCGCGGCGTGTCTGTCGTCCGGGATGACGGTGGCGGGCGCTGCATCCGCGGCGGCCTGGTCGGCGCCGCGGCCATTGGCCGAAGTGCTGTCGCGTGCAGCGGATCTGCTGGCGATGGGTGCCGATCCCGCCCGCGCGTGGGCCGACCCGACCACCGGCCACGTGGCGATCACGGCACTGGTCCGGCTCGCCAGGCGGTCCGCCGCGTCGGGCACCGCGCTCGCCCAGGGCGTCACCGAACTCGCCGAGCAGGCGCGCCACGACGCGGCCGATGCGGCGACGGGGGCATCCGAACGTGCCTCGGTGCTGATCGCCGGTCCGCTCGGACTCTGCTACCTGCCCGCGTTCCTGTGCCTGGGCATCGTGCCGGTGGTCGTCGGGCTCGCGGGCGACGTGCTGACCACCGGTGTGCTGTGAGATCGCACGACGACGTACTGGCTCGCGGACGGCCCGCGGTCACGATGGAGGAGAGGAAAACCGAGCATGGGCAACGCGATTCGATGGATGAGGACAAGGCTGACGTTGTTGGCGGTCGACGAGACGGGCATGTCGACTGTCGAGTACGCGATCGGCACCATCGCGGCCGCCGCGTTCGGCGCCATCCTCTACTCGGTGGTGACCGGCGACTCGATCGTCAGTGCGCTGACGAACATCATCAGCCGCGCGCTCACGACCAACGTCTGACCCGTGATGCCGGCAGCGTCACCGTGGAGGCGGCCCTGGCGGTCGCATCGCTGGTGGCGGTGCTGGTGCTGTGCCTCGCGGGTCTCACCGGCGTGGCGACGCACGTGCGCTGCGTTGATGCGGCGCGCGAGGCCGCCCGGCTGGCGGCTCGCGGTGACGACGCGTCGGGGGTGCTCGACCGTGCGGGTCCGGCAGGCGCGCGGCTCGAGGTGCGCAGCGAGGCTGGCCGAGTGGTCGCCCGCGTCACCTCGACGTCGACGCTGCTGCCGGGGATCGTCATCTCCGCCGAAGCCGTTGCCGCGTTGGAGAACCGATGACCGCGGCTCGGCAACCGTGGTGGCGGCGGCGATGGTCGCGGTCCTGGTGGCGGTGGCGCTCGGGGGTGTCGCGGTGGGCTCGGCCGTCTCCGCGCGCCACCGCGCTCAGTCCGCCGCCGACCTCGCCGCGCTGGCGGCCGCCGGCCGGCTCGGGCTCGGGCGTGACGCCGCGTGTGCGTGGGCGGAGTCGATCGCCGCCCCCATGCGCGCACGCGTCACCGAGTGCCTGGTCGACGGGCTCGACGTCGTGGTCCGGGTGGACGTCACCGCCCAGCTGGGGCGATGGGGTGTCGGGACGGCGCGGGCAGCGGCCAGAGCCGGGCCCGAGGAACGAGGCGCCTGGGCGACCCGTCCCGGGTGAGTACGGCTCAGGCCCGCGCGATCCTGTTGCGCAGCAGGCGAAGCCGTGAGGGCCGGCCCTCGTAGGCAGCACGCTCGGCTTCGGTCGGCTCGCGCAGCGACAGCATTCCCGCGTACACGCCGTCGCCGAGTTCGACGCGGTTCACGGTCACGTGGATCGGCGTCCAGCCGCCGTAGTTGCCGTGCAGGCGCAGCACCCGCGACGCGGACTGCGAGCCGAAGTCCCTCGACCCGAAGTCCGCCGTCATGGCTGCGACGTCGTCGGCGTCGTCGGGATGGACCATCGGTTCGCCGTCGTCGCGGTGCCGCCAGTCGTAGTAGGGGCACGGCTCGTCGAGCCACTTCAGCAACGTCCACGACTTGAGGTCGACCAGCGCCCTGTGCACGCCCGGCTGCGGTTCGTCGTCGAGCACGCTGCGCCCGACCTCGGCGGGGCTCTTCGTGGACTCGTCGCGGACGCTGCGCCAATTGATGGCGCGGCAGATCAACCGGTCCGGCCCGCCGTCGCTCTCGGCCATGATCCGTGCGACGAAGCCGACGACGATCGGGTTGCCCGCGTGGTCGGTGAGGTCCCACGAACTGCAGTGGACCTTGCCCGGCTCGGGCTCGATGGCCGCCGAGAGCACGTGCGCTTCCCGCTCGTTGAAGTCACGGGTCGGCAGGTCCTCGGCAAACGCCCGCCCGTGGGTCGTCTCGACGGACGGGTCGCGGCCGCTGTTGGCGAGTGATTCCGTCGTGTCGGTGGCAACGCCGTCGGTGAGGTCCCACTTCAGCGGCCCCGGGAGCGGCCGTGTCGGCGGATCGACGTTCGGGGGTCCCACCCACAGGTGCACGCCGTGAATGGTGCCGTCGGTCATCTGCACCACCTCGGTGCGCACCACCCGGTCGTTCTTCGGCGTGATGCTGCTCAGGCCCTGACCTGCGCGGACGGTCTCGGCGATCGCCGTCTGGATCGTCATCGAGTTCGGGTCGCGACGCAGGAAGGCGCTCACCGGCACCAGGTTCAAGGTGTGGTTGCCCTGTGCCACCACCACCGGTTCGGTGCCGAGAGTCTCCACCAGGAGCCAGTCGGGGGTCATGGGCGAATTCTAACGGCGCGAGGTTTTCGGACCGGGCGGATCGACCGATGCGAATTTCGTACCGTTCGGCCGTTATGCCTGGTCCGCCCCTTGGCGCAAGACTGAAACTCCTTGCCCTTTCACCTGCTTGAGGGTACTTTCCGACTACGCCCTGCTGGCCGTGGCAGACGACGGATCACGTTGTAGTGTCCGTTGTCGCCGAAGTCCCACGCGGGCGCGCCGGCATCCGTGGCCGACGACCATCGAGGGGTGGGTCGTCGCCACGGCCGGGTTCACGTACGCCGTCGGTCGAGTTCGCTCAGCACCAGTCGCAGCACCGTCACCGCACCCGCCTTGTCCAGTGGATCATTGCCATTGCCGCACTTGGGCGACTGCACGCACGACGGACATCCGTTCGGGCACTCGCAGGCCTCGATCGCGTCGGCCGTCGCCGACCACCACGTGACGATCTGACGGAATCCGCGGTCCGCGAAACCCGCCCCACCCGGATACCCGTCGTAGACGAAGATCGTCGGGAGCCCGTCCTCCGGCCCCACCGCCGTCGACACGCCGCCGATGTCGCCGCGGTCGCAACTGGCGACCAGCGGTAGCAGGCCGATCGACGCATGCTCGGCGGCGTGCAGCGACCCGGGAAACCGCAACGGGTCGATCCCGTTGCGCTGCAGCGCTTCCGGCGTGATCGTGCACATGACGGCCATCGTGTCGAGGGTGTGCGTGGGCATGTCGAGTTCGACGCAGTCGATCACCTCGCCGTTGAGTCTGCGCCGCAGGTAGCTCGTCACGGTGTGCGACACCGACACGGGAACCAGCCCGATGGTGACGTCGCCGTGGCTGCTGCGTTCGCCGGGGCCCGTGACGATGATGTCGGTGACTTCCCGTGCGGACGTGTTGTATCCGGGATCCTCCGGGTGGACGAACGCGATGCCGTCCTCGAAGTCCAGCGAGTCCACCAGGTAGGTCTCCCCGCGGTGCAGATACACCGCGCCCGGGTGCACCGTAGACGGCGCCTGCCCGGCACCGGTCGTGCCGAGCATCCGGCCGGTGTCGGCCTCCAGGATCGCGATCTGTCCGCCGGAGGAGCCGCGGATGTCCACTGCGGCATGGGGATCGACGCCGGGGCTCGGGAAGTAACCACTGGGACGCTTGCGCAACAGCCCGTCGTCGACCAGTGCCGCCGCGACCTCCTCGGCGTTCCACGTCCGGACCTCGGCCTCGGTGAGGGGGAGTTCGGTCGCGGCGCACAGGAGCTGCGGGCCGAGTACGTACGGGTTGGCAGGATCGATCACGACGCGTTCGATCGGCTTGTCCAACAACGCCGCCGGATGGTGAACCAGGTAGGTGTCGAGCGGATCGTCGCGGGCAATCATCACGATCAGTGCGCTCTGACCACGCCGGCCCGCCCGCCCGGCCTGCTGCCAGAACGACGCCACGGTGCCCGGGAAGCCGGCCAGGACCACCGCATCCAGGCCCGCGATGTCGACGCCCAGCTCGAGTGCGTTGGTGGTGGCCAGCCCGCGCAGGGTGCCGTCGGCGAGCGCGGCCTCCAGCGCGCGGCGCTCCTCGGACAGGTAGCCCGCCCGGTACGACGCCACCTGATCGGTCAGATCGGGTGCCACCGACTCGAGTCGGGCGCGCGCGCCGAGCGCCGTGAGTTCGGCGCCGCGGCGCGACCTGACGAACGTCAGCGTGCGCGCGCCCTCGACCATGAGGTCGGCCATCACGCGGGCGGCTTCCGCGCCTGCGGTGCGCCGGACCGGCGCCCCGTTCTCGCCGACCAGGTCCGTCCGCAACGCGGGTTCCCACAGTGCGACCGTTCGTCCGCCGTGCGGGGAGCCGTCCTCGGTGACCTCGGCGACGGTGTGGCCCAGCAGTTCCGACGCCGTCTCCGCGGGTTGGGCGGTGGTGGCGCTGGCGAAGATGACCGTCGGCTCGGACCCGTCGGCGGAGTACCTGGCGCACAGCCTGATCAGCCTGCGCAGCACCATCGCGACGTTGGAGCCGAAGATGCCACGGTAGTAATGACATTCGTCGACGACGATGAACCGCAGGTTGCGCAGGAACACCGCCCAGCGGGCGTGGTTGCGCAGCATCGAGAAGTGGATCATGTCCGGGTTCGAGAACAACCACCGCGACCGTTCCCTGGCGAACTGCCGGGCGTCGGTGGTGCTGTCGCCGTCGTACGGGCACGGCGCCACGCTCGACAGTCTCTCGACGGCGTCGGTCAGCGACTGCGCTGCACGCAGCTGATCGTGGCCGAGCGCCTTGGTTGGGGACAGGTAGAGCGCGCGGGCACGCGGGTCGTCCGCGAGGGCGGTGAGGATCGGAAGCTGGTAGGCCAGTGACTTACCCGACGCCGTGCCGGTACTCAGCACGACGTGCCGCCCGGAGTGCGCCAGGTCGGCGGCGGTCACCTGATGGGTCCACGGTTCGGTGATGCCGCGCGCGATGAACGCGTCCACGACGTCGCGTGGCGCCCAGTGCGGCCACGGCCGCCTGCGGGCACTGCGCGCGGCGAGATCGGCGACGTGGCGCAGCGGGTGTTCGTCGGCTTCGCCACCCGCGACCGCGCAGTCGAGAAGCTCTCGACCGAAGTCCGGCGCCAGACCCGACACGGGTTGCCTCCTCACGCTATTGGGGTGATCCCCGTGCGGTTCGCGAACGGTTCCATCGCGGTCCGCTCGGGCCCTTCACGGCGCCCCTGGACAATTGTTCCCCACCTACTGATCAGGAACCTGTCGCGTGGGCGTTCGACGTGATTGACTTATGGCGGTCGCAGCTTCTGTGTTCGTGTGTCAGCACCGAAGCACGGTGGACCGCACCCGCTGTAGTAGAACGAAAGAAGCACCAGATGCCACAGGGAACTGTCAAGTGGTTCAACCCGGAGAAGGGTTACGGATTCATTGAACAGGAGGACGGTGGCGGCGACGTCTTCGTTCACTACAAGCAGATCCAGTCCAACGGATTCCGCACCCTCGAAGAGAACCAGAAGGTCGAGTTCGAGATCGAGGACAGCCCCAAGGGCCCTCAGGCACTCAGCGTTCGCACCGTCTGAGCGACGCCGGCTGACAGAGAACCCCCGCAGCTCTCGTCCGGGACTGCGGGGGTTTCCCTATCTCCCGTCGCGTTGGTCGCGGCCGGTGCCGGCTGATTGACCCTCTGATGCCCGGCCCCGTGCGGCGTAACCGGGCGATCCCTGGCCTAGGGTCGGGATTGTGACGTGCGCCTGCGCGAGGAACCGACGCTGATGAGCCAGCTGTCCTTCTTCTCGGCTGAGTCGGTGCCGCCCGCGGTCGCCGATCTGACCGGGATCCTCGCCGCCCCTGGCCAGGCGGTACTGGTGAGCGAAAGTGGGCAGCGGGCAGCGCGACTGTCGGTGGTGGTGGATCGGCTGTGGCGGGCCGAGGCGCTCGCCGACATGATCAACGAGGCGGGTCTCACCGCCGAGATCGCCCGCACGGACGAGGACAGCCCGCTGGTGCGCACGGACGTCGACGAGCGTCTGACGCCGATCGCGGCCGCGTGGACGCGCGGCGCGGTGAAGACGGTGCCGCCGCAGTGGCTGCCCGGCCCGCGAGAGCTGCGCGCGTGGACGCTGGCGGCCGGATACCCGGAAGCGGACCGCTACCTGCTGGGCCTCGACCCGCATGCACCCGATACGCATTCCGCACTCGCGTCGGCCATGATGCGGATCGGCATCGCTCCGACCCTGATCGGCACCAGGGGGTCCCGCCCGGCACTGCGCATCAGTGGTCGCCGGAGGCTATTGCGCCTGGTAGAGAACGTGGGGGAACCTCCGCGGGACACCGAGGCGTTCTCCATGTGGCCACGTACTTGACGTCCGTCTCGAGGCGAGCCGGTTTGCGTACGCTGCCGCGTAGTGCGAAATTGTCAGTTGCCGATGGCCCAGGGCGGGTATCTACTACCTGATCCGGACACCCATCGCGACTCAAGAGTGGAGCGTGTACGAGGTTGGCTGACCAGGATGGTGGCAGCGGCAACGGAAGGGTTAGGCGACTCGTCATAGTCGAGTCGCCGACCAAGGCGCGCAAAATCGCGGGCTACCTCGGCTCCAACTACGTCGTCGAATCGTCGCGTGGACACATCCGCGACCTACCTCGAGCAGCCGCCGACGTCCCCGTGAAGTACAAGTCGGAACCGTGGGCGCGCCTCGGCGTCAACGTCGACGCCGACTTCGAACCCCTCTACATCGTCAGCCCGGAGAAGAAGAGCACCGTCACCGAACTCAAGGCGCTGCTCAAGGACGTCGACGAGCTGTACCTCGCGACGGACGGTGACCGCGAGGGTGAGGCCATCGCCTGGCACCTGCTGGAGACGTTGAAGCCGCGCGTCCCGGTCAAGCGGATGGTCTTCCACGAGATCACCGAGCCGGCGATCCGCGCAGCCGCCGAGAACCCCCGCGACCTGGACATCGACCTGGTCGACGCCCAGGAGACCCGACGCATCCTCGACCGCCTCTACGGCTACGAGGTCAGCCCCGTGCTGTGGAAGAAGGTGGCCCCTAAGCTGTCGGCCGGCCGCGTGCAGTCGGTGGCGACGCGCATCATCGTGTCGCGCGAGCGGGAACGCATGGCGTTCCGCAGCGCCGGCTACTGGGACGTCACCGCCGAACTCGACGCGAGCGTCTCCGATCCCGAGGCCTCGCCGCCGAAGTTCACGGCGAAGCTCAACACCGTCGACGGCCGCCGCGTCGCCAGCGGCCGGGACTTCGACTCCCTCGGCGGGGTCAAGAAGCCCAACGAAGTGCTGGTGCTCGACCAGGCCGCGGCCACGAATCTCGCCACGGGCCTGCGCGGCGCGCAGCTCGAGGTGTCCTCGGTCGAGCAGAAGCCATACACCCGCCGGCCGTACCCGCCGTTCATGACGTCGACGCTGCAGCAGGAGGCCGGCCGCAAGCTGCGCTTCTCCTCCGAGCGCACGATGAGCATCGCGCAGCGGCTGTACGAGAACGGCTACATCACCTACATGCGCACCGACTCGACGACGCTGTCCGAGTCGGCCATCAACGCCGCCCGCAACCAGGCCCGCCAGCTCTATGGCGAGGAGTACGTCCACCCGACGGCGCGCCAGTACACCCGCAAGGTGAAGAACGCGCAGGAGGCCCACGAGGCCATCCGACCGGCCGGCGACGTGTTCCAGACGCCAGGCCAGCTGCACGCGCAGCTCGATACCGACGAATTCCGGCTCTACGAGCTGATCTGGCAGCGCACCGTGGCATCGCAGATGGCCGACGCGCGCGGCACGACGCTGTCGCTGCGGATCTCTGGCACAGCCACCTCCGGCGAGCAGGTCGTCTTCAACGCCAGCGGCCGCACCATCACGTTCCCCGGCTTCCTCAAGGCGTACGTCGAGACCGTCGACGAGCAGGCGGGCGGCGAGGCCGACGACGCCGAGAGCAGGCTGCCCAACCTCACCCAGGGCCAGCGCGTCGACGCCGCCGACCTGACCGCCGACGGCCACACCACGAGCCCGCCCGCCCGCTACACCGAGGCCTCGCTGATCAAGGCGCTGGAAGAACTCGGCATTGGTCGCCCGTCGACGTACTCCTCGATCATCAAGACGATCCAGGACCGCGGGTACGTGCACAAGAAGGGCAGCGCGCTGGTGCCGTCCTGGGTGGCGTTCGCCGTCATCGGGCTGCTGGAACAGCACTTCGGCCGTCTCGTCGACTACGACTTCACCGCCGCGATGGAGGACGAACTCGACCAGATCGCGTCGGGCACCGAGCAGCGGACCAACTGGCTCAACAACTTCTACTTCGGTGGCGAGCACGGTGCCGACGGCTCGATCGCCCGTTCGGGTGGTCTTAAGAAGCTCGTCGGCGGCAACCTCGAGGACATCGACGCCCGAGAAGTCAACTCCATCAAGCTCTTCGACGACGACGAAGGCCGCGCGGTCAACGTTCGCGTGGGCCGCAACGGACCGTACCTCGAGCGCATGATCCTCGGCGAGGACGGCGAACCGACACCGCAGCGCGCCAACCTCAAGGACGAACTCACTCCCGACGAGTTGACCCTCGAGCTGGCCGAGAAGCTGTTCTCGACGCCGCAGGAGGGCCGTTCGCTCGGCGTCGATCCGGAGTCCGGGCACGAAATCGTCGCCAAGGACGGCAGATTCGGGCCGTACGTCACCGAGATCCTGCCGCCTCCGCCGGAGGAGCCAGACGACGGCGCACCGGCGAAGAAGGGCAAGAAGCCCGTCGGCCCCAAGCCGCGCACCGGATCGCTGCTGCGCTCGATGGACATCGAGACCGTCACGCTGGAGGACGCGCTCAAGCTGCTGTCCCTGCCGCGCGTCGTCGGCATCGACCCGGCGACCAACGAGGAGATCACCGCGCAGAACGGCCGGTACGGCCCATACCTGAAGCGCGGCACTGATTCTCGCTCGCTGGTGAACGAAGAGCAGATGTTCACCATCACGCTCGACGAGGCGCTCAAGATCTACGCAGAGCCCAAGCGGCGCGGCAGGCAGGGGGCGGCGACGCCGCCGCTGCGCGAGCTGGGCAAGGACCCGGTGTCCGAGCAGCCGATGGTGATCAAGGACGGCCGGTTCGGTCCGTACGTCACCGACGGCGAGACCAATGCGAGCCTGCGCAAGGGCGACGACGTCATGTCCATCACCGATGCCCGGGCCTCGGAGCTGCTGGCCGATCGTCGTGCCCGCGGGCCGGTGAAGAAGAAGGCCGCCGCGAAGAAGGCACCGGCCAAGAAGGCTGCGAAGAAGACGCCTGCGAAGAAGGCCCCGGCCAAGAAGGCCGTCAAGAAGGCTTAGTTCTGGGCGTCGGACGGCACGCGAGTGCGTGCCTGATCCGGTGACACCAGTCGCACCGGGCGCGCGAGCTGCGTGGGCGCCACCCGACCGCGCAGTTCGACGATCTCGCCGACGTCCCAGCACAGCGCCTCTTGGTCGAGTGCGCCGCTGACGGCGATCGCCGACGCGAGTACGTGGCCTTCCTCCAGTTTGGCCAGTTCGGTCAGGCGGGCGGCCTCGTTGACCGGGTCGCCGATGACCGTGTACTCGAAGCGTGCCTGGGCGCCGATGTGGCCGGCGATGGCACGGCCGGAGGACACACCGATGCCGAACTCGGTCTGGCCCAGCACCTCGATGAGGTCGTCGTGCAGTTCGCGCGACGCCGCCAGCGCCGCGCCGCAGGCGTCCGGGTGCTCGATCGGCGCGCCAAAGATGGCCAGCGCCGCATCGCCCTGGAACTTGTTGACGAACCCGCCGTGCCGGTTGACGGAGTCGACGACGACGCGGAAGAACTCGTTGAGCAGGCTGACGACCTCGGCCGCCGGGATCGTCGACGCCAAATGCGTGGAACCGACGAGGTCGACGAACAGCACGGCGACGTCGCGTTCCTGGCCGCCGAGTTCCGTGCCACGCTCCAAGGCGCGCCGGGCGACGTCCTCGCCGACGTAACGCCCGAACAGGTCGCGCAGGCGTTGCCGCTCGGCCAGATCGCGGACCATGTCGTTGAAGCCTGCCTGCAGGAGGCCCAGCTCGCTGGCGTCGTAGATCTGCATGTGCGCGTTGTAGTTGCCGCGCTGCACCTCGCTCAGTGCCCAGCGCAGTTGGCGCAGGGGGTCGGCGATCGACATCGCGACCAGGACGGTGCCGGTCAGGCCGATCACCAGAGCCGAGATGGCCAGCAGCAGGATCGGCGTGTTCAGCCGCTCGGCGGGAGCGGTGAGGATCTCGAACCTGCTGGCGACCAGGGCCAGCACGATGGCGAGGATCGGCACCGCGGTGGAGAGCACCCAGGTGAGCACCTGCCGCAGGATGACGCCGGGCGCGCGGAAGTTCATGGGCGCGCCCCCGCGCAGCGCCGCGACGGCGACGGGCCGGAGCACGCGTTCGGCCTGCAGGTAACCGATGATCGCGGTGGCGGTGGCGCCCAGCAGAGAGGCCACGGCCACGACCGGGGCGGATTGGCTGGCCACCGGCCAGCTCGCGACGATGAAGACGATCGAGCCGAGGAACCAGTTGGAGACGCTGATCACCGAGCGGTAGTACGGCATCCGCAGGGCGCGTACGCGGGCGATCTCGGTGATCGTGGGGTCGGTGCTGGCGAGCAGGGTGTCGCGGCGTTGCCAGCGGATCACCGGCAGCAGCATCCGCAGCGTCAGGTAGGCGCCCACGGTGAACGAGACGAACAGGTAGCCGAGGAAGATCGCGAGGTTGAACGTGGGCAGGTCCTGCAACTGGATGCGGTCGTCCGGCGGCAGGCCGAAGCGCAGGAAGCCCAGCACCAGCAATGCGCCGATGATGTCGGCCTGCAGCATCCCCAGGGTGAACACCGGCCAGGGCGTACGCGCGACCCACCGGACGAATGCGTTGATTCGCCCAATCGGTGTCGCCGCCGTCGTCACCCGACAACCGTAACGTTCCGGGCTGACCGATACCGCCGCTGTCGCTCAGGTACGTGTCGTAGTCGGCACTAGGGTTGGACCCGATGAGCGGTGTTTTCTCGCGTCTGGTGGGCCAGGACGTCGTCGAGGCGGAACTGGTGAGCGCGGCCGTCGCCGCCCGTGGTGATTCCACTCACAGCGGGTCGGCGGCCGATGCGGTCGGCGGCCGGATGACCCACGCGTGGCTGATCACGGGCCCGCCGGGGTCGGGACGGTCGATCGCGGCCCTGTGCTTCGCCGCGGCCCTGCAGTGCACCTCCGAGGGCGTCCCGGGGTGCGGCGAGTGCCGGGCGTGCACGACGACGATGGCCGGGACCCACGGCGACGTGCGGCGGATCATCCCCGAGGGGCTCTCGATCAGCGTCAAGGAGATGCGCGCGATCGTGCAGATCGCGTCGCGCAGGCCCGCCACGGGTCGTTGGCAGATCGTGGTCGTCGAGGATGCCGACCGACTGACCGAGGGCGCGGCGAACGCGCTGCTGAAGGTCGTCGAGGAGCCGCCGCCGTCCACGGTGTTCCTGCTGTGCGCGCCGTCGGTGGATCCCGAGGACATCGCGATCACGCTGCGGTCGAGGTGCAGGCACGTTGCGCTGGTGACTCCGCGGCTCGATGCGATCGCCCAGGTGCTGCAGGACACCGACGGGTTGCCCGAGGCGGATGCGCGGTGGGCGGCGTCGGTCAGCGGTGGGCACGTGGGCCGTGCGCGCAGGCTGGCCACTGACGGCGAGGCACGGCAGCGCCGTGAGCGGGCGCTGGGGCTGGCCAGGGACGCGGCCACACCCTCGCGGGCGTACGCCGCCGCGGAGGAACTGGTGGCGACCGCCGAGGCAGAGGCCAAGGCCCTGACCGTCGACCGCAACGAGGTCGAGACCGAGGAGCTGCGGACCGCGCTGGGAGCGGGCGGCACGGGCAAGGGCGCCGGGGGAGCGATGCGCGGGTCCGTCGGCGCGCTCAACGACCTGGAGAAGCGGCAGAAGTCCCGGCAGACACGCGCGTCGCGAGATGCACTCGATCGTGCGCTGATCGACTTGGCGACCTACTTCCGCGACGCGCTCGTCGTGTCCTCCGGGGCAGGGGCCGTGCAGCCGAATCACCCCGACATGGCCGACAAGGTGGCCGCGATGGCGTCGCACGTGCCGCCCGACCGGTTGCTGCGCTGCATCGAGGCGGTGCTGGAGTGTCGCGAGGCGCTGGCGATCAACGTCAAGCCCAAGTTCGCGGTCGATGCGATGGTCGCGACCGTGGGGCAGGCGCTGCGCGGCTGACTGCTGTGGGCGGGGCCTGGAATTGGGTCGGCGGCGGGGCCTGCCGTAGACTCTGCTGCGCCCGCTGCTCCGGCTCTTGCGTTCGCGCAAGTGCTTGAACGCGGGCACGCCGCCTTAGCTCAGTCGGTAGAGCGTCTCACTCGTAATGAGAAGGTCGGGGGTTCGATTCCCCCAGGCGGCTCACCCAAAGATCTCGCCGTCACGTCGACGGGTACACCCCGTCGAGGAAGTCCGCGACGAGTGGCAGCACCTCGCCGAGATGGGTCTCCAACAGCCAGTGTCCGCCGCCGAGCAGGTGGATGGGCGCGTCGGGCAGGTCCCGGCGGTAGGCCATCGCGGACTGCTCGGGCATGTAGCCGTCGTGCGGCCCCCAGACGATCAGCGTCTTCGGCTGGTGCTCCCGCAGGTACGCCTGTTCGTCGGGGAACCACGCGAGGGTGTTGGGCTGGTCCTCGAGCAGGCGGATGAGGTTGGCGATCCGCTGCGGGGTGTTCATCAGCGACCAGTGCAGTTGGGCGAGGTCGGGGCTGATGCGGGCCGCGACGTCGTCGGGCAGTTCGCCCTGGAACTCGCTGACGAAACCTTCGAGGGTGACGTGGTCGGCGATGCGTCGGCGTGCCTCGGGGCCGGGGTCGTTCCAGGACTTCTTGAGGAAGTCGTACTTGGGTCCGAAGGCGTCTTCGTAGATGTCGCCGTTCTGGATGATCAGCCCGGCCACCCGCTCGGGTGCGCTCAGGGCGAGCGGGAACCCGAACTGCGAGCCGTAGTCGTGCAGCCAGATGACGTAGCGGCTGAGGTTCAGTGTGTCGACGAACCGCCGGAGGAAGTGCGCGTACGCCGCGAAGGTGTAGTCGAAGTCGTCGGCCGAAGGCGTTGCGCTGTAGCCGAACCCGGGCAGGTCGGGTGCGATGAGCCGCCACCGGTCGCCGAGCCCCGCCATGAGATTGCGATAGACGAACGACGAGGCCGGATAGCCGTGGGGGAGCAGGACTACCGGTGCGTTGGGCGGCCCCGCCTCGCGGTAGAAGACGTCGACGCCGTCGACGATAATCCGGCGGTTGACGATGGGTGCGGACGCGGACTCCACGCTCATGTGTCTTTCCAACGCTCCAGCGCCTAAACGTCTTCCGCGAGTGCCTTCTCTGCGACGTTCTTGGCGGTGTTCGCGGCGGGGAAGCCGGCGTAGCCGCTGGCGTGGTAGACGACCTCGGCCAGCTCTTCGTCGGAAAGACCGTTGTTGCGGGCGATCTGGAAGTGCGCGTGCAGTTCGTCGGTGGCGCGCAGGGCGATGAGGATGCCGAGTGTGACGAGGCTGCGGTCGCGACGGCTGATGCCGTCGCGGGTCCAGAGCTTGCCGAAGATGCCCTCGACCCCGAGGTCCATCAACTCCGGTGCGAAGCCCTCGCGGAAGTCGACGTCGGCGTCGTCGTTGGGGATGACACCGGGCAGCAGCTCGCGGAAGACCCGAAGTCCTTCGGCGCGTGGGTTGGTCATGGGTTGAGCTTGGCACAGGGCTATTGGGTGCTACGAGTCGATCTCTGCCGGCCAGCCGGGGCTCGCTGGTTGTGTGGGAAAGTCGGAGCGCGGATGGCGCCCGGTGATGAGGAACGTCCGGCGGGCTTCATCGTCGGGAGCCTTCTGTACGCATTCCGCCATGTCGGCGTCGTAGGTAGGCCACTCGTCGGCGAACCCCGGCAGGGCAACTGCGAACGAGTTCAAGAACCCGGTGATCTTCCATTCTCCGAAGACATTGGAGGCGGGCGCCGGCCTCGGACCTTCCTGCGGAGTCGACGCGGCGGCACCCCGATCAGTCGGTGCCTTCATGTTGACCCGTATGACACCTATGCCGGGGAACGCCAAGCCGCGGTCGGCCGCGCTCTGAGACACGGAAATGGCATCGCCCTCAGGAGTGCGTTCGGCAACGGCGTAGTCGTAGCCACAGACGAGAGCGGTCGTATCCTCACCATTCTCCGCGACCCGCAGGATGTGTGACTTGTAGCTGCCGAGTAAGGGCGCTTGCTGGCGAGTGTTCAGGTTTGGCCATCGGTCCCATGCGCTTATCGATGGACTGCTCGGTTCATTCGGTAGAACGGCCCCTTGAAACCCGGCGTAAACGTCCTCGATTGAACCAGTGAATCCCGCTAGCAGCGTTGACTCGACGTAGGCGCGCAGGGGCACTGCCGGGCCTTCAACGAGATTCACGCCTGGCTCGCCGCCCCACGTGACCCGTAGCTCCGCCACTACGCCGTCCCACGCCGAATCGTCCACCGGGCCTTGTGTTGTTTTCGTCGAGGGCGAGCTTGGCGTGCAACCGGACAGGCTGAGCATCAGAGCCAGAACTACGCATACACGTCGACCGACAGAGTTCACCATTACGGGTTCGGATTCTTCACGAGATCCTCGTAGCCCTGCGCAATTTGGCCGACTGGATTGTTGTCCTTCCCGACGATGTTCCCCACCGTGTTGCTGAGAGTCGTCTCCCAAACATTCTCGGGCACCTTGACCCCATTGAACTCCCTGATCTCGGCGACGGTCCCGATCTTGTCACCTAGTTCTGGTCGGTTTGGGTCCACTGGTACGCGATATTCCGCGGGAATGTCAACGGGCACCCCCGCTGCAAGCAACGGGTTGAGCGTCATTTGAGCCGCTCCCGCATAACCCATGTTCGAAATGATTGGCGCGTCGGGCGCCGAACCAGGGGCGGGCCCTAGCCAGGCTTCTTGCATCGCTGACCCGACATGGTCGATACCTGCGCTGACGAAATCTCCTGCTCCCGGAATGAAATCAGCAACGTTCCCCGCGGCTTTGACGCCAAATTCATAGGACGACTTCTGACGTTCGTACGCGCGAACCTCGGCGTCGTGCCCGTTTAGCCCCTCGGCGAAGGCGGCGTTCGATGTTCCCACTTCGACTAGCCCACGTAGGTTGGCGGCATCAAGAAGATGCTTGTTGTAATTCTCTATGTCCGGCACACCATTCTTGACTGCTGCGGCGTACTCATTCTGGGCGGCGAGTCCCGCCGCATTTGCCTTCCCATTGAACCAATCCGAGGCTTCGGCGTCCGACGAGATGACCGAGAAGATTCCCTTGGCGATCGGCATGTCTGCATTCCCACTGTCCGGGGCATCGAAGCGATCTGTCTGATCTGCCGTCGAAAGGTCGGCAATATCGGGGATGTAGTTCCCGAGGCCGTGCGCGTATGCCTGAACTAGTTCAGGGTTGACCTGACCCAGAGTCTTGTCGCCAGGCAGATCGAGTAATTTCGCGTCGTTCTCACCTATGTAGGTTCCGTACTTTTCTGCGGTAGCCGCAGCGATGGTCTCTTCAGACGTTCCCTGAGCGTTCTCCGTCCAGCTGAACAACGATCCCGCCGCTGCGCCCTTGTCGTTCCACGCATGTTGATTCACGTCGTGGAGGAAGTCGTTGCCGTCGTCGCCATGTGTTCCAAGGAGGTGATCGTGGACAATCTGATGATCGCGCCCAGCCGATTCGAAGACGTCCTGTAGGACGACGTCATATTGAGGTCGGCCAGGCCCTTCCTGACCGTTGCTCTTCTCCCACAACGGCGCATCCATCATGCGGTCCGCCTTGCGCATCATTTCACGGTCGAGTTCGGTGCCGGTCTGATAGGTGGGACTGCCGTCTTTGATAATCGCTGCGATGTCTTGCACCTGCTGGTCGCCAAGAAGCCCAGGCGACTTGATGGCGTCTTGCACACTCTGCGGGAGGTTCCCAAACTTCTGGTCGTCCGGCGCTACCTGTCCCGTTTCGGCGTCAGAAAAGTCGATGTCGTCGTTGGTCATGAGTTGCCAAGAGTCACCGACGATCTTGCCGTGATCGCCCAGCCGTTCTTCGGCCGACTTCAAGTCGGCGACGCTCATACCCTTCATTTGCGTTTGCATCTGGCTCAAGTAGGCGTTTTGCTCAGGTGAGAGTGGTTTGGCGCCCGAGTTCTGCTCGGCTGTCATCGACTCGAACACTCCGTCGATCCGGGCGGCAGCTTCGTCGTCGCCGTCCTCGAGCGCTTTACGGACATCCTCTTCGGCGCGTTTCCCGAGTTCCTCTTCCTTCTTCTCTTCTTCGCTCTTCTCCTCGTCCTTTGGTTCGCCCTCTCCCTGCCCCTCCTTCGCGAACTTCTGACCCGTCCCAAGCGCCTCGTACTCGCCCTTGATCTTGTCGATCTCGCCCTTGACCTTCTGCATCTGGCCGTCGGTGTTGTTGATGACCTCGGTGAGCTGGCCCAGGCCCTTGCTGACGATGGTCATCTTCATGCGCTCGCCGGCCTGATTGTTCTGGGTGGTGGCCGCGGCGTCGTGCACCCACTTCTTCACCGAGTCGAGGTCGTTGCGGCCCGAGTTCACCAGGTTGGCGGCGTTGGTCACCTGGGTGCCCAGCTGCTTGTCGAGGTCGCCGATCGCGCCGATCACCCGCTGATGCTCGGTATTGGCTGCGCCGTAGGCCTCCGACGCGCCGCCCGACCAGCGCGAGCCGGGCGCGGCACCGTCCATGGTCGACTTCAGGTTGTGCAGCGTGCTGCTCTGGTCGAACTTCTCGCCGGTGGTCGGGGTGCCCTCGCCGTAGGTCTGGCGCGCCTGCGACCACGTCGCATCGAACCCGTCGATCACGCCCACTCGAAGCACCCCCCGACCGTCCCTACACCCGAACTTCGATTATCGCCGACGGCCGGGCAGGGCAAGAGCACTTGTTGTCGTTCCGGCGGCGTCATCGATTGTTGACGGGCCCGGGAGGACGACGCCAACCGGGCGCCGCCGGCCCGGAAACCGCTACTTCGGCGCGATGTACCCTACGGGTCCGGACGCGACGCACACCGACAGCGCCGACGTATTCGCCCGCACGTGCAGCGCGTCGCCCGCCCCCGAGAGCCGGACGAACACCCTGTTCAGACCCGGCCGCACCGGCACCTTCACCTCGCTGCCCTCCGACAGCGACAGCGTCATCGAGCCGTCGCTGTTGGCCAAGTAGTTGACCTCGGCCGTCCACTCCGACGGCAACAGCGGCCCGTCGAGCGGAATCCGCGCGGGCGCGTCCGGCTGCACCAGGTAGCCACATTGCGGCAGCGGACCCGGCTTCATGAACCGCACCCACGTCACCTTCGCGTCGAGCAACCGACCCGACATGTCGAGCATTCGCAGGTTCGTCGTCGAGTCGGCGAACTCGGGTCGGCCAGGCGAGAGCGCGAACACGTGGCTGGCCAGGTTCTCCGGCCACTGGATGCGCTGCAGGATCAGCGGATCGACCTCCTGATCGAGCATCGGTGCGTCCGACTCCCGCCCCGCCTGCGCGAGCGCTGCCGAGCCCGTCTCCATGTAGGCCTTCGTCGGGTTGTCCTGCCAGATGGCGTCGAACGTCGCGGTCGAGTACAGGCTGCTCCCCACGAATAGCGCTGCCAGACAAGCGATGACGACGTCCCGCGCACGCGATCGGTCCAGCCGGCCAGACGTCTCCCGGTTCGGTGCGCACAACCCCACTGCCGCCAGCAGGGCCAGCACGACCACCAGATCCGGCAGGTAGCGCAGCGCCTGCGCCAGCTCCAACGCAGTGAACTCCGAGGACCGCATCAGGTAGATCGGCACCTGGCACGCGACGGCATACGCTCCGGCCACTGCCCACACGGGTCCGATGCGCTGCTTGCGGGCCACGGTCACCGCAATGACGGCGGCCAAGGCCAACCATCCGAGCGCCATCACGACCACCGGCGGCGTCGCCCACGGCGAGGCCGGCGCCCACCGCTGCCAGTCCCACGGTCCGCCCACCAGACCCGGGACGATCCCGTGAGTCACTGAGCGCAGCAACAAGTCCCACGTCATGCCGAGGTCGAAGCTCCACCGCTGCTGATCGACCACCAGCAGGTACACGCCGACCCACGCCGCCGTCACCGCCAGGCACGCCGACCACAGCCGCACGCCGCGACGCCACGTCGTCCGCACCGCCGAACCGTCACCCGTCACGTGGACCAGCAGTGCGGTCACCGCGAAGGCCACGAACGGAATCACCGCGGCCTTCTCGAAGAACGTCAGGCCGACGAGGAACGCCACGGTCCCCGTGACGGCGTAGCGCCGATCGCCGGTGCGCACCAGCAGGACGGCGTCGGCGCACACCCACGCCAGCGCCGCCACCATCGGCAGCGCATTCAGCGCCGCGGCCCACCACGCGAACGACGGCAGGGCCAGCGGCGTGAACAGGGCGAAGGTCAGAGGCGCCAGCAGCACCGGCCGCCAGCCGAGCATCACGTGCAGCGCGCGCAGCAACGCCAACGACGCAATCAGCTGCAGGACCACCAGACTCAGCGCCGGCCCGATCCACTCCAACGGCGCCAACCGCGTGATGCCGCCCGCGATGAGGAACGCCCCTGGCATCACGTGACCGTCGTGGTCGTCGAACAGGTACGACGGCGACAGCAGCCCCTGCGTGCTGGCCCGCCCGGTGAGGATCAGGTCGTCCCAGTAGAAGTAGCCGTGGAACGCGACGACGGCCCGCACCGCCAACTGCAGCGCGATCAACGCAGCGGCGGCGTAGGGAACCCAACGGAACCCGGGCCTCTCTACTCCTGCCCGCCGGACGTCCACGTCCGCCGACTGTACGTGCCTCGGTATGGTGACCCGATGCGGACTCTCGTCACCGGCGCGGCCGGTTTCATCGGATCGACGCTGGTAGATCGCCTGCTGGCGGACGGTCACAGCGTCGTCGGCGTCGACGACCTCAGCTCCGGCAAGAGCACCAACATCACTGCGGCCGAGCAGAGTGACGCGTTCGAGTTCGCCAAGGCCGACATCGTCGAGGCTGATCTGAACGGGTTGCTCGCCGACGTGCAGCCCGAGGTCGTGTTCCACCTCGCCGCGCAGATCTCGGTGAAGCTCTCCGTCGACGACCCGCAGCGCGACTCGAGCGTCAACGTGGTCGGCACCGTCCGCCTGGCCGAGGCCGCGCGCAGGGCCGGTGTCCGCAAGATCGTGCACACCTCCTCCGGTGGCTCGATCTACGGCAAGAACCCGCCCGGTTACCCAACCACCGAGGAAATGCCCGTCGATCCCTCATCGCCATATGCGGCGAGCAAGGTCTGTGGCGAGGTGTACCTCGACATGTTCCGCAACCTCTACGGACTCGACTGCAGCCACATCGCGCCCGCCAACGTCTACGGCCCGCGCCAGGACCCCCATGGCGAGGCAGGTGTCGTCGCGATCTTCGCCCAGGCCCTGCTCGCCGGGCGACCGACCAAGATCTTCGGCGACGGCGGCGACACCCGTGACTACGTGTACGTCGACGACGTCGTGGACGCCTTCGTGCGCGCGGGCGGGGAGGCGGGCAGCGGCCTACGCTTCAACGTCGGCACCGGCGTCGAGACCTCGACGCGCGAACTGCACACGGCGATAGCCGCTGCCGCAGGCAAGCCCGACGACCCGGAACTGCACCCGCCGCGCCTCGGCGACCTCAAGCGGTCGCGGCTCGACATCTCCCGTGCGCGTGACGTGCTGGGGTGGGCGCCCCAGGTGGCGCTCACCGACGGTGTGGTCAGGACGGTCGACTTCTTCCGCGAGGACTAGCGGTCCTCCGGCGTCCGCGCCCCCTCCAGCGCGACAGCGCGCGCCAACTGCGCGTACTTCAGCTCGAGATCCTTGAACCGCATGTACGTGCTGAGCGTGGTGAACAGGAACACGATGATCAACGCGTAACCCAGCAGATCCGAACCACGGTCGACGCCAAGCCAATTCGCGAGCACGGTCGTGTCGTCGGGCCGCAGGATCGCGTACACCGCTGCGATGACGAACACCACGTAACCGACCTTGACCCAGGCCCTGGCCTGCGCGCTGCGCCGCGACCTCAGCAGGTACACCAGCAGCGTGATCACCGCGGCGATCAGCAGTGCCTGAATCCAATTCATCGGCGCATCCTCCTGCGCATCAGCCCGTCGAAGACGATGTTGACGCCGTTGACCAACGGCTGGCCCTTCGACATCGAGTAGTCGGTGTAGATGATCTCGACGGGTTCTTCTGCCACCCGCCAACCGTTCTCGACGATGAGCGAGATGAACTCGCTGGCATGGCTCATGCCGTTCATGGTCAGGTTCAACCCGTCGGCCACCGTCCTGCCGAACACCCGCAACCCGTTGTGCGCGTCGGTCAGGCCGAGCTTGCGGCTGGCCGGGCTGAGCTTGGCGATCAGCGGGAACAGGACCCGCCGCAGCGGCGGCATCCTGGTCGGCACCTGCCCGCCGAACCGCGTTCCGACGACGACGTCCAGGTCGTCGACCGACAGCCGGTCGATCATCCGAATCACGTCCTTGACCCGGTGCTGGCCGTCGGCGTCGAACGTCGCGAACACCGCCGCACCCGGCCGGCTGCGCGCGTACTCGACGCCGGTCTGAATCGCCGCGCCCTGACCGAGGTTCACCGGATGACGCACCACGTGCGCGCCCGCCCGCAGCGCCCGCTCACCGGTGTCGTCGGGGCTGCCGTCGTCGACGCAGACCACGTTGGGGAAGACCGCGCGCACGTCGGAGACGACGTCGGCGATGACGCTCGCCTCGTTGAAGGCTGGGATGACGATCCACACGTCGTGGTACGCACTGTCCGGAGTGTCGATGCGGAACAAGCTACACGCTCAAGCTGCCGAAACCCTGCGTAGCGCGACCAGGTGCACGACGATTCCCACGACCGGCCCGCACATCAGCGCGACCACCGTCCGAGTCTCCAGATCCAGGGGCAACAGCAGCAGCAGCGTCGACGCGAGCGTGGCTCCCACCCAGCCGACGGCATACGCCCGGTGCAGTGCCGCCGCGACCGCGGCGGCGCCGGTGAGCGTCAGCAGCGCGATGGCGATCGCGGCCGCGGTGAACCACGCGAGCAGCCCGCCGGCCGCCTGGTACTGCGAGCCGAACGCCGTCTGCAGCAGCCAGGGTCCGGCCAGACCCGCGACCAGGACCGCCAGGGCGCCGAGCCCGCAGACCACCAGCGCGGGCACGAGCAGCGCTCGCAGGCGGGACTCCCGCTGATCGACGAAGTGGGCGATCAGGTTGCCCTGCATCGCCGTCAGCGGTACCAGCAGCGGAGCCCGGGTGAGCGTGACCGCGAGGATCACCACCCCGCCTGCCGCGCCGAGATCCGACGAGGTTGCCCTCAGCAGCACCGGAAACCCCATCACGAGGATCGCGCTGGCGCCCGCCGCGGCGATCGAGTGCGTGGCGCCACGCAGGAACGTCCAGACCGTCCCGGGGGTGAGGATCCGTGCCGCGGCGCGCGCCGCAGGGGAGGCAAGCAGCAGGAGCAGCCACGCCATCGACCCGGCGACCGTGGCCCACAGGTAGCCGACCAGCTGCCATCCGATCAAAAACGTCGCGATCGCCACGGCCACCCGCCCGATGGCGTCGCCCACGATGAGCGTCCCGTACTGACTCCACCGGTTCACCCCGGCCAGCACGCCGAGCAGCGTCGCGTGCACGCAGAACCCGGCGATGCCGATCGCCAGCAGCGCCACGCTCAGCCATCGGGCCTCGACGAACACGTGGCTCGACCACACCGGCGCGGTGATCCCCACTGCCGCTGCCGAACCCAGTCCCACCAACAGCGCGACCCGCATCGGGTGAATTCGTGGTCCCGTCAGTGCCTCGGGATCGACGCCGGCTTGCAGCGTCTCGCGCACCTCGCGGGTCGACTCCTGCAGCAGACCGTTGGCCGCGCCTGCCAGGAGCCCGAAGGCACCCCAGAACACCGCGAACACCGAGAACCCCGCGGGCTCCAGATCGCGGGCGGCCAGGTAGAGCACAACGTACCCGCACAGCGCGCTGACGGCGGTCGCGATGCCGACGCGGACGACACTGCCCCGGGTAACCGGCCCCAGTGCGGCCGCCGCGCCGTCGCTCACAGATCCGGCAGGGCGGTGGAGTACAGCCAGGCCTGCCACAGTGGTCGCAGCGGCTTCTCGGAGTACTTGGCCGCCAGACCCGTGAAGTCGTCGGTGACCGCCGTCGCGTGCCGATGCCGGGTCGTCCAGTCCCGCAACAGGTCGAAGAACGCGTCGTCGCCGATCGCGCGCCGCAACACGTGCAGGGTGATCGCACCGCGCTTGTACACCCGGTCGTCGAACATGTCGCGCGGCCCCGGGTCGGCCAGGAGCAGGTCCTCCCGCGACGACGCCAGGCGCTGGTAGTAGTGCTTGGCCCACTCGTCGGCGCTGCGCCCGCCGGACTCCTCGGACCACAGCCACTCCGCGTAGCAGGCGAAGCCCTCGTGCAGCCAGATGTCACGCCACCGGCGCGCGGTCACCGAGTTGCCGAACCACTGGTGAGCGAGTTCGTGGGCGATCAGGCGCTCCGACTTCCCGTGCCGATCACAGTGATTGGCGCCGAAGATCGAGATGCCCTGCGCCTCGAGCGGGATCTCCAGGTCGTCGTCGGTGACCACGACGGTGTAGCCGGTCGCCAGCGGATAGGGGCCGAACAGCTTGACGAACAACTTCATCATCTGCGGCTGATGAGCGAAGGCGTGCTCGAAGTCGTGCCGAAGCCGGTGCGGCACGGCGGCTTTCATCGGAACCGGACTCTTCGTCATCCGGTGCTCGTCGTACATCCCGATTTGGAGGGTGATCAGGTAGGTCGACGTGGGCTCGGCCTGCTCGTAGGTCCACGTCGTCATCGCCGCGCGCGTGCGCTTCGACGTGAGTTCGCCGTTGGCCACCGCGCGGTAGGGGTTGTCGGTGCTGATGGCGATGCGGTAGCTGGCCTTGGCGCTCGGGTGGTCGTCGCACGGGAACCACGATGCGGCGCCGTTGGGTTGGCCCGCGACGAGCGCGCCGTTGGTCAGCTCCTCGAAGCCGACCTCACCCCACATCGAGCGGATGGGACGCGGATTGCCGGCGTAGCGCACCTCGATCGACAGCGCCGCGCCTGCGGGCAGGGCCGACCCCAGCGTGACGTGCAGCTTGTCGTGCGACGTGCGGAACGACTCGGGGCGACGGCCGTTGACGGTCACCTTCGAGACCGACAGCGCGTGCGAGAGGTCCAGCGTGAACGTCTGCAGTGACGCCAGGGTGGTCGCCGTGATGGTCACCGCACCCGAGAGCCGGTTGGCGTTGACCTTGTAGGCGAGGTCGAGGTCGTACCGCGACACCCGGTAGCCGAAGTTGCCGTTGCCGGGCAAATAGGGATCGATGACCGGCGCGTGCCTTCGCGGGTGCTTCTTCACGCGGCGTTCTTCTTGGGCTTCTGCGCCCGCTCGGCGCGTTTCTTGCGCAACGGATTCCACGGTGCGATCGGGTTGCCCTGCCACCGCGACGAGGGCGGCACCTCGTCACCGCGCATCACCAGCGAGGCCGGGCCCACCGTGGCGCCGGCGCCGATCCGGGCAGCGGGCAGCGCCACGCAGTGCGGTCCGAGCGTCGCTCCGTCGTCGAGTACCACGGTGTCCATCCTCATGATGCGGTCGTGGAACAGGTGGGTCTGCACGACGCAGCCCCGGTTGACGGTGGCGGCCGGGCCCAGGGTCACCAGGTCGGCCTCGGGCAGCCAGTACGTCTCGCACCAGACGCCGTTGCCGATGGAGGCGCCGAGCCCCCGCAGCCACCAGTTCATCACGACGGTGCCGCTGGCCGCGCGGGCGAACCAAGGCGCCGCGACGACCTCGACGAACGTGTCGGACACCTCGTTGCGCCAGACGAACGACGACCACAGTGGGTGTTCGATGGCGTCGATGCGCCCGATCACCGCCCACTTCGCGATGACGGCGATGGTGCCGGCCACCGCGCCGGCGACCAGCAGGATCGCCCCGCCCGCCAGCGCGGCCCATAGGTAGCCGGCGTCGGTCACCAGCCACTGGAACGCGAGCAATACGGCCACGCCGATTCCGAACGTCACCATCATCGGGATGACGCGGCACGTCTCGACCAGGGAGCGCATCACCTTCAGCCGCGTCGAGGGCTCGAACGTCCGCAGCGCGTCGGCCGCGGTCGGCTTGCGCCGCAACCGGATCGGCGGACTGCCCAGCCACGACGACCCGGCCTTCGCCTTGTGCGGCGTCGCGCTCAGCACGGCCACGAGTCCGTCGTCGGGCACCCGGCGGCCCGGTTGCGTGATCCCGGAGTTGCCGAGGAACGCGCGCTTGCCGATGGTCGCCTTCGCGACGTGGATCCACCCGCCGCCGAGTTCGTAGGACGCGACCATGGTGTCGTCGGCCAGGAACGCGCCGTCCTCGACGACCGTGAACTTCGGTGTCAACAGCGCGGTCGAGATCTCGGTGCCCTTGCCCACCGTCGCCCCGAGTAGACGCAGCCACCACGGTGTCAGCAGGCTGGCGTACAGCGGGAACAGGTAGTTGCGGGCCATGTCCATCAGCCGTTCGGTGGCCCAGAGCTGCCAGCCGACGCGGCTGCGCACCGGGTGGTACCCCTCGCGCAGGCCGACCGCGAGCCCGCGGACGCCGAGCACCGTGAGGCCTGCATAGACCACGATCGCGAGCAGGGCCGCCACGGGCGTCCACAGCAGCGCCGGTCCGATGGCGTCGCTCACCGACGCGGTGTCGTGCACGGCCCACCCCAGTACGGCCAGACCAGAGGCGAGCGCCAGTAGCGGGACGCCGCCGAGCAACACCGACGTCACGCCGTACACCGCCACCCAGACCGGTGCGCGGGGCGGCCGCTCGTCGGGCCACGGATGGCGGGCCTTGCCCGACTTCATCGCGGGCGAGCCCTTCCAGTACTGGCCGGCCTTGACCTTGCCGACCACGCCCGAACCCGGTGCGACGTCGGCGTTCTTGCCGACGCTCGCGCCGGGCAGCAGCGTGGTGCGCGCGCCGATCGTGGCGTCGTTGCCGACGTCGATGGGGCCGACGTGGAAGAGGTCGCCGTCGATCCAGTGCCCGGTCAGGTCCACTTCCGGCTCGATCGAACACCGGTGGCCGAGGGTGAGCATGCCGGTGACCGGCGGTGCGGAGTGCAGGTCGACGCCCTTGCCGACCCGGTTGCCCAGCGCCCTGGCGTAGTACACCAGCCAGGGTGCGCCCGCCTGGTTCTCTGCTCCGCTGGCCTCGCCGAGACGTTCGGCCAGCCACACCCGCAGATGGACCGAGCCGCCGCGGCGGTACGTCCCGGGTTGGAGCCCGCCGAGCAGCATGCGGGCGCCGAGCACCGCGATGCCCATCCGGCCCGGCGGGGTGACGAACAGGAGGAAGCCGGCGAGGATCCACCACCAGCCGATCGGCTGCGTCCACGGCACGCCGATCGACGCGCCGACGTTGTTGAGCAGGGCCAGCCACACCAGCCACTGCATGCCGGTCAGCGTGGCCAGGGGCAGCGACAGGGCGACCTGCGCGACCTGGGTCGCCGTGGACACCGGCCGGACGG
Source organism: Mycolicibacterium arabiense (assembly GCF_010731815.2). Taxonomy (NCBI): domain Bacteria; kingdom Bacillati; phylum Actinomycetota; class Actinomycetes; order Mycobacteriales; family Mycobacteriaceae; genus Mycobacterium; species Mycolicibacterium arabiense. The sequence goes on from NZ_AP022593.1 coordinate 4,394,577, forward strand.
TGCGGATCTCCACCTTCGGGGGCGGCGCGAGTTCGTCGAGGTAACCGGCCAGCGAACCCAGCCGCGGATGGTCGTAGAGGTCGGCGACCGTCACCTGCGGGTAGCGCCTGCGCAGCGCGGCCACCAACTGGGCAGCCGACAGGGAGCCGCCGCCCACGGCGAAGAAGTCGGCCTCGGGACCGTCGATGGGGGCGGCCAGGATGTCGCGCCACAGCCCCGCGAGCCAGCCCGTCGTGCCTGCGAGGTCGGGATCGTCGGCAGCGGTGTCGCCCTCGATCGGCCACGGCAGCGCGTTGCGGTCGACCTTGCCGGAGGTGCGGGTGGGCAGTTCGTCGACCAGGACGAGGCGCGGGACGAGTGCAGCGGGTAGCGATTCGGCGAGTGCGATGCGGGCCGCAGCCACGTCGAACGCCGGGTCCGCGCTGGCGACGTAGCCGACCAGCAGCGGGGTGCCGCTCGCGGTCTTGCGCACGGCTGCGGCGCCGCCGCTCACTCCGGGCAGGTTGACCAGGGCGGAATCCACCTCGCCGAGTTCGATGCGGCGGCCCCCGACCTTGACCTGGTCGTCGGCGCGGCCCTGGAAGTACAGCCCGTCGGCCTCCAGTCGGACGAGGTCGCCGCTGCGGTAGGCGCGCGGCCACTGCAGGGTGGGCATCGGTGCGTACTTCTCGGCGTCCTTCTCGGGATCGAGGTAGCGCGCCAGTCCCACCCCGCCGATCACCAGCTCGCCGACCTCGCCCAGCGCGACGGGGATGCCGGAGGCGTCGACCACCGCGAGGTCCCAGCCGGGCAGCGGTAGGCCGATGCTGACGGGACCCTTGCCGTCGAGCGGTGCCAAGCAGGCGACGACCGTGGCCTCGGTGGGGCCGTAGGTGTTCCACACCTCGCGCCCGTCGACCGCGAGCCGTTCGCCCAGTTCGGGTGGGCACGCCTCGCCGCCGAAGATGAGTAGCCGCACGGCCTCGAGCGCCTCGGCAGGCCACAGCGCTGCGAGGGTCGGCACGGTGGACACCACGGTGATGTCCCGCGACACCAGCCACGGCCCCAGGTCCATGCCGCTGCGCACCAGCGACCGGGGCGCGGGCACCAGGCAGGCGCCGTGCCGCCATGCCAGCCACATCTCCTCGCACGACGCATCGAAGGCGACCGAGAGCCCGGCCAGCACCCGGTCACCCGGGCCGAGCGGGTTGTCGCGCAGGAAGATCTGCGCCTCCGCGTCGACGAATGCCGCGGCATTGCGATGGGTGACCGCGACGCCCTTCGGCGTTCCGGTCGAGCCGGAGGTGAAGATGATCCAGGCGTCGTCGCGGACCATCGGCTTCCCCGCGCGCCACCCGCGCGACGAGCCGTGGCCGCGGACCAGACCCTGTTCGGTGATGACGCCGACCACACCGGCCTCGCCGAACACCAGCGCGGCGCGCTCGTCGGGATCGTCGGCGTCGACGGGAACGTAGGCAGCGCCCGCCGCGAGCGTCGAGAGGATCGCCACGTACAGCGCGTAGCTGCCCGACGGCATCCGGATGCCGATGCGGTCGCCGCGTCCGATGCCCCGCTGCGCCAGCCAGGCCACGCTTTCCTCGACGTCGGCAACTAACTCGGCGTAGGTGAGCTGCACGTCCCCGTCATCGAGAGCAGGCGCATCGGGGTGACGCTCGGCGGTGGCGTAGAGGATGTCGATGAGCGTCCGCGGTGGCGGCGCCATCTCCGAGAGCAGGTACTGAGCCGGAATCCCGAGTAGGTCTTGTCCCTGGAGTTCGACGTCGCCACTCTCTGCTGTCACGGCTACAAACTACTAAGCGCGCGGTGGCCGCCGACGCGCGCCGCACCGTGGCGGTACCACCGGTCCATCCCGATGAACTCGCCCTGATCGGAACCCTCGTCGATGCCGGACTCCGTCGCTAGCCTCGCGGAGGTGCGGCTCTTCGTGGCAGATCAGACAGGCAGTGACCCCGGCGACCTCAGTGAGTTGACGGCGGGCGGCGGGCCGGTGGTCCGATTGACCGCGCCGGACCTGCAGCGCGCCAAGCGGCGCACCGACCGAATCCACGCCGACGGCGCCGACGTCGCGGTCATCTTGGACGTCGCCGTGGCGGTCCCCGGTGACTTCCGGTCCATCGGCGACACCGGGACCGTGCATTACGCGGGCACCGTCGCCGGGTTGACGGGTCTGATCGCCGACATCGACTCGGCAGGCGTCGCCGACGGGGTGACACTCGTCCCCTCCACCGCTCTGGAACCCGAGCAGCTGCGTCGGCTGGGCCACGACGTCCTGCGCCTGCTGACGGATCGGGACCAGAAATCCGCATGACGCACTGATGCAGGCGTTGCATTAGTCGCTGCCAAATTGGTCTTGGACATGTATCGGTGGGGGCAATAGCGTTGGGCGCGTGACAGCAACCATCGCCGAGTCCACTCGACTCACCGGACAGATGCTCATCGCAGGCAAGCTCGTCACCGGCACCGGGCAGGAGATCCGCGGCTTCGACCCCGCGAACGGAACCCTGCTCGACCCCGGCTACCGCTACGGCGACGAGGCTAACGTCGACGCCGCCTGCGCAGCGGCCGCCGAGGCGTTCGGCCCCTACCGGGCCACGACCTCCGAGCAGCGCGCACGCTTCCTCGAATCGATAGCCGCCAATCTGGAGACCATCGCCGCACCCCTGATCGCCCGTGCCGTCGCCGAGAGCGGCCTGCCGGAGGCCCGGATCACCGGCGAGGTCGGCCGCACCACCGGCCAGCTGAGGCTCTTCGCCGCCATCCTGCGCGAGGGCAGCTGGACCGGAGCCCGCATCGATCCGGCACTGCCCGACCGCAAGCCGCTCCCGCGTCCCGACATCCGCCAGCGGGCCATCCCGCTCGGGCCCGTCGCGGTGTTCGGCGCCAGCAACTTTCCTCTGGCCTTCTCGGTCGCCGGCGGCGACACCGCGTCGGCTCTGGCCGCGGGCTGCCCCGTCGTCGTCAAGGCGCACGACGCCCACCCCGGCACCTCCGAGCTGGTGGCCCGCGCCATCACCGACGCCGTCACCGCCGAGGGCCTGCACCCGGGCACCTTCTCGCTGCTGTTCGGTTCCGGCCCGGGCCTCGGCACCGCACTGGTGACCGACCCGCGGATCAAGGCCGTCGGCTTCACCGGATCGCGTTCGGGCGGACTGGCGCTCGTCGCCGCGGCCGCAGGCAGGCCCGAACCCATCCCGGTGTACGCCGAGATGAGTTCGGTCAACCCCGTCTTCCTGCTCGACGGCGCCCTGGCGACCCGCGGCGGCGACCTCGGCCGTGCGTTCGTCGGCTCACTGACCATGGGGTCCGGACAGTTCTGCACCAACCCCGGCCTGGTGATCGCCGTCGACGGGCCCGGCCTCGACGCCTTCGTCGCCGCAGCACGCGACGCACTGAGCCAGTCGTCGGCCACCCCGATGCTCACCCCGGCGATCGCGAAGAGCTACGCATCCGGCGTCGACGCGCTCTCGGCCGAGGCCGATCTGGTGGAGCGCGGCGCCGACAGCGACAACCCCGTGGCCTGCCGCCCGGCCTTGTTCAGCACCGACGCACCCACGTTCGCCGGCTCCGAGGTGCTCCAGGGCGAGGTGTTCGGCTCGTCGAGCATCATCGTCCGGTGCGCCGACGTCGACGAGATGTCCACCGTCGCAGCAGGTCTCGAAGGACAGCTGACGGCCACGGTGCACGCCGACGACACCGATCTCGACGCGGCGCGCGCATTGCTCCCGACTCTGGAGACCAAGGCGGGCCGAATCCTGTTCAACGGCTGGCCCACCGGCGTCGAGGTCGGCTACGCCATGGTGCACGGCGGCCCGTTCCCTGCGACGTCGGACTCCCGGACCACCTCGGTGGGCGGACGTGCCATCGAGCGCTTCCTGCGGCCGGTCGCCTACCAGGACGTGCCGAAGGCGTTGCTGCCCAGCGCCATCGCCGATGGCAACCCCGACGGGTCATGGCGCCGGATCGACGGCGAACTCACCCGAGACTGAACATCGGCCGGAGGACTCCGGCTCACCCATCCACCCGCCAGAGCCACTCACATTCCGTGAAAAGGAGTTCCGCCATGCCCGCTTCGCCCCTCGATGGAGTCCTGTTCTTCCCCGTCACACCGTTCACCGAGACCGGTGAGGTCGACCTGACCGCGCTCGCCGAGCACGTCGGCCGGGGTATCGACGCCGGCCCCGGCGGTGTGTTCATCGCCTGCGGCACGGGGGAATTCCACGCACTCGAGTCGAACGAGTTCGCGGAGATCGTGCGGACCGCCGTCGAGGTGGCAGGTGGACGGGTGCCCGTCTACGCCGGTGCGGGCGGATCCGTCGCGCAGGCGAAGATCTTCGCCCGCCTCGCTGCCGAGGCCGGTGCCGACGGCCTGCTGCTGCTGCCGCCGTACCTGGTGACGATGCCGCAGGAGGGCCTGATCGCCTACACCCGCGAGGTCGCAGGCGCGACCGACCTGCCGGTGATCGTCTACAACCGGTCCAACGCCCGCTACACCGAGGCCTCGGCCATCGAGGTCGCGAACATCCCGAACGTGGTGGGCTTCAAGGACGGCACCGGCGACATCGACCGGGTGGCCAGGATCGTGCGCGCCGTGACCGATGCGCTCGCCCCGACCGGCAAGCCGTTCCAGTTTTTCAACGGCCTGCCCACCGCCGAGGTGTCGCAGCAGGCGTACCGCGCGATCGGCGTGACGCTGTACTCGTCGGCGACGTTCGCGTTCGCCCCCGAATTGGCACTGGCGTTCTACGACGCACTCGAGCGCGGTGACGAGCCGCGTACCGCTGCGCTGCTGCGCGAGTTCTTCCACCCGCTGGTTCGACTGCGCGACACCGTGCCCGGCTACGCCGTCTCGCTCATCAAGGCCGGTGTGACGATGGAGGGCATCGAGGCCGGTCCGGTTCGCGCGCCGCTCGTCATGCCCGCCCCCGAGGACCTCGACGAGCTGACCCGCATCGTCGCCGCGGGTCGAGCGGTGCTGGCAGACGATCTCGTCGCGTCGCGCTGATGGCGGCTCCGATTCGGGTCACCGGGGCGCGGATCACGCCCGTCGCGTTCGTCGACCCACCGCTGCTCAACACCGTCGGCGTGCACCAGCCGTACGCACTGCGCGCGATCATCCAGCTCGACACCGATGCAGGCCTGGTCGGGCTGGGGGAGACCTACGCCGACGTCGTGCACCTGCAGCGGCTGGAAGCGGCCGCCGACGCGATGGTCGGTCTGGACGTGTTCGCGCTCAACCACATTCGTGCAGCGATCTCGGATCGGCTCGGCGGCGACAGCACTGGTGACGGCTCCGGCCTGGCCGGGATGATCACGTCCGCCAGCGTGGTGGACCGGGTCTTCTCCCCGCTCGAGGTGGCCTGCCTCGACGTGCAGGGGCACGCCACCGGGCGACCGGTCTGCGACCTCCTCGGCGGTGCGGTGCGCGACGCGGTGCCGTTCAGCGCGTACCTGTTCTACAAGTGGGCCGCCCACCCCGGCGGTGCACCCGATTCCTGGGGCGAGGCGCTGGACCCGGCGGGCATCGTCGCCCAAGCCAAGCGCATGATCGACGAATACGGCTTCACCGCAATCAAACTCAAGGGTGGCGTCTTCCCGCCCGACGAGGAGATGAAGGCGATCGAGGCGCTGCGCGAGGCCTTCCCCGATCATCCACTGCGGTTGGATCCCAACGCCGCCTGGACGCCGCAGACGTCGGTGAAGGTGGCCGCCGGACTGGCGGGCATCCTGGAGTACCTCGAAGACCCCACGCCGGACATCGCGGGCATGGCCGAGGTCGCCGCGCAGGCGCCGATGCCACTGGCCACGAACATGTGCGTCGTGGCGTTCGACCACCTCAAGCCCGCGATCGCCGAGCGGGCCGTCGGCGTCGTGCTGTCCGACCACCACTACTGGGGTGGGTTGCAGCGGTCGCGGTTGCTGGCGGGCATCTGCGACACGTTCGGACTGGGCCTGTCGATGCACTCGAACTCGCACCTGGGCATCAGCCTCGCCGCGATGGTGCACCTGGCCGGCGCCACCCCCAACCTGTCGTACGCATGCGACACGCATTGGCCGTGGAAGACCGAGGATGTGGTGAAGCCTGGCGTGCTGGCGATCCGCGACGGTGCGGTCGCCGTGCCGACGACGCCGGGCCTCGGCGTCGAGATCGACGACGAGGCGCTGGGCGCGCTGCACGAGCAGTACCTGCGGTGCGGGATTCGCGACCGCGACGACACTGGCTACATGCGCAGCATCGACCCGACCTACGAGGCGATCAGCCCCCGCTGGTGAGAACCGCCGCTCTACACTGATGCACGACCGCCAACGAAGGCGGCCTGGTTGATACTGGGAGTGCATCGGTGTTTTCGCTGGCTCGGTTGTCATGCTTCATCGCCGTCGCGGAAGAACTGCACTTCGGCCGGGCGGCCGAGCGCCTGCACATGACGCAGCCGCCGCTGAGCAGGCAGATCCAGCAGCTCGAAGCCGAACTCGGCGTCCAGCTCATCGACCGCACCACCAGGACGGTCACGCTGACGCCCGCCGGCGTCGCGTTCCTGCCCGACGCGCGGCGGATCCTGCAGCTCGCCGAGGGGGCGGCGCAGACCGTGAAGCGGGTTCCCGCAGGCGATCTGGGCACCGTGGTCGTGGGGTTCACCGCGGCGTCCGCGCACGCCGTGCTGCCGCGGCTGCTCGAGGCGGCCCGCGCGAAGCTGCCCGACGTCAAGCTCGACCTGCGCGAGATGGTCACCGCCGCCCAGATCGAAGGTCTGGTCACCGGCGAGCTGGACCTCGGCATGGCGCGGCCACCGCTGAAGCGGCCCGGACTGGTGTCGCGTCCGCTGCTGCACGAGCAGCTGATCGCCGCGCTGCCGAAGGGCCACCCGCTGACCGAACTGGGCAGGCAGCTGACGCTCAACGACCTCGACGGCCAGGACGTCGTCATGTACTCGCCCGTGCAGGCCCGCTACTTCAACGAACTCCTGATCAGCACGTTCACCATCGCGGGCGCGACGCCGCGGTACGTGCAGACCGTCACGCAGGTCCACACCATGCTGGTGCTGGTCCGCTCGGGCATCGGCATCGCGCTGGTGCCCGCGTCGGCGGCCACGCTGCACCCCGAGGGCGTCGAGTTCCGGTCGATCGGCGCGTTCCGCGAGAGGCCCGTCGAACTCGACGCCGTATGGCGCAGCGACAGCACCAACCCCGCGCTCATCCGGCTGCTGCGCGACGTACTGCCCCAACGCGAGTGGACCACCGACGACCTCGTCGACGAGTTCGTGGGGAACTAGCTACACGCGGACAGCGGGCTCCACCACCGGCGTGACGAGCCGGCCGTTGGCGAGGAACTCCTCGAGGTTGCGCAGCGTCAGGGCCTCCATCGCGGCGCGCGTCTCGACCGTGCCGCTGCCGACGTGGGGCAGCAGTACGACGTTGTCCAGCCGCAGCAGTTCGACGGGCACCTCGGGCTCCTCGGCGAACACGTCGAGCCCGGCGCCCGCGATGCGTCCCTCGGTCAGCGCGCGCACCAATGCGGGCTCGTCGACGACGCTGCCGCGCGCGATGTTGATCAGGTAGCCGTCGGGGCCGAGGGCCTCTAGCACGTCGGCGCCGACGAGCTTGGCCGTCCCGCTTCCGCCCGCCGCCGCAATCACCAAGACGTCCACCCGGCGGGCCAGCTCGACGGGTGAGCCGACGTACTCGTACGGGGAGTCGTCGACGACGTGGCGGTTGTGGTAGGAGATCGTGCAGCCAAAGGCGTTGAGCCGCTTGGCGATCGCGCTGCCGATGCGGCCGAGGCCGATGATGCCGACCTTCCTGTTGCTCACCTGACGGGTCAGCGGGTAGTTGCCGTCGACCGGCCAGTGCCCCGCGCGCAGGTAGCGGTCGGCGGCGCTGAACTGACGCATCGTGTCGATCAGCAGGCCTACCGCGGTGTCCGCCACGCAGTCGGTCAGGACGTCGGGGGTGTTGGAGACTCCGACGCCGCGCTCGCGTGCCGCGTCGACGTCTGTGGTGTCGTACCCGACGCCGAAGTTCACCACCGCGCCGAGGTTGGGCAGCGCAGCCATCAGCTCTGCGTCGACACCGGTGCGGCCGGAGGTGACGACTGCGCCGACGTCCGCGCCGAACCGGTCGAGGAACTCCGTCCGCGCCTGCTGATCGTCGGGTAGTTCCAGGGCGTCGTAGGTGCTGCGCAGGGTCTCCGACAGGGATGGCTTGAGCGGCCCCACCTGCAGCACGCGGCGTGGCGTGCGGTCGCCTGGAACGGGGGTCGTGGGCACGGCTGTCTCCTCGGGTGGCTGGAATGCCTGTACTTACCTTAAGGATGCGCGCGAATACCTGTCCAACTCGGAATTAGCATGACTTGATACCGAAGGGGCATAACTGCGGGAATCGGGGCCGCTGCCGGGTATCAACAACCCGTCTGCGGATGCATCGACCCAGCTCAAGCCATGTTTTTAGCCATGATCACGACAGCCGATCATGCCCAAGAATGGCCGTCGGAGCCCCTCCGAGGTGGGTTGACGCTGTTCCTCGGCCACTCATACGGTGTGTCTACCGTCACAGACCTCATCCACATACGTGGACGTCACAGCCCGACATGGAGGAAAACATGGCCGCATCTTCGATGCCTGCGCCACATCGGCGGACCCGCCGCGCAGGAGTCACCGCACTCGCGGTGGCCGGCGCCTGCCTCGTCGCCAGTGGGTGCACGGTCGCGAACTCCGGATCCGGCGGCTTCGACACCAACACGTTGCGCATCGTCCTGTCCCAGGAACCGCCGACGCTGGAACCCTGCGAGAGCTCGCTGACCTCCACCGGCATCGTGGTCCGGTCGAACATCACCGAGCCCCTCATCGAGCGCAACCCCACCAGTGGCGACCTGGAGCCCCTGCTCTCGACCGGATGGCGTCAGACCTCGCCGACGGAGTGGACGTTCGACGTCCGCAGCGGCGTCACCTTCTCCGACGGCAAGCCGTTCAGCGCCAAGGACGCCGCCTACTCGATCGATCGCGCCGTCAACTCCGACTTGGGTTGCAACGTCGATGGATACGTCTTCGGCGACGAGAAGCTGAAGATCGCCACCCCCGACGACGCGACGCTGACCGTCGCCACCGAGCAGCCCGATCCGATTCTCCCGCTGCGCATCTCGTTCGTCGAGATGGTGCCCGTCGGCACCAGCATGACCGAGAAGGTGCGCGAGCCGATCGGCACCGGGCCGTACGCGATCGCGGACTGGGAGTACGGGCAGAAGCTGATCCTGGCCCGCAACGACGCCTACTGGGGTCCAAAGCCGGCGTTCCCCCGCGCCGAATACCAGTGGCGCAGTGAGGGCAGCGTACGCGCGGCCATGATCACCAATGACGAGGCCGACATCGCCACCTCGCTCGGCCCGGAGGACGGCGCGGGCGACCGCGGCGTCCCGTTCCAGAACAACGAGACCACCGCGCTTCGCATGCAGGCCACCGAGGCCCCGCTCGACGACATGCGGGTTCGCCAGGCCATCAACTACGCGGTGAACCGCACCGGCATCGTGAAGGCGCTGTTCCGCGGCCTCGGCGATCCTGCCTCACAACTGATTCCGTCCGGCGTCGTCGGATACAACGACCAACTGCAGCTGTGGCCGCACGACGCGGACAAGGCCAAGGAACTCGTCGCCGACGCGAAGGCCGACGGCGTGCCCGTCGACCGTCAGATCCGCCTCATCGCCCGCACCGCGCAGTTCCCGAAGATCGCCGAGACCGTCGAGGTGCTGCAGAGCGAGTTCACCGACATCGGGCTCAACGTCAAGATCGAGATGATGGACACCGCCAGCCAGCTGCAGTACCAGCTGCGGCCGTTCCCTGCGAACACCGGCCCGTACCTCCTGATGATCATGCACGGCAACCAGGCCGGCGACGCCGCCTTCACGATGGACCAGTACATGCTCAGCGATGGGCCGCAGAGTGCCTACGGCACAACGGAGTTCGACGCCAAGATTCGCGCCGCGGAAGCCCTCACCGGCCAGGCCCGCCAAGACGCCTTCGCGAAGCTGTTCGCCGAGGAACCCCAGGAGATCATGCAGATGGCCTACATCGCCCACATGAAGGGCATCCTCGGCAAGTCCCCGCGCGTCGACTACACCCCGAACTCCGCCACCGGTGACGAGATGCGGCTGTCCGAGATGACCGTGTCCGCCGATGGCACCGGCGACCCGGTCGATCCCGCTGTCTCCTGAGCCACTGCCGACCAACTCCACGACCAGGAGATCAGCCCATGTTCTCGTTCGTCCGGCGCCGGATGTACACCAGCGCACTGCCCCTCATCATCGTGTTGCTCGGCGTGTTCCTGCTCGCCCGCCTCACCGGTGACCCGACCAACCTCTACCTGCCCGAGTCGGCCACCGCCGATCAGCGTGCCGAGTTCGCCGCCAAGAACGGCTTCGACCAGCCGATGCTGACCCAGCTGGTCGACTACTTCAAGGGCGTCCTGCACCTCGACTTCGGCACGTCGCTGCGCACCGGGGAGTCGGCGTCGTCGATGGCGTTCCGCGCCTTCCCGGCCACCCTGCAACTCGCGTTCGCGACGATGCTGCTCGCGATCGTCGGTGCCGTGATCATCGGCTGTTGGGCCGCCTACCGACCCAACTCGCTGGCCGACCGCTTCTCCAGCCTGCTGTCGATGACGGCGGCGAGCATCCCGGACTTCTGGTTCGCCATCACCGGCGTCTGGCTCTTCGCGGTGCTCATGGGCTGGCTGCCCACCTCCGGCACCGACGCGGGCGTGCTGTCGTGGATCCTGCCGATCGCCACGCTGATGATCCGACCGCTCGGCGTCCTCACGCAGGTGGTCAGGGGCGCGATGGTATCGGCACTGTCGGCGCCCTACGTACGGCTCGCCCGGAGCAAGGGCGCCAGCGACTTCCGCGTCGTCACCCACCACGCGCTGCGCAACGCCGCAGCCCCCGCGCTCACCGTCGCAGGCGATCTCGCCGTCGGCCTCATCAACGGCGCGGTGGTGGTCGAGGCGATCTTCGGCTGGCCCGGTATCGGCAAGCTCATGATCGACGCAATCCTGCAGCGCGACTTCGCGGTGCTCCAAGCCGCGGTCCTGCTGACCGCGGTGAGCATCTTCGTCCTCAACATCGCCATCGACGCCTGCTACGCGCTGCTCGACGCACGCGTGCGGGAACCGGCCAAGGTCTAAGGGAGCAGCGCCATGAGCACTCAACTCGATCTCGTACCAGTCAAGCCCACCACCGCGATCGTCGGCGAATCCGGAGCCAAGCGACGGAAGTCGGGCTCGAGCTGGTACCGCCTGCTGGTCAACGACCGGGTCGCCGCGGCCGCCGCCGTGGTGCTCGGGCTGGTGTTCTTGACCGCGATCTTCGGCCCGATGCTGATGGGCGGGCTCGCCACCGACATCGACCTGGACAACTCCAATCAGGCGCCGTTCACGCTCGCCAACGGCTGGGCGAACATCCTCGGCACCGACCCGCTGGGGCGCAGCATGCTCGCCCGGCTCGTCGTCGCCTGTCGGACCACGCTCTCGGTCGCGATTCCCGCTGTGGTGATCTCCGCGATCGTGGGCTCGATCGTCGGGATGTGGGCCGGCTTCTACCGCGGTTGGCGCGAGACGGTCGCCATGCGGATCGCAGACGTCATCATGAGCTTCCCGTCACTGCTGCTGGCCGTGGTGGTGCTGTACGTCTTCTCGCCGAGTGCCGCCAACATCGTTGCGGTCCTGGCGATCACGCGCATCCCGGTCTACCTGCGCACCGCCCGCGCCGAGTCGGCCGAGCTGTCGAGCCGCGTGTTCGTCGACGCCGCCCGCACGTTCGGGGCCAGCGGACGCTCGATCATCACGCGCCACGTCGTGCCGATCGTGCTGCCGACGCTGCTCACCGTGGCGACGCTGGACTTCTGCTACGTCATGCTCGCCGAGTCCTCGCTGAGCTTTCTCGGCATCGGCATCCAGCCGCCCGACGTCAGCTGGGGCCTGATGGTCGCCCAGGGCCGCACCTACCTGCACACCGCCTGGTGGCTGTCGTTCTTCCCGGGTCTGGCCATCGTCATCACCACGGTGTCGGCGACCATCCTCGCCGCCTGGGCGCGGATCGCGACCGACCCGGGTCAGCGGTGGCGCCTGACCGTCCCGCAGAAACGCCTGTCCCGCTTCGCCAAGACCGGAAAGCGCCTGTCGTGAAAGCGCCTCTCGAAGGGAATGTCATGACCGCCCAGGTAGCCGAGCACCCGCCCGCCGACCACACCGAAGCAGACCCCGCGCTGCGGGTCGACGGCCTCACGGTCGACATCCGCACCATCGCGGGCAGCGTGCGCGCCGTCGACCACGTGTCGTTCTCGGCGCACCGCGGCGAAACGCTGGCCCTGCTCGGGGAATCCGGCTGCGGCAAGTCGATGACCGCGACCGCCCTCGTCGGGCTGCTCGAACCCGTCGCCGAGGTGACCGACGGCTCCGCCGAACTCGCAGGCCGCAACGGCACCGCCGATCTGCTGGCCGTCGACCGCAAGACGCGGCGGCAGATGGCGGGCACGGAGCTGGCCATCGTCTTCCAGGACGCGCTCACCGCACTCAACCCGCTCTACACCGTCGGCACCCAGCTGGCCGAGCCGTTCCGCATCCACCACGGGATGAATGCGAAGGACGCCAAGGGCAAGGCCGTGGAACTCATGACGCGCGTTGGCATCCCGCAGCCGGAGGAGCGTCTCAAGAGCTACCCGCACCAGTTCTCCGGCGGCATGCGGCAGCGCCTGCTGATCGCCATGGCGGTCGCGCTGAACCCCCGCGTCCTGATCGCCGACGAACCGACCACCGCCCTCGACGTCACCGTGCAGGCCCAGATCATGGCACTGCTGAAGAGCCTGCGCTCTGAATACGACATGGCCGTCGTACTCATCACCCACGACCTTGCGCTGGTGGCCGAGGAAGCCGATCGCGTCGCGGTGATGTACGCAGGCAACGTCATCGAGACCGGACGGGTCGCCGAGGTGTTCGCCGAACCAAAGCACCCGTACACCAAGGGCCTGCTGAACTCCGTGCCCATCAACGCCGAGCGGGGCGCGCACCTCAAGTCGATCGGCGGGTCGCCGCCGGACCTGAACTCCATCCCGAAGGGGTGCGTGTACCAGGAGCGGTGCCCGCTCGCCGCCGAGATCTGCCGCACCACGCGGCCCGCACTGGCGCCCGTCGGCGCCGGACGGCGGTCGGCGTGCCACTTCCCCGAGGAGGTCACCAATGTCTGATCAACTGCTCACCGTCCGCGACCTGACCAAGTCGTTCCGCGTGCCCGGCGGCCGCAAGGGCCACGACAGGCTGTGCGCCCTCGACGGCATCGACCTCGACCTCGCCCGCGGCCAGACGCTCGGCCTGGTCGGCGAATCCGGTTGCGGTAAGTCGACTCTGGCTCGCACGCTGATGATGCTCGAACGCCCGGACTCGGGCACGGTCACCTTCGACGGCATCGACCCGTTCGCGCTCAAGGGCAAGGAGCTGCTCGAGTTCCGTCGCCGCGTGCAGATGGTCTTCCAGGATCCCTACGCCTCGCTCAACGCGCGCATGTCGGCAGGCGACATCATCGCCGAGCCGTGGCGAACCCACCGCGGACTGCACCCGTCGCGCAAGGACCGCGACACCAGGGTGCGCGAACTGCTCGACCTCGTCGGGCTCGGCGCCAAGGCGATGGAAAAGTTCCCGCAGGAGTTCTCGGGCGGGCAGCGTCAGCGGATCGGCATCGCTCGGGCGCTCGCGCTCGACCCGGACGTGATCATCTGCGACGAGCCCGTGTCGGCGCTGGACCTGTCGGTGCAGGCGCAGGTGCTCAACCTCCTCAACGACCTGCAGCAGCAGCTGGGGATCTCGTACGTGTTCATCTCCCACGACCTGTCGGTTGTTCGGCACGTCGCCGACCGGGTGGCGGTCATGTACCTCGGGCGCATCGTCGAGTCCGGACCCACCGACGCCGTCTTCGACCAGCCCAGCCACCCCTACACCGGGGCACTGATGTCGGCGGCGCCCAAGCTCGACGCCGTGGACCGCGCCGACCGGATCCTGCTCAAGGGCGAGGTGCCCTCACCGCTCAACCCGCCCTCGGGATGCCGGTTCCGCACCCGCTGCTGGAAGGCGACCGACGTGTGCGCCGAGGAACTGCCGCCGCTGGCAACCGATTCCGCGGTGCCGGGCCACGCCGCGGAATGCCACCACCCGCTGACCGAGGACCGTGCGGCCCTGTCGCAGAGCGCGTGAGCCGGTTCGGTGACGACGACCGGTGAGCGTCACGGCGTACTCCGTCATCGCGGTCGCGATCCTGTTCGCGTCGTGCCTGCAGGCGTCGATCGGCTTCGGCATGGGCATGTTGGCGGCGCCGGTGGTGGCGTTGGTCGATCCCAGCCTGATCCCCGGCACGCTGATCATGCTTGCCTCGCTCGTCACGCTGATGGTGGTGATCCGCGAACGCACCGCGATCGACGTGCGGGGCACCGGCTGGGCGCTGGTCGGGCGGGTCCCGGGGACCGTCGCCGGGGCGCTGCTGCTGGCCGCGATGCCCGAACGCGCTCTGGCGCTGGCGATCGCAGGCGTCGTGCTGGCGGGCGTGCTGGTGACCAGCTTCGGCTGGTCGCCGACCCCGCGGCGACGCAACCTGGTGCTCGCCGGCGCGACGTCCGGTGTCCTCGGAACCGCGACGTCGATCGGTGGACCGCCGATGGCGCTGGTGTGGCAGCGCAGTACGGGCGCGGAGTTGCGCGGCACGATGAGCGGCTTCTTCCTCATCGGGTCGGTGCTGTCCATCGGCATGCTCAGCCTCACCGGCTCGATCGACGGGGACACGTGGCGCTGGTTCGCGTTCCTGATCCCGGCCACCGTGGTCGGCTACGCGCTGTCGCGGTGGGCGAACCGGCTGCTCAACCCGCAGCGGCAACGCTGGACGGCGATCGTGGTGTCCGCGGCCGGCGCGGGCGTGCTCGTCGTCCAGCAGGTGGGTGCGCTGTGAGGCCCCGCGGCGCCGGTCACCGGGTTACCGTACGGGGGTGGCAGCGGTGACGTCGGGCACGCCGGAACCCGTCGACGGCGTTGTGCGGAAGATGAATTCGTCGCGGTCGGGCGTGAAGTCGGCCGCACGGACCGTGGAACTCCTCGAGTACCTGGCGGCACGGCAAGACCGGCCTGCGCGGATCCGCGAGATCAGCGAGGCGCTCGACATGCCGCGCAGCAGCGCCCACGCCCTGCTCCGCACGTTGATGACCCAGGGGTGGGTGCGGGCCGACGACGCCGGAACGCAGTACGGCATCGGCATCCGCGCACTGCTCGTCGGCACCAGCTATCTCGACAGCGACCCGTACCTGCCGATGATCACCCCGTTCGTCGATGAACTGCGCCAGGACCTCGACGAGACCTTCCACGTGGGGCGGCTCGACCTCACCGACGTCGTATACCTCGCCACCCGCGAATCCCGGCAGTATCAGCGCGGTGCGAGCCGGGTGGGCAGGCGTCTGCCCGCCTACGCCACGGCGCTCGGCAAGGCGCTGCTGGCCGACCGGATCGGCGACGAACGCGACCGGCACGTTCCCGAGGTCCTCCAAGCCCTGACGCCCAAGACCATCACCGATCGCGCCGGGCTGGACGCCGCCCTGGAGACGGCGCTGGTCCGTGGCTACGCAACCGACGACGAGGAGAACACCCCCGCGGTGCGCTGCTTCGCCGTCGCACTGCGGTACACCCGGCCCGCGCAGGACGCGATCAGCGCATCGGTGCCGATCGCGCGCCTGACACCCGCCCGTGAACGCGAGATCGTCGAAGCGCTGTGCGCCATGGGGGACAAGGTGACTCGCGTCCTCCGCCCGGTCGCCAACGGGGACAAGTGGTTCGCGTGACGACTTCTGCTCGATGCGCCTGCGGCATCAATCAATGCCTTAAGGGTGTTGGACGTGCATCGACCGCGCTTCGTAGGCTGAGGTAATGACGCACCCTTCCCCGTCGCTTCGCGCGCCCGGCACCAGCCGCACGCCGGTCGTCACCGAGATGCGCGTCGTCCCCGTCGCGGGCCACGACGGCATGCTGCTGAACCTTAGCGGCGCACACGGGCCGTTCTTCACGCGGAACCTGGTGATCGTCACCGACTCCAGCGGCAACACCGGCGTCGGCGAGGTACCGGGCGGAGCCGCCATCGCGCGCACGCTCGAGGACGCCAGGGGGCTGGTCGAGGGACGCAGCATCGGTGACTACCACGCCGTGCTCAACGACGTCCGCCGCACCTTCGGCGATCGCGACGCCGGCGGCCGCGGTGCGCAGACCTTCGACCTTCGCGTCACCGTGCACGCGGTGACCGCCGTCGAGTCCGCACTGCTCGACCTCCTCGGCCGCCACCTCGAGGTCCCCGTGGCCGCACTCCTCGGCGACGGTCAGCAGCGGTCCAGGGTGCAGGCGCTGGGCTACCTATTCTTCGTGGGCGACCGGACCAGAACCGATCTGCCCTACCGCTCGGCGGCCGACGAAGGCGCCGACGCCGACGACTGGATGCGCATCCGCCACGACGAGGCCCTGACCCCGGAAGCCGTCGTCCGGCTCGCCGAGGCTGCCCGCGACCGGTACGGCTTCCGCGACTTCAAGCTCAAGGGCGGCGTGCTGCCCGCGCCCGACGAGGCCAAGGCGGTCATCGCGCTGGCGGACCGGTTCCCAGACGCCCGAATAACCCTGGACCCGAACGGTGGCTGGCTGCTGGCCGACGCCATCACCACCTGCCGCGAGCTGGCCGGTGTACTCGCCTACGCCGAGGACCCGGTGGGACCCGAGGGCGGCTTCTCCGGCCGTGAGGTGATGGCCGAGTTCAAGCGCGCCACTGGGCTGCCGACCGCCACCAACATGATCGCCACCGACTGGCGCGAGATGGGTCACGCTATTCGTTCCGGCGCGGTCGACATCCCACTGGCCGATCCGCACTTCTGGACCATGGCCGGGTCGGTGCGCGTCGCCCAGCTGTGCGACGCGTGGGGGCTCACCTGGGGCTCGCACTCCAACAACCACTTCGACGTGTCGCTGGCGATGTTCACCCACGTCGCCGCCGCCGCACCGGGTGACATCACGGCGATCGACACCCACTGGATCTGGCAGGACGGGCAGCGGATCACCAAAGCGCCCTTCGAGATAGTCGACGGGTACCTGGACGTGCCGGACGCGCCCGGGCTGGGCGTCGAACTCGACGACGACGCCGTGGCCGCCGCCCACGAGCTGTACCTGAGCGAGGGGCTCGGCGCCCGCGACGACGCCATCGCGATGCAGTATCTGGTCCCCGGCTGGACGTTCGACTCCAAACGACCTGCACTGCAACGGAACTGACGCCGTGAAGATCCTGATCGCCGATGCCAACCTCGCCCCGCACCGCGAGCGCCTCGAGGCGGCCCTGCCCGACGACGCCACAACGGTGTGGCGACCCGGTGCCGGCGTGGCCGATCTGCTCGACGACCTCCGTGACGCGGAGGTGTACGTCGGCGCACGGTTCACCGCGGAGATGGCAGGCGCGGCGGAGAAGCTGCGGCTGATCCACGTCGCGGGCGCGGGAACCGACCGCGTCGACTTCTCGGCACTCGGGCCCGACGTCCTGGTGGCCAACACCTTTCATCACGAACGGTCGATCGCCGAGTACGTTCTGGCGACGGCGATCGTGCTACGGCGGGACTTCCTCGCCCAGGATCGCGCGCTGCGGCGCGGCACGTGGGCGACGTCGGTCTACGACGACACCATCCCGCAGCTGGGCACACTCCGTGACAGCCGGATCGGGTTCGTCGGCTTCGGCCACATCGGTCAGTGCGCGTGGGACTTGTTCCGGGCGGTCGGGTGCAGCGGCGCAGCGGTGACCGGATCGGGGCGCCAAGACGCCGCGGCGTACGGACTCGACTGGGTGGGCGACACCTCGCGCCTCGGTGCGCTCGCACGGGAGGTCGACGTCATGGTGGTGTCGGCGCCGTTGACGCCGGCGACCACCGGGATGATCGGCACGGCCGAACTGCAGGCGCTGGGTGCCGAGGGAGTGCTGATCAACGTCGGGCGCGGCCCGCTGGTCGACGAGCGAGCGCTCTACGAAGCCCTCGTCGAGGGTCAGATCCGGGCCGCCGCCATCGACGTCTGGTATCGCTACCCGTCATCGCCCGGTACGCCCACCGCCGTCGGCGACCTGCCGTTCGGCGAGCTGTCGAACCTCGTGATGACGCCGCATTCGTCCGGGGTCACCACCGACACCTTCCGCGGCCGCGCCGACGACATCGCCGCCAACATCGGCAGGCTCGGCCGCGGCGAGCAACTGCGCAACGTCGTCACCCCCGCCTGAGGCCGCGGTCGCCCGGCGCATCACCGCTACCGTCAGCCTAGTTAGCTGCTGGCACGATTCCTTTCGTTGACAAGCAACTTGGCGGCGCAATGGTGATTGCCGACATTGGCGAAAATACCGTCCTGGCAAATTGTCGCCGGGTATCCGAATAACGCTTCGGACGTTTGGATTCGGCGCAATTCGTCACCATCAGCTATCGTTGTGGCGCTCGCGAAAACCGGTCACGACGTGCTGATTCGACATCACGGCCCCGATGTCACGGCAATGACGAAATGGATCCGAACACGTGGTCACAATGGCGTCATATTCCATACCGTCGTTTCGGTCTCCGAGAGTAACTGAACCGTTGGTATCGAATCCTGCCCGTCCGGACTATCGCTCGGCGTGGGTGCGACCTCAGGAGGCGTGGGCATGACCCGAAGGACCGAGACGCCGGGCGCGGCGACCCCGCCCGCGACGAAGGGTTCGGGCCGGGTGCGGGCCAGGATCATCGGCCTGGACGGCGTCCGCGGCATCCTGTGCCTGTCGATCGCCATCACTCACGTCACCACCCACTTCTCGCCGAACACCGCGCAGACCTGGATGACGAGCCTGCTCGGCTTCTCGCTGGTCTACTTCTTCGTCCTCAGTGGGTTCCTGCTGTTCCTGCCCTACGTGCGGAACCTGTCCGACGACCGTGACGTCGCCCGCATGCCGAGCATCGGCGACTACACACTGCACCGCGTCGCCCGAATCATGCCGGTCTACCTGGTCATCTTCCTGATCGTGAACTATCTGCTGCAGGTCTCCTACGTCGAGAACCCCGTCCTGCAGAAGGTCGGGACCGACGAGGGCACCGGGATGATCACCGACCCGTGGCAGCTGCTCGCCAACCTCACGCTCACGCAGTCCTACTTCCCGCAGTACATCCAGACGGGCATCAACCCCGCGTGGTCGCTGACGCTGGAGTACGCCTTCTACGCCTCGCTGCCGCTCCTCGGCATCGCGTTGTTCGCGCTGCGCAAGCGCGTCTCGATGAACCCGTTGGTGCTCGCCGCGCTGGCGCCCGCGCTGCTGCTGGTCATCGGCATGATCGGCCGCAGCCTGATTCCGGTCGTCTTCGCGCATTCCGGCTCGACGGACTTCATGTTGCTCAACTGGGGTCCGAACTGGGCTGCGGTCTTCACCAAGAGCTTCCTGACCAACGCCGACAACTTCGCCCTCGGCATGTTCGCCGCAGTGGTGTTCGTGGCCATGGAGCGCGGTGTCCTGCGCGAGCGGATCAGCAAGCGGGTGCGGCTGATCTCGGCCGCCGCGATCCTGCCCATGCTGGCCGTCTCCGCGGTGACTCTGGCGGTGGCCAACCAGTTCACCACCGCGGGTGTCGCCGTCGTCGCCGCCCTGATGATCCTGGTCATCGTCGCCCCGCTGGCCCGCGGGCAGAAGACCAAGCTCGCCGTATGGCTGGACGCACGACCCATCCGCTACGTGGGTGAGATCTCGCTGTCCGCCTACCTGTGGCACTTCCCGATGATCCTGGTGCTCGGCAGGCTGGGGGTGATGGCGGGCGACGACGCATGGGGCATGTGGCGCAACGTCGTGGTGCTGCTGGCCGTCACGATCGCCGTCGCGTCGATCACCTACTACGGCGTCGAGAAGCCAGTGATGAAGTGGGCCAAGGCACTTCGCAAGAAGAAGGTCGCGGTGCCCGCCGATCCCGAACTGGCGCCCGCCGGCATCCCGAAGACCACCTAGGTGCCCTGCAGCTCAGGCTGATTCGAATGAGTTGCAGCGCTGTGGCCGTCCTGTGATGGTGCCCTGCGACCATCTTCGAGTGACACCTTCAGTGGCGACGACGGACAGTGGGCTGGCCGCTCGCGTCACGGCCATCGCTTCGATCGGCGCCGCGGTGATCCACTTCGCCGTCATGCCCGACCACTGGCGCGACTGGGTGCCCTCCGGGGTCTTCTTCGCCGGGATCGCGGTGTTCCAACTGGCTTGGGGGCTCGCGGTTCTCACGCGTCGCCCCGGCGCGGTGCTCCTGGCGACCGGGATCCTGGCCAACCTCGGATCGGTCGCGCTGTGGGCGCTGTCGCGAACCGCGGGTGCCCCGTTCGGGCCGCACGCCGGCGAGCCGGAGTTGGTGCAGGCCGCGGGAATCTGCTCGCTCATGCTGCAGGGCTACGTCGTCATGGGCGCGGCCTGGCTGTGGAGCCGGGGTCGTCGGTCCGGTGCCATACCGGTTTTCGGCTACGGGCTCGTCCTGCTCGGCGCCACCAGCGTCATCGCCGCGGCGGCCGCGGTGGGCGTCGCCTCCGGACTGCAGCACCAGCACCACTCGGGCACCGAGGCGGCGCACGGCGGCCATGCCCCGGCTACCGCGGAAGACCATGCGCAGCACGATCATTCGACGCCTGCCGTACCGCCGCAGCCGGTTCCAGGGGCGCCCGCGCAGCTGGCCGACACCGGCAAGCGCCCGCCGCCGAGGGTCGTCGTCGTCGAACCGGCCGCCCCCGCGCCCGCGGAGTCGGACGGCCACGACCACGATCACGGGTAGCGCGTCGCGCAGGCCCGGCGAACCGGGTCAGCACCAGTTCTGGTAGCCGCCCTCGGGTCCCAGCATCCGCTCCAGCCGCGTGCGGTTGATGCGCGCCAGCTCGTTGCGGACGACCTTGCGCTCGGTCTCCACGTCGTGATGCATGCGTTCGGTGACGGCCTTCAGCACGTCGGTGGCACACGCTCCGTCGACGAACATCACGAAGGTGAAGCCGAACCGCTCGGCATACTCGGCGGCCGCGTCGTTCAGTGCGGTCATCACGGTCTCGTCGTCGTCCCACACCGAGCACTGCTCGGCCTGTGACCGCGCGCTACGCGGCCGACGGCCGATGGTGGGACACGCCTCGAGAATCTGGTCGATCGCAGGTTCCGGCATCGAGAACAGCAGCGCGTCGGCTCGGCGGAACAGCGCGTCGTGGCTGCCGTAACTGCGGCCGGCGACGATGTCGCGCGCCAGCGCCAGGCTGTTGCAGCACTCGTAGACGGCGTGCACTGCCTTGCGTTCGGGCCACGCATTGAATGCGGCCAGGCCCACTCCCTGATGCATCAACACGAAGCCCATGATGCGAGGCAGATGGTGCGCCTGCGTTACCCCGTGTTACGCCGAGGAAAATTCGCTACCTGGAAGCTCAGTGCCCGCTGGTCTTGAAGCGCTCGAGCGACCGGGTGATCTCCGCCTCGGCCTCGCTGCGGCCGACCCAGTCGGCGGCCTCGACGAACTTGCCCGGCTCCAGGTCCTTGTAGTGGACGAAGAAGTGCTTGATCGCCTCGAGCTCGAAGGACGGGACGTCCCCGAGGTCCTGAACGTGATCCCAACGAGGGTCGCCGGCGGGCACGCACAGCACCTTGTCGTCGCCGCCCGCGTCGTCGGTCATCTGGAACATCGCGACGGGCCGGACGTCGATCGCCGCGCCGGGGAACAGCGATTCGGGCAGCAGGACCAGCGCGTCGAGCGGGTCGCCGTCCTCGCCGAGGGTGTCCTGGATGAAGCCGTAGTCGGCGGGGTAGCCGAACGCGGTGTAGAGGTACCGGTCGAGCTTGACCTTGCCGGTCTCGTGATCGACCTCGTACTTGTTGCGCGAGCCCTTGGGGATCTCGACGACGACCTCGAACTCCACGGTCGCGGCTCCTTCGTGTGATGTGGTGAGTGCGGTCAGCGCCTCGCCAGGCGATGACGCGGGTCAACCATAGACGAGCGATACCCTGTCAACTCAGGGCATTGCCTCGGGCAAGCGCTCGTCAGCATCTCGAGCCAGGAGAGTCATGCGGCCCACCCGGTGGCGCAGGTCCACCCACGTCCTCGTCGGCGTCGGGGTGCTGCTGGCGGTCGCCGTCCTCGTCACGGTCGCCGGGGTGTTCGTCGCGGGAGGCCCCCGCACCAGCGAGGCGCAGGCCGTGGATCCGCAACCGGAACCCGCCGCCGCCGAACCCGCGGTGTACGGCCTCGACGACAGCGCCCCGAAACCGGCGCCCCCGCGGCTGTCCGCCGTCATCGGCCCGTTCGCGGCCGACCCCAACCTGGGCCGCCTGACCGGCCGCATCACCGACGCAGCCACCGGCGAGGAGTTGTGGGAGCGCGGAGCGTCCGTGCCGATGCAGCCCGCGTCGACCAACAAGCTGCTGACCGCGGCCGCCGCCCTGCTTGCCCTGGACCGCGACGCAACGCTGACCACGACCGTGCTCGCCGACCCCGACGAGCCGGGCGTGGTGGTCCTCAAGGGTGGCGGCGACCCCACGCTGTCGGCCGCGCCCCCGAAGACCGCCACCTGGTATCGCAACGCCGCCCGGATCACCGACTTGGCCGCGCAGGTGCGCCGCTCGGGCGTCACGCCGAGGACGGTTCGGGTGGACCTGGGCGCCTACAGCGGGCCGACGATGGCACCCGGCTGGGATCCGCTGGACATCCAGAACGGCGACATCGCACCGATCGAGTCGGTGATGCTCGACGGTGGACGCACCCAGCCCGTGAGCGTCGAGTCCCGACGTTCGACCACGCCGGCACTCGATGCCGGGCGTGCACTGGCCGTGGCGCTCGGCGTCGACCCGCGCACCGTCGGCGTCCTGCCGTCACCACTGCGCGACGGCCGCGAGATTGCCTCGGTGGAGTCACCGCCGCTGATGGAACGACTCCGGGAGATGATGAATGCGTCGGACAACGTGATGGCCGAGAGCATCGGCCGGGAGGTGGCGGCCACGCTCGACCGCCCCGCCAGCTTCGACGGCGCGGCCGGTGCGGTGCTCGAGCAGATCCGCCGCTCGGGCGTCGACACCGCGGGCGCCGTGCTGCGTGACTCCAGTGGCCTGTCGATCGACGACCGCCTGACCGCCGAGACCCTCGACGAGGTCGTCACCGCCGCGGTCGGCGACGACGAGCCCAAGCTGCGTCCACTGGTCGACCTGCTGCCCATCGCCGGTGGCAGCGGGACCCTGTCGAACCGCTACCTCGACACCGACGCCGGCCGCGAGGCCGCGGGCTACCTGCGGGCCAAGACCGGATCGCTGACGGGAACCAACGCGCTCGCCGGCATCGTCACCGACGAGTCCGGGCGGGTGCTCACGTTCACGTTCATCTCCAACTTGGCGGGGCCCACCGGCCGCACCTCCCTGGACGCCCTGGCCGCCGCACTGCGGTCGTGCGGGTGCAGCGCGTGAGCGCCGCCTCGGCTCCCACCGTCGGACGCACCGTCGACTGGGACTTCGCAGCGACGGTGGCGCGCAAGCTCGTCCGTCCCACCCCGCCCGTCACCGAGTACACCCGCCGCCAGGCCATCGAGCAGTTGTCGGAGGCGGCACGGCGTTCCGAGGGCCCGGTCCGCGAGGTCACCGGTCTGGTCGAGGGCGCGACGATCACCGAGGCGCGGATCGTCGACCGTCGCGAATGGGTCACTGCCGCATCGCAATCCATGCGGGTGATGACCGGCGGCGACGGGGGCGACGCCAGCGGCTTCCTGACCCGCCGCATCACCGGGGCGCAGACGGGTGCGGTGCTGGCCTTCGTGTCCTCGGGGATCCTGGGGCAGTACGACCCGTTCGCGACGGGGTCCGACTCGGGGAGTAGTGCCGGCGGGCAGGAGCGCAGCGACTCGGGGAGTAGCTCAAGCCCGGGTGAGCTGCTGCTGGTGTACCCGAACGTGATTGCCGTCGAGCGGACGCTGCGCGTGCAGCCCGCGGACTTCCGGCTGTGGGTCTGCCTGCACGAGGTGACCCACCGGGTGCAGTTCCGCGCCAACCCGTGGCTCGCCGACCACATGTCGCAGGCGCTGGCCGTCCTCACCGACGACGCCACCCAGGACGCCGGCGCAGTGGTGGGCAGGCTCAGCGAGTTCGTCCGCGATCGCCGCAACGGCGTCGAAGCCGAACCCAATGCCGAGGGCATCCTGGGGCTGATGCGCGCCATCCAGTCCGAACCGCAGCGGGCGGCGCTCGACCAATTGCTGGTCCTCGGAACGCTTTTGGAGGGGCACGCCGACCACGTGATGGACGCGGTCGGCCCTGCCGTCGTGCCGACGGTGGCCACGATCCGGCGTCGGTTCAACGACCGCAGACAGCGCAAGCAGCCACCGCTGCAGCGTGTCGTGCGGGCGCTGCTGGGGTTCGACGCCAAGATGAGTCAGTACACGCGGGGCAAGGCCTTCGTCGACGACGTCGTGTCCAAGGTCGGCATGGAACGGTTCAACGTGGTGTGGACCGGGCCCGAAACCCTGCCGCTGCCAGCCGAAGTCGACGAGCCGCGGCGATGGATCGACAGGGTCCTCTAGCCACTCTGCGCCGCGCCGTCGAGGGCTTCGCGCAAGCGCACCCGATCGGCGACGACGCCTGGTGCGTGGCGCTGTCGGGGGGTGCTGACTCGCTCGCGCTCACCGCGGTCGCGGCACGCCTGCGCCCGACCACCGCGCTCGTCGTCGACCACGGACTGCAGCCCGCGTCGGCTGCCGTCTCCGCGGCCGCCTGCGCCCAGGCCCGGCACCTCGGCTGCACCGACGCCCGCGTGCTCACGGTCACCGTCGGCTCGTCCGGCGGTCCGGAAGCGGCGGCACGCCGCGCCCGCTACGCCGCGCTCGACGCCGAGCGCGGAGGCCGGCCGGTGCTGCTGGCGCACACGCTCGACGATCAAGCGGAGACCGTGCTGCTTGGGCTGGGCCGCGGCTCCGGTCCACGGTCCATCGCAGGCATGCGCGCCCACGACCCGCCGTGGGGCAGGCCGCTGCTCGGGGTGCGACGCGACGTCACGCGCGCGGCCTGCGCCGAACTCGACCTGACGCCGTGGGACGACCCGCACAACGCCGACCCCCGCTTCACCCGCGTCCGGCTACGCACCGAGGTGCTGCCGCTACTCGAGGAGGTCCTCGGCGGCGGTGTCGCCGAGGCCCTGGTGCGCACCGCGGCGGCGCTGCGCGAGGACACCGACGAACTCGACGCCCAGGCGTCGGTTCGGCTGAAGGCGCATGCCGTCGACGGCGGCCTGGCGGTGGACCTCATGGCCGAACAGCCCGCCGCGATCCGGCGCCGCGTCATCAGGGGTTGGCTGCTGGCCGAGGGCGCGACGGGCCTCACCGACAAGCAGATTCGCGCAGTCGACCTGCTGATCACCGACTGGCGGGGCCGAGGTGGCGTCGCGGTCGAGTCGCCGCACAGGGGCCAGCGCGTGTTCGCCGAGCGCCGCGGCGACCGCCTCGCCCTGCGTCGCGAACCGGTGTGAACGGGCCGCGGTTCGGACACGCATCCTTGGCTTCTGTTGGTCGCAGCGAGGCGGACGTGGCACGCTGTTGCCGTGGATCGGTCGAGCGAAGCGACGGGGGTTGATCCGACGCATCGTGCCGAGGAGCTGTACCCGGGTGACATCAAGTCGGTACTGCTCTCGCAGGAGCAGATCCGAACGCGGACCAACGAACTCGCCGAGGAGATCGGCCACGCCTACCGGGACGCGGTCGCCGAACACGGCGAGGACCTGCTGCTCGTCACGGTGCTCAAGGGCGCGGTCATGTTCGTCACCGACCTGTCCCGGGCGATCCCGCTCCCGACGCAGCTCGAGTTCATGGCCGTCAGCTCCTACGGTTCGTCGACGTCGTCGTCGGGTGTGGTGCGGATCCTCAAGGACCTCGATCGCGACATCAACGACCGCGACGTCCTGATCGTCGAGGACATCATCGACTCGGGGTTGACCCTGTCCTGGCTGCTCCGCAACCTCGCCAGCCGGCATCCCCGCTCGCTCAACGTGTGCACGCTGCTGCGCAAGCCCGACGCCGTCCGCACCGAACTCGACGTCAGCTACATAGGTTTCGACATCCCCAACGAGTTCGTCGTCGGCTACGGCCTCGACTACGCCGAGCGCTACCGCGACCTGCCCTTCATCGGGACCCTCGAACCGAAGGTCTATCAGAACCCCTGATCGTCAGGAGCGTGACGTGATCCAGCCCGACGCCGTCGACACCCACACGGCGCTGCGAATCTGTCCGTTCTGCGAGGCCACCTGCGGTCTGGTGCTCACGATCTCCTCCGGTGCGGTGACGTCTGCGCGTGGTGACCGCGAGGACGTCTTCAGCGCCGGCTTCATCTGCCCAAAGGGTGCGAGCTTCGGTCAACTCGACGGCGATCCCGACCGCCTCACCGCACCGCTGGTCCGCCGCGACGGCGAACTCGTCGAGGCGACCTGGGACGAGGCGTTCCAGGCGGTCGCGGACGGTCTCGGCGCGGTGGTGGGCGAGCACGGCGGGCGATCGGTGGCGGTCTACGCAGGCAACCCAAACGCCCACACCATCGCGGGGGGCCTCTACGTCCCGTTGATCATCAAGGGGCTCGGCACCCGGCTGACGTTCTCGGCCAGCACGCTGGACCAGATGCCCAAGCACGTCTCGCTCGGCCTGATGTTCGGCAACCCCGTCGCGTTCACGGTGCCCGACGTCGACCGCACCGATCACCTCGTCGTCATCGGCGCGAACCCCATGGTGTCCAACGGCAGCCTCGCGACCGTGGCCGACTTCCCCGGCAAGCTCAAGGCGCTGCGCAAGCGCGGCGGCCGGCTGATCGTCGTCGACCCCGCCCGCACCAGGACCGCCGAGCTGGCCGACCAGCACATCGCCCCGCGGCCGGGGACCGACGCCGCGCTGTTGCTCGCGGTCGTTCACACCCTGTTCGACGAGGACCTGGTGGACCTCGGTGCCCTCGCCCCGCACGTGACGGGGCTCGACGACGTACGCGCGCTGGCCGACGGATTCGCACCGGAAGTCGTCGCCGACCACTGCGGTGTGACCGCCACCGAGATCCGCGCCCTGACCCGAGACCTGGCCGCCGCGCCGTCGGCCGCGGTGTACGGCCGGATGGGCACCTCCACCGTCGAGTTCGGATCGCTCGGCAGCTGGCTCGTCGACGTCGTCAACGTGCTCACCGGAAACCTGGACCGGCCCGGCGGCGTGATGTTTCCGCAGTCGCCGGTCTCCTCTGCGCCGCGACCGCCCAAGCCGGGCCGCGGTTTTCGCACCGGACGGTGGCACAGCCGGGTGTCCGGCCACCCCGAGGTGCTGTCCGAACTCCCGGCCGCCGCGCTGGCCGAGGAACTCGCGACACCCGGCGACGATCAGCCCCGCGCGGTGATCTCCATCGCGGGCAACCCGGTGCTGTCGGCACCCGACGGCGACGCTCTGAGCCGGGCGCTCGACGGCGTCGACTTCATGCTCAGCGTCGACCCCTACCTCAACGAGACCACGCGGCACGCCGACGTCATCCTGCCGCCGCCCCCACCGTCGCAGAGCGCGCACTTCGACGTCGCGCTGAGCAGCACGCCCGTGCGCAACAACGCGCGGTACTCGCCGCCCGCCGTCGAACTCGCGCCGGGCAGGCTCGACGAGCCGGAGATCCTGTCGCGCATCGCGCTGATCCTGTACGGCCTCGGCCCGTTCGCCGATCCCGCGCTCGTCGACGAGCAGGTGATCACGATGACGCTGGCCAAGGAGACCGCCGACCCCGAATCCCCGGTCGCCGGACGGGATCCCGAAGAGTTGACGGCGATGCTGACCGCGGGGCGCGGGTACGAGCGCAGGCTCGACATGATGCTGCGCCTCGGGCCCTACGGCGACTGGTTCGGCGCCCGCGAGGACGGTCTGACGCTGGAACGGTTGAAGGCCGCGCCGCACGGCATCGACTTCGGTGCGCTGCGTCCGCGGCTGACCGAGGTGTTGCGCACGCCGTCGGGCAAGGTCGAGCTGGCACCGGCGCCGCTCGTCGCCGACGTCGCGCGGCTGGCTGCCTCGCTGGAGCGCAGCGCCGACGACTTCGTGCTCATCGGCCGGCGGCACCTGCGGTCGAACAACAGCTGGATGCACAACCTGCCCGCGCTCGCCGGCGGGACCAACCGCTGCACGCTGCAGATCCACCCGCTCGACGCCGAGGATCTCGGCATCACCGACCGCGCCCGGATCAAGGGCCCCGGCGGCGAACTCGAGGCGCCCGTCGAACTGACCGACGCCATGCGCCGCGGCGTCGTGTCACTGCCGCACGGCTGGGGACACGATCCGGGCGCCGGCCAGCGCGTCGCCGCCACGCAGCCCGGGGTGAACGTCAACCAGCTCAACGACGGCCTGACGCTCGACCCGCTGTCGGGGACCGCCGTGCTGAACGGGATTCCCGTGCAGCTCGCGCCCGCCTAGGGTCGATCGACCGACCGACCCAAGGGCGCTAGCCCAGTTCCCACACCACGGTCACGGAGAACCCGACGGTCTGCTGACCCGGCGACAGCGGCACCGACATCGCTTCGGCAGCGTCGTAGCGGGGCATCGGGGTCGGGGGAGGAGTGGCCGCGCCGACCTCGGAGATCGAGATGACGGTGCCGAGGTCGAGGCCGGAGAGTTCGGCGTACTGCTGAGCGCGGTCCTTGGCGTCGTTGAACGCGCGGGCGCGGGCGTCCTTGACCATCTGCGAGTCGTCCTCGATCGCGAAGCTGACCGAGTTGATCCGGGTCGCGTTGCCGCCGGTGGTCTGGATCGCGGTGATCGTCGGCGATGCGGCGTTGATGTCCCGGATCTTCACCGCGATCGAATTGCTCGCCTGGTAGCCGTTGATGGTGCTGTTCTCGCCGTACTGCGGTTGCAGGTTGACCTGCGTGGTGCTGATGTCCTTGCGGTCGATGCCCTGCCCGGCGACGGCGTCGATGACGGCGGTCATGCGCTCGTTGGTCTGGTTCATCGCGGCGGTCGCGTCCGGGGCCAGCGACTCGATCGCGGCGTTGACCGTGACGGTGTCGGGCGTGCCCTCGACCTTGCCCTCGCCGACCACGGTGACCTGCCGCGGCACGGGTCCGTCGGGTCCCGCGACTGGGCCGGCGGGCGCCGAATCGCAGCCCGAAACCGCTGCGACCAGCAGGCCTGCGACGGTGATGACGAGGACTCTGGACGGCTTCTTCGCCCACGCGCTGATCGACATACGACGCACCATACAGACGGCGAGCAGCGTCACCACCTGGTAATAAGGCCAAGATCGGCTCGAGTGTGGGGCTCGTGCACGCAAAACGTGGCCATGGCGTGCACGAGGCCCACGTTCGGCGCGGTGCAGGCGTCGGGAACTACCGGACGTTGTTCTAGCGGTAGCCTTGAACATCCCATCTGCGCGTATCGGAAGGACCTGGCCGAGGTAACCCTGCTGGCCGAAGAGAACGATGAATCGTAAGAACGTCATTCGCACCCTCAGTGCAATAGCGGTGATATTGCTGCTGGGTTGGTCCTTCTTCTACTTCAGCGACGACACGCGCGGTTACAAGCCCGTCGACACGTCGGTCGCCATCGCCCAGATCAACGGCGACAACGTCAACAGCGCCCAGATCGACGACCGCGAGCAGCAGGTCCGGTTGGACCTCAAGAACGGCAACGGCGACACCGAGGACAGCAACAAGATCATCACCAAGTACCCGACCGGGTACGGCGTGCAGCTGTTCGAGGCGCTCAACGCGAAGAACGCCAAGGTGAACACCGTCGTGAACCAGGGCAGCGTGCTCGGTTCACTACTGATCTACCTGCTGCCGCTGCTGCTGCTCGTCGGTCTGTTCGTGATGTTCTCCCGGATGCAGTCCGGCGGCCGGATGGGCTTCGGCTTTGGCAAGTCCAAGGCCAAGCAGCTCAGCAAGGACATGCCCAAGACCACCTTCGCCGACGTCGCAGGCGTCGACGAGGCGGTCGAGGAGCTCTACGAGATCAAGGACTTCCTGCAGAACCCCACGCGGTATCAGGCGCTCGGCGCCAAGATCCCCAAGGGCGTGCTGCTCTACGGTCCCCCCGGCACCGGCAAGACGCTGCTGGCCCGCGCGGTCGCAGGCGAGGCCGAGGTGCCGTTCTTCACCATCTCGGGCTCCGACTTCGTGGAGATGTTCGTCGGCGTCGGCGCCTCGCGCGTGCGCGACATGTTCGAGCAGGCCAAGCAGAACAGCCCCTGCATCATCTTCGTCGACGAGATCGACGCCGTCGGCCGCCAGCGCGGCGCCGGCATGGGCGGCGGGCACGACGAGCGCGAGCAGACACTCAACCAGTTGCTGGTCGAGATGGACGGCTTCGGCGACCGCCAGGGCGTCATCCTGATTGCGGCCACCAACCGGCCCGACATCCTCGATCCTGCGCTGCTGCGCCCGGGCCGCTTCGACCGCCAGATCCCGGTGTCGAGCCCCGACATCGCGGGCAGGCGCGCGGTGCTGCGCGTGCACTCGGCAGGCAAGCCGATCGCACCCGACGCCGACCTCGACGGGCTGGCGAAGCGCACCGTCGGTATGTCCGGCGCCGATCTGGCCAACGTCATCAACGAGGCCGCCCTGCTCACCGCGCGCGAGAACGGCACCGTCATCACCGGCGCCGCGCTCGAGGAGGCCGTCGACCGCGTCGTCGGCGGGCCGCGCCGCAAGGGCCGCATCATCAGCGAACTCGAGAAGAAGATCACCGCCTACCACGAAGGCGGCCACACGCTCGCGGCCTGGGCGATGCCGGACATCGAGCCGATCTACAAGGTGACGATCCTGGCCCGCGGCCGCACCGGCGGGCACGCCGTCGCGGTTCCCGAGGACGACAAGTCGCTGATGACCCGGTCGGAGATGATCGCCCGCCTGGTGTTCGCGATGGGTGGTCGTGCGGCGGAGGAACTGGTGTTCCGCGAGCCGACGACGGGCGCGGTGTCCGACATCGAGCAGGCCACGAAGATCGCACGCGCCATGGTGACCGAGTACGGCATGAGTTCGAAGCTGGGTGCCGTCCGGTACGGCACCGAGCACGGCGATCCGTTCCTCGGCCGTTCGATGGGAACGCAGGCGGACTACAGCCACGAGGTCGCCCAGATCATCGACGACGAGGTGCGCAAGCTGATCGAGGCCGCGCACACCGAGGCGTGGGAGATCCTGACCGAGTACCGCGACGTGCTCGACATCCTGGCCGGCGAACTGCTGGAGAAGGAGACGCTGCACCGCGCCGAACTCAACGCGATCTTCAGCGACGTCGAGAAGCGTCCGCGCCTGACCATGTTCGACGACTTCGGTGGCCGCGTGCCCTCGGACAAGCCGCCGATCAAGACGCCGGGCGAACTCGCCATCGAACGCGGTGAGGAATGGCCCAAGCCGGTGCCCGAGCCCGCGTTCAAGGCGGCCATCGCGGCGGCGTCGCGCGCAGCCGAGGCCGCGGCACCCCAGAACGGTGCCAACGGCAACGGCTATCACGGCAACGGTTCCAACGGGGCGCCGGTCAACGGCGCCAACGGTGCACCGGGGAACGGTTCCACGCAGCCCGACTACGGTGCGCCCGCCGGATGGCACGCGCCGGGTTGGCCGCCCCGGCCGGGCCAGCAGTACCCGCCCCAGGGTGGCTACCCGCCGCCGCAGCAGGGCTACTGGTACCCGCCGCCGCCCCCGCAGCAGCAGTCGGGTTGGCCGTCCCATCCCGGGGCGCCGCTCCCATATCCGCCGCAGCAGTCGTACCCTCAGCCGGGGTCGAACGTCCCGCAGGGTGGCACTCCCACGCCACCCCCACAGGACGATCAGGAACACGGTGACCGGTCGGATGACCGGCCCACCCCGCCTGGCTGAGACGAACGGAGCCACCGGATGACGCGGTCGGAGATCGACCCCATTCTGCGCGAAGAGACACCGCAGTTCGATCAGGAACGTGCCGAGGCAGCGGTGCGCGAACTCCTGATCGCCGTCGGGGAGGATCCCGATCGGCACGGGCTGGTCGACACCCCGGCCCGGGTGGCCCGCGCGTACCGGGAGATCTTCGCGGGGCTCTACACCGACCCGGACACGGTCCTCAACACCACGTTCGACGAGCAGCACGACGAGCTGGTGCTGGTGAAGCAGATCCCGATGTACTCCACGTGCGAGCACCATCTGGTGTCGTTCCACGGCGTCGCGCACGTCGGGTACATCCCTGGCATCGACGGGCGGGTGACGGGGCTGTCGAAGATCGCACGGCTCGTCGACCTCTACGCCAAGCGCCCGCAGGTGCAGGAGCGTCTGACCGCGCAGATCGCCGACGGACTGATGCGCAAGCTGAACCCGCGCGGCGTCATCGTCGTCATCGAGGCCGAACACCTCTGCATGGCGATGCGCGGCGTGCGCAAGCCCGGCGCCACCACCACGACCTCCGCGGTGCGCGGGCAGTTCAAGACCGACAAGGCCTCGCGGTCCGAGGCGCTGGAACTGATCTTGCGCAAGTGAGCCGTCCCGTCGCTCCGCTTGCCCCGATCGTGATGGGGGTCGTCAACGTCACCGACGACTCGTTCTCCGACGGCGGCCAGTTCCTCGACCGCGACAGGGCGGTCGAGCACGCTCTGGCACTGGTCGCAGACGGCGCGGCGATCATCGACGTCGGCGGGGAGTCGACCCGGCCCGGTGCGGTCCGCGTCGACGCGGGTGTCGAGACCGCGCGGGTGCTCCCGGTCGTGGAAGCGCTTGCGGGCGAGGGCGTCCGCGTCAGCATCGACACCATGCACGCCGAGGTGGCTCGGGCCGCACTCGAATGCGGCGCGAGCATCGTCAACGACGTCTCGGGTGGGCGCGCCGACCCCGCGATGGCTCCGTTGCTCGCGGATGCCGGCGTCCCGTGGGTGCTGATGCACTGGCGATCGGTCGGCGCCGACCGTCCGCACGACGTGCCGCCCTACGGTGACGTGGTCGTCGACGTCCGCACCGAATTGATGGAGAGCGTCGACGCCGCCGTCGCCGCTGGCGTCGACCCGGCCAAGCTGATCATCGACCCGGGGCTCGGGTTCGCGAAGTCCGCTGCCCACAACTGGGCGCTGCTGCGCGCCCTTCCGGAGTTCGTCTGCACGGGCATGCCGGTGCTCGTCGGCGCGTCCCGCAAGCGCTTCCTCGGCACGCTGCTCGAGGACGCCGACGGACGACCCCGGCCGCCGGACGGCAGGGAGACCGCGACGGCCGTGGTCTCCGCGCTCGCCGCACTGCACGGCGCGTGGGGTGTGCGGGTGCACGACGTGCGTGCGTCGGTGGATGCGCTGAAGGTCGTACGGGCGTGGACTGATGTTGGAGGTAGCGCCGGTGGCTGATCGAATCGAATTGCGCGGCTTGGCCGTTCGCGGCAACCACGGTGTCTTCGACTACGAGCGCGCCGACGGGCAGGACTTCGTCGTCGACCTGACGGTGTGGGTGGACCTCGCCGCGGCCGCCGCGAGCGACGACCTCGCCGACACCCTCGACTACGGCGCGCTGGCGCAACGGGCGTACGACATCGTGGCAGGCCCGCCGCGCAACCTCATCGAGACGGTCGCCGCCGAGATCGCCGACGACGTGATGGGCGATGACAGGGTGCACGCCGTCGAGGTGGTGGTGCACAAGCCGCAGGCACCGATCCCGCTCGCGTTCCGCGACGTCGCCGTGGTGGCCAGGCGGTCGCGGCGCAACGGCAGGGGCGCTGAGTGACGGCGGTGGTGCTCTCCATCGGCTCCAACCTCGGTGACCGGCTCGCGCACCTGCAGTCGGTGGTCGACGGTCTCGGCGATGCCGTCCGCGCCGTCTCACCCGTGTACGAGACCGACGCGTGGGGTGGTGTCGAGCAGGGCCCGTTCCTCAATGCCGTGGTACTCGCCGACGATCCGGTGCTGGACTGCCGGGGTTGGCTTGACCGAGGTCAGGAACTGGAGCGGGCAGCCGAACGCGTCCGCGAGGTGCACTGGGGACCGCGCACCCTCGACGTCGACATCGTGACCTGCCACGACGGCGCCGATGAAGTTCGGTCGTCGGACGAGACGCTGACCCTTCCGCATCCGCTCGCGCACCAGCGGGCGTTCGTGCTCATCCCGTGGCTGGCCACCGACCCGGCGGCCAGCCTCACCGTCGCCGGCACGCGTCGGCCCATCGCCGAACTCCTCGACGGCATCGACGCGTCGGAGCGCGCCGGGGTGCGAGCGACCGATCTGGTTCTGACGATCTGATGGGCCCCACCCGCAAACGGGACCTGCTCGCCGGGACGGCCCTTGTCGCCGTCGTCGGCTACGTCGTGGTCGCCGGCCTGTATCGCTTCTTCCCCCCGCTGACCATTTGGACGGGGATCTCGCTGCTGGCCGTTGCGGGCGTCGAGGCGGGTTGGGCGTTCTACGTGCGCTCGAAGATCGGCGCCGGCGAGGTCGGATTCGGCGACGGGCGGCTGCATCCGCTGGCGGCTGCGCGTTCGGTCATGGTGGCCAAGGCGTCGGCCTGGGTGGGAGCCCTGGTCCTCGGCTGGTGGCTGGCCGTGGTCGTATACCTGCTCCCGCGCCGCGACGTCATGCGCGTGGCGGCCGAGGACACCGCGGGCGCGGTGGTGGCTGGTGTCAGTGCGTTGGCCTTGGTCGTCGCGGCGCTGTGGCTGCAGCATTGCTGCAAGTCGCCGCAGGATTCGCCGGACGATCAGGATGGCGTGAGGGAGTAGGGGAACGCCAGGTCGGGACGCCGAATCGCCGCCGCGGTCGACACGCGACGCGACCTGTGACCGGTACAGTCCTCCCATGGCCGATCCGACCCGTGGTGTGCGCCCCCGGCGCGCCAGCCGCAGGCCGGGTGGAGCGCTGCTGACGACGTTGCTGGTGCTCGCCATCATCGCGAGTTCGGCCCTGGTGTTCACGAATAGCGTTGAGCTGCTGAAGCTTGCGGTCATCGTCGCGCTCTGGGCGGCGGTGGTCGCCGCGTTCGTCTCGTTCATCTATCGCCGACAGGCCGACGTGGATTCGGCGCGTGCCCGCGACCTCAAGCTGGTGTACGACCTGCAGCTCGATCGGGAGATCTCAGCCCGCCGCGAGTACGAACTCGGCCTCGAATCGCAGTTGCGCCGCGAGCTGAGTTCGGAGCTGCGCGCACAGTCGGCCGATGAGGTGGCAAGCTTGCGTGCCGAACTGGCGGCGCTGCGTGCCAACCTCGAGATCATCTTCGACGCCGACCTCTCGCATCGGCCTGCGATCGAGACCGAGCGGACGACCGTGCATCGCTTCCCCGACTGGGATCGCGTCGGCGACCAGCCGGGGGAGCGCGAGCGCGTTGCGACCCCCGGTCGCGTGGTCAGCAGCCGCATCGACGCCGAGGACGCCGACGAGGCGGAGCCGAACACCGAGGAAAGCCCGATCATCGACGTCCCGGTCGAGCCGCCACCGGAGCCCGAGCGCCCGGCGTCGGAGTTCGGCGGTGCCCATCGGCTGGGGTCGGAGTCGGGCACGCCCATGGGTCCCCCTACCGCGACGTGGCCGCCCCCGCCTGGACCCACTGCCGCACCGAGCCCGGCCTTCACGCCGCCACCACCGCCCCCGCCGCCGACGCGCGCGCCGGAACCCGCAGCGACGCCGCCCGAACCCGAGGTGCGGGTGTCGTGGCTGTCCACCCCGCCGCCACCGGTGTCACCCGCCCCGCCGCCCCCGGTGGCGCCCACCCCGCCACCACCGGTGTCACCCACCCCGCCTGCCGCTCCCGCACCGGACGTGCCGCCCGCTGCGCGCTCACCGTGGCAGGAGCCCGAGCGGCCGGGCAGGCACACCTCCACCAACGACGCCCCGGGCTGGCGTCCGGCCCCTGCCGAGGGCGAGTTCATCCCGGCCGGCACGCCGGGCAGCAACTGGGTGTCACCCGTCGTGGAGCCGACGCCGGAGCCCACCGAGCCACCAGCGCCGGAGCCCAGCGAGCCGCCGGCGGCTGAAGCCAGCCAGCCACCCACCCAGCCACCCACCGAATCACCCGTCGCGCCGCCCAGCGAGCCGGCCGTGCCGCCGGTGATGGCGCCGCCGCCGACCGAGTCCCGCGGCCGCCACTCGGGCAGCGACGCCGCTGCCGACGACGGTCCCCGCCGGGCGCGGCACTGGGCCCCGGGCGTCGACCCCGGTAAGGCCCCGACGCCGCCGACCCTGGCGTCGCCCTCGCCGGACCGCGCTGCCAGGCATCGTCCGCCGGAGGAACCCGAGGACACCGAGGAACCGCAGGGACAGCACGCGGACGGCATGCCCGCGTCGGAACTGCTGGCGAGGTTGCAGGCGGGCGCAGGTGGTGGCGGCCGTCGGAGACGGCGAGAAGACTAGGGCCGTCGGAGACGGTTAGGGACTAGGGCCGAACAGGCCGTTGCCCCCGATGAGTTAATCTCTTGGCGGCCGTCCGGTACCCGCTGAGCGGGCCTGGAACGAACGAAGAACGACGTCAGCGAGGTCGTCTAGGTGGGGACGCCCAACGGATTCCGTCCAGCACGGCTGTCGGTCGGCATCATCTCGGCCGGTCGGGTCGGGACCGCGCTCGGCGTGGCACTCGAACGGGCCGAGCACGTCGTGGCGGCGTGCAGTGCCATCTCCAAGGCGTCGCGGCGCCGGGCCGAACTCCGGTTGCCCGAGACCCCCGTGCTCCCGGTGCACGACGTCGCCGCACGAGCCGAGCTGCTGCTGCTGGCCGTGCCCGACGTCGAACTGCCGGGTCTGGTTGCGGGGCTCGCGAGCACCGGTGCGGTCCGACCCGGCACCATCGTGGTCCACACTGCCGGCGCCAACGGAATCGGCGTCCTGTCGCCGCTGACCGAACTCGGCTGCATCCCGCTGGCCATCCACCCGGCGATGACGTTCACCGGCGCGGATGAGGACATCGCGCGGTTGTCGGAGGCCTGCTTCGGCATCACCGCGGCCGACGAGATCGGCTACGCGATCGCGCAGTCACTGGTGCTCGAGATCGGTGGCGAACCGTTCCGCGTGCGCGAAGATGCCCGCACGCTCTATCACGCGGCCCTCGCCCACGGCGGGAACCACGTCATCACCGTGGTGCTCGACGCCGTCGAGGCACTTCGCGCCGCCATCAAGGGCCAGGAACTGCTCGGCCAGGAACTGGTCGGCGACGGGCCCGGCGGCATCGCCGAACGCGTTCTCGCGCCGCTGGCACGGGCCTCGCTGGAGAATGCGCTGCAGCGTGGGCAGAGTGCGCTCACCGGCCCGGTGGCCCGCGGCGACGCCACAGCCGTCGCCGGGCACCTCGCCGCGTTGCGGGAAGTGGATCCGGAACTGGCGCAGTCATATCGAGCGGTTTCGTTGCGAACGGCCCAGCGTGCCCACGCGCCCGCCGACGTGTTCGCCGTGTTGACCGCAGAGTCGGAAGGATCGTCGTGATCACTCGCAGACCGCCGAAGTTCAACCCGGGTGACCTGAACGTCTACTCGAAGCCGGCCGACGTGTCCGACGTGTCGCGTGCGTTGCGCACCACCGGCCGACGCGTGGTGCTGGTGCCGACGATGGG
The DNA here is from genome assembly GCF_010731815.2 of Mycolicibacterium arabiense. Lineage (NCBI taxonomy): Bacteria > Bacillati > Actinomycetota > Actinomycetes > Mycobacteriales > Mycobacteriaceae > Mycobacterium > Mycolicibacterium arabiense. The sequence continues at coordinate 4,432,109 of NZ_AP022593.1, forward strand.
CGCGCTGCACGAGGGGCACCTCTCGCTGGTGCGCAAGGCCAAGGCCGTCCCCGGCGCGGTGGTCGTGGTGTCGATCTTCGTCAACCCCTTGCAGTTCGGCGCCAACGAGGACCTGTCCGCCTACCCACGCCCACTGGAGGACGACCTCGCCGTATTGCGGGACGAGGGCGTCGAGATCGCGTTCACCCCGAGCGAGGCCGACGTGTACCCCGCCGGTCGGCGCACCACCGTGCACCCCGGGCCGCTCGGCGCAGAACTCGAAGGTGCCTCTCGGCCAGGGCATTTCGCTGGGATGCTGACCGTCGTGCTCAAGCTGCTCAACATGGTGGCACCCGATCAGGCGTTCTTCGGGGAGAAGGACTACCAGCAGTTGGTCCTGGTGCGTCAGATGGTCGCGGACCTCGACCTCGGCGTCCGGATCGTGGCCGTGCCGATCGTGCGCGAAGCCGACGGGTTGGCGATGTCGTCGCGCAATGTCTACCTCGACGAGGTGCAGCGCGAGCAGGCGGGCGCGCTGTCCGCAGCGCTGCTGGCGGGCCTGTACGGGGCGGCCGGTGGCGCGCAGGAGGCGTTGGAGGCCGCGCGTGCCGTGCTCGTCGAGGTGCCCGCACTCGAGGTCGACTACCTCGAGGTGCGCGACGTCTGGCTCGGCCCGGCGCCCGCGGAGGGGCCCGCCCGGATGCTCGTGGCGGCGCGGCTCGGTGCGACCAGGCTGCTCGACAACATCGCGATAGACGTCGGCGCGTCCGCCGGGATCGACGGCCACTCAAGGGTGGAGTCGGACGCCGACCGCGAATTCCCCTGGAGGCTCTGATGTTTCGGACCTTGCTCGAGTCGAAGATCCACCGCGCGACGGTGACCCAGGCTGACCTGCACGGCGTGGCCGACCCGTTCTCGGCGCGGTAGCGGCCGTGCTCCTCGCAATCGACGTACGCAACACCCACACCGTCGTCGGCCTGGTGTCCGGATCGGGCGATCACGCGAAGGTGGTGCATCACTGGCGCATTCGCACCGAGTCCGAGGTGACAGCCGATGAACTCGCCCTCACCATCGACGGGTTGATCGGCGACGACGCCGAACAACTCACCGGTGCCACGGGCTTGTCGACGGTGCCGTCGGTGCTGCACGAGATCCGGGTGATGCTCGAACAGTACTGGCCGACGATTCCGCACGTGCTGATCGAACCCGGTGTGCGAACCGGGATCCCGCTGCTCGTCGACAACCCCAAGGAAGTCGGGGCCGACCGCATCGTGAACTGCCTCGCCGCCTATCAACGGTTCCACTCCGCCGCGATCGTCGTCGACTTCGGATCGTCGATCTGCGTGGACGTGGTGTCGCACAAGGGGGAATTCCTCGGCGGCGCGATCGCGCCCGGCGTGCAGGTCTCCTCGGATGCCGCGGCAGCGCGGTCGGCAGCCCTGCGGCGGGTCGAGTTGACCAGGCCCCGTTCGGTGATCGGCAAGAACACAGTCGAGTGCATGCAGGCCGGCGCGGTCTTCGGATTCGCCAGCCTCGTCGACGGTCTGGTGAACCGGATTCGCGAGGACGTCGACGGGTTCGGCGGTGACGACGTGGCCGTGGTGGCCACCGGTCACACTGCACCGCTCGTCCTTCCCGACCTGCACACCGTCGGGCACTACGACCCCCACCTGACCCTCGACGGCCTGCGACTGGTGTTCGAGCGCAACCGCGACGGCGCGCGGGGCAAGCGCTAGCGGAAGTGCGGGCGAGGCCCCACCACGCAGACCTGGAGCCCTCACGTCGAGGGGAGCGGTCGGGAGTTCATTTAAGCTGGCACGTCGTGAGCACTGCTGATCGTCCCGAGAGCCGCGAGGTCTCCGACCCCGGCCCCGACGTCCCCGAACAGTTCCGGATTCGGCAGGCCAAGCGGGAGCGGCTGATCGTAGAGGGCCGCGACCCCTACCCGGTGGAAGTGGCAAGGACCCATACGCTCGCCGAGGTCCGCACGACCCACGCCGACCTCGAGCCGGGCGCGGAGACCGGTGAGTTCGTCGGTGTCGCAGGCCGCGTCGTGTTCGCGCGCAACTCGGGCAAGCTGTGCTTCGCGACGCTGCAGGAGGGCGACGGAACGCAGCTCCAGGTGATGATCAACCTGGCGAAGGTGGGTCAGGAGTCGCTGGATTCGTGGAAGGCCGACGTCGATCTGGGCGACATCGTGTTCGTGCACGGCGAGGTGATCAGCTCGCGGCGGGGCGAATTGTCTGTGCTCGCCGATTCCTGGCAAATCATTTCCAAGGCATTGCGGCCGCTTCCGGTGGCCCACAAGGAAATGAGCGAGGAGTCCCGCGTCCGGCAGCGCTACGTCGATCTGATCGTCCGTCCCGAGGCCCGCACGATTGCGCGGCAGCGCATCGCGGTGGTGCGCGCCGTGCGTTCCGCGTTGGAGCGGCGTGGGTTCCTCGAAGTCGAGACGCCGATGTTGCAGACGCTGGCCGGCGGGGCCGCCGCACGGCCATTCATCACGCACTCCAATGCGCTCGACGCAGACCTCTACCTCCGCATCGCGCCGGAACTGTTCCTGAAGCGATGCCTAGTCGGCGGTTTCGAGCGGGTCTTCGAGTTGAATCGCAACTTCAGAAACGAAGGCGCCGATTCGACGCATTCGCCGGAATTCGCGATGCTGGAGACATATCAGGCCTTCGGAACGTATGACGATTCCGCAGTCATGATGCGGGAGATGATTCAAGAGGTCGCCGACGAGGCGATTGGCACCAGGAACGTCACCTTGGCCGACGGCACTACCTACGATCTCGACGGAGAATGGGCCACCGTCGAAATGTATCCGTCGCTGTCGGAGGCGTTGGGCGAGGAGATCACCCCTGACACCGAGGCGTCGTACCTCTGGGCGGTGGCCGACCGATTGGGTGTCGAGATCGCCCGTGACCGCGGCTACGGGCACGGAAAGCTGGTCGAGGAGCTGTGGGAGCACACGGTCGGAGAGACCCTGTGGGCGCCAACGTTCGTGCGTGACTTCCCCGTCGAGACCGCACCGTTGACGCGGGCCCACCGGAGCCTTCCCGGCGTGACCGAGAAATGGGACCTGTACGTCCGGAAGTTCGAGTTGGCGACCGGCTATTCCGAACTCATCGACCCCGTGATCCAGCGGGAGCGATTCGAGGCCCAGGCGCGCGCGGCGGCGGCCGGTGACGACGAGGCAATGGTGCTGGACGAGGATTTCCTCGACGCACTCGAGTACGGGATGCCACCCACCACGGGCACCGGAATGGGCGTCGATCGGCTGCTGATGGCTTTGACGGGCTTGTCCATTCGCGAAACCGTTTTGTTCCCGATAGTGCGACGCCAAGGCTGACCGCACGTTCAGTTATCATACTTCTTGAATGATTCGTTTTTTCATGCCAATATTGCGTATGGGTTCGGGTGAACCCATTGGGGGCAGAAGGGTCGTGTGGGCTAATGGCGAAGAAAGTTACCGTCACCTTGGTCGATGATTTCGATGGTGAGGCAGCCGCCGACGAGACCGTTGAATTCGCGCTCGACGGGGTGAACTACGAGATCGACCTTTCCGCGAAGAATGCCGCAAAGTTGCGCAACGACCTGAAGTCATGGGTCGAGGCGGGCCGCCGGGTCGGTGGCCGCCGTCGTGGCCGCTCGGCGGGCACCGGTCGCGGCCGTGCCTCGATCGACCGCGAGCAGAGCGCAGCCATCAGGGAGTGGGCGCGCCGCAACGGCCACAACGTCTCCACCCGCGGCCGGATCCCGGCCGACGTCATCGACGCCTTCCACGCCGCAACGTAGGCCGACGTTGCCGTTCCCGGCGTCGCGCCGGCGTGGCGCGGGGTCCGTTCGCTAGCGGCGAAGCGCATGCGCCGAAATGCGGAAACGATTCGCATTCCCCTTGCGTTGCTCTAGTGCATCACCGGGTAGCCGGAGACAGGCGGGGCATGCCCGGCCTTCGCCCACTACAGTGGACCGTGGGTGCAGGGCGTGGTGAACACGCCGAGAAGTTTCACGAGCTGCGCTATTTGATGGAGAGCAGGTAACCACCGATGTTCGAACGCTTTACTGACCGCGCACGGCGCGTCGTCGTTCTGGCCCAAGAAGAAGCCAGGATGCTCAATCACAACTACATCGGCACCGAGCACATCCTCCTTGGACTCATCCACGAGGGCGAAGGCGTTGCCGCGAAGTCGCTCGAGTCGTTGGGCATCTCGCTCGAAGGCGTGCGCAGCCAGGTCGAGGAGATCATCGGTCAGGGCCAGCAGGCTCCGTCCGGCCACATCCCCTTCACCCCGCGAGCCAAGAAGGTGCTGGAGCTGTCGCTGCGCGAAGCGCTGCAGCTCGGCCACAACTACATCGGCACCGAGCACATCCTGCTCGGCCTGATCCGCGAAGGCGAGGGCGTGGCCGCCCAGGTGCTGGTCAAGCTGGGCGCCGAGCTGACGCGCGTGCGCCAGCAGGTCATCCAGCTGCTCAGCGGCTACCAGGGCAAGGAGACCGCCGAGGCGGGTACCGGCGGCCGTGGTGGCGAGTCCGGCAACCCGTCGACGTCGCTGGTGCTCGATCAGTTCGGTCGCAACCTGACCGCCGCCGCGATGGAGGGGAAGCTCGATCCCGTCATCGGCCGCGAGAAGGAGATCGAGCGGGTCATGCAGGTGCTGTCCCGCCGCACCAAGAACAACCCGGTGCTGATCGGCGAGCCCGGCGTCGGCAAGACCGCCGTCGTCGAGGGCCTGGCCCAGGCGATCGTGCACGGCGACGTGCCCGAGACGCTGAAGGACAAGCAGCTCTACACGCTCGACCTCGGATCGCTGGTCGCGGGCAGCCGCTACCGCGGTGACTTCGAGGAGCGGCTGAAGAAGGTGCTCAAGGAGATCAACACCCGCGGCGACATCATCCTGTTCATCGACGAGCTGCACACGCTCGTCGGCGCAGGTGCCGCAGAGGGCGCGATCGACGCGGCCAGCATCCTCAAGCCGAAGTTGGCCCGTGGCGAACTGCAGACCATCGGTGCGACCACCCTCGACGAGTACCGCAAGTACATCGAGAAGGACGCCGCTCTCGAGCGCCGGTTCCAGCCGGTCCAGGTCGGCGAGCCCACGGTCGAGCACACCATCCTGATTCTCAAGGGCCTGCGCGACCGGTACGAGGCGCACCACCGGGTCTCGATCACCGACGGTGCCATCGCGGCCGCGGCCACCCTGGCCGACCGCTACATCAACGACCGCTTCCTGCCCGACAAGGCGATCGACCTGATCGACGAGGCCGGCGCCAGGATGCGAATCCGCCGGATGACTGCTCCGCCGGACCTGCGCGAGTACGACGAGAAGATCGCCGATGCGCGCCGGGAGAAGGAGTCCGCGATCGACGCGCAGGACTTCGAGAAGGCCGCCAACCTCCGCGACAAGGAGAAGCAGCTCGTCGCGCAGCGCGCCGAGCGGGAGAAGCAGTGGCGTTCGGGTGATCTCGACGTCGTCGCAGAGGTCGACGACGAGCAGATCGCCGAGGTGTTGGGCAACTGGACCGGTATCCCCGTGTTCAAGCTGACCGAGGCCGAGACCACGCGTCTGCTCCGCATGGAGGACGAGCTGCACAAGCGGATCATCGGCCAGGAGGACGCCGTGCGGGCGGTCTCCAAGGCGATCCGGCGCACCCGCGCCGGCCTGAAGGATCCGAAGCGGCCGTCGGGCTCGTTCATCTTCGCCGGCCCGTCCGGCGTCGGTAAGACCGAGCTGTCCAAGGCGCTCGCCGAGTTCCTCTTCGGCGACGACGATGCGCTGATCCAGATCGACATGGGCGAGTTCCACGACCGCTTCACCGCGTCGCGGCTGTTCGGTGCCCCTCCCGGGTACGTCGGCTACGAAGAGGGCGGCCAGCTCACCGAGAAGGTGCGGCGCAAGCCGTTCAGCGTGGTGCTGTTCGACGAAATCGAGAAGGCGCACCAGGAGATCTACAACAGCCTGTTGCAGGTCCTTGAGGATGGTCGTCTCACCGACGGTCAGGGTCGCACGGTCGACTTCAAGAACACCGTGCTGATCTTCACCTCGAACCTCGGTACGTCTGACATCAGCAAGGCGGTTGGCCTCGGCTTCACCCAGGGTGGCGGCGAGAACAACTACGACCGGATGAAGCAGAAGGTCAACGACGAGCTGAAGAAGCACTTCCGCCCCGAGTTCCTCAACCGCATCGACGACATCATCGTGTTCCACCAGCTGACGCAGGAGGAGATCATCACGATGGTCGACCTCATGATCGGCCGGGTCGGCAAGCAGCTTGCTGCCAAGGACATGACGATGGAGCTGACCGACAAGGCCAAGGCCCTGCTGGCCAAGCGCGGCTTCGACCCGGTGCTGGGTGCGCGACCGCTGCGTCGCACGATTCAGCGCGAGATCGAGGACCAGCTGTCCGAGAAGATCCTCTTCGAGGAGATCGGTCCCGGCCAGGTCGTCACCGTCGACGTCGAGAACTGGGACGGCGAGAGCGGCAAGACCGAGGACGCGGTGTTCACGTTCAGCGGTGCCCGCAGGCCGGTCATCGAGCCGGATCTGGCAGGCGCAGGCGCTGGCGGAGCAGCAGTGACCGAGTAACCACGCAGTACGCGAACGCCCCCGACGCGAGTCGGGGGCGTTCGTGCGTTCGGGGGCTTGCCGTCGATCTTGAACCCGTCGACGGCTCCGCGTGGTTGAATGCTGCTGTACCCGACGGCGAAGGAATCTGGTGAGAATCCAGAACGGTCGCGCCACTGTCATAGTCAGACCCGACGCCGTCACCACCTCTGAAACGGGACGCGAACTCCCGAAAGGACGACCGACATGAACTCAGCCGACGCACGCACGAGCGCAGCGCCCGCCCTCGACCTCTCCGCCACCCGCGCGGCGGTGTGGCTTTCTGCCACCGCCTTCCTCGCCCTGCTCGTCCTCTACTTCGTCGGCATGGACCAGGGCGCGACGTCGGTGTTCGGCAACAGCACCGTCGTGCACGAGTTCGTCCACGACGCCCGGCACCTTCTCGGATTCCCCTGCCACTGATACGCGGGACGAGGAGGGACGACAAACCAATATGGAGAAGCAGATCATCGGGCGCGGCCTTCTGGCAGGCGCCCTTGCAGGACTGTTCGCGTTCGTGTTCGCACGGATCTTCGTCGAACCCGTCATCGACCGGGCGATCGGCTACGAGGACGGCGTAGGCGCCGCGCACGAGGCGATGGAGCACGCGGCGTCGGCTGCGGGGCACAGCCACGGTGAGGATGGCGGCGGGTTCTCACGCGCCATTCAGATGAACATCGGCATGGGTCTCGGCGTGCTCGCGTTCAGCGTCGCCATCGGTGCGTTGTTCGCGGTGGTGTTCGCCGTGGCGTACGGGCGGGTCGGGAACGTCTCGGCCAAGCTGCTGTCGCTGTACGTCGCAGGTGGAATGCTCTTGAGCCTGTACGTCATTCCGTCGTTGAAGTACCCGGCGAGCCCACCTGCGCTCAGCCTGGACGAGACGATCCGTCAGCGGACGCTGCTCTACCTGGCGATGGTGGTGCTGTCGGCGGCGTTGCTCGTCGGCGCGGTTGCGCTCGGCCGGCGGTGGTCGGCGAAGTTCGGCGCCTGGAACGCGTCGCTGGCGGCAGCGGGGACCTACGTCGTCGCCGTTGCCGTGGTGATGCTGATCCTGCCGACGATCGACGAGACGCCGGGCCCGCTGCGCGACGACGCGGGCGCGATCGTCTACGAGGGCTTCCCAGCCGACGTGCTGTACGACTTCCGGTTGTACTCCCTCGGGGTGCAGGTCGTCATGTACGCGACGATCGGCCTCGCCTTCGCGGCGCTGGTGTCGAAGGTGCTCGACGGTCGACGCCACGACGCGTTGGCGGCCTGAGCAACTCGGTGAGTGAAGTCGTCCGGCTGACCTTGGTGTCGCACGCCATGACCGATGCCATGGCAGCCGGACGCTTCCCGATCGACGAGCCGCTCAACGGGCTCGGACAACGGCAATTGGACGCCACTGTCGAACTCGGTCCGATCGACGCGGCGGTGTGCGGGCCGGAGAAGCGGACCCGTCAGACCGCAGAACTGCTCGGTCTTCGCGCCGAGACCGACGACGCGCTGGCCGACCTCGACTGCGCCACATGGCGCGGTCAGGTTCTCGGCGGGGTGCCGCCCGCGGAACTCGCCGTCTGGCTGACCGATCCGACGCAGGCCCCGCACGGCGGGGAGTCGGTGGTCGACGTGATGATCCGGGTGCGTAAGTGGCTCGACTCGCTGGCGGATCGGCGGGGGAGGCTGGCCGCGGTGACGCATCCGGCCGTGATCCGGGCAGCCGTACTGGTTGCCCTCGACGCGCCGCCGAGGTCGTTCTGGCGGGTCGACGTGGCACCTGCCAGCAGGACCGTGATGCATCTGCGCGGTCAGGCGTGGACGCTGCGCTCTACCGGTTAGGCGGTCCGACCGAGATCAATCCGAAGGCCTGCGTGGCGATCGACAGCAGCCATCCGGCGGCGATCTGACTGCGGTAGGCGGGCCAGTTGAGCTGGAAGCTGACCACCCAGCCTTGGCCGGTGCGGTCGGTGGCGTACCAGCTGAACGTCAGGTCGCCCGGCAGGTTGCCGCCCTTCGACGCGATGTACGTCCAGGTCTTCGGGTCGAGTTCGATGCCGGGGGTGGCCGACAGGATCGCCCGGACCGGTGCGGCGGGCCCGACGGCGGAGGCCTGCAGCGCTGCGTGCACGCGGCAGACGTCCATCGCGGTGCCGTACCACTCCGCCCCGTAGGGCGACGCCGGCGTGCGGGTGCGTTCGGGGTCGGGCTCGTACGGCAGGACGTTGGTCTGGTGCAGCAGTTCCGCGCGGCGCTGCGGCGACGCCTGCTTCCACTCCTCGCGTACGTCCGGCTTGCCCCAGCCGACGGAGAACATCTCGTGCGCGGTGGGGAACGGCGTCATCGCCGCCGGGTCGTGGTGGCCCGCCGTGGCCAAGGCGCGTTCCACCGCGCCCGGCCCGAGCCGCTCGATCAGCATGTCGGTGGCCATGTTGTCGCTGGCCGAGATCATCTCCTGCGCGGCGTCTCGCACCGACACGCTTGCCCCCGGCGGCAGGTCGTCGAACCCGGCGGAGCCGACGACCTTGGCCTCCTTGGTGATCACCAGTTGCTCGTCCCAGGTGAGGGTGCCCGCGTTGACGGCTTCGCTGACGGCCAGCAGCACGTACAGCTTGAAGATCGAGGCCAGCGGCAGCGATTCGTCGACGTTGGTGCCCACGACCTTGGTGCACTTGCCGCTGGACACCTTCGACGCGGCGTACGAGTAGCGGGCGCCCGACTTGGTGATCTCGGCGTCGACGTCCGACCACTGCTTGATCTGCGGCTTGACCAGCGTCATGTCGAAGCGGTCGACCAGACCGGCGTCGTTGGTGCGCAGCTTGACGTCCTGGGCCACCTGATACGAAGTCAACAGATGCAGGGTGGCCGACCCGGCACCGACCTCGATGCCGGTGACGGTGATCGGCCGGTCCGCCCACAGGCGGTCCATGGCACCGGCGACGGGTTCGATCAGCTCCGGGCTGGCGAGGGTGCCGACGGTGACGGTACCGATGGGCCAGTCCGAGTTGACCATGTCGACGAGCTGCTTGGCCCGCAGCCCCTGCGGGGTGTTCGTGTCGATCCGAGTCCCGTACGCGGCCTCGGCGGGAGCCGGACCGGTAGGAGAGCAACCGCAGGCCAGGACTGCGACCAGCATCGCGGCGATCGTCGCTCCGACCACCCGGTGTCGCATCCGGCCTGCGTTACGCCGTGGCGCCGGTCCTCGTGACATCGATTCCCACGTCGCTACGATCCCGACCGCTGGACGTCGAGCACGACCTCGAACTCGAGCAGTGACGCACCGGTGGCGACGGGATTCGCGCGCTGGCCGGCGTGGGCTTCTACCGCCGGGCCGCTGGCCCAGGCCTCGAATGCCTCTTCGGACTCCCACTGCGTGACGACGAAGTAGCGGTCCTCGCCCTTGACCGGGCGGAGCAGCTGGAAGCCGAGGAAGCCGGGCTGGCCGTCGACGGCGTGGGCGCGGTTCGCGAAGCGCTTCTCCAACTCGGGGCCGGCGTCCGGCGGAACTTCGATCGCGTTGATCTTCACCACGGGCATGGGCATCAGGCTACCGCCCCTGGTGCCGGGGCAGTATTAGCCCATGCGGACCGAACTGCTGACCGACAGGGGCGGTCGGGGTGAGCCGGTGGTGCTGGTGCACGGTCTGATGGGGCGGGGGAGCACTTGGTCGCGTCAGATCCCGTGGCTGACCGACGTCGCCCGGGTCTACACCTACGACGCGCCATGGCACCGCGGCCGTGACGTCGAGGATCCGGAGCCGATCAGCACCGAGCGGTTCGTCGCCGATCTCGGCGACGCGGTGGTCTCGCTCGGTCGGCCGGTGACGCTGGTCGGTCATTCCATGGGCGGCCTGCACTCGTGGTGTCTGGCCGCCGAGCGGCCGGACTTGGTGCGTGCTCTCGTCGTGGAGGACATGGCGCCGGACTTCCGCGGGCGTACGACGGGACCGTGGGAGCCGTGGGTGTACGCACTGCCGGAGGAGTTCACGTCGCACCGGCAGATACTCGACGCGTTCGGTGACGTCGCGGGGCGCTACTTCGCCGAGGCGTTCGACCGCACGCCGACGGGGTGGCGGCTGCACGGCCGCACCGAGCGCTGGGTCGAGATCGCGGCGCAGTGGGGTACCCGCGACTACTGGAAGCAGTGGCACGCGGTGCGGGCGCCGACGCTGCTGATCGAGGCGGGCAACTCGGTGACTCCGCCCGGTCAGATGCGCCGCATGCACGAGACCGGTTTCCGGACAACCCTTTTGGATGTTCCGGGCGCCGGCCACCTGGTGCACGACGATGCGCCGGAGGAATACCGCCACGCGGTGCTCGCGTTCTTATCGACGTTCGCCGGAGGCGCCTGACGCCGGCCAGGCCGGGCTCTGCTCGAAGCGGGTGCGCGCGGCATCGGCATCGTGCTGGATGCGGTACCAGTCGGGGTCGTCGGCGACGCCGTCGTAGTAGGTCCGGATCGGCTGGCCGCGGTGCGACGACCAGCTCAGCAGGGCGGCCACGGCGAACGGTGCGGCGAGGATGAGGAAGGTGAGCAAGATGTCCATGGCAGCAATTGTTCGACCTTTGAGATCCCGCCAACAGTGGCAGAACTGACTGAGGAGGATAAGATACTGCCATGATCAAGACCGTCTCAGCTCTGGTGCTCGACGGGTTGGCCGTCTTCGAGTTCGGCGTCCTGTGCGAGGTGTTCGGCATCGACCGCTCCGCCGAGGGAGTGCCGAACTTCGACTTCAAGATCTGCGGGCCCGAACCGGGCAAGCCGCTGCGGACGTCGGTCGGCGCCTGGATCACCCCGGACCACGGCTACGAGGACCTCGTCGGCGCCGACCTCGTTGCGATCCCCGCCATCTCGGGCCCGACCTATCCGGAGGAGGCGCTCGCCGCGATCCGCAAGGCCGCCGAATCCGGGTCGATCATCCTCACCGTCTGCTCGGGCGCCTTCGTCGCGGGTGCTGCCGGTCTGCTCGACGGGCGAGCCTGCACGACGCACTGGATGCACGCCGACGAATTGGCCGCCATGTACCCGACGGCCAAGGTCGACCGCAACGTCCTCTACGTCGACGACGGCAACCTGATCACCAGTGCGGGCACGGCTGCGGGCATCGACGCCTGCCTGCACCTGGTGCGCCGCGAACTGGGCAGTGAGGTCACCAACGTGATCGCACGCCGGATGGTCGTCCCGCCGCACCGCGACGGCGGTCAACGCCAGTACATCGATCAGCCGATCCCGGTGCGATGCTCGGAAGGCTTTGCGCCGCACCTTGATTGGATCCTCTCCAACCTCGAGAAGCCGCACACCGTCAACACGCTGGCCAAGCGGGCGAGCATGTCGGCGCGGACGTTCGCGCGGCGCTTCGTCGAGGAGACCGGTCGTACGCCGATGCAGTGGGTGACCGACCAGCGCGTGCTCTACGCCCGCCGGCTCCTCGAGGAGACCGACCTGGACATCGACCAGGTCGCAGACCGGTCCGGGTTCGGCACCGCGACGCTGCTGCGCCATCACTTCCGGCGCATCATCGGCGTGACGCCGTCGGACTACCGGCGCCGGTTCGCCTGCACCGACTGTGCGGCGACGGCCTGACCCATCCTCGGAGCTACAGCGAGTAGAGGTGCCACGGCCCCGGCACGCCCTTGAGGTCGTGCACGCCGCGTGAGGTGAACGTGCGCAGCGAGCCCGCGACGATCTCGCGGACCGTCGAGGACACCAGCACTTCACTGGGACCTGCCAGCGCCGCGATCCGCGCCCCGATGTGCACCGCCATGCCCGCGATGTCGTCGCCGCGCATCTCCACCTCGCCGGCGTGCACGCCCACGCGGACCTCCAGGCCGATCGACGCTACGGCGTCGACGATGGCCTCGGCGCAGTCCAGGGCGCCGCTCGGGCTGGTGAACGTCGCGATGAAACCGTCTCCGGCGGTGTTGATCTCGTGCCCGCGGAATCTATCGAGCGTGTTGCGCACCGTGGCGTCGTGGTGGTCGAGCAGATCGCGCCAGCGGTCGTCGCCGAGCGTGGCCGCCCGCGCCGTCGACCCCACGATGTCGGTGATGACGACGGTGCTCAGCACCCGTTCGGCGTCGGCCTCCCCGCGGGACCCGGTGATGAATTCCTCGACCTCGTCGAGCATCGGGCCTGCGTCCCCGATCCAGTACAGGGAGTCGTTGCCGGGCAACTCGACGTAGCGCGCACACGCGATGTGGTCGCCGAGGTAGCGCCCGTGCTCGACGCCGACGAAGGCCGAGTCCCTGCGGTGCATCACCAGTGTCGGAGTGGTGATCGACGAGAGTTTGTGCCGCACATCGGCTCCCGCGATGACCTCACTGGACTTGCGGGCCATGCTCGGGGAGGCGGCCCGATTGCCCGCGTGGTCCCACCAGCTGCGGAACGCACGGTCGGACGCCACCGACGGCGCGACGATGCGCAGCACGTCGAAACCCCGCTCGACGGCGTCTGGTTCGTGCGCGATGGTGGTGAACGGGTTCGCCCCGTCGGACTTGGCGCCGAATTCGTAGTCGGCTGCCCAGAGTGCGCGGGCGCTCGCGTTGACCAGCACCAGGTGGCTGACGCGGTCCGGGTGGTCGGCGGCCAGTAGCAGCGCACTGACCGCGGTGAACCCGGACGCGAGCACCGCTGCGCGCTCGGAGCCGATGGCGTCGAGCACCGTGATCGCGTCCTCCGCCCAGCAGGACGGGGTGACGGTGGCGTCCGACCCGATTCGCGACGACATCCCCATCCCGCGCTGATCGAAGCGGATGACGCGGCAGAAGCTAGACAGTCGGCGGTAGAAGCGGTACATCGCCGGTTCGGCGTCCATCACGTCGATGGGCACGAACGGGCCGGGCATGACGATCAGGTCGACCGGCCCCTCGCCGAGCACCTGGTAGGCGATGTCGAGGTCGAAGCGCGACGCGAACTGGATTCGCGCCGCCTGGAATCGACGACCGGCCACCCGTCGAGGCTAATCCACCGAGCGGTTCCGGCGTGCCGAACTAGCCGCCCTCGCCGGCCAGTGCGAACAACCCGTCGGCGGTCTGTTCGACCAGTCCGTCGCTCAGCAGCGACAGCAGCGCCCGGTCGCGTTGGACGGTGTCGGTCAGCCACACCACGTCGAGTTCGGCGCGCGGGACGGGAGAGGCGTTCGCGCGCAACACGTCCAGCAACCGGCCCCGCACCTGTCGATCGGTGCCGGTGAAGCGCTGCGGTCGGCGTGCGGGTGTGGTCGCGGGTGGGTAGCCCGCCGCTCGCCACGCGCACGCGCCCAGCGGACATATGCCGCACTTCGGTGATCGTGCCGTGCACACCGTCGCGCCCAGTTCCATCACCGCGACCGAGAAGCGCGGTGCCCGTTCGTCGTTCGGCAGCAGGGCTTCGACGTCGGCGAGGTCGCGCACGCTGGCGGGCGAATCGGCCCGTCCGTGCACCGCACGGGCGACCACGCGGCGCACGTTGGTGTCGACGACCGGCACCCGCTTGCCGTAGGCGAAGCAGGCCACGGCCCGTGCGGTGTACACCCCGACGCCGGGCAGCGTCAGCAGCGTGTCGACGTCGTCGGGAACCTCGTCGCCGTGGTCGGTGGCGATGGTGGTCGCGCATTCGTGCAGCCGCTTCGCGCGCCGCGGATAGCCGAGCTTGCCCCACGCCCGCAGGACGTCGGCCTGCGACGCCGCCGCGGTCGCCGACGGGGTCGGCCACCGCGCGATCCAGTCGCGCCAGATCGGCTCTACCCGGGCCACGGGGGTCTGCTGCAACATGAACTCACTGACGAGGATCTGCCACGCGCTGACCCCCGGCCGACGCCACGGTAGGTCCCGCTGCTCGCGGTCGTACCAGTCCAGCAAAACCGTGGCGTCGAGGCTCACGGTGCTCTCCGGAAGTGGCTCAGGCAAGATGACACCCATGCCGAATTCGAATCCCGTGAGCGCATGGAAGGCACTACGCGAGGGTAACGACCGCTTCGTCAGCGGTAAGCCCCAACACCCGAGCCAGGGAATTGCCGACCGGGAGCGCCTCGTCGACGGCCAGAAGCCGACGGCGGTGCTGTTCGGGTGTTCCGACAGCCGCGTCGCAGCCGAGATCATCTTCGATCAGGGCCTCGGCGACATGTTCGTCGTGCGCACCGCCGGCCACGTCATCGACTCCGCGGTGCTGGGCTCGATCGAGTTCGCGATCAACGTGCTGGGCGTACCGCTGATCGTCGTGCTCGGCCACGACAGCTGCGGTGCGGTCAAGGCGACGCTGACCGCGATCGACGAGGGCGCGGTACCGGGCGGGTACGTGCGCGACGTCGTCGAACGCGTGACGCCGTCGATCCTGATGGGCAGGCGTGAGGGCATGACGAACCTCGACGAGTTCGAGGCCAAGCACGTCAACGAGACCGTCCAACAGCTCCGTGACCGCTCCACTGCGATCCGCGACGCGCTCGAGGCGGGCACGGTGGCGGTGGTCGGCGCGACCTACCACCTCGCCGATGGACGCACCGAGCGGCGGGCTCACATCGGCGACATCGGCGAAGCCTGACGCGAGTTTCGTCACGAGACTGGACGGCGACACGCCGAGCACGGTCGGACGATAGGGCGTGACCTGCCCTTACCGTTGAAATGTGCTGGATACAGAACCGCATCGGCCGCTGCCGCCGGAGATCTACAAGCGGCGCCGGATGCTCGCGATCGGCGTTGCCGCGTTCGTCATCGCCCTAGTCGTGGCGATCGTGTTCGTCGTCGTGGCGAACTCCTCGGGTGATTCGTCGTCCGGTGAGGGCGCCACGAACAGCCCCACCGCAGCCGCCCCCACACCGCTGCCGGGCGAGAACCCCGAGGTCAAGACCCCGGTTCAGCCGCCGGCCCAGCAGGCGCCGCCCCCGACGCCGACCCCGTCGGCAGCCGTGACGCCGCCGCCGGTGCTGAAGGAGGGCGACGACTGCCCGGATTCGACGCTTGCCGTGAAGGGCATCACCAGCCAGCCCAACTACGTCATCGGCGACCAGCCGAAGTTCACCATGGTCGTCACCAACATCGGCCTGGTGGCCTGCCAGCGCGACGTCGGCGCCGCGGTGCTCGCCGCGTACGTCTACTCGCTGAACAACGACCGCCTGTGGTCGAACCTGGACTGCGCCCCGTCCAACGAGACGCTGGTGAAGACGTTCAACCCGGGCGAGCAGGTCACCACCGAGGTGACGTGGACCGGCATGGGCTCGGCAGCCAACTGCCCACTGCCCCGCGAACCGATCGGACCGGGCACCTACAACCTGGTGGTGCAGCTCGGGAACCTGAGGTCGGCGGCAGTGCCGTTCATCCTCGCCGAGGCGGCGCCGCCCGCGCCGGGTGAGGCCCCGCCGGAGCCGGCGCCCGTGGCACCCGAGGGTGAAGTTCCCGCGCCGGTCGGCTGACCCCCCACTTCCGCCGAACTGGAGAGTCGCGTCGTTCTGCGCGCGCCGCAACGACGTGACTCTCCAGTTCGGCGCAGGACTCAGGCGAGCTGATCGGCGATCGTCGACTCCGCGAGCGCCGACAGGCCCTCCCGGATGTGACGCGCCCACATGGATCCGATGCCGTCGACCGACTGCAGATCGCTCGCACTCGCGGCCAGCACGCCCTGCAGCGAACCGAACGACCGGACCAGCAGATCGACGTGGGCGAACTGCAGTCGCGGAATGCCCGCCATCGCGCGGTAACCGCGTGAACTCATCGCGGAGTCCTGCGCCTCCGCCGTCGACGGATAACCGAAAACCCTTGCCAGGGCGGTGAAGTCGAGCAACTCGGTGTCCGACAGGCCGTCGAGTTCCTCGAGCGTGGCACTCACCTGGGCGCCCGTCGGCGGGTCGGGGTTGGCGTGATAGTCGCGCACGATCAGCTCGCGCGCGGTGTCGTTGTCGCCGACCAACTCCTCGAGCTGCAGCTTGAGCTGCCTGCCGTCGGTGCCGAGTTCGACGACGTCCGCGTCGATCTCGAGGCTGATGCGCCGCACCATCTCCAGGCGCTGCACCACCGTCATGACGTCGCGCAGCGTGACGAAGTCCTCGATCTCTGCCGTGGACAGCTGCCGGTTCACCTCGTCGAGCCGCGTCTTGTACCGCTCGAGCGTCGCGATGGTCTGGTTCGTACGCGACAGGATGGTCGCCGAGTCGGGGACGACGTGCCGCTCGCCTGCGACGTACACGGTGACGATGCTCATCGAGTGGCTGACCGAGATCACCGGATAGCCGGTCTGCACGGCCGTGCGCTCGGCGGAGCGGTGCCTGGTGCCGGACTCGTCGGTGGGGATCGACGGATCGGGGACGAGTTGCACGTTGGCCCGCAGGATGTGCGTGCCGTCGCTCGACAGCACCACCGCGCCGTCCATCTTCGACAGCTCGCGCAGCCGGGTAGGGGCGTAGCGCACGTCGAGTTCGAAGCCACCGTCGCAGATGGCCTCGACGCTCTCGTCGTACCCGAGCACGATGAGTGCGCCGGTGCGGCCGCGCAGGATGCGCTCCAGGCCATCGCGCAACGGGGTTCCGGGAGCGAGCCTGCCGAGCGTCTCGCGCAGCGTCGGCCGCGCCAGCTGCACCACGTTGTTCGGGGTGCCGCGGACTGCTGCCCTGCCGCCGGACTTCACAACGGCCATCGGCCCCTCCTCGGATCAGCCCTTATTGTCTGCGATCTCCCGCAGCACACGCAACGCCCCACCGATGTTGTCGGCATTGAGCAGTCGCAGACCCGCCGGGCCGTCCTTCACCCCTGGCGGCACGATCGCCGACGTGAAGCCCAGTCTGGCCGCCTCGGAGAGCCGACGGTCCATGCCGGTGACCCGGCGCAGATCGCCGGCCAGGCCCACCTCGCCGATGGCGACGGCCGTTGCGGGCATCGGGATGTCGGCGTACGCCGACGCGATGGCCAGGGCGACGGCGAGGTCCGACGAGGGGTCGGTCAGGCGCATGCCGCCGACGGTGGACAGGTAGATGTCGTACGACCCGACCGACAGGTGCGCGCGCTTCTCCAGCACGGCGGTGATCATCGCCGCACGAGACGAGTCGATGCCGCTGACTGCCCGCCGAGGGCTGCCCGTCGACGCCGACCCGATGAGCGCCTGCACCTCGCCGATCAGTGGCCGCTTGCCGTCGAGCGTCACGGTCACCGCGGTGCCCGGCACGGGTGCCGGACGCTGGTCGAGGAATAGTCCGGAAGGATCGGCGACGCACTCGATTCCGTTGTCGTGCAACAGGAAGCAGCCGACCTCGTCTGCGGCGCCGAAGCGGTTCTTGACGCCGCGGACCATGCGCAGCGCCGACGCACGGTCGCCCTCGAAGTGCAGCACCACGTCGACGAGGTGCTCGAGCGAGCGCGGTCCCGCGATGGCGCCGTCCTTGGTGACGTGGCCGACGAGCAGCATCGCGACACCGGTGGTCTTGGCGGCCATGGTCAACGCCGTGGTGACGGCCCGCACCTGGGTGACGCCGCCGGTGACGCCGTCGACCTCGGCCGTGGACATCGTCTGCACCGAGTCGACCACCACGAGCGACGGCTGGACCGCCTCGATGTGGCCCAGTGCGGTCTGTAGATCGGACTCGGCGGCGAGGAACACCTCGTCGTGGCTGCAGCCGGTGCGTTCGGCGCGCAGCCGGATCTGGCCCGCGGACTCCTCGCCGGACAGGTAGAGCGCGCGGCGACCGGTCTCGGCCCAGCGGTGGGCGACCTCGAGCAGCAGCGTGGACTTGCCGACGCCGGGATCGCCGGCGAGCAGCGTCACCGAACCGGGCACCAGCCCGCCGCCGAGGACGCGGTCCAGCTCGCTGATGCCGGTGTGGAAGTGCCGGGTGGCCCCGGGATCGATCGAGCTGATCGGCACCGCGGGGGAGGCGGGCGCGACGGCCCGTCGTACCGCAGCGCCGTGGACCGTCGACAGCACGGCCACCTCGTTCACGGTGCCCCAGGTGCCACAGTCAGGACAGCGGCCGACCCACTTGGCCGCCACGTGACTGCATTCGGAACACCGGAACTGCGAACGTGCCTTCGAGCCGGTTCGTGTCACGCCGTGACGGTATCGGTCACCACCGACAGAACCACTCAGGCGCGCTAGCGCTAGTGGCCGCCGCCCTCGCTGTGGCCGCCGCCGGCTTCTTCGCCGATGGCCGAACCCGAGCCGCCGTTGTGGATCTCCGGCTCCTTGTCGCGGCGCTGGGTCTCGCCGGCCGAGATCGGCACGGCGATGGTGGAGGAGCCTGCCTTCTCGAAGGTGAAGGTGAAGTCGTAGTTGATGCCGTTGGTGATCGGCTTGGTCAGCGCGACCTTCGCCTCGGCCGCATCGACCACGTCGACCGCCTCGAGTGCACTGACCTGGCCGTCGGGGGTGCCGACGACGAGGCTTCCGTTGGCGGGCACCTCGGTCTTGCCGGTGACGCTGACGGTCCCGAACTCCGAGGTGATCGAGACGAGCTTGTCGGGCTCCTCGGCAGATCCGTTGATCGCGACGAAGATCAACTCGGCATCGGTGCCCGGCTCGACGTAGTCGGTGGTCTGGGGTGCGCGCAGGTGCAGATTGCGGAGGGCGATGCCGTACGTCGGCTGGCCGACCCACACGTTGGTGCCGTTGATGGCCGGCTGCTGCATGGCGGTCTGCGAGATCTGCCCGGCGCCACATCCGGAGAGCAGAACCGTCGCGGCGACGCCCAGGGCGGCGACGCCCGACGTGACGGCGGACGAGCGCGATCGGGAGCGGTTCACTCAGGCCTCCTGCTCGGCAAGGCAGCGCGACGGACGGGCGTCCGGTGCTTCGACTATGCAGAGTAGTAGGTGCCGTTCGACCGCGGTAGCCGAGGTGTCTCACCCGCCGCCGGGACCGCCGCGCCGACACCCCGCGCACGAGCGAAAAGGCGCGAGCCGCTTCGGAAGGCGGGTCTCGCGGCGGTCCGCCTGCGGCCCGGAAAAGGCCTCCCGGCGGTTTGCCGAGCACTTGCTTGGTTGCACGGATTCGTTACGGTGTCAACCCCTTCTCTTCACCGGCGGTGCCCCTGACCTGCATCGTTGACATACGCCCCCTCCAGCCCCGTGTTAGGATGGACACGTGAAAGGGGCTTCATTCTGATGATTTTCAAGGTCGGAGACACCGTCGTCTATCCACACCACGGTGCTGCGCTGATCGAGGCGATTGAAACCCGGACCATCAAGGGCGAGGCGAAGGAATACCTCGTCCTCAAGGTCGCCCAGGGTGATCTGACCGTTCGGGTCCCCGCTGACAACGCAGAGTACGTCGGCGTGCGGGACGTGGTGGGTCAAGAAGGTCTGGACAAGGTCTTCCAGGTGCTGCGGGCGCCCCATACCGAGGAGCCGACCAACTGGTCGCGTCGGTACAAGGCCAACCTCGAGAAGCTCGCCTCCGGTGACGTGAACAAGGTCGCCGAGGTCGTTCGCGACCTGTGGCGTCGCGATCAGGAGCGCGGACTGTCGGCAGGCGAGAAGCGCATGCTGGCCAAGGCGCGGCAGATCCTCGTGGGCGAGCTGGCTCTGGCGGAGAACGTCGAAGACGAGAAGGCCACGATCATTCTCGACGAGGCGCTGGCCGCCGCGTCCTGACCCGATCATGACCGGGGTGCCACGGATCGGTCTCGGCACCGACGTACATCCCATCGAGGCCGGCCGGCCGTGCCGGCTCCTGTGTCTCGAATTCGTCGACGCCGATGGCTGCGCCGGGCATTCCGACGGCGACGTCGCTGCGCACGCCTTGTGCGATGCGCTGCTCAGCGCGGCGGGGCTCGGTGATCTGGGTTCGGTGTTCGGCACCGACCGCGACGAGTGGCGCGGTGTCACGGGCGCCGAGATGCTGCGTCACGTACACGGTCTCGTGCTGGCCGAGGGCCTTCGCGTGGGCAATGCGGCGGTGCAGGTGATCGGGAACAGGCCCAAGGTGGGGCCACGGCGGGCGGAGGCGCAGACGGTGTTGTCCGAACTGCTGAACGCTCCGGTCTCGGTGTCCGCCACCACCACCGACGGTCTCGGTCTCACGGGCCGCGGCGAGGGGTTGGCCGCGATCGCGACGGCCCTGCTGGTGACCGACGAGCGCTTGCGCGAGGAGTCGACTGGCCCCGACGAGCGCTTGCGCGAGGAGTCGACTAGGTCAGATGACGGTTAGAGCCGATCAGGCCGGTAAGCTGCGACGTCGTGACTGACGGCGGATTGCGACTCCACGACACCATGACCGGTGCCGTGCGCGACTTCGTCCCGCTGCGCGAGGGTCACGCCTCGATCTACCTGTGCGGGGCGACGGTGCAGGGACTTCCGCACATCGGCCACGTGCGCAGCGGCGTCGCCTTCGACGTGCTGCGGCGCTGGCTGACGGCGAAGGGCTACGACGTCGCCTTCATCCGCAACGTCACCGACATCGACGACAAGATCCTCAACAAGGCCGCCGATGCGGGGCGCCCGTGGTGGGAGTGGGCGGCGACCTTCGAGCGCGCCTTCACCTCCGCGTACGACGCGCTCGGCGTGCTGCCGCCGTCGGCCGAACCGCGCGCCACCGGCCACATCACCCAGATGGTCGAGTTGATCGAGCGCCTGATCGAGCGCGGCCACGCCTACGCCAGTGGCGGCGACGTGTACTTCGACGTGCTGAGCCTGCCGGAGTACGGCGCGCTGTCCGGGCATCGGATCGACGACGTGCACCAGGGCGAGGGCGCCGCCACCTGCAAGCGCGACCCGCGCGACTTCACCCTGTGGAAGGGCGCCAAGCCAGGCGAGCCGTCGTGGCCGACGCCGTGGGGTAGGGGCAGGCCCGGCTGGCACACCGAGTGCGTCGCGATGTGCGAGGCCTACCTGGGTTCGGCCTTCGACATCCACGCCGGCGGCATGGACCTGGTGTTCCCGCACCACGAGAACGAGATCGCGCAAGCCAAGGCGGCTGGTGACGGGTTCGCCCAGTTCTGGCTGCACAACGGTTGGGTGACGCTCGGCGGCGAGAAGATGAGCAAGTCGCTGGGCAACGTCCTGTCGATCCCCGCTGTGCTGCAACGGGTCCGGCCTGCGGAGCTGCGCTACTACCTCGGCAGCGCCCACTACCGCTCGATGCTCGAGTTCTCCGAGAACGCACTGCAGGACGCCGTCAAGGCGTACGCGGGCATTGAGGACCTGCTGCATCGGGTGCGCACCCGCGTCGGCGCCGTCGTCCCCGGCGAGCCGACGCCGCGATACGCCGCTGCGCTCGACGACGACCTCGCGGTGCCCGCGGCGCTCGCCGAGGTCCACGCGGCGCGTGCCGAGGGCAACCGGGCACTCGACGCGGGCGACCACGAGGCGGCGATGGCCCACGCACGTTCGATCCGGGCGATGATGGGCATCCTCGGCTGCGACCCCCTCGACGAACGCTGGGTGTCGCGCGACGAGACGTCGGCTGCGCTGGCAGCCGTCGACGAACTAGTCCAGTGGGCGCTCGTGCAGCGCCAGGACGCTCGCGCCAACCGGGACTGGGCGCAGGCCGACGAGATCCGCGACCGATTGAAGGCCGCGGGCGTCGACGTCACCGACACCGCCGACGGTCCGCAGTGGTCGCTCCTGGACGGCTCCGACAAGTGAAGCGACGGGAAACGATCTAGATGGCAGGCAATTCACAGCGCCGCGGCGCGGTGCGCAAGACGGGGACCAAGAAGGGGCCGACGGTCGGCTCCGGTGGTGTCCGGCGCCGCGGCCTCGAGGCCAAGGGCGCCACGCCGCCCGCGAGCGCACGGCCGCATCATCCCGCCGGCAAGCGGGCAGCGACGGCGGCCCGTAAGGATCAGGGCAGGCACAAGAAGACCGACGACACCGAAGTGGTGCTCGGCCGCAACCCGGTGCTGGAGTGCCTGCGGGCGGGAGTTCCGGCGACGGCGCTCTACGTCGTACTGGGCACCGAGTCCGACGAGCGGCTCACCGAGTCGGTGCAACGCGCAGCCGATGCCGGTATCGCCATCCTCGAGGTACAGCGCCACGACCTCGACCGGATGAGTTCCAACGGCCTGCACCAGGGGATCGCCCTGCAGGTGCCGCCGTACGACTACGCCCACCCCGACGACATGCTGGCGGCGGCCACCTCCGACGTAACGCCCGCACTGCTGGTCGCGCTGGACAACATCTCCGACCCGCGCAACCTCGGCGCCATCGTGCGTTCGGTGTCGGCGTTCGGCGGGCATGGCGTCGTGATCCCGCAGCGCCGCTCGGCGTCGGTGACGGCCGTGGCTTGGCGTACCAGCGCGGGCGCGGCCGCCCGGTTGCGGGTCGCGCGGGCCACCAATCTGACTCGCACGCTGAAGAGTTGGGCCGATGCCGGTCTGCTGGTCGTCGGCTTGGACGCCGGGGGCGACACCGAACTCGACGAGATCGACGCGACCGGTCCGATGGTCGTGGTCGTCGGCTCCGAGGGCAAGGGTCTGTCGCGACTGGTGCGGGAGAACTGCGACGCGATCGTGTCGATCCCGATGGCCGGCCCGACCGAGTCGCTCAACGCGTCGGTCGCCGCGGGCGTGGTGCTGGCCGAGATCGCCCGGCAACGCCGAGCCAACTGACCCACCCCCCAACCTCACCTTCTTCCCGCCTTACCTCTCTCCGCGAGCGTGCGTGTCTGCGGGCGACACGCCGCGCTGAAACCCGAGTTCGCGCACGGTCGCCGTCGCGTTGAGGTCGATGCGATGCTCCGCAGCTCGGATCAGGTCGTGGTCGTGGGTGGCCGCGACGACGGTCGTGCCCTCGGCGGCCATGCGTCGAAGGTGTACGACCACGTGGGCTGCCGAGTCGGCATCGAGCCCGGTCGTGGGCTCGTCGAGGAGCAGCAGCCCTGCCTCCTGGACGAATGCCTGTGCGAGCAGGACGCGTTGGCGTTGACCGCCGGAGAGTTCGCCCATGGTGCGCCTGCGCAGATCGTCCAGTCCGAGTTCGGCCATCCAATGGTCGACGACGCCGTGGTCGGTGCGGCTGGGACGCCGAAGTAGGCCGAGGCGACTCCAGCGGCCCATCATCACCACCTCGGCGGCCGTCATCGGGAAGGCGTCGGTGACCGCACTGCGCTGAACTGCCAGGGCGGTGTCACCCCACGGGGCTCGGACATCGCCCCCGTGTGGGCGCAGTACACCCGCGAGAAGTCCCAGCAGCGTTGACTTTCCCGATCCGTTCGAGCCGACGACCGCGGTGACGGCGCCGGGCGTCACCGACAGGTTGAGCCCACGGAAGACCTCCGCCCCGGGGTAGCCAAAGCGGACGTTGGTCAGCTCGATCGACGTCGAGCCGAGTGGCGATTTATTGAAAATGAGTTTCATTACTGCTAAGAGTGTACATCGTGACTCACTGGCTGCTGGCGCCCTTCGAAGCCGACATCGTGGCGCGTGCCCTAGCGGCGGGTGTATTGGCTGCGTGCCTGTGCGCGTTGGTCGGATGCTGGGTCGTGCTGCGGGGCAGCGTGTTCCTCGGCGAAGCCATGTCGCACGGCATGCTGCCGGGGGTAGCAATCGCGGCGCTGCTGGGTGGCAGCCTGATGGTCGGCGGGATGATCGCGGCGCTCGCGATGGCACTTGGCATCGCGGCAATCGGCCGATCGTCGAAACTCGCCTCCGACACCAGCATTGGGCTCCTGCTGGTCGGCATGCTCGCGCTCGGGGTGATCATCGTGTCCCGATCACAGAGCTTCGCGGTGGACCTGACCGGTTTTCTCTTCGGCGACGTGCTGGGGGTTCGGAGCGTCGACCTCGCCATCCTCGCCGCCGCGCTGACGTTCACCCTTGCGGCAACGGTCGTCGGGCATCGCGCCTTCGTCGCGGTGACGTTCGACCCGCGCAAGGCCGCCACCCTCGGCCTGCGGCCTCAGCTCGCGGCAGTCGCGCTCACGGTCCTGATGGCGGTCGCCATGGTCGCCACCTTCCACGTGGTGGGGACGCTGCTGGTCCTCGGCCTCTTGGTCGCCCCACCTGCCACGGCGCTGACGTGGGCCCGGTCGATTCCCCGCGTCATGGCGTTGGCTGCAGTGTTCGGTTCGGCAGCAACGTATCTGGGGCTGCTGATCTCTTGGCACGCCGGAACTGCGGGCGGAGCGACGATCGCGGGTGTCGCCGTGCTGATCTTCTTCCTCTCCACCGCCGCCCACCTGCTGCGCGGCCGGTGGAGGCAGGTCTCCACCGCGACGGCGGTCGCGTGTCTGGCGGCCGGCTGCTCGAACGGCGCCGAACCGGCTGTGCCGCCGGCGACCTCGGTCGGTGCGGGGGACCAGGTGGTCATCGAGGGCGCCCGCGAACTGGACGGGGCGCTCACCAAACTCGTCTTGGTCGACCCGCGTACGGGTGACACGGCCGTCTACGACGCGGTGGACGAGACCGAGACGCGAGTCGACTCAGCAGGACCCGTGACGTCGATCGCCGGTGACGGCCGCTTCGCCTACCTCGGCACGGACGATCAGACCTTGATCGTCGATGCCGGTGCGTGGACCTTCGATCACGGCGACCACTACCACTACTTCGCCACCGAACCCGCCCTCGTCGGCACGCTGGACGTGCCAGTCACGTCGGTCAGTGCCAGCAATTCGGTCACGGCGGTAGCGGGCGGGAACGA
Organism: Mycolicibacterium arabiense; assembly: GCF_010731815.2. Classification (NCBI taxonomy): domain Bacteria; kingdom Bacillati; phylum Actinomycetota; class Actinomycetes; order Mycobacteriales; family Mycobacteriaceae; genus Mycobacterium; species Mycolicibacterium arabiense. Next base: position 4,457,202 of record NZ_AP022593.1, read on the forward strand.
CGTCCGGCTGCTCGACCGCGAACGGCTCGGCGCCAAGGAGGTCGAGCCACCATCCGGACTCGACGTGGGCGACGACGTCACCGCGGTGGTGCCGTACGGCAAGCGGCTCGTGACGGTGACCGACGCGGGCATCGTTCGAGCGGTCGACGACGGCGGGTCGACCGACCTCGTCGGCACGTGTCCCAGCCCGTCGTGGTCCGAGCCGACCCGGCGGGCGGTCGTATTCGGTTGCGCCACCGGCGCGATTCGGGTGACCGGTGGTGACGGCGACCTGACGGTGACCGACATGCCCTTCCCTGCCGATGCGCCCGCGCAGCGGCCGCTGAAGATGGATCATCGCGACCGCGCCGACGTCTTCGCCGGCGTGTCCGAGGGCACCGTCTGGGTGCTCGACAGCCGACTGCGCAGGTGGACGGTGATTCCGGTTCCAGATGCGTTGACTGCCAACACCTCCGGTGACGGCATGGTCCTCGTCCTGCACCGCGACGGCACGCTCAGCGGCATCGACGTGAGCACGCGGACCGAGACGGCGCGCGTCCCGCTGTTCCCCGGTGGCGTTCCGGCCGACGGCCCGCAGCCGGTCATCGAGATCGACTCCGACAGGGCGTACGTCAACGACGCAGCGGCCCGCCAGGTCTACGAGATCGACTACGCCGACGGGCTGCGGTTGGCGCGGACGCTGCGCACCGAGGTATCGCCGGGCCTGATGGCCGAGGCCGGCCGATGAGGCGATGGACCCTCGTCTGGGCGACGGCCCTGATCGCTGCGTTGGTCACCGCCTGCAGCGGCTCCTCCGGGCAGCAGAACGGAGAGATCGTCGTGACCACGAACATCCTCGGAGACGTCGTCCGCAACGTCGTGGGTGATGCGGCCGAAGTGCGAGTACTGATGCAGCCCAACGCAGATCCGCATTCCTTCGGCGTGTCGGCGCAGGACGCGGTCGCCATGTCCAGCGCAGGCCTGATCGTCTACAACGGCCTGGGGCTCGAGGAGAACGTGATCCGCAACGTCGAAGGCGTTGCCGAAGAGGGCGTGCCCACGTTGGCAGTCGGTGACCACGTCGACCCCATCCGGTACGCCGAGGGCGAGAGTTCCGGCGCACCCGATCCGCACTTCTGGCATGACCCCGAGCGGATGATCGCTGCCGTCGACGTGATCGAGAAGGCGATCGTCCGGGACGTCGGGGGCATCGACGCTGCGGCGGTGTCGCGCAACGCTGAGGACTACCGGGCGGAGCTGCGGGACCTCGACGCCACGATGGCCGAGGAGTTCCGCACCATTCCCGTCGAGCGCCGCAAGCTGGTGACCAACCACCACGTGCTCGGGTACTTCGCACAGCGGTTCGGCTTCACCGTCATCGGCGCCGTCGTGCCGAGCGGCACGACGCTGGCGGCGCCGAGCGCCTCGGACCTCGACTCACTCGTTGGGGCGATCGAAACAGCCCGGGTGCCTGCGATATTCGTCGACTCGTCGCAGCCCGAACGCCTGGCCCGAGTGCTCGCCGAGGACGCCGACGTCGACGTGCGGATCGTTCAGTTGCACAGCGAGTCGCTGAGCCCGCCCGGTACCCGCGCGGCCACGTACCTCGACATGATGCGCGCCAATGCCGACGCCATCGTCACCGGCCTGCGATAGCCGCAGGCCTTCACCCTCAACGAGAGAGAGCATCACATGACGAGATCGCGCTGGCTGTATCGCGCTGGAGCACTGTCCTGCACGATCATGGCCTTGATGGCGTGCTCGAGTGGCAGCAACGAGAACGCCGAGAGCACGACGACGTCGGCGGAGCCTCAAACGGCGCCCATCCCGGAGCCATTGGTCGCCACCTACGACGGCGGCCTCTACGTGCTCGACGGCGAAACCCTCGAAGTGCGGCAGGACATCCCACTCGACGGCTTCCTGCGCCTCAACCCGGCCGGCGACGAGTCCCACGTCCTGGTCACCACCACCGACGGGTTCCGCATCCTCGACGCCGCCGGAGGCGAGTTGACCGACGACACGTTCCCCGCAGCCGAAGCGGGACACGTCGTCGTGCACGGTGAGAACACGGTGCTGTTCGCCGACGGCTCGGGTGAGATCACCGCATTCGATCCGCACGCGCTGGCCGACGGCATGCCGGAGACGCAGAAGTTCACCACGCCGCAGGCCCACCACGGAGTGGCCGTCATCCTGGCCGACGGAACGCTGGTGCACAGCATCGGTGATCCCGAGAACCGCACCGGGGCGGTCGCGATGCAGGGCGACCGTGAGATCGCCCGCAGCGAGGAATGCCCCGGCATCCATGGCGAGTCGGTCGCTGCCGACGAGGTCGTGATCCTCGGCTGCGAGAACGGGGTCCTGAAGTACGCCAACGGCAAGTTCACCAAGATCTCCAGCCCGACTCCATACGGACGGATCGGCAATACCCGGGGACACCAGGACTCGCCCGTCGTGCTCGGTGACATGAAGGTCGACGCCGACGCGGAAATGGAGCGACCGCAACAGTTCTCCCTGATCGACACCACCACGGACCAGCTCAAGCTGGTTCGGATGCCGCCGTCGGTGAGCTACTGGTTCCGCTCGCTCGGCCGCGGTCCCCAGGGTGAGGCGCTGATGCTCGGCACCGATGGCCAGCTGCACGTCTTCGACCCGGTCAGCGGTGACCTGGTGAAGTCCATCCCGGTGATCCAGCCGTGGACCGAGCCCGACGACTGGCAGCAGCCGGGACCCGCCGTCTTCACGCGCGAGCAGTCCGTGTACGTCAGCGATCCCGCGGCGAAGCAGATCCACGTGGTCGACCTGCAATCGGGGCAGATCACCAACTCCGCGACGCTCGAGCAGACCCCCAACGAACTCAGTGGCGCCGTGGGTCACGAGCACTGACGACACCACTCAGACGCCGAACACCTCGACCGATGCCCACAGCCCCACCACGCCGAGCACCAGCGTGACGGGCACCGTGGCCAGCCCCACCCTGCTGAACTCCAGGAACGGCGCCGGAATGCGTTCGCGCTGAACGACGTTGCGCCACAGCAGGTTGGACAGCGATCCCGGGTAGGTGAGGTTCGGTCCGACGTTGACGCCGATCAGCACGGCCAGGACCGCGGCGGGTCCCGCGCCGGCGACCAGCGGTAGCAGCACCAGCACGGCGGGCAGGTTGTTCACCACGTTCGACAGCAGCGCGGCCACGGCGGCGATGCCGAGCAGTGCGGGCAGCGAGGTGCCGACCGGCAGCACGTCGCGCATCGCGGTGTCGAGGCCGTGGTGCATCACCCCTGCCACCACGACGCCCAGGCACAGCACGAACGCCAGGAACGGCACGTTGGCCGACGCGGCGATGTCGCGGACCGTGCTGTGCCCGCGCACCAGCGCGCGGACGCCGAGGACCACCGCCCCCGCCAGCGCCGCCCAGGCCGGTGACGCATCGAGCAGCGAGGTCACGGCGAACCCGGCCAGCGTGAGGCCGAGTACGACGAGCACGAACACCGGGGTCTCGGCGGGCGGTGGCGCGACGTCACCGTCTGGCGCCGCTGCCAGCTCGCGTCGGAAGTACATGCGCAGGATCACGAACTCGGCGGCGATGACGAGCAGCCACGGCAGCGTCATCAGGGCGGTGAAGTGGGCGAAGGTGAGGCCTGCGGCGCTGAACGCGAGCAGGTTGGTCAGGTTCGACACGGGCATCAGCAGCGACGCGCTGTTGGCCAGGTGCGCCGTGGCGTAGGCGTGCGGCCGGGACGGCAGACCCAGCGTCCGTGCCGTCGCGAGCACGACGGGCGTCAGCAGCACCACGGTCGCGTCGAGGCTGAGCACGGCGGTGGTGATCGCGGCGATGACGAACACCGTCGTCAGCAACCGCACCGGCCTGCCCTTGCTGCGCCTCGCCATCGCCACGCCTGCGGAGTGGAACAGCCCCTCGTCGTCGCACAGCTTGGCCAGGACGAGCACGGCGGCGAGGAAGCCCACGACCGGCAGCAGCCGGGTGACCTCGGTGAGCGCGTCGTCGACCGACACCACGCCGGTCGCGATCAGCAGACCGGCGGCCGGTATCGCGGCCACGGCCTCGGGCAGGCGGCGCGGCCGGACGAGCGCGAACGCCAGGACCGTCGCCAGCGCCAGCAGCGCCAGCGTCAGCTCCACGGGTCGCAGCGCTCCCAGAGGGTCGGAAGGTGAAGCGCCACCCCGTCTTCGCGCGCCAGCCGGGTGAGCACCCGCATCGACGCGTCGAGGTCGTCGCCGGCATACGGCAGTGCGCGCAGCGGTTCGTGCAGCGGGCGGAAGAAGTCGTCCCAGTGGATCAGCACCACCCGGCGTGCGCCGACCGTGCGGACCGTCTCGTCCCAGTAGTCGACCAGGTACCGCTCCGGCTGCAGGCCGAGCTGTCCGACGCCGAGGTAGGCTACGTCGGCCCGGTGGCCCCGGAGTGCGCCCGGCACGAAGCCTGCGCTACCGACGACGAGCATGGCCCGGCCCGTCGGCCGGTGCCGGATCATGGTCGACCAGGACTCGCCGCACCGGTAGGCGGCGGCCTTGACCGGCGGCACCACGGGCCGCTCGACGTCGCCGGGGAAGCGGTCGGGTGGGCAGTGGTCACCGGCGACGAGCGTGACCTCGAACGCGCCGAGGTCGACGGCACTGCCCGGGGTGACGACGAGCAGCCGGTCCTCGGGCAATCCGCCACCGCGGCCGACGTTGGCGGTCGACGACCCGCCGACCAGGGTCGCCCCGGTGCGGTCGGCCACCACTGCGCTGTCCATCGCATGGTCGAAGTGGGTGTGCACCGGCAGCACCGCGGCGAGCCGGTCGACGCCGAGGCGGGCCAGGCAGCCGTCGATCCGAGGCAGTGACGGGGCGAGCCGCCTGGTGCCCACCGCGAGGAGGCTGGGCCGGGAGAAGAATCCGTCGGTCATGATCGCCGAGCCGCCGTCGGCGATCAGCAGCGTGGTCACGCCCGCCCACGTGACGGTGACCGGCGATCCGGCGTCGGCGGCAGGGGCGTCGAAGTATCCGGTGTAGTCGCGAAGGTCGGGTCTGCCGAGCTTGAGGCGCATCAGACGAACGCCCTCAGTTGCAGCCCGTCGGCAATCAGGCGGTCGCGCACGGCGGTCGCGATCCGAACCGCACCGGGCGAATCACCGTGTACGCACACCGATTCCGCGGTGATCGGGATGGTCGAACCGTCGATCGCGGTGACCCGTCCGTGCCCCGTCATGGCGGCGACCCGCTCGGCGATCTCGTCGACGTCGTGCAGCACTGCGCCCTGCTCCCGACGCGACACCAGTGTGCCGTCGGGCTGGTAGGCGCGGTCGGCGAAGGCCTCGGGCACGGTGCGCAGTCCGAGAGCCCGTGCCGCGTCGAAGAACTCCGAACCGGCGAGGCCGAGCACCGGCAGCGCCGGATCGACGAAGTGCACGGCGGTGGCCACCGCGTCGGCCTGCTCGGCGTGCCGGATGATCGTGTTGTATAGCGCGCCATGGGGTTTGACGTAGGCGACGGCGGACCCTGCGGCATGGGCAAGCGCCCGCAACGCACCGATCTGGTAGACGACGTCGGCCACCAGGTCTTCGTGGCTGACGTCGATGAAGCGGCGACCGAAACCGGCGAGGTCGCGGTAGCCGACCTGCGCGCCGATGCGGACGCCACGGGCGGCTGCTGCGCGGCACGTGCGGAGCAGCCCAGCGGGGTCGCCGGCGTGGAAGCCGCATGCCACGTTGGCGCTGGTCACCACCTCGAGCATCGCCTCGTCGTCGCCGAGGCGCCACGCGCCGAAACCCTCACCGAGATCGGCGTTGAGGTCCATGGTCACGGCCGACACGGGGGCTAGCCTACGGCGCGTGGCTGTGAACTCGCCCAGCCGTTCTCGGTGACGAACTCGGGCAGCGGTCGGGCGTGGGTCCACTCCTCGATCTCCAGTACCGGTCGCCGGGGGAACTCCGGCACCGGCCCCAGGCACAGCACTGCAACGGGTTCGGAGTCGGCGGGCATGCCGAGCAGCCGTGCCAGCCGCGCCGGGTCGAAGATCGACACCCAGCCCAGCCCCAGCCCTTCGGCGCGCGCGGCGAGCCACAGGTTCTGGATCGCGCACGACACCGAGGCGAGGTCCATCTGCGGCATGGTGCGACGGCCGAACACGTGGCGCTCGCGGTCGTCGCCCAACGCCACGACGAGCAACTCCGCGCAGTCGAGGATCCCCTCGACCTTCAGCGCGAGGAACTCATCGCCGCGGGGTCCGAGTGCGTCGGCGGTCAGCGCGCGTTCGTCGTCGACGATGCGGTGGACCTGGCGGCGGAGGTCGTCGTCGCTGATGCGGATGAAGCGCCAGGGCTGCATCAGTCCGACGCTGGGCGCGGCGTGCGCGGCCTGCAGCAGCCGGGCGAGGACCGGCGCAGGGACGGTCGCCCCCGCGACGAACTCCCGCATGTCGCGCCGCTCCAGGATGGCCCGGTACACCGCGCGACGCTCGTCGGCGCTGAAGGCGTGGGCGGTCACGCGGGGAAGCTTAGGCGGGCGCGAGTGGCAGCATCGACGTGTGACCACATCCCGTGCCGACGTGCTGATCACCGCGACCGACCTACGCGCCCGCCTCGACGCGGGCGAGGACGTCACGGTCCTCGACGTTCGGTGGCAACTCGCGGCGCCGGACGGACGTGGCGATTACGAGAACGGGCACGTCCCAGGGGCGGTGTACGTCTCGCTCGACGACGACCTCACTGACCACGCCGTCGTCGGACGCGGCCGGCACCCTTTGCCGTCGGGACGCGACCTGCAGGAGGCGGCTCGGCGATGGGGGATCCGGTCGGGCGTCCCGGTGGTCGTCTACGACGACTGGAACCGCGCCGGATCGGCCAGGGCGTGGTGGGTGCTCACCGCCGCGGGCATTCCGGGGGTGTGCATCCTCGACGGTGGCCTCGCCGCCTGGCGGGACGCGGGTGGCGACCTCGAGACCGGCTCGGCCGCAACCCAACCCGGTGACGTGGTGGTGGTCCACTACGACCTGTACGCCGGGGCTCTGCCGACGCTGACCGCCGACGAGGCGGCGCATGCCGACCGGCTCGTCGATGCCCGCGCGCCGGAACGATTCCGCGGCGAGCACGAACCGGTCGATCCGGTCGCCGGCCACGTGCCCGGTGCGGTCAACGTGCCGAGCACGTCGCTGCTGGGCGCCGACGGCACCTTCCTGTCCGGCGCCGAACTCGCCAAGGCGCTCGACGGCGCGACGGGCGCGTATTGCGGCTCGGGGGTGACGGCATCGGTGGTGGTGGCGGCCTCGGTCGCCGCCGGAACGCCCGTTGCACTGTTCCCCGGGTCGTGGTCGCAATGGAGTGCCGAGCCCGGGCGTCCGGTGGCGACGGGGGCCTGATCCACCCGATTCGGCCTTTCTAATGAAAACGGTTATCGTTACATTATGATCGTCTCGCGCCGTCTCGCCGCCGCCTTGCTCGTGGTGCCGTTCGTACTGACGTCCTGCTCCAACAGTGGTGACGACTCGGCGTCCTCGTCCTCGTCCGCGCCGACCGACGCCGCGCCGTGCCCCGTCGCGCCCGTCGACGTGGTCGTCAGCGTCGATCAGTGGGGCGACGTGGTCACCGAACTCGGGGGTGCGTGCGCGAACGTCACCACGCTCCTGGCCAGCTCGTCGGTCGACCCACACGACTACGAACCCTCGCCCGCCGACGCGGCGAAGTTCGAGGGCGCCCGCCTCGTCGTGGTCAACGGGGGTCATTACGACGAGTGGGCGGGCAAGCTCGCGGCCGGTTCGGCACCCGACGCGCCCGTCGTCGATGCCGTCCGGATCAGCGAGGGGGAGGCAGGCCACGACGAAGCCGCCCACGAGGCCGGGCACGAGGGTCACGAGGACGGTGCGGCCAACCCACACGTCTGGTACAGCCCGACCGCCGTCAGCGGAGTCGCCGACGCCGTGACCGCCGAGCTGTCCGAGATCGCCCCGGACGCCGCGGACTACTTCGCCGAGCGGCGCAGCGCGTTCGCGACGTCGCTGCAGCCCTACGACGACGCCATCGCCGCGATCAAGAAGTCCGCGTCGGGCAAGACCTACGCCGCGACCGAAGCGGTGTTCGACGAGATGGCCACTGCCGTCGGCCTGCAGAACAAGACCCCGGCCGGCTACCAGACCGCGTCCAACAACGAGGCCGACCCGTCGCCTGCGGACCTCGACGCCTTCCTCACCCTCCTGCAGGACAAGGGTGTCGACGTGCTGATCTACAACACCCAGACCGAGGGATCGGTGCCTGAGCAGATCCGTGCCGCGGCCGAGTCGGCGAGCGTCCCGGTCGTCGAAGTCACCGAAACGGTGGCGCCCGGCACGGATTCGTTCGAGGCTTGGCAGGTGGCTCAACTCACCTCCCTTGTCGAGGCGCTCGGTGTCTCCGTCTGACGGCAGCGAACCGGCGCTCGCCTTCGACGACGTCAGCGTCGTCCGTGGCGGCCGGCTGGTCTGGTCCGAGGGCACGTTCGTGGTACCGGCGGGCGGGATCGTCGCCGTCATCGGAACCAGCGGCTCCGGCAAGACCACGCTGCTGCACGCGGTGCTCGGCATCATCCCGACCGCCTCGGGGGAGATCCGGGTGCTCGGGGAACGCCCCGGATCGGCCACCGGCCTGATCGGCTACGTACCGCAGAACTACGCCGCCGCCGCGGGCACGGCGATACGCGCCTGCGACGCGGTACTGCTCGGATTGACCGGCAACCGCTGGGGTTTCGGACGCGCGACTGCGGAACAACGCAGCCGGGTGGAGGAGATCATCGCGGCGGTCGACGCAACCGAGTTCGCAGGCCGTCGGCTCTCGCAGCTCTCCGGCGGGCAGCGCCAACGCATCGCGATCGCCGAAGCGCTCGTCAGCAGGCCCCGTCTGCTCATCCTCGATGAACCGCTCACCTCGCTCGACGTGCGCAACCAACGCAGCATCGTCAGCCTGCTCGCCCGGATCCGCGACGAGTTCGGCGTGACCATCGTCGTGGTCGCCCACGACCTGAACCCGCTGCTGGGCATCCTCGACGGCGCCATCTACCTACTCGACGGGCACGCTCACTTCGACACCATGGACGAGGTGGTCGACGAGACGCTGCTGACTCACCTCTACGGCACGTCGATTCAGGTCGTGCACACCCCGCAGGGCGAGCTCTACATGCGGAGCGTGTGATGACGACGTCGCTGCTGGCCCTGGGCTACCAGGACAATTGGGTGCACATCCTGACGTCGGCGTTCATGCGCAACGCGCTGATCGGCGGCACCCTGGTCGCTCTCGCCGCGGGCCTGATCGGATACTTCATCATCGTGCGCAACAGTGCGTTCGCCGCACACGCGTTGGCGCACATCGGCTTTCCCGGCGCTACCGGCGCAGTTCTGATCGGTCTGCCGGTCACCGTCGGGCTCGCGGTGTTCTGCGTGGGCGGCGCACTCGTCATCGGTGCGCTCGGCAAGCGGGCCGACGAGCGCGAGGTGGCAACCGGAACCGTGCTGGCGGCGGCGACGGGTCTTGGGCTGTTCTTCAGCTCGCTGGCCACCAAGAGCAGCAGTACGGTGACGAACGTGCTGTTCGGCAATCTGCTGGCCGTCAGCCATCAGCAGCTCGTCACCTTCGCAGTCGTCCTCGCCGTGATCGCTGCCGTCATCGCATTCATCTATCGCCCACTGCTGTTCGCGTCGGTCAACGCCGACGTCGCCGAGGCGCGGGGCGTGCCGGTGCGCGCACTGTCGGTGGTGTTCATGGCGCTGCTCGGGCTGTCGATCACGATGGCCGTGCAGGCCGTTGGCACGCTGCTGCTGTTCGCGCTCGTGGTCACCCCTGCGGCGACCGCGATCATGCTGACGGCCCGGCCTGGCGCTGCGATGGCCGTGGCGACCGTGCTGGCCGTCGTGTCGGTGTGGTGCGGGCTCGCGGCGTCGGCGATGTTCGACGTGCCGCCGAGCTTCGTCATCACCACCATCGTCAGCTTGATCTGGCTGGCGGTGTGGCTCTCGGCGCGCCGCGGCGCGTCACAGCCCACCGCGCCGTCGCACGGCGCCCAGGCATAGGGTTTTCCCCGATTCCTCGCGCGTGCGTGGCTGGAAGCATCTACGGCGGCGGACGTTCAGGGCCGTCATCGTAGGGAGTGGGCCGGGCTCGTCGATCGGAGGACGACGCGCCTCGCCCGCATGTTCGGCGACGACGGCGTTTGAGGGGTCGGCGTGGTCGACGGACGGTGGCCAGCGCGTGAATGGGACCTGACGGCGACGCGCCCTGAGCGAACCCGCTAGCGTCATGGAGCATGTCCCGAGGTCAAGCGCCACGGCGCCGCGCGACCCTGGCATCCTTGGCCGCCGAACTCAAGGTCTCGCGCACCACGATCTCCAATGCCTACAACCGTCCTGACCAGTTGTCGGCCGATCTGCGGGAGCGCGTGCTCGCCACCGCCAAGCAGCTGGGCTACCCGGGTCCCGACCCCGTCGCCCGGTCACTGCGCACCCGCCGCGCGGGTGCGGTGGGCCTGATGATCACCGAACCGCTCAACTATTCGTTCAGTGACCCGGCGGCCCTCGACTTCGTTGCGGGCCTTGCCGAATCGTGCGAGGAGGTCGGACAGGGGCTGCTGCTGGTCGCCGTCGGACCCAACCGCAGCGTGAGCGACGGTACCGCCGCGGTGCTGGCCGCCGGAGTCGACGGGTTCGTCGTCTACTCGGCCTCCGACGACGACCCGTATCTTCCGGTCGTGCAACAGCGGGCCCTGCCGTTGGTCGTCGTCGATCAGCCCAAGCACGTCGCCGGGGCGTCGCACGTCGGCATCGACGACCGGGCCGCGATGCGCGCGATGGCCGAGCACGTCCTGGAACTCGGGCACCGCGAGATCGGCCTGCTCACCATGCGTCTCGGCCGCGAACGGCCGGATGCCGGTGTGGTGGCCGTCGCCGACCCCGACCGGGCCGGGACGCCGCACTTCGACGTGCAGGGCGACCGGATCCAGGGCGTACGCGACGCGATGACCGCCCACGGGGTCGACCCGCAGAAGCTGGTGATCGTCGAGAGCTTCGAGCACCAGCCCACGTCCGGTGGTCTGGCCGCCGAGGTGGCGCTGGAGGCGAATCCGCGCATCACCGCGCTGATGTGCACGGCCGACGTGCTGGCGCTCTCCGCGATGGACTACCTGCGGGCACGCGGCATCTACGTACCGGGCCAGCTGACCGTCACCGGGTTCGACGGGATCCCCGACGCCATCTCCCGAGGGTTGACGACGGTGCGCCAGCCGAGCATCGAGAAGGGGCGCCGCGCGGGCCGCCTGCTGCACCAGCCATCGCGCTCGGGTCTGCCGGAGATCGAGGTGCTCGACACCGAGTTGATCCGCGGCAGGACGTCGGGACCACCGGCTTAGAGCGCGGTCACCGGTTCGGTGGCCCGCCACTGGTCGACCATCGGCGCGATGGCATCGACGAGCATCGGTAGTTCGGGAGCCATCGCCAGCGCGGCGATCATGGCAAGGCGCGCCGCAGCTTCCGTCAGACGCAACACCCGCTCGTCGACGGCGCGCAAGCCCAGTGCTACGGCCGCTTCGTCGTAGATGGCGAGCGCCTCGGGGCCCACCATCGCGAGGTCGGACTCGACGGCGCCGGTGGTGACGAGTTCGAAGTCCGACCACAGATCGCCGTCCGGCGTGCTGATCATGTTGTGGTACGGCGCATCCCCGTGGATGGTCTGTAGGTCGACGCCGGCGAAGGCCTCCGTGAACGCCGCCCGTGAGGTGAGTACCGGCCCGATCGCGTCCCACTCCCGTTGCGCGCGGCGGAGATCGGCGGCGTCGATCAGGTGGGGGAGCCGCGCCAGCTCGGACAGCCCCTCGGGCACGTAGCTGCCGAACGGCGCCCAGAAGCCGAGCTGGCCGCCGTCGTAATCGCGCAGCGCAGCGTGCAAGCGCGCGGTCTGCCGCATGCGTTGCGTCATGTCCGGCTCCACGTCGGGCAACTGCTCGACGAATTGCCAGAACGTCATCGAGAACCCATCCCGGCGTACGGGTTCGCGCGGAACCAGGGGGCTCGGTCGCACCACGGGATGGCCGCGGTCGGCGAGCCAGCCCGCCACCGCGAGTTCCGAACGCTGTTGATTGGGCTGCGTTTCCGGCGCCCGGGAGTACGACGGTGGCAGCACCGTGGGTACGCGCACGACGACGGGCTCCGGGGCGAGGTGTACCACGACCGAGAACACGTCGTAGAGCACCCGCGGTTCCTCCACCGCGAGACCGAGATCGCGGCCCGCAGCGGTCGCGGCGGCCACCGCGCGCGAAGTGCGGGCGGCCATCTCCTCCGGCGTCATCATTCCCGGACGCTGCGCACGGCCAGCACGTATGCCAGCGCCTCGGCCACGTCGTCGGGAGCCTCGACGCGGAACGCCGCTGCCGTGTCGCCGGGTCCGACCTTGACCCCGACGTCGCCGTTGCGCATGCGGCGGAAGGCCTTCTCGTCGGTCACGTCGTCGCCGAGGAACAGCACGGCCGTCGCGCCGATCTGGTCGCGCAGGACGTCGACCGCGTGACCCTTGTCGGTCGACACGACGGCGAACTCCAGCACGGCCTTGCCGGCGGTGGCGTGGACGTCCCACGCGGTGGCCGCCCGACGTGCCGCCTCCAGCGCGGCCTCGGCGTCGGCGGGGCTGGCATTGCGTACGTGCAGGGCCGCGCTGGCCGGCTTGGTCTCGACGGTGACGCCGGGACGGCCCACCGCGATCTCGTTCAGCTCGCCGACGACCCGCTGCAGCAGCGCCTCGTCGACGTCCTGGGTGAACCCGGCTTCGAACTCGGCGCCGTGGCTGCCCACGAGGTGCACCGTCGGGGGCATCGCGGACAACTCCCGCAACACGCCGAGGGCACGGCCGGAGACCAGTGCGGCGGAGGTGTCGGGCAGGTCGGCGAGCCCCGTGAGCGCCTGCGCTGCTGCGGGCAGCGCGCGGGCGGCCAGGGGATCGTTGACGATCGGGGCGAGCGTGCCGTCGAAGTCGGAGACGACGAGCAGGTTCGGTGTAGTGGCGAGGTCGTCGAGCGCGCGGGTCAGATCGGCAGGAAGCACTAGATCATTCTCCCCGGTCGACTAGATCTTCGGGTGCTCCCCGTCGCCGATCAGCAGACGCACCGCAAGATCTAGACGCTTGCTGACGTCGGTGGCCGAAGCCCGGCGGGTCAGCCAGGCCAGCAGGTTCGACAGCCACACGTCGGAGATGACGCGCGCGATGTGGTACTGGTCTTCGGTCGGCTCGCCGTCGCTCATCGCCCTGGCGAACATCGAGTCCATCAGCTTGCCGACGTGATCAACCTCACCGGCCGCGGAGGCGTCGGCGAACACGAAGGCGCGCGTCATGGCCTCGGTCAGCAGCGGGTTGCGCTGCATGGAGCGGTTCAGCTTGCCGACCATGATGTTGAGCCGCTGGTACGGCGTGCCGCCGGTGAGCGAGGCGCGATCGGTCTTGGCGTCGATGCGCTCGAACTCGCGACCCAGCGCGGACACCAGCAGGTGGACCTTCGACGGGAAGTACCGGTAGAGCGTTCCGACGGCGACGTCGGCGCGTTCCGCGACTGCACGCATCTGAACGGCCTCGTAACCGCCCTTGGAGGCGATCGCGAGGGTGGCGTCAAGGATGCGCTTGCGGCGCTCGCGCTGAGCTTCGGACCCGAGTTCGGATTCGGCGAGGACGGCCACGTTCATCACCTGGCGTGGGGCCGAGGCCCCGTCGGACCCGGAACCGGAATTGGTCGCTGCTGGCATGCCAGCCGACCCAGTAGACCCGGACATGCGGCGGTCAGCTCCTTCTCCTCGAACACTGGGAGAAAACGATACGCACGACGGTCGTAGATTTCTCACCTCCGTGCCCCCGAGACACACACGTGTCCTGCTGTGATGGCGGTCTACTTGACGTTCGAACGCTGTCACCATTAGAACACGTTCTAGTGAGAAGCATCGCGTTCTCGCCCTAGGCTAGGAGGCCTTGAATGGCTCAGTCCACAGCGCTGGCACCCGCCACCATCACCGACGAACAGTTTGCTGCGCGGGACCTGGTCCGGAGTTGGGCACCCTCATCGGGCGCCGTCGCCGCGGTGCGTGCCGTCGAGCAGGGCGACCCCGATGCATGGCGCGCGCCGTACCGCGCGCTGGCCGAACTCGGCTTCTTCGGCGTCGCGGTGCCCGAGGAACTCGGGGGCGCGGGCAGCAGTGTCGAGGACCTCTGCGCGATGGTCGACGAGGCAGCTGCCGCACTGGTGCCCGGACCGGTCGCGACCACTGCGGTGGCCACGCTCATGATCACCGACGAGGGTCTGCTCGAGGCGCTGATGTCCGGCGCGCGCACCGCGGGTTTGGCGTTGGACGCCGACGTCGCCTTCGACGGATCGACGGCCACCGGAACGGCACCGTTAGTGCTCGGCGCCGAGGCCGGCGGGGTGTTCCTCGTCCCGTCCGGTGACCAGTGGCTGCTGGTCGACGGCTCCGCCGACGGCGTGACCGTCGAGCCGCTCGGCGCCACCGACTTCTCCCGTCCGCTGGCACGCGTGGAGCTGGCGTCCGCACCGGCCACCCGGCTCGAGGTGGGCGGTGAACGTCTGCGGGAGATCGCTGCGACGGTGCTCGCCGCCGAGGCCGCGGGTCTGGCGCGCTGGATGCTGCAGACCGCCACCGAGTACGCGAAGGTGCGTGAGCAGTTCGGCAAGCCCATCGGCAGCTTCCAGGCCGTCAAGCACATGTGCGCCGAGATGCTGCTGCGGTCCCAGCAGATCTCCGTCGCCGCCGCCGACGCCGCGGGCGCGGTGTCGGATCCCAATCCCGAGCAGCTGTCGATCGCCGTGGCCGTCGCAGGCGCCGTCGGCATCGACGCGTCGAAGGTCAACGCGCGGGACTGCATTCAGGTCCTCGGCGGCATCGGCATCACCTGGGAGCACGACGCGCACCTGTACATGCGCCGCGCCTATGCCAACGCCCAGTTCCTCGGCGGACGCTCGCGCTGGCTGCGCCGCTGCGCGGACCTGACCCGTGCCGGGGTGCGCAGGCAGCTGCACGTCGACGTCACCGATGGCGAGGACATCCGGCCCGAGATCGCGAGCATCGTCGCCGACATCGCCGCGCTGCCGGACGAGAAGCGTCAGGTGGCGCTGGCCGAGACCGGGCTGATGGCGCCGCACTGGCCCAAGCCGTACGGTCGCGCCGCCTCGCCGGCCGAACAGCTGGTGATCGATCAGGAACTCGACGCCGCGGGCGTGGTGCGGCCCGACATCTCGATCGGGTGGTGGGCAGCGCCCACGATCCTGGCCAGCGGGACCCCAGAGCAGATCGAGAAGTTCATCCCGGGCACGCTCAGCGGCGACGTGTACTGGTGCCAGCTCTTCAGCGAGCCCGGCGCCGGATCCGATCTGGCGGCGTTGCGCACCAAAGCCGTTCGCGCCGAGGGTGGGTGGAAGCTCACCGGCCAGAAGGTGTGGACGTCGAACGCGCACCGCGCCGACTGGGGCATCTGCCTGGCCCGCACCAATCCCGATGCGCCGAAGCACAAGGGCATCACGTACTTCCTCGTCGACATGAAGTCGCCGGGCATCGACATCCGTCCGCTCCGGGAGATCACCGGCGAGGCGTTGTTCAACGAGGTGTTCTTCGACGACCTGTTCGTGCCCGACGAGATGGTGGTCGGCCCGGTGGACGGCGGATGGCCGCTGGCTCGCACCACGCTGGCCAACGAGCGCGTGGCGATCGCGACGGGCGGCGCCCTGGACAAGGGCATGGTGCACCTGCTGGAGGTGCTCGGCGAGACGGAGATCGACGCGGCCGAGACCGACCGCCTCGGCGCCCTGATCGTGGCGGCTCAGGTGGGCGCGCTGCTCGACCAGTTGATCGCGAAGATGGCCGTGGGCGGCCATGATCCGGGTGCGCCGTCGAGCGTCCGGAAGCTGATCGGCGTGCGGTACCGGCAGACGCTGGCCGAGACGATCATGGAGTCGCACGCGGGAGCGGGCATCGTGGATTCACCCGACGTGCGCTACTTCCTGAACACCCGCTGCCTGTCCATCGCGGGCGGCACCGAGCAGATCCTGCTGACGCTGGCGGGGGAGCGGCTGCTCGGCCTGCCCCGGTAGCTCGGGGCGGTCAGTACCTGGTCTGGGCGCAGGCGTCCGGCGAGGTGAGGTTCACCCCGGCGTAGACCACCTGGATGTGCGAGCACACGATGTAGTCGGCGTCGGTCTTCGGGCGGCCCGTCGCCCAGTCGGTCGTGCGGGAGCTGCCGTTCAGCATGAACTTCTCCGGCGGACCGCTGCCGAAGTACACCGTCGAGTACTCGGTGTCGGTGATCGACTTGAACATCCGCGTGTTGGGGGCGTTGAAGTCGGAGTCCATGTAGACCATCCGGTCCATCGACCGCACCGTCGTCGTCTGCCTGCCGTAGAAGTCGCCGGGGAACGGGATGGGTCCGCCGGGTCCGAGCAGGCTCGCGGCGGTCGTGAAGTAGCACTGGTTGTCGGCGAGCACGCAGTTCGCCGTCACCTTCATCTCCAGCGTGTCGTACGGGTTCGTCGGGATCGTCGACGTGTCGACGTCCTGCGCGGCCCACGATGCCGACATCGGGGTGACGAGGGTCAGCGCGAGCCAGACCGCCGAGAACACGGCGGCGATCGCAGCAAACCGTCTCATGATGCTCCTGTCCGCCGGACTGGTCCGGCCCATGCTCGGGCTCACCGTAGCCTCCGGCTCACTCGTCGTAGGTGACTTCGACCGAATCCGACATCGGGGTGGCCTGGCAACCGAGGATCAGGCCCTCGTCGAGGTCCGACGGCTCTAGAACGTCGTTGATCGCCATGTCCACGGCACCACTCTTCATCAGCACCGCACACGCACCACAGTGACCCTCCCGGCAGGAGAACGGGGCGTCCAGCCCCTTGTCGAGCAGGACGTCGAGCAACTTCGCGCTCCGCGGCCACCTGATCTCGTGGGTCTCACCATCGAGCGTGACGACCGCGGTGGCGGGGCCTTGCTCGGAGTCGTCGTCCTCGGTGATCACGACCGCGGCGAACGGATCGGAGTCCAGTGACTTGAACACCTCGACGTGAATCCGCTCGGGCGCGGTGCCCGCCGTCTTGAGCGCCTCCTCGGCGGCGGCCATGAAGGGGCCGGGGCCGCAGATGAATGCGTCGTGGGCGGCATATGGCGCTACCAGCGTGCCGAGCGCGGTCGACGACGGCAGCCCCTGCACGCTCTCGAGCCAGTGCACCACCGTGAGCCGGTCCGGGTACTTGGCGGCGAGTTCGCGCAGCGCGCTGGCGAAGATGACCGACTTCTCGTCGCGGTTGGCGTAGACGAGCACGACGTTGCCGTTGCCCTCCGACAGCGCGGACTTGCAGATCGCCATCATCGGCGTCACGCCGCTGCCCGCGGCCAGCAGCAGGAAGTCGGCGTCGAGCGTCTTGGGCACGAAGGTGCCGGACGGCGGCAGCGCGTGCACCCGCATCCCGGGTTCGGCGTTGTCGCACAGCCAGTGCGAGGCGTACCCGCCGTCGGTGCGCTTGACCGTGACGGTCAGGGCGCCGTCGGTGAACGGCGAACTGCTCAGCGAGTAGCACCGCGCCACCGAACCGGTGCGGTCACTGGGCACGCGAAGGGTGAGGAACTGCCCGGGCGCGTACTTCAGTTTGTCCGCGGGCACGTCGTGTCCGTCGGGCACCTTGAACACCAGGGAACGTGCGTCGGCGGTCTCGATGACCACGTCGGCCAACTCGAGTTCGAGTACGTGGCTGCCGAGTGGCTCGTCGGTCACGCTGGCGTCTCCCATTCTCTCGTCGTCCGCCGCGGTGAGCGCCCAGAACTAGAACATGTTACAAAAACCTGCTTCCGCAGGTCCAGCCATCAAAGGAAAGCCTTACTCGACACGAATCGTAACGTGTTCTAATCTTGCGACTAGATCGAGTACGGGCCCGCGATGCTGGAGGCAATGCAGTGACGTCCATTGAACAACGCGATGCGCAGTCGGTCCTAGACGGAATCGACGATCTGCTGCCGCGTATCGCCAAGCGTGCCCAGGCGGCCGAGGATCTGCGTCAGATCCCCGACGAGACGATCGACGAACTCAACGAGGTCGGTTTCTTCAAGCTCCTGCAGCCCGAGCAGTGGGGCGGCCTGCAGTGCGACCCGACGTCGTTCTACGAGGCGGTGCGTCGGCTCGGCAGCGCATGCGGGTCCACCGGCTGGGTCAGCTCCATCATCGGCGTGCACAACTGGCACCTCGCGCTGTTCGATCAGAAGGCTCAGGACGAGGTCTGGGGCGACGACCCCACGGTCCGCGTCTCGTCGTCGTACGCCCCGATGGGCGCGGGCGTCGTGGTCGACGGCGGCTACCTCGTCAGCGGTGCCTGGCAGTGGTCGTCGGGGTCCGGCCACGCCACGTGGGCCTTCCTCGGCGGCCCAGTCATCAAGGACGGCAAGCCCGTCGACTTCGGGAGCTTCCTGATTCCGCGCACGGAGTACCGCATCGACGACGTGTGGCACGTCGTCGGTCTGAAGGCGACGGGCAGCAACACCGTGGTCGTCAAGGACGTGTTCGTGCCGCGCCACCGCTTCCTGTCGTACAAGGCGATGAACGACCGCACCGCTGGCGGCCTGGAGAACAACACCGCGCCGGTCTACAAGATGCCATGGGGCACCATGCATCCCACGACGATCACCGCCCCGATCATGGGCATGGCGTACGGCGCCTACGACGCGCACGTCGAGCATCAGGGCAAGCGGGTGCGTGCGGCGTTCGCCGGCGAGAAGTCGAAGGACGACCCCTTCGCCAAGGTGCGCATCGCCGAGGCGGCCAGCGACATCGACGCCGGCTGGCGCCAGCTGATCGGCAACGTCGGAGACGAGTACGAACTGCTCAAGGCGGGCAAGGACATTCCGTTCGAACTCCGCGCCCGCGCGCGACGCGATCAGGTGCGCGCCACGGCCCGCGCCATCGCGTCGATCGACCTGCTCTTCGAAGCCTCGGGTGCCACCGCACTGGAGACCGACAAGCCGGTACAGCGGTTCTGGCGTGACGCTCACGCCGGGCGGGTGCACGCCGCGAACGAGCCGGAACGCGCGTACATGATCTTCGGCAACGAGGCCTTCGGCCTCCCGCCCCAGGACACGATGGTCTAGCGGGGTCTCACACTTCATGACGTCATACATCCAAGAGACCGAGCAGCAGGTCGAGGTCACCTTCGAGTCGACGTCGCGCTATGCGCAAGTGCGTGCCGGCGAGAGGGACATGCGCCTGCACTATCACGAAGCCGGCGTGGGGAACAAGGGTTCCGCAGACACCGTGGTGCTGCTCCACGGCGGCGGTCCCGGCGCATCGAGCTGGTCGAACTTCTCGAAGAACGTCGCGGTACTGGCGCGGCAGTTCCACGTGATCGCGGTCGACCAGCCCGGCTACGGGCACTCCGACAAGCTCACCGAACACGAGCAGTACAACCGCTACAGCGCGAACGCGCTGCTGGGCCTGCTCGATCACCTCGGCATCGAACGTGCTGCGCTGGTGGGCAATTCGCTCGGCGGCGGCACGGCCGTGCGCTTCGCGCTGGACAACCCCAAGCGTGCCGGACGGCTCGTGCTGATGGGCCCCGGCGGGCTGAGCGTGAACCTGTTCGCGCCCGATCCGACCGAGGGCGTCAAGCTGCTCGGTCGGTTCACCATGGATCCGACGCGCGAGAACATGGAGAAGTTCCTGCGCATCATGGTCTTCGATCAGAGCCTCATCACCGAGGAACTGATCGACGAGCGCTTCGAGATCGCCAGTCAGCCCGAGTCGCTCGCCGCCGCAAAGGCGATGGGCAAGTCGTTCGCCGGTGCGGACTTCGAACTCGGCATGATGTGGCGCGAGGTGTACAAGCTGCGCCAGCCGGTCCTGCTGATCTGGGGCCGCGAGGACAGGGTGAACCCGCTCGACGGTGCCCTGGTGGCGCTCAAGCAGATTCCGCGTGTGCAACTGCACGTGTTCGGCCAGTGCGGCCATTGGGCGCAGCTGGAGAAGTTCGACGAATTCAACAAGCTGACCGCTGATTTCCTCACGGCAGGCAAGGGGGCAGGCAAATGAGCATCAGGTCACTCGGTTATCTGCGACTCGAGGCCACCGACATGGCGGCGTGGCGCGAGTACGGACTCAAGGTCCTCGGCATGGTGGAGGGGTCCGGCCCCACCGACGAAGCGTTATACCTGCGGATGGACGAGTTCCCCGCCCGCCTGGTCATCGTTCCCGGTGAGCGTGATCGCCTGCTGCAGTCCGGCTGGGAGACCTCCAATGCCGCTGCGCTGCAGGAGGTTCGCTCCGCGCTCGACATCCACGGCACGCCGTACAAGGAGGCCACTGCGGCCGAACTCGCCGACCGCCGCGTCGACGAGATGATCATCTTCGACGACCCGTCGGGCAATACCCTCGAGGTGTTCCACGGCGTCGCACTCGAGCACCGTCGCGTCGTGAGCCCCTACGGCCACAAGTTCGTCACCGAGGAGCAGGGGCTCGGGCACGTCGTGCTGACCACGCGCGACGACGCCGAGACGCTGCACTTCTACCGCGACGTGCTCGGGTTCCACCTGCGCGACTCCATGCGTCTGCCACCGCAGCTCGTCGGCCGCCCGGCCGACGGCGCGCCGGCGTGGTTGCGCTTCCTTGGCGTCAACCCGCGGCACCACAGCCTCGCGTTCATGCCGGGTGAGACGCCTAGCGGCATCGTCCATCTCATGGTCGAGGTCGAGAACGCCGACGACGTGGGCCTCTGCCTGGACCGCGCGCTGCGCCGCAAGGTGAAGATGTCGGCAACGCTCGGCCGCCACGTCAACGACAAGATGCTGTCGTTCTACATGAAGACTCCGGGTGGCTTCGACGTCGAGTTCGGTTGCGAAGGACTGGAAGTGGAGGACGACAACAGCTGGGTGGCCAGGGAGAGCACTGCGGTCAGCCTGTGGGGTCACGACTTCAGCGTGGGCTTCAAGTAGTCCCCGATGAGCGCTTGCGCGAAGAGCAGTCGAAGATGAGCGACCCGGGTATCGACCCACGCACCTTCCGACACGTGCTGGGGCAGTTCTGCACCGGCATCACGATCATCACGACTATGTCCGAGGGTGACACGGGCACTGAGCCCGTCGGCTTCGCCTGCCAGTCGTTCGCGGCGCTGTCGCTCGACCCGCCGCTGGTGCTGTTCTGCCCGACCAAGCAGTCGCGGTCATGGCAGGCGATCGAAGCCAGCGGCAAGTTCTGCGTGAACGTGTTGCACGAGAAGCAGCAGCACGTGTCTGCGCGGTTCGGGTCCAGGGAGCCGGACAAGTTCGCCGGGATCGACTGGAGTCCCTCGGAATTGGGGTCGCCGGTGATCGCCGACACCTTGGCGCACATCGACTGCACGGTGCACTCGGTGCACGACGGCGGCGATCACTTCGTGGTCTTCGGTGCGGTGCACTCGCTGTCCGAGGTTCCGAAGCGGAAACCTCGGCCGCTGTTGTTCTACCGGGGCGAGTACACGGGTATCGAGCCCGACAAGAACACGCCCGCGCACTGGCGTGACGATCTCGAGGCCTTCCTCACCACCACGACGTCGGACACCTGGCTCTAGACGCGGTCGTCGGGCGGCTCAGTGCCCGACGTGTTCGGTCACGAAGTCCGCGACCGCGGCGGCGACCTGCCGGTGCGCCGAGTCGTTGAGGATGTCGTGTCTACCGCCGGGGATCTCGTAGAGCGACAGCGGTTCGATCTGGTCGGCGTAGGCGCGCACCGCGCCGACGTCTGCGATGGGATCGTCCTCGCCGTGCACCGCGAGCGTGGGTATCGACAGGGTCGGCAGGTCCTTACCGAACCGGTCCCACGCGCGGTCGAGTTCGCGGGTCAGCGAGCCGCTGTCGGCGTCGACGAAGGCCAAGGGATCGTTCTCCATCGCGTCGAGGTAGAACTCGTCGGCCGACAGCCAGGCCGGCTCGAGCGCCAATGACGTGTCGACGTCGAGCAGGCCGGCCACGGGAACCAGCGGCGCGCCGGAGACGACGGCCGCGCGGTAGCGATCCGGTGTGCCGAGCACCCGGAACAGCGTCACGATCGCACCGAAGGAGTGGCCTGCCGCGACGAGCGGCAACCCGGGCGTGGTCTCTTCGACGATCTCGGTGAGTCGATCGGCGAGCGCCGAGGAGGCTTCGATGGTGCCGAAGTCGCCTCGGTCGCCGGGGCTGAGCCCGTGGCCCAGTTGGTCGACGGCCCAGACGTCGATGCTGCGGGCGTTGAGCGCGAACGCATAGCGGTGGTAGAGCCCGGTGTGCTCGCCGAAGCCATGCAGGAACACCACTGCGGCGACCGGGTCCTCGGCAGCCCAGTGCCGGTAGTAGGCGCGGGCGCCTTCGGTATCGAGGAACGGCATGGTTCGACGCTAGGGCACCGGGGGGCGTCGGCGCTCGCGCTTCACCCGGACGTGGCGTCGAGGATCAGACGCACCGTCTGCTCGGGCTGGTCCCAGTGCGGGAAGTGTCCGCAGTCGGTGAACCAGTGCATCGCGGCGTTCGGGTAGAGCTGCTTGGCGCGTTTCGCCTGGCCGGGGAGCGTGACCCGATCGTTGCGACCCCATCCGATGGTCACCGCCGCTCGGGTCGAACCGTTCTCGGCGCCTTGCTGTTTGGGTCCGTGGATCAGCTCGTGCACCGCGTCGTCGATGCTGGCGGACTTCGCGAAACCGCGGAGTTCCCGTAGCACCAGGTCGGCCGGCAGCCGCCACGGCTTCGCCGAGAACTGTAGGAGCAACGCAGTCCGGCCGACGCTGCTGCGGGTCAGCGCGGGCAACACGGGCTGGATCCGCTTGACCAGTGCGATCGAGGGGACCACCGTCGCGCCGAAGTACCGCACCTGGCCGTCGGTCCAGAACCCGCCGGGGTCGAGGGCCACGACATTGCCGCGGTGGCCTCGACGGGCCATCTCCAGGACCATGCGCGCGCCCATCGAACTGCCCACGACGTCCACGTCGTCGAGGCCCTGTTGGGCGATGAACTCCTCCACTGCGTCGGTGAGCGTTGCGACACTCACCTCGCCGGCGAGCGGCGGGCTGTCGCCGAAGCCGGGCAGGTCGACGGCGTACACGGTCCGCTCGCGGGCGAGCAGCGGAACCACGAGATCCCAGTTGTGCAGGTTGGAGATGCCGTGTACGAGCAGGAGCGGCCTGCCGGTGCCGGTGGTCACGAAGTGCATGCGGGTGGTTACCCGAGGGTGCCGGGGCGAATCAGTGCCGGTCCGTACCGAGGAGAACGTCTCGTAGCTCCCGCATGCGGTGTTCGATCGCGTCGACGACGGCGGCGACCTCGGGCCTGCGCAAGGTCTCGGATCGTGTGACGAGCCAGTAGGTGAGTCGCAGCGCGACGGCATCGGGCAGCACCCGGACCAGGTCGTCGTGCCGGTCGGCCATGAAGCAGGGCAGCAGGCCGAGGCCCGCTGAGGCCCGGGTCGCCTCGACGTGGACGAAGACGTTGGTGGACGTGACGGACTCCCGCATTCCGGGTGCCACGGCGCGGGCGAGGTCCAGGTCGTCGACCTGCAGCATGGAGTCGATGAAGTACACCAGGGGATGGCCGGTGAGGTCGGCGCGCGCCGCAGGCGTGCCGTGCCTGGCGAGGTAGTCCCGCGAGCCGTAGAGGCCGAGGCAGTAGTCGCCGAGGCGGATGGCCTTGGCCCGGTGCACCTGCGGTTCGCCGACCACCACCTCGACGTCGAGGCCGGAACGCTGCTGGGTCGCGCGGCGCGTGGTGGCGACGAGTTCCACCGATACGTCCGGATGGTTGCGCTGCACGTCGGCCGCCGCAGGCGCGGCGATGTAGGCACTGAAGCCGTCGGTGGCCGACATCCGCACCACGCCGCTGAGCGGTCGTCCGCCGTCGGGATCGCTCGACAGGCCACGCACCGCGGACTCGACGGCCTCGGCCGCAGACAGTGCGCTGCGCCCCATGTCGGTCAGTTCCCAACCGCCCGCCACGCGGACCAGCAGCCGGCCGCCGAGCGACTGCTCGAGCGTGGCGATGCGCCGCGAGATCGTCGTGTGGTTGATGCCCAGTTCGTCGGCTGCGGTGACGTACCGGCCGGAACGTGCGACGGCCAGCAGGACGAGTAGGTCGTCCGCGCTCGGCGTCGTCATGTCTGCATTTTCGCAGACGCGTGCTGCGATTCTGCCCATTGCACTGCATCAGTTCCTGCAGGAATACTCATGATCGATGTGTGCCGCGTCACAACGGAAGGTGGTCTCATGAGCAGCCCCATAACGACCGGTCTCAAGCGGGTGGTCGTGGCCTCCATGGCCGGCACCGTCGTGGAGTGGTACGAGTTCTTCCTCTACGGCACCGCGGCCACGCTGGTGTTCAACAAGATCTTCTTCTCGGAGACGACCAGCGAACTCAACGCGATCTTCCTGGCCTTCGCCACCTATGCCGTCGGCTTCGTCGCGCGTCCCGTCGGCGGTGTGGTGTTCGGCCACTACGGCGACAAGTTCGGCCGCAAGAAGCTCCTGCAGTTCAGCCTGCTGCTGGTGGGTGCCGCAACGTTCCTGATGGGCTGCCTGCCGACGTTCGGGCAGATCGGGTACTGGGCACCGGGGCTGCTGGTCACGCTGCGGTTCATCCAGGGCTTCGCGGTCGGAGGGGAGTGGGGCGGCGCGGTTCTGCTGGTCGCCGAACACAGCCCCGACCGCCAGCGCGGGTTCTGGGCCAGCTGGCCGCAGGCCGGCGTCCCGGTCGGCAACCTGCTCGCGACCGTCGTGCTCCTCGCGCTCACCGGCACGCTGTCCGACGAGGCGTTCCTGTCCTGGGGCTGGCGTGTCGCCTTCTGGCTGTCCGCGGTGGTCGTCCTGGTCGGCTACTACATCCGCACGAAGGTCACCGATGCCCCGATCTTCGTTGCGGCGCAGGAGGAAGCGGAGCGGATCAAGGCCACGTCGTTCAGCGTCGTCGAGGTGCTCAAGCGCTACCCGCGTGGCGTCTTCACCGCGATGGGCCTGCGGTTCGGCGAGAACATCATGTACTACCTCGTGGTCACGTTCTCGATCACGTATCTGAAGGTCCAGGTGGGTGCCGACACCAGCTCCATCCTCTGGTACCTGCTCGTCGCGCACGCAGTGCACTTCGCCGTCGTGCCCCTGGTCGGACACCTGGCCGACCGGTTCGGCCGCAAGCCCGTCTACACATTCGGTGCGGTCCTCGGCGCGACGTGGGGCTTCTTCGCCTTCCCGATGATGAACAGCGGCAACTACGCCGTCGTGACGGCCGCGGTCACCATCGGACTGATGATCCACGCGTTCATGTACGCGCCTCAGCCCGCGATCATGGCGGAGATGTTCCCCACCCGGATGCGCTATTCCGGTGTGTCGCTGGGCTATCAGGTGACGTCGATCGTGGCGGGCTCGCTGGCGCCGCTGATCGCGGTCAAGCTGCTGGACGTCTTCGACTCCTCGGTGCCGATCGCGATCTACCTCGCGCTGGCGTGTGGCATCACCTTGATCGCGGTGTTCTTCACCCGTGAGACCAACGGCATCGACCTGGAGTCGCTCGACGTCGCCGACGCCGAGGACCTGGCGGCGGAGCGTCGCAGGGCTGCCGTCTGATGCCGGACCTGGACGGCCGTTCCGCACTGGTGACCGGAGGCGCGAGCGGCATCGGTGCGGCGTGCGCGCGGGAGCTCGCCAACCGCGGCGCAACGGTCACGGTGGCCGACGTCGACGAGGAGGCGGCGGGCAAGGTCGCTGCCGAGATCGGTGGAACTGCCTGGGGCGTCGACCTTCTCGACGTGGGAGCGCTCGAATCCCTGCGGCTCGAGGTCGACGTGCTGGTGAACAACGCCGGCGTGCAGACCGTCGCGCCGATCACCGAGTTCGACCCGGCACGCTTCCGCAGCATGCAGGCGCTGATGGTCGAGGCGCCGTTCCTACTGATCCGCGCGGCGCTCCCGCACATGTACGAGCGTGGTTTCGGCCGGATCGTCAACGTCTCCTCGGTGCACGGATTGCGGGCGTCGCAGTTCAAGGTCGCCTACGTCACCGCCAAGCACGCGCTCGAGGGGCTGTCGAAGGTGACCGCGCTCGAGGGCGGGGCCCACGGCGTGACGAGCAACTGCGTCAACCCCGGTTACGTGCGAACACCGCTGGTGTCCAAGCAGATCGCGGACCAGGCCCGCACCCACGGAATCACCGAGGACGAGGTACTCGATCAAGTGCTCCTCACCGAGAGCGCGATCAAGCGCCTCGTCGAGCCGGAGGAGGTTGCGTCGTTGGTCGCGTGGCTGAGTTCGCCGGCCGCCGGAATGGTGACCGGTGCCTCCTACTCCATGGACGGCGGGTGGAGCGCCAGCTAGCGCTGGTGATCACAGCGAATCGCAGGGGCCGAGGCGTTGGTGGCCCGCCATTGGCGTAGTGGCTCGATTGTGACGGTTCACACGATCGCGAGTGCCTGCGACTACTCGGCAACTTTGCGTGCGATCATGATGCTGGCAAACTCGACGCAGTCTCGGCCCCGGATCCCACCGGGTGTCCGACTTCGACCAGTTCAGAAGCGAGCTGAGGTGAGCGCGGATGCAGGCATACCCATCGGCGTCGATGCCTCGTAGCGCCCGCCTCGTCCTGGCCGCTTTGCTGCTCGGCGTCGTCGGCTACGGCGCCACGACCCTGCCGGGCAGTGCCGGCTCCGCTTCCTCGGCCCTCGGTCACTGGCTCTACCCGTCACTGATGCTCACCGCAGCGGGCATGGTCGCCACCCGCGCCTGGTCTCGGCGCGAGGAACGATGGGCGTGGGCGCTGATCGCCGCCGGAATGCTCATCCCAGCGGTCCGCAACTTCCTGTATCCGGCGTTCGGGACGCTGAACGAACTCCGCCCGCTGTGGCTGTGCTTCTATCCGCTGCTGTTCGCCGGACTCCTGTTGCTGCTGCGGGCCAGACTGACACGGTTGCCCGTCGCACTCTGGCTGGACGCGTTGATCGCGGGGTCCGCCGTGGGCGCAGTTGCAGCGGTCGCCTTCGGCCCCTATGGCGCAGCCACCAGTGCAGCACCGCTGACCGTGATGTTGGCGCTGGCCTTCCCGGTGGGTGACGTCTTGCTCCTCTCGGTGGCCTCGTGCGCGCTGTCCGCACTGGGGTGGCGCACCGACCGCCGATGGGCCCTGCTGCTCGCAGGCTTCGTCCTGTACGCCGTCGCCGACGTCCTGTTCATGTTCGCCGTAGCCGACGGCTCGTACTCACGGGGCACGTGGTTCGACGCGCTGCGTCCCGCGGCCGCGCTGCTCCTGGCCGTGGCGAGCTGGTCGGGATCCGGGCGGAGCCTGCCGCACCGGTCGAGCGGGCTGCGCACCAACGGCGTGCCTCAGCTCGTCGGAACCGCCACTCTCGTCGGGCTGCTGGTGCTCGGCAACGGAGCGGCCCTGCCTCGGTTCGCCGTGGCGTTGGCCGTGCTGGGGCTCATCGCGGTCACAGCCCGCTTCGCGCTGTCGTTCCGGGAGGTCAGCCGGCTCGCCGACAGCCACGTGCACGCCACGACCGACGACCTCACGCTGCTGCCCAATCGTCGGGCCATGTCCGCGGCGCTGACCGCGGCGTCCTTCGAATACGCGGACAACGCGCGAACGAACGGCCCACCCGCCGGGCCCGGGCTACTGCTGCTCGATCTCGATCGGTTCAAGGGGATCAACGACTTCCTCGGGCATCACGTCGGGGACGAACTGCTCTGCCAGGTCGCCGAGCGGCTGGCACGGTCGGTGGCGCCCGAGCACCTACTGGCTCGAGTCGGCGGCGACGAGTTCGCAGTGCTGCTGGCGCCGGGCATCGATCCGCCCACCGCCGAGGCGGTCGCCGCACGGATCGTCGAGGCGCTCGGTGAGCCCTACGACCTGAAGGGCATCACCGTCAACGTCGAGGCGAGCGTGGGCATCGCGCTGTGCCCGCAACACTGCCGCCAGCCCGACGACCTCCTGCAGTGCGCCGACATCGCCATGTACCTCGCCAAGGGGTCACCGGTCCGGATCGCCATGTACGACAGCGTCCAGGACTCCCACCTCGTAGACGAACGTCAGGCCGTCGAGGAGCTACGGACCGCGATGGCCACCGGCCAGTTGGTGTGTCACTACCAGCCCAAGATCCGTGCCGACGACGGTCGACTGCACAGCGTCGAGGCGCTGGTGCGCTGGCAGCATCCCGCCCGTGGACTGCTGATGCCCAGCTACTTCCTGCACCACGCCGAACGCGGCGGTCTGATGCGTCCGCTGGCGACCACCGTGCTCAACGTCGCGCTTCGGCAGGCTCGTACGTGGCGCGAGCACGGTCTCGACATGACCGTCGCCGTGAACCTGTCGGTCACCAATCTGCTCGACGTCGACCTCGTCGACCACATCGGCGACCTGCTGCGCACCCACGACGTGCCGGCCGCCTCGTTGATCCTCGAGATCACCGAGGGCGTCCTGACGTCCGACGGCACGCGCTCGCGCAGCGTGGTCCGGGCGTTGCAGGACCTCGGGATCAAGCTGTCGATCGACGACTTCGGCACCGGGTGGTCGTCACTGGCGCGGCTGCAGGAGATGACGGTGGACGAACTCAAGCTCGACGGCGTCTTCGTCGCCCAGGTCACCGAGGACTCCCGATCCATCGCCATCGTGCGCTCGACCGTGGCGCTCGCCCACAGTCTCGGCGCGGCACTGGTCGCCGAGGGCGTAGAGGACCTCGAGACGCTGAACGCGTTGCGCGCCTACGGCTGCGACGTCACGCAGGGTTTCGTGCATTGCCCGCCGCTTCCGGCTGACGAGTTCGACCGCTGGCTCAGCGCGTCCGAGTCGGCGCGCGAGGTCCAGAATCTGCGGCCGGTCGAGTCCGCACTCGAGTCGAATCCCGGCTAGCGCGCGTTCGCGAGCCAGGGTTCCATGCGGCGCAGCGCCTCGGACATGTCCTCGGCCGCGCCGGCGAACGACAACCTGACGTAGGCGCCGCCGTGCACGGTGTCGAAGTCGATGCCCGGAGCGATCGCAACGCCGGTGTCCGCCAACAGCTTCGCGCAAAATGAGAGCGAGTCCGTCGAGTAGTCGGAGACGTCGGCGTACACGTAGAACGCCCCGTCGGCGGGCGCGAGGCGGGGCAGCCCGATCTCGGGCAGCCCGCGCAGCAGCAGGTCCCGGTTGACGGTGTAGTCGTCAACGAGCGCGTCGGCCTCGGTGATGGAGGCGGCGTCGAATGCGGCGACGGCGGCTTGCTGCGGCAGCGTCGGCGGACAGATCGAGAAGTTGCCGGTGAGGCGGTCGACGGCCCGCAGCAGCGGCCGCGGTACCAGCAGCCAGCCGAGCCGCCATCCCGTCATCGCGAAGTACTTGGAGAAGCTGTTCACCACGACCGCGTCGCGGGAGGTCTCCCACGCGCAACTCGTCTGCGGCGCACCGGGATACACCAGGCCGTGGTAGATCTCGTCGCTGACCAGCCGCACCCCGGACTGCTCGCACCACGACGCGATCGCGGCCAGCTCCTCCGGGGGCAGCACGGTGCCGGTGGGGTTCGCCGGGCTGGCGATGATGACGCCCTTGACCGGCGGGGTGATCGCCTCGAGCATCTCGACGGTTGGCTGAAAGCGGGTGTCGGGGCCGCACGGCACCTCGACGACCTCGCAGCCCAACGCGGAGAGGATGTTGCGGTAGCACGGGTAGCCCGGGCTGGTCACCGCCACCCTGTCGCCGACGTCGAAGCAGGCCAGGAACGCCAGCAGGAAGCCGCCCGTCGAACCGGTGGTGACCACGACCTCGTCGGGCCCGACGTCGACGCCGTACTTGGTGGCGTACGACGCGGCGATGCCTTCGCGCAGTTCGGGTATGCCCATCGCCACGGTGTAGCCGAGGTTGTCCTCGGCCAGGGCGCGGGCGGCCGCGGCACGGATGGGTGCGGGCGCCTTGGCGCTCGGCTGACCGGCCGACAGGTTCACCAGGTCGCCGTGGGACCGCTGTCGTTCGGCGGCGGCCAGCCACACGTCCATCACGTAGAACGGCGGGATGCCGGCGCGTAGCGCGACGTGGGGGTTCACCCCGTTCAGGCTAGAGCACCTCGGCTTCGAGGCGGCGCAGATGCTCTCGCGGTGGTCCGAGCAGCTGGGCGCTGCCGTGTGCGCGCTTGAAGTACAGCTGGATGTCGTGTTCCCACGTGATCGCGATGCCACCGTGCATCTGCACGGCCTCGGCCGCGACCGCGTCGAACGCCTCGGTGGCGCAGAAGCGGGCCAGCGCCGCGGACGTCGGGGTCGGGTTGGCGATCGCGTCGTGGATCACCGCGTGGGCCGACTGCACCAACACGTACATGTCGGCCATCCGGTGCTTGAGCGCCTGGAAGCTGCCGATCGGCCTGCCGAACTGAACGCGGTCCTTCGTGTAGGCGACTGTCAGGTCGAGACAGCGGCTCGCCGCGCCGATCTGCTCGGCGGCGAGCAGGATCGCGGCCAGATCGGCGATACCGGGGTCGGGGCCGATCGGCTGGGTGTCGCGCACCTCGACGCGGGCCAGCCGTCGGGTCGGGTCCATCGTCGTCAGCGCGTGCGACTCGAATGACGTCGCGCGGGCCAGCTGGTCCCCGTCGACGACGATGATGACGTCGGCAACGTCGCCGCCCAGCACGTAGTCGGCATCGAATGCGATGGTGCCGATGGAGGTGCCCTCGGCGAGCGCACAGATGGTCTCCTCGTCCGGGTCGGCGGCCGACAGCAGGGCCAGTTCGGCGAGCGTGGTCGCCAGCAGCGGCGTCGGCACCAGGTTGCGGCCCAGCGCCTCGATCACCGCGGCGGCATCACCGAACTCGCCGCCCGCACCTCCGAGTTCCTCGGGCACGACGAGTGCGGCGGCTCCCACCTGCTCGCACAGCAGGGTCCACAGGTTCTCGTCGTAGCCGCGCTCGGACTCCATCGCCGCGCGGACCGCTTCCGGCCCGGCGTGCTTCTCGACCAGCGCGGTCACGGTGTCGCGCAGCAGATCACGTTCTTCGCTCACAAGCGGGTCAACTCCCTCAGTACGCGGTTGCGGTGCCATGTCGCGTCGCCCCATGCCGACCGCAGCGCCTGCACCCGCAGCAGCAGCAGCGACAGGTCGTGTTCCTGGGTGAAGCCGATCGCGCCGTGTGTCTGCAGCGAGGTGCGCGCAGCCAGCAGCG
Organism: Mycolicibacterium arabiense; assembly: GCF_010731815.2. Lineage (NCBI taxonomy): Bacteria > Bacillati > Actinomycetota > Actinomycetes > Mycobacteriales > Mycobacteriaceae > Mycobacterium > Mycolicibacterium arabiense. Next base: position 4,488,313 of record NZ_AP022593.1, read on the forward strand.
CCGCATCGGATGCCGCGGCCTTGGCGGCGCTCACGTCACGCGCCGTGTCCGGAGAGCCGTCGGCCAGTGCCAGAGCCGCGCCGTAGACGAGCGGTCGAGCCATCTCGACGGCGATGTGGACGTCGGCGAGCTTGTGCTTGATGGCCTGGTAGGAGCCGATCACGCGACCGAACTGGGTGCGCTGCTTGGCATATGCGACCGAACCGTCGAGCATCGCCTGACCCGCGCCGACGAGTTGGGCCGCGGTGACCAGTGCGCCGAACTCGAATGCCCGGGCCGTGTCGGCCTGCCACGGTGCACCGTCGGCCGCCACGTCGAACAGGATGCGGGAGGGATCGACGGAGGCATGCGCCTCGCCCGCCGTGCCGTCACGGACCTCGCCGTCGCCCGCCACCAGGATCAGGCCGGAGCTGTCGGCGTCGACGGCCCGCGGTGCGTGCGGCGGCAGCGCCACGGTGACGACCAGTTCGCCCGCGGCCAAGGCCGCCGAGCGGTCGTCGTCGGCCAGCAATACCGGTGCGACGGCTACGGATTCGGCCACCGGACCGGGCACGCCCCAGTACCCGAGGCGTTCGGCGGCGACCACCAGGTCCACCGGATGCGCCTCGATGCCGTCGAACTTCTCGGGGACGGCCAGCGCCGTCACGCCGAGTTCGGCCAGTGTCGACCACACCTTGCGACCGGGATCGTGGTCACCCGCCGACCAGGAGCGCACGGCCGCGGGCACGTTGGCCGCGCCCAGCGCGGCGTTGATGCTCGCCGCGAAGTCGCGCTGCTGATCGTCGATCTCGAAGTTCACTTCTCGACTCCCGCTCGTTCCGGTCCTCGCTCGTGCCTCGCTGCGATCCTCGCTCGCGATCGTCTTCGGATGTTCACTTCTTCGGCTCCCTGGGCAGGCCCAGCAGGCGCTCGGCGATGATGTTGCGCTGAATCTCGTTGGTGCCGGCGTAGATCGGTCCGCCGAGCGCGAACAGCAGTCCCTCGGTCCACTCGTCGGCCAGTTCGGCGTCGGCGCCACGCAGGTCGAGCGCGGTCTGGTGCAGTTCCACGTCGAGGTCGGACCAGAACACCTTCGTCACCGACGACTCGGCGCCGAGTTCGCCGCCGGCCTGCAGGCGCGTGACCGTCCCGAACGTGTGCAGGCGGTAGGCCTGCGCCTTGATCCAGGCGTCGGCAACGCGTTCGGCGTACGCCGGGTCGGCGTCCTCCTTCCACAGCCCGACCAGCCGTTCGGCGGGGGCGAAGAACCGCGCCGGGCTGCGCAGGGACATGCCGCGCTCGTTGCTCGACGTGCTCATCGCGGCGCGCCACCCGTCGTTGGGCTCGCCGATGACGTCCTCGTCGGGCACGAAGACGTCGTCGAGGAAGACCTCGCCGAAACCGGTGTCGCCACCGAGCTGCGCGATGGGGCGGACGGTGACGCCGTCGGCCTTCAGGTCGAACATGAAGTAGGTCAGGCCCTTGTGCCGCTGCGCCTCCGGGTCCGAGCGGAACAGGCCGAACGCGCGGTCGCCGAACGGTGCGCGCGAACTCCAGATCTTCTGGCCGTTGAGCTTCCAGCCGCCGTCGGTGCGGGTCGCGGTCGACCGCAGCGAGGCGAGATCGCTGCCGGACTCCGGCTCTGACCAGGCTTGCGCCCAGATCTCCTCGCCGCTGGCCATCTTCGGCAGGATGCGGGCGCGTTGCTCCTCGGTCCCGTGGGCGAACAGCGTCGGGGCGAGCATGCCGGTGCCGTTGGCGCTGGCCCGGCCGGGCGCACCGGCGCGGAAGTACTCCTCCTCGAACACCACCCACTGCAGCAGGGTGGCGTCGCGCCCGCCGTACTCCTTGGGCCATGCGATCACCGACAGCCCGGCGTCGAAGAGCACCTTGTCCCACGCGCGGTGCTGTTCGAAGCCCTCGGCGGTGTCGTAGGACTTGGTGGGGAAGTGCGACCGGTTGGCCGCGAGGAAGTCCCGGACCTCCGCGCGAAAGGCCTCGGTCTCGTCGTCGAGATGCAGGTCCATGTCGGTTCTATCCAGCCGTCTCTCGCAGTTGGGGTTTGACCACCTTGCCGCCGGGGTTGCGCGGCAGGGCGTCGAGGAAGGTGACCGTGCGCGGCGCCTTGAAGTTGGCGAGATGCGCACGGGCGTGGGCGATCACGTCGGCCTCGGTGAGGTCGAAGCCGGGCTTGGCGACGACGAAGGCCTTGCCGACCTCGCCGAGGCGTTCGTCGGGTACGCCGATCACGGCCGACTCGGCGACGCCGTCGAGGCGGGCCAGCACCTGCTCGATCTCGGCGGGGTAGGCGTTGAAGCCGCCGCAGATGTACATGTCCTTGAGACGGTCGGTGATCCGCAGGTTGCCTGCCGCGTCGACGCTGCCGATGTCACCGGTGTGCAGCCAGCCGTCGGCGTCGATGGCCTCGGCGGTGGCCTCGGGGTCGTCGAGGTACCCGAGCATCACGTTGGGTCCGCGCAGCAGCACCTCGCCGGTGTCGGCGTCGCCGTCGATGCGCAGTTCGAAGTCCGCGATCGGGCGGCCGCTGGTGGTGGCCACGGTGACGGCGTCGTCGTCGGCACAGCACATGGTGCCGAAACCGCTTGCCTCCGTTAGCCCGTACGCGGTGAGGACGACGTCGATGTCGAGTTCGGTTTGCATCCGCTCGATGAGCACCACGGGGATGGTGGCCGCGCCCGTCACGGCGAACCGCAGTGACGACAGGTCGTACTGGTCGCGACGGGGGTGGTCGAGCAGCGTCTGGTAGATCGTCGGCGGGCCGGGCAGGACGGTGATGCCGTGGTCGGCGACCGCCTGCATCGCTCGCTCCGGGTCGAAGACGAGCTGGGGGATCAGCGTGGCCCCGGTCTGCAGGCAGGTCAGGATGCCTGCCTTGTACCCGAAGTTGTGGAAGAACGGGTTGATGCAGAGGTAGCGGTCGGCGCTGGTGAGCTGCCCGCACGCGGCCCACGCCGCGGGTGCCTCGAGGGACTGCCGGTGCGCGCACAGCACGCCCTTGCTGCGGCCGGTGGTGCCGGAGGTGAACAGGATGTCGGCGACGTCGTCGGGGGCGACGGCGGCGGCCCTGGCGTCGGCGGCCTCCAGATCGGTACCGCGGGCGACGAACTCGTCCCAGGAGCCGTCCTCGCCGTTCTCGATGGGCACGCGCACGACGTGACGCAGCGCGGGCAGAGCCGCGCGGTCGAGGTCGCCGACCCGGTCGGCGCCGAGGAACCGGCCCATGCCGATCAGGAGGGGGGCCTGCGTGCGGGCGAGGATGTCGGTGGCCTCGCTGGCCGTGTACCGGGTGTTGAGCGGTACGACGATGGCGCCCGCATAGGTCGTGGCGAGGCTGGCGACGACCCAGTGCCAGGTGTTCGGCGACCAGATGCCGACCCGGTCGCCGGCCCCGACGCCGAGGTCGATCATTGCTGCCGCGGCCTGTCTGACCTCGGTCCGGAGCTGGGCGTAGGTGATCCGACGGTCCTCGGTGACGAGCGCGTCGTGGTCGGCGAATTCCGCGGCGGCCCAATCGAGCATCGCGGGGATGGTCCTCGGCCGCTCGCTCTGGGGCGTCTTCATTGATGCTCCTCTAACAAAGCAAGTGCTTGGTAGGTTAGCCTACAAGCATGTTGGAAGTCGAGGCGTTCAGGACCGAGGTCCGGGAGTGGCTCGCCGACAACCTGGTCGGCGAATACGCAGCTCTCAAGGGTCTCGGTGGACCGGGTCGCGAGCACGAGGCATTCGAGGAACGGCTGGCCTGGAACCAGCATCTCGCCAAGGCAGGCCTGACCTGTTTGGGCTGGCCGGAGGAGCACGGCGGGCGGGGGTTGACGGTCGCCCACCGCGTCGCGTTCTACGAGGAGTACGCCAAGGCCGACGCCCCCGACAAGGTGAACCACCTCGGCGAGGAACTCGTCGGCCCGACGCTGATCGCGTACGGCACGCCCGAGCAGCAGCAGCGCTTCCTGCCCAAGATCCTCGACGTCACGGAGCTGTGGTCGCAGGGGTACTCGGAGCCCGGTGCGGGTAGCGATCTGGCGAACGTGTCCACCTCGGCCGAACTGCGCGGCGACTCGTGGATCATCAACGGCCAGAAGGTGTGGACGTCGCTGGCGCACTGGGCGCAGTGGTGCTTCGTCGTCGCCCGGTCGGAGAAGGGGTCCAAGCGGCACGCGGGGCTCGCCTACCTGCTGGTGCCGCTGGATCAGCCCGGCGTGCAGATCCGCCCGATAATCCAGCTCACCGGCGACTCGGAGTTCAACGAGGTCTTCTTCGACGACGCCCGCACCGACGCCGACCTGGTCGTGGGGGAGCCCGGCGACGGTTGGCGGGTCGCGATGGGCACGCTCACCTTCGAGCGTGGGGTCTCGACGCTCGGACAGCAGATCCGCTACAAGCGTGAGCACGCAGGCATCGTCGAGATGGCCAAGCGGACCGGCGCGATCGACGATCCGGTGATCCGCGAGCGGCTGACCCGGTCGTGGGCCGGCCTGCAGACGATGCGGTCGTACGCGCTCAAGACGATGGACGTAGAGCAGGCGGGGCAAGATTCCGTGTCGAAGTTGTTGTGGGCCAACTGGCATCGCGAGCTGGGCGAGATCGCCATGGACGTGCAGGGCATGGCGGGCCTCACGCTCGACGACGGCGAATTCGACGAGTGGCAGCGACTGTTCCTGTTCTCCCGCTCGGACACCATCTACGGCGGGTCCAACGAGATCCAACGCAACATCATCGCCGAGCGGGTGCTCGGCCTACCGCGAGAGGCCAAGGGATGAACCTGTCAGCCGCACCGAAGGAGATCGACGGGCACGGCCTGCTGGCAGGCAAGATCGTCCTGGTCACCGCTGCCGCGGGTACCGGCATCGGATCGACGACGGCGCGTCGCGCGCTGCTCGAAGGCGCCGACGTCGTCGTGTCGGACTACCACGAACGTCGACTGGGCGAGACCCGCGACGAACTGGCGGCGCTGGGGTTGGGTCGCGTCGAGTCCGTCGTGTGCGACGTGACGTCCACCGAAGCCGTCGACGCCTTGATCGTCAGCGCAGTCGAGAAGCTCGGGCGCCTGGACGTGCTGGTGAACAACGCCGGATTGGGCGGGCAGACACCCGTCATCGACATGACCGACGACGAGTGGGACCGCGTTCTCAACGTCACGCTCACGTCGGTGATGCGCGCGACGCGGGCCGCGCTGCGGTACTTCCGGGATGTCGACCACGGCGGCGTGATCGTCAACAACGCAAGCGTATTGGGTTGGCGTGCACAGCATTCGCAGTCGCACTACGCCGCCGCAAAGGCCGGGGTCATGGCGCTGACGCGCTGCAGCGCGATCGAGGCCGTCGAGCACGGCGTGCGCATCAACGCGGTCTCGCCGAGCATCGCGCGGCACAAATTCCTCGAGAAGACCAGTTCGTCGGAGCTGCTCGACCAGCTGTCGTCCGACGAGGCGTTCGGCAGGGCCGCCGAGCCGTGGGAGATCGCCACCACCATCGCGTTCCTGGCCAGCGACTACTCCAGCTACCTGACGGGCGAGGTCATCTCGGTGTCCAGCCAGCACGCCTGACTACGCTGGGCCGAGTGAAGCGAACGGCGGCGGCTGCAGCGTGCCTCGTCGCGCTCGTCGCGGGGTGCTCCGGCGCCAGCAACTCCGGCGGCAAGACCACCTGCGAGGACTTCCTCGCGCTGCGCACCAGCGATCAGGATGCCACCGTCGCCAAGCTCCTCAAGGAGCGCAACGGCAGGAACTCGGCGACCGGCGAGATCGTCGACAAACGCGAGTCCATCGTCGCATCGTGCGGTGCCGACGACCGTGCGGACGCGGAGATCGGCGACCTCGGCTGACCCGGATCAACCCACGCCTTACCTAGCAAGCGCTTGGTTGATACCCTGGGTGCGTGGACAAGGCGCCGCTCAGCCGCCGTGACGAGTTGCTCGACCTCGCCGCGACGATGTTCGCCGACCGCGGACTGCGCGCCACCACCGTGCGCGACATCGCTGACTCCGCCGGAATCCTGTCGGGGAGTTTGTACCACCACTTCAAGTCCAAGGAGCAGATGGTCGAAGAGGTCCTGCGAGACTTCCTCGACTGGCTGTTCGGCCGCTACCAGGAGATCGTCGAAGCCGAGACCGATCCGCTGGAGCGGGTCAAGGGACTGTTCATGGCGTCGTTCGAGGCCATCGAGCACCGTCACGCGCAGGTCGTGATCTACCAGGACGAGGCCAAGCGACTGTCCCCGCTGCCGCAGTTCTCATTCGTCGACGAACGCAATCGCGAACAGCGCAGGATGTGGGTGGACATCCTCACCCAAGGCGTCGCCGAAGGTCGCTTCCGGCCGGATCTCGACGTCGACCTGGTCTACCGGTTCATCCGCGACACGACCTGGGTCTCGGTCCGCTGGTATCAACCCGGCGGACCTCTCACGGCCGAACAGGTCGGTAGGCAGTATTTGGCCATCGTGCTGGGTGGGATCACGACAGCGCGTGGCATCACAACAGCAGAAGGAGAAACTAATGGCTGAGGCGTACGTCATCGATGCCGTCCGGACCGCCGTCGGCAAGCGCAACGGGTCATTGGCGGGGATCCACCCCGTCGATCTCGGCGCGGCAGCCTGGCGCGGTCTGCTCGGCCGGACCGACCTCGACCCCGGCGCCGTCACGGACGTCATCGCCGGCTGCGTGGACGCCGTCGGAGCCCAGGCAGGCAACATCGCGCGCCTGTCCTGGCTGGCCGCCGGCTTCCCGGAGGAAGTGCCCGGCGTGACCGTCGACCGGCAGTGCGGGTCGAGTCAGCAGGCGATCTCCTTTGGCGCACAGGCGATCATGGCAGGCACGGCCGACGTCATCGTCGCCGGTGGCGTGCAGAACATGAGCCAGATCCCGATCAGCTCGGCCATGATCGTCGGCGAGCAGTTCGGCTACACCTCGCCGACCAACGAGTCGAAGAGCTGGCTGCACCGCTATGGCGACCAGGAGATCTCGCAGTTCCGCGGGTCGGAGATGATCGCCGAGAAGTGGGGGCTGTCGCGCGAGGAGATGGAGCAGTTCTCGCTGACCAGCCATCAGCGGGCGCAGGAGGCGATCCGGGCCGGGCACTTCGAGAACGAAATCATCGAGATCGACGGGTTCGCGATCGACGAGGGCCCGCGCGACACGTCGCTGGAGAAGATGGCCGGGCTCAAGACGCTCGTCGACGGCGGCCGCCTGACCGCGGCGATGGCCAGCCAGATCTCCGACGGTGCCAGCGCGGTGCTGCTCGCATCGGAGCAAGCCGTCGCCGACCACGGGCTCAAGCCGCGTGCCCGCATCCACCACATCAGCGCCCGCGGAGCCGATCCCGTCTACATGCTTACCGGCCCCATCCCCGCGACCGAGTACGCGCTGGACAAGACCGGCCTGACGATCGACGACATCGACACCGTCGAAATCAACGAGGCGTTCGCGCCCGTGGTCATGGCGTGGCTGAAGGAGACCGGGGCCGATCCGGCCAAGGTCAACCCCAACGGCGGCGCGATCGCACTGGGTCACCCGCTCGGTGCGACCGGCGCCAAGCTGTTCGCGACGATGCTGAACACGTTGGAGCGCACCGGCGGTCGCTACGGCCTGCAGACGATGTGCGAGGGCGGCGGCACCGCCAACGTGACGATCATCGAGCGCCTCTAGCTGTTGGTCGCGCCGAGTGTGGGGCTTTTGAATGCGAAACGCGAGTAGCGGTGTCGAGAACCCCCACACTCGGTGTGCTCACACGGGACATCCGGCAGCGCGGAGCTTCTCGCGTACACGGCGGAGGATCACGTCGGGACGGGTGAGCATCTCCGCGCTCACCCGCACCACGACCCACTTCGCCGACTCGAGCATGGCGATTCGATCGATGTCCCATGACCGCTGTCGTCGGTCTGACCAGTGCTGGACGCCGTCGTACTCGACCGCGACCTTCCACTCGCGCCAGCCCATGTCGACTCGAACTCGGACGACGCCGTACCGATCCCGGAACTCGATCTGCGTCTCGGGGATGGGTAGTCCGCCGTCGACCAGAAGCAGGCGTACGCGAGTCTCCTGCGGTGATTCCGAACCGCCGTCCATGCGTGCGACGGCTTCACGGAGTCGACGAACTCCGCGACCACCCGCGTGTGAATCGGCGACTGCGAGGACGTCGGACGGCTGGAGCCGCGTCGCCCTGGACAACGCGTCGAGGTGGATCACCGCAGGTAGCGTCGCGCGGGTTCGCCGATGTCGAATGCGGTGCGGGCGGGCGTAGTCAGCCGCATTCCGTCGATGGTGCACACCTCGTCCGGTCGAAGTGCGTAGGCGTGCACCGATATGTCGTTCGGCGAGTGGCGATCCGCGCGCACCATCTCGGCGGGCAGACCACCGTCGATCCACTTCGCGCCGTACAGCGCTGCAGCGGAGAGTCCGGTCAGCGTGCAGTCGCCACCAGCCCACAGCCATGCGGCTTTGGCTCGGGTAGCCGCATCGACGTCGAACCGCTTCGGCACGTACACGTTGCGGTAGACCGCGCGGAAGTCCTTCTGCAGGCGACGCGCAGTCACCTCGCCGGCTCGTACCGCCTGTTGTCCGAGGAAGGGTGTGTCCAGTCGCTCCATGACGGCGACGATCGCGGTCGAGTCAGACGCCGATCAGCGACTGTGCGCCTACTGAATGCGAATCGCGGGTGTGCCTGTGGACAACCCCCACACTGGGGATAACTCGGCGGCAAACCTAGTCGGCGATGAAGCTCGTCGCCGAGCGGAGGTGCCCGATGGCCTCGGCCACGATCGCGGGGACCAGCTCGGCGCACGACGGCAGATCCTCGAGGATGCCCGCGACCTGACCCGACGCCAGCACGCCGGCATCGGTGTTGCCCTCGACCAGCCCGGCCTTGAGCAGCATCGGCGTGTTCGCCGCCATCACGACCTGCGACCAGCTGAGTTCCTTGCCGCGCCGCATGGCCAAGCCGTCGGTGACCAGCGACTTCCACGACATGCCAGTCATCTTCTTGAACTTCTGCGCGTTGCCAACCGCAGCGGTCAAACCCCGCACCGGCGAACCGCTTTCGAGCTTCTCGACCAGACCGGTGCGCAGGACGCGGTGCGGCATGCCGTCGACGCGCGTCGAGACGACCGTGCCGTCGAGACCCGCGCCGAGGTAGCGCTGCTTGACCGCGTCGGGCACCGTGGAGTCCGATGTCAGCAGGAACCGCGTGCCCATCGCCACGCCCGCCGCACCGTAGGACAGTGCGGCGGCCAGACCGCGGCCGTCGAAGAACCCACCCGCCGCGATGACGGGCATGCCGGTGTCGGCGACGGCGTCCAGCACCGACGGCAGCAGCAGCGTCGTCGCGATCGGGCCGGTGTGACCACCGCCCTCGCCGCCCTGCACGATGACGGCGTCGGCGCCCCAGCCGGCCACCTTCTTGGCATGCTTGGCCAGGCCGACCGACGGGATGACCACGACGCCCGCGTCCTTCAGCTTGGCGATCAGGTCGGGCTTTGGAGCTAAGGCGAAGGAGGCGACTCTGACTCCTTCGCGGATCAGGAGGTCGACGCGCTCGTTGGCGTCGCCGGCGTCGGCGCGGATGTTGATGCCGAACGGTTTGTCGGTGGCGGCCTTGACCTTCGACACCGCGGTGCGCAATTCATCGAGCGTCATCGTCGCCGATGCCAGGATGCCGAGCCCACCGGCGTTCGACGTCGCCGCTACCAGGCGGGCTCCGGCGACCCAGCCCATGCCGGTCTGGACGACGGGGTGCTCGATGCCGACCAACTCGGTCAGCGGGGTCTTGAGATGAGTCATGCCCGAATCTCGCGATCTCGCAGCGACTTCGGATCGATGACCTCGCGGATCAGCCGCTGCTCGTCCTCGGACGGCAGTCGCGTGACCTCGGCGTCGTTCAGTCCGTGCACCTCGAAGGATGTGTTTTCCGCGACCTGGTCGGCCTCGACGCCCGGGTGCAGCGACAGGGCGCGCATCTGATGGTCGGGGCCGTTGAAGTCGAAGACGCCCAGGTTGCTCACCACGCGGTAGACGTTGGCGAAGCGGAACGCCGGGTTCTCGGGATCCACCTTGTCCCAGCCGATTCCCGATACGATGTCGACCGACTCGCCGAAGACGCGCGTCGAGTGGGCACCCACCCAGTAGCTGGTGGCGTGGTTGATCGAGTTGCCCGGTGCGCCGCGCACGCCGAACATCTGGCGCTTGGGGTGTTGGATCGGGCCGAACGCCGAGAGGTTCTGGTTGCCGTAGCGGTCGATCTGGTTGGCGCCCATCACCACGTGGCGCCGGCCCCAGGTGAGGGTCTCGAACACGCGGCCGAACGGCATCCAGCCCTCGATGGCGCCGGTCGCGCCGAGCGCAGGGGTGTCGGCCAGGATGCGGGCCTCGCCGTCGGTCAGCACGATGTCGGGGGAGAACGTCAGCCGCGCCAGGCGCGCGCCGATCGACACCATGTTGGCCATCGGGCTGACCATGATCTCGCCTGCGTCGCGGAACAATTCGGCGCACGCGACCGCGCACACCTCGGCTCGGGTCACGGAGATCACTTGGATGCCTCCTTCGCTGCGGCCTGCTCGTTGGCGAACGTGCGGACGGCGGCCTGGTAGTCGGCCTCGCTGCCCGACAGGTAGGTGCCGACGAACTCCGCCCACGTCTCGTCGGAGGCGGCAGCCTCGGCGTAGTGCCGCTGGAACTTCTCGTCGCGACGGTAGTCCGGCTCGGCAGTGGTGAAGTGCGCGCCGTTGGGTGCCTCGACGACGGTGTCGACCATCATCCGGTTGACCAGGAGTGCCTGCGGTGGAACCGACTTCACCAGTTCCTCGGTGGACACGACCCGATCGACGCTCATCAGGCGCTGCCGGGCCGACATGAGGAACAGGTCGTCGAAGTACGGGTCGATGCCGGTGTAGGCCGCATTGCCCTTCTCGTCGCCGACGTTCAGGTGCACGAACGCGGCGTCGAGGTTCAGCGCGGGCATGGCGATCAACTCTTCGAAGGCGTCACCCGTCGGGTACGGCGAGCGCACCGTCTTGAGTTCGTCACCCCAGAACCTGCGGACGTCGCTGCCGAGCCCGGCGCGGATGGGGAGGAACGGAAGTCGTTGTGCGGCAGCTTGCAAGCCGCAGCGCAGCATGCCCTCGTCCATCTCGCGCGCCTCGATGGCGCCGGTGGTGCGCGCCTTGGCGAACCAGGGGTCGTAGAACGGCGGCGAGTCCAGCGAGACGAAACCGTAGTAGACGCGCTTGACCTTGCCGGCGGAGCACAGCAGGCCGAGGTCGGGTCCGCCGTAGGTCACCACGGTCAGGTCGGTGACGTCGGTGCGCAGCAGTGCCCGGATGAACGCCATGGGCTTGCGGCGCGATCCCCAACCGCCGATGCCGATGGTCATGCCGCTCTCGATCGACGAGACGGCCTCGTCGAGCGTCGTCCGCTTGTCTGCCATTATTTCCCCGCTCGCTTCGCTCGTGCCCGCCGGATCACTTGGAGGCCCCCTTGTCGGTCCCCGCGAAGGCATCGCGATGCTCGTCCGCGACGCCTGCCAGGTTGAGTTCGAAGGTGAAGCCCTGCTCCATGCGGTAACTGGCGTTGACCCGCTGTACGTCGATGAGGTTCAGCGCCTCCTTGGCCGCGCGGATCACCCTGGTGTCCTTGACGGCGATGTCGCGGGCCACCCGCAGAGCGGACTCGTCGAGTTCGGCGCGGGGCACCACCTCGTGCACCGAGCCGAAGTGGTGCAGCGTGGCGGCGTCGACGGTCGCGGCCGTGAAGAACAGCCTGCGCATCATGTGCTGCGGCACCAGCCGCGAGAGGTGGGTGGCAGCACCGAGTGCGCCTCGCTCCACCTCCGGCAGACCGAACTTGGCGTCATCGGACGCGACGATGACGTCGGCGTTGCCGACCAGTCCGATGCCGCCGCCGACGCAGAAGCCGTTGACGGCTGCGACGACCGGCACCTCGCACTCGTACACCGCGCGGAAGGCGTGGAAGCAGCCACGATTGGCGTCGATGAGCGCAGTGAACCCGTCGGTCTTCTGCATCTCCTTGATGTCGACACCGGCGTTGAAGCCGCGACCCTCGGCGCGCAGGATCACCACGTGCGTGCTGGTGTCGCGGCCGGCCGCGGTGATGGCGTCGCCGAGTTCGAACCAGCCACGCGACGGGATCGCGTTGACGGGTGGGTAGTCGACGGTAACCGAGACGATGCCCGGTTCCACGGTTTTCGAGGTGATGGTCATGCGGACTCCTGAGCTGACTACCTAAGCAAGCACTTGCTTGGTACGCTAGCACAGTGAGTGACGCCACTGGAATCAATCTGCGACTCGATGGCCGGGTGGTCCTCGTGACCGGTGGCGTGCGTGGTGTCGGGGCCGGAATCAGCGCGGTCTTCGCCGACCAGGGCGCCACGGTCATCACCTGCGCGCGGAGGCCGGTCGAGGGCAGCCCCTACGAGTTCCACTCCTGCGACATCCGCGACGACGAGGCCGTGAAGGCGCTCGTGGACGCGATCGTCGAGAAGCACGGACGTCTCGACGTCGTCGTCAACAACGCCGGCGGATCGCCCTACGTGGCCGCCTCGGACGCGTCGGCGCGGTTCAGCACGAAGATCGTCGAACTCAACTTGCTAGCCGTGCTGTCGGTGTCGACGCATGCCAACGCCGCCATGCAGCAACAGGATTCGGGCGGGTCGATCGTCAACATCACCAGCGTCAGTGGGCGTCGACCGACCCCGGGGACGGTCGCCTACGGTGCCGCGAAGGCGGGCGTGGAGAACATGACCACCACGCTGGCCGTCGAATGGGCGCCGAAGGTGCGGGTCAACTCGGTGGTCGTCGGCATGGTCGAGACCGAACAGTCGGAACTGTTCTACGGTGACGCCGACTCGATCGCCGCCATCTCGCGCAACGTGCCGCTCGGCAGGCTCGCCAAACCAGCCGACATCGGCTGGGCCACGGCATTTCTCGCATCCGAGGCAGCGTCGTACATCAGCGGTGCGTCACTCGAGGTGCACGGTGGCGGCGAACCGCCGCACTACCTGTCCACCACCACCGCCGACATCAAGTAGAAGGAGACACGACATGGGACTGCTCGACGGCCGCGTGGTCATCGTCACGGGCGCAGGCGGCGGCATCGGCCGCGCACACGCGCTGGCATTCGCCGCGGAGGGCGCCCGCGTGGTGGTCAACGACATCGGCGTGGGCCTCGACGGCTCGCCCGCCGGTGGCGGTAGCGCAGCGCAGGGCGTCGTCGACGAGATCGTCGCTGCCGGAGGCGAAGCGGTCACCAGCGGTGCGAACGTCGCAGACTGGGCGCAGGCCGAGGGCCTCATCCAGACCGCAGTCGACTCGTTCGGCGGTCTCGACGTTCTGGTCAACAACGCGGGCATCGTCCGTGACCGGATGTTCGCCAACACCAGCGAAGAAGAGTTCGACGCCGTCACCGCGGTCCACCTCAAGGGACACTTCGCCACGATGAAGCACGCAGCGGCGTACTGGCGTGCGGAGTCCAAGGCAGGCAACCCGCGCGACGCCCGCATCATCAACACCAGCTCCGGCGCCGGCCTGCAAGGCAGTGTGGGACAGGCGAACTACAGCGCCGCCAAGGCAGGCATCGCCGCGCTGACCCTGGTGGCGTCGGCGGAGATGGGTCGCTACGGCGTCACCGTCAACGCCATCGCCCCGTCCGCCCGTACCCGCATGACCGAGACGGTGTTCGCCGACATGATGTCGACCCAAGACGCCTCCTTCGATGCGATGGCACCCGAGAACGTCTCACCCCTGGTCGTGTGGCTGGGCAGCGTCGAGTCGCGTGACGTCACCGGCCGCATGTTCGAGGTCGAGGGCGGCATCGTTCGCGTCGCCGAGGGATGGGCGCACGGACCGCAGATCGACAAGGGCGCCCGGTGGGATCCGGCTGAACTGGGTCCCGTCGTCCGCGACCTGCTGGAGAAGTCCCGTCCACCGGTTCCGGTCTATGGCGCCTAAGCTGGTTCGCAGATCACCAGGGGGATGACGCGGTCGGCCGCCTCGCGGTAGCCACGGTACGGCGGGTACATCCGAGTGAGCCTCGGCCAGTACTCATTTCGTTCGGCCGCCGTCGCGTCGCGGGCCACCATGGCCATCTTGTTGGAGCCGTATTGCACGTGCACCCTCGGATCGGATTCGATGTTGAGGTACCACGCGGGGTCGTGGTCGCGACCGCCGAACGACGCGGGCAGAACCACCCGCTCACCGTCGCGCAGGCACAGGGTGGCGGTCACCCTGGGCCGGCCCGAGCGCCGGCCGGTCGTGGTGATGAGTGCGGACGGCAACCACAGCAACCGGGATCCGACGAGCCCGCCGGTGTGCTGGTAGGCCCACACGTGGGCCTTGGCGAAGTTCTTCATCGACCACGCGAGCAGCCCTGAATTGCGGATCCGGTGCGAGACGTCCGTCATGCCCACCGCATTCCCGCGGCACCGCCGGGCAAACGCTCACTTCTTGGTGCGTCGGCTGCCGCCGTGCCAATCCTCTTGTGCGCCGATGGCTCCCGGATCGACACCGAAGCTGGCGAGCTGCGGGCGCTCCCGCAGCGACCGCTTGAACTCGGCGAAGCCCGGGAAGGACGCCAGGCCGACGACGTGATCCCACAGCGCCACCGCTTGCTCCGGATCGGGCAGCCTGCTGATCACCGGCCCGAAGAACGCCGCTCCCGTCGGTGGCTGGAAGTGCAGGATCGGCGTCCCGACGTCGCGGCCCGTGAGCGCGAGCGCCTCCTCGGTCTCCGCCCGGATCTCGTCGTCCCACGCGGGGTCGTCGAGTGCGTCGGCGACGTCGCCAGGCAGGCCGACGGCCTCGAGCAGCGGCGCTACGACGTGGCGCGCGCCCTGGTCGGCCGCCGACAACGGATCGACCGCACGCGAGGTGTCGAAGATGCGAGTCCCGACCGCGTCGTAGAACGGGCCGACGGCCTCCCGGCCGTGCTCGGCGCGCACGCGCGCTGCCACCCGCAGCAGGTGCAGGCCGGCCGTGTGCCCCGCCTCGTACTCCGGCGGGAAGTGACTGGCGTAGTCGACGTCGGCGTTCAGCAACCGCAGCGAGATGAAGCGCCAGTCCACCTCGAAGTCGCGCTGGGTGGCGACCATGCGCACCCACTTGCTGGTCAGCCAGGCGAACGGACACACGGGATCGAAGTAGAAGTGCAGGTGCGCAGAGGGTTCGTCGTCGGCAGCCACGTCCTCAGGCTAGCTCCGCGGCCGGCTTGCCTAAGCTGAACGAGAGCCCGCCCAATCCGAAGGACCATCAATGTTCATCGTCGTCCTCGGGGTAGTCCTCGGGCTGATGCACCTGTATGTGTGGAAACGCCTGATCAAGGACACGACTGCGCCCGGCCTCAGGCGGCGGGTGGCGACGCTCGTGCTCGTCGCGCTCGCCGTGCTCCTGGTTGCAACGCTGATCCTGCCGCGCGTCACGGGCACCCCCGAGTCCCCCTGGCTCGCATGGCCGGGGTACCTCTGGTTCGGTCTGATCGCGTACCTGTTCCTCACCCTGCTGGCCATCGAACCGGTCCGGCTGGCGCTGTGGCGCTGGGCGCGGCGATCACCAGAGCCCGAGCCGGACCAGCCGGCGACACCGGAACCGGCGACATCAGACCCGGCCGCAACGAAGCCTTCGGTGAACCGCCGGGTGTTCATCGCGCGCTCGGCCGCGTTGGCCGCGGGCGCGGCGTCGGTGGGGCTGGTCGGCTACGGCGCCGCGACGGCGCTGGGTCCGCCGAACGTACTCACGGTGCCGGTGCGCCTGCGCCGTCTCGATCCCGCGTTCGACGGTTTCCGGATGGCCGTGGTGTCCGACGTCCACCTGGGCCCGCTCGCCGGTCGCGGGCACACCGAGCGGATCGTGCGCATGATCAACGAGCAGGAGCCCGACCTCGTCGCGATCGTGGGAGACCTGGTGGACGGCACCGTCGAGGAACTGGGCCGTGCGGCAGAACCGTTGCGCGACCTGCAGTCCCGGGAGGGCACCTTCTTCGTCACCGGCAACCACGAGTACTTCGTCGACGACACGGCTTCGTGGCTGCGGGAACTCAATCGTCTCGGCGTTCGGACGCTACGCAACGACAACACGGCGATCCGGCGGGGCGCGGCGGCGTTCGACCTGGCCGGCGTCAACGACGTCGTCGGCGCCGAACGTGGGGACGGGCCCGACTTCGACAGGGCGCTCGGCGGCCTGGACGAGTCCCGGCCGACGATTCTGCTTGCCCACCAACCCATTCAGGTCGCCGAGGCATCGTCGCGCGGAGTCGACCTACAGCTGTCGGGTCACACGCACGGTGGTCAGATGTGGCCGTTCCACTACGCCGTCGACATGGTGCAGCCGGCATTGGCAGGGCTGTCCACGGTGGGCGACACGCAGTTGTACGTCACCCGGGGTGCAGGCTTCTGGGGTCCGCCGGTCCGGGTCGGAGCCCCGCCCGACATCACCGTGGTGACGCTCGGCGGGGCCTAGTTCGGATCGCAGATGACGATCGGGATCTTGCGGTCGGTGTAGGACCGGTAGTTCGCGAAGTCGGGATACATGGCGTCGAGCTTGGGCCAGTACTCCTCGCGCTCTGCGTCGGTCGCGTCGCGCGCCGTGAGCGCGTGCACGCCGGCCTTGGTCTGGAAGGTGACCTTCGGGTTGGCCTTGAGGTTCAGGTACCACATGGGGTTGGTGGCCCGGCCGCCCTGCGATGCGACGAGCACGATGCGCCGGCCCTCCTGCAGGAACAGCAGCGGACTGTCCCGCGGCTCACCGGTCTTGCGACCGATCGTCGTCAGGATCCCGACCTCGGTTCCCTTCAGGAACTTGTTGCCGAACTTGCCGCCGGTCTTCTTGAACAGGAAGGTCTGCGCCTTGGACATCCACTTGATGGCGGTGCCGACCTTCGACGAGTTCAGGCTCTCGATCTGCTTCGGCTTGAGCGGGCGGGACGGGTTGGCCATGTCGTAGAACCTATCTCGCCATCACTTGATGAACGGCCGGAGGTCGGCGCGGATGTGCTGGATCAGCCCGTCGGGCGAGAACGTGAACGTCTCGTCGACGTGCGCGCACACCCGCCTGCCCGCCAGCGACGGCTTGGTGACGACGTCGAATCTCGCACGCACCGCGTTGCCGTCGACGGTGACGTCGGGCGTCGTCGTCTGCTCGATGACCTTGTACTGCAGGCCCTTGTTCAGGCTGCGCCGCAGGTGATCTCCCGAGAAGCCCGTCTTGACCCCCAGCTCGACGCGGGTGCAGTCCGGGGCGAACGGGACGTCGTCGGCTCGGTGGTCGGCCAGCGCCCGGATGTAGGCCTTCGCCGCCTCGATCCGCTGAGCCTCCCCGATCACATCCCGGGTCGCTTCGCTCCTGCCCTCCCCGATCACATCCCGGGTCGCTTCGCTCCTGCCCTCCGTCACGTTCAGATCCGTTCGATGATCGTGCCCGTCGACAGTGCGCCGCCCGCGCACATGGTGATGAGTGCGGTGGTCTTGTCGGTACGCTCGAGTTCGTGCAGTGCCGAGGTGATCAGCCGGCTGCCGGTGCTGCCGACGGGGTGTCCGAGGGCGATGGCGCCACCGTTGACGTTGACGGTGTCCATGTCGGGCTCGTGCACCCGGGCCCATGACAGCACGACCGACGCGAATGCCTCGTTGATCTCGGTGATGTCGATGTCGCCCATCTTCATACCGGCCTTCTCGAGCACCTTCGCGGTCGACTGCACGGGCCCGTCGAGGTGGTAGTACGGCTCTGCGCCGACGAGTGCCTGGCTGACGATGCGGGCGCGTGGCTTCAGGCCGAGGGCCTTGGCCTTGTCCTCGTCCATCCACAAGACTGCGGCGGCGCCGTCGGAGATCTGCGACGACGTGCCTGCGGTGTGGATGCCGCCCTCCATCACCGGCTTCAGCGATGCCAGGCCTTCGAGGGTGGTGTCGCGCAGACCCTGATCACGCGTCACGGGTGCGCGGTCGGACGTCGGCTTCTTGTTCTCGTCGAGGACGGGCGCCTCGATGGGGCTGATCTCGCGGTCGAACCGGCCTTCGGCCCAGGCCTGCTTGGCCTTGCGCTGCGAGTCGAAACCGAACTGGTCGATCTCCTCGCGGCTGATCCCGCGCCGCTTGGCGATCCGCTCGGCCGCGGTGAACTGGTCGGGCATGTCGATGTCCCACGACGCAGGGCGCAGGATGCCGCGGTCGGGTCCGGCGTTGGCACCGAGGCCGACCCGGCTCATCGCCTCGATGCCGCACGCGATGCCGACGTCGATGGCGCCCGACGCGATTAGACCGGCGATGAGGCCGTTGGCCTGCTGGCCGCTGCCGCACTGGCAGTCCACGGTCATGGCGCCCACGTGATCGGGCAGTCCGGCGACCAACCAGGAGACCCGGGTGATGTTGTTGGACTGCTCGCCGAACTGCGTGACGCAGCCGCCGACGACCTGCTCTACGTCCCCGGCATCGATGCCGGCCTTCTCGATCAGGGCCTTCTGAGTGGCTCCCAACAGTTCGGTCGAGTGCAGGCCGGACAACCATCCGTTGCGCTTGCCGATGGGACTGCGGGTGGCTTCGACGATGACAGGGTTACCCATTCCGTCAGGCTAGAACACGTTTCATATACCTGACAAGCGGTGATACGCCCGTGCCTTTGATCTGCGGTGAAGCCATGTTTTACTGGCACTAGAACACGTTGCAATTGCGCTCAGGCAGCGACACCTCTGAGGAGATTCCCGCATGGCACCCCCCACCATCCCAGCCGACTTCGACTTCCTCGACCCCGACGTCAACCAGGAGGGCCTGCCGGTCAAGGAATTGGCCGAGCTGCGCAAGACCGAGCCCATCCACTGGGTGGACGTCCCCGGCGGAACCGGCGGCTTCGGCGACAAGGGCTACTGGCTCGTCACCAAGCACGCCGACGTCAAGGAGGTGTCCCGGCGCAGCGACGTCTTCTCCAGTTGGCAGAACGGCGCCATTCCGGTCTGGCCGAAGGAGATGCAGTTCGAGCAGATCGAACTGCAGCGCAACGTCATGCTGAACATGGACGCACCGCACCACACCCGGTTGCGCAAGATCATCTCCCGCGGCTTCACCCCGCGCGCCATCGGCCGGCTCGAGGAAGAGTTGGCCCAGCGCGCACAGAACATCGCCAAGACGGCCGCCGCGGAGGGCGTCGGTGACTTCGTCGAACAGGTGAGTTGCGAGCTTCCGCTGCAGGCGATCGCCGGGCTGCTCGGCGTCCCGCAGGACGACCGCGACAAGCTGTTCCGCTGGTCGAACGAGATGACCGGCGGCGAGGATCCCGAGTTCGCCGACGTCGACCCTGCGCAGTCGTCGATGGAACTGATCATGTACGCGATGGCGATGGCCGACGAGCGGGGCAAGAACCCGACCGACGACATCGTCACGACCCTCATCCAGGCCGACATCGACGGCGAGAAGCTGTCCGACGACGAGTTCGGCTTCTTCGTGATCATGCTCGCGGTGGCAGGCAACGAGACCACCCGCAACTCGATCACGCACGGCATGGTCGCGCTCGCGGACAACCCCGATCAGTGGGAGCTGTTCAAGAAGGAGCGCCCGAGCACGACGGCTGACGAGATCATCCGTTGGGCCACACCGGTGTCCGCCTTCCAGCGCACCGCCAACGCCGACACCGAGCTGGCCGGCGTGAAGATCAAGAAGGGCGACCGGCTGGTGATGTCCTACCGCTCGGCGAACTTCGACGAGGAGGTCTTCGACGACCCGCACAGCTTCAACATCCTGCGCGACCCCAACCCGCACGTCGGGTTCGGCGGCACCGGGGCGCACTTCTGCATCGGCGCCAACCTCGCGCGCATGACGATCAATCTGATCTTCAACGCCGTGGCCGATCACATGCCCGATCTCAAGCCCATCGGCGAGCCCGAGCGGCTACGGTCGGGATGGCTCAACGGAATCAAGCACTGGCAGGTCGACTACACGGGCGCACGCGCCTAGTCCGGCGGTCGGATTCCGTACCGCGCAATCGAATCAAGGAGGATTCGGGTGGACTTCAGTCCTGGTGAAGGACAGCAGGCCGTCGCCGATGTGGTGACGTCTGCACTCGGACGGGACAACACGTGGGAGGCGCTGGTCGACGGCGGCGTCATCGCGTTCGGCGTCCCGGAGCGCCTCGGCGGTGACGGGCTGGGCCTCCCCGAGATCACGACCGCGCTCACCGAGATCGGCAGGCACGGGGCCGTGGGCCCGGCGCTGGCGACGCTCGGGCTGGGCCTGATCCCGCTGCTGGACCTGGCGTCGCAGGAGCAGCAGGACAGGTTCCTCGCCGGTGTGGCCAACGGTGGTGTGCTGTCGGCGGCGCTCAACGAGCCGGGCAACTCGCTTCCCGAGCACCCGAGAACGGCGCTGGCGGGCGGCAAGCTCTCCGGCACCAAGGTCGGCGTCCCCTACGCCGAGCAGGCGCAGTGGCTGGTCGTGAGCACCGACAGTGCCGTGGTGGTGGTGTCGCCCACGGCCGACGGCGTGACGCTGACCAAGACGCCGACGGCCAACGGGTCCGACGAGTACGCGGTCACGTTCGCCGACGTCGCGGTGCAAGACGCCGACATCCTCGGCGGGACCGAGGCAGTCCACCGCGTGAACCAGTTGGCGCTGGCCGCCACCGGCGCCTTCGCCGCCGGTCTGGTCGCCGGGGCACTGCGGTTGACCGCCGACTACGTGGCCAACCGCGAACAGTTCGGCAGGCCGCTGTCGACGTTCCAGACCGTGGCGGCACAGCTCGCCGAGGTCTACATCGCCTCGCGGACACTGTCGTTGGCGTCGACGTCGGTGATCTGGCGCTTGGCGGAGGGCCGCGACGCCGACGGCGACCTCGCGGTGCTCGGCTACTGGCTGACGTCGCAGGCACCGCCGAACATGCAGACGTGCCATCACCTACACGGCGGAATGGGCATGGACATCACCTACCCGATGAACCGCTTCTATTCATCCGTCAAGGACGTCGCCCGGCTCCTGGGCGGTCCCTCGCATCGTCTCGATCTGGTGGGAGCCTGATGTTCATCGAACTGACGCCCGAGCAGCGGCAGCTGCAAGCCGAGATGCGGGAGTACTTCTCGAATCTCATCTCGCCCGAAGAGGCCGCCGAGATGGAGGTCGACCGGCACGGCAAGGCCTACCGGGCGATCATCAAGCGGATGGGCTCGGACGGCAAGCTCGGCGTGGGCTGGCCCAAGGAGTTCGGCGGCTTGGGCTTCGGCCCGATCGAGCAGCAGATCTTCGTCAACGAGGCCGCCCGCGCGGACGTGCCGTTGCCCGCGGTGACGTTGCAGACGGTCGGCCCCACGCTGCAGGTGTACGGCACCGATCTGCAGAAGAAGAAGTTCCTGCCCGGCATCCTCGCCGGTGAGATCCACTTCGCCATCGGCTATTCGGAGCCCGAGGCGGGCACCGACCTCGCATCGCTGCGCACCTCCGCGGTGCGCCAGGGCGACGAGTACATCGTCAACGGCCAGAAGATCTGGACCACCGGCGGTCACGATGCCGACTATCTGTGGCTGGCGGTGAGGACCGACCCGGAAGCCGTGAAGCACAAGGGCATCTCGATCCTGATCGTCGACACGTCCGATCCCGGCTACTCGTGGACGCCGATCATCCTGTCCGACGGCGCGCACCACACCAACGCCACCTACTTCAATGACGTCCGGGTGCCAGTGGACATGCTCGTCGGCGAGGAGAACGCCGGCTGGCGATTGATCACCACGCAGCTCAACCACGAGCGCGTGATGCTCGGACCCGCAGGCAAGGTCGCCAGTGTCTACGACCGCGTGCACACCTGGGCCTCCAAGCCCGGTGGTGACGGTGTCACGCCGATCGATCACGACGACGTGAAGCGGTTGCTCGGTGAGGTGAAGGCCATCTGGCGCATCAACGAACTGCTCAACTGGCAGGTCGCTGCAGGCGGCGAGGAGATCAACGTCGCCGATGCCGCGGCCACCAAGGTGTTCGGCACCGAACGCATCCAGCGGGTGGGCCGCATCGCCGAGGAGATCGTCGGAAAGTACGGCAACCCCGCCGAACCCGAGACGGCAGAGCTGCTGGAGTGGCTCGACTCGCAGACGAAGCGCAACCTCGTCATCACCTTCGGCGGTGGTGTCAACGAGGTGATGCGGGAGATGATCGCGGCGTCGGGGCTGAAGGTGCCGAGGGTTCCAAGGTGAGCGCGGACATCGCCTCGGCGGTCGAGCAGATCAAGGCCGCGGGTCGCAGCGAGCCCCGCGTCGGTCCGGATCCGGTCAACCAGCCGATGATTCGGCACTGGGTCGAAGCCATTGGCGACGACAACCCGATCTACGTCGACGACGAGGCAGCCCGTGCGGCCGGCCACCCGGGTGTCGTCGCGCCTCCCGCGATGATCCAGGTGTGGACAATGGCGGGCTTGCGTGGCCGGCGCTCCGACGACGACCCCCTGTCGAAGATGATGCAGCTGTTCGACGATGCCGGCTACGTCGGCGTCGTCGCGACCAACTGCGAACAGACCTACCACCGCTATCTGCGGCCGGGCGAAGAAGTCAGCATCAGCGCCGAACTGACCGACGTGATCGGCCCGAAGAACACCGCTCTGGGCGAGGGCTACTTCATCAACCAGAAGATGACGTGGTCGACGGTCGTCGACGGGCACGAAGACGTAGTCGCCGAGATGGACTGGCGCATCATGAAGTTCAAGCCCAAGGAGTCCGAGGGGTCCTCGACGGAGACCTTGGCGTCGGCGGTGCCCGACGACCTCGACGCGGACAACATGATGCGGCCGTCGTCGTCGAAGGACACCAAGTTCTTCTGGGACGGCGTCAACGCCCACGAGCTGCGCATCCAGAAGCGTCCCGACGGCACCCTGGTGCACCCGCCGGTGCCCGCGCTGTGGCAGGACAAGGAACTACCCACCGACTACGTGGTGGCCTCGGGCAAGGGCACGGTGTTCAGCTTCGTCGTGCACCATGCGCCGAAGGTGCCCGGCCGCAAGCCGCCGTTCGTCATCGCCCTCGTCGAACTCGACGAAGGCGTTCGGATGCTCGGCGAACTCCGCAACGTAGACCCCGCCAGCGTCGAGATCGGAATGCCCGTGCGCGCAACGTACGTCGACTTCCCCGAGGGTGAGGTCGGCCCCGCCTGGACCCTGTATGCATGGGAGCCCGACGCGTGACCGCCGTCAGTGATGTCGAGGTCGGCACCAAGCTTCCCGAGCTGAAGTTGTACGGCGACCCGACGTTCATCGTGTCGACCGCGATCGCGACGCGCGACTACCAGGACGTGCACCACGACCGCGACCTGGCGCAGGCGAAGGGGTCCAAGGACATCTTCGTCAACATCCTGACCGACACCGGTCTGGTGCAGCGCTTCATCACCGATTGGGCCGGTCCCAACGCGATCGTGAAGTCGATCGGCCTGCGTCTCGGCGTGCCCTGGTACGCCTACGACACGGTGACGTTCACCGGTGAGGTGACCGCGGTCGACGGCAGTCTGGTCACTCTGAAGATCAAGGGCAGCAACAGTCTTGGCGACCACGTGATCGCCAACGCCACACTCGAACTGGGGGAGAACGCCTGATGCCGGGGCCACTGTCGGGCAAGGCCGCGATCGCGGGCATCGGTGCGACGGACTTCTCGAAGGACTCCGGCCGTAGCGAGCTGCGCCTGGCCGCCGAGGCCGTGCTCGCCGCGCTGGACGACGCCGGGCTGACGCCCGCCGACGTCGACGGCATGACGACGTTCACGATGGACTCCAACACCGAGGTGGCCGTCGCGCGTGCGACGGGCATCGGCGACCTCAAGTTCTTCTCGAAGATCCACCACGGTGGCGGCGCGGCGTGCGCGACGGTCCAGCAGGCCGCGATCGCGGTCGCCACCGGCGTGGCCGACTGCGTCGTGGCCTACCGCGCCTTCAACGAGCGGTCCGGGATGCGGTTCGGCCAGGTGCAGATGCGGCTGGTCGAGAACGCCGACTCCACCGGAGTGGACAACTCGTTCTCCTACCCGCACGGCCTGTCGACGCCGGCTGCGCAGGTGGCGATGATCGCCAAGCGCTACATGCACCTGTCGGGCGCCACCAGCCGCGACTTCGGCGCCGTCTCGGTCGCCGATCGCAAGCACGCGGCGAACAATCCGAAGGCGTACTTCTACGGCAAGCCCATCACCATCGAGGATCATCAGAACTCGCGGTGGATCGCCGAACCCCTGCGGTTGCTGGACTGCTGCCAGGAGACCGACGGTGGCGTCGCGCTGGTGATCGTGTCGGCGGAGCGCGCCAAAGACCTGAAGCAGCGGCCGGCCGTCATCGAAGCGGCCGCTCAGGGCGCCAGCCCGAATCAGTACTCGATGGTGAGCTACTACCGCCCCGAACTCGACGGCCTGCCCGAGATGGGCCTGGTCGGCAAGCAGTTGTGGTCGCAGTCCGGGCTGAAGCCGACCGACATCCAGACCGCGGTCCTCTACGACCACTTCACGCCGTTCACCCTGATCCAGTTGGAGGAACTTGGGTTCTGCGGCTGGGGTGAGGCCAAGGACTTCATCGCCGACGGCGCCATCGAGATCGGTGGGCGGCTGCCCATCAACACCCATGGCGGCCAGCTCGGCGAGGCCTACATCCACGGCATGAACGGCATCGCCGAGGGCGTCCGCCAGCTGCGCGGCACCTCGGTCAACCCGGTACCCGACGTCGAGCACGTCCTGGTCACCGCGGGCACCGGTGTGCCCACCTCCGGCCTCATCCTCGGGTAAACCCCGCACGCACTTCCTTCCGCGAGCAGACGCGGGATCGCACTGAACCGACCTCGGTCGTGCGATTCCGCGTCTGCTCGTCGTCGTTGACGGGCTGACACGCGAGGCCAGGTGCGGCCGCAACGTACCCAGACGTACTTCGTGGTTTGCCTGACGCAGTCGTCAGCACGCGCTCGCGACGCCGCGAACTGCGCGAATCCATCCGTCGACGTACTGGTTGAGTCGTAGGTCACACTTCTTCGGATTCGCTACGCCAACACTAGCAACGTTTTGGCAATCACGTGTACGGTGACCAAGCCGGACCAGTTCTGCATGTCGACCCTGGTGAAAATGTATTTTGGCCCGGTGCAGCTAAGTAAATGTGCAACAGATTGCGAATTGAGCGAAGTATGTCGGATGTGCCGTCGAGCCCCTCGGGGGAGTACGCAGCGGTACGTGCCGACGGCGACGGCTCTTCATCCGGGGAATCCGAGGGTTCGCTGCGCCGCAAGATCGGCCTCGTCGCGTCGGCATCTGCGCTGGCACTGGTCGTTGGCGAACTGGTCACGCTCGCGCAGGTCGTGGCGCTGGCCCGGCTGCTGACACCCGCCGAGGTGGGGATCTTCACGGCAGGCACCGTGCTGACGACGGCGCTGTTCGACTTCGTCGAAGGCGGGCTGCGCGCAGCGCTGGTACAGCGCGGAGGGCGCATCGACGACGCCGCGGAGACGGTGTTCCGCGCGACGCTGCTCAGCGGTGCAGTGCTGTGCGTCGGCGTACTCGCCATCGCCCCGGTGGTCAGCATGGTGTTCGACGATCAGACCGTCGGCCTGGTCGCCGCCGCCACGTCCGGCACCCTGCTGCTCTTCGCCCTCACCAACGTGCCCGAGGCGATGCTGCAGCGGGACTTCAACGTCCGCAGGCGCATCATCGTCGGCCCGGCCGTATCGCTCACGTTCGCGACCGTGGCGGTCACGCTGGCCGCCTGCGGCTGGGGCGTGTGGAGCATGGTCGTCGGGTCCTACGCGTCGACGCTCGTCTGGGTCGTCGGCGTGTGGTGGATCAGTGGCTGGCGACCAGGTCGTGGCCGCTTCGACTTCACGCTGTGGCGCGAACTCGCCAAGTTCGGTTCACCGCTGGTGGCCTCGCAGGTGGGGTTCCGGGTCAAGGGCATCGCCGAAGCCGTCATCGTCGGCCGTTCCCTCGGCGCCGCCGAACTCGGCCAGTACCGCTATGCCCAGCGCATCGCCCAGATCCCGGAACGGATCATCGTCGACGTCGGCGCGGTGGCGCTGTTCCCCGCGTTCTCGCGGATCGCCCACGACGCCACCCGCATGCGATCGGGCTACCTGCGCGCACTGCAGTGGGCCATGATCGGCGGCGCGCCGCTGACCGCGATGATGATCGTCCTCGGCGAACCCGCAGTGGTGGTCATCCTGGGCGAGCCGTGGCGGCATGCGGGCCACGCGGTGGCCGCGATGGCCGGACTGGGCATCGGCCGGGCCCTCGGCATCGTCGGCGAGGAGGCGATCAAGGGCGCGGGTCGCACCTCCCTGCTCAACTGGTGCACGGCAACCGAAGTCGGCGTCGGCATCGCGCTGGCCCTGGCGCTAGTGGGTCCGCTCGGACTCACCGGCGTCGCACTGGCCATCTCGATCACCACCATCCTGGTCGCGCTGATCGTCGCCAAGCTCGCCAAGCAGGTCGTCGACGTGCCCTACCGTTCCGTGGCCCGGGCCCTGCTGCCCTCGCTGCTCGCCGCCACGGCCGCCGCGCTCGTCACGGCCTATCTCGAACACGCCGTCGTACATGCCAATTCGACGACCGGTGCAGCAGCCATCGGGCTGCTCGCGCTCGACGTCCTGATCTTCTCGTCGGCCTACGTCGGAGCCCTGTGCCTGGTGGCGCCCAGCACGATGCGGCAGCTCGCCGGCGTCGGCATCGCCAAGGTCAAGCAGACGGTGGGACGCCCATGACCGCATCTCGAACCCCCGAACTTCAGCACATGGAGGCGCAGTGAACCACGCTTGGAATCTCTACACCGACCGGATCCGTAGGCACCTCTGGCCGGTGCTCGCGCTCGGCCTGGCCGCCGCGATCGCGGGTTACGCGTTCGGCCTGTCCCAGCCCACGCACTACACCGGCTGGGCGACGCTCAGTACCGCGACGACCGATCGGGCCCCCGAGCAGGACGGCGTGCTGGCGTCGGGCTACGTCGACTACTTCAACAGCAGCGGCTACCAGAACAAGCTCAAGCGCACCGGCACCGTGCCCGCCGACGTGACGATGCACGCGCGGACGGCTGCGGCCAGCCCGATCATCTACGTGGAGGCGACGTCCGAGTCGCGCCCCTCGGCCGAGATCGCCGCTCCCGCAGCCGCGCAGATGTTCCGCGACGACATCAACGCACAGCTGCAGGTGGCCAGGGACGAGACGATCGCCGCGGTCCGGAAGCCCTTCGACGACGCCCGTCAGGCCAACGGCGTGGCCTCGGGTGTGTCACTCGACCAGCTCCAGCAGCAGGTCAATCAGATCAACGCAGACAGCACCAACACCTTGAAGAGCATGCAGCTCGAGTCGGGGATGAGCGAGAGTTCGCCCAACGCCTGGCCGGGTGCGCTGCTCGCGCTGATCGGCGGACTGCTGCTGGGCTGCCTCGTAGCCGTCGCGGCGGGCGCCGTCTCGCGTCGCACCCCCACGGCCGCCGAACTCGCGGCCAAGACCGGACTCGCCCCGATCGTCGAAGTGCCCGCGGCCAAGTCGGCGCGCAGCCGCGCCCTGCGGACCCACCGCGTCCAGCAGCTGGTCAACGCCGTCGGTCTGGCCGGACTACCCCAGCGTGCCGTCGTGACGTTGACGTCCACGGTCGCCACGGCCGAAATCGGGGACATGGCCCGCGAACTCGCCAGGGGTCGTGCCGCGCAGGGGCTGCGCACGGTGCTGGTGAACGCGGACCTGCACGCACCAGATGCGTTCGGGTTTGGCGAGGCGCTGCTGGACGAGACGCTCGACCTCGACGCGATCCTGCGCACCACCGACACCCAGCTGAGCGAGATGTCGTCGGGGCGGGTGTCGGGTACGCCCTTCACCACCGTCACCGCGCCACGCGTGGCCGCGCTACTGGCGCGGTTGACCGAGGAATTCGACTTCGTGGTCGTCGCGGCACCGCCCATCACCGATGCCGCGGAGTCCCAAATCCTCTGTGCGGCAGGCGACGGCGTATTGCTGGTCGTCGACGCGTCGAAGTCGCGTACGACCGACATCGCGGAAGCCTCGGCGCTGCTCACGTCGTTCGGCGCGCGACTGATCGGATCGGTGCTCTCGGGAACGTCGCGGGCACGCGGCTTCACCGCCCGCGCAGGCAAGCCCGCTACCGCAGCGCCACGGGTGGACCAGCCGGTCGCGGGCCGCACCCCGGTGTACGCGGACGCCGCGGGCCAGTGACGGTCCCCACGGCGCTGTGGGTGTCGACCAGCACCGAGACCAAGGGCGGTGTGTCGACGTTCGTCCGCAGCATGTTGACGACGCCGCTGCGTGAGCAGTGGGGGATCTCCCACGTCGCGAGCCACCGCGACGGCAGCGCAGCCGCCAAGGTCGTGCAGTTCCTCCTGGCACTGGTCCGATTCACCCACCGGATGGCGTGGCGCCGGCCGACGGTGGTGCACCTGCACGTGGCGTCACGGGGGAGCTTCTTCCGCAAGGCGACGTTCGCGGGGATCGCGAGGGCCTTCGGCGTCCCGGTCGTGTCCCACGTGCACGGCGCGATGTTCGACGTGTTCTACGCAGGCTCACCGGCCGTGGTGCAATGGTTGGTCCGCGACATGCTCGCCCACTCCGCGGCCGTGGTCGCGTTGGGCGAGACGTGGGCGCAGCGGCTGCGTTCGATCGAACCGCGGGCGCGAGTCAGCGTCGTGCCCAACCCGATCCGCCCCGTCGGGGCTGCGGTGCAACCGGCTGCGGGCGAACCCGTGCGCGTGCTGTTCCTCGGCCGCATCGAGGACGACAAGGGCGTGTTCACCCTCATCGAGGCATGGCGGACCATGACGGCGCGACTCGACGGTCGGACGTCGGCGCACCTCACCCTCGCCGGTGACGGCGAGGTGTCGCGGGCCCGCGATCTGGTCGCCGATCTCGGTCTGGAACCGTCGGTCGACGTCACCGGGTGGGTCGATCCGCGCCGGGTACCCGAGATGCTGCGGTCGTCACAGGTGCTGGTCTTGGCCTCGCACTACGAGGGCCAACCGATGGCGGTGCTCGAGGCCATGGCCAACGGGTTGTGCGTCATCTCCAGCCCGGTGGGTGGCATACCGGAGATGGTCGGTGACGACGCGGGCATCCTGGTGCCGCCCGGTGATGCCCGTCGCCTCGCCGAAGAGTTGTGCGACGTGGTCGAGAACCACCAGCGCAGAGCCGATCTCGGCAATGCGGCCTTGCGCCGGGTGCGTGACCGGTTCGACGTCGACGTGGCGTGGCGCGAGTTCGACGGCATCTACCGCGGTGCGCTCCGATGACCGGACGGCCCCTGCGCGTGATGTACGTGGTGCCCGACCTCGGCCTCGGCGGAGCGGAGCGCCACGTCACGACGCTGATGCCCAACCTGGACCGCGCGCGCTTCGAACCGGCCGTCGTCTGCATCGGGGTCGAAGGGGAACTGTTCGCCGACCTCGGTGACGTCAGAGCCGTTGCGTTGCAGCGCAGCAAGCGCCAGGCATTCGGCGCGCTGCGGGACCTGATCCGCGAGATGCGTGCGTTCCGGCCCGACGTGGTCCTGCTGCGCGGCTACAACGCCGAGCTACTCGGCAGGGTCGCCGCCCGGGTCGCGGGCGTCCCGCACTGCGTGGTGTGGGTGCACAACCACTCCGACACCGAACCGCGCGGGGCGGTGCGTCGCATCGCCGACCGCGTCCTCGACCGGGGCACCACGGCCTACTTCGGGGTGGCCGAGGCCCAGCACGAATACCTGACCGACGACCTCGGGCACCCGGCCGACAAGATCCGGGTCATTCACAACGGCGTCGAGCCGGCGGCCTACCGGTGCGACGACGACCGCCGTGCCGTCGCGGATTTGGGCATCGGCGATGGTGACCCGGTCGTGGGAATCGTGGCCGCGCTGCGACCCGAGAAGGATCACGCCAACTTCATGCGCGCGGCACGAAGTGTCGTCGACCACCTGCCCGAGGCGAAGTTCCTGATCGTCGGCGACGGCCCCATGCGCCCCGAGATCGAGTCGCTGCGCGACGAACTCGGCCTGGGCGACAACGTCGTGATGGCCGGCGCCCGCCACGACGTGCCAGACCTGCTCCGAGCGATGAACGTCGTGGTGCTCAGCTCCTTCAGCATCGAATGCTTCCCCATGGCGCTGCTCGAGGCGATGGCCGCGGGGCGCCCCGCAGTCTGCACCGACGTCGGGGGCGTACGCGAGATGATCGACGAGGGCGTCACCGGCTACCTCGTCGCCCCACACGACCCCGGCGCACTGGCCCGGCGACTGCTCGACGTGCTGACCGATGACGCGCTGGCACGCAGGATGGGTCGCGCGGCGCGCGCACGGGTCGAGGCGTCGTTCAGCCTGCGGGCCAGTGTCGCCAAGACCGAGGCGGTCCTCGACGAGTTGACCGCGGTGCGGCCGCCGCGGCCGGTCCGGCTGGCCGTGGTCATGGACCTGACTCACGTGGGCGGCGCCGAAGTGCTGCTGCTCGAATTGTTCCGCCGCTTCGACCCGCGGGCAGTGGTGCCGCGGCTCATCTGCCTGCGGGAAGCGGGCCCACTGGCCGACGACTTCCGCGCGGCGGGGTTCGACGTGGAAGTGCTGCACCGCACGGGCCGATTCGACGTGCGCACGCTGCCACGCCTCGTCCGGTCGCTGCGCGCCGACGCGACGGACGTCGTGCTGGTGAACCACCATCACCGCGCTGCGCTCGCGCTCGGGCGCCTCGCCGCGCGCCTCACCCGGACCGCGAATGTCGTTGCCGCCCACGACATGGACCTCGCATCGGTGGGTGGCCGGGTACTACCGAGGTGGACGGTCGACACGCTCGCCTTCGCCGACGCCCTGATCTTGCTGTCGGAGAGTCAGCGCGACTATCTCCATCGCCGCGAGGGTGTCGGACGGTCGCGGCTGGCCACGACGCGCGAGGTCGTGATCGGAAACGGCATCGCGATGCCCGGGGTGCCGGCCGCCGCCGACCGGGCGCGCGCCCGCCTCCTGATCGGTGCGGTCGACGACGACTTCGTCGTGGGGATCGTCGCGCGGCTCAGCCCGCAGAAGGCCCACGAGGTGCTGTTCGCCGCCGTGGCCAAGGCGGCCTGCGAGGTACCCCGCATTCGCCTCGTCGTCGTCGGCGGCGGCGACCGCGAGGCCGAACTTCGCGCGCTGGCAGACGAACTCGGCATTCACGAGCGGACCCGATTCCTCGGCGTCCGGCGTGACGTCGCCGATCTGCTCCCGGGCCTCGACGTCGCCTGCCTCTCCTCGGTGCACGAGGGCGTCCCCATCACGCTCATCGAGGCGATGGCCGCCGCGCTGCCCGTGGTCGCCACCGACTGCGGCGCGGTCCGCGACCTGGTCGTCGACGGCGAGACGGGTTTCGTCGTCCCGGTCGGCGACGCCGACCAGCTCGCCGAGCGGCTGGTGCGCCTCGCCTGCGACGACGCGGCGCGTGTTCGGCTGGGCGCGCACGGCAGACAGCGGGCCGAGCGGCACCACGACATTGGTTGCACGGCAGCCGGTTACGAAGACCTACTCCAACGATTGATTCGAGGAACACGATGAAGGGTCACGTCCTAATCCTGGTCGAGAATCTGTCCGTGCCGTTCGACCGACGGGTGTGGCAGGAGAGCCGGGCGTTGGTCGACGCCGGCCACCAGGTAACCGTCATCTGCCCGAAGGGCACCAAGCAGGACGTCGAGGCCGAGGCGGTGATCGACGGCGTGCGCATCCTGCGCTACCCCCTGCAGGCGGCCAGCGGTGGTCCGATCGGCTACGTCCGCGAGTACGGGCTCGCGCTGTTCCACACGATGCGGCTCGCCCTCAAGGTGCGGCGCAACGGTCCGATCGACGTCGTGCACGCATGCAACCCGCCCGACGTCTTCTTCATCGTGGCCTTGATGCTGAGGGTGCTCGGCGGTACCCGGTTCGTGTTCGACCAGCACGACCTGTGCCCCGAATTGTTCCAGTCCCGCTTCGCCACCGGCGGCAAGTGGCTGTACCGCATGACGCTGCTCGTCGAGCGCATCACGTTCGCCGCTGCCGACGCCGTGATCTCCACCAACGAGAGCTATCGGCAGGTTGCCATCGGCCGCGGCAAGATGACACCCGAACGGGTCGCGGTGGTCAGGAGTGCGCCGGACCTGTCTAGGTTCGTCCGGCGTCCGGCCGATGCGGACCTGCGCAAGGGCAAGCGCTACCTCGGTGCCTACCTCGGCGTCATGGGTCCCCAGGACGGAGTCGACTACGCACTGCGCTCGATCTCACACCTTCGGGACACGCTCGGGCGCAAGGACGTTCACTTCGTGTTCATGGGTGGCGGCGACATGCTCGACGACATGGTGCTGCTCGCCGCCGAACTCGGGATCTCCGAGATGGTGGAGTTCACCGGCCGGGTGCCGGACGAGTTCGTCCAGCGCTGCCTGTCCACCGCCGACGTCTGCCTGTCGCCGGACCCGAAGAACCCGCTGAACGACGTGTCCACGATGAACAAGGTCGTGGAGTACATGGCGATGTCCGCGCCGCTGGTGTCGTTCGACCTCGTCGAGGCCCGGGTGTCGGCAGGGGAGTCGGCGGTGTACGTTCCCGCCAACGACGAGGCGGCGTTCGCCGTGGCCATCGACGAGTTGCTCGACGATCCGGACAAGCGCGCCGCGATGGGCGCACTGGGTCGGGCCCGCGTCGAAACGGCGCTCTCCTGGGAGAACTCGCGCCGCAACCTGATCAAGTTCTACGACATGGTGTTCGCCGACGTGGTTCGTCCGCGCCAGGGCCTGACCCCGGTGTCAGAACCTCGCGCGCGGAATGCGGACGTACTGCTGCTCCGTCGTCCCGCGGCAGCGATCGATCACACCCACCGCCATGCCCACGAGGCCGAACGCGAGGGCGTTCGGGTAGTCAAGCAGGCGTAGGTCGGCGAAGAGGCCGAGGATGGTCAGCGCGGTCAGGCCCATCAGCGCGGTGAGTACGAGGGGCCTGCCGAGCAGGCCCTCGGTGGGCATCGCGCGGATGCCCCGGAGCAGCGCACCGAAGATCAGACCGAGAACGGCCAACCACATCAGCAGACCGACGATGCCGAGTTCGGCCAGGATCCCCAGCTCGTTGAAGTGCGACGCCACCCCGAGTCCGCGGATCCACGGCACGTCTTCCGACGCGCGTTGGTGGTGGAACGTGTTGACCGCGAGGAAGCGGCCGAGACCCCAGCCGAACCAGGGCTTCTCGGCGAACGCCCACAGGGCGGTCGCGTCGGCGTTGAGCCGGTCGAAGACCTCGTTGGTGGACGCGATGCCACCCTGCTCCCGGTCCGAACTCGAGAACGACTGCCAGTTGGCGGCAACCCCTGCCGCCAGCAGCCCCAGCGTCACCAGATAGGGCCTGCGGATGCCCTTGGCCATGGTTGCGCCGATCACGACGACCACCACGAAGCCGAAGTACACCGCCCGGGTGTGGGTGAGGTAGATGGCGTACGTGCACGCGGCCGCGATGGTCCACAGCAGCAGCCGGCGCCAGCGGGGATGGGGCAGTGTGCTGGCGAGCAGGACGGCGACGGCGTAGCCGATGATCAGCACGACGCCGTTGGCGCCAGGCTGATTCAGTAGTCCATTGGCGCGCTCGGTGTAATTCGGCGCATCGACGACGTAGCGCGGCCACACCAGCGCCCGGGGGCCGGTGAACTGCATGATGCTCACCGCGGCGGAGTACGACGCGAAGGCCAGCGACGCGACGAGCAGTGTCCGCACCGCGGCCAGCGTCGTGATCGCCGAACGGGCGACGAAGTAGACGACGAACGGAATCACCGTGCCGATGAGCAGGTAGCGCCACAGCGAGAGTTGGTCGGTGAGTTCGGGATCCACCAGCGCGGGCAGCTCGTGGCTACCCAGGATGGAGAACACGTTCCACGCGACGTATAGCAGCATGGCGATCTCGATGCCGCCCAGCTTGAGACGATGCCGGCGATTCGCCGCCCACCACGCCCCGAAGGACACGACGAGCAATGCGAACGCGGCCAGGAACGGGTCGGCCCCGACACTGGGCAGCGCCAGACGCATCAGGAGCGTGACGAGCAACAGGATCACGGCCCACAGCGGGCTACGCAGACCGACCACGACCAGCGGCACGGCTACGGCGACGGTGAGGGCAGTCCCGGCGAACCCGCCCGAGAGCCCGGCACCTGCAACGGTGGCGGCCGCGGCAACGCCGAGCAGCGCCGCGACTACGAGGCGAACCGTCCACTGCGACCGGCTGCAGGTCTCCGGTTCACCCGTGGGTAGCGCGGTGTCGACCATCAGGACCGCCCCCGCGCGGTGCGCTCGACGAGCACGACGCCGACCAGTCGTCCGTCGACCTGCGCCACGGTGCGGATCGATTCCTGGACGTCGATCAGCGAGGTGCCCACCTCGACGACCAGCACCACGGAGTCACTCAGGTCACCGAGCACCTGGGCCTCCCCGGCTCGCGACATCGACGGCGTACTGACGACGATCAACCGGGCCCGTTCGCGAAGGCTGGTCAGCACGGCCTGCACGGCTGCCCTGTCGAACAACTCGTACGGATCGCCGTTCGTGGTGCCGGGCCGGACCACGTCGAGGTCGTCGGCCGTGTTCTCCACCATGAAGTCGACCTCGGAGGGCGCCCCGGACGCCAGTAGTTCGGCCAGACCCGGTCGCTTGTCGCCGCCGTCGCGCAGATCGGCCTGCACCAGCACGGTCCGCTCGCCCTGTGCCGCGCGTTGTCTCGCGATGTCGTCGGCCAGGTCGTGTGCCGCACGGCCCGTGCCCGCGGGCGCCACGGAAACGGTCACGGGGCGGCCGTCGGCGTCGCGCACCAGGAGATTCAGCAGGTGTTGCACCCGAACGGCACGGGTTCCCGCGTGCGCGGCATCGCCAGGGGCGGGAAGCACGTCGAGCGGTTCGATCCCTAGCTTGTCGACGAGGTCGTAGTCCGTGTCGATGCGCCGTGCCGCGTTCGCCGCGAACAGCGCAGCAGCACATCCCAATACGAGACCCGCCGCGAGCGACATGGCAATCGTGGTGACCCGACCCGCGCCGATCTCGGTGACACCGCCCTCTGGTTCGAGCAGCGTGACCTGGTTGGACGTGTCGGCATTCAATTCGTTGATCTGCGTCTGCAGGGAATTCTGGGCGTCCACCGCCTCCGGATCGGTGCGGTCGCCGTACTCGGCACGCAACCGCTCGAGCATCGCCGCCACGTTGTCGTCCCGTTGCGACACCATCGAGGCGTTGATCTCGGCGGCGAACGTCCGCGCCATCGCGGTCGCCGCGCTCTGTGCGGTCTCGGCCGACCCCGACGTCGCGGTGACGAAGAAGACCGGACCCAGTCCCGCGGTGCGAGCGCTGAATCCGCCGACGTCGCCGGTCACCTTCGCCCGGTCGGCCAGGCCGCTGGCGTAGTCGCCCTCGTTGAAGAACATCACGTAGCCCTGCGACAGCGCCGCGTCCTCCAGCGGGGCGCGGTTCACGCTCGCCGCCGACAGCACCGCCTGGCCGGTGTACTGGGTCGTCGACGCCGCGGCCGCGGCGATACCGCCGAGACCGGCGATCGCGACGATGGCCGCGACGAGCCACTTGCGTCGGCGGATCCGATCGACCTGGATGGCCAGGCCGCCGGGGCGCCGGTCGGTCGGGGTCAGTGGATCCGAGTGCACCCGAGCCTCAGTGGCGTCCGGTGTCGGAGTATTCGTGCGGGTCAACGGTCGTCCCCTTCGAGAGATCGGGGATCGCGCGGATCCCATGGGTCGCTGCGAGCGACGTCAGTTCACGCGGCAGACGTCGGTCATGCCGAGAGATCGGATGTAGGACTCGTCGACGTCGTCGCCGCGATAGCGGAAGGACGTGGTGTCGGCGACGGGGACCGGCGAGCAGGACTCGCCGAGTCGCGCGATGAGGTCATTGCGCACGTAGAACCACGTACCGGAGGCCGTGATCGGCGAATACGCCGTCCGAAACTGCGTCAGCGCGTAGACGTCTGAGGCACTCGACCAGACGGAGTGCGTGATGATCGCATCGGGTCGATGGCTCGCCAGGTACGGACCAAGCGCCCGGTAGCCGTTGCGGGCGAGTTCGCGGTTGGTCAGAAGTCCGGAGTCGAGGATCTCGAAGTTCTCGCAGCACAGGCTGGCTCCCCCGACGTCGGGGGTCAGCAGCGAGAACTGCTCGGCGCCGAGTGCGCGCCGCACGGTGTCGACCGCCTCGGCCGAATCACGGTAGGCCGCGGGGGTGATCGCGTCCGTGCGACCGGGTTCCAGTACCGCGTCGACGCGTTCGCCGTCGACGCCGTAGCAGGCCACCGCCAGCATGGCGACGACGACGCACGCCAGCCGCATCGGCGACTCGAGTGCTCGCATCGCGCGGGGGAGGCAGAACGCCACGTTCACGACGGCCAGTGCCACCAGCGACTGTTCCATCCGGCCGAGGTATCCCCAGTTCGGACCGAGCACCAGGTTGGCGCCCACCACTCCGGCGAGGTAGCCCACGGCGAACGCGATTGCCGGTGACACCGTCCGTGCTCGCAGCCGGGCCAGCGGGTTCGGCAGAGCGGGGAACCGCCTGCCGAGCAGGGCTCCGGCGCCAACGATCAGTCCTGGGGTCACCACGAGCAGTAGCTCCTTGACCACGGTCTTGCTCATCGCGACGCGTTCTGCGAGCGAGGTGCCGTACGGGTATGGGGGAGACTGCTTGGCCAGCATGGTGTTTGGCAGCACCGAGTCGAACACGGCGTAGCGCAGTGCGGTCAACAGGAGCGCGGAGGCGAGCACGCCGAGGATCAGCGCACCACCGCGGCGACGACTGCGCGTGACCAATGCGATCAGCACGGCACCCGCGATGACGTAGCCCGACGCCTCGAGCCGGATCCAGGGGATGAGCGCTGCGAGCGCGAACAGGACGGACGTGGGGCGCCGGGTCCGCAGCGCCCACAGGACGGCCAGGGTGACGGCGCTCAACGCCGTCATCTCCATGCCGTTGGCGGTCTCGTTCAGGAATGCGGTGGAGACGAACACCACGAAGGACACCACGACGGCGGACCGGCCAAGGAAGGGGCGGAGCAGTCGGTGCAGCAGTACGGCGCCGACTGCTGCGAACAGACCCGCCCACAGCTGGCTGGCCAGCACCATGCCGTCGAAGCCCAGCGGCAGTACCCGGTAGGTCGCTGCGAGCAGCGCCATCCAGAATGGGCTCGAATAGCCCTCCACCACTTCCGACAACGGTGTCAGCGCGATGCGCCCCGTGTCGGCGAACGTGCGCGCGAACGCGACGGTGATCGATCCGTCGTCCCAGCCCCGCATGCCCACCAGCAGTGCCACCGCGGCGTGGACCGCGATAACCGCGACGAACAGCATCGACGCCGTCGACGTGGTGACGGTACGGCGGGACTCAGTCAGCAACATCGATGACGATCCGCGTCGGGTTGGTCAGCGCCGTGACGTCGAAGGCGGGCTGATTGCCGTTGACGGTGACGAACACCTGCGTGATGCCCGCGCCCTGAGCCGAGAACTGAACGGTGTTGATCTGTGGCGTGGCCTGGTCGAAGACGACCGGCGGTCCGGTGTAGCCGGCAGGGCTCGAGAAGGGGCTCGGCGTCTCGAGGACAAGGACCTCCAGGACGGACTGCCCCGGTAGCGCGAGCACCTGGCCGGTGCCGTTCTGCAGCGGTGTCGTCACGTACTGGGCGGTCCACCCGGGCACCGCGGTGCCGGTGAAGGTCAGCACCGCGCTGTCGTGATCGCCCTGGCGGGCGACGGCCATGCTCGTCATCGAGATCGCCAGCGCCTCGGCGTCGGGTCTACGGGTCTTGCGTCCGATTCCCGCCTGTCGCAACGGAACCGGCTGCGAGGCGGTGGTGGGCGCCGACGACGTCATGGGCGCCGTGCTCTCGCCGGCAGACACGGCGTTGCTGCATCCGGACGCGAGTATCGCCAGGCAGACGAGCGGCGCCAGGTAGGCGGCGGTGCGGCGGCTAGCTCTCATGGTGCATCGTGTCAGCTCCATCGGTCACCTCACCAAGACGATTCCGTCGTGGCCGTCGATGGTGACGGAGGCGGCGCGTACGCCGTCGTTCGTCACCGGGTCTTGGGTGCCCTGCAATCTCGCGTAGGGCCGTTCGAGTTCGATGCTGACCCGGCTGGGCGTGGTGTTCAACAGCACTATCCCGTTCTCGAAGTCGCGTCGCAGCACCCCGCCCAAGGGCGAACCGGTGCCTGCCTCGCGTGGTCGGGTGAGTGCGTCGACCGTCGGGTCGGGCTGCAGCGGACGGCCGAGGTAGCCCGGGCCGCGCCCGGCGCCATCCATCTCGTCGTAGTACTCGAGGACGCCGTAGTCCTTGCCCATCGGGGCCCAGTAGCCGTCCTGCAGCAAGGTGGCCACGAACCGGAACCTGGCCTTGCGCAACGCCACCGGTGAGCCCGGCGCCTCGCGGTCGGTGTTGACGTTGATCGAGACCGACGGCTGGCGCTGTCCGCCGCTGGACGCGGCGTCGACATAGGAGTAGACGTCGTCGATCGGGTCGGGCCGCACGGCGGGATCGGCGAAGCTCTCGAACACCCGTCCGTTGAGCAGGCCGTCGCGCAGAGTGCGGTTGCCGTTGGCCACCAGGATCGCGGTGGGCAGCGCGCTGCGCAGCCTGCGCTCACCAATGGTGAGGCCCCGGTCCCACGGGCCCCCTGGCGCGTAGATCTCGGCGTCGGTCTCGTCGACGCCATCGCGGTCGACGTCCCAGCGGTCGGCATCGGCGGTCCAGATGCGGTCACCCCAGACGTCGAGGAAGACCCCGTCCCAGATGCCAGCCGTCCAGACGGTGTCGACGATCCAGTCGGCGGCGTACT
Organism: Mycolicibacterium arabiense; assembly: GCF_010731815.2. Classification (NCBI taxonomy): domain Bacteria; kingdom Bacillati; phylum Actinomycetota; class Actinomycetes; order Mycobacteriales; family Mycobacteriaceae; genus Mycobacterium; species Mycolicibacterium arabiense. The sequence goes on from NZ_AP022593.1 coordinate 4,527,042, forward strand.
CCACGAAGAGCCGTCCGTCGACCCGCGGTGCGCGATCGGTGAGGTTCGCCATCACGCGGTCCTCCCACTCGTGCACGGGTGCGCCGGCCGCCGTCTTGGCGAGCCACTGGTCGGGGAATCGAAAGGCCTTGTCGTCCTTGGTGATCTGCCACATCGCGTAGGCGTTGCGCCAATATTCGTGGGACCCGATCTCGTGTACCGAGTCCACGACGTTGACGTAGGCCAGCAGTTCGAGGCGCGGGTTGCGCGCGTGCAGCCGATCGAAGAACGAACGCGGCATCCGGTGGGCCCACTCGTTGTCGATCACGACGACGTCGTAGCGGGCGAGTTCGTCGACCGGCGGCAGTTCGTCCTGGTCGAGGTAGTAGGCGGCGGTTCTGGGGAACGTCGGCCCGGTCTCTGCGGCGCGGATGGGTTCGGCGCGCGACGTCGCGGTGCCGACGTTCGCGGCGCTGCAGGACGCGATGAGCGCGGCCACCATCGAGTAGACGACGGCTCTGGTCACGACGCGCACGAGATCAGCCACCCTCGACCACGGCGGTCTTGAGCTTGCCGCTCTTGCCGCGCGGTATCTCGGTCATGACGCGCAGCGTCACGTTCTGCCCTGCTCCGATGTAGCGGTCGACGTTGCGTCGCACTGCCGCATCGACGATGGGTCGCTCGAAACCTCCCGCGGGGGTGACGCGCACCTCGAAGCGCCCGGCTCCGAGTTGCGCGATCTGCGCCTCGCGCACACCGGTCAGATCGTCGACGACGGTGCCGGGCAACGGGATCGGCCTACCGTCGGCGGCGGTGAACGAATCCTCGACGCGGCCGTAGACGGGGTGTAGTCGGGGGAACGAGCGCCCGCATGCGCACTGTTGTCCGGGTTCGGGGCCCACCTCGTCACCGGTCCGGTAGCGGAACAGCGGGAAGCCCCAGTTGTGCAGCGGTGTGCCGACGAGTTCCCACCGATCCGGTGCACCGGGTACCGGCAACGACTCGGCGATGCCGTAGTCCGGGAAGACGTGATACCCGCCGCGCTCGCAACCGCCTGCCATCAGCACGCGTTCGGTCTGGCCGTAGTGGTCGACCACGGGGCCGCCGAAGGTGTCGGCGATCAGCGCACGGCGTGCGTCGCTCATGGTCTCCGACGACGTGATGACCGCGGTGACGGGCAGCCGTTCGCCACGTTCGCGCAGCAGCGAGGCGAGCAGGGCGATGCTCGACGGCCAGCCTTCGATGGCATCCGGGGTGAAGGCCCGGACGTCGGTCAGGATGGCGTCCAGCGTGGCCGGGGTGAGGTGGAAGCTGGACACCAGGAGTTGGTGGGCGCCGGGCACCTCCTTGGTGACCCGGCCCGGTTCGTCGGCGGCGAAGGCGCTGCCCCGCAGGATGACCCGACGTGCTCCGGGACGTAGGCCGAACCACGACCACTGCCGTTCGAGCGCGCACAGTTCGTACACCGACGAGCCCTGGGTGCGGTAGACACGGACCGGTCGCCCCGACGTGCCACTCGAACTCGAACTCCACATCAGGCGTCGGGGGTAGGTGCGGAAGGCCTCTGGGTCGGCCGCGAGATCGTCGCGCGTCAGCAGTGGCAGCAGGTGGAGATCGTCGAGCGTGGTGATCGAACGCGGGTCGATGCCGCTGTCCCGGAAGTACCGGCGATAGAACGGGGACGCCGAGGCGGCGAAGCGGACCAGGGCGCGCAGTCGCCGCTCCTGGGTGCGCCGGATCTCGTCGGCGCCCGCTCGTTCCAATCGCGACAGTTCGCGGCGCATGGCGGGACGCAGCGGATGCATGGTCCGCGCGCGGTGGGTGATGCTCACCGCCGGTACGCGTGGAGCCATTGCCAATCACTTTCCTCTGGTTGCTGCTAGCAACGTCGATACGGAACTAATGGTTGAGGCCGTAAACGAGGGCCGAACGCAGACGATACCCGATCTAACTGCTGTGCGAGGATTCGTGTGACTCATCGAACGGCGGTTAGGGTACTCGCCTGCACACGAAAGGCGGTGTCATGGCAAATTTTCGCTGGTATGCCAGTCGACTCAGGTCGATGAGTGCGGCCGAGGTGGGCTGGCGGGTCGGCCGGGTGGCGGCGCGACGGGTCCACGCGGCAGGGCTGCCTGTCGGGAGGCCTGCTTCGGGCTATTCGGACGGCATGCGCGATGCGGCGCTCGACGCGTTCCGTGCGGCGCGGCGACGTCCCGTGCTGCTGGACCGGTCGCGTGCTCGAGCGCTGGCCGATGCGCACCCGCGGTGGGCCGCCGACCTCGTCGACGCGGCGGAGCGGGCGGCGCGCCTGGAGGTCACCTACTTCGGCTACCCCACCGTTCAGGTGCCCGCCCCCGTCGACTGGCACTTCGACCCGGTGTCGCGGACGACGTGGCCGACCACCGCGGCTTCGGCGATCGACTACCGAACCGCCGCCGGTGACGTGAAGTGGATCTGGGAGCTGAACCGGCTGCAGCACCTGCCACTGCTCGCGCAGGCGTGGCTGATCACCGGCGAGGCGCGGTTCAGCGCGGCCGCCTTCGACCAGATCGACGACTGGATCCGGCAGAACCCGCCCGGGACGGGCATCGGCTGGCGCAACCCGTTCGAGCCGGGACTGCGGGCGATCTCGATCGCGCTGGCGCTGCAGGGTTTGCGGGACAGCCCCGATCTCACCGTCGACCGGTTCGCGCGCATCACCGACATGCTCGTCGCGACTGCGCAGTACTGCTGGTCGGACCGGTCCCGGTTCAGTTCGGCGAACAATCACCTCGTCGGAGAACTCGCGGGCCTGGCGGTCGTCGCGCTCGTCTTCCCCGACCTGCCCGGGGCGACGACCTGGGAGCGCCGCGCGGTGCGCGAACTCGAGGCCGAAGCGGGCCGGCAGATCCTCGACGACGGCTCGGGCGCGGAGCAGGCCGTGGGCTACCAGGTCTTCACGGCCGAGTTGCTACTCGTGGTCGGCGCCCTGCTCCAGGTCAGGGACGGCCAGATACCCGACGGCATCCGGCGTGCGCTCATCCGCAGTGGGCACTACCTCACGGCGCTAGTGGGTGACGGCGACCCAGCGCCACGCATCGGTGACGACGACGAGGGTTTCGCATTCCGACTCGACGGATCGCCCCTGCGCTCGGTCCGAGACCACCTCGGTCTGGTGGCGGCGGTGACCGGCGAACCCGTCAGCAGCCGTCACGGCACCGCCTCGTGGACATCCGAGTGGTTCGGCGGGCTCGCCGGCTCAAGGGTGCCAACCGGTGCGCCGTCGACCCTCGAGACGGTCGGCGACAGTCACCACGCGCCGGCAGGGGGACTAGTTGTGATGTCCAGGGAGGTTGGTCAGCCGGGTGACCGGTGGGCGGCCTCCGAGGGCGGAGTGGGCTCGGTGGTGATTGTAGAAGTGCAGCCAGCCTGGTAGCGCGGTGTTGCGTTGTTCGGTGGATTCGTAGAGTCGGGCGTAGGCCCAGCCGTCGGCCAGGGTTCGGTGGAATCGTTCGATCTTGCCGTTGGTTTGCGGTCTGTAGGGACGGGTTCGCTTTGGGGTGATGTGCAGTTCGGTGCAGGCGTCGCGCCAGGCGTAAGAGCGATAGGCCGATCCGTTATCGGATAGGACCCGCTCCACGGTGACGCCGCGAGCGGCAAACCACATCACGGCGCGTTGCAGTACGGCGATCGCGGTGGCGGCTTTCTCGTCGAACTGGACTTCGGCATAGGCGATCCGTGAATAGTCGTCAATCACAGTGTGCACGAACGCTATTCCGATCCTGGGGCGATAGTGCGTTGATTGGCCGCCACGCTCGCCGGTGCGGTGGCCGGTAGCGATGGCGTTGCGTTTGCTTTGTTGTCTGCCCACGAACCTGTGGCCGCCGCCGTCGGGGATGTTGGCGAACTTGGTGACGTCGACGTGGACGAGCGATCCGGGATGAGGGTGTTCATAGCGGCGCAGCGGTTCCCCGGTGACGCGGTCGATGTAGGACAGTCGGTTGACCCGGCACCGAGTCAACACCGCGTGCACAGTCGAGGCCGGCACTCCGAGCCGTCCGCCGATCTGCACCGGTCCCAACCGCTGTCGCCATCGCATGTCCACGATCCGCCGCATGACTAGAGGCGCAGTCTTGGTCGGACTGACGTGCGGGCGCGAGCTGCGATCGACCATCCCGGCCGGGCCCTCGGCCCGGTACCGGTCGGCCCACTTCTTGGCGGTTCGCGGAGCGACCATGAACAACTTGGCCGCGGCGGCGTAGGTCCAGCCGGTCTCAACGACGAGCCGAGCAAGCCTCAATCGAGCGCGCGGGGTCAATGCAGCATTAGCGTGGGACACGAAGGCCTCCTGGTTGGTGAAGCGGTTTCTAGACAGCTCCACTTCACAACCGGAGGCCTTCCCTGTCACACAGGCTCACCGATACAAATCAGGACAACGTCCCTGGACATCACAACTAGTGATCCTCCGCTCGGACCGGCGGCGGGTGGTGATGGACGTCGGACCACTCGGCTTCCTCTCGATCGCCGCGCACGGCCATGCCGACGCGTTGTCGGTCACCGTCGCCCTGGACGGTGATGACCTGATCGGTGACCCAGGCGCGGCGAGTTATTACGGGCACCCCGAGTGGCGGACCGTCCACCGCGGCACCCGGGTGCACCCGACCGTCGAAGTCGACGGCGTCGACCAGTCCGTGATGGCGGGCCCCTTCATGTGGAGCAGGCATGCCGAGGTCCGGGTCAACGCGGTGGACCTCGCGGCAGGCATCGTCGACGCCGAGCACGACGGCTACCTGCGGTTGGCGGACCCGGTGCGGCACCGGCGCTGGTTGCTGGCACCGCCGGACGAGGATTCGATACTGGTCGTCGACCACGTGTCCGGGCAGGGGCGACACCACGTGCGCACCTCGTGGCCCCTGGCGCCGGCGCTCGGCGTGGTTCGGGCACCCGATGGCCACCTCGTCACCCGTGGTGGAACGGCCATCGCCCAGATCGCCACGGTGGCCACGTCTCCGCTCACCGTCGACGAAGTACGCGGCGACGAATCGTCGGGCCTGGGCTTCTGGTCGAACCGCCTCGAGTCACGAGAGCCAGCGTGGCTCGTCGGAGCGAACTGCTCGGCAGCACTGCCGTTGTGGGTGGCGACCGTGATCGCGCCGACGTCGGACGGGCCAGCGGTGAGCATGCTGCCGCTCCGGCTCGACGGCGGTCGGCTGGTAGTGGCCTGGGATGTCGGAGACAGGCGTCGCGTGATCGTCGTCGACCCCTCGGTCGCGGGCCAGGTCGAAATGCCGTGATGTTTGCCACAAACAGTTCTGGAGAAGTCGTTAGACGAGCAGCAAATAGTGCTGACGTGGTCAAAACGTACACAGCTACGTCTAGCGCAACTAGCATGACCATTGCTAAAGTCGCATGACCATGAGGACTCATAGCGAAGCGACGAACCTGAGCGTAGGCGGGTGACATGGGCACCGCACCCCGGTTCAGCTTCCTGACCACGGCGTATCGCACGGAACCCTACGTGCGCGACACGATCGATTCGCTCGTCGCGCAGACGTGCGCGGACTGGGAACTGGTCATCGTAGACAACGGCAACTCGGACGCGATGGCCGACATCGTGCGGTCCTACGGCCACGACTCGAGGATCAAGCTCGTCCGGCACGAGAATCGGGGCTACGTCGGCGGAGTGACGTCGGCTGCGGCCCATGCCACCGGTGACTACCTGTGCGTGCTCGACAGCGACGACCAGCTGATGCCCAGGTTCTGCGCCGAGGTGGGCGCGCTTCTCGACTCGGATCACGGTATCGACGCCGTGGGTGTCGACGCTGCCCGGTTCACCGACGACGGACCCGACCACCTCGTGGGGTACCTCCGCTCGATCGGAGTGCGCAGGCGCCCCGACCCCGGCGTCCCGTTGACGATGGTCGACGTGCTGGGCGGGCTGGTGCCGTACTACACGGCGGCCGTCCGCCGCGAATCTTGGGACGCCATGGGCGGTTTCGCCTCGGGCGTTCCCGGCATCGACGACTCGGTGGTGTTCTGGCTCCGCATGGTGCGCAAGTACGACGTGCGCGTGCTGCCGCGGCGCCTGGCCCGTTACCGTTTGCGCAGCGACTCGCTCAGCCGCGATCCAGCAGGGGTGGAGAAGTTCGAGGCGGAACTGGAGCGCTCGTTCCTGACGGCTGAGCCGTCGAACGCCGCCGAAGTGGCCGCGCTGCACTCGACGCTGCGCCGGATCCGCTACTGGAAGTTGCTGCGGCAGGCGCGAACGGCGCTGCTGGCCGGCGATGACAGGGCGGCCAGGCGCGCGGCTACGGCGGCGTTCGGCCAGAAGCCCACTGCGCGCAGCGCCGCGGTCGTGACGGCGGTGACCTTGGCTCCCGGACTGTTGCGCCTGATCCATCCGGTCAAGCAACGCGCGGAGTCCGCGATCGAGGACGTAGTCATCAAGGCGTCCTGAGCCGTCGGTGCCAGGCCCCGGCGGTGTGCTGCCGCCACCGTCTTCGCGTCCGAAGATATTTACTCGTCTCGGTTCTGGCAACATTTTGATGCGGTGGACGGTGCCGACGCGCGGGTGATGGCTGCGGCCGAGCAGGTGTTCAACGGAGGCTGCCACGGGCAGCCTTGAAAGACGTTCAGCGACAACACATTGTCAGTCCGGACACACGCCGCCAGCAGGTCCAGGAGACCCATCGGGAATCTGCGAGACCGGTTCGAGGCTGCCGAGGATCGCGTCCGTTGACATCACTGACGGCAAAACAACATGCCCTTGCTAGAAATGTGCAATCCGAAATACTTGTGTTGCGGGGTCGCTGAAGCTCCGCTTAATCTGGCCGCGGAACTGCACCATGGGGGCTAGATCACGAGCTCGATTGGAGCAGCTTCCGTCATGGGAGGCTCGATCACGCCCGGGGGGGCAAGCATGTCGCAATTCGCAGGTTCATTTGCTGTTCTCGAAACAGCTCAGCACTCGTGCATCGTCTTCGGCCGTTGCGCCCGTAGCGACCGGGGCGGGGCGTCGTGAGGGCCTACGGGTCGGTCGCCCGCCGGCCCATCGGAGCCGAACTGGCAGCGCCCGAGCGGGTGCAGGTGCCCACTCCCGAGGCCCGGCATTGGGATTCCGGTGGCCAGGGCCCAGCGGCGCCGCACGTCAACGGGTCCAACGGGCGGTCGCTGCTGTCGTCGGCGGGCAAGCTGAACGGCATCGAACGCCCGGGCGTTCCAAGCGCGCGAATCCTGGTCATAGACGACTGCAAGCTCTCGCGGGAGAATCTCGCCGCAGCTCTCCGGGAGCACGGCCAATCGGTCAGCGTCGCTTGGGACTTGGCCTCGCTGGTGAGCGTCGACACGAGCTTGCGGCCCGACGTCGTCCTCCTGAACGTGACCACGCGTGAGTGCGAGAAGTTGGTCGGCGCTGCACTTCAACTCGATCCCAAGGTGCGCGTCATCGCCACGGGAGTCTCGGAGGACGATGAATCGGCGATAGTGGCATGCGCCGAAGCGGGTGTCGCCGGGTACCACACCCGCTTTCAGTCCCTGGATGACTTGCTTCGACTGATAGGCAGGGTCATTGCGGGAGAGACGTTGTTCTCGCCACGCGTGTCGGCCATGCTACTCCGGCGACTCTCCTCCCGCGGTACTCAGCGTCATCCTGGGGCCAAGGAACTGGTACTCACTGCGCGCGAGGCCCAGATCCTGGGAATGCTGCGAATTGGCCTGTCCAACCGCGAGATCGCGGCACAGTTGTGCATCGCGGTGAACACCGTGAAGAACCACGTACACAGCGTGTTGTCGAAGTTGGGCGTCGCTAGTCGTGCCGAGGCCGCCGCCCTGTCGCGAACACTGAACTACACCCTGCGGGATTCGGAGGACTAGACCCCGGACCACGTGGATTTGGCTCCTATGGTCCATGTACTCCGGACCCCCATGGCCCGATAGTTGGCTGGTGTTCAACGGATTGGCTCGGAGTCCACGTCCGGGCAGGGGATCGGTCGATCCGCCTAGATCGGTTCGTCCGCGACCATGACACTGGACGGGGGAACAGTGTCTGGCCGCGGGCGAACCGATTCGAAGGTCCCGCCTTCACTTCGCGAAGAGGAGGCGGGACCGCACCCGCGTCACCCGGCGCCCGAGCGGTTGGCCGGCGTGGCCGAACGCTCGAGGTGGCAACGCAGTTACGCCGCGAAGCTGCTCGTCACCGACACGGTCGTCGTGGTCGGTGCCATCAGCCTCGCGCACGTCGTGCGGTTCGGTGAGCCGCTGAATCCCGCGGGGTATCCGCACTACTTCCTGCTGGCGTTCTCGCTGGCGTTCGCGCTCGGGTGGCTGTGCGCACTGGCGGTATTCCACACTCGGTCAACTCTTCTCGTCGGCACCGGGGTGGAGGAGTACCGCCGGGTGGTCGCGGCCTCCTTCGGGACCTTCGGCGCGATCGCGATAGTCACCCTGCTCCTCAAGGCGGACATCGCGCGCGGCTATCTCGCGGTGGCCCTGCCCGTGGGCACGGTGGCGCTGGTGTTGAGCAGATGGGCGTGGCAGGCATCGGTTGCCCGCAGGCGAGCGGCTGGTGGCTGCAGAACCGCGGTGATGGCATTCGGCGAGGAAGACGCCGTGGTCGACCTGGTCACCGAATTGACGCGGCACCCGGCCGACGGTTACGACGTCGTCGGGATCGGCATACCCAACCACGGGCCGCCCCGAGGCGAGCATCTGCTCGTCGGTGGGCGTGAGATACCCATCGTCGGTGGGGAATCCGACATGCTGGCGGCGATTCGCAGTTGCGGCGCCGACACCGTCGCGATCGCCGGGACCGAACACTTCGGACTGCGAGGCATCCGGCGGCTCATCTGGGATCTCGAACCGCTGGGCGTGGACCTGGTGGTGTCGACCGGGGTGATGGACGTCGCGTTGTCGCGGCTCGTCATGCGGCCCATCGCCGGCCTACCGCTGCTGCACATCGAGAAGCCGCAGTATCGCGGGGCCAAACGGTTCCAGAAGCGAGCCTTCGACGTCTGCCTTGCGACGGTCGTCCTCACCGTAGCCATGCCGGCCATGGTGCTCGCGGCGCTGGCCATCAAGTTGACGAGCCGCGGCCCGGTGTTTCAGACGACCCCGCGGATGGGCATGGACGGACAGCCGTTCTCGATGCTGAGGTTCCGCACGGCCGTGGTCGGCGACGAATCACGATCTGACCGCGAGCTTCTCGAGGCGCTCGACCCCGACGGTCCGATCCACCACGGCGAGGACAGGCATGCCGTCACCACGGTGGGACGGGTCCTGCGCCGGTTCAGCATCGACGGCCTCCCCATGTTCGTCAACGTGCTCAAACGCGAGATGAGCGTCGTCGGACCTCGCGCACCGTTGCGCCAGGAGGTCGAGGCGTACGACGTCGAGGTCCTGCGGCGACTCCTGGTCAGACCCGGCATCACGGGCCTCTGGCAGATCAGCGGTCGTGCAGACCTGAGCTGGAACGAGTCGGTGCGCCTGGACCTCTCGTACATCGACAACTGGTCCATGACCAGCGACGTGATGATCGTCCTCAAGACGACCCGAACCGTCGTGGCGCGGATCGACGGCTCAGTCCACCCGGACGGTGTGGATGCCGGCGACTCTCGAGTGCAGGACTTCGTCGAGTTGCACCGTCGGATCTGCTGCATCGACGACGACGCGGCACACGCCGAGCTGCTCGAGGCCCTCCGTCGGCCGACCCGGCCGTACGTCGTGTCCTTCGTCAACGCGCACGCCGCCAACCTGGTGTGGCACAGCCCCTTGCTCTCCGAGAGCCTCCTGAAGTCGGATCTGTTGCTACGGGACGGCATCGGCGTGCAGTTGGGGTTGATGGCGTTCGGTAGGTCCGGCGGGCTGAACATGAACGGAACCGACCTCATCCCGCAGATCGCAGGCGCATACTCCGGTCGACGGGCGGCGTTGTTCGGCACGACGTCACCGTGGCTCGATCGGGCCTGCGAGAAGCTGGAAGCAGCGGGCGTGACGGTGGTGGCGAGCCACCATGGCTTCTCGCCCGCGCAAACCTACGTGGACATGGCCGTCGCCTGGCGGCCCGACCTCATCATCCTGGCGATGGGCATGCCGAAGCAGGAACTCGTCGCCAGTCGGCTGCGCGACCGACTCACCCATCCGGTTCTGATCGTGAACGGCGGAGCGATATTGGACTTCCTCGGCGAGAAGGTGACACGGGCGCCGCGGTTCATGCAAAGTACCGGCACCGAATGGCTGTACCGGCTCATCGTGGAGCCGCGCCGCCTCGCAAGGCGCTACGTCGTCGGCATACCCGCGTTCTTCGCACACATAGCCCGATCACGCGCGGTCCTGCGCGACGCGACCACCGATGTCGGCGGGACCGCGCGGCTGCAGTCGGGAACCGGGTAGGTGCGCGCCGGATGACACTCGAAGCCCCATCGCACACACCGGTTCACACGGCGCGCCCGCTTCTCGTCAGACGGTTGAATCGGCAGGAGGCAACGGTCGTTCGCCAGAAACGCAGACCGGTGCGAATCGCGATCCTGGGGATCAACTACTGGCCCGAACCAACGGGCATCGCGCCCTACACGACGGCTCTGGCCGCGGGCATGATGGCGCGGGGACACGCAGTCCGCGTGTTCACCGGCCTACCGCACTACCCGCAGTGGGAGCGGCTCGGGCGGGACACCGCGCTGCGGTCCGACGACGTCGTCGACGGGGTCCGCGTCCGCCGGTTGAATCACCTCGTACCGTCCGGTGAGTCCTGGTTCGGCCGCGTCGCAATGGAACTGACGTTCGGCGCCCAGGTGGCCACGTGTCGGTGGGATGCGCCCGACGTCATCGTATGCATGACGCCGCCGCTGCTGGCGACGTCGATGGCCATTGCCAGGGCGCGGTGGACGCGGCGCCGCCCGGCGATCGGCGTACTGGTCCACGACCTGTATGGCAGAGGCGCCATGGAGGCCGAGATCGGCTGCCGCACCTTGAGGCGGGGCCTGGGTGCCCTCGAATCGGCGACCCTGCGGGCTGCCGACGGCGTCGCGGTGATCCACAGCGGCTTCGAGTCCGACCTCGTCGGCAATCTCGGGGTCGACCCGGCTCGGATCAGGGAGATCCGGAACTGGAACCACGTCGACGCTCCCGATCTGATTGCCAGCGCGACGTTCCGGGCCGCACGCGGTTGGTCGAGCGACGACGTCATAGTCCTGCACGCAGGCAACATGGGACACAAGCAGGGCCTCGAGAACGTCCTCGCCGCAGCTGAATTGGCCGACCGCACGGGCAGTCGGGCTCGGTTCGTCCTGATGGGCAACGGCAATCAGCGGTCGTCCCTGGAAGCGGCAGGCGCCGGCCTGCGCAACCTCGAATTCCTGCCGCCCGTCGGTGAAGCCGACTTCCCCGCCGCACTCGGCGCCGCAGACGTCCTCCTGGTCAACGAACGGCCGGGCGTCGCGCAGATGTCGGTCCCCAGCAAGCTCACGTCGTACTTCCGTTCGGGCAAGCCCGTGCTGGCGGCCATCGACTCGGCCGGGCTCACCGCAGGCGAGATGGCTGCCTCCGGCGGCGGCGTCTCCGTGCCGGCCGATCGGCCGGACCTGTTGTTGAGGGAGGCGCTCCGATTGGCCGGCGATCCCGTTCTCGCGGCACGGCTGGGTGCCCGCGGCCGACGCTACTGCGAATCGGTGCTGTCGGAGAACACCGCACTGGACCGCTACGAAGAGTGGATCACCGACCTCGCCGATGCACGCTGGAAGGAACTCGATGGCTAAGCGCGCACTGATCACTGGCATCACGGGCCAGGACGGCTCGTATCTGGCCGAACTGCTGCTCCTCAAGGGCTACGAGGTACACGGAATCATCAGGCGGGCATCCACGGTCAACACCCGTCGGATCGACCACCTGTACGTCGACCCCCACGAATCGGCGGTCCGCCTGTTCATGCACTACGGGGACATGGTCGATGGTTCCCGGATGAGCGTCCTGCTGTCCGAGATACGCCCGGACGAGGTGTATCACCTCGCCTCGCAGTCGCACGTCAGGGTGAGCTTCGACGAGCCCGAATACACGGCCAATGCAACGGGTCTGGGGACGATCCGGCTGTTGGAGGCGATCCGGCAGGCCCGCCTGGACTGTCGCTTCTATCAGGCGTCCACGTCGGAGATGTTCGGTTCGTCGGCTCCGCCGCAGAACGAGGACACGCTCTTTCAGCCGCAGTCGCCGTACGGTACGGCGAAGGTGTTCGCGCACTGCACGACCAAGAACTATCGCGAAGCCTACGGAATGTTCGCGTGCAGCGGGATCCTGTTCAATCACGAATCACCGCGTCGCGGAGAAACGTTCGTCACCCGCAAGATCACCCGTGCCGTCGCGCGCATCAAGGCGGGCCTCGACGAGCACCTGTGGATGGGCAACATCGACGCGGTACGCGACTGGGGGTACGCCCCGGAGTACGTCGAGGGAATGTGGCGAATGCTGCAGGCCGACGAGCCCGACGACTACGTTCTCGCCACCGGCGACGGATGCACGGTGCGCGACTTCCTCGCGATGGCATTCGACGCGGTCGGCTTGGACTGGGAACGCCACGTGCGCTTCGACGAACGCTACCTACGGCCAAGTGAGGTGGGCTCCCTGATCGGTGACCCATCGAGGGCGAAGGTGGCGTGGGGCTGGGATCCGCTGGTGCGGACGCCGGAACTCGTGAAGATCATGGTGAACGCCGACATCCTGGCACTCGAGAGCGGCGGACACGTGATCGATCGGCCCGAATTACCGGGATGGGCGTAGGCCGTGGTCCTGGACCGTCGCGACTTCCTGAAGTGGACCGGGCTGACGGTGACGTGCGCAGCCGCTGCGATGAGCGGCGGATGCACCAGCGGAACGCCGGTTCCACCGCCCCCTGCCGCTGCCGCGGAACAGGAGCTGATGAAGATCGGCCTCTACACGTGGGACGAGATCTCCGACCTGTCGAACCAGGTCGAGTGGCTGAACCTCACCTACGCCCGTGCCGGTGTCATGTCGGATGCGTTGATGTCGTTCTGCGTCGACCACCACATCGACGTGCTGCTGAACCTGACGCCGACCGTCGACCGGGCGGCCTTCGGCACCGAAGTCGAGTTCATCTCGGCCTACCTGGCGCAGATCGACTGGGCTCTCGGCAGATTCGGACCCAGAGGAACGTTCTGGTCGGACCACCCGGGCTTGCGGTACCACCCCATCACGCAGATCGAGGTGTGCAACGAACCGAACTTCGGCTACGGGTTCAGTGTCGGCGACGCCGAGGTGGCACCACTCTATGCACGGGTCCTCATCGCGTCTCATGGGCACATCAAGGCGACGTGGCCGGAGGTCGTCGTAGTCGGATTCGCCGCAGGAGGAGCGTCGAATGCGGCGCCGGACTTCCTGTCGAATACGTTCGCAGAGCTTCAATCCGCCGGTCAGATAGATTGCTTCGACGTGGTGTCGGTGCATCCGTACAGCTCGAACAAGCCGCCGGAACAGACGATCGTCGAGGAATGGGGTTCGTGGTCGTCGCGTGAGTCCATCGACACCATCCGTCAGGTCATGCAGGAGTTCGGGGTCGCGAAGCCCCTGTGGATCACCGAGGTCGGTTACCAGATATCCCACGCCGACGGTGGGAAGTTCGAGGTGACGATCGACAACCAGCGCGTCACGACGGAGACCGTCACGCCGATGCAACAGGCCGCCTACACCGTGCGCGTGAACATGGCCGCGGCGCGGTATGACATCCCGCGCGTCTACCACATGTTCGTGCTCGACTCCGATGACTACAACGGCGGCTGGTTCGGCCCCGGCCCCGGCCACGAACCGAGGCTGGTGGCCGTCGCCATGCGGCAGGTGATCGACCTGCTGGCCGGCGCGACGAACCTGGAGATGGTCCTCGACGGAGCGCAGGACAAGCCGACCGACCCGTTCGCGTACCGCTTCACCACGCCTCGCGGAACGGTCCTGGTTGCGTGGTGTCAGGTGGCCGCCCGGTTCACGCTGGCGCTCGAGCCAGGCACCCGGACGGTGGTCACCGACATGCAGGGCAACGTCATGGCCACCACAGAGGACGCGTCCTACGATGCGGCACTGTCGGAGGAACCCATCTTCTTGCACTCGACGCCGCTCTAGGTGGCGCCGATCACCTCGGCTCGCCGGTGACGTCGGCGGACCCGTTGCGGCCTGCCAGCCGCTTCGCGTCGATCACCAGGTCAGCCAGCAGCCGAGGATGCCCGATGCGCAATGCCAATGCACCGACGCCCACCGCGGCCACCGAGCCGACACCCAGCACCACTGCGTCGCGACCGGTGACCAGGACGGCGACGGTCAGGTAGGTGGCGGCCATCCAAGCGGCCACGTGCGTTGCGGGCAGCAGCGACGACAACTGTTCGCGCAGCGACACTTTCACCAGGTGCCGTCTGATCAACCACTCGACGGGTACGAGCAACGCGGTCGCCACCGAGTAGCCCAGTGCGACGCCGAAGGGACCGAAACGTAGGCCGGCGACGATGCCGAGCGTGGCCACGGCGGTCGTGAGCCAGGCGTACCGGAGGTTCAGCTTGTCGTGTCCGGTCCCGAGGACGAGCGGCGACGTCGAGCACTGGTAGATCGACTGCAATGCGCCCGCGACGGCCAGCACCTGCACGATGGGCACCGCGGGGGCCCACTGTGGGCCGAAGACGATCTCCACCAGCTGGGGCGCGGCCGCAGCGACCAGCGCCATCGACGGCAGCGCGCCCATCGCGACCAGGCGCGTCGTGCGGCTGAGCTGGTCGCGGAGTGCGGGGAGATCGTCGGCAAGCCGGGAGAACAGGGGATAGAGCACCGTGGCGACGGTCTGCAGCGCCAGCTGTACCGGCAGGAGGAGCAGCCGGTACGCCAACCCGTAGAAGGCAAGCGCCTGCGCGCCCTGCACTCGTCCGATCAACAGGTTGTCGACGTTGCGCGACAGGGAGTTGAGCAGCAGCCCCGCCATGAACGCACGCCCGGAGAAGGCCGCGATGTGGCGGAGTTGGCCGAAGTTGGCGTTCGGTCGCCAGGAGGCGCCGAACAGGCACAGCGTGGACAGCAGGACTGCGTCGGTGGCGAGGATCTGAACAACCAGGGACCAGTACCCGCCGCCCAAGACCGCCACGATTACGCCTGCGATGCCGCCGAGCAATGCGGACAGGATGTCGGCGATGCCCATCTTGCGAAAGTCCATGCTGCGGATCAGCATTGCGCGCGGAGTGACGGTCGCCGCGCGCAACAGCAGGCTGGGGGCGAACGCGACGAGGATCAGCGCCAGTTCGGGGGTACGCATGAACGCCGCCCACAGTGGCGCGATGGCGACGGTCAGGACGGCCAGGGCGCCACCGACGGCCAGGTTCACCGACACGACCACGCCAGGCATGTCCCGGTGGACGTCCTTGCGCTGGATCAACGCACTCGAGAAGCCCTGGTCGAGGAGCAGGCTGATGATGCCGATGTAGACCAGTGCTTGGGCGACCACGCCGAAGTCGTCGGGGCCCACCAGCCGGGCCAGGACGATCGTGAAGACCGTCCGGGACAGTTCCCGCCCGACGACCGAGAAACCGCTCCAGCGCATGCCCGTCGCCAGCGCCGCCGATTCAGCCACGTGCAGCCCCGTTCACCACCGGGCAAGTCGAACCCCGGTAGTCGTCCTGGTGCGCCAGAAACCACTGGTAGGTCTGCCGGAGGCCGTGGCGCAGTGTCGTCTTGGCACTCCAACCGAGTTCGTCGAGGCGCCGGACGTCGAGGATCTTGCGTGGTGTGCCGTCGGGTTTCGAGCGATCCCACTCGATGCGCCCGCGGTACCCGACCGTCTCGGCAATCATCTCGGCCAGTTGGCGCACCGTCACGTCCCGGCCGGTGCCGACGTTCACCGGCTCGTCGCCGTCGTAGGCATTCAACAGGTGGTGACAGGCATCGGCGAGGTCATCGACGTACAGGAACTCGCGCATCGGGGAACCGCTGCCCCAGCACGTGACCGACCGCAGGTCCTCGCGCACCGCATCGTGAAAACGCCGCATCAGGCCGGGGATGACGTGGCTGTCACGTGCGTCGAAGTTGTCCCCCGGGCCGTAGAGGCTGGCGGGCATGACGCAGATGTAGGGCAACCCGTGTTGGCGGCGGATGGCTGCGACCTGGGCGATGCCGGCGATCTTGGCCACCGCGTAGGCCTCGTTGGTCGGCTCCAGCGGTCCCGTCATGAGCGCGTGCTCCCGGATGGGCTGCTCCGCGAACTTCGGGTAGATGCAGCTCGATCCGAGGAACAGGAACCGTTGCACGCCCGTGGACACCGCGCTGTCCAGGAGATTGACCTGAATCCGGATGTTGTCGGAGATGAAGTCGGCAGGCCGGGTGTGATTGGCCATGATTCCGCCCACCCGGGCCGCCGCACCGATCACGACGTCTGGTCGGGTCTCGCGGAAGAACCGTTCGGTCGAAACGGCATCCCGCAGGTCGAGTTCCCGGTAGTCGCGGCCGACCACGTTGCGATAGCCCAGCTCGGCGAATCTTCGGCACAGCGCCGATCCGACCATTCCCCGGTGGCCCGCGACGAATATCCGAGTATCCGGCCGCAAGGGGCGCAGAGCCGTTCTCGTCATGGCGATCTCACCGGGGTACGGGATCGGCGGTAGCGATTCTCAATGGCCGATCTCCGGTACGTCGGCCGCCAAGACGGGAGCCAACTGTAGGTACTCCGTCGTCTTGCGCTTCTGTTCGATGTCCCGGAACACCCGGTTCACCTGTTCATCGGTCAGACCCGTGGCCGCGGCGATGTCCGACACGGGCACGTCGTTGTTCAGGCCGAACAAGCACAGGTCCATGCGCTGGTACGGCAGCGAGAAGTAGAACTCCTCCTGAGACTGTGGCATCGAATAGGTGTCGGTGGTCGACGGCCGGCTGCGGATCTGCTCGGGAACGCCCAGGTGTTCGGCGAGTGCGTAGACCTGTGACTTGTAGAGGTGCGCAATTGGTTTCACGTCGGCAGCACCGTCGCCGAGCTTCACGAAGAACCCCTGGTCGTACTCGAGCCGGTTCGGCGTTCCCGAGACGACGTAGTTGAGGCGATCGGCGTGGTAGTACTCCAGCATCTTGCGGGCGCGCTGCTTGAAGTTGGTTGCGGCAACGATCCCCAGGTAGGACTCCGTGCTGAGGCGGTGCGTCGTCTGGCTGCCGTCCGGAGCCTGCACGACCACCGAGTAGAGCCGGAAGGCATCCGAGTCGATGACGCTGGGCAACACGATCTTCGACTTGTAGCCGGGGCCGTACTCCGGATACACCATGCGGATCGCCTCGTCGCGCCGCCGGTAGCAGCCTGCCGCATCGAGGAGTGCGGAGATGTCCTCGAGCCGGCTCTCGATGCCGAGGGAGTCTGCGAGGAGGCGACTGTAATCGAGAGTATCGAAGGATGATTCGCGCTCCGGCATGTGCAGACCGAACACCCGGTCGTTCCCGATCGCGCGGACGCACAGTGCGGCGACCACGCTCGAGTCGATTCCCCCGGAGAGGGCGACGACCACACCGCGCCGCTTCGTCCTGCTCAGGTACTCGGTCAGGCTCTTGGTGATGCGATCCACCTCGAACGCCGCGTCGATGGTCAGGCTGTCCGGTCCGAATGTCTCATCCCCGTGCGTCACTGCATTCCCCCTTCGTGGTTACCAGGTCGACCGCGACCGTCGGTTGCGGCAATTTCCGTTCGGGCAGGGACCATTCGGTCCCCGCGATGAAGCATTCGTAGGTCAGCTGCGTCGACACGACGGCAAGCACCCGCATGTTGTCGGTGTTGCTCATCCCGTCACCGCCGGACTTCGCGCACTTGCGGAACAGCCCGGACACCAGCCTGGGATCGAACACCCCAGCCGCGCTGATGGCCGGCTCGGACGTCAGCTCGTCGAACCACTCCGGCCGGTCCGAAGCAAAGAAGCTCGCCGCGTCGGGCGCCCGGTAGGGCTGCTTCGGCCTCCGCGAGATGTCTTGCGGGACGATGTCCGCGAAAGCCCGCTTCAGCAGGTACTTCTCGTCGAGTCCGAACAGCTTGTGTCGCGCGGGGAGTTGGTTGGCGAACTCGATGACGTTGCGGTCCAGGAACGGGAACCGGCCTTCCACCGAGTTCGCCATCAGCATGCGGTCGCCTTGCGACGACAGGAGGTAGCCGGGCAGCAGCGTCGTCATCTCGAGCCACTGGGCGCGGCTGAGTGGGTCCCACTGAGCGCTCTCGGCAGGCATTCCGGCCACGACGTCGTCGAGCGCGCCGGCCGTGGTCCGGTTCCGCATGTCCGCGGAGAACATCGTCTTGATCGACGCCGTCGAATCCCATCGGGGGCGGTGGGAGAGCGCGGGGTCGTCCAGGTCCAGGTTGCGCCCGAAGAAGCTGCGCGCGAACGCCGGCGCCTTGCCGGGGGATCGCTCCATCCAGGGATACAGCAGCTCGAGGGCCTTGGCGCGCTTCGCGGATTCCGGGTCGCGAGCCCAGAACATCCGCACCCTGGCCTCGCGGAAGACGTCGTATCCGGCGAGGACCTCGTCGGCGCCCTCACCGGTGACGACGACCTTGAAACCGTGCTCGGCCACCAGTTTCGACAGGAGGTACATCGGGGCGGGTGCTGCGCGTACCAGCGGTGTCTCGGTATGGCGGATGACCTGAGGAAAGACGTCGACGATGTCCGACGGACGCACGACGATGTCCTGGTGTCGGGTGCCCAGCGCGTTCGACATCTGGCGCTGGTAACCGCCTTCGTCGAACTCGCGATCCTGGAACCGCAGGGAGAACGTGTGCAGGTCGGCGTCGGTGTAGCGCGAGATCACCGCGGCGGTGATCGACGAGTCCAATCCCCCCGACAGGTAGGCGCCGACGGGAACGTCGCTGCGCAGGAACCGTAGTCGCGTCGCCTCGATCACGCGTTCCCGCAACTGAGCGGCGTTCTCCTCGGTGTCCTGGCAGGGCTCGGATCCGCGTGGCGGGAAGGAGGCGCGCCAGTAGGGCGCTACGCGAAAGCCCGTCCGGTCGAGCACGGCGTGGTGCCCTGGCGGCAATTGCTCGACACCGCTGAACACCGTGCGTGGAGCGACCGTGGACCAGTAGCCGAAGGTCTGCGATAGGCCCTCGGGGTCGAAGGACCGCGGCACGGCTGGGTCGGCGAAAAGCGCCTTGACTTCGGATGCGAACAGGAAGCGGTCACGCGTGCGGGTGTAGAACAGCGGGCGCACGCCCATCCGATCGCGACACAGGATCAGGCGCTGTTCGCGGCTGTCCCATAGCGCGAGCGCCCACTGGCCGTTGAACCGGTCGAAACTGCCGGCACCCCACTGCTCCCAGGCATGCACGATCACCTCGGTGTCGCTCGCGGTTCGGAAGCGGTGACCCAATGCCTTGAGTTCCCGGGCCAACTCGACGTAGTTGAAGATCTCGCCGTTGAACGTCACCCACAGCGTGCCGTCCTCGTTGCAGAGCGGCTGGGCGCCGCCCGCAGTGTCGATGATGGCCAGACGCGTGTGTCCCAGCGCGGCGCGATGGTCGCGGTAGAACCCGTGGCCGTCTGGTCCGCGATGGCCCAGCCGACTCATCATCTTGTCGAGCAGCGTCAGCTCTGGAGGTGCACCCGTCGTGACCACTCCGCAGATGCCGCACATCAGCGCTGCCCTCTCGCGCGGTCGAGCAGGTCCGCGAGCGCCACCGGATCATTCGGGTCGATGGAGTCGATGTCGGCATCGGTGAGCCGTATCGCAAAGACGTCCTCGAGAGCGAGGGCGATCGTCACGGCGCTGAGTTCGGCTTGGGTTGACGGGGCAGCGCTCGATCGGGCAGCGTCGTCGGACGCCGTCAACGCGACGAGGTCGGCGAGCGCCTGCTGGACGTATTCGCCGTTCACGGCCCATCACGTCTTTCGGCCGAGAGGGTCGTGATCGCCACGGCGGTTGCGTAGTCGTCACAGTGCGACAGGGAGATGCGGATGTCGCCCACGCCCGCGCTCGTGGCGATCGCCAGCGGCGCGTCGGAGAGTCGGATGCCCGGGGCGCCGGTCGGCGTGCTCACCACCTCGATCGACCGCCAGGGCAGCGGGCCGTCCCAGTGCCCGGGCAGTGTCTTCGCGACGGCCTCCTTGGCGGCGAAACGTGCGGCGAAGTGCCTGCTCGGCACCGCCTTGCCGGTGCAGTACTCGATCTCGCCTGCGGTGAACCACCGTCGGAGGAACCCGTCGCCATGATCGCGAATGAGCCGTTCGATCCGTGCGACCGGGACGATGTCGATGCCCGTCTCACCCAGCATCGCTCACCGCCTACCCGATGCATTGGCGATCGCCTGGAGAAAGGCCCGTGCCGCGATCTCCGAACCCTCCGCGTTGAGGTGCCCGAGATCTGACGCATAGCCGGTGTGCAGCGCGTAGTAAGGCTGGTCGCGGTAGCGGAATTCCTGGCGGCCGCCGTCGGGGGTGGTCGATTCGATTGCGGCCAGGTCGAACACGCGGTCCTCTCCGTATTGCCGTCGCAGCAGCTCGTTGTAGCGGTGCCGTGCCACGTTCTCGCCCTGGCCGTAGCGATCGCTCCCGCCGAACATGATCTTGATCCTGTTCTTGATGCCGGAGTCCGTGGTGAGTGGAACGGTGACGTGCACGAACGCGATCGCGGGATAGTCCCGTTGCAGAGCGGCGATGGTGTCTCGATAGTGGGCGAACAGCGCGTCGACGTCGGTACGGGTCGAGATGTCGAGGAAGCAGAACTTCATCAGTGCGACGTCGACCCGATCGCCCAGACCGCTTCTGAGGGTCTGCGCGAAGTCGTCGATCTTCAGCCGCGGCTGCTCGTTCGCACCGATGTACGCGTGCGAGATGAAACCGCCCGCAGGGCCGGGCCTCGTACCGTTCTCCTCGATGGGCGGGGCCACCAGGCCCTGCTGCGCATAGACGGCTTCGACACCCCCGAGGATGTTCTCGCCCACCGACTGGTGCCCGAAGAACACCCGCGTGCGGTCCACGACCGCCAGCTGCCCGACGTCGACCGTTGCGACGACCTCCCCCTTGACGGGCATCGACTTCTCCTTCCAGACGTCGTATGTCATGACTGCGGCGATGAGCACGATCACGAGGAGCGCCGCGGGAACGACCCACAGCACCCGACGCAATGCGGACCCTCTTCTCCTGTGTGAGCGCATATTCGACGATCCCCCGTTCGTGTTCGATGAAGGTCAGCCCGGGTGGGCTGACGCCAACGGAACCCGTGCGGCAGCGAGGTCGCGCAGTCGCGTCTTCGCGATCTTGCCGCTCGCATTCAATGGCATGCCGTCGATGACGACGACCGATTTCGGCACCATGTGCTTGGGCAGGGACCGTCGGCAAGCCGCGACCACGGCGTCGGTCGTGATCTCGCTGCCGGGAGCCACGGTGACGAAGAGCGTTATCGCTTCTCCTGCAACGTCGTCGGGAACTCCGATGGCGGCTGCCGACACCAGCTGCGGCATCCGTAGAGCGGCCGCCTCGACCTCTTGACTCGAGACCCGATAGCCCCAGGACTTGATGAAGTCGTCCCGCCGGTCGACGATGAAGACGTATCCGTCCTCGTCGACGACGGCGACGTCGCCGGTTCGGAGACCGTGCGGGGTGAACTTGTCCGACGTTCCGTCGGGATCGCCGTAGTAACCCGGCGAGATGCTGGGCCCACGCGCGTAGATCTCACCCTTGCCGCCGGCCTGCACCGGCTCCAGATCCGGCCCGAGTACGCGGAGTTCCACACCGGGTATGCCCTTGCCGATGGACCCCAGCTTCTCGGTGAGCATCGCCGGGGGTAGGTACGACAGGCGTGCCGTCGCCTCCGTCTGCCCGTACATCACGAACAGTTCTGCGTGCGGTTTGGCGGCGAGTAGCTCTTCGATCATCACCGGAGGCAGCTTCCCGCCGGCCTGCTGAATGATGCGGAGCGACGGCGTGGCGCGCTGCGCGAAGCTGGTGGCTCGCAACATGAGTTGGAAGGACGAGGGCACCCCGGCGAACACGGTGCATTCCTGCTCCTCCAGCAGCTTGGCGGTGGTCTCGGGGAACGCGAAGGAGTTGCACAGGACGAGGGTGGCTCCCACGCGCAGATGCGTGTGGAGTAGGGAAGCGCCGTAGCAGTAGAAGAACGGCAGGATCACCAGCGCCCTGTCCGTACGCTGCAAACCCAGGTAGCTGATGATCGATTCGGTGTTCGCGGCGATGTTGCGGTGTGTCACGCGGACTGCCTTCGGGGCGCCGGTGGTGCCGGAGGTGAACAGCAGGACGGCATCCGAATCCGGTTCCGTCGTGGTCTCCGGCCAGTACGGAGTCCGGCCGGAGTCGAGAACGTCTTGTAGGACGTCGTCGGTGATCACGGTGACCGAATCCACCGCAGCGGGGTCGTGCCTCAGGTGCCGCCGGTCGACCATGGCCGCCGAGCAGTCGACGGCGGAGATGCTGCGGCGCACGTCGGCCGAGGTGCCCTTGTCAGACAGCGGCACCGCAACCATGCCGAGCTTCATGATCGCGAGGTACGAGGCCACCCAGAAGAAGGAGTTCGGGCCGAGTATCGCGATCCGTGCCCCGGGCGCCAAGTCCAATGTCGACACCGAACCGGCCAGGGTGGCCGCGGCTGCGCGTAATTCGGCGTACGTGTAGCGCCGCTGTCCGTCAACGATCGCGACGTCATCGGCAGCACCCGTGTTCGACAAGAAATCGCTGATGTTCACTGTTCCTCCTGCGCAGGCATGCCGATGACCGTCTGACGCGTTCTAGACCCGCGCATCGTCGGCCCAATCGGTGAAGAAGCTGTCGGGGTTGATCGCATAACGGACGGTGACCTTCGGTACGTGCTCGATCCGGCCCCGCCGGCTCAGCTGCCACACGTACTCCCAGTCCTCCTTCGGAAGCGTTCGCTTGGTCCGGGGCAGTACGCTGAAGCCGCGGTTGCACGACCGCCGCACCACGACGCTGTTGGCGTCTATGTAGGGGTCCCACCGAAGCCTGCGCCGATCGAAGGCGGAATCGAGTACGTCGAGTTCCGTTCCGTCGGGCCGCATTCGCGACACCGAGGTGTAGACGGCGGACAATCCAGGGTCGGTATCCAGTGCCGACACCGCCGTGGCGACGTGTTCGGGAGTCCAGACGTTGTCGTCGTCCAGGAAGG
This sequence comes from Mycolicibacterium arabiense, assembly GCF_010731815.2. Lineage (NCBI taxonomy): Bacteria > Bacillati > Actinomycetota > Actinomycetes > Mycobacteriales > Mycobacteriaceae > Mycobacterium > Mycolicibacterium arabiense. The sequence continues at coordinate 4,550,121 of NZ_AP022593.1, forward strand.
CGATGAACTCCGAATCGCTGAGGTCGATGCCGATGTTGCGCACCAAGCCCAGCGTCGCCGTATTGCGGCTGAGCGAGACCGCGACGAGCCTCGGGTCGGTAGGCAGCTCCGGCAGCCCGGCGCCGTCGTCGACCACCACTACGGCCAAGTTCCGAAAGGTCTGCGCGAGTGCGCTTTCGACCGCCCGCACCACGCCGTCAGGACGGTTGTAGGTGGGGACCACCGCGACGACCCGTGCCCGCGGGCATCCGCTCGTCAGCGTCGCACGCAGCCGTGTCAGCTCGCGTGCGTGGAACCTCTGGTTCTCCTTGAGCGAACTGCGTCCCACGAATCGGTTGCGCTGTTCGTAGACCAGGCATCGCCACGGTCGCAGCATGCGCTTCGGCGCGTTCACGGCGGGCTAACCTCCGAGGTAGTTCTGGAACTCGGGCAGCCTGTGGGTCAGGTCCTCGAGGTCCTGATCCCACCACCGCTCCTCGAGGAGGGCGGCGATCGTCTCGTCGGAGAATCGCTTCTTGACAAGCCGAGCGGGATTCCCAAGCACCACGCCGTAGTCGGGGACGTCCTTGCTGACGACCGCGCCGGCACCGATGACGGCGCCGTGCCCCACGCGGGTTACCTCGGGCAGGATCACCGCGTTCGCACCGATCCACACGTCGTTCCCGATCTCGAGGGCGTTGAGCTCGTCGCCGATCCAGTCATCGCACAACCCGAACATCGGGTTGTGGAATACCGCGTTCGTGGACTTCAAGCCGAGAGGGTGGTTGCCGTTGATGATGCGAACGCCGTGGGCGATCGAGCAGTAGCGGCCGATCTTCGTCTTGGGATCCACGACCCACGGCTCGAAGCACGCGCCGATGGTGTACATGCCGATCTCGACGCCCCAGTACCTGGCGAAGATCGTCCGGATCGTGGGGGACTTGTAGGCGTCCCCCTCGAGCCGGCGCAGCATCCACAGCACGAGCGGCCGTAGTCGCCGGATGGCATAGAGCCGGACGAGAGCGTCCGTGATCGCCGTCCGCCTCTCGGTTCGCACCTCGGGCTGGGATGGGGGCGCGGTCACCGGCCGTGTCGCCGTCGTCTCGGTCATAGCAGTCCTGCTCGTTCGTCGGTGTCGATCAGTTCGATGTGCAAGCCGTACTTCGCTCGCAGAAAGGCGATTTCGTGATCATTGAAGGCCTCGCCGGGTTGTGGCGGAACCAGCACCCGCAGCCCCCTGTCGCGCAGTCCAGTGATCCCGGCGTCCACGTCATCGCACTTGAAGCACAGATGGTGGAAGCCGCCACCGCGTTCGACCGACTTCCTGAGTGCCAGGTTGTCGTCCAGTGGTTCGATCAACTTCACCGGCAAGCTACCCAGCTTGTCGAGGAAGACCACCTTTACTCGTTGGCGCGAATTGGTGACGACCTCCGTGCGACGGCGATAGCCGAAGGCGTTCTCCCAGTGCGCGATACCGTCGGTCAGGTCCCGTACGGCGAAGCAGATGTGGTCGATCACCACGAGACGACTCCTCTCCGGGCGCAGTGTCGCCGCGGATCCTCGTGCGTGACACCACCCCCGGCGGTGGATACGCTGCAACGGTGATACCGGAACGCATTTGGTTGACCAGCATCCGACTTCATCGCCGTGGCCTCCACCGCTGCGCCCGGATACTGAAGGCAGTCAACGCCGTCGCGTTCAGCACGGCGCTGCCGCCCGAGGCCGACGTCGCGGACGACGTGGTGCTCTGGCATCACGGGATGGGCGTGGTGATCCACCCTGACACCACCATCGGCCGCGGCGTGCAGATCGCCCACGGCGTCACCGTTGCCGCCGGCGCCCCGCACGCCGGCTCCGGCATGGGCGTCGTCGTCGAGGACGGCGTCACCATCGGTGCCGGCGCGTGCATCATCCCGAAGGAGGGCTACGGCCTGACGCTCGGACGAGGCTGCGTCGTGGGCGCGAACGCCGTCGTGACCAAGGACGTGCCGCCGGGTGCCGTCGCGGTCGGCCCTGGCGCAGACATCCGCCAGCGGACCCCACGCACCCTCGACTGAAGCGCGGTACCGACGCTCGATCGGTACGACGGCCCCCCGGCCGACGCCGATCCTTCTGCCTGACAACGTAATCCCCCCGGATCGACGTTGGCCGGCTTCACGCCGTCTCGAGAACGTGCTGCTTCCCGAGCACGAACCGCGTCATCCGCGCGATCGTGTCGAGGTTCTCCGGGACCGTCTCGGTCTCCGATACCTCGATGCCGAACTGGGACTCGAGGAATTCGATCAGTTCGAGAATCCCGGTGGAGTCCACGACGCCGCCTTCGACCAGTGATTCGTCGACGGCCGGTGTCCGGGATACGTCGCCGAAGAGGTAGTTGTCCACGATGAAACCGGTCAGTTCCGAGCGGATTCGAGCATCCATTCATTTCCCCCTGTACTCGAGTGCCGCATGGCCACGGCACGCGATGAGCGTAACATCTGGCGAACTAGGCAAAAGGAACTAGTTCCGACGCCATTGCCGTCAGATAGTCACTCGGACAACGTAATACACGGCCAGCGCATTCGCATTCTCTGGGTACGAGGGGGTGGCAGGCAAACGTCGAATAGTCCTTCGTCCGGTAGGCAGACGGTCGCCGGGTCGTTATCCTGAGTCCGTGGCAGTCGGGGGTCTGGCAATGCGGGGTGAGACGGCTGTGCGGAACCGCGCGCACATCTATTGGACGGTGGGAGCGACGGTCTCCGCCGCCCATCTGATCGTCGCGGCCGCGCTCAGCCGTTCGGTAGGCGCCTTGTACGAGGACGGCGGTCACTTCCACGTTCTCGCCGCCGGGCTGGCGAGTGATCTCGACTTCGGCCCGCCGCATTTCGAGGCGGCGCGTCCGCCCGGGTGGCCCATGCTCCTGGCGATCCCGTACCGGATCTTCGGTCCGCATCCCAACGTGGGACTCGTCCTCACCGCCGTCCTGGCAGGTCTGACCGCCGTCGCGCTGATGCACCTCGGCCAGCGCCTCGGGATGACGCTGAGGCAGGCGATGCTTGCGGGTCTGGGGTACGGGTTGTTCCCCTGGGTGTTGATCATCGGTGCGTCGCTGTACGCGGAGAGCCTCTTCAATCTGTTGACGGTGGGCCTCTGCTACCTGGTCGTCGAACTGCGCGAGAGACGACACGTGGCGTGGTGGTGGCTGGCGGCCGGACTCCTGGCCGGGTACGCCACGCTGGTGCGGCCGGTCATGGCGTTCTGGCTGCCGGCGTTGGTGATCTTCGCCCTCGGCCGACGGCTCGATTGGCGCGCGGCCACCGGAGCGGTGGTGGGGCTGGCGATAGTCCTCGGCGCCTGGTCGTGGCGGAACTACGAACGACTCGACGCATTCGTGCCGCTGACCACTGCCGGCGGAGTGACGGTCGCGCTTGCCAACAACGACCTGGCGGACTCCGCACAGGCGAACGAGGGATTGCCGATCCCGCCGGACGACGAAGTCGAGAACGACCGCTTCCTGCGCGACTTCGCCGTCGCGTGGATCCGCGAGAATCCCGCGGAGTTCGCGTCGCGGGTACCCGAACGGCTGGTCCGGACCTTCGACCCGGTCACGCGGCTCAACCGCGGCGTGTTCCTGGATCCCGTTCCGAGATGGTCGGTTCGAGTCGCGTGGATCGCCGCGCTCGTGCTCGTCGCGGTGGGGCTGTTCCGGCGCCACCGTGGCCCGTGGCTGGTTCCCCTCAGTCTCGTGGTGCTCCTGACGGCGCAGGTCATGGTGTTCGGCGGCGGGTTCCGCTTCCTCATACCGGCCCTGCCGTTCCTGGCCCTGTGGGCGATCGTCGGCGCAGGGTGGCTGAAGGACGTCGTGGGTCCCAGGACCAGTGCGAGGACGAAAGAAACTGCGAAGGAGTCGGTCTCGTGACCTCACTCGGAACCGACGTCGCCGACGGCCGATTCATGGCCGCCGGTGAACACGCGGATGCGTCGATCATCGTCGTGACGTACAACAGCGCAGCCGACATCGGTCCTCTGCTGGACGACCTGCGGGCGTCGGCCCGCTTGCACGCCTTGCGCGTCCTGGTGGTGGACAACCAGTCGTCCGACGACACCGTCGACGTCGTCGCGACGTACCCGGATGCGTTGCTCATCGAGTCAGGCGGCAATCTGGGCTACGCCGGCGGCATCAATCGCGCGCTCCGGCACACCGGGTCATGCGACTCGGTGTTGATACTCAACCCGGATCTACGAGTCCGGCCGGGCGCCATCGGCCGGTTGCTCGAGGCGCTGGCATCCGACGACCGAGTGGGCGTGGTGGTACCACGCATACTCGATCACGACGGGCAGGACTATCCGTCCCTGCGCTTCGAGCCTTCCACGATGGGTGTCGTCGGCGACTCACTCTTCGGCCGAACGCTCTGGCGAGGACGGCCGTGCTTGCTGTCCGAATTCGACTATCGAAGCGGCAGTTACCGATACGCCCACGACGTCGACTGGGCCACTGGCGCGGCAATGCTCATCAGGGGTGAGGTGGCGCATCGTCTGGGCGACTGGGACGAGCGGTTCTTCCTGTACTCCGAGGAGATCGAATACTTTCGGCGGGTGCGTGACAGTGGCTGGGTGGCCCGCTACGAACCCACCGCCGTCGTCGAGCACCGCCTGGGCGGATCGGGTACCTCGCCCGCACTTGCCGCGCTCATGGCGGTCAACCGTGTTCGCTACGTCGAGATGCACCACGGGCGGGCCTATTCCGCGGTGTTCCGAGCTGGCGTGGCACTCGGCGAAGTGCTGCGGTCGTATGATCGCACGCACCGCCACACACTCGCGATGGTACTGAGCCGGCGGAAGTGGTCCGCGTTGCCCAAGGCGACGACGAGTGCTGAGCAGTCGTGAATTTCGTTGCGCAGAAACGTGGTGCGGTCATCGTGCCCGCATACGACGAAGCGATGGTCATCGAGCGCACCCTCAGTCCGCTGAGTCGGCTCGCGGTGGAGGGATCCATCGAACTCATCGTGGTGTGCAACGGGTGCACCGACGACACCGCGCAGCGAGCGCGAGGCATCCGGGGTGCGGTGGTACTCGAAACGGATGTCGGCTCGAAGACGTTCGCACTCAACACTGGTGACGATGCCGCCACCTCGTGGCCGCGGCTCTACCTCGATGCCGACATCGAGATCACGCCGGCGGCCGTCCTGGCCGTGCTCGACGCACTACGGCTCGGTGACGTGCTCGCGGCCCGCCCTGCGTTCCGCTACGGCACTCGGGGGGCAACCGCACTCGTCCGCGCGTACTACCGTGCACGCACGCGGATGACAGCCGAGCGGGATGCGTTGTGGTGGGCGGGGGTGTACGCCCTCACTGAGGCGGGACACCGGCGCTTCGGCCGGTTCCCCGACATCACCGGCGACGACAAGTTCGTGGACAGCCAGTTCGCGGCCGACGAGAAGATGGTCGTGTCCACGGAGCCCTCGATCTGGGTGACCCCGACCGACGTCCGCGGCCTGCTCACCGTCCTCGCCCGACACAACAGGGGCAATGTCGAGTTGGCGGCGCTCGATCCGCTCGGCGCGCCGAGGACGGCCGCCGCCACCGCTCGCGCCGTGTTACGCACTGCCCGGGATCCGCGATCGGCGGCCGATGCCGTGGTCTATCTCGCCGTGGCACTGTGGGTTCGGTGGCGCGCCGCCCGTCCCAGCACGAACTGGGAACGCGACGACACCAGTCGGTCGAGGAGGTGACGGCCGCGGCGCCGCTCCGGCGCCGCGACGTCGAAGCCCGACCACAGCAGGCCGAAGAGCAGGAAGAAGACGAGCGCCGCCTGCTCGAACGAGAACAGGTCGAAGGTGAAGCTCGACGAAATGATCCCAACGGTCATGGCCGCCAGGACATAGGTCTGCTCACGCTGCCGCGGTGACGTGACTCCACGCATCGAAGCGGACATGCCGAAGAGCGCGCCGATCATGACAGCGGTCATCGCGAGCAACCCGATCACGCCGCCCTGGACGACTGCCTGCAGCCACTCGTTGTCGAGATAGCCGAACACGGTGGGAGGCGCGCCGCCGAGACCCAGCCCGAAGATCGGATGTTCGCTCAGCGTCTCCGACACCTTGGCGTAGTCCTCGAGCCGGCCCGAGACGCTCTCGTCCTCCGCCGAGCCAGTGAACGTGCGCCACAGCGCGTCGGCAACCTGCGGAAAGGCTGCGACATAGCCGGTGATCGCGGCGGCGATCACGACCGATGACACGGCGATCGGGCGAAGCTTGAACGCGAACACGTAGATGGCGAGCGCGGCCAGCAGCGAGATGATCCCGGATCTCGAGACCGAGGCCGGCAGGGCGAGCGCCGCGATCACGCATGCCGCGCCGGACAGCCATCGAACCCGACGCAGCGTCGCGTGGCGGGCGAAGTAGATGGTCAGCGGAATCGTCACTGCCGCCAGCACCGAGAACTCGATGGCGTGCTGAGACGTACTGCGGACGCGGGTGACCCCCATGCGCTCGCTCAAGGCCAGGTCCTCGGTGTTGAGGATGAACCCGGGCGGTTGAAAGAAGTAGCGCAGGTCGACGGAACTCACGCTCTGCAGGAGTCCGACGAGACATGCAAACGTCAGCCCTGCCGCCAGCCAACCGAGCAGGACGTCGCGTTGTCGCGCGGATCGAACGCTCGCCAACACGTACAACCCCGCGGCGACGTGACCCACGAGTGCGAGCAGTGAACGGGTCCTGTTGGACGCGGTCGTGAAGTCGTCGTGCGCGGTCATGCCCATGCCGGACACGATCAGCCACATCGCGAGGTAGGTCAGCAGTATCACGATGCCCGGGCTGAGGGTGCGGCTGCCGCCCGCTCTGCGATGTGTCAGGAAGCCGAGTATCAAGAGTCCGAACATGATCAGCGTGATGATCCGGACGGGAGTTCCATTGCCCTTCAACGCGCCCGGCAGCACGACGTAGACCGGAAGTGCCGGAATGACGAAGCACAGCAGCCGCAGCATCCATGGCGGTGGCGGGTCGGCGGGTGCCGGGTCCGCGCTGACGGCGCCAACCGCTGGGTCCTCGCGGTCGGTGACGGTCACTGCGACGGTGCCGCTCTTGCCGGTTCACGCGGCCGCTGATCGTCCATCGGCAGCTCGGTCCTCGTCTCGTCGAGGATCGTCGAGTCGGGTGCCTCCTCCCCGGTGGGCCCGGCCGTCGATCGAACCCGCTTGCGGCGGCGGTTCAGCGCGACGTCCACCAGCACCGTCACGAGCACCGTGAGGCCGACACCGCCGACCGCAACGGTCATCGTGGACCGTGTCCGTGACGGCATGGCGGGAACCGGCACGCTGGGCGGGGAGACGATGAACGACGTGGCCATCATCTCCGGGGGGACGTCGGCCTGGACCTGGATGTTCTCCAGCGACGCGCGAAGTTCCATGGCGGCCAGTTCGAGTGTCTTCGTTGCGGATTCGGGGTTCGCCGTGGCGACGTCGATCATGACGAGCGGGATGGGCGGCGACGTCGCGGGCACCGGAAAGAGCCGCGCGTCGTAGATGGGTTCACCGCCCGCGGCGACGACGCGGTTGACCACCGTCGACTGGCGCAGACCCAGCGAAGCCATGTTGGCGAGCAGGGGTGCCCCACCGAAGTCGAGCAGCCCGTTGCGTGGCACCGCCTGGCCCGTCGCGACGGTGTCCACTCGTTGATTGGGGGGAGCGAGGCCGATCACCGTCTGCGAGTAGTAGACCGGTAGGACCGATGTGTACACCTGGTGGCAGTACACCCCGGTGACCGCCAGCAAGGGGATCAGGATGTACCAGCGTCGCAGGCACGATCGGACGACATCGAAAAGGTCCACGGGTCACTTTCCTTTCAGGGGCTGCACGAGTTCGGGATGTCGACCGCGCGCGGACCCGGATCGGATCCACACAGCCGCCCCACCCAGCACGATGGCGATGAGAGCCGTCGGGATTCCGAGCGCCAGCCGTACCGGGACGTCACTGCGGGGATTGCTTGCACCGCTGACCTGGGTGACCCGCACCTTCTGGGCGCCCATCCCGGTGGGAGTCTCCAATGCCCGTGTGTAGGAGATGAATTCCGCCGCGTACGCGTCGGCCAGCGCACGGGCATCCTCGGCCGACCGTGCACTGACCGACACGTCGATGAGCGAGGTGTTCGGCGGCACCCTCGCTGCGCTGACGCGCTCGGCGAGTTGCTCAGCGGTCTGCGATGAACGGAGTTCGTCCACGACGCGCTGACTCACGACCTCGCTCGTCAGCAACGGGATGTAGGAGTTGATCCGCTCCCTGGCCACGTCGTCGTTCTGATAGGCCTCGAACGTCGTCGATCCGGCGATGGACACCAGGAGTCGCGTCGACGACGTGTACGTCGTCGGCATCGCCACGATGAGTGCCGTCCCTAGCATGACGACGCCGGATGCGATCCACGCGAACGTCCGCCACCGCCTGGCCAATTCGCCGATGAACTCGAAGGCGTTCACCGCACACCCCGGTGTGGCTCGTCGGCGAGGGATCCGCTACCGGCGAACGGCCGCACGGCCGAGGCGTGGGTGGAGGTGAGTACCACGCACATCGCGCCCACCAAGACACCCGTCAGTGCGGCGCCCGCCAAGACTGCGGCGACGGGCAGGCCCCAGGCGCTGATGCGAACCTCGGTGGACGGTGGATTGATGACGACCAGTTCGGCGCGGGGGACGAGTGAACCCGGCACGGTCTCCAATCCATCGACCGTAGCGGTCAATTCGCTGAGCAGAACGGTCGCGGTGCGTCGTGCCTCGGACGGCGATGGACTACTGACGGCGACCTCGATGAGTGCCGTACCAGGAGGGTTCTCGGCGTCGACTCGCCCGGCGAGCGTCTCGGCCGCGAGGTCGAGCCCCAGATCGGTGCCGACCCGGGAGGTCAGGGCCGGGTTGTCGGCCAGCGCGGCGAACGTGCGGGCGCGGCCCTGTGCATACGAGTCGCCACCGTCGACGACGCTGCTGACGTCGCCCGGCGTTCGCACGAACAGGGTTGCGTCGCTCCGGTAGAGCGGTGGTGTCGCCAGGAGTGCCGCGGTGGTGACGGTCAGTGAGATGAGGACGCCCCAGCAGAGCCAACGCCACTTGGCGCGTACAAGACTCAGATACTGGATGCTCATCACGCGTCCGCCGCGAAGCGCTGATCGACCAGCGACGCCGTGATCGCCGTGGCGAGGTCGAGTTCGCCCTGGCGGTTGGGGTGGATGCCGTCGTCGGAGAGCAGGCGGGACGTGTCGCGACCGCCGAACGCCTGGATCGGGTCGATGACGGCTACGCCGCGGGCTGCGGGATCCCGGAGCAACCGGTTCGTGAAGGACTCGTCGAAGCCGAGATCGTCGTTCGGTCGGCTCAGGTAACGGGGCCTCTCGAAGACGATCTCGGCCTCGGGCCATGCCCGCCGGGCATCGGCAATGGTCGCGATCATCGCGGCCAGCACGCTCGCCCGTGGTGGGAACTGGTCGTTCCGGCCGCCGTCGAGGACGACGATGTCGGGATCGAACTGATTGGCCAGCAGGGGGATTCGCTCCGAGAAGGACGTCGATTCGCCGCGGTATTCGTCGACCGTGAACCGGTTGGAGGGACCGCCGCTGACGTAGCCGGTGCCGGGGACTGCCGACAGGTGGCACAGCCAACCCAGGCGGCTGGCTGCCAGGCAACTGGGCGAGAGTTCACGTGGCCCACGGCCTGCGGTGTAGGAGTCGCCTATGAAGAGGGCCGTCGGCGGTCCCTGCTCGACCGGCGGAACTCGCAGGCCGGGCGCGTCGGCCGGCTGCGGCGGCGCGGCCGGGGTCCCGTCGGGAACGAATACGAGCACGAGGCCGATGGCCACTGCGGCCGCCGTGGCCGCGGAGGCGATGTCGGAGAAGCGCACGCCGTTCACGCCCCGGTCTCCGTCCGCAGCCACGCGGCCACCCTGTCGGCGATGACGGAATGACCGGCATCGTTGGGACTGTGCAGGTTTCCCTGCATCAGGCTCCTGTTCAGCCACGGTGGCTGGATACCGCTGAGGAACGGCACGTCGGCGATTCGCGCCGCCTCCCGCACGGCCTCGGAGACCATCTGGACCTTGCCGGGTGCAGGGTCTCCGTACCAGATGGGCCCGATGACGAGAGCGCGCTGCCCGCCGAGTTGGATCTTGTCGAACGCGTCGATGGCGCCGACCGTCACCGCACCCATCTCGGGTAGATCGTTGTCGGCCTGGCCCGTCGTGATGAGGATGATCCGCGGTCGTGCTGCTTGGGCGCGCTCCACCTGGTGGGTGAAGGCGTGCCCACCCCGGCCGTCGGCTGCGAACCCGGCGTCGGGCATCGCGAAGTTGGACACCGACCATCCCGTGCGCTGGGCGAGCAGCGTCGGCCAGACGACCTCGTTCGACTCACCGGCAGTGAAGGCATCCCCGATGACGGCGACGCTGAGCGGCCATCTGGAGTCGGGGTTGCGGCTACAGGTGGTGAGCACCATGCACGCTGAGACGATCGCTCCGGTCAGGACGAGGGCGGCAACCGCGGTCGCGGTCGAGCGACGAGGTGTCGAGGCGTTACTCACCGTGCGCCCACCGCGACGCGGGAGTACGCCTGTTCCAGGCGGTCACCGATGGCGGACATGCTGAACTCGGACCGCGCGACCTCGCGGCCCCGCCTGCCCATGTCGGCCGCGAGGGCTTCGTCGTCGAGCAGCTTGGCGACCGCGGCGGCGAGCGATGGGGGAGAGGGGTCCGTGACGATCCCGCATCCCGTGCGGTCGACCATCGGTGCCAATCCGCAGTCATCGGTGATCACGACGGGTAGGCCCACCGACATGGCCTCTAGAACCGCCATGGGATATGGCTCGCGGACCGAGGGGAGAACGAACACGTTCGCGGCTGCCATCCGCGCAGGCAGCTCGCTGGGTTCGACGGCTCCATCCCAATTGATCGACGGGTGCGCGACGGTCGCCGCGGTGACGGCGGGCCCCTGCCCGCCGTCCGGGCCCAGGAGCGTGAAGCAGGCGCGGTGCCCCGACGTCAGCAGCATGCGTGCCATGGCCACGAACGCCAGCGGCTTCTTCCGGCTGGCCAGACGAGCAGCGAACAGCACCTCCGGCGGTCCTGAACGTCGGTGCGGGCCTCCGTATTCGGGAACGCCGTTGCCGAGTTCGAACAGCCTCAGCCGTGACCCGGCCACCGTCGTCAGCTGTCCCTTCTCCTGAGCCGTCAGGTAACAGACCGCTCCGGCGTCGTGGAGTGCCCGACGCGTGCACGTCGCGTCGAGCGGTGCCGACAGTGGGTGCTGGGACGGAATCACCATGCCGTGGGTCTGCAGCACGTACGGGATGCGTTGCCGCCGTGCGGACATGGCGATCGGCAAGACGACGAGATCGCGGGCGAAGTGAATGTGCACGACGTCGTAGTCCCTGCCGTTGGCCCGGAACCACCGCGACAGACGAGGTGCGCCCATGCCGTAGAAACTGTTCGTCGGCATCAGCATTCGCGCATCGAACAGTTCGACGGGCACGCCGTCCAACGTGGTGCTGCCGACGGGATAGCTGCGGGTCGCCGCGGCGACGGTCACGTCGTGGCCCCGCCGGATTATCTCGGCGCTCGTGTTCAGCGCAACCCGAGCCGGCCCCCCGTAGGCACCATCCGGGTTCAGCAACGACACCACCTGGAGGATTCGCATCACGACACCGTCGGCTGTGGTGCTCGGACGATGGCATTGGATGGAACGTCACCGGATATCAGGCAGGTCGCGCCGATCACCGAGTTCGCGCCGATCGTGACACCGCGCAGCACGGTGGATCGGGCGCAGATCCACACTCCGTCCGCCACGACGATCGGGCCGTTGTCGAAGTCGAAGTCCGGCGAGAAACGGTCATGGCTGCCCGTGCACAGGTAGGCGTGCTGCGAGATGCACACGTCCGAACCGATGTCGATCGTATCGAGGTTGTACAGCTCGGAGTCGGTGCCGACCCACGAATCGTCGCCGATCGAGAGCTTCCACGGCCAGTGCACGCGGACCCGGTGCCGGATGATCACGTCGCGGCCGATCTTTGCCCCGAACCATCGCAGGATCGCGCACCTGAGCCGGTTGGGGCACCAGACCTTGGTCACCACCAGTTCGGAGGTGGCGACCCAGAGGGCCTGGATCAACACCCCGCGGCCCTTGTCATATGAGCAGCCCCGGCCCGCAGCCAGCGACCAACCCACTCGCGTCGTGGTGACCACCATGTCGTTACCCCCCCAGGCCGACTCTTTGCCAGACATCGCGGCGAGGCGTCCTCGCCGACTAGGGAAAGTGTATGCGGACGTGGGAGGAGTTGCTGAAATCGCCTGTCTCGGCGGCGAACTAGTTCTTCGCACCCGTGGGACTAGTTCGTTCTGCGATCCGATGGTCAGTGGTGAATCTGGCGAGGAGAGGTGGCTGAGGCGACGTCTGGCACGTCGGAGGGTCCGCTGTGGTCCACGGGCGCGGGGTCGGCGGCGTGGGTGAGCCCGGCCGGGCGAGCGCCTTGGGGCGTCATGGACTAGATCCTGACCAGCGACGAATTGGTCCCCAAGATCCATGTACGCCGAGCGCCGACGCAGTGAATGGTGAACGGGAGTTCATCGGATGACTCGGGAAGTCGTCGCGCGACGGACGCTGCGCTGCAGTCACTCTCGATCCAGCGGCCATCCGGTCAGCCGCTCGACACGTGGGATGGTGCATCGTGAGGTACGAGGACGTCACCGAGGTCAGGCCGCAGGCACGGACCGCCCTCGCGGGACAGGTGGCAATCTTCGTCGTGGGCGCGAAGTCCGCCGTTCAGATCGCCAACGTGACCGCGACGGTGTTGTCCGTGGTGTGTCTGTTACTCGTTCCCGGCTTCGTGCTCATCCGTCACCGCACCGTCGACGTGGTCCCACTGGGCCTTGCCGCGCTGGGTTGGGCGGCGTACATCGCGTCCTGCCTGGTGAACGGGGTCAGCCTGCTCTGGCCGAATGCGGTTGCACCCGCGGCCTTCTCGCTCTACTTCATCGGTCTGACCGTGCTGACGGGCAGATCGGTCGAGTCGATCGCAACGGTTCTGGCCGGGATCGGTCTCGGAACCGTCGTCTTCTTCCTCACCGAGGGCATCGAACTCACCAGCACCGGGAACTTCCTCCACTTCTGGAAGTACGGCGTCGCTCACGGCGTGACCGTGGTGTTCCTGTACGCGATGATCCGAATGGATCTGCCACGCCTCGTCGTACCAGCCGCGTTGGCGATCGTCGGGGTGGCCAGTCTGGCACTCAACTTTCGGTCGCACGCGTTGGTGTGCCTGATCGCCGCGGCGATCCTGTTTGCGCGGTATGTGCTGGGTGACCGGATCGGCCGCGTTTGGCAGTTCGTCGGCGTGGGGGCCTTCGGGATGCTCTTCGCCTTCCTCATGCCCATCGCCGCGCGGTGGGGGATGTTCGGGGCCGCGTTGGAGCGAAAGACCCTCGAGCAGGACGCGACTCACCTGCCGCTGCTACTTGCCGGCCGGACGGAGCCCCCGATGACGTTGACCGCCATCGCTGATCGCCCTCTGCTGGGCTGGGGCAGCGGCACGAACCTCACACCGGAGGTGTACACGCGTGCAGAACATCTCGCGATCGCAATGGGGTTCGACCCCACCTTCCCATTCGACCTCTACTGGCGCCTGCCCGCTACCGACTATTCCGCGATGCACTCCATTCTGCTGGGCTCCTGGGCGGAGGGCGGAATCCTCGCCGCACTGCTGCCTGCCTGGCTGCTGGTCGCCTGCGTCGTCGTGGTGTGGCGGAACGTCGAGTTCGGCCGCTGGTCCGCGCTGGCGTTGACGGTGGCCCTGCAGTGCATCTGGGATCTGCTCTTCTCGCCGTGGACCTACAACACGATCGCCGAGTATGCCTGCGTCGCACTCCTGTTCTGCGCGAATATGACTCGACGTCCCACGGCGGTGACGGGATGAGCCACGTCGTCAGCGCCGTCATAGCCACGGTTGGTCGGCCGAGCGTCGCGGTCGCCGTTCGATCGGTGCTGGCACAGTCGGCGGAGGTCCGCGAGGTGATCGTCGTGTTGGACGCCGCGACGTCGGTGTCCCTTCCATCCGACGACCGGGTCGTCCTGATCCACGCACCGGCGGGCAGTGGTGCCGCGAGATGTCGACAGCTGGGCATCGACGCCGCGCGGGGTTCGGTGATCGCGCTCCTGGACGACGATGACGAGTGGCTCCCGGACAAGCTCGAGTGCCAGCTGTCGAAGGTGCGTCCCGAATGGGGACCGGGGTGGGTGTCCTCGTCCCGGATGGCCGTCGTCGGCCCCGGCGACAGGAGGAGGACGTGGCCGCGCCGGTTGATCGAACCGCATGAGTCGGTCGCCGACTATCTCTTCCGCGTCCGCGAGGTCGGCGTCGGTGGCGCGGTGCTGCAGACCTCCACGCTGGTGTTCCCTACCGCCCTGGCGCGCCAGGTGCGCTGGGACGGGCACCGCGGCGCCGTCCACGACGAACCCACGTGGCTGATCGAGGTTCAGCGTCGCGTACCCGACGTCCGGCTTCTGCACGTACCAGAGGTGCTGAGCGTGTACGACGTCCGCCGGTCGTCGGTGTCGCGAAGTTCCCAGGACCGTACCGGTGACTACATCGCCTGGGGGTTGCGGCACCTGGTGTGCGAATCACCGCGCGTCCGAGGCGACTACCTGTGCAGCAGCCCGGTCAGCGCGGCCGTGTCCGCACGTTCTCTGCCAGGGGTGGCCCGCGCGGTGTGGTCGGCGCTCGCGTACGGGCGTCCCGGCCCGTGCGCCTTGACCTACGCGGGCCTGAGCGCCGTGCGGATCGTCGTCGGTCGGCTCGTCAGCCTGATCTGGTCGTGACCGTGGCGCGGGACCGGTTGGCGCCGCAGGAGCGGCGCGCGTCGTTGGCTGCGCCGGTATATCGGCTCGCCGGTACGCCGATCACCGTGGCCCTCGGCCTGCTCAACACGGCCATCGTGGTGCGCGAGACCGGTGCCGCCGTATTCGGTCTCGTCGCCCTGGTCGCGACCGTCACCCTGCTCTTCCCGTTCGCCGACCTCGGCATCGGTGCGTCCGTGATCACTGCGAGCGCACGGCTGCGCGGGCCGAATCCGGATTCCGCTGCCGCAGACGTCGTGCGTCGTGGGTTCCGCGTCCTGCTCGGCGTCGCAGGCGCAGTGGTGGTCGTCGCCATCGTGATCATGTCGATCGACGGCTGGGCCACGGTCATCGGTTTCAGCTCGGGTCCGCAGGACCGGTGGGCGGTCACCGTCGCGGCGTGTCTGTTCGGGTTGACGCTGCCTGCGGGCCTTGGTGTTCGGATACTGGTCGGGATCGACCGCAACCCGCTGGCGACAGTGGTTCTGATGAGCTGCCCGGCCTTCGCGCTCGGTCTGACCCTGCTGCTGTTCTCGGCCCGCGTAGACGGCATCTGGTACGTCACGTCGAGCCTTGGCGGTCTCCTCGCCGGCCAGGTACTGGGGTGCGTCCTGGCCTTGCGCCTGTCCGGATTGGGGTCGTCGGCGTTCTCCCCGGTTCGGGGTGACTCGACCGGAACACCGCTGCTGGCGGGCAGCCTGTGGCTCTTCGTCGTGGGAATGGGCTTGCCGATCGGACTGCAGACGGGGCGGGTCATCCTTGCGCACCTCTCGACCCCCGAGCAGCTCGCCGATTACTCACTGGTGGCGCAGATGTACGCGGCGTGCTGGTCGGTGCTGTCTGCGGCCGGCCTCGCCTACTGGCCGATCTTCGTGCGGCGCCGCGCGGAAACGGCCGAGACGATCGCGATGTGGCGACGTCTGACGGCGTCGTTCGGAGCGCTCGCCGCGCTCGCGGCAGCGGCGATGTGGCTTCTGGGGCCCTGGGCGGCCGAGGTGTTGTCCGGCGGGGAGATCGAGGTGACGGCCTGGCTGGCGTTGGCCTTCGGGGCACTGCTCGTCGGTCAGGCGATGCACCTGCCCGCGACCGTGCTGTTGACGCTGCCCGCAGAGGCGCGATGGCAGGCGATCTGGACGATCGTCATGGCAGTGGCCAGCATCGGGCTGGGCTGCGCCGTGGCGCCGGGTTACGGTGCGGTTGGGGTGGTCGTCGCCGCGGCCCTCGCGATCGTTGTGGCGCAGGTGGTTCCGGCTCTCATCTGGGTGCCCGAACTGGTCCGTCGTCGCCGTCCGAGCGACGAGGTTCGAGTGTCTTCGCCAGCGGCGCAACGACGGTCTCACCCGGACCCACGTCGTGGATGACGGTTGCGTTGGCTCCGACCTTCGCACCGTCGTGGAGGGTGATGGGTCCCAGTACCACGGCGGCAGCACCGACCCTGACGTCATCGCCCAGAGTTGGTCTACCGACGGCGTCGTGGCCGATCGTCACCTGCTGGTTGATCCAGCACCGGCTGCCGATGGACGTCGCGGTGACGATCGTGCCCAAGCCGTGCTGAATGAAGAGCGCGGGACCGATCCGATCCGCTTCGAGTATAAACGTCGGAGATGGCCGGTAGACGATGCGCAGGACGAGCCTGAGTACGGCCGGTCCCTGGCGTAGGCGGAAGTGTGCCAGCGTCCGGAATTCCCCGAGCGCGCCACTGAGATAGGCGAATTGGGTGTACGAGTCGAACCCTCGCAGTTCGGCATCGTCGATGCAGGTGATCCACCAGGCGACGTCGTCCGCGACGACCCCGCCGACGTTCGAATACCTGATGCCGCACCAGAGGGGGTATGCCCACAGTCGCGCGAGGGCCAGTCGGGTGCGACTTCGCCTCCTCCCCATCTCGTGATGGTAGCCATCAGCAGCCGGGCTGGAGTGCTGCCCGCACGTATCCGACGGTCTGGAGGGCGTACTCGACGACCCATCGGCGCGCCGGCACCGGGTCGTCGGGTTCGACCATGACGAGTTCACCGTCGAAGCATCGGTGAAGGATGAAGCGCGCCCGGGAGACGTGCGGTCGGAAGGTGACGACGACGACCGTCCGCCATCCGCGCTCGGCCGCCAGGCGGCGTAGCTCGCGACCCTCACCCCGAGTGGTCGGCGGATCCGGGACGAAGCACACGATCTCGAATGCGTGTGCCGAAGCGCACTGCTGCGTGAGCCATGGGTCCTTGCGCCCATTGGGATTCGAGACCACCACCGTCGGAGCCTCACCTCTCGATCCGAGTTCGAATCCCCGGGCGTAGCGCCCGTAACTCGGCCCGCCGAGAACGAGTATGGCGTCCGCCTTGCGCACGGGGTCGACCTGCGGGCGGACGTAGACGGGAAAGCCCGCGACGATCAGCGCTGCGACCACGGCGAAGATCGACGCCGCGAGGCGGGATCGGCGCAGGGGTCTCACCGTGGCATCATCTACCCGCTTGCGCTCAGCCGCACCGACACTCGAGCCGCTCGACGTCTCATGAGTCGGAACGCCGACGAGACGAGGCTGCAGGTGGTGTCCACCTGCAGCCCCGTACCCCCCACCCCTGTCGGTCGGAGAGCGGCAGTCGACGTTCTGCTGGATCTCCGCAGTGGTGTGTTGCTCGTTGCTAGATCTGTGATTCAGGTCACAGCGTACAACCTGTGGTGGCCCGATGTAAACGGTTGACGCCCGATCACGGACACGGAGAACCGTCGCACCGAAGGCCGACGCGAATTTGCTGAACTGACCCGGCACAACACGGTGCGGTCGAGCTTGCGGATGGCGGCCAATGATCGTGCCGCCGTCCTGCAATACGCGCACTGCCGGACATCGCGCGGGCGGTAATCTCGAACCCGACACTGGACACGCGGGAGGGGAACCGTGTCATGGGACTGCAACAGGACGTGAGCCCGTACGGGTCGCAGACGGTGATGGGGCCGGGGTGGCCGAACGTCGACGAGGATGCGCTGGCCGCGTCGGCAGCACAGTACGAAGCGCTCGCGGCCAAGCTGACCGGCTCGGTGGTGCCGCTGCAACAGAGCCAGCTGGCGTCGCTGTCGGAGAAGTGGACCGGCGGGGGAGCAGTCGCGGCGGCCGGTGAGGCGACGACCATCATCGGCGGACACGAGGCGAACGCCGCCCAAGCCGCGGCGATCGCGTTGAAGCTGCGCAGCATGGAGGTCACCGTCGCGAAGACCAAGGCGCTGGTCAACGCCACCGCCCTCGAGGTGCAGCGTGAATGCGAGGCAATTCAGGCCATGCCGGTCAGCAACACTGCCGAGTTGATCCAGAGCCGGATGAAGATGGGCTTGGCGCAGAACACCGCCTACGTCAACGCCAACACCGCCGAACTCGCCAACGGCCTCGGGGTACCGCCGACGTACCCACCGACCGGTGCCCCCGCGGTGCCGACCCAAGGCGCCGAGAAGGCCGCAAAGGCGGGTCAGGAGGCCGGCGGACAGGGTTCGCAACAGGCCATGCAGATGATGACTCAGATGGCGTTGATGGCCGCCCAGCTCCCGCAGCAACTCGGCGGCATGCTGACCCAGGCGCCACAGCAGCTGATGCAGCCACTACAGCAGCTGGCACAGCCGCTGCAGCAGCTGACCTCGATGTTCGGCGGCAAGGGTGGCGGTGGCGGTGGACTCGGAGCCGGCGGTGCGACACCCTTCTCGGCGTTCTCGAACCATCCGCTGGCAGGTGGCTCCGGCCCGGGTAGTGGCGCCGGGATGGTCAAGGCGGCGTCGCTGCCGGGGTCTGGAGGCATCGGCGCGCAGACCCCACTGATGGCGGGGCTCGTCGGAGCCTCGCCGGAGGCGGTCGCGGTGCCCGCAGGCGCGAACAGCTCCGCGGTCGGCGGCGTCGCTCCCGTGGCCGCAGGCGGCATGGGCGGCGGAATGGGCATGATGCCGCACCGGGGCGAGTCCGGCGGCGGCTCGGCCGCGTCGCTGGCACCGCCTGCCGCGCTCGAATACGACCTCGGCGAAGAGGACGGCGACGATGACTGGTGAGCGCCGTTGCACGACAACGCCGTTCGACGAACCCGAGCTGAGCTAGAGGAGCGGACATGACGAGCCCACTACAGAAGCCCGAGGGCATCACCTGGAACCCGGCCACCGTCGAGCTGCCCCAGCCGCCGATGCTGCCGCCCGGCCAGGACGCGATGAGCATGACGATCGCCGCGGTGTTGCCGACGCTGACGACACCGCTGGCCACCAGCGTGGCGTCCTTGCAGGCCAAGGAGACGAACTTCGCAGGCAAGGTGGGCGCTGCCCAGTCGGCCTACGAGAACGCCGACGCCTCGGGTGGGCAGTCGGTCGGACAGATCAGCGGCATGCTCGGCCAGATGGGCCAGATGGCTCAGCAGGCCGGTCAACAGGCCTCGGGTGCGGGCCAGGGCGGCGGTGGGTTCGGCCAGATGATGCAGCAGGCGATGCAGGCCGTCCAGGGTTTCGGCCAGCAGGGTGGCGGTTCCGCAGGCGGTGGCGCCCCCGGCGGTGGCGCACCCGCCCAGGGCGGCCCGCCGCCGGCCATGGCGCAGGGTGGTGGCGGTGGCGCTCCGAGCGGTGCACCCAATGGCTCGCCACGCGACGAGTCCGGTCCACGCGACGACGCCCGTGACCAGGAGCGGGAACGGCAGCGCGAGGGTGAGGATCGACCCCCCGCCGAGCGAGCACCAGTGGAGCCGCCCGCAGCAGCAGCGGGGCCGGGTGCCGGCACCGGCAGCGCAGGCCCGCCGCCGGTCGACGTGCCCCGACAGGCGCCCGGCGGCGACGAGGATCTCGCTCGCCGAATGTAGAACCCGCTGCGGCTCATTCGGCACGTCGGCACGTCACGCGCCTTCGGCGATTACCCTCGGTACCGCAGCAAGGTCGCCGGGGACGATTTCAGGAGTAGTGCAGTGATCGCGAGTTTCACCGAGGTGCGGGCATGACGGTGCCCCCGCCGTCGGATTCGCGCCCGCCCGAACCGGATTCGGACGGTGAGCACGACGTGCACCCCAACTTCACCGGCCGCTGGCGCCTCCCCTCCGATCCCGTCGACCACCGCCGCGGCCGCCCGGGCGACCTGGGAGACCTCCGCGACGACGAATGGCTTGCCGAGTCCGGCGTGGATCCGGTGCCCGCGCAGGCTCCGGTGGTCGATCCCCGCCCCGTACCCGAGCATCCGTCCGGACCCTTCCGCCCCTTCGAGCCGCATGACGACGGCCCCTGGTCGGGCGGGTTCCAGGGCCCACCGGGCTCGGCGGCGGCGTCGGTGATACCCCGGCAGCGTCAGCCCCGACCGAAACCGAGTATTCCGTTGCGGCCCATCGCCATTGCCGTCGCAGCGGTCGTGGTCCTCGGCGGCCTGGGCGCGTGGGTGGTGAACTCGTCGGGTGACGAGGCGCCGCCGGCGGAGTCGACCCCGACGGCGACGGTCTCGCCCGAGGCGCAGGCTCGCGAACGGCTGCGGACGTTGCTACCCAAGGGGTACGCACCTGCGGCGTGCGAGCCGGTGGCCACCCCGAGGGGTGCGCTGGCGAAGTTCGGGTGCGAACGCAACGGCGATCCCGGCGGCCCGCCGCTGGCGACCTACACGCTCGTCGCCGACAAGGCGGCGTTGAAGACCGCCTTCGAGGACGTCATCCGGGCCTCGACCGTCGTGGTGTGCCCCGGCTCGATCCAGTCGCCGGGGCCGTGGCGCCGCAATGCCACGCCGGAGAAGGTCGCGGGCATCCTGTTCTGCGGGTACCAGCGGGAGCTGCCCACGCTGGCGTGGACGAACGACGCCAACCTCGTCGTCAGCGCGGTTCGCGGTGACGAGAAGGGGCCGCCGCTGGACCGCCTCTACGCATGGTGGTCGTCGCACTCGTGACGCGAGCCGCCGGCCCCGCCCGCGTGGGCAGGGCCGACGGCTCGGCTGAGTCGACGTTCCAGCGGGCCTACGCTCAGGCCGGCGGCGGTACCACGACGGTGGTGGTGGGCGCAGCAGGCGCCGGTGTCACGGGCGCCACCGGAGTTCCCGCCGACGCCGGGGTGCCTGCGGCCGCGGGAGCCGGTGGCGTGGCCGCAGGGGCCTGCTGAACGGACGCGGGCAGCGGCACACCCTCGGTGCCGGCGGGCAGCGGGGTGCCCTGGCTCCCAGCGGGCTGCGCTCCGGCGGGAAGTGGCGTACCCGAGCTGCCCTCCGGAAGCGGCGTGCCGGAACTGCCCTCGGGAAGCGGTGTCCCCGTGCTGCCCTGGGGCAGCGGTGCGCCTGGGGCGCGTTCGGCGCTCGCGGGCAGCGGCGCTCCCTCGGTCGACGCCGCGGTGCCCTCGGGCGCCTCGGCTGCCTGCGCGCCCTCGGGCGTGGCGGCCGAGACACCCTCCTGCGCTGCGGTCGCGGGCGAACTCGCGGGAACCGACGCGGTCTGTCCGCCGCGCTGCGCCGGGTAGGACTGCGTACCGCCCTGGCGCGGTTGCGGTGCGGGAGCGGGCGTCCAGACCAACAGGTCGGTGCCGCCTGCGTTGTAGACGACGCTGTCCGGCTGGGCTCCGGTGACGTCGAAGTAGATCTTCCCGCTGGTCGACTGCCCCTGTGCAAGGCCTGCCGGGTTCACGCCCTGAGGTGTGGCCACGCCGAACAACGCCCGGTAGGTCTGGCCGTCGTTGGCGCGAGCATTGAAGTTCGACACGATCGGGATCGCACCGCCCTGAATGGCCTCGTCGGTTGCCGTGACCTCCCACAGGGTGCCCGCAACGGGGTAGGGAATGACGTCGGAACTCGGCTTGAGGCCGGTCACGGTCCAGCCCTGAATGACGTTGCCCTCGAACAACTTTCCCTGCGATCCGATCGGCTGGGTCGCGGCGCCCTCGGCGAATGCGAAGCCTGCACCCGCCACTGCGATCGAGCCGGCGGCGACGGCCGCAGCGGCCAACCGGGTGATGGTCAGCTTGGTGGTGGTCAGCCTGATGTCGGCCATGGTGATCTTCACTGTCGTGCCCTCCTGGTGATCTTCTTGGATCTACGCATCCCCCGACGGGATGGTCACGCCAGACGAAACTAGCAGGTTGCTGGAGGACGGTGCACCTAGGCGGCGGGGGTGAACTCCACGCCGGCCAGCGCCACCGCGTCGTCGCGTTCGGGTGCGGTGACGATCGCCTGATAGGCGTCGCCTTCCTTCCAAATGCTGACCTTGAGCGTCTCGCCAGGGAACACCACGCCCGCGAAACGTGCACCGTAGCTTCCGACCTGGGCTGCGTCGCCGTCGAGGAGCAGGTCGGTCAGCGCCTTCGCCGTCATGCCGTACGTGCACAGCCCGTGCAGGATCGGCTTCGGAAAGCCTGCTGCCGAGGCGAATTCCGGATCGGAGTGCAACGGGTTGCGATCACCGCACATCCGGTAGAGCAGTGCCTGTTGCGGCGACACCGCAATGGCGAGTTCGTGATCGGGTGCCCGCTGCGGTGGTTCGGACGACGTGGACGGTCCCCGCTCGCCACCGAACCCGCCCTCCCCGCGTGCGAAGATCGACCGCTTCTGCGTCCACAGTGGCGTGCCGTCGGGCGCGGTCACCGTCGTCTCGGACCAGATGACGGCCGCCTTGCCCTTGTCCCAGATGTCGGTGAAGCGGGTGACGGCCACGCCGGTGCCCGACGGTGGGATCGGCGCAGGCGCGATCACGGCTTCGCTGGCGTGCAGCACCCGGCTGAGTTCGATGTCGATGCCAGGGAAGCGCACCGTGGGTGCCTCGGTCATGTGGAAGCTCTGCGCGACGTTGGCGAACGTCGGCAGCACCTGAGGAGTGTCGTCGGTGAGGTACCGCAGCTCACGCGGGTCCAGCGGGTCGGCTCCCGCACCGAGGCCCAGGTGGTACAGCTGAACGTCGCTGCTGGTCCACGAGAACTCCGCCGGTGGCAGCTCGGCGCCGAGCGCCACGTCGAGGTCGATCGGCATCAGCTACGCGCTCCGCCCGTGGCGGCCGGCTTCGAGGTCTTGGCCAGGTGCAGCGCGGCCAGATAGCCGAACGTCATGGCCGGTCCTATGGTGCCGCCGGGGCCCGGGTAGGTGTGGCCCATAACCGGGGAACTCACGTTGCCCGCGGCGTAGAGGCCCTCGATCACCGAGCCGTCGTCGCGCAGCGCGCGCCCGTCGACGTCGGTGCGGACCCCGCCCTTGGTGCCGAGATCGCCGGGCACCATCTTCGCGGCGTAGAACGGCCCCTGGCCGATCTCGCCCAGGTTGGGGTTGGGCTTGTTGGTCGGGTCGCCGTAGTAGCGGTCATAGGCGCTCTGGCCGCGCTTGAAGTCCTCGTCCACCCCGGTGCGCGCGAAGCCGTTGAAGCGCTCGACCGTCGCGGCGAACGCGTCGGCGGGCAGCCCGGTCTTCTCGGCCAGTTCCTCGAGGGTGTCGGCCTTGACGATGACCCCCGACTCCAGCCACTTCTTCGGAATCCGTTGTCCCGGCTGCAATCCCGCGAAGATGTAGCGGTCGCGGTAGCGCTGGTCGAAGATCAGCCACGCCGGGATGTTCTCGCCGGGGCCAGCGCCTTGGCCGTACTGGCCGCCGTACATGTGGTGGCACGCCTCGACGTACGGCATGGACTCGTTCATGAACCGCTTGCCCGCCATGTTGACGATGATCGATCCGGGCGAATTGCGCTCCGACAGTGCGAACCACGGGGAGTCGACCAGCGGCACGGTCGGACCCCACCAGGCGTCCTCCATGATCTCCAGTGCGGCGCCCAGCTTCTCGGCGGCGATGATGCCGTCGCCGGTGTTGGCCACCGCGCCGACGGTCCACTCGGTGGTGATCGGTGCGCGCTGGTACTTCACCCGCATCTGCTCGTTGTGTTCGAAGCCGCCGCTACCGAGGATCACGCCGCGGCGCACCCGGATCAGTCGTGGCTCGGCGCTCTCCGGCTCGTTCGTGCTCCTGACCCACACGCCTCTGACGACGCCGTCCTCGACGTACAGGTCGGTCAGCGCGGTGTTCAGCAGCACCGGGACGTTCGCCTTCTGCAGACCGATCCGCAGCGGGGCGATCAACGCGCGTCCCATGCCGACCAGGTTCTTGCCCGTGGCGTTGGCCCACACCGAGCGGACGCCCACCTTCACGCTGCGCAGCACGCCGCGCGGATGCCGCTTGAGCTGGTTCAGCCGGACGTAGTCCTGCTGCATGACCACCATGTTCATCGGCACCTTGCCGTACGGCGGTTCCAGCCCCTTCTCGTCGGGACCGAGCTTCTTGGCGTTGAAGGGCTTGGGCTCCACGGAGCGGCCGGTGGCCTTGCCGCCCGGCGTCTCGGGGTAGTAGTCGGAGTACCCCGGCACCCAGCACAGCTTCAGAGGCGAGTGCTTGAGCACGAACGACAGCATCTCCGGGCCGCGCTCGAGGTAGGTGTCGATCTTCTCCGGCGGGACGGCGTCGCCGATGATCGCGTGCAGGTAGGTGCGCGCCGCATCGGCGCTGTCCTTGACCCCGTCACGCTTGAGGATCTCGTTGTTCGGGATCCACACGCCGCCACCCGAGCGTGCCGTAGAACCTCCATAGTGCGGGGCCTTCTCGACGACTACTGTCGAGAGGCCCTGGTGGGCGGCGGTCAGGGCGGCGACCATGCCGGCGGCGCCGCTCCCGACAACGACGACGTCAAACTCCTGGCGCTCCTGCTCAGTCATGTAGAACACGTTATAGAATGGCCCGGCCATCCAACAACAGTGCCGGTCAATCAAACGAGGGGACTTCACGAATGTTGCCCGTCGAGGTGCGCGCGAAGCTGGCCGCGGAGCTGGCCCAGGCTGAACGCAGCCGCGATCCGATCACCCCGCTCACGGATGGCCATCCGGAGATCGACGTGGTCGACGCGTATGAGATCCAGTTGATCAACATCCGGCAGAAGGTCGCCGAGGGGGCGCGGGTGATCGGCCACAAGGTCGGCCTGTCGTCGGAGGCGATGCAGAAGATGATGGGCGTCGACGAGCCCGATTACGGGCATCTGCTCGACGACATGGAGGTCTTCGAGGATCGGCCGGTGGAGGCTGGTCGGTTCCTGTATCCGCGGGTGGAGGTCGAGGTCGGTTTCATCCTGGCCGACGACCTGCCCGGGGAGGGTTGCACCGAGGATGACGTGCTGGCCGCGACGGCGGCGTTCGCGCCGTCGATCGAGTTGATCGACACCAGGATCACCGACTGGAAGATCAAGTTGTGCGACACGATCGCCGACAACGCCTCCTCGGCGGGCTGGGTCCTCGGCTCCGAACGCGTCTCGCCCAAGGACGTCGACATCCGGGCGATCGATGCGGTGTTGACGTGCAATGGCGAGGTCGTGGCGGAGGGGCGCAGTGATGCGGTGCTGGGCAATCCGGTGACTGCGGTGGCGTGGTTGGCGCGCAAGGTCGATCAGTTCGGCGTGCGTCTGAAGGCTGGTGACATCGTGTTGCCGGGATCCTGCACGCGTGCGATAGATGCACGTCCGGGAGACGATTTCGTAGCTCGGTTCGACGGGCTAGGTTCAGTTCACCTGTCATTCCAGTGACGGTTTCGGATCAAGGAGATGACATGCCCACCAAGGCAACTGTCGCGATCGTGGGGTCGGGCAACATCAGCACCGACCTGCTGTACAAGTTGCTGCGGTCGCAGTGGCTGGAACCGCGGTGGATGATCGGGATCGACCCGGAGTCCGAGGGGTTGGCGCGGGCGCGCAAGCTGGGGTTGGAGACCAGCCACGAGGGCGTGGATTGGCTTCTGGCGCAGGATGAGAAGCCCGATCTGGTGTTCGAGGCCACCAGTGCCTACGTGCATCGCGACGCCGCACCGCGTTACGAGCAGGCGGGTATCCGGGCGATCGATCTGACCCCGGCGGCCATTGGGCCCGGGGTCATTCCGCCGGCGAACCTGCGCGAGCATCTCGACGCACCGAACGTGAACATGGTGACCTGCGGTGGGCAGGCGACGATTCCGATCGTCTACGCGGTCTCGCGCGCGGTGGAGGCCCAAGGTGGGGTGGTGCCCTACGGGGAGATCGTGGCGTCGGTGTCCTCGGCGTCGGCGGGTCCGGGAACCCGGGCCAACATCGACGAGTTCACCAAGACCACCAGCGCCGGGGTGTCGCAGATTGGCGGGGCCAAGCGTGGCAAGGCGATCATCATCTTGAACCCGGCCGATCCGCCGATGATCATGCGCGACACCATCTTCTGCGCGATTCCCGAGGACGCCGACCGTGATGCGATCGCCGCGTCGATCCGCGACGTGGTCGCCGAGGTGCAGACCTACGTGCCGGGCTACCGGCTGTTGAATGACCCGCAGTTCGACGACCCGTCGATGAACTCCGGCGGCCAAGCGGTGGTCACGACGTTCATCGAGGTCGAGGGTGCGGGCGACTACCTGCCGCCCTATGCGGGCAACCTCGACATCATGACCGCCGCGGCGACCAAGGTGGGCGAGGAGATCGCCAAGGACATGGCCGGAGCATCGCTGTCGGCATCAGGAGGTCAGGCATGAGCGGCACCGACGGCATCTACTTCAACCCCATCTGGGACGTCCGGATGACCGACACGTCGCTGCGCGACGGGTCCCATCACAAGCGTCACCAGTTCACCCTCGACGAGGTCGGCTCGATCGTGGCCGCGCTGGATGCGGCGGGCGTGCCGGTCATCGAGGTGACCCACGGCGACGGGTTGGGCGGGTCGAGCTTCAACTACGGGTTCTCCAAGACCCCGGAGCAGCAGCTGATCAAGCTGGCGGCCGAGACCGCGACCGAGGCCAAGATCGCCTTCCTGATGCTGCCGGGCGTGGGCACCAAGGAGGACATCAAGGAGGCGCAGAACAACGGCGGCTCCATCTGCCGGATCGCCACCCACTGCACCGAGGCCGACGTGTCGATCCAGCACTTCGGTCTGGCCCGTGAACTCGGGTTGGAGACGGTCGGGTTCTTGATGATGAGCCACACCATCTCCCCGGACAAGCTCGCCGCCCAGGCGCGGATCATGGCCGATGCGGGATGCCAGTGCGTCTACGTCGTGGACTCCGCCGGTGCACTGGTGCTCGACGGGGTGGCCGATCGGGTGGCGGCGTTGGTCGCCGAACTCGGCGACGACGCCCAGGTCGGGTTCCACGGGCACGAGAACCTCGGGCTCGGCGTCGCAAACTCCATCGAGGCCGTGCGCGCCGGGGCCAAGCAGATCGATGGATCGTGTCGTCGGTTTGGCGCGGGTGCGGGCAACGCGCCGGTCGAGGCGCTCATCGGGGTGTTCGACAAGATCGGCGTCAAGACCGGCATCGACTTCTTCGACATCGCCGACGCCGCCGAGGAAGTCGTCGCACCGGCGATGCCCGCCGAATGCCTACTGGACCGCAACGCGCTGATCATGGGCTATTCCGGGGTGTACTCCAGCTTCCTCAAACACGCCATCCGCCAGTCCGAGCGCTACGGCGTCCCCGCCCACCAGCTCCTGCACCGCGCCGGGCAACGCAAGCTCATCGGCGGCCAGGAAGACCAACTGATCGACATCGCACTGGAGATCAAACGCGAACAAGACGCCGCGGCAACCGTCGGCTGACGCTCCGGATATCGATACCGCAACAGCCGCTTAACGAACGTCTCCAGGTCCGCTCAGCGAACATCGTCACTGTAGGCTCGCGATGCGCCGCCGTATTTCACGCCGGCCTGCCCTGACGAGTGCTGGCACGCTCACGACATCGGAGACGCGCCCTGACCGTTCACCCGGCCGAGATGATCTCCGGCCCCCTCGATCCCGAAGCGCACATCCATGCGCCGACGACGGTCGAACTGGTCGCGGAATTCGTCGGGATTCCCAGCGCGCGCGGAATGATCCACCTCGTGTCCGCGGGAGTCGCTCTCGTCGCATGCACGGCGCTGGTCTACGGAGCCTGGCACGCGCCTCGGCCGGGCGCCTTCTGGGCGGCCGTGGTCTACGCCGTCGGGATCGTCGGAATGTTCAGCGTCAGTGCCACCTACCACCGGGTTACCTGGGGGTCACCGGTCGCCGAGAAGTGGATGAAGCGGTTCGACCACTCGCTGATCTTCGTGTTCATCGGGGCGTGTTACACGCCGCTGGCAATGCTGGCGATGCCTCCGGACGTTGGCAACAAGGTGCTCGTCATCGTCTGGACGGGCGCTGCCGCGGGTGTCGCGCTGAAGATGCTGTGGCCGTCGGCGCCCCGCTGGGTGGGAGTGCCGCTGTACCTGCTGCTGGGCTACGTCGCGGTGCTGTTCGTCGAGGTGCTCCTCGATGGTGCCGGGTTCCTGGTCGTCGCACTGCTCGTCGCCGGCGCCGTGCTGTACAACATCGGTGCGATTCTCTACGGCACCCGCTGGCCCAATCCGTGGCCGGCGACGTTCGGCCACCACGAGTTCTTCCACGCGTTCACCGCGGTCGGAGCGACGTGCCACTTCGTCGCGATCTGGCTCCTCGTCAACTGACGCTTCCCCCGCAGCAGCGCTCGAATACTCCCTTCGCAAACCAGTTGCTGGCTGCTGCGTCCACGCTGTTCCGACGGTAGCCACACGCCCACGCGCTCATATTGCGCCGATTTGATCTTGAGCTATTCCTGATTCATACTTTTGGACTTAGCCGCGTCTGGGCAATCCCTTGACCATGCAGGGCTGATTGGTATTTACTGTTCTGACAATTCAACGCTTCTGGCTGGGGAAATGATGATCAAGAACATTTGCCGCTACGGCGGAGTCGGCATTACCGCAATCGGCGCGGGGGCGTTGCTGGTCGCCGGATATAGTTTGCCACTGGCTAACCCCGAGCCGACAGTTCGCGAAATCCAGCCGACAGCCAACTTCAGCTTTCAAGAAATGCTGCCCTGGGTCGTCGCGCCGTCGCCTGCGACCAGCACTGCGGGCGCCGCCGCGGTGTCGGCAGTCGTCACCGACACCGCCGCAGCGGTGAACGGCACGCTCGAGACCGTCAACCGCCTGGGACCGCTGAGCTTCGACCTGAACTCCCTGAGGTCGTTCAGCGCGGCAGGCCCGCCGCCCGGCAGCACCGCAGGCACGGCGAATTACACCCAGATGGACGAGTGGGTTTCAGGCATCGCCGGTCTGGCCAGCAGCACCGGCGCGATCGGCTTCACCGACAACGCCGTGTCCTACGACCCCTACGTGGCCACCCACGCGGGCGTCCTGCAGACCGCAAACCGACTCGGCCCGCTCGTCTTCGACCTCAACGTGCTCAAGGCCATCGGCTTCACGCAAGCGCCGACCGGCCAGACCGGCATCAATGGGCAACCCGACAATTTCAGTTCCGTCGACATCGGTCGTTGGACTGCCGGAATCCCCGGAATCATCACCAATTCGGGAACCACTGGCTTCGTCACCTACCAGGACTTCGCGAACGGCCCCTTTTACGACTACCGCGTCGGTGGTCTGAGCACGACCACTCAAATCGGTCCGATGTCGTTCGGATTCACCTTCCTGCCGTTCATCAGTACCGGCATCCTGCTCCCGCCCACCCTTTCGTTCGGGCTGGCGCCAAATATGACGGCGGCCAATACGCCGTTCGCGCCATTCACGCCGCCGACGCCGGGAATCGTGCAGCCCAACGGCGGACTTCCGGTTCCGCCGAACGTCGTCGCGGTCTCCGCTCCGGCTCAGGCCCCGGCTCCCGCAGCGGCGGTCGCTGCCGACGAGGTTCCGGCGCCCGCCGCGACCACCAGCGAGGTCTCGGCCCAGGACGCCGCCGACGAGACCACCGTGCCCGAGACGCCCGCGGTGACTCCCGAGGTCGACGAGGTCACCACCGACGAGCCGGCCGTCGTCATACCCGGTGTCAACGGGGCACCGTTGGACCGGCCGTCGACCACACCGACGTCCGGGTCGGGCGGCCGCGCTCCGTTCACGCCGTTCAAGCCGTTCACCGACGCCATCAGCAATGGCATCGGCGCACTGACCGGGAACCGCTTCGCAGCACCCGGTGGTGCCGGGTCACCCGGCGGTGCCGATGCCGGCGGCGCGACGGGTGCGGGCTCGGAGTCCGGCCAGGACGCGGGATCCGACGCAAGCTAGGGCACACGAATGAAGGCGCGTCGGCTATGGCCGGCGCGCCTTCACTTGCACAGCTCGACGATCTTCTGACTGGTCGCCTCGACTTCGCGAAGCCGGGCGACCTGGCCGGCCTCGCCGCCGTCGGTCCCCGCCAGTGCGTTGATGGTGATGTCCTGCAGCCCCGTCGCCACGGAACGCAGTGAATCCGCGAGTTCGGCAGGCACCGCAGGGCTCAGACTGTCGACGATGTGCTGGCTGCCGATGGCCATGGCCAGGCGCGCGTTGACGGCGACGAGCGGTGCCGCGTTCGGATCGGCGCCCGCGCCGGCCTGACTCTGCAGCGCCACCGAGGTGCGCACCCGCGTATAGGCAGCGCATGCCGCGTCCTTTGCTTCCGCGACCTGTTGATCGGTCGGGGGTGGCGGGGTGTCGTCGGGTGAGCGCAACAGCGCCCAACTCGCGACCCCGAGCGCGACGAGTGAGATCAACACGGGCACCACGACCGCCAAACGGCCCGAGCGCTGCGGTGTCGCCGTCGGCGTGGCGGCGCGGGGGACGTCGGCGGTCGTGGTCCGCTGCGGTGGCGGCTGCTCGTCGTCGGGCTTGGCGTGCGTCATCGTCCTCGGATGGTAGCCCGCGCCACCACCAGCAATACGAGGATCGTCGGCGCGTCGAGGTGACGTCGCCGAATCCCCAGCCAGCACAGGCATGATGGCCCCGTGAACGCAGCCCCGTCGTCGCCGACCACCGGGCGACGCCGTGCCGGTTCGCTCGAGATGCTGTTGCTGGCGCTGCTCGGATTGGCGGTCTCCGCACCGTGGTTGAGCGGCGTCGTCGCCGGCCACTCGGCGCTGAGCACGGCCGCCACGGTGTTCAGCGGGGTCTTCGTGCAGGCGTTGCCCTTCCTGGTCCTCGGCGTCGTCGTCAGCGGTCTCATCGCCACCTTCGTCAGCGCCGAGCGGCTGGCGTCCTGGCTGCCACGTCGGCCCGCCGCCGCGGTCGCGGTCGCAGGCATCGGCGGCGCTGCGCTGCCCGGCTGTGAATGCGGCTCGGTCCCGGTTGCGCGCAGGCTGTATGGACCCGGCCGCACCGGAGCGGCCGCGCTGACGTTCATGCTGTCCGCCCCCGCGATCAACCCCGTGGTCCTGGTCGCGACGGCTGTCGCGTTCCCGGGCAACCCCGAGATGGTGTTGGCGCGCTGCGTCGCGTCGCTGCTGACCGCCGTCGCGATGGGCATGCTGTGGCTGCGCTTCGGCCGCCACGAATGGGTGACGCGCTCGCTGCCCCGCACCGACCGGACGCCGGGGGGTGCACGGTGGACCACGTTCTCGGAGGCGGCCCGCCACGACTTCCTGCAGGCGGCGTCGTACCTCGTGGTCGGCGCCGCGGCCGCAGCGACGCTGAGGGTCGTCGTGCCCGCCTGGATGTTCGAACACCTCGCGGGCAACCTGATCCTCGCCGTGCTGACCATGGCCGTGCTCGCCGTCGTGCTGGCGCTGTGCTCGGAGGCCGACGCGTTCGTGGCAGCGAGCCTGACCATGCTGCCGCTGCTGCCGCGGCTCGTGTTCCTGGTCGTCGGGCCGGCCGTGGACGTCAAACTCGCGGCAATGCAGGCGGGCATGTTCGGACGCCGATTCGCCGTGCGGTTCGGCCCGGCCACGTTCGTCGTGGCGACGGTGATCGCGACGCTGGTCGGCCTTGCCTTCCTTGGAGGCGGTCGATGAGCCGGTCTACCCAGAACCTGATCCTGCTGCTGGTCGGCGCCGGCATGGCGGTGATGCTGCTGCGGGGCACCTACGTGCACTACGTGAAGCCCGCTCTGCTGCCGTGGCTCGTGATCGCCACGGTGGTGCTGATCGGGCTCGGTCTGGCCGCAGTGATCCGCGACGTGCGCAACGCAGGCCGACCCGACGAGCACCCAGACGACGACCACGGCCATCGGCACCGTGGCGGTCTGGTGTGGCTGCTGCTCGTGCCGATCGCGATGGTCGCGTTCATCGTGCCGCCGCCGCTGGATGCCCGCGGAGCCACTGCCGCGCCGCCCGTCACGTCCGCGCCCAAGCCGCGCGACTTCCCACCGCTGCCTGCCGGACCCGCGCCGACCGTAGCGGTGCCCGAGATCGTGATGCGGGCTGCCGCAGACCCGGCGCGCAGCCTCGATGGACGGACGATCACCGCCACCGGCTTCACGCTGCGCTACCCCGACGGCGTCTACCTCGGCCGCGTCGTCATCGTCTGCTGCGCGGCCGACGCCCAACTGGCGCGGATTCGGTTGTCGGGCCCTGCCGCCGCGACAGCGGCCGCCTTCGGCGAGGAGACGTGGATCGCGGTGGAGGGCAGGGTCGAGCCGGGCTCCGCGCAGGCGGCCAACGACTACGTGCCGACCATGAGCGCCACGACGGTGACGCGCGTCGACAAACCCGCCAACACCTACGCGTATCGATCCCCGTGAACGTCGAGTTTCCGTCGATGTACGCGCCTCCCGACGACGAGAAGTCGACGCTCGCGGTGGGCTGCGACGAGTCCGTCGGACCGACCCGGCACGATGGACCCATGACAATCCCCCGTCGCTGCGCTCGCCCATGACAACCCCCCGTCGCTTCGCTCGCCGACGTCGCTGCGCTCGCTCGTGACGGCGACGCGCGAACAGGCGCAGACCCTGCTCGAGCAGTTGGCGGGGCCGCAGGCGACACTGCGCGACGACCAGTGGACGGCCATCGAGGCCCTTGTGGTGCACCGCCGCCGCGCGCTGGTGGTGCAGCGCACCGGATGGGGCAAGTCGGCCGTGTACTTCATCGCGGCCAAACTGCTGCGCGCCGAGGGGCGTGGCCCGACGGTCATCGTGTCCCCGCTGCTCGCGCTGATGCGCAACCAGGTGCAGGCCGCCGCACGGGCCGGGGTGCGCGCGGCCACGATCAACTCGAGCAACGTCGCCGACTGGCAGGACGTCCACCGTGCGGTCGGGACCGGCGACCTCGACGTGCTGCTCGTCAGCCCGGAACGGTTGAACAACCCCGACTTCCGCGATGACGTGTTGCCCGCGCTGGCCCGCGACGCCGGCCTGGTCGTGATCGACGAGGCGCACTGCGTGTCCGACTGGGGACACGACTTCCGTCCCGACTACCGCCGCATCCGCACGCTGATCGGCGAGTTGGGCAGCGGCATACCGGTTCTCGCAACGACCGCCACCGCGAACGACCGGGTGGTGGACGACGTGCGCAGCCAGCTGGGCGTCGGCGGGGGAGAGGCAGGCGGAGACGCGCTGGTGCTCCGCGGCGGCCTCGACCGCGAGTCGCTGCGACTGTCGGTCGTCAAGGCGGGCAATCCCGCCCAACGCGCGGCGTGGCTGGCCGCGCATCTGGACACGCTGCCGGGGTCGGGGATCATCTACACGCTGACGGTGGCGCAGGCCAACGACGTCGCGGCGATGCTGCGGGAACGGGGCCACGAGATCGCGGCCTACACCGGGGCCACCGAGGCTGCCGAGCGGGAACAGCTCGAGGGCGACCTGCTGGCGAACCGGGTGAAGGCACTGGTGGCCACGTCCGCGCTCGGCATGGGTTTCGACAAGCCGGACCTCGGCTTCGTCGTGCACCTGGGTGCGCCCGCGTCACCCATCGCGTACTACCAGCAGGTGGGACGTGCGGGGCGTTCGACGGAGAGCGCCGAGGTGGTGCTGCTGCCCGGTGCCGAGGACCGCGAGGTGTGGCGCTACTTCGCGTCCGTGGCCTTCCCGTCGGAGCCCATGGTGCGCAACGTCATTCGCGCGCTCGAAACGGACCGACCACAGTCCACGCCCGCGCTCGAACCGCTCGTCGACCTGAACCGGACGCGTCTGGAGATGGTGCTGAAGGTGCTCGACGTCGACGGGGCGGTGCGCCGGGTCAAGGGCGGCTGGGTGGGTACCGGCGAGCCGTGGGAGTACGACGAGGAGCGCTACCGCAGGCTGGACGAGGCGCGCGGGCGCGAGCAGCAGGCGATGCTCGACTACCTGGCCACCGACGAGTGCCGGATGACGTTCCTCCGCAGGCAGCTCAACGACCCGGAACTCGCCGACAGTGAGAAGTGCGGCCGGTGCGACAACTGCACGGGCGCGCACTACGACGCGACCGTGGACGAGTCGGCGGCCGAGGAGACCCGGCAGCGGCTGATGCGTCCGGGGGTCGAGATCACGCCGCGCAGGCAGTGGCCCTCGGGCCTGGCCAAGCTGGGTGTCAGCCTGAGCGGCAAGATCTCCGAGGGCCCCGGTGCGGGGCGGGCCATCGGCCGGCTCACCGACCTGGGCTGGGGGGCACGGTTGCGTGCGGTGCTCGACGGCCCCGATGCGGAGGCACCCGACGACCTGGTGCGCGCGGCGGTCGACGTGCTCGCCGCTTGGAAGTGGGACACCCGTCCGACGGCGGTGATGGGTCTGGACTCGGAACGCCATCCCCTGCTGATCGAATCGCTGGTGGCTCGGCTGGCGGACCTGGGACGGCTGACCAACCTGGGCTCATTGGCCTACGCCGTCGAGCGCAGGCCCGTGACGGCTGCCAACTCGGCGTATCGCGTTGCAGCGCTCGATGGTTCGTGGGAGATGCCGGACCTGTCGGATCTCGGTGGGCCGCTGCTGCTGGTCGACGACCTCGTCGACAGCGGGTGGACGATGACGATGGCGGCCCGGGTGCTGCGTCAAGCCGGTGCGCCGGAGGTCCTGCCGTTCGCGATCGCCGCGGTCAGCTGACGTGCGGAGACTGGCTCGGCTGCTGCTCGGCGCGGCGCTGGTCTTCGCCGGCGTCAGCCACCTGACCTTCGCCCGCGCGTCGTTCTACGCGCAGGTCCCGCCGTACCTGCCGCTCAACGTCGACTTCGTCGTCATCGCGTCGGGGATCGTCGAGATCGCGCTCGGTCTCGGCCTGCTCGTCGTCGCGCGGTGGCGGGTGCCGCTGGGTTGGCTGACCGCGGCCCTGTTCGTCGCGGTGTTCCCCGGCAACGTGTCGCAGTACCTCACCCACTCCGACGCATTCGGACTGGACTCGGACCGCTCGCGGGCGATCCGGCTGGCGTTCCAGCCGCTGCTGGTCGTGTGGGCGCTGTGGTCTACCGGGGCGTGGGCCGCGTGGCGCGCGCGTCGTGCGGCGGATGCAGGCCGCCCAGCTGCGTCGTGAGCGTGTGCGCCGTGGCCATCACACCCTTGGCGTGCCTGGCGATCTCGGCATCGGTGAGCGCCCTGCCGATCTGAAGCGACACCACCATCGTCTGCCGTCCGTAGTGGTCGTACACCGGCGCCGAGATCACGCTGATGTCGTGCTTTTGGCGTTGGGTGCCGGCCTCGCTGCGCAGGTACACCCGTTCGCCGACGTCGGAGATCAGTTCGCCGAGCAGCGCCCGCAACTCCTGCGGCATCGTCGAGGACATCCCCGCCATCAGCGCGTAGAGGCGCCGCCCGCCCGGAGTGAGTCGCTCCACCAGGTAGCCCGAGGCGCGACACTCGGCCACGACGCGGTCCAGGCGGTCGGAACCGGTGCGCAGTGGAATGGTCGGTTCCCTGGCCAGCCAGTCGCGCAGCGCGTCGTCGTCCCACAGCACGAACATCAGCCCCACCGGCGGTGCGAACGGGTAGCTCTGGCCCACCCGCACCGACGTGCCCCGGCCCTCCGACCCACTCGTGCCGGGCGGGTCGACGAGTTCGAGCAGCGTGATCCGGTCGTCGACGATCGCCGCGAGTGCTGCGGTGGTGTCGTACGCCGAGGAGAGTGCGCGGAGTTCCTCCCGTGCCGACGGTCCGGCGCGCATGGATTCCTGCGCGACGTGACCGAGGGAGATCAGCGACGGTCCGAGGCGGTAAGTCTTGTCCTCGGCATCGCGCAGGAGGTAGCCGGATTCGGCCAAGGTGGTGACGATGCCGAGGCACGTGGGCTTGCTCTGGCCCGTTCGCCTCGCGAGTTCGGAGATGCCGAACCGGTCGTGCGGATGGCGCGCCAAGAAGTCGAGGACCTCGACGACGCGTTGCGTCGGTGGTGACGTCCGGCCCGTCACGGTGCCCCCTCCGACGTTGACTCGAATTGGAACACGTTCTAGTGTTCGGGTCAGAACTCTACCAGCGCGTTCCAATATTGGAATGGCTGGCCTCATCCCGGAGGGCCCGTCACGCATGTACGCACAGCCGTTGGCAGACGCCATCGCCGAGGCCGAGAGCCTTGTCGCCGCTGCACCATTCATCGAATCCGAGGCCGACCTCCTGGAGGGGCTGCAGTACCTGGCCGGCTGCATCGCAGCGTGTACGTCGGTCGCCTTCGACTACGACCGCGATCATCCGTTCCTGCACAGCGGGACCGGGCCGTTCACCAAGATGGGCCTCGACAACCCCGACACCATGTACTTCGGGACGCGCGTGCAGCCCGAGCACGAGTACGTCGTCACGGGCAGGCGCGGCACCACCACCGACGTCAGCTTTCAGCTGCTCGGTGGTGAGTACACCGACGACAACGTGCCAGACAGCGCGACCGCGTTCGACGACCGCAAGCTCGACATCGCCTCCGACGGCACCTTCGAATGGCGGTTCACACCGAAGGTGCCTTCGCAGTTGGTGATTCGCGAGGTCTACAACGATTGGTCGGCGCAACGCGGAACGTTCGCGATCGCGCGCACCGACACGGCGGGCACCGCGCCCCCGCCGCTGACGCGTGAACTCATCGAGAAGCGCTACGCCGTCGCGGGCAAGCAACTGGTGCAACGGGTCAAGACCTGGCTGCAGTTCCCGAAGTGGTTCTACGACGACCTGCCGGTCAACACCTTGACCGCACCGCGCCTGACCCCCGGCGGGCTGGCCACGCAGTACTCGTCGGTCGGCCACTACGACTTGGCGCCGGACCAGGCGATCGTCATCACGCTGCCCGTCAGCGACGCGCCGTATCTCGGCTTCCAGCTGGGCAGCCTCTGGTACATCTCGCTGGACTACATCAACCACCAGACGTCGCTCAACGGCACTCAGGCGCAGGCAGATCCGGATGGCAAGATCCGCATCGTCGTGTCCGACGCCAACCCCGGCGTCGCCAACTGGTGCGAGACGCTCGGCCACGCCAAGGGCTATCTGCAGTTCCGCTGGCAGCGCGTGTCGCGGGAGCTGACCGAGGCCGATGGGCCGACGCTCGAGGTGGTCGATGTCGAGAAGGTGTCGTCGGTGCTGCCCTACTACGAGTCCAACGCGATCTCCTCCGACGACTGGCGGGCGCGCATCGCGCTGCGGCAGAGGCTGATCGGCGAGAGGATGGTGGGCTAGTCATGGCAGGTCTGTTGCAGGACAAGGTCGTCGTCATCAGTGGTGTGGGCCCAGCGCTGGGCACCACCCTGGCTCGGCGATGTGCCGAGGAGGGCGCCGATCTCGTACTGGCTGCCCGCACGGTCGAGCGACTCGAGGACGTCGCCGGTCAGGTCACGGCATCGGGTAGGCGTGCCCTGGCAGTCGGCACCGACATCACCGACGAGGCGCAGGTCGCCAACCTGGTGTCCACCTCGATCGCGGAGTTCGGCAAGGTCGACGTCCTCATCAACAACGCGTTCCGCGTGCCGTCGATGAAGCCCTTCGCCAAGACCAGCTTCGACCACATCCGCGACACGATCGAACTGACCGTGCTTGGCGCGCTGCGGCTGATCCAGGGTTTCACCCCGGCACTCACCGAAGCGAACGGGTCGGTCGTCAACGTCAACTCGATGGTGGTCCGGCACTCCGACCCCAAGCAGGGCGCGTACAAGATGGCCAAGTCGGCGCTGCTGGCCATGTCGCAGTCGCTGGCGAGCGAACTCGGCGAGGCCGGGATACGGGTCAACTCCGTTCTGCCGGGCTACATCTGGGGCGGGACCCTGCAGAGCTACTTCGAGCACCAGGCCGGCAAGTACGGCACCACGGTGGACGAGATCTACAAGGCGGCTGCGGTCAACAGCGATCTGAAGCGGCTGCCCACCGAGGACGAGGTGGCCTCGGCCATCCTGTTCCTGGCCAGCGACCTGTCCAGCGGCATCACCGGCCAGACAATCGACGTCAACTGCGGGGAGTACAAGGCGTGACGCGCACCAACGTCGGCACGGTCGACGATCTACACGCATCGGCGACCAAGGCCTGCGGTCTCGACGACTTCGGTTCCGACGACGACGATTACCGCGAGGCGCTCGCGGTCCTGCTCGAGTCCTATCAGCGCGACGCCGACCTCACCGAACTCGGCAGCAAGATGCAGCGGTTCTTCGTGCGCAATGCGCTGGTGGCCCGGTTGGTGTCCGAGGCGGCGTTCAAGCAGCACCCGCAGCACGTCGACGTGCCGATCGAACGGCCCATCTTCGTCACCGGTCTGCCGCGCACCGGCACCACCGCGATCCACCGGCTGCTGACCGCGGACCCGCGGCACCAGGGCCTCGAGTTGTGGCTTGCCGAGTTCCCGCAGCCCCGCCCGCCACGCGAGACGTGGTCGCAGAACCCGGTGTTCCAGCAGCTCGACGCACAGTTCAGCAAGGCGCACGAGGAGAACCCGGACTACACCGGGCTGCACTACATGACCGCCGACGAGGTCGAGGAGTGCTGGCAGCTGCTGCGTCAGTCGCTGCACTCGGTGTCGTATGAGACCTTGGCACACATTCCCACGTATGCGCAGTGGCTGGCGGGCCGGGACTGGACGAAGTCCTATGCGCGGCACCGCAAGAACCTTCAGCTGATCGGGTCGAACGATCCGGAGAAGCGATGGGTGCTCAAAAACCCCAGCCATCTGTTCGCGCTCGACGCCCTGTTCGCGACCTACCCCGACGCCCTGGTCGTGCAGTGCCATCGACCGGCCGAGACCATCATGGCCTCGATGTGCTCGCTCGCCCAGCACACCACCGAGGGGTGGTCGAACAGCTTCACCGGTGAGGTCATCGGACGCGACGCGATGGAGACCTGGTCACGGGGACTGCGGCTGTTCGACGCCGAACGCGCCAAGCACGATCCGGCCCGATTCTACGATCTCGACTACTTCGAGTTCGTCAAGGATCCGATCGCCGCGGTCGAAGGCGTGTACCGGCAGTTCGGCATCGACTTCACCGACGACGCGCGGGCGGCCATGGAGCACAGCCACGCCGAGAGCAAGAAGGGGCCGCGCGCACCCAAGCACACCTACTCGCTGGCGGACTACGGTCTGACCGCCGAGGAGGTCAAGGAGCGCTTCCAGGGCCTGTGAGCGGACCTAGCCGTCGCCGGGTGGGGGAGCGCTGGAGACTTCCTCGAGGCAGCCCTCGGCGACGGCGTGCCGGATGCTGTCGGACAGCTTCGGGCATGCCCGGCTTCGACTGCTGTCGCCGCCGGAGGCGCGGATCTCGGCGAACACCGCGCATCGCTGCGTTGCGGTCGAATTCCATTGCACGGCAGTGTGTTCTGGACCAAGCTTCTTCACCGCGACGGTGGCGTGACAGAACCGGCAGTCGACGGGCACCAGGCCGGCGGTGAGGTAGCGCTCCCTGTCCCGGCGGCTCGATTCGCGCACCGCCGCCGCACGCTCGGGATCCGCGGCGAAGTCCGGTGCCTTCGACCAAGCACTGCCACCGGTTCCATCGGCGGACCCTGCGTGGTGATCGTCGTCGTCGTGACCGGTGAGCTGCAGCATCGAGCGAGCCAGACGGTCGACGTCCGGCGCTTGGGTCCGCTCGTCGTGCGCAGTCATCAGGACACCTCGGTGGGCTGCTCCTGCGATTGCTGCGCGGACTCCTTCGCCGCTTCCTGCGCCTTCAGGTTCTCTTCGACCTCGACGTGCCACTTCTCGTTGGCGGCCGTGGTGTCGACCTCGATCTCGAAGCGGTCGGTCATGTCCGGCGTCACGTCGGCGACGTCGACGTAGAACTGCTGGTACCAACGTCGCATCTGGTACACCGCGCCGTCTTCCTCGACGAGCAGCGGGTTGTCGATCCGCGTCTTGTGCTTCCAGATCTCGACGTCCTGCATGAACCCCTTGCTGACGCCCTCGGTGAACACCCGGGCCAGCTTGTCGGAGGTCTTCTCGTCGACGCCCTTGGGCTTCTCGACGATGACGCCCCACTGCAGCACGAACGAGTCCTGGGTCACCGGGTAGTGGCAGTTGATCAGGATCGACTCGGCCTTGTAGCCGCCATAGTTGTTGTGCAGCCAATTGATCATGAACGACGGCCCGAAGTAGGACGCCTCGGAGTCGAGGTGCGCCTCGCCGTAGGTGGTGCCCATGTCGTTGATGTCGGGCCGACCGACGTTGTGCAGGTACTGGCTGGCGATGTGGCCTTCGAAGACGTTCTTGAAGTACGTCGGCAGGCCGTAGTGGATGTAGAAGAAGTGCGCCATGTCGGTGACGTTGTCGATGATCTCGCGGCAGTTGCTGCCCTCGATGAGCAACGTGTGCCAGCGCCACTCGGTCCAGCCGTCGTCGGCGAACTCCGGGATCTCGGGGATGCGGACCTCGGGTTGCGGCGGGTTGCCCTCGGCGTCGTGCCACACGAACAGCAGGCCGCCGCGGACGTCGGTTTCCCAGGCGCGGGTGCGAGCCAGTCGGGGGGTGCGCTTGGCGTAGGGCACCAGCTTGCACTTGCCGTCGCCGCCCCAGCGCCAGTCGTGGAAGGGGCAGGCGACCGTATCGCCCTTGATGGTGCCCTGGGACAGGTTGCCGCCCATGTGGCGGCAGTAGCCGTCGAGCACCTTGACGTCGCCGTTCGAGTCGGCGAAGACCACCAGCATGGTGCCGAAGATCTCGATGCCGTGGGGCTCGCCGTCGAGGTAATTGGCCACGGGGCCGAGGCAGTGCCAGCCACGCGCATACCGGTCTGGCAGCGAGCCAGTGTCGATCTCGCGGACGCTTGCGGTTTCGGTCGTCACGGTGGGCCTCCCGTATCTGGACTTCTAACTAGAACACGTTACAGTTTTTGCCGCCTTAAGCGCAACGCAACCCAGTTCACTGGCTGTTCGCGCAAGCCCTCGTTGGGTCCACTACCTGCGGTATAACCAGTCCATGCCGCTCTACTCATTCGAGGGACGCTCACCCGTGGTCGACCCGAGCGCCTTCGTGGCGCCGACGGCGACCCTGATCGGCGACGTGCACGTCGAGGCGGGCGCATCGGTGTGGTTCAACGCGGTACTGCGCGCCGACTTCGCT
Organism: Mycolicibacterium arabiense; assembly: GCF_010731815.2. NCBI lineage: Bacteria > Bacillati > Actinomycetota > Actinomycetes > Mycobacteriales > Mycobacteriaceae > Mycobacterium > Mycolicibacterium arabiense. The sequence goes on from NZ_AP022593.1 coordinate 4,591,032, forward strand.
CCGATCATCATCAGGGAGGGAGCGAACGTGCAGGACGGCAGCGTGCTGCACGCTCCGCCGGGGATTCCCACCGACGTCGGCCCGCTCGCGTCGATCGCGCACTGCTGCGTGATCCACGGCGCGCACATCGGCCCCGAGGCCGTGATCGCCAACCACGCGACGGTCCTCGACGGAGCCGTGATCGGCCGCCGCAGCATGGTCGCCGCCCATTCGCTGGTCATCGGCGGCACGAAGATCCCCGACGAGGTGTTCGTCACGGGGGCTCCGGCGAAGGTGCGCGGCCCCATCGCGGGCACCGGTGCGGAGCGGTGGGTCAACATGACGCCGGCGACCTACCGCGGTCTCGCCGAGCGCTACCGGAACGGCCTGGGGGAGATCCAGGAGGCGTAGCGGCGTGGGTGGAGCACAGGCCCCACCTGGGAGGCCACTGCTTCGTTCAGCGTGATTGCAAATCTGTTGCCATGATTGGTGCGCTGACACGCTGACGCAGCCCTGCGGGTGCCCGATGGTGCGCACTCGACGGCATCTGGGGGCCGCTCGCCGTTCGTCTGGTCCAGGAGGCCTTCGTGTTTCACCCGTCTGACTTGTCCCCGTCGATGGGCTTCGCGCTGATGCTGGGGCTCGGTGCCTTCATGTTCGTCGTGGCATTCACCGTCCGCTCGATGGTCAAGAACACCCACGACTTCGTCATCGCGGACCGTCGGATCGGCTTCGGCTTCGGCGTCGGCTCCGTCATCGCCGTCTGGACGTGGTCGATGGCCGTGATGATGTCGTCGGCGCAGGCATTCTCGTTCGGCACTTCGGGACTGATCTGGTTCGTCGTACCCAATGGCCTCGCGGTCATGGTGATGGTGCCGTTCGCGCTCCGGCTGCGTCGGCAGATGCCCGCCGGTTACACGATCGTCGAGTTCATCCGCGAACGCTTCGACAACAAGCCGGCGACCACGGTGATGCTGGTGGCGATGCTGCTCGGTCTGCTGGCCGAGATCTTCATCAACCTCTTTGGCGTGGTCCTCGTGATGGGCGTGGTGTTCGACATCAACCCGACCGTCGTGCTGATCGTCACGCTGGCCACCGTCACCGTCTACTCGTACTTCGGGGGCCTGTGGACCTCGGCGATCACCGCCACCTTCAACACCCTGCTGATCACCGTGCCCGCTGCGATCGTCGTTCTCTACGTCCTGCAGAAGGTCGGCGGGCCCGAACTCGTCTTCCAGCGCGTCGACGCCGCCGGACCCGAGACACTGAACGCTTTCGACGGTTCCGCCGCAGCGGGTTTCGGGATATCGCTCGCGCTGGGCCTGCTCGCCTCGACCATGGCGGACCAGACGTTCTGGCAGAAGGCGTGGGCGCTCAAGCCGACGACGATGGGTCGCACGTTCGTCTGGGCGGGGCTGTGGTTCTACCCGATTCCGATCGTCCTTGGCCTGTTGGGACTCGTCGGCTTGGCGTTCGACGTGAACCCGGCTGACCTGGGCGACGCGGGGTCGGGCGGCATCGGGCCGTACGTGGTGAGCCACCTCGGCCTGCCGATCGTGCTCGTCGCCCTGTACGTGCTGATCATCCTGAACGCCTGCTACTCGTCCATCGACGGTGCGTTCTCGGCGCTGTCGTCCATCGTCGCGGTCGACATCCTCAAGCGAGCCAACCCCGAGATCGCGTCGAAGTCGTTGTTCCGCTATACGAAGGCGTCGATCCTCGTCGCAGGCGTGATCGGCGGCATCGTCGTGAGTTCGGGGCTGGACTACGTCGATCTGGTCAACACCGTGTTCTTCCTCAAGGCCGCGCTCATCATCCCGCTCGGCCTGGCCATCTTCTGGCGCCGCATGACGTCGACCGCCTTCGTGACCAGTCTGCTACTCGCGATCGCCGTCGGCTACCCCGTCCGCGAGACCGTGGGTGAGTTGCAAGGAATCATTACCCTGGAGGCGATTTCGCTCGTGGCTGCCGTCGGCATCAGCCTGCTGTCCAAGCAATCATTCGACTTCGCATCCCTACGGGGTCGCGGAGAAGCGCTGTCGGAGGGCCGAAGAACCGACGAGGCTCACGACGCAGACCTGACGGTCGAGAAGACCACCGACCCGGACCCGGTCCGATGATCGCGTTCTGGCTCGCAGTGGTCGTCGGGATGGTCGTGGCCGTCGCATACGTCGCGCTCGGCGTCCAAGCCTTCTTCCGTGTCCGCCGAGACGTCCTGGCATTGGCTGCATCTGGCGAGACGCCCGAACTGGACGAGACTGCGCTCGATGACGCGGACGCGAACACCTTCACGTGGAAGGCGCTGGGCGCGGTCGTCGTGTCCACGACCGTCATCGTGCTGCTCGGGGTGAACAGCCTCTTCTGGTATCTCCCGCCCATTCTCGCGATTGGCTCGGCAGTTGCCGTCGTCGCCGCGTTCGTCATCGACCGTAGGAGTATCAAATGACCACCAGTGCGAAGAAGAAGGCGCACCTGCTGGGGTTCGTCCAGCACGGTGTGATGAACCATGCCTCGACGATGTGGGCGCACCCCCGCGACAAGGTGGGGTATCACTGGTCGCGGCCCGAGTACTGGCGTGATCTGGGCCGAACCATGGAACGCGGTCTGTTCGACGCCATGTTCATCGCCGACGAACTCGCGCCCTACACGACCTACAAGGGCAACTCGGACCCCGTGGTGAAGTTCGCGGGTCAGTGTCCGGTGCACGAACCGGCCAGCGTCGTGCCGATCGTGGGCGCCTTCACCAAGAACCTCGGCATCGGCATCACGCTGTCGACGTCGTTCGTGCCGCCCTACATGATGGCCAGGCAGCTCTCCACGCTGGACCACCTCACTGGCGGCCGCGTGGGCTGGAACATCGTGACGTCGTACTCCAAGAGCGAGTTCCAGGCCATGGGCAAGGAGAACCTCACGCCGCGCGACAAGCGCTACGAGGTGGTCGAGGAGTACATGCAGCTGCTCTACCAACTGTGGGACTCCTGGGATGACGACGCCATCGTCTACGACCGGGAGAACGGCATCTTCGCCGATCCGGCCAAGGTGCGTGAAGTCGACTTCCAAGGCGAGTTCTTCCAGTCCAAGGGACGGCACTTCGTGGCGCCCTCGCCCCAGAAGCGGCCGGTGCTGTGGCAGGCGGGCTCGTCCGACCAGGGCCGCGAATTCGCGTCCAAGCACGCCGAATCCGTGTTCGGCATCTTCCCCACGCCGAAGAGCATGCGGGCCTACGCCGACGACATCCGCACCCGAGCCGACGATCACGGCCGGGACCCTGAGTCGGTGAAGCTGATCTATGGCCTGCAGACGATCATCGATCGCGACAAGTCCCGCGCCAACGACCGCTACGCCGAGTTCGTCGAGAACGTTCAGATCGAAAGCGCACTGGGAATCCTCTCCGGACACACGGGATTCGACTTCTCCACCCTCGGCCTCGACGACAACGTGGTAGACGCCGACGTGCAGGGCATCCGCGGGCTCTTCGATGCCATCCTGGAGGCCAAGGACGGCGCCCCGGTGACGGTGCGCGAAGCCGCCCAGATCTACGGCGTGTCGATGGGTGCCCCGGTCGCGGTCGGAACGCCCTCGGACGTCGCCGACCAGATGGAGCTCTACCTCGACGAGGGAGGCTGCAACGGCTTCATGATGCTCGCCACCGACACCCCCGGCTGCTTCAACGACATGACCGAGTTGCTGGTGCCGGAGCTGCAGCGGCGTCGCCGCTTTCGCACCCGCTACCCCGGGACGACGCTGCGCGAGAGCCTGCAGGAGTACTGATCACCGGACGCACCCGCAAGGCGCACTTCCTTGCGTTCATGCAACACGGCGTCAGCAGTCACTCGGTCGGAATGTGGCGGCATCCACTCGACAAGGTGGGCTGGGACTATGCGGCGCCGCCGTACTGGGAACACCTCGCGCGGACGCTCGAGCGCGGCCTGTTCGACGCGGTGTTCCTCGCCGACGAACTGGCACCGTACAACTCGTTCGAAGGCAGCTCCGACGCGACCATGCGGTACGCGGTGCAAGCGCCCACCCACGAGCCGGGGGCCCTGACGCCGATCATCACCGGCGCCACCGAGCATCTCGGCGTGGGCATCACGCTGTCGACGGCCTTCGAGCACCCGTACTCGATGGCTCGGCGGCTGTCCACCTTCGACCACCTCTCGGGCGGGAGGGTCGCATGGAACATCGTCGGGTCGTACTCGCCTTCGGAGTTCGCCGCCTACGGACAGGAGATGCCCGATCGGTCCGTTCGCTACGAGCGCATCGCGGAGTACGTCGACCTCTGTAGTCAGCTGTGGGACTCCTGGCAGCCGGACGCCATCGCCGCCGACCGGGCATCGGGCATCTATGCCCACCCGGAGAAGATCCGCGAGGTCGTGTTCGAGGGCAAGCACTTCCGCTGCCGAGGCCGGCACTTCGTCGCTCCGTCCCCGCAGGGGAGGCCGGTGCTCTGGCAGGCGGGTGCCAGCGAGCAGGGGCGAGACTTCGCTGCGAGGACGGCCGAGGCAATCTTCGCGATCCAGCCGACCGTCGCCACGATGCGGGCGTACTCCGACGACATCCGCGACCGAGTCGCCGGGGCGGGGCGAGACCCCGAAACGGTCAAGCTCTACTACGGCGCGCAGGTGATCGTCGCGGATACCGATGCGCAGGCGCGAGAGGAGGCCGATTACCTCCGGGCGTTGCTGCGTCCCGAAGCGTCACTAGCGATGCTCAGCGGTCAACTAGGCGTTGACTTCTCGACGTTCGACCCGGACCTGCCCCTGACCGACGTTCCGGTGCCCGGCATCCAGGGCGTCAAGGACGCCCTGGTGGCCAGCGGCGCGGGGGACGCCGTCACGATCGCAGAGGCCGCCGACACCTACGCGTTCCGCTTCGCGATGCCGCAGGTGATTGGAACGTCGGCGACGGTGGCCGACCAGATCGAGACGTTCCTCGACGACGGCGGCGCCGACGGCTTCATGCTCCTCGCCACGTACACCCCCGGATGCTTCGAAGAGTTCGTCGACCAGGTGGTTCCCGAGCTGCAGCGCCGAGGCCGGTACAGGTCGCGCTATCCGGGCGAGACCTTGCGTCAGAACATCCTGGCGGACTAGACGGGTTGCGCGCTCGCGGCAGCCTTGTCCAGTTCCCAATACGCCCGCAACGCAACGATCTTCCCGTCGGCGTTCACGCGGTAGGTGAACACGCCCTCGGCCACCACGCGGTAACCGCTCGCGACGATCACGATGTGACCGACGTTCGCCTCCTCGTCGCCGCAGACGTAGGTCTTGTCGAAGTGGAACTCCAGCTGACTCGGGGCGATCGCCATGTCGAAGAAGCGCGCGATCGCCGCCTTGCCGCGGTGGCCGCGTCCCTCCGGGTCGAAGTGCGACGGCCCGATCGGATCCTCGACGATGGCGTCGTCGGCGAACAGCGCCAGCCACGCATCCTTGTCGCCGGCCATCGCCGCCTCCCGCGACAGCCTGCCCGCCGACGAGACGGCCGCGGTCACGATCCTGGCTTGTCGGCGCCTACCACCCACATCGAGAAGTATTGCGAGCCACCGCCGTAGGCATGCCCGAGCGCCTTGCGCGCATTCGGCACCTGGTGGTCGCCCGCCTTGCCCATCACCTGGATGGCCGACTCGGCGAACCGGATCATGCCCGAGGCGCCGATCGGGTTCGACGACAGCACGCCGCCCGATGCGTTGAACGGGATTCTGCCGCCGATCGCCGTCTCGCCAGCCTCGGTGAGCTTCCAGCCCTCGCCCTCGGCGGCGAAGCCCAGGTTCTCCAGCCACATCGGCTCGAACCAGGAGAACGGCACGTAGACCTCGGCGACGTCGATCTCGCCGATGGGGGAGGTGATGCCCGCGTCGCGCCACAGCGCGGCAGCGGCGTCGCGACCGGCCCGGGGGTTGACCTGGTCGCGACCGGAGTAGGCCAGCGGCTCGGTCCGCAGCGCCGTGGCATGGATCCAGGCCACCGGATTGCCCTCGGCGACGCGGCGATCCGCAATTTCTTCGTTGCCGATCACCATCGCGCAGGCGCCGTCGGAGGACGGGCACGTCTCGTCGAACCGGATCGGGTCCCAGAGCATCTGAGACGACATGACCTTCTCCAGCGTGATGTCCGGCTGGTGCAGGTGTGCCAACGGGTTCTTCGCTCCGTTCAGACGGTCCTTCACCGCGACCATCGCACCGATGTGCGTCGGGGCGCCCGAACGCCGGATGTAGGAGCGCACGTGCGGTGCGAAGTAGCCACCCGCTCCTGCGCCGACGGGCTTGGTGAACGGCACCGGAATGCTCAACGCCCACATGGCGTTCGACTCGGACTGCTTCTCCCACGCCATCGTCAGGACGCGCCGGTACTTGCCCGACTGCACCAGAGTGGCCGCGACGATCGCCGTCGAACCGCCCACCGAACCCGCGGTGTGCACCCGGATCAGCGGCTTGCCCGTCGCGCCCACCGCGTCGGCCATGAACAGCTCGGGCATCATGACGCCCTCGAAGAAGTCGGGCGCCTTGCCGACCACGACGGCATCAATGTCGTCGAAGGTCGAGCCGGAGTCGGCGAGCGCCTTGTCGATGGCCTCGCGCACCAGGCCGTTCATCGAGACGTCCTTGCGCTTGGCGACGTACTTGGTCTGCCCGGTGCCGAGGACCGCTGCGTTGTTGCCGGCCATCTAGTTCTTTCCTTCCAGGACCGCGACCAGGTTCTGTTGCAGCGCGGGGCCGCTGGTGGCATGGGCGAGGACCCGCTGCGCGGATCCGTCGAAGACGTGCCGGGCGGCGAAGCCGATCCGCTCCAGGCCGGTCGAGAACATCGGGTTCGCGGCCAAGGCGCCTCCCGACGGGTTGATCTTCGTCGAATCACCCAGACCGATGGCCTCGGCGAGGATCAGCTGCTGATGGGTGAACGGGGCGTAGATCTCGGCCACGTCGATCGAGCCGACGTCGCCGCCGGTGGCGGCCTTCGCCGATGCCGCCGTCGACGGCGAGGTGGTCAGGTCGCGGGCGCCGAGGACCGGGGTCTCGATGCGATGCTCGATTCCGGTGATCCAGGCGGGGTTCTCCCGCAGCTCCCTGGCCCGGTCGCCCGAGGCCAGCACGATGGCCGAGGCGCCGTCGGTGATGGGCGCGATGTCGTGGCGGCGCAACGGATCTGCGAAGTAGGGCCGCTCCAGCAGCTCGTCGATGCTCTTGGCGGGCTTCTCCGAGTCGGTGCGACCGGCCGCGTTCATCGAATCCAGTGCGACCTGCGCCATCTGCTCGGCCGTCCACTTGCCGGCGTCCAGCCCGAACCGGGCCTGCAGACCGGCCATCGATACTGCGTCGGGCATCAGCGGCGCGACGGTGTACGGATCGGTCTGCAGGGCGAGGACGCGGCGGAGCACGCCGGCCGACGACTTGCCGAAGCCGTACACCAGGGCGGTGTCCACCGCGCCGGTGAGGATCTTGAGGTACGCCTCGTAGAGCGCCCACGCGGCGTCCATCTCGACGTGCGACTCGTTGATCGGCGGCACGGCGCCGATCGAGTCGATCGCGGAGAGGAACGAGAACGCCCGGCCGGCAAGGTAATCGGAGGATCCCGAGCACCAGAACCCGATGTCGGTCTGCTTGAGCCCGAGTTCGGCGTACAGCTCGGCGAAACACGGCATGAGCATCTCCACGCCGTTGGTGGTGCCCTCGGTGCGGCGCACATGCGGGGCATGCGCGAAGCCGACCACTGCTACATCAGTCACTGGATGCCCTTACTGGTGGTGCTTGTAGGTGTCGTAGTCGGCGTCGGGCTCACCCGTGGGCCGGAAGTAGTCGATGTTGTCGATGCCGAGACCCCATTCCTCGCGGGGCTTCCACACCGCCTCGACCCGCATGCCCATCCGCACGTCGGCCGCGTCGATCTCGGTGACCAGGTGCAGGAACGGGATGTCGGCGCCGTCGAGCAATACGTAAGCGGCCACGTAGGGCGGCTTGATGCGCTGGCCGGCGAACGGGATGTTGATGATGGCGAACGTGGTGACCGTGCCCTTGTCGGGCAGCTCGACGAATTCGGTGGTCGGCTGGCCGGTGCCCGGGTCGGCTTCGCGCGGCGGGAAGTAGACCTTGCCGCCCGCGCCGGTGCGTGCGCCGAGGAGCTTGCCCTCCTCGAGACCGCGCAGGAACGTGCTCTCGGGTAGGGACGCGGTGTGCTGGATCTCGATCGATGCCGGGCTCACCAACAGCGTCACCGGATCGCGGTCGTCTGCCACGTCTTCGACGGGTTCGGTGTCGTCACCCAGTTCGAAGTACGCGATGTCGGTGATGGCGCCGACCGGTTCGTCCGCCCAGTGCACGTGCACCCTGGCGCCGGTGCTGATGGCGTCGGCGGATCCGGCGTCGACCGCATGCAGCAGCGGGGTGTCGGCGCCGTCGAGCTTGATGAGCGCCCAGGCGAACGGCCGCTGCAGCGGCTGACCCTCCAAGGGGTTGGGTTGCCAGGTCCACGAAACGACTGTTCCGGCACTGGCCACCGGTACGATCTCCGTCAACGGAGCGTAGGTGACGGGGTCGTACTCGGCGGGCGGTACGAGTACCCGTCCGTCCGAACCGCGGACGCCGACGACGTGTCGGTTGCGTAGTTCGGTGAAGAACCGACTGAGGGTCGAACCTACTGAACGGGTGTAGTCGAATGACAGTTTCAGCGGCGCCGAAAGGGGCGGCTGATGTTCATCGATACTGGCCGGGCTACTTTGGCTGGCGCTCACGGCATCGAGTAGAACAGGTTCTAACAATCGTCGCAAGGACGGGCCCGCGGGTCCGAGAAAGTTGGCGGAGATGAAGCTCGGACTCCAGCTCGGATACTGGGGCGCACAGCCGCCCACCGATCACGCGGAACTCGTCGCGACGGCCGAAGCCGAGGGCTTCGACACCGTCTTCACCGCCGAGGCATGGGGCTCGGACGCTTACACCCCATTGGCCTGGTGGGGCCGGGAGACCACGCGGATGCGGCTCGGCACCTCGGTGATCCAGCTGTCCGCCCGCACACCGACGGCGTGCGCGATGGCGGCCCTGACCCTGGACCACCTGTCGGGCGGGCGGCACATCCTCGGGTTGGGCGTCTCCGGCCCGCAGGTCGTCGAGGGCTGGTACGGCCAGAAGTTCCCGAAGCCCCTGGCGCGCACCCGCGAGTACGTCGACATCCTGCGGCAGGTCTGGGCCCGCGAAGCGCCGGTGCACAGCGACGGCCCGCACTACCCGCTGCCGCTCACGGGTGAGGGCACCACCGGGTTGGGCAAGAACCTCAAGCCGATCACCCATCCGCTGCGCGCCGACATCCCCGTCATGCTCGGCGCGGAGGGCCCGAAGAACGTGGCTTTGGCAGCCGAGATCTGCGATGGCTGGCTGCCCATCTTCTACTCGCCGCGCATCGCCGACATGTACAACGAATGGCTCGACGAGGGGTTCGCCCGGCCCGGTGCCCGACGCACCCGCGAGACGTTCGAGATCTGCGCGACGGCGCAGGTGGTGGTCACCGACGACCGTCCCGGCGTCATGGAGCTCATGAAGCCGCACCTCGCCCTCTACATGGGCGGAATGGGCGCTGAGGAGACCAACTTCCACGCCGACGTCTACCGGCGCATGGGTTACTCGGAGGTGGTCGACGAGGTGACCGCGCTGTTCCGGAGCAACCGCAAGGACCAGGCGGCCGCCGTCATCCCCGACGAACTGGTCGACGACTCGGCGATCGTCGGCGACCTGGCCTACGTCAAGGAACAGATCAAGGCCTGGGAGGCCTCGGGCGTCACCATGATGGTGGTCGGTGCCCGCTCGTCCGAGCAGATCCGGGATCTCGCCGCGCTGGTCTGAGCCGCACCGAGTAGACACATTCTTGCCATGTGTCTACTCGGAGTTCTACATTGAGCCGGTGACCCACGCCACATCCAAGTACACGATCGCGGGTGAGACCGTGACGATGCCGGTCCGGATCCGGACCGCCGAGCAGCACATGGCGATGTTCTCGGTGGACGCCGATGCCGCGCAACGGATGATCGCCGACAGCGGACTCCAGGTCTGCCGGCACCGGCCGGGTAAGGCCGTCGTCGTGCTGATGCTGATGCACTACGTCGACGGCGACCTGGGCCCGTACTACGAGTACGGCACGAACGTCATGGTCAATCCGCCGGGCTCGACGGCCAGTGGACTCAAGGCGTTGCAGTCCGCGGGTGCCTTCATTCACCACCTGCCCGTCGACGGGGCGTTCACGATGGAAGCAGGCCGGACCATCTGGGGCTACCCGAAGGTGCTGGCGGACTTCGTCATCCGCGACGGTCACGGGTTCAGCTTCGACGTGACCATCGACGGTCAGTTCGCGGTCGGCATGGACTTCAAGCCCGGGCTGCGCGTGCCTGCACGGTTCACCTCCAAGCCGCAGGTGCACCCCACCTACTCGCATCTGGACGGCGTCACCCGCATGACCGATGGCGAGATGACGATGTCCGGCGTCCGGTACCGGCCCGGCGGGGCGACCGTGCGGCTCGGCAACCACCCCTATGCGCGCGAACTGGCCGCGCTGGGTTTCCCGAAGCGGGCCATGATCTCGAGTTCGGCCGATAACGTCGAGATGACCTTCGCTGACGCCAAGGAGATCGCGTGACCACTGTGCTTCCCGAGACCGGCCCGTCCCTCAAGCCCGACGTCGACCTCGCCGACGGCAACTTCTACGCCGACGGACGAGCCCGCGAGGCCTACCGCTGGATGCGCGAGCACCAGCCGGTGTTCCGCGACCGCAACGGTCTGGCCGCCGCGGCGAGCTACCAAGCCGTGCTGGACGCCGAGCGCAACCCCGAGCTGTTCAGCTCGACCGGCGGCATCCGGCCCGATCAGCCCGGCATGCCTTACATGATCGACATGGACGATCCGTCACATCTGTTGCGCCGCAAGCTGGTCAACGCGGGCTTCACCCGCAAGCGGGTCATGGACAAGGTGCCGTCGATCGAGCGGTTGTGCGACACGCTCATCGACGCGGTGTGCGAGCGCGGCGAGTGCGACTTCGTGCGCGACATCGCCGCCCCGTTGCCCATGGCCGTCATCGGCGACATGCTCGGCGTGCTGCCCGAGGACCGCGAGACGCTGCTGGAGTGGTCCGACAACCTGGTGTGTGGACTCAGCTCGACCGTCGACGAGGCGACGATCAAGACGCTGATGGACACCTTCGCCGCGTACACCGCGTTCACCATGGAGACCATCGCCAAGCGCCGCGCGCAGCCGACCGAGGACCTGTTCAGCATTCTGGTGAACAGCGAGGTCGAAGGTCAGCGGATGAGCGACGACGAGATCGTCTTCGAGACGCTGCTCATCCTCATCGGTGGCGACGAGACCACCCGCCACACGCTGTCCGGCGGCACCGAACAGCTTCTGCGCCACCGGGATCAGTGGGAGGCGCTGGTAGCCGACCAGGAGCTGATGCCCGGCGCCATCGAGGAGATGCTGCGCTGGACGTCCCCGGTCAAGAACATGTGCCGGACGCTGACGGCCGACACCGAGTTTCACGGCACCGAGCTGCGCGAGGGCGAGAAGATCATGCTGATGTTCGAGTCGGCGAACTTCGACGAGTCGGTGTTCGGCGATCCGGAGAACTTCCGCATCGACCGGCAGCCGAACAGCCACGTGGCGTTCGGCTTCGGCACGCACTTCTGCCTCGGCAACCAGCTGGCCCGGCTCGAGCTGCGGCTGATGGTCAGCCGCATCTTGCAGCGTCTGCCGGACCTCCGCCTCGCCGACGGTGCCCACGTGCCGCTGCGGGCGGCGAACTTCGTCAGCGGGCCCGAGGCCATGCCGGTGGTGTTCACCCCGACGAAGCGGGTGCTCGACTAGCCCTTCAGGCCGATCTGCCACCGCGAGTGTCGGCTCGTGTCACGCCGAACTCGATTTCGCGTGGCGGTAACCGACGTTCGCGGAAGGTGAGGCGCAGGCCCCCTACTTCATCTGGAAGTTGGGGGCGCGCTTCTCCTTGAAGGCCCTGGGGCCCTCCTTGGCGTCCTCGGAGAGGAAGACGCCGATGCCGATCTTGGTGTCGATCTGGAAGGCGTCGTTCTCGTGCATGCCCTCGGTCTCGTGGATCGAGCGCAGGATCGCCTGCACGGCCAGGGGGCCGTTGGCGTTGATCAGTTCGGCGATCTCGAGCGCCTTGTCGAGCGCCGAGCCGTCGGGCACCACGTAGCCGATCAGCCCGTACTCCAGCGCTTCGGCGGCGGTGATGTGCCGTCCGGTCAGCAGCAGGTCGCAGGCGATCGTGTACGGGATCTGGCGGACCAGGCGGACGGCGGAGCCGCCCATCGGATAGAGGCTCCACTTCGCCTCGGAGATGCCGAACTTCGCGCTCTCGCCCGCGATGCGGATGTCGGTGCCCTGCAGGATCTCCGTGCCGCCCGCGATCGCCGGTCCCTCGACCGCCGCGATCAAGGGCTTCTTCAGTCGACGGCCCTTCAGCAGGCCGTCGATCCGCGTCGGGTCGTAGCTGCCGCTCTTGAACGAGTCGCCGGGTGGGGCCTTGGTCGCGGCCTTGAGGTCCATGCCGGCGCAGAAGTAGCCGCCGGCGCCGGTCAGGATGCAGCTGCGGATCTCGGGATCGTCGTCGACGCGGTCCCACGCGTCGACCATTATCGAGAGCATCTCAGTCGACAGCGCGTTGCGCGCCTCCGGCCGATTCAGCGTCACGATGAGAGTGTGTCCGCGCTGCTCAATCAGGGCGTCGGGGGCCTTTTCCGGCTCGGTCACGGGTATTCGCCTTTCACCATCTACGCAGGAGACTTGTCACGAAATGTAACACGTTCTAGTTTAGGTCTCGTGGCCCTCAACATCGCCGATCTTGCCGAGCACGCCATCGATGCCGTGCCTGACCGTGTCGCCCTCATCTCCGGGGACGAACAGCTCACGTACGCCGAGTTGGAGGAGAAGGCGAACCGCCTCGCTCACTACCTGCTCGACCAGGGGGTGAAGAAGGACGACAAGGTCGGGCTGTACTGCCGGAACCGCATCGAGATCGTCATCGCGATGCTCGGCATCGTCAAGGCGGGCGCGATCCTCGTCAACGTCAACTTCCGCTACGTCGAGGGGGAGCTGAAGTACCTCTTCGACAACTCCGACATGGTCGCGCTGGTGCACGAGCGCCGCTACGCCGACCGCGTCGCCAACGTGCTGCCCGAGACGCCGAACGTGAAGACCATCCTCGTGGTGGAGGACGGCAGCGACGACGACTTCGAGCGCTACGGCGGTGTCGAGTTCTTCTCGGCGCTGGAGCAAGGGTCGCCCGAGCGTGACTTCGGCCCCCGCAGCGAGGACGACATCTACCTGCTCTACACCGGCGGCACCACCGGCTTCCCCAAGGGCGTGATGTGGCGCCACGAGGACATCTACCGGGTTCTGTTCGGCGGCACCGACTTCGCGACCGGCGAGCCGATCGCCGACGAGTACGACCTGTCGAAGCAGGCCGCGGCGAATCCGCCGATGGTCCGGCTGCCGATCCCGCCGATGATCCACGGCGCCACCCAGTCGGCCACCTGGATGTCGCTGTTCTCGGGCCAGACCGTCGTGCTGGCACCGGAGTTCGACGCCGACGAAGTGTGGCGAATGATCCACGAGCACAAGGTGAATCTGCTGTTCTTCACCGGCGACGCGATGGCGCGGCCACTGCTCGACGCGTTGCTCGCCCATCAGGACGAGGGCAACACCTACGACCTGTCGTCGCTGTTCCTGCTGGCGAGTACGGCGGCGCTGTTCTCCACCAGCATCAAGGAGAAGTTCCTCGAACTGCTGCCCGACCGGATAATCACCGACTCGATCGGCTCGTCGGAGACCGGTTTCGGCGGCACCAGCATCGTCGCGAAGGGTCAGTCGCACACGGGCGGCCCGCGCGTCACGATCGACAAGAACACCAAGGTGCTCGACGAGGACGGCAACGAGGTCGCGCCGGGTTCGGGCAAGCGCGGCATCATCGCCAAGTGCGGCCACATCCCGGTCGGCTACTTCAAGGACGAGAAGAAGACCGCCGAGACCTTCCGCACGTACCACGGTGTGCGATACGCGATTCCCGGTGACTACGCGGAGGTGGAGGCCGACGGCTCGGTGACGATGCTGGGCCGGGGATCGGTGTCGATCAACAGCGGCGGCGAGAAGATCTACCCCGAAGAGGTCGAGGCCGCGCTCAAGGGTCATCCCGACGTGTTCGACGCCCTCGTAGTCGGCGTGCCGGACCCGCGCTTCGGCCAGCACGTCGCCGCGGTCGTCCAGCCCCGGGAGGGCGTCAAGCCGACGCTCGCGGAGCTGGATGCGTTCGTGCGCAGGGAGATCGCCGGCTACAAGGTGCCGCGCAGCCTGTGGCTCGTCGACGAGGTGAAGCGCTCACCCGCGGGCAAGCCGGACTACCGCTGGGCCAAGGACACGACCGAGGAACGTCCGGCCGACGACGTTCACGCCAAGCACGCCGTCGCTCAGGGAGCCGAGAAATAAGATGCGTACCGAACTCTGCGATCGCTTCGGCATCGAGTACCCGATCTTCGTCTTCACCCCGTCGGAGAAGGTGGCCGCCGCGGTCACCCGCGCCGGCGGTCTGGGCGTGCTGGGCTGCGTGCGCTTCAACCAGGCCGACGACCTCGAGAACGTGCTGCGGTGGATGGATGAGAACACCGATGGCAAGCCGTACGGCGTCGACATCGTCATGCCGGCGAAGGTGCCCACCGAGGGCACTAGTGTCGACATCAACAAGCTGATCCCGCAGACGCACCGCGAGTTCGTCGACAAGACGCTCGCCGACCTCGGCGTCCCGCCGCTGCCCGACGACGAGGAGAAGTCCGAAGGCGTGTTGGGCTGGTTGCATTCGGTGGCCCGGTCGCACGTCGAGGTGGCGCTCAAGCATCCGATCAAGTTGATCGCCAACGCGCTCGGGTCACCACCGAAGGACGTGATCGACCAGGCGCATGCCGCCGGAGTGCCGGTCGCGGCCTTGGCCGGTAGCGCCAAACACGCTCTGCGCCATGCCGAGAACGGCGTGGACATCGTCATCGCCCAGGGACACGAGGCCGGCGGCCACACCGGTGAGATCGCGTCGATGGTGCTGGTGCCCGAGGTCGTCGACGCGTTGGACGGCAGTGCTGCCGTACTCGCCGCCGGCGGCATCGGTTCCGGTCGACAGGTGGCGGCCGCGCTCGCGCTGGGCGCCCAGGGCGTGTGGATGGGCTCGGCGTTCCTCACCGCCGCCGAGTACGACCTCGGGGTGCGTGGGTCCTCCGGTGTCTCGGTGATCCAGGAGGCCATGCTGGCCGCGACGTCGAGTGACACCGTGCGCCGCAAGATCTACACCGGCAAGCCTGCGCGGCTGCTGAAGTCGCGCTGGACCGACGCCTGGGACGCCGAGGGTGCGCCCGAGCCGCTGCCCATGCCGCTGCAGAACATCCTCGTCAGTGAGGCCCACCAGCGGATGAACGAGGCCAAGGATCCGACCGCGGTCGCCATGCCGGTGGGCCAGATCGTGGGGCGGATGAACGAGATTCGTCCCGTCGCCGACATCATCGGCGAGTTGGTCAGCGGGTTCGAGGAGGCGTCGAAGCGGTTGGACGGCATCCGGGAGAAGTGACCCCGGGGTCTGTCCGATTCGTTCACGATTCGGCGGCAGCTGCGGCCTAGCGTCGTCGACTGTGAACATTCGCGTGACGTCGACGGCCATCGAGATCGTCGCAAGTGACCTGACCCGCTCGCTGGACTTCTACCGCATGCTCGGGCTGGAGGTACCCGAGCCGGACGGCCCGCACGTCGAGGTGGACCTCCCCGGCGGTGGGGTGCTCGCCTTCGATACCGAGGAGACGATCGCCGAGCTGCATGAGGGCTGGGCGCCACCGACTTCGGCGGGCCGGGTGGTGATCGGCTTTCAGTTGGACGCCCCCGCGTCGGTCGATGCGCTCTATGAAACGCTGACCGCGGCCGGCCATCACGGCCGGTTGAAGCCGATCGACGCCTTCTGGGGACAGCGCTACGCGACGGTGGAGGACCCCGACGGCACGTCGGTCGATCTGTTCGCGCCACTGACCAGCTGAGCGACCGGTACGCCGGCCAGTGCGCGCGCCTCACGGTGCAGGTGCGGTTGATCGGCATAGCCGGTCGCCGCAGCGACGGCGGCGGGAGCGCTGCCGTCGCGCAGGAGTGCCACCGCGCGCCGGAACCGCAGGATCCGTCTCAAGGTCGCCGGGCCGTAGCCGTACACCGCCATGCTCTGCCGGTGCAGCGTCCTGCTCGACCAGCCGACCTCGTCGGCCACCGCGCCCACGGTGGCGCCCGCCGACAGGCGGCCGGTCACGTGGTGCAGCGTGCGCAGCGGCCACGGCGCCGTCTCACTGCGAACGGGGCGCGCCGCCAACTCGCCGGCGAGGTCCCAGAGCCGGAGGTGGGAGGGCGCCGAACACACGTCTGCCAGCGGCACGCGTTGGTCGCGGAACTCCACGGCCGGGACGCCGAGGAGCCGGGGGAGGGCACCGGGTCGAAAGCGCAGCCCGGCAACGGGCTCCCGGTCGCGGGTGGTCTCCATCGCCGCGGTGTCCGGGCCGGCGACCACCACGCGCCCACCCATGCGGATGAGGTCCATGCAGCCGTCGGGGAGCACCCGAACTCCTTCGCCGTCGCCGTCGGCGACCCATGCAGTCTCGACAAACCCGCGCAGCGCAGGGGGTGCGGGCAGTTCGCGGTATCCCACGACTCGCACGCTACCGTCGTGCCGTGGACGATGCCGGGGCACGGGAGCGGGTCGTGCTGGTGAGGTGGACACCGGTACTGGCGTCGGGAGTCCTGGGTTTCACGGCGCTGCTGTGGCTCGTTCCGTTGATTCAGGTGCTCCGCTCGGACGAGCCGAGCACCGGCGGGTGGATCGCGACGGCCGTGCTCGCCATACCGTTCGCGTGGGTGTGCTGGCGGGCCCCGAAGGCGCTGCGGGGGATGGGGATTGAGTTCGACGACGTGGGCATCCACCCGTTCGACGGGCGCCGCACCGGCACCATCGCCTGGCGCGACGTCGCGGCCGTCGGCTTCGGGTCGTATGCCAGCCGGCACCGACGCCTGCCGCGCGCCACGGTCGCCGCACTCGAGGTGTACCTCGCCAGCACTGCCACGGCGGCCGAGCACCCACGACTCCGGCACGACTGGCAGCCGGTCGACCCGCCGGCACCCGGATTGTCGGCGGGCTGCTCCGCTACACGGTGTCGCCGTACGGCGCCCAGGCCGGCGCCGTCGAACGGGCGGTGCGACGATTCCGGCCGGGCGCGTGGTCCGGGCCGTTCGAGCACGCGCGCTGAGTCAGTCAGGCCCGGGAGATGGGGTGCACCGGGTCGGCGCAGTCGGTGCCCTCGCTGGACAGCACCCGCTTGAGCACCTTGAACGTCGCGGTGCGGGGCAGCGCACTGGCGATCCGCACGAACTTCGGCCACTGCTTCGGCCCGAGATCCGACTGCTCGGCAAGGAACGCCGTGAAGGCCTCGCCGTCGAACTCGGCGCCGTCGACGAGCACCATGGCCGCCATCACCTGGTCGCCGACGGTGGGGTCGGGGATGGGATAGACGGCCGTTTCGACGACGTCGGGGTGGCGCAACAGGATTCGCTCGATCGGCGCGGTACCGAGGTTCTCCCCGTCGACCCGCATCCAGTCTCCGAGCCGCCCGGCGAAGTAGGCGTAGCCGTTCTCGTCGCGGTAGGCGAGGTCGCCGCTGTGGTACACGCCGCCCGCCATCCGCTGGGCCTCGGCGCCCTCGTCGCGGTAGTAGCCACGGAACCACCCGGGTCCAGTGGGGTTGATCAGCTCGCCGACCTTGCCCGGCGGGCAGGGTTCGCCGGTATCGACGTCGACGATGTCGACCTCGTCGGTCAGCGGTCCGAGCGAGCCGTCGGGCGAATCGGGTGTCCGCGCGATAGCGACGCCGCCCTCGGTGGATCCGAACCCGTCGACGACGGTGACGCCGAAGCGCTTGGCGAACCGGCCGATGTCGCGCGGGGCGCCCTCGTTGCCGTAGAGGAAGCGCAACGGGTTGTCCGCGTCGTCGGGCTGCTCGGGCGTGGCCAGTACGTAGGACAGCGGCTTGCCGACGTAGTTGGCGTACGTCGCCCCGTACCGTCGGACGTCTGGGATGAACCGGGACGCGGAGAACTTGCGTCGCAACGCGATCGAGCCGCCCGCGGCGACGGCCACGGCCCAGCCGGCCATCACGGCGTTGGAATGGAAGAGCGGCATCGACAGGTAGAAGACGTCGGCCGGGCCGAGACCGAAGCGCTCGGCCAGCATCCTCCCCGGGAACGCCACCTTGTCGTGGGTGACGCGCACCGCCTTCGGCTCACCGCTGGTGCCGGAGGTAAAGATCAGCATGTACAGGTCATCGGGATGCAGATCGGCGAACGCCACCGGCGCATCGTCGTGCGCGGCGAGTTCGGCTGCCCACTCGAGTGATTCGACGTCGACGACGTCCACGCCGGGCGTGCTGCCGTCCAGCGCGTCGGCACCGTCGGTGAGCACCAGCTGACAGTCGGCGTGTGCGACGTCACGCGCCAGCGCCGCACCGCGACGGGTCGGGTTCAGGCCCACCGGCACGATCCCGGACAGCCCGGCGGCGACGAGCACCGTGGAGAAGAACGGCGTGTTGCCCAGCAGGACGCCGACGTGCGGCGGCCGCGCGGGATCGAGTCGCGCGCGCAGCGCCGATGCCAGGCGTGCCGCCGCTCTGAGATGGTCGCGCCAACTGGTGAAGTCGTCACCGTCGTGGACGCCGCGATCGGTGACGTCGGCGAGCGGTCTCAGCAGCTCGGTGACGGTGGGGTTGCCGGGCACGCTGATTCAGGCGGGCGTCTCGGCGAGTTCGCGGCCGATGCGCAACAACGCCCCGGTGGCTCCGCCGACGCCGAACTCGGTCTGCTTGGCCGCCAGGAAGTAGCGGTGGATGGGATGGTCGGTGTCGATGCCGACCCCACCGTGGACGTGTACGGCGGTGTGGGCGACGCGATGTCCGGCCTCGGCCGCCCAGAAAGCGGCGGTGCCGATCTCGAGATCGGACGGCAGGTCCTCGGAGACGCGCCACGCCGCCTGCGTCACCGTCAGGCGCAGCCCCTTGATGTCGATGTACCCGTCGGCCAGTCGCGCCGACACGGCCTGGAAGCTACCGATCGGGCGGTCGAACTGTTCGCGTTCGCGGGCGTAGGTCGCGGTGAGTTCGAGTGCGCGTTCGAGCACACCGAGCTGAAAGGCGCTGCGGCCCAACGTGCCGCGTGTGGTCAGCCACGCGGCGGTGTCGCCGCCCCCTACGGCGCGGTCGGCGGAGACCTCGACGTCCTGCAGGTCGAGGTGTCCGACGCTGCCGTGGCCGGTGGTGTCGAGGGAGGCGGCCGTCACTCCGGTGTCACTCGCGCTCACGAGGAAGACCTTGGTGCCCTCATCGGTCTCGGCGGGGACCAGGAAGGCGTCGGCGACAGGGCCGAACGGGACGAGCGCGCGGGTGCCGGTCAACCGGTAACCGCCGTCGGCGGTCGTGGCCTGCACGGGTCCCTGGCCCATCTCGCCGTCGAGTGCGACAGTGAGGATCTTCTCGCCCTTGATCGCCGGCGTCGCCCACTGCGCCTGCAGTTCGGCGGATCCGAAGCGCGCCAACGCTCCAGCGCCCAGGACGACGGACTCCAGGTACGGCACGGCCGCCATCTGGCGGCCCAGTGCCGTCAGCACCGCGACCTCCTCGACGACGCCGAATCCGCCGCCGCCCACCGATTCCTGTGCGGTGGTGGACAGCACGTCGGCGTCGACGAGCTTGGCCCACAGGTCGCGGTCGAAGCGCTGGTCGAGCCCGTCGAGCTGTCTCTGGTGCTCGGGCGTGCACACCGAGTCGGTGATGGTCCGCACCAGCCCGCCCAGGTCGGTCGAGGCTTCGGTAGGTGAGAAGTCCATGTCGTAGTCTCCGTCTTCGCTTTAGCGGTTGACCCGGGGCAGCCCGAGGGCCACCATGCCGATGATGTCGCGCTGAATCTCGTTGGTGCCGCCGCCGAAGGTGAGGATGAGGCACGAGCGGTGCATGCGTTCGATGCGGCCCCGCAGCAGCGCGCCGGGGGAGTCGGTGCGCAACGTGGCAGCCGTGCCGAGCACCTCCATCAGGAGGCGGTAGGCCTCGGTGGCCAGCTCGGTGCCGTACACCTTGGCCGCGGATGCATCGGCGGGGGACGGTGCCGCGTCGGTGGTCGACGCCAGTTCCCAGTTGATCAGTTTGAGCACCTCGGCCTTCGCATGGACGCGAGCGAGGTTGAGCTGCACCCACTCCGAGTCGATGAGCCGCTTGCCGTGCATGTCCTTGGTGTTCTGCGCCCACTCGCGAACCGCATCGAGTGCCACGTAGATCGGCTGCGCCGACACCAGTGCGACGCGCTCGTGGTTGAGCTGGTTGGTCACCAGCTTCCAGCCGGCGTTCTCCTCGCCGACCAGGCTGGACGTTGGCACGCGGACGTCCTGGTAATAGGTCGCGCTGGTGTCGACACCGCTCATGGTGTGCACGGGCGTCCAGGAGAAGCCCTCGGCCGTGGTCGGCACGATCAGCATCGAGATGCCGCGGTGCTTCTTGGCTTCGGGGTTGGTGCGCACGGCCAGCCACACGTAGTCGGCGTAGGCGATCAGGCTGGTCCACATCTTCTGGCCGTTGATCACGTAGTCGTCACCGTCGCGCACCGCGGTGGTGCGCAGCGCTGCGAGGTCGGTGCCCGCGCCCGGCTCGGAGTAGCCGATGGAGAAGTGCAGCTTGCCCGCCGCGATCTTGGGCAGGAAGAAGTTCTTCTGCTCCTCGGTGCCGAAGTGCATGATCGTCGGCGCGACGGAGTTGATGGTCAGGAACGGCACCGGCACGTTGGCGATCGACGCCTCGTCGTTGAAGATCAGACCGTCCATCGGAGGGCGTGCCTGGCCGCCGTACTCCTTGGGCCAGGACAGCGTCAGCCAACCGTCCTTGCCCATCTGCTCGACGGTCTCGCGGTAGACGTTGCCGCGGCCCATCTCGCCGTCGCTGGAGGTGAGCGCCTCGGCGCGCTCGGGAGTCATGAGCTTGGCGAAGTACGAGCGCAGCTCGCGGCGCAAGTCCTCCTGCTCGGGGCTGTAGCCGATGCGCATCGCGTCTTCCTCCACTGTTCTGGCCGTTTCAGCAGGGCCGAAAAGCCCTGTCGATCACCCCTGGTTGTAACACGTTCTAGTCTTGGAATCCAGGTCATGCTTTACTGCCATCGTTCGAACGGGGAGATATCGTGACCCGTTACGACCGGCGGGTCATCCGCACCCTGGCTGCGAGGAGGTTGTCATGCACGTGGAAGTAGACCGGGATCGCTGCGAGGGAAACGCGGTGTGCTTGGGTATTGCGCCCGACCTGTTCGATCTGGACGACGAGGACTACGCCGTCGTCAAGGTCGATCCGGTGCCGGCCGACCAGGAGGGCCTGGCCGAGCAATCCATCGCGGAATGCCCCCGCGCCGCGCTGACCCGCAGAGACTAGAGGTATTCATAAAGTGACGAACGACGGCACTCAGAACTCCACCGGTTCCGACCTGTCCGGCTTGGTCGCCGTGGTGACCGGCGCGGCAGCGGGGCTCGGCAGGGCGGAGGCGATCGGGCTGGCCCGCCAGGGCGCCACGGTGGTGGTCAACGACATCGCACCGGCGCTGGACAAGTCGGACGTGCTGGACGAGATTTCGTCCGCGGGGTCCAAGGGCGTGGCCGTCGCGGGCGACATCAGTGAGCGCGTCACCGCCGACGAGTTGGTCAGTACCGCCGACGGACTCGGCGGGCTGGCGATCGTGGTCAACAACGCGGGCATCACGCGGGACCGGATGTTGTTCAACATGTCCGACGAGGACTGGGACGCCGTCATCGCCGTACACCTGCGCGGCCACTTCCTGCTGACCCGCAACGCGGCGACCTACTGGCGCGACAAGGCGAAGGCCAACGGGGGCACCGTCTACGGCCGCATCGTCAACACCTCGTCGGAGGCCGGGCTCGCCGGTCCCGTCGGCCAGGCGAACTACGGAGCGGCGAAGGCGGGGATCACCGCGTTGACGCTGACCGCGGCACGCGGACTCGGCCGGTACGGCGTGCGCGCAAACGCGATTGCGCCGCGGGCACGGACCGCCATGACCGCCGACGTCTTCGGCGACGCCCCCGAATTGAGCGAGGGGCAGATCGACGAGCTGTCGCCGGAGCACGTCGTCAACCTCGTGCGGTTTCTGTCGTCCCCGGCGTCGGAAGGGGTCAACGGGCAGCTGTTCATCGTCTACGGTCCAACCGTGACGTTGGTCGCCGCACCGACGGTGGAGAAGCGATTCACCGCGAACTCCGACGCGTGGGCTGCCGACGACCTCGACGACACACTGCGTGCGTACTTTGCTGACCGGGATCCCGAACTCGGTTTCTCGGCCAGCGCGTTGATGGCTGCGCAAGACTGACAGTCTTGGTTGTCAGTGTGCTGAAGGCACTAGAACACGTTATAGAATGACCTGGGTCACACATGCTTCTACCAGCACGAATATGGTGTTTTGTACTGGTTTTGCCGTTCTTTGACACTGCGAACGTGTTCTAGTTAATATGATCCGGCTCACTAAGAGCGGTGCTCAACCTAGGGTGGGAAGATCATCGAGACGGGCCGATTCAACGGCTTCGCCACGACGACATCCAGCCCTCGTCCCGAGAAACGGAGCCGAGTTTGATCGAACAGCTCGCGGCACCGGCTCGGGCCGTAGGCGGGTTCGTCGAGATGTCCTTGGATACGTTCGTCAAGATCTTCCGGCGGCCATTCCAGTTCCGTGAGTTCCTCGAACAGACGTGGATGATCGCCCGCGTCTCGCTCGTGCCGACACTCCTCGTCGCCATCCCGTTCACCGTCCTCGTGGCCTTCACGCTCAACATCCTCCTTCGCGAGATCGGCGCCGCCGACCTGTCCGGCGCGGGCACGGCCTTCGGCACGATCACGCAGCTGGGACCGGTCGTGACCGTGCTGGTGGTTGCCGGTGCAGGCGCCACCGCCATCTGTGCGGACCTCGGCGCGCGCACCATTCGCGAGGAGATCGACGCGATGCGCGTGCTGGGCATCGACCCGATCCAGCGTCTGGTCGTCCCCCGCGTCCTCGCCTCGACGTTCGTCGCACTGCTGCTCAACGGTCTGGTCTGCGCGATCGGCCTCGCAGGCGGCTACGTCTTCTCGGTATTCCTGCAGGGCGTGAACCCCGGCGCCTTCATCAACGGGCTCACCATCCTGACCGGGCTCGGCGAACTCGTGCTGGCGATGTTCAAGGCCCTGCTCTTCGGCGTCTTCGCCGGCTTGGTGGGCTGCTACCGCGGTTTGACGGTGCAGGGCGGCCCCAAGGGCGTCGGGGTCGCCGTGAACGAGACCGTCGTCTATGCGTTCATCTGCCTGTTCGTGATCAACGTGATCATGACGGCGGTCGGCGTGAGAGTCCTGGAGCGCTAGTCATGAGCTACGACGCCACCCTGCGCCTGCGACGGTTCTTCCGTGGCGTGCCGAACATGGTCGACACCGTCGGCGAGCAGGCCCTGTTCTATGGCGAGTCGGTGCGCTACATCCCCAACGCGCTGACGCGGTATCGCCGCGAGACGATCCGTCTGATCGCCGAGATGACGATGGGCACCGGAGCCCTGGTCATGATCGGCGGCACCGTCGGCGTCGCAGCCTTCATGACGCTGGCCTCGGGCGGCGTCATTGCCGTGCAGGGTTACTCGTCGCTGGGCAACATCGGCATCGAGGCGCTCACCGGGTTCCTCTCGGCCTTCCTCAACGTGCGGATCGTCGCGCCCGTCATCGCGGGCATCGCGCTCGCGGCAACCATCGGTGCGGGCACGACGGCACAGTTGGGCGCGATGCGAGTCTCGGAGGAGATCGACGCCGTCGAGTCGATGGCCGTGCACTCGGTGTCGTATCTGGTGTCGACGCGGATCATCGCCGGGCTCATCGCGATCGTTCCCCTATACGCGCTGTCGGTGCTCGCGGCCTTCTTCGCCGCTCGGTTCACGACCGTCTACATCAACGGACAGTCCGCCGGTCTGTACGACCACTACTTCAACACGTTCTTGGTGCCGAGCGACCTGCTGTGGTCGTTCCTCCAAGCCATCGTGATGTCCATAGCGGTGATGCTCGTTCACACGTATTACGGCTACAACGCCTCTGGCGGCCCGGTCGGCGTCGGCATCGCCGTCGGCCAGGCCGTCCGCACGTCGCTGATCGTCGTCGTCACCATCGTCCTGTTCATCTCCCTCGCGGTCTACGGCGCGTCGGGCAACTTCAACCTCTCCGGATAGGCCGGCACCGATGTCGAGTGATTCCAAGCGCAGTCACGTGAGGATCGCAGCCGCGATCCTCGCGGCTGTCCTGGTCGCCGCCGTCGCGTTCACCTACCTCTCGTACTCCGCGGCGTTCACCTCGGTCGACAAGGTGACGGTGACGTCGGAACGCGCAGGCCTGGTCATGGAGACCGGCGCGAAGGTGAAGTACCGCGGCATCCAGATCGGCAAGGTCGAGACGATCCAGTACGCGGGCAACCAGGCGAAGTTGACGCTGGCCATCGACAGCAGCCAGATGCGCTACGTCCCGTCGAACGCGCAGGTGAAGATCGGTGGCACCACCGTCTTCGGCGCCAAGTCGGTGGAGTTCCTGCAACCGGCCGACCCGACCGGCGACTCGCTGCGTCCCGGCGCCGCGGTGTCGGCCGCGAACGTGCAGCTCGAGGTCAACACCCTCTTCCAGACCCTCAGCGACGTGCTGAAGAAGGTCGACCCGATCAATCTCAACGCGACGATCACCGCGCTCGGTGAGGGCCTGCGGGGCAACGGCGACGACCTCGGCGCCTCGCTCGCAGGCATCAACTACTACCTCCAGCAGCTCAATCCGAAGCTGCCGACGCTGCAGCAGGACTTCCAGAAGACGGCCGTCGTGGCGGGCATCTACGGTGACGCCGCCCCGGATCTGGCCACCGTGCTCCAGAACGCCCCGACCATCAGCCAGACCGTCGTCGACGAGCAGGAGAACCTCAACGCTGCCCTGCTGGCGGCCACCGGACTGGCCAACAACGGCACCGCGACACTGGAACCGGCCGCCGACGACCTGATCGCCGCGATCCAGCGCCTGCGCGCCCCGCTCAAGGTGCTCGGCGACTACTCGCCCGAACTCGGCTGTATCCTCCGTGGTACGAAGAAGGCGCTCGATACGTTCGCCCCGATCATCGGTGGCATTCGGCCGGGCCTGTTCGTCTCCTCCAGCTTCTTGCCCGGCGCGCCGGCCTACACCTATCCCGAGAGCCTGCCGATGGTGAACGCCTCCGGCGGCCCGAACTGCCGTGGCCTGCCAGACGTGCCGTCCAAGCAGTACGGCGGATCCTGGTACCACACACCGTTCCTGGTGACCGACAACGCGTACATCCCATTCCAGCCGAACACGGAACTGCAGTTCGACGCGCCGTCCACCCTGCAGTTCCTGTTCCACGGTGCGTTCGCAGAACGGGACGATTACTGATGAGCGCTTGCGCGAAGAGGAGAGCGCACTGATGAAGGCAGACAAGACGATCATCGGCGTCGCGGTGTTCACCGTCGTGATGCTGCTCGTCGCCGCGGGACTGGTCGTGGTGTTCGGCCAGTTCAAGTTCGCGTCCGGCAATACCTTTCACGCCACCTTCACCGAGGCATCACGACTGAAGTCGGGCCAGGACGTCCGCATCGCAGGCGTGCCCGTCGGTGCGGTCAAGAACGTCAGCCTCAACCCCGACAACACGGTGGACGTCGAGTTCGACGTCAACGACCGGTACCAGCTGTACACGTCCACGCGGGCGGCCGTGCGCTACGAGAACCTGGTCGGTGACCGGTACCTCGAGATAACCTCGGGCCCGGGAGATTTGCGAAAGCTCCCGGTGGGGGCGACGATCGCCAAGGAGAACACCCAGCCCGCGCTCGACCTCGACGCGCTGCTCGGTGGTCTGCGGCCGGTGCTCAAGGGTCTCGACGGCGACAAGGTCAACGAGGTCAGCAACGCCGTCATCGAACTGCTGCAGGGCCAGGGCGGTGCGCTGTCGAGCATGCTCGCCTCGACCAGCTCGTTCACCCAGCAGATCGCCGACCGCGACCAGCTGATCGGCGACGTGATCAACAACCTGAACACCGTCCTCGGCACGGTCGACGAGAAGGGCCAGCAGTTCGACACCACCGTCGACCAGCTGCAGCAGTTGATGACGGGGCTGGCCCAGAACCGCGATCCGATCGCCGGCGCCATCCCGCCGCTCGCGTCGGCGACGAGTGACCTGACCACCCTGCTGCAGAACAGTCGTCGACCGGTGCAGGGCGTGATCGAGAACGTACGGCCGCTCGCGCAGCGGCTCGACGAGCGCAAGGGCGACCTGAACAAGGTCATCGAGCCGCTGGCCGAGAACTACCTGCGGCTCAACGCGCTCGGTGCCTACGGGTCGTTCTTCAACATCTACTACTGCTCGATCCGGATGAAGATCAACGGCCCCGCGGGCAGTGACATCCTCCTCCCGTTCGGTGGTCCACCCGATCCGACGAAGGGGAGGTGTTCGGAGAATGGCTAGGCCCGATAGTTCGAATCCGCTGCGCACGGGCATCTTCGGCATCGTGCTGGTGGTGTGCGTCGTCCTGGTGTCCTTCGGCTACTCGACGCTGCCGTTCTTCCCGCAGGGCAAGAACTACGAGGCCTACTTCGACGACGCAGGCGGCATCACGCCGGGCAACGACGTTGCGGTCTCCGGAATCCAGGTCGGCAGGGTGTCGTCGGTGGAGCTGGCTGGCGCCGCCGCGAAGGTGAACTTCACCGTCGATCGCGACATCCGGGTGGGCGACCAGTCGCTGGTGGCGATCAAGACCGACACCGTGCTCGGCCAGAAGTCGCTGTCGGTGACCCCCCGCGGCACCGGCAACGTCACGGTGATCCCGTTGGAGCGCACCACGACTCCGTACACCCTGAACACGGCGCTGCAGGACCTTGGGGAGAACGCCAGTGAGCTGGACAAGCCGCGGTTCGAACTCGCGCTGCAGACGCTGACCGGCACGCTGCGGGATGCGACGCCGCAGTTGCGCGGCGCGCTCGACGGGGTGGCCAACCTGTCGCGCAGCCTCAACGCCCGCGACGAGGCGCTCGAGCAGCTCCTCGCACACGCCAAGCGAGTGTCCGACACCCTCGCCCAGCGCGCGGGCCAGGTGAACCAGCTGATCACCGACGGCAACCTGCTCTTCGCTGCGCTCGACGAGCGGCGCCAGGCGCTGAGCAACCTGATCGCGGGCATCGACGACGTGTCGGTACAGCTGTCGGGCTTCGTCGACGACAACCGGCGCGAATTCGGACCGGCGCTGGAGAAGCTGAACCTGGTGATGGACAACCTGCTCGAACGACGCGACCACATCGGCGAGGCGCTGCGCAGGCTCCCGCCGTACGCCACCACCCTCGGCGAGGTCGTCGGCTCGGGCTCCGGCTTCCAGATCAACCTGTACGGCCTGCCACCGGCCTCGCTGTCGGAAGTGCTGCTGGACACGTACTTCCAGCCGGGCAAGCTGCCGGACAGCCTCGCCGACTACCTGCGCGGGTTCATCTCCGAGCGTCTGATCATCAGGCCGAAGTCGCCATGACCCATCAGAACGAGAGGCTCAGACGTCGCTGGTGGCGACCGGCGCTGGTGGTGGCCCTGGTGGCCCTGCTGGCCGCCGGCGTGTTCCTGGTGTGGCCATCGCGTGGTGGCATCCAGGTGGTGGCCTACTTCCCGTCGGCAGTGGGCCTGTACCCGGGTGACGACGTACGCGTCGTCGGCGTTCCCGTCGGCACCATCGACAAGATCGAACCGCGTGCCGGCGACGTCAAGATCACCATGACGGTCGACAACGGCGTCAGGCTGCCCGCCGACGCACGCGCCATCGTCATCGCGCCGAACCTGGTGTCGGCGCGGTTCATCCAGTTCACGCCCGCCTACACCGGCGGTCCCGAACTGGCCAACGGCGCCGAGATCGGGATGGACCGCACCGGAGTTCCGGTCGAGTGGGACGAGGTCAAGGAGCAGCTCACGCAGCTCAGCACCCAGCTCGGTCCGAAGGACGGGGGAGTGCAGGGGCCGCTCTCGGAGTTCGTGAACCAGGCGGCGGACACCTTCGACGGCAACGGCGACTCGTTCCGCAGGGCGCTGCGCGAGTTGTCGCAGACCGCGGGCCGGCTCGGCGACTCCCGTACCGATCTCTTTGGCACCGTGCGCAATCTGCAGGTGCTGGTGGAGGCGCTGTCGAACAGCAACGAGCAGATCGTGCAGTTCACCAACCACGTCGCGTCGGTGTCGCAGGTGCTGGCCGACAGCTCGGCCGACCTCGACAACACCCTCGGCACGCTGAATCAGGCGCTCTCGGACGTGAAGGGCTTTCTGAACGAGAACAACTCGGCGCTGATCGGTCAGGTCAACAAGCTGACCGACTTCACCAACATCCTCACCGAGCACAGTGATGACATCGAGCAGATCCTGCACATCACGCCGAACGGTCTGGCCAACTTCTACAACATCTACAACCCGGCACAGGGCACCGTCGGCGGTCTGCTGTCACTGCCGAACTTCTCCAACCCCGTCCAGTTCATCTGCGGCGGCACGTTCGACGTGGGTGCTTCACCCGACAACTTCAAGCGCGCCGAGATCTGCCGCCAGCGCATGGGCCCGGTGTTCAAGCGACTCGCGGTCAACTACCCGCCGGTGCTGTTCCACCCCATCAACAGCATCACCGCCTACAAGGGCCAGATCCTCTACGACACCCCTGCGACCGAGGCCAAGGCGCAGACGCCGGTGCCATACCTGCAGTGGAATCCGGCACCGGGCGTGACGCCCCCGACGCCGAGTCCGGACGGCAGGATCACCGACTTGATCCTGCCCCCGCCCGCGGAGGTCGGCCAGGTCTCGCCGGCGGGAGCCCCATCGGCTCCGCCGCCCATGGGAGCGGGACCGTTGCCCGGCCCCGCGCCCGAAGCCCTGCCCGCGGAGACTGGGGGAGGACAACCGTGACGAAGCGAAACTCGTTGGTCGACAACGCACTGCGGACCGGCCGTCGCTCGGTGGCGATCGGATCGGGAGCGGTGCTGCTCGCCGGCTGCTCGTTCGGCGGGCTGAACTCACTGGACATGCCCGGCACCCAGGGTCACGGCAGCGGCTCGTACACGATCACCGTCGAACTGCCGGACGTGGCAACGCTGCCGCAGAACTCGCCGGTGATGATCGACGACGTCACGGTCGGCAGTGTGTCCGGCATCGAGGCCGTGCAACGCTCCGACGGCACGTTCTTCGCCGCGGTGAAGCTGTCCCTCGACGGCAGCGTCGACCTGCCCGACGACGCGACGGCCACCGTCGCGCAGACCTCGCTGCTCGGATCGCAGCACGTCGAACTCAAGGAGCCGGCCGATAGTGCCGGCAAGGGCAGGCTCCGGAACGGGGCCACCATCCCGTTGGGCCAGACCGGTCGGTACCCGACGACCGAGGAAGTGCTGTCGTCGCTCGGCGTCGTGGTCAACAAGGGCAATCTCGGCGCGCTGCAAGACATCACCGAGGAGATCTACGCCGGTGTCGCGAGCAGGCAGGGCAGCTTCGCCGGGCTCATGCCACGACTCGCGGAGCTGACCGGTTCGCTGGATCAGCAGACGGCCGACATCATCGCTGCGGCAGAGGGACTCAACCGCTTCGCGGGAATCCTGGCGCGCAGCAAGGACGACCTGGGCCGGACGCTGGACACGCTGCCCGAGGCGCTCAAGGTGCTCAACGCCAACCGCACCAACCTCGTCGACGCCTTCACGGCGCTGCGGACCTTCTCGAACGTCGCGTCGCGCGTGCTGACGGGGATCCGGGACGACTTCACGGCGGACTTCAAGGACCTCTACCCGGTGGTGAAGGCGTTCAACGACAACGCCGACGACTTCATCACCGACCTCGAGTTCCTGCCGACGTTCCCGTTCCACTACAAGTACCTGCGCAACGCCGTGCGCGGTGACTATCTCAACGTATTCGTGACGTTCGACCTCACGGTGCGGCGCATCGGCGAGTCGGTGTTCACCACGTCGAAGGGCCTCGACCCGAACATGAAGCGCCTCAACGAGGTGATCAACCCGCCGGACTTCCTCACGGGGGCGATGGCGAACCTGTCCGGTCAGGCCGCGGATCCGTTCCAGATCCCGGCGGGTACGGCCACCCAGCACACCGAGGCGGTGCCCTGATGATCGACAAGTTGACGAGACTTCAGCTCTCGATATTCGCGATCGTCACCGTGGTGTGCGTGGGCGCCATCTCGGCGTTCTACCTGCACGTGCCGTCCGCGCTGGGCATCGGCTCCTACAACGTCACCGCCAACTTCGTCGCGGGCGGCGGGCTGTACGAGAACGCGAACGTGACCTACCGCGGCGTGACCATCGGGCGGGTCCAGAAGGTAGGGCTGTCCGACGACTCGGTGGTCGCCGAGATGCGGCTCAACTCCGACACCCCGGTGCCGGAGAACGTCACCGCGACGGTGAAGAGCGTGTCGGCGATCGGCGAGCAGTACATCGACCTGGTGCCGCCCGCCGACCCGTCCGACCGACTGCTGGGTGACGGCGCGGACATCGGGACCGACCGCACCGCAATCGGTCAGGACATCGCCGGTCTGCTCACCCAGGCCGACGACCTCGTCAACAGCATCGGCGACAGCCGCATCCAGGATCTGCTCCGCGAGTCGTTCAAGGCGTTCAACGGTTCTGGGCCCGAACTCTCCCGGCTCATCCAGTCCGGCCGCGCCCTGGTCGACGAGGCCAACGCGAACTACGGGCAGACCACTCAACTCATCGATCAGGTCGGGCCGTTCCTCGACGCCCAGATCCGCAGCGGTGACGACATCCGCTCGCTGTCCGAGGGGCTGGCGCGGTTCACCACCGAGGTCGCGAACGCCGACCCGCAGCTGCGTGGGGTGCTCCGCGAGGTGCCCGGGGCCGCCGAGGCAGCCAACACGACCTTCGACGGCATCCGGCCGAACTTCCCGATGCTCGCGGCCAACCTGGCCAACGTAGGGCGCATCGGCGTCATCTACAACAAGTCGATCGAGCAGGCGCTCGTCATCTTCCCGGCGCTGATGGCCGCGCTGATCACCGTGGCTGGCGGTGTGCCCGCCGACGAGGGCGGCAAGCTGGACTTCAAGGTCGACCTCGGCGACCCGCCGCCGTGCAACGTCGGGTTCATCCCGCCGTCGCAGATCCGCACGCCCGCCGACACCACGCTGCGCGACCTGCCGACCGACCTGTACTGCAAGGCCGCCCAGAGCGATCCGACCGTGGTGCGTGGCGCCCGCAACTACCCGTGCCAGGAGTTCCCGGGCAAGCGCGCTCCGACCGTGCAGCTGTGCCGCGACCCGCGCGGTTACGTGCCGATCGGCAGCAACCCGTGGCGCGGACCCCCGGTGCCCTACGGCAGCACGCCGATCACCGATCCGCGGAACATCTTCCCGGCGAACAAGTTCCCGAACATTCCGCCGGAACGGGACTACGACCCGGGTCCGCCGTCGGTCCAGCTGCCGCCCGGTGTGGTGCCGGGCCCGGGCCCCGCGCCCAATGCGCCATTCCCACTTCCGGTTCCGCCGAGCGACCCAGGCATCCCGCCGCCGCCGCTGCCGTTCTACGCGCCGCCCGACCAGATCGTGCCGCCGTACGGCCGGTCGCTGCCAGGGGCTCCGCCACCGCCTGCGCCGGGTCCGCTGCCTGCCGAGGCGCCCGCCCCGGCCACCGGCCCGGTGCTGCCCGGACAGGGTCCGCTGCTGCCCAGCCAGGCCGTTCCCGGACAGCCGGCGCCGGTCGCCAGTGGTCCGGCCACGGCGACGTACGATTCGAGAACCGGTGTATTCGCAGACCCCTCCGGCGGGACGGGCGTCCTCGCCTCGGGCTCGGACGAGTTCGTTCCCGCGGAGAGCTGGGTCGATCTGATGAAGGATCCAAGGCAGGCTTGATGACCAACGACTCGGTGTCGGACGACGTCGCGACTGACGCGCCCGAGCCGCCGGTGACTGCCGCCCGCCGCCGTCGTGCCTCGCGCGCTGCAGGTCCGGCGAGTCCGGTGCGGGAGTCTTCGACGGCTGCGACCGTCGAGACGCCGGCCCCGGTGCGGGTGAAGGTGTCCCGGCCCGTTGCGCCGCCGCCGCGCCGTCAGCCGCACCGCGCGCTGGTGACCGCGGTCGGGCTCGGGGTCTGCGCTCTGGCGGTCGCCGTGCTCGGAGTCCTGACGGTGGTCTTCGGACTGCAGCAGCGCGAGGCCGAGGCGGCGGTGTCTCGCGATCGGCTCTTCGTCGACACCGCGACCCAGACCGTGGTGAACATGTTCAGCTACGACCAGAACACGATCGACGAGAGCGTGAACCGCTTCGTCAACGGCACCAGCGGTCCCCTGCGGGACATGCTGAGCCAGGGCGACAACGTCGAGAACCTGAAGGCCATCTTCCGCGACACCAACGCCAGTTCGGAGGCCGTCATCAGCGGCGCCGCACTCGAGAAGGTCGACGAGACCGCGAAGAACGCCACGGTGCTGGTGTCGGCGCGGGTGACCGTCACCGACCTCGACGGCGTGAACAAGCCCTCGCAGCCCTACCGGTTGCGAATCGTCGTGCACGAGGACGACAACGGGCACATGACGGGCTACGACCTCAAGTACCCCGACGGTGGCAACTGATGGGCCGCTGGACCACCCGCGTGGTCGTGTTGGTCGGCGTGGTGCTGGCGTTCGGGTTCGTCGCGCTCGGTGGCGTCGGCGGCTACCTGGTGTGGACGCGAGCCCAGCTGAACGCCCAGGAGGCCACCCGCGTCGCGCTCGGCCCGTGCGAGGGTGGCATGGCTCCGCCCGCGTGTGGCCTTGCCGCCGAACAGATTCCGCTGGTCTTCGGTTACGACTTCCAGACCGTGGAGCGCAGCCTCACCGATGCGTACAACCTGCTGACGCCCGACTACCGCAGGGAGTTCGAGGAGCGGGCGAGCAAGGACATCATTCCGCAGGCCCGTGAGCGTCAGGTGATCTCACAGGCCAACGTGGTCGGTTCGGGCGTGCTCGAAGCGCGACGGGATTCGGCCAGCGTGCTGGTGTTCATGAACCGCACGGTGACGGACAAGTCCAAGCAGCCCGTTTACGACGGGAGCCGGTTGCGCGTCGACTACGAGAAGATCGACGGGCAGTGGAAGATCAAGTTCATCACTCCGATCTAGGAGCGTCCTGCTCCGTCGAGGACAGTGCGTCGAGGAACGACCTGGCCCACCGATCGACGTCGTGCGCGAGGACCTGCCTGCGCAGCGCCCGCATCCGGCGGCGGCCCTCTTCGGGCGCCTGGTTCAGGGCAGCCTCGATCGAGTCCTTGACACCGTCGAGGTGGTGCGGGTTCGTCAGGTAGGCCTGCCGGAGTTCGGCTGCGGCGCCGGTGAATTCGCTGAGCACCAGAGCGCCGCCCAGGTCGCTGCGGCACGCGACGTACTCCTTGGCGACCAGGTTCATCCCGTCACGCAGCGGAGTCACCAGCATCACGTCGGCCGCCACGAAGAACGCGATCAGTTCGTCGCGGGGGATCGGCTTGTGCAGGTAGTGCACGACGGGGTGGCCGACTTCGCCGAACTCGCCGTTGACGTGACCGACTTGGCGCTCGATGTCCTCGCGCATCACCTTGTAGCTCTCGACGCGCTCCCGGCTGGGGGTGGCGAGCTGGATCAGCACGGTGTCGGCGGGGTCGGCGCGGCCTTCCTCGAGGAGTTCGGAGAACGCCTCGAGCCGGACGTCGATGCCCTTGGTGTAGTCGAGCCGGTCGACGCCGAGCAGCACCTTGCGCGGGTTGCCGAGCTCGGCGCGGATCTCCCGCGCACGTTGGCGGACCCGTCGGTCGCGGGCCTTGCCGTCGAGGTCGGTGGAGTCGATCGAGATGGGGAAGGCTCCGACCTTCACGGTGCGGAAGCCGACCTGTACCTCGCCGAGCCGCGACCGCACGCCCACCGTCGCGCGCGAGGTGTTCGCGCCGACGAGCCGGCGGGCCAGGTAGAGGAAGTTCTGTGCGCCGCCGGGCAGGTGGAAGCCGACGAGGTCGGCGCCGAGCAGGCCCTCGATGATCTCGGTCCGCCACGGCATCTGCATGAACAGTTCGATCGGCGGGAACGGGATGTGCAGGAAGAACCCGATGGTGAGATCGGGCCTCAGCATGCGCAGCATCTTCGGCACCAGTTGCAGCTGGTAGTCCTGCACCCACACCGTCGCGCCCTCGGCGGCCGAGCGGGCCGTGGCCTCGGCGAAGCGGCGGTTGACCTCGACGTAGCGGTCCCACCACTTGCGGTGGTAGATCGGCTTGACGATGACGTCGTGGTACAGCGGCCACAGGGTGGCGTTGGAGAAGCCCTCGTAGTACTTCTCGACGTCGTCGGCCGACAGGACGACCGGGCGCATCGTCAGACCGTCTTCGACGACCGGTTCGTCGTCACCGTCGGTGATGCCCGGCCAGCCGATCCACGCACCGTGGCGGCTGCGCAGGATCGGCTCCAGTGCGGTGACCAGCCCACCGGGACTGCGCTTGATGGTCGTGGTGCCGTCGGGCAACCGTTCCATGTCGATCGGCAGCCGGTTGGCCACCACGAGGAAGTCGGCGTCTCCCCGTTCGGCCGACTCCGCCACTATGCGTCGAGCTTCGCCGGCCCAATGCCCAGCATCGACAGGAACACGCGGCATTCGTCGGCATCGGTGGCGTAAGCGGCCACCACCTTGCGTGCCTGACGCGCCGTACTGTCGGCTAGTGGTTCGACGTCTTCGACGATGTCCGCTGGATCTGGGGTTGCTGCCATGACTCAACTCTAGGCGACTCGGCGGACCGAGTCGCCCAGAGGCGGGTCAGATCAGGAGAAGCCGGTGACCGTGGGGCTGCTGCCGACCGAGGACTGCGGGGGCACGTACTGCGGCGCGTCTTCGGCGAGGCCGATGCACTGACCGCTGTTCGCGCCGGTGCAGGGGATGCCGTCGATCGCCGGGATGTCCGGGTTGCCGGGGATGGAGCTGAACGGCGAACTCGGCACGGTGTGCGGGACGCAGATGCCGGTGAACTGGTCCGGCTCCTCGCCGCCGCCGCATGCTGCGACCGGGGCGGCCGGTGCGGCCGAGGGTCCGGCGAACACGGCGACCGCGGGCGCCGCGGCGACGGCGAGCGCGAACCCGCCCGCAAGGATGAGTCGTCTGGCTGAGACATGCAGGATCGCCATCGTCACGCTTTCTCTTGTTTGACCGTGTCGTCGAGGGTGAGTCTATGGAAGCTGCCAAGAATCTGCACGAGTTCCACTAGTTCCCTGAGAGACGGTCCCGCGTTCGAGCGGCCGGCGGGACGACGGCGGGTGCGCCGCCCCGCGTCGGCTAGGGGCTCGAGCTGACGCTCGAGCGCGGCACGGCCATCGGGCCCTCTGCCTGCTGCTCCTCGCCGAGACCGATGCACTGGCCGGAATTTCCTCCGGTGCAGGGGATTCCGTCGACTGACGGGAGTCCGCCCGGCGAGGTGGTCGAGAACGAAGGCGAATTCGGCACCAGGTCCGGCGTGCAGGTGTTGGTGAAGGTGTCCTCGGTCTCGCCGCCGGGGCATGCCGTCACGGTCGGTCCGGTGATCGCCGGTGCGGCAACGGCCAGCAAGACCGGCGCCGCCGCGATCGCCATGGCGAAGCCTCCGGCGAGGACCAGTCGCTGCGGTGCGCTCGTGCGAGGAGCGAAGATGTTCTTGGCCATCGTCACGCTTTCTATCGTCGTTCGGAACGCGGCGGGGGGCCGATTCCGTTGGCGAGAATACGCTGATCAAGCCACTCCCATCAGCCGAAGTGAGCAGAAAGTGGTGCGGCGGTACCAAATCTGTGAGGGGTCTGCGAGACCCCTGTGACATCGCTGCCGAGCCGCTGCTATGCAGCCTCGCGGCGCCGTGGTTCGATGTAGAACGTGTTCCAGTTTTGGGGCGACGGACTCGGATGAGTGAGATTCAAGCGGAGGCAATGGTGCAACTCTCGTTGGTGGATCGGACCTACCTCGTCACCGGTGGTGGCAGCGGCATCGGCAAGGGTGTCGCGGCAGCCGTGGTGGCGGCGGGCGGCAACGCAATGCTGGTCGGGCGCAACGCCGACAAGCTCGCCGCGGCGGCCGAGGAGATTGGCGCCGGCGATGGGGCCGGCCGCGTGCGCTACGAGCCCGCCGACGTGACCAACGAGGACGAGGTGGCTCGCGTCGTGGATGCCACGACCGCGTGGCATGGTCGACTGCACGGCGTCGTGCACAGCGCCGGTGGATCGTTGACGATTGGGCCCATCACCCAGGTCGATTCCGAGGGTTGGCGTCAGACCGTCGATCTCAACGTCAACGGCACGATGTACGTCCTCAAGCACAGTGCCCGCGAGATGGTGCGCGGCGGCGGCGGCTCGTTCGTCGGCATCTCGTCGATCGCCTCGAGCAACACCCACCGCTGGTTCGCGTCCTACGGGCCGAGCAAGGCGGCACTGGACCACCTGATGATGCTGGCCGCCGACGAACTCGGCGCGTCATGGGTGCGGGTCAACGGCATCCGGCCGGGCCTGATCCGCACGGACATGGTTGCGCCCATTCTGGATTCACCCGACATCAGCGCCGACTACGCGAGCTGCACGCCGCTGCCGCGCCCGGGTGAGGTGACCGACATCGCCAATGCTGCGCTGTTCCTCCTCAGCGACGCGGCCGAGTGGATCACCGGCCAGATCATCAACGTCGACGGCGGGCACGGTCTGCGTCGCGGGCCGGACATGTCGTCGATGCTCGAACCGGTCTTCGGCGCGGACGGCCTGCGCGGGGTGGTGTCCTAGCGGATCGGTCCGGCGCCGCCCGCCTCCCAAGAGGCCAGGGCGCCCATGGCGGACCAGTCGAGCTCACCGCCGCCGGTGGCCAGCAGCGTCAGGAAGCGGTCGCGGAGCAGACTCGCGACCGGGAGCGGAACGCGTAGTTCCTCCCCGGCCTCGAGCACGAGGCGAATGTCCTTGAGGCCGAGCGTCGCAGCGAAGCCCGCGGGCTCGAACTCCTCGCGCGCCACCAGCCCGCCGTAGGTCTGGTACACCGGTGCGCCGAACAGCGTCGAGGTCAGGATCTCGAGGTACTGCTCCTTGTCGACACCGGCCTTGGAGACCAGTGCCATTGCCTCGCCGAGGGTTTCGATGACCGACGCGATCAGGAAGTTGCCGGACAGCTTGACCAGGTTGGCGGCCTTGGGCTCCGACCCCACCACGAAGGTGCGCTGGCCGACGGCGTCGAGGATCGGTTCGATGGTCCGCAACACCTCGGGTTCGGCTGCCGCCACCACGAACAGCTTCGCCGCGCGGGCAGCCTCGGGCCTGCCGAACACTGGCGCGGCGGCGAACTGCTGCCCCGCCTCGGCGTGTGCGACGGTGAGGCGTTCGGCCAAAGCCACGCTGATGGTCGAGCACGACACGTGCACGGCCGACCGAGGGAGAGCCGCGAGGATGCCGTCGGCGCCGAAGGTGACGGCCTCGACGGCGTGGTCGTCCGCGAGCATCGACACGACGACTTCACCGGTGCAGGCGTCGGCGACGGTGCGGGCCGGGCGCGCGCCCTCGAGAGCCTCCACCTTGTCGTGTGAGCGGTTGTAAGCGGTGACCGTGTGTCCCGCAGCGATGAGGTTGGCGGCCATGGCCGCGCCCATGTTGCCCAGTCCGACGAATCCGATGTCCATGCTCTCCACTATCGCCGCGGATGGGGAGAAGTTCTCGGCTAGCGGTTGGGATTCGCCTGCGGGCAGTAGCCCTGCACGGCGAGGCTGCCGAACGTGCTGATGTCGTCGACCGACTTCCACTCGGTGGCGGTCTGGATGTGTCGCAGCGCCGCCTCGACCGAGCCGCCGTTGACCAGCACGTTGCACGTCGACTGGGCGAGGTCGATGGCCTCGCTGGAGGGGATCTGCAGCCGCGCGTCGCGGACGGCCTTCGCGAAGACCTTGTCCACCTGCGCGTCGGCGGGATCAGCGGACGCGGGCGCCGCCAGGGATGCAGCGGTACCGGCGGCGATCAGAAGTGCCGCGGCGACGTGGCCGAACCTCATGCGTCTTGCCCTCCTCAGCGATGAACCGTGCGCGTCCACCGTACGTCAGCAAACCTCTCCAGGGTGTATCGGTCGTGGACGACGACTGTTACGTAAGGGACTGGGCGGCCTGATGCACGGCGTTGACGATGCCCTGATAGCCGGTGCACCGACAGAAGTTGCCCGACAGCCCTTCGCGGATCTCGTCGTCGGTGGGCTGCGGGTTGTCGCGCAGCAACGCCGTGATCGACGTGACGAATCCCGGTGTGCAGAAACCGCACTGCAGACCGTGGCACGCCCGCATCGCCGCCTGTACCGGTGACAGTTCGCCGTCGGGCGATGCGATGCCCTCGACCGTGGTGACCTCCTGGCCGTCGACCTGGACGGCGAAGATCAGGCACGATCGCACCGCCTGGCCGTCGAGGAGCACCGTGCACGCACCGCACGCCCCGTGCTCGCAGCCGAGATGCGTGCCGGTCAGCCCGCACTTCTCGCGCAGGAAGTCCGCGAGCGTGAGCCGCGGCTCCACGGCACCGCCGTGCGGGGTGCCGTTGACCGTCATGTGGACGTCAGTCTCGTGCATCGAGTGCCTCCGTGGTCGCATCGGTCCATGCGCGCGCGACCATCGCCGCACCCACCCGCGTGCGGTAGGACGCGGAGCCCTGTAGATCGCTGGGGACGTCGGCAAGACCGGACATCGCCAGCGCGCCGATCGCGTCGGCGCTCACGTCGGCCACGGGCCGTCCGGTGACCGCGTCCTCGGCGGGGGTGGCGCGCTTGGGTGTCGATCCCAGCCCGAGCAGGCCGATGCCGCAGCGCGTCACGCGGTCGTCGTCGTCGAGTGCGACGGCCACGGTGGCACCGGCGATCGCGAAGTCACCGTGCCTGCGGGCGAATTCGTGCACCGCGAAACCGGTGCGGCCCGGCCACACGGGGAAGCGCACGGCGCGCAGGATCTCGTCGGGTGCCAGGGAGTTCTCCCACAAGCCGGTGAAGAAGTCACTCGCCGGGATCTGTCGGTCGCCGCGGGACGACGCGGCGTCGATCGTCGCACCGAGC
This sequence comes from Mycolicibacterium arabiense, assembly GCF_010731815.2. Taxonomy (NCBI): domain Bacteria; kingdom Bacillati; phylum Actinomycetota; class Actinomycetes; order Mycobacteriales; family Mycobacteriaceae; genus Mycobacterium; species Mycolicibacterium arabiense. Next base: position 4,630,153 of record NZ_AP022593.1, read on the forward strand.
GTCAACGCGACGGCGGCGTACTCCGCCGCGGGGTCGGCGTGGGCGACCGCGCCGCCGAGGGTGCCCCTGGTCCGGATTTGGAAGTGGCCGATGTGCGGGGTCACCGCGGTGAGCAGCGGCACGGAGTCGGCGACTTCGTCGTCGAGGCCCACCAGCGCGTGCGGGGTGGCAGCGCCGATCACCACCTCGCCGTCGACGAGGTCGATCCCACACAACTCGTCGACGCGCGAGATGTCGATCAGATTCTCGAAGTGGGTGAGCCGCATCGCCAGCATCGGCACCAGGCTCTGCCCGCCGGCCAGGATCTTGGCCTCGTCGCCGAACTCGGCGAGCAGATCCACCGCCTCCTTCACCGAGTCGGGGCGGTGGTACGCGAACGGCGCGGCCTTCACGAGACGAGCCGGGAGAGGGCGGCGATGAGTTCGTCGGCCTTGATCGCGGCCGGGTGCGCGGGCTTTCTGCGCTTGCCGAGCAGGAAGCCGAGCGCGGCGCCCGCGGCGACACCCGCCAGCACCGGCGCAGCGCGCTTGGCGACGGGGAGGGCGACGACCTTGAGCAGGTCGACCGAATCGGCGCCGGGCTGGGCCGCTGCGACCGCAGCCTCGGCCGTGGGCGCGGTGGTCGTGGCGGTGCCCGCCCCGGAGGCGCTGCCCAGCAGTTCCGCTTCGAGGCTGCGGGCGAACTGGCCGATCAGGTTGGACGACACGTCGGCCAGCACACCGCGGCCGAACTGGGCGGCCTTGCCCGAGATCGCGAGGTCGGTGCTGATCACCACGTGGGTGGCGTCCCCTTCGTCCTTCAGCTGGGCGGTGACGGTGGCGGCGGCGGTGCCGCTGCCACGGGTCTCCTTGCCCTCGGCGCGCAGCACGATGCGCCGCGCGGTCTCGTCCTTCTCCTGGTAGGAGGCGACGCCCTTGTAGGAGACGGTGATCGGGCCGACCTTGACCTTGACCGCACCGGTGAAGTCGTCACCGTCGACCGACAGCAGGGTCGCCCCTGGCAGGCAGGGTGCGACGCGTTCCACGTCGGTCAGGACGTCCCACGTCTTCGCGGCGGGTACCGCGACCCGGAATTCGTTGTTGAGTTCCACGGTCAGTGGTCCTTTCCTAGGGTCATGGCCGGGCGCGTTCGATCAGGTCCACGATCGTGGCGGGGCTCGCGGGGAGTTCGGTGACGGTCACGCCGAGCGGGGCCAGCGCGTCGTTGACGGCGTTGATGACGGCAGGCGTCGCGCCGATGGCGCCGCCCTCGCCGCAGCCCTTGTAACCGCCGACACCGGGCCCGGGGATCTCGACGTGGCCGAACTCCAGCGGGGGCACCTCGGTGGCCGTGGGAAGCAGGTAGTCGACGAACGTCGAGGACAGTGGGTTGCCGTCGGTGTCGTACGAAAGCTGTTCCAGCAGTGCGCCTCCGATGCCCTGCACGGTGCCACCTGCGACCTGGCCCTCCACGACGTTCGGGTTGATCATCGGCCCGACGTCCTCGCTCACGATGTAGCGGGTGAGGGTGACGTGGCCGGTGTCGACGTCGACCTCGCAGGTACACGCGTGCGTCGCGTTGGCCCAGTGGATCATCGCCTGCGACACGAACCGGGCGGTCGCTTCGAGCTGCGTGGCCATGCCGGGCGGGAACTGCGTGGGCTCGTAGTGCGCCCGGTACGCCAACTCGGCGAAGGTGATCGACTTCTCGGGATCGTTGCGCGACAGGGCCGTCGAGTCACGCAGTTCGATCTCGGACCCGTCGACGCCGAGAGCGTGCGCCGCGAGTGTGACCAGCTGTTCGCGCACCGCGGTACCGGCCTCGTTGACCGCACCGGCGGTCATCGGACCGCTGCGACTGCCCTGGGTGCCCGCGCCGTACGGGGTGACGGCGGTGTCACCCTGGATGGTGTGCACGTCTTCGACGTTGGCGCCCAACGCATCCGCGGTGAGCTGCACGACGGTGGTCTCGATGCTGTTCCCCGTCGAGCCGCCGTTGACGTAGACGTTGATGGTGCCGGACGGCTCGACCCGGATGGTGCAGCCCTCGTGGGCCAGGTATCCCGTGGCCGCGGCGGTCGGCTCGATGTAGGCCGAGAAGCCCAGCCCGATGTAGCGGCCCTGCGCCAGCGCCTCGGCCTGCTCCTTGCGGAAGCCCTCGTGGTCGAGAATCTTCACGGCCTGCTCGAAGGTGTCGGCGGGTGCGACGTGGTCGTACGGCATCCCGTTGGGATTGAAATACGGCATCTCGTCGCCGCGCAGGATGTTGATGCGGCGCAGTTCGACCGGATCCATGCCCATTCTGCGAGCGGCGATGTCCAGTAGCACCTCTCGCGAGAGGGTTTCGTACTGCCATGGCCCGCGGTACGCGTGCAGCCCAGCGGTGTTCGAGAACACGGTCTTGTAGTTGAAGCTGGCCTTCGGCACGCGGTACGGACCGGGGAAGAACATGCCGATGGCTGCGGTGGTGAGCACGGGGTAGGGCGTCGGGTAGGCGCCGACGTCCTGCACGAAGTCGATGTCGGCGGCCAGGATCTTGCCGTCGTCGTCGAACGCCATCCGGACGGTGCCGTCGACGTGCCGGGACTGGCCTGCGGACATCAGGTTCTCGCGGCGGTCCTCGATCCACTTGAGTGCACCCGGCACCTTGCGCGCGGCCAGCATGATGCACATGTCCTCACGCATCGGCACGACCTTCTGGCCGAACCCTCCGCCGGTATCCCGCATGATGACGCGTACGCGCTGAGCCGGCAGTCCGAGCAGGCGCGCGCAGAACGCCCGCAGTTCGTGCGGCGTCTGGGTAGACGCCCACATCGTCAGTTCCCCTGCAGCGGATGACCATTCGACGACCAGGCCGCGCGTCTCGATCGGCACCGGCACGTACATCTGCTGGTAGACGCGTTCGGAGACGACGGTGGGTGCCGAGGCGAACAGTTCCTCGTCGGGCGGCATGCCTCCCATGCCGCCTGCCACGTTGTCGGGGTACTCGTCGTGCACCACGACGCCGGAATCGGGCGACTTCCGGAAGTCTGCCAGCGCAGGCATGGGTTCGTAGTCGACGTCGACGAGGTCGACCGCGTCCTCGGCGACGTAGCGGTTCTCGGCGACGACGAGGGCGACCGGATCGCCGACGAACTTGACGACGCCCTCGGCCAGCGGCGGTCGGGGCGTGTCCGGCACGTCCTTGCCCGCGACGGCGTGCCACGCCTCGACGACCTCGTGGTTCAAGTCGGCAGCGGTGAAGATCGCACGCACGCCGGGCAGTGCCAGTGCGGCGGTGGTGTCGATGTCCGCGATCCGCGCGTGCGCGAACGGGCTGCGGACGAAGCAGGCGTGCAGCATGCCGGGACGCTGCACGTCGTCGACGAAGGTGCCCTTGCCAGTCAGCAGGCGGGTGTCCTCGACCCGGGCCATGCGGGTGCCTGCGTAGCGCGCGGCGACTACTTCCGGCGTACTCGTGGTCACGGGTTGCTCCCTAGTCACTTTTGCGGGTAAGTGGTGCGCATCACATCGGCGGCAAGCTTCGTTATCGTACAAGAGAAGCTGAATATCAAAAAGAGAGAGTGGCGTTACCGCAGGTTAGTCGTGGTGAATCCGGCCGGGGATGTCGGCCAGCGGCTGTCCGCCACCGCCCCACCGGCGGGCGATGATCTCGCCGACGATCGACACCGCCGTCTCCTCCGGGGTACGGGCGCCGAGATCGAGGCCGATGGGGCTCGACAGTCTGCCGAGTTCGGCATCGGTCAGGCCGACCTCGCGCAGCCGCTCGACCCGGTCGTGGTGCGTGGGGCGCGACCCCATCGCGCCGACGTAGCCCACCTCCGGCAGGCGCAGGGCCACCTCCAGCACGGGCACGTCGAACTTGGGGTCGTGGGTCAGCACGCAGATGGCCGTCCGGCCGTCGAGTTCGCCGAGTTCGGCCTGGGCGGCGAGGTACCGGTGGGGCCAGTCCACCACCACCTCGTCGGCGGCAGGGAACCGCGCGGGCGTCGCGAAGACGGGTCTGGCGTCGCACACCGTGATTCGGTAGCCGAGCAGGGCGGCCTGGCGCGTGAGCGCGGCAGCGAAGTCGATCGCACCGAAGACGATCATGCGGGGACGCGGTGCGTGGCTGGCGACGAACACCTCCATGCCCTCGCCCTGCCGCTCGCCGTCGGCCCCGTAGACCAGGACGTCGGTGCGGCCGGCTGCGAGCAGGCCCCTCGCGTCGTCGGCGACTGCCGCGTCGGCGCGCGCCGAGCCGAGCGATCCGTCGACGGTCGTCGTACCGACCACCAACCGTCGGCCCACGCGCTCGGGGTCGGGATGGCTGATCACCGTCGCCACCGCGACGGGTCGGTGTGCGGCGATGTCGTCGGCGACGGCGGCGAGTTGGGGAAAGGTCTCCGCCGACAGCGGCTCGGCGAAGATGTCGATGATCCCGCCGCACGTGAGCCCCACGGCGAAGGCGTCGTCGTCGGTGATGCCGTAGCGCTGCAGCTGCCCCCGCCCGGTCCGGACCACCTCCCCGGCGAGTTCGTACACCGCACCCTCGACGCAACCGCCGGACACCGATCCCGCGACGGAACCATCGGGGGCGACCACCATCGCCGCTCCCGCCGCCCGCGGTGCCGACTTGATGGTGCGCACGACGGTGGCGAGACCGGCCGTGCCTCCGGCCCGCCACACGGCGAGCAGCTCGTCCAGGACATCGCGCACAGCAGGAGTCTATGTGCGCTCCGACGTCCGGGCAGGACCGGACCTGAGCGACTGCACAGCGCGCGTGGCGCCTCGTCATCCCGGCAGTCGGTCGCAGGCTTTGTACTCTCGGTCAGGGATCCGCATTGATCAGTCGAAGGGAAGCGTCGTGAATCTGCCCGTATTGGGCGAGCTGCCACTGTCGGGCTTCGCCCACGCGTGGTTCTTCCTCTTCCTGCTCGTGATCGCGGGCCTGGCCGTCCTCTACGTCTCGATCCAGCGCAGCCGGCAGCAGCGCCTCGCGCGATTCGCCGACAGCGACATGATCGGCCGCCTCTCCGCGGCGCCGCAGAACCGGTGGCGGCACCTGCCCGCCGTGCTCGTCGCCGTGGCCCTGGTCTTCTTCACGATCGCGATGGCGGGCCCCTCGCTCGATCGCAAGCTCCCGCGCAACCGCGCCGTCATCATGCTGGTGATGGACGTGTCGACCTCCATGAACGCCACCGACGTGCCGCCCAACCGCCTGAAGGCCGCGCAGGAGGCCGCCAAGAAGTTCGCCGACGAACTGACCCCCGGGGTCAATCTCGGGCTCATCACCTACGCCGCGAACCCCACGATGCTCAGTTCGCCGACGACCAATCACGACGCGACGAAGGTCGCGATCGACAAGATGCAGGTGGCCGAGCGCACCGCCACCGGTGAGGCGATCTTCGCGGCACTGCAGGCGATCTCGACCGTCGGCGCCGTGATCGGTGGGGGAGAGGGCCCGCCGCCCGCCCGCATCGTGCTGTTCTCCGACGGCAAGGAGACCACCCCGGCGAACCCGAACAACCCCCGAGGCGCGTTCACCGCCGCCCGCGCCGCCAAGGACCAGGGCATCCCCATCTCCACGATCGCGTTCGGCACCCCCGACGGCAAGGTCGAGGTCGACGGGTCAGAGGTCGAGGTGCCCGTGGACGACTCGACCATGAAGGAGGTGGCGCAGCTGTCCGGCGGTACCTCCTACACCGCCGACGACACGGCGGAACTCAACCAGATCTACGACACGCTGCAGGACCAGATCGGCTACGAGACGGTGCGCGGGGACGCCAGCACCGGCTGGCTGCGATTGGGTGCGCTGGTGCTGGCGGTGGCGGCGATATCGGCCGTGCTCCTCAACCGCAGATTGCCGCTGTAGTCGGTCCTGTTTCGTTTGCCGCAGGGCCGGGTATCAAAGCTGCGCCCCAGCCGAAGCGGAAGGACCACATGATGAGCAAGCCAGGTCGCGGCGACGTCGACGATCCCATGAACGAGGCAATGTCCTCGACGGGCCTGCTGCTAATGTTCGCCGCTGTGATCGGGTTCGTGATGGGCCTGGCCGTGTTCGGCATGGGTTCCAGTGGCTTCGCGACGCTCGTCCTGGTCGCCGCGCTGGCCAGCTTCTGCGCCAGCCTGGTGTGCTTCATGGCCGACGCGCAGCGCGAGGATGCGGCCGACGCCGCGCTGCCGTTCCCGAGCATGCTGAGGCGCTGACCCCGGCGCACGCCATGATGGATCCGTGCCGAACCGGATCCAGACCCTCCTAGGCGTCCGCTACCCCGTCGTCCAGGCCCCGATGACCTACATCGCGCGGGCCGAATTGGCCGCGGCGGTATCGCAGGCGGGCGGCCTCGGGATGATCGAGACGCTGACGCCCGAAGGCAGAGGAGATCTGCATCGGGTCCGTTCCCTGACCGACCGGCCGGTCGCGGCCAACCTGATGATCCAGGGCTGGAAGGCCGACCCGTCGATCGTCGAGGTCCTCGCCGAAGCCGGTGTGCGGCACGTGTTCACCTCCGCCGGCGATCCGGCTCTGTTCACCGCCAGGCTGCACGACGCGGGCATGACGGTCGTCCACGTCATCGGATCCCTGAAGGCGGCGCACAAGGCGGCCGATACCGGCGTCGACGCGCTGGTGGTCGAAGGCGTCGAGGGTGGCGGGTTCAAGTCGGCGCTCGGCGCCTCGACGATGGTGTTGCTGCCCTTGGTCGCCGAACGGGTGGGCCTGCCGATCATCGCGGCCGGTGGCATGTGTGACGCGCGTTCTGCCGCAGCGGCTCTGGTGCTCGGGGCCGAGGGCGTGCAGATGGGTACGCGGATGCTCGCGAGCCTCGAGTCGGCGGTGCACGACGAGTTCAAGGGCGCGATCGTGGCGGCCGACGATGCGGGCACCGTGTTACTCGACGTCCCCGGCAACCCGACCATGCGGGTGTTGCGGACCGGCCTCGCGGCCCGGGTGTCCGCGGCCGACCCGGACGCACGACTGCTCGGACAGGTCACCGAGTTGTACTTCGGCGGCGACATGGAGGCCAGCGTCGCGAACACCGGCCAGGTCTCGTCGCGGATCGTGGACCTGCTGCCGGTGGAGCAGATCGTGCGCGAGACGTGGGCGGGCATCGAGTCGCAACTGGACGTCGCCAGGGCGCGGCTCGGGTGAGGATCAGTCAGACTGCTTCTGCCACAGGCAATCACCGCTCATGTCGATGGTGAGCAGCCGTGGCAGCACCTCCAGCCGAAGCGGCTGCCCGACGCCTCCCTCGTCGACGCGGGGCGGACCGTCGACCTTGCCGTAGGTGACGGTGGTCTGCCGGGCGCTGCAGCGGTCGCCTGCGGTCAGCGGGGTGGCCGTCCAGACGCCGGGTTCGATCACCGGGTTGGGCCTGGCGCCGCCGTACAACGTCATCGACGGGCCGTCGCTGACCCAGCGATCGCTGAACGGGTAGGGATCGTCGACGCTCAGCCAGCGGCCCCCGTCGCACCGCAGTGGCGCGTCGGCGCCTGCGGGCCAGGTCATCGCGCCGGCGAGGTCACCGGTACAGGGTGGGGGCACCGCGGGGTCGGCCGACGCCGTCGCCGCCGGTGCCACGATCGCGGCGGCGGCGATGCTGATCGCGAACCAGCGCACGACTACACCTTGGTCAGGTCGGTCTTCATCAGCATGACGTTGTACTCCGACCACAGCGACAGGTTCCAGTAGAGATCGGTCCCGGTGCCCATCGTCGACGGCGACCACGGGTGCATCATCGGGGCGTAGATGCCACCGGGCTGCTGGGTCATCAGGACCTTCGCCTCGGACCAACCGCCCTGCGGGGTATCGGAAGTGCGCATGACGATGTTGTTCGACTGGTCGCCGTACATCGCGACGTACTTCTTCAGCGTCTTGTTGTACTGAACCGAGAACTCGCTGACCTGGCTGCCGGGCTTCGTTGCGCCGCAGGCGCCCTGCTCGGCGCCGCCGAAGATCGCGGTCGCCTTGGCAGGCTGGTTCTTGTACCACCCGGCCTTGGTGGCCCCGATGCCGAACCACCCGCCTGCGGTGCCCTTGCTGTAGTACTCGTACTTCGACACGTCGAGGATGTCCCGCTCCGCGACGCGCGAGATGTAGGCCGCGCCCTGCCTGCCGTTGGGCGTCCCGTAGGAGTACACGTAGCCGTCACCGGGACGCACGAACGCGGCCTGCTGGAAGTTGGCGTTGCCGCTCCAGGAGTCGTTCATCCGCACCGATTGCGGTGCGACGTACCAGTTCTCGCCGTTGTCGGTCGAGTAGGCGATGGCCGAGTAGTTGGTGGTCCACTGGCCTGCGGCACCCCACTGCTTGACCGACATGAAGCTGAGGTACTGGGTTGCACCGAACTGGGTGCCGGGCGTCGGCACCGAGATGCCTGCGGTCGGAATCAGCGTGACGCCGCCGGGCAGGCCCGCGGGCAACCGTTCGGGCAGGATGATCTGGCGCGCATAGTTCGACTGCCACAGCGGCGAGCCGCCGAACATGTTGCCGTTCAACCACTGTCCGTCGGGAATGGCCAGGCCATCGGCCAAGGTGAGATCCGAACTGCGGAACAGCGTGTTCAGTCGCCACGTGCCCGTCATGTTCGGCCCACCGAAGGTGTCGCCGAACGCGATGAGAACCTGGTGCTCGTTGATCGGAGTGGTCGGGTCGTCGGCGATGCCGTTGTCCCACATGGTGCCGATGTCGGTGCCCCACATGCCGTATCGGGCGTAGGTGTCGTTCGGCTGGAAGTTGCCGGTGACCCAGTCGACGAAGCTGGTCGACGGGCTGATCTGCGCGCCGGGGACGGGGAAGCCGGGCCGGGCTGGGACCGCGGCTGCCGCGGCGAGGGCGAACGGTTGAGCCAGGGCGAGGCTGGTCGCGGCCAGGCTCGTGGTCTGGGCGGCCGCGGCGGGGTTGCTCAGGCCGAGCGCTCCGGTGACGGCCGAGACGAAGGTGTCGATCTCGCGGCGGGCGAAGGCCAGCAGCGTCCAGGCGAGCGGGGGTTCGGCCGGGGTGGCCGGCGCGCTGCCCGCCAGCGGGCCGAGGACCCAGTTCACGACGCTGGAGATCACGTTGCCCACGGCTGCGAGGGGGTTGGGTGCCGGCGCAGGCGCGACCGCAACGGTTGCCGGGGTGACGGAAGCCTGGGTGATGGAAGCCGAGGCGATCTGGGCGGGCGACTGAACCTTCGCCGCCAGCGCAGTCGCGACCGGCTCGGTGTCGTTCTTCGCCCTTGGGGTGGCGGCGAGTGTCGCGGGAGCCTCGGGTCCGGTTTCGACTGCCGTAGGGGTCTTGGTCGGCTTGGGCGTGGCGGTGGGGGTCTTGGAGGCTCCGCCGTCCTCGTCGTCGGCTGCGGGCGTCGGCTCTGGCTTCGGCTCGGCCGTCGGTTCCGGCGTCGCGGTGGGCGTCGGCTCTGTCGTGGGTTCCGGTGTGGCGGTGGGTGCCGGCTCGGCCGTGGGCTCGGCTTCGGTGGGCTCGGTGGCCGTGTCGTTGGACGACGATCCGGTATTGGACTGCGCGCTCACCACTCCGGCGGGCGCGGGCCCCGAGTCGGTCGCCTTGTCGGTCGCCTGCGAATCGGTGGCAGTAGACGTGGACGACGTGGACGTCGACGTCGTGGGAGCGGTCCCGGACGTGGTGTTCGTCGCCGAGGCGGCAGGGCCCGTATTGGTCCCGTCGGTGTCCGCGTTGGCGGCTCCGTCGGTGGAGGACGAGGTACCGGTATCGCCGCCATCGTCGGCGAACGCGACGCCGTGTCCCGTGACGACCGCGGTTCCCACGCCCAACGCGACCGCTAGTCCGCCGACGCGACCGATGTAATTCGAAGCACCCATGCCGTCCCCTTGCTCAGACCAATCACCCCCCGACTACCGATTGAACGCGATTGTCGGCATGGAGGTGCGCAAACCCGAGGATTGGCCTCAGCGCTCACTCGCGATGTTCTTCGTCACAGGCGACACGGGTGTTACTGAGGTGGTGCGCCCATCTCGGCAATGGCCTCTTCATACAGGTCGATCGCCTCGGACAGTCCGTTGCCAACCCAGGCGTCGACGACCCCGACGCGGTCGGCGACCAACTGGACGCGGGTCAGCCAGACCTCGAACCCGTGATCGGTGCGTAGTGCCTCTACCTGGTCCTTCGACCCTTGGATGAGGATGAAGCCGCCGAGTTCGGTGCTCTGTGGACGCAGGATGGCGACGTCGAAGCGCTCGATCCGCCCTGCATCGCGCAGCGTGTCGAGATAGCCCGACGCGGTCTCGCGCAGCAAATCCAGGGCCTGCCGTTCCCGTCCGCGAGCGGGGATTCCCCACGCAACCCAGATACCTGCTTCTGACATCGCTGCCTCCTCGACGTCGAACCTATCGGCGTCGTGGCGAACCGATCGGCCGACACTCTGAGGCCATGTGGCGCGACCTCGAAAGTTTCGAGATTTCCCATTCTTGGGTATTGAATGGATAGCGCGGCGCTCTCAGATGGAAAGCTGGTTAGGCGAAGCGCCCAGTACTTGAGCACCAGGTACGCAGCGTCCGAAAGGGCGCAGCCGCGCATGACCTAGCCTGCACGATCCAAGCGAGTGATGCCCAGATGTCCGACCAGGATTCCCATATATCGGCCGACCCGACCCGCCATGTTCTGGCGTCCACCCTCGGTAACTTGGCAGTGCAAATGCGGGAGTTACGCGATTCGGAGTCCGTCCTGGAGGTTCTCGCGACCGCCGCGGTGGACATCGTGCCGGGTGCGCGGTGGGCGTGCATCTCGCTCGTCGCGGGACGCAAGGTCCGCTCGCATGCCCCCACCGACGAGGTGTCCGCCCGGCTGGACCAGATGCAGATGGATCTCGGCGAAGGGCCGGTCTTAGACGTACTGCGAGAGCGCCGAACCGTCCACGTGGAGGATCTCGCCGCCGAATCGCGCTGGCCGCACTTCTCGCGGGGTGCCGTGGAGTTCGGTGTGCGCACCATGTTGTCGTTCCGGCTGTTCATCTCGAACGAGAACCTCGGTGTGCTGAACCTGTACTCGGATGCGCCGCACGCGTTCACCGACGAGTCGATTGCGGTCGGCAAGATCCTGGCCCAGCACGCCGCCGTCGCCATGAAAGGCGTGGCCACCGAAGAACAGCTTCAGGGCGCCGTCGAAAGCCGCGACGTGATCGGTCAGGCCAAGGGCATCCTGATGAACCGCGACAAACTGACGGGACTGCAGGCATTCGCGACACTGATCCGGGCGTCGCAGGAAACCAACGTCCGTCTGGCCGACGTGGCGAGGCTGCTGGTGTCCGACCACGAAGCGTCGGTCGCGGGCGACTAGCGCGTCACGCGTCGACGAAACGCTCCCGGTACCCGCGAAAGGCGTCGGCGACCTCGGCCGGTCGCAGCCCTAGCGCCGTCGGATCGTAGACGACCCCGCCGTGGCGCCCGCGGGGGTGCTCGGCGCAGAAGGTCGACATCGCGGCTCGCGCTCGTGCATCGTATGGCTGGCCGGCGAGGTCGTAGATCGCGGCGACGGTGCCCTGCTCGTCGGCCATGAAGTCCTCGAACCGCACGTCGATCGATTGGTCACGCGGCAACACGTCTCGGTCGCGCAGGCAGCCGCCCAGCATGTCCTCGGCCCGGCCCAGCCAGTAGCGCGAGACGGCGATCGGGTCGGGGCGCTCGCAGGCCATCCGCGATGCGTAGCTGATCATCGTGGCCATCGATTGCGTCACCGCGACCGGGTCGCGATGGGTGACTACGAAGGTCGCGTCGGGGAAGGTGGCGAGCAGGGCTGGGAACTGCTCCAGGTGCTGCGGTGACTTGAGCACCCATCGTCGGCCGCCCCGCAGCCACTGCAGCGCCTGCAACGTGAGCTTCAGGTAGGCGTACGACGCGGTCTGATCGTGTGCCTTGTAGTGCGCGGCGAAATCCGGTACCTGGTAGGTGGTTTCGAAGAGCATTCCCGACAGGTCGTTGGCCAGGAGCTGAATCTCCTCGTGGGCGTGATCGACGGTCATCTCGTGCATGCGCTTGAACTCCGGCATGGAGGCCTCGATGATGCCGAGGCCTGCTGCGCACCGGTCTCGGCGCGGTCCATCGTCGACGTCGTCGGGCCCGGGGAAGGGTTCGAGGCTCTCCCAGTACGGCAGGTAGCGTAGTGCGGGGTCGGCGGCGATCAAGTTGTGCAGGTGGGTGGTTCCGGTCCGGGGCAGACCGCAGATGATGATCGGCGCGATGACTGGTTCGTCGGCGATCTCCGGGTGCGCCGTGACGAGGGCTTGCAGCCGCAGCCGGTTGATCAGATGGCCGACCAATTGCTCGAAGACCATCGCGGTGCCGACGTCGGAGAGACGGGCCTGGGTGGTCAACGATTCGCACAGCACGTCGAGGCGTTCGCGGAATGCCGATTCGCCCCAGTCTGCGAGGCCCGTGCGCTCGGTTGCGGTGTCGAGCAGGGTTTCTGGGCTCAGCGTCAGCGTCGCGCCGTAGGCGGCCAGGCCGTCGCGCATCGGGCGTGCCGCGTCCGGGAAGACTGGGTCGGCGAGGTCGGTCAGCCTGATGTCGGCGGGCCGCTGCGCAGTCACGCGACGCCGTCGTCGACGGCGATCACCCGGCAGACCGGCTGCGATGGCGTGGCCGCAGGTAGGAACCAGCGCAGCCAGATGAGGCCTCGTGGTCGACCTGCCGTCGACACCCAGTTCGGATGTCCTGGGTCGCGTTCACCGATCACGATGCGCCACGACCCGTCGGCCTCGTAGGTCACCTCGGCGCCGTTGATGGTGGTCCGCTCGGACCTGAAGTCGAAGGTATGCAGGAAGGAGTTCCACAGGCACAGGTTCCAGAACGCGCAGTCGGGTGAGGTGCCCTCGATGACGAGTGCCTGGTCGGGCCGTAAGTCGAACGCGCCCATGGCATATGCCGCGTCGCCGGCCGCCCAGCCGTAGGTCTGGCTCGGTACCGGGTACGGCTCGTGGATCTCGTTGGGCGGTTCGAGGCGGGTGGGCAGGAACGACAGCTGTTCGGCGAGCCACGTGCGTGCCGCCTTGAGCCTGCGGGTCAGGTCGGCGCGGTCCTCGCTGCGGCGTTGGGGAGCGTCGAGGGCCTCGATGGTCCACACGGGACGGCGGTCGGTGGCGCGGTGGTTGACGTAGTCGCGGGTGAGGGCGAAGACCGCGTCGGGTTCCAGTATCAGGCCGGGGCCGTCGGTGGGCGTGGGGCTGAGCGTGAACTCGAAGTTGCCGTCGGCGTCGAAGTTCAGCGACCGGTCATTGAGCGTGCCGACTATGCGGTCGGAGTAGTGACCGTCGTCGGGGCCGCCGTAGACGGTCATCGACAGGTAGACGGCGTCGCCGCGGTTCCCGCTGACGCGGTACGTCCGGGTGGGATCGATTGGCGCGAGTTGGTAGTAGGCGTCGGAGTTGTCGCCGCCCCACTTGAGGAACGGCGCGATGACGTCGACCAGGCGCGGGCGTTCCTTCTCGTTCCACACGTAGGCGTCGACGGCCACGCGCAGCAGGCTGAAGGTTAGGCGGTAGCCGTCGAGCAGGTCGGGCTCGTCCAGGGGCGGCTGGGCGTCGAGCATCTTGCGCTCGACGGCCCTGACTTCGTCGAGTAGGGCCGAGAACGCCTGCGAGAGTTCGGCTTGCGCTGGTTCGGTCGTCATCGCTTCTCTTTCCTGGTGGATGCGCCCTGCATGGCGAGCGCGCACAATCGGCCGGCAAGGTCGTCGACGTCCTCGAACAGCTGCACCTGAACGGCGTAGAGGCTGGTGCCGACGAGTGCTTGCCACAGCATGTCCACGTCGACGTCTCGCGCGACTGCGCCCTGGTCGACGCCCGAGTGGACCAGGGCCGCGAACCTGCTCCTGGTGTGCTCGTCGAGGAGTTGCTGCGTCCGGATCGAGAGCGCGGGGTCGCGGTGCCGGTCGGCGAGGATGCCCATCGTCGCGGCAGCGACCACGGGGTCACGCCAAAACTCGCACACGGCGCGTACGAACTCCCGGAGGTCCGTCTCGAAATCGCCTGTGTTCGCCAGCACTTCGTCGACGTCCGCCTCGCCGAACACTGCGTCGAACACGACGTGCGCCTTGGACGGCCAGCGCCGGTAGATGGTCGGACGGCTCACGCCGGCCTCCCTGGCGATGGCGTCCATCGAGGTCTGCTCGTACCCGACGGTCGACAGCATTGTGCGGGCGGCAGCGAGGATCGCGCTCTGCGTGCGGGGGTCGCGTGGCCTACCGCGAGTGGGTTCCGCCGTCATGCCGCATATCGTTACACGGCGTAACGGAACTCATGGGCTTTTCGCGAACGTCGACTTCTCGTCGCCGACCCGGCCTGCAGGCAACGGAAAGTCGACGTTCGCGCAGTAAGCGTCAGGCCACGGTGAGGGTGACGGTCGCAATCGCGCTGTCGACCTTGCCGTCGTTGACCTTGTAGGTGAAGGAGTCCGTTCCGGTGTAGCCGGCGTTCGGTTGGTAGGAAAACCCCCGGTTCACCGTGTCGAAGTAGAACGTTCCGTGCTGAGGGCCGCTGACCAGCGTCCCCGTCAGCACGTCGCCGTCGACGTCGGATGACCTGTTGCTCAACCCGAATGCCACGAAACTGTCCTTCGCGACTGGGATCACGTCGTTGAGCGCTATGACCGGTGCGTCGTTCACGGCGGTGACGTTGATGGTGACGGTCGTGAGGGCCGTCTCGGCAGCGCCGTCGCTCGCCTTGTAGGTGAACGTGTCCGTGCCGTTGAGGTTGGGTCCCGGTGTGTAGGTGAAGGACCCGTCGTCGTTGAGCACCAGCGAGCCACGGGTCGGTTCAGTGCCAATGCTCACGACTTTCAGCGTTTGGCCGTTGGCGTCGGTGTCGTTGGCGAGAAGCCCCGGGCCGTTCACGGTCAGGACCGTGTCCTCGTCGACCGTGTAGGAATCTGGGCTGCCTACTGGCGCAACGTTGTTCGGATCGGCGGTGACGGTGATCGTCACGGTGCCCTGGCTGGTTGACGCGCCGTCGCTCACGGTATAGGTGAACGAGTCGGTGCCGGTGAAGCCGGCGTCCGGTTGATAGGTGAAGGTGCCGTTCGAGAGCACTCCGGAGAGCGCGCCGTGCGCAGCTGCGAAGATCTCTGTGAGGCGCAGGAATTCCCCGTCGGGGTCGGTGTCGTTGCCCAACAGGCCCGGCGCGTTGACGGTCAGGGTGCCGTTTGCGACGACGGTGTAGCTGTCGTTGACGGCGGTGGGCCCGTCGTTGACCGGGGTGATCGTGATGGTCACGGTCGCAACGTTGCTCGTCGCGCCGGTGGCGTCCTTCACGGTGTAGGTGAAGCTGTCCGTCGTGACCTCGCTGCCATCGGAGACATAGGTGACGGTGCCGTTCGGGTTCACCGTGACGGTGCCCGCCGCGGGCTGCCTGACGATGACGACGGTGCTGCTATCAATGGTGCCGTCGGCGTCGGTGTCGTTGCTGATCACCGTGGTGGTCGTGGTGCCGCCCTCGGCGACGGTGGCGGTGTCGTTCACGGCTACCGGGGCGTCGTTGACCGGGGTGATCGTAATGGTCACGGTCGCAACGTTGCTCGTCGCGCCCGTGGCGTCCTTCACCGTGTAGGTGAAGCTGTCCGTGGTGACCTCGGTGCCATTCGAGGCGTAGGTGACGGTGCCGTTCGGGTTGACCGTGGCGGTGCCCGCCGTCGGCTGTCCGACGATGACGACCGTGGTCGTGTCGACGGTGCCGTCTGCGTCGGAGTCGTTGGTCACCAGTGCGATGGTGGTGGTGCCGCCCTCGGCGACGGTGGCGGTGTCGTCGGTCGCGACCGGCGGACTATTGACCGGGCTGTCGACGGCGATGACGTTGATGGTGATGGTGCCGAACGTTCCCGAGCCGACGTTGTCTGCGAGGCGGTAACTGAATGCGTCCGTTCCCGTGAAACCGGGGTTCGGAATGTACTGGAGGACGCCGGTTGAGTAATTCGCAAAGTATTGCGTTCCGTTGCTCGGCACTCCGACGAAGGTCCACCTGATCGGATTGCCCTCGACATCGAAGGCACCCGCGTACAGGTCGATCGTGACCGGGGTTCCTGCGGCCGTCGTATAGGTCTGATTCGCGGCCACCGGCGCGTCGTTGACCGGCGTGACGGTGACCCTGGCGGTTGCCGTAGAGCCGCCGTTGAGTGTGTAGGTAAACGTGTCGGTGCCGTTGAAGTTCGCGTTCGGTGTGTAGCTCACGGTGGTGCCGGTGAAGGTGACCGTGCCGTTGGTGGGTTGGGTGACACCGGTGATGGTCTTGGGGTCCGAATCGACGTCGAAGTCGTTGGCTAGCAGATCGATCAGCGTCGTGCCGCTGTCCTCGGCGACGGTCGCAGTGTCATTGACCGCCACGGGGCTGTCGTCTACGGCCGTGACGGTCGTGGTGACGGTCGCGGTGGAGCCGCCGTTCAGCGTGTACGTGAAGGTGTCGGCGCCGTTGAAGTTGGCCTTCGGCGTGTAAGTCAAGGTCGTGTCGGTGAAGGTGACGGTGCCGCCGGTGGGCTGGGTCGCGCTAGTGATCGTCTTGGGTCCGCCGTCGCCGTCGCCGTCGGTGTCGTTGGCCAGGACGTCGATCGACGTGCTGCCGCTGTCCTCACCCACCACGGCGGTGTCGTTCACGGCGATCGGCGGGTCGTCTACTGGGGTGACGGTGATGGTGATGATGGCGTAGTCGCTGGTCTCGATTCCATCCCACACCTGATATCGGATGGTGGCGGGCCCGGAGTAGTTGGCCGGCGGGGTGTAGACGATGTACCACCGACCGGCGTAATCCATGTCCATCTCGCCAATGTTGGCGTTCTCCGTCAGTGCCCACCTGATGACGTCACCGTCGACGTCGACGGCACCCGCAAGCGGGTCAATCCTCACCGTTGTGTCCTCCAGCATGGTGACGCTTTGATTCGCGGCCACCGGTGCGTCGTTCACCGGGGTGACGGTGATGGTGGCGGTGGCCATCGAGCCGCCGTTCAGGGTGTACGTGAACGTGTCGGAGCCGTTGAAGTTGGCGTTTGGTGTGTAGCTGAGCGTGGTTGCGGTGAAGGAGACCGTGCCGTTGGTGGGTTGGGTGATGCCGGTGATCGTCTTGGGTCCGGCGTCGACGTCGGTGTCGTTGGCCAGCACGTCGATCAGTGTGGTGCCGCTGTCCTCGGCGACGGTGGTGGTGTCGTTCACCGCCACGGGGCTGTCGTTGAGCGCGGTGACGTCGAGGGTCACGGTGCCAGTGGCCGTGCTGGGGCTGAAGGACAGCGGGATGCCGAAGATGTTCCGCCGCGCGCCTGCGTCACTCACGGTGTAGGTGAAGGTGTCGGTGCCGCCGGTCAGCGCATAGGCGTCGTCTGGGTCGTAGGTGAAGGTGCCGGTGGCCTGGTCGACGGTGACGGTGCCGTGAGTCGGCCCTCCGATGGCACCGCGCGCGGGCACGGTGTAGGTCAGCCGGTCGCCGTTGGCGTCGGTGGCGCCGAAGGCGATGGGTCCGCTCACCGCGTTGGGGAGTGCCAGGCTGATGGTGACGTTCTGGTTGGGCGCCGTCGGCGTCGAATTCGCGAAGGTGCGCTGGAATTCGCGACGCACCCAGGCGAGCACCGCCCAGAGCAGCGGGGGTTGGGCAGGTGCGGTGGGGGCACCGCCGAGGAACGGTGTCAGGACTGCGTTGACCAACGTGGTGACGATCGACACCGGAATCGCCAGCAGCGCGCTGAGCGGGTCCAGCGTGGGGGCCGCAGGCGCGAGTGCCGTTGTCGTGAGAGTCATTCGCTGACTGAGGGTTTCGGCGGTGGGGCCGGGCTGCTGAGTCGCGTTGGTTGCCGCCTGCAGGCTGCGGGGCGCCACGGCGGCGGGCTCGGTGGTCGACTTCGAGGGCGTCGACGCCTCGGGTGCGGACGGCTTCGCCGGCGGCCTGGGTGCCGTGTCGGAGTCGGCGGTCGCGTCGGCTGGCGGCGTCTCGGTCCCGTTTGGTTCCGCGGGTGGGGGAGTGTCGGAGGTGACCGGGGTTTCGTTGGTGGGCTCTTCGACGACCACCGGTTCGGTGGCCGGCTCGGGTGACGACGTGGGCTCCGTTGACGGCTCGGCCGCAGTTTGCGTGCTGCTACCCGTGTTCGTCTGAGCGCTGACCGTGCTCGACGGCGGTTCACCGCTCGTGTCCTGCGTCCCGGTCGCGGTGGTGTTCGTCGTCGGGTCGGGCGTGTTGACCGTCGGCGTTTCGGCATTCGGCCCAACGCCCGCTGCGCCGGAGGTCCCCGAGGCGGACTGCTGCGAGGAGACGGCGGCCGACTCGGCCGACCCGTCGCCTTCGTCGGCAAGTGCGGTCTGTGGGAAGGCGACGGCGGTGCCGACTCCCAGGACTACCGCCAATGCTCCGACACGGCCGACGTAGCGGCTGAAACCCATGACTCGACTCCGATTTGCAAGGCTCGCTAAGCGAAACCTACGAGTCACTTTGACGCCGCCGCCAATATTTACCCTGGCGTAAGGCGGAAGGGAAGTGTTTCGGGGAAAGATGCGTAGTTTTTCAGCAAAGTGCAGTAGTTCCGCACGTCCGGTGGGACTCGGCTACGTAGTCCGCCCCGCGGTAAGCCATCAGCCCAGCGACACGGTGACGGGGCCGCCCTTCGGATCGACGTGCTCGAGGATCCCCGCCGGGACGCGGAAGACGCGCCCTGGCGAGGCGGCCCACGGCAGAGTTCTGCGGCCGACCACCCGGCCGTCTTGACGGACGACCACCTTGGGCACCCGCACCAGGGTGTCGGTCCACAGCAGCAGGCGGTTGCGAGCCGGCGGGCCGTCGCCGGGTCGAAGGACGCCCGGCGTCACCCATCGCAGCGGCGCCGCGGCCGTCAGACGGACCCCTGCCGCCGGGACCGGCGTGCCACTCAGATGACGCCGCACGGCCGCCGCGACGTGGCGGCCGTCGAGCGCCGCGATGTCGGCCGTGTCGACGGGGTGCAGCAGGTTGCCGATCGCGAACACTCCGGGCCTACTGGTGCGCAGCGCGGTGTCGGTCAGCGGGCCCAGGGTGTCAGTGTCCATGTCGAGACCGGCCGCCCGTGCCAGCTCGTGATCGGGGATCCAGTCGCCGGTGAGGACCAGCGTGTCGCAGTCGACGATGCGTCGCCGTCCGGTGTCGAGGTCCTCGATCTCGACGGCCCGCAGTGCGGGCTTGCCGATGATCCGGGTGACCCGGGTGCGGGTGGCGACGTCGACGCCCAGCAACGGTGATCGGCCGGCGAGGTTGAAGACGGCGTAGGACTCGGGGGAGGGGTGCGTCGTCGTCATCAGCGCGGTGTCGCAACCGGCGTGGCGAAGCGTGAGCACAGCCGAGTAGCTCACCAGCTCGGCGCCGACGATCACGGCGCGCCGGCCGACCGTGCGGTGCTGGACGTGGACCAGGTTCTGCAGGTGTCCGGTGGTGTAGACGCCGGATCCTCGGTCGCCGGGGATGAGTCGCGCCGACCGCGGTCGCTCGCGCGCACCGGTGGCGAGGACGACTGCACGGGCCTGAACGCGTTGCCGCCCTTCGGGTGACGTGACGTCCAGCGACGTGTCCCCCGACCAGCCCGTCACCGTCGCGCGGGTGCGGATGTCGGCGCCCGCCGCGGTGGCCTGGTCGACCAGCCGCCGGGCATACGAGGGTCCGCTGATGAACGACTTCATGTCCCTGATGCCGTAGCCCGGGTGGTCGCTGTGCCGGGGGATGCCGCCTGCCGCCGCCTCCCGCTCGAGGACGACGACGTCGAGTCCAGGGGCGAGCGCCGCGGCCGCCGTCAGGCCGGCGGGTCCTCCTCCGACGATCGCGACGTCGGTCTCGATGACCTCGATGCTCATCGGCTCGCCACCTGCCGGTCGAGCACGGCCTGGACCTCGGCGCCGCAGTAGAAGCCCTGGCAACGTCCATTCATCACCCGGGTCCGGCGGCGGAGGCCGTCCAGCCCGGTGGGCGGGATCGTGGACTGGCACGCGTCGCGCAGCTCGCCGGCGGTGACACGCTCGCAAAAGCACACGATGGCGCCGTACTCCGGGTCCTCGGCGATGCGCGCCTCGTCCTGATACGGACGGGTGAATGCCTCGCCGAGGTTCGGCATCCGCGGCGGCTCGGGCAGATTCGCGCGCGGAGTCAGCGCCATGCCGGCGTCGGCCAGCAATCCGCGCACGTGTTCGGCCACGGCCATGCCCGCGGTCAGGCCGGTCGAGCGGATACCGCCGACGAGCAGATAGCGTTGCGCCGCATCCGGTTCGACCCGGTAGTCACCGTGGTCTATCGCTGCCCGCAGGCCCGTGTAGGTGGCCGTCACCTCTTCGTCGAGCAGCCGCGGCATCAGCCTGCGGCCCTTGTCGAGCAGGAACTCGATGCCGTCCGCGGTGGTGGCAGTGGCCGACCGGTCCTCGATGTCCTCAGACGTGGGACCGAGCATGACGTTGCCGTAGATCGTCGGGCTGACGAGCACACCCTTGCCGCGAGAGGTCGGCACCGGCAGGACGATCTTGTTCACCAGCGCGCGGGCCAGCTTGTCGTACACGATGAGTTCGCCGCGTCGGGGAGTGACGGTGAACCGCGAGTAGCCGAACAGCCCGTCGAGGTGGTCGGCGCCGAGGCCCGCGGCGTTGACGACCCAGCGCGCACTGACCGATCCCGCATCCGTGTGCAGCGTGGTGTGGTCGTCGCCGACGTCCACCCCGTCCACGCGGTGGTTGGTCAGCAATGCCGTACCGCGGTTGACGGCGTCGGTGGCCAGCGCCAGGTTCACCGTCCACGTGCAGATGATCGACTCGTCGGGCACGGTCAGTCCGCCGAGTGCGCCGTCGCCGAGATCCGGAACGGCGTCGTAAACGGCTGCGGCGTCGATGATCTCGCAGCGGTCGTAGCCGTTGGCGAGGGCCTTGTCCCGCAGCTTCGGCAGGGCGTCGAGTTGTTCGTCGTCCCAGGCCACCAGGATGGCGCCGGTGTGCTCGATCGGGATGCCGGTTCGGGCGGAGTACTCGCTGAGCAGGTGGTAGCCGCGGCTCACCATGGCGGACTCGAGCGTCCCCGGCGTGGCGTCGAAGCCGGTGTGCAGAATGGCGGTGTTCGCCTTGCTGGTGCCGTCACCGACATCACTGCGCGCGTCGAGCAGCGCGACCGACAGCTCGTGGCCGGACAGTTCGCGTGCGATGGCCGATCCGACGATGCCGGCGCCGATGACGACGACGTCGTACTGAGTGTTCACGTTCCCTCTCTCGAATAGGTCGTCGCGGCAAGGGCGCGCCACGACGATCGGAAGTCCTCTGCGCGTGCGGCATCCCAGGCCGGCTCGTAGGTCGAGGACGGCTTCCACGACGGTACGACGCCGCGCAATCCCTTGTCGGGGTGCAGGCTCAGATCCGCCAGCGCCGCCGCGCCCAGGGCGGTCGCATGTGCCGACGGGTAGACGTCCACCGGCACCTGCACGACGTCGGCGACCGCCTGCATCAGCACGGTGGATTGGGTGAGGCCGCCGTCGGCCCGCAGGCGGCGCAGCGGTGCGCTGTCGGAACCGATCGCGGTCATGAGTTCACCGATCTGCGCGGCGATGCCCTGCAGAAGGGCGAGCACCACGTGGCCGCGATCGGTGGACAGCGTCATGCCCGAGAACGAGGCCGTGGCAGTGCTTTCCCACCACGGAGCCGCCAACCCGGCGAGTGCGGGCACGCACAGCACCCCGCCGCTGTCGGTCGCTGCCACACCGTCGAGTTCGTGCGCGCCGGCGATGACCCCCAGCGACGCCAGCCAGCGCACCGCCGACGCCGCCGTGTACACCTGACCGTCGACGCAGAAGGTGTCGTCACCGGCGACCCGCCATGCCACCGACGTCGTCAGGCCCGAATTCGACGACACCGGCGTGCTACCCGTGTTGGCGAGCAGGAATGCGCCCGTACCGAACGTGCACTTGGCCATGCCGGCCTCGAAGCACGACTCGGCCAGCAGTGCGGCCTGCTGGTCGACGACGATCCCGCCGACGGGTATGTCCCGCCCGAACGCCGACGTCGTACCGATGACCGCGTCGTTGGGGGCGATGCCCGGCAACCGCTCACCATCGAGCCCGAACAGCGCCAACAGGTCTGCGCTCCACGTGTTCTCGCCCAGCCCGACCACCAGCGAGCGGCTGGCCGTGGTGGCGTCGGTGACGAACTCCCCGGTTAGCTGGTGTAGCAGCCAGGTATCCGACGTCGTGACGACGCCGTCGCGTTCGACGTTGCGTCGCAGCCAGGCCATCTTGGGCGCCGAGAAGTACGGGTCGAGTACCAGCCCCGTGCGACAAGCGAATTCGTTGGCGTGTTCGGTCAGGTCCGCGCAGATCGACTCGGCGCGGCGATCCTGCCACACGATGGCCTGAGTCAGGGCACGTCCGGTTATTGGATCCCACGCCAGGACGGTCTCGCCCTGATTGGCCAGCGACACGGCGTCGATCGGCCGGCCGGCCTGGGCCACGGCGGCCCGGCCCGCCTCCAGCACCGAGTCGAGCAGTTCCCTGGGGTCCTGTTCGACTCCGCCGCCGTCGAGGTAGCGCGGGTGCACCGCCACTTCGGCGACGCCGACGACCCCCTCCGCGGGATCGACGACGATCGCCTTGGTGCCGGAGGTGCCCTGATCTATGGCGAGTACCGTCACACGGTCTCGATCTCGGCGTCGATGGAACGCATGTCGGGCATCCGCAGGCCGTCGCGGCCGCGGGTGGCGAGCAGGTAGCCGAGGTACATTGCGCCGATCGCGACCATCACGGCGAGGTAGATCCACGGGTCCCGGAACGAGGCGTCGCGGAACAGCGACAGCTCGAACACCAGCCACACGACGGCGACGACGATGATCGGGACCTCCCACCGGCCCAGGTTGAACCCTGCGCTCGGCGGCAGGGTCCGGCGCTTGGCGATGTAGAGGCCCACGGTGATCGTGTAGATGATCGCCGGTAGCAGCGTCGCCGCGCCGAACAGCTTGAACAGGGCGTCGGTGCTGGTCGAGAACAGCCCGAGGATGACTCCCGAGATGAGCGTCATCACGATCGTGGCGTTCAGTGGTGTCTTGGTACGCGGTGAGATCCGCTGCAGCAGTTGCCAACCCGGGAAGCGCTCGTCGCGCGACATGGCCCACACCAACCGCACGCCGGTCAGCAGGATGACCAGACCGCACGCGAAGATCGCGATCGCGACGAGCACCAGCAGTGCGGTGCCGACGAACGAACCGAGGATGTCCTTGATGACGTCGGCTATGGGCGTGCCGGACTCGGCCAGTGCGACCGGGTCGTCGACCGCTGCCGTCACCGCGAGCAGGAACAGGAATCCCAGTACGCCCGAGGCGAGCACTGCCTGCCACATCGCACGGGGCACCACGACCTCGGGCCGCTTGGTCTCCTCGGCGAGGTTAGCCGCCGATTCGAAGCCGACGATCGTGAAGGCGCCCAACAGGAAGGCGAGCATCCAGGGGCCGGCGGCCGTGGCTTCGCCGAAGCTCCAGTAGCCCTCGGTGGGGACGGCGCCGTGGGAGAACAGGTTGTCGACGCTGAGGCGGTGGGTGATGACGCCGATGATCAGCAGCAGCGCAACGAGGGCGACCATGCCGATGAGTTCGGCGGTGACGGCGAAGTTGTTGACGCGTTCGGTCCATCGGGTCGACAGCCCAATGAGCAGTGCCTGCAGGACGAGTACGACGGCGGTGATGAGGAAGGCCGTGGCGGGCGTGCCCTCGAAGGCGAACAGGGCGGGTAGGACGGTCGAGGCGACGGTGTAGTCGACGGCGATCACCACGATGGCGAGGAACGTGAACGAGATCCAGCCGGTGATCCAGCCGAAGACCGGGTTGGCCAGGCGCGACACCCATTGGTAGGCGTAGCCGGTCACGGGGATGCGCGCGGCCAGGGCGCCCAGCAGCAGCGCTACCGCGAGCTGGCCCACGACGACGATCGGCCACGTCCAGATGCCCAGTGGGCCCGATGAATTGAGGACGCTGCCGTAGGTGGTGAAGATGCCCGTCGCGATCGACACGAAGGCGAAGGCGACGGCGAAGGAGGCGAAGCGGCCGGTCGACCGTTCCATCGCCTGGGTGTAGCCGAATTGAGCGACGCTGGGCGCGTCGCCGGGTGTGGAATCATGTGTCATGGATCGTGCTTTCTGACGTGAGTTGACTGTTCGATCCGCGCGGGCGGCGCTGCCCGGACAAGTAGTCGCCGCCCGCACCCCTGCTCGGGGCTCCCCTGGTCGGGGTGGAGGTCACGCTGACAGGACCACACCCCCCGCCTCTCGGACGGCGGCCTCGACGGCCGGTGAGCTGCATTCGTCGGTGATGAGACCCGTGACTGCGGTCAGGTCGCACACCCGGTGTGGGCCGATCCGGTCGAGTTTCGACGAGTCGGCCAGGATGTAGCTCGACGCGCTGTTGGCGATGATCGTGCGGCGCACGTCGATCTCGTCGAGGTGGTAGTCCGTCAGCCCGGCTGCCGCGTCGACGCCGCCGGAGCCGATGAAGGCGACGTCGGCGTAGACGTCGGCGAACATCGACCGCGCGTGGGCTCCTCGGCACGCGAGGTCGCCGGCCCGGACCCGGCCGCCGGACACCAGCACGTGGATGCCCGGTCGAGCCGCGAGTTCGATGGCGACGAGCAGTGACGAGGTCGCGACGGTGCCGCGAAACGTGGCGGGTATGGCGCGGGCCACCTCGACGGCGGTGGTGCCGATGTCGATCACGACGGTCTGGCCAGGTTGCAACAGCCCCGCGGCGACGCGGGCCAGTCGAGCCTTGGCCTCCTGGTGGATGACGGTGCGTTCGGCGAACGGGGGCTCTTCGCCACTCACCCGCTGCAGCAGGCTGGCGGCGCCGCCGTGCACGCGCCGGATCGCGCCGCGCTCCTCGAGCAGGGCGAGGTCACGTCGCACGGTCTCTGCCGACACGCCAAGGCGGTTGACCAGTTCGTCGGTGCTGACGGTGTGCGCACCGTTCACCAGATCGACGATGGCGTCGTGCCGAGCTACCGGAAGCACACTGCGCCCTTCTGTGGATTCGTGACCGTTAGTGACTGCAAGTGTGTGATGTTGACCGCACTGCGTCAACCCGTGGAGGTAAAACCCGCGTAACGGTTCGCGGGTTACGCCGCGGGCAGCGGGCGTTTAGTGACGTGCCAAACGGGAGACACGACGGCAATGGAACAGCAGAGCACCCCGCCGCCCACGCCCAAGGACGCGACCGAGGCCAGCGAGGAGCAGCGGGAACTCCAGAAGGAGCTGGACCATCAGGGCGAGGATCCCGACGGACCCGCGCTGCAGCAGGACCGCAACCAGGTCGCCGACGAATACTGAGGCGCGCTGGTCCTAGGCGCACCGCATGTGTCGTGACACGTGCACCCGGTTCCCGCCGCTGCGCTTGGCTTCGTACATTGCTGCGTCGGCCGCGTCGATCAAGTGGTTGACCAGGGCGTGGGTCGTGGTGGCTTCCGTTTCGCTGCGTGGGGCCCCACGCCACGCCGATGCTGGCGCTGACGTCGTCGCAGTGACGATGGATGGCTTGGCAGAGCGGGCCGGTCAGGATGGAGGCGTCGTGCGTCCACGACGACATGGCGACCAGGAACTCCTCGCCCCCCGACCGGCAGACGGCCGCGGTGGCGGGAACGTGGTGGCGTAGTTGGTCGGCGACGCGTAGCAGGACGTCGTCGCCTGCGGCGTGCCCGCGAGTGTCGTTGACCCGCTTGAAGTCGTCGAGGTCGATCATCATCACGACCAGGTAGGCGTGTCCGGTCTCGTTCATGTCCGGGATGAGTAGGCGCTCGACGGCGTGGCTGAACCCGCGGCGGTTAAGCAGTCCGGTCAGCGGGTCCTGATCCGAGCGAATGGCGTACCGGCCCATGGCCTTGATCGCTGCGCGAATGCCAAGCGGCACGGCGATGTTGAGCAACCACATCAGCCAGAACGCGGCGACGGCGGTGGCGAGGTCGGTGTCGTTGGCCAGCCGGTAGACGGCGAAGGCTGCGGTGCCGAGGGCGACGACGGTGTTGAGCACGAGTATCCGGGTGTTGTGGAAGAACGCCACGTACCCGCCGGTGATGGCCAGGACCATGCTCGCCAGGGCCGCGACGGCTGCGCTGTGCTCAGTGAGACTCCATGCTGCCGCGCAGAACATTCCTAGCACCACGGAGTAGAGCGACACGCGTCGGCTCGGCCACCGGGTAAGCCAGAACCACGCCATGCCGAGTGCTATCGCGGCGCCGGTCACCCCGATGGCCACGACGCCGGCACTGGGATCGGGCCGCAGCAGCGCCGTGATCGGAGTCAAGGCGGCCGACCCGGCGATCACGGCCATGACGATGCGGGCAGTCCGCAGCAGGCCACGTTGGCGCAGGAACGTCGTCACCCATTCGAATTGATCGGGTTCGTGCAGCCAGATGCCAACGCGCGACAAACCCCACCCCCCGAATGGTGCCGATGCCAAGCTCAGCCCGTACACGTCCATTGCTGAAGCCAGTTCGGGCCGATGCGATTCATGATCGTAACCCGGGTCGACGGAGTGGTCTATCAGCAGTTTCGCGAGGCCTCGACATCCAGCATTCAGCGGGGTGTCATCGGTGTCCATTTGCTGATGCCCGAGCGCGCAGTTCGAGGTCGCGCCCGGCGTGGAGCCCCCTATCGGGATTGAACCGATGACCTACGCTTTACAAGAGCGTTGCTCTACCGCTGAGCTAAGGAGGCATGCCGGCTCAGGATATCGGTTCCGGGCCCGCTCTCTCGACCCGCTACGTCGTCAATCCTCGTGGTCGATGATCCGCTGCGAGGTCACCGGCCGGGGCATCGCGCGGCGGCCGGCGCGACGCCCGGGCAGCGGGATGCGATCGGCGATGTTGCTCAGCGGGTTGACGACCTGACTCAACGTGATGACGGCTTCGTGCAGTGCGTCGATGGTCGGCGCCAGCGCTTCGAGCCCGGGAGCCAGTCGGTTGAGGGTGTCCGCGACGTCGGCCAGCTTGAGCAGCGGGCCATCCTCGGCGGTGAGAGTGTCGAGCAGGCCACCCTCGGCCAGGAGTTTGTCGGCCACACCGTCCTCGCGCAGCACCCGCTCGACCAGACCGTCGTTGGCGAGCAGCTGATCGGCGAGACCGCCGGGCGCGATCACCCGGGACAGCGCACCGTCTTCGGTGGTGAGCCGGTCCAGCAGTCCGCCCTCGGCCGTGATCTGGTCGACCAAGCCGCCCGGCGCGACCGCGCGCGTCAGTGGCCCGTTGTCCTCGGTGAGACGGTCCAGCAGCCCGCCGTCGGCGGTCAGCTGATCGACGATGCCGCCCGGGCGTAGTAGCCGGTTGAGCGGGCCGTCGGTTGCCAGCGCGCGCCCCAGCGGCGCGTCGTCGTCCATCAGGCGGGCGAGCCGGTTGGCACGCTCGACCGCATCGTCGAGGCCGAGCACCCTCGCCATCGACGGCGTCCCGCCCAGGGGAGCGGAGGCGTCGGAAAGACCGCGCTGCACCGTCTTGATCGTCGCTCCGGCGATGCCGAGTCCGGCGTCGGCGACGGCCAACCCCATGCGCGCGGGCGCCGTGGCCAGGTCGAACAAGCTCTTGCCGAGACTCATGGATTGAGTCTATGGCGGCCGTCACAGCAAGTAGCCGTCTGGGTGGCAGCGCTAACTGAGAACATTCACAGGAATCTCACAGCGCCTCGGCAGTTCCATTCTCAGCGAAACGAGGGACATTGAGTTCCATGGCAATGCCTGCGATTCCCGAGTCCGTTCCCGAAGCGAGGGTCCTGGTCGTCGACGACGAGACGAACATCGTCGAACTGCTGTCGGTCAGCCTGAAGTTCCAGGGGTTCGAGGTGCACACCGCGTCGAGCGGTCCCGCCGCGCTGGACAAAGCGCGCGAGATTCGTCCGGACGCCGTCATCCTCGACGTGATGATGCCCGGGATGGACGGGTTCGGCGTGCTGCGCAGGCTTCGCGCCGACGGCATCGACGCGCCTGCGCTGTTCCTCACCGCGCGGGACTCCCTGCAGGACAAGATCGCCGGACTCACGCTCGGCGGCGACGACTACGTCACCAAGCCGTTCAGCCTGGAGGAGGTCGTCGCACGCCTGCGCGTCATCCTGCGCCGCTCCGGCCGCGGCGTCGAGGAACCCCGCAGCGCGCGCCTGTCGTTCGCCGACATCGAACTCGACGAGGACACCCACGAGGTGTGGAAGGCCGGCCAGCCCGTCTCGCTGTCGCCGACCGAGTTCACGCTGCTGCGGTACTTCATCATCAACGCGGGCACCGTGCTGTCGAAGCCCAAGATCCTCGACCACGTCTGGCGCTACGACTTCGGCGGCGACGTCAACGTCGTCGAGTCCTACGTCAGCTATCTGCGACGCAAGATCGACACCGGCGACAAGCGGTTGCTGCACACGCTGCGCGGAGTCGGTTACGTCCTGCGCGAGCCCCGATGAGCGCTTGCGCGAAGAGCATGACGCCCGCGAGCGCACGATAGAGACGTGTCGAGACTGGGCGGCGCAGGCGTGCCCCTGCGGGTGGGACTGGTGGCTGCGACGCTCGTCCTCGTCGCGTGCGGCCTGCTCGCCTCCGGCGTCGCCGTCACGTCGATCATGCGGCACAGCCTGATCAACCGCGTCGATCAGTCGCTGCTGGACGCCTCCCGAGGTTGGGCGCAGGCGCCGCGGCGCGTGCCGACGACCCCGATCGAGGGTCCGAATCCGGGCCGGCCGCCGACGGACTTCTACGTCCGCGGCATCGATCCCGACGGCCGGGTGTGGATGGCGGTCAACGACCGCGAGGCCGAACCGCAGTTGCCCGAAGGCAATGACGTCGGCCCCGTTCCGGTGACGATCGGTTCGGTCAATCACTCCGGCGTGGAGTGGCGCGCGATGACCGTGCGTGGCCCGCGCGGGGAGCTGACCACCGTGGCGATCGACCTGTCCGAGGTGCAGTCGACGGTGCGCGCGCTGACGTGGTCCCAGGTCGGCATCGGTACTGCGGTCCTGCTCGTGCTCGGCATCGTGGGGTACGCGGTGGTGCACCGCAGCCTGCGTCCGTTGGTCGAGGTGGAACGGACGGCCGCGGCGATCGCGGCAGGCGAACTCGACCGACGCGTCCCGCAGCGTGACCCCCGCACCGAAGTGGGCCGACTGTCGTTGGCGCTCAACGGGATGCTGGCCCAGATCCAGCGGGCGGTCGCGTCGTCCGAGTCGTCGGCGGCGCAGGCCCGCAGCTCCGAAGAACGGATGCGGCGCTTCATCACCGACGCCAGCCACGAGCTGCGGACGCCGCTCACCACCATCCGTGGCTTCGCGGAGTTGTAC
This sequence comes from Mycolicibacterium arabiense, assembly GCF_010731815.2. Classification (NCBI taxonomy): domain Bacteria; kingdom Bacillati; phylum Actinomycetota; class Actinomycetes; order Mycobacteriales; family Mycobacteriaceae; genus Mycobacterium; species Mycolicibacterium arabiense. Next base: position 4,659,355 of record NZ_AP022593.1, read on the forward strand.
CGCCAGGGCGCAGCACGCGACATGGAGATGCTGATGAACCGCATCGAGAGCGAGGCCCAGCGGATGGGCCTGCTGGTCGAAGACCTGCTGCTGCTGGCCCGACTGGACGCTCAGCGGCCACTCGAACACAACCGCGTCGATCTCTTGGCCCTCGCGAGCGACGCCGTGCACGACGCACGGTCGGTGGCCCCGAAGCGGGTCGTGACGATGGAGGTGTTCGACGGCCCCGGTACGCCCGAGGTGCTCGGCGACGACGCTCGACTCCGCCAGGTGCTGGGCAACCTCGTGGCCAACGCGCTGCAGCACACGCCGGAAGACGCGAAGGTCGCCGTGCGGGTGGGGACCGACGGGGACAACGCGGTGCTCGAGGTCTGCGACGAAGGGCCGGGCATGAGCCTCGACGATGCGCAGCGGGTGTTCGAGCGGTTCTACCGCACCGACTCGTCACGCGCGCGTGCCAGTGGTGGCACGGGGCTGGGGCTGTCGATCGTGGACTCGCTGGTCCACGCGCACGGCGGCACGGTCAGCGTGACCACGGCGCCGGGACGCGGCTGCCGGTTCCGCGTGTGTCTGCCCCGCATCGCCGACGTGGCGGTGCCGGTCGCCTGACGTCAGTCCTGTTCGGCGAGTGCGGCTTTGATCTTCGCCTGCGCCTCGTCGAGCGACTCGGGCGACGGGTTGCGATCGACGTTCTGGAACCCGAAGTCCGACAGGTCGCGGGCCGGGAACACGTGTACGTGCAGGTGCGGCACCTCGAGACCGGCGATGATCAGGCCCGATCGTTCGGCGCCGAACGCCTTGCACACGGCCTTGCCGATCCGCTGGGCGACGGCCATGACGGCGTTGAAGTCGTTCGACTCGATGTCCTGCCAGTTGTCGAGTTCCGCACGCGGCACCACGAGGGTGTGACCCGGCGTCATCGGCTCGATCGTCAGGAACGCGACCACGTCGTCGTCCTCGTAGACGAACCGTCCGGGCAGCTCGCCGTTGATGATCTTCGTGAAGATGGAAGCCATGGCCCGAGCATGCCAGAACGGGCTCAGAACGGTGGCTCGTCCCCGGCGGGCGTCGTCGGCGGTGGAGGTGGAGGCCTCCACTCTGCGGTGATGTGTTCGTCTTCGCGGGGATCGTTGGCCCACGTGCACCACGGGCTGACGCTCGGAGCACCGCCCTTGAAGACGAGGAGCTTCCGGCGCATGTCGTTGCGCCACTTGCGAATGTCGATTTCGTCGCGCCGGGCTCGGTTGAGCCGTCGGGTCTCGTCGTTGGCGGCACGCTTGGCCGCCATGGCCCGCCGAGCGGCGGCGGTGCGCGTCGCCCTCTCACGCCGCCGGTTGCGCCAGCGCGGCTTGGGCATGCCGCAGGCATCGGCGATGTCGTCGAACAGGTCGGCGCCGTCGGGCGTGCTGCGGTACACCCGCCCCGTGGGTGAGGTCCACACGATGGTGCCGTCGGGACGCTGTTCGTCGCGCCACCCGTCCGGCCCACCATGGAAGGTCTTGAGGCGGTGGTGTTGGCGGCAGTAACACGCCAGATTCGTGGGCACCGTGCGCCCGCCGCCTTCGGGATTGCGGTGGTCGAAGGGTGTGGTGTGGTCGACGTCGGCCCGCCAAGCCGCACGGCCGCATCCCGGGAAACGGCAGGTGATGTCGCGGCAGCGGATCCACCGTTCGATCGCCGCGGACGGCTGATATCGCAGCGACGAGGCGACGTCCGCCGTGGTGGGTGGACGAAGCGGCCGCAGGAGCGCCTGGTCGGCGAGTTGGCGCACCTGTTCGGCGTCAATGACGCCGTAGCCCTCGAGGTAGCCCGACTCCTCACTGCGGCCGGTCACGGTGGCGTCGGTCGCGATGACGTTGATGACGAAGCGCGCCGCACCACTCGGTTCAGCCGGGACGGGACGGGCCGTGCAGTCCGAGCGGCCGCAGGCGCACCCGAGGTCCCGGCGGGCGCCGAGGGCGTCGATGGCGTCGACCCTGCGCTGCTGCAGAGTTCGAGGATCGTTGGCGCACACCGTGTTCGCCATCTCGGTCAGACGCTTGTCGAACATCGTGGCGGCGGGCGCGGGCATGGAGATCCGAACCGAAGCCATGCCGTTCGGTTGGGCCGTGACGGTGACGCGGCGTTCGGTGTCGGCGGACAGTCGGCGCTTCTTGACGGCGTCGGCGTCGATGGCCTTGATCGCCGCGTCGGTGGCGTTGATGACCCTGCGCCGCGACCAGGATTGCCATGTGGAGACCTTGTTGGACATCCGCTGGTCGATCTGGGGCATCAGGTCGGAGTCGACGAGTTCGGTTCGCTTGATGATCGCCTCGGTCGTAGGCCAGTCGATGCGACCGTCGGCCAGCAGGCCCGCGACTTCGGGCAACCGGGTGTCCAACGCCTCGGCTTGGGCCACGATGACGGAGGCCGCTTGCGGCGACGCGTTCAACGCGGCACCGATCTCGGCGCACGTGCGCGCGAAACCCGTTATCAGGGCGTAGCTGGGATCGTCGTCGTCAACACCCTCGGCCTCGGCCGTGCGGTGCCACAGTAGCCGTGCGACTGCCGTCATTCGCCGCGCAATGGCGGCGGACTCCTCACGCCGGCACTGCTCGACCTCGGTCAGCAGGTCGTCCGGTGCGAGCGTGTCGAACACATGTTCGATTATACGCCCGAAACCTCTGCCCGCAATGATCTTCGAGGTTCTGCGGACGTGCCTAGCCCCGCATGATCCCGTCCAACTCGTCCACCGACCACGGCGGGGATTCGTGGTGGTCCCGGTAGGCGAGCAGGCTGGGGGAGGGTCGGTCGAACCGGCCGACGAATCCGCCTGCCGCAATGAAGATCTGGCCGGTGACGTCCTTGGCCCGTTCGCTGACCAGGTAGGCGTAGGTCGGCGCGACGTACGCCGGGGGTGCGGCGTCCAGGGCGCCCTGCTTGCTGACCTCGTCGAGAAGCCCGCGCCGGTTGAGGTCTTTGATGTGGCTCTCGTACTCCGGGCCGGTGGACAGCCGCGTCCTGGCGCCCGGGCACACCACGTTCGCGCGGACGCCGTACTCCCGCAGTTCGGCGGCGATGGCGAGAGTCAGTCCGTTGACCCCGCCCTTGCCCGCGGGGTAACCGGTACCGCCGTAGTCACCGAGGAATGCGAACGAGCTGGTGTTGACGATCGCTCCGCCGCCCTGGGCGACCATCCGCGGTGCGGCGGCGCGGCACGTCTCGAACGCGGTGCCGAGATGTGCGTCGAGCAGGTTTCGGAACTGCGCCGACGTCACGTTGAGGATCGAGGACCCGGCCGGTTCCGCGGTGCCCGCACAGTTCACCAATGCGCCGATGCCACCGAACTCGTCGACGCACCTTCGAATGAGCGCATCGGCGACCGCGGGGTCCGACGGGGACCCCGGGAAGCCGACTGCGCCGGCGCCGACTCGCTCGACGGCCTCGGTGACCGCGGTACCGTCGCGACCGTTGATGACGACGCCGAACCCTTGAGCAGCAAGCAGTTCCGCGACGGCCAGGCCCACACCGCGGGACCCGCCGACGACCACGGCGCCGGTCAGGTGGCGTCCTGCTGGCCGAACGTCATGGCGTCCATGTTCCAGTACCCGCGCAGGTTGGTGATCCGACCACCGTCGTCGACCGTGTAGGTGAACACGCCGCGCACCGTCGCGGTGAAACCGTTCGGGAACACGGTGTGCAACACCAGGATGTACGCGATCTCGTTCGGTGAACTCGACGGGAACGACGCCTCGCGGGTCACGGTCAGCTGGTTGGGCCCGATGTTTGCGTCGTAGAACGCGGCCACCGCTTCCTTGCCACGCACCCCGTTGCCGTCGGGGTTCGTGACGGCCTCGCCGATCGGATCCTCGATCACGATGTCGTCGGACATCAGGGCCAACCAGCCCTCGCGGTCGCCGGACTGCACACACCGCCAGGACGCCTGCGACGCCGCGACGACGGGTGTCTCCGTTACCGTCCCCGTGTCGGTCTGAGTGGACTCGGACACGGAGCTACCGGTCGGCGTCGGTGTAGCGGATGACGCCGCGGATGTTGCGACCCTCGAGCATGTCGGTGTAGCCCTCGTTGATCTGCTCCAGCTTGTACTGCCGCGTGACCATGTCGTCCAGGTTCAGCCTGCCCGCCTTGTACATCGACAGCAGCTGCGGGATGTCGAAGTGCGGGTTGCCGCCACCGAAGATGGTGCCCTGCAGCCGCTTCTGCATCAGCGTCAGCATCGCCAGGTTCAGCGACACCTCGGTGTCCATCATGCTGCCGATGGCCGTCAGCACGGTCGTGCCGCCCTTGGAGGTCAGGTTCACGTAGTTGTCGACGTCCTTGCCGTGCAGCTCGCCGACGGTGACGATGACCTGCTTGGCCATGAGGCCCTGCGTGACCTCGGCGACGCCAGCGAACGCGGACTCCATGTCGGGGTAGGCGTGCGTCGCGCCGAACTTCAGCGCGGCATCGCGCTTCCACTCCACGGGCTCGACGACGAACAGGTTGCGGGCGCCGGCGTTCACTGCGCCCTGCAGCGCGGACATGCCGACGCCGCCGACGCCGATGATGGCGACGTCGTCACCGGGACGGATGTCGCCGGCCTTGACGGCAGAGCCGTAGCCGGTGGTCACGCCGCAGCCGACCAGGCAGGCCACCTCGAACGGGATGGACGGGTCGATCTTCACCACGGAACTCTTGTGCACCACCATGTACGGGCTGAAGGTGCCGAGCAGCGTCATCGGGAACACGGGATCGCCGTTGGCGGCGTGGATCCGGTGGGTGTTGTCGGCGACGGCGAGCCCGCCCAGCAGGCCCGCGCCCAGGTCGCAGAGGTTGCGCATGCCGGCCTGACACGACGGGCAGTTGCCACACGACGGGATGAACGACAGCACCACGTGATCGCCCGGCGCGACCTCGGTGACGCCAGGGCCCACCTCGGTGACGACACCGGCGCCCTCGTGGCCGCCCAGCACCGGGAAGCCCATCATGGGGATGCCGCCGGTGACCAGGTGGTGGTCCGAGTGGCACATGCCAGACGCTTCCATCTGGATCTTGACCTCGTCGTGGACGGGGTCGCCGATCTCGATCTCCTCGATCGACCACGGCTGGTTGAACTCGCGAATGAGCGCACCCTTTGTCTTCATCAAGATCCTGCTTTCCACGAGGAGTTACGTAGGCGTCCGTATTCAGACTAAGTTACCTAAGTCACATCATGACCAACTAGGTGGTTGGGCGCTAGCCCTACCAGATCGGAACCGGCGCCTCGCCCAACGGGTAGTAGCCGGGGAGCTTCTCTCCGGCGACGCTGCGTTCGATGCGCTTCTGCATGGTCGGCGTCAGGTCGCCAGAGCTGATGAGCTTGCCGAACATGTAGGCCACGTGACCGAAGTCGAAGAAGTCGCGCTGCCACTCGATCAGCAGGTCGTCATTCAGCCGGAACCAACTGCCGCCGATGCCGTAGATCTCGTCCTGGCTGCCGTCGCCCTTCTTCACGATCTGCTTCCAGAAGCCGACGATCTCGTTCTGCTTCTCGTCGACGAGCACCTTCTGGTACTCGTAGACCCAGTTCTCCAGGCCCTGCATCTCCAGGCCGAGCGCGACGTCGCGGATTTCGTCGCGGCCCACGCACATGACGTCTTCCTTGGGGCCGATGTTCCAGCCGTAGGTTGCGTCCTCGGTGTAGAAGTCGGCGAGGTTCGTCCAGTCGCCTGCGGCCTCGGAGTCCTTGTTGGCCTTCAGCCAGCGCTCGACCCAGTCGTCGAGCTGGGCGCGATTCGCCTTTGAATCAGACACGTCAATCTTCCTTCTCTTCGATGGAAAGTGCTTGGGTGGGACACATCTCGATTGCCCGCTGGACGTCCTCGCGGATGTCGTCGGGTGGCTCTGCGTCGAGGATCTCGACGACGCCGCGCTTGGGCACGGCGAACACGTCCGGTGCCTCGAGTTCGCACATCGCGTGGCCCTGGCACAGGTCCTCGTCGAGTACCACGCGGTAGCAACCCATCTCAGACCTCGGCAATCCCCGAGTCGCTGCGCTCCTGCCCGCCGGGAGCCCGCTTGCGGTACCGCACCTTTGCGGGTTGTTCCAGCTGGACGACCATCTTGGAGTGATCGTTGCGGTAGCTCTCGGCGGGCTGGGACATCTCGAACTCGTACTCGCGCAACAGCACCGAGAAGATGGCCTTGATCTGCATCTGCGCGAACGCCGCGCCGACACAGCGGTGCTTTCCCGCGCCGAAGGGAATCCACGTCCAACGGTTGGCCAGATCCTCCTGCCGCGGCTTGAGGTAGCGGTCCGGTTCGAAGGCATCGGGATTCGGGAAGTCCTCGGCGATCCGGTTCGAGATCGCCGGTGACGCGGCCACCATCTGACCCTTGTGAATGGGATGGCCCGCCACCTCGAACTCGTCCTGCGCGACCCGCATCAGGATGATCAGCGGCGGGTGCAGGCGCAGCGTCTCCTTGAGCGAGTTGTCGAGCTTCGGGATCTGCCGCAGCGCATGGAAACTCACCTCCTGGCCGTCGGAGTACAGCTCGTCGAGTTCCTGCTGAACCTGGGCGTAGACGTCGGGGTTGCGCAACAGCTCGATCAACGTCCATGACGACGTCCCCGAGCTGGTGTGGTGACCGGCGAACATCAGCGAGATGAACATGCCGGTGACCTCGTTGGCCGTGAAGCGTGAGTTCCCCTCCTCGTCCTTGATCGACACCAGCACGTCGAGCAGGTCGCGATCCTCCTTGCCCTTGGGCGGATTCGCGATGCGGCCGTCCATGATCTCCTGCACCAGGTTGACGAGTTTCACGCGTGACTCGTCGCGGATGCGGAAGCTCTCGATGTCGAGATAGGGGTCGACGTAGCAGAGCGGGTCGGTCCCGCGTTCCAGTTGGTGGTAGTAGTGGGCGAAGCGACTGTCGAGCTGCTCGCGGAACTTCAGCCCGATCAGGCATGCCGTCGAGGTGTAGATGGTCAGCTCGGAGAAGAAGTCGAGCAGCTCGATCTCGCCCTCGTCGCCCCATCCGGCGATGATCTTCTTGACCTCGTTCTCGATGGTGGCCGCGTGGCCCTTCATCTGTTCACCGCGCAGCGCCGTGTTGTGCAGCATCTCCGCCCGGCGCTCGGGGTCGGCATCGAACACGACGCCCTCACCGAAGATCGGTGTCATGAACGGGTAGGCCTCGGCCTGGTTGAGTTCGGCATCGCTGGAGCGGAAGAAGAACTCGTTCGCCTCCGACCCGGACAGCATCACGACCTGCTTGTCGACCAGCTGAAACCAGCCGACGTCTCCGCACTCCTCGCGGACGCGGTTCATCAGGCCGATGGGGTCGGTACGGAACTCCTCGAGGTGTCCGTACTCGTCCTCGCCGCCGGAAACCCGCTGCACCTCTTTAGTAATGGTCAAGAGAGCTTCTCCTCGTCTAGCTTGAGCTGCTGACGCTCCTTGGGCGCGCTCGTCAGCGGCGCCTCCGGCTGCAGCTCCATGTTGGCGATGTAACCGCCGCGGGGTGTCTCCGCGACGAACGTAATGGCGCGTGCGAGATCGCTTGCGCGCAGGAAGTAGTCGTGGCGGGCCTGGCCCCACTTGGCCCAGTCCTCCAGTGCCGGTCCGATCAGGTCAGCGGGCAGGCTCCAGCCCATCGACGTCTTGGTCGGCCCGGGATGCACGATCGACGCCCGCACACCGGTGCCCTCGAGTTCCATCTGCAGGTTGTTGACCATGGCGACCAGCGCTGCCTTTGCGGCACCGTAGGCGCCCATGTGGGGTCGTTGACGCAGTGCGACTTCGGATCCCACGAAGATGAGGTCGCCGCGCTGTCGCTCGAGCATGCCGGGCAGCACGGCGGTGGCGAGGCGGTTGGCGCCGACGAGGTGGATCTGCAGCTGCGAGTCGAATTCGTCGGTGCTGATGTCGGCGAGCTTGCCGAAGTAGGTGTCGCCTGCGCCGGCGACCATCACCTCGATCTCACCCAGCGTGTCCTCGGCTTGGGCGACGAACGACTTCACCGAGCTGGGGTCGGTGACGTCGAGGTGGAAGCCGACGGCCTCGCCGCCCTCGGCGTTGATCTTGCCGACGATGCCCTCGAGCTTCTCGACGCGGCGCGCTCCGAGCGCGACCGGGAAGCCGCGCGATGCGAGTTCGATGGCGGTCGCCTCACCGATGCCGGCGGACGCTCCGGCGACGATGGCGGGTCGGCGCTCGGGCAGTGGTGCGAAACGGGGCATTGCCGATGGTCCCTTCAGCGGGCTTGGATCGAGATGGGCAGATGGGCGAACCCACGGACGTTGCTCGAGTGCACGCGCACCGAGTTGGCCTCGTCCACGTCGTAGCCGCGGATCCGCTTGAACCACTCGGCGAGAGCCACGCGGGCCTCCATGCGGGCCAGGTGTGCGCCGAGGCAGAAGTGCGCCCCGCTGCCGAAACTCATGAGTTTCGAGCCGATCTCGCGACCAATGACGTAGTCGTCGGGATCCTCGAAGACCCGCTCGTCGCGGTGTGCGGACCCTGGCAGCAGGAGCAGCACGTCGCCATCCGGAATCGTGGTGTCGTACAGCGTCAGCTCGCCGGCCACCGTGCGGGCCAAGATCTGGCTCGACGTGTCGTAGCGCAGCGTCTCCTCCACCCAGAGCGGGATCCGATCGAGGTCGTCGTACAGCGGCGACAGCTGATCCGGATTTCGGTGACCCCAGAATGCAGCATTGGCAAGCAGTTTCGTGGTGGTCTCGTTGCCGGCGATCACCATCAGGAACATGAAGCCGAGCACTTCGTCGTCGGTGAGCCGGTCGCCGTCGATCTCGGCCTCGAGCAGTGCGGTCGTCAGATCGTCGGTCGGCTTCTTGCGACGTTCGGCGACCATCTCCTGGTAGTAGACGATCAAGTTGAGCGACGCCTCGATCGCCTCGGCCGGTACGTCGGTGACGCCGTCCTCGCGGTGCATCACACCGTCGGCCCAGGCGCGCACCTGGTCGCGGTCGGGCACCGGTACGCCCATCAACTCGGAGATCACGTCCATGGGCAACTTGCCCGCGAAGTCTCCGACGTAGTCGACCGTGCCGTCCGTTCCCTTCTCCATCAGCACGTCGAGGTGCTGGGTGGCGATCTCGGTGACCCGCGGTTCGAGTTCACGGATGCGGCGCGGCGTGAACCCCTTCGACACCAGCGTGCGCAGCCGCAGGTGCGACGGGTCGTCCATGGCCAGGAACGACATGGTCTTGCTGGCGTGCGGGCCGCGTGACGCCGGGTCGAGTGAGACGCCGAACTTGTTCGACAGCGTCGTGCTGTTGCGGAAACCCGCGAGCACGTCGGAATGCCGCGACAGCGCCCAGAACCCGAGTTCTTCGTTGCGGTACAGCGGTGCCTCGTCGCGAAGCCGTTGGTAGTACGGGTACGGGTCTTCGTGGAAGTCGTAGTCGTAGGGGTCCAGCAGGACTTCCCAGGTACCGGCGGTGGTCATCGATCTTCTCCCAGGATGAGTGCGACCACGTAACTGAGGCGGTCGGCGATCTGGTGGTAGGTGAAGGCGCCGCTGCCCGCGTTGACCAGCGCCCCGAAGAACGTCATCTCCAGTGCCGACACCACCCGGGGGTCGGCGTCGGGACCGACGGCCGAGCGGATGCGGCGGTGAATCTCGGCGCCGATGCGGTCGCGGACCTTGCGCACCGTCGGATCGGTTCCGGTCAGCAGGGCCGTCGTACAGGCGGCGGCCACCTCGGGCTCGTCGGACACCGTCAGCGCCATCGCGCGCAGTGCCTGTTCGACGCGCTGGGGCATGGGCTCGTTGACGTCGGTGAAGTACGGCACCTGCTTCATCAGATCGAGGTAGACCTCGGCGATGAGGTGATTCTTCGACGAGAAGTAGGTGTACGCAGTAGCCGGCGCGACCTTCGCCCTCGCCGCGACGGCGCGCACGGTCAAGTCGGCGTAAGAGGATTCGCGCAGCATCTCGACGCCCGCGGTGAGCACCTTGCGGAACGTCTCCTCCTGCCGACGGTTCCGCGGCCTCTCACCTGGGTCGGCATCGGCCTGACCTGTGATAGCCACCACTGCATCGCTGGACACATGTCCAAGTTATCCGACCGGTGTGCGCCAAGGCAAGCGCATTCGGCAAAGACGCTGCGCATCGGCTGATTTCGGTACACATCGCCCGACACGAGTGAATCGACTCTTGCGGCTCGATCCGACCGCGGGCTATGGTTCGTTTCGATACCGCCGGACAGTTGTCCAGAATTGCTCGGCTCGATGAATGGAGTTCGGATGCCGCTACTGGGCGATCGCGAGAGTCGGCTGCTCATCGACGGGAAGCTCGTCGCGGGCAGCGGTGGCACCTTCGCGACGGTGAACCCCGCGACCGAGGAGGTCCTCGGCGTCGCCGCCGATGCGACTCCCGACGACATGGACCAGGCGATCGGCGCCGCGCGACGCGCGTTCGACGAGACCGACTGGTCGACGAACGTCGAACTGCGGGTGCGGGGCATCCGCCAGCTCCAGCAGGCGATGCGCGACCACGCAGAAGAGTTGCGGGAGCTCACGATCTCCGAGGTCGGCGCGCCCCGGATGCTCACGTCGGCTGCGCAACTCGAGGGTCCGATCTCCGACCTCAGCTTCTGCGCCGACACCGCGGAGTCCTACCAGTGGCGCACGGACCTCGGCATCGCCTCGCCCATGGGCATGAAGACCAGGCGCACCATCGCCCGCGAGGCGATCGGCGTCGTCGGGGCGATCACGCCGTGGAATTTCCCGCACCAGATCAACCTCGCCAAGCTGGGGCCCGCGCTGGCTGCGGGCAACACGATCGTGCTCAAGCCGGCGCCGGATACCCCATGGGCGGCAGCCGTTCTCGGTGAGCTGATCGTCGAGCACACCGACATCCCGGCGGGCGTCGTCAACATCGTCACCTCCAGCGACCATGGCGTCGGTGCGCTGCTGTCCCGTGACCCGCGGGTCGACATGGTGTCCTTCACCGGGTCGACCAACACCGGCCGGGCCGTGATGGCCGATGGCGCCGCCACGCTGAAGAAGGTCTTCCTCGAACTCGGCGGCAAGTCCGCGTTCCTTGTGCTCGACGACGCCGACCTCGGCGGTGCCTGCTCGATGGCCGCCTTCACCGCGTCGATGCACGCGGGCCAGGGTTGTGCGATCACGACCCGGCTGGTGGTGCCCCGCGCCAAGTACGACGAGGCAGTCGAGGCGGCCGCGGGCACGATGGCGGGCCTGAAGCCCGGCGACCCGACCAATCCCGGGACGATCTGCGGACCGGTCATCTCGGCGCTGCAGCGCGATCGCATCCAGGGTTACCTCGACTCGGCGATCGCCGAAGGTGGTCGTTTCGCCTGTGGCGGAGGCAGTCCGGCCGACCGCGACAAGGGCTTCTTCATCGAGCCGACCGTCATCGCAGGACTCGACAACGACGCGAAGGTGGCACGCGAGGAGATCTTCGGCCCGGTGCTGACGGTCATCGCCCACGACGGCGACGACGATGCGGTGCGTATCGCCAACGACTCGCCCTACGGACTGTCCGGCACGGTGTTCTCCGGTGACGACGCACGCGCACAGGGCATCGCGGATCGATTGCGCGTCGGCACGGTCAACGTGAACGGCGGCGTCTGGTACTCGGCGGACATGCCATTCGGCGGCTACAAGCAATCCGGCATCGGCCGGGAAATGGGTCTGGCAGGTTTCGAGGAGTACCTCGAGACCAAGGCGATCGCCACGCTGGCCTGACCACCCATGGCTACGAAGGGAACACACGTGGGTCTGTACGGAGATCAGTTCAAGGAGAAGGTCGCGATCGTCACCGGTGCCGGCGGCGGCATCGGGCAGGCGTACGCCGAGGCGCTGGCGCGTGAGGGCGCCGCGGTCGTCGTAGCCGACATCAACACCGAGGGTGCGCAGAAGGTCGTCGACGGCATCAAGGGCGAGGGCGGCAACGCGCTCGCGGTGCGCGTCGACGTGAGCGATCCCGACTCCGCCAAGGAGATGGCCGCACAGACGCTTTCGGAGTTCGGCGGCATCGACTACCTGGTGAACAACGCGGCGATCTTCGGCGGGATGAAGCTCGACTTCCTGATCACCGTCGACTGGGACTACTACAAGAAGTTCATGAGCGTGAACATGGACGGCGCGCTGGTGTGCACGCGTGCGGTGTACCGCAAGATGGCCAAGCGCGGCGGCGGGGCGATCGTCAACCAGTCGTCCACGGCGGCGTGGCTGTACTCGAACTTCTACGGGCTGGCCAAGGTCGGCGTCAACGGTCTGACCCAGCAGCTCGCCACCGAGCTGGGGGGACAGAACATTCGGGTGAACGCGATCGCGCCCGGGCCCATCGACACCGAGGCCAACCGGACCACCACGCCGCAGGAGATGGTCGCCGACATCGTGAAGGGAATTCCCCTGTCGCGCATGGGCGAGGTCGACGACCTGACCGGCATGTGCCTGTTCCTGCTGTCGGACCAGGCCAAGTGGGTCACCGGTCAGATCTTCAACGTCGACGGCGGACAGATCATCAGATGAGTGAGCTTCGGCTGGGGTACATCGGCCTGGGGAACCAGGGGGCGCCGATGGCCAAGCGCCTCGTCGGATGGCCTGGCGGACTGACGGTGTTCGACGTGCGCACCGAGGCCATGACACCGCTGGCCGAGCTGGGTGCCTCCCTGGCCGACAGCGTCGCCGACGTCGCCAAGGCCGACGTCATCAGCGTCACCGTGCTCACCGACCAGCAGGTGCGCGACGTCGTCGACCAGCTCGCGGCCCATGCGCAGCCCGGCACGGTCATCGCGATCCACTCCACAATCGAGCCCGGCACCGCCGGTGAGCTGGCCGAGGCGTTGTGGCCGAAGGGTATTCACGTCGTCGATGCGCCCGTCAGCGGTGGCGCCGGTGCGGCCGACAAGGGTGAACTCGCCGTGATGGTCGGTGCCGACGACGAGGCCTACGAGCTCGTCAAACCGGTGTTCAAGCAGTGGGCCTCGATGGTGGTCCGCGCCGGAGAGCCGGGTGCGGGGACCCGGATGAAGCTCGCCCGCAACATGCTGACCTACATCGGCTTCGCGGCCGCGTGCGAGGCGTCCAAGCTGGCCGAAGCGGCAGGCATCGATCTGCAGAAGCTTGGCCGGGTGGTCAGGCACAGTGACGCCCAGAGCGGTGGGCCCGGCGCGATCATGGTTCGTGACGACACCAAACCCCTTGGGCTTGATCACTTCGTCTACGACATGTTCGTCCACACCCGCGGTCTGGCCGAGAAGGACCTGAAGCTGGCGCTCGGACTGGGCGAGGCCACCGGTGTCGACCTGCCGTTGGCCGAGATCGCACTTCGGAACTTGGCCGCCGGACTCGGCGTGCCGCACACGACTTCCGCGCACGAGGATGAGGGGTAGCGATGGACGAGCTTCGCAAGAAGGGCCTCGAGAAGATGAACGAGGTCTACGGCTGGGACATGCCGGACATGCCCGGCGACTACTTCGCGCTGACGGCCGACCATCTGTTCGGCACCATCTGGACCAGGCCCGGGCTGTCGATGCGCGAGAAGCGAATGATGACGCTCACGTGCGTGACGGCCCTTGGCATCCCGGATCTGGCCGAGATTCAGGTCAACGCCGCGCTGCACAACGAGGAACTCACCGTCGAGGAACTCAAGGAGATGGCTATCTTCCTGACCCACTACCTGGGCTTCCCGCTGGGCTCGAAGCTCGACGGCGTGGTCACCAAGGTGGCGGCCAAGCGGAAGAAGGATGCCGAGAAGGCCGCCGGCGAGGGCACGGCGGAGGACAAGCGGGCGAACGTCAACGCCGCGTTGAAGATGCACTCCGGAAGCAAGATCGATGACGAGTAGGTACGCCGCGCTGTCGCGCGAGGAACTGGCGACCCTGGTACCCGAGCTGCTGCTGATCGGTCAGCTGATCGACCGCTCCGGCATGGCGCACTGCATCAGCGCGTGGGGCCGCGACGAGATGCTGCAGATCGCCATCGAGGAGTGGGCCGCGTCCAGTCCGCTCTACACCAGGCGGATGCAGAAGGCGCTCAAGTACGAGGGCGTCGACATCTTCACCCTGTTCAAGGGTCTGCAGCTCGACATCGGTGCCCCGCCGCAGTTCATGGACTTCCGCTACACCGTGCACGACAGGTGGCACGGGGAGTTCCACCTCGACCACTGCGGCGCGCTGCTCGACGTGGAACCGATGGGCGAGGACTACGTGCACGGCATGTGCCACGACATCGAGGACCCGACGTTCGACGCCACGGCGTTGGCGACCAATCGGAAGGCCCAGGTCCGTCCGATCCACCGGCCGCCCCGCGTGCCGTCCGGTCGGACGCCGCACTGCGCCTGGACGGTCATCATCGACGAGTCGTACCCGGAAGTGCCGTTCATCCCGGCGATGGACGTCGTCGCGGCCAGCTACGCACACGCCTGCGAACTGGACCCGATCGATCCGGACGACGAGGGAGCGGCCGACTACTCGGGCGAGCTGCTCTCCGACGTCGACTTCGGTGCGTTCTCACACTCGGCGCTGGTGCGCATCGCCGACGAGGTGTGCCTGCAGATGCACCTGCTGGTGCTGGCATTCACCCTCGCGGTGCGCAAGCGCGCCGGAAGCGATGCCGCACTCGAGGAGTCGATCCGCTACAAGCAGTTGATCGGCATCGCCGGCGTCGCTGCCGAGCGCATCCATCGCGCCCTCAAGCTGCCGGGCGGGGTCGAGGGTGCGCTGCGGGTGCTCGAGTTGCATCCGCTGCTCAACCCTGCGGCCTACGTGTCGGCCGACGTCACCGCGGATTCGCTGCACGTACGGAAGTCGCCGGCCTACGAGGACGGCTCGTGGATCTCGCTGTGCTCACCCGTCGCCGACAAGCCGTTGCAGGCGATAGCCGCGGCGGTCGACCCCCATCTGCGGGCGGAACTGACCGGCACGCAGTCGGACTGGACGGTGCGCTTCGTCGAGACCGACACTCCCGCCAAGGAATTGGGCGAGGTCGCGGTCACCAAATTCAGTGGCGGCGCGAGTTGGGTGTTCGAGGACCGAAAGTCGCTACCGCTCACCGTGGTGTAGCGGGCGGCACGATCGCCCCGGCCACCCACCGCCGCAGGTAGTCGCGCAGCGCCTGACCGGTGCGCGGCGGCCGGCCCGGGTCGATCACGAACGACTGGATGATCCGCAGCAGGTGCTCGGCCAGCTCGTCGAGTTCGGCATCGGTGAAACCGTGTGCGGCCCAGTCGACGTCGAAGCGGCGGACCATCGAGTTGGCGAACTGCAACGCCACGTCGGAGGTCACCGACTCGGTGTGCGCGTTCGGTCGGCCCGGCGCGATCAGGAGCCCGATGTGCTTGTCCTTGGGCAGCCACTCCAGCGCGGTGGCGACGGCCTCGGTCACCGCGTCGACGGGGTCGTGCATGCCGCGGACGTGGTCGGCGACCCGTTCCAGGAAGTCGTCGGCGGCGTGCACCGCTGCGGCCACCAGCAGCGCGTCGGTACTGGGGAAGTAGCGGTACACCGTCTGACGGGTGACGCCGAGCGTGCGGGCAACGTCGGCGATGGAGATCTCGGCGCCGCGCTCGTCGATCGCCTTGCCCGCGGCGGCGAGGATCCGCGCGACGGCTTCGTCGTCGCTTGCCGGGGCAGATCCCGACCAGCCGTGGGTTCGCACGGGCGAAATCGTACCCGGCGGCCCTGGTCAGCCCCCGTAGGAGACGGGCAACTCCTTGACGCCGTTGATCCACCCGGACCGCAGCCGCTGCGGCTCAGCGAGTTTCGAGATGTCGGGAATCTGCGCGGCGATCTCGTCGAAGATCAGCTTGATCTCCATGCGGGCGAGGTTGGCGCCGATGCAGTAGTGCGCCCCGTTCCCCCCGAACGCGAGGTGCGGGTTGGGGTTGCGGGTAACGTCGAACTCGAAGGGGCGGTCGAACACGTCCTCGTCGAAGTTGGCCGAGCTGTAGAACAAGCCCACGCGCTGACCGGCCCGGACCGTCGCCCCGCTGAGTTCGACGTCGGCCATGGCGGTGCGCTGGAAGCAGTGCACCGGGGTGGCCCACCGGATGATCTCGTCGACGGCGGTCTCGGGTCGTTCGCGTTTGAACAGCTCCCACTGGTCGGGGTTGTCGAAGAACGCGTTCATGCCGTGGGTCATCGCGTTGCGGGTGGTCTCGTTGCCCGCGACGGCGAGCAGGATCACGAAGAACGCGAACTCGACGTCGCCCAGTGATTCGCCGTCCACGTCGGCCTGGATCAGACGGGTGACGATGTCGTCGGCCGGGCAGCGACGCCGCTCCTCGGCCATCGTGTAGGCGTAGCCCATCAGTTCGGCGTTGGCAGTCGTCGGATCGGAGTCGAAGTCCGGATCGTCGGTGTTCATGATGCTGTTGGTCCAGTGGAACAGCCGCTCCCGGTCCGCCTCGGGCACGCCGATCAGGTCGGCGATCGCCTGCAGCGGCAGCTTGGTGGCCACGTCGCCGACGAAGTCGCCGCTGCCCTTCTCGGCGGCGGCCGCGACGATCTCGCGGGCGGCCACGGCGAGCTTCTCCTCGAGTGCCTTCACCGCGCGCGGGGTGAACAACCGGGAGACGATCTTGCGCAGGCGGGTGTGCTCGGGTGCGTCGTGGTTGATCAGCAGCGCCTTGGTCAGGTCGAGTTGCTCGCTGGTCACGCCCTCCGGCAGCCGCATCACCGCGCCCTTGCGGTTGGTCGACCACAGGTCGCCGTTCTTCGAGATCGACTTGATGTCCTCGTGCTTGCTGATGACCCAGTAGCCGCCGTCGTCGAAGATCGACTCGCTCTGGGCGTTCCACCAGACCGGCGCGGTCTTGCGCAGTTCGGCGAACTCGGTCACCGGGATGCCCTTGAGGAGGACGTCCGGGTCGGTGAAGTCATACCCCTGGGGCAGGAAGGGGCAGGCGTTCTGCGTGGTCGTCATGATCGAAGTCCTTCGTGTGACGTGCGGCACTCTTGCCGTCGACCATACACCGCATCGTCAAGTGTATGCCCAGGCGTGAGGGTCTAGGGTTGTCAACCGTGCACGTCCTCGTCATCGGATCTGGTGCCCGCGAACACGCCTTGCTGCTTGCGCTGCGGCGCGACCCCGAGGTGACGGGACTCTCGGTCGCCCCCGGCAACGCCGGCACCGCGATCATCGCCGACCAGTACGACGTCGACATCACCTCCGGTGAGGCGGTGGTCGGTCTCGTCCGCAAGGTGGGCGCCGACCTCGTGGTGGTCGGTCCCGAGGTCCCCCTGGTGCTCGGAGTGGCCGACGCGGTGCGCGCCGCAGGCATCGCCTGCTTCGGACCCACTCGGGACGCGGCGCGGATCGAGGGCTCGAAGGCCTTCGCCAAGGACGTGATGGATGCCGCGGGCGTACGGACCGCGCGCAGCGAGATCGTCGACAACCCAGCGCATCTCGACACCGCGCTCGACCGGTTCGGCCCGCCCAGCGGCGACCCTGCCTGGGTGGTCAAGGACGACGGGTTGGCGGCAGGCAAGGGCGTCGTGGTCACCGCCGACCGTGAAGCCGCCCGTGCCCACGCGGCCAGCCTGCTGGACTCCGGCCACCCGGTACTGCTCGAGAGCTTCCTGGACGGGCCGGAAGTCAGCCTGTTCTGCGTGGTCGACGGCGAGACCGTCGTCCCACTGCTGCCGGCACAGGACTTCAAGCGCGTCGGCGACGGCGACAGCGGGCCGAACACCGGCGGCATGGGCGCCTACGCGCCGCTGCCGTGGCTGCCCGAGGGCACCGTCGACCGGATCGTGCGCGACGTCGTCGCACCCGTCGCCGCCGAACTCGTCGCACGCGACTCGGCGTTCTCCGGACTGCTGTACGCCGGTCTGGCGATGACGTCGCAGGGACCGTCGGTGGTCGAGTTCAACTGCCGCTTCGGCGACCCGGAGACCCAGGCCGTGCTCGCGTTGCTCGAGACCCCGCTCGGTCAGCTGCTGCACGCGGCCGCCACCGGCCGACTCGCCGACCAGCAGCCGCTGCGGTGGCACGACGGTGCAGCGGTGGCCGTGGTGCTCGCCGCCGAGAACTATCCCGGCAGGCCCCGCCTCGGCGACGCGATCACCGGGTCCGAGGCCGACGGGGTGCTGCACGCGGGCACCGCCCGGCGTGACGACGGAAGCATCGTGTCCTCCGGTGGGCGGGTGCTATCGGTGGTGGGTACCGGCCCCGACCTCGCTGCCGCGCGCGACGCCGCGTACGGGCTGATGAGTTCGATCCGACTGCCCGGCAGTCACTTTCGCACCGACATCGGGCTGGCCGCTGCCGAGGGCCGGCTCAGCCTGCCGCAGGCCTAGCCCTTTCGGGGCATCGGCCTAGGCCACCAGCAGCGGCGCGAGCCACTCGATCTCGGCGGGCAACTGAGAGTTCCAGAACGCGCTGTCGTGCCCGCCCGGCGAGAAGCCGCCCGCGGGCGGGGTCGGCAACTGGGCGATGAACTGTTCCGTGGCGGACGCGAAGGGATCGCCGTTGCCGCAATCGATTCGGATCGGGATCGACCCCAGTTCGGGCATGCCCCACACGCTGTTGGCCGCGTAGTCCTGCGCGCCGTCGAAGGCGCCGGGGGCGGCCGCACCCGGCGACGTCCACAGCGCCGGGCTCACCGCGCAGATGGCCGCCGTCCGCGCCGGACCGAGCCGCCCACCCAGGAGGAGCGCGCCGTAGCCGCCCATCGACCAGCCGAGGAAGCCGACCCGCGAGGTGTCGAGTCCTTGGCCGGCGAGCATGGGCAGCAGTTCGTCGAGCACCATGGCGCCCGCGTCGTCACCCGATGCGCGCCCGTGCCAGTAGCCGCCACCCCCGTCGACCGCCACCACCGCGAACGGCGGCAGGCCCGCTGCCACGGCCTGTGCCAAACCCCGTTCGACACCGCCTGCCATGACGCTGGCGGCGTCGCTGTCCTTGCCGTGCAGTGCGATCACCGGACGCAACGGAGCCGTCTGGCCCGGCGGACGGGCGATGGCCCAATTGGTCGTTATCCCGCCCCGCGCGGCCGAGCTGAACGAGCCCGAGACGTACGTCGGCGCGGGCGGCGACGGGGGAGGAGGGGCCAGCGGCGGCAGCGGCGAACCCACGCCGGTCATCGAGACCGGCGGCGCGGTGGCGGGCGTGCCCGTCACGCTGGCGCCGATCGCGTATGCCCCGGCGGCCCCGAGCGCGGCACCCGCGCCGAGTCTGAGGACGGCGCGACGGCTCAATTCGGACACGCGGGCCATCATGCCACGTGGTACCGGCGTACCGATCGGGGTGAGCATCTGTTCAGCCGTCGGCGATCTTCCAAAGTGCCGCCTGATGATTGGCCGAAAGCGCCATGGCGCGCCGCCGCGACTGGCAGCATGCAATGCGTGACGGCAGCGGTCACCCCCAAGGGTGAGAGGCGGCGGTACGCGCTCGTCAGCGCGGCCGCCGATCTGTTGTGCGAGGGGGGTTTCGACGCCGTCCGGCACCGGGCCGTCGCGCGCCGGGCCGGCCTGCCGCTGGCGTCGACGACCTACTACTTCTCCTCCCTCGACGACCTCATCACCAAGGCCGTCGAACACGTCGGCAGCCGCGAGGTCGAGCGTCTCAACCTTCGCGTGGCCGGCCTGTCCCGCCGCAGACGCGGCGCCGAGTCGACCGCCGACGTCCTCGTCGACCTCCTCGTCGGCGAGGGGCCCGGCAGCCGCGAGTCCGAGGAATTGATCTCTCGCTACGAGCGCTACATCGCCTGCGCGCGTCAGCCCAGCCTGCGCGACGTACAGCGCAGGATGATGCAGCAGCGCGCCGACGCCGTAGTAGAAGTCGTCGAACGCTCCGGTCGCGCGGTACGCGAGGAACTCGTCACCGCGCTGGTGTGCGCCGTCGACGGAGCGGTGGTCGCGTCCATGGTCGGCGTCGGTGACGGCCCGCGCGCAACGGCGCGGGCGACGCTGGTCGAGGTCATAGACGTCCTGGCGCCGTTCGACGAAATCAGTCGCTTTGGGTGATTGACGCGCGCCGCGGCGTGGCCTGCCCGATGATGGGACTTTCCGACGAACGGCCACGGAGGCGCGATGACCCAGCCTGACACAGCCCAGGAGCAACAGGAGCAACCTCAGCTCAAACGCGTGATGGGGCCGGGCCTGCTTCTGCTGTTCATCGTCGGCGACATCCTGGGCACCGGCGTCTACGCACTCACCGGTCAGGTGGCCGCCGAAGTCGGTGGCGCGGCCTGGCTTCCGTTCCTGGTGGCGTTCTTGATCGCCACCGTCACCGCGTTCAGCTACCTCGAGCTGGTGACGAAGTACCCCCAGGCCGCAGGCGCTGCGCTCTACGCACACAAGGCTTTCGGGGTCCAGTTCGTCACGTTCCTGGTGGCGTTCATCGTGATGTGCTCCGGCATCACCTCGGCATCCACCGCGTCGCGGTTCTTCGCGTCCAACTTCTTCACCGCCTTCGACATCGACTGGGGCAAGACCGGAATCGTCGTCATGGCACTGCTGTTCATGGCGCTCATCGCGGCAGTGAACCTGCGCGGTGTCGGTGAGAGCGTCAAGCTGAACGTCGTCCTCACCATCGTGGAGATCACCGGCCTGCTGCTCGTGATCGGCGTGGGCTTCTGGGCGTTCACCGGCGGCGCCGACGTGGACTTCTCCCGCGTGGTCGCCTTCGAGACCGCCGAGGACAAGAACGTCTTCCTCGCCGTCACCGCGGCTACGTCGCTCGCGTTCTTCGCGATGGTGGGCTTCGAGGACTCGGTGAACATGGCCGAGGAGACCAAGGATCCCGTCCGCTTCTTCCCCAAGGTGCTGCTGACCGGACTCGGCATCGCAGGCGTCGTCTACGTGGTGGTCGCCATCGTCGCGGTGGCCCTGGTTCCGGTGGGGACGCTGGAGGCCAGTGAGACTCCGCTCGTCGAGGTCGTCAAGGCCGGTGCGCCCAACCTGCCCATCGAGACCATCCTGCCGTTCATCTCGATGTTCGCGGTATCGAACACGGCGCTGATCAACATGCTCATGGCCAGCCGGTTGATCTACGGCATGTCCCGCCAGCACGTCCTGCCGCCGGTGCTCGGCCTGGTGCACCCGAAGAGCCGCGCGCCGTGGGTGGCGATCCTGTTCACCACGCTGATCGCCTTCGGCCTCATCTTCTACGTGACGGCGTTCGCGAACAGCAGCGCCATATCGGTGCTCGGCGGCACGACGTCACTGCTGCTGTTGGCGGTGTTCGCGATGGTCAACGTGGCCGTGCTGGTGCTGCGCCGCGACGTCCGCGCCACCGGCGGGCACTTCAAGACGCCGACGGTGCTGCCGGTCATCGGCTGCGCCGCGTCGCTGTACCTGGTGCTGCCCTTCTCCGGCAGACCCGCTCAGCAGTACCTGCTGGCCGGCATCCTCATGCTCATCGGCATCGGGCTGTTCGGACTCACCATGCTGATCAACAGGCAGCTCGGCATCCGCGACGCGGGGATCAGGGATCCAAAGAATCTGGGCGAGGCTCCGTAGCCGTATTCGAAGTGGCCAAGCCCGCACGCAACCGGTCGAACCTGTTCTGCAGCAACTCCCTTCGGTGCTCGTTGCCGTGCAGGTGTAAATACCGGTCTTCGAACACGGCGAGCAGCGCGTCGTCCAGGCGTCGCACCGCGCCTGCGGGATAGCGGTAGTCCATCGCGCGGTTGACCGCATCCTCGTCGACCCCGTCGAGGACCGCCGTCAGTTCGTCGAGCCGCGTGATGCCGAGTTCGAGCAGCAGCCCGGAGATCCAGCGGTAGTGGTCGGTGCGCGACCACCCGGCGTCGGCATACCGGTTCCCGAGGTAGGTCGCGAGCACGGGGGTGGCGATCCGTGGATCCGACGAGTCGTCGTCGGTGTCGTCACGGTCGACCATGGCCACGCGCAGCCGTTCCCGGATGGCGGTGAACTCGCTGTCGGCGAGTTCGAGCAGACCGGCGGCGAGGGTGAAGCGGCGATCGAGGTCGGGTGCATGCTCGGCGGGGATCGACCCCTTGTAGCGGATGTCGTGCTCGAACTCGGCCCACGCGTGCTGCAGGACGGTGCGGACCTGGATCGAGGCGGGCTGCTGCTCGCCCTCGACGCCGACCAGCAGGTGCCGGCTGGCGTAGCCCCACCTGCCCTCGCGCGCCGTCTCCAGACCCATGTCCCTGTCGTCGAGCAGCATCATCTCGTCGGCCAGCAGGCGTGCGACGGTGTCGACGTCCTCGCGCAGGTACGTGATGACGCGCAGCCCCACCTGATCGGTGATCTCGGCGAGCGGGTCGGTGTAGAGCGGCTGTCCGTCCACCATTTGGCCGGCCTTGGCCGCGAACGACTCGACGCTCTTGGTGCGCGCCGTGATGTTCAGGTAGTTGATGCCCGCCTCGTCGAGCAGGGAGGTCACCATCTCGAGGTAGTGATCCGTGGCGACGACCAGGGCCGGCCGGCGCGCCTGGTACTCCGCGACCGCGGTCTGCTCGGCGGGCACGGTCTGCGCGCCGCGCTGCGGATCGAGGTCGGCAGGCAGGGTGGGCGTCACGATGCAGCCGGTGTCGACGTCGCCGTAAATGGTGACGTCGTCGGGCCGGCACTCGAAGAACAGCGCGACGTACGCGCACACCACGGCGTCCACCGGGTCCTCCGCGCGACGCAGTTCGCTCTTCTTGGTTGCGGTCTCGACCGATTGACGCAGCTCGCGCCAGGCGTCGGAGTCGCGCACGTGCAGCGGCGGGTCGGCGTGTCGAAGTCCCTCGACGAGGTCGACCAGGCGGAGCAGTTCGGACTGCAACTGCTCGAAGCTGCGGCCGGTCTTCGCCTTGTACTTCAGCGTGCGGCCCAGCCGGAACAGCGCGACCGTCGCCGAGTGCGGGAAGACCTCGAGCGCACGCCGCGGGGTGGAGGAGTTGGGGTCGAGGTCGAGGTGCAGCGCGTCGGCCAGCCGTGCGCCCCTGGTGCCGTTCGCGAACTCCGGCTTGCCGGTGTTGGCCGGGTGCGTCCCGGCGTGGAACGCCTGGAAGTCCCGGTTCAGCGCGGCCTCGGCAGGCCGGTTGCCCGTCGCGTTGCGCACGATCAGAGGGGCGTCGATGCCGACCAGGCAATCGTCACCGGTGAACGGCGCGAGCGCGTCGAGGATGTCGGCGTCGTCCGTGCGTGCCGACAGGTGCAGCAGGGTCCCCGATGCGTCCAGAACCGCGACACCGGTCGGCTGGCGTTCACCCCAGGCGAGGTCGAGTCCGACGAAGTACACAGGGGTAGCTTGCCTCACCTGGGCCGTAAGCTGTGTGTCCGTGACGATTCCCAATGTGCTGGCGAACAGGTACGCGAGCGAGGAGATGCGCGCGATCTGGTCGCCCGAGGCGAAGATCGTCGCGGAGCGGCGACTGTGGCTGGCGGTACTGCGCGCGCAGGCCGAACTGGGCGTCGCGGTGCCCGACGGCGTGGTCGACGACTACGAACGGGTGATCGACGACGTCGACCTCGCCTCGATCGCCGAGCGCGAGCGCGTGACCCGTCACGACGTGAAGGCCCGCATCGAGGAGTTCAACGCGCTGGCCGGCCACGAACACGTCCACAAGGGCATGACGAGCCGCGACCTCACCGAGAACGTCGAGCAGCTGCAGATCCGGCGCTCGCTCGAAGTCGTGCACGCCCACGGCGTGGCCGTGGTCGCGCGGCTGGCCGAGCGTGCGGTGCAGTACCGCGACGTCGTGATGGCCGGGCGGTCGCACAACGTGGCGGCGCAGGCCACGACGCTGGGCAAGCGCTTCGCCTCGGCGGCCGAGGAGACGATGCTCGCGCTCACGCGCATCGCCGAGCTGATCGAGCGCTACCCGCTGCGCGGGATCAAGGGCCCGATGGGCACGGCGCAGGACATGCTCGACCTGTTCGACGGCGACACCGCGCGGCTGGCCGAACTCGAACACCGCGTCGCCGAATTCCTGGGCTTCGGAACGACGTTCACCAGCGTCGGCCAGGTCTACCCGCGCTCGCTGGACCACGAGGTGCTCTCGGCGCTGGTGCAGTTCGGCGCAGGGCCCTCGTCGTTCGCCCACACCATCCGGCTGATGGCCGGGCACGAACTCGTCACCGAGGGCTTCGCTCCCGGCCAGGTGGGATCGTCGGCGATGCCGCACAAGATGAACACCCGCTCCTGCGAGCGCGTCAACGGTCTGCAGGTCGTGCTGCGCGGATACGGCTCCATGGCCGCCGAACTCGCAGGCGCGCAGTGGAACGAAGGTGACGTCTTCTGCTCGGTGGTGCGCCGCGTCGCGCTGCCCGACGCGTTCTTCGCCGTCGACGGACAGACCGAGACGTTCCTGACCGTCCTCGACGAATTCGGGGCCTACCCCGCCGTCATCCAGCGCGAGCTGGACCGCTACCTGCCGTTCCTGGCGACGACCCGCCTGCTCATCGCGGCGGTGCGCGCAGGCGTGGGACGCGAGGCCGCCCACGAGGTGATCAAGGAACACGCCGTCGCCGTCGCACTTGCCATGCGCGAGCAGGGATCCGAGCCGGACCTGCTCGACAGGTTGGCCGCCGACCAGCGACTGCCGTTGGACCGTGACGAGTTGGTCGCCGCGCTGGCCGACAAGGAAGCATTCACCGGAGCGGCTGCCGCACAGGTCGATTCGGTCGTCGCCCAGGTGGAGCGCCTGGTCGACCAGTTCCCCGAGGCGGCCAGGTACACCTCGGGCGACATCTTGTGAGTCTCGCGGGAACCGACTTCACCGACCTGAACAACTTCGCGTCGGGGTTCCCACACGAGCTGTTCGCCGTGCACCGTTGCGAGGCGCCGGTGTACTGGCACGAACCCACCGAGCACACCCCGGACGGCGAGGGCTTCTGGTCGGTCGCCACGTACGCCGAAACCCTAACGGTGCTGCGTGATCCGGAGACCTACTCGTCGGTGACGGGCGGCGACCGCCCCTACGGCGGGACGCTGCTGCAGGACCTCTCCATCGCGGGCCAGGTGCTCAACATGATGGACGATCCCAAGCACTCCCAGCTCCGTCGGCTGGTGTCCTCGGGCCTGACGCCGCGGATGATCCGCCGCGTCGAAGACGATCTGCGCGCCCGGACGCGTCGTCTGCTCGACGGTGTCGTCCCCGACGAACCGTTCGACTTCCTGGTGGACATCGCAGCCGAACTGCCCATGCAGATGATCTGCATCCTGCTCGGAGTGCCGGAGTCCGAACGGCATTGGCTGTTCCACGCCATCGAGCCGCAGTTCGACCTGGGGCGCACGGCCAGCGAGGACGCCAGCGCCCGGATGTACGCCTACGGCCAATCGCTGATCGCCCAGAAGCGTGCGGCGCCGACCGACGACATGCTGTCGGTGGTGGCCAACGCGCAGTCCGACTCCGGTGATCCGGCACTCACCGAGTTGGAGCTGTACCTGTTCTTCAGCCTGCTGTTCTCTGCGGGCGCGGAGACCACGCGCAACGCCGTCGCCGGTGGGCTGCTTGCGCTCATCGAGCACAACCTGGTGGGCACCCTGCGGCACTCATTGGACTCGCTGCCCGTCGCGGTCGAGGAGATGGTGCGGTGGACGTCCCCGTCGCCCTCGAAGCGCCGCACCGCCACGCGCTCCTGCACCCTCGGCGGCTGCGAGATCGAGGCCGGGCAGAAGGTGCAGATCTGGGAGGGATCGGCGAACCGCGACGCCTCGGTGTTCGCCGACGCCGACTCGTTCGACATGACCCGCACGCCCAACCCGCACCTCGGCTTCGGCCAGGGCGTGCACTACTGCCTGGGGGCGAACCTCGCGCGACTCGAGCTGCGCGTGTTGTTCGAGGAGCTGCTGACCCGGTTCTCGTCGGCCCGGCTGGTCGAGCCGGTCGAGTGGACGCGCAGCAACCGCCACACCGGCCTGCGGCACATGGTCGTCGCCCTCACGTGATTCGTGCACCCGCAGGCGCGCTCACCGCGCCTCAGCGTGCACGAATCGCGCGTCGCACTTCGGCGACCACGCGCTCCGGGTACTCCACGAGGTCCAGCCACGTGAACCGTAAAACCTGGTACCCCGCCAACGCGATCGCGTTCTGCTTGCTCCGGTCGCGCTGGAAGACGTCGGCGTCGGTATGGAACGCGAAACCGTCGATCTCGATGGCGACCTTGGCTTCGCGGAAGACGACGTCGACTTCATAGCCGGCAATGCGCTGATTGGTTCGCCAACCCGTGATGCCCGCCGCGCGCAGCAGACGTCCCATCACGCGTTCGGCCTCCGAGCGTGCCCCGTCGTCGGCTGCCTGCAGAAGGCGTCGTGCCGCCGGCGACCCGTGCCGGCCCTTGTTCCGTAGGTGCGCCGTCCACAGGGCACCTAGCTGCGTATGGCGTTGCAGCGCCTGATCCATCAGCTGGGCTCCGCCACCTCGCCGGACTGCTGCCTCCACGACGGTGAGCGGCAGGACGGTGACGCGAAGACCGTTGCGCTCGGTGACGTCGGCAGGCCGCAGATCGCGGCGACGCAGACGCGTGCCCGAGCGCTTCGTGTGGTTGCTGACCCGCGGCACGGTGACCTCGACGACGTCGGGCGCGAACTTCGTGAGGTGCAACCACCACGCGGCGGCGAGCCCACTCGCCACGGCCCGTTCGCCGTTTCCCCATACCGCGGCCCGGATCCTCGCGGCGTCGGTGAAGGGACGATCGTCGACGAAGTACACGCCCATCGAGCATCGCCGCCAGTGCCCGGACTTGACGAGGCGATTCACCGCATACCGGCTGAGCCCGCAGGATCGCGCCTGGCCAAGCGTGATGACGCCGTCGTGGTCGCGTAGGAAGTCGTCAAGCACACCTCAACAGACGCGACGGCCGCCTCCCCGGTTCCATCCCCAGCGATTCGTGCACGTTGAGGCGCGCCTGCCGCAACGGAGCGTGCACAAATCGCGCGGTTACTTGCGGCGGCGGGCGAGGCCTGCGCTGCGCAACTCGAGGTCGGCGAGGCCGCGGATTGCGATCGCATCGTCGCGCCGCCACGCTCCCACCGGATCGATGCTCACGGCCGCGAGCTTGCCCAGCGGCCGGTTGGCCAGCGCGCGCAACGCCAGCAGCTGCTCGCCCGCGGGGGTGGCGGCCAGGGTTAGCGACGTCCACTTGCGCCGGGCGAACCGCACCCGCAGGAACAGCCACGGCATCGCGATGAACAGGATCGGCGGCGCGGCGACGGCCAGGCCCAGCACGACCGCCAGCCAGGTCGCGGTCGTGTCGAGGTTGGCCCCGGCGCCTGCGATGCCCAGTGCGGCCTCGCTGGCTGCGCGCAGCGGTTCGGCCAGCGCGTCGCCGACCAGCGGGAAGTCGTCGGCGTTATCACCGGCATCGCTGAGGTTGCCCGCGACGCCGTTGGCGCCCTCGTTCACCTGCCTGCCGACTTCGGCGATCGTCGCGACGGCGGAGTGCACCGCCAGCCCGATCGACACCCAGATGGCACTCCACAGCAGCACCACGATGTCGCTGACCAGCTGGCGGGCGAGACGGACCGGGGTGGTCGCGTACGGCACATAGCGAGAACTCATGCCCTGATCCCAACAGATAGTGTTGCCGAATGCGCCCAGCTCTGAGCGACTACCAATTTCTGGCCAGCGGGAAGGTTCGCGAGCTCTACCGCATCGACGCCGACCACCTGCTGTTCGTGGCGAGCGATCGCATCTCGGCCTACGACTTCGTGCTCGAGAGTCAGATCCCCGACAAGGGCCGGATCCTCACCGCGATGAGCGTCTTCTTCTTCGACTACCTGCAGGCGCCCAACCACCTGGCGGGTCCGCCGGACGACGAGCGCATCCCCGCCGAGGTGCTCGGGCGTGCGCTGGTGGTGCGCGAGCTGGAGATGATGCCCGTCGAGTGCGTGGCCCGCGGCTACCTCACCGGCTCGGGCATCATCGACTACCGCGCGACGGGACAGGTGTGCGGCATCCCGCTGCCCGCCGGGCTGACCGAGGCCAGCAAGTTCGACCAGCCGCTGTTCACGCCCGCGACCAAGGCCGACCTCGGCGACCACGACGAGAACATCAGCTTCGACCGCGTCGTGGACCTGGTCGGTGCCGACCGGGCCGCGCAGCTGCGTGACGCCACGCTGAGCATCTACTCCCAAGCCGCCGACCATGCCTTGAGCAAGGGAATCATCATCGCGGACACCAAGTTCGAATTCGGCCTCAACCCCTCGGGCGAACTCGTCCTCGCCGACGAGGTGTTCACGCCGGACAGCTCGCGCTATTGGCGGGCCGACGCCTACGTCGAGGGCCAGGTGCAGGAGAGCTTCGACAAGCAGTTCGTGCGCAACTGGCTCACCGGCCCGGAGTCCGGCTGGGACCGGCACGGCGACGTGCCTCCGCCGCCGCTGCCACCGGACGTGGTCGATGCGACGCGGGCACGGTACATCGAAGCCTACGAACGCATTTCGGGGTGCAAGTTCGACGACTGGATGGGAGCCGCATGACCGGCACGACACCACCGATCGCCAAGCGCGTCGAGCACCGCCGCGAACACCACGGTGACGTCTTCGTCGACCAGTACGAGTGGCTGCGCGAGAAGGCCAATCCCGACGTCATCTCCTACCTCGAGGCGGAGAACGCCTACACCGAGGAGCAGACCGCCGTCCTCGAACCGCTACGCCAGCGGATCTTCGACGAGATCAAGGCGCGCACCAAGGAGACCGACCTGTCGGTGCCGACCCGGCGCGGCGACTGGTGGTACTACGGCCGCAGCTTCGAGGGCAAGCAGTACGGCGTGCAATGCCGGTGTCCCGTCGCCGATCTAGACGACTGGACCCCACCGGTCTTCGACGAGGACACCGAGGTGCCCGGCGAACAGGTGTTGCTCGACGAGAACGTCGAAGCGCAAGGGCACGACTTCTTCTCGCTCGGCGCGGCGTCGGTGACGCTGGACGGTCACACGCTGGCGTACTCGGTGGACGTCAAGGGTGACGAGCGGTACACGCTGCGCTTCCGCGATCTGCGCACGGGGCAGACGTACGACGACGTGATCGAGGGCATCGGGGCGGGCGCCACGTGGGCTGCCGACAACCGCACCGTCTACTACGTCACGGTCGACGAGGCGTGGCGGCCCGACACCGTGTGGCGGCATCGCCTGGGCGCGGGACAGCCGGGGGAAAAGGTCCATCACGAACCCGACGAACGGTTCTGGATCGGCGTCGGCCGGTCGCGCAGCGACAAGTACTTGTTCATCGCCGCGGGCAGTTCGATCACCTCCGAGATGCTGTATGCCGACGCAACCGATCCGGACGCGACGTTCAGGTCGATCCTGCCGCGGCGGGAGGGGATCGAGTACTCGGTGGAACACGCGGTCGTCGGCGGCGAGGACCGCTTCCTGATCCTGCACAACGACGGCGCCGAGAACTTCACGCTGGTCGAGGCGCCGGTCAGCGACCCGACGGCATTCCGCACGCTGATCGAGCACCGCGACGACGTCAGGCTCGACGGCGTCGACGCGTTCGCGACCCAGTTGGTGGTCAGCTACCGCAGCGAGGCCCTACCGCGGATTCAGCTGTGGCCCATCTCCGCCGACGGCGACTACGGCCTGGCCGAGGACATCACCTTCGACACGGAGCTGACGTCGTCGGGTCTGGCGGGCAACCCGAACTGGGCGGCGCCGCGGCTGCGGGTGGCCACGACGTCGTTCGTGGTGCCGCTACGGATCTACGACATCGACCTCGCGACCGGTGAGCGCATCCTGTTGCGCGAGCAGCCGGTGCTGGGCGACTACCGGCCGCAGGAGTACGTCGAGCGCCGCGACTGGGCGGTCGCCGAGGACGGTGCCCGCGTCCCGGTGTCGATCATTCACCATGCGGGCGTTGAGTTTCCGGCCCCCGCGCTGATCTATGGCTACGGCGCCTACGAGTCGTGCGAGGATCCGCGGTTCTCGATCGCCCGGCTCTCGCTGCTCGACCGCGGCATGGTGTTCGTGGTCGCCCACGTGCGCGGTGGCGGCGAACTGGGCAGGCAGTGGTACGAGCAGGGCAAGCTGCTGAACAAGAAGAACACGTTCACCGACTTCATCTCCGTCGCACGGCATCTCGTCGATACCGACGTCACTCGGGCGGAGAACCTGGTGGCACTCGGCGGTAGCGCGGGCGGTCTGCTGATGGGCGCGGTGGCGAACATGGCGCCGGACGCGTTCGCGGGCATCCTGGCGCAGGTCCCGTTCGTCGACGCGCTCACCACGATCCTGGACCCGTCGCTGCCGCTGACGGTCACCGAGTGGGACGAGTGGGGCAACCCGCTCGCCGACCCGGACGTCTACGAGTACATGAAGTCCTACTCGCCGTACGAGAACGTCGAGCCGAAGCGCTATCCGGCGATACTGGCGATGACGTCGCTCAACGACACGCGGGTGTACTACGTCGAACCGGCCAAGTGGGTTGCCGCGCTGCGTCATGCGAACGTCGACTCCGTATTGCTCAAGACGGAGATGTCGGCGGGCCACGGCGGCATCAGTGGACGCTACGAGCGGTGGCGGGAGGCTGCGTTCCAGTACGCCTGGGTGCTAGCCACTGCCGACCGCGACCGCCATGGCAGCGGCCAGGTAGACGACCTCCTCGGCGCTCCGAACGCCTAGGCGCGACGACATCGACGCCGGCGGGTTCGGCATCCTCGACGCGTAGACGTTGGCGGGGAACATCGCCAGCATCAGGGCGAACAGGCACGACGCTGCCGCGACGCGGGTCGGCGGGTACAGCAGGCCAACCGCTCCGACGAGTTCGAGCACCCCGGTCACGGCGACGAGCAGCGCGGGCCTGGGCAGCCGGGGCGGGACGATGGCGATCATGTCGCGCCGCATCCCCGGCGTGAAGTGCGCGATTCCCGTCATGGTGAACATCAGCGCCAGGCCCACCGCGATGGCCTGCGGCCAGCCGTCGACGTAGTCGAGGCCGAGCCATCCGGCGACGCGCGCTCCGAGCGTCCCCACGGCCAGGGCAGTCAACACGGCCACGACGACCTCCTCATCTAGACACTGACAAGTTCGGATCGTACCGATGATCTGTCCACTGTCAAGATGGGTGTCTATGCTGGGCTGATGGCGAAGGACTCCTACCACCACGGCGACCTCAAGGCCGCGATCCTCGGCCAGGCGGCGGCACTGGTCGCCGAACGCGGTGCCGACGGCATCTCGCTGCGCGAACTGGCGCGCGTGGCCGGGGTTTCCCACGCCGCACCGGCACACCACTTCACCGACCGTCGCGGCCTGTTCACCGCACTGGCGGCAGAGGGGTTCAGGCTGCTCGCGGCCGCACTCACCGACGCCAGGCCGGAATTCATCGACGCCGCAAAGGCCTACGTCCGCTTCGCCCTCGACCATCCCGGCCACTACGAGGTGATGTTCGACAAGTCCCTTTACGACGCCGCCGACCCTGGACTCGTCGAGGCGGAGGCGGCCGCGTCGGCCGAACTGGCCCGCGGGGTCGCCACGCTGACCGATCCCAAGGCCGAAGCCGACCCGGAGGCCGCTGCGCTGGCGGCCTGGTCGCTCGTGCACGGCTTCGCGCTGCTGTGGCTCAACGGGGCGACCGACACCTCCGGTGACCCGATCGCCACCGTGGAGCGGCTGGCAGCCATCCTCTTCGACCGGTGTTAGCGTCGAGGACGTGACCTCGCCCACGATCCTCGACATCCCACTGACCACGCTCGACGGCAAGCCCACGACATTGCGCGAATTGTCCGGCGGCGCAACGCTCGTCGTGAACGTCGCGTCGAAGTGCGGGTTGACGCCGCAGTACACCGCGCTCGAGAAGCTCGCCGAGGGCTACGCCGCACGCGGCCTCGCGGTCGTCGGCGTGCCGTGCAACCAGTTCATGGGTCAGGAACCAGGAACCGCCGAGGAGATCGCCGAGTTCTGCTCCAGCACCTACGGGGTGACGTTCCCGCTGCTGGCCAAGACCGACGTGAACGGCGACGGCCGACACCCGCTGTACGCGGAGCTGACCAAGGCCAACGATGCCGACGGCCAGGCAGGCGACATCCAGTGGAACTTCGAGAAGTTCCTGGTCGGACCCGACGGCAAGGTGGTCAACCGCTTCCGCCCGCGCACCGAACCGGACGCGCCCGAGGTCATCAACGCCATCGAGGCCGTCGTACCCAGCTAAAGACGTCAACTCCTGCCCACGTGTCCGTCACCGTCGTGACACCTGGCGTTGCCATACTGCGGGCATGGCTGGACAACTGATCGTCTCGATCTCCGGCGTCAGGGACCGCACCCTGGCCGACGTCGAGGCCTTTCGCGCCGACCTCGACCGACGGCACGTCCCCGCGTCGTACCTGGTGGCGCCGCGTCGCAAGGGCGGCTACCGCCTCGACGCCGACCCCGAGGCCGTGCAATGGCTGACCGACCGGCGAGCCGGCGGTGACGCCATCGTCATGCACGGCTACGACGAGGCCGCGACCAAGAAGCGACGCAGCGAGTTCGCCACGCTGCCCGCACACGAGGCCAATCTGCGTCTGATGGGCGCCGACCGCGTACTCGAGCACCTCGGCCTGCGCACCAGGCTGTTCGCCGCACCGGGCTGGACGGTCTCGCAGGGAGTCGTGACCACGCTGCCGCGCAACGGCTTCCGGCTGCTCGCCGGTGTCGACGGAGTCACCGACCTGGTCCGCAGCACCACGTCGCGGGCCAGGGTGCTCGGCATCGGCGAAGGATTCCTCACCGAGCCGTGGTGGTGCCGGACACTGGTGCTCTCGGCCGAACGCACCGCGCGTCGCTCCGGCACGGTCCGCATCGCCGTCGCAGCGGGGCAGCTCAAGCGGCCAGGACCCCGGCAGGCGGTGCTCGACGCCGTCGAGCTGGCACTGATGCACGGCTGCGTGCCGGCGGTCTACCAGTGGGATGCCAAGCCGGCGCTCACGGACGCCGCCTGAGCCAAGCGGGTTACCGTGGCGTCCATGGGTGACGCTGACGTGATCGTGGTGGGCGCCGGTCTGGCCGGGCTGGTGGCGGCGTGCGAAGTGGTCGACGAGGGCCGATCGGTCCTCATCGTCGACCAGGAGAACGCCGACAACCTCGGCGGCCAGGCGTTCTGGTCGTTCGGCGGGCTGTTCTTCGTCGACAGTCCCGAACAGCGCAGGCTCGGCATCCGCGACAGCCGCGAACTGGCCCTGCAGGACTGGATGGGCAGCGCCGGCTTCGACCGCCCCGAGGACTACTGGCCCAAGCAGTGGGCGAACGCCTACGTCGACTTCGCCTCCGGCGAGAAGCGCAGCTACCTGCGCGAGCGGGGTCTGCAGACCTTCGCCCTGGTGGGCTGGGCCGAACGTGGCGGGTACGACGCCCGCGGACACGGCAACTCGGTGCCGCGGTTCCACATCACGTGGGGCACCGGACCCGGGATCGTCGAGGTGTTCTCACGCAAGCTGGTCGGTCACCCCAGGGTGCGTTTCGCCTACCGCCACCGCGTCGACGAACTGGTTGCCGAGGGCGGTGCGGTCAAGGGCGTGCGGGGTGCCGTGCTGGAACCGTCGTCCGCGGCGAGGGGCGAGCCGTCGTCGCGAACTCCGATGGGCGAGTTCGAGTTCCGCGCCGACGCGGTCATCGTCGCCAGTGGCGGCATCGGCGCCAACCACGACCTGGTCCGCAAGAACTGGCCGCCGCGCATGGGTCGCGTGCCCGAGCAGCTGCTGTCCGGGGTGCCCGCGCACGTCGACGGCAGGATGCTCGGAATCAGCGAGGCGGCGGGCGCCCACATGATCAACGCCGACCGGATGTGGCACTACACCGAGGGCATCACGAACCACGACCCGATCTGGCCGCGGCACGGCATCCGCATCCTGCCGGGGCCGTCGTCGCTGTGGCTCGACGCGACCGGCCGGCGGCTGCCCGCGCCGCTCTACCCGGGCTTCGACACGCTTGGCGCGCTGGAGTACATCGCGAAGACCGGCCACGACTACACGTGGTTCGTACTGAACGCGCGCATCATCGCCAAGGAATTCGGCCTGTCCGGCCAGGAGCAGAACCCCGACCTCACCGGTCGCAGCGTGCGCGACGTACTGGCCCGCATCAAGCCCGGCGCGCCCGGGCCCGTGCAACGCTTCGTCGACCGCGGCGTCGACTTCGTCAGCGCCGACACGCTGCAGGAGCTGGTCGCCAAGATGAACGCCGTCCCGGACGTCGAACAGCTCGACTACGCCGTGGTGGCCGAGGAGGTCACCGCCCGCGACCGAGAGGTGGCGAACTCCTACACCAAGGACAGTCAGATCACCGCGATCCGCGGCGCCCGCAAGTACCTCGCCGACCGGGTCAGCCGCGTCGTCGCACCGCACCGCATCACCGACCCCAAGGCCGGGCCGCTGATCGCGGTGAAGCTGCACATCCTGACGCGAAAGTCGCTGGGCGGGTTGGAGACCGACCTCGATTCCCGCGTGCTCAAGGCCGACGGCTCGGTACTCGACGGGTTGTACGCCGCCGGTGAGGCAGCCGGATTCGGCGGCGGCGGCGTGCACGGCTACCGCTCGCTGGAGGGCACGTTCCTCGGTGGGTGCGTGTTCTCCGGCCGCGCAGCGGGCCGGGCGGCAGCGCGCGACACCGCCTAGGGCATGTCGATGGTCGTCGTCACCGACACCATCTGCGGCGTCGGTGGCGCTGACGAGAAGCCGAACCGCACCGGCGGGTCGAGGGCGTCCACTCCGCCGAGTTCGACGCCGCGGAACCGTCCCTCGACAGTCGTGATGCGCCGGGTCCTGCGCACCCCGTAGTACTCGCGGCGGCCGTTGCCCGCGCTCCCCGCCGTTTGAACGCCCGAAACCAGGCGAGAGGCAACGGAATTGATGGCACGCAGCCACCACGGGGCACGTGACAGCGGAGCAGGCACCAGCCGGAGCAGCCAGTCGAACGGTGCGGGCCCGCCCAGGCTCGCCGACACCTCGAGCCCCGGCGCGCTGACGGTGAAGCCGTCCGCGGCGTGGTCGACCGTCACGACGCCCAGGTCGGTGCGGTCGAAGCTGTAGGTGCTGGAGACGAACTCGGCCACCTCGGCGCTCGGCGCGAGCAGGGTGCGCTCACCGTCGGGTGTCTCGACCATGACGTCGGCGAACCGGCCGAACGGCGACTCGAGCCACGATCCGACCACGAACCGGACGCCCGAGCGCGTGCCGAATCCCGCGATGTGGCCGGTGAATACGAGCCGCTGACCGGCTCCCACTAGAACTGGGTGTCCTTCTCCTCGTCGAGCACCTGGAAGTCGGTGTCGGTCATCTCTGCCAGGCGCCCGTAGTAGATGCCGCGGGCCTCCTTGGCGACGACGGCCTGATGGATCGGGACCGCGCGGGTCGGCGCCACGGCACGCAGGTAGTCGACGGCCTCGGAGATCTTCATCCACGGTGCCGCGGCAGGCGTCGCCAGCACGTCGACCGGTTCGCCGGGAGTGAACAGCGCGTCGCCCGGATGCATCAGCCGAGCGGGGTGATCACCGTCACCGACCAGGTAGGAGATGTTGTCGATCGTCGGCAGGTCGGGGTGGATCACCGCGTGCGTGCCGCCCACGCCCCGCACCGCGAGGTGACCCACGGTGAAGGCGTCACCGGCGTGCACTGCCGTCCACGCATCGCCAAGCTGCGCGGCCGTCATCGGGTCGGCATACAGCTTGGCCTGCGGATTCGCGTCGAGCAGCGCGGGCAGCCGCTCCACGTCGGCGTGGTCGGGGTGCTGGTGTGTGACCAGGATCGCCGACAGTCCGGTGATGCCCTCGAAGCCGTGCGAGAAGGTGCCAGGGTCGAACAGGACCGTGGTGTCCCCACCGTCGCCGTCGGGGAAACGGGCAAGCAGGCAGGAGTGGCCGAAATGCGTCAAGTGCATGAGTCCATTGTGCCGCCGGTAGAGTCGTGCACGACCAATCTTCACCAGACAGGAGCCGCCGTGGCCCGCGTGGTAGTGCACGTCATGCCCAAGGCCGAGATCCTCGACCCGCAGGGACAGGCCATCGTCGGCGCCCTCGGCCGTCTCGGCCACGTGGGCATCTCGGATGTCCGCCAGGGCAAGCGTTTCGAACTCGAGGTCGACGACAGCGTGACCGACGCCGCGTTGACCGAGATCGCCGAGTCGCTGCTCGCCAACACCGTGATCGAGGACTTCGAGGTCACCCGGGAGCGCCAGTGAGTCCCAAGGTCGGCGTCATCACCTTCCCGGGCACGCTCGACGACATCGACGCCGCCCGCGCCGCCCGCCTCGCGGGTGCCGAGCCGGTGAGCCTGTGGCACGCCGACGCCGACCTCAAGGGCGTCGACGCCGTCATCGTTCCCGGTGGGTTCTCCTACGGCGACTACCTGCGCGCCGGGGCGATCGCGAAGTTCGCGCCCGTGATGGGCGAGATCGTCGAGGCCGCCAACAAGGGCATGCCGGTGTTGGGGATCTGCAACGGTTTCCAGGTGCTCTGCGAGACCGGTTTGCTGCCTGGCGCGCTGACCCGCAACGCCAACCTGCACTTCATCTGCCGCGACGTCTGGCTGGAGGTCGCCTCCAACGGGACCGCGTGGTCGACCCGGTACGAGGAGGGCGCCGACGTGCTGGTGCCGCTGAAGTCCGGCGAGGGTCGCTACCAGGCGTCCGACGAGGTGCTCGACGAACTCGAGGGCGAGGGTCGCGTCGTGTTCCGCTACCGCGAGAACCTCAACGGCTCGCAGCGCGACATCGCGGGCATCAGCTCGGCCAACGGTCGCGTCGTCGGCCTGATGCCGCACCCCGAGCACGCCACCGAGGCGCTGACCGGGCCGTCGGACGACGGCCTCGGCATCTTCTACTCGGCGCTCGACGCGGTAATGACCGCCTAGGGCGCCAGCGCGACCGACGCCTCGGCCGTGTAGCTCAGGAACGTCATCGTCTCCTGCAGGTAGAGCGAGACGGTGTCGGCGTCGTGCGACAGGTAGCCGATCGAGACGTCGCTGCCCAGCCGGAGGTCGAAGTCCCCGCCGCGGGTGGACAGCACGAACGCGCCGTCGATCGCCGGCGCCCAGATGATCTCGCCGTCGATCAGCCGGTTCAGGTGCTCGCGGATCGGATAGCCGTGCTCGGTGGTCTCGCTTACCCGGGTGTACGCGTCGGCCGACAGCAGCACGCAGTAGGGGCCGTCGACGCCTGCGAGCCGCAGCGACGACAACGCCTGGGCGATGACGTCGGGGATCTCGCGCGGGTCCTCCGGAAGGGACAGCGCGGGATTAGAACTCGTCTTGCGGATGCCGTCGATCGACGCAGCCGGGTAGCCCTCGAAGATGGCGCGGTCCTCCGCAAAGGCCAGCTGCCTGGCGGCCTCCTTCACCGCATCCCAGTCCGAGTCCTGCGAGCCACGTTCGACGTCGTCGACGTCGGTCCTGCGGACGGTGAACGGCACCCGCAGCCGCACCAGCGGCCTGCTCTCCCGCAGGTGCGCGACGACGCCGTCGCCCGGGGGCGCCACCTCGAGCAGATGCCCGGTGCCGACGGCCGCGGCGGCCGGTCCGCCCGGGGTGCTGACGTCGACCACGCGGCGTCCGGCGATGTGCCGCTTGAACGTTCGGGTGGCCTCGGTCTCGATCTCGGCCCACGCCTCGTCGGTTATCGGCGCCAGCTCGCGGTAGAGGTTGTTCATCGGGGTGTTCCTTTCAGGCTGCCGATCGACAGGGAACCGGAGGGGGCTTCGGTGGCGTCCGCGCCTGGCAGCGGCGGCGGGTCGTTCAGGAAGTCGAGGGTCGGGGTGAAGAACAGCGTGCCGGTGACCGCGGTCGAGAAGTCGAGGATGCGGTCGGTGTTGCCGGGCGGGTCGCCGAGGAACATGTTGCGCAGCATCCGTTCCGTCACGGCAGGGGTGCGCGAGTATCCGATGTAGTACGTGCCGAATTCGCCCTTGCCGATCTCGCCGAACGGCATGTTGTGCCTTAGGATCTTCAGCTCGGTGCCGTCGTCGTCGGTGATGACGTTCAGGGCGAGATGGGAGTTCGCCGGCTTCACGTCGTCGTCCGACTCGATGTCCTCGAGCTTGGTCCTGCCGATCACGCGTTCCTGTTCCTCGACCGACAGCGCCCGCCACGCAGCCATGTCGTGCAGGTAGCGCTGCACGTGGACGTAGCAGCCGCCGGCGAAGTCGGGATCCTCGTCGCCGATTTGGGTGGCGCTGAGCGCAATCGGCCCGTCGGGATTCTCGGTGCCGTCGACGAACCCCAACAGGTCGCGGTTGTCGAAGAACTTGAACCCGTGCACCTCGTCGACGATCGTGATGGCGCCCACCATGGCCTCGGCGATCCGGCTCGCGAGTTCGAAGCAGACGTCCAGGGATTCGGCGCGAATGTGGAACAGCAGATCGCCCGGCGTCGACGGTGCGTGGTGCCGCGGACCCGACAGCGCCTCGAACGGGTGCAGTTCGGTGGGCCGGGGTCCGGTGAACAGACGGTCCCAGGCGTCCGACCCGATCGACGTGACCACCGAGAGGTGCTTGGTCGGATCGCGAAACCCGATGGCGCGCACCAAGCCCGAGATGTCGCCGAGCGCGTCGTGCACCGTCTGCTCGCCGCCATCGTCGATGACCGCGACGAGGAAAATCGCTGCCGGGGTGAGCGGCGCCAGCACCGGCTGCGGAACAAGATCAACCACACGAGGACAGTAGCGCGGGATTGGCCCGGAACAGCGGTCGGAAGCCGAAGATGGCGGCTAGCCCCCAGAGGGTCTGCCGACGACCCCCAACCGCTGTCGGCGAGCGTGCGTGAACTCGGGTTGAGGCGCGGCGTGTCGCCCGCAGACACGCACGCTCGCCGGGGGAGGGGTGAAGATGGAGCGATGGCAGCCAGTCCCCAGAGTCTCTGCGACTTCATCGACGCGTCGCCGTCGCCGTTCCACGTGTGCGCGACGGTCGCGGCCCAGCTGCGGGACGAGGGCTTCACCGAAGTGGCCGAAGCCGACGCCTGGCCGTCGGATGACGGCGGCTACTTCACCGTCCGGGCGGGCTCGCTGGTGGCGTGGCGGGCGGGGGAGGCCGCGACGCCGTTCCGCATCGTCGGCGCGCACACCGACAGCCCGAACCTGCGGGTCAAGCAGCATCCCGACCGGGTGGTCGCCGGGTGGCGCGTCGTGGCGCTGCAACCGTACGGCGGGGCCTGGCTGAACTCCTGGCTCGACCGCGACCTGGGCATCAGCGGGCGCATCTCGTTTCGGGACGGCGGCACCGGCGGGCAGGAGCGCAGCGACTCGGGGAGGAGATACCGAGTCGAGCACCGGCTGGTCCGCATCGACGACCCGCTGCTGCGCGTTCCGCAACTCGCGATCCACCTCTCCGAGGACCGCAAGGGCGTCGAACTCAACCCGCAGCGTCACCTCAACGCCGTGTGGGGCTCGGGCGACGGCGTCGGCGACTTCATGGGCTACGTCGCCGAGCACGCCGACGTCGACCCGGGTGACGTGCTGGCCGCCGACCTGATGACCCACGACCTGACCCCTTCGACGCTGATCGGCGCCGACCGCGACCTGGTGAGCGCGCCACGGCTGGACAACCAGGGCACCTGCTACGCGGGGCTCGAGGCGTTCCTCGCCGCGCAGCCGGGGGACTGCGTTCCGGTGCTGGCGCTGTTCGACCACGAGGAGGTGGGGTCGACGTCCGACCACGGTGCGCAGTCGGATCTGCTGTCGACTGTGCTCGAACGGATCACCCTCGCGGCGGGCGGGAGCCGTGAGGACTTCCTGCGGCGACTGTCCGGGTCGATGGTCGCCTCGGGTGACATGGCGCACGCCACGCACCCGAACTACCCGGACCGGCACGAACCCGGTCACCTGATCGAGGTCAACGGCGGGCCGGTGCTCAAGGTGCAGCCGAACCTCCGCTATGCGACCGACGGCCGCACCGCCGCGGCGTTCGCCCTGGCCTGCGAGCAGGCCGGCGTGCCGATGCAGCGCTACGAGCACCGCGCCGACCTGCCGTGCGGGTCGACGATCGGGCCCATGACCGCCGCGGGCACCGGCATTCCGACCGTCGACGTGGGCGCGGCCCAGCTGGCCATGCACTCGGCGCGCGAACTCATGGGTGCCGACGACGTGCGCTCATACTCCCTCGCATTGCAGGCCTTCCTGTCACCGGGCTGAGTTAGCGTGCCCGCATGTCCCTCGACATCGAGATGATCACGTTCGACTGCACCGATCCCGACGCGCTCGCAACCTGGTGGGCAAGCGCGGTCGGCGGCGAACTCCAGGCCGTCGCACCCGGCGAGTTCGTCATGGTCGCCCTGGACAAGGGGCCGCGCCTGGGCTTCCAGCGGGTGCCCGATCCCACACCCGGCAAGAACAGGGTGCATCTGGACTTCCACGCCGCCGATCGCGAGGCGGAGGTCGCCAGACTGGTGGCGGCCGGGGCGACCGAGACGGGCCGCAACAGCTTCGGACCGGAGTTCGAGTGGGTGGTGCTCTCCGACCCCGAGGGCAACGCGTTCTGCGTCGCGGGGCAGTAGACCGTCGCTGGTTCGTTCGGCGACGGTTCAGCACCTAAACTGTCTTCGTGACGTCCGGGTTCAGCCACACCGCCCCTGCAGTCGACACCGTCGGCCCAAGTTCAATCGTCGACTCCGTCGACCGCGCAGCCCGTTCTCCAGAACAACCCCAGCCCTTCCGCGAACTCGGTCTCAAGGACGACGAATACGACCGGATCCGCGAGATCCTCGGCCGTCGCCCCACCGACGCAGAACTCGCGATGTACTCGGTGATGTGGAGCGAGCACTGTTCCTACAAGTCGTCGAAGGTGCATCTGCGCTACTTCGGTGAGACCACCACCGAGGCGATGCGCACCTCGATGCTCGCGGGCATCGGCGAGAACGCCGGCGTCGTCGACATCGGCGACGGCTGGGCCGTGACTTTCAAGGTCGAGTCGCACAACCACCCGTCCTACGTCGAGCCGTACCAGGGCGCGGCCACCGGCGTGGGCGGCATCGTGCGCGACATCATGGCGATGGGCGCACGCCCGGTCGCGGTGATGGATCAGCTCCGCTTCGGTGCGGCCGACGCCCCCGACACCCGGCGCGTCCTCGACGGCGTGGTGCGCGGCGTCGGCGGTTACGGAAACTCCCTGGGACTGCCCAACATCGGCGGCGAGACCGTGTTCGACCCGAGCTATGCGGGCAACCCCCTGGTGAACGCACTGTGCGTCGGCGCGCTGCGCAAGGAGGATCTGCACCTGGCGTTCGCCTCGGGTACCGGCAACAAGATCATCCTGTTCGGTGCGCGCACGGGTCTCGACGGCATCGGCGGCGTGTCGGTGCTGGCGTCGGAGACCTTCGGCGGCGACGAGGGCGAGGGCCCCGGCCGCAAGAAGCTGCCGAGCGTGCAGGTGGGCGACCCGTTCATGGAGAAGGTGCTCATCGAGTGCTGCCTCGAGCTGTACGCAGCCGGTCTCGTGATCGGCATCCAGGATCTCGGCGGCGCCGGGTTGGCTTGCGCTACATCGGAACTCGCTGCAGCCGGTGACGGTGGCATGTCGATCGAGCTGGAGAAGGTGCCGCTGCGCGCCAAGTTCATGACCCCCGCCGAGGTGCTCTCCAGCGAGTCGCAGGAGCGCATGTGCGCTGTCGTCGCACCGGAGAACGTCGACGAGTTCATGGCGGTGTGCCGCAAGTGGGAGGTGCTCGCCACGGTCATCGGCGAAGTCACCGACGGCGACCGGCTGGAGATCACCTGGCACGGCGAGACCGTCGTCGACGTCCCGCCCCGCACGGTCGCGCACGAGGGGCCGGTGTACGAACGCCCGGTGCAACGTCCCGACACCCAGGACCGGCTCAACGCCGACACCTCGGCGCACCTGCCCCGCCCGGCCACCGGTGAGGAACTGCGCGCCACGCTGCTCGAGATGATCGGCAGCCCGCACCTGTGCAGCCGCGCGTTCATCACCGAGCAGTACGACCGCTACGTCCGCGGCAACACCGTGCTGGCCGAACACGCCGACGGTGGCGTGCTGCGCATCGACGAGAAGACCGGACGCGGGATCGCCGTGGCCACCGACGCCTCGGGCCGCTACACCGTGCTCGACCCGTACACCGGCGCGCAGTTGGCCCTGGCCGAGGCCTACCGCAACGTCGCGGTGACCGGCGCGCAGCCCGTCGCCGTGACCAACTGCCTCAACTTCGGGTCCCCCGAGGACCCCGGCGTCATGTGGCAGTTCTCCCAAGCCGTGCGCGGGCTCGCGGATGGCTGTGCAGCCCTTGGCATCCCGGTCACCGGCGGCAACGTCAGCTTCTACAACCAGACCGGCACGACGCCGATCCACCCGACCCCGGTGGTCGGGGTGCTCGGTGTCCTCGACGACGTGAAGCGCCGCATCCCGACCGGCCTCGGCAGCGAGCCGGGCGAGACGCTGATGTTGCTCGGCGACACCCGCGACGAGTTCGACGGCTCGATCTGGGCGCAGGTCACCGCCGACCACCTCGGTGGGCTCCCGCCCAAGGTCGACCTCGAGCGCGAGAAGCTGCTGGCCGAGGTGCTCGCGTCGGCGTCGCGCGACGGACTCGTCTCGGCTGCGCACGATCTCAGCGAGGGCGGCCTGATCCAGACCGTCGTCGAGGCCGCGCTGGCAGGCGAAACGGGTTGCCGCATCATCCTTCCCGAGGATGCCGACCCGTTCGTCGCGCTCTTCTCCGAATCCAGTGGCCGCGCGCTCGTCGCCGTCCCACGCACCGAGGAGAGCCGTTTCCGCGCGATGTGCGAGGCGCGTGGACTGCCCGCCACCCGGATCGGCGTCGTCGACGACGGCAGCGACGACGTCGAGGTGCAGGGCCAGTTCACCATCGGTCTCGACGAACTGCGACGTACGTCGGAGGGTGTGCTGCCCGGACTGTTCGGGTGAGACCCCCGGCCCACACCCGACACCCCCTTCTGGTCTGGGCCTGGGGACTGATCCGACTCGACTTCGTCGGCGTCGGCTTCGGTGCACTGTTCTTCTGCCTGTCGCTCACGCCGTCGCTGCTCCCGCGGGACTGGTTGTTCCAGGGTCTGATCGGCGGCACCAACGCCGCGATCGGCTACGCCATCGGCGTGCTGGTCGGAAAGGCGGTGCGCCGCTTCGTCCTTCGTGGCCGCCGGTGGTGGCCACCGCCGCAGCGGATCCTCACCGCGCTGAAGGTCGCCACGGTGGCAACAGCCATCGGCGCGTCGCTGCTGATGCTGATCCCCGCGGCGGGGTGGCAACGCC
The DNA here is from genome assembly GCF_010731815.2 of Mycolicibacterium arabiense. Lineage (NCBI taxonomy): Bacteria > Bacillati > Actinomycetota > Actinomycetes > Mycobacteriales > Mycobacteriaceae > Mycobacterium > Mycolicibacterium arabiense. The sequence continues at coordinate 4,702,386 of NZ_AP022593.1, forward strand.
AGGTGTCGGCGCTGATGGGCATCGAGGGTCCCGAGACGCCGGCCTACCTCCGCACGCTGATGGTCTCGGTGCTGGTCGGCGGAGCCTGCGTTGGCGCCTCCCGCGTGCTGCTCGACGCGGTCAAGGTGCTGGCGCGGATGATCATCCGGCGCTGGCACCTGCACAGCGAGGTGGCGCAGTTCATCGGCGCGGGCATCGTGGTGGTGCTGCTCGTCATGCTCGTCAACGGCGTGCTCTACCGCGGCTTCCTGGCCGGGGCCAGCGTCGTGTTCCAACCGCAGAACTCGACCACCCGCGACGGGGTGGCTCAGCCCACCGCGCCCGAGAGGTCCGGCAGCCCAACGTCCTTCGCGCCGTGGGACACGCTCGGCTTCCAGGGCCGCAACTTCGTCGCCACCGGACCGGACCTCGACGCGCTGGTCCGGGTCAACGGCCGGCCCGCCAAGGAGCCCATCCGGGTCTACGCCGGGCTGCAGACCGCCGACACCGATGCCGCGCGGATGGACGTCGTCATTCGGGAGCTGGACCGCACCGGCGCGTTCGATCGCCAACTGCTGGTCATCATCCCCACCACGGGCACGGGCTGGGTCAATCCGGTGGCGGCCCGCGCCATCGAGACGATGTACAACGGCGACACCGCGCTCGTCGGCGTGCAGTACTCCTACCTGCCGAGCTGGATCTCGTTCCTCGGCGACCGGGAGAAGTCGATCGAGTCGGGCCGCATGCTGATCGACGCCGTGCACGACCGCTGGCAGCAGCTGCCCCCCGATCGGCGTCCCAAGCTCGTCCTCTACGGCGAGAGTCTGGGCTCGATGGCAGGCCAGGGTGCCTTCGGGTGGCTACCCGACATCGCGGCCATGGACTTCTCCGCCGTGCTGTGGGTCGGCCCGCCGCACGAGAGCCCGCTGTGGAGCGGCCTGGTCGCGCGCCGCGACCCGGGCACCCGCGAGGTCGAGCCGCGCTACGACAACGGGCGCACCGTGCGCTTCACCCAGGCCCCCGACGCCGACGACATCGCACGGATCGCCGAACCCCGCTGGGACGGCACGCGGGTGCTGTTCCTGCAGCACGCATCCGACCCCATCATCTGGTGGTCGCCGAATCTCCTGTTCTCCCGCCCGGATTGGCTCGTCGAGGCACCGGGCGCGGATCGGACCGCCTCGATGCGCTGGTACCCGATCGTCACCTTCTGGCAGGTGAGCGCGGACATGACCAACGCCTCGGGAGTGCCCGGCGGACACGGGCACAACTACGGCGACTCGGTGCTCGACGGCTGGGCCGCCGTCATCGCACCCGACGGGTGGACCGCCGAGGACACCGAACGGGTCCGCGGCTCCCTCGAGGAGTCGCGGGCCGTCGACGGACCCGAGTACTGATGCGCAAGGCGGGGGCGCTCGCCGTCGCACTGGTCGCGTGGAGTGGCCTCGTCGGACCGAGACTGCCGCCACGCGCCAGGCTGCTGGTGCACGGGGCCCTCGCCGGTCTGTTGGTCCGACGCACCGGAGCACCGCTCGGGCTGACGCCGACCGATCTGTGGCGCGGCGTGGGCCTCGGGCTGCCGGTCGCCACCGCGGTGTCGGCGGCGGTCGGCGCGTCGACCCTGGCGCCGCCGGTGCGGCGCGGCATGGCGGCCCGGGAACTGCCCGACTCGGTACCCGAGTGGCTGCTGGCCCACATTCCGCTGGGCACGGTGTGGAGCGAGGAGGCGGCCTACCGCGGTGCGCTCGGCACCCTGGCGGCCGATGCGATGGGAGCCCGGGCAGGCCGGGTACTGCAGGCGACGGCGTTCGGCCTCTCGCACGTGTCCGATGCGCGCGCCGCCGGGGAGCCCGTGCTGGGCACCGTCCTGGTGACCGGCGTGGCGGGCTGGTGCTTCGGCTGGCTGTACGACCGGACCGGCAGCCTCGCCGCCCCGATGCTCGCGCACCTCGCCGTCAACGAGGCCGGCGCGGTGGCTGCGGTGTTGGTCCGGCGGCCGCGCTAGACGTCGCGGGCGTCGGCCTGCAGCCGGTGCGGTGGAGTGTCGACGTCGTCGATGCCGAAGCCGATGATGCGCGTCGGCGTGATCCGGATGATCGCGGTGTCCAGCGCGTCACCGTTGGGTTCGGTTGCTGCAGTCGGCATTTCGACCTGCTCGGCCGTGCCGCGGATCTCCAGGCAGCGGACCCGCCACGGATCGCGCGAGGCGATGTCGTCGACGACGAACGCGACGTTCGGGTTGACGGCGATGTTGCGGTACTTGCGACTCTTCGACATCTGGTAGCCGACGATGTCGATGGTGCCCAGGTCCGCGTTGTAGCTGAACCCCACGGGGCTGTTCTGCGGCGTCCCGTCAGGCTTGATGGTCGCCAAGCGGCCGAGGTCGGCCGACGTCATGTACTCGATCTCGTGCGGGCGGAAGGTCATGGATCCGAACGTAGAACCTCAAGCGAAGTTGACGTCAAGGCCTTGCGACACTGGAGTCATGCCCGCTCGCCGTCCCGCGGACCCGACCAAGACCCGCGCCGCCGTCACCGCGCTCGCCACGTGGCTGCGCGACCCCGGCGCACCGGCACCCGACCGCCCGGCCCTTGCCGAGGCAGTCCGCCTCACCGCCCGCACGCTCGAGGACACCGCACCCGGTCACAGCGTGGAGGTGCGGGTGCCGCCCTTCGTCGCCGTGCAATGCATCGAGGGGCCGCGGCACACCCGTGGGAACCCGCCCAACGTGGTCGAGACCGACCCGCGCACCTGGCTGCTGCTCGCCGCCGGCATCCAGACGATGGCCGACGCGGTCGCCGCCGGGACCGTGCTGGCGTCCGGATCCCGGGCCGGCGAGATCGCCGACTGGCTGCCGCTGGTGACGCTCGACTGAACTGCGGCGAACTTCACACCCGCGGTTCGGGGCAGCCAGGAATGGCGACACGCGGTCGGAGTGTTGAACACGCCGACGAAAGAGGCGACATGCGCGCCCGATTCCGCCTCAGGCGCCGGTTGTCCGTAGACTGACGTCGTCACCCACAGCCCCCAGGGAGCAGCCTCATCGTGACCGACGAGCAGCCCGCGCAGGACGAGAACGAACCCCGCGAGGAGTGTGGCGTCTTCGGCGTCTGGGCTCCCGGTGAAGACGTGGCGAAGCTCACGTACTACGGCCTCTATGCCTTGCAGCACAGGGGGCAAGAGGCCGCGGGCATCGCCGTCGCCGACGGATCCCAGGTCCTGGTCTTCAAGGACCTCGGTCTGGTGAGCCAGGTGTTCGACGAGCAGACGCTCGCCGCGATGGAGGGCCACGTCGCCATCGGGCACTGCCGCTACTCCACCACCGGATCCACCACGTGGGAGAACGCGCAGCCGGTGTTCCGCAACACCGCCGCGGGCACCGGGGTGGCGCTCGGCCACAACGGAAACCTCGTCAACACCACCGAACTCGCGGCCCGTGCGCGCGAGGCCGGGCTGGTCAACACCCGCGGTGCCGCCTCGGCCACCACCGACTCGGACATCCTCGGCGCGCTGCTCGCCCACGGTGCCGCCGACTCGTCGCTGGAGCAGGCCGCCCTCGAACTGCTGCCCACCGTGCGCGGGGCGTTCTGCCTGACCTTCATGGACGAGAACACCCTCTACGCCGCCCGCGACCCGCACGGTGTCCGCCCGCTGTCGCTCGGCCGCCTCGACCGCGGCTGGGTCGTCGCATCGGAGACCGCGGCGCTCGACATCGTCGGCGCATCGTTCGTCAGGGACATCGAACCGGGCGAACTGCTCGCGATCGATGCCGACGGCGTGCGCTCGACGCGCTTCGCCAACCCGACGCCCAAGGGCTGCGTCTTCGAATACGTCTACCTGGCCCGTCCCGACAGCGTCATCGGCGGACGATCGGTACACGGCACCCGCGTGGAGATCGGCCGCAGGCTCGCCGCCGAGAAGCCCGTGGACGCCGACCTCGTCATCGGCGTGCCGGAGTCCGGCACCCCGGCCGCCGTCGGCTACGCCCAGGGATCCGGGATCCCCTACGGCCAGGGTCTGATGAAGAACGCCTACGTCGGCCGCACCTTCATCCAGCCGTCGCAGACCATCCGTCAGCTCGGCATCCGGCTGAAGCTGAACCCGCTCAAGGAAGTCATCCGCGGCAAGCGGCTGATCGTCGTCGACGACTCGATCGTGCGCGGCAACACCCAGCGGGCGCTGATCCGGATGCTCCGCGAGGCAGGCGCACTGGAGGTACACGTGCGCATCGCCTCGCCGCCGGTGAAGTGGCCGTGCTTCTACGGCATCGACTTCGCGACGCCCGCCGAACTCATCGCCAACGCGGCCAGTAACTCGGCCGACGAAGAGGAGATGCTCGATGGCGTGCGTCGGGCCATCGGCGCCGACACCCTGGGCTACATCAGCTCCCAGGGCATGATCGCCGCGACCGAGCAGCCCGCGTCGAGGCTGTGCTCGGCGTGCTTCGACGGCAACTACCCGATCGAACTGCCCGGCGAGACTGCGCTCGGCAAGAACGTCATCGAGCACATGCTCGCCACCGCGGCGAAGACCGGCATCCCGCTGCAGGCGACCAACGACAACGCCTCCGCGCTGCGCCGTCCCTGAGCGGAATCGCGAAAGCCGTTACGCCGTAGGCGAACTGAACCGCATGATGCTCTTGCGTCCCCGGACGCCCGCGGTGCCGTCCTGTTCCAGGGCCTCCTTGACGGACTGGACGTACGGCGTGAGACCACCTGGCGGCGGCGGGATGACGGCATCGATGTCGTGTTCGTGCATGATCGCGTCGCACTCCAGGGAGTGCACCAGCGGACGGGCCAGGCCCGACGGGATCGGCGTGACCAGCCCGACCCACCAGCTCGCGATCGTCGGCGTCAGGAACGGCACGCCGACGATCAGACGCCTGCGCAGCCCGGCGGCGTCGGCGTAGACCTGCATGGCATCGCCGTACTCGAGCACGTCCGGGCAACCGACGTCCCACGTCCGCGACTCCGGGACGTCCGCCACGGCCGCCTCGGCGAGGTAGTACAGCACGTCGCCGATCGCGATCGGCTGGATCTTGTTGTGCACCCACTTCGGCGCCGTCATCACCGGCAGCCGGTCGGTCAGGTGCCGGATCATCTCGAACGAGGCCGATCCCGACCCGACGACGATGCCGGCCTGCAGCACCAGCGTCTCGATACCCGAGGCGATCAGCTTGTCGCCCACCGCCGTTCGCGAACGCAGGTGCTTCGACAGGTCGGCAGTGTTCGGCGGATGCAGGCCGGATAGGTAGACGATCCGCTGCACGCCGGCACGCTTGGCGGCGACGACGACGTTGTCCGCCGACATCGCTTCCTCGCGCTCGAAGTCCTTGGACGTGCCCATCGAGTGCACCAGGTAGTAGACGACGTCGACGTCGGTGAACGCCTCGGTCAGCGAGTCGGGGTCACCCAGGTCGCCCTTGGCGACCTCGATGCGATTCCGCCACGGGGTGTCGTCGAGCTTGCCGGGCGTGCGGGCCAGCGCGCGGACGGTGTGTCCACGGTCCAGCAGCTCGGGTACCAGATTGCCGCCGACGTAACCGGTCGCACCGGTCACCAGGCAGCGGCGGGCGTTCACATCCGACACCGGTCCTCCATCCGTCGTTACCGCTTGGAAAGGTATTCGGAGCGGAACCCCGACCGGATGACCGCAAACGGGTCTACTCAAACGGGCAACCGGGGTTGGGTGCGTCCGTTGCCAGTGGAGCGTCGGCCGGGCCGATGTACAAGACCCACAGCACCACGGGGTCGGGACCGAGGTTGCGACCGATGTGGACCTCGCCGGGACCGGACCCCTCGGTGATCGGCGCGCCCGCCGGGTAGACGCCGTCGCTGGAGCAATCGGCCTTGTCATGGGTGAGGGTGCCTGCCCGCACCAGCCCGAACACCTGGACTTCGTGCCAGTGCCATCCGGTGCTGCCGCCCGGAGCGATCGTGAGTTCCCGCGTCACGTACTGCTGGCCGTCGACGACCGACTGGGCGAGCGTCCGGGCCTCTATCCCGCGGTTCGGCGACGCCTGCACCGCCCCGGCCGACCCCAAAGATGCGAGCAGCATGGCCGCTCCTGCCCCTGCCGACCAGCGAAGTCCGTTCACGAGGCACAGCGTGACACAGCCGGTGGACCGGTGGAGGTGGTCTTGGCGGTAACCTTGGGCGCGATGACGAGCAAGGGTCGGCCGGCCAACAACGACGGCGCCTCCTATGCCGCGGCGGGCGTTGACATCGAAGCGGGGGACCGCGCGGTCGAACTGTTCAAGCCGTTGGCCAAGCGTGCGACGCGGCCGGAGGTGCGCGGCGGCCTCGGCGGCTTCGCAGGCCTCTTCGCCCTGCGCAACGACTACCGTGAGCCGCTGCTCGCGTCGTCCACCGACGGCGTGGGCACGAAGTTGGCGATCGCCCAGGCCATGGACAAGCACGACACCATCGGGCTCGACCTCGTCGCGATGGTCGTCGACGACCTCGTGGTGTGCGGCGCCGAGCCGCTGTTCCTGCAGGACTACATCGCCGTAGGCCGCACCGTGCCCGAACGCGTCGCAGAGATCGTCTCGGGCATCGCCGAGGGCTGCGTGATCTCCGGCTGCGCACTGCTCGGCGGCGAGACCGCCGAACATCCCGGGCTGATGTCGCCCGATCACTACGACGTGTCGGCCACCGGCGTCGGAGTCGTCGAGGCCGACGACGTCCTGGGACCCGAGCGGGTCAAGCCGGGCGACGTGCTGATCGCCATGGCCTCGACCGGGCTGCACTCCAACGGCTACTCACTGGCGCGCAAGGTACTGCTCGAGATCGACCGGATGGATCTCGGCGGCCACGTCGAGGAGTTCGGCCGCACGCTGGGCGAGGAGCTGCTAGAGCCCACCCGGATCTACGCGAAGGACTGCCTGGCGCTGGCCGCCGAGACGCAGGTCCGCACGTTCTGCCACGTCACCGGCGGCGGACTGGCGGGCAACCTCGAACGGGTGGTGCCCAACGGCCTGGTGGCCGAGATCGACCGTGGGACGTGGACCCCCGCCCCGGTCTTCGGCATGATCGCCCAGCGCGGACGCATCGAGCGCGCAGAGATGGACAAGACCTTCAACATGGGCGTCGGAATGGTTGCCGTCGTGGCGCCGGAGGACACCGACCGCGCACTGGCCATCCTGACCGCCCGGCACATCAAGTGCTGGACGCTCGGCACGGTCATGAAGGGTGCAAAGGGAGAATCGCGCGCCCAACTCGTCGGGCAGCATCCACGATTCTGAGAACGGGCCCGGTGAGAACCAAGGCCCGCGACGGGCGCTAGCGGCGCCAGTCGTCCTCGTCGGTCCAATCATCCACTGCGGCGGGTACGTCACTACCGTTGTGGTCGGGAGCGTGCGACAGCTCGCGCTGTAGCTGGGTGAGATCGGTCTGCGGAGAGCTGTACTTCAGCTCACGAGCGACCTTTGTCTGCTTTGCCTTTGCTCGGCCACGGCCCATGAGGGACCCCCTCGCGCAATAACGGAGCGGCCTGATCATCAGGCGGCTCCGATCTGAGTGTGTTTATCGTCCTGACAGCACCTTACCGTGCCCGCTGGTTCTGTGCTGGCAGGCCCGGCCCCACGAACGCCGTAGGGCCATGCGGTGTCAACGCGTTCGGCCGCGCAGGCGTTCCACGGCGAGTCGTCCCGCACCGACGTGGTCGTTGGACGGCACCGAATCGGGGTCCATCACCGCGGCAACCGAGACCTCGCCGCCGGTCGTCAGCTCGGTGTCGACCGGCAGGCCCCGCTTGACCAGCGCAAGTGCGACGGGCCCCTCGTCGACGTGGTCCACCACCGTCCCGAGCCGGCCGACCGCCCGGCCGCCCGCGAGCACCGGGTCACCCGGCGCCGGCCGGTCCGCGGAGCCGTCGAGCTGCAGCAACACCAGCATGCGCGGAGGTTTGCCCAGGTTGTGCACCCGCGCGACGGTCTCCTGGCCGCGGTAGCAACCCTTGTCGAGGTGTACGGCCCCCTCGCCGGGCCCGCCGATCCACCCGATCTCGTGCGGGATGGTGCGCTCGTCGGTGTCGACGCCGAGCCGGGGCTGCAGAGCCGTCACGCGATGCGCCTCGTAGGTCCACATGCCTGCTGGTCGAGCGCCTGCGCCGACCATCCGGTCGCGCCACTGGGCGGCCTGCTCGCGCGGCACCACCAGGTCGACCTCGACCGCGGCCAGACGGCGCACGAAGCCGCCCCCGGCCAGCGGTACCGCCGACCAGGGTGCAGGCAGTTCGGCGAGTCCGAGGGCATCGAGCACCTCCGGCCCGTCGACCTTGGGGCCGAGCAGCGAGAGCACGGCCAGGTTCGCAGGCTCCACCACCACCTCGGCCCAGAAGATCATCTTGCGCAGGAACGTCAGCAGCGGCTCGCCGCGGTCGCGCTCGGTGTCGATGAACGTGACGCCGTCGAGGTCGACCTGCAGCCAGTGATCTTCCACACGTCCCTGGCCGTCGAGGCTCGAATTTTCGGTCACCACCCCGTCGCTCAGGCCGCTGACGTGCTGGCTCGAGATGGTGTGCAACCACGTCAGCCGGTCCTTGCCGGACACCTGGAGCACCGCGCGATGCGAACGGTCGATCACGACCAGACCGTGCGTCGCGGAGCGTTGCTCGCCGAGCGGGTCGCCGTAGTGCCACACGGCGCCTGCGTCGGGACCGGAATCTGGTGCGCCAACTGCGGACATGACTCAACTCTACGAGCACCGATCGCTACCCTCGTCGCCCATGACGCCCCGCACTCCCGCCGTGGTCGTCGTCGACCTCGCCGGCGGGGTGCTCGACCCGCACACGCCGGTGCTGCGCGCCGACGACCCGCTCATCGCGCGCGGCGACGGCGTCTTCGAGACCCTGCTGGTTCGCGACGGTCGCGCGTGCCTGCAGAACGCTCACCTGGCCCGGCTCGCCGCCTCCGCCGCGACGATCGGCCTGCCCCCGCTCGACGACGCGGGCTGGCGGGCCGCGATCGCGACGGCCCTCGCGCAATGGTCGGGTGGTGAGGCGGTGCTGCGGCTGCTCTACGGGCGTGGCGGGGGAGAGTCACCGACGGCGGTGGTCTCCGTGTCGGCAGTGCCGCAACGTGTCGCTGCAGCTCGGCGCGACGGCGTCGCCGCCGTGACGCTGGATCGCGGGTTACCCGGGCTGGGTCCCGTCACCCCCTGGTCGCTGGCAGGCGTCAAGTCGATGTCGTATGCGGTGTTCGCCGCCGCGCAGCGCGAGGCCGAGCGGCTCGGGGCGTCCGACGTCGTGCTGGTGGGGTCCGACGGTCGCGTGCTGGAAGGGGCCCGCTCGAGCGTCGTCGTCGCGCCGGAACCCGGTGTGCTGCGCACCCCCGCCCGGTCCGCGCCGATCCTGCCCGGCACCACCGTCGACGCCCTGTTCGACGTGGCCGCGCGACGCGGATGGCGGTGCGAGAGGGCCGCGATCCAGGTCACTGATCTTGGTGTCGCGCAAGGCCTCTGGTTGTTGTCGAGTGTGACGTTGGCGGCCCGGGTGCACACCCTCGACGGCGTGGCGCTGCCGGATGCGCCGATGGCCGCGGAAGTCGCTGAACTGGTCGATCTCGGTGTCGGTGAGCAGCCCTGATCGCTATGCGCGAAATCCGGTTGTCGACCCCAAGATCCGGGAGTACGGTCGCTCGTACACAAGAGAGGAGGTGGTCCAAGATTTCGAGTGACATATGGACATGTGAGGTGGCTGCCCGCTAGCAGCACCGGGAGTGATCGTCGCTCACGCGCATCGACATGCCTGCGCGCGCTAGCGAATTCCCGGCGGTCACCCGGCCCCCGAGCCCCTCGGTAGTCCACCGAGGACGTACGGCTCGGGGGCCGCTCCATGTCTGGGGCACCCGCACGGCCTACCGTGGCGGCATGCGTCGACTGTCGCTCGTGCCCATCGCCATCGTCGTGCTGGCCCTGCTCCCGCCCTCGGCGCCGCTGGCGTTTGCGGCGACCCCCGACTGGTCCGGGCTGGACGCCACCGACTACGCGGGCACGATCGGCGCGCCAGGCACCCTCATCGAATCGGTACCGCTGGATCCCGCCGTGTCGCTGCCCGGCGCTGGCTCCGCCTACCGAATCCTGTACGCCACGACGAACACTCACCAGCGGCCCGCAGTGAGCACGGCCGCAGTGTTCCTGCCCGCCGGAGCGCCGCCGGAGGGCGGGTGGCCGACCGTGGCCTGGGCGCACGGAACCACCGGCCTCGGCGACGACTGCACGCCCTCGGCGCTACCGCGCAGCGACCGCGACGACGGCTACCTCGACCACTGGCTCGGGGAGGGCTACGCGGTGGTCGCCTCCGACTACACGGGCCTCGGCACTCCGGGTCTGATGAGCTACCTGGACACCGCCACCACGGCGCACGGCATCGTCGACTCCGTCATCGCGTTCCACCAGCTCGCCGACCGCACGGGCGTCGCACTGTCGCCGCGCTGGGCGGTCATCGGCCAGTCCCAGGGCGGTGCGGCCGCCGTCGGCACCGCGCACTACGCAACCGAGTTCAGCGCGGGCAGCGGGCTCGACTACCGCGGTGCCATCGCCACCGGCACGCCCGCCTTCATCGACGAGATCGTCGGCAAGGCCGGCCCGGACATGGTGCTGCCACCCGAACTCGGCTCGGTCGCCAGCGCGTACTCGGCCTACATCCTCGCCGCATTCCGGGAGGCGCGACCCGACCTCGACGTCGACGCCGTGCTGTCCGCCGAGGGCAAGGACGCCATCGCGAAGGCCGAGGTGGCGTGCGCCGCCGAACTCGCGACCGCCCTCACCGACACTCGGCCCAACGAGTTCTTCGTGGCGCCGCTGGCGTCGGTGCCCGGCGCCGGGCCGGCGCTCACCGACTACCTCGGGATCCCGACGAGCGGGTACGACCGGCCGGTCTTCCTCGGCGTGGGGCTGCGTGACAGCGACGTGCCCCCGTCGTCCTCACTGCGGCTCGACGAGGCGATGCGCGCCAACCGCCAACCCGTGGAATTGCACGTCTATCCCGACCAGGACCACAGCGGGACGGTGGTCGCATCGGTGCCCGACTCGACGCCGTTCCTCCAACGCATCATGTCCTGATCTACGACGCGGGGCCGGGCGCCTTGTCCGCGCACGCCTGCTGCGCCTGTGCCCACGTCTGCGGATCGACGCCGGGTGGCGCTGCGGGACCCGCCGGGGGAGTGTCGACGCCGTGCTCGGCAAGGCATTCGGCATAGGCGCCGTGACCGGACGAGGCCGGGGCGCTCGACGGCGCAGGGGCCGACGGTTCCGCCGGCTGGTCCGTGGAGCCGCACGCAGCCAGCAGGCCGACGACGACCAGCGCCGCACCCACCCGGGCCGGACCGGTCAACCGACGAACCGCGTCAGACGTGCCGAGAGGTGCGGAACGAGGCCGCCGTCGGCGTCGACGCGCTCCTCGACGTAGGCGAGGTCGCCGCCGTCGACGATGCCGTAGAGCCGCTTGGCGCCACCCACCAGCACGCCGGACTTGCTGCGCGCCAGCGCATCGGTCACCAGCTCCCAGGACGCCTGGTTCAGTGGGGTGCCGTAGAAGAGTTCGACGAAGCCGGTGGAGTGTGCGAGCAGCAGTTCGATCGCAGTGGTCTCCGACGGGTCGGCCGGGTCGTTGACGAAGCGCCAGTAGCCCGTCTCGCGCAGCCCGGGTACCGCGGCGTCGTCACCCTCGGCGTCATCGGCGTCGGACAGCCGCCACGACCGCGCTTCCCAAATCAGGTAGTCGCCGCCGTCGTGGGACACCACGATCTGCTGGCCGAAGCGGTAGTCGCCGTCGGCGTCACGCCCTTCGCCGGTGCCACGCCACACGCCCACCAGCGGCAGCAGGGCGAGCAGGGCGTCGTTCAGCGACACGCCCTCTCGCAAGTTCGCGGTATCGGCGGGCACGGGCAGGTCGTCGAAACCCGGCACGTTGCGCAGCGCCGTCTCCCTGGCACGCTCCGCGGCCGCGGCAACGGCGCGATCGGCGGACCCGTGCGTCACCGCGCCCGGCGTCGTGTCGTCGGAAGTCACCCCTCGTCAGTGATCAGGCGGTAGAGAGCGTAGACCGCGAACCACGCGATGACCACGCTGACCACGACGAGAAGGATCTCGAAGAACAGAATCACGGATTCAGTCTAGTTCCCGCGGCGGTGCCCCGGCGCGCCGGGACACCGCCATCGTCGTGCCTCGCCGGTTTCGTCGTCAGGCGACCTTGACGTCGACTTCGTGGATGCCCGCGCCGGACGGGGCGACGGTCGCATCGCCGTTGCCGACCTTCGACAGCGCGCGCAGCGTCCACGTGCCGGGCGCGGCGAAGAACCGGAAGTCACCCGTCGCCGACGCCACGACCTCGGCGGTGAACTCGTCACTGCTGTCGAGCAGGCGCACGAACGCACCGCCGACGGTCTGTCCCGAGCCGTCGACGACGCGACCGGTGATCACCGTCTCCTTCTCGAGGTCGACGCCTGCGGGCAACGTCAGTCCTTGTTTCGGTGCAGAGCACATATCAGCTTCCCAACTCGATCGGGGCTCCCACGAGGGAGCCATATTCCGTCCAACTGCCGTCGTAGTTCTTGACGTTCTTGTGACCCAACAGCTCCTGCAGCACGAACCAGGTGTGCGACGAGCGCTCACCGATGCGGCAGTAGGCGATGGTCAGCTTGTCGCCGTCGAGGCCGGCGTCGGCGTAGAGCTTCGCCAGGTCCTCGTCGGACTTGAAGGTGCCGTCCTCGTTCGCGGCCTTGCTCCACGGCACGCTGATGGCGGTGGGGATGTGGCCGGCGCGCTGGCTCTGCTCCTGCGGGAGGTGGGCCGGGGCGAGGATCTTGCCGGAGAACTCGTCGGGGGAGCGCACGTCGACGAGGTTCTTCTCACCGATCGCGGCGATCACCTCGTCGCGGAACGCGCGGATGTCGTTGTTGGGGGCCTTGGCCGAGTACGACGTGGCGGTGCGGTTGGGGACGTCGGTGACCAGCGGGCGACCGTCGAGTTCCCACTTCTTGCGGCCGCCGTCGAGCAGCTTGACGTTCTCGTGGCCGTACAGCTTGAAGTACCAGTAGGCATACGCCGCGAACCAGTTGTTGTTGCCGCCGTACAGGATCACGGTGTCGTCGTTGGCGATTCCCTTGTCCGACAGCAACTTCGAGAACTGCTGCTGGTCGACGAAGTCACGCTTCACCGGATCCTGCAGTTCGGTCTTCCAGTCGATCCGGACGGCGCCTGCGATGTGGCCGCCCTCGTAGGCGGTGGTGTCCTCGTCGACCTCGACGAAGACGGTGTTGGGGGCGTCGAGGTTGTTCTCGGCCCACTCGGTGGTGACCAGGACGTCGGAACGTGCCATGAAGAAGGGTCCTTTCGGATGTGCGGTTATGACGACGGTGCGGGTGCCCGGCGCAGGCGTGCGACGAGCGGGTACAGCTGGCAGCCGAGGCAGATGCCGAAGGCGGCGTTGAGGAACGCGGCGACGAGTGCGAACGCCGTCGCGGCGAGGCCCACCGGACCCCACCCGACGCCGAAGGCGACGGCGCCGACCACGGCGAAGAACAAACCCACCGACTGGGCGAACTTGAGCGGGGGCACCGGCTCGGTCTCGGTGACGGGCCGCAGGCGGGGTGCGATGACGCTGGCGAACACCCGACCGTAGGGATTGCGGCGAGGGCCGCCGACCGCCCCGATGGCGAACACGACTGCCTGTGCGGCGAGAACGACCGCCGCCGCGGCGTAGCTCGCCACGGAGGCGAACAGTGCCGCGACGAGCACGGCCGTCGTCACCCAGGCGGTGAAGCGGGGACCACGAACGTCGACCTGACCTATGTTCTGGTTCGGCACGTTGATGCTCCTTGGAATGCTGTGGTCACAGGGCTGGGGGCACACCACATGGGTCTGCTCCGAGTGCGGCTCTAAACGGCGCGGCTACTCAGCAGCTACGACAACAACAGCAACAACCCGCAACGCGGCACAGGTCCACTGCGCGGCGCTTGGTGAGCAACTGCTCGAGGCGGGCTGACACGTCCGACATACTACCCAATCGCCTACCGATGACGAAGTCGTCAGGCCAACAGTGGTTCGAGCGCAGACCGCAGGTCAGCGGCCTTGGGCACGCCGGTCATGCGGAAACGCGGGCGACCGTCGGCGCCGAACACGATCGTCGTCGGCAGCGACATCACCGAAAGGCGCCGCGCCGCCTCCGGATTGGCATCCATGTCGATCTCGACGTGCGCGACGGCAGGCAGCTCGGCGCAGACCTGCTCCACCACCCGACGCACGGCCACGCAGGGTCCGCACCAGGTGGCCGTGAAGTGCAGCACCGTCGGTCCGGTGGTCGACAGGCCCAGACCCGAGGTGTCGACGTCGGCGGCCTTCTCGGCGTCGCGCAACATGCCCGCGCGCAGCGTCACCAGCCTCCCGACGACCAGTGCGACGCCAACCGCGGCGATCAGCACCGCGATCACGACGATCATCGAAGAACTCATGTCTGATCGAACCCGTCCAGCGTCACTGTTACTCCCTCGGCGATGCCCTCCACGATGATGTCCGAACCCCTGGCCCCGCCGCTGGTCGGTGCGATGCCGAAGGGCAGCTTCAACCCGGGTATCGACGCACTGAACGCGGCAAGCACGGCCGCCAGCTCGTCGTCGGGTACCTCTTCATCGGCGGTGCCCGGTCCGGTCAGCACTCCGGTCGGGGTCAGCAGCACCGTGGTCTGATCCTCGCCGACCATCGTGAGGTCGACCGAGATGCTCACCTTCTCCTCGAAGCCACTGGCCGTCGGCGTACCGGTGAACACCAGCCCGCGGCTGTCGGAGATCCCCGACTCCGTCGTCCCGCCGGTGGAGTCGTTGGTCTCGCGCGTCGGCGCCTCGACGAGCAGGTCCTTGATGCCCATGTATCGGCCGAGGTGGGTCGAGTCGACGATGATCCGGCTCTCGATCTTGCCGATCGGCAGCGTCGCCTCCGGTCCGATCAGCCAGGAGGACTTGGCGAGGTCCACGTCGTGCAGCGTCGTCTCGAGCGACGCCTTGCCCACGACCGGATGATCCACGCCGCCCGCGCGGACCTCGACCTCCCCGTACTCGTGGTCGAGAGCCTGGGTGACGAAGGGAAAGCCCAGGACACCGACCCAGGGGTCGAAGCCGAGGTCGTTGGCCGTGCGGAGGCTGCGGGCCCACCGGTACTCGGCGTAGATGGCGGTGCCGAAGTCCACGCCCACGGCCGCCACCACGAGTGACGTCAGAGCCGCCACGAGTCCGATCAGCAGCCTGCGCACTCCGACATTCTGGCCCATCGGGTACAGCTCACATCTCTCAGCGCGGCTAATTCGCAGGTGGCACGCTATCGTTGGACGATCGCTGGCCGGTAACGGCCACGTGTCAGCCATGAATCTGGGCTGTGACCGGGCTTCGTCGGTGTCGTTGGCGCCGTCGACGGGCTCGCGACGGTGCCGGAGGCATGATGGAGGACCCGTTGGACTTATTACTACTGACCGTCGACCCGCAACCCGAGTCGGTCCTGCCGTCACTGGCGTTGTTGGCGCACACCGTGCGTTCGGCGCCCACCGAGGTCTCCTCGCTGCTGGAGGCCGGAAACGCCGACGTGGCGATCGTCGACGCGCGCACCGACCTGGCCGCTGCCCGCGGGTTGTGCAGACTGCTGGGCTCCACGGGTACCTCGGTGCCCGTCGTCGCCGTGGTCAACGAAGGTGGACTGGTCGCCGTCAACACCGAATGGGGCCTCGACGAGATCCTGCTGCCCAGCACCGGCCCCGCGGAGATCGACGCCCGGCTGCGCCTGCTCGTCGGCAGGCGGGGCGGCGGAGCCGACCAGGAGAGCGTCGGCAAGGTCAGCCTCGGGGAACTCATCATCGACGAGGGCACCTACACGGCCCGGCTGCGTGGCCGTCCGCTCGACCTGACCTACAAGGAATTCGAGCTGCTCAAGTATCTCGCGCAGCATGCCGGCCGGGTCTTCACCCGCGCGCAGCTGCTGCAGGAGGTGTGGGGTTACGACTTCTTCGGCGGCACCCGCACGGTCGACGTCCACGTGCGACGGCTGCGTGCCAAGCTCGGCCCCGAATACGAGGCGCTGATCGGCACGGTGCGCAACGTCGGATACAAGGCCGTGCGACCGGCGCGCGGCCGATCGCCCGCCGCAGGCACCGACGTCACCGACGACCTCGACGACGACTACGACACCCCCGACGCCGTCCCCGACGCGTTCGGCGACCCGCTGCGCGCGCAGTGATCGCCTGGCGCCAAGAGCTGTCGGACGCCGAACAGCGCACCATCCGCACCATGATCGACGCCGCGACGGCGGCCGACGGCGTCGCGCCGGTCGGTGACGGCGTACTGCGCGAACTCCCGCACGCCCGCACCCGGCACCTGCTGGCGCTCGACGACTCCGACCTGGCTTCGGACGACGTCGTCGGCTACCTGAACCTCACTCCAGGCTCCGCGGACACACCCGCGATGGCCGAAGCGGTCGTGCACCCGGGTGCCCGGCGACGCGGCTTCGGCTCGGAACTGATTCGCGCCGGGCTCGCCGAAGGCGGCGACGGCGCACGCATCTGGGCGCACGGGAACCTCGAACCCGCCAGGGCAGTGGCGTCGGCGTTGGGACTGACCAACGTCCGCGAACTCTGGCAGATGCGCCGCCCGCTCGCCGACCTCCCCGAGGTGACGGTGGCCCCCGGAATCCAGCTGCGCACCTACGCCGGGCCCAGCGACGACGCCGAACTGCTCCGGGTCAACAACGCCGCGTTCTCGTGGCACCCCGAGCAGGGCGGCTGGACCGAGGCCGACATCGAGGAGCGCCGCAGCGAGAAGTGGTTCGACGCAGCGGGTCTGTTCCTCGCGTATGACACTTCCGGCGGGCAGTTGCTCGGGTTCCACTGGACGAAGGTCCATGGACCCGATCTCGGCGAGGTGTACGTCGTCGGGGTCGATCCGGCCGCGCAGGGGCGTGGTCTCGGAGCGACGTTGACGCTCGTCGGCCTACACCATCTGCGTGACCGACTGGGGCCCTCGGCGACCGTCATGCTCTACGTCGAGGCAAATAACTCGCAGGCCGTGAAGACGTATGAACGGCTCGCTTTCTCGGTGTCGAGCGCGGACGTGGCGTACACCACCAGTTAGCCGCCTAGCTGTGAAATCGCTGAGGCTGTTCACCGCTCGTTCACCTGCCATCCCCAAACCGTCCATGACGGACGCATACGTTGCCGGAGAGTCTGAAGCCGTCAATCGAAAGTGGGATCAGTGAAGCTCAATCGCATCGGTCGCAGTACCGGAACGCCGCTTGCCGTGGCGATTTCAGTGACCGCCGCCTCCGCCCTCCTGCTGACCGCCTGTGGCAGCGACAACAACGCGGGCACCTCGTCGTCGAGCGCCTCGGGCAGCTCCTCGTCGTCGGCCGACTGTGGCGGCAAGACCTCCCTGACCGCCGAGGGTTCGACCGCGCAGCAGAACGCCGTCGCAGAGTTCAACAAGGTCTGGCAGCAGGTCTGCTCCGGCAAGAACCTCTCGTACAACCCGACCGGTTCGGGCGCGGGCCGTGAGCAGTTCATCGCCAAGCAGGTCGACTTCGCCGGTTCGGATTCCGCGCTGAAGGACGAGCAGATCGCAGCCGCCGCCGAGCGCTGCGGTGGCAACCCGGCGTGGAACCTGCCGCTGGTCTTCGGACCCGTCGCCATGGCCTACAACATCGAGGGCGTCGACAAGCTGGTCGTCAATGGCGACGTCCTGTCGAAGATCTTCCAGGGCCAGATCACCAAGTGGAACGACCCGGCGATCGCCGCGCTGAACGCCGACGCCAACCTGCCGGACGTCAACATCACGCCGGTCTACCGCTCGGATTCGTCGGGCACCACCGACAACTTCCAGAAGTACCTGGGTGCCGCGGCGCCGCAGGCGTGGACCAAGGGCGCGGGCAGCGAGTTCCAGGGCGGCGCGGGCGAGGGCGCGCAGAAGTCGTCCGGCGTCGTGCAGGCCGTGCAGGCCACCCCGGGTGCGATCGGCTACGTCGAGAAGGGCTTCGCTCAGCAGGCCGGCCTGCCGATGGCCCAGATCGACAACGGCGCAGGCGCCGTCGAGCTGACCGACGAGACGACGAAGAAAGCCATCGACACGGCCAAGTTCGCCGCGGAGGGCAACGACCTCACGCTCGACCTGAACTCGATCTACGGCACCAAGGACGCCGGCTCCTACCCGCTGGTGCTCGCGACCTACGAGATCGTCTGCAGCAAGGGTTACGACGCCGACACCGCCGCGGCGGTCAAGTCGTTCCTGACCGTGGCTGCCAACGAGGGTCAGGCCAACCTGGGACCTGCCGGTTACGTGCCGCTGCCGGATGCCTTCAAGGAGCGCCTCCTCACGTCCATCAACGCAATCGCCTAGTTCGCTACCTAGCGCACCAGCACCACAACGGTGAGGATGGGGTCCGGAATACATGACCGATAGGGTCACCGACGGGATGACAGTGACGACACCAGATCCAACGGGTGCCGGGTCGGGTGAGGCCATTGCCGCGCCCTTCCCCGAACCGGACCCCATCTCCACCAACCCCAACAAGGGCAGCAAGGTCCGCTTGGGAGACCGGATCTTCGGCGGCCTCGCCGAGGGTTCCGGCATCCTGATCGTCGTCCTCATCGGCGCGATCGGTGTCTTCCTGCTCATGCGCGCCATCCCGGCGCTCACCCGCAACGAGGTGAACTTCTTCACCTACGGCGGGAACTGGATCACCACCGACACGTCGGCGATGACGTTCGGCATCCTGGACCTGCTCCAGGTGACGGTGTTCGTGTCGGTCTTCGCGCTGGTGCTCGCGATGCCGATCGCGCTCGGCATCGCCATCTTCCTCACGCAGTACTCGCCGAAGCGTCTCGCGGGTCCGCTGGCCTACATGGTGGACCTGCTGGCCGCGGTGCCTTCGATCGTCTACGGCGTGTGGGGCCTCTACGTGCTGGCGCCGGTGCTGAAGCCGGTAGCGGTCTTCCTCAACGAGAACCTGGGTTGGCTGTTCCTGTTCAAGACCGGCACCGCCTCGGTGGCCGGTGGCGGCACGATCTTCACCGCGGGCATCGTGCTGGCGGTGATGATCCTGCCGATCATCACCGCCGTGACGCGTGAGGTGTTCGTCCAGACGCCGCGCGGAATCATCGAGGCCGCACTCGCTCTCGGCGCCACGCGCTGGGAGGTCGTGCGCACCACGGTGCTCCCGTTCGGTCTGTCCGGCTACATCAGCGGCTCGATGCTCGGCCTGGGCCGCGCGCTCGGCGAGACCATCGCGCTGCTGATCATCCTGCGCGGCACCCAGACCGCGTTCGGCTGGTCGCTGTTCGACGGCGGTTACACCTTCGCCAGCAAGATCGCTGCCACGGCAAGCGAGTTCAACGACCAGTACAAGGCAGGCGCGTACATCGCCGCAGGCCTGGTGCTGTTCATCCTCACGTTCGTGGTGAACTCGGCGGCGCGTGCCGCGGTCGCCGGAAGGGGCGCCAAATGACTTCCACGCTGGACCGCCCGGTCAAGCAGCCGACCTTCCAGGGCGTCAGTGCGCGCCGGAAGCTGACCAACAACGTTGCGACCGTGCTGGTCTCGGTGTCGGTGCTGATCGCACTGGTACCGCTGCTGTGGGTGCTGTACTCGGTCATCACCAAGGGCGTCTCGGCACTGATGCAGCCGCAGTGGTTCACGAACTCCCAGGGCGGCATGACCGCGTTCTCGCCCGGTGGCGGCGTGTACCACGCGTTGGTGGGAACGGTGCTGCAGGGCGTCGTGTGCTCACTCATCTCGATCCCGATCGGCATCATGGTCGCGGTCTACCTGGTGGAGTACGGCGGCGGCACCCGGCTGGGCAAGGTCACGACCTTCATGGTCGACATCCTCACCGGCGTCCCCTCGATCGTCGCGGCGTTGTTCATCTACGCGCTGTGGGTCGCCACGCTGGGCTTCGAACGCTCCGGTTTCGCAGTGTCGCTGGCACTGGTGCTGCTGATGATCCCGGTGATCGTGCGTGCCACCGAGGAGATGCTGCGCATCGTCCCGATGGACCTGCGCGAGGCGAGTTACGCACTAGGCGTGCCGAAGTGGAAGACGATCGTGCGCATCGTCATCCCGACCGCGCTGTCGGGCATCGTCACCGGCATCATGCTGGCGCTGGCCCGAGTGATGGGCGAGACGGCGCCGCTGCTGATCCTGGTGGGCTACGCCCAGGCGATGAACTTCGACATGTTCGGCGGGTTCATGGGCTCGCTGCCCGGCATGATGTACGACCAGATCTCGGCAGGCGCGGGTGCCAACCCGGTGCCGACCGACCGGCTGTGGGGCGCCGCCCTGACGCTGATCCTGCTGATCGCCATCCTCAACATCGCGGCCCGGTTGGTCGCCAAGATCTTTGCCCCCAAGAAGGTTTAGGAGTTCTGCCGTGGCCAAGCGCCTCGATCTCAAAGACGTCAACATCTACTACGGCGCGTTCCACGCCGTGTCCAACGTCGCGCTGTCGGTGCAACCGCGCAGCGTCACCGCGTTCATCGGTCCGTCGGGCTGCGGCAAGTCGACCGTGCTGCGGACGCTCAACCGCATGCACGAGGTGATCCCCGGCGCTCGCGTCGAGGGTTCCGTGTTGCTCGACGGCGAGGACATCTACGGAGCCGGCGTCGACCCGGTCGGCGTCCGCAAGACCATCGGCATGGTGTTCCAGCGCCCGAACCCGTTCCCCACCATGTCGATTCGCGACAACGTGGTGGCCGGGCTGAAGCTGCAGGGCGTTCGTGGCAAGGCGCTCGACGAGGTCGCCGAGCGTTCGCTCAAGGGCGCCAACCTGTGGAACGAGGTCAAGGACCGCCTCGAGAAGCCGGGTGGCGGCCTCTCCGGTGGTCAGCAGCAGCGCCTGTGCATCGCGCGTGCGATCGCCGTGCAGCCCGACGTGCTGCTGATGGACGAGCCGTGCTCGGCGCTCGACCCCATCTCCACGCTGGCGATCGAGGACCTGATCTCGGAGCTGAAGCAGGACTTCACGATCGTGATCGTCACGCACAACATGCAGCAGGCCGCACGCGTCAGCGATCAGACCGCGTTCTTCAACCTCGAGGCGACCGGCAAGCCCGGCCAGCTGGTCGAGATCGACGACACGGAGAAGATCTTCTCCAACCCGACTCAGAAGGCGACCGAGGACTACATCTCGGGCCGCTTCGGCTAGGGCCGGCTCAGGGGACCAGCACGACGCGGGTTCCCGACGGCTCGGTCGCCGTCCACGCCTGCTCGACGTCGCGCAGTGCGCGCGTTGCGGTCTCGAGGCGCAGTTCCCCCGAGGCGACCATGTCGAAGATGCGGGGCAGCGCCTCGGTGCGGGCGTTCGACATGACCTCCGGCGGCACGCTGCCGATGCCCACGCCCGACAGGACGATGCCGGTTCCGCGGAGGATGCCCGAGGGTAGCTCGATCGGATCGCCTGCGATGGAACCGATCTGGACGAATCGCGTGGCGTGGTAGTGCGCTGCTGGGTGGCTGTCGGCCAGCGCGGCGAGGGTCGTGGCGGCGGGCTGACCCCACAGGTAGTCGAGCACGGCGTCGAACGGCCGCTCGGCGTGCAGCGCACCGACGCGCGCGGCGAGGTCCTCGTCGCGCATCGCGATCGCATCGTCGGCGCCCGCGGCGCGCAGCCAGTCCAATCGGCCTGAGTCGCGGCCGGCGACCACCACGCGACCGGCGCCGAACACGTTCTTGGCCAACTGCGCCGCCATCGAGCCCGTGACGCCGGTGGCGCCGAGGATCAGCACGCGGTCACCCTGCCGAACGTTGGCGGCGTAAGAGAGGGCCGTCCACGCCGAGATGCCCGGATTGGGCACGGCCGCACCGGTCACCGAATCGACCGCCTCGGGGATGTCGACGAGACCGGCGGTGCCGACGAGTGTCCGCTCGGCCATCATCCCGTGGGGCGCCAGCGAGGTCCCGTACACCCGGCGACCGTCGGCGAGGCGGGCGACGCCGTCGAAGCCCGGGACCGCCGGGAGGGGGACTTCCTTGCTGGCGTAGTGCGTCCCGGAGACCAGGGCGCGCGTGAGGTTGGTCAGTGCGGATGCCTCGACAGTCGCGACGACGGCGCCATCGCGTTCCTCGGGCTCGGCGATCTCGGTGTACACCGGGGTCGCGCCCCACTCCTCGACGACTGCTGCGAACACGAGCGCCTCCATTGTTTCCGGTAGAACGGTTTCTATGGAAACAATGTACGGCGGCGCCGGTGGGCTGCCAAGATGGTTTCCGTGAAAACCAAGTCGGCGCTGGTGGCGGACGTCAACGAGTTGCTGATCGCGGTCAAGGACAAGCTTGAGTCGGACGAGGATGGGGACGCCGAGCGGGACTACATGGTCGAGCGCTGCCCGCCCCGCCTCGAGGGCGCGGTGCGTTCGCTGCCCACCCTGGCCATGCACCTGTTGGCACACCTCGCCGACGGCGCGACGGGCGTGGTCGGGCTCGCCGCACGCTCGGGGCAACTCAAGGGCACGGTGTCCAAGCACGTGCAGCGCCTGGTAGAGGCGGGGCTGGTGGTGCGCACGCCGATTCCGGGCAACCGCAAGGAGATCGAACTCGCGCTGTCGAAGGACGGCGAATTGGTGGTGGCAGCGCACGCCGCCATGCACGAGGAGATGGCCGACGGCGTCGGCGAGTTCCTACGGCGGTACGAGAATGCCGAGCTGGAGGTGATCGCCAAGGTGCTCCGCGACCTCACGGCGGCCCGCAAGGTCGGCGTCAGGCTGGTGCTCTAGAGCGGGGTTGGGACTTCCTCTTCCGACGGGAATTGGCCGGTGACCTGGAAGATGACCCGGCGGGCGACCTCGACGGCGTGATCGGCGAAGCGCTCGTAGAAGCGGCTCAGCAGCGTCACGTCGACTGCCGCGGTCACGCCGTGCTTCCACTCGCGGTCCATCAGCACGTTGAAGAGGTGACGGTGCAGGTCGTCCATCGCATCGTCCTCCTCGCGGATGCGGGCGGCCTTCTCCGGGTCGCGAGTGAGCAGTACCTCCTGGGCGCTGTTGCTCAGTTCGACTGCGACCCGGCCCATTTCGGCGAAGTAGCCGTTGACCTCCTCCGGCAGCGCGTGCTGCGGGTGGCGGCGGCGGGCGATCTTGGCCACGTGCAGCGCGAGCGCCCCCATGCGGTCGAGGTCGGCGACGATCTGGATCGCGCTGACGATCGAGCGGAGATCCCCGGCAACCGGCGCCTGCAGCGCGAGGAGCACGAACGCGGACTCCTCGGCACTGACGCTCAGCACGCTGATCTGATCGTGGTCGGTGATCACCTGTTCGGCCAGCGCCAAGTCGGCCTGCAGCAGGGCCTGGGTCGAACGCTCCATGGCGGCACCGGCAAGGCCACACATCTCGCCGAGCTGTTCGGACAGGGCAGCCAATTGCTCGTGGTACGCGGTACGCATGAAGGCCAGCCTACGTTCCGAACTGGTGAAACGTCACGACGCCGCAGGTGAACGTGCGGTGAATGGCGTCCCCGCGCTTCGTCACTCGCAGGTGGTGTCGGCGGCGTTGGTGACCGTCAGGTCCTCGGGGAGGTGGGTGGGCTGACTGCTCGAGTCCTTGAGGACCCGTACCTGCACCGGCAGGCCGCTCGGGGTGGGCGGTGCCACCGAGGCGAAGTCCGATCCGAGGACCACGCGGATTTCACTGCCCATGCCCGACACGCGCTCGATCGTGGGGCTGGAGAACGACGAGGCGACCGTCGCGGCGGCCTCCTCGTTGCCTGCCGAGAAGAACACGGTGGTGTTGTCGAGCGGACCCGGGTAGTCGTCGGGTTCGACGGTGTTGAACCCGTGGTTCTGCAGTTCGGTCGCAGCCGTCGTGGCCAGCCCGTCCTCGCCGGTGGAGTTCGACACCCGCACCGTGATCGCCGTGGGGTCGGTGGCGACGGCCTCGACCATCTCGTCGGCACTCTCGGGCTCGGGTTCAGTGCTGCTCTGCGTCTCAGACGGCGGGGCGTCGTCGGCGGGCTTCTCCTCGGGCAGCGGGTCGTCGTTGATGATCGCGTCGAACAACGCGCGCATGTCGTCCATGCGGGGTGTCTCGTTGCCGTACTCGTCGGCGTAGCCGACGGTGGGCACCGTCACGAACGTGATCCGTCCCGCGTTGACGCCCTGCACCGACTGCCCGAGGTCGACGAGGTCCTTGGTGTCGATGTTGTCGACGTAGCTGTCGGCGATGAACATGTTGACGACGTTGTTGAGCTTGCTCAGCGAGAAGAACGTGTCCTTCGAGATCAGCGAGCGCAGCAGCGACGACAGGAACAGCTGCTGACGCTTGATCCGGCCGTAGTCGCCGTTGGTCTCGGTGGTGACCTGGCGGGCGCGCACGTACTGCAGGGCGGTGTGGCCGTCGACCATCTGCCGGCCGGCCGTGGGCAGGACCGTGCCGAGTTCGTAGTCCTCCAGCGGGGTGGTGCTGCAGACCTCGACGCCGCCGAGCGCGTCGACCATCTTCGAGAAGCCGGCGAAGTCGACGGCCATGAAGCGGTTGACCGACAGGCCCGACAGCTTCTGGATGACCTTGACCAGACACTTCGGCCCACCGACGGCGTACGCCGAGTTGAGCTTGGTCTCCGTGTACACCTCCTCGAGGCCGTACATCGGGGACTCTTCGTCGGTAATCGGCCCGTACGCGCGGGTCTCGGGATTCCACGGCTCGCACTCCTGCGGCGTGATCGCGAGGTCGCGCGGGAAGGACACCGCGACGACGCGTTTCCGGTCCGCGGGGATGTTGACCATCATGATCGTGTCGGATCGCGCACCGTCGGCGTCGTCGGTGGTGCCCGCGCCCAGCTCGCTGTTGACGCCGAGGCGGGTGTCGGTTCCGACGATCAGGAAGTTCTCGTCGCCGAACTGGGCATTCGGATCGAGGATGTCGCGCGAGTTGGGGTCGAGCGCCGACACCTTGTTGAGGCTGCGGTTCTTCATCGACTGCCACTGCCATGCCGACCCGGTGAGCGCGAGTGCGAAGACTGCGATCAGGGCCGCCGCGACGCGTCCGACGACCATGGCCGACCGCCGCCTCCGGCGATCCCGCACGGCCGGGATGACGCGCGTCTCGCCGATGCGTTCGGGCGCAGCGGCAGGCTTGGACTTGCCGGACAGCACCGGCAGCTCGGAGGCGTGCGAGGCGTAGGCCGGGAGGATGTCGGTCTTCGGATCGGCCTCCACGGCGCCGAAGCCGAACACGGCCGTTGGTTCGGGCTCGGGTTCGGGCTCCGGCTGGGACTCGAGTGCCGGTCCGTCTTCGGGTTCGGGCTCCGGTTCTGGGTCCTCGCGAGCGCGGCGTCGGCGACGCTCCTCGCGCTTGGCCGGGGGAGCTGTGCCGCTGACCTTGGCGATCAGATCGGCGACGGTGACGACGCCGTCGGTGTGGTTGCCTGCGGCAGGCTCCGGCTCACCCGCGGCGGGATCCTCGTCGGGCTCGCTCGGCCGTGACACGGGACTCGCGCCCCGCTCCCACGGCGCGGCGCCTGGTGTCGGACGGGTCGATCGGGTAAGCCATTGATTGTCGTCGCTCGACCCGTCAGGACGCGGACGGCCGGGAGCGGCGTTGTCGCCGTCACTCATGTCCCGGTGGCCTCCGACTCTGATCGACGCTCATTCACCTCGAGCGCTCGTACTCGCCTCTGTCGAGACGTCCTAAGTTTCGTGCTCTCTAGTCTTGTAGCAGCACGACGACGGCTCCGCTAGTTGGAGCCGTTCACGATGGACTCCCATCGTACTGAGACATCCTGAGAACGGGCCAGCCAGCGGACGTGACAGTGCTGCGTCGGTGCGGTCTCGACGGCATCTCGGGAGACGTCGTCCCTAGCCGCCGGAATGCATGACGTCGGCCGCCGTCGGCACCGTGCAATCGTCCGGATCGTCGAGCCAGCCGTCGGGCAGTGACACCGACGCGGCGGATCCCTGCCGGCCGCGAGGGCCCTCGGCCGCGCGCGGGAACGGGACGTCCGGGTCGAGCTGGGCCAGCAGGTCGTCGAGTTCGGACAGCGTCTTGACCAGGGCCAACCCACGCCGCAGGTCCGCGCCGGCGGGGAACCCGTGCAGGTACCACGCGACGTGCTTGCGGATGTCGCGCATCGCCTTGTCCTCGCCGAAGTGGTCGGTGAGGAGTTCGCCGTGGCGGCGGATGATCCGGGTGACCTCGCCCAGGGTGGGCGGCGTCTTGATCGGGCGCCCGGCGAAGGCGGCGGACAGTTCGGCGAACAGCCACGGCCTGCCGAGGCAGCCGCGGCCGATGACCACGCCGTCGCATCCGGTGGCGTCCATCATCGCGATCGCGTCGCCGGCGTCGAAGATGTCGCCGTTGCCGAGCACGGGCACCGAGGTGACGTGTTGCTTGAGCTCGGCGATCTGCTCCCAGTCGGCCGTACCCGAGTAGCGCTGGGCAGCAGTGCGGGCGTGCAGCGCGACCGCGGCCGCACCTTCCTCGGCGGCGATCCGGCCCGCGTCGAGATGGGTGTGGTGCGCGTCGTCGATGCCGATGCGGAACTTCACGGTGACGGGGATGTCGGTGCCCTCGGTGGCGCGTACCGCGGCGGCGACGATCTCGCCGAACAACTTGCGCTTGTACGGCAGCGCGGCGCCGCCGCCCCTGCGGGTGACCTTGGGCACCGGGCAGCCGAAGTTCATGTCGATGTGGTCGGCGAGCCCCTCGTCGGCGATCATCTTCGCCGCCGCATAGGTGTTCACCGGGTCGACGCTGTAGAGCTGCAGCGAGCGCGGTGACTCCTCCGGCGCGAACGTCGTCATGTGCATCGTGACCGGATGGCGCTCGACGAGTGCACGGGCCGTCACCATCTCGCACACGTACAGGCCGCTGACGGTGCCTTCGCGAGCCAGTTCCAGTTCGCGGCACAGGGTGCGGAACGCGACGTTCGTGACGCCGGCCATCGGCGCCAGCACGACGGGGCTGCGCAAGGCGAACGGCCCGATCTTCAACCCGAGGGCAGGAGCGCAGCGACTCGGGGGATCGGGGAGTGCAGACCGAGCCGTATCGCCGGTTGTCGGCGCTTCAGGTGCGAGGGTCATCCCGCGGACGATGATCCCACCAGGAGGTTCTTGCGGGCCTTCTTCTCGGCGACCTGACGCTCGCGCTCGAGGCGGCGCTGCTTGGCCGTCTCGAACTTCTCGCAGGCGTCCTCAAGTTCCTCGATCAGGACGCCGAGGTCGTCGCGCATCTCGGCGGCCTCGCCGGTGAAGTCCTCGCGCTCGAAGATGCGCCACTTCTTCAGGACGGGCATCACGACGTCGTCGAGGTGGATGCGCGGGTCGTACACACCGCCGACGGCGATCGTGACGGCGCGGCGCCGGAACTCCGGCACGGTGTACCCGGGCATCTTGAAGTTGCGCAGCACCCGGTGCAGCGACTTCATCGCCTGGTTGGGCGCGATGTCGAGACCGGCGGCCGACACGTCGCGGTAGAAGATCATGTGCAGGTTCTCGTCGGCGGAGACGCGGGCCAACAGCTGGTCGGCGACCGTCTCGTTGCACGCCTTGCCGGTATTGCGGTGCGAGACGCGGGTGGCGAGTTCCTGGAACGTCACGTAGATGACGGAGTCGAACAGGCTCTCGGCGAACATGTCGCCCTGACCGTGCTGGCCGGGGCTGAAGCCGCGGGTGACCTGCTCGAGCCGGATGGTCTCGAGTTCGACGGGGTCGATCGCGCGGGTGACGATGAGGTAGTCGCGCAGGGCGATGCCGTGCCGGTTCTCCTCGGCGGTCCAGCGGTTGACCCACCAGCCCCAGGGGCCGTCCATGCTGAAGTTCATCGCGATCTCGCGGTGGTAGGACGGCAGGTTGTCCTCGGTGAGCAGGTTCTGCACCATGGCGGTCTGGGCGATGTCGGAGAGCTTCGACTGCTCGGGGCTCCACTCCTGGCCGCCGAGCGCGTAGAAGTTCTTTCCGTCGGACCACGGGATGTAGTCGTGCGGGTTCCAGTCCTTGCGCATGGACAGGTGCCGGTTGATGTTCTTCTCGACGACCGGTTCCAGTTCGCGCAGCAGGTGCAGGTCGGTCAGATCCTTCGACATGTGCCTATGTACTCCTCGCCTCGCGGGGGATGAGCCTCGCAGTTATCTGTACCTGGTGGTTGCACTCAATATATCTGTGTACCCCGGTGACATTCAAGCGCCGTGACCCGAGTGTGACGGGTGTTGCACGGCTGACACCCAAACCCCCGCCGCGGGCGGTACGATCCGTGTCAGACATACCCGTTCAGCAAAACCCCCGCCCGCCCAGGCGTGACGAAAGGTCCCGACCGACGTGAAGAATCTCTTGGTCCTCGGTGCCGGTGCCTGCGCAGCCGCGGCAGTTTCGGTGGGGTTGCTGGGCGCAGGCGTGGCCAGCGCCGACGATGCCGTCGTCGGTCAGACGTTTGCCGACGCCAAGGCCGCGCTGAGCCAGCAGGGGATGAGCGCTCAGGTCGCGACCACGGTCGGAGACCGCAAGGACTGGAACGAGTGCATCGTGACGAGCGCCACGCCGGCCTCGAGCATCGACGGCTTCGGCGAGTCCAAGGGTGGCGTCATGAACGTCAACCTCAATTGCTACGCAAAGTACGGAACCGCGCTGTGGCCGGGCTACTCCCTGCAGAGCCCGACCGGCCGCAAGATGTACGAGGCCGACCTCGCAGCAAAGGAGCAGCGCGAGGCCCAGCAGGCGGCCGCGCAGCAGCAGGCCGAGGCGGCGGAACTCGCTGGCGAAGATGCTCAGGTAGCCGGCGAGTAGACGTCGGGTAAACGCTGCTGAGGGCCCTATTCCTCAGTCGACGACTGGTCGTGCGCGCCCGTCTCCGCGGAGGTACTATCCCCGCGGGCGGGCAAGGTTTCGACGGCAGATAGGGCACACGTGAAGAAGCTCATCGTTATTGGTTCGGGCGCGGCATGCGCGTTCGCGCTCTCCGCTGTGCTGGGCACCGGGGTCGCAGCCGCCGACGACTACGCGGGTCAGTCCTACGCCGATGCGTCGTCCGCGGCGAGCGACAACGGTCTGACCGTCGTGGTGGCGAGTCGCGTGGGTGACAAGGTCAGCGAGGATGAATGCCTCGTCGTGCGCTCGCAGGACGCGCCGTTCACCAGCGCGATCGACGGCGCAGGCGTCGAGGACACCGTGCAGTTCTACTTGAACTGCAATGCAGGCGTGGCCTCCGCGACCACGCCCGGCAATTCGATGGCGAGCGCCGTGGGCCGCGAGACCAGGGCGGCCGAGGAAGAAGCCGCGGCGGCGCAGAACGAGCAGGATCAACTCGCCGAGGCTGGCGAGACTCCCGGCGCGACCATCTCGCTCCCCGAAGGCTAGAACCTCAGGCAGTCGGCGCCCGGCTGAGCAGCATGTCGACGCAGTAGTCGATGAACTGCTCCCGGGTCGTCGCGAGCCTGCCGTTCAGGTAGGCGGTGAAGAGCGCCGTCAGGGCGCCCACCAGGCCGGTCGCGACCATGGCCTGCACACCCGGGTCGGTGATGCGGGTCAGCTTGTGCTGCAGCAGGTCGATGAACGTCGGCATCCACTCCGCGCCGGAGCGCGCGAGCACGGGTTCGCGCTCGGGGGCGATAAGCAGGACGCGGCCGCGCGCCGGATCGTCGACCATCAGCGTCACGAACCGTTCGACGGCGTCGCGCGGTGTGGTCGACGACGTCAGCGCCGACATGGCCGTGCTGCACACGTCGTCGTAGACCGCGCGGACGAATTCGTCGCGGTCACTAAAGCTCTCGTAGAAGTAGCGTTCCGTCAGGCCGGCTTCCTTGCAGACCGCCCGCACGGTCAGCGCCGGACCGGCCGCGCCACCGAGTAGTGCGACGCCCGCGGCGACGAGTTTGTCGCGACGCAGCGCCTGGCGGTCCTGCAGGGGCACACCAGACCATTGGCTCCGTCGTTGACCGGACGTCACATCCCTCCTAAGCTCATAGATGACAACGCTTGTAGTCAGAGTGTCCGTCTGAGTTCCAGGAGATGCCGCCAGTGACACAAGATACGTCCCCGTCGTGCCCCGTCACCAGCGCGGCCGACCTCGCCGTCGGCTGCCCCGTCGCCCCGGGCGGGTATGACGCCCCGCCGGCGCCGCTGGGACCCGACTCGCTGACGTGGAAGTACTTCGGCGACTGGCGCGGCCTGCTGCAGGGGCCGTGGGCCGGCTCGATGCAGAACATGCACCCCCAGCTCGGTGCTGCCGTCGAGGAGCACTCCACCTTCTTCATCGAGCGCTGGCAGCGTCTGCTGCGGTCGCTGTACCCCATCGGCGGCGTGGTCTTCGACGGCGACCGGTCGCCGCGCACCGGTGCCGAGGTCCGCGACTATCACGTCGACATCAAGGGCGTCGACGCCCAGGGTCGGCGTTATCACGCACTCAATCCGGACGTCTTCTACTGGGCGCACTCGACGTTCTTCGTCGGCACGCTGATCGTCGCCGAACGCTTCTGTGGCGGGCTCACCGAGGCGCAGAAGCGGCAACTGTTCGAGGAGCACAAGACCTGGTACGCCATGTACGGCATGAGCACGCGACCGGTGCCCGAGACCTGGGAGGACTTCCAGGACTACTGGGATCACATGTGCCGCAACGTGTTGGAGAACAACTACGCCGCACGGGCCGTCCTCGACCTCAGTGAGTTGCCCAAGCCACCGTTCGCGGACAAGCTGCCCGACTGGATGTGGAAGCTGCAGCGGCCGCTCGTCGCGCGGTTCTTCGTCTGGTTCACCGTTGGGTTGTACGACCCGCCCGTGCGCGAACTGATGGGCTACGAGTGGACCGCGCGCGACGAATGGCTGCACCGCCGCCTCGGCAACGCGGTCGGCCGGGTATTCGCGCTACTGCCCGAGCGGGTCCGCATGCACCCCCGTGCGCGCGCGGGCTGGGACCGCGCCAACGGGCGCCTCCCGGCTGATGCGCCACCCCCGGAAACCCCTGCGCGGAATCTGCCGCCGCTGCAGGAGCGGGGCAACCCGATGCACTACTGCCCGAACGTCTGACGGCAGGGCGCGCTGCGTCTGCCGCTACCGTGTAGCCGATGACGAGCCCTGAACTCATCGGGGGACGGTACGAACTGCGCGGCGTCCTCGGCCGTGGCGGCATGGCCGAGGTGCACTCGGCCTGGGACGTCCGGCTCAACCGACCCGTCGCCGTCAAGCTGCTGCACCCCTCGCTGCTCGGCGACCCGGACTCCCGGACGCGCTTCGAGTTCGAGGCGAGGGCGGCCGCCGGACTGGCCCACCCCAACATCGTCGTCGTCCACGACAGCGGCGAACAACCACCGCACGGCGTGCCCTTCCTGGTCATGGAGCAACTTCCGGGAGCGTCGCTGGCAGATGAGATCGCCAGGGGACCGTTGCCCGTGCCACGGGTGCGCAGCGTGCTGGCGGACGTCCTCGCGGGTCTGGGTGCGGCGCACGCGGCAGGCATCCTGCACCGCGATGTGAAACCCGCCAACGTACTGTTCGCCGAGACGGGGCAGGCCAAGCTCGCCGACTTCGGGATCGCGAAGTCGGGCAGCGCCAGCCTGACCCGCGCCGGCCAGATCTTCGGCACGATGGCCTATTTGAGCCCCGAGCGGATCGCGGGCAGGCCCGCCACCCCCGCCGACGACCTCTACGCCGTCGGGGCCATG
This sequence comes from Mycolicibacterium arabiense, assembly GCF_010731815.2. Classification (NCBI taxonomy): domain Bacteria; kingdom Bacillati; phylum Actinomycetota; class Actinomycetes; order Mycobacteriales; family Mycobacteriaceae; genus Mycobacterium; species Mycolicibacterium arabiense. The sequence goes on from NZ_AP022593.1 coordinate 4,733,968, forward strand.
GGCTACGAGGCGCTGACCGGTGCCATGCCCTTCCCGCAGAGCGAACCGGCTGCCCTGGTGCGGGCGATCGCCGCACACGACGTGGTTCCGCTGCAGACGGCCCGCCCGGACGTCGACGCCGGACTGGCCACGGTGATCGAGCGCGCGATGGCGCCCGATCCGTCGCAGCGCTTCTCGAGCGCGGCGGAGATGCGGGCCGCGCTGCTCTCGGTACGGCCGGCCACGCGCGTGATGACCGCCCCGCCGCTGCCGATGACGACCGGCGCAGTGCTGCCACCGCCGCCACCGGACCGCAGGCGGCGCGTGATGGGCGGCGTAGCGGCCGGTGCCGCCGTCCTGCTGGCGCTGGTGTTCGTGATCGTCGAGGCGACGCGGTCCTCGCCCGCCACCCCCAGCCCTGCCGCCACCACGACGCCGACCACCACCACGTCGAGTACGACGACGACCACCACGACGCCCCCGCCGACGACGTCGTCGCTCGCGCCGGCGCCGATTCAGACCGAGCCGCGCCGGGGTCCGGGTAATGGGAACGACAAGCCGAAGAAGCCCAAGGGCGACGACGATTGAGCGGTATTTCGCGAGGTGCCCCCACCAGGGCTCGAACCTGGGACCTGCGGATTAAAAGTCCGTAGCTCTACCAACTGAGCTATAGGGGCGCGGAAGTCAGGATACTGGGCCACCCTCGTTTGAGGATTTGGGTGTCGATCCCCTAAGCTATCGAAGCTCCCAGCGTTCCGGCGCCGGGAGTACCCCGAAGAGATTCGGCTTGGCCCCCTTCGTTTAGCGGCCTAGGACGCCGCCCTTTCAAGGCGGTAGCGCGGGTTCGAATCCCGTAGGGGGTACGACGCAACGGCGGCAACGTCGGAGCAGCAGTAACGCAGGAAGAGCAAGGCCCTGTGGCGCAGTTGGTTAGCGCGCCGCCCTGTCACGGCGGAGGTCGCGGGTTCGAGTCCCGTCAGGGTCGCCATCATTGGCGAGGCACATCGGTGTGAGTCGGTTGCCTTCCGGCCAGGTAGCTCAGTTGGTACGAGCGTCCGCCTGAAAAGCGGAAGGTCGCCGGTTCGATCCCGGCCCTGGCCACTTCAGTACAGTGCGAATCCCGTTGCCGGGGCCCAATCGGGTCATTCCGCTCGGAACACTCCCGCGGTCGCGAAGCCGACCCGATGGCGTGCGCGCTCGGCGTCGTCGCCGAAGCGATCGATGCCCCATGACACGGCCGTGATGAGTTGGAACAGCTCCTCGGCGGTGACGGTCGCCGATGCCGCACCATGGTCGCGCGCCCGGTGCAGGAAGTCGCGGGTCCGGTCGGTCAGGCGCGTCGAGACGTCCTGCACCGGCGAGGTGTCGTCGGCGATCGTGGTGGCGATGCACGTCGGCAGCTCCTGCCAGATGCGCAGCGCCCACGCGAGCCGGAACAGCCACTCCCGCAGCCCCTCGTCGGCTTCCATGTCGCGCTCGATCGCGTCCGACTCCTGGAGCAGGTCGCCGATGCTGTCCTCGATGACGGCGGCGAGCAGATCGTTGCGGGTGGGGAAGTTCCGGTAGAGGGTCGCGTTGCCGACGCCTGCGGCACTGGCGATGCCGTCGAGCGAGGCGAAGATCCCGTCGGTGTCGAAGACCGCCCGTGCGGCGCGCAGGATCGCGTCGCGGTTGCGCTTGGCGTCGGCCCGGAGCGGGCGTGCCGTTTGCGTGTTCACCGTCACCTAGCCATCGGTTGCATAAGTGGGGATAGTCCCCACATACTGATCTGGGGACCAACCCCACTTATGAACGACCCTACAGCAGGAGTGACGATGACAGAGCGACTCGACGGTCGGACAGTGCTGGTGACCGGAGCGAACGGCGGGCTCGGGGAGGAGTTCGTGCGCCAGGCCCTCGACCGGGGTGCACGCAGGGTCTACGCCAGCGCGCGCAGGCCGCGGGAGTGGAACGACGAGCGCATCGTGCCGCTGCCGCTCGACTTGACCGACACGGCATCGGTCGCCGGTGCAGCTGCCACGGCGTCCGACGTCGACCTGGTGGTCAACAACGCTGCCATCGCACCCGCCGACGACGTCTCCGTCCTCGCCGGCGACGAGGAGGTCCTGCGCCGCATCTTCGAGACCAACGTCATCGGCAACCTGCGGGTGGCCAAGGCCTTCGCGCCCGTGTTGGCCGCCAACGGCGGTGGCGCGCTGCTGAACGTCCTGTCACTGGCAGCCTGGTTGCCGCTGCCCACCGCCTACGCGGCATCCAAGGCTGCGATGTGGTCGGCCACCAACGCACTCCGGGGCGAACTCGCCCCGCAGGGCACCACCGTCACGGGCCTGCTCGTCGGCATGGTCGACACGCCCATGACGACACGCTGGGACATGCCCAAGGTCAGCCCGGCCAGTGTCGTGGATCAGGCGTATGACGGCGTCGCCACCGGGGCGTTCGAGGTACACGCCGACGAGGACACCCGCGACGTGAAGGCCCGGCTCAGCGGCAGCTCGGAGGAACTAAACGCCTACATCGCCTCGAAGCTCGTCGACTTCTAGGCGCGACACGGCCAGGACGCGAAAGGACCGCCCGAAGTCGATGACCTCGGGCGGCCCATTCAGCCAGCCTGTTTCGGCTGTGGTGCGGCGTTACTTGTCGCTGGCGCGCTCGGCCTGACGCTTTTCCTTCTCGGCGTCAGCCAGGCTCTCGACCTTGTCGGCCTGGGCCCGCTTCTGCGCCGCTTCGGTGCGCTTGTCACGCGCATCGTCGCGCTTGGCCTCGGCGGCGTTGGTGACCGCCTTCTCCTGGGCGCGAATCGCGGACGTCTCTGCGCGACGTGCGTTCTCGGCCGACTGCACGCGCTTCTCGGCGACCTCGTCGGCCTGCTTCTTCACCGCCGCGGCCCGCTGGGCTGCGGTCTGCGTTGCGGCACGCTTCTTCTCGTCGGCGGCCTGCCGGGCCTCGCTCATGCGACGGTTCTTCTCGGCATGCGCGTCCTCAGCCTGCTCCTGAGCCTGCTCGCGCTTCGCCTCGAGCCGCTCGTCGGCCTGGCGACGCTTGGCCTCGGCCTCGGCCTCGAGAGTGGCTGCGCGTCCCAGGGTTTCGCTGCGCTCGACCAACGCCGACCCGCGTGCGGCGAGATCGGCATCGCCCAGGACGGATCCAACGGTCGAGTCCAAAGAGCCGAGCGAGCGCTCGTAGAACAGACGGGCGGGGGCTTCGGAGTCCCAACGCGAGACGACGCGGTCTTCGATCAGCTGCAAGGGAAACCGCGCGAGGGAGTACTGAAAGCGCAGGACGGCAAAGGGTATTTCGAGAATCTTCATTGATGAACTCCTGTTGGGGTCGCTGCTCACGGTAGGTCGGCTTGGTCGGTCAATGCTTCGGCCTCGCGCCGCAACCGCGCCGCCTCGACCTCGGGTGCGGCTGCGTCACGTGCCGCTCGCTGGTGCTCGTCGAGGGCGCCGTCCACCTGGTCGACGGCATTCTCGACCTTGGCGTCCTCGGCGGCCTTGGCGACCGCAGCCTTCTGCGCCGCCTCGGCCTCGGCCTGCGTGCGCTGGGCCGCAGCGTCGCGCTGGGCCGCTGCTTCCGCGGCTTGCTTCTGCGCTGCGGACTGCGCCCGCGCCTCGGTCTTGACTGCAGTGGTCTCGGCGTCGACCTCGCGGCGAGCCTCGAAGCTCTCCTTCTGCGCCTCGGCCTGCTGCTGGCGTGCCTGGTCGGCCTCGGCCTTGGCGACGGCCTCGACGCTGTTGGCTTCCTTGCGCTCCTGCGCCTGAGTCTGCTCAAGCTGGCCCTCGGCGGTGAGCGAGTCATTGCCCGTGACGGCTCCGGCGATCTCCTTCGCCTTGCCCTTCACGGAGTCGAACAGACCCTTGCGTGCCTGGTCTGAAGTACTGTCGTCAGTCATCGGTCCCCTTTCGACCTCGGTGGAATCCAAGGCAGAATTGCTCAGTGGTGTCTGCGGAGTAATTCCACGTGTGGAGAATGCGAAACCCCTCGTGATCTGCGCCACTCGGTGCTGCGCGACCCAGAAAAGGGAGCGGGTAGGTTACCCACATGGTCCGGCCTGCGCAGACGGCGCGCAGCGAGCGAACTCGCGATGCATTGCGTAGGGCTGCGTTGGTCCGATTCCTGGGCCAGGGCGTCGAGGACACGTCGGCCGAGCAAATCTCCGCAGACGCCGGCGTCTCGCTGCGCACCTTCTACCGTCACTTCTCCTCCAAGCACGACCTGCTGTTCGCCGACTACGACGCCGGACTCGAGTGGTTCCGCACAGCCCTGGCCGAGCAGACGGGTGAGCAATCGCTGATCGATTCCGTCCACGCCGCGGTCATGGCGGCGCCGTACGACGTCGAAGCCGTGGCGAAGATCGCCGAACTGCGTACCCAGGAACTCGACGCGGGGCGCATCGTGCGCCACGTGCGTCAGGTCGAGGCAGACTTCGCCGAGGCCGTCGAGGAGTACCTGACCCGCACCGAGTCCCCGGGCGCGGACACCGACGACCGCCTGCGCGTGACGGTCACCGCCCGATGCGTCGCCGCGGCGGTCTTCGGCGCCATGGAGTTCTGGATGCTCGACCCGAACCGGTCGCTGCCCGAACTGGCACGGCTGTGCCGCAAGGCCTTGGACTCGGTCGCCGCGGGGTTCGGCAGCGCCTTCGACTGAGTTTCGTCAATATTGACAAAACTGAGTCGGCCTGTCAGCGTCGGTGCAATGACGGACTTCGACGCGATCGTCGTCGGCGCGGGGCACAACGGACTCGCCGCGGCCGCCCTCCTGCAGCGGGCGGGACTGCGAACGCTTTGCGTGGACTCCAAGCTCTACGCGGGCGGCATGGCGTCGACGGTCGAGTTGTTCGACGGCTACGAATTCGAGATCGCCGGCTCGCTGCAATTCCCGACCTCGGCGAAGGTGAGCGCCGAACTCGGCCTCGACGACCTGCCCACGGTGGACGTCGACGTCATGTCGGTGTCGTTGCGGGGGATCGGCGACGAGCCCGTCGTCTACTACAGCGACCCGATGCGAATGCTGACCCACCTCAACGACGTTCACGGTGCCGAGGCGGTCAACGGCATGGCCGGCCTGATGGCCTGGAGCCAGGCGCCGACGCGCGCGCTCGGCCGCTTCGAGGCGGGCATGCCACCGAAGACCCTCGACGAGATGTACGCCTGCGCGACAGGAGAATTCGAGCGTTCGGCGATCACCGACATGCTGTTCGGTTCGGTGACCGACGTCCTGGACCGCTATCTTCCCGACGCCGAGAAGCACGGCGCACTGCGCGGCATGCTGGCCTTCCTCGCCATCAACACCACCTACCGGGGTCCGGCAACACCGGGCAGCGCGGCCGCGCTGGCGTTCGGCCTGGCCGTACCCGATGAGAACGCCAAGCTCATGAAGAAGCTGAGGGGCGGAATCGGTGCGCTGACCGCGCATCTCGTCGACACGCTGGTCGGCGGGGGTGGGGAACTCCGGCTGCGCGCCAAGGTGAAGGAGATCCTGGTCGCCGACGGTCGCGTGACGGGTGTCCGGCTCAACGACGGAACGACGGTGCACGCCGGCGTGGTGGTCTCCGGCGTTGCACCCGACCTCACCGTGAACTCGCTCGTCGACCCGGCCGCCATGCCGGCGGAGGTGCGCGAGCGCTACGCGCGCATCGACCACCGCGGCAGCTACCTGCAGATGCACTTCGCGCTCGACGGCATGCCGACCTTCGCCGAGCCGTACGAGATGCTCAACGACCCCGAGATGCAAACTGCCGTCGGCCTGTTCAGCAGCCCCGAGGAACTACAGCAGCAGTGGCAGGACTGCCGGCGCGGCATCGTGCCCGCCGATCCGGCGATCGCGATGCAGTTCCCGTCGGTACACGACCCAGGGCTGGCGCCCCCGGGCAAGCACGCGGTCTCGGCGTTCTCCATGTGGTTTCCCGTCGAGGGTGCGGCAGCAGGTGACACCGGCTACGGCCACCGCAAGGCCGAGATGGGGCGTCGGGTCGTCGAGAAGATCAACAGGGTGGCACCCGACTTCGAGTCGAAGATCCTCCGCTATACGACGTTCACGCCGAAGCACATGGGCACGATGTTCGGTGCCCCCGGCGGTGACTACTGTCACGGCCTGATCCACCCCGAGCAGATGGGGCCCAATCGGCCCGGCCCCACGGGGTACGTCGATCAGCCCATCCCCATCCGCGGGTTGTACCTCGGCAGCGCGGGATGCCATGGCGGACCGGGCATCACGTTCATCCCGGGTTACAACGCCGCACACGCCGCGCTGGCGGACCTGCACTAGACCGCGGCGGGCACCACGTCAGTCGGTGCGGTTGTTCAGCTCGGCCATCCAGTCGGCAGGCACGCGCTCGCGCGGCCCGGGCACCGTCTGTGCCGCCGGGTGGCTGTCGGGCGCGGCGAGTTCCGGGCCCTCGTAGTACGCATTCTCGGAGTAGTCCCAGAACCAGTCCTCACCGGGCTCGAACGACTGGATGATCGGGTGGCCGGTGGAACGCCAGTGCGCGGCGGCGTGGCGGGCCAGCGAGTCGTCGCAGCACCCGACGTGACCGCACGCCGCGCAGCGGCGCAGGTGCACCCACCACCCGCCGTCGGCGTCGCACTCTGCGCATCCCGTACCGCTCGGCGGGACGGTCGGGTCAACGGCATTGGTCATGTGAGACAGCGTAATCCCGCCTTACTTCTTCTCGCGCCATGCCCGTTCGAACGGTAGCCGCCAGGCGTTCGGCGCAATCAGCTGATGGATGGCGTTGGGGCCCCAGGTGCCCGGCTGGTAGAGCTTCACCGGCGGCGGATCCTGCAGCAGCGGCATCGACCGATCCCACAGCGATTCGATGCCCTCGGCGGTGGTGAACAAGGTGTGGTCGCCGCGCATGGCGTCGAGGATCAGCCGCTCGTACGCCTCCAGCACGTCGTCCTCGTACTCGGTCTCCTGCGTCGAGAACTGCATGGACAGCTTCTCCAGCTTCATCCCCGGCCCCGGCCGCTTGCCGTAGAACGACAGCGACACCTTCGAGTTGTCGGCGAGGTCGAAGGTCAGGTGGTCGGGGCCCTGCGATCCGACGCCCGAGCCCGCCGGGAACATCGTGCGCGGCGCCTCCTTGAACGCGATCGAGATGATCCGCTGCCCCTCGGCCATTCTCTTGCCGGTGCGCAGATAGATCGGCACACCGGCCCAGCGCCAGTTGTCGATGCCCACCTTGAGCGCGATGAACGTCTCGGTCTCGGAGTCGCGCGCGACGCCGTCCTCGGTGCGGTAGCCCGCGTACTGCCCGCGGACCACCTTCGAGGTGTCAATCGGCAGCATCGATCGGAAGACCTTGTTCTTCTCCTCGCTGATCGCGCGCGGCTCCAGCGCCGTGGGCGGTTCCATGACGACGAAGGCCATCACCTGGAACAGGTGCGTGACCACCATGTCCTTGAAGGCGCCGGTGCTCTCGTAGAAGTTGGCCCGCTGGTCGAGTCCCAGCTTCTCGGGGATGTCGATCTGAATGTGGTCGATGAAATTGCGGTTCCAGATCGGCTCGAACAGGCCGTTGGCGAAGCGGAACGCCAGGATGTTCTGCGCGGCCTCCTTGCCGAGGAAGTGGTCGATCCGGAAGATCTGCCGCTCCCGGAAGGTCTGGTGCACGAACTCGTTGAGTTCGATGGCGCTGTCGAGGTCGGTGCCGAACGGCTTCTCCATCACGACCCGCGAGCGGTCCACCAAATCCGCGTCGCGGAGCATCGTGATCACGGCGCGCGCAGCCTTGGGTGGCACCGAAAGATAATGCAGGCGTTGCGCTTCGCTCCCGAGGTCGTTCTCCGCGGCCTTGACCGCCGTGGCCAGCGCCTCGGGGCCGGCGCCCTGGGGTACGTAGGTGATGCGGTTGGCAAAGCCGGCCCACTGCTCGTCGGTCAGCGGATGCGTACCGAACGCCTCCACCGCCTCCTTGGTCAGCGCCCGGAACTCGTCGTCGGTCAGGTCTTCGAGCGACGTGCCGACCACGCGGATCTTCGGCGCCAGCGACGATTCGACCAGATACGCCATGCCAGGCAGCAGCTTGCGCTTGGCCAGGTCTCCCGTCGCCCCGAAGAGGACGATGACGTGTGGCGCCAGCGCGGCCTCCTCTCGACGTTGCGGGCGTGCGCCGGGCGCGGGGTAGGCGATGGTCTGCGCTTCGTTCGGCTTGTCTGTGGCCACGCGTCGATGCTTCCACTCCGAGGTGAACGGCGCAGCACGCTGACGAAAGCGCTCGCCGACGAGCGTCGGGTGGTTACTGTCACCGCATGGCAGTCAGCGACTCACGCGAAGTGGTCATCGAAGCAACGCCCGAGGAGATCATGGACGTGATCGCCGACGTGAAGTCGGCGCCGGACTGGTCGTCCCAGCATCAAGGGGCCGAGATCCTCGAGGAGGACGCCAACGGCAGGCCCGGCAAGGTGAAACTAAAGCTCAAGACCATGGGCATCTCCGACGAGCAGGTCGTCCAGTACTCCTGGACCGACACCAGCGCCAGCTGGAAGCTGGTCAGCTCCAGCCAACTCAAGACCCAGGACGCCAGCTACACGCTGACCCCGGACGGCGCCAAGACGAAGGTCAGGTTCGAGATCACCGTCGACCCGTCGGTGCCGATTCCGGGTTTCGTGCTGAAGCGGGCGATGAAGGGCGGTCTGGAAGCCGCCACCGATGGTTTGCGCAAACAGGTCATGAAGGTCAAGAAGAGCAAGGGCTGATCTCGGTTTCACCGCGACGTTCGCTGGCTATCGTCCTTGCATGGCCGTAACCGAATCCCGCGACATCACGATCGAAGCGACACCCGAGGAGATCATGGAGGTCTTGATCGACCTCGAATCGCTGCCGGAGTGGTCGTCGGCGCACCAGAAGATCGAGGTCCTCGAACGCGACGCCGAGGGTAGGCCGAGCAAGTCCCGACAGGTCGTCAAGATCGTCGGAGTCAGCGACGAGCAGGTGCTGTCCTACACCGTCTACGACGACGGCGTCGGGTGGACCCTCGACGAGTCCAAACAGCAACGCGCACAGGATGGTCGGTACACGCTGACCCCGGACGGCGATTCGACCAAGGTGCGGTTCGAGCTGACCGTGGATCCGACCGTGCCGCTGCCCGGCTTCCTCGTCAGGAAGGGCGCGAACGGCTTGATGGACACCGCCACCAAGGGCCTGCGCAAGCGGGTGCTGGAGAAGAAGGGGAAGTAGCCAGTGTGGCCGTGAGGGCGTCGCGGGAGGAACTCTTCGACGCCTCGCCGGAGGCGATCCTCGACGCGATCGCCGACATCGACGAGGTGCCGCAATGGTCGACGCTGCACCGCGACGCCGAGGTACTCGACCGGCACCCCGACGGTAGGCCGCACCACGTCAGGGCCACGCTGAAGATCATGGGCATCACCGACAGGGAAGTGCTCGAATACCACTGGGGTGACGACTGGGTGGTTTGGGATGCCGCCGAGACGTTCCAGCAGCGCGGTCAGCACGGCGAGTACAACCTGACCCGCCTCGGCGACCAGACCCGGGTGCGGTTCGACCTGATCATCGACCTGGCCGCACCAGTCCCGGAGTTCCTGATCAAGCGGGCCAGGAAGCTCGTTCTCGACGTGGCCGTCGACAGGCTGCGCTGCCGCGTCACGCGTAACCACGGCTGACCCGTGATCCGCTCGCGATGAGCGAAAGGGAATGTCCGCGGGCATGCACTCGGTTGTGCCGGACATGTCAACCGGAGTAGTGCTGCATCGGAGCAAGACGGCAAGCAACGCAGTCGACGACTTCGTCGCCCAGGCCCGGGAGGCCTTCGCATTGGGCGTCCGGCAGGTGTGGATCGCTCAGCAATTCGACCACGACGCGATCTCGCTGGCCGGTCTGATGGGCGCCGCGGTGCCCGGGCTCGGCGTGGGGACCTTCGTGGTGCCGGTCAACCCGCGGCACCCCCTGGTGATCGCGTCGGCGGCCCAGACCGCGCAGGCGGCGTCGCACGGGAACTTCAGCCTCGGGTTGGGCCTCGGCGCGCACCGGGTGGAGGAAGCGGCATTCGGCATCGCCGCGCCCAACACCGTGCAACGCCTCCGTGAACACCTTCAGGTACTCCGCTCGATCAACGAGACCGGCTCGGTCGACTTCCACGGCAGTGAGTTCACCGCCGCCCCGGAGTGGCCCGTCGCGCTCCCCGGCGGCACGCCGATCCCGGTGTACGTGGCGGCCATGGGGCCCAAGGCGCTTCACGTCACCGGCGAACTCGCCGACGGCACATTGCCGTACCTCGCCGGGCCTCGCACGATCAGCGAGTTCATCGCACCCACGATTGGGCAGGCGGCAGCGGAGGCGGGCAGGCCGTCGCCGCGCATCATCGCCGCGGTCCCGGTCGTCGTCACCGACGATCCCGACGCCGGCCGGGCCGCGGCAGCCGAGACACTAGCGTTCTACGCCACGATTCCGTCGTATCAGAAGGTCATCGCGCGCGAGGGCGTCGACTCGGTTGCCGATCTCGCCGCGGTGGGCTCTGCGACGGCCGCAGCGGAACAGCTGCTGCGCTACCGGGATGCGGGCGCCACCGACCTCGTGCTCAGCCCGCTGATGGGCACCGACGACGATCCGCGCCGCCTGTGGGAGGTCGCAGCCGCATTGACCGATGGTAGCTAGCCGGTAGGCCGGATTGGGTGCCAGCAGCGAGGCGCGCGACCGCGGCGCCGACGATCGTAGGAGTCATGAAAACACTTCTCGCATCCGTCGCCATCGCAGGTTCCGTCTTCGCCGGCGCCATCGGCATCGCCGCACCCGCACTCGCCGCACCGCTCGGCGGACAATCCGCCGCCGACGCGGTCAGCAGCCTGCACGCCCGCGGCTACGACGTCCAGGTCCAGGGCGACACCGAAGCGCCCCTGTCGGAGTGCATCGCAACGCAGGTCAGTGGACTGTCGGGCTCCGACGCCAACGGCCAGTCCGGAGTGCCCGCCGGATCGACGGTCTACGTGACGGTGTCGTGCGACGACGACTACGACGAGTGACTAGGCCTTGAGCACCCCGAGGCGCCGGATCGCCTCGTCCATCGTGTCGTCGCGCTTGCAGAAGGCGAAGCGCACCAGGTGATTCCAGTCCCCGAGGTGGGGAGCGCGCGGGTCGCAGAATGCCGACATCGGAATCGCGGCCACACCGGCGCGTTCGGGCAGCTCCGCGCAGAACGTGGCACTGTCGGTGTAGCCGAGCGGGCGCGGGTCCGCGCACAGGAAGTACGTCCCGTGACTCGCGTGCACGCCGAAGCCGATGTCGGTCAGCGCCGCGGCGAGCCGGTCGCGTCTGCCTTGGAACGACGTGCGCAGGTCGGCGACCCAGCCGTCCTCGTCGTCGAGCGCCTTGGCGACGGCCGGTTGGAACGGCGCGCCGCCGACGTAGCTCAGGTACTGCTTGGCGGCACGGATGCCTGCAATCAGATTGGCTGGGGCACAGGCCCATCCGATCTTCCAGCCGGTGACGTTGAACATCTTCGCCGCACTCGAGATCGTGACGGTGCGTTCGGCCATGCCGGGGTAGGACGCCAGCGGGATGTGCCTGTGCCCGTCGAACGTCAGCGTCTCGTACACCTCGTCGGTGATCACCAGCAGATCGTTGGCGACGGTGATCTCGGCGATGGCCCGCAGCTCGTCGTCACCGGCGACCATCCCGGTCGGGTTGTGCGGCGAGTTGACGATCAGTGCCCTCGTCCTCGGCGTCACCGCGGCTCGCAGCGCGTCGACGTCGATGACGAAGCCGGGGCCATCGGTCGCCATGGGGACCGTGACGCGGTGGCAGCCCGCCATGGCCAGCACGGGGGAGTAGCTGTCGTAGAAGGGCTCGACGAGGATCACCTCCGAGCCGGGTTCGATCAGGCCGATCACCGAGGCGGCGATGGCCTCGGTCGCGCCGACGGTGACGAGCACCTCGGTGTCGGGATCGTACGTCACCCCGTAGAGGCGTTGGCGCTGGGCGGCGATGGCCTCGCGCAGCGGCGCGATCCCCAGGCCAGGCGGGTACTGGTTGACGCCGTCGCCGATCGCGTCCTGGGCCGTCTCGAGCATTGCGGCCGGCCCGTCCTCGTCGGGGAAACCCTGCCCGAGGTTCACCGCGCCGATCCGCGCGGCCAGCGCCGACATCTCCGCGAAGATCGTCACCGCGTAGGGCTTGAGCCGTTCGACCGTCATGTCCGTCGAGGGTAGGCGAGCGCCCGGGGGAATGAATCGAGCCGCCCCGACGCTGAGGGGAGTCATGACGTTCACGCTCGCGGCCGACGCGGCCCTGCTCAAGCCCGTCCGCATCGGTGACACCACCGCAGAGAACCGAATCTTCATGGCGCCGTTGACCAGATCGCGTGCCCACGCCGACGGCACCCCGTCGGACCTCGCTGCTCAGTACTACGCGCAGCGTGCCGCAGCCGGCCTGATCATCTCCGAGGCCACGGCCATCTCGCGCGAGTCCAACGGCGCGTACGCCAACACGCCGGGCAACTACACCGACGGGCACCAGGCCAAGTGGGCCGAGATCGCCGCCGCCGTGCACGAGGCGGGCGGACGCATGTTCATGCAGCTGTGGCACGTAGGCCGGATGGGTCACCCCGAAATCAGCGGCGTCGAGACGGTGGGCCCGTCGGCCATCGCCGCCGACATGTCGGCCCACACGCCGTCGGGCAAGCAGCCGCTGCCGGTTCCCCGGGCGCTCGAGGTCGACGAGATCGCGACCATCGTCGACCAGTTCCGGCTCGCCGCACGCCGCGCGATCGACGCGGGCATGGACGGTGTCGAGATCCACGGGGCCAACGGCTACCTGCTGCACGAGTTCGCCTCGGACGTCGTGAACCAGCGCACCGACGCCTACGGCGGTTCGCCGGAGAACCGGGCCCGATTCACCGCGGAGGTCGTCGAGGCGGTGGCGGCCGAGATCGGACCCGGTCGCGTGGGGCTGCGGCTCTCTCCCGGCGGCGGCGCGGGTGACGTGCGCGAGGTCGACACGGTGTCCACCTACGAAGCGCTGGTGGAGCGGATCGCCCCGCTCGACATCGCCTACCTGCACCTGCTGATCGACCCCAGCACGCCGACCTTCGGCGCGCTGCGGGCGCTGTGGGCAGGTGCGCTGGTGCTCAACACCGGTCGCGAGGTCGACACCGACTTCTGCCAGATGGAGTCCCTGGCCGGGTGGGGCGCGATCAGCGCCGCCGCCGTGGGCCGCGCCTTCCTGGCCAACCCGGACCTGATCGACCGTCTGCTGCTCGGCGCCGAGCTGAACGAACCGGACGTCGCGACGTTCTACGCGCCGGGCCCCGCCGGCTACGTCGACTACCCGACGCTCGACGAGGTCCGCGTCGCCTCCGCCTAGGAAGCCCGCCCATACCGTTTTGCCCGCGAGCAGACGCAAAAGCCCCTCATCCCACGGGATCGAGGGGTTTTTGCGTCTGCTCGTGACGGGCTGTGAGGCCGCTTTGGTACTCCGACGTGCCCATACTCCCAACCAACGGGTTGGGCGAGGCTGCTAGGCTCGGCCTGCGAGGACTACCCTCCACGTGGGCTCCCGGCTGCGGTGAACCCTCTCGACCCCGAACCCAATATGGACCTGGAGAGTCAGACATGTCCGATGAAGCCTTCATCTACGAGGCGATCCGTACCCCGCGCGGCAAGCAGCGCAACGGTTCGCTGCACGAGATCAAGCCCGTCAACCTCGTCGTCGGCCTGATCGACGAACTGCGCACCCGCCACCCCGACCTGGACGAGAACCTGATCAGCGATCTGATCCTCGGCGTCGTCTCGCCCGTCGGCGACCAGGGCGGCGACATCGCGCGCACCGCCGCGCTCGTGGCCAAGCTGCCCGAGACCACCGGCGGCTTCCAGCTCAACCGCTTCTGCGCGTCCGGCCTGGAGGCCGTCAACACCGCCGCGCAGAAGGTGCGCTCCGGCTGGGACGACCTGGTGCTCGCCGGTGGCGTCGAGTCGATGAGCCGCGTTCCCATGGGCTCCGACGGCGGCGCCTGGGCCACCGACCCCGAGACCAACTACCGCATCGGCTTCGTGCCCCAGGGCATCGGCGCCGACCTGATCGCCACGATCGAGGGCTTCACCCGCGACGACGTCGACGCCTACGCGCTGCGCTCGCAGGAGAAGGCCGCCGCGGCATGGTCGGGCGGCTACTTCGCCAAGTCGGTCATCCCCGTCAAGGACCAGAACGGCCTCGTCGTCCTCGACCACGACGAGCACATGCGCCCCGACACCACCATCGAGGGCCTCGGCAAGCTCAAGACCGCGTTCGACGGCATCGGCGCGATGGGCGGGTTCGACGACGTGGCGCTGCAGAAGTACCACTACGTTGAGCGGATCAACCACGTCCACACCGGCGGCAACAGCTCCGGCATCGTCGACGGCGCCGCGCTGGTGCTGGTCGGGAGCGAGAAGGCCGGACAGTCCCAGGGCCTGACCCCGCGCGCCCGCATCGTCGCCACCGCCACCAGCGGCGCCGACCCCGTCATCATGCTGACCGGCCCGACGCCGGCGACCCGGAAGGTCCTCGACCGCGCGGGCCTGACGGTCGACGACATCGACCTGTTCGAGCTGAACGAGGCCTTCGCCTCGGTGGTGCTGAAGTTCCAGAAGGATCTGAACATCCCCGACGAGAAGCTCAACGTCAACGGCGGCGCCATCGCCATGGGTCACCCCCTCGGCGCAACCGGCGCCATGATCACCGGAACCATGGTCGACGAGCTGGAGCGTCGCGGCGCCCGCCGTGCGCTCGTCACGCTGTGCATCGGCGGCGGCATGGGCGTGGCCACCATCATCGAGCGAGTCTGAGAGCAGGGGACCAGAAATCATGGCAGAGAACACGATTCAGTGGGACCAGGATGCCGACGGCATCGTCACCCTGACGTTGGACGACCCGACCGGGTCGGCCAACGTGATGAACGAGCACTACCAGGAATCCATGCACAACGTCGTCGAACGGCTTGCTGCGGAGAAGGATTCGATTACCGGCGTGGTGATCACCAGCGCGAAGAAGACCTTCTTCGCCGGTGGCGACCTCAAGGGAATGATCAACCTCGGGCCCGAGAACGCCGGTGAGGCGTTCGCGATGGTCGAGGCCGTCAAGCGTGACCTGCGTGCGCTCGAGACCCTCGGCAAGCCCGTCGTCGCCGCGATCAACGGCGCCGCGCTCGGTGGCGGTCTGGAGATCGCGCTGGCGTGTCACCACCGCATCGCCGCCGACGTGAAGGGCAGCCAGATCGGCCTGCCCGAGGTCACTCTCGGCCTGCTGCCCGGTGGCGGCGGCGTGACGCGCACCGTGCGCATGTTCGGCATCCAGAAGGCCTTCATGGAGATCCTGAGCCAGGGCACGCGTTTCAAGCCCGGCAAGGCCAAGGAGACCGGTCTGGTCGACGAACTCGTCGGCTCGGTCGAGGAACTCGTCCCGGCCGCCAAGGCGTGGATCAAGGCCAACCCCGAATCCCACACTCAGCCGTGGGATGCCAAGGGCTACAAGATGCCCGGCGGCACCCCGAGCCACCCCGCACTCGCAGGAATCCTGCCGTCGTTCCCGGCGCTGCTGAAGAAGCAGCTCAAGGGTGCGCCGATGCCCGCGCCGCGCGCGATCCTCGACGCGGCCGTCGAAGGTGCGCAGGTCGACTTCGACACCGCCAGCCGCATCGAGAGCCGCTACTTCACGCAGCTCGTCACCGGCCAGGTCGCGAAGAACATGATCCAGGCGTTCTTCCTGGACCTGCAGTACATCAACTCGGGCGGTTCGCGTCCCGACGGCATCGGCAAGACGCCGATCACCAAGATCGGCGTGCTGGGCGCGGGCATGATGGGCGCCGGAATCGCCTACGTGTCGGCCAAGGCCGGCTTCGACGTCGTGCTCAAGGACGTCAGCACCGAGGCTGCCGAGAAGGGCAAGAACTACTCCGAGAAGATCGAGGCAAAGGCGCTCGAGCGCGGCCGCACCACGCAGGAGCGCTCCGACGCGCTGCTGGCCCGCATCACTCCGACGGCCGACGCCGCGGACTTCGCCGGTGTCGACTTCGTCATCGAGGCGGTGTTCGAGTCGGTCGAGCTGAAGCATCAGGTGTTCCAGGAGATCGAGGACATCGTCGAGCCCAACGCCCTGCTGGGGTCGAACACCTCGACGCTGCCGATCACCAGCCTGGCGACCGGCGTGAAGCGCCAGGACGACTTCATCGGCATCCACTTCTTCTCGCCGGTCGACAAGATGCCGCTGGTGGAGATCATCAAGGGCGAGAAGACCTCTGACGAGGCGCTGGCCCGCGTGTTCGACTACACGCTGGCCATCGGCAAGACGCCGATCGTGGTGAACGACAGCCGCGGGTTCTTCACCTCGCGCGTCATCGGCACCTTCGTCAACGAGGCCCTGGCCATGCTCGGCGAGGGCGTCGCCCCCGCCAGCATCGAGCAGGCGGGATCGCAGGCCGGGTACCCGGCGCCGCCGCTGCAGCTGTCCGACGAGCTCAACCTCGAGCTGATGCACAAGATCGCCGTAGCGACCCGCAAGGGCGTCGAGGAGTCGGGTGGCACGTACGAGCCGCACCCGGCCGAGGCCGTCGTCGAGAAGATGATCGAGATCGGTCGTCCGTCGCGTCTCAAGGGTGCCGGTTTCTACGCCTACACCGACGGCAAGCGCACCGGACTGTGGGAGGGGTTGAAGGAGACCTTCAACTCCGGTTCCACGTCGATCCCGTTGCAGGACATGATCGATCGGATGCTCTTCGCCGAGGCGATCGAGACGCAGAAGTGCATCGACGAGGGCGTGCTGACCTCGACGGCGGATGCGAACATCGGCTCGATCATGGGCATCGGCTTCCCGCCCTACACCGGCGGGTCGGCGCAGTTCATCGTCGGCTACGAGGGTGCGGGAGGCGTCGGCAAGGCAGCCTTCGTCGCCCGGGCGAAGGAACTCGCCGAGAAGTACGGCGAGCGGTTCACTCCGCCGGCGTCACTGACCAGCTAGTCCGAACACGCGAAGAGCCCCGAATCCGCCTTGGATTCGGGGCTTTTCGCGTACCGGTGGCCGCTGCGGATGATTGGAACCTCACTGGGTGATGCCGGCATACATTTCGCTCGGCGGTTGAGCCAGCAGTGCTTTCACTGCCCTGGTATCGGCGTCGGCTAGTACCTCGTCCAACCCGGACTCGAGGCCGTCGAGTGCCTGACGGATCACCTCGGCAGGGTCGTTCTTGGGCATGTCGACTCCGGCCAGCATGTCGGTGTCGGTGGCTGACAGGTGTAGCCCGAGGACTCGAGTTCCTTGGGCAGCCAATTCGAGTCGGGTGCTGTTGGTCAGCTGCCACTGCGCGGCCTTGGCTACCGCGTAGGCACCGTTGCCGGGGAACACTTGGAAGGATCCGACCGACAGCACGTTGAGGATGGCGCCACCGCCGTTGCCTGCCAGGATCGGCGCGAAGGCGCGTGTCATCGACAGCGTGCCCCAGAAGTGCGTGGCCAGTTCGAGGCGAATGGCGTCGAGATCACCCGACACCAGGTTCTGCATCGTCATCACGCCGGCGTTGTTGATCACCACGTCGACGTCGGTGGCGGTGCTGGCGACCGCTGCCACCATCGCCTCATCCGTGATGTCGAGGGAGATCGGCACGATCCGTGCGTCACCGCCGGGAACGGTTTCCGCCCGCCGCGCCGCGGCATAGACCTTGGCGGCACCCCGCTCGATCGACTGCCGGACGAACTCCGCACCCAAACCGCGGTTGGCGCCGGTGACCAGGACTGTTGCATCTCGTAGTTCCACCCCTCGACCCTAGGATGTGACATCAGTGTCAGCTTCAAGTCGGGATCCGCTGACCACTGGTCCGAACACGCGAAGAGCCCCGAATCCACCGTGGACTCGGGGCTTTCGCGTACCAGTGGGGTCAGGCGTCGCTGCTGCTGCTCGCCCCATCGCCTGAGTCGCTGTCCGACCCGTTGTCCGAGGTCGAGCCACCCGCGCTGTCCGCGTCAGTGGATGCGCCGGTGGTGGCACCAGCCGGTTCGTCGCCAGTGGGGTCGGATCCACCCGACGCGCTGCCGGCAGCGTCGGCGCCGACCTTGCCAGGCTCGGCCTTGACGCTGTCTCGAGTCAGCGAATCCTTGATCGTGGAATCGGATTCCGCGTCGTCGGTGCCGGCCGCGGTGCCCGCCGTCTCGTCGGTTGTCTCGACGTCGGCGGGGACGGTATCGGTGGCCTCTTCGTCGGTGGATGTGGTTGCCGCCGGTGTCGAAGGCGACTCGTCAGTGGGCGGCGGATCGGCCGGCGATGCCTCCCCGGTTGCATCAGAGTCACCGGGAGCGATTGCTGCCGTGGTGTTCTCGGCGGGGTCCTCGACGGCCGCCGCGGTGTCGGGCGCCGTGGCGACGGTCGCCGTCAGCGTGGCAGCGGGCGTCGCCTGCAGCGCTGCGATGATCGAGTCGCGGATGAAGGGCAGCGTGCCCGTGGTGAAGCTGTCGAGTTGAGCGAACACGTTGAGTGCCACGTCCGCGAACCCGTGCTGGATTGCGTTGAGCACGTTGATGGGATTCAGTGTCGTGACGGCGTTCAACACCGACTGGGTGCTCGAGACGATCTGCTGCACGAGCGGTTTCAGGCCGGTGTCGAACCCGATGCCGACGGTCGATGCGACCGCGGCCAACGCGAGGCTCAGGCCGGCGTTGAACAGCGCAGGCACCAGCGCCTGACCGACCGCGAACGGCCGCTGCAGCACGTCCTGCAGTGGCGTCCACACGCCCGTGATCAAGTTGACGATCGGGTTCAGGCCGCTGGCGATCACGCTGTCTATCGCGCCGTTGACGTCCCCGACCGCGAGCTTCGAGAATGCGATCTGCAGCGTCGCGGGGAGCCCGGCAGCCAGATCGCCCAGCGCCGCGCCACCGGCATTGACGGCTTGCAGCAGCTGGCCCGCGGTCGTGATCTGGTTCGTCACGATCTGATGCAGGATCGGGAAGGGGTTGGCGATCTCGCTACGGATCGTGTTGGTCAGCCAGGTGCCCGCGGCATCGACCACGGGCGTGAAGACCTCGATGGGGTTGTCGATCGCCGCACTGAGCTGGACGGCGGGCAGTTGCACGTCGGGGTGCGGGGCGATCGGTGCCACCGCGATGACGCTGGCGCCGACGAGTGCGATGCCTGCGGTGACGTACGGCCTCAAGGCCATCTGCATGGACATATCGGTTCGGAATCCCTTCGTTCGGTCAATCTGGTCCCCCGGCGAGCAGAACTTACCCATCAGTAAGTTCGGGCTGGTACGGAATCGAGCGAAGTGGGTGCGGATGACACTTGGCAAGCGCTGCCACATTACGAATACGTAACGTAGCTGCTAGAGGCCATGATCAGCGCGTGAGGGAAGCGCGGCTAACCGGCTATCGAGTGAACGTGTTAGCCGGTCTCATCAGTTGATCTTGATCAGCGGCCCGATGGAGAGGGCGGACTCGTCGCCAACATGGCGACCCTGCTGCCGTCAGCTATCTCTAGCCGTCGGCAACTCCGTGCTTGCCACGTTGGTGCCCGGCTGGATGGGCATTCGGATTGCTCGCGTCCACATCGTGAGACGGACGCGCCGCGGGACGGCTGATTCCGTCGTCAGAAGGAGCCCATGTCGGCCGACAGCCAGTGCTGCGGCGTCATGAAGATCGCGACGTGCTCACCGAGGTTCTCCCGGGCGAAGTCGAGGTAGCGGTCGGCCGCGTCGCCGCTCAGGTACCGGCGGGTGACCTCTTCGAGCTGTGCATCGGTACCAGGTTCGATCCGGCTTACGGGTCCGTCGACCGCGACGTAGCGGGTGGTCGGCTCGACTCGGTCGATCATGAGCGAGAACTGGCCGGCCGCTTCGATCAGCCGATGCTTGCGGGATCCCGAGCCCGTCAGCACCCACAGCTCGCCACGCGGGGTGTAGTGGTACCAGATGGGCAACGTCAGTGGGCCGCGGTCGGTACCGGCGGACACGGACAGCGCACCGACGTGCTGCGGTTCAGCCAGGAAAGCTTCGCGTTCGTCCTTGGAGAGAGCCATGACGCCAGGCTAGTCAGCCGTCCTGACACGAGGAGGTGCTCAGGAGTGGGCGTCGAGCCAGGTGTCGGTGACGCGGACGATGTCGACGATCCCGTCGGCGAGCAGCCCGGCGACGAAGGCTGCGATCTTGCCGCCGATGATCGGCACGTTCACGTCGACCTCCGCCGTGCCCGTCAGTGCCGTTCCGGATCCAACCGCTTGCATGCTGACCGAACCCTGGCCGGAGAGAGGCGTTCGAGGCGCATGAATGGTGATTTCGCCGTCGACCGTGGTGCCGTCGATGGCGAACCACCGTTCGTGCTGAACGACGTGCAGCGAGCCGAGTCGCAGCCGCTGCAGCGGTCCGGGCAGCTGATCGCCGCCGAAGCGCATGGTCATCTGCATCGTGGTGATTCCCGCGCAGTCGGTCTCGAAAGTGTCGAGCGTGGGGGAGCCACCCTCGACGAAGGCCAGGCGCGCCCGCCAGTATTCCGGGTCGTCGAATGCGGCACGGATCTGGCGAATGTCATGCGGCGAACTGGCGGCGAGGTTGATCGAGCGCGGCACAGCACGGCACGCTACCGACGTGCGGCGCCGACGGGGGATCGGCGACCGGCGGCGTCGAGAATTGGCTAACTATTTGGAGTTGCTTGTAATTGGTTCATTCGGTGGTCGACGGTGCCCAGCGCCATCGATGATTAAACAGGCGTATAGCTGTACTCGATGTAGCGATGTTGGCCTCACCCCGTCGCGAGGCGAGGCGCTTGACCTGCGCGGGGGCGGATGGGCGGTCCGACCGGCGCTCGACGGTTGGGCGAAACACGCGGGCTTTGCTGCCGTTGCCGTGATCGTCTCGACTTGGACCGCCCGATGTGACCCATATCTCCCAAAATTGGGACACCTCTGCTAGCTTTGGCAACCATGTTGAACGTGGCGGCGGTCGGCCGTCCCAGCCCCCTCCTCGACTTGAATCTGCAGGAGATCGGCCGCCTCGGTGCCCGCGCTCTGCAGCCGAGCGAATGTCGCCGCAATGTGGAGGCGGCCGCCCCCGGGGGCATGGCGGTCGTCCGCAAGGGTCGGATCCGTTCGCAGGGCTCGTGTAGCTGTGGTTGGCAGGGCGCATCGCACGTGCTCTCCGCGATGTCCGTGCACGACGCGCTCCTCCACGTCGCGATCGCACGCTGCCGCCCCGCCACGCCACTGGTGGTCTGAACCCGTCCGGAAACGAGATCAGCCGGCACCCCGAGGGGCACCGGCTGATTCGACGTCGACGCTAGGTCAGATGAGGGGAATCCCCGGGGTCAGGTCCGGCGGCGGCGGGAGGCCGAGCGGGTTCAGGGGGTTCACCTTCGGCAGCTGCGGGGCGGGCAACCGAGGCGCAGCAGCGCCAGCGATGGCCCCCAGGCCGAGGTTGGGATTGATGCTGAGATCCGGCACGAGGTCCACGCCGAAACTGGGCAGCACGAGGTCGGGCGCGTTGATGGTGCCGAGCGACGGGATGCCGCCGAGGGACGGAAGGCCGCCGCCACCGCCGCCGCCACCGAAGCCAGAGAGCGACGGGGGCGCGGGAAGAGCCTGAAGCTGCTTGCTGATGCCGTCGAGCAGGGCGACGCACTTGCCGTTCTGCTCGTCGACCACCTGGCCGTCCTGGCAGGTGACCCCGCCGTCCTTCGGCTTCTCCTCCTGGGCGGCGGTGTTGCTCTGCTCATCAGCGTTGCTGGTCGCGGGTACGACGACCGTTGCAAAGGTCAGTGGAGCGACGGCCAGCGCCGATCCCGACAGGAGCGTCAGCAGTACTCGCTTGGCGCGAACGGTCATGGAAATCCCTCGTAATCGAAATGCGATCAATGAATGGATCCGAGTGTAGACAATAGTTCGGCTAACTGGCACCGCAGAAACCATTCATCCCGAAGGCACGATTTGCGGGGCGGTGCCGGCCGGCAGTCGCCACGGCACGTTGGAACAGCGTGATCAAGCCGTCGACTCGGTCGTAGATGCAGGCCTAGAGTGTGTCTTCGTGCGCTTCGGACTCTTCATTCCGCAGGGTTGGCGACTCGATCTCGTCGACATTCCGCCCGCCGACCACTGGCAGGTGATGCGAGACCTCGCTCATCACGCCGACGGCGGGCCCTGGGACTCGCTGTGGGTCTACGACCACTTCCATACGGTGCCGGTACCGACGGACGAGGCCACCCACGAAGCCTGGTCGCTGATGGCCGCGTACGCCGCGACGACGTCCCGCATCAAGCTCGGTCAGATGTGCACCGCGATGAGCTACCGCAATCCCGTGTACCTCTCCAAGGTGGCAGCCACCACCGACGTCATCTCCGGTGGGCGCGTCCAGATGGGCATTGGCGGTGGTTGGTACGAGCACGAGTGGCGTGCCTACGGATACGGTTTCCCCTCCGCGGGAGTTCGATTGGCTCGCCTCGACGAGGGCGTCCAGATCATGCGGGACGCCTGGCGCGACGGCAGGGCGAGCTTCGACGGCAAGCACTACCAGGTGGACGGGGCGATCGTCGCGCCGAAGCCCCTGCAGGACAACGGGATTCCGTTGTGGATCGCCGGCGGAGGGGAGAAGGTCACCCTGAAGATCGCGGCGAAGCACGCGCAGTACACCAACTTCACCTCCGAGCCAGAGGGGTTCCGGCACAAGTCAGAGGTGCTCGAGGGGCATTGCCGCGAGGTGGGCACCGATTATGGCGCGATCGTCCGGTCGGCCAACTTCAACGCCGTCGTCGCGGGATCCGAGGCGGAGGTGCGTGACCGCGTCGAGCGCATCCGTGCCCGTCAGTCCACGAAGGCGAACGCTGAGGCCGTGGATGCCATGCTCGCGTCCGTGACGTCGGCGGACTCGGCGAGCGGAACTCCCGAGCAGGTCATCGAACGGCTGACGCGATTGCGCGACCTAGGTTGCGAGTACGCAATCCTCTACTTCCCCGAGGCTGCATACGACCGCTCCGGGATCGAACTCTTCGAGCGCGAGGTCATCCCCGCCCTGTCGTGAGGGTGCGCTGGGCTCGGCACGCGAGCAACGTCGCCTAGCGCGCGTCCCACGTTCTTCGTCGGCAGGCGATGCCATCCGCTGTTGAGCCCGTCGCTTAGCGGCGTCTCGTCGGGGGTGGGGTCGTACCGCGTCGTGACGCGTCTAATTGTGATTACGCTGGACGTAACTGTCGTCACCGTCAAAAGCGCATCCACCAGCACTTGAGTGCTGGTTACGGCTAGCTCGGTTAGCCGGAAAGTTGCGAACGCAAAGAGGCATGTTTTGACGCACGAAAATATAAGGCGACATAGCCATCGGCCATTTACGCTCGCGAAAATGAGCGGCCGCAAACCGTGTTCAGCAACGTTGGAACGGTGAGCGGCTGGCACCTTCGGGGGCGGTAGGGCTTCAGCCGCGACGACGCCACGTCATCGCTCCTGGGTCGGTCATCGGCTCTGTTCGTGCTGCCAGAAAACGTTCATTCCGAACGGCACGAGCACCTGGAGACGATCGAATGTGCGCTAACACCCCACGGCACCGCGCAGGGGACAACTCGGCTCAGGCGGGGGTGTGGGCGGCGAGGCAGATCCTCGTCAACGAAGGTTCGACGTCGGGCGGTCGTCGACACGCGGTGAAGCCGAACACCGGCTATGCGAGGTACATCGGCCGCGTGGGTGCCCTCGCCGTGTCGCTGGGGGTCGGAATGGCCGTTGCGACGTCGCCCGGCGTGGCTTACGCCGAAACCGAGTCCGACCCAGACTCGCCGGCGGCGTCCGGCCCCTCCGGTGCGGGCCCCGCAGCATCGTCGACGCCCGCGTCATCCACCCCGACTGACTCCTCTCCCGATGCGGCGGACGTCGACGAGCCGGCAGGGCCGACGTCGGCGTCCGAGTCGGCAGCCGACGACGGTGGTGACGTGCCGAAGATGAACGTCAACAGCTCGGGTGGAGCGCACACGTCGACGTACGGCACGTCGGCCGCCGGGGACGAGGATCCCGTCGTCACGCCGGGCGCGGCTGACCTCGACACCGTGGTGGAGAGCGAGGCGGGCCAGGAGGACGAGACGGCGGGGCCCGTCGAGGAACCGCCGGCGGGCACGTCGCCGGAACCGGTCGCGGAGGTGCCGACCGATACGTCGGAACCGATCGACGCGCCCGCGGACCCGGTCGCAACCGATGGTGACGATTCCGGGTCGCCAACCCAGCCGAGCGGTGAGTCGGCTGGCGGACAAAGCGAAGGCGCACAACCCGGACCCGAGCCGAGTCTTCCTCAAACGCAGACGCTTTCCGTGACCGACGATCCGGCGCCGCCGTCGGAGAGCACGTTCCAGGCGACCTCGTTCAACACGCTCATCGTCCCCTCGCCTTCAGCCGACCCACTGTCGGCACTGCTGGCCGTACCCGGCGCCATCGTCAACGTGTTCACCGGCTTCGTGGGCGCGCTGCTCACCCCGTTCCTCGTGCCGGGTCCGTTCGCGCCTGCGCCACTGCCGGGACTGTGGGCCGTATTGGCATGGGTGCGAAGGGAAATAACCCACACTTTCTTCAATCGCAGTCCCATCGCCGTTCCCATTCAGACCGGGCAGAGCCTGACGGGCGTCGTTACCGGCAACCTCAACGCGGTTGACCCCAATGGCGACCCGTTGACCGCCACGGTGACGCAGCAGGGGCAGTTCGGCACCGTCGTGATCAACGCGAACGGCACCTACACCTACACCCCGAACGGTGCAGTTCCGGCCGGCGGCATCATCGACTCGTTCAAGGTGACCATCACCGACGGCCCCGACATGCATCTGCCGGGGATCTTCGGTCTCGTACAGGGCGTCTTCGAGTGCATTGCGCGATTCGTCGGCATCGCCCAGCCCGACACGATCGTGAAGACGGTCCCCGTCACGGTCGTCGGTTCGGCGATCGGGCTGCCGCCGGTGATCGTCACCAACCCGGTGGGTCCGATCGTCACGCCGAATAGCCCACCGGTGGTGGTCGATTCGTCCCTCGTCATCAGCGACGTTGATTCGCCGAAGCTCTCGAGCGCAACGGTCAAGGTCGGCGTCGGATACGTCCAGGGTGACGTCCTGGCGTACACGCCGACGGCAGGACGTCCGATCACCGCAGATTGGAATGCCACCACAGGCGTCCTGACCCTGTCCGGTGAAGCGACGCTCGCCCAGTATCAAGAGGCGCTGAGGTCGGTCACCTTCGCCTCCGCTGCAGCGACTTTGGTTGGTGCGAAGGCGATCCTGATCTCTGCCACGGATACGAAGAACCTGACCAGCCTACCCGCGCTCGTCGCGGTGACGATGCTCGGGGCCAACGTGCCGCCGCTCGTGGTGACCGTTCCGGTGGGTCCCATCGTGACCGCTGGAAGTCCGCCCGTCCCCCTCAATCCACTGCTGACCGTGGTCGACCTGAACTCTTCAAGGCTCAACGGCGCCACCGTCACCATCACGACGGGGTTCACCGCAGGCGACGTCCTCGCGCTGGGCCCACTGACCAACAACCCGGTCACCGGCAGCTGGAACGCCGCAACCGGCACGTTGACACTGACGGGGGAGGCCACCGTCGCGCAGTACCAGGAGGCCCTGCGTGCGGTGACCTTTGCGAGCACCACGGCCGCGGTGATCGGCCTGCGAACGGTGTCGATCGTCGCGACCGACGATCAGAGTTTGGCGAGTCTGCCGGGGCTGGTCGCGGTCACGGTCCTTGGCCTGCCCGGCAGCGCGCCCTCGGTGATCGCCACGGTGCCGGTGAAGCTGTACACCTCGGGCGGTACGCCAGTGGTCCTGGATGCCAACCTGACGATCGTCGACGTCGACTCGACGACGGCGACCGGCGCGACGGTGAGTTTCGATCCGTTGACCTATGACCCGGCGAAGGACCGGTTGGACTTCGTCGGCTCCGGATCGATCACCGGTGCCTTCAACGCAACCACAGGCGTGTTGGCGCTGACGGGTGCCGGGTCGATCGCGGAGTACCAGGCGGCGTTGCGGTCGGTGAGGATCGCCTCCGATGCGGTGGTCGGACTGCGGACGGTAACGATCGTCGTCACCGCCGATGGCGTGCCGAGTGCACCGGGGCTGATCGCGGTGACCATCGCGTCGCTACCGGTCTCGACGAACCTCCCGTCGGTGATCGCCACGGTGCCGGTGAAGCTGTACACCTCGGGCGGTACGCCAGTCGTGCTGGATGGCAACCTGACGATCGTCGACGCGGACTCGTCGTCTGCCAGTGGTGCGACGGTGACCATCGGCGGTTACACCAATGGTGCAGACACACTGGGGTACAACGGGTCCGGGCCGATCAGCGGCACGTTCAATGCCGCGACTGGTGTGCTGACCCTCTCCGGTACGGCCTCCATCGCCGAATACCAGGCCGCGCTGCGGTCGGTGACGTTCGCTTCCACCGCTGGCGTGGGGTTAAAGCCGGTGACGATTGTGCTGACTGCCGATGGCGTGGCGAGTGCGCCGGGAGTGGTGGCCGTGACGGTTGCCTCCTTGCCGGTGTCGACGAACCTGCCCTCGGTGATCGCGACGGTGCCGGTGAAGCTGTATACCTCCGGCGGCGTGCCGGCGGTGCTCGATGGCAACCTGACCATCGTCGACGCGGACTCGACGTCCGCCAGCGGTGCAACGGTGACCATCGGCGGCTACACGGCCGGTGTCGACACGTTGGGGTACAACGGGTCCGGGCCGATCAGCGGCACGTTCGACGCCGCGACTGGTGTGTTGACGTTGACCGGTAGTGCCTCGATCGCCGAATATCAAGCCGCGCTGCGGTCGGTGACGTTTGCCTCTACCGCTGGCGTGGGGTTGAAGCCGGTCACGATCGTGCTGACCGCCGATGGCGTGGCGAGTGCGCCGGGTGTGGTGGCCGTGACGGTGGCCTCCTTGCCGGTGTCGACGAACCTGCCCTCGGTGATCGCGACGGTGCCGGTGAAGTTGTATACCTCCGGCGGCGTGCCGGCGGTGCTCGATGGCAACCTGACCATCGTCGACGCGGACTCGACGTCCGCCAGCGGTGCAACGGTGACCATCGGCGGTTACACGGCCGGTGTCGACACGTTGGGGTACAACGGGTCCGGGCCGATCAGCGGGGCGTTTGATGCCGCGACTGGTGTGTTGACGTTGACCGGTAGTGCCTCGATCGCCGAATATCAAGCCGCGCTGCGGTCGGTGACGTTTGCTTCTACCGCTGGCGTGGGGTTGAAGCCGGTGACGATCGTGCTGACTGCCGATGGCGTGGCGAGTGCGCCGGGTGTGGTGGCCGTGACGGTGGCCTCCTTGCCGGTGTCGACGAACCTGCCCTCGGTGATCGCGACGGTGCCGGTGAAGTTGTACACCTCCGGTGGTACGCCGGTGGTGCTCGATGCGAACCTGATGATCGTCGACATCGATTCCACGTCGGCTAGTGGTGCGACGGTGACCATCGGCGGCTACACGGCCGGTGTCGACACGTTGGGGTTCAACGGGTCCGGGCCGATCAGCGGCGCGTTCGATGCCGCGACCGGTGTGCTCACCCTCTCCGGTACGGCCTCCATCGCCGAATACCAGGCCGCACTCCGGTCGGTGACGTTCTCGTCCACGGCGACCGTTGGTGTGAAGCCGGTGACGATCGTGCTGACCGCCGATGGCGCTACGAGCGCACCGGGTTTGGTGACGGTGACGGTGGCGACCTTGCCGACGTCGACGAACTTGCCCTCAGTGATCGCCACGACTCCGGTGAAGCTGTACACCTCCGGTGGCGCGCCGGTCGTGCTCGATGCCAACGTGACGATCGTCGACGTTGACTCGACAACCGCCAGCGGAGCGACGGTCACCATCGGCGGTTACACCAATGGTGCGGACACGTTGGCGTACAACGGGTTGGGACCGATCAGTGGAGCGTTCGATGCAGCGACAGGCATTCTCACGCTCTCCGGTACGGCCTCCATCGCCGAATACCAGGCCGCACTCCGGTCGGTGACGTTCGCTTCTACCGCCGGCGTTGGTGTCAAGGCGGTGACGATCGAACTGACTGCCGATGGCGTGGAGAGCGCACCCGGGCTGGTGACCGTTACGGTCGCCACCCTGCCGGTGTCGACGAATCTGCCGTCGGTGATCGCCACGACGCCGGTAAAGCTGTACACAAGCGGCGGAACGCCGGTCGTGTTGGATGCGAACCTGACGATCGTCGACGCGGATTCGACGTCGGCCAGTGGTGCGACGGTCACCATCGGTGGATACTCCAACGGTGCGGACACGTTGTCGTACAACGGCTTCGGACCGATCACCGGCTTGTTCGACCCTGCGACGGGTGTGTTGACGCTGACCGGTACGGCTTCGATCGCCCAGTATCAGGCGGCCCTGCGCTCGGTGACATTCGCTTCCACGGCCGAGGTAGGGGTCAAGGCGGTCACGATCGTCCTGACGGCCGATGGCGTGCCGAGTGCGACGGGTCTGGTGACCGTCACGGTCGCCACGCTGCCGGTGTCGACGAACCTGCCTTCGGTGGTCGCCACGACTCCGGTGAAGCTGTACACCTCAGGCGGTATGCCGGTGGTGCTGGATGCGAACCTGACGGTCGTCGACGCGGATTCGACGTCGGCCAGTGGTGCGACGGTGACCATCAGCGGTTACAGCAACGGTGCGGACACGTTGGGTTACAACGGGTCCGGGTTGATCAGCGGGTCGTTCGATGTCGCGACCGGTGTGCTGACCCTCTCCGGTACGGCCTCGATCGCCGAGTACCAGGCGGCGTTGCGGTCGGTGACGTTCGCTTCCACCGCCGGCGTGGGTGTGAAGCCGGTGACGATCGTGCTGACCGCCGATGACGTGCAGAGCGCACCAGGGCTCGTGACGGTCACGGTCGCCACCTTGCCGGTCTCGACGAACCTGCCCTCGGTGATCGCCACGACGCCCGTGAAGCTGTACACCTCGGGTGGCGCGCCGGTGGTGCTGGATGCAAGTTTGACGATTGTCGACGCTGACTCGACGTCGGCCAGTGGTGCGACGGTGACCATCGGCGGCTACACGGCCGGTGCAGACTCGTTGACGTACAACGGCGCAGGAACGATAACCGGGATATTCAACCCGGTTACGGGGGTGTTGGAGCTGACTGGCAATGCCACGATCGATCAATACCAGGCCGCCCTCCGGTCGGTCACCTTCTCTTCCACGGCGACCGCCGGCGT
Organism: Mycolicibacterium arabiense; assembly: GCF_010731815.2. NCBI lineage: Bacteria > Bacillati > Actinomycetota > Actinomycetes > Mycobacteriales > Mycobacteriaceae > Mycobacterium > Mycolicibacterium arabiense. Next base: position 4,763,072 of record NZ_AP022593.1, read on the forward strand.
CAAGGCGGTCACGATCGTGCTGACCGCCGATGAGGTGGAGAGCACTCCCGGACTGGTGACCGTCACGGTCGCCACCCTCCCGGTGTCGACGAATGTGCCGTCGGTGGTGGCGACGTCGGCGGTGAAGTTGTACACCGCTGGTGGTGCTGCGGTGGTGTTGGATCCGGTGCTCACGGTGGTGGATCTGGATTCGAATACGGTGTCGCAGGCGACGGTGACCGTCGGTGGTGTTGGGTTCGATTCGGCCACTGATTCGTTGGGATTCGTTGATGGCAACGGGATTACGGGGTCGTGGGATGCGGCGTCGGGGACGTTGACTCTCAACGGTGATGCGTCGGTGGCGGCGTATCAGGCGGCGTTGCGTTCGGTGACGTTCGCCTCGACGGCGACTGCGTTGGCGGGGTTGAGGTCGGTGTCGGTGGTGGTGACTGCCGATGGCGTCGACAGCCTGCCGGGTGTGATCGGTGTGACGGTGGTGGCGCTGCCGATGTCGACGAATGTGCCGTCGGTGGTGGCGACGTCGGCGGTGAAGTTGTACACCGCTGGTGGTGCTGCGGTGGTGTTGGATCCGGTGCTCACGGTGGTGGATCTGGATTCGAATACGGTGTCGCAGGCGACGGTCACCGTCGGTGGTGTTGGGTTCGATTCGGCCACTGATTCGTTGGGATTCGTCGATGGCAACGGGATTACGGGGTCGTGGGATGCGGCGTCGGGGACGTTGACTCTCAACGGTGATGCATCGGTGGCGGCGTATCAGGCGGCGTTGCGTTCGGTGACGTTCGCCTCGACGGCGACTGCGTTGGCCGGGTTGAGGTCGGTGTCGGTGGTGGTGACTGCCGATGACGTCGACAGCCTGCCGGGTGTGATCGGTGTGACGGTGGTGGCGCTGCCGCCGATCGTCAACGTCCCACCATTGGTCGTCACCTCGCTGGCGCAGAGCTACACCGCCGGCGCCACCGCGGTCGTTCTCGATCCGTCCCTCTCGGTGGCCGATCTGACATCGCCGACCATGTCGGGCGCGACGGTGACGATCGGGCTCGGCCGAAACGTCAACGACGTGCTCAGCTACACGGGCACGACGCCGGGGATAAGCGCCTCATGGAACGCGGCCACGGGAACGTTGACGTTGACCGGCGATGCCTCTGCGCAGGCCTACCAAGAGGCACTTCGGTCGGTGACGTTCTCGTCGTCAACGTCTGCAACGCAGGGGATTCGGACAGTCGCGGTCGTCGTTACGGATTCGCAACTGGCGCCGAGCATCCCCGCCGTCATCGCCGTGACCGTCTTGGCGAACCAGTCGCCGATCATCGTCGGCTCATTGATCAACGCGGTGCCCTACACGGTGGGCAACGCTCCGGTCGTCTTGGACCAGTTCGTCACCATCCTCGACGACTCGACCTCGATCCAGGGTGCCAAGGTGCGGATCACGCTGGGGAAGCAGGCTGGGGACGCGTTGTCCTTCACAGCACCGTCGGCAAGCGGCATCACGATGAGCTACGACAGCGCCAACGGGGTCCTCACGCTCTCCGGGACGGCGACGGTCGAGCAGTATCAGGCCGCTCTGCGTTCAGTGACATTCTCCACCAGTGCATCCGGGCTCATCGGTCTGCGGACGTTCACGTTCGAGATCACCGACCAGCAAGGCCTGGCGGGAACGTCGCTTCCATTCACGGCCATCGTCACCGCGAACTCGGCGCCGCTCGTCACGTCATCGCTGGTCGGCGTGGACATCAAGGTCCTCAACAACGACCCGGCGAAGGTCTTGGACCCGAACATCACGATCCTCGATGATTCCACGTCGCTGACCGGTGCCACGGTGACCATCACCTACACCGGGGTGAACCTCGGCGGCAGCGATGTCCTCGCGGCGACACCGCCTGCCAGCAGCGGTATTACGTGGATCTACAACTCGACCACCAGAACGTTGACGATGGCTGGCGAGGCCACCGTGGCCGAGTACCAGGCAGCCCTGCGGTCGGTCACATTCGACACCTCGGGCGGCCTACTCAACCTCGCCGTCCGGACCGTCACGTTCAACGTGACGGACCGACAGGGCGCGACTAGTCTCGGGCTGCCGTTGACGGTGCCGGTCGTGAGCGTCCTCTAAACCCGCGACGCCTGGTACTGGGCGACGAGCCACTCGTCACCCACTCGGGCGAGCGCCACACCGATGTTCAGGTCCAGCGACGGCTGATCGACAAACTCGAACGTCGCGCGCAGGTATCCGATGACGGCATCGGTTGCCAGCGTGCGACTTTCGAGCACGCGGTACGAGACGGTCATGCCCGACGGCTGCGACTCGTAGTACGCCGCAACCGCCGCACGCCCCACGCCGTACGGGCGCAGGCCCTGGAACACCGCGTCCCGGGCGAACGCGGCGGCCACCCGGCCGGGATCGTGTGCGTCGATCCCGGCCTTCCATTCGTCCATGACGGCGACGACGACCGATGCGGCGTCCATGTCAGTGGCCCGCACTCTGACCGCCGTCGACGTGCAAGATCTCGCCGGTGACGAAGTTCGCGTTCTCCAGGTACAGCACGGCGTCGACGACGTCGTCGATCTCACCGATCCGACCGACGGGGTGCAGCGCCGCCAGGGCGTCGTACTCCGACGGATCGTGCATGGGCGTCCGAATGATGCCCAGTGCAACGGCATTCGACCGGATGCCCCGTGTCGCATACTCGACCGCGAGCGCCCGCGTCGCCGCGTTCACCCCGCCCTTGGTCAGCGACGCGAGCGTCGACGGCACGTTCGAGTTGGCATGTTCGACCAGCGTCGTCGAGATGCTGACCACGTGGCCACCGTTGCCCTGGTTCAGCATCGCGGCGACCGCCGCACGGGACACCTCGAAGAAGCCACGGAGGTTCACACCCGTGATGGCATCGAAGTCCTCGTCGGTGTACTCGGTGAACGGCTTGGGGATGAAGATGCCCGCGTTGTTCACGACGGTGTCGATCCGGCCGAAGCGAGCCAGGGTCGCGTCGACGATCCGTTGGCCGACGCCGGGGTCGGACACGTCGCCCGGGATGGCGAGCACCATCGGGTCGTCCGACTCCGCGATGTTGCGTGAGACGGCGGCGACGGCGTAGCCGAGCTTGCGGTAGCCGGCCACCAGGCCCCCGCCGATGCCCTGCGATGCGCCGGTGATGAGTGCGACGCGTGGAGTGTTGTTCATGTCCGTTCCCTTCTCGTGGTGGTGTCCGTGGAAACGCAGCATCGCCCCGGCCCACTCCTCGGCGACAGGACCGGAATGCTCGCTGCTGATAGGCAACGCCTACCACTGGACTACGCTGACCGGCGTGGAGCTGCGCCAGCTGCGCTATTTCGTCACGGTCGCCGAGGAGCTGAACTTCGGCCGGGCCGCGGAGCGGCTGCGCATCGCGGGGCCGTCCCTTTCGCAGCAGATCAAGGCCTTGGAGCGGGATCTCAAGGTCCAGCTATTCGATCGGGACCGTCGCTCCGTGGCCCTCACCGCAGCAGGCTCGGCGTTGCTTCCCCGCGCCCGCGCCCTCGTCACCGATGCAGACGACCTACGCAGACAGGCGCAGGGGATGTCGTCGACCGAGCCCGTGCGAATCGGCTACGTGCAGTGGTGCCCGACGGATTGGGCGGAACGGGCGGCCGGCGTTGCCCAGGTCCGGATCGACACGTGGGTGATGCCGTCGCATGCGCAGGCCGCCCGCGTCGCCGAGGGCAGCCTGGATCTGGCCATCTGCTGGGTGCAGAACGCTGACCTCGACGCGCTGTCCCTCAACGCCCGCCTGGTGGGCACCGACCGGCTCTACGCCCTCGACGTCGGCAGGGATGCAACTCCCGTCGCCGCGCGGGACACCAGCGTCCTCGCCGACGCCGACGAAGCCAGCTGGTCGTCGTGGAACCGGTACGCCGAACAGTTCGCGCGGGACAACGACGCCCGGCTGATCCGGGTGGACGACGGCGGCGTCACCGGCTCCACGTTCTTCGACCACGTCCGTCGCTTCCGCCGGCCGTTGCTGAACAACCCCCGCGGCCAGAACGATGCGACACCGCCGGATCTGGTGCGGCGCCCGGTGATCGGTCCGGCTCCGGTATGGACCTGGTCGCTGGTGTGGCGGCGGGCGGAGGTCAACCCCGCGGTGCTGGCTCTCATCGAGGCGTTCTGCGCGGGGGCGGACCGGTCGGCCCTTGACGACCCGCAGACGTGGCTGCCGCCAGGCGATCCGCACCGCCGCGACTGAGTTCCGACGAGCCGACCCGCAGTCCGATCGCGGCGACCGCGGCGAGGCTCACCACGGCCGACGAGGTGATGAGTGCCAGCCGAAAACCCTGGTGCAGAAGCGGACTGACGAGCAACGGGCCGACGATCTGGCCGACGGAATAGCCCGTCGTGAGCACTGCCACCGCCCGGGGAAACGCCAGCAGGCGCCCCGCCGCCAGAGCAACGGTACTCACGCCGATGAAGGTGCCGCCGAACAACACCGCGCCGATCAACGCAGCCACGGGGCCTCCGGCCACGGCGGGCAACGCGATGCCCACGGCCTGCAGCGCCAACGCCGCGACGAGCAGGGTCGGGTGTGACCAGCGTCTGCTGGCCGCCGCCCACAGCGCTGCCGACGGTGCGGCTGCCACCCCGACGACGATCCATGCGCTGTTGCCGAGCCAGCCCGGAGAACTCTGGCCGATGGCGGCGACCAGGAACGTCCCCGCGATGATGTACCCGACTCCTTCGAGGGTGTAGCAAGCGAACAGCACGATGAACCAGCGCCGTGAATTAGCGGTCGCCACAACGGAATCCGCCACTGGACCGGTGCCTTCGGCCGCGCCGCGCATGTGCCATGCCACGGCCGCGATCAGGGCCGCCAGCGCAGCCGACGACCACCACGCGGTGCGCCATCCGGCCGTCGGCAGCAGCAGGACCAGGGCGCCCGACAGCGCTATCCCGACGCCCACCCCGCCGAAGCCCCAGCCCGGAAGCTGCGCGGACCGGCCTCTGGCATGGTCGAGCATCCAGTCGACGGCGATCACGAACAGCAGGGCGCTCGCGAACCCTGCGACCGTGCGGACGACGAGCCATCCGATGACGCCGTCGCACAACGGCATCGCGGCCAGGCTGGCGACCACGAGGACCAGCGCCGCACGCCAGGTGAAACGCGTACGGACCAGTCTCGGCGCGACGGCACCTGCCATCGCGCCCGCGAGGTAGCCGACGTAGTTGGCCGTCGCAAGACCGCCAGCGGCCGCGGGACTGAGCCCGCTCTGGGCGGTCATCAGCGGAAGGATCGGCGTGTAGACGAAACGACCGATCCCCATGGCGGCGGCCAAGCCGGCCGCGCCGCGGGCGATGTGAACGTGGGGGTGCTGCCAGGTCATCCTGCCATCGTGGGCAGAGCGCCGCGGCATGGCCACGACCCATTTGCTCGCAGCTGTGAGGCCTTACCTCACAGCGCCGTTCGAGCTAGCGAGGAGGCAGCAGCGGTGGCGGCGGGGGTGAGACCACCGGCACGTACGCATTCGGGTCCGGGGGCGGCGGTGGTGGCGGCCCGTCGAAGTACCCGGGCGGCGGCGGACCGTTCAGGGAGTGGTACCCCTCGGGAAGCGGAGGTCCCCCGGAGTAGTCGCCCATCGCAGGAGGCCCGTTGGACCCCGGCGCGTTCGTCGACACGTACCCGGGCGGCAACTGAGGTGCGGGTCCTGCGCCGGGCGGAGGTGCAGACTGCACCGGCATCGCGTCGCCGTACGGGTTCTTCGCCTGGTTCCACGCGTCCTTGAGGAAGCCCAGCGGACCCGAGCTGGATCCCGACCCGTACTTGGGGTCGGTGATCTCGGGAACCATCGGCTCACCCATGGGCGGCGGCGCGGGAGCCGCGACCACCAGTTCGCCGGGCGGGACCGGCACGGGCTGCCCCGGCGGTGGCGGCGGGGCAGGCTCACCCGGCACCGGTGTGGGAACGAGGGGCTCGGCACCAGCGGGTCCGGCCAGGCCCAGCGCGAACGCGCCCAGGCCTATCGCCGCGCCGGCCACCACGATCTTGGCGGCCTGCACGGGTGAGGTGGCGCGGTCGCGCCGACGTGCGGTCATGAACAAGGAGGCTAGCGCCTCCGCGCTCCTACCGCGCCGTCACGATCAGATCGCCGGTCCCAGCAGGTCGTCGGCGTCCTTGATCACGTACCCGTAGCCCTGCTCGGCGAGGAAGCGTTGGCGGTGTGCGGCGTACTCGGCGTCGAGGCTGTCGCGGGACACGACCGAGTAGAACACCGCACCGCCGCCGTCGGCCTTGGGGCGCAACAGCCTGCCCAGGCGCTGCGCCTCCTCCTGCCGGGATCCGAACGTGCCGGACACCTGGACCGCGACGCTGGCCTCGGGCAGGTCGATCGAGAAGTTGGCGACCTTGCTGACCACCAGGGTCTGGATGTCGCCGCGCCGGAACTGGTCGAACAGGATCTCGCGTTCGGCGTTCTTCGTCGAACCCTGGATCACGGGTGCGTTCAGCTCCTCACCCAACTCGTCGAGCTGGTCGAGGTAGGCCCCGATGACCAGCGTCGGCTCGTTGGGATGACGTTCGAGGATCGACTTGACCACCGGGATCTTGGTCCGCGCCGTCGAACACAGCTTGTAGCGTTCCTCCGGCTCGGCGGTGGCGTAGAGCATGCGCTCGTTGTCGGTCATCGTGACGCGCACCTCGATGCACTCGGCAGGCGCGATCCAGCCCTGGGCCTCGATGTCCTTCCACGGCGCGTCGTACCGCTTGGGGCCGATCAGGCTGAACACGTCGCCCTCGCGGCCGTCCTCGCGGATCAACGTCGCGGTCAGCCCCAGCCGGCGTCGCGACTGGAGGTCGGCAGTCATCCGGAACACGGGCGCGGGCAGCAGGTGCACCTCGTCGTAGATGATCAGGCCCCAGTCGCGGCTGTCGAACAGCTCGAGGTGCTTGTACTCGCCCTTGGTGCGCCGTGTGATCACCTGGTAGGTCGCGATGGTGACCGGCCGGACCTCCTTGCGTTCACCGGAGTACTCGCCGATCTCCTCCTCGGTCAGTGACGTGCGCGCGATCAGTTCGCGCTTCCACTGCCGTCCCGCGACGGTGTTGGTCACAAGGATCAGCGTGGTGGCGCCCGCCTTGGCCATCGCCGCGGCGCCGACCAGCGTCTTGCCCGCGCCACAGGGGAGGACCACCACGCCCGAGCCGCCGGCCCAGAACGATTCGACGGCCATCTCCTGGTAGTCGCGCAGCTCCCAGCCGGTCTGGTCCAGGTCGATCGTGTGGGCCTCGCCGTTGACGTACCCGGCGAGATCCTCCGCCGGCCAGCCGATCTTGAGCAGCATCTGCTTCACTCGGCCGCGCTCACTGGGGTGCACGATCACGGTGTCGTCATCGAGGCGGGCGCCCAGCATCGGGGCGATCTTCTTGTTGCGCAGCACCTCTTCGAGCACCGCGCGGTCGGTGCTGACCAGCATCAAGCCGTGCACGGGGCTCTTCACCAGCTGCAGGCGCCCGTACCGGGCCATGGTGTCGACGATGTCGACGAGCAGCGGCTGCGGCACGGCGTAGCGCGAGAAGGACACCAGCGCGTCGACCACCTGCTCGGCGTCGTGGCCCGCGGCGCGGGCGTTCCACAGCGCCAGCGGCGTGATGCGGTAGGTGTGCACGTGCTCGGGGGCACGCTCCAGCTCGGCGAACGGCGCGATGGCCGAGCGGGCGGCGCCCGCCAGCTCGTGGTCGATCTCGAGCAGCAGTGTCTTGTCGGACTGCACGATCAAGGGGCCGTCGGTCACGAGCGATCCCCGCTGCAGTTGTGGGAGGTCATCTGACCCATTATCCCGTGTCCGCCGACACCACGGACGTCACGCGGTGAATCGCGAACTCCCGGACCCGGCCGGCAGCCGGGTCGTAGGCGGTCAACTGCCCCCCGCGGACGTTGATCGGCGAGACCACGCGCTGGGTCGCGACTCCCGCGGGGTCGACGTAACCGATCACGACCGAGGTCTGCTGATGCGCCGCGGACTGCAGCTGCGCCATCGCCTCGGCGGGGTCGAGTCGCGATCCCGAGGCGTGCGCGCCGCCCATCTTGCGCAGCACCGCGACGATCGCGCCGAGGGTCTGCGCGTTGGGTGTGGACATCGGCCGGTAGCCGCGCCTGCGCACGGGCGCGGGAACCCTGGCCCCGCGGGCGCTGATGTCGACGATGGCGCCGGACCAGTCCTCGGCCGCCGGCGCGAAGCCGCCTGCGCGCAACGCCGCCAGCACGTCGGCGATGGGCGCCGCCGAGATCGCGACGGTCGGCGCCAGGCTGCGCATCTCGACGTTGGCCAGCGCAGGCGCGGCGATGGCCTGGGCCAGCAGCGCCGGGTCCTCGCAACGGATGAACGACGACGCCATGCCGACCCGGAGCTGCCCGTGCCGCCGCGCCACGTCGTCGACGAGGTAGGTCAGCCCCTGGGGGACCGGGGTCTTGGAATGACGCTCGAACAGCGTGTGCAACTCACTCGCCGTGCAGCCGGTGTCCAGCGCCCGCCGGATCGTGGCCTCGCTGATCCGATAGACCGTCGCCGCGCCCGCCGACTCGATGGTCGCCACCGCGGCGAGCCGCTCGGCGAGTTCGCGCTCCAGCGGACCCGGCACGATCACCGTGAGGTCGCCCTGCAGCAGGAAGTAGTCGATGGGCGCAGGCAGCACCTTCTCCATCGATGCGACGACGGCGGCTTCCTCCGCGCCGTCGAGCAGGCGACGGATCGGCGTCGCGATCGCACCGCGGCCGACCATGCCCAGCGTGTGCGCTTCGGTCAGCAGCGCCCCGACGGGGACCGGCTGCAGGCGCGTCGACCACCGCGGCCTGCGCCACGCCATGGCCGCGGCGACGGAGTTCGCGTCCACCGCAGAGCCCGACGGCAGGTCGGCGATGGCCTGCAGGAGCAGCCTGCGGTCCAGCGGCGCCGCGGTCGAGTAGAGCGAATCCGACAGCGCCGCATAGGGTTTGCCGTCAGGCCCGCGTTCGCCGATGAGGCTGGGCCGGGCCGCGAGGTCGAGCCACGCCGACGCCAGCGCGTACCACCGCGTCGCGGCCGGCGACTCGACGAACCGGTCGGCCGCCACGGTCGGCGCCCAGAACGGGCCCGAGCCGTCCTGGGGTTCGGGGTCCGGAATGCCCGAGGCGATCAGGCCGGCGGCGGCGGCCACCTCGAGGATGAGGCCGAGCCGGTGGTCGTCGATGCCCGTGGCCTTGGTGAGCCGTTTCACCTCGCGCACGCCGAGGCCGCCGTTGCGCAGTTCGACGACCGGCGCAGCCGAGAGCGTCTCGAGGATCACCTCGACCTCGCGCAGCACGTCGATCGCGGCACCTGCGGCCGCGGCGTCGACGTCGCCCACCTTCAGCTTGGCGACCGTCGGGTCGGGCGGCGCCAGGCCGGTGGGGCCGGGCTGCTGACCGCGCATGATCTGCCCGACGGTGCGCGGCAGGATGACGGTGTCGTCGTCGAGTTGCCGCAACAGCCCCGCGGCCAGCAGGCGCTGCACGGGGCGGTCGGGCGGCGTGCCCGGAGCGGCGTCCCGCGTCCGCCCCACGGGGGAGCCCTCGACGAGGCGCTCGAGCAGTTCGCGGGCAGGGGTGTCCAGACCGGCGAGGCGTTCCGCGATTGCAGCAGGGTCGGGTGCGGCGGTCTCGGCCGTCACCTGACCCGGGTACCAGGGCAGACCGGACGCCGCCTCGGCCGTCACGCGCAGGCTGGTGTCGCCCCAGATCAGCGCCCGATCCCGCAGATCGTCGACCGCGGCACTCACCCGCTCGTCGTCGCCGAACAGCGACAGCAGCTTGGCCACCGGCACCGCGGAGGCGTCGGCGTGCAGCAGCAACAGGCCGTCGAGCACGGAAAGCCGCAGGTAGTCCAGGTCGTCGGTGGCAGCCTTCACCGACTGACGGGACTGCGCCCTGGCCGCAAGAGCCGCGATGGAGCCGGGCGGCGGTTGCGTGAGGTCGGGTCGCAACTGGAGCAGCCGGATCAGCTGCTCGTCGGGCAGGCCGGCCAACCAGGCGCCCAGCGGCATGGCGGGGTTGGGTTCGGTCATCGACACCCAGCGTAAGCCAGGTGACCGGTCTCGCCAGTCAACGCTTGGCCTGCCACAATGTCAGCGTGGCTGAGAAGAAGAAGAACCACTACGTCGACAATGGCTGGCCCGTCACCGAGGACGGTGACCATGCGGTCAGCGAACTCGCGGCAGACCGCACGGGCGCACTGTCCCCGTTCGGCGACGTGACGTTCCCGCTGCCGGCCACGGAACTGCCGTACACGCACCCGGTCACCGTCGTAAACAAGTAGCCGTGACCGATCGGTTGTCGCACCTCGACGACGAGGGCGCGGCACACATGGTCGACGTCACGGCGAAGGACGCCACCAAGCGCACCGCGGTCGCGACGGGCACGCTCCGGACGCGTCCCGACGTCGTGGACCTCATCGCGTCCAAGGGACTGCCCAAGGGCGATGCGCTGGCGACCGCGCGCGTCGCAGGCATCCTCGCGGCCAAGCGGACCAGCGACCTCATCCCGCTGTGCCATCAATTGGCGCTCACCGGCGTGGACGTCGAATTCGCCATCGGTACAACGGCTGTCGACATCACGGCGACCGTGCGCACCACCGACCGCACCGGCGTCGAGATGGAGGCGCTCACGGCCGTCAGCGTGGCCGCCCTGACGCTCTACGACATGCTCAAGGCCGTCGACCCCGCGGCCACCATCGACGGCATCGCCGTGGTGCGCAAGGACGGCGGCAAGACGGGGACGTGGGAGCGGACGTGACGAGCGCTCGCAGGACCGCACGAGTCATCGTCGCCTCGACCCGGGCGGCGGCCGGGGTCTACTCCGACCGCAGCGGACCCGTCGTCGTCGAATGGCTGACCGCCCGCGGGTTCGACGCGCCCGAACCGGTCGTGGTGCCCGACGGCACCGACGTCAGCCGCGCGCTGCTCGCCGCCGTCGGGGAGCGCGTCGACGTGATCCTCACCTCCGGCGGCACCGGCATCTCGCCGACCGACGGCACCGCGGACGCAACGGCGGCAATCGTCGACTACGAGATTCCCGGCCTCGCGGACGCGATCCGGCGGTCCGGACTACCGCACGTGCCCACCTCGGTGCTCTCCCGCGGCGTCTGCGGCGTCCGGGACGGCGTGCTGATCGTCAACCTGCCCGGCTCGACGGGCGGCGTGAGGGACGGCCTTGGCGTCCTGGACGGTGTGCTCGACCATGCGCTGGATCAACTACGGGGCGGAGACCATCAACGATGACGTCGATCGTGCGCATCGCACTCACCGAGGAATTGATCGACCTGACCGAGCACGAGGCGCTCGTCGCTCACCAGGCAGCAGGTGCGGTGGTCGGCTTCTCCGGCGTCGTACGCGATCACGACGGCGGCCGGGGCGTGACGCGGCTCGAGTACTCCGCGCACCCGACTGCTCTGGACGTGCTCACCGAGGTCGCCGAGGACGTCGCACGCACCGCTGACGGCGTGCGCGCCATCGCGGTGAGCCACCGCATCGGGACCTTGCACATCGGCGACGCCGCCCTGGTGGCCGCCGTGGCGGCCGACCACCGAAGGGCTGCGTTCGAGACGTGCGCGTCGCTCGTCGACACCGTGAAGGCGCGGCTACCGGTGTGGAAGCACCAGTTCTTCGCCGACGGCTCCGAGGAGTGGGTCGGCTCGGCCTGACTGACTTACGCCGCGGGCGGCGGCAGCAGCGGGCCACCGACCGGCGCGGGCACGGGAGCGTCCGGTGCGGGTGCCGGTGCCGGTGCATCGCCGGGCGTGACCGGAACGTTGGGCCCTGCGGCCTGCTGCGGGTACGGGGTGTTCATGCCGCGCTGCGCGAGACCCATGATCAGGGCTTCCTTGCCGCTGATCTCCTGGCTCTGCACGGCCTGCCACAGATCCTTGATGTAGCTCGCGTTCGGGCTCTCGTTCCCCTGCGCTGCCGGGTCGAGGGTCGAGCCGGGCGGAAGGGCTTCCGGGCTGGCGAGGTGCGGGACGCCCTCGGCGGGCGGCGCGGGGACCTCGCCGCTGACCGGCTGAACTGCCGCGTCGGGGGCGGGCGCCGGTGCGGGCAGGGGAGCCTCGGCACCCAGTGCCAACGGACCGGGGGCAGGCGCCGGGGCGGGCGGAGCCGGCAGCACCGGCTCGAGCGGAACGTCCGCCCGGCCGAGCGACCACACCTGCGGCTGGTCGGCGGGAGCCGGACCACCGGGCGCGACGTCCCAGTTGGCGGCCTCGACGATCGGCGGTGCGGGCGGCGGGGGAGGCAGCTCGGGTGCGGGCGGCGGAGGCAGGGGTGCGTCGACCGGGGGAGGCAGCGGAAGGTCAGCAGGCGGAGGTGGCAGCGGCGCGTCGACCGGCATGGGCGCACCGATCGTCTGGGCGGCGTCCACGGGCAGCGGCGCATCGAGCGGAACGGCAGCGGCCTCGGGCGGCGGCGGTGGCAGCTCGGGGGCCGGCGGCGGAGGAGGCGCCGGCATGTTCAGCGGGCCGATGGCCTCGAAGGGCGGCGGGGGCGGCGGCAGCAGCTCGGGAGCCGGCGGCGGCGGGGGCGGCGCGGGAGCCGCGAACAGCTCGAACGGTGGCGGAGGAGGAAGCTCGCCATTCAGCCCGGGGTTGTCGAGAGGTGCCGGTGCGTCGGCGACCACGTTGCGCGGCGTCGAGGCGGACAGGCCGCGACCGCACGTCGGCCATGCGCCCTTGCCCTGGCTGGCCAGGACGCGCTCGGCGACCGCGATCTGTTCTTCCTTGGTGGCCATGTAGGCCGTCGGGGCGTACTCACCGCCACCGTGGCCGGACCACGTGCTGGGCGAGAACTGCAGACCGCCGTGGTAACCGTTGCCGGTGTTGATGGCCCAGTTGCCGCCGGACTCGCACGAAGCGACCCGGTCCCATTCGCCGTCAGTCGCAGCGCCGGCCTGGCTGGCGAGGACCATGCTGCCGCCACCCAGGACCGCGCCGGTGAAGGCGATCTTGGCGACGTTTGCAGCGGACGTGATTGGGGCAGCCTTGCGGTGGCGTCCAGTCATAGGTGCAGAAATTCCTCTCGTAGGCGCCCGCGAGGTCAGCTGTCGGGTTCGGGCTGGAGAGGTTGCCCGGCCGGCACGTATGTCGGCTTCACCCCAAGGAGCTGCAGTTGCAGCCCCAGGTCCTTTCGGTGGACCGGTGGGTCCCCCGCCTCCATCCAGGTGGTCGGTATCGGCTGTGCCCAACGGATGGAGCTCGGCGCTATCGGGCACAGCGGGCCACGTGATTTGGGTCGTGTGGCTTGGGTCATGACCGTAACGGCTGGCTTCGGTCCCGTCACTTCGCGCCGACCTCGGCGTTTCCGCCCCCAGCAAATATTATGAGGACCTTAAAGCCGCAGGCGGATTCGGTGTTTCCGCAGGAGTGTCAGCGGGTATCGGGGCCGCCCCGCCAGTTCGTGACCATTCCGTGATGTGATGTAAATCACCGTCATCCGCCGGCGAAGGGCGGTAACACGTCGACGATCTGGTTTGTTCTCAACCGAACCGATCGATCCCGAACCGCCACGCCGTCGCAGAGAAACGAACATCTCTCCAACACCCGGGTGAGGTCGGTGCCGCGCTCCCGCAGCCTGGCGAGAAGACCGTCGATCGTCGTTCCCGCTGCGATCTCGACGGTTTCGTCCTCGGTGCCTGCCGCCGCGCGTGCGGCAGCGAAGTAGCGAACGGTCACCCGGACCGGCGCAACGCCCTCGACCCCGTCGGAGGGGGTCACGTCAGCCACCGATGGCGCTCATCGGCCGGGCGGGCTGGATGAAGTCGGGGTCGTTGATGCCATGACCCGCCGGCTTGGCCCACATCGCGCCGCGCCACGCCGCCTCGATCGCGTCGTCGTCGGCGCCCGAGCGCAGCAGCATCCGCAGGTCGGTCTCGTCGGCCGAGAACAGACAGCTGCGCACCTGCCCGTCGGCGGTGAGCCGCGTGCGGTCGCACGCGGCACAGAAGGCCTCGGACACCGATGCGATGACGCCCACGGTGGCCGGTCCGCCGTCGACCCGCCACAGCTGCGCAGGGGCCGAGCCACGGGGCGCCGAGTCCGGCTGCAGATCGAAGTGGCGGCGCAACGCAGCCAGGATCTGCTCGGCGCTCAGCGTCTCCTCGCGCCGCCAGTGTTGGTCGGCGTCGAGCGGCATCTGCTCGATGATGCGCAGTTGGTAGTCGTGGCCGAGGCAAAAGCGCAGCAGCTCCACGGCGTCGTCGAGGCCCGTCGCCGCGTCGAGGACGGCGTTCACCTTCACCGGGGTCAGTCCGACCTCCGCAGCGGCGGCAAGGCCATCGAGGACGTCGGAGAGACGGTCGCGACGCGTGATGTGCGCGAAGCGGTTCGGATCCACGGTGTCGAGGGAGACGTTGACCCGGTTGAGCCCGGCGTCCTTCAGCCGCTTGGCCCGGCGGGCGAGCGAGACGCCGTTGGTGGTCAGTGCGATCTCGGGTCGAGGCGTGAGCGCTGCCGCGGCGGCGATCACGTCCTCGAGATGCTTCGACAGCAGCGGCTCGCCTCCGGTGAACCGGACGTTGGTGATGCCGAGGCGGGTGATGGCGATCTCGAGCAGCCGAGTCAGTTCTGCGGTGCTCAGCAGGTCCTCACCCGGCAACCAGTTCAGACCCTCTGCGGGCATGCAGTACGTACAGCGCAGATTGCACCGGTCGGTCAGCGAGACGCGGAGGTCGGTGGCGGCGCGACCATGGGTGTCGAGCAGGGGACCCTCGCTCGGCATGCCCCCGGGCACCGCGGCGCGCGGCATCGGCAGGCCCAGCGCGGTGACCGTCACTGCCGCACCCCGAACCGGTCCTGGGGGCCGTTGGCCGGGACGATCTCCTTGCCCAGCGGCAGCAGCGAGACGGGGATGAGTTTCAGGTTGGCGATCGCCAAGGGGATTCCAATGATCGTGATCGCCATCGCGATGGCGGTCAGCACGTGTCCGATGGCTAGCCAGATTCCGGCGACGACGATCCAGATGACGTTGCCGATCATCGCGCCGGGCCTGGCGCCGGGCTTGTCGACCACGGTGTACCCGAACGGCCACAGCGCATACACGCCGATCCGGAACGCCGCGAACCCGAACGGGATGGTCACGATGAGGATGAAGCAGATGATCCCCGCGAGGAAGTAACCCAGGGCGAGCCACAGCCCGCCGAAGATCAACCAGATGACATTCAGGATCAGGCGCATTTGTCTCCTCCAGCGGTGGTTCCCAGGCTACCGGCCAAAGGGTTCGCTGGTCGGGGCGGTGTCCGAGTAGGATCGGTGCCAGTGGCGTCCTGCGCAGGCGGGACGCTTCAATTATGTGTTCGATGTCCAGCGATATGACGAGCGGGTGAGACGAGTGCCTACCGGCAAGGTGAAGTGGTACAGCGCCGAGAAGGGCTTCGGGTTCGTGTCCCAGGAGGACGGCGAGGACGTGTACGTCGGCTCGTCGGCCCTGCCCTCGGGTGTCGCGGAACTCAAGGCCGGCCAGAAGGTCGAGTTCGGCATCGCCGCCGGTCGTCGCGGTCCGCAGGCACTGAGTCTGAAGGTCATCGAGCCGCCGCCCAGCCTCGCCAAGACCCGTCGCGAGGCCGGTCGTCCCGAGCGCCCCGAGCACAAGCACACTCCCGACGAGCTGCACGGCATGGTCGAGGACATGATCACGCTGCTCGAGGGTGCGGTGCAGCCCGAGCTGCGCAAGGGTCGCTACCCCGATCGCAAGATCGCCCGCCGGGTGTCCGAGGTCGTCAAGGCGGTCGCGCAGGAACTCGACGCCTGAGTCCATCCTGCGAACGTCGACTTTCCGTTGCGTTCAGGCACTTTGGACGACGAAAACTCCACGTTCGCGTAGGGCGGCCAGTACCCGCTGCAGGATGACGGCCGGTCGGTGCCGCAGCATGTCGCCGCTCACCCTGACGATGATCCAGTTCAGGTCGGCGAGTTCGGCGATGCGATCGATGTCCCTGCTTCGTTGTCGTGGGTCGGTCCAGTGGTGAGCGCCGTCGAACTCCACGGCCACTTCCGCCGCGGGCCAGCCCATGTCGAGGCGCGCGACGAAGCGTCCGGCCGGGTCGCGCACCTCGATCTGCGTCGAGGGCCGCGGGAGCCCCGCATTCACCAGCAGCAGTCGGGTGCGCGTCTCCTGCGGTGACTCGGCCCCGGCGTCGCTCAGTGCAAGGGCGCGGCGCAACTGGACGATGCCCCGCGCCCCGCGATGTCGTTCGGCGATGGCCCCGACGGCCTCGACGCTCAGCCCGGTCGCGCGACGCAGTGCGTCGAGCCTGATGACTGCGGTCTCGAGGCCGGGCGCCCGGCCGACGTCGAAGGCGGTGCGTGCGGGCGTCGTGACGGGCATCCCTCCGACGCGGCAGATCTCGTCGTCGTCGAGGACGTCGCTGTGCAGAACTATCCCGCTCACCTTGTCGCGGCCAGGTCGATTCAGTTCGGCGGGCAGGTTGGCTTCGATCCATCGAGTGCCATGTAGAGCGGCTGCGGAGGTTCCCACGATGACGGCCCGGCGTCGCGACCACAGCCATGCCGCAACGGCCTTGTCGACGGCGTCCAACTCGGCGCCACGTGGAACGTAGACGTTGCGATGCACGGCGACGTAGGTGGTGCGGAGCTGGTGATTCGTCACCGAGCCCGCGACGACGGCCTCGGTGCCGACGAACGGCCACCGCAACGAGGTCATGACAGTTTGGACTCGTCGACCTGCCCCATCGGTTCCACGTCCCGCGAACGTCGACTTTCCGTTGACCCGACCAGGGATCTTCCACGAGAAGTCGACGTTCGGCGCGCGACCGAAACGGGAAGACTGGCGTCGTGAGTTACGTGAACCCCAAGGGTGACTTCGACCGCGACACCGACTACATCACCACCAGGATCACCGCCGACGGCCGTGACGGGTATCCCGTCGAGCCGGGCCGGTACCGGTTGGTCGTCGCGCGGGCGTGCCCCTGGGCGAACCGGTCGATCATCGTGCGCAGGCTGCTGGGCTTGGAAGACGTTCTCTCCATTGGCTTCTGCGGTCCCACGCACGACGAGCGCAGCTGGACGTTCGACCTCGACCCAGGCGGCGTGGATCCGGTGCTGAAGATCCCGCGCCTGCAGGACGCCTACTTCAAGCGGGATCCGGAGTATCCGAAGGGCATCACCGTGCCTGCGATCGTCGACGTCCCGACCGGCGCCGTGGTCACCAACGACTTCCCGCAGATCACGCTCGACTTCTCCACCGAGTGGACCCAGTACCACCGCGACGGCGCTCCGGACCTCTACCCCGAGAAGCACCGCGACGAGATCGACGAGGTCGCCCAGCGCATCTACACCGAGATCAACAACGGTGTGTACCGCTGCGGCTTCGCCGGCTCACAGGACGCCTACGACAAGGCCTACGACCGGCTGTTCACCGCCCTGGACTGGGTGTCCGAGCGGCTGGAGGGCCAGCGGTACCTGGTCGGCGACACCATCACCGAGGCCGACGTCCGGCTGTTCACGACGCTGGCGCGCTTCGACCCCGTCTACCACGGGCACTTCAAGTGCAATCGCAGCAAGCTCTCGGAGATGCCGGTGCTGTGGGCCTACGCGCGCGACCTCTTCCAGACGCCGGGGTTCGGCGACACCACGGACTTCGTGCAGATCAAGCAGCACTACTACATGGTGCACACCGACATCAATCCCACCCGCGTCGTCCCGAAGGGGCCCGACTTGACGAACTGGCTGACCCCACACGGCCGGGAGGAACTAGGCGGCAGGCCCTTCGGCGACGGCACACCGCCCGGTGAGACGCCCGAGGGCGAGCGGGTCCCCGAGGGACACGGCGCCGGGTAGTCACGACCAGACGGTGCTGACCGACCACTCGGCGTGCGGCCACGGGAACTCGTTGCCGTCCTCGTCGCGCACCAGTGTCGGCAGCATCACCGCGAACCCGGTGAGCTTGCCGCGCCGAGGGTCGACCGTCGGGATCGTGGCCGCGAGCGCGGTGTCGGGCCGGAACTCCTCGACCGCAGCGGGGCCGCCGTCCTCGAAGGACCGCAGCAGCACCCACGGCGCCTCGGCGATCCGCGGCGGCACGGACAGCTGGATCTTGTCGCGGGTGGTGACCCGCAGCTCCCCGCTCGCGCCGGACACGTCGCACTTGGTGATCTCGTAGACGTCGCAGAACCGGTAGGGCCCGACCCGTACCAGCTGGCCTGCGGTGAACGCGCTGATCTCGGGGTGTGGGGGCTCGACGTCGCGGCTCGTCCGCCAGACCAGGACGGCGGTCAGCGCCACCGACACCACGGTGACGAGGACTAGGGAGATGATGACGTTGCGTGCCGTGACCTTCACGAGGTCCTTCCTACCCGCGCGCCGCGGCGGAGGCGTCGAGGGTGCCGCCCTCGGTATGGGCGACGACGGGTCGGTTGCCGCCGAAGCCCGGGATCAGCGAGTCACCGTTGTAGCTCACCAACGTCTGCGCGAGTCCGAGGATCAGCACGGCGGTGATGGCCGTGAAGCCGACCCACAGATCGGTGTAGATCAGCACGCCCATGGCGCCGCCTGCGACCCAACCGAGTTGCAGCAGGGACTCCGAGCGGCCGAACGCCGACGCCCTGGATTCCTCCGGAAGGTCGTCCTGCAGTGACGCGTCCAGCGACGCCTTGGCGACGGCGCTCGCCCCCGAGGTGATCAGCGTGGCGACCGCGGCCATCAGCAGATTGCCCGTGACCGCGGTGGCCAGTGCGGCAAGGGTGACCGCGACGGTCGCCCGCACCACCAGTTGCGCGGGGTGGCCGAGTTTGAGGCGTGCGCTCGCGAAGTTGCCGGTGAAGTTGCCGATCGCCGCGGCGGCCCCGATCAGCCCGAGGATCCGCAGCTGCTCCCATCCGCTGGCGTCGTGGGACTTCGCCACGAACGCGGGGTAGAGGAACAGGAACCCCACCATCACCTTGATCGTGCAGTTGCCCCACAGCGAGGTGATGATGTTGCGGCCCAGCGGCTGCCGTTCGGCCTTGCGGCGCTTGAGCCCCTTCGGCCGTGGGGTCTGCGTCGTCGGCCCGTGATAGGTCAGCGTGGTCGGCACCTCGCCCTCGGTGACCTCGACCCACTTGGGGATCCGCATGGCCAGCACCGCACCGGCCACCGTCACCGCGACCATGACGTACAGCGCGCCGGGCAGGTGCAGCATGTTCAGCGAGAACTCGACGCCGGCGGCGATCGCTCCGCCCACGATGGTTCCGCCGAGCAGGCCGAACACCGTCAGGCGGGAATTCACCCGCACCAGGTCTATCGACGGTGGCAACACACGCGGTGTCATGGCGCTGCGCAGCACGATGAAGGACTTCGACAGCACCATCGCGCCGAGCGCGCAGGGGTACAGCACCCAGGACGGGAAGCTGCCGTCCGCGCCGTCGTAGTTCGCGATGAGCACCACGGCCAGGACGGTCCGCAGCCCGAACGACATCGCCAGCGCCACCCGCCGACCGTGCTGCAGCCGGTCCAGCGCGGGCCCGATCAATGGGGCGATGAGCGCGAATGGCGCGATCGTGATGAGCAGATACAGCGCGACCTTGCTCTTGCTCTCACCCGATGCCGCGGCGAAGAACAGCGTGTTGGCCAACGCGACGGCCATCGCGGAGTCGGCGGCGAAGTTGGCCATCACCGGATAGGTGAGCGCGGTGAGCCCGGACTTGTCCGCCCCGTCGGCCGTCGCAGCCCGATGGAACAGGCCGTACATCCGCGAACCCATCTCGCGGCTGCGGTAGGCCGCCGCCCGGGTGACCGTGATCCGTTCGCGCGGACCGGCGCCGTACTGCGGGTCCGACGGGTGGGTGCGCCCGCGCTGCGACCCGTCGTCGTCGAGCGGCGGGAGCCACCGGTTTGCGCTCGAGGTCGCCTCACCGCGCGGTCGGCGCCCGTATGGCGGGTCGTCACTGGGGTAGTTGGCCATGCCCGGATGCTCGCCCCCGCCGGCACCCGAAGGCGGCCGCGGCGGGTGGTACAGACGGTCACGTGGGTCCCCGGAACTGCCGGGGTCGCGACGTGGTCCGCTCACGCCACGATTGTTCCCCATCGGTGTGACGGGCGCCCGTAGGGCAGCCGGTGTGGCTTTGCCCTGCTGATGTCAGGCAGAATCGACCGCGATGGACAGCATCACCGAACCTGCCGAGCAAGACGCCGCGTCCGCTTCGCCGGACGGCGGCGAGCAGGACCCTGGACGCGACGAGACCGAGCGACCCGCGGATCTGACCGCGGTGCTGACCGGCGCCGTCGACCTGGCGCGCGCGGCGATCATCGAAGGTGGTGTCGACGGCGAGGAACAGGTCGGCGAATACCTCGGTGCCAGCTTCGAGGATCCGACCGCCGCGACGCACCGCTTCCTGGCCGTGATGCCGGGCTATCAGGGGTGGCAGTGGGCCGTCGTCGTCGCTGCGTACCCGGGTGCCGACCACGCGACCGTCAGCGAGGTCGTGCTCGTCCCGGGGCCGACGGCGCTGCTCGCACCGGCATGGGTGCCCTGGCACGAACGCGTCCAGCCGGGTGACCTGAGCCCCGGTGACCTGCTCGCGCCTCCGGCCGACGATCCGCGCCTGGTGCCGGGATACCAGTCGACAGGTGACGACGAACTGGACGAACTCGAAGGCGAGATCGGCCTCGGTCGCAAGCAGCTGCTCAGCCCGCTGGGGCGGGCCGAGGCGGCGCAGCGGTGGTACGACGGCGACTACGGGCCGCAGTCGGCGATGGCCCGGTCGACGCGACGGGTGTGCCGCGACTGCGCCTACTACCTGAAGCTGACCGGCTCGCTCGGCACGTTGTTCGGCGTGTGCGCCAACGAGATGTCGGCCGACGGGCACGTCGTCGCCATCGACTACGGCTGTGGCGCGCACTCGGACACGCCGCCACCCGCGCAGATCGGGTCGCCGATGTTCGACCCCTACGACGACGGCGTGCTGGACCTCACCGAGTCCTGAAGGCGCGGGCCTAGCTCGTCTCTGCTGCGGCCTTGATGCGCGACAGCGACTGATTCATGCCCTCGAGCAGCTCCCGCTCGAAGCTGGGGACGCCGCCCATCACGGCATTCACCAACGCGTTCGACACGGCCTTGACGCCGTTCTCGGCGTGCCGCGTCTCGACGAGGCGCGTGCCGGTGGCGGTGGGCTCCAGTTCGTAGGACCAGATGGTGTTGTTCTCGTTGACGCGGAACGCCAGCTTCTGCCCGGGGATGAACTCGGTGATCTGGCTCGTCGTCGGCCAGAACAGGAAACCGCGCCGGTTGAGATTGACGGTCTTGGCGCCCTGGCGCAGCGGGCCGAACGACTTCATCAGCCGGCACTGCGGGCTCCACCGCGGCATCTGGCGCAGGTCGGAGACCAGGCTCCACACCTTGGCCGGCGGTGCGGCGATCTCGATCTCGGCTTGCAACAGCGGTTCTGCCATCGGTTTCTCCTGGTCTGGCCCAGTCAGTTCAGGCCGGTCTGCGCGCCACGGGAGCCGCGTCGTACCGCGGCACGTTGCCACAAGAACAACGACGTGCCAAACACTCCCACGCCGAGTCCGGCGATCGTGACGGGCCGCCAGTCGTGCAGTCCGGGCACGGTGAACGCCAGCACCACGGCGACGAGCCAGCCGACGGCGATGGCCGCGATGGCGGGCTGGACGCGCAGGAGCCCGGCAGGCAGCGGCGGCGGCTGCGGGGCGTCGGCGCTGGACTCGGTGCTGGGGGTTTGCTCGGCCATTTGGACCAAACGTAGTCGATGCATTGCGACGGCCCGAGCCGGCGGCAGGGGCGAATCGGGCGTCGTTGCGACCGCTGGGAAGTTGCTGTCGGTACTGTGATGGCTCGTGAGCGACGCCGACGCACGCCTGGCCAGTGATCTGTCATTGGCGGTGGTGCGGCTCGCGCGGCAGCTCCGGTTCCGCAGGCCTGATTCTCCGGTCTCGCTGTCGCAGTTGTCGGCGCTCGCGACGCTGTCCAAGGAGGGGCCGATGACCCCGGGCATGCTGGCGGTGCGCGAGCGGGTGCGCCCGCCGTCGATGACGCGGGTGATCGCCTCGCTCGTCGATCTCGGCTTCGTCGACCGCACCCCGCACCCGGACGACGGGCGCCAGGTGTTGGTGTCGGTGTCGAACGCCGGAGCCGATCTGATCGAGGCGGAACGGCGAGCCAGCCGGGAGTGGCTGCAGCAGCGGCTCGCGGAACTCACTGCCGCGCAACGCGAGACGTTGCTCGAGGCCGCCGACCTCATGCGCGCGATCGTCGACGAAGGCGCGTGACCGGGCAACCGAACGTCGTCGACGTCGACGATTCCGCCGATCCGCGGCTCGACGACTTCCGCGACCTCAACAGCATCGACCGCCGACCGGATCTGCCCAGCGGGAAGGGTCTGGTGATCGCCGAGGGCGTGCTGGTGGTGCAGCGCATGCTCGCGTCCCGGTTCACGCCGCGGGCGTTCCTCGGCACCGACCGCAGGCTGCGCGAACTGGCCGACGACCTGCGGGTCACCTCTGCTCCCTACTACCGGGCGAGCCCCGAGGTGATGGCCGAGGTGATCGGGTTCCACCTCAACCGGGGCGTGCTCGGCGCTGCGCCGCGGCCGCGGGAGCTGACCGTCGACGAGGTGATCGCCGACGCGCGCACCGTCGCCGTGCTCGAAGGGGTCAACGACCACGAGAACCTCGGGTCGATCTTCCGCAACGCGGCGGGCCTCGACGTCGACGCGGTGGTGTTCGGCACCGGCTGCGCCGACCCGCTCTACCGGCGCGCGGTGCGGGTGTCGATGGGCCACGCGTTGCTGGTGCCGTACGCATGGGCGCCGGCGTGGCCCGACGAGTTGGCGTCGTTGCGCGACAGGGGTTTCCGACTGCTCTCGATGACGCCGAACCCGGCTGCCCGGACGCTGGCCGCAGCGATGGCCGACCTGACGGACGATCGGGTGGCCATGCTCGTCGGGGCCGAGGGACCGGGGCTGAGTGAACGCGCGATGCGGGCCACCGACGAACGGGTGCGCATCCCGATGTCGCGTGGCACGGACTCCCTGAACGTCGCAACGGCTGCGGCGTTGGCGTTCTACGAGCGGGCTAGGGTTTGGTCCGGCGGGCAGGAGCGCAGCGACCAGGGGAGTGATGACACGTGAGCGAGGGCGACGCGACACCGTGGGGCACCGGCCTGACCGTGGCCGCGTTCGTCGCGGCGGTGACGGCGGCGGCGCTCATCGTGTTGAGCCTCGGCCTGATTCGGGTCCACCCGATGCTGGCTTTGGGCCTGAACGTGGTGGCCGTCGGCGGTCTGGCGCCAACGGTGTGGGGGTGGCGCACCCGTCCGGTCTGGCGGTGGTTCGTGCTCGGCGGCGGTGTGGGCGTGGCAGCCGCTTGGCTGGCGCTGCTCGCGATCACACTGGGCGGTTAGCCCGCGCTCAGGGCTGCGTGCCGGAGCGGACGCCGAGCAGGACGTCCTCCCAGGCGGGCACCTCGGGCTTGCGGCGCCGGGCACGTGCGGGCTTGGCCGTCTGCTCCTGCTCCTGCTCCTGCGGCTCCGGCTGAGCGGGCGCAGGCGGCATGGCGACCTCGAGCGGCAGTTCGGGCTCGGCTTCGGCCGTGATGGCTGCGGGCACCGGCGCTACCGCACGCAGCGGCGGCCGGTGGAAGTTGGGGTCGACCAGCTCGGCGGCCGAGTCGTCGAACGGCGTGACGGTGCCGCCGTGTGAGCCCGGGCTGAACCGGAAGTGGGCCACGTTGTCCGAGCGGCCGGCCTTCCAAGAGAGTTGCACGGTCCAGCGGCCGTCCTCGTTGCGCCAGGCGTCCCAGTTGGTGTCGTCGGGATCGAGACCCCGCGAGATGAGCACGGTGCTCACGGTCTCGAGCAGTGTCATCACGGTCGGGCCGTCGGCCAGCACCGGGTGCGCAGCTGTGGCGAGTTCGGCTGCCCGCGAGCGCTCCAGCAGCACGGGGTGGGCGAATCGCTCGACCCGTGCGAGGTCGACGCCAGCGGCCTCGGCGACCTGCTCCGGGGAGGCGCCTGCGCGGATTCGGGATTGAATGTCTCTGGGACGCAACACGTCTGGGTCCTCGGCCTCGCGTTGGAATTTGCTCGAACCCACCCGGTCGCCGCGCAGGGCAGCGTGCAGCCGTCCGTCGGGGATCAGGAGGAACTTCTCGCCCGATTCGGCTGATTCGCAGATGACGCTCTTGCCGTCGATGTCGAGTCCGACGACATTCAATTCGCGCATATCCACCTCCTAGGGGCTAACGCGTGACCCTACTGCGTTATCGACTCGTAACCGTGGCGACACGCTGGCCTCGGTGCCCATTGCACGAGGTCAGAGGCGCTCGACGACCCAGTCGACGCAGGCCGTGAGCGCGCTGACGTCGTCGGGATCGACCGCGGGGAACATCGCGATGCGGAGCTGATTGCGGCCCAGCTTGCGGTACGGCTCGGTGTCGACGATGCCGTTGGCCCGCAGCACCTTGGCCACTGCCGCCGCGTCGACGTCGTCGTTGAAGTCGACGGTGCCGACGACCTGCGACCGCAGGCCGGGATCGGTCACGAACGGCGTCGCGTAGCTCGTCGCCTCGGCCCACGAGTACAGCCGCTGCGAGGAGTCGGCGGTGCGCGCGACGGCCCAGTCCAGGCCGCCGTTGCCGTTGAGCCAGTCGAGCTGCTCGGCCATCAGGACCAGGGTGCCGATGGCCGGGGTGTTGTAGGTCTGGTTCTTCAGGCTGTTGTCGATCGCGATGGGCAGCGACAGGAAGTCGGGCACCCAGCGTCCGGACGCGGCGATCGCCTCGACCCGGGCGAGCGCGGCGGGGCTCATGACCGCCAGCCACAGGCCGCCGTCCGAGGCGAAGTTCTTCTGCGGCGCGAAGTAGTAGGCGTCGGTGTCGGCGATGTCGACGGGCAGGCCGCCTGCGGCCGAGGTCGCGTCGATGACCACCAGGGCGTCGCCCTCGGGCCGCTGCACGGGCAGCGCGACGCCCGTCGAGGTCTCGTTGTGCGCCCAGGCGACGACGTCGACCGACGGATCCGACTGCGGTTGCGGCGCGCTGCCCGCGTCCGCCTTGATCACGATGGGGTCGCCGACGAACGGATTGGCCTTCACTGCCGAGGCGAACTTGGAGCTGAACTCGCCGTAGGTGAGGTGCAGTGAGCGCTTGTCGACGAGGCCGAAGGCGGCCGCGTCCCAGAACGCCGTCGACCCGCCGTTGCCGAGGATGACCTCGTAGCCGTCGGGCACCGAGAACAGCTGCCGGACGCCGTCGCGGACCCGGCCGACGAGGTTCTTCACCGGGGCCTGGCGGTGCGACGTGCCGAACAGGTCGCCGGCCGCGGCGAGCGCCTGCAGCTGCTCGGGCCGCACCTTGGACGGGCCGCATCCGAACCGTCCGTCGGCGGGTTTGAGGTCGGCGGGGATGGTCAAATCGGCGTCGGACATGCGCTCAAGCGTAGTTCCGGCGGGAATGCCGTCGAGCGTGGGTCCTATGCACGCAAATCGGCCCGCGCAAGTACACGAGGCCCACGTTCGGCGGGCCTCACGTGTGAACTGGGTCACATGTGATGTGGATAACGCGGCGACACCACATCGACGCGATCGCCCTGTTCAATTCCTGGGACCTCCGGTACCGTCTTAGACATCCAGCAGGCGAATGTAAATCGTTCCACGAGACATCGGAGGCTGCTCATGGTCGTCAAGACCGAACCCAAGCCAGCACGCACCCGCCTCATCCGGCGGTGGCGCAAGAACATGGACGTCCGCGACGACACCGAGTACGTGAACAAGTTGGAGACGCTGTCCGCGGGTTCCGTGCGACGCAACTTCAACCCGTACGGCGACATCGACTGGGATTCTCCCGAGTTCGCGGTCACGCCCAACGACGAGCGCTGGATCCTGCCGGCCACCGACCCGTTCGGCAGGCACCCCTGGTACCAGGCGCAGTCCAGGGAACGTCAGATCGAGATCGGCATGTGGCGTCAGGCCAACGTGGCGAAGGTCGGCCTGCACTTCGAGTCGATCCTCATCCGCGGCCTGATGAACTACGCGTTCTGGGTGCCCAACGGCTCGCCCGAGTACCGCTACTGCCTCCACGAGTCCGTCGAGGAGTGCAACCACACCATGATGTTCCAGGAGATGGTCAACCGCATCGGCATCGACGTGCCCGGCATGCCCCGCATGCTGAAGTGGCTGTCGCAGCTCATTCCGCTCGCCGCGGGTCCGCTGCCGGTCGTGTTCTTCTTCGGCGTGCTCGCCGGCGAGGAGCCCATCGACCACATCCAGAAGAACGTCCTGCGCGAGGGCAAGGCGCTGCACCCGATCATGGAGCGCGTCATGGCCATTCACGTGGCCGAGGAAGCCCGGCACATCTCGTTCGCCCATGAGTACCTGCACAAGCGGGTGACGAGCACCGGTCGCTTCAAGCGCTTCGTGCTGTCGCTGCACGTGCCGATCATCATGCGCGTGCTGTGCCAGGCGATCGTGGTGCCGCCGAAGGCCTTCTGGGAGGAGTTCGACATCCCGAAGTCCGTGAAGAAGGAGATCTTCTTCGACCTGCCGGAGGGCCGCCAGTTCCTGCGCGACACGTTCGGTGACGTCCGAATGCTGTGCCACGAGACCGGCCTGATGAACCCGCTGGCCAAGCTGATCTGGAAGATCTGCAAGATCGACGGACCGGCGAGCCGCTACCGCAGCGAGCCGCAACGCCAGCACGTCGTCGCCGTCGCGTAGGGACCTTCGATGCCCCACGTAATCACCCAATCGTGTTGCAGTGACGGGTCGTGCGTCTACGCGTGCCCCGTCAACTGCATCCATCCGTCGCCCGACGAGCCCGGGTTCGCGACCGCGGAGATGCTGTTCATCGACCCGGTGGCGTGCGTCGACTGCGGGGCGTGCGTGTCGGCGTGCCCGGTGGGGGCGATCTCGCCCGACACGAAGCTGGAGCCTGAGCAGCTTCCGTTCGTCGAGTTGAACGCGGCGTTTTACCCGAAACGGGAGGGCAAGCTGCCCCCGACGTCGAAGCTGGCGCCGGTGCTCGAGGCGCCCAGGGTGGAGCGTGGCGACGGGCCGCTGCGAGTGGCGATCGTGGGCTCGGGCCCCGCTGCGATGTACGCCGCCGACGAGTTGCTCACCCAGCAGGGCGTCGAAGTCAACGTGTTCGAGAAGCTGCCGACGCCCTACGGACTGGTCCGCGCCGGGGTCGCCCCGGATCATCAGACGACCAAGCGCGTCACACGGCTGTTCGACGGGACGACGCGGCTGCCGGGGTTCACGTTCTACCTCAACGTGGAGGTCGGCAACCACGTCAGTCACCGCGAGCTACTCGAACATCACCACGCCGTGCTGTACGCGGTGGGTGCGCCCAACGACAAGCGTCTCGACGTCGAGGGCATGAACCTGCCGGGAACCGGTACGGCGACCGAGATCGTCGCGTGGTTCAATGGCCACCCCGAGTTCGCCGATCTGCCAGTTGATCTCGGCTCCGAGCGGGTCGTGGTGATCGGCAACGGCAACGTCGCGCTGGACGTCGCGCGGATCCTCACCAGCGATCCCGACGACCTCGCCCGCACCGACATCGCCGACCACGCGTTGGCGGCGCTGCGCGACTCGAAGGTGCGCGAGGTGGTGATCGCGGCCCGCCGAGGCCCCGCCGACTCCGCGTTCACGCTTCCAGAACTCATCGGTCTGACGGCCACCCACGAGGTCGTGCTCGACCGCGCCGACCACGAACTGGTACAGCGGGATCTCGCCGAGTGCACGGATCCGTTGACCCGCAACAAGCTCGAGATCCTGTCGAAGCTCGGCGACGCCGACGCCCCGGCCACCCGTCCGCGCATCAGGTTCGCCTACCGGATGACGCCGCAGCGGGTGCTCGGCACCGACCGCGTCGAGGGCATGGCCTTCACCGTGACCGGTGGCGACGACGTGCGCACCCTGCCCGCCGGGCTGGTGCTCACCTCGATCGGCTACCGCGGCAGGGCGATTCGCGACCTCCCGTTCGACGAGGAGACCGGGGTCGTGCCCAACGAGTCCGGCCGCGTCGTCGGGGCGCCCGGCACCTACGTGGCGGGCTGGATCAAGCGGGGTCCGACGGGGTTCATCGGCACCAACAAGTCCTGCGCGGCGCAGACCGTCCACGAATTGGTGGCGGACTTCAATGCCGGCGCGCTTCGCGATCCGCGTGGCAGGCCGGTCCACCTCGACCGGCTGATCCGGGCACGCCAACCCGAGCTGGTCGACGTGGCGGGCTGGAAGGCCATCGACGCGGCCGAGGTCGCCCGTGGTGGCGACGACCGGCCGCGGGACAAGTTCACCGAGATCTCCGACATGCTCGCCGCCGCCGCGACGGCACCGAAACCGTCCATGCGCGAACGGCTCCTGGCCGGCCTGGGCCTTTGAGACCGGCCGGTTAGGTCTCCTGCTTCATCGCCTCGGTCATCTCCTCCATGCTGACCTCGCGGACGGTCTGCGCGAGCGACCACTGGTGGCCGAACGGATCGCGCACCAATCCGTAACGGTCGCCCCAGAACTGCTCCTCCAGCGGCATGACGACCGTGGCGCCCGCGTCGAGCGCGCGCTGGAACCTCGCGTCGACGTCGTCGGCGAACTGCAGGTGAATGGTCACCGGGGTGCCGCCGAGCGACTTCGGCGTCGTCGACTTGCCGTCGTTCATCTCGGGAAAGTCGTCGTTGAGCATGACCATCGAGCCGTTGAAGTCGAGCGCGGCGTGGATCAGCTTGCCGCCGGGACCCGGGACGCGGCCGTACTCGGTGGCGCCGAAGGCCTTGACGTAGAAGTCGATGGCGGCGGCCGCGTCGTCGACGACGAGGTGCGGGGCGATGTAGGACGTGGCGGGTTGTGTCATGGCTGGTTCCTTTCGGGGAGGTTCACCACTACCGACCCTGCCAACGTCGGAAACTCATCGCAATGGCCACCGCGTTCGACGGGTACTCGTCGGTCCGTGTACTTGCGCAACGGCGAACACGGCTACGGCCTGGTCACCAAGACACTGCACTGGTTGACGGTGGCCGCATTCACCGCGCAGTTCGCCGTCGGCTTGACGATGAGTGGTGACGACGAAGCGTTCGACGCCGAGAAGGATCGCATCGACCGGCTCGAGGACGCCGGCGAGGAGGACGCCGAACGGCGTGGGAAGGCAGCCGAGGAGCGGTTCGAGGCGGAGATCGACGCGCTCGAGGACCGGCTCGACGCCCGCGAGGACGACTACGTCGCAGCCGCCTTCGACGACATCGCTTCCGCGACCTTCCTCGAGGACGGACTGTCGCTGCCGGAAGCCCATGTCCTGCTGGGGTTGTCGCTGATCGTGCTCGGCGTGCTGCGAGTGCTGTGGCGGATGACCACGCCGCTGCCGCCGTGGGCGCCATACCTGCGGCCGGGGGAGCGGTCACTGGAGTCGGCGTTGGAGAAGGTGCTGCTCGCCGCGATATTCGTCGTGCCGGTGTCGGGTTTGGCGCTTCTCGCCGTCGGCACCGACTGGCTGGCGTTGCACGTGGCAGCGCAGCTGGTGTTCCTCGCGACGGTGGCGGTTCACGTCGCCTTGATGCTGACCCACGCCCGCGACGGCGCGCTGGTGCGCATGCTGTGACGGGGTCGGGCTCAGCCGCCCAGTTCGGCCACCGTCGCGTCGAGGGTCCCCGCCTGCTCCTCCAGCTCGTGGTCGGACAGCTCGGCGCCGCCGGTCCGCTCGATCAGGTCCGCGCGCGAGATCACCTGTAGCGCGCCGCGGTGGGCGTCGTCGTCGATCTGGTCACCCCGGACGACCTCGGCGCGCCCCTCGATGAGCACCAGCACCGCGTCGTCGTCGGACTCCAGCAGTTGGCGTACGTCGCCACTCGTAATCGTCATGGCGGGGGTATGCCCGCCGATCACCAGATTAAGCACTCATGGGAGGTGGCAGGGACTGTCACAATCTTTGACGAATGCGTAGAATCTGCCCAAGATCAGTCCAACACGTGGGGGCGTGGGCAAGGGGGGCGATCGGGTTGGTGGGGTGGCCGGTTGTATCGCGCGACGCCGAGTTCTCCGCATGCCTCAGCGCCTCGACCGCGGGTTCTGGCTACAACGGGGCGGTTTTGGTCGGCGAGGCCGGGATTGGCAAGACCACACTCGCCCGGTCGGTTGCCACTGCGCTCGATCCTGGCGGAAGCGCCACGCGATACGTGCTGGGCACGCGAACCGGTAGAGACTTGCCGCTCGCCGCATTCTCCCGGCTGCTGCCCACGGACACGGCCCGCCACCCCGCGGCAATGCTCGCCGCCGCCCACCACGCGCTCGCAGATTTCGGCGACTTGATCCTCGTCGTCGACGACGCGCACTACCTCGACACGCTCTCAGCGCTGTTGATCCAACAGTTGAGCGGTACCGGCACGGTCCGCCTGATCCTCACCATCCGCGCTGGCGACGACGTTCCCGATGCCGTATCGGCGACGTGGAAGGAAGGCAACCTGCGTCGTATCCCCATCGGCGGGCTGAGTCGAGCACAAACCGCCGATTTGGTCACGTCGGTCCTCGACGGTGAGGTCGACGGCGGGGTTATCGACCTTCTGCATGACTACGCAGCGGGATCACCATTGATGTTGAGGGGTGTGCTCGCGCAAGCTGGGGGCGACGGCACCCTGCTGCAGGAAGGTGGGGTCTGGCGTCTGAAGGGGCCTTTGCAGGTCAGCGACAACGTCCGCCAAGTCATTGGGAGCCGGTTGGCGACGCTCGATCCCTCGGAGATCGATCTTCTCGAGACTGTCTCGGTCGCCGAGGTCGTCGACTGGGACGCTCTCATCTGCCTGTTCGACATCGAACTCATCGACCGGGCGGAGCGTCACGGTGCGATCCACGTCGTCGACGACGGCCCGATGCGTGTCGCGCGACCCGCGCACCCCCTCATAGGAGACGTCGTCCGCGGGCGTTGCGGCGTTGCCCGAGCAAGGGCGATCAATGGCCTGCTGGCGCGATGTTATGCCGAGCTGTGTTCCGCAGATGCAACGCAACCCGGCTCGTCGGGAGTCGTGCATCGGATCCGCCTCGCCCAGTTCATGACGAACAGCGACCTCGCGCCCGACCTCGAACTCATCGACCAGGCTGCAGCGAGTGCCTTGACGATGTCCAAGCTGGACCTCGCCGAGACGCTGGCGCGCTTCGCCGTGGACCGAGGTGGTGGGCTGGCGTCGGCGACGGTGCTCGCGGAAGCCCTGAGCTGGCAGGGGAGGGGTGAGGAGGCCGAGGCCGTACTTGCCCGGTACGAGCCGGCCGGGCATCACCCCGCACTGGTGGCACGGTGGGGTGGCCTACGGGCGGCGAACCTGTTCTTTGCCTGCGGTCGGGCCGATGCCGCGCGGTCGGTGTTGACGATCGTCAGACAGACGGTCACCGAACCGCTGCTGTTGACGATCGCGACCGCCATGGAAGTCTCCTTCGCTTATTTGAGCGGGGACGTCGAGAAGTCGGTAGCCCTCGGGACGTCGGCACTCGAGGACGAAATGGTCGGCCCCGCAGTGGTATGGACGGGCATGGCGACCGCGGGAGCGTTGGCGATGACGGGTCGTTTCGATGCGGTCGGCCCGGTAGCTGCATGCGCGTTGGAGGCCTCGGAGCGTTGCGAATCTGGGCCCCAGCGCTATTTGATCGGCATGGCCGAGATGTTGGCGCAACTCAACTTCGGTGACTTCGATGCCGCTGAGCGCACCTGCGCGAGGTATGGCGCCATGGCGTCAGGGGTCCCGCAGGCCGTGGCCGTGACCGCGGCGTTCGCAGCCAAGGTGGACCTCGAGCGAGGACGCCTCACCCGTTCCGCTGAGACGTTGCACCGATCGTTGGACGCGATGGCCGAGTCGCTGCCCACCGCTTTGACGATGGTCGTCTCATCCTGGTCTGCCCAGGCGCACGCCGCACATGGTGACCTAGACGCATCGAAACACGCTGTAGCACAGGCAGAGCAGGCAGCGGGTCCGCAGGCCGAGGTGTTCGTTCCGGAGCTACTCGTCGGCCGGGCTTGGGTGAACGCCGCCATGGGGGAGACGTCAAAGGCACGGTGGTATGCCATCCGTGCCGCCGACCGTGCCCGGCGCTCGGGTACGCACGCCATGGAGATGTACGCGTTGCACACGGCGGTGCGTTTCGGCGATTCCGGCCAGGAGGCACGGATGCGAAGGCTGGCAGACCTTCTCGGGGCACCGCTGCCGGCCGCCATGTGGCTGCACTGTCGTGCGCTCGCAGACCACGACGGGGGTCGACTCGACGAAGCGGCCCGACGATTCATGGACATCGGTGCCCTGGCGTTGGCTGCCGACGCCGCGGCGCATGCCGCCGCAGCGCATGCGCGTGCGGGCATGCGCTCGTCGGAACTCGCGTCAGCATCGCGCGCGCAGTCGCTGGCGCGGCAGTGCGGGCTGAGATCCCCGGCGACGCTGGCCGGCGGCGCCCCGCTGCCGCTGACCGACCGAGAGCGTGAAGTCGCGACTTTGGTGGGCCTGGGCTCGACCAACCGCGAGATCGCCGAGCGTCTGGGCGTCTCGGTGCGCACGATCGACGGGCACCTCTACCGGATCTATCCCAAGCTGGGTGTGCACACCCGCGATCAGCTAGCGCGGCTCTTGGCTGGTGAATCGTGATCATGTCAAGGGTTTTGGGGTAGCGGCCTACTCTAGCTCCCCGTGGGGTGAGCAGAGATGCTGCGAGGATGACGAATACGCCATGCCGCAAGGCGACCGCATCGTTGCCCGTAGCCCCCCGCAATCCGTTGCCACTGCGCCGACAATTGAACGCGCTCCGTCGATTTCACACCGGCGTCGAGGAACTCCGCGACGCCGGTGGGTACGTCACACGAATAACGTTCGCGCCCAGATGGATGTTGCCCGAGATGGTCATCGTCACGTCGCCGCAGGGCGCGCACGACGTGTTGGGACTCTCTGATGCGATCGTCGAGCGCAACGCGGTTCACGAAGAGATGCGTAACCAGATCGGGGCGAATCTGTTCGTCGTACGGCACGAGCAATGGCTCCCGCGTCGCCGCTTGCTTCAGCCCATCTTCACGAAGAAGAACGTTCAAAACTTCACCGGGGCGATGTCGCAGGCGGCCGAGGGCATCGCCGCGAGTTGGCCGCCGGGCGGAGTGATCGACCTCGACGCGCAGTGTCGGAAGGTGACGATGCGCGCCCTGGGACGTTCGGTTCTTGGCCTCGACCTGGATGAGGAATCGGACCGGATCGCGGAACCCATGCGGGTCATGTTGAGATACGTCGCGGATCGTGGAGTCGCACCGGTGCGCCTGCCGCGGTGGGTGCCGACGCCCAGGCAGCGGCGGGCGCGTGCCGCGAGCGCAACGCTGCGCGCGCTCGCTGCTGACGTGCTCGACGGGTGCCGTCGGGATCCCGGGAGGGACGCGCCCCTGGTGCGGGCGTTGATGGCGGCGACGGATCCGGCTACCGGTCGCGGTCTCACCGACGCCGAGATCGCCGATGAGCTGGTCGTATTCATCGGCGCCGGCCACGACACCACGGCGACGACGATGGCATACGCGCTGTGGCAGCTGGGGCTCCACCCCGAGATGCAGGACCGAGTCCGCCGTGAGGTGGATGCCATTGGGGACCGGCAGCTGGAACCGGGCGACGTCGGGCACCTCGGTTACACACTTCAGGTGCTCCACGAGGCATTGCGCATGTGTCCGCCCGCGGCGATCAATGGTCGTATGGCCACGGAGGACATCGCGGTCGACGGTTACCGTGTCGCGGCGGGCACGCTGGTGGCGGTCGGGGTGTACGCGATGCAGCGGGATCCCGCACTGTGGGACCGACCAAACGAATTCGACCCCGACCGCTTCCGTCCCGATTTGGCCAAGAGCCTCGATCGGTGGCAATACATACCCTTCGGGGCCGGCCCACGGACGTGCATCGGTGATCACTTCGCGATGTTGGAACTCGCACTCGCACTGGCGACGATCGTGCGTACGGTCGAGATCCATTCACGCGAGCCGGAGTTCCCGATGGCTACGCCATTCACCACGACGGCCGCTGCGCCGATCCTGGCGCGGGTGACCGGTCGTCCGAGCTACACCACCGAGAACCCCGCCGGCAGCGCGGCCCGCCCGGTGAGCGCGAGCAGCACCGCATCGCCGTGACCCAGCGCGACGCCGACCCGCGCGGCCAGCACGGTCGCCTCCTCGAGCACCTCGGCGGGCAGGACCAGGTCGAGGCCTGCGGCCCGCGCGATGTCGAGCCCGTGCACTGTGAGTTCGAAGGTGCGGGTCGGCAGGTAGTTGCTCAGCCGGATGCCGAGGCCGCCGATCACGGTGATCAGCGGGTCGCCCGCTGCCGCGACGTCGGACAGGGCGGTGCGCGCCAGGGCGTCGACGGCAGCGGCGGGGTCGGCGCCGAGGTCGCGGCCTGCCTGCCTGCCGCGTTCGACGACGTCGGCGGCGCCGAGGCCCGCTGCCATCTCACGCAGCCGTGCGACGTAGTCGACGGCGCTGCCGAGGTCCTCGCGCTCGGCGGGGGCGCGCAGGTAGGTGCTGACCGTGACGAACGACCGCGACGCATGCCCGACCAGCGACCGCAGGTCCCAGTCACCCAGACCGGGACCGTCCCACGCGTCGTCCGGGATCCGTCGCACCAGATCCGTGATCGCCTCCGCCGCAGCGGTGTACGTCGGCGCCATCAGGACGTCGCGACGCGGTCCCAGCCGGCAACGGTCTCCACGCTGCGCGGTTCGGGCCCGACGTAGACCGCGGCCGGGCGGACCAGCTTGCCGAGCCGTTTCTGCTCGAGGATGTGCGCGCACCACCCGGCGGTCCGGCCGCAGGTGAACATCGCGGGCATCATCTGCGGCGGCACGCCCGCGAAGTCGAGGATCACCGCGGCCCAGAATTCGACGTTGGTCTCGATGGCACGGTCGGGGCGACGCTCCCGCAGCTCGGCGAGCGCGGCCTGCTCGAGCGCGGCGGCCACCTCGAACCGCGGCGCCGCGAGCCGTTGCGCCGTGGCCCGCAGCACGCGCGCCCGTGGGTCCTCGGCCCGGTACACCCGGTGCCCGAAGCCCATCAGCTTGTCCTTGCGGTCGAGGATGCCCTTCACGACCGCGCGGGCGTCGCCGGTGCGCTCCACCTCTTCGACCATCGGCAGCACGCGCGCGGGCGCCCCGCCGTGCAGCGGCCCGCTCATCGCGCCCACCGCGCCCGACAGTGCTGCGGCGACGTCGGCTCCGGTCGAGGCGATCACGCGGGCGGTGAACGTCGAGGCGTTCATGCCGTGCTCGGCCGCCGACACCCAGTAGGCGTCGATTGCCTCCACGTGGCGGGGGTCCGGGTCACCCTTCCATCGCGTCATGAATCGCGCTGTGACGGTGTCGCACTCGTCGATGTTGCGCTGCGGCACCGCGGGCTTGTGGATTCCGCGGGCCGACTGCGCGACGTAGGAAAGTGCCATAACCGACGCGCGGGCCAGCTGGTCGCGGGCGGTGGCGTCGTCGATGTCGAGCAGCGGTGCGTAACCCCAGATCGGCGCCAGCATCGCCAGCCCCGCCTGCACGTCGACGCGGACGTCGCCGCTGTGGATGGGCAGCGGGAACGGCTCGGCGGGCCGCAACCCGTTGCCGAACTCGCCGTCGACGAGCAGGGCCCACACGTCACCGAACGTGACGCGGCGGCTCACCAGCTCGTCGATGTCGACCCCGCGGTAGCGCAGCGCGCCACCGTCCTTGTCCGGTTCTGCGATCTGCGTGGTGAAGGCCACCACGCCCTCCAAGCCTTCGACGAAGTCGTCGGGAACCCCTGGCATGCAGCTCATGCGCCGAATTCTCGCACCCGTGTGCCGCGCCACCGCTACCGGCCGGTAACGCGTTGGCGAACGTGCGGGCGTAGCGTCTGGTGGGTGTCGAAAGCCATGCCCGACGACGATCGCGAACACCTGGTCAGGATGCGGGTGGAGTACGGCTCGGTGGAGAAGGACGGCAGTGCCGACCTCGACGTCGACTGGCTCGGGGACGATCCCGCGACCGGGTGGATCACGTTGTTGCGCACGTGGATCGCCGACGCCGAGCGGGCCGGGGTCGTCGAGCCCAACGCCATGGTGGTCGGCACCGTCGACGAGCGGGGATGGCCCGTCACCCGCACGGTGTTGTGCAAGGGCGTCGACGACACCGGCATCGTGTTCTACAGCAACTACGACTCCGCGAAGGGCGCACAGCTGCGCACCCACCCTCAGGCGTCGGCGACCTTCCCCTGGTATGGGCTGGGCCGCCAGGTCCACGTCCGCGGCACGGTGACCAAGGTCGCTCCGGAGGTCACCGCCGAGTACTGGTCCAAGCGCCCGCGCGGGTCTCAGCTCGGGGCGTGGGCCTCGCACCAGTCGAGCCCGATCGCCTCGCGGGAGGCGCTGCTCGCGCAGCTGGCCGACGTCACCTCCCGGTTCGCCGACGACGACGTCGTCCCGGTGCCGCCGCACTGGGGCGGCTACCACGTCGCTGCCGAGGAGATCGAGTTCTGGCAGGGCCGGGAGAACCGGTTGCACAACCGCATTCACGTCGCGGGCGGCCGAGTCACCCGCCTCCAGCCTTAACCGTGGCGCGGCTGTTCGCCGACACCACACCCCTGCGCAACCAGGACTTCGCGCGGCTGTGGTGGGCAGGCATCCCCACCGTCATCGGCGCCGGGCTGACGCTGTTCGCGGTTCCGGTTCAGCTGTACGCGCTGACCCAGAACTCGGCGTACGTCGGCCTCGCCGGCGTCTTCGCGCTCGTGCCGCTCGTCGTGTTCGGGCTGTGGGGTGGCGCGCTGGCCGACGCGATGGACCGCCGGACGCTGCTGGTGATCGCCTCCTGCGGGCTGGCGGTCGCCTCGGTGCTGCTGTGGTTGCAGGCGGCACTTCGGGTGAACAACGTCTGGCTGGTGTTGTGCCTGTTGGCCTTTCAACAGGCGTTCTACGCCATCAACTCGCCGACCAGGGCGGCCGCGATCCCGCGCATCCTGCCCG